>CBDFIW010000001.1:0-919086 GCA_965248255.1 Bryobacterales bacterium
CAGGGTGCCAGCAAGCGCGACACGCCTGACCCACTGGTCGTTGCGCATGAAGAGCAGCACCGCGATGGTGAGGAACGGGACGGCAATCATCCAGCTAATCAGGTGATCGGTAAGGATAGAGCTCATAAGAAATACCTTCCCGGGCCAAAGCGTGGCGAGCTTGCGTCATACGTTCTCATAGCAGGAACCAATAGGACAGTGCGATAGCCAGGACCAACCAACAAACGGCCAACAAGAGATGATGCTGCAATGTGCGCGGCTCGATCCTTTGCAATGCCTGACCCGTTTCGTCAGCAAGCCGTCCGAGGCCTTCGATAGCTTCATCGGTTCCATGCCGATCAACGACTCTCCACAACCATGCGGAAAAACGTAACGAGGACGTAGCGCTTCCTTGAACGATGCGTTCGACGCCGTGCGCTTCAATCGTCCCGCGCAACCAACGGGAGAGAACGATGACCAGGCTCGCTACACCCGCGATCGCGCGGTCGATGACGCGTGTCTCGACCGTGCTCCGGATCCACCGTGCGAACCACACTGCCAAGGGGCCAACTGCGTGAACGGCGCCATCAATCCCCTTTTCAGTGGTGCCCCGGATCCCCCGCGCGAACGAAAGAGCGAGGAATCCAACTCCTTGGACGACGGCATTGATTCCTTTGAGGTCGACGACTCGCCAGAGCCAATTCACGAGACGGAGTAGGGGTCGGACGATGTAGGCGTCATAAATCTCGTCGAAGTAGAGCC
Organism: Bryobacterales bacterium; assembly: GCA_965248255.1. Taxonomy (GTDB): domain Bacteria; phylum Acidobacteriota; class Terriglobia; order Bryobacterales; family UBA6623; genus JAKZVK01. The sequence continues at coordinate 742 of CBDFIW010000001.1, forward strand.
TATGGAGGAGGGCAACATACACCGTCTTCATCCACTCCGACCGGGCAAGTGCAGAAAGCCCGGAGCTCCCGTGGAGAAGATAGCCGACAGCCCACCCGCCGACGGCTGCCGTAAGTGGCACAAGAAGCCACGGTGAGAAAAGGCTTGCTTGCGCAGTGCCGCCGGAGCCGAGCCGCGCGACCCCCAGGGCCGGAGCTAAGAACCCAGCAAGCCAGGACCATAGCAGCATTAGGAGAGCACCTCCACCGACTCCCCCTAGCACCAGCCCGGGCACATGCGCCCCTGACAGCAAGCGCGGATGGATGGTGAGCGGCGTGCGCGTCTGGGCGTCTCGAACTGAGAACCGCTGTTGGAATAGAGAGACCACGCCTCGGAATACGTAGATGGCCGTGAAGAACACTGTTGCCAGGCCTATGAACCAGAAGGCGGCCTTGGCAGACGGCAGGTCGTGGGCGGTCCACAGTCGTTCGTATGGGCCCGCAAAGAGAATCAGTGGCGGGATGCACGCTAGCAACAAGGCACCCAGGGACAGGGGTGACGCCAGGCGTAGGGGATGGGGGCCCGACGCGGCATGGCTTTCGTCGTGTCCGTGCGTGGCAACGTTGTGGAGTGCGCTCCCCGTGGAAAGAAAGAGGAAGCCCTTCAGGAAACCGTGCGCCAACAGGTGGAAGACAGCCGCAGTGAATGCCCCGACGCCGCAGGCGAAGATCATAAAGCCAATCTGGCTGATGGTTGAGTAGGCCAGAAGCTTCTTGATATCCGTCTGGGTGAGCGAGACAAGGGCCCCGTAGAGCGCTGTCGTTCCGCCGACGACCGCAATGACGGTCATCGTCGATGGGGCAAGCACTAACAGGGGGCTGAACCGAACCAGCAGAAAAGGACCGGCGTTCACCATCGTGGCGGCATGGATCAGGGCCGAAACTGGTGTCGGAGCTTCCATTGCGAACGGCAGCCAGATGTGGAGCGGAACTTGCGCAGACTTCCCCACACAGCCAATGAAGAGAAGGGTCGTAATCAGCGTATTGGCTCCGACCTTCCACTCCGAGCCCAGCCAACCCAGGAGGTTGATGCTCTGTCCACTGATACTCGGGGCGGCCGCCAGAATCTGCTGAATATCAAGGGTCCCATACGTGGCAAACGTCACCACCACTCCGAACCCGAAGCCGAGATCCGCCACAGCGTTGGTCAAGAAGGCCTTCGTCGCTGCTCTGCCCGCTGCGTTTCGCTCGGCCCAATGAGAAATCAGCAAATAGGAGCAGATCCCCATGATCTCCCAAAGCATGAACGTCATCAGCAGGCTGTTGCTCATGACGAGCGTCACCATGGCGAAAGTGAACAGTGTCGTAACGGCAAAGAAGCGCCGGTAACGCGGATCCCCGATCATGTACCGCGATGAATAGACGTGTACGACAAAACTCACACCAGTAACCAGGAGGAGCAATAAGACCGTAAGCTGGTCTATGTACAGGCTCAGGTCAACGACGAGGCTTCCTACTTGGATCAGTCGATAGAGCGAGACCGAGATCGGCCCGCCGATCGATACGCTGACCAGTGCCGCTACCGAGAGGGCGAACGACAGTCCAACCGCGGGAACCCCAATCCGATGACTTGTCTCAGCGAATACCCGCCCGCTCAGGGCCAGGGTCAGAAACGCCGTCAATGGCAGCAGTGGAATGAGTATGAAGATCGACATCCTGTAAATGTGTCTCGTTATTCCCTGTTCACAAGCCCAGACGACTCGTCGCCTGCAGCAACACCTGCACAATCCGGTCACTCCACAACCCTAGACCTACGATGGCTACCGAAAGCACTCCGGCGCTGAAGCGTAGTTGGAGAGGAGTCTCAACCTCCGGAGAACTCGGACCCGTCTGGCCGTCTCGCAGCATGCGTTCCAGGACCTGTATGAAATAGGCCATGGTCAGCAGCGTCGTGAGCAAGATGGCCGCAACTGCTGCGTAGTTTTCTTTCTCGATCGCACTGAGCACGATGTACCACTTTCCAAAGAAACCACCCGTTGGGGGGAGGCCGATCATCGAGATTGCCGCCACGACGAATCCGGTGATTATCCAAGGAGTCGGTAGCCGCGTGCGGCCGAGATCGTCGAGAGTTCGAGCTCCGTACCGCCAACCGACGGCGCCGGCCATGATGAACAACAGGCACTGCATCACAGCGTCATTGATTAGGTAGAACAAGCCGCCGGCTACACCTGTCTGATTACCCTGACCCACGCCGACAAGTGCGAGTCCGATGTGCGCCAGACCCCCGTAGGCGAACCTTCGTTTCAGGTTCTGCTGTGTCAGTGCGAGAACCGCGCCGCCGACCGATGCAAGGGCGCCTACAACCCACAGCAGCCCGAACATCTTAATAACCCTTTCGTCGTTTCCCGCCGGCAAGACCCAGTACAGAATCCGAATCCAAGCAAGCAGCGCGACCTTCGTCACCAACGCAGCCAAGAGCGGCGAAACCGCGTCAGGAGCTTCTGTATAGGCGTCGGGCAACCATCCGTGCAGCGGCATCAGCGCCATCTTGATGCCAAGCCCGATGAACATGAAACTCAGTCCGCCGATCACCGCTTTAGAGGCGAGGAGGTCCGGCACGCGTTGCGCCAGGTCGGCCATGTTCAGGGTGCCTGTCGCCGCATAGAAGTAGCCCACACCTAGCAAGTAGAACGAAGCGCCCAGCGAGCCCATGATGAGATATCGAAAGGCGGATACCAGGGACCGCCCGCCTGGGACACCCACGAGCGCGTATCCTGACAGCGCCGCTATCTCGAGGAAGACGAATACGTTGAAAAGGTCTCCGGCAAAGACAATGCCGGTCAGGCCGGACACCAGGGTCAGAAGGATCGCGTGGTAGGGCACGGTGCGGCCCCCCAACTCCGTCCCCGCTTCGTGGCGTGTATGAAGCAGCGAGAGGAAAGCGAGCGCACTGAGTGCGAATGCCATGATGCCGGCGATCTCATCGGCTACCCATTCGATTCCGGCGGGCGGCGCCCATCCGCTGAGGGCGTATCGGATCTCGCCGTGGCTCAAGATCCTCCACAAGGTCGCCGCCGAAAGAAGGAACATAGCCCCAAGAGCCGTCAACGCAAGCGGACGGCAGCGTCCCGGATCTTTCAAGCCGACAAGCGGCATACAAATCGCCGCCAGAAACGGAACGAGGAAAACGAGTATGGGAAGGTGATCGCTCATTCCAGTTTCTTGAGGATCTCGTCCTCGTCCAGGCTGCCGTACTTCTTATAGATCCCGGCGACCAAGGCAAGCGAGACACCAAGCGTCGCCACTTGCACGACGATCGCAGTCAGGGTCAGCACGTGTGGCAATGGATTCACGTAGGCCTCCGGCTGAACGGCCGTTTCGCCGGGCATAAGAATCGGAACCGTCGCTCCGTCCTTGGCACTGGTGGTGACAAGGAAGAAAATGACACTCGTCTGAACCAAATAGAGCCCAATCAGTTTCTTCACGAGATTGTGGTGCGTGACCGTGATGTAGACCCCCCACAGGAACAAGATGACGAACGCGATGAAGTTCGGCCTCTGTAACCAGGCCTGCACGAGCTCAACCATGAGAGTCTCCGTTGCCACTAACGACCGACAGACTGTAGACGATCGAGATCGCCGTCACCGCGACATCGACAGCCACGCCGATCTGCGTCAGCAGGATTCCCAGAAAGCGGCGCGCCGGCGCGGCCAGGCCCGGAACCTCCAGCTCGGCATAGTTCAGGAACTGCCCGCCGCCGATCAGACATAGTCCACCGACGGCTGCGAAAATCATCAGTCCCACACCGTCGGCCTTCGTGATTCTCTTTGCCACCATCGTCGGCCGGTCAGTAGGACCGAAGACGAGAATCCCCAGGATGAGACTCGTCCCCAGCATGACCCCGCCCACAAAGCCGCCCCCCGGGCCGTACTGACCGAAGAAGAGGATGTAGACCGCGAAGATCTGAACCAGGGGAATGAGTCCCCCGCTCAATCGCCGCACAATAATGCTGTCGTGTGGTGACTCGATCACGTCGTGTCTCTCCTCAGCAGCAGCCAGCACGCGATTCCGGCCGTGAAAATCACGGCCGTCTCCATCAGGGTGTCGAGGGCGCGGTAATCCATCAGAACGGCGGTTACGACATTCGGGGTCTGCGTGTCAGCGAGGCTGTTCTCGAGATAAAAAGGCGATACGTGCGTGCTGGCCGGAGACGCCGGATCGCCGAACGCGGCGAGGTCGTTCGCGGCGTAGAGCAACAGCAGCCCAAGAAGGGGCAGACCCACCACGGCGGCGATGGGCGGCGGCGTACGCCGAATCAAAGTGTCGCGGGGGTCAGTCCCAAACAAAGTCAGGACAAAGAAGACCGTCGCCAAGCCGGCGCCCACGACTGCCTCGACAAAAGCCACGTCAACCGCTCCGAGCCATGCCCAGACGAGTGCGAGAAAGAAGCTATACGACCCCAGGATGAGGACGGCGCTCAGGAGGTCCTTCACGACGATGGCCCCACCCGCCGTCAAGATCAGCAGGACCAGCAAGGGTAATTCGAACGAATACGTCATCGCCGATCCTCACCCCAAGGCTTCACTCCGGAACGAAGCGCTGCGCGCACCGTCGCATGGCTGATGACCGGGTTGATCAAGTACAGAATCGCCAAGACCACCAGAATTCGAACCAAGTTCGGGCTGAAGCCCTGGTTGACCGCCAATCCGGTCAGGAGAAAGAACGCGCCCAGTGAATCCGTGAGTGCGACGGCATGGGAGCGCGTGTATACGTCGGGTAGGCGCAGCATGCCGAGCGCGGCAACAGCGAGAAAGAACAACCCGACTACGATCAGGGCGATGCTCACGGCGGTCATGAGGGAGCCCCCCGCTGTTCGAGGTATTTGGCAATCGCCAAAGCACCCACCAGATTGAGCAGAGCGTACCCGGTGGAAATGTCAACAAACATCTCCACGCGATCGTAGACGGTGCCGATGACGACCAACAGAATAATCGCCTTTGTCGAAATTCCATTCAGCCCCAAAACGCGGTCGTAAACGGTAGGTCCGCGAACGACGCGATACAAATAGATGATGATCATCACCGCCAAGATGTCTAGCACGAAGAGAAAGAATGTATTCATGCCGCACCTTCCCTTGCCTGGAAAACCTCCGCCACCTTGCGCTCCAACCGTTGGCTATTGAGGTCTTGTAGCGATTCGTCGTCCATGGCATGCACGATGAGCTCATCGCTCCGCGCTTCCGCGGTAACCGTGCCGGGCGTCAATGTGACTGAGTTACCCAAGAGCACGATGCTCGGTTCGTGGTCCGCCTGAGGTCGATAGCGAACCAACACAGGAGCAATCGGCAACCTCGGGTGGAGAATCAGAAACGACAAGTGCAGTCCGCTGACGAAGATCCGTCCGAACAGCCAAGGGAAGAACCGCAAGAGCTGCAGCCAGCGGATTGCAACGTCGGCGGGCCGGGCTGGGTCGGTATTCAAAAGTGCGACGCCGAATGACGCCACGAGACCGAGAGCGATGTGGGCCGGGCTATAGCTTTCCGTCAGGAGAACCCAAATGACAAAGAGAGCCAATGCTTTGTAAGCGAGATGTCTATCGAAAAGGCTGTTCATGGAAAAAAGACGACCGGTGGATCTACGCGACCTGTTTCAGCGACAGCGCCTCCCAAGCGGATTCAGTGTTGTATCGGTGAAAGGCGTGGGTGTCGGGGTCTAGCGCTAGCAGGTTGACCCAGCCGTTGTGGAATAGTTTCTGGAGGATGTCATGGCGTTCGATCAGCATCGAAATGCGATCGGTCGGCGCTTCGATGATGGCCAGCAGTCTCATCGGCTCATGATAGTGAAGCGCTCCGTCGTTGACACTTTGCAGCGGAAGCCCGCTTTGTAGATCGCTTTGGCTTCCAAGCATCACGCCCACACCCGCTACCACGTTGTGGATGACCTTGCTGCCACTACCGTAAACCCAAGGAGCGGCGGCGGAGTGATAGTACTCCATGTTGATCCATTCGCCGACGATCAGCGGGGCTGTCATGATCTTTTCCAGCAGCCCTCCATCCGGGTCGGCCTCTGGATCGTAGGAATGCAGGAAGACCCGTCCGTCCAGCGAGAGGCCATGCGTCAGGCTTCGTCTCCCGATGATGAAGCCCACATTGCTCGACAAGCCCCATTCCGGTCGAGGATTAGCCCAGTCGTCGCTGCGCGCCACCACATGCTCGAAGGCCTTCGCTGCTGACATGTTGGTCGACGTTCCAGGGAGCCGGCCACACCGTTCTTGAGCCCCATCGGCGCCTGCTTTCTCGAGCACATCCTGCAACACCTGTAGGTCCTCAGCGTGACTCAAGGGCAATTCATCCAGGTCATAGCAACTGAGTCGATCGGTCGTCGTATTGTGTTTTCCTGCCAGGAACCACGTATCCTCGGGGATCTCAAGTCCGCTTTGCTTGAGAAGTCTCCGAACCTCGGAACTGTTGGCCATGGCGGCGAAGACCCGTGCGTTCGGATCGCCGTGGCTTCCGCCGCAGGCTCCGCAATCGTAGGCGGCCGCGTAGGGATTGTTCTCCGACGTGCTTCCGTGGCCGGCGACGACCACGAAGCGCCCGAAGTTCTTTGTCAGGCCAATGATCCGCAGCCCGTTGCCCACGAACGTCGCCTGCTCCTCGAGGGTGAAGCCCTCGGGCAACGCCACGTCTTCGCTGCCTTCGGAATCAGCGTCTGCACGTTCCACCGGTATTCGCGTTGGCACGGCGTTGAAGAACCATCTCTTGATCCGGTCCCGAATGGCTGCGTACGGTTTCATGACCAGCGTCTTGCCCGCGAGACCGATGGAGAAGAAGAACCCCAATGCATCCACAAGCATGAAGGCGCTGATCGGATTCGCCTTCAGATCGTGAAACAGTTCGTCGGAGAGTTGCCACCAACGGCTCCCCGATGCATAGCACTGCAGTGGTTCCTGAGCGCCGGCTCCGGGTGTCTCGTTCACCGCAAACGAGGGCTTCAGTAGGACGGGGCAGAGCGCCAAACGCCCTGTCGCGTCGAAAGCCTGATGACTGATAGGAATCCCGAAGAAACCGGCGTAGCCGAACGTCTCGTAGGGCCCCTGTGCCTCGAGGTGCCGGCGAAACGGCTCGGAACGCGCGTCGATACAGAAGATCAATTGCGCGTGAGGGCGGATCTTCGCTGACTGATCCCCGCCGCGATGAGAAGACAGTTTCCCGACCAGTTCCCTTCGGTATCCATCCTCATACGCTTCTAACCAGACGGCGCTGTGATCATCCTCAGGAAACACATCCAACCACTCCACCAATGTCTGAGCATCACCCGGAGCAAGCTGTCCCACTTCTTCGGACGTTAGTTCGAGACACTGCGCCAGGTGGAACAACCGCCACGCACTTCGACACAAGCCGTCCGTCCGAGGGTCACTGTGATGAGAAGGTTCCGCAGTCAGTTCAAGATACTCATCACTATTCGACTGCCAGTATGTTGTGAGGGCGGACAGAGTTCCCGCGATCCCCCACTCCCGTTGGCACAGCGCGTCTGTCAGCTCGACTTCATAGACCAGACGGACGGCAACGTACTGGACGATGTCGATCGGATGCTTCTGTTGACCGGGGTACTCGGGGTTCTCGGTGAGCCAGCGGATAAAACCCGTCCAACCCGGCAGTTGAGCGAACAGCCGAGACTGATATTCCTTCCTTCGGTCGGGCGGAATCTGCAGCCGATCCAGGCTGAGAGCGATAGCTTCTTCGGCCGAATCCGGCAGTTCACGGATCTTCCGCGAGAAGTTCTTGATGCCCAGGAAACGGCAGGAAAAGTCGCGCGATGCGAGTTCGCGCCACCCTTTGTAGAAACCGCCTGCCCGCGAGGGCATCTCCCAGCCGGCCACTCCCTCGTCGAGAAAGGCCGCCGTCCATTTCATCATCTGATCGTTGATCTGTTCGACCAGTGAGGAGCCGGTCAGCGTGTCAAGCCAGTCACTGATCGTGCGCTCGGTCGGCAGGGTCGGTTCGGTTGCCGCCGGGGGCGTGTCCTCTCCTTCGGCATCCTGGGGTTCGTGGCTGTCCGAGTCCGCGAGGTTGAGTGCGGCCAGCGTGGTGTTCCAGAGCTGGCTGACGTACTGCTTCTCTCGATCCTCTGAGGCCTCCGCCGCCTCGACGCGAAGTTTCTCCAGGATGCGCCGCTTCGATTCATCGGAAAGACCGCCGCAGAACCTCTCGATTCCTTCTTTGGCGTTCAGCGTCCACGTCAAGAGCGACGGCTCCAGCACGTCGATCCCATGAAGCAAATGCAGGCGAAAGACCTCGGAGGCCTCAACGTTGCGAGACCCTGCACGGACTCCACCGGAGTCCACGCGCGGGCCAACACGATCCAGGGCTCCTAGGACGCTCCGCTCCGTGATGCGGCCCTCCCGATAGAGCCGACGGTATTCCTCGTTGGAGAGATAACCCGTTCCACCGAACAGCCTATTCCCTCTCCGCGCCGCCTCGTCGAACGGCAAATGCTCGAAACCCCGAACCGGGCTGCGGTACGCAAAGGTTTTCAGCGGCCAGATCGGAGATACGGGCTCGCAGGCTTCCCCTACTTGCTGACGCAAGTTGTCCCGCCCTTCTGCGGACAAGTTGGCCTTTGGACGCGTGGTCGATTCTGGTGTCATCGATACCGTCGTTTCAGATACTTCCCTGTTGAAAATCACACGAGCTTCAAGGCCACCGACGCCGAATATGTGCTGCCGTCGGGTACGAGGACACCTTTCGGTGCTGGTCAAGCCCCTTGATAACGAGGGTGGCGCCCTGCTCTTGAAACTCCTTCTCCATCTCGTGAAGCTTCTCCATCACCGTGTGGTCAATGAGAGCCGTTTCTGACAGGTCCAGCACCACGGGCGACTGGTCCTTCACGGCTTCAAGATGCTTTTTCAATCCGATCCAGGTGCTGAATACCGCCGCGTCCTTCACACGGACCAAAGCCCTGCTTTCATCATCGCGTCGAACGTCGACTCCCAGTCGAAACAGTGAGCGCACGGGGGCACCGTTGACGAGATGAATCACCGCCTTTACAGCAATCCCGATGGCGATACCCATGAGCAAGTCCGTTGCGAGCACGCCGACGATGGTCGAAACGAAGATGATGAGCTGTTCCCGCCCCACCCGATACATATGAACGAACTCGCGAGGAGACGCCAACCGGAATCCCGTGAAGACGAGCATCGCCCCAAGCGCTGCCAGTGGGATCTGATTGATCAGGCCGGGGACGAGTGCGACAGAGATAAGTAGGAAAAACCCGTGATACATGTTGGCGAAGCGGGTTCTCGCACCGTTGTCAATGTTCGCTCGGCTACGCACGATCTCGGAAATCATGGGTAGCCCACCCACGAAGGCGGCCACGGTATTACCCACACCGATCGCGAGCAGGTCGCGGTCATGGTTTGTTTTCCTCTTCCAAGGGTCAATCGTATCGACTGCCTTCGCGCTCAAGAGTGACTCTACGCTGCCGATCAACGAGAACAGAACGATGTACTTCAATCCGATGCCCGTCGCCACTCCTGAGAAGTCAGGAAACGTCAGCGCGCTAAACATGTTCTGCGGAACATTGACCAGGAAAGGAGGACCGACGCTGTACTCCGATCCTCCGAACGAGTAGATATGCTCGCGGCCGATTTCAAAATACAGCCCTAGCGGGACAGTGATGAGCAGCACCACCATGGGCGCCGGTACGACCTTCACACGCGGATTCTTGATGAAAGGAAACCCGAACATCACGATCAGACTGATGATTCCGATCAGCCCGATGACCGGATTCATATTCGCGATGAAGGAGGGAATCTTCGCGATGAGTTCCAAAGGCGACCCTTCCGATCCCAGGCCCAGCGTGACGGGGATCTGCTTGGCCATGATGATGACGCCGATACTGGCCAGCAAGCCATGGACCGCGGCCGTCGGAAAGAACTCCCCGAGAATGCCCGCCCGAAACAGTCCGAAGAGAATCTGAATGGCCCCGGCCGCGACGCCGACGCCAAGAGCGAGGCGATATGCCTGGAAATCCGCAGCGGGATCCCTACCGGCCGTAAAACCGAAATCCGTGACGCAGCCGATCGCGATCACGATAAGACCGGCGGCCGGGCCCTTGATGGTCAGTTCCGAGTTGCTAAAGAAGGTAGCCAGCACCCCGCCGATAATCGCCGTGAAGATGCCGGCGATCGCAGGATATCCACACGCAAGGGAGATCCCGAGACAAAGCGGTAACGCGATCAGGAAGACGAGAAAACCGGAAAGCAGGTCTGACTTCCAGTAAGCCCGGAACCCCGCCGGCGTCCCTATCGGTATTACATCCTGCGTACTCACGGCTGGAGAATCCCCTCACTCGCGGTGGCGAACTTTGACGCAAGCGGAACAGCCGCCAGCGCCGCAACCGAGCGCCTGACGGAATCGCAGTAACCAAAACGTTGCCGCTGCTGCGTGATGCATTCGCACCGGCCCTTCAAGAAGCCACGGACGAGGCAATGGAAGTGTTTCAACATAAGTCTGCACTCTAGAAAACGGTGTTGAAGTTCGTGGCGGACACAGGAGTCGGCACGACGGTGCCGACGAGCTGTGCCATAGGTACTAACGACTCCGATGATCAGACGATGCCGGAGCCGGCACTCGGTGAGCGCTCGCTAAGGAAAAGCTAGATCAAGGAATAGCGACCGACGAGGGGCGGGCCCCGAGGCGGATTGGGACGGGAACCAGTGAATCGATTAGCAGTTGCGAAAGAAGCTATGCCACCGCCCACCACGATACCTGAACAGGTAGGCTGGAGCGGACAGGACAGGAAACCCACCGTCCTTGGGTCGGATGTCGGAACGTTGAGACAGTTCCCACCGACCGTAACCCAAAGTGGCTCAATCGCTGCGCGGGCATGACCAGTGTAGGGAATACTTCGGGTCACTCGAGAGCGCGGGCCGTTAGGGCGCAGACGGCGGGCGGGCGTGACTGCACTGACGGCGAGCGATGCCCAAAGCGCCGGCAGCAGTACCGTGACTGCGACGCTGCACCGTGCGAGCTGTCTGAGGTGTAAAGCCATTCCGTCCAAGAACGGTTGTGGGTCGCTCAATGCGCCGGCGACATCAACTGCGATTGTAGCATGGCGGAGCGGGCCGATCGTCTTTGTCCGCAGCCCCTCTCAGCGTCAGCGCGATGAGCGCAACCCGCACTCCAGTGAATGCGCTCGTGTCCCGCCTCAGCTGGAAATGGAGAGCAGCGTTCCGCCGTTAAGCTAACGGAGGGGACGCATGAGAAAAGCACGCAAGCACTACAGCGCCGAAGAGAAGGTCGCCATCCTCAAACGGCATCTGCTCGACAAGGAGCCCGTCTCACAACTCTGCGACGAGCTGGCGTTGCAGCCGACGGTGTTCTACCGCTGGCAGAAGGAGTTCTTTGAGAACGGAGCCGCCGCCTTCCAGACCAAGAACCGTCCGAGCCGCCAGCCCGACCAGGAACGCATCGAGCGGCTGGAGAAGAAGATCCAGACCAAGGATGAAGTTCTGGCCGAGTTGATGGCCGAGCACGTGGCGCTAAAAAAAAGTCTTGGGGAACTCTGACCGGGGTCTGGACGCCGCACGACGTACGGGACCAGATCGTCGATTTCGTGCGGCGCTGGTCGGAGAAGACCGAGATCGGCGTCGGACGCTTCATCGCCTGGCTCTCCATCGCGCCCAGCAAGTTCTACTCCTGGCGCTGGCGCTACGGCTCGATCAACGAACACAACGGTTGAGTTCCCCGAGATTTCTGGCTCGAAGAACGGGAGAAACAGGCCATCGTCGATTTCTATCGTAAGCATCCGCTGGAAGGCTACCGGCGGCTGACGTTCATGATGCTCGACGCCGATGTCGTCGCAGTCAGCCCGTCGAGCGTCTGGCGGGTGTTGAGTCGAGCGGGTCTGCTGCGCAAGTGGAACGGCAAAACATCACTGAAAGGGACGGGCTTCCAACAGCCGTTGGAGGCGCATCAACATTGGCATATCGACGTCTCCTACATCAACATCTCGGGCACGTTCTACTACCGGTGCAGCGTGCTGGACGGCTACAGCCGTGCCATCGTGCACTGGGACTTGCGCGAGACGATGAGGGAAGCCGACATCGAGATCATTCTCGAGGCCGCCAAGGAGAAATATCCGCAGGCCCGACCGCGGCTCATCTCCGACAACGGGCCGCAGTTCATAGCCAAAGGACTTCAAGCAGTTCATCCGCATCTCGGGGATGACGCACGTGAGAACGTCGCCCTACTACCCACAATCGAACGGCAAGCTGGAGCGTTGGCACAAGTCGTTGAAGAACGAATGCATCCGCCCGGGCGTGCCGCTGACGGCCGAGGAGGCGCGGCGGCTGATCCAGCGCTATGTCGAGCACTACAACACGGTGCGGCTGCACAGCGCGATCGGGTTTGTGACGCCGGCGGACCTGCTGGCGGGGCGAAGGGACGAGATCCACGCCGCGCGCGACCGCAAGCTGGAGCAGGCTCGACAGCAACGTCAGCGGCGGCGTCGGCAGGCGGCTTGACGGGGGGAGTTACAATGGCGTTGCCGGGTGAAACGGAAGCGGGCACTGCTGGGAAGCAACCGTGCCGAGGGATAGTCCGGCGGGCTCATCGAGACGATGAGGGCGGGCGCGGAAGCCACCTTTCGTGCCCGTCCCCCGAGTTCATCGGATCGAAAGACCCGGATGCCTTGAAAATCCCCACCCGCAGGGCGGCATCTCCACTACCGCGGAACGCCCACTCTCCCGTTCCGGCTGAACCAGCACACCAGGATAATGGAAACCGCCATGATGAAGATCGACGACCAAGTCTATTGACGCGGAGGATCGCGCACTCTCGGTTGTAGAAACTGACTACTAGGCTGCTATTCTCCCGCATTTCCAATTTGATTCAAACCTCTCGACCTTCCGGCGGCCTTGAGCGTCTTTATTCATAGGGGCTAGAGCCCGATGAGGACGCCATGGAGGCCAACACCCAATGGGTGAAAAACAAAACAAGCCGTTCCAGCTAAGCTTCAACGGTTTGTTGAAAGTCGATTTCCAAGGATCGCGTGTCACTTCCGACGGCGGGCTGATCCTGGTTCGGGAGTTGGACGAACGGCTCGGGCTCGGGAAGCTGATCGAGGAGCATCTCAGCGACTCGCGACAAGGCTTGAACAAGAAGTTCCCGCTGGCCGATCTGCTGCGGCAGTCGGTTTACAGCCGACTCGCCGGCTACGAGGACCTCAATGACGCCGTTCGAGTATCCGCCGATCCGACCTTTCGCTTGATCGGCTCGCAGAAGAACTGGGATCGCGGCGGGGCGCTCACCTCGCGGCTACAGAGCTTCGAGACAGGGCTGCTCGCGAGTGAGGAGAATCTGCTGGGATTGATGGCGGTGAACCGCGAGTTGGTCGCGCAAGCCGAGACGACGGACGACTGCGAGCGCGTCGTTCTCGACATGGACTCCACCGAGAGCCCCGTCCATGGCCAACAAGAAGGCAGCGCCTATAACGGCCATTTCGAGTCCATCTGCTACCACCCACTGTTGCTGTTCAACCAGCACGGCGATTGTCTGGCCGCCAAGCTGCGTCCCGGCAATGTGCACAGCGCTGACGACTGGGACGAGTTGCTGCTGCCGGAGATCGAGCGCCAACAGGCTGCGGGCAAACAGGTCACCTTCCGCGGCGATGCGGCCTTTGCTAAGCCGGAGATTTATGAGTCTTCGGAGAAACGCGGAGTGCAGTACGCCATTCGCATTCCGGCCAACAAGAGCCTGGAATTGGAGATCGAAGACATCTTGTTTCGCCCGCCGGGAAGGCCCTCCCGGAAGCCCTTGGTGCGCTACAAGAGTTTTCGCTATCAGGCGGAGAGTTGGTCGCAGGCGAGGCGGATCGTCGCCCAGGTCGAACATCACCAGGGCGAGCTGTTCCCGCGGGTCGGATTCATCGTGACGAGCCTGCGCTTGCCAAGCCGCTCGGTGGTGCGCTTCTACAACAAGCGCGGCACGGCCGAGCAGTGGATCAAGGAAGGCAAACAGGCCACGCACTGGACGCGGCTGTCGTGCCATCGCTTCCGGGCCAACGAAGTGCGACTGCAACTCAGCGTGCTGGCCTATAACCTGGGCAACTTGTGGCGGCGGCTGGGGCTGCCGCACAGGATCAAGAGCTGGTCGCTGACGAGCTTGCAGCAGCGGCTAATGAAGACCGGCGGCCGTCTGGTCAAACATGCCCGCTACTACTGGTTGCTGTTGGCCCAGGGACATCTGAACCGGCGGCTGTTCGGTGACATGCTGAGCAGGATCTGGGCGCTGCCTGTGCCCGGAGGGTAACGCGGCGAGCGCGGGGCAGCCGGAGCGGGGAGTTGCCGAGAGGCAAGGTCGGAGCGGTGTCGGCAGAGTGGCCGCTGGCGTTGCCGGAACGCCTTGACCGGACCCGATCTGAAGGCGGACCGGCGAAGAAAGCAGGATCGAACGTGAAAGCAGTGCGAAAACGTTGCACCGCAGCCGTGGCTCGCCTATGCTGTCAGTACCGGGATGGCCAAAACGGTAATCCTGGTCTGGAAGGGCTTCGAGCATAACTTACTGGTCGAGGGCAGCTCGAACATCGTCATCGGTCCGAATGTGTTCGACCGTAACCCCGACTACCGTCCCCACGATAGCCGTAATAGCTTGCTGTTTGTCGATTCCGAGGATTGCACCTTGAACGGGCTGCATATCAACCACGTGAAAGGGGCCGAAGCAGCGCTGACGCTGCGGCGTTGCCGGCGCTTCAATCTGACGAACTCGATGGTCCTGAATTTCGAGACGGTCGGGCTACTGCTTGACGACGTCCATGACGTGCGCGTGTCGGACAGCGTGATCCGTGACGATCGCCCTGAGTCGAAGGACCCGATCGCGATAAGGCTGACTGGTGGGCGCGGCAATACGATCGTTGATAACCTACTAGCCGGGACGATCGAGGTAGCGGCTGGCTCCGCGCACTTAGAGGGTAATCTAGTTACGGCGGGGGCGAATCGGACCCGGTGATCAGAGGGCGGTTGAGTGGGTTTCTCGCAAAGGCGCAAAGAGCCGCTAAGAACGCAAAGAATATCCTTTGATCCTTCTTGGTGGCTTTGCGGTCCTTTGCGCCTTGGCGAGAAACCCTCACCCCAATTTCCAAGGCTTGCGGTACTCGTAATGCAGATAGCCATTGGCCTGTTCGCTATTGGTGAAGCGCTCATTCATGCGGTCCCAAACCAGGTGTTGTCGGGTTCTGTAGGCGATGTTCGCGACGTTGGCGGTCGTGGTTGACCGGTGGGCGGTTTCGACGTCGCAGTTCGGTTTCTCGCGGCTCTTGATGCAGTCGAGGAAATTGCGGATGTGGAAGCGGGTGTCGGCGCGGTCTTCGACTCGCTTGGCTTCCATCTGGGGCTCGAACGAAGAGCGGTACCTGTTGCGGCGCTCGCGACCCTGCGGCAGCGGGTCGCCGCCGGGGGAGGCACCGGCGGCGTTCTTCTCGGGTATGACCTCGTAGCCGTCGCCGTGGACGTAGACGGTCCCTTTCGTCCCGCGCCATTCCGCCAGAAAGGGCTTGCTCGCGCTGACGGGTGCGGCGTTGCAGCCGAAGTCCGAAAACGTCACCAGCGTCGCGCCGGGGAACTGCCACAACGCTTCCATCGTGTCGACGGTTTGGCGATTGTCTTGGATGGCGTACTTGCCGCCGATGGCCGTGACCGAAAGCGGCGCGTCCTGGCCGAGGCCCCATTGGATCAGGTCGAGAAAGTGGACGCCGTTGTCGGTTAGTTGTCCGCCCGAGTAGTCGTAGAACCAGCGGAACTTGTAGCTGAAACGGTTCTCGTTGTATTTGGCGGCGGGCGCGGGGCCTAGGTAGAGGTCCCAGTCGATGTCGGCCGGCGGGTCGGCATCGCGCGGGCTGCCGATGCCGTGTGGGTACTCGTTGGCAACGCGGGCGCAGCGCGCGACGGTGATGTGTCCGATGCCGCCCGAGCGGACGAAGTCGGCGGCTTCCTTGCAATACGGCGCCGAGCGGCGCTGTATGCCGACTTGGACGACCCGGCCGCGCGCCTTGGCGGTCTCGATCATGCGGCGCCCTTCATGGATGGTGAGCGAGAGGGGCTTCTCCACGTAGACGTCTTTGCCGGCATTGCACGCGTCGATCATCATCAGGGCGTGCCAGTGGTCAGGGGAGGCGACGACGACGGCGTCGATGTCGGGTTTTGAGATGAGGTGGCGGTAGTCCTTGTAGAGGGTCGGGCTGGTGCCCGCGACTTCGGCGGCGTTGTCCATATAGTCGGAACGGATGTCACAGACAGCGACAATCTGCTGGTCGGCGTATTCCTTTGTGGCACGCACCAGCGACGTACCGCGGTTGCCGACGCCGATGAAACCGAGGCGGACACGGTCGTTGGCGCCGAGGATGCGTTGATAGGAAAGGGCCGCGAGCGTAGCGGCTTGTGTGAACTTGCGGCGGGTCGTCATCGTGGGGATTGTAGATTCTACCTTAGCGTGTGCGCCCGATTTTAGTCGACGATAGTTTGTGTCTATTGAGTCCCGCATAATACCACGTCAGTCGAAACAAAGAGAAGACTGTTTCCAGAAAGCCGTGATCAAGCGCGGTTTGCGTCTCATGCGGCGTAGCGCTTTGCGGGCCCGCTCGTTCAACTCCCCGTAGTCCTTCGGGCAGACGTTGGGCAGCTCGTGCTGCTTCCAGTAGGACCAGAACCAGATGTACTCCACCGGGTTCAGCTCCGGCGCATAGGGTGGCAGGTACTCGGTTTCGATGTGGCCCACGGAGAGCTCGATGAACTCCCGCACCAGGCGGCTGCGATGGGCCGGCAGTCGATCCCAGATGATCAGCAGCGGCCGGTCGATGTGGCGTACCAGCGCTTTGAGAAAGTCGATCACCTCCTGCTCGCCGATCGCGCCGGGATAGAGTCGGAAGTAGAAGTTGCGCAGCGTCAGCCCCGCCGACACCGAAAGCTTCTCCCAGTTGAAGTTGAACTGCAGCACGGGTGTTTGGCCGCGCGGCGCCCAGGTACGGCAACGATGCGGCTTCTCGCTCAATCCACTTTCGTCGATGAAGACGAGCGTGCGGCCTTCGGTTTGGGCTTTTTTTTAGGGGCTGTCCTAGCTAAGGGTGATTCTGTCTCAATTTGATCCATGTCTTCAATTGGTTAAGCAGTGTCCGGTGGTTACCGCCATTGAAGCGCCATTCGCACTCCTTCAGGAAGAGGTGAAAACTCTGTTTGGGCACCCCGTTGAAGCGCCGAAGATGCCGCTTTG
Organism: Bryobacterales bacterium; assembly: GCA_965248255.1. Classification (GTDB taxonomy): domain Bacteria; phylum Acidobacteriota; class Terriglobia; order Bryobacterales; family UBA6623; genus JAKZVK01. Next base: position 17,986 of record CBDFIW010000001.1, read on the forward strand.
CCTGGTTCCAGAAGTTCTCGATCCCATTGATGTGGTTCCGTTCGTCGACGAACCGTTCCGAGTGGTTGATCCGAACATGGTGGAAGTCCGACACATCCAGAGCATCGTAGCTCGAAAAGCCATCCGTGTAGACGATGCTGTCGGGCTGGATCAGGCGCTCCATGATCGGCATCAACGTGTCCGTACGGGCATTGGGGATCATCACCGTGTAGACCCTTCCTCCACCCTTCAAAAGCCCGAAAACCGGGACTTTCCCGCCAGCACCACGACCGCGTTTGCCCCTGCGGCGACCACCGAAGTAACTCTCGTCCACTTCGATTTCGCCGCAAACCGAAGAGGCTTTCTGGGTCTCCTCGGCAATCACCGTGCGAATCCGTGTATAGAACGAAGCGGCCGTGTTCCGATGAACCCCGACAAGCTCAGCCGCCGCCCGTGCCGTCGTCTCGGCAACGAAGTGCTCCACCAACCGATCCCGCTTCGCCTTGCTCAGCCGACTACGCCGTTCGTACATATCGCCATCCTATCCCTATTGAATCCCGCAAATTATTATGACACTTTTTGACAGTGTGGAGCATCTATATATGTATGGGCAACCCCAAAGGTGTGAAGCGGGATTTCAAGGCGCTGGAGAAGCGCCGTTTCGAAGCGATGCGGCTGCTCCACCAAGGCCACAATCAGTCCGAGACGGCGAGACGGCTGAACGTCGCTCGCCAAACCGTCAGTGAGTGGCGGCGGCAATACCGCGAGCAGGGTGCGGCCGGACTCCGCCAGGCCGGGCGCGCCGGACGCAAGCCGCTCCTCGATGCCGCACAACGCGAACGCCTGACGTCGCTGCTGCTGGAAGGCCCGGAAGCCCACGGCTTCCCAACGCCCCTGTGGAGCTGTCCGCGGGTGGCTCGGCTGACCGGAGACGAGTTCGGGGTCGCATACCACGCAGGCCACGCCTGGAAGATCCTGCGAGCGCTCGACTGGAGCCCGCAACGCCCGGCCGGAAAGGCGCGCGAGCGCAACGAAGAGCGGATCCGCACCTGGAAGCGCAAGACCTGGAAGCGCATTAAAAAAAAGCCCAAAACGAAGGCCGTACGCTCGTCTTCATCGACGAAAGCGGATTGAGTCAGAAGCCGCATCGCTGCCGCACCTGGGCGCCACGTGGCCAAACACCGGTGCTGCAGTTTAACTTCAACTGGGAGAAGCTTTCCGTCTCGGCGGGGCTGACGCTGCGTAACTTCTACTTCCGGCTCTATCCCGGTGCGATCGGCAAAGAGCAAGTGACCGACTTTCTCAAGGCGTTGGTACGTCATATCGATCGCCCGCTGCTGATCGTCTGGGATCGGCTGCCGGCGCACCGTAGCCGCCTGGTGCAAGAGTTCATCGAACTCTCCGAAGGCCACATCGCAACCGAGTACTTGCCACCCTATGCGCCGGAGTTGAATCCGGTGGAATACATCTGGGCTTACTGGAAGCAGCACGAGTTGCCGAACGTCTGTCCGAAAGACTACGGCGAGCTGAACGAGCGGGCCCGCAAGGCACTCCGCCGCATGTACCGCAAACCGCGTTTGATCACGGCCTTCTGGAAACAGTCTTCTCTTTGTTTTGACTGACTCTATATTATGCGGGAGTCAATAAGCAATCTGCTTAGCTAGGACAGCCCCTTTTTTTAATCCGCCGCCAGGTCTTGTGCTTCCAGGTGCGGATCGCCTCTTCGTTGCGCTCCCGCGCTTGGCCGACAGGACGTTGCGGGCTCCAGTTCAGCGCCTGCAGGATCTTCCAGACGTGGCCTTCGTGATAGTTGACGCCGAACTCGTCTCCGATCACACGAGCCACCCGCGGGCAGGTCCACAGCGGCGTCGGGAAGCCGTGGGCTTCGGGGCCTTCGAGCAACAGCGACGCCAGCCGTTCCAACTGCGCGGCATCTAACAGAGGCTTGCGTCCGGCGCGCCCGGCGCGGCGCAACCCGGCCGGACCCTGCTGGCGGTATTGCCGCCGCCACTCACTGACCGTTTGTCGAGCGACCTTCAGACATCTGGCCGTCTCGGACTGATTGTGGCCTTGGTCGAGCAGCCGCATCGCTTCGAAACGGCGCTTCTCTAGCCCGGTTCTCTCACCAGATCGGCAGGAGGGCGGGGTTGGGCTGGTTTTTTCGGACGGGCGGGCGCACAGCGGATGAATGAACGCGCCGAGGCGGCTGGTGAAGCTTCCCAAGGAGCCCCGCGGCCCCTTTCGAAGTGCCGTTTTTGACTTTCTCTCGATTCTTCAGACACTTCCGCCTTGAGCGTCAAAACGGCGCCTTTTCGGAAGTTCGTTTGTTCTCAACCAGCTACTGGTAGCGGTGACCGCAACGCTCGCCAGACCGCCTCACCCTTCGGCCAACGACAACCACACCCGCCGCGCCGTCACCTTGACTCGCAAGGCTTGCAGGTTCCCAGCGCCGCAGTTGAACGCGAAGTCGACCAGCGCCGCCTCTTGTTCCTCCGTCAAAGGAACATAAATCAGATTCCCGACCGCTCCAGCGGCTACCGCAAGATCCTTCTCCAGAAGCCGCCTCGCCTCGTCTTCATCCACCAACGGCTCGAACCGTGACAGGTCGGCACCCTTCTCGCGGCTCAGCAGGTGACCGTAGCCGATCGTCGGGAACCCGACCGGGTCGTGGTAGGGGCCAAGCGACAACCCTTCGTGATGCGTTGCCAGCTCGGCTGCGATCTCGATGGCGTCCTGGCTCACCCTTACGTCCTTCTTTGCCTACCCCTACTTCATCATCGCCGCCCGGCCCGTGAAAAATAGGTTCATCAGGGCCTTCCTGGCGACTTCCCATCGGAAGTACTCACCCTCTGAGTTGATCTGGTACCTGCATTGGCCCTGACTGCTCAGGCTCAACGTTACCCTGAACATGGTGTCCCTGCAGTGGTCTTGGACGGCTATGGTTTTTTTGTCTTCGACGACAAAGCAGACTCCTTTTTGAACACCTGTTTCGTGCCTGAGAACACAAAACTCTTTCTCGGACACCGCCGTGAATTCAAGATGGGCATTTTGCCCCTCAAGCAGCTTCTTGTTCCTTTCGCTGGCGCTTGCCTGTACGTCGCTTTGAAGCAGCGCGAACTCGCAAGCAACAGAGCATTCTTCAGTAGCTTTTACCCAGTTAAAATTGTGGTCTTCCGGCGTCGGTGTATCCATGGCCTCCTCGCTACGCAAACTCAGCCCTTCGGATATGCCCATCTTGTGCAGCAGCCCGTTTCAGGAGCGGCTTTACGAAGCCGAGCGGAAGTTTCTCTCTCAATTCCTGGGCGATGGTCACTTCTCGAACGATGGAGCAAAGCGATTGCTCGATATCTTCTTTGTCGGGGTATCCATGAAGTTCCACGAAATCCGGCTTCTTGCCTTGCGCTGCATCTTGTAGGAGACTCTGCGCGTTTTCCAGATCATCTGCCATGCGCTTCGCCTCGTCTTGCAAGCAAGTAAGCCTCCTAACAGCAGCCTGACGTTTCAATATGAGTTCATCAATTTTGGCTTGACTGGGGTATTTACTTGACTCAGGTGACCCCTACATCTTGTGGTCGACAGAAGCAGCATTTTCAGTGCCGCCGATGATGGACTTGTATGGCACGGGGTCGATGGCGACCGCCTGTTGCACAAGTCGATAGAAGAGCTTCCCTCGGCTGCGAGAGTTGCGTCGATTAAAGCGGAAGGTAAACTCGTCCAGGTAGTAGTCCAGATGCTCGGGGTTGACGGCCCCCTGATGCGTCCCCAGCAGCCAACGCTTCAAAAGCGACGCCACGCGGTGCACTCGGGGCAGCAGCTTCGAGGCCGACTCCGGCCCCTCATCGAGGAACGTTACTTCGTGCCGGTAGCCGCGCTTCTGTAGCGGCTCATAGCCCAGCCAGCCGTCGGTATGAACCGTGCTGCCCCGTTCAATCGCTTCTTCGACAAAGGGCATCAAGCTTTCTGCGCTCGCATCCCGGACTCTGCGCATCCGAAGCCGTCCCGTTCCCCTGCCGTCCTCCTGGGCGGCGATGGCAATCAACGATTTGGTATAGGTCTGGCGACCGCGCACGCCCTCTTCTGGGCTGCCCCAGTACGTCTCGTCCACCTCCACACGGCCGCTGAGGCGGTCGCGACCGGGGCGCACCATGGCGCGGCGCAACTTGTGCAGCCAGCTCCAGGCCGTCTTGTAGCTGCCCAGCCCCAAGACTCGCTGCAGCCCCAGGGCACTCACTCCGTTTTTCTGACTGGTCACCCACCAGATGGCTCGCAACCACAGCCGCAGGGGCTGACGAGTGTCCTGGAACACCGTGCCAGCGGTGACCGAGGTCTGCCGACCGCAGCCCGAGCACTCCCACAGCCCTTGCCGGACCGGCCAAGCCGCGCCGTGTCCGCAGCGCGGACAGCGGAATCCTTCCGGCCAGCGCAGCTGGAACAGATAATCCCGACAAGCCTCCTCCGTCGCAAAGCGGGCCTCGAACTCAGCCAAGTTCCGCGGATAGTCCTCCATCGCACCGCATACTACATCTTGGGGCTACCTGAGTCAAGTAAATACCCCATTTTGGCTTGTTCTTCCTGAGACATATTCGCTAGGCCCTCCTTTGAGGGTTGAAAAACAAGAAGCTCACCGCTGCCCCGCCGCCCGCTGCCTGGTCCTCCAGCCGAACCAGAAACCGATCACCACCGCCAGCACGTCCTGGTCGAAGGTGGTCCACGACCCCTCCGCCGTCAGCGAGCCGACAACCTTGTCGTGCCATTCGCCGCCCGCCGCCGTGTAGAGCGAGTAGAGCAGCGCCATCTTGACCGTGCCCCACAACCCTACGATCCAGTAGGTGATTGCGGGCCGCACCGCAGCCGAGAAAAGATCCGTTAACGTGAACAAAAGAAAGGCCCTGCTGAACGTTTTAGGAGCGATAACCGCGTTCTCGCCCACATGACCCGCAGCGGCATTCAACAGCTGCACGCCGTAGCTCTCTCTCGGCTTGCGGGCGCTGCGCAAATCCGCCGCGTCCGCCGCCGTCTCGATCTCCCGCATGCGCCACTCGTGCTCTTTCGAGGCGTGCGTGAGCCGCAGCTCCAGCATCTCCATTTCCTGCTTGTGGTCGAGGCGCTGCTTGAAAAGTTTGACGACATCCGGCAGGAATGGCGCGACGAATCCCGCAATGGCTCCGAGCATGGCTAACCGCCCCCCCCCCCCGATCCGTGCTTGTCGCCGTTGATGCCCGACCGGGCGAGCGCGATCTGCATCTTGTTGACCAGCCTTTTGATCTCGGTCAGGTCCTTGTGGATCTCGCCCGGCATCTTGTCGAGGCGCATGTTGAGTTCGGACTTGGCACTGTCGATGCGCCTGTGCAGCGTGCCGACATCAGCGCCGAGATTGCTGACTTTCTCGTCGATCGCGCCTTGCCATTTGGCCGCCGCCTGGTCGCGGGCCGATATGCGCAGGTAGAGACCCAAGAAGCTCACCGCCGTGCCGCTGAGCGCGAGCATCAGCGCGACTTGCGGGTCCATTTCTAGTTCCCTCTCTCCGCGTGAATTTCCCTGTGTATCTGGCCGAGCCGAGGGAACAGCCGGTACAGCGCCCAGATGCTCACCCCCATCCCCGCCAGCCAACTCAGCCAGTCGCACACTGATTTGACCGGTGAGCCACCCCTCGCCACGTCGAAGACCTCGCGGAACGAGATGATCACGAACGACACGAGCGCCGGCAGAATCAGGTCCCACCAACCGCGCGTCTGGGGCCACCATGAGACCTTGCGCTCCAAGTACCAGAAGCCATACAGCGCCAGCAGGACCACGCCCGCCGAGCTGAAGAAGTGGATTACAGCGCGTTCGAGAACCAAAACAAAATCAGCCATTTACGTTCTAGTACTTGGTTGCAAAAGTAAGCGTAATTATGACCACTTGGACGAACCTATCTATTTCTCAGGGGTTGCAGAACTTCGCACTTCGTTCGACCAACGCCTATCTGTGCGCGAATCCACTGAAAACAAAGACGAGGACAGAATTCCGGAAGGTCATGTGTTATGACGCGCACTTTTGCGATTAAGTACTAGTCTCATTGTAGGATCGACCCCCCTGTCGGCGCCAGAAAAACGAGGAAAAAATGAGCCTCGAAACCAGCCCGTCGTGTGATTCAGCGTTCTCTCCTTTGTTGGATTGTTGGGTGATTACGTCGCCAAAGCCAAGCAGGTAATCATCCATCCGGATACTCCTGCCACTGTTCACCGTCGAGCGTGTTGCCGTTCGCCTTCGGTGTCCGCCCGCCCCACTGCTTGAAGAAGAAAGGCACACCCGCGGACTGGCATTGGTCACAAATAAACCTAGCCCAATCCGGTTCCATAGGTCTTGTACTGGATCCGCTCTCGCCACCGACAACGATCCAGTCGAGCGCACACTTCTTGCCGTCATAGATCCGTTCTCCATCGATGCCGCTCAGAAAATTCGAGCTACAAGGGTCGCTTTCGTGGGTGCTATCAAAGTTGATCGGACCGAGAAGTGGCTCCGCACTCACCCACCGCACCGCCGCCAGGGTTTCGAGCAACGGTGGAATGCGCTCGTCGGCGCGCTTCTGGTCCTCGACGGATACGCCCAGCCAGACGTTGGGAAATGGGAACTGAAGAAGACGGATGAAAGGGTACCCAAGTTCTCGGGCTGGCTTTTCCCAATGCTTCACGTTTTGGGAGCGCGAGGCCAGATAGTCGCGCATCCGCACGGCCCGTTTGGTGAGCACCTGAAACGTATGCCGATGCGCCATCATGGCCATAACCGCGAACACGCGATCAATGAACTCGTCCGGGACGTCCTTGTGGAACAAATCGCTCATCGAATTGACAAACACCCGCCTCGGCTTCTTCCACCCAAGCGGCTTCCGAAGCCGCTCGGGACGAAGCGTCAGATCGAACCCCGTCTCGTACGGATGGCCGGGGACACCCCGGAAACGCTCGGAGAAGCGCTCGGCGTAACAGTGCTTGCAGCCTGGGCTTACCTTGGTGCACCCGGTCACCGGATTCCAGGTCTCTTCCGTCCACTCGATGCGGCTGCTCATGCCCGCCCTTCCTGTTCTGCCCGTACCGCCGTAAGCGGCGCCGCCTCCCGCCGTGCTCCGTGCGGTTCCATGTCCCACTGCGGCGCGGCGATCCGCCCCCCACAGCCCAGACAGCGCACGTAGGCCCCTTCCTCGTCCCGGCGCGGCGTCGTGATATGGCGGTGAGCGCAACACCTGGACAGTCTCAGAAGCGCCCAGGACAGGAACACTACGACACCAACGGCAACGGTGAAATCGCTCATCAAACCTGCTCCTTTCCGTTTCGCGTACATTCGCCGGTGTGCGGGCGGTAGCATATCTCGCCCGAAAGCAGCGACATCGGGGCTGCCGACAACGCGAACCTGCTTCCGACAGGCGTGCGCACCGTGAACACCTGGGCGCCGCACCACGGGCATAGGCCCTTCCCGACCAGTTCATAGCGGGCTCTTTGCAACTCGCCTGCGGTCATCGGCCACTCCTTGTAGGCTTGATTCACGCTTGATGGGTCCCTTCAACGCCGCGCTTTTCCCTCTCCGCGGTCCGAGAGCACAGATGCTCCGCTGCCCTTCGCAGGTGGTCAAGGGCGTCCGCATTCTCTTGGCAATGGAACTTGCTTTGCTGATAGAACTCGATGCGTCCGATGACGGCTGCAACAACGTCTTCCACAAACGCCCCGTTAGGCTCTCGCCTGTCTTCGCCACGTCCCAGCGGCCCGTTTTGCCACGAGATCGTGAACCCCCGGCCTGAAGAAACGCCTCCAGCCGGGTTTCCCGCTTTGTCAAGCCAATGCTCTTCGAAAATTTCAGTCTTCATCTGTTTTCTCCTTTGGTTGATTGTTTCCACCCGTGGCCGCCAGCGCTGCGATGTAGGTGTACGCCTTGCCGCTGCGCATCATGCCGGGGGAGATTCTGAGAACCCGCCAGCCGAGCAGCAGCGCCTCGGCGTCTTTCTCGCGGTCCTTCTCGTAGCCCCCGACACGCTGATGACCGCCGCCCCCTCCCCGGTAGACGAGGCCGTCGAACTCGACGGCGAGTTTTATGTCCGTGCGGGCGAAATCGAACCTCCAGCGGCGCGTCTCGTGGAAGCGCAACTCCCGCTGCCAAAGGCCGGGCTGAAACAAATCCAGCCACAGCCAAAGCGTTTCCTCGCCGGCGCTTTTTGCCTGACGGCTCACGACACCCCCTCCTCTCTGCCATCCGGCATGTAGAAGAACCAGCGGCGGGTCCGCATCGCGGTCAGAAACAGCGTGATGACCGGCTGGCCGTTGCGCTGGAACAGCTTGTGTTGAGTCGTGGCGCGCCGGAACACCACATCCCCCGGCCGGCGCAGGAACACTTGACCGCGCATCACCTCCACGCGCTCACCCTCGAGATGCAGGCTGACGCTCGCCCAGGGATGGTCATGGACGCCTCTTCCGGGGTCGGAGGCAAGCGTCTTGTGCAGATAGATGTTGAAGAATCGGTTGCGCGGAATGACGTGCCAGCGGCTCAGATAGCGCCCGCCAATAACCCTGTCGGGCGGCCGGGACTCCATGATGCGCCGCGCGAATCGCAACAGCCTAACTCGCACGAAGTTGGGAAGTCTCATGGCTCTCCTGCGGCCCATCCTCGATCTGAACACTCGCCAGCAGCGGCGCTTCGGCCTCGATCCGCCGGAGGCTGAGAGCGGCGAATTCGGCGTTTAACTCGATCAGAATTGCGGCGCGGCCCAGCCGCCGCGCGACCAGGCCGACCGTGCCCGCTCCCGCGAACGGATCGAGCACGACCGCGGGGACTGGGTCGCCCGCATCGCAGGCGCAGCTCAGCTGCCATCCGGCCGAACTATGGACGGCCTCAAGCCGTCTGTTGAATCCGGCTGTCTCGTCACTCCGCTCGACGGAACGCGGCCCGTTCGTGGTTCGGTTTCCGGGGTTTCGGTAGTTCTTCCGCACGATCCGCTCGAACGGCGCTCCGCAGACCGCGCAACATCCCTTTTCACTAGTGCCCGCCTTGATGCACGGCTCAACTAACCTTGTCGGCATGGCGGCGAAATAGGCCGCAGGGAAGCCTTCGGTCGCCAGATTCAGCACGTTGCGAAGATTTGCTCCCATGGCTTGCTGCCGCACCCTGGGCATCGCGTCCCAGCGGTCGTTGAAACCCTGGTGCCTGCGGGAATGGCCGCGCTGCTTGTCCGGCTTCTCTTTCCATGTGCCTGAGCGCCGGTCGCTCGGGTCTGAACCTTTAGCGGGCTTCGTTTCACCATCTTTGCGTCTTGCGTGCGCTCCTCCAGTAAGCGGAAACCGCACGGCGAACGAGTCGTAGAAGTAGCGCTTCTGCTTGGTCAGCAGATACAGCTTTTCGTGCGCCGATGTCGGCCGGTCCATCACGCCCTCGGGCAGCGGGTTTTTCTTGGCCCAAACAATCTCCGAGCGCAGCCACCAACCGTCGGCTTGCAGCGCCAGCGCGACGCGGGCTGGCATCATCAGCAATTGCTTCGCGGCAAGGCCCGTCGCCGGACGAACACCCGCGTAGGCATCACCGTAGTTGAGCCATAGGGTTCCGTCCGGGCGCAGCACGCGCCGCACCTCCCGGAACACGCGCACCAACACGTCGAGATGCGCGTCGAAGGTCGCTTCCAGGCCGATCATCTTCTCTTCGCCGCCGTAAGCCCGCAGGCCCCAGTAGGGCGGCGAAGTCACCACGCAATGCACCGACTCGTCCGGCAGTTGGGCCAGACGCTCGAACACGTCGCCGACCAGGATGCGAATGTCTTTCATGCCGCCTTGAGTTCCACCAGCCATGGCTCCCGAGAGCCGCGCGGCGTCGCCAGTCCCTCCAGCGCGAACTGGCAGCCGTGTTCAATCGGGGCGATGCCCGACGGATCGCTGACGGGCCACACCACGGCGCAGCCCGCGAGCGGCTTCATCCAGACCCAGCTGCGGGGGAAATAGAGCTCGCCGCCCTCGTAATCGTGGTTCAGAAACAGCATCCAACGCCGTGCCGCGGGTGACTTGATATCCGGCCGCAACCGCGGCGGACGGACGCCGCTGTCGCGCTTGACCAGACGTGTCTCCACGGCAACATCGTTGCCGGCGAGGTCCCGCCGCACGCAGTCGATCAGATCGGCGATCAGCGTGTAGCTCGGCCGCCGGAGAACAACCGTCTCGATGTCACGCGGGCCGAGCTCGGGTTTTCCGCAAAGGCCCGCGGCGATCTGTCCCAAGTTGATGAGTTGCAGGCACTCCTGTGGCTGCACAAACCCCTCGATGTAGCGGATGCGGTGTTTTTCCCGGGTGCGTGTCACCGACAACCACTGCGGCGGCAGTTTCTTCGCAAATTCGGCGTATTCCATGTCAGTCTTCCTCCGGCACGGCGCTGCCCAGATCGACCCCGTGCTGCTTGCACACCTCGATCGGGATGCGTACGGCGCGCAGCCGCATGCGGTGGAAGCGCAGCGGATACGTCGTCACCGAGGCCCCCTGGAGCTGCCCTAGCAGCCGCCGCAGGTCGACGTTTTCAAACGCCGTGCGTCGTAGTTCGTTGAGCAGTGAGGGGTGCGCGGTGGCGATCACCAAGGCGTCGTCGTCGTCGAGCCGCACGCCGTAGCTCGCCGGCAGCTTGACGTCATACTTCACCGGATCGCTCAGCAGGTCGAGAAGCGGCACCCGCTCCACACCCCGCGCCTGCACGCGCAGATTGAGGATTTCCCGTAGCGCGTCGCCGGCGTCGTTGCGCGCCGTTCCGACATGAGCGTCGGAGAGTGGCGGCACTATTCCCCTCTCGCCCGTCCACCAACGCCAACCGGCCGTGAGCGCGCCACCGATCAGGCTGCCGCGCGTTCCGTGGCCGATGCGCATCATCTCGCGCGAGACCGACACGGCCTCCTCGACGATCTCGTGCCCCTCATGAATCAGCGCCGTGCGGATGCGCTCGCTGGCGCCGTTCGCCAACGAGTCGTCGATGCCACGTTCGACCGCCGGCCAGTCCTCGACGCCCTCTTGCGAGAGATGGACCAGCTGGAAGCGGCTGGCGTCGGCCGCCCGCAGGTTCGCCAGCTTGGTCGAACTCATGCAGACCGAGAAGCGCGGGTTCAAGGTCTGCACAGCGTCGCCGTCGGCGCGGATCCTCTCTCCGTCCCCACCCGCGGCGATCCGTATCACGTCCATCAACCCCTCGATCCACCGCCGGTCGGGTTCGGCCTCGTCGAGAATCAGCGGCAGGGAATCCGAGCGCATGCGCCGCGCGATCGCCGCCGGGGTGGCGTCCGCCACGCGCACCACCATGGGACCCAGCAGACGGGCCGCGACGCGCTTCAACAGCCAACTCTTGCCCGTCTCGGCCGCCGCCGCCATCCAGATATGAGGCCGCCACTCCAAGGCGCCGCCGACGACGCTGGACACCAGCCAGCCGAGAAAGCGCCTGCCGTCCAATGGCTGCCGCCAGCGGTAACGCTCGACGGCCTCGGCGACGCGCTTGCGCTCGGCGGGCTTGGCGCTTTGCTCGGCGACATTAATGCGCGCGCCGGTGACGCAGTGCCAGCCGCCCTCCAGGCTGTCGAGTTCCTGTTCTCTGCCGTCGACCAGCAGGCGGTCGCCCAGATTCCACACGTAGCGGCCCTTGTCGGTGCGGAAGTAGCCCCGCCCGACCACCCGCGAGAGGTCGATTTGGCCTTGACGATCCGCCGCGCGGATCAGCGCCGACCCCACCGAATGACAGACCGGCCGCGTCAGCGATGGCTCTCGTAGGGTTTCGAGCCACCAGTTGTAGGCGGCCAGTGAGATCAAGGTCGAGGATTGCGTGAGCGCCGGGCGCGAATAGAGCAGGATGCGGTGCGTGCGCAGCTTCACGGCCACGCTGTCGGCAGCATTGCCGAGGATGCGGAAATACTGGTTCTCAGCGACGATGGCCGGTGGTGGAGGCGGCGGTTCCTTCTTTTTCTTCGGCTGCTTCGGATCGGCCTGCTTTTCCCGTGCCTGCTCGGCCTCGGGCGATTTCCAGGGCGCGGCCAGGCGGCCGAGCCAGTTCTGGGCGGCTTGCCGGCCGCCGCCCTCGGCGATCTCGTCGGCGATGTCACGGTGATCCTCTCCCTCGGGCAGGGCGACCCTAATGTCCGAGCACCCCAGCGCGCCGAGGTGCTCGGCGAGGGCCAGCATGCACCCTCGGCCATCGCTGTCGGCGTCGGAGACCAGCAGCACGCGGCGGCCGCCGAGCGGCGACCAATCGGTGCGTTTCCATGACTTCGCGCCTCCCGCCCAACTCGTCACGACCACCTTGGGGAAAGTCGCGGTCACAGCGTCGGCGCACTTTTCGCCCTCGACGACCATCACTTGCTTGTCACGGGGCGCTTGGGCCATCTCCCACAAGCGGTACAGCGGCCGTCCTTCGCTGAGCGCCAACTGGACGTTCCAGCCGTCTTTGCCGTTGCGCTTTGCCGGTGTGTAGGGCAGGCACTTCGGACCCTTGGCGAAGCGGCAGATCGTGAAGGCGGGTGTCCCGTCAGCCAGCAGGTAGCGATGCCGCGCGACTGCGTCGTCGGGCAGGCGCGGGACCCAATGCGGCGGCTCTTTCTTGCGCGGTTTTGGCTGCGCCGGCTGACGGCCGTTCTGCAACGCGCCCCTGACCGCCCGCAGTGCATTCTTCTGGCTCCAGCCGTGCTTTTTCTGCAAGTAGGTCACGGCGTCCCCTTCCGCGCCGCAGCCGTGGCAGCAGTAGACGTCCTTGTCGACGTTGACGCTCAACGACGGCGTCTTGTCGTCGTGAAAGGGGCATTTCGCCATGCGCTCCTGCCCCTTGCCGCGCAGCGTGACGCCGTCCTCGCGCAGTAGGTCAACTAGCTTTTGAGTCATTCTCGATCGGCACCTTCAGCACGGCCGCGAGAGTTCGCGCCCAGCCCGGCTTGAAGCCGAAGTCCTCGCCGATTCTGACCAGCCCCCGGTATCCCTCCCGTCTGCGCATGACAGCGGCGATGCGCGTTTTCATTGCACGCCGGGAAATCTTTGGACGGCGCTCGGACGGCGCGGCATCGCTCAGTTCGGTCTCAACCTCGACCGGGGCGGGCAAGGCATGTTCGGCGCCGCAGGAGGGGCAGGCCGACAGGCGTGAGGGGTAGACCTCGGCGCACTCCGAGCAGCAGCGCTGACGCTGGGCGGCCGGGCGCTTGTCGACGGTCGTGCCCTGTCTGGTTCCGTCGAGATCCCAGTGCCGGTTTTCCTCCGGCAGGCCGAGGTCCCAGGAGTTGCCGGCTAAGTCGAGCAACAGGGCGGTTTTTCCTTTTCCGGGCCGCATCGCGCGGCCCGCCTGCTGCAAGTACATCGTGACGCTCTTGGTCGGGCGGGCCGCCATGATCACTTCGCATTCGGGCACGTCGGTGCCCTCGGAGATCAGATCCACGTTCGAGACGACCTGGATCAAGCCCTCGCCGAACTCCTTGAGCACCAGGTCGCGGCGCCGCACGTCCGTCTCGGCGTCGATGTGCTCGGCCCGGAAGCCCTCTTTCTTCAAGCTCTCGACCACCGCCTTGCTGTGGCGCCGGTTCACGGCGAAGAAGATGGCCCGCTTGCCGGCCCCATAGCGGCGGTAAGCCGCTGCTCCGGCCGCGATCACCTGATCGGTCAACCGCTCGTCGAGGTCCTTCTTGTTCCAATCGCCCGCTATCGTGCGGACACCGGCGGTCGACAGACCCTGTACGGGACGCAGGACCCGCATCGGAGCTAGATGGCCCCGCTCGACCAGCTCAACGATCGATGGACCCTGTACCAGAGCGTCGAAGTGATCGCCCAACGGTTTTCCGTCGAGCCGTCCCGGCGTCGCCGTCAGGCCGAGCACCCTGGTCGAGGGGAAGCGGTTCAGCACGTTCTCCCAGGTTTTCGCCTTCACGTGGTGCGCCTCGTCGACGATCACGAGGTTGGGTTTCAGCCAGTGGGTCTCGCGGCGGTTGATGGACTGCACCGAGGCGATCTGGAAACGCGCCCAGCGTGTCTCGGCGTGGCCGGCGGCGATGATGCCGTATTGGTCGCCCAGCCCCGCTTGGGTGAGCGTCTTGGCGAACTGGCGCACCAGCTCGCGGCGATGGACCAGCACCAACGCCTGCTTGCCGTTCTCGGCCAGCCTGGAGGCGATATAGCCGGCCACGATCGTCTTGCCCGCCCCGGTAGGCAGCTGGTAGACGACGGCACGGACGCGCCGCAGCTCTTGCCGCAGTCGGGAGACGTCCTCCAGCTGATAGTCATGCGGGGTGAGCATCGGGGATCCTCCCTTCCTCTACCGTGACCGTGGCCCAACGCTGGGGAAACAGTTCGCGCCCTCCGGTGGCGCAAACGATCACCGACAAGCCGCTCTCGGCGGCAAGGGCGTCGCACAACACGACCAGCTGCGTCAGCCCATCGGCGTCGAGCACATCCGCTCCGTCCAGAACGGCGTAGTTATTGCCCAGCGCCAGCGCGACCCCGGCCTGAAGCGCTGTCTGCGCCCGCCACTGCTCCGAAGTCGAGCACAGCGCCACGGGCCGCTCCCCGGCACTGACGGCGTAGGATTGGTCGAGCTTGACCAGCGGCCAGTTAGTTAACTCATGCACCCGCCGAAGGCCCCTCGCCAACCGCCCCAAGCCCTCCTTCATGGCGCGGCCGCGGATGCCGCGTGGCCCAAGCAAGTCCGCGATCAGCGAGTAGGAGGCGGCCGAGCGGTGGGCTTCGGTGGCTTCGGCGCGCTTTTGGATCAGATTCAGCGCCTCACGCCGCGACTCGACCTCTTGTTCGGCCAGCGCGATCCGCTCCTCGGACTCGTCCGCCTTGACCGGGCTGTCCGCGCCACCGGCTTGCGCTTCCGCCGCCCGTAGATCCGCGGCAACATCGGCCCTGGCTTCCTCGGCCCGCTCGCGCTGCTTGAGAATCGGCAGGCCCTTCTGCTTCGCCGCGGTCAGCTTCTGGCGTAGAAAGTCGAGTCTTTCGCTGAGTTCCTCTCCGCGCTTCTCCCACTCCCCGATACGCTGCTGGAGGGCCGCGTCGTCCTCCGCCGCGTAGAGCGCGTGATCCCGCACCACGATCTTTCCGCCGCACAAAGGACAGGGCCTGCCGTCGCTCGGCTGGGGCTTCGAGCGCTGGTGCTCTTTGTATTTGTCCTTCGCTTCGATACCGTCCGTTCGAATCCCGGCGATCTCTTCCTCGACCGCATCCGCCGCTTTTCTGACCTCGTCGAGCCGCCGGGCCGCATCGTCCCTTCTTTCGCGCAGCCCGGGCAGCCGCGCGGCGGCGTTTTGCGCCTGTTGCGCTTCCGCTGCCGAGACCGCTCCCGAGACATGAAGCGCCTGCAGAACGTCCCGCGCGTCACCGAGCGCGGCTTCGGCCTCGAGCGGCGTTACGCCGTCGTAGTCCGACCTCCAGCCGGCAGGCGTCCAGTTGGGGGCCTTCGCCGTGCCGTATGGTTCGCCCGTGATCGAGGACCAGTCGCGCTTGCTTTCCTTCGCCTTGGCCCGGTAAACTCCCTCGACCGACTCCCACCCCTGCTCCCGCAGGACCTCGATGACATCCGCCACCATGCGCTCGCCGGCGAGAGCGGAGCGCAGTTCCTTCTTCAGCTCGTCCTCGATGTGCTCGGGCAGCGGCAGGAAAGCCGACTCCCAGATCTCCCCGCGGGCGCGGGCAGTGGCGCGGGAGATGAAATCCGTTAGTCCGACAGCTGCACGGTGCAGCGGCGGGGGAGCCTCGGCGAACACCCTCATAGCCTTTTCCGCCAACACCCAACGGAGGTACTCCGCTCCGCCTGGACCCGACAGCAGGACCTCACCGTAGTCGGTCCCCTCGCGGAGGTAGGGTTTCGCGGTCGGCGCCAGCCCTAGAGGATTAGCCTCGCGCGACAGCACCGAGCCGATCGCCGTGGCGAGCGACGTCTTGCCCGCGGCGTTCGGGCCGGCGATGCCCAGCGGCGCGGCTTTCGGCAGGGGGATCGCCGCCTGCTCGATGCCCAGCACGTTGCTGACGGTGACGACAAGCTCCGCCATCACTAGAACTCGTCGCCTCCCCAGCGATCCGTGTCGTTGGGTTCGTTATCTTGTTCTTGCGGCGCAGGTCCTTCGATCTGTTCCGGCTCGGGCTTGCCGTTTTGTTCCTGCCTGGCCTGCCAATCGCCGCCGCCTTGCGATTCCATCTCCACCGCGGACGTGTCCGCTTCCTCTGATGCCGGCCAGAAGTCATCCATCGCTGTGCGGGCTAGACCACGGATCGGCAAGCGCTTCAGCAGCGTCCGCAGCGCCGTTTTTTCGGCCATCTGCGCGTAGTCCGTTACCCAGGGGCCGTCGTTGCGCGCCGGAGAACGCTTCCTGCGAGCATCGATCTCATCGCGGGAGAGGACCGTGAATTCCGGCTCTGGATTGCCCGGTATGTGGGCCACGGCGTAGGCCGCGATGATCTCTTTGTCATCGCGCCCGCCATCCAGCTTCGTGACGTGGCGTAAGACCGGGTGTAGCCCGTCCTCATACTCGAACTCATCGGCAACGTAGACGCAGCGCGCCCGCAGCACAATCCCCTTGATGGACTCACGGCACTTGTCGAGCATGCCGCCGATCATGATGTCGAGACGCGCCCTCCGCTTCCCGCCGCTTTTGGGTTTGACGGGAACGATCACGGCGGAGTGGCCGTCGGGCATCAAGCCGCGTTCCGCGCAGGCGAGCAGCGCCCGCCGCAGCGACTGGGCATCGCACTCGCCGATCCTGGGGTTCGTCAGCAGGGCGTTGAGCGCCACCCGTGAGAAATAGTCGGGACTGACGTTGATTCGCTTAAGGTGCGGCTCGGCGTCGACCGCGGCGCGCTCAACTGTTTGTCTGCATACTTGAAGTTGTTCTTTGGATTGACTTGGCATGTTGTTCCTTCTTTCTGTCGTGGAAGCACCCGCGAGGCACAATCGCTCACCCGGCATTGGGTGCAGTGCACGCCGGGATTGGGCAGCGGCTCGCTGCCGCCGTCGAAGAGTTCAACGACGCGCCGCACCACCGCCATCGCGTCCGCCCTGGCCGGGCCGGAGGGACGGAATTCGATGTGCGCCGCCTCGGGCCTGCCGACGCGCGGGCGCGGGCAGGCGATCAGGCCGACCGAGGCAGGCCCTTCGCCCTCGGCCTCGAGCGCCGCGGCATAGGCTCCCAGTTGCAGCCAGGAGTGGTAGGCGGCATGGCCGGTCTTGACATCGAGCACGGCCTTGCCGAGCCCGGTATCGACCACGAAGTCGCACGTTCCCGTGATCACTGCGCCCTCGATCAGCGCGCGGACCGGCATCTCGCGTGCCAGCACCTTCCAGCCGACTGGATCGACCGTGGCCTCGATCGCTTTGACGACCATGTTGATCTGTGCCTTCGCGTGCCTTGCGGTCGGCGTGCGGTCATCGAAGAGTGCCGGCTCCGGCATGGCGGGAAGCTCTTCCCCCGCCAGCCTGGCGTGTACCGCCGAGCCGATCCAGGACGCAATATGCTCCCCGGCGAAGGGCTTGGCTTCGGGGTGCAGGCAGTCCCACATCGCCCGCCGCTCGCAGCTCCGCCAAGCAGCCAGACGCGAAGGATGAATCTCAACGCACCCGTACACGCCGGCCCCTCTCTAAAAAAACTGGGAATGGAAACGGGGCGCGGACAGAATTGTCCAAATGTTTGTCCAAATACTGAGTGTTGGTGGGTGTGGATAGGATTATTTGAACACTGTATTCAAACCAGTTAGCATCTATTGACCCCTTGTTTGTTCTTAGCCATTGACTTAAGATGCCTCCCTAGAGATAGTCCACAAAGTCGTCTTCGCCTTCGGGCTCCGGTTCCTCGGGAGCCACAATCTCGGCCGCGATCTCGGCGGCGTGGGCGTGGGCCTCGGCGTCGATGACGGGCCGCGCCTGGGCCTCGATCTCCTTCAGACCCCGCAGCAGCCGTTTCTCCTGGCCCCGCTTGCGCTTGGCCTTCAAGTCGGCGATACGCGACTCCTCGGCCCAGCGACGCCGCTCGGCCAGCTTCGCCACGCACACCCGTTGCCCGTCGTGGTTGATCCAGACCCTCGAATCATCGAAGAAGTCGTACTCGACCTCGACCCGGCGTCCGTCGAGCAGCAGCAAGAGTTCGGGGGCGCGATAGACGCGGTTGTAGAACTCGACCGCGCCGCGCCGCGCGACGCGTTCCTCGGAAGGCCGCGGCAGCGCCTCGGGGGGAATCCCGACCGGATTGCGCTCCAGGCTCGCCCAGATGTCGGCCGGCGCGCAGCCCAGGTTCGGCTGCGGTGTGTGGTTGTAGGCCGCGATGTACTCCTTGATCGCCTCGGCGTATTGGGGCAGCGACGGCAGCTTGACCCGTTTGTCGCGGATCGAATGCTTCAGGCGGCGGATATCGTCGTCGGTGCGGCAGTGGCCGCAATAGGACGAGAAGCGTTTCCCCACCCGCTCCTCGAACCAGCGGAACCAGCCCTCAATCAAACCCTTGCCCTTGGCGTTGCCCGGCTCCTCGGTGATGATGTCGATCCCCAGCCGTCGCAGCCAGCCCAGCGATTCGTCGGTCAACAGACGGTTGATGAACCCCGAGCCGGGATCGACGTGCAGCGCCGCCGGCACATGATCCTCGCTCTTCAAGGCATGGCAGAGACTATGCAAGGTCGAGACCGCGCTCTCGGCATCGCTCAAGCCAAAGCCGGTCACGTAGCCCGAGCGGATGTCGATCCAGATCGTCAACTCGGGGCGGTAGTGGCCCCCCGAGGCCGGGTGCCGCACGAACACGTCCGAGAGGTGGCCGTCGCCCTCATAGATCAGACCGACTTCGATCACCCTTCTGTCGCGCCGGACGTAGGGGCCGAGGTTTTGTTTGTAGTAGTGCCAGCCCGCACGCTTGGGCGAGTTCTCGCCCGCCACGGCCGCGGGCAACGATCCGAAGTAACGCCTGACGCGGGAGTTGGTGGCACCGGGGTAACCCTCGCCCCTGAGCCAGTAGGCGACGGTGGCCATTGCCGGACGCGTCGGCGAGTTATACAACTCGATCGCCCGCACCTCCCAGCCGTAGGGCTTTCGTTGCCGCCCGCGACGCCGGTCCATCAGAGCCGCCACGCCGCCCGCGATCCAGGCCGCGTGCAGGCGGCGCAACGTGCCCGCCGAGGGCAGCGAGGCGTCGCGGCCGCGTAATTGGCCGATGACGTGAGAGAGGCTGTATCCGCTGTCTACGAGTTTGTCGATGCGCCGGCACACCCGGACGCGCTCCAGCACGCGCGGATCGAAGCGCACCAGCTTCGATTGCGGCCGGCGAGAGGAGACGGAGGGGGGAAGAGCCGTGGCCCGCTCGGGCATCGCCACGACCTGATCCGAAACAGCGCTCATCGCCCCGCCTTTCTCGGCCGGCCCCTCGGGCGGCGCGGCGCGGGTTCCGATTGCGGCGGCTTGCGGGGCCGGCCCCGGCCGCGCTTGATCTCGCCTGAGCGGACCCGCCCATCCTCGCGCAACACGGCCTCTCCCTCCATGCGGCGCAGATGCGTTTCGCGCCACAGAGCCAGTTGCCGTGCTTGCTCGATGCTCAGCGGTGCCGGTTGCTGCTCGGGGTTCCAATCATCCGGCAGCCAGTCGGCCAGATCGTGTTCGAGTGCCTTGAGGAGTTCGCCCGCGGCGGCGTAGACTGACGCGGCATGGAGATAAAGGGGCCTCGCGGCGGCCGCGAAATTTACCGCGCGTTCCGAACTTCTCTCGCCCAGGTCCGGGGACCGTGGCAGCTCGTCGGCCAAACGGCGGATCGCTCCGATCCTCGCCAATGCCTGATCCGACAGCGCCGCGGCTTCCGACCGCGTCCGGGTCACCGAGGCCGGGTATTCCGAGCCCGCCACCGCCACCCCGTCCATCGACCGCAACTGCCAGTTCTCCTGCTTCAGGCTCTCCACCTGCTTCGCCGCGGTCTCGTTCCGCGCTTCGAGCTTGCGGATGCGGTCCTGCAACATCTCGACCGACATGCAATCGAGTGCCGTCGGGTTCCAGCCCTGTTTCGCCGCCTCCTCTAAAACGTCGGGGTCGACGCGGGCCAGCGGCTCCAGCTTCGATTGCGGCAGGTTGATCAGCCGCAACTGTTTCGCCACCGGCGTCATCAGCAGCCGCGCGACGAGCATCGCACGCTCCGCGCTGCGGTGCGGAATATGAAGCTTCCGCAGTAGCGGCAGAAACTCGCCGTGCGGCGTGCGTTCCTTGGCCCACAGCAGGTAATAGCCCCTTCTCACCCTCGACCGGGCTGCGCGGTTCTCCTCTTCCGCCGCCAGATCCAGCGCCTCGCTCACGTCGGAAGGCTCGACGACATTGAGCTGCTGCCCCAGCGCCCGCAGGCGTTCGGCGATTTCCGCCGCTTCCGTACCGGCGTAAGGATTTTCGGAGGGGGCAAATGCGCCAAGGTTGGCGCTTTTGGATTTCTCAGATCCGCCAAGATTGGCGTTTTCGGATTCCCTGGGAGCTTCAAATTCGCCAACTTGGCGAATTTGGTTTTTTGGAGGTTTTTCCGAGACAGGTGAAAGGGGTTGTGCCGCACTCATCGGACGGCCCCCCTTTCCTCGGCCCGCTCTTCCCCCTTCCCCCGTAGGGGGAAGGGCCTGGAGGGTGTCATGCGGTACAGCCAAATGCGGCCGCCCTGGCCCGCTCGTTCAGCTCGCCGTAGTCTTTCGGACAGACGTTCGGCAACTCGTGCTGCTTCCAGTAAGCCCAGATGTATTCCACCGGATTCAACTCCGGCGCATAGGGTGGCAAGTACTCGGTTGCGATGTGGCCTTCGGAGAGTTCGATGAACTCTTGCACCAGGCGGCTACGGTGCGCCGGCAGCCGATCCCAGACGATCAGCAGCGGGCGATCGATATGACGTACCAACGCCTTGAGAAAGTCGGTCACTTGCTCTTTGCCGATCGCACCGGGATAGAGCCGGAAGTAGAAGTTACGCAGCGTCAGCCCCGCCGAGACGGAAAGCTTCTCCCAGTTGAAGTTAAACTGCAGCACCGGTGTTTGGCCACGTGGCGCCCAGGTGCGGCAGCGATGCGGCTTCTGACTCAATCCGCTTTCGTCGATGAAGACGAGCGTACGGCCTTCGTTTTGGGCTTTTTTTTAATGCGCTTCCAGGTCTTGCGCTTCCAGGTGCGGATCCGCTCTTCGTTGCGCTCGCGCGCCTTTCCGGCCGGGCGTTGCGGGCTCCAGTCGAGCGCTCGCAGGATCTTCCAGGCGTGGCCTGCGTGGTATGCGACCCCGAACTCGTCTCCGATCAGCCGAGCCACCCGCGGACAGCTCCACAGGGGCGTTGGGAAGCCGTGGGCTTCCGGGCCTTCCAGCAGCAGCGACGTCAGGCGTTCGCGTTGTGCGGCATCGAGGAGCGGCTTGCGTCCGGCGCGCCCGGCCTGGCGGAGTCCGGCCGCACCCTGCTCGCGGTATTGCCGCCGCCACTCACTGACGGTTTGGCGAGCGACGTTCAGCCGTCTCGCCGTCTCGGACTGATTGTGGCCTTGGTGGAGCAGCCGCATCGCTTCGAAACGGCGCTTCTCCAGCGCCTTGAAATCCCGCTTCACACCTTTGGGGTTGCCCATACATATATAGATGCTCCACACTGTCAAAAAGTGTCATAATAATTTGCGGGATTCAATAGGTAGGCCCTCGCAAGCTTTCCCTGTCACACCACCGGGCATACGGGTCCCGTACCACGGCGGTTCGGAGGAGTTAAGCGTTCGAAGATGCCGACAATCTGGGAAGGCCGAGCGAATCGAAATAGACATTGGGCAGCGCTTGCTGGACAGCCGCGTGCCGCGACATGGCCCACAAACCAGTGGCGGAACCGGCGGCAATGGCCGCACGATAATGCGGCACGCCCAATCGCCGTAGGTTGGCGAATCGGGTCGGCCCATTCCCCCACTGCCGCCAGGTCATCATGCGGAGTCTCCGGCGGATCCGCGCATCCAGGTTGCGAAACACCAGCGGGTCTTGGCTGAAGCCAAAGTAGCTCCGCCAGCCGAGCAGATACGGCCTCAATGAGCCGATCATCCGCTCAATGCTGATCCCGCGCGTCCTGCTCGTCAGCTCTCGCACTCGCGCTTGGAACCTTTGCAACGCCTCGGGCGATATCAATCGCTGAGGCTCCGCTCCGGTCGTCAAGCGAAAGCCTAAGAACTTCCGATCGTTGGGTCGAGCCACCGCACTCTTCGATTTGTTGACCTTGAGTCGGAGTTTCTTTGTAAGAAACTTACAGACGCCGGCCATCACCCGTTCCCCCGCCCTGCGACTGCGAACGTAGATGTTACAGTCGCCGGCGTAGCGGCAGAAGCGATGGCCGCGCCGTTCCAACTCGCGATCCAAATCGCCGAGCACGAGGTTCGACAACAACGGCGACAACGGTCCGCCTTGTGGCGTGCCTTCGTCGGCAGGACTCACCAGCCCGTCGTCCATCACCCCGACGGTTAGAAACGCCCGGATGAGTTTCAGCAATCGCTTGTCGGGGACACGTTTGGCGACACGAGCCATCAGCAGGTCATGGTTGACTCGATCGAAGAACTTCTCCAGATCGATGTCTACGACCCACTGATAGCCTGCGGCGACGTAGGCTTGCGCCTGAGTCACCGCCTGATGCGCCGAACGTCCCGGTCGGAAGCCATAGCTGTTGTTGGAAAACGTCGGGTCCCAGCGCTTCTGCAGAACCTGCAAGACCGCTTGCTGGATCAGTCGGTCGAGCACCGTAGGGATGCCCAACTTCCTGACCCCGCCGCCGGGCTTCGGGATTTCCACCCTGCGCACCGGTTGCGGTTTGTACGTTCCTTGAAGCAACTGTTCCCGGATGGCTGGCCAGTGCTTGCGAAGGTCGTCCAGCGTTTCGTCGATGGTCTTGCCATCAACACCCGGACTCCCTTTGTTACCCCGAACTTGTTTCCAAGCCTTTACGAGATTGCTTCGCTCGCACACCTCCTCCATCAGTCGTTCTTCTCGCGTCGGGCTTTCAGATTCCCGCTTCACCGCGGACGGTTCGGTCCCTTGCCGAGCGCGCCTCGGGGCTTCACCCTTTGGCTCGTCCATGAAGGCCAGTCGTTGCTGGGTTTTCTGCCGCTTGCCGTCCATGAGTTGCGAGTCTTACTTGCCGCTCTCTTCCGTTCGGGCCTTCGGCCATCGTTCTCGGTTCGGCCTATCTGTTGGCTCCGTTTTTCGACTTGTGGAGTGCCTTACTAGCCTTGCCGACTGCATGGCCTACTATGCCCTCTGCTGACTTCTGCGCCCCGATCAGGTCGCCTCGCGGCTCCCCCAGTCCCAAACAGCGGGACGGAACGCAGACCTCCCGGGGTAAGTCTGACCGCCTTCGCCGCACACCTGCCGAATCTACAGCCTTGGCCCTTGATGGAACTGGACTTCGCGATCAGTTGTCCGCTCGTCCGACCAAAGATGCCTCTTATCCGGTTTCTGTTCGTCAGGTCGCGGTTTTGTTCCACGCTTCCTCTGGACCCCGCCTCGCGACGACGCCCTTGCGCTTCCCTAGCACTTCACCTCCATCAGGCTGTGCAGAGGACTTTCACCTCCAAGCTGTCAGACATGCCCGGCACACAACCAAGACGGCGAGGGCGCCGTCGGCGGGCAAACCTGTATTGCGAAAGCGTTCCGCGGTCGCTCGCCGACCCGACCAACCCGAGCCGTCAATGCAGGTGACTTTGCCGGTCTCGGCCTCGTAGTACATGATCAGCAGGTGGCCCCCGATGCCGGCACGGTGCGGCTCGACAACAGTACTGGCGAAAGTCGCCGCAACGCCCGCGTCGAGGGCATTCCCCCCTTGTTCCAACATGCGGTATCCCGCCATAGCAGTGGCATAGTGGCCAGCGGCAACCATGTGCTTCTTTCCCAAAATGACGGGACGCCAGGTTCGACTCTGTGCCACCAGGGTCGACTGCAGAAGGATAAAACCGATGGCGATCACCGCCGAGTAGTGGAGTGGCGGGCGAGGTCTCCTATTCATCTGGTTCACTCCGCGTTAGCGTCCATGGGCACTTCCACATCCAACAAGGGTGCATACTGCTGCGCGCCGAACATATCCGGGTCCCCAGGGCCACCGGTAGACTGCTCACGGTAAATGGTGAACTTGATGGCAAATGCGGGTGCGAACTCGACAAAATCGGAAATGCGTTCTTGCGGAATACCATAGAGTCGGGCCACCGACTCACGCGTGAGGACTTGGCTGTCTCTCACCAGATCGTAAGTCTCTTTGTCGGTGAAAATGACGTCGAAGGTGATCTTGTCGACTCCGGCGTTCTTGCTGCGGATGGTCTTTGCCAAATCCGACAGTTTCTTACTAGGCATGGCGACTTCCTTATTCCCCGGCCTCGGTCATATGTACGGGAAACAGTTCCAGGGGATCGTCGACGCGCAAGGTGTGACTCATGGTCCAGCGGTAGGCAGGCTTGCCCGGAAGTACCTCGTTCAATCCAAGGACCGCCACCATACCGGCCGTACCCTTGGACTCCGGTATCCGGGCGTAAAAGGTCTGGCGGGTGGCGATTCCGCAGACCTCTTCGGCCATCTCCTTGGTGGGGGCAATGCCCTGAATCACTAGACAGACCTCGTGGGATCTGGTTTTGCACGGCTCGAGATTGCCCATCACAGCATCCCTGCCGTAGACGTGGAAGAAGAGCTGATAGCCTTCATCGCCGAACTTCTCTCGCACGTGAGCCCTGCACCACTCGATCATCTTGTCCACGTTAGCGATCGTATCTGGGTCACGGATGCCGACGATCCCGACGTAGCGCTCACCGACCTTGCCGGATCCTTCCAGTTTCACTCGAAACTCAGTGGCCGGTCTGAATTCGGGCCCCGTGACTCGAGTCGTCTTCTCGTCGTAACTGCTCGTAGCGGCACTGCCTCATGTCTAGGACCCCGCCGGCGACGTGCTCGTAGTAGGGATCGGCACGCTCATACATGGCGTGCCCAGCGACCGAGGCCACAGTGCAGCGCTGCTCAGGATGCATCGCGGTCACTTTCACGTCTTGCATCGAGACTTCCCCGATGACACTCTCCTTCCCTCCATAGGGTTCGGCGCAGAAGGAGGCGCACTCGAGGACCTTGCCCAAGTAGTAGGGGAAGCTCTCGGGGAACCCGGCCCGGATTGCAGGAGCGGCAAAGATCGCATTATCGCTGCCTCGGCCGCCGATGATCACGTCGGCCCCTAGGTCCAGTAGCTTCATGTAGGGATGAACCCCCGCAAGGGCCACAATGCGGTCCGTCATCTCGATATCCTGCAAAGTCAGTTCGGATCGGCCGTGGAGGCCTTCAATCGCTCCGCCTTGGTGCAGCTTCTTGCGTAGTGAGTCCTTCTCGACCTCGGAGTAGAAGTAGCCGAGCCTGAAACCGGACAGCTTATGCTTCGCCGCCAGATCCTTGATGATCCCAACGTAGAGGTCCACGCGGCTGTTGGCGCCGGTGTCTCCGGCCGATCCGATGATCATGGGCACTCCTACGCTGCGGGAGGCCAGGAGCATCTGCTCAAGATCTTGCGTTTGGCTGTCCAGCGGACTGCACGAGGTGTCGCTACCCAGCAGCACCGGGCCAATATCATCGCTTCCCGAATCCGCCACTATGAAATCCGGATTCATCTCCACTCCTCGCCGGAAGCTGTCGATCTTGAATGGAGTGTAGCCGAGGTGCCCAGTAGGACAGAGGAATCGCTTAGTCGTGTTCTTCACCGTCATTCTTCTTTGGGGCCGGCCCGTACACAGCATAGTACCTCACGACCGGAGCAAGCCAAGAGAGTGAGAATGCAATTTGAGCGACGCCTGAGACGACGCCCACCGGGCCTATTTCCACAATTTTCCACAATAAAGGGCATGTCCGGGATTGCCTAGGTTGAGATCCTACTGCTCTTTCCGCTATGCAGTCGGTGGTGGACATCCCGATCGCAGGCTGTTTCAGATCGTGAAGAACTCTGTCGTCCGAGTTGCGTATCGTCCGCATTCGCTCTTGTAGTGCGAATCGCGAAAGGCGGCATGCGGCGTCTTGGGCCACACTGACTCGACCGTAGACTCCGCCTGCACCAAGCTAGTCGCGAACTGATGTGCGATCGCAACGCGTGGGTTGAGAGCTCAATCGGCAACCCGGATTGGTTCTTGCTTGCAGACGATCGGACCCAGGCGCCCGGGTGAATGCACACTACTCGGAGTCACCCTCATCCGCACTGACCACTTCGGCTTCTCTTTCGCGGAGCTGGTCGGGCGGCCGAGCGAACCAGCCGATCAGGTATTTCGACAACAGCAGACAGGCGCAACAAGCGATCGACAGCGATACGACCGTCCCCCCGATGTAGTCCCGGATGATCAGCTGCGGGACGACGACGATCACGCCGATCGAGACAAGAGACATTCCCAGATAGGCGATGCCGAAATCCTCCAACGTCTTCGATCGGAACTTCGGGTCTACGATGCGCAGCAGAGAAATTCCCACGGCGATCACGCCGGTGTTCCAACCGTAGGTGAATAGACTCCGCTCCAGCCAGAAATTCCGGAAAATCTTTCTACCGACAAACCAGAAGAAGGCAACAGAGTAGACAAGACCAAAAAGGCACATCACGGCGAGTGGGAGTGCGTATTCCATTACGACCTTGATCTTGATCGAAGCGATCGCGAAGGCTACGAGATAGTCCGACGCTGTCGAACCGATCCGTTCCATGACACGAGGGTCTACAAAGATTCCCAGGCCTAACCCGTCCAAGGTTTTTTGGATCAGAGCTCCTGCGAGCATGGCGATCGCGAAAAGCGGCAGGACGAAGTTTTCGGGTAGCACAGATGCGACTAGATCGTTCGCCAGGTGGGCCAGGCCGAAGGCCGCGAGGACTAGAGCAATGTGCCAAGCAAGGGGGTCGATCGCAATTGGACTTACCGTTTCCTGGCCGAGCGGTCTTCTCTGGTGTGGCGGGAGGAATCCCTTTCGGATGCTTTCTGGTAGTTCGTGAGGGGTCTTGACAAGCCGGGTCCAGCCCCGTTTTGTCGCCACGTTGATGATAAGAATCCCGCCAACAACGCCGCTCAGCAGACCGACCGTGGAGAAGGTGTAAGCGATGGTCAAAGCATCTTTCCAACCGGCCTCTTGCAGGACTTGGCCGATGGCAGTGGCCGTGCCGTGCCCTCCAGCAAAGCCAGCAGGCAGGAGAAGAGCGAAGCCCACGTCGAGGTCCGGGAAGAGAGTTCGCAGTAGGAACATCCCGAGCAGCAGCGCCGCGGCATATTGCCTGATCTCGCTGGCGACGTTGTAGAAGAATGTGTCCCCCCGCGCGGCGAATAAGATGACCGCCCGAACCCTCTCTCGCCCCCATGAACAGTGTGCCGAACAGGAGCGCCACCAGAAACGATCGATAGGCATCGAGCGCGAGGTTTCCGCTGGACGTTTCCTGGAACGGAATCAGACCGAGATTCCGGGTGCTTCCAATGAGGCCAATGAACCCGGCCAGCATCGCCGAGGGCAGGTAGATCCGCTGCAGGAAAGCTGACCACGACCGCAAGACGTGGGCCAGGATCAACAAGAGCGACATGAGCGCGAAATCGAGGACCATATTGAGTCAGGACTAGGATCGATTCTACTGTTTCCGTCATGCCGATCAGACGGCATCTTGCCTCGAATCCCATCCGGCGCGGCCACAGATCCTCTTTCTAGGCCAGGGTCTACGCTGCGCTCTGCGCGATTAGTGACGCGAACCTTAGGACCGTATCGACCGTGCGGCGGGCGAACAGCGGTGGAAAGAGGGGGTGTCAGCGGGTGCCGCCGCATTGTCGATAGAGGTTATAGGAGGAAGCCGGGCTCAGGCCTGGCTATGTGGATTGTAGGGGTTTGCTCGGTCGTCGGACAGCAGGAGGAGGACCTTTCGTGAGTCGAACGGGGCTTGGATCGCCCGGATTGCTCTGATGTGTGGAAGCAAGGAAGTCCTCGAAGACGGGCGAATCAGCCCCACAGAAAGACGCAGGGCGCGGCAGTGCTAAGCGCCTCCTTGCGGCCAGGGCCCGCGGCACGGTGAACACGACATGGCAGTAACGCACGGGAAGCAGTTCCTTGGCCCGTGCGGCCAGCCAGCGGTCGCGCGCCGCCGACTGACACTTCGGGCAGTGTCGGTTGCAGCACGAGTTGTAAGCGATCCGTTCGGCCGAGCAAGAATCGCACTGTTCGATGTGAGCGCCCTGGGCGGCGCTGCGACACGAGCCGATGTCGCGAAGGGTCTTGCGTTGGCGGCTGGAGAGACGGTGTCCCCAGCGTTTGAGCAACTCCCCTTCGTGTTGGTGAATGACAGCGGCCACTTCCAGCCGATGGCGGCTCATCGCCGGCGGCCATCACCGTCGTGAGTGAGTCCCTCACGAATCTCGAGTTCTTCCAAAGGACTCGTGATCCCCTGCGGGCGCGGTTCTGCGACATGCAGATACCGCGCCGTCGTCTTGAGGCTGACGTGCCCTAGCAAGACCTGGATGGTGCGCAGATCCGTTCCCGCTTCGAGCAGATGTGTGGCGAACGAATGTCGCGGGATGTGCGGCGTCGCCGGCTTGCGGATACCCGCCTTGCGGCCGAGCTTTTGGCAGATCTGCCGCACCCCCGAGGGGCGCAGCTTGGCGCCGCGCATACGCCCCGGAAACAACAACTCGTTCGGCTTCGCCCAGCGCCAGTACAGACGCAGCAACTCCAGTAGCTTCGGTGACAGCATCACCTGCCGAGGCTTCTGTCCTTTGCCACGGCGCACCAGGATCACCATCCGCTCCGAGTCAATGTCGCCCGGTTCGAGCTGCAACACTTCGTCGAGACGCAACCCGGCTCCGTAGAACACTCCCAGGATCGCGCGATGCTTCAGATTCACCGTCTCGTCCAGCAGCACCGTCACTTCTTCGCGGCTGAGCACGACGGGGACTCGACGCCGGATCTTGGGTCGAGCGATCCGTTCGACAACCCAAGGTTGCTGGAGTGTTTGGCTGTAGAAGAACTTCAGCGCCGCCGTGCGCACCCCGAACGTCGATCCTGCGAGTTGACGCTGCTCGATCAAGTACAGTTGATACTCGCGAATCTGCTCCGGGCCCAGTTGCTCCGGCGACTGGCCGAAATAGCGGGCGAAATCCTCAACGGCCTTGGTATAGCTGCGCATCGTCTGCGGCGAGTAGTTGCGCCACCGCAGGTCTTCGATCATCCTCTGACGTAGCTTGGTCATGAACGACCTCCTTTCGGTCGCTCCTTGTTGCGCTACCTCAACAAAGCCTCAATACCTCCCCCCTGCAGGCCCTCCCCTCACCTCTGCCGCGCATAGCGGCTTGGTTGTGTGCCGGGCATGTCTGACAGCTTGGAGGTGAAAGTCCTCTGCACAGCCTGATGGAGGTGAAGTGCTAGGGAAGCGCAAGGGCGTCGTCGCGAGGCGGGGTCCAGAGGAAGCGTGGAACAAAACCGCGACCTGACGAACAGAAACCGGATAAGAGGCATCTTTGGTCGGACGAGCGGACAACTGATCGCGAAGTCCAGTTCCATCAAGGGCCAAGGCTGTAGATTCGGCAGGTGTGCGGCGAAGGCGGTCAGACTTACCCCGGGAGGTCTGCGTTCCGTCCCGCTGTTTGGGACTGGGGGGAGCCGCGAGGCGACCTGATCGGGGCGCAGAAGTCAGCAGAGGGCATAGTAGGCCATGCAGTCGGCAAGGCTAGTAAGGCACTCCACAAGTCGAAAGACGGAGCCAACAGATAGGCCGAACCGAGAACGATGGCCGAAGGCCCGAACGGAAGAGAGCGGCAAGTAAGACTCGCAACTCATGGACGGCAAGCGGCAGAAAACCCAGCAACGACTGGCCTTCATGGACGAGCCAAAGGGTGAAGCCCCGAGGCGCGCTCGGCAAGGGACCGAACCGTCCGCGGTGAAGCGGGAATCTGAAAGCGCGGCGCGAGAAGAACGACTGATGGAGGAGGTGTGCGAGCGAAGCAATCCCGTAAAGGCTTGGAAACAAGTTCGGGGTAACAAAGGGAGTCCGGGTGTTGATGGCAAGACCATCGACGAAACGCTGGACGACCTTCGCAAGCACTGGCCAGCCATCCGGGAACAGTTGCTTCAAGGAACGTACAAACCGCAACCGGTGCGCAGGGTGGAAATCCCGAAGCCCGGCGGCGGGGTCAGGAAGTTGGGCATCCCTACGGTGCTCGACCGACTGATCCAGCAAGCGGTCTTGCAGGTTCTGCAGAAGCGCTGGGACCCGACGTTTTCCAACAACAGCTATGGCTTCCGACCGGGACGTTCGGCGCATCAGGCGGTGACTCAGGCGCAAGCCTACGTCGCCGCAGGCTATCAGTGGGTCGTAGACATCGATCTGGAGAAGTTCTTCGATCGAGTCAACCATGACCTGCTGATGGCTCGTGTCGCCAAACGTGTCCCCGACAAGCGATTGCTGAAACTCATCCGGGCGTTTCTAACCGTCGGGGTGATGGACGACGGGCTGGTGAGTCCTGCCGACGAAGGCACGCCACAAGGCGGACCGTTGTCGCCGTTGTTGTCGAACCTCGTGCTCGGCGATTTGGATCGCGAGTTGGAACGGCGCGGCCATCGCTTCTGCCGCTACGCCGGCGACTGTAACATCTACGTTCGCAGTCGCAGGGCGGGGGAACGGGTGATGGCCGGCGTCTGTAAGTTTCTTACAAAGAAACTCCGACTCAAGGTCAACAAATCGAAGAGTGCGGTGGCTCGACCCAACGATCGGAAGTTCTTAGGCTTTCGCTTGACGACCGGAGCGGAGCCTCAGCGATTGATATCGCCCGAGGCGTTGCAAAGGTTCCAAGCGCGAGTGCGAGAGCTGACGAGCAGGACGCGCGGGATCAGCATTGAGCGGATGATCGGCTCATTGAGGCCGTATCTGCTCGGCTGGCGGAGCTACTTTGGCTTCAGCCAAGACCCGCTGGTGTTTCGCAACCTGGATGCGCGGATCCGCCGGAGACTCCGCATGATGACCTGGCGGCAGTGGGGGAATGGGCCGACCCGATTCGCCAACCTACGGCGATTGGGCGTGCCGCATTATCGTGCGGCCATTGCCGCCGGTTCCGCCACTGGTTTGTGGGCCATGTCGCGGCACGCGGCTGTCCAGCAAGCGCTGCCCAATGTCTATTTCGATTCGCTCGGCCTTCCCAGATTGTCGGCATCTTCGAACGCTTAACTCCTCCGAACCGCCGTGGTACGGGACCCGTATGCCCGGTGGTGTGACAGGGAAAGCTTGCGAGGGCCTACCTATGTCGATCAACAACCCTTTCGTTGAGCTATCCGGTCGTAGCACCGCCAGGCCCTTGAGGTGGGGCCGTTTTGCGACTACTCCGACAACCTTCTGAGGGCTTCAGGTGGACGATAGATGATGGTGTAAACGCGATACCCGATATTACCCGACATCTATCCTCGGACTCACGGTTTCGGGCCTGATAGGGATCGTCGAAACCTATGCTGACTGTTGAAAGGCAATGATAATGTCCCCCTGAGCAGGCAATAGAAATGTCCCCTAATCTGAAGCTCCACGAGGAGGTGAAAGATTGGGAAGGACATGGATGAGCGACAAGGAGCTGAGACGTAGTGAGGTGTTAGGCCGGGTGCGGCGTGGGGAGTGGAAGTTGAGCGAGGCGGCCATGCGGCTGGAGATCAGCTATCGCCAAGCCAAACGCCTGTGGAGCCGCTATCGCAAGGGCGGTGCCAAAGCGCTGGTGCACGGCAACGTCGGCCGCCGCTCGAACCGGGCCAAGCCGGCGGAGTTTCGTCAGCGCGTGATGGCCTTGGTGCGGGACACTATGGGGGCGAGCCGCAGCAGCGCTTCGGGCCGACACTGGCCGCGGAGCAGTTGCGAGAGGATCACGGCCTGGAGGTATCGGTGCGCACGCTGCGACGCTGGATGCTCGCTGCCGGGCTGTGGAGCCGCCGCCGCAAGCGCCGGCCCCATCGCACCAGGCGGCAGCGCAAAGCGCACTTCGGCGAGCTGCTGCAACTCGACGGCAGCTTCCACGATTGGCTCGAGCAGCGCGCTCCGCGGGGCTGTTTGATGAACCTGGTCGACGACGCCACCGGGACAGCACTGTGCCGCTTCAGCAAAGAAGAAACCACCTGGGCGGCGGCGGACTTGCTGGCCGCTTGGGTGCGGGCCTACGGTGTACCGCAGGCGCTCTACCTGGACCGCAAGAGTGTCTACCAGCGACGCGCGACGACCAGCGAGCTGATCGAAGGCATCGAGCCCGAGACGCAGTTCGGGCGCATGTGTGCGAAGCTCGGCATCACGATCCTGGCGGCGGGCTCGCCGCAAGCCAAGGGACGTGTCGAACGCCATCACGGCACGCACCAAGACCGCCTGATCAAGAAGATGCGGCTGCGCGGGATCGTCGATTATGAGGCGGCGAACCGTTATCTCGACCAGGAGTACTTGGGCGAGCACAACGAGCGCTTCGCCTGCGAGCCGACGGTGGGAGCGGACTTTCACCAGGCGCTACCCCGTGGCACCGAGCTGCGACGAGTGTTCTGTTTCGAGTACGACCGGGTGGTAAGCAACGAGCGGGTGGTGCGTTTCGAGAATCGCTGCTTGCAGTTGAAGCCGAAACGCAACCAGGGGGTGGGGGCGGGTGCACGGGTGACGGTCCAACAGTGGCGCGATCAGAGCTTGCAGGTGAGGTTTGAGGAGCACGAGATCGAGCACGAAGTGATCGCCACGCCGGTGCCGCAGCCGCGGGTGAAGCCGGCAGCGCAGCGGCGTCCGGGGGGCGGGCGCAAGCCGGCGGCGAACCACCCCTGGCGGCGAGTTGTATTGGGGAAAACACGATCTGCGAATTCATAAGAGGGCTGTGGAAATGCCGGATCGGACGGAAAGCGTGGAAAACCTTCTCGAGGCCGCCGTGCCGGGTTCGAGGAGCGGTGGATGGTTTTCCACCCTTCCCACCGCCCCTTGGAAATCGCTCACGCGATTCCCACAGTTCCACAGCCCCGACGACGACGATTCTCCCCTACCACCCAGGGGACACTTCTACTGCCTTGCCGCAGGGGACATTTCTATTGGGCCTTGACAATTCTTTGGCCGAGATTTGCGAACGCGGGTTACAATGAAAGAGGGTCCGTGGTCCGAAATGACAGAGCACACACTGTGGGCTGAGATCGCGCGTTTGCAGCGAATGCAGCTCGATCCCAGCTTGTGGAAGAGTGTAGAAGAAGCCGCCGAGTTACTTACCGAAGGGCGCTTTCTCGAGGCTCAAGCGTTGGTTGAGAACGCTGAGGCACGAGCGCGGCTGGCCGCGACGGCAGCCCTGTAAGTCCCTAAGGGTTCGGCGGCTCGATGACCCGTCCAATAGCGCAAATGTGTTCTGCGCCTCGAATTCAGAGAAGATCGGAACTATGTTGCTTGCTTTGCGGGCCGTATGTTCAGTTCACGAAGCGTACCCAGCCGAACCAGTTTGGAGAGTGAAACGAGCGGGGCACATCGGTTGGCAGCGGCGACCAGAGACTAAGGCCGCTGCGTTGACCGCTCCTGAGAGGCCGTCCCTGCGGCAAACCTTCCAGGCGGTTCAAGTTAAGCCGCCAACGATCGCCGATGCGGGGCGGTGTGTGCACGGCGTCCCTGGCGAAGTTCGCCAACGGGATAGCCAGCTCAAGGACCCAGTGGTCGTCGACGGGTGAGGGGTCCTTCTTCCGACGGCCTTGCCAGGTTGCTCGGTAGCGCACGCCTTCCGGTTTCCAGGTTGGCGGGGCCCGTCCACCAATCGGTCTTGCAGCGGTTGAGCATCGTCCCGATGGCGTTGATCTCGAAGGTGTAGTAGTTGCGCACGTTGGAGGGGTTGGGGCTGAGGAAGATCTCGACGCAGTCGTCCCGCGAGACGGGACCGTGGCGCTCGATGATGTAGGCCGAGATGCGCTTGTCGATGCAGTAGTAGCCGATGTAGAGGTTCTCGTTGTCCCAGACCATCTTGGCGACCGTCTGTTGTTTGTCGGCGGGCGCGGGCGGCAAGAAGTGGAAATCGCCGACGGAGGACGCTTTCTTCCAGGCCTCTTCATCGAGCTTGGCGTCGATCACGATGGCGGAGGCGGCTCGGTGAAGGTCGTAGTTGGAGTGCTGCTGCGCGGAAAGAGCTGCGCAGGTGCTCATCAGGATTCCCAGTCGCAGCCACATACGGTTGCTTTCCCTCTTCGGTTGTAGGCCTTGGGCGGGCACAGCGGTCCGCCCCTACAAACGGTTACCTATGTCGCGGTCAGTTCAACACCTACTGATCGTTAGGCCGACCTCGCCATCCGTCTGCGACGACGGCGATTCCCAGCAGAGAGACCAAGCATGCGTCAGCCGTCCGACAGCGCCCGGTCGAGCGCTTCGACATAGAAGTACTCGCCCCACATGACCGATTCGTTGACCCCCAGACCAAGGTGAAGGTGATAGACGCCTTCGGTCAGGATGCCCTCCCAATCCGGCCGGCCAACTGCCAGGAAGGGCTCCTGCGAGAGGGTCACCAGCATGTGTCGCGCTGTCTCAGCGTAGAGAACGGCCTTACCGGGATCTGTCGTGAGCTTCGCCAAGCGCAGCAATCCCGCGGCGATGATGGCTGCCGCGGAACTGTCGAGGTGTTGGGGTTGATCAGCCGGCGTGTCGTAGTCGAAAAGCGGCACGGCGTTGGCGGGCGTTTCGCGGATAAAGAAGTCGGCGCAGGCTTCGGCAGTGCGCAAGAACCGCGCATCGCGGACCAGTTTGTAAGAAGCCGTGAACCCGTAGATCGCCCATGCCAACCCACGCGACCAGCAGGAATCGCCACGGACTCCCTGCTGCGTTGTTTGGCGCAAGAACTCTCCTGTTTCGAGGTCGAACATACCCTCGTGTGACGAGCTGCCGTCGCCGCGGATGAGCACCCGCCGCGTCGTTAGGCAATGCTCGATCGCGACGTTCATCAGCCTCTCGTCGCCGGTTTGGAGGGTGGCGTAGAAGATGATCCCGACGTTGGCCATGATGTCGATGAACAACGAGTCGGGCCCCATGAACGAGCACAGATATTGCCCCTTTTCCTTGAAGCGCAGGGCTAGAGTGCTTCCCGCTTGAATGACTACGTCGTTAAGTTGTCTTTCTCCGGTGAGCTTGTACCAGCGGTGATACGTCGAAAGGAAGATGAAACCGAGGTCGTGGACGTCGCGGTCCATCTTGCGTGGCTCGAGCGGCGTGGTGTAGCGCTCGGCCTGGTTCTTCCATTCGGCATCCCCCGTGCGGGCATGGAAGATCCACATCATGCCGGGCAGAAAGCCGTCGCACCAGTGCGTCCAGGCCTCGCCGGCATGCCGCCAACGTCCCTGCCGGGTATACATCGGGTAGAAATCGGGATCGCGTTCGATCAGAGCTTTGACTTGCTTCTGGGCGAAGTCGAAAGCGCGCTCGAGCGTGGGCCGCCAGGTAGACGAAGGGCAAATCTCGATCATGAGAGGGACCAGTGTAGCAGGGCGGTTAACGGGGACCGGCCGGGGCTGGAGGACCTTAGCCCGCGTCGGATTTCTTGAGGTACGCGTCGCGGTTCTCGCGCGACTCGAAATAGAAAGTCTCTCCGTCGATCTCCGTTTTGACCGCAAGGCGCTCGTCGATGTAGGTACCCGAGACCGGGTCGCGTACGAGCCGGCCGGCTTCAACCGGGGGCTCCGAGGCCTGGCCACCGCGCGAGGGGCGCGCCGCGTCGTTTTCCTGCGACGAGCCCATGACGCGCTTGACGGCGTTGATCACATCGACGATCAGCCAGCGAGCCAGCGCCAGCAGGATGCCGATGAAGATGAGGATGATGAGGTTGCGCAAGGTTGCAACTCGCGACCGGGTTCCACCCGCAAACGGCAAAGGGCGTCGGCCTTCTGACCGGCGCCCTTCGCGCGAACGAATCGTGCCGATGACCCTCGAGCAGCCGGTTTACTGCTTCTTCCGGCGTTTGCGTTTCTTGGCGTCGGGGTTCTGGTAGCTGGTCGAGACGCTACCCTTCAAACTTTGAATCATCGCCTGGGCCTGAGCTGCGTACGGCCCGCTCGGGTTGGAGCTGACGCAAGCCTCGAAGGCCTCAATCGTGCCCGGGACCGGTTGAATCGAGCCGTCTGCGCCCATTTTCGCCTGTGCCATCATCGTGACGCCGAGCTGGTAGTGTGCAGGGCTGTAGGTCGGGTCGATCTCAATGGCTTTGCGGAACGCGTCGACCGCCCCGTCGGTGTTTTGATTGTTGATCATGACAGCGCCCAGGTTGAAGTAGTACTTCCCTGCGTTCCCTGGATCGAGGGTCGCCGCCTTTTCCAACTCGACAAACCCCTCCTCCTCGTTACCGTTCTTGATCATCTCGAGAGCCAAGTTGTTCCGGAAGCCGGCGTTGTCGGGCTGGATCTCAAGCGCCTTGAGATAGGCTTGGATCGAGCTGTCTCGCGCGGTTTTGGCGTCGTCACCTCGCAACGCACCGGCGTACGCAGACTGTGCTCGACCGAGCTGGGCCCAAGGGGCAACCTGTTTAGCATCGAGCGCACCGGCTGTCTCGAAGCTGGCAATCGCGAGTTTGTAGTTCCTGGCGTCCATCGCGTCCATGCCGGCGTTGAAGGCGTCGTTCAACTCCTTGTTCCTGCTGATCTGCTGGCGACGCTTTTTGAGCGACGCCTCATAGGCCTTGCGCTGGTCGGGAGTCATACCGCGCAACTGCTGCTCGGTCATCTGACCCTTGTTGGCGGCTGCGCGTTCGCTCGCCAGCTTGGCCAGATCGAAGTCCAACTTGGTCGGCTCGCCGGCGCTGGACGGCTTGACATTGTTGACCTTGCCCTTCTGGTTGCCGCCGACTTCCAGAGTGATGTTGTAGACCCCCATGGGCAGGAAACCGAATAGATACTCACCACGCTTGTTGGTCTTGACCTCTTGCTTGCCCCGCATTTCCTGACGCTCGGCGCGCACAACCGCCCCTTGGAGAGGCTGGCCGTCTGGACCGATGACCTTGCCCCCAAGCTTGCCCATCTGGCCGTAGGAAATTCCGGTTGGCAGTAACAGTGCGACCGCCAACAAGGCGGTCCGATACGCTTTAGCAAACATGCTCGACTCCTTGGTAGAACACCTCATTCTACCTGCTCAGAATACAACATCCTGGCCGTCAAGGCCAAACGGATAAGGGGACCGCCGGGCGTCCAACGGAGGCGTTAGAAAAGACGAGCAGGAACCCTATTTCGTTACCAGCAGACTGCCCGCGGCGGCTCGGGCCGGCCGGTAACCTCCGGCGAGAAACGGATGGTTCGACCCCAGAGGGTGTTGCCTAAAGGGCCGCTACGCGTGATTCATAAGCTATTGGGTCGGGAACTCCGGCTCGTTCGAAAGCCCGAAGGCGCAACACGCAGCTGTCGCAGCAGCCGCAAGCCCTTTCCGACGAGCGATAGCATGACCAGGTCAGATGCAGAGGCGCACCGATGGCGACACCCCGGCGTACGATTTCGGTCTTCGAGAAGCCGATCAACGGTGTCTCGATTCGAATGCTAGTGTTCGGCTTCGTTCCGGTCTCGATCACCCGGTTGAACGCTTCGTAATAGGCTGGACGGCAGTCCGGATAACCAGAGCTATCCTGCTCGACCGCACCCACAAACAGGGCGTCGGCGCCGAGCACTTCGGCCCAAGAAACAGCGGCTGAGAGGAAGTGGGCGTTGCGAAAAGGGACGTAGGTGATGGGTATTTCCCCTTGAGCCGCGGCCACGAGGTCGGCGTTGGGAACGGCCAGCGAGCGGTCGGTTAAGGCTGATCCTCCGATCGCCCGCATGTAGTTCTGATTGATGCGCAGGCGGCATTCAGCGCCGAGAGAATCGGCGATCTCATCGAAAGCCCTATTCTCGCGCTCCTCGGTGCGTTGGCCATAGGAGGAATGCAGGACGGCGAGGCGATGCGTCGTGGCGGCGATCGTCGCCGTCACGCAACTGTCCATGCCTCCGCTGAGCAGCACGACGGCGATGGGCCGCTGGGATGACATTGGTCCTCATGATATCGCGGGCGGCAACGCCGCTTGCGCGCGG
The DNA here is from genome assembly GCA_965248255.1 of Bryobacterales bacterium. Lineage (GTDB taxonomy): Bacteria > Acidobacteriota > Terriglobia > Bryobacterales > UBA6623 > JAKZVK01. The sequence continues at coordinate 55,915 of CBDFIW010000001.1, forward strand.
TAGCCGCGATAAAGAAAACGTTCTGATCTGATTACGCGACTCGGTTTACGGGGCGCTTTGGGCGCGGCGAGTCGGAGAAGGCTTATCCACGAAGCTTTGCAATTCCTGGAGCTGTGCCTCGGCGTTCGGCGCGATGTTGCTGTAGGGGTATCGCTGGACGACCGAGCGAAACTCGGCTGCGGCTTCGTTCAGGCGGTTGAGCTTCATCAACGACATGCCCTTCTTGTACTGGGCATCGGGCGTGATGGTTCCCTCGGGGTACCTTTCGAGCACAAGGTCGAAGTTGCGGATGGCATCCTCGAAGTTGCCTTGCTGGTAGGCAAGCGCGCCCAAGTGATACTGCGCCTCGGAAGCCCGTACCGACTGGCCATGTTCGCGAAGGTAGTCTTGGAACTCCTGACGGGCCAGCTCGTAGTTGCCGCGGTTGAAGTCCATCAAGGCCGCATTGAAGAGGGTCTCGGAAGCCCCCACGCTCGGGACCGGCGGCGGGTTCCTCGACGTGAGGGCGCCTTCATCAAGGCTGCCCGGAGGCGGCAGCGTGGTCAGGTGGTTCTTGATGTCGGCGACTTCCTGCTGAACCTTGGTAATCCTGCTGATGAGGGCTTCGATCTGGTCACGCAGGCCCCCGAACTCGGCGGCCATCGTGTCCACCCGTGTGCTCATTGAGGCCATGGGCCGGACAACCGACTCCCCCTGCTGGGCGATGCTGCGGTCGATCACGGCCATGCGCTGCGTCATGCGCTTGGTCTCTTCGAGATTCTGTTTCATCAGCTCTTCGAGCACAGCCATACGCTCGAAGTACTGGCTCTTGAATTGGCGAACCTCGTTCTGGAGCAGAGCCATGTCCCGCTGAAGCTGCAGGATCTCTTTGGCAACCGGAAAGGCCGGGCCAGCCCAGGCCAGACCCAGCACTATGACGGGCAGCAGTCCAGCAAGCGGGTGCCGGACCATCGAGTGAGATCTTCCTTCCCCGCTCACGACAGGTAACTCCACTTGACAGACGCCTCAGACCGGCGCGCGGTTGCAGCCGCCGCGTTTCTCAATCTTCCTGCTCTACCTTACCAAAAACCGAACCCGGAAAAACAAACAGGGATGCGCCCCTGGGGCGGCTCAGGCGCCCGGGGGAACGCATCCCTGCAATCTAACTCACCGGCTGGCTAGCGGGCCGCCGAGAAGTGCGCCCGGCGGTTGCGCTGCCAACAGCTTTCGTCCGACGCGGTGCACTGCGGTCGCTCTTCGCCGTAGCTGATGGTGGTCAGTTTGCCGGCAGGAACGCCCTGGTTGACCAGGTTGTCCCGTGCCGCGGTAGCACGCTGATCACCCAATGCCAAGTTGTACTCGTTGGTGCCCCGCTCATCGCAGTGCCCCTCGACCACGACCCGCCCGCTCGCGTAGTCGTTGAACAGCCGCTTCAACGCACTCGCGTTCGACCGCAACGTCGCCGCGGCATCCGAGCGGATATCGCTCTTGTCGTAGTCGAAGTAAGCGTCCCGAACTGCACTGCTTAAAGCGTCGGGGAACTCGGGCTTGGGTGGCGGCGGCGGTGGCGGTGGCGGCGGCACGCGCACGGTAACGGTGGCCGTCGCGCTGGCTTCTCCTCCTTGGCCTTTCACAGTGAGCGTATACGTGGTCGTCTGGGTCGGGAAGACCTCGCGACTGCCATTGACACGCACCGACCCGATGCCCTGGTTCAACGATGCGCTGGTCGCGTTGCTGGACGACCATTTCAGCGTCGCCGACTTACCCCGCTCGATGGAACTGGGCTCGGCTGTCAGGCTCGCCGTCGGCCTCGCTGGTGGCGGTGGCTCCACCTCCGGTGGCGGTGGCGGCGGCGGTGGCACGGGTGCCTCCTTGCAGCCAACCGCGAATAGAGCTAAGAATACGCTGAGGATAATCAGCGCGATTTGACGCTTCCGTTGCATGTGAAGTCCTATGCCTCCTCCGAATGTTCTGCGGCACGTATGACTGCGGCGTGCACAGAAGGAAATGATAGCAGGTCTTGCGCCTTTTGCAAGTACTCCTGTTCTCAATGGCGGCGGCCCCGCGAGCCTGCCGTCTACTTCACGCCCCACACGGGCTGTTGATTACGCCCGGCCGAGGTGAGCCGCTTGAGCTGCGTTCCGTCCGCCCGCATGGTCCAGATCTGCGTCGTGCCTTGGCGGTCGGACGAGAAAACAATGTGGGTACCGCTGGGGGACCAGTACGGATTCTCGTTCCTCCCGGCTCCATAAGTCAACTGCACCATATGGCGCGTGGCGACGTTCAGGATGAAGACGTTGTAATTGCCCGGCTCGAACCCACGCGTCCAGGCGAAAGCGACATGCTCCCCCTGGGGATCCCAAGAGGGCTGCACCGCGTCCCCTCCACCCAGCGACAGTTTCTGGATGTTCGCTCCCTCGATGTCCATTAAGTAGATCTGAGGGAGCCCGGATCGTCCCGAGGTAAAGGCGATTTGCGCTCCGGTTTTCGGGTTGATCGCGGGGTCCACGGCGATAGACCGTGAATACGATATCCTGCGGAAGTTCCTGCCGTCAAGGTCCGCGATGTAAATCTGCGAGACCTCGGACGCCGTTGAAGCGTACACGAGCGACAGGCCGTCGGGCGTGAAAGCGGGTGTCGCGTTCATCGAGGCGCGTTGATTGTAGAACGTCAGCCGGCGGTTGGTTTCGAGCGAGTGAACGAAGATCTCGGGGTTGCCGTTAACGTAGGTTGTGAAAGCGATCTTAGTGGCGTCGGTCGAAACGGCGGGTGTGAGGCAAAGATTCTTGTATTGGGTGATCGGCTTCTGGTTGCTGCCGTCGTAGTCCATCGACCAGATCTCTTGATCGCCGGTACGGTCGGAGACAAAGTAGATCCTCGACCCAGCCAGGCCTAGCCCCAGCCCAAGGTTCGTCAGGATGTCTCGGGCGAACTCATGCGCCAACTGGCGCGCGCCGTCTGTATCAGGCGACGAGAAGTAGCGCTTGCCGAAGATGTGAGCGTTCGGCAGGCTTTCCTGGACGGCGTCGTAGAGATAACCCGAGAGCACCAGGCGATCGCCCAAGAGCGCCAGAAACCCGAAGGTCAGATAGCGGGCGGTGACCGGCGGCTGCGACCACCCCATCAACCACAAGCCGCGCGCGCCGGGATCCCCTGGCAGGCCCTTGTCGCCCGCCTTCAGTTCCTCGGGACGGCGGGGTGGTGTTCGAGGATAGAAGCTCTTCGAGATCATCCGGAACTGGGCCGAGCTGTCGAGGTCGTTCCAGAGCGTGTTGTTGAAAGCACGCACTGGCTCGTCGGCGTCAACCGGGCCCTCCATGTCGGGCACGGCGATACGCGGGACCTGCCCGCCCTCGGTGATGTCGATCGTTAGATCCGGGCGCTGGGCCGGAGCGGAGCCGGCCACGAGCATGACGAGAAGGAAGCCGACGATCGGTGAAGAGAGTTGTTTGATCATTGCAGTTGGAACCACATTTCGACTTGAATGGAACTCTTGCGCAACGCAGGCGGCAGCGGCTGCAGCGGGTCGGCATTGGCCACTGCGCGATGAGCCGAGTAGTCGAGCGAACGATTGCCGCTCGATTGCACGACTCGCGTGTTGCGAATGGCGCCGTTTCTCAAGATCACGAATACGACCCCGGCCTTCCGCCGGCTGGCGCCCGCCGCTTGGCCTAGGGTCTTGCGCCACTCGGCGGCCACACGCCGCTGCAAGGCTTCGGCGTACCACCCGAAGCGCGCTCCAAACGGGCTGCTGCTGCCGAATCCGACGCCCCCACCGCCGGCTTTGCGCTGTCCCGCGTAGAGCGGCGAGCTGACCGCCGCGCCGGTGGAGGACGAAACTTGATTCTTGGGGGCCGGCTTTTGGGTCTTCTGCGCGTTCGAAGGCGGCCGTCGTCGTCGCCGCTGCTTCTCGACCGGGACGGCGTCTGGTTCATCGGCGGGCTCAGGCTGCGGCGTCGCTCGAGTGGGCGCGGGGACGGAGGGGACCTCGTGCTCGACCGGATTCACGACCGGCCTTTCCACCTTGGCCCGTGATCGGGTTAAGGGCACGCCTTGGGTAATGTTGATCGGAACGGCGCTTCCGGGCCGCGCGTTGGGATCACCCAACGAAACCGGTGTGTCGAACATGCCCCAGGCGACCGTCGTCGCGAACAGCGCCAGGTGGCAGCCGATTGACCACCCCAACGGCCGCTTGAGCCGTTCGGTTTGCTCCAGGGGATCGAAACGATGACTCATCGTCTTCGTCGCGGCAGCCGCTCGAGTGGCTTGGTCACGATATTGACGGCCACATTCCCGGCCCCGCATTCAGCAACGACCTGCACGATCACTTCCCAGGGAGTGGTGCGATGCGCCCGCAGGTAGACACCCGGCTGCTCGCCGCCCTTCTCTTTGATACGCGGCACGATGTCATAGATGCTGATCGGCTCGGTATTGAAGTACAACTCGCCCTTCGAGGTGATGTTGATGAAGTCGAAGTCTTCGCTGCTCGCCGCCACTTCGCGCGTCTTGGGCACGTCGATCTCGAGCCCGAACTCGACCACGCCCGCCGTGATCATGAAGATGATCAGCAGAACCAGCACCACGTCGACGAACGGCGTGATGTTGATGTCAGCGATCGACTCCTCTTGTTGCTCGCTCCGGTTCGTAAACGCCATCGGTTTCTCCGTAGCTGCGTTCGGCAAGGTTGAAGAATTCCAGGCCGAAGTCGTCCATGCGCGCGCGGATCTCTCGAATGCGCTGCGAGAACAGGTTGAAGAAGATGAGCGCGGGAATGGCGGCGAACAGACCGAAGGCGGTGGCGATGAGCGCTTCGGCGATGCCGGGCGCGACCGCGCGAAGCGTCGCTCCTCCCGCTTCCCCCAGGCCGCGGAAAGCGTCCAGCACGCCCCAGACGGTCCCGAACAGCCCGATGAACGGCGTGGCCGAGGCCGTCGTCGCTAGCCAACCCATGTTGCGCTGCAGGTGAGCCACCTCTTCATTGATGCCCAACTGCAGGCAGCGTTCGAGCGATGCGGCGTTGCGCAGCCGGCCCAGGTTGTTCACTTGCCGGGCCACTTCCTCGTATCCGAACTCGAAGACGGTTACCAGCGGCGCTGGCCGGTACTGTTCGCTCGCGGCGTTCATCTCGGCGAGCTGATTGATGCGCCGAAAGGCGCTCAAGAACCGTTTGTCATTACGCCGCGAGGTCCTGAGCAGGCTCTGTTTCGAGAACGCAATCGTCCAAGAGAGAATCGAGAACACCAGCAAGACCGCGAGCACCACTCCCGCCAGCGGCGAGGAGTCAAGGACGAGGTCGAGAAAACTGGTTTGGTCGAGCGCACCCGAGGAGACCAAGGCCTCGGTGGCCTCGATCGCGTCGCCGGTCTCGTTTGTGCTGGTGGGATCAGCCGCCTGCAGCAGGAGGGCAAAGAAGCCTGAAACAGTCAAAACGTCTCCTTGGATGTTGCGAGCCGTCTTTCAAGGGCCCAAGCGGCAGACTGTTCTTCCGCTGGCCTGTCACCGCTTACACAACCGGCAGTCGCAAAGCCGGCTCTCCTCAGTGCCGACGGCCAACCAGGGAACGCCTCGGAGGGTCGTCTTCCCACGACCCAGTCCTCATGAATTTAGCACATATAATGGGTACGTGGAATCTTGGACGTAGCCGCGCTGCCGGAAGGTTTCACTGTTTTTTGCTCCCCAGTCCCGCCGCCGAGTGTTCCGTCACGGGGAGTCTCACGACGGAAGGGGCATGCCACGGCGTGCCGAGCCCCCACATCTCCGAGCCGCAGCTTTATGTTGCAAGAGTTGAATGTCGAAGGCTATGCCGTCGTCGCCAAGCTGCGCGTGCGGTTTCAGCCCGGCTTGAACCTGCTGACGGGCGAGACCGGCAGCGGCAAGTCGATCGTGGTCGGCGCGCTGTCGCTGTTGCTCGGCGCCCGGGCGGCCACGGAGGTGATCCGGTCAGGCTGTCGCCGGGCCAGGATCGCCGGTGTGTTCGAGGTGACCGAGACACCGCCGTTGACGGCGCTGCTGTCGGAAAGCGGCGTCGAGTTGGAGCAAGGCGAGCTGATCGTCGAGCGCGAGGTGCTCGACAACGGCAAGTCGCGAGCCTACGTCAACGGCCGGTTGGTGACACTGGCCTTTCTGCGGTCGTTGGCGCCGCTGTTGGGCGACATTCACGGCCAGCACGAGCAACAAAGTCTGTTCTCGGCGCGCACGCAGCTCGACATGCTCGACGCCTTTGCGGGGACGGCCGACGACAGCGCCCAGGTCGCCGACATCTACCGCGCTTGGCGTCGGGCTGACGAAAGGCTGCGGGAGTTACGGGGGAACGAACAGGAACGTTTGAGGTTGTCAGACCTTTATCGCTTCCAGCACCGCGAGATCGGTGAAGCCAAGCTCGACCCGGCGGAGGTCGAACAGTTGACGCGGCGCCGCGACGTTTTGGGGAACCTGGCGCGCGTCGAGGAGAACGCCACGCTTGCCTATGACGTGCTCTATGATTCCTCCGTCTCGGCTACCACGCAACTAGCGGCGGCGCAGAAGGCATTAGGGGATTTGATCGCGTTGGACCCCTCGCTTGGCTCGCTCAAGGAGCGGCTGGAAGGAGCGCGGGCAAACATCGAGGACGCCGCGTTCGAGATTCGCAGCTACGTCGACCGCTTGGAACCTGACCCCGACGCGTTCGCGGCGATCGAAGACCGGCTGGCATTGATCGAGGGGCTCAAGCGCAAATACGGGGCGACGGTCGAAGAAGTGTTGGCCTACGGCCGCGAAGTCGAGACCCGGCTTGAAGAATTGCAGTCCAGCGATACCGCGATTGCGCAGACGGAACAACAACGCCAGGTGGCGGCGGGTCAATACGAGGCGCTGGCGAAGAGCCTGTCCGAGCGCCGTCGCAAAGCGGCCGCGAAGCTGCAATCGCAAGTTGAGAAAGAGCTCGCCTCGCTCGCGATGCAGAAGGCACGGTTCGAAATCGCTTTCGAAGAGCCCGCAGAGGGGGCCGCCGGCTGGAGCGCCTCGGGATCGGACCGCGTGCGGTTTCTGGTATCGGCGAACCCGGGCCAACCTCCGCGACCGATGGCACAGGTGGCGTCGGGGGGTGAGCTGTCGCGCATCACGCTGGCGCTCAAGAGCTGTTTGGTTTCAACCTTCGGCAAAAGGCGTAGGGCGGACGCGCCACGTACGCTCGTGTTTGACGAGATCGATAGCGGCGTCGGCGGCCGAGTCGCCGACGCCCTGGGCCGGCGGCTGAAGAAGCTTTCCGACAGTCACCAGGTGCTGTGTGTCACGCACCTGCCGCAGATCGCAGGGTTTGCCGACGCGCACTACTTCGTCGAGAAGGAAGAGCGCGAGAGCGAGACGTTTGCCTCGGTCGCCGAGTTGTCGGAGCCCCAGCGCGTCGACGAGCTGGCGCGCATGCTTTCCGGCGCCGAGGTGACCTCGACCGCCGTGAAGCACGCCCACCAGATGTTGAAAGCCAATCGGCAGAAGGCAGGATAGGGGCTGCCCCCCCCCACTCAGACCGGCACCCCTCCTTGCGTCGAGCGGCTTCGGGGCGGAAGGGGCTTGAGCGCGGCGTCCTCGCCGGCTTGGTCTTGCTCAACGCGGGCTGACGCCCCGCGGCGCCGAGTGCTGTTAGCGGCTGCCTCTTGATTTCTAATGAGCTTACTTCCTGAACTCGATCTTCCCTATCTTTGTGACACCGCCCGACAGGCCGGCGAGGGCATACTCGATGTCTATCACACCGACTTCGGTGTCTTCCGCAAGAGCGACGCCTCACCGGTAACCGAAGCCGACCGGCGCGCCCACAAAGCGATCAAGGCGCGTCTCGCCGAGCGCTATCCGCAAGTCCCCATCCTCTCGGAAGAGAGCAGCGAACACGCGCCGTACGAAGTCCGCCGCCAGTGGCCGAGCTATTGGCTGGTCGATCCTCTCGATGGCACGAAAGAATTCATCAAGCGCAACGGACAGTTCACCGTCAACATTGCGTTGATCGAAGACTCGCGGCCGGTGGCCGGTGTCGTCTACGCTCCCGCCCGCCGGTTGCTCTACTACGGCACCCTTCCGGGCAGGGCCTTCAAGGCGGAAAACGACGCTGCACCCCGGTGCGGCTCGAGCGCGCGGGGCGTGACGACGGCCGCCGGGTCATCGCCGGCAGCCTCTCCCACCCCAGCCCCGAGATGGAGGTGTTCGTCGCCGAGCAGCGCCGCCGCTATCCGCGTGTCGAGTTCATCGCCATGGGCAGCTCGCTCAAGATCTGCATGGTGGCGGACGGCGCCGCGGACATCTACCCCCGCCTGGGCCCGACCATGGAGTGGGATACGGCCGCCGCGCACGCCGTGGCCAATGCCGCCGGTTGCCGGGTCGTGCGGTACGGCAGCGACGAAGAGCTCCGCTATAACAAACAAGACCTCCTAAACGAATGGTTCGTGGTGTGGCGCAAGTCTCCAGACTTGCCGTCTCGCGACTCTTCGCGAGACAGGGCGCCGACCGAGCACGATCGTGCCAAGCGGTGGACCTGAGTCCCGAAGAATCGGGACTCGGCAAGCCTGGAGGCTTACGCCACAAGGTTAAGATACAGCCATGCTCAAACGTATCCTCCTGCCTCTGCTGCTGATGGCCTTGGCCGCCCTGGCCCAAACCGACACGCAATGGACGCCCGAACTGTCTATGCAGGTGGACTCCATCGGGGATGTCATGCCCTCTCCGAATGGCGAGTGGGTCGCCTACACCCGAAGCCGCACTGTGATGGAAGAAACCCGCAGCGAATTCGTCACGCAGATCTATCTGGCGCGCGCGGACGGCTCACGCCGCTTTCAACTCACCGCGGGCGAGGAAAGCTCAGCCGCCCCGGCCTTCTCGCCCGATAGCGGGTTCGTCTACTTCCTCTCCGACCGCTCAGGCAAACAGAACCTGTGGCGCATTTCGGTCGCCGGCGGCGAGGCCGAACGCCTCACCGACTGGGGCGGCAAGATCGGCGGGTTCCGCGTCTCGCCTGATGGCAAGTCGATCGCCTTCCGCGGCCGCAAGTCCGACCCCGATCAGAGAAAGGCCGAGAAGGAGAAACGCGACTTTCGCGTCATTGACGAAAACCCGGAGAACCACGCACTGTGGATCGTCTCGACAGCGGCCAAGGCTGGAGAGGCCGACCCGGAACGCGTGTTCGAGCCCCCCTATCACGTGGCCCGCTTCGAGTGGTCCCCCGATTCGAACAAGATCGTCTTCGAACACTGGCCGCGGCCCGAGCCGCCTTACCGGTTTGAGGCTGACATCTCGGAAGTCGACGTCACGAGCGGCGAGACCAAGGCGCTGGCCGACTCAGAGCGCGTCGAGCACTCGCCCTACTACTCGCGCGACGACCGCCTGCTGGCCTACGTTCGCAGTTCCGAGTTGGGCCGCTGGGCCGGCGAGGGGCGTCTGGTCGTCCTCGATCTCACAAGTGGCAAAAGCCGCGCCCTGCCGGTCACGCAGGACGAATTCGGACGCGGCTCGAACCTGCTGGGGTTTTCCCCCGATTCGAAACAACTCTACTTCACCGAAACAAACAAGACCCGCAACGTTTTGCAGTCGATCGGCCTCGACGAGGTCGCCGCGAGCCTCGATCAGCCTTCCCGAGGGACGCTCTCGACTTACGGCCGGGGCGCGCGGCTGAACGCCACGGGCTCGCACATCGGCTTCGCCGCAGAAAGCTGGGACCGGGCTGCGGAGGCGTCCGTTCTCGACCTCGATGGTGGCACCAGCCGGCAAGTCAGCGCCCATGGGGAACGACTGCCGGATCTCCCGATTGGCAAAACCGAAGTTGTGCGCTGGAAGACCGAAGACGGCTTCGAGATCGAAGGTTTGCTGACTTATCCCGTGGGCTACGAGGCCGGCAGGCGCGCTCCGTTCGTCTTGCTCATTCATGGCGGGCCGATGGGGGTATTCACCGACCTGTTTCTTGGGGCACGGGGCCTCTACCCCGTCGCCGCGTTCGCCGCCAAGGGCTACGCCGTCTTGCGGCCCAACCCCCGCGGCTCGTCGGGCTACGGCAAGAAGTTCCGCATGGCGAACTACGGCGACTGGGGCGGTGGCGACTATGAGGACATCATGGCGGGCGTCGACCATGTGATCGAGATGGGGATCGCCGATCCGCAGCGTATGGCAGTGATGGGCTGGAGCTACGGCGGGTTCATGACGAGCTGGGTCATCACTCACACGAATCGCTTCAAAGCCGCCTGCGTTGGAGCCGCAGTGACGAATCTATGGAGCTTCACCGGCACCTCCGACATCCCCAACTTCTTGCCCGATTACTTCGCAGGCGAGCCGTGGGAGAGATTCCAGGCCTACCGTGACCACTCGCCGATGAGCTTCGTGAAGGGCGTCACAACGCCGTCACTGATCCTGCACGGCGAGCAGGATCTGCGCGTGCCGATCTCGCAAGGGTTTGAGCTGTACAACGCCCTGAAGCGCCAAGGCGTCAAGACGAAGATGGTCGTTTACCCCCGAACCCCCCACGCGCCGCGCGAGCCGAAGTTCGTGCTCGACGTCGCCCGACGCCACCTGGCGTGGGTTGAAGAGCACTTGCAGTAACCGATGCAGGGTATGCCAACCGCCGGGCTCTCGCATTCAGAGACTACAGACAACGGACTTCGCATCATGGTGCTCGTTGTGGTAGAATGACTATAGACTCATGACCATGATCTCTAATGGCCGGCACATCGCAGCCGGGGAATTTAAAGCCAAATGCCTTGCTCTGCTCGATGAAGTGGCCCTAACGGGCCAGGATATCGTCGTTACTAAGCGCGGCAAGCCGGTCGCGAAGATCGTCCCGCTCAAGGGGGCGGAAGCTCCCTCTCTGCGCGGCAGCGTCCTGTGGGAAAAGGACATCGTCTCTCCGGTCGGAGATGCGTGGGATGCAGACTCGTGACGATCGCGGATACGCACGCGTGGGTCTGGTGGGCAAGCCAAGCGGAGAAACTCAGTCCAGACGCGCGCCGTGCTTTGGATGAGGCGCACATCATCGGCGTCTCGGCGATCAGCTGTTGGGAGCTGTCAATGCTGGTCGTCAAGCAGCGGCTCGGGCTCAATCGGGACCCGCTGACCTGGATCAAGCAGGCTTTGGCGCATCCGCGGGTGAGGCTGTTGCCGCTGTCGCCGGAGATCTCGGTCCGGGCCGCGAATCTGGGCCGTGACTTCCACGGTGATCCTGCGGACCGGATGATCGTCGCGACCGCCTTTGAGGCACGTGCTGAGTTGGTTACGAAGGACGACCAGATTCGCGCATGGCACAAGATCCGGACGGTTTGGTAGGGCACGAAGCCGACGCGCGCGCGACCCCGCCTAGCAGCTCCTTGAGCGGGTCTTGCACCGAACGCGGCCCGCTGACGTGCCGGCGAAAGCCCTCGGCGAACCCGAGCCCGACGGAGCGGCCCAGCCATCGACAGCCCCGAAAAAACAGCCGTTGCCGCCCTAACCTTCCCCGCCCCGGTGCGTCAAACTGAAGTGCAGGTAGCCACGTTGGCACTCAGCGGTGTGGCGGGCCGAGGCGGAGGCGCTCAGCGAAGCCGCCCTGATCCGGGCCGCTCAAAAAGACGATCACGACGCGTTTGAGCAGCTCGTGCGGCTGCATGACCGCAGCGTGCTCCGCGTGGCGCTCAACCTGTTGCGCTCCGAGGAAGATGCCAGGGACGCCTACCAGGAGGTCTTTCTCCGTACCTACCGCAGCCTGGGGGGCTTTCGGTTCCAATGCAGCTTCCGCACCTGGCTCTATCGCATCGCCACCAACGTGTGCCTCGATCAGTTGCGGCGCAAAGGCGTCCGCAAGGAGCAGCCGTTGGGCGCCAAGCTCGGGGCCAACGGTGACGGACCGGCCTTCGACCCTATCGAGCGCACCGCGGACCAGCGGGCCGAAAGCGACCCCGATCGCGTATATGCCACCGAAGAGCTGTCGCGGGGGATCGCCGACGCGCTCGGACGGCTCACGCCCAAGGAGCGCGTCGTTTTCGAGATGAGGCACTACGAGGGCCTGCGCCTGCGCGCAATCGGCGAGGTGCTTGAGATGAGTGAAGAAGCGACGAAGCATTGCCTGTTCCGGGCGACGCGCAAGATGCGCATCGCACTCAAGGATGTTCCACGATGACTTGTGACCAATGGCAATCTCGCATCAGCCTGTACCTCTACGGCGAGTTGAAGGCGGAAGAGAACGACGCGCTCGAAGATCACCTCGGTCAGTGCGGCGATTGTACGCGGGCGCTCGAGGATGAACGGAGCTTCTTCGCCCGGCTCGACGAGCGGAAGCCGGTCGAAGCCCCACCCTCACTGCTGACCGAATGCCATCACGACCTTATGCGTAACGTCTATCGGTCGGAGCCGCACCGTGCGGGCGTTCGGGGCTGGTGGGATGCTTTTCAGCGCTCGCTGGCCGGCGCGCGCCTGGTGTGGCAGCCGACGGCCGCCTTGGCCGTGGCCGCACTGGCCTTCTATGCGGGCCGTGCAACGCAATCCGCTCCCGGCGAGACGAGGACGTGGTTTTCGTCGCCGCCGGCGCAAGAGGCCTCTCTGATCCCGGCCGACACTTCGCTGACCGGCATCGAGTCGGTTGCGATCGACCCGCGCGAGGGGAATGTGCGGATCGTCGTGGAGGAGATCTCGCGCCGTACGATCTCCGGCTCGCCGCAGGACCCCCACATTCGGGGACTGCTACTCTCGGCCGTACGCACGGCGCCGAACTCGGGCGTGCGGCTCGATAGGCTCGACGTGCTCACTCACCGAACCGAAGACCTCGACGTCCGCCGGATGCTGATCGACTCGATGATCGAAGACAGCAACGCCGGGGTCCGGTTCAAAGCGTTCGATGCGCTCAAAGCACACAAACAAGACCCGGAGGTTCGCCGGGCGCTGGTGGAAGTGCTGCGCCGCGACGGCAACCCCGACATGCGTGTGCAGGCGATCGAGTTGCTCACCGAGGCACCCGACCGCGACCTGGTCGGCGTATTGCAGGAGTTGATCGAGACCGAAGCCAACCAGTATGTGCGGCTGCGCTCCGAGCAAACCCTGCAGGAGCTGAACGCCTCGGTGGACCGCTTCTAGGCGCCGTTGATGATGAGAACCTCCGCGAATAACGATCGCGAGCGGGCCGGCGGCCACGGCATGCCGTGCCCCTACATCGGGACGGCTCGAACCGGGCTGGAGAAACGGACGTGAACGCAACCCGCACGGCACTGATGGGCCTCCTTATTCTGACCCTCGTCTCGCCGGCCCAGGCTCAAATCCAGAAACAAGGCCGCTACTGGGTCGAAACCGTCGAGGGTACCGTACCTGCCGGTACCCGCCTCCGTATCAGCTCCGTCGGCGCCGTCTCGGTCGAGGGGGCCGCGGGTCAACAGGTCCGCTACACGGTCACGAAGAAAGTGCGAGCCCGCGACCAACAAGAGGCCGAACGCCGCTTGAAGCAGGCTCAAGTGACGGCCGCCCTGCAGAACCTCACCGCTGCGATCTCACTCCAATCGCCGCGCTGCCGGCGCTGCGGCTTCACGGCGGAGATGAAGGTCGTGGTTCCCACCTCGACCCACCGCACGCTGGTCAACACGGTGGGCGGCTTGCTGAGCGTGGCGAACCTCCGGGGCCGAGTCAACGCCGACAGCGAAGGCGGCTCGATCGCGATTCACCAGGTCGGCGGCTCTGTACGCGCTGCCACCGCGGGGGGAAGCATTTCGCTCGATTCGATCGGCGGCGATGTGATCTGCGAGACGGCGGGCGGGGGGATCTCGCTGAAGCAGGCAGGGGGCGACGCCACGTTGACGACGAGCGGAGGCGGCATCTCGGCCGATGGCGTACGCGGCACGCTGCGGGCCGAAACGGCCGGCGGCAACATCAACGCGCAGCGCGTTGGTCGAAACCTGATTGCGGGGACCTCGGGCGGCTCCATTCATGTACAGGAAGTCGCAGGAGCCGTACGTGCCGAGACGGCCGGCGGCTCAATCCACGTCACCTCGGCGCCGGTGGGCCTGCGGGTGGAGGCGGCCAACGGAGAGATCCATCTCAAGGACGTTGCGGGCGCGGTCGTCGCCGCGAATGCAACAGGGAATATCAAGGCGCATTTTCTTGCCGGGCGTCCTCTCGGCAACTCGCTGCTCGAGACGAACGTCGGCACGATCGAGGTTTGGCTTCCGGCGGATCTGAAGGTCACGGTGATGGCGATCGTCGAGTTGGCGGGCAGCGTGCGTCGCATCCAGAGTGATTTCGACGCGATTCAAGTGATAAACGAGGGCGACGAATTTGGTCCCGGATCGGTCGTCGCCGAGGGCTCGATCAACGGCGGCGGGCCCATCCTGCGTATCCATAACACCACCGGCCGCATCAAGATCCGCCGGGCGCAATGACCTCGAGAGCCCGTAGCACAAGCTCGAAGAGACGGGCGGCCCTGGGCTGGCAGCGGCCATGGGCAGATAGAGATAGGAGATAACAGTCATGACACTCACAAAGGCGATCGTCATCGCATCACTCATCGCGCTACCGCCGATTCAGGCGCAGACGCCGCGGGCATATCCATACCCGCAACATACACCTTTCCCGCCCTACGACTCGTACCCGCGGGCCTTGGCGCAGCATCCGTCGGCGTTTGACGTTCAGGCGCTGAGTGGCCGGGGAAGCTATCTCGGTGTCGGGCTCCTTGAGTTGGACGCCGAGCAAGCGCAGCAACTGGGAATGGAATCGCCGAACGGCGTCGAGATCAGCAGTGTCGTTAAAGACAGTCCCGCCGAGGACGCCGGCCTTCTGAAAGGGGACGTCATCCTCGAGTTTCGCGGCGAGACGGTCGTGGGCACGGACCATTTCGTCCGGCTGGTTCGCGAGACCCCGGTGGGCCGCAAGGCCTCCGTGCGGGTGTGGCGCAGCGGCGCCCAGATGGATCTCACGGTCACGGTTGGACGGCGTCAGGATGCGCCGCGCAGCGTCTACAGCCTCCGCCTCGAGTGCGACGACGGCGAAGACTGCCATCATCCCGGCATCGATTTCACCATGCCGAGGTTCTTCGACTTCGACATGCCACGGCCGACCATGGCGTTCAAGAGCGGAGTGCTGGGCGCCGAGCTGGAAGGCCTCAAGAACAAAGGGCAACTCGCGTCGTTCTTCGGCGTCGAAAGCGGAGCCCTCGTACGCTCAGTAGATGCCGGCTCTCCGGCCGCCCGTGCCGGCTTGAAGGCAGGCGACGTCATCATTTCGGTGGACGGCAAGCCGGCCGACAACGCGAACAAAGTCAGCAAGCTGCTACGTTCCGCCGGGGCGGACAAGCCGGTTGCCGTCGAGGTGATGCGGAACCGAGCCAAGAAGACCCTCACGTTGGAGGCGTCTCGCCGAGGCTCCGATGACAGCCCGTCACGGCGCCGAGGCAAGCGAGTGCGCGTCCAGGGCAGCGAGAAGCTATAGCGCCCCCGCAGGCCGCAGAGTCTGTCTGAAAACGCCACCGGCGAAACGTGGAGGCACGGCATGTCGCTGACTTGTCCAAATTAGTGGCTCAGTGCCATGTCTTGCCCGCCTGGCTCGCCTCAACACATAGGGTTATCGGGAGGCCTTGACGAAAAACCTGACTTTGACCTCGGTCTACCAGACCACACAGGAGGCGAGTCCGCGAAGCGGACGGAAAGATAGTAGCCCACGGTGGAGCCGTCAGGCGGAACCGTGGGTCACCGGCACAGAATCACGAGAAGCCCTGCAGGGGGCGTAGGAGAAGCCGCGAGGCGTCTAGTGTAGTGCGTCAAGCAGATTGCACCTTAGGCAGGGCGGCACGTCCGCGCTTGACTTTCTCGAGGATGCCGGAGGCGGTCGCGGTCCAGATGAAGGGCGTGGGATGCCCGTTGTGCTGGGCGATGTAGTCGTCAATGGCGGCGACGAGCTCGTCCACGCTGCGAAACACGCCGCGGCGCAGGCGCTTGACGGTGAGATCGCGAAAGAATCGCTCGACCATGTTCAGCCACGACGCCGAGGTCGGGGTGAAATGAATGTGGAAGCGCGGGTGACGATCGAGCCAACGCTTCACAGCGGCATGCTTGTGGGTGGCATAGTTGTCCACGATGAGATGAAGCTGTTTGTCCTTGGGGGTGCGGCGGTCAATTAAGCGCAGGAAGCGCAGCCATTCCTGGTGGCTGTGTCGGGGCATGCACTCGGCGATCACGCTGCCGTCAAGGCTGTTGAGCGCCGCAAACAGGGTGGTCGTGCCGTTGCGCTTGTAATCGTGGGTCATCGTTTGGCCGCGTCCCTTTTTGAGCGGCAGGCCGGGCTGGGTGCGATCGAGGGCTTGGATTTGGGACTTCTCATCGAGCGAGAGAACCAGAGCATGCTCAGGCGGATTGAGATAGAGTCCGACGATGTCGTCGAGTTTCTCGGCGAAACGCGGGTCATTGCTGAGCTTGAGGGTCTTGACGCGGTGGGGCTTGAGGCCATGGGCGCGCCAAATCCGTCCCACGGTGGAAGCGCTGACGCCGGCCGCGGCGGCCATGGTGCGGCGGCTCCAGTGGGTGGCGTTGGACGGTTTCTCGCGGGTGGTCTTGTGGATGATCTGCTGTACTTTCTGCTTCGAGACGGCAGGTTTACGACCGGGCCGTGGGGCGTCTTTTGCAATGCCGGCGATGCTGCTTTCGAGAAAGCGCGTGCGCCAGCGGGCCACCAACTGCCGCGAGACACCGAGCTGTGCGGCGATCTGCTTATTCTCGAGACCGTCGGCGGCCAGCAGGACAATCCTGGCTCGCAGGGCGAGACGAACGGCGACTTGGCGGCCGCGCGCGTAGCGGTCCAACTGCTTGCATTGCGCTGTGTTCAAAGTTACTGGTTGTGCTCTTCGCATCCCATGCCTCCTGTTAATAGAGACGATGGGAAGCCAATATAAGTTACATTATTTATAGTGCACTACACTAGCGGCTGCATCTTGGATTAGCATCCCGCATTGCGCCAATCCCGATTTGGACGGCTCAGCGGCACGTCGCGCCCGCGCCCTGACGGGCCCTCCTCTGTCTCAGCTAGTAGTAGTCCGCGCAGCTCATGTAGTAGCCGCACTGCTCGCACAGTAACTTACACTTGATCTCGGCAAGACGGCTCGAGCAGCACGGACAAAACAGGCAGGGGTCCTCAGGAGCTGCTCGCTCCCGGGCGGGTGTCATCTCGGTGCCGGGCTCGCCGGTTTCAGGTGCCTGGCCCATGGGAACCGATCCAAAACAAGATAGCCGACTCTTGTTTCAGTCCTCGTTCGGCGGGGATTGTACCACAGGACCCTTTCCTGGAGGGGTGAAGGTCACCCAACCCACTCAACTGGGTCCGAAGATCCGACGAAACACCCTGGTCCCACGCCTCGGTGGTGGTTGCAAATCGGTTCCGGTTTCGATATCGTCCATTGATGGTATGAGTGCCCCAGCCGCTGTTCCGCTGATTACGGACATCACCCCGGAGCTCACCAACCGGTTTCTTTACTACATGGTCATGATGCGGGAGCTGGAAGACCGCATCGAACTCAAGCTGTACCGCCAAGGGAAGGTCTTGGGCGGCTGCTATACCGGGCGTGGACAAGAGGCCATTCCCGCCGGCAGTGCGATCGTTTCCGAGCCGAACGACTATATTTGCCCGTCGCACCGCGATATGGCGGCTTTCCTGATTCGGGGGATGACGCCGCGCGAGATCATGGCGCAGTACCTGGGCCGCGCTACAGGCCCAACCGGCGGTCGCGACGGGAACATGCACATGGGCTGCTTGCGGCGCCGCTTGCTGCCGATCATCAGCAGCATCGGGGCTAGCGTCCCCGTCGCCGGCGGAATCGCCCTGTCGATGAAATACCGCGGCGAGCCGAACGTCGTCTTCAGCTACTGGGGCGACGGCGCCACCAGCCGCGGCGATTGGCACGAGGGGCTCAACTTCGCCGCCGTACAGAAGCTGCCCATCGTCTATCTCTGCAACAACAACCTGTACGCCTACTCGACGCCCCTCGAGAAGCAGATGGCGATCGAGAACGTGGCCGACCGCGCGCCTGGCTACGGCATTCCCTCCGAAATCGTCGACGGTAACGACGTGCTCGCTGTCTACGAAGCCACGCAACGGGCCGTTGCGCACGCCCGGTCGGGCCGCGGGCCCTACCTGATCGAGTGCAAAACCTTCCGCGTCAGCGGACATTCGGCGCACGACCCGGCCGACTATGTCCCCAAAAAGGTTCGCGAGGAGTGGTCGAGAAAGGACCCCATCCTGCGGCTTCAAAAGTATATGGTCGAGCGTGACTGGGCGTCCGAGTCGGATTTCAAGGAGATCCGGCAGGGCGTGCTGGTTGAGATCGACGATGCGGTTGACTGGGCGCTCGATCAGCCCTATCCCGACCCCGCCACGGTCGAAGACAACGTGTACGACACACTTACCGAGCCGTGACCGTTAGGGAGCGGTTAGCTTCGCCCAACTCCATCGCTTGCCCGAATCGCTCAAGAGAAAGCCACCGCTCACCAACGCACCCCCAGACTAAGGAGAGTCCATGGCCGAAACCACCTACGTCGAAGCCATCCGCGAAGGGATCATGGAAGAGATGAGGCGCGACGAGTCCGTCTTTGTGATGGGCGAGGACGTGGGCGTCTACGGCGGCGCTTTCAAAGTCACCAAGGGTCTCATCGAGGAATTCGGCGAGCGCCGCGTGGTCGACACGCCGATCTCCGAATCGGCGATCGTGGCAGCGGGGACCGGCGCAGCGATTAACGGGCTGCGGCCGGTGGTCGAGATGCAGTTCTCCGACTTCATGGCTTGTGGGTTCGACCAGATTACAAACTTCGCCGCCAAGTGCCGTTACCGCTGGGGTGCGTCGGTGCCGATGGTCATTCGCGCGCCGGCCGGCGGGGGAATCCACGGGGGCCCTTTTCACTCCCAGAACCCCGAGATGCCTTATGTACACACGCCGGGGCTGAAGGTGGTGCAGCCCGCGACGGCGTACGACGCCAAGGGGCTAATCAAGTCTTCGATCCGCGACAACGACCCGGTGATCTTTCTCGAACACAAATACTTGTACCGCAGCATCAAGGAAGAGCTTCCCTCCGAGGAATACACCGTGCCGCTCAGCAAGGCCGCCGTGCGCCGCGAGGGAAGCGATCTAAGCGTCATCACCTACGGCTGGATGGTGCACGTGGCGCTCGAGGCCGCCGGGAAGCTGGTCGCTGAGGGTATCGAGATGGAGGTCGTTGACCTGCGGACGTTAGTGCCGCTTGATCGCGACGCCGTGATCGAGACCGCAAAGAAAACCAGCAAAGTGATTCTGCTTCACGAGGACACGATTACGGGCGGGTTGGGCGGCGAGTTGGCCGGCCTCATCAGTGAGCACGCCTTCGAACACCTCGACGGACCCTTGGTCCGCATCGCCGCGCCCGATACGCCGGTCCCTTACAGCCCGCCTCTCGAAGAAGCCTTCCTACCGAACGTCGAAAAGGTCATCGACAAGGCCCGCTGGCTGCACCGCTACTAGGCGCCTCGGCCAGTCGGCATCTGAACAAGGTGTCAGATTTTGAGGCCGCCGGGCGGGTGCCGCCCGGTGCTATTTTCGGGCCACCGGCGCGCTGCGATGCCAAAGGAACGAAGCCATACCGCTTATGACGACTTCGCGTGGTTTTACGAGCGCTACTGGAGCGAGTCGTTTGCCGGCGACGCGCGGCCGATTCTCCAGGACACACTGCTGCCCCTGGTCCCTCCGGGCGGACACATGCTCGACCTCTGCTGCGGTGTCGGCCATCTGAGCCATTGGCTCACCGTTTGCGGCTTCCGCGTGACGGGGGTCGACAGTTCGGAGGAGATGGTCCGTCTCGCTCGGTGCAATGCGCCGCAGGCCGGGTTCGTGGTGGCCGATGCTCGTGAGTACACCAAGCCCAACTCCTACGACGCCGCTATTTGCACCTTTGACAGCCTCAACCACTTGCCGACCGAGGGTGATCTGCAGCAAGCCCTGCGCAACGTTCAAGAAAGCCTTCGGCGCGACGGGCTGCTCCTCTTCGACATGAACCTTGAAGCGGGCTTCCTCGCGGGCTCGCCCGAATCCTACGCTGTCGTCAAGAACGACCACGTCTGTATCGCAGAGAGCGTTTTTGACGCCTCGAGCGGCAGCGGGCGCTGCGACGTAACCATGTTCCGGCGCGAGAACGGGCCCTGGCGCCGCCGCGATGTCGAGATCGTCGAGTACTGCTTCAGCGACCAGCAGATCCGTAGCGCTCTCTCGGCCGCTGGGTACGCTGATGTTGTCGCTCTTGACGCCCACGGTGATCTGGGCATGGCGAACGGCGTGGGGCGGATGTTTTATCTTGCTTCCAAGGCGGCCAAGCTGCGGCGGCCCCGCCGGCGGGATCGCGGCGCCCGCTGAGCGCAACCGTTTGGACCAGCCCACCGGTCGCGCCCGGACGCCCAGATGACTCTGCCCGGCTCCTGCCACGGACCCGCTCAGGGCCGGAAGAACTCGACACGCCGGAGTCCAACGATCTTCCAACGCTTTTCCGATGGTACCAGTCGCACGAAAAGGACCTCCCTGCGGTTCTCGACCTGGCCGAGTCCGTTCAGCGAACGGATCTGCAAGAGCCAATCCACCCTCAACAGCCGATCCTCACCCTCGTGCCGGTTCTCGAGAACCTGTACGGACGAAGCCAGGTCGCTCTGGCTCGTCAGCGCTACCACATAGCTCTCCAGGCGAGGGTAGTCCTCGAACCCGCGCCGGCTGAAATAGCTGAGAAAGGCCGCCGCATTCTCGGCCTGCAGCGCTCGGCTGGCGTCTTTCAACGTGCGGGTGGCAGATCTTTCTTGTGCTGCCGCCGAGCCGGCCGCCAGCACTAGGCAGACGAGCCCAAGGCGGAGAATCGCGGTCCCACTTCGGTGAGTCATCTGTCTGTACTACACGCGGTTTCAAGCGGAGAGCCGCGGTAGCTTTAGCGGCTAACGCTGCTCGACATGCCGCTCGAGGTAGGCCTTGAGGCCCGGCAGGTGATAGAACTCGTCCATCAGGAAATACTCTTCGCCGAACTCAACGCCTGCATGCGAGCCGTGCAGACGTGAGATGTACTCCATCGACCAGTTCGATATCAGAACGGCGATGGCCTGGTCATCGAGGTTCTCGAACTCCGGAACATGAAGATTCGGCTTGGCAAGTGCCGCCCGCATGGCCGGCGCTTGCCCCGGGCTGGCGCGCACGTTCCGGTGGAGTTGGTAGCCTCTCTCCTTGCGCCGCTGCTGCTCGGCGTTGAACTCCATCACGATGTTCGGCCGGTGACCCAACCCCCAAGTCAGCCTCGCCTTGCCGTAGTGGTAGGAGGCCTCGTACGGCTCGAGCCCTAGCTCGAAATGCTCCGGATGAACATTGCGGTAGCCGGCCAACCAATAGGCCTCGGCCAACATCCACCCGACGTTCCGGTGCCCGGGGTTCTTCTGATAGTGCTCCCAGGCGTTGTGTCCGAGAATGACGTCGGGCTTGTACTTGCGGATGAGCAGGATCAACTGCTCGCGTAGCTGGTTGAGCGGGTACGGGTTCTCGAAGTTGTTGCGCCAGTTCAGGCTGATCACCTTCTCCATGCCGAGGGCGGCGATAGCCTCCTTCGTTTCCCGCAGGTTGATCATGTCGTTGCGCGGGTAGCCGTGTCGTCCGTCCTTCTCGTCATTCGAACCACGGATATAGACGGCCCGATAGCCTTCACCCACGAGGCGGGCAATCAACCCGGCCATGCCGTGGTCAGTCGAGTGGTCGTCGTGGTGGGGTTGGGCGACCAGGACGACCTTGCCGGGCGGGGTTTCCCCTGTGGGCAGACGGCCGTCGCCCGGCGTTTGCGCCCACAGCGCCGCCAGACTCAATCCAGCCGCAACAGGTAACTTCCTCATGCACATCATCACGCGCCGGCTCCCACCGGACGACCATTCTACCACCGGCGGCCGGCACGTTCTTCTCGGTTTTTTGGTTCCGGCGTCCGAGTGAGGGTGCGGTAAGATGAACTTCTGCCAGCCGCGCAAACGCGATCTTCGAGGATCCACCACGATGCCGAAAGCCGCCACCCTTTCCTCCACCGCGTCTTCCACACAGAGTTCCCGGGACTATTTCGACCGCGCCTCCCGTGTCCTCGCCGGCAAGGTAGGTCACGACCTCAGGTATATGAAGCCGCTGCCGCTCTACATCGAGCGAGGATCCGGAAGCCGCAAGTGGGACGTCGACGGAAAGGAGTACATCGACTTCCTGATGGGCAACGGCGCCCTTCTGCTCGGCCACGCCCCGCCTGAAGTTATCGAGGCGATCCGGGAGGCCGTCCGCTACGGGACTCATTTTGGCAGCGATCATCCTCTACACATCGAGTGGGCTGAGCTGGTGCAAAAGCTTGTCCCTTCAGCCGAACGAGTGCGCTTCGTCAATTCAGGGACCGAGGCGAACCATCTGGCCCTACGTCTCGCTCGCGCCTTTACCCGACGGAACAAGATCCTTCGCTTCGAAGGCCACTTTCACGGTTGGCACGACGACGTCGTGCACGGCTTCCAACCCCCCTTTGAGGCGGACGGCTCGCTGGGCGTGCCCCCGCAAGTTCGCGACAACATGGTCACCGTCCCCGCGGGCGACTTGAACTTGGTTGAAGAGGCCCTGTCGAAAGAACCTGACGTGGCGGCTGCCATCATCGAGCCCTCGGGAGCATCCTGGGGCCGGGCGCCGATCGATGCGGACTTCCTGCGCGGCCTGCGCGGGATCACCGAGCGCTTCGGCGTCGTTTTGATCTTCGACGAGGTAGTCACTGGCTTTCGCTTCAGTCCCGGCGGCGCGCAGAAGCTCTACGGCATCATGCCGGACCTCTCGAGCTTCGCCAAGATCATCGCTGGCGGTATGCCCGGCGCCGCCGTTGTCGGCCAGGCCGATGTGATGGAACTGTTCGACATGACGGATGACCCCGAACATGACCGCCACCAGCGCGTCACTCATCAGGGCACCTTCAACGCCGCGCCTCTGTCGGCCGCGGCCGGCATCGCGGTTCTCACCAAGGTCGCCACGGGCGAGCCGACCTCCCGCGCCGACGAGACGGCCGCGCGGCTGCGCGCGTCCTGGGATGCGGTGCTCGAGCGGCACGGCATTGCTGGTTACGTCTACGGCCTTTCCTCGACGTTCCACGTCTACTTCGAGACCGACCCCGATCGCATTCGCCGCGCCTCCAGCCGTAAGGACCTTGTTACCCGCGACGCCCTGCGGATCAAAAGCATCCCCCCCGCCCTCATCGCCGCGTACCAGCGGCAACTCCGGTCCCGCGGCGTCGACCCGCTGAGCTACACGGGTGGTGTCGTCTCGGCGGCTCACACCGGCCGCGACATCGAAGAGGCCACAGCCGCGTTCGAGGAGACCGTGACGACTCTACGAGACGCGGGTCTATTAAAGACTCTCTGATCGGCGATCGATCTGGATCCCTGGAGTGTCCGCATGAAGTTGATCGTCCTTGCTCTCTTGCCATTGTGCGTCCTCTTGGCCCAGACGGACCGCCCCGTGGTCGGCCTCGGCGGCATCGTCCACGAGACCAACACCTTCAACCCCAAGAAAACAACCCTCGCCGACTTTGAAGAGGGACTGCGCGGCGCGAAGGGCATCCTGCGCGGCCAGGCGATCTTCGACGAGTTCACCGACGCTAACAACACCACGGCGGGACACATCGAGGGCGCGAAACGCCACGGCTTGCAGCTTCACCCCACCGTCATCGCCGGCCCGCAAACCATCGGCATCGTCACCAAGCGGGCTTTCGACACCCTCACACAGGAGTTGATCGAACGCCTCGAGGCCGCCCCGAAGCTCGACGGCATTCTGCTCTACCTACACGGGACGATGGTCGCCGAAGGCCACCCCCACGCCAATGCGGAAGTCGTGCGGCGCGTCCGCAAGGCCTTCGGCCGCGACATCCCGATCGTCGTCACGCACGACTTCCACGCCAACGTATCGGAGGAGATCGTCAAGCTCGCGACCGCCGTCGTCACCTACAAAGAGAACCCGCACCTCGACGCGAAGGATCGCGGCATCCAGTCAGCCCGCATCCTGGCCGACACGATTCGCAGCAAGGTGAAACCGGTAGCGGCGATCGAGAAGCCCGAACTGTTCTACAACATCATCTTTCAGAACACGAACCGCGAGCCGCTCAAATCCATCACCGACGAGAGCCGGCGCCTTGAGAAGAACCCCAAGATCCTGGCCGCGAGCGTCTCGGCCCGGCTATCAGTGGTCCGACATCCCGGCCATGGGCCCGAGCGTCGTCGTGGTGACCGACAACGATCCCGACCTTGCCCGCCGCGAGGCCAAGCGCCTAGCCGACATGTTGATGGCCGTCGAGGACCAACTCGTGCTCGATCTGCCCGGCCCGGCCGCGGCCGTCAAGACCGCGATGGCCAACGGCGCATTTCCGGTGACGCTTATGGATACGGGCGACAACATCGGCGGAGGCTCCTCAGGCGACAGCACCTTCATTCTGGCCGAGTTGCTCAAACAAAAAGCCGACGGCTGGGTCGTGGTGATCTCCGACGCCGCGGCGAATGAGGCGGCCTTCGCTGCCGGCGTGGACGGCGCTTTCGACCAACTCGTCGGCGGCAAGACCGACACATTCCACGGCAAGCCGGTGCGCATCCGCGGCCGCATCAAGTCGCTCCACGACGGACGCTTCGTCGAGCCCGAGGTGCGCCACGGCGGCGGCCGCTACTGGGACATGGGCCCGACCGCCGTCATCGAGGTTGAGGGCTCGACCCGCGACTTGTCCAACATCCTCCTGCTCACCAACAAGCGCGTGATCCCGTTCAGCCTGCACCAATTGATCAGTTGCGGCGTCTACCCTGGCAGGCAGAAAATCCTGGTGGCGAAGGGCACTATTGCCCCTCGCGCCGCCTATGAACCGATCTCAGCCAAGGTGATTGCTGTCGACAGTGCAGGCGTCACTGCCGTCAACCCGCAGCACTTCGACTTCAAACATGCTCCACCATCTCGGCGGCTTTCGTGCGGTCGCCGTGGGTCTTGCTGACGTTGGCGAAGAACACCTTCCTTGACTTGTCGATCAGAAAGGTCGAGGGGTAGGCGGTTTCGCGCGGGGCGTCCCAGCGCAGGCCGTAGAGGTTTGTGAGTTTGTACCCGGGGTCCAGCAAGAGATCGAAGTTGTTGGGCAGCGTTTTGTCTTCGATGAACTCGTGGGAGCGCCTTTGGAGATTTTCGGTGGGGCCGGGGTAGACCATCACGGCACGCGCGCCGGCGCCGGCGAAACCCTCGGCATGGTTGATGAAGTCTTGTACTTGCCGGCTGCAAATAGGGCATTGATAGCCCGGAAAACCGCGCAGCACGAGCAGCACCACCGGACCCTTCGCCGTTACATTGGACAGCTTCATCTCCGCGCCCCGGATCGACCGCAGCGAGAAGTCCGGCGCTGGGTCCCCCACGCCCGGTGTCGAACCGGCGACGGCGATCTCGACCGCCATCGACATGGCCGCCACTAAGCCAACGGCGGTGACAATCCTGCCGGCAAGACGACTCATCTTGGGGCTCTCCTTTAACGGGGCGCGCGGCGCAAGTCGGCAAGAGCGAACGCGCGACCGTCCTATACTGCCATGGCGCTCGCTTGCCGCCGGCGGTTACGGCAATCTGTGTTGCAAATCGAGCGCAGCTCGTGACGCGTGGACGGAACCGTCCGTCGTACAAGCCTACGGCCAAACCGTACGGGTCTGTGCGCTTGAGGAGTGTTGGCGGGAGCGACGGGACTCGAACCCGCGGCCTCCGGCGTGACAGGCCGGCGTTCTAACCAACTGAACTACGCCCCCGATCGAGGTGGCAAGGCCTCGCCGGACAAAAACAACGCCGCTCCACCTATGAGTTTTGCGGCGACCCCAGCGAACCCTACCTACGTTCGATGCTAACACGCGCCCCGCGTTGCGTGCAATGAAAACAACATCATCCTGTCAAGAGGCAATAGAAATGTCCCCTGCGGCAAGGCAGTAGAAGTGTCCCCTGGGTGGTAGGGGAGAATCGTCGTCGTCGGGGCTGTGGAACTGTGGGAATCGCGTGAGCGATTTCCAAGGGGCGGTGGGAAGGGTGGAAAACCATCCACCGCTCCTCGAACCCGGCACGGCGGCCTCGAGAAGGTTTTCCACGCTTTCCGTCCGATCCGGCATTTCCACAGCCCTCTTATGAATTCGCAGATCGTGTTTTCCCCAATACAGCTCGCCGCCAGGGGTGGTTCGCCGCCGGCTTGCGCCCGCCCCCCGGACGCCGCTGCGCTGCCGGCTTCACCCGCGGCTGCGGCACCGGCGTGGCGATCACTTCGTGCTCGATCTCGTGCTCCTCAAACCTCACCTGCAAGCTCTGATCGCGCCACTGTTGGACCGTCACCCGTGCACCCGCCCCCACCCCCTGGTTGCGTTTCGGCTTCAACTGCAAGCAGCGATTCTCGAAACGCACCACCCGCTCGTTGCTTACCACCCGGTCGTACTCGAAACAGAACACTCGTCGCAGCTCGGTGCCACGGGGTAGCGCCTGGTGAAAGTCCGCTCCCACCGTCGGCTCGCAGGCGAAGCGCTCGTTGTGCTCGCCCAAGTACTCCTGGTCGAGATAACGGTTCGCCGCCTCATAATCGACGATCCCGCGCAGCCGCATCTTCTTGATCAGGCGGTCTTGGTGCGTGCCGTGATGGCGTTCGACACGTCCCTTGGCTTGCGGCGAGCCCGCCGCCAGGATCGTGATGCCGAGCTTCGCACACATGCGCCCGAACTGCGTCTCGGGCTCGATGCCTTCGATCAGCTCGCTGGTCGTCGCGCGTCGCTGGTAGACACTCTTGCGGTCCAGGTAGAGCGCCTGCGGTACACCGTAGGCCCGCACCCAAGCGGCCAGCAAGTCCGCCGCCGCCCAGGTGGTTTCTTCTTTGCTGAAGCGGCACAGTGCTGTCCCGGTGGCGTCGTCGACCAGGTTCATCAAACAGCCCCGCGGAGCGCGCTGCTCGAGCCAATCGTGGAAGCTGCCGTCGAGTTGCAGCAGCTCGCCGAAGTGCGCTTTGCGCTGCCGCCTGGTGCGATGGGGCCGGCGCTTGCGGCGGCGGCTCCACAGCCCGGCAGCGAGCATCCAGCGTCGCAGCGTGCGCACCGATACCTCCAGGCCGTGATCCTCTCGCAACTGCTCCGCGGCCAGTGTCGGCCCGAAGCGCTGCTGCGGCTCGCCCCCATAGTGTCCCGCACCAAGGCCATCACGCGCTGACGAAACTCCGCCGGCTTGGCCCGGTTCGAGCGGCGGCCGACGTTGCCGTGCACCAGCGCTTTGGCACCGCCCTTGCGATAGCGGCTCCACAGGCGTTTGGCTTGGCGATAGCTGATCTCCAGCCGCATGGCCGCCTCGCTCAACTTCCACTCCCCACGCCGCACCCGGCCTAACACCTCACTACGTCTCAGCTCCTTGTCGCTCATCCATGTCCTTCCCAATCTTTCTGGAGTGGACCCCTGTGGCGAGGCCAAGAAAGTAGGGACGGGTCGCGGTTGACTGAAAAAGGATAGCCAATCCAGCCCAATGGGGGCATGATCAACTCATCCGGGGAAGCGGAGCCGGGCTCTGCTGGAGAGCAACCCACCAAGGAATACCCGGCCGCAGACTCATCGCAACGATGAGGGCGGGGTGCTCGCCTACTGAGGCCGCATCCCGCCTTGTGCTGCGCCATCGGATCGATAGATCTGCTCATGCCTTAAGAAAACTCAGGCGGCGTTAGCCGCCTCTTCCCACAGCCGCTCATACTCTTGCGGCGGCCGATAGCCCAGCGCCGAATGCAATCGCGTACGATTGTATTCCCACTCAATATAAGCGCCGATCTCGGCCTGCGCCTGGGCCAAACTTTCATACTCGCTGCAGTCGACTTCCTCGCTTTTCAAAGTCTTGAAAAAGCTTTCCACGTACGCGTTGTCCTGCGGGCAGCCCTTGCGGCTCATCGATATCCTCGCGCCCGCTTGCCGCAGGGTGGCTACATAAGCTTCCGCGGCGTACTGCGAACCTTGATCGGAATGATGAATCCAGCCCGGCGCCGGACGCCGGCTGCTCAACGCTTGTTGCAGCGCCGCCAGCGGCAATTCGGTTTTCAGGTTCGGACCCACGGCCCAGCCCACCACGCGCCGCGAATACACGTCCAACACCACCGCCACATAGACGAAGTGGTTTCCCAATCGTACGTAGCTGAGATCGGAGCCCCACAGTTTGTTGGGACCCGTGGGTTGGAAATCGCGCGTCAGGTTTTCATAACGCCGCAGCGAGTGCTTCGAATCGGTCGTTCGCGGAACGGTGCGGCGACGTCGCCGCAAGAGCTTCTCTTCGCGCATCACCCGTTGCACGCGCTTGCGATTGACCAGCAGCTTTTGACGGCGCAGCTGTTGGGTCGTCCACCGGGTGCCGTAGGCCGGATGGTCCAAGGCGGCGTGGACAATGGCCTGCCGCAGTTCCCCGACCTGCTCGCTGTCGGGTTTGGCCTGGCGGTAGAGGCTGGCTCGCGCCAGTCCGCTCAAGCGGCACAAATCGCGCGTGCTCAGCGTGCTCATGTTGCCTTGCCGCCTTGCGGCCCGTACTTCCTCAGCGACGCGCCGGTTCCACTGACGATGCTCGGCCGGCGCAGATCCTCGACACGCCGCAAGGCTGCGGACAAAAAATCAATCTCCATGGCCTGGCGGCCGACTTTGCGTTCCAGCTCCGCGAGGCGGGCCTGGGCTTCGTGGCCGGGCTCGACACGGGCGCTGCCGCCGGGACGCGCCCCGCGCCGGGAAAGGCTTCCTCGACGCCGTAGCGCTCGACTTGTGCCAGCCAGTCGTAGAGCTTTTCGCGCTTCACCTCCAGCTCGCGCGCGAGGGCCGAGCCGGACTCGCCGGCTTCGAGCCGCCGGACGGCCGCCAGCTTGAACTCCTTCGTGAATCGTCTTCGAGACAATCGAACCTCCTTACCGTTCCCTGGTTCATTGTCCCTTCTCTACTGGTCTCGCTTTTCGGGTCCATTCCAGGTTCAGGCATTGCTTCTCGCTCCGACGGGTCGTGCGCTGGGCGGTTAGGGTCATGCTCCGATTCGGAGCATCCTGTCCTTGGTTGTCACGACTCCCGCTAGGGCCTACTATGACCTGTATGAGGCAGTTTCATATCGCAGCCGCCCTCGGCGCCGTAATCAGTATGCCCGCCGCCGCCCAGGAGCTTCTTCCCCGCTGGGAGGTGCTCGAAATGGCGGAGGTACTGGTGCAGCACTCCAAGCAACTCGAAGACCTGCTGGTGCGAGTCCGTCCCAAGGAGTGGATCCAGGACGGGGCGCCGCAGGCCTTTGTCACGCAGCACGAAGAGCTCATACAGGACATTGCCAACCTCTCTCTCTCAGCCCAGGACGTGCAGCGCAACCCGGAGAAACTCTCGTCGGTTGTCGATACGTACTTGTGGCTCGATCGGCTGGATTCGATGATCACCTCCATCGCGCAGGGAGCGCGCAAGTATCAGAACCCCGCGGTCGCGGACTTGCTCAGTGCCGCCAAGGATCGGAATAGCGGTCAAAGCGAAGGTCTGAAAACGTATCTTCGTCAGCTCGTCATCGCCAGCGAGATGCAGATGGAGATTGCCCACAGCGAAGCCCAGCGTTGCCGCGGCGAGCTTGCCGCTCGTCCGCGCGGGCGTGACTAGAACGGCCGTCACCCAGGCAGAAACGTGCTGACTGACAAGCCATTGGAGCCACCACGAGAGGATGCACTGGAAGCCGCCAATCCGGGTCCAAAATCGGACACAGTTTCACCGGCCAATGCTCAAGCCACGTTCCACTGCTACACCTGCGAAGAGCCCTCGACAGAGATTTGTCCGCATTGCACTCGCGACGCCTGCGGGAACCACATTTGTGAGCGCTGCTCACGCTGCAGCGACTGCTGCGGGTGTGACGGCTCAGTGAAGTTGCTTCGATCGAGAGTGTAGAAAGCTCAGCAGCGGGCCCGGCGGGTGGTCCCGTCTCGTACCGCTCCATGCCTGTCGCGGCTCGGCTGGGGACGGTTGTAACTCGTCCGCGGATGCTAGGATATTACGGTCGTTCGGAGGACTCTTATGCTTCGTCGTGTATTGCTCGTTTCCCTCGTAGCCGCCATCGCGGCTCTTTCGGAACCCAACTACCCCGCGCTCTCCTACGAGGTTGATCCAGCCTGGCCGGCGTTGCCCGCCGGTTGGAACTTGGCCGAGACGCCCGCCGTGTCTGTGGACAAACAGGAGAACGTTTACGTCTTTCACCGCGGAGCGCATCCGATCATGGTGTTCAACAAGGACGGCAAGTTCCTCCGCTCATTTGGCGACGGCGTCTACTCGGGCACACACGGTCTGAGCATCGATCACGAGGGCAACATCTGGACCACCGACATCGACCACCACGTCGTCTTGAAGATGGACTCGAATGGGCGCATCCGCATGGTGCTGGGCCGCAAAGGCCAAGCCGGCGAAGAAGAGGACCGTTTCAACAGCCCGACCGATGTGGCGATAGCGCCCAACGGTGACATCTACGTATCCGACGGCTACGGAAACTCCCGCATCGTCAAGCTCGCCAAAGACGGCACCTTCATCCGCGCCTGGGGCAAACGCGGCGTGGGCAAGGGTGAGTTCAACGCACCGCATAGCATCGCGCTCGACAAGCAAGGCCGGGTCTATGTTGCCGATCGAGAGAACTTCCGCATTCAGATTTTTGACGGCGACGGCAAGTTTCTCCAGCAATGGAAGCACGTGGGGTCGCCCTGGGGGCTCTCCATCACGCCGGATCAGTCACTGTTCATGACCGACGGCTACAACAACCGGGTGCTGAAGCTGAATCTGGACGGCCAGATTCTCGGCGCGCTGGGCGAGCACGGCAAGCTACCGGGCCAGTTCGAGCTGTGCCACCACCTGGCGGTCGGGCCGGTTACAAACAGCCTGTATGTAGGGGAGATTACCAACTGGCGGGTGCAGAAGTTCCTGCCGCGCTAGGATCATCGGGCGCGACTCCAACTCGGCGGTACGGCGTGTCCAAGCACCCGGGTACAGCGTGCGGCGCTCGTCCGGCTTGAATCCGACCTGATCTCGCATGTCCCAGCGAAAGATCCCCCGGTGGGTCGGTTGGCCGTTGCTCGGCCTGTGGGTATTCTTCGTGTTGTCTTACATGGCTAGGAAGGCAACCTTCCATCCGATGCCCTATCCCCAGGGCTTGTGGGATGTCCGCGAGACGCTCGGAGCGCAGGACGTCTGGCTTCAGACTTCCGACGAGGTGCAGCTCCACGGTTGGCATGTGGCAGCGGACGGCGAATCCAAATGGATGACTCTATACCTACACGGCAACGCCGGCAACATCACCCACCGCGCCGACCACCTCGCGGCCATTCGTGAGGCCGGCTCCGAGGTCTTAATCATCGACTACCGCGGCTACGGCAAGAGTGACGGCAGCCCGACGGAAGCGGGCATGTATCGAGATGCCGAGGCCGCCTATCAATACCTACTCGAAGAGGGATACGAGGCGGACCGGATCCTGATCCACGGCGAGTCACTCGGTACGGCACCGGCAGTAGACCTGGCCGCGCGAAAGGCTTGCGCGGGGGTGATCTTGGAGGCGCCCTTTCCATCGGCCCGGGCTGTCGCTCAAACCGTACTGCCCTTCATCGGGCCGTTGGTGACTTCGGGTCTCGAGACGGCGAGCAAGATCAAGCAGGTTGAAGCTCCTGTCTTGATCATGCATGGCGATCGAGACGAAGTGATCGCGTATCGTCTCGGCCGCGAGGTGCTTGAGACAGCCAACATGCCGAAGGAGTTGTGGACCGTCGAAGGGGCCGGCCACAATAACATCGTCCAGGTGGGCGGACGGCGGTACGTCGAGAAACTGAGGGAGTTCTATGCGGCGATCGGAGCCGCGCGCTAGTGAGCGGTGAACCGCGACTGCAGGCCCGGTACGCTGCTCCCCGCCGGCCGACCTACCGCTACCAGTGGGCGTGGCGCGCTGTGCCTCTACAGTGTCGCGAGGCCCTCCAGGAAAGCTACAGGATTCGGAAGTTGATCTCGAGGTTCGCCCTGACCGCTACAGGCTGGTTGCCCTTGCGGGCGGGCTCGAACCGCCAGCGGCGAACGGCCTCGACTGCTTTCTCATCCAGACCGAGCCCCAAACTGCGCACGAGGGTGAAGTTGCCCGCACTGCCCTCGGGACTGATCACAGCCTGCAAGATGACCGAACCCTCGTGCCTCGCAATTCGCGCTTCCTCGCTGTACTCCGGCTCGGTGCGCTCACGCAGCCGTGGGGGAATGACGCCGTCGCCCAAGCGGTAGACCTCCGACGGCGGCGAGGCGGAGTCGGCATCGGCAACCCATTGCGAGCGGATGGACCTGGAGCGTTCTTGCATCGGCGTTGCTTCTTCTCCCCGATTCAACTTGAAGAGCAGCCGCGCGAAATGCTCGAGCGTCGCAACGGTGTCGAGATGCTCCGGCCCCAGCGTCTTTTCGCGGATCGCTAGCGCGTGTTGGTAATAGATCTCCGCCTTGTCATAGCGAGATTCGTTCTCATAGAGGATCGCCAGGTTGTTGATGCTCTCGGCGACCGCGGCGTGCTCGCGCCCGAAGACCTTGACGCGAATCGTAAAGCCGTTCTTGTAGTGCTCTTCCGCCTGCCGGTACTTCCGCCGGGCATGGAAGTACCGGCCCACTTCGTTGACGTAGTCCGCGAACTCGGCCGACCAGGAACCGTGCGCTTTTTCGGCGATCGTTATGGCAGTGGCGTAGAGCTCCTCTGGTCTGGCGAAGTCACCCTGGGAGCGATAGGCGCGCGCCAATCGAACCAGTGTTTCCGCTTGGCGCGCGTCGCCAGGCGGCAACTGCTGTGCTAACTCACGGGCCTGCTGGAAGTGCCCAATCGCCGACTCGAAATCCCGCGCGACGAGAGCCCGGTCTCCTGCGGCGATGGCGGCCGCCCAGCGCTGCTCGTCCGCCGCAGCCGGTGGGGCGCACAACGTCGCCAGCACGGCCCACGCGAGGACGGCCGACACTCCGTTCCTGAGCCATGATCGAGTCAGAACGCAAACGGTGGGCCCGTTACGGCGCATCCTTCCTCCGCCCCACGGGCGACGTACCCCTGATCCATTCCAGTCTAACAAGCGTTTGGGCGAGGGTTGGTACGAGTGGGTACGCCGGCCGGCCGGGCCGTCATGCCTTCGATGCGATCACGATCGGCGAGTGCAACCCGATCTCGGCGGCCTCGACGTTCGTAAAGCCCGCGTCTTCAAGCCAACTTTGGTACTCGCCGAAAGTGTAGGTTCCGCCCGGCTTGAGGGCTTTGTGGAGTCTGCCGAAGAGGTTGCGCGAGGAGTCAACTCCCTCGGAGTGGACGATGTTGCCGAGCAAGGCTAAATCAAAACGGTCTTCGCCGAAGTCGACGGTCTTGAGGTCGCCTGGCAGGTAGTCGTAGCGGTCCGCTACGCCGTGCCGTTCGGTGTAGTGGCGGGTGAGATCGAACAGGGCTGGGAAATCCTGGGCGGTGACGTGAGCTTGGGGGTCGGCCTCGGCAACGGCGATGCCCCACACGCTCGTGCCGCCGCCCACGTCTACGACGCGCATGCCTTTGTGCTTGGTGCCGGCCCCTAGGAGCTCGGCTGCGCTCGTCGCCCTCGGGTAGTGGAGAACGTGAAGCCCGCGCACCAAGGCGGGAAAGAAATCCTCGGCCAACGACTGCACCTCTACTTGGTGCGCTGCCTTGCCGCTGCGGACAGCGTCGGTCAACTGGTCCCACGTGTCGTTCGCTTGTGCGTTGGCCAGTGCGGTGCCCATGAAATCGGGGCTGGAGGGAAGAAGCAACTGGCGCGCGGCCGGCGTCAACTCGTAACGGTCGCCGGTTTTGCTCAATAGCTGGAGGGAGACCAAGACGTCCAAGATCATGCCAACGCCGCGCTCGCCGGCCCCGACCGCACGGGCGACGTCACCCGCCGTCCCGGCCCCATCCGCCAGGGGCGAATAGAGATCCAGCTCCAGAGACGTCATCAGGGCCCGCGTGGTTGTGTGAGCGAAGCTCAACTGCATGAGCATCTCCGCGGGTGTGGGTTGCGGTTACTGTTTGGCCACGAGCCGTCTCTTACTGGGTTTCTCGCTAGTCGAAGCCCTTGAGCCGTTCAACCGTTTCGAGGTCCAGGCGTCGAATCACTTCGGTGACCAATTCGACTGTGCGATCGAAGTCATCACGGTGGATCACGCCGTTGTGGTTGTGCAGATAGCGGGTCGGCACGGTGATGTTGATCGAAGGCGCGCCACCGTAGACACGTTGCATCTCGGCCCCGTCTTCGCCGTACCCCGAAAGCACCTCGAACTGTAAGGGCACACCGATGTCATCGGCGATATCGGCGACGAAGTCGCGCAGCTTGAGGTTGGGCAGCATCGAACTGTCGTGAAGGAAGATGCCTGGACCGGCACGAAGGCGCTCCTGGGCCTGGTCGAGGGTGATGCCAGGATAGTCGGCCGCCACGCCGACCTCGATGCTCAAGCCGATATCGGGTTTCACGATGTAACTACTGGTATGCGCGCCCCTCAGGCCGATCTCCTCCTGGGCCGTGGCCACCGCGAACACGGTATTCGGCGGCCTGCGGCGCTGGAGGCGCTTAAGGACCTCGATTTCGACGGCCAGGCCGATACGGTCGTCCCAAGCCTTGGCCACGTAGAGTTTGGGGTCGTTAAGCTTCATGAACTGGCTGCCAGGGGCGATCGGGTCGCCGGGCCGGACGCCCAATCGCTGCTCGGCGTCGTGCCGATCGATCGCGCCGACGTCGACAAAGATACGGTCGCGCTCGTGAGGGATCTGAAGGTGTTGTGCCGCACAGAAGATGAGTGACCCGTCACTTGCGTTCCGGGACTCGGCTTCTTCGCTGTCAGCTACGGCCCTGGCTCAGCTTGACAGTGCCCTCCCGTCAGGACTAGCCTTAGGGAGTTGCCTGAGTCGGTCCGATCGGGCAGCACACATCACCGCTTTGCAGGTGCCCACAGGGGCGTAACAGGGAAGTCCGGTGAAAATCCGGCGCGGTCCCGCCACTGTAAGTGGGAAGCGGCTCCAACTGATGCCACTCGGCGTACGCCGTCGGGGAAGGCTGGTAGCCGTGACGAAGGTCGACGCCTTCGAGACCCACGAGCCAGGAGACCTGCCTGCAAGGCCTTCAGACTTGGATTCCGCGTGGAGACGGAAATGGTCCGGCCATCAGTTCTAGGCACGATTCCCTTCCGGTCTCCTTGCGAAGTCAGAGGAGACGGTTCATGCTTGTTTGTCTCGCTTGCCGGATGCGAGGTACGTTCGGCGACGCTTCCCTAGGATTCAGATTCACGTGGCGGGCGCTTGGCGCCGGCCGACAGGCAGGAGTGCAGGTCGCTGCCCTTCTTGTCGCGCTCGTCACCCTTACTGATCTCACGGCCCAAACCGGCGCAGTGGTTCGTGGAACGGTCACCGATCCCTCGGGAGCCGTGGTGCGAGCGGCGACGATTTCTGTTCAGTCGCGCGACGCCAGTATCCGCCGGCGCACCTCGACTGATGACCAGGGCGCTTATCGATTCGAGGCCTTGCCTGCAGGCGCCTACGTGGTCGAGGCCGAAGCTGTCAGTTTCGCAACCAGCACAGTGCGCACGATCACCATCACAAGCGGTGAGGCGGCCACGCTCGACATCGAGCTGGCGTTAGACCGGTTACGCGATGAAGTGGTGGTCACGGCGTCCACGACACCACTCACTGTGGACCAGGTCTCAAAAGCGCTCGATACCGTCGGTGGTCGCGAGATGGACTTACGAGGCGAGTACTCCGTCGCCGAAGCGCTGCGCCAAACGTCTGGCCTGCGGATGCGACGCCAGCGGGGCCCCGGCGGCAACACGAGCATCCAGGTTCGCGGGATGCGCTCCGAAGATACTGCTGTCTTGGTTGACGGTTTTCGTCTGCGAGACGGCGCGGCGATCGGCGGGGACGCCAGTCCGTTCCTGGCCGACCTGATGCTCGCCAACACGGAGCGCATCGAAGTTCTGCGCGGCTCGGGATCGTCGATCTACGGAACCGGCGCCACCGGCGGCGCGGTGAACATCGTCAGCGACCAAGGCGGCGGCCGGCCGCACGGCGAGATCCGGGCCGAAGGCGGCGGGCTCGGCATGCTGCGCGGTCTGACGCGCTTCGGCGGTGGAGCCCTGGGCGAGCGGCTCAACTACAGCGGGGGCGTTTCTCATCTCAACGTGCGGGACGGAATCGACGGTACCGACGCCTACCGCAACTCGACAGGGCACGGACTCCTGCAGTACGCCTTCAATCCCTCGGCAACTCTAAGCGGCCGGGTCTACGCGGCGGACACGTTCATTCAACTCAACGACAGTAGTTTTGTCCCGTTTGAGGCGGAACGGAGTCTTCCGGCCGCGGGACCGATCGACGCGATTCCCCTACTCCTGAGCGAACAGCGCCAACTCGAGACCGGCCAGCCGTTCGACGTCGGCCCTGCGACGTTTGTTCCCGACGTCAACGACCCCGACAACCGGCGGGCGGCGTCGTTCCTGGCCGCGGTCGTCCGTTACACCCAGCGGCTCAGCCCGGCGGCTTCCTTTCGTTTCGACTATCAGGCGGTTGACAGCAACCGCAACTTCCGCGATGGTCCCGCCGGCGTGCGGTTCGAGCCACAATTCAACAACTCAAGCTCGTTCGATGGTCGCATCGATACCGCGCGCGCGCGTGCAGACTTCGAACTCGGCCCTCAACATCTCTTTTCGCTCGGCTACGAGTTCGAGCGCGAGCGATACGATTCGCCCTCGACCGACGAGAATCCCGACCCGGCGCTGCGCGTGACCTCACGCGCGGTGATGAAGCAGCGCAGCCACATCGTTTTCGCGCAGGACCAGATTCGGCTCCTCGACAGCCGACTTCAGCTTTCGCTCTCGGGGCGTGCCCGGGCGTTTCGTCTGTCGGTGCCCGAGTTTACTGGCGGCGGCTCGCCGTACGCCGGCTTCGCTCTCGAGTCCCCAAAGACGGCGCTGATTGGAGATGGGGCCATCTCTTACCACTTTGCGGGGTCCGGAACGAAGATCCGCGCGCACGCCGGCAATGCCTACAAAGCGCCGTCGATGTTCCAACGCTTCGGGTCGTCGTTTTTCTTTGGATCGTTCAGCCCGTTCGGCGATCCGCGCCTGCGGCCGGAGCGAACCATTGCCTTCGACGTGGGCATCGACCAATGGGTGGGCAACGACCGCGTGAAGCTGAGCGGAACGTACTTCTACACACGGCTTCAAGAGGTCATCGTGTTCGACTTCAGCGGCGGGATCGATCCCTCGACCGACCCTTTCGGCCGATTCGGCGGGTACCGCAACGTTGGGGGAGGATTAGCGCGCGGCGTGGAACTGAGTGTCTCGGCCGCGCCGGTCCGGAGCACAGACCTGACAGCGTCCTACACCTATACCAACTCCGACCAGCGAACCTCCGAGGTCGCCAGCGGCGACTTCTTCAAGACATTCGGCATTTCCGACCATATGTTCTCGCTGGTACTCTTGCAGCGGATAGGCCGCCGGGTGGACGTGGCCTTCGATTTTTTCGCGGCGTCGGGGCATCCCGCGCCGTTCTTTACAAGTCTGGGAACGCGGCCGCTGCTGTTCGACGGTCCGAAGAAGGCCGACGTGATGGTCAGCTACACGATGCCGCTCTCGGACCGCCGCGATGTCCGGATCTTTGGGAAGCTCGAGAATGTGTTCGACCATGAGTACTTCGAGCTGGGCTTCCGCTCGCCCGAAGTGTGGGGAGTGGTGGGGCTGGCGTTCGGGTTCTAGCGCTTCCCACTTCCGCACGCTGTCACGCTACACTGTCGTGTGGCCCCGTTGCGGGCAAGGAGGCAGAACATGCATCGCTCGCGCAGGATGAACGTCGCACTCGGTGTGCTCGTGATCGCGGCTCTCGCCGTCGTCTCGGGATGTACAGCGCCTGAGGAAACCGGCGGGGCGGAAAGCGAGGAGGCTACATCCATGACCGACGCCCTCAAGAGCGCTCTCACCTTCCACGCCTCGTTTGAGGACGGCCCTGACGCGGCCTTTGCGCTGGGCGACCGGCGCATCTATACGGCGCCCTCCTACGAGGAGCAGGACCAGGCCATCCCCGGTATCGGCAACCCTGATGTCGAGATCGTCGCCGATGCGGGGCGCTTCGGCCATGCGCTCCAGTTCAATAAGAAGAACACGCACGCCATCTTCTACCGTGGCGAGAAGAACGCCGCCTTCAGTGACAACAACTGGAGCGGCAGCGTCTCGTTCTGGCTGAATCTGAACCCCGATGAGGACTTGGGGCCGGGCTACTGCGATCCGATTCAAATCACCGATTCGGCCTATAACGACTCCGCGGTCTGGACCGACTTCACGAAAGACGACATGCCGAGGCACTTTCGTCTGGGGGTCTTCGGTGACCTCAAAGCGTGGAACCCGGAGGACAAGACGCCCGCCGAGAACCCCGATTTCCTCAACCGCCTGGTCGTCGTCTCGAAGGCGCCCTTCGAGCGTGGCAAGTGGACCCATGTGGTCGCGACCTACGATCGGCTCGGCGGCGGTTCGGGCACGGCGCAGCTGTATCTCGATGGCAAGCTGCAAGGGGCTGCTGAGAATATCGCCGAAGCGTTTACTTGGGGCATGGCGCGGGCGGCCTTCCGCCTCGGCGTGAGCTATGTCGGCCTGTTCGATGAAGCAGCGCTGTTCAACCGGGCCCTGACGGAGGAAGAGGTTGCGGCGCTCCACGGGCTCGAAGGCGGTGTGGCGGCGCTACACCCTTAGAGACGGGTTTCCGCGGGGCCATTCGCAGCGTGGATTGCGTTCTGCAGCTTGGCTGCCACAAACCCGAGCTTGACGGAGGACAATTGCCTTGGCACAGCAGGTGAAGCGTGTCGGACACAAGTTGATATGCGACTGCGGCGCGGAACTCGAGATGACCGCAGTGATCACGTACGAAGAAGGGGGTTTCGGAACTACGAAGCAGGAAATCGAAGGCGAGGCCTTCTGGCAGCACATGCTGCACTGCGTGGGCGAGTAACGTACCACGGAAATCCGAGCGGCCCGCTCAGGATGCCGAGCCCCAGGCACGACATGTCGTGCCCCCAGGTTTCGGTAGGAGCCTCAACAATGCGGTTGAAATGGTCACTGCTCATCATGGGCTTCTGCGCCGCCTGCAGTATTCCCAGCGATCAACCGGCTGAGAAGAAGGCCGCCGAGCCTGTGCCGGTCGTCAAACCTTCTGATGAAAGCCGCCGTTTCCCGTCGAAAGATCGCGTGAAGATTGAACTCGTCGACAACCACATCATGGGAAAAGACTTCCTGGCCGGCGGCAACGTGGCCAAGTACAAGCGCCGCGATAAGACCTACCGACAGTTTCTGACACAGGCCAAGAACGCCGAGGCGGCGGCGCTGCTGCTCTACGATTACAGCAATACGCTCAGCGATGCCAAGTATTTGGCTCATATGGGCGGCTACTTCGGCAAAGATGGCGACGAAGAGGTCCTGGTGCTTCAGAAGGGCAAGTGGGTTGCCGGGGTCGTGGGTTTGCCGGAGAAGGAGGCGGACCTTGTGGCGCGCGACTTCGCGGCACGGCTCTACTGAGGTTTCTCGCAAAGGCGCAAAGGACCGCAAAGGCCGCCAAGGAAGACTGGGCATGGGACGCGTCGGGAGATGGCGCCGGTTTGCTTGTAGCGCGGGCAGCCCTGCGGCTTTAGCTCTCGCCCTCTGGTGTACGGGCTGTGAGGCGGTCGAAGAGCGCGGTGGAACCCAACGCCCCAACATACTGTTCGCGATCTCGGACGATCAATCTTGGCCCCATGCCGGAGCGTATGGCGACACGAACGTCTCGACGCCTGCCTTCGACCGTGTGGCACGCGAGGGGGTGCTTTTCACGCACTCGTTTACCGCGGCGCCATCGTGTACGCCCTCCCGCAGTGCGATTCTCACCGGGCAAGCCATCTGGCGGCTCGAGGAAGCCGGCATGCTCATGGGGACCCTTCCTCCCAAGTTCGATGTCTTTCCCCGCCTCCTCGAAGAGGCCGGCTATGACATCGGCTACACCGGCAAAGGTTGGTCGCCCGGCGACTATCAAGCCGCGGGACGAGTCGAGTACCCCATCGGACCGGCTTATAACGAGCGCCAATACGAATCGGTCCCTGATGGCATCCGCAACATCGACTACGCTGCGAACCTCGAACAGTTTCTAGAGGAGCGGCAAGGCGACAGGCCGTTCTTCTTCTGGTTTGGCGCGTCCGAGCCGCACCGACGCTATGACAAGGGTGCGGGACTGCGTAAGGGCAAAACGACCGCCAACGTAGCTGTACCCGCCTTCCTCCCCGACACGGAAGAGATTCGCAGCGATATCCTCGACTACTACGTGGAGATCGAGTGGTTCGACTCCCATCTGGGCCGCATGGTCCAAGCGCTCGATAACGCCGGTGAGCTCGACAACACGCTGATCGTCGTAACCAGCGATAACGGTATGCTCTTTCCGCGTGCCAAGACGACGCTCTATGACTGGGGCACGCGGATGCCGCTCGCGGTCCGCTGGCCTGGGCGCGGCGCCGGCGGGTGGGTTGTTGACGACTTCGTCAGCCACACCGATTTCGCACCGACCTTTTTGGAGGCTGCGGGCGTGACCATCCCGGCGTCGATGACGGGGCGGAGCTTGGCGCCTCTGCTGGCCTCAGGCGACTCCGGTCAGGTGGAGCCCGAGCGTGATCGGGCATTCACGGCCATCGAGCGCCACACCTGGTGCCGGCCGAACGGAGCGCTTTATCCCTCACGTGCCATTCGAACGCACGAGTTTCTCTATATCCGCAACTACGCCCCGGATCGTTGGCCCGCCGGCGACCCCGATTTCGACGCCGCGCCACAGGGCTTCTACGGCGATATCGACCGCTGCCCGACGAAGACCTTCATGATGGAACCGGAGAACCGGGAGCAGTTTCCGCGCGAGTTTGAGTTGGGTTTCGGCAAGCGCCCGGCCGAGGAGTTGTACGAGATCGCCACTGACCCCGCGCAAGTCAACAACCTGGCTGCTGATCCCGCCCATACCGAAGTGAAGGAGAGGCTCAGTGCCGATCTTGATGAGCACCTAGTTACCACCCAGGACCCTCGATCTGAAGGGAAAGCACCCTGGGAAACCTATCCCTACTACCGCAGCGGAGAGGTCCGAGTACCGAAGTAGGGGCTAGTCTGAGACCCATCCCCGCCGAGCCGTCAAGGTGCAGCTAGCGTCGTGCTTTGGTCTCCGTTCAGCTCACGCTCGAATATCTGCTTCACCGTGGGCCTCGTCAGCACGATGATCGTGAACACTCCGAGTGCGGTCCCAAAAGGAAACTCCATGCAGGAGATACCCGCGACGACCAGGCAAAACAGATAGCGCCGCCTCTGTCTCAGATAACGCCCGGCGAGTACTTGGCATGCGGTGAAACCCAGGCCGGCCAGGATCCAGACGGATGCGAAGGCGACAAAAACCAGCCCCACTAACCACGAGAAGTTGGGATCTCCATTCCCCTTTGGTGGGCTCAGCATGATGCCGATCCCTACCGCCAGGTGAATCAGGGGAAACAGGCTGATCAACGCTGTGAAACCGGCCACAACCCAGTGGAAGGCGGAAAGGAGCTGAAGGTGTTGCTCGTCTTCGGTCACATCCCCCCTCCGAAGAAACGGCTCAACGCAAGCTGACGCTTGCGGCTCTGAGCGTCGCATGGCGGCACTTGCTCGACTGGAATCGCTGCCAGCTTGCGCAGCCCGACCCAGCCTAGCGCAGCGCCAGCAAGATCGAGTCGGATGCGAGGCTGATGAAGGGCTCGGGATAGAGTCCGATCAACAGCGTGAGGACGCCGCAGCCGACAATCGCCACCTTAGTCCCCAGTCCCGGCGCCACCATGGCGGGGTCGGTGTCGTCGGTGAGGAACATCGCACGGACGATGCGGAAGTAGTAGTATGCAGCGACGGCCACGTAGAGCGCCGCCACGATCGCCAGCAGGTACTGGCCCGCCTCGATCAGGGCGAGAAAGATGAAGTACTTACCGTAGAACCCCGCGGCGGGCGGAATGCCCGCCAGCGACAGCAGCAGGATCAGCATCAGGATCGCGTAGCCGGGATGCCGATTCATCAAACCGGCCAGATCGTCGATGTCCTCGGCAGCCTGACCCTCGCGCCGTAGCGCCGCGACTAGAGCGAACACCCCGAAGTTCATAAACATGTAGACCAGGATGTAGACCATCACACCCTTGAGGCCGGTTTCGTTGCCTGCGGCGAGCCCCAAGAGAATGTAGCCGGCGTGCGAAATAGAACTGTAGGCCAGCAGGCGCTTGAGATTGTTCTGAGTGATGGCGGCGACGTTTCCGAGCGTCATCGTTGCCAAGGCAACAAA
Organism: Bryobacterales bacterium; assembly: GCA_965248255.1. Lineage (GTDB taxonomy): Bacteria > Acidobacteriota > Terriglobia > Bryobacterales > UBA6623 > JAKZVK01. Next base: position 98,201 of record CBDFIW010000001.1, read on the forward strand.
GCCGCACAGAGGGATCCAAAGCTCGCTCGCCGACTCGAGTGGGACCAGGAAAATGCGCATCAGCAAAGCGAACGAGGCAGCCTTCGACGCTACCGAAACGTAGGCGGTGATAGGCGTCGGCGCACCCTCATAGACGTCGGGCGCCCACATGTGGAAGGGCACGACGGAGATCTTGAAGAACAGGCCCACGGAGGTCGTGATCATCGCGAGCAGTAGAACAGGGTCGGTCGGCTCGCGCGCGGATACCGCCTCGGCGATTTGCCGCAGGCCGGTCGAGCCGCTGAGGCCGTAGAAGAGCGAAAAGCCGTAGGCCAGGAAACCGCTCGAGAACGCGCCCAGCAGCAGGTATTTCATCGCCGCCTCGTTCGCCCGCAGCTCTCGCCGCAAGAAGCCGACCATGACGTAGAAGCTGAGCGCCATCAACTCGAGCCCGATGAAAAGCGTCACCAAGTCGTAGCCTGACGCCAGGATCGACATGCCGGCCTGCGCGAACAAGATGAGGGCGTAGTACTCACCCCGATTCTCGCCCTCTTGCTCCAAGTAGTGTGCGGAGATGATGATCGCCAGGACCGCCGAGCCCACAAAGATAGCGTTAAAGAAGACAGAGAAACCGTCAATGACCAGTGAGTCGTTCAGAGCAAAGCGCTGGCTATTGATCGAGACGTCGGTGAAGTGCTGCCACACGGCAACCGCGACAAAAGCTTCGCCGATGAGAGCGGTGAACGCGTTCCAGCGGCCTTGGCGCAGCAAGAAGTCCGTCAGCAGGATGCCGCAGCCGAACAGACACAGCAACACGGCCGGCTTCAAGGCGAAGAAGTCGGTCGCCGTGAAGAAGCTGCTGGGATCAAAGCCGTTCATTCTTGCACCAGCTTGGCCAACTCGCGGTTTTCATCCAGCGGGTTCGGGATGCCGTTGCGGCTGAAGTAGTCCGGATCGACGCGCTCGACAAGCTTGGCCACGGGCTTATCCAAGATCTCGAAGTAGGGCTTGGGATAGAGGCCGATCCAGAAACACCACAGTACCAGCGGCACCATGACCAGAATCTCGCGCAGATTGATGTCGGTCAGCTTTTCGTTCTCGGGATTGGTGATCGGCCCCAGCATCGTGCGCTGGAACAGCCATAGCAGGTACGCGGCGCCCAGCACGATCCCCAGCACAGCGAACGCGGCCCAGGTCGTGTTGCGCTCAAAAGCGCCGCGTAGAATCGTGAACTCCCCGATAAACCCGTTCAGCCCGGGCATGCCGGCCGAAGCGAACATCGAGATCAGAAAGATAACCGTGAAGACCGGCATGCGGTTCGACAGTCCACCGTAGTCGGCGATCTCCAGCGTGCGCCGCCTCTCATACACGAACCCGACGATCAAGAAGAGAAGAGGCGTTGAGATGCCGTGGTTGATGCCCTGCAACATGCCGCCGGCGATGCCGTTGGGGTTAAGCGCAATCAGACCCAAGGTACAGAATCCCAAGTGGCTCACCGACGAGTAGGCTACGAGCTTCTTCCAGTTCTTCTGCATCAGCGAGACCAGTGCGCCGTAGACGATCGCAATGATCGACAAGGCCGCCACGATTTGAACCGTCGTTGGGTCCGCAGCCGCGTCCGGCAGCAGCGGGAACGAGAAGCGGAACATCCCGTAGAGCCCCATCTTCAGCAAGATGCCGGCCAGGATGACGGAGCCGGCCGTTGGCGCCTCGGTATGCGCGTCAGGCAGCCAGGTGTGGAAGGGAAACATCGGCACCTTGATGGCGAACGCAACAAAGAAGCCCCAGAAGAGCCAGATCTGCCGATCGAGCGGCACCTGCGTCTTCATCAAGTCTTCGAGCGCAAAGGTGTATACGCCGAACTGCTCGCCGTGCTTGAAGTAGAGCGCCAGGATCGCCAGCAGCATCAGCACCGAGCCGGCCAGCGTGTAGAGGAAGAACTTGATGGCGGCGTAGAGGCGGCGGGTGTGTCCCCAGATGCCGATGATGAAGTACATCGGCACCAGCATCACTTCCCAGAAAACGTAAAACAGGAACAGATCGAGCGCCATGAAGACGCCCAGCATGCCAGCCTGCAAGAAGAGAAAGAAGGCGTAGTACTCCTTCACGCGGTCCTGGATCGCCGACCACGACGACAGGATCGAGAGGAACCCCACGACCGTCGTCAGCATGATCAGCAGCAGCGCCACGCCGTCAATACCCAGGTGATAGTCTGCGCCCAGCGACGGGATCCACGTGAGGCGCTCGACGAATTGGAATTCAGCGACCGAGCTGTCGAACCAGAACACCAGCGGAAGAGAGACTAGGAAGCCGATGAAGGCCACCACGTTGGCCACAATCCGGATCAGGTTCTTGTTCTCTTTGGGGATGAGAAACAGGATGAACATCCCCACCAGCGGAGTGAGCCAGACAATACTGAGAATGTGCTCTTTCATGATCTTTGCCGCGCTTTCGAGAGCCCGGGACGGTCAGCTAGCGACTGTTGTTGAGAAGCCTTGCTACGGTGGCTGTAGGGGCACGCGTTGGCGTTCCCGCGGGCTCGGCATGCCGAAACCCCTGCATCTGCACGATCAACGATCAAGCCATCTCCGTAACAGTCCGATGAAGCGATCATCCCCCAACTAAAACAGGTAATAACTCACAATCAATAGTGCACCCAGGACGATAAAAAAGGCGTAGTTCTGCAGCAGGCCGGTTTGCAACATCCGGAACGGGTAGGAAGCGAACTTTACCATGAACGCGGTCAGCCGCACCGTACCGTCGACGATCCAGGTGTCCCACCAGATGCTTGCGCGGGAGGTGAAACGCGTCAGCCATCCCGCGCCGTTCACTCCCCCGTCGATGATCGAGGCGTCGAAGCCGGTCAAGGCCGTGCCGCCGCCTTTAGCGAAGCCGTCCACAAACAGGTAGCCGTAGATTTCGTCGACGAAGTATTTGTTGTAAAGCAATCGGTGCAGGCCGCCGCCCAGTGTGCGCTCCATGGCATCACCGTCGCGCTTGCGGTCGAACATCTTGCGGGCCAGAAAAATGCCGGCGATCGCCAAGCCCACTGAGGCGAACATCAGCAACCACTCCATGGTCGTGTCGTGATGTTCCGCCGCCGCCTCATCCGCGGCGACGCTCGCGAGCGCCGGATCGAGGAAGTGTTCCATGCTGGGCAGGGCGTCGTGCAGCGGGCCGAACACAACCGGCGTGCCCACCCATCCGCCGACGACGCTCAACACTGCCAGTACGATCAGCGGAACGGTCATCGTCTTCGGTGACTCGTGGACATGTTTGGCCACCTCGGGATCGACACGCGAATCGCCATAGAACGTCAAGTAGATCAGCCGGAACATATAGAACGCCGTGAAACCCGCCGTGATGAAACCCAATATCCACAACACGGGAAAGCCATGGCTCGTCGACCAGGTCTTCCAGAGGATCTCGTCTTTGGAGAAGAACCCCGCGAGACCCGGAATGCCGGCGATCGCCAGTGCACCGACGAACATCGTCCAGAACGTCGTGGGTATCTTGTCGCGCAGCGCCCCCATCTTGCGCATGTCCTGCTCGCCACCGACCGCGTGAATCACCGATCCGGAACCAAGGAACAACAGGGCCTTGAAGAAGGCATGGGTATACAGATGGAAGATACCTACCCAAAACGCTCCCACACCGCAAGCGAGGAACATGTAGCCGAGCTGGCTCACCGTCGAATACGCGAGCACACGCTTGATGTCGTGCTGGACCAGCCCGATCGTCGCCGCGAAGATCGCCGTCAGCGCTCCGACCACCGCAACCACGGCCATCGTCTGCGGCGCCAGGACATAGATCGCGCTCGACCGCGCCACGATATAGACTCCCGCTGTGACCATCGTCGCGGCGTGAATCAGCGCTGAGACCGGCGTGGGACCTTCCATAGCGTCGGGCAGCCATACGTATAGCGGCAGCTGCGCCGATTTACCCGCGGCCCCGATGAAGAACAGCAACGTGATCATGCTCAGCATCCCGAATGTCGCTGTCTCCGCCTCGAAGCCGCCTTCCGCCAACGCCGGACCGATCTCGCTGAACGTCATCGTCCCCAGCGTCGTAAACAGCAGCAGCATCCCCAGCACAAAAGCCGCATCGCCGATGCGGTTGACCAGGAACGCCTTGTTGGCCGCGTCCGAGGCCGACTTGCGGTGGAAGTAGAACCCGATCAGCAGATAGCTGCACAACCCCACGCCTTCCCATCCGACGAACAACAACACATAGTTGTTCGCCAGCACCAGCATCAGCATGAAGAAGACGAACAGGTTGAGGCACCCGAAGAAGCGGTAGTAGCCCCCGTCGTGGGCCATGTAGCCGATCGAGTAGACGTGAATCAGTAAGCCCACGCCACTGACGACCAGGATCATCACGCTGCTGAGCGGATCGAGAAGAAAGCCCCAGTCGGCCGTGAAATCAGCTAGTCCCCCTGACGCGGTAGCGGACTTGAGACCCGCCAGCCACGTGAACTTGATCACTTCATGCGAGTGGCCCTCGACGCCTTGCAGCTGGAAGATGGCCCCGAGCGAAAAAACGAACGAGAGCAGAACGAACCCAGGGCAGAGCAGGCTGATCAGCTTCTTGCCCGGCGGGTCATGATGCCCGCCGTGGCTATGGTCGTCGCCGCCGCGGTCGGTTTGCGGATCCAACCGACGCCCGAACAGCAGCATCAATAGTGCCCCGAACAACGGGAACATCGGGATCAGCCAGATGCTATCGAGGAAAAACATACGGGAAGCTCGTTCGTGTCCTGGAGGGGTCGGCTACCAGCGAAGAATGTCTACCTCGTCTGCGTGCACCGTCTCCTTGTTTCTAAACAACGCAATCAGAATCCCCAGCCCGACCGCCGCCTCGGCCGCGGCGTCGGTAATCACGAAGATGGTGAAGACCTGCCCGTTGACGTGCTGCCAGTAGTTCGAAAACGCCACCAGGTTGATGTTGATCGCGTTGAGGATCAGCTCGATTGACATCAGAATGACGATGATGTTGCGGCGGGTCAGCACACCCACGGTTCCGATGATCAACAGAGCCAAGCTGAGAGCGAGGTAATGGGGCGTCGATACGGGAAACATGGTTGTGTTACGCCTTCGAGGACCCGGGGCTCGTCTGCGCTTTGGCCATCACGACCGCGCCGATGAGTGCCACCAGCAGTAGGATCGACGCCAACTCGAAGGGCAGCAGATACTCGGAAAACAACACTTGCCCCACCTCCTCGGAGTTCTGCGTCAGAGTGCCGATCTCCGCGGGCGAGGGACGGTCGGCGAACTCGAACCCCGCCGCCCCTTTCGACAGAAAGTAGAACAACTCCGCCGTCAGCAACGCGGTGCAAATCAAAGCTACCCACAACTGCGACGAAAAACGGCGCTGCTTGGCCTCTTCACTCACCGGCACCAGCATGATCACAAACAGATAAAGCACTACGATACCGCCGATGTAGACGATCACCTGCACACCGGCGAGAAACTCAGCGCCCTGTAGCAGGTACAGACCCGCCACGCCCACCAGGGCATTCACCAGCCAGACCGCCGAGTAAACGACGTTCCGCCGCGTGATCGTCATGAAGGCGCTGAACAGAATCTGCACCGCGAACAGATAGAACAGAATGCTATCGAGGTCCCACTGCATCGGCTGCATCACACTCACCCAGGCCCGAACCGGAGTCCCCCAGGATACACCAAACGTCCGCAACAGCGGGCTTCGTTACTTGCATCGGACTCCGCATCCGGGCCACCCTCAAACCAGCGCCCGGGCGGGCCGCGAGACCGGTCCCGACAGCCCACAATGAAATGTCAGCGGCGGCTACGTTCTCAGAACTTGTACTGCGTGGGTAGCGGACCTTCTTCCAGCATTTGGCGGTCCCAGATCGCGCCCTCGCGGGTGTAGTACGCCAGCTCGAAGTCTTGCGTCAGCTCCAGAGCGTCTACCGGACAGGCGTCTTCACACAGGCCACAGAACATGCAGCGCGAGACGTCATAGATGAAAGTGGTCAGATCCTTGCGGCGGGTCTCCTTGTTGCGTTCCGCACCTACGACAATGAGCTGTTCCGGGCAGGCCAACGCGCACAGGTTGCAGGCGATGCAGAGCGTCTCATTCGTTTCGGGATGGACGTTCAGACGCGGCGCCCCGCGGTAGCGCTCGGCCACAGAAGGCCTCTCTTCGGGGTATTGCTCGGTGTAGACGAGCGAGGGTTTCTGATTGCGGAAGGTGACCCACAGACCCTTCAGCAGGTCCACCAGGAAGACGGTCTTCAGAAACTCTTTCATGACCCTTATTATCCCCTACGCGCTCACGAAGCTGCCAGCATGACGATCCCGTTGACGATCAGAGCTCCCATGCTGATCGGAATCAGGTACTTCCACCCCACATCCATCAACTGGTCGTAGCGGAATCGCGGGAAGGTGCCCCGGTACCAGATGAACGTGTAGATCATCATCAGCACTTTCAACAGAAACCAGAAGAAGCCGATGATCAGCTCGTTGGCAAGCGGGACGGCGAACAGCCCGGCGATCACGAACATGCCCAACGCCACGACGCCGATCACGGCCTTCTGTTCGGGCAGTAATAAGCGCTTGACTCCAACGGCGCAACCGGCGCCAATCAGGGCGAACAACAAGATCGGAAACACCACGTTCAGAGGCGTCTCGAGAAACTCGACATTCGGAAACGGGCGCAGCCACCCGCCGAAGAACAACGTCACAGCAATGCTGCAGATGACGAAGATGCTAGCGTATTCAGCCAAAAAGAACAGCGCAAACCGAAATCCGCTGTACTCGGTGTGGAAGCCGGCCACGATCTCCGACTCGGCTTCGGGCAGGTCGAACGGCGCGCGGTTGGTCTCGGCCACGCCGGCAATGAGGAACAGAACCGTCGGCACGAGCATCAGCCCGTAGTTCGAAAAAGCGATCCAGACACCCTTGTCGAGCTGGGTTTGAATGATGCCTTGCATGCTCAGGGTTTCGGCCACCATCAGGGCCGTGATCACAGCAAAGCCCAACGGCACCTCGTAGCTCACCATCTGTGCCGCCGAGCGTAGCGAGCCCAGCAATGAGTACTTGCTGTTCGACGACCAGCCGCCCAAGATCAGGCCCAAAGCACCGACCGACGACATCGCCAGGACGAACAAAATGCCGATATTGACGTCGGCCACGTAGAACTTGTCACTCAGCGGCAGCACGGCGAATGCCGTCAACGCGGTGAAGGTCGAGAGCACCGGCGCGCCCCAGAAGATCCACTTGTCCGCCCCGGCAGGGATGATGTCTTCTTTGAGCAGCAGCTTGAAAGCGTCCGCCAGCGGCTGTAGGAAACCGTAGGGCCCGACGCGCATCGGACCCAGGCGCACCTGCAAGTCCGCCAAGACCTTGCGCTCGGCCAGCACGATGTATCCCGCGACCAACGGAAACAGCAGGATGATCAGTATGGTCGCGATCAGCGCGTGAAGGTAGGGGTTGTTGAGCAGGTCTTCCACTGTAAGTTCTCTGGCCTGACTATTCCGAAACGTAGGGGCACGCTATGCCGAGGCCCATATCGCGTACCGCACAACAAAGGGGACACCGTCAGTATGCTCTAGCGGTCCACCTCTCCTAGCACAATATCGATCGTCCCGATGATCGCCACCACGTCCGCCACCAACGACCCGCGGCACATCACATCGAGCGCCTGCAAATTGACAAACGACGGCGGACGCACACGTACCCGGTAAGGTTGGGTCGAGCCGTCGCTGACCATGAAGTATCCGAGCTCACCCTTGGGGGCTTCGAGCGAAACGTAGACCTCGCCGATCGGCGGCTTGAAGACCTTCGCCACCTTGCCCTTGATCGGTCCGCTCGGCAGACTGTCAACCGCTTGGCGGATAATGCGCACCGACTGGCGAAACTCCTTCATCCGCACCAGGTAGCGGTCGTACGTGTCGCCGTTCTCGCCGGTCGGGATGTCGAAGTCGTACTTCTCGTAGCTGGAATACGGCAGCGCTTTTCGGATGTCCCACTCGACGCCCGCCGCGCGCAACACCGGACCGGTGACGCCGTAGGTCTTGCAGGCGTCGGCGTCAAGGATACCCACGCCCTTGGTGCGGGCCACCCAGATGCGGTTGGTCGTGAGCAACTCCTCGTACTCGTCGACCTTCTTTTCAAACCAATCGCAGAAAGCGTGGCAGTCTTTCTCGAAAGTGTCGTAGGTCTCGTACTGCAGTCCGCCGATGCGGAAAGAGTGCGTGGTCAGCCGCGCACCACAGTATTTCTCGAAGATCTTGAGGACCTCCTCGCGCTCGCGGAAGCAGTAGAACACCGGGGTGATAGCGCCGATGTCGAGCGCGTGCGTACCCAACCACAGCAGGTGGCTCGAGATTCGGTTCAACTCGGTGAGAATCACCCGTACGCACTGGGCCCGCTCCGGCACTTCAATCCCAGCCAAAGCCTCGGCCGCCATGCAATAGCCCAGCCCGTTCGAGACGGCCGCGACGTAGTCCATGCGGTCGACATAAGGCGCGAACTGCTGATAGGTGCGATTCTCGGCGATCTTCTCCACGCCCCGATGCAGATAGCCGATCACGCATTCGGCCCCAAGCACCTTCTCACCGTCAAGCTTCAAGATCACCCGCAGCACGCCGTGGGTCGACGGATGCTGCGGTCCCATGTTGAGGACCAGCTCGTTGCTGTCGAGAAACGTGGTCTGCGTGGCCATTACTGCCCGCTCTCGATCTGGAGGTTTTCCCGCACCCAAGCTTGGTCCTGCTGGATGATGGAGTAGTCCTTGCGAAGCGGGTGCCCCTCCCACTCGTCCGGCATCAGGATTCGGGTCATGTTCGGATGGCCTTCGAACTCGATACCGAACATGTCGAACACCTCCCGTTCTAGCCAGTTGGCCGTTGCGTACGCACCGGTAGCGGTGGACGGCTTCTCTTCCTCGCCGGCCTCGGCCTTGACCCGCACGCGAACGTTCTGCCGGAACGAATAGAGGATCCAAAACAGGTCGAACCGCTTGCCTTCTCTCTTGGGGTAGTCGACTGCAGTGATGTCAACGAGGTAGTCGAAGCCTTCCTCGTTCTGCAAGTATTCGATAACGGAGATGACCGACGATAGCTCTGTGACGATGAAGTCCTGACGACGGTAGCTCGAGCACTCTTTGATCATGTTCCCGAAGCGTTGTTTGAGCCTATCCGGGATGAGGCCTTCCCAGGGCTCGGCCTCCATCACGGTAGGCGTCTTCTTCGGGGGAGGCTTGGCCGCAGCTGCCGGTTTCTCAGCGGCGGGCGCCGGTTTCTCACTCGCAGGAGCTGGTTTGTCGCCGGCGGGTACGGTTTCAGAAGCCGGTTTCGCTTCAGGCGCGGCGTCCGGCTTTCCTGAAGGGTCTACCGGCTTTTCTGAGGCAGTTGGCGTGGATTCGGGCGGGGCTTCACCCTCGGGCCTGTTCTCGTCTGCCATCTCTCAGTATAGATCCCGAAGCGAAGAACGAGCCCCCAAGACAGCGCCCGGAACCCTCGGGCGACCCTCTGTCGTATCACAATCGAAAATTACGTGTCAACAAAAAGCTCGTGATCCTTGTTTCGTCTGTCGAGAAACGTATGGCGGTTGGAGCGGCGAAGCCCACTAGTGTAGTGCACCATAAATAATGTAACTTATATTGGCTTCCCATCGTCTCTATTAACAGGAGGCATGGGATGCGAAGAGCACAACCAGTAACTTTGAACACAGCGCAATGCAAGCAGTTGGACCGCTACGCGCGCGGCCGCCAAGTCGCCGTTCGTCTCGCCCTGCGAGCCAGGATTGTCCTGCTGGCCGCCGACGGTCTCGAGAATAAGCAGATCGCCGCACAGCTCGGTGTCTCGCGGCAGTTGGTGGCCCGCTGGCGCACGCGCTTTCTCGAAAGCAGCATCGCCGGCATTGCAAAAGACGCCCCACGGCCCGGTCGTAAACCTGCCGTCTCGAAGCAGAAAGTACAGCAGATCATCCACAAGACCACCCGCGAGAAACCGTCCAACGCCACCCACTGGAGCCGCCGCACCATGGCCGCCGCGGCCGGCGTCAGCGCTTCCACCGTGGGACGGATTTGGCGCGCCCATGGCCTCAAGCTCCACCGCGTCAAGACCCTCAAGCTCAGCAATGACCCGCGTTTCGCCGAGAAACTCGACGACATCGTCGGACTCTATCTCAATCCGCCTGAGCATGCTCTGGTTCTCTCGCTCGATGAGAAGTCCCAAATCCAAGCCCTCGATCGCACCCAGCCCGGCCTGCCGCTCAAAAAGGGACGCGGCCAAACGATGACCCACGATTACAAGCGCAACGGCACGACCACCCTGTTTGCGGCGCTCAACAGCCTTGACGGCAGCGTGATCGCCGAGTGCATGCCCCGACACAGCCACCAGGAATGGCTGCGCTTCCTGCGCTTAATTGACCGCCGCACCCCCAAGGACAAACAGCTTCATCTCATCGTGGACAACTATGCCACCCACAAGCATGCCGCTGTGAAGCGTTGGCTCGATCGTCACCCGCGCTTCCACATTCATTTCACCCCGACCTCGGCGTCGTGGCTGAACATGGTCGAGCGATTCTTTCGCGATCTCACCGTCAAGCGCCTGCGCCGCGGCGTGTTTCGCAGCGTGGACGAGCTCGTCGCCGCCATTGACGACTACATCGCCCAGCACAACGGGCATCCCACGCCCTTCATCTGGACCGCGACCGCCTCCGACATCCTCGAGAAAGTCAAGCGCGGACGTGCCGCCCTGCATAAGGTGCAATCCGCTTGACGCACTACACTAGAGCGTGCCCAGTAGCTGATCGACGTGACCCTTGACCTTGACCTTTTCGTGGACTTCGGCGATCTTGCCCTTCTCGTCGATGACAAACGTCGAGCGCACGATGCCCATGTATTTCCTTCCATACATGGATTTCTCTCGCCAGACGCCGTAGGCCTCGGCGATCTCGCGGTCCTCGTCGGCCAGTAACGCAAAAGGCAGGTCGAACTTGGTCTTGAACTTCTCGTGAGACCTGACGCTGTCGGGGCTGACCCCGAGCACGACAACACCTTTTCGGCGGAACCTTGCGATCGAGTCCCGGAAGTCGCAGGCTTCCTGGGTGCAGCCCGGCGTGTTGTCCTTCGGATAAAAGTAGAGGACGACTTTCTTGCCCCGAAGGTCTTTCAACTTGACCGTTTCTCCTCCGTCGGCCGTAGCAGTGAAGTCGGGCGCTTTGTCTCCCGTTCTGAGCATCTTTCTCCTCCTGATCAACAACATCCGGCAGGCAAGGAGAACGCCGCCTCAGTCAGCACGGCCGGAGCGTGCTGACTGCGACTTGGTTGGCTGGGCGGCGCCGAAGATCAGCGCCATCCGCCGGTGCCGGTACTCGAAGATCTTAGCCAGGTCACGAGCGACCAGCAACCAGTTGACAAGCCCTCCCCCGCGGACAGCGTAGCGAACGTGGCCTTCCGCCAGCGTCTGTCCGTTTTGCTCGCTGAAGCGGTGTTCGTGAATCCAGAGCCGGTAGGGCCCCCGCCGCTGTTCGTCAACAAAACGATCGGGCGGTTCCCATGCGGTGATCTCGCTCTGCCATCGAATCGGTACGCCGTGCCCCGCTTCATCGAGATGGGGGCCGGCGTCAACACCTCGAAGCGTAGCCACGGCGGCGTCAAGGCCGAGAGGTTGTGAGCATCGGAGAAGAACGAAAATATCTCGCTCAGCGGCCGGGGTAGCCAGATGCTGCTCTCGAACTCAAAAGTCTTCATCTCAACACTCGGAAACGCCGATCGACGCCATCGGCAACCCAGCCCAGCGGATCAATCTTCATTTGTAATGGTGACGAGCGCGTGTGCTTCCGCGGCTTCGCCCCGTCCTATCGGGCCCAGGCCCTCGGCGGTCTTCGCCTTGATGCTCACGCGATCTACTTCGATATGCAGCGAGTCCGCGACCTTGCGGCCAATCTGCTCGCGGTAAGGGCCGATCTTGGGCTGCTCGATGATCACGACGACATCGACGTTGACGATGCGGTAGCCGCGGCTTTCGACGGACTGCCTTGCGTGGTCCAAGAAAACGAGACTGTCGGCATCTTTCCACCGGGGATCGGAAGGCGGGAAGTGCAGTCCGATGTCACCCAGGCCTGCCGCGCCAAGCAGCGCGTCCGTGATCGCGTGCAGGAGAATGTCGGCGTCGGAATGGCCCGACAAGCCTTTCTCGAAAGGAATTTCAACGCCGCCCAGCAGCAGTTTTCGGCCTGCGACGAGGCGGTGGGAATCGTATCCAATGCCGCTGCGGCATTCCGCGCTGCTCATCGGCTCTCCGCCGATGGCCCGCCGGAGGCGTTCTGCCGCTCTTCGCGATAGAAAAGGTTCGCCAAAGCCATGTCGCTGGGCCGGGTGATCTTGATGTTGCGGTCGCTGCCCAGAATCACATGGACCGGTTCGCCCAAATGCTCAACGAGACTGGCCTCGTCCGTGCCGATAAACCCATCGTTCTGGGCCTGCTCGAAAGCTTTTCTGAGAAGAGCCAATCGAAAGACCTGTGGTGTTTGGGCCAGCACAATCCGCTCACGCAGCAGAGTCGACTGGATGACGGTTCGAGTGACCTGCTTGATCGTGTCCACAGGCGGGATGCCGAGGATGGCGGCACCGGTCTCCGCGGCCCTCTCGACAGCTTGCTCGATCTGTTCGACCGTGACAAAGGGACGGACCGCGTCATGCACAGCAACCAAGTCGGCGTCTGGCGGTGCCTGGGCCAGGCCGTTGCCCACAGACTCCTGCCGGTTGCGTCCGCCTTCGACAAGCCGGACCGGTTTGCTGTAATTCTCGCTCTGGAGTTGTGCGCCGAACGGCGCCATGTCTTCCTGACGAACCGCTACGAGGATCTCCGACACTGGAGTCGCAGCCACGAATTTGCGGATGGTGTGGATGAGAATGGGCGCACCCTCCAGCAGCATGAACTGCTTTCGGCTGGTCCCCGAGGATTCGGGCGAGGCCTTCCCCATGCGCGTGCCCAGCCCGGCGGCCGGAATGATCGCGACGACTTTCATCCCACTCTTCCCGATAGCGGGCGCATACGGCCGGTTTAGCGCCTACCCTTCGCCACGGGCATCGGCCGGGCGGGTGCGCTAGGTGACGCCTGCGCAACGTGGGCTTTTTCCTCGTAGCGCCCGAAGATCATCTTCCCCGCGGTCGTCTGCAACACGCTGGTAACGGTGATCTCCACGGTCTTTGAGATCTGCCGCCGTGCGTTGTCCACGACTACCATTGTGCCGTCGTTGAGGTACCCCACGCCCTGGTTGTACTCCTTGCCCTCTTTCAAGATGAAGACACGCATGATCTCACCGGGCAGGACTACAGGTTTTAGAGCGTTAGCCAGCTCATTGATATTGAGCACCGCAACGCCCTGGAGCTGGGCAAGCTTGTTGAGGTTGAAGTCGTTTGTGACGATCTTGGCGCCAAATTCCTTGGCCATCTCGATCAGCTTGAGATCGACCTCTTTGATCTTCGGGTAGTCGGTTTCGAGAATCTGGACGTCGATGTTCGCGATCTTCTGAACTCGCTGGAGGATGTCGAGCCCGCGGCGCCCACGATTTCGCTTCATAGCGTCTGCGGAGTCGGCCACCAGTTGCAGCTTCCAGAGGACGAACTGCGGCACGACGAGCGTGCCGTCCAGGAAGCCTGCCTCGGCTACATCGACGATGCGGCCGTCGATGATCACGCTCGTGTCGAGAAGCTTATAGGATTTCCTCGTCCTTTTCTCACCCCCGAACAGACCGCCGAGCACACCGAGATTGAGCGTGTCGCCCTTGGCGGCGCCCACGACCAGACCGACGTAGGTCATCAGCAGCATCACGCCGAGCTGGAAGAACGAAACGCTTTCGGACTCGAGACTCGAGCCGGGCACCAAACTCATAAGGAAGGCACCCAAGATGCCGAGGATCGAACCCGCCGCTGCTCCGATCAGGCGCTCGAGGCTCGCCTTCCTGAGACGGATTTCGAAAACGATGATGGCGATTCCGGAGACAAGACCAAAGACCGCAGCCGGGATGGGCTCGAAACCAAAGGGTTGAATGTGGAATGAGAGCAGGCTGAAGACCGCTAGGAAAACGCCGCGTACAATCCAGAGGTCCGGCAAGACAGCACCTCCTTCCGGCTCAGAATACGCTCATTATCAATCACATAGCATTCGCCGGCCATGAAACCGCCATGAGTATATCACCGGGCCGCCGCGACGCACAAACGGTAAGCCGAACGGTCAAGGCCGGTGGAAGATCCGCCGGCGGACTCCGGCGGGGATGACTCCCGCCATCTGTTAGGATGACCTCGGAAGTCGACCACTATGCTGAGACTGCTGAACCCGTTTAGCGGAGTCGTTGCCGTCAACACGATTCTTGGGTTGGGGTGCGTCTCGGCAGCCGAGAGGCCGGTGGACCCGACGTTCCTCTATCGCCAGATATCGGACGTACGGCCGCAGCCCTCGGACCTCACGTCCGTGAGCTGCCGCTACCAACCGCTTTTCGGCGCCGGTGATTCTGAAACGCACATTGTGAAAGGTGTCGCCCGGTTCGGGGTGATGACCGTTGATCCTAGGGGAGAGAGTGCACGCGTCAACTATCCCTCGGAGGAGCAGGTCTACTTTGTGCTCGAGGGCCGGGGTCGAGTGATGTACGGCGGGGAGGAAACGGCGGTCAAGAAGGACGACTTCGTGTACCTTGCTCCTGGGGTCGAGCACGGGGCAGCCAACCCGTCGGCGAGGCCGCTTCGGATCCTGGTGATGGGTTACCACATCCCCAACGGAACCACAGTCAAGGCCCCTGCGAAACTCCCAATCGCCAACGTTGCCCAGGCCAAGAAGCAGGTTTTGGGCGGACATCCGCCGTCGACCCGCTATCAACTGCTGATGGGTGACGTCAACAGCAAACGCGACCTGCTCGCGACGGCGCAGGTGCTGACAAGCCTGTTCGTGATGGAGTTCGATGCCGGAGGCACGAACCAGCCGCATCACCATCTCAAGGAAGAAGAGATCTACCTGTTGCTCGATGGGGAAGGCGACATGGTAGCCGGCGGCGGGATCGACGGCATCGAGGGCAGGCATGCGGCCCGGCCCGGCGATGCCTACTTCGTTCGACTCAATGGCACGGTCGGCTTCTACGCTTCCCCCAAGCTGGGTACCCGCAAAGCCCACATTGTGGCCGTCCGCTCCCTGTACCCGGGCATGAAGAAGTAGCGTCCGGCAACTGGCGGATGATCATTCAATGTGGAGCGCCGCGGTTGCTCACCCAATTGCGATTGTGCTATCTAGGAAAAGCCCGCCCGTGAACCGCGTCTGTTGAACTGCCCCCGAAAAGGGTCAGATGACGGTTTCCGTCATTATTCCTAACTGGAACCGCTGCGAGCTGCTGGAGCGCCTACTGAAGTCGCTTCGGAGGCAGGCTCTACCAGCGGGGATCGAAATCGAAGTGTTGGTCGTTGACAACGGCTCGACGGACGACTCCGTCCAGGTTGCGCGTGCGTCTGCGGTCGACGTTTTGTGTCTCGCTCACAACGAAGGGGTGAGCCGCGCGCTCAACCGCGGCATCCAAGCGTCCAGCGGCCAGTACATTGTGCTGCTGAACAACGATGTCGAGCTTACACCCAACTGGTTGCGAGAGTTACTCGACGCAATGAACGACAGCGATATCTGGTTCGCGACAGGCAAGATGCTGCGGCACAATCAACCAGGGCACGTCGACGGCGCGGGCGACGCCGTCTGCCGCGGCGGGACGTCATGGCGATTGGGTCACGGCAAGGCCGACGGACCTGCGTTTGCCGACTCGCGGCGGACCTATTTTCCGTCGGCGACGGCCACGCTGATTCGCCGGGCGTTCTTCGACAGGGTTGGTCTGCTTGACGAGGACTTCTTCGCCTACCTGGAAGATGTGGATCTGGGTTTTCGAGCCGCCATCGAGGACTTGCCCGGGCGTTATGTACCCAAGGCCGTGGCGTATCACCGTGGCAGTGACACTGCCGGAGCTTGGAGCCCGCAGATGGTTGAATGGCTCACCTGCCACCAGTTGCTGTTACTCGGCAAGTTCTATCCGGGCAGGCTGATGCTGCGTTTCGGTTGGCCGATCATGGTGGCACAGGCGTTGTGGGCTCTGCTGGCATTTTCCAGGGGCCGGGCAATAGGCTGGGCCCGCGGCTTCAGACGGGGAGTGGCCCGTTGGCGTGTGACACGGCGCGGTTCAAAAGTGTTGCGCCGGCAGGCCCAACGATTGGGCGCGGTCCTCGAGTCCGCCGAGGCCGAGATTGCACGGGTACAGCGGGCGACGGGTTGGGATACGTATTGGAAGTGGTATTTCCGACTGGCCCTCGGGAGGGGTGCCGGCATAGAGAAGCGCGCGGCCGGAGTGCAACCATGACCTCCGACGTCGCCGCAGTCATCGTGACCCACAACTCCGGGTCGGTTATCGGCCGCTGTCTGCGCGGCGCCGCGGGATGTGGCGAAATAGTCGTGGTCGATAACGCCTCCTCCGACGAAACTTGCGAGCTGGTTCGCAACGAAGCGCCCGGGGTGAAATTGATTCGCAATCCGGACAATCGCGGCTTTGCAGCGGCCGTTAACCAGGGTATTCATGCCACACACCGTCCTTTCGTGCTGCTGCTCAACCCCGATGCGGTTCTGAAAACCAGCGTCGAGCCGCTGGTGGAAGAATGCCTGCAGCCCGGGGTCGGCGCTGCGGCCGGCAAGCTGGTTCACGAAAGCGGCCGATTCCAAGCGGGCTTCAATGTACGTCGGTTTCCGACCGGCACGAGTTTGACCTTCGAAGTGCTAGGCATCAATCACATGTGGCCGTCCAACCCTGTCAACCGGCGTTATCGCTGCCTGGACTTCGATCCTCGAAAACCGCAAGAAGTCGAGCAGCCGGCCGGCGCCTTGTTGATGGTGCGGCGGGACGTGCTCGAGCAGATCGACAATCTGGACGAGCAGTTTTCCCCGCTCTGGTTCGAGGACGTCGATCTGTGCCTGCGGATTCGACAAGCCGGACACGCCATCCGCTACGTGCCTTTTTCAATCGCCGAGCACACCGGGGCACACTCGGTACTCTCGCTGGCCGTGCAGCAGCGGCACGCCGCTTGGTATGGTAATCTCTTACGATTTAGTTACAAGCACTCTCCTAAGTGGACCTGCCGCCGGCTTCACACCGCCGTCCTGATCGGGCTTGCGTGCCGCTGGTTGTGGTGTGTTTTGAGTCCGAAAGCAAGCCAGGAGCGCGACGCCTACCGAGCAGTTTTGAAACTAACCAAGCACGCCCGTCTGTCTCGAGAATTTAACGCCGGTATGCGGCTGAGTAGCACTTCCCCTGCTGAGTACAAGTCAAGCTGAAGTCCATGATCCCCAAAGAACTCGTCTCGGTCACGATCGTCACTTACAACAGCGGACGATTCATCCGCTCTTGTCTGGACTCCGTCCTTGAGCAGCGTTATCCGAACCTCGAGCTGATCGTTATCGATAACGCCTCCACCGACGGCACGCCCGACATCCTGGAGCGCTTCGAAGACCGCTGCACGATTGTTTACAACGAAGAGAACATCGGTTTTGCTGGAGCTCAGAATCAGGCGATCGGGCTTTCGCGCGGCGATTGGGTGCTGACACTCAACCCCGACGTCATGCTGCTACCGACGTTTGTCTCGAGCCTGATGGAGCAGGCCGAGGTCGACTCACGGGTCGGTACGATGTGCGGCAAGCTTCTCATGATGGACGCCTCTTTCAAAATCCCCGACCAACAAGTCGTGGACTCGACGGGCATCTACTTCACACCGATGCAGCGGCATTTCGACCGCGGTTGCCTCGAGACTGACAACGGTCATTACTCGAACTACGAGTACGTGTTTGGCGCCACGGCCGCGGCTGCTTGTTACCGCCGCGAGATGATCAAAGACATCTCGGTCGAGAACGAGTTCTTCGACGCCGACTTCTTTACTTATCGTGAAGATGCGGACGTTGCCTGGCGGGCACAACTGCTGGGCTGGAAGTGTGTCTATGTTCCTACCGCGTGTGGCTATCACGTGCGGAAGCTGCGTCCTGGGATGCGGCGGTACCTGCCCCCCGAGATCAACATGCACTCGGTCAAGAATCGATTCTTGATGCGGTTGAAAAACGTCACGGTGGGCGTTTATCTTCGTAATCTGTTCCCCATGACGCTGCGGGACGCCGGCGTCGTCGCCTATTGTCTATTGGTTGAACACTCGTCGCTGAAGGCTTTCTATCTTCTTGCACGGCAGTTTGAGGGAGCCATGAAGAAGCGCCGCATCATCCAGGAGCGGCGGCGCGTCGACGATGCCTACATGGCCCAGTGGTTCCGCTTTTCGCCGGTTAGCCTGCCCTTGACACAGGTACAAGAGGACGCGGCTGAGCTTGTACGCGTTCGCGAACTCTGATTCCAGATGAGAATCGCCCTTCTGGGCACCCGCGGCATTCCGGCTCACTACGGGGGGTTTGAGACCTTTGCCGAGGAGCTTTCGGTGAGGCTCGCCGGACGTGGAAACCAGGTTACCGTTTACTGCCGTACCAACAACGTCACAACGCGGGAAAGTAAATACCGCAGCGTCGAGTTGGTGCGGCTCCCGACGATCCGTCATAAATATTTCGACACCGTCTTCCACACATTTCTTTCGACTCTGCATCTGCTTTTCCATCCCTGCGATGTGGCACTTTATTGTAATGGCGCAAACGCGGTTTTCACGTTGATGCCCCGCTTGCTCGGGATGCCGACCCTGCTCAACGTGGACGGCCTCGAACGCCAGCGGCGTAAGTGGAATGCTCTGGCGCGCGCATGGTACCTCGTTTCGGAACGGCTAGCGACCTGGTTTCCCAGCCAGGTTGTCGCCGACGCCAAGGTGATTCAGGATTACTACGCGCGGCGCTATTACCACGCCACCCATTTCATTGCCTACGGAGCCGAGACCGGCAAAGTACAAACCACCGAGACGCTCGATCGTCTGGGTCTGCGCCCAAGCGAATACGTTCTTTACGTCAGTCGGATGGAGCCGGAGAACAACGCGCTGTTGGTCGTCCGGGCCTTCGAGAAGACTTCGCTCCATAAGAAGCTGGTGATGGTGGGGGACGCCCCTTACGCGGAGGGGTACATCCGGCAGGCGAAAGCGACAAACGACCCGCGAATCCTATTCCCCGGTGCCATCTACGGCCAGGGATATCGCGAACTGCAATCCCACTGTTTTGCGTATGTCCATGCCACGGAGGTCGGCGGTACTCATCCGGCGCTGATCGAAGCAATGGGGCGGGGGTGTCCGGTGCTCTATCTTGATACACCTGAGAATCGTGAGGTTGCCGGCGGAATCGGAGCCACCTTTCCGAAAGGCGAAGCCGAGTTGGCCGACGCTCTAGAGTCCCTTGCTCGAATGCCTGACGCCGACCGCCAATCGATGGGGCAATCGGCCATTGCGATCGTACGTGATCGGTACGACTGGGAGAAGGTCACGGACCGGTACCAAGCTCTCTTCGCACGGTCTGCGAAAAGAGCATCGGCGGCGTGAGCCGATCACCGCTTAGCCAGGGTCGTGGTGTCAGACCACTGGCATGGGTGCTTTCGACCGTCTGGAAGTCCTTGCTGCGTCGCGTCGCCTGCGATGTTGAGGCTCAGGTGGCCAATACGCTTTTCGTTACTCTAGTGGTTTAGATGGTTGATGCACCCCATAAGCCTAGTCACGGCACGGTATACCTCGTCGGCGCCGGACCGGGTGATCCGGAGTTGATCACCGCGCGAGGGCTGCGTCTGATCGAGTCGGCTGACGTCATCCTCTACGACTATCTGGCACCCGTCAGCTTGCTCGATCGTGCCCCGAAAGGTGTGAAGACCATCTACGTTGGCAAAAAACGTGCCCGCCATGCCCAGGCTCAGGCGGAAATCAACAAGATCATGATCGACGAAGCTCGGGCCGGCCGGCAAGTGGTGCGTCTCAAGGGCGGTGACGCTTACATCTTCGGTCGAGGGGGCGAGGAAGTCGAGGCACTCCAAAAGGCGGGCATTCCTTTTGTGGTGGTGCCGGGCGTCACGTCGGCGGTAGGAGTCGCGGCATACGCGGGCATCCCCCTCACGCACCGCCGCGAGACTTCGAGTCTGACCTTCGTCACCGGACACGATGTGGACGGGATCGACTGGGCTCAGGTGGGGACGCACGGAACGCTGGTGGTCTTCATGGGGCTCACGACTTTCGCCGAGATCGCTCAGCGGCTGATCGCGGCCGGGCGGTCATCGTCCACACCGGCCGCCGCCGTTCGGTGGGGAACGCGCGGGGATCAGGTCACGGTCGAGGGCACACTCCAAGAGTTGCCGGAAAAGATTCAGACAAGCAGCCTCAAGCCGCCGGCACTGATCGTCGTCGGCGAGGTCGTCGGCCTCCGCCCGAAGCTGAATTGGTTCGAGCATCTCCCGTTGTTCGGTCAGCGGGTCGTTGTGACCCGGCCGCAGGAGCAGGCCGCTCCTCTGTGCACCGGGCTGCGCGACCTGGGCGCAGACGTGGTCTTGTTCCCCACGATCGAAACACACCCCCCCGAGGACTGGGCTCCACTCGACCAGGCCATCGAGCAGCTCGATAGGTACGACTGGCTGATCTTTACCAGCGCCAACGGCGTTCGTTATTTCATCGAAAGGCTCGACGCGGGGCCGAGAGACCTTCGAAACCTGAACGCGAGAATCTGTGCGATCGGGCCGGCGACGGCAGAGTCCCTGCAACGCCTACACCTGAAAGTCGACCGAGTGCCGGAGGAGTATGTCGCCGAAAGCCTGCTGGGGGCTCTTAGTGAGGAGGATCTCGAAGGCAAACGCGTGCTGCTGCCGCGGGCGAACGTGGCGCGAGACCTGATCCCGGCGGAGTTGACCAAGCGGGGAGCGCAGGTAGACGTCGTTGCCGCGTATCAGACCATTGTTCCCGCGGATTCGGAGGCGAGGGCGAGAGATCTGTTCGGCCGCGAGCCGAAGCCGGCATGGGTGACGTTCACCAGCTCGTCCACGGTGACGAACTTCGTGCGTGTATGTTCGGTCGGGGCTCTCGAGGGAGTCCGCGTGGCGTCAATCGGCCCGGTGACGACCCGCACGGCAACCGATCTTGGGATCAGGGTGGACGTGGAGGCCGAGCAGTACACGGTGGAGGGCTTAGTTCGCGGGATCGTTGAGGCCCAGGCGCCGGTACTTGCCTGATTGGGCCGGCCTGAGGAGAACTCGTACGACGGAAAGGAATCATTGCATGGCCGAGGAGACGTACCGAACCGAGAAAGACAGCATGGGCGAGGTGCAAGTGCCCGCCGACGCTCTCTACGCGGCGCAAACACAGCGCGCCGTCAATAATTTTCCGATTAGCGGCCTACGCTTCCCACGTACGTTTCTCCGTGCGCTGGGCATGGTCAAGGGCGCGGCCGCGGCTGTCAATCAAGAGCTGGGACTGATGCAGCCGGACATGTCGAACGCAATCCAGGAGGCCGCCAAGGAGGTAGAGGACGGTCTACACGACGAGCAGTTCCCGCTCGACATCTTCCAGACCGGCTCAGGCACCAGTACCAACATGAACGCCAACGAGGTGATCGCCACCCTGGCGACCAACAAGCTCGGCAGCAGGGTGCATCCCAACGATCACGTCAACATGGGCCAGAGCAGCAACGACGTGATCCCGACGGCCATCCACGTCAGCGCTTATATCGAGACGGCTGAGACACTGTTGCCGGGCCTCGAGCACCTGCGGGATACCCTCGATGCCAAGGCCGAGACGCTCGATCACGTCGTCAAGACCGGACGCACCCACTTGATGGACGCGTTGCCGATCCGCTTCAGCCAGGAACTGGGCGGCTGGAGCGGCCAGATCGGCCAGGGTATCGCCCGCGTCCGCTCGTCGCTGCCTCGCGTGTCGGCGCTGGCGTTGGGAGGCACGGCCATCGGTACGGGTGTCAACGCTCATCTGGAGTTCGGCGCGCGCGTGGCAAAGAGATTGTCGAGCCTGACGAACCTGCCTTTCCTCTCCAGCCGTAACTACTTTGTGAGCCTCTCCAGCCAGGATGCCATCGTCGAATTGAGTGGACAAATCAAGACCGTGGCCGTCTCGGTGATGAAAATCGCGAATGATCTGCGCTGGATGAACAGCGGACCACAGGCCGGTATCGCCGATCTGGCTTTACCCTCGCTCCAGCCCGGCAGCAGCATCATGCCGGGCAAGGTCAACCCCGTCATCCCGGAAGCCGCCACGATGGTTTGTGCTCAGGTGATCGGCAACGACGCGACCATCACCATCGGCGGCCAGTCGGGCAACTTCCAGTTGAACGTCATGCTCCCGGTGATCGCGTACAACATCCTTGAGAGCGCCCGGTTGCTGGGCAACGTGGTCCGTGTCCTCGCAGACCAGGCAGTCAAGGACTTCAAGGTCAACGAGCAGCGTGTCGCCGACCTTGTGGAGAAGAACCCGATCCTTGTAACCGCGCTCAACCCTGTGATCGGTTACGAAACAGGCGCCGCCGTCGCCAAGAAGGCCTACGCTGAAGCCCGCAAGCTCAAAGACGTAGCGGCGGAGATGACCGACGTCACCCCTGAAGACCTCGACCGCCTGCTCGACCCGCGCAAGATGACCGAGGGAGGAATCGCGGAGTAGCACAGCGAAGGTTTGAAGTCACAATCTGTGATTTCAACGGTTAGGACGCTACCATCTGCCGCAAAACGTACCGCAGGATGCTGCCGTTTTGGTAGTAGAGCACCTCCTGCGGCGTATCGATGCGGACGGTGACTTTGAACTCGATCGGGGCGCCGCCGCCGCCGGGAGTTGCGGTGACAGAAACCTCCTTGGCCGACCCGTCCCCGAGCCCTTCGATGTCAAACGTCTCCCGGCCGCTCAAACCGAGCGATTCGACATTCTCCCCGGGCTTGAACTCCAGCGGCAGGACCCCCATGCCGACCAGGTTTGAGCGGTGGATGCGCTCGTAGGTTTCCGCGATCGCTGCCCGCACGCCCAACAACCTCGGCCCCTTCGCAGCCCAGTCGCGCGAGGAGCCCGCGCCGTATTCTTTGCCGGCTAGTACGATCGTCGGAACACCCTCGTCTTTGTATTGCATCGCCGCGTCGAAGATCGCCATCTGCTCATCGTCGGGAAGGTGACGGGTCCAGCCGCCCTCGGTGCCGGGTGCGAGCTTGTTGCGCAGCCGGATGTTGGCGAACGTGCCGCGCATCATCACTTCGTGATTGCCGCGGCGGGAGCCGTAGGAGTTGAAGTCCTTCGGTTCGACACCGTGCTCGACGAGGTAGTGTCCCGCCGGGCTGTCGGCCTTGATGGCGCCGGCGGGAGAGATGTGGTCGGTGGTCACGCTGTCGCCAAGCAAGGCCAGCACGCGAGCGCCCTGGACGTCCGAAACCGCGCCCGGCTCCGGACCCATGTCTTCGAAGTAGGGCGGATGCTTGACGTAGGTGGAAGCGGGATCCCAGGCGAACAGATCCGTCGCCGTGGCGTCGAGCGCGCTCCAATGAGCGTTGCCGGTGAACACTTCCCCATAGCTCTTCCGGAACATGCCCGCATCGACGGCCGAGGCAATCGTGTCGTAGATCTCTTTTTGTGAGGGCCAGAGGTCGCGTAGGTAGACCGGCTTGCCTTCGAGATCGTCGCCGAGAGAATCGTTGACGATGTCGATGCTGGTGCGCCCGGCGAGGGAGTAGGCGACGACCAGCGGAGGCGACGCGAGATAGCTCATACGCACTTCCGGATGCACGCGGCCTTCGAAGTTGCGATTGCCCGACAGCACCGAGGCGACGACCAGATCGCCTTCTTGGATCGCCGCCGACACCTCAGGGGGCAGCGGACCCGAATTGCCGATACACGTCGTGCAACCGTAGCCGACGAGGTTGAATCCGATGAGGTCCAGATAGTGGTCGAGACCGGACTTGCGCAAATACTCGGTGACGACCTTCGAGCCGGGCGCCAGGCTGGTCTTGACCCAGGGCTTGGCCTGCAGGCCGCGCTCGACGGCTTTCCTGGCCAGCAGTCCGGCGCCGAGCATCACCGCCGGGTTCGAGGTGTTCGTGCAACTCGTGATCGCGGCAATCACCACGGCCCCGTGCCGCAACTCGTGCTCGCCTCCCTTGATCGCTACCTTGGGCCAAGTCTCGACGGCCACCGCCGAGCTGCCCGAGCCGCCGGCGCCGCCCGCCCGAGCCGCGAGGATTTCGTCGACCGCCTTGTCGCAGGCTTGCTTGGCGCCCGAGAGCGGGATGCGGTCTTGCGGGCGCTTTGGGCCGGCGAGGCTGGGTTCAACGTCTCCCATTTCGAGTGCGAGCGTATCGCTATAGGCGGCTTCGGGTCCGCCCGTTTGACGAAACATATCCTGTTCTTTGGCATAGGCCTCGACCAAGGCGACTTGCTCGTCGTCCCGTCCGGTCAGGCGCAGGTAGGTGAGCGTCTCGTCGTCGATTGGGAAAATGCCGCAGGTGGCTCCGTACTCGGGCGCCATGTTGGCGATCGTGGCGCGGTCAGCCAGGGGGAGCCCTTCGAGACCGTCGCCGTAGAACTCCACGAACTTGCCAACGACGCCCGCAGCGCGCAGCATCTGCGTGACAGTCAGAACCAGGTCGGTGGCGGTGGCGCCTTCGGCCAGGCGTCCGGTCAGCTTGAAACCCACGACTTGCGGGATCAGCATCGACACCGGCTGGCCCAGCATGGCAGCCTCGGCTTCGATGCCCCCGACACCCCAACCCAGCACACCGAGCCCGTTGATCATGGTTGTGTGCGAGTCGGTGCCGACCAGCGTGTCGGGGAAGGCGCGGGTCGTACCGTTCGACGGCTGGGCGAACACGACACGGGCCAAATACTCCAGGTTGACCTGATGCACGATGCCCGTCTCGGGCGGGACGACCTTGAAGTTGTCGAACGCCTTCTGACCCCACTTGAGGAATTGGTAGCGCTCTTTGTTGCGCAGATACTCGAGCTCGCTGTTGAAGTGGAGGGCTTCCCCACTGCCGAACTTATCTACCTGCACCGAGTGGTCGATGACCAGCTCGGCGGGCTGGAGCGGATTGATACGCGAAGGGTCGCCTCCCATGGCCTTCATGGCGTCACGCATGGCGGCGAGATCAACGATTGCCGGAACACCGGTAAAATCCTGCATCAGAACCCGCGCCGGACGGTAGGCAATCTCGCGGCTCGGTGCGGCGGCGGGATCCCACGCCGCGAGCGCGTTGACGTCATCGGCCGTAACGGTCTTACCGTCCTCGTGGCGCAGCAGGTTTTCGAGCAAGATCTTGAGTGAAAAGGGCAGGCGGGTCAGCTTGCCCTGCCCGACGGCGTCGAGGCGGTAGACTTCATACTCTCGGCCGGAGGCCTCAATCGTGGCACGCGCACCAAAGCTGTTCATGATGTTGACTCCCTGATCCAGACGTGGATCGAAACGGGGAAGGTAACGGAGCCGGGGGAGAGCTTCGTGCCTGGGCCGTTAGTTCATTTTCCCAAATCGTCCCAAGTCGATTCGGTCCGCCACAAGGGAAGGTCCAGTTCGAAGTCTTGGGAGAGCGTTGGCGCGCGGAACGGCGAGATGCACGGACGGACCTCGTCACCCGGGCCTCATCGTACCGCCCCATGCCTGTCACGGGCCGGCTCGTGAAATGGGTTGCTATCGATTGTAAATCGGGGCCGGGCCCCGCAGGCGCTGCCACACCTGGTCACAAGCTTCTAGCCGGCTCGAGTCAAGGGCTTGGATTTCGAGAGCGCGAAGGTTCTCCTCTAACTGCTCCAGCCTCGAGGCGCCCAAGATGATGCAATGTGCTCCGGCTTGCTGCGAGAGCCATCGAATCGCAAGCTGCACCAGGCTCAACCCCGCCACTTGCGCAATGCGGCTTAACTCTTCTACGGCATCGAAATACTCATCGTGCCAATAGCGTCCAAGGTACATCTTGTTGCCGTCGAACCGAGTACCGGGCAGCGGGCTCTGACCTTTCTTCTGCTTGCCGCTAAGCAACCCGCCGGCCAGCGGGTTATAGCAGACGTTGCTAATTCCACGGCGTTCGGCGAACGCGAGGTATTCCTGCTCGATGCCCCGTGCGGTCAAGTTGTACATCGGCTGGACGATCCAGGGCGGCTCGTAGCCGTTTTTTTCGCACAGCCAATGAATCTCACATATTTGCCACGCGCTGTAGTTCGACACGGCGGGGTAGCGAATCTTTCCCTCCTGCCGCAGCTCCTCGACCGTCTGCAGGGTTTCCTCGATCGGCACATCGTAGTCAGGCTGATGAAGATAGTAGATATCTAGATAGTCGGTCCTCAAGCGGCGTAACGACTCTTCGATTCCACGCCGGATCCCCTCTCTTGAAAGACCGCTGTAGGAGGGCGGACCCTGCATCTTTCCTCGAACTTTGCTGGCGAGAACCACATCGGCTCGCCTCGCGCCCAATAATTCCCCAACGATCTCTTCCGATCGGCCTTGGTTGTAGACGTTGGCGGTGTCAAAGAAGTTGATGCCGGCATCCAGGCAACGGTCTACCATGCGCCGGGACTCTTCTAAGTCCGCCTGGGACCCGAACGTCATTGTCCCCATACACGCCTGTGAAACCTCTAGATCTGTGTTTGCCAGCCGAACGACTTCCACTCCACCTGCCTCCGTTGCTTGTTACAAAAAATTCTCGGATGTTGTAGTCCGAGACAGGCTTTCTATGTTAGCATTAGCTGCTATGGCTGATGTTCTAGAAATACTCACCGCGGAAAGAGACCGCCTCAATCGTGCTATCGCAGCTTTTCAAGGAGAGGCAGCGCCGAAGCGGCGCGGCCGCCCGCCCGGCAGCAAGACGAAGAAGAAGCCCGCGAAAAAGCGGGGACGCCGTAAGATGAGCGCCGCCCAGAAAGAGGCCGTTTCGGAAAGAATGAAGAAGTATTGGGCTGCCCGCAAGGCCAAGAAGTAGCCAACCTGCTTCGGGCCTTTTCCGCCGGATCACGAGGGACAGGAGATCCGGCCGCTGTGGGTGAGTCTACGAAGGTCGAGAGATTACCGTCTCCGCGGTCTTAGTGGCTTCCTTGTCCGGAAGCCCTTCACCCTACAGTAGTTTGCCCGACGAAAAGGCGTTCCGCTTAGGAACGGTAGGGGAGGTTTGTGTTCCAGCCGGGGAGCATCCCATGCTTGGCACGCACGGTGGGCTATGCAATGACCCAAATGGGACTGGACCAGGCGCGGTGGCCGTCTTCCTGGGTGACAGCGACGTAGAAAGGGTTGTCAGCTCCCGCCTTGAGGGCAAGAGTTCTGTTGAAAGAGACCTTGCGGTGCCGGTTCTCATCCGGCAGCCGGAACACTCGAACACGGCGCGCCAGTCTGCCCGCTTCGTGGACATGGTCTTCGATGCCGATCTCCTCGACGGGCAGCCCGAACTGAGCCGGTCCGGTTTCAAATCGTAGAATCCCTTGCGAGGCATCCTCTAGCCACACGTCGAAACCGGCAAAATTGCCGGTCGTGACGGCTTCCCATCGCACCGCATCGGGCCCGGTCTGATGGAAGGCTTTGAGGGGATTGAAGAAGTTGATTTTCTCAGTGCGGAGGATGCGGTTGCCCGCGACCTGAGCCGACCCGTCCCACACGGTTTGCCGGAAGCGGCCCCGGTACTCGGCCCCTTCGAAAACCACACGAATCCTTTTGCCTTCTGCCCCACCCTGCGTCGAGGCGTCGCAGTGAGGACGAACGACCTCCAGCGTGTCGAGGCCGTTGCGGATCTCGATCCGTTCGATCGGCGCGGTACCAACGACATCCACCGCGAACACAATCGAATCTTGGTCCGTCCGGACGATATCTCCCATCACGGCTTCGTCCACGGTCTCGCTCGCTGTGACACTGAGCGTCGGATCTTCCTCAAACCTTTGGGCGGGAGAGGCGAACGATGCCCGAACGTCGAGAATCATCCGCGCCCCGGTCGTGCCATAGTGGCGGCGTTTGCGTAGGCACTCAAATAGCGCTTTGCGGGATAACTCAGGCAACAGGTAGCAGGTAAGCCCACCATACGCTCCGAACCACGAGGCGCCCGGGTAACTCGCACCCGGCCGTCCCTTGTGTCCGTCGCTGTGGCACACTATGCCAACTCGGTAACCCGCCTCGATCGCGTCGTGGAGCAGCCACTCGAACGTGCCCCACGCCGAGTGCACTTCTACCGCGCGCTCGAAGTGTCCGTCGTGTGCCATCTTGATGTCGGCATAGCGCCCACCCACGTGGGCGATCACCACCGCATCCTCCCCGGCATCAGCGAGAGCCTCAAACAGCTCTGCGGCCGTATGGCAGTCGCTATCAAGGTCCGAGCGGTCTTCAACCAAGGCGTGCGACGAGCGCCGGATCGCCCGGCCCTCGTGCCGGAAGAACACGTTGCGGTCGCCCCCGAGAGCAGTGTTGCCCGACCACTCGTAGCCCGGAACGGTAACGAATCTTCCCGGTTCGTTGAACTCGGCGGTGACGTCGTTCAACTCCGCCCAGAACTCCCTGGTGATCTGAAAGTCGTTGCCCTGGTGACCGCAGATATCGATGAAGGCGCGGTCGCGGGCGAAAGAGAAATACTCTCGGACGGAGTTTGTCCCAACGGTCTCTTCGCTTTGACCATGTAGGTCACCCCAGTACGGCAGCAACTCCGCCGCCTCGACGACGCGCAGAGGATTGCTTGTCGCCAGCAGGTCGTCGTCTGCATCCAGAAGGTCGATCGTCAACTCTCCCGGCTCGCGCATTCGAAGGCCCTCGACAGCGACCGTGAACTGCCCTGGCGTGAAGATCACGCTCTCGGGCAAGCCCTCGACGAGACAGCTCGGTCGCAGCGTCAGGGTGGCATCGGCCTGATCGCTGGGATTGCCCCATGCGTCTTCCGCTTTGAGGCCTAGGCGAAACGCCTCATCGCACCGGCGCATGGTCGGCAACACCGCTCGCCAGACCGCGGGCGGGCCAGGCACGATGCTAATCGTCGGCGGGTTCGGCAGCTCCACATAGTGGTAAGTGGCGATTGCATCCACCAGCACGCGAAACTCGAACGTTGGCTCACAGAAGGTTTGCAACCGCAAGCCGGGCGAGCCTTCCCGGCGGTCGCCAAATCGCACAACGATCCGGTCACCCTCCTTCATGAAACCCTTGACGATCTTGATGTAGAGCGTCTTGTCCCACGGGCGCAGGTTGCCTTTGGGGTCGTAGCGTGCCTCAAGTACCGCCTGATTGCCGGCCTCGACAGTCACGTAGTTGGGCCCCTGAGGATCGTCGAACTGCAAACGGCCCATGTCGGCCGCGAAGCGGAAGACGATCTTCAGGCTCGCCGTGTCATCCATCCCGAATCGTCCGGCGGTGTAACTCAGCGTGAACGATGCGTAAGAGCCAGCTTCGAAGCTTCCGGTCGGTTCGATCGTCGCATGACCCATCAGCTCGGGGGGGTAGTTGGAATGGGGCATGGGTGCGCTGTGGCCGTATACGAGCCTGCCTATTAGCCAATCAGATTCCGTAGACTAGCGCATCCGCTCGAGACCGGACACCCGTATTCGTTTGAGACAACGAGCGCGTCTTGACGCGATAAGCAACAATCGGCTGGCGAGGGGGTTCCTTATAATTAGGGGCGGCGCTGTGAGTGTATGGCGGCGGCGAGAGTATCACCGGTGGCGTGATCCTGTCGACACCTTTGGAAGGATCGGGAGTCCCCAGTTCCCGAGGCGGCGCACTCTGCGTCCGTGCCCATTGATGAACGGCCCGCCTGCCTTCGCGCGAGGCTCAGTTGGTAAGCCATGATCGGCCAGGAAATCTCGCATTATCGGATCGTCGAAAAGCTTGGCGAAGGCGGGATGGGCGCCGTTTACAAGGCCGAGGACACCGTCCTGAAGCGCTTCGTGGCGTTGAAGTTCCTATCCGCCGAAGCGCTCGGCAGCGAGGAAGAGCGCGCACGTTTCTTGCGTGAAGCACAGGCCGCCGCCGCTCTCGACCACCCTAGCATCTGCACGGTTTACGAGGTCGGCGAGGCCGATGGGCGGACCTTTCTCTCAATGGCGTATCTCGAAGGCCAGACGCTGCGTCGAAAGGTCGAGCAGCAGCCTCTGCCGGCGAGCGACGTGGTAAGGCTGCTCCTTCAAGTCCTCGAGGGTCTCCACGAGGCCCACGATCTCGGCATCGTGCATCGCGACATCAAGTCGTCGAACATCATGGTTACCGCGCGAGGCCGCGCTAAGATCATGGACTTCGGCTTGGCGCAGCTTCCCGGCGCGGCCCGCATCACGCAACTGGGGACCACTCTCGGCACCGCCGCTTACATGTCGCCCGAACAGGCCGAAGGTTTCGTCGTGGACCACCGGACCGACTTGTGGTCCGTCGGCGTTGTGCTCTACGAGGCGCTCACCGGTACCTTGCCCTTCGGTGGCGACTACATCCCGGCGCTGATGTACGCCATCGTTCACGAACAGCCGCGACCGCTGGATGGGCTTGAAGAGCCTTTGCAGCGCGATCTCAGTGCGATCGTGTCCAAAGCGCTCACCAAGACGCCGGACCAGCGCTGTCAGAACGCGGCCGAGATGATCGGCGCACTCGTATCGCTGCAGGAGAAGCACCGGCTCGAGCAGGGATCGGCCGCCTCCCACTCAGTCGTCATCCCGCGGCCCCCCGAGTCTGCCGAGCCGCCCCAAGCCGCCGAGACAGCCGAGAAGCTCGCAGGGACTCCTGCCGGCCCGCCGGAAGTGCCTTTTGAACCCGCGACCGTCCCGACAGACGCGCCGGGCAAGGGAAGGAGTTTCGGGATGTTCGCGGCCGGGGTTGTTGCAGCGGTCTTCGTCCTCGCTGCAACGTGGATGTGGCGGATGCACCAACCGCCGCCCCCGCCGTCGAGCTTCGACGTCGAGGTGGGTGCTGTAGAGGCCCCGGTCTCCGAAGCCGAGGACGCGGTGACTCGCGAGCAACCTGTCCCCAAGCGTGAGCCCGATCCGCCACCCGCGAAGGTCGAAATACCTGCCGCGGTCCCTGCGGAAGCAGAAGCCACGAGTCTGATTCCCCAACCCGCTGAGCCCGAACCCGAGCCGGTGAGGCCGGGGGAGGAGGTCGACACGGCGTCCGCCGCGCCCGAAACAACTCCGGTCGAGCCGCAGCCCACGCCCGCCCCGGCATCGCCCGTCAGCAACGTCAACTCAGTGGCCCATCAGATCGCTACGCGGGGCTACGCCCTGCTTGACGACCGCACCGGCGAGAGTGCCCGGTCGGCGATTGTCCTATTCGAACAGGCGCTCGACATCGACCCGAACTCCGCGCTCTCGCACGCGGGCTTGGCGCTTGTGCACGCGGCCCAGGCGCTGCAAGGCAGCACGGAGCCGCTGCAAGCGCTCGGTAAGGCCGAACAGGCTTCGCAGAAGGCGCTGGCGATTGATAAAACGCTGGCACCGGCCCATGTTGCCGCTGGGGTCTCCCAGGCTTTGGGCCACTGGAACTGGGACGGCGCGAAGGCCTCCTTTGATCGCGCCCTATCGCTCGAGCCCGACAACGCCGACGCACATCTCGCCTATGCGCTGGCGTATCTCATTCCCCACCGAAAGCTTGAAGATGCTCTCGTCTCACTCCGCCGGGCGGCGGCTTTGAAGCCCTCCGCGCCCGACATCGGAACCCAACTGGGTCGGGCGTTAAGCTATGCGGGAGAAGACGATGCGGCCTTGGCACAGTATCGTGCCACCCTGCGCGGCCGCCCGGCCTTTGCCCCGGCTTACTGGGCCATGGGAATGAGCGCCGCCAAGAAGGGTGATCTCGATGCGGCCCGCAAGGCCTTCGGCCGCCTCATGAAGCTAAAGCCCGGTAATCCCGCTGCTCTCGCCGGCGTGGCGTACGTTGACGTGATGTCAGGCGACAGCAGCCGCGCGCGGGTTCGGTTGCGGGCGTTCATCAGCGATGCCGCACGCCAGCGTAGTCAGCGGGTCCCTCGAGGACGAAAGAAACCGTCGGGGCGCAGAGGCCGCTCCCAAATGACCGGATACGTCTCTCCTTATTGGCGTGCGCTCGTCGCAGCCGCCATGAAGGAGGACGACATCGCCTTCCGATGGCTGGAGGAAGGTGTTGGCCGGCATTACCCCTTCGTGGCGCAGGCCGCTGCACAGCCCGAAATGAAGCGCCTGCTCACAGATCGTCGCTTCGAGGCGCTGCTGGGGAAGATGAACCTATCACCCTAATCGGCTGAGGCGCCACTTCCCCGTCAGGCTTCACTCAAACTGAATCTGCGAAATGAACAGGCTGGGCATTGCTTGATTCCAGTCCAGCGGGACGGCGTCGAACGCCAACCGGAAGGACTGGGCGCTCCCGGGATCAAGCGGTTCCGTGCGCCGACCGACGATCGCCCTCGGCTCCCGGGCAACTTCAAGGCCATTAATCTCGCGGAACACGCAGTCGATCTCGACCAGCGTGAGTGTGCGGCTGCCGTGGTTGGCGATCTTGCCTTCGATCGTGACCAGGGTCTGCTCGAGGAAGTCTTCCTCCGCTTTCATCTCGACATCGGAGAGCTCGAGATCAGCGAGATACGTCTGCGCCTCGGCGGTAAGCTGTGGACCCTCGGGCGGCGGCTGCTGAGCTGACCACCAAAAATAGCCTCCCACGCCCGCGGCGAACAACAGAATAGAGCCCAGAACCGGCAGCGGGACGGGGGGCCCGCCGGCTTTGCGCAGCTCTTGTCCTTGCTCGAGCACCGCTGCTACTTGCCGGCTACAATCATCTGCCGGATCTTGATGGTTGGAGCCACGACCGCGCCGCGAAAGTCGAGATCCGACCCAATCTCCTCAATGTCCTGCAGCATCTGCTTGAGGTTCCCTGCGATGGTCACCTCCGAGACCGGATAGGCGAGCTTGCCGTTCTCGATCCAGAACCCGGCGGCACCCCGCGAGTAGTCGCCCGTCACGAGATTCACGCCGAAACCCAGCAACTCGGTGACGTATAAGCCGCTCGCGACCGATCCGATGATCTCTTCGCCCGAGGCCGAGCCCGGCTCGATCATGAAGTTGCCGGGACCGACGCCGGGGTTGCCGGCTAGCCCGCGCGACGCGTTGCCTGTGGTCTTGAGCTCCAGTTTGCGGGCTGTGTAGCAGTTTAACAAATAGCTCTCCAGCACCCCTTTACGGATCACCTCCGTTCGCCGGCTCGGTGTGCCTTCGTCATCGAACGGAGAGGTGCCGAACCCGCCGGGACGCAGTCCGTCGTCGATGATCGTGACTTGCGGGTTGGCCACCGCCTCCCCGAGTTGATCGGCCAGGAAGGACGCCTTGCGATAAACAGTGTCCCCGCTGACGGCACCGAGGATGTGGCCGAGCAGCGACTTGGCCACCGGCGCCTCGAATACGACGGGCGCTTCAGTCGTGCTGACCTTTCTCGCGTGCAGACGCCTCACCACGCGCTCGGCGGCGATGCGCCCGATCTCCTCCGGCGATTGCAGCGAGCGAGCGCTGCGCGCCACGCTGTACCAGTAGTCGCGCTCCTTGTTGCCGTTCGACTCGGCCAACGGCACCACCGACAGCGAACAACTCGTGCCGCGGTAGGCTCCGGCGAATCCGCGCGAGTTCGCCAGCACCCAGCCACCCCAGCCCGACCCGAAACCGCCACCTTCGGAGTTGTTTACCTTCGGGTCGGCGTCCAGGGCTGCTTGTTCGGCTGCCTGCGCCATCTCGATCTTCCGCTCAGACGAGAGAGCGAGAACGTCGTCGTGATAAAGATCGAGCGAGTCAGGCTCGGCCCCCATACCGAGTTCCTCGGGTTCGGGCAGCCCCATGCAGGGATCTTCCGAAGTGAAACGCACTGCTTCGAGCGCGGAGGCGAGGAGCTTCTCGATGCCGTTACCGGTGAAATCGGAACTATAGGACGACGCCGCGCGTTGGCCCCGCAGTACCCGCAGGCCGATAGCCTTCGAGCCCGAGTCTTTGAGTTGCTCCACCTGCCCCAGACGGACGGTGACCGAGAACTCCCCACGCTCCTGAACGACGCAGTCGGCGTCATCGGCCCCACGCTTCACGGCCCGGGAAACAACGTCCTTGGCTAGGTCAAGATGATCCATGAGGTCGGCTCGGGGCAGGTCCGGGACAGCCAGACACAGACGTCTGGTGTCTCACTGTTAACTCAATAGATTCCCACAAAGAACAGACACAAGGGGAGAGACGGTGCTCTGTACTGCCTGCCGGTACCATTCGGAGCCCTCGGAGTCTCGGGCCACCCTGCCCCAGAACGTTCGCGCGATAATCGCGGTATGTCTTTCATGCTTGAGGAGATCGAGCAGCAGCCGGCGACACTCGAGCGGACCTTCCGCCAAGAGGTCAAAACGATCGAAAGGTTCCGGCGACGGATCGCGGGGCGATCGTTTTCACTGGTCGTCTTGGTCGCCCGCGGTACCTCCGACAACGCCGCGCTGTTTGGACGCTACCTGATCGAAGCGGCCGTGGGCCTGCCGACGTCCCTAGCTGCCCCGTCCGTGACCACGGTTTACGGGGCCAAGCTGAGATGGAAGGATGCTCTGGTCGTGGGCCTCTCTCAGTCGGGAGAATCGACTGACACCAACCTCTGCCTGCAGGCGGCGCGGGAACAAGGCGCGCTGACCGTTGGCATCACCAACGAGTCCGGCAGCTCGATTACGAAGTGTGTCGACGAGCTGTTTCGGGTCCACGCCGGGCGCGAGCGGAGCGTCGCCGCGACTAAGACGTACAGCGGCCAGATCCTCCTGCTCTATCTTCTGGCGTACGCTTTAGGGGCCCCGATCCCACCCCGGGTCTTGGAGCGCCTTCCAGCGGCCGCGGCCCGTGCCCTCTCGCTCAAGAACTCAGTCGAGGTGTTGTCGGAGCGCTACCGTTTCATGACAAACTCGGTTGTGGTCGGCCGGGGCCTGAACTACGCCAACGCTTACGAGTTCTCACTCAAGCTGATGGAGACGTGCTACGTCGTCGCGGAACGGTTTTCCGGCGCCGACTTCCTGCATGGGCCGATCGCTCTCGTCGGGAGGGGGTTCCCGGTTTTCGTCTTTGCGCCACCCGGCCCGACCCATCCCGGCACCTCAGAGATGCTTGCCAAGCTGCGGGGACTCAAGGCCGAAACGATCGTCATCAGTCACGGGGACAGGGTGCGAACCAAAGATGCCTCCCGACGGATTCACCTACCGGGGGCTATTCCCAAGATTCGGGGGTGCCCGGAAGACTTGCTCACGCCGATCCCTTACATCATCCCGGCGCAGCTCTTCACGGCATCGCTGGCCGAACAGAAGGGGATCGATCCGGACCAGCCGAGGACGCTGACGAAGGTCACGAGGACGATCTAACGCCGTTTCCCTTCGATTGCGGCGGCTCTTCTCTGACTCACTTGCGGGGTCAATAGTTCTTGCCTTTCAACAGGCCCCAGCCCAAGCTGAAGAGGCCGGCAATGATCATGCCAACGTTGACGTCTCGAGGCAGAATGTCGTCGTAATAGACGAAGCAGAACAACCACGCCAGGATGATGAACGCACCAAGCACAAACATACAGGCCTCCGTACTACCTAGCCGCCTCCACTTAGTCTAAGTTGCCTCGCAACAGCGCTCCCATAGTGGATTCACCCCACCCTTTGCCACGACTCACCTGACCGTGGTACTAGTACTCCCGTAGCACATTGACGGTGCAGTACATACGGCCACAAACCCTCAGTCATGACGTCGTGGACCCTTGGTCTTCCCAAGCGCTGCTGTCCTCTGCAGCCCGGACACCTACACCGCGCTCAGCTCGACCGATAGCGCCGTGAAGAAGCGCTTGATCATCATTTTAGAGGTCATGTCGAGCAAGCGCTGACCGACCGCCGCGATCAGGCCGCCGACCTTGACCTCTCCCTCGTAGCGGACCACTGTCTCATTGCCGTTCTCGGGTGCCGGCCCGAGCCGGAATTCGCCACTGCCGTTCACGAACCCGACCTTGCCCCGGCCTTCGACGTTGATGCGGTAGCCGCTGGGAGGCTGCTGGTCGTCGAGGCGAACCTTGCCTTCAAACAGGCCTTGGACGGATGAGACGGCCAGCTTCATCTTCATGTGGTACTCGTCCGGCCCGACTGGTTCAAGCGATTCGCAGCCGGGCAGAGTTCGAGCCAGCACGCCAGGGTCGAGCAGGGCGCTCCAGACCTTCTCCTGGGGTGCCCGCAGCGTGTACTGGCCCTGAAGCTTCATCAGCGGCTGGCGGCGTCTTCGAGCGCCCTGCGGACTTGTACCGCGGCCAGGTGGGCGCGATAGTCGGCCGACGCATGGATGTCATTGAGTGCTTCGACACCGGCTGCGGCGTGCCCGGCTGCGGCGGCGAATGTGTCGGCGTTGGCCGTCTGGCCCTCCAGGGCACCTTCGACCGCCGTCGCGCGGTACGGTCTTGAGGCAACGCCTGTCACGCCCACCCGTGCCAGCGAGATCTGGCCGTCTTCGACACCCAAGCGCACTGCAGCACCGACCACGGCGTAGCCCGAAGCCGGTTGCACAATCGTCCGGTAGGCGACGCCCGTGCCGTTGGTTTCAGCCGCGATGTGGACTTCGGCCAGCACCTCCCCGGGTTCGAGAGCCGTCGTCAAGGCGTCAACGATGAAGTCGTCGACACCGACCACCCGCTCGCCGCTCGAGTTAACTAAGCGCACCTTGGCCTCCAGTGCGAGCAGAGCCGCCGGGTAATCGGCGGCCGGGTCGGCATGGACGATGCTTCCCCCGATCGTCCCCCTGTTGCGCACTTGAACGTCGCCGATTTCAGCGGCGGTCTTGGCCAGCAGCGGGCACTTCGCCCGGAGCAACTCGGAAGTCTCCACCTGATGGTGCGTGGCCATGGCCCCGATGCGGATCGTTCCGTTCTCCTCGGCAATGAAGTTCAGATCGGGGATGCGATCCAGATCGACCAGGTGGCCCGGCTGCGCCAGCCGAAACTTGAGCATCGGGATCAAGCTTTGGCCGCCCGCCAGGACCTTGCTGTCCGGATTGTCAGCCAGCAGCTTGAGAGCGTCGGAGAGAGTTTCCGGCGCGGAGTAATCAAAGTTCGCGGGAATCACGACTGGCTCCTTTCGTTGATCGCTTTCCAGATCGACTGTGGGGTCATGGGTATGTCCACGTGCTCGACACCGAGCGGCGATAGCGCGTCGACCACCGCGTTGACCATTGACGGCAGCGAGCCTATCGTGCCGGCCTCGCCCACTCCCTTCACGCCCAGCGGATTAACGGGCGAGGGTGTCTCGGTACGTTCGGACTCGATCCACGGCATGTGCTTGGCCTTCGGGATGGCGTAGTCCATCAGCGTGCCGTTCAGTAGCTGGCCTTCGTCGTCATAGACAATGCCCTCCAGGAAGGCCGGTCCTAGGCCTTGCGCGACCCCTCCGTGGATCTGGCCGTCGACCAGCATCGGGTTAATGACTTTGCCGCAGTCATCCACCGCGACGTAGCGCAGGATCTCGGTTTCGCCCGTCTCCTTGTCGACTTCCACCACGCAGATGTGGGCGCCGTAAGGGAAGGCAAAGTTGTTGGGCTCGAAGAAGCGCGTGATGGAGAGTCCGGGCTCGGTCCCGGGCGGGAGGTTGTGGCAGAGATGCGACTCGAGCGCCACATCTCCGAACGAGAGCGTCTTATCAGTCGCGCTCGAGGAGAAAGTGCCGTTCTCGAAGCTCACCGAGGCCGCTTCGACACCCAGCAAGTGAGCGGCGTACTTGGTGGCTTTCTCGACGATATCCTGCAACGCCAAGTGGAGCGCGCTGCCGCCGATCGAGATCCCCCGGCTGCCGAACGTACCGATGCCGTAGTAGACGCGGGCGGTGTCACCATGGACCACGACGACGTCATCCATGGCGACGCCGAGAGCATCGGCCACCATTTGCGCGAAGCTTGTTTCCTCGCCCTGCCCATGCGGGGAGATGCCGGTCATGACGGTCACCGTGCCGGTGGCTTCCACGCTGACTGTCGCGCTTTCCCAGCCGCCGGCGGGCAGGGCCGGCGAAGGCCCGAAGGCGCAGATCTCGCCGTAGGTCGAGATCCCAATGCCCATCAGACGGCCTTCCCGGCGGGCGTTCTCTTGGTCTTGGCGGAGCTTCTTGTAGTCGATCATGTCGAGGGCCTTATTGAAGGCTTCGGCATAGTCTCCGCTGTCATAACTGAGACCGGTGGCGCTCTCGAAGGGGAACTCCGAGGCGGCCGGAAAGTTCTTGAGCCTCAGCTCGGCCGGGTCCATACCGAGTTTCGCCGCCATTTTGTCGACGATGCGCTCGATGACGTACGTGGCTTCGGGACGTCCCGCCCCGCGGTATAGGTCGCTCGGGGCGCGGTTGGTAAACACCCCTTTCAGGTCGGCCGAGAAGTTCTTGAACTTGTAGAGCCCGGGCAACATCAGCACGGCGAGAGTGGGGATGATTGGCGTCAGCAATTGATGGTGCGCCCCGTTGTCGAGCAAGATGCTGAGCCTCAAGCCGGTTAGCATTCCGTCCTTCGTGCCCGCCAACTCGACGTCGTCGATGTGGGCGCGGCCGTGGGCCACCACCTGAATGCTCTCGCGCCGGTTCTCAATCCATTTGACCGGCCGCTTGAGATCGACAGCTACTTTGCAAGCCAGCGCTTCTTCGGCCCAGACGTTGCACTTGCTCCCGAAGCCGCCACCGACCTCCGGTGCGATCACACGGACCCGGTGCTCGGGCAGACCCAACTGCAAAGCCAACTGC
Organism: Bryobacterales bacterium; assembly: GCA_965248255.1. GTDB lineage: Bacteria > Acidobacteriota > Terriglobia > Bryobacterales > UBA6623 > JAKZVK01. The sequence goes on from CBDFIW010000001.1 coordinate 136,771, forward strand.
GTCTTGAGCAGATGCGGAATCTGCGTTGACGAGTGAAGCGTCAACTCTTTGGTGCCGTCGTCGTAGTCCGCGACGACGCCGCGCGTTTCCATCGGTGTTGGTGCCAGGCGGGGCACGAGCACACGCTCCTTGACGACGACATCCGCCTCTTGGAACGCCTTCTCAACATCGCCGCCGTCCTGGTGGAAGGTAAACGAGACGTTGTCAGGATAATCAGGATGGACCAAGGGGGCGTCGTCTTCGAGCGCTTCTTCGGGGTCCGAGACCACATCCGTCGGATCGTAGTCGACCTCGATTCGATCCAGCCCGTCGGCCGCGACGTATCGGTCACTGGCAACGACGGCTGCCACCGGGTGGCCAACGTAGTAGACGCGGTCTTGCGCGAGGATCTTGTGCTCGGGGATCCGCAGCGTGGGCATGGACCCGGCACAGGGTACTCCCCCGATGGACTTGACGTCCTCGCCGGTGTAGACCGCCTTGACCCCGGGCAGCTCCAGCGCCTTTTCGATCGAGATGCTCTTGATCTTGGCGGCTGCGTAGGGGCTCCGAAGAACCGCGGCATAGAGCATGCCGGGCTTAGTGATATCGTCCACATACGTGGCGGTGCCGGTGATCAGGCGCGGGTCTTCCACCCGGCGCACTCGCTCGCCCACGTGAGTTTTGAGTTTCGGCACGGTTGTCGTCGTGGCCATGGTTTACGCTCCCGCTCCTTTCGCTTTGGCCGCGGCCTCGACCGCGTTCACGATGTGCTGGTAGCCGGTGCATCGGCACAGGTTGCCCTCGATCCCGTGCCGGATTTCATCTCGCGACGGGTTCGGGTTGTCGCTTAGCAACTCATCGACCGCCATGATCATGCCGGGCGTGCAGAAGCCGCATTGCAAACCGTGCTCGTTCCAGAACGCTTCTTGGACGGCGTGCAAAGCGCCGTTCTGCGCCATACCCTCGATCGTGACGACCTCTTTGCCGTCGGCCTGTACGGCCAGCAGGGAGCAGGACTTCACCGCCCGCCCCTCGATCGTCACAGTGCAGGCGCCGCACACGGTCGTTTCGCAACCGATGTGAGTGCCGGTAAGTCCGAGAACTTCGCGAAGAAAATGGACCAAGAGAAGGCGCGGCTCGACGGTGCGCTCGTGCTCCTGCCCGTTGACGGTCAACTTGATGGTCTTCTCCATAGCGATGTCTCCTGACGCGCCCATAAATATGAACGATTGGCAAGGCGCAGTCAAGAGTCCGCGTCGGCCTGCCCCGGCGGCCGCTTCCGAGCTGTGAGCGTCTGGGAAGAGGTCACGCTTACTCGCGCGGCTCCGGGGTGTGGCGGTTTATGATTGGGGCATGGTGCGTGCCCTGCTGATCACGACCTGTCTAACGGTCCGATGGCATCGCTCTGTCTCGGGCAAGGCTCGGGCCAAGATCCGCTCAGCGGCGCCATCAAGGCCGACAAGGACGGAAGGTTTGACGACGTTTTCGACCTCGCGAGCCAGGGCAATTGAAGCTGCTCCCAGAGCGGCCCGCAAACGCCTGACTCGCGCAGTGGAAAGCTTCCCGGTAACGCATTACATGTGGAATGTCGAGCGCGTCCACCTGGGCTAGCTCAACCGGGAACCGGAAACCCGCTGAATGGCCGACTCTTTCCCAGGATTCCCGCCGCAAGCCCGCAGGTTCCTGCGCGATCTCAAAGCCAACAACACTCGCGAATGGTTCATGCCGCGCAAGACCGTTTTCGAAGAGCAGGTCAAGGCCCCGATGATCGAATTGGTACTCGAGCTCGGGGAGGAATTGCGTGACTTCGGTATCGACCTGGTCAAGGCTCCAGAGAAGGCAATCTACCGAATCTACCGCGACGTCCGGTTCAGTAAAGACAAGAGCCCTTATAAAACACATGTCGCAGCTGTGTTCACCCCCCGCGGCCTCCCCAAGCACGCGGGCGCAGGTCTATATTTCCACGTCGCGCCCGAGGAAGTCCTGGTTGGCGGAGGTATCTACGCTCCGGGGCCGAAGGAACTGCTGGCGATTCGCCAGATGATCTCCGCCCAGCCCGACGGGCTACGAGGGGTCTTGAAGCATCGGGGGTTCCGGCGGCTGTTCGGCGAAATGAGCGGCGTGAAGCTCAAGCGCGTCCCTAAGGGCTTTGCAAGCGACGACCCGACAGCGGACCTGCTCGTCTACAAACAGTTTCTCGCCGGGGCCAGTCTGCCCGCAGACATCGCCGAAACCTCCCAGCTTTACCGGCAGATCGTGAAGCACTTCCGGGGCCTCGAACCGTTCCTGGCCTTGTTGAATTCGCCCCTGAAGCCTGATAGGGCATCAGCGTTCGCGGCTCACTAACCATCCGCATGACGGCGGGTCCTAGGCGTCTGGCCCGTAGCTGCCTGCTGACATCGGCCATGCCCTCGGTCCTGGGACTCTTGGCTGGAACAGGCTCTGTTGCTCCTCACATCTTGAGTTTGGTATACTCCAGTAGTTGGAGTACGTGCGTCTGTCCATCCTTTTCCTTGATTCAAGAGACGATTAGCAGCGCTGTGCCCGTTCAGGGTCAGGTGATCTCCGAACGGGTGTAGCGGGGGGACTTCCCTCTCTTCGATTCATGAGCGGGCTCAGGAGGCCCGCCATACTGTCGATCTTGAGGTTTCTCGTTCCGGCCGGCATGCCTCGCTTCGCGCTTACGTCTTGTGTACGGACGGGGGGCGTAGCCAGCGCTTCGGCCTTGCCCAGCTTGACGGTCCGGATGGACCTCCATACCCACCACGCCCGGCTAGGTTTTGTGACCCAACACGCCGATGGAGCGGGCGAATCGCTAGATTCGGGAGATCTTGAATGGTAGCTAGCACCAACGGTTCACCAAACGGAAGACACGACTTTTCGCGGATCAAAGCGGCGATCCCGATTCCGAATCTCATTGAGGTCCAGAAGGATTCCTACGCCCGCTTCCTGCAAATGGACAAGCTGCCGGGCGAGCGGGACGACACCGGTCTGCAGGCGGTCTTCACCTCCGTTTTCCCGATCTCGGACTTTCGCGGCTTGAGTCAACTCGAGTTCGTCGACTATTCGATCGGCGATTGGGAGTGCAAGTGTGGACACCTGCGCGGACTTCATCATCGGCGTGCGAACTGCAAGAAGTGTGGAACGACTATTCGGACTGATCCTTACGGCCCCCCGGAAATCCCTTGCGAGGCCTGCGGCGCCTACAACGACAACTCCGTTACCTTCTGTTCGAAATGCGGCGACCCGGTTGCCCTGAAGCTCAAGTACGACGTCGAGGAGTGCCAGGAACGCGGCATGACGTACGCCGCGCCGCTCAAGGTCACGATTCGTCTGACCATTTACGAGAAGGACCCCGAGACCGGCGAGAAGTCCATTCGCGACATCAAGGAACAGGAGGTCTTCTTCGGCGAGATCCCGTTGATGACCGACAACGGCACGTTCATCATTAGCGGAACCGAGCGCGTCATCGTCTCTCAGCTCCACCGGTCTCCTGGCGCGTTCTTCGAGTCGGCCAACCGGCGCACGTATTTCTTGGGCAAGATCATCCCCTACCGCGGAAGCTGGGTCGAGTTCGAATACGACCAGAAGAACATTTTGCACGTCCGCATCGACCGCAAGCGGAAGTTCCTCGGGACGGTCTTCCTCCGTGCGTTGGGTTTGAAGACCAACGAGGAGATTCTGAGCGGTTTCTACCAGGTCGACCAGATCACCACAGACGGCAAGGGGCTGTTTCGCCAGGTTTCGGAGAGCCTGATCGGAACGAAGCTTTCCCAGGCGATCGAGGACAAGAAAGGTGAGGTGATCGTTCCGAAAGGACGAAAGCTGACGCCGCACGTTTTCAAGGAAGTCCAGAAGGCGAAGGTGCGCCGGCTTCCCGTCACGGCCGAAGACCTCGAAGGCGCGCATTTCGCCGCCGATGTAGCCGACACAGAGAGTGGGGAAGTGCTGGCGGAAGCCAACGCGGTGGTCACTGCCGAAACCGTTGCCAAGCTGCTCGAAGCCGACGTGAAGACGTTTAACATCTTCTTCCCCGAACGCGATGAAGTCGGGGTGGTCCTCTCGGAAACCCTCAAGAAGGACCCGGTCACGGTGCAGCAGGACGCCCTGATCGAAATCTATCGCAAGCTGCGTCCCGGCGATCCGCCGACACTCGAGACGGCTACGCAACTTTTCAAAGGCATGTTCTTCGACCCCCGCAAGTACGACTTCTCCCGCGTGGGCCGGATGAAGTTCAACATCAAGCTCTACGACTCGATCGACGCGACGTCGCTCGACGAACGAACGCTCACGGCGAATGACTTCTACACAACGATCCGCTATCTGCTGCGCCTTCGCCGCAATCTGGGCGAGGTGGATGACATTGATCACCTTGGGAACCGGCGTGTCCGCGCCGTAGGCGAGCTACTGGAAAACCAGTTCCGCATCGGCCTTGTGAGGATGGAGCGCGCCATCAAGGAGAAGATGTCGGTTTACCAGGAGATGTCGACGGCGATGCCGCACGACCTGGTGAACGCCAAGCCCGTGATGGCGGCGATCCGGGAATTCTTCGGCTCGAGCCAGCTTTCGCAATTCATGGACCAGACCAACCCGCTATCGGAGATTACGCACAAGCGGCGTCTGTCGGCCTTGGGCCCGGGCGGCTTGTCGCGGGAGCGGGCGGGGTTCGAAGTACGAGACGTGCACCCCACCCACTACGGGCGCATCTGCCCGATTGAAACGCCCGAGGGTCCGAACATCGGACTCATCAGCTCGCTCTCCTGCTTTGCCCGTATCAACGAGTACGGTTTCATCGAGAGTCCCTATCGCCGGGTTGAGAATGGCGTCGTGGTCGACGAAGTCCTGGTTCACAACCCAGGCAGCACTGATTTCGAAGCGGCACAAGTCGTCAGGCGTTCGCAATTCGAGAAGGTACTCAAGGGGCTCTCTTCCCGTAGCCGGCAGCCTAAGTACGAGCCGCACTGCCACTATCTCTCGGCCTGGGAGGAGGACAAGTACGTCATTGCGCAGGCGAACATCGAAGTTGATTCCAAGGGCCGTATCGTGCCGGAGCTGGCCAACTGCCGCGTGGCGGGCGACTTCCAGCTCAAACGGCGCGGAGAGATCCAGTATCTTGACGTGAGCCCCAAGCAGCTCGTGTCGGTGGCGGCCAGTCTGATTCCGTTTCTCGAGAACGACGACGCCAACCGGGCGCTCATGGGTTCTAATATGCAGCGCCAGGCGGTCCCTCTGTTGCGGGCCGAGTCCCCCTTGGTGGGGACCGGCATGGAGCAGGTGGCGGCACGCGATTCCGGCGCGGTGGTTCTGTGTAAGCGCGACGGAGTGGTGGATTCGGTCGACTCGGAGCGGATCATCGTCCGTGTGGAGGGCGTCGGTCACGAAGGACAGATGTCGCGTGAAGTCGGTGCCGACATCTATCAATTGGTGAAATTCAAGCGTTCGAACCAAAACACCTGCGTCAATCAGAAACCCATCGTCCAGAGGGGCGAGCGGGTGGCGAGGGGACAGGTGCTGGCCGATGGACCGGGCACGTCGATCGGCGAACTGGCCCTGGGCCGTAATGTGCTGGTCGCCTTCATGCCCTGGCGGGGTTACAACTTCGAGGATGCGATCCTCGTCAGCGAGAAGCTGGTCCGCGACGACTATTACACCTCGATCCACATCGAACAGTTCGAAGTGGAGGCGCGTGATACCAAGCTGGGCCCCGAAGAAATCACTCGCGACATCCCGAATATCGCCGAGAGCTTCCTTCGCAATCTCGATGAGAGCGGGATCATTCGTATCGGCGCGACCGTGCGGCCGGGCGACATTCTGGTCGGCAAAGTGACTCCCAAAGGCGAGACGCAGCTAACGCCGGAAGAAAAGTTGCTGCGGGCGATCTTCGGCGAGAAGGCGGGCGACGTGAAGGACGCGTCGCTCTACTGCCCGCCCGGTATCTCCGGCATCATCGTGGACGCGAAGGTTTTCGCCCGCAAGGGGCAGGAAAAAGACGAGCGGGCCAAAGCGATCGAGGCGTCCACGATCGCGCGCTTGCAGCGCAACTTGGAAGACGAGAAGAGAATCCTCCATGACGAGCGTGCCAAGCGATTGGATGGGTTGCTCGGCGGGAAGGTGGTCCAGGCCGACCTGCACGATGAGAGGACGAACAAGAAACTGCTCTCCGAGGGTGACACCCTCCGGCGCGAGCTTTTCGACAACCTGAAGGCGCGGGACCTCAAGCGGATGCGCATTAGGGACAAGTCCACTCAACTCAATCACAGCATCGACGAGATCGAGGAGATGACGGTCCGGCAGATCCAGGTGCTCGAGAAGCTGACCGATGAGCGCGTTGCCAAATTGAAGAAGGGCGATGAGCTTTCACCGGGCGTGATCAAGATGGTGAAAGCCTATATCGCGATGAAGCGCAAGCTGTCGGTGGGCGACAAGATGGCCGGTCGCCACGGCAACAAGGGCGTGATCGCGCGCATCCTGCCCGAAGAGGACATGCCGTTCTTGCCGGACGGCACGCCGGTGGAGATCGTCTTGAATCCGCTGGGCGTGCCTTCGCGCATGAACGTGGGCCAGATCCTCGAAACCCATCTGGGATGGGCGGCCCACGCCTTGGGGCTCCGCTTCGCCTGTCCTGTATTCGAGGGGCCGGGGGAAGAGATGATCAAGAAGCAGCTCGCCGACGCCAACCTGCCGGGCTCCGGCAAGACTGTCCTCTTTGACGGGCTGTCCGGCGAAGCGTTCGAGCAGGAGGTTACCGTCGGCTATATCTACATGCTCAAGCTGTCTCATCTGGTCGACGACAAGATTCACGCCCGCTCGATCGGTCCCTACTCGTTGATTACCCAACAGCCTCTCGGAGGCAAGGCGCAGTTCGGAGGCCAGCGGTTCGGTGAGATGGAAGTGTGGGCCCTGGAAGCATACGGCGCCGCACACATCCTGCAGGAGTTGCTCACCGCCAAGTCCGATGACGTCTACGGCCGAGCGAAAATCTACGAGGCCATCGTCAAGGGTGAATCGGCCATGGAACCGGGAGTTCCCGAGTCGTTCAACGTACTGATCCGGGAGCTCCAGTCACTCTGCCTCGATGTCGAGTTGATCAAGAAGCAGCACGACATGATTGAAACCGCCCTGGCGGCGGACTAGGGAGCACCGGCGCTCATCTTTGGGAGCGACTTCGGTCGGCAGTTTTCAGACGGAGACGGAGGTTCACTTGTACCGATCCAGCCCATACGACCGCGTCAATCTGATTTCAGACTTCGACAGCATCCGTATCGCCCTCGCGTCCCCGGAAAAGATCCGGAGTTGGTCCCACGGAGAGATCACCAAGCCGGAAACGATTAACTATCGAACCTTCAAGCCCGAGCGAGACGGGCTGTTTTGCGCCAAGATCTTCGGACCGGTCACCGACTGGGAGTGCTTGTGCGGCAAGTACAAGCGCATGAAGCACCGCGGTGTGGTCTGCGACAAGTGCGGCGTCGAGGTGACCTTGAGCCGCGTCCGGCGCGAGAGGCTGGGACACATCGAGCTGGCCTCGCCGTGCTCGCACGTGTGGTTCTTCAAGGGGTTGCCGTCCCGCATCGGCCAGCTGGTCGACATCACCCTGCGTGAACTTGAGCGCATTCTCTACTTCGAGGCCTACATCGTGGTGCAGGCCGAGGAAGAGTCGGGTGTCACCGAAGGGGAAGTTCTCACCGATGAGCGCAAGCGGCAGCTCGATCAGGAGGTTCCCGGCAAGTTCATGGCCCTCATGGGCGCCGAGGGCATCAAAGAGTTGCTCAAGAAGATCGAGCTGAACGAACTCGCCGTCGAACTCCGCACGAAGATGAAAGAGGAGACCTCGGTCCAGAAAAAGCTGAAGTTTGCGCGTCGGCTCAAGGTGGTCGAGTCTTTTCGCAAATCGGGGAACAAGCCCGAATGGATGATCCTCGACGTGGTCCCGGTGATTCCGCCGGAGCTGCGGCCGCTCGTGCCGCTCGACGGAGGCCGTTTCGCCACCTCGGATTTGAACGACCTCTACCGCCGCGTGATCAACCGCAACAACCGGCTCAAGAAGCTGATCGAGCTGAGCGCGCCCGATGTGATCGTACGCAACGAGAAGCGCATGCTGCAGGAGGCCGTCGACGCGTTGTTCGACAACGGCCGCCGCGGCCACGTCCTGCGAGGTGCGAACAACCGGCCGCTGAAGTCGCTCTCCGACACCTTGAAGGGCAAACAGGGGCGTTTCCGCCAGAACTTGTTAGGCAAGCGCGTCGACTACTCCGGGCGTTCGGTGATCGTGGTCGGCCCCGAATTGAAGCTCCACCAATGCGGCCTGCCCAAGCAGATGGCGCTCGAGCTGTTCAAGCCCTTTATCTACCAGCGCCTCGAACAGCGCGGGCATTGCACCACCATCAAGCAGGCGAAAGAACTCGTCGAGCAGCAGGACCCCGTAGTTTGGGACATCCTCGAAGAGGTCATCAAGGACCATCCGGTGCTGCTTAACCGCGCGCCGACGCTGCACCGTCTGGGCATCCAGGCCTTTCAGCCGGTCTTGGTCGAAGGGAAGGCGATCAAGATCCACCCGCTGGTCTGTACCGCTTTCAATGCTGACTTTGACGGCGACCAGATGGCCGTCCATATCCCTCTTTCGCCCGAAGCGCAGGTTGAGGCCGAAGTCTTGATGCTGAGCGCCAATAACATCCTGTCGCCTGCCAACGGGGCGCCGATCACCACGCCCACCCAGGATATGGTGCTCGGCAGCTACTACCTAACCAAGACCAAGCCCGGTTCGCGCGGCGAAGGACGCACCTTTGCCAGCATGGAAGAAGTGCTCTTGGCCTTGGAGATGGGGGAAGTCGAGACCCTCACGCCCATCAAGCTGTATTACTCGGGTCCCGTGATCGACTTGACGCACAGCTTTGACAACCAAAACATCCTCCAAACCGAGCCCGTACAGTACACCAAACAACACATGGAGACCACGGTCGGGCGTGTGATCCTCAACGATCACCTTCCCGATGAGATGCCGTTCGTCAACGGCTTGATCAAGAAGAAGGGGTTGACCCAGTTGGTGCAGTTTTGTTACTTGCGGTTGGGCCGTGAGAAGACCGTCACGATGATCGACGAGCTGAAGGACATGGGGTTCTACTACGCCACCAAGGCCGGGATCTCCATCGGCATCGACGACATGGTCGTCCCCGCCGAAAAGATGCGCCTCGTTAAGGGTGCGCAGAAAGAGGTGATGTCGGTCGAGCAGCAGTACCTCGACGGCGCCATCACGCACGGCGAACGCTACAACAAAATCATCGAAATCTGGTCAAAGGTGACCGAGCGTGTTTCCGACGAGATGTTCACGGGGCTGGAATCGAGCGACGTGAGCGGCACGTCGATCAATCCGATTTATATCATGGCTGACTCCGGCGCCCGCGGCTCCAAACAGCAGATCCGCCAGCTCTCCGGCATGCGCGGTCTCATGGCCAAGCCGAGCGGTGAGATCATCGAGACCCCCATCACCGCGAACTTCCGCGAGGGCTTGAACGTGCTGCAGTACTTCATTTCTACCCACGGTGCGCGGAAGGGTCTCGCCGATACAGCTCTCAAGACAGCGGATTCGGGCTATCTTACACGACGCCTGGTCGACGTGGCCCAAGACGTGATCATTACCGAGGCCGATTGCGGCACGAGCGACGGTATCTACGTCGAACCGATCGTCGAGTCCGGTGAGATCATCGAGTCGCTGCGAGACCGCATTGTCGGGCGTGTGTCGTGTGAGGAGATCAAAGACTACGAGGGCAACAGGGTGGTCGAGGTCAGTCAGGAGATCACCGAGCCGCTCGCGGCCGGCATCGAAGCGGCCGGTATCGAGCGCGTGAAGATTCGGTCGGTTCTCACTTGCGAGTCTGAGCGCGGCGTCTGCCGCATGTGCTATGGCCGCAACCTCGCCACTGGACGGCTGGTGGAGGGCGGCGAAGCAGTCGGGGTGATCGCGGCACAGTCGATCGGAGAGCCCGGTACGCAGTTGACGATGCGTACCTTCCACATCGGGGGCGCCGCGACCCGCGTCAGCGAGCAGTCCACACAGGACGCCAAGTCCGAAGGCTTCGCCAAGTTCATCAACGTGACCAGCGTCCACAGTAAAGACGGTGATCTGGTGGCCATGAACCGCAACGGCATCGTGGCTGTGGTCGACGAGAAGGAGCGCGAGAAAGAGCGTTACCAGGTGGTATATGGGGCCAAGCTGCGCGTCGAAGACGGCCAGGCAGTCTCCCGACACAAAATCCTGCTCGAGTGGGATCCTTATACGTTCTCGATCCTCACCGAGGTCAGCGGACACTGCCACTTTACCGACCTGCAGGAAGGTGTCACCCTGCAAGAGCAGGTGGACGAAGTCACTGGCCTGTCGCAGTGGGTGGTTACCGATTCGCCTGACGAGAAACGGCAACCCCAGATCGAAATCCGTGACGCCAAAAACGAGGTGCTGCGGAAGTACCTGATCCCGACCAATGCGCATTTGATGGTGCGCGACAGCGAGGAGATCCACGCTGGCGACGTCGTGGCCAAGATCCCTCGAGAGACCACCAAGACGAAAGACATCACCGGCGGTCTGCCGCGCGTCGTCGAGCTTTTCGAGGCCCGCCGGCCCAAGGAAACGGCTGTGATGTCGGAAATCGACGGTCAGGTTCGTTATGGCGAGCTCGTGAAAGGGCAGAGGAAGATCTACGTCGTCGCCGACAATAGCGAAGAGCGCGAGTACTCGCTTCCTCGGGGCGTGCACATCAACGTCCAACCGGGAGAGCGCGTTCGTGCCGGTGAACCTCTCATGGACGGTCCTCGCGACCCGCACGACATCTTGGCCGTCCTCGGCGAAAAGGAGCTACAAAAGTACCTCGTGAACGAAATCCAGGAGGTTTACCGGCTACAGGGCGTTACCATCAACGACAAGCACCTGGAGGTCATCGTTCGTCAGATGATGCGGTGGATCAAGGTCGAGGACGTCGGCGATTCCGACTTCCTGCTCGAAGAGGTGGTCGACAAGTTCAGGTTCCAGAAAACCAATGACATCCTGCGCGGTGACAGCCGGCAGCCGGCCGTGGGACGTCCTCTGCTGATGGGCATCACCAAGGCCTCGCTGGCAACCGACTCCTTCATCTCCGCAGCCTCCTTCCAGGAGACCACCCGCGTGCTCACCGAAGCCGCCGTCAGCGGCAAGGTAGACTACCTGCGCGGTCTCAAAGAGAACGTCATTGTCGGACGCTTGATCCCGGCCGGTACGGGACTCCAGATGTATCGCAAGGTGAAGATCGCCGGCGAGGACGAGCCTACTGAGGTCGTGCCCGAGGTCGAATACCTCAGCGGTATCCCGGGCTACGGAGAAGGGCTTCCTACCGACTATTCTCCGGGGTTCTCTCAGCAGCGACCTCCGCGTAGCCCACTGCTGACCAGAGACTAGGCTGACGCTTTCCGAAGCCCCCTCCACTCATACGCGAGACGCCGCGTATCGGGTGGACGGAGGGTTCGGTAGCAGAACTACGCCTAGGCTACGATAGAAGCGGATGGACTTCGCACAGCACGTCAAGTCGTCGGTCAACATCGTCGGTGTCGTCGGCGAGTCGGTGCGCTTGAAGAAACGCGGCGCCGACAACTACGCCGGCCTGTGTCCGTTCCACAACGAAAAAACCCCCTCGTTCAATGTCAACGAGAGGCTTCAGATCTACAAGTGTTTCGGCTGCGGTAAGGGAGGCGATGTCTTCAACTTCGTGATGGAGATGCAAGGCCTCAGCTTTCCCGAGGTCCTCGAGATGCTTGCGGAGCGCCACGGTATTCCCATACCTGCAAGGCGAACCGGAGGGTCCGGTGACGCGGACGCCCGGCTTCGTGCCGCCCTACATCGCATTCACGAGTTGGCCCAGGACCTGTTTCGCAAGCAACTCATCGGACCGATGGGCAGCAGTGTTCGTGCTTACCTCGACAAGCGGGGCGTCTCGGCCGAGACCCAAGAGCGGTTCGGTCTGGGTTTCGCTCCGGACTCCGGATCGTTGTTACTCCGGGTCGTCGAGCGCGAGGGTATGAGCCGCCCGCACATGGAGTCCTCGGGCCTGATTCTCAGGCGCAATGACGGCAGCGGATACTTCGACCGGTTTCGCGGCCGCCTGATGTTCCCGATCCACAACGAGCGGGGGAAGGTCGTCGCTTTTGCAGGCCGTGCTTTGCGGGGCGACCAGCAGGCCAAGTACCTCAACTCTCCGGAGACCCCCATCTACAAGAAACACTCCGTTCTTTACAACCTACATCGAGCCAAGGAGGCCGTCCGCCGCGAGAATCGCGCACTCTTGGTCGAGGGTTACATGGACGTGATCGGCGTCGACGGGGCCGGCGTTTCACTTGCCGTGGCGAGTTGCGGCACGTCACTCACGCCCCAGCAAGCACGAATGATTCGCCGTCACGCTGAGACCGTGATCGTCAACTTCGATGCCGACCAAGCCGGCCAAAGTGCCACGGAGCGTTCCATCGAGGTTCTTCTCGAACAGGATCTCAAGGTCCGCGTCCTGACTCTGCCTGACGGACTCGACCCGGATGACTTCTGCCGCCGCCACGGTGGGGAGCGCTACCGAGAATTGCTCGGCCACGCGCCAGACTACTACTTCTGGCTGGCGGAGCGCGCGCGCGGAAAACACGATACTCGGACGGCCGACGGCCGCGTGGCTGCCTTCCAGGATCTCGTGCCTGCTATCAACCTGCTGCGCGACAAGATTAGGCGCGTCGCGCTCGCTAACGAGCTAGCCGAACAGCTCGGCTTGGAATCCGGTCTCGTCTTGGAACACTTTCGGCGCTTCGCCTCCGAACGCCGTAGCGCACCGCTGGCCATCTCTACAGACGACATTCTCTCTCCCGGTGAACGTCTCCTGTTGGGACTGTTCCTCGAGTCGGAGGAGGCCCGACAGAACTTGCTTGCCGACGCGGTTGCGTTGGCCCAGGAGAACCAACTTCCGGGCCGTCGGATCCTCGAGTCTTTGGAGGCGGTGGTCCAACGAGGAGAAGGGTTTCAGTTCTCGGCCGTGGAGGGCCGGCTCGAGTCAAAGGACCGTGAAATGCTCTCCCGCATCGTTTTCAGTCAGGACCGCTACGGCCTGTCGGTCGAGGACGGGCGTCAAGCGCTCGAGGCCCTCCAACGTCAGGGCTGGCAGCGGCACTATCGCGCCGTCGCTCTCGACATCGCCGGTGCGGAGAAAGAGGGCGATCACACCAAGGCTCTCGAACTACTTCGAAAAAAGAAAGACCTCGAAGCAATCGGCAGACGCATCGGCAGTCTGCCTCAGCCTCAAACTCTCGCGGCGCCGGACCGATGAGGTCGCCCGGCCCGCTCGCGGCAGTCCGACTGCAAGGTGCATCGGCAAGGCAAGGCTGTCCGTCCGAACCAGGGGACCTGGGCTGCTGCGAATCCGTCTTGGGTAGCCCGGCGTCCTCGCATCCGAATCACTAAGACTCGTCGCGAACTCGAGGTAGGATTCATACAGACCGATGAGGGGCTGCGTGAGTGGGGGGACTGGTTGTAGAATGTGAAGATCAACCTCAGAGTGGACTACTCGCTCACCCCCGGGTTAGGGTAGTGCCCGTTCTTTTGCCGTTGCCCTGTGCTCGGTGTGCTGACCGGGCGACTGCTCACCCGAGGCTTCCGGCCAGATAGCTTCGAACCCTTCGACTTCGAGGCGGCTAATGAATCAGGACATCCAAAAAAACCTCCGCAAGGCTGAGCAAGTCGACCGGCTGTTGGAGGACTTCAGTTCGAGCGAAATCGATGCCTCGGCTCCGTCCTCCGACGTGACAGCGGGCGGAGCCAAGGCCGAGGACCGGTCGGAGGAAGGGGCCGGCATAGGCGCTGCGCTTGAGGGGGTGGAGCAAAAAGCCGGAGACCCGGTCCGCGTCTACCTGCGCGAGATGGGGGCGGCTCCGCTGCTGACCCGAGAGAGCGAAGTGGAGATCGCCCGCCGCATCGAGCGCGGCAAGCGCGCGGTTGCAAAGGCTGCCTTCCGTTGTCCGCGTGTCGTCCGTGAGTTCCTCGTCCTCGGCGACGAGCTCTCCAGAGCGTCTCTTTCCATACGAGAAGTGATCTCTCTCAACATCGATGAGATCACCGAAGACCTCTTGCTATCGAAGACCGAGGAGGTCTTGAAGATCGTGGGTGCAGTGGCTCGCATATTCCAACGTTGCGAGCAGCAGCGGCTGCGGCTGCAAGTCACTTCCGAGACGCGCAAACCCTCCGAAAAGCGGCGCAGACGAATGGAGTTGGCGCGAGGCCGCGTTCGGATCTCGCAGATCTTGCGGGGCCTCGAAATCACGCCCAAGCAGCAAGTGAGATTCGTCGGCTGCATCGAGGACGTCGTACAGCGCCTAAAGGGGCTTGAGCGGCCCCTGGCCGCGGCGCAACGGCAACTGGAAAAGACCGCGCGCGGCGACGAACATCGCCGCGTGAAGAGCGAGATACGGTCCCTGCGGCAGAAGATCACGCTCCTCGAGAACGAGGCGGGCGCCAGTTCCAGTGAGCTGCGCCGCACCTTGCAAGTCATCCGTGACGGTCAAAGGGAAGCAGAAGCTGCCAAGCGCGAGTTGGTCGAAGCCAACCTGCGCCTGGTAGTTTCGATCGCCAAGAAATATGCCAACCGCGGCCTGCAGTTCCTCGACCTCATCCAGGAAGGCAACATCGGTCTCATGAAGGCCGTGGACAAGTTCGAGTATCGGCGGGGCTACAAGTTCTCGACCTACGCCACATGGTGGATCCGCCAGGCGATCAGCCGAGCGATCGCAGATCAGGCCCGCACCATTCGCATCCCGGTACACATGATCGAGACCATCAACAAACTGATCCGCACGGCTCGGGGTATGGTGCAGGAACTCGGACACGAACCCACCAACGACGAGCTGGCCGAGGCGATGGATATTCCCGTCAACAAGGTACGCCGGGTCCTCAAGATCGCGCAGGAGCCGATCTCGATTGAAACACCCATCGGCGTGGAAGACGACTCCCATCTAGGTGACTTCCTAGAAGACCAGGAGCAGGCCTCACCCGCCGACGCCGTCATCAACCTTAACCTCCGTGCACAAACGGCTCACGTCCTCAGGAGCCTGACGCCTCGGGAGGAGAAGGTCATCAAGATGCGCTTCGGCCTGGACGACGGCAGCGAACATACACTCGAGGAAGTCGGACAGAGCTTCGCCGTCACGCGGGAACGCATCCGCCAAATCGAAGCGAAAGCGTTACGTAAGCTCCGCCACCCCAGCCGCAGCCGGCGGCTCCGTCAGTTTGCCCAGCCCGATACATCGCCTTAGGGGCCCCTCAAACCTGGTCTCGGCTCCTCGCGCGGCAGGCCTTAGGACTCGCTGATTCTTCCGTCCTTCATGTGGAAGGTGCGCTCGGCACAATAGGCAGCCGCCTCGGGATTGTGAGTAATCATCAGAATCGTCTGGCCAAAGCGCTGGTTGAGCTCTTTGAGTATGTCGAGCACGGCCATCGAGTTCTCAGTGTCGAGATTGCCTGTAGGTTCGTCCGCGAGCAGAATGCGAGGATGGTTCACCACCGCTCGGGCAATGGCCACCCGCTGCTGCTCGCCACCCGACAACGCGTAAGGCTTGTGATGCAGCCGGTGACCGATGTTGAGCATCCCGAGCACCCCTTTGAACATCTCATCGTCGGCACCCGGCCTGCCGGCAATGTGTTTGGCTATGTCGATGTTTTCGCGCGCGGTCAACGTGGGCAGCAGATTGAACTTCTGAAAGACGAAGCCCACCGTCTGACGGCGCAACCGGGTCCGCTCGCGGTCGCTCATGTCGGCCAGGTCGCGGCCGTTCACCTTCACGACGCCGTCTGTCGGAGGGGTGAGGCCGCCTATGATGTGAAAGAGCGTGGACTTGCCCGATCCCGACGGGCCCAAAATCGCCAGAAACTCACCCGCCCGTGCTTGTAGATCAACGCCCCGAAGCGCCGCCACCTCCACGCCGCCCATGTGATAGACCTTGCGCAAAGCCCGCACTTCGATGATGTGGCTTTCTGACACGTCGCTTCTCAGTGGTAAGTCAAAGCGCTGATCGGGTCCTGCCGTGCTGCGCGGGCGGCGGGATAAGCCGCCCCTAGTGTCGAGCCGATCACCGCAAGCAGGCTCGCCGCCACGATCCACTCCCGCCCGATAAGGACCGTGATCAGCGGGAAATTCGCTTCCACCGCCGTCCGAACCAAGTGGGTGATCCCGAGGCCCATCGCTATACCCACGGCACAGACCGCCAGGGTCTCACGCAGAAGAACGCCGACGATGAAGCCCTGCGACGCCCCGAGCGATTTCAAGATCCCGACTTCGCGGGCACGCTCCAGGATGGCCGTGTACATCGACAGCAGCACTACGAGAAAGCCGATGACCACGGCTATGGCGATGATCATGTTCACGAATTGCGACGACACTTCCCGAACACCGCTTGCGACCTGCGAGAGAAACTCTTCTACACCGTAAACGGGGTACGTCGGCAACAGCTCGCTGATCTGCCCGACGACCTTCTCCGTCTGCGACGCATCGTGCAGCTTGAGGAAGATCTGGCTGAACTTACCCTGCCATCCCATCAGCTCCTGCATCGTCTCGATCGGGATAAAGATGCGGGACATCTTGCCTGACTCGACCACCGCGGCCACGCGAAAGTTCTGGTTCAGCAGTCGCACAGAGTCCCCGGCGTTGATCTTTCGGTACCGCGCGTAGACCTCGTCGACCACCGCGTCGTAAGGACCCTGCGGAGGGCCGCCTTGAAAGTAGTGGATACCGCCGCACATCTCGGTGAAGCCCATCCAATCGACCCCGGTCACTGTCTGTAGATCGCCCTCGGAAATGACCGTCATGCCGACCGCCATCTGAATGTCCGGGTATCGTTCCTTCAAGACTTCGGTCAGCTTCGATGGGATGTCCGCCGAGGTTAGGCTCATCACGGCGCTACTCGATGACGGTCGGATGAGAATGTCCGCGTCAATGCCGCGGGTTCGGCGCTGCGACTCTTCCAGTAGGCCCTCCGCCATGCCCGCCATCATCAGAATCATCGTCACCTCCATGGCGATGGCAAGCACACTAAGGCCTGTTCGCATCGGCCGATGGCGAAGGCTGCTGGTGACCATGCGGCCGATCATGAGCTAGTTCTCGCTACTGTCTTCCTTGTCGGATTGGCCGATCTCTTCGATCTTTACGCCTTCCGGGGGGTTCAAGAGAAACCCATCCTCGGGCACGTCGACGTTCATGTGGATTCTGAGGAAGCGCACCGTCAACTCGTAACCATCGTCGGGACGGCTGATCTCGATCACGTTCGGAAAGGCCGTCGGCTCGCCGGGTGTCCATTCACGGTACCAGGCGTCGGTGACCGCGTTGCCGTGGATGTCATAGATCTGCTGCCGGGCGATATCGAGGTTCACGCGGTCGAACCATATCTTGCGGCTCAGTCTGTGCCCGAACTCAGTTTTGCGGATGAGGACAACCACGTGATAGGCTCTCAGGCCGTGGCTGGCGTTCTCGAGGACCGCGATCTCCTCGTCCGCTCTTCGTGGGTCGACTATCAGCGCTTCGAGAATGTGCTGAGGCCGCACGTTCTCTTCTCGTTTTTTGGACGGTTTGCTCAGCTCGTTGAGCCCCACCAGATAGCGGTTCTTTGTCGGTAGGTGGACGCTGAACGTCGTCCCGTCCGACGTCATATCGAACACGGTCGAACCCACGACGGGAAACTCCGCACGTACGCGGATCGAGGAAGGCCGGTCGATCAGAACCACCCCGTCGGATTCCGGGTACGCTCTGATCTTTTGGCGGTCGTCGGTCAGTACCGAGATTTGTAGGCGGACCCGCGAGCGGAGCGACTCGATTCTACCGAGACCGTTGAGCTTGGAGGTCAGCCCTTCGAGGCCGGCCGTCTTCGTCGCCAGCGGCACCGGCGGCGGTTTCTCGGTGCGAACGCAGGCTGTATCGGCAAGAATCCACGCCGAAACAATCGATAGGAGGAAAAAGCGGTTGAAGCGCGGGACCGCACACGCCAGACGGGACAACTTTGATTATATCAGCAGGTTAAGGTGCCCCCAGATTCTCGCTCGTGTCAGGAATCCGTGTCGCGGCGGTCGATCTTCCTCGGCCCGGCGTCCCTTCCTCCGCCACACACAGACCCGTTGCGAACGCGCGGCAGAGTTCTTACGGCCGCATGCGGGCAAGACAAGCTCTCCCTTCGACCGTTACAATGGCGTCAGTGAGCGGCGGCTTCGCCCCCGCGACACCGCGCTCGCCCCGACCTGTTCATCCCCAACCTGCTGGAGTGGCGGAACTGGCAGACGCACCGGACTCAAAATCCGGCGCCCTTCACTGGGCATGTGGGTTCGACCCCCACCTCCAGCACCAACTTGTCACCCTTTGTTTTCAATGAGTCATCCATCGTGGAGGCACGCATGTACAACTGGTGTACAACGATCATTGTACTGTGTTTGTCTCTTCGCTAATGCCGTGAGCGGCCCTGAAGTAGCGATCAATTCTGGCCTGCCGCCCTGGGGACCACTTCGCATAATATCTCTCAACGATGCGCGCCGAATTCCCAAGCAGCGCCGCAACATCCTCGAGAGACGCCCCCTTCTCCAGCATTCTCGTCGCTAGCGTGTGGCGAAATCTATGCGTCTTCGCATTCTTGACTCCGGAACGTCTGAACAAGGCGCGCATGGTGCCTTCAACCGACCGCTGCGCGTACTCTATAGCGATCTCGTCACGACCGCTATAGAAAAAATAAGGACAGCTTGAATCCGGGGCTCTGCTTGGCAGCGGAACAGCGTCAAGAGCTGATTGTAGGTCCGACGTGACAAGCACCCTTACCGGTTTCCCGTTTTTTGCGCGGCGGACTCCCAGGTAACCATCGCGGATCTGATCCCTGCGCAGTAGAAAGGTGTTGCGGATGGATAGCCCTGTGTAGCGCATCACAAGCACCATCGCGCGGGCTCTGAGCCGTTCATAGGGCCGCTTCCCGATGGCATCGCATGCATTCAGGATCGCCACCATCTCTTCTTCGCTATACGGCTCCCGGTCCGCAGGTTGCAGTCCCTTGGGGCTCTCGACTTCCTTGGCGAAATTCCGCCGCATCCATTCTCGCCGCACACAGAACTCGCAGAAAGAACGCAACACCTGAAGTTCCTTGGCCCAGGCCAGAGGGGCAATATCGCGGGTTGCGTGGTAACGGTCGAAAACCTCCACAGCGATGCTGTCGATCCTGTCGTAACCAGCACGCTCGCAAAACGCGGAAAACAGCTTCATGATCTTGGAGTATTTGATACGAGTAGACCGCGCCGAATCCTTGTGTCTTGCCAAGAACGCCTCAGCTGCGAACCCGACCGAAGGCGGGGCGCCGGTGCGCTGGTCGCGCTCCCATCGCTCAACGGTTCGGCGGGCCTCGGCCATGCTTCGGGTGCTAAGCGCTTTTCTGACCCACTGGCCGTTCGGCAACGAGCCCCAGGCCCACAGCGGACAGTCGCACTTAAGATGTGCCGCACCTGCCTTGTGATGCTTGCAGGAGGACGCATGGCGGCGGTAGAGGGTGAGCATGCGCTCCAGTCTACGGCATCTTGGCATCCGCAGCATCATTTCACCACCAGCCGCTCATGGACTAGCTGAGCAACACTCGCCGGAATCCGAAGCAGGATCTTGCGCCGCTTGTCCAATTGACCTTCGCTACCAAACCTGACGACGCCCGGCTCCTGGTAGAACCAGCGGCGAATCGTTGCGGCTGACACACCCCACATCTCGGCCAGCTCGCCCGGCGAGTAGTGCCGCTCCGTGGCCGGACTCACGCCGCCACCCGTAAGCGCTTCCATTGAACTCGTCTCAACTCCTGAGCCAACGCCTCTACGCCGTGCGCCTGATGAAAGTCGTTGGCGTCGCCCGGCTCGGGCGGCATCCACCAGCGAAGCCCCGTGGCCCGCGCCGCTTTCTCTCCAGCACCGCTATTCGCGTCGTGGTCGGCGATCACGATTCCGCGCCGCGCCGCCTTGGCGAGATTCGAGGCCGAGAAACAGACCGTGACCCGCGCACGGCGATAGAGCGTATCAAGCGCGGCCAGAACTGACAGGCCGGTAGCCAGCCCCTCGCACCACCACTGCTCATACCCTGATCCAAGGCAATACACGCAGCCACTCGCGCGGCCGCCTTTCAGGAAGCGCTTGGAGCCGTCGGGCCGGATCAGTTGCAGGCTGGAAACCTGCGTGTAGTCCTCGATGGGCCGCATCGGAACCAGCAGGGCCTCGCCGAGTACTAGCATCTTGTGGTCGGGAAATCCCTTCCGCGCCAGATAGGGGTGCGTGTCGAGCTTAGCCTCGGCCATCATCTCCTCTGCCCTCGCCGCCGCCTCTTCGTGCGAGGGGCCGGTGGAGACTGGCGGGGACCGATGCGTACGTTGTCGATGTGGCCGGAATCCACCCGCCGCGTTCGGCCGCCAGCCGGCGCGCCGGGCCATCTCGAACAGGCTCCCAACCGTGACGCCTCCTTCGGACCGCACCGAGCGCCAGACCGCAACAGCGTCCCGGGGACGGTATTTGTCCGAGCCCTGCGACCAGTGGTTCCATATCCGCCACCCGTCGTCGCCCAGCGCCGAGCAGCAGGCCATCGCCATGAGCACCCAGGTGTCGCGGTCCTCCGGCGAGATCCACTCGAGCGCTTGGGCTACCTGGTCCGTGGTTGGTTCCGTCATGCTGAGGCCCTCGCCTTGACCGATCGCTGGATGGCGTATTGCCGCCTGCACCACTTGTTGAGTTGCCGCCTCACGCGCGATTCCACGCGCGGGTCCGCCGGAGCCCAGGCGGGCCGGTAATTGCCATGCGGCCACTCGTTGAACCAATTGCGGTATTGCGCCAGGGCGAACTTGCGGGCGGCCTTCGGATCGCCGAGCTGCCGCTCGGTCGCAATGCGCTGAATGTGCTGCCAGACGAACCGTTTGTCCGCGGCCCAGTCCTGGTTGCGTCCCGCGGCCCCCTCGACCTCCTCCATGCGGCCGGGAGCACCGCCACCCGCGAGCGGCCGCGGCCCCGCTCCAGCCCGCACGAGGGACACAGATCCGCTTCCTCGTCGAGGCCCCAGACGTAGCCGCAGCGGTGGCACTTGGGCGCTTCGGTAGCTCGGAACTGCTTGCGCACCACGCGGCCCCGCTCGCCATCGTCGAGCTCGTTCACGCCCTGGGCGAAAAACTCCAGCGTCTCGTCGAGAAATCCCAGGTAATTTCCCGCGTGATCGAGCCACAGGGCAAAGTCCTTGTTCGGTGCCGGGCGCATCACCCGGCCGATCTGCTGAATGTGGGCCGCCAGCGACTTGCGATAAGGCCGCGCGGCAATGCCGCATTGGATGTCGGGCACATCGAATCCTTTCGCCAAGGCTTCACAGCTGATCAGTCCCAACACCTCCCCGCACCGGAAAGCCTCGATTAACTTCGCTCTCGACTCGTCGTTGCCGTCCTTGTAGGAGACCTGCCGGAAA
Organism: Bryobacterales bacterium; assembly: GCA_965248255.1. Taxonomy (GTDB): domain Bacteria; phylum Acidobacteriota; class Terriglobia; order Bryobacterales; family UBA6623; genus JAKZVK01. Next base: position 158,223 of record CBDFIW010000001.1, read on the forward strand.
TCATGACCGGCCGCTTGGAAAGCGCGGCACAGCTCCTCGCCGTGCTCGACGGTGGCCGAGAAGCCGATTGTCTTGACCGGCCCGGAGAAGTGCTTGCCGGTCTTGTCTTGCCACTCCGCGACGATATCGCCGACGATCTTAGAGCCGCGTTGCTCGACTTCCGAACTCAGCCACTCGCCGCCAGTGGTCTTCGCCCCCTTCATGTCGATCTCTTTGGCCGCGTACACCTTCAGCGGAGCAAGCCACTTGTCGGCGATGAGCTTGTCGGTGGTGGTGACGTTCACCACCCGCGAGTAGGTCTGAGCCAACCCTGCGCTGAAGGGCGTGGCCGTGAGGCCGATCACCGGCTTGCCGATCGCGGTGACAAACTCCAGCACGGCCTTGCGTTGGGAATGACATTCATCCACGATGATTAGATCGAGATCCGGCCAGAAGCCCCGCGCCTCGATCGTCTGGGCCGAGCAGATCTGCACCGGCAGCGAGCGCCCGAACGTGTTCTTGCTCTGCACCACGCCGTGCGTGATGCCAAATTCGGTGAATACCTTCGAAGTCTGGTTGACCAGCGCCACGCGGTCGCAGACAAAGACCGCCTTGCTGCCCTTGGCGACGGCCTCGGCGATCAGGTACGCGCTACAGATCGTCTTGCCTCCGCCTGTGGGAATACAGAGGATCTGGCGCAGATGGCCGTCGCGTATCCCTTGCCGCAGGGATTCTATGGATCGGAATTGGTAGTCGCGCGGCTCGGGGATCATGGCCGGATGTTCTCCCCCAGGGCCCGCAGGCGCCGCCTCAGCGCCTTGTTCTCGGCATTCGATTCCTGGAACTGGGTCTGCCAGCGGTAAACCGAGTGTTTGAGCGTCTGGATGTGGGCGCGGTAGTTGTTGAACTTCTCCTCGCGCACGGCCGCGACGGGCGCGGATTCGGCCTGGACGAAGGCGATGCGCTCCTCGAGCTCGTCGTTCTTCGTGCGGATCTCGTTGAGTTCGAGCTTGGCCTCGGTCAGCTCGGCCTCCAGAAGCCCGTTCTCTTTGTGGAGCTTGGCGGCACTTGCGGGCGTGGCCTTAGAGGGCTTGGGTTCGGAGTCCTCGCCCCGGGCCTTGCGCGCGGCGGCGTTCACCGACATCTCGCCACGCTCGACGGCCATGACCGTTTCCGGGTCGGCCTGTTCGCGGATGGTGCTGGCGGTATCTACGGACCGCTCTGACACCCCCATCTTCCGAGCAGCATCAGCATGGGTAATATGATCAAAATCAAAGCGCAAATTTGCGCTTTGATCTGATTTCCGGTCTCCTCCACGCTTGAGGTCAGCAATCTTCGCCGCGATCATCGCCCGTTGTCCTATGGTCAGATGACGCCGATGCATGTTCTTGGCGATCACGAAGTCGGCCGGGTCCTCGCCCTCCGGCAAGGGGATGAACTTGCATGTCTTCTCCGCCTTCGCGGCGGCCCGGAAGCGGTGCCAGCCGTCCAGAATCAGTTCGTCATGGCAGACAATCGGTTCACGGACACCATGTTTCTGAACATCCTCCACCAGCTCCTGGAACTGGCCAGGCGGCATGTCGCCCCAGACGACGGATAGGGGATGGCGTTTCATCGCTCTTTCCCCTTTGCTAAGAGACCCAGCCGGGCCCGTTCCGGTCGGACTCGTCCAGGTCGTTGCCGGTCCGCTCGGCCAGTGCACGGCACAGGCAGCCGATGGCCAGCGCCAGAACCAACACGTCGGCGCCGCTGTGATAGTTGAGATTGGCGACCAGCTTCCAGGCGGTCTCGGTGTTGCCGTTGAGCCTGACGCCCGGAGAGGCTTCGATGATCTCGGCTACCGGGGGAGGAAACAGGGGGTGTTGAAACGCGGACTTCGGGGGCTGCTTGTGCATGGGCGGCTCCTTGCGGATCGCCACCGACCGACTGGAATCGGCAAAGGGTGGCGGACCGAACAGGGTTCCAGTTACCGCCCACAAGCAAGCGGCGCGTCCGAAGACGCCCCCGCCCGGCCCGCCATAGCGGGCACGAAAAAGGCGCTACAGATCGAGCGCCAGGGCGCTTGCGGTAGCGGGACTGGAATCCCGGCCGCGGATTTTGCCGCGACACCGACACCGTAACCCATCTGTGCGCCGTTGTCAATGTGTCCCGACTTCCTTGTGATAGTGTTGAGTTGCGGAGCGGCCTCTGTGGGGAAGCCGCCCCGCGATCCCCCTGAACGAGGTTCAGGCACAGGAGGAAATCTTGATCGATTGATTGTTGCCCTGGGCCACTTCCGTGGTTCGGATCGTGACCATGTTTCGGATTTTCGCTCCAAAGATAAACATCAAGGCCATTCCATGTGCTGAGCGTCAAAACAACCCTGTGGCGCTCCACCTCACGCTGGGCGAGCAGGACGCTAGCAAATGGCTGTTGGCTGGCGTGCGGCTGGGCCGAGAGTGTAAGCGCCGCGACTATCTCGTCGGGCTCAAACAGTCGCTTCAGGTCTTGCCTGAGAGACGGTACGGCACAGCCCTGGGAGCCGTGATCCCCCGAAGATACGAAGTCAAGTCGGTACGAAAAGATGGAGACTATCGGCGGCATGTCAAGTTGGAAGCGCCAGCCGAGGAAACCGTTGTCCTGCTTCATCCGGAAGCCCCCTCGCTCGTCTTGGTCCAAGTCGATGTTTGCCTGGCGTCGTCGCCAAGGCGAGCCACGCGATCCTCCCGGTTGATATCGGTGGCGGACTGCCGATAGGCGCAAGGCAGCCCGAGCGGACAGAGAGAAAACTGGCGACCCTTGGGCCCCTGGCGGCGGAGCATCCGGTTCAATCCTCCCGCGAGTAAAGGTCATGTCCTGCTTCATTTGGATCATTCCGTTCGTTACCGCCGGGTAACGGTGCTACTCATCGCCTGCCTCACGTCGAACACCAAGGTCAGACGCTGTATTTCCATCAGCTGCATTCTTGATTCGTGAGTCACGGCGGTCGAGTGCGTCGCCCAGTATGTCCCCCACATCGTGACGAAAGTTCCCCACCCGCCACACCACAGATACGCCCCACAGACCCACGCCCACAGACGGCAGATAGATGAATATGGGCACCCACCATCGCTGCCCAAACACCTCGTAGCCTTCCCTGAGTCCGTAAACGCCAAAAGCAATCTCTGCGAGCGAGCCCATCCACACAAGCGCTTCCTTCCAGTCCTCACGACACCAGAACCCCATCAAACCTCCCCCGCCTCGTCCCACAGCGGCGCGGCGATCCGAGACCCGCACCCCAGGCAGCGCACATAGGCCCCTTCCTCGTCCTTGCGCGGCCTCGTGGTACGGCGGTGAGCACAGCCCCTAAACAGCAGCGCACAGGCCGCCAACACTACAACTGCAATCGTCAGTTCCATAACGCTCATGTCCTCCGCCGCAACTGCTCCACAATCGAATCCCAGTCCGACGGCCGCCACAGAAACACACTCACGCCTTCGCACTTCTTGAGGTTGTCAAGCCAGAGCTTCTGGCAGGCGGAGACCTTGCCCTTCTCCGTCTTCAGTTCGGCAAAAACGACTCTCGGCGGACGGCATAGAACCAAGTCGGGAAAGCCCGGCTCGCTGCGGTCGCTGCGGTAGGTGTGGTACGCCATCCAGCCGGACAGCCTTGCCATATCCCTCACCGACTGCAAGAAGTCCTTTTCGGGCTTCACCTGACCAGCTCCTCCAGATGCGCCCGCAGGTCCTCGTCGTCGGTCCCCGGGATGATCCGCTCACAGGCGAACTGGATCACGCGGCCAAAGAACTCCTCCCAGGCATCCTGGGGCATGTTGCCGAAGGAGACCGACTTGGGCCGCGCAACCACTTTCCCCGACTTGGTAACTACTTCGTCCGAGTGGCCCACGGCCACTTTGATGACGTCGCTCAAGTCCTGCTTGGTCGCGTAGCAGTCCTGGTGCTGCCAGCAGGCGTCGATCAGCGCCCAGTACAGCCGCAGCTGCTTGGGGTTGCGGACCCGCCTGATCTCACAGCGCACTTCCTGGCCGTGCTTGATTCTTGAAAGCGCTTCGGCGGCAAAGTGGTCCGCCGCCTTGAGGCCGGAGATCGAGCGTGTTAGAAGAACTTGCATCAGAAGGGAAGATCGTCCTCCTCGGTTTCGGGGCTACTGGTCGGCAACGATGATCCGCCGGCCTTGCGGTAGCCAGCGAACGTGACTTTGTTGGTTTGCTTCTCTTCGCCGTAGCGGTCGGTATACGATTGGATTTCGACCGTGACATGGACCGCACGGCCGATCAAGCGTTCCGGCTCCACAATGAATACGCCGCTCACGTCAAGCCCAAGCTGTTCGCACAGCAGCTTGACGCGCGGCAGCGCCGCCCGGGAAAAGGCGATCTTGTCGAAAACCTTTCTTCCTCGGTAGTCGCCGTCATCAACGACCATCTGGAGATTCCACATCGCATCTCCGGCGTTCGTGGTCATCGTGTCGTCGATGGACTCGATGCGGCATAGATACTCCCCGTCCGGCAGCAGCGAGTAGTCTTGCGCGGTATCTACTTCAGAGAAGTCAACGGTCGGCATCAGGCGGCCTCCTCTTGGGGTTTCGGGCTGGCGATCTTCATCAAACGCCTGTGGATCGCCGGCGCCTGCTCCTTGCAGTTGTTGAGCTGGTCCGCGTTTCGCTTCAACCACTCCTCGACTTCATCCGGGGCTGCCGCCTTGAGCGCGGCGGCAAGTGTGGAACCCCATGCGATCCAGTCACGCTCCCCGTCAGCGCCGCCTTCTTTTGCCGCTACGGGTATTCCATGCGGTTTCCGCGGTTTGCCGTTTGTCGACCCGGCAGGCGGCGCTGCTTCTGGCTGCGGCCGCTTGCGCATCGCTTCCACGGTGTGGCCGTCGGCGGAATTGCCGTCATCGTCCTCGTCGGCCGCGATCCCCAGCAACGCGGTGAGCGCGTAGCGGCGCATGTAGGTGAGTGACGATCCGAACGCCTGGTTGCCTTTGTCCTCAACCAGCAACGGCGTGTGGCTCTCGATGGCCTCGCCGCTTTCGTGCAACAGCCGCGTGACCAGGCGGTATTTGCCGTCCTCGTCCCTCCCGATAATTTGCGTGAACCACAGGCCGTTGTCGGTGAGCGGCTTGCGGATGTCTTCGATGATGTGATCGAGCGTGGCGTAGCGGAAGGTGTAGCTGCCGCCGGTCCTGGTCCTGACGGTCACCACGCGGTTACGCGCCGGGGCGGTGATTACGCTCTGCGCCTTGGCCAGCGCCGCTACGAGTTGCTTGGGGTGTTCTTCTGTCACTTGATGGCTCCTATCCGCAGCGCCCCGTTGCGGCTGCGCTGCACTGTGATTCCGTGCCCGTGGACGCGGCTGGCGTCGGCGGGCACTAGTTCCTTGATCGCTCTTTCGGCTGAGCGGAACACTATGGCCGCGGGGCGGTGCTCCAGCCACGCGGCAGCCGGCGATGCCCAATCCGTGTTGTCCGTCATGTCGACTTCCCTGGTGGCGGGCTTGGGCGGCTCGGCAGGAGGCAGCGCCACGGGCGGCGTCAGCGTCTCGACGCACTGCCACAACAGATCGGCCCGCCGCAGCAGCTCGTCGAGGTAGCCGCGGTCGAGCGGTACTTCCTCGATCCTGGGCTCGCGCGCTCCCTCGATGACGGACAAGACGGCCAGCCGTGTTCGGGTCACGTACATCTGCCAGTGAACCTGCGGCAGGTAGCGGGCTGCCACTGAATCAAAAGGCGCGAAGCCGTTCACATGCTTGGCCTCGATTACCGCCGGGCCGTCTGGGTGGTCTTCGTCGAAGCCGTCCAGGGTCGCCGCCGCCCACGCGCGCTCTTGCGATGTGACGACCTCGCCCTTTCTGGTGAGCCGGCGTCCGGTCTTGTACTCGTACCAGTCCAGGTTGAGGTCTTCGGTCGCTTCGCCCAGCCGTACCGCCCACACACCAGAAAGGTCGGGCGGCTGGCAGGTTGGATCGCCGGTAAGCTCGCGCCACAGGTCGTATAAGTCCTGGTCGCTGCCGTCCATCAGGACACGGACCCGGCTGGCGGTCAGCTTGCCCTCGCGGGCGCGGATCTGTTCGGCGCTGAGGCTCATGCCGCCCCCTCCCGAAGCACCCGCGCTCGCTGATCCGTGCGATGCATCGTTTTCAGCGTCACCAACTCGCCGATCAGGGCAGCAACGAAGGCCGTCCGGCCATTCCAGTCGAGTTTCAGGTAGTATTCGAGCAGGCGATCCACGGCATCGCTGGACGATTCCGGCCCGTGTTTCGGGGCCAGCGTCTCGCCGATTTCCTTGATGTGACGACTGAGGTCCGACATGCCTGAAATGGTCCTAGACTGCCCGCATTGCGGTTCCGAGCGAACCGGCTTCACATTCTGTGGCGAATCTTATGTGACAAAAAACAGCTTGCCGGTATGGCACCATCTGTACGTTTGTCGAAAGTGCTGGGAGGCCATCGTTGTCAAGCTGGCAAGTCGGGAAGGTACGCAACCCCCAACAGAACACCCAAAGGATTGCTCCGGAGATCCGGTCGATGAGGGATACGAAATTGTGTGTGTATATCCCAGGCGACCGAAGACCGACGCGCCCGACCACGTGCCCAGTGAGATCGCGCAGGACTACAAAGAGGCGATGGACAGCCTGAGACGCCAAAACTGGACGAGTGCCGGGGTCACGTTCCGCAAGGCCCTTCAGAGAGCCACGTCGGCAATCTGCCCTGATAGCGTCAACTTCAGGAATGAGCCTCTCGCAAAACGCATCGACGTCCTGGCCGGGCATCACAAGCTCACACCGGCGATGAAGGACTTGGCCCACCTGATTCGCGTCGAAGGCAACACTGCGGTACACGGAGAAGAGGAAGTGTTCACGGAAGAAGAAGCCAGCCAAATGCAGGAGTTCAGCGCGCTGTTCCTCATCTACACCTTCACGCTGCCTGAGCGTGTCAGGCAGGCGCGGGAAGAGGTACAGGCAGCCTCGTAGCCGTCTATTCACGCCACCCCCTCCCTCAGGCGATGAGGAAGCCCTTGCTGGTATAATCCACGGACCCTTCTGTATGGACAAGCAAGCATGAACCCCAATGGAGACACTCCGGTTACCCTTTCTCTCGAATTGGCGGTGGTGTACTTAACCGTCGTTGCACGCGCCGTTCGACAACTTGACAAAGCGCATTCTCCAGGCTCGACCGACCGCTTTTTGAAGGCTCTTGAACGCTCCATGGAAGCTGAAATCCGGTTATCCCAGCCTGACGAAGTTTCCCGAGGGCATCTCGCTGAACTTCAGAAAGTCTTAATCCGCCTGGTCCGGATACTGCCGCCCGACGAAGACCTTTAGGCGTCGGCGGTTTCAGATCCTTCGTCACGCCGCCCCCTCGCTCAGCACCCGCTCCCGCGCCTCACTCGCCGCCTCCAGGCGGTCGATCTGCTCGCGCTGGGGATATAGCCGCGCGAACGTTCGAACGGCGTGATTGTAGTCCTCGCGGCTCCACCGGGAGCGGCCAGCCTTCTTCATGCTCCGGTCGGCCTCGTCCCTACCCGCCGCCATCGCCAGATCGTAGGTACACACGGGCTTGGCCATTGTCATGCTCCTCCTGCCAGCACTCGCTCCCACGCTTCGTTCGCCGCCTTCTTCGCCGCTTCCAGGCGGTCCAGGGCGGCGTTGACCTTCTCGAAGAAGTCGGCGGGCGGCGGGCGCCGGCCACGGAGGTAGCGGCTGAACAGCGTGGGATCGTAGCCTGCTTCCTCGGCAACCTGCTCTTGCCGGATGCCTAGCTCGAAGATGCGGAGCTTGATTTTGGCTAGGCGTGTCATGAGTAAATTCAACTTACTCTCCGAGAGTACAGTAAACTCAGCTTACCTGTCAAGAGGTTTTTGTTGATAGCCTGATTTTTATGCTGGGCGACCGCATGGCGGCATCACGAAAGCGCGCTGGACTGACCCAAGTCGAGCTCGCAGTCGCGCTCGGCGACCGCTACGACAGGGCAATGATCTCGATGGTTGAAACCAAGCGCTCCGGTCTTCTGCTGGATGGCGCGACCAAGGCAGCGCAAGCGCTCAACGTGTCGCTCGACTACCTTGTCGGCCTCACCGACGACCCCACGCCGTCAGTCGAGCGAGAGGAAACCCTGGATCAATTACAGGCGCAAGTCGATGAACTGAGCGCCAAGCCCTTGCCCGAACCAGCCTTCCCAGCCGCCGAACTCCTTCACCAGGAAGCCGATCCCGAGCTAGCCTGGGTCGGCAAGTACGGCGTTCTCGGCTCGGCGGGCCCAGGGGCGTTCGTGGACAGCGAGCACGTCGTCAAGCAGATCGGCTTCCGCCGCGACTGGCTGCGCAAGAAGGGACTCAACCCCGCCAAGTGCAGCGTGATTGACGTGCACGGCGATTCGATGGAGCCGACGCTACACCACGGGGCCATGATCCTGATCGATCACCAGCGCACCCGCCGCCTTAAGAACCGCATCTTCGCCGTGCGCTCCGACGACGGCCCGCTAATCAAGCGGCTCATGCACGACAACCACCACTGGCTGCTCGTGAGTGACAACAAGGAGTACAAGCCGGTGAAGTGGCCCCGCGAGGCCGTGGTGATCGGACAGGTGATGTGGACGGGGAGGACGTTGTGAGTAATCTCAAGATGATTAGATGGTTATTGTTGATGCTCGCGGCCTCTGTGACAGTGGCCGGTCAGACCTTCGAGAAGGCGAAGATGTACGTCGAGCAGGAGCACAAGCTGAAACTCCGCAAGGTCGCCATCGACGTGCAAGAGGAAGCTCTTGTCGTCACCGGCAAGAGCGAGCAGTATGCGTCTGTCTTGCGAATTTCCTACTCGGAAATAACAGATATGGAATACGAGAAGTCCAAGCACCGGCGCTGGAAGACGGGCATTCTGCTATCTCCGATCGCCCTGCTCTCAAAGGGCAAAAAGCATTGGTTAGCCGTGATCCGCGGGGAAGAGGAAACTGTCTTCCAGCTGGACAAATCGAACTTTGCCAGGATACTCGCTGCTGTCGAGTCGAAGACGGGTAAGAAGGTCAAGATGATCGCGAGTCGCGGCTGAACGGAGCTGCTACCGTTTCCGAAGGATGGCCGGGTGATCGGGGCTGGTGATGTGGACGGGGAGGACGCTGTGAGCCAACCGAGCCGCACGCATGCCTTCATGCTAGGCTGACTCAGGTAGATAAGTCCCCTTCAAAGGAGGTAGGAACTATGAAGATGCGAACAGCAATACTACTCACGGCGATCACGTTGCTCGCCCTAGGCGGATGCCAGGAGACCCCCGAGCCCGACCCGGTAACCGCACCGGCGGCGCCGGCGGAGCCAGAGCCAGCACCCACCGAGCCCGAAGAGCCGGATACGGATTCCGACGAATCCACCGAGCCCTCAGGGGACACTAACCAGTAAGAGTACTCGCCCCTGCCGTGGCCCAGGGAGGGCAAGATCGTCGGACAGGTGCGGTGGGTGGGGAGGAGCTGTGAGACATTTCTTCTGCCCCGCTCGACTTCGATGGAGGTAGATAGTGTGAAGATCCGAACAGCGATATTATTTACAACGATCACGTTGCTGGCCCTGGGAGGATGCCAGGAGACCCCCGAGCCGGTTGCCGAACCCGTACCCGCGCCGCCTGCGCCTGTGGAGCCGGAGCCCGAACCAGCCGAACCCGAGGAGCCGGCACCGGCGCCTACTCCTAAAGTGGTGGCTGCTCCGGCACGGGGCGCCGTTGGAACGCCGAGATGGGCCGGGTTGAAGGGTAATGGTTGGATCATGATCCGCGGTGTGGACGAAGGAACCTACGAGAACTATTACCCCTCCGTCGTGAAGAAAGTCCAGACGGCGCTGCAAGCCGAGGGGCTTTATGACGGGCCGATCTCAGGCGTGCTGGATGAGGCAACGTCGAACGCAGTAGGTGAATATCAGAAGACCAAGAACCTGCATGTCTCTGGCGTACCCACACCACGCACGCGCGAGGCATTGAAGATTCCGCCACGGGTGCGAGAGTAGAAGTCAGGACGTAGAAGCGCAGGGCGCTGGTGGCTTACCAGCGACAACCCGAAGCACAAACCGCTACCGTGGCCCAGGGCGGGTCGGGTGATCGGCCAGGTGATGTGGACAGGGAGGACGCTTGTGAGGGGGAGCGAACGATGAAACGGACACCACGGCGACCTCCGGCGGTTCTTGTCCTTTTGGTGCCGGCACTGATGCTAGTCGTGCCGTCAGTGCTCGCTCAGGACTCAGAGAAGTTCCAGGAGGTCCTCAGCCGGGCCGAGCAGGGCCACGCCGTCGCCCAATTCAACCTCGGACTCAAGTACGCGAAGGGCGAGGGTGTGCCGGAGAATGACGCGGAGGCGGTGAAGTGGTACCGCAAGGCTGCTGAACAAGGTAACGCCGTCGCCCAAGGCCAGCTCGGCTTCATGTACGCTCAGGGCAAGGGCGTGCCGGAGGATTACGTGCTCGCCTACGCCTGGCTGAACCTTGCCGCTGCACAAGGCATCAAGAACGCCCGCGAGACCAAGGACGTGCTCCGGCCGCGCATGACCCCCGAGCAAGTCGCCCGGGCACAGGAACTCAGCGCCACCCTGTTCAAGCGCATCAACGAGTCCCAGTGAGTTGCTGGGCGGCTCACACTGTTAGTTAAAGTGGCCCCGCGAGGCCGTGGTGATCGGACAGGTGATGTGGACGGGGAGGACGTTGTGAGGACGCCGGCGCGGGGGGCCGCTGGTGGGCCGACAGCGACAACGGCGAGTACAAGCCCCGGCTGATGCGTGAGGACGATCAGACGCTCGGCCAGGTGGTCTGGTGGGCTCACACGGAAGATTGAGGGACGAACAAGAAGCACGGCTTGGTGCCAAGGTAGGGTCGATAGATCATGGAGTTGTTGCTGATCCTGTTTGCTCTCGTGATCTTCTTCGGATGGGTGATCCTTCCCCTACTGTTGTGCGTCGTTGAGTTAAGAGTAGGGCCGAGGAAGCAGATGATGCCAGACCCATCCGACCACCAGGATGATCGCCAGCCGCAAGAACTTGAATGCTGCCGCAAGTCCCGCATGTCGTTGGTGAGTCGTTCGAGCGCAATGTAAGGATCAGGGAAATGTCGGAGTTGAAGGAAATCAGTCCGCTGTTGGCGGTGGTCGTCCCGTTGGTCGGCGCAGTCTTCGTGTGGTGCTTGAATGAATGCGCCAAGCGCCGGTGGGAAAAGTACAAACGCAAGGAGGAACGATACACCAACCTGCTCAAGTCTCTTTGCGGCTTCTATGTAAGCTCCCAGAATTCCGAACAGAAGAAGAAGTTCATTCAAGAGCTACGCCTCGCGTGGTTGTACTGTCCCGACAAAGTGATAAGGGCAGGCAACGCATTTCTCGCGACAGTTGAGACTAATGCCAGTTCTTCCGATGCGGAAAAGAAGGAGCGCGCTCTCGCCGAATTTGTGCTTGCTTTGAGACGAGACCTTAATTGCATGACCAGATTGACCGTTGACGAACACCGAAATTGGGAAAGCACTTCTCCCTTAAGCGCAGATAAGCGAACATTCCTCGACAAGGCAGACTGCCGGACGCCTGACGCCATGACTTGATGATGGCAGCAACCGAACCCGGAACAGACGAAGAGGGCGAGCAATATGGGAAACAAAGAAATCAAGCTTACAACTGCAATGAACATGACGTTCTTGCTGGCCTTAATGCTTGGTGGATGTGACACTTCCTCAGAACCAGAAGGGGGGCAGCCCCTTCCCGGCACCACACAGAGAGTCCCAGCAACGGACAGCCCTTCAGTTGAAGAACAAAAGAGTCAGGGGAGCAGAGCAAAGGAAGAGATCCGGCAAGAGGAACGAACATCTGCCACGTCCGGCCCGTTCGGGGTGAGCATGGGAGACCCCATCGGCAAAGCGGAGGGCATAACCCCAGGCGGGGTGCCCTATGCGGATATTCCCAAAGAAAACCTCCCTGCCTGGTTTGAAACAGCTACGGTCTACGGAACGAAAACAACCGGCGCATGCTTAATCAGAGCATCCATGACAGAGAGAAATGTAGATTCTGGCGGGGTTTATGCCCGAGAACGCATTGACGACCTCGCCGAACGCCTAACCAAAAAGTACGGTACACCAAAGAAGAAATATTCGTTTCTTCAGGCCGGAAGTATATGGAATCGCTCGCAGTACTGGATGATGGCCCTGCTAAGACGCGAGAGGACGCATGCATATTTCTGGACGCTTGAGGCCCCGATAGGTGGGGTGGAAGCGTTGAGCGTCCGATTAAGGGCAGCGGATGCAACCACCGCCATCATTGATCTACAGTACGAGTTCACAAACGCAAATCAGTGTGTGGAAGAAGGGGCTGCGAAGGTGGACGCGGCCCTGTAGCCATAGAGGTAGAAAAACATCCTGATATCGCCCCTGGCGCTTCTCCCCGTTGCCCTTCTCGCAGCCACTAGCGCCGCCGCCGAGACCTGGCGCGGCCTCACCGTAGCCCCCGAAAACCGCTGTTCGCCCTACTCGGCCCGTGACTACCGCTATCCGTCTTCAGTCGAGCGCCGCATCGTCGCCAAGCAGGGCGGGAAGATCTACAGCCCCTACACGGGCCGGTACTTCAAGAGCATCCGTGAGACCGACATCGAGCACATCGTAAGCGCGGGCGGAAGCCCACGACAGCGGCCTGTGCGCGGCGAAGCGAAGGACGCGCCGGCGCTTCGCACGGGACCTGCTCAACCTCACGCTGGCTTCGCCGCGTGTCAACCGCCACGCCAAGAGCGACCGTGACGCGGCGGAGTGGCTGCCTGATCTGAACCGATGCTGGTTCGCTGCTAGAATGGAACCACCATGAGCACGCAACACCTTCGATAGTTGGGAGCAGTCGCATCACGATCTTCCATGAAGGAGGAAAGCTGTACGTCGAACAGAAGTTTACAGATGGGAGCAGCCTCAAGGAAGAGTTGGTCGAAAAGCGGTCGCCGCTGGTCGTCGCTTCGATCAGGTCGGCGGTGCCACGGCTGGGGATCATTGGATCCTCGACTCTCGCGGGAACCTGCAGCTGCACAACAATGATGGACTGTTTAGGACAGCCAAGAGATGATTGGAAATAACGCAGTCCGGGCTGATCCTGACCAGCAATCGCGGACTTGCGCGAGGCCATCAACGTCTGAACGAGTCCTGATAGTCGGGGCGGACCCCTTGTCTTGTCTGAGGGGCATGGGAGAATAAGCCATGCAGCGTCAACGCGGCGGCGTGTGGAAGCGGATACTTGCTCTCCCGCTGTGCGCGTGCTTGCTGGTGTCATGCAGCATGCGTACTGTCCGGGTTCAGAATCCGGTCCTGTCCAGCGGTCAAGAAGCACCTACCGTTGAACCCGCGACCCAGTCGTGGAAGTCCGTGGCCTTCATTCCCGTAGTTTCATCTGTTGAGGTAGACCTCACGACGGGCGAAACCATCACTGGTAAATTTCGTTCGGCAGATGAGCGAGAGCTTGTTCTCGGACAGGATGGGCTCCTGAGGCGAGTGTCGCGAGCGGAAATTCGGCGCGTGATTCTGTATAAAGGGCGCCACACGGGTCGCGGCGCTCTGTGGGGACTCGGTATCGGCGCAGCCTCTGGATTGGTCACGGGGATTATGTTGCGCTGCTGCGTAGTCCCCGTTACACTGGACGTCGCCGTACTAGGACTTGGGATGGGAGCCTTGCTCGGCACTCTTGTTCGGGAGCGGGCTGTCATTTACGAGGTACCTTGATTCTACGGAACACCGGCGACTCAGAAGCGGCTCCGATGCGCTGGAGAGCGTGCTGTCGGCTTGCGAATCGACGGAGATGGATCGTTAGAATTTATCTGCCAACCGGACGGCAAGGTCCCGATCTATGCGTGGGCAGACCTCTTGTAGCTGTTCAGCCGTGAGGCCCCCAATCCGATAGCCGGCCTTGCGCAGGAGCCGGATCGCTGCCGGGAGCTCGTCCATCAATGGATAGACGAGGCGTTCTGCCTCAATGTACGGTTCACAAGGAGCAAATGTAACGGGCACGGCTTTGTTCTGGTACCAAGTCGCCAGGCCTTCCTCCAGTACATTCGTCGGAGGAAGGCGTGGGTCCAGCAGGTGTAGGCACTCGTGTGCTAGCTGCCAGCGTGCGACCCGTGCGTTGTCGAGCGGCTGCGGGCTCAGATGCACAATGACATGCTTCCCGGCGGGGTCCGTGTTCGGAAACCAGACATGGGGCTTCTCTGTCGGCGAGTCAACGAGTTCGATGCCCAGGATGGTGAAAGATGAATCCCGAGGCCCAAACTGTTGTTCCGGGTCTGCCAGATAGCCGCCTAAATACTGCGGCAGGGACTTGGGGCTATAGGCGCCATCCGGGTCTGGACGGGTGACGAAATATTGCTTCATCGCCGAGCGGAGAGCATGCCCGTCAAAGCAATGTCGGCTCCCTCGTCGGGCAGTGCATCGTGAAATCTATCGTGCAGGACTTTGTGCAGGGCTTCGAGTCGTTCAAGTTCTTGTTTCTTCTCTTCGATCAGAATGCGGAGGACCTGCATCGAGGTCGGCCTGCCTTGAGATATTCGATGCTCTTGCGCCGCTTCCATGACATCTTCAGTTTAACGCTAGCAGGACACCTCACTCCCGCACGTAGGGCACCCAGACCAAACCCTCGATCGAGGTCGTCCAGTTGCCCTCGGCGTCGGCGCTTACGGGCGCCAGTTCCTCGGCGGTGTAGTCGCGGTCCTCGACGCCCTCGCAGACCCACAGGGTGTGCTTGGTCTCGTCGGGGTCGGTGAACGGCCCGAAGGCCCGGAAGTCGGTGGTGGCCAGCTTGTCGTGCGCGCCCGTGGTCAGCATGCGGTATTTTTTCATATTCCCAACACCCTCTTACCTTCCTCGACAGCCAGGGACTTGACGACCTCAAAGGCGGAAGAGCAGCTCGTGGATGAGGTTCATATCCCGTTTCATGTCAATTTCGCTCCGCCGTCCAGACCACCAAACTGATCCGCGTACCCTTGCGGACGGGCCGCACCTGATGCGGATGCGTGATCCTCGAAGGCCAGCACAGCAGCCAGCCGTCGGGAATCAGCGTGTCGGCGTAGTTCTGCCGGGGGAACAGCAGTTCCCCACCATCGCAGGCTTTCCGAAGCCTCACCGAGCACGAGAAGTAGGAGATGTCCTCATGCAGCCGGATCGAGGGCTGCCGCTCTTTGCTGTAGCGGATCAGGAAGGAGTCGGACAGGTCTTTCCACTTCGCGGGCCGCCAGCGGGCGTCAATGACCGGCGCGAGATGTTCTTTCAGCGCCTTGGCCAGACCCTCCCACAGATGGCTGTCGATATGTTTGATGCGCAGCTCGTCGCCCGGCACGTTGTCGCCGGGCAGGGGCTCCCACAAGGCAGGGACCGCCGCCGCCATCGCAAGCAGCTCCTTGAGGCTGTCCGAGTCCAGGAGCGGCATAGCCAAGATGCCGTCGGCAACCTCCATCCAGTCGCCGATCCCGCCGTCAAGATGCAGTTCGCGGTATCCGAGCGGACGGGCAACATCGAGACTGCCGGGGCCGTTGGCGTGCAGCAGGGCCGGGTAACAGCGCGTGACGTGGTTGAAGGGCCAGCCGCCGCGCCGGTGGATGTCCTTGTGGGCGTGAGAAAGCGATTGGAACAGATACGCTTCGCGGTCAATATGCCATGCCGCGGGATTGTCGAGGATGCGCCGCTGAAGCCAGAGCTGATCGTCGAGGTGTTGCGGATCGTCCAGATCGGGGTCGTCGAGCACTGCGAGGATGTCTTCACCGAAGCCCATCCAGGTTCCCGAACAGGGATAGCGATAGGGCGCCTCATCATTGCCCGCCATCTTGTCGAAGCGTGGGGCGAGCCTTTTGTCCGGCCAACAGGTCCGTTCCTCGCCCGAGCCGGCTCCCGGCTCGCGGCTTTCCAGCAGACCAACCGCCCCCTACATCGGTGAAGAATGTGCGTGTTCGCCGTGCCTTCGCCATCCGCTTTGTACAACTGGTGTACAACGCAGGTGTATTTCCTGGAGTTCAGGGAAGTTGGTGAGCTTATAGAATCAGTAACTTGCAGAAACAAAAGGGGCGCAAGAAGTTGCCCCCCCCGAATTACGACGTTTGATAGCCCCGGGCTGAACCAAGTGCAGACCTACACCGTGACCATGATGAGGGACGGCGTCAGCCAGGAGTTGACCAACCCGGACGGAGGCCCGTTCTATGCGGTTCCGGGCAACGCCGGCCCGCGCACGATGGACTACGGGGCGTTGTTTGATGCGGCAACCTACGACCTGGGGGATGGCGTGAACGTGTTCGCCGGGACCGTGGACGATCCCTTCTGGATTGATCTCGGCGCGGCCTTTGATACGGCCAATTTCCGCACGCTGGCGAGCGGCGTCCCCGGCGTGCTTACCGCTGAGGAAGACGCGTCCAAAGAACGCGTCCAAAGAGAACCTCGCAAGCGACACGATTTCGGGTTATGCCGTCAACGCCATCGCTATCGAGGTGCCGATCTCGATGATACGCCGTTCCGACGGCCTCGGCGTGCGGTCTCCTAATTCCACGATCGGGGCGTGGGGGACGACGTCCCGGCCGCGGGAGCTGGTGAATCCGAGGATTCGGGTGTTCCCCGCACAGTTCCGCCAAGTCCAGCGCATGGGCAACCCGCTCATCAATGAGCTGATCATTGGAATTGGATCGAAGGACCGTTTCAGCATGGATACACCTAAAGCGGATGCCCAGTTCGCGGACTTCTTCCTGGGCCCGCCGATTGCCCGAATCGTCGAGGCGCTCTACGGCGGCGCCCTTACGATTCCTGAAGCACCACGGCTCGACCTTCTTCCGCTGGTCATCTACACGGCACCCATCATCAGCCCCCTGGCCGAAGCGTTCACGCCGGCCGGACCCATCGCCGACATCCTGCGTTTGAACGTGTCGGTTCCGGCCACGCCCGTGTCTTCGGCAAGCCGCCTGGGATTGATTGGCGGCGACCCGACCGGTTACCCCAACGGCCGCCGGCTTTTCGACGACGTGGTCGATATCGTGCTCCGTGTGGGTGTTGGCGGCGTACTCGCCACCGACGCTGATGGGGAGAGCCTGAACCGCTTCCCGAACAACCGGCTTGGTGACGGGGTGAACGTCAATGACGTGCCCTATCGCACTAGCTTTCCCTACCTGGCGAATTGTCCGGACGGCCGCAACCGCCGTCACATCGATCCGGGTGAGGACGGCGGAGGGCCGGTCGACTAAAAGTGGGCGGCCGCGCTCGGGCATGCGGGCGTGGCCGCTCCCTCTTTTCACGAAAGGGAGTTGGCTCTATGATCTCTATGATCCGTTTCATCGCTCCTGTTGTAGGTGCCCTAAGTCTGCTGACCCCGCTCTTCCCGGCAGACGGACCCACGCCGGCGGAGCGACGGATCGCTTTCACACGGAAGGCGATCGAACAGAAGCCCGAGCAGTCTCGGCTCTACAACCGGCTCGCCATGGCTCTCGCCCAGCGGGCGCGGGAAACCGCCGACACCGACTACTACCGGCGAGCGCTAGAGGCCGTCAAAACGTCGCTGCAGCTTTTTCCGGACAACTATGGGGCCCGCAAGGCTCGAGTCTGGTGCCTGCTGGGACAGCACGAGTTTACCCAAGCTCTCGAGGAAGCCAAGCTCCTCAACAAGCTTGCCCCCGACGATATTCAGGTGTACGGGTTCTTGGCGGACGCCTACACCCAGCTTGGCAAGTACAGCGAAGCCGAGAAGTCCGTGCAGTGGATGCTCGATCTGCGGCCGGGGAACGTGCCTGGATTGACCCGCGGGGCTTACTTGCGTGAGTTGTATGGCTTGACCGACGGCGCCGTCGAGTTCCTCCAGAAGGCCTATCAGCGAATTCGGCCTACTGAAGTGGAGCATCGAGCCTGGATCCTAAGCCATCTGGCGCGGCTACGTCTCGGCCGCGGGCAGCTTGAACTCGCGGAGACTGTCGTTGACGAAGCGCTTCTCCTCTTCCCGGACTACCACTATGCCCTGGCTACCCTTGCCGAGGTCCGGATGGGGCAGCGGCGCTTCGCCGAAGCTGCCGAGTTGTTTGAGCGTCGTTACAAAACGGCCCCGCATCCCGAGAACCTTCTCGACGTAGCGCTCGCCCTGGAAAAAGCGGGTCGGACGGACGAGGCGAAAGCCGCCTACCGAAAGTTCGAAAAGCTGGGGCGGGCTGAGATGGAGGGCGCGGACAATTGCAATCGGGAACTTGTTTTCTATTACACCGACCACGCCGGCAAGCCGGATGAGGCTCTAGGCATTGCCCGCCGTGAGATCGGGCGCCGGCGCGACGTGTTCACCCGCGACGCCTATGACTGGGCTCTCTACGCCGGTGGTGACTACCAACAGGCTCATCAGGAGATCGCGCTTGCGCTCGCTCCCGGCATCCAAGATGCAAAGCTCTTCTACCACGCCGCCGAGATTGCAATGAAGCTGAACGACAGTCAGGCTGCGGAGCGCTATTGGAATCTGTCTCTCAGCACGAATGCCCACTCCCCGGTGGCGTCGGACGTACGCGCCTCGCTTGCCCGTTGGCGCGCGCGGTGAGGTTGTAACCGAAGCTGTGTTGATGTGATGGCTCCAACTGAGTCGTCTGCCTAGAGCGCGCCGGCTCGCAAAGAACACCTCCCACCACCGACGTCTACCCACTCGCTCGCCACCATCCGCCGGCGGCAGGCCGACCGACATCCTATCTGCCTCTTGCTCTCGACGATGAGCACCTCGACTACGTAGGTACTCACGGTCGCGGCTCAGCAAGGAGATTTCTGCCTACTCGATACATCCAACTGCGCGGCACTATCGTAGTTATTCCAAAAGAACAGGATCAGTTATCAACTGAATGTTTCTGGACTTTGACGATAGATACATCCAGCGGCGACAGATATTCGTACATAAGAAGAAAGTAGACCTTGACCGAGGCGAGACATGCACCACGACACGAAGCAACGACAGGCCATTTCGGTATCGGCGGCAAGGGCGGTTGGTGGAACGAAGCCCGCTCTTGAATCCTCGAAACTCCCGACCCGCCGGAGTCAAGCCGGGCCGCCCAGACCGCAGCACGTCCTGCTGTTGGTTCTGGCGCTGGCATCCCTCTCCGCGTGCGCCGACAGCGGTGACTCTCTCCAGGCCGACTTGCGGGTCGACGATCCGTGCCCGGTGGTGCTGGTCCGGCACTCGGGCCAGGACGGGATCGACACAGAGATTCGCCGCCTGCAAGGCGACGTCGCGGATGCCGCCCAACGCGAGGCGAAGCTCGAACGCCTTGGCTGGCTGTTCGTCTCGAAGGCCCGGAGCACCCACGATACGGGCTATTTCACACTGGCTGAGCAGGCCGCGCGGTGTCTCGAACGCAGCCGCCCGGCAAGCCCGGCGGCGCTCCTGCTTCGCGGCCACGTCCTGCATAACCTGCACCGATTCAAGGAGGCCGAGGCACTCGCTCGCCGACTCGTGGCTCAGCGAGAACGGCCCTTCGATTACGGGTTGCTGGCGACGCGCTGATGGAGCAGGGGCGGCTTGGCGAGGCGGTGGACGCCTACCAGCGCATGGTGGACCTAAAGCCGGGCTTCCACGCCTACAGCCGCATCGCGCACGTTCGCTGGCTGCGAGGAGACCTCGAAGGCGCGCGCCGGATCATGCGCATGGCCGTGCGGGCCGTCAGTCCGCGTGATTCGGAATCGGCGGCCTGGGCTTACTCGCGGTTGGCGTTGTACGAACTGCAAGCGGGAGTGACCGACAAGGCCTTGCAGGCGACCGAAATGGCACTTGCGTTTCGTAATAATTACGCTCCCGCTCTTCTCGCACAAGGCCGTATTTTACTGGCAAAAGGCCAGCCGTCAGAAGCCGCCGAGGCGTTATCCCGCGCCGCCGAGCTGAATCCTTTACCTGAATACCAGTGGGTTCTGGCCGAGGCTTTGCACGCGGCGGGCGGTGCCGACGATGCTGAACCGGTCGAAACGCGACTGAAAGTGCGCGGCGCTGTGGACGATCCCAGAACTCTCGCGTTCTACCTCGCGACACGCCGCGAACAGCCTCAGACCGCGCTCCGGCTGGCACGCGAAGAGTTGGAGCAGCGGGCCGACCCTCTCACTCTCGATGCACTCGCCTGGTCGTTGCGAGCGGCCGGACAGCCCGACGAAGCCCGCGCGGCCATGAATCAGGCGCTCGCGGAGGGGACGGCCGACGCGCGCCTCTACTTCCATGCGGCCGTGATCGCCGCCGAGGCCGGAGAAACCCAAGAGGCCGCGCGTTGGGCCGACAAAGCTTTCGGCGCCCGATGGATGCTTCTGCCCTCGGAGCGCCAACAACTTCTGGCGGCGTGCTCGTCGCTGCTCGGCGCGAGCCAAGCTTTCGATAAGCCGGAACTTCACAACCAAACCTAAGGAGAGAGAAACATGAAACGCACAATCACTCAATGACTCGGGGCGGCGCTGGCAGCACTCACGTTGACCGGAGGCATGCTGCTCGCTTCCAGCCATATGGATGCGCCGTTGATCACCTTCGATGACCCTGCCAACACCACGGACGTCTACGCTTTCCGCAGCGCCCGCGGCGGGGTCGACTACCTCAGCACGGCCCTGGCGGTGTATCCCTTCGAGGAACCCGGCATCGGGCCCAACAAGTACAACTTCGACGACAACGTCCTGTACGAAATCCACGTCGCCTTGGGAGACGATGTGGCCGCGGGACGCAAGACAGTGAGTTACCAGTTTCGCTTCGAGACCAACTTCAAGAACACCGGCACGATCTTGCAGTCCTACACCTGCACGGCCCTGGCGGTGGACGACGATTGCCAGAACCTCACCCAAACCTACACGGTCACAAAGGTGGTTCATCAGGCTGGCGGGAACGGGGAGGACCTTCGTTTCCCCGACCAGGTGCTTGTGGTCCCTCCCAACAACCAGGGCCTCGTGACGCCGCTGTACAACCAAAACGGCGGCGGCGAAATGCCGGCCAAAGCGGGCGTCAACTCCGAAGTCGGCCTCGACCCCTACACGGCGTCGACCGTCTACGACCTGATGGACGGCTACCGCGTCTTCACCGGCCAGCGGGACGATGGCTTCTATGCCGATATCCAGTCGATCTTCGACTTGGATCTGGGCTTCGGCGGCCCCAACAAGCCGTTCGACAGCCAGGGTGGCTTCAACGTCCACACCATCGTGCTGGACATTCCCTTGTCCCAGATCGGTGGTGACCAGCAGATCGTCGGCGTCTATGCGACCACAAGTCGCGCACGCGTGACGGTGCTTCGCACCTTCGGCAACGGCGGCCCGGTGTACTCCAATGACTTCGTGCAGGTCGGACGCCAGGGCAACCCGCTGTTTTGCGAAGCTCTTGTGGGCATCGAGGACAAAGACCTCTACAACCGTACGAGCCCGACTCATGACGCAGCTCTGTTCGGTGAGTACGCCACCAACGTGCAACTCGGCGCGCTGCTTGGTGTGGATCCTGACCTCTCAGGCATTTTCATCCCCGACGTGATCAAAGTCGATCTGTCGACCGGACCGGTGCGCTTGGCAGGCAACCCGGATGACCCGGACTTTCATCGGCTGAGCCTGTTCGGCGGCGATGTGCTGCCGAGTGCGTTCGGCAGCGTCTTGGGTCCGGATGTGGCCTTTGGGGGCTTTCCGAACGGACGTCGTTTCGGCGACGATGTGGTCGACATCGCGGTCTTGGCCGTGCTGTTCTTCGGCGGCGCCCCTGATACCGCTAATGCGATCGCCATGTCCGCCACCGGCGTCGACAAAGTGATATCGAACGATATCGCCTACAACAAGGTGTTCCCGTACGCGGCAACACCTCTCAATGGGCGCAACCATACCCATCACTGACAACCCCTGATGATGCACCGTCACGAGGTGCACGGCGGCGGCAGGCATCCTCCCGGCCTGCCGCCGCACTTTCAAGGAGACATCATGTTTAAGCGAATCGGGTTCGTGCTTTCGTTTTGGATGGTTTGGGCCGGTGCCGCGCATGCGCACGACCCAGGGCTCAGCACCGCGGTCTTAACCCTCCGCGACGGGCGTTTGGACGCCCGGCTCACCTTCGCCCCGGCCGACCTGGAAAGTCTTGCATCCATCGAGGCGGGCCACGGCGGTCGTCTGTCCGCAACCGAGTTTGCCGACGGTCGGGGAAGCTTGGACTTAGAGGCTCTGGCTGAGCGCCTGTTGGAAGTGAGGGTTGGCGAGCAGCAGGTGCCGCCGGCGAACGCCCGCGTCCAAAGGCTGCAACTGCCCGAGAACGACAATGTCGTGATCCGCCTCGCCTTCCCCCTGAGCGGGGCTGCCGCTCTCCAAATGCGCTCGGCCTTGATCGACGATTTGCCGTCGGGGCACAGACAGTACGTGACGCTCGAAGATGCCGCCGGCAACCTCCTGGCCCGGCATCTGCTCGACGCAAAGGCCGACTCCTTCCAGGCGACTCTGAACCCCTCAGCCTGGCCGGGACCGCAGGCAAGCACCTTCAGCGAGTTCCTGTTCCTGGGCGTCGAGCACATCGCCACTGGCTACGACCATCTACTGTTTCTGTTCGCGCTTCTCGTCGTGGGCGGTAGTTTCGCTTCGGCCGCCAAAGTTATCACGTCTTTTTCGGTAGCGCATTCCATCACGCTGGCCCTGGCGACCCTTGATTGGGTCTACCTGCCGGCCGGCGTTGTCGAGCCGCTGATCGCGGTCTCGATCGTGTATGTAGGCATCGAAAACCTGTTCCGCCGCAACCTCGATCGCCGCTGGCTGGTGACGTTTGCCTTCGGATTGGTGCACGGCCTTGGCTTTGCGTCCGTGCTCCGCGACGCCGGAGAAGGGCTGCAGGGCGTCGGGATCGTCGCGCCGCTGCTTTCTTTCAACCTGGGTGTGGAGGCGGGTCAAATCGCCATCGCGGCTGTCGCGTTGCCGCTGATGTGGAAGATCGAGCGGCTGCCGTCGTTTCCAGCACGCTGGGCCCCGGTGTGTTCGGTCGTGGTGATTGCGGCGGGGGCGTACTGGTTCATCGAGCGAGCGCTTCTGGGGTGAAGGCTCTTGAGACTGACGGCCAAGCAATCCGAATCCGCGACGATCTCGTAGAAACTGGATGAGATTTTGACGGCAGTCACGAACGTACGGAGACGAACTGTGCTAGTGTTACGACCTGTCCGAAAGTGCTACGCCACGCCGAGGCTCTCACTTTTTGCCCTGCGCCTGCTCATCTGCGGTCTCTCCGTCGGTGGGGCGCAGGGACAGCAGGCTCCGGACCCGGACCCGACGACGGACGCGGCGAACGTGGCTCTCAACCCCGTCCGCTTCAGCGTCGTGATCACGGCAACGCTGCTTGGGCCTCAGGTTGATTAGCGTAACGCCGAGGTCTTCAATCAGACGCTTTTCTCTCGCGACGACCAGGTCTTTCATCAGCTCAACGCCGGCATCAACGCCGGGCAGCACGAGGGTGGGGGCAAGTCGCTTGAGATCCGCCGCTTCGGTTTCAACCTCGACCACGGCGGCGCTGCCGGGGGGCTGAAGGTCCTTGTCGACAACGTTCCGCAAAACCAGTCGACGCAAGGGCACGGGCAGGGATACTTGGGTTCTCTCAAGAGCCTGAGTCCGGAATTGATCGAAGAGGCCCTCATCTACAACGGTCCGTTCAGTGCGGAGTACGGGGACTACAGCGGTCTGGGCGTGGTGCACATTCGGCAACGGGAAAGCCTGCCCCAACAGTGGACCGTGCGGCTGCAGGGCGGATCGTTCAACAACCGGCGGGCGTTCTTCGCTTTCAGTCCCAACGTCAACCGCCGGGACGCGCTGTTCGCATACGAAGGCTCGCACACCGACGGACCCTTTCAGAAACCTCTCGGCTACCGGCGCGACAACGTTACGGGCAACTACACGTGGATCCTCGACGACAGCCGCTTCGGTTTGAAGTGGAACGGCGGCCGGAATGATTTCAACTCCTCCGGGCAGCTTCCGCTGGATGAGGTCGCTGCCAGGCGCCTGGACCGCTACGGGTTCCTCAGCCCGGGTGACGGCGGTCATGTGATCGGCGGCCGAGTGGGCGCCTACTACCACAAGCCTTTCGACAACAGCTCCTTCCTCAAAGTGGACGGTTTCGTCGAGCGGTCGTTGTTTGATCTCTATTCGAACTTCACCTTCTTCCTGAACGACCCGGTGAACGGCGACGGCATCCAGCAGCACGACTCGCGGCTGAGCGAGGGAGGGAATGTGCAGTACCTGCGACCGCAAGTTTTCGGTGCAGTGCACGGCCAGCTTACCATCGGCGCGAACTATCTCGACTCGCAGACTGATGTCGCACTGTTGCGCAGTGTTAACCGGAACCCGATCGGCGTCCACACCTCGGCGCATGCCCGGGTGACAAACGGTGGGGGCTATGTGCAGGAGGATCTTTCCCTGCTCGGAGGACGTCTGAACTTCGGTGGCGGGCTTCGCTGGGACTTCTTCCGCTTCGGCATCACCGATTTCGTCGAGCCGGCTTTCAGCGGCGTCGAATACGCCGCCAAGCTGCAGCCGAAGGCGAATGTCTCTTTCCTGCCGACGCACAGCGTTCCGGTGAAGCTCTATTGCAACTACGGCCGCGGTATCTCTTCGATGGACGCGCGGGGCGTCGTCCGCCGGCGGGGCGGGCCGCACATCGCGACGACTGATTTTTACGAGGCCGGCGCGTCGTCCCGGTTCGGCGACCGCCTCACGCTGCACAGCAGCTTGTTCCGGATCGAGTCGTCCAACCAGTTGGTGTATATCCCTGACGACGGCTCGATCGAGTTCTCCGGCCCGGCCCGGTCGTATGGGTTTGAAGTGAAGACCTCGGCCAAGCTGACGCGCACGCTGTCGCTCGACGGCGGGATCACGAAGGTGCTTAACGCGTACTTTCGCGACACGGCGCCTCGGGTTTACCTCGACTCCGCGCCGCGCTTCGTCATGAACGGCGCCCTGACCCTAACGAACTGGCATGGCTGGAGCGGCTCGTTACGGATGCGCGCGATCAATCGCTATCGCGTCGACGGGCTCGACCCCTCCATCCTGGCGTCCGGGCACACGCTCTTCGACTTCGCGTTCTCGCGCCGGTTAAGTCACAGCATGGAGCTGGGCGTGGCGGTCGATAACCTTTTCGATCGCGAGTACTGGGAAACGCAGAACTACTTCACATCTCGACTGCCAGGCCAGCCGGCGCTCGGTAGAATCCACGCCACGCCCGGCTACGGCACGACCGTGACCGTGGGGCTGACGTTCCGTTTCAGCGGGAAGTAAGGGCGGGGCGGCCACTCGAGCACCATCGGACCATTCCAAGCACGACCATTCCAAGCACGAGGTCCCTTACGAAGTAGGACCACCAGCCCCGCACACGGGGACGTCAACGCAGCGCATTGACTCCCCCTCACCGGTCCCCGTTTTGCGGTAAGATTATACCCGGCCATCTTTAGACGGAAAGTCATTTCACTGAGGAGGAGGAACGAGTTATGGCATCGAATCGAGGTGTTGCCTACATGGAACCGGGTAAGGTCGAGGTGCAATCCATCGACTATCCGAAACTTGAGCTGGGCGACCGCAAATGCAATCACGGAGTGATTCTCAAGATCGTCACCACCAACATCTGTGGCAGCGACCAACACATGGTACGGGGCCGGACTACCGCACCGGCCGGACTAGTTCTCGGCCATGAGATCACGGGCGAAGTGATCGAGGCGGGGAGCGACGTCGAGTTCATCAGTGTCGGCGATATCTGCTCCGTGCCGTTCAACATCGCTTGCGGGCGTTGCCAAAATTGCAAGGAAGGTAAGACCGGTATCTGCCTGAGCGTCAACCCGGCACGGCCTGGCGCGGCCTACGGCTACGTCGATATGGGCGGTTGGGTCGGCGGCCAGGCCGAGTATGTGATGGTCCCCTACGCCGACTTCAACTTGTTGAAGTTCCCGGACAAAGACCAAGCCATGGAGAAGATCGGCGACCTGACGCTGCTCTCAGACATCTTCCCGACCGGTTTTCACGGCGCTTACACGGCCGGGGTCGGGCCGGGCTCGATCGTCTACGTGGCCGGCGCCGGACCGGTGGGTCTGGGGTGCGCCGAGGGCTGCCACCTGCTCGGCGCGGCCGTGGTGATGGTCGGTGACCTCATCCCCGAGCGGCTCGAGCAGGCCAAGAGCTTCGGCTGCGAGCCGATCGATCTCCGGAAGGACGCAACGCTCGCCGAGCAGATCGAACAGGTCGTCGGCGTGCCCGAGGTCGATTGCGGCGTGGACTGCGTCGGCTTCGAAGCGCGCGGCCACGGGAAAGAGACCGTCGTTGAGCGTCCCGCCACCGTGCTCAACGCGCTTATGGAAGTCACGCGTGCAGGTGGCGCGGTCGGCATTCCGGGCCTGTATGTCACAGGGGATCCGGGTGGAGTCGACGAGAACGCCAAAGTCGGCAATCTCGGCATTCGCATCGGGCTCGGCTGGGCCAAGTCGCATACGTTCACGACCGGTCAGTGCCCGGTGATGCGCTACCACCGGCAGTTGATGCAAGCCATCCTGCACGAGAAGGCGCATCCGGCAAAGGCCACGAACGTGACTTACATTAGCCTCGACGAGGCGCCGACGGGTTACAAGGACTTCGACAAGGGCGCGGCGAAGAAGTTCGTGATTGATCCGCACGGTATGGCCAAAGCGGCATAGTTGTTTCTCGCAAAGGCGCTAAGGTTTCGCGAAGGCGCAGAGCGGCCGCTGGGGAACCCTTGGCGGTCCTTTGCGTCTTTGCGAGAAACCCGTCGGTTCTGTTGTCGCGTATGAGCCTCACCCGGCGAACGCTGCTTTCCTCCGCTCTCGCACCCGTCTTTTCTCACGCCGCCGCGCCGAAGGTTCGGGTGGGTTGCCAGACCCGGGCTTACGGTTCGCCCATCCTGGATCGCGAGTGGTTCCTGTCGGTGCTCGACGACCTCGCCGCGCTAGGCTACGAGGGCTTCGAGACGAACTACCGCAGCCTCGAACACAGCTTCGACGATCCCGCTCCGATGCGCCGGGAGTTCGAACAGCGCGGCATCGAGTTGATTGGACTACATCACGGCGTCGGGTTGTTCGATCCGGAGAAGATCCCCGCTGAGCAGGAGCAGATCCAGCGCATCGCGAAAGCTGTTCAAGGGCTGGGCGGTAAGCACATCATTCTCAGCGGGCGGCGGCTCCCGACCGAGGCCGGCGGCCGGGCGACGCGGGCGGCGCTAGCTTCGAAAGCCCGCGAGCTGAACCGTGCAGGCCGGGCTTGCCGCGAGCTGGGGGTTCGGGTCAGCTTTCACAACCACCGGCACGAGTTGGCCCACGGCGCCGAAGAGATCACCTTCGTGTTGGCGGAAACGGACTTCAACCTGGTCTCGCTGGTGCTGGACGTTGGCCATCCGCTCCCCCCGCGGCTCCCGGTGACGGAGCTGGTCTACCAGTACCCGAACCGCATCGCGGGCTTTCATCTGCGCGACACCAAGGCCGGCAAAGAGGTGATGATCGGCAGCGGTGATTTCGACTTCGCGGCGCTGGGCAAAGCGATTCGCAGGACGGGCTGGCTTGGCTGGCTGATCGTGGAAGTGAACAAGCGCGAGGAGATGTCGAGCCGCGATCTGGTCAAGAAATGCCGCAACCATTTGCGGCAAACGATGAGCATCTAGCTACTTTCCGACGCAAAAAGCGATGCGCTTCACTTCGGGGACTGTCCCAACTTTCAAAGAAAGATTTGCGGATCCACCTACTTTCGGACGATTGAAATGTGCGCGGCGTAATACAGGGTCGGCATCGGATTCTCCACCTCCCATTCGATCACGTCATCGTCGGGAGTCATAAGCGGCTTGCCCAGCTTCTCGCGTAGCGTCAGCTCGTCACCTGTTGCGTCACGTGCGAAGAACCGCTCAATCGGTAGAAACTTCATGCCCTCCGGAGCGATCGCCTTCATCGAGAGGCGGCCGGTCGGATAAGACGTCCTCATCCCGATGAAAGAACCCTCCTGACCGAATACCGCCTCCTCCGTTCCCCTCGTTGACAGCCTTACGGCATAACGAAGTTCGTTCCCATGAGAAAGAGGCGGAGCCACCCTGGGTCGCCAACTGATGTGAGTAACGTCACTCCCGCCAGCTTACTGTACAGTTCTTCCTTCATAGGCCGCACTCAACATTCCAAGCGTATACGAGGAGGCGCTCGGGTCAATAACCCTCCCCTCAACTTCGTACTCTACGTTCTTCCCGAACCAAAGAGCTTCATCAGGCAGCAGGTCTCGCACCCTGAACGGCGACGTACTCTCTACATGGTCTGTGATGGTGCCTGTGAAGTCGTAATTGTTTTTACTGGGGTATTTACTTGACTCAGGTGACCCCTACATCTTGTGGTCGACAGAAGCAGCATTTTCAGTGCCGCCGATGATGGACTTGTATGGCACGGGGTCGATGGCGACCGCCTGTTGCACAAGTCGATAGAAGAGCTTCCCTCGGCTGCGAGAGTTGCGTCGATTAAAGCGGAAGGTAAACTCGTCCAGGTAGTAGTCCAGATGCTCGGGGTTGACGGCCCCCTGATGCGTCCCCAGCAGCCAACGCTTCAAAAGCGACGCCACGCGGTGCACTCGGGGCAGCAGCTTCGAGGCCGACTCCGGCCCCTCATCGAGGAACGTTACTTCGTGCCGGTAGCCGCGCTTCTGTAGCGGCTCATAGCCCAGCCAGCCGTCGGTATGAACCGTGCTGCCCCGTTCAATCGCTTCTTCGGCAAAGGGCATCAAGCTTTCTGCGCTCGCATCCCGGACTCTGCGCATCCGAAGCCGTCCCGTTCCCCTGCCGTCCTCCTGGGCGGCGATGGCAATCAACGATTTGGTATAGGTCTGGCGACCGCGCACGCCCTCTTCTGGGCTGCCCCAGTACGTCTCGTCCACCTCCACACGGCCGCTGAGGCGGTCGCGACCGGG
The DNA here is from genome assembly GCA_965248255.1 of Bryobacterales bacterium. GTDB lineage: Bacteria > Acidobacteriota > Terriglobia > Bryobacterales > UBA6623 > JAKZVK01. Next base: position 187,028 of record CBDFIW010000001.1, read on the forward strand.
GCGCACCATGGCGCGGCGCAACTTGTGCAGCCAGCTCCAGGCCGTCTTGTAGCTGCCCAGCCCCAAGACCCGCTGCAGCCCCAGGGCACTCACTCCGTTTTTCTGACTGGTCACCCACCAGATGGCTCGCAACCACAGCCGCAGGGGCTGACGAGTGTCCTGGAACACCGTGCCAGCGGTGACCGAGGTCTGCCGACCGCAGCCCGAGCACTCCCACAGCCCTTGCCGGACCGGCCAAGCCGCGCCGTGTCCGCAGCGCGGACAGCGGAATCCTTCCGGCCAGCGCAGCTGGAACAGATAATCCCGACAAGCCTCCTCCGTCGCAAAGCGGGCCTCGAACTCAGCCAAGTTCCGCGGATAGTCCTCCATCGCACCGCATACTACATCTTGGGGCTACCTGAGTCAAGTAAATACCCCATTTTGTTTTTTTTGGTAGACATGTTCCCAGTGCACCGACTTAAGTCGCAGTCCAAAGGCGTGGTCGACTGTATCCGGTCCGGTTGGGCCTGCCGAGTCTGTTTCTATACCGGACTGGCTCACGTTAACCCCTCCTTCTCTCAAGGTCACGTTAAGGCCAAGTATTCCGCCAACAATGGCAACCAAGGCCAACAGCACTCCAACTACCTGCTTGCCGGTCAACTTGTTGGTGGCGGCCAGCCACGCGACCACTCCAAGGATTAAGGCGAACAGGACAACGCCCGCGCCTATTGAATCCCGCAAATTATTATGACACTTTTTGACAGTGTGGAGCATCTATATATGTATGGGCAACCCCAAAGGTGTGAAGCGGGATTTCAAGGCGCTGGAGAAGCGCCGTTTCGAAGCGATGCGGCTGCTCCACCAAGGCCACAATCAGTCCGAGACGGCGAGACGGCTGAACGTCGCTCGCCAAACCGTCAGTGAGTGGCGGCGGCAATACCGCGAGCAGGGTGCGGCCGGACTCCGCCAGGCCGGGCGCGCCGGACGCAAGCCGCTCCTCGATGCCGCACAACGCGAACGCCTGACGTCGCTGCTGCTGGAAGGCCCGGAAGCCCACGGCTTCCCAACGCCCCTGTGGAGCTGTCCGCGGGTGGCTCGGCTGATCGGAGACGAGTTCGGGGTCGCATACCACGCAGGCCACGCCTGGAAGATCCTGCGAGCGCTCGACTGGAGCCCGCAACGCCCGGCCGGAAAGGCGCGCGAGCGCAACGAAGAGCGGATCCGCACCTGGAAGCGCAAGACCTGGAAGCGCATTAAAAAAAAGCCCAAAACGAAGGCCGTACGCTCGTCTTCATCGACGAAAGCGGATTGAGTCAGAAGCCGCATCGCTGCCGCACCTGGGCGCCACGTGGCCAAACACCGGTGCTGCAGTTTAACTTCAACTGGGAGAAGCTTTCCGTCTCGGCGGGGCTGACGCTGCGTAACTTCTACTTCCGGCTCTATCCCGGTGCGATCGGCAAAGAGCAAGTGACCGACTTTCTCAAGGCGTTGGTACGTCATATCGATCGCCCGCTGCTGATCGTCTGGGATCGGCTGCCGGCGCACCGTAGCCGCCTGGTGCAAGAGTTCATCGAACTCTCCGAAGGCCACATCGCAACCGAGTACTTGCCACCCTATGCGCCGGAGTTGAATCCGGTGGAATACATCTGGGCTTACTGGAAGCAGCACGAGTTGCCGAACGTCTGTCCGAAAGACTACGGCGAGCTGAACGAGCGGGCCCGCAAGGCACTCCGCCGCATGTACCGCAAACCGCGTTTGATCACGGCCTTCTGGAAACAGTCTTCTCTTTGTTTTGACTGACTCTATATTATGCGGGAGTCAATAGTAGCCACGACGGCGCCACGGCTAGTATCGCTCCAATGTGATTTGTCACTAACCGAGCCTCCTCATGAAATATGATCTTCCGCCACAAGATTGCTCATCTGAATCACGACATCCCGTTAGTGGAAGTCTCAATCGGGATCCTCAATGCGACGTAGAATGGGCACATTGTCGTATCGCTTCTTGCCCAGCGGGATTGAGCGCTTGATGTCATAGTCAAACTCATGACAAGCGATCAATTGAAGCCGCCGCTCACCCGAAAGGAGGGCTTTCAAGTGACTTCCCGAATACGTTCGAGCAACCCAGTTCGATTCGAGCCGCTGAGTTCGCCGCCCCTGCTTCGCTATAATTCGTGACCGCATCCGGGCTGTGTTTGTCTTGCGGTTCGGTATCCATGTTTTGATCTTACACGTCACACGGACACCATCGCGCTCCACTTTCCACTTCTCGCGCGTCGGTTTGACTTCGTCGTAATCGGTCAAGTGCAGTCCTATAACATAGACCCGCCCCGGTTTCAGGTGATCTGCGACGAGTCGAAGGTGCTGCCGCGCATTTGCCTTACGAAGAATGTGCTGGAACGAGCTAACGAGGCAGAACGCCAAGTCAAACCGGCGCTGGAATGCGAAGTCCTCGAACAAGGCCTTCTTCACAACACCTTGGAGGCCCTCTCGCTGAAAACGGTGACGAGCTAACCTCACCATCGGCCTGCTTGCGTCGAAACCATTTACATCAAAACCGTGACTTGCCAACTCCAATAAGAGCCGTCCGGGCCCACACGCCGGCTCCAGAATATTGCGACCACCCGAGAGAACGTATTTCTTGTGGACGACTTGCAAGAAGTCTGCTTCTCTTTTCGTCCCGGCAGAAAAGACAATGTCGTAATAGAGGGGGCTCTGATACCACTCAAACTTGCGAAACTTAGCCATTGGTAATCGAGTTCCCGAGCAATCGCTCTCTGACGAGGTAATTATACATTACGAAAGATCGCTGCGCAACGATAGGTGCGGCACTAACCCGGAAAAGGATGTGGAATGGCCCGAAAAGCGAGACCAGTAGAGAAGGGACAATGAACCAGGGAACGGTAAGGAGGTTCGATTGTCTCGAAGACGATTCACGAAGGAGTTCAAGCTGGCGGCCGTCCGGCGGCTCGAAGCCGGCGAGTCCGGCTCGGCCCTCGCGCGCGAGCTGGAGGTGAAGCGCGAAAAGCTCTACGACTGGCTGGCACAAGTCGAGCGCTACGGCGTCGAGGAAGCCTTTCCCGGCGCGGGGCGGCGTCCCGGCGGCAGCGCCCGTGTCGAGCCCGGCCACGAAGCCCAGGCCCGCCTCGCGGAGCTGGAACGCAAAATCGGCCGCCAGGCCATGGAGATTGATTTTTTGTCCGCAGCCTTGCGGCGTGTCGAGGATCTGCGCCGGCCGAGCATCGTCAGTGGAACCGGCGCGTCGCTGAGGAAGTACGGGCCGCAAGGCGGCAAGGCAACATGAGCACGCTGAGCACGCGCGATTTGTGCCGCTTGAGCGGACTGGCGCGAGCCAGCCTCTACCGCCAGGCCAAACCCGACAGCGAGCAGGTCGGGGAACTGCGGCAGGCCATTGTCCACGCCGCCTTGGACCATCCGGCCTACGGCACCCGGCGGACGACCCAACAGCTGCGCCGTCAAAAGCTGCTGGTCAATCGCAAGCGCGTGCAACGGGTGATGCGCGAAGAGAAGCTCTTGCGGCGACGTCGCCGCACCGTTCCGCGAACGACCGATTCGAAGCACTCGCTGCGGCGTTATGAAAACCTGACGCGCGATTTCCAACCCACGGGTCCCAACAAACTGTGGGGCTCCGATCTCAGCTACGTACGATTGGGAAACCACTTCGTCTATGTGGCGGTGGTGTTGGACGTGTATTCGCGGCGCGTGGTGGGCTGGGCCGTGGGTCCGAACCTGAAAACCGAATTGCCGCTGGCGGCGCTGCAACAAGCGTTGAGCAGCCGGCGTCCGGCGCCGGGCTGGATTCATCATTCCGATCAAGGTTCGCAGTACGCCGCGGAAGCTTATGTAGCCACCCTGCGGCAAGCGGGCGCGAGGATATCGATGAGCCGCAAGGGCTGCCCGCAGGACAACGCGTACGTGGAAAGCTTTTTCAAGACTTTGAAAAGCGAGGAAGTCGACTGCAGCGAGTATGAAAGTTTGGCCCAGGCGCAGGCCGAGATCGGCGCTTATATTGAGCGGGAATACAATGGGAATTATATACGAAAGTGCCGACAAACCCTTGACAATCTCGGCACTCTGCTGTAAACTAGAATCATGACAAACGGACCAGGCAAGGCGTTCCGCAGGGGCGTTACACTCAAGCAGATCATGAAGATGTTCCCCGATGATGCTACGGCTGAGGCGTGGTTCGGCAAGCAGTTCTGGCCCAGCGGAGTATGCTGCCCACACTGTGGCTCGCTGAACGTCAAGATCGGCTGCAAGCACAAGACCATGCCCTATCGCTGCCGCGAGAAGGAGTGCGCGAAGAGGTTCAGTACCAAGACTGGCACGGTCATGGAAGGCTCAAAGGTCGGATTCCAGAATTGGGCTATCGCCACGTTCCTGTTAATCACGAGCCTCAAGAGCGTGTCAAGCATGAAGCTGCACAGGGACTTAGGCATCACCCAAAAGTCGGCCTGGTTCTTGGCGCATCGCTTGAGGGTTGCACTGACTTCCAATAATGCTATATTGTTCTCAGGGCCAGTGGAGGTTGACGAGACCTACATGGGCGGGCGGCGCAGGAACCTGAGCAACGCGCAGCGCAAGCAGGTTGGGCCGGATGCCGGTAGAGGTCCGGTCGGCAAAACTGCAGTTGTCGGCATGAAAGATCGTCCGACGAACCAGGTTGCGGCCAAGGTTGTCGAATCAACTGACAGGAACACGCTGCAAGGCTTCGTCAAAGATCACGCAACGCCAGAGGCGACCGTCTACACCGACGATGCAAGCGCATACGAAGCGCTGCCGTTCGACCACGCCACGGTCAAGCATTCGCTTTCTGAGTACGTCAAGGGCGACGCTCACACCAACGGCATCGAATCGCTATGGTCGATGCTGAAGCGGGCGCACAAAGGCACCTTCCACAAAATCTCCCCCAAGCATCTTGATCGCTACGTGCAAGAGTTCGCGGGACGGCACAATATTCGGGAGCAAGACACCATCAAGCAACTGGCATCCGTGCGAGGCGGCATGGAGCGCAAGCGTTTGCGGTACAGACAACTGATCGCAGACAACGGACTTGCTTCGGGTGCGCGGTCGTGATGCCCGCAATGACAACACTGAGCATCAGAGCCACCGCAAACCGATGGATATCTGACAACTTCCCCGAGCAACGCAAGTTCCTGAGCCACACATCCCCTGTGGCCGATCACGATGGGCTGTGGCGCGTCGAATTGGTGGTCAGAAACGGCAAACAGTCCGCTCCCCTAGGACAACTGATCGTCAGAGATGGTGGGGTCATCTTGGTAGGGGATTCTACGGATTCCATCGCGGCCCGCATTCGAGACTACATCGGGCGCGAGAAGCATCCCAAAGACCTTGTGCCGCAGATAGGGGAGTACCACGATTTTCGCTTCGCAGACGGGATTGAAGGAGCCGCGCAACTCGAAGACCAGTCTGTAGACCTTCTGTTGACCGATCCGCCCTACGGCATCAGCAAGGCTTACACTTGCGAAAAGCAGGTTCCTCGGCGCTTACGAAAGAACGGCACGGACTTCATTATGCCGAAGGGCCACTTCGGATCATGGGATGATTCTTTTCCAACCCCTTCGGAATGGACGGCCAAGGTGCTCCCTAAGATTCGAGGGTGGGCTGTCATATTCTGCGCACAGGCACAGATAGGGGCCTACTCTGAGATCCTTGAGTCGCACAGGTTCGTAGCCGTCGGAACGCTTGTTTGGCAGAAGACGAATCCGGTTCCGTTTAATCACACTCACAAGCCGATCAATGCATGGGAGGCGTCGGTTGTCGGAAAGCGCCCAGGAACCAAGTTCAATGGACGGGTGGTACATAACGTCTTCCGGTACAAGTCGCCTTCCCCGCAAGAGCGCATTCACCCAACCCAGAAACCGCTAGGACTTATCTCTGAGTACGCGGAACTGTTCTGCAGCGAAGGGGATCTGATCCTAGACCCGTTCGCAGGCAGTGCGACTACTGTTGTAGCCGCCATCCGATCAAGGCGGCGGGTTCTTGCCTTTGAAAATGATCCGGCATCGTTTGAGGCTGCGACGGCCCGCGTCGCCAATTTGGGGAAATTTCCGTGAACGCTCAGGACTTCGAAGAAACCTTCAATACGGACTCGAAGGTGTACCAAGTCTATCTCGTGCTGAGGGGCCGTCAGTGGCACTGCCGCGAGTGCGAATATGGGCACGTAAAAACCACACAGATAGCTGGAGGAGCGGGCATACAGGGTCTCCAGCGTGGCACTCGTTCACGTCCTGGGATGGAAATTTCGAGCGGCAATCACTTTTGCTCTAAGTGTGATCGGCAAACACGCCATGATCGCTGGACAGGTCGGTTCTTAGAGCCAGTTCCAGCACCATCCATGCCGATTGCATTTGCCCTGAGAGTGATGGACATTCTAGGGAAGCGGGATGTTGTCGAAGGAACGGAGCGGCCACCAAACCAACTGACAGTTGATCACAAGTTGCCGATGCTGCGGTGGAATCAAGAAACCACTGCAAAGCAATCCAACTACGACTCTATGACAGAGGCCGACATCCGGTTGAACTTCCAGCTGCTCAAAGAGTCCAATGGGAGCGTCAGCCACAATCTCTTGAAGAGCAGAAGCTGCGAGAGGTGCTACAAGAAGGGAAGGCGCGGGACTCCGTTCGACATCAAGTTCTTCTATGCAGGCGGGCCTCGATGGGTTCCAGTCAACAAGAAAGACCCTTCCGGTTGCATCGGATGTGGTTGGTATGACTTTGCTGAATGGCGGAAGTTCCTGAACAAAGAACTGGAGAATGGTTAGGTCAATGCCAAAGAAGAAAGTTTCCGTTGTGAAGGTCGTGCATCCGAGCTACCAGCCGAGCAGTGCCGAGTTGCAAGCAGACCTGCGGGTTAAGGCCACTCCCAAGCAAGCGATCAAAGCTCTAGGTAGGCGGGTCAAGATCAACTACGTCAAGTCGCCCAAGGAGCTAGGGTGAGTGCTATTTTGCGGCACTTTCGTATATAATTCCCTATTTTTTCATATTCCCAACACCCTCTTACCTTCCTCGACAGCCAGGGCTTTGACGACTTCAAGGGCGGCTCCCCCAAGGCTTTTCAAGCGTTCCTCGACCTTGCTCCACACCGCCGCCGGCCGGATGGCGTCCAGAAACTCATGCCCGTCCCAAGTAAGACTCAGGTCCCGGAAGGTGCTGCCGCTGGAAGTCTTTACGGGACGGCCCCTAATCAAGCCGGATTCGAGCAGCAGGGTAGCGTGATAGCTCACCTCGTCGGGGGAATAGCCCTCCGGGGCCTTGAGGTAGTGGGTTGTGTCAGTCGGGATGTCCTCCAGTTGGAAGAGCAACTCGCGGATGAGGTTCATGTCCCGTTTCATGTCATCGCTCCGCCGTCCAGACAACCAAACTGATCCGCGTACCCTTGCGGACGGGCCGCACCTGATGCGGATGCGTGATCCTCGAAGGCCAGCACAGCAGCCAGCCGTCGGGAATCAGCGTATCGGCATAGTTCTGCCGGGGAAACAATAGCTCTCCACCCTCGCAGGCCTTCCGAAGCCTCACAGAACAGGAGAAATATGAAATATCCTCATGCAGCCGGATCGAGGGCTGCCGCTCTTTGCTGTAGCGGATCAGGAAGGAGTCGGACGGGTCTTTCCACTTCGCGGGACGCCAGCGGGCGTCAATGACAGGCGCGAGATGTTCTTTCAGCGCGTTGGCCAGACCCTCCCACAGATGGCTGTCGATATGTTTGATGCGCAGCTCGTCGCCCGGCACGTTGTCGCCGGGCAGGGGCTCCCACAAGGCAGGGACCGCCGCCGCCATCGCAAGCAGCTCCTTGAGGCTGTCAGAGTCCAGAAACGGCATGGCCAAGATGCCGTCGGCAACCTCCATCCAGTCGCCGGTCCGGTCGTCTAACGACGGCTCCCGATATCTGATCGGACGGGCAACATCGAGACTGCCGGGGCCGTTGGCGTGCAGCAGGGCCGGGTAACAGCGCGTCGTGTGATTGAAGGGCCAGCCGCCGCGCCGGTGGATGTCCTTGTGGGCGTGAGAAAGCGATTGGAACAGATACGCTTCGCGGTCAATATGCCATGCCGCGGGATTGTCGAGGATGCGCCGCTGAAGCCAGAGCTGATCGTCGAGGTGTTGCGAGTTGTCCAGATCGGGGTCGTCGAGCACTGCGAGGATATCTTCACCGAAGCCCATCCAGGTTCCCGAACAGGGATAGCGATAGGGCGCCTCATCATTGCCCGCCATCTTGTCGAAGCGCGGGGCGAGCCTTTTGTCCGGCCAACAGGTCCGTTCTCCGGCAATCACGATGTCCGCGTTCGCTTCGGCAAAGCGCTTGAGCATTTCCGATCCTGCTGCGACCGGCAGGGTGTCGTAGCCGTCCACGGCGAGCACGACCGACCGCCGCAGTTCCTCGTCGGATTGAAGCTCATCTCGCAGCCAGCGCAGCTTACGGATGCCGCCCGGCTTGGACGTGTCCCAGCCCGGCTCGTCCTCGCCGAGCACGCGCGGATGATATTCGAGCCGGCTGTAGGCTTTGAGCGCCTCGTCGGCCCGGTCCGGGTCAGTGGCGAAAACCAGGGTCTTGAGGTCGAAGGCCGCCGGGGAGCGCTCGGTTCCCGAACCGTATCGTCCTGACGGCTCGACGATCCATTCGGGCAGCGCCCAGGCTTCGAGTCCAAGACAGGCGTGCTGCTCCAGGAGTTCGGGATCGACGTTGGGATTTTGGCCGAAGTGATACGGCACATACTCATCCGCGGGCAGGAGAGCTCGCGGATTGACCGCTTCGGCGAGCCGGGCGGCGGCTTCGCGGCTGACCCAATAGCCCACTGTCCAGTAGGTGTAGGGCGGTCGCAACAAACCGTCAACCGCTTCGCCCGGCTGACCGAGAAACTTGCCACCGAGGTAGGTCAGATCGCCCCTGACGGGCGCTTCGGCGAGCGGGGCCAGCAGCCGCGCGTCGTCTTCGAGCACGATGGCTCCGGGAGCGTCGCCCTCTCCAATCCGCTTCCAGGCGTCAAGGTGACCGGCGAAGCAGGCCATCTCGCCCCATGTCATCAACCGCTTGTGATGGGGATCGCGCCAGCGCCGGCAGGGTTTCAGGCCGCGCGAACGCGCCTCGGCCCCGCGCGGGGCGCGGATCCAGTGGACCTCCGATTCCCTGGCGTATTTCGAGAGCTGCGATTCCAGCGCCGCGCGGCGTTCCGGGAAAGCGTTCACTACGTAGATTTTGGTCATCATTCCGATCCTGGCTCGCCTTTCGCGCCAGGGCTGCCTTTGTCGCCCTGCGGCCCGCGATAGTCTTCCGGGTTGAAGCCCGTGGGCATGATAATCGCTCCCATGGAGCCTTTCGCGCCGGTACCGCCCTTCTCGCCGGTATCGCCGCGTTCGGCCTGATCGCCGCGAACGCCCTGGAGGCCGAGCCGGCCTTTCTCGCCCTTTTCGCCCTGCTCTCCCTGCTCGCCGCGAACGCCCTGGAGTCCGCGCCTGCCTTTCTCGCCGCGGCTGCCCTGAGCGCCCTGATCGCCGCGAACGCCCTGAATACCGCGCTGGCCGCTCGCGCCACGGCTGCCCTGCTCTCCCTGCTCGCCGCGAACGCCCTGAATGCCGCGCCGGCCGCTCGCGCCGGGCTCGCCTTTGATCCCGACTTCGCCGCGCGGGCCGGTGTAGGGGGTGGCGGCTCCGAAGTCCTCTGTCGTCACCCGGGGCGTGGTGGGAGCTTGCGCATGGATCGTCCAGCGGATTTCGGCCATCAGTCCGTGCACCCCGCTTCGCTGTAGCCCTGGGCGTAGCCGTCGCTGTAGCCGTCGTCGTAGCCGAACGACTGGCCCCGAAACCCTTTAGACCCCATCACGCCCTTGATGCCCTTGTCGCCGGTTTGAATCTCGTCCGTGGAAGCGATGTAGTCCGCTCCGCGCAGGCCGCTCGCGCCAGGCGCTCCTTTGTCTCCAGCAGGCCCCTTGCCTCCAGGATCTCCTTTAGTTCCCTTGGCGCCCTTGTCGCCCTGAACGCCCTGGATTCCCGGCTCACCCTTCTCGTCACCTTTGTCTCCCTTGTTGCCCTGCGGACCACGGGTTCCCTGAAGCCCCGTCTCGCCCCTGGCCCCAGGACTTCCCTTCTCGCCTTGAACGCCCCGGTTTCCCTGAAGCCCCGTCTCGCCCCGGCCCCGGGACGTCCCTTCTCGCCCTGAACGCCCCGGTTTCCCTGAAGCCCCGTCTCGCCCCTAACCCCGGGACTTCCCTTCTCGCCCTGAACACCCCGAACTCCCTGGATTCCCGGCTGGCCCTTGTCGCCCTGAATGCCGACGCGCGACGAGTCGGCGTGATACCGGGGATCGCGAAAACTGTCCGCCGCGAGAGTGTTCCGCGAAGGGCCGAGCGCGTCGATGGACCAGCGAATCATGTTCACTCGTTGAGACAGTCGTTGTAGCCGTTGTCATATCCAACACTGAACCCGTTGTTGTAGTCGTCGGTATAGATGTCGTTGCCCGCCGGGCCCCGGCCGCCGTCAGGGCCGCTAAAACCCTTCGGCCCCGACGGAGAGCCGCCTACCTCGCCGCCGTCGCCCGGCGCGCCCTTGTCTCCGGCGGGACCATCCTCGCCACGGGGTCCTTTGTCTCCGGCAGGCCCCGGATCGCCGGCAGGTCCCTGGTCGCCGCCGCTCCCACCGATTCCCCGTTCACCTTTTCCCCCACGGTCCCCATCGAGTCCCTGATCGCCACGGATTCCACGGATTCCCCGTTCACCTTTTCCCCCACGGCTGCCCTGGGTGCCCTGGTTCCCACGAACGCCACGAGGACCCTTGACGCCATGCGAACCTTTGAGGCCGATCCGCACCGGTACGGGCGCGGCGAAGTCGTCCGACTCGATGTCGAACGCCGTTTCCGCCCCCGCCCGGACCGCCCATCGGATCTCCGGCATCAGAACGTAATCGCTCCATCGTCTGCGATCAAAATGAGGAACTGGTCATCCTCGGCAAGGCCATCCAGGAACGTCTCCGCATCGGAGCCCGACGCAGGCGCGAAGGTCGCGGTAGCGGCATCGGCGCTCTCGAAAGTGCTGTAGGCGATCTCGACGCCCGTCGTACCGTCGTACAGGAAGATGCTCTTCGACGCTCCCTCCAGCCCCGTCCCCCAGTAGTCCGACATCGCCGCCGTACCCGTGCGGTGGAGCACCAGCTTCTTGGCCGTGGTCCACTGAATTCGGCTAAGCGTCAGGTTCGTGGTCACTTCCGCGTCGCTGCGCGGATCGAGAATCTCGCCCGACGTACCCTCGTGGTAGAGCTCCGGTGGCGCTCCGGCGACGAGCAGCATCCGCGCCACTTCCCCGGTCGCCGCCGCCAGCGAGTTCAGGCCGAAAGGAGGTTCGGTATCGTCGGGAATCTGGGTGGCGTCGGCGTACCAGTAGTACTCGCTCTCGGTCACCCAGTTGCCGTTGGCGAGACGGGCGACGGGAGTCAGATCAGCCGCGGCGGTGTCGTCGGGGGCGTTGGTGTAGTACATGAACACCTGATCGCCGTCGGAGCCCGGAGATCCCGCGGCTCCCTGAGGTCCCGTGTTTCCTTTCGGTCCTAAATCGCCATTGATTCCCGGATCGCCCAGATCGCCTTGCGGTCCCGCGTTTCCTTTCGGTCCTAAATCACCCTTGATTCCCGGAGAGCCGGCAACGCCCTGCGGCCCGGTGTTTCCCTTGGGTCCGACGCCGCCCTTCTCTCCGGGATCTCCGGCCAGGCCCTGCGGACCCGTATTCCCCTGGGGTCCGACGCCGCCCTTCTCTCCGGGATCGCCACGGAGTCCCTGGATTCCCTGCGGTCCTTTTTCGCCCTTTTGTCCGGTCAGATCGCCTTCCAGCATCCATCCCGTGCCGGTCAGTTCGTACCACTCTCCACTGATGGTGTGGATGGCGATATCGCCGACATTCGCGTCGATGGTGCCGGGCGGAGCAATCGGATCGCCGCTTGAATCCGTGTCGTCATAAGGGTGGATCTTCGCGCCCGGATCACCGGTCAGGTCGATGCCGGTATTCGTCCACGTACCGTTGGCTTTGATCCACAGCGTGCCGTCCGCTCGGACATAGAGATCGCCGTCCTTGCCGTCATTGGTATCGTCAGGCACGTCGTCGCCGGTCAGGATCTCGGCGCCCTCTTCGGCGAACGCCGTAGGCGTCACGAGCTCCGGCCCTGTGGCCGCGCCCTCGTTGCCGCTCAGGTCCTTCGCCAGCACCCATACCCGATACTCGGTCCCCGCCGTCCAGCCCGAAGACTCGTACACGTCGGCGGCGAGCGTGGCGGCCAGCTCGGCGTCGGCAAGCACATCCGTCGTACCGATGTACACGCACGCTACGCCGAAATCATCGTCAGTGGGATTCGTCCAGGTGGCGCGGATACCGTTGGGGGCGGAGAAGACCTCAAAATCGGTGACCGCGCCGGGCGGGGTCAGATCGCCGCCGACAGTGTGCTCGATGGTCGGCGACCAGTCGCTCACCACGCCCTCGCGGTTCGCATGCCGGGCGCGCATCTCGTAGGTCTTGGCGACCACTACCGGACTGAAACGGTGGTTCGCGCCCGGCGACGTTCCCAAATTCCACTCGTTTTCCGTCTCCCCGGCGGCCGCCTTCTCGCGGACCGCGATTTCGGTCTCCGGCGCCGCCGCCGCCGTCCACGCGACTTCGAGGTGAATCACCGTCTTGCCGTCCTTGTCGATCACGGCAATCTCGTCGGCGCTCAACCCCGCCACGTCCGGCACTCCGGTCTCGTCGGGCAGATAGATTTCGCGGCTGATCAGCTCCGGCAAGACCAGCGTGTCGTCGTAGGTGTCGTCGAGGACCTCGCGCAGGCTGAGCACGACCGACCAGTCGGGCTCGATGGAAACCCGCTCCACTTCCATGCGGGCATCGGTCAGGCCGTGCTCGGACACGGTGACGGTAACTACGTCTGTGGGTATCAGGGGCAGTCGCTCGAAGTTATCTCCCGGCGTCACGCTGGCTTCGAGCCGCAGGCTCTCCCGCGCGCGCCGCAGGTTCACCGCCTGCAGCCGTCCGGCGGCAAGCGGATCGGTGACGTAGGCCAGCCGGAGACTGCCCGCGCGCTTGACTCCGTCGCGGTCCAGGGCATCCTGGTCCACGTATTCGGGCAGGCTCAGCTTGCTCCATCCGTGCGCCCGCGACTGAGCCAGCTCGATATCGATGGCGTTGACCCGGTCCTGTAGTGGTGCCCAGGGCTGGACCGAAGGCGGCGCCACGATATCCGCTCCGCTGAGGTCCAGCTTCGCCGTAGCGGGCCGCTCGGCTCCGGGCTTGAAAAGCAGCTTGCCGCCCGCCTCGATAACCTCACCGGCCCAGGCCGCGTCGAGCTGGTCTTCGACACTCGATACATCGTCCCCCGCCGTGATGACGCCGTTGATCGTGTACTGCTTGACCACGCCGAAGCGGCGGAACTCGTTGTGACTTGTCGGCAGGTCGTCGGTGACGTCGACTTCCTCTTCACAGGCCGCATAGGCGGCCGTGAAAGCCGCTTCATCGATCAAGTCCGCCGAACGGCCGCGCCGCTCGGTTTCCCACCAGTAGCGGACCGCGGCGGCGTTCTCGGTCCAGACTCTCGGATCGGTGTCCTCTTCCCAGTTCGTACCGCCGCTGTTCGTTTGCGTTGGTTCGTTGCCGCTGGCGGAAGTGTGATCGGCAGTACACCTCCACTCGGTATCGTCGTTCGACACGAAATCGCCGGCCTCGTAGTCCGCGCCGCTTTCCCACTGGGTGACCAGGCCCGGCCAACGCAGCTTCATGCCCTTGATGAGAAACTCGATATTGGGAACGCGCGTGAAGGTGCGCTTGCCGTAGTTGGGCCGGCCTTCGGCGTCCTTGTAGTTGGGCTGCGTCAGCTTGACGTAGACCCAACTGAGCCCCTGGAGCTTGTGTGCGTCGGTCCCGTCGGCCCCGTCGGTCCAGGGCGGAAACGGCGACGGCTGCAGCTGTTCGATCTGGCGGGGGTTGCCGTAATCGTCGAACTCTCCCGTGCCGCCGCCCTGATAGTCCGAGTTGTCGATCAGTTTGGTGGTCTCCGCCGTGCGCATCGCGGCGCCTTGGGAGCCGTCGGCGGCGAAGTACTCCCAAATCTCGATCTTGCCGTCGTACTTGTCGCCCGCTACCGGCTTGAGCAGATCGCCGCCGCTCTGGGTGGTGCGCTCCAACTGAACCCGCTTGCCGTCGATCCAGATCACGGCCTTGCCGGTTCTCTCCGGAGTACCGTCGTCGGCCAGGCCCTCGCACGGCCCTTCGCCCAGCACCAGGCCCATGCGGGCCTCGCGGCCCGCCGCGCCGAAGTAGCACAGCACGCCCGGCGTGCGCATCTTGCCCGCCAGGAAGCGGGCGTTGACGACCTCGCTCTGGATCGTATGGGTCGGCCCGTCGAGCGCGTCCAGACGGGGACGGCTCTTCAGCATCCGGGCAAGCAGGCTCGCGCCGACCGAGATGGCGGTCAGCGCAATCGAGGTCGCGATCTGTGCGGCGACGGCGGCCGAAACACTGATGCCGAAGAAGCCCGCAACGGCCGTAATCGCGGGGATCAGGAACGGCATTTATGCGACGACCTCCCACATCTCGGCTATCGGATGAGCCCGCCGCAGCCCGTCGTGGGTCCGCAGCCACAGAGCGCAGTCCGGCCCAACCACGCCGAGAAACGGACCGTGGGCCGGGTCCTCGCACCGCTCCACGTGAAAACCCTTCGCCGGGGTCAGACCGATCATGCCCGGAGCCGGCAGGACCCGCTTCGCAACGCGCTTGAGCAGCGGCTCGGCTTCCAGCATCCCGATCAAGACCGCGCGCAGCGATCCGTGCTCGCGCGGGGCGCGCAGGATGGCCTCCTGCTCGCTCAGCCCGTCGGTCCAATCGGGCAGTGCAAACACGGGCTCCGATCCCGACATCTCCCGGATCACCGCCCGCACCAGCGAGATGCAGTCGCGCTCGCCCCACACCGACGCACCCAGGCCCTCGCGCTCCATCGCGTTGCGCAGCCGCAAGCGGCGTTCGTGGTGGTTCGCCATAAGTCCCTACGGCGGCCAGGCGCTCTCGGTCCCCTCCCTGGAGAGCTGCCGCATGTACTCCAGTCCGCGGTCATCGGTGAACCGCCGCCGCTGGTCCTCGTCAGACCACGTGAGCGGCCGGCCCCGGTCCACGTCCCCGCGCTCGGTCTCGATCTCGATTTCGAACACGCCCTCCGACAGGACCGGCGTGGAAAGCCGCCCCCGGAACAGCACCCCCGGTACCTTCTGCCAGCTCTCGCCGCTGTCGGACGAGTACACCCACTCGACCGTCACCGGCAACGGCCCGACGTCCTGTAGGAACGTGCTCCTGATATCGGTCGGGATGCCCGACAACGTGATCGTCAGCCGCTTGTCGGGGTCGCCGGACCGCGTCTTGGCTCCGCTGACCGCCAACGCCTTGCCGCCGCCGGCGTAGTCGGCCCCGTCGAGCGTCAGCGACCCCTGTCCGGTCCACACCCGCACGGCCGGGTCGGTATCGATGGTGATCAGGTGTTGTAGCCAGTTGTTCGCCATCGAGAACGCCTCCGTGTTAGAGTGATCGTCATGAGCCTGATGGTCGCCGAGGTCTACAAGGCGCTACTGAGCGCCGGAGCGCCCGAAGAAGAAGCGCGCGCCGCCGCCTCTGCCATCCCCATCGCCAAGGATCTGGCCACCAAACAGGACATCGCCGAGTTGAAACAGGACATCGCCGTTCTCAAATTCGCGGTTTTTACTTTCCTGCCCCTCATGCTTGCGCTGCTCGTCAAGATGGTCTTCTTTCCCTAGACCGCCTCCTCCCAATCAATCGCCCACGGGCCTCCGAAGTCGGGCGTCCACAGCAGGGGAATCGCCCCTCCGCCGCCGCCCACGGCCAGCCGCGCCAGACAGGTAACGTCTTCCCACACAACGTCTTCACTCGTGTCGGGCACGGCGGGCGGCTCCACCGTGCATTTCGAAGTGTCCAGATCGCTCGTCAGCAGGTACAGCCGGACGCCGATCCGCACGTAGTCCCCGGCTACCAGACCGTCCGTAGCGCCGCTCACGGTGACTTCGAGCTCGCCGGAAGAAATCGCCGCCGCGCTCACCGTCAATGACGTGTCCTCAGTCAGATCGCCCGCCGAGGGGCGCTCGATCGGGACCTCGAAGGTGTTCTCGGCGCCGCGCAGTTGCGCCAGGAAGGTCTCGACGGCCCGGCGCTGAGCGTCGGTCGAGATGTCGGATTCGGCAATCTCGATCCGCCCCGACCAGTGGCCGGGGCCGCGTCCGTAAACTTGCGTCCCCGCGCCGTAGATTGAGCGCAGAACGATCTGGCCGGGGTGCTGGAGCGCCAGGTCCGAGCGCGCGATCGGCACGCCTGAGGGGAAGTCGATCAGCGCCATGGTATACTCCTGCTGGACGCAACTTGGCCGTGCCGGGGAACGTCTACATGAACGCCATGCGACTGCCGACAATACTGGTTCTCGCGGCTCTGCTCGCGACGCCAACGTGGGGCGGTGACCGGGCGGAGAAACTTCTTATATGGGAAAGCTGGAAAGTGAGCGATGTCAGCCTTGCCGAGAAGGGGCTGAGCACTGAGGCTTTTAGCGATCCGTACGAGGTTCACCCCACTGATCTGACCCTGGCCTGCAACCTGTGGGAGCCCGGCAACAAGTGGGGAACACGCACGGAAGAGCACAACCTGATGCTCCTGTTCGAGTTCAAGAACAAGAGCTTTTCCGGTGCTGTGCGCCGCGAGAAAGACCGCGTGCAGTTGCAGCTCGGCTCTGGAGCGCCGTCGAGGGCGAGGATGGCGACTACCGGCTGCGCCAGGAGCTCGTGGACTACGACGAGAAGAAGCGCACATGGGCTTACAAGCCTTTCCGTCTTGCCGGTGATATGATGCGCTTTCCTGAACGTCCGGGCACCGCGCGGCTCTTCCACCACGAAGCGGCGGATGTGGCGCGAAGGATGTACCATTCCGAATCCGTCAGTTGGATCAACCGGCGCAACGGGGAAACTCACAGCGTCGAGATCGGCGAGAAGGGCCGCAGCGCCATCGAGCAGGTGTTGAACCTGTGCGGCTTCAGCGTTCACGAGTCCTCCGCAACGCCGACGGCCGCAGCAGATCTCTCGTCACGTCGCCCTTGACCGCCCGCGTCACCCGGTTTTCGATCACCGGGATCGCCTCAGCCAGCGCCGCCCGCACGCCGGGGCCGTCGCTGGACTGAATATTTATGCTGATATTGATCACGGGAGCGCCGCCGCCGACCGGCGTGGCCGAGCGCAATACGTGGTTGGGGATGATCTCGCCCGCCGTGCGCGGACGGAACAGTTCCACGCCCTTCTCGCCCACCGCGTAGAGACGGCCCGCCTCAACCAGTCCTCCGGCGGCCTTGCCCGGAACGCCACCGGTCGAAGGAACTCCGAATACCCCCCCCCCCCCCCCCCGAACACGCCCGTCAGGGCGTTTTCGATCTGGCTGAGCAGCGCCACCCGCAGCAGGATCTTGGCGATCTCCTCGAGCACCCCGGCCAACGCGTCCCGCAGGCTGTTTGCGCCGAGAATGGCGTCTTCCATGCCCTTGGTGATCGCCTTGCAGAAGCCCTCAGCGGCCTGCTGTAGTTCCTTCTGTCGGTCGGTGAACTCCTTGATCGCCTTCTGTCTTTCGCGGGCGATGCGCAGCTGCTCTCGCAGCTCATCGGTGAGGACGCTTTCGCCTTCAATCCTCCTCTTAATCGCTTCCCGTGCCTTTTCAAGCGCATCCTGTTCCTGCCGGTTGCCCTTCTCCCTCGCCTCCGCGATGGCTGCCTCAAGATCAGCCCGCGTTTCCTCCAGCTTGATCCGCTGCCGCACGTCGAACAGTTCTTCGCCCCTGAGCAGGGCCAGCCGGTTGGCGTTCTCGATCCGCTTGAGCTCAGCTGCGATTGTCTTGTCGAACTCCTCGATCAGGAACGGCTGAACGGCCTGCTCGACCTGTTGCTGCGTCCTGGTGTCGGCGATATCTTGTTCCACGTTCAGGCGGTCCTGGGCGAGCTTGAACAACGCCGTCTCGTTGGCTTTGATAAGGTCAAGCTGCTCAAACAGCCCCGTGACCGCCGCTTCGTCGCCCAACAGGGCAGCGTCGCGCAATTCTCGCGCGATATCCTGCCTTCTTGCTTCGATCACGCCCCGCGCCGTCGCCTCCACGGCTTGACCGGTCAGACGGTTCAGCTCCTCTTCGAGCTCCCGGATCGAATCGGTAATTTCGTCCTCGAACCGCAGGACCTGGATGGGCGCTTGCAGCAAGGCTTGCTGCCTGCTTAGCTCCTGGGTAACCTGTTGCTGTGCTTGAAGCTGTTCGAGATATTTGGCGGTAAGTTCGTCCGCCGCCGGCAGCATCCGGCTTTCAAAGGCGTTCAGATTGGCTTCGGCGGCCTCGACGGCGCTGATGGCCGAGTCTTTCTCCTGCTCGCTGGCCGCCGCCAACCGCTTTTGGGCGTCCTCCAGCTGATGAGCCAGGGCAACTTCCCGCGCCCGCAGGTCATTGACGATCTTGAATCGCGCCTGAAGCCGAAGCCGTTCTGCTCCAACCGCCCGCGCCAACTCCAGCTCCTGTTGGGCCAGCGTCAGCCCCCGCTTCAACTCGGCGTTATAGTTGCGCAATGAGTCTTCGGTGAATGGCGCAGCCGTAACAAGAACTTCCTCCGGCTTACGCCCAAGGAAGTCGAAATCCTCAGCGCGCAGCTTGATTTTGGCTGGAATCTCCAGCGGTTGTTCTGCCACGCTCTGAATGAATTGGAACAAGTCACCCTGGAATTTCCTCAAGTCCTCTACATTGGTGCGAAGCGTCAGTCTTCTGGAAAAATCCTCCACGCCCTCAACCAGCAGTGCGTTGATTTTCTGGATCTCTTCCGAGACCTGCCGGAATCCGGCCTGAGCTGCTTCGAGCTTTTGTCTCGCCGTATCGGCTGAGGAAAGCTGTTGCTCGATGGACGTGGCCAGGCCAATCTCTTCGCCGCTCCGTCCGGTCAGCTCGCGCCGCGCTTGTCTCAACAGACGGGTTTGGTCCGCGGCCTGCTTGGCCTGGATCGCATAAAACGCCAGGGAGCCGGCGGCGATGGCTATCCCGGCGGGGCCGCCCAGCGACCCCACTCCGATTCGCGCCGCAATCGCGGCCGCCGAAAGCCCCCGCAGCGCGCTGACGGCCTGCCCGGCCTGAACCACAAAACGCCCCGCGAACAGAACTCCGGTGAAGACAAGCGTGTCCCTGAGAAGGTCAAGGTTTCTAACGAGGGCCTCAACGGCCTTGACCATCGCCGAGACAACTTGCGGGCCGTGCTCGATCAGCGCTTCGTTGAGTCGCGTAAGCTCGTCAGCCGCTTCCGCCACCCCACGCGCGGCGGCGATCTGCGCGGCATTGCCCAGATCGGTAAAGCTCTGGGATAAGTCCTTGAGCCGTTGGGCTTCCTCCGTTGTGACCAAACCCAGCCGCCGGAAAGCGTTCTCCTGCTCAAGCAGCGCGTTCCGGCCGCGCTGCAAGACGTTGACGAAGGCCACGCCCTCGCTGTCGAACAGCTTGAAGGCGAGCCGCACGCGCTCTTGCTGGTTTTCGGTGTTCTTGAGCCCCTCGGCTACATCAAGCAGCGCGTCGTGGGAATCACGCAGCCGTCCGTTGGAGTCACGCAGTTCGACGCCCAGTTGCCGGAAGGTGTGCCGTAATTGCTGTTGGCCCGCAGCCGCCTCGGCCAAGCGCCGGGTGAAACGCTGCAAGCCGATATTGGTTGCATTGATGGCGATTCCTTCGCCCTCGAAGGCGCGTTGGAGAAGTTGCAAGCGCTCGACGGAAAAGCCCAGCCGTTCGCTGGTTTCAACCAGGCTCGCGCCGAACTCCGCCTGGCGCTTGATGAGCAGCCCCAGCCCGGCGCTGCCGGCAATCAGGCCGACGGCGCCGCGGACGGACAGCACCGACCGACGGAACTCCCGAAACCGTTGATTGGTCCGCCGCACGCCCCGGCGCAGGCTGCGCAGAGTGCGTTCCTGGGCGCGGATCGCGTCCGATGAGCGCCGCACGCCGCGCACAAACTCGTTGGTCCGGGCGCGCAGCGAGATATATGCGCTTCCGACGTTAACCTGTCCCGGCATCACGGCTCCTTTGATAAGCGTGCTGAACCACCAGTACGCGCTGTTTCAGAACCCCCTCAGGCTCCGCCTCTTCGTCCTGGGGCGTTCGCATCCAGGGCGCGAAATCACTGAGCTTCGCCGTCGAACCCATCGCACGGCAGATCAGAACGCAGATCGTGGCGAGCAGTTCCGGCAGGACGGCGGACTGCGGCGGCCAGCGCCGAAAGTGGCGCTCCCAGGCGTAGTACTGAGTCGCCGGCATCGCCAGCACCTCGCTTAGTTGACGGCCGGTTTCTCGCGCGATAAAAAAGGGTTCGGATCACCGGCCGTCTCAGCCTCTTTCTTGTGCGAGAACATCGAATCAAGCCCGCACAGCCGCATCGCCGTCTTCGCCAACAGGCCGGACTCGCCGCCCGTGCGCATGATGAGCCGGGCCGCCTCGTCCTCGTTGAGGTCCATTCCCAAACAGGCCTTGAGCGACATCCGCGCCGCCTCAAACAGCACGCCGCTCTCTCGCTCTTGCTTGACCTCGGAAAACAGCCAGTCGCGGATCGCCATCGCTTCCGCCGCCGTGGGCGGTTGAAGTTGGAACCGCAAACCGGCGGCCGTGACCTCTTCCGGCGCGGACAACATCGCCTTGATGTCGTCCGGCGTTGCAAACTCGTTGGTGGTCTTCTTTTTTCGTGTCATTAAACAATGCTCCATTCGGACAGCTGAACCCGCGGGGCCAAGGTCAGGGTAGTCGTCATATCGCCTTCCGATTCCAGGCTGACATTGCCGGCCAGCCGCACCCTGGCATCGAAGGGTCCCCGCCGCATCGACGGCAGCACGATCGAATAGGTCGGCTTGGCCGTCTCGGCGGAAGCCGGCGCGGGCTTGACCTTGACGACCGGAGTGGCCGCATCGGAAATCGAGTCGATGACGAATTTCTTGCTGCCGACCTTGATCACCATGCCGGGCCCCAGCAGGCCGACAGCCGGCTGCACCGTTCCCGCGAAGGTCACCACGCCCGTATCGGCGATGGCCACGGTATTGGAAGGGCCGGTGATGGACTTCACCGCCTCTTCCTTGGTGATCAGGCGGAAGTCCAGCAAGGTCCCTTTGAGCGAGGCCGCCCGCATCGCCTTCCAGGCGGCGTGCGCCGGGCTGTAAGTGGCGTTCAACTCAATCGACGGGACGCGCGGATGGCCCGAACGCTTCCCCACCCCGCCGAATGTGACGATGTCCCGCTCGGGCGCTTCGCCGCCCGACTCGGTGTAACTGTTGATGCCCGGCACCTGAATCCAGGTCGACCCGCTGTCGCTCGAATATTCCAGCTTGGCGAATTCGCTCCCGTGTACCGTTGGTACTGCCATAATGTTTTCCTCCTTTGAATTGGGTTCAGCCGGCGGCAAGCGCCCGGCGCGTCCTTCTGCTCACCCGGCGCTTGCCGGTAAGTTCTTGCTCCACCTTCTTGAAGTTCTTTCCCACGCCGCGCGCGAAAGCGCGGTTCTGGTCCGCCCGCGTGTTGCGCACCGCCGGTTCCAGAAAGGGATGCTCCGGCGCCCTGATCGTTCCGAGCTCAACCAAATGCGCGTGGGGCGCGGTGGCCTCGACCAGGGCCGAAGGCTTGTAGCGGCGCTTGCCCCGGCGCGCCCGGATCGATGCCCGCAACGCTCCGGTCTTGTCCTTAAAAGCGGTGGTGTTTTTCGCTTCGGCAGCGGCAACCTTGGCCGCTTCCAGCAGACCGTCTTCCAACGCCACCTGCCCCAGTACGCCGGGCAGGGCGTCCAACGCCCCGATCAGAGCCGCCGCTTCCTCGATGCCGGTGATTTCGATTTCCATCAGATGGTGACCTCCACGGTCCACATGCGGCGATAAACGTTAAACTCCTCGTCGTAGTCGTCAACAGGCCCGGAGACAGATCGCAGCCGGCCGCCGGAACGGACCGCCGCCAAGCCTTGTTCGGCGAGGCGGATGGCCTCGGCGAACGTCTTGGCCCGGAAGTCGAGCCGGATGGCGCAGGTGCGCTGCCTCGATCCCTCAAACGTCGTCACCGTGTCGCCGCCGACGCCCTGGTAAACAACGGCCGGGAAGTCGCCCTCACCCACTTCGCGCTGCACGCTCGGATGACAGTGGCTTGCCAATAAGGGGTCCGATCCCCGCACCAGGCGCGTAACATGAGCTTCAGGGCTCTCCATGGCTATTCGTTCCTCACGACTTGCAGTTCGAGATAGCGGCGCCGGCCGATCTCGACCAGCCCCTCGATCTCGTGCTCCCGTCCGTACTCGTCACGCAGTCGCCAGCCGGGCCGAACGCTCGAGTCCCAGCGGATCACGAACCTCGTGTGCTGCTCGGTAAACTCGGTGCCCGCCTGCAGCCTCTCGCGGCCCGTGATATCGCGCCGCGCCGCCCAGCGGGGATGCTCGACCGGATCGCCCCGAACCGACTCGCCGAGCTCGTTTTTCGTGGCGGCGCCCGGCTCCAACAACACGATCCGGCGGTCCAGGTTCGGGTATGTCCTCATCTCCGGCATGGCTACTTCGTCCGTCCTCCAAACTTCTCGGCGGTGCGGAACAACCCCAAGCCCAACAGCCCCATCAGCACCGTCACGAGCTCCTGCGTTCCGGCCAGCTCCGGCGGGATAATGTCCGGGTGCCAGATCGCGCAGGCCCAGGCCATCAGGTCATGCAGGATGTAGTGCCAGCCGAGAGCGAATCCGCACGTCCAGCCGATCCAGGGCCGCCAGCCCGCCACGAAGATCGAGCGGTGCATGGCCTCGATCTTGTTCAACTCGATCTGCGCCAAGCTGGGCTTCATCATCAGCTTGGCCTTGATCAACTCGGCGGCTTGCTTTTCTTCCGGCGCCTCGACGAACTTATCGACGATCCCGGCCACGCCCTCCGCCGCCGAGACGACGCCCCCGCCGAACAATTTGCCCAACAAGCCCATCTAACCTCAGCCCCCCAGCCAGAACCCCAGCCAGAACAGCCCCGCGCCGGCCAGCACGATGGCCAGCGCCGAGAAGGGCTTGTTGGCCAGCACTACCAGCAACGAATCCGTCTTGTCCTCAACCTTCTGATAGCCTTCCATGGGTTCTCTTTCTCCTTTTTCCTTTAAGCTGCCTGCTCAATGAATTCGGCCAGCCGCGTAGTCCAACCGGCGGCGAACGCCGCCTGCGAAGGATCGCTTGCGATCAGCCTCCCGTAGAAGCGGCAGCGGCTCGCCAGCACGCTTTTAAAAAGCGCGTCTTCATTTGCCCGGTCAACCGCCGCCAGGCTCACCGGGCCGAATATCCCGTCCGCCTTGACTCCCGCGGCGGTTTGCAGCCAGCGGGCCGCTTGCGAGGGGCCGTGATTGACGGCGCAATCAACCGCCAGTTCCCGCAACCGGCGGCCGGCGATGCGGTCGAACCCCGGCCCCTGAATGTAGAGGCATTCGTAAATCTGCCGCGCCTCGCTCTCGTCGAGGTCGCGCACGTCTTCCGCCGTCACCGGCTCGCCGCGCCAGCTCTCCAGCGTCTTCAGCGTGATGCCGTAGTTGGTCGGGCCGCCGCGGTCGGCGGGGTGATCGACATAGCCGCCTTCGCGGCGGATGATGGAGTCGATGATCGTCACTGCTTGATCCGCTCCTCGATCCGTCCCAGCAGGACCTTGATCTCGTTAAGGCATTTACGCAGCTCGCCCGGCCCGTCCGAATACTTGTTCATGCGCTCGTCGCATACGTCGAGGCGATGGTCGATGTTGTCGAGCCGGGCGTCGATTGTTGCCCGCCAGGCAACCTGCTTTCTCAGCTCCGCCGTGGTCCGCTGCCACAGCAGCACGGCGCCGCCCAGCAGCGGCAGCAGCACCGCCAGCGCGGCGAGAAGTGCGTTCGCATCGATTTCCCCCATCATTTGTGTATTTATTTGCACAAAAAGTATTGACAAAGCGTATTTCAAGGCCAGTAACGCCGGCAGATGTCCTTGATGGCGCGGCTGCGGGCCGGGTCTTCCCCGTCGTAGAGCTGCGCCCATTCGAGCAACACCGCCGCCTTCAGATCGCCGGGGAGCGTGGAGGCATCCGCTCCCCGCTTGCCGGTGACGGTAATGCTCCAGGAATCGGCTTCGCGCGGCCAAGGCCGTCCCGGCGCCATCCGTATTTCCAGGTCGCCCCTCGGATGCCTGGACAGCCCTTCCACGCCGAGCAGGGTCGGAGACTGACCGGTGTCATAGGTCAAGTTCGTCAACTCCGCCCGCAGGCCCGGAAACACCAGCGCCGCGCCGTCGGGCGGAAAGCGCTCATAGGCCCCTTTCCAGTCCCTCTTAGGCAAAACCAGGCCGGTCTCGCCCTCGATGTACGCCACGGCATCGTCGAGAATCCGCCTGATCCCGTCGTCGGAGACAACGTCATCGAGCCGCTGGCGCTGGCGCACCTCCGCATAGGACACCAGCGGCGGGGGCGGCGGGAGTGTGACGGGAGCCTGTTGCAGCGACAGACGGGGTTTCAACGCTTCCGCGCCCCCTTTGCCGCCTTCTTCGCCGCGCCGCCTCTAAGGGCGGCGATCAGTTTGCGGCGGTCCAGGCCCAGCTTCTCCGGCTCGACGCTCTTGCCCGCCGGGGCAGCTACTTGGTAACCCATCCCCATGGGCGCCTCGCAGGTGTAAGAACCCTGGGGTGAGATATAGACCTCGCGGCCAATAAAAACCGGTTCCATCGGGTTTCCTCCTCTCTCTTTACCGCCGTCCGGCCCGCAGGTTCACGCTGAACGTAAAGCTCGGAGTCGTTCCGCCGATCGTCCAGTCCGCACGCACCTTGGAATAGGGAAGCGCCACGGGGATACGCAACACGCTGCCCGTGGCGGTCTGCTGGGCGAACTTGCCCAACTCGACCGTCTTGTCCCCATCGACGCCCACGATCTTGACGTCGAGCGTGGGGCTCGTTCCGCTGGCCGCCGTGACTTCCAGCTCGGCCACCCCGACCAGGCTGGCCGCGGTATCGACCCCTTCGCCCGTGCCGTCGGCTGTCCTGGCGGCACTGGGGGCCAGTTCCAGCTCCTGCTCCGCCCATTGGCGGGAGCCGGCCTGTCGTGCTGCTTGAGACATGATGTCCTCCTTAGAGCCCCGTTACCTTGCAGAATGCCGCCGGACGGAAGATCGCCAGCCCGGCCCGCAGCCGTGCCCGCACCGCGTACTTCATGGCGATGAAGTAGGAAGCGTGCGAGTCGGTGATGTCGATCGTCACACCCTGTCGGGCAATCAACGCCGAATAGCCGGTGAAGTCGCCGCACAACGCAGTGTTCTCGGTCAGCGAATCGGCCTCTGCCACCGGCAGACCCCACACGCGGCCCACGGCCATGTCGGCCGGCGAGCCGTACAAGTAGATGCCATCGGAGGTCTTGGCGAGCTGAATCTCCTGCCAGTCGTTCGGATGCAGGACAAAGGCGTTGGGGTTGGCGCGGCCGGTCACGCGCACGTTGGTGATCGCCTTGCGAAGGGCGTCCAGCGCCGTGTTGGAACCCTTGGCGATCGCTCCGAGGCCGGTGCGGTCGAGAAGACCCGAGATGTTCGGCGCCGTGCCGTTGCCGGCGAGCACCTGCTGGTCGAGCCGCTGGCGCAGCATGAACGGCAACCGCATGTTGAGGTACGACTGCACGCCGGGTACGTCGTCGAGCTGCCCCTCGGTCACCGGTATCCAGGTCGCGATCGAGCGGATAGACTCATCCTTCTCGGTCAACGCCAGGGTGGACTCCGCTGCATCGCCGGCCTCGGAGCGCTCGGCGGCGGCGTTGGTGAAGGTGGTCTCCTCCATGTACTTGTAGGCCGACTGCGCGGTCGAAAGCATCGGGAACAGGTCGAGCACCTGGACGGGCCGCTGCGCGTCGGGCACCACCCTCCCCGAGCGGATCACTTCCGGCGGCCAGCCGGCGGTGGTCTGAAACAGGGTGTTTCGGACGTCCAGGTCCAGTTCGACGCCCATGTCCATGCGCTGCTTCCAGCACTGGCCGAAGCCGCCGCCCCCGGCAAAGACCTCGTGTTGGGTGAATAGGGCGCCAACGTCGATCGGGGCCGCCGGGCCGGCCGGCCTGGGGACCGGCTCAAGCCTGCCAGAGCCGTTCTGACCGCCCCGCGGGCCGCCGCCGGTGTTGCGTGCCTGGATGGCGTCGCGAAGCTCGACCCTCTCGCGGTGCTGCTGGACCAGACCGCGGGCCGCCGTCAGCTCGACATGCATCTTCGAGAGCTGTTTCACTTTGTCGGGCGTCGAGCCGTCCAGGCCCGCCACGCGCGACAGGTCCAGCTCCGGGCCCGCCTCGTCGAAGACGGTGTTGAGCTTGCCTTCGATCTTATCGATGGCGGCCTGCAGCCTCTCCGGGCTGTAGCCCTCCATCCTTGTCCGTTCTTGTTCGAGTTGCGCAGTATCTACGCGCATAGCATTTCCCTCCTTATCTCGGCGGCGCTGAGCCGCGCTAGAAACTCGTGGCCGTCATCGATCGGGCCTGACGGCGAAGCCCCGTTACTGCTGTCTCTTGCGATGTACAGCTCGGCCAGCAGATCGGCGCTGGCGCCGAACTGCTCAAGCTGGTTGCGCACGCCGGGCCGGATGCCGGGGGCGACGGTCGCGTCAGCCAGACGGCCCGTAGCGATGCCGGCCTTGATGGCCTCTGCCGGGCGGTACCAGGTAGTCTGCTCGATCGCCTTGGCGGCGTCCGCCTCGGACATGCCGCTGCGCTCGGCGATCAGCGCCGCGATCTCCGCGTCGAACTTCTCAAGCAGATCGACCGCCTGGGAAGCGCTCTCGCGGATCTCGCTCTTTGGGCCGGACGCCAGCAGCAGCAGGCGCGCCTCGTGCAGCATCACCAGAGCGCCTGTCTTGGGCACCAAGCGCTCATCGCCGGCCAGGAACACCAGACCCGCGGCGGAGGCCGCGATGCCGTCCACCTGCGTGATTACCCGGCCCGGCCAGGTCCGCAGCTGTTGATAGATCGCGAAGCCTTCGGCGGCGCTGCCGCCGGGCGACTGCAGGCGTACCCGCACCACCGGCGCGCGCACTTCGCCGAGGGTCCGTGCTACCGCGTCCGCACCGATGAAATGCTCGGGGTCCCAGGGGCCGATCGGCCCATACAGCCGCAGGATAGCCTCCTCATCGGAGGCCTCCAGGGCGATCTGAACCGGCTCGCCAGGTTGGGTGGCCGGAGGCGCACTGCGCTCCAGCTCTAGTAGACGGGGAAGTATGTCCGAGCGCACCACGGCCACTCCATTCGGAGTGACCTTGGCTTGACGCTCAGTGGGTTACCCGATTAGCAAAACACAGAAGCAGTAAATCTCTTTTAAGGGTACAAGGAGCCTGACCGTGTGTCAACCGAAGGGGTTGGAGCGTAGGTCCGGGACACACGGCAGACCTCGATCCGACCGATGCGCGGTCATCAGGCTTGAGGTGCAGGATCAGCGTCCTCACATCGGAGAGCTCCTCGCGGTCGCGCAGCTGCTGAATGCGGGCCGCCGCGCCGGCGATATCGGAATCGAGCGGCCCCAGCCGCTTCTCAGCCGCTTTCGACATCCTGCCGCGGCGCTCCCGTCGGCTGGCGCAGACTCTGGCCCTCCGGCACCGGCCCGCGCCCGGTGTAGGCGCGCGCTTCCTCGGGCGTCCAGATCGCGGCCTTCGCCGTCAAGACCTCCATTGTCTCGGCGATGTCTTTGAGCGAGCCCATCACCAGCGGCCCGGTGTCGATGTGCGTCCGGTAGCGCCGCCGCTCGGCCGGCCGCAGCAGCTTGACATCGAACTCCGACGTGTACCGCGCGATGTGCGTGTTGAGGCTGAAGCGCACGAAGTTGGTCCACTGCTCGGTCAGGTTCGAGTTGGTCCAGCCGCCCGAAGACTTCTCGAAGTGCTGCAGCAGGAACAGCGGCACCATCCAGACCCTGGCGATGTCCTGGATGCTGAACTTGAGCAGCTCGATCAGCTGCAGGTCGACGGAGGAAAAGCCGGTCTTGCTCGGCTTGACGCCCGGCGGCAGCACCGGCGACAGGCCCGCCCGCTGGAATCCCGACACTTTCTTCTCGAGCTTCTCGCGAACCTCCTCCGCCTGTTCGGGCTTGACGAGCGGGTCGGTCTCGAACATCAGCGGCGTGTGCGCGCCGCGCGCCATCGTCGAGGCGTGGTGCTCCGTGGCGCTCAGCCACATGCCCAGGGCGTTGCGCGCCGCGTGCGCGATCGGCGAGGGCGACAGGCCCGTGCGCCAGTCGTAACCGCTGCCGGCCAGGTGCAGCACGTCCTCAGCGCCGGCCGTGACCGTCTCCGCCGCGCCCAGGAAGCCGTCGCCCGCCAGCGACAGCGTGTAGACAAGCCGCCCCTCGCGGCGCTGGATCGAGGCGCAGTCGGCCGGCTCCAGCTCAAATGGAACGCCCGTGCTGGTCCGTCGAATCCAGGCAAAGGAGTTGCCGTGGGTATGAAGCGCCCGGCCCATCGATTCCCAGAACAGTAGCGGGTCGATCGTCTGTGAGGGATTCTCGAGCAGCGCGGCCGCCGGATGCGCGGCGAAGGGCTCGAAGATCGGGCCGCGCGTGGTGACCTGGTAGGGCAGGCGCGCCAGGGTCCCGGCCAGGATCGACACACAGGCGTTCGCCGCCGGCACGCCCATCGCCGTGTGCGGGTTCACAAACACGCGCGACGGCGGCTCGTCTCCGCGGGGCCCCCCGGGCCAGGCAGATCCCGCCTTATCGGGGCCCACCAGCACTGAGAAGGCGTTGAGGATGCGCTGGAGCGTCATTGTCAAGTGCTACGAAGTCATTCAATCGTAGCACGATCAGGCTTTAGCACGATCAGGCCTTGCGCAAGCTGTGTGGCTGGCTTCTGTTCCTAGCCCAGCCACGCCCGAATGGTGTCCGGGTTGGACCAGTGCGCCGCCAGGCCGGTTGGCTCGGGCGCCGTGTGATCGGCCAGGCCGACCGCCATCGCCAGCGCGACCAGGCCGTCGATCGAGCCCTGTGAGCGCGACCGTGCCAGGCGCTTGTCGAAGCGGATCGCGTTCGACTCGTTGCGCTTGACCGCCGCCGCCGCCAGGTTCCAGCGCAGCACCGGCTGCGCCTCGACCGCGATCGTGGGCTTGGTCGCCAGCAGGCGGTTTTCCAGCGCCTGGATCGAGGCCGGCATCCACAGGTCGCTCGAGTCCCGCTTGGAGCGCAGGAAGCCCTGCGGGTGGTCGACCAGGTGCAGGCCCTGGCTGGAGCCCGGCTGCCCGGTGTAGAACTCGATCTCCTCGTCCTCGAGGGCTTGCTCGAACCTGGTGACGTGATAGCGGTCGTAGGCGACGCCCTGGATGTCGTAGCGGCCGGCCAACTCGCCCAGCACCCGCGCCGGCAAGCGGTAGTTCAAGATGCGCCCGGGCGTCGTCTCGATGAGCCCCTTCTCGGCCCAGTAGGACAGGTGCCCCGAGGAGTAGTCGTCGCGGTCGATCAGCGTGCCGGCGGCGGTGAAGAACCGCACCCGCGCCAGCAGCTTGCCGTCGGGCAGCTTCCACACGCAGGCCAGTGCCGTCATGTCGCGCACGTCGGCCAGGTCGAGCCCGACGTACAGCGGCGCCGACTCTAGCGCGGCCTCGTCCAGCGCCTCGACCTCCGAGTTTTGCCAGGTCTCCCAGTCCATCCAGTCGCCGCCGCCGTCGGGCCAGCGGGCCATGTTCAGGCGCAGGAAGCCGGCCCTGCGGGCCGGACTGATCTTGGCCTTGTTGCGCTGCTCGGTCAGGTAGTCGTTGCGGATCACCGTGCCCAGGGAGGGGTTCGCCTTGACCCAGCAGTCCGACGAGGCGAAGGGGTCGTCGTCGCGGTCGAGCGAGAAGATGGCCGCGAAATAGTCGTCGGCGTCGAGCTGCCCCTGGGCCACCTTGGCGGCGTGGGCGTGCTCCTCCCAGCAGGGATCGGACTGCTGAGTGCCGGCATTGGTCACGATCAGCGTCAGCGGCTGCGAGCGCCCCTTCTTGCCCTCGTCCAGGATGTCCAGCATACTGCGCGTGGGGTGCTCGTGGAACTCCTCGACCAGCACCATGTGCGGGCGGTAGCCGCTGCGGCCCGCCCCTTCGCTATGGTGCGCCAGCGTCTGAATGAAGCTGGCCGTCTGGGCGCACACCACACGGCCGTCGTCGGTGCCCCCGAAGACCTCGCACAGCCCGCCACGGCGGCCGTCGAGCTCCGGATTGTGCTGGATGATCTCTTTGAGGTCCCGCCAGGGAATCAGCGCCTGGTCGGAGTTCGCGGCTGCGATGTAGATCTCCGCTTCCCGCTCGCCGTCCGCCAACAGCCCATACAGCAGCACCGCCGCCGCCAGGGGCGACTTGCCCGAACCCTTGCCCGACTCGATATAGGCCGTGCGGAAACGCCGCGACCCGGGGTAGCGTCCGAGCGGATCGTCCGCGCCGACCCGCCAGCCGAACAGCGACCCCAGCACGAATGCCTGCCACCACAGCGGCGCGAACGGCTCGCGGCGCCGCGTCACCGGATGGACTACCGTGCACACCTCGTGGCAGAATTCCAGCACGTGCGTGGCCGTGGCCGGCTCCCAGCCCAGCCAGGGCTGGCGTCCCCGCTGGACGGCTTCGAGGTCCTCCAGATGCCGCCGGCAGGCCGCCCGGATCAGCGGTCCCGCGGCGATCTCACCGCGCCCCACGGCGCGCGCGTAGGCCGTGGCCAGATCATCCGGCCTAGATCGCCGGCGCGAGATATTTGCTTTCGATCGCATTGGCGGGCGCTGCGCCGGATGCCTCGGCCAGTAGCCTGGTGCGCGCCGCCGGCGTCAGGCCCATCTCGCGCAGCAGCCGCACGCAAACCTCGCGCTCCTTGGCTAGTATTTGGTACTCTGGCGCGATCCGGCGCGATCCGGCGTCCCCGACCGTCTTCAACTCCCGGCACTCCGCCGCCAGGCGCTCGTAGCTCGCCAGCGTCTCGGCCAGTAGCCGTGTCAAAACCGCATCCGTTTCCCGCAGCAGCCGCAGCGCCTGTTGCTGCCGCGTTAGCCAGCGCCACCAGCGCCGCTCGGCGTGTCCCCTCAGATCCCGTGGCGGCTCGACTCCGAGGGCCGGGTTAACGTCAACGGCCTGGGGCGCCGGCCGCTCCCGCTTGCCCCGTCCGCCCCGCAGCACGTTCAGCTCCAGCGGTTGACGATTCGGTCCGCGTGCTCCCATGTCCAAATCCCCCTACCCTAAAAACCTGCGCCAGAGAAAGATCAAGGGGCCCATACGGTCTACGCTTGCCACCCCGGCCCTTGACCACCCCCCCGCTCCGGCTTCGAGCGGCACGCCGTCCAGGCCTACCCGCTTGAGAGCGGCCGCGTTCTCCCGCGCGCTCTTGGCTTCGTGGCAGGCCCGGCACAGCGGCTGCAGGTTCGCCCGATCCCACTCCTCACCGCCGCGCCCGATTGGCACGACGTGATCGACCTCCGCCGCCGCGTTGGCGCGGCCCGCCGCCTCGCAGCACCGGCAAAGCGGCTCGCACGCCAGCACCGCCCGGCGCAGCCTGCGCCAGCGACGGGAGTTGTGGATCGTCCTTGAGGCTTGGCCGCTCATGCCCCCTCCCGGCGGGTTCTCTTGTCAGGTCAGGGCTATCGTGCTACGACCTACAAAGAGCGTAGCACGATTTGCCGTCTCAAAAAAAATCCACGGCACGCACTTTCCCCTTGGTCCCGACCCAAGATGAGAGGTTTGCCTCTTGGGTGTTAGGGGCTGTGGGTCCGGTGTCCCAGTTTTCGAAAGCAGCGTCGCTTGCGGCTCTTCCGCTTACCTGGTCCCAATATCAGGTAGCAAAAAGCTCAGGTCTGACGGGGCTTGCCAGACACAGACTCCCGAGCGTGGCCCAACGACGGTGTTGAACCGCAAGCCGGCGCTGCAACTGTTGCGCTGCCCTTCTCCATCGTGATACCCTTGCGCACGCCGTCCGATGGGTTCCTGTGAACGGCAGGGGTAGACTCATGGCCAATTGGTGGCCAAAATTGTTGAAGCGGCTTGTCCTGCTCGCCCGAGCCGGCTCCCGGCTCGCAGCTTTCCAGCGGACCAACCGCCCCCTACATCGGTGAAGAATGTGGGTGTTCGCCGTGCCTTCGCCATCCGCTTTGTACAACTGGTGTACAATGCAGGTGTATTTCGTGGAGTTCAGGGAAGTTGGTGAGCTTTTAGAATCAGTAACTTGCAGAAACGAAAGGGGCGCAAGAGGTTCGACCCCCACCTCCAGCACCAGCGTTCTTGAAACTTTCCAAAAGGCCCGGGCACCTTCATAATGGTACGGGTTAAGGGCCCACCAAACTGCCCCGAGCGGCTCCCCCGGAGAGATCATGTCCAAACAACACTCTATTCCTCGCCGTGACGCCATCAAGCTGACAGCACTGGCCCTCGCTGGCGCAATCGGCGCGCCCGCGGCGTCGAAGACCTATTCCGTGAAGCGGTCCAGCGATCCGTTCCAAGGGCTCAAGCTCGGCATCACTTCCTACACGACCCGTGAGCTGAGCCTCGATGAAACGATCGCCGCTCTCAAGCGACTCGACATCGGCTACATCTCGATCAAGGATTTCCACCTAGCGATGGACAGCACGGCCGCACAGCGACAACAGGTTGGGAGGAAGGTCAAAGAGGGCGGGCTGACGTTGATGGGCTGCGGCGTAATCGGGCTCAAGAACGATGAGGCGCAGATCCGCCACGCCTTCGACTATTGCAAAGACCTGGGCTCAACGACCGCCATCATCGCGCCCACCCCCGACGCCATGCCCGCCATCGCCCGCATTCGGAGGGAGTACGACGACATCAAGGTCGCGATCCACAACCATGGCCCTGGAGACAGAAACTTCCCCTCTCCGATGGACGCCTACCACGCCGTCAAGTCGCTCGACTCGGGGCTCGGGCTGTGTGTCGACGTGGGCCACACCTTCCGCTGGGCTGAGGATCCCGTCGCCGCATTGAAAGCTGTCAAGTCGCGGCTCTATGACGTTCACCTGAAGGATTTTGCCGAAGCCAGCGAGCGCTCGCTGCGGATCCCGGTCGGGCGCGGCCTGGTCGATATTCCGGCCATCCTTCACGAGTTGGTGGCGCAGAAATACGCCTACCACGTGGCGCTTGAATGGGAGGGAGAAGCCGACGACCCCGTGCCGGGCATGGCGGAATCGTTCGGCTTTGTGCGGGGCGTACTCAGCGGCTGAGGCTATCGCCCCGGTCTATCGTTCAACCTGATAGTTCGGCGCTTCTTTGGTGATCATTACGTCGTGAACGTGAGCTTCGCGCAAGCCCGCCGGGGAGATTTTCACGAAGCGCGTCTTCTCTTGCAGATCCGCGATCTTGCAGCAGCCGCAATACCCCATTCCCGCCTTGAGCCCTCCCACCAACTGGTGGATCATGTCCCCCAATAGTCCCTTGTAGGGCACGCGGCCCTCGACTCCCTCGGGGACCAGCTTGCCACTCGGCGATTCCTCTTGCGCGTAGCGATCACTGCTGCCGCCTTCCATCGCGCCCATCGAACCCATGCCACGGTAGGTCTTGTACGTGCGTCCCTGATAGAGCACCGTCTCTCCAGGACTTTCCTCAGTTCCGGCCAACAGGCTGCCGATCATCACCGTCGCAGCACCGGCGGCGATGGCTTTCGTGATGTCGCCGGAATACTTGATGCCGCCGTCGGCGATGAGTGGGACGCCGCTTTTCTTGGCGGCTGCGGCGCATTCACTGACCGCGGTGATCTGTGGCACGCCGGCTCCTGAAATGATGCGCGTGGTGCAGATCGACCCCGGGCCGATACCGACCTTGACGCCATCTAATCCGAGCTTGATGAGATCGGATACTCCCTGTCCGGTCGCCACGTTGCCCGCTACCAGGTCGACGCCGGGCAGAGCTTTGCGGACCTCCTTCACCGCCTCGAGAACACGGCTGCTATGGGCGTGTGCCGTGTCGATCACAAGCACGTCGACTTTGCTGCGAGACAGCGCACGGGCTCGGTCCACGTAGTCGCCCGTCGCGCCGATGGCCGCGCCGACAAGCAGCCGTCCGTGAGAGTCCTTCGCGGAGTGCGGGTACTGCAGTTTCTTCTGGATGTCCTTGACGGTGATCAACCCCTTGAGCCTGTAGTCGTCGTCGACCACCAGGAGCTTCTCGATACGATGCTCGTGCAGGATTCGCTCGGCCTCCTCGAGGGTGGTTCCCACACTGACCGTGACCAGGTTGTCCTTCGTCATGACGTCGGCAATCGCCAGGTCAAAGCGGGTTTCAAAGCGCAGATCACGATTAGTCAGGATGCCAACCAGCTTGCCGCCCTTGGTCACAGGAACACCCGAAATGCTGTAACGGCCCATCAGTTCCTGCGCCTGATAGATCTTGTCCTCCGGGGCGATCGTGATCGGATCAACAATCATGCCGCTCTCACTGCGCTTCACGCGATCGACCTCTTCGGCCTGCCGCTCGATCGGCATGTTCCGGTGAATGAAGCCCAGACCCCCTTGCCGGGCGAGGGCGATCGCCAACCGCGATTCCGTCACCGTGTCCATCGCGGCGCTGACGACAGGAATGTTCAGGCGGATGTTGCGCGTGAGCTGAGTGCTCGTGTCGGTTTCGGCGGGGAGGATCGAACTGAATGCGGGTTGGAGGAGAACATCGTCGAAGGTCAGACCTTCAACGAAGCGATCGTGGTCCATATGCAATGATACGGATCTTCTCCGACACCTTGCAAGTCCCAGATCCGTACGTAAGCTAGGGGGAGTGTGTGTCGTCATGCAGTGATGACTCGACGGGGGGAGCGGGAAGAGAGTGGATGGGTTTGGGGTTGGCTCACCCGCCGGGTGTTGAGGGTAGAAAACTTCAAAGGCAGCGGCTGGGGCTGCGGACTCGTTGGTAATGTGTGACGCCCTACCGGGCTCAGACCTGTGGTTGGATTCATCGGGTTGCGGCGTACCAGGCTTCAAGCGTTCGTCAGAATCCTTACGTACGGATCTGGGACTGCGCCAGAGCTGCTGGGGGCGTGGACGTCATCCTAGTGTAGTGCGTCAAGCAGATTGCACCTTATGCAGGGCGGCACGTCCGCGCTTGACTTTCTCGAGGATGTCGGAGGCGGTCGCGGTCCAGATGAAGGGCGTGGGATGCCCGTTGTGCTGGGCGATGTAGTCGTCAATGGCGGCGACGAGCTCGTCCACGCTGCGAAACACGCCGCGGCGCAGGCGCTTGACGGTGAGATCGCGAAAGAATCGCTCGACCATGTTCAGCCACGACGCCGAGGTCGGGGTGAAATGAATGTGGAAGCGCGGGTGACGATCGAGCCAACGCTTCACAGCGGCATGCTTGTGGGTGGCATAGTTGTCCACGATGAGATGAAGCTGTTTGTCCTTGGGAGTGCGGCGGTCAATTAAGCGCAGGAAGCGCAGCCATTCCTGGTGGCTGTGTCGGGGCATGCACTCGGCGATCACGCTGCCGTCAAGGCTGTTGAGCGCCGCAAACAGGGTGGTCGTGCCGTTGCGCTTGTAATCGTGGGTCATCGTTTGGCCGCGTCCCTTTTTGAGCGGCAGGCCGGGCTGGGTGCGATCGAGGGCTTGGATTTGGGACTTCTCATCGAGCGAGAGAACCAGAGCATGCTCAGGCGGATTGAGATAGAGTCCGACGATGTCGTCGAGTTTCTCGGCGAAACGCGGGTCATTGCTGAGCTTGAGGGTCTTGACGCGGTGGGGCTTGAGGCCATGGGCGCGCCAAATCCGTCCCACGGTGGAAGCGCTGACGCCGGCCGCGGCGGCCATGGTGCGGCGGCTCCAGTGGGTGGCGTTGGACGGTTTCTCGCGGGTGGTCTTGTGGATGATCTGCTGTACTTTCTGCTTCGAGACGGCAGGTTTACGACCGGGCCGTGGGGCGTCTTTTGCAATGCCGGCGATGCTGCTTTCGAGAAAGCGCGTGCGCCAGCGGGCCACCAACTGCCGCGAGACACCGAGCTGTGCGGCGATCTGCTTATTCTCGAGACCGTCGGCGGCCAGCAGGACAATCCTGGCTCGCAGGGCGAGACGAACGGCGACTTGGCGGCCGCGCGCGTAGCGGTCCAACTGCTTGCATTGCGCTGTGTTCAAAGTTACTGGTTGTGCTCTTCGCATCCCATGCCTCCTGTTAATAGAGACGATGGGAAGCCAATATAAGTTACATTATTTATGGTGCACTACACTAGGATAGACGGCGATCCCTTCCACCCCAGGCTCACGGTTACCGGGAAGTTGTTTGCGGTTCTTTCGGAGCGGAGATCACCAATGCGATCGGCAACGTGGCGGCCCAGCGGCCGGCGACTTGCGCTTCTACGCTAACCTTCGCCTCGCCCGGTTCGGCGTTTTCGGCCGCGACAAGCTCGACGACGATCTGATCCGCCTCGCGAGTCACTACGCGGTGATCGATGCCCTCTGGCGCGTTGGCAATGCGGAGTCGCGCGTCGTCGGGTATCTGCTTGGCTGCGATCTTGATTTCTTTCAGCCCACCCGCCTCGAGTCGGACGCTTTTCTCCTCGGTCGAGAGCCTGGCCTCGAAGGGCCCGATGACGTTCATGGCGATCTGGGGCATCGGCCGGCGATGGTCGTTCCGCTTGATCACCGGGCCGATCCAGAGTGACGTGTGGGCCTGGACGACGCGGCCGCCGGGCTCCGCACGGCCGTAAATCTGAAACGGGTACACGCCTGACTTTAAGGATCCGGGCGCTTCGATGGGGAAGATCAACTGCGGGATGATGATGTTGTCGCCGTCGGCCGAGGGGCCGAAATACTGATCGGCGCGAAACTTGCCTGAGGGCACATCGACCCCGTGCGGCAGACCCTCGACCCACACCTCGACGCCGTTTTCAAAGCCCGGCTCCCGAATCAGGAGAACACTGAGCTTGGCCGACTCCCCGCGTGAAACGGTAAAGTTTTCCGGCTGGGCCAGCAGTTGAAAGCCCGGATCCGCGCTCTCGATCTTGAGCCGGTACTGAAACGTGGGCCCGCCCCGCCCGATGCGATCGCGCACCACGAGTTTCAACGGGCCGTCCTGCTTCGGAAGGTACACCAAACTGCTGTCGGGGTTGCCGATCACCGTGCCTTGGCCGCTCATCACATCGTCGTGCTCGGCCACGAGGTTGTTGTCGCTGTCGAATAGCTCCAGGACCGTGTCGATGTAAGGGAGACCCAGCTGCGAGGCGAGGGTCCAAATGCGGAGCGGTGTTCCGGCCACGCCTTCAATGCGGTAGGTGTCCTCTTCGCCTTCCGAGTCCAGCGAACCGTTGACGACCACCGCCCCTTGCCGCCAATCCGCTTGATCGCTATTTGCCTCCTCGAACTCTCGCAAGTCGGTGATCTCGATACTCAGGCCATCAGCGGCACCCTTCGGCCCCGTCGCCCAAACCCGCCAAAGGCCGGTTCGGGCATCAGGGGGCACCGCAAAGCGCGCTTCCAGACGGTCGGCCGATCGGTCGAGCACCTCCCCGTCGATTCTTGGAAGGTCCGCGGACCGTTGGGGATCCGGCCCGATAGAAATAGGCATCGTAAAGGGGTAGGTCATGCGGTAGTATTCCGCCCCGCGGACTCGGGTCAAATAGACGGACTCAACGGAATCAAGTGCAGTTCCAACGAGAGTCATGCGCGGGTTGGTTCCTCGCGGCGCACCCAGCGGCGATGCGGCTCGAATCAGCGGCAACTGTGAAATGCGCAGCATGTAACCGCAGTTTTGTTCGCACGGAACGTTCTGGGGCCCGCGATACTGGTCGAGTTGCACGTAGTAGCGGCCGCTGTTGGCAAAGGTGTGCTCGAGGAACGGCGTCTCATCCACGTCGTTGCGGTCGTCGTTGAAGGCGACGCGCTCTCCTGCGGCGTCGAACAGAATCATTTCGCACTCGAGGTAGGAGCCATACTCCATCGAGCGCATATCGAACGTCCAACGCTCGCCCGCGCGGGCTTCAAACACGTAGGTGTCAATGTCGACCCGCCCCTTCATGTAGCCGTCAAGAATCTGCGATGTGAGTTCGATCGGCTGTGCTTGTTCGAGCCGGTCGTTCGGCTCGGTCTCGGCGACCGCGGGGAACTGCGTGACGTTGAATAACCGCGAGTTGGACGGCCCGTCTTGAGAGGGAAGCTGCAAGCGGTGGGGGCCCAGAGCAGCGTTCTTGGCAACTTCAATTGATCCGACCACTCGGCCCGAGCTAGCTTCTTTCGTCTCCACCCAGCGCAGGTCGGTGCTATCGAACACTACTCCGGTCACGTTCGAGAGAAACCGTCCGTGCAGCTCAACGGCGACGGTCGTGCCCCGCAGAGCGCCAAGCGGAACGACACGATCAATCCAGGGTTGAGGAAGGTCGGAGGCGAGCAGCGGCAGGGCCGTCAACAACATCACGACTGCTGTAGCGACGGGAAGCGTTCGGTTCAAACAAACAGCTCCTTGATAGGCGTGCCGTCTTTGTTGATCCTGATCGGCCGCCCATTCGCGTGATAGTCCTTGGTGTAGTCGATGCCGAGCTTCTTGAAGATGGTTGCGCCGAGGTCTTCGACCGAGACGGGCCGGTCTTTGGGCTCGCCGGCGCGCGTGTCCGAGCTGCCAATCACCTGTCCGCCGGGAATCCCCGTCCCCGCCATGACGACCGGGAACACACCCGGCCAATGGTCGCGGCCCGCCGAGTAGTTGATCTTGGGCGTTCTGCCGAACTCTCCCATCGCGATCACCAGCGTCGTGTCGAGCAGGCCCCTCTGCTCCAAATCGATCAATAGTGTCGTGAAGGCTTGGTCGAAGGTGGGATAAAGTTTCTTGTTGGTCTTCTCGTTTTCGACGTGCGTATCGTAACCGCCGTGGAAGACCGTAACTAACCGCACGCCCGACTCGATCAGCCGGCGTGCCAGCAACGCCCCTTGGCCCGCCGTGTTTCGTCCGTAGTCGTCGCGGAGCTTCGCGGGCTCTTGGCTGATATCGAATGCCTTCTTGGCAATGGGC
Organism: Bryobacterales bacterium; assembly: GCA_965248255.1. Taxonomy (GTDB): domain Bacteria; phylum Acidobacteriota; class Terriglobia; order Bryobacterales; family UBA6623; genus JAKZVK01. The sequence goes on from CBDFIW010000001.1 coordinate 225,990, forward strand.
GACGACACCAGATCGATCGCCTTTTGGTAGAAGTAATCCATGCTGTGGACAAGCGGCGACTTCTCCACCGCTTCCAGCTCCGCGTCGAGCGCCGCCAGCAGCCTCGCCCGTCCTTGCGCCTCTTCGAGGCCGACACCCGTGGGCAGGGTCAAGTCCTTCACGGAAAACTTCTCTTGGTTGGGATCGCCGGTAATGAACGGATCGTAGGCCGAGCCTATGAACCCCGCTTCCGCCGAGATGTCTTTGCGAGGAATCACCACGAACGGCGGCATGCCGTTGCGCGCGCCCTGTTCCTTCGCCACAACGGACCCGTAGACGGGGTGCTTCACGTCGGTCCCCGGCTTGGTACCGCTATAGATGTACTGCTTCGCCTTTTCGTGGATCGCCTGATCGGAGTGGACTGAGCGAATGAGGGCGAACTTGCTCAGTGCTTTCGCGCAGCGGGGAAGCAGTTCGCTGAAGTGTACGCCGGGAACAGCGGTCGGGATCGTGTTGAAGGTGCCGCGAATCTCAAGAGGCGCCTCGGGCTTGGGATCGAAGCCATCCAACTGGCTCATTCCGCCGCTCTGGAAAAAGATGATGCACGACACCTCGTTGCCCGCCGACGAGGCCAGCAGTGTCGGGAGATCGAGGCCAAACGCCAGCGTCCCGAGCTTGAGAAAATCTCTGCGGCTAAAGCCACGCCCGTCGAACGCTGGTCTGCTACGCACGGTGACCTCCCGTCATTGGTTTAACTGAAACTCCTTCGAGTTCAGGACCGCCCACAACGTGTTCTCGAGTGCGCGACGCCTGGTTCGCCCTGCCTGCTTCTCGAGGACGATGAACTGCGAAACGGAGTTCCACTGGGAGCTAGTCGGCGGACGCGCGTAGGCCCGCTCGAAAAGCCGGCTCACTATCGCCTGATCGTCGAGGCCTTGCCCGAGCAAGTCCGTCAGGATGTTCTCCTCAGCCTCCACCTTGTCACGAATCGTCTCGCTGTTCATCATGTGGAGCGCCTGGCTGAGCGACGGACTCTTATCGCGCGGGGCCAGGATGTCGCGGCGGGGGAAGCCAAACACCGTCAAGAAGTAATCGGGCCCGTTGGTAGCGACGACGTCCTTGGGGGACGTTCCCAGGGGGTAATTGCCAAAGTTGTGAGGCACGCCGGTCACTTGCATAATCGAGTCCAGCAGGACTTCGGCGGACAGCTTGCGCGGCAGGTAGCGGGCGTACAGCATTTCCCCCAGACTGTCGGGCTCGCCGTCACGTGAGGAGTCCCGGCTGCTCAACTGGTACGTCCGGGAATTCAGAATGACCCGGTGCAGTTCTCTGAACCGAAACCCGCTTTCGATGAAGTGCCGCGCCAACTCGTCGAGCAGAGCCGGATGAGTCGGCATGTTCGTGGAACGGAAGTCATCAGACGGATCGACCAACCCACGGCCAAAGTACTCCGCCCAGATGCGGTTCACGGTCGCGTGGGCAAACTGCATCTTTCGTGTCCGGGTGATCCAATCGGCTAATGCCTCGCGGCGGTCGCCTCCTTCAGGGATCGCCGGGATCGTGCCATCGAGGAATCTCGGCGTGACCGGCTGTTTCGTCACCGGATGCAGCAGGTCCCCTTTACGCTCGCTGTACCATATCCGCCGATACTCCCCGTAGCCGTGCTTGACCTTCAACCGAGCGAAAAAGGCGGCCATTCCGTAGAAGTCGTCCTGGGTGAGGTTCTCGAGCGGATGGTTGTGGCACTCGGCGCAGTCCAGCCGGATACCGAGAAAGAGCCGTGTCACCGTGGGCGTGATCTTGCGCGGCTCGAAGGTCCGCAACATGAAGTCCATCGCAGGATGCCAGAAGTTGCCCGCCGGACGAACCGTCGTGTCCCCCCTGCTCGTCAACAACTGGCGAACAGTCTCGTCGTAAGGCCAGTCCTCGGCCACCATGCGCCGGATCCACTTCTTGAAGCTGGCGTTGGTGCGCCCCTGGGAATTGTATTGTGAGTTGCGGAACCAGTCCTCGAACTTGACTAGCCAATGGCGGGCATAGTCCCGGCTTGCGAGCAGGTTGTCGATCAACCGTCTGCGCTTGCCAGCACGCGGATCGGAGAGAAACTCCTGGACCTCGCTGGGCGCCGGTAATCGTCCAACGGCATCCAAGAAAACACGCCGGATGAACATCGGATCGGAAGCCTGTGGATACGGGGCGATGTTGACCTGCCGCAGTTTTTTGAAGATGTGTTGGTCGATGAAATTGTTCTCAGGCGCTTCGACGTGGTCCATTCCAGACGAGGAATCGATCACGATGATCTGCGAAGTAGCCACTTTGCCCACGGCGCGCGCCATGACGGTTGTCAGGCCTTGCCCAGTGGCCGTGATGATCCCTGCCGCGTCGGGTGAGGAGACAACTGCCTCGTCCGCGACCGAGTAGCTTACCTCGCGGCTCATGTCCCTGGATGTACCGTCAGAGAACCGTCCGATCACAGCCAACGGCTGGCGGCGACCGGGACCCAGGAGTATTCGCTCACGCGGGTACATTTCGAGCCGCTCCAGCCGCGGCCCATCCGAGTCGAGCGGTGCTCCCTGACGGAGCCACCTGCGCAGGGTTCGGTATGCATCCGATTCAGGGGTCATCAACTGCCCGCCGCCGTGGACGAGCTGGAACGAGGGCTTTCGCAGAAAGAGAGAGTCTTCCGGGCTATCGGAATCCACCCGCCGGCCGCCGTGCTCGGAGACGACCATTTTGTGATCGGCCGCGACGTCGTAGCCGAAAAGCGAAAGCTTGAAGCCGTTCTGTCCCGCCGGCGAACCATGGCAGGCCGAGCCGTTGCAGCCCTTGGTTGTCAGAATCGACATGACATCTCGGGAGAAACTTACGTTCATCTCGCCGGACTGATCCCGCACCTGGACCACAGCGGACGTTTCCAGATCGCCAAACGAGGCAGTAATCGTCGCCCGCCCGGGCGAACGCCCGGTTAGGATGGGCCCGGCGGGATCGACGGTCACCACGACCGGGTCCGACGAGCGAATGTGGCACGATCGGGTTACGTCCGCCTGATGCTCGGCGGAGTCACGAACACTGACAATGAATGATTGCGAGACTCCCGCGCCCTGGAGAACAATCTCTGGCGGCTCCAACTCAATCCCGATCCACCCGTGACCCCCCAAAGTCGGAACGGCTGTCCCGGCCACAAGGACCGCGAGAACCCAAGCCAGATTCAGCCCAGACCACCTCCGCATACCAGGAGAATACAACAAGCAATCGATTTCAAGGGTGATCCTGTTGTGGAGCACTACGCCCCGCAGCCAGGCGCCGGATCGCTGCGATCCCTACTGCCGGCCCCAAGGCCAGAAACGCGAACGCCCACCTCCATCCTGTCGTCGCCTGGATGAGCGGCACGAGCTGGATCGTGACGACAGTCAGCAGGAACCCCAGGGAAGTCTGGAGGGTCAGGGCCGTACCGACAGCGTGGGGCGGGGCCACCTCCGTCACCAAGGCACTGAATTGGGCCGAGTCCGCCACCACAAAGAAGCCCCAGATCGACGTGAGTGCGCCAACGACCCAAGGGTTAAGACCAAACAAGAACCCAACGATCAGCGAGCAAAGACCGCTCGCAGCCATCGCCGAATTGACGACGCGTTCTCGACCCACTCGATCGGCCGCCCACCCGCCCCAAAGACAGCCCAGATCACCAGCGGCGATGGAGCAGAACGAGAGCACGTCGGTGATCCGGATGACATCGGGCAGTTCGGCTCCGTGGGCTCGGGTGCTGGCCGCAAGAAAAGCCGGAACCCAAGTCCACATCGCGTAGATCTCCCAACTGTGGCCCAGGTAGCCGGCCGTCACGAGCCGTGTCTGAGGATGACGGAACACAACCCCCGCCAGCGACCATGAGAATGGGCGTTGCTCGAACCGGTTTGGTCCGTCGCGATACCCAACGCCAACGATCATCGCGCCGAGCAAGGCACAGAGCGACGAGACCAAAATGACCGCCTGGAAGCTCGCCCCGCCCAGCGTGCGGATCAGGTACGGCACCGCCATACCGATCGTCAAGGCGCCCACGACAACTCCGATCGCCAGGCCCCGAGCACGGCGGAACCAGGTCGCCACCATCTTCATCGCGGGGGGATAGACTCCAGCCAGAAGGAACCCCGTAGCGAAGCGAAGCGCCAGTGCCGACTTGAAGCCCGGCGTGATCAGTAGAACAGCATTCACCGCTGCACCGAGGGAAGCTGAGGCCGCGAAGTACCATCTGGCCGGCAGTACGTCGGCAAGATTCAGCACGGCCGCGAAGGCCGTCCCTGCGACGAATCCAATTTGAACGAACGTCGTGAGCAGGGCGCTCTGGGTCGAATCCAGATCCCAGACAGTCTGTAGCTCGGTCGAGATGGCAGTGGCCGCGAACCACAGAGACATCCCCAACAGTTCGGCCAACCCAACGAGAATGAGAGTCGTCCAGGGTCGTAGGCTCCGCTCGCTCATCTTTCAACGTTGGGTTGCTAGAATACCCCGACACGGCCGGCGACTCTAGGCGTCAGAAGAAGTGTCGTAGTCGTTGGTAAAGGTCTGACCAGCGAGATTCCTATGGTCAACAGCAGCAGAGCCTTGGGACTTCGTTCATCCTTTCCCCTTCCTGGGGAACAGCAGCTTATCTGGACGATCTGGCTGACCTATGGCGCATTCTACTTTTGCCGCACCAATATTTCAGCCGCCGTGCCCGGGCTGCAAGCACCCGTCGGGGAGGGCGGCATGGGTTTCAGTGGCGATCAAGTGGGTCTGATCCTAGCGTCGCTCAAGATCACCTACGGCTTGGGTCAGCTCGTAAACGGTCAGTTGTCCGAGCGCATGTCCCCCCGGTTGCTGCTCGCTATGGGCATGTTCGGCTCAGCGGCGCTGAACGTCGTATTTGGCCTCGCCAGCGGATTCTATTTTCTGCTTTTCGTATGGGCTATCAACGGCTACTGTCAGTCGCTCGGCTGGACACCTTGCGTTCGCGTCGTTGGCAACTGGATAGCGCCCCACCGACGGGGAAAGGCGATTGGACTCATCGGAACCGGGTATCAGTTGACGCTGGGCCTGACCTACATCGTTGCCGGGCAAGCGGCAGACCTGCTGGGCTGGCGTGGCGCTTTGTACGCACCCAGCTTGCTTTTGGCTCTAGCAGGCGTCGTCATGCTTATGAGCTTGAGGGAGTCGCCGAGTGATCACCGGGCCGGCGAAGTAACCGATCGTGCCAACCCTCCTTCGGGTACATCCCGTTCGGGAGCGGTGCGGCGTACCGCATCATTCTGGGAAAACATCGTCCTTACAGTTTCGAATCGTGCTCTCTGGTTGCTGGGCATCTCCCTGGGGCTTTTGAACGCCTGCCGCTACGGTTTCTTGGACTGGGGGCTGGCCCACCTGACCGAAGTGCAGGAATCCGGGGTCGGGGCTGCCGGCCTCAAGTACGTGGTTTTGCCAGTCGGCGCCATCGCGGGATCCTATCTCGCCGGTTGGGCGACGGATCGCTTCTTCGGCAGTCGCCGGGGTCCGGTCATCTGCATCTTGCTGCTCTTACTGGGAGCCCTTACGATTGCTTATGAGTCGGTCACGCGAACGAGCGTGTGGGCGACGGTACTCTTGCTCGGCGTCATTGGATTCTGTATTTATGGCCCACAAGTGTTGCTGGTCGGAACAGCTCCGGCCGACCTGGCGCGGCGCAGTACGTCGGCCGCCGCCGCCGGCTTTGTTAACTTCATAGGCTACATGGGCGCTGCGGCCGGCGACATCGTGACCGGCCATTACAAAATGCCTGAGCACGGGGGGTGGCAGGTGGCCATCTACATCTGGGCGGGCTGGGCCTTTGCCGCGGCATTCTTTGCCGCATTGCTGTGGAACGCGGCCCCGGCCGAGCCCGAACCGTCGAGTTAGCGATACCATGCGAGCCATCATTATCGGAGCCGGCCGCGGGGAACGGCTCATGCCGACCACGGCGGACGCGCCCAAATGTTTCGCCGAGGTCGGCGGTCGGAGCATCCTCGACTGGACGATCCACGCTCTCCGCGCGAACGGCATTGACGATATTTGCTTCATCGGCGGATACCAGATCGAGAGGGTCCGCGAAAGCTATCCGCAGTTCAAGTTTCGCCACAACAAGGGTTGGCAGAGTAACAACATCCTTGCCTCGCTCTTCCACGCCGAAGACCTGATGGACGAGCCGTTCCTCTGCTGCTATTCGGACATTCTCTTCACACCCCAGGTCATTGAACGGCTGCTGAAGTCGGATGCACCCATGTCGCTGGTCGTCGACACGGAGTGGCTCGGCCGCTACCGGCACCGGTCTCAACACCCCACCGATGACGCCGAGAAAGTCGCCGCCAAGAACGGCGTCATCAGCAGGATCCATCGGGAGATCGACGTAGCGGAGGCCCACGGCGAGTTCATTGGTGTGGCGGCATTCTCCGATGCCGGCGCCGCGACGCTGCGGCGTCACTACCATCACTGCCGGCGCCGCCATGCCGGCGGCCCGTTTCGCGAAGCCAAAGTGTTCGAGAAGGCCTATCTGATTCAGTTGTTTCAGGACATGGTCGAAGCAGGCGAGCGGCTGGCCCATGTCGACACGCCTGGAGGGTACATCGAGATCGATACGCAAGAGGACTTCGAGTACGCTCGGATGCACTGGCCCTCGAAAGTTCCCATCGGTTAAGTCATGGTGACCGGACCACTGTTTCCCGCTTCCGTCATCGGCTCGATGCCTCGGCCGGCGTTTGTCAAAGAGCTGATCTCTGACGACGAACGGCACTCGCCGGAAGAGCACGAACGCCTGATGGCCTCTGCCATTCGCTACGTGGTGGCGCTCCAGGAAGCGGCCGGCTTGGACGTAGTGACCGATGGAGAGTGGCGGCGAAAGTCATATATCGGCGTCATCGCCGAGCTGGCCCACGGCTTCGATCTGAGTCTGAACCCGACCGACGGACGGCCTTGGACGATCGTTGTCGACAAGCTGTCACCTCGCCGGCCCGGTTTTGTTACGAAGGAAGTGAGGTTTCTTAAGCGGATCACCAACCGCGCTATCAAGGCCACGTTGCCCGCCCCCGCACTTCTTGGCGAGCGAATGTGGGATCGGGAGAAGTCTTCGCTTGCCTACCCAGCTCGCGAGGACTTCGTTCGGGATTGCGTGCCCATTCTGCGGCGGGAAGTGGAGTTACTCCGAGATGAGGGCGTCTCGGTGGTGCAGGTCGACGATCCTCATCTCTGCTTGTTTGTTGACCCGTATGTCCGGAGACAGTATGCCGACCCGGATCGAGCCGCGGACCTTGCCGTCGACATGGACAACCAGGTCTTCGAGGGGGTCGAGGGAGTGACCCGGGCCGTCCACCTGTGCCGTAGGGCCGGAGCCCGAGCGCGTGGCGAAGCCCTGTATCGTGGCGGCTACGAGCCCATTCTCAAACAGTTGAGCAGGCTCAAGGTTGACCACATCACAATGGAGTTCACCGCGCCAGGCGCCGGTGAAATGGAGATCCTCAAGCAGCTCCCCGACGGGCTCGATGTAGGCCTTGGGTGCGTCAGCTGCCAGCCGGGAGTTGTGGACTCGGTCGATGCCATCGTCGAGCGGGTCGAGTCCGCCTTGCGATTCCTATCTCCCGAACAGGTCACACTGAATCCGGACTGTGGTTTCGCACCCGGGTCCGCCGCTGTCGCGGAAATCGACGAGGTTTACGCCAAGCTGAAGAACGAGGCCGAGGCGGCAGCTCGGCTGCGAGAGAAGTACGCGTAGTCAACTTGCCGGGAGGTAATAGTAATCACCCACGACAACGGTGGCTGGGCTTTGAACTTGACGAGGAAGCAGGAATACTTACGCTGGACGAGAATGCCGAGACCCGGACAGCGAGCATTACCCTGGCTATGCAACCAAGTACCTGCCTGGAGCCCGGCGGGCGTCGCAGCGTATAGCCGTACTGCCGTTCAGACACACGGCTATGACCAGTAGTGTGAGAACAGGTCTTAGCATGCCTGAGACCTTAACTGACCGGACAACATCCGTCAACGCGCCTCGACGCACCAAAGCTGGCTCGCGGAGGTAAACAACAAGTCCGCAAGGTTGTTACCCAATCCGCGCCGTTCTAGGGTAGCGGTACCGTAACATTGTCGACATCTTGATTTGTGTCGCTCATCAGGTCCAGGGCCTGCGTGACATAGGCGATGGTGTTTTCTCGGAACACGTTATGCCGAGAGGCTTCGCTGGCCGTAATCCCGGTACCGAATCCTGTAATCAGGTTAAATGGGGTATTTACTTGACTCAGGTAGCCCCAAGATGTAGTATGCGGTGCGATGGAGGACTATCCGCGGAACTTGGCTGAGTTCGAGGCCCGCTTTGCGACGGAGGAGGCTTGTCGGGATTATCTGTTCCAGCTGCGCTGGCCGGAAGGATTCCGCTGTCCGCGCTGCGGACACGGCGCGGCTTGGCCGGTCCGGCAAGGGCTGTGGGAGTGCTCGGGCTGCGGTCGGCAGACCTCGGTCACCGCTGGCACGGTGTTCCAGGACACTCGTCAGCCCCTGCGGCTGTGGTTGCGAGCCATCTGGTGGGTGACCAGTCAGAAAAACGGAGTGAGTGCCCTGGGGCTGCAGCGAGTCTTGGGGCTGGGCAGCTACAAGACGGCCTGGAGCTGGCTGCACAAGTTGCGCCGCGCCATGGTGCGCCCCGGTCGCGACCGCCTCAGCGGCCGTGTGGAGGTGGACGAGACGTACTGGGGCAGCCCAGAAGAGGGCGTGCGCGGTCGCCAGACCTATACCAAATCGTTGATTGCCATCGCCGCCCAGGAGGACGGCAGGGGAACGGGACGGCTTCGGATGCGCAGAGTCCGGGATGCGAGCGCAGAAAGCTTGATGCCCTTTGTCGAAGAAGCGATTGAACGGGGCAGCACGGTTCATACCGACGGCTGGCTGGGCTATGAGCCGCTACAGAAGCGCGGCTACCGGCACGAAGTAACGTTCCTCGATGAGGGGCCGGAGTCGGCCTCGAAGCTGCTGCCCCGAGTGCACCGCGTGGCGTCGCTTTTGAAGCGTTGGCTGCTGGGGACGCATCAGGGGGCCGTCAACCCCGAGCATCTGGACTACTACCTGGACGAGTTTACCTTCCGCTTTAATCGACGCAACTCTCGCAGCCGAGGGAAGCTCTTCTATCGACTTGTGCAACAGGCGGTCGCCATCGACCCCGTGCCATACAAGTCCATCATCGGCGGCACTGAAAATGCTGCTTCTGTCGACCACAAGATGTAGGGGTCACCTGAGTCAAGTAAATACCCCAGTTCAGGTTATTGTGGACGAGGTCGCCGCGCGGCCCTTCCGGGTCGTCGCCCGCAGGGTTATAGCAGACACCGATCGCACCGTTCGTGTTGGCCGTGATGGTGTTGTTCCCCACACGATTTCCCCAGCTCCCACCACCCCGTACGAAGACGCCCAGACCAGTGTTGTAGATAGCATTCTTTTCGATACTCACGTTCTTCGAATGCAGCAGCATGATCCCCGTCTCGGGCGGCAGTTCCACAATCGGCAGCCCCTCACCCCGGATGCAAAGGTCCTGCAACACAACATTGCTGCTCTCGTTGACAATGACTCCGAAAGCGAGATTCGCCAGTTGGCCATTAACGACCTTTACGCCGGAGGCGCGATCGATCATGATGCCGGTTCCCCTCTTACCTCCCGGCCCTCGGATTTCGTTTCCGTTGAGATCGAGCGTGACGCCGTTTCCCGTAATCACGATACCCACCGGGCCGGTCGGAATCACCGTCATGTTCGAACGCAGAACGTACTTTCCTGGGGCGTCGATTATCGTCCCTCTCAAGGAAACGAACTGAGCTGTAGAATCTTGTGCGTCGACGGGCACAGCGAGCGGCAAGACAGCCACCGACAGAAGCAACGAAAGCAGGGTGTTCCTCAGGGGATTGCGCATCATTCACATAGCTCCTCTTCTTGATGGTCTGAATGGAGCGCATTCTCACTGCGCTCCATGGGTCAAGTCGTACCGGTAAAGGAAATCCCCCTGCCCAGCAGTAAACTTTTTCTACTGCAAGTGTCATGCGGCGTTGAGTAGAATCACGTATTGAGCTGTCACCAGCCAGGAGGTTCCGTTTCAACCAAGGTCTTGCCGGTCCTGTTGCTCTCCGGTTGTTTCAGTGGGCTGCTATTTGGACAGAGTTCGGGCTTCGTCGGCGCCCTGGCCGGCATTTCCACTCTTTCAGCTGATGGCCGGACGCGCATCATTCCAGATTCCACTCAGATTTCGCTTTACAAGCCCGAGAATGGGCCGACTTTCATGGTCGTGGGCGGCCGAGACCTGAGTGACTATCTGAGTCTGCAGGGCAGCTACGGTTGGAACCGGAACGAGCTGACGTTGACCAGCTCACAATCGGCCAGTGAGGCGAATGTGTTTACCGAGCAGGCACGTACAGCGACCCAGTACAGCGTGCTGGGAGAGCTGCTGCTGTACTTTCGCGGTCGCGGGGGCTTCGTTTGACCCTACTTGTCGGCCGGGGCCGGTCTAGTCCATCTCAGCAGCCCCGAGGAAACCATTCGAAGCATCCAAGGGACACCGCAACTGGCGCCCGGGGGCTTCCACTCTACAGCGCCGGCGTTCCGTGTGGCGGTAGGTATCGATCTTTTCATCGAGCATGGCTGGGCATTCCGCTTCACCTTTAGCGAAACGATCCGCAAGAATGCGATCAGCGAACAGCTCACCCCTCCGGGCCAACGCAACTTGGCGCATTTTCAGAATCTTTTCGGGCTTGTAAAGCGCTTCTAGTGTAGTGCACCATAAATAATGTAACTTATATTGGCTTCCCATCGTCTCTATTAACAGGAGGCATGGGATGCGAAGAGCACAACCAGTAACTTTGAACACAGCGCAATGCAAGCAGTTGGACCGCTACGCGCGCGGCCGCCAAGTCGCCGTTCGTCTCGCCCTGCGAGCCAGGATTGTCCTGCTGGCCGCCGACGGTCTCGAGAATAAGCAGATCGCCGCACAGCTCGGTGTCTCGCGGCAGCTGGTGGCCCGCTGGCGCACGCGCTTTCTCGAAAGCAGCATCGCCGGCATTGCAAAAGACGCCCCACGGCCCGGTCGTAAACCTGCCGTCTCGAAGCAGAAAGTACAGCAGATCATCCACAAGACCACCCGCGAGAAACCGTCCAACGCCACCCACTGGAGCCGCCGCACCATGGCCGCCGCGGCCGGCGTCAGCGCTTCCACCGTGGGACGGATTTGGCGCGCCCATGGCCTCAAGCCCCACCGCGTCAAGACCTTCAAGCTCAGCAATGACCCGCGTTTCGCCGAGAAACTCGACGACATCGTCGGACTCTATCTCAATCCGCCTGAGCATGCTCTGGTTCTCTCGCTCGATGAGAAGTCCCAAATCCAAGCCCTCGATCGCACCCAGCCCGGCCTGCCGCTCAAAAAGGGACGCGGCCAAACGATGACCCACGATTACAAGCGCAACGGCACGACCACCCTGTTTGCGGCGCTCAACAGCCTTGACGGCAGCGTGATCGCCGAGTGCATGCCCCGACACAGCCACCAGGAATGGCTGCGCTTCCTGCGCTTAATTGACCGCCGCACTCCCAAGGACAAACAGCTTCATCTCATCGTGGACAACTATGCCACCCACAAGCATGCCGCTGTGAAGCGTTGGCTCGATCGTCACCCGCGCTTCCACATTCATTTCACCCCGACCTCGGCGTCGTGGCTGAACATGGTCGAGCGATTCTTTCGCGATCTCACCGTCAAGCGCCTGCGCCGCGGCGTGTTTCGCAGCGTGGACGAGCTCGTCGCCGCCATTGACGACTACATCGCCCAGCACAACGGGCATCCCACGCCCTTCATCTGGACCGCGACCGCCTCCGACATCCTCGAGAAAGTCAAGCGCGGACGTGCCGCCCTGCCTAAGGTGCAATCTGCTTGACGCACTACACTAGGTAGTAGTTGTTCACGCCGCCGGTCGGCCTGGCCCCGGAAACCTTACGGGGCCCGCCGGCACGCGTGAAGCTCATACGCACAACCTCGATGTAGGACGCCGCCGGGCGGCGGCGGGATTGAGCCTGTCTTGCGGCTCGGCCGGCCGGCAGCACGAACACAGCCTCGTGCTCGGTAATGAAGAGGTTGTAGCCGGAGGCCCGTGAAGCGAATCGTACTTCGGGATCGAACTGCCCTTGGTTCGGCTCGAAAACGACCGGTGAGCGAGCAAGCAGATTCGACGGCGTCCAGCGTTTGAGAACCGGCGAGGCCGGCTCTGACGCCCTTCGAACGCCCTCGGAATGCCCGCTCTCGACCGGGGGGGCTCCGCCGAGACGAGGAGCCCGACAGCTCCGATAACCACCCAGATACTGCTCAGGGCAAGTCTCACAGTACGGTTTCTCAGGGACACAGCGCCAGCTCGCCCTCCCGCAGCCTGCCTACAGGATATCGAAAGCGAATGTGCACCCGCATCGGGCCTCTGCCTTGGTTGGCTGCGACGGCGACGCGGGTATCGGGGATGTCGCTCCCCGCTTCCGAGTTAGGATGACAGAAGCAGGGAGGGGTGCAACACGATCCGGCTGACGGATCATTCGCGCGCCTCCCTGTCCCGTCATCAGCGCCCGGTAATCATCGCTTGAGCCTTTTGCCTATCACGGCAGGATTACGCCGACGTTCTGCATCGAGATGATATCTTCGCGTAGGTTCCAGCCCGTTGCCAAGCGCACAGTCGTGGTGCTGCTGGCCTTCAGCCTTCAGGCCTCCCAAGTGGACCGATCTGAAGACAGGTCGCAGCCTGCGCTGCCCGGTTTTGTTGACGTCACGGCGAAGTCCGGTGTTAACTTCCGCAACGAACCCTCCAAGACTTCGCAGAAATATTTGCCGGAATCGATGGTCGGGGGTGTCGCCATGCTTGACTACAACGGCGATGGCCTGCCGGACCTCTATTTCGTCAACGGGGCCGCGCTCGAAGACCCCATGGTGGAGGATCGAGCTCCTGACAAGTCGGACCCGCGCTTCTGGAATCGGCTGTATCGCAACGACGGCGGCCTCAAGTTTACGGACGTAACCAAGCAGGCAGGCGTCGCGGGACATTCTTACGGGCAGGGTGTGGCCGCCGGGGACTACGACAACGACGGGGACCCGGATCTTTATGTCACGAACTATGGGCGGAATATTCTTTACCGCAACAACGGCGATGGCACGTTCACCGACCGGACCCGGCAAGCCGGCGTCGCGGCGGGCGGTTGGTCGGCTGGAGCGTTGTTCATTGATTACGACCTCGACGGCCACCTCGATCTTGCCGTCGCGCGGTACGTGGAGTGGGACTTCACCAAGGCACCCTGGTGCGGCGAGCGGAAGCCGGGCTACCGCTCGTATTGCCATCCCGACCATTTCGAGCCTGTCGCCCACCTACTCTTTCGCAACAACGGCGACGGCACCTTCGCGGACGTGTCGCAGGAAAGCGGCTTCGGCTCCGCGCCGGGCAAGGGTTTGGGCATCGCCTTGAACGATTTCGATAGAGACGGCCACCCGGACATCTTCATCGCCAACGACTCCTTCGCGCAGCAGCTCTTTCACAACGGCGCCGACGGCACGTTCGAAGAGGTGGGTCTGCTCGCCGGCCTGGCTTATGACGAGGACGGCAAGACGTTCGCCGGTATGGGAACCGACTTTCTCGACTATGACAACGATGGCCGCGCCGACGTATTCGTTAATGCACTGGCGAACCAGAAGTACGCTCTATTCCGGAACGCCGACGGCGTGTTCGAGTACCTCTCGGGTTCGACCGGAGTGAGCGCCGCCAGTGAGAGACATTCCGGCTGGGGAACGAAGCTGATCGATTACGATAACGACGGCTGGAAAGACCTCTTCGTCGCCCAGGGGCACGTTATGGACAACATCGAACTGACCCAGCCGAGCATCCGCTACCGGGAACCCTTCCTGCTGTTGCGGAACGTGGAGGGCAGATTCGAGAACGTCTCTGCCAAGAGCGGACCGCTGTTCACGAAGCCGAGGGCCTCCCGCGGCGCGGCCTTCGGTGATCTTGACAACGACGGCTCCCTTGACATCGCGGTTAACTGCAACGACGAACGCGCCGTGATCGCCCGCAACACGGGTGGCGGCAACCGCTGGCTGGTGGTCCAGACGATCGGAACCGTTAGCAATCGCGACGGTATAGGAGCCAGACTACGGTTGGTGACCGGGATTGGGCCGCAGCAGCACCACATCGTCTCGACCGGTGGCAGCTATCTATCCACGAGCGACAAGAGGGTGCATTTCGGCGTCGGCCGGGCCGAGAGAGTCAAACTGCTCGAGATCACTTGGCCTAGTGGCGCGGTGCAGCAGCTCCGCGATGTCCGGACCAACCAGTTCCTGACGATCGAAGAGCCCGCTGCGCAAGACCCTTTGTAGCTGTAGGGACGCGACATGTCGGGGCTCAAGCCGTGGAGCTATCCGATCCCCAGCTCATCCGCGATCTCGACCGGTGAGCCACAGACCGGACAAATCACCGAACCGCAAGACTGGCAAACAAGTGGGGTGGCCACAGCTTTGACACAACGGGGACAATAAGAATCTGGGGCGGTGACCGCCGCTTGGCGCTCGGATGCGTCGGGAGGCAATCTCGCGAGGCAGTCGCCGCATCGAAGTGGCTGGGTCTCAAGCTGCTCAGTCTTAGACATGTCGGGCTCGTTACCATCATACGGAGCTTCATGTGGCGGGGCCGAGAACGTTCGACCTCGGTCCAGCGCTGCGCTGAATTATTGTCGCAGGGAGCCCCGGCGTCCGCCGACGGCCGTCCTCGCGCTGCTGGGCTTGGCGCTGCTAGGCGCCTGCACGGATCAGCCCTCAGCGCCCCGGCTCGAGGAAGCCTTCGTGGCGCGCAAGGGGGTCGGGTTGCGAAGGGAGCTGAAACGGGACGCTCCGGTGGTGGCCACCGTCGACCTCGGAGAGCGCGTCGAGATCATCGCTCGCCGCCGGCGGTTCGTCAAGGTTCGTAGTTCATCGGGCGCGGTGGGCTGGACGCGAGACACCCGGCTCGCAACCCCCGCGCTGCGGCAGATGACGGCGCAACTTCGTAGCCAGACTCGCGCCGAGCCGCCACAGGGGATGTTCCGCGCTCTCTACACCCTCAACGTACACCTGGAACCGTACCGCTGGTCGCCGACAATCTACCAACTGCGGGAGGATGAAGCGGCCGAACTGCTGCGGCACCGTCTGGTGGATCGCCTCCCGCGCAAGCCCCAAGACGGCAGGCCGCCCCCCGCGCCGACCGGTCTTGACGATTGGTATCTGGTTCGAACCGCCGCCGGTCAGGCCGGTTGGGTACTGACCATCGGCGTGTACTCAGCGATTCCAGACGAAGTCATGCAGTATGCCGAACGGCGGCGTATCACGTCGTACTTCGCGCTGGGCGAAGTGAATGACCCGCAGTTGAACGAGGTGAAGAAAACTTGGCTGTGGGCGCAGATCGCGCGCGGCAAGCAGCCGCATGACTTCGACCAGATTCGTGTGTTCATGTGGAGCCGCCGCCGGCGCTCCTACGAGACCATCAAGCTGGAGCGAGGCCTGACCGGGTACTTGCCGGTACGAATCCACGAGCGCCTCGAGACGCCGCGGGGAGCGGGTCCGGGATTCACGATCGTGGTCGAGAGCAACGACCGGCGGGTTGAGCGGTCCTATGTCCTCGTCAAGCACCGCGTCTACCGGGTGGAGGAAAAGCCGGCTCGGCCTCCGCCTCTGCCCATTCGCTTCGTCAAGACCGAGCCGCCACATGAACCGCCACGTGGGCTGATGGACCGGCTTTGGGCGTTATGGCGCAAAGGCCACTAGCCGCCTCTCGCGCATGAGCCTGGCAACTTGCGCCTCGCTTCAGGAACCGGCCGAGACGCTTGTTATAGTCTATGGATGGTTGCCCGGCTGTTGGAGGCTTGTGCACGGCGCCCAGTCGACCGCACGCCCGTGTGGTTCATGCGGCAGGCCGGTCGGTACATGCCGGAATATCGCCGGCTCCGTGCGGATTACTCCATTCTCGAGATCTGCAAGACCCCGAAACTGGCGGCCGAGGTCACGCTGCAGCCCGTCGAGGCTCTTGACGTCGACGCCGCCATCATTTTCGCCGACTTGCTCCTTCCCTTGGAGCCGATGGGTCTTAAGCTCGAGTTCGTAGCGGGGGACGGACCGGTTATCCACAACCCGGTCCGAGCCGCGGGGGACGTCGACGCGCTGCACATCCGGGACGTCGACCAGCTCAACTATGTCGGCGAGGCCATCCGGGAAGCGAAAGCTTTACTCGACGACCATGTGCCCTTGATCGGTTTCGTCGGCGCCCCCTTTACGCTCGCCAGTTACATGATCGAAGGTGGCGGGTCGCGGCACTATGTCCGGACGAAAAGCTTGATGTACTCGGATCCGAAGACCTGGCAGCGGCTGATGGAGAAGATCGTAGAGGTGCTGGTGCCGTACGCCGCGAGCCAAGTCAGTCACGGCGCGGCGCTCATCCAGGTTTTCGATAGCTGGGTCGGCGCTTTGTCGCCGGACGATTATGAGCGTTGCGTGCTGCCCTACACCAGGATGCTCGTGCGGGCTGTCCAGTCCACCAGTGTGCCAGTCGTTTATTTCTCGACGGGCGGGAGCAGCTACGTGGAGTTGCTTCACGAGGCAGGCGGTGAAGTCCTCGGGCTCGACTGGCGCATTCGTTTGGACGTTGCGTGGCGGCGCATCCACTATGAAGCCGCTGTGCAGGGCAATCTGGACCCTGTGGCGTTGTTTGCTCCCTTGCCGGAGTTGCGCGCGAGAGTCGAGGACGTGTTGAGCCGGGCGGACGATCGGCCGGGCTTCATTTTCAATCTCGGCCACGGTATCCTGCCCGAGACGCCAGTCGAGAACGTCAAGGCGGTTGTGGGGATGGTGCGAGAGTTCTCCCCGCAGGCCGTCGCCGATGAAAGAGTTTCATAACGGGAATCTCAGGTGAGCCTGACAACCTTTGCCGGCCAGGTGTGGGCTGACTTCCAGGCGACAGCCGCCGTTGCGCCCAGCTCTCGCTTCCTGGCCGAAGCGATGGTCAAGCCGCTGCCCTTGACGGCGGCCAAGATGGTTGTCGAACTGGGCCCCGGCACGGGAGTGATGACTCGCGAACTGCTGCGGCTCGTCCCGGCCGACTGTCGCATCCTCGCTTTTGAAATCAACCCCCATTTCATCGGGTATCTCCGAGACGAAGTGTCAGACCGGCGTCTTGAAGTGGTTGCGGCTGGAGCCGAAAACGCCGCGGACGAGTTGCAGCGTCGCGGTTGCAAAAGGGTGGACGCGGTACTGTCCTCTCTAGGCTTCGGAACGATGGCGGAAGCGTTCAGTCACCAAGTCATCGGCGGCCTACTCCCTTTCTTGGACCACCGCAGCGGCTTCACGCAGTTTCAGTACGTGCACGCCATGCGCTGGCATGACGGCACCGTCGAGTTTTTCGACCTGCGCAGGGTTTTGGGCCAGTACTTCAGCAGAATCCGCCGGCGAACGATCTGGCGCAATTTACCTCCGGCAAACGTCCTCGATTGTCGAGTTTGACTTGCGCTATCTTGAGAGTGAGGAAGCCGCCATGGCTATCGAGGAACTAGAACGAACCTTCACCGACATCCGCGATCGCGTCCACGTGATCCGGAGGTATCTTTGACCCGTCCACCAAACGGACCCAGTTAGACGAAATCGAGAAACAGATCACAGATCCGCACTTTTGGAACGATTCAGCCAAGAGCCAGCCGGTCCTGCGGGAACGCAAGCGGCTTGTCCGAGCCCTCGATGAAGAGCAGGAGCTAGCTCGGCGGGTTTCCGACCTGGAGGCTTTGTTCGAGCTGGCCGGGGAAGGCGAGAGTGTCGAGAGCGACGTCAAGACGGAATTGGATGCCCTCAGCGGGCGGGCCGAGGAGATCGAAACTGAGGCCCTGCTCGCGGGTGAGAACGACCATCGCAGCGCACTCGTTGTGCTCCATTCCGGCGCCGGCGGTACCGAGGCCCAGGACTGGACCGAAATGCTGCTGCGGATGTACTTGCGCTGGGTCGAGCGGCACGGCTTCAAAGCCGAGGTGACCGACAGCTTGCCGGGCGAGGAAGCCGGCCTTAAGTCCGCCACGTTTACGGTCGAGGGGGAGAGCGCCTACGGCCTGCTGCGCTCCGAAATCGGCGTGCATCGGCTGGTGCGCATCTCGCCGTTCGACTCCAACGCGCGGCGGCACACTTCGTTTGCCTCGGTGTTTGTCTATCCTGAGGTCGACGAGGAGATCAAGATCGACGTGAAGCCCGACGACTTGCGCATCGACACCTACCGCGCCGGCGGCGCCGGCGGGCAGCACGTCAACATGACCGACTCGGCCGTGCGCATCACCCACAACCCCACCGGCATCGTCGTGCAGTGCCAGAACGAGCGCTCCCAGCACAAGAACCGCGCCACGGCGATGAAAATGCTCAAATCGCGGCTCTACGACCACGAGATGCAGAAGAAGCAGGCCGAAAGCGACAAGCTCGAGGCCTCGAAATCCGACATCAATTTCGGCAGCCAGATTCGCAACTACGTGCTGGCCCCGTATCGCCTCGTGAAAGACGTGCGGACGAAGCTTGAAAAGGGCAATGTCGACCGCGTGCTCGACGGTGACCTGGACCCCTTCATGCACGCCTATCTTGTCTACCAGAAGACCGGCAAGCTAGCCGGCGAAGACCGCAAATTGCAGTAGGCGCTTGCCGCAGAACGCCCCTCCCTTACCCACGCTCGCAGCCTGCAAAGCGGGCGCAGGATCTTAGCCTTAGCTGCGCGGCTAGGTGGATGGACAGGCGGCCCATCCCTATCGCTCACGAAACAACGGTTCAGGGTTCACGGGTCACGGCACACGGAATAAGAATCGTTGCCCGGTGCAACGCGGCTCTTCGAGTGTCATATAGAACCCCCCTCGGGAGCGACCAAACGAGTGGGATTAGCGGTGGAACGCCGCTTGGAATGAGGGAGCTTGGAGTACGAGTCGAGCTCGAAGAGCATCACGAGTCGGCCTATGGGTGGGCTTTGTATTGCCGTGGAAGGGACCGCGAGCAGGCGCTCGATGTTCTCCAGGGTGCTTATCTCAAAGTCCTCGAGGGCAAGGCGCGATTCAACGGCAGGTCGTCGTTTCGAACCTGGCTCTTCGCGCTCGTGCGCAACACGGCGGCCGACCATCGGCGCTCGTGGGCGCGCCGGCTCTGGCGCGAGGCGCAGCCGATGCCTGTCGTCGAGGCGGCAGCACCCGGGACCTCCGCTGCCGAGCGGGAGAGGGTGCTCGCCATCGAGCAGGCGCTGACGAGAGTGAGCGCGCGGCAGCGGGAGGTGCTGCACCTGGCTTTCTATCAAGGTATGACGCTCGAGGAAGCCGCCCGGGTGATGGGCATCACCGTGGGCTCTGCGCGAACTCACCACGAGCGCGGCAAGGCGAAGTTGCGAGAGGTGTTGGGAGAGAAGCGATAGTGGAGTGTCCAGCGATGTTTTCATCGGGGCTTTCTTGTCATGCCGCGCCCTGGGGCACCCCTTGGCATGCCCTTACAGGGGCCCGGTAAGCGGAATCGCGAGATGCGGGACGACGTGAAGGACGACGAGTTGCTGCGAGAGATGTTCGAGCAGGCGCGGGCGGCGGATGCTAACGCGGCGCCGTCGCTTGACGCGGTGCTGGCGAGACGGCGCCGGCGGCGGGGTCTTGTGCTGGCGCCGGTGGCTGCTCTCGTCGTTGTGGCGTTGGTGGTGACGTTCAAACAGCAGTCGCCCTCACCTGCGGAGATCTCAATTGCAGAGTGGCGCTCGCCAACGGCCTTTTTGCTCGAACCACCGGGGGACGTGGTGCCCTACCGCGTCCCGTCGGTAGGGAGTTCCGATTCGGAGGTGTTTTCATGCGACGGATGTTTCTAGGTCTGGGAAATGCAGAAGCACGGCATGCCGTGGCCGGTTCGCGGCAGGGTCACTCAGCTCACCGGGGCCGGCTCGGCAAGACGGGCGCGCGCAATGGCCCGCCCGTGCAGTTGTTGTTGGGGGCTGCTGTTCGTGTCCGTGGCGTGGGGGCAGCGTGACCCGCTGGAGCAGCACTTCGTGACGCCGGAAGTGATCATGCAGCATCAGGGGGAGCTGGGCATCACCGACAGCCAGAGAGAGCAGATCAAGCAGCGTGTCTCACAAGCGCAGGTTCATTTCACCGAGTTGCAATGGGACTTGCAGGCCCATGTCGAAGGCTTGTCCAAGCTTCTGGCGGACCTGGCCTCGGAAGAAAGTTGGGTGCTGGAACAGCTCGACAAAGTGCTGACAACGGAAGCGCAGATCAAGCGCGCCCAGGTGTCGATGCTTATGGGGCTTCGCAAAGTGCTTACGCCCGAGCAACTCGCGGAAGCGCACGAGCTGATGAGAGGCATGCCCTCGCTCAAGAAGCATCTGGGTGAACTGGAGCGCGAGATGCGCCGCGTTCGGGAGGAGATGCTGAAGGTTCAGAAACAGGTGCAGATGCAAATGCGTGACGCGCTTCGACAGCAACGGGAAGCACAGCGCGAAAACCGCTGAAGCGCTTTCCGTGCCGGCGCGTAAGCAACCGATGATCAAAGCGAGGCAGGTTCCCTGCCTGCCGATTGCCCCACTGTTAGCTCGGCGGGTGGGGCTCTGATCTCCGTCCAGAGGTCGTGCGAGCTTTGGCAAAGGATTTCGCTACCTAGCCACCGACGCCCGGGGCTCGGAATCGTCGAGCAGCTCGGTCATCGTAAAGACCCGTTCGAAGGGACAGCCACTCTTGCCCTCGATGTTCTCTGTCCCACCCTGTTCGCGGTCGACCAGGCAGATCGCGCCCAGTACGTTCATTCCGGCCTCCCGCGCACGGACGATGGCCTGCACGGTGGAGCCGCCGGTCGTACACACGTCGTCGACCACGACGACGTCGAGGCCCTTTGCCTCATCGACGCCTACGATATAGCCCTGTCGGCCGTGGTCCTTGACCTCCTTGCGAACCAGAAAGGCGTTGATGACCATGCCGTACTCGAGGGCTTCTCGAGCGACGGCGGTCACGACCGGATCGGCTCCCATAGTGAGTCCGCCGATGGCGGCCGGGTACCAGCCCCGCTCACGCATCTTTTCGAGAAGCGCCCGCCCGATCAGCGGCATGGCCTCGGCGCGTAGTGTGGTGAGGCGCGCGTCGACGTAGATGTTACTGCGCTGTCCCGAGGCGAGGACGAAGTCGCCGCGACGGATGGAGTGCGTTTGAAGGATCTGCTTAAGGTGGTCGTGATCATCTACACGGGCCATTCGGCTGGGACTTCCTTACTGGTTTCGGAGAAGTGACAGACACTTCCCGCAGCCAACGGATCTGCCTCACTAGAATAAAACGATTGGTTGCTCGGCGCGAGGGTGGCCGGCTTCCCACCTGTCTATGACACAGGTCGCAATTGTCGGAGGGGGAATCTCGGGGCTCTCGGCCGCGTACTATCTCGTCCAACGGGGCTACGAATGCACGTTGATCGAAGCGCAGTCCCGGTTAGGCGGTGTGATCCGCAGTGACAGGGTCGACGGGTGCCTGGTCGAAGCCGGCCCTGACAGCTTCTTGGCGCAGAAGCCCTGGGCGTTGGAGCTGATCCGCGAGCTGGATATGGAGGACCAGGTCATCGGGTCCCAGGACCGGCATCGGCGTACGTACGTTCTGCGCAAGGGGAAGCTGGTTGCGCTCCCAGGGGGGATCCAGTTTCTGGCGCCGACCAGACTCAGGCCGGTACTGGCAAGCCCCCTGCTGAGCTGGGGGGCGAAAGCCAGGCTGGCCCTGGAATGGTTTCGGAAGCCCGAGGACATCGACGACGAGTCGGTCGCGGAGTTCGTCTGCCGCCACTACGGCCCGGAGGTGAACGAGTATCTTGCGCAACCGATGCTGGCGGGCGTCTACGGCGGCTCGCCCGAGAAGTTGAGCATGAGCAGCGTTCTGCCTCGATTTGTCGAGATGGCCCGCAAGCACGGGAGCCTGACGAAGGCTATGCTCCGCGCGAAGCGTGCAGGTGGCCCCGCCTTCGGGTCGGCCCAGCCGCTTCCTCCGGCACCCCTGTTTCAATCCTTGAGAAACGGCATGCAGCAACTCACCGACGCTCTTGCCGGGCGGATACGGGGCCGTGTGCGAATGGTCACGGCAACGGTGGAGAGTCTGGATAGGCTTCCGGCGGGCTATCACTTGCGGACGAGCGCCGGGCCACTCGAGGCCCAGCAGGTCGTCCTGGCAGCACCGGCCTACCGCGCGGGCGACGTGGTGAAGCAACTCGACCCTGGCCTGGCCGATCTGCTGCTCGCGGTCCCCTACCATTCCTCGATCACGATCACACTGCTCTACGCCAGGCCCGAGTTCGATCACCGTCTGAATGGCTTCGGGTACCTCGTCCCACGGGCTGAGGGCAAAAACCTGGCGGCGTGTACCTGGGTGAATACGAAGTTCCGGTACCGCGCCGACCGAAAAACGGGGCTCCTACGGGCTTTTCTGGCGGGTGACAAGGCCGAGCAACAGCTCCGGGCGAGCGACGGCGAGCTGGCCGACCTAGCACACCGAGAAGTGAGCGAAGCCATGAGGTTCGAGGCCCGCCCAGGGACGTTCCGGGTGCAGCGCTGGGAGCGCGCCATGGCGCAGTACGAAGTCGGACATCAAAAGCTGCTCGACGCGATGAATGGGCGGCTCAGGGGCTTGCCCGGGCTATATTTTGGGGGTAACGGCTTCACGGGGATCGGTATCCCGGATTGTGTTCGCCGGAGCCGATCGATCGCCGAACAGGTGGCCGAACGGACGGGGGCAAACCTTGGCCGGCCGGCCTTCCGGTAACGCTCGGCGTCAGTCTTGCAACATCTTCTTCGACACAGCCTTCGTCTAAAACCTTGGGGCAGTCGTCCTATTTCAAGGAGGGCGTGGCTCCTGCGGGAGCGGCCAGGGGCTGGTCCGCTTAAGCCTTGTAGCCCCGCGAGACCCGGGCTCGAAGCTTAAGCCACTGAAAAGAAGTTAGTTGCTTCCAGTGATCCAGCTATGATATGGTTTGAGATGAAGAGGCCAGCTAGCTTCTGGCTGCTCGCGGTAGTCTCGCTCGCTCAGGCGAGCCCCCCGCCCATGGCGGGCCGTGATCAGCAGAGGCCCGCAGCTTCGTGGCGCTACGAGGTTCGGGAAGATAGGCGCACGGGCCGTTTGGTTCGGGTGGTTGTCTTTGGGAAGAGCAATCCCGCGCTTGCAAGTGCCAAAACGAGCGACATCGCACCGGGCAGCTCGGTTGTCCAAGGTCGCTCTGCTCGGGTTGGGCAGTCTGGCACTATTGCCCGAGTGGATATTGATGCCCTGGTGCGGTCCGCTGCCCGCCGGCACCGCGTGGACGCGCAGTTGGTTCGCGAGGTGATCCGGCAGGAGAGTGGCTACGATCTGTTCGCGGTCTCGTCAAAAGGGGCCTGCGGGCTGATGCAGTTGATGCCCGAAACCGCTCGCCGGTTTGGGGTAAAGGATATTTTCGATCCCGCCGAAAATGTCGAAGGTGGAGTGAAATATCTCCGCCATTTGATGGATCGCTACGATGGTGACCCGTCGCTCACTCTCGCCGCCTACAACGCCGGTGAAGGCGCCGTCGACAGTTATGGTGGCGTGCCTCCCTACCGGGAGACTGAAGACTATGTGCAGCGGATCACCAATCGCTATGGGATCCTCAGCGATTCCGTCTCGGATGCCTCGGGCGCCACGGTAGGACACGTGGTAGCCCGGCAGACGCCTTCGGGCGTGCTGGTCTTCGAGATCGAGTGAGGGAATCATGCCTTCTCTCTGGCATCGAGGCCGGGGAAGCTGGTCCCTGGCAGCGGGACTCGTGGCCGGGCTATTCTTCCTGGCTTCCCCCCTGCTTGCGGGGGCGAAAGCATCCTCTGCGCCCGCAAAGGACGACCACGCCTACGCAACCCTCTTGTTGGAGGACTTGCGCGCAGTGCCGAGTTTCGAACTCGGACCCAATCAATACCAGTTGGTGATTGAGGCTTTCCGCAAGACCTACCGATCGGACCCGACGGACGCCCATAGGGAAGAAAGTCTGCTGGCCATCGGCCGCCTCTATGAGGAGATGGCAGCCAGGTTCGATGACACCTCTCACCATGGGAGATCTATCGAGGCGTACCGTGCCCTGCTGACCGAGTTTCCCGATACCTCGCGACGAGCCGAGGTTGTTGATTCGATTCGGGCCTCGGGAGAGGAGCCACCCCGAAGGCCAGGGAGCGGCGAGGCAACAGGAGTAGCGCCGCCGCCCCTCGTCTCCCTTGATGGGAAGGGGGTTCGGTCTGGGGCCATGCCCGTCGAGACAAGCCGGGCTTCGTCTCGAGAGTCGAAAGTGGCGCGGGTTCGACAGGTGCGCTACTGGTCCCATCCCGACTACACGCGGATCATCATCGAGCTTGACCGCAAGACTAAATACAAGTACGACCGTGTGGCAGGTCCCGAGCGAATGTATTTTGATTTCCTCGGCTCGCGCTTGGACACAGCGCTCCAACGTTCCGCCGTGCTGGAGGTCAATGATCCCACTGTCCAGCGTATCCGTGTCGGGCAGAACCGGCGCACTATCGGCCGGGTAGTGCTCGACCTTGCATCGCGCGCGCCCTTTTCGGTCTCGTGGCTTTCGAATCCGCCGCGTCTGGCGATCGAGCTGCGAACAAAGCCGAAGGAGCTTTTCGCCGAAAAAGGCGCGCCGCCGGCTGAGCTGCCGCGTCCGGACCGTTCTTTCCAGGAGGCGTTGCGCGGAGTGAGTGAGACGTCCCCGGCCGTTTTGAACCCCTGGCCGCAAGAGACGCCGGAACCAACCGAGATCGCCCATCAGGATGTCAATACAGATGTCAATATAAATGCCCGCGTGACCGCTGTGACATCGGAACCGATCCCGCCGCCATGGGACGAAGAGAATCAGCCGTCCGGCGCGGGCGCGACGCTGATGGTGAAAGCGGACCGGCCCCCCGACCCACCGCCCCGGATCTTCGAGCGGTACGAGCCTCGCTTTGTCGGAAATCGCCCGCCCGAGCGCGTGGCGTTGGAGCCTCTAAACTGGAGCCCCGTCGTAGGAGCCTCTCACGGGAGCGCCACGGGGGTGGGTGATTCGGCGCAGATTACGGCGGTTCTTGTGCGGCCCGACGTGGGAAACCTTCCCCGGCCGGCCCCGGAGACGCAAACCTTGGCGAAGCTTACTCCGCCGCCGGCTTCCCCGGCCGTTGAGCTCGAGCCTCCCAAACCCGCCAAGGCCACCAGCCGCGGCCAGCGAAACCTGATCCGGGCGCTGGGCCTCAAGTTGGGCCGGGTCGTCATCGACCCGGGGCATGGCGGTCGTCACACGGGCAGTATCGGCCCCACCGGCCTTATGGAGAAGGACGTGGTCAACGACATCGCGCAACGCCTGGGCGCTCTGATCGAGCAGGGGCTGGGCGCCGAGGTGATCTACACGCGCACAGACGACCGCTTCGTTTCCCTTCGCCGACGGACGCAACTTGCGAACGATCAGCAAGCCGACCTGTTTATCTCAATCCACGTCAACGCCGCCAGGCAGCGTAGCGTCCGCGGCGTCGAGACCTACTACCTGAACTTCACGACGGATAAGTGGGCGATGGCGGTAGCTTCTCGTGAAAACGCCGCAGCCAATCGCTCAGTCCACGAACTTCAGGACTTGCTGTCGAAGATCGCATTGAAAGAAACCATCGACGAGTCTCGGGAGTTCGCGGCGAAAGTGCAGAGCACCCTACACGGCGGCCTCGCAAAAGACATCAAGGGCCTGCGCAATCGTGGAGTCCGCAAGGCGCCCCTGATGGTCCTGATTGGCTCCAAGATGCCGGCCATTCTCGTCGAGATCGGGTTCATCAGCAACCCCCGAGAGGAAAAGCTCCTCAAGGGCAGTACCCATCGGCAGAAGGTTGCGCAGCACATCTACAGCGGCGTCGCCGGCTACGCTGATACGCTCAGCACCTTCCAGGTGTCCCAGAAGAAAGCCAAGCCGTCGGGCGACGACTAAGTAACCCTACACCTTTAGCGACCGCAACACTTCCCGCGCCTGGAGAACGACTTTCGAATCCGGCTCTCCCTCCCGCGTAAGTTGTACACTGCCGTCGCAAGCATGTGCGGGCGCCACGGCGAACTGACGAGCCGGTAATCCTCGAAGATCGCCGCCGCGTATTTGTAGTCATGGGCGTCGGTACCCTTGGAAAAAACCAGCCGCCCGGCCGCACGCCGGAACGCGTCAGCCTTGGGGTGTTGCCGTGCGTAGGCGAGGGCTTGTCGGGCCGTTCCCATCGGGTCGCGAGCGAGCCCAGCCAAAATCTCATTCGCACCCTCTTCCGCACCCGACGCAACCTCAGACTCGCTCAATTCGGTGATCTTCGTCTTGCCAAACTCCGGATCGTTTGAGACGAAGTTCGCAAACTGGCTCATCCAACCAATCGCCTGCAGAAGTAAGAGCAGACGGGTCTCGTTGTCGCTGCTGGTGCGAAAAGCGTAGTGCAACGCATTCGCTGAGGTGACGGTGTGAATCCCGTAGATGCCGGGCCGCCGCATCATCAGCTCACCCGCCGCTAGGTGCACACCATCCCAAAGGCTCGACACTCGGCCCTTGCCACTGACGAGAACGCTCACGGCGTGCTGGCAAGCCTCATCGGTCTTCCCCTCTCGAGCGAAGTGCAGAACCTTTTCGATCGGACCCTTGTTCCCCTGGCCGCTGTCAGGCCGTGTCCAGTCTCCGGGCAGCTTGGCAGCGGCTTGGCGCCGCCGCTCGAGATTCGGCAGGTAACACTGGTCCTCGTAGGCGTAGTCGTTGACGCGCTCTTTCTTGCCGTAGTCCAAAAGCCCCAGCACCAGCGAGCGGAGCGTCGGCTCGGCGTGCTGCCAACCGATGGTCTGCAAGGTACGCCAGGAGTTCGCGACGAAGATCGCCTTGTGGCCGATGTTGCGGTAGTCCCGCGCTCCGTACCGCCACAAACCCTCGATCACTTCGTGCGCCCCGCGACTTCGGACGAGCGCCGCAATCGCCCGGTCGGCCCGTGGCTCGTCCCAATCATCCATCGCTGCCCGAAACTCGCTCCACGCTCGCTCGGCCGGTGGAAGCCGGCCCCTCACCGGCCGCAGGTGGAAGTCACCTTTATCGACGTCCTGCTGTTGGGCTGCCTTGAAATAGTCGAGCGCCCAGAACAACGGCAGCAGCCTTTCCCGCACCGGAGCGTCGAGACTTAGCTGATGGGCGGAATGGATGACGAATACGCAATGAAACTTGAAGCCCGGCGGTTGTGGATTGACGTTCCGAATCCCGGCGAGAAACAGCGCCGCCAGAAACTGCCGATAGGAAACGCCCGCCCGAAGCTGGTCGGCCATCCGCTCGAAGCATTTCTCGCGCGGCGTACGCTCGATCAATCGCACGAGCGGCTCGATCTCGGGCCGCAAGCGGACCAGGGCGGGCGTGATCTTAGTCTCGGCCGCCCGAAGCCCACGGGGCGATAGCAGTAACCCGCTGCCACTCAAGCTCCCCAATAGACCAACCGTCTGCTTCAGAAAAGACCGCCGGGGTTGTCGCATGGTGATTCCAAGCCGATCCGTGACTGTCCGACAGCCGTCGGCTGACTGCCTGACAGAACCATCTCGGCGTGATTGATCGCGCCGTCGCTTTCCCTACCCGCGCAACAGATAGACCGCGACGTCCGCGCGAAACGACGGCCACAGCCGGATTCGGCGGTCGCGCCGCAGGAAGTACGACTGCTCGATGTGCAGGCCTTGCTGCTGTACAGCCTCTTCGAAGTCGAGAATAGTTACGAAGTGGATGTTCGGGGTGTCGTACCACTCGTGCGGCAGATGGCGTGTCTTCGGCGCCCGTCCAGTCCAGGCCAGCGACGCGCGGACCGACCAGTGGCCAAAGTTCGGGAAGGCGACGATCACGCGCCGGCCGACCCGTACCATCTGGCGCAGGACGTTCATCGGCCGGTGGGTTTCCTGCAGCGTTTGACTCAGCACCACGTAGTCAAAGCAGTGCTCCGGATAATCCGCCAGACCTGTGTCGATGTTGCCCTGGTAGACCGAGAGCCCGTGTGCGACACACTTGCGCACCTTGTCGGGCGAGATCTCGACACCACGGGCCTTCACACCCTTGCGATCGACCAACCACGCCAACAGATCTCCCTCACCGCAGCCTAAATCCAGCACACTGGTCCCTTCCGCAACCAGCTCTTCGATGATGGCGTAGTCCCTCCGTCCCAGAACCTCGGGGACTATCGAACTCAGCGTGGCTTCTGCGGTCGCCATGGGCCTGTGTTTCCGCCGTACGGGACGTAGGTCTATTATAGTCGCGGGTCTATTGTGGAAGCGTTGCGGCTGCCACCGTGCAAGACGAGCTGCTTACGCTATCGGACGCTGTTCAGGCCTGCTTCGGTTTCGTCGGAGGTTGGGCTTGCTGAGTGACGCGGTGGATAGACAAAACAAGGATCGGCGACAGGCTCGAAGAGGCGGACAAGGATGCGAGTCTAGCCCCGCTCCGACCTCGCAGGTGAAGCCGGCATCGGCAGGCGCTTATACGTGTTCTCTAGGAAGCTTTTGATCAGCTCGGTCTGCTCGCCGACCTCGACCAGGAACGCGTCATGCCCGTAGTTCGACGGCAGCTCGACATAGGCCACATCGAGGTTGCGGCTGCGCAACGCGCGTACGATCTCCTGCGATTGGTAAGACGGGTATAGCCAGTCCGACGTGAAACTGAGGGCCAGAAACCGCGCCTCCGTGTTCGAGAAGGCGTCGCCCAATGAAGAGTGGCCCTCGGCCAGGTCAAATGAGTCCATCGCTCGCGTGATCGCTAGGTACGAGTTGGCGTCGAAGCGGTCCACGAACTGTCCGCCGCGATGGCGCAGGTAGCTCTCGACTTCGAACAGATCGCTCTCGGCGATGTTCGCGTCGCCTTCGGTTCTGCGCCGCCGTCCGAACTTCTCACGCATCGAGTCGTCACTCATGTAGGTGATGTGGCCGACCATGCGTGCCACCGCTAGACCGCGCGCTGGCGGCGGACCGCCATAATAGTTGCCGCTCTTCCAGTCCGGATCCGCCATGATCGCCTGCCGGCCGACTTCGTTAAACGCGATCTGCTGCGCCGAATGGCGACGAGCGCCCGCGATCGGGATGGCCGAAGCAACGGCGTCGGGATAGTCCACGATCCACTGCAGCGCCTGCATGACGCCCATCGAGCCGCCCGCGACCGACAGCAGCCGCTCGATGCGCAGGTGCTCGATCAGCCGCTTCTGCAGCCGCACCATGTCGGGGACGGTCACGAACGGGAAACGAGAGCCGAAGGGCTGCCCGGTGCGAGGGTCAATCGAACCCGGCCCGGTCGTGCCCTGGCACCCGCCCAAGACGTTCGAGCAGATGATGAAGTACTTGTTCGTGTCGAACGCCTTGCCGGGCCCGATCATGTTGTCCCACCAGCCCGGCTTGCCGTCGTCGGCGCTGATGCCCGCGGCGTGCGCGTCCCCGGAGAACGCATGCAGAATCAGTACCGCGTTCGCGTTCTCACCGTCCAAACTGCCATAGGTTTCGTAAGCGACTTCGACCCGGCTCAAAACTTCCCCGCTATCGAGCGTCAACTCCTCGAATCTGGCGAATTGTGTTTCGACGATTATGAGGGCGCACCTGCCGGGCCAGTGGCCGAGCTTGTTGACCGCAAACCTATATGATAGCCCGGATGCAGCGGAGCCCCTATCCGTAGCGGGTCAGAATTGCGCCAGCCTGGAGACGCGGATTCGCACTCGAGAATAGCTAAACCCGGGCAAGGAAGGACGCCGGAAGCGCCCTGAGGTGAAGGCAGCCGAACGCGTCACAGGCCGTAAATGACCGGCCTACAAGCGCTTCGCGCGGAAGCCGCCTGAAGGCGACTCGGGTAAAGACCATCGCCCTGGTTCGACCGTCCCGAGCAGTAGCCGCCGCCCCGAAGCGTAGCCAGATAGCCGAGAAATCTCTGCACCCTTCCCTTGCGTTCGGGCTCGGTATCTGAACACTTGAACACTGTAGAATAAGACCGCCGACATGTCTGCGCGCGCCAGCTCCCCGCCGATGATCGCGAACTCGCGGCGCTTCCAGTGGGCCATCACCAAGTTGGATCAAGCGAACAGCGAAGACCCCAACCGCGAAGTCTACGAAGGGAGCGGGCACCCCAAGGAGCTGCTTTACGCCCGCCGAATGAGCGACTGGCTGGAGCGGCTGGAGCCGGAAGCGCCGGAGCCAGTCCAACTGGCCGCCCGCGCGCAGCACATCCGCCGTTGGGAGATCCCACGCGACCGCTACCCCAAGGACCGCGAAGGCTATCGCCGCTGGCGTACCGACCTTGGCCGATTTCACGCCGAGACGGCAGGCGACATCTTGCAAGAGGCCGGCTACGAGGAGGCGACGGTTGCTCGCGTGCAGTCGCTGTTGCGCAAAGAGTGCCTCAAGACGGACCCGGACTGCCAGTTGTTGGAAGACGTGATCTGCCTGGTGTTCCTCGAGTTCTACCTGGCGGCCTTTGCTCAGGGGCACGAGGAGGAAAAGCTGGTCAACATCCTCCGCCGAACCTGGCGGAAGATGTCCCCGCGGGGGCAGCAGGCCGCTCTCCAGCTCGAACTGCACGACTCTGTTCGGGCACTGGTCGAAAAGGCAGCAACCGAACCTTGACCGTGGCTACGAACACAGTGGAATCCATGCCAGAACTGGCAGGAAACGTCTGGACGAAATCAGAACCCCACGCGGTAGCCCAACGACGAGGACGTTCTGTCGATTCCACTCGCAGCGAGCGACTCCGACTGACAGGCCCAGCCTCAGCGGCACCCTAACAACTTTGCGTGAACGTAGCAGGAAGATGCGAGCAAGCCGCGACACGTGGCGATCACGCCGGCAGCTCCGACATGGGTCTACGACGCTTTTGAGCAAGTGAGCAGAGAAGTAATGCCTTCGATCAGCGGCCGAACCTCCGGCGTCTGAAACCCCGCCTGTTTCGCTTGCTCGACGAGGCGAGTCGGCGAGAGATTTGTCGCGCCTGTGTTGCCGATCATCATCGCGAGTCCCCACAACGCGGCTTCAACCGGGCCCGTGCCTTCATCATTCACCACGAAGTCATGAACCAGCAGCAGCCCCCCGAGATCGAGACAACTCCACGCTTTGCGCCATAGGCGTCCATGCTCCCGCTCGTGAACGGCGCTCAGCAAGTAGGACATCAGAACCACGTCCTGTTCCCCGGGCCAGTCGGTGGTCAGCGCATCTCCTTCCGAGAATTGGATCCGATCGGCGAGGCCCGCATCGGCCACAAAACCCTCAGAAATCGGGCCGACACCGGGGAAGTCTAGGATGGTCGCGGAAAGCTGTGGAAAGCGCTGACACAACATGATGGAGAAAGCACCACTGCCCCCTCCCACGTCCAGCAACGATCGACGACCCTGCAAATCGACTTCTCTTGCCAGCACGAACGCCGGCCCTAGCGACCCGGAGTGTTGCCCGCGAAAGAAGTCAGCCGCTCTCTCAGGATTGTCGAACCCGCCCGCGTACAGGCCCCGTACCGCCTTTCCTCGCAGCGCCCCATCGAGAGTCACAAGGCCCGGATACACTTGGCGGTCGATCTGAAATCGGTAGTAGTCCCCGAAGTAAGAGCTGCTTTCGGGCACCAGGTAGCGTTGCGCAGCGGGTGAATTACCGTATGCGTCACCGTCTTTGATCAATAAGCCAACGCTGACGCACGCGGTCAGCACTATCCGCAGGAGGTTCGGACTGACCTCCGTCTGCTCAGCTAGCTCGTTCAAGCCCTTGGGGGCGTCGGCCACAAGGCCGAAGAGGTTGAGGTTGAGCGCTACGAAGAGACCCTTCGACCCCATAAAGCCGTAGGCGATTCTTTGTAGGCCCTGAACGTCCTCGACGGGATCTGAGCTATGCATGACGAGCGGCTGGGTTGTCGAGGCTCCGTCAAGCGAGGGGGTAACTGTCCAACTCGACGCTCACGATCTTAGGGCCGTAAAGACCTCTGCGGCCGTTTGATATCGGTCGGAGGGATCTTTTCGGAGAAGACGCTCCACCACCAGCGCCAGTGAATCCGGCACGTCCTCGCGAAGTTCCCGTAATGACGCCGGCTCGTCCTGCGTGATGGCATACAGGATCACCTGCTCATAGTCCGCGTTGAATGGCGACTCGGCAGTCAACATCTCATGGATGATGGCGCCCAGGGACCATAGATCCGTTCTGGCATCGGTGGGGCGCTTCAGCACTTGCTCCGGACTCATATACGCGACTGTACCGAGAATCGTCCCGCTTTTCGTCAGGTCTATGTTGGGGACCTTCGCCAAACCGAAATCCAGCAGCTTGACGTGGCCACGGTCCGTAACCATGACGTTTGCGGGTTTGATGTCCCGATGCACGATACCGGCTTCGTGTACTCGGGAAAGGCCTTCCGCCGCCTGCGCCGCATAATCGATTACCTCTTTGATCGGTAGCGGCCCTCGAGCGACTTTCCGCTTGAGCGTCTCACCTTTGTAGTACGGCAACACAAGAAACAGGAGACCGTCGGCGGTCTCACCGATGTCATAGATGGGACAGATATTGGCGTGATCCAGCGCGGAGGCAGCCTTGGCCTCGACCAGGAATCGCTGCTTGGCGTCCTCATCGGCACTCAGGAAGGCCGGTAGGAACTTCAATGCAACGAGGCGGTCGAGTCTTGGGTCCCGAGCTTTGTACACCACGCCCATGCCACCGCCACCAAGCTTTTCCAGAAGCTCATAGTTCGGCACGACTCGGCCGTCGGCCGCGCGTGACGTACGCGGTTGCTGAGAGGTCGTATCGCGGGTAACTGCCACGGATCCCGTGCCGAGAAAACCAAAAACCTCCTGCACGAAGCGTCCCCAGGCCGGCTCACTCTCCAATAGGATGTGATTCTTGCTTTCGAGTTGAACGAATCGAGCGTCAGGGATCGTCGCCGCCAACTGGCGCCCGGCATCCAGCGGAACCCGAGCGTCGTCGCGCGCATGCAGAACGAGCGTCGGCACTCGTACTTTGGGCAACAAGTCGAGCACGTCCATATCGCCGAACACTTCATAAAACTGAACCGCGTTCTCCGCGGAGGTTGACTTGCGTTGAAGCTCATCAAGCCAGCGCATTTGTTCACCCGATGCTTCCGGCATGAACAGGTTTGAGAAGACCTGCCGGAAAGCAGGGTTCTCCAGCCCCCATCCAATCTTTGCGAGCGTCTTGAGCGCGTGGTGTTGTTCGGCTTCTTCCGGTGAAACCTGTCGCCGTGCCCGGCCCTGGGCATATGCGCCATAGAGAACCAGATGGCTCACCTTCTCGGGATGGCGGACAGCACAGTCAATGGCGACGCCGCCTCCTTGCGAAATCCCCAGCAGGGCGAAGCGATCCAAGCCCACGGTGTCAACCACGGTTTCAAGATCCTGGACCCAGGCGCAAAACGAAAAATCTTCGACCTCCCAATCCGAAAGTCCGCAGCCACGTTCGTCGTAGCGAACGAGCCTGTGCCGGCCTGCCATCTCGGCAAGCCAATGTCGCCAGACAGGGCTATCCCAGTCGTACTCGAGATGGGTAAGCCAGTTCGCCGCTTTAACTAACGGCGGGCCGCTTCCCGCGGTGGCATAGGCGATACGGACTCCATCACGTGCGGTGCAAAAGCGAATTTCTTGTTCCATCTGCTCGAGTCGAATAGCCGCTCGGTCGTGAAACCTATCTCAGAAGCCCGTCTATGGTTTCCTCTCCTCGTCGTCTTCCTTTTGGGGTACTGTTTCGAGCAACGTTTCCCAATCGAGAAGGCCCTTCTTGCAGTGAATCAACTTCTTCCCAATGCCCGCCACGGCCAGTGTAGCCGGTGGGATCGGCACAGAGCTATAGCTCAAACCAGCGTTGCGCCAAAAGGCTCTCGCCAAAGGGTATTCATGGGTCAAGCCATCCGGTACTTGTCGACCGCCGCCTCGTCAAGACTCACCCCGAGGCCTGGCTTGGTGGGCACTTCGTAGAAGCCGTCCTTCATCGCGAACGGCTCGGCCATCAGGTCGTCTTCGAGCACGTGAGTGATGCTGATGCAGTATTCAATGCCAGGCAACGCGGCGGCTTGATGCGCTTGAAAGACCTGGTTGATACCGTCTTCGATGCTGTGCTCGACCCACAGGGGGATCTTGGTGACCTCGGCCATCAGCGCGCGCTGCACCAGCGTCTTGCCGAGCGGCCCGCCGATCACGAACGAGTCAAGCAGACCCTCGCGGACGTAGGGCATGGGGTCGCGGGTCATGTGCTCGGAGAGTTGCAGCGGCAGCTTGCCCTTTAACTGCCGGTAGCCTGCGATGCCCGGCCGGCTGATGGGTGACTCGATGGCGAAGTAGTTGTTCAGCTTGGCCAGGCCCTCGCAGAAGTGGATCGTGCGGCCGACCGAGCCCCACCACGCGTTGGCGTCCGCCCAGATACGGAAATCGCGGCCGACCACGGCGCAGATCGCCTCGGCCTGCGCAATGGGGTCCTCCCACGGTCGAGCCTTCACCTTGTGGACTTTGTAGCCCAGCTTTTCGCCCCGTTGGGCTTTCGGCGGCCATCAGATCAGGCGGGTAGCACTGGCTCCACCACGTCTGCACGATACGCTTCTTCGGGCTAGCGCCGAACAGCCGAGACACCGGACGGCTCGCTGACTGCCCCACCAGATCATAGACGGCGACCAGGATCCCCCGAAGGCTGTCGTCGAGCAGAAACTCCCAGGGCGAGCGTCCGACCATGCCCTTAAGCGTCGCCTGGATTTGCTCCTGGTTGGGCATCATTGCGTTGCAGATGCCGACCTGCCCTTCATCGGTGTGAAGCTTGACGATCGTCGGCCGGAAGTCCGTCTGGAAGCGGTTTTGCCGGAAGAAGCTCGCCGTCCACGCTTCGCGGACGGGCTCGTAAAACGGGATCTTGGTCGGGATCACTTCGAACCTGCTGATCCGTGCGGTGAGCGCGGACCCCGGTGTCGCCGAGGCAGCTGCGTGCACCGGAGCCGCCGCCCCCACCCCCAAGGCTCCAATGGACTGCAAGATGCGACGGCGGCTCGGTTTTACCATCGTAGGGAGCCTGGTTCCTCGTTTAGAGAGTTTCAACTGCCTGTAGCGTCCTATATGGCGTAGCGCTGTACGACCGATGGCGCCTGTGTGGTCTCGCCCAAAAGACTATACCATCCCGCGGTCGTACCGAGTCTGAGGCACCCAGCGCGGTCACGAAAGGCTCTTGGTCTCTCTGGTCTCTACCTGGAGCGCAGGATACACCGCGGTGGATCCCACAGGAGATTCCCCCGGGGTATGTGAGAAGTTCTAGTACTTTATCTTGGAAGATGGTGGAATGTGCCTGGCCAAAGAGGACTATAATCGGGCGATTTCCAGAGCCTCGGCAGGTGTTGCATCCTCGTGGACGATCGCGCAGATGGCTCGGAGCGCTTCAGCCGGGTTCGGCTGTTGCCAGATAGAGCGGCCGAAAATCACACCGGACGCGCCGGCTTCTAGCACTTCGTCCACCAAATCAAGCGTGCCCTTGAGTTTGGTTTCGCGGAATGGTCCTCCGGCGACCAGCACCGGGCGGCCAGTGGCATGGACAATCCTGCGGAAGTGATCGACATCGCCCGGATAGCGCGTCTTGATCGCGTCGGCTCCCAGCTCGACACCGATGCGGCACGCCAGCGCCACATCGTCATGGAGGTCGGGCGGTAGCAGCGTTTCCCCGTTGCCGCTGAAATCGAGATGGTTCGCCATCATTCGCTGCGTTAGCATTTCCGCCACCACAGGCACACCGCAACGTCGGCCTTCGCTGCTTACGCGGCCCACCTTCTCCAACTCGTCGCTTTCATAGAGCGCCCCGATGGTGGCGTTGACCACCACACCGTCGGCACCCAAGGTAGCCGCGTGCTCGACGCTGCTGAACAGCCGCATGGCGCCTGAACCCGAGGTACTCACGCAGCCGTCGATCCGCAGGATGATCGCCAGCCGGTCCACCACCTCGATTACCTGTTCCAAGATCCCCGGGGTGACGAGGATACCGTCCGCTCCGGCCTGCGCCGTCATCTTCACGACCTCCGCCGGGTTCTCGAGGCCAGGGACAACGCCCGCCGCATTGCCGTGATCCAGCGCGACGATCACCGCCCGGCCGCGGCCCATAAAGCGTCGTTCGCGCAGTTTCTTGCCGATCGACATTGAATGCATATTATAACTCCGGATGCCTGGTTGGGGTAATAAGTCGTCCTTTTTTTCTCAATCGGCGAGAACCAATTCAGCTCTTGTCATCGGTGAGAGCGAAAAACGTTCACCGCTGTGCTCGCTGGAGCCCCCCCCCGGGGGGGGCACACTGCACTGGCTGCCAATCGTGAACGGTCTCGCGCTGGATCGGGGCAGCCTCATCCGGCCAAGCCGCTTTCGAGCGGCAATGCCAGCGGGTCATCGACCAGAAATGCCAAGCCCTTCATCTTCGCAACCGCCTCCCGCACCGCCTTTTCGGGCGTCGGCTCAACGGTGATCACGAAGGGCAGGTCATCCCTGTCAAACCGTGGCTCCTGCAGCACCGCGTCCAGGCTGATCCCCGCCTCCGCCAGAATCGAGGCGAGCTTGGCGATGATGCCCGGCCGGTCTTTCACGCGGAAGCGCAGGTAGTGTGGCCGCACCTGCCTCTCGATCGACACTGGCGCGTGCTGTTCAAGCGCCGAATGCGCGAAGGGCGACACGCGCTCCGGGCTTCCGCTCACGATCTCTCGCGCCACGCGCATCAAGTCGCTCACCACCGCGACGCCGGTGGGAGTGGCTCCGGCTCCCCGGCCGTAGTAAAACGTGTCCTCCCCGTGGACGCCTCGCACCCAAATGGCATTGTAGGAGCCCTGGACGTGGGCGAGGATCGTGTCTTTCGGCACCAGCACCGGCCTCACCGACAACAGCAACCCCGCGGGGTCATCTTCCGCGGAGGCGACCAGCCGCACCGTCTGCCCCAAGCGCGAGGCATACGCAAAGTCAATATCTCGGATCCGCCGGATGCCTTCCACGTAGATGTCCCGCGGCGTGACCCGCACGCCAAACGCCAGCGCCGCGAGAAGCGCGAGCTTCGAGCGGGCGTCGTAGCCGTCGATATCCGCGCTCGGGTCGGCTTCGGCATATCCCAGCTTCTGTGCTTCCGCCAACACCGTCTCGAGCGAGTCGCCCCGGCTCTCCATTTCCGTCAGGATGTAATTGCACGTGCCGTTAAGAATGCCCATCAACGAGCCCACGCGGTCGCCCGAGATACCCTCCCGCAAGACCGAGTGGATCGGAATGCCGCCCGCGACGCTGGCTTCCATCGCCAGGCAGATGCCCTTCTGTATAGCCTGGTCCCAGATCTCTGCGCCGCGCTCGGCCATGAGCTCCTTGTTGGCGGTGACGATCGACTTCCCTCTGCCGATCGCGGTTTCGACAATCTCCGCCGCGACGCTCGTGCCTCCGACGAGTTCGGCGACAACTCGGATCTCCGGGTTTTCCACGACCTCCCGCCAGTTCGGCGTCCGAACCGCCTCGGGAAACAAACTGGCTTCCTGCGGGGGGTTTTCCTGCACGGACCGCGAGCAGATCGCCTGAACCTGGAGAGGAAAACCGAGCTTACGCTCGATCTGCGCGGCGTTGTCGGCGAGGATGCGTAGCGTCCCACTGCCGACGTTCCCCAAGCCGATGATGCCGATCGGGAGGGGTGCCACGAACCCATTATAGGGGATCGCCGGCGGAGTCTTTCACAACCCAAGGCCTTGAAAAGAAAAGAGGAAAGCCGCTCTCTACCCGGCGAGAACGGCCTCCCGGCCCGGGTGGGTTCATCTCGTCAAGATCAACCCGCGGCTCAACGGCTTCGTACGGCTTGGGGTCGGGTTCCGGCGTAAACGCGTCGGCCATCGGTGTGGCAGCGGCGTCGAACTGGGTCATTGGCCGCAGTCCGAGAATCAATTCGATCGTCCGCAGCACGGAGGCGGTCGTGTAGAGCGTGCTGTCGACAACGCCGCGCTTGGCATAGGGGCTGACGACGAACGCAGGGGAGCGGTGCGAGTCCACATGGTCGGCGCCGTCCTGAGCATCGTCCTCCACGATGAACAACGCCATCTTGCCCCAAGACTTGCTCCGGCTGACCGCCTCCACCAGCCTGCCCAGCGCCCGATCGTGCTCGGCCATCATGGCCCGGGGCGTCTTCTTGCCAGGCTCGCGGCCGGCCGTATGATCGCCGGGCAGGTGAACCATCATCAGCCGTGGCAGCTCGCCCGCCGCTTCAAGCCTCTCGAAATCCCGCAGGAAGGCGTCGACGCGCGCCTGTTCAGGGACATCGAGATCAAACGGCGGGAACTCTCGATCGGTATGGGGAGCAAGCGCCGGGTCCAGTACCCGTACCGCGCCGGCTGCACCTGATACAGGAGCAGTCCACATGCCGTAATTCCGAACCGAGAGCCCGAAGCCGAGCGCGCTGGTCCACAGATACCCCGCCGGAGGAGTGGCAGTGGGCTCGCCTCCCTCGAAATCGTAGACCTGCCGCCGCCGCCCGTAGTAGCTGGACCACAGCTTCTCGACGTAATCGTTGGCCATAGCACCGGCGGTCCAACTCTGGCCGTCGGCGCTCACCGACCCCGTCGCGTAAAAGTTGTCGAACAGCACGAACTCGCGGGCGATCTTATGGTGGTTCGGAGTGACCGCGTCGCCGAAGACAACGAGGCTAGGGTCTCCGTTCGCCCCTTGCAGTGCTCCCAGCACCTGGTCGAAGGTGCGGTTCTCCTTCACCACGTAAATCACGTGTCGAATCGGTGATTCCTCCCCAGGGCGAGTGGGAACGGGATTCGCAGCCGCGATGCCCGCATCGTCGAGCAACTCGTCGATGTACGGTGTATTGGCGATCACTCGTTGCGTGAGCTGTTGAAACAACCGCTCGGTCAACGGCGGCAGAATGCCGAGGGACCCCGTCTCAAGGGACGTCACGTACTGCTTCTCTTCACCGCGGCGGTTTGGGTCAGGGCCAAGCGGGGCCGGATGCGATCCGCCGCCTTTCCCGTTCAGGTAGAGCAATCGTCCGTCGCCGAGAGCGCGAATCGCGGTCGGATACCAACCGGTGGGAATCACCCCCACCAACTCCGCCCTCTCGCTCGACACATCGGACACCACGATCGTGTTGTTCCCGGAGGCGGCCGCGTAAAGCAGCTTTGCGTCGGCACTCAGCGCAAGAGCCGTCGGCGTCGAGCCGAGCGGCGCCCTACGTGTCGGGGCAACGGGAATGTGTTCAAGGAGCCGAAAACGGTTGCCCCTACTCACGCCCAGTACGGTGACGCTATTCGTGTTGGCGCACGCGACAAACAAGCGGGCGACAACGGGAAGCTGCCCTTCCGGCGTTTCGATCTCGCCGGCCCGCAGCAGCATGTCCGTCGGATGGGGCCCCACCGAAATCCTCTCGATCAACCGCCCGTCCGAGATCCGGTAGAGCCCGACCGCCGATTCGGCCCAGTGACTCACCAGCAGCGTCTCGCCGTCCGGGTTGGGAAGCAGACGATAGGGCCGGCGGCCGGTCTTGAACTCGCCCGTGATGAAGCCGGTCTGCGCGTTCATCACCGTGACCGAGTTCCGGAACAGGTTGGCGGCGTAGAGGAACCTCCCATCGGAAGAGAGCGCGACGTCTCCGACGTGATCCGACGGCCGTCTCTTCTCCGCGGGCACGACCGGAAACGTGCGTCCGGGCTTCAGCGCGCCGTCGCGGAACTCGAACTCAAACACGCTTGCGGCCGAACCGCCCCCTACGTAGACTTTCTCGCCACTGCGGCTGAAAACCAGCCCCAGCCAGCCGTCTTTCACAGGCACGCGTGCCGTTTCGCGCTCGCTATCGAGGTCGATCACGCTGACCGACGGCGGCAGAAAACCGGCGTTGAGCACCAGCAGATACCTCTCATCGGGGGAGACAGCCATCGACATCGGCAACGTGCTCAGCGGGACCTGCTTGCCGGCCGGCGTGATCGTCCAGCCGTTGGGCAGCACTACGCTGCCGTCCGCCTGCCTGCCCACGGTGCGGCGGGGAACGTCTTTGCTCGAAGTACCCTCGTGTGAAGTCGCAACGTGGACTCCCAAGACGCACAGAGCCCCTATGCCGAGCCGGTAAAGCAATCGTTTCATCTTGCAGCTTTCGTTCCGGAGGGACGTAGCGTGCTGCGCGCGGAGCTTCTCCCGCCTCTCTCCGCAATCAACGGCGAACTGTCAACGGAAGCGTCAATCCTTTCCGCTATAGACGATGTCGTCGATCGACCGGCTGATCGGGTATCATCCGACCCGACAAAGCCCGCGTAGCGCATCCACGGCTTGCTCTCACTAGCGGACAACATCTGGCGAACGGCTCTTCGCACGAACTCTGCCATGGAAATGCCGAGCGTCTCGGCTTCCTTCTTGATGAAGTTCGTACTCCCTCTCGTCCAAACGGATCTGCATGCGCACCATATTGTTACCCTACGCCGAAAACCGCTGCGCAATCGGGAACCGCCGCCCCATCCCGAACGCCTTCGAAGTCACCCGCAGCCCGGGCGCCGCCTGCTGCCGCTTGTACTCATTTCGATCCACCTTGCACGTCACGTCTCGCACCAGCTCGAGCGGCAGTCCCAACGCCTCGGCAATCGCCGCCGGCTGTTCGTAGTTCTCCACGTACCTCTGCAGAATGGGCTCGAGCACGTCGTACTCCGGCAGCGAGTCGCTGTCCTTCTGATCGGGCCGCAACTCAGCCGAGGGGGCCTTAGTGAAAACGGACTCGGGGATTGCCTCCGGATGGCGCTGATTAGCGACCCGTCCTAACTGGTACACCATCGATTTCGGCACGTCGCTGATCACGGCCAGCCCGCCCGCCATGTCCCCATAGAGCGTGCAGTACCCAACCGCCAACTCGCTCTTGTTGCCGGTCGTCAGCACGATCGAGCCGAACTTGTTTGACAGCGCCATCAGTGTGTCTCCGCGCAGACGGGCCTGTAGGTTCTCTTCGGTAGTGTCCCGCGGCAGGCCAGCGAACACCCGGGCGAGCGTTTTCGTCACCGCCTGGTAGGCGTCATTGATGCTGATCGTCTCGAAGCGGATGCCCAGCTTCTCGGCCAAGTGCCGCGCGTCGGTGACGCTGCCTTCCGAGGAGTACGGGCCCGGCATCCCTACGCCCAGGATGTTCTCTTCGCCGAGCGCGTCGACGGCGACCGCTACCGTGACCGACGAATCGACGCCACCGCTCAGCCCGACCAAGGCGGTCTGGAACCCGCACTTGCGCACGTAGTCCCGCGTCCCGAGCACTAGGGCCTCATACACCGCCTCGCATTCGTCTTGGGTCTGCTCGCGAACGTCACCGTGCCCCGTTTCGGTGTCGTAGAACACCAGGTCCTCGACGAACGATCCGGCCCGCGCGCAAAGCTCGCCGTCCGAGCCGACGACCAAGCTCGATCCGTCGAAGACGAGCTGATCGTTCCCGCCCACTTGGTTCACCATTACGATCGGCAGGCTCCGCCGCCGGGCGGTCGTCTGGAGCATCTCGAAGCGCAGCTTACGCTTCTGCATGTGGTACGGCGAGGCCGCGATGTTTATCAGACACTGCGCTCCCTGCTTCGCCAGCTCCTCAACCGGATCGCGCTCGTAGCGCCGGCGGTCCCAGAACTGCTTGTCGTTCCAAACGTCTTCGCAAACCGTCACGCCGAACGAACGGTCGCCGATGTCCCACACCTGCTGCTCTCGGGCGGGCTCGAAGTAGCGCCACTCATCGAACACGTCGTAGGTAGGAAGCAGCATTTTCCGCTGTGTCGCGACCACCTTGCCCCCTGCTAAGTAGGCAGCGCAGTTGGCGGCCGGCGGGCGGGCACCGGGTGTCGAGCGGCCCACGAAGCCCGTGACGATACCGATCTTCAACGTGGCTGTTTCGTGCGCCAAACGCGCCAGTTCGGCTTCGTTGCGGTCCAGGTAGGCGGGGACCTCAACTAGATCGCGCGGCGGGTATCCGCTGACGGCGAGCTCGGGGAAGATGACGAGATCAGCGTCACCCTCCGCGGCACGGCGGGCAACCTCGATCATGCAGTCTACATTGCCGGGGAGGTCACCGACGGTCGGGTTGATCTGCCCCAGGGCGAGCTTCATTTCTGGGCAACGAGGGCGGCGGTTCCCTTACCTTCCCACTCTTCCTCGTAGCGTAGCACGCGAAACTCAGAGAACACTTTGAGCAATTCATTGGGTTCCAACATGTGCATCCGGTGTCGCGGACGGCCCGGATAACGGAGCTGATCGACGCTGTACGTCTTATAGACCAGCAGCCCGCCGGGCCGCAGGCAGCGCGCGATCCGCGGGAACAGGGGACGGTGTAAATAGAAGAAAACAGCGGCCAGGTCGTACCTCTCCTCGCCGAGATTGGTGCCGTCCGCTTCAAGGTCGAGGAGGACCGTTTCGATCGAGACGCCTCCCGCTTCGGCGAGACGCTGTGCCGCCGCCAAGCCCTCCTCGGCGAAGTCGATGGCCGTCACCTCAAAGCCGGCTTCGGCCAGGTAGACCGCGTGCCGTCCGGCGCCACAGGCGAGGTCGAGCGCCCGCTTTCCGCTGAACTCGCCCAGGGCCTTCGCTGAGGCGTTACTCAGCAGCGCCCAATGTTTTCTTGACTCGAAGAGAACGGGGTCGATCGCGGAACCGGCATGGTCACCCCGACCGAAGCGCTCATCCCACTCCGCCGCGGACGCCATAACAGAAATGCCGCGCGGACCGTAGCCCGGCGCGGCATAGAGATTCGTTGCGGGTTCGCCCTTAGGCCTGGAAAGAACTGCCGCAGCC
The DNA here is from genome assembly GCA_965248255.1 of Bryobacterales bacterium. Lineage (GTDB taxonomy): Bacteria > Acidobacteriota > Terriglobia > Bryobacterales > UBA6623 > JAKZVK01. The sequence continues at coordinate 268,736 of CBDFIW010000001.1, forward strand.
GCAGGTGGACGACACGTTGGGGTTCTCGAACTTGAAGCCCGCGCCTTCCAGCGTCTCGACGTAATCCACCTGGCAGTTGTCCAGGTACAGCATACTGGCCTGATCAACGATGACTTTCAGACCACCGTCGAAGGTGTAGCTCTTGTCCAGCGGCAACTGGCTGTTCTCAAAGGCCATCGAATACTGAAAGCCCGAGCAGCCTCCACCGACAACAGAGAGCCGTAGCGCCTGCGGCGCAGGGTCTTGCTGGGCCATGATCTCGTTGATTTTGTTGACCGCGGTTTCCGTTAGGCTGATCATTCTCGCGTCCCTCCCTTGGCGCGGCCGTCACAGGCGGCGCTGCCACTTGGGCCGTTGAATACGTCTACTCAGATTATAAGACATTGGCTCCTGTTCGTCGAGGCGAATAGATGGGGTGGGTCGATTTCAAAGTTCTGTCACGGCCTCGATCGCTTTCAGAGCTGAATCTTCCTGCTCTTGATCTCAAGCCGCAGCCTTTCGATTGCCGGCTCGATCGGCTGGCGGCACTCCCAGAAGTCAGACCACAGGTGTCCGACTTTCTCCAGGCGGGCGGGCATCGTCTTGATTGTAAACCGCTCCGGCTTGAGCCCGCGCTGCAGCTCACACGCGGATACCGGCGCCGAGACCGTCGCCATCGGGAATGGCCGCACGCTGTAAACGGTCGCCAGGGGCCGGCCTAGCGCGTTCTGTGAATAGTCCACATAGACCTTGCCCTTGTCGCGCCGCTCGGTCGATCGCTCGAGCGTGACCCGATCCGGCATCTGTGCGGCCACCACGCGTGCCACGACCTCAGCAAACGCCCGAATCTGCTCGTAGTTGTACTCGGTCTCCAGCGGCAGCCACAGGTGGAACCCGGTAGCGCCCGATGTCTTGAGAAACACCTTCACTTCGATCCGGTCGAGTATCCGGTGGATGCTTCGCGCCACCTCTACGACCGTGTCATAAGACGTTCCCTCGGTCGGGTCGAGATCGAAGAACACATAGTCGAGACTCTCGAGATGAGGCACCGAGCTCGACCACGGGTGCTGCTCAATGCAGCCTAGGTTTGCCAGATAGAGCAGCGACGCCTGGTCCCCGGCCATCAAGTAGCGGATGTCCCTCTTACGCTCCTCCGAATAGATAGGCTCGGTCTCCATCCACTCCGGTGTCTCCTCGGCAGCGTCCTTCTGATAAAAAGCGTCGCCCGCGGCGCCGTTCGGGTACCGATGCAGAACCAGCGGTCGGCCCCTCATGAACGGCAGGATGAAGTCCGTCACCCGGTAGTAGTAGGCCAGCAGATCACGTTTCGTGTAACCGGGCTCGGGGAAGTAGACCTTGTTCAGGTTGGTCAGCCGGATGGGCGTGCCGCCGATCTCGAGGATCACGCTTTCTCTCTTGCCCTCGAACAGCTCGGCCTCGATCGCCCGCGTACCGCGCAGATGCGGTACGCCCGCGACGGCCCCTCCCTTGGGCGTCGCCGGCCTGTCGGGCGGCTCCGCTTCGAAGCGGCAGTCCTTCGAGTCCATGTCATCTCGAAGCCCCAGAAAGACCGGCGCCCGTAGTCTCTGCTCGCGCGTCCACGAGCTGAACTTCACCCGCGCCACCAGCTCGGGCTTGACCCAGTGAGGCTCCCCTTTGGTCTCCGGGGCGGCGGCGAAGGGCCGTCGCCGAGTTTCGAGTTCCTTGAGCTGTGCACCCAGGCGCGCCAACGACTCCTCATTGAATCCCGAACCCACCCCACCCACGAACCGTAGCCTGCGGCCTTCGTAGAGACCAACAAGTAGGGATCCGAAATCCGTCCGGCCGCCGCTCGGCGACGTGAACCCCCCGACGACGGCGTCCACCTCCCGCGTGACCTTCAGCTTCACCCAATACGGGCTCCTCCCTCCGACGTAGGGACTGTGCGCCCGCTTGGCTACGATCCCCTCCGCGCCGCGCTGCGCGGCGAGTGCGAACAGCTCGGCCCCCTTCTCCACAACGTGATCGGAATAGCGCACCGCATCGCCGGCCGTCAGGATCTCCCGCAGCAGGCGCTTGCGCTCGACCAAAGACGCCTCACGAAGGTCGTACCCGTCGCAGTAGAGCAAGTCGAAAACGTAGTACGTGATGGGCGCGCCCGCCAGCAGAGACGGAGCAGGTTTCGCGACATGCATGCGCGATTGTAATTGCTCGAAGTCGCCCCGCCCTTGCGAGTCCAGCACGACGATCTCGCCGTCGAGCACAGCCTGCCGCGCGCGCAGCAAGCCCGGCAGAATCTCCAATTCGGGATAGCGGTCAGCAATGTCCCGCCCAAGGCGCGATCGCAGCCGGTACACGCCGTCGTCGATCGATGCCAACGCGCGAATACCATCCCACTTCAGCTCGAACACCCAATCGGGATCCGAAAACGGCTTCGCCACTAGCGTGCCGAGCATCGGCTGTGCATCGGCCGGCAGGGGCGCGGCGCGGGCGTCTTCTATGCTGCCTGCGCCGGCCGGCGCACCGCCTTGATCCGGCGGCAGGCCCTGACGCACCTCATCGAGAGTGCGGCCGGTCACCGCGGAACCTGGGTGCCCCTCGACGTCCCACTGGCTGTCCGTGTGTGCATCGTTGTGCTTGATCAGCAGCCAGTCTTTCGCCGGCGCGCTCTTCGGCTTCGGCTTGAGACGGACGAGAACAAAGCTCCCCCCGAGCTTCTTGCCCCGCAGGGAGAACTTGATCTCCCCTTGGGCGACTTGCTCGCTCGCCGAGTGAGAGCCTTCCGGGACGTACTCGCCCGTGTCCCAAACGATCACCGTTCCGGCGCCGTAGTTACCCTCGGGAATGACGCCCTCGAAGTCACCGTATTCCAGAGGATGGTCCTCGGTCATCACGGCCAGCCGCTTGTCTTTGGGATTGAGCGAGGGGCCCTTCGGCACCGCCCACGACTTCAGGACGCCATCGATTTCAAGCCGCAGGTCATAGTGCAGCCGGCGCGCCGCGTGTTTCTGGACCACGAACCGCGCAGCTTTCGCGATGGGAGCCCTGGTGGGCGCATCGCGGCCGGTCCCGGCAGGTTCGGGCGTTTGATCGAACGTCCGCTTGCGACGATACTCCTTGAGGGCCATAGGGTGGCGAACGCCACGGTCGACCGACCGCGAGTTGACTTTTTCTCCGCTAATACACCATAGTCATAGGTAAAGTACGAAGCGTACAATTAGGTCGAATCGGTCGGTTCGCCATGACGATACTGAGAGCGTCCGAAACCCGCATCCCTCCCGATACCTTCAACCGTGTAGCCTACCAGGGGGACCGGGTGCGAATCGAGCGGCGGGGCGGAGCCAGCGTCGTTGTGATCTCGGAAGAAGACGCTCGTATGCTGGAGGCCCTGGAGGATCGCTACTGGGCCGATATAGCGGACGAGGCGATAGCCGACATGGAAGCGCGGGGGGAGAAGCCCGTGCCCTTGAGCAAGGTCAAAGCAAAGCTCAAGTCCTGACTAATGTCGTACAGCGTCAGCCTGACGCCCACCGCCGACCGTGAACTCGCTGACCTACCGCAGCACATCCAGAACGCATTCTCCGATGGCTGGAGTTGATCGGCCGGGCACCTCGCCGCAAAGGAACGACCAAGCTCAAGGGCCGCGACGATCTACGCCGTGTCCATGCGAGCCGAGACTACGTGGTGCTCTATCGCGTGGATGATCCCTCCAAGGAGGTTCTCGTTGCGCGCATCGCCCATCGCGGTGAAGTCTACCGGCGGCTCCCCGTCAAGCCGAAAAGCACCTAGCGGCGGGTTCGGCCTGGTCTCGTGGCTTACTCGACACCCAACGGTTACCGAAAGAACGCCGCGCAAGCCTCCGCAACTTTCTCGCCTACCTCCCGGTAGGCCTCCGGCTTGGCGCGTTGCGAAGCCAATCCGTGGCCGCCTCCCTCGAACTCAATTAACTGGGTGCGGGCCGGGGTCAGCTTGAGTGCTTGGCGCACCTCGTCCAGCGTCCCGAAAGCGTCTTTGGATCCGTGGCAGAACAGGACAGGTACCTTCAGTCGCGGGAAGTGGTCCATGCGAAGCCGTTCGGGCTTGCCTGGGGAATGTAGCGGATAGGAGGTCAGCAGCAACCCGTCGACAAGATCCGGCTCTTGGGCGGCGAGCAACGTAGCCTGCCGTCCTCCGTACGACTGTCCTCCCAAGTAAACGCGGCCCTTGACCAACCCGCGCACCGCCGCCACAGCCCGCCGCAACCCTTCACGGTCTCTCGCCGGCGCCCCGCCACTGGGTGGCCCCTTGGGACGCCTTTGGCGAAACGGTAAGTCACACCGCAGCACGACGACACCCTGGTTCGCCAAAGCCTCCCCGATTGCGACCAGCGGCGGCGACTGCGAGTTGCCTCCTGCACCGTGCGCGAACACCAGACCATCACCTGACGTGTTCGCGGGCGTGTGCAGAAAACCCTGCACCCCGGGCTCCTCCTCAAAGTTCCGGAGAAAGGGCTTGACGCTTGCCATGGCCTGCTGCCAGCACCCATCGTACTGGAATAGGCCGCGTGATACTGCTGCTCTCCTCAGACTCACTTCCTGCTTGGGGCGGGTCAGGGACATACGTGCAGAAAGCGCCAAAGTCTGATAAGTTTACGAGCGCGGCTAGACCATCCTCATGCCTACCGTTGATCGCAGACTCCTCCCCGGGATATTGCTGGTTGTCTTGGGAATCCTGTTGATTTTGAATAATTTCGGGGTCCTCGATGCGTGGAGTTGGGCCAGTAGGTATTGGCCCCTGCTCCTGGTAGGCGCAGGAACCCTTTGGGCGATCGATCCGAACAGCCGTGGCCTAGGCGTGGCTGCGATCATCATCGGCTCCGTCTTCGAGTTATCGACGCTCGGCATTCTCGACATCGGCATCTACGACTTGAGGCGCTTCTGGCCGCTGATTCTTGTGGCGGTCGGCCTGAACATCCTGATCCGGCACCGGGCCCGCGGGGGATGGGTGGGCGGCGTAGTCGTACTGACCCTCGGAGTCGTGTTCCAGGTTCAACAACTGGGCTGGGTGAACATCCCGATCTGGCAGTTGTGGCCTGTCGTGCTGATCGCCTTGGGACTCTCGATGCTCCACAAGGCGCTCGAGAGGCGCAAGCGCCTGCGCTAGGCCTCCCCGCTGAGCCTACGCCCGCTTAGGCCTTCATCAAGAAGACCGGCAGTCCGGCTTTGTTCGAATAATTCGGGCGGAAGCGCTCGAGGTTGTACATCGTGTCGACCTCTACCTGCCGTGCCCCCAGCGCGGGATCGGGGATATCGGCGTCGGTGTAGCAGCCGTTCTGAATTGCCATCATGCGGCCTCGGCCGCCGTCGGCGATGCACTCGACGGCCATCGTCGCGAAGGTGTAGGCAATCATCTTGTCGAGAAAGTCGGGGCTGCCGCTGCGGAGGTCGTAGGTCAGGTCGCTGACCACGGTGTCCTCGCCGGATCTGGCCTTCACCTGGTCACTGAACGCCTCGGCGATGCTCATCTTCTTGCGGTGCCCGTAGGCGTCCGGCGGCCCGTACTCTTGCACCCCCCGGCCCTTCCAGGTCGCGCCCTCCGACATGATGACCAACGAGTACCGGCTGGGGTTGAGGCTCTTGTCGTTGACGAGAACCTCGATCAGCTTTTCAAGATCAAACGGGACTTCGGGAATGCAACAGCGGATGGAAGTCACATAGGCCGTATAGAGGGCGGTGAAACCGGCGTCGCGCCCAAACACCCGGAAGATCCCAATACGCTCATGCGATCCAACGGTGGTTCGTTGCCGGCGCACCGCGTCCACGGCCCGTGTAAGGGCTGTCGAAAAACCGACGCAGTACTCCGTGTTCTGAACGTCGTTGTCCATTGTCTTCGGAACGGCCACGACCGGGAACCCCTCCCCATCGAGCACCGAGGCATAGCTCAGCGTGTCATCGCCCCCGATGGGGAGGAGATAGTCGAGCTTTAGTTTCTGCAGATTCTCGAGCACAACCGGCGTCAAGTCAACCTTGCCGGGCTCGACTTCCTTGAAGGAGCCCAACCGGGGCTTGACGTGCTCCGGCACCTGGTCGACGGGCATCTTTGAAGGCTTAGTGCGTGAGGTATGCAGAAACGTACCGCCGAACCGGTCCACGGTTCGCGTATTGTCCCGGTTCAAGGGGAGGATGTATTCGTCGTCGCGGCTGTTGCTGAGCTGAGTGTGCGTGAGCCCCATCCAACCCCGCCGAATACCGATCAGTTCGAAGTCAAAACCGGTGCCCCCGTAGACAACCGACTTGATTACCGCGTTCAAACCTGGGACGTCGCCGCCACCGGTCAATACGCCGATTCTTTTCTTGGCCATGATCCTTGCCGCCCTCCGAGGCTAACCGAGAAAGGGAGCGCTCGGCTCGCCGAGTTCCCAGTCGAGGTGATTGATGTAGAGAAGAATGAGGGATTTCGGATACTTGTCCTGAAAATGGTCTAAAACGCGTCGCGGCCAGCCCTCGGTGAGTTGGTCTTTGGCCGAACCGTCCTTGTCGAAAAAGCCGTTGCCGTCGTGGGGGATCTCGAGGAAGTCCAACACGTCGGCGACCATCGAAAGATTGGAGACGAGAATCGCCTGCGCCAAGTCGCGCGCCAGATCTTGATTCGCGCCTTCCAACCGCTCCCACAAGCGCGGCGCGGCCTTGCGTAGCCGCTCGCGATTGAGTTTGTGCAGGCCCGCATAGACCTTCAGCGGCTCGTACACCTGATAGGTGCGCAGGCTGCCGATCGAGATTCCCTTGATGAGTTCCTCAAACCCCGGCCGCTCGAGCGCCAGAAAGACGTCGGTCAGCTCCATTGACCCGAGAATAACACAGGCCTATCAGGGTCCCTTTACCGCCCTAGCACTCGTTGCGCCGCCTCGACATGGGCCTCATAAGCCGATCTGCTGAACAAGACGAAAGTCGCCTGCTCAACTGCACAATCGGCTTGTTGGAGGTATTCGGACACAGTGGTCAGAGCGACTTCGGCGGCTTCGGCCATGGGGTAACCGTATACGCCGGTGCTAATTGAAGGGAAGGTGACCGTCCTGGCGCCTTTGTCTTCGGCGAGCCGCAGGGACGTGCGGTAGCAGGACGCAAGCAACTCGGCCTCGCCGTGCTTCCCATCGCGATAGATGGGCCCACCGCATGGATCACGCACTTGGCGGGCAGCCGCCCCGCCCCCGTCACGACTGCATCGCCGGTAGCGCACTTGCCGATACGGGGCCGCATCTCATCCAGCTCCGCCATGATCGAGGGGCCCCCCGCACGGTGGATCGCTCCGTCGACACCGCCACCGCCCACTAGGGCGTGTTAACACTAACGTAGGGTATCGAAACGTAGAGCCTCGACGATGAGGGTGAAGTGGAGGAAGGCGAGGAACATGACGTCGAGCTTGTCGAAGCGGGAGAAGATGCGGCGGAATCCCTTGAGCCGTCGGAAGAGTCTCTTGATCTCGTTGCGGCGGCGATAGAGCGCTCGGTCGTATTCCCACGGCTCCAGGCGGGTGCGCCGGGGCGGCACGACGGGAATCCATCCGAAATCCAAAGCCAGTTGGCGTGTCTGATCGTCCTCATAGGCGCCGTCCATCAGCAGCGGCAGCGGCTCGGGCAGTGGCCCCAGACCACCGAGCAGTTCGCGGCCCTGCTGGGCGTCGTGCGCTTGGCCGGGCGAGAGAGCGAAGGTTATCGCCGTTCGAGCATTTGCGGCAACCATATGAATCTTGGTGGTCCATCCGCCGCGGGATTTGCCGATCGCTTGCGGACCGTTTTTTTTAACGCGCCCGTGCCGTCGGGATGAACCTTCACGATGGTCGAGTCCATTGACACGGCTTCGATTCGGATGCGGACCAGCTGCTCGCGCTGCAGTTTCTCGAAGACGGCGTCGAGCACGCCGTTCTTCGACCAGCGGTTCATGCGGGTATAAATGGTGTGCCAGTTACCGAAGCGTTTAGGCAGGCCGCGCCATTTGCAGCCCTGCTCGGCGACATACAACATGGCGTTCAAAACCGTGAGGTTCGGCAGGCTCACATTGCCGCGCTGGCGGGGCAGGACCGGCTCGATGCGGCGGTATTGCTGCTCGGTGATCTCCATACCTCCGAGTATAGCAGCTTTTGCGACTTAGTGTTAACACGCCCTAGGCTGGAGTTAGCGGCGTTGACCATGGCGTCGGTGGGAACCCTGGTGATGTCGCCCTCGACCAGTGACAGTTTGGCTCGGTTAACAGTGAAATCCATATCCGATTCGCTGGTGTCATTCTAGCCAACCGTCCTTATCGAAAGGCCGTCAGCGGGCTGGGCCTGGGAACTCAACACCCCACGATTGATCGCCGAGTGGCCATGAGGCAGAATGACAGTATGGACTCGACTGCGACCCCCATGCCCTGGCAACAATCCAAAGCCGTCTTTGCCGTGACCTGCTTGCTGTTCCCACCTGCCGGACTCGTGCTGCTGTGGATGCGACCGGGCCAAGGCCTCGTCAGAAAGGCCGGCCTGTCGCTCGGCCTTGCCGCCTGGTTCGTCGCGCATCTGGTCTACGTCTATGACTTGCGAGTCGAGTTGGCCGGCAGCGGCATGCGGCCCATGTTCACCTTCCACGACCCCGAAGCGCATATTGAGGCCCTAGAAGCGAGCCGCAGCCCCGAGGGTCAAGAGCACGGCACGGTGCAGGCCGCCAGCCATGCGCCCGCCGTTTCGGGCAGCCCCTATTGGACCGACTATCGCGGACCCGGTCGCGACGGCCATTACCAGCAGACGCCGATCCGCACCGATTGGCCCGAGAACGGACTACGGGAGCTGTGGCGGCAGAAGGTGGGCGGGGGCTACGCCTCGGTCGTCGTGGCCGAAGGGCGCGTCTTTACCATCGAGCAACGGCGTCGCGAAGAGGTCGTCGCCTGCTATGACTTCTCAACCGGCAGGGAGCTTTGGACCAACTCGTGGACCGAACAATTCCAGGAACCAATGGGCGGGCCCGGACCGCGTGCGACCCCCACTTGGCACGAGGGCAAAGTGTATGCGCTCGGGGCCGCGGGTGAGCTGCGCGCGTTGGACGCCCACACGGGCAAGCTCCTCTGGCGCCACAATATCCTCTCCGACAACGGAGCCCCCAACCTGACCTGGGCGGTATCGGGGGCCCCGCTCGTGCTGGAAGAGAAACTGATCGTGCTGCCTGGCGGACCGGAGGGCCGATCGATCGTCGCGTACCACAAAGAGACGGGCGAACCGATTTGGCGTTCTCTGAACGACAAACAGGCCTACACGTCTCCGATGCTGGCCACCCTGGCCGGCAAACGGCAGATCGTCATGGTGAGCGCGCCACGCCTTCTGGCGGTGGACGCCAAGGACGGTTCTCTGTTGTGGGACTACCCCTGGAGCACCTCCTACGACGCCAACTGCGCCCAGCCGTTGGTTGTCGACCAGGATCACATCTTCGTCTCCTCGGGGTATGGCCATGGGGCCGCGCTGCTAAAGATTGTTCCGGACGGCAACGGCTTCAAGTCGGTCGAGATCTGGAAAAAAAATACCATGAAGAACAAGTTCAACAGCTCGGTTCTTCATGAGGGCCACGTCTACGGGCTGGACGAGGCCATTCTGGCCTGCGTCGACGTGCGTACCGGCGAGCGAAAGTGGAAGGGCGGCCGTTATGGGTTCGGCCAGGTGCTGCTAGCCGATGGCCACTTGATCGTGACAACCGAGAGGGGAGACGTCGTGCTCGTCAAGGCCACGCCTGATAGCCACCAAGAACTCGCGCGCTTCTCCGCCGTTAAAGGTAAGACCTGGAACACCCCCGCGATCGCCGATGGCAGGCTGATCGTCCGCAATCAGACCGAGATGGTCTGCTACGACTTGTCGAAGACATGAGAGGCGCGTCGGCTGCCCCGCGGCGGGCTACCGGTTTTGATCAAGGTACTGGCGCATCGTGCCGAGATTCGTTGACGTGTACAAGCCGCTGTGGTCGAGCAGGTACTCGCAACGCGTTCGTGCGTCTGTATCCGGTCGTTGGTTGGCCGTGATGAGGCCTGGATTCGCGGAGCCGAGCGCCCGGCCCCAACAGTCGTAGCGGAGGCTGGCTCCCGGTTTCTGTGGCGGGATGGCGCGAGAAAGCCAGTCATTCATGAGCTGCTCGACACGGGGATCCTGGCAGATGCCCCTGCCTCCCGTTCCCGAAACAGGGGCACACATGCCGGCGAACCCGCTAGTGCTCGAGACCGCACCCGGCACGGCCCCCAGGCTGGTTCCGTTCCAGCTACTGCGCATCGGCCCGTCTTTCTCCCCGTAGCTCCCGGTGAACGTTCCATTCCCGTGATGGGTGAACCGAACACCTCCCGAGCGCCCGCTGCCGTGCCTCCAGGTACCCTCCAGAACATTGCCGCGAATCAGACCCGACACCGGCCGGCCGGATCCGTAGGTTCCCGATGCCTGGTTCCCCCGTACGCCGATGGTGAGATCTCCATGACGCGTTTTCCACCGGCCGGCAAACGTCGTTGCGCAGCCGAGCGTCGATCCAGCGGGACCGACAGAGGGTGTCGCCCCGGACCCCGTCGGTCCCACTCCGGTGAACCAGGCTGCGGCGGCGAGGAAAGCCCTGGCGGTGAGGAAGGCGACGTTCCCGGCAAGCTTGTGCGACAGGAGCCGGACCAGTTGCCGGTCAGCGCCCGTCCTTCGTTCCCCACTTGCCCTTAACGATACCCAAAAGTAGTACCCTCTGGTTGGCCTTCGGACTTTCACCCTTGCTTACACAGCCGACCCTCCACCGGAAGATAAGGAGACATGCCATGACAGTCCCTTTTCAGCGTTCAGTCACTCTCTGGGGGGCCCTGGTAATGTTCAGCTTCTGGCCGTCTCCACGGCGCAAGCACAAAGCTGCCGCTCCGGCTTTGCCGGAGTGTGGCAGACCAATTACGGCAGACTCACGCTCAGTGTCAGCGGCGACGAGGTCTGGGGTGTGTATGGCAACAACAATAGGATCTCGGGCCGCGTCTACGGCCGTACGCTCGAGGGGCGGTGGGAGTACCCCAGCGGTCGCTGGGGCCGCGTGCGCTTCGCCCACGACGGCTACGGCAAGTTCACAGGCAACTGGGGGAAAAAGACGGCAACATGAACGCGAAGTGGACAGGGTCCTGCGTTGGTGATGCGGCGCCGGCTCCCCCGCCGTCCCGGCCCTCGGCGCCATCCCGGCCACCGGCGCCATCCCGGCCCTCGGCGGCGCCCCCGGCCGGTCCATCGCGTCCTCCTGGCTTCGCCCCAAGCTGCTCCGCCTTCTTCGGCGGAACCTGGAACACCAGCTTCGGGAAACTGATACTCACTGTCCGCGGGGACGAAGCGAGTGGGAGCTATGGCTCTAATAAGACGGTTTCGGGACGCATCCGCGGCAACCAGCTCGAAGGGACTTGGCGCTATGCCAACGGGCGCTGGGGCAGCTTCGTTTTCACGCACGACGGCCGCGGCGGATTCGAGGGGCGATATGGCGAGAAGGACGGCCCCATGACCAGCACCTGGAAGGGAAGCTGCGAGCGTACCCCGCCCGGCGCCATCTCACCAGGCGGGCCGGGTCCTGGAGGGTTCGGTGGCGGACCTTCGGGAACTGGTGGTGGGTGTGCGACGGGTTTCGCGGGTGAGTGGAGCACCGGCTACGGCAGGATGGTCCTCAGCGTGTCGGGTGACCAAGTCTCCGGCACCTACGGTTCCAACAACACTCTCTCCGGGCGCGTTATTCGCAATGTATTTGATGGGGTTTGGCGCTATCCGAGTGGACGTTGGGGCCGCGTGCGGTTCGTCCATTCCGGGAACGGTTCTTTCAGCGGAAACTGGGGCGAGAAGGACGGTCCGTTGAGAAGCAATTGGAGCGGGACCTGTCAGGGCGGGCCGCCCCCGGTTTCGGGAGGCTTCTCCGGGATGTGCGCGCCGGTCTCTGGTACCGGTGGTCACGGTGTCTGCTCCGACCCGCGCACGGAGCAACTCATGAACGAATGGCTTTCCAGGGCCATTCCCCCACAGGCGCCGGGAGCCAGCCTGCGCTATGACTGCTGGGGCCGGGCGATCGGTCAGGCGAGGGCGGGCGTAATCACTGCGAATCAACGCCCCGATACCGACGACCGAACGCGTTGCAACTACCTGCTGGACCACAGCCACCTCTACCATTCCAGCAATATGGGGACGATGCGGGACTACCTGATCAGTCAGTGACGAGCAGGCGGAACCGGCCCGGCCTGAGAGTTCATTTTGGCCTCCAGAACCTGCCAGACCTGCTCGGAAGTGATGGCCTTCATCGCCGGATGGACGCGGTCTCCGCGCTTGTAGGTCGTCTCAACCTCTTCTGATCGCAAAACCTCCAAGCTCTCGCCACAGGACCCATTCCGGCTTAAAGTTGCCGCTGCCATCATGGACAAATCGGAATCGGCCCCACCGCCCGTTCGGGTATCGCCACGTCCCCGTCCTGAAACCGGTTTCTCTGGCTCCGGCGTGGCGCACCTCACAATATAGGCGCGCTCAAGAGCAAAGTCTTGGCTACGCCACGGGCTGCCGGTCCAGTTCAATCCGGCGAGAGCAGCTGATGCAGATCGTGTAGTCGAGCGGGAAGTCAGGGCCGATCTGAATGGTCTGACCACAGGCACAGCGGAAACCGTTCCAAGGCTCGTTTTGCCGCTCGTAGTGCAGCGTACCATCGCTCGCCGGCGCGGGCTCTTGCCGGGCATCGGCTCGGTCGCCGGCGAGTGGTTTCGCCTGCGGGATGGCATGCATCCGGGCGCAGCGGCTGCACGGCACTTCCGCCCGCGAAAAATCAGGCGGCACTTTGATTCGTACCCCGCATGAACAGCCGAGGATGAGATAGTTCGCGAACCGATCCAGCAGATCATTGACGGCTTGGGCGCGTTCGACTGCTTCCCCTCGTTCGTCGACCTCGATCGTGGGTGGACGGGCGACCACACTCTCGTCCCTCTGCGCAGCCTTCTCGAGCGCCGCCAGCCGAAGCTTACGACCTTCCAACTTACGCAGCGCGGCTTCGTAATCGACAAAGCCGGCCCGGCCCCCCATGCTTCGCAAGACCCGGACTCGCGTGTCCGTGGGTGGGTGGGTGGAGAACAGACGAGAAAGGCTCGAGACCGGATTGATGATGTAGAGCGCCGCCAACGCCCCCGTGACTTTCTGCGGCGGCACACTCTGGTTGTGAACAGCAATTTTCTCGAGCGCCGAGGCAAGCCCGTCGGGGAAGCGTGTGAAGCGGGCGGCGGAGGCGTCCGCCAGGTACTCCCTGTGGCGGGAGCACGCCAAGTAGAGCAGGCGGGCCAGAATCGGCGCCAAGATGGCGACTACCAGCACGAGCACCAGCAAAGCCACGCCGCTTCCCTTAGAAGAACGACGGCTGCGTCGCGCCCCGCCGCGGGCTGCGCCGCGCAGGAATCCTTCTGAGATCAGCTCCACACTGGCGACGAGCACTGCCGCGATCGTCATGAAACGGATGTCGAGGTTGCGGATGTGTCCGATCTCGTGTGCAACAACTCCTTGCAGCTCGTCGCGGTTCAGTAGGCGCAGCAGCCCTGATGTCACGGCAACAGCAGCTTTGTCTGGTTTACGGTCTACCGCGAAAGCGTTCGGTGCATCGTCCTCAATGACGTAGACGCGTGGCATCTTTGCAAGGCCGGAGGCGATCGTCATCCCCTCCACGATGTTCCATAGCTGCGGGTAGCTGTGCTTTCTAATCTCATTTGCGTGCGCTGAGCGCAGCAGTACACGGTCCCCGCCGAAGACCGCCGTTACCCAAAGCGCGAGCCAGATTACGATCGCAACGGCCGCCCCGATCAGCCCGGCGCGCAGTAAGGCCTCCGGCTGCCCCGGGCCTTCGACTTGAGAACCCACATACATGCCGATGCAGGATCCCAACGTCGCGAGGACAATCCCCATCAACCCGATGAGAACAATCGAGCGGCGCCGGTTGGCTGCGATGGCTTCCCGCATGGCCGGCTATCGAGCTATGGTGTTCCGCGGACTCTCACGCCAGCCGCAACGGCGCCTGGGACCACATCCGAACGCAAGCAAGGCGCGCCAAGGGACCTTCACCGGCTCGAACGCCACAACCCAGTGCCCGCCTCTTTGCGTCGGGAACTACCTACGAGAACGACACCGTCGGCGCTTCCCGCGCCGCTTCGTCTTGCAACTCGAAGAACTCCTCTTCGGTGAAATTGAACATACCGGCTACTGCGTTGGTGGGCACGCTTTGGATCTTGGTGTTGAACCGCATCACGGTGTCGTTGTAGTTCTGCCGGGCGAAACCGATCTTGTTTTCGGTCGAGGTCAGCTCTTCCTGTAGAGAGAGGAAGTTCTGATTGGCCTTGAGGTCGGGATGCTGCTCGACCACCAACATCAGCCGGCCGAGCGCCCCGGTGAGCATCTGTTCGGCCTGTGACTGCGCGCCGACCCCCTCGGCTGAGACGGCTTGCGAGCGCGCCCGCGTCACGTTTTCGAGTGTTTCTTTCTCGTGCCCGGCGTAACCCTTGACGGTTTCGACTAGATTCGGGATCAAGTCGTGCCGGCGCTTCAGTTGCACATCGATCTGTGCCCAGGCATTGCGCACGTGATTGCGCAACCCGACGAGGCCGTTATACATCCCGACGAACCAGACCACCAGCAGGACGAGAACACCAAAAAAAACCAGCACCACCATCGTCAACATTTGTCTTTAAGGCTCCTTTTCGATTCCGGACGGCGCTGCCGCACCGCCCGAGTCCGTCAAGTCGGCGAGAAACTGCGCGACGGCTCCTTCCTCTCCGGTCCGGCAAGATGCGACCAGCCGTTCCATCTCGCCCCGGTCGAGCCACAGGCCATGGCCGTTGGGGCAGCGGTCGAGTGCAATCTCCTCACCCGAACCGAGATGGACTATGCGCAGCCTCCGATTGCACCGCGGACACCGGCGGTCTGTCCGATAGCGTCCAACTCACCCGGGTCCAGCCAGGCGCCCTGGCAGTCGATGCAGCGGTCGATTTCGACGCCATCCAACTCAAACGCCACCAGGGGTATGTGGCAGGAGGGGCACATGGTCGAGACCGGCACGCGAAACCGTTCGCGTTACAAGTTTAGCGTCCGCAAGCGGTCGCGGTCCCGAAGCACGGTGCCATAAGGATGGCGGGTATGGGTTCTCGTCGAACAGACTGGGCGGATACTCCTACTAAACACCTTCCCACTTCCCGCCCGTGGCAAAGAAAACCGAGTAGCTTGAGGTCTTCCTCAATGCTGTGGAACTCGTGTACCGCACAACATCGACAATGTTTCGTCGATGTGGAGGCGCTAAGCTCGCGCCCCGGCAGACAGCGATTCGCTAGTCGTCCTTCAGGCCACCGTAAACCAGGGCCGCCAGGACTCCGCCCAACGGACATGCTACGAAGTAGATCCAGAGTGTCGAGAGCGCGTTCGGCGCGCTGCTAAAAAGCGCCGGCCCGAGGGTCCTCGCCGGGTTTAACGAAGCGCCCGTCAAGGGACCACCCATCAGGATGCAGAACACCAACGCCAGCCCTATGGCGATCGGCGCTAGGTTGCCCCCCTTGCCGCTTACCGCCGTGAAATAGATCGTGTTCACCAGGAAGAACGTTAGCAGCAACTCGAGCAGAAAAGCCTGCCCGGTCCCGATTCCGTCGGCGGGAACCGTCGCCCCCAACGTGCCCGCCTTGGCTCCTAGCACGTAGTTCAGCGCGGCCGCTCCGACGATACCACCCAACAACTGCACGATGATATACGCCGCTGCCTTGCCGAACTCGATCTGCTTACCCACCAGCAGGCCGATCGTCACCGCCGGGTTGATGTGCGTCCCGGAGATGGATCCGTACGAAAAGGCGAAGGCCAATACAACCAGACCGTGGGCCAGTGCGACCGCGACGAGGCTGCCGCTGACCGCCCCGGCGCCGGCGCCGATAAAGATGAGCGTGAAGGTCCCGATAAACTCTGCTGTCAACGCTTTGGTATCCATGTGTTCTCCTCCCCGACTTGTTGAAACAGCTTGCGCTGTGGACCCCCTACTCTAGAACGAACCCTCACCCGGACGCCACCCGCTTCGACTTCGGACGTGCCGCGAGCTAACACGACGAGCGGGAACAATCTGAAGCTTGCAGGTCGACCCAGCGGCATCTCGCCAACATCCGTGGCAGCCGGCGGCTTGCGTCCTCAGGGGAGATCTCGTCCTTACGCAATCCTCCACCAAGCGTACCCACACCACCGGGGTCCTACTGGTCGCCCGTCTGCCGGAGGAAAGCGCCCAGGCGGCCGCGGCCTGGCGGAACAGCGCGCGGGATATGGTCCCTCCCGCCCGCACGAGTGGGGTGGACGAGAACGGCACCTTCGCCGTTTACCCCTGAAGTTTGGCCAGTCATCACAGGCGTGCAGCTGGGTGTGACCGGTAGCCGCTGGCCGCTCGCAGTAAGTCGCATCACAGATACCTTGAGCGCCATATTCCTCTCGGTAGCGGTCTCAAAGCCCCAAACCAGCGCCTGCTCCGGTCCGACTATCTGTTCGAAGACGACCTCAGAAGTCGTGTCGACGATCGTTGCGACGTTGGGCAACGCCGGCGTCGGACCAAGACTGGGGCTGATCAAAGTGCCTTTGACGGAAAAGCCGCGGCAAGAGGCATCCCTATCGTCGACGCCCTGAGGGCCGAGGAGTGTGAAGTCGAGCCTGCTGGCACCACCAAATATTATGGCCCAGAGCCACCAAGCGCTACCACCGTCATCGTCATCGTCGTCCTGGGCCCAGGCTGGCGGCGCATTCACGATGAACGTCATAAGCAGAACAAGTGCTGTGAGAATTCGCGAGCTAGTGTTCATTAAGAATCTCCCCTTTAACCAGAGTTGCCGATTTCGACCTTCAGCTCCGTAAGGATACAACCTCCGCAATCGGGGGACAAGCAGTTTTGCTCTCCGCCGGGCCGGCTCCAACGGGATCAAGGCATTCCAAAGGACGCTCATGTTCCCAGCGGTAAGAAGTACTGGGTACCGCGGACCGGGCGGCTGAGCTCTTGGAGCAGCTCCTCTAAGTCGTTCTCACGGTGTACGAAATCCACCTGGCTTGTATCCACGACGAGGACGTCCGATCCCTTATAGTGCGAGAAGAAGTGTTCATAGGCGCGGACGACTTCTTCCAGATACTCGTCGGAAATGTTCGCCTCCGAGGCGACGTTCTTTCGTGCAATCCGTTCCCGCAGCACCTGCGGCGTCGCCTTGAGGTAGACAACCAGGTCCGGTGACGACAACTGTTCCTTGAAGTGTTCGTAGTAGCCGTTGTAGACCCTCACCTCTTCATCATTGAGGTTGATGTAGGCGAACAGCTTATCCTTCTCGAACAGGTAATCGGCGACGATCGGAGTGAGCGGCCGGTCGCCGGCAACAGCCTGCAACTGTTGAAACCTCTGAATCAAGAAGTACATCTGGGCGCTGAACGAAGCGCCGGGGCGGCCGCGATAGAACTCGATGAGAAACGGATTGTCCTCGGAGTCGAGCAGCGTGCGGGCGTGAATGCGATCCGCCAGCGCTTGCGCCAGGCTCGACTTGCCGACGCGTAACGGCCCTTCGATGGCGATGTAGTTGGCCGGGCTCATACGGAGGTCTGTCTCGGTGTATGGATGGCTGAAGCGGGCCGGCAGCGGTCAGAATCCTAAACTCACCTGCGGTCCTTCCGGACGATCCACTTTGAAATACTCGAACGCCAACCGCGTCCCGACACGGCCGCGAGGCGTGCGGTCGAGGAAACCCAACTGCATCAGGTAGGGCTCGTAGACTTCCTCGATCGTGTTGGCATCCTCGCCTACCGACGCCGCGATCGTGTTGAGCCCTACCGGGCCGCCCGAATACTTCCCGAGAATCGTCCGCATCACCTTCTGATCGATCTCGTCCAAACCATGCGGATCGACCTCCAGCAAATCGAGCGCCGTCTGTGCGACCGATCGGTTGATTGTACCGTCCGCGCGGACCTGGGAATAGTCGCGCACTCGGCGCAGGAGACGATTGGCAATGCGTGGCGTCCCCCGGCTGCGCTGGGCAATCTCTTCGGCGCCTCCTTCATCGATCTCGAGCTCGAGCATCCGGGCCGAACGGAAAACGATCGCCTTCAACTCCATTGCCTCGTACGGATTCAGCCGCAACGTCAGGCCGAAACGCGCTCGCAACGGCGCGGATAGCAGTCCGGCGCGCGTCGTCGCGCCGATAGCGGTAAAGGGAGGCAGGGGAATCGAATGTGTGCGCGCGCCCGGGCCGCTGCCGATCATCAAATCCACGCGGAAGTCTTCGAGCGCGGCGTAGAGCATCTCTTCGACGTCGGGTAGCAAGCGGTGGACCTCGTCCACGAAGAAGACTTGCTTCGCCTCGACCGCCGTCAGCGCCCCGGTCAGATCAAGCTTCCTCTGTAGCACCGGCCCGGACGTCAGATCCACTTTGACTGCCAGCTCTTGGGCGATGATGTGGGCTAGCGTGGTCTTGCCCAGCCCCGGAGGGCCGTAGAGCAGCACGTGATCCATCGCTTCGTCGCGGCCGCGGGCCGCTTCAATCGCGATCGACAGATTTTCCTTGAGCTTCGCCTGCCCGACAAACTCCGACAGCCGCCTCGGCCGTAGGGTCAGGTCAAACTGACGGTCCTCCTCCTGGATGTCGGCAGAGACGATGCGAGTATCCGCCATACCTTGAGCTTACCGGAGCCTAACGGCCCACCAGATCCAGTGATCGGCGGAAGAGCGGCTCGAACTCATTCGCAATGCCCTCCTCCACGGCTTTGCGCACGGCTTTCCGGGCCGCGTCGCGCGTGCAGCCGAGGTTGAGCATGGCGGAGATGACGTCCTGCTGGGTGGTTCCGCCGAGGTTGCCCTCCGCGCCTTCGGCCCCCACCTCGTCGAGAGCCCCGAGCTTCTCGCGAAGCTCGACGACCATGCGCTCGCCGGTCTTGCGGCCTACCCCGGGGATCCGCGTCAGCCGCTTCGCGTCACCGGCCCGGATGGCCGTGGTCAGTTCCTCGATCGGGACACCGGAGAGAATCGTCACCGCCAGCCTCGGCCCGATGCCGCTCACGGTGAGCAGTTTCTCGAAAAGTTCTCTCTCGCCCCCAGTGGCGAAACCAAACAGTGCCAGAGAGTCTTCGCGGACATGCGTATAGGTGTGAAGAGAGACTTCGCCGCCCGGCTGCCCAAGTTGCGAAAACGTAGAAACCGGGATCGTGACGCCGTAGCCTACCCCGCCAACATCGACCAAGGCGAAGTTCGGTTGCTTCTCGAGGAGCTTCCCACGGAGACGAGCGATCATTCAGGGCCGGCGAAACCTGGCCGCCATCAGAGCCAAATTATGGCAACCGACTTGAGGGGTGTCAAGCTCGCCCGGCTTATGATGAAAACGGTCGAGTTACGCGCTCCCACTCCCACGCTTTATGGCCCGACGAAGAGTGTTCCTCAACTGTATCGAAGCGGGACGTGCCGTCGTCGATGGCAACCGTGCGCACCATTTGGCGCGGGTCGCCCGCCTCCGGGAGGGGGAGCAAGTCGAGGCTTCCGACGGCGAGCGCCTGTTTCTTGCAACCGTGTCACGCGCCACCAGCACACACCTCGAGTTTGAAATCAAACAGCAGCTTCCTGCGCCTCGCCCGGGCCCGAGCGTTCGACTCGAGATGGCGATCTTCAAGTTCGCGCGCTTCGAGTGGCTGATCGAGAAAGTCACGGAGTTAGGTGTGACCTCGATCGTGCCGATTGCCGCCGAGCGCAGCGACAAACACCTGCTGCACGCGGCTTCCAAGCGCAGCGACCGCTGGTCTCGGATTGCCGAAGAGGCCGCCCTGCAATCGAGGCGGATGGCCCCACCGGTCATCGAGCCGACGCTTGCGTTCGAAAAGCTCGTGTTCGAAAAAGAAAGCAAGCCCTCCCCGAGGTTGATCCTCGACCCGTCCGGCGAACAGCTCAAGGACGTGTTGGCGCAGGGCGCACGGTCTGACGCACCCGCTCAGGCCACCTTACTGGTGGGCCCCGAAGGCGGTTGGACGGAGGACGAACGATCAGCCGCACAGGCAGCAGGCTACCTTCCGGTGTCCCTGGGACGCTCCATCCTGCGTGCGGAAACGGCCGCCCTCTCGGCCGTCACCGTGGTAACTCACCTGCTCCAACCCTAGCCGGCTCCAGCGACACGCCCGTGGCGTATTGACACGGTCGATGTCTTGCCAGGCGGGCCATGACTTCCGTCTGGCAAGTGCGAGCGTGTCCTTATCACGCCGTCTTCCTGACAGGCTTCTAACTCATTGCCGTGCAACAACTTGCATCAGTCGAAAGCCCCATGACGGTACATGTGTGGCCTGTTCTCTCACGATTCCCGCGCCGCAGCCGATATATGGCGTAAGGGTTGCTACGTCTACGGGAGGACAACACAAAATGGCTCGCGCTATGAGACTCTTGTGGGGCTGCCGCCACTCGCGCACGACCATGCCGATAACCCTTCGGGCACCGGGCGGGACGGTTAGCCGAGTCTCCTCGACCTACATGGTCTGCCTTGAATGCGGCCAAGAGATCCCCTATTGCTGGCTGCTCATGCGACCGGGGCGGGAGCCATTCCGGCTTTTTCGTTGGGCTCGCTCGCTTGTCGTAGGTGTCGGATCCCGGACAGGAGCCGGCAGCCCTACGACCGTAACAAAAAGCACTTATTGACTCCCGCATAATATAGAGTCAGTCAAAACAAAGAGAAGACTGTTTCCAGAAGGCCGTGATCAAACGCGGTTTGCGGTACATGCGGCGGAGTGCCTTGCGGGCCCGCTCGTTCAGCTCGCCGTAGTCTTTCGGACAGACGTTCGGCAACTCGTGCTGCTTCCAGTAAGCCCAGATGTATTCCACCGGATTCAACTCCGGCGCATAGGGTGGCAAGTACTCGGTTGCGATGTGGCCTTCGGAGAGTTCGATGAACTCTTGCACCAGGCGGCTACGGTGCGCCGGCAGCCGATCCCAGACGATCAGCAGCGGGCGATCGATATGACGTACCAACGCCTTGAGAAAGTCGGTCACTTGCTCTTTGCCGATCGCACCGGGATAGAGCCGGAAGTAGAAGTTACGCAGCGTCAGCCCCGCCGAGACGGAAAGCTTCTCCCAGTTGAAGTTAAACTGCAGCACCGGTGTTTGGCCACGTGGCGCCCAGGTGCGGCAGCGATGCGGCTTCTGACTCAATCCGCTTTCGTCGATGAAGACGAGCGTACGGCCTTCGTTTTGGGCTTTTTTTAATGCGCTTCCAGGTCTTGCGCTTCCAGGTGCGGATCCGCTCTTCGTTGCGCTCGCGCGCCTTTCCGGCCGGGCGTTGCGGGCTCCAGTCGAGCGCTCGCAGGATCTTCCAGGCGTGGCCTGCGTGGTATGCGACCCCGAACTCGTCTCCGGTCAGCCGAGCCACCCGCGGACAGCTCCACAGGGGCGTTGGGAAGCCGTGGGCTTCCGGGCCTTCCAGCAGCAGCGACGTCAGGCGTTCGCGTTGTGCGGCATCGAGGAGCGGCTTGCGTCCGGCGCGCCCGGCCTGGCGGAGTCCGGCCGCACCCTGCTCGCGGTATTGCCGCCGCCACTCACTGACGGTTTGGCGAGCGACGTTCAGCCGTCTCGCCGTCTCGGACTGATTGTGGCCTTGGTGGAGCAGCCGCATCGCTTCGAAACGGCGCTTCTCCAGCGCCTTGAAATCCCGCTTCACACCTTTGGGGTTGCCCATACATATATAGATGCTCCACACTGTCAAAAAGTGTCATAATAATTTGCGGGATTCAATAGGGCCGCTGTGGATGGCCTCGATTCGTAGACGCGCGCGCCTCCTTTGTCAGATGATAGGAAGACGGGCTTGGACGAACTTTGACCCCTCCCGTGACCCCTTCGGCTGGAAACCTTCGTGCATCAGTTGCCCCTTAGCTTCGAACTAACGACCCTGGCCGTCCAACTGGTCGCCATCGCGGCCCAGATTCACCTTTTCCTGCTGGCACGTGAAAGCTTCGGCTCACGAAGCAGCCGGCGGTCCGCCGCACTCTTGTGGACGGCTCTGGCGCTGAGCCTGGTGCTGTCGGGCTGTTCCGAACTTCTCGACTGGGACGAACTGCTGTTGGGGCCTTCCCGAGCGCCGGTGATCTTGCGTCTTGTCGGTTCAGCGTGGGTCGCCGGCTGTTTCGGGGCATACTTGGTGGTGCTGGCCCTGCTCGGGTGGCGGCGCTACCGAACTCGCCGGCAGGAAACTCGACCGGCGAGTGTGGGAGCCAAGCTTGCAGGCCCCGATCTTTCCCGCCGCCGGCTTGTCTCAAACCTCGCCCAAGCCGCTGTGGCGGCGCCCTTCGTGATGGGCGGATACGGCGTCTTTGTCGGGCGCGGACAGCTCGAGCTTCGGGAGGTCGATGTCCCCGTCTCGGCCCTCCCTGCATCGCTCGACGGCTTGCGGCTCACACAGATCAGCGACATCCACTGCAGTTCGTATCTGACTCCTCCCGACGTCAGGCGAGTCGTGACGCTGGTCAACGAAACCCATCCGGACCTGGTTTTCGTCACGGGCGACCTAATCACCCTTCCAGGCGACCCGCTGGGTGACTGCATCGACGTTCTCTCTGAGATCAAGTCCGATGCCGGCGTCTACGGATGCATGGGGAACCACGAGAGCTATACGCTCTGCGAAACGCTTGCCGAAGAGTACGGTCGTGCCGCCGGTCTCCGGTTTCTGCGGCAACGCTCCGAGGTCTTGGAGTTCGGCAAAGCGCGGCTGAACCTTTGCGGCGTCGACTATCAGCCCAAGGCCTGCCCCTACTTGCCCGGTGCCGATAGGATGATCGAGCCCGGCGCACTCAACGTGCTGCTTTCCCACAATCCCGACGTCTTCCCTGTTGCGGCCGACATGGGTTATGACTTGGTGCTGGCTGGACACACGCACGGCGGCCAGGTGACCGTCGAGATCCTCGAGCAGTGGGCCAATGCCGGCCATTTCTTCACGCCCTTCGTCGTAGGCGAGTACCGAATAGGAAACTCGATGCTCTACGTCAATCGGGGTATCGGCACTGTCAACCTGCCGATGCGCATCGGCGCCATCCCTGAAGTCACGTTGCTGACGCTGCGTCGCGCGTAACGAGCAGTCACCCAGCCAGGCTGGATTTCTCGCAAGGACGCAGAGAGCACAAAGAAAAGGTTGGAGCCTAGTGTAGTGCACCATAAATAATGTAACTTATATTGGCTTCCCATCGTCTCTATTAACAGGAGGCATGGGATGCGAAGAGCACAACCAGTAACTTTGAACACAGCGCAATGCAAGCAGTTGGACCGCTACGCGCGCGGCCGCCAAATCGCCGTTCGTCTCGCCCTGCGAGCCAGGATTGTCCTGCTGGCCGCCGACGGTCTCGAGAATAAGCAGATCGCCGCACAGCTCGGTGTCTCGCGGCAGTTGGTGGCCCGCTGGCGCACGCGCTTTCTCGAAAGCAGCATCGCCGGCATTGCAAAAGACGCCCCACGGCCCGGTCGTAAACCTGCCGTCTCGAAGCAGAAAGTACAGCAGATCATCCACAAGACCACCCGCGAGAAACCGTCCAACGCCACCCACTGGAGCCGCCGCACCATGGCCGCCGCGGCCGGCGTCAGCGCTTCCACCGTGGGACGGATTTGGCGCGCCCATGGCCTCAAGCCCCACCGCGTCAAGACCTTCAAGCTCAGCAATGACCCGCGTTTCGCCGAGAAACTCGACGACATCGTCGGACTCTATCTCAATCCGCCTGAGCATGCTCTGGTTCTCTCGCTCGATGAGAAGTCCCAAATCCAAGCCCTCGATCGCACCCAGCCCGGCCTGCCGCTCAAAAAGGGACGCGGCCAAACGATGACCCACGATTACAAGCGCAACGGCACGACCACCCTGTTTGCGGCGCTCAACAGCCTTGACGGCAGCGTGATCGCCGAGTGCATGCCCCGACACAGCCACCAGGAATGGCTGCGCTTCCTGCGCTTATTGACTCCCGCATAATATAGAGTCAGTCAAAACAAAGAGAAGACTGTTTCCAGAAGGCCGTGATCAAACGCGGTTTGCGGTACATGCGGCGGAGTGCCTTGCGGGCCCGCTCGTTCAGCTCGCCGTAGTCTTTCGGACAGACGTTCGGCAACTCGTGCTGCTTCCAGTAAGCCCAGATGTATTCCACCGGATTCAACTCCGGCGCATAGGGTGGCAAGTACTCGGTTGCGATGTGGCCTTCGGAGAGTTCGATGAACTCTTGCACCAGGCGGCTACGGTGCGCCGGCAGCCGATCCCAGACGATCAGCAGCGGGCGATCGATATGACGTACCAACGCCTTGAGAAAGTCGATCACTTGCTCTTTGCCGATCGCACCGGGATAGAGCCGGAAGTAGAAGTTACGCAGCGTCAGCCCCGCCGAGACGGAAAGCTTCTCCCAGTTGAAGTTAAACTGCAGCACCGGTGTTTGGCCACGTGGCGCCCAGGTGCGGCAGCGATGCGGCTTCTGACTCAATCCGCTTTCGTCGATGAAGACGAGCGTACGGCCTTCGTTTTGGGCTTTTTTTTAATGCGCTTCCAGGTCTTGCGCTTCCAGGTGCGGATCCGCTCTTCGTTGCGCTCGCGCGCCTTTCCGGCCGGGCGTTGCGGGCTCCAGTCGAGCGCTCGCAGGATCTTCCAGGCGTGGCCTGCGTGGTATGCGACCCCGAACTCGTCTCCGGTCAGCCGAGCCACCCGCGGACAGCTCCACAGGGGCGTTGGGAAGCCGTGGGCTTCCGGGCCTTCCAGCAGCAGCGACGTCAGGCGTTCGCGTTGTGCGGCATCGAGGAGCGGCTTGCGTCCGGCGCGTCCGGCCTGGCGGAGTCCGGCCGCACCCTGCTCGCGGTATTGCCGCCGCCACTCACTGACGGTTTGGCGAGCGACGTTCAGCCGTCTCGCCGTCTCGGACTGATTGTGGCCTTGGTGGAGCAGCCGCATCGCTTCGAAACGGCGCTTCTCCAGCGCCTTGAAATCCCGCTTCACACCTTTGGGGTTGCCCATACATATATAGATGCTCCACACTGTCAAAAAGTGTCATAATAATTTGCGGGATTCAATAATTGACCGCCGCACTCCCAAGGACAAACAGCTTCATCTCATCGTGGACAACTATGCCACCCACAAGCATGCCGCTGTGAAGCGTTGGCTCGATCGTCACCCGCGCTTCCACATTCATTTCACCCCGACCTCGGCGTCGTGGCTGAACATGGTCGAGCGATTCTTTCGCGATCTCACCGTCAAGCGCCTGCGCCGCGGCGTGTTTCGCAGCGTGGACGAGCTCGTCGCCGCCATTGACGACTACATCGCCCAGCACAACGGGCATCCCACGCCCTTCATCTGGACCGCGACCGCCTCCGACATCCTCGAGAAAGTCAAGCGCGGACGTGCCGCCCTGCATAAGGTGCAATCTGCTTGACGCACTACACTAGGGGGTGTTAACGCTAACGTAGGGTATCGAAACGTAGAGCCTCGACGATGAGGGCGAAGTGGGGGAAGGCGAGGAACATGACGTCGAGCTTGTCGAAGCGGGAGAAGATGCGGCGGAATCCCTTGAGCCGTCGGAGGAGTCTCTCGATCTCGTTGCGGCGGCGATAGAGCGCTCGGTCGTATTCCCACGGCTCCAGGCGGGTGCGCCGGGGCGGCACGACGGGAATCCATCCGAAATCCAAAGCCAGTTGGCGTGTCTGATCGTCCTCATAGGCGCCGTCCATCAGCAGCGGCAGCGGCTCGGGCAGTGGCCCCAGACCACCGAGCAAGTTCGCGGCCCTGCTGGGCGTCGTGCGCTTGGCCGGGCGAGAGAGCGAAGGTTATCGCCGTTCGAGCATTTGCGGCAACCATATGAATCTTGGTGGTCCATCCGCCGCGGGATTTGCCGATCGCTTGCGGACCGTTTTTTTAACGCGCCCGTGCCGTCGGGATGAGCCTTCACGATGGTCGAGTCCATTGACACGGCTTCGATTCGGATGCGGGCCAGCTGCTCGCGCTGCAGTTTCTCGAAGACGGCGTCGAGCACGCCGTTCTTCGACCAGCGGTTCATGCGGGTATAAATGGTGTGCCAGTTACCGAAGCGTTTAGGCAAGCCGCGCCATTTGCAGCCCTGCTCGGCGACATACAACATGGCGTTCAAAACCGTGAGGTTCGGCAGGCTCACATTGCCGCGCTGGCGGGGCAGGACCGGCTCGATGCGGCGGTATTGCTGCTCGGTGATCTCCATACCTCCGAGTATAGCAGCTTTTGCGACTTAGTGTTAACACGCCCTAGCGTCTTAGCGGTCCTTGGCGACCTCCCCGAGAAAGGGCTATCCTTCGGTCATGCGTCGCAGTCTCATTGCTCTCGGTCTGCTCGTGTCAACGGCGCTCGCTGCCGCCGACCACCCTTCCGCCGAAATCTCGAACGGCCCGATCACAGCCAAGCTCTACCTCCCCGACCCCGACAACGGCTACTACCGCGGCACCCGATTCGACTGGTCGGGCGTCATCTACAGTCTGACGTACGCGGGCCATGAGTACTTCGGCGAGTGGCAGAAGTCCGACGACCCTTACCTGCACGACCGCATCACCGGCCCGGTCGAGTCCTTCAGCACCAACGCCAAGGCGCTCGGCTACGACGAGGTGCCGCCCGGCGGGACCTTCATGCGCATCGGTATCGGTGTTTGCGAGAAGCCCAAGGAGGAGGACTTCCGCTGGCGGCACACTTACAAGGTGGCCGACCCGGGCCGGTGGACGACCAGCCGCGGCAAGAACTGGATCGAGTTCGTCCACGAAGTCGCGGACCCGGCAACCGGCTACGGGTATCACTACACCAAGCGCCTGACTCTCACGCCCGGCAGGCCCGAGCTGGTCATCGACCACGTC
Source organism: Bryobacterales bacterium (assembly GCA_965248255.1). GTDB lineage: Bacteria > Acidobacteriota > Terriglobia > Bryobacterales > UBA6623 > JAKZVK01. The sequence continues at coordinate 295,521 of CBDFIW010000001.1, forward strand.
CTAGCCAACACCGGCAAGAAGACCATCGAGACCGACGTCTACAACCACAACTTCTTCGTGATCGACAACCAACCCACCGGCCCCGACTTCGTCGTACGCTTCCCGTTTGAACTTACCGCCGACCGCGACCTCAAGGGCTACGGGCAGGTACGCGGCCGCGAGCTGACCTACCGCAAAGAGATCCCGCAGGGCGAGTACATCATCACGCTCTTCGACGGTTACCGCGCGACCGCCGACGACCACCGCTTCGCCATCGAAAACCGCAGGGTGAAGGCCGGCGTCCGCATGGCAACCGACAAGCCGATGTCGAAGTTACAGTTCTGGTCGCCCCACACGACGCTGTGCCCCGAGCCCTTCATCGACCTCAAGATCGGGTCCGGCCAGGCCGACCGCTGGTCGATCCGCTACGAGTTTTATACGCTCGACTGAACCTGGCTTGCGAAACTACCTACCGGCACCGTCGGCTGCCGGTTCGTCGTGGTATGTTCCAGATAGCGTGAAAGCCACGGGCCTCGCCGTCACTCTTTGGGCTCTGCCGGCAATCTCCGTGCTCAGCGGCTCCGAACCGATCCAACAGACATACATCGGTCCGCTCTCTGATCGGCAGTACATGTACGGCGAGCCTGGGCCCGTTCGCGCGGCCCGTTCACGATTCGGCCTGACGACTCGAAAGGGGCGATCCTCGTCGAAGGAGTTGGCCCTTCCGGGCGGCCCTGGAAGGTCTTTATGAGAATCGGCGGTGGGCTCGGCTACTCCCTGGCTTGGCTCGCGGACCTCGACGGCGACGGCCGTCAGGACTTGATACTGAATCACTTCACCCAGGGAGTTGGCCGCTGCACAGCCAGATCACGCCTAACGACGATCCTCTCCGACGGAGAAGGACGTCCCTCACCCTGGGAAGCCGAGGGCTATTACCGTGTCGACTTCTCATGGGAACCGCTCGGAGGCAAGGGCGTGCTCGACTTCGCCGACTGGAACAAGCACGGCGGCGTCGAGTTGGTCTTCGCCCAATGCTACAGCTACTCCTACCAGAGCGCCCGCACCAACGTGTATGGACTGGTAGACGTCTACGAGGCGCGGGGCGGATACTGGCACAGGCTCTCGACCACCGAAAGGCAGGGCCTCGAGAAGACCTATCTCGACGTCGCGGGCCGGGGCTACCGAGTGCTGCGCCCGAGGCCCGAGGAGCTTGGTTCGTTCGAGCCGGACCACTCCAACGATCGCGCCGGTGGGAAGAAGGCGGTAATCAGGGCACTGATATCGCGGCAGCCAGATTGCGGCGGGGTTAGTCCGCCATCGTTGGTCAAGAGTGGTCCCTACATAGGCATCACCAAGCCCACCGGGGAATGGAAGCGAAAGCAGCGAGAGCGATGTAACGACCGTTTCATGCTCGACGACGGGACCTCATGCTACGGCAAGCCTGCGATTCTGATCGACCGCCCGTCTGGGACAGAAGCAACGCTCGATGGCATGTCGGGACGAGCCAAGTCTCTACTGGAGGAGATCGTCTCCAACAAGCTGCCCGTGACTATGACGGGTCAAACTCGCGAGGGTCTCTGCTCGCCCTCCATGATTTGGGCGGAGCATCCATAACCCCCAGCCAAGCCATGTACAGAAACATCAAAACACTCTTCAACTTTGATCCGCCCGCAACCGACGAAGAGATTCACGCGGCGTCGGTTCAGTTCGTTCGCAAGCTCAGCGGGTTCACCAAACCGTCAAGAGCCAACGAGGCCGCCTTCGATCGGGCCGTTGATGAGGTCTCCCACATCGCTCACCATCTGCTCGACTCCCTCGTCACCGCGGCCCCTGCGCGTGACCGGGAGATCGAAGCCGCCAAGGCCCGCGCCCGCGCCGCCCGGCGATTCGGTTGACGCGCGCCAGCCGGTGTTTTACCGCATCCGTGGTCTTGGCCCGGCGCGGTAGAATCGAACCGAACTGCAACGCGTCGATGCTCCGCCCTCCCAAGTTCCTCGAAAAGCTCGGCGCGAAAACTCGTTGAACCGCCATGCGTGAAGCTGTGAAGAAGGACACGGCATGATCCCCCACAATGACCATGGCTCGACTCCTCTGGCCCGAGAGCCTCGCGAAGGTGATGGGACTCTGCCGAACCGGCGGTCTTTCCTAACCGCCGCGTCGGCGGCCGCCGCGGCCACCCTGGCGGGATCCGGCGGTTGTTCGCCCACCTCGCCGGACGGCCCGACCACCTCGCCCAAGGTCCGTCTGGCCGGCATGACGCTTCCCGAGTTGAAGAGGCACTACGAGGAGGAGCTGTTCGATTCCCTCCTGCCCTTCTGGGAGGAACACGGCATCGACAACGAGTACGGCGGCATCATCACAGGCCTTGACTACGACGGCGCCCAGGTTGATAGCAACAAGCTGCTGAGTCATCAGGGACGCGGGCTGTGGGTCTACAGCCACCTTTACAACCGCTTCGGGCAGCAGCCGCGGTATCTGGAAATTGTCGGCCGGGTCAAAGAATTTCTCTTCCAGCATGCCCGCCAGCCGGACGGCTGGTGGGCTGAACTGCTATCCCGGGAAGGCGAAGTGGTCCGGCCCTACCAAGGATACATTTACGGCCAGTATTTTCTTGCCGAGGGTCTCCAGGAATACGCCCACGCCGCCGGCGACGACGAGGCTCGCGACGTTGCGCTCGACCTGCTCAAGCGCCTCTATGCCGAAGTCGAGAAGCCGGATTTTCGCGACCCGGGATGCGAGAAGGAACGCCAGCGCTCACAAGGCATCTGGATGGTCAACCTGCAGACGGCCACACAGATCCTCAACCATTGGGACGACCCCGAGGTCGCCCGCATCGCCGGCCACAGCTTCGAAGCGCTGTTCGACAAGCACTTCAACCCCGAGATCTGTCTCTACACCGAAGTACTGAACCAGGATTTCACGCGCCCCGCCGAGGAGCGGTACCGCTGTATGCTCGGCGGAGCGCTGCAGTGCCTCTGGATCGCTATGGAGGAGGCACAGCGCCGCAGAGACGACGCCATCCTTGACACCTGCGTCGAGCGTATCGGCCGCCACTTCGACATCGGCTGGGACCATGTGTACGGCGGCCTCGCCGAGTGGGTGAACGTGGGGCAAGGCTGCTATCAATGGCCGGAGCTTCTTGCCGGCTACGGCGTTCGAATGCCGATGACCGGCGAATACCACTACATGAAGAGCGAGTGGGCGCTCAACGAGGTGCTGGTAGCCACCCTGAAGGCCTATGAGCACAGCAGAGCCTGGTGGGCCGCCGACGCGTTCGGCCTGGCGCAGAAGACTTCGGATGAGAAGTTTTCTCTCCGCTCACAGGGCTATTCCACCTACATCAGCTACGCCGACCGCAAGATCACGTTCCAACCCGGCGCAACCCGCCAGGACAACTACCATCCCGAGCCCCGCCTGATGATGAACCTGTTGACCATCCAGCGGTTGATGGAACAAGAAACTACCTCGCAGGCGTGAACAGACTCCCGCCCGGCCCTCACGTGGCGTAAGACTCTACCCACTCGTAGGGACGGGGCCCCGCGCCCGTCCGCCCACCTCGCGGGCTCAACGGTTCAACCGCTCAACTTTTTCCGATTTCCGGCCCTGGGTCCCGGGCCGTGAGGGATTGTCCTGTCGGGCCTCGCGCAACCAACGCGGCGGACGGCCCCGCCGCTTGCCCTTCCCGTGCGCCAGTATCTCCAGCGTCACGATCGCCTGGTTCAACAGCTCGCGCTCCTGATGGAGCTCCTTCAAAATCGCATGCACGTCCATGATGGCCTTCCCCTTGGGCGGAAAAGCCACACACGGACACAAGGCCGTTAGAATGGTACTGTCGTCGTCACGGTCCTTGTGCCCGTGGTGGCGAAAGGCCTCGGCGGAAGGTTCCATCTTCCGTCGGGGCCGCTACTACGCTACCATTCTAGCGCTTTCCCATCCATCCTGCTCATCATTCTTCACAAAAGAACAGGAGTTTTTATCAGCTAAGCAGCCTTGCTGCCGAGCCCGGACTGTTAAGGGGTGTCACCAACTCGACGACCCTGTACGCCGAGTTTTCGACCGAGTGCTTTCCTCGGGCCGCTCTACTACTAGTAGGGACGAGCCCACGCGCCCGTCCGCCCGGTGAGCTTACCAGCATCGCGGGCCGCGACCATTGCCAGTACGCATTCACCGGCTTGTTCGCGGGTGGCGGCATCGAGCCGGGCCAGGTGATCGGCGAGACCGACGAACAAGGCGCCAAGATCGTCGACCCGGGCTGGGGGCAGAATCGCTCGATCTATATGGAGGACATCGCCACGACCATCTACTCCGCGATGGGCATCGACTGGACGAAGAGGATCGCGGGCACACCCTCCGGGCGGGACTTCCACTACATCGAGATCTTCTCGCCGACGCAGTTGCCGGCCAATCGAGAGATCACGGCCCTAGTTGGATGATAAGGCTACTGGCGCACGGGCTGCCCCTTGCCAAAACTGGCCTCTCGGCGGGAATCAGAGCCTGACCCGCGAGACGTGGGTCAAGCCTGCGCCGAGGCACGACACCGGCAGTCCACAGGCAGTTCCCTTTTGAGTGCGCTGCCAACCGCATCAGGGCAGGGCCCTCGCCAAGCCGCGAAAGCGGTTTTCGCACAGACTCGACGGTATCTCATAAATGCCGAGGGAAAACGCAATAGCAAGAAAAGGTGGAATGCGGACCTTAACCGTACGCCGCAACCCCCTCGAGGTTGGGTGAGCCCAGAGGTAAACGCTGCGCCGTTACAGCTGATTTGGGGGCGCGGGTCCAGCCGTCCGAGCCTCTGGAGTCAGCTGCCGACAGAACCCAAAGCGAGTTCCATCAAAGGGCTACCGAGGGCCTGGGCCCGTGGCGAGTGACATCGGTTATTCGCGACAGCTACCGCGAAGAGGTAGAATCGGACCGGCATCCGCTAGAGAAGAACCCAAACGAGAGTGATCGGGCGCGTCGAAAGCTTATGGCGGTATCCGGTCAAGAGCATGCGCGGAGAAGAGTTGCAGGAGGCCTTTGTCGGCTTCTCCGGAATCTACGGGGACCGTGTCTACGCTTTTCGCAGCTCGGCCGCACCGAAGGGATTCCCTTTCTTCATCGGGCGAGAGCAGAAACAGATGCTCTTGTATCGTGCAACCTACCGGCAAGCTGATCAGATGTCGAAGCCGAGTAATCTGGAGGAGGCCGAGGGATCGCGCCCGGTCTTACCCCTGTCTACGCAGACACTTCCGATCGGATCGTGGACGTGGAGGGCCCCGAGGGGGAGTCCTTTGCGATCGATGACGGTCGCTTGATCAGCAAACTACGCGAAGGCATTCGAGATAGGCATGAGCTGACTTTGGTTCGGTCTGACCGAGCGATGACGGATTGCTGGCCGGTTTCGTTGTTTTCGACGAACACCGTGCAGCAGCTTGGCCAAGAACGGGGGAGCGATCTGGACAAACGGCGCTTCCGGCATCAGACTCGGAGGGGAGTCCTTGGGAACATTCAGGAAGTCGTTACAAACACAGTGGTCGATTGGCCTTGTCCACTGAGGGGCGGATAGCCCTTGTTGGCATCGGTAGATTCAAGGAAGAAGCCGCATCCATCCACCCTAGATCATGAGTTGGCCGTTTCTCGCCCCGAATCCGAATCGATCACTCCTTGACGGCCGGTCGCAGGGACCCATCGTGACCGGCGCTCGGCTGGAAGAAGATCTGGAGTCGTTTCTGCATACATCTTGAACAAAAACTCCTCTGCGTCATCCAAGTCTGTAAAGACTGCCTCGCCGTGGCGCGGCACTTTCCACGAAAAGTACTCTGCCACGTACGTTTTGAAATCCTCGATCTCGTCCATCGTGTCAATGGAGCCTCGAAAGGACTGGTCCGGCTTGTACTCTCGAACGTGCATTCCAGGATCATTCTACTCCCTTCAGCCGACCGCGGGGGGGCTGAAGGATCCCGGTCTGCCGGCACCGAGGCTCCTTACAATCGCTTCTGAAGCCTCGCCCATGTGTCCCGCAGCTCGACAGTACGATTGAAGACGAGCCGCTCGGCCTTCGACGACGTATCCGCGCAGAAATACCCAACACGCTCGAACTGATAGCGGTCGCCAGACCGGGCACTCGCCAGCGACGGCTCGGCTTTGCCGTGGACTACCTCGATCGATTTCGGGTTTAAGTACATCGTGAAATCTTGACCCTCGGGCGACTCATTCGGATTCTCGGCGGTGAACAGCTTGTCATAGAGCCGAACCTCTACTGGAATCGCCTCCGCTGCCGAAACCCAGTGAATGGTTGACTTCACTCTCCGCGTTCTCTGGCCGCTGCTCGTCTGTGGATCGTATGTGCAGTGAATCTCGGTGATCTCGCCCGTAACGGGGTCTTTCACGGCATGGTCACACTTGATGATGTAGCCATACCGCAGTCGGACTTCATTCCCCGGATAAAGTCGATAGTAGCGTTTTGGAGGTACCTCGCGGAAGTCCTCTCGCTCGATCCAGAGTTCGCGGCGAAAGGGTACTGATCGCGTGCCTGCATCCGCGTTCTCGGGGTTGTTGATGGCTTCCACGAACTCGACTTGGCCTTCGGGATAGTTCGTCAACACTAGCTTGAGGGGGCGCAAGACCGTCATCACGCGCGGAGCCGTCCGGTTCAGATCCCCCCGGATGTAATGTTCAAGATTCTCAAATTCCGTGACGCCGCTCGTCTTCGACACGCCGAGATTGCGTGCGAAATTGCGCAAACCTTGCGGCGAGTAGCCACGCCGGCGCATCCCCTTAATCGTCGGCATTCGGGGATCATCCCAGCCTTCCACCACGCCCTGTTGCACAAGTTGCAGCAGCTTGCGCTTACTCATTACGGTGTACGTCAGGCTCAAGCGGTCGAACTCAATCTGCTGCGGATGGAAGACGCCGAGCTGATCGAGAAACCAGTCATAGAGTGGACGATGATCTTCAAACTCAAGCGTGCATATCGAGTGGGTGACGCCCTCGATGGAGTCGGACTGACCGTGCGTCCAGTCGTACATGGGATAAATGCACCAACGATTGCCCGTGCGATGATGCTCGGCGTGCAGGATTCGGTACATTACCGGATCCCGCATGTTGAGATTCGGCGAGGCCATGTCGATCTTGGCGCGCAGGGTGCGCGAGCCGTCAGGGAACTCGCCGTCTTTCATGCGCGCGAAGAGGTCCAGATTCTCCTCGACGCTTCTCTCCCGATAAGGACTGTTCTTTCCTGCTTCGGTCAGTGTGCCGCGCGTCTCTCGCACCTGGTCGCTGCTCAAGTCGCAAACATAGGCCCTGCCTTTCTTGATGAGGTCGGCGGCCCAATCGTACAACTGCTGGAAGTAGTTGGATGCGTAGACGGGCCGGTCGCCGAAATCGCCGCCCAACCATCGCACATCTTCGATGATCGACCCTACGTACTCGGACTCTTCCTTGATGGGATTGGTGTCGTCGAAGCGCAAATTGCACTTGCCGCCGAACTCTTCCGCGAGGCCGAAGTTGAGCATGATGCTCTTGGCGTGGCCGACGTGTAAGTAGCCATTGGGTTCTGGTGGAAAGCGGGTGTGCACACGTCCGCCATGTTTCCCGCTCTCTGTGTCGGAGAGAATCAAATCACGAACGAAATTCGAACGGGGTGAATCGGCGTCCTTCATTAGACAATTCCTAAAGCAAACTCGAGGCGGGCCAGCACGGTGTCACGCCCGAGCACCTCGAGTGTTTCGAAAAGCGGCGGCGCATTCTTGCGTCCGCACACCGCGACGCGGACGGGCTGGAACATCTGTCCCGCCTTCACCTTGAGTTCATCCGCAGCGGTGCGAAGCGCTGCCTCAAGTGTTGCGTGATCGAAGGCGGGCACGGTTGCCAGAACTTCCTTCGACTTACGGAGCGCCTGCGCAGCCAAGGCAGCATCTCCCTTCTTGGGGATGAGCTCGGCGGGATCGTAGGACTGAGGTTCCGTGAAGAAGAAATCGGCGACGGTACTCACATCGCTCAATAAGCGGATTCGCTCACGGATCAGCGGAGCTATGGCGCGAAGCTTTTCCGGCGTGGCGTTCGTAAACCCGGTTTGGTGGGCGTAGGGCATCAATTGCTGTGCGAGGTCATCGATATCGAGCGCCCGGATGTGCTCAGCATTCAGCCACAAGGCCTTGGGATCGAAGGGTTCCTCGTCAGTGAAGTTGATGGTTGCGTTGCTGCGGTTGGTGCCGTCCAGCGAGAAGAGCTCGACAAGCTCGTCGCGCGACATCTTCTGACGGTCATTCTTGGCCGACCACCCCAACAGGGAAAGGAAATTTATGAAGGCATGCGGCAGGAAACCGGCGTCGCGATATGTTGTAACGCTAACCACCGGGCCGTGGATGCGTTTTGACAGCTTCGCGCCGTCAGGCGCCATCAACAGCGGCAGGTGAGCCATCCTCGGCGCCTCGACGCCAAGCGCTTCGAAGATCAGCACGTGCTTGAACGTATTCGCCAGATGTTCTTGGCCACGCAGGACGTCCGTGATGCGGAGATCGGCATCGTCAGCGCAGGAGGCCATGTGATAGGTCGGCATGCCGGTCGAGCGCAGCAGCGCGAAATCCTCGAGGTCGCCGGTAGCCTTGCTCACGGTCCCGTAGACGAGATCCGATACAACAACCTCGGGGCGTGAGTCGCGCGGCACTCTGAAGCGTAGGACGAAGGGTTCGCCCGCGTCGGCCCGGCGATCGCTCTCCTCGCGGGTGAGCTCGCGCATACCCGGATTGAAAAGCCATCCTCCGCTGGGATTCTCAAGCACCGTAGAGGCGGGCGTGAAGTCGCGATATGCAAGCCCCTTTTCGAAAATAGCCCAGGCGGCCTGGCGATGGAGATCGAGGCGGTCGGACTGACGGTAGAACTCGTCCCAGCCTAGTTCGAGCCATTGGAGACCTTCGTTGATGGAATGGAGAGAGGTCTGCGTGTTCCGTTCGACGTCAGTATCGTCGATGCGGAGAACGACGACACCGCCCTGGTGGCGAGCATGAAGCCAATTGAAGATGAATGTTCGAGCGCCCCCGATATGAAGGTAACCAGTGGGCGAGGGCGCAAAGCGGACACGTGTCATGCTCAGAACACTAAAGAATAGCTCACTGACACCCGATCAGGACGAAGCGAGCTCTTACCGGGCGGTTGAGTTCCGAGTCGCCCGTCGCAAGCTGTGGCACGAGAACGACTTCCACTCCCGGTCCACCAGCAGGCTCTGAGACAATGTGGGCTGACGGCTAAATCCCCCCTAGTCGTTAGTGCCGTATCGGGGCTGCCTCGGAGCACGAAGATGGGAGAGAAGGCGAGGAAGCCGGGTCCGAGGCAGTTTCGATAGGGCGACTTGAAGGAAGCCGCTGGGCGGGGCGGACGACTATGGAGCTACGAACCACGTCAGGCGGTGCTGCGAGTCGCCGCAGGCGTCGCGAGGATGGCCGAGCAGCCGCGACAAGGCAAGTACAGAGATCGGATCGGCGATCCGCGGGGTTGAGACACTGTGACAAGAGCGGATTTGCACATGGCTTTAGGTGCACGGACACACGACCGCCGCGGCGTGCGGTTGCACGTCTTTGCGCCAGACTGTGGCGGGTGCCTTACGAGCTGTCGAAGTAGCTGCATTGGAGAGCGAGTTGGGCCGGCGTAAGCTGGGGCCCGATTCGCATCGGCGTGGAACAGCGGGGGCATCGCCAGGTCAGTGTGTCGGCGGACGCCTGCGAACTAGGCTGCCGTGGTTCCAGCGCCGACGCGAGCAACTGGCGGGCGAGTGCGAGCAGAGCTTTGCGGCAGCGGTTGGCCAAGAAGCCGAACTGCCGGATGCGAACGAAACCTCGTGGCAGCACATGTTGGACAAAGCGCCGCAGAAACTCTGCAACACGGAGTGTCATCTTCCGCTGTTGGTTGCCGTGCGCGTAGCCCTTCCAACGGAAAGTGACGCGCTCGCCGTCGAAAGCCAGCAAGCGGTGATTGCTGATGGCGACGCGATGGGTATAGCGGCCCAGATAACGCAGCACCTGCGCCGGTCCGCCGAAAGCCGGCTTGGCGTACACGACCCAGTCCTGACGGAACAGGGTGCGCAGGAAAGCCGCAAAGTTTTTCGATTCTTCGAGGGCGGTAAGCGGGCCGCCGAAGCGGAGCTGCTTATGCCGGTGAGCTCGCCGTAAGCCGTCGACGAACTTGCCTCGAAAGACGCGACTGAGCACTTTCACCGGCAGAAAGAAAGCATACTTGGGACGGACCCAGCGGGTGCGGTCGGAAGAAAGTCCGCCGGCTGGAATGACACAGTGGAGATGGGGATGAAGCAGCAGGTTCTGCCCCCAGGTATGCAAGATGCCCAGAAAGCCAATCTTTGCGCCGAGATGCTTCGTGTTTGCCGCCACTTCCAACAGAGTCCGTGCGCTGGCCCAGAACAGCAAGCCGTAGAGGACCGCCGGGTTCTGCTCGCAAAGCATGTTGAGTGCGTGCGGCAGGGTGAAGACGACGTGAAAGTAGGGCACGCCTAAGACTTCTTGCTCGCGCGCGGCGAGCCAGCGTTGGCGCGCTTGCGCCTGGCACTTTGGACAGTGCCTATTACGACAGGAGTTATACGAGATCGCCTGCTGATCACAGCGCGGACAAACATCAACGTGGCCGCCCAAGGCCGCCGTGCGACAGCGCCCGATCGCTTGCAGCACATTCAGTTGCTGGAAGCTGAGCCACGATCGATAGCGATCCACGAAGCGGTCGCCCTGCGCCTGGATGAGATCGGCCACCTCGAAGGTGGGCCGGCTCATGCCGGCTTGTGTAGTCTGCGCGAACGTTCGATGCGCGCTGTAGGGGAAATCGCGAGTTGATCCAACGGATTCGCCGCCGCTTGCAAGTGCTTCTGGGAAAGGTGTAGGTAGACCGTCGTGGCCTCGATATCGACATGCCCCATGAGCAGTTGAATGGTTCGCAGATCAGCGCCGGATTCGAGCAGGTGCGTGGCGTAACAATGCCGCAGCGTGTGGGGTGTAACGCGCTTGCGGATCCCAGCGCGTTCGGTCGCCTCGCGAACCGCCGTCCAGACGACCTTCGGTGTGATGGGTTTGTCGACGCGCCAGTTGTTGATCGTGCCGGGGAACAAGTACGTTTTGGGCCGTATCCAGCGGTAATGCTCGCGCAGCGTCTCAAGAAGCTCTTGGCTCAGGGGCACTTCGCGATCCACGCCGCCCTTGCCGCGTTCGACACGAAGCATCGTTCGTTGGCTGTCGATGTCGGCAACTTTGAGGCGGCACAGTTCGGCGCGACGCAGCCCCGCCGAGTACAGCGTCATCAGCATCGCGCGGTGCGATAGGGTGCGCGCCGAGTCGATCAGGCGCGCCACCTCCTCGGGACTCAGAATGGTCGGCAGGCGTTTGCGATGCTTCGGATAGGGCAGCTCCTGCTTCATGTCGCGCCGCCCGAGCACCTTGACGTAAAGGAACCGCAGTGCACTGACGTGCAGGACGACCGTGCCGACGGCGAGTTTCTTGTTCTCGAGCAGGTACGCCTGGTAGCGGCGCATATCGTCCGGACCGAGATGATCGAGCCTCTTTCGAGCGTATTCTCGAAACTGCTCGACGGATCGTAGATAGGTGCGAATCGTTGTTTCAGCGTAGTTGCGGCGTACGAGCTCTTCTCGCATCCGCTGGGTGAGTATCGTCACAGAGAACCTCCTTCTCTGCGACCGACTCTACTCTTCCCTTGCCACCCACGCCGCAGGCGTCCGCCGCGCATAGCGGCTTGGTTGTGTGCCGGGCATGTCTGACAGCTTGGAGGTGAAAGTCCTCTGCACAGCCTGATGGAGGTGAAGTGCTAGGGAAGCGCAAGGGCGTCGTCGCGAGGCGGGGTCCAGAGGAAGCGTGGAACAAAACCGCGACCTGACGAACAGAAACCGGATAAGGGGCATCTTTGGTCGGACGAGCGGACAACTGATCGCGAAGTCCAGTTCCATCAAGGGCCAAGGCTGTAGATTCGGCAGGTGTGCGGCGAAGGCGGTCAGACTTACCCCGGGAGGTCTGCGTTCCGTCCCGCTGTTTGGGACTGGGGGAGCCGCGAGGCGACCTGATCGGGGCGCAGAAGTCAGCAGAGGGCATAGTAGGCCATGCAGTCGGCAAGGCTAGTAAGGCACTCCACAAGTCGAAAAACGGAGCCAACAGATAGGCCGAACCGAGAACGATGGCCGAAGGCCCGAACGGAAGAGAGCGGCAAGTAAGACTCGCAACTCATGGACGGCAAGCGGCAGAAAACCCAGCAACGACTGGCCTTCATGGACGAGCCAAAGGGTGAAGCCCCGAGGCGCGCTCGGCAAGGGACCGAACCGTCCGCGGTGAAGCGGGAATCTGAAAGCCCGGCGCGAGAAGAACGACTGATGGAGGAGGTGTGCGAGCGAAGCAATCCCGTAAAGGCTTGGAAACAAGTTCGGGGTAACAAAGGGAGTCCGGGTGTTGATGGCAAGACCATCGACGAAACGCTGGACGACCTTCGCAAGCACTGGCCAGCCATCCGGGAACAGTTGCTTCAAGGAACGTACAAACCGCAACCGGTGCGCAGGGTGGAAATCCCGAAGCCCGGCGGCGGGGTCAGGAAGTTGGGCATCCCTACGGTGCTCGACCGACTGATCCAGCAAGCGGTCTTGCAGGTTCTGCAGAAGCGCTGGGACCCGACGTTTTCCAACAACAGCTATGGCTTCCGACCGGGACGTTCGGCGCATCAGGCGGTGACTCAGGCGCAAGCCTACGTCGCCGCAGGCTATCAGTGGGTCGTAGACATCGATCTGGAGAAGTTCTTCGATCGAGTCAACCATGACCTGCTGATGGCTCGTGTCGCCAAACGTGTCCCCGACAAGCGATTGCTGAAACTCATCCGGGCGTTTCTAACCGTCGGGGTGATGGACGACGGGCTGGTGAGTCCTGCCGACGAAGGCACGCCACAAGGCGGACCGTTGTCGCCGTTGTTGTCGAACCTCGTGCTCGGCGATTTGGATCGCGAGTTGGAACGGCGCGGCCATCGCTTCTGCCGCTACGCCGGCGACTGTAACATCTACGTTCGCAGTCGCAGGGCGGGGGAACGGGTGATGGCCGGCGTCTGTAAGTTTCTTACAAAGAAACTCCGACTCAAGGTCAACAAATCGAAGAGTGCGGTGGCTCGACCCAACGATCGGAAGTTCTTAGGCTTTCGCTTGACGACCGGAGCGGAGCCTCAGCGATTGATATCGCCCGAGGCGTTGCAAAGGTTCCAAGCGCGAGTGCGAGAGCTGACGAGCAGGACGCGCGGGATCAGCATTGAGCGGATGATCGGCTCATTGAGGCCGTATCTGCTCGCCACCGATGCCGCGCGCAACACCCGCGTGCGCCGCTGGGATCAGTCGGGCCAAGTGCGCCGTGAGGACGGCACCGCCGAGCAGGATCTGAACGACCCCGTCAGCACGGGCGAGATCGTCATCCTGGCTTCGGGCACACGCCTGTTCCTCGAACACGGCATCCTGGTCGACTTCGACCTCGACCCGGCCGGCGGCGAGTTCAAGAGCGGTGACTACTGGGTGTTCGCCGCGCGCAGCATCGATGCGAGCATCGAAATGCTCGACGATGCTCCGCCGCTGGGCATCCATCACCACTACGCGCGGCTGGCCATCGTCAATTTCCCAGACACGGAAACCGACTGCCGCACGCTGTGGCCGCCGATTTTCGAGGGCGAAGGCTGCGACTGCACCGTGTGCGTGAGCGCCGAAGGCCACAACGGCGGCACCGCGACCCTTCAGCAAGCCATCGACAGCATCAAGGACGCGGGTGGCACCATTTGCCTTGGCATCGGTACCTACAACATCGCCGACACGCTCAACGTGGATGGCGCCCGTTCTCTGCGCATCCGTGGCCAGGGCTTGAACACGCAGCTCGTCGGCAGCCAGCTCGGCAGCATTCTCAGCATCACCGACAGCACCAGCGTGGCGTTGGAAAACCTCACCGCGATCGGCTCGGCCGCCAGTGCGGAAGTCACTTCCATCATCGCCGCGCGTAATGTCGTCGACTTGCGTGTAGAACACATCAACGTGCTCGGTCTCGCGGTGGGCGACGCCACGAGTGTGGGTATCGGCTTGTCAGGCAACATCCTCGGGGCCAGCATCACGGATAGCGCCATCGTCGCCGAACGCGGCATTGCTACAGTCAGTGGCGATCGCAACTTCGTGCTCACCGGCGAACTGCGCGCGGCGCACAACCTCTTCTTCTGCAGCCAGCGGGCTGTGAGCTTCGATGGCTCCAGCCTGCACTATGCCAACACGCGCATCGAGGGCAACTTCATGCTGGTCGGCAACCAGGCCGCCATCGTCGCTACCGGCGCCGTGCTGCCCGGCTCCCCCATGGCCATGACCGACAACGTGATCTACACCGCCGGCCACGGCATCCGTGCCGGCGTGGATGCCCTGGCCATCGAGCGCAACGAAATCGCCGGCTTGGGCGCTAAAAGCGGCGACGGCATCGTCCTCGAAGAGGGCCTCGATCCCCTAGTGTAGTGCGTCAAGCAGATTGCACCTTATGCAGGGCGGCACGTCCGCGCTTGACTTTCTCGAGGATGTCGGAGGCGGTCGCGGTCCAGATGAAGGGCGTGGGATGCCCGTTGTGCTGGGCGATGTAGTCGTCAATGGCGGCGACGAGCTCGTCCACGCTGCGAAACACGCCGCGGCGCAGGCGCTTGACGGTGAGATCGCGAAAGAATCGCTCGACCATGTTCAGCCACGACGCCGAGGTCGGGGTGAAATGAATGTGGAAGCGCGGGTGACGATCGAGCCAACGCTTCACAGCGGCATGCTTGTGGGTGGCATAGTTGTCCACGATGAGATGAAGCTGTTTGTCCTTGGGAGTGCGGCGGTCAATTAAGCGCAGGAAGCGCAGCCATTCCTGGTGGCTGTGTCGGGGCATGCACTCGGCGATCACGCTGCCGTCAAGGCTGTTGAGCGCCGCAAGCAGGGTGGTCGTGCCGTTGCGCTTGTAATCGTGGGTCATCGTTTGGCCGCGTCCCTTTTTGAGCGGCAGGCCGGGCTGGGTGCGATCGAGGGCTTGGATTTGGGACTTCTCATCGAGCGAGAGAACCAGAGCATGCTCAGGCGGATTGAGATAGAGTCCGACGATGTCGTCGAGTTTCTCGGCGAAACGCGGGTCATTGCTGAGCTTGAAGGTCTTGACGCGGTGGGGCTTGAGGCCATGGGCGCGCCAAATCCGTCCCACGGTGGAAGCGCTGACGCCGGCCGCGGCGGCCATGGTGCGGCGGCTCCAGTGGGTGGCGTTGGACGGTTTCTCGCGGGTGGTCTTGTGGATGATCTGCTGTACTTTCTGCTTCGAGACGGCAGGTTTACGACCGGGCCGTGGGGCGTCTTTTGCAATGCCGGCGATGCTGCTTTCGAGAAAGCGCGTGCGCCAGCGGGCCACCAGCTGCCGCGAGACACCGAGCTGTGCGGCGATCTGCTTATTCTCGAGACCGTCGGCGGCCAGCAGGACAATCCTGGCTCGCAGGGCGAGACGAACGGCGACTTGGCGGCCGCGCGCGTAGCGGTCCAACTGCTTGCATTGCGCTGTGTTCAAAGTTACTGGTTGTGCTCTTCGCATCCCATGCCTCCTGTTAATAGAGACGATGGGAAGCCAATATAAGTTACATTATTTATGGTGCACTACACTAGCCCTGGACCACGCCCGCATCAACGTCAACCGCCTATTGGCCCTTGGCGGCAACGGTATCGTCATCACCCACCGGTTGGAGAGCGCGATCATCTCGGAGAACATGATCGACGGCATGGGCCAGGGCGCGCTAGTCATGGGTGAAGGCGGCGCAGCCGGCAATCTGAGCTTCACGAGCAACCAATGCCTCAACTTGGGCCAGGCGGCAGACAACGCCAACACCGCCTTTGCCGGCGTGCAACTCATCCGCGTGGAACGGGGTGACATACTCGACAACATCATCGCCAATGTGGCGCGCGAAGCCATCACCAGCCCCGGCATCGACGCGCTGCGCTGCGCCGCCGTGGGGCAGCTACGGGTAGCCGGTAATCGTTTTTACGGCGTCGGCCCGGACCGCATCAGTGCCGCGGTCACCGCCGCCCGGCTGCTGCCACCCTTTGACCGCGTGGCCTTTGACGACAACAGCATCGACCGGATCGCGGACGCGAGCCAGAACCCCATCGTCATCGAATGGCGCGCCATCAACATTGCCCCGGAGCCGGTTGGTGTCGTCACCAACTTCGCCGCTGCCAGCTTCTTCGCCACGGCCGACGTGGCCTTCCTGCTCACCGCCAACCGCGCAATCGCCTTGCCCGTGCGACGCTCGACCGTGTCCATCCGCGGCAACCAGTTGCGTGGCCACAGCACTAGTGTGCCATTGAATCATTGTGCCTCGGTCAATAGCTGCCTGTTTGCCGAAAACCACTGCGAGGTGGTCGGCGACGGCGGCAGGGAACCCCTGCTCGGCGACCTACATGCAGCCACCTTGAACGCAAGCAACAACCGGCTCATCGCCCTGGGCGATCTGGACACCCTGCACCTGCACCCACAAATCGAGCGAGCCATCGTTATTGGCAACACCAGCACCGGCAACATCAGGGTGCAAGGCGGCGCCCCGGTGCCAGCCGACATGAGCCTCACCAACATCATCGGCAGTTGAAGGAGACCCCCTATGCCCATCGCAACCTTCCGCGGCGAGCGCACCGTAGCCGAAATCGCCGACAACCTTTTCAACAGCCTCACCCCACGCCAGCGAAAAAAAGCCGAAGCGGCCATCCTCAAGGCCAACCCGCAGCTACGGGACATCCGCACCCTGCGCGAAGGTGCCATCCTTCACGTGCCCGCCCTGCCGGAACTGCGCGCCAAGGCCAGCCGCAGCCTCGAAAACCCCGAAGCGCAAATCGCCGAGAACCTGGCCGACACCCTGAGCGTCTTCAGCAAGCGTATCGCCGAACACGTCAACGTCGAGCAAGAAAACACCAGGGCGCAGAGTAAGCTACTCAAGACCACCAAATTCAAGAAAGAAATCTCCAAGGCACCGAACCTGCAGGCATTGGCTGTCGAAGCTACCAAGGCGCTGGACACCCGATCCAAGGCCCTCGGCGAGCGGCAGAAGAGGGTCCAAGAGGCGATCAGCCAGGCGCGGAAGGATCTAGAGGCGAGGCTGGGCTAAGGTGCGGGAAGCGCGGACGGAGGTCTCGGACGCCTTGCTCCGGACCAAAACCGCTGGTTTGAGCGATGAGCCCCATGGGCTCTTGCGGCTTTTTATTATTAGTGGCCCGGGGCTAAGTTCAGTCCCCCACAGTGGAAGTAGATGGCGTTGATGAAGTTCTGTTGATTGCGGACCCCGCGTGCCGTGGTCTTGACCCATTGAATGGGGGATCTGTGCCAGAACTGGATTGATGGTTGCCGAGACCGCTCAGCCCCAGCCCGCCCACGAAACGAACCGAGGGTCACAGCTCCCCGGCTTTGTCTCTCGTAGCCGAAATAACGTGCTCGCGGAGTTGCTCGTCACTATCGACTTGCTTTACAAAAACCTTTGCTGCTTCAATGGACCACGACTCTTCAGCCCTGTCGGAAAACAGCGTTTCTGTCCCATCGTGGTAGTCACCAACCCGAAAACAGCGCGCCGGAAGCCACGAAACTCGATTCAATCCCCATAGCCGTGCCAGCTTGACCGCGTCCGCCGCGCGAGCGGCCTCCTTCAAACGCCCTTATCCAAGGCAACCCGGCGATCGGCTTCCTCCCCCTCCCTGTGCCCTCATCCCGCCGGGTTCCTCCAGATAAGGTCCTAACGTTAGGGTGGATCTAGCGGCCTGTGGGCAAACGGATGCTTCACGGGTAGAGGCCCTCGCACCGCCTGCCCACGCTAGAATGTTGGTCGAGAAGGCGTCAACGTCGGATAGATACTGAGAAACAATTTCGCATCGCGGAATCAGCCATCGGAGCCTTTGAAACCGATCGCCGACAGAACCCACACCGAGTCTCATCAGAGGGCTACCGAGACCCTGGGCCGATAGCGAGTGCGACGACCCGCAAGAGCTGGAACTGGAGCGCTACGAGAAGGACCTCGCCGACGCGATGGCCGCGGCCGGCATCGATCCGCGTCTGATCTACGCCTCTCGCAAGACCGGCTTGCTGGTGACAGAGGAGAACCTCGACAAGTTGCCCGTGGAAGCGCTGGAGGAATGGAGCGCGGCACTGGGACGAGTACGACGAGCTGATGGAGGGAGACCCCTCGTGAGGGGCCTTGCCAGGACGAAGTGTCCACTCCATCTGCTGGTGTAGGAACTATTTTGGAGGTTCCACCTTCGGGCTCGCCTGCCGGTCTAACCTACCGGGAGCCACGCGGGAGGTGGCCATGGCCACGAAGAAGCGCCGCTCATCTGCACCGGAGGATCAACTACCAGCGCTTGCTGTTCAGAAGATTCTCATTGAACACATTTACGAAGAGGCTCAAGAGAAGGGGCAGTTCTTGATACCCTGGGCGGCTCTGGGCAAGGCCGATGAACTGGCACGCATACTGGTGGGTCCGGAGGATCGGGACAGATATGCAGGCGATGTAAGGTTAGACCAGTCCACCGACAGCGACCTGCGACGGCTGCGCGACACCCATTACTACGCTGTGGACTTGTTCTACAAGACGTGTTACGGGCTGGGCCGAAAGGGTCGTCCAAAACTCTCGCCGGAGCACCATGAGCACCTACTCAAGCTGCGTGAGCAGGGTCTAAGTCACAGCAAAATCGCTAAGAAACTCGGCGTGCCACTAAGCGCATCCGCCGACAGAATCAGATCAACAGACAAGGTTCGACAACGGCTTAAGGCTGGGAAAAAAGCGTAACCGCAAGTAGTCGAGACCCTGACGGGTATCTGCAAGGCGAACAAGCTCCCCCCACCGCGCTTCACCTCCTCTGAAGGTGAACTGTCATCAATAGGGGACAGCGGAAAAAAAGGAATCCAATTTTTCCACTGGAATTTATTCCTTCATTTTTGCCATCTTCCCAAGAATCACCAAGTATCAGAGAATTAGGGGGTCCTACTGAGGACCGAGAGGTGAAAGACTATGCGGTCCCCCGAGTGTCTGCTCTACACGGCGAAACAGGCCGCCGAAGCGGGCAACTTTTCCGAGTCGTTCATTCGGAAGCTTATTGCCAAGAGGCTGCTTCAAGTTGTGCGAGTCGGGAGGTGCGTCCGGATCCCCCGCGCGGCCCTCATGCGGCTTTGCAGCACTGCGTCCCGTAGTGACCCGGAGGCGAGCTTGGAAATTGGCGAGAAGTGAAAAAAGAAGCCCGGCGGCTGAAGTCTCTCCGCAGACACCGGGCAAAGGAAATAGTAATGAACAAAAGCAATATACCAGACTCCGGGGCCGAGAGCAAGAAATCTCCTTGCAGGCCTCGGAAAGAGGCAACAGCATCCCCCAAAGGTCCCGGCAGGATCGCCCTGGTCCACCAAGCTCTTCGTATTGTCGCTGACAAGTGCGACGGCGCGAGGAAGTCTGACGGTAACGGTTTCAGCAAGCATGACACGGAGATCGGCAAGGCACTGGCGGTCGAGGAAACACTGTCTCCACCGCAGCTTGCCAAGGCCGAGAAGCTGGTCCGTAAGTACCGCCGGCAGGTACCAAAGGAACTCTGGGAGCAGATCCAAGCACACGATCCGGCACGGAACGGCTCAGACAGCGACCCGGCCGCGGCCGCACGCGCCCCAGTAAACGCGATTGCCGATGAAATCACCTCCAAAGCCTATTTCGCGAGAGCGCGTGACGGGAATCTGCACCTGTACGAAGGTGGCGTTTATGTGCCGAAGGCCAGTCAGTACATTCAGCGGCACGTAAAGAGGCTTCTTCTGGAGTGGAAAGTGCCGGACCAGTGGGCAAGCAGGACACCAGATGAGGTCCTCAAGTACATCGCCGCCGATGCCTCCAATCTTTGGGAAAAGCCTCCCTTGGATGTGATCAATGTCAAGAACGGACTTCTTGATGTGAGAACAGGGAGGCTCAGTCCCCACACCCACAGGTTTCTATCTTCTGTCCAGATCCCCGTGGAGCGTGACCCAACGGCAAAGTGCCCTTTCTGGAAAAAGTTCGTGCGAGAGGTGTTCCCGGCCGACGCGCGGGCGCTAGGGTGGGAGGTGATTGCCGTCCTGCTCTCCGCTGATCCGTCGTTCCAAAAGTCCGTCTTGCTGCTGGGTGGGGGCGGAACCGGGAAAAGCGCTTTCCTGTCCGCGACCATCGCGTTCCTCGGAAGGGGAAACGTTTCGACGGTAAGCCTCCACAGGCTTGAGGACCGATTTGTCGCACATCAACTATTCGGGAAGCTGGCCAACGTCTGTGCGGACCTGTCGAGTCGGGATCTGAAAAATACAGCCCTCTTTAAGGCGTTGACGGGGGGCGACCGCATCGAGGGCGAGCAGAAGTACAAGCCACCCTACTCCTTCACGCCCTTCGCCAAGCTGATTTTCTCGGCCAACAACGTTCCCCGCAGCTGGGACGCTTCGGAGGCTTTCCTGGAGCAGTGGCTCATCATCCCCTGCGAGAACAAGTTCCGCGGAACCAAACGGGAGATCAAACGGCGCGAGCTGGATGCCCAGCTTGCTGATCCCAAGGAGCTGTCCGGCGTCCTGAACGAGGCCATCAAAGCTCTCAGGCAGCTCCGAAGGCTTGGGCGGTTCACTCAGTCGAAGAGCACGCAGAGAGCCTTGAGAGAGTTCTCGGCTGTCGCGAACCATCTGGAGGTCTGGCTTGAGCGCGAGACCGTGGCGGATCCGACGGGATTTGTCCTAGTCAGCGAGCTGCGCAGTCGCTACAACCAGGCCGCGGAAAGAGATGGGAGACCGCTGATGACCGACGCAGTTCGGCATATCCATGGCGCGAACGAGGCCCTCTGTGAAGAAAGCGAAACGTGGCCCCAGGGGCCGGCAACAGTGGGTCTACCTGGGGATTGCGCTAAAAGGCCCACTCTGAAGCTCTCGCTTGCGGTCATCCCGTAGTCAAGGTATCCAACTTGTTTCTTACTGTTTCGAATTCGAGGAGGGTGGAGAAAGCAAGAGAGGGCTGTGTAGGGAAATAAGAGTAGAGGAAAGGTGGATACCGTGGATACCGTTCTCCGAGAAAACCATGCTCCCGCCCTCAACGCCGAGCCCGGTGTTGACAACCGGCATTCGTTCCGGCGGGGCCGACCGGCCCCGACGCTTTGGTCCGACCGGTCAAAGCGGTCAGAAGAGTGAAGGCTGAGGGGGAGTGATGGCAAGGAATCAGACGGGGAGGGAAGTCAGGGTTCGTGACACTTCAGCCGCCCCGGAGCCGACGGTAAGCGTCAAGGCCGCCGCTGCGTTCCTGGGGGTCAGCCGCTCCCTGGTGTATGCTTGGGTCGAGCGAAAACAGGTTCCTCACTACCGCCTTGGCCGCTCGATCCGGTTCCGGCTGTCGGAGCTAGATGAGTGGCTGAAGCGATTCCACGACGGAGGACCTGAACTATGTCAATGAGCAACACAGCACCCCGTAGGCGGGGCAGACGACGAGAGAAGAGGAGGGAAAGTCTATGAACGCAGGGAAACTTCCAGTCTTTGGGTTCGGTACCGTGACGCCGCTGGCGGGATAGTCCGGGAATCAACCGGGACCGCCAACCGGGACGAAGCCGAGCGGTTTCTCAGAGACCGCCTCAACGCACGGGATGATGGTTCGCTGGGGCTTCTGCTGGAGGGCAAGAAACTCAGCTTCGGCGAGTGGGGAGACTGGTTTCTTGAGCATCGGTCGAAGCCGCCTTTCCGTTCCGAGAAGACTCATGAGATGAACGTCCGTGCCTTGAAACATCTCCGCCCGGTCTTTGGCAAGCTATTGCTGTCAGAGATCACCGCCGGAGCTATCGAGGAATATCTTAAGGTCCGGCTAGAGACTCGACGCCGTATCCCGACGAAGCTTGGTTCTCGGCATGGGCGAAGGCTCAAGCCCAAGACGGTCCATCTTGAATTCTCCGTCCTGCGGCGGATGCTCAATGTGGGGGTCAAGAAGAAGAAGCTCGGAACGAACCCTTGCGCAGGCGTTGAATTCCCTATTTCGTTGAAGCTCGGGGTAAGCAAGCCTAACATCCTGAGTCGGGAAGCGCAACAGCACATCGAATTCGTTGCGCCCTCCTACCTTGGTCATGTCGTCATCATCATGACCGAGATGGGGTTGCGTCCGTACAAAGAGCTTCTCCAGGTGCGACGTGAGCAAGTGGACCTAGCGAATGGGTTAGTTCACATCTCACACTCCAAGACCGACTCGGGAGTTGCCGACATGCCCATGACGGATCGTGCGGCGGAGGCCTTCCGAGAGCGTCTTGCGGAGATCCCGCCGGATTGCCCTTGGTTGTTTCCAAGCCCTGTTCAGGGCGCTCGGCACCCTTACATTCAGTCGCTCACGAAAGTCTGGAAGACGACACTTCGCAAGGCCAAAGTCCCGTACTTCCCGCTTACCATCTTCGTCACACCTTCGCCAGCCGTCTGAGCGCCGGAGGGGTAGCGGATCGCTTCGTGACCCTTCTACTGCGACAGGGGGACACCACGGTCTTCAAGAAGTACTCTCACGCGACACTGGCGATGAAGCGAGAAGCTCTGGCAAAGCTCGACCAACGTGCCAGTGATTCGCAGCGGGACGATTTGGGCACAGGCTCGGTAAACTGAGCGAGTTATGCACAGTTCTGACACAGTTGCCCCCTTTCAAGGGGATGACGACCGGCGATGGAAAGAGGGGGATACTGATTCTGAAGAGGTTACGTGGCGCGCCCGGAGAGATTCGAACTCCCGACCTTCTGGTTCGTAGCCAGACGCTCTATCCAACTGAGCTACGAGCGCGTACTTTCATTCTAAATGGTTTATGCTCTCTGCGTCTCTCCGTGGGGTAACGTTTAGAGGTAACACTTCGGGCGGCGAACTGTTCGATCTGCGCCGCCGAGTGCGCCCGGTCGTCCCCGGCATGGGAGTAGATTCCAAGCGTCGCATTGACGTCTGGAGGCAAATGTCTTCATCCAAGCCTCGATGAAAAGCTTCCTTCGCTTCCGTATATCTTTCAAGGTCAGAAAGGGCGAACCCCTTTTGATACTGCAAGCCGGCGTATCGATTCATCCATCCCTTGTGCCTGTTCAAGGGCACTGAGCGAGAGTGCCAACCGACCTTGGTTCCTCAAGGTTTCCGCGCGGGCCATCAGGCTTTCAACGCGTTCAATGTCTTGAGTGCTCAATCCGGTGGAATGCTCGCTCTTGAGAGGTGAACAGTCTCTCAAGTTGTCTCCTCGGGGTGGCACTCTGGGAAGGTCGGCCGCTTGCACTCCCAGGATCAGCTTCGTTGGTCTGCGCTATGCGGGGTGAGTACTATGGAAGTGGCGCAGTCAAGGAGCGAGGGTCCCATGGCCACTTCAACTTCATCGTCCCCGTCCGCGACGGAGAGTCGCCCGACCCTGATCCGGGCCTGTGGGTTGGCTGAGTTACGCGAAAAAAGCTCGGTCGTAGTTCGTGGCACCGACCGGCCGATCGTGCTGTTCTACAACGACGGCGAAGTGCGAGCGGTTGACAATCGCTGTCCGCACATGGGATTCCCTCTCAGTCAAGGCACGTGCGAAAACGGATTGATCACTTGCCCCTGGCACCATGCCCGGTTCGAGGCGAGCAGCGGATGTACCTTTGATCTTTGGGCGGACGATGTCGAGCCGTTCCATGTGGAGGTGCGTGACTGTGAGGTGTACGTCGGCGACAGCCCGAAGCCACGCGACGCGGTCAGGCATTCACATCGTCGCCTGCGTGAGGGACTGGAGCAGAATCTGGGTCTGATCGTTGCCAAGGCGATTCTGGCCCTCCGTGACGGTCGGGTATGTGACCTTGAGATTGTTCGTGAGGTGGTCAAGTTTGGTTGCCGCTATCGTGACCACTGGTCCATGGGGTTGACCGTTCTGAGCGCCATGGCGAATCTGCTGCCACATTTGGAAAAAGAGACCTCCTATCTGGCCCTGCATCAAGGTGCGCGCCGAGTGGCCGCCGACTGCAAGAGCCAGGCCCCACGGATGGATCGGCAGAGGCTGGAAGTAGATGATCTTTCTGCGGAGCAACTTGACCGCTGGATGCGCTATTGGACGGTGGTCCGCCACCGGGATGGGGCTGAGCGCACGCTGCTGACGGCCGTTCGTGGTGCCTCCTCCGAGCAGGACTTGACAAGGCTGTTGTTTACAGCGGCGACTGAGCGATTTTACGCCGACACGGGACACGTTCTTGACTTCTGTAACAAAGCTTTCGAGGTGCTCGACCTATTGACTCCCGCATAATATAGAGTCAGTCAAAACAAAGAGAAGACTGTTTCCAGAAGGCCGTGATCAAACGCGGTTTGCGGTACATGCGGCGGAGTGCCTTGCGGGCCCGCTCGTTCAGCTCGCCGTAGTCTTTCGGACAGACGTTCGGCAACTCGTGCTGCTTCCAGTAAGCCCAGATGTATTCCACCGGATTCAACTCCGGCGCATAGGGTGGCAAGTACTCGGTTGCGATGTGGCCTTCGGAGAGTTCGATGAACTCTTGCACCAGGCGGCTACGGTGCGCCGGCAGCCGATCCCAGACGATCAGCAGCGGGCGATCGATATGACGTACCAACGCCTTGAGAAAGTCGATCACTTGCTCTTTGCCGATCGCACCGGGATAGAGCCGGAAGTAGAAGTTACGCAGCGTCAGCCCCGCCGAGACGGAAAGCTTCTCCCAGTTGAAGTTAAACTGCAGCACCGGTGTTTGGCCACGTGGCGCCCAGGTGCGGCAGCGATGCGGCTTCTGACTCAATCCGCTTTCGTCGATGAAGACGAGCGTACGGCCTTCGTTTTGGGCTTTTTTTTAATGCGCTTCCAGGTCTTGCGCTTCCAGGTGCGGATCCGCTCTTCGTTGCGCTCGCGCGCCTTTCCGGCCGGGCGTTGCGGGCTCCAGTCGAGCGCTCGCAGGATCTTCCAGGCGTGGCCTGCGTGGTATGCGACCCCGAACTCGTCTCCGGTCAGCCGAGCCACCCGCGGACAGCTCCACAGGGGCGTTGGGAAGCCGTGGGCTTCCGGGCCTTCCAGCAGCAGCGACGTCAGGCGTTCGCGTTGTGCGGCATCGAGGAGCGGCTTGCGTCCGGCGCGCCCGGCCTGGCGGAGTCCGGCCGCACCCTGCTCGCGGTATTGCCGCCGCCACTCACTGACGGTTTGGCGAGCGACGTTCAGCCGTCTCGCCGTCTCGGACTGATTGTGGCCTTGGTGGAGCAGCCGCATCGCTTCGAAACGGCGCTTCTCCAGCGCCTTGAAATCCCGCTTCACACCTTTGGGGTTGCCCATACATATATAGATGCTCCACACTGTCAAAAAGTGTCATAATAATTTGCGGGATTCAATAAGGTCGAGCAAAGACATGGCGGCGACGATAAGGACCAGAATGAGTACGTTGATCCACCCCCAGTGCCCGGCCCGGCCTTTGACCAGTAACAGCTTATAGGGCAGCCACTCGAGAAATACCAATCCGGGGAATCTTGTAACCTTTCCATCTTCGACATGAAAAACCGATGGTTCCGCGGTATTCTCGTAGCCGGCGAAGTCCATCCCCGTTAGCGGCCCCTCCCTGGAGAAACCCACGCGCAGGGAGTTGGAGAAGTCGTCCCGAAACCGCTCAGGGTCGAAGGGTTCGGTTGCCGTTTGGCGCAGTTTGCTCAGCACGAGTAGAGTCGTGTCGTAGGCGAGAGAGGCGACTTCGTCCGGAAAGACGGGATGTGACTCCCTTTCCAAGGAGGGCTCGGCAGCGGACCCAGCCGGCCCATCAGCAGGTGGCTTGTCGGATGGATCGGTAAGCGACACGAAATATATGTTGTCGACTTGATCGCGACCCGGGCCCATGTCGACGGTCGTGAAGAGCAGGGGGGCGTAGGGGTTAGAGCGGCTAGCCGAGCAGATCTCAGAGTAGATCTCCTTGATATCCTCGACGGTTCCGATGATCCCAACGACCTCCGGCCGCGTCTCCAACAACCGCATCACTGCCTCTCGTTGACTGGGCAGATCAGGTTGATACTGGATCTCCGTGTAGCGCTCCGTTTCGGAATTGGTGAGATCCTCTTCAAACGTTTCCTTGGCCTGCCGGCCGAAGCCCGTATCGGCGTGGAGGAGCGCAATGCTCGTGACCCAGAAGGTCCTCAAGACGTCAAGGATTCTGTTAACCCGACGGTGATTGTTGACGTTGGTCCGAAACAACCAGCCGTCCGGTTCGTTGCCAACGTTCGCCGTCACGAGCGACGAGATGATCGGTACGGTGTGTTCGCGGAGTAGTTGCTGTTGTTCGTGAAGGGCGGTGAAGACGCCGCTGTCTGTCGGGCCCAGGACTATGTCGGCATCCTGGTTCTTGATCAGCGCGATCAGTTTGCGCTTGCCGTCTTCGTCGTCACCGTACGCGAGATCTCGCTTCTCGATACGGTCAAGAAGATCCTTGCCTCCCGGGGCGTAGCGGTTTTCGAGGGCTTTCGTGACTCCCTCAAGGTGCCTTTCGCCCTTCCAGTCATCACTGCGAAGCACAGTGATTCGAATCTTCTCCAGCGGGCGGTCTGCGGGCGGTTCCTGTTCCTGTCCCCAAGCCTGCGTAGCAAGCAAGCTTATTAGGATACAGATCTGCCACAACCATCTCTGTTGCATGGCGATCCTCCCAGTTACTTTCGCCGCCAGGCTGCGAGGCCTTACTCGTCTGCCCGCAGACA
This sequence comes from Bryobacterales bacterium, assembly GCA_965248255.1. Lineage (GTDB taxonomy): Bacteria > Acidobacteriota > Terriglobia > Bryobacterales > UBA6623 > JAKZVK01. The sequence continues at coordinate 322,184 of CBDFIW010000001.1, forward strand.
TTCAGTGCGGCCACTCGACCTGTAGCTGAAACGTTTTCGCGCAACCGCTCCTCGGCTTGACGCCTGTTTGGTCATCCTAAAGTGACGACAATCTTCTCGGCGTTCAAGACTCGCCCGCGCGGGCAACGGCCGATGATTACAGGGCAGCCTTGTCATTATAAGCGTGAATCGGAAAAATGTCGGGCCATTTCTGGGGCCGGCCGATTGGTCAATCAGCCGAGATCTCCAGGTCGTCGATCAGAGTCAGTGAGCGGGGCGGACGGGCGCACAGGCCCGTCCCACGAGCCACTCGGGGACACCGGCGCATAGAGGCTGGCGAGATGGGGTCGTCTGTAGCATAATCTGGGTGTATGACGATTCGGTTCGCTTGCAGGCTCGTGGCTCTGCTAGGAGTCGTAGCACTCTCGTATGGTGCCGGTCCCGAGTTTGACACCGAGATCCGGCCGATCTTCGCGCAACACTGCTTTCAGTGCCATGGCGAGCAGGTGCGTATGGGGGAGCTAGACCTACGCACGCCGGTCTCCATGGTGAAAGGCGGCACCCAAGGGCCAGCGCTTCAGCGGGGTTCGGCCAACCACAGCCTGCTGTATCGCCGCGTCGTCGAGCAATCGATGCCGATGGGCGAGCAGAAGCTCAGCGCGAACCAGACCCGCCTTATCGGCGAGTGGATTGACGCCGGCGCCCACGGGAGTGACTCCGCCAAGCAGGCAGCCTCCGCCGCCACGAAAGAAACCGCTCGGCACTGGGCGTTCGCTGCTCCTCGCCGGCCCGATGTTCCCGCAGTACAGGACGAGACCTGGGTTCGGACGCCGATCGACCGGTTCGTCAAGAATAGGCTTGAAGACAACGACATCCAACCAGCCCGGCCCGCGGCGCGACGGACCCTGCTTCGCCGGGCCTACCTCACCCTGATCGGGCTGCCGCCCACGCCGGACGACGTAGAGGCCTTCCTGGACGACGACTCACCGGACGCCTATGAACAAATCGTAGAAGACTTGCTGTCTCGTCCGCAGTACGGCGAGCGCTGGGCGCGCCATTGGCTCGACGTGGTTCGCTACGCGGAGTCGAACGGCTATGAGCGAGACGGGGCGAAACCGCATGCCTGGCGCTACCGCGACTATGTTATCGACTCGTTCAACAAAGACAAGCCCTTCGACCGCTTCTTGACCGAGCAGATTGCCGGCGACGAGATCGAAGGCTCGAACGCCGAGTCGCAGATCGCGACGACCTTCCTCCGCCTCGGCTCGTGGGACGACGAGCCGGCGGACCCCATGGTCGACCGTTACGACCAGCTCGACGATGTGCTGGGTGTCACGGCGACGACGTTTCTCGGCCTGACGATTCGCTGCGCTCGCTGCCACGACCACAAGTTCGAGCCGCTCTCGCAAAGGGATTATTACCGGCTGCTGGCCGTCTTCGAGCCCCTCAAGCGCCCGCAAGATGATCGCACCGACCTCGATCGCCTGGTCGGAAGCGAAGAGCAGCTCGCGGCGTACCGCACGGCTGTTGAACGAGCGAAGCAACAAACTTCGCGGCGCAAGCGTGAGGTCGAAAAAGTGCGCCAGGCGGTCATGAAACGCGCACTCGAGAGACAGGCCCACGGAATACCCAGCGTAAATCTGTTCGCTCACACCGAGACCTTGCTTGCCATCCGGAAGGAGCGGGGTAGTCGCAGCGATACGGAGAAGGAACTGGTCGGGAAGTTCGAACGGAAGCTCGACGTTGGGATCAACCAGTTCGCAACCCTGGAGGAAGCCGCCGGCATCGAGATCCTGCGTCGCGAGATAGAAACCATCACCTTGGCGCGGCCCGCGGAGCCGCCGCGCGCATACATCTGGTACGAAGACAGCTCGATTGCGCCCGTGACGCGTGTCTTCGCACGGGGCGACACGACGCAGCCGACAACCGTTGTGGCAGCTGAAGCACCCACGATTCTCGGCGGCACGTCGCTCGACCCTGTGCAGCGCCCTCTTTACTCGACCGGCCGCCGGCTGGCACTGGCGCGCTGGATGATTAGCCCCGAGAACCCGCTTGTTGCGCGCGTGATGGTGAACCGCATCTGGCAGTGGTACTTCGGCGAAGGCCTGGTGGCGAGCGAAAATAACTTCGGCGTCGTCGGACAGCGCCCCACACACCCCGAACTGCTCGACTATCTGGCTACCGAGTTCATCCGTTCCGGGTGGAGCATCAAACACGTGCACCGGTTGATCGCCAACTCAGCAGCGTTTCGAGTTTCATCGGAGTGGGACGAAGCCGCGGGCCGCAACGATGCGGAGAACCGGCTGCTGTGGCGCTGGAGGCCGCGGCGGCTCGAGGCCGAGGTCGTGCGCGATTCGATCCTGACCGTTAGCGGCCGCCTCAACCCCAAGATGGGAGGACCGAGTATTTTCCCCAAGCTGCCGCAGGCCGTGCTCGACGGGCAGTCGGTCCCCGGCAAGGGATGGGACACGTCCGACGAAGAAGAGGCTTCGCGGCGCAGTGTCTACATCTTCGTCAAGCGCAGCCTGGCCGTGCCGGAGCTGGATCTGCTCGATGCCCCGGATAGCTCGTCGAGCTGTGAGCAGCGTCGTGTCTCAACGACCGGTCCGCAGGCGCTGACGTTTTTGAATGGCGAGTTTACCTACCAGCGGGCTCGTGACCTCGCGGTGAGGCTCGGGCGAGAAGCGGGGAGCGGCTCCGAGGCGCAGGTGCGTCGGGCGTTTGCGCTAGTGTTGGGACGTCCGCCCACAGAGCAACAGGTGAGCGAAGCGCTGGACTTCTTGCAGAAGCAGGCGGAGCAGATCCGAGCCGACGCCGCGGCTGCCAGCGGGCAATCCGTTGACGCAAAGACGAAGGCGCTGCAAGCCTTCTGCTTGATTCTGCTCAACACGAACGAGTTCTTCTACTTGAGTTGAATTCTTCCACCGACGTCTGCGACCTTAATCCGACCAGCGGCAATGGAGAAACCGAGCCCGGAACGCCAGTGACGTGTACCCAGCTTTCGATGACTAGTTGGTTCCTGACCCCTCACTTGCGTTCCGGGCTCGGTTGTTTCGGTGGCACGCTGCTCCCTGAGAACTTGACACCTTTGTTCAGATGTTGATGGGATCACACGGTTACTTGAGTTAAACTTGAGTCGGACAGCTTTTCGCTTAACCCGACGTGCAGGCCAGCGCATCGGACCAAGCCCATGACGGACCGAACCCGTTCCCGGCAAGCATCTCCACGCCGGCTCACTCCGTGCGGTGAGACCCGCCGCGAATTCCTCTGGGAGGCCGGCGGCGGCTTCGTCGGCACAGCGCTCACTTTCCTGCTCGCTCAGGACGGCTTCCTCGGTTCGGTAGCCAACGCAGCCACCGGCCCGTCGGCAGTGTCCCCCCTGGCGCCAAAGGCGCCGCACTTCACGGCGAAGGCCAAGCGCTGCATCTTCCTGTTCATGTACGGCGGGGTGAGCCAGGTTGACACGTTCGACCCCAAGCCCGAGTTGAAGAGGCGTCACGGGCAGCCGATGCCGAACCTTAACGCCGACCCGCTGCTCAAGATGCGCCAAAGCCGGTTGGGCGGGCTGCTCGGCTCGACACGCGAGTTCGTCAAGTCGGGCCAATCGGGCATCGAGGTCTCTGACCTCTACCCCAACGTCGCCGGGAAGATCGACGACATCGCCGTCATCCGCGGGACCTACGCCGACAGCTTTGCGCACGGCTCGGGCTTGCTGCAGATGAACACCGGTTTCCTGCGGCAGGGCCACCCGAGCGTGGGCTCGTGGCTGACGTATGGACTGGGTACGGAAAACCAGAACCTGCCTGGCTATGTCGTCCTGCTCGACCACCGCGGCGGACCGATCTCCGGGCCGCCCAACTGGTCGTCGGGCTTCATGCCGGCGACGTACCAAGGGACGCAGTTCCGTCCGACGGGCGACCCGATCCTAAACCTGGAACCGCCCGAGGGTGTCACCGCCGCCCAGCAGCGGCAGCAGCTTGACTTGCTTTCGAAGTTCAGCCAGGTCCCGGGTGGCCGGGTTCCGAGCGGCGGGGGGGCGCCCGAGAACGACGAACTCAGGGCGCGCATCGCCAGCTATGAGTTGGCCTTCAGGATGCAGCAGTCCGCGCCTGAGGCGGTCGATCTTGCGAAGGAAACTGAGGCTACTAAGAAGCTGTATGGCCTCGACGAAGAGATGACCGAGAAGTTCGGGCGCAATTGCTTGATCGCGCGCCGGCTCGTCGAGCGCGACGTTCGCTTCGTGCAAGTCTATTCCGGCGGCGGACACGGCGACGACAACTGGGATGCGCACGGCGACGTAAACATGAACCACGAGTTGCACTGCGGCGAGACAGACAAGCCGATCGCCGGCTTGCTGACGGACCTCGAAAACCGCGGCCTGCTCGAAGACACGTTGGTGGTTTGGGCCGGCGAGTTCGGACGCACCCCCACCAGCCAGAACACCAACGGCCGCGACCACAGTCCACGCGGATTCTCTACTTGGATGGCCGGCGGCGGTGTCAAGGGCGGCCAGGTCGTGGGAGCTACCGACGACTTCGGCTACGCGGCGGTCGAGAACAGGGTCCACGTCCACGACCTCCACGCCACCATCCTGCACCTGATGGGCCTCGACCACACGCTGCTCACCTACTTCCACGGCGGCCGCGACATGCGTCTCACCGACGTACACGGGCGGGTCGTCTCAGAGCTATTGGCCTAAGAGTTCCCGCCGAGATTGAATGATGAGTAGCGAGCGACTGCAGCGGATCACCGTAGAGGAAGGCAAGTGCGGCGGCCGACCCTGCATCCGTGGCCTGCGCATTCGGGTCAAAGACGTTCTTGAACTCCTCAGTTCGGGAGCGTCTTACGATGAAATCCTGTCGGACTACCCCGACCTTGAGTTGGAAGACATTCTCGCTGCGATCGAATACGCCGCCCACCAGACCGATCATGCCGTCCTTCGGTCGGTATGAAGTTTCTGATTGACAATCAGCTTCCTCACGCTCTGGCGGATTTCCTGTCAGAGCGAGGCGTAGAGTGTCAGCACGTCCGAGCGCTCGCCCTCGAAGGGGCTTCAGACCGAGCGATTTGGGACTGGGCCGCAGACCAGGGCTATGCCGTCGTAAGCAAGGACGAGGACTTCCTCCAGCTCGCGACCCAAAGCCCAGTCACAGTTCTTTTCGTCTGGGTTCGCCTCGGCAATTGCAGAACGCCCGTGCTGCTAGACGCCTTCGAGCAACTCTGGCCAAGGATTGAGGAACGTTTCCGGGCCGGCGATTCCGTGATCGAGATTCTGTGAGCCTAGGTCCTGCATCGCCTATCTCACCCGATACCGTTCCACGAAATCCCGATCCAGTTCCAGCCCCAGGCCGGGCTTCTCCGTCATTTGGATATGACCGTCCACAACTCGCAGCGCCGGGCTATAAAGCTTGGACCAGATCTGATACGGCTCAGTCCTCGGGCACGCTGGGATCATCAGGCCGTTGGGGACCGCGGCGACGAGATGGCAGTTGAGATCCGGGTACTGGGCCCCGTGTGGCGCGACCTTCACGTGATGGGCTTCGGCCAGAGCGGCGATTCGCAGTAGCCCGGTGTAGCCGCCGCCGGTCAGGATGTCACTCTGGATAACTTCCAAACCGCCTTGGGTGATCAGCTCACGCACGCCGTAGAGCGTCCCCTGTCCCTCGCCGCCGGCGAGCAGGGCGTCGGTGCTTGCCCCGACCATGCGGTAGTAGGCGAGCAGGTCGTCACCGCCGACCGGCTCTTCAATCAAGTACAGGTTGTAGGGCGCGAACTGTTTGGCCAGTGAGGCAGCCCGAGGCCCGTCCCACATACCAAACATGTCAATCATCAGCCGCACGTCGGGGCCGACTCGTTCGCGGGAGAGCTTCACCTTTTGTACCGCCCCCTCGAAATCCCGGTGGGTCGTATGGAATTTGACGATGCTATAGCCCAGGTCAGCGTGCTTCTTGACGAGGTCCGCCATCTCCTCGGGTGACTGATCGTAGTAGCCGATACCATCCGCATAGACCGGCACGCGGTCCCGATAGCCGCCGAGTAATCGCCACACCGGCTCGCCGATCGACTTGCCGTAGAGGTCCCACAAGGCAATGTCGAGCGCGCCGATCGCACCCATGGCCGAGCGCCCTGGCCCGCGGAAGCGCCACGCCACCTCATACATGTCCTCCCAGAGTTTCGCGATTCTGCGAGGGTCCTGGCCCACAAGCAGCGGAGCCAGCTCCTCTTCGATGAGCCTTTTGCTGCCGCCTCGGCTGATCCCGTACAAGCCGTTGTCGGCGTGGACAAGCACCAGCCCGAAATCTCTCGTCTTGCCGTCTGCGGCTGGTCCCCATGGATGACGCAAGGTGATCGTCTCTACACGTGTGATCTTCGACGCCCGGCGTGGAGGTTCCTGCGCGGCTAAGAGCCCCCCCAACAAGACCGCGATGCAGATAGCAAAGGAGCACAGGCCGAAAAGCGTTCGGTTTGTCGTCATAGCTCTCAGATCATCGTCGGAAACGGACGCAGATGCAACCCTGGCAGATCGGGCCCGGTGAGGGGTCGCATAGCGCACCGGTCGGAACGCATAACTGCGAGTGGCTGAATTCGGCGGCAGCATCCCCGGTCAGAAAAGTCTTGACAAGGCTTGCCGGCTGTATTTAATTAACAGTGTTAAGTAACATAACAACGTTCACCATGACTGTGGAACAGCGACGCGAGAGGCAGAAAGAGGCGTTGCGCCGCAAGATCCTTGACGCAGCCGGTGAGATGTTCGCCACCGAGGGTTTTGAGGCGGTCTCGATGCGCAAGCTCGCGGACAAGATCGAATACTCGCCCACGACCATCTACCTCTACTTCCAAGACAAAGCCGAACTCCTGGGCTGCTTGTGCGAGGAGACCTTCACCGGCCTGGTGCAGGTACTTGACGGCATCGAGCGTAAGTCCCGCGAGCCGGTCGCGGGTCTCGAGAAGGGGCTGCGCGCCTATGTCGATTTCGGCCTGCGGCATCCGCACCATTATGTCGTGACGTTCGTGATGCCCCAGCGCCTTGTTCGGGAGGGGGCGGAGTTTGAAGGCTCGGTGGGGGAAACGGCATTCGACTACCTGCGGCGGGCCGTCGAGCGATGCATCCAGGCGAAGAAGTTCCGGCGGGTCGATGCGGAGACCGCGAGTCAAGTGCTGTGGGCCGGCGTTCACGGCATCACCTCGCTGCTGATTACGCAAGGCGGTTTCCCTTGGAGGGACCGCGAGAAGCTGATCAAGCAGACCATCAGCACGTTGATCAGCGGTTTCTTGAAGACCAACAAGAATTGACGACGAAGCAGACTCAGCGGGAGGATACTGTTATGTCCAACGAATCGATGTTCGAACGAGACGCAGCGGGTTCGCCGGGGCTCGCGGTATCCATGATCGAGGCGCTCCGAGCCTCGTGGCGGGAGGCGGACGGCTACCAGAACGCGCTCGCGTTGTTCGGGGTGGCCGCGGCTGTATTCGGGGTTTTCCATCTCGTGGTGTGGATCGTGCTGGGCGGGCCGCCGAGCGGACCCTACTCGTGGCGCAAGCCCACGGTATTCGGTTTCTCGGTTGCGGTAACTTGCCTCTCGCTCGCCTGGGCGATGCGCACATGTCGTTGCGGCGGTGGCTGGGGTGGCTGCTGAGCGCCTCGCTGGTCCTGTCGTTCACGGTAGAGCTCGTGTTGATCGGAACGCAGCAGTGGCGGGGCGTGGCCTCGCACTTCAATATCGCGACGCCGTTTGACGGGGCCGTCTTCGGTGCCATGGGGGTGGCGATCGCGGTCGTGATGGCGGCGATCGTGGTGATGTGCGTCGCCGCCTTCGTACGCTTGCCGGGGGCCTCGCCAAGCGTCGCGCTCGCCGTTCGCGCGGGCCTGGCGGTGCTGGTCGTGAGCCAGGTGTTCGGTGTCCTGGTGATCCGCAACGGCGTGCCCAAGGTCATCGCCGCGATGGAATCCGGGGAGCCGTTGCGCGAGGCGATTCAATCGGCCGCGACGGTTGGGGAGGCGGGCTTCCTCATCACTCCACACGCGGTCAGTCTGCACGGGATTCAGGTTCTGCCGCTACTGGCACTGCTGCTGCTGTTTGTTCCGTGGAGCGAGACGTGGCGGTTAAGGACGCTGGCTGCTGCCGCGGCCGGCTACAGTAGCGTGGTCGTCGTCAGCGCGTGGCAAGCACTGGGCGGACGGGCTTTCCTGGATTTGAGTCCTGTGGGTCTGGTGGTTTTGTCGGCGTCGGTTTTGGCCGTGATGGTCCCCTACGGCGCTGCCGTGCTCGGCCTGAGACGCCGGGGCTGTGGTCGCAAGCCGCTGCACCACGCCACGGCCTCGTAACTGCCACAGGGGGAGTGATGGAAACCGTCTTCGCGTTGAGCTTTCTGCTGGTGACGCCCTTCTGGGTTCTGATGATCTTCCTGCCGCACTGGGGCTGGACGCAACGCATCGTCGGTTCAGCCTGGATCGCCGCGCCGGCGGCGCTGCCGTATACGGTGCTGGTGCTGCCGCGCGTGGCGGAGATTCTTCCCGAGGTGGCGCAGCCCACGCTGGCGGGTGTGCGGGCGCCGCTCGGTGCACCCGATGGAGCGACGATCGGGTGGGTGCATTTTCTGGCTTTCGACGTGTTCGTGGCGCGCTGGGCTTACCTCGACAGCCGGGCGCGGTCGATCAGCGCCTGGATCATGGCGCCGGTGTTGTTCTTGACGTTGATGTTGGGGCCGATGGGGTTGTTGGTTTATCTCGGGTTGCGAGGCAGGAGATGAGGCCTTTTCGGTGTTGGGTCGTGGCGTGTAGGGCCACGTTGCCCCCTAATCCGTCCGTAAGGGTGCGGGTAACCGAGGAACCTAGTGTAGTGCACCATAAATAATGTAACTTATATTGACTTCCCATCGTCTCTATTAACAGGAGGCATGGGATGCGAAGAGCACAACCAGTAACTTTGAACACAGCGCAATGCAAGCAGTTGGACCGCTACGCGCGCGGCCGGCGTCAGCGCTTCCACCGTGGGACGGATTTGGCGCGCCCATGGCCTCAAGCCCCACCGCGTCAAGACCTTCAAGCTCAGCAATGACCCGCGTTTCGCCGAGAAACTCGACGACATCGTCGGACTCTATCTCAATCCGCCTGAGCATGCTCTGGTTCTCTCGCTCGATGAGAAGTCCCAAATCCAAGCCCTCGATCGCACCCAGCCCGGCCTGCCGCTCAAAAAGGGACGCGGCCAAACGATGACCCACGATTACAAGCGCAACGGCACGACCACCCTGTTTGCGGCGCTCAACAGCCTTGACGGCAGCGTGATCGCCGAGTGCATGCCCCGACACAGCCACCAGGAATGGCTGCGCTTCCTGCGCTTAATTGACCGCCGCACTCCCAAGGACAAACAGCTTCATCTCATCGTGGACAACTATGCCACCCACAAGCATGCCGCTGTGAAGCGTTGGCTCGATCGTCACCCGCGCTTCCACATTCATTTCACCCCGACCTCGGCGTCGTGGCTGAACATGGTCGAGCGATTCTTTCGCGATCTCACCGTCAAGCGCCTGCGCCGCGGCGTGTTTCGCAGCGTGGACGAGCTCGTCGCCGCCATTGACGACTACATCGCCCAGCACAACGGGCATCCCACGCCCTTCATCTGGACCGCGACCGCCTCCGACATCCTCGAGAAAGTCAAGCGCGGACGTGCCGCCCTGCCTATTGACTCCCGCATAATATAGAGTCAGTCAAAACAAAGAGAAGACTGTTTCCAGAAGGCCGTGATCAAACGCGGTTTGCGGTACATGCGGCGGAGTGCCTTGCGGGCCCGCTCGTTCAGCTCGCCGTAGTCTTTCGGACAGACGTTCGGCAACTCGTGCTGCTTCCAGTAAGCCCAGATGTATTCCACCGGATTCAACTCCGGCGCATAGGGTGGCAAGTACTCGGTTGCGATGTGGCCTTCGGAGAGTTCGATGAACTCTTGCACCAGGCGGCTACGGTGCGCCGGCAGCCGATCCCAGACGATCAGCAGCGGGCGATCGATATGACGTACCAACGCCTTGAGAAAGTCGGTCACTTGCTCTTTGCCGATCGCACCGGGATAGAGCCGGAAGTAGAAGTTACGCAGCGTCAGCCCCGCCGAGACGGAAAGCTTCTCCCAGTTGAAGTTAAACTGCAGCACCGGTGTTTGGCCACGTGGCGCCCAGGTGCGGCAGCGATGCGGCTTCTGACTCAATCCGCTTTCGTCGATGAAGACGAGCGTACGGCCTTCGTTTTGGGCTTTTTTTTAATGCGCTTCCAGGTCTTGCGCTTCCAGGTGCGGATCCGCTCTTCGTTGCGCTCGCGCGCCTTTCCGGCCGGGCGTTGCGGGCTCCAGTCGAGCGCTCGCAGGATCTTCCAGGCGTGGCCTGCGTGGTATGCGACCCCGAACTCGTCTCCGGTCAGCCGAGCCACCCGCGGACAGCTCCACAGGGGCGTTGGGAAGCCGTGGGCTTCCGGGCCTTCCAGCAGCAGCGACGTCAGGCGTTCGCGTTGTGCGGCATCGAGGAGCGGCTTGCGTCCGGCGCGCCCGGCCTGGCGGAGTCCGGCCGCACCCTGCTCGCGGTATTGCCGCCGCCACTCACTGACGGTTTGGCGAGCGACGTTCAGCCGTCTCGCCGTCTCGGACTGATTGTGGCCTTGGTGGAGCAGCCGCATCGCTTCGAAACGGCGCTTCTCCAGCGCCTTGAAATCCCGCTTCACACCTTTGGGGTTGCCCATACATATATAGATGCTCCACACTGTCAAAAAGTGTCATAATAATTTGCGGGATTCAATAAGGTGCAATCTGCTTGACGCACTACACTAGTCCGCGAAGCGGACGTTAGAAAGTAGCCCACCGCGCAAGCCGTGGGAACGCGGCACCCCCATACCAGGGAGCCCCGGCAGGGGCGAGGGAGAATGGAAGCAGCCCTCCCTGTTCAGTGAGACCCCGGTTCAACCATGGCCGTTCGGGCACCCATCGGGTAATGAGGATCACAGGCCCCCCGGGGCTTTCAGAAACCAGCCGTTTCTCGTTTTTCTCCAGCCGGCAGGCAGCGACAGGAAAACGGCTCAAACGCCCCTGCCGGGGCTGGAAATCGTTTGACCACTGTACGTCCGGGTACATGGGTAACAGAATAACCCAGGCACATGGGTAACACTTTTCTATGTTTCTCCAGGGCAAGGCCCTTTCTCAGCTGCCTCCCTCGAAGCTGTGTTTGGGGCGTGACGCAGGGAGCCCGTAGGGCGACCGGAGTCGCGTCCCAAACACTCGGCCGGCACCCGTGGCCGGGTGCTCTTCCCCGTCCGCCTCGCTCGCTGCAGGTGCTCCCGCTCCAGAGGCGTCAACAGCAGCGCACCCAACCAGATCCGCCAGCCCTGCTCGTCCTCCTCCAAGCCCACGGTCTCTCCCGCCAGCACCTCACTGAGAAACACAACCCGATTGCGCCAGTGGATATCGCCGCGTTCGGCCACCTGCCGCAGCTGGTATCGACTCGGATACTCCATCTCGGGCAGCCGCGCCGGATACTCTCGCGGCGAGGGCACGTACGCGCTCGCCGGCGTCGCCATCCCCAGCGCCTCGTGCGGCCGCTGCTCGTTGTAGTCGCGTTGGAAGCTGTGGAAGGCCCGTTGCTGTCCCCGCGCCGTCGCGCGCGGCGGACTCGCCGTCTCCTTCTTCAGCGTGCGGTGCATGCGCTCGTGCCGCCCGTTCTGCTCCGGGTGGCCCGGCTCGATGCGTTCCGGCACCACGCCCAGTCGCAGGAACCACACGCTCAGCCGGCTCAGCCCGCCCAGAGCAACCGACGCAAACGGCGGCCCGTTGTCGGAGCGCAACGCCCGCGGCAACCCGTACTCGCGGAAGGTCGCTTCCAACAGCGGCTGCACGTGCGCGTAGTTGGGCCTCTCGACCGCCTGACAGCGCAGCAGATAGCGGCTCGCCGTATCCGAGATCGTCAGCGGATCGCAGCGCCACCCGTCGCCGGTGCGGAAATGTCCTTTGAAGTCGATGGCCCAAACCTGGTTGGGCGCCGTGGCGTCGCTCAGCGTCGAGCTGGGGGTGGCGTGGCGGCGTCGCCGCCGAGCGTAGGTGAGGCCGTGGCGTTTGAGGATGGCGCCGATAGTGGATGGCGACGGCCAAGCCTGCTCGGGGCGCTCGCGCTCGAGAAAGGCATGCAGCTTGCGTTCGCCCCAGCTAGACCGTTGCGCCCGCAACGCCAGGAGGCAGCCTCGTCGTCGGCGCCGACGGCGTTAGGATGGCTGCGCGGCGCGCGCGAGCGGTCGGCCAGCCCGGCCACCCCCTCTTGTTCCTAGCGCGCCCACCACTTGTAGCCGGTCTTGCGGCTGACGCCGTAGACGCGGCAGAGAGCGGCGATCGATTCGTCGCCGGCTTCGACTTCCCTCACGAAATTCACTCGTTCGTCGTGCACATGGGTCTCCTTCCAAGCCAAAACAGAATCACCTCCTTCTGTTCTGGATTCTGGAACAATCTGTTACCCATGTGCTCGCGTAGATCTGTTACCTATGTCCTCGGGACGTACCCACACCTACCCACGGCTTGCGCCGTGGGCTACTTTTAAACGTCCGCTTCGCGGACTAGTACTTACTATCATAAATAGACGCACTTGTGATAGAATAAGGGCATGGCTAAAAGAGCCACGCCCATCCTTTTGAGTCCTGCTGAGGAACGGACGCTACAGCGCTGGCGACGGGCCCACAAGACCGAACGGCGTACCGCCGAAAGGGCTCGCATCGTCCTGCTGGCGGCCCAAGGAAAGTCGAACCTGGAGATCGCGGCGCAGTTGGGAACGCGGCCGGCACGGGTGTCGAAGTGGCGCACCCGCTTTGCCCGCCAACGGCTGGCCGGCTTGGCCGACGAAGCGCGACCCGGCAAGCCGCGGCAATACGACGCCGCGAGCGAGAAACGCATTCTCAAGAAACTCGATGAATCGCCGCCCAGCGGACAGGCCACTTGGACCGGCCAACTCCTGGCCCAAGCGCTCGGCGAGGTGAGTGACCAACAAGTCTGGCGCGTGCTGCGCCGCCGGGGCATCTCGCTGCGGCGTCGTCGCAGCTGGTGCCTCTCGACCGATCCCGAGTTTGCCCGTAAAGCCGCCGACATCGTGGGACTTTACCTGGACCCGCCCGAGAACGCTGTCGTGCTAGCCGTCGACGAAAAGCCCCACATCCAAGCCCTCGAACGCGCTCAGGGCTGGCTGCGGCTGCCCGACGGCAAGGCCTTGACGGGCTTCAGCCACGGCTACAAACGCCATGGCACAACGACCTTGTTCGCCGCCCTGGAGGTGGCCACCGGTCACGTCACGGCTGGTCACTACCAGCGTCGCCGGCGGCGAGAGTTTCTAGACTTCATGAACCAACTGGTGGATCTCTACGAAGGCTTCGAGTTGCACGTCGTGCTGGACAATCTCAACACCCACAAGCCGAAACGGGATCGTTGGCTCCAGCGCCACCCCAACGTGCACTTGCACTACACTCCGACCTACGCCTCGTGGCTGAATCAGATTGAGATCTGGTTCAGTATCCTCAGTCGGCGGGCGTTGCAGGGAGCCAGCTTCACCTCGCCCTACGAAGTACGCGCAGCCATCGACCGCTTCCTCGAGGCACACAACGAAAACGCCGCCCCTTTCGAATGGACCAAGGCCAGCGTGAGGCAGCGGCCTCTTTCTTACTCATACGCTAACTTATGATCTTAAGTACTAGGCTCCTCTGTCGCCGACAAGCTTACGGACGGATTAGGGTGGCCGGGCACCGGGTCTGGCCGAATCAGGTACACTAGCTCTCGGGAGAAGCTTCGAGACTCCCCGCCGGACTTCCGACCCGGCAGCCACCGATTCTATAGTCCTGAAATTCTGAACTGTTGGAGTCAGTCTTAGTGCGCAAAAGTTCAAACCTTGCGCCCGCACGGGGTAAGCTCGGTGTCTTGACGCCGGGCATGGGCGCGGTCACCACCACTTTCATCGCCGGCGTCGAGTCGGTCAAGAAACGTTTGGCCCTGCCGATCGGATCTCTGACGCAAATGGGCCACGTCCGTCTGGGGAAGAGAACCGATGATCGCAACCCGCTGATCCGGGACTTCCTGCCGTTGGCGTCGCTCGACGACCTTGTCTTTGGCGGCTGGGATATCTACGCCGACAACTGTTACGACGCGGCGGTTGGCGCCGAAGTCCTCAGTCGCGACCAGCTCGACGGCGTGAAAGAGGAGATGAAGGCGGTGACGCCGATGCCCGCCGTATTCGAGCAACGCTTCGTCACGCGCATCAACGGTCCGAACGTCAAGAAGCAGACCAACAAGAAAGAGCTGGCCGAGGCGTTGATCGACGACATCCGCCAGTTCCAAGAAAGCACCGGCGCCACGCGCACTGTGATGGTCTGGTGCGGCTCGACCGAGATCTTCCAGAAGGCCGGCGAGGCCCATCAGAGCCTGCAGGCCTTTGAGCAAGGTCTCGAGAAGAGCGACCCCGACATCGCGCCGAGCCAGATCTACGCCTACGCAGCGCTGAAGTCGGGTGTTCCCTTCGCCAACGGCGCCCCGAACCTGACCGTCGACATTCCGGCCATCGAAGAGCTGGCGAAAGAGCGGCAGGTACCCATCTGCGGTAAGGATTACAAGACCGGCCAGACGTTCATGAAGACGATCGTGGCGCCGGGTTTAAAGTCGCGTCTGCTGGGCCTGCACGGCTGGTTCTCGACGAACATCCTCGGTAACCGCGACGGCGAGGTGCTCGATGATCCTGATTCGTTCAAGACGAAGGAAGAGAGCAAGCTGTCGGCGCTCGAAATGATCCTGCAGCCGGATTACTATCCCGACCTCTACAAAGACTTCTCCCACAAGGTGCGCATCAACTACTATCCGCCGCGCGGCGACAACAAAGAGGGCTGGGACAACATCGACATCTTCGGCTGGCTCGGCTACCCGATGCAGATCAAGATCAACTTCCTGTGCCGCGACTCGATCCTGGCCGCGCCGTTGGTACTCGACTTGGCGTTGTTCCTCGACCTGGCGCAGCGGGCCGGGATGTCGGGCATTCAGGAGTGGCTGTCGTTCTATTTCAAGTCGCCGATGACGGCCAAGGGTCTCTACCCCGAGCACGACATCTTCATCCAGTTGATGAAGTTGAAGAATACGCTGCGCTGGATGAAGGGCGAGGATTTGATCACCCACCTGGGGCTTGAGTATTACGACTGATCTTTCTGTGCGGCACGTAGGTAAAGCTGTGGCGCGAGTTTTGCTTATCGGGGACCACGCAGCCCGCGCGGCTCCTCGTACTCGACGAGCGGCGGCCTGCGGTTGCACAGAAGACAGATGCCGTCGATGGGGTAGGAGGCCATCTCCCGAAACAACGAGACCACATATTGCCTCACACCGTCGTAGGCGTAGGAAAGACGCGGCGTGGGACGCCCGTGACGGTTGCGGCCGCACCACTCGGGGTGCTGATCGAAGAGTCCTCCGGGGTTCCATTCATCCGCCGCACATTTCACAGATTCTCGGCGGGGCTCGAATAGGCAGTCCCGGTTGACCCATCTACCGCCGCCTCACGATTCCGTCGCCTATACCGAGTACCGGAGAATCGTGTACAGTAGAGCGGAGCGGTGATCCGGGTTCGCCCCCCCAGTTCGGGAAAGCTAGTTCGAGGCCTAGATCGCTACGGATTGATCGTGCGCCGCAAGCTGACTCATGAACATTCTCCTCTATAATCCCGACAACGGGGTTACGCGCAACTTCATGCCGCACCTCTGGATGTTTCTGCTCCAGAGGCTGACCCCGCCCGGCCATGAGGTTTTTCTGATCGACGGCAACGCCCGGCCGATGACCGAGGCGAAGCTGTGCCGCTACATCCGGGACCACGACATCGGCCTGGTGGGCATCGGCGCGATGACGCGGATGATTGCCCGAGCCTACAAATTCGCTGAGGCTGTGCGCGCGATCGGGGTACCGGTCGTGATGGGCGGACCGCACGTCACCGAGGTTCCGGACGAGCCGCTGGGCCGCGACGGCGGCAAGCGCTACGCAGACGCTATCGCGGTCGGGGAAGCCGACAATACCTGGCCGCAGATCGTCGAGGACGCGGCCAACGGTCGCCTCAAGGACATCTACGAGCCAGTCGACGCCGAAGGCACAGAAGTGAAGCCGAGCCTGGACAATTATCCGGACATTGGCTGGACCGACCTCGACCTCGATCAGTTCAATCTCGTTCCCAAGGTGCTCCGCTCGCGGCTGAGCGATCTCGGAGGCGGCTGGGGATCTTTCCTCGTGATTCCGATCGAGTCGGGCCGCGGCTGTCCCTATGGCTGCGAGTTCTGTACGGTAACGGGCTTTTTTGGGGACTCGCTTCGGTTCCGCTCGAACGAGAGTGTGGTCAACGAGATGTTGCAGCTGAAGCGCCGCGCGCGGCAGGAGCGCGGGCAGGTGGCGATCTTCTTCGTCGACGACAACTTCGCAATCAACCGCAATCGGACGAAGTCGCTGCTGCGCGATATCATCGCCGCCGAGGCCCAACTGCCATGGGTGGCGCAAATCAGCGCCAACTTGCTGCAGGATACCGAACTGGTTGATTTGATCGCGCAGGCCGGCGGCAAATGGATCTTCATCGGCATGGAGTCGATCGACGACGTCAATCTGAAGGACGTCGCCAAGAGCTTCAACAAGCCGGAGACGTATCAAGGCGTGCTCGAAAGCTTGGCTCAGCGGAATATTTACGCCATCACGTCGTTTATCTTCGGGATGGACAACGATACTCCCGGCGTGGCTGAGCAGACGCTGTCGAAGATCCGGACATGGCCTCCGGGGCTACCGGTGTTCGGCCAGTTAACGCCGTTTCCGGCGACGCCGCTCTACGACCGGCTGCTGGCCGCGGGACGTCTGGACCGGCCGAAGCACTGGATGGACTTCGCTCCGTTCGAGATGTGCCACAGGCCCTTGAAGATGACGATCACCGAAGCACGCAAGGAGGTTGACCACGCCTGGCGTGCCTCGTACAGCCCGGAGAGGAACCGGGAAGCGATCGACTACCTTTCGGCTAAGCCCGTCGGCGAACGGATGACACATCTGCTGGCGCGCATCGTTTTTCGGGGGATCTACTTTCCGCAGGTGAGCCGCTTCCAGTGGCTCAAGGCGTTCGGCCCGAACTTGCGTCTCGGGTGGGGTCTCGCGACGGAGCTTTGGGCTCGGAAGAAGCCCCAGCAACCAAAGGTCGCGCCCGCGGAAGCTGGTCCGTGAAGCGCTCCGGCAGGTCTTCTACGCAGGGAGCGCTGGAATCCTCTTTTCGTGCACTCACGGCCGTCGAGCAGCGGTTCTTGCGCGCAAAGACCTGCGAGCTGAAATCGCCGCAGTGATTGGGTGGAAAAACTCCCAATCTTGATACCCGTGGGGATGTGACGGGGCTGCGGAGCATTCATCAGATTAGGTTCTACCTGCTGCAGGGCTGAGCTTCATTCTTCCGTGCGGAGTAAGAAGCAGCCCTGCCCTTTTCCATTATGCAAGCAGTTTCGCGTGGATCTTGGCTTCGTCGAGGAACACCCATGGTGAGCCGGCCCGAACCATACGCGCTACCGCTCGGCGCGGGTTACGGTCAGCTTCATCCCCTCAACGACGCGCACGCTTACGGCTTCACCCGCTTGAATCGGTGCTTGGCCTGTCTCGGCCCGAGCCTTCCAAAGCTCGCCTTTGACAAACACATAGCCTTCGGGCGCAAGGGTTTGTTTCGCCACGCCGCGCTCGCCGACGAGTTGATTCGCGACGCTTGGCGTCCCGGTATCGTACGCACGGCGGAGAAACGGGTAGAGCGCGGCGTCCTTTGCAACATCGAGGGCGACAATCAACACCGCCACCCACCAGGGGTACTCGAACCAAGCCCGCACCGCAATCAGCACCAGGATCAGCAGCACCCAACCGGGTACCTGCAGCAGCCAGTATCGCGTCGCCGTCGTCATCCCGCTTAAAAGCTGTATTGGAGCATGAGCTGTACGATGCGCGGGTCGGCGGTCTCGAGGATTCTCCCGAAATTCGGGCTGCCGATGTCGCCGATGGGATTCAGGAACTGGGCCTGGTTGAACAGATTGAAAAACTCGGCCCGCAATTCGAGGCTCTGACGTTCCGTAATCTGTGTTCGCTTGAAAACGGCCAGTTGCCAGTTCACGAAGCCGGGACCGCGCAAGACATTGCGTCCGAAGTTGCCGAAGCGTCCCGCACCCAGTTCGCAACTCGGCCCCGAGCCCACCCTGCGGAAGTATAGATTGCCGGCGGCGGTGGGCGTCCCGCCGCCGGTGCCGTCGAACCAGGAATTCGGCCTGCCGGGGACCGCATCGGTTGAGCGGGGGTTGTGAAAGACGATCTCGCCACCGAGGTAGTCGGGGGTCTCCACGACGGCGTCCCCACAGAGGCAACGCTCGCCGCTGTCACTCACATTGAACGGCACACCGCTGTGAATGGTTGTTACACCCGATGCCCCCCAGCCTCCCGCAACCTTGCCGAGCCACCCGGTCTGCGCCCGACGCCACGGGAATTCGTAGACATAGGTGCCGACATAAACGTGGCGCCGGTCAAAGTCGGCATGGCCCCACTGGGTGCGCCCACCGACGCGCACCAAGTCCGATGCCGTATCGATGGCGTGCGACCAGGTGTAGGCATGGGTCATCTGAAACCCGCCCGAGAACCGCTTGGTGAGATTGACCTGCAAACTGTTGTAGTTGGAGTTGCGGTCGCTTCGATAGTGCGGTAGAGAGCCGAAGACCGCCCCTCCAAACTGCTCCCTCTGGGGGTGGTCCTGATTGAGGATGCGACGGAGATCGATGTTGCCCGCGTGGGCCCCCGGACCCACCGCGGCCGGGTTGGCCTGCTGCAAGCTGTAGAGCTTGACACCGTTGGATCCCACGTAGCCTACCTCCAGCAGCCAGCTGGGCCGTAACGCGGATTGCACTTGCAGGCTCCACTGCTGGCCGTAAGGCGTGCGCAGATTGGAATCCATTCCCCAGAAGCCGACCGGGGCGAGCGCGGCGAAATCGAAACTCCCGCCCGGCTTGGGTGGAACATGCGGAAACGGCTGCGACGTCGGATTGATCCGCGACCCCTCCCAGGGGTTGGCATAGTCCGTAAAGAAAACAGCCGGGTTAATCGAGTAGGGGGCCGCCCTCACGAGACCGACCGTGAATTGGAAGCTATGAAGGTCATAAAACAAGCCGTAGCCGCCCCGCAGCGCAAGCCGTCCGTTCTTGAGAATGTCCCAGGCAAAACCAAAACGAGGAGCGAAGTTGTTCCAGTCCTCGCCGTAAGTGGAACGCGATATCCCCGCGTCCCCGGGGTAGACCAAACCCACCGGCGCGTCCGGGAAAATGACGGACTGCTGCCCCGGCTGCAAAGCAGTCACACGCTCCCGTGTGTCCGTCAGGCCCTTGTTGTGTTCCCACCGCAGCCCCAGATTCAAAGTCAGATTACTCTTGACTTTCCAATCATCCTGGAGAAACAGGTTCGTGGATCGCGTACGCCCGCCGGTGAGCGCCGCCGATCCCTGCTGAAAAAAGGTCGCGAAACCGTTGGCAAAGTCGCTCAAGGGATCCGAGAGCCCCTCGATCGTGGGAACGAAGCCGTTTGTCGTGCCGCCGCCGTCGGCAACAATGAGTCCGTTGTTGAGTTGGACATTCGTCGCATCGACAGGCGTCGAGCTAAAGTTGCCGCCAAACTTGAGGGTATGCCGACCGTGGGTCCAACTCACGTTGTCGATGAATTGCAGGGTGGTGTCGGTAAACACTATTGGAACACCGATGTCCCCGAACGCGCTGAAGCCCGAGATGGCGACGAATGGCGCCGACGCCCGGTCGGGAACGTCGGGAATGATGGCGTCCAGCCCCAAGCTGCTCGGTGGTACCGGATTTGCAGGATTGAAAACATCCCCGCTTAGACGCCGGAACGCTGCTCGGAACTCGTGAAATAGATTGGGGCCGAACGAGTGCGTGTTGCGCACGATCAGGTTTTGCGTTCGAGACTCGTCGGACCATTCGAAGCCTGGTAACTGAGAAGCGAACCCTGCCGGAGGACTAATGGCTCGCACATCTTCGAGAAAATACGTGACGGCCAGGCGGTTTGCCGTACTCAAATAATGATCGATCTTGAACAGGACCTGGTCGCGATCCAGATCGTCTTGCGAGCTAGCAAAAAGCGTGTTGCCTTGAGTGGCGCGCGGCAGCAGCGCAAGCAGCGCCTGGGCTTGTGGTGTTCCAAACGCATCGATAGCCTGACGCTCGCCGTCGTCGGGGACGGTCGCTGCGCCGGCGAGTTCCGTGCGCCGCCGGAACCCCAGATAGGACGCAAAGAAGAACGTCTTGCTTCGCGCAATCGGCCCGCCCAGATTGGCATCGAAGTCGTGACTGTAGTAACCAGGCTTGCGGGGAAGTCCGTTTGCGAAGCTCTCGGGTGTTCCACCCGGAGCGGATTTCCGAAAGAAAGGAACGGCATTGAGCTGCCGGTTGCGAAAGACTTCGGACGCCATGCCGTGAAATTCATTGCCGCCCGACTTTGTGGTTAGGATCAAGGTACCCCCCGGGCTCTTGCCGTACTCGGCCTTCATGGGACCGGTGACGATGCGGAACTCTTCGACAGCATTGGGTGAAATACCTTGGCTGGCCGGCGTGCGCCAATTGTTGTAGGCCATATTCGTAGTCGCCCCATCGACCACAAAGTGATTCTGCCGGGACCGCTTGCCGTTTACAGACAGGCCGGCGCCGCCAAGAGTGCCGGCGGGCGCAGGCCCGGTACCGGGCTGGGTGTGGGCCAGTGCAAGCACACTCCGGCCGTCAGCGGTCGAAAGCACGGGTAGCATCCCGATGTCGCGCATCACCTTGCCCAGTTGGGCGTCCTCGGTGTTCACCTCGCTGGCTGTGTCCTCGACCGTTTCCGAGGAAGCTGCGGTCCCAAGTTGTAGCTTGATGTCCAGGCGCGGATTCTCGGCCAGGCTCAGGCGCTGCGCGGACGTTTTGGCTGTTTGGAAACCGGGCGCTTCGACCTCGATAAGATATTCCCCCGGCAAGAGATTCGCGATGCGGTAGAAGCCGGTTTCATCAGTATTAGCGGCGTCAACCGCGCCGGTGGCCACGTTGATCGCCCGTACTTGGGCGTCAACGATCACGCTGTCACTGGGATCGGTAATCCGCCCTACGAAGGCCCCGGTGGATGGAATGGACCCGAAAAGCGGGACCAGTAGAGAAGGGACAATGAACCAGGGAACGGTAAGGAGGTTCGATTGTCTCGAAGACGATTCACGAAGGAGTTCAAGCTGGCGGCCGTCCGGCGGCTCGAAGCCGGCGAGTCCGGCTCGGCTCTCGCGCGCGAGCTGGAGGTGAAGCGCGAAAAGCTCTACGACTGGCTGGCACAAGTTGAGCGCTACGGCGTCGAGGAAGCCTTTCCCGGCGCGGGGCGGCGTCCCGGCGGCAGCGCCCGTGTCGAGCCCGGCCACGAAGCCCAGGCCCGCCTCGCGGAGCTGGAACGCAAAGTCGGCCGCCAGGCCATGGAGATTGATTTTTTGTCCGCAGCCTTGCGGCGTGTCGAGGATCTGCGCCGGCCGCGCATCGTCAGTGGAACCGGCGCGTCGCTGAGGAAGTACGGGCCGCAAGGCGGCAAGGCAACATGAGCACGCTGAGCACGCGCGATTTGTGCCGCTTGAGCGGACTGGCGCGAGCCAGCCTCTACCGCCAGGCCAAACCCGACAGCGAGCAGGTCGGGGAACTGCGGCAGGCCATTGTCCACGCCGCCTTGGACCATCCGGCCTACGGCACCCGGCGGACGACCCAACAGCTGCGCCGTCAAAAGCTGCTGGTCAATCGCAAGCGCGTGCAACGGGTGATGCGCGAAGAGAAGCTCTTGCGGCGACGTCGCCGCACCGTTCCGCGAACGACCGATTCGAAGCACTCGCTGCGGCGTTATGAAAACCTGACGCGCGATTTCCAACCCACGGGTCCCAACAAACTGTGGGGCTCCGATCTCAGCTACGTACGATTGGGAAACCACTTCGTCTATGTGGCGGTGGTGTTGGACGTGTATTCGCGGCGCGTGGTGGGCTGGGCCGTGGGTCCGAACCTGAAAACCGAATTGCCGCTGGCGGCGCTGCAACAAGCGTTGAGCAGCCGGCGTCCGGCGCCGGGCTGGATTCATCATTCCGATCAAGGTTCGCAGTACGCCGCGGAAGCTTATGTAGCCACCCTGCGGCAAGCGGGCGCGAGGATATCGATGAGCCGCAAGGGCTGCCCGCAGGACAACGCGTACGTGGAAAGCTTTTTCAAGACTTTGAAAAGCGAGGAAGTCGACTGCAGCGAGTATGAAAGTTTGGCCCAGGCGCAGGCCGAGATCGGCGCTTATATTGAGCGGGAATACAATCGTACGCGATTGCATTCGGCGCTGGGCTATCGGCCGCCGCAAGAGTATGAGCGGCTGTGGGAAGAGGCGGCTAACGCCGCCTGAGTTTTCTTAAGGCATGAGCAGATCTATCGATCCGATGGCGCAGCACAAGGCGGGATGCGGCCTCAGTAGGCGAGCACCCCGCCCTCATCGTTGCGATGAGTCTGCGGCCGGGTATTCCTTGGTGGGTTGCTCTCCAGCAGAGCCCGCCTCCGCTTCCCCGGATGAGTTGATCATGCCCCCATTGGGCTGGATTGGCTATCCTTTTTCAGTCAACCGCGACCCGTCCCTACTTTCTTGGCCTCGCCACAGGGGTCCACTCCACTTCCTCGGAAACGACAACAGCCGTGTTCCTGCGCCCTTGCAGGGCTTGTTGCGTTGCGCGACTCTAACCCAGGGCTGATCGCCCTGGGCTACTATCCCCGCGCCCCTGCGGGGCTCTTGATCCAGCTCGAACCTGCGCCTGGCCGGGCTGGGCCCAGGGCTGCGTGCCAACCGAACAACGCCAAACCCTGACCGGAAATTCTCCACCAGCATGAGGTCGATCTCCACTGGGTCCATCTGGGTGTACAGAATCGATCGGCCGTCGGGAGAAACGCTCAGGCCACTCGTCGGGATCCCTTCGAAGTCTAAGACGTGCTCGACGGCGCCCGTGGCAAAGCGCAGGAACTGAATCGAAAACCAGGCTCCCGGAGTCACTTCGGGAATGAAATAAATCCCGTCCTCGACGACCTCGTACAGTCCCATGCGTAAAGATTTAATGACTTGGCTTTCCTCGCCTCCCTCAACCGGTACTTTCCACAGAGAGAGGCTTGTGACACCACGTATAAAGTAAAACAGCTTGCCGTCGGGTGATTCCATCGTACGGCCGTCCCCGGCCGCAACTACCGGGACGGGCGCTCCTCCCGCGGCCGGCATCCTGAAAATCTTGCGATCGCCTTGGGAGCTTGATGAGAAGTAGATCCACTTGCCGTCCCTCGACCAGCTTGAGAACTCGCCGCTCGTCAAGCGCCGAGGCGCCCCCCCGTCAGCGTTGACGACATAAACATCGAACTGCCCTTCAGCATCGGACAAAAATCCGATGCTGTTCCCATCGGGCACCCACCGGGGCTGAGCTGTTATCGAGGCGCCAAGCGAAGTCAACTGCACGGCGTTCGAGCCGTCACTGTCGCACTTCCAGATCTCGAGGCTGCCGGCGCGAGACGACACGAACGCGATGCTCTTGCCGTCGGGAGAATATCGTGGATCGATGTCATCCCGTGAAGAGGAATTCAACTTGATGGGGCCGCCCTCCGTCATGGGCAGGTCGGCACGCCAGATATCTCCTTCGAGGACGTTAACATTTTCGTAGGCTGCCCGATTCCCCCGGCGGGAAATCGCCGGGAACAATGCGCGCTCCCCGATGGAGAGCCGTTCAGGCGGGGCCGCCCCGGAGGCCGGCACTCTCCACAGGCTTGGGGCGTCGATCATTCCGGCAGCGAAGATAATGTCGCGGCCGTCGGGGGTAAAAACGGGACTGGTCGTAGTGCGCTCGGTAAAGGTCCGCCGCCGCGGTTCACCTCTTGGGATCAGATCGTCTCCGAGATCCAGCAGGTAGAGATCGCTGAACAAGCCGGTGACGAACCGGGTGAAGGCAAGCATGCGGCCGTCCGGAGAAAAAGCGGGACTGAAATCACCTCCCATCGAGCCCTCCGGCGGCGACGTCAGCCTTCGCTTTTCGCCGGAGTCAACCGAGAGCAGAAACAAGCTCAACACAGAGTCGGAATCATCCGCGTCGCACACGGCCAGCCAACGGCTGTCCGGAGACCAGTTCAGGCAGGTCCCCAAAGTACGCACCCCGAGTACCGGGGTCTCAGCCAGTTTGCGTTCCTGCCCTCCAAGGGCAGGAACGAGGAAGACTTCAGCCGTTCCCCTAGCGGGAGTTCCACGGAGAAAGGCGATGTGTTGGCCGTCCGGCGACCAGGCTGGGCTGAGATCTGAAGCGGGGTCGGTCGTGAGTCGCAGCGGATCACCAAGGCCAATGAGTTGGACGTAAATATCCCAATTGTCCCGCTGCTCGTTCCAGCTGAAGGCCACCTGATTGCCGTCGGGAGAGAAACTGGGATTGCCCTCAAAGCCTGGATAGGTTGTAAGAGGGACCGTCCGCAGGGGTTCCAGGGGTGCTTCAGCTGTAGGCAGGAAGTTCCCAACGGACAGACCGGCTATCGTTACAACGGCAGCCGCGGCAGCCATCCCCAAGGCCCAGGCCCAGCGCCTTCGCCGGGTTCGTGCCAACGCCTCCCGGCGGGCTGAGGTTGATGGTTTCTTGCTCGGCTTCGTAGAGCTGCTACGGGCCTCGATCTGGCCTTCGAGGACCCGCAAATCCTCCAGCATTTCGTCCACGTGCTGGTAGCGCTCATCAGGGTCCTTCGCCAGCGCCTTGGCTATCACCTGATCCAGCTCTGCGGGCAACCCGCTGCGTGTGGCGGTCGGCGGCTCAGGCTCGGTGTTCACGACTGCGTACGTCACTGCCGCTAGGATTTCCCCATGGAAGGGAAGCCGCCCAGTGAGCATCTCGTAGAGCACGACGCCGAGTGACCAGATGTCGGTGCGGCGGTCGGTGGGTTGGGCCTGGGTCTGCTCGGGCGACATGTAGGCCGGCGTACCCAGCGTCGTCCCGCTCATGGTGAGTTGACTGCGGTCACCGACCTGCGCCAACCCAAAATCCATCACCTTGACTTGGCCTTGGCTGGTCAGCATCAAGTTGGCGCTCTTGATATCGCGGTGAACGATGCCTTCTCCATGAGCCGTCCCGAGCGCCCGCGCCGCTTGGACCGCGATGTCGAGCGCCTCGTCGAAGGGCAGCGCACCCTCCCGCACTTTGTCCTTGACGTTTTGGCCCGCGACGAACTCCATCGCGATGAACGTTCGGCCGTCGGCTTCGTCGATCTCGTATACGGTGCAGATATTGGGATCGTTCAGCGCCGCGGCCGCCTGGGCTTCGCGCACGAAACGAGCCTTCGCTTCTTCTGCCGCGAGCTTGTCAAGCGGAGGGAATTTCAGGGCAACCGTACGGCGGAGCTTGCTGTCCTCGGCCTTGTAGACGACACCCATGCCGCCCTCACCGAGCTTCCCCGTGATCTTGTAGTGCGAGATGGTGCGGCCCGGCATGGATTCGCCGCCTGGGCTCCTCCGAATCTGAGCCGCTGCCGCTGCAATCGCCCTCTCGGCGCTGCCGCCCGGCTGCCGGTCCTCTGCGAGTAGTCTTTCGACACTGTCCCGCAACTCCCGATCGTCGCCGCATTCGTTGTCCAGGAACGCCGAGAGTTCTTCCTCCTTCAGCTCCAGGGCCGCGAGGGTCACTTTCTTCAGGCGCTGCCAGCGTTCCGGGGTCATGCCGCAACTCCCTTGCGAATCTCCTTCCACAGCCTCAGCCCCGAAGGGGCATCGGATAGTAGCCCAGGGCGACCAGCCCTGGGTAAGCTGGACGAACCGCGGGACAAGCCCCGCAGGGGCGTCGGAAAGTAGCCCAGGGCGAGCAGCCCTGGGTCAGGGGGCACCACAACACCGAAAGCCCCGCAGGGGCGCAGGAAGGGTTTCACGACGAAGACCGCGTGGGTCAACCGGTCCGTAAAGGTTTGGGCCATTTTCCTCCGCCCTTACAGGGCTTGTTGGACTTTGGCGACTCTAACCCAGGGCTGTTCGCCCTGGGCTACTATCCTCCGTCCCTGCGGGGCTCTGATGCCGTGCCCGCCTTCCTGACCCAGGGCTGGTCGGCCATTTGATCATGCTATGCCCCTGGCCGGGCTCGCTGCATCGCGGATCTTGGCGCCCCTGCGGGGCTCTGATCCTGTTACCACCAGAAAACGCCCACGCCCTCACCAGGCAAGCAGCACTTTCTTTTTTGGCCCAACTCCAGGGCCGCAAAGGCCACCTCCTTGATCCGCCGCCAGCGTTCCGGGGTCATACCGAGGCCCCCTTGCCAATCTCCCTTCACAGCCTCAGCCCGAAGGGGCATCAGGTTCAGAACGCCGGGTGGCGCTACCAGACGACCGTCTTGTGTCCACTCGCGATGGGGCGGATCTCGAGACAGCCCTTGCCGGTGGGCAGCAGCTTGCCGGGATTGAGACGGCGGTCGGGGTTGAAGACTTGAATCAGCTTCTCCATCATGGCGAGACTGTCTTCGCTGAATGCCAGCGGCATCAAGTCATTCTTCTCCATGCCTACGCCGTGCTCACCGGTAATCGAGCCTCCGGCCTCGATGCAGTAGTTGAGGATCTCGGCTCCGGCCCGCTTCGTCTTGTCGAGTTCGTCGGGTTTGCGCGGATCAAAGAGAATGATCGGGTGCATGTTGCCGTCGCCGGCGTGGAAGATGTTGCTTATCGTCAGGCCGTACCTCTCCGACACGTCGTAGATGAAGCGCAGCGTGTCGGCGATGCGGGTGCGGGGCACGACGCCGTCCTGAACGTAGTACGTGGGGCTGACCCGGCCCACCGCACCGAAGGCGTTCTTACGTCCCTTCCACAACAGGGCGCGTTCTTCTTCCGACTTCGCCACACGCACCTCGCGAGCGCGGCACTCCTTGCAGACGGTGATGATCTTCCGGGCTTGTTCTTCGACCGCTTCCCCCAGGCCTTCCAACTCGATCAACAACACGGCGTTCGCGTCCATGGGAAAGCCGGCGTGGGTCGCCTCCTCCACCATGCGCAGCATGACGCCATCGAGCATCTCCAGCGCAGCGGGAATGATGGCCTGGGCGGTGATCGCAGCGACTGTCGAGGCTGCATCTTCGGGCTCGTCGTAAATCGCGAGCAGGGTCTTGACCTTTTCCGGCGCACGCATCAGGCGCACGATGACCTTCGTCACGAGCGCCATCGTCCCTTCCGATCCGGTCAGCAGGCCGGTCAGATCGTAGCCGGGGTGGTCCGCTTCCTTCCCGCCGGCCATAATCACCGTCCCATCGGGCAAGACGGCTTCAACCCCGAGCGTGTGGTTCGTCGTCACGCCGTAGAGGAGCGTGTGCGGGCCGCCGGAGTTCTCGGCCACGTTGCCGCCGATAGTGCAGGCCCTCTGACTCGAGGGATCCGGGGCGTAGTAGTAGCCTTCACCCTGGACGGCAAGAGTGATGTCAAGATTGACCACACCCGGCTCGACCACCGCACACTCGTTCTCGAGGTCGATTTCGAGGATCCGGTTCATGCGGGCGAAGGCGATCATCACGCCACCCTGGGTCGGGATCGTACCTCCGCTCAAGCCCGTTCCGGCACCGCGCCCTACGAGCGGCAAGCCGAATTCCCCGGCGACTTTGACGATACGGACCACGTCGTCGGTCGACCCCGGGAAGGCCACGCACTCGGGCCGGCCCTTCTCGATGCTGCCGTCGTACTCATAGAGCAGCAAGTCCTGCTCCCTGGCCAGGACGCCTTTGGCGCCGACGATATCCCTCAGCTTTTCAACGGCTTGGGAGTGAATCACGACTCAATGATATACTAATCTAATCCACCGAGCGCGCCACCCGGCAAAACCTTTATTTTCCGGTAGATACGCTCTCCCTATGGAAAAGATCGCGGTCCTCGACTCCGGGGGGCAATACTGCCACCTGATCGCACGAAAAGTGCGCGAACTTGGCGTCTTTGCCGAGATTCTTCCTTTGCGCGCCACGACCAAGAAGCTGTCCACCTATCAAGGAATCATCATCTCGGGCGGGCCGGCCAGCGTGTTCAACAAGGAGAGCCCTAGGCCCCGGCCGAGTCTCTTTGAGCTTCGCAGGCCCATGCTCGGCATCTGCTATGGACATCAGTTGATGGCCCATCACATGAAAGGTCAGGTGGAGCCGGGTAACGATCACGAGTTCGGACGAGCAGACCTACGCGTACGCCACGACGTAGCGCTCTTCGCCGAGCTTCCGCTGCGACAACGTGTCTGGATGAGTCACGGCGACCACGTGACGAAGTTGCCACGGGGCTTCGAGACCCTGGGTGACACGCGCCAATGCTCGGTCGCGGCCATGGGCGACCTGCGCCGCAAATACTTCGGGCTTCAGTTCCACCCTGAGGTCGTCCACAGCGCCTACGGCTCCGAGATCCTGCGCAACTTCCTGACTCGTGTCTGCCGCTGCCGGCTCAACTGGCGGCCGGAGGATCGCGTGGTCAACCTCATCGACCAGATTCGCAAGGCGGTGCGAGGACGGCGCGTGCTGTTTTTCCTCAGCGGGGGCGTCGACTCGACCGTCGCCTACGCCCTCACAGTGAAAGCACTCGGCGCCGAACAAGTCCACGCCGTGTACGTCGACACGGGACTGATGCGCGCCAACGAAACCAAAGAAATCCAGAAGGCCTTTGACCACTTGGGTTTGGGTCGACTCGACGTCGTTGCGGCCCGGGGCCAGTTCCTGACTGGGCTGCGCGGGATCGGCGAGCCGGAACAGAAGCGCCAAAAGATCGGACAGCTCTTCGTTGACGTCCAGGAACAGGTGATCGCGCAACAGCAGCTACCCGAGCACGAGTGGATGCTGGGTCAGGGCACGATCTATCCCGACCGTATCGAATCCGGCGCCACCTCGAACGCGGCGGTCATCAAGACGCATCACAACCGGGTCGATCGTATCACGCAGATGATCGAGCAGGGCTTGGTGCTCGAGCCTTTGGCCGAGTTCTACAAGGATGAGGTGCGTGTGCTAGGCCGCGTACTTGGATTGCCTGCATCGCTGATTGAGCGGCATCCCTTTCCCGGGCCGGGCCTGGCGATCCGCTGCCTTTGCTCCCCCAAGCTCGCCCGCCCACAGAAGGACGATGACATCGACGCGGTGGCCCGCCAGGCCGGCTTCCGGGCGTTCGTTCTTCCCATCCGGAGCGTCGGCGTGCAGGGGGACAGCCGGACCTACGCCAAGCTCACCATCCTTCATGGCGGCACCCTTGACTTCCGCAACGTGCTACCGACGTCGACGGAAATCACAAACCGCTTTCGTCAGACGAATCGCGTCGCCGTGGCCCTTGCGCCGAAGCGATGGCGGCCTTCGGAGTGGAAAGTGCGGCGCACCTCACTCTCGCCGAAGCGCCTCTCGTTGTTGCAAAGGGCCGACCAGTTGGTGACAGACTTCCTGCGGGAACAGGGTTTCTACAAGCGCGTGTGGCAGTGCCCCGTCGTGCTACTGCCACTGACCCGCTCGGGCGGCGAAACGGTCGCCGTCCGCCCGATCACGTCCGTAGACGGCATGACGGCCGAAGTCGCACAGTTCCCGGTGGCGCGCATCACCGAGTTGGCCAGACGGCTGATGTTGTTGGACGGCGTCGAGGCTGTACTCTGCGACGTCTCCGCCAAGCCCCCCGCCACGATCGAGTGGGAGTAACGACGACAGGTTCTGCTCGTGGGCGGGTGCGTAGGATCCCTTTGTAAACGGTCGTTGGCGCCGCGACTGACGGTGCCCTTTATCTTGTCATTGCCCCTGACGCCCGCCGTCCCGTTGCCTCATGCCCGAGCTGCCGGAAGTTGAAACCATCATCCGCGGCTTGGCCCGGCGTGTCGTTAACCGGAGGATTACGAGTGTCGAGTTTCGATGGCCACCCTTGGTGGTCGGCGATCCCGACGAGGCTGCCCGCCGGCTGCGCGGCTCGACCATCACCGGCATCCACCGCCACGGCAAATACATCATCATCGAGCTACGCAAACGCAACACGCCATCCTGCCTTGTCGTGCACCTTCGTATGACCGGGAACTTCCTCTTGGACGGCGAACCGGGCCCATACACACGCGCCATCGTGCAGCTCGAAGGAGGCCCGGCCCTGGTCTATCACGACATCCGAAAATTCGGACGTTGGCAGGTCGCTGACGATCTGCCGCCACGACTGCGGGAGCTGGGACCCGACCCGTTGGAGATCTCCGAGGGCGATTTCATCACGCTCCTGCGCTCGCGTCGCGGGATGGTAAAGGCTCTGCTGCTTAACCAGGAGTTCTTACGCGGGCTGGGCAACATCTACGCGGATGAAGCCCTGTTTCGCGCGCGGATCCACCCCAGAGCCAATGCGGCGAAGATCGGCCGCCTCCGCGCAACGCGCTTGTACGAGGCGATGCAACGGGTGCTGACCGACGCGATCGCTCAAGGCGGATCGACCATTAACAACTACGTCAACAGCGAAGGCGGGCAGGGGTACTTCCAGCTCAGCACGTTCGTTTACGGCAAAACGGGAGCGCCTTGCAAAGTGTGTGGTAGCCGCATCCGCCGAACTGTCGTAGCGAGCAGAGGAACGCATTTCTGCCTCAAGTGCCAGCGGCGGTAGAGCCCGTTGCCAAGCACCACCGGCCCCTCGAACCGGGCCGACGCCATCAAACATCGACTGGCATTTCGAACCGAAGCTCGCTCGGTCCCCCATCGCTGGCCCGTCCGATAGGCTGGTAGGGTCCTGTCGGACGCCAGAGGGCATTTCTTTCTTGTAGATATTCCCCGGAAAACGGCCGTTCTCTTTGGCCGCGTGCAGGTAACTCGTCTGGTTCCTTGCAGCTGTGCGAGACCGGATGCTACGCTGAACTCTTCAGGCTGCCGCGACGAGCATCTTTCCCCGCGGGGAAGCCTAGGGATAGTGTGCATTCATGGACGCCATTATTGAACTCATCCGCAGCAAGCGCGATGGCGAAGAGCTCATCCAGGAGGAGTTCGAGCGGCTGATCAACGGTTATACTCGCAACGAGATTCAGGACTATCGGATGGCCTCGTTCCTGATGGCCGGCTACTGCCGTGGCTTCACGGATGCGGAGGCGGCGGCACTGACTTCCGCCATGCTCAACTGTGGTCAACGTCCTGACATGAGTGATGTCCCGGGGCCGCGCGTCGATAAACATTCCACCGGCGGCGTGGGTGATAAGATCACGCTGCTTGCGGCGCCAATCGCCGCCGCCGCCGGCATCTACGTTCCCATGATCACCGGTCGGGGCTTGGGTCACACCGGCGGTACGCTCGACAAGCTACAGTCCATCCCCGGCTTTCGCACCGAGTTGGGCATGGATGAGTTCAAGAAACAGGTGTCTGAGATCGGCTTGGCCTTCACCGGTCAGACCCTCGAGATGGCCCCCGCCGACCGGAAACTGTATGCCCTACGCGATGTCACGGGGACGGTGGAATCACTTGCCCTCATCGCCGCTTCGATCATGTCAAAGAAGCTGGCCGAAGGCCTGGACGCCCTCCTGCTGGACGTGAAGGTCGGGCGTGGCGCGTTGATCCAGGGGCGTTCGGAGGCTCGCAGGCTTGCGCAGTTGATGATCTCCATCGGACGGCGCATGAATGTCAAGGTCCAGGCATTGCTGACCGACATGGACCAGCCGCTCGGCTTCACGATCGGCAACGCACTCGAAGTGATGGAAGCTTCCCAGACACTACAGAATCAAGGGCCGCCCGACCTGGGAGCGCTGGCCGTCGAAGTGGCGGCCCGAATGATCTACCTGGGCGAATCGTCGCGCTCGATTGAAAGCGCCCGCAAACAGGCCCAGCAACTCCTCACCGATGGCTCGGCGCTGGCCAAGCTCCAACAGGTGATCAAGGCGCAGGGCGGAGATCCTGACGTCGTCAACCGCTTCGAGCTTCTGCCCAACGCCAGCGGCGAACTGGTCGTGAGCTCACCGCGCGACGGCTTCATCAGTCGTATCAATGCCGACGATATCGGCAAGGCTGCCGCCATGCTGGGTGCGGGCCGCACGAACATGGACGACCCGATCGACCCCGCCGTCGGCATCATCTTGCAGTCCAAGGTCGGTGACCAAGTAGAGGCCGGTTCGAGGCTGTGTGCTCTCTACTACACCGACGACGCTAAACTCGCCGAAGCCGAACAGCTCGTCGAAGACGCCTTCCGTCTCTCCGCTCACCCCCCTGAACCACGGGACCTGATTCTCGACTTGGTACAGTAGGCCACTGATACAGTAGGTCGGCTTGGCGTGCGCCGTGGGTGGGATCGCCTGCCGGTGCGCATGCTGTTTGTCGCGGAGCGCAGGGGCAGGGAAGCCTGTCCCCCACTCTGCTGCCACTGACGGTCCCTGTCGAATGGGTGTTCTCGGACTGCTCTCCATACTTGCCCTGGCGTATGCCCTCTCGCGCAATCGCCGGGCGATTCGCCCTTCGGTCGTGCTATGGGGGCTGGGATTGCAGCTCCTCCTCGCGGTCCTGGTTCTCAGGACTCCTTTCCGCGCTGTGGTCGAGACGATCGGAAATGCTGTTAACAGGATGATGACGCTTGCCGAGGACGGCAGCGTTTTTGTCTTCGGCGACCTCGGAAGAGCGGACGGCCCTCTCGGCATCGTACTCGCCTTCCAGATTCTTCCCCTCATTATCTTTGTCTCGTCGCTGTTCGCTGTGCTCTACTACGTCGGCATGATGCAGTGGATCGTCCGCGGCATCGCCATCGTCATGCAGCGGGTCCTGGGTGCGAGTGGAGCCGAGTCACTCAACGTCGCGGCGAACATCTTCATGGGACAGTCAGAAGCCCCGCTGACGATTCGACCCTACTTGTCGCGGCTTACGAATTCCGAATTGATGACGGTCATGACCGGCGGTATGGCGACGATCTCGGGTGCGTTACTGGTGACCTATGTCCGGATCGGCGGTGTGCCGGTCGAGCATCTGCTGACCGCGGTCGTGATGACCGCACCGGGCGCCGTCTTGATGGCAAAGATGTTGGAGCCGGAAAGCGAGACACCGGAGACCTTCGGCCGCGTGCCGGCCGACACCGAAAGCTCCGACGTCAACGTCATCGACGCCGCCGCGCGCGGGGCCAGTGAAGGCCTGTATCTCGCATTGAACGTTGGCGCCGTGTTGATCGCCTTCGTCGCCCTAATCGCCGTCACCAACGGTCTTTTGGGATGGCTGCAAAACCTGCCCTACCTGGGTTGGCTGCCGCACGACCTACAGGGGATTCTTGCGCCGCTGTTCGCCCCGGTCGCGTGGTTGCTGGGTGTTCCGTGGCAGGATGCGCTCTCGGTTGGCAATCTCTTGGGAACGCGCATGGTGCTTAACGAATTTGTCGCCTATTCGCAGCTCGGAACGATCCGTGACACGCTCTCTCCCCAAGCATTGCTGATTACCGGATACGCGCTCTGCGGCTTTGCCAACTTCGGCTCGGTCGGTATCCAAGTGGGAGGCATCGGGTCGCTGATTCCCGAACGGCGCCATGACATCGCACGCTTGGGCCTCCGCGCCATGTTGGCCGGCACGCTAGCCAATTTCATGACGGCTTCGATCGCCGGCCTGATCGCGGGGTAGACAACGATGGCGAGCACCCGGGCCGCGTCGGGCGAGTACGATCGCGTCGTTGAGGCGCGAGACTTCCTTGCGGCGCGGCGCGCTGTGATGCCGGCGGTTGGAGTGGTCCTCGGCAGCGGGCTCAGCTCGTTCGCAGAGGCGGTTGAAGATCCCACGGCCACTCCCTACCACGAGATTCCGCACTGGCCCCGCGGAGGCGTCAGCGGTCACTCTCAGCAGTGGATCGCGGCACACGTCGCGAATGTTCCCGTCGCCGTCCTAGCGGGACGCGCGCATCTGTATGAAGGCTTCTCAGGCATGCAAGTTGTATTCGGCATCCGAGTGCTCGGCCTGATGGGCGTACGCTCCCTGATCCCGGGCAACGCTTCCGGCGCGGTCAACAAGAGTCTACAGCCGGGGCGCCTAGCTCTCATCGCCGACCACATCAACCTGCAGGGGACGAGTCCGCTATTAGGTCCGAACGACGGCCGCTGGGGCTTGCGCTTCCCGGACCTGACGGACGCCTACGACGCCGACTATCGTGAACTCGCTCGCAAGGCGGCGGCGGAGATCGGGGTCGATCTTCCGGAAGGAGTTTACGCGGGTGTGCCGGGTCCGAACTACGAAACGCCGCCGGAGGTCCGCTTTCTCCGAATCATCGGCGCCGACATGGTGGGCATGTCGACCGCGCAGGAAACCATCGCCGCGCGTCACATGGGGATGCGAGTGCTGGGTCTTTCGGTGGTCTCAAATCTCGCCGCGGGCATGGCCACCGAGTCGTTGTCCCACGAAGAAGTGCTAAGCGCGGGACAAACGGTAGCGCCACGTCTCACCGCTTTGCTCCAAACAGTCATCCCTCTCCTAGCTGCGCAGAGGGACAGGTGAACCGTGGCGCTCGACCTTCACAACGGTAGCCCCATCCATCAAGGCAGGGTCGGCGTGATGCCGGGTGCCTTCAACCCTCCGACGATCGCCCACATCGAACTCGCCGTGGAAGCAAAGCGGCAGCACCAGTTAGATCAAGTCGTCTTTCTCCTGCCTCGCACGTTTCCGCACAAGCGTTTTCAGGATGCCGGCTTGGACCAGCGCCTCGCCATGCTGCAAGCCGCGGTCCGCGACAAGCCGCTGTTCGCGGTCGCCTCGTCCAACGGAGGTCTGTTCATCGAGATCGCCCGCGAGTGCCGGGACATCTGCGGGCCCGGCGTCGAGATCTTTATCCTCTGCGGCCGCGATGCCGCCGAGCGCGCAGCCGATTGGGACTACGGCGACGGCCCCGGATTGCACCAGCAGCTCGATGAGTTTCAGATGCTGGTCGCCTCGCGCGGCGGGGCCTACCAGACTCCACAGGAGTACGCCGGGCGAATCCATGGAATTGAAATGCCGCCGGCGCTTTACGGCGTGTCGGCTTCAGCGGTTCGCGAGGCGATTCGAAGCGGCGGCGCGTGGCAAGCCTCCGTCCCCGCGGGCGTTCGCGAGCAGATCATCGCCCAGCACCTTTATCGTTAGACTCGGACACAAGGGCAAGCTCAGCGTCCCTTCCTGGTAAAGTGACCACGGAGAGGTGACAGTCCTGATGAAACTCGATGTGAAAGCCATGGCCCTTACGATCGGTCTAACCTGGGGTGTGCTGGTGATGTTCGTGACCGGTTGCGCCAACCTCGTCTGGGGTGGCTTCGGCCAGGCCTTTCTGGACGTGATGGCCTCGTTCTACCCCGGCTACGACGCCACACCCAGTTTTGGCCAGGTCATGGTCGGCACACTGTACGGACTTCTCGACGGTGTCGTCGTCGGCGCGATCGTCTCTTGGCTGTATAACCGCTTCGCCGCTGGCTAGGCCGGGGCCGGATCGTTCCCGACTACCAAGATCAGGATCCGAGCTTGCGTTCCTTCACCTGCTCAACGTCGATGTTGCTCACCTGACCTCTTGTTGCGCTGGCGGTGTAAACCGCGTTGGACCTGTTTAGAGTAGGGCAAGTCCAGTGTCCAGCTAGGTTGTGAACCGGGAGTTGGGGATTCAACTAACGCGAAGGTGAGTCAACGCCAATCCCACAGCGGTCACGTGGATAGACGGCTAAGGGGTGGATCACGGCTCACGCCCCGAAAGAACTGGAGGACGGAGTGGAGTGGACCCCTGTGGCGAGGCCAAGAAAGTAGGGACGGGTCGCGGTTGACTGAAAAAGGATAGCGAATCCAGCCCAATGGGGGCATGATCAACTCATCCGGGGAAGCGGAGGCGGGCTCTGCTGGAGAGCAACCCACCAAGGAATACCCGGCCGCAGACTCATCGCAACGATGAGGGCGGGGTGCTCGCCTACTGAGGCCGCATCCCGCCTTGTGCTGCGCCATCGGATCGATAGATCTGCTCATGCCTTAAGAAAACTCAGGCGGCGTTAGCCGCCTCTTCCCACAGCCGCTCATACTCTTGCGGCGGCCGATAGCCCAGCGCCGAATGCAATCGCGTACGATTGTATTCCCGCTCAATATAAGCGCCGATCTCGGCCTGCGCCTGGGCCAAACTTTCATACTCGCTGCAGTCGACTTCCTCGCTTTTCAAAGTCTTGAAAAAGCTTTCCACGTACGCGTTGTCCTGCGGGCAGCCCTTGCGGCT
Organism: Bryobacterales bacterium; assembly: GCA_965248255.1. Classification (GTDB taxonomy): domain Bacteria; phylum Acidobacteriota; class Terriglobia; order Bryobacterales; family UBA6623; genus JAKZVK01. The sequence goes on from CBDFIW010000001.1 coordinate 358,353, forward strand.
CATCGATATCCTCGCGCCCGCTTGCCGCAGGGTGGCTACATAAGCTTCCGCGGCGTACTGCGAACCTTGATCGGAATGATGAATCCAGCCCGGCGCCGGACGCCGGCTGCTCAACGCTTGTTGCAGCGCCGCCAGCGGCAATTCGGTTTTCAGGTTCGGACCCACGGCCCAGCCCACCACGCGCCGCGAATACACGTCCAACACCACCGCCACATAGACGAAGTGGTTTCCCAATCGTACGTAGCTGAGATCGGAGCCCCACAGTTTGTTGGGACCCGTGGGTTGGAAATCGCGCGTCAGGTTTTCATAACGCCGCAGCGAGTGCTTCGAATCGGTCGTTCGCGGAACGGTGCGGCGACGTCGCCGCAAGAGCTTCTCTTCGCGCATCACCCGTTGCACGCGCTTGCGATTGACCAGCAGCTTTTGACGGCGCAGCTGTTGGGTCGTCCGCCGGGTGCCGTAGGCCGGATGGTCCAAGGCGGCGTGGACAATGGCCTGCCGCAGTTCCCCGACCTGCTCGCTGTCGGGTTTGGCCTGGCGGTAGAGGCTGGCTCGCGCCAGTCCGCTCAAGCGGCACAAATCGCGCGTGCTCAGCGTGCTCATGTTGCCTTGCCGCCTTGCGGCCCGTACTTCCTCAGCGACGCGCCGGTTCCACTGACGATGCTCGGCCGGCGCAGATCCTCGACACGCCGCAAGGCTGCGGACAAAAAATCAATCTCCATGGCCTGGCGGCCGATTTTGCGTTCCAGCTCCGCGAGGCGGGCCTGGGCTTCGTGGCCGGGCTCGACACGGGCGCTGCCGCCGGGACGCGCCCCGCGCCGGGAAAGGCTTCCTCGACGCCGTAGCGCTCGACTTGTGCCAGCCAGTCGTAGAGCTTTTCGCGCTTCACCTCCAGCTCGCGCGCGAGAGCCGAGCCGGACTCGCCGGCTTCGAGCCGCCGGACGGCCGCCAGCTTGAACTCCTTCGTGAATCGTCTTCGAGACAATCGAACCTCCTTACCGTTCCCTGGTTCATTGTCCCTTCTCTACTGGTCTCGCTTTTCGGGTCCATTCCAGAGTTCCCGGAGTAATTTCCGGGTTGCCGAACCACGCTATGAGTCGTGTCGAGCGAAGCCGACACGGCGGTATACTTGCGAGCGTACCACTCGAATTACCGGGAGGAAAAGATGGCCAATGAGCAGTGGAGCATCGACGGAGAAATCATAGACACCTGTAATTGTGAGGTGATCTGCCCGTGCACGATGGGGTCTCCTGCGAGTTACGGCAGCTGCTTCGGGAACGTCACGTGGTGTATTGACGAGGGGTTCTACGGTGACGTAGACCTGTCGGGGTGTATCGCACAGCTGGCCGTTCATGCGCCCGGTCCTTACTTCGACGATGGAAACTGGCGAGTGGCGCTGTACGGGCAGGCGTCCGCGACGCCGCAGCAGCGCGAATCTCTCGAAGCCATATTCCTTGGTCAGGCTGGTGGTTTCTTCGGTGATTGGCGCACCATGATGAGCGAGATCGTGGGCGTGCGCTGGGTCCCCATTGAGGTGGAGCGCAAAGGGCGAAAGCGCATCGTGCGAATTGAGGGTGTAGTGGATATAGATGCGGAGGCGATTGCCGGCGCTAGCGAAGACGAGACTGCCCAGCTCGTGAATCCCCCGTTTTGGAAAGGTGCCCCCTACCCGGCGACTCTGGGGCGCAGTCACCGCTTCACCTGCAAGGACTTCGACTTAGCGTGGGAAGGCAACGGGAAGGCTTGCAGCTTCTCACACTGTCATTACGAAGGGCCGTAACGCCAAAAGGAGCGCCACGATGCCGGAGCAATGGGAATTCAAGAGTGAGACCTACGATAATTGCAATTGCGCCATGAACTGTGGGTGTCAATTTAACCTGCCCAGTACCCATGGCTATTGTCAGACGGCCTATTTCGGCACCGTGGTTGACGGCCACTTCAATGCGACGCCTCTGGCGGGCCTGAAGTGGGCGGGGCTGTATAAATGGCCCGGCGAAATCGTGGCGGGCAACGGCACGCGGCTCATCGTCATCGATGAGCGGGCGGATGACGCGCAGCGGGTGGCGCTCGAAACGATTATCGCAGGCGAGGCCTGCGTCCCCCTGAGCAATGTTTTCTCCGTCTACGGATCCATGTGCGAGGAGTTTCTCGACACCTTATTCCTGCCCATCGATCTCGAGGCGAATTTCGACCAAAGAACCGCCACGGCGCACATCCCGGGCCTCCTAACCAGCCGGGGCCGACCGCTGGTCAATGAATTCAGTGGCGAACCGTTCCACGTTGCGCTGGCCCGCCCGAGTGGGAGTGTCGAGTTTACGTACGCGGACCTCGGCCTCGGGACGACCACGGTGAGCGGTGGACTGGACATGGCGTACGAAGATTCCTATGCCATGTTTTGCGTTCTCCACTTTAATCAGGATGGCTTGATCCGCGCGACATGATGGCCGGCCTGCCCTGGCGCGGGACCTCCGACGGGGGCCGGTTTCGCCGTAGCGCCGACACACGCCAGAGCCGAAAGTCGGGGAACAGGCTGCTGTGAAAAGGGGATGACGGTGCCCGTCGACGCCACACTCGAGGCAGTGGTCAGGCACGATCGCCTGGTCGTCGTTAGCGCGCTGACTGCGCTTATCGCTCTGTCGTGGGCGTATCTGCTGGCCGGCGCCGGCATTGGTATGTCGGCGTTCGAGATGACCCGCATGTCCCAGTTCGGGATGGCTGGGGGCATAGCCGGCATGGCGATGGTGACGCCCGCGGTCTGGACGCCCGGCTATGCCGTCCTGATGTTCTTCATGTGGTGGATCATGATGGTGGCGATGATGCTGCCCAGCGCGGCGCCGATGATCCTTGTGTTCCGACGGTCGATCGCAAGCAGCGCGAAACCGGCCAGCCTTATGTCGCGACGAGCATCTTTGCGCTCGGCTATGTCGCCGCGTGGGTGGGCTTCAGCCTGGTCGCGGTGATCCTGCAGTGGGGGTTCGAGCGGACCGCTATCCTTTCCCCGATGCTCGTCGCGACCAACGTGATCTTCGGCGGCGGTCTGCTACTCGCCGCGGGTACCTACCAACTCACCCCGATCAAGCAGGCCTGTCTGCGCCACTGCCGCTCACCACTGGCCTTCCTGGGCACCCATTGGCGGCGAGGCCCCCGGGGTGCGCTGCGCATGGGTCTTGAACACGGCGCGTACTGCGTCGGCTGCTGCTGGTTCCTGATGGGGCTCCTCTTTTTCGGCGGGGTGATGAACCTCTACTGGATTGTGGGCCTCACGCTGTTCGTGCTGTTCGAAAAGATGGTCCCCGCCGGCCACTGGCTCGGTACCGCTACCGGTGTCGCGCTACTCCTCTGGGGGGCTGCGATGCTGGCGGGCGCGCTCTGAGAGGGGCAGGCAGGCATCACGCCGCCTGACCACGAGCGGGTCGTCCGGGGGTCAATGACGCATTTCTCACTACGCGTGTCTCTCTGCACTCTCCGGGGTCAGCCCTTGCACTGCCGCAAGGCTTCAAGACAAGACCTAACTCCGGTATGTAGTGTACGTTGCGGAGTAGGAGATCCCTTCGCAGACCACTCAGATTCGGCGGGGCTGAGGGTTGCGTTGCCCCTCCGCCAGCGGTCGAATGGAGTCTCGACATCCTCGATGACGTGTTGCAGGGTGGGAAAGTAGCGATTATGAAGGCAGAGCCGACGGGTGAGCTTCCACACTCGCTCGATCGGATTGAGGCCCGGGCTGTACGGAAGCAGGAAGTCGAGGGCGAACGCCGGCGCCTGTCGGCAGCGCCCGTCTTTGTGTAAGACCGCATGGTGGTAACTAGTGTAGTGCGTCAAGCAGATTGCACCTTATGCAGGGCGGCACGTCCGCGCTTGACTTTCTCGAGGATGTCGGAGGCGGTCGCGGTCCAGATGAAGGGCGTGGGATGCCCGTTGTGCTGGGCGATGTAGTCGTCAATGGCGGCGACGAGCTCGTCCACGCTGCGAAACACGCCGCGGCGCAGGCGCTTGACGGTGAGATCGCGAAAGAATCGCTCGACCATGTTCAGCCACGACGCCGAGGTCGGGGTGAAATGAATGTGGAAGCGCGGGTGACGATCGAGCCAACGCTTCACAGCGGCATGCTTGTGGGTGGCATAGTTGTCCACGATGAGATGAAGCTGTTTGTCCTTGGGGGTGCGGCGGTCAATTAAGCGCAGGAAGCGCAGCCATTCCTGGTGGCTGTGTCGGGGCATGCACTCGGCGATCACGCTGCCGTCAAGGCTGTTGAGCGCCGCAAACAGGGTGGTCGTGCCGTTGCGCTTGTAATCGTGGGTCATCGTTTGGCCGCGTCCCTTTTTGAGCGGCAGGCCGGGCTGGGTGCGATCGAGGGCTTGGATTTGGGACTTCTCATCGAGCGAGAGAACCAGAGCATGCTCAGGCGGATTGAGATAGAGTCCGACGATGTCGTCGAGTTTCTCGGCGAAACGCGGGTCATTGCTGAGCTTGAGGGTCTTGACGCGGTGGGGCTTGAGGCCATGGGCGCGCCAAATCCGTCCCACGGTGGAAGCGCTGACGCCGGCCGCGCGCGTAGCGGTCCAACTGCTTGCATTGCGCTGTGTTCAAAGTTACTGGTTGTGCTCTTCGCATCCCATGCCTCCTGTTAATAGAGACGATGGGAAGTCAATATAAGTTACATTATTTATGGTGCACTACACTAGCGTTGTCGGCAATGACAAGGACCCGCCGGTCGGGGCCTCGGCTGGCGGCTCGCAGTTGCCTGAGAAACTCGAAGAAGGTGGCGGCATTGAAGCGGGCCATTTCCCGCCGATAGACGAAGCGGCCATCTCGAAGCCGTAGGGCGCCGAAGTAGCCGACCGCTCGCCTCGTGGGGTGATGCAACACAACCGGGTCACGCACCTCGGCAGGGACCCACAGACGACAACGCGAGCCGTACTGTTGGAAATGGACGTCATCGATCGCCCACAGGTCCACCTCGGGATCGGCGGCCAGAATCCGAAGATTTTTTATGCCGGCGGTGTCGCTCGGGGTCGGCTTGAGCGATCACCGAACGCGGTTTGCGCAGCCGAAAACCCAACGTCCGGAACAGACGCTGACACTGTCGCACGCCCAGTCTGACGCCATAGCGACGACGCAGATACTCCGACAGCGTTTTCCCATCCCAGAGGTTCGCCTGCAGGCCGGCTTGTTCGGGCGGCTGTCGCAGCACGGTGCCGAGCTGCTCGAGCTGCTCGTTGCTGAGGCGGGGTGGGCGACCGGACCGCTCGCCTTCTTGCAGCCCGGCCAAACCACGTTGCCCAAACGAACGCACCCAATACTGGACCGTGCGGGGCGCATCGCCCAGCCAACGGGCCACCTCCCGGCAACTCATTCCCTGGGCCACCATCAACAGCCCGTGGAGCCGATGATCGTAGCGAGATTCCCCGGAGCGCTGGATCTCTTGTTGCAGCGCCAGAACGACCGTAGCAGCCTCGGGAACGCGGAGGGGTTTCATGCTTACAGGAAACCACAAAAGGCCCCTTATGCGCGATAACTTATGACGCTATGTTTAGGGCGGGCTCAGGCAAGCCCTCAGCGTTGCTAGGGACGTAGACTCCTCAACGAACCGCACGATTCCGAAAGCCGCTACCTTCCATTTACCTTCGTGAAGCAAGGTGTTGGCCGGTTTGAGATCCGGGTGAACTATCTCGGTTACTTCGTCTAGGCCAGTAGCGATTTGCAGCATGACAGACACCGCTTCGCGGCTGCCCGGACTCGCGGCGTCGTTGATCTTGGCGCCTCGAAGGGGCATCGGAAAGTAGCCCAGGGCGACCAGCCCTGGGTCAGGTGGACCCGCGACGGGACAAGCCCCGCAGGGGGCGTAGGAGAACGGATGATCCGCTGTTTCCAAACATACCGTTCATCGTATTCAATGTCCCGCTTCTTCACAAACGACAACAACTCGTGTTACTACGCCCTTTCAGGGCTGGTTGGGTTTGCCAATTCTAACCCAGGGCTGATCGCTCCAGTACTTATTGACTCCCGCATAATATAGAGTCAGTCAAAACAAAGAGAAGACTGTTTCCAGAAGGCCGTGATCAAACGCGGTTTGCGGTACATGCGGCGGAGTGCCTTGCGGGCCCGCTCGTTCAGCTCGCCGTAGTCTTTCGGACAGACGTTCGGCAACTCGTGCTGCTTCCAGTAAGCCCAGATGTATTCCACCGGATTCAACTCCGGCGCATAGGGTGGCAAGTACTCGGTTGCGATGTGGCCTTCGGAGAGTTCGATGAACTCTTGCACCAGGCGGCTACGGTGCGCCGGCAGCCGATCCCAGACGATCAGCAGCGGGCGATCGATATGACGTACCAACGCCTTGAGAAAGTCGGTCACTTGCTCTTTGCCGATCGCACCGGGATAGAGCCGGAAGTAGAAGTTACGCAGCGTCAGCCCCGCCGAGACGGAAAGCTTCTCCCAGTTGAAGTTAAACTGCAGCACCGGTGTTTGGCCACGTGGCGCCCAGGTGCGGCAGCGATGCGGCTTCTGACTCAATCCGCTTTCGTCGATGAAGACGAGCGTACGGCCTTCGTTTTGGGCTTTTTTTTAATGCGCTTCCAGGTCTTGCGCTTCCAGGTGCGGATCCGCTCTTCGTTGCGCTCGCGCGCCTTTCCGGCCGGGCGTTGCGGGCTCCAGTCGAGCGCTCGCAGGATCTTCCAGGCGTGGCCTGCGTGGTATGCGACCCCGAACTCGTCTCCGGTCAGCCGAGCCACCCGCGGACAGCTCCACAGGGGCGTTGGGAAGCCGTGGGCTTCCGGGCCTTCCAGCAGCAGCGACGTCAGGCGTTCGCGTTGTGCGGCATCGAGGAGCGGCTTGCGTCCGGCGCGCCCGGCCTGGCGGAGTCCGGCCGCACCCTGCTCGCGGTATTGCCGCCGCCACTCACTGACGGTTTGGCGAGCGACGTTCAGCCGTCTCGCCGTCTCGGACTGATTGTGGCCTTGGTGGAGCAGCCGCATCGCTTCGAAACGGCGCTTCTCCAGCGCCTTGAAATCCCGCTTCACACCTTTGGGGTTGCCCATACATATATAGATGCTCCACACTGTCAAAAAGTGTCATAATAATTTGCGGGATTCAATAGGACCGATCATGCGAATTGACTGATCGTAGATGTTGCGGGAATATTCGGGCACAACCACTTCACTCTTGAGGCCGATGGGATCGGGGAGGCGATGGATCTTCTCCGGGTCGCCCCCGGCAAGACAAGCGGCGGTGGCGTGCGCGAGGCCCGCTGCACAGCCGCAGGTGACGATTGCGGATTCCGCGCCCGTAATCTCCGAGAGGCGCTTACCGACCGCCTCCATCAGCTCGTCGATCTGAACAAAGCTCCGCGACGCCTGCTGCATCGCTTGACGACACTCCGGCAACATCAGCGACCCGCTCAGTATCGTGAAGGTGCCCTTGGCGTTGATGACGGGCCGCACGCCGATCGACTTGTACATGTCGGCGCCGAAAGAGAGGGCTGGAGCGGCAGCGGCGCTCGAGGCCCAGCCGGGTGCGAGCCCGGCGGCAGCCACTAAGCCCCCGTTTCGAAACAGGGTACGGCGACTCAGCCCGGACGGTTTTTTACGGTGCGGTGCAGTTAGCATTGACATCGGTCGGATCCTTGCAGCGAGTGGAGTTGAGGAGCTATCAGTCTAGTGACCGGCACGAAGGAAACACAAGGAAACGAGTTGGCTCGGAGGCCGGTTCAGAGCCACGTTGTGGCGGACAGCGGGCTGGGGAATAGGGGACATCCATGATAGGTATCTGTCAAGGATGGACGCAGTCATCCGGAACCTCCCGTCAGCGGGGGCGCGGTGTTCAGCAGTGACGCTTCGCAGCCCGAGCGTTTTTGCGAATCAAGTCAGAAGGTCAACGAGTCACGTGACCAGACATCCATGTGCGCGCATCGGGTCGCCCCACCTCAGCGGCGGGGGACCGTCGCGGAAGATTCAGTTTGGATTTTCAGGCCCGCCGGCCTCGAAACAGACAATACGGACGCATCAGAGGTTTCCCCGTAAACTCTCGAGGAAACCCCTTCGCGTAGTCCCCCACAGGCGAGGACCGGCGGGCAGCTCGTGACACCGCACAGCGTCGGTGAAACTCTTCGTTTCTCCTTGCAACAGAAAAAAAGTAAATTCTCCTCGTTACGCCGCGGCCGCCACCCGCGGCACGAACGCTCGGCCGCTGGTGTCCACATCCATGATAGGTATCTGTCAAGGATGGACGCAGTCATCCGGAACCTCCCGTCAGCGGGGGCGCGGTGTTCAGCAGTGACGCTTCGCAGCCCGAGCGTTTTTGCGAATCAAGTCACAAGGTCAACGAGTCACGTGACCAGACATCCATGTGCGCGCATCGGGTCGCCCCACCTCAGCGGCGGGGGACCGTCGCGGAAGATTCAGTTTGGATTTTCAGGCCCGCCGGCCTCGAAACAGACAATACGGACGCATCAGAGGTTTCCCCGTAAACTCTCGAGGAAACCCCTTCGCGTAGTCCCCCACAGGCGAGGACCGGCGGGCAGCTCGTGACACCGCACAGCGTCGGTGAAACTCTTCGTTTCTCCTTGCAACAGAAAAAAAGTAAATTCTCCTCGTTACGCCGCGGCCGCCACCCGCGGCACGAACGCTCGGCCGCTGGTGTCCACAGCCCGCAGATATGCCACCAACTTGCGCGCCACGGCCAACGTCGCGCGATTGCGCGGGCCGCGCTGCAACTCCCGCTCATGGACGTCGTGCAGCTGCGGGTTCCAGCGCGGCGCGAGTTTCGCCGCCTCGATCAGCACCCGCTGCAAATGCTTGTTGCGTTGCTTCGACAGCGGTCCGCGCTGCGTTTTGCCCCCCGACTCGCGCTGCGCCGCACATAGCCCGCAGTAACTCACCAGCCGGCCCACCGAACCGAAGCGCTCGGGCTCAACGGTCTCCAGCGCCCAACTCAGCGCCGTCACCTCCCCCACGCCGCGAATCGACTGCAAGCGCTCGACGCGTTCCCGCAGCAGCGGATGGCGCCGCAAGCCGCGCAGTAACTCGTCTTGCAAACGATCGAACATTTCCAGGCTGCCGCGGGTGATGGCGAGCAGTTCGATGACCGACTCGGGCGTGTCACGCAAGCTGTCGAGATACGAATAGAAATAACGCCGGCCGTGCAGCCGCCGGGCATCGTAGGGTTCGCCGACCTCCATCAGCAGCCCGCTGATCTTGTTCTTCATGCGGACGGCTTCGCCCAGCAGCAGATTGCGATAGCGCAGTACACGCCGCAACTCGCGCAGGGCGGGCGGCGCCAAGTAGCAGCGTGGCAGCAGGTCGCAACGCAACAGGTCACTGATCTTGGTGGCGTCGAGACGGTCGTTCTTCTTCTTGCCACAAGCGATGGCCTTGAGCATGGCCGGGTGCGCGACTTGCAACTCGCGCGCGAAGGGCTGGAGGTGATCGTGAATCCAACCCGTGAACAGCGTGGCTTCGAGCGCGCCCACCCAGGGGCGCTCGAGGGCTGACGCCCAAGTGGTCAGGGCTGCGCGGGTGGCCGCGACCTGACCGCGGGCGACGATGGTTCCGTCTTGCGTTTTGATGCAGAAGCTGATGCTTTTCTTATGGACATCGAGTCCGATGTAGTAGAGTTCATGCATGGAATCCTCCTGGGATTGGCTCTGAGCCGACCGGCTGGTCGTTCTCAGCATTTTGCCCCCGGGAGGATTCCTCTTCGCCACTACCTATGCATTGAAACAGGCTCACTACTGTCCCAACGTCGATTCGTAGAAACTCCGTAAGTCACGATTTCACAGCGTGATAGGGTTGGTTTCAAGGCAAATCGATTTGAACGCCATCTGAGGCCTGCCTGCCTGTACGATGCTGGGTCATGCATGTCGGACGGACCGTTTTCTCGCAGCTGATGGATTTGTTCCCCTTGGTTGAGTTCCGCCGGTGCGTCGAGCGCTACCGGGGAAATCACAAGGTCCAGCGCTTTTCTTGTCTCGACCAGTTCCTGTGTCTCGCTTTCGCCCAACTCACCTCGCGGGAGAGTCTGCGCGATATCGAAGTTTGTCTCCGCGCCGTACAGCCACGGCTCTACCATATGGGCTTTCGCGGCAACATCTCCCGCAACACGCTGGCAAACGCCAACTTGAAACGCGACTGGCGCATCTACGCCGATGTCGCGCAGATCCTCATCCGCCAAGCCCGGCAACTCTACTCCCACGAAAATCTGGGGCTGGAATTGGAGCAGACAGCCTACGCCCTGGACTCCACCACCATCGATCTGTGCTTGTCGTTGTTCCCGTGGGCTCCCTTCCAACGCACGAAAGCAGCCGTGAAGGTCCATACCCTGTTGGATCTGCGCGGCAGTATTCCCAGCTTTATTCGCGTTACGTCGGCGCACGTCAGCGATGTCAGCGTGTTGGATGATCTCGTGCTGGAGCCGGGGGCCTGCTATGTCATGGACCGCGGTTACATTCATTTTGCCCGCCTCTACCGGTTCACGCTGGCTGCCACTTTCTTCGTAGTACGGGCTCGAACCAACATGCAGTACCGCCGCCGCTACTCCCATCGCGTGGACAAAACGACGGGCCTGCGCTCGGATCAGACGATCGTACTCACCGGCCAGGATTCGGCCCGCGACTATCCCGCCCCCGCTCGGCTGATCCGCTATTGGGATGAGCCGCAGGACCTTCGCCTGCGTTTCCTGACGAACAATTTCCTGTTGCCTGCGCTCACGATCGCGCAGCCTTACAAGCGCCGCTGGGACGTGGAATTATTCTTCAAATGGATCAAACAACACCTCCGCATCAAGAAGTTCTACGGTACATCGGCCAACGCGGTGAAGACGCAGATCTGGGCCGCCGTGATCGTCTATCTGATGGTGGCGATTCTGAAGAAACAGCTCGACATCGAGGCCAGTCTCTCCCGCATTCTACAGATTCTCAGCGTCACCGTTTTCTAGAAAACGCCCATCTTACAGGTGTTGGAGGGCCTCGATTCCCAACTTTCACCAGTCCATCCCTCCAACCAACTGACTCTATTCGACTTATGATGGGACAGTAGTGTTTCCAACTCCATTCTTCTCTCTGATACTGTAGCTGGCCGGGGAAGCGGAGGCGGGCTCTGCTGGGGAGCAACCCGCCAAGGAATACCCGGTCGGAAACTGATCGAAACGATGAGCGCCCGGAGCGGCCCATTCACCGCTTCGGGCCTCCCCATCGGATCGATAGATTTCCTCATGCCTGAGAAAACCCATACCGAACCCTCCCCTCCTCACGCTGCTCGGTCGATGCCAAGCCGGCCTCAAATTCCACCGGCGACACATACCCCAGCGCCGAATGCAGCCGTCGCCGATTGTAAATCTGTTCGAGAAAATGTCCGATCGAGGCGCGTGCCTGGGCCAGGTCGCGATAACGATACAGCGCCACCTCCTCGGTCTTGAGAGTTTTCATGAAGCTCTCGGCCCGCGCATTGTCATAGGGATTGCCGCGGCGGCTCATCGACAGCAGCACGCCGTGACTCTCCAGCAGTTCCACATAGGCTCTCGAAGCGTACTGTACCCCTTGATCGGAATGATGCACCAGGCCAGGACCGGCGTGCCGCGTGGCGAGCGCCTGCCGCAGCGCCGCCAGCGCCAACTCCGCCCCCAGCGTCTCGCCCAACTCCCAGCCGATCGCCCGCCGCGAGAACGCGTCCAGCACCACCGCCAGATACACAAACGTCTCTCGTAACCGGATGTAGGTGATGTCGGCCACCCACAGCTGATCCAAACCATCGACCTGCAGGCGCTGTGCCAAGTTCGGAAACACGGGCAGGAAGGGCGACGTCTCTGTCGTCAGCACGAAACGCCGTTTCTTCACCGCCAGCAGGTTGTCCTCGCGCAGTAGCCGCAACACCTTCTTGTGATTCACCACCCAGCCTTGGCGCCGCCACTCCGCTGTCACCCGCCGGTAGCCGTAGCGGCGATGCGCCAGCGCGATTCGTTGCAGCCGGTCTCGGAGTTCGACGTTGGCTTCCCGCGGCCTCCGTTGCTCGAGTCGACGGTAGAAGCCCGCCCGGCTCACTCGTCCGAGCTCGCATCCTGCGACGACGCTGAGGCGGCCTTCGGCGTGGATCTGGTCGATGAGGCGGTAGATCCGCTCGCGCCAGACGCGTCGCGGCCTGGGATCGCGAGGTTCACAGCGCGGAAGGCTCGTTCGAAAAAATCCAACTCGACGGCTTGTTTGCCCAGCAACCGTTCGAGTTCTCGGATGCGTTCCTCGCGCCGATCGCGCGGGGGCTTGGGCGGCGGTCCTTGTCCGGCCGGCGGGCGCCCGCGGCGGCGCCGCAACCCGACCACGCCCTCGGCGCGATAGGCGTCCCGCCAGCGGTACAGTACGCTGCGCTTGACCTCCAACTCGCGGCTCAGCGCCGTCCCACTTTCCCCGCCCAGCAGCCGCCGTGCCGCCACCTCCTTGAACGCCACGGAAAACTCCTGCGGCTTGCGCCCCTTGAGACTCTCCATCGCAGACTCCTTTCCATTCGCTGAAAAGTGTCCCTGTTTTCACTGTCTCATTCTGGGGGTTCACTCCACCCTGATTACAAAGGACTTCTCAAAATAGATATTAGGTCTGCAAAACCTTTATTCGTGGGTTTGATTCCCACCCGCGCCTCCATGCTAAGTCTCCTCATACCAATCAGTTAACGGCACTGATTTGTCGTGCACCTCTGGCCTGCTTCGTCCGTCAGGTGGCGAGACGTGCAGGCAGGCAGCGTGATACACGGCGTTGTGTTGTAAGCATTCGGCCTCGTCCGAACCTTGCAGTACAATAGGGACGAACCCGGCACTCGCCAACGCCTCCATGCCCCGAGTCGGCTCGATTCTGGTTCTCTGTGTCTGCGGCGCGCTGGGAATCGCGCGGTCCGCCCCCAGTCCCTCCTTTGATGCCGATATCGCACCGCTGCTTTCCGCAAGGTGCGCCACCTGCCACTCGGCCGCAGCCAAGACCAGCGGCTTCTCCGTAGAAAACCTCGCAGCGGTCATCGCCGGAGGCAACAAGCACGGCCGCGCCGTAGTCCCCGGACACCCCGAACAAAGCCCGCTCATCCGAGCGCTACGCGGCGAAATCACCCCGCGCATGCCGTTAGGCGGCGAACTGGCATCTACTGAAATTGCCCGCATCGAAGAATGGATTCGCGGTCTGCCTCCCGACGTAGCGAACTTAACGGACACGGAATGGCGCTGGCCCTTCGAGAAACCCGTCAAGCATGAGCCGCCCGCCGTGAAGAACCCAGCGTGGGTTCGCAACCCCATCGACGCGTTTATTGCCGCAAAATTCGATGCCGCCGGGCTCGGCCCCGCGCCGCCTGCGTCAAGACGCACCCTTGCGCGCCGCGTCTATTTCGACCTCATTGGGCTCCCTCCCACCCCTGATGAGATCGAGACGTTCCTCAGCGATGACTCCCCTGACGCCTACACGGAACTGGTCGACAAGCTCCTCGACGACCCCCGCTACGGCGAACGCTGGGGCCGGCACTGGCTCGACCTCGTACGCTACGGCGAGACCAGCGGTCTCGAAGGCGACGGCGCCATCGGCAACGCCTGGCGCTACCGAGATTGGGTCATCCGCGCGTTCAATGCCGACATGCCCTATGACGAGTTCGTGATGCAACAGCTCGCCGGCGGCGACGAACACAGCAAGACGCGCAACAACTACCTCCCCAATCCGCAGGGCTACATCCCAACCGGCTTTCTACGCATCGCCCCCTGGGACCGCTCGAATCTCGTCGCCGCTGACGTTCGCCAAAACTATCTCAGCGAGGTTACGACCTCGACCGCCTCGATCTTCCTCGGCCTCACTGTCGGTTGCGCCCGCTGCCACGACCACAAATACGACCCCATTCCGCAGCGGGACTTCTATCGTATGCAAGCGTTCTTCAACGCTATTCAAGTCGAGGACCGACAGGGCGCCGTCACGCGCCCCGAAGTCCCCTACAAGGACGAAGCTTTCGCCGCCAAGGCCGAGGGAAAAATCAAGCAGTACGAAGAGCGCTTGCAAGACGGCCCTGAGAAGAAAGAACTCGATAAGCTCGAACAGCAACTTCTCGTCAAGCTCAAAGCCGCCAAGGCCAACCAGGCAAAGGACGAGGAACTTACGAACAAAGACTTGCGCCTTGAAATCGGGCGCGAAGGCCAGGCCGTTTTCACCAAGGCCGAGCAGAAAAGGCACGCCCAACTTCGCGAAGATGCCGACCGCACCCGCGACCCCGAAGAAAACGACGCACTAGAAGCCTACGAAGCTGACCTTCTCGCCAGGCTCAAGGATGCCTACGAAAACGGGCTGGCCAACCCCATGGAGCGTTTTGAAGCGCTCACGGTCGATTCGGTTCGCGCCGAAGTCCAAGAGAAGTACTCAGCCGATGCCTTCTTCACCGAAGAAGAAAAAGACCGGCACACGAAACTCTCCGGCGCACTCGACGTCTATCGCCGCCGGCTCGACCGCTGGCAGCCTGTGGTGCTCGGCGTCCGCAACGTTCCCGGCCCGCCCAGCGGACCGCCGCTCGCACCAACGCATGTCCTCATTCGCGGCGACTACCGCCAACCCGGCGCAGCCGTCAAGCCCGGCTTCCCCAGTGCCATCACCGGCAACTCCGGACCCGCGGAGCTGATCACGGACCGCTACCGCCAGTTCCCCACGCGCGGCCTGCGCATGACTCTGGCCAGGTGGATCGCCAGCCCCGACAACCCGCTCACCGCCCGCGTCATCGTGAACCGCATCTGGCAGCACCATTTCGGCGAAGGCATTGTCGGTACACCAAGCGACTTCGGCAAGAACGGCGACCGCCCCGCGCACCCCGAGCTTCTCGATTGGCTCGCGGTAACGTTCGTCGAGCAAGGCTGGAGCGTCAAGGCGATGCACCGGCTCATCCTGCTTTCCAACACCTACCGGCAGTCGGCCGAAAACCCGGCCCATCAGGCCACGGACGCCGACCCTGGCAACCGCTTGCTCTCCCGTTACAACCGGCGCCGTCTCGAGGCCGAGGCCATCCGCGACGGCATGCTCCACGCCAGCGGCCGCCTCAACCCCGAGATGTACGGCCCCAGCATCTTCCCGCCCCTGCCGGAGGACCTCGCCGACTTCGCCCGTTACGGCCGCACCGGCGGTCTCATGTGGGAGCCCAACGAACGAGAAGAAGACGCCCGACGCCGTTCCATCTACATCTTCCAGCGCCGCTCCCTGCCATTACCCATGCTCGCGGGCTTCGACGCGCTGCCCTTCGCCGAGTCCTGTCCCCGCCGCAGCGCAACGACTACGCCGCTGCAGGCGCTTTCGATGATGAACGGCTACCTCGTTCACGAAGAGTCGGGGCAGCTGGCCGAGCGCATTCACCGGGAAGTCGGCCCTGACCGCAAAGACCAAATCGATCGTGCCTTCGCTATCGTCCTTAGCCGTCCGCCCACCCCGGAAGAGACCAAAAGATTCGCTGTGTTCGATGGCGGGTTGGCTTCGATTTGCCGCGTTCTTTTCAACTCAAACGAGTTTCTGTATGTAGAATAGTCAGGGGCACTCATGCGCAACCAACAGAGACGGGCTTTGTCACGCCGGCGATTTCTTTCCGAGTCGTACCTCGGACTCGGCGGCCTCGCGCTGCTCGACATGTTGGTCGCTGATTCCGCGCCCGCCGCCCTCCGACTCGAACATCCATTGGCGGTCAAACCGCAGCACCGTCCAGCCAAGGCGAAGAACTGCATCTTCCTCTTCATGGAAGGCGGCGTCAGCCAAATGGACACCTTCGAGTACAAGCCCGCGCTCGAAAAGCTTGCAGGCCGGCAGATGCCGCGCCAGCACCGCACGGTCGGCGAAATCAACACCTTCGCTGCCGCCCCTAATCGCATCATCCCGTCCTACTGGCCAATGCGGCAGCATGGCAAGTCGGGCCGCTGGGTCACCGACCTGCTCCCCGCTCTCGCAGAGCGCGTTGACGACTTGGCTTTTATCCACGGCATCAAGGTCGACAACAACAACCACGGCCCCGCCGTCTACCACACGCTCACCGGCAGCCAGTTTCCCGGTAGCGCGTCGATTGGCGCTTGGGTTACATACGGCCTCGGCAGCGAAAACCAGGACCTGCCCGGCTTCATCGTCCTCGGCGATCGCCGTGGCGCGACCATCGGCGGCGCCGGTGTCTGGGGTAACGGATTCCTGCCCGCCGCCTACCAGGGCACGCTTTTCCGCAACGGCGATACGCCCATCGTCGACCTGAACCGCCGCCAGGGGATCACGCAGACTGAACAGCGTTCCGAACTGGACCTGTTGCGCTGGTTCAACGAAAAGCACGCCGCTGAGCGTTCCGACACCAGCGAACTCGAAGCTCGCATCGCCTCTTACGAACTGGCGTTTCGCATGCAGGTCGAAGCGCCCGAACTCGTGGATCTATCCGGCGAGACGGAAGCGACCCGTGAGATCTACGGCCTCGACGACGCCGTCTCCGAGCCCTTCGGACGGGAGTGTCTACTGGCCCGCCGCATGGTCGAGCGCGGCGTCCGGTTCGTCAAAGTGCTACATGGAGCCGGCGGCGACCGCTGGGACGATCACGGCAACATCGAAGGGCGTCTCCCGAAACACTGCAGGGAAGTCGACAAGCCCGTCGCCGGCCTATTGAAGGACCTCAAAGCCCGCGGCCTGCTAGATGAAACCCTGGTCGTCTGGGCGTCCGAGATGGGCCGCACCCCTTTCGACAACAATCTCGTCACTCCCACCCCCGGGCGCGACCACAATCAATACGGGCTCGTCGTGTGGATGGCGGGCGGCGACGTCAAGCCTGGCTCAACCTTCGGCGAAACCGACGATCTTTCCGTCCGAGCCGCCAACGAAGAAATCCCTCTCCGCGACATCCACGCCACGATCCTCCACCTTCTCGGCCTCGACCAAAACCGCCTCAACTACCTCCACGCCGGCCGCTTCAAAAAGCTAACCGACACCGGGGGACGCGTCATCAAAGAAATCGTAGTCTGAGCCGACCTCACGGGCCGCTCGTGGAGCACGGGTTCGAGGGCTCACCTGAGTGGGTCCGGTCTCCGTTGATCGGAGTCGCAGGGTTTCGAACACGACAGCGAAGACTTGTGCAACGGGGCTAAACTTTACTTCGATGCGCCGCGTTGCTGGAGGACAACTATGAGCCACGACAAAAACGCCCACTACCTGAGATCGACACGCCGTGACTGGTTTCGGATCACTTCAACGGCCGTGACGGCAGGTCTTGCGGCGGGGTTACCTGGGCGCGCTGCTGCCACGTTGCCGGTTCGGGGCGGCGGCCCAGATGTCTACACTCGCCTCGGTGTTCGGCCGTTCATCAATTGCACCTCCACCCTCACGCTCAACGGCGGAACCGCGCCGCTGCCAGAGGTCACTGAGAACATTCGCGAGGCCTCGTACTACCACGTCAACTTGGACGAATTGATGGCCAAAGTTGGCCCACGGATTGCCGAGTCACTGGGCTCCGAGGCCGCGATGGTCAGTTCGGGTGCTGCGGCGGCGAACACCTGTGCCACGCTGGCGTGTGTCGCCGGCGGGGACCCGGAAAAGATACAGCAGCTGCCCGACACCACCGGCCTCAAAAACGAGGTGATCGTTCCCAAGTGGGCGAGAACGATCTACGACCAGGCCATTCGCGCGGTGGGCGTCAAGATGATAGGGGTTGATACGCTGGACGACCTTGAGCGTGCCTTCGGGCCCAGAACTGCCATGGTCACTTCGACCACGCGAATACTCAACGGCAAGTTCTCCGTCAAGCAGTGTGTGGCCGCTGCTCACAGAAGGAATGTTCCGGTCTTGATCGACGCTGCAGCCGAACTGCCGCTCGTACCCAACCCGTTTCTCTCCGAAGGTGTCGATCTGGTTTCCTACAGCGGAGGAAAGATCCTTCGGGGACCGCAGTCGGCGGGCCTGCTTCTGGGTCGTAAAGACCTGATCGCGGCCGCCTGGAGCAACAGTGCTCCCCACCACGCCTTCGCTCGGGCGATGAAGGTCAGCAAGGAAGAGGTGGTTGGGATCCTAGCGGCTGTGGAGGCCCTGCGTGGAAGCCGCGATCGCCAGGCGGAGGACGCCGAGTGGAAGTCCTGGTACCGCCATATCATCAAGCGAATTTCCACAGTGCCGGGCGTGTCCGGTAGGATCATCGAGTCGCCTCGCCCCAGCTACTACCCGACGATGGAAGTTACTTGGGACCCTGGTCGCATCGGGCTGATCGCGCCCGATGTGGGCCGGATTCTACTGGAAGGCGAACCGCCCATCATGACGCACGCTGTACGGCGCACGTTCACGCCGGAAGAAGAGGGCCACTCTTTCGTGGTTCGCCCCGCCGCCATGTATCCCGGCGAGCACAAGATTGTGGCTGAGCGCCTCCTCGAGGTTTTCCGAGGTGCACCCGGCCCGAAACCGACATCCGAGCCCCCTCCACCGACGGTGGAAGTAGATGGCCTGTGGTTGCTGGAGATCCGTTTTGTAGTAGGCTCCACCAAACACAAGCTTTACCTACAGTCCAAAGGCAGTGACCTGTCCGGAGTCCACATCCGCAGGATCGCGTCTGGTCCGCTGAGCGGTACCTTGAGTGGCGACACGATCCGCTTTCGCAGCGAAGGACGCTACGAGGCTGCGACACTCGGATACTCGTTCTCCGGACGAGTTCATGAGAACGAAATGTACGGAGAGGTGCACCTCGGGGAATACGGTACAGCAAAGTGGCGCGCATACAGAAAAGCGACCGGCACAGTGTGAAAGAGTCGGCGAAGTCCGTGCCGGGCTAGGCAAAACGGAAACCCTAGCTGAGGCCAGGGCTAACGAGGTTTCGAACGAGAAAGGTTCAATACCTGGTCGTTACCAGAGCGTGCCCTTTTGGCGGGTGCTATTCTCCTCTTCTAAGGAGCTCGTCTAGCGAAAGCTTCTCGAAGACGAGGTGGGCCTGGCTACCTTCATAGACGATGCCGACGTGGCGATCGTCGATGCGGGTGAGGCTCGGGTAACCGTTGCCTTGCCCCTCGTCCAGCAGCAGTCTATACTCCTCCGGCCACGTTCGGCCATCGTCGAAACTGATTTGGATGGAGTGGTGATCGCGGCCCGTTTGCGAATGCGGGTTGGTGAACAACAGAACGTGCTTCGATTGCCCTTCCTCTCGATAGTCGAATCGCAACAGACTGCCGTTGCAATTGGGTTCGATGAGCGTCTTGCGATGGGTTTCGTGCGGCCGCCAAGTCCGACCGACGTCGTCGGTCACGTACACTGAGCGCAGCCCGGTCGGCTTCTCTGTACGAGCGTTGAGCATGATCGAGCCGTCGTCCAATTGAACTGCTTGACATTCTGTGTTGCCGATCGCAGAGGGGGACCCGACGGTCCAGGTGGCTCCATGATCACGGCTGACGATGAGAGTCGAGAACCGGCGGTCCTTTTCGTCGCGTCCTTGGCCGGGCAGGACCAGGGTGCCGTCGCGCAAAGTGATTCCCTGTTGAGGGGACGGGGCGAGAAGAATCCACTCGGCCTTCTTTAGCTTGCGAGTCATGTTTTCCGGTTTGGTCCAGGTGCGGCCGTCGTCCTTGGAGCGCACCATGAGGAATTGGGCGGCCTTGCCGATTTCGTAGCCGGGTTCGGAGCCGTCATCGTTCCATTGATGCTTGCCGGGCTTGCCCCACATCCAGACGGCTGCGCAAAAGATATCCCCTGTTTCCTGATCCACGACGATACCCGGGTCGCTACAGCCGTTTTCCTCCTGAGGCAGCCCGCCGTATTCACCCATGTCCATGATCACCCGCGGCGGTTCCCAGGTGCGCCCGCCGTCGGTGCTACGGCTGAGGCCGATATCAATGTGCTCCTGCAGATCCCGGCGCTTCCGACGGCGCATGTCGTAGACACACAACAGCGTCCCTTTCGGCGTCGTGGCCAGCGCCGGGATGCGATAGGTGTGCACGCCGTCGTCGTAGTGGCGGCGCAGCGCTACGCCGATACGCTTGCGGACTCCGGGTGTCGCGTCGCTTGGTGTGACCGTACCCTGCGATGTTTCCATCGCCTTACACTGGGCGGCCACTTTGTGCGACAGGTCCGCGGTGGACCGCAGCTTGCAGGCCAGCCAAAAGACGTTGGTTCCCGGCCCTAATACCTGATCGCCGCGAAACGTCAGCTCGGCGGCCGGCTTTGATGGCCCCCCGAAAGACGTTACCGTGAGCTCGGCGAGCAAATCCCGTTTATCGTCGGAAGAGGCAGTGCCACTGTGAACCCTGTCTAGCTCTTGCGGCCCCTTGTCGCCGGTGTAGAACAACCGGAGGTCTCGATGTTCTCCAGCTCGTCGGTACCTGACAGTGAAAACGTAAACGAGGTCGCATGAACGTCCGGTTGCCCGACCTCAACGATGACACGTATCAATTCATTGTGCTCGTTGCGAATCAGTACCGGATGAACGCGCTGACTGGCGATTACTTCCACATTCGTGGCTGCCCGAGTGCAAGAGGTGAACAACGAACCCGAAACGCTTGCTCCGGCTGCCGCAGTCATAAGAAAATGTCGCCGGTCCAAAACTCGCTTTTCAGGCAATGTTGTCCTCCTTGGCTTCTTGGAACATTGATTTGGCCGAAATTTCCGAATTGGACGCGAAGACAGATGCGGGCCTGCCGGCTCACTATTCGGGCCAGCGCCACCGGACGACCTCTGTCACATACAAGTCGGGCGGCTGGTTCAGATAGGCGGTCAGCGCATAAGCCGTTAGCAAGCTCCCGTCGTTGAGCTGAAGAGTGACGCGCCAGCCCACGTTGTTCTTTGCCGACAAGGCGAGTTGCACGGGTTGGCTGCGGTCCCACGTCTTGCCCCCGTCCGCACTCGCGATGGCGAATACGCCGAACGGCAAATGGTACGAGGAGTAACTGACCATTAGCCGCCCATCGTCGAGTTCGGTCAGATAAGCGTGCACTTCGGCGGTGGACGTGATCGGCCAGGGCTTCGACCAGTGCTTCCCACCGTCGGTCGACTCGCTGAGAACCGTGACTCCGAACCCGTGCCCATCGCGGGCCGGGGCATCGGGGACGATCGTTCGCAACGCGGCCAAGTATCTACCGTTTTTTAGGCGAATCACCGCGACCTCGCCGAAGGCGGCGACATCCCAGTCGACCTGATCCTCCGAGCAGGTCCAGGTTTCGCCGCCGTCATTGGAGCAGCACAGCTCCAGATTGGGGCTGCCGTTGTTTCCCTTCCAGTCCCACTCGAGCGCACGAACGAACAACAGCGATCCGTCCGGTTCGACGATCATGTTGCGGGGATAGTCCGGTCCCATCAGTTCGATCGTTTGCCAAGTCCGGCCGCCGTCGGAGGAGCGAGATATGGGGATCCTGTCTTGCGTTGCGCCAGGCCCATAGTTCTGGGCCGTGAGTACAAGAGAGCCGTCGGACAGGGCGGTCAGGCTGGGCTCCTTCGCGAACAGGGGAGATTCGCCGATTTCTGTCCACGTGAGTCCTTCGTCCGAGGACTCATAAACCTCGATAGAAAACCCTCGTTTGGCTTGGCCTTTCTTGTAATTGTCGCGGCAGGCGGCCAGGACAAGCGTCCCGTTAGGCAGCTGGGCCATGCCGGCCTTATGGGTGCCCCGGGCTGTGACGCGCGTACGGACCTCGTGTTGCCAGTGTAGAAAGCCAACTCTTTGAAGGTCTTGCCCGTTATATCCCGTGATTGCAACCGGGTACTTAGTGTAGTCGTACCCGCTCAAGAGCCGGGCGTCGCGTTCTCGGTCGACGGGGCTTGCTCCGATAGGCGGCTCTTGGCCAGGTGCCATCGAAACGACCATCAGGCACAATGCTGTGCGCGAAAGCGGGCCAGTAATCTTTGCGCACGGAAGCTTTGCGATCGACAGCATCATGGCGGGGCCTTCTATTATGCCAGGACGCGACTTCAAGGCTGTTCGCAAAACGGTCCGAACCAGGTCGGTGTAGGAGAGCGGCCCACTCTGGCGATACCATCCAGCGCCCAGCAGCGGGCGTGTTTTGCCCATTCGCTGTCGTCCCCTGAAAACATGTGTCCTTTGCCCACCCCCTCACCAACGTTTCGATGTACGGGTCGACATTGCTCACGAAGGCCACAGATTGGCCCTCGACTCCGAGGATCGGAAACCATAGAAACATAGTACGTGCCTACGACTGTGGCCTTGGGTCTGTAGATTGAGGGGCCATTTGTGTCGTGGCACTCGAACTGGTAACCTTCGCTTCCTTAACTCGAACTCGGGAAAGAAGCGACCGGCTCAGGCGATGAGGCCGGCCCAGTTGTCGATCATGTAATCGCAAGCGCGAAGTGTGAGTGCGTGGATGGTGAGGGTTGGATTCACCGCACCGCTGGCCGGGAAGAGACTGGGTCCGCCTACGAATAGATTGACGATGTCGTGTGTCTGACCATAGGAGTTTGTTACTGATGCCTTCGGATGGTCTCCCATTCTGATCCCGCCCATTGCGTGCATACGGACCCGCCCCCCTGTCCAAACGTCGTACGCGCCGGCCGCCTTGAAGATTTCCCGCCCTTGCTTCATGCCGGCGTCGAAGCACTGAATATCGCCGGCTCCGAATTCATGAGTCACACGCGCCAGGCGCAAACCATACACGTCTTTTTTGTCGCTCAGCACCAACTGATCATCCGCTCTGGGAAGCTTCTCTCCCACGAACGTCATGGTGGCCAGGCGCTTGCTTGCTGTTTCAAGGAACCTGTGAAGGGGGTCGCCAAACAGATCCGGACGGGCGTTGGCGATACCGAGTAGGTCGTTCGGCTTCAGGGCGTTGGCGATGAGCCACTGCGAACTGCTGAGGTAACCCTTACTTGCATCCTTGGCGTAGTTTTCCTGTGAGAGCAGTTGTCCGCCGGTTACGCCCAGGTAGTTCTGCGTATCTTCGCGGAAAAGGCCGAAGACATTGGCCGCGGTGTGAGCCATCATGTACTTGCCGACCTTGCCGCTGGAGTTTGCCAACCCGTGCGGATGTTTGCCCGTGGCTGAATTGAGCAGGATGCGCGGGTTTTGGAACGCAAAAGCCGCCAAGATAACGACATCCGCTGCTTGGAAATGACGCTCACCGGCGGAGTCAAAGTATTCGACACCAGTCGCGCGCTTACCTTTCGCGTCGGTGAGCACTCGGCCAACAACAGACTCGTGCCGCACTTCAGCGCCGGCCTCCCGGGCTTGGAGTAAATAGACGGCGAGCGGATTCGCCAACGCGAAGATGGGGCAACCCGCATCGCACCACCCGTCGTAGACGCAAGCAGCGCGCCCATTGTATTGCGTCGAATTGATTGCCATCGGCAGTGGCGATGTGCGCAGGTCGAGCTTCGTGAAACCCTGCTCGATGATCTTTCCTTGTGCGAAAACTTGAAGCGGCGGCATTGGATAGGGATCACCGGCTGGCCTCCAAACCTCCTTCTCGGCATCTCCGGAAATGCCCACTTCCTTTTGAATGCGGCCGTAGAAGGGGCGAAGCTCGTCGTACTGAAGGGGCCAATCCACTCCCCGGCCGAAACGAGTCTTCATCTCGAAGTCTGCCGCGTGAAGCCTCAGCCACACCGCGAAGTGATGCATCGCCGAGCCGCCGGATCCCCAGCCGCTCCCGAAGTTCACCGAAAGCGGTTCCTTGCCCACGGTCTCCGTCGGTGGTCCCGCCCATTTCAACTTGCGCGACCAGATCTGCGAGCTGTAGAGATCACTGAGGGCCCGCTCGGGTCCGCCCTCGAGGATTAGCACCTTCTTGCCGGCTTTCGCCAGCTTGGCCGCGGCGAGACTGCCGGCGGCGCCCGACCCAACGATGAGAACGTCAACCTTATCCATGTCCGGTTACCATTTGGCGGGTGGCAAAATGTGCTCCATGTAAGGAACCGCAAGCCGTTCAAAGCCTTCTTTTGTACCGTAGAAAACGTCGATCGCGTCAGCGCGAGTTGCAAAGTAGAAGAGCGGTGCCGGAGGACCCTTCCACTCCTGAGGGTTGCCCTTCGAGATCTCGCCAATCAGCGCGATTCGCTGTTCAGAGGAAACCTTGTCGAATCTTTTTTTGTGCCGGCCGGCGCTTAGGCTTTCGAGCGCACTCAATCCCTGCTGGTAGAACTCGAGCAGAGGACCAGGGTAGTCGAGATATCTCAGTAGTAAGAGGGGGTGCTCGCGGCCCAATTGATCGTCCACGAAATGCGTGATGCCGGCCTTCGCGGCTCCCGGCAGCAAGACATCTCCCAAGGTGGAAAGAGTGAGTTCTTCGGCCCCGCTCAGATTGCGAAGCAGGGCGCCGCGGGTCTGCGCCTGCGCCGGACTCATGTCGCCCCAGATTGTGCTGATAGTCAGCGGAAGCATGCCCGCGCCCATCTTCTGAAGCAGATCGCGCCGCGTGACCTGAGCGGTTTCGAACTGCGCCTCCAAGTTCATTACAGTCCCTCGCCTCCCAGGCTACTACTTTTCTGTGTGTCTATCCTCTTAGCTGGTGAGAATAACCGTTTCGTTGAGCAATCCGATCGACCGGATTCGTAGATTCGGAAGCGCGACTCACTCGGAGGCAGGGACCGACAGAAAGGCCTTGATCCGCCGAGACGTCGCCAGATGCCAGCCACACAACACGCCGACACTGATTAGCACGATCGCAATCACAAGTTCTCCGTCCTTGATCGGCGGGCTGCGAACCAGATGGTCAACAATCTGAGCGCCGAGCAGCGCGGCCCAGCCAAAGCAGAGCAACGCCGCATAGAGACGCGACCACGCTCGGTGCAACAGCAAGCCCGCGCAGCAGACTCCGTTAGCCAGCCACACGGCCACTATGGTCACCCAGACCCAGTCGAGGAAGCGCCCCTCCTTCCACTGAACCAACGTCAACAGCACTGGCAGCGCACCGCCGGCAGCCGTCAAGCCCGTGCCCACGGCGGCTAGAATTAGCCCGGGCGGCCAAGAAGGGACGGCCCCGCCCGAGCCAACAGCCCGCGAACGTCCGCGAACGGCTAGTCGGCGAACCATCCACAGGCCACCGTGGCCTAACGCCCACACGACCCAAACAACCGGCAGCAAGATGATCCCCGGGGGATGCCCTTCACCCCCATAGACGATCAGGAAGGCCGAGGCCGCCAGGCCAAGCACCGCCCAGATCAGATGGACGAACAAGAAGGGCCGTCGTAGATATGCAGGTTCAGCCTGAGGTTGAGTCATTTGGCGAGCTTGCTGTTGTGGGCATGTCTAGTCTACATGAGGGCGTTCGTTGAGGAATCAAGCAATGATGAAGGCTTGCGCGGAAATGGGCAGACGAGGGTTTAGTCAACGGACGCTGGGGTGCGTAATTCGGGCGATCTGCGCGAGGAGGGGCTGGCGATTGACCTCCGCACCGGCGGGACCACATTCTCGGCGGGCACGACGACCCGCCAACTTGAAGCTGGATCGGCCTCCATGAGGGGCAAGAAAGGGCACTCGATCGGTCCCGCCTCGATCACCTTCGACACCTGGGGACACTACGATCGCAACCCCGATCACTGGATGACCGCACGTGCCGCCGAAACCGCCCTCTGGGTGGCGGGCGGACGGAAGGATTATCCCGAGCACTTTGACGCGGCCCTGGAGCCCAGCCGTATTCGGGAGACGTACTACTACGCTCGCGGTCCGCAGCTAGTCAACCGCATCGTCGATATCTCGTCGGTGATTGACATCAAGGCCAAGTCTCTGCAGGTCTGCCAGACACAAGGGCCAGGCGTCTCGCGCGGGTCGCGGCTCAAGAAAGAATTGGCCGCCAAGGGGATGCGGCTGCCGCTGCTCGGCGACGATGACGAAAGAGCGGATCTCAACTACATCAAGGAGTTCGCGCTCGAACACAACCGGAAACTGGGACAGGAATACGGCCTGCAGTGGGCGGAGAGGTTCCGCTAATGGGGTCCCTCGGTGTTGGCGGGACAGGGGACGGCGCGCGTGAATGACTATGTCAAGCAGAACGCCGTGCCTTTGTAACGCGGGCGGCTTGCGAGGAAACCCCGCAACCGATTACGAGAGGATCACAAACGAGATCCACAGATTACGCTGATTCACACAGACTGTTCTGAGAGCTGCGTGGGCGGATACTTCATCTGCGAGAATCTGCGTAATCTGTAGATGAATCGGTCTTCCGTCTTGACACAGGATCAAGAAGCTACGAGAGGATCACAGACGAGGGGTCACGCATCGGGTGAGCCACTCGGGAGCTGGCATGTGCCACTGCTACGGCACCTCTCAGGCACCCTCATCCCTGAAGACCTCATCTCCTTGATGCAGGCGAAGGGCAATTTGAGCGGTCTGGAGTTGCGATCGCTGGGTTGGTGTGTGCGCCGCTACATAGCGCGCTACGGCAATCAAAATATGATGCGCTTGCTCACTATCGCGGGGCCACTCGTGAAACTGCCGTATCCCTGCCTCGAGCATCTGTAGCGTATGGAAGTTAGCATCCTCGCGTACAACCGCGATGGTCAGTGTGTCCAGCAACGGCTGGACGGGATGACCGAGCGATAGATACCGGGCCACCAACCGGGCGGCGCGCTCCACTTGTTGTTGGCTATCGAGAGCGTCCAAAAACACCCGGAGCAACTCCTGGGGATCGGCAGGTTCCGCATCGAGTTCGCCCCGCTCAGATGGCAGTTTCGCTGGGGGTACGTTTAGAAAACGTTCCAGGTACACAGCCATAGTGCCGTGTAGCACGCCCCTCACCAACTCCGGTTCTGGGCACCGCTTCAGCGACTGGTGGATCGCGTTGCAGTAAGTGAACGTGTGGAGTGCGGTGACCCAATCGATCATCTCGTTGGCGGTGCCGAAACGGACCACACGCATCGCCGCCGCGTAAGTAAGGGCCTTGCCAAGCTGCTCAGGCCGTGCACCCGAGCTAATGGCATCAGCCACTGCGTTCAGGATCGCTGTGGGATCGTCCCCGAGAATCTCGTCTGCTAGAGCGGATTCGCAATTCCACGTCCTGTCGCGGCCTGCGTCGAATAGATCGGGTAGTCGAACGGTCAGCTCCTTTACGAGCGGTACCAGGTCTGTGGGGTGTCTCCAGGCGTTCATCTCTTCTCCGCCACGAGCTGTAACCAGCGGTGCGACCAGCGAGGGGAGTACATGTTCGGCTTGGTCCCAGCCAATTATTGAAGCCCGCAAATTATTATGACACTTTTTGACAGTGTGGAGCATCTATATATGTATGGGCAACCCCAAAGGTGTGAAGCGGGATTTCAAGGCGCTGGAGAAGCGCCGTTTCGAAGCGATGCGGCTGCTCCACCAAGGCCACAATCAGTCCGAGACGGCGAGACGGCTGAACGTCGCTCGCCAAACCGTCAGTGAGTGGCGGCGGCAATACCGCGAGCAGGGTGCGGCCGGACTCCGCCAGGCCGGGCGCGCCGGACGCAAGCCGCTCCTCGATGCCGCACAACGCGAACGCCTGACGTCGCTGCTGCTGGAAGGCCCGGAAGCCCACGGCTTCCCAACGCCCCTGTGGAGCTGTCCGCGGGTGGCTCGGCTGACCGGAGACGAGTTCGGGGTCGCATACCACGCAGGCCACGTCTGGAAGATCCTGCGAGCGCTCGACTGGAGCCCGCAACGCCCGGCCGGAAAGGCGCGCGAGCGCAACGAAGAGCGGATCCGCACCTGGAAGCGCAAGACCTGGAAGCGCATTAAAAAAAAGCCCAAAACGAAGGCCGTACGCTCGTCTTCATCGACGAAAGCGGATTGAGTCAGAAGCCGCATCGCTGCCGCACCTGGGCGCCACGTGGCCAAACACCGGTGCTGCAGTTTAACTTCAACTGGGAGAAGCTTTCCGTCTCGGCGGGGCTGACGCTGCGTAACTTCTACTTCCGGCTCTATCCCGGTGCGATCGGCAAAGAGCAAGTGACCGACTTTCTCAAGGCGTTGGTACGTCATATCGATCGCCCGCTGCTGATCGTCTGGGATCGGCTGCCGGCGCACCGTAGCCGCCTGGTGCAAGAGTTCATCGAACTCTCCGAAGGCCACATCGCAACCGAGTACTTGCCACCCTATGCGCCGGAGTTGAATCCGGTGGAATACATCTGGGCTTACTGGAAGCAGCACGAGTTGCCGAACGTCTGTCCGAAAGACTACGGCGAGCTGAACGAGCGGGCCCGCAAGGCACTCCGCCGCATGTACCGCAAACCGCGTTTGATCACGGCCTTCTGGAAACAGTCTTCTCTTTGTTTTGACTGACTCTATATTATGCGGAAGTCAATAAGGCCGGGTAGGCAGAAAAGTGGCGCCTTTCACAGGCGGGGGTCACGTTCGCTAGGGCGTGTTAACACTAACGTAGGGTATCGAAACGTAGAGCCTCGACGATGAGGGCGAAGTGGAGGAAGGCGAGGAACATGACGTCGAGCTTGTCGAAGCGGGAGAAGATGCGGCGGAATCCCTTGAGCCGTCGGAAGAGTCTGTCGATCTCGTTGCGGCGGCGATAGAGCGCTCGGTCGTATTCCCACGGCTCCAGGCGGGTGCGCCGGGGCGGCACGACGGGAATCCATCCGAAATCCAAAGCCAGTTGGCGTGTCTGATCGTCCTCATAGGCGCCGTCCATCAGCAGCGGCAGCGGCTCGGGCAGTGGCCCCAGACCACCGAGCAAGTTCGCGGCCCTGCTGGGCGTCGTGCGCTTGGCCGGGCGAGAGAGCGAAGGTTATCGCCGTTCGAGCATTTGCGGCAACCATATGAATCTTGGTGGTCCATCCGCCGCGGGATTTGCCGATCGCTCGCGGACCGTTTTTTTAACGCGCCCGTGCCGTCGGGATGAGCCTTCACGATGGTCGAGTCCATTGACACGGCTTCGATTCGGATGCGGGCCAGCTGCTCGCGCTGCAGTTTCTCGAAGACGGCGTCGAGCACGCCGTTCTTCGACCAGCGGTTCATGCGGGTATAAATGGTGTGCCAGTTACCGAAGCGTTTAGGCAAGCCGCGCCATTTGCAGCCCTGCTCGGCGACATACAACATGGCGTTCAAAACCGTGAGGTTCGGCAGGCTCACATTGCCGCGCTGGCGGGGCAGGACCGGCTCGATGCGGCGGTATTGCTGCTCGGTGATCTCCATACCTCCGAGTATAGCAGCTTTTGCGACTTAGTGTTAACACGCCCTAGATTATTGCAGGCCCGACCTCCCCATCGTCGCCAGCCCGATTCCCGTGGACCCGTATCGATTTCCAACATAGAACATCCACAACTCGTTGCCGACTTCGACGACGTCCGGATAGGATTGGTTCTCCGAATCAAACCCGCCCGGCGTTAGGGGAAGGACCTCTTGGTCAACGAAACGTTTCCAGTGCAGACCGTCTTCGGATCGGGCATAGCGCAGGCGATACTGTCTTCCGTCCAGCAGATAGGCGTTGAACCACATGTGGTAGACACCGTCGCTGAGCAGAACGCAGGGCTTCGAGACGATGGCTTCGTAGGGTGTGGTCTCACTTTGCCGGGCGGCAAGAGCCGGGTTGGGAGATGAAGTCTTGGTCCAGGCAATGCCGTCCTTGGAAGTGGCGTGACCGATGTGTATGATAGTTTGCTTGCGGCCGTTGATGGGTTCATAGCGCTCACCTGCCGTGTACCACATCTGGTACTGCTTCGCTGCGGTTTGCAAGACGCACACCGAGCCGGTGAGGGCCGCATCGAACTCTCCGGGCTTGCCTAAGGGCAAGACGGGCTCTTTCAGGACTTTCCAACTCAGTCCTTCGTCATGGCTGATTGCTAAAGCGGTGCGGCTTGACCGTTCGCCGGGCGGCGCCCAGGATCCCAACACGTGGTAGTACATCAGCCAGCCGCCCTCTTTGCGGGGCAGCACCCAGGGGAAACCCGCCCCCCTGCTGCGCAGATTCCCGGTAGAGGAAGGACCCAGCAGCGGCTCCGGGCTGACGAGTTCCCACTCATACGGGTTCTCGACAGAGGCGTCGGCTGCATAGATATAACGGTTACCGCCCTCGCCCGTCCAGAAGAACATCCTCATACGATTGTTTGATAGCAGGACAACACTGGGCGTGGAGATCACCCGGCTAAACCGAGGACCGAAGGTCCCCGGCGCGAGAATCCGTCCCTTCTTCACCCATGGCTGCAGCGGCGCCGCTTCCATAGGTACTGCGAACATGAGTCCACCACTCGCCTTCAGAAATGACCGCCGATCCAGAACGAGCATGTCGCTATTCCCCCGCGCGTCAAACACATCTTACCTGCTTGCCTTTGGTGACCTTTCCTACCTGTTGCGCCGCAGCCAGCTACTCCACCGTGGTCCACATAAGGCTTACCCAACCAACTCACCGTCGGCCCGCTCGCCACACACATAATAGAGCTTTGTCAAGTTAACGTCGGTCGTCAGCCATGCCGTTTGGCTGTACCCGGGTTTGTTCCTCGCCGGCCCGGGCGATACAAGCCTCCTCCACGGCTCCCTGACGGCGGCGGCCGGCAAGAAAGATAGTGCGGCTCTATACTGGGAGAACGCCGCGCCGCGGGACTGCATTGGGGCGCGCTTTTTGGAGGAGGAACGCACACCATGTCACCTGAACAAGCCAAGGGGATGGCGGAGTTTTTTCTGTCCGTGATCGAGCACGAAACGCAGACCAACAAGACGATCATTGGCGCGGTGCCCGAAGACCAGCGGGACTACCGGCCGCACGAGGTTTCCCGCAGCGCTCTCGAACTCGCCCGCCATATGGTGGGGAGCGATGTGTGGTTTGCCGACGCTGTGGCCAACGGAGAGTTCGCCCGGCCCGACGAGGCGACCGAGACGGCCATCACGACGGTTGGCGACGCTCTCAAGATCTACGACGAGCAACTGCCCGCGGCCCTCGAAAAGGTCAAGGGTTTGACCGGCGAGCAACTAGCCAAAGAAGTCAGTATGATGGGCGTCTTCAGCGAGCCGGCAGTGATTTATCTGTCGTTCTTGATCCGCCACAGCGTGCATCATCGTGGCCAGCTTTCGGCCTATCTGCGGCCTATGGGCGCGAAAGTGCCGTCGATCTATGGCGGCAGCGCCGACGAGCCAATGGAGATGCCCGCGAGCGGCTGACGAAGCAGCCACCGCAGTCCACGCTCAGAGCCGCGAGCGTCAGCTTTCGTTGAGATGTTCGGTAAGGAAGGTGACCCGCGCGGCCCGGAAAGGGGTCCGGCTACGCGTCGAACTTACGGAGCTCGAGCTTCGCCACCGCCTCGCGGTGGACCTCATCGGGACCGTCCGCCAACCTCAGCGTGCGGGCGTTGGCCCACAACGAGGCCAGCCCGAAGTCAGCCGAGACCCCGCCTCCCCCGTGGGCCTGGATGGCGCGGTCGATCACCCGCAGAGCCATGTTGGGCGCGACGACCTTGATCATGGCGATCTCGGTCCGCGCGGCCTTGCCGCCGACCGTATCCATCATGCGGGCGGCCTTCAAGGTGAGCAGCCTGGCCTGCTCGATCTCGATACGCGAGTCAGCGATGCCGGCCCGAATCGTTCCCTGCTCGGCCAACGGTTTCCCGAAAGCGACGCGCTGCTTGACCCGCCGGCACAGGGCCTCGAGAGAACGCTCGGCCATGCCGATCAGCCGCATGCAGTGGTGGATGCGCCCGGGCCCGAGACGCCCTTGCGCGATCTCGAAGCCTCGTCCTTCGCCGAGCAGCAGGTTTGACGCTGGGACGCGCACGTTCTCGAAGACCACCTCGCCGTGGCCGTGCGGCGCCTCGTCGTAACCGTACACGCTGAGCAGTCGTTTGACCGTCACTCCCGGCGAGTCCATCGCTACGAGGATCATCGACTGCTGCTTGTGCTTCGCCGCCGAGGGGTTGGTCTTGCCCATAAAGATGCCGATCTTGCAGCGCGGATCACCGGCCCCCGTAGTCCACCACTTGCGTCCGTTCAGGACGTATTCATCGGCCTCGCGGACGATGCTCGATCGGATGTTCGTCGCGTCGGAGGAAGCCACGTCAGGCTCGGTCATGCAGAAGCACGAGCGCATCTCGCCGGCGAGCAAAGGCTCCAACCACTGCTTCTTCTGCTCCTCGGTGCCGAAGAGCAGAAGCGTTTCCATGTTGCCCACGTCGGGAGCGTTGCAGTTAAAGACCTCGGGTGCAATCAGCGACCGGCCCATCACCTCGCACAGGGGCGCGTACTCGAAGTTCGACAGCCCGGGGCCGTATCGCGGCTCGCGGCAGAAGAGGTTCCACAAACCCTCGGCACGGGCCTTGCTCTTCAACTCTTCGATGATGGACGGGAGCTTCCAGCGGCCGTGCTCCTCGAGCTGCTGCTCGAAGGTTCCTTCGTTGGGGTAGACGTGCTCATCCATAAAGGCCATGAGCCGCGAGCGCAGCTCCTGGATCTTCTCGGGCAACTCGAATATCATTAGGGCCTTTCGAATCCTTCCTGCTCCAGCGGTCGGCCCATTCTACTACGCCCCCCCCCCCCAAGCCGAGCCACGACAGTCCTGAAGCTGTAATTGCATGGTCCCCCCAGACAACAGGCCGAAAGTCGCGTTATCATGGACCAAGCCGTGCGCGCGATCGTCCTGACCTTGCTCGCTGTCGTCACTCTGCAAGCCGGCAGCCCGACTCCACCCAACCATCTCACTCTTGAGGAAAAGGCCGCCGGCTGGGTCCTCCTCTTCGACGGCAAGACCTCCAACGGCTGGGAGGGTTTCAACAACACCCCCTTCCCCACCCGCTCCTGGGCTATTGAGGACGGCGCGATCCGTACGCTCGAGGACAACTCCGGCGGCGACATAGTGACGGTGAAGCCGTATCGTAATTACGAGTTTCGATTTGACTGGAAACTCGCCCCGGGCGGGAACAGCGGCGTGAAATATCTAGTGCAGAAGGACTGGATCAGTCCGGCCTACCGGCCCGACATGCCGGAGACCTGGAAGCGCCAAGCGCGGCTGCGGGCGATCGGTCCCGAGTACCAGCTTCTCGACGACGCGGAACTCTCCGGCGCCCCCGGGTCCGAGTACGGTGCAACCGGGGCGCTCTATCTGCTCGCCGCCCCGACGAACAAGCAGCTCAATCCGCCGGGTCAGTGGAACCGCTCACGGATCGTCGTTCGCGGGGTGTTCGGCGAACACTGGCTCAATGGCGTGAGGATTGCCACCTTCGAGTTCAACTCGCAAGAACTGCTTGACCGCGTTGACCAATCGAAGTTCCGGCGCATTCCGGGTTACGGCATCAAGGGGCCCGGCTACATCGCTTTTACCCACCACAACTCGCCCGTTTGGTTCCGCAACATCAAGCTGCTCGATCTGGATCAGTAGTCAGATCCGGACCTCTTCTGCTATCGTTCGGTAGGGCTCGTCATCCTCCTTTCGTAAAGAAAGCTTGAGATCACCGTTAACCGGTGAAGCTCGTTCAGGGAGCCATGGCTCGCCCCCAGGGTGGCGAGCCTCTGACCTCACTTCTGAAACAGCGAAGCGACCGGTCCAGAATCCCGCGGAGCCTAAACCACGGACCACCCGAATGGCCCGGCGTCACCCTCGGGGATGCGCATCACGGAGGTTCCCATGACAACTAATTCGACACGGCGAGGGTTCCTCTCCCTGGCGTCCTCCACGGCGGCCACCGCCGCCGCAGCAGCGAGGCTGGGCGATAAACCCGCCCTACTCGGCGGCCGGCCCATCCGAAGTAAGCCGTTTCCCCGTTGGCCGATGATCAAAAAGAACGACGAGAAGTCCTGGACCTCCGTCCTGCGGTCGCTCAAGTGGAGCCGCAGCCGCGGCGAAAGCGTGAATGAGTTCGAGCGAGCCTGGGCGCAAACCCTCGGTGCGCAATACTGCCTCGCGACAAACGGCGGCACGACGGCATTGTGGACCGCGATGAACGCGCTCGAGGTCGGCCCGAAAGACGAGGTGCTCGTCCCGCCCTACACCTTCATTGCCACCATCAATGTCGTCTTGCTACAGCACGCCCTGCCGGTTTTCGTCGATACCGACCGCGAGACGTTCCAGATGGACGCGACGAAGATCGAAGCGGCGATCACCCCGAACACGCGTACGATCCTGCCGGTGCACGTCGGCGGCGCGGCAGCGGATATGGACACTATTCTCGCGCTGGCCGGCCGGCACAACCTGTCGGTGGTCGAGGACGCCTGCCAGTCCCACTTGGCCGAGTGGAACCGTCGGCGCGTCTCTACACTCGGCGACGCCGGCTGTTTCAGCTTCCAAGCCTCGAAGAACTTGAACTGTGGCGAGGGCGGTGCCCTGATCACCGACAGCGACGCGCTCATGGCGCGCGCCGAGCGGTTCCACAGCAACGGCAAGTCGTTTGAGAAATCGTCCCAGCCGCTTCCTCATGCCGTCAACGGCTGCAATGTGCGCATGACCGAGTTTCAGGCCGCGCTGCTGCTTTCGCAAATGGAGCGTCTCGACGCGCAGGCGCGTCTCCGTGAGCAAAACGCCGGGTACCTCACCAGTCTGCTGCGCGAGATCGACGGCATCGAGCCCGCCCGCATGTATCCGGGCTGTACTCGCAACGCCTACCACCTCTACATGTTCCGTTACGATTCCAGGCCGTTCGCCGGTCTTCCGCGCGAGCAGTTCCTGAAAGCGCTTCGCGCCGAAGGGGTGCCGTGTTCGGGAGGCTACAAGCCGCTGAACAAGAACCCCTTCCTCAAACACACCTTCGAATCCCGCGCCTTCCAGAAGATCTACACCTCGAAGGAAATCGACCGATGGTTCGAGCGCAACCACACGCCGGAGAACGATCGGCTGTGCCAAGAAGCCGTGTGGTTCACCCAGAGCACATTGCTCAGCGACCGCGGCGACATGGAACAAATCACCGACGCCATCCTCAAAGTACAGAAGTTCGCCGCCGATCTACACGACGCGTGATAGCCGGTCGGGCCGCTCCCACGGACGCCGCGCACGGCACAGGATTCATCCAGCCTGTGACTCGTTCAGCCAGCTCGGTGGCCTTTGAAACTCCTCCGGAAGCTTCGTGTCCTTGTCTCCCCGTGCCGCGTTAATCTGCGGTTGAGTAAGACCCTTTGTGGTGCTCAGGTCCGCTCCGTCGAGCTTCACCGCGATGAGAAACGTGCCGTGCAGCTTCGCCTCCCGGAGCTTCGCCCCACTAAGGTCCACCCCAATGAGATCCGCCTCGATAAGGTCTGCCCCCCGCAGGTTCGCCCCGCTGAGGTTCGCCCCCCTCAGTTTCGCCCCACCAAGCTTCGCCATGCGGAAATCCGCCTTGCTGAGATTCGCCCCAAAGAGAAGAGCGCGGGAGAGGTCCGGGGGTGTTTCGGGATTCTCTTTCCTCCAGCGGTTCCAGACCTCGACACCCTGGTTGAGGATGTCGAGCTGTTTGGGGTTTGCCATCGGCCCAAACTCTTACGGCTCAGCCCGGTCGATGTCACGGGCTAGAACGGCGATCTGCAACCCTTGCCCGGCCCCGGGATCAAGCCTCGACAACCACTCAAGGACGTTTTCACCATGGAGGGGGTCTTCCGGGACCTTGGATCACCCGCCACCGTTGCTTTGGCTCTTCGTTTGGCGCATTCTATGCTAATTTATGATCCCGGCAGATAATGACGCGGCGTACCGTTTCAACGTTCATCACGGCGGCAATGACAGCCAGCGTCAAAGCAGCTTGATTGAATAGGGCGCCGATGAATATTAGAAATACACGGACATCGCGGCCCAGACGGAATCCCTTGCCGTGCCGGATGTGGTCGAGCATGAGGCGGTCGTATTTGTCCGCCGTATAGCTCACCATAAAGGAACCGATAATCGCCAGAAATCCGGTCAGTAGGATGAGGCTACCCTTCTCGTTGGCGTAGCTGTGCCAAGTGAGACCGAAAAGCAGCAAGGCGTCGGCGTAACGATCCAGTACCGCATCGAGCCACCCTCCATAACGGCTGGCTTGCAACTTGAGCCGTGCCACTTCGCCATCGCAGCCGTCGATGACCGAGGCGAACTGTGCCAGAAGACCACCCGCCAAAAGGGTGCCATAGCCACCCAGTGTGAACAGCCCAGCTGCGAGCACAGAACACAGGAACGAGAACAGGGATATTTGGTTTGGGGTGATGCGGTAGTTGACTAATCGGTGCGAAATCCTCACGGATAGGGCCCGGTTCAAGTACCGCGACACAGGACCGTCGTTGGGCTTGTCCCCTAGGTCGGCTAAGAGCGCGTTCTCCGCCCGCTTGGCGGCCGCGGGATCATCTACGTCAATCCAAAAATGGCCGTTAATAGCGACCGCCTTGGCCCGGTTGTCGGCGGCGAGAGTCTGTACCGCTCCAGACAGGCTGGTATCGCCAGACTCGACCGCGCAACCCTCCAACGCATCGAAAATGGCGGGAGTGCACAGGAAGATGCCTGTATCGAAGCCATTGAAGTCCGTCAAGCTCTTGCCGATGTTCTTGATCTTCCCACCTTCCGTCTTTACTCGCGTGACATCCTTCATGTCGACGAGCGAATTGAGAGTATTCCGATCTACCCCGAGGGCGATTTCCCCGTCAGATAAAGGAAGCTTCATCAACTCACGGGCAATCGACGGCTCAAAGAGGTGGTCCGCCATCAGGAGCAAAAAAGGATCACGCAGGTATTGCCGCGCCTTGAGCACGGAGATGCCGTTTGCTTTTTCCCAATCCCCGTTAACGATGGGGGTGATACGAATCCCCGTGCGCTCGGTCAGACGGTTCAGGAACGTGCGAACACGCTCCCCGTGGCATCCGGTGACCACATAGAAGTCATCCGCTCCCGCCTCCTGTGCGGAGCGAATGACGCGTTCGATCAAGGGGACCCCCAAAACGGGGATGAGGGGTTTACTGTCGCCCCTCTGCTGTAGCCGACTACCCTTCCCGGCCGCGATGATTAGACACTTCATCCGTTGAGTCTCAAGTCAGGACCCCCCCCCCGAAGCGGGGCAGGCTCTTGACTTGACCCTACACCGGGCAGTTGCGCTTCACCCGGTGGTGCGACACGCCTGATGCTTGTTGCGTTCGTGGAGCGGCGAGAGATGGGTGGTGCCTACAATCCTATCGCCTGTGAGTACCACAGCAAGGTAGTGCTAGCCTAGCACGTTTGCAAAGAGCACGTGAGGAGGAGGACGGTGCCCTGGGTGCTAGCCCAGGGACCCCGACGTTCTCCGAATCCGATGAGCCATGTAAGGGCGACTCATCCTGCCTGGGCTAGGATCGGGTACGCCGTTCGCCCCACATGGCCCAATCGCACTGCTCGCTTCTGGTCCACGTCGTCTTTTCAACGAATCGACCGCGCTAAGAGCCTGACGCCGCGTTGTTCGCGGGAGTGACTCGCCCTTGCAGGCTCTCTGTCGCAGAGGCGGCCTTCGCTCCCTGGGCTTGCGCCCAGGGCTATTGATTGGGACGCCCTCTTTGGGGTCTGAGTTGCTGCCAGAGAATTCCTGCGATTTCGTAAAAACAGTGCGCAAGGCGGACAGAAACACGCTAGAATGGTAGCGTAGTAGCGGCCCCGACGGAAGGGTGAACTTCCGCCGAGGCCTTTCGCCACCACGGGCACAAGGACCGTGACGACGACAGTACCATTCTAGCGGCCTTGTGTCCGTGTGTGGCTTTTCCGCCCAAGGGGAAGGTCATCATGGACGTGCATGCGATTTTGAAGGAGCTCCATCAGGAGCGCGAGCTGTTGAACCAGGCGATCCTCACGCTGGAGATTCTGGCGCGTGGCAAGGGCAAGCGCCGGGCCGTCCGCCGCGTTGGCTGCGCGAGGCCCGGCAGGACCACCCCTCACGGCCCAGGACCGAAGCCCGGAAATCGGCAAGTGTTGGCCGGGTGATCCGTTAAGCCAACCGGACGGGGCGGTCCCTACGATCTGCGTGATCGGGGTTGGTGCTTCCCGATGCACGACGGGCGTCAAGCCTCCTCTCGACGCAGGAGACCGGGAGCGCACGCCACGTGTTAGGTGTTTCGCCAAAGGCGAGTCCGGCTGAAGCCGGCGATCGAAAGTCGACGATAGGCTACGCCTTGCAGATTCTTGATCGGCACGTACCAACTCGCCTACCCACGACTTCCAGCCGCTGGAACGGGGCGCTGAACTTGTAGATGGCGATCTAACAACCCTTCAAGAGGGGAGAACTGTACCTACACCAACCCCTTCACATCATGGTGTGAACGGTGATGGCGAACCCCGCAGGCGTGGCCCAAGCAACAGCCCTGGGCGTGAGCCCAGGGACAGCCTCAAGACGCTTTGAACCCTGAAAGGGTGACTCAGAATGAGCAAGACCCGCGTCACCTCACATCCGTGGCGCGGCGCAAGTCATCGGGAGGTAACGGTCACCCAGCAGCCCAACAACACAGCCGGGGAAGACGCAAACGCGAGGTGATACACCCCCAGTGCGCCCAGAGCGCGCCCATCGCGTCGTGGCAGACGCCTACCCCTGTCGCATCGACACTCTTGTCGATGCTCGTGCGCGCGGATCATCAATTCGGCGGGTCGGTGGCAGGCTGCGGATCTGAGTCGGGCTGCGGATGCGCGTTGGGATCGGGCTGCGGATCCGTGTTGGAGTTAGGGTCAGGGTCGGGCTCCGGTTCCGGCTCGGGGGCGACAACGTCGACCGTGACCGGAAAACGACCATCCGAATTACGCACAAGCAAGGTATGGGAACCTAGTCGTGCGTCTTGTGCAGCGCTGACGTTAAAGTCGACGAAATGGCCTCCGGCGACGCTCTCGATCTCACTAACGGTCAAACCGGAAACTCCGGGAAGCGGGCTGATGTCGACTTCTCTGAGATTGCTGCCGACAATCCGAAAGTCTTCAGCCGTACCCTGCGTGATGCTGCCGAGTTCCGGATTGGTGACAACCGGGGGTTCCACGGCTCCATCGCCTTGACTGGCCACTTGCACGCGCTGAAGATACTCAACCTGCTGGCCCACAAGCACCATGTCACCCAGGCGCGCCATCGCTTTTTGCGGATCGTCACGGTCACTTTTACTCAAGCCGACAACCCCCTTCGAGATGAACGAAAGAGCTCGGCGTTGCGCATTGTGCGGAACGATCATTCCGTCGTGCAGAGCCTGAATCTCCATCCGCTGTAACTGCCGGATGGTTGTTCGAGGAAAGAGAAGCTCAAATCCCTGAGTCACCGGATTGTTGACAAAGTTGGCGACCTGTCCGGCGTCCGACGATGGATTGGGGAAGAACGGGATGAGTCCTGTCATGAGCAGGCCGATTGTCTTGATTGCGCCCAATGCGAAATGGCGCCGGCCGAATTCGTCCTCCCGTTCGAGGGAGCCTCGGACGATGTGGTAGCCGTCGGTAGGGATCTTTCTCACGGACGGATTGTTCGCACAATCAAACGCCGGTAGGCCTGTCGTTTGATTGACGCTAGTAAGCTTGCAGGCAGGCATCGTGAAGCCGATCCCGGCGATCTGTAGATCATAGCCGCTGTTGTTGCCGAGCACGACTTCGACGGCGTAGTAGCGCCTGGCTATGCGATTCCCAAAGTTGTCATGGACTACTTTTCTCGGCAAGATCTTCCACATCAAGTCGACCTGCGGTTTCAACCCGGGTGGAAGAGGGCCCGGTTGCACCGCGGTGACCTCGAACCTGACAAGGCCCACTGTCCCCGTGTTGCTGTCAGCCTCATCGGCATCCCTGTCAGCCTCATCGCGAACGATGGGAAGGATGCGGTCGCCGAGCTTCGCCTTGTCACTGATAACGAGTACGGCAGTCAAGAGGCAGCCGGATTGAACTTCTTGCTGCCTGACCACTATGTCCGGAGCCGGCAGGATCCTCATCCTCTGGAAGTGCGGGTCTTGGTCGGTGCATGTCTCGTCGCTTCGGATGACGACACCTACTTCCTGGCCAAGAGCTCCGTCAAGCGGGCTGATGGTGTACTGTTTGGGCTCGGCAGCCCGAGAGAGGTTCGCTGAAAGGAACAGAATTGGCAACATTCGAATGGCGAGTGAGCGGTGCTTGGTCATGGCGTAAATGTCCTCCTGACACCTTCTAACGCGCGAGAAAGTTGTGAAGAGGGCCAAATCAAAGGGATCTGCGGTCAGAGTGGTT
Organism: Bryobacterales bacterium; assembly: GCA_965248255.1. Taxonomy (GTDB): domain Bacteria; phylum Acidobacteriota; class Terriglobia; order Bryobacterales; family UBA6623; genus JAKZVK01. Next base: position 398,253 of record CBDFIW010000001.1, read on the forward strand.
TCCGTGTTTCGGTGAGGGTTTGTCCCCACCCTCACGGGCGGGGCTCTGATTCTCGTCCAGAGGTTTCTTGCCGGTTTTGGCAAGGATTTGATTAGCTGGGTACTAACGCTCCTCCACAGTCGCGGCTCGGCAAGCGGCTGAGCTACAATGGCGGCTCCGATTCTGATGAGTACCCTCTACACGAACCATGGCATCCAACAACAAATTCCGTGTCGCCATCACACCCGAATGGGGCGAAGGGAAGACCCACGAATGGATGGGCCCGGCCTTGCGCGAGGTCTTTGATCCCCATCCGGACATCGAATATGAGCTGATGCAGGGCAGCGGCGACGAAGTCGGCGACCCGAAGGTGATTGACGAATACGACGCGATCATCGTGTTCGCCTACGCCTTCCCGAAGGAAAGTTTCGCCGGCCTACAACGGCTCGCGTGCCTGTCGCGCTGGGGCGTCGGCTACGACCGGGTCGATACTGCCGCTGCCACCACCGCCGACGTGATCGTCTCGCTGACGCCCCACGCCGTTCGGCGACCTGTCTCCGAAGGCATCATTGCGCTGATTTTCGCCGTGGCGAAACACTTGCGCCCGCTCGACCTACGCGTCCGCGGCCATCAATGGCGGGACGATCTCGACCCGAAGGGAGTGTGCGTCGAGGGGCGCACGCTGGGGTCGGTCGGCGTGGGCAGTATCGCGGGCGAGATGTTCCGCATGGCGAAGGGAATCGGGTTCGGACGGTTGCTCGGCTACGACCCGTACGTTTCGAAGGAACGCGCCGATGCCCTGGGCGTCGAGCTGGTCGATCTCGATACCGTCATGCGCGAAAGCGACTTCGTCGCCGTAAACACGTTCCTGAACGAGCAAACACGGGGCTTGGTCGGAGCCAGGGAGCTGGCGCTGATGAAGCCGACAGCGTTCATTATCAACACTGCCCGCGGACCGATCATCGACGAAAGCGCTCTGATCGACGTGCTGCGGGAGGGCCGCATCGCCGGCGCCGGCCTCGATGTGCTCGAAAAAGAACCGCCGGACCCGGACAACCCGCTGCTTGCAATGGATAACGTTCTGCTAACGCCTCACGCCGTCTGCTGGACCGGGGAGTGCGTTCAAGACAACAGCCTCGACGCTTGCCTTAACGTCTTGGAGGTCTATGAGGGGCGTGTACCGGAGACCCTGGCCAATCCCGACGTGGCCGGACGTGCGGGCCTCGAAGCCAAGCTGGCCCGTTGGAGAAAAGCATGAAAGCGAATCGAGTACGGTCGTTGCTGGCCGAGGGCAAGACACCCATCGGCCACATGATCATGGAGTTCTCCACGCGCGGCATCGCCAAGATCGTGGAGGGCGCGGGCGTGGACTTTGTCCTCATCGACATGGAGCATGGTGGCCTCGACATGGGCCAGGTAAACGATCTATTGGCTTGGTTCAAGGCGACTCCGGTTGCTCCGTTCGTGCGAGTCCCCTCGAGCGACTACCACTTCATTGCCCGCCTGATGGACCTGGGTGCGCTCGGCGTGATGGTCCCCAACGTCAAGACGCCCGAGCAGGCCAAGCAGGTCGTGGACGCGGTACGCTACACCCCCGAAGGCGAGCGCGGGCTCGGCCTTGGCTGCTCCCATAACGACTTCGAGCGCCCGAAGTCGAGAGAGTACATGTATGAGGCGAACGGCAACAACATGGTGATCTGCCAGATCGAGAGCACGACGGCGCTCGACAACCTCGAGGCCATCGCCTCCACCCCGGGCTTGGATGTGCTGTGGGTGGGGCACTTCGATCTCAGCTCGTCGATGGGGATCGTCGGAGAGTTGAAGAACGAGCGTTTCGTCGACGTGCTCACGAGGGTGGCGGAGGCTGCCCGCAGGCACGGGCAAGCCGCCGGCATCCAGCCCAGCAGTACGGCACAAGCCAAAGAGTGGATGGCGCTTGGCTACAACCTGATCTCCTACGGTGCGGACTTCGGAGTTTATCGTGCGGCTCTCCAATCGGCTGTGAATGAATTGCGCCGTTGAGGACTGCGTGCACCCGTTCGGTCACGTATCTAAAGCGGGGCACCTGCCACCTCCTTGGCGGGCGGGCACTGGGGCCCGCCCCTACATCGGCAACATCGCTCAGAACGCGTATCCAAGCGCGGAAACAACGCCGTAGTCGTTGCGTTGGACGCCTGCTTGCGGCGGGGCGCTATCGAAGCGGTTGAACAGGGTCACGTTCCAGTTAAAGCCCTTGACCAGGGGAACGCGCATCGTTCCGTCGTACTCCAGGCGATAGCGGCCTCTCTGGATGGCGACGCTCGGCAGGAACGAGAGTTTCGAGCTGACGTCGACCCCCTGGATCAAGGTTGTCTTATACTCGATCCCCGCCAGCGCTTCGGCGGATGACAGCCGAGCCCTTGGCGGCGCGCCAGGCTCGGTTCTGAACTGCTCGTTGATGAAGGTCATTCCTGCCAGCAAGGACAACTCGGTTTTCTGGTTTTGCACCAAGGCGAGGCCGAACCCGCCGCCCGCCCGGGAGCGAAGATTCAATTTTTGGCGATCGTCGCGCTCGAAGCCCGCCAACACGAACGAAAACCGGCGCGGGTCGATGTAGCGATCGTAGCGGGCGTCGGCGGTTTGGCGGCTGGTCGGTTCGGAGTCGTCCTGGCGGCTGAACAGCGAGGTCACGCTCCCCGAGAGCCGGTACCGCTCCTGCCGATACTCGCTCTGGACGGCCAGCGACGACTGATTGAGTCTCGAGTTCCCACGGTTGAAGGTGTAGCCGACGTCGATGGACCCGGCAAGGACCTTCCAGAAACTGGGCGGCTCGACGCCTGGCGTCATCCCGACGACATCCGACAAGTCCACCGATACGACCTCCGGACCAACCACTTCCACGCCTTGCTTGCCCGCGCGGATCGTTCCCTGGTAACGCACGCCGTTTTCGTCCTCCAATTGGAAGGGACCTTCCGTATTCAGACTCTTCACTTCCAGCCAGTCGATTTCGATCGTCCCGGCGTAGCCGGTTTTCAACGACAGCTTGGCCCCCTTGAGCCCCTGCACGTCACCTGTCAGCCGGTCGCCGTTAGACAGCAAGACGACGTCCGCCATGAGCGGAGCGGTGCACAACAGCGTGAACAGGGTATGGATAACAAGCGCATCGGACCTGTGACTCATCTTCCCCGCAGGCAACATGGGACTAGGGGGTGTTAACACTAACGTAGGGTATCGAAACGTAGAGCCTCGGCGATGAGGGCGAAGTGGAGGAAGGCGAGGAACATGACGTCGAGCTTGTCGAAGCGGGAGAAGATGCGGCGGAATCCCTTGAGCCGTCGGAAGAGTCTCTCGATCTCGTTGCGGCGGCGATAGAGCGCTCGGTCGTATTCCCACGGCTCCAGGCGGGTGCGCCGGGGCGGCACGACGGGAATCCATCCGAAATCCAAAGCCAGTTGGCGTGTCTGATCGTCCTCATAGGCGCCGTCCATCAGCAGCGGCAGCGGCTCGGGCAGTGGCCCCAGACCACCGAGCAAGTTCGCGGCCCTGCTGGGCGTCGTGCGCTTGGCCGGGCGAGAGAGCGAAGGTTATCGCCGTTCGAGCATTTGCGGCAACCATATGAATCTTGGTGGTCCATCCGCCGCGGGATTTGCCGATCGCTTGCGGACCGTTTTTTTAACGCGCCCGTGCCGTCGGGATGAACCTTCACGATGGTCGAGTCCATTGACACGGCTTCGATTCGGATGCGGGCCAGCTGCTCGCGCTGCAGTTTCTCGAAGACGGCGTCGAGCACGCCGTTCTTCGACCAGCGGTTCATGCGGGTATAAATGGTGTGCCAGTTACCGAAGCGTTTAGGCAAGCCGCGCCATTTGCAGCCCTGCTCGGCGACATACAACATGGCGTTCAAAACCGTGAGGTTCGGCAGGCTCACATTGCCGCGCTGGCGGGGCAGGACCGGCTCGATGCGGCGGTATTGCTGCTCGGTGATCTCCATACCTCCGAGTATAGCAGCTTTTGCGACTTAGTGTTAACACGCCCTAGTCTGCCATACCGATACGGAGGGAGACCTCGCGACAGCGTAGACCGTGCCTTGCTCGGCGACGTCTAGCGGATGACTTCCCAGGCGAGGTGTTGCAGTTCGGGGGCGATGAGTTTTTCCCAAGCCAGCCGGACAGCGGCCGGCGACCCCGGCGTTGAGAAAACGACCTTTCCTCCGCAAACGCCGGCTGTGGCGCGCGAGAGCATCGCCGCCGCTCCGACCTGCTCAAAGCTCAACGTGCGGAAGATCTCGCCGAAGCCCGGCATGGTCTTGTCAAGCTTGCGGCTGATGACGTCGAACGTGGTGTCGCGCCGGGAAAGGCCCGTACCTCCATTGAACAGCACGACTTGCATATCGCGGTTGGCGGTCAGTTCGTCCAGAACCTCTTCCACCTGAACGGGGTCATCGGGAATGATGTGAGAAGAATGGACCCGATTGCCGGACGCCTCCAGCTCTTGGCGCAAGTACTTACCGTTGACGTCAGTCTCGGGTGTGCGCGTGTCGCTGACGGTGACGATCGCCACCGACACCGGTCCGCGCTGGGCGGCCTGCTTCTTGTGCTCTGTAGAACTAGCCGATGACATGTGGATGGCTGCTAGGGGTGTGAACAGCGGAACCTCGAAGACCGCCGTTTGACGCCAGCCTCCGCAGTGCCCTAATCTCTAGGGTTTTACTAGAGATTCTAATGGATGTGTCGGTCAAAGGCGAATACGCGTTGCGGGCGGTCTTCGAGCTGTGCTCGCGTTCGGGCACCGAGCCAGTTAAGATCGCCGAGATCGCCTCTCGGCAGTCGATTCCGCAGAAGTTCCTGGAGCTGATCCTCTCGCAGCTCAAACAAGGCGGGTTCTTGAGCTCGCGACGCGGCGCCGCGGGTGGATACTACCTGGCCCGCGCGGCGGACGCCATTACGGTGGGCGACGTGCTACGTCACATTGAGGGTCCACTCTCGACCGCCGAGCGCAAAGGCGAGGCCGGCGTCGCGGCCGACTCGCCGTTCGGCGACCTGTGGAAACAAGTGGACGAGGCGCTCTCGAACGTTCTCGACCGTACCACGTTCGCCGACCTCGTGCGCCGCTGGCAAGAGAAGCACTCTCGCCGGGCTGTGAACTGGCAAATCTGACCGCGACGGGCCGAGCGAGGGACACTCACCCCGACACCCGACAAAGCTGCATGGGACAAATCTTCGAGGACAACTCGCTCAGTATCGGCCGTACGCCGTTGGTGCGGTTGAAGCGCCTGAGCCAAGATGGATCCGCCAGGGTCCTGGCCAAGATCGAGGGACGAAATCCGGCCTACTCGGTCAAATGCCGCATCGGCGCGTCGATGATCTGGGACGCTGAGCAGCGCGGCGTCCTCAAGCCGGGCAAGGAGCTGGTCGAGCCGACCAGCGGGAACACGGGTATAGCGCTGGCCTTCGTCTCGGCGTCGCGGGGTTATCGCTTGACGCTGACGATGCCCGAGATCATGAGCTTCGAGAGGCAGCAAGTGCTGCGGATGTTCGGGGCGCATCTCGAACTCGTGCCGGACGAGGTCGGCATGCGCGGCGCGGTCGAGCGGGCCGAAGAGATGGTGGCCGCGGAGCCGGACCGCTACGTGATGCTCCAGCAATTCAAGAATCCCGCCAACCCCGCCATCCACTTTAAGACCACGGGACCCGAGATCTGGGAGGACACCGGCGGGCAGGTCGATGTCCTCGTCGCGGGCATCGGGACGGGCGGAACGATCACCGGCATCTCGCGCTACATCAAGCACCACTTGAAGAAAGATCTTCTCACCGTGGGTGTCGAGCCCGCCGACAGCCCGGTCATCTCGCAGCAGTTGGCCGGCAAGCCCCTAGAGCCGGGCTATCACCGCATCCAGGGGATCGGCGCCGGCTTCATCCCCGACGTGCTGGATCTCTCGTTGGTCGACCGCGTGGAGCAAGTGGGCAACGACGAGGCGATCGACTACGCCCGCCGCCTGGCCCGTGAAGAAGGATTGCTGTCAGGCATCTCGTGCGGCGCGGCCATCGCCGTCGCCTGCCGCCTGGCGAAGGACCCGGAATTCAAGGGCAAGAGCATCGTCACCATTCTCCCCGACGCCGGCGAACGCTATCTCTCGAGCCCCCTGTTCGAAGGCATTTAGGCGCTGTCACTCTCAGACTTCAAGGACGCTACGCCGTTCGCATGCGCTCTTCTTTGCCCTGGGCGATGGCGGCTTGGGCGGCGGCGAGCTTGGCGATCGGGACGCGATAGGGTGACGCGCTGACGTAGTCGAGGCCCGCGTGCACGCAGAACTCGACCGACTTCGGGTCGCCGCCGTGCTCACCACAGATGCCGATCTCGAGGTTTGGACGCGTTTGACGTCCTTTCTCGAGGGCGATCTTGATCAATGAGCCGACCCCATCGCGATCGAGAACCGCAAAGGGGTCCTCGTCGAAGATTTCCTTTTGCCGATAGTCCCGGATAAATCCGCCTGAGTCGTCGCGAGAGAAGCCGAACGTCGTCTGCGTGAGATCGTTGGTTCCGAAGCTGAAGAACTCGGCCTGCTCGGCGACCTGATCGGCGGTCAGTGCGCCGCGGGGCACTTCGATCATCGTCCCGACCATGTAGTCGACCCTTGTGCCGGTCTTCTTGAAGACCCGCTCCGCCGTCTCGACGACGATCTTCTTCTGATTCGCGAGTTCCTTGACGTGGCCGACCAAGGGGATCATGACCTCGGGAATGACCTTGATACCCTTCTTGGCGCACTGCACGGCGGCCTCGAAGATCGCTTGCGCCTGCATCTCGGTGATCTCGGGGAAGGTGATGCCCAAGCGGCAGCCACGGTGGCCGAGCATCGGGTTGAACTCGTGCAACTCCTCGACGCGGGCGAGCAGAGCTTCCTTGTCCTTCAAGCCGCGGCGTTTGTTTGTTGCCTTCATCGTGGCGGTCTCGACCATCAGGTCTTCGCGCTTGGGCAGGAACTCGTGCAGCGGCGGGTCGAGCGTACGGATGATGACCGGGTAGCCGTCCATCACTTTGAAGAGGTCGCAGAAGTCCTTGCGCTGCATCGGGAGCAGCTTCTTAAGGGCGCGGCGGCGGTCTTCCTCGTTGTCGGCGAGGATCATGGCACGCATGTGGTCGATGCGCTCGCCTTCGAAGAACATGTGCTCGGTGCGGCACAGGCCGATGCCCTCGGCGCCGAAGCGTCGGGCGACCTTCGCGTCGCGCGGGACTTCGGCGTTGGTGCGCACGCCGATGTTGCGGAACTCATCGACCCACGTCATGAACTTGGCCAAGTGGCCGCCCGAGGGGTCCGGGTCGATGGTCTTTGCCTGGCCGGCGAAGACGGCGCCGGCCGAGCCGTCGAGCGAGATCCAGTCACCCTCCTTGAGCGTCGTTTTGCCGGCTTTGAGGCGTTTGGCCTTGGTGTCGACGCGCAGGTCGCCGGCGCCCGCGACGCAGGGGGTGCCCATGCCGCGGGCGACGACGGCGGCGTGACTGGTCATGCCGCCGCGCGAGGTGAGAATGCCCTTGGCGACTTCCATGCCGTGGATGTCGTCGGGGGTCGTTTCGGCACGGACCAGCACGACAGGACCATGGTCTGCCTGCTTGACGGCCTCATCGGCTGTGAACACGATCCGCCCGACTGCCGCGCCAGGGGAAGCCGGGAGGCCAACGCCCAAACGGTTCAGTGACGCTTTCGATTTACCCTCCAGCACGGGGTGCAGCAACTGGTCGAGCTGTGCGGGATCCACCCGTAGCACCGCCTCCTTCTTGGAGATCCGCCCCTCCTCGACCATCTCAACAGCAATCCGGACAGCCGCCGGACCCGTGCGTTTGCCGTTGCGGGTCTGCAGCATGTAGAGCTTGTGGTCCTGGATGGTGAATTCGAAATCCTGCACGTCACGGTAGTGATTCTCGAGATTGCTCGTGATTTGCCGTAGCTCGTTGTAGGCGTCGGGCATCAGGCCCTTGAGTTCAAAGATGGGTCGTGGGGTGCGGATGCCGGCCACGACGTCCTCGCCTTGCGCGTTGGTGAGGAACTCGCCGTAGAACTCTTTCTCACCCGTGGCCGGGTTGCGGGTGAAGCCGACGCCGGTGGCGGAGGTTTCGCCGAGGTTGCCGAAGACCATCGTCTGGACGTTGACGGCCGTACCGAGGTCGTCGGCAATCTCGTTCATGCGGCGGTAGTGCTTGGCGCGTGGGTTGTGCCACGAGCGGAAGACGGCGTCGCGGGCCATCTCGAGTTGCTTCTTCGCGTTCTGAGGGAAGTCGCTCTTGGTCTTCTTCTTAACGAGCCTCTTGAATCGTTCGGCGATGCCCTTGAGGTCGCCGGCCGTTAGATCAGTGTCGAGCTTGGCTTTCTGCTTCTTCTTGACACTCTCGAGGATGTGTTCAAAGTCGTCCCTTTCGATCTCAAGCACGACACTGCTGAACATTTGGATGAAGCGGCGATAGCAGTCGTAGGCGAAACGGGGGTTGCCGGATTTCTTGGCGAGCACCTCGGTGGTCTTGTCATTGAGGCCCAGGTTGAGGATGGTGTCCATCATGCCCGGCATGGAGAACTTCGCGCCCGAACGGACGCTGAGCAGCAGAGGATCAGCCGGGTCGCCGAGTTTCTGCCCGCTGGCCTCTTCAAGTTTGACGAGCTGTTCGGCCATCTCCGCATTGACACGGCGAGGGACCTTGTTTCCGTTCTCGAAATAGAGATTGCAAACGTCGGTGGCAATCGTGAAGCCCGGAGGCACGGGGACGCCTGCACTGCTCATCTCGGCTAGGCCAGCGCCTTTGCCGCCCAGCGTGTCTCGCATCGTTCCGTCGCCTTCGGCCGTGCCTCCGCCGAAGGCGTAGATGTGTTTCTTCATGAATGATTCTCCATATCGATTTGATGGCAGATGGTTTCGTATGGGGGTAGCTGACTCGCCGTCAGGCGGAGACGATCTCGGCGAATTCGGCGATGGTGGAAAACTCCTCCAACAGGTGAGCCAAGAAGGTGAGGCGGTTCTGTTTAACCTTCTCGTCCTTCGCCATCACGAGTACGTCGTCGAAGTAGCGGTCAACGGCCGGCCTCAAAGACGCGATGGCCGTCAGCGCCTCGGCGTACTCGCCGTTCTGTTTTTGTCCCGTTACGATCGGGCGAACTTTCTCGAAGGCTGCGTGCAGGTCGGCCTCGGCTCCGGACTCGAGCAGCGTCACGTCGAGAGTTTGCCCGGAAAAGCTCTCGACGCCGCCGGCCTGCCTCAGAATGTTCTTGATGCGTTTGAAGCTCACTGCTAAGGGCTCGAAGTCCGGCGTCGGCCGCACCTTGGCGATTGCCTCCGCGCGGGCCGCGGCGTCAAGCGGCACGTCGGCCGCCGCAGCCAAGACGGCGTTGACCTCGTCATAGCGATAGCCGCGAACGTTGCGCAGGTAGTAGCGCAGCCGATCGAGGAAAAATTCGGACAAGGCCTCTCGCGATTCGCCCGGCTCAGCCCACTCACCCAGAGTATCGAGTGAAAGTTGCAGTTCGCCTTCAATGAGGATGCGGATGATCCCATACGCCGCCCGGCGCAGCGCGAATGGGTCTCTAGACCCCCTGGGGATCATGCCGACTCGGAAGAAACCGCCTAGCGTGTCGAGCTTGTCGGCGAGAGCCACGACCATACCGATGCGGGCGCGCGGAATCGCATCGTCGGTTCCGGCGGGACGGTAGTGGTCATAAACAGCGTCGGCCAGATCCCGGGGCTCGCCCTGATGGGCCGCGTAAAGCCCACCGATTACGCCCTGCAACTCGGGGAACTCCCCAACCATCTCGGCCGTCAAGTCGCACTTGGCCAACTCAGAGGCACGCTTCGCCTGGGTCACCTGCACTTCGTCGAGGCCGACTGCGGCGGCGATCTTCTCGGCGAGCTTCGCGTTGCGTTGCGCTTTCTCGAAATAGGTGCCGAGCTTGGCGTGGAACACAACGTCGTTCAAATCGGCAACGCGTTGGGCCAACGGCTGCTTCTGGTCGGCTTCCCAGAAGAAACGGGCGTCGTTGAATCGGGCTCGTAGTACGCGCTCGTGGCCCTGGCGGATGATGCCGTCGGGATCGCCGTCGAGGTTCGCGACCGCGACGAAGCGCGCTTGAAGCTTGCCCGCGCTGTCCTCGATGGCAAAGTAGCGTTGGTGGTGCTGCATGACGGTTTCGAGCACTTCCTCGGGGAGGTCGAGGTACTCCTCTTCGATGCCGCCGAGGATCGGTGTCGGATACTCAGTCAGATAGACCAGCGCTTCGAGCAAGCGAGGATTGCGGCGAACCTGTAGCCCCTCCGGGAGCAGGCTCTCGATGCCTTGCTCGATCCTCTTGCGGCGATCGTCGGGCAAGAGGAGGACATAGTTCTCACGAAGGTTGTCCTGGTAGTCACTCCAGCTGGTGACGTCGAGCTCAGCCACGCCCAAGCGCCGGTGCCCGCACGTGCGATAGCCCGACGCTACGCCGGCAATCTCGAACGGCACGACCGCGCCATCGAGCAACGCCAGCAGCCAGCGAATCGGCCGGATGAATCGCGGACCGGTCTTGGCGGTCCAGTACATCGTCTTCGGGAAGTGGACGCCGAGGATGACCTCCGGCAGTGCCTCGGCGAGGATCTGGATGGTTGTGCGGCCTTCGACCTTCTTCTCGACGAACAGGCGCCCATCGTCGCCGACTTCGAGCTCGCCGATCGCTGTGCCGGCGCGTTTGGCGAAGCCGAGGCCGGCTTTGGTCGGTTCTCCCTTATCGCCGAAGGCGATCTTCTTTGGGGGGCCGGTGAGACGCTCGGTCTTGTCGGCCTGGCGTTCAGCGAGGTTGCTCGCCACGAGCACGAGTCGGCGCGGAGTGGCGTGGACTTCGCAGGCCACGCCCTCTCGGAGATCCGCGTCCGTCAGCGCCTCGAGAAAGTTCCTCTCTAGATGACCGCAGGCGGGCGTGATCATCCAGTCCGGGATCTCTTCGGTCCCGACTTCCAGCAGGAACTCGGCCATCAGGCGGCGGCCTCCTGCTGGTCGAGCCAGGCTTGGGCAATGCCGACGGCCAGCTTACGCACGCGCTGGATCACGGCGGCGCGCTCGGCCACGCTGATCGCCCCGCGCGCATCGAGGGTATTGAACAGGTTCGAACACTTGAGCACCTGGTCGTAGGCGGGCAGGAGGGGGAAGCGGGATTTCACGCCGTGGTCTTCCAAAGACGCGTATTCATCGAGCAGCCGCCGGCACTCGTTTTCGTGCAGCTCGAACTCTGCGCGCACGAATTCGACGTCGGCTTTCTCGAAGTTGTAGACCGAGTATTGCTGTTCATCGAGGAAGCGCACGTCGCGGTAGGTCCAGGTTTCGTTCCACTGAATGTCGTAGACGCTGTCGACGTTCTGGAGAAACGCGGTGAGGCGCTCGAGACCGTATGTCAGTTCGGCGGGAACGAGGTCGAGGTCGATTCCGCCACACTGCTGGAAATAGGTGAACTGGGAAATCTCCAGTCCGTCGAGCATCACCTGCCAGCCGATGCCCCACGCTCCGAGCGTCGGCGCTTCCCAGTTGTCTTCTTCGAGCTTGAAGTCGTGCCGCTGCAGGTCGATACCGATGGCCTCGAGGCTCTTCATATAAAGCTCGACGATGTCGTCGGGCGAGGGCTTCAGGATCACCTGAAGCTGCATGTGCTTGTAGAGGCGGTTGGGGTTCTCGCCATAGCGTCCATCGGCGGGACGGCGGCTCGGCTGCACATAGGCGACCCGGTACGGCTTGGGCCCCAGCACGCGCAGAAACGTCTCAGGGCACATCGTCCCGGCGCCGACCTCGACGTCGAGCGGCTCCTGAATGACCGCGCCGTTCTCGGCCCAGTAGGTCTTCAGGTCGGCGATGATTTGCTGATAGGTTTTCATCGGCAGCGGCACCGCTTCTCAAGTCCCGAAGGGCAAAACAAAGGGCTCCGGAGAACTCAAGATGAGGAGATGCCCAAGCGCGGCACCGAGGGCCCCTCGTTAACGATTGCGGCGAACTCTTTACTGACGCTCGGCCAATCGGCAGCAGAGCCGCAGGCGTGAGCCTGCGGGCCCGCACCCTGACGGGCGCGGCTCTGAGGCACGCTACTCCCTACAACTGCTCGAGCACGGCGACGGTCTTCAGGCGCCGCTCGAATTGCGCTTCGAGGCGCTGGATCAGGAACCGTCTCAGATCTTCGGCTGTTCCGCGGTCCCAAGCGAGCTCTCGCAGAACGGGCAGCGGATGCCGAAGCATCTCGCCGGCTAGGGCGCGCGACGCGGGCGCCATCGGCCAGGAATCCCGCGTTCGGAAGTCCGCCGAGAACAGCCCGTGCTGTGAACGCTCGAAAAACGCAGGCTCATTCGGCCCGAACTCGACGCCACTCTGCAAGCAAACGTTCCACGGCGGCAACCAGCCGCCCAGCCGAACCGACCACAGCGCGAAGTATGTCACCGCGCGCCAGAGCCAGCCCGGCACGTCAGGCTGCTCGCCGGCGACGAAGGGAGCCGCCTGTTCCGGCACGCCCTCCTTGTGTCCGGCTGCTGCGCCCACCGCAACGGGCACCGCCGCCATCCGCGGATCGAGCTCGCCTCTGAGCCCAGCCCACAACTCTTCGCGCACAAGCAGCAACAGCCGAAAAAACGCGTCATTCGGCTCGTGCTCGGGCAGAAGCTGGTCAGAGGCCTCCGCTAGGAAGTCGAGCGCGACGCTGGTGGCGTAATCCGCCTTGAGAAAGATCGGCGGGCCGTTCAGCTCGCAGCGGTCGAGCTTGGCCAGATCCTGGTTCTCGCGGCGGTAATAAAACAGCCGGACGTGCGAAAGCCGCTCCAGGCCCGAGCCCCAACGGCTCTTCGGCCTGCGCGCGCCGCGGGCAATGCCACGCAACTTCCCCTGATCGCGGGTGACAAAACTGACGATCAAGTCGGCCTCCCGGTACGGATAGGTGCGTAGGATCAGGACTTCACTTTCTCGGGAGGGCATAGGCGCGCGACGACGCCGTGCGTAATTGCTCAGGATAACAATATCGGCAGATGGGGTACGAACGGAAGGGGCGGCGAGCGAGGTTGGGTGCAGGTCGGTTAGCGGATGCTTTCGACCAACATCACGTCGGCTTCGTCGCGATCGTTACGGACGTACAAGAGCGACCGGCCGTCGGGCGAGACAGAGAACGACGGACCCGGAAAGCCGTTGGCAACGCCATCGACGGTGGCCAGGCTTCGCACACGACCGTCTGAGAAGTCGAAGAACCGGAAGCCCGTCCCTCGACCGAAGAAATAGATGCCGGTCTCGGCGACAACAGACTGGCCGGGGGTCATCTCTATGGCATACGTGGTCTCTTCACCGGTCTCGAGCGACACGCGCACCAAGCTCGACTCGCCGCGACCCCGAGCGAGCACGAACAGGTACTTACCGTCCGATGATTCCTGGGCGAAGCCGCCGTTCGCGGCCACTTGCTCGGCTTCCGCGCCCGGCTCAGCACGATCGGGAACCGGGAGCTTCCAGATGCCCTGGAAGCGCCGCGTCACGTAGATCCACCGGCCGTCGCGCGACCAAGTGGGGGCCATGCCGCCCTCCTCGAGCAGTTCGAGGCGCCGGCGGGACCGGTCTTCGATGTTCAGCAGGTCGATGTAGGAGCGGTCGCGCTCGATGACTTGCACGGCGAGGCGGAGGTTGTCCGACGACCAATTCGGCATGGTGACCAACCCATCGTCGTAGGAGGTGAGCTGGATGGCCCCCGTCCCATCGCTGTCGGCCAGCCAAACTTGCATGCGGCCGGTGCGGTCGGAGACGAAGGCGATGCGGTGGCCGTCGGGCGAGTAGCGGGGGAGATGGTCGAGGCGGGTCGACCGAATCAGCGGTTCGGGCTCGGCCGCTCCTTGCAGGCTGAGGCGCCAGATGTTCAGGTCGCGCATCGCGCGCGTGTAGGCGAGCTTGCCGCCGTCGGCAGACAAGGCGGGCAGGCGGGCGCCCTCGCCGGAACCTGGGAGGGGAAAGACCCTGCCGCCTCTCGCGGGCACTCGCCACAACCCGCCTTGACCGTTGCGCTCGGACGAAAAGATGATGGATTGGCCGTCCGGGCTCCAGACCAGACCGTCGATCCGCCGCTCCTCTTCAGTCACTCGCCGGGGGTCACCGGCGACGCGCAGGTCTTCGCCGAGGCTGACCACGTGGATATCGTCGGCCGCCAAGCCGGCGGTTTGGACGAACGCGAGGGCCCGGCCATTGGGTGAGAACGCCGGGCTGTGGCGAAAGCCGACCGGCCGCCGTCCTTCGAGGATGGCCGTGCGCTTACCGGTGTCGATCGCCAACAGCTTGACGCCGCCCGGTTCCTGCGGAGATCCCCCTTCGACAACCGCCAGGTGTTTGGCGTCGGGCGCCCAGGCCAGATTGCGGAGGCCGAGGCTGTGCCGGGGAAGCCGAATGTCTGCAATCTTGCGCTCGGGTCCGCCGATCGGGGCGACGAGATAGACACCGCCGGATCTACGCTCTCGGCGAACGAAGGCGATATGGCGGCCGTCGGGTGACCACGCCGGGCTGGTGTCCACGCCGGGATGGTCGGTAAGGCGAAGCGACGCGCCACCGTCGATGACCTTGACATAGACGTCGATGTTGTCTCCCGTCCCGCCGTCCCAGGTGTAGGCGACCTGACTGGCGTCGGGGGAAAACGAGGCAAAGGATTCAGTGCCGGCGTCGCTGGTGATGGGTACGACCCGCGGCGGCTCGCCACGGCCGCGCCAGCTCCAGGGCGGGCCCGCGCCGGGACCTTTTCCCATCGGCCCATGCCACAGCGGAGGCACCAATCTGGCAGCAACGAACACCGCGAACAGGGCCACGCCGAGGCAAGTCAGCTTGACCCAGGTGCGGCTGAAGAAGGGTTGGCGCCCCGAAGCTGCCGACACGGCGTCCTGGCCCCGGCTGCTTGGGCCGGGCGGATCCGGTTCTCCGATGCGCGTCGACACCCGGGCTAGGGGCTCGCCGGCGTGCGTAACGTGAGAAGGCCGGGCAACCCTGCTTGTCCCCGAATCGTGCTCCTTCTTGAGGGTCCGCAGGTCGACGAGCAGGTCCACGGCACTCTGGTAGCGCTCCTCGGGATCCTTCGCTAGGGCCTTGTTGACAATGCGCTCCAACTCCAGGCCCACCCCGCTGCGGACGGAGCTGATTGCTTCCGGGGGCTCGTGGAGGATCGAATAGAGGATCGCCTGTTCGTACTCGCCGCGAAACGGCAACTGCCCGGCGAGCATTTCGTGGAGTACGACACCGAGCGACCAAAGGTCGGTGCGATGGTCGACCTTGTCGCCGCGGGCCTGCTCGGGCGACATGAAGGCCGCCGTCCCCAGCGTCGCTCCTTCGACGGTCAGCTTGCTGGCCCCCTTGGTCAGTTGCGCCAGGCCGAAGTCCATAATCTTGAGCTGCGTCTCGCTGCCCGCGGTCGGGCTGGTGACCATCAGGTTGGCGCTCTTAATGTCGCGATGCACGACTCCGCTTTGATGGGCCGCGGCGAGCCCCTTGGCGGCCTGCATGGCGAGTTCCAGCGCTTCATCGATCGGGACGGGAGCCGTCTCGACCATCTGCTGCACCGTTCGGCCTTGCAAGAAGGCCATGGCGATGAACGAGCGGCCTTCCACTTCGTCGATCTCGTAGACCGTGCAGATGTTAGGGTGGTCGAGTGCGGCGGCGGCCCGAGCTTCACGCGCGAAACGAGCCTTGTCTTCCTCGCCGGCACGCTCAGTCACGGACAGAAACTTCAGCGCCACCAGTCGGTTGAGCCTGGTATCTTCGGCCTTGTAGACGACACCCATCCCCCCCTCGCCAAGCTTGTCGAGGATCTTGTAATGCGAGATGGTTCGACCCACCATTACTTAATTCGGCGCATGCCCGCGACTCCCGGTTACAAGAGTTTGGGGCGGTTTTCGTTAACTTTGCATAGTTTGACTGATCAGTGATGTTCGCGCCACACCCCGATCCCAGGCTGCTGGAGAACTTGCTACGTCGGTTCGGATCACAGATGGGATATACGACTAACGGGCGGTGGCGATCTCGTCTCCCAGCTCTTCACTGATGCAGCAGGCCCAGAGCCCATTGAAGCCGCCGTTGGGGTGGTACTCGCCAGGCACCTTCAACGAATCCCACAGTGGGAAGTCGCAGTCGATATACCGGATGCCGTTCTCGCGCATGAAGCTTACGTACCCATGCTCGTCGGTCATCCCATCGAACACCACGACGAAAAACTCGGCATGGTTGCGTCCGGACAAATCGTCCATGGCCGCGAGCAGTTGGTTCGTCACGGCCTTGCGTTGAGAACGCCGCTCGTTGTTCTGCCAATACGCGATCTTGTCCTGAACGTAGCCGGCCGATGCAAGCCAACGCCGCAGCGGCCAGGGGTGAAAGCCCAGCGGAGGGTGTCGAACCAGATTCCCTGATTTGTCCACGGTCGCGTAGGGCAGATAGGCAAATCCCTGCCGTGAGAAGAGGGCCAAGCCGCGGATCCATTCGGGCGGAGCGACGTTGCGCGAGTCGTGGTGCCAGAGAAGACCGTAGAGGACGAGCTGCGGTGGGTCATCACTCGCGAACAGGCGCTCCATCCACAACAGAGATTGGAAGGTCCCGTACCCGCTCGAGCCGAAATTCTTGAAGCGTTGTGCAGGGAACTCCTCTTGTAACCGCCACGCTAGAGTGTCGTGATCAGCCAGAGCGTGACCGAAGGTGAAAGAGCCTCCGACCAGCGCGATGAGGCGGCCTGACGTTCTCGGCACGCGGCTTGTCGCGCGTGAGTGGTCAGGAAGAATGCGGATACGGGTCGTGCGTCCGCTGCCGTCGTAGGCGGGAGCGAGGTACTCACCCGGCTTATTTCGCCAGCCGAGTTCCGGATCCTTCTCCACGATGATCGGTTGGCCGCGGTACAGTTCCAACGGTTGCCAGGTCCCGTGACCGCGGCCCCGAACCAGGATCTCGGCCGTAACGAGTGACAACACCGCGCCCACCAAGAGAGCTGCAACCGTGAACGTGATCCGGCGTGGGCGACGCATTCAGATGGGCCGGAATCCCGGCGTGGCGGCAGCTAAGCGCTCATGGGCGGGTCGGTCGTCGGGGCCCCCTTGCAATAAGACGAACGCCTCGGCACCCAGTAGCGCACGGCTAGCTCCGGTGTCTCGAGCTTCTTGTAGCCCTGAAAGCGGGATTCGAGAGCGAAGTCGAGGGTCCCGCTGGTGGGCAGGGTGCGCTCCACCGGATACGTCGCTTCGCCGGTCTCGAACATCTTCTCGATGTTCATCGCCAGGCAGGCAAAATGGCGGTGGGGTTTGCCGCTCTGCAGCCACATCAACGTCGAGACAGGCTCGCTTCGCCCTTCAACGTCGATGGCCACGGTGAAGTCGCGGACGCCGCCGGTCAGCAGGAAAGCGGCCGCCTGGAGCCCGTCACGATAGTCCACCAGAAAGACCGCGGGTTCCTTGACCAACTCCCGCAGGTCGCCGGGCTGTCTTGTCTCACTGTGCGAGATGGCACGATCGAACAGCCGCTTCACCCACGGGGTTGTGTCCAAGAGATTCCACACCGCGCCATGCTGCAGGCATTGAACGGCCTTGACGCCCGATTCGCCACTCATACGCCGCTCGACCATGCACTGCAGCGACTCGAGCAGGTGGAAGCCGTAGATGTCGAGGCCGCTGAAACTGATGGCGACGGCTTTGGTGGCGCGCTCGCCCCACGGGAAGTCGATCTCGGGCTTGCGGTGGCTAACGGGTACCGACGACCCCGCGACCCCGCCATCATCGGGAAGCCCATCTCGCGCGAAATCTCGACCATGCGGCGGGCTTTGATCCAGCTATAGGAGAGGTGCTTGTCGTTGAAGACCGGGCAGGTCTGCCCGGTCTGCCGGAAGACGTCGGTGATTTCGAGGAACAGCTCGAAGCGCGGATAGAGCTTCTGTGCCTTGTCGTTCATCGGATAGTCGCCGTGCTCGCCAATGAGCAGAACACCGTCGACCGCCAACTCGCCCGTGCCGAGGGTGAGAGCCTCGTAGATGGTGCGGTAGATCGGCACGCTGTGCTTCTTCGACATGGCGCGGCTCATGTCGTTGTCGGGAACCTGGGCCGTGTACATCGAGACGAGTTTCGAGCGCGGGCCGGGCGGTTGGTTTTTTTGCAGCCACCCCTCGAGGTACTTCCCAACAAGCACATCCGAGTGGGAGTTCGGACGATAAACGGTCATGATGGCGGCGACCTTCCTGGGCTCGGCGGCCCGAAGGCGCGGGCCGAGAAGGGTTGTGGCGAGGGTGGAGGTGAGAAAGGTGCGCCGTTGCATGAGGTGTCGCATGAGGCTTTGCGTTTCTCGCAAAGGCGCTAAGGACCGCAAAGGGCGCCGAGAATTCCGGATCGGGATGCTACGGCTCAGTTTGGAAGAATGAGCGGGGCAACCCGGCCTGACGAATGATGCTCATCAAGGTCCCCTGCCGCACGCGTGAGTGCACTGGAACAGGGACCTACACCGTGGTTTCACTCTTCCGCTTCTGCATGATGCGGTGGCTGCCCCGTTGGCGAACACGCCGAAATCCGTGAGCTTCCAGAATGCGGCAGACTTCTTCCCCCGACAGAACACGGAGCTTAGCCAACCGGGACCTCGACCTGGGTCACGAAGACTTCTGAGCGCAAGCGCCGCTCCACCTCGGAGGGGGCGGCTGCTTCAAAGAACAAGGTGAGCGCTTCGACCAGATTCGCACGCGCTCCCTCGATCGAATCGCCCTGACTAGCGATGTCCAGTTCGGGACAGAGAGCGACGTAGGCGTCGTCCTCACGTTCAATGATGGCTGTCAGGCGGCGAGACTGCTCCATGGCTTCATTCTATGCCCAAGGCGTCCTCGGTCGCGGACGCTGCTAAGCCCAAGGCGGTGGGCCCTTACAAAAGTTCGACTTGCGGGGCGACTGGTACCGCACATTGAGGTCGGGCGTGTCGAGTTTTTTGTAGCCCTGAAATCGTGACTCCATGCAGAAGTCCAAGACGCCGCTGACCAGCAGCGTGCGCTGGACCGGATAGGTCGGCGTGCCGCTTTCGAACATCTTCTCGATCTGCTTTGACAAGCACGCGAAATGACGGTACGGCTTGCCGCCTTCGAGCCACATCAAGGTCGAGACGGGCTCGCTGCGTCCTTCAACGTCGACCGCCACGGTGAAATCGCGTACCGCGCCGTTGAGCATGAAGGTCGCGGCCTCTAAGCCGTCGCGGTAGTGGATCAGGTAGGCGGTCGGTTCCTTGACGAGATTCTTCAGCTCACCCGGCTGCCGGCGCTTGCTGTGCGAGATGGCGCTCTCCATGAGCCGCCGCGCCCACGAAGTTCGGTCGAGGTAGGCCCACACGGTGTCGTTGTCTATGCACTCCACCGACGCGACCCCGGCTTCGCCTCCCCGGCGGCGCTCGACCATCGACTGCAGCGACTCGAGCATGTGGAAGGCGTAGCTCTCCTTGCCACCGTAGGCGACCGCGGCGGCCCTCTTGACCGTCGCACCCCAAGGCAGGTCGATTTCGGGGTCGCGATGACTCACCGGCACCGACGAGCCGGCCATCATCGGGATGTGCAATTCCTCCGAGATCTCAACCATCCGCTTCGCCTTGATCCAGCTATAGGAGAGGTGCTTGTCGTTGAACACTGGTACTGACTGTGCCGTCTGGCGGAAGACATCAGCGATTTCGAGGAACAGCTCGAAGCGCGGGTAGAGCTTCTGCCCCTTGTCGTTGAGCGGATAGTCGCCGTGCTCGCCGATCAACAGGACGCCGTCCACCGCGAGCTTGCCGGTCCCGAGCGTGAGCCCCTCGTAGATGGTGCGAAAGATCGGCACGCCATGCTGCTTGGCCTTGGCACGGCTCATGTCGTTGTCGGGGACCTGCGCTGTATACATCGAGACGATTTTCGAGCGTGGGCCGGGTGGTTGGCCGTCCTGGTTGTAGCCCTCGAGATATTTGCCGATGATCACGTCGGCGTGCGAGTTCTCACGGTACTCGGTGATGACGGCCGCGACCTTCTTGGGCTCAGCGGCAAAGAGGCGTGGGCCGAGAAGGGTTGCGGCGAGGGCCGTGGTGAGGAAGGTCCGACGTCGCATGAGGTTTCAGGTTTCTCGCAAAACCGCTAAGAACCGCTAAGAACGGAAGGGCCTTGGAACAGATGCTTCCCTAATCGGACGCCTAGAGAGTAGCACGCGCTCGGGCGAGCGCGATATGCTGATAAACTCGGTCGCGAAGGGGAGCCATGGGCATTCTCGAACTGTTCGGCATCCACAAGAAAGACCCCTGGGAAGAGCAGCAGGAGACGCCGTCCGAGACGATCCGCAAGATCACCAGCGAGCTCGACAAGATGGACCGCGACCAGGCGCGCTACATCGCCGCCTTTGCCTACGTCCTCGGGCGTGTGGCACACGCCGACCTCGATATCAGCGAAGAAGAGGCGCGCGCCATGGAGCGGCTGGTCGAGGATCTTGGCGGGCTGCCCGAGGAGCAGGCTATTCTGGTGGTGCAATTGGCCAAGACGCAGAATGTTCTCTTCGGCGGCACAGAGAACTTTGTGGTCACCAAGGAATTCAGCCGAATCGCGTCGCGTGAGCAGAAGGTGGCGCTGCTGAACTGCCTGT
Organism: Bryobacterales bacterium; assembly: GCA_965248255.1. Classification (GTDB taxonomy): domain Bacteria; phylum Acidobacteriota; class Terriglobia; order Bryobacterales; family UBA6623; genus JAKZVK01. Next base: position 418,802 of record CBDFIW010000001.1, read on the forward strand.
TTGCCGTGTCGTCGTCGGACCAATCGATCTCGAGCGCTGAGGACAACGAGATCCGCCGGATCAGCCAGGAGCTGCGGCTTGACCACCGGGATTTCATCGCGGCGCGGTCGGCTTATCGGGAACATCTCGAAGTGTTGAAGCGGCCTTCGAACGACAGCAGTTCGAGCGAGAGCGGCTGAAGTACGGCGGCGTGCCGGTACGCCCGGCCGCAAGACTCCCGTGCAAGACGATAACCACAGGGCCGTACTGGCTCTGGCGGCGATCAGCGCTGTCGCGGTCGTGCTGGGCCTGCTGGGATGGTGGCAGTGTTTCGGATTCGTCTTGTGGCTGGTGATCATTCTGTGCGCGGCGCTCGCCTATGGACGAGACGCATGGCGGGGACCAATCCGCTCCGCCTTGTTCGTCATGCTTGCGGTCAACCTGCTGCTCTTTCTCGCGATACTCCTGACCGATCGGACCGCGGGCGACCCCGTGCTCATTCTCGGCACTCCAGTGAGCACGGCGTTCCTCATCTATGGCATCTGGCCGATGGGGAACCTGCTGAGCGTGTTGTACTTCGCCGTATTCGAGCGTTCGGTCCTTCCCCCCGAGAAGATCGAGCGATTCCTGACTGAGTTCGGCCGCCGCAATTCCGCCGACTAACCCATCCCACCCAATGCCTGTCGCCGCCGCGCCCATCATCATCTTCTGCGTGGTTGGGTATCTCGTGGTCTGCTTCGGGATCGGCGCCTGGGCGATGCGCCGCACGAAGACCAGCGCCGACTTCTTCCTCGCTGGCAAGAGCCTGGGGCCCCTGGTCGTGGTCCTCGCGACGATGTCGAGCATCATGAGCGGGTTCGGTTTCGTCGGCGGGCCCGGCCTGGTTTTCGAGTCGGGCGCCAGCTCGTTTTGGATGACCTTCGCCGCGACCTTCTCCATGCCGCTGAGCGCAACGATGGTCGGCAAGAGGCTGCGGCTGATGGCCGAGAGCCGCGAAATCCTCACGCTGCCCGACGCCGTGGCGGCCCGTTACGGGGGCCGCTGGCCGCGCTTCGCCATGGCGCTGGCGATCCTGCTCGGCGTGCTTGGCTACCTCGGCACACAAGTGATGGCCATCGGCCTCGTGCTCGTTGCCGTGCTCGACGTGAGTCTGCCGTTCGCCCTGCTCATCGGGCTCGGCGTACTTGCCTTCTACAGTGTGGCGGGCGGCATCGTCGCCGGAGTTTATACCGACCTGTTTCAAGGCTTGCTGATGATCGGCGCGTCTCTGGCTGTGTTCTTCTACGCGCTGAAAGCTGCCGGCGGCGTTAACGAGATTGGGACCACGCTGTGGAACTTGGACCCCGCTTTCCTGGGTCCCTGGGGCGCTCGCGGACCGATGGCCGTCCTGAGCTGGTTCCTCTTGTTTGTGATCGGCGGCGTCGGCCAGCCGCACGCCATCACCAAGTTCATGATGCTCAAGCGCATCGGCGACCTGCGGTGGAGCGGGTTGTTGACGGGTCCTTGCTACGCGTTGCTGACGTTGTTGTGGATCGGTATTGGCGTGTCCATGCGGACCCTGGTCGAGAAGGGCGTGCAAAGCCCGTTGGACTCCCCCGATCTCGCGGCCCCGGTCTTTCTACTCAACTACACGCCCGAACTGCTGGCCGGCATCGTCTTCGCCGGGCTGCTGGCGGCCATCATGTCGACCGCCGACAGCTTCTTGAACCTGGGCGCGGCGGCCGTCGTCCGGGACATCCCGACGGCGCTGCGCGACCGGCCGTTGGAACACGAACTGCATTGGTCGCGAGTGGCGACCGGGGTGTTGCTGGCGGCGTCCGCCGTTTTCGCTGTCTACATGGAAAACTTGATCGCACTGCTGGGAACGTTTGGTTGGGGGACCTTCGCCGCGGCCATTGTCCCGAGCCTTGCGATCGGGCTGAACTGGAAACGGGCCAGCGCGGTCGGCTGCGTCGCGTCGATTCTGGTCAGCATCGGCCTCAACTTTACGCTGGAGCTGGGCGCCCGCCACGCGCTCTTTTCTCTGCCTTACGGATTCAACGTGGGTTGTTTCTCGCTGCTGGTTTCGCTGATCGTCTTCGTGGTGGTTTCCTGCAGAACCTCGCCGGCGGCGCGGCGGGAGATCCCGGCTGATGTCGAAGCTGCGATGGATGTTTGACCGGAGCCGTGGATCGGGGCTCGGTTTAGGTTCGGTGGATGCATCCGCGCACGGTTCCTAGCCCCGGCAGGGGCGACTGAAAGTAGCCCACCGCGCAAGCGGTGGCGAGTCAAGTCGCTGGGCCCACCGCAACCGTGCCATCCAACACGACCGAGCCGCGACCGGGAGTCCGCGGTCCCTCCCAGTTGGCCCTGCGGCGGGCAGCAAGAAGTAGTAGACTTTCCCCGACTTTCCCTGCGCTGAACGCCGCCGGAGGCGTGAACGAGATTGGGACCACGCTCTGGAACTTGGACCCCGCTTTTCTGGGTCCGTGGGGTGCTCGCGGACCGATGGCCGTCCTGAGCTGGTTCCTTTTGTTCGTCATCGGGGGCGTCGGCCAGCCGCACGCCATCACCAAGTTCATGATGCTCAAGCGCATCGACGACCTGCGGTGGAGTGGGTTGTTGACGGGTCCCTGCTATGCGCTGTTGACGTTGTTGTGGATCAGTATTGGCGTGTCCATGCGGACACTGGTCGAGAAGGGCGTGCAAAGTCCGCTCGACTCTCCCGATCTCGCGGCCCCGGTCTTCCTGCTTAACTACACGCCCGAGCTGTTGGCCGGCATCGTCTTCGCCGGACTGCTGGCCGCCATCATGTCGACTGCCGACAGCTTCTTGAACCTGGGCGCGGCGGCCGTTGTCCGGGACATCCCGACGGCGCTGCGCGGCCCGCCGTTGGAACACGAGCTGCGTTGGTCGCGAGTGGCGACCGGAGTCTTGCTGGCAGCGTCCGCGGTTTTCGCGGTCTACATGGAGAGCCTGATCGCACTGCTGGGAACGTTTGGTTGGGGGACCTTCGCCGCCGCCATCGTCCCGAGCCTCGGCATCGGCCTCAACTGGAAACGCGCCACCGCCGCCGGCTGCGTCGCCTCGATCCTGACCAGCATCGCGCTCAACTTCACCCTGGAACTCAGCGCCCGGCACGCCCTGTTTTCATTGCGGTACGGCTTCAACGTCGGCTGCTTCTCGATGCTGGTGTCGATCATCGTCTTCGTCGCTGTCTCTTGCCGAACGTCGCCGGCAGCGAGGCGGGAGATCCCGGCTGATGTCCAAGCCGCGATGGATGTCTGACCGGAGCCGATGTCACGCCCCTCCGGCCCACACGCACCACGACCCGCGACCAGTTACAAGCCGAGTAGCGGCGCCTCACGGTTCACGAATCACGGTTCACGAACCACGAATCACGACCCCGCTCCACGACCAACGATTTCACCATTCGCTGCACCACCCCAGGCGGACACGAGCCCCCGAAGCGGGCGGCCCAACTATCAGCCCAGTTGGCCCTGCGGCGGGCAGCAAGAAGTAGTAGACTGTCCCCGACTTTCTCACAAATCTTTGACCCGCTCTCCGGGCTCAACCAGTTCCTCGACGCTCAGATCTCCATAGGTCCAACCGCGATCGCCAGTGGGCCGCGAGCTACCCTACAGACAATACGTAACGGACGGCAGCTACTCACGGCGACCAAGGAGCTGCTCAAGGGACTATCGACAACTACGAAGGGGAATACAACCATCGCCTTCAAAAGCGGCGGTCTTCGGCAAATGGTTCGCGATTTCAGGGCTTTCGTGACTGGCATGAAGGTTACAAAGGGAGTAAAAACAAAGGGGGCTCTAAGAACATTCAAGCTCGCAGATGGTTCGTCAGCAGCTATACGCACGTTCAGCAATACGGGCCCTCCTACTCTTCAGGTAACGATCAGGAACGCCTCAGGAGACCTATTCTTCAAGACAAGATTCTAGACTCAGCATGAGCACCAGGAAGACGCACACACCGATTATTGACTGCGACGAGATAGAAATCGTCCAACGTCAGGTGGCTGCTTTGATCGATGAGAACGGATACTTGCAGCCAGAATGGCTATCGGCGAATGACTGGATCGTTGTACCCATTTGGGGAGATTGCGACGCCACACCGGAGCTGGCGTTAAGGGCGGCCGCCGTTGCTCGACAGGCCGGGCAGTATTGGTTTATCTCTGCTCTGCCTCCGGGGTCGAGAAGGAGCGTCGCCTCGACTGGTAAGCCCCTGCCGCTGTACTATCGAGCGCCAGTGTCGGACACGGGCCTAATGGACGTCAGCTGGGAATGGGTGCCGCTCGAGGAACATGTAACGACGACGGAGGACTCCCGATTCGCCATTGTCAATGCGGTAGACACGTGGTACGTGGTTGCAGGTCCTCAGTCTCTAGTCGAACAGTTGTTGGGATGCACGATCGAAGATGCTTGGGCTGCCTTTGGTGCCGAAGATGCGCCTTTCGATGATATCGAACTGCCGCGAATTCGAGCTCATTTACGGCAATACAGCCACTTCTTCGGTACGGACGTCAGAAACACAATAGGCGGCGAGCCCCTCTAGTTGCCCGTGGTATTTGGGAGTCGAGCGACGCAACTCTTGATCTTCCCGACCAGGACCACGGTTTGGACTAAAGTCAAGAAGGCGAACTCGTCCGCAAACAACCCTCCCGTCGGAACATTTACGAAGGTTAGAGCTAGCGGGGATGTGGTTCTTTACAACCCTTTGTCGAATACGTTCGCCGTCAGGACCACGGACGGAGTACCGAGGACACTGTACAAGCGGAATCCCGCGAAGCATGGCAGGCCAACGAACTGAGGATTGGAGGATTGGAGGGACATCCATGATAGGTATCTGTCAAGGATGGACGCAGTCATCCGGAACCTCCCGTCAGCGGGGGCGCGGTGTTCAGCAGTGACGCTTCGCAGCCCGAGCGTTTTTGCGAATCAAGTCACAAGGTCAACGAGTCACGTGACCAGACATCCATGTGCGCGCATCGGGTCGCCCCACCTCAGCGGCGGGGGACCGTCGCGGAAGATTCAGTTTGGATTTTCAGGCCCGCCGGCCTCGAAACAGACAATACGGACGCATCAGAGGTTTCCCCGTAAACTCTCGAGGAAACCCCTTCGCGTAGTCCCCCACAGGCGAGGACCGGCGGGCAGCTCGTGACACCGCACAGCGTCGGTGAAACTCTTCGTTTCTCCTTGCAACAGAAAAAAAGTAAATTCTCCTCGTTACGCCGCGGCCGCCACCCGCGGCACGAACGCTCGGCCGCTGGTGTCCACAGCCCGCAGATATGCCACCAACTTGCGCGCCACGGCCAACGTCGCGCGATTGCGCGGGCCGCGCTGCAACTCCCGCTCATGGACGTCGTGCAGCTGCGGGTTCCAGCGCGGCGCGAGTTTCGCCGCCTCGATCAGCACCCGCTGCAAATGCTTGTTGCGTTGCTTCGACAGCGGTCCGCGCTGCGTTTTGCCCCCCGACTCGCGCTGCGCCGCACATAGCCCGCAGTAACTCACCAGCCGGCCCACCGAACCGAAGCGCTCGGGCTCAACGGTCTCCAGCGCCCAACTCAGCGCCGTCACCTCCCCCACGCCGCGAATCGACTGCAAGCGCTCGACGCGTTCCCGCAGCAGCGGATGGCGCCGCAAGCCGCGCAGTAACTCGTCTTGCAAACGATCGAACATTTCCAGGCTGCCGCGGGTGATGGCGAGCAGTTCGATGACCGACTCGGGCGTGTCACGCAAGCTGTCGAGATACGAATAGAAATAACGCCGGCCGTGCAGCCGCCGGGCATCGTAGGGTTCGCCGACCTCCATCAGCAGCCCGCTGATCTTGTTCTTCATGCGGACGGCTTCGCCCAGCAGCAGATTGCGATAGCGCAGTACACGCCGCAACTCGCGCAGGGCGGGCGGCGCCAAGTAGCAGCGTGGCAGCAGGTCGCAACGCAACAGGTCACTGATCTTGGTGGCGTCGAGACGGTCGTTCTTCTTCTTGCCACAAGCGATGGCCTTGAGCATGGCCGGGTGCGCGACTTGCAACTCGCGCGCGAAGGGCTGGAGGTGATCGTGAATCCAACCCGTGAACAGCGTGGCTTCGAGCGCGCCCACCCAGGGGCGCTCGAGGGCTGACGCCCAAGTGGTCAGGGCTGCGCGGGTGGCCGCGACCTGACCGCGGGCGACGATGGTTCCGTCTTGCGTTTTGATGCAGTAGCTGATGCTTTTCTTATGGACATCGAGTCCGATGTAGTAGAGTTCATGCATGGAATCCTCCTGGGATTGGCTCTGAGCCGACCGGCTGGTCGTTCTCAGCATTTTGCCCCCGGGAGGATTCCTCTTCGCCACTACCTATGCATTGAAACAGAGCCCGAACTCGGGTTGGCAAGGCGACCTCGCGGCGCTGCTCGACGTGGACCAGCGTTACCCAACGATTCCGCTGTGCAACATCCTCCATCGTCGGAACCCCAGTCACAGAATCTTCATCCCACAGAATCAACAACTTAGGGCGAAAACGGCCGATTACTGCAGATCGATGCGTTACCCTGAGACCGGAGAGAGGGAACGTGACAATCCACGAATGACAACTTTGCGGAAAACCTTGCCAAACCGTGCCAAAAGGCCGACCAGCCGGCGCGGGTCACCAACGCGGCTATCCAGCCTTGAATGCCGAACGTTGGCTCGGTTCTAGGGTCTTCCGAGGGGCGTCAGGGTTCGTGCCGGACCGCTCCCTGACGGTCACGGCTCGGTTTCCGCGCTCGTGGTCGTCAGACCTTTATTGCAAACAATGGTTACCGCAAGATCAAACCTGTTGCGACGGGGACTCGCCGCCAGCAAGCACGCTCAGAGGACCCAGCAGGTTCCATGGAAGCGCTCCTCGACAGTCGCGGCCCGGCGGGAGGGCGCCTACTCGTTCGGGAGAGGGGTTAGAAAACGCTTTTGAGGTCTTCGAATCTCTCGAGGACATAGAAGCGGTCCGAGGGCTCGGGGGTTTCTTCGTGCTCCAGACGCCAGGTGCGCACGTGGGGCACGAGCACGGCGCCGAGGCCGGCCTCAAGGGCAGGGTTGATGTCGGACTTTGGGCTGTTGCCGACCATCCAGGCGTGCTCGGTCTCGATACTGTGCTCTTTGACAACTTCGCGGTAGCTGGCGACGTGCTTCTCCTTGACGATGCTGCAGCCGTCGAAATAGCGCTCCAAGCCCGACCGGGCGAGCTTTCTCTGTTGTTCGTCCGGGCAGCCTTTCGAGAACAGCGTCAGGTGATAACGCTCAGCCAGGTAGGCCAGCGTGCTCTCGACGCCTTCAATCAGATCGACGGGCTTCTCGAGGATCCGCAGCGCAAGCAGCAGAACTTTTTCCAGTTCGTTCTCGGTGACGGGCCGCTCGGCAAGCTGACGGAAGCACTCCTGGAGATTCCGTCCGAAGTTCAACGCGCCGTAGCCGTTGACCTTGATGGCTTCCGTCTCGATCTCATCGAGCCGATCACGGATCTCGCTGCTGTTGAGCCGCGAATGGCCGAGGAACTCGACGAACTGCGCGAACGCTTCTTCGAAGTAGATGTTGTTCTCCCACAGCGTGTCATCGGCGTCGACGAGAAGCCAGCGCTGACTCATGGGCATGACGAAGGCGAGGTCAAGACGGCGGTGCGAGCGCACCGCGAAGAACGTCGAAGGGCCTCATCCGATCAGTACCGGCGAATCCAACGTTCAGGGGACAGCAGACGGAAGGGTACTTCGATGACAGCGTCCACTTCGACCGGAACGCCGGAGCGTGTCGCCGGGTGGAACTTCCATTGCGAAAGTGCTGCGACCGCGCTCTTGTCCAAGCGCTCGTCAAGGCCTTTCATCACGCGCACCGCACCAACTTGGCCCTCCCTGTCGATCACGGCAAAGAGAGTGACGGTTCCTTCGATGTGCTCGTTGATGGCCGACCGTATGTACTTGGGATCGACCTTGAGGCGGGCCGACGGCGCACTGAGGGGCTCCTTCGGGGGGAGCTCCTTTTCGGGTGGGTGCTTGTCCTTTTTCTCGTCCTTGACACGTTCGGCGAAGCGGATGATCCAGCTTCCGGCCTGGCTGGTGATGTTGGGCATGTTGATCGCGAGGGCGAAGACGTCACGATCCATGAACAAGATGTCGGGGTCGTCCGGGGGCGGCACATCCGCCGGTTCGGGCCGGAGGAGGGGCGGACCGCCGAGATCGCGCGTGTTCCGGGACATGGTGAGCATCCGCAACTCGTCCCGAAGGCTCTGCCCCGCCGGCCGCGAGCGCTGGGACCGCGATCGTCCCCGGACCACGGCGAGGCCGGAGCCCGCCGTTCCGTCGCCGCCTAAGATCGACAGGTTGGGCACGCGTAGGGCCGCTGAGTTGACGGGGCCGCCGCCCAACTGTCCGCCCCCGGGACCGCCGTCGGGAGAGGCCGAGAAACGGCCTCGGCGGCTGCCAATGGGAATGGCGGCTGTGGAGTTGGGATGGGGATCAAGGCCGACGACAACCGCGCCGGACTCCCCTTCGCCCGCAGTGCCTCCGTCCGCGCCAGAGGCCGAGCCGATCGACCCGTCGGCGGGCCTGCCCGGGACACGAAGGCGCCCTCCGTCCCTCCCATCGGGCGAGCCGATGCCCGGCGGCAGGTCCAGCTTGTTCAGACTGGCCAACAGCTCACCCGCTTCGGCTCCGCCGGCCTTCCCCAGAACCGACGGCGCCTGGCCGCTCGGCGTGAGCGCGGCGCGTGTGGGTGGGGCGATCTCTTGCGCCGCCGTTTGATAGCGCAGGAGCGGTGCTACTTGGAATCTACCGAGGTCGAGTTCGGAGTTCCGCGGGGTGTCGATGACGGGTGCCGTGGGGGCATCCACCGCCTTGACCTCGGGTGCGTCAAGGGCCGTGGGCTCGGTCCAATAGCGCAGTTTCGGATCGTCCTGGAGGGCGGCGAGATCGACCGTTTCGGCCCTGGTTGGCAGCTCGGGAGCGGCGTCGGCGTCCAACGCCTGGCGCGAGGGTGTTTGCTTCACTGCCTCCCGTGCCATGTATCGAAGCGGATCTCGCTTCCGCAGGGATTCGAGATCCAGACGTTCGGCCGCGGGGACCGCGAGTTTCGGGGCAGCACCGGCGGACAGCGCCTGCCGCTTGGGCGCGGCCTCTTCCTGACGCTCTAGCTGAAAGCGTGGCCTGGCGATCTCCGGCGTGCTCCACGCGATCAGGTTGGGCAGAGGCAGATCCTGCTCGATCGTGATCTCGGGCGCCGGCCCGAGGATCATTTGACGATCGCTGTCGGGATTGGGGTCATTGGCGACGATGGTCTGCCCTTGGGAACGGTGAAGGGCTCTGTCAGCGCCGGCATCCTTCGCCGGAGTGTTGAGCGGAGCGACGCGTGGCAACTCCTGCTTGGGCGTGTGCCAGGTGAGGCGGTATGGCTCCGCGGCGAGCAGGTCCTCCTCCGAGGGAATATCTAGCACCAACGGAGGACGCTGCGGGCCGATGGTGGTGAGTGCGCCGACCAGGGCGAGGTGCAAGACGAGCGAGCCGAGGAAGGTATGCACGCGCCTCTCGATGGAAGCGCGTGGGAGGGCGAACGATATCGGGATCAAGTCCGGGGACCCTTTGCCAGCGGAGGCAGAATCCCTCGTTCGTGCCCGCATAGGATCATTATCGACCACAACGCAGTAGGGGCGGGCCCCCGCGCCCGCCCGGCGCTGCTGGGGGCCACGACCGGCACGTCACGATTCAGTGACAGATCGTTGCTCCGAGCACGGGCCGGCTCGGGGGCCGGCGTTTCTCAATAGAAGAGGTATTTCCGCCAAGCCTCCTGATGGTTGCCCAGTTGACGCATCAAGCTGCGGCTGGTGTGGAGATTGAAGGGCCGCGGACGCCTGACGAGGGCCATCCCAGCTTCTTCCGGCAACCGGTCGCCCTTGCGGTTGTTGCACCTGCGGCAGGAGGTGACCAGGTTCTCCCAGCTACTGTTCCCGCCGCGTGAGCGTGGCGTGACGTGATCCAAGGTCAGATCCGTGGCCGAGAAGATACTCTTGCAGTACTGGCACGTGTAGCGGTCGCGCATGAGGATGTTCTTGCGCGAGAGCGCCCGCGTCTGCCGCGGAATGCGGCGGTACTCGAGCAGTCGAATGACCGAAGGCACCCTGATTGCCTGCGAGGGTGAATGAACATGATGGGCGCTCAGTTCCTCGGCCGAGGCCACGCCCTTGAGCATGAGCACCAATGCGCGGCGAGCAATACATACGTGGATGGGTTCATAGCTGGCGTTGAGGACCAGGACGGGTATGCCCAGCACGCTGCGGCCGTTCATGAGCCCGTACCCCCGGGAAGCCCCGCCGTCTTTGGGCCGCCGTCATGCCTGGCGCCCACGTCCCAGGGGGTAATTCGCCGCTTGGCACGCGCGACGGTCAACGCCGCCACGGATCGGGCTCCAGCGGCCTTGAGCGCCTTGGCGCAGGCGCCCAGGGTGGCGCCCGTCGTCATGACGTCATCCACTAGAATCACGCGTTTGCCACGCACCGCATCGTTACGCCGGACGGCGAACGCCCCGTCAACGTTGCGCCGGCGCTCATGATGAGAAAGCCCGGCTTGCGGTTTGGTGGCACGTACCCTAGTCAGCACGCGGGGCGCGAACGTGACTCCCATGCGCCGCGAAAGCTGATGAGCTAACGCGTGGGCCTGGTTGAAACCGCGCTGCCACCACCGAAGACGATACAGCGGAACCGGCGCGATCACGTCCGCCGGTGTCAGGACGTCGGCGACGTCAACCATGCGATCCGCCAAGAGGACGGCGATGGGAACCATACGGTCGTACTTGAGCAGATGGATCAGACGGCGCAGGTCGCCCTCATAGGCGCCGAAGCTACGCGCGATGTCGAACGGCCAGGGATTGGTGCGGCAAAGTCCGCAGAGGTCAACGCCCTGCAGGGCCGCTGCCTCTTCGAAGGGCAGCCCGCACCGCACGCATGTCACGGGCGCCTGGAGGCGTTCCACCGCCTCGATACAGGGGTGGCAGATCGGAACACGAGAGACCTCAGTGAGAGGAGTGTTGCAGAGGCGGCATTGATCCGGCACGGCCACCGAGGCCAAGGAGTCCACCAGGTCGCGGAGAAGCCCCAGGGGATGGCGACCCGGCAGTGCCGAAATGGAGATGCTACTCGAGAAGGCTCACCTCACGCTCCAGTACTCTTCTCAGTTTACTCTGAGCCGCCACGGCCTTGTGTCACGATTCGAGCGCGGAATCTTGGCCGCCGCGGCCCTCCTCTTCTTCCTGGCAGGCGTGGCAGTACAGCGCCCAAGGTACGGCGTCCAACCTTTTCTTGTTGATCAATTCACCGCACGACTGGCACCGGCCGAACTCCTTCGAGCCTGAGCGTGTCAGCGCCGCCTTCACGAGAAGGAGTTGTAGCCGTTCAGCGTCGCTTTGGGAGAAGGCAAACTCTTTGGCGTACGAATTCACCGCCTTTTGGGCCGAGTCGTCCGGCGACGCCAAATCCGCGCCGCGGCCCGCCTCGCCGACTCGGGCCAGTAGGATCTCCAGCTCCTGCTGCTTTTCCTCCAGCATACGCCGGTAACGGGTGCGCCGCCGCTTGTCCATGTGGCTGTTCTGCTCCAGGGCCGGTTCGGCCCCGGCTAAAACCCGCCTACTATACGAATTCTAGGGAGAGGGCTTCCAGGGTGTCAATTCAAGGTGTCAAGAGGCACAGAAAATGTCCCCTGCGGTAGGGCGACCGCAGTGTCCCTGGTTGTCGGAGAGAATCGTCGTCGGGGTTGTAGAAGTGTGGAAGTCACGCGGTGATTTCCAAGGGGCGGTGGAAAGTATGGAAGGCGATCCACTGCTTCTCGATCCCGGCACTGCTGCCTCAAGACTCAATCGTCTGGGAGCTCGCGAGAGGGTGATCTACGGCCGGTCGGCTGTACTCTTGTGATCTAGACGGTTCAGAATAGAAGGACGGTCGCTCGACTCCAGCGAAAGGGAGCCGCTCGATCGGCGCACCCGCTACACTTACGGCGATCCATCAAAAGGGAAAGGGAGAGGAACACATGTCAGTACCCGATGTTGCGAACGGCCTGGTCAATCTTTGCCGGCAGGGTCAGTTCATGAGCGCGATCGAAACCTACTATAGCGACAATATCGTGAGCGTCGAGCCCGTGGGCAACGAACAGATGCCCGCCGAGATGTCTGGTATCGACAGCATCAAAGGGAAGAACCAGTGGTGGGCAGAGAACCACGAGGTGCACGGCCTGCAGGTCGACGGCCCGTTCGTAGGCGACTCGCAATTCGCCGTTCGCTTCCATATGGATGTCACGCCCAAGATGTCGGGCCAACACGTCACGATGGTGGAGGTGGGCGTATACACCGTCGAAGCTGACAAGATCGTGCGCGAGGAGTTCTACTACAACGCGCCATAAAGGGACGCGGACACCTGCCATGAGATGGCGGCAGAGCCGCAGTGCTTTGTAGGGGGCGGGCCCCTGTGCCCGCCCGACCGCGGAGTTGCTCTTGACTTCAACCCAAAGATGAGCTGCATTGCCAAGGGCTATGGTGGCGCGGACCCAGTGGTCCGCCCCTACGAACGCCCCGACACGTCGCCAGCTTGCCTTGCGCCTGTCCTGTGATGTACAGTCCACGCTTGGTGTTGCCGGGCTGACCCTAGCGACGCCTGCTTGATGCGGCGATCGCCCGCCGTCGGGAACTATCGCTTGGGGGAAGCTCATGTCCAAACCACTGCACGTCGGCATGATTGGCTACGGCTTCATGGGCCGCGCGCACTCCAACGCCTACAAACGGCTGAACGATTTCTTCGAAGTCGAGCATCGCCCGGTGCTCAAAGCCGCCTGCGCCCGCAAGAAGGAAAAGGCGCAGGCCTTCGCCGACAACTGGGGCTACGAGCGGGTCGAGACCGACTGGCGCAAGCTGGTCGAAGCCGACGATATCGACCTGATTGATCTCTGTGCGCCGAATCACGTTCACCATGAGATCGCCCTGGCTGCGGCCAAGGCGGGCAAAATGGTGCTGTGCGAGAAGCCGTTGGCGATGAACGTCCCCGAGGCTGAGGAGATGACGCGGGCGGTCGAGGAGGCCGGCGTGGCGAACATGGTCTGGTTCAACTACCGCCGCGTGCCATCCATTGCGCTCGCCAAACAGATCGTCGACGAAGGTCGGATCGGACGGCCGTTCCACTACCGCGCCGCCTACCTCCAAGACTGGACGATTGCCGAAGACGTACCCCAAGGCGGGGCGGCACTGTGGCGTTTGGACGTGAACGTTGCCGGGTCGGGCGTCACCGGGGATCTCCTGGCGCACTCGATCGACACGGCCATGTGGCTCAACGGTGCGATCACCCGGGTAGTCGCCAGGACGGAAACCTTCGTTAAACAACGCCAGCACGTCGAGACGGGCAAGGCCGAGCCGGTGGGCATCGACGACGCGTGCATGTTTCTCGCCGAGTTCGCCAATGGCTCGATGGGGACGTTTGAATCGACACGCTACGCGCGCGGCCGCAAAAACTTCAACACACTCGAGCTGAACGGCGCGGACGGCAGTGTCTATTTCGACCTTGAAGAGCCCGAGTATTTACAGTTTTTCGAATACACGCAGCAGCAGTCGGGTAAGAAGACCGAAGATCACCTCACCGGCTGGCGCAAGATCCACACGACGAACTTCGAGCATCCCTACATGGACCACTACTGGGTGCCCGGCACCTGTATTGGCTACGAGCACACCTTCTTGAATGCCCTGGCCGACTTCGTCATCGGCATCGAGACAGGCAAACCAACCCAGCCTGACTTCCGCAACGCCCTTCAGACGCAGAAGGTCTGCGACACGGTGCTGGAGTCAGCCAAGTCCGGGCAGTGGTTCGACACGGGCGTTGAGTTCTAGGGAACGGTCTAGTTGAGGGAAGCTCAACGGCGAAGCTGAACCTCCCTTCGCCCTGTTGAAAGGCAATGATAATGTCCCCATGAGCAGGCAATAGAAATGTCCCCTAATCTGGACCTCCACGAGGAGGTGAAAGATTGGGAAGGACATGGATGAGCGACAAGGAGCTGAGGCGTAGTGAGGTGCTAAGCCGGGTCCGGCGGGGGGAGTGGAAGCTGAACGAAGCGGCGGCGCGGCTTGAGATCAGCTACCGTCAAGCCAAGCGCCTGTGGAGCCGTTATCGCAAGGGCGGGACTAAGGCGCTGGTGCACGGCAACGTCGGGCGCCGCTCGAACCGCGCTAGTACTTAAGATCATAAGTTAGCGTATGAGTAAGAAAGAGGCCGCTGCCTCACGCTGGCCTTGGTCCATTCGAAAGGGGCGGCGTTTTCGTTGTGTGCCTCGAGGAAGCGGTCGATGGCTGCGCGTACTTCGTAGGGCGAGGTGAAGCTGGCTCCCTGCAACGCCCGCCGACTGAGGATACTGAACCAGATCTCAATCTGATTCAGCCACGAGGCGTAGGTCGGAGTGTAGTGCAAGTGCACGTTGGGGTGGCGCTGGAGCCAACGATCCCGTTTCGGCTTGTGGGTGTTGAGATTGTCCAGCACGACGTGCAACTCGAAGCCTTCGTAGAGATCCACCAGTTGGTTCATGAAGTCTAGAAACTCTCGCCGCCGGCGACGCTGGTAGTGACCAGCCGTGACGTGACCGGTGGCCACCTCCAGGGCGGCGAACAAGGTCGTTGTGCCATGGCGTTTGTAGCCGTGGCTGAAGCCCGTCAAGGCCTTGCCGTCGGGCAGCCGCAGCCAGCCCTGAGCGCGTTCGAGGGCTTGGATGTGGGGCTTTTCGTCGACGGCTAGCACGACAGCGTTCTCGGGCGGGTCCAGGTAAAGTCCCACGATGTCGGCGGCTTTACGGGCAAACTCGGGATCGGTCGAGAGGCACCAGCTGCGACGACGCCGCAGCGAGATGCCCCGGCGGCGCAGCACGCGCCAGACTTGTTGGTCACTCACCTCGCCGAGCGCTTGGGCCAGGAGTTGGCCGGTCCAAGTGGCCTGTCCGCTGGGCGGCGATTCATCGAGTTTCTTGAGAATGCGTTTCTCGCTCGCGGCGTCGTATTGCCGCGGCTTGCCGGGTCGCGCTTCGTCGGCCAAGCCGGCCAGCCGTTGGCGGGCAAAGCGGGTGCGCCACTTCGACACCCGTGCCGGCCGCGTTCCCAACTGCGCCGCGATCTCCAGGTTCGACTTTCCTTGGGCCGCCAGCAGGACGATGCGAGCCCTTTCGGCGGTACGCCGTTCGGTCTTGTGGGCCCGTCGCCAGCGCTGTAGCGTCCGTTCCTCAGCAGGACTCAAAAGGATGGGCGTGGCTCTTTTAGCCATGCCCTTATTCTATCACAAGTGCGTCTATTTATGATAGTAAGTACTAAGCCGGTGGAGTTTCGCCGGCGTGTGTTGGCCTTGGTGCGGGAACACTATGGGGGCGACCGCAGCAGCGCTGCGGGCCGACGCTAGCCGCGGAGCAGCTGCAACAGGATCACGGCCTGGAGGTGTCGGTGCGCACGCTGCGGCGCTGGATGCTCGCGGCGGGCCTGTGGAGCCGGAGTCGCAAGCGCCCACCGCATCGCAGCCGGCGGCAACGCAAAGCGCACTTCGGCGAGCTGATTCAACTCGACGGTTCGCACCACCACTGGCTGGAAGGACGCGGCCCGAAAGCCTGTCTGATGAACTTTGTCGATGACGCGACCGGTCTTGCACTGTGCCGCTTCTCGGGCCAGGAAACGACCTGGGCCGCGGCCGATCTGCTCCAAGCCTGGGTGCGCCAACACGGCGTTCCCAAGGCGTTGTACTGCGACTGGAAAAACGTCTACCAGCGCCAGCCGACGTCGCGGGAAGCACTGGAAGGCATCAAGCCCGAGACGCAGTTCGGGCGCATGTGCGCGAAGCTTGGCATTGGCATCATTGCCGCATCGTCGCCGCAAGCCAAGGGACGTGTCGAACGCCATCACGGCACGCACCAGGACCGCCTGATCAAGAAGATGCGGCTGCGGGGCATCGTTGATTACGAGGCGGCGAACCGTTACCTCGGCGAGGAGTACTTAGCCGAGCACAACGAGCGCTTCTGCTGCGAGCCGGCGGCGGGAGCGGACTTTCACCAGGCGCTACCCCGCGGCACCGAGCTGCGAGGGGTGTTCTGCTTGGAGTACGAACGGGTGGTGAGCAACGACCAGGTGGTGCGTTTCGAGAATCGTTGTTTGCAGTTGAAGCCGAAACGCAATCAGGGCGTGGGGGCGGGTGCACGGGTGACGGTCCAACAGGGGCGCGATGAGAGCTTGCAGGTGAGGTTTGAGGGGCACGAGATCGAGCACGAAGTGATCGCCACGCCGACGCCACGGCTGCGGACGAAGCCGGCACCGCAGGGGAACGTGGTGGCCAGACGCAAGCCGGCGGCGAACCACCCCTGGCGGCGACCTGTGCTGCGGAAAACACGAGCTGCGAATTCATAAGAGGGCTGTGGAAATGCCGGGTCGGATGGAAAGCGTGGAAAACCTTGTGGCGGCAGCCGTGCCGGGCTCGCGGATCCGTGGATGGTTTTCCACCCTTCCCACCGCCCCTTGGAAATCGCTGCGCGATTCCCACAGTTCCACAGCCCCGACGATGACGATTCTCTCCTATCACCAAGGGGACACTTCTACTGGGCTACCGAGGGGGACATTTCTATTGGGCCTTGACAACGTTCGTAAAGACGTATTGACGGCATCGATCGCGGGTGATAATCTCACACCATCCTGTGGATTTATCTCTGGTTTCGACTGGATCAGACACTACGGGCGTCTCCACCCGGCCGCATTTCGCCATCGTGCGCGGTTCATATGACCGACCTCGGTCTCACTCATCGATCTTCATTCATACCCCTGGGAGCTCATCCACCATGCTCGTTCGATCGAAGGAAGTCTTCTCCGCACTATTGCTTCTGACCCTCGTTGCTTTCTGGTCCTCGCCCGCTGCCGGTGGTTATCCCGCCGGATTCTCCGAAGTGCTCGTCGCCTCGGGTTTCAGCAGCCCGACGGCGATGGCCTTTGCCCCCGACGGGCGCCTCTTCGTCTGCCGTCAAGGCGGCGAGTTGCGAGTCATCAAGAACGGCGGTCTGCTACCGACCCCGTTCCTCACGCTTAGCGTCAACTCTAGCGGCGAGCGCGGGCTGCTCGGGGTGGCCTTCGACCCCGACTTCGCGAACAACCAATACGTCTATGTCTACTACACAACCGCCTCGAACCCGATCCACAATCGCGTCAGCCGTTTCACTGCCAACGGCGACGTTGCGCTCGCGGGCAGCGAGCAAGTCATCGTAGAGTTGGACAACCTAAGCGCCACCAACCACAACGGCGGCGCGATCCATTTCGGAAGCGACGGAAAGCTGTACGTTGCCGTGGGTGACAACGCCGTTTCCTCGAACTCACAGGCATTCTCGAACCGGCACGGCAAGATTTTGCGACTCAACCCCGATGGGACGATTCCCGGCGACAATCCGTTCTTGAGCCAAACCTCGGGAGCGAATCAATCGATATGGGCGATGGGCCTACGCAATCCGTTCACGTTCAACGTCCATCCCGGCAACGGGCGCATGCACATCAACGACGTCGGGGCCGGAACGGGCGAGGAAGTCAGCCAAGGCCAGGCCGAGGCCAACTACGGATGGCCATCATGCGAAGGCACCGTGGGAGCCGGCTGCGGAAATCCGGATTTCACCCCGCCGTTGTTTGACTACGGCCACTCGGGTGGAAACTGCGCGATAACGGGCGGTGCGTTCTACACCGAAACGGAATACCCCGCGAGCTACGTGGACGCCTACTTCTACGCCGACTACTGCGGCCAGTGGATCAACTACGTTACGCCCGGAGGCTATAACAACCAAACGGTGTTCGGCACGAACCTCGGGCGAAGCGCCGTCGATCTGCAGGTCCACGACGGCAAACTCTACTACCTGACCCGCGCCTCCGGCGGACAGGTCTACCGCATCGACTACACGCTCAATCAACCGCCCGCGATTACGCTTCATCCCTCCGACGAGACGGTGGGAATCGGCCAAACGGCAACGTTTACAGTCGCGGCCACGGGAACAGCGCCGCTGAGCTACGAGTGGCAGAAGAACACCGTGCCGATCGCGGGAGCGCCGGATTCGCCGTCCTATACAACCGCCCCGGCTACGGCGGGTGACAATGGCTCGACTTTCCGCGCCGTGGTGAGTAACCCGTACGGATCTGACACCAGCAACTCGGCAACGCTGACGGTATTGGGTAACCTGCCTCCGACGCCTACGATCAACGCCCCGCTCGGCGGGAGCAGCTACGTGTTCGGCCAAACGATCAATTTCTCCGGATCGGGCACCGATCCGGAAGACGGAAGCCTAGGGGCCTCGGCGTTCACTTGGAAGATCGACTTTCACCACGACACCCATCATCACCCGCACGTCGCTGAGACCTCGGGCATCGCGAGCGGATCGTTCCAAACCGATTTCGCCGAGACTGCGACCAATGTCTTCTACCGCGTCTATTTAACCGTGACTGATTCAGCCGGAGCTTCCGCGACCACGCTCGTCGACATCTTCCCCCAACTTGCGACGGTCAAGCTACAGTCGAAGCCGGGCGGGTTTACGCTGACGCTCGACGGGATAAACGTGACATCGGGTCTGACATTCAACGCGGTCGTCGGACAATCGCGGACGATCAGCGCGCCCGATCCCCAGACGAAGGGCAAGCGTCAGTACTTCTTTAGGAAGTGGTCGGACAGTGGCGCGCAGGCCCACGTCATTAGCGTGTCACCAGGGGCAACGACACTGAAGGCGACCTACGGGCGTTAGATCCGGTGTTCGCCAGCGAACGGTTCTCCGGAGTACATCCTCAAGGCCGTCACTCGGGATCTAGCGGCGTCAAGGAAATGAAACCTATGTGGGACACGGCTAACGGCGGCTAACGGGCCTCATCCTGGGGACCCCTACCAGCAACAAGCGACCGATCTTCCAAGGCCCTTGCCTCCGGTGCTACCCTCTCCGCATGGCTGATGTCTTAGAAATCCTCATCAAAGAACGTGACCGCTTGAACCGGGCGATTGCAGCGCTTGGAGAGGAACCTCCCAGACGAGGAAGGCCTCCCGGTAAGCGGGGACCAGGCCGTCCTCCAGGTAGCGGCAAGAAGGCAACGAAGAAGCCCCCCAAGCGAGCCATCAGCGCCGCTCAGAGAAAGGCTGTCTCCGAGCGGATGAAGAAGTACTGGGCGGCGGGGAGGAAGGCCACCAAGCAGGACTGAGCCTGAACTTCGTTGTCCAGCCCATCGGACGTTGACGCCCTTGCGCCCAACAGTCTAGCGCGAGCAGGCGGTACGAGGGCCTCTACTCGAGAAGCGTCCATTTGCCCACAGGCCACTAGATCCACCCTGACGTTAGGACCTTATCTGGAGGAACCCGGCGGGATGAGCCCAGAGGGAGGGTGAGGAGCCCGATCGCCGGGTTGCTTTGGATAAGGGCGTTTGAAGGAAGCCGCTCGCGCTTGCGGCGGACGCGGTCAAGTTGGCACGGCTATGGGGATTGAATCAAGTTTCGTGGCTTGGGACGCTCTGTTTTCGGGTCGGTGAGTGACTCGATGGAAGAGAAACGTTGCTTGCATGCACTGCTGGGAGGTGTCGAGAAGCGACTCTGGAGGACCCTAGAGCAGGTTCGGCGCGCGGATTGGTGTGAGGAACGCACGTCGAGGGAGCGCGTCAGGTGACACGCTGGCGTGGCGGGGAGCAGAGCGTCTTTAAGACGTGTCAAAGTAATTCGCTTCCTCCTGCTGCAGCTGCCAGGTGTCGAGCCTCTCGAACAGCATCATGGGGCCGCCGCAGAGCGGACAGGTCCAAGTGACGGGTTCACGCTTCTCACTCGGCACTGCAGGAACCGAGGAGTTGGTGTCGGTCTCAAGCCGTTGCCGACACAGCGGCAACAACTCTCCCCGCTTGCGAGGAGCGAGGAAGCCAAAGAAGCGGATGCGAACGAAGCGGGGCGGCAGCACGTGCTGTAGGAACCGCCGCAAGAACTCTTCAGCCGTCAGCGTCATCAGCCGTTGTTTGCTGGAGTTCGCGTAATCCTTCCAGCGGAAGGTGACCTTGCCGTCGGCGAAAGCGACCAGGCGGTGGTTCGAGATCGCGACGCGGTGAGTGTAGCGGGCCAGGTAGTTGAGAACGTACTGCGGCCCACCGAATGGAGGTTTAGCATAAACGACCCAGTCTTGTTGGTGTAGCGAGCGTACGAACGCGCGGAAGGCCTTGTCTTGCTCCAAAGTTCGCAGCGCGCCTGGCAGACAAAGCTCGTTGTTACGATAAGCGCGCTCGAGAGCATCAACGAACTTGCCGCGGAAGACGATGCCGAGCGCCTTCACCGGCAGAAAGAAGCGATACCGCGGACGGATCCAAGCTCCGTGATCGGGCGAGAGACCGCCGGCCGGGATCACGCAATGAACGTGTGGATGGTGGACGAGGTTTTGGCCCCAGGTGTGAAGCACGCTGAGGAAACCGATCTCAGCGCCCAGGTGTTTCGGATCGGCGGCGAACTCCAGCAGCGTCGCTGCACTGGTGCGGAACAACAACCCGTAAAGCAGTCGCTTGTTGTGGAACGCTACGTCCGCCAGCCGCCGAGGGATCGTGAAGACCACGTGAACGTAGGCCACGGGTAGCAGCTCACCCTCGCGTGCAGCGAGCCACTTGTCCCTCGCGCCAGCCTGACACTTGCGGCAATGGCGATTGCGGCAGGAGTTGCAGGAGATGGCCGCGTCGTAGCCACAGCGAGTACAGCGGTCGCGGTGTCCGCCCAACGCCGCCGTACGACAGCGTTCGATGGCGCTAAGAATCTTGCGATGGAGCCCGTTGAGTCGAAACCGCTGTTGGAATCGATTGCCTACCGCGCGAATGATGTCGGCCACCTCGAGGGGTGGCCGTTTCACCTCTGCTTCTTATGCAGCCTCTTGGATCTCTTGACCTGGTCCGGGCTGGAAAACTCCGCTTGGTCGATCGGAGTGCCAGCCGCCCTGAGATGACGCTCAGATAGATGCAGATAGATCGACGTTGCCTTCAGATCGGCATGGCCAAGCAACGCCTGCAGCGTTGGCAGATCCGCGCCCTGTTCGAGTAGATGTGTGGCGAAGCTGTGCCGCAGCAAGTGCGGGCGAACCGGTTTGTCGATCCCCGCTCGTTGGGCCGCTTCCCGGCAGGCCAGCCACAGCACCTTCGGAGTGATCGGCTTGTCGACTCGCCAGTTTCTGTTCGTACCGGGAAACAGATAGGTCTTGGGCTTCATCCAGCGGTAATACTCGCGCAGGGTCTCCAGCAGCTTCGGACTCAGCGGCACGGACCGATCGCGGCCTCCCTTGCCGCGACGGATGTGGACGAGCATCCTCTCGCTGTCGATGTTTTCCACCCTGAGGTTGCAGAGCTCAGCACGGCGCATGCCGGTGGAGTAGAGCGTCATCAGCATGGCGCGATGAAACAGGTTGCTGAGGACTCGATCAGCCGCACCGCCTCTTGTTGGGTCAGGATGATCGGCAGCTCTCGCGGTTTCTTCGGGTAGGGAAACTCCTCGACTGGATAGTTCCGCCTCAACGTTTTGCAGAAGAAGAACCGCAGGCCTGCTGTGTGCAGGCCGACGGTGCGGACGCCCATCTTCCTCTCTTTCAACAAGTACACCTGATACGAGCGAATCTCATCCAGGCCCAGCTGATCCGGCGGCCGGCCGAAGTGCTTGGTAAAGTCTTCGACCGTGCCGAGATAGTTCTTGATCGTGGTGGGAGCGTAGTTGCGTCGCCGGAGCTCTTCCAGCATCTTCTTGCGTAATCGGGTCATGGGGACACCTCCTTTGTTGGTGTCCCGACCTTACTCTCCACCAGGCGCCACTGCTGATGGACCGCTCACGCGCAGCGTCCGCCGCGCATAGCGGCTTGGTTGTGTGCCGGGCATGTCTGACAGCTTGGAGGTGAAAGTCCTCTGCACAGCCTGATGGAGGTGAAGTGCTAGGGAAGCGCAAGGGCGTCGTCGCGAGGCGGGGTCCAGAGGAAGCGTGGAACAAAACCGCGACCTGACGAACAGAAACCGGATAAGGGGCATCTTTGGTCGGACGAGCGGACAACTGATCGCGAAGTCCAGTTCCATCAAGGGCCAAGGCTGTAGATTCGGCAGGTGTGCGGCGAAGGCGGTCAGACTTACCCCGGGAGGTCTGCGTTCCGTCCCGCTGTTTGGGACTGGGGGAGCCGCGAGGCGACCTGATCGGGGCGCAGAAGTCAGCAGAGGGCATAGTAGGCCATGCAGTCGGCAAGGCTAGTAAGGCACTCCACAAGTCGAAAGACGGAGCCAACAGATAGGCCGAACCGAGAACGATGGCCGAAGGCCCGAACGGAAGAGAGCGGCAAGTAAGACTCGCAACTCATGGACGGCAAGCGGCAGAAAACCCAGCAACGACTGGCCTTCATGGACGAGCCAAAGGGTGAAGCCCCGAGGCGCGCTCGGCAAGGGACCGAACCGTCCGCGGTGAAGCGGGAATCTGAAAGCCCGGCGCGAGAAGAACGACTGATGGAGGAGGTGTGCGAGCGAAGCAATCCCGTAAAGGCTTGGAAACAAGTTCGGGGTAACAAAGGGAGTCCGGGTGTTGATGGCAAGACCATCGACGAAACGCTGGACGACCTTCGCAAGCACTGGCCAGCCATCCGGGAACAGTTGCTTCAAGGAACGTACAAACCGCAACCGGTGCGCAGGGTGGAAATCCCGAAGCCCGGCGGCGGGGTCAGGAAGTTGGGCATCCCTACGGTGCTCGACCGACTGATCCAGCAAGCGGTCTTGCAGGTTCTGCAGAAGCGCTGGGACCCGACGTTTTCCAACAACAGCTATGGCTTCCGACCGGGACGTTCGGCGCATCAGGCGGTGACTCAGGCGCAAGCCTACGTCGCCGCAGGCTATCAGTGGGTCGTAGACATCGATCTGGAGAAGTTCTTCGATCGAGTCAACCATGACCTGCTGATGGCTCGTGTCGCCAAACGTGTCCCCGACAAGCGATTGCTGAAACTCATCCGGGCGTTTCTAACCGTCGGGGTGATGGACGACGGGCTGGTGAGTCCTGCCGATGAAGGCACGCCACAAGGCGGACCGTTGTCGCCGTTGTTGTCGAACCTCGTGCTCGGCGATTTGGATCGCGAGTTGGAACGGCGCGGCCATCGCTTCTGCCGCTACGCCGGCGACTGTAACATCTACGTTCGCAGTCGCAGGGCGGGGGAACGGGTGATGGCCGGCGTCTGTAAGTTTCTTACAAAGAAACTCCGACTCAAGGTCAACAAATCGAAGAGTGCGGTGGCTCGACCCAACGATCGGAAGTTCTTAGGCTTTCGCTTGACGACCGGAGCGGAGCCTCAGCGATTGATATCGCCCGAGGCGTTGCAAAGGTTCCAAGCGCGAGTGCGAGAGCTGACGAGCAGGACGCGCGGGATCAGCATTGAGCGGATGATCGGCTCATTGAGGCCGTATCTGCTCGGCTGGCGGAGCTACTTTGGCTTCAGCCAAGACCCGCTGGTGTTTCGCAACCTGGATGCGCGGATCCGCCGGAGACTCCGCATGATGACCTGGCGGCAGTGGGGGAATGGGCCGACCCGATTCGCCAACCTACGGCGATTGGGCGTGCCGCATTATCGTGCGGCCATTGCCGCCGGTTCCGCCACTGGTTTGTGGGCCATGTCGCGGCACGCGGCTGTCCAGCAAGCGCTGCCCAATGTCTATTTCGATTCGCTCGGCCTTCCCAGATTGTCGGCATCTTCGAACGCTTAACTCCTCCGAACCGCCGTGGTACGGGACCCGTATGCCCGGTGGTGTGACAGGGAAAGCTTGCGAGGGCCTACCTATGTCGATCTTGTCGGCTAGGGTTGATCCAGACGCACCAGAAGGACGTAAGACGCCCTACTCGGAGCAATGCTATCTGTTGCCCGACTCCGCGGATTCGTCACCTACTCGTCTGCGGACGACTGAGGCCGTTGGGGGGGGGGGCGAGCACGCCAGCCAATACGGTTTTCCGCTTATCGCTGTGGGGCATGAGGATATGATGCGGTCATGACTGACCGCGCCTATCACGAGCGGTTCGACGACGGCCCCGGCGGCTGGTATGGCTGGATCAGCAACGCCGGCGGACCGAAGCCGTTGGAATGGCGGAAAGGGCAGGTCACGTCGCGCAGCCCGTGGTGTATTGACTACAGCCACGCGCCTCCCGGCGCCGGTTACATGCACATGGTTTTCAGCCTCGCCACGGTCGGGCCGCAAGGGGAGGTCTACCAGGAAGTCGGCGGTGCCAACCGCTTCATTGGCGATCGCTACCCAACCAAGTTCACCAACGCCGCGATGACGATCCGCGCCCGTGGCGAATTGGCCGCGCAGGGATCTCAGCTCGTCCTACTGATTCAGGGCACCGTTGAAGGCATCACCAGCGGCTGGTTGTGTACCGGCCGACCATTCAATGTGACCGAATCGTGGTCGGAGCAGACAATCACACTCGATCCCGATCCCGCCAACTGGACCGCGCTGGGCGTGCGTCACGACCGCGTGGACATGTACGGCGTCAAGCTGTTGGATCGCGTGCTGTCGGACGTCAACGTCAACATCATGCTCGTGCTGTTTCCGCTGCACGTTTCGCCGATGGGCCCGTTGGACGGGGATCCTCATATCCTGCGACCCGAACGCGACTATCCCGTCTGGAGGCACAGGCTGCCCGAAGGCTACGTCACTCTCAATGAAGTGCGAATTGAATTTGCATGATTGGCACCGACGTGAGCCATGTTCCGAGCGGCGTTCGCGACTCGTCGGCACACGGTGCCGGATACAATCGAGGACGCTGAAGCTCCCATGCCCTCGATTAGCGTCGTCCTCAACTGGTACGAATCGGCATGTTCACTTATGAAGGCCTCCACATACTTCCCTTTCAAGGGGGAAGGTTGATTTCGCCGGTGTCAAGTTTGGTGGCGAAGCCACGCTCGACGGGGCCCAGTTCGAGGACGAAGCTGATTTCATGAGCAGTAAGTTCATGAGCGTCAGCAGCTTTAGCCGTGCATGTTTTAAGGACTTTCACTCGTTTGTTGTCGTCACCGCACGAAGCGGCTTCTTGGCGAGCACCCCCAGCGGAAGGTCCGCCCACTGACCCGTGAACCTCGTTCTCGCACTTTTGCTCGTCCTCTCCGGAACCCAGGTTCGGGAGGCCGTCGAGTAAGAGGACGAGTGCGAGGGGGAGGGTGGGAAACGAAGACAGTACGGCGAGCTAGCCGAACCAGATGGGACTGGTCCAACCCTGATGTCCGTCTTGCTGTCGGGCGCGGACGAGGTAGAAAGCGCCGGCGGAACTCTCGTCGTCGGTGGCCTCGGTGGTGAATTGACTTCCCGTCGGCGTCCAGGTCTGGAGAGGTCGTCCGTCGCGCAATAGTTCGACCCGATCGAGCGGGCCGGCCGCGTCGACCTCTACGCGAAACACCCGCCGCGCGTCGATTGGCAACTCAGCCCCCACCGGTTGGCCGTTGCTCTGGAAATTCATGAACATGCGCGTACCACTCGTCGCAAACGTGCGTCGGGCGACTAGAGCGTCCAAGAGCCGACGACGATTCACCAATCGTCAGGTATCAAGCCGCCAAGCGGCGTCGGACGCTAGCCTCGGGTGGAGCCGTCTTCGGCGGAACCCTAGGTATCAGGGCGACGGAAGACCCCAAACCTCCATCCACAGATTTGACAGATTCACACCGACCCCTTTCAGACCCCCACCCCCAGGTCTTTCATCTGCGTAATCTGCGGATCACGCTTGTCAACCAACGTCACTCACCCATTACGATGCAGCCCCATCACGGGGTAACGGCAACGGATCCCGGCTGCGACTCGGTGACGGACTCTCCTGCCTCCCCTCGTGCAGCCAACGCGGCGGACGGCCCCGCCGCTTCTTGCCCCGCGCCAAATTCTCCAGCGAGACAATCGCCTGGCTCAGCAACGCGCGCTCCTGGTAGGGCGCCTTCAACATCCGATCGACGTCCATGATGACCTTCCCTCGAAGACCACCACGGACGCAAGCCCGTTAGAATGGTACCGTCGCTCTCCACGGGCTTGCTCCGTGGTGGCGAAAGGCCTCGGCTGAAGTTTGCGCTTCCGTCGGGGCCGCTACCATTCTACCGCTTTCCCGCCCCTCCTGCGCACATTTTTCCTAAATCGCACTGAATGTTCTGACAACTGCCCGGTCCCGAGTTGGCGCGGGTCCCCAGACCTGCCGTGTCGGTACTTTTACCGACACAGGGGGTTCAGCCCTGGGTGGCAAGCCGACTCCAGGCATCGACAAGAGTGACGATGTGGCAGACACGGGCGTGTGCGTCACACCCCAGACCTACCGTGTGGGCACTCTGACCAGCACAATCAGCCCACAGTCTCGAAAAGTGCTCCGTCCCCTTTGGGCGCCCTTTGGGCGCCGTGATGAATGGTCGTGGCCGACCGAATTCGGGCTCTTGTCCCCGAATGGAACCCGATCGGGCAGCATTCGACGACCGGAGCGGCGGCGAAAGGAGTGCGGAACGTGGCAGCCGTGGGCAAACCGTTGCATGGCAGCCGGGGATCGGCTACCCTATCTGTGCCAGGATGGCCAAAATGGAAATCCCTGTTTGGACGGTCCAGGCTATCCAAGAAACGTGAATAGCATACTTTTCCGAGAGGGAGTCGATATCATGACTTTAGTAAACGAAACGTCCAACGACGCTACTTTTGACATGACTACAGCTAACGGACGGCATATTTCCGTCATTCTCAACCCTGGGGGATCGATTGGGCTCGATCTTTCGAGGTACACCGCACCTTACGAGCTTGCCGTGGGGTCCGGCGGCTACAGCGCCATGGCGGCTAGCGTCTCTGACGAGGCTTCGGTCACCGTGTCCGATACGGGAGATAACATCGGTTTAGCGGTCACTTAAGCCACAACAAGGATCGTCCCAGCCTCACCGTGCTGCGCTCCTGAGGTTGCATGGGAGGGATTTCGCCACGACTCGATCAACCCATAAGTGGGGCCTGGGACCCCAAAAAGGGGACAGGAAGGTGCGATAAAAATGCCGGGAGTCTGGAATGGACCCGAAAAGCGAGACCAGTAGAGAAGGGACAATGAACCAGGGAACGGTAAGGAGGTTCGATTGTCTCGAAGACGATTCACGAAGGAGTTCAAGCTGGCGGCCGTCCGGCGGCTCGAAGCCGGCGAGTCCGGCTCGGCTCTCGCGCGCGAGCTGGAGGTGAAGCGCGAAAAGCTCTACGACTGGCTGGCACAAGTCGAGCGCTACGGCGTCGAGGAAGCCTTTCCCGGCGCGGGGCGGCGTCCCGGCGGCAGCGCCCGTGTCGAGCCCGGCCACGAAGCCCAGGCCCGCCTCGCGGAGCTGGAACGCAAAGTCGGCCGCCAGGCCATGGAGATTGATTTTTTGTCCGCAGCCTTGCGGCGTGTCGAGGATCTGCGCCGGCCGCGCATCGTCAGTGGAACCGGCGCGTCGCTGAGGAAGTACGGGCCGCAAGGCGGCAAGGCAACATGAGCACGCTGAGCACGCGCGATTTGTGCCGCTTGAGCGGACTGGCGCGAGCCAGCCTCTACCGCCAGGCCAAACCCGACAGCGAGCAGGTCGGGGAACTGCGGCAGGCCATTGTCCACGCCGCCTTGGACCATCCGGCCTACGGCACCCGGCGGACGACCCAACAGCTGCGCCGTCAAAAGCTGCTGGTCAATCGCAAGCGCGTGCAACGGGTGATGCGCGAAGAGAAGCTCTTGCGGCGACGTCGCCGCACCGTTCCGCGAACGACCGATTCGAAGCACTCGCTGCGGCGTTATGAAAACCTGACGCGCGATTTCCAACCCACGGGTCCCAACAAACTGTGGGGCTCCGATCTCAGCTACGTACGATTGGGAAACCACTTCGTCTATGTGGCGGTGGTGTTGGACGTGTATTCGCGGCGCGTGGTGGGCTGGGCCGTGGGTCCGAACCTGAAAACCGAATTGCCGCTGGCGGCGCTGCAACAAGCGTTGAGCAGCCGGCGTCCGGCGCCGGGCTGGATTCATCATTCCGATCAAGGTTCGCAGTACGCCGCGGAAGCTTATGTAGCCACCCTGCGGCAAGCGGGCGCGAGGATATCGATGAGCCGCAAGGGCTGCCCGCAGGACAACGCGTACGTGGAAAGCTTTTTCAAGACTTTGAAAAGCGAGGAAGTCGACTGCAGCGAGTATGAAAGTTTGGCCCAGGCGCAGGCCGAGATCGGCGCTTATATTGAGCGGGAATACAATCGTACGCGATTGCATTCGGCGCTGGGCTATCGGCCGCCGCAAGAGTATGAGCGGCTGTGGGAAGAGGCGGCTAACGCCGCCTGAGTTTTCTTAAGGCATGAGCAGATCTATCGATCCGATGGCGCAGCACAAGGCGGGATGCGGCCTCAGTAGGCGAGCACCCCGCCCTCATCGTTGCGATGAGTCTGCGGCCGGGTATTCCTTGGTGGGTTGCTCTCCAGCAGAGCCCGCCTCCGCCTCCCCGGATGAGTTGATCATGCCCCCATTGGGCTGGATTGGCTATCCTTTTTCAGTCAACCGCGACCCGTCCCTACTTTCTTGGCCTCGCCACAGGGGTCCACTCCACCCGCCGGGAACAAGCGACCCCACTGGGGGTCACCTTGCCAAGGTGCGAAAAAAGGGCTCCGTCCCCTTTAGGGCCGCTCCTGCGCTACAATTGGGGTAACATAAAGGACGTTATGTAGTTTATTTTCTCGCGCTGGCGCCGCAGGGGATCTCGTCGAGTTCGAGGCCTTCGGATCTCCGAGCAATGCCCGAAGAGTCCGTCGACTCATTAGAACAGCTCGTCAAATGCGTCTCTCAGAACCGTGCAGGCGCCGATTTCGGGCTCTGTGCGTATGTCCGAGTTCAGGACCAACGCAGCGTCCACACCAAACAGCGCAAATTCGACAACGCAAGTTCTGATTCTGCCGCTCGATGGACCATTTGCAGGGCACACGAGATCGGTTCCGTTATCCTGGCAGTCCTCTGCAGAGGCGTTGGGATCATTGGCTGGGTGATTGGGGTGCAAAGGCCAGAGCGCCTGACTTACGCTTGAGCGGCTCTGCGTCCACTTGCCGCTGTGCCAGTAGTGATCCGAATTCGAGTCCCGGGAGAAGCCCATTTTTCGAGTTCGCATCAACTCCTTGCTCTCGTCGCTCAGAAGCCCGCCGCAGCTAAGTTCGCCCATGACTCGCACAAGACAATGGCGCTCAGTGACCAGTTGTACGGGCCGCATTCGAGGAGGTCGGACTCGTCATTGTCGTAGGCGTCGATGCCCGCAGTCAGGATCTCAAACGGCACAAAGCCCTTGATATCGTACATCAGCGACCGATTGATCAAACTCTCGGTTGCGGTGCAGGTGCCGGTAACGCCGGCTGGGGCCAGGACGTGATTTTGAACGTACTTCTGATAGCCCGAGGCGCTAGCCTCAGGCATCTTCAGCGGATCGTCCGTGTCGTCGTCGGCACTCAAGTCACCGGTGTCGAGTGCCATGCGCCAGATCAGCTCCCGCGCTAGCGCGTAGTTCGCGTTTTTGTAGCAGTAGAAGCCGTAGTGGCCTGCGTCGGGCTCCGCTGGACCTCCCAACTCGATCGTCTCGCCATCGTCGCTCTTCTTCGGGCACTCCGAAGCTGCCACCTTCGCTGTGATGCCATTCTTAACGATCAGCTGCAGCCCTTCCCACGTGTTTGGACTCAGTAGTTCGTCGCCCAATTCGATGGATAGCTCCGCGATCACTTGGTCGAATCCGGTCTGGTGAGACAAGAGGTCATCGAAGCTAATTCCGTCTGAGTCAAAGCCCTCACCCTTCGTCCAACTCGCTGGCAGAAAGTCGCTGATGGGATCATCGGGGCCCTTCCCGAGCTTTTCCATGAGCTGCAGTACAGCGATGGCTGTGATTGGTTTGGCAACGCTTGCAACCTGGATGTCGGTAAGGGAAGTAAACGGAATACCATTGTCGAGCACCGGCATTTGGGCGAAACCGCCCTGCCCAGAGCCTGTTGCTACACCCCCTTCGCTGATGGCAAATCCGTACCCGATTACGGCGCCCTCCAAACGGCGGTCGATGAAGTCCCGAATTCCTGACCATCGATTGTCCCCGGGCCTAAGCACTCTGTGGGCGTGAAGGTACTGGGGGGCCGTCCGCAACCGTATTGACTAGACGCGAGAATCCCCAGCGCCCCAGTGAGAAACCATTTCAGTCTTTTCTTAATGATGTCTTCTCCTCCTTGTTTTCCTAGCATTGCTTTTCTGCTCATGCTCAGTAAGTGAATTGAGGACCGCGAGCGTTACAGGTCTCTGAAAAACAAGTTCCGGGTATCCCTTGTTCTGGTCCAAAGGCGCAACGGAGGGATCCCGCCCGATTAGGCGTCGATTGCAGATCCTTTTTTGTCCGTTGTGTGGTGCCTGCCAGCCCTTGCGCCATTTTGGCCAGGATTTCCATTTTGGCCCTGGTACGGTCACAGTATACACTCGCGCTGCCCCGAATACCACGTCTTTTCGCGCTGAACCCTGCACATCACCTGCGCCGGTAGGCGCCAGAGCTCGTCCATCCGCTCACAGACGTTGATGGAGCGGGCGGAACGGCGCTGCGGCCGACAGTGCTCGCTGCGAAACCTTTTTGGAGCCGAAAACTGTTGCTCCTCGCCCGGGCATCGCTACCCGCTCGACAGCGGCAGCGCCCAGATCCTGTGCAGCATGTCACCGCACAGCCGCCGGTTCAAATGCCCCTCCGCCGGCAGCAACCCGTAGTAGCGGGCATGCTTGACCAGCCGCCCAGCGGTCTTCAGCAGCTGCTGCTCGAAGCTCGTCAACGACCCGCTCTTGATCCGTTGGGGCAGCCCGAGTGGACTGTCGCAAAGAAAACTCAATGGTAAACGAGTAGCCGGGCGGGCACAGGGGCCCGCCCCTACAGTCTCGCTGGATACTCCTACGCCTAAGGAATCTCCGCGACATTCCACTAGTCGCCGCCATGGGTTCCCCGGGTTCTAGCCTGCATTTCTCAGTGCGCCGTACTGGCGCGGACACCCTGTGGGGGGAAGGACCCCACCGATCGAGATGTCGGTCGAGATCGAAGCTGGCGAGCAACGCGGTCCGGCGACGGGTCGCGTTGAAGCCCCGCAACAAAGGGGGCTAAAGGGGGTTAAAGGGGACGGAGCCCTTTTCAAGCCGAGCCCTTTTCAAGCCCGCTCTTCATCTCTGTCGCGGGGGCGTCAACCCAGAAGGCTGCGGATTGCAGAACCCAGGCTCGCGCGACGGGCGGAGTTCAGAACACGGACCACTCCAACGCCCCTGTCAGGCCTTCAAGAGGCGTGGGATATCGTACCTAGGGTTTCGGCTTCGCCTGCACCCTAGGCTGTGTCCGGTCGCCGCTTCGCGGCTCTCGATTGTCGCCCTTGAGCTGGCCCCATGGGTACCATGGAGAAGTTGTTCAGGCCGCAAGCTAGATACCAACTAGGACAGCGCATGATGACGAGCAAGCAGAGAATCCGTGCGTCGATTTGGATTGTCGCGAGCGCTCTTGGTTTGTGGTCGCTGAGCGCCCTGGGACAAGACAGCGAGTCCTTTCGTGAAATCAGCCTGCAGTCGCAGATTGAGGAGTGGCCCGTGGTCACGACCGGCAAGAGGTGGCCGATGTTAGAGGAGATTCGCGGAGGGCTCGACCGGTTCCTGCGCAATTTTCCCCAAGTCAAATCTGACCCGAAAAGATGGCCTCTCGGAGATACGAAATATCCTGCCCCGTTTTCTCGAGGCGGTGGGCTCTTTCCGGTTCTGCAGTTGTTGGACAACGGGGAGTTGGCTTGCGTCTTCCGGACCGGGGCCCCTCACAGAGGGAGCGGCAGCGAGCTGAGTATCAGTTTCTCCAAGGACCAGGGTCGGACTTGGTCGGATTACCAGGTCATCGGCCGGGGTGACACACGGCTTAGTTTGGACCGCCGTAATCCTTCCTTTGGCCAAGCGGTCAACGGAGACCTGGTGCTGGTCTACGGGATCCTGGCTGACTACGACGGCTGGGGCAAGAGTGTGGGCCGCAATGGACTGCTCTGGATGGAGACCGTGCGTTCGACGGACCGTGGCCGCACGTGGTCGGAGCCCAAGCGCCAGAACTTTCACCTTCCCGTTGGAGTGGCGCTCCATCCATTCGGGCAGATGCGGCGGCTGGGAGATGGCACGTTGGTGTTCAACGCAAGGGGATACGACGTCCGTGCGCTGGCAAAAGGAGCCTCACCCAACCGGCAGACGTACTTGTATTGGTCGCGTGACCACGGGCGTACCTGGGACGAGCCCACGTTGATCAGCGCGGAGAGATCCGAGGCCGCGTTCCTACCCCTCAACGAACGCGACTGGGTCGCGTACGTGAGAAACGTAAAGGGAGGGCCGAGTGCAATTGGCCACTCCCATGACGGTGGCAAGACGTGGCCCGAGTGGAGCAAGACCTTGGGGGGGGCGACGCCCAGACCCAAGCCGCTCGACTGCCGGCTTCGCTAGTGCGTCTTCCCAACGGATACGTGTTGGCGACGTATGGGTACCGGCAGTATCCATTTGGAGTTCGCGCGATCGTGAGCCGTGACGGCGGAAAGAGTTTTGATTTTACCCGGGAATACATCATCGCGGATACGCATCACACTCACGATTGCGGGTATCCGAGTACGGTGGCGTTTCCCGATGGCATGGTTGTGACGGTTGCCTATACGTTGGCGGATATAGAGCACCCTGAGTGGGGCACCGCCGCTATTGCTTATCGGTACGATCAGAGCCTGTTCGCGGAATCGGTCGGATGGATAACGGTTCCCGGGCTCCAAAAGGCGTGGGGCAACGGACCTAGGGTTTCGGCTTCGCCTGCACCCTAGGCTAACGTCCGGTCGCCGCTTCGCGGCCAAGCGAGGAACTCGAAAAACGCCACCATCGTGCCGGATCGTGCCATTTCGTTCGACTCGGCTCGTCGCAAGGCCTGTCAGCCACGGCCGTCTACGCCCCGCTCACGCCAACGTCCGGCCCCATCCTACTCCCGTCAGCTACCCAGCGTGGCGGCAGTGCGAAATCCGTTGCATGACAGACGGTGGTCGGCTACCCTATGCGTATCAGGACGGCCAAGGCGTGCTGCTTGAGGCAGCCGCGAGGGCCGAAGCGAACGTCTACACCCTCTTGGAGATGAAGATATGAGATTCCTGCTCCCCTCCCTACTCTTTTCATTGATCGTCGCGGCGGCAACGGGGCTGGCCGACGACAACGACCGTTGGGTCAAGCTGGGCGAACGTCATGTCAGTGACCGCACAGACCGGGACACATTGAGGATCGGCGTTAAGAGGGGCAAGTTCGAAGCGGTACGGCTCGGCGCTAAGGGCCGAGCCATTCAGTTCCACGACGTGAAGATCCATTTCGCGAATGGCGACGTACAAGACGTCGAGCTGCGGAACGTAGTTCAAGCCGGAAAGTGGACTCGTGCGATCGATCTCCGTGGTGGCAAACGCGGAATCGAGAAGATCGTCATGACTTACGACGCCCAGACCGCCCGCCGGCGCAAAGGCGCTAGTGTAGTGCACCATAAATAATGTAACTTATATTGGCTTCCCGTCGTCTCTATTAACAGGAGGCATGGGATGCGAAGAGCACAACCAGTAACTTTGAACACAGCGCAATGCAAGCAGTTGGACCGCTACGCGCGCGGCCGCCAAGTCGCCGTTCGTCTCGCCCTGCGAGCCAGGATTGTCCTGCTGGCCGCCGACGGTCTCGAGAATAAGCAGATCGCCGCACAGCTCGGTGTCTCGCGGCAGTTGGTGGCCCGCTGGCGCACGCGCTTTCTCGAAAGCAGCATCGCCGGCATTGCAAAAGACGCCCCACGGCCCGGTCGTAAACCTGCCGTCTCGAAGCAGAAAGTACAGCAGATCATCCACAAGACCACCCGCGAGAAACCGTCCAACGCCACCCACTGGAGCCGCCGCACCATGGCCGCCGCGGCCGGCGTCAGCGCTTCCACCGTGGGACGGATTTGGCGCGCCCATGGCCTCAAGCCCCACCGCGTCAAGACCCTCAAGCTCAGCAATGACCCGCGTTTCGCCGAGAAACTCGACGACATCGTCGGACTCTATCTCAATCCGCCTGAGCATGCTCTGGTTCTCTCGCTCGATGAGAAGTCCCAAATCCAAGCCCTCGATCGCACCCAGCCCGGCCTGCCGCTCAAAAAGGGACGCGGCCAAACGATGACCCACGATTACAAGCGCAACGGCACGACCACCCTGTTTGCGGCGCTCAACAGCCTTGACGGCAGCGTGATCGCCGAGTGCATGCCCCGACACAGCCACCAGGAATGGCTGCGCTTCCTGCGCTTAATTGACCGCCGCACTCCCAAGGACAAACAGCTTCATCTCATCGTGGACAACTATGCCACCCACAAGCATGCCGCTGTGAAGCGTTGGCTCGATCGTCACCCGCGCTTCCACATTCATTTCACCCCGACCTCGGCGTCGTGGCTGAACATGGTCGAGCGATTCTTTCGCGATCTCACCGTCAAGCGCCTGCGCCGCGGCGTGTTTCGCAGCGTGGACGAGCTCGTCGCCGCCATTGACGACTACATCGCCCAGCACAACGGGCATCCCACGCCCTTCATCTGGACCGCGACCGCCTCCGACATCCTCGAGAAAGTCAAGCGCGGACGTGCCGCCCTGCATAAGGTGCAATCTGCTTGACGCACTACACTAGGGGGATGAGAAGCGCGACCAGGCGGCTTCGCACATCGACAAACACCGACCGCTCTTGTTCGCCCGCCGCAAAGATGGCCGTGATTCCAAACACAATCCCGTAGCCATGTGCCTGCCGGATCAAGAGCCGAACGAAGTCGCCATAGTCCCCCACGAACTTCGGGGGCGGTAGCGGACCCTCGAAGGAGTACGTGCCCATCAGCATCCCGGCGCCCATGCTGGTAGCGATCACTAGCCATCCAAAACATTCCGCTCGTCCCGCAGCCTCGCGCGCCGGTCGCACGGCGATCGAGCAGGCAAAGAACACCAGAGTTGCAGGCAGTGGCAGCAGGTACTTGCACCTTGGATCCACCCAACTCGCCAGGCACGGCACGGCCGGCATGAGGGCGGCGCCGGCAAAGATCGCGAGACAGCCCCAGCTCACCGCGGCCGAGGCGAGCACCCTCCGCTCCGCCAACCGCCGGTAGAGCAACGCCAAGACCGGCAGCGTCACCGCCGCGACCCGCGCCAGCCGCAGCATTCGCATCGGCAGCGTGTTGGGGTCGACGATCGGGGTCGCGAGGACCTCGGAAACAACTCCACAGAAGCTGAGTGCCACTTCGAGGGCGGACTCGAGCAGCAAAATCCCGAGCAGGTAACGTAGCTCGCGGTGCTCCCAGCCGGCGGCGGTCCTGGGCAGCAATAGAGCCAAGCCCGCCACCACACCCAAGGCACCGAGCGGAGCGAGCAGCAGAAGGGCCTGGAAGAAGAGGCCCACAACGCAGCCGGCCGCGTACGAGATCGCGCCATGGTGAATGAGCCACCAGGCCGCTGTGCGCCGGGCAGCGGGCAGCCCACCCTCCCGCTTCATTTCCGCGAGTGCCAGCAGCGTAAACGCGAATCCAATCAGCGCGACATTCCGGTGTTCGGCAGCGGTGAAGGCCGGGTCGAGAACCGCAGCGGTACCCAGATATGCGGCCCCAAAGAACCCCGCCGCGAGTAAACTCCAGCCCGCCGTCCGAAGTGACGGCTCGAGAGAGGCATCTTGGCTGCGTTCGGCTGTTTCCCCGGAGGGCCAGGCGACGGACTTCGGGACTGCCGCTTCGCTCCCATTCGATGTGTGGCTCACGACCCTGGTGCATGCACCGGAATGGCCAGTCGGCGATGGAATGATAAGCTCTTTATTATCATTTGCTTTCGGGAATCCTATACTGCTAGCCCGGCATGGAATAGCCATTGAATGTCAATGGATGTACATTATATGTATGGCAACCGCCTTTCTTGACCGACAGGAAAAGTCCTTTTTGCAAACCGTCTCCGACACCACGTACTGCAATCTGTTCTCGCCCGAGCGGGTCGAGCATGAGAAGCGCCTGCTGGGAAGGGACTACGAAGAGTTGGGAACCGCCTGGAGTCTGGACATGGATGATCCGGACCGGCCGCTCGTGAACGACTGGAAAGTCAACCAGCGCGTCGAGGCGATGGCTGACGGCCTTCGCGACAGGCTGGCGAAGCGATCGGGCGCGACCCGGCACGAGCTATTGAATCCCGCAAATTATTATGACACTTTTTGACAGTGTGGAGCATCTATATATGTATGGGCAACCCCAAAGGTGTGAAGCGGGATTTCAAGGCGCTGGAGAAGCGCCGTTTCGAAGCGATGCGGCTGCTCCACCAAGGCCACAATCAGTCCGAGACGGCGAGACGGCTGAACGTCGCTCGCCAAACCGTCAGTGAGTGGCGGCGGCAATACCGCGAGCAGGGTGCGGCCGGACTCCGCCAGGCCGGGCGCGCCGGACGCAAGCCGCTCCTCGATGCCGCACAACGCGAACGCCTGACGTCGCTGCTGCTGGAAGGCCCGGAAGCCCACGGCTTCCCAACGCCCCTGTGGAGCTGTCCGCGGGTGGCTCGGCTGACCGGAGACGAGTTCGGGGTCGCATACCACGCAGGCCACGCCTGGAAGATCCTGCGAGCGCTCGACTGGAGCCCGCAACGCCCGGCCGGAAAGGCGCGCGAGCGCAACGAAGAGCGGATCCGCACCTGGAAGCGCAAGACCTGGAAGCGCATTAAAAAAAAGCCCAAAACGAAGGCCGTACGCTCGTCTTCATCGACGAAAGCGGATTGAGTCAGAAGCCGCATCGCTGCCGCACCTGGGCGCCACGTGGCCAAACACCGGTGCTGCAGTTTAACTTCAACTGGGAGAAGCTTTCCGTCTCGGCGGGGCTGACGCTGCGTAACTTCTACTTCCGGCTCTATCCCGGTGCGATCGGCAAAGAGCAAGTGACCGACTTTCTCAAGGCGTTGGTACGTCATATCGATCGCCCGCTGCTGATCGTCTGGGATCGGCTGCCGGCGCACCGTAGCCGCCTGGTGCAAGAGTTCATCGAACTCTCCGAAGGCCACATCGCAACCGAGTACTTGCCACCCTATGCGCCGGAGTTGAATCCGGTGGAATACATCTGGGCTTACTGGAAGCAGCACGAGTTGCCGAACGTCTGTCCGAAAGACTACGGCGAGCTGAACGAGCGGGCCCGCAAGGCACTCCGCCGCATGTACCGCAAACCGCGTTTGATCACGGCCTTCTGGAAACAGTCTTCTCTTTGTTTTGACTGACTCTATATTATGCGGGAGTCAATAGTCCTTTATGAAGACGCCATTCTGTTCTTGCTTTACCATCGCTATGTCGCTCGACTGACTGAGGCCGCCTTTGGCGAGGGCGTGCCGCCTAGCGGTAAGCGCTGGAAGTTCTACCGTGACTACTTGCGCGACTGGGCAGGCTACTTCGACCTGGCCGGCATCA
Organism: Bryobacterales bacterium; assembly: GCA_965248255.1. GTDB lineage: Bacteria > Acidobacteriota > Terriglobia > Bryobacterales > UBA6623 > JAKZVK01. The sequence continues at coordinate 456,230 of CBDFIW010000001.1, forward strand.
CGTTCCCAACCGGGCACCAGCCGGCGCATATATTCGCCTGCTACTTCCAGGTGCGGCGCGCCTTCGTGCACATCTTTCATCACATCGTGGGCACGTCCCCCTCGGTGGCCCGATTGCGCGCGGCGGTTTGGCAGTCGATTTTCACGTATGACGCCCGCCGTTACCGGCGGACGCTCTACGCCCGCATGGGAGACTTCGCGACATTGATCACGGGCCCTTCAGGCACCGGCAAGGAGTTGGTGGCACGAGCGATCGCGCTGTCACGCTACATACCGTTCGATGAAGAGCGGTGCGGGTTTGAAGACGTGCCGGAAGCGTTCTATCCCATCAACCTCGCCGCGCTATCCCCGACGCTGATCGAATCGGAACTTTTCGGTCACCGCCGAGGCTCCTTCACCGGCGCAACGGAGGATCGCAAGGGGTGGCTCGAAACGTGTCCTGAGTTGGGCTCGGTCTTTCTGGACGAGATCGGCGATCTGGACCCCTCGATTCAAGTGAAGTTGTTGCGTGTGATCGAAACGCGGACTTTCCAACCGGTGGGTGACACTGCGAGCCGCCCTTTCCACGGCAAGATCATCGCCGCCACGAACCGTGATCTGAGCGAGGCCATGCACGAGGGCCGGTTTCGGGAGGACCTCTACTACCGCCTCTGCTCCGACCAGGTGATGACGCCGTCCTTGCACAGCCAGATCAAGGAGTCCCCTGACATCCTCCACGTGTTGATCTTTTTCCTGGCCCGAAAGGTCGCGGGAGAGGAGGCCGCGGGCCTCGCTCCCGAGGTGGAGCGCTGGGTCAAAGAGAACCTCGGGTTGGAGTACGCCTGGCCGGGCAACTACCGCGAACTCGAGCAGTGCATCCGGAACTTCCTCGTCCGCCGGGAGTATCGTCCGCCCCCCCCCACGCCGGCCACAGCGGGGCTCCGGAAACTCTCGGAGAGCGCCTGAAGGAGGGCACGCTAACGGTCGAGCAGGTGCTGAGCTACTACGCCACGCTCGTGTACGCGAAAACCGGCAGCTATCAGGAGACCGCCCGGCGTCTCCAGCTTGACCGGCGCACGGTCAAGAGCAAGATCGACTCCCAACTGCTGGCACAACTAGGAAGCCCACTCGGCGACGAATCCTCCGCCGAGCCGGGTGTCAAATGACGGTCCTATACCGGGGGGGGGGGGGGGGGGGGGGGGGGGGGGGGGGGGGGTCGATGGCCGCAAGCTTTTCCTTGTCGAGGGCCCCGCCGTGCTACTCAACCACCGCCACCGCGACGGTGTCCTGTGTGCATGCCCAGTCCGATATGCTTGCTCAACTTCGCCATGACCTGTGCTCCTCGATGCGGCTCTACGCACCTGGTTTCAACGCTAAAACCGTAATCCGCGGCCTCGCGGCATGGACAGGTCACTCCATCTTCTCTATCCGCTACTATCGATCGGCTCCGGACTTGGCCTTCAGCTCAGCAATGTCGAAGCGGTAGAACGTGATCTCTCCGTACCTAACACCCTCGTCCTTTGCGGTTTCGACGACTAAGCCGATGGTGCCATCACCCAGACGTTGTATGACCGAATACGCGGCGAATCCGTTGTTGAATTGAACCGGATTGATGAAGGTCTTGCCTTCGTCGTAGCTGGTCCAGATCGTGATGTTGTTGCGGTTGAGGCCGGCCTCTCCGCGAGGGCCGGAGAAAAGGATTCGATCGCGGTCGTGCTTGGCGCGTTCGGCGGAGTAGCGGACCATCGAGCCGTCTACTCGTGTGATGGGGATGCCGTCGGGTTGGTCGGGTCCCCACGTGACTCCACCATCGGTGCTGAGATGGCGACGACGGAAATCCCCGCTGTTCTGGCGGGCGTCCAGCAGGACTCTGCCGTCGGTTAGTTCGACAACCTCATCCTCATTGGCGTCAGGTCCCGGTGTGACGTTGCCGACGTGCCAGGTGTCCCCGTGGTCGTCGGAATAGTAGACGAATGGCTCAACAGTAACCGTTCCATCTGGTGTACGCGAAGCGCTGCGCTTGGCCGGAATCACTAGTCGACCGTTGGGCGCACCCGTGCGGTCTTGCCATTGGAGCTGGATGCCGCTACCGGGACCGGGCTCCGCTTGCCTCCAGTAGAGGCCGTCGCTCGTCTCGTGTGGCTCGTCTGGGTACACGACTTGCTTGCGATCCGACCACGTCTTGCCGTTATCGGTGCTCGAACGGACCCACACGATGTGGTTGCCGTCATCGGGGTCCGCGCTTTGGCCGTATGCCACGGTAATCGGCGCAAGGTCCGGCCACTGCCCGTAGAACAAGAACACTGTTCCGGTTGTCGCATCGAGCACCGGCGTCGGGTCGGCGAAATCGACTAGGTCGCCGTCTGGGCGGTACCCAGAGTCGAGGACAACCATGGGCTTCCAGGTTCGGCCCTTGTCGGTACTCCGTCGCATGACCAGATCGATGGGGGCGTTCTCATCGCGACGCGGGTCGCTGCCCTCTCCGCGGCGTCCCTCGGCAAACAGCAATACCGACCCATCTTGCGTGACGATCATGCCTGGAATGCGAAAGGTATGGTAGCGGTCTTGCTGGGTGACATAGCTTCCCTTAGGAGACACGAACGGCACTGAGACCGAAATAACTTCAGCGGCTGCCTTGAAACTTAGGGCCCAGGTCGCCAGGAGCGCCAATGTACCGACCCTCCGGACGTGTCCTCTTGACTGTGACATGTGACCTCCCTGGTGCTGGTTCCCACTGTAGGAGCTTGAGCCCCTCGTAAAGAACCATGTCCTATAGCTTAAGCCTGCTCAGCCGCCTTGCGTTTGAGGTCTTCGTCGGGACTGAGCGACTGGCTGCGGACGTACTCAGACAGCTCCACCAACAGGCCGATGACGCCCACGTTGCGGCGATGTTCTTTGTTGACCCTAGCGACTCGCCAGTCTCTGACTTGACCATGGGACCAAGACAACAGGCCCATTCGATCGAGTGGCAATTCTCGGGCAACATCGCATGGGGGATAATCTTATGGTCAACACAAGCGGAGAAACCCTCATGCGAACCACCCTGTTGCCGCATGCCATGTCCCGACGATCTTTCCTGAAACGCGGGGCCGCTGCTTTCGCCTACGCGGCTGGTCCGGCCGCTGATAGGCCAAAGGCCCAGCCCGCCGGCGAGGCGTTCGACCTAATCGTCGCCGGCGGCATCGTCATCGATCCCTATCAGGAAACGAACAAGGTGGCGGATGTCGGCATCAAGGCGGGCAAGATCGTGCGGGTGGCCGACAGGCTGGACCGCGGCCGCTCGACGCGAGTGCTTGACGCCGGAGGCCTTTATGTTTCGCCCGGCTGGATCGATCTGCATGCTCACGTGTTCATAGGGACCAGCTCCAGCGCGGTTCATCCCGACCTCGACGCGGGTGTACACGCCGGTGTGACAACGCTGGCCGATCCCGGCGGGTTCCGGTCGAGCGAGATTGACACCTTCCGCCGCGAGATCATTGACAAGTCGATCACGCGTATTGTGGGATTCGTCAACATTGCTGCTCACCGCAATAAGAAGGGTACGCCGGTGCAGGGCGACTGGTCGCTGTTTGACCAAGAGCTGACGATCAAGACCATCGCCGAGAACAAAGATGTTCTCAAGGGAGTCAAGGTGCTGTCGTCCAATCGCCACGCCGGCAACCTCGGCATCACGCCAACTAAGCTGGCGGTGCAGGCGGCGCGCGAGACCGGCACTCACGTCATGGCTCACATCGGGATGGCTCCACCGCTGATTCAGGAAGTGCTGAACCTGCTGGGACCGGGCGACATTGTCACGCACTGTTTCAAAGGCTTCCCGATGGGCATGTTCCACCGCAACGGGCGGCCCGTGGCGGAAGCCTGGAAGGCGCTAGACCGCGGTGTCGGTTTCGACCTCGGGCACGGACAAGGCAGTTTCGCCTGGGCCGCCGGCCGCAGTGCTCGGAAGCACAGCTTCCCGCTCCATTCACTCTCCACCGACATTCACCAAGGCAACATCAAAGGCCCGATCTGGACCTACGGCCGGACCATGGCGAAGTTCCTGCATCTGGGGGAATCACTGCCCGACGTGGTCAAGACAGCGACTCTCGGCCCGGCACAACTGATTGACGAGGCCAAGGAACTGGGATCACTCTCTGTGGGCACTGTGGCCGACTTGACCGTGTTCCGTGTCGTGGAGCAGACGACGATGCTGACCGACAGCCTCGGCAACAGCGAGATCGGCAGCCGCGACATCCAGCCGTCCCACTGTATCCGTGGCGGGAAAGTCATTAGTGAAATGAAGATCCCGCCGGCGACCTAGTGTAGTGCACCATAAATAATGTAACTTATATTGGCTTCCCATCGTCTCTATTAACAGGAGGCATGGGATGCGAAGAGCACAACCAGTAACTTTGAACACAGCGCAATGCAAGCAGTTGGACCGCTACGCGCGCGGCCGCCAAGTCGCCGTTCGTCTCGCCCTGCGAGCCAGGATTGTCCTGCTGGCCGCCGACGGTCTCGAGAATAAGCAGATCGCCGCACAGCTCGGTGTCTCGCGGCAGTTGGTGGCCCGCTGGCGCACGCGCTTTCTCGAAAGCAGCATCGCCGGCATTGCAAAAGACGCCCCACGGCCCGGTCGTAAACCTGCCGTCTCGAAGCAGAAAGTACAGCAGATCATCCACAAGACCACCCGCGAGAAACCGTCCAACGCCACCCACTGGAGCCGCCGCACCATGGCCGCCGCGGCCGGCGTCAGCGCTTCCACCGTGGGACGGATTTGGCGCGCCCATGGCCTCAAGCCCCACCGCGTCAAGACCTTCAAGCTCAGCAATGACCCGCGTTTCGCCGAGAAACTCGACGACATCGTCGGACTCTATCTCAATCCGCCTGAGCATGCTCTGGTTCTCTCGCTCGATGAGAAGTCCCAAATCCAAGCCCTCGATCGCACCCAGCCCGGCCTGCCGCTCAAAAAGGGACGCGGCCAAACGATGACCCACGATTACAAGCGCAACGGCACGACCACCCTGTTTGCGGCGCTCAACAGCCTTGACGGCAGCGTGATCGCCGAGTGCATGCCCCGACACAGCCACCAGGAATGGCTGCGCTTCCTGCGCTTAATTGACCGCCGCACTCCCAAGGACAAACAGCTTCATCTCATCGTGGACAACTATGCCACCCACAAGCATGCCGCTGTGAAGCGTTGGCTCGATCGTCACCCGCGCTTCCACATTCATTTCACCCCGACCTCGGCGTCGTGGCTGAACATGGTCGAGCGATTCTTTCGCGATCTCACCGTCAAGCGCCTGCGCCGCGGCGTGTTTCGCAGCGTGGACGAGCTCGTCGCCGCCATTGACGACTACATCGCCCAGCACAACGGGCATCCCACGCCCTTCATCTGGACCGCGACCGCCTCCGACATCCTCGAGAAAGTCAAGCGCGGACGTGCCGCCCTGCATAAGGTGCAATCTGCTTGACGCACTACGCTAGGGCGTGTTAACACTAACGTAGGGTATCGAAACGTAGAGCCTCGACGATGAGGGCGAAGTGGAGGAAGGCGAGGAACATGACGTCGAGCTTGTCGAAGCGGGAGAAGATGCGGCGGAATCCCTTGAGCCGTCGGAAGAGTCTCTCGATCTCGTTGCGGCGGCGATAGAGCGCTCGGTCGTATTCCCACGGCTCCAGGCGGGTGCGCCGGGGCGGCACGACGGGAATCCATCCGAAATCCAAAGCCAGTTGGCGTGTCTGATCGTCCTCATAGGCGCCGTCCATCAGCAGCGGCAGCGGCTCGGGCAGTGGCCCCAGACCACCGAGCAAGTTCGCGGCCCTGCTGGGCGTCGTGCGCTTGGCCGGGCGAGAGAGCGAAGGTTATCGCCGTTCGAGCATTTGCGGCAACCGTATGAATCTTGGTGGTCCATCCGCCGCGGGATTTGCCGATCGCTTGCGGACCGTTTTTTTAACGCGCCCGTGCCGTCGGGATGAACCTTCACGATGGTCGAGTCCATTGACACGGCTTCGATTCGGATGCGGACCAGCTGCTCGCGCTGCAGTTTCTCGAAGACGGCGTCGAGCACGCCGTTCTTCGACCAGCGGTTCATGCGGGTATAAATGGTGTGCCAGTTACCGAAGCGTTTAGGCAAGCCGCGCCATTTGCAGCCCTGCTCGGCGACATACAACATGGCGTTCAAAACCGTGAGGTTCGGCAGGCTCACATTGCCGCGCTGGCGGGGCAGGACCGGCTCGATGCGGCGGTATTGCTGCTCGGTGATCTCCATACCTCCGAGTATAGCAGCTTTTGCGACTTAGTGTTAACACGCCCTAGCCTCAGACAACGGATTCTCGGCTGTCTGTCGAACTTGCTTGCGCGAAACTATCGTTCGAGCAACCACGCAACCGCGTTTTTCATCAGTCGCTGAAACATCGGGTGCTCCATTGCCTCCCGCGTATGCCCCGGCGCCAAGTGAACCAGCCTCCCCTGGCCCGGTTTGTAAGCCCAGCCGGCTGCCGCTTCCCGCTTGCCGTCGTCAGAGCGGCTCCGAAGGAACACGTGCACCTTCCCCTCGTCGTAAGGTGGGGTATGCTGCTCGTCGGCAACGGAGAAGTCCTCAACCCCTTCCGCGATCGGGTGCTCCCGATCCACCACCATCACCCGGAAACGTTCGAGGGGCCCATGGCCGATGTAACGTCCGCCGACAAGGTTCAGGTACGGGCCGTTCTCTGGATACAGTCCCATCGAGTTGTGCAGGTTTAAGAAGCCGCCGCCCTGTTCGACGAAATCAACAACAGCCTTTTCCTGCTCGGGCGTCATCCAAATCTTGTATTTCTTGCCGTGCTCAATACCGTCAGGCCAAAGCATGCCGTCCTTGAGGATAACGAGCAGCTGTACCCGCCCGAGGTTGTCGGTCGAGAGTGCTCGTGTATCGAACGTGAAGTGTGGAATCACTCCGGTCGACTTGAACACTTTGCGCAACCCGATTTCGATGTGTTCCGGCTCGTGATACCTGTCGGCGATGAGCACGAGCGCATGCGCGCCGGTATCGCCCCGGCGGGGTGCCCGCCCATCGAACGGTGTCGCGGGTACCGTTAGTTCCCTGTAAACATGCTTCACATCCTCTTCGCGCGGGTTGTCGTAAGGAATCCAGACCAGATACTCGCCCGGAAATCGAACCGTAGGAAGTATCTTCTCCGGCTGCCAGCCCATCGCAAGCCCGTGAGCAACCTGCCGGCGCAATTCGACCAAGTACCAGCGCAGCCGCGCCAGAACATGACCGTCCCCCCACGACCCGGAACCCGGTACCACGCGCCCGGGGCCAAGGCCCTCGAGCTGACGGATCGCATCCACCCAACGCGCTGAGTCGCTTTCCTCCAACACCGCGCGCGGTCCGTTCACTGCAACCGGCCCCGCGAATATCACGTTTCTGTTTGGCAGATGTAGAGCCGCTGCGCCCTCCGCCGCCGTGCGATCCAACGGGATGTAATCCACCGGAACCGACCCGTCCACAATCCGCTCAGCCTCGCCGTAAACCCGCAACTGCGCCGGCGACAGATGACTCGAACGCACCACGAGAGACTTCGCTATCCCGCGCGAAACGACGATTCCCTCGATGCCCGACTCGAGAGCTGACTCGACGACCTCCTCGTCCCCCTCTCGATAGCGCGTGAGCACAAGCCGATTGGCGGCTTTACCGCTCACTTTGCGTACTGCAGCGAGATAGTCCTCGAAGCCAACGCCACGAGGGAGATCCACCAGCACAACCGAATCACGCAACTCGATCCAGCCCGAATTCGCCGAGCCGTGTGCGTGTGCAAAACCGACGGCGTGAACTCCTGGCGCGATCTCCTCGTGATGGGGTAGTAGTGAGGCCGCGGCCAGCGTGACGGTCGCGACAAGCGGAGACAGCAGGAAGCGTTTCATCATGGGTACCGCTATCGTACCCGAGCCCAGCCCCAACTGAGTACTACCCGGCGACGTGAAGGTCCAAGCCTGAGTGTTGCCTGGCGCGCGAAAACGAGGTGGCCGCTGGGCGCATCGTCCGCGTCGGCGCCATTTTCCATGAGCACCTTCCGCTTGCCCCCTGGGCGTGAGAGAATCGCATTGTTGGTGGGCAGCCTTTTCTCGCCAGCTATGTTTCAAGGTAGAATCGGACCGGCAGATCGGCACGATAATCGGCCATTCCATCCGAGGATCGATCCGCCTTCTTGGCGGGCCTAGACACAAACTTGAGGGGTCCGAGCCGCAGCCCCTGCTTCGGCCGATCTGCTTGGAACCTACTGCCGTGGTTCACCTGAGCGATTGAATGAAGATTACCCAGATCAGCACGTACCCCGTGGACTTTCCCCAGGAACCGACTTGGGCCTACTCGAAAGGGTGGGTCACGTCGGCACCTGTGTTGCTGATCGAGATAGATACGGATGAAGGTGTGAGTGGACTTGGTGAGGCGTACGGTCCGCCCAGGGCCGTCCAGGCACTGATCCGGGACTTCTGCGAGCCGAGCGTGCTCGGCGCCGATCCCTTCAAAACGGAAGAACTATGGGGACGATTGGTTCACCACGCACGGGATTTTGGAACTCCGGGACCGGCGATGGCCGCAGTTTCCGCCATCGATATTGCGTGCTGGGACATCAAGGGCAAAGCGCTCGGAGTACCTGTGTGCACGCTGCTGGGCGGAGCGGTCCAGTCTGAACTCAATTGCTATGCCTCCGGCTTACGCTATCTGCGGGACGCTGACGGCGCAGACGGTTTCGCAGATCCCGTACCCATGGCGGAGCGATTCGTCGAAGAGGGATTCGGGTCGATCAAGATGTCAGTGGGGCTACTCGACCTTCGGGACGACCTCGAACGGGTTCGTCGCGTAAAGGAATCCCTGCCGCCCGGCGTCGGTTTGATGGTCGATGCGAATCACGCCTACACTTCGCGGGTAGCCAAGGAGTTTGGAGCGGAAATGGAAGATCTCGGCATTGCGTGGTTTGAGGACGCCTTACCCCCCGACGATCTTCCCGGCTATGAGTCGCTTCGCGAAGCAGTCGGCTTACCTCTAGCTGGAGGCGAATTATTGCTCGGCAGGACCGGATTCCGAGACGTCCTAACAAGGCGGGTCTTCGATGTTGTGATCCCGGAAACCGGTCTCGCCGGTGGTCTCACCGAGTGCAAGAAGATCGCCGATCTTGCTTGGACCTTTGGGGTCGAATGTACGCCCCACGGATATGCCAGCGTAGTAGGAACCGCCGCGGCGATCCATCTGGCTGCCAGCCTTCCTCCTCAACCCCCTTCAGAGAGTGCAAAGCCCTTGCCCTTTGAGTGGGCCCCCGAGCCGTTCAGCCGTCTCGGGGGACTTGCCGCCGATGGCTTCGACTTCGACCACGGTAAGATACGAGTCCCTCTGGACCGGCCTGGGCTGGGTGTAGAGCTTGATCGAGCCGCCCTGAAAAAGCGTCTCATGACCTCGTAGTTCAATGAGCGACGGCATTCTTTCCGGGCGAGTGGCGATCGTTACCGGCGGCGCGAGTGGGCTCGGTCGCGCCATCGCCCTACGCCTGGCTCGTGAAGGCGCCAACGTTTCGATCATGTCGCTGAGTGAGCAACGAGTTCGGAGACACGTGACAGAGCTCAAATACTTCGCCGACGAGAGCGAGATTGAAAAGACCCGGCAGGAGATAGAAGAACTGGGCGTGGGCTGCCGCGGTTTCGACGGCGACGTCAGTATTGGAAAGGACGTCGAGCAGCTGATTCAATCCACGCACGATGCGTTCGGCCGGGTGGACATCCTTGTCAACAACGCGGCCACGAACTGCGTCCACACGGTGCTCAGACATGACGACGAAGCTTGGAAGAGAGTCATCGATGTGAATCTGTACGGAGTATACCGGTGCACACGGGAAGTGCTTCCACACATGCTGCGCGGGGGGTGGGGGCGAATTATCTCCATCGCCTCGACCAACGCCCACGTGGGCACTCCGGAGTACAGCGCCTACGCTGCGTCGAAGCACGGCTTGTTGGGGTTCAACCGGTCGCTCGCACTTGAGGTTGCCGATCAGGGCATTACCGCCAACACGATCAGCCCGGGCATCATCGAGACTCCCTCCGCTGAGATGCACCTAACGAAGTGGGCCGAGCGTGAGGGGATTACGCCGCATGAGATGCGGCGGCGGTGGAAGGAAAACTATCCGCAGAATAGGTTTGTCCAACCGGAAGAGGTCGCCGAGATGGTCTGCTATCTCTGTCGGGAAGAGGCCCGCGCGATCAACGGCGAGGACATCGCCATCACGACGGGCGCATCGTTCTGAGGGCAGTCTGATATGGATCTGGGACTCGAAGGTCGGCGGGCGATCGTAACAGGCGGGAGCAAGGGCATTGGGAAGGCCATTGCCTATGAGCTCGCCAGCGAGGGCGCTCACGTTGCCATTTGCGCGCGTGGAGCGGACGCGCTGAAGGCCACTGCCAACGAGTTGCGGGAGAAACGCGGCGCAAGGTTTTCGCGTTGCCCGCTGACGTGACGGATCGAAGCAGTGTTCAATGGTTTGTTGAGGGGGCGGCCAGCGAGTTTGGCGGTCTGGATATCCTCGTTAATAACGCGGGCAGTCCGTTACCAGGAACTTTCGAACAAGTCGAGGAAGAGCGTTGGAAGGCGGACCTCGACGTCAAACTCTTTGCCGCGATGCATTGCGTGCGTGCGGCGCTGCCACATCTGAAGGCGAGCGACCAGGCACGGATCATCAACATCAACTCGATCGTTGGCCGGCAGTCGGCTCCGGAGTACATCGCGAATAGCACCGATCGTGCAGCCTGCATAGCTTTCAACAAGGTACTCTCCGACAATCTCGCCCAGTACGGAATACTGGTAAACAGCGTGAATCCGGGCAATGTCAAGAGCGAAGCCTGGGGCAGCAGTCTGGAATACTTCGCCCCGGACAAGGAGCTGGAACAGTACTATCAGCAAGTCGCCGCGGACACACCCCTCCGCCGCGTGGCGGAGGCCCAGGAGATCGCGGCGGTCGTGGCGTTCCTCGCCGGCCAGCGGGCAAGTTACATCACGGGCGCCTCGATCGATGTGGACGGAGGCCTGGTCCGACACATCTGAGCCGTCCCTGAGCGGGCCAAAGCGGAAGAGATCCGCGGGAAGAAAATGTGAATAGCAAGTCCAAGTTGAAGCTGAACGGCCGCTACTACAGGATGTATCCCCCGGAGAAATTTCAGGGGCACGCGGAAGAACCCCTGGCACTGGACACTGCTGCCACAGCCTTCCTGGTTGTTGATGTTTACGGCCTGGGTTTCTCACCCGAAGACGACCGCCCGCACGAGTACCCTTCTCTCAGCTCCACCGCCAGCGCGGCAAAGGAGAAAGAGATTGTCGTCGATCACATCCGGGCCGGCAATGGATGCCGCTCGCAATGCGGGCCTCCCGATCATCTACCTAAACAACTCAGCTCCACGTATCGCGATCAATGAGTCGGAGCTGGCAAAGATCGCCCGCCGATGCTGTGACATGGATTGGGAAGAATGGGGCTCGGAGGATACGGTCGATCCCCGCGAGTACGTGCGCGGTGATTCGGCGGCACTGAAGTTCTCGAAGGTCATCGAGCCTCAACCCGATGACTACTTCATTCGGAAACACTCCTACAGCGGCTTCTTTGAGACCCGCCTCGACAGCCTCCTACGTAACCTGGGAATCAAGACCTTGGTTTGTGTTGGGTTCGCGCTCGACGTTTGCCTGCATTCCACCATGGTCGATGCGATGAACTTGAACTATCAGGTTCTGCTGCTCCGCGATTGTACGATGGCGATCGAACTGCCGGGCGATCTCGAGGAGATGGCCTTTACCCAGCGTCTGATCCTGCTCACGGAATACTCGATCGGCTTTACGGCTACCTCGGAATCGTTCATTGCTGCCTGCGAGGCCCTGCCCGCGTCAGGACCCACGGTGTGATGGAAGCTCTGAGCCGCGGGCTGTCGCCCGCTCAAAGTTCGCAGTTTCTGCGGAAAGGCTATCTTGTCCTGGAGGGCGTTTTGTCACCGAATGATCTTGAGCCCTTCATCGATGAGATCACGGCTGTTCTTGACAAGGAAGCCTGCGAAGCGCAACAACAGGGGCGACTACCTGATCTCTTCGAGGATCAGCCTTTCGAAACACGTCTGGCCCGAATCATGGACGCGATGGACGACGGCTCACAGATCAAGAGGGCGGTTACGGGCAAGCACCTGAAGACCGCCGGTCTGTTTGCCATGATCACGCAGAAGGCGATTCTTGACACCGTCGAGTCTGTGATCGGTCCGGAAATCTTGGCGCATCCGCAATACAACGTACAGGCGAAGATGCCTTTGGAGTTGCGATCTGAGATTCCGTGGCACCAGGACCTGGCGTTCCTCGAGCCTGAAGCCGGGCAAACGTTCATGATGAACTTCTGGATCCCGCTCGTCGATGCGACGGTCGACAATGGATGCCTGGAGGTCATCGAGGGAAGTCACTTGGAGGGTTTGAAGGAACACGTTCAAATCGCCGGCTACCCGGACGGTCACATCGGCATTCGCGAAGAAGATTTGCCGGCAGGGCGGCGAATCGCTTGTCCCGTGTGCCGGGGTGACGTCGTGGTTTTCCAACACAAGACGATTCACCGGTCGTATCCCAATCGCACGCCGAGGATTCGCTGGAGTCTTGATATACGATACTGTGACCCCGCCATGCCCACGGGGCGTGATGTGCCGGGCTTGCTGGTGCGCAGCGAGTCGCATCCGGAAAAGGTTGCTGCCTCACACCTCGAATGGCTGGATCTGATGAAGACGGTTCCCGATCAGCCGTACTTGTGTTGAAGGGGACTACGCGCGCGAGCTACACGGGAGCAGTATGGATCAGTCGCGGCTGTCAACTGGGTTATCGAAGCCATCGCCGGGCTCCTGGCTGCTCTCCTGCACTCTGGCGTGGGGAGTGTTCGGGGTTTGTAGCTTTTCCGCCAAGATGGCCGCGAATACACTGCCGGGTACGAGTGTGGCCGTCTGGTGGGTCATTGGCTACGTGCCGATCACTTTCGCGATCGCCTGGGTCCTCGGCTTCCCACGAGATCTCCGGTCGCGGGCGGCCGCCATCCCGTGCATTGCGGGAGTGGTTGCCCAGATGGCGGCTCTGTTTTTCTATTGGGCGTTGGCCCGTGGAAAAGCCTCCGTCGTTGTTCCTCTGACCGCGCTCTACCCGGTGGTGACACTTGGGCTCGCCCTGCTGATTCTGCGAGAGCGCCTCAGCCTTCGGCAGTCCATCGGCGTGGCACTGGCGTTCACCGCAATCCTCCTGTTCAGTCTGTAAGCCCATGCAAAGCTGGCTGACGCTTTCGCTCGTAACGATGCTGCTGTGGGCTTCGTGGTCGATCCTCTCGAAGTTGGGAACCGGGCGGATGTCGACCTTATTGACTCCCGCATAATATAGAGTCAGTCAAAACAAAGAGAAGACTGTTTCCAGAAGGCCGTGATCAAACGCGGTTTGCGGTACATGCGGCGGAGTGCCTTGCGGGCCCGCTCGTTCAGCTCGCCGTAGTCTTTCGGACAGACGTTCGGCAACTCGTGCTGCTTCCAGTAAGCCCAGATGTATTCCACCGGATTCAGCTCCGGCGCATAGGGTGGCAAGTACTCGGTTGCGATGTGGCCTTCGGAGAGTTCGATGAACTCTTGCACCAGGCGGCTACGGTGCGCCGGCAGCCGATCCCAGACGATCAGCAGCGGGCGATCGATATGACGTACCAACGCCTTGAGAAAGTCGATCACTTCTTTGCCGATCGCACCGGGATAGAGCCGGAAGTAGAAGTTACGCAGCGTCAGCCCCGCCGAGACGGAAAGCTTCTCCCAGTTGAAGTTAAACTGCAGCACCGGTGTTTGGCCACGTGGCGCCCAGGTGCGGCAGCGATGCGGCTTCTGACTCAATCCGCTTTCGTCGATGAAGACGAGCGTACGGCCTTCGTTTTGGGCTTTTTTTTAATGCGCTTCCAGGTCTTGCGCTTCCAGGTGCGGATCCGCTCTTCGTTGCGCTCGCGCGCCTTTCCGGCCGGGCGTTGCGGGCTCCAGTCGAGCGCTCGCAGGATCTTCCAGACGTGGCCTGCGTGGTATGCGACCCCGAACTCGTCTCCGATCAGCCGAGCCACCCGCGGACAGCTCCACAGGGGCGTTGGGAAGCCGTGGGCTTCCGGGCCTTCCAGCAGCAGCGACGTCAGGCGTTCGCGTTGTGCGGCATCGAGGAGCGGCTTGCGTCCGGCGCGCCCGGCCTGGCGGAGTCCGGCCGCACCCTGCTCGCGGTATTGCCGCCGCCACTCACTGACGGTTTGGCGAGCGACGTTCAGCCGTCTCGCCGTCTCGGACTGATTGTGGCCTTGGTGGAGCAGCCGCATCGCTTCGAAACGGCGCTTCTCCAGCGCCTTGAAATCCCGCTTCACACCTTTGGGGTTGCCCATACATATATAGATGCTCCACACTGTCAAAAAGTGTCATAATAATTTGCGGGATTCAATAGGCGCAAAGGTTTGGGAGACGATCGGTTTCACGCTGGCGACGATTCCCATCTTGATGTACTTGGGTTTCCGTGTGGTCTGGGATGAACAAGGATTCCTCTACTCGGTCTTGGGGGGGGCTGACGGGCGGGTTGGGCAACTATTTCTACTATCGAGCGTTTAGCCAAGGAGGAAAGGCCGCGGTCGTGACGGCATTGGTCACAACGTATCCCGTCCTGACGGTGCTGCTGGCTTGGGGCATACTCAACGAATCCATTACAACAACGCAGACCTTGGGGTGTGCTTGCGCGATCGGGGCGGCCACGTTGATGGCCGAGTGAAGGCCTACTCGGTTCTTGCCGGATTCGAGAAACAATGACTAGCGCCGACGTAGTTGCTCGTGAACTGTTCGAGCTAGCGGTTCGTCGTGCGTTCGGACACCCCGGAGGTGAGATCGTCGAGCTGATCGAAGCGCTCGAAACCAATGGAATCGAGTTTGTTCTCACCGGCCACGAAGCCGCCGCCGCATTCATGGCCGGCGTCTCTGGACGCCTCACGGGAGTCCCGGGGGTGTGCCTATCCACCCTGGGCCCAGGGGCGTGTAACGCGGTCTTGGGGGTAGCAAGCGCTTGGTTGGACCGGGACCCTCTGCTGCACTTCTCCGCTAGGACGCCGGACGCCCTCAGCGAAAGAAGCAGCAAGCAAAACCTTCCCCTCACCGAGGTCTTCTCGCCGATCAGCAAGAGTTCCGTTCGATTGGACGGTCACGGAACGGCGATTGCTGTTCGCGAAGCCGCGAGCCTTGCATTGACGCCACCACGAGGGCCTGTCCACCTAAGTCTTCCGCCCGACGTGGCGGGAAAAGAGGATCGAGCCGGCACGGGCAGGAACGTAGGTGATGAAACCTGTGAGCCTCGGTGCCTGGAGACGATCCTTGCCGCTCTTAACGAATCACAGCGCCCCTTGGCCGCCGTCGGTCTCGCGCTGGATTCTCACCGTGACCACCAGGCCGTTCGGCGGTTTCTTGCGGAAACGAGAATCCCGTTCGTCGTGTTGCCACAGGGAAAGGGCGTTGCGGATGAGCGCGCTGATGGCTACCTGGGAACCATCGCCTCGGCCGCGGGGGACGACGTTGCCGTCGAAGCAGTGGAAGCAAGCGACTGCCTGCTTGGGATCGGTTTTGACCCGGTCGAATCGTGCCACGACTGGCACCGAGACCGTCCTTTCTACTCGATTTCGAACGGCTCTGTAGCGTTCCGCGACTTCTCCCCCACAGTCGAGTGCGTAGGGAATGTCACCGAGTTACTCGACGAACTGCGAGGCAAGTACGCCGGCCGGCCGGCCTGGACGCCTGAGGAACTCCAACAAATACGCGAGCGCGTGAGAGCGGCAATGATCCCCGAGGAAAAGGAGACCGAAGCCGGCCTGTCACCGTACGATGTCTTATTGACTCCCGCATAATATAGAGTCAGTCAAAACAAAGAGAAGACTGTTTCCAGAAGGCCGTGATCAAACGCGGTTTGCGGTACATGCGGCGGAGTGCCTTGCGGGCCCGCTCGTTCAGCTCGCCGTAGTCTTTCGGGCAGACGTTCGGCAACTCGTGCTGCTTCCAGTAAGCCCAGATGTATTCCACCGGATTCAACTCCGGCGCATAGGGTGGCAAGTACTCGGTTGCGATGTGGCCTTCGGAGAGTTCGATGAACTCTTGCACCAGGCGGCTACGGTGCGCCGGCAGCCGATCCCAGACGATCAGCAGCGGGCGATCGATATGACGTACCAACGCCTTGAGAAAGTCGGTCACTTGCTCTTTGCCGATCGCACCGGGATAGAGCCGGAAGTAGAAGTTACGCAGCGTCAGCCCCGCCGAGACGGAAAGCTTCTCCCAGTTGAAGTTAAACTGCAGCACCGGTGTTTGGCCACGTGGCGCCCAGGTGCGGCAGCGATGCGGCTTCTGACTCAATCCGCTTTCGTCGATGAAGACGAGCGTACGGCCTTCGTTTTGGGCTTTTTTTTAATGCGCTTCCAGGTCTTGCGCTTCCAGGTGCGGATCCGCTCTTCGTTGCGCTCGCGCGCCTTTCCGGCCGGGCGTTGCGGGCTCCAGTCGAGCGCTCGCAGGATCTTCCAGGCGTGGCCTGCGTGGTATGCGACCCCGAACTCGTCTCCGGTCAGCCGAGCCACCCGCGGACAGCTCCACAGGGGCGTTGGGAAGCCGTGGGCTTCCGGGCCTTCCAGCAGCAGCGACGTCAGGCGTTCGCGTTGTGCGGCATCGAGGAGCGGCTTGCGTCCGGCGCGCCCGGCCTGGCGGAGTCCGGCCGCACCCTGCTCGCGGTATTGCCGCCGCCACTCACTGACGGTTTGGCGAGCGACGTTCAGCCGTCTCGCCGTCTCGGACTGATTGTGGCCTTGGTGGAGCAGCCGCATCGCTTCGAAACGGCGCTTCTCCAGCGCCTTGAAATCCCGCTTCACACCTTTGGGGTTGCCCATACATATATAGATGCTCCACACTGTCAAAAGTGTCATAATAATTTGCGGGATTCAATAGAACGCTTGCAGCAAGACTTGCCCGAGGAAACGATTCTCGCCACAAACGTGGGAGCCCACAAGATGCTGGTCTCGCAGATTTGGCGCGCCCCGAGGCCGGGCTCGTTTTTGGTGTCGAACGGCTTGTCGTCGATGGGCTTCGGGCTGCCGGCCTCGCTGGCGGCATCACTGCTTTCTCCCGACAGGCCTGTCGTCGCGGTTGTCGGTGACGGTGGTTTCGGGATGATGGTCCAGGAGTTGGAAACCGCGGTGCGTCTGAAGGTCAAACCCCTGATCGTAGTCCTGTGCGATCGGTCGTTGGCCGTGATCAAGATCGCGCAGAAGGCCAAGCGATTACCCTTGCGGGGTGTAGACTTTGGCGACGTCGATTGGGCTGCTGTCGCTGAGGGCTTTGGTGCGAAAGGGCTCCGGGT
Source organism: Bryobacterales bacterium (assembly GCA_965248255.1). Classification (GTDB taxonomy): domain Bacteria; phylum Acidobacteriota; class Terriglobia; order Bryobacterales; family UBA6623; genus JAKZVK01. The sequence continues at coordinate 473,601 of CBDFIW010000001.1, forward strand.
CCATTCTTTCGAGGTGCTTGATTCCGCGCTCACGGATTGGTTGGCGAATCGGCAACTGACAGTGCTGGCCGTGCGGATTGATGAGAATCTGTATCGAGGGCTGACGTACTAGTGTAGTGCGTCAAGCAGATTGCACCTTATGCAGGGCGGCACGTCCGCGCTTGACTTTCTCGAGGATGTCGGAGGCGGTCGCGGTCCAGATGAAGGGCGTGGGATGCCCGTTGTGCTGGGCGATGTAGTCGTCAATGGCGGCGACGAGCTCGTCCACGCTGCGAAACACGCCGCGGCGCAGGCGCTTGACGGTGAGATCGCGAAAGAATCGCTCGACCATGTTCAGCCACGACGCCGAGGTCGGGGTGAAATGAATGTGGAAGCGCGGGTGACGATCGAGCCAACGCTTCACAGCGGCATGCTTGTGGGTGGCATAGTTGTCCACGATGAGATGAAGCTGTTTGTCCTTGGGAGTGCGGCGGTCAATTAAGCGCAGGAAGCGCAGCCATTCCTGGTGGCTGTGTCGGGGCATGCACTCGGCGATCACGCTGCCGTCAAGGCTGTTGAGCGCCGCAAACAGGGTGGTCGTGCCGTTGCGCTTGTAATCGTGGGTCATCGTTTGGCCGCGTCCCTTTTTGAGCGGCAGGCCGGGCTGGGTGCGATCGAGGGCTTGGATTTGGGACTTCTCATCGAGCGAGAGAACCAGAGCATGCTCAGGCGGATTGAGATAGAGTCCGACGATGTCGTCGAGTTTCTCGGCGAAACGCGGGTCATTGCTGAGCTTGAAGGTCTTGACGCGGTGGGGCTTGAGGCCATGGGCGCGCCAAATCCGTCCCACGGTGGAAGCGCTGACGCCGGCCCGCGGCGGCCATGGTGCGGCGGCTCCAGTGGGTGGCGTTGGACGGTTTCTCGCGGGTGGTCTTGTGGATGATCTGCTGTACTTTCTGCTTCGAGACGGCAGGTTTACGACCGGGCCGTGGGGCGTCTTTTGCAATGCCGGCGATGCTGCTTTCGAGAAAGCGCGTGCGCCAGCGGGCCACCAACTGCCGCGAGACACCGAGCTGTGCGGCGATCTGCTTATTCTCGAGACCGTCGGCGGCCAGCAGGACAATCCTGGCTCGCAGGGCGAGACGAACGGCGACTTGGCGACCGCGCGCGTAGCGGTCCAACTGCTTGCATTGCGCTGTGTTCAAAGTTACTGGTTGTGCTCTTCGCATCCCATGCCTCCTGTTAATAGAGACGATGGGAAGTCAATATAAGTTACATTATTTATAGTGCACTACACTAGGGCGTGTTAACACTAAGTCGCAAAAGCTGCTATACTCGGAGGTATGGAGATCACCGAGCAGCAATACCGCCGCATCGAGCCGGTCCTGCCCCGCCAGCGCGGCAATGTGAGCCTGCCGAACCTCACGGTTTTGAACGCCATGTTGTATGTCGCCGAGCAGGGCTGCAAATGGCGCGGCTTGCCTAAACGCTTCGGTAACTGGCACACCATTTATACCCGCATGAACCGCTGGTCGAAGAACGGCGTGCTCGACGCCGTCTTCGAGAAACTGCAGCGCGAGCAGCTGGTCCGCATCCGAATCGAAGCCGTGTCAATGGACTCGACCATCGTGAAGGTTCATCCCGACGGCACGGGCGCGTTAAAAAAAACGGTCCGCAAGCGATCGGCAAATCCCGCGGCGGATGGACCACCAAGATTCATATGGTTGCCGCAAATGCTCGAACGGCGATAACCTTCGCTCTCTCGCCCGGCCAAGCGCACGACGCCCAGCAGGGCCGCGAACTGCTCGGTGGTCTGGGGCCACTGCCCGAGCCGCTGCCGCTGCTGATGGACGGCGCCTATGAGGACGATCAGACACGCCAACTGGCTTTGGATTTCGGATGGATTCCCGTCGTGCCGCCCCGGCGCACCCGCCTGGAGCCGTGGGAATACGACCGAGCGCTCTATCGCCGCCGCAACGAGATCGAGAGACTCTTCCGACGGCTCAAGGGATTCCGCCGCATCTTCTCCCGCTTCGACAAGCTCGACGTCATGTTCCTCGCCTTCCTCCACTTCGCCCTCATCGTCGAGGCTCTACGTTTCGATACCCTACGTTAGCGTTAACACGCCCTAGTTCACACCGTACATCGGCCGTCGAATGTTCTTGTAGACCCGATTGTTTGGGTTGACGGTCGTGTAGCCCGGCGTGTCAACCTCGATGATGCGGCCGGCGATGGGCTCGTAGGCGGCTCGGAAGGCAACGGCCGCCTTGACCACCAGAATGCGCTGCTTCTCGGGATAGATCCCGGCGCTCGTTAGCTGGTGAATGCTGAAGGGGGTGTGGCGCCAGCTCACCAGCAGCACGATGTTAGGGAGATCTCGGGTCGATCCCTGTGCGTGGAGGACCGCGGAAAGACCCTGGTCGAGGTATCGCTGGCCGCCGTGGCGGACTTCGGTTTCGATGTACCGCCCGTCGTAGATCAGCTTAACCGTGCCTCGAATGCCAACCGGGGCGCCATGTTGCCCGTCGGTCTTGCCCCCGACCTCGCCCTCGAACTCGTTGCCGACCCCGACCTTGACCGCTTGCTCGACGGCCTTCGGATCAAACAGAGCGACGACCCAGCCCTCTGCCCCCTGCCGGATCAGCTCGCTGAGGATGAACGTGCTGTCGCCCGGGCCGCCGCCCCCGATGTTGTCTCCGGTTTCGACGAGGACGACGGGGAACTTGTCGCCGCCGATCGCTTGTCCGACGGCCGTGGCGGCGTCGGGCAATGTCAGGCGGAATTGATCACGCCGCTCCCAGAGCATGTCGGCGAGCCGCTGGGCTTCTTGCTCAGCCAGTTCTCGATCGTTGTCTGTGACTACAACGACGCTGGGCGCCATGTTGGGCACGTCGGCATAGTGGTAGCTTCCCGAGAGGCTGACCGCCAGGAAGCGCGGATCTTTCTCCAAGCGCCGAGTCTCTTCGACGATGGCGAGCAGCGGTTCGCGCTTGGTGTACTGGTGGATCTTCGTGAGATAGAGCAGTGGCTTGACGATCGCCTGGGTCGGACGAACCTTGCTCCGGGCAATGTCGGCTACGATCCGAGCGGCCCGAAGCCCACGCTCGCGCTGATCGATGTGCGGATTCTCTTTGTACGTCAGCAGCGCGGTCGAGAGTTCGACAATCTCCTCGCCGACGTTGGCGTGAAAATCATGCGTCACAACGATAGGGAAAGCCGGGCCCATCGCTTCCCGCACGCGGCGGACGACCTCGGCATCGGCAGCGGAGTGCGACTCGCTGACCATCGCCCCGTGAAGAGCTACCAGCAGACCGTCCAACTGCGGGGCTGCCTTCAAACGATAGACCAACTCAGCCGTGATGGCCTCAAAGGCCTCGTCGGTGACGGGACCGGAGGGAACGGCCCAACCGACGATCGTAGGGTACAGATCGAAACCGTACTCCTTCGCTCCCTGGATGTAGCCGGTGATCTCGTTGTTGGCGTGCTCGAACTCGCTGACGATTTCTTCCCCGCGGAAGAGGCCCTTGTTGTGGAACTCCGCCAGCCCCGTTTTCAACTTGCTGTAGGTGTTCGACTCGTGGAGCATCCCGCCTACCGCGATGCGGGGCTGCTGGGCTGAGGTAGCGCCGGCCATCAGCAACACTGTAAGGCACACACAAAGTCGCATGGGAAGTCCCAGGATTGGGTGCGTGTCGAGCGTAGCACGCCGGGCGGCGCCGCACACCTCTAGACTTGGCGAACCCTCAGCGGCCGTCCTTATCAATCAACCAAGCCACAAGGCCCGTGTCCTTGACCAGCAGAAAACCCCTCTCTTTGCGTTGAAGCCACGCGAGGAAGTCACTGTGCGCTTGTTCATCCACAACGAAAACCAACGGCCGGCCCAGCGTTAGAATCTCATCGAGGGCCTCTTCCCGTGGCGCCTCGGCCGCGTCGCTGACCAGAGTCTTCACAAGCCTTTGCCGCGACCGCACCAAGGCCTCGTCGTAGCCTCGCACCCTAGTCAGAATGAAATCGCTCGTGATATCCACACCAGGATGGACTTTGCTCGTTGCTGGGGCCACGTAGAGTTGCCGCCGCGTGAGGGTAGGTAGGTGAGCTTGTTCGTCGCAGCCACCAGGATGCTGTCGATGGGTGTCTGTTCGCGAATGACATCACAGAGAAGGGCGAAGGGTTCGCTCTTGTCGAGGCGCAAGTCGAACCCGCTCACATCGAGTTGGGGCAGCGGCTCGGCCGTCCAGCTCCGCGAGCGCAGTGTCGGGTCCGTCGCGGGGATGGCTAAAAGCAGGATCACGATCCCCAACGCGGGCGCGGCCAACCGTCCAAGTCGCTCGAACGGCGGCTCGAGCGCGAGCGCCAGGAAGGGGAAGAGGCACAGGGCCGCCGTGAAGACGAACTTGTATTCATTTGCGTAATCCGGAATCCGAAATACCACATAGCAAGCGCCACTCGCCGCTCCACCCCACAGAAGAGTCAGTGCTTGCACACGGCTTCGACGCCAAACGCGCGGCAGTGCCACCGCCACCCCGGCCAGCAATGGGGAGGTCACGATCAGAGCCTGCAGCGCTTTGCGGAACGTCTCGCCCTGGCTCGGCAGAACGTCGAAACCCGGTGCCACGCGGTCGGCGGTGACCTCGCTGACGAGCACCCACGCCAGCCCCGCCGATATCAGCGTAGTCGCCCCTAGCGCGACCATCGGCCAATACGGCGCCGGAGAGCGGAGCAACTTCGCATCGACGAAGACCGCAAACACAAATCCTCCGACGAGAGCGCAGACCACCGGCAGATATAGCGGGTAGATCATGACCATCCCAAGGACCAGAAGTGAAGCTGCTCCCACGCGGTCGAATCGGAAACTGTGCGGCTCCCGTAGAAGCAGAACATACGCCAACGCCAAAAACATCCCGAGCGCCAGAGGCATTTGGTTAAACACGGAGAGTTTTTCGAGCCACGGCGTGTAACGGCGGTCGCCCCAGAGTTGCCACTCCTCCGCAAGAGGAAGGAGCTTTAGCAAGACGTATCCGGCGATGTTGACGCCAAAAAAAGCCAGATTGCCGACGTCACTTTCGAAAAGCGGTTCCCCCCCCAGTTCACCGACCAGTAGTGCGGTTAACCCGTAGATCGTCAAGAGCCAAACCAAGTTGACCCAGACAAAATTCCACGCAGGCGGCGAGTGGAGTTGGTAGCTCAGCACAGCCTGGTATGCATGCCCCAGCCACGGGTACGCCAGCCTTACGCCGGCCATCTCGGGCTCGCCTACCATGAGATGGCCGTTCGCGATCATCGAAACGACGTCGCTGTGCATCCAGGCATGCCAGGAGTAGGCGCGGCCTTCCGGTTGCGTCCACTGGGCAAAAAGGAGACCCAGTGGGGCGAACAGAACGAGCCCGGCCCCCAGAAGCATCTTGCTATTGGGCAGACAGCTGCGGTCAAACCGCCGGGCGATCAAAAGGACGGCTGGTAGATTCAACCACGGCAGCAACGCCGCGGAAGATTCAAACGAAACCCCTGCCAGGCGTAGAGCATAGAACTCCGAGCAGAGAACCGGGGGAGTCAGCGCCACGCCGGTCAGCAGACGGGACCAAAACCCGAATCCGCACAGAGGGGCGCCGAACGTTACCCACCCGCCGGGCAACACACTCAGTATCACGAATGTGAGTGCACCCAACGTGGTCGGCCTCCGCGCGCGATTCCTAATTAAACCGGATTGCGCACCTCTGAGGCAGGAGTCCGGGGCCAGATCCGTCCGCTAAGTTCGCGAGGGCTGGGACCGCAAGCTGAAGCATGCGGCACGGAAGGATAGTCCCTAAACGATGCCGGCCCCGGCAGGGCGTTTGAGCCGTGCGCCTCCCGACACCCGGTGGATGGCAAAGACGAAAAGCCGCCGTGGTCTGGCCGCCCAACGGTCGCGAATCGCCCCCATTGTATACTGCGGTGAACTTCGCCCTCTTGGCGGCCCCCGCCACCCCGCGCGATAGTGCCGCCACCTGCATGTCCTCTTCAAAGAAGTCCGTTTCGGTGCGACAGTATACGCTCATCGTGCTGGCCTCGACCCTGCTGGCCATAGGCTTGGCGGAAGCGTATCTCGCGTATCGTGCGCCGTCGCGGCTGGTCCTCCCGTTCTACAACGAGCTGCATCCCTACGTGATGTTCCGGCCCCACGCCAGCGCGACGTACGTGACTCCCGACACGCTCGCCATGTCGCATTACCAAAGCAGGGTCTACCACTACACCAACGAGGACGGCTTCCGCGTCAGCTCCCCCGACTACGAGCTGCCCAGAGCCAAGCCCGCCGGCCAGCTCCGGATCGCTTTTCTCGGCAGCTCCGCCGTGCAGCTCGGCAGCACCTACGAGACGACTCTGCCCGGCTCGCTCAAACGCCTGTTACAGGAGAAGCACCCTGGCCGCGACGTCGAGGTCATCAACGCCGGCATTCAATCGTGCGTCTCGCGTCAGTCGATCGCGCACTTCCTCTTCACTGTGAGGGACTACCAACCCGACGTCGTCATCCTCTACGACGGCGTCAACGACATCGGCCTGCCGCTCACCTACGAATCCCGCGCCAACTATCCCTACAACTTCCAAGCGATGCAAGGGGCCTGGGGCGCCTACCGCCAGGAAAGTCAAGTCCCCGTGCTCAGCTTGCTTCTCAACCGCAGCCGCCTCTATGCCGCGCTGCGGGTGCAGTGGGAGGATGAGGCCGCCAAGACCGTCTCGAATGTCGCCCTGGGGCTGAACAAAGCCCCCAACGCCGTGTCGGCGGACCACGTCCTCAGTCACCCCGAGTTCGCGCAAAAGCACATCGCCGCCTATCTGTCGAACTGGGAACGCCTGCTCGAGCTGTCGAAGGCCTATGGCTTCGAGACGATCTGTGTGCTGCAACCCACCGGAGGCCTCGACCGGGACTATGCCGTACCCCTGACGGTGCGGGACTTCAATCTAACCGAAGAAGGCGCCCTCGACTGGATCGCCGCCTTCACGGTTCTCTACGAAGAAGCCGACCGCCAAGCCGAAGCCCTCGCCCGGGCGCACCCCGAGCGCACGTTCCTGAACCTACGCAATTCCCTCCACCCGGCCAAGGACCACTTCTGGGACCTGGTCCACGTCTACGACGACACCAACGACCACCTCGCCGAACTAATCTACGGGGAAGCTGACCAAGTGTTCGACCGCGCGGCGGCCAACACAAACTGAGCGGCGGCTCGAAAGGATATCCGCGATGATAGCCACAATCCGGGTGGGTTGCGTTGCCCTGACAGAGCTCAGGACATTGCGCTGACGATCAGTGTAGCTGGCGCAACGAGCACCTCTCTCTTTGCGCACCACTGGTCTCGCGCCGTGGACGGCTTCTCTCTGCAGGTAGGTGTCTATCGCCCGGCCTCGTCGGGATGACTGACCCTCACCGGTACCGGCGCCGACACCTTCCCGCCGCAGCTCACCGCCACCGAATACTCCCCCGGCACCGTACTCGGATGAAGCTGCACATTGACCTGCCGGTAGCCGTCCTTGTCAGCGGGGCCGACGTAACTCACAGCGAGCGCGGCCTCACCGAAGCGCACCTTCAGGTGCTCCCGGCGGACGGACGCGGGAAGACCCTCGACCCACAACGACGCCCAGGTCTCCTTGCCCAGCCACACCCGGTCCTCGTCGAACGTCTCCGTGTCCGTCAGGCCGACGATTCTCAGACGGCTCAAGTCCATCGGCCGCGGCTCGCCATCAACCACGATCTCGACAGGATCGCTGAAGAGGCTGCCCGCGGTCCGGACCCGCACCTCGTGCGCGCCCGGTGCCAGGCCCGGCGGCAGCTTGCAGTTGACCTGCCAGGCGTTCGCGGTCTTCCTGCCGACGAAGATCGGACGCACGCCGTAGCCTCCGATCTCCGGTAAGACGTTGGCGTTCTCCAGCCCGTGCTCACCTGCTTCTCGTCCGTCCCACTCAAACCACAGCGAGACATAGTCGTCAAGCCGGCTTTCGAAATGCGTCTCCGCCGTGCGCAGATTGAGGGCCTCTGAAAGAACGGGCCGCGGCTCGGTCGGGTTGTCGGGCTCGGGATCCCAATGCCGGTAGCAGGCCACGTGAGCCCTCTGCTCGATCACGCTCAACAACTTGACCCGTGCGAACCCCGCCGCGCGGCACAGCGCCAGCAGGCAGGCCGTGTTCGGACCGACCCAGTTATCGAGGCGGTTGGCCAGCTCGTCTTCTTCGTAGAACTCCATCACCGGCGCGCTGCCGGCCTGGCCATCGGCCGGGAGGCCTTCGTCGATCACGTAGGACTCGACCAACGCCGTGTCGCGCGTGACCTCGCACACCTTCTCGAGGCCCAGCAGCGGGTGCTTGAGGTGATAGAGCACGCCGAGAAAGAGGACCAGGTCGAAGCGTCTGTCCGTCTTGGCCGAGAGCTGGTACACGTCCATGACGCGGTAGTTCACCTTGGCGCCGAGCCGGTCGCGGGCGAGATAGAAAGCCGGCTGCTCGATGTGGTCGATGGCGGTGACGTCGGCGCCGCGTCGCTCCATCTCGAACGCGAACCAGCCGTCCCAGGTCCCGATATCGAGCACTCGCTTGCCCGAGAGGTCGTCGGGCACGGGGAGGCGCCGCAGCCGCTGCTTCTGCTGCTCGAGGCTCTGCAGCCCTTCGAGGACCTGTCCGTCGGGCAGCTCGATGCTGTGATACCATCCGCTCTCGGAAAACTCGTTGGCCAAGCCGCGCCAATGCGCACGCGCCGCTGGGTCGTTGGCGCGGATGCGAGCCATACGGTTCACGCTATCAGACAGCCCCCTCCTGAGCAATGGAGAGGGCTTCCTAGTAGACTGTCCCGGAGGGATCATGCGGATCGTACGGGCGGAGCGCTGTCTCCGCCCTCCGGGGCTGGCGAGCCGCCCCAGGGCCAACACAGCGTCGGCTCCTATTTACGCCGCTTCAAGAACGCCGACGCCCCGGGCCGACGCAGCAGTCGGCCCCTACGCCGCATCCATGAGTAAGCGCTTGAGAGGGTTCCTACAATACTCGGCCATCGTCTTGCTGTCGGGCGTTCTGGCGATCGTGCTGGCGGAAGCCTATCTGGCCTCGCGCGCTACGCCGCCGGGGGCGCTGCCGTTCTACGGTCAGCTCTATCCCTATGTGATGTTCCGGCCGCAAGCGAACCTGAGGTACGTCAGCTCGGAAACGTTCGAGATGTCGCACCACGCCGAGCAGGTGCATCACTACACCAACGACGACGGGCTGCGCGTCAGCGCGCCGGATTATGAGCTGCCGCGAGCGAAACCGCCCGGGCAGTTGCGGCTGGCGGTGCTGGGCGGGTCGGCGGTGGAGATCGCCACGACCTTCGAGACGACGCTGCCCGGGTCGCTCAAGACCTTGCTTCAGAAGGCGTATCCAGGCCGCGACATCGAGGTCATCAACGCCGGGATTCAGTCATCGGTCTCGCGGCAGTCGATCATCCACTTCATGTTTACGGTGGCGGACTACGAACCCGACATCCTGGTGTTCTACGACGGGCATAACGACATGGGCATGCCTTTGATGTACGACGCGCGTCCGAACTTCCCCTATAACTTCCAAGTAATGCAGGAGGCCTGGGACCTCTATCGGGAGAGGCACCGGGACTCGCTGTTCCGCATCGTTTTGGATCGCAGCCATCTGTATGCCGCCCTGTCTGTACGCTGGGGTGGTTGCCGGCGACGAGGCCGCCGCTGCCGGCACGGTAGCGAAGGGTCTGCTGCGCGCGCCTCACGCGTTGGTGCCGGCGCAGATCCGGGACGACCCCGACTACGCGCGGTGCTTCGTCGCCGAGTATCTGACGAATTGGCAGAAGCTCATCGATCTGTCGAAGACCTACGACTTCGAACCCGTCTTCGTGCTGCAACCAACCGGCGCTTTCGACCGCGAGTACACGATTGCCGCGCTGCAACGCGGGTTCAACATCGAAGAAGAGGCGGCGGTCGAATGGCTTGACGCCTTCAATGACTTGTACCGCGAGGCGGGGCGGCAGATCGAGGGGCTGCAGGCGAAGTATCCCGACGTGGTGTTCCTGAACCTGGGCGACTACCTGTTGCCGGCCGAGGAGTACTTCTGGGACGGGGTACACGTGTATGACGAGATCAACATGAAGCTGGCCGAGCGCATCTATGAAGATATGAAGGATTTGGTGGAGCGCAAGCTTAAACGTTTGCCGCAGCCGCCTGCCGAGCCGCGACCGTGAGGGAGCGTTGATAGCCCGCCTGCGTCCTCACTACCCGGTCCTTCCGGCGGCTCTGCTCTGCCTTGTGTATTGCGGCGCGCCGACCGACTCCAACCTCATCCGAACCGAAGACGGCCTTCGCCGGGCCATCGCGGAAGGTACGAGCGAAATTCAACTGGCGCCGGGCGTGATCGAGGTGTCGTCGCCGATCGACGCCCCTGAAGGGACCGGCGATCTCGACGTGATCGGCCATCCCGAGGGCACCACCCTTCGCGTTTCACCGGCGTTCGCGGGGCGCGCCGTGTTGACCTTCCGCTCCGCCGAGAACGTCAAGCTGTCAGGGTTCTCCATCGAAGGCCATCGCAAGGCGGTGAAGGAACGGGTCGGCATTCCACCGGCCAACGAAACCTTCACGTCCTTCTACTCGAACAACGGCGTCATTTTCGAAGACGTGCGCGGCCTGCACATCGCCACCATACGCTTCTCCGAAATCTGGGCCTTCCCGATCATCGTCAACCAAGGCCACGACGTGCGAATCGAGGACGTGCATATCCGCAACTCGGGTTCGCTCAACGAGAAGGGACGCAACAACACTTCTGGAGGCATCCTACTCGAAGAAGGCACGGCGGACTTCGTCATCCGCAACTGCACGTTCGAGAACGTCCGCGGCAATGGCATCTGGACGCACTCGCGCTACGAATCGCCGCGCAACCGTGACGGGCTGATCGAGGGCAACCGGTTCAAGTACATCGCCCGCGACGCCATTCAGGTCGGCCACGCCACGCGCATCCGTGTGGAGGGTAATCACGGTGAGCGCATCGGCTATCCCTTCCACTACGCCGATGTCGAAGGAAAAGGATACCCGGTCGGCATTGACACGGCCGGCAACACCGATCAGAGCATCTACGCCAACAACTCCTTCGACGAGATCAACGGCAAGTGCATCGACCTCGACGGCTTTCACCACGGCGAGGTGCACGGCAACCGCTGCACCAACAAAGGGACGGCGGTCGACTACCCTCTGGGCCACTTCGCGATCACCATGAACAACACCAACCCCGACATGGAGTCCGAGCAGATCGTGATTGAAGACAACGAGGTGGACGGCGCGGTGTACGGCGGCCTGTTCATCATCGGCAGCGGCCATCGCGTCGTCAACAATCGCTTCCGCAACTTGAACCGGGTGCAATGCGTGGAGGGCTCGGTGGACCTTCGCTGCCGTTTCTGGCTCGAAGAGCCTGCTTTGCTGCGCACGGGCATCTACCTGGGCCGCCAAGCCGAGCGCCCCGCCGTGACCAGGGACAACGTCATCGAAGGCAATGTGGTGACCGGTTTCGGGATGACGGAGAGCTGCATTGCGGCGGCACCGGGTGTCCGCCTCGCTGCCAATCGCATCATTGGTAACAAATGCCGTGATCAATAAAATGGGCGAGAACGGCCCCAGGTCTGTTCCAGCCCTGCGCTACACGCAATTGTGTTACGGGAGTTTCACACGACGGCGCGGTCCTACAATCGGGGCGACTGAAGATGGGATGCGAACGCTCGACGAAACGCTTGCGGCGGTACTACCGTTAGCTTGGCAGAGCCCTGAGCGCCGCGAGCGCCTGACTCTCGGTCGGCGCGGAGCTGTCCACTGAAGGACGGAGGTTTGACAGTGACTGCAGGTCGCCCGAAGATATCGTGGGTTCCGTGCCGTGCGTGTCGGCAGGCGGTGACCTAGTCAGACTTGTCGCGGAACGTGCAGCCGCAGTGATAGCACCCCCTCCCCGCTCCGTCGCGGTCGCGGCACGGAGGCGAGGCACCGCGTGCTAAGGCTCGAACGGCCGGCCCGTGCGCCGCAGTGACTTCGGGATGCCGATCTGCAGCGTCACATAGGCGCTGTCGTTTGGGAAGCCACGGTTGTTGAGCTTGCCGGCAGCGTAGCCCGGTAGCGCATCGCCGATCGTGCCAACGATGCGGTTGGCGTGTTCGGCGGTGGTCCCGTGCAGGTGCTCGACGAGGGCGACGGCCTCGGCCCAGCCGACCTTTAGCGCTGTTTCCCAGTCGGCAGCGATACCGGTGGCATACCACTTGTCGGCTGTCTCGACGACAACTCCCCCATTCTGCCGCCCGGCCCCGAGCCGCCCGAATTCCTGCCAACGACGGCGAGCCAGACCATCATCGCGGTGACGTTTGTCTTCAGCGATGGGGGTCCGGACAGGGCGATCGGCAAGTCCGACATTTTCTTCAACCCGGAGTTGCCTCTGCACACCAGCCCGGGCCCCGACCAAATCGACTTCGAGTCGGTGCTGGTGCATGAATTGGGCCACGCGCTGGGCCTCGGCCACAATGACAACTGCGTTGTCGGGCCGACCATCATGGAGTCGCTGATCGACACCGGCGAGATCAAAAGGGATCTGTTCCCGGCCGAGTTCGAAGGTCTGCGATTCCTCTACCCGGTCGCCGACTTCCCCGCCGTTCGAGTGTTCGAGCGCGACCGGCGCCTGCGATTCGACGCCGTTCAAGGAGGGGACAACCCATTCTCCCAGACTATCTCGCTGTTCGGTCCGAGGGGACGACGTTGGAACACGAACGTGACAACCTCGGCCGGCGGCACATGGGTTAGCCTCGGACTGGAGACGGGCAGCTTCCCAGGCGATGGCACGTTGGACGTTGCGGTTGAGACGGCTGGCTTGGCTGCGGGGGACTACACTGCCGCGATCGAAGTGAGCATCGAAGGCCACCCCGGCCCGCGGGTCACGATTCATGTAGACCTATTGAATCCCGCAAATTATTATGACACTTTTTGACAGTGTGGAGCATCTATATATGTATGGGCAACCCCAAAGGTGTGAAGCGGGATTTCAAGGCGCTGGAGAAGCGCCGTTTCGAAGCGATGCGGCTGCTCCACCAAGGCCACAATCAGTCCGAGACGGCGAGACGGCTGAACGTCGCTCGCCAAACCGTCAGTGAGTGGCGGCGGCAATACCGCGAGCAGGGTGCGGCCGGACTCCGCCAGGCCGGGCGCGCCGGACGCAAGCCGCTCCTCGATGCCGCACAACGCGAACGCCTGACGTCGCTGCTGCTGGAAGGCCCGGAAGCCCACGGCTTCCCAACGCCCCTGTGGAGCTGTCCGCGGGTGGCTCGGCTGACCGGAGACGAGTTCGGGGTCGCATACCACGCAGGCCACGCCTGGAAGATCCTGCGAGCGCTCGACTGGAGCCCGCAACGCCCGGCCGGAAAGGCGCGCGAGCGCAACGAAGAGCGGATCCGCACCTGGAAGCGCAAGACCTGGAAGCGCATTAAAAAAAAGCCCAAAACGAAGGCCGTACGCTCGTCTTCATCGACGAAAGCGGATTGAGTCAGAAGCCGCATCGCTGCCGCACCTGGGCGCCACGTGGCCAAACACCGGTGCTGCAGTTTAACTTCAACTGGGAGAAGCTTTCCGTCTCGGCGGGGCTGACGCTGCGTAACTTCTACTTCCGGCTCTATCCCGGTGCGATCGGCAAAGAGCAAGTGACCGACTTTCTCAAGGCGTTGGTACGTCATATCGATCGCCCGCTGCTGATCGTCTGGGATCGGCTGCCGGCGCACCGTAGCCGCCTGGTGCAAGAGTTCATCGAACTCTCCGAAGGCCACATCGCAACCGAGTACTTGCCACCCTATGCGCCGGAGTTGAATCCGGTGGAATACATCTGGGCTTACTGGAAGCAGCACGAGTTGCCGAACGTCTGTCCGAAAGACTACGGCGAGCTGAACGAGCGGGCCCGCAAGGCACTCCGCCGCATGTACCGCAAACCGCGTTTGATCACGGCCTTCTGGAAACAGTCTTCTCTTTGTTTTGACTGACTCTATATTATGCGGGAGTCAATAGTTTCCCCCAGTTAGCCTTTGATTCCGTGAGACTTACCGGCCCGCACGCGGTCCTCGGCGTCTTCTCCCTATAGTCGGGGGTGCTCGCGATTGACAAAAGGAGTCTATTTCTATCAAGATAGTAGAGATAGGCAATTGCTAATCCCTACCAGCATAGTAGAGATTGCGCGATCGCAAGGAAGGGTGGATCCATGGCTACGGCGACGAGTGCGACCAGTTCCGTTGATGCCAACCGCTGGGCGCATCTTCCTTCAGACCAAAAAGAAGAGATCGACGTCTTCGAGACCGAACTTCGCCGAGTGCAAGCAGGCCAGATGGCGGAGAAGGTTTTCCTTGAGTTTCGCTTACGGCACGGGGTGTACGGCCAGAGGCAAGACGGTGTTCAGATGCAGCGCATCAAGATCCCGCTGGGGGTCGTGGACGCCGACAAGATGACCCAACTGGCTGACCTCAGTGAGGAGTACGCCGTGGGTGTGGCCCACATCACCACGCGGCAGGACGTGCAGTACCACTACCTAGACATCAACGACACGCCTAATCTGATGAGGCGGCTGGCTGAAGTCGGCATCACCACCCGTGAAGCCTGCGGCAACGTGGTCCGCAACGTGACGGCCTGCCCGCAAGCGGGGGTCTGCACCGACGAGACGTTCGACGTCACGCCTTACGCGCGGGCCATGGCGTACTTCTTGCTGCGGCATCCCGACGCGCAGAATTTCGGCCGCAAGTTCAAGATCGCCTACTCGGGCTGCGATGACCATGCCTGCGGCCTGGCGCGCATGCACGACATCGGGGCCATCGCGAAGGTTCGGCAAACCAACGGCGCCGAGATCGAGGGCTTCAAGGTGTTCGTTGGCGGCGGACTCGGGGCGCTGCCCTTCCAAGCGGAACTCTACAGTGAGTTCGTGTCGGCCGACGAGATGTTGCCCCTGGCTCAGGCCATCGCGCGGGTCTTCGCCCGCCTTGGCGAGAAGCAGAACCGTGCCAAGGCCCGGCTGAAGTTCCTGATCGCGAAACTCGGTTTCGAGGAGTTCAAGCGCCAAGTCGCTGAAGAGCGCGGCAAGCTACACGAAGACCCGCGTTGGGCGAGTGAGCTGGAGCAGGCGATGGCTGATTATGACGACCAGCCGCTCAAGCCTCCCTCGGAACTTGACGTACCCGACGACGCCGATCCCGGGCTGCTGCGCTGGCTCAAGATCAATGTGAGGCCGCAGAGCCAACAAGGCTACTCGATGGTGGAGGTTTTCCTTCCCCTCGGCGATATCTCCGCCGACCAGTTGCGCGGACTCGCCAACCTGTGCCGCCGGCATGTCAAGGATACCGTCCGGACCACGGTCGATCAGAACCTCCTGGTGCGCTGGGTATCCAATGGCGATCTACCGGCCTTTTACGATGGCCTCAGGGAACTCCACCTCGCCGACGCCGGGGCAGGCCGGCTGGCCGACGTAACGGCTTGCCCGGGAACGGATTCCTGCAAACTTGGTATCGCTTCCTCGCGGGGGCTGGCCGCCGTGCTGTATGAGAAGTTCAATAACGGCCTGGGGCGTCTCGCCGATCGCGATGACCTCAAGGTCAAGATCAGCGGTTGCTTCAACTCTTGCGGGCAGCACCATATTGCCGACATCGGGTTGTTCGGCTCGGTGCAGCGCAAAGGCAGCCACTCGGCGCCGGTGTTCCAGATCCTGGCCGGGGGGACCACCAAGAACAACGCGGCTTCCTACGGCCTCACCGTCGGCAAGGTGGCTGCCAAGAATGCACCGGCGGCGATCGCCAAGCTCAGCGATCTCTATGGCAAGGAAAAGCGAGAGGGCGAGAGCTTCGCCGATTTCTCTGGGCGCCTCGGCCGCGTTCGTATGAAGCAGGAACTCGACGAATTCACCCTCAAGACGGGCTTTGACGAGACGCCCGAACTCTACGAGGATAACCGCCAGCCGTGGGAGTACAAGAAGTCTCTGGGCGTCGGCGAGTGCGCCGGCGAAGTCGTCGATCAAGCTGAGTTCATGCTCGAGGACGCCGACCGGCTCAACTTCGAGGCGACGCTGGCGCTGGACGAAAGGCTGTGGGAAGACGCGGCTCGAAAGTCGTTCGAGGCATCCTTGAAGGCCTCCGACGGGCTGCTCTTCACCCGCGGCTTGCTTCTTTCAGACCGGTACGACACGATGACCGAGTTTCGTAAGCACTTCTACGACGCAGGGACCTTCTGGAAACCCTTCGCGGAGAACTTTTTCCGCGCCGCCCAGGAGCCCCCCGCAGGAATCAGCGCGGAGCGGGCCCGCAGGCGCGTCGAGGAAACGACTTTGTTCATCGAACAGGCGCAGACGGTCTACACTCAAACCTAGCGCCGCGATGCTGAGTCAGGTCGGGCCAGTAGCTGAGTGGTTCATACCCCGTCACCAGCTACCGGCCCGATCCTTCGAAAGGGAGGTTGAACCCGCCTAGACTAGACGGGTTCGATCGTGAAGGCGTTCGGTGAGAGGGGTAGGCTACAGTAGACGGGAATTTTCCAAGTCTCTATTCACCCCCGGGTTAGGCAGCTCCGGCGCGGCTTCCAAGAGGCCTCCGAAAGCACGCAAAACGAGACACGATCTTCATGCCGCCCGAGCTCCAGCGCATCCACGTCAAGCTTCTGGCCGACGCCCCGCCGGACCTGCGTCTGGAGCCCTTTCTTGCCATCTTCGGCCGCTGGCGGCAGGACAAAACCCATCCTGCCCAGTGGATCGACCTAGCCGACTACGCGCACATGGTCAAGGGCCCGGGCATCGTCTTGGTCGGCAAACAGGGCAACTTTTCGGCAAACCGTGATGACCCCGGGCTGGGTCTGCTCTATGCCGGGAAGGCGGGCTTCGAGGGTTCCGCGGAGGAGCGTGTCATCGAGGCCTTCCGGCGCTGCCTGGAACTGACCCTGGCGATCGTCGCCGAGCCGGACTACCCGGCTGCACTGAAGCTCGAGCCAGGTTCCTGGGAGCTGTTCATTAACGATCGTCTGAACTTCCCGAACAGCGAGGCGACGGACGGCTCGTTGAGGGCTCCCATCGAGTCGGCGCTAAATACCCTATTCGGCCCCGGCGGATACAATCTGACCCTCGACACTGATCCCCAACGCCGCTACGCGTTTTCGATCCGAGCGGCCTCACCCGTGGACCTGCCAGTGCTGCTGGATAAAGTCAAGGCCGCCGCCTGAGCTGGACCAGACGGCAATCGCACTTGTCAGTCAAAGGGTTTTCGACACGGAGCACCGACCACGCTATGACGAGCCCGCGGGCCGGCATGGCGTGCCGAGATGTGCCCGATTCGGCTACTCGTGTGACGGCACGCTAGCGGACCGAAATCGTGACTGGAGGGCTGACGGCGTCGCCAACCTGGATGACGATTGGAACTGCATCCCCGGCGGCTGTCTCTTCCGCAACCAGAGCGTTGATTTGGTAAAGGCCTGCAAAACCGGGGGTGAGACCGGCGAAGAAGACGGGAGCGGGTAGTCCCCCGATCGTTACCGTGACACTTCCCGCGGCGAACGCAAGCGGCGAGACCGGCGCGGCGTCTCCGGAAACGACCTCCGGCTCGACCGCCCCGAGACCGGCGGCGAAGATCACGATGAAGTCTCCGGGGGCAACAGGGTTGTCCACCGTTACGAGGCGGCCCGCGAGGTCCACGACAATCCCTTCCCGACTGGCGAAAGCAAAGACGTCAGGTTGCGCGGTGGCTAGGGCGTGTTAACACTAACGTAGGGTATCGAAACGTAGAGCCTCGACGATGAGGGCGAAGTGGAGGAAGGCGAGGAACATGACGTCGAGCTTGTCGAAGCGGGAGAAGATGCGGCGGAATCCCTTGAGCCGTCGGAAGAGTCTCTCGATCTCGTTGCGGCGGCGATAGAGCGCTCGGTCGTATTCCCACGGCTCCAGGCGGGTGCGCCGGGGCGGCACGACGGGAATCCATCCGAAATCCAAAGCCAGTTGGCGTGTCTGATCGTCCTCATAGGCGCCGTCCATCAGCAGCGGCAGCGGCTCGGGCAGTGGCCCCAGACCACCGAGCAGTTCGCGGCCCTGCTGGGCGTCGTGCGCTTGGCCGGGCGAGAGAGCGAAGGTTATCGCCGTTCGAGCATTTGCGGCAACCATATGAATCTTGGTGGTCCATCCGCCGCGGGATTTGCCGATCGCTTGCGGACCGTTTTTTTTAACGCGCCCGTGCCGTCGGGATGAACCTTCACGATGGTCGAGTCCATTGACACGGCTTCGATTCGGATGCGGACCAGCTGCTCGCGCTGCAGTTTCTCGAAGACGGCGTCGAGCACGCCGTTCTTCGACCAGCGGTTCATGCGGGTATAAATGGTGTGCCAGTTACCGAAGCGTTTAGGCAAGCCGCGCCATTTGCAGCCCTGCTCGGCGACATACAACATGGCGTTCAAAACCGTGAGGTTCGGCAGGCTCACATTGCCGCGCTGGCGGGGCAGGACCGGCTCGATGCGGCGGTATTGCTGCTCGGTGATCTCCATACCTCCGAGTATAGCAGCTTTTGCGACTTAGTGTTAACACGCCCTAGCTCAACGCGACTCGGGTGGCTGATCGTACCCCCACGCCGGATGATCAACTGCTGCGATGTGTTGGCCTGGAGTTCGTAGGGAACAAGGGCGTTGACCTGTCGAGGGGATGCAAAGAGCAATGGCAAGGCCCGTCCCGCAATCTGGACGCTTGTACCTCCAAGCTGTAGCGGCAACGGCAACGCCGGAGCGGCTGCTTCGTCCAGCGATAAGTCGGACCCGAAGATCGTCACAAGAGTGCCAGGGGAAAGCGGGAGATCGGGGTCGAAGCTGGCGGAGCTGACAATAGCGCCGTCGGGCACATGGGGCGGAGCCGCACCGTTGACGGCGATCGAGCCGGTCAGCTCCCTGCTTCCTTTCAGACCGGCCAGGGACTCCATGTCCACGGTTAAGGTCACGGCCCCAGCCGAGTCCGTGGCCGGCACCCAACTGTTCTCCCACTGGCCGTCTCCCAGGGAGACGAGAGCCAAAGAAGAGCCGACCGTGAACGAGGCCACGACCGAACCCTCGCTGACGGCCCCGCCACAGTCGTCAGCAACCTCGACGGCTACGGTACTGGGCCAAGCAGCGGGAGCTGTGAAACCTTGCCCCAAGCTCGTAAAGTTCCCCACCAGCCGAGCCGACGTGCAGCCGCCCTGCCCCTTCGTTCCTACGGCTGACTGGCTGAGAGGGCCCACAGCAGGCGGAGTCACCAGCAGTAACAGCTCGGCTGATCGAACGACGCCGTTCGAAAATGCCAGCTCAAGGGCAACGCGATACTCACCTGGAGCCAGGCTGCCCGGGTTAGCATCCACGCTTACCGAGGCTGTTGCGCCAGGCTCGATAGTGCCTTCGGCTGGCCCGTGGTCGAAGGGCTCGGCACCCGCTTCCGGAAGGCGGACGCTGGTAAACATAATGGGCTCACCAGAGACGTTCGCGATCCCGATTTCTTCCGCTGGCGGAGGCTCACCGCCTGTTGAAGCCCAATGATAATGTCCCCTTGAGCGCCCAATAGAAATGTCCCCTAATCTGGACCTCTGCGAGGAGGTGAAAGATTGGGAAGGACATGGATGAGTGCCAAGGAGTTGAGGCGCGGCGAAGTGCTGAGCCGAGTGAAACGAGGGGAACTGAAGTTGACCGAAGCCACCGCACTGCTGGAGGTCAGCTACCGCCAAGCGAAGCGGCTCAACAAGCGTTACCGAGCAGGCGGGGTCAAGGCTTTGGTGCACGGTAACGTCGGCCGCGCTTCGAACCGAGCCGATGACAAGCGCCGCGAGCAGGTTCTCGAGTTGGTGCACGCAAACTATGCGGGCGAGGGGCACGAGCGCTTCGGGCCGACGCTGGCGTCGGAACATCTGGCAGCCGATCAGGGCCTGGAAGTGCCGCGCGAAACGCTGCGGCGCTGGATGCTCGCGGCGGGCCTGTGGAGCCGGAGTCGCAAGCGCCCACCGCATCGCAGCCGGCGGCAACGCAAAGCGCACTTCGGCGAGCTGATTCAACTCGACGGTTCGCACCACCACTGGCTGGAAGGACGCGGCCCGAAAGCCTGTCTGATGAACTTTGTCGATGACGCGACCGGTCTTGCACTGTGCCGCTTCTCGGGCCAGGAAACGACCTGGGCCGCGGCCGATCTGCTCCAAGCCTGGGTGCGCCAACACGGCGTTCCCAAGGCGTTGTACTGCGACTGGAAAAACGTCTACCAGCGCCAGCCGACGTCGCGGTAAGCACTGGAAGGCATCAAGCCCGAGACGCAGTTCGGGCGCATGTGCGCGAAGCTTGGCATTGGCATCATTGCCGCATCGTCGCCGCAAACCAAGGGACGTGTCGAACGCCATCACGGCACGCACCAGGACCGCCTGATCAAGAAGATGCGGCTGCGGGGCATCGTTGATTACGAGGCGGCGAACCGTTACCCCGGCGAGGAGTACTTAGCCGAGCACAACGAGCGCTTCTGCTGCGAGCCGGCGGCGGGAGCGGACTTTCACCAGGCGCTACCCCGCGGCACCGAGCTGCGAGGCGTGTTCTGCTTGGAGTACGAACGGGTGGTGAGCAACGACCAGGTGGTGCGTTTCGAGAATCGTTGTTTGCAGTTGAAGCCGAAACGCAATCAGGGCGTGGGGGCGGGTGCACGGGTGACGGTCCAACAGGGGCGCGATGAGAGCTTGCAGGTGAGGTTTGAGGGGCACGAGATCGAGCACGAAGTGATCGCCACGCCGACGCCACGGCTGCGGACGAAGCCGGCACCGCAGGGGAACGTGGTGGCCGGACGCAAGCCGGCGGCGAACCACCCCTGGCGGCGAGCTGTGCTGCGGAAAACACGATCTGCGAATTCATAAGAGGGCTGTGGAAATGCCGGGTCGGATGGAAAGCGTGGAAAACCTTGTGGCGGCAGCCGTGCCGGGCTCGGGGAACCGTGGATGGTTTTCCACCCTTCCCACCGCTCCTTGGAAATCGCTGCGCGATTCCCACAGTTCCACAGCCCCGACGATGACGATTCTCTCCTATCACCAAGGCGACACTTCTACTGGGCTACCGAAGGGGACATTTCATTGGGCCTTGACAGCGGAGGCTCACCGCCTTGTGGTGCAACAAAGAAGAGCCCAAGGGGTTCGACGGCCGGACCCGCCTGAGCCGCGCCTGACTCTAGCAAACTAAGAACAATTGTAACGACCTGAGGCGAGTTTGCGGTGTCTTCCGCTGCCACCTCGACTTGGCCGTAGTAGCGATCCGCCACCAAGCCCGTCGTGTCGACAGCGACATCGACTTCGGGAAGAGGATTGCCCGCCGTGCTCGTACCGTTCGGCGGCGAGGCGCTCAGCCAATTGATTCCGCCCTCCGTGCCCGAGACGGTCGAAGAAGCCACCGTCCAGGCAAGATCTCCGACCCCTATATTGCCCACTGAGAAGGCCTGCCCTGGCGGACTGCCGGCTCCGGCCACAGCCGCAAAGAGCAAACCTGTCTGAGAAAGCTGGAACAGCGTTGGGGTAGGGTTCACCGTCACAATCACCGGGAGCGAGGTGGCCGGTAAGCCCGACCCTTTGGTTGGACCATTGGTCGGAGCGTAGTCCACCTGGCCGATGTGCACGCCAATGGGCAATGCTTCGGAGTCGATCGTCACCGTTGTGGCGGCCGGGGCGCCCTGGTCCGCGGTGGTGGTCTGCGGTGAAACGCTTAGCCAGTCAACCCCTGAAGTCGTTGAAGCGCTTGCCGCAATCTCAACCGGGCCACCTTCAACCGAAGCCGTGACGGTCCGGTCCACGACGGTGCCGTCCGGCGTCAGATCAATCGACAACTTCGATGGACTCAACAGAATCACCCCAAGAATTGACAACGGGACGGCTTGAGACGCTGTTTGTCCCGAGCTGTCCTCCACTTCGAGAGTCACAAAGAAGTTGCCCGCCTCGCCGGGAACACCGCCGATCGAGCCCGCCGGGTTGAGCTGCAAGCCCTGGTGCAACGTGCCACCCGTGATTGACCATGCGTAAGGAGGGACGCCACCCGCGGCGTTGAGTCCCGCCCCGTATGTAGATCCCACGCGACCGTTTAGCAAGGCAGAGGTGAGGTTTACAAGCGGCAGTCCGACGGGGTTCGAGAGGGAGCCCCCCGGACTCTCCACTGTGATCGCGCCGTTCGGGTTACTCATTAGCAAGCTCGCCGGAATGAAGGCCCTCAGTAAGTTCGGGCCCAGAAAGGTTGTGCTGACCGGCTGGCCCGCGAATCGCA
The DNA here is from genome assembly GCA_965248255.1 of Bryobacterales bacterium. Taxonomy (GTDB): domain Bacteria; phylum Acidobacteriota; class Terriglobia; order Bryobacterales; family UBA6623; genus JAKZVK01. The sequence goes on from CBDFIW010000001.1 coordinate 495,842, forward strand.
CGATCGAGCCTGGCACGAAGTTTGTGCCCGAGATCGAGACGGTTGTTCCGTCCGATGAAGTCGACTCTGTGACAACGTTCACGTCGTTCACAGCAGGCGCCACGATGAGGAAATCCTCGCTTCCGGATATCGCTTGTGACGAGCTTCTTACCGTGATGGCGGCTTGTCCGGCCACCGCGATGAGGTTCATCGGCACGTGCGCAACCAGCGACCCGCCGCCGAGCGGCGCAAAGCTCGTCGGCAGCGCCTGGTTGTTCCACAAGACGGTGGAACTCGCAAGCAAGCAGCGCCCAAAGACTTCGAGGTTAAAAGGGTCGCCCCCGGCAGCCGTCGATGACGGTCGCAACTGATCAATGCGAGGCCCCCTGATCGTGAAGCGAAGGCGGCCGGTCTCTCCTCCTCCGGGACTCACGACCCGTACCGTCCTGCTGCCGGGAGCGGCGAGCAGCGCACCCGGGATCTGTGCCGTTAACGTCGAAACACTGGAAAAGTTGGTTGGCTGCACAACTCCATCCCAGCTGATTTGCGAACCAGCCAGAAAGTCCGATCCACCTACAGTGAGTAAGAAGCTCCCGTCTCCAGCACAAGCCGTAGAGGGAGTAAGTCCGGAGATCGAAGGCGAGTCCACAATAACGAAGGGAAGACCGTTGGAAACACCGCCTCCGGGAGCGGGGTTGAATACCGTCACGTTGAAGGTTCCTGGGGCGGCCAGCTGCGTCGCGGAGACTGGCGCTTCGAGCGTCGTGCCGCTGACGAAAGTGGTGGGCTGGGCGACACCGTCGAACAAGACCGTCGAACCGTTGACGAAGCCTCCGCCCATCACGGTCACCGTACCCCCCCCCGGATCGCCCGCCGTCGCACTGTTCGGACTCAGGGAAGTCACCGTGGGAACCGGGTTAATGACAAAAAAAGCCAAAGGCGTTGACATCCCGCCTCCGGGAGGGGGGTTGAAAACCGTCACGAGATAGTTTCCGGCGACAAGCTGCTCCGCTGAGAGCATTGCCTGCAGGATCATACTGTTGACGAAAGTGGTCGCCTGGTCGACACCGTCTAACCGGACGATCGAGCCGTTGACGAAGACTGGACTGATTGAGCTCAGGTTCAACGCAAACCCCGTCTGGCCGGCCGTTGCAGTGTTCGGGTTAAGTGATATCGCCACCCCTGCGAGACTGGGGTTGTTGACGGTAAATGGCAGGGCCGTCGACGTGCCGCCCCCCGGCCCGGGGGTAAACACCGTCACGCTGATCGTTCCGGCGACCGCAAGCTACGCCGCGGTGACCATGACCTCCAGGGTCGTGTCGCTGACGAAAGTGGCGGGCTGGGCCACGCCGTCGAACAAGACCGTCGAACCGTTGACGAAGCCTCCGCCTGTCAGGGTCAACATAAACCCAGGATCACCGGCCGTTGCGCTGTTCTGACCCAAGGCAGTCAGCGTGGGAACCGGGTTGTTGATGTCGAAGTTCAGCGAGGCCGACAGCGCGCCGCCTGGGTTCATAACCTGGACCGGGACCGTCCCTATTACGGCGATTAACGCGGCGGGGATGGTGCCGGTGACCTGCCCGCCCGTGTTGACGACCGTCGCGACGGGCGTACCGTTGAACAACACCGTCGAGCCCATGACGAAGCAACCGCCGGTGACGATCAGCGGGAAACTCGGACCACCCACGATCGTCGAAAGTGGGTTCAGCCCGCTGTTGGATGGACCTACGACAGGAAAAGAGAAGCCGGTTGACGCCACCCCGCCGGGGTTGTTGACGACTGTGATTGAGGGCGTCCCGACGGTGTTGTGCAAACCCTGAGGGGCGGCGTTGAGCAACGTGCTGTTTACGAAAGTGGTGCCCAGCTGCGCAGCGTCCCAGTTCACTATTGCGCCGGCTGCAAAGTTCGCCCCATTGACAGTGAGATTGACGAAAGCCGGGTCGCCGGCGCATACATTTGGTGGTGCCAAGCTGCTGATCGCTGGATCATTCACGCTGATGCTGAAAGGGCCCGAAGGTCCCCCGGCGGGCGGAGGGTTCGTTACGACGACATCGAAGACGCCGGCGGTGGCGAGTTGGGCGGCTGGCACCATCGCCTCCAGGCTGCCGGCGCCGAGCACGGTTGTGGGGAGGGCCATGCCGTTGAAAGACGCAACCGAGCTCGCAATGAAACAAGAGCCCGTGACCGTGATGAGCGTAGCGGCGTCGCCGGCCGGAATGGTCGAAGGTGTGACATTCGCAATGGAGGGCGCGCAAGGGGCGACGTCAAGGTTCCAGCTACCTGCAGGCGTTGAGATGACCTGCTGCGCGTACACTGGTGTGTCGAGCACAGCGGTGTCGGCGCTTAAGAAGCCGGTACCCCCGGTGAGCCGAATGATCTCTGCGTTGTTTGTTACAAGAATGTCACCGTTCTCTTCAAGGGCGACATCATTGGGGCTGACGAGCATGTTGTCAGCGGCGATGACGGTCTGTACTCCAGAAATCGGGTCGATGCGGATAACCTCTTCTGGATCAAGAACCCCTTTCGCTTTGGAGGCTGCGAGTAGATCCGGATGGCGCTTTTCGGGGGACAGCATGCCCATACCCGCGCCCGGGTCGGCAACGATGATGTCCCCATTCGGTGCAATCGCCACGCCGGCAGGGTTGGTCAGATCGCCGCCAGAGCTGACAACCGTATCGACTTTCGTGATGCGATTGATGCGCCGGATCTCCTGCAAGATGGGCAGAGAGAAGATGATGTTGCCGTCCCCCTCAATCGCAATGCCGCCGATCGTTTGACTGTTCAGGTCAGAGAGCCCGTCGGTGGCGTCCGTCTTCGAGTCCATGACGGGGTCGTAACGGATGATCTGCGGGAAAGTGCCCCCGCCAGCGACGACCAGAATTTTCCCATCGTCCTCAACCGCGAGATCCGTCGCGACCAAGAGGGGGAGGGTGGTCAGCACCGTGTCCAGGCCCGTCATGGGGTCAAGGCGAACCAGTTCCTCGTCAGGGGAGGCCACCCTGGTAAACAGAATCCCGCCGGTCTCATCGACCGCGATTCCGTCCACGAGGTTTCCGGCGGCGAAAAGCAGTGTCTGCGGACCCAATGGAGGAGTCACGTGATAGACGCCATTGGACGTGGTCGAGCTAAACACAATGTCGCCCGGTAGCAAGGTGAAGGGCGCCTTTGCCAGGAACGAACCGGAAGGGCCGAGGAGCCGCTTTCCGGGTCCGGTTCCGATCTGCCGCTGCCCACTGCCGGATTACGATCGTCCGTCACGGGCTGATCTCCCGGCGTGCTTGCTGCCGCAGCCTGTGAGTCCGGGGTCGAGGCCGAGGGAGAGTCCAGATCCGACGGCGTAAGCGGCACCGCACCAAAGCAGAGTACGGCCAACCAACACGTTCGCTGTGCAAGCTTCGGGAACACTATTCTCTTCCGGACCGAATCGCTTCGGCGATCCAACCTATCGACGGGGCCGGTTGACCCAAGCGGGGTCTTCGACCTCAAACCGAGCGCCGGTTGAGAAACCGAGGCTGGAACGCCAGTGTCGGGTCGCAGCTTCGAGTGGCTCGTCGGGTTGTTGACCCCTCACGGGCTCGGTTGCTTGGTGCGCCAGATCGCTCGTATCTAGTCACAAGTCACTCATGTGTCCAGTGCAAGTGAAACCGGCTAGTCCCCAGCAATCGGCTGGTCCACGGTCGAAGGCTTCGCAGCGGCGGCGCCGTTGGTTTGGGCGTTTGCGGTTCCAGCGGCAGTCGAAAGGACGTTCAGCGGTGAAGCCTTGCCGTTCGGCCCCTTCTCCTCGCGGCTCGTGCCGTAGATACTGAACGGCTGGCCGACGTTCATGTTGCGCAGTTCCTCGGGCGTCTGCTTGCGGTGCTTCGCGATCAAGCGAGGCTGTTGGATGGGCGTGGTGTTCTCGTCGTCCCAGTTGAGGTAGAGGTGATCCTGCAGCTTCTTCTCCGAGACACCGGCGAAGCGCATGGCGGGCCATTTGAATTGCTCGCCGTGCACCCAGCGTCCACGGCCGTAGTAGAAGGCCTTCGTTCCCCAACGGAAGTACACGCGGGAGCGGTCACTTACCTCACCGAAATCGAGGCTCTGCTTCCAAGCCGTCATGATGAATTCCCACTGGAGCTTCGTAAGCTGTTTCGCCTTGAGCGCCTTGTCTTTGGACATGCGCGTGTCTTCGAGCGGGGTGAAGATCGAAGGGACATACAGGATCTTGTTCTTCTTGAGACGGTGCAGAAGTTGCAGAGTTTGATGCAGGTCATCCTCGGTTTCGTTGGGCAAGCCAACGATGAACGTGCAGACGGGGAACCAGTTGTTCTCGTTGAGGATGCGGATACCCTCGACAACAATCTCCTGCCAATCGCGGATGTCAAATGGCAGTGACTTGCCCGACATGGTCAAGGCACCCAGGCGACCCGAGCCCGTTTCGATGCCGATCAGCGGGGCGAGGAATTTCTTGTCCGGGTGGGTAGAGAAGCGGTTGCGCAAAGCGCTTTTGTCGAGCAGGATCTTCGACATCTCCTTGACGAGATCCGGGTTGACGACGGCGGGAGCGATCGTGGCATGTGACAGGGGCAAGTATTCGACGCCGGGTTCGCTTGCAATCGAATCGTAGAAGTTGCAAATGGCATCCGCGTTCGGAATGTAGAAAGGCGCGGCCGCCCCGTACATGAAAACGTCTTCCGAGACCGGAAAGATGATCTTGCCGGCGTTGCTGGTGTTGGCGCGGACGGTTTCCATGCACTGCTCGGGCGGCACAGAGATGCGCGTCTCCAGCGTTGGCGAGCAGAAAGCGCACTGGCGGCCGCAGCCGCGATTCATCTCTACGATGCCGTAGGTGGAGCGCTTCTTGGGGATGACGATCTGTTCAATCGTGGGTTCGGCGGAATTGACCACCGAAGGCAGATCCTCGCCCGCTTCGGCTTTCTGAAACAGGTCGAGTGCGACGCTCTCGGCACGGCCATTGATGATGCAATCCACTCCGAGCCGCTCCATGGAGTTGGTCTTGTGGATCTGCCAGGCGCCGGCGCCTCCCACAATCACCTTGGGCCGGTACTTCTGAATCACCGGGTGGAGGTAGATGCGTTCGCTCTCGGCAGCGTTGATTGGGCGCGCGGTGCTTCCAAAGATGTTGCTGTAGACTCCGGTTGAGAAGGCGGTCCCAATGGGGTTGTGCGCACCGACGCCGACCGCGGCGGTTCGCGGCCCGACGAAATGCTCTAGATCGTCGGGGTGGCAAACGGCTACATCTTGTGGCGGATAGTGTTTGAGCAGGATCGCTTCAATGACCCGAACGCCGTAGGGTATGACGATCGCAGTGCCATCGGCGTACTTCGGCTGCTCGAACTTGTTCTTGTACATGAACCGGGGCACGTAGCGAGCTGGGGCAGAGGCATAGACCATCTGCTTCCACGGGCTGAACTCCTGCTCCGTGCTCTCGGTGTCGGGTGCAGTTAGGACAAACTTCACCCCTCTAGGGTCATACTCCATCGCACTCCTCCCAACGAAGACCTTGATTGTACCCCAGTTGGAGCCCGGATTCGAGTCGCTGTTTCAGAGAATTCAGAAGACCCGATTCGACACGGCCAAAGCCTCCTTGCTCGGTCGAACAGCACAACACGGAAGCCGTTGCTTGATTGGTTCGCTACGCTGCCGCGAAGAGCGCACACAGAAGAGGTGCGGGACCGTAGCGGTCATCTGAATGGAGGTGCAACAACGCCGACCGGGCGGCGCCTTCCAACTCACAACCTGCACCTGTCGTTTTTCGATCACAGAAGTTTCATTTTTTTTTCGAGCCCGGTTTGGACGCCGATCCCGACGCTTCTCAGCAGCCAGCCGGAGCGCGAGACAGCCGCGAATTACACCAGATAGAGTAGTGATAACATCATATAACCCTCTATAAAGTACTTTTGCTGAATATTATTGCTCGCCACTCAAAGTCAGGAATCGCTCTTCCCCGGGGGCCTCGGAAGGCTCAACTATATCGAGTTGCCGGGGGTGCCCGTTCTAAGGTGGATACCAGGGAGGGGGGGGCGAATAGCCTGACCGGCGGCACGGTTCGCGGCATGGTCCCCGTCGACGTCATTGCAACACAAGCAGACGCGTCTAACATCATCATCCGGGGACTCTCGCTGAAGGGCGGGAGCAGTCAGGAGAGCCTGTTTAAGAACCTGATCGGGTTTCTTGCGAACGAGTCGGTGGTTGAAGAAGTGTCGGCCGGTTTCATGAGTTCCGCGAATTTCGATTTAGCAGCCGTGAGCCTGACGAATGCTCAGAGCGCCAGCATCGCGTTCACGGGCAATGGGACCCCCGGACAGACAGTGGACGTGGAAATGCTCGGGCGAGGTTCGCGCGCCACGGCGGCCTATCCGACCTACACCGTGACCGCGACTTCCCTGCCTGCCATTGACAGCATTTTTTTCCCCGCCGGCGGCCTCATCCAACTCCGCTTCTCGGGCATTCATGGGGTCGTTGGTGATGGAGAAATCGTGACCATTTCTTCGACGACGGAGACGACAGCCGCAGGCGCGGCCGGCACCTGGAATGTGTTCATCTTTACGGCGAGTGAAGTCCTGCTGCTCAACTCTTCCGGCACGGGGACGGACTGTACGGGGGCTGTGGAGGAGCTACGGCTACTGAGAGTGCGATTCGCGCCGCGAAGATGGCTGAGGCGCTGGCCTTTCACTTGAACAGCCAACCGGTGTTCTTTCAGGATTACACTGCCGTCGCGCAGGGCATCACCGTTCACCTGCAAGAGCGACGTTTCGGTGGCAACCCCGCCTCGTTTGTCGTGACGACCACTCTTCCAAGTACGACAACCGACTGGGCTTTTACGAACCGGGGCGGGAACGCCCTCCTGGCGCTCTATTCCAACAGCTTCAGCTCGAAGTTCTCGCGCATCGGGTGTGGCGGTTTTCATTTTCAGTTTCACTGTGTGACGGTCCAGGGCATCAACAATCAGCACAGTTTCCGGAGCTCCGGTTGTCGCCGCGCCGAGCCCGAGGTTACACGTGCGCTGGATCACCGTTTCGCAAGTCACTAGGATTTGGAAACTCAAGACTCCGGTGCACCTCCAAAAATTCCGAAGTCGAAGTGACGGTTGCACAGAAAGGCCTGGGGCAACTAGGTCTCCTTCACTTCGGCCTGATTGGCCAATCGATCGGGAGCTGGCCTAGGGAACGCATAGCAGGAGGCGCCGCTGGATCCGCCCTTGTCGTTAGTGCCGTATCGGGGCTGCCTCGGGCCGCAAAGGTTGGTGGGGGGCGATGAGGGCGGGTCCGAGGCAGTTTCGATAGGGCGACTTGAAGGAAGCCGCTGGGCATTGTCAAGTTAACGTCGGTCAGCGACAATCGACCGATGGGATCACTGTATCGACGCCACCGCTTTCCACCCGAAAATCATCAGCCACGCCGTCTGGCTGTACCATCGGTTCGCTCTCAGCTTTCGCGATGTCGAGGACCTTCTCGCCGAGCGTGGCATCACGGTGTCCTACGAAGCGATTCGATCCTGGTGCCGGAAGTTTGGCCCCGCGTACGCCCGCACATTGCGGCGGCGGCAAGGTCGTCTCGGCGACATCTGGCACGTGGACGAAGTGTTCATCACCATCCGCGGCGAACGCCGTTATCTTTGGAGAGCCGTGGACCAGGATGGCGAGATCCTCGATATCCTGGTCACGCGCCACAGAGACAGGAAAGCTGTGTGGTTCGCCAAAACTTCGTAGCCGATCGAAAAGAAGACCGGACTCGTATACGATCCGGTCTTTGGGGGTGTCGGCGTGCTGGGCGTGCCCGGCAATCTGGCCGGCCAGCGAGCACAGTACTTGCTGTGCGAGGATTTCTGCACGTACTTGAGCACCCGTCGCCGTTGCCACTGCCCCATCGAATTGCACAATCGACAAACCGCGACTCGAATGCGTGACTCTGCTAGGCGGCGCGGCGTTCGTAGCGATGGTGCAGCCCGCCGACTTCCGGAAACTCCATTACCTTGCCAACTTCAGGACCTTGCACCCCTCGCTCGATCAGCGCGTCCTTGTCCAACCCCAAGTGCGTTCTCGATCGATGGTAATAGCCGAAATAGCTCGTCAAGATCCGTCTCAGATGTTTCCGGTTTGAGCACAATGACATGGTCCAAACACTCCCGTCGGATCGATCCGATCAGCCGCTCGGCGAAAGCATTCTGCCACGGACTTCGCGGTGCCGTCAGCACCTCCTTGACGCCCATGCCCTCGACCCGCTCCCGGAACTCGTCGCCGTAGATTCCATCGCGGTCGCGCAGCAAATAACGTGGCGCTGTATCCTCCGGAAAGGCCTCGATCATCTGCTGGCCTGTCCAAAACGCCGTGGGATGGGCGGTCACGTTGAAATGCACCACACGCCGACGCTCGTGGGCCAGCACCACGAAGACATACAAGATACGGAGACTGATCGTGGGGACGGTGAAGAAATCCAACGCCACCAAGTCCCTGGCGTGATTGGCGAGAAAGACCCGCCAGCTTTGCGAGGGAGGCTGACGGGTCTTGGCAAGCAAACGCGAGATCGTGCGCTCGGAAATCTGGAAGCCCAGCTTGAGCAACTCGCCGTGGATGCGCGGCGCACCCCACAGCGGATTCGCGTGTTTCATCGTGCGAATCAGGGCGCGGACCTCACCCGTTACACGCGGCCGTCCGGACTTTCGCCCGCACTTCCGGCTCTTCCAACGCCAGCAGCGCCGGAAACCTTGACGATGCCAGCCGACGACGGTCTTGGGTCGAACGATGTCAACGATCGAACGCCAATGGGACCAGCAGCGAGACAACCAGACCCAGAACAGGCGATCGGTTGGGCGCAGGCGAGGTCGTTTGGCGTTTCGCTTGTAGACTGCCAGTTGCTGGCGAAGCGCCAGATTCTCAAGGATGAGACCGCGGCGGCTGGGCAGAGCCAAGTTGAGCAGTCGAACGAGCCGGAAGACGAAGGGAATCACTGCTCCAGAATGCGCGAACGGCGGACCCGGCTGTCAAGGCCGCGTGGGCTCAAGCGCCTCAATCTAAACGGCTACGTAGTTTTGGCGAGGCACACGGGTGATCGGGAAGGTGATCTGGCAAGCAAGTCTTCCTTCTACCCCATGGCCCAAATCACGCCGAAAAACCGCTTCTGCTATTATTGACTCCCGCATAATATAGAGTCAGTCAAAACAAAGAGAAGACTGTTTCCAGAAGGCCGTGATCAAACGCGGTTTGCGGTACATGCGGCGGAGTGCCTTGCGGGCCCGCTCGTTCAGCTCGCCGTAGTCTTTCGGACAGACGTTCGGCAACTCGTGCTGCTTCCAGTAAGCCCAGATGTATTCCACCGGATTCAACTCCGGCGCATAGGGTGGCAAGTACTCGGTTGCGATGTGGCCTTCGGAGAGTTCGATGAACTCTTGCACCAGGCGGCTACGGTGCGCCGGCAGCCGATCCCAGACGATCAGCAGCGGGCGATCGATATGACGTACCAACGCCTTGAGAAAGTCGGTCACTTGCTCTTTGCCGATCGCACCGGGATAGAGCCGGAAGTAGAAGTTACGCAGCGTCAGCCCCGCCGAGACGGAAAGCTTCTCCCAGTTGAAGTTAAACTGCAGCACCGGTGTTTGGCCACGTGGCGCCCAGGTGCGGCAGCGATGCGGCTTCTGACTCAATCCGCTTTCGTCGATGAAGACGAGCGTACGGCCTTCGTTTTGGGCTTTTTTTTAATGCGCTTCCAGGTCTTGCGCTTCCAGGTGCGGATCCGCTCTTCGTTGCGCTCGCGCGCCTTTCCGGCCGGGCGTTGCGGGCTCCAGTCGAGCGCTCGCAGGATCTTCCAGGCGTGGCCTGCGTGGTATGCGACCCCGAACTCGTCTCCGATCAGCCGAGCCACCCGCGGACAGCTCCACAGGGGCGTTGGGAAGCCGTGGGCTTCCGGGCCTTCCAGCAGCAGCGACGTCAGGCGTTCGCGTTGTGCGGCATCGAGGAGCGGCTTGCGTCCGGCGCGCCCGGCCTGGCGGAGTCCGGCCGCACCCTGCTCGCGGTATTGCCGCCGCCACTCACTGACGGTTTGGCGAGCGACGTTCAGCCGTCTCGCCGTCTCGGACTGATTGTGGCCTTGGTGGAGCAGCCGCATCGCTTCGAAACGGCGCTTCTCCAGCGCCTTGAAATCCCGCTTCACACCTTTGGGGTTGCCCATACATATATAGATGCTCCACACTGTCAAAAAGTGTCATAGTAATTTGCGGGATTCAATAAGAGCCGATTTCAGCCACGCCTCGCGGCCTTGGCTCGGGTGTCTGACATGTGGACCTTCTTCGGGACTTAGAGTAGGCCGAGAACGGGAAACAAGGGAGGATCTGAATATCATGCTTCCGCGATCTTTTGGAATGGACCCGAAAAGCGAGACCAGTAGAGAAGGGACAATGAACCAGGGAACGGTAAGGAGGTTCGATTGTCTCGAAGACGATTCACGAAGGAGTTCAAGCTGGCGGCCGTCCGGCGGCTCGAAGCCGGCGAGTCCGGCTCGGCTCTCGCGCGCGAGCTGGAGGTGAAGCGCGAAAAGCTCTACGACTGGCTGGCACAAGTCGAGCGCTACGGCGTAGTGTCCAAAAACTCGATCGGGCCTCTCAAGTTCGTCTTCACCAGGGACTTGCGCCTGACACCCAGCGGTGTCGCACCGCAGATTATCCTGGGATGAGGGGGCACTCCAGGGCACTGTAGATAATTTTGTAGCTGTTCAAAGCACCCAAGAACCACGCATTTCAACACATTTCAACACACCGACCGTAAGTCATTGAAACGTAAGTAGTTGAAAACACGGGGCCAAGGGCTCACGGTGGCATCTGTTTTGGGAGCAGGGGGTCGGAGGTTCAAATCCTCCCGCCCCGACCAATGTTTTCAATAACTTACGGGCGTTTCTCGTCCGTGTGTGTAGCCAATACTTTATCGTTGAGTAGAATCAACAACTTGGGCTGCTGGGCCCTGAGGTTGTTGGGCATGGTAGAACGTAGGGTTCCGTGCTTGAACTCATCCTGGTTCTCCTCGCCGCCGTGCGAGTCTTCTTCCGCACTCGACAGGACAACGCAATCGAGATCCGCGCCCTACGGCAACAGCTCGCCGTGCTCAAGCGAAAACGGCCTCGCCCGCGGTTAAATCCGTTGGACCGGCTGTTCTGGACTGCCTTGCGCCGTGCCTGGTCGCGTTGGGCCGATGTCCTCGTCGTTGTGAAACCGCAAACCGTAGTCGGCTGGCACCGGGCAGGATTCCGGCTCTTCTGGAAGTGGCGATCCCGAGCGCGCGGCGGCAGACCGAAAACAACTGCCGAAATCCACGCGCTGATCCGCCGCTTGGCGCAGGAGAATCCTAGTTGGGGCGCGCCCAAGATCCACGGCGAGCTCCAGAAGCTGGGCTTCGTCATCTCCGAACGAACCGTAGCTCGCTACCTGCGCTGCATCCTACGCCGTGGCGGTTCAGGTCAGAGCTGGCTGACCTTCTTGACGAATCACCGCGAAGTGATCGTGGCGTTCGACTTCTTCACCGTGCCGACAGTGACGTTCAAGCTGCTCTACTGCTTCTTCGTCATCGAGCACGGCCGCCGCAGGGTGCTGCATTACAACGTCACCTCAAACCCGAATGCGGAGTGGGTCGTCCAACAATTACGCGCAACGTTTCCCGAAGCGGGTCCCTACCGCTACGTCATCTTGGATCGAGACGCAAAGTTTGATGCCGAGGTCGTCGACTTCCTCAAGGCGACGGGTCTGAAACCCACGGGAACGAGCGTCGCATCGCCCTGGCAAAATGGTATCGCCGAACGCTGGGTGGGAAGTTGTCGACGCGAGTTGCTCGATCACGTGATCCCGCTCAACGAAAGGCACTTGCGTCGGCTGGTCCGGGAATACATCGCCTACTTTCGGGAAGATCGCATTCACGACGCGCTCGGCAAAGACACCCCGAATCGCCGGACAGTCGAGAAGAAGCCGAGTGCGGAGGCGACGGTGATCTCCAGCCCGCGCTTGGGCGGTCTGCATCATCGCTACTCCTGGCGCGAAGCGGCCTAGGACGTCCGCAGCTCGTCTCGGTCGCTGGCGCCGTCAGCGCAAAACATTTGGAAGCGATGCAGGCCGGTGGATAGGTCTGTCCGGAGAGCCCGCAGACCGGCAGGCCCAAAGTCACTGCAGGCGTCAAATCCTTGCATACCCCGCCGGTCACGCCCGACCGCAACCATCCGTGGGCTCGGAGGATCGACTCGCCCTCCAAATTCGGCGAGTTGTCGCATGGCAGGACGCGTCTCCGCTGACTTCAGATCCGGTTGTGACTACACACAAGCCTGTACTGTCAGTTTTTCCCTTTGGTGGCATCCCTCCGAATCTGGAGCTCCATGAATTCCCCGATCGAGTCCCGTAGGCTGAGCGGTCGCATGTCGGTCCAGACTCCCTCGATGTATCCTAGACGCTCTTTTTCGGTCCGGTCTTGCCCGCATCCTTCCAGCCCAATGGATTCTCCCGGTCTGCCGGCCAGATGGAGTACTGCTCTTCGTGGTTGATCACTACTTTGTAGATGGTGTTGTCTGCTCGATCCTCAAACCAACTCATCGTGTCTTCTCCCGGCTGGTTTGCAGTTGTGTTTTCTTCCAGCCTGTCGCTGGGTCGTGTTCCTCGCCAGCTCCCGTAGGTGTAGACCCCGAAATCTAACACAAACCTCGCAGGACTCTCAAGCTTCGGTGAACGACAGTCGGCGATAACGGACGCGGATCATCGACAAGGTCTTGCGACCAGACAGAAGATCTCGCCGAAAACTGGATGTAGATCAGCTTCCAGTCCTTGTTCAAGGCGACGAATAGACGCCTCGAGAGCTACGTCACCCGATACCAAGGGCATGGGCCACTCCAGCGTTATCTTGTTGACGCCCTCGCGGAAGTGTTTCCCTTCCAGGCGCAATCTCCGCTGACTCCACTTTGTGGTCACCGTTGCCGTTTGAACAGCCTTTTCATTCACGACCAGTTTCAGACGTCTCGGCGTCGGTTTAGCACCCCCGTTAATCACAGGCACACAAGCAGTGACCTCCAGTTCGACGTCCTCCGCCGCATCGGATATGAGACAGAAGCTAGAAGTCGGCCAAGGTGATCGGTGGATTGCGTGAAGGGTGAGGTCGTCGGAACGCATGACCTCGGGATAGAATTGCTCGAGCGGTTCCCGCAAGTAATACGGAGGATAAACAAGGTCCAGCCCGTCTGGAGACATAGCGCGACGCTCGACGAGGAGACGTTGAATCTCCCGATAGGCGGGAGCACTTCTGTGCTTGAACACGGCCTGCACTGCCAAGATAACGTCTACGTCCAGATAGTCGTAGTCCAACCCGTGCTGCATTGTTAGCCGATAGGCCGACGTACCGTTCCGCCGGGCCCCAGCGAGCACCGAGGGACAGCGGGCCGTCCGGGCCGCGACGAGGTCCACCATCGCTCCCTCGATGCCAGGGGAAGCGCGAAGGGCTTCTTGGCACCAATACTCTAGAAGAGCGCCTTTCGGCCCGACTGAAGCGAGACGGTGGGCGCTGTGGATCGCTGCTCCGAACTTTGCTGTGGCGTCGTCCTCGGCAGATACACACGGGTCAGGCAAGCGTCGCACAAGGCTTTGCCAGCTGCGATCATGACCGTCGGCTAGCCGTAAAACCTCGCCGGTCACGGCCGCCATCGCAACCTTCATTCCTTCCGCGGTGAGGTGGCAGTAGTCTAGAAACAAACGCCTCCCGGGTAACGGGGAGCCGGTGTGGTCAGCGAAGATCTTAGCTAGATCGACAGAGGCGAAGCCATGGTGCTGTGCGGCGCGTCGTTGCAACTCTTGTCCCATCCTTGTGATCTGCGGGGCACTGAGGAAACAAAGGTTGGCGTACTGGTTACTCTCGATTTCGGCGAGACAGGCCTCGCGGGCACCCGAGAGGTCACCGAGTCCCCGAAGAGCTTTGGCGATGAGACGGTAGGAAGTGGGACACGTGCTCCCATCCAGGCCGACCATCTCCTGGGCCGCTACCTTGGCGGTGTGCCAGTCTTTGTTGCGGAGCGCAGCCGACGCGCGCCCGTACAACTTGTACCACCTAGTGTAGTGCGTCAAGCAGATTGCACCTTATGCAGGGCGGCACGTCCGCGCTTGACTTTCTCGAGGATGTCGGAGGCGGTCGCGGTCCAGATGAAGGGCGTGGGATGCCCGTTGTGCTGGGCGATGTAGTCGTCAATGGCGGCGACGAGCTCGTCCACGCTGCGAAACACGCCGCGGCGCAGGCGCTTGACGGTGAGATCGCGAAAGAATCGCTCGACCATGTTCAGCCACGACGCCGAGGTCGGGGTGAAATGAATGTGGAAGCGCGGGTGACGATCGAGCCAACGCTTCACAGCGGCATGCTTGTGGGTGGCATAGTTGTCCACGATGAGATGAAGCTGTTTGTCCTTGGGAGTGCGGCGGTCAATTAAGCGCAGGAAGCGCAGCCATTCCTGGTGGCTGTGTCGGGGCATGCACTCGGCGATCACGCTGCCGTCAAGGCTGTTGAGCGCCGCAAACAGGGTGGTCGTGCCGTTGCGCTTGTAATCGTGGGTCATCGTTTGGCCGCGTCCCTTTTTGAGCGGCAGGCCGGGCTGGGTGCGATCGAGGGCTTGGATTTGGGACTTCTCATCGAGCGAGAGAACCAGAGCATGCTCAGGCGGATTGAGATAGAGTCCGACGATGTCGTCGAGTTTCTCGGCGAAACGCGGGTCATTGCTGAGCTTGAAGGTCTTGACGCGGTGGGGCTTGAGGCCATGGGCGCGCCAAATCCGTCCCACGGTGGAAGCGCTGACGCCGGCCGCGGCGGCCATGGTGCGGCGGCTCCAGTGGGTGGCGTTGGACGGTTTCTCGCGGGTGGTCTTGTGGATGATCTGCTGTACTTTCTGCTTCGAGACGGCAGGTTTACGACCGGGCCGTGGGGCGTCTTTTGCAATGCCGGCGATGCTGCTTTCGAGAAAGCGCGTGCGCCAGCGGGCCACCAACTGCCGCGAGACACCGAGCTGTGCGGCGATCTGCTTATTCTCGAGACCGTCGGCGGCCAGCAGGACAATCCTGGCTCGCAGGGCGAGATGAACGGCGACTTGGCGGCCGCGCGCGTAGCGGTCCAACTGCTTGCATTGCGCTGTGTTCAAAGTTACTGGTTGTGCTCTTCGCATCCCATGCCTCCTGTTAATAGAGACGATGGGAAGTCAATATAAGTTACATTATTTATGGTGCACTACACTAGCGGTGCCACGGCCCGGCAACCACCCGACCGGCTGTCGCGTCTCCCAGTCGGCGAGATTGACTTCCGGGATCACCAATACAACGGGGATTGCCGCGGATTTCGCTATTTCGGCGATTTCCGCGAGCGAGGAGGCCGCCTTGTCAAGCACCGTACGTGCCGCGACCTCGATGGGGCCCGGGACTCCCTTCTCTCGGAGCGCCGAGGCGAACCGCTGGCGGCTTTGTACCGAAGGAACGTAGGGTGAGACCTCCGGAGTCTCGAGCAGCGTCCAATTGTTGCCCGCGAAGAGGACGAACAGGTCCGGCTGCAACTGCAGAGAAGCCTCAACGGTAGTCCGCAGCGAGTGGAGCGTTTCGTTTGTCCGAGCGAGGTCGACGACTTCGTATTTGACCTCTCCGGCAACGGTGGAGAGTTGCTCCTCCAAGACCCGAGCCGGAGTGAGGTGCGGAGCATAGAGGTATCCAGCGGCCACAGACTCGCCGAAGAAGCACACGCGTCTGACGCCTGGACGCTTGTGAACTCTAAGCGTGGTCCGAGTTGCGTAGTGATCACCGAGCGGTAGAGGGTCGGGGCGCACGAAGACTTCTTCGCCGTTGATATTGCCGGGTTGCCAGATTGAGATCGGTCGGCGTCGAGGCCTTGTCTGCGGACCTCCGGTGGGTTCCGCAGCCACCGTCGTTTGCGTCTCCGTGGGGCCCGGGTGATTCTGTCGAAAGAAGCCGTTGAGCTGTAGCAAGCGAGCGGTTCTGATGCCTTCCGGGCTCTTCAAAAGGCCGGCAAGCCTGTCGCACGGATCTTTGGTAAACGGATGCTTCACGGCTTATGCGAACGTGTAGAGGTTTTCGTGGATTGCGCTCTCGCCGTGCCCTCGTTCTCTGCTTCGAACTCTCTTCATAGACAAGAGCAAATCTTGCCAGTTTGACGGCAACATCTCGCGGTCTATCACGAAGTCTTCGAGAACTAGAGTGTCTAAGCCGGAAAGACCCATGAAGCGCAATGCTTCCACGGGAGAGCAGACAATCGGCTCACCGCGCATGTTCAGCGATGTGTTGAGCAGAATTGGGCAGCCCGTGCGTCGGTGAAAGACTTCCAGCAGCGCGGCGAAACGAGGGTTGTGCTTGCCATTGACCGTTTGCGGTCTCGCCGATCCATCCACGTGCGTAATCGCCGGGAGTTCCAGCCGCGACACCACCTGGCAGGTTTGGAGCATGAAGGGGGAGGCGTCTCGCAGGGCGAAATGGTCAGCGGCCCGATCGGTCAGAACACTGGGTGCGAATGGCCGAAACGACTCGCGTCTCTTGATGAGCCGGTTCAGGCGGTCTCGGATGCCAGGATCCATCGGGTTTGCCAGGATACTCCGTGCGCCCAGGGCTCTGGGGCCAAGCTCCATCGCGCCCTGGAGCCAACCGACCGCTTTCCCATCTACGAGGCGGTCTACTACCGCTTCGAGTAGTTCGGCTTCAGCGCTGCGGAAATCATGGGGGCGAAGGCCGGTTTCGTCCAACAGGGACGCCACCTCAGCCGGGCTCCAGCTCGGTCCAAGGTGCACGTGTTCCAGGGGACGTTCGCTGTGGCGCTTACCAATCAGCTCGGCGTGTGCGAGCGCGGCCGCACCAAGACTTCCTCCAGCATCACCGGCCGCCGGCTGGATGAAGAGTCTCTTAAAGGGTCCCTCGCGGGCGATCCGTCCCATAGCCGTGCAGTTGAGAGCAACTCCCCCGGCCAAGCACAGGTTGGACGAGGCAACGCGCGTAGAGAGGTAGTTCACCTTCTCGAGAAGAACTTCCTCCAGCACCACCTGGAGGCTCCTGGCCACGTCGGAGTGGAACTGTGTGATCTCCGCTCCCGGTTCTCGCGCGGGGTTCCCCAACAGGTCGCACAACCGAGGGGAGTACATGGTCCGCCCGCGCACGAAGTTGAAGTAGCCAAGAGCGAGCCTGTATTGACCATGCGGCAGAGAACGGATCAACCGGCGCATGTGCTCGACAAAGCGCGGCTTGCCATAGGGGGCGAGGCCCATCACTTTGTACTCTCCGTCGTTGACGCGGAAACCGAGATATGTAGTCAGGGTTGAATACAGCAGACCCAGGGAGTGTGGGAAGTGGACTTCCTCGAACAGATCGATCTCACGTCCGTCCCCGGTGCCGTAGGCGGTGGTGGCCCACTCACCGACGCCGTCAATGGTGAGTATGGCCGCTTCACGAAAGCCCGAATAGAAGAAAGCGCTTGCGGCGTGAGAGCGATGGTGTGCAAAGAAGAGAACAGGGACTTCGTAGCCCAGCCGCTCCCGAATGGCGCGCTCCGGCCGTCCCGGGTCCATCCACGTGAGGTCACCAGGGTCTCCCTCGGGGATTCCTGACCAAAGCTGGCGGGAGAGCTTTTGGACGGGCGACTCGTAGAAGGCGATGCAATCAACATCGGGCAGGCCGATGTTTGCCGCCTTCAGGCAATAACGGAAGGCGTGAATCGGGAGCCGAGGGTCGTGCTTGACGCGTGAGAATCTCTCCTCCGAGGCGGCCGCGACGAGCGTAGCGTCTTGCAGTAGGCAGCAGGCCGACTCGTGGTAGAACGCGGAGATTCCGATGATGTTCATGCGGTGGGGCCGGATTCGTTGCTATTTTAGAGCCTCCGGTCTTTGAGTTCCCACAGCAGCTTGCGGCTCAAGCGAATAGTCGGCACTACGCAAGTCGAGCGAAAGGAGGGGGTTGATATTGTCTTTGTGTCTGGAGATCCGTAGGTGAACAGCGATGACCTCTCTGCGGCGCGGATGGAGCTGGAGCGGGCTCTGGTTGCGGAGCAGCCTGTCGAGAATCTTCGAGGCCTGGCCGATCCCTATGATCTTCACCTGCTGTTTTGTCTCGAACTCTGTGCCATCGTACGGTGGGGAGCGGGCTGCCCGACTGACCCCGGGCGTCTGCTGTCAGTCGCCCAGCAGGCAGCACAAGTCGGCACAATTCCCGTTGCGACACCCGTCGCACTCCGGAACACTCTAAAGCAACTAGAGACCCGCTTGCATCGTGCCTCGGCCTGGGAGCCGACACGGCCTCTGTGGTGGATTCCCCTGCCCGAGCCGAACTTTGCGGAGCAGCTCTGGGAGGGCTTGCAGAACGAGTCGCACTCACTCTCGTCCGTTCTCTCACAATCGGGCCTTTCGACCGCCGGCGCGGACTCGTCCGACGCACACCCTTGGTTGACGATACCCTCTCTGCTCGCGGCTCGTCTGACTCGCACTCTTCATGAGGAACTTGAGTCGGCCTATGGAGCTGGACAGTTGCAGCTCGAGCGAGGCTCCGTGGGACCCGACGGAAGCGATTCGCCGAGCCGAGCCGACTTCGTCGGTTACTTCTCGGGCATGGAGCAAGGGCTGTTAGAAACCCTGCCCACGGTCGCCGTGGTTGTGCAGTGGCTGCTCCACGCCTCCTGCACCATCTTGCAGACGACGGTTTCCGCGAGCGATCTGTTCGCCCCGCAGAGCGTCATGATCGCCCGCTACCCAGCCCCCTCGAGCGGTTACCATCCCCACATCGATAACCCCAGCCAACAGCATCAAAACAAGAGATGCTTCACTCTAGTGGTCTATCTCAATGGCCCCGAACAAGAATGTGTGGGCGGCGATCTGGCGCTGTGGGCTCCGGGCCGGCCAACAACGGACCCGCCCACGGTGGTCTTTCCGGCTCGATCTGGTTCGGCCGTACTATTTGCTTCAAGAACAATTCCACACCAGGTTAAGCCGCTACAGCTCGGGCCGGCGCGGTGGGCCTTAACGTTATGGTTCCATGGCGCGCCGACTGGTGCCCGAATTTTGACTGCACCCCCGGAACTGACGATTCGCGACGCGCTGCTGCCAATCGAGAGTCCCCCCCTGCCACCGGACGTTATCCTCTTCCACGAACTGAATGAAAGTGATCCCGCCGGCGACCTAGTCGCGCGGTCAGGAAGATGCAACAACCCGCGAGTCGGCCTGGTATCGACGGTCTACTCTGGCGGGTTCTTTCTCGACGCCTGGTGCGAACATCATATCGACCTCGGTTTTGAGCATTTGGTCCTCATCTTTGATCGCTTGGAAGAGCCGCAAGAAGCCGCCGATGCAAAGCGGCTGACTGCGAAGTACCCTGCGACCCTGCTGACGGTCTGGTCGGGCGCGGAGGTGGCTGCCAGTCGCTGGCCGCGGATCTGCAAAGACCCCAACCAGCCCAAACTCCTGCGGCTCGCTCAGGCCGGCTCGTCTGCTCATGCCGTAGCGGCCCGCCAAACTTTGAATGCGAGCGCGGCCCTGCAGGCGGCAAAGGGGGGTGAGTTGGGCGGCGCTCCTTTGGACTGGCTGCTGCACCTTGACAGGGACGAGCTTTTCTACTTGCAAGGGAACGGTCGGGGTGGCAACACATTGTGGCGTCACTTTGCGGCGGTCTCTCAGGCAAAGCTCCAGTTGCTTCGCTATGTGAACCACGAGCTATTGCTGCCAAACTCTGTAGGTCGCCCGCCGTACTTCAAGGTGAACCCTCGGCTGGCGGCCGCTCGTTTCGGCCGGCTGGGCTGGTCAAGAACTGCCAGAGATCTGCAAATGACGCAGAGTGACCCTCGGCCCTATTTCAACAGCTATCACAATGGCAAGTCAGCAGTTTTCGTGCCCGCGGGGCGCGCTGCAGCCGGCGTCCATAGCTGGTCGCTGTCGACCGGCCGCGGGGCGACTCACACACGGTTCCTGGCTGGACCCGCAATCCTACACCTTCATTGCTCCTCCCGAGAGGTCTTTCGGCGCAAGTATCTTGCCAAAGCGGAATCGCCCACCCCGCCGGGACCTCTCCTGTTCGAGCCTTCGCCGATGGAGGTCGTAGCGCTTGATTTGATCCTGTCACTCGAACGAGCCGGAGCCGACAAGCGAATGATCGAAAAGCGTCTTGATGAGCTTTACGACAAGCTGACGTCGTTTAACGAGTCCGAGCGGAACATACTAGACGAGTCCGGCCTGATTATCCGGCCCCAGCTTAAATGGCAGGTCTCGGCGAACGCGGGGGCGTCGCCTGCAGGGTGCGCGCTATGTGAGAAGGCTACTGCTCGGCAGACCTCGGCGAAACAGTAAGGTGAAATCCCTAGCGCGGATATCGGTTTTTCCGGTTGCATGACGAGGTTCCCCCGCTACACTGGAAAGAAGAGCCTATTTTCTAGGGGAGATAGCCTGTGCGACTCACACGCTTCATATTCTGTTTGGTTCTCTGTCCGCTGGCGACGGGACAGGAGCCGCCCGCTCCCAAAGAGCCGTCGCAGGCCGAAGAGGCCCCGACAGCTCCCACCATAACGGTTTCGCCCGTTGGGATCGTGGTGATTACCGGCGCGAGCAACGAAGAGAAAGCGCCGGAAGCCACCGAGGAAGACGCAGACGCCAAAGCCGACGAGAGCACGGCTTCGGAAAAAGCTCCGGCGGGAAGCAAAGCGGAGACCGACGCTGAAGACCCTCCCGCACCCACGTCGCGCAGGGTCAACCAGTACTCTTACGATCCCGCCGGGCGCCCCACGCCGACGGGCATCTCGATCTCTGGTCACACGAGCCCCACGGCCCGAAGCACCACTCGGCGACTTCGCAACAGCAGCGGCCGGGACGTTCCCTATCTCGTCGAATCAGAGCAACTGTTGAACCCTACGACCGAGGGCCGCGTCATTGAGCAGCGCACGCACCGGTACGACACGGCAGGCAACCCGGTCAGCCAACAGCTTGTGCGTGACGAAGAGCGGCTCCTCCCGGACGGGTCGGTGCAGCGCATCGTCACCGTGTATGACTCCGACGTCAACGGGCGCATGCAACCGACCGAGCGGACAACGACCGTGGAACGGAAGGTGGGCAACAGCACGCGTAGCGTGACGACCGCCGAACGTCCCGGCCTCAACGAGCGCTTCCAGACTTACCGGCACGACGAGTCCCTGCGCACTGAGAAGGATGATGGGTCCGCGAAAATCACGACCACTCGCAAGGTGGATAACGGCGCCGGCCGCCTGATCGAGTCGGAGCGGGAAGAGTCGAACCTGACGCGGTCGGGTAACGTTGCCAGCACCGAGACGAAGGTCTGGAAACGCAGCGTCGTCAACCAGGATCGCTTCGAGCCTGCGAGCCGCACGGTCGGCAAGTTAGTAGAGAACTCCGATGGATCGACGAGCGAAACGGTTGAGACGTACGCCTCCTCTTCCGGCGGCGGGGCCGTCAATCTGAACGCGGGCGGGGCATTTGCGCTGCAGCAGACGACCCAGCGTGAGACGCGCCAGGGCACCGGCGGCGAAGCGACCGAAAACACTACCACGCGCAGCCGCAGCATCGCCGACCCCAGCCGAATGGGCCACCGCGAAGTGGTTCGCAGCGTTACTCGCCCGACTGCCGACGGGCAGAGGGTCGAAACCCGCTCCTTCGAAGAGGGCTTCAACGGCCGCCTACGCCCGACCGGTACGTTGGTAGAAGAGGTCCGCGAGCAGTGAGCAATCACTAGTGTAGTGCACCATAAATAATGTAACTTATATTGGCTTCCCATCGTCTCTATTAACAGGAGGCATGGGATGCGAAGAGCACAACCAGTAACTTTGAACACAGCGCAATGCAAGCAGTTGGACCGCTACGCGCGCGGCCGCCAAGTCGCCGTTCGTCTCGCCCTGCGAGCCAGGATTGTCCTGCTGGCCGCCGACGGTCTCGAGAATAAGCAGATCGCCGCACAGCTCGGTGTCTCGCGGCAGTTGGTGGCCCGCTGGCGCACGCGCTTTCTCGAAAGCAGCATCGCCGGCATTGCAAAAGACGCCCCACGGCCCGGTCGTAAACCTGCCGTCTCGAAGCAGAAAGTACAGCAGATCATCCACAAGACCACCCGCGAGAAACCGTCCGACGCCACCCACTGGAGCCGCCGCACCATGGCCGCCGCGGCCCGGCGTCAGCGCTTCCACCGTGGGACGGATTTGGCGCGCCCATGGCCTCAAGCCCCACCGCGTCAAGACCTTCAAGCTCAGCAATGACCCGCGTTTCGCCGAGAAACTCGACGACATCGTCGGACTCTATCTCAATCCGCCTGAGCATGCTCTGGTTCTCTCGCTCGATGAGAAGTCCCAAATCCAAGCCCTCGATCGCACCCAGCCCGGCCTGCCGCTCAAAAAGGGACGCGGCCAAACGATGACCCACGATTACAAGCGCAACGGCACGACCACCCTGTTTGCGGCGCTCAACAGCCTTGACGGCAGCGTGATCGCCGAGTGCATGCCCCGACACAGCCACCAGGAATGGCTGCGCTTCCTGCGCTTAATTGACCGCCGCACTCCCAAGGACAAACAGCTTCATCTCATCGTGGACAACTATGCCACCCACAAGCATGCCGCTGTGAAGCGTTGGCTCGATCGTCACCCGCGCTTCCACATTCATTTCACCCCGACCTCGGCGTCGTGGCTGAACATGGTCGAGCGATTCTTTCGCGATCTCACCGTCAAGCGCCTGCGCCGCGGCGTGTTTCGCAGCGTGGACGAGCTCGTCGCCGCCATTGACGACTACATCGCCCAGCACAACGGGCATCCCACGCCCTTCATCTGGACCGCGACCGCCTCCGACATCCTCGAGAAAGTCAAGCGCGGACGTGCCGCCCTGCATAAGGTGCAATCTGCTTGACGCACTACACTAGCTTGCTTTTCATCCAGCCTTAATCCAATGCAGGAGGGTTGTGCCGGCGGGCCCCCGCGTGGCGCGGCCTGAGCTATCCGGGTAGACCCAGTATCTCCATGCTATGCCGAACTCGTCCGCCTCAGGCCGTGCCGGTAAAGCACGGAGCCGCCGATTCCCGACATCTCGCGCGGTGAGAGCCAGGGCAATCGCATCCAGCCAGTCGTCCTCGCCGGCCAGGCTCAGGACGCGATCAGCCTTGATGTACTCCAGACTCTCACGGAGGTTGCGGCAGAACCCACGAAGGATCTCGCGGCGCTCCCCGAGGCCGGCGGGCCTACTCTTGGGATGTTCAAGAGGCCCTGCCCGTCCGGCTCGACCGGTCAAGTAGACCCAGCAGACCTCGGGGTGCGCCTCGCGAACACGACCCTGCAGAGCCAGTCTCTCTCGAAACAGCCCATCCGCCTCACGGATCTTCGGACAGATCCGCCATGTCTGCATGCTCAGCTTCTTATCCAAGACTTCGACGTTGGCCCGGCAGGCCGCCCGGTAGGTTGCGTACCACACCGCCTCTCGGCTTGGCGCCGGGAAGACACTGGACGCTCGACCGGCGAGAGCCTTGCGCGCCTCGATGTCGCATCGTCGCGGCTCGGCTTTACGAGTGGAAGGTAGCCCGATCGGAATGTCCACGAGCGTCGTCGGGCGGCGGCGCGTTCTCTCGATGACCCAGCCCGAAGTCGTCCGCACTTCCAGTGAGACGACCGATCCCCGTGAACTCACGAGCGCCAACGCCCAGCCAATCGGGCAGCCGTCGACGCCGGCCCAAAGAGTCTTGGGCTTGAGTTTCTTTGGTACGGACAAGGTGCTTTAGCCGATCGCGGCCTGTGCGGTCACAGGAGCGGCCACCTCGTCCGAGGTGACAAGCTCGTAGCAGCCGGTATCGTTCAGGACCCGCTTGACCAGCGCCGTGTGCATGGCGTGGCCGGCGCGTTCGGCAACGACGCGACCCAGTAGCGGCCGGCCGACCAGGGCGAGGTCTCCAATCAGGTCCAGCACTTTGTGGCGGCAGCATTCGTCCGGGAAGCGGAGGCCGCCCGGGTTCAGAATGCCCTCCCGGCCGAAGCACACCGCGTTCTCTAGCGAAGCGCCTCGAATTAGGCCCATGTCGCGCATGCGTTCGAGATCCTGTTCAAAGCCGAACGTGCGCGCCGGGGCGATCTCTCGCGCGTAGCGATCGGGAGTCACCGTCAACTGCAGACGTTCGCGGCCGACGAGCGGGTGGGGATAGTGGGTCTCGCATACGATCTCGAACGCCTCGGCCGGTTCAATCGAGATCCTCTTGGCACCGTCGACTACCTCCACCGGCTTGAGAATGCGCAGGTACGTTCGAGGCCGGCTGAGTTGCTTGACGCCCGCTTGATGAAGCAGCTTGACGAACGGTTGTGAGCTGCCGTCAAGAATGGGGACTTCCAAGTTGTCGATGTCGATGCGGGCGTTGTCGATACCTAGACTGTAGAGCACGCTCAGCAGATGCTCTGTGGTTGACAGCAGCACACCCTGCCGCATCAGGCTGGTGGCATAGCTGACCCGTGCGATGTAGTTGCCCCGGGCCGGGATCGTGAAGCCATCCAGGTCGGTCCGGCAAAACACAATGCCCGCCCCGGCACGGGCCGGCGCTATTCGCAGGTTGACCCTGACTCCGCTGTGCAGACCGACTCCGCCGACTTCGACGGAGTTCCCTATCGTGGTTTCAGTGAGCAAGGGGAGATTATAGAGTTGCAGGCACGGGCAGCAGAGCTGGACTGCACGTCGTATGCCAGATGTAAGTCGTTGGCAATAAGAGGCGAGATGCCGCTCTTGGTGTGTCTATCCTACAACACTTTCCCGGTCAGACACACTTATTCTTGGAAGGTTCTATTGACAGACGAGCGGCGGTGCACGGGCCGCGCGGACGAACCCCACTCAGTTGGCGACCACGATCGCACGGCCCGTCTCCAGCCGCAGCTCGCGCACGTTCTCGGGCAGCGCAAGGTGATTCGCCGGTCCCGTGTCATCCGAGGCAACGGTGACCGAGAGGAGCCACGCCAGCGCCGCGCCCGAGATCTCCGACCCGCTGATCTCGATGGACTCGATCTCGACCTTGGCGCGTCCGTTCGATGAGACCGGCCGGCAAACCGCCTTCAACTCACGCTCTCCGCCAAACAGCAGGCCCCACAGGCCCACCGAGCCGGCCGACGAACTTTGCAGCTTCCCGATGTCGATGAAGGCGTGAATAACGGCCTGCTCATGGAGCACCCAAACTCGAGGGTCTCGGACACCGCTAGGAATCCTCTCAGCGTATTCGTACTCGAGCAGCGAGTTGATCTCGTCCTCGCTCAAGATGACCGTCTCGCCGGACTTCAACTGAGAGTTCTCGATGCGCTCGACCTTGCGGCGGGCCACTTGACCGAGATCCGGCGACACGGCCGGGGCAGAGGATATGGCGGCTCCGGCCAACAGGAGGCCCATCGCTAGTCTCGCCCCACCCAGTGTTGTGCCGCAAAGTGTCTCCTTGTACCGCATGACCGTCTCTCTATTCTACGGGGGCGCCTGGCGGCCCGTTTCGCTCGACTTCGTCAGCCGGGACGGGGCCAAAGAACTCCAGAGCCTGCCGGGCGGTTTCCTGTTCGGCGGCCTTCCTTGTTGAACCCTGGGCCGTGGCAGAGAAGAGCTTGCCGATACCCAACTCCAAGGTAAAAGTGCGGCGGTGCGGCGGACCGCTTTGGCTGACGATCTGATAGCGAGGCGTCGGCAGTTTTCTGGCCTGCAAAAGCTCTTGGAGAGCGGACTTGAAGTTGTCAAGCGCGAGGTTGTCATCGGCCTCCCGCACAGCCTGGTCCGTGAGGACGTGGCTCTCAATAAACTGGCGCGCAGCGTCCAGACCACCGTCGAGGTAGATGGCGGCGATCACAGCCTCGAGCCCGTCGACGAGCAGCGCCTTCTTGTCCCGTCCCCCGGACCGCTCTTCGCCCTTTCCTAGGCGCAACGATTCCCCGAGGCTCAGTCGCCGCGCGGCCTGTACCAAGTGGGCGCCGCTGACGAGAAAGGCCTTCAGCTTGGTCAGCTGCCCTTCGCTATAGAAGGGAAAGCGGTCCATCAAGCTCTTGCTGACAATAAAGCCCAAGATCGAGTCACCGAGGAACTCGAATCTCTCATTGTGAGGGCACTCCGTGGAAGCCTCTTGGGCGCAGGAGCGGTGCGTGAGGGCGTGTTGCAATAGGCCTCGGTCGTCAAAGTGATAACCGATGCCGTCTTCGAGCACGCGGCGGGTCCCGTTCGATTCTTCGATCGCCATGGGCCGTGCGGTCCATTCCAGCGTCAGAAACACGAGCGCGTACCACGGCTGGAACCGGCGGCAGCGCAGGAGAATTCGCTGTCTCGAATAAGAATGCCGCTACGGCTGCGGCGTGGCGGGAGCGGGGGCTGCGGGAGCTGGAGTTGCAACTGCCGGAGCCGCCGCCGGCTGGGCTGCCGCGGCCGGAGGCGCCAACTTCCTCCTGAGCTCGGCCTTCATGATCGACGCGGCGTCTCGTCCGCCCGCCATCTTGTGACCTCCGCGGGCGATGGACTGGTCGAGCATGTTCATCGCCTCTTCGTAATTCTCTTGCTGCTTCAACGCCTCGGCGAGCCGAAAGAACATGGTGCCGGTTTGCTTGTCAGCCACCTGCAGCATCTTCCGGTAGGATTCCTCCGCCTTGGGGTAGTCTTGCCTCTTCGAGGCGATGATCCCCATCGACTCATGCAGCTGAGCCATGAAATCCTTCTTCATGATCAGCCAGTCCTCGTCAGTTATTTGCGGATTCAACTTCCCCATGGCCGGGATGAGCGCCAGGCCTCTCTTGGCGTAATCTTCAGCCCTCGCCAGCTTCTCTTGCTTGTCCAGATCGTGCTCGCGAGTCCGAATGGGAATGGCATAGGAAAGCGAGATCAAGGTGCCTATGTTCTCTGGGTTCTGTTCCAGGGTTCGCTCTCCGTAGAGCTGCATGTTCTCGAAGTCGTTCTTTTGCTGATGAGAGAGCATCAGCAGGTAGTAGGCGAGTTCCTTGAACTCCGTGTCCTGAAAATCCGTCAGCAGCTTGTTACAGCTCTCGATCCGCAGGTCCGCCTCCGGGGCCTGCTGGCACATCGTGACCGCGTTCCCCTCTTCCTGCGACTTGACCATGGGGCCGGAGGGGGCCTCCGCTTGTGCCTGCGCAAGGGCCGGCAAGGCCAGGCAGAACACTGTCATGAGAATGGCAAGTACTTTGATCATGAAAATCTCCGTGGGCTCCGCGGGAAGTGCCGCGAGGCCTTACCTATTCTACCTGCTTGGGGTTCGCAGGCATAGTTCGGGCAGGCTGCCGAATCAGTCGATCAACCAGCGGACGACGGAGCTCTGGGGCCGGCGCACTGAGGAGTCGTTGGGGCGGTGGGAGGACGCTCATCCTGCCGTCCCGTCACCGTTGCGGCTCGGTCTGCTCCGGCTCATCCTCATCGAACTCCTCTTCGTCCTCGCCCGGCCTTCCGAACGGTTCGTCCAGTCCCTCTTGCGCCAACTGCCGGACGCGGGGCGAAGCGTCCCCTGCGTCGAGCGCGAGCTGGTAGTGCTCGACCGCCAGCTCCCGGTTGCCGACGACGTCTTCGATGCGGCCGATGTAGACGTGGGACATCGCCTTGATATAGGTGTCGGCCTCGGCGTTGATGGCTTGCGTAAAGTGATCACGAGCCAGATCAGGGTCCGCTTCGTGGAGGGCCAAGCGGCCGAGGCCATACAGCGCCTGGGGGTTCTTACGCCCCGACTGCTCGTACGCCTCGAGGAACTTCTGCCGCGCCTGGCCCAGCTTGTTGGCCGACATCAAACGCTCCGCTTGCTGGAGCGCTCGGTCTAGTTCGGACAGTCTCGGCCGGATCGGCTGCGCCGGCTTGCGGGCCTCGGCTTGGGAGAAGGTCGTCTTCTGAAGCCGCGCTCCTTCCCGCTTCAGATCAATCGCGTTGATCATCGCGGGATAGAAATGGCGGACGTCCTCGGGCTGCTTTTGGTACTCGCCTAGTTTCTCGTAGAAGTACGGTGTCAGAATGAAGCCCTCCCGCAGGTCCTTGTCCACCCTGGCCGCGCGCTTAGCTTCGCCTCTGCTGAGCCGTGCTTCCACCGCCTTGGCCAGTGATTTCGAGACCAGAAGCTGGAAGTTCTCTTTGTAAGCTTCGCCCAGCGCGGGAGCGAACAGAGCGAACCGCGCCAGTACGCTTTTCTTGCTGATCTCCTGCCCGTAACGAATGGAGAGAGGGTCGAGCAGGTGCATCAGGTAGGCGTGGCGAATCTCGTCGATTCGGGGCTTCGCCGAAGCCTGCACCACCACGTTCACCACCCCACCGTAGCTGCGGCTGTAGACGTGGTTGGGAGCGCCCATCAACTCGAACAACACTCTGAAGGTCCTGACTTGGCGGCTCGTCGGAGAGATCCGCAAGTAGCCCATTACCTCGAACAGTGCTTGAATCAGCGGCTCTTGGTACTGGGCGATGACGTTGTCGTAGGCCCCCTGGTAGCGGTTCCAGAGTGTTTCGATGCGGGCTTCCTGATAGAACTCCGCGAGAATCGGACTCAGCGTTCGAAGCCTCCTAACGTCGGGCGGCAAGTCAGTCGGGAGGTTGGCCCGGATCTCGAACGAGGGCCGCGGCCCGCACATCAGGGCGAACGAGATGTACTGCGAAAGGTTGGCACCCGGATCGTCGAGCTTGAACTGCTCATAGAAGTTCTTGAGCCGGGTGAGGCTGGCCCCCTCGAACCCTTCGAGGTCGCCCCGCACCACACGCCGCACCGCGCTGTCGGAAGGCGAACCGAAGCCGTTGTCGTAGCCGGCCAGGTTGATAGCCGTTAAAACGGTGAACAGCCGGATGTCGGTGTCGAGCTGATTGCCTTCGGGCTCTTGGCCATGGACCGGCGAGAGCAGCAGCAACCCCAAGACCGGCCAAAGATGAACGAGCTTTCGCGGAATCATGCCGGCAACTCGGCTGGAGATGAGGCGGTGGGGACGCCCAGCTCAGTGTACTGCAGCCCTTCAAGCAGCGTCCACGAACAGCCGTACTCCGGCGCCGGGACCCGGGTACCTTGCAGACCCATTGAATCGTGTCCTGTAAGCGGTAACGTTCGACGCAGAAGGTAGAGTGAGGGCGCGGCGGGGCACCCTGGAGCCAACAGCTTGTGGCGCTAGGAAAGCGGTCGCGACGCCCTGGTCACACCCAATTCGCAAAGGCATCGCGGCCGGCGTAGCGGGCCCGGTCGCCCAGCTCGGCTTCGATTTCGAGTAGACGGTTGTACTTGGCGATGCGCTCGCCGCGGCAGATGGAGCCCGTCTTGATCTGGCCGCTCCCGGAGGCCACGGCCAGGTCGGCGATGGTCGTGTCGGCGGTCTCTCCCGAACGGTGGGAAATGATGTAGGTGTATCGGCTCTTCTTGGCGACCTCGATGCATTCGAGCGTCTCGGTGAGCGTGCCGATCTGGTTGAGCTTGATGAGGATGGAATTCGCCAAGCCATCCGCGATGCCTTGCTTGAAGATCGCCGGGTTCGTGACGAACAGGTCGTCGCCGACGAGTTGCACCTTCTTCCCCAGCTTGGACGTGCCCTTCTGCCAACCCGAGTGATCGTCTTCCGAAAACCCGTCCTCGATCGAAATCAGGGGATATTTCCTAATCCACTCCGACCACATCTTCCGCATCTGCCCGGAAGACTTCTTCCTGCCGTCCGACTGCAGAAAGACGTACTCACCCTCCTTGTGGAACTCACTCGAGGCAGCGTCGATGGCGATGGCAATGTCCTCGCCCGGTTTGTAGCCGGCCTTCTTGATCGCCTTTTGGAGAAGATCCATGGGTTCTGCATTCGACTCCAGCCGCGGCGCGAAGCCACCCTCATCGCCTACGGATGTTGAATAGCCCTTGCGTCTCAGGATGGCTTTGAGAACATGAAAAGTCTCGCTCGCAGCCCGAAGCGCATCGCTGAAACTCGGCAAGCCCAGCGGCACAAGCATGAATTCCTGGATGTCGACGTTATTGTCGGCGTGCTCGCCGCCGTTCAAAACGTTCACCATGGGGACCGGCAGGGTGTAGGTCTCCTGGTCGGCAAGATAGCGGTACAGAGGGAGGCCCTTTTCCGCGGCCGCGGCGTGCGCCACGGCCAGCGATACCCCAAGGATAGCGTTGGCACCGAGACGCCCCTTGTTCGACGTTCCATCGAGCCGGTTCAGCTCCCGGTCAAGCACCTCCTGATCCTCCGCGCGCATCCCTTTGACGGCCTTTGCGATTTCGCCGCTAACGTTCTCCACGGCTTGGGTTACGCCTCTGCCGAGGTACCGGGCCGTGTCGTCGTCCCGCAGCTCGACGGCCTCGTTCATTCCAGTGGAGGCGCCTGACGGAACGCGTGCGACACCACGGTAGCCGCTCGTGAGCACCGCGGTCACTTGCACGGTCGGATTGCCACGCGAGTCGAGGATCTCTAGGGCCTCGAGGTTGGTAACCTTCGACATCAAGCCCTCAAACGGTTACTCGTTACAACCAGAGACACAGAGTAGCATGGCGGTCGCGAAGGCTCGCCGCGGGGTGGCCCGGCGCCGTGAGGGTCGGCCGGGAAAGGGGCGAAACGCGTGTATGGGAACCCGGCGCTACTGCGCGCCGCGGTGGGCTTGGACCTGCTGGAAGAACTCGTCGATCCCCAGGGCTGGGGTAGCGCTGTCCTCTCCGGTCAGAGCGGATTTCTCTCCTGTCGGGCGCACGCCTCGCAGCAGTTGCTTTTCGCGCACACCGAGAATCGGCCGGCGCAGATGGTCGCTGACCGTTTCTTGGCCGGCTGCGTCGGACTCGATGAAGAAAACTCCCTGCCAGAGCCCGACCGTGGGACCGAAGACGCTCGCCGGCTGGTCGTTGAGGAATAGCACCACCGAGTCGTCCACCCTCAGGCGAGGGAAATCGGCGATGTAGAGGCTTTTGCCGTCCAACTCACCGCCGATCATGCGAAAGCTATATTCGCTGCTCACCAGTTGACTCGGGCTCGAGTGGGAGACCAGCACTTTCACGTTCGAATAGATGTAGCCGGTGTCGGCGTCGCGGGAGGCGGTGACTTCGGTGATCCGTCCTCCGACGACATGATAGGCCAGTTGGCTCAAGCGGGCGAAGTCTACCGGGACGACCGATGAGGCTCCAAGCGGCGCCGTCAGCAGGAGTACAACTCCCAGAACCAAGATGAGGCTATGTCGAATCGCCGTGATCGCTCACTCCACGTATAGAAACCCCTCGTTGCTCCAGATCTCGCCAATTCGCAGGCGGATGCTCAAACGGCCCGAGGCTCCTGGCGGCACCGTGATATTGCCTTGTGACAGCGCCACGTAGCCCGGCGCTAACCCTAGAAACAGCACCGTCGCCTCTTGGCCGCCGATCTCTGCCGTCGGGAAGGAGACCACTTGCGACAACGGACGCACCGCCGCAGGACGTCCGCTTTCGACCGGCGGGCTGACCGCTCCTTGCCCGCTTAGAAAGACACTGATGAAGCTGTTCTGCGAGGCCGGATTCGTCGCAGAATTGACCGTACCGTCTTGATTGAGGGCCAGAGCCTGGCCGTCACCCGTAAGAAACAGTTCCGGAGCGGCCGCGTCGATCCTGATTGGGATCGGGATCGTCTGACCGAAGCCGGTTCGCACGACGATGCCGCCCGGGCCGTGGTGGGCGTTGGTTGGAATCTGGCCGTTGATCTGGATCGGCGACGCATAGAGTAGCGGCGCGGGCGTCGCATTCACCAGGACTTCGGCGCCACCCAGCCGCGTCGGTAGGGGTACCGAACCGGCTTGGGCTGTGGCCGTGGCCAGGAAGTTCCCGAACAGCGTGAAGAGACCGCCGGGGGCGAGTGCGCTTGACCCCAAGTTGGCTCCATTCAGCACGCCCCCTTGGGTGAGGAAGGGCGGCTCGCCCGCGGGAGGGCTGGCTTCCACACTTATTGACTCCCGCATAATATAGAGTCAGTCAAAACAAAGAGAAGACTGTTTCCAGAAGGCCGTGATCAAACGCGGTTTGCGGTACATGCGGCGGAGTGCCTTGCGGGCCCGCTCGTTCAGCTCGCCGTAGTCTTTCGGACAGACGTTCGGCAACTCGTGCTGCTTCCAGTAAGCCCAGATGTATTCCACCGGATTCAACTCCGGCGCATAGGGTGGCAAGTACTCGGTTGCGATGTGGCCTTCGGAGAGTTCGATGAACTCTTGCACCAGGCGGCTACGGTGCGCCGGCAGCCGATCCCAGACGATCAGCAGCGGGCGATCGATATGACGTACCAACGCCTTGAGAAAGTCGGTCACTTGCTCTTTGCCGATCGCACCGGGATAGAGCCGGAAGTAGAAGTTACGCAGCGTCAGCCCCGCCGAGACGGAAAGCTTCTCCCAGTTGAAGTTAAACTGCAGCACCGGTGTTTGGCCACGTGGCGCCCAGGTGCGGCAGCGATGCGGCTTCTGACTCAATCCGCTTTCGTCGATGAAGACGAGCGTACGGCCTTCGTTTTGGGCTTTTTTTTAATGCGCTTCCAGGTCTTGCGCTTCCAGGTGCGGATCCGCTCTTCGTTGCGCTCGCGCGCCTTTCCGGCCGGGCGTTGCGGGCTCCAGTCGAGCGCTCGCAGGATCTTCCAGGCGTGGCCTGCGTGGTATGCGACCCCGAACTCGTCTCCGGTCAGCCGAGCCACCCGCGGACAGCTCCACAGGGGCGTTGGGAAGCCGTGGGCTTCCGGGCCTTCCAGCAGCAGCGACGTCAGGCGTTCGCGTTGTGCGGCATCGAGGAGCGGCTTGCGTCCGGCGCGCCCGGCCTGGCGGAGTCCGGCCGCACCCTGCTCGCGGTATTGCCGCCGCCACTCACTGACGGTTTGGCGAGCGACGTTCAGCCGTCTCGCCGTCTCGGACTGATTGTGGCCTTGGTGGAGCAGCCGCATCGCTTCGAAACGGCGCTTCTCCAGCGCCTTGAAATCCCGCTTCACACCTTTGGGGTTGCCCATACATATATAGATGCTCCACACTATCAAAAGGTGTCATAATAATTTGCGGGATTCAATAGACCCCTTACTTTCAACAATGCCCCGCACCGCAGCCGGTTGTCTTGAGATTCTTTCACGGCCCCTAGTCTAGCGAGCAAACACGGGCTGGACCCAGGCAAAGTCTCCCGTAGAGGCCATGACTTTGGCCCGCACGTATCGGTCGCCGGGCTTCAGCTTGTACTCGGCCTGCAACTCGGTGCTACGCCCGAGAACCCGGCCCTCCGGACCGATGAAGTGGGTGACGTAGTTGGCGGTACCCTGCGGTTTGACGGTCAAGCGGATCGTGTCGTCCCTGCGCTGCATCTCTTCGAGTTCGACCCCGGTGGAAGCATAGAACTCGCCACGGTCCAAAGCCTGCGTAACGGCCCCGGCAGAAAGCTCGGATGCCTGCACGGCGACCCACCCGCGTCCGGGGTTCGCCAGCTCCGGTGCGAACTGTTTAAACACATGCGCGTCATCGACCGCGATACCGTACACTTCACGGCCGGCGCTCAGCACGATGTCCCACATCTCGTCGAGGCTCGGGCGGCCACCGCCGCCCAGGTCGTTCGTGCTCTTGATGCCGTTGTAGACCTCGAAGAGTCTCAGGTTGTTGACCTGCTTTAGGTCGTCAGGCGTGATCGACCACTTGTAATTGGGATGGTTGAGCGACGGCATGCCTCCCGCTCGGCGAATGGCGTCAACATTCTTCTGTATCGTGTCGAGCACGCTGTGCCCGAACACAGGCGGTACGACATCCTGGAGCGGATAGCCGTTGACGTGCACGGACTTGTCTTCATACCGCGAAGTCACTTCTTCACCCGGGATCAACAGGAACTTGCCCTCGGCCCCCAGGACCGCGTTCAGGCCTTGAGGATTGGTGAGAAAGTTATGGTCGGAGAGCACCAGGAAGTTGTAGCGATGTTCCCTGTACCAGCGCGCGACAACGTCGGGCGAGCTGTCTCCGTCGCTGTTGATCGTGTGCGTGTGGAGGTTGCCCTTGTACCAGTTCAGCTCAGGCGCGGCCGAGGGAGCGGTGCGGGCAAAAGGAAGGCTGATCCACGCCAGGACCAACGCCGTGAGGAACGAAAGACGCAACGGGAGGGTTTGTCTGAAGGTCGTCATACTAGCGTATGTTGCCAGATCCGGATTGCAATGTCATTGCCTATCGACACCGTTGATCGAAAGAGATACTCTTGTCGGAAGTGCGTAGGCCCCGCAAGTTTCGGTTCCCGGGGGCCGCACGGGGCGGAGACAGCGCTCCGCCCCTACACCGGCAAGGTGCTCGTATGAAACGTTTACTGCTGTTCACCGCGTTCGTTGGATTCGTATGGTTATCAGTTCAATTCACCACCTGGGGCCGCAACCTGCCCACCCCCGGCGACGAGTACACGTTCGAAACCTCGCGCAAAGGGTTTCAACCGATCACCTATCCCGGGCCGCTGACTGAGTTGGACATGATCCGCCTTCTGCTCCGTCGGGAAGGTGACTTCCACCTGCCGTTGACGGCCTCCTTTCGAGGCTGGCGCATGGCGAACAAGCCGGACCTTTGGGAGCTGGACCTGCCGCACGCTCTGAAGGTCCGGCTCAATGCAAGCGGCCTCAAGGTGGCCTCGAAGCCGAAGCGATTGCGGCTGGGCGTGGGCGAGATCTACAACCTGCCGGTCATCTTGAGGAACGAACTCCCGAAGGCAACCGACATCAAGATCATCGCGACGCTCGGCGAGGCGGGCCCCACCGACCGCTGGATCGCCGCGGCGGGCGAATCCGGCGAGCCCAAGCTCACCTACGCCTCGCTGAACCTGCGCGGCTCGATCTGCGCATCTACGCGGGCATTGAACTGCCCCCGGAAGGGTCGCCGCCCGAAAGCCGGGTACGGGCGCAAGCCAGTGTCCCGGTGGACGTGGTCGGCTGGGGAACGTTGCGGGTCACGACGTCGCACCGGAACGGACCGACGCCCGCGCGGGTCTATGTTCGCGGTTCCGATGGCCTCGCTTACGCGCCGGCGGGGGGAAATGCGCTCTCACGAATCACGTGGACCCACGGCGACTACTTCTACTACAGCCGCGGCGTCCACGACATCCGACTGCCGGAAGGGCGGGCGACGATCGAGGGGGTGCGGGGGATTGAGTATCGCCCCGACCCGAGGCCCGTCGATGTGCGGGCCGGTGGGTCGGCAGAAGCGATCGTCAATTTGGTGCGCAATTCGGACTTGGCCTCCGAGCATTGGTACGGCGGCGATGTGCACACCCACGTCAACTACAACGGCCACGAGTTCATGACGCCGGAGGGCATTCGCCTGCAAGTCCTCGGCGAGGACCTCAACTACGCCAACCTGATGGTCGCGAACTCCTCGGGTGCGCAGATCCACGACGAGCAATATTTCGAAGGCCGTCCGCATCGGTTGAGCGACTCGCGGCACATCCTCTACTGGGGCGAAGAGATGCGCAACGGCGGCGTTTACGGCCACATGTGCCTCACGGGCTTGAAGCAGCTCGTCAAGCCGCTTTACACGGGATTCAAAGGATACGTCGTACCCCTACGACTATCCGCCGAACCACGTCCAAGCGCTGGCGGCCAAGCAGCAGGGCGGTGTCGCGAGTTATGCCCACCCCGGCTACCGCTTCACGTCGCACCCGAAGACGATGAGCGCCCGCGAGCTGCCGGCCGACCTGGCGCTGGGCTCGGTCGACGCCATGGATGTGATGAGCAACTCGAACGAAGACGGCTCGACGCCGCTGTGGTACGGGCTGCTCAATACGGGGCTCAAATGTGCGATCTCCGCCGGCACTGACAGCTTCACCAACCGCCGCCACCACTGGATCCCCGGCGGCCACCGTGTCTACGTCTACACCGGCGACTCGCTCACCGCCCGCGATTGGGTCGAGAACTATCGCGCGGGGCGCAGCTTCGCGACCAACGGCCCGATATTGAAGTTCACGGTCAACGGAAAGCTCGCCGGGACGGAGCTGGCTTTGAAGAAGGGCGACACGGTCCGCATAGAAGCCTCGGCCACGTCCGCCCTGCCGATGGAGACATTGGAGATCGTCATGAACGGCGAAGTCGTCGCGACCCAAGAGCCGACCGGCGGCGGCCTAGGGGTGAGGCTGTCGAAGGAGATCACCGTCAACGGGGGCGCTTGGGTGGCGGCGCGCGTGCGCGGGCCCTTCCATCGTTACCTCGTCAACGACACCTACCTCTACGCGCACACCAGCCCGGTCTACATCACCGTCGAGGGCAAGAGAGTCGGGCTGAAGAAGGACGCGCAGTTCTTCGTCGAGTGGATTGACCAGCTCATCGGGATGGTCGAGCAGCGCGGCCGCTACGCCTCCGACGATCAGAAGCAAGAGGTCATCGGACTGTTCAAGAAAGGCCGGTCCTACTACGAGAAGGTCGCTGCTCGATGAGCGACCGGCCATTCGGCCTTGCCTTTATCGGTGCGGGCTCTGTTGTTGAGCATCGCCACTTGCCGGGCCTGGCGCGCACCGGTCGGGGCCGCGCGCTGAGCGTGTTCGATCCCAACGGGACGCAGGCTCGCAAGGTTTCCGAAGCGTTCAAGATCCCGCGCGTGGCTTCGTCGCTTGAAGATGCAATCGCTGCCGAAGGGGTCGATGCCGTGGTCATCGCCTCCCCGAACTCGTTTCATCGCGAGGCCGTCGAGGCCGCGGCAACGGCCGGTAAGCACATCTTCTGCGAGAAGCCGATCGCCACCAACCTCCGCGACGCTCGCGCGATCTGCGACTCAGCGGAAGAAGCGGGCGTGGTCCTGTTCCTCGGCTTTCACCACCGCTTCAGTGCCGAACACCTGTGCGCGCGGCGGATTCTCGATGCCGGGCTCATTGGCGATGTGCGGGCCTTCAACGGTGTCACGGCGGAGCCGATCGACACGATTCCCGGCGGCACGAGCAACTACCGCTTTCGTCCCGACGAGGGCGGCGGCTTGTCGTTTATCGACTTCGGCTCGCACCGCATCGATCAAATGCGCGCGCTGTTGGGGGAAGTCGAACAGGTGTATGTCGAGATGGGATCGGTGCTGCCGACCCACAACCTCGACGACATCGCCGTGCTCTCGCTCAAGATGAAGTCGGGCGCTCTCGGGTCGCTGAACTTCCAACGATTCTCTCGCGCGTACCTGTCGCCGACCATGCTCTTCGGCCCGAAGGGCAGGCTGTGCCTCGCGCCCTTCATCGTGAACCCGTTCCAGTCGGCGCCCGTATCGTTGTTCGCTGAGTGTTCGGGGGCCGACCTCCCGTCCGACTTACAGGACTGGACGCGGCCCGAAGGCTGGTGGGGCGAGTGGCCGGCGGGGTGGGTTAACCTGTGGCCGCCACGAAGGAATACTTTTGAAGCGGAGTTCAATAGCTTCTTCCAGTCCATTCGCGAGGGCCGCTCGGCCGAAGTCAACGCCGAGGACGGCTATCGCGGCCTCGAGATCATCTTGGCGGCCCATCTTTCCTTCCACGAACACCGCCCAGTGCACCTGCCGCTGGATCCCGACGTGGATGTTCCGCCGCCCAGGTTTGACTGACGTCTGCGAACCGGGCCGGGATGTCCGACTAGGTCTCAAGCCTCTCCAGCCCGATAAACTGTTAGAGAGTGCCGGAGGCCCGGAACCTATTGGAATCGTTCGCACTGGAACGGCGCGCCACTCGTGGCGGCTTTGTAAAAGCTGGAGTCGGCGCCATAACGCTGGCGGCACTGCACGGGTTCCGCTCAAACGCCGGCGGACAATCCGAAGCCGCCTCTCCCAAGCTCAAGATCGTCTCGGTCGAAGCCTTCCCGGTCCGCCTGTGGAATCGAACAACCCAGGGTGCCGCACCCGCCTTCAAGTCCGACTTCGACCCGGCGCGCCGGCGCTATCGGGGCCCCTTCGCGCAGTTGGTCAGCGCGATTGTCGTGGTTATCCGCACCGACCAGGGCATTACCGGTTTCGGGCTGGGCGGGGGCGGCAGCGTCGCGGCCAAGATTATCCACGGCCACCTGCGCCACTTGCTCCTGGGTGCAAACGCGCTTAACGTCGAGTTGCTGTGGGACCAAATGTACACCTCGGCAAACGCCTACGGCCGGCGGGGCGTGTTCGTCATGGCGCTCAGCGGCGTCGATAACGCGCTGTGGGACATCCTCGGGAAGTATTCAAACCAACCCGTCTATCGCTTGCTGGGCGGGACAACCAAGGAAAAGATCCCGGCTTACAAAACCGGCTTTGATCTCGAGGCGGGGATCGAGATGAGGTTTGAGCACTTCAAGGTGCCGATTCGCGACGGTGTCTCTGAGGGACGTGAGGGCATGGGCCGCATCGCTGATTTGCTCACTCGCGCCCGCGAGACCATCGGCCCCGACCGCTCGCTCATGATCGACTGCGGCTCGCGTTGGGACGATGTCGACTACACGATCGAGATGGCCTGGCGTCTCGAGGACGTGGGTCTGTATTGGATCGAGGAACCTCTGTCGCCCGACAACCTTGCCGGGTATGCCAAGCTCGTGCGCGAGGTCCAGAGCACCAAGATTGCCAGCGGCGAGCACGAGTATACGCGCTTCGGTTTCCAAGAATTGATCCGCCACAACGCCGTCGAGGTCTTGCAGCCTGATGTGAGCTGGTGCGGCGGCGTAACCTCGCTGCGCCGTGTCGCCGCGATGGCAGCCGCACACGATCTGGAGTTCATCCCGCATCGCGGGGGTAGCCTCTATGGGCTTCCGTTGGCACTCTCGTCGGCCCAGTGTAAGTGGGCCGAAAGCTTTGGTACCGGCGACGACGGAACGGACTTGATGGAAGCAATGACCGCTCCCTTCAAGAAGGGCTACTACTACCCTTGGGACAAGCCCGGCTTCGGAACCGCGTTAACTGTAGACCTCGTCAAGAAGCACAGTGTGGCGTGAACGCGTTACACCTCCTGTGTTCCGTCACTGAAGAGCCAGTCAATCGCCTCAGCGAAACCACCGAAACACGCTGAGAAGCAGCGTCAAC
Organism: Bryobacterales bacterium; assembly: GCA_965248255.1. Lineage (GTDB taxonomy): Bacteria > Acidobacteriota > Terriglobia > Bryobacterales > UBA6623 > JAKZVK01. The sequence goes on from CBDFIW010000001.1 coordinate 534,685, forward strand.
AAGACGCTCACAACGATGCAAGTCACAATCGGAACGTAGATCGTCGTATTCCTGCGGCGATAGATAAGATCGCCCGGCAACCGGCCGAGCTTCGGCAGACCAAGCTTCGCCCCCAGCATTAACAACAGCCCGGCCGCCACCGAGGCCAGACCGATGAAAATGAACCACCGCCCGATATTCACTAGGGCGTGTTAACACTAACGTAGGGTATCGAAACGTAGAGCCTCGACGATGAGGGCGAAGTGGAGGAAGGCGAGGAACATGACGTCGAGCTTGTCGAAGCGGGAGAAGATGCGGCGGAATCCCTTGAGCCGTCGGAAGAGTCTCTCGATCTCGTTGCGGCGGCGATAGAGCGCTCGGTCGTATTCCCACGGCTCCAGGCGGGTGCGCCGGGGCGGCACGACGGGAATCCATCCGAAATCCAAAGCCAGTTGGCGTGTCTGATCGTCCTCATAGGCGCCGTCCATCAGCAGCGGCAGCGGCTCGGGCAGTGGCCCCAGACCACCGAGCAGTTCGCGGCCCTGCTGGGCGTCGTGCGCTTGGCCGGGCGAGAGAGCGAAGGTTATCGCCGTTCGAGCATTTGCGGCAACCATATGAATCTTGGTGGTCCATCCGCCGCGGGATTTGCCGATCGCTTGCGGACCGTTTTTTTAACGCGCCCGTGCCGTCGGGATGAACCTTCACGATGGTCGAGTCCATTGACACGGCTTCGATTCGGATGCGGACCAGCTGCTCGCGCTGCAGTTTCTCGAAGACGGCGTCGAGCACGCCGTTCTTCGACCAGCGGTTCATGCGGGTATAAATGGTGTGCCAGTTACCGAAGCGTTTAGGCAAGCCGCGCCATTTGCAGCCCTGCTCGGCGACATACAACATGGCGTTCAAAACCGTGAGGTTCGGCAGGCTCACATTGCCGCGCTGGCGGGGCAGGACCGGCTCGATACGGCGGTATTGCTGCTCGGTGATCTCCATACCTCCGAGTATAGCAGCTTTTGCGACTTAGTGTTAACACGCCCTAGCTCACTGAATCAGGGTAGATCGCGCTTTCTTTGGTTGGAGCACCTTCTCTGCCGCGTCCGGCGAGGTTCGCCGATGGAATTACTAGGGCGTCTTCGCCCTTTCGACGCTGATCTGGGCAGCTTGCATTCTGGCTGGGGCAGATTCCGACGTCAAACTCGGTTGTTGGCCTAACCAAACGCTGCCGCCAGGTTCGCTATAATTCGGTCCATCATTATGCTGGCGGCTGCGACAACTTGGCGGCTCGGGGCGGTTCTCGCGGCGTCGCTCGCCCTGGCGACGATCGGCTCGGCACAGACGCTGCTGCGCCCCTCACTCGACGACGGCTTGGTGCGGATCCTCGGCGCGGACCGCGCCATCCTCGCGTCACTCGAAGACCGTGACGACCTGCCTTGCAGCGTGACTCCCGCCAAGGCGAGACTCGGTTTCGACTTGCAGTTCACCGCGGGCTATCTGGCCTCGGTGCCGCTCAATTCCATTTCGGGGAATGGCAACGGGCTGCGGGTGCTGTTTCGAATCAAACCCCTCGACGGCAAGGACCGGGAGGTCTATTTCTGGGACAGCTACAGCGTGCCGCCGATCGAGCCCGACGCCAAGGGGGCCGCGTCGATTCCGGGCCGCTACAAACTGGGGCCTGGCAAATATCGAGTGGACTGGTTGATGAGGGACCAGGGCGAGCGGGTCTGCTCGGCGCACTGGGAGATCGAGACCTCGATCCCCGGTCTCATCGGGCAGCGGGCCGCGGTCCGTGATCCCTTTACCGTCGGGCCGAACGAAGTAGAGATGTTTCTCGAAGAGCCTCCCGTCCGGAGGGCCCGGCAGCCGAAGCCGTTCCACGTCAAACTGTTGGTCAATTTCACCCCGACTGACCCTAGGGATCTACGGCTGCGGCCCTACGATCTGCAAAACATCGTGTCGATCCTGCGGGCGATCTCGCGGGAGCCGCAGATGGGTACTTTCAGTCTCGTCGCCTTCAACATGCAGGAAGAACGCGTGATCTTCGAGCAGCACAACGCCCACCGGATCGACTTCCCGCGGCTGGGCGAGGCTATCGAAGAGATTGAGGGCGGCATGGTCGACATCGCGCAGCTCGCAGACGAAGACAGCGCCTCGCGATTCCTAACCGAGTTGTTGACTAAGCAGATGGGCGAGCAGGATCCTCGCCCCGACGCAGTGATCATTCTGGGCCCCAAGCTCATGTTGGAAAAGAAGATCTCGCAACAGGTTCTGCTCGAAAACCCGCTGATCAACTCGCCGGTCTTCTACTTGATCTACAACACTGATCCCTACGTCTATCCCTGGCGGGACGCCATCAGCAGCGTCCTGAAGATCTACCAAGGCCTTGAATACACCATCTCGCTCCCCAAGGACTTCGACCGGGCCATGAAAGACATGATGCGGCGTGTGAGCGGCAAGGAGCCGAAGGCCCAAGCCCGGGTCGAGCCGGAAGATACGCGTGTCCAGTAGGCGTGATGCGCGCCGAGGCGGCCAAACTCATCCTGTGCCGGTCGTGAATCGTGTAGAATCGGCCTATTGAATCCCGCAAATTATTATGACACTTTTTGACAGTGTGGAGCATCTATATATGTATGGGCAACCCCAAAGGTGTGAAGCGGGATTTCAAGGCGCTGGAGAAGCGCCGTTTCGAAGCGATGCGGCTGCTCCACCAAGGCCACAATCAGTCCGAGACGGCGAGACGGCTGAACGTCGCTCGCCAAACCGTCAGTGAGTGGCGGCGGCAATACCGCGAGCAGGGTGCGGCCGGACTCCGCCAGGCCGGGCGCGCCGGACGCAAGCCGCTCCTCGATGCCGCACAACGCGAACGCCTGACGTCGCTGCTGCTGGAAGGCCCGGAAGCCCACGGCTTCCCAACGCCCCTGTGGAGCTGTCCGCGGGTGGCTCGGCTGACCGGAGACGAGTTCGGGGTCGCATACCACGCAGGCCACGCCTGGAAGATCCTGCGAGCGCTCGACTGGAGCCCGCAACGCCCGGCCGGAAAGGCGCGCGAGCGCAACGAAGAGCGGATCCGCACCTGGAAGCGCAAGACCTGGAAGCGCATTAAAAAAAAGCCCAAAACGAAGGCCGTACGCTCGTCTTCATCGACGAAAGCGGATTGAGTCAGAAGCCGCATCGCTGCCGCACCTGGGCGCCACGTGGCCAAACACCGGTGCTGCAGTTTAACTTCAACTGGGAGAAGCTTTCCGTCTCGGCGGGGCTGACGCTGCGTAACTTCTACTTCCGGCTCTATCCCGGTGCGATCGGCAAAGAGCAAGTGACCGACTTTCTCAAGGCGTTGGTACGTCATATCGATCGCCCGCTGCTGATCGTCTGGGATCGGCTGCCGGCGCACCGTAGCCGCCTGGTGCAAGAGTTCATCGAACTCTCCGAAGGCCACATCGCAACCGAGTACTTGCCACCCTATGCGCCGGAGTTGAATCCGGTGGAATACATCTGGGCTTACTGGAAGCAGCACGAGTTGCCGAACGTCTGTCCGAAAGACTACGGCGAGCTGAACGAGCGGGCCCGCAAGGCACTCCGCCGCATGTACCGCAAACCGCGTTTGATCACGGCCTTCTGGAAACAGTCTTCTCTTTGTTTTGACTGACTCTATATTATGCGGGAGTCAATAGCTATCGAAGAGAGGTAGGACTCATGAAATATGTCATCGTCGTCCTGTTGGTCATGATGGTCGCATGTGGTGCCGGGCTCTACTACTGCAGCATGAAGGTGATCGACACCGCGTCGGAAATATCCGATCAAGTCACCGGCGAGGGTGGCAACCTCTCCGACCCCTTGGGAGCGCTCTCGGCGCTCGGGGGCCTGGCAAGCAACATCGAGAAACTGCAAGAAGAAATCGAAGAGCTGGAACCGGTCGAGCCGGTACACCTCCGAGTCCTGATCGACGCCCTGACCGCAGCTCCCGACGGCTGGACCGCCCAGGATGCCCGCGGATCGATGCAAAGCATGGGTAACTTCAAGATCAGCCAGGCAAATCGCCGCTATGAGAACGGGGCCGAGAACAAGACCATCGAGATCTCAATTAGCGATTGGGCTTTCAACCGCGCTCTCTACGCGCCGTTCTTCCTTACCACCAGTTTCAGCCAGGAAACGACCGAGGGCTACAACAAGGGCATCAAGATCGGCGAAGATCCCGGCCGCGAGGAGTTCCAGTTCGACGGGAAACAAGGCGAGAGAACCGTGCTCTACCACAAGCGGTACAGCATCAACGTCAAAGGGACGGGGATCGAGCCGGCAGAGCTGGAGCAGTGGTACAAACTGATTCCGAAGCAGGACCTCCCCGAATAGCGCATCGTCAGTAAGGGGGCGGTCCCACGCGTCACCGACGTTTCCGGCACGGTTGGGTGGGATCGGTTCACTAATCCAGTTCGACAAACCGCAGACACACCGGCGCGCCAACGCTCAGCTTCTGACCGGTGGGCGTTAAGCGGCCTGTCTCCTGGTCGACGCGGAACTGGAACACGTCGTCCGTCGCCTGGTTTTCCGCGAATAGGTATGCGCCCGTCGGATCAAGAGCGAAGTTGCGAGGCGTCTTGCCTTGCGTCGAAACCTGCTCGACGGAGGCGAGCTTGCCCGTGGCCTGGTCGACCGAGAAGACGGCGATACTGTCGTGCCCGCGGTTCGAGCCGTAGAGGAACTTGCCTGACGGATGCGCCACGACTTCGGCGGTGTGACTCGTCTCCTCATACCCTTCCGGTAAGGTGCTGATCGTCTGGATCACTTCCATCGCACCCCGCTCGGCGTCATACTGAAACGCCGTGACCGTCGAGTCCAATTCGTTGATAGCGTAGCTGTACTTCGCCGAAGGGTGGAAGGTGAAGTGACGCGGGCCGCCGCCGGGGTGCACTTTGGCGGAGGGCGGGTCGTTCGGCTCGATCGTGCCCGTCGCCGGATCGGCGCGAAACACATAGACCTCGTCGGTCCCCAGGTCCGCGGTCACGACGAAGCGGTTGTCGGGCGAGAAGTTGACCGAGTGGGCGTGCGGCCCCTTCTGGCGCGCTTCGTTGACGCTCGAGCCCTCGTGTTGCATGACCGATGCTGCTTCACCGAGGCTGCCGTCTTCCTTGATAGGGAACGACGCCGTACTGCCCGCGCCGTAGTTTGCGACGGCGATCATCTTGCCCGTGGTGTCTACGTTGACGTGGCACGGTCCGTTGCCACTCGATGGGACCTGATTCAGCAGCGTCAGCTTGCCGCTCTCATGGTTGATCTCATAAGCGCTGACCGCGCCCCCGCCCTCAAAGTCCTCCGTGACGGCATAGAGGAAGCGCCGATTCGGGTGGATGGCGAGGAAAGAGGGGTTCTCCAGTTTCGCGGCCAGGCCGAGAGAGGTCATCTCACCGCTGCCCGAATCGAAGCGATAGGCGTAGATGCCCTCGCTGTCGCCTTGGGTGTAGGTCCCGAAGTAGGCCAAGTACTGCTTGGCAGCGGGTTCCATTTCGGCGGACGGCTCCTCGCTGGCGGGGCCGCAGGCAACCCACAGCGACAGCATCAGGGCGGAAACGATCCAGATCGAGATACGGCAGCGGTTTGACATGCTCACATCAAACCGCAACTACACACACCGATGCAACACCTGACTGCCCAAAGCACTTGCTTTTGTTCACGAACTCCGGGGTTGCAGACGGCCCGAGCCGCGAAGCGGCGACGGATGGTAGCCCTGGGTGAAGGCGAAGTAGCGTGGACCCCAAGGCTGAGACAAGCAGTTAACCCCGCTTTTGCCATTCGCTGAAAAATCGTTGTCTTGCCAGCCGGCTGGGTGCACAATGGCCCTAGCTGGTGAAGCGGAGGCCGGCTCTGCTGGAGAGCAACCGGCCAAGGAATAGCCAGCCGGAGACTCATCGAAACGATGAGACAGGGGGCGGCCACCTCGCCGCTCCCTGCTTCTGTCCCCCCATCGGATCGATAGATCTCCCGATGCCTCAAAAAACTCATGCCCCCACCTCCACCGCACCCGCCCCGCGGCGCAGCTGCCGCTCGAATTCCGCCGGCGGCCGATACCCCAACGCCGAGTGCAGCCGTCGCTGATTGTAGGTCCGCTCCAGGAAGTCACCGATCCGTGCCTGCGCGTCGGCCAGGTCGCGATACTCGCTGCGATCCACTTCCTCGCCCTTGAGCGTTCGGAAAAAGCTCTCACGGCGCGCGTTGTCGTAGGGGTTCCCCTTCCGACTCATGCTGATCCGAATCTGATGCTGGGTGAGCAACTGCGTATAGGCCTGGCTAGCATACTGCACGCCGCGGTCGGAATGATGCACCAGCCCTGGCCGCACCCGCCGCTTCGCCAGCGCCATCTGCAGCGCCGCCAGCGGCAGCGTGTGATCCAGGCCCGTTCCCAGCTGCCAACCGATCACCCGCCGCGAATAAGCGTCCAGCAACACCGCCAGATAGAGGAACTCCTCGTTGAACCGGATGTAGGTGAGGTCTCCCACCCACAGCTGATTCACCCCGTCCAGAGCCAGCGTCGGCGCCAGGTTCGGGTACACCGCCAGCCCGTGTTGCGCATCGCTCGTCACCACAAACTTGCGTTTGAGCCGGCACAACAAGTTCTGTTCCCGCATCTGGCGCTGGACCCGCTTGCGGCTCACTCGCCAACCTTGTCGCCCGAGCTCTTGGCGGATGCGCCGGCTGCCATAGCTGGGCCATTGCAGCGCCAGCTTGCGGATCTGGCGACGCAGTGGGGGCTCTGGCTCGGCGGGCTGCGACGCACTCGGTCGGCGGTAAAAACCGGCCCGGCTCAGCCGCGCTAGTTCGCACATCCTCTGCACCGTCAGCTTCGTCGCCCCGCTCACTTCCTTCTCGATCTGTTCGTAGACGTTGCGCCGCCAGGCAGAGCCCGCAGCAGGCGCTGTTCCTCGACACGCTGCCAGGCTCGCTTTAAAAAATCGATCTCCATGGCCTGCTGGCCGATCTTGCGTTCCAACTCGGCCTCGCGGCCGGGCGGGGGACGCTTTTGGCCCTGGCCGGAGAAGGCGCGCTCACCCTGCGTGCTCAACTCCCGCCGCCAACGGCGCACATCACTGGGATCCATCTCCAGTGCCCGGGCCACTTCGTTGACCGACTCCCCCGCCTCGATGCGCCGCAGCGCCGTCAACTTGAACTCCCTGCTGAACTTCCTACGAGACTTCTTCATGACTCCAGTTTCTCCTTTCGCTGTACGAAAGGGGTTAACTGGCTGTCTCAAATCCTGGGTCCATTCCAAAGCCGAAACCCAGGGTTCAGGATCCCTAAACCAATCCAGCCCTGAAAGGGCGATGGAGAAGTTTACGAGGCGACCCGCGCGGCCTGCGGCAAGTCGAGGGGGGCGTTGTTCACAATGTGACGGCCGAACGGCGAAACCTGGCCTGTTGCTAATAGTTGAACTTGACGCCGAGCTCCTGCTCGACTTCAGGGGTTGCCACCATGTCGATGGCGTCCCAGGGGCAGCCGTCAAGGAAGATGTCGTCGGGACCTTTGGCGATACACTTCTTGCAGCCGATGCAAAGCTGGTAGTCGACTTCAATGCGGCCGAAGGGCGGGTTCTCTTCGTCATCCACCCAGAACATGCACTCCTCGACCGGGCAGTAGGTGATACAGACCGGCGAGCCGGCGCAGCCGGTGCAGTTCTCGTTGATCACGGCCAGCAGGGGCGGTTTCTTCTTGCGCTGGTTTGTGAGGCCCTCCGACCAAGGCCACGACTTGGTGAGTCCCAAGTCCACTGGGATCTTCGGCTCGGCGGGAGGTTTGGGTTTGGGCCTCGGTTTGGCCTCGACCGGCGGCGGAGCGGTTTCTTGGCCGTTGGTAACGGCCTCGCCGCCACTGTCGGGCTTGGCCGCGGCCGGTGCTTGTGGCGTGGCGGCCCCCGGCGACGGTGCAGACGCTGCGCTCTCCGGGGTAGCGGGCTGAGGGAGTTCGCCGCCGTTGGGCGCGGCAAGAGATTCGTCGGACATAGAGTCCGATTATATCAGCGACCCGCTTCTCTTGGACTCGACTCTGGCCCGTGCGGGACCCGAGTAAGGTGAAGCGCGGGCTTGGCCCTCGCGTTTCCGCAGGCTTGACACCGTCATTCTGATCGTGTCCCAATCAGACGATCTAGTGTAGGGCACCATAAATAATGTAACTTATATTGGCTTCCCATCGTCTCTATTAACAGGAGGCATGGGATGCGAAGAGCACAACCAGTAACTTTGAACACAGCGCAATGCAAGCAGTTGGACCGCTACGCGCGCGGCCGCCAAGTCGCCGTTCGTCTCGCCCTGCGAGCCAGGATTGTCCTGCTGGCCGCCGACGGTCTCGAGAATAAGCAGATCGCCGCACAGCTCGGTGTCTCGCGGCAGTTGGTGGCCCGCTGGCGCACGCGCTTTCTCGAAAGCAGCATCGCCGGCATTGCAAAAGACGCCCCACGGCCCGGTCGTAAACCTGCCGTCTCGAAGCAGAAAGTACAGCAGATCATCCACAAGACCACCCGCGAGAAACCGTCCGACGCCACCCACTGGAGCCGCCGCACCATGGCCGCCGCGGGCCGGCGTCAGCGCTTCCACCGTGGGACGGATTTGGCGCGCCCATGGCCTCAAGCCCCACCGCGTCAAGACCTTCAAGCTCAGCAATGACCCGCGTTTCGCCGAGAAACTCGACGACATCGTCGGACTCTATCTCAATCCGCCTGAGCATGCTCTGGTTCTCTCGCTCGATGAGAAGTCCCAAATCCAAGCCCTCGATCGCACCCAGCCCGGCCTGCCGCTCAAAAAGGGACGCGGCCAAACGATGACCCACGATTACAAGCGCAACGGCACGACCACCCTGTTTGCGGCGCTCAACAGCCTTGACGGCAGCGTGATCGCCGAGTGCATGCCCCGACACAGCCACCAGGAATGGCTGCGCTTCCTGCGCTTAATTGACCGCCGCACTCCCAAGGACAAACAGCTTCATCTCATCGTGGACAACTATGCCACCCACAAGCATGCCGCTGTGAAGCGTTGGCTCGATCGTCACCCGCGCTTCCACATTCATTTCACCCCGACCTCGGCGTCGTGGCTGAACATGGTCGAGCGATTCTTTCGCGATCTCACCGTCAAGCGCCTGCGCCGCGGCGTGTTTCGCAGCGTGGACGAGCTCGTCGCCGCCATTGACGACTACATCGCCCAGCACAACGGGCATCCCACGCCCTTCATCTGGACCGCGACCGCCTCCGACATCCTCGAGAAAGTCAAGCGCGGACGTGCCGCCCTGCATAAGGTGCAATCTGCTTGACGCACTACACTAGGAGATTCACCATGCCGTTCGAAGGCCGAGTCAATATCGTCGTCCCCGGAGATTACCCGGTTCAAATCGCCGGGTCGCCACATCTCGAGAAGTTGAAGCCCTACGGCGGTGTCGTTCTGTTCTCGGACCGCCCGCCATCCTCGGCGGAGAAGGTAAGGCGCGTCGAAGAGGCCGAAGTCATCATGAACACGCGCGGCGCGGTCACTTGGGGAGAGCAAGAATTCAAGCACTTACCGAAGCTGAAGCTGATCTCGATCTGTTCGATCGGCACCGATATGATCGACCTGGTCGCGGCGCGAGAACGGGGAATCACTGTTTGCCATCTGCCGGGCCGCACAGCCCCTGTCGTTGCGGAGCACATCTTCGGGATGATGTTCGCTTTGTCCAAACGGGTCGCGTTTTTCACCGCGGAGATGAAGGCCGCAGGTTGGCCGCGCAAGAACAACGTCATGCTGCAGGGCAAGGTGCTGGGCGTGATCGGCACGGGCTCCATCGGCGCCGACATGGCCCGTCTGGCGCGGGCGATCGGTATGGACGTCGTGGCCTGGACTTTCAACCCGTCGCCCGAACGCGGTGAGAAGCTCGGCGTTCGCTACGTCGAGTTGGACGAGCTACTCGAGACCTCGGATGTCGTGAGCCTGCACGTCGCTGTTTCCGATCAGACGAGAGGGATGATCGGGAAGCGGGAGCTAGGCCTGATGAAACCCGGGGCGCTGCTGGTGAACGGAGCCCGAGGTGCGATCGTAGACACTGCGGCTCTGGTCGAGGCGTTGCACTCAGGTCACCTCGGCGGAGCGGCGGTGGACGTTTACGAACAAGAACCGCCGCCAGCAGACCATCCGCTCTTCGCCTGCGAGCAAGTTATCCTCACACCGCATTGTGCCGACATGACGCCCGAAGGGGTGGAGCTGCTGAACAGCGGCGTCGTCGAAAACGTGATCGAGTTCCTCGAAGGACGGCCGCAGAACCAGGCGACATAGCGAGCGCGCCACACAGCGGCGAATGTAGGGGCACGGCATGCCGTGCCCGGTTGTGACGAGAGCCTGGTGCCAGCACGCTGTGCCCCAGCCTTACACCCGCGTAGTGAATCGTACTGAGAGCAGCTTGAGCGAACCGTGGCGTAAGGCTCCAGCCTGCCGAGTCCCGATTCTTCGGGACTCAGGCCCGCGAGCCGCCTCGCTGCTCTCCCTACTGAGCATCACCCGGTGCTTCCGACTCGGTTCGGGAACGTGGGCACAGCATGCTGTTCCCCTACTTTGCCCCGGTGTAATGGATTGCGTTGAAAAGCAACTTGAACGTATTGTGCGACTGCGCCCGGTGCTGCGGCCGGAACGCGATCAACACAACCCGCCCCTTTTTGTAGGCGACCTCCGCGGCCGCAATGCGGTCGTAGAGGTGCTCCGGACCGCGCATCCAGCCGCTCTGCAAAGGGTTGGTGCCGGGATAGCGCGCGATCACCTGTAGATCCGTAAAGCTGAATCCCGGCACCGGCTCGAGCGCCGCATTGTTCTTGAACACCACCGTGGCTTCGTCCGGCATGCCGTGGGCCACCGGGTGTTGCGGATCGACCAGCACCCGCAAAAACGAACCGGGACACGAGAACTCCTCCCGCTCGACGCCTTCCAGCGCGTTCTTCAGCGGTAACTCGAACGTCCGCAGCGCGAACTCCGTCGAATCACCCATCGTGATCAAGGTTCCGCCCGCGGCCACGAACTCCTTGAGCGCCGCCCGACCCTCGGAACCGATCCCGCCGCGGTACTCCTCGGGAACCGACTTGCTGTCCCTGCCTTCGACGATGCTCTTCTCATTGCGGTCGCCTGGCAAGATGATCGCGTCCCAGCGTTCCAGCAGTCCGCCTTGCCGGATGTCCGCGTTATGCGCGGGCGCAAACCCGAACTCGTGCTGCTCGAGTAGCCAGCGCGTCCAGCCCTCGTCCATCGAGGCCGTCCACGGCTGATAGAGGGCGACGCGGGGTTCGGTGAGCTGCCACGTGTCGAGGTCAGGCGGTGATGACAAGCCTTGGCCCGCGAGGCCCAACTCTTCCACGATGGCTCTTGCTCGGCCGGCCGGCACACCGCGAACCCAGAGCGTCCCCGCCGGATAGCGCCCGCCCTCCACCTCGGCCTCCCCCCTCAGCCTGTACACCTCGGCTCCCTGTTTGAGGAAGCGATTGACGGCGGTCGCCACGTGGTTGGGCCCGGGACGAACCAGGAATCCATGCTTGCCGACCGCCCCGGCGAAGCGGCCCCGCGGATGCGGAACCTCGTCGAGCAACTCCAGTGACGCCTCGAAGGGTTCCTCGACCCGAATTCTAGTGACACCCATTTGCAGAGGCATCGTCCAGGTCGTGGTGTCGTAGGGCTGTGCCCTCATGGCGCCGAGCGGCAGGTCTTTGGGGTCGGGGTAGTCCTGCTTTTCCAGCAGATCCTTCACGTAGTTGCGGAACGGTTGTGCCATCGAAATGACGTAGGTGCCGGCCGCGTAAGATTGACCATCCGCGGTGAAATCGTCCTTGGCTCGCTGGATCTCGACACCGTTATGGTCGAGCGCCTCCAGCAACTGATACACCGCCCCCGGGTCATGCTGCTCCTGAGGGAAGACGTAGGCAGAAGGTTTGCCTTCCTTGCCCTCGTCGATCGCCTGCTTGCCCAGCCGAATATGGTTTTCGATCACCTGTACGCGGTTGTTCGCGGCGGTCTCGAACAGGGCATAGGCGATCACGAGTTGGCGCTCGATGATGTCGGCGAGCGTCCACTTGCCGCCCAGCCACGGTCGTGGATAGTTCACCAGTGGCACAACGTTACTCGGCGCCGGACGTGGCGCGTTGGGGTCCTTTTCCCGCTTCTTGATCCAATCCTCGGCAGTGTAGGCGTCGTCGGGCTTCTGACGCAGTTCCGCCTTCTCTTGATAAACCGGGCTCGCCAGGTTCGCACTGGCAACTTCCGTCAGCAGACCGAGGATGTTGTGGAACCACGCCGCCCGAATGAAACCCCCTTGCCACCAGCTCGTGTAGTTGATGTTGTAGCCGATGCCCGAGAACCCGGCTTCGTGCAGCCTCGCGAACATCGACAAGCCGAACTGCCCCATCTCCGACCAGATGATCGGGTTGACGTTAGGGTTGATGGGGTTGGTGAACGGCGGAACGAAAACCCGCATCCCGGCATTGCCCATTTGATGCTGGTCAAGGTAGACCTGCGGGAACCAGTCCTGGTAGAGCACCTTGTTCATCAAGCGTGCCTCGACCTGGGTCATCAGAAAGGCGTCGCGGTTGTTGTCGTGCCCGGTGTAGGGGTGATAGATCCCAGGCAGCGGCGACCAGACGTGGTCGGAGCCCTTCACGCGGTTGTTCCAGTCCGTCACCATGATCTGGCCGTCGGGGTTAAACGACGGAACTAACAGCAGCACGACGTGGTCGAGCACATGGCGTACCCACGGCGAATCCTCAGTCGCGAGACGATGCAGAACCTTGAGCGCCATCTGCGAGGAGGCGATTTCAGTCGAGTGGATGTTGCAGGTCATCAGAGCGACGACCGGTGAGTTCCAGGGCAGGTGCTCGATCTGTTCGGCGCTGAGCTGCCGGGGGTCGGCGAGGCGATGCTGGTTGGCTTGGATCTCGTCGAGCCGCGCCAGGTTCGAGGGCGACGACACCGTGGCCATGATGAACGGGTTGCCGTTGGTCGACTTGCCCAAGTCTTCGACGAGGACCCGGTCGCTCGCGCCGGCGACGGTACGGAAGTATTCGACGATCTTCTCCCACCGCAGCAAGTTGCCGTCGGAACCGATCGGGAAGCCTGCAAACTCGTCGGGCGTGGGCGGGGTGGCAGCCTGAACCGGGATGACCGGTAGTAGCAGGCCGAAAACGAAAAGAAGCGTGAGGAGTAGTGGATGGATTCGCTTGGTCATGGGCCGCTGTCGATTCTAACAGCAAGGCCGTTCAAGAGTCGCCCCTAATCCGTCGGTAAGGTCCCGCACCTACGGACGGATCTGGGGAGGTGGCCACGGTTCTTCGTCCGGATCGGTACAGACGGTATGATGGTGGCCACACGTCCTGGGAAGCCCGACGAGACACAGATCCGGGCCGCGCAACTTTACGGGCACGACCTGTCGTGCCCTTGCTTTTGCTGGCCGGCAACCGAACCATGCCTGATCGCACTCGCAGAGATTTTCACCGTGTGTTGGGCGGCGCTGCTTCGGCGGTGGCTGCCGCTTCGGCCCAGGTGTCGGCGACCGCCGGCTCGCGTCCCAACATCGTGTTCATCTGTTCCGATCAGCACAGCTATACATACACCGGCTATGCCGAGCACCCGCTGGTCAAGACCCCCCACCTTGACCGCATCGCCCAAAGCGGGGTCACGTTCAGCGACACGTATTGCGGCAGTCCAGTCTGCGTCCCCGGACGGGCGTGCTTGATGACTGGCATGTATCCGTCCGACTGCAACTCCTTCTGCAACTCGACCGTGTGGGACGGCAGCCACCCAACCTGGGGGACGCGGCTGCGCAAGACCGGGTACGAAACGCGTGCCACGGGCAAGCTCGATTTGAACCCCGATTTCGACATCGGCTTCACAGAGATCAACACCTCGCACGGCCACCGCCACCGGCCCGACATCACCTCGCTTTTCCGGCGTCCGGTCGGCTACCGAATGAACGAGCGGACGAACGTCAATGGTAGTCCCCGCGACAACCGCCATGGCGACGCCTCGCGGACGAAAGTCACCCTCGACTTCGTCCGTAACGAAGCGCCGGGACTCGAGCGGCCGTGGGCGCAGTACGTCGGCTTCCTCCAGCCCCACCCGCGATTCGTCGCGCTGCGGAAGTATTGGGACCTCTACCCGCTTGACGAGATCGACCTGCCCCAGATCCCCCCGGGCCATCTCGAAGGACAGCATTTGGTTTTTCAAGAGCTGCGGCGCTTCAAGCGCGTCGCCACACCCATTCCGGAAGAGCGCATCCGCCGGGCCCGCGCGGGCTACTACGGCATGATCACCGAGATGGACGAATACATCGGGCAGCTCTGGGATGCGCTGGACGAGACCGGCCAACTCGGGAACACCGTTTTCATCTATACGTCCGATCACGGCGAGTCGCTCGGCGATCACGGCCTCTGGTACAAAAACAATCTCTATGACGACGCGGCCCGGGTGCCGTTGGTGATCGCCGGTGCCGGATTGCCGAAAGGGGAGACGATCAAAACGACGGTCGCGCACGTCGACTTGGTGGCGACGCTGCTTGATTGGGCCGGCGCCGACGGCGGCGACGAGCTTCGCGGACAGACCCTTCTGCCGATGATCGAAGGCCGATCCGGGAGCGCGCCGGCGTTCGCCTACAGCGAGTCACACTCGGAGGGCAACACAATGGGTGGGTTCGTAATCCGCAAAGGCGACTGGAAGTACATCCACTTCACCTGGTACGACGACCTGCTGTTCAACGTAATCGAGGACCCCGGCGAGTTCCACAACCGCATCGATGACCCGCACACCCAGAGCGTCGTTCGGGAGTTACGGCAGATTCTCCACAGCCAAGTGGACCCAGAGGAAGTCACCCGGCGCGCCTTTGCGGCTCAAGAGAAGATGCTGGCGAAGTTCGCCCGCGAGAACACCGAAGACAAGCTAGCCGCGATGTTCAAAGGCCGCATGGGCGAAGGCCTGGCGAGGTCGCTGGCGGCCAAGGCGAAGGCCGACGTGAGCTGACACGCGCACACGTGGCGCACGGCCCGTGGCGTGCCGAGCCAAGCCGTGCTCGGCTCTTGTACCGCACCCACCGAACCCCCTCCAGAGGCCGACACTCGTGCCGACCCGGGCGCTCAGGTGGCTTGGGAGACGACACGATAGCCGCGGCACGTCTCGAAATCCGCGCGGCAGCTAGTCAGCCGGCGCAGGGTCCGTCAGCACAAACGACACGACGTTGACCCCAGCGGTCAAGGCCACATACTGCTTGCCCTTGACCGCGTAGCTTATCGGCGAGGCGGAGATGCGGATGCCGGTATTGAAGTGCCAGAGCGGCTTGCCGGTCTTGGCGTCAAGGGCGGTGAGGAAGCCCTGGTCGTCGCCGGCGAAGAGCAGCCCGCCGGCCGTCGACAGCACGCCGGCGCCATAGTGGCGGGAGTTGATCTGCTTGTATTCCCACATGCGCTTACCTGTGGTTAGGTCCAATGCGCGGACAAACATCTGCCAGGGCTCCTGCGGTGCTTCGATGTAGCCGGTGGCGGCATAGGAATGGCCGCCGGGACGAAACTCCTGCTTGGCCTTGTAGCTGATGCCGCAGCCTTCCTTGGCGGCGAAATAGAACCAACCGGTGGCCGGGTTGTAGGCGGGCGACATCCAGTTCGTAGCCCCTGAGGTCGAGGGGCAGACGAAATTGCCCTGCAAAGTCGGCTCCACTCCCGGCACACGGATAGGACGACCCTCCGCCGTGAGCCCCGTCGCCCAGTTCAGCTTGTCAATAAAGGGCGTGCCGTGGAGAAACTCGCCGCTGACGCGATCGAGTGCGTAGTAGAAGCCGTTGCGGTCGGCGTGAACGAGCAGCTTCCGCATCTTGCCTTCGTAGAGGGCGTCGACCAGAACGGGGATCTCGACAGAGTCCCAGTCATGCAGATCGTGTGGAGTGAACTGGAAGTGCCACTTCAGCTCGCCCGTGTCGGCATCGATGGCCACCATCGACTCGGTATAGAGGTTGTCGCCCTTGCGCGGTTCACCGTCGAAGTCGGGAGCGGGATTGCCGATGCCCCAATAGAGAAGGTTGAGTTCCGGGTCGTAGCTGCCCGAGAGCCAAGTCGCGCCGCCGCCGGTCTTCCATGAGTCGCCGGCCCAGGTCTCGCTCCCCGGCTCGCCCGGCCGCGGAATCGTGTGCCAGCGCCACAGCCGTTCGCCGGTCGTGGCGTCGTAGGCGTCGACCCAGCCGTTGAGACCGTAGTCCCCGGCGGCGCTGCCGGCGATGATCTTGCCGTCAATCGCGAAGGGTGCGGCCGGCGACCACGTGCCGTTCTCGAACTCGTCCATCTTCGCCGTCCACACTTCGCTGCCTGTTCGAGCGTCCAGCGCCACCAGATGGACGTCACCCGTGGTGATGTAGACCAAGTTGCCGAGCACCCCTACCCCGCGCTGGTTGCCGCGCTGCTCGGCCGGGTCCCGGCGGTACTGCCAGATTTGGCGGCCCGTGGCGGCATCGAGTGCATAGACCTCGTTTGGATGGCCGACGTACATCACGCCGTCTACCACAATGGGGACGCTCTCCAGACGCCGCGTGCTTGCGATCGGGAAGATCCAAGCCGGAGCGAGCCGGTCGACGTTGGCCGGGTTGATCTGCTCGAGCCTTGTGTGGCGCTGCGAGTCGTAGGTCCCGCCGTAGGTCAGCCAGTTCTCGGGCGGAGGGTTGAGCAGATCCTTGTAGGTGACCTCACCGGAGGCCGGAGCGCCAGCCAACCCCAGCAAGAGAATGAACCTCAGCGGAAGCCGATAGGGCCGTAACCGCCGGGGTGCCGGTCCGGATCGAAGCGACAGCATCTTCATCACCCGCCAACTCTAGCAAACCAAACGCCAAACCCCTGGCGGCACAAGAATCCGATTTCACTCGCTCCGCGTGAGCCGGCTCAGGAAGGCCAGCAAGTCCTGGAATTCGGCCTTGCTGAGCCGCTGGCCATAATCGGCGGGCATTAGCGACTTGTCTGCGTACTCGACCCGGCTGATCTCATCCATCGAAAACAGGTGAATTCGGTTATCATCTCCCAGCATCTGAAGCGAGAAGTTGTGTTCGTTCTTGCTGATGCCGGAGATGGCGCGCCCGTCCTTCGTGACCACCGTGACGGGACGGTATCCGCGCGGCGGCTTCGGTTTCGGGACCGTGAGGGCGTCGCGGATGTCCTGCAACGATCGGGATGCGCCGAGGTTGGTCAGATCGGGCCCAAGGATGCCGCCCCGGCCTCGAATCGTGTGGCACTGGTTGCATCCCCCCTTCCCCCAGAAAACGTCCGCCCCGGCAGCTTGGTCACCCTTCACCGGCACGTTCGCAGCCATGGCCCGTAGGCTTTGGATGAAGGCGACGATCTTCGAAGCTTCGTCGTCTTTGAGCCCCGTAGGCGGCATTTGGGTGAGCGGAATGCCCTTCTGGATAGCGTCGAAGATCTCTTCGTCCGTCCTCCGCAGGTAAGGCCGC
The DNA here is from genome assembly GCA_965248255.1 of Bryobacterales bacterium. Classification (GTDB taxonomy): domain Bacteria; phylum Acidobacteriota; class Terriglobia; order Bryobacterales; family UBA6623; genus JAKZVK01. The sequence goes on from CBDFIW010000001.1 coordinate 552,106, forward strand.
CGCTCCCCTAGCGCGGGGCCCATCGCCGGACCCCTCTCCCCAACCGTGCCGTCCACCCCGTGGCAGAGCGTGCAAGCGCTGTTGAAGATTCTGCGGCCTTCCTGAACCTCGGCCTCGCTACGACCGCTCTTGGTAGCCGCCACCGGGTCCTGGGCTGCTACAGGGCCGGCGGACGCAAGAAACAGGAAAACGGCGATGAGCGGCTGGACCAGTGTGCGGTCGGGCATCAGCGTTCCTGATCATACCGGATGGCCGCCGGAAGAGACAAAGTCCTCTAAGGATTTCGACCGGTCTGCCGATCTATAGCGACGTGGGCATTCGCCTTACGACCGGGTTCCGGTTTTGCTAGACTATCCGGAGGCGGAAGAATCAGGCAGATCCTGCAAGCAACAACAAATCAATAAGTTAAGGATCTAACCCGCCCGAAACCACTCAGCACAGAGCCCTCCGGCGGCGGCAGGAAGCCGTAGCCTACCGATCGGACCCGCCCCGCCGGCGGGTCAGGAGCAACGTTTTGCCCCGAAAGAGCATCTATACATCTAGGGGGCGCTGGAGTGGGAAGTATGACCCCTTACCCTATGAAGCGGACTGACCTAGCGGCGTCGGGCGGCTCGTTTACCCGGAGGTCTCGCCGGCCGGCGGAGTTCGATGAGCTCGACTACCAGGGCGGCCCGGGCCCGGAGACCCCCGAGATCGAAGAGTCCGGGCAGTTGCAGGCCTCCCCCGCGGAGGACAGCGTACGGGTGTATCTATCTGAAATGGGCTCGGTCCCGCTGCTGACCAGGGATAGTGAAATCCGGTTGGCCAAGCGTGTGGAGCGCGGTAACGTGGCTGCGGCGAGGGCTCTCACCCGGACACCGTGGCTGTGGGACAAGTTGACCGTGCTCAACGAGGAGTTGAAGGAAGACCGTGCCGATTTGCGCGGCTGGATCGATTTCGAGGGTTCGGGCGACAGCGCTGAGGGGAGGGCCAAGGCCATCGGCCGGTTCCGCCGGCAGCTCGCGAAGGTCGTTCGTCTGATTGCCGAGGTGGAGGAATTAGCCGAGCAGGCCGCCACGCGCGGTCGGGCGCGTAAGGCTATTCAACGCCGTTGGCACTACCGGCTGGGACGAAAAAAGGTAGAGTTGTCTCGGGCAATTCGCAAGACGGCTCTCAAGTACGATGCCTGGAAGCGGTTGGCGGAGGAGTTCGACTGTGCCGTGCCCGATCTGGTGCGGGAATCCAAAGCTCGGCAGGCCCGCATTCGCCGGCGGGCGGCCTCAAAGGCCCGCCGTCGCAAGGCCGCCGCTGCTCCGGCGGAGCCAGCCACAGCGATGACCCCGGCGCAGATCCGTCACGTACGCGACCGGGTCCAGAAGGGTCAGGCGGAAGCCGACTGGGGCCGGCGCGCCTTGGTCGAGGCGAATCTGCGGCTCGTGGTCTCGGTCGCGAAGAAGTATGTCAACCGAGGGCTCCACTTGCTCGATCTGGTACAGGAAGGGAACATGGGGCTGATGCGCGCCGCCGAGAAGTTCGATCACCGGCGCGGTTTCAAGTTCTCCACCTATGCCACGTGGTGGATCCGTCAGGCGGTGACCCGCGCCCTGGCCGACCAGTCGCGGACCGTGCGCGTGCCCGTGCACATGCACGAGCAGCTGAATAAGTTCCTACGGGCCCTTCGCGGTCTCGAGAAGGAGCTGAATCGTCCTCCGACCGACCAGGAGATCGCCGATTTCATGGAAACCGACGTCTCGAAGATCGAGACGTTGCGCTCAATTTCGCGGACGCCGGTGTCTCTCAAGACCCCCGTGGGCCGTACGGGAGAGTCGGCGCTCGAGGACCTGATCGAAGATCCAGCTAGCGAATCTCCTGACGAGGGGATCCTGGCATCTGACGTTAGGAGTAAGACGGCAGACATCCTCGGGACACTCTCGCCCAACGAAGAGAAAGTCATCCGCCTGCGGTTCGGTATCGGCTGCGAGCGCGAACACACGTTACAGGAAATCGGACGCGAGTTCGCGGTCACCCGCGAGCGAATTCGACAGATCGAGGCTAAAGCCCTTCAGGCGTTGCGAGACCCGCAGCGCGCGAGGCAGCTCAGGCAGCTCCTGTTGGCTTCGAACTCGTAAGACCGGTGCCAACACCCTTCCTCGCTGGTGTGGGCGTTGTCTTTTCCTGTGGTAGCTGGCTCTGGCCGTCCTCCGCGCCGCTACCCGGGTCGGCAGTTGGCGGTAGGTTATTTTCGCATGCCGCGAGCTTAAGTCACCTGCTATTTCCACCCCTGGAAGCCTCACGGTTTCCTGGGATTTTCGCCGCCCGTGTGTTAATCTAACACAGGTACCGTACTCGCTTGAAATCGGTCGCACCTGTTCAAGGAGAAGGGTAGGAAGCACCGAGAGAGCGCCTGCCGCGCGCGAGTTGGCTGGCCCGCGAACGAAAAGATAGAGTGTGTTTATCGCCTGTGGCGCTGTGCTTTCTCGCCTGTGACAGGAGGCCAAAACGATGCTGCGGAGTGTTCGGGAAGTGTTCCGGTTCCGAATCCGCGCCACCGACGGCAAGCTCGGGAAGGCGGATGACTTTTACTTCTCCGAAGACGACTGGTCAATCAAGTACGTAGTCGTAAATACGGGGCGCTGGTTCCCGTCCGACCGCGTGCTGCTCGGGCCGGAACGCTTTGAACGGCCCGACCCGCTCCGCCGCACCATTTCGGTCGAACTCACCAAGGTCGAGGTGACCGCGAGAGCCGGTTCGGACTCCGAAGAGCCCCTCTCCAGCCGTCAACAAAAGCTGATGCAAGAGCGCTATGGAGGGTCGCTGTATTCCCAGGGCGGTGGCCCCATCGGAGTTGTCCACGGGGTCGAGTGGGGCCAGGCGCTTGCGCTCGCCGAAGCGGAGCGTCCTGCATTGCCGTCGGCCGTGCCACAGACCGCGCACGAGCCTCGCAGCACCCGTGAGGTGATCGGCTACAAGATCGAAGCCGTCGATGGTCCCCTGGGCCGCCTGGAAGATTTTCTGCTCGAAGACGACGATTGGACGCTGCGATACTTGGTGATCAACAGGCGCGATGTCCGAGTGCCGAATCCCCGAGTGCTCGCGCCGCCTTCCTGGGTGCAATATATGAGTTGGAGCGAGTCGCGCATCCACATGAGAGTGCAGCGGGAGAAGATCAAGCGCAGCCAGCGCTACGACCCGCTCTCTCACAGTTCACGACAGAAGCCCAAGCCCTTCATTTGGCCCTGAGAATCGGTGCCGCAGGCCTCCGGGTGCGAGCCTGCGGGCACCGCCCCGTGGGCATGGTCTCCCCCCTTGCTCGTCGTATGCCTTCACCCTAGAGGGTCCTACGGGACTGCGCCCAGTCTCTCTCGGTACTACCTGTTCAACTCAGAACAGTACTGCTTCTCTATGGACTTGTGCGGGCTTCACGGCAAGAATAGATACGGATAGCAATAGCTGTCACGATGGTGCGCTGCTCGATTTCTTCGATCGGCCCGCGAGCCGCCGGCCCGTTCCGATACCTCATGAGAACTGCTGCCTGGTCCAGCCTGAGGGGCGCTTATCTATTCGCTTTCTCGGCCCTGTCGGCGTGGGCTACTCTAGAAATGGTCGCGCAGCCTGGCGATCCCGAGGAGGTGTCTTTCGCCATTCTTCTCGCGCTCGCACTGGCCACAAATCGTATCCGTTTCGGCCTGCCGGGGGCCGAGCGGCCGGAATCCCTGTCGTTCCTGTTTTGCTTTGCCGCAATCACCGTGCTGCCTCCTCTAACGGCCTTCGGCATCGCGGTGGCAGCGGAAGCCGATAGCATCCTGGCGCGAACGAAGAGAGACCGTCCCTGGCATGTTCTGGCGTTCCGGGTGATGCTGTTGCCTCCTTGCGTCTACGCCACCTCTTGGGTGTATCACGCCCTGTTGGCGGAGAGCTGGCTGCAGCTTCCGCTAGCCACTGTCGTTACCGGCCTGACCTACTTTGCGGTCGCCAGTACTCTCAGCACGTTGCGGATCTCGATCGAGAGCCGGTGCAAACCATGGGTTGTGTGGAACCAGAAGTTCTTCTGGTTCGCCCCGATCTATCTGCTGGCTGCCGTCGGCGTGATCATCGCTCTTCCCGTGCTCCACCCGCCCGGCATGGCGGACGGTCTCCTGGCGTTGGGGCTTATTCTCGTGGGGTACGCCTATCTCAAGAACTATTGGATACGCCTCCAACATCACCAGAAGCAAGTTCGGGAGATCGCCGACATTTGCCACCGCACGATCGCGACGTAGGCCGTCGCGATCGAGTCCAAGATGGAGGTTCGGCGAGCCATTGGCGCCGCGTGCGGACCGGGGATCTTTCGATCGCGGTCGAGTCCATGAAGAAGGCCATCGCGGAGATAGCGGTCGAGGTGTGCGACGGTACCTATGCGAAAGTCACCATCGCCATCGGCTCCGCCAAGTACTCCTATGACGGGCTGGACCCCGAGGATCTCGTCAATCTCAGCGACCAGCAGATGTGCGAGGAGAAGGAGCGGACACACCCAGACTCGCGATTGGGCAAGGTCGCGGCCGCGGCCGGATAGCGTCGAGCACCCCTAGGCGAACGCCTCGTCGCGGAGCTTCCGCAGGTAGTTGTAGTCTCGCTCGATGGCCGCGAGCACTTTCTCGCGGCGTGCGCTCTCGGTGGGCGCCTCGATCTCGTACTCGATGTGTAGCGAGATCGGGCCGCTGAAGCCGCTGGCGGCCAACAGCTTGAAAAACTCAGGGTAGTTCACCATGCCCTCTCCGAGCGGACAGATGCGCCGGTGCCACCGGCCGTCGCGCTTCTCCCAGTAGAAGTCCTTGGTCGCCACCATCTTGAGTCGGCTCGCGACGCGGTGGAAGCCGATCTCCCAGCCGGAGTATCCCCCTTCGATTGTGGCGTGGCAAGGATCGAAGTAGAACCCCATCCACCGTGGGTCGGTGTCGCGCATCAGCCACCAGTGGTCCCACATCGCTGAGCCGACATACGGGCCGGAGTGGTTGTGAAAGCCTCCCTGGATCTTCGCGTGCTGCGCCACCCCCGCCAGGCCTTCGACCTCCCGTTTGACTTCAGCCAGTTTTTCCTCGAGCCGGCTGATGCCTTTGTACCGGTAGTAGCCGAGCTTGAAGTACCCGACGCCCAGTTTGGCGGCTGTGTAGAGAGTGGGCCGCGCCGCCGGGTCGTTGGTCGAAGTCAGCCCGGTCGTGATCATCGATGTTTCGATGCCCTCGTTCTTGAGAGCCTCGAAGGCCCTGGGAAGATCTTCGGTGACCCTCTCCGGCAGGACGTGCCCTCTGGGCCGGGTAGTTAGGTCGACTCCCGGAATGCCCAGCTCCCGCAAAGCCTTGGCCAACTCCGGGTAGCCGAGAAACGGCAGCGGCTTGGAGAATAGGCACAGCGTCGGAGGCGGTGCATGTGGCGTTCGCGCGGCCGTCCCCGCAGCGGATGCAGCGGCGCGCGTTCCGCCGGCGGCCGCTATCCCGCCCAGCAAGACTTCCCTCCGACTCAATCTAGACATCATCGCCCCCCTAGTAGCCCTCTTCCCGCCGCGTCGCGACCGTCATGGAGCGGTGCGACAAATCCCGGCCAACGACTCCCGGTCACGGACTCCGGGCCGCAAGACGATCCGCCCATTCGTCACCCCGCGCTCGACCGTCCGCGTTCAGCCCAACGCCCGGCGCAGGAGCTCGTTGACGAGCTTGGGGTCGGCTTGGCCGCGAGTGGCTTTCATCACCTGGCCCACGAAGAACCCCAACACACCGGTCTTGCCGCCGCGGTACGTCTCGGCCTGCTTTTGGTTAGCGGCCAGGACTTCGTCGATGATCTTCTGCAGGGCGCCTTCGTCGCTGATCTGCTTGAGTCCTTCGGCCTCGACGACCTCCGCCGCCGAACGCCCGCTCTCGAACATCTTGGCGAAGACCTCCTTCGCCAGCTTGCCGGACAGAGTGCCGTCGCCGATCAGCCGCACCAACTCGCCCAGGCCCTCAGCCGAAACGGGCGAATCTTCGATCGCCTTGCCGACGGCGTTCAACGCACCGGACAAGTCGCCCTGCACCCAGTTGGCCGCTGCCTTGGGGTTACCCGTCTCCTCGGCCGCCGTTTCGAAATAGCGCGCCATCTCTTGCGTCAAGGTCAGAACACGCGCATCGTATTCCGAGAGGCCGTACTCCTCGGCGAACCGGACCCGCTTGGCGGCGGGCAACTCTTCCATCGACCGCCGGATCTCTTCCCTCCATTCGTCACTGACGATCAGCGGCAGCAGATCAGGCTCGGGGAAATAGCGGTAGTCATGCGCCTCTTCTTTGGAGCGCATTGCGACCGTCTCCCCCGTCTGCACGTTGTAGAGGCGAGTCTGCTGGGTCACCCCGCCCCCGGCTTCGAGAACCGCCGCCTGCCGTGCAATCTCGTACTCGAGCGCGCGCTGGATAAAGCGGAACGAATTGAGATTCTTCACCTCGGCCTTGGTGCCCAGTTCCTCTTGCCCCCTGGGGCGCACCGAGACGTTGACGTCGCAACGGAGCTGCCCCTTCTCCATATCGCAGTGGGAGACGCCGATGTATTGCATGATCTGCTTCAGTTCGTTGAGGTAGGCGACGGCTTCCTCAGGACTGCGGATGTCGGGTTCGCTGACGATCTCTGCCAGCGGCACGCCGGCGCGGTTGAGATCGACGTAGCTATAGCGGTCGCTGTCCTTGAAGCCGTCGTGGATTGTCTTGCCGGCGTCCTCCTCCAAGTGGAGTCGCGTGATGCCGATGCGCTTCGGCCCGTCGTTGGCGGGAATATCGAGCCAGCCATGTTCGGCGAGCGGCTGATCGAACTGGGAGATCTGATAGCCCTTCGGCAGATCAGGATAGAAGTAGTTCTTGCGGGCGAAGCGCGAGAAGTTGCGCACCTCGCAGTTGAGGGCCAGCGAGGCCTTGACGCCCTTGACGACCGCCTCGCGGTTGAGCACCGGCAGCGCTCCGGGCAGGCCCAACGTGACGGGGTCGGTCTGCGTGTTGGGCGGATTGCCGAAGTCGGTCGACGAGGCGCAGAACAGCTTCGTCTTGGTCCCGAGCTGCACATGTACTTCAAGGCCGATCACCGTCTCATACCTGGCGATCGTTTCCGGACCCGCGATGCCGACCTCAGCGACTTCCATCACCAACTCCCGAGACCCGTCGAATGCGCATTATACCTTGGCACGGCAGCCCCATCAGCCAGAAGGCCGTTGCTGAGTGGATCTTCGTCGCCTTTCTTCTGTTGGTCTACTTCGCCAATCTCCTCGGACCGCCACCGGAGCGCGTAGAGGAGATCGCCTACCTCACCTTAACGATGTGGCTCTTACCGTTCTGGGCATGGAGTTTCGACCGGCGTAGGATCGTTGCATAGCAACCTATTGAATCCCGCAAATTATTATGACACTTTTTGACAGTGTGGAGCATCTATATATGTATGGGCAACCCCAAAGGTGTGAAGCGGGATTTCAAGGCGCTGGAGAAGCGCCGTTTCGAAGCGATGCGGCTGCTCCACCAAGGCCACAATCAGTCCGAGACGGCGAGACGGCTGAACGTCGCTCGCCAAACCGTCAGTGAGTGGCGGCGGCAATACCGCGAGCAGGGTGCGGCCGGACTCCGCCAGGCCGGGCGCGCCGGACGCAAGCCGCTCCTCGATGCCGCACAACGCGAACGCCTGACGTCGCTGCTGCTGGAAGGCCCGGAAGCCCACGGCTTCCCAACGCCCCTGTGGAGCTGTCCGCGGGTGGCTCGGCTGACCGGAGACGAGTTCGGGGTCGCATACCACGCAGGCCACGCCTGGAAGATCCTGCGAGCGCTCGACTGGAGCCCGCAACGCCCGGCCGGAAAGGCGCGCGAGCGCAACGAAGAGCGGATCCGCACCTGGAAGCGCAAGACCTGGAAGCGCATTAAAAAAAAGCCCAAAACGAAGGCCGTACGCTCGTCTTCATCGACGAAAGCGGATTGAGTCAGAAGCCGCATCGCTGCCGCACCTGGGCGCCACGTGGCCAAACACCGGTGCTGCAGTTTAACTTCAACTGGGAGAAGCTTTCCGTCTCGGCGGGGCTGACGCTGCGTAACTTCTACTTCCGGCTCTATCCCGGTGCGATCGGCAAAGAGCAAGTGACCGACTTTCTCAAGGCGTTGGTACGTCATATCGATCGCCCGCTGCTGATCGTCTGGGATCGGCTGCCGGCGCACCGTAGCCGCCTGGTGCAAGAGTTCATCGAACTCTCCGAAGGCCACATCGCAACCGAGTACTTGCCACCCTATGCGCCGGAGTTGAATCCGGTGGAATACATCTGGGCTTACTGGAAGCAGCACGAGTTGCCGAACGTCTGTCCGAAAGACTACGGCGAGCTGAACGAGCGGGCCCGCAAGGCACTCCGCCGCATGTACCGCAAACCGCGTTTGATCACGGCCTTCTGGAAACAGTCTTCTCTTTGTTTTGACTGACTCTATATTATGCGGAAGTCAATAGGCCGACTTCCGCCCTCACTTTTCAATTCACGCTGCGCAAGTTCTTCGGGGGGCTCAGTCCTGCTGCCGGTCTTTAAACTCGGTGAACCAGTTTTCGACGATGCGGATGGAGGGCTCCTGAGCCAGCGCGGCGGACGGCTCCGCCGCTTCTTGCCCCGCACCAGATTCTCCAGCGTGACGATCGCTTGGCTCAGCAACTCGCGCTCCTGGTAGAGCGCCTTCAACACCGCATCGACGTCCATGATGACCTTCCCCTCGCATGAGAAGACCACCACGGACGCGAGCCCGCTAGAATGGTTACTGTCGCTCTCACGGGCCCTGTCCGTGGTGGCGAAAGGCCTCGGCGGAAGCTCCATCTTCCGTCGGGGCCGCTACCATACTACCGCTTTCCGATCCCTCCTGCACGCATTTCTAGAGAATCTAAACGAATTTTAAGGCGCCGACAGCCCCTGAAGACGGTGCGCTGTCGGTGAGCCGACCTAGCCCAGGGGGACATTGAGAACACGCAGTCCGTGCGAAAAAGGGCTCCCGTCCCGTTTAGGGCCCCGTTTAGGGCCAAGGCCCTCCCGATCCTCAAGAACGAACGCGTCTACGCCTGAGCGTCACCAAGGCCCCAAGGGGCCGTCCCCGTCCGGGGCTGCGATGCCGGCCGACTCAGTTTGGGCTCCTGTCCCCGCCCAGTTCTTTTGGGTCCCTTGCCCCAAGTCCGGCCTGAAGACCCTTGGCCTGAAGACCCTTGGAGTGGACCCCTGTGGCGAGGCCAAGAAAGTAGGGACGGGTCGCGGTTGACTGAAAAAGGATAGCCAATCCAGCCCAATGGGGGCATGATCAACTCATCCGGGGAAGCGGAGGCGGGCTCTGCTGGAGAGCAACCCACCAAGGAATACCCGGCCGCAGACTCATCGCAACGATGAGGGCGGGGTGCTCGCCTACTGAGGCCGCATCCCGCCTTGTGCTGCGCCATCGGATCGATAGATCTGCTCATGCCTTAAGAAAACTCAGGCGGCGTTAGCCGCCTCTTCCCACAGCCGCTCATACTCTTGCGGCGGCCGATAGCCCAGCGCCGAATGCAATCGCGTACGATTGTATTCCCGCTCAATATAAGCGCCGATCTCGGCCTGCGCCTGGGCCAAACTTTCATACTCGCTGCAGTCGACTTCCTCGCTTTTCAAAGTCTTGAAAAAGCTTTCCACGTACGCGTTGTCCTGCGGGCAGCCCTTGCGGCTCATCGATATCCTCGCGCCCGCTTGCCGCAGGGTGGCTACATAAGCTTCCGCGGCGTACTGCGAACCTTGATCGGAATGATGAATCCAGCCCGGCGCCGGACGCCGGCTGCTCAACGCTTGTTGCAGCGCCGCCAGCGGCAATTCGGTTTTCAGGTTCGGACCCACGGCCCAGCCCACCACGCGCCGCGAATACACGTCCAACACCACCGCCACATAGACGAAGTGGTTTCCCAATCGTACGTAGCTGAGATCGGAGCCCCACAGTTTGTTGGGACCCGTGGGTTGGAAATCGCGCGTCAGGTTTTCATAACGCCGCAGCGAGTGCTTCGAATCGGTCGTTCGCGGAACGGTGCGGCGACGTCGCCGCAAGAGCTTCTCTTCGCGCATCACCCGTTGCACGCGCTTGCGATTGACCAGCAGCTTTTGACGGCGCAGCTGTTGGGTCGTCCGCCGGGTGCCGTAGGCCGGATGGTCCAAGGCGGCGTGGACAATGGCCTGCCGCAGTTCCCCGACCTGCTCGCTGTCGGGTTTGGCCTGGCGGTAGAGGCTGGCTCGCGCCAGTCCGCTCAAGCGGCACAAATCGCGCGTGCTCAGCGTGCTCATGTTGCCTTGCCGCCTTGCGGCCCGTACTTCCTCAGCGACGCGCCGGTTCCACTGACGATGCTCGGCCGGCGCAGATCCTCGACACGCCGCAAGGCTGCGGACAAAAAATCAATCTCCATGGCCTGGCGGCCGACTTTGCGTTCCAGCTCCGCGAGGCGGGCCTGGGCTTCGTGGCCGGGCTCGACACGGGCGCTGCCGCCGGGACGCGCCCCGCGCCGGGAAAGGCTTCCTCGACGCCGTAGCGCTCGACTTGTGCCAGCCAGTCGTAGAGCTTTTCGCGCTTCACCTCCAGCTCGCGCGCGAGAGCCGAGCCGGACTCGCCGGCTTCGAGCCGCCGGACGGCCGCCAGCTTGAACTCCTTCGTGAATCGTCTTCGAGACAATCGAACCTCCTTACCGTTCCCTGGTTCATTGTCCCTTCTCTACTGGTCTCGCTTTTCGGGTCCATTCCAGTTCTCCGTCAGAATGTACCAGCCGCTCGTCTTGGCCCTATGCTATACTCAGCTTCGTACAAAAGAGAGAAGCGGACAAGGAGACGGAACGTCGAATGCCCTTGGCAGCTCAGGCCAAGAAAGAGATCATCGCGGACAACCGCACCCACTCCAAGGACGTGGGGTCACCTGAGGTACAGGTCGCCATCCTTACTCAGAGAGTCAAGGATTTGACCGAGCACCTCAAGCAGCATCGCAAGGATTTCTCTTCGCAACGCGGACTGCTGACCATGGTCAGCCGCCGGCGCCGATTGCTGCGCTACGTCAGGAACTGTAGTCCTGAAAGATACCGGACATTGATCAAGAAGCTTGGCCTGCGAGGATAACGTTCCCTCGTGGATTGGATCGCCCGAGCAGACGCGAAGGGTTGACTTCGCGAAAGTAACCAGACAGCGGACCATCCCGAGCCGGTGTTCCGATCGGTCGGGGAGCCGCTTTTATTGTTTGGGCGCGTGTACCGGCCCCTGAGCCTGGTCCACCGCTAGCGGCCGTCACGGCAGAGTGGCCCTTCCCCTTCCCTCGAAAACCTGAACGCTTTGACTGGGAGAAATGCACCCGGTGGAGGCGAACTGTAACCGGGGCCTTGTCCCCGAGATGAAAAGAGAACCTATGAAACAGACAGTAGAAATTGAGCTTGGTCATCGTACGCTGAAGCTCGAAACAGGCCGTTTGGCCAAGCAGGCAGGTGGCTCGGTGTTGGTGACCTGCGGAGAGTCGAGCGTCCTAGTGACGGCGACTGCCGCCGATCACACGCGCGAGGGGATCAGCTTTTTCCCTTTGACGGTGGATTACCGCGAATACACCTATTCCGCCGGCAGACTTCCCGGCGGCTACATTAAGCGAGAGGGTCGTCCCTCGGAGAAAGAAGTCCTTACCAGCCGTCTCATCGACCGTCCCATTCGTCCGTTGTTCCCCGCAGGGTTTCGCAACGAGACGCAGGTCATTGCGTTGGTGCTTTCGGCTGACCCTGAATTCGACCCAAGCACCTTGGCTCTAGCCGGAGCGTCGGCTGCTCTATCGATCTCGCCGATTCCGTTCATGACGACGATCGGTGCGGTCCGCGTAGGCCGGATCGATGGCGAATGGGTTATCAACCCCGGCTACAAGCAACTCGAAACCACCGACATCAGCGTTATCGTTGCCGCCGCGGACGAAGGGATCGTGATGGTGGAGGCCCAGACGTCGGAAGCCGCCGAGGCCGACATCCTCGAAGCGATCAAGGTAGGGCACGATGCGTGCCGCCAAGTCATTGGAGCCATTCGGGAGCTGACCGAGAAAGCCGGTAAGACCAAACTGGAGGTCGAACCTCCCGCCTTCGACGAAGCGGCCTATAAGGAGTTCGCGGCGCAGTGGAGCAGCCGGCTGAATGAAGCCTTGGATACCAGCCAGTGCTCGAAACTCGATAGCCAAGTCAAGGTGAAGGGCCTCAAGGAAGAGGTCCTCGCGCAGTATGAAGAGGATGACGAAAAAAAGACGGACGCCGGTAATTTTTTCAGCCGGTTGAAGGAAACGCTCTTCCGCGAGTCGATTCTCCAAAACCGGCGGCGCCCCGACGGCCGGGCTTTCGACGAGATCCGCGACATCACGTGCGAAGTTTCACAACTCCCCCGGACCCACGGTTCGGGCGTGTTCACCCGGGGTGAGACCCAAGCCCTAGCGACCGTCACGCTTGCAACCGCCGGAGAGGGTCAACGTCAGGAGAAGCTCGAAGATCCGGACCACCAGAAGAGATTCATGGTGCACTACAATTTTCCTCCGTTCAGCGTGGGAGAAGTCGCCTTTTTGCGTGGGGCCGGGCGGCGCGAGATCGGCCACGGCATGTTAGCCGAGCGTGCGCTTACGGCGGTGCTTCCTGACGAGGAGTCGTTTCCCTACACAATCCGCGTTGTGAGCGACATTCTGGAATCCAACGGATCCAGCTCGATGGCCACTGTCTGCGGAGGCACGCTCGCCATGATGGATGCCGGCGTGCCACTCAAAGCTCCGGTTGCCGGTATCGCCATGGGCTTGGTGATGGAGGGTGACGACCACGCCGTGTTGACTGATATCGCCGGCGCCGAGGATCACTACGGTGACATGGACTTCAAAGTTGCCGGCACGACCGCAGGTATCACCGCGCTGCAAATGGACATCAAGCAGCCCAACGTGAGCCACGAAGTACTCGAAAAAGCGTTGGAACAAGCGAAGCGGGCCCGGCTCTCGATCCTGGAGACGATGAGCGCCGCCATCGACGCGCCTCGCAAGGATATCTCGCCCCATGCGCCTCGCATCTATACGCTCAACATTCCGACCAACAAGATTCGCGACGTCATCGGACCGGGCGGAAAAATGATCAAAAGCATTGTCGCGGAAACTGGAGCGAAGGTGGACGTGGCCGACGACGGCACGGTGCATGTGGCATCGAGCGACGAGGCGGCCGCGAACCAGGCCATCCAGATGATCAAAGATCTGACCGCGAGCCCGGAGGTCGGCAAGACCTATCTGGGCAAGGTGACGCGTATCGTCGATTTCGGAGCGTTTGTGGAGATCTTCCCCGGAACCGAGGGACTGCTGCACATCAGCGAGATCGCCGAGCATCGCATCCGCGAGGTCAAGGACGAGCTCAAGATGGCCGATCAGATTCTCGTCAAGTGCCTCGCTCTCGACGGCAACAAGATCAAGCTGAGCCGCAAAGCCGTCTTGCGCGAACAACGCGACAAGCGCAAGCCGGCACAACAGGACGCATAGGCTGTCGTTGCGGACATGCCTCCACCAACCCGGGGGGTGTGGCCCGCAAGCTCAAGCCCGGGCCTGGGTCACGACCGGCCGAAGAACATCAAGTGCTGCCAGGGTAGCTCGTTGTATTCGCGAACGAGCTTGAGCCCGATCGGCGGGAACTCTCTAAGGATCTGATCCTTGCTCATCTTGTGGAGCAGGTTGATAGGCACAGTCGGGTCTTCCAACCGGAATTCGGCGAGGGCGATGGCACCGTCGGGTTTGAGGCTTTCCCGCATGGCTCGCAGCATCTGCTCGGGATACGCGAACTCGTGATAGACGTCGACCAACAGGATCAGGTCCACTTCAGCTGTGGGTAGTTTGGGGTCGGCTGGGCCTCCGAGGATCGGCTCGATGTTGTCGACACCGGCGGCCCGGGCGCGTTCGTCAAGCAGCTTGAGCATCTCCGGCTGAATGTCCACCGCGAGCACGCGGCCTTTCGGACCGACTCGCTTCGCCATCCGCAGCGTATAGAAGCCGTTACCGCAACCGACGTCCACGACGGTTTGACCCTTCTTGATGCGCAGGGCCTTCAGGAGTTGCTTGGGGCGCTCCTCGCTATCGCGCTCTTTTCGGATGAGCCAGGGGGCGCCATGGTAGCTCATCGTCTGGGCAATGGAGCGGCCCCTGTAGGAGGTGAGCGGAGGCGGGAGTCGTTGGTCCGCCGCCGCTTCGCTGCTTTGCGCAGGGAACAGGGCGAGCGCTAGGCCTGCGATCGCGGCCGGCGTGGCAAGAGGATAGAGGCGTCTCAAACAGAAGCGCATTCAGGTAGTCCGGTAGCGGAGGGAAGTGAAGCTACTCATCATAGCCGAGGCGGCGAGAAGGACCGCGGGTCGCGGCGGGCCCCACGCTACATGTGTGGGGAGCGCCCTTCGGATGGAGCGGCAGGGTACGGACGGACTGGCCGCTTTTCACGCCCTGGTAACGATGTTCTGTAACAATGAGTCACAGGCGGCGTGCGCCGAGATGACAATCCTCCTCACCAACGACGACGGCATTCACGCCCCCGGCTTAGCGGCGCTTCACCACGCCGTCGACGGCCGGTCCCACGTCATGATCGCCCCGCAGGGCGCTGCATCCGGGTGCAGCCACAGCACGACCACCGATCGCCCCATCCGCTTGGAGCGGCTCGCCGAAGACCGTCACTCCCTCGATGGCACGCCGGCGGACTGCGTTCGGATCGGCCTCCACCGCTTTGGAGCCGACATCGCCTGCGTGCTCTCGGGCATCAACAGCGGCGGTAACCTAGGTGTGGATGTATACCACTCCGGTACCGTGGCGGCGGTCCGCGAGGCCGCCTTACGCGGTGTGTCCGGGATCGCGGTATCGCATTATCACGATCGCCCTCTGGAGGAACGTGACTGGGAGAGGGCCGTCGGCTGGGTGCGGCCATTGCTCGAGGACCTGATGCAGCGTCCCTGGACACCCGGCACGTTCTGGAACATCAACCTACCCACCCCCGAAGCAGCCCCCCAGAACCCGGAGGTCGTCTACTGTCCGCTGGACCCTTCACCGCTGCCGCTGAGCTTCCGGGAGAGACAGGAATCTTTCCACTACGACGGGTGCTACGCCAACCGGCCGCGCCGCGAGGGCAGGGACGTCGAGGCTTGCTTCAGCGGCAAGATCGCCATAACGCACATCTCAGTGATGGAACCGAGCCGTTAACGCGCGCTCCCCTATGAAGAGAAGTCAGGGCAAGGTCGGCTCGGTGATTGTGTAGTCGACGTCGAGCGATTTAAGGAAGGCCACTAGGTCAGCCTTGTCCTCGTCGGTGAGGTTGGCATCTTTGGCGTCGGCCAGATTCTTTTCATCGAGCCAATCGTTGGCCTTGCCGCCGCTCGACATGATGTCAACGGTCTCTTCGAGTGTAGCGATGCTGCCGTCGTGCCCATAAGGCGCGGACTTGCTGATGTCGAGCAGGGTGGGGGTCTTGAAGGCTCCGGTGTCCTTGTCATCCCCGCTCACCTTGGCTCGGCCGACGTCGGGGCTCTCCTTGTCCATGCCGATGCCGACGTTGTGGTATTGCAAGTCGGTCAGCAACAGGCCGTCGTGGCAGTTGGTGCACTTGGCTTTCTCGCTGAAGACTTGCCAGCCCTTCCTGGCCTGCTCGCTGATGGCCGAGTCGTCGCCGCCGCGGAAGCGGACCCAAGCCGAGTCGGACGCGACAATCGTCCGCATGAACGAGGCCACCGCCTTGGCTACATTGTCGGGAGTGGCGTCTTCACCGAAGATCGCCTGGAACTGGTCCTTGTAGCCGGCAATCTCGTTCAGGCTGGCACAGATGTCATCCATGCTCGGCGCCCCATCCTTGCCCGAAGCGCCCATGTTGCCGCCGCCCCAAGCGCCTTGGACCTGCTTCTCGAGCGCCCCGGAGCGTCCGTCCCAATAAAGCTCCGAGTGGTAGCCGATGTTCCAAAGCGTCGGGCTCGAGCGCGTCAGGGTCTTGTCGAATGCGCCGATGGCCAGGGGCTTGCCGTCGGTGAGACCGTTCTCTTTGAGGTGGCAGCCATAGCAGGAGCGGTTGCCGTCGCCGCTCAGCCGCTTGTCGTAGTAGAGCTGCTTGCCCAGCGCGACCTTTTCCGCCGTCATGGAGTTGTCGTTGGGGATCTCCATCTCGGCGTAGCCGGCTAGCTCCGGGAACTCCGGCATCGCGGCTTCCGGCGGCGGGGGCGGTGTCCCCTCGCATCCCACGGTTCCGAGCACGGCGATGAGTGACACCGTCAACAGAGCGTACGAAGATCGATTCAATCGGCTCCCTAGCATGACAACTTCTCCTCTTAGCCTTCTTTGAAAGACGGACCTTTGCACCCAGGGCCCGAATCGTCCCGTCATTGTAACCCTGGTATATGGGTATCGCAAGCGCGCGGTCCGCTGACGGGGGCCCGCTCGAAGCGTTCTAACCGGCCACCACCGTGTTCTTCAGAACACCGATGCCGGTGACTTCGACCTCGACTTTGTCGCCGACCTTCATTGCGCTGGTGCTGCCGGGAGTACCTGTGAAGATCACATCGCCCGGCGTGAGGGTGACGTAGTGACTGATGTGGCTCACGATGGCTGCGGGCCCGAATATCAGGTCACTCACCAACTGGTTCTGCTTAACTTCCCCGTTGAGCCGGCACTGGATGCGCGACTTACTGTAGTCGAGGCCCACCGCGATCGACGGTCCCATGGGGCCGAAGGTATCGGCGCCCTTGGCGCGCCACCACTGCACGTCCTTCTTGTCGCCCTTCGTGCCATTCTGCCAGTTGCGGTCGGACACGTCGTTGCCGCAGGTGTAGCCGAGGATGTGGTTCGGGGCATCCTCCTCGGAGACACGGCTTGCCGTACTGCCGATCACAATGACGAACTCGGCCTCGTAGTGGAGGTCCTTCGATCCCGCCGGCATCAAGATGTCCCCGCCGGGGTCCTGTAGCGCCGTCGGCGGCTTGTAGAAAATCTCGGGAGACTTTGGCGGCGTGCGGTCACCAAGGTGGCTTTTGTAGTTGAGGCCCACGCAGAGAACCTTCGGGGGCTCACACGGGTAGCGCAGCTTCACTTCGCTCAGCTTGACCGCATCGCCGGAGGGACTGCGGTCTCCGAAGAGATCACCCACAATCGGCTGGATCGAGTCGCCGTCGAGAACGCCGTAAGAGACCTGGCCGCCTTGTTCGTAGCGGACGTAGTGGGTGACTCCATTCGAGCCACCGGTGGATTGAGCCATGGCTGCACCTCCGACCGCTATGGCGGTCATGAACGCTCTTCGGGTTGTCGGCATATCGAAATGGTCCAGGTTGAATTTCGTTAGTCTAGCAGGGCTCGATCCGTCCGTTCGCGGCGCTGAGTAGGGCGTGGGAAATCCACCCCGGCGCGACGTTGCCTAACCTTGAACCGGATTGCTCAGGATTCCGATTCCGTCGATCTCGATCTCGACGGTGTCACCCGCCTTCATCGGCTTCGTCTCTCCAGGGGTGCCCGTGAAGATCACGTCCCCCGGCTCTAGAGTGACGACCTGGCTGATGAAGCTCACTACCTCGTCCGGCTTGTGGATCAGGTCGCTGAGCATCTGTTCCTGCCGCACTTCGCCGTTGAGCCGCGTTTGGATCTTCGATTTCTCGTAGTCGAGGCCCACGGCGATGGCCGGGCCCATCGGTCCGAACGTGTCGGCTCCCTTGCCGCGCCACCACTGCATGTCCTTGTTTTCCACGCCGTCGATGGAGCCGCCCTGCCAATTGCGCTCACTGACGTCGTTCCCGGCCGTATAGCCGAGGATGTAGTTGGGCGCGTCTTCCACCGAGACTTTGCTGGCCCTCTTGCCGATGACGATCACGAATTCGCACTCATAGTGGACGTCCTGGGCGCCCCGCGGAAATATGATTGGATCGCCGGGATTCGTCAGGCAGGTGATGGGTTTGTAAAAGGGCTGGGGGTACGCAGGAGGCTCCGCATCGCCGATGTGGCTCCTGTAGTTACCCGCCAGCGCGAGGACCTTCGTGGGCTCAATGGGGTAGAGCAGCTTGACGTCGCCCAGGGGTACGCTCTTGCCCGTGGGCATGCGGCTGCCGAACAGATCACCCTCGATCTCATAGACGGTTTCGCTGTCCAGCCCACCGAAGCGCACCTCCCCGCCCTGCTCATAGCGGACGAGCCGCGTGAACTCCGTGGGCATCGAAGGCCCGCAACTCCAGGTCGCGACGCCGCTCGCCACGGCGGTCATGAAGGTCCTGCGCGTTGCATTCATAGCAGACATCTCCTAACCGAACGGCGCTAGTGTAACACAGGACCTCCCGACCGAGCGGCGACAATCGTGGAGCGGTACGATGAACGCCAGACCGCGCACCTGTGCTCGCCCGAATCCCTAGCTCGCTTTTCTCCCCGCAAGGTTGAACTTACCGGGCCATAGGTAACACTTTATGCCAAGCACATAGGTAACACTTCTCGTCCGGGGTGGGGCCGGACGTAGGGAGCCCGGAGGGCGACCGCAGTCCGGTCCCACCCCGGACGAGTGGCCCGCCGCCGGGTCCGGGCAAGGCCGCAACCGCCACCCCCGTTCGTCGAACAGGCCCAGCTCGTAAAAGGAAAACCATACCCGCCACACCCCCTCCTCGATCGCCTCCAGCCCCACCCGCTCGCCGTTGAGTCCCTTGCCGACAAACACTCGTTGACGCCGCCAGCGAAGCTGCCCATCCACCACGCGCCGCACCGCCATCGCCGCCGGATACTCCGGCTCCTTCAGCCGCGAGGGATACTCCCGCCCCGAGCCCTGATAACACTCGCTGGGCGTCCGCAGCTCCAGCCCCTGGTGCGGTCGCTCTTCGTTGCAATCTTGGCGAAAGCAATCCAACGCCCGCTGCTGCGCCCGCAGGTTCGCCGCCGGCGGCGAGGCCGTCTCTTGCTTCAGCGTGCGGTGCATCCTCTCATGCCGCCCGTTCTGTTCGGGATGTCCCGGCTCGATCCGCTGCGGATAAATCCCCAACTTGATCCACCATACCGCCAGCCGTGACAGCCCGTGCACCGCCAGCGTCGCAAACGGCGGCCCGTTGTCGGTGCGCAGCACCCGCGGCAAGCCAAACTCCCGAAATGTGGCTTCAAACAACGGCTGGACGTGTTCTCGATCCGGTGTCGCCACCGCCTGGCAACGCAATAAGTAACGGCTAGCCGCATCCGAGATCGTCAACGGATCGCAGCGCTGGCCGTCTTGGGTGCGGAACCAACCTTTGAAGTCGGCGCACCAAACCCGGTTGGGCTCGCTCCCCGGCGTCAGCGGCGGTGCGGTCGGCGCGGCGCGCGCCCGGCGCCGCCGCGGCACCGTCAGACCGTGTCGCCGCAGCAGATTCCCGATCGTGCTCACCGCCGGCCAAGCCACCTCGGGCTGCGCCCGCTGCAGCCGCGCTTTCAAGGTGACCGCGCCCCAGCGCGTGTGCTGTGCCCGCAGAGCGAGAATCTCTTGCTCGATCGCGGCCGCGGTCTGCTGCGGATGGCGTCGCGCTGCTCGGGAGCGGTCCTGCAATCCTTCCCAGCCCTGCTGCCCGTAGCGCTGCAGCCACTTGTAGCCGGTCTTGCGACTCACGCCGTAGCGCCGGCACAGCTCGGCCATCGACTCGAGTTTCCTTTCCCAGTCCACCACAAAGCGAGTTCTCTCGTTTCGCACACAGGTCTCCTGCCAAGGCATAGATCATTCCCTCTCAGAAATGTTTTATGCCTCAAAGTGTTACCTATGTGCTTGGCATTAGGTGTTACCCATGTCCCCGGTCAATACCGCCGTAGGGGCGGGCCGCTGTGCCCGCCCGGCTGCCGATATTGACCGCCACTGCCGCGGCAGATTCGATGACAGGCTGGTCACCCGCAAAGCGGGCCGGCACGGCGGGCGGCGACGGGACGGCCATCAGAGGTATATTACGGTAGCGTAAGCACGAAAGACCTGGGCGCACCGCGATGTCGGTGATCAGTCTTATCAAGGCAGCGACTCCTGCCCCGACGCGCAATGCCCTCAAGTCGTTCTACTATCCCTGCTACCGGGGCTTCGTTCGAGCGTGGTGCCGGTTTCTGGATTTCCGCGAGCGCCCTCACCGCGGCCATCGCGAACCCGACCGCTTTCCGCCGGCCTATCTGCGCTACCGAGTCAGCGGGACGCCAAGCCTCGAGACCTTTCTCAGGGTGGGCGAACGCTCGTATCAAGACCTTGCCGCGAGCCTCGAGGCGGCCAGCCGGCCCTTGTCCACTCTGCAACGCGTCCTCGACTTCGGATGCGGCTGCGGACGCACGCTCTCCTGGGTCGGACTGAACCACCCGGAGAAGGAACTGTATGGAACCGACGTGGACTGGGAGGCGGTGCGCTGGTGCCGGGCCAACCGCCCCTTCGCGCGATTCGGCGCCAATCAGCCGGAGCCTCCGCTTGAATACGGGCCCGAGTCGTTCGATCTCATCTATGCGATTTCGGTGTTTACCCATCTCAATGAGAGGCATCAGCTTCAATGGCTGGAGGAGTTCCGGCGAATCTTGCGGCCCCAGGGGGTTGTGCTCCTCACGGTGTACCGCCGAGGCGTCTGGGAGGGGCTCAATCCGGAGATCGCACGGCAGGTCAGCCAAAAGGGAATCCTGCATTGTGCTTCCGACAAGCTCCGCGGCATTCATCCGGAGTGGTATCAAACAACGTTCCACAGCCCGGAGTACGTGCTCCGTGAGTTCGGGCGGCATTTCGAGGTGCTGGCTCACCTCCCTGGAGGCATGGGAGACCTCGATGCCGTCGTCTTAGGTTGAAGGTTCTAGTTTCGAATCGAAGAAGATACCTGCCAGCTCGTCGGCATCATGCCGCATCCAAAGTAGCGGCGAACACGGCCGTCCGTTCCTACAGCGCTCCGCGCAGAAACTCGACCAGGGAACTACTCTGCTTCGTACTCTACACGCACAAGAAACAACCCTTTGGCAGGAGCCGTCGGGCCGGCCGCCGAGCGGTGCTTGCCGGCCAAGAGCGCGTCGATGTCCGAGCTCGAAAGCCGGCCGCGCCCCACCTCGATCAGAGTGCCGACCATGTTGCGCACCATGCGGTAGAGGAACCCCGTGCCGCGAGTGCGGTAGATAAGCAACTCGCCCTGCCGCTCTACGGTCGAAGAGAAAACCGTGCGAACGGTGGTCTCCTTTTCGTCTCCACCGGCCGCGGCCAAGGCGGCGAAGTCATGCTCGCCCTGAAACCCGGCCGCGGCTTCGATCATGGCCGCTTCGTCCAGCGGGTAGGGATGATGATGGACGTAGCGGCTGTCGAACGGCGAGCAGACAGCACTTCGGAAAATCCGGTACTCGTAGAGCTTCGCCTTCGCCCCGTGACGAGCGTGGAAATCCGATTCCACCTCGACGACCTCCGTCATCCGAATCGCCGCTGGGAGGAAACGGTTTGCGGCCTGCAGCAGGTTCGCGCCGGGAATCGGGTTGGTCAGAGCAAACGAAGCCACCTGCCCAAGAGCGTGCACCCCCGCATCGGTCCGCCCCGCCCCCTGTACATCCACCGCCGAGCCCTCAATTTGTGCCAACACGGACTTCAGCGTTCCCTGGATGGTCGCCCGGTCGGGCTGAATCTGCCAGCCGTGGAAGTCCGTCCCGTCATAGGCTAGGGTCGCTTTGAAGTTGCGCATCGAGGCAGGGCTTGGGGGGCGCGAGCGGGGGCCGGGAAAACAGCCGGCGTGGGGAAGCCGCCGGCTAACCTTTCGCCTCGGCTGAGCGTCTTAGCAATTGAGCGCCACGGCCGGAAATTGTAGGGCGCTCCAAGCCGGTGCTAGGATAGCAAAAGACTTCCGCCACCCATGGCCTGCACTC
This sequence comes from Bryobacterales bacterium, assembly GCA_965248255.1. Lineage (GTDB taxonomy): Bacteria > Acidobacteriota > Terriglobia > Bryobacterales > UBA6623 > JAKZVK01. The sequence continues at coordinate 573,909 of CBDFIW010000001.1, forward strand.
TCCCGCAGGGTCGCCACACTAGCGTATCTACAGCGCAGACTCACAGGGCAGACCGGGTAAAGCTCTTGTGATCTTTCAGGTCTAGTAACACCAGTGCGTGTTACGTGGAGAAACCAGACGATGATGTTCATGCGACGATGCTCTCTCTTTCTCTCTCTTTTCTCGGCTCTTGCCTCGATGGCTGCGGCCCAGATGCAAACCAACTACACGCGTGGACCCAAGGCCTGGCCCAGCTTTACCAGCGTGTACAAGGAAGTCCCAGTGCCGCCGGTGGACTTTGCGAATTCTCCGCGCCTGGACCAACTCGTTCGTGACGGCAAACTCTATCTTTCATTGAGTGACGCGATTGCACTGGCGATAGAAAACAACCTCGACATCGCCTACGCGCGCTACTCACCTCGGCTGGCCGATGCCGACATCCTGCGGGCGAATTCCGGCGGCCAGTTGCGCGGCGTGCAGACCCAGATCAGCACGCTGTCGACCGGCCAGTCGGTCGGAGGCGGAACCGGCGGCGGCGCAGGCGACGAGACGGGGATTGACGTGCGGGCAGGGGGAGGGGCCGGGGGCGCCGCTGATGTCGGGGACGCCAGCACATTCTTCGGTACGGCAGTACCCCAACTCGACCCCACCCTCACGGCGGGAATTGATTGGGGGCACTTCAGCAATCCACAGACCAGCAACTTCGTCACGGGCACGAACTTCTTCGTCCGGGAAGCAAGCGGCTCGCAGATTGGCATCCGCAAGGGCTTCCTGACCGGCACCACGGCCTCGCTGCGATGGAACAACTTCTGGCAGCAAACCAACAGCGTGCGACGGAATTTCGATCCCAGTATTGCCACCAACCTCGGCCTTCGCGTTACGCAACCGTTGCTACAGGGTTTCGGCAGAGACGTCAACTCCCGCATCATCCGGGTGGCCAAGAACAACCGAGAGATCTCCGACCTCGCTTTCAAAACGCAGGTCATCCAAACTGTTGCGGGCATCCGCGGGCTGTATTGGGACCTCGTCAGCCTGATCGCCGTGGTTCGCGGCCGTCAGGAAGACCTGGGCCTCGCCGAGCGTCTCTACGAAGACAACAAGAAGAGGGTCGAGATCGGCACTCTGGCTCCCATCGAGATTGTTCGCGCGGAAGCCGAAGTCGCCTCCCGCCAGCAGGGCCTGACCCTCGCCGTCACCCGCGTACAGCAGCAAGAGACCATCATCAAGAATGCCATCAGCAAGAACGGGTTGGCCAGCCCGTCGGTGCTCGAAGTGGAGATCGTGCCCACCGACCACATCGAACTACCGAAGACCGAGACGATGCCCCCGATCCAAGAACTCATGGACCTGGCATTGAAGTCCCGGCCGGAGATCGCCCAGAGCCAGATCAACTTGCAGAATCGCGACATCAACCTCAAAGGCGTGCGAAATGCCCTGCGCCCCGAACTGAGCGCCTTTGTCGACCTCACCAACAACGGTTTGGCGGGCAACCTAAACGACGACTTCCGAGGGCTGCCCGGCGAGATCCCCGTCGTCTCAGACTTCTTCTTGGGGGGACTCGGTAGGGGCTTAGGCCAGGTATTCCGCCGCAATTTCCCTGACTACCAGTTCGGTATTCAGCTACGGATCCCGCTCTGGAACCGGCGGGCGCAGGCTGACATGGCGGCGTCGATGCTCGAGCGGCGCCAAGCGGAGATCCGGCTGCGGCAGTCGGAAAACACGATTCGGCAACAGGTAAAGAATGCCCTGATCGGCCTCGAGCAAGCCCGCGCCCGGCACACGGCCGCGCAGAAGACGCGCATCCTGCAGGAACGGACGCTCGAAGCCGAACAAAAAAAGTTCAACCTGGGGGCGTCAACGATCTTCTTGGTGGTGCAGGCCCAACGTGACTTGGCGCTGGCCCGCACAGATGAGATCGCGGCCGAGAACGCCTACATCCAGGCGAAGAATGAACTCGAACGATCGACCGGCCAGACCCTCGACGTCAGCGGCGTCTCCATCGACGAGGCTGTCAGCGGAGAGGTCTCGAAGCGTGCGGATCCCCTACCGTCGAAGTCACAGGCGTCGGCGCTGGACTTTCGGCAAAGCTTCGCCCGCTAGCTCGGGGCGGCCTCGAAGCGACGAGTTAGTCTTCGGCCTCTTCGGCCTGTGAGCAGGGCTCCCGACATCGACCCGTTCGGCCCGACCCACGGGTCAGTTTTCTGTCACCTGGGACAAAGCTTTGACGCGATTCCAAATCGCAAAGCACTGATAAAAATAGACTTCTGGAATGGCAGGAAGCCTGCTTGGTATGTGGTCGTGCTGAAAACCATCACCGCCAGCTCCGGTTCTGGCCTTCCGCAGGAGAAACCTTCAACGCGATGTTTTTCAAGACGTCCGCCGTTTCAGCCTTCTCAATAACAGCCCTCACCCGGAGCTGGCAGTGATACCCTTCCGAGCGGCGACCTTAACGGAGCGTTGAGGGGCCCCCCAAGAGCGGCCGAAGATGATGGCGCGCGGCTTCAGCCGTGGGTTTGATGCGAGGATGGGGCAGGAGCCCTGGAAGGGGGCGATACTGGGCGGGCCCGTTCGGTCTGGCGGGATTCACTCTCCCTCGCCCGCCTCTTCCTCAGCCTCCTCCTCAGCCTCTTCCTTCGTCAACTCCTCAATGCTCTTTCGAAGGTCCTCGACGTCGCTCTTCTCAAGCTCGTAGGTCGTCCCCTGCCCCACACGAGCCCCATACACCTTCTCTCCGGATGGTGAGCTGACGATGACGCTTTCGGTGCCGCCGTCGTCAGCCTGGATCACCTCGGCCTCGATCGCTGGATCGCCGAGCCCGTACTTGCCCTGATCGCCCTCGTCGTCCGAGGGGAACGACTCGGCCCGCAAGGCCCGCAGGTCGTCGAGCAACGTCTGCACCTTTTCCGACTCCAGCTCACGATCACCGTCGGAGCTGAGAATCCACTGGTCATCCTTCTTCGCGATGTTCAGCCGCGTCTCCCCGTCCCGTACTTGAATCGCCGCCGGATCGGTGAAACCGAAGTCGAACAGCTTCTTGTTGCGGAAATCGTCGAGCGGCTTGTCGAGCGCCTCGGCCAAAGTCGAGGAAACTTCATAGACGCCCCCTTCAAGATCCGAACTCTTGGCGTAGTACTTGTCATCTTGATCTTTGGCGATGGTCAGCGTGTGAATGCCGCTCTCATCCGTGGCCTCCACGACGGCCACGGGCCGGCGGAAGGAATAGCGGCTCGAAGCCTCCTCCACCTCCGCCAGCACCGAAGACATTTCACCGTTCTGCACCGAACGGACAAGATCGCCAACGGAGAAATTGTCGGCCCGCAGGGGTCGCGGCTTCAGGATCTGCCAGGCGTCGTCGCCACTCTTGCCGAATTCCAGTGTTCGCCCGCCCGCCTGCACCGCCACGCGCGAAATCTTGTCGTCTTCAAGCTTCAGCAGCTTCTTGTCGCGAAGATCGAAGATGTCTTTTTCGAAGCCGCTCTTGACGTAGCTGTACACGGTGAACAGCCGGGGATCCCCGTCGAGCCGCGCGTATACGCCGGAACCCGTCGGCGTGTCGTTTCCGAAAATAAGGCGATACGACTGGTCCTCTTTCGCCTTGAGCTCGAGCTGCAGCGTACCTTCTCCGTCGAGGCCGAACGGACTCCAGTCGGCTGTCTCCTCCTGCACAACTCGATCCGACCGTAGCGGCGTAACGCTGTTCAGCATCGAGTTGACTGCCGAGTCGTCAGCGGGTATCGCCAGCGGCGCTCCGAACTGCCACTTCTCGTCTTCACCGCGCTTGACCGTGAGTGCATCGTGCTCGGGACGCGCGACGGTGACCTCTTGCAGATCGTCCTGCTCGATCTCGACGATGTTGACTCGCTCGTCGTCTTCGGCCGGCGGGTTCTCTTCGGTGTAGTAGACCAGCCCGCCGAGAGCCGCGAGCACCGCCACAGCGATGAGAAGCCTGACGGGTTTCACGCTCGCACCCCTAGATTCGCCCCGTGCCTTGAGGCGCGCAACCGTTCAGTGAAACTTCGATTCTGATGTGCCATGGCGAACGGCGCCAAGAGCGACCAAGCGGACCGCTCCCTTACGGTCACGGCTCGGAACGCTGCCGATGGAACAAGGCGCATGACGGAATCACGCAGATCAGCGACGGATCCACCAGACACGAATGCCCATGCCCACAATGGCGAGCGGGAAGATCACGATACTGAACCATTGGAGCCTCGACACTTCCGATTCCGACAGATTGAGCGGCGTGCTCTCGGGGTCCGTGGGCCGGATCGAGATCAGGTCCTCATCCGAGCTGAGCCAGTTGAGCATGTTGAGAAGCAGATCCACGTTTCCGCCGCGGCCCAACGAGGCGTTACGGGCGAACTGCGACGTACCGACGACCACGACGCGGGCCTGCTTCTCCTCTTCCTCATCGGCCTCGTCCTCGGCCTCACCTTCTGAGTCGTTCTCGTCGGAAGAATCGCCGGTGTCGTCTTGTGGCGCAGCGGGAACATCATGAGTCGCGGCCACGGCCAGCGTAATGGGCCCTTCCCGCGCGTTGTCCAGGTCGGGACGAATCTCCATCTCCCCGATCTCATAGTCTGTGGTGGCGACGCTTCCCCCGGTGGAGCGAAAGAGGTTCTGTACGTCCCAACCGTCGACGGCATCCCCGGCCTCGACCCCGCGCGACATGGAAAACAGAGTCACGGTGTTACCCATGACCTCGGTAATGGGATGGTCCTCATAGTCACCGACGAGCGCTGCGAGCGGCCCGCCGCCAAAGATCCGGCCAACCGGTGACAGTTCGATCACCAACTCGTCGCGAACTCTCACGCCCCACGCCGATACCATCTCGACCAGGTCGGGGCTCGCCTGGTTGTCGAGCATGATGAGCGCCCGCCCGCCTCCCTCGACGTACGCCTTGATCACCTCAAGCTCGGGCTCGAAGTAACTCTTCTGTGGCCCGGGCAGGATCAGCATCGTGCACTCGCTCGGCACTTCGGGATTCTCAAACAGCGAGACGACCTGGGTTTTGTAGTTCGCGTCCTTGATGGCTCGCTCCGCTTCAGAAAAACCGCCTCGCTCGGTATCGCTTGTATCGGCCTCGCCATGGCCCGTGACGATGCAGGCCGTTTTCTCTTCGCCCTTCAGCACCTTGATGATGGCGTTGGTGACATCCTCTTCGTCGGTCGAGGTGGCCTCCTCGCGGTTGCCGCCGACTTCGATGAACACCGTCCCGTAGTTGCGGATGTTCATCGCCTGCGCCAACTCGGGCCGGGCGTCGGGGTCGATGTAGTCGACGCTGACTCGAGACGAGGCGTTCTCGTACCGAACCAGCGTTGCCTCGGCCTCGGGAAAGCTCTGGCTCCTATCGAAATAGTAGACCTTGAGGTCGCGGTCGAGATTATCGAGAATCTTGTGGGTCTGATCCGAGAGGCTGTAGAGCTTGTTCTTCGTGGCGTCGAAGGTCTTGTTGTAGCGGTCGGCCAGGTAGTTGGCCGCTGCCAGGCACGCGATCACGACCACGATATACGTGGCGGAATACGCTCCGTACTTGGTTTGTCTCGTCTTTAGCCAATCAAGCTTCATCTTGCACCGACTTCTGTTCTAGGCTCTCCACCGCAGCGATTCCAACGACCGCTTGCTCAAGAACAACCCAAGGCCGATGGCGCTCAGATAGTACATCGTGTCCTTCAGCTCCACGACGCCTTTAGCGAACTGCTGGTTGTGAGTCGAGATCGACAAGTATTGGCAGACCTTGCCGAACGTCGAGTTGTCATAGGCACTCACCCAATCCAGCACGTACAGCAACAGGAACAGGCCGAAGGTCACCGCCCCGGCGACGATCTGGTTGCGGGTCAAAGTGGAGATGAACGCACCAAGGGAAAGAAACGCCCCCCCCATGAACAGCAGACCCAAGTACCCCACGGCCAGCGCCTGCCAATCAGGCGTGCTTAGCACGAAAAGAATGGCAATGTTCACCATCGAGACGCCGAGCATGCAGGCGTAGAGCAACATAGCCGCCAGCCATTTCCCGACGATAATTTCGAAGTCTCGCACCGGCGACGTCAGCAACAGTTCGATCGTCCCGCTGCGCGCTTCTTCGGCGAAAAGCCGCATGGTGATCATCGGAGAGACAAACAACAGAATGATGCTGAAGTTCCCCAGCGTCGGTTGGATGACGAATTGATTGATGTTCATGGGCGGCATGCCCTGTCCCATTCCCATCGCACTCTGGCCGCTGAACTGTACAAAGAAGGCAACCGCGCTGAAGAACATGTAGCCGAAGATGACGGCGAACATCGCTAGCAAGATGTATCCGATCGGCGAAGCGAAATAACTCTTCAGTTCTCGGCGGGCTATCGTCCAAACGTTTCTCATGACCCGGTCGAGGCCTCCTTCTCTGCTTCTTGTTCTGTTTCATCGCCATCAGCCGCTGAATGCTCAGCCGGCGCTTCCTCTGACTCAGCAAGGGCTTCGGAAACTCCGTCCGCCGAAGGAGTCTCCGCCGCTTCCTCGTCTTCTTCCGAGCCGGTCAGCTTGAGGAAGACCTGCTCCAAGCTCAACCCGACAGCCCGGATCTCGAACAAACCCCAACCGGACTCGACGACGGCTCGGGCCAGATCGCCCCGGATGTTCGAGTCCTTGCCGGCCTCGACCTCCCAAGTCGTACGCCCGGCGTGTCCGTTCGTGCGATGTACGCCGCCCACGCCCGGCACCGATAGCAGCCTGGCTTCAATCTCATCCGCCGGGCCATCAATCTCCAGCGCGACCGACTCGTGGCCCTGCATCCGCGCCACCAGGTTGTCCGGCGTGTCGCTGGCTTCGAGCTTGCCCTCGTTGATGATGATTATGCGGCTGGCGATGGTCTGGACCTCGGGCAGGATATGCGTGCTGAGAATGATCGTGTGCTCCCCGCTCAAGGTGTGGATGAGCTGCCGCACGTCGCTGATCTGCTTGGGATCGAGTCCGGCCGTCGGCTCATCGAGAATCAGCACTTCGGGGTTGTGGATCAGGGCCTGCGCCAGCCCCACCCGCTGCCGATAGCCCTTCGAGAGATGCCCGATCAGCTTCTTGCGGACGTCCCCCACGGCGCAGCGGTCGACGACGGCGTCGAGACGGGCGGCTAAGTCGCTCTTGGCGATTCCCTTCAGCCGCCCGACGAAAAGGAGGTAATCCTCGACCTCCATTTCTGGGTAAAGAGGGGGGCTCTCCGGCAGGTATCCGACACGCTTCTTGACCTCCAACGGCTGCTCCATGACGTCGAAACCGGCGATGCTTGCAGTTCCGTCGGTAGGTGGCAGAAAGCAGGTGAGGATACGCATCGTCGTCGTCTTGCCGGCGCCATTGGGACCCAGGAACCCGACGATTTCGCCCTTCTCGACCTCAAAGCTGATGTTCTTGACGGCCCAAGTCGGACCGTACCTCTTCGTCAGGCCTTCAACTTTGATCATGATTTGGTTCGAAGCGTGGTCAACCACGGCTGAGCGGGGGAGCTCAGCCCATTTAGTGATTGTCGTTGGTGGAAACCCGACAGGAACTCATTATGAACCATTGCGACGAGTCCTTGTCAACGCCCGAAGGAACGATGGTCCGCGGCCCTTGGCAGGACCTTGACATCGACTTCATCGCCCCCACGGACACTCAGAGCTCCCAAGCGTGAGCTTGCGTCGAGATGCGGCGGCCGAGGCGGATTCCGGCGGCGGGCCGCCCCTACCCGCGTACGACTTCTCCGATGGTTTCGAGCTTGCGGTCGGTCAGGTAGGCGTAGCGGTTGATCCACATCCCATGGGGACTCGCTTCGTGGGCGACCCGTAGGCGCTTGCGGAAGTCGTCTAAGGGGCCGTAAGCCGTGGGCCAGCGTGTAGACGCGCGTGTCGCCCGCGTCGCGCTGCGCCTGGGCGATCTTGCGTGCTTGGGCGCGCGGGCCGACGGGATGCGGCACGTCGGGCGGGGGGTAGCGGTAGTCGTCGAGCGTGGGCAGGCCCTCATCGTCGGCGATGTCGAGCCAACTCACCAGGGCACGCGCCAGCAGCCTATCGGAAAGGCCGGAGTTGGCCTCGCGAATCTGGTCGCCGTAGAAACGCAGGATCATCGGCCAGTGCATCGTGTAGAGCTTCACGCTGATGGCGGTCGAGTGCCGGGCGACGCGGCGGAAATCCATGCCGGAGGCGATCGTCCACGGCGGCGGGAAAGCGTTGGGGAGCATCTCCATGCGTTCGCCGCCCGCTTCGTTCATCGTCTTGGGGAAGCTGGCGAGCATCTCCTCGACCAACGTGGCCTTGAAGCGCACGAAGTCGGCCACGCCCGGATGGTCGGAAAGCAGGCGCAGCAGGCCGTACCGCCCGCGGTCGCGCTCGGCCCAGGGGCGCAGGTCGGCGTCGGTGAGCCCGCCGTGGAGTTTGCTGTAGAGGCTGTCGACGTCGCGCTGCATCCGCTCGAAATCGAAGCCCCAGCCGTGGGCGGCCTTGCGGGCGTGCTCGCTGAAGTCGAGGAACACGGAGTCGAGGAAGTAGGGCGGGTATTCGGGCCAGTCGAATCGCAGGCCGTCGAGGTCGGGGTAGTGGCGGATCAAGTCGCGAATGAGCGCATGCTCGTAGCCGAGGATTTCCGGGCTGGCGAGCGAGCCGTTCTTGGCGAGGCGGCGGGGCGGGATGCGTCCGTCGGGCAGGAGCGCGCGGTCGTCGTCGACGAGTCCGCCGAACTGCACGCGGTAGCCCGGCGGGATGGCCGCCTGTACCTGGAAATAGACCTTGAGGCCGCGTTGGTGTGCGGCGCGGATGAAGTCGTGGAGGATGTGTCCTTCGCGAGAGGTCAGTGACGTAGGGTCGGAGGGCTGGTAGCGCAGGCCTTCGTAGAGCGCGCGGTCCGGCTCGAAGCTGGGTGCTGTGCGAACCCACACCTCGCGCTTGCCGAAGAGCGGCCGGTCAAGCAAGCGGACGGCGCCCGCCCCGGCATCGGCGGGAGGCTCGCGCTGGCCGGTGGTCTTGTCGGCCTCCTCCATCAGATAAGGGGAGGTGGCGACGGCGTTGGCACCGACCTTGTTGACGAGGTTGTCGAGCACCCCGTCGACACCCTCACTTTGGATGTATTCGGGGAGGACGGTAACGCCGAGGAAGCGCTTGTTGGCCACGGAGTCTATGGTGGCACAGACTTAGCGGCCGGATGGGCTGATGGGCTGGGCGTGAGCGTCCTGCAGAAAAAACCGAGGCCCGGACGCGAGTGAAGGGTAAAACCACCACCCGATGGCTGAGAAGCAGCGCACCCGTCACTGGCGTTCCGGGCTCGGTTTCTCCATTGCCGCTGGCCGGTTTGACATCGCGTACTTCACTACTCCCCGACCTCCCCAACGTACTGCACCTCTTCTTCGACGTCGAAGCCGAAACGGTCGCGGATGCGCCCCTTCAGCTCATCAATCAGCGACTTCACCTCGGCGGCTGTACCGCCGCCGGCGTTGTAGATCAGGTTGGCGTGATAGGAAGCGATCTCGATCCCCCCGCACCGCATGCCCTTGGCACCGACCTGTTCGAGAAAGTAAGCCGAGGCGACCTTGCCTTCGCGGACGACCCGCTGGGGGACCTGTGCGGCGGCCTCGGTGGGTAGGTCTCTTAAGTGGAGGTTCTTGAAGATGCTTCCCGCGCAATGCATCGTGGGAGGGAATTTCTCGTCTCGGATGGCCGCGATCTCGTCGGCCTTCTCGCGCAACTCACCGCGGTCGGCCGGTTCGAGCGCCAGGCCACAGCGGAAGACTATCCACTCTTTGTGTCGCTTGAAGGTGCTCTCCCGATAGTCGAACTCACAACTGGGGTTGTCGAGATCCAGCACTTGTTGACCGTCGAAGAACCGAACCCACTCGACGCGCTCGGACATAGAATGTCCGTAAGCGCCGGCATTGCCGTAGATAGCGGCTCCAACCGATCCCGGAATACGAGTAAGCGTCTCAAGCCCGCGAAGGCCCGCGTCAATCGCAAAGTCAACCAGCGACTGCAGCGAGGCCCCCGAGTCGGCGGTGATGTTGTCACCGTCGGGTTCAAGGCTCCGGGCCGTGTAACGCAGAACCAGTCCCCGAAAGCCCGCGTCGGAAACGATGACGTTGCTGCCGTCGCCGAGAACGTAGACGGGAAAGTCGCATCCGCGGCACAACCCGATGGCCGAGGCAAATGATTCCGGGCTCTCGGTTTCGGCGAACAGGTCGGCCGGGCCGCCAATGGCGAAGCGGGTGTGTTGGCTTAACTCGACATCGGTTTGGAGCGAGACGCCGGGTAACGCCCGCAGGCACGCCTGGAAAGCCTCCGCAGGCGATGGCGTGGAAGACCGTTGTGCTCGTACTGGGACTTGCATCGGACGCCGCTTTTCGACGCTTTCTCATTGTAGGACGGGCCGAACAAGAATCCGGCATAATCGTCGGTGGTCACGGCCACCGAGCCGCGCTGTCAGATCGCCATGAAAGACCGGCCCCCGACGCCAAACAGCACTGCCTGGGTAAGTGCTTTGCTTCAGAAGCTGCCCACGATTGAAACCACGGAGCTTGTGGCGCGGACGCCGGTCCTGCCCGCCGGAGGCGCGCGCCACGCCTAATCCGGCGCTCCTCATTAGCACTCGAACTTCTGGAAGCTCGCGTTAGTCACGGACAAGAACCATGAAACTGTGCACTTTCGAGTATCAGGGCCGTACGGAGGCGGGCATCGTACTGGGAGAGAAGGTCCTGCCCGTCTCTGAAGTGAACGCTCGGGCGGGTACAAAACTGCCTCTCGAGCTTCTCGCCCTCATTCAAGCCGAAGCCGTCGACGAGTTGAAGGAAGCCTCGTCCGGCTTGAACCCTAACCTTCCACTTAGCGAGGCTCACCTCGCGCTTCCCTATCCCTGCCCACCGAAGATTTGGTGCATCGGCCTCAACTACAAGTCACACGCCGAGGACCTCGATGAGGTTCAACCCGAGGAACCGGGCAGCTTCATGAAGCCGAGTTCATCGATCTTCGAGCCCGGCGGCGCCATAGAGCTACCGCCCGAGGACATCTCGAGCGACGTAGACGCGGAGGGGGAACTGGGTTTGGTGTTCGGCACACGATGCCGGGACGTGCCGCTTGAGCTGTGGAGCGAGGTCCTGGTCGGCTACACCACGACGCTCGACATGACGGCCCTCGACGTCCTGCGGCGCAACACCCGCTATCTCCAACGTTCCAAGAGCTTCGATACGTTCTTCAGCTTCGGCCCGGTGATCGTGACAAGAGACGAGATCGACGACGTCAATGATCTCGAGGTTGTCACCATGCACAACGGCGAAGTCTTCTCGCGGGACTATGTGCGCAACATGCGCCACCGGCCCGACTCGCTGGTCGCCCTCCATACGAAGGTCATGACCTTCGAACCCGGCGACCTCCTCTCGACCGGTTGTCCGAAAGGCGCGCGCATCCAACCCGGCGACCATGTCGAAGCACGGATCGAAGGGGTAGGCCGCCTCCCGGCAACCGTAACAAAAAGGGAACGGACCCCGTGGAGCGGCCCGCCACGATCCTAACCCGCTTATCACAACCACCGGAAGGGGCGGGCCTCCGCGCGGCAACTGAACGTACCGGCACACGGCACGCTTGCCGCCTGGGGTCCTCGACGTATACGCCTGCTATCGCTTCTTCTTCCCCTTGCTTCCCTTCTTCTTGTCCTTTTCCTCTATGGGCGCCGGCTTGAACACGATGTCGATGTAGGTGATAACTTCGACCGGCACGTCGTTGAGCAAGGTTGGCCGATAGGTCCATTGTTCCGTGGCAGTCACAGCGCTCTCTATCAAGAGCGGGTGCCCGTCGAGCACGCGCATCTCCCGTATCAATCCTTGACTCGTGATCGTCGCCTCCAACCGCACCGTGCCGCCGATCCCCTCTTCGGCCGCCTCCGGCGGGTACAGGGGCATTACGCGATTCAGTACCTTCGCGGCCTGGATGCTCCCCCCGACACGGATAGGCGAGGGCGGCGGAACAACCGATCGGCCGGTCCCAACGACCGCGCCCGGAACACCGCCCGGTGCACCGCCGGCGAGCCCCGTCACATTCGGGGCTTGGATCCGCCCGAGACCCAGGTCCTCAGCCGGTTCAGCAACCAGAGCGACCTCATCGGGAATCGCTGACGGCGCACGCGGTACTGGCTGGAAGCGCTTCGGGGCCCGCGGAACGACCCGTGCCTCCACGGGCTCGGGTCGAGGAGCTGGTGGCGGAGGAGGAGGGGGCGCCAGCAGTACGGCGTTCCGCACCCACTCGTCGAGCGGTAGCTGATACGTGTACACCAGCGGCGCCAACGCCATCAAGCCTAGGCACGCGCACTGCCCCACGAACGATGCGACCACGGTCCATGGCTTGATCCGGGCGCCACCCTCGTTGACAAAGCTCTGATCGAACATCGTCAACGCCTGCCTACCTCCTACAGTACCGCCACTGCGGATCAAGTCGGGATCTGCCTCGCCCACCGAAAACGACCAAATAAGCCCATTCTCACCCAACTGATTTCAAATCAGCACCTTGGAGGACACTTCCCGGAGCGGCCCGCTTTGCAGGCCTTGCCGCCCACCGCTTCCACCGAAGTCTCATCTTTGGTCAGCCCGAGTCGATATGAAGTTCGGAGACGCGAGTCTGGACCGATTATGACTGCCACCGATACACAAGCACGCGGCGTGGTCCGCTGGGAGGAATTCCAGAACGGCCCGTCAGCCACATCCAAGAGGCTCCTTGGCCAGGAGTATCAGGACCTTAAGTTCACGCTGCACCGTAAGCTGCTCGACAAGATCAACCTCGATGCGTTGGCCTCGATCGAGACTCAGCGGCTGCGCAACGAGGTGCGCACCGCTCTCACGGCGCTCATGGACAATGAGCAAACCCTGCTCAGCGCTGTAGAGCGAAACCAGATCATCTCCGAGGTCTTGGATGAGGTTTTTGGGCTCGGACCGCTCGAGCCACTGCTGCAGGACTCCTCGGTGAGCGACATTCTTGTTAACACCCACAGCCAGGTCTATGTGGAGCGTAACGGCCGCCTGGAACTGACCGCCGTCACCTTCAAGGACGACGGTCACCTGCTACGCATCATCGACAAAATCGTCTCCCAGGTCGGACGCCGCATCGACGAGTCGTCACCCATGGTCGACGCCCGGCTGCCTGACGGTTCCCGCGTGAACGCCATCATTCCCCCGTTGGCGGTGGACGGTCCGCTGGTCTCGATCCGCCGCTTTGGAACCGACAAACTGCTCCCGCCCGACCTCGTCGAGAAGCAATCGATGACTGAAGGGATGATCCAACTGCTGGCCGCTGCCGTCAAGAGCCGGTTGAACATCGTCGTGTCCGGCGGCACCGGCTCCGGCAAGACGACCCTGCTCAACGCGCTCTCGGCCTTCATTGCGCCGACCGAACGTGTGGTCACCATTGAGGACGCGGCCGAATTGCAGCTCAAACAGCCTCATTTGGCTCGCCTTGAAACCCGTCCGGCCAACATGGAGGGCTCCGGCACCATCCGCCAGCGGGAGCTGCTGATCAACGCCCTGCGGATGCGGCCGGACCGCATCATCATCGGGGAGTGCCGTTCAGAGGAGGCGCTCGACATGCTCCAGGCGATGAACACGGGTCACGATGGCTCCATGACCACGGTCCACGCCAACTCGCCCCGAGACGTCATCTCTCGTCTGGAAGTGATGGTGACGATGGCGAACTCCAATCTCACTCTGACGTCGATCCGCCAGCAAATCTCGTCGGCCGTCGACCTGATCGTCCAGACGGCGCGGCTGGGGGACGGCTCCCGGCGGGTGCTCTCAATCAGCGAGGTCGGCAGTATGGAGGGCGACGTGGTCACACTGCAGGATCTGTTTGTGTTCGAGAAGTCCGGCATCTCATCCGACGGGCGCGTCCAGGGCCGCTTTGCAGCTACCGGCATCCGGCCGAAGATCCACGAGAAGTTTCTTGCCGCCGGCATTCACCTACCGGCCGAGCTGTTCGATTCGGTTGTCGAGGTTACGCCATGAAGAACCGGGTGGCGGCTCTGGCAAGCGGTCCGGCGCTGCAGGAGAACCGGCCATGGCAATGACGGCGGTTTTGTTCGCCGTGGTGATGACGCTGATGGCGGGGACGTATCTGTTTGTTCAGAAGTCGTTCGACAGCCGGGACGCTGCTAAGGTGCGGCACCGCCTGTCCGGACAGACCGATCCCGTAAAAACCAACATCACCGAAACTCCCCTGTTCGTTACAGACGGAGGCAAAGGGAAAGATCTGTTCGCGCGGCTTCTCGAGAAGCTCAGTTTCGACAAGAAGGTCGAGAATCTGATCGAACAAGCCGGTGTGCGGTGGGCGCCCGGTCAGGTGTGCATCATCGCCCTGCTGCTCGGCCTCGGCGCCTTCAACGCCATCTGGTATTTGGCGCCCGCGCTGAAGCCCGTGGCCTTCGCCGCGGCGCCCTTGGCCGCCTCAGCGCCGTTTCTCCTGCTGCGCCGGATGCGCACCAAACGAATCTTTAAGTTCGAGTCCCAGTTCCCCGACGCGCTCCAATTCATCGCGCGGGCGATGCGCGCCGGTCACGCCTTCTCGGTCTCTCTAGAGATGCTGCACAAAGAGTTTTCCGAGCCGTTGGGCGACGAGTTCCGGCGCACTTTTGAGGAGCAGAACCTGGGGCTCCCCGTCGACGTGACGCTGCAGAGGCTCTCGGACCGAATCCCTCTGATGGACGTGCATTTCTTTGTCGCCGCCGTGCTGCTTCAGAAACGTACCGGCGGGAATCTGGCGGAGATTCTCGAGAAGCTCTCAGCGCTCATCCGCGAGCGCTTCAAGCTGCGAGGACAGATCCGCACGATCAGTGCCCACGGCCGGCTATCGAGCCTTGTCTTGACGGCGATTCCCACGGTGGTGGCGCTGCTGATGTACTTCGTCAACCGTGAGCACATACTTTTTTTCATCGATGAGGACGCCGGCCAGTGGATGGCCGGTTTAGCGATGGGTTTCCAGGCAATGGGCTACTTCATCATGCGGCAGATCGTGAAGATCGAGGTCTAACGCAGCGAAACGAATGGCGCCGCTATGGTAATTACTTTCTCGATCCTGCTGTTTGTGATGATCACCGGGATGCTCTACTTCCTGGGGGTGAAGTTCTGGATTAGCCCCCGGACCACCGTCGACCGCATTCTCGAAGGCAGAGCCGGCACCGATCGTCCGGCACCGCACCCGAGCCTCGCGATCCACGACATTCTCGAGAAGCTCGGCAATCTGGTACCGGCGTCGCCGGCGGATCTGTCGTCCGCTCGCCAAAGGCTCTACAACGCGGGCTTTCGGTCGCCGGGCGCGTTCAAGATCTTCTACGGCATCAAAGCGCTGGCGACGGTCGCGCTTCCCATGATGGTTTGGCTGGCCAGCGTACGTCTCGGGGTAGGCGGCGACAGCCGGATGTTGTTGGTCGTGGCCGCGGCCGGGTGCGGGTTTATCCTGCCCAACGAGGTGCTGGGATTGCTGATCAAGCGGCGCAAGAAGAGAATTACCCGGGCCCTGCCCAATGCCCTCGACCTGCTGATCGTGTGCGTCGAGTCGGGGTTGGGGCTCGACCAGGCCATCGTTCAGGTGAGCCGAGAGATGCAGAAATCGTACTCGGATCTGAGCAGCGAGTTCGCCATCACCAACTTGGAAATGCGTCACGGAAAGCGGCGCTCGGAAGCACTGAAGAACCTGGGCGAGCGCAGCGGCGTCGAGGATATGAAGAAGCTTTGCAGCACACTAGTACAGGCCGACCGCTTTGGAACGAGCATCTCGCAGACCCTGCGCACCCACGCCGACTTCATGCGCGTCACGGCCCGGCAGCGGGCGGAAGAGAAAGCCGCCAAGCTGGCCATCAAGCTCGTCTTTCCGATCTTCTTCTGTATTCTGCCGTCCCTCTTTGTCGTAACCGTCGGACCGGTCATCTTCCGAATCATGAACGTCCTGATCCCGATGATGGAGGGCACCTAGCACCGAACTCCCAAGGAGACCGCCATGGACCCCTCAGCCATTCGAATGATTTGTGGTGTGCTGGCAGTAATTCTGGTGGCGCTGATCGTCATGCGCCGGAGGAATAGCGCACCACAGTGACCGCGTCGCTTACGCGATCCATAATGGAGAGATGGTACTGACCGTCTCCACGCGTGGGTTCAACGATATCGTCGATATTAGCGGCGACGTGCGCCGCGTGTGCGAGTCCAGTGAGGTGGCCGAGGGTGTGGCGCATCTGTTCGTCGTCGGTTCGACTGCGGCTCTGTCGACGATTGAGTACGAGCCCGGCGCTGTGGAGGATCTCAAGGAGGCACTCGAACGGATTGCTCCCCTCAACGCCGACTATCGGCACAACGAAGCCTGGCACGACGGCAACGGGTATGCACACGTTCGCGCCGCGCTGATGAAGCCGTCTCTCTCGGTCGCGATTGTCGGTGGCCGGCTGGCGCTGGGGACCTGGCAGCAGATCATCCTGATGGACTTCGACAACCGCCCCCGCGAGCGGACCATTCACGTCCAAATCACGGCGTCGGTCTGAAAGGCACCGCCGCAAAGCGGGTCATTGGCCGTGTTGCGTGTCGCTACCCGAGGATCCACCAGCCAAGCCGCCCGCCCGTACGAAGGCGTCAAGATCGGCGGCCAGCTTGTCGATGCTCATGCGCATGGCGGTACTCATCTGTGTCACGACGCTCCGCACTTCCGCCACCTGAACGGGCTGTGAGTTCTCGCTCACGCCCTGCCACACCGTTTCGCGTGTAGAAAGCTCCAGCAGATCGAGCGCCAGCCTGGCCCGGACCGTCACTTGTCCGCCGTAGTCTACCTCTTCCAGGCGCTCGATACGGCCACGGATCAGGTAGTCGGCTTGCGTGCGGCCGTCAAAGGCTACGACGCGGCTGAAGGTGCCCCGCCGGCGCAGTTGGCCGTGAAAGGAACTCGTTACGGTTGTCCGAGGATCTTCCGCCCAGCGGTGGTACTCGTAAAAGCCGACTTCCTCGGGCCATGGGCGATACACGATGCGGTCCTGCGTGAGCATCTCGGACG
The DNA here is from genome assembly GCA_965248255.1 of Bryobacterales bacterium. Classification (GTDB taxonomy): domain Bacteria; phylum Acidobacteriota; class Terriglobia; order Bryobacterales; family UBA6623; genus JAKZVK01. The sequence continues at coordinate 590,885 of CBDFIW010000001.1, forward strand.
CTTTGAATGGCATGATAAGGGCCGTCGCCGGGCTCGGCGTACCGCCGGAGGCCACCGGTTCCGGGAGATGCAACTGATAGTAGAACGTCGGCGGGATCTTGCCCCCGCAAGTCGCGAGGAATGTGAGGAGTAGCAGTATCGGCGCGGCCCAAACGCCTCTCGATTTTCCAGCACGGCCTGGATTCTGCCCAGTCCCCATCGGGCGGGCGCCGCTAGCGTTGCTTTGCTTCATCAGGTGGAGTAATCTTGCACGTATTATGACCAATGTAGTCCTGAACTGCCATAGCTGCGGTGAGCAGTTCCCACTGAACCCCGGCGATAAGATCGCTCGAGCGGACACGTGTAACTCGTGCGGCCTGCACATGCACTGCTGCCGCAATTGCCGTCACTTCGACCCTAGTGTAGTGCGTCAAGCAGATTGCACCTTATGCAGGGCGGCACGTCCGCGCTTGACTTTCTCGAGGATGTCGGAGGCGGTCGCGGTCCAGATGAAGGGCGTGGGATGCCCGTTGTGCTGGGCGATGTAGTCGTCAATGGCGGCGACGAGCTCGTCCACGCTGCGAAACACGCCGCGGCGCAGGCGCTTGACGGTGAGATCGCGAAAGAATCGCTCGACCATGTTCAGCCACGACGCCGAGGTCGGGGTGAAATGAATGTGGAAGCGCGGGTGACGATCGAGCCAACGCTTCACAGCGGCATGCTTGTGGGTGGCATAGTTGTCCACGATGAGATGAAGCTGTTTGTCCTTGGGAGTGCGGCGGTCAATTAAGCGCAGGAAGCGCAGCCATTCCTGGTGGCTGTGTCGGGGCATGCACTCGGCGATCACGCTGCCGTCAAGGCTGTTGAGCGCCGCAAACAGGGTGGTCGTGCCGTTGCGCTTGTAATCGTGGGTCATCGTTTGGCCGCGTCCCTTTTTGAGCGGCAGGCCGGGCTGGGTGCGATCGAGGGCTTGGATTTGGGACTTCTCATCGAGCGAGAGAACCAGAGCATGCTCAGGCGGATTGAGATAGAGTCCGACGATGTCGTCGAGTTTCTCGGCGAAACGCGGGTCATTGCTGAGCTTGAGGGTCTTGACGCGGTGGGGCTTGAGGCCATGGGCGCGCCAAATCCGTCCCACGGTGGAAGCGCTGACGCCGGGCCGCGGCGGCCATGGTGCGGCGGCTCCAGTGGGTGGCGTTGGACGGTTTCTCGCGGGTGGTCTTGTGGATGATCTGCTGTACTTTCTGCTTCGAGACGGCAGGTTTACGACCGGGCCGTGGGGCGTCTTTTGCAATGCCGGCGATGCTGCTTTCGAGAAAGCGCGTGCGCCAGCGGGCCACCAACTGCCGCGAGACACCGAGCTGTGCGGCGATCTGCTTATTCTCGAGACCGTCGGCGGCCAGCAGGACAATCCTGGCTCGCAGGGCGAGACGAACGGCGACTTGGCGGCCGCGCGCGTAGCGGTCCAACTGCTTGCATTGCGCTGTGTTCAAAGTTACTGGTTGTGCTCTTCGCATCCCATGCCTCCTGTTAATAGAGACGATGGGAAGCCAATATAAGTTACATTATTTATGGTGCACTACACTAGCAAGAACAACCAGTGCGCCGAACCGCAGGCCGAGTGGGTCTCCGACAAAGAGCGCGCGAACTTCTGTGACTACTTCGAGCCGCGGACCTCGGTCGATCTGGTCCGCCGATCTCGCTCGACACCGGATAACGCCACGAAGGCGTTTGATTCTTTGTTCAAGAAACCGTGATCGGTCTGGCCGTAGAGACGAAAAGACAAGGGTCCCTGGAAGACCCGCCCTGCGAGTGTCCGTGAGCGTCCGGCCTGAAGTGGGCCGGTTCCGTTCGGGCCCGCCCTGCTTTGAAAAAGCGGTAACGGTTGTGCTGTAATGCCATTCTGATAGGAGGTTGACCTCATGAAGCGATTCACGGTTAGTGCGTTGTTCGTCGGCTTGCTCGCGATGAGCTGGATGTTGGGGCCCGGCACTACTACCAGCGCGGATTCCCATACGAGCGGTCGGGGCAAGATGAAGTTCCGTTTGCTCTACACGTCGAGTCATCTTCCGCCCGAAGCTCAGAAGGAAGAAGTGTTGAAGGCCGCACATGGTGGCTTCGCGGTCGACCGTCGACCCGGAAAAGGTGAAACCTACTTCGCGCTCCCGGGAGCGGGGATCATTCAGATCAGCGCGGACATGAAGAGCACGAAGATGCTCCACACGTCCCCCAAGATGAAAGATACGAACATGCACAACGCCACCATCTGGTCTGCGAAGGATGGCACGCCATTCCTCACGTTTCCGGGGAGCGCATCCAACAAGGTCTTCACCACGACCCTCGACGGCAAGCTTGTGCACACCCTCGATGCGCCGGCAGGCGGCACGGATCTGGGTCATCCAACACCCAGCGACTACTTCGCTGGCGCCGGAAACTTCGTGCCCACCGACACCGAATACCTCGACGGGCTACTGTATGTGTCGACCGGCTACTCGAAGCTGGACTACGTGCTGACCGCCCGCGTCCTTAGCACGAACCCCTTTAAGGCGGTGTGGCATGACCTTGCGTTCGGCGGCAAAGGCACCGGCATCGGGCAGTTCGGGACCGGTCACGGCATCACCGTGCCGGGCGGAACCAAGCGGGTAGACGTCGCGGACCGTCTCTATTCGGAGATCGATCGCTTCACGCGCCACGGCCAGTATCTCTCGACCGTCACCATGCCCTTGGGCTCATTGCCGTGCGACATCGACTACCTTGACAACTACTCGATTGTCGGGGCTCTGCGCGGGCCCGATACCAGCAAGGGCGCCCCCATCTATATCTCGGAGAATGACAAGCTGATCTCAACGGTAATGATCAAAGAGGACCTGGGTCTCGAGAAGTTCACACATGTCCACAACGCCGCGCTACGGAAGCATGGCGGCAAGTACTACATCATCGCGCAGGCGTGGAACCCGGGTGACTTCGCGATCTTGAAGCAGGTGAACTAAGTCACGGATCGAGCCCTGCCGCCGAGAACGGCTGGGCATGGTGCGCGACGCCCCTACTCAGCACGGATGTTGTAGCAATACAACGTATCCTGGTCGCGAAGATAGAGGTGGCCGTTCGCGATCACGGGCAGGGTCCAGGTGGGATAGTCGCCTCGGCCGATCGAGAATCGAGACTTCTCGCGATAGCCCTCGGACGTGGCCTCGGCCAACCCAACGACGCCGTCTTCGCTGAGCAGGTACAAGTGCCCTGCGGCTGAGATCACCTGTCCCTTGCCGACGGATCGATCCTTCCAGGCGACTTGGCCGGTCTTGAAGTTCATGCAGGTGAGAGCGCGGCTGGAGTAGCCGTATAAGTAGTCCCCGATCAGTACTGCGGTCGCGTAATGGTTGCGCATGTCGCGGTTGAAGTAGACCTCTTCGGCATCGATGCCGCCGCCAGTGCTGACGAGCTTCAGAAGCGCACAGCCAGTTCCGTAGTCACTCGAAACGAACACGTGCCCGTCGTAGACGATCGGTGTGGCGACGTTCGCCGTGCTATTGGAAACGCGGTCGTAGCGCCATAGCAGCTTGCCATTGTCAGCGCGAACGGCCATCGCTCCTTCGCCTGTCAACAGGGCGTAGAATCGCACCCCGCCGAACTCGGCTGTTACCGCTGAGGAATAGCCCGCCTCGTCACTTTGTGATTTCCAAATGACGTTGCCGTTGTTCCGGTCGAGCGCCACGACCGACGCCCCGCCTCCGCCCGCGTTGACGATGATCCGGTTTCCATCGATCAAGGGAGACTCGCTCAGACCCCAGTTGATGTTGCGCGCGTTGAACCGTTGCAGCAAGTTGGTGGTCCACAGCCTATCACCGCCGGAAGCATCGAGGGCGATCAGACTGCCGTTCGAACCGAGTGCGTACACAGTGCCATCGTCCACCGTGGGCGTGCCGCGGCGGCCGGAACCGCGGCGGTTGTTGTAGCGCTTGCCATTATCGGTTTCCCAGAGCTTCCCGCCCGTGGCTTCATCGAACACCATGACGGCCTGGCGTGAGCCGAACTGGCCTTGCGTGTAGATGCGTCCGCCCGTGACAGCCACCGACGCGTAACCATCGCCGAGCCCCGTTGTCTTCCAAACCAGTCCCGGGCCGCCAGTGGGCCACTCTTTCAAGAGGTCCGTTTCCGTTGAGATCCCATCGCGGAGCGGGCCCCGCCACTGGGGCCAATCGGCAGCCAACACGGGATGCAGCATGCACGCCGAAATCAGGCACCAACGTCCCATGCCGTTCATGGCGAGCAGTATAACAGCGGGCGAGAAGGCGAGCGGACCGAGTATCGATGTTTTCAGAGCCCCGGCCGGCTGTACGAAGCGGCACTGCCGGGCGTGGCGGCAGTCGAGTCCGAGCGCAAATCCGTCGCCTGGTCATGGCCTTCAGACGGGGCGGGGTTCAGGCACTACTGGGGACGCAAGTCGGCCTCGACAGGCAGGTACCGATACGGGAGGTGGTCCTCGACAACGTAAGACAAATCCGGCAGTGGCTCGAGGTCCAGTCCGAATTGATGCTTCAGGATGATCCGGAAGGTATTCACCGAGCTGACGTTGTCATGGACGAGTTGGTCGCCGCCTGGCAGCCACTGCGCATTCAGGATATACACCTGCGGTGGTGGCGCTGTGCACGGCAAGTCATTCCAAGCTGAACCCTGCGCACTACCTGGACCGGTAGGCCCCTTCGGTTCATGGCGAGCGTTATGCCCGCGGGCAAGAAAGCGAAGGGCCGGAGTGTCCATGTTTTCCGATCTCTTCCCCAATACGCCTTTTTTTTGGATACCGAACTCGGGCGCAAGAATACTTCGCGTGACCCCAGGGCGTTGGATACGAAGGCGTATAATCAGGAACGGTTCTGTGCTGATGACTAACCCGCGCCGCCGCTTGCGCAGTGTCCTTCTCGCTGCTGTGCTACTTACAAACGGCCTGCCCGTCGCTCCGTTGTGGGGCGCGCTGACCGACAGCAAGATGTCGTGTCCACAACACGGGCGGGACTGCGGCTGTGCCGAGAAGTGTGCTCGGAAAGCACACGAGCATCCAAAGCCGGTCGAGCAACCGAAGCCGGCCTGTCATCGGGAGCAGGACGCTCCCGCCCCGAGGGTCGAAAAAGTCGACAAAGCTGTTCAGGGTTGCGCCCTGAAAAGTTGCGGTCCCGAAACGGACTGGACAGCAGCAGCCGGCGAGTTACGCTATTTGCCGGACCGCGCCTTGACGGGGGGCTTGCATACTTCCTCCGAAGGCGCCGGCCCGCTCGACAACACGATCCGGTTCGCATCGCTTCACTCTCCTCCTCCTGTACCTCCTCCGCAGGTTTGATTGCACTTCCAGGTCTTGAGCAAGACCCGTCTCCGAAGTAACCCCTGCGTGCTGGCCTCGACGGCCATCGTTGATTCGTCCGTCGGCCTCGCCGTAAAGGTGGCGGCCCGCCGACCCACGGCAATCGAACCCGCTGTGTGAGCCGTTTCGTTGAGCAGAAGCGGCGGAGGGAAAGGAAAGATGAGCCTACAAGCTGTTGGGAAGCGCCTTGTGTGTTTCCTCGTCGTGTTGGGATGGCAGGCCGGATGGAGCATCGGTCGCGCCCAAAACATCAAGGCAGCCGTTGCCGGCACGATCGTCGACGCCCAGGGCGCGATTGTGACTGGGGCCGATGTTCGCATCCGGGAAATCGAAAAGGACTTGACGCGTCAGGTGACGTCCAACTCCGAGGGACGCTTCTTCCAGCCTGCGCTCGAACCCGGGGCCTATCAAGTAGACGTTGCCAAGCCCGGCTTCTCGACGTACCGAAGTACGGAGTTCGTCCTGCAGGTAGGAGACTCCGTAAGTCTCAGTATTGAGCTTCAGGTGGGCGAGGTGGAAACTACGATCGAGGTTGTTGCCAAGGCTCCCTCGGCGTTGCAGACCGCCGACACGAAACAGGCGCGGAGCTTCAGTCGCAGCGAGATGAACGACTTGCCGGTGCAGGCCGGCGGGACCGGCCGAAATTTCTATACGCAGGCGCTAACAACGCCCGGTGCTTCGCTGTCGTTGTTGGCCCACAGGCCGTTCGCCGTCAGCGGCCAACGCCCACGCAACAACAACTACTTGATCGACTCGGTCGAAACCAACGATGCGCGAACGGGCATGATCGCCGGCCGCGGCGTGACCGAGCAGTTGATCAGCCAGGAATCGGTCCAGAGTTTCGAGCTGATCAGCCACAACTTCAAGGCGGAGTACGGACGCAACTCCGGCGCGATTGTCAGCTTAGTGAGCAAGTCAGGAAGCAACGACTTCCATGGCAGTGGATTTTGGTTTCACAACAACTCAGCGCTTCGAGCCCGGAATCCCTTCGAGAACGAGAAGACCACACAGCTTTCAAATCTCACTGGCTTCACCGCAGGCGGGCCGATCGTCAAGAACAAAGCCTACTTCTTCGGCAACTACGAAACCTTCCGGCCGCGCGGCAGTCAGCTAGCGACGTTCCGGACGATCACCGAGGAAGAACGCGCCCGTGCCGCGCCCTCGGTGCGGGCGCTGGTGGACTTGTATCCGCGCTCAGCCAGCGGGTCTCGCATCGTGACGAAAGGCGTTCCGCGCACAGTCAACCAGCACACCTACATGTTTCGGTCCGACATCTTGCTCTCGCCGAAGCAGACGATGATGCTGCGCACGAACTACACCGACGGTGTCACGGATGCCGACGCCATCGGCAATACCGTCAAGAGCCGTGTCGAGATCCACAACCAAACGCGCAGCGTGGCGGCTCATCACACGTACGCTTTCAACCCTAGCGCTCTCAACGAACTGCGGCTGGGGTATAGCCGTCAGACCGAAGACGACGCCTTCATCGACTCGCCGCTGCTTGGCGACCCGGCCGTCAACGGCGAGATCGGCTTCATGATCGTGCCCGGGCTGAGCCTGGCCGGACCCCTGTCGTTCCTGGGCCGGCAGAATTTCCAAAACAACTATCAGCTCACCGACGATTTGACGATCATTCGGGGCCGACACAATCTGAAGTTCGGCTCCGCGTCGCGGCGCGTCGAGGTGAACGGCGGCGCGGTCAACAACGGCTTCCGAGGGCAGATCTTCTTCCCCAACATCAACGCCTTTTTAGCCGCTCAACCGCTCACCTACAACCGCAACATTGGCAACCCCCTCATCAGCCTCCGCCGTTGGGAGTGGCACAGCTACTTGCAGGACGATTGGAAGATCACCGAGAACCTGACGTTGAACCTTGGCGTCCGTTACGAGCTGAACACAGCGCCCTCGGAATCCCACGACCGTATCCCCGAAGAGTTCCGCTTCAGGACGGACCGTAACAACGTCGCTCCCAGATTTGGGGTGGCATGGACGCCCATGGACAAGACCGTCGTCCGTGCCGGCTACGGCATTTTCTACAACGCCCTGGAGATGGCGTTTCTAGGGTTGACACGCTTCAATCCGCCGCTGCTGACGAACCTGTCTGCGTTCCGCCCGTCATTCCCAGACCTGTTGGCCCGGGCACGCACGTCGACTCCCAGTGGCCTCGTGATCCCGGCTGCAGGGAGCCTCACACCCTACGCCCAGCACATCAACCTCACCGTCGAGCGGGAGTTGTGGAATCCGGGCTCGACCGTGAGCGTCGCCTACGTTGGGACGCTCGGCCGTAAGCTCTCGCGGACACGCCGGCCCAACGGAGGAGAAAACCTCGCGCAGGAAGACCGGCCGGACCCGAGCGTGGGTGTAGTGAACCGGTTGGAAACCTCGTCCTCGTCGACCTACCATGCGCTCCAGATGGCTCTGACCCAGCGCTTCGAATCGGGGTTCCTGTTTAGGGCGGCGTATACCTATTCACGGTTCCTCGACGACGTTTCGGAGTTCGCGAACTCCAACCAGCGCCTGGATCGCTGGATCCTGCCGCTCGACGAAACGAACCTCGCGCTCGACCGTGGGCTGTCGGACTTCCACATCCCACACGCGTTCAACTTCACGTACCTGTATGAGTTGCCATGGATGCCGCAGGACCGCTGGCTAGGCGGTTGGTCCTTCTCTGGCGTGACGACATTGCAGTCGGGGCGGCCGTACACGCTCTTCAGCGGAACCAACAATCCAACGGGAACGGACAACAATCGTATCCACGATGTTGCCGAATCGTTGATCCGTGATACGTCGTTGAACATCCCGGTCCGCCTGGCGGAAGGCTTCACTGCGGCCCAGCTCACACCGTTGGAGGGAGCTCTCGGAACTCTGGGGCGAAACACCGAACGGACCGACACGCTCTTGAGCTGGAACGTCTCGGTGTCGAAGAATTTCAGCATCGACGAGACCAAGAAGCTCCAGGTCCGTGGAGAGTTCTTCAATCTTTTCAACACGACGAACTTCGATGTTGTCGACAACGTTCTGAGCTCGCCGAACTTTGGACGGGCGCTAGAGGCATTCGATCCGCGCCGCGTGCAGCTTGCGCTGCGGTTTGTGTTCTAGGAGGCAATCATGAGAATCGGAACGATAGGTCTCATGCTCATCACGCTCACAGCAGCCGTCCTGCTACTGGCGGCGTCCGGGGCTCCCCGTGTTTCTGGGGGCTACCAGTTCGAACCGCGGCCGAGTACACCCCTCAGTATGTACGGGGCCCCCAGCCGAGATCCTAAACTGGCGCTGCGGGCGTCCGGGGCGGTCTATATGCTCGCTGTCTATGGCGGGCACGGACGCTCCCGGCTCGGGCTAGCGATCTCTCACGACGGCGGAGACTCGTTTGCGCCTCCGGTTCCCGTTAGCGTCAAGCACGCAAAGGTAAGCTCGCACGGGGAGAACAGCCCGAGCTTCGCCTTCGGACGCTCGACTGAAATGTACGCGCTGTGGGAGGAGAGTACGGGCGAAGGCAGGGGGACCAACCTGATGTTCGCCCGCTCGCTCCGCTTCGGCCGCTCATGGGATGAGCCGGTGCGTGTGACGGACAAAGACAAGCCCTCGACCAACGCGTTCTCCTCGATGGCCGTTGCCCCCAACGGACATGTGTACGCCGTCTGGCTCGACGGGCGTGACAGGAAGATGAGCCCTCCGGGAACGTCGGCGGTGTACCTGGCGAAGTCAGCCGACCGCGGAGTGTCGTTCGGCACGAATGTTCGTGTGGCTACGGGTGTGTGCCCGTGTTGCCGCCCGACGTTGGGTTTCGGTCCACGCGGCGAGGTGCATGTTTCGTGGAGGCACGTCTTCCCCGAGCACATCCGTGACATGGTGGTTGCTACATCGAGCGACGGCGGCGCGAGCTTTGCAGAGGCGGTTCGCGTGGCGGATGACGGCTGGAAGATCAACGGGTGCCCCCACTCCGGCGCGAGCATGGCGAGTAAGGGCGACCGGCTCTATGTCACTTGGTACTCCGATGGTGACGGATCAAGCCCGGGAATTCGGCTGGCGTGGTCCGAGGACGGAGCGAAGACCTTCTATGACGCCACGATCGTTTCCCGAGAGATTCTCGACGCGAATCACCCGACCCTGACGCTGGCCGGCGATGGGCGCTTACTGCTGACGTTCCAGGGCCGCGACCCGGTGAAGCTGTCCGGCTGGAACCCGGCGGGGCCTTACCTGGTCGAGATCGGCGATGACGGTCACCCCGGTGCGCCGCAGGCGATTCCGGGCCATGCGAAGTCTATCTCCTACCCGACTATCGCCGGCGGGACGCTGGGCCGTGTATACGTCGCCTGGACCGAACGCGGCGAGAAGGGCCAACAGATCCATCTGTCGCGCGGGCGCCCATCGGTAGCCCGCGAGCTGAAGCAGACGTCCGCGGCGCGGTAGACTCTAGAACCGCGCCCGCAAGGGTACGGGCCCGCAGGCTCAGGCCCGCGGCTCTGTGCCACTCCCTGCCAGTTGCGGTTCGGCGAGTGGGCTAGAATATCCCCGCAAGGAGGAATACCGTGAAGTCGACTTCCAAATCTCAACGCACGCGGCGGAGCCTGTTGCGCACCGGTATGTTCGGTGGAGCCGCCGCCGGCGCGGCGCACGCCCACGGCGAGAAAAGCAGCCTGCCGAAGAAGCAGATCATTGGTCTCAAGCCGGGTGAGGTGCGCCGCGGCGGGCTGCTGTCCGGCGCGGTTCGCTCCGGCAACTTGATCTTTCTCTCCGGTACGGGCGGCTGGTACCCCAACCGCCGCGCCGAGCCGGGTGACGCCAAGGTGCAGATTCGCAGCGTGCTGGAACGGATGAAGGAGAAGCTCGAGGCGGCGGGCTCCTCTCTGGACAACATGCTCCAGGTAACTATCTGCCTGGCCGACATGGAGAACAACTACGCCCCGATGAACGAGGCCTACAAGGAGTACTTTCCCACGAACCCGCCCGCACGGTCGTGTTTCCCGGCGGGTCCGTTCCGAAGGAGAGAGACGCTGTTGCAGGTGGACGCGGTCGCGTACGTGGACTGACTGGGGATGCGGCTATGGAAGGTGCGGGTCCCGACTAGAGGGAAAAGCCGCGGATCTCAAAACCGAGATCCGGGCTTGCGCCTTGGCGCGGCGCGATGCTGCCGACTTGCGGCTACCACGGACTCCCGTCCGTGGCTCGGAAGTGGTGACCTGAGATGGCCACTCTTGGTGGAGGCCTCATCAAGTGGTCGTCGAGCCTTAGCGCTTCCTTGACACGGTGGTGCGCGCCCGCTGATCATCAACAGAAGGCACGTCCGGCGATGCAGGGGCACGGCATGCCGTGCCCGCAGGCTCGGCCCGCTGCCTTCCTACATAGCCCCAACGAACGGTCCGGGACGACTCTCACCAAGAACACAAAGGTGAACTCATCATGCAAATGCTCATTGCAGGCAACTGGGTGGACGGCAACGGTTCCATTCCGGTGATCAATCCTTTCGACAACTCCGAGATCGACACGGTACCGAAAGCCACGCCCGATGACGTCGACCGCGCCTTCGCCTTCGCCCTCGAAGGTGCGAAGAAGATGCGCAGAATTCCGGGCTTCGATCGCTACCACTTTCTGATGCGCGCCGCGCGGCTGATGGAAGAGCAGCTCGACGACCTAGCGGAGACGATCACCAAGGAAGAGGGCAAGATCCTGGCCGAGTCGAGGCTCGAAGTCTCCCGCGCCGGTGAGACCCTGATCGGTGCAGCAGAAGAAGCCAAGCGCCTGGGCTCGGAGGTCATCCCGTTGGACGGCGCGCCGGGTACGGGCAACCGCATGGGGTTTACGCTGCGTGTACCGTGTGGCGTCGTGCTGGCGATCACGCCCTTCAACTTCCCTCTGAACCTGGTCGTTCACAAAGTCGGTCCCGCGCTCGCGGCCGGCAATAGCGTTGCCGTAAAGCCCGCCTCCGACACTCCTCTTGTGTGTCTGAAGTTTGCTCGCATCTTGCTCGAAGCCGGTGTTCCTCCGGAAGGCATCCAGGTGATAACGGGATCCGGTGGCGCGATCGGCGATATCGTTGCCAGCGATCCTCGGGTACGCAAAATCAGCTTCACCGGCAGCCGTGATATCGGGGAGCACATCTGCCGCACGGCCGGGCTGAAGAAAGTCACGATGGAGCTTGGCAGCAACGCGGCGGTGATCGTCCTGCCCGACGCCGACCTCGAAAAAGCCGCCCAAGCCATTACCGCCACTGGATTCGCAAATGCCGGCCAAGTCTGCATCAGCGCACAGCGAGTCCTAGCGCACAAGTCGGTTTACAGCGACCTGCTCGATGCCGTCAAGCCGAAGGTCGAAGCACTCGCCACGGGCAACCCGCTCGAGGAGGGCACCAAGGTCGGGCCGATGGTCCGTGAATCCGACGCCGTACGGGTCGCCGAGTGGGTAGAGGAGGCGGCGGGCTCTGGGGCTCGATTGGTGGTGGGCGGCGGACGCAACGGCGCGGTCTACACACCCGCCATGCTGGCCGACGTCCAACCCGACATGCGCATCTCGAGGCAGGAGCTGTTCGGTCCGGCGGTTGGGTTCACCCCGGTCGAGAACGTCGACCAAGCCATTGAGATGGCTAATGACTCGAACTACGGCCTATCCGCAGCCATTTTCACCGAGAACCTCGACAACGCGATGAAGTTCGCGCGCGAGGCCGACTCCGGCAACATTCACATCAACTGGGGGCCGCAATGGCGCGCCGACTTGATGCCCTACGGCGGGCTGAAGGAGAGCGGTTTCGGCAAGGAAGGGCCGAAGTATGCAGTCGAAGAGATGACCGAGACCAAGATGGTCGTGCTGCACCTGAAGTGAGCGGATTGAGTCTGAGACGAGAATGGCTGGCTGAAAGGAGAAGCAATGGACAAGAAGGTTTTCGGTATTGGGTTTCTGTCTGGCATGATGCTACTTGTGGCGGTCGGCATCATGCACCACGCATCCGCGCCGGTGCAAGCGTCCCCCCCCGCCGGACCCACGCCAATGGTGTGAGGGCGAGAATGCCGGTTATGAGGGCGCTCTGCCGACACGAATCGTCAGGAACAACACATGGGCCATCATGACAGCCAACATCTACATGATCCACAACGCTCAAACGCACTTGAGCTCCTTGAGCGAGGAAGCAGCTCAAGACATGGCTTGTCGGATCCTCTACAACGTTTACCACCCCAGGGACCGTAGAGACTGAGAGGGGCCGCTTCACGTCGCGCCCAGCGCACCCCGCAGGAAACCAAACGACTCCGCGATGCCGAGCTGCGGGGAACGAGGGTCGGCCTCGTATTCGAGCGCGACGTGGTGGGTGTAGTTGATCTGCTGGAGCGTGCGCAGAACGCCGTGGATATCCACAACGCCCCGGCCAAGCGGCACATCGAGTCTTCGGCGGCCGGCTTCCTCGAGGTCCTTCAAGTGAACATCGTATAGCCGATCACCGCACCCCCGAATGGCCTTGATGGGGTCGAGTGGGAGCCGGAATGTGTGGCCGACGTCGACGCAGACGCCGATACGGCGGTCGAGCCCCTCGATCTTTCGCATGATGCGGGTCGCGTCCCAGCGCCAGTAGTCGAGTTGATCTTCGGGGCCGTGCGTGTGGACCGCGACACGGATGTCGTAGTCCTTGACGACGCGATCGAGGAGAGCGAAAGCCTCCTCGGGAATCGTGACGGTGACGACCGCCGCCCCGGTGTCACGGACGTAGTCGAGCTTGCGGCGCATGTCGGCTTCGTCGTCTTTCAGTCCCACGACGCCGCAACCGAGAATCCGCAGGCCCGCGTCGGTCAGCTTTCGCCGAACCGCCGCGCGCTCCGCCGACGAGCTGCGGAGGGGAAGGTGGAAGTACTTGAGGGCAACGTTCTCCACACCTAAGGTCGTGAGCAGGCCGATGGTGTCATCGAGGCTCAGCTCACGGGTTGAAAAGGTCGTGAGGCCCACGTGAAGGCCGCCGAAAGGGTCGCCCGGTTTCTTGGTACTCCAATCCGAATCGGCCGCGGATGCCTGTGCGGATGACTGCAACGAGCCGGCGACGCCCAGAGCGCCGATCCGGAGGGCGCCGATCCGCAGGGCGTGACGCCGGGTTAGGGCAAGCGTATCTGCTGACATGTCGTCTCCTGGAACCAGTGAGGGGGAAGCTGGGAAGCGTGAGCCGCCGGGTGCGTCCGGTCTCTGGAGGTTCTACAATGTCCCGTCGGACACTACTATGCCAGAGACACAAGCTCCTCAACGCAACTTCGTGGACGTCGGAATCGTCTGCAGCCACTTCGACGAGTCGCTGCACTTCTATCGGGACCTGCTGGGGCTCGAGGTTGCCCTCGACATCCAGATTCCCGAGCCGGTCGCGGTGGGCGCCAAGCTTGCGCCGCGGCATTTCCGGCAGGTCCGGCTCAAGGCCGGCGAGACCCTGATCAAGCTGATGGAGATCGAGAATCCGCCGGCACGGCGAAGCAGCGAATTCGCGGCTGGGGTGCGCTGGCTGACCTTCTTCGTGGACGACGCTCGCCAGACCTACGAAGACCTGTCCGCAAAGGGGGTGAAGTTTCTGGCCGAGCCGGTTAGCGCACCCGACGCAGTGGGGGTAGTCTGTGCTCTGGACCCCGATGGACTGCTCGTCGAGTTCGTGCAGCTTCGCCCGGACTTCCCGCCGGGCTGAGTTCTGCCATAATACTCGCGGTTGGCCGGCTCTGCGTGACCGGCCGATTGGGAAGGGTTCTTGCCCGTTACATCAGAGCCGCGGGCGGGGAGCCTGCCGTGATCAGTTCCGAGGCGGACCACTCTCGATAACGGCGACCCTCTTCCTTGAGGGTGTTCAACGCGGGCTGACGCACGCGGCTCTGAGTTGAGCGTGGGGCAGCGTGCTCGTTGCGTGCGTGTGGCCATAGGAAAGGACTTCGTTGCCATGATCCGTTGGAAGCAGTTTGCACTCGCAGGCATCGTCACTTTCGCTCTCGCCTGCTCTTCAGGACCCGGCGGCGGACGCCGCTATGACGGACCGGGCCCGGTCGAGTTGCATGGACACATCACAACCAAATCCGGCGCCGGTCCGGAACTCGAAAAGGTCTTTCACGACGCCTACTACCCGGCGATCAGCAGCCAGGCCGGCTTCAAGTACTCCAACTTGCTGAAGGTTCCGAAACGCGACAACAAGTACCTTCTCACGCTGGCCTTCGAGAGTGAAGATCTCCGAACCCGCTGGGCGGAGTCGGATCTCCACCAAGAGGTCTGGCCACAGATGCTGGCACAGTACAGCGGTGAGGAACTCGATGGCGTGGACGCCTTCGGCATCATCGACCCGCCGATGTGAAGGGCTATTGATTAGCGCGTGTTAACACTAACGTAGGGTATCGAAACGTAGAGCCTCGACGATGAGGGCGAAGTGGAGGAAGGCGAGGAACATGACGTCGAGCTTGTCGAAGCGGGAGAAGATGCGGCGGAATCCCTTGAGCCGTCGGAAGAGTCTCTCGATCTCGTTGCGGCGGCGATAGAGCGCTCGGTCGTATTCCCACGGCTCCAGGCGGGTGCGCCGGGGCGGCACGACGGGAATCCATCCGAAATCCAAAGCCAGTTGGCGTGTCTGATCGTCCTCATAGGCGCCGTCCATCAGCAGCGGCAGCGGCTCGGGCAGTGGCCCCAGACCACCGAGCAAGTTCGCGGCCCTGCTGGGCGTCGTGCGCTTGGCCGGGCGAGAGAGCGAAGGTTATCGCCGTTCGAGCATTTGCGGCAACCATATGAATCTTGGTGGTCCATCCGCCGCGGGATTTGCCGATCGCTTGCGGACCGTTTTTTTAACGCGCCCGTGCCGTCGGGATGAACCTTCACGATGGTCGAGTCCATTGACACGGCTTCGATTCGGATGCGGACCAGCTGCTCGCGCTGCAGTTTCTCGAAGACGGCGTCGAGCACGCCGTTCTTCGACCAGCGGTTCATGCGGGTATAAATGGTGTGCCAGTTACCGAAGCGTTTAGGCAAGCCGCGCCATTTGCAGCCCTGCTCGGCGACATACAACATGGCGTTCAAAACCGTGAGGTTCGGCAGGCTCACATTGCCGCGCTGGCGGGGCAGGACCGGCTCGATGCGGCGGTATTGCTGCTCGGTGATCTCCATACCTCCGAGTATAGCAGCTTTTGCGACTTAGTGTTAACACGCCCTAGGTGATCCTGCTGTCGCGTGTTCAGAGCGACGAGCGGCGTTGGCGTGGTCCGGTCCCGAGGCGGAACCTGCTGTGGCAGAAACCTGATTCCCTAGCGGTCATGGCTGAGTCCCGAATTAGGGGCGCGGCCCTGTCTCAAGACTTGCTGTCTCAAGACTTGGCAAACTTGCGGAACAAGTCGTCGAAGATCGCGTCGCGGCTGAGACCGGTCGCGACCCGCACCGGGTGGCGCGACGCATCGTGCCGGTACGTGAGTTCGTCGGTGAGAATCGGGCTCGGCACGATCTCGGTCTCAACCCATTTGGAACTGATCAGCAAAGCGACTGCCGAGATATCCCAGATCACCTTCGACCACGGATACCCCTCGCGAGGACTCCTATCGCGCGCGTACCCCGCGACGGTCTCGTAGAGGTAGTCGCCGATCTTCGAACGGCCCTTGAGGAAGCGTTCGAGTTCCGGCAACGTCGTGCGTAGATGTTCGGCCACGTTTCGCGCGGGGATGTTCATCAACGCAACGCCGCTATCGAACAGCGTCTGCGAGGCGGGCACGTCCTGATAGCAGTTATACTCGCGGGCGGACCTCATCGAGTATGGCTGCGCGCCGAGCCATACGACGACCACCTTGTCGCGCATCCTTGGCTCGATCCGTAAAGCGGACGCGACATTGGTTGGGGCTCCGACCGTCACGACGAAAAGCGGCTGTTCTCGTGGCGCGAGCGCGCGGCGGATCAGGTCTTCCGCCGCCGGGCTCTCGACCGGCTTGCCGGTGGCCCCGATATAGCGTTTGGAGCCACGGAAGACGAACTGGTCGCGGTCCTTGTCGGCATACTTAGGCCCTACACCCGCTCCCAGCACGTCCAGGACGCGGTGGATCTCTTGATAACTCTGCTCCATGCCGGCCGCCGGGTTGCTCGATCGAGAGTTGGTAAACGGCGCGGCGTACACCGCCTCCACTGTCATCGCTTCGGGCGAGAGTAGCGAGTAGGCCAGTGCGAATTGATCGTCCACCTCGTTGTAAGTGTCGGTGTCGAGAACTATCCGCACCGGGCCGGTAGGCAGCCTGAGCCGTTGTTGTAGCCCCGGGGGTGCTTGGGGACTGGCCGAGCCAGCCGGAGCGAGCGCCGCTGGTAGAGCACCCAATCCCACAAACTTCGTGAAAGAGCGCCGGTTCATGTCCTTACTGTATCCGCTCCATGCGCACGTGGCGTGAAGCACGGGCTTGGCCGTCTTCCAAGTCGTCGGGCGATGTGCTTCGAAGGATTAAGTGGGGTCGTGACCCACACACCCCAACGATTCCCCAACGATTCGGGGTGCGGCAGACGCGAACGTTCACGCTACAGCTACTTCTTGGCGGCCGCCTCTTCGGCCGTCTGCACTCGACCGGTGACGTCGCCACCCAACCAGCGGTAGGGTCGCGGGTAGAGGGTGAGCGATCGGTCTTCGAGCGGCAGCTTGACTGGCTGGTTGCCCAGCTGGGCCGACAGCTTCGACGCAATGGCGATCTCGAGCGCCTGCCTCAGGTCGTGCCCCGAGATGAACAGGCCGCTTCCCGTGAACACCGCATCCACGAATGAGCGAATCGAGCTGACCAGGTAGTTATCGGTGGCTCGGAGGATGGGACGGTCGAGGATATACCTCCAAGGAAAGGGCGGGTAGCCTGGGTCGATCTGGCGTCGCGCACCGCCGGCGAGCGCGGTCCGAAAGACTTGCGGGGGAGCCCAGTCCCAGCGAACGAGGGTGTCGCCGGTCCACACGTCGACGCCGCGATACGGAGTCTCCTGGCCGAACACCTGGCAGTCGATGCCCGTGGTCATCCGGAAGACGCCATTGATCTCGAGTCCCTCGTCCGTTTCGGCCGCAAGAGCCTCGGCGGGCCGTCCCCAGGCCATGACCTCGTTCACTTCGGCCCCGGTGAGAAGTCGCAGCACCGAGCAATGCTGGCAGCCGCCGCCGGAGATTTCACCACCGAAGCGATGGACCACGGCTCCAAGCAACTGGCCATACTCACCGGTGCGCAAGCGTGCGGCCGCTTGCTGTACCTCCCACATCGCGCGCTGCAGGTTGCCCCCCGCAAAGACCACGTCACGCTTCCGGCAAGCCTCGACCATTTCGTCGGCGTCGGAGAGCCGCGCGGCAATGGGCTTGTCGGTCGAGACGCCCTTCACCCCGGCCTCGGCGCAAGCAATCACGGCTTCCTTCATGAACTTGGTCGGCGTGATGACGGCGGCGAGATCCAGCGACACGTCGCGCAGCATGGCGTTCGCATCCTTGAAGAGCACCTTGACGCCGAAGCGCTCACCGACAACCTTGCGCCGTTCGTCGTTCCACTCAGCGATGGCCACAAGCTCGGTATCGGGGAGTGCGCGGTAGACTTCGGCGTAATACTGACCCATGCGGCCGCAGCCGATGATGCCGACACGAAGCTTCTTGCGCTTGCGGGCTTCCTCAGGAGTAACAAGGCCCGCAAAGGGTGACGCCGCCGCGGCGGTGACCGCGGCCGAACTCAGCAAGAATTGTCGCCGGTCCATGGTTGTGATCCTCCCGATCGGGGCTGACGGCCGTGGCGGCCACGGCAAAGACGTAAGTGCCGGTTTGCGGGCCGACCGTACCGGGATTATCGCACGTACCGGTCGGGGCCTCGGGGGCCCCAGGGTTTGACCCTCTCTCCAACGATTCGATATTCTCAAATGAACACGTGGCGTGAGCCTCTAGGCTTGCCGCGCCCCGCTTCGTAGGGGCGTTACCCGTCACCCTGCAACCCTTTCCTCGCGACGACTCGCGAGGCGGCAGGCCTTGAGGCTCACCCTACACCAGCGGCCCATGAACGTCTTCGAACTCACGCGCGCGATGGTCGACATCAACTCGGTGACGCCGAACGAGCTGGAGATGGGCCGGTTTCTCTACGACTATCTAAAACCGCTTGCCGAGAAACACGACGGTCGAATCGAGTATATCGACGTCGAGAAAGACCGCCGGGACGTGTTTGTACGCTGGGGCGATCCGGAGATCGTGCTCTCGACGCACATGGACACGGTCCCGCCTTTCATCCCGTCGAAAGAAGACGACGAGTTCATCTGGGGCCGCGCGGCCTGCGACACCAAAGGCATCGGCGCCTCCATGATCAAAGCCGTTGAAGCACTGCTCGATGAAGGTGTCCGCAACTTGGGGCTGCTGTTCGTCGTCGGCGAGGAGATCGACGGCATCGGTGCCCACACGGCCAACCGCAATCCCCCCGGCTCGAAGTACTTGATCAACGGCGAACCGACCGAAAACAAGCTGGCGGTCGGCTCGAAAGGGAACCTGCGCGTCGAGATCGAAGCGCACGGCAAGATGGCGCACTCGGCTTACGAAGAGTTGGGCGACTCGGCCATCAACAAGCTGCTCGACAACCTACAAAAACTGCGCGACCTCAAGCTCCCGGACGACCCGGTCCTAGGCGATAGCACTTGCAGTATCGGCCTGATCTCGGGCGGACGCGCGGCCAACGTGATCTCAGACCACGCTAGCGCCACGGCGGTGATCCGAGTCGTTTCGGACATGGGCGAAGTCATGAGTATGGTCCGCGACGCGCTCGACGACCGCGTGACAGTCACCATGCCGGTCCAAGCACCTGCCGTTCGCATGAAGTCGGTACCGGGCTTTGAAACCTGCACTGTCAAGTACACGACCGACATCCCGAAGCTCACCAACTGGGGCGAGCCGTTGCTCATCGGTCCCGGCTCGATCCACGTGGCGCATACGGCTGAAGAGCGCGTACCCAAGAAGCAACTGACCGAGGCGGTCGAACTCTACCGCAACCTGGTCAAGCAACTCCAGACGACAAACTAAGCTCAAGGAAGTCTCCGGCGCTCTCTGCCGGAGGAGAATGCTGTTATGGAACGACGAATCGAAGTAGGCATCCTGGGCGCGACCGGCATGGTTGGCCAGCAGTTCATCAGCTTCTTGCAGGGACATCCCTGGTTTGACGTGGCCTGGCTCGGCGCCAGCGAACGTAGTGCCGGCAAGACGTATCTTGACGCGGCCAATTGGACGCTCGACGGTGCCGTCCCCGAGTCGATCGCCAAGCAGACGGTTCACCAGGCCAAACCCATCAAAGGCAACGCGCCCAAGCTGATGTTCTCCGCGATGGATGCCTCGGTCGCCGGCGACATCGAGAAGGCTTTCGCGGGCGCGGGCCATTTTGTGGTGTCGAACTCGCGCAACCACCGCATGGATCCCGACGTGCCGCTGCTCATCCCCGAGGTCAACGCCGGCCATCTCGCCGTGATTCCGACGCAGCGTAAGAACCGCGGCTGGAGCGGCGCGATCGTGACCAACCCGAACTGCTCGACCATCACGATGGCCCTGGGAATAGCGCCGTTGAAGCCCTTCGGGATCACGAAGATTCTCGTGACAACGATGCAGGCGATTTCCGGAGCAGGTTACCCCGGCATGCCATCGATGGACATCGTGGGCAATGTAGTCCCGTTCATCGCTAACGAGGAAGAAAAGATGGAGAGCGAGACGCTGAAGATTCTCGGCGACTTTGCCGGCGATACGATCGACAATCTGCCGGCGAAGGTCAGCGCCCACTGTAACCGCGTGGCCGTCGTGGACGGGCACACCGTAGCCGTTTCAATCGAGCTGAACAAAAAACCAGGCGTCGAGAAACTACTCGAGGCGCTTGCCTCCTACCGCGGCATCCCCCAAGAGAAGCAACTGCCCAGCGCCCCGAAGCAGCCGGTGCATGTCCTCGATGAGGAAAACCGTCCGCAGCCGCGCAAGGACGCCATGTTGGAGGGCGGCATGGCGGTGTCGGTGGGGCGCGTCCGTGAATGCCGGATTCTCGACTACAAGATGGTCATCCTCGGCCACAACACGATTCGTGGAGCCGCCGGTGCGGCCGTACTGAACGCCGAGCTGCTCCTCGATCAAGGGCTGCTGGACTAAGTAAGGCGAAAAACGAAGCAACCGAGCCGTGACCGTCAGTACCTATGGAGTGAAATCCTTGCCACGCGCGGCAGGAAATTTCAGAAGCCCGAACAGAGGCGCCGGTGTGAACCCGCGCGCTCCCTCAAAGGCGAACCTTCGTACGGTCCGTCATAAAGACCCTGTTTGGTTCCGGCTCGTCCGGGTCAGGGAGCGGTCCGGCACAAACCCTAACGCGCCGCCAGCTTCTCTAGACCCCACCCGCCTCACACAAAACGAGTACGGGACTCCCCGAACAAGGATTCCAAACCTTCGATCCGATCCCCACATGGCGTAAGGCTCCAGCCTTGCCGAGAACCGATTCCTCGGTTCTCACGAGAGCAAGCGAGGACAGAATATGCCGGTTCGGAGACCGAGGAACTGAACAATCAGGCAGCCCCCTCCCGCAGCACCAACCCCGCTTCCTCCACAACCCGCCCCACTTCAACCCGAGTCATACACCGGTGGTCGATCGGACAATCGCGCAACAAGCACGGACTACAATCCACCGGTTCCCGCACAACCCGCACCGAACTCGATACGGGCCCCGTGGCCGTCTCATCGGTCGGGCCGAAAACCGCCACCGTGGGTACGCCTAATGCTGCCGCGACATGCATCGCGCCCGAGTCATTGGTGAGGAAGACTCGGCACGCCGCCACCAGGTCGATGAACTCGGCCAGGGTCGTTTGGCCGGCCAGGTTTTCGGCCTCAGAGCCGATGTCCTCGGCCACCGCCGAGCACAGGTCGGCTTCCGACGGTGAGCCAAACAGTGCCACTCCGGCGTCGAGGCGCTCGGCCAGCAACCGCCCGGCTTCCGCGAAGCGCTCAGGGGACCACTGTTTGGCACGGCTGTTGGCGGCACCCGGGCTGATGCCGACCCAGCGTTTACTCTGGAAGCCGCGATCCCGCCAGTAGGCCCGGCCGCCCTCCGCAGCCTCGTCCGCACAATCGAGCCGAATCTCCCTGCTCTCGGGCAGGCGATCGATCAGCCCCGCGCGTTGCAGCATCTCGAGGTAGTAAAACCTCTCGTGCTTCTCGATCTCGCCCGGACGCGGCACAGGGACCGCCCGGGTGAGCAGTGGGCCGCGGCCATCACGGGAATAGCCGATCCGCTCAGGGATGCCCGCCAGCCAGGCAAGCAGTGCGGCATCGAAAGCATTCTGCAACAGGATGGCGCGGTCGAATCTCTCCTGCCGTAGTTCGGTGGCTAGACGCCATTTACCCAAGAGGCCGGCATGCCGTCCCTTGTTTTCATAAAGCAGAATGCGGCCGCAGAAATCTTCACGGCGGTAGAGGTCGGCCACCCAGGGGCGCGCAAGGAGCACGATCTCCCAGTTCGCGTGCGCACGGCGAATCTCCTGCAACGCGGGGATCGAAATCACAGCGTCACCCAACCAGTTGGTGACGCGAACGAGCAGTTTCATGCCAGCGTCAGAGCCGCACCCGGGAGGGTACGGGAACAGGTCGGCTTACTGTGTCATTCTTCACAGCCCGTGAGAGTGCGGGCGGGGCTGCGGATTTGCCACCGCGGCTCAGTTGCCAAATCACCGTACTCTTCACTGGGTATAGGAAAGCTCGGCCACTACGGCTCGCTTCGGTGAGCCGTCCCGCCGCGCCCCGATCCTGCGTTCGATCTCCTGTAGGAGTTCTTCGGCTTCGTCCACCTCCGGCTCGATACGCAGCCAGTAAAGGGCTTCCATCAACTTGTCTGTTCGAGCATCACCGGCGAGCTGCCGGAGGTTCATCAGATCCTTCTCGGTGGTCACCAGGACCTCGGCCTCGTGCTGCCGCGCCGCACGCAGGATGCGGATGATGTCGGACGGCACATAGCGGTGGTGGTCGGGAAACGTGAGGCACGGGACCGACGCCCCGCCGAGCTCGGACAGAGGGCGCCGAAAGACGTCCGGGTTGCCGAGCCCGCAGAACCCAAGCAACCGTTTCCCACGGAGTTCGTCGGGGGAGATCTCCGTTCCCGTTTTCACCTCGACCGCGGCGACAACCCGATGACGCGAACGCAGGATGGGTGCACTCGGATTCAACTGCCTGAGACCATTCTCGAGTTTGTCGTAACTTCGGCCCGTATCCGTGCGTGTGAGCACGATGGCGTCGGCGCGCAGCGCACCGGTCACCGATTCACGGAGCCGTCCTAGCGGCATCACGTCGCCCCGAACCAAGGGACGAGTGACATCGACCAACAACACGTTGAAGTCGCGCTGGAGCTGAAGATGCTGGAAGCCGTCATCCATGATCAGGACGTCTAGCGGGCGGCGTCTCTCAAGTTCCAAACCGGCTCGATAGCGGTCCGCACCAACGGCGACAGGCGCCTCCACCCCCTGCCTTTCGAAGTGCCGAAGCAGCAATTGCACCTCGTCCCCGGTCTCGCTCAGCGGCGGGTTCGTGCCGGGCTCGACGAGAGTCACCGGGCGGTTCGACGTACGGCCATACCCGCGCGTCAGCACCCCGACGTGGTAACCGCGGTCGAGCAGACGCTGGGCCAGCCAAGCCACGAGAGGCGTCTTGCCCACACCGCCGGCCGTCAGGTTGCCGATGCAAAGGGTAAAAGCGTTGAGCCGCCCGGTTCGCAGCAATCCCCGCCGGTACAAGGCCAAGCGCGCCCGCGCGGCACTCCCCCAAGCCAACGCGGGCAGGCCTAGCAATGCGTAGGCCGCGACACTGGGCACGTCTCGGGGAAGCGCTTGGCTATAGAGCCGATCGGCGACTTCTATGGCTTTCGTCGTCGCCCCCCGCTGTGACTGGGCGACCTGGCGGCCGCGTTCACCGATGGTCGCCGCGGTTGCGGGGTCGTCCAGCAGTTGCTCGAATTGCGCGGCTAGCCGGTCCGCACCCTCCACCTGCACCAAGCCCTCGACGGCAACCAGTTGCTCGGTAATCGCCCGAAAGTTTTGCATCGTGGGACCCACGACCACGGGACGCCCCGACAGCGCCGGTTCGAGAACGTTGTGGCCGCCCCAGCCGTTCAACGAACCTCCGACGAACACAAGGTCAGCCAAGGGATAGAGCGAAGAAAGCTCGCCAAGCGAATCGAGCAGCAGCACCCCCGGCAGTTCGAGCTCCGCGGCTCCGTTTCCTCCCAACTCCGAACGACGCCGGTAGTGGACGCCCGACTGGTCGAGCCGTTCGGCAACCTCATCAAAACGTTCCGGATGCCGGGGCGCCAAGACAAGCAGGGCCTGCCTTTGGCGACCGGCAAGCGCCCGAAACGCCTCAATCACCGGCTGTTCCTCGTTTTCCCGGGTGCTCCCGGCAACGAGGATCGGTTTGGGCTCGACATGGCCCAACAGGTCCCGCAGATCCTGCGGCAGGGCAGCTTCCTTCGGCTCGAAGTCGTACTTGAGATTGCCCCCAGCCTGCACGCGGTCCGATGGCGCCCCGATCGCCACCAGCCTCTCGGCATCGACGTTCGACTGCGCCAGAATTGCGTCCACGTGTCGCAGCACCCTTGCAAAGAAAAACCGAAACCGCCGATAGCTGCTGAGGGACTGATCGGAAATCCGTGCGTTGACCATCATCAACCCAGCGCCCGACCGCTTGACCTGCCGAAAGAGATTCGGCCAGATCTCGGTCTCGGCGACGATCACAACGCGCGGCTTCAGCCGGGCGATCACGCTCCGAACTGCGAACGGCAGGTCGAGCGGAGCATAGAAGATCCCGTCGACCACGCCGGAGAGTTTCTCATCTGCCAGTCGACGGCCGGTGGCAGTGGCGGTGGACACGAAAACCGGCGACGAGGGGAAGCGCCGGTTCAGCGCCCGAACAAGCTGCGTGCACGAAAGCACTTCCCCAACCGAAACCGCGTGTAACCAGATTGACTGCGAACCAGTCTGATGAAATGAGCGCGGCAACCGGCCGAAACGCTGTGGTAGGCTGCTCCAGGGCTGTCCCTTAAGGCGGGTCCGCAGCAGATAATAGGGCAGACCGACGGCCGCGACGAACGCCAGCAGCACATTGTAGGCGAAGTATGTCAATCCAAACCCATCCCATTATCGCAAGAGGTTTTCTCCCGCGCGCCGCTCTCCTGACTGCGGTGACGAGCTTGTGCTCGCTCGGCCTAACGGACGTCTGGGCCGCTGGGGAGCGCACCTTCCGTGTCTATCCGGCCAAGGACTACCCAGCGCGTCAGGGCGAGAAGAACGTCACCGCTGCGGTCAAGCCCTATGTGGACGAGAGAGAAGTCAAGCAGGCGTTCGGCAAAGCTAAGCCTCTTAAGTACGGCTTCGTGCCGGTGTTGGTGGTGATCACCAATGACAGCGACGACGCCTATGACCTCAAGGATCTCAAGGTTCGGTTTGTGACGTCGGATCGCGAGGGGCTCGACCCCATGTCGGCCGAAGATCTGAAGTATTTCCAACCGAACTCACAACCCAAAGACCGGCCCCGCTACATCCCGCCCTTGCCCGGCTTGAACAAGCCCCGAGTGAAGAAGGGACCATTGGCGAAGTCTTCCATCACCGAGCGCGAGTTCAAGGCGCCGGTGATCGCTCCCCACAGTTCGGTGAGCGGCTTCTTCTACTACGGTACGGGCACCCAGCCCGACCCGATCCCAGGCGCGGCGATCTATTTGTCAGGAATCCGCAATCTGAGGACCGGTCAAGAGTTGTTCTACTTCGAGATCCCGCTCGACCCCTACGGACGATAGCCCGCGGCCGACGGTCCAGCGGCTGTATCCTTCCCGCTAGAGCAACGAGTGTTGCATCCGAAAAGGCGCCCTGCGTCGGCGACCGACAATGCGGCCCTTGTGCAGGAAAGTGGGAATCCCTAGCCGAACGCCGCGCCGTCATCCGAAACAGACACGGGTAGGGAATACCGGGTGGGCAGCGGTCCCGGTGTCACCGGGGCAACCGGCTGGGAGCGTAGAAACTCGTAGTGATCTCGCTGCGCCCGTTGAATAATCGCGCGCTCGGCCAGGATCACGCCCCAGAGCAGCAACACCAGCATGCTGATGACCGCAAGGCCGCGATTCGTGATGGCGAAGAGTTTCATGTCTATCTGGACGTGGATAACAGCAATCCGATAGCCAAAACTGTCCGGGCCTCTCTATCTGCTTGATTCGCTGCACCCTCAATAGTAGATACGCAGAACGGGGCCGAATGGTGCATAGAATTTACATCCCCTCCCGTTCCGGTGTGTAGTTTTTACGCACCCGCCGCATGTCATCGCGAAAGCGCCGTCCGGGAACTGTCGGCTCGGGACGACACTTTCTGATAGCTTCGACTTACACTGTCCAGCGCCGCGAAACGGTCAACGGTACCACTCTTGGGGTCGCGGCTGGGTGGTGGATCTCGGCCACCCTACGGTCGAATTCATTCACTGGCAGCACAGCCTACCAGTAAGGAACCCGCCGGACACCAGTTAGTTTCGAGCAGCCGGATATCTCTGGTGAGGTGTGTTTTTGCACTTGCTCAAGGGCCGCGGGTACCCCACTCGTGGATACACTGGAGGGTCATGAATGTCAGAGGTTTACTGGCGCTTGGGGTCCTGATCGCACTCACGGCGTCGAACGCAAGGGGCCAAGGCGGCCCGCCGGGCGGTCGCATCTTCAATCTGTTCGTGGACCCAACGACCCAGGGGATGGTGTACGCGGCCACCTCGCGCGGCATCTTCCGAAGCGACAACGGCGGACTTTCCTGGGGACCGGCCAGCGGGGGACTCACCAGTCCCGACACGTCTTGGATCGCGGGCGGCGGCGGCAGGCTGTACACGGCCACCATCGGCGCCGGAGTCTTCCGGTCCGACGACGGCGGTGACAACTGGACGCCGGCCAGCGCCGGGCTGACCACGCTCGACGTCGTCTCGTTAGAGGTAGACCCCACAAACCCACTGGTCGTCTACGCGGGCACGCGCAACAGGGGCATCGCCAAGACCACCGATGGCGGCGACTCCTGGGTCGCCGTCAATAACGGGCTGGTGGAATTCGACAACAACGGCACGATCGTCTTCGAGGGCGACTACAACCAGATTGTCGTGGATCCCAACAACCCCGAGACCATCTATGCCGTGCACTCGAGCAACGCCGTGCAGGGCAGCGGAGTCTTCTTTCGATCGACCAACGGCGGACAACAATGGCGCGGTGCAAGCAGCTCATCCGGCCGAAGCCTTGCCATCGATCCCACCGACTCCAACAACCTCTACATAGGGACCAGCACCGGCGCTTTCCGAACGGCAGACGGCGGTGACACGATTGAAGTATTGCCCGGTCTCCGCGGCGTCTCCGTGAACGCGCTGGCAATCGATCCCGCAGATCCCATGACCCTCTACGCCGCGACCGGCCGTTTCTTCGCATTTCGGACTACGGACGGCGGCGACACTTGGCAGCAGATTCCCATAGGGCTTGCACAGGGCACGATGCTTACCGTGGCGGTCGATCCTCACCAGCCCTCGAACCTGTACGCCGGAACCAACGGTGGAGGGGTCTTTCATACCATGGATCGCGGCGACAATTGGCATCTTCGATCCGACGGCATCCCAACCAGCGACGTACGCGCACTCGCGGTAGACCCTGTAGATGCGGCCAATGTGATCGCTGGGGTCTTCGGGGGCGGCGCTTTCCGCTCAACCGACGGTGCAGACCGCTGGCAGGAAGCCCGCACGGGAATCGCCGCGGTACAGCTTCGTGACATCGCGTTCGCCCCTAGCGATCCCAACACCGTCTTCGCCGGCTCGGTGAATCCGCTGGTGACAGGGGATGGGACGCTGTTCAAGAGCACCAACGGCGGCATGGACTGGACTGCGACCGTGACCGGGATCTCGATTCTCTCGGTCGTTGTCGATCCTGCTGACCCACAGATCGTCTACCTCGGAACTTCCAGCGGCGCGTTCCGAAGTGTTGATGGAGGATCCACCTTTCTGCCAATCAACGACATCCGGGGAGACGTGCCCGGGGCGCTCGCGGGGTGGACGGTGCTGGACGTCGAAATGGATCCCACCAACCGCGACACACTCTACGCCACTGCGTTGCTGGTGGACTTCTTCTTCGGACAACAGGTCAGTCAGGTCTTCCGAACCGTCAACGCTGGCCTGGATTGGGACGGAACGGGTTCGACCCAGGTGTTCACACTCTTTGATCTGGAGATCGATCCGTTCGACTCCAACCGGCTGATCGTAGGCAGCAACGGCGGACTCTTTCGCAAGATTGGGACGGACGGAGGTTTCGACCCAATCAACGTCGGACTCCCAAACAGCGGCGCGGTCGCAGCTCCCGCGATTGCCTTTGATCCCAATGAAACAGGGACAGTCTACGCCGCCACCAGCTCCGGCATCTTCAAGAGCACGAACGCCGGCAATTCGTGGACCGAAGCGAACGCAGGGCTGCAGAGCCTGGCGGCCAACGTCTTGGTGGCCGACTCGGTGAAGGCGGGTGTTCTCTACGCCGGGACCTCGTCCGGTGGCGTCTTCAAAACTGAGAACGGGGGTGCCCAATGGACGCCGACCCGCAGCTTCGTGACCACCGACCCGGTCCTGACCCTGGCCGGCATCGTGGGGGCGTCTGATTTCCAAGGCGGCGGAGTGTCAGCGGGGGAGATCATCACCTTTTTCGCGTTGAACGTCGGACCTGTGGTCGGCGTGCAAGCGGACTTCGATCCCAAAACCGGGAAGCTGCCGACCGAATTAGCAGGAGTCCGCGTCTTCTTTGACGACGTGTTGGCCGCCATCTTCTTCGTTCGTGACGGCCAGATCAACTGCCAAGTGCCCTATGAGATGGCCGGTCTTGAGACCGCCGAGGTGCGAGTCGAGGTAAACGGGGTAAGCAGCAACGTGGTCACCCTGCGCATCCTCGATTCGCACCCGGGCATCTTCAACGCGGTGCTCAATCAAGACCTCTCGCTCAACACCGAGACCAACACCGAGGCGGCGGGCAACTTCATCGTTCTGTTCGTCACCGGGCAGGGTTTGGTCGACCCTGCCTTGATGTCCGGGCAGCCGGCCCCCTTCGAGGAGCCACTGCCTAGCCCGGTGCTGCCGTTCTCGGTAACCATCGGCGATCGCGAGGCAGTGGGTGTAGCTGTGCTGGCACCGGGCTTCGTCGGTTTGTTGCAGATCAACGTCCTGCTTCCTGTAGACTTGCCGCCCGGAACTTACGAAGTCTTCGTCGAAATCGGCGGTCGCCGCAGCCACGTCGGCGTGCTAGTGTAGTGCACCATAAATAATGTAACTTATATTGGCTTCCCATCGTCTCTATTAACAGGAGGCATGGGATGCGAAGAGCACAACCAGTAACTTTGAACACAGCGCAATGCAAGCAGTTGGACCGCTACGCGCGCGGCCGCCAAGTCGCCGTTCGTCTCGCCCTGCGAGCCAGGATTGTCCTGCTGGCCGCCGACGGTCTCGAGAATAAGCAGATCGCCGCACAGCTCGGTGTCTCGCGGCAGTTGGTGGCCCGCTGGCGCACGCGCTTTCTCGAAAGCAGCATCGCCGGCATTGCAAAAGACGCCCCACGGCCCGGTCGTAAACCTGCCGTCTCGAAGCAGAAAGTACAGCAGATCATCCACAAGACCACCCGCGAGAAACCGTCCAACGCCACCCACTGGAGCCGCCGCACCATGGCCGCCGCGGCCGGCGTCAGCGCTTCCACCGTGGGACGGATTTGGCGCGCCCATGGCCTCAAGCCCCACCGCGTCAAGACCTTCAAGCTCAGCAATGACCCGCGTTTCGCCGAGAAACTCGACGACATCGTCGGACTCTATCTCAATCCGCCTGAGCATGCTCTGGTTCTCTCGCTCGATGAGAAGTCCCAAATCCAAGCCCTCGATCGCACCCAGCCCGGCCTGCCGCTCAAAAAGGGACGCGGCCAAACGATGACCCACGATTACAAGCGCAACGGCACGACCACCCTGTTTGCGGCGCTCAACAGCCTTGACGGCAGCGTGATCGCCGAGTGCATGCCCCGACACAGCCACCAGGAATGGCTGCGCTTCCTGCGCTTAATTGACCGCCGCACTCCCAAGGACAAACAGCTTCATCTCATCGTGGACAACTATGCCACCCACAAGCATGCCGCTGTGAAGCGTTGGCTCGATCGTCACCCGCGCTTCCACATTCATTTCACCCCGACCTCGGCGTCGTGGCTGAACATGGTCGAGCGATTCTTTCGCGATCTCACCGTCAAGCGCCTGCGCCGCGGCGTGTTTCGCAGCGTGGACGAGCTCGTCGCCGCCATTGACGACTACATCGCCCAGCACAACGGGCATCCCACGCCCTTCATCTGGACCGCGACCGCCTCCGACATCCTCGAGAAAGTCAAGCGCGGACGTGCCGCCCTGCATAAGGTGCAATCTGCTTGACGCACTACACTAGTGTTCGTGGGCTGAGACCTGCCTCGCCGTGATCGAAAGCTCCGGTGGGTAGCACCGGATGCCTTTTCCACCACGCCCCAGCAGGCCGCCGCACCGCTCCGGAGAACCGACGCTACGGGTAACACTACCCCCAGCGGTACGTAACGCGAAGTCCGAAGAGGGACTTACGGCGGGTACCTGCAGCGAGTCCCCCCAGCCACGGTCCCAGTCCGACGGTAGACGCTAGCTCGCAGGACTCGCCGTATCACTCGGCGGCGGCTCCGCCTTAGGGAGCTCCGGAGCGGCCTTCTTCTCGCGCGCCGGCTCCTTTTGCCGCTGCTTCTTGGGGCCGATGATCACGTGCATCTGCCGGCCTTCGAGCCGCGGCTGGCCTTCGATCTCACCCAGTTCCTCAACGTCTTTGGCAAGATTGAAAAGGATCTTGCGGCCCAGGTTGGAATGTGTAATCTCGCGCCCCCGAAAGAACACGACCGCCTTGACCTTGTTGCCTTCCGTCAGAAACCGAACGGCATGGTTCTTTTTGAAGTTGTAGTCGTGCTGGTCGGTGTTGGGGCGGAACTTGACTTCCTTGACCTCGATGCGGTGCTGCTTCTTTTTGGCTTCGTTCTTCTTCTTCTTCTCGAGATAAGTGTACTCGCCGTAGTCCATGACTTTGGCCACAGGCGGGTTCGCGGTGGGCGAAACGAGTACAAGATCGAGGCCCTGTGCTTTGGCCTTGGCGATCGCCACGTGCGTCTGCAGAACTTCGGTCACACCATCAGGGAAAACGACCCGAACGGTCCTTGCCCGGATGAACTCGTTGACGTTGTCTTTGCGGGCTCGCCGGAAAGGTCTGGAATGTCGTCTAAAAATAGGTTTCTCCTTTCGTCAATCGATCGATTCGGCCTGAGGGCCTCGAGACCACCCGACTGCAGAGTGTGAGCAGCGTCCAAAACAAAAAAAGGATTGCACGGCCCCACGGGCCTGCAATCCCGAACGTCTCACTCCCCTAAAATCAAGTTAGTCCGCAAAATCGATTCTGACACTAGGGCCCCGCCGGCTCATCGGCCACCGGGGGCCCTTTCGTGAAGTTATGGTAGCACGAGCCCAGAGCTGTCAACACCCCCTTGCCGACTCAGCCGCGTGCCGGCATGGGGTTCAAACGAACCCGGAATAGGTGGGGAACATTCTTGACAAAGCATTTGGGGCTGCCTAGCATAAAGCGAATGGCGGCGCGGTGCCGTCCAAACCAAAGCGAATGATCAAGTACGACATCGTCACTCGCGTCGTCAACCGAACTGGCTTGAGCAAGACCAAGGCTGAAATGGCCGTCGAAACGGTCTTCGAGACTATGAAGAAAGCCATGGAGCGGGGCGAGCGGATCGAACTGCGTGGCTTCGGCGTCTTCAACATCAAACCCCGCAAGACCGGCATTGGCCGCAACCCGCGGACCGGAGAGGAAGTGCGCATCCCCCCGGGGAAGGCGGTTCGCTTCAAGCCGGGCAAAGAGTTGCAGTCACTGGAAATAAGACCCGGCCATTCCCCGGAGAACCCCGGCGTCGCTGGATCGTCAATGGAGCCCTCGCCGTAGCACACGCGGTTTGCTTAGAAGCGGCGGTGCGGCGTACGTCCCCGTTATCGCACGGACGTCAGTGCGGGCAGCGCCGATCGCGCGCAACCCCTTGCGCCCGCGCCTAAGTCCACCGCTCTTTCAGGCCTGGCCCCTATCGGCTCAGCCCCCCCCTCTGGGAACCGCCGCCGCCCGGCGCGACGTAGTCGGCTTTGTAGGCGATATCGACCGTGGAGCCGATAGGCACGACCGCGCAAGGCCCGGGGTTCGTACCGGTCACCCTGCCGTTCTCGCTGGGGTTTTCGGCTTGCTGGTATTCGAAGACGAACGAGGTGAGGCCCGCCAGAGCCATCTCCATCTTTGCCCGGCGATGCGACATGCCCAGCACGGAAGGCACTCGAGTTCGATCACCCGCGGGGGCCGGCCCGGAACATTGACGGGGAAGGGATGATGGAGACGGAAGACGAGGCGGTTCAACGGGCTTTGGTGGTTTCTCTGCCCCCGGCCCTGACGTTGCGGACGGCAGTGTCGCCGGCAACTGTGGCTTCGCCGGTCGGGGCCGTTGATCCCCGGCGGCATCACACCGAACGTTGTTCATCGCCCGGACAATCCGAATGATTTCCGAAGGGATCGACGCGTGGGATTCCGCGAGGCAGGCCCGCTCTTCGTTGTACTTCTTCAACGCCCCGTTCAATCCCGCGCGATGAGTCGGAGAGCAAGTCTTCACATTGACGGCCAGACGCATCTGCGCCGCTGGCCAACTTTGCCGGCATCGGTCCGGCCTCGGCAATTACCCGGTTGATCTCCGCCACCTTCCGATCGAGCAACCGTTCCAAGTACGCGATGAGATCCTGGGTCTCAAGAGATGCCTGCTCGGCCTGTCGCCGCTCGGCGGACAGGAGATCGTCACAGAGTGCCGCCGGCGCCCTAGGGGACAGAAGTGCCAGCAATCCGGCAAGCAGCAACGGATGGATTCGACGACCGGGGAGGGTCTGATGGTGGATGCGAGTTGCCACGACCTCCTCGTGGAGAGGGCGGAACCCGTTGCGGGCTAAAGCTTTATGATAACGCGCTTCGGTGTCGCATGCCCAAGAGGATGGTCG
The DNA here is from genome assembly GCA_965248255.1 of Bryobacterales bacterium. Classification (GTDB taxonomy): domain Bacteria; phylum Acidobacteriota; class Terriglobia; order Bryobacterales; family UBA6623; genus JAKZVK01. The sequence goes on from CBDFIW010000001.1 coordinate 623,268, forward strand.
GCCTGGGTTGCGCGCAGTGGTTGACTATGACGCCGTGGGCCGCATCGGGTCCCCGGAGAAACGAGGCGAGCTGTGCCGCGATCGGCTCCGGACTGGCCTCGAACAAACCGCCCCTGGGCGACACGAATTCGATCACTCGCGGTCCGACGAGTGAGTGGCGCCCTCATTCCTTCGCGCATCGCCCGAGTCACTCCAGCAGAGCCAAGCAGTGGGCATCGAAGCCCCCCGCAACAACGGCCCAAGCGGGATATAATGGCTCCCAGCAGAAGGGTTGCTCGGAGACGTCATGGAACGCATTGTTCTCAAACACTTGTCCGGCTCTAAGACCAATGAGGTCGAAGAGTTTCCGCTCAAACATTTCACCGAACTGTTGATCGGGCGGGACCCCGGGGCAACGGTTAAGTACCACCCCGAGCAAGACGACCTGGTCGGGCGTCAACACGCCTGCATCACCCGCGACGAATCGAACCCCAACCAGTTTTTGCTCTCTGACCTCGACAGCCGCAACGGCACGTTCCTCAACAAGCACAGGCTGTATGGCACCTCCAGGATCTCGCCGGGCGACGTGGTGCAGTTCGGCCCCGCCGGACCGGAGTTCGAGTTCCAGGTCGAGCCGCCTCCGGCGCCGCCGGAGACGCGTATCGCCGACGAAGCCGGCCGTCCGAGTGCCGCGCCGCCGATGCCGCCGCCCACGCGGGCCGTCTCCGGTGGATCTCCCGTCGTATCACCTCCTGCTCCATCGCAACCGTCCGCTCCACCCCGCCAGACCGTTGGTAAGGCCACGGTCGAGCGAATGATTGCTCATTCAACCACCCAGACCAAGAGATCATCGGCGGGCATCGCATTGGCAATCGTTGCCGTGGTGGCCGTCGGTATCGGGTCGTATCTCTACCTCGGAGGATGGGAGTCGATCAGCGGGTCGATCGTCGACGAGCGGTTCGGCCCGGGCGAAACGACCATCGCCTCCGACAACAGTGATGCCGTCGTCTTGGTCGAGGTGAGCTGGAAGCTGTTTGACATCGAAACCGGACGCCAGCTCTACCACTGGTATGTGAACAATCCGGTCTACCGCCAATACGACCGATTCCCCGCAATAGCTTCGCGTCAGATCGTCCCGCTCTACGTACGCTTCCCGGGCAACCGCATCGAGCCCGCGCTCTTCGCGGGCGATCAGGCCGGGCGCAACTATCCGGTCGGAGCGCGCGGTTCGGGGTCGGGCTTCGTGGCGAGCCCCGAAGGGTTCATTCTCACCAGCCGTCACATCGCTGCGTCGTGGGAAGAGAACTTCACCGCATGGCCTCCGCAGGCGGCGCCGGGGTTGGTAGCAGTGTTGGTGCGACGGCGAACAGACTTTGTCTGGCAAGGCTGGGAGGAGTTGGTAACGCCACCCGCCGATTGGACACCGTCGCGAACGCGATTCAAGGCGTCCCAAGTCATGAACCTGGCACAGATTCGCATTCCCGAGACCAGCGGTCCGACCCGTTCGGTCGAGGGTAGGCACGACTATCTCGACGTAACCTTCGCCAAGACGAGTCTTCGAATGCCGGCGGCCCTGACCCGCGTCTCGCAACGCCACGACGTCGGCATGATCAATATCTCGGCCCCCGGAGAATTGCAAGCAGTGAATTTTCCGGCTGATGCCGTCGAAGCGCAACCCGGTGACCGGGCGATCGTGATGGGCTACCCAGACGTCTCGCCGGGGACATTCTCCGTCGCCACGGTGGCGACCGGATTACGCAGCCAGGGACAGATGCAGGAGGTTCCCGACCCGACGGTCAGTGTCGGCAACATCGGCCGCGTGCTTCACACGCAGGCGGCCGCCGGCGCGAGCGATGCGCTGTACAGCATGTGCGGTGACTGTTACCAGTTGACAATCAACACCGCCGGGCTCGGCAACAGCGGCGGTCCGGTGTTCGACGAGCAGGGCCGCGTGGTGGGCATCTTCAGCACGGTCGTTACACGCGACGTCACCGTGTCGCTGGCGGTGCCGATTCGTTTCGGCGTCGAGCTGATGGGTATGAGACGGGTGTTGCGTTAGACCGGCTCCGGCCTCGCGTAGCGTCTAGCTGCTCACCTTCTGCACAGAAAGGAAGAAGGCACGGAAGAGGACATTGCCATCTACCTCGCAGAAGCCCCGCTCTTACGCCGTCGACGCTAGCTTTCGCACCGACGTCGGTTGCAGCCGCGAGCTTAACGAAGACACGGCGGCGGTGATCCAGCCGTGCGAAAACGAACTGTTGGCCTCCAAGGGAATCCTCGCCATCATCGCCGACGGCATGGGCGGGCATTCCGCAGGGGAGGTCGCCAGCCGGATCGCGGTTGATATCGTCGGGCACTCTTACTGCCACAGCAACAAGCCGCCACAAACAGCCCTGGTCGATGCCGTGCGGGAAGCGAACAACGCCATCCACGACGCAGCCAAGCAAAACGGCGGGCTCAAGGGCATGGGCACCACTTGGACCGCCCTGGCCCTGCACGACCAGGCGGCCATCCACGCACAGGTCGGCGACAGTCGCCTGTATCTGGTCCGCGGCGGCGGCGCGTACCAGCTCAGCGAAGACCATTCGCTCGTAATGCAGATGGTGAAGGACGGGGTTCTCTCGCTCGAAGAAGCCCGCTTCCACCCCGACCGCAACGTCATCATCCGGGCGCTGGGCCGCCAGGGCACGGTCGAGGTCGCTTCTTGGGATAAGCCGTTCCCCGTCAAGGCGGACGACCGCTTCGTGCTCTGCTCGGACGGCCTTTATGATGTAGTGGAGGATGACGAGATAGCCAGGACCGTGGCGTCCAATGCAAGCACCGAAGCTTGCGACCAACTTGTGAAGATGGCTAACGACCGGGGTGGTCCCGACAACATCAGCGTTTGCGTGTTGGCGGTGACTGCGCAAGCCGGCCCGGGGCACAAGACAAGCACAGATTGACGGTCGACCATGATCGGCACCGCAGTAGGGAATTACAAGATCCTCCGGTGGCGATCAAGAGTTTGCGTCCCGAGCTAGCCAGCAAGCCCGACCTGCTCGCCCGCTTCCGCAGTGAAGCGGTCACCCTGGCCAAGCTGAATCATCCCAACATCGCCACGCTGTTCTCGTTCTTCCGCAGTGGCGACAACTTCTACATGGTCATGGAGTTCGTCGACGGCCCCACCCTCGACGACGTAATCCGTGACGCGAGGGTGATGGCCCCCGAGCGCGCCGTGCCGCTGTTCTGCCAGGCCCTCGAGGGCATCGATCATGCCCACAACATGGGCATCCTGCACCGCGACATCAAGCCGGCGAACATCATGGTCTCCTCACAAGACGTTGTGAAGGTGACCGACTTCGGCATCGCCCGCGTGCTGGGCGAAGCAGGTATGACGCGGCAAGGCGCGGTGGTGGGGACCATCGAATACATGTCGCCCGAGCGCATCCAAGGGCGCGAGATCGATCGGCGTGCGGACATCTACGCGTTGGGAGTCGTGCTATACGAAATGCTGACCGGGCGCGGCCTCTTCTCAACGACTGCGAGTACGAGTTGATGAGGGCGCAGGTCGAGCAGCCGCCGCCGCCTCGTGAGTTCCAGCCCGGCATACCGCCGGCTGTGGAAGCGGTCATCATGCGGTCGCTGGCGAAGAAGCCTGAGTATCGCGTTTCGACAGCTGCTGAGTTTCAACAGGCCTTGTGGAAGGCGCTTCGGCCGGCGGACGTTCCGACAACGCGCAGCCATCACACCCCGGTGCCTGCGCCTCAGCAGCCGCTGCGGCCGAAGGAAACAGTGCTGTACGAGGAGCCGGAACCGGCGGCCAGTGCACTTGCTCCGCCGCCACCCGCCGCGCCGGAGACCCGGTTCGTCGCAGAGGCCGCCCCACACGTGGAAGCACCGCCTTCTAGTCCTCCCCGCGTGGTCGCGAAACCCCCGGAACCCTCGGAGCCAGCGACACGGCCTCCGGAACCGCCCGCACCGCTAGGGCAGGAGCCGAAAGTCGATGTCCGACCGGCGAATGACGCAACCGATAGGCCTCCCATCCAATCGGCCTTAGCCGAGACGATGCCCATGCCGCCGGTTCTCGCTCCCAACGAAGCGGAGCGTGAGACAACCGCGACCCCTCCGCTCCCGGCCGATTCGGCACGAGAACAGACCGCACCCGACAAAACCGCATCACCCATGATCGCCGCTCCGACGTTGGCAACGATCGACGCAGAGTCGGACGGTTCACGGTGGAAGCTTTACGCGGGTGTCGCCGCCGCGATTCTTGTGCTCGGCGGGCTCGGGTGGGCCTTGATGTCCGGAGGCACAGAGCCCTATAGCACCCCGGTGATCTCGGACACTCCCGGGCCGCCGCCCGAGGTCTCGGATGGGTCCGGCGCGACTGCGCCCGAACCTGACACGACTGGGGCAGAAACCTCACCGGCGGTCTCGCGCCCCTCGATTCCGCGGGGAGACTCTACGGTCGAGGGGCGGCCGCCACCAAAGGACCGCCCGGGGCTCGGAGCGGGGTCGCCGCCATCGGAAGAGCGGCCGCCTCCGGAACTGACAATACGCGAGCGAACACCATCGCAAGTGGCGGGGGGGCCGCCCAAAGAAGCTCCTCCTGAGCCACCCAAGATTGAGCCGGCCAAGCCGCCGCAGGCGCTTTCGCCGGAGGAGGTAGCCGCGGCTGCTGCACGCGCACGAGAGCGGCGGCGACAGCAGGCCATCAAAGCGCTCGAAAAGTGAGTGCCAGTGGCTGCGAGACCGTGCTGCGGCCCCCGCGCCGCGCGGGTCAGCAAGCGGCGTGTGGCTCGCGGGAGGCAGACGCCCGAAAGGTCGCACTTTCCAAACCGCGGACGTTCATACCAGAATACTGACGGGTGCCATGCTTCAGCCACGTCGACCGCACCATGCTTTCCGCCGCGCAGTGAGCCTACTGTGCCCGATGGCCTGGCTGGTGTGCGCCGTCGCCAGCGCTCAGCAACCCAGACCGGTCAGCCGCGAGGGCTTGCTCGAAGCCATGAAGATCGGCGGCCTGACCCAGCAGGAACTCGCCGATATCCTGGTCGATCGAGGCGTACGCTTCCGGCTCACCCCCGAAATCGAGCAAGAATTGCGTGCCGCCGGCGCGTCCGACACGTTCATCGACGTAGTCCGGCAAGGCTACCGGAACGAGGACGGTTCGGCCCCTGCTCCCCCAGCGAATCCAACGCCGCCCCCGCCGGACCCTCAGGGAGGCGGCAAGATCCGCGGCCCGCCGCCTGCCACTCCGGGTGCCTCCCCAGCACCCTGGGAACAGCCCGGACCGGCGATGTCGAAGGACCAGATAGTGATTCTGCTGCAGTCGGGCATGCCGTCACCTCATGTCGAACGGATGGTCCAGGTGCGCGGCCTGAGTTTTGCGTGGCAGCCCGAGATGGCAGCCGAGATTCAGACGGCGGGCGGAAGCCCTTCATTCATCGCGGCGATACGGAAGGCGGGCTCGCTAAGCGAGCCGGCGCCTGCCAGACCCGGATCAGTCCCGGGTGCCGGGCCGCTCACGACCGAGACTCTACTAGCACAGGGCTACCGTCCCCTGCCAATGCGGCAAGCGCTTGACTACGACCCCTATGCCAACCAGGGCCGCATCGACCTGCGCCTATGGGTGGACCACGTCCAGGAGGTGCTCATCCACGGAAAGACCATCGCTCACAAGCACCTCTCCAACGAACCCGGACGCAACGCCGGCACCGAATACACTCAGCCGATGCCGGAAAAGCCCCTGCGGTCGTTCGAAGTGCAGAAGAAGAAGGGGCGGGGCAAGTTCGTCGTCTTGTCGAAGCCCATCGAGAAAAACGGCTACCGTGCACGCATCCGCATCTATGACATGAAAGGCGGCGAAGGGCAGTATCATCTTCAGATCACGTGGAAGCACTAGTCGCCGACCTTTGATCTGAGCAAACGTGTCAAGGTTCAAAGCAGCCTGCGGGCGGGACGTGGTGCAAGACTTTAGCTCGGCCGGGACTCGGCTGGCCGGAGGCTTGCGCCACAGGAGCCCCGACTTGTCGGGTTCAGCTGGACAGTCTACATGAGGAGAACAGCATGAACACCAAGCAAACGACTCTAGCCATGTTGGCCGCGGTGGCCGCGGGGTTTTTCGGCGGCCTCGTCAGCACACGGCTCGCCGCTCCGGCCCCGGTCTCGGCCCAAGGTATGATGCCGCAGCGCATTGTTGCTGAAAGTGTGGTCGCGAAATCGTTCGTGCTGGTCGATAGCCGCAATCGCACTCGAGGCGGGCTCCAGATCCACCAAGGCGGCGCACGTCTCAGCCTCACCGACAGGCAAGGCAAGGTACGCTCAGCTGTCGTCGTCGGCTCGGACGGCAGTGGCAGTGTCGTTCTCTTTGATAAGAACGGGGCCGCCGGCGCGGACCTCCACCTCTCCAGTGATGGGAACCCGCGCTTGTCGATGTACACGACCGGCAAGAAATCGGGCGCCCTGATCTACGCCTCACCGAACGGCACGGCCCGAGCGTCGCTCACCGGCGAGGACGAACGTGTCCTCTGGGAAGCTCCCTAGTCTCGACCTCAGCATCCAGCCGACCGCGCCCCTCTACTTCGTTAGGATGGGGTTATCTCTCTGACGCTCAAAAGAAACCGATCGGCGATCCTCGTCTTACTGACTGTGCTGGCAGCTTGCAGTTCGCCCGCCCCGCGCGAGGAAGACCCGGCGCGCGCCCTCCTGCAGCAGCATCGCAATCTCGGCAAGGCCTTCTATGAGAACCCCGGTGCGCAGAACCTGGCGCCGGATGAGCTTCGAAAGGCGCTCGCTCTCAACCCCGATTCCGCCCGAGAGCACCTGAACCTGGGTCTCGCGCTTCTGCGCGTCGGCGAGCCCGACGAAGGGATCGCCGAGATCGAGAAGGCGCGCGAAATCGATCCGACGCTTCCCCACACCTACTTCAACCTCGGTATCGAGTACAAGAAGCGCGGCGAGAGCGAGCGGGCGATCAAAGAGTTCGAGCAGATGATCAGGCTCGTGCCCACCGAAGCCAAGAGCCACTATCAACTCGGTGTCCTCTACCGCCAGCGGGACGATCTCGAAGCGGCGGTCGCGATACTCGAAAAGGCTTCCGATCTCGACCCTAGCCTCGCCGCTCCACACTTCCAGCTCTTTAACATCTATCGCCGCGGCGACCGTGAGCGTGCGATGAGGGAGCTCGCAAGGTTCAAAGAGTTGAAGGCCGGCCAGCAAGGGGCGGCGGTTGGCGAAGACGTCAACTGGAGTTTCTATTCCGAGCTTTACGATGCAGTGGAACCCGGTGCGGCGGTACCGGAGGCCGTCGCGACACGGCTTGAGCCGATGCCCCTCGACACCTCGTTGAAAGGTGACCGGGGGCGCGTCGCGGTGCTCGACGCGAACGCCGACCGGCGGCCGGACGCTCTCGCATGGTCGGCCACGGACATTCTCTTGTTGCGGAACGTCGAAGGCCGGCTGGAAGCGGAAACTCTATCGATGCCCAGCGGCGGCACATTGAGACATCTGTCCCCAGGGGACTACAACAATGACGGCTTCCCGGACGTCGCGGTGGCGGCTTCGGACGGCGCCTACCTGATCGAGAACCGCCAGGGCCGGCTCTCTACAGATCCCTCTACAGATCCAAGAAAGATGGCCGACGGAGATTTCGAGGCCGCTCTGTGGGTGGACTACGATCACGACTACGACCTCGACCTCCTACTTGCCGGCGCGGTCCACCGGCTTCTCCGCAACAACGGCGACGGCACGTTCGACGATGTCAGCGCCGACTTCCCGTTCGACACAAAACGGCGCGGGCTTGCCGCCGCCACGCTGGAGCTTTTCGAAGACAACGGCAACGATATCGTAATCGCGTACGCTGACGGCGTGACGGTCTACGACGATCGCCTTCTGGGCAGCTTCGAACCCAGCCCTGTCGAGGGCGTCGGCCCGAAGGGCGAGTCAGCGACCCTTGAGGTCATCGACGTCGACAACGACGGCTTCCTCGATCTCGCCCTGACTTGGACCAACAAGGCCGGCGCGACCACACAGATCCTCGAGAATCACGAAGGCACTCTCACGGCTGGACCTCAACAGGGCGGCGCGCTCGCCTGGGCCGACTTGCAGAACCGCGGCTGGACCGATGCTGTCTCGGCCGGCGAGGTGTTCATCAACGAAAGCGCGGGACGCTTTGAGCGGCAGCCGGTCGACGGTCTCGGCAACGCACACGCGGTGGCAGCCGCTGACTTCAGCGGCGATGGGCTCGAGGACCTGCTGGTCGTCGACCTAGACGGCGCCCTGCGGACCCTTGAGAACACAACGAAGACGGACCACGTTTACGTGACCATCTCGCTCGAAGGCGTTAAGAGCGCCAAGTTGGCCGAGGGCTCGCGCGTCGAAGTGCGAGCCGGCCGGGTTTACCGTAAGAGCATCTATCGGGGAGTGCCGCTCGTGTTCGGTCTCGCGAAAGCCGAGAGCATCGACACGGTCCGTATCACATGGACGAACGGGTTGATCCAGAACGAGTCCGAGCAGTTGGTCGGCATGGACCATCGCTATATCGAGAAGCCGCGCTTGTCGGGCTCGTGTCCGATGATTTTCACGTGGAACGGCGAAGAGTTCGAATACATCAGCGAAGTGCTCGGAGTGGCACCGCTCGGCGCAAGCCTCGGCGACGGCAAGTTCTTCCCGGTTGACCATGACGAGTACGTTTGGATTCGCGGCGAGCAGCTTCGCGAGCAAGACGGCTTCTACCAAGTGCGCATCACCGAAGAACTGCGAGAGGTGGCCTACCTCGACCAGGTGAAGCTCATCGCCGTGGACCATCCATCCGACGTGGACGTTTACACGAACGAACAGTTCAAGGCGCCGCCGTTCCCGGAGTTCCGTTTGTTTGGCGTCACCGGGGCGCAGAAAATCGCCCCGTCGTCAGCGACGGACCACCGCGGCGGTGATGTACTCGCGCAGGTTGCCAAGCAAGACGGCCGCTACGTTGACACCTTCGAGCGCACGTTCCGGAACCGGGCGGAACTGCATTCACTCACGCTCGACTTCCCTGCCCTTCGAAACCGCAACGACGCCATGCTGTTCCTGACCGGCTGGGTTGATTGGGCCGACGCGAGCACCATCGTCGCCGCCTCGCAGAACCGGGCGATCCAGCCGCCCTACTTGCAGGTGAAAGACGCCCGTGGCGAATGGCGGACGGTCATCGCCGACCTCGGTCTGCCGGGCGGCCGGCCCCGCACGATGGCGGTCGATCTGAGCGGGAAGTTCCTCTCCGAATCGCGCGAGGTTCGTATCGTCACGAACATGTGCCTTTACTGGGACGAGGTCTTCGCCGCGACGGACGTCAGTGCACCGGAAACCGTGCTCGGGGAGATGCCACTCGCCACCTCGGAGTTGCGCTTCCGCGGGTTCTCGAAGAACCACACGCACCCGGAACGAACCGAGCCCGAGAGCTTCGAATACGCCCGCGTCCGTCCGACGTCGATGTGGGACCCGACCCCCGGCGACTACACCGCCTACGGCTCCGTTGACGAGTGGATCGAGTGGATCGACGATCGCTATGTCATCCTCGGCGCCGGTGACGAGCTGACGTTGCGCTTCTCCGCGGCCGACGAGCCCCTGCCGCCCGGCTGGCGGCGTGACTTCCTGCTGTTCGTCGACGGCTGGGCTAAAGAGCACGAGGCGAACACGGCTTTTGGCGACAGCGTCAAGCCGCTGCCCTTCCACAAAATGACGAGCTACCCGTACGGACCGGACGAGCATTACCCCGACGGGCCGCTGCATCGCGAGTATCTCGAGAACTACGTCAACCGGCCTGCCTTACGACTGATTCGTCCCCTACGCGAGCAATGAATCGAACGAGAGCCGTCGCCGCCGGGTTTCTGCTGTTGCTTGTCAACGCCGGCTGGATCTGGGCCTACCCCACCGCCAGCATCCTCTACGTCGCGAACGTCCTGCTGCACGTCGGCCTCGGCATTCTCTTGCTGGCCGCGCTGTGGTTCGGCTCCAACGAGGGTGTGCACCTGTTGCGTCGGGATTCGCGGTTGGCCTTTGCGGTGCTCTCATCCTGCGGCGCCCTCGGGCTGGTGCTGTGCGTCGTGGGGGCGACGTTTCCCAACCTGGGCATGGTCATTGCTCACGGCGCTTTGGGGCTCATAGGCGCGCTACTGCTGTTGCCCCGTGCCTTCCAAACCCGGCGGCGCTGGGCCTGGTCCCTCTGCGCGGCTCTCGCCGTCGGGCTGTTGCTGCCAGCGAGCAGTTGGCTGCGCCTGCACTGGTTCCCGATCGAAGGGGATCGCATCGTAAACCCGCCGCTCGCTCCCGCCTCGATGGAGTACGAGGGCGGCGGCGCCGACAGTCCTTTCTTCCCTTCCAGCGCCAACAGCAACACCGGCGGCTTGATCCCCTCGGGTTTCTTCCTCGATTCGGAGGTTTGCGGCGAGTGCCACAAAGACATCTACGCGCAGTGGGACAGCTCGATGCACCACTTCTCGTCGTTCAACAACCAGTTCTACCGCAAAGCCATCGAGTACATGCAGGAGACGGCCGGCGTCGAGTCGTCGAAGTGGTGCGCCGGCTGCCACGACCACGCCATGTTTTTCAACGGCCGGTTCGAGCAACCGGCGAAAGAGCAAATCGATACACCTGAGGCGCAAGCCGGACTCGGCTGCGTCTCGTGTCATTCGATCGTCAATGTCGGCGACACGATGGGCAACGGCGGTTTCACGATCGAGTATCCGCCGCTGCATGACATGATGGCGAGCGACAACCCCGTCATCCGCGCAGTGCACGATTACGTTGTGAACACGGCTCCGGCGGCACACCGGCGCGCGTTTTTGAAGCCCTTCATGCGGCTCGATAGCGCGGAGTTCTGCTCGACTTGCCACAAGGTTCATCTCGATGTGCCGGTCAACAACTACCGCTGGTTCCGCGGCTTCAACGAGTACGATGCCTGGCAGGCGAGCGGCGTCTCGGGCCAGGGTGCGCGGTCGTTCTACTATCCCAAGCAGCCGATGAGTTGCGCCGATTGCCACATGCCGCTGGTGCGCTCTGACGACCCGGGTAACCGCAACGGCTTTGTCCATTCGCACCGATTCCCGGCGGCGAACACGGCGGTTCCGTACGTAAACCAGGACGAGGAGCAACTTCGGGTCACGACGGAATTCCTGCAGGACGATATCGTCTCGGTGGACATCTTTGCCGTCTCGCCGGTGATCGCGGATGCCGCCGCGCCGGCCATGCGCAGACGGGCGTCGGATGCGCCGCGGCTCGCCACCGGCTTTGCGGTCGGCGAGGAGAGTGCGTCCTTCGGTGCGCCTGCGGTGCTGCGCGAAGTCGGGGACATCGCTGCGCCGATCGACCGCTCCAAGGCCTTCTTCTCGCCGGGCGATACGGTCAAGGTCGACGTCGTTGTGCGCACGCGCGGCGTCGGACACTTCTTCCCCGGCGGTACCGTCGATTCCTTTGACGTCTGGCTCGAACTGAGGGCCATTGACGCCAACGGCCGTACGGTTTTCTGGAGCGGCATGATCGAGGACGAAGGCCGGGGGCCGGTCGAGAAGGGCGCGCACTTCTATCGCGCGTTCCTGCTTGACGCCCACGGTCATCCGATCAACAAGCGAAACGCCTTTCAAGCGCGCAGCGCGCTTTACGTCCGGCAGATCCCGCCCGGTGCGGCGGATGTTGGCCATTTCCGGCTGCGCATCCCCGATGCCGTGCGCGGGCCGATCCGGCTGCACGCCAGGCTCAATTACCGCAAGTTCTCTCACTACTACACGCAGTTTTCGTACGCAGGCCAACCCGTCGTCGGCGACCACGCCCCGTTCGGGAAGGATTATGACGATCGCCGATTCACCTTCTCGTCCGCCAACATCCCGAAAAACGTTTCAGGCAAGATTCGCGACCGCATTCCGTCGCTGCCCGTTGTGATGCTTGCCGAAGACACGGTCGAGTTGCGACTCGACGAGGCGCCGACGAAGTGGGGCTCGACAGTCGTTGGCGACGACTACGAGCGCTGGAACGACTACGGGATCGGCCTGCTGCTTCAAGGCGACCTAAAAGGGGCGCAGTACGCCTTCCTACGGGTGACCGAGGCACGTCCTGATTTCGCGGACGGTTGGTTGAACGTTGCTCGCGCCCTGATCCAAGAAGGACAAACCGATACAGCGAAGCCCTACCTTCAGCGGGCGCTCGGCATTGATGACTCGCTGGGGCGCATCCACTTCTTCCGCTCTCTAGCGCAGAAGGCTGACGGGGACTACGACGCCGCGCTGGCGTCGCTGGAGACGGTGGCGGCGCAATACCCGCGCGACCGCGTCGTGCTGAACCAGATGGCGCTGATCTACCGCCTACAACGCCGCTATGAGGAGGCGCTTGCCGTCCTCGACCGGGTAGCGCAAATCGACCCCGAAGACTTGCAGATGTATTACACGCGCATTCTTTGCTACCGCGGCCTGGGCGATGAAGAAAGCGCGGCGACCGCCGAGCGGCGCTTCCTGCGCTTTAAGGCCGACGAGTCGGCACAGACCATCACCGCTTCGGCCCGCCGTCAGAGCCCCGAAGACAACAACGCCCGCCAAGCGATCCACGAGCACGCATCAGTACCACTTTCAAGCCGAGCCGCGACCGTCAGGGAGCGTTGAGGACAATCGTTTTGGCGGATCGGCCGCTTGTCCATGTCCGCGGCAGCTCCACGCTCCCTCACGGTCGCGGCTCGGCCAGGGATAGCCGACTCGCATCCAGCGCCGCACCAAACACTCGCCGCGCGTTCTCCCCGAGGATCTTCTTCTTATCTTCCTCCCCGATATCGGCGAGCCCCACCTTCGCCAACTGCGCCCCGGGACTGAGGTAGGTCGAATCGGTTCCAAACAGAATGGTGTCCGGCCCGGCGGCAGCAACTGTGCGCTCCAGGACGCGATACGGAACACCGGAAGCGGCCGTTTCCATGAAGGCGTTCGAGTGCTTGGCGCTGAAGCCCGCCCAGTCCACCACGCCCCGGCCGTAGTGAGCAATGATCAGCTTCATGCCGGTGAACTCATCGAGCACTCTCGACAGCACGGCCGGCAGAGCTTCGTTGTTGAGCGTCGGAGCTTCGGCGCCGTGGCTGCTCTTGACATGGAACAGGACGGGGAGCTTGTGGCGGTGGGCGAAGTCGTACGCTCGGCGGTAGCTCGGCCCGTCCACGGGATAGTTGTGCCCGACCCCGTGAAGCTTGAATCCCACGAAGGGCGAGCCTGCTTCGACGATGCGCTCGGATTCCTTGAGCGAGGCGTCAAGCAGGTTGGGGTGGAACACGACATAGGCTCGCAGCCTGCCGGCGTGTGCTCGGACGGCCGCGGCGGCGGCTTCATGCGAAGCATGGTAGACCTCCGCGTTCGCCGCACTGATCCCGGTGGCGTTACTGAACAAGGAAAGGTTGATGCCACACCGATCCATGGCCTCGATAAGTCCCTGTACGCCTGACGGCAATCTTCCGCCTTCGATCACGCCATTGAAGTGCGCGTGAGCATCGATCACTTCCACGTTCGTGAGTGGCCGGCCGTCACGGACCTGTTCCAAGATCGATCGCCCGTTCGGAGGACGCGGCCCGGCGCTTGCACCCACGAAGGTGCCGGTCGCACCGAAAGCAACACAGCCGTTGATGAACTGCCGTCGATGAAGCAGCATGATCACCCCTACTGTAGTGTTCCCGCGGTTGAATTGCCAAGGTAGTCCCCGAGGGCGTAGGGGCGTAAGACCGTTCGTAACGTCAAACGGCCCACAACCGTCTATCGGTAAACCCGCGCCCGTTTTGAGATCGTTTTGAGATACTGCAAGAAACTCACCGCGTGTCTAAACGAAGGAGAATACAACAGATGAGACGAGCATCCGCGATTGCGTTCGTTGTCCTCGTGACGCTGGCGGCTTCGACCGCCTTCGCCGACGAATTGCGGCTCCGCAACGGCACCGTCCTCACGGGAAGCTACGTGGGAGGCGACGCGCGTTCGATCCGCTTCATCGGCCCGGACGGCAGCCTCCAGACCTACTCGGTCGGCGACATCGAGAGTCTTCAGTTCTTGACCACGCCCACGGCGGTTGCGCCCGCCCCTGCGCCAGTGGCCAGCCCGCAGCCTTATCGGGCCGCGCCCCCCGCGCAGGCCGCCTACACGATTCCGCGCGGGACCGTGATCACCGTTCGAATGATCGACTCGATCGACACCGACGTCACCGGCGCCGGCGAGCGATTCCGCGCCAGCATCGACGATCCCGTGACGAGCCAAGGCCAGATCGTCATCCCTCGCGGGGCCGATGCAACGGTCCAGGTCACTCGCGTCGAACAAGCAGGACGGATCTCCGGCAGTGACGAAGTCGCCATGAAGCTGTTTGACATTACGGTCAACGGTCGCCAGTACGCCTTGGCCACCAACTACGCCGAGGTGAAAGGCAAGCGACAGGGCAGGCAGACGGCAAAGACGACAGCCGTCACGACCAGTGTCGGGGCGGTGCTCGGTGGGATCTTCGGCGGCGGCAAGGGAGCAGCGATTGGCGCCGGCGCCGGAGCAGCTACAGGTGTGGCCGTTTCGGCCGCCCGCGGCAAGACCCTGCGCATCCCTTCGGAGACGCGCCTCGACTTCGTGCTGCGTTCGCCGCTGGGCATCAACTGACCCTGACGAACGAGGCCGTGCCGTGGTGCGGGCCTCCGGCCGAACCGCGATTTTGTTGGGATGTTAGTCTGGGCCTGATGCCCGCGGCCGAGACACCCGAACACGAAGCCTTCATGCGGCGGGCGTTGGACCTTGCCGACGAAGCCGAGCGTAGCGGCGAGGTTCCTGTCGGGGCGGTGGTTGTACAGAACGGCGAAGTCATCGGCCGCGGCTCGAACGCGCCCATTGCGAGCGCCGACCCCACGGCCCACGCGGAAGTCCTTGCCTTGCGCGAGGCGGCCCGAAGCCTCAACAACTACCGCCTGAGCGAAACCACCCTTTACGTCACGCTGGAGCCGTGCGCGATGTGCGCGGGCGCCCTGGTCGCCGCGCGGGTGGACCGGCTTGTCTTCGGCACTCGCGATCTGCGTTTCGGGGCGGTGCGCAGTAAGTTCCGCATTGCCGACTCTGACCTGCTCAACCACCGCGTTAAGGTGGTCGAGGGCATACTTGCCGACGAGTGCCTCCGGCATCTGCAGCGCTTTTTCGTTGCCTTGCGCGTAGGCAAGCGGCGAGTCATCGGACCGTCGCTTGCCGAAGCGCCAAGGCCTCACGACGACCTCTGAGCGGACTCGCTAAGGAACCCGCCCAGGATCCTATCGTCGCCAAGAGCCTCCTCTCATCGCCCATCGCCCTGTCCGGCTGATACGAGCGGGTGGCGAGACTTCCTGCGAGGCCACAGCAACCCGCTATAGTATGGGAATCGGCGGTCGGCCCCGTCCAGGCGGGGCGACCGGTTCCGCCGTAGTCGAGTGCCACCTTTCGGCGGCGGACAAGCAGAAGTGCTTGTCCCTACTTGTGGAGGCCAGCCCTTGAAGCCGTTTGAATATGCACGTCCCGGCTCCGTTAACGAGGCCGTGAATCTACTCGCCAAGCACGGGGACCGGGCGCGTGTCCTGGCCGGCGGTACAGATCTGTTGGTGCAGCTTCGCGTCGGCGCGCGTGAGGCCGATGTGGTCGTCGACGTCAAAGAAATCCCGGAGCTGAATGAGATCCGCTACGACGCGAACTCCGGGCTGACGCTGGGAGCGGCCGTGCCATGCTTCCGGATCTACGAGTACGAAGATATTAAGCAAGCGTACCTGGGCTTGATCGACGTGGCGTCGCTCATTGGGGGAACGCAGATTCAAGGCCGCGCCTCCTTCGGCGGCAATCTCTGCAACTCGGCGCCGAGCGGGGACGCGTTGCCGATGCTCATCGCGCTCGAAGCGAAGTGCCGTATCCAGGGGCCGGACGGATCGAGGAACGTAGCGGTGGAAGATTTCTGCACCGGCCCGGGACAGAACGTTCTCCAGCCGGGTGAACTGCTGGTCTCCTTCCATATGCCGGCGCCCAAGCCTCACTCGGGAGCGCACTACCTCCGTTTCATTCCTCGCAATGAAATGGATATCGCCGCCGCCGGCGCGGGCGTTTCAGTGGTGTTGCGGAATGGGAACGTGGAATCTGCGCGCGTCGCGTTGGCGGCGGTGGCGCCCACCCCGCTTTTCGTCAAAGAAGCCGGCGACGCCCTGGCCGGGCAGCCCGCCAACGCGGAGAGCGTCCAGCGGGCCGCCGAGGCGGCCAAAGCCGCCGCGAAACCCATCACCGACATGCGCGGGACGGTCAAGTACCGCAAGCACTTGTGCGAAGTGCTGACGCGCCGCGCACTCCATGTCGCCATCGAGCGAGCCAAGGGGGCGCAATAGATGTCGCGTAAGATTCAAGTCCACACCACGATCAACGGCG
Organism: Bryobacterales bacterium; assembly: GCA_965248255.1. GTDB lineage: Bacteria > Acidobacteriota > Terriglobia > Bryobacterales > UBA6623 > JAKZVK01. The sequence goes on from CBDFIW010000001.1 coordinate 639,620, forward strand.
AAGAGGTGGACTTTCTCTGCGAGCCCCGCCAGAGTCTGCTCGAGTGTCTGCGCGACGTTCTGGGCCTGACCGGCACCAAGGAAGGCTGCAACGACGGTAACTGCGGAGCGTGCACGGTCGTTTTCGACGGACGCATCGTGACGTCCTGCCTCGTGCTTGGTGCTGAAGCCGACGGCAAAGAGGTTACCACCATCGAAGGAATCGCGATCGGCAGCGAGCTGCACCCACTCCAGCAGTGCTTCCTCGAGGGCGCCGCGTTGCAGTGCGGCGTCTGCACGCCGGGATTCATCGTGGCAGCCAAGGCTCTGCTCGACGAAGACCCCGATCCCTCGGAAGACAAGATCCGGCTTTGGCTGGCGAACAACCTGTGCCGCTGCACGGGCTATGACAAGATCGTGCGCTCGGTGCAGGAAGCCGCAAGCCGCATGCAGGAGGCGAAAGCATGAGCACCCAAGACTACGAACCCAACATGGTCCTCGCGACCGAGACCTACGACGTGGTCGGCACGCGGCCCGTTCGCCACGACGGGGCCGACAAGGTAACCGGGCGCGCTCTCTACGGCGCCGACTTTACTATGGCGGGGCTGCTCTACGGTGCGATTTTGCGCAGCCCGCACGCTCACGCACGTGTCAGGTCGATCGATACCAGCAAGGCGGAGGCCCTGCCCCAAGTGCGCGCCGTCGTAACGTTCAAGGACCTGCCCGATCCGGCCGACAGGACGGTCGATCTCGGGGAGGGCCTCACTCGATTGAAGTACATACGCGACAACGTCCTCGCCAGCGACAAAGTGCTCTACAAAGGCCATGCCGTGGCAGGCGCAGTGGCCGCCAGTCTGCACGACGCCGAGGAGGCGTTGAAGCTCATCGAGGTGGACTACGAGCCGTTGCCGGCCGTGCTCACGGCGCCCGACGCCATGCGGGAAGGTGCGTCGATCCTGCACGGAGACCTCACAACGAAGGAGCTAGGTCAGCAGACCGACCTCGTCAGCAACGTCGCCGACCATTTCCGGCACAAGCTCGGTGACAGCGAGAAGGGCTTCGCCGAGGCGGACCTCACCGTGGACCACGAGTTCGATACCGTCACGGTCCACCAGGGCTACATCGAGCCGCATAACGCGACCGTGCTGTGGAACAACGACGACCGCGTGCTCGTTTGGTGCAGCACGCAGGGTGCGTTTGTGGTGCGGGATGCGACGGCTGCGGTTCTAGGTCTGCCGGTGTCGCAGGTGTGGGTCAAGCCGATGGAAATCGGCGGCGGCTTCGGCGGCAAGATCCCGGTGTATCTGGAGCCGGTCGCCGCGCTGCTTTCGAAGAAAAGCGGCCATCCGGTCAAGATCGTCATGAGCCGCGCCGATGTGTTCGAAGCCAGCGGCCCAACGCCGGGCTCGCATATCAAGGTCAAGATCGGGGTCAAGAAAGACGGCCACATCGTCGCGGCACAGGCTTCCTTGGCTTACGAAGCCGGCGCGTATCCGGGCGCGATGGTGGTACCCGGCTCCATGTGCGTTTTCGCTGCCTACGACATTCCCAACGTGACGATCGACGGCTATGACGTGGTGGTGAACAAACCAAGCACCGCGGCTTACCGGGCGCCGGGTGCTACCAATGCGGCCTTTGCTACGGAAACAGTCGTGGATGAGATCGTCGAGAAACTCGGCGTCGACCCCATCGAGTTTCGCCTGCAGAACGCGGCCAAGGAAGGTACGCGGCGGGCTGACGGTCCCAAGTACCCGCGCATCGGCTGCGTCGAATTGCTGGAAGCGATGAAGAACCACCCGCACTACCACGCGCCACTCGAAGGCCCGAACCGCGGCCGGGGAGTGGCGATCGGGTTCTGGTTCAACTGCGGTTTGGAGTCAAGCTGCAACATGGCCGTCACCTCCGACGGCACGGTCAGTCTGGTCGAGGGTTCGCCGGACATTGGCGGAACACGAACTGCCGTAGCCATGCAAGCGGCCGAGGTGCTAGGCATTCCTGCCGAGGACGTGCGCCCGAGCGTCGTCGATACCGACTCGGTCGGCTTTACGGCCGTCACCGGCGGCAGCCGCACGGCCTTCGCGACCGGGCTAGCTGCGATCCGGACGGCGGAAGACTTGCGCCGGCAGATGATCGAGCGCGCCGCGAAGATCTGGGACGTCGACGCCAACACCATAGCCCTTGAAAAAGGCGTCTTTGTTTCTAAAAACGGCACGGACAACAAGATGACCTTTAAGGAATTGGCCGCCAAGCTGAGTTCGACCGGCGGGCCCGTCGTCGGTCGGGCGGCGGTCAATCCACCTGGCGTTGGGGGCTCTTTCTCCGGCAATCTCGTCGATGTCGAAGTCGATCCGGAAACCGGCAAGGTCACGATCTTGCGCTTTACGGCGTTCCAGGACGCCGGGAAGGCCATCCACCCCAGCTACGTTGAGGGTCAGATGCAGGGTGGCAGCGTGCAGGGCATCGGCTGGGCGCTGAACGAGGAGTACTACATGAGCAAGGACGGAGCGATGCTCAACTCCTCGCTGCTCGACTATCGCATGCCCACGTCACTTGACTTGCCGATGATTGACACGGTGATCATCGAAGTGCCGAACCCGGGTCACCCCTTCGGCGCGCGCGGCGTCGGGGAGGCCAACATCATTCCGCCTCCCGCCGCCCTCGCCAACGCCATCCACGATGCGATCGGGGTCCGGATGCACCGGCTACCCATGAACCCGGTCGCGGTGATGGAAGCGATTTGGCAGAAACAGGGTTGATCGGATGGCGACGGTTTTTGTTCCGTCGGGCATGCGGGAACTGACCGGCGGCGTGGCCGAGCTGCAGATCGAAGGCGCCACCGTCCGGCGAATCATCCGCAAGCTCGAAGAGGAGCATCCCGGTACGAAAGACTGGCTGGTCGAAGACGACCGCCTCAAGCCGAATATCTCTGTTGCAATTGACGGTGTTGTGAGCCCGCTTGGCTTGCTGGCCGACGTGGGGCAAGAGAGCGAAATTCACTTCGTAGCCGCCATCAGCGGGGGATGAGATGGCGGAATGTGACGCTGCTGCTTACTTCACCAGCCGGCTGAGTTCGGCTCCGCGCTGCTCGTAGTTCCTGGCGTAGTAGTCGCGGTAGGCTCCCGAGCGTACCCGCTCAACCCAAGCTTTGTTCTGCCGGTACCAGGTGATCGTGATTTCCAAGCCTTTCTCGAACTCCACCTGGGGCGACCAGCCGGTCTCGCGCATGATCTTCCCGCTTGAGAGCGCGTAGCGGCGATCGTGCCCCGGCCGATCCGTAACGGTTTCAAGCAAGCTCTCAGGCTTGTCCGTGGCGGCGAGGATCTTCTTGACTACTTCCAGGTTGGGCAGGGCGCGGTTGCCGCCCACGTTGTAGATCTCGCCGGGCCGTCCCCTGTCTAGCAAAGCTGCGATCGCACGGCAATGATCGTCTACATACAGCCAGTCACGCACCTGCATGCCGTCGCCGTAGATCGGCAGGCGACGATCGCCAAGCGCGTTTGAGATCATCAGCGGGATCAGCTTCTCGGGGAACTGATAGGGCCCGTAGTTGTTCGATGCTCGCGTGACGATCACCGGTAGCTTGTAAGTAGTGAAGTAGGAGAGCGCCAACAAATCTGAACCGCCCTTCGATGCCGAGTACGGGCTGCTCGTGCGGAGCGGATAGGACTCGTCGGCCTCGGCCGGCGGGTCGATGCTGCCGTACACCTCATCCGTCGAGACATGGACGAATCGACCGACGCCGCGCCGCCGCGCCGCCTCGAGCAGAGTGAAGGTGCCACGAAGGTTCGTCTCAATCACCGGCTGCGGCGAGAGGATGCTGCGATCGACGTGCGACTCGGCGGCGAAGTGCACGATCGCATCGGGCGCGAAGTCCGCGACCGATTTCTCGACCGCGTCGTTGTCGCGTATGTCGGCCTTGACGAAGCGATAGCCGGGGTGACCGGAGACCGGTTCGAGGTTTTCAAGGTTCCCGGCGTAGGTGAGCGCATCGAAGTTCAGCACCTCGGCCGCGAGGTCCGAGCCCAACACGAGCCGAACAAAAGCGGAGCCGATGAATCCCGCCCCGCCGGTGACCAACAGCTTCATTTGTGCTGCGTCTCCCAGTCGTAGCCGATGCCGGGATCGTTGTAGGGTATGCGGCCTTCGTCTTCCGGGTTGTAGTGGCGGTCGGTGAGGTAGATCAGCACGCCGGATCCCTCGCCGATCACTTTGTAGCCATGGCCGACGCCGGGCGGAATCAGCAGCTGCCAAGGACGCAGCGTGCCCACATAGAGCGTATTGCGAGCGCCCAAAGTGGGAGAGTCCTTTCGCAGATCGACCAAGGCAACCTGAAACATACCTTGTGCCGGAACCCAGAAGTCGGTCTGCTCGACGTGGTAGTGGAATGCCTTGATCGTCCCTGGATAGCTCAGCGCCGCTGACACCTGCGTCGTCTCAGCGGGAAACTCAGCGGGCAGTCCTTGGCCCAGCCTGGCAACCTCGAGAAAGTATCCGCGGTCGTCGGGCCAGACCGGAAAGGGTGTAACTCTCACCCCTCTGATGAGGTCACTCGAGTCCGGAGCCTGGATGACACGCCCGATACTTCGTTCTCTCTCGGGTAGCTCCGTTGTGATTGGGTCGGGTTGGAGAGTGGGCTTGCCGGTCACGATGAGTCTCGGGGAAATGCTGTGGAAAGATAGGCGGTGTTCCTCGCTCCCGCCGCAAGGTCGAAACTCCACCGCCATCGGCGCCGACCTACCCACGATGCTACAGCGGTGGCGCCAAGGTCAAGCACTCGGATCGGCGCCATGCCACGCATGGCTGCGCCGACGCGCGGGTCTCCGGCGGTTGTTGGTACCTGTATATAATGGCTCAGGCAACAGCGTAGGCTTGAGATTGGCGCAACCAACGATGACTCTGGATCGGCACCGCCTGATTAAGGGAATGCTGCAGCACTATCCCTTTGTGATCAAGAACTTCAAGGCGTACACCAAGAACCTCTACCGGCGCCACATCTTGCATTCGAGTGTCGTGACCCCGTTCTCGGCGATCTTCTACGCCACCCATAAGTGCAATCTCGATTGCAGCTATTGCACGCAGAAGAACCCGGAAGTGTTCAGCGAGGAGCTGGACACGGAGACCACCATTCAGCTGTTCCGCAAGATCCGCAAAGACGTTGACACGTTGTTGATCACGGGCGGTGAGTGCCTGATGCGGCCCGATATCGAGGAACTGGTTCGTGCCGCCCGCGAGGATGTGAAGTTTCGGTCGGTATTGGCTGTGACCAACGGTGTCATGCTCGACAAGCGCCGCAGCGTGCTCGACCACCTGAACGGACTCATTGTCAGCCTCGACGCCATCACGCACGACCCATCCGAGCCCATGTCGAAGCCCGCCGCCGTGCCTCGCGTCAAAGAGAACCTGATGTTGGCTAAAGAGAAGCTCCCGCCTGACGCGATTACCGTAAGCTGTGTGCTCGAGCTGTGGAACCTTGATGAGGCGGAGAAGATCTTGGATTTCTGCCGCCAGCATGGGTTCCAGTTCTCGGTCCAGTCGGCGCAGAACAACGGCAAGTATCCCAACTTCCAGTTCTTGCGGAACCCCCGCTATCGGGCTTTCGTCGACAAGTTGATCGAACTTCGCAAGAGCCGCACAGTGAAAATCAACGGCACACCCAAGCTGCTTCGCACACTCCTATTGTTTGAAGAATTCAAGTGTTACCCCACGATGTTTCCCAGGGTCTATCCCAACGGCGACGTGTTCTACCCCTGTGAGGTGCTGCGCAAGATCGCCGGCAACGTGCTCGAGGAGGGCTCCATTTCAGCGGTCTTTGAGCGCGGCCGGCGGATCTACGGCGAAGTGCCCGCTTGCAAGAACAACTGCTTTCTGTTCGGGAACGTCATGTCGTCGTACTTCGTGGAAGACTTCTGGGGATTGGCGGGTGATACGGTGCGAGGGTAAGCCTCACCATCCTCCGGTCCGTAACGATACCTTGCGGCCCCAAAAGGATCGCAAGCAACCGGCGAGCGACACAAGGTAGCAGGAGCATGTAAGTGGTTGATCAATCAGTATGTTAATAGAGACTGCGCTCTTCGCACCTGCCCCCAAATCCGTACGTAGTCCTTGGCGAGCGCACCCGGCGCCCCGGCAAGGGCACGAGAATGTACGTCCGGGTACATGGGTAACAGAATAACCCAGGCACATGGGTAACACTTTTCTATGTTTCTCCAGGGCAAGGCCCTTTCTCAGCTGCCTCCCTCGAAGCTGTGTTTGGGGCGTGACGCAGGGAGCCCGTAGGGCGACCGGAGTCGCGTCCCAAACACTCGGCCGGCACCCGTGGCCGGGTGCTCTTCCCCGTCCGCCTCGCTCGCTGCAGGTGCTCCCGCTCCAGAGGCGTCAACAGCAGCGCACCCAACCAGATCCGCCAGCCCTGCTCGTCCTCCTCCAAGCCCACGGTCTCTCCCGCCAGCACCTCACTGAGAAACACAACCCGATTGCGCCAGTGGATATCGCCGCGTTCGGCCACCTGCCGCAGCTGGTATCGACTCGGATACTCCATCTCGGGCAGCCGCGCCGGATACTCTCGCGGCGAGGGCACGTACGCGCTCGCCGGCGTCGCCATCCCCAGCGCCTCGTGCGGCCGCTGCTCGTTGTAGTCGCGTTGGAAGCTGTGGAAGGCCCGTTGCTGTCCCCGCGCCGTCGCGCGCGGCGGACTCGCCGTCTCCTTCTTCAGCGTGCGGTGCATGCGCTCGTGCCGCCCGTTCTGCTCCGGGTGGCCCGGCTCGATGCGTTCCGGCACCACGCCCAGTCGCAGGAACCACACGCTCAGCCGGCTCAGCCCGCCCAGAGCAACCGACGCAAACGGCGGCCCGTTGTCGGAGCGCAACGCCCGCGGCAACCCGTACTCGCGGAAGGTCGCTTCCAACAGCGGCTGCACGTGCGCGTAGTTGGGCCTCTCGACCGCCTGACAGCGCAGCAGATAGCGGCTCGCCGTATCCGAGATCGTCAGCGGATCGCAGCGCCACCCGTCGCCGGTGCGGAAATGTCCTTTGAAGTCGATGGCCCAAACCTGGTTGGGCGCCGTGGCGTCGCTCAGCGTCGAGCTGGGGGTGGCGTGGCGGCGTCGCCGCCGAGCGTAGGTGAGGCCGTGGCGTTTGAGGATGGCGCCGATAGTGGATGGCGACGGCCAAGCCTGCTCGGGGCGCTCGCGCTCGAGAAAGGCATGCAGCTTGCGTTCGCCCCAGCTAGTGTAGTGCGTCAAGCAGATTGCACCTTATGCAGGGCGGCACGTCCGCGCTTGACTTTCTCGAGGATGTCGGAGGCGGTCGCGGTCCAGATGAAGGGCGTGGGATGCCCGTTGTGCTGGGCGATGTAGTCGTCAATGGCGGCGACGAGCTCGTCCACGCTGCGAAACACGCCGCGGCGCAGGCGCTTGACGGTGAGATCGCGAAAGAATCGCTCGACCATGTTCAGCCACGACGCCGAGGTCGGGGTGAAATGAATGTGGAAGCGCGGGTGACGATCGAGCCAACGCTTCACAGCGGCATGCTTGTGGGTGGCATAGTTGTCCACGATGAGATGAAGCTGTTTGTCCTTGGGAGTGCGGCGGTCAATTAAGCGCAGGAAGCGCAGCCATTCCTGGTGGCTGTGTCGGGGCATGCACTCGGCGATCACGCTGCCGTCAAGGCTGTTGAGCGCCGCAAACAGGGTGGTCGTGCCGTTGCGCTTGTAATCGTGGGTCATCGTTTGGCCGCGTCCCTTTTTGAGCGGCAGGCCGGGCTGGGTGCGATCGAGGGCTTGGATTTGGGACTTCTCATCGAGCGAGAGAACCAGAGCATGCTCAGGCGGATTGAGATAGAGTCCGACGATGTCGTCGAGTTTCTCGGCGAAACGCGGGTCATTGCTGAGCTTGAAGGTCTTGACGCGGTGGGGCTTGAGGCCATGGGCGCGCCAAATCCGTCCCACGGTGGAAGCGCTGACGCCGGCCGCGGCGGCCATGGTGCGGCGGCTCCAGTGGGTGGCGTTGGACGGTTTCTCGCGGGTGGTCTTGTGGATGATCTGCTGTACTTTCTGCTTCGAGACGGCAGGTTTACGACCGGGCCGTGGGGCGTCTTTTGCAATGCCGGCGATGCTGCTTTCGAGAAAGCGCGTGCGCCAGCGGGCCACCAACTGCCGCGAGACACCGAGCTGTGCGGCGATCTGCTTATTCTCGAGACCGTCGGCGGCCAGCAGGACAATCCTGGCTCGCAGGGCGAGACGAACGGCGACTTGGCGGCCGCGCGCGTAGCGGTCCAACTGCTTGCATTGCGCTGTGTTCAAAGTTACTGGTTGTGCTCTTCGCATCCCATGCCTCCTGTTAATAGAGACGATGGGAAGCCAATATAAGTTACATTATTTATGGTGCACTACACTAGACCGTTGCGCCCGCAACGCCAGGATGGCGGCCTCGTCGTCGGCGCCGACGGCGTTAGGATGGCTGCGCGGCGCGCGCGAGCGGTCGGCCAGCCCGGCCACCTCCTCTTGTTCCTAGCGCGCCCACCACTTGTAGCCGGTCTTGCGGCTGACGCCGTAGACGCGGCAGAGAGCGGCGATCGATTCGTCGCCGGCTTCGACTTCCCTCACGAAATTCACTCGTTCGTCGTGCACATGAGTCTCCTTCCAAGCCAAAACAGAATCACCTCCTTCTGTTCTGGATTCTGGAACAATCTGTTACCCATGTGCTCGCGTAGGTTGACCCACCGCTTGCGCGGTGGGCTACTTTCAATCGCCCCTACCGGGGCTAAGAACCGTGTGCGGAGGCATTACCTTGCCATGGGGCAGTGCGACGCTTCCGCCCTACACCAACGGCGAACTCCCGTCCGCCGCTCTGACGTGGCGACTAGGTCGGTCACGCCGGCCGAGGCGTCAAGCGGTCGTCGAGGCTTACGTACGGATTTGGGCCGCCAAGAGTTCACGGGGAGAGTAGCGCCGCGCTGTGAGCTACGCCAACGGTGTTTGACAGACCACCGGCGTCCCGTTATGCTGCAAACCGTGATGTGGAGGCGCGCCGCGTTGCTCTTGCTGGCGTGCGGCGTTTGCGCCGCGCAGCAGGAGCGCAAGAACCCCTACGGCAGCGACCCCGATGCGATCGAGGCGGGACGTGGTGCGTTTCGGATCTACTGCTCGCCTTGCCACGGCATCGGCGGCGTCGGCGGACGCGGGCCGGACTTGACCGTGGGCGTATACTCGTCCGGTGACACGGACGGAGCGCTTCTCGAGGTGATTTCCGAGGGCATCAGCGGTACCGAGATGCCGGGCTACGAGGAGCGCATGAGTCCCGACTCGCTGTGGAGAATGGTCTCCTACGTACGCTCGCTGGCCCGCCCGACGAGCGAATCTCTGCCGGGCGATGCGCGCGCCGGCAAGGAAATCTACTGGGACAAAGGCGGATGCGCGGCCTGTCACCGCATCAACAACAAAGGCGGGCGGCTCGGACCCGACCTGAGCCGCGTCGGCCGGTCGAGGAGCGCGGCTTACCTGCGAGAGGCGCTCGTCAAGCCGGGTGAGGCCATCTCCCCGGAGTACCAACGTGTCACTGTTGTAACCGGCGACGGCAAGAGAGTCGTGGGTATTGGGCTGAACTACGACAACTTCTCCGCGCTCGTGATGGATGCCAACGAAGACTTCCACAGTTTCCTGCGAAGCGAGGTGCAGTCCATCGAACGGGACTACGAATCGCTGATGCCGGGCTATGGCGACACTCTCAGTGATTCGGAAACCGACGATCTGCTGGCGTACTTGGCCGGCCTTCGCGGCGAGGCAGAGCGATGACCAGGGCGATGACGGGGCGCGTTCTCAGGGCGGGTGGAATTCTGGTTCTGACCCTGGCGGCCGCGTGGGGCGGTGACGTCACCAACGAGCGTCTGCTGGCGGCCCAGGAGGATGGCACGTCGTGGCTGATGTACGGCCGCAACTACTCAGCTTGGCGCTACAGCGAGCTGGACGAAATCAACACGGCAACCGTCAAGCATCTGGTGCCGCAATGGATCTTCCAGACCGGCGTGAGCGGCAGGTTCCAAACGACACCCCTCGTCTTCGACGGGCTGATGTACGTGACGGGCGACAGCAACGACGCTTGGGCCCTGGATCCGCTCACGGGGCGCCCGGTTTGGAGCCATTCAAGCGCGATCCCGAAGGGTGCGCAGGGCTGCTGCGGCCAACCGAATCGAGGCTTTGCAGCGCTGGGAGACAAGTTGTTCAAGGTGACCTTCGAAGCGACACTCGTCGCTCTCGACGCCAAGACCGGCAGCGTGCTGTGGGAGACGGTCGTCGACGACTACAAGAAGGGCTTCTCGGCAACCGTCGCGCCGCTGGTGGTCAAGAACATGGTGCTCGTGGGCATCGCCGGGGCCGAGTTCGGCACGCGCGACTTCATTGACGCCTATGACGCTGACACGGGCAAACGCGTGTGGCGCTTTTGGACGATACCCGGCCCGGGTGAGCCGGGCCACGAGACTTGGGGCGGCGATTCGTGGAAACGGGGGGGCGGTTCCACGTGGGTGACGGGGACTTACGATCCCGAGTTGAATCTCGTCTACTGGGGCACGGGCAACCCCGGCCCTGACATGGATGGCGACGTGCGGCCGGGCGACAACCTCTATACCTGCGCCGTGGTGGCTCTCGACGCCGACACGGGCAAGCTTCAGTGGCATTTTCAGTTCACGCCCCACGACGTGCATGACTGGGATGCGGTCGCGGACCCGGTTTTGGCCGACTTGACGATCAAGGGCAAGAGGACCAAGGCGCTGATTCAGGCCAACCGCAACGGATACTACTACGCCCTCGACCGCACCAACGGCGCGTTTCTGCTGGCCAAAGGCTATACGAAGATCACCTGGGCGGACGGAATGGACTCCAACGGCCGTCCGATCTTGATTCCAGGCAAAGACCCGACCGAGGAGGGCAACATCGCCTGCCCCGGCCTGGGCGGCGGACACAATTGGCAGGCCACCGCCTACAGCCCGGAGACCGGCTTTTACTACTTCCCCACCACCGATGGTTGCCAGATCTACTACAAGACCACGCAAGGTTACATCGAGGGCCAGTGGTACCAGGCGAGCACGGTGGCCGGCGTTCCGGCCGAGCCCAACAGCGGCGCGGTGGTGGCGGTCGATCCCGGCACGGGAGAGACGCAGTGGCGTTACAAGATGGTAACCGGACCCTCAAGCGGTCTACTGGCAACCGCCGGCGGCTTGGTGTTCTCCGGTGACCGCGAGGGTTACTTCACGGCGCTCGACGCCCGCACGGGCAAAGTGCTGTGGAAGTTCCAGACCGGCGGGCCGGTCGCCGCACCAGCCATCACGTATTCGCTCCGCGGCCGCCAACGGGTCACCGTCGCTGCGCAAGACTCGCTCATCACGTTTGCGCTTCCCGACGAGTGAACCATCGCGAAACCCGAGCGTCAATAGTACCAAAGCATTTTGCAACTTTAGTTCTATTGCCCTACGGGGGTTATAAGGTGAACAATGTAGGAGATGCAGTCAAGGGCATCCCGCTACGACATCTGCCGGCCTCTAAAGTTCCGCCTTCAGGACCGCTCGGGCTCCATCATCGGCGCAGGAAGCACCTTGAACATCAGCCGGCGGGGGCTGCTGTTCCGCACCAACGATGCGGTCGGGGTCGGCGCAAAATCAACATGACCATCCGGATGGGCCCCGGACTGATTGAGGCGGATGAGGCGTCACTACAGGTTCAAGGGGTCACTCTTCGCAATGACGCAGGGAGCGTCGCGGTCTCGATCGAGAAATACGGTTTCACACCTTCTTCTCCTCCTCCCCCAAACTGCCGCAGACTCCCCCGTGCAGCCGCCATCTCACATTTCTTCCATCTCTCTGCGTCCGAACTTCTCCGTTAACTACATGGAGGGATCAAGCGGCAAAGCCTGGTGAGTCAAGGTAGATGATGCGGACTGGAGATTCTCACTACAGTTGCGCAGAGAGATATGTCGGCGCGCAAGCAGCGAGTGAGGTCATGAGCGCGTCCTGACGGGCCACAGCGCCAGTTCTCGACCCTACCAACGCTTCCGTTCTGGCTCCCGTTGCGGAAACCGGAACAGGGGAGGAAGCCTGGCAGGTGCACACACAGCTCGCGTTCAACGCCGCGCGGGACGCACGAAACGCCAGTAGCCCATGCGCGGCGAGACTTCAGACGTAGCCAAACAGCGGCCGAAACAAGACGACCACAATCGCCGCCCATACGGCGTACACCGGCAGATAGGACATCTGCCACCGCTCTAGGGCGCTGAACGGGCCTCGGCCGCGCAAGAAGCGCGCATAGAGCCATGCCGACCACGCCAGGTTGACCAGCAAGATGAGGTTCTCTCCCAGAGCCGCCACCTTGTTCGGGCTGAAGCCGAACTCAGAGATGCGCGCCGTGATGGCGGACAGAGCCACGGCGTCGACAACGAGGGCGCTGACGACGAGCAACAGCTGCAGCGCGTCAAAGGCATCCGGCGGCGCTTGCGGGTCGCGCGCCGAAACGGCATAGAGAAGCAGGCCGAGCACCAGCACGAGCAACAAATCGAATCCGATCAATACGTTGCGCTCGATCTCGATCGCGCTCCCCGTCCACGCCATCGTGGCCAAGAAGATGCATAGTACGGCGGTGAACAGCGGCGTGAAAAGGCGGGTTAGCACCGGCGCCATATTCTCGATCACGCTCTGCTTGGCCTCTACCAGCCAAGCGCTGACCCGGACGGCTCCCATCGCCCCACAGGGGATCAGCCAGCTCTCCGCAAACCACTCCACGTCGTAGCCGATCGCATCGAACATGAAGAATGTGAAGCCGGTCAGGACGCCACCGCCAAGCGCGATCAGCACGTAGTAGATAAACAGCTCGCCCGTGAATCGCACAAAGTTCATACGCTCGCGGCTGCTGCGCCAGCGTCCTGCCGTGTAGGCGACTCCTACGGTCAGCCAGAGTGCGATCGGCATGTGCAGCACCGAAAGCACTTCCGTGGACCCCCCGGGTTGGAACGGAAAAATGTTGGCAAAGACGACCGCTGCCCCGAATGCCAACGACAGGGCGACGCAAGTTGCCGCTGGGACGCGCCGCTTCCAAGCGAAATAGACCGTGAGGAAGGGCAGCACAAACAAGCTGAGGTTTCGTCCGTAGAATCCCGCGGTGTCGTCGTTCAGCTCCAGGCCGAACAGCGCCGGAACCTTCACCGCCAGCGCTGCGGCTATCGCCAGCGAAACGACCACAACGGGCTCTATGGCTGCCGATCTTCCCGATTCGCCCGCCACGCCCTTGGGTGTGACTAGTTGCTTCCACAACCGCTCGGAATACTCGTGCGCAAACTCGCGCGACAGCGCATCGATCTCGCCCATCCGCTTGACGGCCACCAGGAAAGCCTCGTCGGCCGTCAGGGTGGCGTCCATGAGCGCCGCGACGTGATTCCGTAAGTGGTCTTCCAACTCCTCAACGTCAACGGCGCGCACGGCCTGCCGGCGGTTCAGGTAGCCCCGCCATTCGGCGATCCGAGGCTCCAGCGAATCCTCGCTCCCGGTTCCAGACATTCGCCTTCAGCCCCGCTCCAAGAGAGCCTGGGAAGCGGTTGGCCAAATGCCGCGCAAGGTCGCGTCCACCACCTGCCACTGTCTTCGCTGCTTCGCCAGCTGCTCCCGCCCTTGAGTCGTAATGCGGTAGTACTTTCGCTTGCGGCCAGTTTCCGACTTCCCCCACCGACCCTCGATTTGACCGAGCCGTTCGAGCCGGTGCAGCACGGGGTAGAGCATCCCGTCGGTCCACTGCAGCTCACCGCTGGAGAGTTCGCTCACCCGCTTAATGATGGCGTAGCCATAGCTTTCAGCCTCAGCCAGGATGGCCAAAACGAGCGGCGTGGCCGAGGCGGCAACCAGATCTTTACCGACGTTCATCTCGCGTCACAATACCTGGAAGAACTATACATTGTACTTCTATGTAATGTCAAACGCCTCTTGTGTCACGGCATCGAGAGGTGCGGTCAGACACCGTAGCTTCAGTGCACCGGACTTCGGAAGCGTTGCGTGTTACGGCGTTCAGAATCGCCGAAGCCGCACAGCCTCAGCGCAAGTGCTCGTTGAACCAGCCAGCGATTAGTGCGCTGTCGGACTCCCAGCCTGGCACCCGTGCCCTTTCCCTTCGCGGACGACGAGCCTCGTCGTGACGCGAGACGCACCAAAACAGTCGGAAAGCCACCGGGACTACTGAACCGGAGTGACGAGGAGCCGGCTCCCGCGGCCTAAGCTCCAGGCAGGTTGCGCAAGGGGTCGATCTCGCGAAACCACGCATCTCCTAATTTTTTAGTTGACAACCCCGGGGCCGGGTGCTAGACTCCTAATCAATTAGGAGATGGCACGGAAAAAGCAGCCCGGCGGCCTGACGCCCCTTGAGCTTGAACTGATGGAGGTGCTCTGGCGTATTGCCCCTGCAAATGTCCAGTCGGTGCGCGAAGCACTGGCTAAGAAGCGCGACCTGGCGTACACGACGGTGCAAACGATGTTGAACATTCTGGAGCGGAAGGGCAAAGTCGACCGCGTGCTCGAAGGCCGAGCTTACGTCTACCACCCGACTCTTTCGCGAGCGATCGCGGCCTCCCAAGCAGCCCGTGAATTGATTGACCGCATGTTCGGAGGCTCTCCTGAAAAGCTCGTGCTCCACTTGGTGGAGAACTCCCAAATCACGCCTGAGCAACTTGTCGAGATACAGCAACTTCTCGAACGGGAGCAACAAGAGGAGACCTCATGATGGAAGCGTTCGTTGACTGGACCGCCGTCTTCGTCGTCAACGCAGCCTGGCAGATCCCGGTGATCGCGGCTGCTTCGTTCGCTGCGCTTAGGCTCATCAGACGGCCTCATCCACAAACCGAGTACATGCTATGGGTCGGCGCGTTGGCGGCCTCGGTTGCACTGCCTGCTTGGGCGGCCAGCCGGGTGGCCGGAGGTCGCTCAGCTCAAGTTTCCGTTGACGCCCCTTGGATCGCCGCGGAGTTGCTGGTGTTCGCCTTTTGGGGCAGCATTGCCATGGGGGTGTGTTTGTTTCTACGTTCTTGGAATCATGTACGTGTGCTAAGAAGGCTGCCCCTCGCGGCGGCGCCGTCAGACACGCTGCTGAAGATCGCCGAAATCTCCGCCAGTGCGCTGGCGATTCCAAGGCCGGAAGTCAAGATCTGTGATGTCCCGGCTCCCGCCACGGTGGGTAGCAAGCGTCCTATTGTGTTGTTGCCACGATCTTTCGCTCTAGAGCGAGATGAGGCGGTTCTCAGTGCGGCCGTCGCACATGAAGTGGCCCACATAAGCCGCCGGGACTTTCGCTTTAACTTCTGGCTGGAGCTGCTTGCCACCGTTGTCGCCGCCCATCCTGTCACGCAGTGGATCAAGACCCGCCTCAAGGCGAGTCGTGAGAAAGCTTGTGACGCTGTCGTCGCTGAGCGCATTCTCAACTCGCAAGAGTACGCCCGATCGGTCATGACTCTGGTTTCGTCACTTGGCAACAACACGCAAGCGCGTCTCGCGCCGGGAGTGCTCGACGCCGGGGACCTAACGTCGCGCATCAGGGCGCTGCTCGACCGACGGGCATACGCGACCGCCATGGCCAATCGGTGTGGCTTCGCTCTTGCTACGGCGGCGTTGTTACTCACGGGGTGGTTTAGCGCCCAGTGGCTTCGTCCGAGAATGCCCGACCCACCGGTGTCGCTCGCGTCGCCCGAACCACCACCTCCACCTGCACCGCCGCCTCGAGTGATGAAGCGACCGAACGTCAATCCCTAACCAGTAAACCCACCGATAGGAGGGCACTCGAATGCCGGCCCTACTGCGCCTTGCGCTGCTTACAAGCATGGTCTGCCCGCTCGTCGGACAGACCTTCGAAGCACTCATGACTCAAGGGGTGCAGCTCTTCAGCAAGTCCGATCTCGACGGAGCCATCGTCCAGTTCGAGAGCGCCGTCCAGCTCCAACCGAACCACAAGATTGGACTGCTCCATCTTGCCAACGCTCATGCATCTCGTGCGGCTAAGCAGCAAGCGCCTAGTGGTGCCGGAGGAGCGTCCCGAGCATTGGACCTCTATGCTCAGGTCCTGGCAATCGACCCGGCCAACCCAACCGCGCTGTGGAATCAAGCCATCGTGAAACTGAACAGCCAGGACCTCGCGGGCGCGGAAAATGCTGTCGAGCAATACCTGAGAGTTGTCCCGGGATCAGCGGACGCTTTCTACGCCAGCGGCGTGATTCAGTGGGCCCGGGCGCTCCCAGCACAGATGCGGGCTCGGCAGGAGGCTCGTCAACCCCCGAGCGACCCGGCGCCGATTGCAGATCCAGCCATCCGCGATCAGTTTCGTCGAGAACACAGCGATGCCGTGGAAAAGGGCTTGCAGTCC
Source organism: Bryobacterales bacterium (assembly GCA_965248255.1). Classification (GTDB taxonomy): domain Bacteria; phylum Acidobacteriota; class Terriglobia; order Bryobacterales; family UBA6623; genus JAKZVK01. Next base: position 655,972 of record CBDFIW010000001.1, read on the forward strand.
CTGCAGCAAGCACTTGTCCTCGATCCTGCTCATGAAGACGCGCTGGCCTATCGCAACCTGCTGCTGCGAACGAAGGCCGAGATGGCCGCCACCGCATCCGACGCAGCCGGACTCGTGACCCAAGCCGACCAAGCGATCCGGCAGATGCTCGATCTGAGAGGGGAGCGAGTCGCCAAAGCTACGGCGCTGTCTCCCTCAAAGCTTGACGCCTCGAAACCTCCGCCACCACTACGGGCGCCGTTGCCGCCGCCGCCGCCCAGGCGTCGCGCCTGAGTTCGACAACCGTCGGCGCTGGGGATTCTCGGAAGTCGCTCGCGAGTGAAATCAGCAGCCAGGCTTCCGGACCTCGTCCCCGGCTGCCAGTAGCACCTCCCGAATCGCTTCGACAACAAGCTCCGGTTGATTCCCGATGCCGTGGCGCGAATCCTCTGCGATGACCTGGCACGCCCGAGTGAACAGCGTAGCCATGTCGGCCTGCAACTCCCGGCTGACCTCGGCTCGGACGCCTGTCCCCTTCCCCGCCGACACAACCACAAGTGGGATGGTCAGCTGCCGCCGGGTAGCGGCGACGTCACGTCCGCTCTCCCTGGTGTGCTGAAGTTCGTCGCCCATCGCGTGGTAGCGGCTGGTGCGATAGATCGTCGCGCGCACAAACTCGCGCACCTGGGGATGGGCCTGCTCCGGCGGAGTCGCGAGGGTCACGCCCATCAATCGAAGGATTCCTAAAGACGCCGCGATGAGTCCTAGTTTGAGCATGATGTCGGGAGGCTTGCCCGAGGACACTCCAGCGGCAGCGTAGCGCTCGCCCTGATTCTCATGGGATGCACTCACCAGCACGAGGCCGGCGACCAGATCAGGGTGCTCCGACGCAACAATTCGTGTATTGAAACCGCCGAACGAAAGGCCGCCCAGGATGACGAGGCGGGCAATCCCACTGTTCTGGATCAGCGCAGCAAGCTCCTTAGCGATCTGACCGCTCGTCCGCGGAGTGGGCCCCGGGTCGCTGTAGCCCATTCCCGCCCGGTCGTATGTGCACGTCTGCGTAAATTTCGCTACTTCCGGCGCAACATGGGCCCAGCTGAAGGCTCCGCCGCCCAGTCCAGAATCAAAAAGTACAGTAGGAGTCCCGGGTTCGACCGAACCGGTGCACCAGATATGAAGGCGGTGTCCTCCGACATCCACGAGTCTTCCCGGCGGAGGGGTGGTGGCGAGATCGCTGCGGCCCGCAAGCCACTGATACGACGCGCCGGCAAGGGCGGCGATCAAGAGCAGCCCCACCAGCCCGAGAAAAACTCTCTTCGTCCAATGTAAGGGACCAGTCACCTAAGGAACCATAGACACCGGCACGGGGGCCGAAGTTCCCACGGGATACGTCAATCGACACGCTCACATGCTGGGGTTTCAATCGCCGGGGCTCGGCTCAGTGCCGCTCTGCCGCCAACTGCTCCAAGTACCGCTTCTCGTGCAGCCCCACCGCGCCCCGATAGCCCTCGGGGTCCACAAACGTCTCAGGGTTGTAAGCTTGCCCAGGCTTGTACTTGTTGTGCAATCCGTACTGCGAGCCGTGCGCCGCGACCCACACGTCCACTGGTAGCGCCTTCTGCTTGCGGAACGTCTCGGCGAAGTCCTCTGCCACGCCGGCGTACGTCGGATCGACCGCGAGCCGCTTGCCGGGATTGATCGAACCCATGTTCGCGATCACGACGTCGTAGTCGCGACCCCCCTCACTCACCTTCATCGTGTAGCTCACGCTGCCTCTCGTGTGCCCTGGGGTCTCCACCACCCTCAGCCGCGTCTCGCCCAGCTCGATCACTTCGCCGTCCTTGATGATCCGGTCCACCTTGGCCGGCTTGAACCACACCTTCCCGCCCAAGTGCGGATCGCTGAAACCCCCGTCCTCCAGCACCGGCGCATCGCCGGCGGTCGCCCACATCCCCGCGCCAGTGATCTCCTTGACCTCGGCGAGCGCAGCCGTGTGATCCCAGTGCGCCTGCATCGTCAGCAGGATCTTGACGTCCTCCAGCCGAAAGCTCAGGGACTCGATGTTCTCGCGGATCAGCAGCGTCGAGTCCTCAAGCCCTGTATTGATCAGGATGTGTCCCTCCGTTGAGGTGATCAGAAAGACCCCCAGGTCATAGGTCCCAACGGCGTAGAGGTTGCCGATCACGCGATGCCCCGGAAAAGGCCGCGTCCAGGCGTCCTGCTGCGCGGCGAGAAGCGTGCTGACCGTGAGGGTCAACCAGAGAACAGCAAGGGGCCGGCGCATGCCGGACATTATGGCGGTTCCGCTCTTCTCACTCTGACCACTCTGAGGATAAGCTCGCGGCTGTGGAGCCTTGAGCGGGTGGGGATTTGAGAAGGGCTTCCGCTAATGGAGAGTGTCGGTTTGAACCCTGCGGCGTCGTCCTCGGGCACGCCGTCACTATTCATCTGACCAATTGAGAATCACATTGAGCTGGCGCGGGACGGAACCCGGATCGCGCTGGATCATCAAGAACCGTTTGCCGCCCGGCGAGACATCGTAGCTGCGGAAACGGCTGGTGTAGAAGTTCGTCCGGTCAAATAGCCCACGAGGAGCGCCGAACGACCCGTCCGGCCGAATCGCCACGGCGGCTACGGCGTCTCCGGTTATGTAGAATAGCTCCCGGCCGTCGCGCGACCACCTGGGCAAGTCCCCGCCTCCGGTGGAGACCGGCATCCTGTTCGCTCCACTGGGATACGACTGCACGTAGATCTCGTTTCGCCCCGACTCGTTAGACGTATACGCGACCCAGCGCGGCCCGCCCTCCGGGCCCGGCGAGACCTCGGCTTCCCTTTCGTTGAATGGGGTTACCCGAAAAGGCGAGGTCGTTCCCTCTTGCGACAGGCCACCCGGCGACAGGGTCCAAAGGTCAAAGTCGGTTTGGGGGTTGATCTCGTGGTAGAGTACAGTCCCATCGGTCAAAACCGAGGTCGGCAACTGGTCGTAGGGCCGAGAGAGCAGGGCTTCCGCGGGCCGCGATCCGTCGGCGGGTTGGGAGTAGATGTCCCAGTCGCCTCCTCGATTTGAGCCGAAAATAATCCACGCACCGTCGCTGCTCCACAGCGGCAAGAAATTAAAGGTGTTCGCCGGCGTTAGACGACTGCGCGTCCCGCGCTGCAAATCGTGAGTCCAAAGCTCCATAGCCTGCCTGACGGCTGCCTTCGTTCCGTTGGGCGAGAGAGTAACCTCCCGATACATACCCTGGTCCGCACCGAGCGATTCGGTCGTGCCCTCCTTGTCGACCCACACCAACGTTGACTTTGCCGGGTTGCCGGGCGCGTAGACCGCAGTGCCGGTTTTCGAGACGGACAGCCACCCCCGGGCCTCGTACTCTACGTCGTTGTACACGTTGGCCAGGACGGAAGTATCGGCGCTGGTGCGCGCGGGGTGGGCGGCGTCGAAAGGCGCAGCTCTGATGCCGGCGGCTTGGTCGATGACCAGCAGGCGACCCGCGGAACCACCAGTCGAATCGAAAATCGCGGACGCCCAGTTCGGCGAAGGTAAGACCATTTCCCACTGGCCTGAGTCTAGCGAGAGCACCGCGCTGCCCTGGTTTTGCCCCCATATCCCGAAGAGAACACTTCGTCCTCCGGGAAGCACCCGGGGGAAGGTGTGAGCATACCCCGCTGCTGCGCCGCCTGGCCTGGTCAGAGTCTCGGGCGTTCCGCCGCTGGCGGGAATCCGCAGGAGTCCAGACCCGAGCGACGCGGCGTAGATGATCGTGTCGTCCTGGTTCCAGGTTCCACCGAAGGGAACGGCGGCTTCGGCCAGCCGGATGGGTGTACCCCCAACAACCTCCGTTTTTTGAAGCTGCCCCTCCGCGAAGAACGCCACCCATTTCCCATCGGGCGAAAAGAACGGTTGCCGGGCGCCACTCGAACCCGCCACCGGGCGCGCCTCAAGAGAATCCAGATGGCGCAAATAGAGCTGCGGCTCATCCGTGCCTTGTTGCGTGGCGTACGCGATGATCCGGCCATCGTCGGAAATGGCCGGGCTACTGGTGATCTCTTGCCCCGGCGGAAGTGGGATGGAAAGGCGAGTGGTCGCGGGTCCCGGTTCACCGCGAAAACCGATCAATGCCAGGGCGACCGCAACGATCGCGAGTCCCGCCGCCACGGCAGGCCACAGCCAAGTCCTTGCGAGGTTTCCTGTCTGGCTCGCCGCCGTGGTCGTCGGGCTGCCTGCGGCCATGTTCATCGCTCGCAGAATCGTCGAGTGCCCTGACGTCAGTTTCTCCCCGAGAGTGCGCAGCTCCCTAGCCACTTCCTGCGCCGACGCAGGGCGGTTATCGCGATCCTTCGCCAGACACTTGCCGACGGTGAACTCCAGCTCGATCGGAACGCCGGTGCGTAGGCCGGTCAATGCTGCGGGTTCTTCGTGGACAATCTCATAAAGTAACGCCTGGTCGTACTCGCCTTGAAACGGCCTTTGCCCGCGCACCATCTCGTACAGCACAACTCCCAACGCCCAGATATCCGACCGGTTGTCCACCTCCATGCCCTGGGCTTGTTCGGGCGACATGTAGGCGACGGTACCCATGGTTTGATCGGCCCTTCTGAGGCGGGAGGCTTCGGTCAGCCGAGCTAAGCCGAAGTCCATGATCGTGGCGTGGCCCTTGGCGTCGACCATCACGTTGGCGGCTTGATGTCGCGGTGGACAACGCCGTTGTCATGCGCCGCTTCCAGGCCGTCGGCGGTCTGGCGGCCGATGTCGAGTGCTTCCTTCAGCGGCATCGGCCCTCGCTCAATGTGGGCTTCGAGCGGCTCCCCATCGATAAAGGCCATCGAGAGGAACGTCTTCCCCTCCGCTTCGCCGATCTCGTACACCGGACAGATGTTGGGATGGTGTAGGCCCGCTGCCGCCTTGGCCTCGCGCAGAAAGCGTGCCTTGGCTTCGGCGTCGTTGAGCAGATGCGCAGCCAGAAACTTGAGTGCGACGGTGCGTTCGAGCTTGGTGTCTTCGGCTTTATAGACGACACCCATGCCGCCCTCACCGAGCTTCTCGGTGATGCGGTAGTGCGAGATGGTTCGGCCGATCACAACACGGAGATTGTACCGCTACGGTCCGTGAATACGTACCCGCCCTGGTTCAGCGGGTCCTTCCCCACGTGACCCGAGGATGACATGTCACTTCCGACGATGGGGATGGTCCCAAATCCGTACGTAATCCTCGACGAGTCCACCCTCCGCCCCGGCAGGGGCATGAGAGAATAGCTCACTGCGCAAGCTGTGGGTAAGCATTGCCAAGCGCTTTGCAGCCCCGGCAGGGGCGTTCGAGGTGTTTTCCTCTCGGTGCCTAGCGGCTCGAGGAAACCGAGAAACGGCTGATTCCTAAGAGACCTGCGAGCTCCTGATCCTCATCACCCTTTGGGCGCCCGAACCGGCACGGTTGATACTCGATCTTAGTGAACATGGAGGCTTGCTTCCGTTCTCCTTCGCCCCTGCCGGGGCTCCCTGTCATGTGGGCCTGTCGAGTTCCCACGGCTTGCGCCGCGGGCTACTTTCCATCGTCCGCTTCGCGGACTTGCCTCCTCTGTTACCGGCAACCTTGCGGACGGATTAGGGATGGTCGGTTTGACCCTGCCGCGGCGGCCTTACACTATTCTTACAATCTCCTTGCGGCTTGCTGACCACTTCGTCGACGTGTGCCGGTAGGTTGAAATCAGCAAGACTTCAGCAAGAGTGTCAGGACGCACGACACACGCTGACCGGTTCACAAAAGGAGACCGCAATGAAAACGAATACAACAATCAAGACCTGGGCACGGGCCTTGCTGCTGCTCGCGCTCGTCGTTCCGGCCATACCGGCCGCCGCGAAGGGTTCGGTCGGGCTGGATGTACAAATGTCCCAGCCGATCGTATTGACCGGAGCGCGGCAGAAGGCCTATCTGAGGATCGCGCTGACCGGCCTCAAGCAGGAGCGGAGCCGGCGCGCGCCGGTCAACGTGGCCATCGTGCTCGACCGGTCCGGATCGATGCAGGGGCGCAAGATCGAGGAGGCCAAGCGAGCCGCCATCATGGCTATCGGCAAGCTTCGCGACGACGACGTCGTTTCGATCGTCACTTATCAAAGCACGGTGGACGTGTTGGTGCCCGCGACGAAGCTCTACGACCGCGAGGCGATCCGCCGCGCGATCCGCAGCATCGGCGCGGGTGGAAAGACGGCGCTGTTCGCAGGCGTAAGCAAAGGGGCCCGCGAGCTGCGCAAGTTCCTCGACCGAAATCGAGTCAACACCCTTTTACTGTTATCCGATGGACTGGCCAACGTCGGTCCGAGCTCGCCCGGCGAGCTGGCGCAGTTAGGCGCTTCGCTGGCCCGCGAGGACATCACGGTCACGACCATCGGCCTCGGCTTGCAGTACAACGAGGACCTGATGACCCGTCTGGCGATGGCCAGTGACGGCAACCATTTCTTCGTCGAGGACGAGGGTGATCTCGAGGCCGCCTTTGCGACGGAGTTCGGTGACGCGCTGTCGACGGTGGCCCAAGGTGTGACGATCCACATTCACTGCCACGGAGGCGTGCGGCCGATACGGATTCTGGGGCGTCAGGCGCAGATCTCCGGACAGGACGTCTATGCCTCCCTGAGCCAGCTCTATCGGGACCAAACCCGCTACCTGCTGCTGGAGGTTGACCTGCCGGAGGCCGGGGCAGGAAGAGTGCGGCCTGTCGGCGATGTCACGGTGAGCTATCACGATCTGCTGACGGGTTCCCAGGCAACGCTCCGTGGTGGTGCGTCGGTGACTTTCACCGGCTCGCAAGCTGCCGTCGAGCGGGCGAGCAACCGCGAAGTGATGGTGGCGGTGGTCAGCCAAGTCGGCGTCGAGCGCAACGAGGTCGCGACGGCCTTGCGCGATGACGGTAAGATCGAAGACGCCCGCAAGGCCTTCCGGGCCAACTCGGTCTATCTCAAAAAAGAGGCGGAGAAGTACGACGACTCCCGTCTGGGACTCGACGCGGACGCGAACTACGAAGCCAGCGAGAGACTGGATGACAAAGCCTGGAACAAGGAGCGGAAGCGGCAACAGGAGTTGCAATACAAGACCAAGACCCAGCGAAAGTAGAGATTGAAACCCAAGCTGATCATCGTCCTGGTGCTGATCGTGATCACGCCCCTGGCCATCGCCGGATGGTTGGGGGCGAGGATCGTGCGAGATGAGCAGACAATCCTCGAGCACGGGCTCCGCGAGCTGATGCTGGGCCAGTTGCGCGCCGTAGACGCAGCGCTGGCCCGCTCGATGGAGAGTTACGAGCAGGGTGTGTTGGCCGAGATGAGCCCGTTCACAGTCGATGCGGGTGAGTTGCGGAGGCGCAGCCGGGAGTCACCCTATGTCGAGCAGTACTACGTGCTCGACGCCGACGGTCGTCTGCTTTTTCCGCCTGTCGGGACAACAGCCGGCCTCACCGCGGCGGAGCGCGAGTCGCTTGTGCGCACTGAGCAGATCTGGGATGGCGGCGTGCTGGCGGGCCCCGCACTGGGCGAGGAGAGCTCCGCGGCTGGAGCGGCGTTGCAGCAGGCGGCGGAGGCGTCACCGCGCACCGGCCGGCACGCTTGGTATTGGGGCAAGGGCCTGCAGTGGATGTTTTGGGCGCGGGATGGAGAGCGCATCCACGCGGCGGAGATCAATCGTACGCGGCTGCTCGCTGAGCTGATCGCCTCGTTGCCCGAGACCGATGCGCTGGCCCCCGAGCTTACCGAGGGGCGAATCCGGCTGATGGATTCCGCGGGCCGATTGCTCTATCAGTGGGGCTCGTTCGAGGCGGCGGACGACGCGCGTCCCGTGACGTCCCTGAATCTAGGCGCACCGCTCGGTGCGTGGAGCCTCGAGTACCACGCTGCGGGCGCGGTCTTCGGTTCGGCCGTCGCCGGGGGCCTTTTGCTTAACCTGGCAGCCGGGCTCGCCGGGCTCGCCGCGGTTGTGATCGGCCTGACTTACTACTTCTATCGCGAGCAATCCCGTGAGATGCGCGAGGCGGCGCAACGAGTGAGCTTCGTCAACCAGGTGTCCCACGAGCTGAAGACGCCGCTGACCAACATCCGCATGTACGCCGAGTTGCTGGAGAATGACACGGACGACCGAGACCCGCGCTTGCGGCGCCATGTTGGCGTGATCGTCTCGGAGAGCCAGCGGCTCAGCCGCCTGATCGGCAACGTGCTGACCTTTAGCCGCAAACAGCGCAAAGCGCTTGAGCTTCACCGACAACCTGGGGTCGTCGACGACGTGCTGCGAGGCGTGGTCGCCCACTTTCGGCCCGCCCTAGAGGCCAAAGAGGTCGAGGTCGAGTTCACGCCGGGAGCGGGGGAGGCCGCGTCCTTCGACGCAGACGCCCTCGAGCAGATTGTGGGTAACCTGATCAGTAACGTCGAGAAGTACGGGGCCGGAGGGAAGCACATGAAGTTGGCCAGCCGGCAGCGCGGGGACAGGGTCGAGATCACGGTGGCCGACCGCGGCCCCGGTCTTCCCGCGCGCGAGCGGCAGAGGATCTTCGAACCCTTCTACCGCGTGAGCAGCGCCCTCACCGAGGGGGTCGGCGGGACGGGGATCGGCCTGGCCATCTCCCGGGAGTTGGCCCGCCTTCACGGGGGCGATCTGCAGTTGGAGCCGTCGGAGCCGGGCGCGCGCTTCCGTGTCACTCTCCACTGTCCGCTTGCGCCGGCCGATCGTTAGACCGTTATGCCGAGCACGACAAGAATTTCGTTCTCGTTAGACGACGGTCGTTACAACCGAGAATGTAGGGGCATGCCGTGCCCGGCGGCTTCCAACGGGCGACTTGACCCGAACACGGGCACAGCATGCTGTGCCCCTACATTTCGGTCACGGTTCCGTAGAGATATCAGGGGCGCAGCCCTTGGCTGGTTAGAACCATGAAAGTGCTGATTGCCGAAGACGACCGCAACATCCGGGCCGGTCTCGAGGAGATCCTGCAGGGCGAAGGTTACGAGACCGTCGCCGCCGCGGACGGCGACGAGGCGCTTGCGCTCTACCGACGTGAATCGCCCGACTTCCTCTGTCTCGACATCATGATGCCGGGCGTCAACGGGTATGAGGTTTGCCGTGAGATCCGCCGCACCGACGCCGACGTGCCGATCATCTTCATCAGCGCCAAGTCGGAAGAGGTGGACAAGGTCGTGGGCCTCGAACTGGGGGCCGATGACTTCATCCTGAAGCCGTTCGGTGTGCGCGAGGTGCTGGCGCGTATTCGGGCGGTCACACGCCGCTGCATGGCCCGGGACCGCCACCAGGCGGACCGCAAGCCCTTCCGCATGGACGACCTACAGATCCTCCCGGCGGAGCTGCGGGCCCGCCGGGGCGAGCACGTCGTCGACCTGAGCCTGCGGGACGTGAAGATCCTGCAACTGCTCCATCGGATGCCGGGTCAGGTCGTGGATCGTAATACGCTGTTCAACGAGTGCTGGGGCCTGGCTCACATGGCGAACAGCCGCACGCTGGATCAGCATGTCTCACAACTCCGCAAGCGGATCGAACGGGATCCCAAGAACCCACGGATCATCCGCACGGTCCACGGGGTAGGCTACCGCTACGAGGGTGACGAGGCGCGGGGGTAGCGCCTGTTCACGAAATCAACCTCACCGTAAAGAACACTCAACACTGCCGCTTGAGCAACGTCGGTTAGCTACCGAGAAACGATTTCTCATTGAGCGATCCAGGTGTCAGAGCTTCCTCAATCGGTCGCCGAGCGAGCCGAAGTCGAGTCCCATCAGGCGGCTACCGAGGCTCTGGGCCGAGAGCGAGTGCGATCGGTTGTTGATCGACATAGGTAGGCCCTCGCAAGCTTTCCCTGTCACACCACCGGGCATACGGGTCCCGTACCACGGCGGTTCGGAGGAGTTAAGCGTTCGAAGATGCCGACAATCTGGGAAGGCCGAGCGAATCGAAATAGACATTGGGCAGCGCTTGCTGGACAGCCGCGTGCCGCGACATGGCCCACAAACCAGTGGCGGAACCGGCGGCAATGGCCGCACGATAATGCGGCACGCCCAATCGCCGTAGGTTGGCGAATCGGGTCGGCCCATTCCCCCACTGCCGCCAGGTCATCATGCGGAGTCTCCGGCGGATCCGCGCATCCAGGTTGCGAAACACCAGCGGGTCTTGGCTGAAGCCAAAGTAGCTCCGCCAGCCGAGCAGATACGGCCTCAATGAGCCGATCATCCGCTCAATGCTGATCCCGCGCGTCCTGCTCGTCAGCTCTCGCACTCGCGCTTGGAACCTTTGCAACGCCTCGGGCGATATCAATCGCTGAGGCTCCGCTCCGGTCGTCAAGCGAAAGCCTAAGAACTTCCGATCGTTGGGTCGAGCCACCGCACTCTTCGATTTGTTGACCTTGAGTCGGAGTTTCTTTGTAAGAAACTTACAGACGCCGGCCATCACCCGTTCCCCCGCCCTGCGACTGCGAACGTAGATGTTACAGTCGCCGGCGTAGCGGCAGAAGCGATGGCCGCGCCGTTCCAACTCGCGATCCAAATCGCCGAGCACGAGGTTCGACAACAACGGCGACAACGGTCCGCCTTGTGGCGTGCCTTCATCGGCAGGACTCACCAGCCCGTCGTCCATCACCCCGACGGTTAGAAACGCCCGGATGAGTTTCAGCAATCGCTTGTCGGGGACACGTTTGGCGACACGAGCCATCAGCAGGTCATGGTTGACTCGATCGAAGAACTTCTCCAGATCGATGTCTACGACCCACTGATAGCCTGCGGCGACGTAGGCTTGCGCCTGAGTCACCGCCTGATGCGCCGAACGTCCCGGTCGGAAGCCATAGCTGTTGTTGGAAAACGTCGGGTCCCAGCGCTTCTGCAGAACCTGCAAGACCGCTTGCTGGATCAGTCGGTCGAGCACCGTAGGGATGCCCAACTTCCTGACCCCGCCGCCGGGCTTCGGGATTTCCACCCTGCGCACCGGTTGCGGTTTGTACGTTCCTTGAAGCAACTGTTCCCGGATGGCTGGCCAGTGCTTGCGAAGGTCGTCCAGCGTTTCGTCGATGGTCTTGCCATCAACACCCGGACTCCCTTTGTTACCCCGAACTTGTTTCCAAGCCTTTACGGGATTGCTTCGCTCGCACACCTCCTCCATCAGTCGTTCTTCTCGCGCCGCGCTTTCAGATTCCCGCTTCACCGCGGACGGTTCGGTCCCTTGCCGAGCGCGCCTCGGGGCTTCACCCTTTGGCTCGTCCATGAAGGCCAGTCGTTGCTGGGTTTTCTGCCGCTTGCCGTCCATGAGTTGCGAGTCTTACTTGCCGCTCTCTTCCGTTCGGGCCTTCGGCCATCGTTCTCGGTTCGGCCTATCTGTTGGCTCCGTCTTTCGACTTGTGGAGTGCCTTACTAGCCTTGCCGACTGCATGGCCTACTATGCCCTCTGCTGACTTCTGCGCCCCGATCAGGTCGCCTCGCGGCTCCCCCCAGTCCCAAACAGCGGGACGGAACGCAGACCTCCCGGGGTAAGTCTGACCGCCTTCGCCGCACACCTGCCGAATCTACAGCCTTGGCCCTTGATGGAACTGGACTTCGCGATCAGTTGTCCGCTCGTCCGACCAAAGATGCCTCTTATCCGGTTTCTGTTCGTCAGGTCGCGGTTTTGTTCCACGCTTCCTCTGGACCCCGCCTCGCGACGACGCCCTTGCGCTTCCCTAGCACTTCACCTCCATCAGGCTGTGCAGAGGACTTTCACCTCCAAGCTGTCAGACATGCCCGGCACACAACCAAGCCGCTATGCGCGGCAGAGGTGAGGGGAGGGCCTGCAGGGGGGAGGTATTGAGGCTTTGTTGAGGTAGCGCAACAAGGAGCGACCGAAAGGAGGTCGTTCATGACCAAGCTACGTCAGAGGATGATCGAAGACCTGCGGTGGCGCAACTACTCGCCGCAGACGATGCGCAGCTATACCAAGGCCGTTGAGGATTTCGCCCGCTATTTCGGCCAGTCGCCGGAGCAACTGGGCCCGGAGCAGATTCGCGAGTATCAACTGTACTTGATCGAGCAGCGTCAACTCGCAGGATCGACGTTCGGGGTGCGCACGGCGGCGCTGAAGTTCTTCTACAGCCAAACACTCCAGCAACCTTGGGTTGTCGAACGGATCGCTCGACCCAAGATCCGGCGTCGAGTCCCCGTCGTGCTCAGCCGCGAAGAAGTGACGGTGCTGCTGGACGAGACGGTGAATCTGAAGCATCGCGCGATCCTGGGAGTGTTCTACGGAGCCGGGTTGCGTCTCGACGAAGTGTTGCAGCTCGAACCGGGCGACATTGACTCGGAGCGGATGGTGATCCTGGTGCGCCGTGGCAAAGGACAGAAGCCTCGGCAGGTGATGCTGTCACCGAAGCTACTGGAGTTGCTGCGTCTGTACTGGCGCTGGGCGAAGCCGAACGAGTTGTTGTTTCCGGGGCGTATGCGCGGCGCCAAGCTGCGCCCCTCGGGGGTGCGGCAGATCTGCCAAAAGCTCGGCCGCAAGGCGGGTATCCGCAAGCCGGCGACGCCGCACATCCCGCGACATTCGTTCGCCACACATCTGCTCGAAGCGGGAACGGATCTGCGCACCATCCAGGTCTTGCTAGGGCACGTCAGCCTCAAGACGACGGCGCGGTATCTGCATGTCGCAGAACCGCGCCCGCAGGGGATCACGAGTCCTTTGGAAGAACTCGAGATTCGTGAGGGACTCACTCACGACGGTGATGGCCGCCGGCGATGAGCCGCCATCGGCTGGAAGTGGCCGCTGTCATTCACCAACACGAAGGGGAGTTGCTCAAACGCTGGGGACACCGTCTCTCCAGCCGCCAACGCAAGACCCTTCGCGACATCGGCTCGTGTCGCAGCGCCGCCCAGGGCGCTCACATCGAACAGTGCGATTCTTGCTCGGCCGAACGGATCGCTTACAACTCGTGCTGCAACCGACACTGCCCGAAGTGTCAGTCGGCGGCGCGCGACCGCTGGCTGGCCGCACGGGCCAAGGAACTGCTTCCCGTGCGTTACTGCCATGTCGTGTTCACCGTGCCGCGGGCCCTGGCCGCAAGGAGGCGCTTAGCACTGCCGCGCCCTGCGTCTTTCTGTGGGGCTGATTCGCCCGTCTTCGAGGACTTCCTTGCTTCCACACATCAGAGCAATCCGGGCGATCCAAGCCCCGTTCGACTCACGAAAGGTCCTCCTCCTGCTGTCCGACGACCGAGCAAACCCCTACAATCCACATAGCCAGGCCTGAGCCCGGCTTCCTCCTATAACCTCTATCGACAATGCGGCGGCACCCGCTGACACCCCCTCTTTCCACCGCTGTTCGCCCGCCGCACGGTCGATACGGTCCTATTGAATCCCGCAAATTACTATGACACTTTTTGACAGTGTGGAGCATCTATATATGTATGGGCAACCCCAAAGGTGTGAAGCGGGATTTCAAGGCGCTGGAGAAGCGCCGTTTCGAAGCGATGCGGCTGCTCCACCAAGGCCACAATCAGTCCGAGACGGCGAGACGGCTGAACGTCGCTCGCCAAACCGTCAGTGAGTGGCGGCGGCAATACCGCGAGCAGGGTGCGGCCGGACTCCGCCAGGCCGGGCGCGCCGGACGCAAGCCGCTCCTCGATGCCGCACAACGCGAACGCCTGACGTCGCTGCTGCTGGAAGGCCCGGAAGCCCACGGCTTCCCAACGCCCCTGTGGAGCTGTCCGCGGGTGGCTCGGCTGACCGGAGACGAGTTCGGGGTCGCATACCACGCAGGCCACGCCTGGAAGATCCTGCGAGCGCTCGACTGGAGCCCGCAACGCCCGGCCGGAAAGGCGCGCGAGCGCAACGAAGAGCGGATCCGCACCTGGAAGCGCAAGACCTGGAAGCGCATTAAAAAAAAGCCCAAAACGAAGGCCGTACGCTCGTCTTCATCGACGAAAGCGGATTGAGTCAGAAGCCGCATCGCTGCCGCACCTGGGCGCCACGTGGCCAAACACCGGTGCTGCAGTTTAACTTCAACTGGGAGAAGCTTTCCGTCTCGGCGGGGCTGACGCTGCGTAACTTCTACTTCCGGCTCTATCCCGGTGCGATCGGCAAAGAGCAAGTGACCGACTTTCTCAAGGCGTTGGTACGTCATATCGATCGCCCGCTGCTGATCGTCTGGGATCGGCTGCCGGCGCACCGTAGCCGCCTGGTGCAAGAGTTCATCGAACTCTCCGAAGGCCACATCGCAACCGAGTACTTGCCACCCTATGCGCCGGAGTTGAATCCGGTGGAATACATCTGGGCTTACTGGAAGCAGCACGAGTTGCCGAACGTCTGTCCGAAAGACTACGGCGAGCTGAACGAGCGGGCCCGCAAGGCACTCCGCCGCATGTACCGCAAACCGCGTTTGATCACGGCCTTCTGGAAACAGTCTTCTCTTTGTTTTGACTGACTCTATATTATGCGGGAGTCAATAAGGTTCGCGTCAGGTATGTTGAAAGGCAATGATAATGTCCCCATGAGCAGGCAATAGAAATGTCCCCTAATCTGGACCTCCACGAGGAGGTGAAAGATTGGGAAGGACATGGATGAGCGACAAGGAGCTGAGGCGTAGTGAGGTGCTAAGCCGGGTCCGGCGGGGGGAGTGGAAGCTGAACGAAGCGGCGGCGCGGCTTGAGATCAGCTACCGCCAAGCCAAGCGCCTGTGGAGCCGTTATCGCAAGGGCGGGACTAAGGCGCTGGTGCACGGCAACGTCGGGCGCCGCTCGAACCGCGCTAAGCCGGTGGAGTTTCGCCGGCGTGTGTTGGCCTTGGTGCGGGAACACTATGGGGGCGACCGCAGCAGCGCTGCGGGCCGACGCTAGCCGCGGAGCAGCTGCAACAGGATCACGGCCTGGAGGTGTCGGTGCGCACGCTGCGGCGCTGGATGCTCGCGGCGGGCCTGTGGAGCCGGAGTCGCAAGCGCCCACCGCATCGCAGCCGGCGGCAACGCAAAGCGCACTTCGGCGAGCTGATTCAACTCGACGGTTCGCACCACCACTGGCTGGAAGGACGCGGCCCGAAAGCCTGTCTGATGAACTTTGTCGATGACGCGACCGGTCTTGCACTGTGCCGCTTCTCGGGCCAGGAAACGACCTGGGCCGCGGCCGATCTGCTCCAAGCCTGGGTGCGCCAACACGGCGTTCCCAAGGCGTTGTACTGCGACTGGAAAAACGTCTACCAGCGCCAGCCGACGTCGCGGGAAGCACTGGAAGGCATCAAGCCCGAGACGCAGTTCGGGCGCATGTGCGCGAAGCTTGGCATTGGCATCATTGCCGCATCGTCGCCGCAAGCCAAGGGACGTGTCGAACGCCATCACGGCACGCACCAGGACCGCCTGATCAAGAAGATGCGGCTGCGGGGCATCGTTGATTACGAGGCGGCGAACCGTTACCTCGGCGAGGAGTACTTAGCCGAGCACAACGAGCGCTTCTGCTGCGAGCCGGCGGCGGGAGCGGACTTTCACCAGGCGCTACCCCGCGGCACCGAGCTGCGAGGGGTGTTCTGCTTGGAGTACGAACGAGTGGTGAGCAACGACCAGGTGGTGCGTTTCGAGAATCGTTGTTTGCAGTTGAAGCCGAAACGCAATCAGGGCGTGGGGGCGGGTGCACGGGTGACGGTCCAACAGGGGCGCGATGAGAGCTTGCAGGTGAGGTTTGAGGGGCACGAGATCGAGCACGAAGTGATCGCCACGCCGACGCCACGGCTGCGGACGAAGCCGGCACCGCAGGGGAACGTGGTGGCCAGACGCAAGCCGGCGGCGAACCACCCCTGGCGGCGACCTGTGCTGCGGAAAACACGAGCTGCGAATTCATAAGAGGGCTGTGGAAATGCCGGGTCGGATGGAAAGCGTGGAAAACCTTGTGGCGGCAGCCGTGCCGGGCTCGGGGAACCGTGGATGGTTTTCCACCCTTCCCACCGCCCCTTGGAAATCGCTGCGCGATTCCCACAGTTCCACAGCCCCGACGATGACGATTCTCTCCTATCACCAAGGGGGCACTTCTACTGGGCTACCGAAGGGGACATTTCTATTGCCTCTTGACAGGTGTTCGCGCCAGGTATCGCGCCGGCGGTACAATTCCCCCAGGCTAGGGAAGGCAATGCTCTGCTCCATCGGGAGCGGGTATTTCGGGATGAAACGACCGGAGTTGGGCGTGGAGGTCATCGCGTGCGTTTCAGGAACGTCGTGATCATCGCTTTGTTGGCAGCAGCCGTTCACCCCCTGGGGGGACAGCTACAGCCGACGGGCGGGACGCTCATCGGTGTCGTCAAAACATCTGACAATTTAGCCCTGCCGGCAGTCATGGTGGAGATCCAAAATACGCTCACCGGGCAAACCTTCATGACGATCACGGACGATGAGGGCAGGTATACCCAGATGAACGTGCCCGCGGCTGGCTCCTACCGGGTCAGAGCCTTCGCGGAAGGTTTCAACCCCGGTGAGCGTTCCGGGATTGAGATGTCGAACGGTAAGACACGGCGGGCTAATTTCCTGCTGACTCTTGCCACTCTGAGCCAAGACGACCTCGTTACCGCAGAAGCGCCGAGCATCGACGCCGCTGTCAATCTCGGGTCCAACCGGCCAGGCTACCTTTTACAATCCGCCCTAAACCCGGGAACGGCCTTCAACACCTACGGCCGCGGTATGGGCGAGGACGATCTCAACTCGGTCGAAGATCTGCCGATCGGCACAGACCTGAACGGCTTCAAGACCTGGGTCATGATGGGCAAGGAGCGCTTCGACGGCTTCCCCCTGTTCAACTTTAAGAATCAGGCCGCCGCGATCCTGCCCTCGAACACGCCTGTTGGGCGCGGTGCACTGCACGTGGAGCTTAACGGCGAGCAGAGTCCCGCTTTCGGGATCGACGTCGTCGAAGCGCAACCGAGCTTCTTCAACCTTCCGCAAGGAAGCCAGATCGACGGTATCTTCACGGACCTCGACTTCATGAGAAAGGTCCATTGTTCGTGCTCTCATCCAGAGTAATGCCGAAGCCCGGCAACCCGAGCGCAAAGCCACCCGACAGGGGGAACTCCAGGTCAGGAAACGGTTCGGTAAAGTTGTCAGGGAAGTAGCGGTACTTACAGGTTCCCGGCGGATTGAACGGCTGATAAGTATTCGGAAAGATCTCGTTGACGCTGAACTCGGCGAAAAACGCCGGGATCAGCCTTCCATCGAAGCTGAACGTCAACTCGGAGACGACGAAAACACCGACGCGCAGAGATCCGTCGGCCGTCATCTTGCCGACGTCTTCCTACACGGTCACGCTGAGCGACGACTTCCAGGTAGAGCAGCTCACGCCGAGAGTCTTTTTCTGGACCGGCGAGTACTCCCGCCGAGCCGGCCGCGGCCTCGACGCGTTGTTCGACGCCGGCGACCCCACTAGTGCCGAAACATACGTGGACTTCGAGCAGGCCATCGACATTCTGGGCAACCTGCCGTTGGAACCAGGCACGTTCATTCAGTTCGACGAGGTCGCCGATCAAGGGCCGTTCGGCAGGCACCTGCGCCGCTGCTTCATCGACCCCACGATGTTCTCATCGACTCGGGACGCCCTTATCGAACAAGCCGACGAGATCGACACGTTCCTGATGCGGGGAGATCCGGATTCCCTTGCCAACATCGAGGAGGCCACCTGGACCGTTCGGATCATCGACCTGAACACGAACAAGATGAGTCAAGGCGGTCCGCCGATTGATCAGACCAAAGAGATCGTCGACGCTGTGAGTGTCAATACCGTCACGGACACTTGCGCCTTTGCCACCTGTCCCTGAGTTTGGCGGCGACGCGGCGGGTAGAGGCAGCCGAAACCAGGCGAGTTTTAGCATCCCCTCAACCCTTGTTCTCGTCGGAAGGTCTGAGGTCCCAGCGACCGTAGGTTGGACTGAATTATTCACGTGACCCAAGACGGCAAGCGCTTAGTTCTAGCGGAGTCGGTCGCAGAAAGGCCCGATGCCGGCGAGGCGCGGCAGAACAGCGAGGGCGTTCTTATAGGCAATCTTCTCGCGAACTTCTTCCGTCACCGCCAACGTTTCGAGCAACCGTACGAATGGTGCGGGCGTATAAAGCGGCGCCTCGGTACCGAAACAGATTCGCTCCGGCCCGACCGCCTCTAGCAGGGCCTCGACGGCCCCCGTGTTGAAGGCCCGCAGGGTGCCCATGTCGAACCACACGTTCTCCAGCGGACGTTTCTTCCAGGCGTCGATCGCCCGTTGGCGAAGGCCCAATACGCCCACCCCTAGATGCGCCGCGATGAACCACGTCCCGGGGAACCGCGAAGCCAGTTCCAGGTAGCTCTCGATCGGCACGTTGGCCGACTCATTGCCGACGTGGCTCAAGACGGTCAGCCCCGACGGCCCGATGACCTCTTCCATCAACTGCGCCAAACCGTGCGTGAGAACGTCGTACTGCCCCAACACCGGGTGCAGCTTCACGCCCACGACGTCGGGGTTCGACACTCCTTCGGAAACCCAGCGACGTGACGCCTCAAAATGGTAGGGATGCGCCACGACCATCGCGCTCAGCATCTCGTCCTTTGCGACCTCGGCAAGCGTATAGGCGTTGCCCGCGTCGACGCCCCCGTAGCAGGCTTCAATCGAGAACGCCACGCCGTGGGTCACGCCGGCCTCACGGTACAGCTCGCACAGGCGGGCGCCGTCCGCACTCATGTCGCTGTGGGTAAACTGCCCCAGGTGCGCGTGGACATCGACGATCGGCCGATTCGCTGAAGACATGGCTACCATCCCCGCGGCCGGTCCCAGATCACGACTTTCGTGAAGGCGTTCTTAGGCGCGATTCCCTTGTCGCCAAAAGAGTCGCGTTCGCCGTAGACCACGTAATACACCGTGACGAGCCGCCCGTCCGATCTCTCGACTGTCACCGGGTAGCCGATGTCAGAGTGGTCTCCGTCCCAAGTGAGCATGACACGATCCTTCCTCGACCAACTGGCGCCCTCATCGCTGCTGATCATCGCTTGCACGCCGTAGGGCTTGTTGCGTTCGCCGTAGGTCAACAGGATGGCGCCGGAACGGAGTCGAAGAAGGTCGGCAGGATGCTCACGATTCTTGGTGATGCGGTTTGGCCGGCCCCAGTGGCGTCCCTTGTCGGAACTGAACGACGAGGCAAGATAGCCGCCCTCGTCCGAGCGCATGACAGCCATCAATCGGCCGTCCTTCAAGGGCGCCATGCAGGTCTCGTTAAAGGCATGAGCAATGACGGAGAGATCACCCCAGCTCTTCCCGCCATCGTGAGATCGAACAACGAAGCTGAAGGTGCCCCGCTTTCCTGGAGGCTTCGAGGGTTGTTTGCCGGCGTCGCGCAGCTTCTCGAGACCACCGGGCTCATCTTCTTCAGTTCGCGGGAGATAGCCGCCGTAGCCGGAGAGCAGCAACGACCCGTCATCGAATTCGAGGATCCGTCCGAAGGGGTACCCCCAGGTCAGGGGCTGAACATCGACCGAGATCGGCGCTTCCCACGTGTCACCGTTGTCCTTCGACCGAATGACGTAGGGGTTTGCCTTCCAGCCTTTATGTGAATAAGTCGCGCCCGGCCACGAGTACGAGACCGCGCCGAGCAGGAGCGTGCCGTCGGCCAACTGTCCCGAGGCGATCACGCCGTCGTCCGCTTCGGGCCGGTCAAAGATCGTCACAGGCGCCGACCACGTACGCCCCCCATCCGTCGATCGCACCAGGCCCGCCTTGCCACCCTTCCCCACGTGTGCCGCGCCGTATTTGAAGGTGGCGAGCAGGAGCCCGTTTGGCAAAGCGATCACTCGTGGGAAGTAGCCGCCCTGGAAGACCGTATGCCGCTCCGCCTTCAGGTCCCGGACCTGTAGGGCCTCTTGTGCAACAGCCGATCGGGGAGCGGCAAAGCAGAAAAGGGTGACGGCGAGGAGGATCGGTGTTGTCATCGTCATTCGCGTGAAGGCCGCCTGGCGAATGCTCCAGAGAAAACCCAATCGTCCCACAATCAATGGAGGCCGCCTATCACGTACGCACCGGCTTGGGGCATAATAGCTCGAATGACCAAGAGTCGAGTCTTAGAAAAACTTCGCGGCGGAGGCTTCGTCAAGGTGGCCGGGGTCAGCCGCGTTACCGATCCCTGGCTGGCGGAAACGGTAGGGCGGATCGGCTACGACTGTATCTGGTTCGACATGGAGCACCGCTCGCACGGTTACGACACCATCGATCCCCTGTCGCTCGCTTGCCGCTCGACCAGCATCGATCTGATGGTGCGCGTTCACAAGTCCGAGTACGGCGACCCGATGCGCGCGCTCGAGTTCGGGGCGAACGGGCTGATGGTGCCGCACATTCGAAGCGCCGCCGAAGCGCGGCAGTGGGTCGATTGGGCGCGCTTCCCCCCGCTCGGCAAGCGCGGCTTCGACGGTGCCGGCGCCGATGCGAACTACGCCATGGACGATCCGCGAGAGTACCTCGAGCACGTTGCAAAAGAGGTCTTCCTGGCGTTCCAAATCGAGGACAAGGAGGCTGTCGAGCATCTTGATGAGATCGCCGCGGTTGAGGGCTTCGATCTGTTCTTCGTTGGCATGGCGGACCTGAGCTTGAGCTACGGTCTGCCTTTGGACTTCAATAATCCCACGCTGCAAGATGTCCTCGATCGCGTGAACGAGGTGGCCTCGAAGACCGGCCGCTGGTGGGGGACGCCGACCGGCACCCCCGAGCACGCCCAAAGCATCCTGGACCGCGGGGGCCGCATGATCACCGCCGGGGGCGACCACATGGCGCTGGTGAAGGGTTTCAGCGATTCTTTCGAGAGCTTCTCGAAGGTCAGCCTGCGTTAGTCTAGGCTAGCCGCGTTGCATCTTGAAATCCCAAGCGCTGCGGACCGCGGACTCTAAGTCGTGACGGGCGCGCCAACCCAGTTGCTCTTCGATCTTACGCGGATCGGCCACCAACTCCGGTGGATCTCCTTCGCGCCGAGGCGCTGCCAGTTCTCGGACGGCACGGCCGGTGACTTGCCGCACGGCCTCGATGACTTCGCGAACCGAGTGCCCGCGTCCGGTACCGATGTTGAAGCCCCCGCTTGCCTCCTGCGGGGCCTCTAGCGTACGGATGTGGGCATCGGCGAGGTCTTCAACGTGAATATAATCGCGGATGCAGGTGCCATCCGGCGTCGGGTAGTCCTCTCCGAAGACCCGAATTCCCTCCCGTTCTCCGGCCGCGGTCTGGAGAACCAGCGGGATCAGGTGTGTCTCGGGGTCGTGCCTCTCGCCTCGGTCGCGGGTGGCCCCGCAGGCATTGAAGTATCGTAGGCAGAAGTAAGCCAGGCCGTGAGCTTGGCGGTACCAACGTAAGGCCCGTTCCAGGGCGAGCTTCGTTTCGCCGTACGGATTGACCGGGTTCATCGAGGCCGACTCGTCGATCGGCATCGAAGCGGGCTCGCCGAACACCGCGCAGGTAGACGAGAAAACGAACCGGCCCACACCTGCCGCCTGGACCTCTTCGAGCAGGACGAGCGCCTTGGTGACGTTGTTCTCGTAGTAGAGACCCGGGTCGCGGCTGGATTCGCCCACCAGGGCGAAGGCGGCGAAGTGCATCACCGATGCGATGGGATAGCGATCGAAGACCTGGCGCAGATCTCCGCGATCACCGATGTCACCCCTCACAAAAGTCGCTTGGCCGGGAACGGCGTCCCGGTAGCCGCGGGAGAGATTGTCGTACACCACGACTTTCTTGCCGCCCGCGAGGAGCCGCTCGGTGACGACGCTCCCGATGTAACCCGCACCACCCGTGACGAGGATCAAGCGCACACCTCCGCCATGACACAGAGTTTGAGATTCTTGCACACGACGCTAAAGGAGAGGGAGGACCCAGGTCAACCGGCGAACCTGTGCAGGCCATGCGGCGCAGATCCACCGGGCGCAGATACTAGTAAGTACAGCACCGCTGTTTCGAACCAGCACGATGCCGGAGCTCCCAGGCCGGTTTGCCCAAAAATCAATTCCGGAAGGGCGCAGGCGTGCTGCAGGAGGGCTGAATACAGAACGGCCTGATGATGCCACCGACCACGGGGAAGAAAAAGATATGAGTGGTTACGATCGGAATGCCGAAGCGGCAGTTGATCCCACAGCGAAGGCCGCGCCAAACCGTCGTGTTCACTTGGCCGCGCACACGCCCGACTCGGATGACGAAACCCGGCCCCCCGCGGGGGTGGGAGTGCTTCGCCTCGTGCGCCTGGCAGTACCGGGCGCTCCGGTGGTGCCAGTTGCCGTCGTACGGCTTGGTGAGCGGCTGACGCTAACGGACAGGGCACTCATCCCGTCGGACGCCACCATGGGCTGCTGGGCCATCGCAGACGGACCGGGCGAGCTGGGCGGAGAGGCGCCAGGAATACCGCCGCCACCGATCAAGCCACCCGACGCGGCCGCCAGTGCACCCAGCAGCATTCCCGCCTTTTCGCCGATCCCGGAGTTCAGCTCACCAAGTTTGCCAAGGTGCTTGATCTGTTCTGCCTGAATCTCTCCGATCTCGAAGGCCGCATCGGTCTCGTTGATCCGAACATCGTCTCTCGTGTTGGTAAACGTGGCCATCGAGCCGGCTGCCAGCGTCCGGACCTCTTCCCCATTCGGGCGGACCACCGAGATCTCTCCGCTCTCCACCGAGACCGTGGCGGCATCGGCTCGTGAAATGTAGATGGACGCCTTGGTATCGCTGTCGCGGCAGAGGACTCGTAAACCCGCGGCGTGAAGGGCTCGTTCGCCCTTACCGGCGGCGATAATGTCGAGGGACCCCCATCCAACTGTAAGGCGGTACGCGAGATCTGAACCCGCGAGCCGATTCCGACCAGGAAGCGCCAGCCATCCTGGAGGTTCAACCGAGTAGGCAAGTGTCCGCTCGTGACCGACTCTCCTTCGAAGACCGTGACATGCCCGGTCACCTCGGAGCCTCCGGCGAGGAATCGCGAGTCCGAGGTCGCGAAACCCACGGTCGGGCGCGGTTCGGCGGTAAGGCTAATCGGCGAGAGCCATGCCGCGACCAACAGCAACACGATCGCCTCTTGTCCTTTGAGTACGTCCCTCATATCTGAGCGCACAACCCCTCCTACTTTAGCCTCGTGCGGGGGGAGAGACTAGGTGTATTATCCTCTCGATCGGGTGCCGGAGTCAAGTGAGTGTAAGGTGGGGGCCTCGCAAGAGACTGATGGGACAGAGGTTCCAATACAAGAGGAGCATCACTCATCCGCCTCGGCTGCGCCGCGCCGACCGGTCAGGGCGCTTCAGGCAGAATGGGTACTTTCTTGCTTAATGAGTACACGCCGGGATCCAGTCTTGGGTCGACTTCCACACTCCGACCGAAGAGTTCGAATCTTTTCTCGCCGTCGCGCTCGCTGCGGATGTTCCACGGGACCTTCACTCCGCGGACGGCCCGGTACTTGGAAAAGACCGATTTTTCTTCGAACGGCACCCCAGACTGGGGATCTCGCCAGGTGTGGATCTGCTGAACAGGAAGTCGGTCGGACCGTCCGAGAAACAATGTGATGCCGTCGGCGTTGCTGTCGGTAACCTCGACGACGTCCGTGGGAACGTTGTCGATGATTTCCACGCCCCGGTAGTAAAAGTACATGTCGGGCTCGTTGAGCCGGTAGCGCAGAAAATAGAAGACGTCACGGCGGGTGGAATCGCGGTAGCGTGCAAGGCGCTCGGACGGCAGGGGTCGCGCCCCTCGGAAAGTAACTTCCCAGCCTTCGCCGTCACGAAACAGAGTGAAGTAGTCTCCCTTTTCCGTATAGACCTCGCGGCGGCGGACCGGCAGCCACTCGGGTCCGGCGTCCTCCTTGACGGGCCCATAGTGTTCGTAGATGGTCATCTTGGCTAGACCGCGCACATTGCGGCGGTGGAAGGAGTAGGCGCGGCCGTTGTGGACGAGGTTGCGAACCTGGAGGAACCTCGAGCCGCCCAGCGCTTGGAGGCAGTCCTCCAGCAGTTGCCTGCCTTTTTCCTGACGCGTCTGCCCGAAGAGGGAGACCGTCCCCGGCAGTAGAAAAAGAGGCGTTCGGAGAAAGCTGCGCCGCGAGACAGCACCAGGATGCCGCGGCAGACAGGGTTTTGGGGGACGATGACCGGTCATGACAACGGTGAACGGAAACCAATGGGCGCAGCCGGTTTCCTGATCACTGCGACGCACGCCGGGTGGGTGACGTTGCGTCCCATAAGAAGTGTAGCAATGCTGCGCGGGCATCCAGCTTGCAGCCTACGGACGGATTAGCGTCGGTTCAACCCAAGTTGCAGCCGATAGACGCCCAAGCACAGCGCGCTCCCGGCCTGAGGTATCTTCAAGAGCAATGGATCGTGCCGGCACAGCGGAGGTGGTGTTTCGCGACTCCCGACAGGCGGAGAAAGCTCTCCAGCGACTCGGGCCGATGCTGCCCGAGGGCGGGTTGAGCACGCTCAAACTCCTCTTGCGGCAGGTCCCCGATCCGGACGCGGCGCTCCAGGGCATGGAGCGCTTTGTGCTGGAGACCGGTGGGAGGGCCGACCCGCTTTTCTCTCCGACCACGCGGCTTCGCGCCGCCACCGCGGCCTTCGCCCACAGCCGCCATTTGACCGACACTCTCCTGCGCCACCCCGAGCTGCTCGAGTGGGCGCTCGAAGAGGAGAACTTCTACCGGGTAGCGTCCGTGCAAGACCTGCGTTCGTCCCTCGGCTGGGAGCCGGCCACGGTCCGCGACCACGAGCTGGCCCTGACGCTGGCCCGCTTCAAACGCATGCAGATTCTCCGCATCGCGCTCCGTGATCTCCTGGGCATTGCGACGGTCGCGGAGGTGACCGAGGAGTTGGCAAACCTCGCGGATGCCCTCCTCCAGGGTGCTCATGAACACTTGCGGCAAAAACTGATGCAGCGATTCGGGCGGCCTCTGACGCAGGCCGACAGCGGTCCGATCGAGTGCCACTTTGTTGTGCTGGGGCTCGGAAAGCTTGGCGGGCGTGAGCTTAACTACAGCTCCGACATCGATTTGATGTATCTCTACACCGATGACGGCGAAACCATCGGTCCGATCTCGATCTCCAATCGAGAGTTCTTCACTCTCCTTGCGAACCAGCTTACCGACTTGTTGTCGCGTCTGACGCTCGAGGGGTCCTGCTACCGCGTCGACCTGCGCTTGCGGCCGGAGGGCTCGATGGGAGACGTGGTGTTGACAGTGGGCGCGGCGGCGGAGTACTACGATTGTCGCGCCCGAGATTGGGAGCTGCAAATGTTGATCAAGGCTCGACCCGTCGCGGGAGAGTTGCCGCTGGGACGAGCGTTCCTCCGCATGGTCGAGCCGAAGATATATCAGACCTCGACCGACTTCTCAACGATCGAGCGTGTAGCGGAGACGCGCGACCGAATCCAGCAGAAGCTGCGGCACAGCGCCAAGCCCGGCCTGAACGTGAAGCTGGCTCGCGGAGGCATCCGCGACATCGAGTTCTTGGTGCAGTGCTTGCAGCGCCTCTACGGCGGCGCCGATCCGTGGGTGCGTCACGGTGGCACGCTGTTGGCCTTGGGCCGCCTGCGCGACAAGGGCTACCTGTCGATTCCCGACTACGCGCAGTTGAATGCGGCCTATCAGTACCTACGGGTGCTCGAGCACCGGCTTCAGATCCAAGAGAACCACCAGACCCACACCCTTCCGCGGGACCCCGAGCAACTCGTGCTGCTGACCCGCAAAATGCACGACTTGATTCCTCTGGACTCCGGGGGCGAAGGGCTGCTCAAGCAACTGCGCGCCCGTATGGAGAAAGTAACGGAGATCTACGAGCGCGTGGTCCGCGCGCAAACGCCTTCGCCAACACCCGAGCCCCTCGAAGCAGTGGCGCAACCGGCGCCGACGGAGCCCGAACCGCCTGCCGAGCGCTCCTGGCAAAGTCAACTGCGCCACTTGGAGCGGAAACTGCCGGGATTGGCAGGCCGCCTGCGGACGCTGCCGATTCGCTGGGGCAGCCGCCACTTCAAGCATTTGCTCAACCAGCTTGTCTCCATGCCGTTTTGGCTGGCAGAACTGGAAGACTCACCTCCACTGCTTCAGTGCGTCGCCGATCTCGTTGAGCACAGCCCGTATCTCGCCGAGCATCTGATTCGCCACCCCGAAGACATGGCCCGTCTCAAATCGGTCGTGGAACCGGCTTCGGGAGAGGACGGCTCGGCAAGCTCCGGGGCGGCTGCTTCCTCGGCGGCGCCTGAGACCGTGCCATTCGATCAGCGCCCGGAAGTGCGGGAATCTCTGGCCGGCGAGACGACCCTCGAAGAGAAGTCCGATTGGCTGCGGCGATTCTACCGCAACGAGATGCTGCGGATCCTGGCCGCGAGCATCCATCGCCGCCAGGCCATTTTTGCCACTCTCGAACAGACGAGCCGGCTGGCCGACTTCGTGATCCGAGCCGGGTATCGGCTTGCCGTGGCCCACGTACGCCGGTCGGCCGGCTGGGACCGCAACGAGCTGGCCATGAACGTGATCGCACTCGGCCGACTGGGCATCATGGAGTTCGATCTGGGCTCGGACGCCGACCTCGTCTTCGTGCTGCCCGATGAAGCGGCAGACGAACGCCGGCGGTGGACGCAAGTCGTCGAGCGCCTCATTGAAATCACCTCTAGCTACACGCGGGAGGGGATGATCTTCGCCGTCGACGCCCGGCTACGGCCGAGGGGCCGCGACGGCGAGCTTGTGCAATCGGAGTCGCAGTTCAAGAGCTACTTCGCGGATCAGACCGAGGCCTGGGAAGCGATCACCTACATGAAAGCCCGCGCGGTGGCCGGCGATCTCGACCGCGGCACGCGCTTCTTGAGCGAGCTCCAGCAGGCCGGCTGGCGCCGTCACGGCAAAAGCGGAGACCTGGCCCGGTTGCTGGTGGCCATGCGGGGCCGCCTGGAGAAGGAACAAGGGCCAGGTCATCCGATAAAGGCCGGCCGCGGCGGATACTACGACATCGATTTCATCCTGATGTACCTGCGTCTTCGAAACGCCGGCATGTTCTACGAGCGCCTGAGCACGCCGGAAAGAATCGCCATCATCCACTCCCTCGGCGGTCTCAGCGGCGAGCAGGCCGATCTATTGCATCGCAACGCCGTATTCTTCCGCGCTCTCGACCATGCCATTCGCGTCTCGACCGGCCACTCGTCGAGCACAATCCCCAGCGCCAGATCGCAGCAGCACATCCTGAGCGACTTGGTCGGCCGTTGGAGCCCCTTGAAGCCCAAATCCCATGAGTTGGCTACGCTCACAGCCAGGGTTCGCCTGACGACGAGAGAGGTTTTTGACGAAGTATTCCACGGCGGGGACGGGATGCCGCGCGAGTGAAGGACCGGACGCCTTGCCGCTGGTTATGGCAAAGCTCGTTTGTCTGGGACGGCTACTGAAGGATAGGGGCGGAGATAATCAGCACGATCATGTTGTAGGCAACCACGCACGCGAACAAGACGTTCGCTGCCCTTAGCAGTTTGTGGCGGACGCGAACGATGCAGCAGAGAGCCAGCACCACGGCGAACAGTTTTATCAGCAGTAAGCCCGTCATTGCCGAAGGACTCTCTCTCATGACCCACTTGACCACCGGGTTCACCTCGGCGATCCCGTACATCATGAAGCAGACCGTGGTCAGCAGATCGAGTACTTGAAGGTAGATAAACTCAACCAGCAGGGTCATCGAAGCACTCTCCTCCCCCAGTTCATCGGCATACACCGCTTGTTCCGACAGCCCTAGGCCTAGCGGAGCTGTTCGGAGTCCTACTTAGCTAGTAGATCACTCGGTTGTTCACCTTAGCAACAGTGAAGCAGTACCGATTTTGGGTAGAACCGGAGTACTATTGACTCCCGCATAATATAGAGTCAGTCAAAACAAAGAGAAGACTGTTTCCAGAAGGCCGTGATCAAACGCGGTTTGCGGTACATGCGGCGGAGTGCCTTGCGGGCCCGCTCGTTCAGCTCGCCGTAGTCTTTCGGACAGACGTTCGGCAACTCGTGCTGCTTCCAGTAAGCCCAGATGTATTCCACCGGATTCAACTCCGGCGCATAGGGTGGCAAGTACTCGGTTGCGATGTGGCCTTCGGAGAGTTCGATGAACTCTTGCACCAGGCGGCTACGGTGCGCCGGCAGCCGATCCCAGACGATCAGCAGCGGGCGATCGATATGACGTACCAACGCCTTGAGAAAGTCGATCACTTGCTCTTTGCCGATCGCACCGGGATAGAGCCGGAAGTAGAAGTTACGCAGCGTCAGCCCCGCCGAGACGGAAAGCTTCTCCCAGTTGAAGTTAAACTGCAGCACCGGTGTTTGGCCACGTGGCGCCCAGGTGCGGCAGCGATGCGGCTTCTGACTCAATCCGCTTTCGTCGATGAAGACGAGCGTACGGCCTTCGTTTTGGGCTTTTTTTTAATGCGCTTCCAGGTCTTGCGCTTCCAGGTGCGGATCCGCTCTTCGTTGCGCTCGCGCGCCTTTCCGGCCGGGCGTTGCGGGCTCCAGTCGAGCGCTCGCAGGATCTTCCAGGCGTGGCCTGCGTGGTATGCGACCCCGAACTCGTCTCCGGTCAGCCGAGCCACCCGCGGACAGCTCCACAGGGGCGTTGGGAAGCCGTGGGCTTCCGGGCCTTCCAGCAGCAGCGACGTCAGGCGTTCGCGTTGTGCGGCATCGAGGAGCGGCTTGCGTCCGGCGCGCCCGGCCTGGCGGAGTCCGGCCGCACCCTGCTCGCGGTATTGCCGCCGCCACTCACTGACGGTTTGGCGAGCGACGTTCAGCCGTCTCGCCGTCTCGGACTGATTGTGGCCTTGGTGGAGCAGCCGCATCGCTTCGAAACGGCGCTTCTCCAGCGCCTTGAAATCCCGCTTCACACCTTTGGGGTTGCCCATACATATATAGATGCTCCACACTGTCAAAAAGTGTCATAATAATTTGCGGGATTCAATAGTAACGTGTTTCACAAATACGGTTCCGTTCGGTTGGTCCCGGTTCCCACCGCTGAAGCCGTGGCTATGATCTCGGGCCGCTCCAGGGCTATGGCGGGCACGACCCTACGCAGCGCGTAGTGGCAAGGTTGTCATCCCGAGAGAAACTCCGGCGTGCGCCGCGCGTTACGGCCCTGCCTCGCGGGTGCGAATCTCCGCGCTGGGGTTGACAAAGATCCAGCAAAAGGCGGCCGTGACGTAAATGCCGGCGATCAGATAGAGCACTTGATTCCAGTCGCCGCCGGTGCGCTCGATGTTGCCGATCATACGGCCCACTACGATCGGCAGCGCCAGTCCCCCGATCGTTCCGCCCATGTTCATGATCGCCATGATCAGGGCGGTGTAGCGGCCCCCAACATCCATTGTCGCGGCCCACGCCGCCGGCCCGCCCAGCCCCGAGAAGAATGCGCTGAGCGCCATGAAGGCGACTAACCAACCGGCCGAGGCACTCCAGGATGCGGCCAGGCAAAACAGGCCCGCCAAGGTGAGAGCCGCGGTGGCGACTCCGCTTCGGCTGATCCGCTTGCTCCCGGTCTTGTTGAGAAGCGCGTCGATCACCACGCCGCCCAGGAGCGAGCCAAACACCACGCCGATCAGGGGCGAACTGGACAGGATCCCCGCACTTTCTCGTGTCACGCCGTAACCCTTCTCGAGGAACGCGGGGAACCAGGTGACGAAGATCTGATATCCGGCCGCGCGAAACCCCGACTGGACAACAAGCGCCCACAAACTGAACGAGCCCGCGATATCCCCCAGGCGCGGGGAACTCCTGGGACGCGACTTTCCGTCACCCAGCCTGTCGGAGTCCCCTTGCGAAGGAGAAACGGTAGGTGCGTCGCCGCCGGCCCCCGAGCGAATGGCTTCCAACTCAGTTCGGTTCACCCAAGGGTGCTCGCCGGGCGTCGTTCGAAATAGGACGTAGAAGCCGACAGCCCAGACCATACTGACGAGCGCCAACATCACGAACACCACACGCCAAGAGAAATACCCCATCAGCACAGCGGTCAGAGCTATAGTGAGTGCTCCACCCACCGACATGGCGGACCCGTTGGCGGCACTGGCGATCCCCCGCTGGTTGAGCGGAAACCAGTCACGCACCGCCAGCGCGGAATTGGGCACCAGGCCCGCCTGCATGCCGCCAAACGCGCACCTGGCGACCAACAACGACAGATACGAACCCGCCGACGCGAACCACACGGTACACAGCGACCAGCCGACGCAAAGCACGGGAAGGGCGAGGCGGGTTCCGAAACGAGTGCCCAGCCACCCGGTCGGAATCTGAAAGACGAAGTAACCCACCGACATGACGCCGAGGATCACTCCCATCTGCTCGCTGCTGAGTCCGACGTCGGCCTGGATCGTCGTCGCGGCGGCGGCGATCGGGTGGCGGGTCAAGTAGGCAGTGGCGGACGCGAGCGCCACAAACAGCATCACCAAGTAGCGCACCCGGGTAGGTCTTGGATTGGATTCGGGGGGAAGGCCGGCGCTGCGGGGCGAAGCCTGCTGGCTGTCAGTGGCGGATGTCATCTCTCGGGCCTGTCGCGAGGCCTGCGAACGAGACGACAATCGTATCACGGGATCGAGCAGAAGAAACCCGCCCAGCAGAACACTCCACACGCTGACACGAATGGGGAAGCAGCCGTTGCGACCCCGAAACGCGGCGAAAGCCAAGCCGACCCACTACCGGTACACGAGCGCACCCTACCACATCAGTCAGCTTACAATAGGGAGTCGAACTTCTTCGGGGAGCGCGATTTGAAGCGGAATTCGTTATTGCGATTCTCAACCGGTTTGGTGGTCTTTTTTGTCTTGGCTCTCTCTGCGCCGGCCGGCGAAGTCACCCCTGAACGTCTAAACCAAGCCGCCAAGGAGCCTCATAACTGGCTCACGTATTACGGCAATTACAACGCTTGGCGCTACAGCGCGCTCGACCAGGTCCATCGGGACAACGTCGACAAGCTCGTCCCCGTCTGGACCTTCCAGGCCGGCGAAATCGATGGCGGGCTGCAATCTTCCCCCATCGTCGTCGACGGCGTGATGTATATCACAGGCGCTTGGAACCGCGTCTTCGCGATCAACGCCGTGACCGGCGAAGAACTATGGCACTACTACCACCCGCGCACCGAAGAGATCCCCGGCCTATACGGCACCTGGAACCGCGGCGTGGCCGTCGGACACGGCCTGGTCTTCATGGGCACGCTCGACAACAAGATTGTCGCTCTTGACGCCAAGACGGGCCGCGAAGTCTGGCAAGTCGAGATTGAAAACGCCAAGCAGTGCGGCTGCAACATCACCAGCGCTCCGCTACTGGTGAAGGACAAGATCATCACCGGCGTGACCGGCGGCGACTCCGCCCATCGCGGATACATCAACGCCTTCGAAGCCAAGACCGGCCGGCACGCCTGGCGCTTCTGGACGATCCCCGGTCCCGGCGAGCCCGGTAACGACACCTGGAAGGGCGATAGTTGGAAGTTCGGCGGCGGTTCGAGCTGGATCCCGGGCTCTTACGACCCCGAGCTCGACCTGCTCTACTGGGGCGTCGGCAACCCGGCGGCCGACTTCTACGGCGAGTCGCGCAAGGGCGACAACCTCTATACCGACTCGATAGTTGCGCTGGACCCCGACACCGGCGAGCTCAAGTGGTACTACCAGGAAATCCCCTACGACGTGTGGGACTGGGACAGCGCCTATGAGATCGTCCTCGTCGATCTCGAATACCGCGGTCGCAAGCGCAAGCTGATTGTCAACCCGAACAAGGGCGGCTACACTTGGGTGCTCGACCGCACCAACGGCGAGTTCATCAAGGCTTGGCCCCTGGCCGAGAACATCGACTGGATTACCGGTATCGACGAGGCGGGCAAGCTGATCGGCCGCAAGGAACCGATCGTTGGGAAATACATGAAGATGTGCCCGTCGATCGGCGGCGGCCGCAGTTGGAACCACGGCGCCTACAGCCCAAAGACCGGGTGGTTTTATTCGACCGGCATCGAATGGTGCCAGACCGTTATCTCGCGGGCTGAGGAGCCGCGCGAGGGTATGACCTACTTCGGCGGTGAGTTCACGCTTGAGCCGCCGAATAAGGGCGAGGCAGGCGGGCACCTTTCCGCCTACGACCCGATCACCGGCGAACGCCACTGGCAGATCCGGCACAAGTATCCGCTGTTGGCGTCACAGCTGGCGACGGCGAGTAACCTGCTTTTCACCGGCGACGCTACGGGAAAAGCATTTGCTCTGGACGCCGAAACCGGCAAGGAACTGTGGTCGTTCCGAACCGGCTCTGGGATTCGCAGCTCACCCATGACCTACGCAGTCGACGGCAAGCAATACGTTGCCATTCCGAGCGGTTGGGGCTCGGCCCTGGCCGGCCTAATGACACAGCTATGGCCTGAAGCCAAAGACTTCCCCAGCGGCGCGACGCTTTTTGTCTTCGCCTTACCGGAGTAGCAAGAATGGCGAAGCATGTTTCGCATGGAGTCGGGGCGGGCCGTTGGGCCCGTCCGGGACTTCCCCCTACTGCATGTTCGCAGGAGTTGGACGGCACCTGCGCGGGGCGGGCCGGCACTGGGGCCGGCCCCTACATGCGTGGGGCGCTGCAACTCCTAGTCTGCGTGGGCTTGGCTCTCGCACCACTGGCCGCCCAATCCACCGTTGACCTCACCAGCGCCTCCGTCATCGCCAGGGGCAGCGACCTCTTCGCTCAAAACTGCGCCACCGGCTACTGCCACGGGGCAGAAGGACGCGCCGCCCGCGGCCCCGACCTGCGCAACCGCGATTGGGACCCGCGCAAGCTCTACGCCTCCATTCACGGCGGGGTGCCAGGAACAACGATGCCGTCCTGGAACAACATCATCCCCGACGAAGGCATTTGGGCCGTTACCGCTTACATCATCAGTTTGGGCACGACCGAGCTGAGAGGCTCCTCGGCCAGCATCACCCTCGGAGCAAGCACGGCCGGCCCCGCCGAGTTGACCGGCGAGGCCAAGCGCGGCCACGAGTTGTTCTTCGATCTGAATAATCAGAAGCGCTGCGCCATCTGCCACCGCCTGGGAGGCAAGGGCACGGCGGTCGGCCCTGACCTCGCGGCCGGCGTGGCGACCAAGTCCGCCGACGACTTGATGAACGACATCTTGCAACCCGGCGCTTCGATCGCGGAGGGCTTCGAGCAAACCGTCGTGACGTCCAAGGCGGGCGAAACGATCGCCGGCGTCAAGCAATCCGAGACCGAAGATTGGGTGCGTGTCTACGACAGCGAAGCGATTCCCCCACCCCTGCGCACCTTCTACCGTGACGGCATCCAACGCACGAGAACGCGGCAGCGATCCTCGATGCCCTCGAACTACGACCGGATATACACGCGCGAGGAGTTACAAGCGATCGTCGCGTACCTCAAGTCCGGCAATCTCTGAGCGACGATGTCAGACCTTTGAACTGGTGGCATCCGCCCGGTCCGATGAATCCCGGTCCTCACCGACCAAGCCACCTGACTGCACACTGACTGAAAACTGTCGATGACGAAATGGCGTTCGCTCCGGAGCCGTGGCTTTCTTCACCTGCTGGCTTGCTTGGCGCTGGTCACCGGCGCTAATGGCGAAGAGGAGGAGCCGCCAGGTCAAACGCTATTCAACGAGCACTGCGCCCTTTGCCATGGCGCTTTCGCCGAGGGCGGCTCGGGGCCGGACCTGACCAACCCTCGTTGGCATGCCGAGCGGACCGACCAGCAGCTCGAACACGTCATCAAGCGCGGTGTGCCTCATACTTCGATGCCTGGGTTCTCCGAGCGCATTGACCCGGGCGGCCGTGCTGCCATAGTGAGGCATCTGCGGTCGCTGTCAAAGAAAGCCATCCAGCCGACAACCGAAGCCGAAGCACCCGACATCCGCGTGAGTCCTGAGCGTCTCGCGCGGGCAGACGAGGACGCCGGCAACTGGTTGATGTACGGCCGCGACTACGGCCAGACGCGCTTCAGCCCGCTCGACGGCGTCAACAAGTCCAACGTCGAGAATCTCGTCCCGGTGTGGAGCTTCCAAACGGGCGTTCCCGACGGCCTGACCGGCATGCCGCTCGTCGTTGACGGCGTCATTTACCTGACGACATCGTGGAACCATATCTTCGCCATCGACGCCCGCACCGGCGCGGAGTTGTGGCACTACCGGCGCCGCCTGCCCGGCGTCGAAGAACTGAGCTACTGTTGCGGTCCGGCCAACCGCGGCGTCTCCATCTGGAACGGCCTGCTCTACATGGCGACTCTCGATGCCCACCTGGTCGCGATCGAGGCCGGGACGGGCCGCGTCCGCTGGGACATCGAACTCGGCAAGGAGAAGGACAACCTCAACGCCAAGCAGCCGCCGCTTGTCGTGGGCGACAAGCTCTTTATCGGCATCGCCGGCGGCGACCGTCCGAGCCGTGGCTTCATCGACGCTTACGAAGCCGAGACCGGCAAGCGGCTCTGGCGCTTCTATACCGTGCCGGGCGAGGGTGAGCCCGGCGTGGCGACCTGGAGCGGCGATTCGTGGAAGACGGGCGGCGCAGCACCGTGGATGCAGGGCACTTACGACCCGGAGCTGAACCTGATCTACTGGGGCGTCGGGCAGCCGTGGCCGGTCTACGACGGTGACGCACGCCTAGGCGACAACCTCTATAGCAACTCGGTGGTCGCGCTCGATCCTGAGACGGGTAAGCTGCGGTGGCATTACCAGTACACGCCGCACGGCCTGTGGGATTACGATGGCGTCACCGAGAATATTCCCGTCGAGATCGACCACCGGGGCCGCAGGCGCAAGGCGATCATCCACGCGGACCGCAACGGATACTTCTACGCCATCGACCGTACCGGCGGCGAGTTTCTGTTCGCCAAGCCCTTCGCGCGCGTGACCTGGGCTCAGGGGTTCACGCCCGAGGGCCGCCCGATTGTCAACCCCGAGGCGATTCCGACGTACGAGGGGGTCGAGGTTTGTCCCGGGGCGTCCGGCGGGAAACAGTGGACCGGCATGGCGTACAGCCCCCTTACCCGGCTCGCTTATCTGCCCGTCATCGAAAACTGCGCCGAGTTCTTCAACTACGGCGTCAAGGCCAAAGCGAAGGGCCTGCCGCCCGGTCCGGATGGCTTTCGCTACTTGGCCGGCAAGGCCTATGGCATGGTGATGGCAATCGACGTCGACACAGGCGACGCGGTGTGGGAAGTGAAGACCCGCTCCCCGATGTCGGCCGGCGTTCTCGTGACGGCGGGAAGGCTGGTGTTCACCGGCGACGCCGAGGGCAACCTGCTCTCCTATGACGCCGACACGGGCGAGCTGCTCTGGTCGTACCAAACCGGGTCCGGTATCCGCAGCGGACCCGTCGCCTACCGTCTCGACGGTGTCGAGTACATCGCCATCGCTTCCGGCATGGGCGGCGCCGTAGGCGGCTACATGGGCCGCGGCGCCCCGTGGACGAGGAACTACCGCAGCGGCGGGGCCTTGTTCGTGTTTCGGCTCTTCGAGCCCAACGCCTCGAAGCCATTCCATGGAGGAGCACGAGCGGGCAGGCGTTGATCGCAGTGGACTTTGTCAGACGGCCCCTTAGGGTCGAACAATCATAGCCCACGGATTCATCCGCGGGTCTCGAAAGACGCCTACCGCTAACTCGTTTCCCCCGTTGCTGTTTCTCCTTGCCCGCGGTCGTTCGACCGCGGGCAAGGAGAAACAGCAACGGGCTTGTGGCGGCACGTTCGACCAACACCCATGGATGAAATCCATGGGCTATGATTGTGGCGCCCGACTCACGGGCGCTAACGGCCTGCGGCGAAGTACAATGCCTCCTTCGGTGCCTGACACCTTTTCTCGACCTTTTCTCGCGCCACCGTGACATCAATAACTTATGGACGCGTCCCTGCGCGAAAAAAGGGCTGACGGTCACCACAGCACACTTCTACCACGGGCTGCTATCGTGCGCAACGAATACCATTTTGTGACGCGCTGGAGGGTTTGCGGCACCGTCCGGGAGATATCTGACATCCTGAGCGCGGTGGAAGACCTGCCGCGCTGGTGGCCCGCGGTCTATCTGGACGTACGGGAGATCGAGCCGGGTGACGGCCGCGGTATCGGCAAACGAATCAGCCTCCACACAAGAGGTTGGCTCCCCTACACCCTGCGGTGGCAGTTTCGTGTCACCGAATCGCGCGAACCGTATGGGTACAGCTTTGAGGCCTTTGGTGATTTCGTCGGGCGCGGCCTCTGGACGTTTGAGCAAGATGGCGCTTGGGTCAACATGACCTACGACTGGAAGGTTCGTGCCGAAAAATCGCTGCTCCGTTACCTCTCGGGCCTGCTGAAGCCGATCTTTTCCGCGAACCATCGCTGGGCCATGGCGAGAGGTGAAGAGAGCTTGCGCATCGAGCTCGCACGCCGGCAGACCTCCACCACTGAGTGAGCCCAAAATAAGCAGGCGCTGCCAAGGCCCGATTAGTCGAGGCAAGTTGCTCGTCTCTCGATGGCAACATGCCGCTAGAACGCGAGTCCAGTCTCGTCTACCTCGTCCGTACCCAAATCGGTGACGACCAGGCCATCTCCAGGTTCTTCTGTTGGACCCGAACATAGTAGTAGCTTTCGCCCGGCGTCACGTCGTTGTCGACGAATGTGAAAGCGACCTCTTGCTTGAGGTTCTGGCGAGTGTGGAGGAAGGTTTGGTTCTTGATGATGTCGATCTGCTCGATGCGCGCTGTACCGATCACCTTCACTGACAGCTTGAACGGTCCGTCGACCTCGACGATATCGCCCTGCAGGTACTCCTTGCCGTTGGCTTCGAGCCGGTAGTCGAGGATGATGTTGTCGGTCGCGCCGTAAGAGTGACGCTGGCGCATGGCGTCGAGCAGGCCTTCGCGGGTGAAGTCCTCGGCGATGGTGCAGGCGTAGGAGATGTGGGTCGAGATGTGGTCGGAGCTGGCCTGTACGCCCAGCTTGTAGCCTTTGGCCCAGGCGTTCCAGACATAGCCCCTGGGCTTGAGGCCACCTTGCTGCATGGGCGGCTTTTCGCTGGTGGCGGCACGCGGGGCGCCTTCGTACTCGGCCGAGACACGGTCGCCTTGGTAGATCTCAACCAGCGGCTCCACCTCGGGGTCGTTGTCGCGCCAGTCTGTCCCCATGCCAGTGGCGGAGGTGTGGGCGATCGCGATGGCGTCGTAGCGCTTCAGGTATTCGTAAAGCCTCGCCGCCCCTTCTTCGCCGCGGCGCTCGGCGTCGGAGATCACCAACGTCGGGATGCCGCGCTTGGCCGCCAGTACATTGCGGTGCCCATTGGGGTACGGCAAGCTGCGCTCATAGGTATAGATCGGGACGAAGCTTTCGGGCAGGTGGAACACGTCCGAGACCTGCGGGATGAGCCAGTTGATGTATTCGTTGTCCTGGCCGCTGCCGTAGTTGTGCTCGCTTACGCCCAGGAAGTCGAGGTCGGCGGCGTCGAGGGCGTAGCGATAGGTTTCAAACAGTGAGTCGTCGCTGTATCCATCGTCGGAAAACTCGGTGTGGCGGTGCGTGTCGCCACGATAGATACGGTAGGTCTTGCCGCCTGACTCGATCGTGTAGTTGCGGATGCGCTCGAGGTCGTCGGCCTCGTTGGGGTGGACGGGGTATGTCGTGAAAACGCGCTGCTCGGGCTCCTTGAGCTTCGGCGGTTTGGGCTCGCTTGCGAGGCCGGGAAGCTTGGCGGCATAGACGTTGCTGTGCTGGAAGTAGTAATCGTCGGAGTTGCGGTTGTCCGTCGACCAGGCAGCGAACAGACTGCCGTCGTCGCCGGCGGCGAGTCCCCAGCGCACGTCTTGGCGACTGCGGCTAAAGGGCAGATGGAGCGGCTCGGTCCAGCGGTCACCCACGAAGGCGGTGCCGTAGATCTGCCAGGCGGCGCGGTGGGCGGGCGTAAAATCAGGCGTGTCGCGGGCGCGGAGCTTGCGATGCCGGAAGAACAACCACATGCGACCGTCGCCGTCGCGTTGCAGTACGGGCAGGTCGTTGAACTCGGGGCCATATTCGGGCAGATGTTTCGATAGGGCACGGTTGATGTCGCTCGCTGGTACCTGCCACCTCCCGTTGCCCCAAACGGCCACGCCGAGCGAACGCCACTAGTAGAGGCGCGTCGCTTCCTTGTAGATCATGAAGCCCGAGTCTTTGCCCCACTGGAAGCCGCTTTCGTTCCAGGCAGCCCACACACGATCGTCGTGGTTGCAGGCGAGCGTAACGTGGGCCTCGAACTTGGGCGTCTCGGCGATGGGGATGATGTCGCTCCAACTCCCTTCGGACCAGCGTCGCATCAGGACGTCGTAGTTGCCCTTGTCATAGGTGTCCCAGGCAACGTAGACTCTGCCCTTGCCATCGGCGGCGATGGCGGGCTTCCAGTCGTTGGCGGGCGAGATCGAGACCTTCTCCTCGGGCGACCAGCTCGAGCCACCATCCGAGCCACCGTAGCGCCGCGCGAAGACGTCGGACTTGCCCTCGCGGAAGCCTTGCCAGACAAGCCAGAGGTTGCCTCGCGAGTCGGTCGTCAAGCTGTGCTGGACGTCGGGCTCGGGGGCCGTCGTGAGGCGCTGAGTCGCTGACCAGCGGTCGCCACCACGGTAGCGCCCGTACAGGTCGAAGTTGCCGGCGACCTGCTCGGACCAGACGACCCACGGGCGGCCGTCGTTGTCGCGGCCCATCTTCACGATGAAGATGTCGCCCGGCTCCTCGCTGATCTGCTCTGCATCCCCCCAAGAGGCACCGTCGAAGCGCCGCGCGAGGATGACGTTCGCCTTGTCGCGATAGGCCACCCAGGCAGCCCATACCTCTCCATCGTCGGAGCTAGGACCTTGGCCTCCAAGGACCGTGGCGAAGTCGCTCTCGTAGTCAGACGACGACAGCCGCTCGGCTGACGCCACGCGATCGACCACCACCGCTCCATCGAGGAACGAGAGCGATCGGCCGAGCCGAAGCTCGCGAGGCCAGACGTCAAATCCGCCTTGCGGCGTTGTGATGCGAAGACGGGTGCCACGGGTTGTCTTGACGTCGACCACGACGCCGGGGTGGTCGACGAATTCGACGGTGCCGCGGGGATCCTCCCACTGGTAGACTCGGCGTGGGTAGTTGACTCCCTTGCGTGTCGCCAACGACCAGCCGGTCGTGGCGATGATCTGCTCGGACGGATGCGGATTCCAATTGCGCAGATGCAGCACCTCTCCATTCGTGATCTCGAGCCGTCCGTTCCAGGAGCGCGGTTCAGAATCGGTCATGCCAAAACGAATGCGGAAGGAGACGACCGAGTCGCCGGCCAGTGGGGTTTGGGCCGCAAGCCGGCTGGGACTGATACTCAGGCAAACGGCCGCGGTCGCCGCCAACAAAAAGGAAAAAGCAGGGCATGCTCGCAACATGAATCGCCTCGTGTGCCGGTCCGCCGATCGAGCGACGGACCCTTGACGAGGAGAATTGTAACAGCAGGCGCCGTTACGACAGGCTTGGCGACACGACGCGAACAAACAACCGAGGAACTCCTCAGGGAGAGAACAGAGCCGCGGATGTAAATCCGCGCCTCTGTTGCCTCAGCCCACTTCACACACGTCGTCTTCGCACTTCTTAGCGAAGCCGTAGCGGTTGCGGGCGATCCAAGCGTAGGTGGAACGACAGACGGTCTGCAAGACCGGAACGCGATAGAGCCAAGCCAGATACTTCCACCCCCGCAGCCGCCGCGAGATCTCGTACACGGCGTCGGCGCCGACGCTCACCGAGCCGTCCTGGTGGACGAGCCGCATGCCGGAATTGAAGTCGCCTTTGGTGAGCTGAGGGAAGCGCCGGTCGAGGCCCTGCGCTTGACGTGGCTGGTATTCGAAGGCCCCGCCGGGGTCGCGGCGCTTCATCTTGCCGACGTGCTTGAGGCAGAAGGGGCATTCACCGTCGTAGACTACGACGGGACGGGTGAGGCCGGCCGGTAGGGCGGTGCTCGAAGCCATCGGATTCCCTCCCTCTATTCTATCGCCTCGTCCCAGAGCCCCGGGCTCAGGGTTGGATCTGACCCAGATCCGGCCGTAAGTGCGGGGCCGCACGACCGAGGCGTGGACGGGAGTCCACGCTCAGGGGTGTCCAAGGGTCTTGGCGCGTGGACTCCCGTCCACGCCTCGGTAGTGGGAATGGCAGCGTGTCAGGGTAACGGGCTGGACCCGTCGGTTGGCGACGACGAGGCCGACTTCGAAATCCGTACCAAGCGGCAAAGGAAAGCTCGTCGGCTTGAGGTCGAAAACTTTGCTAACCCACCGAGCCGGCTGCGGGTAGGCTCTCTCCGCCATTTGCGAGCGTGGATTCGATCTCTTTGTTGATGCCGCCCTTGTAAAACTCGGCGGCGACGCGAATGGCATTCTTAATGGCATTGACGTTCGATCGGCCATGGCAGATGATGGCGACGCCCTTGGTGCCGAGTAGAGGTGCGCCGCCGTATTCGGAGTAGTCCCAACGCTTCCGGAACCCCTCGAAAGCCCTGTATGACAGCATGGCGCCTACTTTGCTCGCAAGGTTGGCTTCGAGCGATTCTTTCAGAGCGGACTTCAGGGCTTTTACCAGCCCCTCGCTCACCTTGAGCGCTACGTTGCCGATAAAGCCGTCGCAAACGATTACGTCGGCTTGGCCGCTGTAAAGGTCTTGGCCCTCGACGTTGCCGATAAAGTTGATGGGCAATCGCTTGAGTAGCGGCGTGACGGCGCGCGTCAGCTCATTGCCCTTGTGTTCCTCCTCGCCGATCGAGAGCAGGCCGACGCGGGGATTCGCACGGTGGCAGATCACCCGCGCATAGACCGACCCCATGACGGCGAAATCGGCGAGCACCTGGGGGCTGCAATCCACATTGGCCCCGACGTCAATCAGCACGGCCCAGGCGCCTTCGAGTGTGGGAAAAACCTGTGCCAGCCCAGGCCGGTGCACACCCGGCAGGACGCCCATGACGACCTTGCAGATGGCCATGGCAGCGCCGGTGTTGCCCGCCGAGATCACCCCGTGGGCCCGTCCTTCATGCACCAGCCGGGCCGCCACGCGGATCGAGCTGTCGCGCTTGGCTCGCAGCGCCTTGCCGGCGACGTCGTCCATGGAGATGACTTCGCTCGCGTGCACGATCTCAAGAGGCAAGCCGCTGGCGTCATGACGCGCCAGTTCAGCGTCGAGGGCCCCCTGGTCGCCCACCAGCGCCACTCCCACGCCGTATTCGCGAGCGGCGTCGACTGCTCCCTCGACCTCGACGGCGGGCGCCTGGTTCCCTCCCATGGCATCGACGGCGATCTTGATCATGAGGGTCTGCCGCAGGCGCTGCGTAGCCTGGTAGCTGGTATTCTGTCACCCGCCCGGAAGGACGGTCAACCTCGGAATCAGGTCCTCGGAGGGGAGGACCCCGCCGCCGGCGTGGTTATTCGGATTCGACCTCGATCACTTCCCGGCCGCGGTATTTTCCACAGTGAGGACAGACACGATGCGGAATCGTCGGCTCGCCGCATTCCGGACAGGTCGAAGCGGGCGGCCTTGCCAGATAATCGTTCGCCCGGCGCTTGTGGGTTCGGGCTTTGGAATGTTTGCGTTTGGGGTTCGGCATAACGTTGCTTGTTGAACCTTGCCTACTGAACCTTCAATTTCAGGTCTTTGAGGGCGTCCCAGCGGGGGTCGGTGAACGTTGCCCGGCAGTCGCAAGGGCCGGCGTCCCTGCTCGCACCACAGCGGGGGCAAATGCCGGGACAGCTCTCCTCGCACAATACCCGCATCGGCAGCCACAACACGATCTGCTCACGAACGACGGCATCAAGTTCAAGACCATCGCCCTCATAGAAGCCGAGTTCGGTGTCTTCCCGGTGTATGGAGACCTCCTCGGATCGCGCGATCACGGACATAGGGTAGTAGAAGAGGTTGAGCTCCCCGTCGAGCTTCTTCGAAACCGGGTCGAGACAGCGGGCGCAGCGGCCTTCGGCCGTTCCTGCGATGCGCCCTCGAACTCGAATCGTACGAGAGCCCTGCTGGTCGAGCAGTTCGGCCTCCCCGATCGCACGAAGACCGCCCGTGAACTTCCAATCGCCTTCTAAGAGGGGAAGTGTTCCCGGCGGGTAGGCGCAGTCAAACGGGACCCTGTGGCGTTCCAGGTCTGAAACCGAGATAAACACAGTGTTACCCTCGACTGGCCCATTCCTTCCTCAAGTATAGCGGATGGAGCGACGGCCGCTGGAGCTGGATTGGCTACGATAGGCTGGTCCCCGACCCGTGCGTAGGCGATGGCGAATCCCGGCCGGGGCGGACAGTTAGCCGCTTTTTCCAAAGCAGGAGCAGCTGTGAAACTCGGTCTTGATCTGTTCAGTTTGCGATCACAGGGCTGGAGCCCTTTCGAGTTGCTCGACTACGCCGCAAAACTGGGCGTTGATGTGGCTCATTTCTCCGAACCCCGCTTCCTCGGCGCCGTGGAGGACGCCCATCTCGACCGGGTCAAGGCCCACGCCGATCGGCTGGGGCTCGAGTTGGAGGTCGGCTTCGGGTCGATCTGCTCCTCCTCATCCCGCTTCGACGCGAGCCAAGGGACGCCGGAAGAGCAACTGGTCAAGATGTTCGCGGTGGCACGGCGCTTGGGCTCTCCCTTCGTGCGTTGTTACTTGGGGACATCCAGTGATCGTCAGGGACCGGTCGCGCTCGACGAGCACATTGAGAATACCGTCAAGGCTTGCCGGGGAGTGCGCGGTCAGGCGCTCGAGATGGGGCTGAAGATTGCCGTTGAGAACCATGCGGGGGACCTGCAATCCCGCCAGGTCAAGATGCTGATCGAAGAGGCGGGCACGGACTACGTTGGTGCGCTCTATGATGCCGGCAATGCCGCCTGGACGCTTGAGGATCCACTGACGGCGCTCGAGATTCTGGCGCCCTATGTCGTGACCAGCGGCATTCGAGACTCGGCGGTTTGGGAAACGTCCGCAGGGGCGGCGGTGCAATGGGTCGCCATGGGCGAGGGCAACGTCGATATCCAAGCCGTGGCGACCCGCTTTGCCGAGCTATGCCCCGGCAAGCCGTTCTCGCTCGAGATCATCAACACGCGCGAGCCAAGTATGTTCGACTACTGGAACGACGATTTCTGGCGGACCTACCAGGATGTCCCAGCGAGCTTCTTCGCCGGTTTTCAAAAGCTAGCCAGCCGCGGCAAGCCCTACACGAATGTCCCGCCGGGCCCGGCCGGGGCGAGCGCTGAGAATGGGGAGTTTAAGGCTTTATCTGGTTGAGCAGGAGCGGCGTGACGTCGAGCAGGCGGTACGGTATTCGCAGGAAGTGCTCGGGTTGGGCAGGCGCTAGTGGTCTGTCCCAAAGAAAACTCAATGGTAA
Organism: Bryobacterales bacterium; assembly: GCA_965248255.1. Taxonomy (GTDB): domain Bacteria; phylum Acidobacteriota; class Terriglobia; order Bryobacterales; family UBA6623; genus JAKZVK01. Next base: position 699,210 of record CBDFIW010000001.1, read on the forward strand.
ACGAGCAGCCGGGCGGGCACAGCGGCCCGCCCCTACGGCGGTATTGACCGGGGACATGGGTAACACCTATTGAATCCCGCAAATTATTATGACACTTTTTGATAGTGTGGAGCATCTATATATGTATGGGCAACCCCAAAGGTGTGAAGCGGGATTTCAAGGCGCTGGAGAAGCGCCGTTTCGAAGCGATGCGGCTGCTCCACCAAGGCCACAATCAGTCCGAGACGGCGAGACGGCTGAACGTCGCTCGCCAAACCGTCAGTGAGTGGCGGCGGCAATACCGCGAGCAGGGTGCGGCCGGACTCCGCCAGGCCGGGCGCGCCGGACGCAAGCCGCTCCTCGATGCCGCACAACGCGAACGCCTGACGTCGCTGCTGCTGGAAGGCCCGGAAGCCCACGGCTTCCCAACGCCCCTGTGGAGCTGTCCGCGGGTGGCTCGGCTGACCGGAGACGAGTTCGGGGTCGCATACCACGCAGGCCACGCCTGGAAGATCCTGCGAGCGCTCGACTGGAGCCCGCAACGCCCGGCCGGAAAGGCGCGCGAGCGCAACGAAGAGCGGATCCGCACCTGGAAGCGCAAGACCTGGAAGCGCATTAAAAAAGCCCAAAACGAAGGCCGTACGCTCGTCTTCATCGACGAAAGCGGATTGAGTCAGAAGCCGCATCGCTGCCGCACCTGGGCGCCACGTGGCCAAACACCGGTGCTGCAGTTTAACTTCAACTGGGAGAAGCTTTCCGTCTCGGCGGGGCTGACGCTGCGTAACTTCTACTTCCGGCTCTATCCCGGTGCGATCGGCAAAGAGCAAGTGACCGACTTTCTCAAGGCGTTGGTACGTCATATCGATCGCCCGCTGCTGATCGTCTGGGATCGGCTGCCGGCGCACCGTAGCCGCCTGGTGCAAGAGTTCATCGAACTCTCCGAAGGCCACATCGCAACCGAGTACTTGCCACCCTATGCGCCGGAGTTGAATCCGGTGGAATACATCTGGGCTTACTGGAAGCAGCACGAGTTGCCGAACGTCTGTCCGAAAGACTACGGCGAGCTGAACGAGCGGGCCCGCAAGGCACTCCGCCGCATGTACCGCAAACCGCGTTTGATCACGGCCTTCTGGAAACAGTCTTCTCTTTGTTTTGACTGACTCTATATTATGCGGGAGTCAATAATGCCAAGCACATAGGTAACACTTTGAGGCATAAAACATTTCTGAGAGGGAATGATCTATGCCTTGGCAGGAGACCTGTGTGCGAAACGAGAGAACTCGCTTTGTGGTGGACTGGGAAAGGAAACTCGAGTCGATGGCCGAGCTGTGCCGGCGCTACGGCGTGAGTCGCAAGACCGGCTACAAGTGGCTGCAGCGCTACGGGCAGCAGGGCTGGGAAGGATTGCAGGACCGCTCCCGAGCAGCGCGACGCCATCCGCAGCAGACCGCGGCCGCGATCGAGCAAGAGATTCTCGCTCTGCGGGCACAGCACACGCGCTGGGGCGCGGTCACCTTGAAAGCGCGGCTGCAGCGGGCGCAGCCCGAGGTGGCTTGGCCGGCGGTGAGCACGATCGGGAATCTGCTGCGGCGACACGGTCTGACGGTGCCGCGGCGGCGCCGGGCGCGCGCCGCACCGACCGCACCGCCGCTGACGCCGGGGAGCGAGCCCAACCGGGTTTGGTGCGCCGACTTCAAAGGTTGGTTCCGCACCCAAGACGGCCAGCGCTGCGATCCGTTGACGATCTCGGATGCGGCTAGCCGTTACTTATTGCGTTGCCAGGCGGTGGCGACACCGGATCGAGAACACGTCCAGCCGTTGTTTGAAGCCACATTTCGGGAGTTTGGCTTGCCGCGGGTGCTGCGCACCGACAACGGGCCGCCGTTTGCGACGCTGGCGGTGCACGGGCTGTCACGGCTGGCGGTATGGTGGATCAAGTTGGGGATTTATCCGCAGCGGATCGAGCCGGGACATCCCGAACAGAACGGGCGGCATGAGAGGATGCACCGCACGCTGAAGCAAGAGACGGCCTCGCCGCCGGCGGCGAACCTGCGGGCGCAGCAGCGGGCGTTGGATTGCTTTCGCCAAGATTGCAACGAAGAGCGACCGCACCAGGGGCTGGAGCTGCGGACGCCCAGCGAGTGTTATCAGGGCTCGGGGCGGGAGTATCCCTCGCGGCTGAAGGAGCCGGAGTATCCGGCGGCGATGGCGGTGCGGCGCGTGGTGGATGGGCAGCTTCGCTGGCGGCGTCAACGAGTGTTTGTCGGCAAGGGACTCAACGGCGAGCGGGTGGGGCTGGAGGCGATCGAGGAGGGGGTGTGGCGGGTATGGTTTTCCTTTTACGAGCTGGGCCTGTTCGACGAACGGGGGTGGCGGTTGCGGCCTTGCCCGGACCCGGCGGCGGGCCACTCGTCCGGGGTGGGACCGGACTGCGGTCGCCCTCCGGGCTCCCTACGTCCGGCCCCACCCCGGACGAGAAGTGTTACCTATGTGCTTGGCATAAAGTGTTACCTATGGCCCGGTAAGTTCAAATCTCGCTGGATACTCCCACGCCTAGGGCATCACCGCGACATTCCACTAGCGGCCAGTACAGCGGGGAAGGCTTCCAGCTCGTTGCGGCTGGAGTGCTACGGTAGGCGGCATGTCGAACCGTCGTCCGAATGGAAGCGTGTTCGAAAACTTAGCGGCCGGCCCTCCTGGATCGATTATCTGGCGTAATATAGTGCTACACGTTGGTAATTCAGAGAGCATTCGTTGGAGGCAGCCACATGTCAAGATTGACCGAGTCCACCACCGGGCCGACCAGGGCACTCGCGATGATCGCCACTGCGGCTACAAGTGGTCTTGGCGTTGCTTGGATTGGACACGCCGACCACACCTGGGAGCGCATTCTCGCAGGATGCCTGGTCGTGGCGATCGCGGGGTTTGCCATGTACAGAATCGACTTGATGAGGCGGGACACAGTCGAAGTCTCGGGCCAAGAGCCTGGACAGTTCCGCAAGCTGAGCCTCTTCATCGCTGCATCATTCGGAGTATGGATTCTGCTCTTCCTGGTCGGCGTCAACGTCAGCAGCAGTCAACATCTGGATGTTGCGCTTGCAAATGAGCTTCCGCCATTAAAGCGAGTCGAGGCTGCGTCCATCTTCGCTGTTTCCCACACCTATTCGAACGTTGCGTTGCTGTGCTGCGTAACGGTTCTTCTGGGCTCGCTACTCCGGGGCGCTGTAGCGCTCAAGTCGGCCGCAGTTGATGATCGCGTAAGCTGGTCGGAGGTTTCCCTGACGGTGAAGCGTGGCCTTGTCATCTATGCCGTCGCCCTCTCCAGCGTTCTGCTGCTGTCCGGCGGCGGGCACATCTTCGACAGCCCGGACCCGTATCTGCGGTTTTCGATTTTCATCAGCGGGTTAGGTCTTCTGCGAGGATTCAAGCCCACTCTGTTCGCGTGATGGGTGCGATCTTTGCCAGGACAGGAGATCACACTATGCTCAACCGACGACGCTTCCTCGCCGCGACGGCTGCCGCCGGTGCGGCTGGCTTCGTGCCGGAACAATCGCAAATCCTCAAAGCCATGCCGAGCGCCGAAAGCGAACTCGGCAAAGTGAAAATCACCGACGTCAAGACCGCCTCGGTGATGATCAAATACCCGGCGCACCTTGTGAAGGTCGAGACGGACTCCGGGCTCTACGGCATCGGCGAGGCGTTCAACCGTGACGGGATTCTGGACCACCTCCGTGCGCTCAAGGGGCCGTCATCGGCGAAGACCCGCTGCAGGTCGATTACCTATTCCAAAAGATGTCGGAGGCCAAGCTAGGGCACGGGTCCTGGACCGGCTCGGTGCCCTCGGCCATCTCGGGCATCGAAATCGCCTTGTGGGACCTGGCGGGGAAGATCCTCAAAGTCCCGGCCTACGTGCTGCTCGGCGGCAAGTTCCGCGACAAGTTGCTGATCTATCACGACACAGGCTCGCCGAAGACCGCCGACCCGGCGGCGTGGGTCGAAGAAGCGCAGAAGTCGGTCGAGTATGGTTTCAAGGCCACCAAGTTCGACCTCGACTGGGAAAACAACGCGCAGCAGCTTGCCGGACGACCGTACCAGTATCGCGGCGAGCTATGGAACCGCGGGATCACCACCATTGAGATGGAGCAGTGGGTGAAGATTCTGGAGGCCATCCGTCTCGAGCTGGGGCCTCACTACCCGCTGGCGATCGATCTCCACTTCAGCTACAACATGGGCGACACGATGCGCTTCGCGCGCATGGTCGAGGACCTGAACCTGTGGTTCATAGAAGACCCCATCCCGCCTCAGAACGCCGACGCCATGGCGCGGTTCACGCGTGCCTGCCCGGTCCCGACGGCTACCGGCGAGAATCTTTACACGCGTCACACCTTCCGCGACTTCATCGAGAAGCAGTCGTGCGACATCATCCAACCCGACCCGCAAAAGGTCGGCGGGCTGCTCGAGACGAAGAAGATCGCCGACTGGGCCGACCTTTACTACATTACGATGGCCTGCCACAACATGTGCACGCCGGTGGGAACCGTCGCCAACGGGCACGCCTGCGCGGCGATCCGCCCGTTCGTCACGCTCGAATCCGACAGCGTCGAGCTGGACTACTGGGACGACATCATCCAGACCGACACGGGCAAGGTCTTCCAAGACGGCTATCTGGAGATGACCGACAAGCCCGGCCTCGGTATCGAGCTGAACGACGATGTCTGCCGCGCCCACCTCGCGGAAGGGTCGGGATACTTCGAGTAGTTTGTCCTCCCGACTTTCAGTCGGTCATGAGACGCGGCCGTGATCGGGCGTCGGCTGAACCCAACAGTGAGGGAATGATCTGGCTCGGGACCGTCAGGGCTGATCGGCGGTCACAGAAGTTGTATTTTCTCGTAAGTGACTTCCAATCAAGTAGTTATCTCGACTCACTTGCCACGAGTGGCGCAGAAAACAGCCCTCCCTCCCGGACAATGGGTGTAGGAGCTCCTGTCCGCCGTGACCACTCGTTCGAAAACCCTGCCCCCGCACCGCGAAAAGATCGAGAAGGCAGTCGCCCAGCGCGTGGCAGCCGGCTTCGTGACGGACGTGATCGTGATTTTCCGGTCCGTCTACCGCAAGCCAAAGCGCCAGGTGCTGCTGGCGCCCGAACCCGAGGCGCGGGCGGAGAAGATCCAAATCCTCGAATCGGCCGTCATGAAGAGTCTGGACGTGGTCGCCGGGGCGTTGCTCAAGCGCAGCGCCTGCATGTCGGTCCCCAGCCTGCCGGTGTCGGTCGAATCGTCAGGGGCGGCGGCGCACGCGGACCCGCACTCGGGGAGCGGCGTGCTCGTTTCCTCCTGGCTCACGAACTCTGTTTCGTTTCTGGCCTCGCCGGACTGGATCAAGAAACTCGCTTCGAACAAGAACGTTGCCCGCATCATTACCAATAAGGCCGAGCATCTGCCCGAGCCCTTTCGCGTCGCGACGCGGCGTCCCAACGGGCCGGCTCGTGAAACCGCTTGGGGGCTCGATCACATCGACATCCCGCAAGTCTGGAAGCAAGGTCTGAGCGGCAAGGGCGTCTCGGTCGGGCATCTCGACACGGGGGTTGATCCCAAGCATCCTGATCTCGAGGGACGGATCACTGCCTGGGAGGCCTTCGATCAGTTCGGCCACGCTCTGACGGGCACACCGCGGTACGATTCCGGGTTTCACGGCACGCATACCGCGGGCACGATTGCCGGAGGCGCGGGCCGCGGTGTCTCGATCGGCGTCGCGCCGGGAGCCAAGCTCGTGTCGGCGCTGGTGCTGCCGCAGGGCAACGGCACGACCAAGCAGATCGTGCGCGGCATGGAGTGGTGCGTGCGCCAGGGAGTCAAGGTGCTGAATCTGTCGCTCGGCGGTTCAGGTTACAACCAGGCCTACGAACCGACGGTCCACAACCTAGGGCTGCTGGGAATCTTCCCGGCGTTTTCGGTGGGCAACTCCGGGCTCGGAGTGACCGGCAGCCCGGCCAACCATCGCGACGCTTGCGCCGTGGGTTCGGTCAACCGTGCCAACGAGGTCGCCGACTTCAGCGGCGGCGGAGCGTTCGTGTGGGGCGAAGGCGAGACATACGTCAAGCCGGATCTTTGCGCCCCCGGTGTCGCTGTGCGCTCGGCCATCCCCACGGCGTATGTACAGGAAACAGGCGCCGAGCCCTATGACGACCTCGACGGCACCTCGATGGCCGCGCCGCACGTGTCGGGAACCGTCGCCTTGCTGTGGGAGGCCTTTCCGCAGGCTACTGCCGAGCAGATCAAAGAAGCGCTGTACACGACCTGCCAAGAGATCGGTCCCGGCTTCCACAACATGCACAGCGGCCGCGGCCTGATTCAACCCTTGGCGGCGTTGCGAAAGCTCGAAGCAATCGTGAGAGCGTCGCGGCCACAGAAGAAGGGTTCCGAGTTGTCGCGAGCGCTTAACAAAGTTGAGTCGATCGGCCTGCCCCGACAAAGCCCGGAGAACGTGGCGTTGTAGAGTGTCGTTGAAGCGGGTGCCCTGCTGACGTCCTTGCTGTTCTTCCCTTCCGATTGTGGGACTATCTAGGGGCTGCGCCGCATGAGCGCAACCGTTCCGATCACGTCTCCAGGAGGTCCGTATGAACGTTCAACCCTTGCCGCGAATCAAGCAAACTGCTGTTCTCCTCACCGTTCTTTTCCTCTCTACCGGTGCGGTGGCCGCTGAGCCGCTTCGTTGCGATATGAGCGGCTACCAGTCGCAAGACGGACTCTCCGCCAACATGGACCAAGGCAATCTGGACGTCCGTTGGGAAGGCGAGCGCGGGAACAAGCTGCGCCTCGTGCTGGGCCTCGATGGAGGGAAGCCCGTGATTCGGCAAGTCGATGCAGGCACCTCCACGAGCGGGGCGGCAACACTTGCCCGGGACCTTTCGCCTGAGTTTTACGTCACCACCGGCCTGCGGCGCATCTCCTATCAGCAACTCAACCCCATCAAGGCAGCCGGACAGGAAGTCACGCCCGAAGTCATCGAGAAAGAGCAGTGGAAAGTCTTCTGGGACGCGCCGTTGAGCGTTCCCGGTTTGGCCGGCGTGAACGTCGATCTGCCGCGCCAAGAGAGCGAGATTCGCCGTGCGACCGTCGCCTATAACACCACGGGCTGCACCGTCCGAACCGACGGCGGACGCCTCGTGGTTTCCTTCGACGGTCTGCAGTTAGGCATCTTCACGGGGCGGCTTGAATTCACCGCGTATCGCGGCACGAACCTGATCCGCCAGGAAGCCATCGCCAAGACGGACGAGCCCTCCGTTGCCTACAAATACAGCGGCGGCTGGCGGGGTCTGAAGATCGGTGATGCCGCGCGCGTCATCTGGCGCGACACCAGCCGTGCCTGGCAGAAGTACGAGTTCGGCGGGTCGCTCAACGAGGGTCCTGTCCCCCTACGGGCGCGCAACCGGCTCGCCATTGTCGAGACCGGTGAAGGCTCGATCGCCTTCTTCCCGCCGCCCCACAAATTCTTTTGGGCGCGCGAGATCGAGATGAACCTGGGCTACGTCTGGTACCGCAAGGACAGCGACGAGTCGTTCTCGGTCGGTGTCCGTCATGCCGACCACGAGGAGATGTTCCGTCCCTACGGTTTTTCCGAGGACCTGTGGGAGCGACGCATCAACCAGTCGCGCCGCTTCGCCGAAGGCAACTTCGCGATGTACAATGCGCCGCCCGGCACCTGGCAGCGCATGGCGGTCTACTTCTACTTGAGCCCCGACGGCGGGCGCGAAACCCAACGGCGCGTGCTGGCGTTCACACACAACGACCGGTACAAACCATTGCCCGGGTACCAAGTGGCGGTGAGCCATTTCCATACCCACTTCGCCGAGCAGTTACTCGATGCCGGAACCTTCGACTGGCGTCCGCCATGGCTGCCGGCCTTCCGGGGCCTGGGTATCAACATCGCCATGATGTCCGACTTCCACGGAGATGGAAATCCCAGCGATCCGGGACCGTTGCGCGTGGAAGACTTGAACAACTACTTCAAGGCTTGCCGGCGGCATTCGGACCGCGAGTTCCTTCTCATGCCAGGTGAGGAGCCCAACGCGCACGTCGGCGGACACTACACGATGGTTTTCCCGCATCCGGTCTACTGGACCAAGGTCCGCCAGGAAGGCCAGCCGTTCATGGAGCGGCACCCGCAGTACGGAACGGTCTACCATACCGGCTCTGCCGCTGATCTACTGGAGATGTTGCGCCGCGAGGGCGGTCTTGTCTGGCAAGCGCATCCGCGCACCAAGGGCTCCACGCCTTACCCGGACGAGATTCGGCACACCGAGCACTTCCAAAGCGACCGCTACCTCGGAGGCGCCTACCAGTCGCTCCCGGCGGATCTATCCGAGAAGCGGATTTGCGAGGCGCGCTGCATCGGCGTGCTCGACGACATGAACAACTGGGCGGGCCCGAAGTACCTGTTCGCCGAGGGCGATACCTACACCAAGTTTCCCGAGGACGAGATCTACGGCGAGTTGATCGTCAACTACATCAAGGTCGATCCGCTGCCGAAGTTCGATGAAGACTGGAGCCCGATCACCAAAGCGCTGCGTGCCGGGGAGTTCTTCGTCACAACGGGAGAGGTGCTGATCAGCGAAACGTCTGTGGAGGGTTCGGGTGCGCAACGAGAGTTAATGGCCGACGTCGAGTGGACGTTCCCGCTGGACTTCGTCGAGATCGTGTGGGGCGATGGAGAGACGATCGGGCGCAAGGAGATCTCGGCCACGAATCTGCCGCCATTCGGGAGCCACCGTTTTCACATCCCGTTTGATGCCAGCGGCAAGAAATGGATTCGCTTTTCCGCGTGGGACTCAGCGGGTAACGGCGCTTTGGCCCAGCCGGTTCATTTTTGATTCATGAACGACCCCTTACTACAGAGGCGTGGACGGGAGTCCGCGTTCCTGCGCTATGTCCCAAGGCGGTTGAGCGTGGACTTCCGTCCACGCTTCTGTAGCGGTAATGGCACCGCGGCAGGGTGAGGGGCTGGACCTTACGGACGGATTAAAGGGCGCTGGTTCCACGCCTGAAACGCAGCTGGTAGCGGCGCCACGCTATTCTAAAGAAGTAGGCCGCCGCTTCACGCGCAGTCCGAGTCGTGCGTTCGTTTCTTCAGCTTCCCGTCATCCGGGAATTACACGCCCGAAGTTTGCTTTTCCCCACGATTGTTTTTCTCGTGGTGGTTGGGGTATTGATCCACGGAGCACTGACCCCGGAATCGGCCGACGAGACTGCTGAAGCCGCCGCGCGCGAGCCTCCCCCGCCGTTGCCCAATCTGGGCCCGGATCTTGCGAAGACACCGCTCTCCTACACCGCCGACTATTGGTCGCAACTGGGCGAAGTCTTGCGCCGCAACCTGGTCCTCGTCGGACGCGACGGTACGCCGGGCGTAGTCATTGCACCGCGTACCGTGCTGGCGGCGTTTCGAGCGGCCGACGAATTGCTGGCGGAACAGCTCGAGAACGTTATCGCGCAGGAACGCTTGACCCGGGAGCGTGCCACCGAAAAGGGCGACGCGATACAGTCGGATCCCTCGACCGACAACGAAGCAGCCGGTGATTCAGAAAGCGAGACGGCTGCCGACGGGCCAAACGTACAAGCGCCGCCCCCACCTTTTTCGCCGGCAGGCGTCGACCTCGAGCACGGCGTCGCACTATTCGAACTTGGCAGCACAGTTTCCGCCACGCACGTGCGGCGGGCGGCCCCTGAAGCTTTGAAGCCCGGGGCGCACATAGCGGCGATCAGCTTGACGCCCGACCGCGACCTGCGGATCACACCCGGCGTTCTGGTGTCCGTTGCGGAAGGTTCCGGTTATCCCGAGCAGGACGCCACGATCGGAGAGCGCTTCGACGTGGCGATTCCGTTTCCCGCCGGCACACGCACGGCGGCGATCGTTGATCTCGACGGAGGAATGCTCGGCGTCGCCATCGAATCGCCCTCCGGAATCCGTGTGCTCTCGGCGGATACGGTCGGGCAGATCGCCGGCACGTCGGGCCCGCGGCGTCCTTGCCTGAGCATCGAGACCCGGGACCTCAGCGACGAGGTCCGTCGCGTCCTGCGTGTTCGGAGGGGCGTGCTGGTGGAGCGGGTCCACCGCGAGGCCTTCCTGCCCGAGCCGTCGATCCTGCCCGGCGACATTCTTGTGCGGTGGGCGGGCCGGGATGTCGACCAGGCCGGGGACTGGGAGCAACACTACGGCGAGCAAGAACCGGGAAGTCTCGTTCGCTATGTTTTACAGCGGGGAAAGCGGCGCTTGTCGGGCGCGACGCGTATGCCCGGACCGGATTGCCGGCCGGTGGCCCACTCGCTCGAGACGTTCGCCGCACTCGGGCTGGTGTTGCGATGGGATGCCGGGCGGGATGGCGGTGCTCCGGAGGGTTGGACCGTGATGGGAGCTGTGGAGGATGCGCCGGCAGCGCAGGGGGGCCTCGTTCGAGGGGATCGCGTTGTCGCGGTACAGGGAGAGGCTTTGACGTTGGTCAACCGTCGGCGCGCGCTGGCGCCGTTCGAGCGGAGCGTCGTGACGCTGGTGATGACAGTGTGGCGAGAGGATCGCGTGCTGCTCATTGCAGTGTCGCCGATGGCGGAGCTTGAAGACGAACCCGCGGAAGTGCAGGCAGGGAAGCCAGCTCCACCCGTTTGATTCGCAGGTGCTGACCGCTTGCTTGCGCGCGCGACGCGGAAGTGCGGCGGACAACCCGGACCCGGCATGTGGAACCTAGCCAAGCTCACGAAAGAGATCACCCATCGCGTCAAGTGGCGCTGGCGGGCGATGGGACGGTTGGGCCGCAAGGTCACGCCCCGGGCCCCGGTGTGGGGCTGGGCGATGGTGTGGCTGCGCTCCTCGTTCCTGCCGTCGGAGAACTATCTCATCGTCCTGGCCGTAGTGGTCGGTTTGCTGACCGGCCTTGGCTCGGTGGGCTTCATCTTTGTCTTGCACGGCATCGCCGACTTCGCCCGGGGCGCAGTCGCAGAGGCGCTGGCAATCTTCGGGTCCGCCAACCTGGTCTTGCTGCCGGCGCTGGGCGGGCTACTCGTGGGCCCCCTCATCCACCGGTTCGCACGCGAGGCGAAGGGCCACGGCGTGCCGGAGGTGATGACGGCGATCGTTTCACGCGGCGGGTTCATCCGCAAGCGGGTCGTTACGATCAAGGTCATCGCCTCGTCGCTCACGATTGGCTTCGGCGGCACCGCCGGGCGCGAGGGGCCGATGGTGCAGATCGGCGCGGCCATCGGTTCGGCGATCGGCCACTGGGCCCGGCTTACCAGAAAGAACATCCGCACGCTCGTCGCTTGCGGGGCCGCGGGCGGCGTCGCCGCGACGTTCAATGCTCCCATTGCCGGCGCCATCTTCTCGATGGAAGTGTTGATGGGAGGCATGCAGGCTGACTTTCTGTTGGTGCTACTCACCTCGCTCAGCTCGAGCATCCTGGCACGCCACTATCTCGGCAACACACCCGCGGTCATGGCCCCTCATTACGAACTGATTAGCCCGCGCGAGCTTCCGCTCTACTTCCTGATGGGCATCATTATCGGCGTCGCGGCGGTCGGCTACGTGCGCCTACTCTACAAGAGTGAGGACCTGTTCGGTCAATGGAAGTTCCCCGAGCAACTCAAGCCCGCGGTGGGCGGCCTGGTGGTCGGCTTGATTCTACGGTTCTTCCCGCAGATCTATGGGTCCGGTTTTCCAGCAATCGAGTCAGCGCTATGGACGCGCTACTCCTGGGAGCTATTGCTGTGCCTGTTCGTCGCGGGGATGCTCGGCAACTGCGCCACTCTGGGCTCGGGCGGCTCGGGGGGAGTCTTCGCCCCGGCTCTCTATATGGGTGCGATGCTGGGCGGGACATTCGGCTCACTGGTGCACACGATCTCGCCGGAATGGACCGCCTCTTCCGGCGCGTATGCCATGGTCGGCATGGCAGCTTTCTTTGCCGCCGCGGCCAAAGCACCGACCACATCAATCTTGATCTTGTTTGAGATGACCGGCGACTACCGCATCATGCTGCCACTGATGGCCGCCACGGTCGGCAGCGTCTACCTGTCGCATCGCTTACTGCCGCACGGCATCTATATTCTCAAGCTGCACCGGCGCGGCATCCCCTACCAGTACCACGAGGATGAGCCGGCGGCTGTGCCGACCTCTGCCACGCCGGCCACGCCGACCGCAGGGGTGTAGAGCGCAGTTCGGGACCTTTGCAAAAGCTCGAGGGGCTTAGGCGAAAACGGGGGACCTGGTCAACGCTGGCTGACGCCCGCGGCTCCGAGCGGCTACACGAATGTGCGCACGTGTTTGGAGCGGCGATCAGCACCGCGACACAACGAAGCTACCTACTTTCCGGCGCAAAAAAGGGTGGGAGCCGTGCCCTTCGGGGCTTTCCAACGCCCCTTTCAGGGCTTGTCGTGATTCTTGTGGGGGGGGGGGGGGGGGGGGGGGGGGGGGGGGGGCCACGGTTCCGCCTGCGGCTCCACCGTGGGCTTCCATCCTTCCGTCCGCTTCGCGGACTCGGGTCCTTTGTAGGTTGATAGACCGAGGTCAGAGTGAGGTTTTCGTCAAGCGCGAAAATGGTGACAGTCCTGACCGCCCCCGAAGGGAAGCGCAACGCTTTTTGCGCCGGAAAGTAGCTAGCCGATGGCGCGATTTCGTTGCTCTTACTCTTCCGGTTTCGCGATCTCGAACTGCTCGCGATGAATCAACTGGGCCGCACCTTCACTTTCGAGTTTCAACTTCACGCGGCCGGCTATTCCAAGCGGGGGCTCGACGGTGAGCAAATGTAGGTTGCGAATGCGGTTGATCAACTGCTGGAGGTAGGTGGGGACCTGCGCCACGCTGTCGCAGAACAGCGCCTCGCCGGCGGTAGCCCGGGCAAACTGCGTAAGCCCGTTCTGATAGACCGCATTGAGGTTGTCGCGGCGGTTCTCGAGATGCAGGAAGAACAGCGGCGTCCACGAGCCAATCAGCTTGTCGAGGGTGCGCTGAATCTGCTCCTGGATCAGGCGGTCGCGAAAGCGCCGGCTCAGATCACCGCCGTCGCTGGGATTGATGACCGGGTTGGTGTAGTCCCCCCGGTACTCGTAGATGCTGCCGTCGGTGACGTAGAGCACGGCGACACGCACGTCGGAGGCGCACATCATGCGGTCTCCGAGGGTCGCCGCTTCCTCGATCGACTCGAGAAGTCCCGGAAAGCCCGACACCTGCATGGCCAGCAGGCTGTCCTTCAGCTTCTCATGGTCGCCGGTCGGCTCTTCGATCACCTGCAGGCCGTCTTGCGCCCGCAAGAGCCCTGCGAACTCCCGGGGCCCGAAGTGCCCTAGCGCTTCGACCAACGCCTCGCGGGCGGCGTCAACGCGGATTAGGTCGCCGACGACGTCGATGACGATCAGCAGGATCAGGTTGCCGGCCGGCGGATGCAGGGACTTGATCTTGACGCGCTCATCGTCCAGCCAGGCGCGCAGCTTCGTAGGCGGGATGACGGTGAGGAAGTTTCCTTCCGCGTCCTTGGCCCACAGCGGCGCCTTGAGTTCGGCTTGCGCCGCGCCCGCGGTCAGGACGATAGGAAGCAGAAGAACAACGATGGTGGAAACGAGCCGTCCGGCCTCGCGCCGGAGACTCAAAAATTGAACCTCATACCGAGCTGCACTACCCGTCCGCCATTCGAGCCGATGATTCTGCCGGCATTGACATTGGGCGCGTTCGCGGGACCGATCACCGGATCGGGGTCGCTCCAGTTGCCATGGTGAAGGAAGTTGAAGCCTTGGAACAACAGCTCGATACTGCGCTCGCCCGAAAGGGCCACGCGCTTGGTCAATGAGACGTCGTGGTTGTTCCAGCCAGGGTTGCGCAACGTGGGATGCGTGCGCGAGAGGTTGCCGATCGAGAAGTCCGGCGGATCGACAAAAGCCGCCGGGTTGAAGTACGAGGCCGGCCCGGGGTTGGCTACGTGCGGATCGACACCCGGCACCGCATTCACGCGCAGGAAGCGCACCACTCCGCCCGTGTTGTTGAACTCGGGCCGCAACGAGATCGGATCACCGCTCATCCAACGCGTGAATCCGCTGACCGACCAGTTTCCCAGCACATGCCGCAGCTTCGAGTCACCAAGCATCGTCTTGCCTTTGCCGAACGGCAGCTCATAGACGTAGCTGAGGGAGAGGCGATGGGGCCGCAATCCTCGAGAGATCGCCCACTCGTTGTCGCGGTTGAAGTAGTCCTGTACACCCGGCCCCGAGTAGTCATCCCACCGCCGAGTCAGCGAGTAGGAGAAGTCGAGCGTCAGCCCATGCGAAGCTCGCTTTTGGACTCCCAGGTCCGCGCCTTGGTACTTGTAGCGCCCGAGCGGGAACTGTCCGTTGGTTTGGAAGTCCTGGAACTGTGGGAAGGGCCGCAACGTTCGCCGGAACTCCTCGTCGTTAAGGGCGTCGCGAAGCGTGAGAGCGTCCAGCGGGATGGCATTGATGCCCACGGAGCTGCCGCCGAGCAGGATGTCTTTGCCGCGATACATCTCGGCGCCGGCCCGCACTGTGAATCCCTGCGGCAGCCGTCTCTCGACCCGAAGCGATCCCCAGCGGTAGCGCGGCTGCAGGCTGGTTCGCGGGATGAAATCGGGATCGGTGTCGTTGGCCGCCTGCGGCCGCAGGTCGGGCAGCGGATGGGCCAGCGGGGGCACGCCGTCCTCTAAGGTGACGGCGGGCTGGAGTTGCTGGTTTGCGGAGATGAGCGTGCGTCGCGCATTGAAGCCCTGTGTGCCGAAGGTTCCCGACCTGATGCCGAGGTTGGAAGAGTACTGCCCGGCCGAGATGCGCACCACAGTGTCGCGGGCGTCCGTTGGACTCCACGCCAAGCCGACCCTGGGCTCGAGGCGTGCCCGATACGGCTGAAACGCCCTTCCCTGCCCGTCTTGGCCGGCGAAGATGAGCGCTCCGGGCTGCTCGTTTTCGGGATTGATCTCTACGAGGTCCACCGTCGATTGCCGGTCGAACTTCTCAACACGCGGACTCGACATGTCGACATTGAGCCTCCACGTGGCGGTGAGATTCGGCGCGACTTCATACTCGTCGCCGAAGCCGAATTCGATCGACGTCCGCCGCAAATACGCGGGCTGCAGCAGTTCGGTCGTCTCGGAGCGAAACGACCGGCCCAGCAAGAAACTCGAAAACGAGTTGCCGGTGTTGATGATGCCCGGCAGACCGGTCAAGTCGTCGTTGAACTGGAGGTAGCCGGCCGGAGACCGGGGGCTGAAGGTGTTGACCTGGTAGCGGGACGCCTCGGCCCACAATCTCCAGGAGTGGCGACCGCGGCGCAGACTGAGCGAGTGATTCATGTGGTAGCTGTTCCAGGCGTTACGGAACTGTGAGCCCAACGGCGAGCCCAGCGCCTGAAAGTCCCGTAACTCGATGCGTGGAAACTGCTTCCCGCTTACACCCCCGAACCCCAACTCCGCCGGGATGTCGTGCTCGCTGTCGATCCCCGCCGTCCGCCGTGTTCGCGACCTGGCCCGGCCCCTCACGGTATAGATCGAACTCGGCGAGATTGCAAACGTATCGCCGACACTCACCCGGCGCTCGTTGAAGAAGCGATCGGGTGAGCCCGGATTGGCGATGGTCGGGAACAGTTTCGGCGAGCCGTCGAACCCCTTGGAGTACGCCAGATCAACCGTGATCCTATGCCGCTCGAACAGACTATGGTCGACCTTTGCCAGGAAGCCGTCCGGCCGCTCGATCTGGGGCGGGTTGACCCAATAGTTGTTCCTCAGGAACGGCCCAACGCTGATGTTCGGCCGGGGCAGATTGTCGGCCATGGAGCGCGCGACCGGGTCCAGACGCGAAGCCGGAATCACATTGTTAGGAAAGGGGTCACGGATGTATTCGAGATTCGACGCAGAGACGTTCTGCGAAGCGTCGAACACCGGGTTCAGGCGCGTGCTGTCGGGGTCGTAGATCGTGACCGGCGCGCCGGCCTTGTTCACGACGTCGGAGAAATCGCCCTGTTGCTGCTGTGACGTCGGGATCGTGTTTAGGAACGATCGTCCGACACGCTGCCGCGTTCCCTCGTAGGAGAACGTGACGAAGGTCCTACGGCGGCCGTCGTAGATCTTCGGGATGAAGACCGGGCCGCTGACGCTGAAACCGAACTGATTGCGCCGCAGCACGTTTCGCTCGCCTCCGCGCTGCACCACTTCGTGCGGCACGGCGTCGAAGGCGTCGTTGCGGATGTACTCGTAGAGGCGGCCGTGCCATAAATCGGCGAGGCTCTGGTTCAGGGCGCCTCCTGTCCGAACGTCAAACAGTCCCAGCCGCTCGGCCTCGCTTTTGAAAACGCGGAGGGCCTTCTTCATCTCCGTAACCTGCGGATCGGGCTCCTCGGAAGTGGTCTTGGCCCCAGAACTGCTTGAAGGCCCGCCGCCGGAAGCAGGCGTGGCGGCGGAGGGGGGAGCGACTGCGGGAGAGGCCGGACCGACCCCGCCGCCGTCGGCCATGGCAGACCAAGCCCAGGCCGCCGAAACTAACAGGAACGCACCGCGCTGGAGTCGATAAGTCAACGCTCGAAGACAACAAGCCCCTTTTATCTTATCCTAAATCCGGCCCGTTGGGGAGGTTAGCGTTTCCCCCTAAGATCTTGAAATAAACAATCTTATCTGCCAAGCTTACAACTGCGGAGCAGTTGGCATCTTCAGCTCCGAGTCAGTCCGCAGGTAGTCCCAACCTGCGTTTGCTCAAAGGGTTGCGGTAGCTCGAAGTGGCCAACTGCCCCATTCAGGCTTGTCGACTTCGGTCGCGTAATCAAGAGCCGGCTCGGCTTCTCCACGCGAAACTCCGGCCTGGTTGCTTTGCCCTCCTTGGCGTCAACCGTCAACACGTTCGCCATGATGCTCGGGGAGAAGCTCAAGAGCTTGCGTTTATCGAGTCCGGGCGGCGCTTGTGAGGCTCTTCGGTGGCTACGGACGTAACTGAGGTCCTTGGCGGCGGCGATTGTTGCCTTGTCATCCGCAAGGCCGATCGGTTGGTATTCGAGCCATGGAAAGAAGGGCTTGCCATGGAAGCTAGCGGTGTTCGCCCAGTTCACAAACGAGCATCTAGTGTAGTGCACCATAAATAATGTAACTTATATTGGCTTCCCATCGTCTCTATTAACAGGAGGCATGGGATGCGAAGAGCACAACCAGTAACTTTGAACACAGCGCAATGCAAGCAGTTGGACCGCTACGCGCGCGGCCGCCAAGTCGCCGTTCGTCTCGCCCTGCGAGCCAGGATTGTCCTGCTGGCCGCCGACGGTCTCGAGAATAAGCAGATCGCCGCACAGCTCGGTGTCTCGCGGCAGTTGGTGGCCCGCTGGCGCACGCGCTTTCTCGAAAGCAGCATCGCCGGCATTGCAAAAGACGCCCCACGGCCCGGTCGTAAACCTGCCGTCTCGAAGCAGAAAGTACAGCAGATCATCCACAAGACCACCCGCGAGAAACCGTCCAACGCCACCCACTGGAGCCGCCGCACCATGGCCGCCGCGGCCGGCGTCAGCGCTTCCACCGTGGGACGGATTTGGCGCGCCCATGGCCTCAAGCCCCACCGCGTCAAGACCCTCAAGCTCAGCAATGACCCGCGTTTCGCCGAGAAACTCGACGACATCGTCGGACTCTATCTCAATCCGCCTGAGCATGCTCTGGTTCTCTCGCTCGATGAGAAGTCCCAAATCCAAGCCCTCGATCGCACCCAGCCCGGCCTGCCGCTCAAAAAGGGACGCGGCCAAACGATGACCCACGATTACAAGCGCAACGGCACGACCACCCTGCTTGCGGCGCTCAACAGCCTTGACGGCAGCGTGATCGCCGAGTGCATGCCCCGACACAGCCACCAGGAATGGCTGCGCTTCCTGCGCTTAATTGACCGCCGCACTCCCAAGGACAAACAGCTTCATCTCATCGTGGACAACTATGCCACCCACAAGCATGCCGCTGTGAAGCGTTGGCTCGATCGTCACCCGCGCTTCCACATTCATTTCACCCCGACCTCGGCGTCGTGGCTGAACATGGTCGAGCGATTCTTTCGCGATCTCACCGTCAAGCGCCTGCGCCGCGGCGTGTTTCGCAGCGTGGACGAGCTCGTCGCCGCCATTGACGACTACATCGCCCAGCACAACGGGCATCCCACGCCCTTCATCTGGACCGCGACCGCCTCCGACATCCTCGAGAAAGTCAAGCGCGGACGTGCCGCCCTGCCTAAGGTGCAATCTGCTTGACGCACTACACTAGCGGGCCTGTTTCTCGATCACTGGCCCAGCGTTGCGGCGGTTGGCCTCCATCAGAGCAACGACCCCGAAGCGATCTTGCAGTGCATGCGGGGCGGGTGCACTGAGTTTCTCTGCAGTCCATTCGCGGCGAACGACCTCGCGCAGGCGGCCGAGCGCATCCTGCGGCGCAAGGTGGTCGAGACGCGGCCGGAGCAGCCATCTCGAGGCCACCTGCTCGCCTTTGCACCGGTCAAAGGCGGGTCGGGCGCAAGTACCATTGCCGCAAACATCGCCTACCAGATTCATCGCGCCCCCATGGGCCGGGTCCTTCTCGCGGACTTCAACATCAGCTCGGGCATGACGTCGTTCCTGCTCCGTGTCACGCACCAGTACAGCGTTCTCGACGCGCTCAAGCACGCCGGAGAAATGGATGCCGCGCTGTGGGGCTCGTTGGTGGCCCAACGGGACGGGATCGACCTGCTACTCGCGCCCGAGAGGCCGGAGCCGGCCATGATCGAACCGCAGCCGGTGCAAGCCCTGCTCGAGCACGCCCGGGCGACGTACGACTTCGTGGTCGTGGATCTGGGCAGCGTGTGCGAGTCGATGTCCATGGCAACGCTATGGGTCGCCGAGAGCATCTACCTGGTTTGCAGCTCCGACCTGGCGTCATTGTTCATGATGCGCCGCACGATTCCCTTGATTGAGGAGATGGGCTACACGCGCGACCATGTCAAGATCCTGGTCAACCGCATGCGCACCCGGGCGGAGGTCTCGCTTGCCGATATGGAGAAGATCTTTCGAGCCTCAGTCCATGCTAGTTTCCCTAATGACCCCGCCGCGGTGCAAAAAGCCCTGCGCGAGGGGGCGCCGCTGGCCGAGAACTGCGAGCTGAGCAAGCACCTTCGCAGGTTCGTGACAGATACCCCGGGAAAAGACAAACGTCCGGCACCCCGAAGCTTCGGTGTAGGGGCTTTGAAAGAGTTGCTGGGCGGGACCTAGCGGCCTGTCGCGAATGTGCGTCCTGGATACAGTCAGCCCGTTCAGTGCGGCAGGCTTCCCTACCGGCCCGCGGCTCCGCCGTTCGAGTACTCTATTCGTATGTGTGGGTTGGCGCAAGATCGGCTTTGGGCCTGGCTGCTTACGGTCTCGGTGCTAGCCAGCGCGGCGCGGGCACAAACATCCGACACTGCCGAGTTCTTCGAGTCCAAGATCCGGCCGCTGTTCGCTTCCAAGTGTGTCGAGTGCCACGGGCCCGACCAACAGATGGGTGGGCTCGACCTCTCCCGGCCGGAGGGCCTGCAACGCGAGGGTTCGTCGTCGAACCGGCCGCCGGTCGTAGTCGCCGACAACCCGGCCGCCAGCGCGTTGATCCTGGCCATCCAGTATCAAAACGAGATCAAGATGCCGCCGACCGGCAAGCTGAGCGGCCGCGAGATCGCCGATCTCACCCGCTGGGTCGAGATGGGCGCGCCCTGGCCGGAAGAAGTTCTCGCTACCAAGATCAAGACCCGCGCTCCCGGCCAGCCCATCACCGACGAAGAACGAGCCTTTTGGGCTTTCCTGCCGGTGCAGGACCAAAAGCCGCCGGCTGTCGAGAACGAAGCCTGGGTGGCCACGCCCATCGACCGCTTCCTCCTCGCGCGGATGGAGGTGGATGGTCTTGAGCCTGCCCCGCCGGCCGATCGGCTCACGCTGCTGCGGCGCGCGACCTACGACTTGACCGGACTACCGCCAACCGAGCGCGAAATCAGAGACTTCCTCCAAGACGGCTCGCCTGACGCCTATGGGAAGGTCGTCGAGCGCCTGCTCGACTCGTCTCGCTATGGCGAACGCTGGGGACGCCACTGGCTCGACGTGGCACGCTATGCCGACTCAACCGGCGTCGATGAAGATCACAAATATCCCTACGCCTGGAAGTATCGCGACTACGTCATCGACGCCTTCAACGACGACCTGCCCTTCGACCGCTTCGTCCAAGAGCAGATCGCCGGCGACCTGCTGCCGCCCCGAGAAGAGAGCGCGAGGCCCGGTGAGGTCAACGCGCGCGGCATCATCGCGACGGGCTTTCTGGCGCTCGGCCCCAAGCTCATCGCCGAGCAGGACAAGAAGAAAATGTTCTATGACATCGTCGACGAGCAGATCGAAGTCGTCGGCAAGGCGATTCTCGGGCTGACGCTGCAGTGCGCGCGCTGCCACGACCACAAGTTCGACCCGATCCGTACGCGCGACTACTACTCGATGGCCTCGATTTTCGCGAGCACGCGGCAACTCGAAGATTGGGAGGCCCACGTCTCGAAACTCTACTTCGCGTCTCTGGCGCCGAGCGAGATCTCTGACCGCTACTACTCGCACCAGAAGAAGATCTCGCTCAAGAAGCAGGAAATCGCTAATGTCGCTGACGAGCAGACGGCGCATCACGTGATGCGTTTGCTGCCGCAACTCCCCACCTACCTTGTCGCCGCGCGGGAGGTGGCGGCCGTGACCCCAGCCGAGCGAGAGGCTGCGACCGATACCTCGACCGCCGAGACCGCGGCGCCTCCGTCGCATCAGACGGTCCCCAAGATCGCGGGGAAACGCAGCCTCGACGCCGACCTGCTCGGCCAGTGGGTGGAATACCTCAAGCCGACGAAAGAGGTGCGCCCGCACCTCGACCGCTGGCGTCAAGCCGCCCCGGCTTCGCTCGAAGCCGTGGCACGCGAGTATCAAGCGGGTTTTGAGAAGACCGCCACCAAGCGTTACCAGGACTTAGCGGATTGGCGAGTCAAGTTCGCCGAAGCCGCCGCCAAGGGTAAGGAACCACCCGAGAAGCCACGCTTCTTTGCCGGCGAAAACCGTTTCTTCACCGAGACGACCAGCGCCAAAGGCCCGCTGGGCGTTACGAAGGAAGAGCGCGAGAGGGTCTTCTCGACTGACGCCCTCACCAAGCTGGTGCGACTCGAAGCCCAATTCGATGAGCTGAAAAAGTCCCTGCCCCCGAAGCCGCCCATGGCCAACGCCGTGGCCGAAGACAACCCCGTCGAACAACACGTCTTCATCAGCGGCAACGTGCGGCAGTTGGGCGATGCGGCCCCGAAGTCCTTTCCCGTGATCCTGGCGGGTGAGGACCAACCGACCATCACCGAAGGCAGCGGACGGAGAGAGCTGGCGCGCTGGCTGTCGAGCCGCGAGAATCCACTCACAGCGCGGGTGATGGTCAACCGCATCTGGCAATGGCACTTCGGGGAAGGGCTCGTGCGCACGCCGAACAATTTCGGCAAGCTGGGCGAGCGGCCCACCCATCCTGAACTGCTGGACTACCTTGCCGCGGAGTTCGTTCGTAGCGGCTGGTCGATCAAATCCATGCACCGGCTGATTCTCTTCTCCAACGCCTATCGTATGAGTATCGAGGTTGACGCCGGCCGCTATGCATCCGATCCCGAGAACCGGCGGCGGTCGCGATTCAACCGGCGGCGTATGACCGCCGAAGAGATCCGAGACTCGCTGCTCGCTATCGAGGGTACGATCGACTTTGGCATGGGCGGAACGCTGCAAACCGGCATCGGCCAGGGCATGACCACGATCAAGCAGCTTCCTCCTTTCGACGTATCCAAGAGCTATCGGCGCACGGTGTATTTACCTCTGCGGCGGGCGAACATAGCGAAGCTGCTCACGCTCTTCGACTTCGGTGACGCGACTACGAGCACGGGGGCGCGGGCGAGTACGAACGTCGCACCACAGGCGTTGTTCATGATGAACAGCGAGTTCGTCTCGCGCGCGGCGAAGGGACTGGCCCGCCGCGTTCTCGCCGAGCGCCGCATGCCGGATGAGCAACGGGTACGCAGCGCCTGGTTGACGGTCCTGGCCAAGCAACCGGCCGAAGCTGAAGTCCAAGAAGCCCTGACCTACGTTCGTGAGTTTCAGGAGGGGGCGGCCGACAAGGATCTGATGGAAATCGAGGGCTCGCGCCAGGAGGAGGGCCATCTCTCCCCCGACCAACCGGCCTACTACTATGGGGAAGCCCGGCTGGCCGCCTGGCAGAGCTATTGCAAGATCCTGCTGGCGTCGAACGACTTCATCTACATCCAATGAGACCGCTGACGCAAGAGTTCGGACGCCCGCTGCCGTCGCGCCGCGCGCTGCTGCGGCAGAGCGCGTGCGGCTTCGGGCTGCTCGGCTTGCGTGCGCTGCTGGCCGCCGAAGAGGTGCGCGATCCTCTCGCTCCTCAAAAGACCCACCTCCGCGCCCGAGCCCAACGGGTGATCTTTCTCTTCATGCACGGCGGACCGTCGCATCTCGACACGTTCGACCCCAAGCCGCGTCTCATTCGTGATCACGGCAAGCCGCTGCCGTTCAAGCGTCCGCTAACGTTTGCCGAGGAGCAGGTCGGAGGACTGTTGAAATCGCCGTTCGAGTTCATTAAGCGTGGCCAGAGCGGCATCGAGATCAGCGAGCTGTTCCCGAACCTTGCGAGCCACGCCGACGATCTGTGCTTCATCCGTTCGATGGTCGGGGACAGCGTGGCGCACGGCGGGGCATTGATGCAGCTCCACACGGGCACGAACACCTTCACGCGGCCGAGCTGGGGCTCGTGGGTGGTTTACGGCCTCGGGACGGAGAACCAAAACCTCCCGGGCTTCATCACGTTGAAGCCGACCCTGTTCCATGGCGGCGCGAAGAACTACAGCGCCGGTTTTCTTCCGGCGGCCTATGAGGGGACCGCCGTCGGCTATGCGGCGCTGGGCCCCGACGACCTAAAGGAACCCATCCAGTACCTCCAACACAAGAGCCTCACGCCCGAACAGCAGCGCTTCGAGCTCGAGATGCTCGATAAGATGAATCGCCGCGGCGCCGAGCGGGCGCGCTTCGACCCGCAGCTCGAAGGGCGCATTCAGGCCTTCGAGTTGGCCGCGCGCATGCAGACGGAAGCGCCCGAGGCGTTCGACATCTCCAAGGAGTCGGAGGCGACCAAGAAGCTCTACGGCCTCGACGGGGAAGAGGCGCGCGACTTTGGGTGGCAGTGCCTGGTCGCGCGGCGACTATCCGAGCGCGGCGTACGCTTCGTGCAGGCCTCGCACACCTACCGTGTCGGCAACCCCGTCGGCTGGGACGCCCACTCGCAACTGATCCCCAACCACGTCGGCCGGGCGAAGCAGGTTGACCAACCGATCGCCGCTTTGTTGAAGGACCTGAAGTCCCGTGGTCTTCTCAAAGACACTCTCGTGGTCTGGAGCGGCGAATTCGGCCGCACGCCGGTCGCGCAGTCTGGTGATGGACGCGACCACAACCCCTACGGCTATACCTCGTGGATGGCCGGCGCGGGCGTCAAGCCGGGTTTCGTCTACGGCGCGACGGACGAGTTCGGGTACCACGCCGTCGAAGACCGCATGCACATCCACGACCTGCACGCCACGGTGCTGCATATCCTCGGGCTGGACCACAAGAGACTCACCTACTTCCACGCCGGGCGTGACTTTCGGCTGACGGACGTGGCGGGGAACGTGGCGGAGAAGCTGCTGGCCTGACTGGTAAGGGAACATCTGAGAAAACGGGGTCTCAGATGGTCTCAGAGCCGATTCCGCAATTTCGGGAACTCGCGCACGATCATGAGCGCGACGTACAGGCCGGCTCCTACGCAGATCGCGCACGAGACGACGATCGATAAACCCATTTAGGACGCCTCCCTTGTTCGAATACGGTGAGCGACAGCCCAGAATGCCACCTGATTAGCCGCCAGCCCCGCCACCAAGGAGGGCACGCCGTAGGGGATCTGGAAGCCCCACTCCCAAATGGCGGCCGCAACCGCCCCGGCGGCCATGCCTGCCACGCCACTCGCCTTCGGCACTTTCCGCCACAGCAGCCCGATCACCAACGGCGCGACCACGGTCGGCGCCCACATGGTGTAGAGGATCAGCAGCGCCTGCACCAAGCCGGGCACGAGCAGCGCGAACGTGACGGCGATGGCGCCAATCACACCGACAGCATACTGGCTGTATCTGAGCAGCGTCGCCTCGCTCGCCTCCGGCCGCGCCATCTGGTAAAGGTCGATCGAGAACGACACCGAGGCGCTGTGCAGACAGCTATCCTGCGAGCTCATGATGATGCCGAAGATGCCGGCCAGCACCAGGCCGAGCACGCCGATCGGGAGATACATCTGCATCGTCTTCAAGAAGACCGTGTCGCCGCTTGCTCCGGGCATCGACGCCGCGCCGATCACACCGATTGTGACGACGACGAACATCCACGGGAAGCCGAACAAACCGGCCGCCGTGAATCCGTGGCCGGCTTGGGCCGGGTCTTTCGCCGCCAGCGCACGCACGCAGTAAGGCGGTAGCAGAATCTCGCCGAAGAAGAAGGTAATCATCAGCCCGATCAACTTGCCGGGCGCGTACGTGCCGTGCCAGGTCAGGTGCGCTGCCGGGATGCCGGCGGACAGAGCACCGAAGTCAAACAAGTAGCCTGAAAAGAAGATCACACCGGGAATCGTCACCGCCATCGCCGCGAACTGGATGGCGTCGGTGAGCATAACGGTCTTCACGCCGCCCCAGGCCGCGTAGAAGATCACGGGGAGCGTGCCGACGATGATCACCGTCTCGGCCGGAATGCCGGTGAACGTCGAGACCACCTCTCCGAACGCCCGCGCGATCAGGCCTACGACGAAGGAGTTGAACAGGAACGAGAGCCCCCCGGTGGCCCATCGCGCCGCCGGGCCGTAGATCTCGCCCATCACGTGGCCCACGCTGTGGCAGCCGGAAAACTCGCGCAGCTTCGGGGCCACCCATTTACCGACGAGGACGGTCCGCAACGGCACCATCACTGAGATCAAGTACCATACATAGCCGTGCTCGGCGGCGTTGCCCGCAATACCCAGCGTGTAGGCCGGGCCGATGTAGGTGGCGCTAAGGGTGGCGAACACCATACCGCGCGGCATATCGCGCGAGGCCACGGTGAAGTCCTCGAGCAGCCGTGTCCGCCGCGCCTTGACCGTGATCAAGACCAGTACGCCGATGTAGGCAGCCACGACCGTCCAATCAATCCAGTGCATGGCGGGGAGCCGTCAAAGTAGCTTTTCGAGGACAGCAAGTCAAGCACCGTGGGGGCCACAGAGCCTCAAGCGCAAGCCTAAGGTTAGAGGTGCACGCGGGCGCTCGACCGTTGCGTGACCCAAGAACACGCGCGCTGCGTCTCGCCCTGTGCCACGGTGAGCTAGGGACTCAAACCCGGTGTGCTTAAATAGAAAACCAGCGGGCACCCCATGCAGTACCGAACCATCCGTCCTGCCATCCCCACTGAATCCGATACCGAAGGACGCAGGGCTCTCGGCGATGTGAAGCTTGACGATGTGGAAGTGCGCGTTCTCGCCTGCCTGGTGGAAAAGGAATCGACGACGCCGGACTACTACCCGCTCACGCTCAACGCTCTCACCAGCGCCTGCAATCAAAAGTCGAGCCGCGACCCCGTGGTCTCCTACTCGGAAGACACGGTTGCCCAAGCGCTCGGCCGGCTCCGCGAGAAAAACTTGGCTTCGCTCATCCGCAGTGCCGATGGACGCGTGCCCCGCTATCGGCATCAGTTCCTTGAAGGCTTCCAGCTCAACCCGCGCGAGGCTGCCGTTTTGTGTGTGTTGATGTTGCGCGGCCCGCAGACACCGGGTGAGATCCGCCAGCGTGGCGAACGTCTCTACCAATTTGAGTCGCTGGGGGACGTTCAAGAATCTCTAGAGTTTCTTGAACGAAGCGAACCGCGTCAACTCGCCACACGGCTCCCTCGCATACCGGGGACGAAGGAGACTCGCTACGCGCACCTACTATCGGGTGGGCCGCCCGCAACGGCGCCCCGGGGCGAATCAAGAACCGAGCCGGCGGCCGCGTCAACCGACAGCGTCGAGGGCCTGCAGGCCGCATTGGCCTCTGTGCGGGCGGAGTTGCAGGCGCTACGTCAGGAGTTCTACGCGTTTCGTAGCAACTTCGAGTAACGTTGTGGCCCAGGGTTCCAACCTTGGCCTGGTGCTGGATCAGGCCGTGACGCCCCGGCAGACCTCCAGCAACTCTTCCCGCAACACCTCACTCGACTCCAGGTCGAGTTTGGCGCCGTCCGGCCCCACGACATAGAAAACATCGATCGCCCGATGGCCCTGGGTATCAATCAGCACCACCTCGATATCGTAGTCGCGCTCGGAGATCTTGCCGGCCAGGTCGTAGAGAAGCCCCAAACGATCCTGCGTGGTGACGTGGAAGATGGTTGCCCGCGAAGAGGTCTCATTATCCACGCCCACAGCCGGCTGGACCCGGGTCTTCCGGGCAGCCTGGAACGACCCCTGCCGTGCCCGTAGCAGTTCGCGCACGTCGGCGCGGTCCTCCGCGACACGCCCGAGCATGCGGCTGATGTGTTTCGCTTCGTCGGGTCCGGCGTCCAGGCGCCGCTCGGGGTCGTTCACCACGAAGGTGTCGAGCACCAGGCCCTGATTGTTGGCGAAGGCCTCCGCCTTCTCGATGTTGAGTCCGTGGGCGGCAAAGGTGCCGCACAATGAAGCAAACAGGTGAGGCCGGTCATGAGTCGTCACGACGAACTCATACACCGAGTGGCGCCGCTCGCCGTGCACGGCTGACTTCTTGTCAGCCAGACGCCGCGACAGTTGGAAGTGCGAATAGACTTGCTGCGGAGTGTGAGTGCGGACGTAGCGGTGTGGGAAACCTCTAAGGAACTGCCCCAGAGCCTCCCGCTCTTTTGGGGATTCCGCCGGTTCCAGGTAGGGCTCCGAGTCGCCGCTCTCAATGCGATGGTCTTCGACCTCGCGGGCGAGGTCATTGAAAACCGCAACATAGAGCTGCCACAACAGATCCTTGCGCCAGGGAGTCATCGCTGACGGGTTCACGGCAGAAGCGTCCGCCAAGGTCATCAACGTCAGCGCTTTGAGCCGGTCCGGGGTGCCGACGATCTCCCCCAGCTCCCGCGCTGTTGCAGGGTCGCTCAAATCACGAGTTCTCATGAACTCCGATAGGACGAGGTGTTGCCGAATGAGAAATCCGACCCTTTCACGCCCAGCCGCGCCCAGGCCCAGCCGGCCCATCGCCTGCTCGGCCAAGGCGACGCTGCGGTCCGAGTGGCCCCGCTTGTGTTCTCCCTTGCCCACGTCGTGAAACAGGAGGGCGAAGTAGAGGTGCTCAGGCTGCTCCAATTCCGAAAGCAAGCTCTGAAAACGGAGCGTGAGAGGATCCGAGGTCTCGCCGAGCGTGTGGAGCTTCGAGATGGACCGAAACGAGTGTTCATCAACCGTGTAGCGATGGTAGAAATCACGCACTACCAGGCAGTCGATGAGCCGCAACTCCGGGAAGACCGAGAACAGAACGCCGGTTTCATGCATCGCCGTCAGCGCCTGGTAAGCATGCGGCACTGAGAGAATCCTCGCGACGGCGGGCCACAGTTGGTCGCTCGATCGCACGTAAGCGCCGATCGCCGTGAGTGCTTGGTTGATGCGGCGCTCGGTTTCAGGCGCCAGCGGGACCCCGTGTCGTCCCATGAACTCGAACAAGTCAAACACCTGGCCGGGTTTAAGTTCCAGACCGCGGCTCTGCCGCAGGTAGACGCGTCCCCGTGAAACGGCAAAGGTCGAGTTGGAGAGCCGGGAAGAGCGGTCGCGGATCTGCGTGAACAGCGAACGGCGCGACGCCGCGGCCTCGTCCAGCATTCGTACCGCCAGACGATGGATGATCCGGACGTTACGGAAGTACTGCCGCATCCACGCTTCCGTGCTCTCCATGCCATCGAACGACTTCCCCAGGCTGGCTTCGGCGATCTGGTCCTGCAGGTCGAACGACAGCTTGCTGTTGTCCCTTCCCTTGAAATAGTGCAGGTAGCAGCGCAGACCGAAGAGAAAGCGCTTCGCCGCCGCCAGCGTCTCTTGGAACTCGGGAGGGAGAAACTCCTCGCTTTCGGGCACGCGGTCGGCCGAGGCGTTGGTCAACTGCGAGATCCAGCAAGCTACGTGGAAATCGCGTAACGTCCCGGGCGCGTCCTTCACGTCCGGCTCGAGGTGATAGATGGTGCGGCCGAAGCGGCGGTGACGGCCGTGGGCCAACTCGACCAGGTTCTCGAGAAACGAAGCTTGCTCGCGCTGGAAGAAGCGGGACAGCTTGTCGCAGCCTAATTCGTCGAACAGCCGCTGGTCTCCCGCCAGGTAGCGCGAATTCAGCAGGCTGACGAAAAGTTCGGTGTTGTCGGCGGTAAACTGCGTGCACTCTCCCACCGTGCGGACTGACTGCGACACGCGTAGCTTCGCGTCCCACAATTCTGTGAGCAACCCTGAGATCGCACTCTCATGGAGCGCCGCCTGTCTGCGCCGCCCGACAAGAATCAACAGGTCGATGTCGGAATGAGGGAACAACTGGGCACGGCCGTACCCACCTACGGCCAAGGCCGCCACACCTGCGGCTTGGTCTGCCGGAAAGTGCCTGGCGAAGGAGCGGGTGACCATCTCATCGACGCTGTCCGACCTGGCCTGGACCGCCGCCAAGCCATCCTGGTCGCTGAGAAAGCGCTCCTTGATGGCCTGCGACTGGTCCAGTCCTGCCGTGAGGGGCTCCGACATATCGTTTCGAAAGACGGACCACGGCTCTGCAACTGGAGGTCGGCCGTGGCCTTGGCCGCGTCGACTCAGCGTCGACTCACGAGGCGTGCCAGTTTCACCGTAACATCGCGGAAAGACCAGTCCGCGATCTAATGGCCCCGATAAAGGGTTTTAATGCCCTGAAGCGTTGGCGGAATCCGACTGCTGGGACAGAGGCGCGGGTGTAGACCCGCGCGCCCGCAGCGGGGCGCCGACGAGCTGCGCGGGTTGATACAAACCTACGGATTGACAATTGCGAGACCTTCCGCGCCTGGCGGCCCGGGCCCGCGGGTTTACACCCGCGGCTCTGTTGCCTATTATTGTTCCGGCTCGTGGGGACGCGCCTCGCCACTACGCAGGATCGCCAGCTTGGCGCCGATCGGCCCAACCATCTCATAGATAACGACCGAGGAGAGCACCACCGTGTTGATCACCCCAGCGTAGTCTGGGAAGCGCCGATCGATGGTCAGCGTGAGACCCACGGCTAGGCCGGCCTGGGCCATCAGCGTGAAGCCCAACAGCTTTTGCACGACCGGATCCATGCCCAGCCAGCGCGCCCCGATGCGGGCGCCTAAGAACTTGCCCGCCCCGCGCGCAACCACGTAGAACGCGCCAAGGGCCCCCATCGTCGCCACAAGCGAAACGTCGAGGTCAGCCCCGGCGATGACGAAGAAGATCGCATAAAACGGAGGGTCGGTGTGCGAAAGCGCGTGGAAGAGCCGGCGGCTGCGCGCCGACAGGTTCACCATCGTCCCGCCCACGGCCAGCGTCGCCACAAGGGACGACAGGTCCAGAATACGGGCCACCCCAACGCACAGCAGAACGCTCCCCGACATCAGGATGAGCATCTCTCCCTGATCAGTAACTTTCGTAGCCCAGCCGGCCAGCATCAGTCCGACGAGAAACCCCAGCGCCACCGACCCCAGTAGTTGCCACACGAGCGGATACAGTGAACCGTAAAGCGTCTCGAGTAGCTGGCCCGGCGCTCCCAGGCTGGCCTGCAGGTCGATGGCGGCCGCTACGAGGCTGTACGCCGTCAGGCAGAAGATGTTGTTCACCGCGATGATGCCGAGCAAGGTATCGGTGAGCGGTCCGCGACTGTTCGACTCACGAATCACCATCAGGGTCGACGCCGGGGCGGTGGCGATCGCGACCGCGCCCAGCAAGCCTGCAATCTGCCAGGGATGCCCGCCCACCAGAGTTCCGGCCGCCACCAGTGACGCGGCGGCCGCGGACTCGCAAAGCGTGACGTAAAAGATGCGTTTCCCGAACCGAACGAAACGAGCGTAGTGAAAGACAGACCCGACTGAAAACAAGATCAGGCCGATGGCCACCTCGCTCAGCACTTCCAGAGCGGCAAGATTGTCCGCTGACACCCACCCCAACACCGACGGCCCCAGGGCAATCCCCGCCAGAATGTACCCGGTCACGGCGGGCACGCGGATAAACTGCACCAAGTGGCCGGCCAATAGGGCCAGCAGCAGGATCAGTCCCAGCGAGGAAAGTTCGTTCATTTAGGGCAGGAGGGTGCCCCACCGCTTCGATCCCCTGGCAAGGACCAGGTAGCGAGGCTTGCCGGAACCGTTGGCGAGGGCTCGGCGGGCTTGGGCTTCGGTTCGAATCCGAGTCTGATCAACCCGCAGCAACCGATCCCCGGTTTTGATTCCGGCTTGGGCGGCGGCACTGCCCTCGATCACCGTCCCGATGGGGAAGCCCTGGGTGCTCCCCGCCAGCAGAGCTCCGGAGTGGTCCGCCAGGGCCTCCGGCGCGCTCTTCACGGATCGGGCAGGCAGTTTGACTTGCACCGTCCGACGTCCTCGGCGGACTTCCAACTCGTAAAGCTCGCGAGCGATGGGCAGCACGAGTTTGCGGGCATCGTCAAGTGACTCGACCGCCGCTGCGTCGACGGACACGACGAGGTCGCCGGGCTCGAGTCCCGCGCGATCTCCCAGGTAGCCGCCCCAGACCTCGCTCACCAGCACGGCGTGTTCGACCGTGAAGTGTCGCTGCTGGGCCTCGGTCAACGGAGCCACCTTCAGCCCGTAACGGCCCAGCATCTGTCCCTCGAACGTGCCGGCTTGGGACAAGAGTTCGTCCACGCTGTCGATGGCAATGGCCGAGGAATGGCCATCGCAGTTCACGATCGCGCCCACCAAACGACCATATAGGTCAAACAGACCTCCGCCCGCCATCTCATCGGTAACCTCAAAACTGAGAACCACGTGGTCCACGTCGGCTTCCCGGCATGGGCCGCTGCGGGAACCCAAGAAAAAGCCGGGCACCCGGGCTATTTCTCCCGCCGCCGACCGCCAAGCGGCCATCACCCACGCACCAGGCTCCAGCAGTCGTTTGGGAACG
Source organism: Bryobacterales bacterium (assembly GCA_965248255.1). GTDB lineage: Bacteria > Acidobacteriota > Terriglobia > Bryobacterales > UBA6623 > JAKZVK01. The sequence goes on from CBDFIW010000001.1 coordinate 730,360, forward strand.
TGCACTGGTGACGTCAATCCGGCATCGCTGCCTGCCCGCAGCACGGACAAGGGCAAGTGTGGTGGGTAAAAGCTGATGTTCAGCTCGACTAGACCCGAGACCGACGTGCGGGCGGGGGTCGGACCGAGCACCGGTTCGGTGCCGGGCCGATTCGCGGTTACGACACGTCCCTCGGCGTCCCAGACCAGACCGCTCTGGCCGAGGGCATCCAGGCGCAACAGATAGGGGCTGATGCCCGAGGCCAGGTCGGTAAAGAAGTCCGACATTTGCTCGAGCGAGCCGAGCTGGGTCAAACGCTGGAGACGGGCCATATCGACTTGCGACGGTGGAGCCGTATCCTGTTCCACCCGCTTCTCGGGTCTCATGAGGCTGCCCACCATCAAGATCGAGCCCGCAATGACCGCCAGAACCGCGACGTAGGCTGGGCTGCGATGTTCCATGGACAGTCGGGAGAGTGTAGGCAGGGAAGACGGCCCCGCAGCCTAGCGGACGACCGCCGAGGGCGTCGTCAGTTTCAGATCCACGAACACGCCGCCGAGCAGCAGGCCACCCGCCGCCAGCCCGGCTAAGCTGAACCAGATCACGGCCTCGATCGCGAATGGCTCCGCCAGCAGGCCGACTACACCGGCCCCTAGAAGTCCGCTCACCAGCAAGAGAGCCATCATGCCACTCAGCAGGTGGGGGTGAGGCTTGGGCGTGCGCCTGGCTACGATGCCGAGAGTCGCAGGCTGAAGCAGCCCCAGGCTACCCCCCAACAGTACCGCACCCATCAGCGCCCCTGACAGATCGACCGTCTTGAGCAGAAAGACAAGGCCCACTCCCCCAAGGACGGTGCACGCGAGAAGAATCCGCAACCTCTCGTCCAGCGCGGCGAGCCGCTGCGCCAGCACCTCTCCTCCGGTGAAGGCGGCCCAGAACAAGGCGAGAATCAGTAGGCCGGCTCCCATAGTGGCTCCAAACTTGCGAGAGAGATAGACCGCCAGCCAGCCTCCCATAGCCCACTGGACCATCGATTGAGCCGCCAGGGCCAAGCCCAGTAAGACCGCCACCGGGTAAGGAACGTGAGCGACGGGGCCGGTCCACGATGATGCGGTGAGTGGAATGTACCGGAAAGCCTTGGCACGCCACGCCACGGCGCTCAGTAGCAGAGGGGCGGCAGCGAGCGCCCGTACGAGCCCTCCCCAGCTAAGGACATCGGCCGTGGCCCACACAAGCACACAAACGCCAAACGCCCCGGCGCCGAACGATACTCCCGCCAGATGCAGCACCGAGCGGGCGGATGTCGCCGGCACGGCGCCGGCGATCAGCCATGCGACCCCAACGGTAAGCACGCCAACACCCGCCCCCAGGACGAACAACGACGCCGGCAAGCCGCTGCTCGTGTTGACGATCGACAATAGCAGCAAACCCGCCGCGGCTAGTGGGCCGGATGTCGTGTAAGCGCCGCGAACGCCGAAGTCCGACCCCAAGCGCCGCCAAGAGGCCACCCCGAAGAGCACACCCAAGCCCAGGACCAGAAAGCAATGGCCTGCCTCAGCAGGATTGATCGAGAGACGCAAGAACCACACAGGGTGAAGAGCCCCGGGCAGCGCCGTCAGCATCCCCAGCAAAAGCAAGCCGGCCATGGCGTGTGCTACTCGGGCTGGCTCTGGAGTGTGTCTGACGGGCATCCCGGCAGGCTCTGGCGTCGCAACCACCCCCGCATTCTATCAACTGCCTCCTGAGGGACAGCCAGCGTATCCGGTGGGTGGGCATCGTCTTCATCTAGACAGTCCACCCTTCACCAGGGCCGGTGTCGGCATCGAACCTTGCGCTCAAACAGGGCAGACTCGGTCGATCGGTGTTGCAAGGAGCCGTCCGTCCGCCGACGGGTACGCGATACAAGATGTGGGACACGACCGGCTTGAGCCACTATGAGATCCCGGAGAGGAAACCCGCTGCCGACGAGGTGTTCGACAGGAAGAGGTCCTGTTTTCAGCAGTATAGAAAACCGGGTCGGGCTGGCACGTCGATTGCTACTTCCTCGGTCGAGCGATGTGCGCAACTCCCAGACGTCACTTGGGTCGAATAGTTTAGGGGTTAGAAGCACCGCTTTGGCGGGTTGCCTCGCACCGATTGGTAGCGACCCCGTCAAGAAAATGTCCCGGTGAGGGGTCGCCGGGACATTTTTTTTGCCCTCCAGAAGCGGAACTACACGTAGCGAAGCGCCCTAAGGATGGGAATTGCCGGTTGGGACCGAGCTGGCCTCAGGCTAGAGGACCTTACGCATCAGGGTCTGGTAGGAGTCGTCGGAGTGCTCCTCCTGGGTCGCCGGAAAGCCTAGCGGCACCCAACCAGGATAGGTGATGTTCCCCAGGGGGTCGGTCTCGCCGCCAAACCCGCCGCGCATGTCGAGCACTTCGGTGAATCCATCCGCCAGCAGTAGCGCCGTAGCCTGCATCGAGCGTCCACCCATCTGGCAAGCCACAACGCACTTGGCGTCTTTGCCGAAGTTAGCCTCGACGATTTCGGCGAAGCGCACATTCGGTTGCATCCGGCCCGCCGGGCCCCTCTCAAGAACCGGGACATTCTTGGCGCCCGGCACGTGGCCTGCTTCGAACTCGCCGACCGTTCGCACATCCAGGTAGATGTAATCGCCGGTCTCTAAAAGTTCTTTTGCCTCTTCGGGTGAAACGCGCTTGATCTCCACGGACGGCACCGCCTGCTAGAACCTACCGCGCATCCGGTGGCGGCAAGACCACCAAGAATAGCAGAAAGAAAAGGACCCGGCTCCCAAGTCGCCTCGAGAGCCGGGTGAGTGAGGTTAAACCACGGAACCGAAGGAGAATAGAATGAGCGAGTCTGTACGAACTCACGCCCCGCGACGGGATCGGGCGCGCCGCCTGGCACTTTAGGAATACTAGAGCTCGAAGGAACCGTCAAGGTTCAATTTGGACCGGGACTTCTGTACCATTACTTTTCACCGCCCGAGTTTCTCTCAAGCGAGGGGCACGAGGAATCAGACACTTCGGACATCCCGGACGCCTAAGGGACGCCGCTTGAGTCCCTCGTGGAGAGCGGGGCCGTCGCGGCGATTTGCGCCGCCGGCGAATCGAGGCCCAATTCGGGCCGGCATCCACGCAGGAGTCAAAGTGCAGGTTCCCAACAAAGAGAAGTTTCCCCTAACCCGTGAGTGCACCTACCTCAACACCGCGGCCGAAGGTCTGCTCTCGACGGACTGCCAGGAGGCCTTGGCGGCCTACGTACGCGACAAATCGAGGGGAAGCCTCGGCCGGCCCGCACTGTACGCGAAGGAGCGGGACACGGTTGCCCTGACCGCCAAGCTCTTAGGAACTTCGCCCGATTCGGTCGCCTTCCTCGCCAACGCGACCGAAGGCGTCAATCTACTAGTCAACTCGCTGGAGTGGCGCGAGGGCGATGAGGTGCTCATCACCGATCTAGAATTCCCGTCCAATGTTCTGCCCTGGCTTCGGCTCAAAGATCGTGGTGTCACGGTGCGGGTGTTGCGTTCGGAAGCTGGTGTGCTCCGACTGGAAGACTTCACCGCCCAACTCAGCCCGGCAACGAAGGTGGTCTCGGTCAGCCTGGTCAGCTACAAGTCGGGCACGCGGCTCCCGTTTGTGGGCCAACTGGCCGGCGAAGCGCACCGCGCGGGCGCGATTCTCTGCCTGGACGCCACGCAGGCTATGGGGCGCGTTCCCGTGCCGCTCGAGGGGGTGGACTACATGGTCGCCAGTTCCTACAAGTGGCTGTTCACCCCACACGGGCTGGGCATCACGTACTGTGCTCCAGGGCTTCTCGAACGGATCCAGCCCGCCACGGCCGGTTGGTACGGCGTCCCCAATATCTTCACGCCCGACCGCTTCGAGCGCTTCGAGTACAAACTCGGCGCCGCCCGATTGTGCTCGGGGATGCCCAACTTCCCGTCGATCTTCGCCTTGAACGCCAGCCTCCGCTACCTACTCGACATCGGCGTCGACCGGCTCGACGAGGCGCTGCGACCCATCGTTGGAAGAATGCGGGACGGCTTGGCAGATCTCGGCCTCGAACTGCTTACACCGGCCGACCCGGCCTTCCAAGCAGGCATCGTGGCGTTCGCCCATCCCGACGCCACAGGGATCGGACCCGCGCTGGCCGAGCACAACATTGTGGTGTGGGCCAACGATGGCCGAGTGCGCGCCGCCATCCATCTCTACAACGAGCCGGCTGAGGTCGACCGCTACCTCACTACGCTCGAGCGAGTGATTGGTAGTTGAACGTGCGGACCCTGTCAGGGACATTTCGATTGCCTCTTGACAGACCTCGCGGAACAACTTGATCTTTCGCCCCAGATGAGCCATGCTGATGGGCTTTTGCCATGCGGGTACGCCTTTTCTATCACGATCGCTGTTTCGACGGCGCCTGCTCGGCGGCCGTTTTCTCGGACTTCTATCGGCAAAGCTTCGACCGATCCGCCGAGTTTGCGCTGACCGGCCTGTTTCACCGGGCTGAACAACTCTTCGACGAGGAGCTTTTCGACGGGGACGAGAACGCGATCGTTGATTTCAAATACTGTGCCTCGCCGAAGCTCACCTGGTGGTTCGACCATCACCAAAGCGCCTTCCTTTCCGCTGAGGACGACGCGCATTTCCAAAGGGACCGCAGCGGCAGGAAATTCTATGACCCCGCCTACAAGTCCTGCACGCAGTTCATTGCCGCGGTGACCGGTGAGAAGTTCCAATACGACAGCTCGCATCTAACCGAGCTGATCCGGTGGGCCGATATCATCGACGGAGCTCAGTACAAGGATGCCAAGGAGGCGGTCGAGATGGCCGCCCCGGCCATGAAGCTGACTCTGGTGCTCGAGGCTGCCGACCCCAACCTCACGTCTACAGTGATTCCGCTTCTAACCGAACAATCGTTTGAAGAGATCTCAGAACTCCAGTGGGTCCGCTGTGCGTTCGACGCGCTGTATCGCCGCCATTTGGAGTCGATCGAAATCATTCGCGGACGCAGCCGCCCGACCGGACGCGTCGTCTTCTTCGATCTGGCCGACACGGATCACGGGGGCTACAACAAGTTTGTACCGTACTACCTGTTTCCCGAGGCCACCTATACCGTCTCCGTCTCGGACGCGGGCTTCCGGACCAAGATTTCAGTGGGGTCGAACCCCTGGGCCCCCGAAGAGCCTAGGCACAACCTGGCATCCATCTGCGAGCGCTACGGCGGCGGGGGACACTCGCGCGTCGGCGCCATCAGTTACGGCCCGAACGAACTCGAGCGCGCCCGTCAAACCGCCCACGAGATCGTCGGGGAACTAGGCGTGGATGGCTGAACACCCTCGGCTCTTATACCTTTACTTCCAAGGGGTGAGGAGCGCCCTACGTTTTCAATCTGCCGTGGCCGATGAACAACTCAAGGAGTCCCGTTGCAGGTCACGACAATCTCGAGCGCCGAAAGGACGCGCCAGGCGATCGCACGCCTGACCGAGCTTCCAGCCTCCGTGCGCGTGGTCCAGGAGGCGCTGGAAGCCTGCGAGGATCCCCTGTGCACCAACGAACAACTGGAGGGGATTCTGGAGCAGGACCCCGGCACTACAGCAGACCTGCTTCGGCTGGCTAACTCTCCGTTCTTTGGCGTCAGCAACCTGATCAAGACGCTGGCCATGGCGGTCACCGTCGTTGGCCGCACCCGGTTGATCACCCTGCTACGTCACCTCATCGCCACCAAGCTGATCGAGGCGTTGCCGGCTCACAGCGAGGCCGCCAAGGAGTGCCGAACGATTGCGTTGGCGGCGGGGGTGGTTTGCCATCGGGTTGCCGAACAGACGCGCGCCAGTGATCCCGATGCGTTCATGGTTGCGGGGCTGCTGCACAATGTCGGCGAGATGGCGCTGATCTCGGAGATTCCGGGAGAGTATCAGAAGGTCAAAGAGTTGAGTACCGAAATGCACCTGCGTATGGCCGAGATCGCCGTGTTGGGGGTGGATCAATTCCAAGTCAGCCGCTGGCTCCTGGAGGCTTGGCTCTTCCCCCCCCCCCCATCTACGTTGACGCCGCGGATTACTGGAATGCGCCTGGGAATTCGAATGTCCACCCGCCTTCCTACATGGTTGTCGGGATCGTCAGCATCGGCGCCCAACTTGCTCGCGCGTGGATCGAGGGGCTTGACGAGCAGGCCGCAATCCGCCGTGTTTCGACGTCCGCCTTCTCACGAACCCGTATTCAGCCCGACACCCTGATCGGGAACTACGAGGGCATCGGCGAGGGCGTAGCGAAGCTTGAACTGGGCCTGTAGTTCTAGCGAGGTCTGCGACCTGAAACCGACGAGGTCGGAGTCTCTGTGGCGCGGCTTGGTTCGTGACCTGGTGAGAGGCGGGTCCGCAACGCCGGTGACGAGTCCGTGGCCGCTAAGACACCGATCGGTGTTCTTGACGCCTCACTGGTGCTCGGGCCAAGTGTCGGTTGGCCACGACGAGGCCAATGCCGGCGGCTTCGCCGCGGGCTCGAGAACAACTCGCCGGTCTGTTGGCTCCGGGTGAAAGCCTCACAACGGCATGGCGTTTTGTTCGACATAACTCTTCACGCGCGCCGTCCCTTGCCCCGCCAGCACCGACGGGCCCCAGTAATGAAACTTCTCCGCCCATTCGAGGCCGTACTTCTGCCCGAGCTTGCGGTTGTGTTCGAGAGCAAATTCCTTGATGTAGTTGAGGTCCGCCGCCTCATCGTTGTCTCCAAGCAGCGGCAGGCGCTGACCCTTCTCCGCCAGTTCTTTCCTGAGACGGGAGCCGCGCGAGCCGCCGGGCCCCTGAGTTTGGCAGACCTGCAATGATTTGGCCTTGACGTCAATTACAGAAGAGATATCGACGATGCGGTTGACGAGCTGCGGACCGCGGGCGTAGTAGTAGGTCTCCCGGATGCGGCTGGGCTCGAGGCCGGCGTCGAAGTGTTCGGGATAGTCCTTGCGGCCGCCCGCCATCCAAAGGGCGGTTTCGGCGGCACGCGCCGTCATCCAGTGGTCGGGATTGCGGTCGTAGTGGCCCCAAGTGTCGTAGGTGACCAACGTGTTCGCCTTCAATAGGCGGAAAAGGAAGATTAGGCGCGCCCGGATCTCGATCATGGCCGCGTTGTCCATGCGATGGTTACGGTACCCTAGGTCGTAGACCTTCTTGAATCCCATGACACGGCCGACCTCGTAGTTGTCGATTTCGTTGGCTTTGTTGGTGTCGGCCAGGCTGCCGGGGCCGGGCTTCTCGTCGTTGGTGGTTCGGATCAGGTAGCCGGTGTAGCCCTCCTTGATCAGCTTCGCGACGACCCCGGCATAGTAGATCGGCATGTCGTCGTTGTGCGGCTGGATCGCGACCAAGACCTTGCCCTTGTGGGGCTGTCCGGGCTGGTCACGTTCTATGTAGACCTCCGTATCGGTGCTGGCGTGGGTTGCGGGCATGTGTACGCCCGACTGCGCCCTTGCCCGGGCAGCGGTGCCCAGAGCCACGCCGCCGGCCAGCGCGGCTTTCATCAGATCACGTCTTTTCATTTCCCGTTCCCCCCTGGATGTTAGGTAGGCTTCACCATCGAACGGCCGGCCGAACATCTGGTATGGTCGGCGCCGTGCGCGGCTCCTCGCCTGGTTGGAGTTTACTCTTTGTAGGCGGAAGGGCGTGGCCGCGGGCAGGCAGCGCGACCCACAACCCGAGATCCGGGCCTGAGATTCGCGCCGTGACCGATGCCGCCAATCGGATGGCTAGTAGGCCTCCCACACGATCGCTGTGAAGCGACGGACCGTGCGGAAGCCCATGCTTTCGTACGGACGGATAGGGCCTTGATTCGAGGCCGTCACGGTCAGGCTGGCCGCACGGCAGCCATGATCGCGATACTGCTTCAAGGTGCGGCCCAGCAGCTCACGTCCGAGCCCTCTGCCGCGGAAACTCGGACCGACGCAAAGTTGCGTAATGTGGGCCACGGTGGGCTGCACAAGACTGCTCAGGCACAGGCCTGCGAGCTCGCCGGTCACGCGGTCGAAAGCGGCACACGCGGCCCTGCGAAAGAAGACTCCGCAACCGGGATGCTGTGTGCTGTTGTAGAGAAACCGCCGGGCGCCGGTGGGCGTACGGTACTGATCGTTGATCAGGCTGTCGACGTGGCCGTCGTACGCGCGGCGGATCAACTCCGCCGCCGGCTCGAGGTCCCGATCGCTCCACTGCCGATATTCGAAAGTCGCTGCGGTCTCCTGCGTGCGGCGGGTGGACGGAAGGTCCTCTGCAAGCATGAAGTTGCGTGGGTAGACCGCCAGCTTGCGGCCATAGATGGCTTCGCCGGACGGATCGAAGCCGAGGACCAGGAGCTGCCCCTCGATCCGGCGGACACCCGGAAACACGGCCGCCGCGCGTAGCGTCTGGGTCAGCAGATGTCTCTCGGCCGGCGCGCTTCGGTGTGGAGCGCGGACAAACAGCTCCCCGAGCAGTGCCTTGTTGCTCTCGTGAATGAAGTAGCTGTAGCCGACGGGTGAGCCGCAGTAGAAGAGCGCGTACCCGTAGAGGTTACGCATCCGGACGTAGCGCAGGATGATATCTCTGGCTGGCGTGAAGTCCCAGCGGAAATGATCGCTCCAGTGCGCGGACTGTTCCTGGAGTAGGGGTTCGATCGCCGCGGCGCTGATCTCTCGCAAGTCCACTAACTGGAAGTCGGCTGGCTGGACCGGGGACGCAGCCATGGTGGAGATTATACCGTCGAGGCCGTCCTTGTGACGCGCAACTTTGAAACAGTGCGCGTTGAGCGGATAGGGAGCTGAACTTGGCCTTGCGGGCAAACGGCAGGATGCCCGATCGGCCGTTACGATTGCACGCAAGAAACACCGAGAGTCGCCGCGCCCCGGTGAATCAGCGCTTCCACGGCTGTTAGCCGTCCACTTCCGTGCCGAAAGTGCCGTTGCCGTCGGGTTGCAGCACGTACCCTTGGCGGACCACAGAATGAATCTTGATGTCCTTGTGTCCACGCAGCTTCTTGCGCAAGCGGCTTACGTGAACATCGACGGTTCGAGTCCTTGCATTGTCTGCGTATCCCCAGATCGTTCGAAGTAGGTAAGGCCTTGAAAAACAGCGGCCTGGATTGCTTTCAAGCAACTCCAGCAGAGCTTGCTCCTTGTCGGTCAGGTGAACCGTAGACTGATGGGATCGGTTTCGCGTTGATGCCATAACCTTTCCGCCCCCGGCGGCCACCGTTGTGGCCTCTGTCCTGAGATTCGGCGCGGCCGGGGCGGAAGTTACGGTGTTGAAATCGCTTCCGGCCCATCCGCTTCCGTCAAGGCGGCGGGGTCGTCCTCGATCTGCAAGGGCCGCGGAGCCGAGTCGCAGTCTGGAAGACGTCCGGCAGAATAGTAGTCCAAGCCGTAGCGCACGTGGCGGCGCACCTGCCCGAGGCACGTTCGCGCGAGCTGAGGCTCCACCTGTTGCCACAGCGCGCGCGTACCGGCATGGAGGTCGATCGCGGGGAAGGTAGCTGTTTTGAGGTAGATGAAGCCGAGGGCCGCGGCGCTTCCGAGGACGGCCACGGCGGCTCCACGCCGCTGCCGGAGGTCAAGATAGCCAAGGGAGGCCGCGACGGCGGCAGCACCTATCGGCCACAACCAAGAGAACTGTTCGGGAGGCCAGGCTTTCGGCAAGCCTCTTGCGAGGGCCACGGGAAGCACGTCGGCGGCCAGGGGCAGCAGTGCCAGGAAGAAAGCCGCCGGCACAAGGGCGACCCACGCCCGGCGCCGGGCCGCCAAGCCCACTCCCAGCAGAGCCGCGAGGGGCGGAAGAGCGGGCAGAATGTATCCCGGCAGCTTGTTCGTCGAGACCGAAAAAAAGATCAGCGTTGTCGCGGCCCACACGGCGAGGAAGCGCGCCTTAGGGTCCGTGCCGAGCGCCTGGCGGGGTAGCAAGATGAGCAGTGGCGTCCACGGCAGCAGACCGATCAACAGAACGGGCACGAAGTACCAAAACGGCTGAACGTGCTCCAAAGAGCCCGTGAAAAAACGGTCCACATGATGGCGCCAGATGAACTCGTCGACGAACACGGACCCATTGGCGGCGTAGCAAAGCACGTACCAGGGAAGCGCAACCGCCAGGCAAGGGACCCACGTGCGGGGATGAAGCAGATCAGCCGCGGCCGAACGAGGGCCGTGGCCACGAAGGACGCCAAGCAGAGCCAGGCCCGCCAGCGCAGGGCCGACCAAGCCCTTGGCTAGGATCGACAGTCCGAGCAGCGCGCCAAAGAGGGGCAAACGCCCGCGTGTTCTTGCATTGGATTGCTCGACCCAGGGCAGAAGCGATAGTAGGCCGGCGCCCAACGTGGCCGCCAACGGCAGATCGAAGCCTCCGGTCTGGCTAAAGGCAAGCCAGCCGGCCGAGGTTGCGAGAATGAGTGTTGCGTATCGGGCCGCAAGGACTCCGAATTGGTTTCTGAGGGACCAGTAGAAGAAAAGCAGAAAGAGGGCGCTGAAGATCGCAACGGGAAGGCGTGTGGCGCGATCGTCGTCGATCCCGAGCGAGGCCGCGGCGGCCCCCATCCAATAAAGTAACGCAGGCTTCTCGAACCAGGGCTCATCGTCGAGCCTCGGGGTCGTCCAGTCCCCGGAACGCCACATCTCACGTGCGATCGAGGCGTAGCGGGGCTCGTCCGGCCCGACCAGGCCACGGTCCGACATCCCGTAGAACAGTAAGAGATAAGCGCCGCCAACGGCCAGCAACCACAGCGTGACAGTCTTCAAGCTCATCGGTCGTGAACACAAGTGTAGACGAACCGGTCCCAGGAATAGCCCTGACCGCACGCTCGAGCACTTCCGCCGGGAGCGCGAGGCCGACGCGTGAGATCTGAAGAAGAAGGCTAGGTCGGTCTCGCCGGAGCGCGGGCTGCACGCCCGCGGCTCTTCCCGGCTGCGGCCGGAGCGCAGTGATGAGAGAATGATCGAGAGTGTCTGCCTTTTCGTCCCAAGGGAAAACCTACTGAAGATTCTGGGATTGAGAAAGCACGAATATCAGCACTGCTACGCCCGCTGATGGGTTACGGGTACTTATCTGATCACCGTGGTATGGCGTTGAACGAGCGGCGGAACACTGCGTACGAACGAGCCCTTGCCCAAGTAATCGGGCCGCAAAGTGTCGTCCTCGATCTGGGCGCCGGTCTAGGCGTGCACGGTCTGTTGGCCGCACGATTGGGCGCAAGACGCGTCTATCTGGTTGAACCTGAGGACATCGGACTCCTGGGTCCCCACGTCGCCAAGGCCAACGGCTTGGCCGAGCGTACGGAGTTCCTCCAAGGCAAAATCGAGGAAGTAGAGGTACCCGAGCTCGTGGATGTCATCGTGGCGGCCTTTACGGGCAACTTTCTTCTCGCGCCAGATCTCCTCCCGTCCCTTTTCTTCGCTCGTGATCGGTTCTTGAAACCCGGTGGAACCCTGATTCCAGGCCGGGCCATCATGGAGGCGGTGCCGGTGTACGCCCCCGAGTTGTATGAGCGCGAGATTGCCTACTGGTCAAAGCCGTGTCTCGGTCTGGACTTTGGCTCGGCCCGGCCATATGGAAGCAACGCCATCTGCTACGACAGGGATACTTTGGAGCGCGCACAATATCTGTCCAAGCCGGCAGAGTTGCTGTGCCTGGATTTCAATGTGGCCGCTAACGCAGATTGCAGAGCCGAGGCGAATTACTCGATTGACGAAACGGGGGTGTGTCACGGTTGGGCGGGTTGGTTCAGGATGCGGCTTGGAAGCGACTGGATGTCTACTGCCCCCCCCACGAGCCGCGGGTGCATTGGAGTCCGGCGTTTCTGCCCGTAGATCCCCCGATCGAGGTTAAGAAAGGTGACCAGCTCCGATTTCGCCTTGCCCCCCGCCGTTTGGGCCCTGGAGCTGGTTTGTCGAATCGCCAAAACTAGAGCAAAAGCACTCCACTTTATTTGCGCGGCCGCTGACAGCGGACTCCCTCTCCAAGATCTCTGTCGATTACCGCCCAAGCGTCAGCAAGGATGGCGAGGCCGCACGATTTGTTCTGCCCCATATCGATGGCCATCACTCTGTTCAAAATCTTTCGAATTTACTTTCCGAACAATACCCCCGTCTGTTTGGGGAACCGGAAAAGGCTTTGTCGTTCGTGCAGCGACTCGTCAAACGCTATACATAAGAGAAAGGACACACTTGTGGCAGAGGAGGAAAAATGGCTGAAGTTTGCGCCTTGATGTGTTCTTTAAGGGATTTGATGAAGAAGCCGTCAGGGTGGATTTGACAGGAGAAACGGTGTAGGCCTATGACTGGTACCCATGGTTCCGCCGACTTTTGTCCAAATTGGCTTGCGCGGGAGTGGTTGAGCCCCTGGTACGTTGGGTGGCTTTGCAGAAAGAAATCCCGCACCAAGGAGGCTCAGCCATGCAACGTTTCTGTAGCATCTTCCAATACGCCGACCGCCACCTGCGTGGGTTTCCTTGCTGGGGCCAGTTTGTCGCCATGCTGTTTTGTCAGCTCGGCCAAGCCTACTCGCTGCGCGGGATCTGCGACGGGCTGACCGCCACCGAAGGCAAGCTCAAACACCCGGGCCTGTCAGCGACGCCGAAACGCTCCACTCTTTCCTATGCCAACCGGCAGCGGCCCTGGCAGACTGTTCGAAACCGTCTTCCATCAGCTGCTGGCCACGTGCCGCGGTCCTCATCGACGAATCGGTTGCAAGAAGTGGCTGTCAGGGGCTATCATAAAGAAATCTAGGGAGCGGCACGATTTCTTCTCAGAGCTTCATGTCTGCGCTGGAACCACATCCTGATGTTGCGGCTCAGCGTCTCGGTGAGACGACCGTATTGGTTCATACGCAGACAAACCGGGTTTACGAATTGAATCAAACCGGCGCGCGATTCTGGGAACTACTTTGTGAAGGCTGCGATCGGAGCGAAATCCAGCGAAGGCTCTTACAGGAGTTTGATGTGACTAGGGCCCAGCTCGACAAGGAGATCGAAGACATTTCTACTTTGCTCACCACCGAGCGACTTCTAATAGAGCGGCCAGCCGAATGACCCCGAGGGGCCGCCTGGAAGGTATCGCCTCTGCGCTTGAAACCCGTCCCCATCCGGGTTGGTGGGTGGCCTCGTGGGGAAGGTTGCCGACGCAACAGGCCAGGGACCCGTGGGCGGCTTGCCAAGACCGTGTACGCTGTACCCCGGTGCACGCCGTCGGCGGACGGCAACTCAGTCTCTTCCACGACCCCGGCGGTAAGACGCCCGCATTTGCCGCCGCGGCGTCCCATGCGGTTGTAGTCGATGGAATGCTGTATGATCGCCAGTCGTTAAGAAAAGAGCTAACGGACCATCACAATGGCGGGTCCAGCGACGCCGAGATTCTTTTGCTGGCGTATCAACGGTGGGGCGAAAACTTCCTAGATAAAATCAAGGGTATTTTTGCTCTTCTTATATGGGACGATCGGAATGATCTTTTCTTGTGTGCCCGCGACCCAATGGGTGTGTATCCGGTCTTTTACGCCGAGACCGAACGCGAATTGCTCGTTTCGACGTCCACGCAAGCCCTCCTACAACATGCGGATGTGCCGCGCCAGGTGAACCGCCCCGTCCTGGCCGGGCATCTGAGCAACCGCTGGTTGGGCTCTGACGAAACCTATCATGAGTCCGTGTGGCGGCTGCCATCGGGGCATCTCTTGCGGGAGACGAAACGAAACCGCAAGGTAGAGCGCTATTGGGATCCGTTCCCCGTTGACTCTCCGATCCCTTGGGTAGAGGAAGACGAGCTCGATCAATTCGACGTTTTGTTTGAGCAGGCGGTCAGCCGTTGTCTGAGACTCGGATCGGCGGCCATTTACCTTAGCGGCGGATTGGACTCGGTTAGTGTTGCTAGCGTAGCAGCGGACCACTGCCGCCGCCAGGGCCGGCCGGCCCCGTTGGCGCTGTCGCTCCTGCTCCCGCATCCGGATTGCGACGAGACCGATGTGCATAACGGTGTGGTCGATACTCTCGGCCTGTCGCAGGTATCGGCATCAATCGATGAGGTTGTGGGTGCGGAGGGAGTCTTGGGCGCAGCGGTTGCCTTAAGCCGGAGTTGGCCCACGCCTTTGATGTGTCAGCCCCTGCCGGCTTACGGCTACCTCGGGCATATGGGGAGACGAGAGGGGCGTCAAGTCATCCTGACAGGAAGTGGCGGCGACGAGTGGATGGAAGTGAGTCCCTTTCTCGCCGCGGACTCGTTGCGAACGCTTCGTCTGGGCAGGCTCTACCATCTCTGGAAGAGCCTTTACAACTCACACCACCTTTTCCTGTCGAGGTTTTCACCACACTTGCTCTGGAACTACGGGCTACGGTCGCTCGTCGCAACGCCCATCAAAAGAGCCTGGCACAAGGTGACCCCGTCGAGTCTGCACGCGTACCGGGCCTGGCGCGTATCGCATTCGATACCCCGCTGGGTCGCTCCTGATCCTGAGCTGCGGAAAGAACTCATCGAGCGATGCGTAGCGACTGAAGAGCGAAGCGCCAAGCTCATCTCGCGACTCGGAAGCTTTTACGCTTTGGCGTTGCGGCAACTTCTCGATCATCCATTGAGTATGCTAGAGATGGATGAACTGTTCGAACTCGGGCAGCGCGTGGGCGTTCGGATCCTGCACCCGTTTTGGGACCCCGACCTGGTTCGGTTCCTTTACCGCGTGCCACCGGAGTTGCTCAATCGCGGCCTGCGAACCAAAGCGCTTGTCCGTGAGATGTTGGCCCGCCGATTCTCGGAACTGGGCTTCGCCGACCAAAAAAAGTCATGGCGACCGGCTACTTTGAGTCGATCGCTTTAAAAGAGGGGCCGAAACTTTGCAAGAGCATGAACGGTATGCCGCACCTGACAGAACTCGGTCTGGTGGATGAGGGCGCTTTGCGGCCGCGGATCGCGGCAGTGCTGGCAGGCAGGAGGCCGTATGACGGGTCCGTGGGGGGGGGGGGGGGGGGGGGGGGGGGGGGGGGGGGGGTGAACGTCGAAGCATGGCTTGGAGGCTGCAGTAGAGCCTAAAGGAGAAAGACGCATGACCGTAAGTCCGAATGACGACCGGAAAGAACCAGGTAGGGCTTCTTCGAAGCAACCGTGGTCGCCGATGGCTTTGACATATGTGTGCAACATCAGTGACATCGTGCAAGGGGGCCCAGGAAAGACAGGTGCAAATACGCCTGATGGAGTGGATCCGGGGAAGCCGCCTGGGATGGGGTAGCGCCCGGCGAGACAGCGAGCCTGGGGCGCTAACCACTTGATGCCGCGGCTTACCATCACCGCTGCTGACCACATTGAATGCCCCGGTTCGGAAGGAGCCGATGCCAATCGGCAGGCGTGGCGTGGTACCGACGCCTCGGGCTGGGCCTATGGCTACACCGTGGACGGCTTTTACTGGATGTGCCTGCCCGGCTCCGTGAGCTTTCGTTTCCGCCGGCATGCGGATGAAGTGCTAGCGGTTGCTCAAACTTCCCTGAAACAGGATGTCATCCATGACGCGTATCGGCGCCAAGCGCTGCCCATGATCCTGCTGGTACGTGGGCACGAAGTGCTCCATGCTAGTGTAGTGCACCATAAATAATGTAACTTATATTGGCTTCCCATCGTCTCTATTAACAGGAGGCATGGGATGCGAAGAGCACAACCAGTAACTTTGAACACAGCGCAATGCAAGCAGTTGGACCGCTACGCGCGCGGCCGCCAAGTCGCCGTTCGTCTCGCCCTGCGAGCCAGGATTGTCCTGCTGGCCGCCGACGGTCTCGAGAATAAGCAGATCGCCGCACAGCTCGGTGTCTCGCGGCAGTTGGTGGCCCGCTGGCGCACGCGCTTTCTCGAAAGCAGCATCGCCGGCATTGCAAAAGACGCCCCACGGCCCGGTCGTAAACCTGCCGTCTCGAAGCAGAAAGTACAGCAGATCATCCACAAGACCACCCGCGAGAAACCGTCCAACGCCACCCACTGGAGCCGCCGCACCATGGCCGCCGCGGCCGGCGTCAGCGCTTCCACCGTGGGACGGATTTGGCGCGCCCATGGCCTCAAGCCCCACCGCGTCAAGACCTTCAAGCTCAGCAATGACCCGCGTTTCGCCGAGAAACTCGACGACATCGTCGGACTCTATCTCAATCCGCCTGAGCATGCTCTGGTTCTCTCGCTCGATGAGAAGTCCCAAATCCAAGCCCTCGATCGCACCCAGCCCGGCCTGCCGCTCAAAAAGGGACGCGGCCAAACGATGACCCACGATTACAAGCGCAACGGCACGACCACCCTGTTTGCGGCGCTCAACAGCCTTGACGGCAGCGTGATCGCCGAGTGCATGCCCCGACACAGCCACCAGGAATGGCTGCGCTTCCTGCGCTTAATTGACCGCCGCACTCCCAAGGACAAACAGCTTCATCTCATCGTGGACAACTATGCCACCCACAAGCATGCCGCTGTGAAGCGTTGGCTCGATCGTCACCCGCGCTTCCACATTCATTTCACCCCGACCTCGGCGTCGTGGCTGAACATGGTCGAGCGATTCTTTCGCGATCTCACCGTCAAGCGCCTGCGCCGCGGCGTGTTTCGCAGCGTGGACGAGCTCGTCGCCGCCATTGACGACTACATCGCCCAGCACAACGGGCATCCCACGCCCTTCATCTGGACCGCGACCGCCTCCGACATCCTCGAGAAAGTCAAGCGCGGACGTGCCGCCCTGCATAAGGTGCAATCTGCTTGACGCACTACACTA
Source organism: Bryobacterales bacterium (assembly GCA_965248255.1). Classification (GTDB taxonomy): domain Bacteria; phylum Acidobacteriota; class Terriglobia; order Bryobacterales; family UBA6623; genus JAKZVK01. Next base: position 747,059 of record CBDFIW010000001.1, read on the forward strand.
GCGCCGTTACCATGCCCCAAGGCGTGGTTGCTTTGTGTGGCGAATCGCGGGTCGGCAAGTCAACCCTGGCCTACGGATTACATGTGCGTGGCTACCGGCTTTGCGCCGATGATGCGATCGGGTTTCAGACGACCGGTCAGCGTATCCAAGCCGTGCCGTTACCGTTTAGTATTCGGCTTCGACCGGAAGCCGCTACCTTCTTTAACTGTGAGCGAGCCGCAGCTTCGTCTCCGCCGGACCACAGCAACGTGTCCTTCGACGGAGACGGCCTTCCAGCGTTCGCGGCTCTGGGCGTGTTGACGCGTTTCGATGGTCTGCCCGACGGGCGATCGGTGGAGGTGCGCAGGCTTGCATCAGCTCGGACTTTGGCGGCCGTCTTGCCTCACGCCTATTGTTTTAGTCTGCACGACGGAGAGCGCAAACGTCACATGATGGAACAGTATTTGCAGATGTGTGCGCGGCTCCCGGTCTTTTCGATTCGTTTCCAGCCTGGTCTAGACAAACTGGCGACGGTTTTGGATGCCATCGAGCTCCTGGGAAGAACCAACTAAGACGGACCCCAAATCAACCCAACTCCAGACTCTCTTGCTCTTGAGATGGGATTTGGTCCTGACTGCTGTTGGTTTTCGTCTGCCGAAGCCACTCAACTAATTCAACGAATGCGTGTCCGCGGTGGCTGTGAACCCACTTTTCCTCGAGTGACAACTCCGCGAACGAAGCTTCCAATTCCGGGACATCGAAGAGGGGATCGTAGCCGAAGCCGCCCTCGCCCACCGCCTCCTCGAGGATGTAGCCCCCAACTGCCGCCTCGAACGTCCGCACCACCCGCCCTACCCGCGCGAGAGCAATGCAACAGACGAATCGTGCCGCCCGTAGGGATCGCGGGAAGTTCGCGAGCTTTTCGAGGAGTAGCGCGTTATTCGCCTGATCGTCGGCCCCTGGTCCGGCGAAACGCGCGGAGCGGATTCCCGGGGCTCCGCCTAGAGAATCCACGACGAGTCCCGAATCGTCGGCGAAGACGAAGGGCGACCTCTCCCGGTCACGGTCCTGGTGATCGAGCACCCATTGGCTGTAAGCGAGGGCCTTGGCGACCGCGTTGTCCTCGAAGGTGCTGCCCACTTCCGGGCAGGGAAGAGGCGGCAGGCCGAGGATGGTGAACTCCTCGCCCGCAGCAAGCTGATACTCCTTCAGCTTGTTCGGATTACTGGTCGCGCAGAGCAGCTCTATCGGCATCAGAGGCGGATGACCTGCTGCTGGGTTTCGATGAGACTCTGAATGCCTCTATCAGCCAAGGCGAGCAGCTGGTCCAGCTCGTCGCGCGAGAAGCTCTCGCGTTCGGCCGTCGCCTGCACCTCGACGTATTCGCCGGCCGAGGTCATCACGACGTTCATGTCGACGGCGGCTTGAGAGTCCTCCTCATAGCAGAGGTCGAGCATGGGCTCACCATCGACGATGCCGACGCTGGTCGCAGCCAGGTAGTGCCGCAGGGGGAGTTCGGGGATGACGTTGAACTCGACCATCTGTCGCAGGGCCAACGCCAGGGCTGCCCAGCCGCCCGTGATCGACGCCGTCCGCGTGCCACCGTCTGCCTGGATCACATCGCAATCGACCAACAGCGTCCGCTCACCCAGTTTGTCGAGGTTCGTAACCCCCCGCAACGATCTCCCAATGAGTCGTTGGATCTCGTGCGTGCGTCCGCCGGGACGTCCCCGGTTCACCTCCCGGGCTGTGCGCGTCGAGGTCGCGCGCGGCAACATGCCGTACTCGGCCGTGATCCACCCCTTACCGCTGCCGCGTCGAAAGGCGGGAACCGTCTCTTCGAGGGAAGCCGCGCAGATGACCTTGGTGTGGCCGACTTCGATGAGCACCGAGCCCTCGGCGGTGGGCAAAAAATTGGATGTGATCTTGGTGGGGCGCGCTTCCTCGGCCCGCCGTCCGTCGTGACGCATCAGTACACTGTAGCGCGGGCTAGGGGCCGTCGGCTGGCTGGACGCGCGGCGTACCGCAGCCGGCCAGCATCCGGCGCGCTTGTTCGCGGTATCTGGCTCGAACGTCACGGGTGGGCGGACGGCAGCGGCTCGAATCGAACCCGACCAGCTCCATGCATAGCTTGTCGAGGTAGCCGTCGCCGCTGGTGTGCTTCTCCATCTCGCGCCAGAGCCGGTAGAAAGGCAGGGCGACGGTCATCAGTTCGTGCTGTGCCTCTTTGTAGCGGCCTTGCTCCAGCAGGCCCCACAGACGCACGCCCCACTCCGGCCAGTGGTTGCAGATGTGGACTCCGACCGCCCGAGCGCCCAGCATGTGGCTGGTGACGAAGCGAAGCTGGTTATCGATGATGCTGAGACGATCGGCGAAGCGTGCCACAACCGACTCGAACTCCATAAACCCGCTGTCGGGCGTGGCCCACTTCAGGCCGACTACGTTCGGGAACTCGGTCAGGCGCTCACCCAAGTCGGCCGTCACGCCGGCACTGGTCCAGTAGGTGTTGTAGATTATGATGCCGATGTCGGCGGCCTCGGAGGCGGCCCGCACGTACTCGAGAAAGTCTTCGCCGGTGTGCTTGAAGTAGAAAGGCGGCGAGACTTGGATGTAGTCGGCGCCGAGCTTCTCGGCCGTTCGTGCCAGCTCGACCAGTTCCCGCGTGTTGGTGGTCATGGCGCCCATCGCAACGGGGATTCGTCCGGCGGCCTGCTCGATGACGGCTTCGGTGACCTGACGACGCTCCTCAAAGCTCATGGTTGAGAAGTCCCCGGCGCCGCCGCCGGCGAGTAACAGGCCCGTCCCCTCGCGCACGCCGCCGCCGATGACGAACTCGACGTGCCGTCTCATACCGTCGAGGTTCAACGAGAGGTCGCCATCGTGGAAGAGAGTCGGGATGGTGACGTAGCAGCCGCAGAGGCGGCGGCGTAGGTTAGCGCGATCCATGGTGAGTTGGCCTGAGGAGTTCGCGTTGGAACGGGCTTCCATTGTAAGCCTCGACCGCGGAACTCGTTCACAGGACCTCGCGACGCCCCCTGTGCAGCCTCCCGACCCAAGTGGCTACAATACCTTTCGCTGTCATCCATGCTTAGGGGGACGAGATGCAAGCCCGTCCGAATCTACCAGGCGCACTCAAACACGACTTCGACCGCGACGGCTTTGTGAGCATTCCCGGCTTCCTCAGCCGGCAAGAAGTCCAGCAAGCCGAGCAGAGGCTCGGTCGCTACATCGATGACGTCGTTCCCAATCTGCCGGCGAACGATGCGTACTTCGAGGTGAAGGGTAGGCCCGAAACCCTCAAACAGATGCATCGCATGATGCAGCACGATTCGTGGTTCCAAGACTTCTTCGTGTGTGAGCGATTTCTGGAGCTGGCCGAACTGCTTCTGGGCACAAAGGTCGTTCCCAGGGGCGTCGAGTATTTCGCCAAACCACCCCTGGTGGGCACGCTGACGCCACCTCATCAGGACGGCTACTACTTCATGCTCGAGCCCAACGAAGCGTTGACCATGTGGTTGGCGCTCGATGACATGACCGAGCAGAACGGTTGCATTCGTTACGTGCAAGGCTCACACCGCAAAGGCATGCGACCTCACGCCAAGTCGAATGTTCTGGGGTTCTCACTGGGAATCACCGACTACGGCCCCGAGGATGAAGCGGCGGAAGTCCCCATGTCGTCGCAGCCGGGCGACCTGCACATTCATCACAGCATGACCATTCACCGTGCCGAAGGGAACCCGACCGAGCATCCGCGGCGCGCGCTGGCGTCTGTTTGCTACTCCGCACTTGCCCGGGTGGACGAAGAGGCTTCCGAGGACTACCAGCGTGAGCTGACCGACGAGTTGGCCAAGGCCGGGAAGATCTGAGCTGCCAAAGAAGGAATGAGCGTATGGCCGCAGAGTTCACCAGACGAGGTTTTCTTGGTTCCGCCGGTGCTCTGGCGAGCGCCGCCGCGCAGGACCGCAAGCCGTCCGGAGCCGCGGGAGCCAACGACCGCATCACCGTCGGAATGATCGGCGTCGGGTCGCGCGGGCAGGAGCTTCTCGAAGCAATCAAGAAGGTCGAGGGGACCGAGATTGTCGCTGTCTGTGATGCGTACAAAGGGCGCCTCGATCGTGCCGTCAGTCGAACCAACGGCCGCGCCAAGAGGCGGCGTGACCACCGCGACGTCCTTGCGGACTCCTCCATCGACGTGGCCGTCGTCGCTTCACCCGACCACTGGCACAAGCGACAGGTGATCGAATGCCTTGACGCGGGCAAGGACGTCTACTGCGAAAAACCTCTGACCTACGCCACCGACCAGGGCCACGAGATCGCAGCGGCCGTAAAGAAAAGCGGTCGGCTTCTCCAGGTGGGTGCGCAGGGCATCAGCGCACGGGTCCAGCAGCGGGCGCGAAAGCTCGTGCAGTCGGGCAGGCTGGGAGAAGTGACGATGATTCGGGCCGGCTACAACCGCAATACAGCGGGCGGTGCGTGGTTGTATCCGTTTCCTCCCGACGCGTCTCCCAAGACGGTCGACTGGGACATGTTCCTTGGCGACACGACCAAGCGGCCGTTCGACCTTGAGCGGTTCTTCCGCTGGCGTTGCTATCGCGAGTACTCCGGGGGAATCGCGACCGACCTGTTCGTTCATCTGACCACAACGATTCACTACATCATGGCGGCCACGATGCCGAAGAGCGTCGTGGCACGGGGTTCGCTCTACCGCTGGGGCGAGAGTCGGGACGTCCCTGATACGCTCAACGCCATCCTCGAGTACCCGGAGGGATTCACCGTCAACCTCAGCTCGACTTTCAACAATCAGAACAACGCGGAAGGGTCGTTTGAGTTCCTTGGCACGAAGGGTAGCCTGCTGATGGGCTGGAACCGGATGACGTTCGTGCCGGAGCGCAACTTCGAGAACAACCGCTGGATCATCCAGGCCTGGCCGGAGGAGTTGGAGCGGCGGTACTACGAGGACCCTAAAGTGGAGCGGGAGGAAGAGGCTCGCTTGGCGGCGCGCGGAACCCAGCGGGCGGTCGAAGAGTTTCGGGAGCCTGGGGCTAGCCCGACCGTAAAGCACTTCATCAACCTCTTCGAGTCGGTTCGGGCCCGAAAGCCCACCGTGGAAGATGTCTGGGCGGGTCATCGGGCGGCGGCTTGCGCCCACCTGGTCAACAACTCCGCCGAGACCGGGCGGGTGGTCCTGTGGGACTTCGCCACGGACCGGCAGAAGGCCTGATTCCATGTCGCGCGATTCAGTGCCGTGCGCGCGAGGGGCCGTGAAAAATCGGGGACAGTCCGCTTCGCGCCGCTTGTGGGATTTGAAAACAAAGAAGTTACGTGGGTGGCGCTTGGTACGGTCCCCATTTTTTCACGGCCCCTCAGTCTGAGCAAGCGGTCAGGCGCCTGGCCTCGAATCTAGGCGCGCAGCTCGCAGCCAAATCTACCGCCGAGGGGAGCCTTCGGTCTTCGGGGACGACGTGTCGTGCCCGTACATCGCAAGGGGAATCGCAAATGTCTGATCGCGTTCTACTCGAAGAGATGACCTGGCCCCAAGTCAAGGCGGCACTTGACGGCGGCGTCGAGACCGTTATCATCCCGACCGCTTCGGTCGAGCAGCACGGCCTCCATCTGCCTCTCCTCACCGACACGATCATCGGCGGCCGAGTCGCTGAGGTGATCGCGCGCAAGCTCGGCAACACGCTCGTCGCACCGGTGATTCGTCCGGGTCTGTCGTCCCACCACATGTATTTCCCCGGTTCCTTCACCGCCTCGCCCGAGACCTTTCGCGCCGTGATCGAAGAGCACTGCCTGTCGCTTTCGGCCCATGGCTTCAAGACGATGATTCTCACGTCCGGTCACGGCGGGAACTTCAGCTACCTCGACGGCATCGGCCCGTATCTGCAAGACTCGCTTCGCAGTAAAGGCCGGCCGGTGCGAATCATCCCGCACGTCAATCTTCTACGCTACTCGCGCATTCAGCAGGACTTCCTCGGGGAGAAGTATGGCGTGCCGTTGGAAGAGGCGGGATTTCACGCCGACGTGATTGAGACAGCCTGCATGCTGGTGATCCGTCCCGACCTGGTGGACATGTCGAAGGCCGAACCGGGCTACATTGGCGACAACAAGCCGCTGCTCGATCGTATCTTCGTCGACGGTATGCAGTCGGTGACCGCCAATGGAATCGTCGGCGACCCGCGCCGCGCCACGCGCGAGATGGGCGAGGCGCTGCTCGAGCACCTGACTGACGTGTTGAGCGGTGAGTTACGCGAACGCCTAGGCTGGAGCTAGGTAAGGAGTTCCCCCATTGACGACCAGAAACAGCATTGTCTTTGCCATTGGACTGATCGTAGTGAGCACGCTCATTCCGTTCGGCCCGATCTTGGCCGACGAGGTCGCGATCAACATCGGCTCCCGCCGTCAACTGTTTGTGGACGGATACCTCATCAAGAAGATGACGGGCGCACGGCAAGTATTGCATCGGCCCGTCAAGCGGGAGGTGGCGATCAAGCCCGAGCATCCGTGGGAGAAACACGGCGTCTCATACATGGTCACGTTCAAGGACGGCGGCCGGTTCCGGGCGTGGTATCGCGTGGATGCGACCGGCTGGGAAGGGGAGCCTCGCAATACGATGACCGCCTATGCCGAGAGCGATGACGGTATCCATTGGCGCAAGCCAAAGCTGGGCATCATCGAGTTCAACGGATCGAAGGCCAACAATCTTGTCTGGGATGGGGAGGCAGCCAACCTTTCTCCGTTTCGTGATGACAATCCCAACGCCAACCCAGACGAACGCTACAAGGCTGTAGGTCGCGACCGTGACCTGTACGCTCTCGTCTCGCCCGATGGCCTGCATTGGAAACTCGCGAGCGACAAACCAATCTTCACGGACCGCCCGTTCGATTCCCACAACATCGCGTTCTGGGATCCCATTGATAAGCAGTATGTCGTGTACACGCGTGGTGTCCGCAAGGAAGGCACGCTTGGCGAGGGAATGCAGGACCGTTTCCTCGGCGGGATTCGTTGGGTCCGGCGGGCGACCTCCAAGGACTTCCGCCATTGGTCAGAGCTCGAACTCATTCAGACCGGCGACGCCCCCATGGAGGAGTTCTACACCAACGCCACCATCCGCTACGAGCGCGCGCCGGATTACCTGCTCATGTTTCCCTCACGCTTCGCCTCGGCCCGCGAGCCGACGCCCGGCTGGAAGCACGGTAAAGGTGTGAACGATATTGCGCTGCTGTCGAGCCGAGACGGCCTGCGATTCGACCGCACGTTTATGGAAGCATTCATCCGTCCCGGTCTCGATCAGGAGAACTGGCACGATCGTTCGCTTTACATGGAGCGCGGCATTCTGCAGACGTCGCCCACGGAGCTTTCGTTGTATTGCATGCAGAACTGGCGTGTCCCGAGCGTTCATATCCGACGCTACACGCTTCGCCCCGATGGGTTTGTGTCAGTCCGCGGGCCATACCAGGGCGGAGAGCTTCTAACGCGCCCGCTGAAGTTCTCTGGCCGGGAATTGCGCATCAACTTCTCGACGTCGGCGGTGGGTTCGCTGAGGTTAGAGCTGCAGGATGCGGCGGGCAAGCCGCTGCCCGGGTTTGAGCTAGAGAACTTTGCTGAACTTTACGGCGACAAGATCGACGCGGCGGTTGCCTGGAAGAATCGATCAGATCTCTCGTCGCTTGCCGGAAAAGCAGTGCGCCTTCGGTTCGTGCTGAAAGATGCGGACCTGTTCGCGATCCAGTTCCGCGATGGGTGGGATGTCAAGTGAAGCTGGTGGTTGCCATGATGCGCCCGCCCAACCAAGCGGCCCCCAAAAGAAAAAGACAGGTCACCAAGACCCAAACGACCCCCCGATAGTACCAATCGAGACCTGGTTCTTTGAGGATCTCGATCGAGCTATCTCTCCCGAAGATCTTGTGCTGTGCATACGAGCGGTAGAGAGCGTTGAGGGCAGGGACATCGAGAGTTTCGTCCGGGGTGGCCGGCGAACCGATCTGGCCTTCGCTCATCGCCGGTAGCCGGACGCCGACCGCATGCAGGCGAGCGTCCTGTCCCACAGGGGTGTTGAGAATCGAGTAGGAGCGATTCAACAGAACGTCGGACTCCGGTTGCGTGAAACGGCTCACAACTATTGAATCCCGCAAATTATTATGACACTTTTTGACAGTGTGGAGCATCTATATATGTATGGGCAACCCCAAAGGTGTGAAGCGGGATTTCAAGGCGCTGGAGAAGCGCCGTTTCGAAGCGATGCGGCTGCTCCACCAAGGCCACAATCAGTCCGAGACGGCGAGACGGCTGAACGTCGCTCGCCAAACCGTCAGTGAGTGGCGGCGGCAATACCGCGAGCAGGGTGCGGCCGGACTCCGCCAGGCCGGGCGCGCCGGACGCAAGCCGCTCCTCGATGCCGCACAACGCGAACGCCTGACGTCGCTGCTGCTGGAAGGCCCGGAAGCCCACGGCTTCCCAACGCCCCTGTGGAGCTGTCCGCGGGTGGCTCGGCTGACCGGAGACGAGTTCGGGGTCGCATACCACGCAGGCCACGCCTGGAAGATCCTGCGAGCGCTCGACTGGAGCCCGCAACGCCCGGCCGGAAAGGCGCGCGAGCGCAACGAAGAGCGGATCCGCACCTGGAAGCGCAAGACCTGGAAGCGCATTAAAAAAAGCCCAAAACGAAGGCCGTACGCTCGTCTTCATCGACGAAAGCGGATTGAGTCAGAAGCCGCATCGCTGCCGCACCTGGGCGCCACGTGGCCAAACACCGGTGCTGCAGTTTAACTTCAACTGGGAGAAGCTTTCCGTCTCGGCGGGGCTGACGCTGCGTAACTTCTACTTCCGGCTCTATCCCGGTGCGATCGGCAAAGAGCAAGTGACCGACTTTCTCAAGGCGTTGGTACGTCATATCGATCGCCCGCTGCTGATCGTCTGGGATCGGCTGCCGGCGCACCGTAGCCGCCTGGTGCAAGAGTTCATCGAACTCTCCGAAGGCCACATCGCAACCGAGTACTTGCCACCCTATGCGCCGGAGTTGAATCCGGTGGAATACATCTGGGCTTACTGGAAGCAGCACGAGTTGCCGAACGTCTGTCCGAAAGACTACGGCGAGCTGAACGAGCGGGCCCGCAAGGCACTCCGCCGCATGTACCGCAAACCGCGTTTGATCACGGCCTTCTGGAAACAGTCTTCTCTTTGTTTTGACTGACTCTATATTATGCGGGAGTCAATAGAAGCGCTACGGCCGAGGCGATGGTGGGGAGGAAAACGGTAGTCTCAAACGAGGCGCCCCACCAAAGACACATCGCGAACAGAATGACTCCCAGCAAGAAGCCAACCCACATCCCCTGCCGGTTCGCGCGTCTCCACACAATCCCGAAATACAGTGGGACGGACAAAAACGAGACAAATGGGGTATTTACTTGACTCAGGTAGCCCCAAGATGTAGTATGCGGTGCGATGGAGGACTATCCGCGGAACTTGGCTGAGTTCGAGGCCCGCTTTGCGACGGAGGAGGCTTGTCGGGATTATCTGTTCCAGCTGCGCTGGCCGGAAGGATTCCGCTGTCCGCGCTGCGGACACGGCGCGGCTTGGCCGGTCCGGCAAGGGCTGTGGGAGTGCTCGGGCTGCGGTCGGCAGACCTCGGTCACCGCTGGCACGGTGTTCCAGGACACTCGTCAGCCCCTGCGGCTGTGGTTGCGAGCCATCTGGTGGGTGACCAGTCAGAAAAACGGAGTGAGTGCCCTGGGGCTGCAGCGAGTCTTGGGGCTGGGCAGCTACAAGACGGCCTGGAGCTGGCTGCACAAGTTGCGCCGCGCCATGGTGCGCCCCGGTCGCGACCGCCTCAGCGGCCGTGTGGAGGTGGACGAGACGTACTGGGGCAGCCCAGAAGAGGGCGTGCGCGGTCGCCAGACCTATACCAAATCGTTGATTGCCATCGCCGCCCAGGAGGACGGCAGGGGAACGGGACGGCTTCGGATGCGCAGAGTCCGGGATGCGAGCGCAGAAAGCTTGATGCCCTTTGCCGAAGAAGCGATTGAACGGGGCAGCACGGTTCATACCGACGGCTGGCTGGGCTATGAGCCGCTACAGAAGCGCGGCTACCGGCACGAAGTAACGTTCCTCGATGAGGGGCCGGAGTCGGCCTCGAAGCTGCTGCCCCGAGTGCACCGCGTGGCGTCGCTTTTGAAGCGTTGGCTGCTGGGGACGCATCAGGGGGCCGTCAACCCCGAGCATCTGGACTACTACCTGGACGAGTTTACCTTCCGCTTTAATCGACGCAACTCTCGCAGCCGAGGGAAGCTCTTCTATCGACTTGTGCAACAGGCGGTCGCCATCGACCCCGTGCCATACAAGTCCATCATCGGCGGCACTGAAAATGCTGCTTCTGTCGACCACAAGATGTAGGGGTCACCTGAGTCAAGTAAATACCCCAGTACGAGACAAACGAATAGGCTAACTCGAGAAACTGCACGATGGTGGAAAAGTAGTGCGTGATCGCGTAGGCGGCGAAAACGCTCACAAAAGCACTGAGCCTGGCAATACGCAAATAAAAACCCGGAGGACGGCGCGGCAGGAGCCGTTTCCGAAACAGATAGTCAGCGATGAGAGCTGAGCCCGCGGTCGACATCGTGTCCGCGGTGGACATTAGAGCGGAAAAGAAACTGGCAATCAACAAGCCCAGCAGGCCGGGAGGAACCAGCTCTTTCATAACAATGCCCCAGGCCATCTCGGGGTCGTCCAGCCCGGGCTTGTAGACCACGAACAAAAATTCCATATAGGGCGAACAGTAGTGTCACGACTCTTTTCCAGATGTGTCCCCAGGCGCATTGCGTCGCCGTTCGCTCGTCTTTCCCGACGACAATCCATCCGAAAAGATAGGGTGCGACAATGGACCCGAGACTGGCGGAAAACGACAGGGCGACGATGTAGCTCACGCTGAGTTCGGCTGACTCGAGAGACCAAACTTCGGGCGGCAAGGTTCGCAGGCCTTCGAAACCTCCGGCCGCTTCCCAGAGGTAGGGCAGCAGCAAGAAGCTAAACGCCGTCAGGGCCAGGACGCCTTGAAAAAGGTCGGTCAGCAGAGAGGACATCTGGCCGCCGGAAGCCACGTAAAAGGCGACGACAACGCTCGCAAGCAACACCGCTTGGTTCACCGAGAGCCCGGAAAGCCCGGCAATGATCTTGCCGACGGCAAGCTCAAAAGTGCCCACTGCCAGGATGCAGATGCCGGTACCCAAGACGGCGTAGAGCGTGGCCACCTGCCGCCCGTAGCGCATTTCGAAAAAATCAGCCAGGTTGAAGACGCGCGAGCGCTTGTAAACAGTCGAGAAGAGGAAGTAGATCACCGTCCCAAATAGCGCGTTCCACCAATACCAGACGCCGGAAAGGCCGCTGCGGTAGGCGCCCGCTCCGACGACCACTGCTTCGGCGCCACCCACGGCAGAAGCGAAGACGAAAACGAAAGCCACGACCGGCCCCCATTTCCCGCCGGCGATGTAAAAGTCGCTCAAGGTCTTGGTTTGCTTTTTGCCGACGACAATGCCGAGAAAAGACACAATGCCGAAGTAGGCCAGCAGGACCACGATGTCCAGCGTGTGCAGGGGCAGATCCATGTCGTACTGTCCAAATACTGGAAGGTCTGAGAAGCCCTTGTTCTATGGAGCCAGCCACAAGCAATAGCCGGCGGTAATACAACGCAACCCACTTGCTATCCGCAGGCCACAGTCCTCCCTTACACAATTCCAGCTCGGGTAGGCCGCATAAAGTTCACGGGGGCTCAGGTTGATTTCTCTTGACCTGAAAAGACGCCTGCGATCAACGAACCGGAATCCCGTTCCGGTGCCAAGGGAAGGCATAGGTAGGCTGATGGACGAACCGGCGCATGGCCAGCTTCAGACGGCCTACCGCGCCTTTCCTCAACTTCACGCGGAGCCACTTGCCGTTCACCTCGGTGGGCTCTCCCTCATACGACGCCTGCGTGAATTCGTGCTCACCGAACATCCCGGCTTGCAAAATGATCTCTCGAGGCTCGCTGGAGTGCACGTTGACCAAGACCACCTCGACGGCGTCTGCCGTCACGCGGTCCACCAGCGCCGCCACGTCCGGCGGCACGCCTGGCCGCTTTCGCTGCGGATCGAAATAGCGCAGCCGGGCATGGAGCAAGCCCCCGTGGTAGATATGATTCGGAGCGCCTAGCATCAATTGCACCAAGCCCTCCAGGATCACAGGATTGCGCTGTTGCCAATGGTGTACGTCCTGGTCGTCGACGTGCGAGGTGTCGGACCGGACCATCTTCAATCGCCTCAGCGATTCTTGATAGTTGGCCCGCAACATCCGCACCGGAAAGTCCGGATTCCGGCCGCGGAGAAAGCTCAGCTAGGGGCCCTCGTTCTTGTCGTCGCCCTTGGCCTTGCGATAAGAGGAGGTGTCCCAGGAGGGTACGTCGGTGATGTTCTCGACGATTTCCCAGTCGCCACGGCGCCGCGAGAGATACCAAAGATTGATGGGGTACTGCGGGGCGATGGGCCGGTAGTCGTACCATCCACGATCGTCGTGTCTGCTAGGAACGACTCGCGTGCCGTTGAGGAGCTTGCTCTTCGAGAGAATCATCTTGAGTTGCGAGCGCGGCAGCTCGAGATACTTGGGATCGCCGGTCAGCAGATAGGCGTTCGAGCCTCCGATGGTCGTGGATTCCATAAGATTGAAGAATCCGTGCGGCCAGCGCCAGCCATAGTAACCGCCCCACCACTTGCCGCCCATGTTCTCGCCGATCTTCCCCGTCAGGCCCACGTTGTCGGGGATCACGCCGTTGTTCTTGCGGACACGCTCCATCCACGCCTCGACATACTCGGTGACCCATTTCTTGTATTTGGGATCCCCGGTGTACATGTAGGCGTTAAGCATCAGGCTCGTGGCGGTCAGGTTAAGCGGAACATCGCCGCGCATCATGCGCTTGTTCATCGTGTCGAGAATGAACGGAAACTTCTCGTCATCGACCCAGGCCTTGCTTTCCGTGACGTTAGGGATGTCGTCGTACGGCAAGGGGTAGTCCGAGAGCACTTCGCGGTGGGTCGACCAATCCTCGGCGGTATTGACAAAGCGCGGCCCGCGGCTGCCGTTGATGGGTGAACGAATCAGCTTGTGTTCGGGGTCCCAGTTTTGGGCCTCCGGATCCTCGTTCAAATAGAGCCCGGCGAATCGCAGGGCGCGCTCGCGGTCTTTGCGAACCGTCGGGTCGGCCAGGCCGAAAAAGTACATATAGATGTAGCTTTCGCCATGGTGCATCCAGTCGTAGTAGGCGTCGAACTCGTTGTGCACCTGGCCGTAGCGTGTGAACTGACGGGTCACACCGTCCCAAAGCTTTCGCGAAACCGTGTGGATCTCCTCCGGCCCGCCCAGCACGTAATAGAGAGGGAAGTTGTGGAAGCTTTCGTAGCCATCGTCGGACCCGTCCATCCCGGGCCACTGGTCGCGCCAGATGAGGGTCCCGTCCGGACGCGTGTACCGGTCCACGAACTCCTGGGCGGCGGGTCCAAGATGCTCCAGCAGATACCGCTCCCACAGCGCCCAGGACGGCGGAGGAGCCGCTTCGCCGATCTCAACCCGAGGCATCTCGGCGGAACCGGGGTTCTGCGCTGGTAGTACGTGCCCTGAAGCTACGAGAGCAATGAGGATGGCAACGAGGACGACGAATCGTCTCGCGAAATACCGAAAGACCATGGTGTCCATATCAACACATCCGGGGAGTCATCATCCCCCCAAGCGATCGACGGAAGGGGACCGCTCCTGATCCGTGCTCAAACTTATCTCCGAGACGTCACAGCTCAGACACTCAAATCATCCGGAAGCAAACCGTCGCCGCGCCGATAGGCGTCTCGAAAGCGGCTGAGCCCATGACTGCCTCCGTTCACGAGACGCCGGGCTGCCTTGAGGTCTTTTTCGAGCAGCGCCTCTTTGATGCGCGTCTCTTTCGCCTTCAGAAAACTCGCCAGAAGCTTGGCGGCGATCTGCGGGTCGTTGGCAAGCTCCGGTTCCTCGACCAGCCGATTACCGAGACCGATCGCCTCTCCATGCTTCTGGAAGTTAAAGCGTCCGGTGAGTTGAATGAAGCCGCGTCCGCGAAAGCGCTCCCCGTCGGGCGGTCCCTGATTGCCGAGATCGCTGCGGTGGTCATAGAGATCGAAAGGAAGTCCTCCAGGCGAACTGTTGAACCGAGACCGGAACTCACTGATAGGCTCGAAGCTCTCGGTCTCGGCGCGAATGGTGGACCGCGCCATGAGGATCATCTTCTTGGAATGGACCCGAAAAGCGAGACCAGTAGAGAAGGGACAATGAACCAGGGAACGGTAAGGAGGTTCGATTGTCTCGAAGACGATTCACGAAGGAGTTCAAGCTGGCGGCCGTCCGGCGGCTCGAAGCCGGCGAGTCCGGCTCGGCTCTCGCGCGCGAGCTGGAGGTGAAGCGCGAAAAGCTCTACGACTGGCTGGCACAAGTCGAGCGCTACGGCGTCGAGGAAGCCTTTCCCGGCGCGGGGCGGCGTCCCGGCGGCAGCGCCCGTGTCGAGCCCGGCCACGAAGCCCAGGCCCGCCTCGCGGAGCTGGAACGCAAAATCGGCCGCCAGGCCATGGAGATTGATTTTTTGTCCGCAGCCTTGCGGCGTGTCGAGGATCTGCGCCGGCCGAGCATCGTCAGTGGAACCGGCGCGTCGCTGAGGAAGTACGGGCCGCAAGGCGGCAAGGCAACATGAGCACGCTGAGCACGCGCGATTTGTGCCGCTTGAGCGGACTGGCGCGAGCCAGCCTCTACCGCCAGGCCAAACCCGACAGCGAGCAGGTCGGGGAACTGCGGCAGGCCATTGTCCACGCCGCCTTGGACCATCCGGCCTACGGCACCCGGCGGACGACCCAACAGCTGCGCCGTCAAAAGCTGCTGGTCAATCGCAAGCGCGTGCAACGGGTGATGCGCGAAGAGAAGCTCTTGCGGCGACGTCGCCGCACCGTTCCGCGAACGACCGATTCGAAGCACTCGCTGCGGCGTTATGAAAACCTGACGCGCGATTTCCAACCCACGGGTCCCAACAAACTGTGGGGCTCCGATCTCAGCTACGTACGATTGGGAAACCACTTCGTCTATGTGGCGGTGGTGTTGGACGTGTATTCGCGGCGCGTGGTGGGCTGGGCCGTGGGTCCGAACCTGAAAACCGAATTGCCGCTGGCGGCGCTGCAACAAGCGTTGAGCAGCCGGCGTCCGGCGCCGGGCTGGATTCATCATTCCGATCAAGGTTCGCAGTACGCCGCGGAAGCTTATGTAGCCACCCTGCGGCAAGCGGGCGCGAGGATATCGATGAGCCGCAAGGGCTGCCCGCAGGACAACGCGTACGTGGAAAGCTTTTTCAAGACTTTGAAAAGCGAGGAAGTCGACTGCAGCGAGTATGAAAGTTTGGCCCAGGCGCAGGCCGAGATCGGCGCTTATATTGAGCGGGAATACAATCGTACGCGATTGCATTCGGCGCTGGGCTATCGGCCGCCGCAAGAGTATGAGCGGCTGTGGGAAGAGGCGGCTAGCGCCGCCTGAGTTTTCTTAAGGCATGAGCAGATCTATCGATCCGATGGCGCAGCACAAGGCGGGATGCGGCCTCAGTAGGCGAGCACCCCGCCCTCATCGTTGCGATGAGTCTGCGGCCGGGTATTCCTTGGTGGGTTGCTCTCCAGCAGAGCCCGCCTCCGCCTCCCCGGATGAGTTGATCATGCCCCCATTGGGCTGGATTGGCTTCCTTTTTCAGTCAACCGCGACCCGTCCCTACTTTCTTGGCCTCGCCACAGGGGTCCACTCCACGGTGTCCCTGGGCTCACCGCCAGGACTGTTATTTGGGCCACCTCTTCGGGGTTCGTCATCACCGTTCGCATCATGCTGTGAATGGGTTGCCGTGGGCACAGTTCTCCCCTTTCGTAGCGTCACGAGATCGCCATCTACAAGTTCAGCGCCCCGGTCCAGGGGCAATTCCATCAGTAGCTCTGGGTGTGAGGCCCTGATAGGGGCATCCCTCCTTGTTGTTTGAGCCCGACGAGGGTGGCGCTGCGGCTCGACAAGGCCTCGTGATTCGTATTTCGTGATTCGTGGTGCGGGTGGAGTGGAGCGTAAGCGTTCCAGCCCATTGATTCCAAGTAGCTTCGGCGAGATTGGGTTCGTCTTGTTCCCGCGACCCTGCCTGGGGTGGACGGGCCCGCTAATCGTGATTCGTGTCTCGGGCGGAGCGGTTCGTCCGCACTCCAGGTACCGGTGGACGGAGCGCTGCGCGGGGGCTGGGCGCTGGTCGTGGGCAGAGCGCTACTCGTGGACTGGGAGGAACGGCCGCGGATCTCAGAACCGAGATCCGCGCTACGGGCCGCGGATGGAGTGTTTGCGCGGAAGCCGATGGGACGGCTGGCGGTCTGCGCTACCGCGGCGGGTGGCTCGTAGCGGGTCGGTTGCGGTTCCAGCGGATCGGGGGTGTTGTAGGGGTCCGGGTCGGTGACGCTCGGACGGTGGATGGCCCCGGTCTTGGGGTCGATGTTCTCGCGGTAGCGGGCTTCCTCGGCCCGCAGTTTCCCGATCATGTTCAAAGCCCGCAGCTGGTTGCGGCTCATGTGCGTTTGGTAGCGGGCCAGGTTGGCCAGGGCTTGGGTGCGGTCGGCCATGCTCTTGCCCAGAAGCTGGTTCTCGCCGTCGCGATCGGGGAGGATGGTGTCGGGGGCCCATTTCCTGGTGTCACGGTTGGTGTACGCATGTTGGTGGCTGACCAAACCGGCTTCGATGCGGGTGATGCGGCGCAGACGCCACTCGGCGTCGGCGATCTGGCGCACGAGGGCGAATTCGATGGCGTTCTTGGGGAAGATGTTCTCTTCGAGTAGTTGGAATTGGCGGTCGTACTCTGCGGGGTCCTCGTCGGCCATGACGGCGTCACGGGCGAGGAGGCCGTGCTTGAGGCCGTTTTGTGAACTGCGGGCTTTGCCTTCCTCGGTGCGGGGACCGGTGGATTTCTTGGCGTTTTGACGGTTCGCCTTCCGTTGTGCTTCTGTTGCCATGATTGTTCCTCCAGAAAGCAAAAAGCCGAGCGGGGCTCGGCTCGGCACGCCACGGGCGTGCGGCAGGTCGAACGGTATTTACGGTGATGAGCGGCGGTCCAACGCCCCTTTCAGGGCTGGAGAGGTATAGGCGGGAGGGACCCTGGGTTTCGGCTTCGCCTTCACCCAGGGCTGACATCCGGTCGCCGCGCGGCTAAGCCAGAACTTGGGCTTGAAAAGGGCTCCGTCCTGCTCCGTCCCCTTTTGGTCTTTTGGTCCCTTTTGGTCCGTTACGTCATCTGCCGGGCGTCACGCGATCACGGAGTTTGTTCTCCAGTAACTCGAGTTTCGATCGTACCTCGTTCTCCGGGACGAGGTCTCGGTCCCACTTTTCTTTGAGCTGCCACAGCACGAGTAGCTCGTCGTTCAGCTTTTCCTCGACGAAGATGTCGGACCAACTATTGACTCCCGCATAATATAGAGTCAGTCAAAACAAAGAGAAGACTGTTTCCAGAAGGCCGTGATCAAACGCGGTTTGCGGTACATGCGGCGGAGTGCCTTGCGGGCCCGCTCGTTCAGCTCGCCGTAGTCTTTCGGGCAGACGTTCGGCAACTCGTGCTGCTTCCAGTAAGCCCAGATGTATTCCACCGGATTCAACTCCGGCGCATAGGGTGGCAAGTACTCGGTTGCGATGTGGCCTTCGGAGAGTTCGATGAACTCTTGCACCAGGCGGCTACGGTGCGCCGGCAGCCGATCCCAGACGATCAGCAGCGGGCGATCGATATGACGTACCAACGCCTTGAGAAAGTCGGTCACTTGCTCTTTGCCGATCGCACCGGGATAGAGCCGGAAGTAGAAGTTACGCAGCGTCAGCCCCGCCGAGACGGAAAGCTTCTCCCAGTTGAAGTTAAACTGCAGCACCGGTGTTTGGCCACGTGGCGCCCAGGTGCGGCAGCGATGCGGCTTCTGACTCAATCCGCTTTCGTCGATGAAGACGAGCGTACGGCCTTCGTTTTGGGCTTTTTTTTAATGCGCTTCCAGGTCTTGCGCTTCCAGGTGCGGATCCGCTCTTCGTTGCGCTCGCGCGCCTTTCCGGCCGGGCGTTGCGGGCTCCAGTCGAGCGCTCGCAGGATCTTCCAGGCGTGGCCTGCGTGGTATGCGACCCCGAACTCGTCTCCGGTCAGCCGAGCCACCCGCGGACAGCTCCACAGGGGCGTTGGGAAGCCGTGGGCTTCCGGGCCTTCCAGCAGCAGCGACGTCAGGCGTTCGCGTTGTGCGGCATCGAGGAGCGGCTTGCGTCCGGCGCGCCCGGCCTGGCGGAGTCCGGCCGCACCCTGCTCGCGGTATTGCCGCCGCCACTCACTGACGGTTTGGCGAGCGACGTTCAGCCGTCTCGCCGTCTCGGACTGATTGTGGCCTTGGTGGAGCAGCCGCATCGCTTCGAAACGGCGCTTCTCCAGCGCCTTGAAATCCCGCTTCACACCTTTGGGGTTGCCCATACATATATAGATGCTCCACACTGTCAAAAAGTGTCATAATAATTTGCGGGATTCAATAGATGACCCCGGGCTGGATATGAATTCTGGTAGCGCAAAACCCTTGATTCCGTGGTCTAACATGAAAGCGAACTGCTGAACTACCGAAACAACTGATGCAACCGCGTCCCTCCGGCGCTTATTGGCCTCCCGACGATTGTCGATAACAGAGCGGATCAGGACCCCGATACTTGTTAAAAGTGCTCCGACTACCGGAGCAACAAGCGGAGGTAGAATCCTCAACAGCGGATTCTCCCTCGCTGGGCTAGCTGTTTCCACCGCCGCTGAATCAGTCATGGTAGAACGGCCCTCGCTGTCATAGACAACTACGACGCCCACCTTACGGCCCCGGCCGCGCGCGATAGCGCTAAGTTCCTTTACGGCAGAACCGCCGCCCAGCTCCCCGCCTCCCAGTCGGGTGCTTCGGTTATCCAGGAACGCCTCCCAGCGGCGCGCATGTTCCGACGCCCACGGAAGTTCAACCAAGAATCGCACTTCATCGCCGTCCTGCACTACTGGCGTCACTGCTAGCATACGTGCCCTACTAGCAGGCACCAAATCCACTTTCTCCGCTCCCACCCTCTTTTTAGCCGCTCCGGGCAGCACTTCACCAACAGAAACTCCCGCTACGAGCCAGATCACCACGGCAAACCAAGTGGCCCAGCCGCGACAACGCCGGACCACCGTATCGTCTCTAGCTGAGCCGAAGCCCTGGCCTTCATGTAATGCAATGCTCATCAACCTAAATACACCCGCTTTAGGTCCACATCGATCGTCTTCCTAGCTTTCCTCGCTCGTTCCTCAATAACGCCTCTATCGATCAAGCCGGCGTACAACTTGTTAAGGACATCGAATTCTTCGTACATTGCCTGTTTAATGGCCTTGAAGTTTGGCAGTCCGACTTCCTCCATCCTCAATCGCCGAAATACTTTCTCGTAAACCACCAATTCGTACTGCCACGCCGACTCCAAAATCTCGAGAAGCAATAAAACCTGACGGGCCTTCAGCTTGATCATGGCACGCAGCCCTTCATCGTACATATCACCGAACTGAACCAAATAGCCGTAGTCCGGATGCTCTGGTCGGAATCTGAACTCCCTTATGACCGACCTTGGAATAGGCAGAAGGTCATCATCTACCACCAACTGTCGATATACAAATGTTTCAAATATATGATACTGGGGTATTTACTTGACTCAGGTGACCCCTACATCTTGTGGTCGACAGAAGCAGCATTTTCAGTGCCGCCGATGATGGACTTGTATGGCACGGGGTCGATGGCGACCGCCTGTTGCACAAGTCGATAGAAGAGCTTCCCTCGGCTGCGAGAGTTGCGTCGATTAAAGCGGAAGGTAAACTCGTCCAGGTAGTAGTCCAGATGCTCGGGGTTGACGGCCCCCTGATGCGTCCCCAGCAGCCAACGCTTCAAAAGCGACGCCACGCGGTGCACTCGGGGCAGCAGCTTCGAGGCCGACTCCGGCCCCTCATCGAGGAACGTTACTTCGTGCCGGTAGCCGCGCTTCTGTAGCGGCTCATAGCCCAGCCAGCCGTCGGTATGAACCGTGCTGCCCCGTTCAATCGCTTCTTCGGCAAAGGGCATCAAGCTTTCTGCGCTCGCATCCCGGACTCTGCGCATCCGAAGCCGTCCCGTTCCCCTGCCGTCCTCCTGGGCGGCGATGGCAATCAACGATTTGGTATAGGTCTGGCGACCGCGCACGCCCTCTTCTGGGCTGCCCCAGTACGTCTCGTCCACCTCCACACGGCCGCTGAGGCGGTCGCGACCGGGGCGCACCATGGCGCGGCGCAACTTGTGCAGCCAGCTCCAGGCCGTCTTGTAGCTGCCCAGCCCCAAGACCCGCTGCAGCCCCAGGGCACTCACTCCGTTTTTCTGACTGGTCACCCACCAGATGGCTCGCAACCACAGCCGCAGGGGCTGACGAGTGTCCTGGAACACCGTGCCAGCGGTGACCGAGGTCTGCCGACCGCAGCCCGAGCACTCCCACAGCCCTTGCCGGACCGGCCAAGCCGCGCCGTGTCCGCAGCGCGGACAGCGGAATCCTTCCGGCCAGCGCAGCTGGAACAGATAATCCCGACAAGCCTCCTCCGTCGCAAAGCGGGCCTCGAACTCAGCCAAGTTCCGCGGATAGTCCTCCATCGCACCGCATACTACATCTTGGGGCTACCTGAGTCAAGTAAATACCCCATTTATATGATTATTGACTCCCGCATAATATAGAGTCAGTCAAAACAAAGAGAAGACTGTTTCCAGAAGGCCGTGATCAAACGCGGTTTGCGGTACATGCGGCGGAGTGCCTTGCGGGCCCGCTCGTTCAGCTCGCCGTAGTCTTTCGGACAGACGTTCGGCAACTCGTGCTGCTTCCAGTAAGCCCAGATGTATTCCACCGGATTCAACTCCGGCGCATAGGGTGGCAAGTACTCGGTTGCGATGTGGCCTTCGGAGAGTTCGATGAACTCTTGCACCAGGCGGCTACGGTGCGCCGGCAGCCGATCCCAGACGATCAGCAGCGGGCGATCGATATGACGTACCAACGCCTTGAGAAAGTCGGTCACTTGCTCTTTGCCGATCGCACCGGGATAGAGCCGGAAGTAGAAGTTACGCAGCGTCAGCCCCGCCGAGACGGAAAGCTTCTCCCAGTTGAAGTTAAACTGCAGCACCGGTGTTTGGCCACGTGGCGCCCAGGTGCGGCAGCGATGCGGCTTCTGACTCAATCCGCTTTCGTCGATGAAGACGAGCGTACGGCCTTCGTTTTGGGCTTTTTTTTAATGCGCTTCCAGGTCTTGCGCTTCCAGGTGCGGATCCGCTCTTCGTTGCGCTCGCGCGCCTTTCCGGCCGGGCGTTGCGGGCTCCAGTCGAGCGCTCGCAGGATCTTCCAGGCGTGGCCTGCGTGGTATGCGACCCCGAACTCGTCTCCGATCAGCCGAGCCACCCGCGGACAGCTCCACAGGGGCGTTGGGAAGCCGTGGGCTTCCGGGCCTTCCAGCAGCAGCGACGTCAGGCGTTCGCGTTGTGCGGCATCGAGGAGCGGCTTGCGTCCGGCGCGCCCGGCCTGGCGGAGTCCGGCCGCACCCTGCTCGCGGTATTGCCGCCGCCACTCACTGACGGTTTGGCGAGCGACGTTCAGCCGTCTCGCCGTCTCGGACTGATTGTGGCCTTGGTGGAGCAGCCGCATCGCTTCGAAACGGCGCTTCTCCAGCGCCTTGAAATCCCGCTTCACACCTTTGGGGTTGCCCATACATATATAGATGCTCCACACTGTCAAAAAGTGTCATAATAATTTGCGGGATTCAATAAGCCCGTGCAGTGCTCTCTTCGATGCCCCTAGCGAAGAGACTTCCAACGCCTCTAGATCGTCTGTTGGCCTTCCTCCTAACTCGATCAGATTCAACGTGCCCCCCGTGCCAGACATAACTGATAAACAAGAGCGCACCAATCCTTCTTCGAACACGCCCGCCTTCTCTGCGTCCTTTGCGTCGCTCAATGAGAATAGCTCAATTGCTCTCGTAGGCTTCACCGTCTCTCCTTCCTCTTGTTTTCTACATATGTATCTCAAGATCAGATACTTAAGAAAGTATGTATGACGATGGGTCTTCGGATAGCCACGCTTCACATCGCCTTCTTGAAAGTTGACCAAATAGACGTTTGGAAACCCGCATTCGCTTTCACTAAAGCTTCGCTTACCATCCAACATGAAAGCAATTAGGCCGACAGCATTATGCTTGAGAAATCGTCGCAATCCCGCTTTTGATCCCGGTCGAGTGGCACGTTCCTGCATCCAGCTATACTGTGTGAGAAAATCCATCAGGTCTTGGAGCCCACAGCTTGCTAGAGCTTGGAGATGCTCTATGAGTTTCTGTTCACTCTTGTCCTCACTCGAAACGTCCTCCGTGCTCTCCATGAGGACATCGGCGACAAGCGGCTCTATTGAATCCCGCAAATTATTATGACACTTTTTGACAGTGTGGAGCATCTATATATGTATGGGCAACCCCAAAGGTGTGAAGCGGGATTTCAAGGCGCTGGAGAAGCGCCGTTTCGAAGCGATGCGGCTGCTCCACCAAGGCCACAATCAGTCCGAGACGGCGAGACGGCTGAACGTCGCTCGCCAAACCGTCAGTGAGTGGCGGCGGCAATACCGCGAGCAGGGTGCGGCCGGACTCCGCCAGGCCGGGCGCGCCGGACGCAAGCCGCTCCTCGATGCCGCACAACGCGAACGCCTGACGTCGCTGCTGCTGGAAGGCCCGGAAGCCCACGGCTTCCCAACGCCCCTGTGGAGCTGTCCGCGGGTGGCTCGGCTGATCGGAGACGAGTTCGGGGTCGCATACCACGCAGGCCACGTCTGGAAGATCCTGCGAGCGCTCGACTGGAGCCCGCAACGCCCGGCCGGAAAGGCGCGCGAGCGCAACGAAGAGCGGATCCGCACCTGGAAGCGCAAGACCTGGAAGCGCATTAAAAAAAAGCCCAAAACGAAGGCCGTACGCTCGTCTTCATCGACGAAAGCGGATTGAGTCAGAAGCCGCATCGCTGCCGCACCTGGGCGCCACGTGGCCAAACACCGGTGCTGCAGTTTAACTTCAACTGGGAGAAGCTTTCCGTCTCGGCGGGGCTGACGCTGCGTAACTTCTACTTCCGGCTCTATCCCGGTGCGATCGGCAAAGAGCAAGTGACCGACTTTCTCAAGGCGTTGGTACGTCATATCGATCGCCCGCTGCTGATCGTCTGGGATCGGCTGCCGGCGCACCGTAGCCGCCTGGT
This sequence comes from Bryobacterales bacterium, assembly GCA_965248255.1. Classification (GTDB taxonomy): domain Bacteria; phylum Acidobacteriota; class Terriglobia; order Bryobacterales; family UBA6623; genus JAKZVK01. The sequence goes on from CBDFIW010000001.1 coordinate 770,377, forward strand.
GCAAGAGTTCATCGAACTCTCCGAAGGCCACATCGCAACCGAGTACTTGCCACCCTATGCGCCGGAGTTGAATCCGGTGGAATACATCTGGGCTTACTGGAAGCAGCACGAGTTGCCGAACGTCTGTCCGAAAGACTACGGCGAGCTGAACGAGCGGGCCCGCAAGGCACTCCGCCGCATGTACCGCAAACCGCGTTTGATCACGGCCTTCTGGAAACAGTCTTCTCTTTGTTTTGACTGACTCTATATTATGCGGGAGTCAATAAGTTTAGCAGTGTGGACCGGCGGCTGGTTACCCTAAGAAGTTTCTCGACAAGTGTGTCGAACATGTCGCTATACGTGACACGCGCGGTGGTCAACTCGTGCAGGATATCAACAGACAGAAACCATATGTGGTGTTTAGCGAGCAGGTCGGAACCGTATTGGGTAATGAGGTAATTCAGAAAAGTGCTTTTGCCGAGGCCGACACCGCCAAGGAGGAAAAAGAGGTTATTGTGGCGCCGGCTGACTGAGGCTGCCAGCACTTCTGATACGAATTCGTCGTGGCCGATAGTACGCTTGCCGCCGCGACTGTTTCGGACGTTCATTTCGACGTAATAGCGGTCGAAGAAGCTGAGCGCCACGAAGTCCCCAGATGGCATGGGCTGACGCTCGGACGGCCCGGCGATAGGGCGATCGAAGACGGCGTGCTGGCTACTGAACGCTTGCTGTACGATGTCGCCGTAGATGCGGTCTACTTTGTCCGATGCGGCAGGGATCGCCTGTCTATGGGCCGGTCGGGGTCGGCGCTGTATAAGGTGTGTTGCTTCACGGGTGGTCATCGGTATTTGAACGCGGATTTGCTGTTAGCCCTCCTGAAATGAGAGGAGAGGATAGCATGGGCGACGGCTGCGATGCAACCTGTTCGTGCTCCTCTTGTCGCCGCCCAATAGAAATGTCCCCTTGGGCGCTAAGCTCTTGAGCCCTTTCGCCTTGTTGAACCGAGTGCGGTTTTTGCGACGGCGAGGGAGCAGTCAAGGGCGAGCCCGTTGGGCTTGGCTTTGCGGACCCTTGACGGTTCCCTCGGCGTCGCCATGATCAGCCTGCAGGGCGAAGGGCCGACCACGAACCTGATCCAGAGGGGACATTTCTATTGGGCGCAAAAGGGGACAATTTGATTGGGCTACAACACCTGTTCGTGCTCCTCTCACGTCCGATGCTCCTTGGGCTCCTGCGTCGGACGGCTGACTGGGAAGTCGGTCATCGTTCGGTATTGTCTGTCCATGGCAGTGTCCCTCGTGGCAGGATGGGCGGCGGCTCAAGGCACTCTATGGAAAGCCCCGCGGCAGCCTGGTCTTCCAAGCCGTATGAGTCTCAGGAGCGGAGTCGGTCGACAGCCGGCCTCATTGAATCATGACGCAGCGGTCGGGCGGGCAGCTCTGGGGTCTCCGTTGCGAGGGACTCGCCGCTGAGCGACTGGAGGAACTCGACAAGCACGTCGCTCTGAGAGTAGCTCTGCCCCAGCAGCAGCTCAACATCGAGAGCTAAACCGTCCGGCCCGCGTTGCGGAACCCGGCGGTAGAGCTCGACGACGTCGAACAGTGTTTCCCATGAGCCGTCGTGCACTCCGAGGGTTCAAAAGAGCGTGAACTAGGGTGGCGAGCGAAGGAAGTCCCGGACCTTGGGCCGGCGACGGGGCGAGGGCTGGGCGGAGCCGGGTGGACGCAGCGGTCCACCCCTACGACGGTCCCGAAGTGGGTGGGGTGGGTGGAGGGAGAGGTCCCGGGGTTGACACCCCGGGCCAGTATTAAGGGAATGTGTTCCAGCGGTGATGGACGGTCCGACGACCTTTCAGGGCTGCGAAGGTGTAGGGGGCTGGGGACTCTGGGTTGCGGCTTTGCCTTCGCCCAGGGCTGACATCCGACGCCGCTTCGTGGATAGGCCAAGCCGGCGTGCGTGATATCCTGATGGCACTATGAACGAGGCGAATCTGCTGGTCGAGATCGCTCCGCCGCTGGCGACGCTCCGGCTCAACCGCCCTCGGCAGCGCAACGCCCTGTCGATGGACCTGATGCAGGAGCTGATCCGTGCGTTCACGGAGATCGGGGCGAACAAAGAGGTGGCCGCCGTCATTCTCGCCGCCGAAGGCCCGGCCTTCTCCGCCGGCCATGACCTCAAGGAAATGGTCGGCCGCGACATCAACGAATACCGCCGCATCTTCGACGTCTGCACCGACCTGATGACCACGGTCCAGCGCATCCCCCAGCCGGTCATTGCTCAGGTCGACGGCATCGCCACGGCGGCTGGTTGCCAGTTGGTAGCCTCGTGTGACCTCGCCGTCGCGTCCGAAGAGTCAACGTTCGCGACGCCCGGCGTTCGCATCGGGCTGTTCTGCAACACGCCCATGGTGGCTCTCACCAGGGCCATCGGACGCAAACGAGCATTCGAAATGCTGCTGACCGGCAAGCCCATCGACGCGCAAACGGCCTGTGAGTGGGGTCTCGTCAACCGCGTCGTCCCCAAGGACGAGTTGGCGAACGCGACGCGGGATCTTGCCTGTGAAATCGCGCAGGCCAGCGAGTTCGTGATCGGTCTCGGCAAGGCGGCCTTCTACGCCCAGATCGACCTCGACCAGCCCAAAGCCTACTCTTACGCCAAAGAGGTCATGAGCATGAACGCCCTGGCCGCCGACGCCCAAGAAGGCATGACCGCCTTCCTCGAGAAGCGCCCGCCCTGCTGGCAAGGCCGCTGAAGCCTCCCACTGCGGCGGTGTAGGGGTACGGCATGCCGCTGAGCGGTCCAAATTAGCAGTCGGGGCTCCACGGTTCCGCCCTGTGGCTCCACCGTGGGCTATTATCCCTGTGTCCGCTTCGCGGACTCGCGTCCTGTGTGGTTTGGTGGAACGAAGGCAGAGTGAGGTTTTTCGTCAAGCCGGTCTGATCACCCTACGTGCTACGGCGCGCCGGGCGGGCACGGGGACCCGCCCCTACATTTTCGAGAAGCGCGTCACTCAGGCGCGGGGCGGACGCAGCGGTCCGCCCCTACGGCGGTTCTGACTCGCAAGGTAGCTCATGTAGACTCGCGCCGCCAAGACAGCCAGAATAGATCTGTCCCTCGGGAGGCTCGAATGAAGAGACGCACATTCCTAACCGGCCTGACAGCCGGGTCGATGGCCACCAGCCGCGGCGCCGCCGAGACTTCAGCGGCGCGCAAGCGTTCCGATCCACCCGTCATCGAGTCGTCGTGGGACGATCTGCTGGAGGGTGTTGAGACGCAGGCGGACTGGCGACGCCACCGGCGCGTTCTCCAGCAACACTACCTCGATCTGATCCGCGATCAATACAAACCGGAGAAGCCTGAACGCGGCCTCCAGGTTCACAAATCCGTCGAAGTCGACGGCGCGTACGAACGCCGCCTCATCAGCTACAACGTCGAGGCGGACGAACGCGCGCACGCTTACTTGGGTATCCCGCTCAGGCGAGGGGGCCGGCTGCCGGCCGTCGTTGCCTTGCACGGCACGTTCGACCAAGGCAAGGAGCGAGCCGCCGGCCTGGTGGACAATCCCAATAAGGCCTACCTCGACCACCTCTGCCGCCAAGGCTACGTCGTCATCGCACCGGATCACTTCGTCGCGGGCCACCGCATTCCAGCCGAAGGCCGGTACGAAACAGGCCGCTTCTACCGGAAGCATCCCGAGTGGACGGCGGTCGGCAAGTTTACCTTCGAGCACTCGATCGCGGTGGACGTGTTGCAATCCGTCAACGAAGTCAATGGCGACAAGATCGGCGCCCTCGGGCACTCGCTCGGGGGGCACGGAACGATGTTCCTCGCCGCGTACGACGAGCGGGTGAAGGCGGCGGCGGGGAACTGCAGCGCCTCGTTCTTCCGGCACAACCCCAAGGTCGAAGCTTGGGCACGGGATCGCTGGTACGTGTACCTGAAGCACGTTCGTCCCGGGGTGCTCGAAGGCAAGTTGCCGCCGATCGATTTCCACGAGATCATGGCGCTCATCGCCCCACGCGCGTTCCTCGACCTGTCCGGTCTCAACGACGGGCATCCGCTGACGCAGCGACAGCGGGTCCTGATGCTTACCAAAGTGATGGATGCGTACGAGCTGGAAGGTGCGCCCGACAACTTCGCTTTCTACGTGCACGGCCGCGGGCACTCAGTTAAACACGAGTCGCGCATGCTGATGTACGCCTGGATGGATACGCACCTCAAGCCGCCCGAGGCCACAGCGACTCACTTGGTTCGCGATCAGCCCTAGCCTGCCCTAGCTTTGTACTGGTGAGCTGTCGCAAAGAAAACTTAACGGTAAACGGGCAGCCGGGCGGGCACAGGGGCCCGCCCCTACAGTTTCGCTGGATACTCCTATGCCTAAGGAATCCGCGACATTCCACTAGCCTGCGTTTCGATTTGATCCGCGGACGGGCTCACTCCCAGCGAAAGACTCTGGCCGAGATCGCCGTGCAGACCGCGAAGTTCAGAGCTAGAGCGCCGATCTCGGGCCCGTGTTGCCACCAGCCGGCTCCGGCCCAGATACCCTGCAACAGCGACACGGCGTGAGTCACCGGCAGCAGATTGGCGATCAGGCGCCATGCCGGCGAGAGCACGTCGAGCGGAAAGAACAGTCCCGAGATCGCCAGCATCGGGTAGAGAATAGCGCCGCCAATGGGCTGGGCGAAGCGCGCCGTCGGGACGATGCTGGCGATCACGAAACCGATCGAGAGAATACTTAGCGTGCTGAGCATCAGGGCCAGAGCGAAGCTCATCAGATCCGCATCGAGTGCCACTGGATAGAAGCGCTTGCCCGCCACGACCAGCAGAGTCAAGGCTAGCCCCGTGAACATCAGCTTGACCACGACGTGGGCTCCGAGGATGGTCACCGGCCTCAAAGGGGTCGCGCGCAGGCGCTTCAGAATTCCGCCCTCGCGATAGATGGAAATAACGGCGATCAGCGACGTAGCGGCGCTCAGCGAGATGAAAATCGAGGCCAGGACAGGCAGCCGACCGCCCATGCCCCCCGCCGCGAAGACCCGGCCGGCCGCGCCAGCGCCGAAGACCCGGCCCAGCAGCAGAAAGAGGATGACCGGGATGCCGATCGTTGCCAGCACGCCCATCGGCTCGCGCAGGAAAATCTTGATCTCCACCCAAGTCAGCTTCAAGAAACCGTTTAGCATTGCGCTTTATGGGAGTAATGCCGCCGCAGCGTCTGTATAGGGAGTCTGCGTGCCCCTACATCCACCGTAGTAACGTGTTCGCTGCAACACTCCGTTAATCCCGTATCCCGTGGCCGGTCAGCTTCAGAAAGACATCCTCGAGGGTTGGCACTACGGTGCGAAAGTCGCTGACGCGTAGCGCCTCGTCTGACACAAAATGGATCATGTCGGTGACGAAGTCCTCGCCGCTGCCTCGGACCGTATAGGTCAGGCCGTTGCCGTTCACCGACTCCACTCCGGGAATGCGCGCGAACCGATCGGCGACTCCCTCCTGCTCGCTCGTGACCACAACGGCCCTTTCAGGGCAGTGCTTCTTGACCAGCGCGGACGGGCTGTCCATCTCGATCACCTTGCCGTGCTCGATGATCGCCACCCGGTCACACAGCTGCTCGGCCTCCTCCATCAAGTGTGTCGTGAGAAACACCGTCTTGCCGCGGTCCCGGATCCCGGTCACCAGCCCCCAGATGGCACGGCGCGCTTGCGGGTCGAGCCCGGTCGTCAGCTCGTCGAGGAGCACCAACTCAGGATCGTTGATCAGGGCCAACGCGATGAACAAGCGCTGCATCTGGCCTCCGGATAGCGTCATGAACCAGGCGTTGCGCTTACCGCTGAGGCCGAGCCGCTCGAGCAGGGCGTCCGCGTCGACCCTCCGCGGGTACAGCGACGAACACAGGTCGATCGCTTCCCAGACCTTGATGCGCTTCTGGAGCTGAGCCTGCTGGAGCTGGACGCCGATGCGATTCTGCAGTGCGTAGGCATCTCGCAAGGGGTCGAGGCCTAGCACCGAGACGGCGCCGCGATCGGCCGTGCGGATGCCTTCCACGCACTCCATGGTCGTGGTCTTGCCGGCCCCATTGGGTCCGATCAGGCCGAAGATCTCCCCCGCGCGCACCTCAAACGAGACGTCATCAACGGCCACGGTCGAGCCGTACACCTTCCGCAGGCCCGAAACCTCGATTACGGTTGCGCTATGCGTTTCGGACCCCCTCGTTGACGCCATTGTACGGCCTCAGGTCTCGCGGCCACGAAGATGCGTCCAAGTCATTGATTCCGGCACTGCTGAGCGAGACCGGGTTCTTCCAAAAAGAAACAATGCAACTCATTGATTCTAAAGAGATAGGATCTGATTCTTGCCCGGAAACCGCCTTCGCAAACGCCTCCTGCATCCAGTGTAGCGCGAGGCGCCTGGCTGACGGCGGTCCGAGTGTGAGAGTAATTGAAACTCAAGCCCTTGGGCTACGATGCCGTGATGTGTGACCCGTTTGGCCCCGCGATCAACAAGGCAATCGAGTGTTCCCCAATTGCCCGACGTCTCAAGAAATATACTGAGTTTCACAGGACTTGCCGCGGTTTATTCTGTTTTCTCAGTTTCTTGAGAATGTTGCTCGTAGGGTGAATTCCCTTGGATATTTGGGGTGGTCCTTGACTAGGGCGTGTTAACACTAAGTCGCAAAAGCTGCTATACTCGGAGGTATGGAGATCACCGAGCAGCAATACCGCCGCATCGAGCCGGTCCTGCCCCGCCAGCGCGGCAATGTGAGCCTGCCGAACCTCACGGTTTTGAACGCCATGTTGTATGTCGCCGAGCAGGGCTGCAAATGGCGCGGCTTGCCTAAACGCTTCGGTAACTGGCACACCATTTATACCCGCATGAACCGCTGGTCGAAGAACGGCGTGCTCGACGCCGTCTTCGAGAAACTGCAGCGCGAGCAGCTGGCCCGCATCCGAATCGAAGCCGTGTCAATGGACTCGACCATCGTGAAGGTTCATCCCGACGGCACGGGCGCGTTAAAAAAAACGGTCCGCGAGCGATCGGCAAATCCCGCGGCGGATGGACCACCAAGATTCATATGGTTGCCGCAAATGCTCGAACGGCGATAACCTTCGCTCTCTCGCCCGGCCAAGCGCACGACGCCCAGCAGGGCCGCGAACTTGCTCGGTGGTCTGGGGCCACTGCCCGAGCCGCTGCCGCTGCTGATGGACGGCGCCTATGAGGACGATCAGACACGCCAACTGGCTTTGGATTTCGGATGGATTCCCGTCGTGCCGCCCCGGCGCACCCGCCTGGAGCCGTGGGAATACGACCGAGCGCTCTATCGCCGCCGCAACGAGATCGAGAGACTCTTCCGACGGCTCAAGGGATTCCGCCGCATCTTCTCCCGCTTCGACAAGCTCGACGTCATGTTCCTCGCCTTCCTCCACTTCGCCCTCATCGTCGAGGCTCTACGTTTCGATACCCTACGTTAGTGTTAACACGCCCTAGGCTGCTGCACGAATCCCCTTCATATTTAACGAAGACTCTCCGGGGGCGCGGTCAGCCGGGAGGACCGAGTGAATTCTGTCGATGCCATCTCCATCTTGATTCGACTGCTCGGGATGCTCTCGGCCATCCTTGTGGTCTGGCGCGTCCGCGATTGGCGGCTGGCTTTTCTACCGGTCATGCTGGCTCTTCTGGTGTTGGAAGCCATCCGGCCAGGGATGGGAGAGGGTAATTCGCTGGTGCTCCAAGTTGCCATCTTGACGGTGGTCGCCGCGACGATCTTTCACTTTCTGTTGCGACAGTCGGTGCGGAGCTGGGGTATGGCATTGCTGCGGCTGACCCTGGTCCTGATCACGTTCCACCAGATTGCTCTTCTACTGGTGGGCGAACCTTTTCTTGGCTCGGTGCGCTCGCACTCGGAGTTGTCGCTGAGCCTGGTGGTCTACCTTAACGTTTTGCTGTTGGGGAGCATGCTCACGGAGCGCAAACAGGCCGAGGAGCAACTCCGAAACGACGCGATTCACGATGCGCTCACCGGCCTCCCGAATCGGCTGCTGTTGATGGAGAAGCTGCAAGCCGCCCATGGACGTGCCAAACGGCACAAGGGTTATGCGTTCGCGGTGCTGTTCCTGGACTTGGACCGTTTCAAGCTGCTCAACGACAGCCTGGGGCACCCATCCGGGGATCTCTTTCTGATCGAGAGCGCGCGGAGACTCAAGGCCTGCCTGCGCAGCCAAGATACGGTGGCGCGTCTCGGGGGAGACGAGTTCGTGATCCTGCTGGAGGATCTCCCGGGACCCGGCGAAGCCGAATACACCGCCGCGAGGCTCCAGAAGCAACTCGCCCAACCCTACCAGCTAGACGAGCAGACGATCTTCCCCACGGCCAGCATCGGCATTGCCGTGAGCACGACGGCCTATCATCACCCCGACGAGATGCTGCGGGATGCCGATACTGCCATGTACCAGGCGAAGGTGGCGGGAAAGGGGCAATGCAGACTCTTTGCGAGCAACATGCACCACCAGGCCACGGCGCGGTTCCAACTGGAAGCCGACCTGCGGCGGGCCCTCGATGATCCTGAGCAGCTCATGGTCTACTACCAGCCGATTGTGGCCCTCCATAGCGGGCGGATTACGGGTTGCGAGGCTCTGGTGCGTTGGAATCATCCGAAACGCGGCCTGGTGTTGCCGGCAGAGTTCATTCCAGCAGCAGAAGAAACCGACCTGATCTTGCCGATCGGCCACCGCGTGTTGCAAAGCGCCTGCGCACAGAACAAAGCGTGGCAGCAAGCCGGGTTTCCCCTCGTTCGCGTATCCGTCAACGTGTCTCCTCGCCAATTCGCCCAACGGCATTTCCCACAGACCGTCAGCGGGGTGCTAAGAGAGACGGGCTTGGCTCCCCGCTTTCTTGAATTGGAGCTGACCGAAAGCATTCTGATCGGGAATCCGGAGCAGACTTCCGAAACGCTCCGTGAACTGGCTGACTTAGGCGTCCGAATTGCGATTGATGACTTCGGGATGGGCCATTCGTCGCTGAACTATCTATGCCGTTTCCCGCTCCAAACGCTGAAGCTAGGCCGCTCTTTATTGAGTGGCCTCACCAAGGGCGAGACGGGGAGCGCTGAGATTGTCACGGCGCTGATCACGCTGGCACACACCTTACAAGTGGAAGTGACAGCCGAAGGGATGGAGACGCATGAGCAGCTGACGTTCCTGCGTTCTCTCCACTGCACCAACCTGCAGGGATTCCTTTTCAGCCAACCGTTGCCACCCGAGAGTTTCGTAGAGTTCTGCCGGGAAGGTCAAGCTGCGTGCAAAGCAGCCTGTCTAGAAGATCGGGCGGAGACGTATTCCAGCCGAGGGGTGAATCGAGTCGAGGCATCCAGGCATCCACAAGCTCTTTAACGCATTGCTCGCTTCTGGCGGGCGTTGTACGCTAGACCCCCTACGCTGCGGACGCGCCTATTGTCTTGGTCACGGCCGGGGACCTATTTGGAAAGGCCGACCGAGGCCGGCGCAAGGACGGTCGTCGCCTGGCGGGCCTCGGATTTCGCCGTCAACAGGACGGCTGCGAGCGCTCCGAGATAACACAGGCCGCCGAGCAGCATCGTCTGCGCCAAGCCGACGTGGATAGCGAGGAAGATCGCTCCAACCGAACCGAGCACGCTGGCCGCGGCATTCACCGCCCAGGCCCAGCAGACGGCTTGCGAGTACCGCTGCTCGAGGCGCGCCAGACCCGAAGGGAAGGGCATGCCAACAAAAAGCCGATGGGCGCCAGCAACACAACGACCAACGCCAGTTTCGCCGCCAAAGGCAGTGACAACGAGGCGTCGAGCGTAGCCGGCGTGACGGCGATCAGGATGGCAGCCAGCACCGCGACCGAGAGCAGCAGCAGCGCCATCAGACGCCGGTCTTGCCCGCCCACAACGCGACGACCCAAGTAGCTGCCCATTCCGCTCGAGAGCAACAGCGAAAAGATCACGACTGTCAGCACGTAGGTCGGGCGGCCCAGGTAAAGAGCGATGCGCCGGGGAGTGATAGGGCGAACACCTCAGCGGCTCTTAGCGCTTTATTTGTGGACCTATTGACTCCCGCATAATATAGAGTCAGTCAAAACAAAGAGAAGACTGTTTCCAGAAGGCCGTGATCAAACGCGGTTTGCGGTACATGCGGCGGAGTGCCTTGCGGGCCCGCTCGTTCAGCTCGCCGTAGTCTTTCGGACAGACGTTCGGCAACTCGTGCTGCTTCCAGTAAGCCCAGATGTATTCCACCGGATTCAACTCCGGCGCATAGGGTGGCAAGTACTCGGTTGCGATGTGGCCTTCGGAGAGTTCGATGAACTCTTGCACCAGGCGGCTACGGTGCGCCGGCAGCCGATCCCAGACGATCAGCAGCGGGCGATCGATATGACGTACCAACGCCTTGAGAAAGTCGGTCACTTGCTCTTTGCCGATCGCACCGGGATAGAGCCGGAAGTAGAAGTTACGCAGCGTCAGCCCCGCCGAGACGGAAAGCTTCTCCCAGTTGAAGTTAAACTGCAGCACCGGTGTTTGGCCACGTGGCGCCCAGGTGCGGCAGCGATGCGGCTTCTGACTCAATCCGCTTTCGTCGATGAAGACGAGCGTACGGCCTTCGTTTTGGGCTTTTTTTTAATGCGCTTCCAGGTCTTGCGCTTCCAGGTGCGGATCCGCTCTTCGTTGCGCTCGCGCGCCTTTCCGGCCGGGCGTTGCGGGCTCCAGTCGAGCGCTCGCAGGATCTTCCAGGCGTGGCCTGCGTGGTATGCGACCCCGAACTCGTCTCCGGTCAGCCGAGCCACCCGCGGACAGCTCCACAGGGGCGTTGGGAAGCCGTGGGCTTCCGGGCCTTCCAGCAGCAGCGACGTCAGGCGTTCGCGTTGTGCGGCATCGAGGAGCGGCTTGCGTCCGGCGCGCCCGGCCTGGCGGAGTCCGGCCGCACCCTGCTCGCGGTATTGCCGCCGCCACTCACTGACGGTTTGGCGAGCGACGTTCAGCCGTCTCGCCGTCTCGGACTGATTGTGGCCTTGGTGGAGCAGCCGCATCGCTTCGAAACGGCGCTTCTCCAGCGCCTTGAAATCCCGCTTCACACCTTTGGGGTTGCCCATACATATATAGATCCTGAAAAACATGGGGGTCGGAGAGCCCGAGGTCACAGCGGTTGTCGCCACGCCAGCGCCGGGCCGGGTCGGGCTTAAGCATATAGGCGGCTACTTTAACAAGGAGACGACCGAACAGGTTGCCATCCTGCGTGCCCGCCTCGGCCTCAATAATTCCCAGCTCCTCAAACGGGCGATCGAGGAATTGTATAGCCGCGAAATCGCTGCCCGGAAATTTGGCGATCGTTAGAGTAATAGTGCATCCGTGCCCTTGTGCACATCTGCACAATTCTCGTCGTCTCTCGAACGGCAGATCCTTTAGCCCCAGACCCCGAGGACCGTCTCGGCGTCAAGGCGTGCATTTGCCGGGTCATGAACGCCACTCGGCAACAGCGGATTGGCCTTCGTAATCCTGCGCTCGGATCGCTGTACCAGAACGGACACGAGCACCTGGACCCTTAAATCTTTTCCCCGTAGCGCTCTCCAAAATCGCTGGTGCGCTGCCCCCCAGGAGAGAATCTTGCTACCTTGGTCCACCTTGGAAGTGAAGATACCGCGCGCTATCAGTTGGATAGGCTGGCACCTCAGCAGGGGTTAGTTGAACGCTGTCAAACGTTAGGTTTGACGTAAACGTTGAGCCCTATTTTGACCTCCACGCCATTCGCATCTTTAACGCCGATATTACCCTGAGTCGACGCCACCCTTCTGGTTTTTCCAGAGGCGCTGATGTCGCCGCGGTGGTTCAGGTCAACATGAATCACCAAACGGTTATCATCCACCACTTCGAATTTAACGTTTTCCACTGGTATTGGCCTCCTTTGGGGTGGGTCCTACGAACCCACCAATTGTACCTGCCTCGCCACCGATCTGGGGCAAATCGACCTGCAAGTGTTAGCGCCGGAGAGAACATAGTCCACATTGGGGACCCCCGAAAACATGGGGTGAAAAGGTAGGCTGGCAAAGATCCCAGCTTCGCCAGTGGCACCGTTCCCGGTATTCCCGCTGGCGTTGGCAATGATCGGCCCGAATCTCCGGGTCCTGCTGGTAGCGGCGGTTGGCCCGCCGCCTCTGTTTGCGCCGCATCCGGCGGCGGCACTCATCCCCGCAGTAGACCTGCCCCCCGATAACAGGAACGGCAGATGTAAAACATCACCCCGCAACCTCGGCAAAACAACTGTCGCCACAGCACTTCTCTGGCCATACCCCGCACGATTCCATAGCGGCCTGTGAGCCTTGAAGGGTTGGCGGGTTCTCTTGTGGTTCTTGTCTGGGGGACGTGGGAGCATGGGCCGATTGCCTCTGAGCCGCAGGGTCGGGGTCGTCAAGCGTTACCGATGCGCGGTGGAGGCGAAAGCCTCCGGGACGCGATGACGCGGAGGAATGGACCGTAACCGAGGCGAGGAGAAAAGACTTGCCCTTTGTCCAGGATTACCGTTTTGGCCATCCCGGTACTGACAGCATAGGCGAGCCACGGCTGCGGTGCAACGTTTTCGCACTGCTTTCACGTTCGATCCTGCTTTCTTCGCCGGTCCGCCTTCAGATCGGGTCCGGTCAAGGCGTTCCGGCAACGCCAGCGGCCACTCTGCCGACACCGCTCCGACCTTGCCTCTCGGCAACTCCCCGCTCCGGCTGCCCCGCGCTCGCCGCGTTACCCTCCGGGCACAGGCAGCGCCCAGATCCTGCTCAGCATGTCACCGAACAGCCGCCGGTTCAGATGTCCCTGGGCCAACAGCAACCAGTAGTAGCGGGCATGTTTGACCAGACGGCCGCCGGTCTTCATTAGCCGCTGCTGCAAGCTCGTCAGCGACCAGCTCTTGATCCTGTGCGGCAGCCCCAGCCGCCGCCACAAGTTGCCCAGGTTATAGGCCAGCACGCTGAGTTGCAGTCGCACTTCGTTGGCCCGGAAGCGATGGCACGACAGCCGCGTCCAGTGCGTGGCCTGTTTGCCTTCCTTGATCCACTGCTCGGCCGTGCCGCGCTTGTTGTAGAAGCGCACCACCGAGCGGCTTGGCAAGCGCAGGCTCGTCACGATGAATCCGACCCGCGGGAACAGCTCGCCCTGGTGATGTTCGACCTGGGCGACGATCCGCCTCGCCTGCGACCAACTCTCCGCCTGATAGCGAAAACTCTTGTAGCGCACCAAGGGCTTCCGGGAGGGCCTTCCCGGCGGGCGAAACAAGATGTCTTCGATCTCCAATTCCAGGCTCTTGTTGGCCGGAATGCGAATGGCGTACTGCACTCCGCGTTTCTCCGAAGACTCATAAATCTCCGGCTTAGCAAAGGCCGCATCGCCGCGGAAGGTGACCTGTTTGCCCGCAGCCTGTTGGCGCTCGATCTCCGGCAGCAGCAACTCGTCCCAGTCGTCAGCGCTGTGCACATTGCCGGGACGCAGCTTGGCGGCCAGACAATCGCCGTGCTGGTTGAACAGCAACAGTGGGTGGTAGCAGATGGACTCGAAATGGCCGTTATAGGCGCTGCCTTCTTGTTGGCCATGGACGGGGCTCTCGGTGGAGTCCATGTCGAGAACGACGCGCTCGCAGTCGTCCGTCGTCTCGGCTTGCGCGACCAACTCGCGGTTCACCGCCATCAATCCCAGCAGATTCTCCTCACTCGCGAGCAGCCCTGTCTCGAAGCTCTGTAGCCGCGAGGTGAGCGCCCCGCCGCGATCCCAGTTCTTCTGCGAGCCGATCAAGCGAAAGGTCGGATCGGCGGATACTCGAACGGCGTCATTGAGGTCCTCGTAGCCGGCGAGTCGGCTGTAAACCGACTGCCGCAGCAGATCGGCCAGCGGGAACTTCTTGTTCAAGCCTTGTCGCGAGTCGCTGAGATGCTCCTCGATCAGCTTCCCGAGCCCGAGCCGTTCGTCCAACTCCCGAACCAGGATCAGCCCGCCGTCGGAAGTGACACGCGATCCTTGGAAATCGACTTTCAACAAACCGTTGAAGCTTAGCTGGAACGGCTTGTTTTGTTTTTCACCCATTGGGTGTTGGCCTCCATGGCGTCCTCATCGGGCTCTAGCCCCTATGAATAAAGACGCTCAAGGCCGCCGGAAGGTCGAGAGGTTTGAATCAAATTGGAAATGCGGGATAGATGCCCCACACTGTCAAAAAGTGTCATAATAATTTGCGGGATTCAATAGGATTAAGTATCCCGCGTTTCCTTCCTGCTTCCCATGTCGTCCGGAGAGTGAACCGGGGCCGCCGCGGACATCCGGACACGTCTAGCAGCGTGGGCCGGAGAGCCGCTAGGCGGCAGTGGCTCGCCAGGTCCAGGGCCGGGTCAGAGAGACCATTAAGACCACCATCAGCGCGACCATCATCGCGGGTTGATAGGGCCACAGGAAGAAGACGAAGAGTAGGATGGCCGAGCTTAGCTTTGCGCCTTTCGAGGTTCCCGCGAACGACTGCAGGATCGGGATCATCAGAAGAGTGCCGTCGTACCAGTTGCCGTGGTAGGAGCAGAGCAGCGAGCCCAATACGGCGACCGCGAACCCTTCGGCCATGGGTAGCCGCCGCAACGCCACGGAGCAAAGCGCGACAACGAGCAAGCCGAGGACGTAGTACATCTCGGGCACGCCTAGCACATGGGCCGGCGAACGCAGGCTCACCATGGTCCGCGGCGTGAAGCCGATGGTGTAGTCAGGGATTCTCGGCAACAGCTCGAGGTAACTACTAACGGGCGTCAGCAGGAAGGATGCGGCCGCGAGCAGTGCGCCGACGCCCACCATCCAGCGCAGGGCCTGATACTTCCTTTGCAGCAAGAGCAGGATCGGAATCAGCAGCGTGATGTTGAACTTGTAGAACGTGCCCGCGAGGACAACGCCCGCGCACTTGTCTCTCCCGCTCAGCAGCAAGTACAGCCCGGTGACCAGCAGGAATGTGAAGCCGCTTGCGTCCTGGCCGTTGACGATGCCGAACAAGCCGGGATAGAACAGCCCGAAGCCCACCACGAGTTCCGCGGGGAAGCGGAAGATCTTCCATAGCAAGGCGAGCGATCCGAGATAGAAGCCGAATTGCAAGGTCGCCCAGACGGTGAGCGCCGTCCAGTAGGGCAGGCTCATGAGCGGACGCCACAGCAGCGAGAAGATGGCCGGCCTGACGTAGGGCGGGTAGTACTCCACACCAAGAGGTGCGAGGAGCCGCCGCCCGTAGTCCTGGACGACGGTCTGGTCGTAGAGCGAATCCAGCGGTACATTGCCGGCGAGGTAGAAGCCGGTGAAGTCCCAGCCGGTTTGTTCACTGGAGAGCCCCAGCCAGAGCCAACCGCCGCAGCAGATAGCGAAGGCCAGCAAACTCAAGATCAAGATGCCGCGGTCCATCGGGCACGGCGAGTTTGCGGCCCGATGACCGGTCTGCCCTGGCGCGGAAGGCTTCATGGTCAGGTAGGAGCGTAACGCCTCACCCCTAGTCTGATGCGATTCTCAAACGGGGTGTCCTAGCGGTTCTCAGGAAGGACTTCCAGCTCGAAGATCAGACCACGCTCTCGATTGAGCCTAGCGGTGAGGTCGAGGTCAACCTCGGCCAACTTCATCTGATGAAGCTGCCCGCTCGGCGTGACGTAGTGGAAAGTCTCGCCTTTGAGCCAATGCCGCTGCGAGATCACGACGCTCTCGTTCTTGAAGGCGATGAGATAGAGAGTGTCGGAATCCGCCCGGTCGGCAACCTCGCCACCGCGGATCATCTCAATCGAGTCTACCTCTCCTTGAGTAGGGCTTCCTTCAGGCGGGTCTGCCTGGGCCGGGCCTCCGCCCGAGACCGGCTCGCCGGTCGGCGCCGGCTCCTCGGGCCTGACTTCGTAGAGCTTTGGCTCGATGGGCGGCTCCGGCTCGGTTGCGGCGGGCGCCTCTGGGGTGCGCTGGTAGCTCGTCCGGGAATGGGTCGGCGTTTCGTGGCCTACTACGACAATGTGGTGCTCCGTGTACCCGCCGTAGCGGCCGTACCCAAGAGGCACGAAAACGACGGGGAAGTGCGGTAAGAATCCGGTTCGAAAACGATACCGTCCGTGGCGGCCAGGGAGTCCATGCCCGCTGATGAGGGCCGTGCGCGTCCGGCCCCCGGCGGGCTCCAAGGGTGGAATCGAGTTGCCTAGGGGCGGGATTCCCATGGCCCGCGGGACAGTGATCAGTTGTCGACGGATAGAACCTCCGACTTGCGCCAGGCGCCGCGCGCGTCCTGGGGTGGGGGCCTCGCCGCCGTTATCGTTGAACCCGGTCGGAAACGGAGCGCGGGGGGGGGCTGAGTGGCCCCTGAGCCAGAGCCTGTTCTGCCGATGTACCCACGCCGATGCAGACCCACCGCCGCTCCTGCACCGGTCGTTCGCACAGTGGTGGTGCCCGACGGGCGGGCTCCGAAACCGCGCACCGGCGCGCGTCATGCCGCTTACGCGGTCTCGCGTGGCTCCGAGACTGCCGCCGCTTCGAATACCGCCCCCACCGGCGGAGTTACCCCCGATGCGAGCCTGCGCACTCGCCGGTTCGACCACGAGGGCCGCGACCGCCGCGGCGCACAGCACCCTGGAGATTCGACACGTCTGCACGAAGCCCCCCTTCTTAACAGCGTACCGCTGAACGGTGCCCGGCACAATATGTTTTTTAGGCCTCAGATCGATGGAGAAGGCACCGTTCATCGAGGTGTAGCCGTTGGCTGTTTTGCGACCACCGCAACGCATCGAGAGTTGCGACGGGTTCCGCAGGCGGAGTTCCATCCTCCAAGAGAGTTTTTCCGCTGAGCATCAACCGCCGCCCGAGGTGGGGGGTCTCAAAGCCGACTGATCTCTCCTTCGCTCAGGGCACGCCGGTAGATGCGCACGTCCTTCATGCGACCGTTGAAGTAGTCGTGTTGGCCGAAGCCGAGGCGGAGGGGTTGGCCGTTGGTGAGGTTGTAGGCGGCGGAATCGAACGTCGACGACATGGCGATTTGCTTCCGGTCGACGTAGAGCTTAAGGGAGGACCGTAGGCGCATCGCCACGATGTGACGCCATCCCGGGCGCAGTGGGCGGTCGTGGGTGGCATTCTTGCCGGCCTCGAAGGACCAGACGTGGCCGGACGGCAGTGTGCCTACGAACAGCCTGCCCTGGTAGACGGCCATCGACCAGGCACGGCGATACTTGACATCCTGGGTATGGTCGATGCGTCCGACGGGAGTCCAGTGGCGGTCGCCGTCGTGGCGGAAGATGCGAGCGAGCGGCAGCGACCCGAAGTACATCTTGCCGTTGTAGACGGTTGGGCCCATGACTTCTTGCTCTTCGCCGAGGCGGCCGGTGCTCACCCAATTGTCGTCGCCCTCGTAGCGGTAGACGGTTGCCTTGGGCCAACTCCCGGCGTAGAGCTTCCCGCGGTAGATCGCCATGCCGTAGACCTGCGTGCTGTCGCCGAGCCGCCCCGTGCGGCTCCAGGTCTCGCCGTCGAACCGATAGACCGCCCCCTCGTCGTAGCCGGTGGCGTAGATTGCGCCGTTGTAAACGCACAATGCTTCGGGGCGCCTGCCGCCGGGTGAGCCCAGCGCCGTCCAGTCTTGTCCGCCCTCGTAACGGAACAGACCAGGCTGGTAGAAGCCTGAAACGTAGAGCTTGCCCCGAAACACGACCATGCCGTTGACGCCGTCGAGTCCCAGCAGTTGGCCGCAGTCGACCCATTGGCCGTGTTCGTAACGGAAGACTTTGCCGCCGATGTGATGTGAGATGGTCGGATCGAGGCCCGAATAGTGCAGCAGCACTCGCGAGACGCCGACATACAGCTTGCCGTCGTAGCTCGCCATCGCGGTAACACCGTTGCTCTTCCACGGAGACCCCAGGTCGATCCAAACGGCCCCACCGTCGTAGCGATAGACGTGGCCCTGGTCGGCGTTGGTTTGTCCCTCGACGGTTCCGGCATAGAGCTTGCCGTCGTGGACAGCCATAGAGTGGTTGAAGATGGACTTGCCGGGCCGGCCGTGGTCGATCCACTCGCCGGATTGGGCGTTGTCAATACCGAAGTGCAGGTTGCGGTAGTTGGCCTGGCTGCCGGTGACGCCCGCGTTGTGCTTGATCGAGAGGTTGAATCCTCGGCGGTCCTCGCCGTCGTACTTGCTCAGCAGGTCGCCGAGCGTGTCGTCGAGATCGGCGGCGGTCTCGACCCGCAGGGAGATCGTGAAGTCGTCGGTGCCTAGGTTTAGCGAAGGGGCGTCGGGGACCTCGATGTAGGCTCCTCGACCGTCGAAGCGCGCCCCCGGGGAGGTGAGATTCACACCGACGTTGCGGCCGTGGTTTCCGTTTCCCGAGTGGTCGCGAGCGTCACCTTGCAGCTTCCAATTGCCGGCGAGAGAGAGGTCGCTCGCGACGAGCGCACCCGCGGAGCCTGCGAGAAACAGCCGTCGCGTCAATGACATATTTGCTTGGTGGTGGCGACCATTCTAGCAGGGCACTGACGGCCGGCGAACACGCCAGTTCATGGCTCAAGCCACACGGCGCGAGGTTCAGAAGCCGTGAGAGAATCGGCTATGCTGTCCGTACCGGAATGGCCGATACCGCAATCCTTGTTCCGGATTCGGCGAGACGGCGGCCGATCGGCTGGATGTGAACGATGTTCACAAGTGGCCGGCATCGAAACTGACTACGACGGCGAGTTTTCGACGGAGCCCGCATTGTTCGAGGATTCGCAGATCGAGATCAATGCGCGGACCACCAGGGCCGGAAGCGTAGAGTACGAACTGCGGGAGAACGGAAGTCCTCTTGCCGGTTTCACTTCTGACGACTGTGTCCCTTTCCGTGGTGATGAACTCTGGTCGAAGTGCCGCTGGAAAGGCAAGTCCGATCTGGAAGGACTTCGCGGCAAGCAATTGGAGGTGGCGTGCCGGCTGACCGCCGCCAAGAGCTTCGCCTACCTCTTTGTCTGAGTCACCGGCGTCTTGCGAGAATGAGAAAGGAACCCCGGCTGTGGCTGATCCGAATATGATCTTCCTTAGATCACTTAGCAGACGTTGTCTTCGTTATCTGCTCGCTTTCTGTTTTGTTTGCTCGGTCGCCGGTGCGGATGAGCAGTGGACACATCCGTTCACGCCAGACCAGCACACGGTCGTGCTCTACCATTTCGACGAGGGCCAGGGGAACGAGACCCGCGACGCCCTTGGCGACCAGGAGCTGACTCTGCGCGCGAAACGGGCGCTGTGGGGCAAGCGCACCGGCTTTGGAGCGACGGCACGCTTTGAGCGTCGAGCCGACGACGCCAATGTCTTCGTGGGACCGGTCAACAACGACAAGATCCACTTGCGCAGTTGCACACGGGCGTGGACGATCGAAGCTTGGGTGCGCTTTACAGGCTCCGGCGGACAGGACGACGGCCATACCTACGCCAACATCGCCGGCACCGACGATGAAGGGTTTGGTTTGCCTCTCGGCTTTCGCGGCGGCTGGAACTTTGCACTGTGGAATCGGCCCTCTCTGATGGACGGTCTTACCCCCACCGCCCGCTTCATAGGTTCTCTGGCCAGGAAAGATCCGAACCAAGACACCAGCGGGCTGCTCTTTCCTCACCAACGGGGCGGGGGCTACACCGGCGCCGAGCCCGCCCACATCACCGACAAGCGATGGCACCACGTGGTCTGGCAGTTTCGCTACCGCGATCAAACACACTTCTTCCTTCTCGACGGGAAGGTCGTTCGACAGGTTCAGCTTCCGTTCCCTGGGGACCAGCAAGGGAAGGTCATCAACGACGCGGTCGATGTCGTCGTCCCCTTCGTAGTGGGAGGCTTCATCCATTCGCAAGACCCCCCGTTCTACCTGAAGTTCGGCAACCTTAAGGGCGAGATCGATGAGCTGCGCATCTCGAGCATCATGCGATATCCGGTTGCAGAGCAACTGAGCATCGTGCGGGAGGCGCTGCCCGTGGCTGGGCTGAATCTTCCCTACGGGGTTGCACTGGGCGCAGACGCGGCGGAGGGCAAGGTGTCCTGGAAGCAGACCGGCGGCAAGTTGCCCGAGGGTCTGAGCCTAGACACCGGTCGCGGTACGATTCACGGACGACCGCTGGAAGCTGTCGTCGAGGGTAGGGCCATCATCGAAGCTAAGGATTCGGCGGGGAAGAGCGACAGACACACCTTCGCCATCGCCGTGGCCCCCGGGGAGATCGTCACCGAGTCGTTGCCGCCTGCTTTCGCGGGCCGGGCCTATCGAGCCGCTTTAGAAGCCGTTCACATCGCCGAACCGCTGCGGTGGGGAGTCGTTTCCGGCAGCTTGCCGGAAGGCATGACGCTCAACGCGGATACCGGTTTGCTGGATGGAGCGCCGACAAGCGCCCAGTGGGCGAGGTTTACGGCCCAGGCTACGGACGCGAACGGGCTCAAGCTGCGGCGGGACCTCGTGCTCAAGGTGCTGCCGCAGAAACTTCGGGAGATCGAGCCCGATGCCAACACCGTGGTCCTCTACGACTGGCAGGGCCCGAACGGCCGTCTGATCGAAGATCGCATGGGCGACGAGGACCTGACCCTGACTTGGACCAACATGGGCGGCGACCGCCGCGTTTCCTGGCCGGGCCGCGAAGGCGGCTTCCCCCAGTTCGTCGGCCACGGTGAGCATGGTTTTGTCATCTCGGGCAAAGGCAATCGAAAACTCGACCTCAAGACCTGCAAGGAGGCGTGGACGGTCGAAGCCTGGATTCGGCGTGGCGGTCCGTTTCGGGCCCACGGCGATCGACTGCGGCAACACAACCAGCCGTTCGACTACGGCCACATCATGGGTTCGTACGATAACACCAAGCGCGGCGTGTGGGAACTGTACCTTTCCGATGCCAACTCGTCCGATGGAAGCATGGCTCTCGGTGTCCACTTTCTGGGCGCTGAACCGGATCAGGCTTTGATGAGTCTGCATCCGTGGAGGCGTCCGCTGGGGATCGTCGGCCAACGCCGCGACGCTGGTATTAGCGACACTGATTGGCATCACGTGGCGTGGCAATACAACTACTCCGATGATCTGCACCAACTGTTTCTCGACGGGACGCTCGTCTGGCAAATGAAGAGCCCTGACGGGCGCACGCTGGTCAACAACCGCGAGCACGACGCCCAGTTCAGTGTGACGACGCGCCTGAATGGGTACTCCAAATACGGCGGCGATTTCAACTACCTCGGCTTCGGGAACTTCTTTGGGCAGATCGGTGAGATACGAATCTCGAATGTTCTGCGATACGGAGAGGCGGACCGTGACTAGGTCTAAGCCCATCAGCCTTCCGACTTCTCTATACGGTAGACAGAGAAGTATTCATCTCGGTAGGAGCGCTCTGTGGAGTAAGAATCCTGCATGAGTTCCTCGAACCCCTCTGTGAACGCGGTGGGAAGTACGACAAAGTCATAGTCGTGCCGAGCAAGGAACTGCCGCGCGTTCCGTATACACCGCTTGATTCCGCCACGGCAACTATTGAATCCCGCAAATTATTATGACACTTTTTGACAGTGTGGGGCATCTATATATGTATGGGCAACCCCAAAGGTGTGAAGCGGGATTTCAAGGCGCTGGAGAAGCGCCGTTTCGAAGCGATGCGGCTGCTCCACCAAGGCCACAATCAGTCCGAGACGGCGAGACGGCTGAACGTCGCTCGCCAAACCGTCAGTGAGTGGCGGCGGCAATACCGCGAGCAGGGTGCGGCCGGACTCCGCCAGGCCGGGCGCGCCGGACGCAAGCCGCTCCTCGATGCCGCACAACGCGAACGCCTGACGTCGCTGCTGCTGGAAGGCCCGGAAGCCCACGGCTTCCCAACGCCCCTGTGGAGCTGTCCGCGGGTGGCTCGGCTGATCGGAGACGAGTTCGGGGTCGCATACCACGCAGGCCACGCCTGGAAGATCCTGCGAGCGCTCGACTGGAGCCCGCAACGCCCGGCCGGAAAGGCGCGCGAGCGCAACGAAGAGCGGATCCGCACCTGGAAGCGCAAGACCTGGAAGCGCATTAAAAAAAAGCCCAAAACGAAGGCCGTACGCTCGTCTTCATCGACGAAAGCGGATTGAGTCAGAAGCCGCATCGCTGCCGCACCTGGGCGCCACGTGGCCAAACACCGGTGCTGCAGTTTAACTTCAACTGGGAGAAGCTTTCCGTCTCGGCGGGGCTGACGCTGCGTAACTTCTACTTCCGGCTCTATCCCGGTGCGATCGGCAAAGAGCAAGTGACCGACTTTCTCAAGGCGTTGGCACGTCATATCGATCGCCCGCTGCTGATCGTCTGGGATCGGCTGCCGGCGCACCGTAGCCGCCTGGTGCAAGAGTTCATCGAACTCTCCGAAGGCCACATCGCAACCGAGTACTTGCCACCCTATGCGCCGGAGTTGAATCCGGTGGAATACATCTGGGCTTACTGGAAGCAGCACGAGTTGCCGAACGTCTGTCCGAAAGACTACGGCGAGCTGAACGAGCGGGCCCGCAAGGCACTCCGCCGCATGTACCGCAAACCGCGTTTGATCACGGCCTTCTGGAAACAGTCTTCTCTTTGTTTTGACTGACTCTATATTATGCGGGAGTCAATAATGAAGTGAAACTGTCCGGGTTTGGGCGCATACCCTCGAGCTGCGTTGTCCAAACTCAGTACTAACGAGTCCGGCTCGACTTGATCGCCAAGATGGCGGATAGCAGGGTAGTAGCGGACAGTCTCATGGAGGTACTGCTGCTTGTCCATTTGCCACGTAAAGTACCGAAGCTGCGGACCGTTGACTTCAATGATCATCGCTGGGAGCATACCGAAGATCATGCTGTAAGCAAGGGCTCCCTCGATCAATCCACGCACGACCCTGTCCGAGTCCTCATAAAAGTGAAACAGACGGACTGCAGTAAACAAAAAAATAAGAATAAATGTCGGTATAGCATACCGTATGATCAGCCACACATATCCTAGGTAGAGCAAATAGACTGCTAAGAAGAACAGACAGATCCTCTCGTTCTTGTCTCTCTCTTTGCGTCGAACGAGAAGCCACATCGGAACAAAGAAGACCAGAAACATCCCGCACGGATTGTTCGAGGGCGATTCGAAGCACTTTGCTCCCTCGAAGTGTGTGACCCACGGGTACGTTACAAACAACTGCCACAACGGGGGGCGGCCTCCTTTCATCGACGGAAGCTCCGGAGCTGCGTTTTGCACAGAGGCCGGGTAGAAAGGGTTGCCGGTTAGCACGAACGTCCGGGCATGCCAGTAGAAACCAAAGAACGAGCCGATGACCAAGAGCGTCAGAAACAGGCGCGGGCGGCGCCAGGACGCATGCAAGTAGAGTAGCCCGAGCGGGATAGCGCCGAAACAGGCTGTGTGCTTGATGCCGAAGCTGGAGGCCAGTAGGAAGGCGCCGACGTAGAGCCACCGGCGGCCCTCTTCTTCGCGACTCCGAAGGTAACAGAACAGAGATCCGAGTTGGAAAAGAAAGACGGGAAAGTCGTTCTTGAAGCTGCTGCCGGTCCAATGAAGAAAGGGAATCGCGCCGGCTAATAGGACCCCGGCAACGGCGGGGACCCGTCCGATGCCGCATCGCCGGGCGATAGCATAGGCCAGAAGGAGCGTCAACAGGAAGATGGCCGGGTGGACCATTTGCGCCCCGGCCTGGCCCGCGAGGACGTACCCGAGCGTCCACAGTACCTCGCCACCTTGCGGGAAGTAGGAGTAGGGCATTCGAGGGACGGCCTCGAGCCCATGCTGGATCACGTAGTGGCGGACTTCGCCGAGGTGGAACAGCATCATGTCCGTGTTGATGCTGGGTGCTAGCGTCACCATGATCGTAAACAAGAGGAAGAGCACCGCGAAGATCATCAGCACGCCGATGAAGGGGCCACTGAGCCCGGAGTCTAGCCTCCAGTTCCGGTAGATCCCGTGGAACTCATGCGGCAGGTGGAGAACCTGCCGGCGGAAGGCGATCGTCGGGATACCGAGCAGCAGGCAGAACGTCCAGCCATAGTAGGCATCGATGAGCCCGAGCAGGAAGAGTGCGAACGACAGCAGGCCCAAGCCAAGCGCAGACGGAAGGGCGATCTCTTCGGCGTGGGAGTCGGTGGCAAGGCCGAGGCGGTCGAGAACAAATCGTCCGCTGGCGTAGCACACCGCGACCGTCCACAGGGCGACCAGGGTCGCCAGGGGTTCGTAGAGCAAACCTGTTCCCAACAAGAGGCCGCCTAACAGCAGCGGCTCATAGCGCCAGAGCGTCTTTTGCCGCAGACTGCGGTAGACGATGACCGTGACCACAAGAAGGGGCAGAACGACGAGAATCAGCTTGTAGAATTGCGGACCCGGGCTCTCGAAGTAGCGAACGTGCCAGAGAAAGGGCTGCACCGTGAGAGCCACGGTGAAGAGCAGCCAGGCCGGCCACAAATAGCGGGAAACCTTTGGATTCAAACGAGTTGCAAAGCCGGTCACTCTTCTATTCGATGTCAGGAAGGTCAGGAGTCACGCCGTCAAAAAAGGATGAACGACCCCCCAAAGGGTCGTTTAACGTGAAGGCCTCTAGCGTATCATAGGAAGCGCTTGGGTCTGTCGGCCGGAGGCTTGCACCGCATGAGCCCCGACTCGTCGGTTTAAGATCGAAGACTGCACCAAGAGAAGGTGGCCCCGATGTCTCAAACCGTGTTGCTCGCTGATGCGATTTCCAAAGAGCACCACACCGGCTTCCGGCACCCCGAACGCCCGGAGCGTTTCGACGCCGTGATGGGTGGCCTGCGGGAATCCGGCTTGATCGAACAGCTCAGTCGCCTGGAATGCCGCGCCGCAACGGAAGATGAAGTGGCGCTCTGCCATTCCCGCGAGTACATCGAGCTGACAGAGCGCGACGTAGCGGTCAAGTCGCGGACCCTCAGCACGGGCGACACGACGATCAGCGCGAGGTCGCGCGACGTCGCGCTCAAAGCTGTCGGCGCTCTACTGACAGCGGTCGACGCCGTCATGGGCGGCAAGGCCAAGAACGCGTTCTGCGTCGTGCGGCCGCCGGGCCACCACGCCACCCCGGACCGCGGCATGGGCTTCTGCATCTTCAACAATGTCGCGATCGCGGCTCGTTACGCGCAACGGCTGCACGGCATCGAGCGCGTCCTCATTGTCGACTGGGACGTTCACCATGGCAACGGCACGCAAGACATCTTCTACAGCGACCCCTCGGTTTTCTTCTTCAGCACGCACCAGTCACCTTGGTACCCGGGGACCGGGATGACGGCGGAGACCGGCGACCGGGCGGGACAGGGAACGACGCTCAACTGCCCCTTCCCGTCGGGCTCGGGGAGGGCGGAGATCTACGGATCGTTTCAGGAGAAGCTGCGGGCCGCCGCCAGGTCATTTCGCCCGGATTTGGTGCTCGTCTCCGCTGGGTTCGATTCGCGTCTAGGCGATCCGCTCGGGGAGTTCACGCTCCGTGACGATGACTTTCGAGACCTGACGAACCTGATGCTTGAGGTGGCGCATGCGACGGCCGGGGGCAAGCTGGTATCGGTACTCGAGGGCGGATACAACTTGGACGGGCTGGCCTCCGCGTCCGCGGCGCACGTCCGGGCCCTTGCTAGCGCCTGAGGAGCCGCCTAACCGATTGCCGGGATCGGCCCTTTAGGCTTGTTGACTGAGGCAGCGAAGCGCTCCCTAACGGTCGCGGCTCGGCAAGCGAGGCCATGTCAACTACGGCGCGGGTCGGATGTCGCGTATTCGGGACGTGGTGATGATGCGGTACTCCGGATGGCGGAATTCGAGGTGCATGCCCCGGCCGATGTAGGCCATCTTCAGCATTGAGCCGCCCCAACTCGATCCGTGAATGCTGACGAGCACCGGGCTGGGACAGAACTTTGGATGGCCCGAGATGAGCGCCTTACCCTTACTTTGGTTGACGACGCGGTAGGCGTGGTTCTCGGTTTCGATTTCCAGCTCGTACCCTTCGGGCAGATCGTTGAGGTAGACGCCTCCTTCGACTTCCGACTGTACGATGTTGCTATTGATCTCGTCGCTGAAGACAGGCAGCGGGCGGAACAGGTTCGGGTTCGTCGTTGAGGTCGAGGTATCCATGCGCCGTCCGCGGGTTTCCGCTTGCTCTTATTCTAGTGGCAGTTTGCGTCAACCACAACCGGGGGGATACCCTAGTCCGTCGTAAACACTGGGCAGCGGAGGATGCGAGTGCGCGAAGCAGGCACAACCAGAATCGCATCCAGCGCAAGTCCAGGGCTGACCTCCGCCAGGTGATGAAGAGCGCCCGTCGACAGGCAGGAGCGCCTGTTGCTACCTTTGGCGGCTCAGGCGGCGGAAGTATTCGGCGACGGCTTCGCGATACTGCTCGGGGACCGGTGTGTTAACCTCGGCACGCACTTGGCCGCCTTGTTCCGCTTCCACTTGACGCCGAACCTGCAGTTCGAGCTGTTCGAGCAGCGTGAGCATGCGGCGATACTCCTGAGCCAACAGGTTGGGATTGCCCTTGAAGCGGTCGCCGCCGAGTCCGCGAACGAAGTTGCGGATCTCCTCCAGGTCTTCGTTGTAAATGCCGCCTGTCCGAAGATCGCGCACCAGGCGGGGAACCGAGCGTGCGCCGTCACGTAGAGCCCGTTCCATCTCACGGCGCATTTCGTCGTCCCACACGCCGATGCCGCCGGGATGGCGCCGGTTGCCGTAGTTGCTGGCGCCACCGATGGTCTGCTGGGGGCCAGCCAGCACTCCGCCCCGGGTGATCTGGCCGCGCTGTCCGCGTTGGTTGGAAGCACCGCCACCTTGCCCTTGACCCTGGCCCTGTTGAGACTGAGCCGACTGTTGGCCGCCGGGCTGTTGTCCGGGTTGCTGACCCGGCCGGCTGCCTTGCTGACCCTGTTGGCCTTGCTGCCCGGCTTGTCCCGATTGCGCTTGCTGTTGCCCCTGTTGGCCGGATTGTGGCCCCTGTCGCTGACCGGGGCCGGGTTGTTGTCCCGGCTGCTGTCCTTGTTGCTGCTGCCCTTGTTGTTGACCGGGGGCTTGGCCCTGTTGTCCGGGGCGATTCGGGTCGAGGCCGGCGGCCTGCTCGAGACGCCGCCGCAGGCTCTCGAGTTGAGAAAGGGAGCGTTCGAGTCCTTGCTGCTCACCGGCTCCTTCGGCTTGCGCCAACTTCTCGGCTTCGCGAGTCTTGCGCCGCAGGTCTTCGAGTGCGCGAGTCACGACCTCTTCGCTTTGGGCCGCATGCGGAGCCAGGCCGCGGCGAATGTAGTAGGCGGATACGCGCAGCCGGGTGGCCACTTCATTCTGCTGTAGGTCGCTCAAGGCCTCGCGCAGGGTGCGGATCGTCTCACGTTGGGAAGTGTCGAGGCTGTGGATCGATTCCTGCATCTTGCGCTCGATCGCCTCCAGCTCCTCCTGCATCGCTTTCTTCTGCTCGGCCATCTCGAGTGCTTCCACAGGGGACAGGGAGCTGCGCAGCCGGCTCCGAATGCCGGTGGCTGCCTCGCCCTCGGCTTGCTTCTCGAGGGCCTTGACCATGTCTTCGCGCAGACGCTCGGCGATCTGCTTCTGCTCGGCCGCGAGACGCTCCGCCCGCTTGGCGACCTCAGAGAGTCCCGATGCGGTCTGCTGCCGCCGCTGTTGGCTGAGCTGCTGCAGGGCCTCTTCGAGCCGTTCCTGTGCCCGGCGGGCGGAGGCGGCATCTTGGCTTCCCCTCTGGCCCTGTGACTCTGACGAGTTGCCCTGCATGTCGCGCGTGGCCTGGTCAAGGCGCTGGATGATCTGCTGCAAGCTGGCCGGGTCTTGCATCGGCGACGGGCGGCTGCTGCCGGAAGCCCCGGCCCTCTGCTGCTGCCGCGATTGCTGCTGTGAGTTCTGTTGTTGCCCGCCCTGCTGTCCGCCGGATTGCGGTTGGCCCGACTGCTGTTGTCCGGATTGTTGCTGCCCGGATCGTTGTTGCCCCGATTGCTGCGCTTGCTGTTGGCGCTGCAATTCCTCGAGGCGACGTTTCAACTCCAACGCCTCCCGGCGAAGCATCTCCTGCTTCCAACGGTCGGCGAACGTCGCACGCTCTTGGTCGCGGCGGCGCTCGGCCAGCTTCTGCTGCCGGCGGGCGAGTTCTTTCAGCTTGTCGAGCAACTCGTTCTGTTCGCGGTCGAGCTGCTGCCGGGTTGCGCCTCCGCCAGTCTCGTACTGGTTCTTGTGGAGGTCCATCTCCAGTTCGAACATCTCGGCCAAGTCGAGCTGCGCCTGCTGTCCGCCACCCGAACCTTGGCCACTCCCAAAGGCTAGTTGGATGTCGCGGAAGATGGCCTCGGCACGCAGCAGGAACTGCAGCGC
Organism: Bryobacterales bacterium; assembly: GCA_965248255.1. Taxonomy (GTDB): domain Bacteria; phylum Acidobacteriota; class Terriglobia; order Bryobacterales; family UBA6623; genus JAKZVK01. Next base: position 798,643 of record CBDFIW010000001.1, read on the forward strand.
TTTTTGTTCCGGTGAGAGGGCATCCCGCAGCTTGACGTCGCCGAGCTTCTCGGCCGCGGGCTCCATGAACTCGGCGGCCCTCTCGAGGTTCTCGACGAACGCGGTGAACTGCGCATTCGTTCCGGCCAGCTCGCGAGCCCGCACGCGCTCGACCAAGGTGCGGGCCTGATCACGCAGCGTCAACTGCACATCCGAGAGCACCATGGCGTTTTCGCGGATCTCCTGGCGCTCGCTCGGCTTGGCCTGCTGCGACTTCTTGACCAGGTTCCAGGTAGCGGCAACAATCTCTTTCTGGCGCTTCGAGATTTCGTTCCTGGGCTGTTGGCCCCCGCCCATCCCGCCGCCGGCAGCTTGGACCTGCGAGAACGACCGGTCGAACGCCCGGGTCTCGATGAAAAACATGTCAGTCTGCGCGGAGAGCTTGTGATCCCGTGCGACGCCGTAGTACGCGATGACGTCCCCCGGCACAAGGTTTGCGACGGGGAATTCCTCGCTGCCGGTTTCAGGCGTCTTGTCCTCCTCCTCCACGGCCAGCTCGATCGAGGCTGGGTCACCCAACTCTTCGAGATAGAAGGTGTGCGAGGATCGCACCTGCTTGGCACCGCCGCGTTTGCCCAAGCGGGCCCGCTGCATTTCGCTGCCATTGACCGAGTAGTACAGATCGAGCGACGAAACAGCGAAATCATCCTCGGCTTGCAACTCTACGACGACTTCTTCAATGGAGGTTGCTTTGTAGTCACGCCCGGGATGCACCGCTTTGAGGTTGGGTTTGCGGTCGGGCACTAGGGTGATGAAGTAGTCCTCGCTGATGCGGACTGCTTCCCCTTTGTAAACCGCGGCGATGTGGTAGCGGCCGTCCTGAAGGACCTCAAAGCGGCCCACGCTCTTCAGCTCGCCGCCGGCTATGCTGGGGGCCATTTCGGCTTCGCGCCCGTCGTCGACCTGGATCAAACCATCGGCGAGAGGCTTGTCGGTCTCGATCTCGATCTCGATCTCGGTTCCTTTCACCGCGGTGATGTCGCCTCCGGGGTCTTCGATGACGTCCTTCATGCCTGTCCAAGACGGGTAGTGATAGGTCAACTTGAGGTTCTTGACGACCGGCATCGAGACGACGTCGACCTCGAACTCGTCGCTGCGGACGCCTCCCGCCGAGACGTAGTAACGAAGCGGCTCGCGGACGGCGGCGAACAGGAACTGGTAGCCGCTGCCTTCCAACTGGCGGCGCATCGGCGCCTGCTCCCAGTCCAGGCTATCGGCGTATTTAGCGTAGAGGAAGGCGGATGGGGCCTGGAAACCGAAGATTTCGGCGCTGATCACTAAGTCGGACCCTTGGCGAATCGTGGCGTCGCCCGGGCTGACGTTGATCTGATAGAGCGGCGAGTCGTTCGGTTGCAACCATCCGGCCCACAAGCGCGACGTACCGTAGCCCCAGTAGCCCGGACCGGACGTGCCCAGCCAAATCAGCGTGAAGAAGGCAACCAGCGCCGCCACGGCGTAGCCGGCGATCCGCTTCCAACTGATGACGTCCGCGACAGGCGCTGCCTCGGCGACCTGCAACGTATCTTCGGCCAGCAGATCAAGGAAGGGGTTCGGTTGGCCGCCGTTCGCTCGTTGGGTTTCCGCCTCGCTAACGAACGTCTCGACGCGGCCGTCGAACGCGGGAACCGACCGCTCGACGTGCTCGACCGCCCGCTTGCGATTGAGTCGCCGGAGAGGCCGCACCAGGGCCAGAATGATCACCGCGATCACGGCACCGAACAGCAGAAGGCGGCCGCCGATGATACTGCTGTCGGAGAAGGCGAATTCGTTGGCAATGTAGACGCAGACCAGCGTCAGAAGGAGAGCGCCGGCGAAAGTCGCCCCGGCGCCTCGGGAGGCCGTTCGGGCTTGCAGCTTGCGCTGGATTCGCCGGAGATAGTGCTCCAGGTTCCAGATCGGCGACAACGGGGCCGGATCCACTTTGCCTATACCTCCCGCTGAACCTTCAGGTGTAGATTCCCTATTACCGATTCTATCAGTGTGATGGCAACCAACAGTAGCAGAAGAAGCCTCCAAACCTCGACTGGAGGCGGTTTTACGTGCGATTCCTCACCTTGCGTAGCTGCTTCGTCGCTTTGACTGCCGCCGGTGGACTCCCAAGCCTCGACCAACTCCGGATCCATCGGCCGCAGGTTCGACTCGCGCGGGTCGGGGTTGACGGCGACGAGCTGTGTCTCGCCGGGCCGCCGCACTTCGTAAAAGCCCAGCTCGATCAGCGCTAGGTCGCCGCCGGAAACCGCTTGTGTGAGCGAGAGGGCGCGCTCGCCGTTTGGATCGAACACCTGCACCATCGAGCCCGGACTGCGGCGCTTGCTCAGCTCGAGCACCGAATCGACGGTGGCCTGGTGAATCCCTTCATCCAGACGGGAAAGGTAGCGAACTGTGGCGAGGGCGAACGGCACGAACACCGGGTTTACGGGTAGGTCGTTCCAGACGTTGTCGAGCGACGAGGTGAGGATGAGGATCTGTCCGTCACCGAGCTTGCGCTCGATCAGAAGCGGCGAGCCATCGGCCAGCCGGACGAGCACCTCCTCGTCGGGGTCCGGCTCGAGCTTGGCATACCGATAGAACTTGACGCCTCGGAAGCGCTGCACTTCGCCCAGTACGGGGTGTATCTCCTCGAACGAGCCTACCGGCTGAAATCGCCGGCCTTCCCGGCGGGCGTAGCGGACGTCGCCTATCGCTTTGGGGTAGAGGGCGGCCCTTTGGGCTAGGGTCGTCTTGGGGCCGAGTACGACCAGCGCGGAGCCCCCGGCTTTGATGTAGCTTTCGAGGCGGCCCGCAAACTCGCCCGAGATGACCGGGATGTCGGAGAGTACAACGGTGGCGAAACGGTCGGGCACTGATTGCTCGGCCTGCGTGAGCGAGGCTCCCTGCACGCGAAAACGCGAGTCAGCCGACGCCTCGAGGGCCGCGCGGTAGTAGAGCAGGTCGCGGCGTCGGGAGTCGCTGTAGACGAACAGGATCGGCGCGGCCGCGGTGTTGTCGATCGCAACCAGGCGCTTGTTGTCGATCGCCAGATCGTCGTCCGGCTCGATCACGACCTCGGCACGGTGCGAGCCGGTCGGCGCCTCGAAGTCCTCGAAGACCACGGATGCACGTCCCATGGCCGGCATGTCGACGGACTTCGAGGCGACGCGCTCGCCGTTGATCGAGAAGGTCACGGTTCGAGTCGAGGCCTCGGCGCCGAAGCCGGCCACCGTCGCTTCCAGGCGCGCCTTGCGGCCGCCGTGAAGACGAAGCGTCCCTTTAATGCTTTCAATGGCCCAGTTAGGCGACGAGTCTTCGCCGAGGTTATGGACGGCGAGCAAAGCAACCGTCGGCAGGGCGAGGTCGGAGAAGCGGCCGGGCATGGCGGACTGCTGGAAGTCCGACAAGAGGTGTACGACGACCGGAACGTCTTTCTCCGGGGCCAGGCTTCGGACCGCCTCCGCTAAGTCGCCGTAGGAATTCCGCGATGCCGTCGGCTGAAGAGTCCGAATGGCGTTGAGCAGTTCCGCCTGCTCCATGGTCGGCTCGGTCGCGACGGTGACTCCGGGGCCGAAGGAGATCACCTGGGCTCGGTCGCGCGAATCCATCGCCTCAACCACCGCCTCGGCCTCGGCCACGGCCCTCTGCCAACGGTCGCCGTAGTTCATGCTGAGTGAGGTATCGAGGGCAATGATGTGGAGTTTGGGCAGGTCGGCTCCCACGAGGCTGCCGACACGCTCCCAGACCGGCCTGGCGAAGGCCAGCGCCAGCAGGAGGTAAAGCAGCAGGCGCATTGCCAACAGCAGCCGGTAGCGCAGTTGGTGCTCCTTCACCGACGATTGCTTGCGGCTCTCGAAGAACATCAGCGAGCTGAAGGGCAGGCGGATGGGGTTCTCACGGTTGAGGAGATGGAGCCAGACCGGCAGCCCGAGGGCCAACGCGCCGGCGAGGAACCATGGGGAGAGGAGGGCCATGTATATAGGTCAGACGTGTTGCGGTCCGGGAATGTTGATAGGGGTCCGCCCCGGGTCCGCCCCCATGGAGGATACCTCTTGCCATACGTGACGGCTTGTCCCCTGCCGGCACCAGCCGGGGACTCCGGGCCGACGTACTACCGCGGTTAAGGCAGTGGGCTTTCGGCCCGGATCGGCTGTCCGCCCCGAAGCGGGCGAAAGATGATAGCCCACGGCTTCAGTGGGTACAAGGCGCTGATCACCAGGAGCCCTGGAAGGGGCGATACAGCTTTCGTTCGAGTGTTTCGACAACCGCCCCAGCTTTCCCCGGAAGCTCCCGCCATGGCGCGCGTAGGGGGCGAGAGCCGCGTGTATCGCCCTTACAGGGCTTCTCATCTTCCTTTGTCTCCCTACCCACGGCTGAAGCCGTGGGCTATGATCTCGAGCCCCTCCGGGGCCAAAACCAGTATGCCCTTCACCTCCGCCTCTGGCGAAAGATCAGATACTCCCGCAAGGCCAGGTCCAGCGGCTGCGACGTGTCCAGCGTCAAGTAATCGGCGCCCGCACCTTGCGTCTCGCTCTTCATCTTGGCGATGTGGTCCTGCATACGCGTGCGGTACTCGCGGCGGGCGAAGTCGGACGACACGTCCATCATCTCGCCGGTCTCCATGTCTTCGAGCAGCACCGCGCTGTTGAAATCCGGCGCCAATTCAGCCGGGTCAAGCACATGAAAGAAAACCAGGTCCTGCCCCTGGTAGGCCAAAGGGCGGACGGCCTTCACGACTGCTTCCGGATCCATGTAGAAGTCCGAAATCACCGCCACCAAGCCGCGTTTGGTTATGTGCTCGCGGAAGTGGCCGAACGGCAGCTCGAGATTCGTGCCCGTGGCCGGTTCGGCATGTTCGAGCATGTGCAACACGCTGTGCAGGTGCCCGGGACGCGTCGAAGGCGGCCGACAATCGCGCACCTTCTCGTCGAAAATAATCAGTCCCACGGCGTCGTGCTGGCGAATCGAAAGGTACGCCAGAGAGGCCGCGACGTAGCGCGCATACTGGATCTTGGTAATGCCCTGCGACTGGAAGCCCATCGAGGCGCTGGCGTCGAAAACGATCATCAACTGCGTGTTGGTCTCGCCGAGGTAGCGCTTGATATAGGTGCGGTCGGTGCGCGAGAAGACGTTCCAGTCGATGAATCGCGGGTCGTCGCCCTGCGTGTAGGGGCGGTATTCCGCGAACTCCAGACTGAAGCCGAAAAATGGAGAGCGGTGCAGGCCGGTGAGGAAGCCGTCGACCACTGTCCGCGCAACGAGGTCAATTCCAGAGAGGCGGGAGAGGACGGCCGGATCAAGGAGAGTTTGGATGGCCATCAAGCTTGATCTCGAGGCGCGGGTTTCTCTTCGATCAGCTTCTTGAGCACGTCATCCACCGTGACGCCGTCCGACTCGGCGTGGAAGTTGGTCAGCACGCGGTGCCGCAGCACCGGCGGGACCAGCGACTGTATGTCGTCGATCGTGACGTGGTAGCGCCCTTGCAGCAACGCCCGCGCCTTGGCGGCCATCACCAAGAACTGCGTTGCACGGACACTGGCACCATAATTGACGTATTGGCGCACGGTGTCGGTCGCCAGGGGGTCGCGGGGGCGAGTCGCGCGCAGGAGCTCCACGGCGTAGCGCACGGTGTCGTCGGACACAGGAACCTTGCGGACGAGTTTCTGGAATTCCAGAATCTCCTCGACTGTGGTGCAGGCGTCGACCTCCGGCGGCACACTCGTGGTGTTACGCACCACGACTTCGATCTCCTCGCCGGTGTCGAGGTAATCGAGGATCACGTTAAAAAGAAAGCGGTCCAACTGAGCTTCGGGTAGCGAGTAGGTTCCCTCCAGCTCGATGGGGTTCTGTGTCGCCAAGACGAAGAACGGTGGCGAGAGCTGGTAGGTTGTGCCGCGGACCGTAACGCTCAGCTCCTGCATGGCCTCGAGCAGAGCGGCCTGGGTCTTGGGCGGCGTGCGGTTGATCTCGTCAGCCAGTAGGACGTTCGTAAAGATCGGGCCCTCGACGAAGGTCCACTTGCGGTGGCCGGTGGTAACGTCTTCGTCGATGATGTCGGTGCCTGTCACGTCGGTGGGCATCAAGTCGGGAGTGAACTGAATGCGCTTGAAGGTCAAGCCCAATGCTGTGGCTAGGGTACGAACTAGAAGAGTCTTCGCCGTGCCGGGCATGCCGGTGATCAGGCAGTGACCGCCCACCAGAAGCGTCAGCAGCAGGTGCTCCACGACGTCATCTTGGCCGACGATCACGCGCCGCACTTGGTCGCGGATGCGCTGCTGCGCGTCGCGGAACGAAGCCACCAAGTCGCGGTAGTCCGTCGTCTCGAGGTGGGAGGTTGTGGGAAGACTCATATAGGAAAAATCCGTTAGTCCAAGGTTTTCAAGAGTAGTTTCTGCGCGGGCCGGTAATTGGGCGCGGCTTCGAGCGAGGAGAGCAAGTGCTTCCGCGTGCCGGCGTCGTCTTCCATCTTATGATACGTGCGGGCCAGGTTGAAGTGCGCCCCGGCGACGTCCAACGGACCCATGGCGAGATAGGTTTTGAACTCGCGCAACGCCTCCCGGTCGCGGCCGGCTTCGAGCAGCCACCGGCCGAGGGTCGCGTGCAACTCCGGATCACCCGGGGCGTTGTAGAGCAAACCATCCAGGGCGTGGATGGCCTCGTCGCGGCGGCCCAACTCATCGAGCCATTCGGCGAGATCCCGAATGGCCTTGGGACTGCGCCCACCCATGCGTTCGTACTGCTGCATGATGTCGGCAGCCGCGGCTTTGTCCTCTTTCTCGATGTAGGCCCGCGCAAGCAGGATATAGGGGGTGCCGCCTTCCACAAACCAGGGGTAGAGCTCCCGCGCCTTAGTGGCCGGCTCGATCAGCTCGTCCCACTCCTTTTTGCTGGCGGCCGCGACGGCCTGCTTCATCAGCTTCTTCCACTCCCCGAAGTTCTCAACCAGCTCGCCGTAGTGAGCCTGTAGATAGTCATCAAAACGTCTATCGAACTCTGTGGACGAGATCCCCAGCTCGCGCTTGATGTTGTCCGCCGTCGAACGTCCTTTGCTGAAACCGTAAAGCAGATCGACCAGCTTCGAGAATTGCCATTCCTCGGCGATCATTCGGCAAACCAAGCCGGCTTGAAAGTAGGAGACCGCGATCTGGCTCGGGTAGCGTGGCCGGACGAAACCCTTGTCCAACTCAGCGATCGGCAACAGGCGGTCTTTCTTGATGGCCTCTACGAAGGCGGTGGAGATGTTCTCGCCCCAACTCGGCCGCGCCTCCCACTCCTCATACATGGAGACGCCTTCGCTGTACCAGCGAGGGACCAGGTGGTTGGTGGCTTCGAGAGTGAAGACGTGGGCGATCTCGTGCCACAGGGTGGTGCCCCAGTGGAACTGTCCCGGCGGGCGGCCGGAAGGGCTGTCCATCGCGATGAGGTAGCCGAAGGTCACGCCCAACAGCCCGATTCCCGGCATGCCCAGTGTGCGCACGGCGAAATCATCGTGGTCGGGATACAACTCGACCTGTACTGGCTCCTTCAACCGGAAGCGGTATTTCTTAGAAAACGTCTCGATGCTTTGCTCAGCAACCTCCATCACGTAGGGTTTCAGGTAGGCCGCCTCGTCCTTGTGCAGCCGCAGGATGACCTCAGGCTTTTCAACGGCTGCCTCCACTTCCTCCTCGGTGCCGAGCAGCACGTCGTCTTTGTTGGAGTGCCGCGCGAAGTTGTCGAAGCTGTCGAGCAGCCGCAGTGTGTTGACCGTCTTGGGGTTGAAGGAGTCGCCGCGATAGGCGATCTCGAGGTGCCGGCGGCCCTCGGCTTCCTTTCTCAGCCTCATCAGGTTCACCGCCAGATCGGCGTGTGCCGCCCACAGCTCCGGGTCAATCCGGACCGCTTGGCCTAGCAGCGCGGCGGCTTCGCGGTAGCGGCGTGTGACGACATGATAGTGGGCTATGTCGGCGAAGATCTGTCCATACGTCGGGTTGTGCGCGAGCGCTTTGCCGGTCCATTCGGTCTCGACGTTATCCCTGAGCAAGTCGATGGAGGCTTTCAGGGAGTAGAGCTTGAGCGGCGACTCGCCTAGCTCCTCCGCTTTCTTGAGCCCGTCGTCGAGGTACTGGTCGGCGCGGCCGAGGTCCTCCTCTTCGATCGCCATGCCTGCCATGAGCACGAGGGCGTCGATCAGGTTTGGATCAGCGTCCAGCGCTTCCTTGGCCAGCTCGAACGCCTTGCCCTCGAAACGACCCGACATCACCGTGGCCGCTCCCAGCTTCGCCGCAGCGTAGTTCTCGTCGATCTCGAGCGCTTCTTGGAAGAGCTTGGCCGCCTCACCCGCCTGATGGGTGTCGATGAACAGGTAACCCCAGCGAACACGCAAGTGAGGGTCTTCGGGACGCGCTTGGACCGCCTCTCGGAACGTCTCATTGGCACGGTGCTTGTCTTCGAGCCTCCAGGCCGCCTCGGCCTGAGTCCCGAGGTCCTGGCTTGTCGTCAGCAGCCGGCTGTAACACGCGTGAGCGTCGGCGCGTTTTCCACGGTCGAACAGGCGGTCACATGCTTTGAGGTCGGGGGTGGGTTCACCTGCCTCGGCGGGCGGGGCCTGTTGCGCTGCCGAGGGAAGGGCGCACACCAGCAAGCCCGCGAGGACGGCGGCGGTGTGTCGGTGACGACCTGTGCTAGCCCGCATGCGAAGGCCCCCCTTGCGTTATCAGTTCGGGATGCCGACGGAACAGGCCGGCTCTGCGCGCGGCGAGGCCCCGGAGGGGCCAAATATGATAGCCCGCGGCTTCAGCCGTGGGAAACGAGGCGGAGCACGATGAGCCCTGGAAGGGCGATACAAGCGGCCCCCGCGTTTCCGACAGCGGCGCCGGATGACCTGCGGATCTTGGGGCGTGGTCAGAAACTTGTAGAGAAGGCTGTATCGCCCCTTTCAGGGCTTCAAGGAAATGATTGGCTGTTACTCCCGGCTGAAGCCGGGGGCTATGATCTCTCGGCCTCTTCGGGGCGTAAACCCCGATGAATCGCGTAGCGTCATCGCCGCCTTCAACCTTCAGCGGAACACTCATAACGCCTGCTTGAATGCTTCGGCGAGCTCGCATTCTTCACCACCTGACCGTCGACGCTCGCCATGAGGCCGCCAGCTCCTTGATGCATCTCATTAATGCCGGCGCGGGGCGTGAGCCCTGCGGATCGATCCCGGCACCAGCCACCCCTCCGTTCCAGGCGCTTGGTCCCCGGCTGAGCCGGGGACCAACGGCCTGGAACTCGTTTACCAGCACCCCTAGTTCCCGGGGCTCACGCCCCGGGCCAGTATTAACCCGGATGTTCATTGTTTCTCAGCGGCGGCGTCGATCTCCGCCTGTGCTCTTGCCAACTCGATCAGCAATTGTTGCAGCTGCTCTGCGTACGCGTCGGCTTCCAGCGTCTCTTTACGGGCCTTGAGCTGTGCGATCTGGCGCTCCAGGTCCTCGCGCTTGTCGAGCAAGGGCCGCAACGCCGGATTCGCCGCCGTGTCAATCTGCTCACCCAGGCGAGCCAGCGTGAAGCCCGAGGCCGCGTCCCCCTTGAGACGCGGGTGCTCGGTAGCGAGTTTCTTTGCCTGCTTGTAAAAGGATGCCACTTGCCGCTCCGCGTACCGAAACGCTTCGAGCGCCGTGATGACCTCGTCCTTATTGATGTCCGCCTCGGGATCGCGCAGCGCTTCGACCCAGTAGCGAGCAAAGACAGTGGCCGTTCTCTCCCCACCGCTCTTAGTGGCCGTAATGACGACCCGACGTTTGCCGATGAGCCGTTCGAGCGACGCGCCACTCGAACTCGTCGTGTTGACGATGAGTTGGTCCTGAGCCGGGAGGGAGTCGAGCAGCTGCTTGAGCCGTGTGGCCGTGAGATCAGGTCCCGGCACATTGAAGCGGTATTGGCGGCCGTCATAACTGCCGTGGCCGATGAGGAAGACCGCCAACGTGTCATTCGCCTGAAGCTTACCGCCGAACTCCCCAAACGCCTGTTCGACAGCTTTCGTGGTGGCCTCGCGGCCGGTCAGCATCTTGACGAAAGAGCTGTCGCCCGCCGACTTCTCGCAGATCTCGGCCAGATCCTTGACTTGCTCGTCGAAGCGCTTGGCGTAGCGCAACTCGCCTCCGAGGCCGCCGACGATCAGAAAGTGCGTCTTCGCGGAAGCGATCGTTGGCAGGCCGGCAACCAGCACAGCCAGTAATAGAACTGTCAAGTTCAGACCACCCCCCAGCGGCGCCGCAGCAGCCATTCCGAAGCTTTGAGCGCGATCAGTAGAAAGAAGAATAGTGGCATATCCCACAGGTCGAGCATCTCGCGCGCCGTGATACCGGCTTCGGAGAAACGAATCTCCTGAGCCAAGCCCGATACGTCGTCGAGCGTCCAATACCGCCCGCCGGTCTGCTCGGCCAGTTTCTCAAGCAACTCCCGATTCTGTTCCGGACGAAAATCTTCCGCGACGCCGTCTTCCCGTCGGAAATGCAGGACATCGGTGCCGAGCGACGTTTCGCCAATGTTCGCGTTGACCTCGGCACGATAGGCACCGGCCGCGGCGGCCGTCACTTCGGCCTCGAACACACTCTCTTCCTCGGGCGACGGATGCATCTCGACCGTCATCGCGTCGCCCGACTCCGGCGTGACGGTGGCAATCACAGTGGCGGCATTGGCGGGCAGGTACTCGTCTGTGCGGACCTCCGCGCGGAGCCTCACGCGCATCTCGTCGGCGTACAGACTGCGGTCGCTCGAAAGCGCGAGCCTGCCGGGCGTCTCGGCCACCAGGTTGCGCAATAACTGTCGCCAGAAGGTATGGTGTCGCGTGTCGTCATGCGGCAGGCCCATCTTCCAGCGCCAGGTCCCGCCGGTCGCGAAGACGATCGCCTTTCCCCGGCCGAAGTGTTGCGAGACGAGCAGAGGGTGTGTGGCGCCGTTCGCCTTCAGGTTGATCAGGGGAATGCCTGCCGGTTTGATATCGCCCACCAGTTGGTAATCCGCGACCTGAGGCAGACCCTTCCACTGCTCGCGATTCTTCTCAGGGTCTTCTTCGAAGCGGCAGATCAGCGAGTTCAGGCCCTGGGGCGTCAACTCGATATCGGCTTTGGCCCTGATGAAGGTTTCTTGAGAACTCTCCGGCAACGCGACCGGCAACACCTCCGCCACCTTCGAGACGCCCCAGCCACCGTCCGCCAGCCCTCGCCGGCCGCCGAGCAACAGCAAGGTACCGCCGCGGCGGCTGACGAACTCGCGAATCAATTCCTGTTGCTCGTCCGAGAAGAAGGCGGCTTCGATGCTGCCGATGGCCAGCGCGTCATAGGCAAAAAGCTCCTTGGCCGTGGCGGGGAAGCCATCGACGAGTTCCTTGCGGTCGTCCACACCCTGCCGGTAGAACTTGTTTGGGGTGGTCCGCAGCATCGTCACAAGGCGGATGCTCGCGTCCTTGCCGATGGCGCGGCGGATGAACTTGTACTCCCAGCGCGGCTCGCCCTCGATGTAGAGAATGCTGCGGCGCCCTTGGGGCACATCGACCACCCGTACCTGCACGTTGTTGCCGAGTACGGTTTCACCCTCAACCCCGTCGAGAATGAAGCGCATGTTGCGGACGCCGGCCTCGCCCGAGCTGAAATCGATCCACTCGGTTTGAACCGTTTCACCCCGGCGAAGCGTGATCTCTTTCGATGCCATCACACTGCTGCCGTCGCGAACGCTGAGCCGCGTGGTGACCTGCCGTTTGCCGCTGTGGCGGATCGTCACCTGGGCGTTCACGCGCGACCGCGGCAGTGTCCGTCCCGCGACCATCACGTCGGCCAACTCGATGTCCTCGGGGATCTCGGTTCTTCCCACGCCCACCGTGTGGACCGGGATCCGGCGGCGGCGAATGTCGGCCATCAGGCGGCGATCGAAGCGGCCGGAGTTATCCGAGCCGTCGCTGAAGACCACGACGGCGCCTAGCGGCAGTACGGTCGACTCGCCGAGCAGCCCCGAGACCGACTCACCGATACGCGTGCTTGCGCTCGCAGCCGCGACCCTCTCCAACTCGGTCAGTCGCTGCAATTGACTCGAGAAGGTATACAGCCGCACCCGGAACTTTTCGCGCAACTGGTCGAGCAGTCCGCCTTCCAGCGAGTTGCGTACGAGGTCGAGCCGCGTCTGTTCGCCCTCGGGCAGCATCATGCTGCGCGACGTGTCAATCAGCACGGAGACAATGTTCTGCCTCGAGCGCAGCGACCGGATGCTGATCGCCGGTTGCCACAGCATCAACAGCGCCAGCAGGACGGTCGCGATCTGAAAAGCGCTCAGCATGTAGGGCCGCCGGCCCTCCAGCCGTCCTTTGTTGCGGCTCACGTGCCACAGTAGCCCACCCACCGCGGCTGCCATCAACAGCAGCAGCAGCCACAGCGGCCATCCGCTCGCGAAGACGAGCTCTCCCTTGCGGAAGACGGTCGTCGGGTACTTGAAGAGGAGCTCAAACACGAGGCGGAATCCAGGGGCTAGTGCGTCATTGCATAGATGACGTAGTTGATGCCGAACCGATAGGCGAGCGCGGTCATCTTTTCAGGATACTCGGGCCAGTCAGCGTGCTCCCAGGCATCCCCTAAATCCATATTAAAGTTAATCGCCACCATCAGGCGGCTTTCGTCGTCGAAAATGCCCCTCCAGTGGGGGTAGTAGCCGTCCCTTTCGTAAGTGGCGCCGCTCCATATATACTGACGCCCCGGATCTGGATTCGTTGATCGAGGTCGTAGAGCACGTGCAAGATGGGCTCGTCGGCCTGAAGGTCGAGGATCGGACGGTCCGGAAAAACGCGCTGCATGCTTTCGAGAAACGAAGCCCATTGATACGTCCCGTGGAAGTCGTCGACGACCAGGAAGCCGCCGCGCAGCAGATACTCTCGCAGATGCTCGGCCTCTTCGAGACTCAAGTACCAGCGCCCAGCCTCGACCGCGTACAACCAGGGGTATTCGAACAGCTCCTCGTCGAGAGGGCGGACAAGGCGCCCGCCCTCGGAAGCATCGAGGTTCGTCAGCCGGCGTACTCCCTGCATGAAGTGGTACTCAGCCTCGGGATAGTCTGTTGCCCACCCTCCGCGGCGGCCCCAGCGCCCCATGCCGCTGTCATAGACCAGCCGTGCGAAATGGAATTCCGCGGGCTGCTCGGTCGGAGTGAAGTATCTCGGCTCCTCAAGCCGAAGGTTGCGGAAGCTTTGCAGAGCAAAAAGCAGAGGCGCCGCCAACACCAGAGAAAGTCCGAGCCTGACCCAGGTCGTTCGCTGACGTTCCGCTGCCATCCGGCCGGTTCTCTTGCCGAGTCTGCCCAAGGGTAACATAGGGTCCCCGGTGGCAGTGTGAGTCGGTGTGAGTGAACCGACAACCGATGGCTCTGCCGCTTCAATCGTCGTATTGCGCTTCGGCCGTAAGCCGTTGTTGAGAGTCGAGAGCGGCCGGATCGCCTCGGTCACCGTCCCTTCGCCGCGGACGTCCCGCCACCACCGGCCCATATACGCGGATCGGAGCCGCAGCGCCTGCCAAAAGTGACAGGGACCTCCGGAGGAGAATCAGAGCCCCGCCCGTCAGGGTGGGGTTAAGCCCGCACCGAAACGCGGAAACCACTCACACCGCGGGTTCCCTTTTCAGTTCCGGCCCGTCCGGGTGAGGACAATGCGAAGAACGAGTGGGGCAGGCTTCCTTGCCTGGCGGTCGCAGCTAGCCACCGGAAGATGGGCATGCAAGGAGATTACCAATGCTCCCCTCCTCAGCTACTCCGCCTTCGCGCCCGGCTTGTAGTACCCCGGATCGATCGGCTCGTTGTGGACCGCCGTCGCGAATCCCATCTCCCACTCCGACACGGCCGACCCGGGGCCGCCCCCCTGATTGCTTCGGTTGTAGTGAATCTTCCAGTTGGCCGGCAGCATGAGCCCGTCGATCGCCTGGAAGTTCCAGAATGTTTCCGTGACGTGAACGTAAGTGCTCTGAATGCCGACCGAGGCGTCGGGATCGGCTCCTATCCCGCCCGGAATCTCGTAGCGGTAGCTGGTCTGGACGTGTCGGTACGTGTCCGGTTCGAAGAAAAGCTGAATACGCACGCTGCCCCCGCCCTTACGCGGCTTGTAGTCGAGGCGATGGAGCTTGAGTTTCTCCACCTTCTTGAGTCCGGCGTTTTTCAGCTTCGGGTTCCGCGTCTCGAGGGCCAGTAGCGGCCAAGCGGTTGAGGTCACTCCTCCGAGCAAGCCTTCCCGGAGGATGAATTGGTTGGCTTGGAAGAACTCACCCAAGTGAGAGCGTCCGTTTTGAAATCCTTGGAAGATACGGGCATCGCCTCCGTTGAAGATCAAATGCTCACCGTAGTAGGTGGGGTTACCCTGGGTATCGAACCGGAAGCTGAAGCTCGATCCGTCGGAGGCGTGGAAAACGCTGCCGGGCACCTGGCCCTGGCCGCCCAACAGTACGCGCCACATACCCTTACCGCGGAAGACGCGCGACTTGGTGCTGCCGCGGACCTCCGCAGGACCAATCGAGTCCAGATGGAAGCTTACCAGCTCCTCGGGTTTGAGCTTCTTTTTGGCCGCGAGCGCCGCCGGAAAGACAGCTACCGCGAGCAGCACTGTAGCGAAACGGTGGAGTCTGCGGGAGGCCCCGCGATCTTTAGCCATTTGTACCCCTTACTCGAACGTCTACTGGATTTTCGCGGGCTCTTGAGGGTTTGTCAACTGCAAGGTTTCGAGAATCTATCGGTGCGTCCCAGCGCGTCAAGGGGCTCGATCGGCTTCAACATCGCGGTGTAGCGCTTGGCAGCACTCCTGAGACCACCGTGGATCAAGGCTTTTGGCTAGAATGAGAACTTGCGTTGAGGAGCGCATAGTCTTGTGACGAAGAGAGAACAGGCCCCAGACACAAAGCCGGAACCGTCCCAGCAGGCCGACGAGCGGCCACCGCCGCCACGGCGCGGGGTGATCGCCGAATGGACGGTCACTATTGTCCTGCTACTGTTCGGAACCACGACCCTAGTCCAGGCCTTCGTGATTCCCACTGGCTCGATGCAGGAGTCCCTGTTGATCGGCGATCACCTGTTGGTGGACAAGCTTGCCTATTCACCCCGTGGCGGTGTGGGCAAGCTCTTGCTGCCGTACCAGGATGTCGAGCGTGGTGACATCATCGTCTTTCGCTACCCGGTGGACCTTGAACAAACGTTTGTAAAACGCGTGGTGGGCATCCCGGGCGACCGCATCCGCCTTGAAAACAGGCAGCTGTATGTGAATGGACATTCGGTCGACGAACCCTACGTGGTCCACAAGACCCCCTACGTTGACCACTACCGCGACAGTTTCCCGGCGACGGGCGAACCGAATCTGCAGGCGAATCCACGGGTGTTGAACCTGCTTCGCAACCACGTGGTCGACGGCCAAGTCGTGGTGCCGCCGGACAGCTACTTTGCCATGGGGGACAATCGCGACCAGTCTCTCGACAGCCGCTATTGGGGGTTCGTGCCGCGGGAGAACATCATCGGCAAGCCGTTAGTGATCTACTGGTCCTTCGATGCGCCCACCGAGAACCTCCAGGACGCCGGCGTGTCGTTCTCTCATCTCCAGTACGTACTTTTCAACTTCTTTGGTAAGACTCGGTGGAGTCGTACGTTCCGGCTGATTCATCCCCACAATCTGAGTGCGCCATGAGCGCAGGGCTCAAGGCCCAGATGCCGTTTCACGCTGTGATTCTGGCTGGAGGACGTGGGACCCGTTTCTGGCCGAGCAGCCGTGTCGCCCTACCGAAGCAGTTGCTTCCGGTGGTGGGGGAGCACTCCCTGCTACAGCAAACGGTCGCCCGGCTCGAGAGGCTGGTTCCGCCCCAGCGCCTCTGGGTGTTGACGAACGAGCGGCTGCGCCGCCGCGTACGGCAGCAGCTTCCGCAGGTGCCGGCACGGCAGATCATCGCCGAGCCGGTACAGCGCAACACCGCCCCCGCGATCGCCCTGGCCGCCCGCATCCTGTCCCAACAGGATCCCGATGCGGTCATGGGGGTGTTCCCGGCGGACCACTTCATCGCGCGACCCGCGGTCTTCGCCAAGCTCCTCGGGCGGGCGATCAACGCGGCCGCCCAAGGTCAGTTGATCGTCCTCGGAATCCCGCCCCGCAGCCCGGAGACGGGCTACGGCTACATCAAGTTCCCCACACAAGCCCAACCGGGGGATTCTCTCCCGTCGCGGGTTCTCAAGTTCGAGGAGAAACCGTCCCCATCCAAAGCAAAGCGCCTCGTACGGGCCGGCAACTACTACTGGAACAGCGGGATGTTCGTCTGGCAGGCCCGGACGATCAACATGGCCGTGGTGCGGTACTTGCCGAGAACCGCCGCGGCGCTCGCCAAGCTCGCTCCGATCTCATCGAGGAGCTTTGCTTCTTCACTCCGCAAGCAGTATCCCGGCTGCGACAGCCAGTCCATCGACTATGGCGTACTCGAGCACGCAAAGAACATCGTCGGGTTCGCTTGCCCCGACTTCGGCTGGAGCGATGTTGGCAGCTGGGAAGCTGTGTATGAACTGCACCGGAAGGATCGCTACGGCAACGCCACAAGCGGCGATGTCTTGCAGCAAGACGCCCATGGCAACTACGTCGCGGCGGGCGCCAAACCGGTGGCGCTCGTCGGTGTAAGGGATCTGGTGGTAGTGGATACACCCGACGCCCTCTTGATTTGCTCGCGGGCGGCAGCGCAGGACGTCTCCCTGCTAGTCAAACGGCTCGAGAGGACCGGTCGCCGCGACTTGCTGTAATCGAAGCTGGTCGAACTCAAACTCGGACGTTCCTGGTCGAACCCTGGTCCTCAAGCTAGTCGCGCGCGACCGACGCTTCGGTGACTAGCACCGGAACTTGTTCCACGATGGTGATCCCGAAGCCATCGAGGCCGACGACCTTGCGCGGTCGGTTCGTCAGAAGCCGAATCCTTCGCAGGCCCAGGTCGGAAAGAATCTGCGCCCCGATACCCGAGCGATATTGCAAGAGGCTCTGCCGCGCCTCGGTGTGCTGCAGAGGTTGCTTGGGGTGAGCGACGATGCGGCAGCCGCCGTCGAATAGCTTCTCAACATCGTAGCCAAGTCCGGTCTGGTGTAGATAGACCAGCACGCCACGGCCCATGGCGGCGATCATCTCCATCGACCTCTCGATGATCTGATGCGAGGGGTACCGTGTGGAATGGAACACGTCGCCTAAAAGGTCGCGGGAATGCATCCGGACGAGCACCGAATCGACGTCACGGACCTTGCCATGAACCAAGGCCAAGTGATGGGAGGAATCAATCTCGCTATGGTAGGCGATGGTCCGGAACTCGCCGAACCGAGTCTCTAGCAGACCCTCCGCGACGCGCTCAACATAGGTTTCGTTTTCGAGCCGGTAGCGGATGATCGCGGCGACCGTGATCATCTTGAGGTCATGCTTGGCGCAAAAGTCGAGCAGTTGCGGCACCCGTGCCATGGTGCCGTCGTCGTTCATGATTTCGCAAATCACGCCCGCAGGCACGAGACCGGCGAGCCGCGCCAGATCTACCGACGCTTCGGTCTGACCGGCGCGGACCAGCACGCCTCCCTTGCGTGCCCGCAGAGGGGGAACGTGCCCGGGACGCGCAAGATCAGCCGGACGCGTGCCCGGGTCAATCGCCGTCCTTATCGTGTGGGCCCGGTCTGCGGCCGAGATGCCGGTGGTGACGCCAGCCGCCGCATCGATCGATTCGCAGAAGGCCGTCCCGAGTCGAGCCGTGTTGCGCTCCGTCATCAGAGGTATTCGTAGATGATCGAGCCGCTCCTCGGTCAGCGCTAGACAGATCAAGCCCCGTCCGTGGGTCGCCATGAAGTTGATGGCTTCGGGCGTGACTTTCTCCGCCGCTAGCGTAAGGTCGCCCTCGTTCTCGCGATCTTCGTCGTCGACGACGACGATCATCCGACCGTCGCGGAAATCCTCCAATAGCTCGGGTACCGTCGCGAACCCCATACGTGCCTTCAATATAGCCCACTGTCCCCCCAGCGCCGCCTGAAGCAATTCTCCCAGATCCGTCCGCAAGCCTTGAAGTGACACAAGATGCCAGTCGGCGATGCAGGCCTCACAAGGGAGCCTCGAAGCGCCATTTTGCGACATCGACGTTCTCTGGGCGATCAAGAGCTGTAGCGGAGTCTGTGTGGGAAGGCCGACTGGGCAGCATAGGGGCGCAGCACGGAACCCTGGGCCGCCCATCCTGCTGTGGGGCTTGTCAAGGAGCCGGCTTCCGCGAGCGCTTGTGAGTGTAGTAGCTCGTGGGTGCCAAGGGTCTTCGAGCTTATTCAGTAAGGGTCAGTGATGCTCCCCACAGCCCGACGTCCCCGCACCTTCTGGCCGTTGCCAACCAGACGATCAAGGTCTCGCGCGGATGGCTGCAAAGTGCAACCACGGGCCGCTCGGGCTCCGGGGTTAGAGGCTGGCTGCGACTGAGCCGAGACCGTTGGTGTGCTGTGAAAAGAACAGTTGGAACTTGGTGCGGAACTCGTTCATTTCATTCAGGTCACCCGGACTGGCCGTAACCGTCGAAGAATCACCGTCATCCGGGACCACCAGGATGAAGGCCAGTCTTGCCGGAAACGTATCCTGCGCCGGGGTTCGCTGACCGTTTGCGTTGATGATGTCCTGGATGGTCACGGGGATCCCGGACCCGTTGACCGTCATGCCCTCCTGAGGGAAGGTCGAGTCGCTGATCTCATCGTGATGGCAATTCTGGCTCCTCGAATTACACGGTCGATCGCGGTCGCCACTGTCTCCACCGTGCTCATGAAGTGTCGTGCCTCGCCGAGAGAACTCGAACTTGTTCTTGCCGCCTCCCTTGCCCGACAGGAAACGGATTTTCGTGCTACCGCCCCCCTCACGGGACGAGAAGTTGAATGCCTTCTTGCCGCCCCCCTGCCGTTGCCGTTGTTGCCCGACCCCGACGAGGTATCCGTCTGCTCTTCTTCCTGGACGAAAGTGACGGGCTGGGTCCGTAGACTCTGGTGCGCGCCGCCAAGGTCAAGCATGCCCATGACGTATAGGTCAAAGAGCGTGTAGCTGTCGAACGGCTTTCCGGTTGTGAAGCTGGCGTCCCCGTTTTCGCTCCAGCTGTTGCCCTCCATGACCGAGGCACCGGCCCCGATCAAGCTGCCGTTGACGGCCCCTGTGTCGAGGAAGAAGCTCCAATGGGAATTCCCTCGCCCCAGAATGTCGGCAACTTGGGTGTTTACGAATGAGCCCCAGCGGTGACCGACTTCCTGGCCCAACACCTCGATGCCAGTGACAGCCGTGAATCCTGGGATATTTCCTTCGGCCCCGGAGAACTCCCCAAGATCGTTCATGTTGACGATGTTCTTCAGCGTGCCGGGCTGTGGCAGACCCACGTGATCAAGATTGTTGTAGATCGAGTCCCCGATCCCCCCGACGGTATTCTGCATGCCAAGCGAAAAGGCAAATCCCGATTCCGGCTCCGGTTCGTCGGCAAAGGTGGAGGCCGCGAAGATCACGATGGTGTCGTACTGATCGTTGTGGGTTTCGTAGAACTCTCGGGCGATCCCATAGGAGCGCGTAACGTAGTTGATATAGGGTGGACCGCCTTGCCCCTTGAACCTCACGTGGATGAGTAGATCTCCCTGGTCTTCGATGACAGCAATGTCCCCGTAGTCCACATTGCGGAGACCGCCTCCCTCCGCAAGCGTGTTCGGGTCCGTCGTACCGTCGCCTCCGCCTCCCATCTGGTGAGCACGGGCTGCCCGCTCGATCTCCTTGACAACGGGCTTCAGTTTACGGTCTGCCGCACAAAGCCCTCGCGAACGCTCTACCGCGACTTCGGGTAGGGTTTGCGGCGAAAGGGTTGCCGATCCTCCGACGGCAAGGTAAGTTGACACGGTCAGGAACAAGATGGTTTTCCGGGAGTTCATGAATTCTCCTGATTACCGAGGTCCGCTGAGCACTGCAATTCGCCGCGTTCGCTGAGAAGTGACCCGTAGTACGAGCCGACCTCGAAACTATTGACTCCCGCATAATATAGAGTCAGTCAAAACAAAGAGAAGACTGTTTCCAGAAGGCCGTGATCAAACGCGGTTTGCGGTACATGCGGCGGAGTGCCTTGCGGGCCCGCTCGTTCAGCTCGCCGTAGTCTTTCGGACAGACGTTCGGCAACTCGTGCTGCTTCCAGTAAGCCCAGATGTATTCCACCGGATTCAACTCCGGCGCATAGGGTGGCAAGTACTCGGTTGCGATGTGGCCTTCGGAGAGTTCGATGAACTCTTGCACCAGGCGGCTACGGTGCGCCGGCAGCCGATCCCAGACGATCAGCAGCGGGCGATCGATATGACGTACCAACGCCTTGAGAAAGTCGGTCACTTGCTCTTTGCCGATCGCACCGGGATAGAGCCGGAAGTAGAAGTTACGCAGCGTCAGCCCCGCCGAGACGGAAAGCTTCTCCCAGTTGAAGTTAAACTGCAGCACCGGTGTTTGGCCACGTGGCGCCCAGGTGCGGCAGCGATGCGGCTTCTGACTCAATCCGCTTTCGTCGATGAAGACGAGCGTACGGCCTTCGTTTTGGGCTTTTTTTAATGCGCTTCCAGGTCTTGCGCTTCCAGGTGCGGATCCGCTCTTCGTTGCGCTCGCGCGCCTTTCCGGCCGGGCGTTGCGGGCTCCAGTCGAGCGCTCGCAGGATCTTCCAGACGTGGCCTGCGTGGTATGCGACCCCGAACTCGTCTCCGGTCAGCCGAGCCACCCGCGGACAGCTCCACAGGGGCGTTGGGAAGCCGTGGGCTTCCGGGCCTTCCAGCAGCAGCGACGTCAGGCGTTCGCGTTGTGCGGCATCGAGGAGCGGCTTGCGTCCGGCGCGCCCGGCCTGGCGGAGTCCGGCCGCACCCTGCTCGCGGTATTGCCGCCGCCACTCACTGACGGTTTGGCGAGCGACGTTCAGCCGTCTCGCCGTCTCGGACTGATTGTGGCCTTGGTGGAGCAGCCGCATCGCTTCGAAACGGCGCTTCTCCAGCGCCTTGAAATCCCGCTTCACACCTTTGGGGTTGCCCATACATATATAGATGCTCCACACTGTCAAAAAGTGTCATAATAATTTGCGGGATTCAATAAAAGGCAAGTCTAACAGCGGCTGGCAAATTGGTACCATAGGTAATAGGTCCTATAAAGGAACAGAATCCTCATCAGTTCCAATTCTTGGGTACTGGGGTATTTACTTGACTCAGGTGACCCCTACATCTTGTGGTCGACAGAAGCAGCATTTTCAGTGCCGCCGATGATGGACTTGTATGGCACGGGGTCGATGGCGACCGCCTGTTGCACAAGTCGATAGAAGAGCTTCCCTCGGCTGCGAGAGTTGCGTCGATTAAAGCGGAAGGTAAACTCGTCCAGGTAGTAGTCCAGATGCTCGGGGTTGACGGCCCCCTGATGCGTCCCCAGCAGCCAACGCTTCAAAAGCAACGCCACGCGGTGCACTCGGGGCAGCAGCTTCGAGGCCGACTCCGGCCCCTCATCGAGGAACGTTACTTCGTGCCGGTAGCCGCGCTTCTGTAGCGGCTCATAGCCCAGCCAGCCGTCGGTATGAACCGTGCTGCCCCGTTCAATCGCTTCTTCGGCAAAGGGCATCAAGCTTTCTGCGCTCGCATCCCGGACTCTGCGCATCCGAAGCCGTCCCGTTCCCCTGCCGTCCTCCTGGGCGGCGATGGCAATCAACGATTTGGTATAGGTCTGGCGACCGCGCACGCCCTCTTCTGGGCTGCCCCAGTACGTCTCGTCCACCTCCACACGGCCGCTGAGGCGGTCGCGACCGGGGCGCACCATGGCGCGGCGCAACTTGTGCAGCCAGCTCCAGGCCGTCTTGTAGCTGCCCAGCCCCAAGACTCGCTGCAGCCCCAGGGCACTCACTCCGTTTTTCTGACTGGTCACCCACCAGATGGCTCGCAACCACAGCCGCAGGGGCTGACGAGTGTCCTGGAACACCGTGCCAGCGGTGACCGAGGTCTGCCGACCGCAGCCCGAGCACTCCCACAGCCCTTGCCGGACCGGCCAAGCCGCGCCGTGTCCGCAGCGCGGACAGCGGAATCCTTCCGGCCAGCGCAGCTGGAACAGATAATCCCGACAAGCCTCCTCCGTCGCAAAGCGGGCCTCGAACTCAGCCAAGTTCCGCGGATAGTCCTCCATCGCACCGCATACTACATCTTGGGGCTACCTGAGTCAAGTAAATACCCCATTTCTTGGGTTTACCTGGGCGTGTTAGATTGGATTTGTCGCTCCCGGCCAGCAGGGGACATGCTATCGCCAGGACGAAGGTTGACTGTCGATCTGACCTGCCACTTCGTAACGACCGTAACTAACTTAATCTACGCGGTTTATGTAGATACAACCGGTTGAGGGCGAAGTCTGGCCATGGACCAGTGCCGGGTCGTAGCACTCCGGTGACGCAAGACGAGGGGTAGACCCAGATCAGTTTAGAGAGAGCATCAGACAGTTGAGCTGATGTACCAGGACTACGCAATCACCGACGTGTCCTGAGGGAAGTGTGTAGTCTCGCTCTAGGGCATTTGCCTGGAAATGTTACTAGGGAATATCAGCCGACTCACAGTTCTAGATGGATTAGAAACAAAGGGAAGTTTACCTGAGCCCGCTTGAGAGGGGTTCTTACCCGGATTTCCGATTTGACCGTCGCCTGCTAACCAACCGGGCACTCTCAGCGCCCTTACAGATGCGGGTTTGAGCGCAGCGCAAGAGAGCGGGAGGGCGACACCCAGTGGGTGACAAAGAGCAGAGGGCATTTCAGCTATCGTTCAACGGATTTCTGAAGGTCGATTTCCAAGGCTCGCGGGTGACCTCCGATGGCGGGCTTCTTCTCGTCCGAGAACTGGACGAGCGGCTCGGACTGGGCAAGCTGATCGACGAGCATCTGACGGATTCGCGACAAGGCTCGAACAAGAAGTTCCCGCTGGCCGATCTGGTGCGACAGTCGGTCTACAGCCGACTCGCAGGCTACGAGGACCTCAACGATGCCGTTCGTGTCTCCGCCGATCCGACGTTTCGCTTGCTGGGCTCGAAGAAAAACTGGGATCGCGGTGGGGCGCTCACCTCGCGACGGCAAAGTTTTGAGGCAGAGCTGCTGGCCAGTGAAGAGAACCTGCTTGGGTTGATGGCGGTGAACCGCGAGTTGGTCGCTCAAGCCGAAGCGCAGGACCAGTCCGAGCGCGTCGTGCTCGATATGGACTCCACCGAGAGCCCGGTCCACGGTCAGCAGGAAGGCAGTGCCTACAACGGGCACTTCGAGTCCACCTGCTACCACCCGCTGTTGCTGTTCAACCAGCACGGCGATTGTCTGGCGGCGAAACTGCGAGCGGGCAACGTCTCCAGCGCCGAGGACTGGGACGAGTTGCTGCTGCCCGGGATCGAGCGCCAACAGGCCGAAGGGAAACACGTGACGTTGCGGGCCGACGCAGCCTTCGCCAAGCCGGAGATTTACGAAGCGTTGGAGCAGCGTGGCGTGGACTATGTGATTCGCATGCCGGCCAACAAGAACCTGGAGTTGGAGATCGAAGATATTCTGTTCCGTCCGCCGGGCAGGCCGAGCGCCAAGCCGCTGGTGCGCTACAAGAGCTTCCGCTACCAAGCCGCGAGCTGGTCCAAGCCCCGACGGATCGTCGCC
This sequence comes from Bryobacterales bacterium, assembly GCA_965248255.1. Classification (GTDB taxonomy): domain Bacteria; phylum Acidobacteriota; class Terriglobia; order Bryobacterales; family UBA6623; genus JAKZVK01. Next base: position 822,300 of record CBDFIW010000001.1, read on the forward strand.
AAGGTCGAGCTTCATCCCGGCGAGTTGTTTGCGCGACCCGGCTTCCTCGTAACCAACAAGGCCTTGCCGAGCCGCTCGGTGGTGTGCTTTTACAACAAACGCGGCACCGCCGAACAGTGGATCAAGGAAGGCAAGCAGGCCACGAGCTGGACGCGGCTGTCGTGCCATCGCTTTCGAGCGAACGAGGTGCGGCTGCAACTGAGCGTGCTGGCTTACACCCTGGGCAACTTGTGGCGGCGGCTCGGACTGCCGAGCAGGATCAAGAGTTGGTCGCTGACGACCTTGCAACACAGGTTGATGAAGACGGGCGGTCGGCTCGTCAAGCACGCCCGCTATTACTGGCTGCTGCTGGCGGAGGGGCATCTGAACCGGCGGCTGTTCGGTGACATGCTCAGGCGGCTCGCGGCGCTACCAGTGCCAGGCGGGTAGCTAGCGACGGGCTGCGACGGACAAGAGACGCCGAGTTGCTGAAGAGCGAACTACTAGGGAGCAGTGTCGGCGAAAAGCCCCCCAGCGAGTTGGAACGCGGCGATGAAGCGGCATTCAGCGACCGAATCGGGGGCGAACGGGGCATCGACCGTGAGAGGAGAACCAAGGTCTTGCATCCGAGCCGCGGATGGGAGTACCCTGACCGTGTCGGGATGGCCAAAACGGAAATCCCGGTCTTATTGTAAGTCAAGCGCGAGCCACCTCGTGGGGCAGAAGGGAGGCGGGTCGCGTGCTCAACAAGTTCAAATCGGTTTCAGCTTTCGTGGCGCTTCTCGTCGCCAACTTGGCGCTCGCGACGTTCGAGCCGCAGGCGGCATTGCACGCCAAGAGGCAGGATCCACCTGGCGAGTCCCATTGCACATCGGCATTGTAACCACGCCGGTCGGTTGCGACCCGACCTGTGCGAAGGTCTCTATGCCGCGCCGGCGACGAAGAGATGCTGCGTGCCGGCCTGACGATGGTAGAAGAGCGCCGCGAATCGTGCTTCAACCTGGTTCACTTTCAGGACCCGGGGTTGATCGTGCGGTGCGAGCCGAACCAGTTCGGATTCACTGATTTCCCAAACCCTCCCTAAATGGGGTGTCGGATAGAAAGGATCCGGAGCATGGAAGAGGGCACAAAGCGCGGCCTTACCAAATGAGGAGGCCCCGCCTTGATTTGAGTGCGACGAGTCTTCTCTTCAGTTTTCGGTGCCCGTCGTGTCTGAAACCTGTGCTGTAGACGATGTGCTCGTAACCCAGACCTATTGACTCCCGCATAATATAGAGTCAGTCAAAACAAAGAGAAGACTGTTTCCAGAAGGCCGTGATCAAACGCGGTTTGCGGTACATGCGGCGGAGTGCCTTGCGGGCCCGCTCGTTCAGCTCGCCGTAGTCTTTCGGACAGACGTTCGGCAACTCGTGCTGCTTCCAGTAAGCCCAGATGTATTCCACCGGATTCAACTCCGGCGCATAGGGTGGCAAGTACTCGGTTGCGATGTGGCCTTCGGAGAGTTCGATGAACTCTTGCACCAGGCGGCTACGGTGCGCCGGCAGCCGATCCCAGACGATCAGCAGCGGGCGATCGATATGACGTACCAACGCCTTGAGAAAGTCGGTCACTTGCTCTTTGCCGATCGCACCGGGATAGAGCCGGAAGTAGAAGTTACGCAGCGTCAGCCCCGCCGAGACGGAAAGCTTCTCCCAGTTGAAGTTAAACTGCAGCACCGGTGTTTGGCCACGTGGCGCCCAGGTGCGGCAGCGATGCGGCTTCTGACTCAATCCGCTTTCGTCGATGAAGACGAGCGTACGGCCTTCGTTTTGGGCTTTTTTTTAATGCGCTTCCAGGTCTTGCGCTTCCAGGTGCGGATCCGCTCTTCGTTGCGCTCGCGCGCCTTTCCGGCCGGGCGTTGCGGGCTCCAGTCGAGCGCTCGCAGGATCTTCCAGGCGTGGCCTGCGTGGTATGCGACCCCGAACTCGTCTCCGGTCAGCCGAGCCACCCGCGGACAGCTCCACAGGGGCGTTGGGAAGCCGTGGGCTTCCGGGCCTTCCAGCAGCAGCGACGTCAGGCGTTCGCGTTGTGCGGCATCGAGGAGCGGCTTGCGTCCGGCGCGCCCGGCCTGGCGGAGTCCGGCCGCACCCTGCTCGCGGTATTGCCGCCGCCACTCACTGACGGTTTGGCGAGCGACGTTCAGCCGTCTCGCCGTCTCGGACTGATTGTGGCCTTGGTGGAGCAGCCGCATCGCTTCGAAACGGCGCTTCTCCAGCGCCTTGAAATCCCGCTTCACACCTTTGGGGTTGCCCATACATATATAGATGCTCCACACTATCAAAAGGTGTCATAATAATTTGCGGGATTCAATAGGGCGCCCTTGCAGAACTTCGAGTGCACACGGGGTGCCTGAGATCGGGTGGGGCTCGCACCTCTGGTGGCAGAAACGCCGACCCGGAGGTCGACGCCGCCGGCCGGGAGGCCCGCCCCACAAATCACGCTTTGTCGCCTCATTCGATCCGGTGGCCAGCTGGCTTCCGAGAACCCGTTGCGGTGACGCCTCACGGGGCAAGTGCCTTACCACCGATCCATCAAAGGTACTAGCAGTTATATATCTCTCAATATCGAGGATTCTGCCGGTCTATGAAGGCTCACGAAGCGGCTGCCAACGTAACTGTTGACCGGCCCTCCGAAGCCGAGGGGACCACGTTGTCAGCAGCACGCGCAGTCGCTCCCCGGCCACCCCCACGCTCAACCGAATCGCCCAGTTGTCTGCACGAGATATCCTCGTAAGATACTGATATACTTATAGATGTAGTCTTACATGAGAGCCATACGGGACATCGAATCCGATACAGAAGCCCCCTTTCGATACCGGGCTCACTCGTCTCTATCTCCTCGGCGTCGAGTGAGCTGGAGGGTGCTCCCATAGCCCATCATCGAGGCTGCGCGACGGCGGATTGCGCATCGGGCCGCCGCTTGCGGAGAAAGGGGTCGCGGGCCAAGGTTATAGTACTTTCCGGACTGTACCACCCTGGAAATGTAACCTGCGATCCATTGACTCTGAATGCCAAAATGCTTAAAATCTAGGCGGGTAAATACTTAAGCTCATAGCTGCGAATGAGCGCCAAGAGGCGCCGGAGGGTACGCCGATGTTTAGGAGATTCAGCTTAATTGGGGTGACCGCCGCATGTCTGCTGCTTGGCGTGGGCGTTGTCACGTTCGAGCCCTCGCAGCCGATCGCGCACGCCGCGAAGAAGGATCTGCCGGAGGACTCGCCGTTCTGCACCAGGAAAGACTGCCGTCTAGACTACAACAATAACAAGACGATATGCGAAATCGAGTTTGGTCCGGGCCAGGAAGAACTCCTTGCCGAGTGCCTCGATGCCGCTTGGGATTGCAAGAGGAACTGTCCTAACTACTGTCTCTTCGGAGGAACTCCAGAGCAGAACACTGTTAACCCCGCTGTTCTGTGTGAAGGGTTCGGCAACCTGTTTGACTTTGATCCTTTAAACTAGACGACCCCGGGTAATCTCCGGTAGGCTACTGGGGTGCTTCGTCCTGCTACGTGTGTTCGTCAGACTTGGCGGGATCCAACTTCCTTGATCGTTAACCTTTGAGTTGCCTTCAGCGACGAATCCGCGTCGTTAATGGGCTCTTGCTGATACACCACCCAGGCGTGGCCGACGAGCCTTCCGCCCTCCTCCCGCATCCCGATCCGCAGGCCGACATCGATTCCTTGACTGGCTAGCAGGCGAGCCGTGACAAGGGATCGCGGCAGGCATTTCATTGCACCCAGGTGATTTCGGGCGGCGGCATCCACGAGGTAGACGGTCCGTTGAATGCTATCCGCGTACTCGTTTTCGGAGAGATTAGCGCGCGCGGGGGCCCTCTTCGCCCATCTCTCGAGCCTTGAGAGGCCCATGAACCGGATCGCCGGTTTTACCGCGGCGAGCATCCACCAGGCCTTCGCCAGCACGAACCACTCCGCGGCCGAGAAAAGCGCCGCTTTGCGAAGCCGCCGCTTCCATGCGGCAAACGGACACAGCGCAGCGGCACCCTGCAGTGATAACCGCCAATAGCGCCCCAGCCAGACACCGGCCGACGAAAGCTTGCGGCCCGAAGGGTGCGTCCAATGGCGCGGTGCGGGCGCGACAATGCTCAGACAGCGCAACGCGCGCTGCTTCGGACTATCGACCTCCAGCAGCCGGACGAGAGCATGGCCGCGCAGGCCGGACGGCTCTCGATTGCTCAACGAACGTGCCGCTTGCTCGCTGAGCCGTCGGACGGCCCGCTGAGGGCCTTCCTTTTCAACAGGTCGAAGAGCTCGTTCAAACAGCCGCGCACAAAGCTGGAAGCTTGCCGCACAACTTCGTTCCGCACCCGCCGCCCTCGCCAGGCTCCAGAACCGCCGCCAGTCGAGGCCGTCAGCGAACTTTCTGACGTACACCTCGATGTCGGCCGACCACCGCAGCGACGACCAGAAATGCTTGCCAGCATGGCGGCAAAGATAGACGAGATAGGCTTCCTGGTCCTGCGAGGGGCCGCGTTCGGGGAAGCGGTCGGCGGTTCAGTCCCAGTGCAACTCGACCCACAGGCCGTACGGCCCCGTGAGGTGTAGCTCCGGATGCAGGAAAGCCGGCCGGCGGGCCAGGCGGCCTAGCGCATCCGCATTCCATGGGTTCTCGGCATCGGCCAGGCCAAGGTCCTTGAGACACCGGTATGCTTGGCCCAGCTCCTCTGGGGGAACGATGAAGTCGATGTCGTCAATCTCACGCCACGAAAGATCAGGGTATAGCAAGCGGGTCAGTTGAACACCCTTCACGGGGATGCAACGGATCCCACTATCGTGCAATGCATCGAGAAGCCGGGTCTGCTCCTTCTCGAGCGTAAGATTGCGAACGGCAATGTCCCGCAAGCGGCGCTCCCACGACTCGTCGAACTCGGTGGCCTGCATGCCCCGGACGTTCTGATAGACCGCCGGGAACACCCCGAGCCGCTCGGCTTCCCGCCACAGTTCCGCCGCGGGCCGCGGGTTTGGTTCCGCCGGGGCTTCAATGGAGCGGGTCTCGACGCCAGGCGGCAAGCTGAGCCTGAAGATCGGCGGGTTCTCGATCATGGGGACAACCGCGGCTGAGCGCTCGGGAGCCGCGTCTACTTGTATTCCATTTCGTCCAAGCGCCGGCTGCGTTGATGTCGAAACGGAAGTTGGGGGGAGATGGTTGGCCTTCATTATAAGGCACTTACGAAAACCCGACAAGGCACAACGACTGGCAGCCCTCCCACCCGTGCCCAGGGCTCTTCGAGGCGGTCACCCTCCCGGCCAAACGCCCAACAGCCGCCGAATCGTGACCAATTGCCCCAGGTGGTAGGCATTGTGGTCGGCGACCAGCATCGCCTCGCGCAGCAGCGTCTGTCCCGAGCCATAGGAGAAGGGCGTGAAGAGGTCCTCGGCCTCGTCTTCCACAAGCGCCTTCATCTGACCCAGGTCCTCGACGAAGTTGGCTACGCACCGATCCCACGCGGCTGGATCCCCTGGCGCTTCTGTGTCCGGCCAGTAGCCGTCGGGGTAGTCGGGCGAGACGTGGCGGGGATTGCGGCTGAACTCCAGAATGTCCCACTGCGCGATGCGCATGTGCTCGAGCACTTCCCAGCCAGTGTAGGGCAGCCTCCGAGGTTTCGCGCCCCGAAGCTCGACCGGCCAGTCGGCGACGATGTCCTCGAACGAGGCATGGGCGCTCTTGCCTCGCAGTAGCTCCAGCAGATGTTCTCGCAGGGAGTTGGTCGGGTCCATGGCCTCCGTCCCAAGCAGTCCTCAAGTGATACGCATGACCTTCTTGGCGTTGTCGTGGAAGATCTTCTTCAGCGCCGTTTCATCTGGAGCAAGGCGGCGCAGGATTGCAATCGTGTTCGCGCCGCTGCAGTCGGGGCCTTCACCCATCGAGTCACTGCAATCGCTGCCGTAGATCAGCTTGTCTTGGTGGCGCATGATGAACTCTTTCGCCTGCTCTTCGTCGCGGGTCATCGAGTTCTGTCCCGAGCCCGCCGAGAGATCGCCGTACATGTTGGGGTAGTCGGCGAGGTAGCGGTCTGAGATCCCTCCCGGCGTCACCGGGGTCTTGGGGTACATCACGGTCTGATCGTGATTCTTGTCAATATTGCCCCACCACGTTTGCGCATGGCCAATGAAGTTCACCTTGGGAAACTGTTCGAGAATCTTGTGGAAGCGCTCGAAGTGGAAGTTGTACCTTTCGTGCTGGAAGTGCAGGAGTACGGGCACGTCATATTCCTGCGCGATCGAAGCCACGAGCTGGATGTGTTCGGAGTCGCAGTCCACCGGGAACTTCTGCTCGCCGATGCCGATGGCGCCCATCTTCAGGTATTTCTCGAGCACCTCCCGCGTCTCGGGGATGTCGGGCAACTCGTTAGCAAAGAAGACATATTCGTCCGGGCGCTCCTGGACGAACGGATAGACTACTTCGTTGCCGCCGGCGTCCGCCGCGAGGCCGTACTTGCGTCCCGCGGGCAGCATCACGGTCTTGCTGATACCCATCTTGCGCTGGTGCGCGACCAACGCCTCCGCCGGACGTCCCGAGTAGGGCGTGTGTTGGTGGAGATCGATGATGGAGTAGGTTCCGAATGCGGTGGACGCCGGGGGCTCGGGCGCACTTTCGGCTTGCTTCGCCCCTGGGTCGCCGCAGGCGTAGTGCAGCAAACCCACGCCGGCCGCCATCAAGAACTTCCGCCGTGTTAAGAAACTCATGATCTATGCCTCCGTCGCCAGATTGTCGCCCGGTCCAGGGCAAGCATCCGTGTTGCACCGGAGTCCGCCACCGACCCCTACCGAAGAGCCGAGCCAATGAACCCCAGCTGCTCCTCGCGTAGCAACCCGTAGTTGTAGAAAGTACATCCAACAGCCCCAACCTCTTTCGCAAGGCGAACTTCCGCTTCCAGCTCGGACGACTTCGTCATTCGGCCGGGTTGGGTCGAGACCATCACGCCGCCGCCCTCGTTGATTTGCCCCGTGATCCTCTGAACGTGCCGGCGGCCTTCCCCCACCGACTCGAACGGGCCCACGGTTACACGATCAAGATATCCGTTTGTGGGGGGCAGGACGTCGCTGCGATCGGCCGACTCGTCTGTGGCGGCCACCGACTGGATCTTGGCATCACCATCGCGGATGATGTCGGCTACTTGCGTCCATAGAGCCGTCGTATTCTCCTGTGCCAGCTTGAGCCATTGCCGGAGCCGCCCCTCGAACGCCTCCTCCAGCCATTGGCTTGTCGCCGGCAGGCGGTCATCGGCGGTGGGCAAGCGCGCCAACCGCGGGCGCAACCACTCGGCCACATCCTTCTGGAACTTCTTGCCGTCAAAACCCGAACTCTCAGCATGCTCGATGGCCGCCGGATTGAAGTCCAAACCCATCAGGAAGGCGTCGCGCTCGGTGATCTCCGACAGCACTTTTGGGGTTCCGGAAGCCGTAGTTCCACCGCAGACGCGAGAGCGACTCGACGTGGACCGCGACGGGCTTATAGGTCTCGACGATGTTTTCTGTCAGAGCGATCAGGTACTCCCGCGAGTCCGGTGGCGCTGTACTGAGTTGCGCCAGGTAGGCATTCCCGAAAGCATCGTGCTTGGCAAACTCGGGATAGGCGCGCGCAAGGTAGTCCTTGTAGCAGTATACGATCCAAGCACCGAACTTGAGTCCCCGTTTGGTGATCGCCTCGACGATCTTCTCGAAGTACGCCTCTTCGTCCACCACGTCGCTGATGCGGGGGCGGATGCGCGTCTTCGAGTAGCGCTCGGTGTCGGGATGAAAGTAGACGGCGCCATCCTCACCGTAGTAGAGGGGCCGTTTCGGGTTGTGCGGCAGGAAGTAGGTCGACACGTGGTAGCTGGGCGTGAGCATCACCTCTTGGCAACCGGCCAGGTCGGCGATGCGATTCAGCGAGCGGTCCAGACCCTCATCGGTGAGGTCCCAGGGATAGGTATAGATGGAGCTAAGGAACTCCGCCATGGGCGCTTACACTTCGGCAAGGCGAACGACTGCACTGATCCCGCTCACGACACGCGGAACTGCTTTCCTATTGAATCCCGCAAATTATTATGACACTTTTTGACAGTGTGGAGCATCTATATATGTATGGGCAACCCCAAAGGTGTGAAGCGGGATTTCAAGGCGCTGGAGAAGCGCCGTTTCGAAGCGATGCGGCTGCTCCACCAAGGCCACAATCAGTCCGAGACGGCGAGACGGCTGAACGTCGCTCGCCAAACCGTCAGTGAGTGGCGGCGGCAATACCGCGAGCAGGGTGCGGCCGGACTCCGCCAGGCCGGGCGCGCCGGACGCAAGCCGCTCCTCGATGCCGCACAACGCGAACGCCTGACGTCGCTGCTGCTGGAAGGCCCGGAAGCCCACGGCTTCCCAACGCCCCTGTGGAGCTGTCCGCGGGTGGCTCGGCTGACCGGAGACGAGTTCGGGGTCGCATACCACGCAGGCCACGTCTGGAAGATCCTGCGAGCGCTCGACTGGAGCCCGCAACGCCCGGCCGGAAAGGCGCGCGAGCGCAACGAAGAGCGGATCCGCACCTGGAAGCGCAAGACCTGGAAGCGCATTAAAAAAAAGCCCAAAACGAAGGCCGTACGCTCGTCTTCATCGACGAAAGCGGATTGAGTCAGAAGCCGCATCGCTGCCGCACCTGGGCGCCACGTGGCCAAACACCGGTGCTGCAGTTTAACTTCAACTGGGAGAAGCTTTCCGTCTCGGCGGGGCTGACGCTGCGTAACTTCTACTTCCGGCTCTATCCCGGTGCGATCGGCAAAGAGCAAGTGACCGACTTTCTCAAGGCGTTGGTACGTCATATCGATCGCCCGCTGCTGATCGTCTGGGATCGGCTGCCGGCGCACCGTAGCCGCCTGGTGCAAGAGTTCATCGAACTCTCCGAAGGCCACATCGCAACCGAGTACTTGCCACCCTATGCGCCGGAGTTGAATCCGGTGGAATACATCTGGGCTTACTGGAAGCAGCACGAGTTGCCGAACGTCTGTCCGAAAGACTACGGCGAGCTGAACGAGCGGGCCCGCAAGGCACTCCGCCGCATGTACCGCAAACCGCGTTTGATCACGGCCTTCTGGAAACAGTCTTCTCTTTGTTTTGACTGACTCTATATTATGCGGCAGTCAATAGGTTACAGCACGCTCGCCGCGCCGTCCTTCGATGCAGCCGCATGGTAACATCCTGCGAAGCCGTGAGCACGTCACGACTGCACTCGGGGCCGTAGAGTAGGAAGATCCGTGGATGACTGCGTCAGGATCGACCGGTCGGCAGTTTCCTCAGGGAGTTAAGGATCATTCCCTCGGGCAGAAGGAGTCGTTTGGCACAGCCTTTCGGGCACTGAAGACTATAGGCATGCTCCGAAGCCACCCTTTCGAAAACCATCCCACCGCCACATACTTCACAGCTCTTCCCCGGGAAGGCCTGGCCGATCCTTTTGGCCAGCATGCCGTGCATCCTCCGCATAGCGATCAACTGTGCCGCTTGCAGCTGTAGCTGTGCCTGCTGCTGTTCGAGTTGTTGGTGGTGAGCGATGACCACCTGAGCCATGCCGTCTTGGTCTTTGGAGATCTGGTTGGTTTGGTTTTGCAGTGTTGCGACGTCGAGTTCGACAAAGTCCAGGCGGGCCGAGATACCCCCGGTGATCCAATCGATCAAGCCACGAAGGAGTTTCGAGTCGCGCAACATCGGCCGAGCCCGCTGGGCGGACCAATGACTACTTATCGGATGGAAACGGAAGCCTTTGAGCCGGCTAGCTCTATGAGGCGGTGAGCTTGTTGAGTCGGGTCGTGAGGCGGGACTTCATGCGCGAGGCCTTGTTCTTGGTCAAGACCCCTTTCTGGACGGCCCGGTCCACCGCACTGACCGTCGCGCCGAGCAGCTTCGGGGCGTCGGCGTCCTTGCTCTCGATGCTGCTTTGCAGCTTCTTGACCTGCGTTCGGACCTGGGTCCGATTCGTGCGATTCACAGCCGTGCGCCGCTTGATCTGGCGTACGCGCTTGATTGCTGAGGATGTATTGGCCATGAGGTAGGGGGGCTGGGCGCCTTGAATTCAGGATAGCCACCGCTCCGATCGGCTGTCAAACCTCCGCGCGGTCGGTCGGTGCGGTTGAAGCGCTTGGCGAGGAACCCGTCAGGCCGTGGTCTTCACCTGCTGTGGTTCCGTGTGGGCCAGCGCGCTTTCGGAATACTCCGCCAGCCCCACAGCCTTGAGCAGCCGAATCACCGGCCATGCCGGATCGATCTCTCGCGCCCGCGCCTTGAACCGCACCGACATCGGAAACTCGTGATGGTTGTTATGGAAGCCTTCGCCCGCAGTGAGGAAAGCGACCCATTGCAGATTCGTCGCTTTCTGGTTGTCGAAGTTCCGGTAGCCGACCTTGTGGCACACGCTGTTGATCATCGCGTTCAAGAACACGTAGAACCCACCGTTGACCCACCATGTCGCCAGACCTAAGAGCCCGCCCAGCCACCAGCTCAAGCCGAACCAATAAGGGAGCGCAATCGCCAGGATCAACATGCCAATGAAAGGCCCCAGGTTCCCGACCCACGGGATGCGATCGAGGAAGTCCTTCGTCCAATTCGGGGTGAAGGTCTCGATCGTCTCCGGGTTGCGGATCTCCCGCTTGTACATCAGCACGTTCAGGAACAGCACCTTCCACAGACCCTCGATGTAGGGGCTGTGCGGGTCGCCTTCCTGGTCCGAGAAGCGGTGGTGCTTACGGTGTACCGCCGCCCATTCTCGGGGCACGATGCCGGTGGCTAACGAGAGTTCCAGATGCATCAGAAAACCAATGACGGGATGCAGCTTCAATCCCTGATGCGTGACACAGCGGTGGAGGTAGATGGTCGTGCAAAAGGTCGATGCTTGCGCGATGAGAAACGCGATAAGGATACACCACAGTATGGTAGCGATTGTCATGCAACCTGCCTTCTACAAGCCAGGGACGCAGGAAGGAGAGGAGCCGACACGAACGGCCAAGCAGGCCGGGAATCGGTCCCCACACACGCCCATCATGATTCTAGCTCAACTGGAGCCATCCTCGCTTCCACATCCCGAAACCAACGAAACCAAGGCTGGAGGCGGACTCCTCAGATACCCTTGGCCAGGAAACCACCGTCGACCGGGATCGTCACCCCCGTGACGAACTTGGCTGCATCGGACGCCAGATAGACTGCCGCGCCCACCATTTCATCGAGTGCGCCGATTCGTCCCATGGGCGTTCGCTTAACGATGGCTTCCATGCGTTCGGGAATATCGAGCACCTTCGTATTCATCGGCGTTCGGAAAACGCCCGGCGCGACGGCGTTCACTCGGACACCGTGCTCCGCCCACTCGACCGCCAAGGTCTCGGTCAACATCTTCACGCCGGCCTTGCTGCAGTTGTAGGCCAAAACTTGGGCGAAACTGACGAAGCTGGTCATCGACGCCGTGTTGATGATAGCACCCGAGCCCTGCTTGATCATCTGGCGCCCGATGATCTGGTTCGCCCGGAAGCTACCGCTCAAATTGATGTCGATGACGCGCGACCATTCCTCTTCGGTAAGGTCTGCCGAGGGTTCCTTCTTGAGCACGCCGGCGGCCACCATTGCGATGTCGATCCGCCCGAAGCGGCCGACGACCTCGTCGCAGAGCTTTTCGAGCGACGCACGGTCCTGCACGTCGGAGGTCAACCGCAGGGTCTCGGAACCCAACTTCTCGAGTTCATCGGCGGTGGAATCCACGACCGCCTGACGGCGGCTGGAGGCGACGACGGTGGCGCCCGCTCGGGCGAACCCCAAGCTGATCGCGTGACCAATGCCGCTTGTCCCGCCGATGTTCACCGCGACCTTGCCCGTCAGATCGAACAGGTTTTCCGCCAATCCAGCCTCCGTGCCCGTTCGGGCAAGTGCATCATTATATCCCTTGGCGTCGACCTAACCGACTCTGTGGAAACTACCCGTGACCTGCTTGGGTCCTAATCTCGATCAGAATTGTCCAGTCGAACTGCTCACCGGGATCGACATACACCAACCCCTTGCGCATGACCAGCGAGTTCTGCAGACCCACCCACGGCTCGGGGCTGAAGAAACCCTCGAGGGCGTCTCCCCACAGGTTGTACAGCACCACCGGCTGCTCGGGAATGCTCGTCGCGCGATGGCTCATCCGTATGGCGAGTCCTTGCGGATCTCGCAGGACGATGAACGGCTCGCCCTCGTAACCGGTGAGCGAGACGGCGATTCTGCGCTCGAAGTCGCCCAGCTCAATTCCTTCCGCGTGCGAGCGGGGCCGGGTCTCACCACTCGGAGTGTTGTAGCTCGTCTTGAGCAGCTCTTGCGTCGACGGCGTCACGAGCACCATCCGCGCCGGGTCCGAGCCTTCCACTAACGGCGTGTCGAAGGTGATGTGGTTCCCGACGGAGAAGGGCATCGGCTCCGTGTTTGCCCGGTCCGCCGCGATCGTGTACTTCAACTTCAGCTGCCGGCCACTGAGGACGTAGTCCACCGTGACGCGGAAACCGAACGGATACATCTTGCTCGTCTCGGGGTTGTCCGAGAAGCTTACGCTGGCTCGGGCCCCGCTTCCATCCGCACCGAACTCCTCCAGAGTCCAGGCGAAGTCCCTCGCGAAACCGTGGATCGCCATCGGGTAACGTTTCCCGCTCCACTCGTAAGCGCCGTTGTGAAACACCGCCCCTTCCTGCCGTCGGGCCACGAGGTCCGGCGGGAAGTTGCGGCCGGTAGCCGGCCAGAGAAGGGGCGCTTTGCCGGTCCAGCCCTCACGCGGCGAGTAGTCGCGGCCCAGATAGAGCGTCTCGATCCACTGGTCCTGAAACCGCACCCGCAGGCCGCTCAGCTCGCCGCCTTTGGCCGGCGCGATCGAGGCTTCGACGCCATCCCGATCGTTCCGTAAGACCAACAGCTCGACCTCCTGCCCGCCGATGCTAGTGGCGCGATCGACCTTGTAGTGCTCGACCTTTGCCGGCGAGCAGCCACACAAGAGTACAGGCAAAGCCAACAAAACAACATTCTTACAAGTCATCAGGATCCAGCCCGTCGAGGTAGAGCCGACCGAGTCCACCTCAAGCCCTATGCCAGCACCCGGCAGAACGCATCCAGACTAGCACGGCGCTCCGACCTTGCGAGACAGCGTGCGAAACGGGCCGGTATCCGGCCGCCAGAACATTTCTCAGATCCGTACGTAATCCTGGACGAGTCCACCCGGCGCCCCGGCAGTGGCATGAGAATAGCCCACTGCGCAAGCTGTGGGTAAGCATTGCCAAGCGCTTTGCAGCCCCGGCAGGGGCGTTCGAGGTGTTTTCCTCGCGGTGCCAAGCGGCTCGAGGACAACGAGAAACGGCTGATTTCTGAGAGACCTGCGAGCTCCTGATCCTCATCACCCTTTGGGTGCCCGAACCGACACGGTTGATACTCGATCTTAGCCGAGTTCCCACGGCTTGCGCCGTGGGCTACTTTCCATCGTCCGCTTCGCGGACTAGGCTCCTCTGTGACCGGCAAGCCTACAGACAGATTATTGAATCCCGCAAATTATTATGACACTTTTTGACAGTGTGGAGCATCTATATATGTATGGGCAACCCCAAAGGTGTGAAGCGGGATTTCAAGGCGCTGGAGAAGCGCCGTTTCGAAGCGATGCGGCTGCTCCACCAAGGCCACAATCAGTCCGAGACGGCGAGACGGCTGAACGTCGCTCGCCAAACCGTCAGTGAGTGGCGGCGGCAATACCGCGAGCAGGGTGCGGCCGGACTCCGCCAGGCCGGGCGCGCCGGACGCAAGCCGCTCCTCGATGCCGCACAACGCGAACGCCTGACGTCGCTGCTGCTGGAAGGCCCGGAAGCCCACGGCTTCCCAACGCCCCTGTGGAGCTGTCCGCGGGTGGCTCGGCTGACCGGAGACGAGTTCGGGGTCGCATACCACGCAGGCCACGCCTGGAAGATCCTGCGAGCGCTCGACTGGAGCCCGCAACGCCCGGCCGGAAAGGCGCGCGAGCGCAACGAAGAGCGGATCCGCACCTGGAAGCGCAAGACCTGGAAGCGCATTAAAAAAAAGCCCAAAACGAAGGCCGTACGCTCGTCTTCATCGACGAAAGCGGATTGAGTCAGAAGCCGCATCGCTGCCGCACCTGGGCGCCACGTGGCCAAACACCGGTGCTGCAGTTTAACTTCAACTGGGAGAAGCTTTCCGTCTCGGCGGGGCTGACGCTGCGTAACTTCTACTTCCGGCTCTATCCCGGTGCGATCGGCAAAGAGCAAGTGACCGACTTTCTCAAGGCGTTGGTACGTCATATCGATCGCCCGCTGCTGATCGTCTGGGATCGGCTGCCGGCGCACCGTAGCCGCCTGGTGCAAGAGTTCATCGAACTCTCCGAAGGCCACATCGCAACCGAGTACTTGCCACCCTATGCGCCGGAGTTGAATCCGGTGGAATACATCTGGGCTTACTGGAAGCAGCACGAGTTGCCGAACGTCTGCCCGAAAGACTACGGCGAGCTGAACGAGCGGGCCCGCAAGGCACTCCGCCGCATGTACCGCAAACCGCGTTTGATCACGGCCTTCTGGAAACAGTCTTCTCTTTGTTTTGACTGACTCTATATTATGCGGCAGTCAATAGGGACATTTTGGAGTGGGCCCCTGTGGCGAGGCCAAGAAAGTAGGGACGGGTCGCGGTTGACTGAAAAAGGATAGCGAATCCAGCCCAATGGGGGCATGATCAACTCATCCGGGGAAGCGGAGGCGGGCTCTGCTGGAGAGCAACCCACCAAGGAATACCCGGCCGCAGACTCATCGCAACGATGAGGGCGGGGTGCTCGCCTACTGAGGCCGCATCCCGCCTTGTGCTGCGCCATCGGATCGATAGATCTGCTCATGCCTTAAGAAAACTCAGGCGGCGTTAGCCGCCTCTTCCCACAGCCGCTCATACTCTTGCGGCGGCCGATAGCCCAGCGCCGAATGCAATCGCGTACGATTGTATTCCCGCTCAATATAAGCGCCGATCTCGGCCTGCGCCTGGGCCAAACTTTCATACTCGCTGCAGTCGACTTCCTCGCTTTTCAAAGTCTTGAAAAAGCTTTCCACGTACGCGTTGTCCTGCGGGCAGCCCTTGCGGCTCATCGATATCCTCGCGCCCGCTTGCCGCAGGGTGGCTACATAAGCTTCCGCGGCGTACTGCGAACCTTGATCGGAATGATGAATCCAGCCCGGCGCCGGACGCCGGCTGCTCAACGCTTGTTGCAGCGCCGCCAGCGGCAATTCGGTTTTCAGGTTCGGACCCACGGCCCAGCCCACCACGCGCCGCGAATACACGTCCAACACCACCGCCACATAGACGAAGTGGTTTCCCAATCGTACGTAGCTGAGATCGGAGCCCCACAGTTTGTTGGGACCCGTGGGTTGGAAATCGCGCGTCAGGTTTTCATAACGCCGCAGCGAGTGCTTCGAATCGGTCGTTCGCGGAACGGTGCGGCGACGTCGCCGCAAGAGCTTCTCTTCGCGCATCACCCGTTGCACGCGCTTGCGATTGACCAGCAGCTTTTGACGGCGCAGCTGTTGGGTCGTCCGCCGGGTGCCGTAGGCCGGATGGTCCAAGGCGGCGTGGACAATGGCCTGCCGCAGATCCCCGACCTGCTCGCTGTCGGGTTTGGCCTGGCGGTAGAGGCTGGCTCGCGCCAGTCCGCTCAAGCGGCACAAATCGCGCGTGCTCAGCGTGCTCATGTTGCCTTGCCGCCTTGCGGCCCGTACTTCCTCAGCGACGCGCCGGTTCCACTGACGATGCTCGGCCGGCGCAGATCCTCGACACGCCGCAAGGCTGCGGACAAAAAATCAATCTCCATGGCCTGGCGGCCGACTTTGCGTTCCAGCTCCGCGAGGCGGGCCTGGGTTTCGTGGCCGGGCTCGACACGGGTGCTGCCGCCGGGACGCGCCCCGCGCCGGGAAAGGCTTCCTCGACGCCGTAGCGCTCGACTTGTGCCAGCCAGTCGTAGAGCTTTTCGCGCTTCACCTCCAGCTCGCGCGCGAGAGCCGAGCCGGACTCGCCGGCTTCGAGCCGCCGGACGGCCGCCAGCTTGAACTCCTTCGTGAATCGTCTTCGAGACAATCGAACCTCCTTACCGTTCCCTGGTTCATTGTCCCTTCTCTACTGGTCTCGCTTTTCGGGTCCATTCCAAATCGTGGGTCATCGTTTGGCCGCGTCCCTTTTTGAGCGGCAGGCCGGGCTGGGTGCGATCGAGGGCTTGGATTTGGGACTTCTCATCGAGCGAGAGAACCAGAGCATGCTCAGGCGGATTGAGATAGAGTCCGACGATGTCGTCGAGTTTCTCGGCGAAACGCGGGTCATTGCTGAGCTTGAAGGTCTTGACGCGGTGGGGCTTGAGGCCATGGGCGCGCCAAATCCGTCCCACGGTGGAAGCGCTGACGCCGGCCGCGGCGGCCATGGTGCGGCGGCTCCAGTGGGTGGCGTTGGACGGTTTCTCGCGGGTGGTCTTGTGGATGATCTGCTGTACTTTCTGCTTCGAGACGGCAGGTTTACGACCGGGCCGTGGGGCGTCTTTTGCAATGCCGGCGATGCTGCTTTCGAGAAAGCGCGTGCGCCAGCGGGCCACCAACTGCCGCGAGACACCGAGCTGTGCGGCGATCTGCTTATTCTCGAGACCGTCGGCGGCCAGCAGGACAATCCTGGCTCGCAGGGCGAGACGAACGGCGACTTGGCGGCCGCGCGCGTAGCGGTCCAACTGCTTGCATTGCGCTGTGTTCAAAGTTACTGGTTGTGCTCTTCGCATCCCATGCCTCCTGTTAATAGAGACGATGGGAAGCCAATATAAGTTACATTATTTATGGTGCACTACACTAGTTGGTAGGAGCGAGGTACTTCGGGGTGGCGGCCTTATTCGGGGCGCGAGGTCCCAAGCGGTAGTTGCGGGCCGCGATGGCTCCCAGGCCGCCTGACGCCGCGCCGGTCGCGATGGTGAAGCTCTTGTAGTAGTTCGCTGCGGGATTCGATCTCGCCATCCACCACTGCAGGCCAAAGAACCCGCCGCCGATGGCGGCCTTGATCAGAGCCGCTTTGCCGGGGCTGAAGCGTCCGTCGCTGCCTCGCAGCAGCGGGTTTAGCTCAGGGCGTCCGACCGAGGAGTGGGCGTCGAGCACGTTGACCGCCGCGAACGCGATCCAGGTCGCGATCCAGGCCTTCTTCCATTTCCTCTTGTGGCGCTGCCCGCGGTCCTCGATGTCCGAGGCAGCGGCAAAGTAACTGGCAGCCACGGATGGGTCCTTGGATTCGGAGCCCGGCTCGATGAAGCCCTGCGCCGCTCCCACTCGAGACCCAGCAGAAAGAGAAACACCGGTCAAGAGGGTGAGGATCAGAACTCGCTTGCGAAAAGAGTGCATGCTGCATCGCTCCTTGGGACATCGCTCCTTGGGGCATCGCTCCTTGCGACAGACTTTGCCGCCCCGACATTCTGTTGTTGAGCGGGGGCATCTTGTCGTCGTGTGGTTTGTCATGTCCTCAGGATCACCTGCCGCCTAGGGTGAACACATGACAGCGAAGCATCATTCGAGTAGTGGTACTGTGGGGCTCTGACTGGTACTTCGGTAGGGGAAACGAGGGCCGGGAAGAGTGAGGCCGCTCACCCGGGAGAGCCTGCGAGGGAGGCGCCCGAACTGGCCGGTTGTGGAGGCAAGGTGTCGACAAGCCTCCGATTTCTAAGCAGTTGTGGCGGGTTGAGCACTTTTGAGTCGGTAGGGGTCACGGAGGACCGAAGTCGGTTCCAGGGCGCGGGCGAGCACGGGCGTCCGCGTAACCGAAGACCCAAGACAGACAGCCCCGGAATTGGTGAACACCTAGGAAGTTTTCCTTCGTAGCCGCGCCCGGAGGCCGTGACAATGCGTAGGCTTGTAGGCTGGCCGGGGGGTAGAGTATCAGCCGCCGCGGCCCTGTCCTCAAGAGAACCTCGCGCCGCCATGCCTAAGTACAGCGTTTCGCAAGTTCGGTCACGTATCCGAGCGGGGCATCTGCCATCAGGGGCGGGCGGGCACGGGGGCCCGCCCCTACATGGCGAACCGAAACGTAGCCGTATTGCAAGGCGAACCGAAGCGCAACCGTATTTGCGAAACACACTACTAGGATCTTGCACCCCGTTCCGTCATGAACGAGCGCCCTGAGGGATCAGTCAGGACGGTTCAGCAGCACGCCGGACTGTTCCCCTTGATCGTAGTCCTCGGGCCGACCGCCTCGGGCAAAAGCGAACTCGCCGTCGCCCTCGCCAAGCACTTCGGCGGCGAGATCCTCAACTTCGACTCGGTCCAGCTCTACCGCCATTTCGACATTGGCACGGCCAAAACGCCCCTCTCGCAGCGCCGGGGCATCCCGCACCACCTGCTCGACGTTGCCGATCCCGACGAGCACGTCACGGCCGGCGACTATGCCCGGCAGGCCCGTCAGACGTTGGGAGAAGTCCGGACGCGGGAGCGCGTGCCCGTCCTGGTGGGCGGTACCGGCTTCTATCTGCGCGCGCTACTCGATGGTCTGTTCCAGGGGCCACAGCGCGACGAGTACCTGAGGGAGCGGCTCTCCTCCCGCGCGATCGAGAAACCACCCGGCTACCTCCAGCGGCTGCTGACGCGCTTGGACCCCGCCGCCGCCTCGAAGATTCACGCCAACGATACGCCGAAGCTCATTCGCGCGATTGAGGTTTGCCTGCTCGAGCGGACGCCGATGTCCGCGCTCTGGCGGCAAGGCCGGGACCGGCTCGAAGGTTACGACGTGATGCGCATCGGCCTCGATCCGCCGAGGGAGGCTCTGTATGAGCGCATCGTGCAAAGGGCCCGGCGGATGTTCGACGCCGGCCTCGTCCAGGAAATAGAGGCGCTGCTCGACCGAGGGGTCCGGCGCAGCGCCCGGCCCTTCGGCTCCCTCGGGCACAGCCAGGCCCTCGACTGTATCGACGGCCGCGCGACGCTCGAAGAGGCGATCGAAGCCACCGCCAAGCACAGCCGCCGCTACGCCAAGCGTCAGCTCACCTGGTTCCGCCGCGAGCGCGACGTACAGTGGTTCGACGATTTCGGTGATTCGGCCCAGCTTCGCTCGAAAGTCATTCGACACCTCAAAGGGCGCCTGACCCCGTATTTACGCGGCGCTGACTGGTAGCAACTTGTGAGTGATAATAGGGGAACCGCTATGGCTCTCTCGACACCTGTTCGCTGTTGGGCTTGGGTGACTGTTGCGCGCTTCGCTATGGCTCTCTTTACCGCGTCCCTGTTCACCTCGCCCTTCTTGGCTGGGGCCCTCTTCGCCGCCGATCCCGACCCGCGGTTCAATGGCGACAAGGAGCTGCTGCGGCCGCTGGACTATCGCCAGTGGGTCTTTATAGGCGCCACGCTCGGCATGAGCTACGACGAGAACGAAGAGAAGCGCAAGCAACCCAAGTTCCACAACCTCTACATCAACCCCGCGGCCCACCGCGAGTACGAGCAGAGCGGGCGCTTCCCCGAAAAGACCGTGATCGTTATGGAAGTGCTCACTGCCAAGTCGCAGTCTTCGATCAACCGTCAGGGGCACTTCGAGGATGAGTTCCTCGGGGTGGAAGTGGCCTTGAAAGACAGCTCGCGGTTCGCCGAGAGCTGGGCCTATTTCAGCTTCATCGCCGAGGATGGATCACAGAAGGAGACGGCCAGCGCCTTTCGGAAAGAACGCTGCTGGTCGTGCCACCACGAACACGCCGCCACGGACAACGTCTTTACTCAGTTTTATCCTGTCTTGCGCCGGGCTCGGGAAGTTGGGCGGTAGAAACGGCGGTCCTTGCGGGGAAGGCAAGTGACCGTGTTGCGGCTGTTCGGGTAACAAAATGACGACTTCGGGACTGCTCGGTATCACCCTTCTGATCACCGTTTCGGCCGGCGCCTTCGCCCAGGTTTATCCCGGGGAAGAATGGGAAACGCGAACCGCGGCTGAGATGGGCTTCGACGAAAGAGCCCTCCAACAGCTGCTGCCAAAGGTCGGCATCGGAGGCGTCATCGTGCGCCACGGATATGTGGTGGCGACGTGGGGGAACCCTGAAAGCGCGGTACAAACTGCCTCGATGGGCAAGTCGGTCACGAGCACCGTGCTTGGCCTGGCCGTCGATGCGGGGAAAGTCAAGCCGGATGACCTCGTTTGGCAGACCTGGACGGGCGAGGGGGAGCTGTCGCATCCGCACAAGTATCTGAACTTCGGGCATCACCGCCAAGTTAGCTGGCGGCACCTCGCCAGCATGACGGCGGGCTTCCCGGACATCGACCTCTTTTCCTCGGCGACCGGCGCCATGGGGGACATCCACTGGAATTACGCCAAGCGCCCGCCCGGCGAGAGATTTGAATACAGCGACGGAGCCATGTGGCGTTTCAGCCAGGCGCTCACGAGGCTGTGGGGGAAAGACATCAAGCAGGTCATGGACGAGAAGATCTTTTCCCACATCGGGGTGCCGGCGGATCGCTGGGACTGGGTGCCGGGCCAGGTCGTCAACCAGACGACCCTGTACCCGAAGTGGCCGGGGTACGGACGCTACCTCGACCCTCCCTGGGAAATCGGCGGCAACGTCGTGCGGGCCGGTCCCGGCTGGGTCGTCATCAACGCATACGATGCCGCGCGGCTGGGGTATCTGTTCCTCCACAAGGGCCGCTGGAATGGCAAACAGCTCATTAGCGAATCGTGGATCGCCCAGTTGATGAAAGCGCAAAGCCGCCGGCACGGGAGAGAGGGGGGCGCTGGTTACAGTCTGAACTGGTGGTTGCCCCAGGAGGGTCGTGCTTTTGAGGCCCGTGGCCTCAACATCGACTGGCACGCCGTTTCGCGCATCTCGGTGGTTCCTGATCTGGATCTCGTCGTGGCGGCCATTCGGACCAATTACACGGCGAGGTCGCAAAAGGAGGCGGAAAAAATTGGGGCCGGTGATCGGGATTGGCTGTTCCAATTGATGGAGACGATCGAGCCATGACGATAGCGAGCCATCGGGCGACCGACCGGTGCGGGAGTTGGGCTTTGCGACGTGTTTCGGGTCTAGTATTGATGGTCGTTCTAGCAGGCGTCGGCCCCGCCCAGACCGGCGACACCACGACTCTTGACCTTGGAGAGGGCGTCAAGGTCGAGCTGGTGCGCATCCCGGCGGGCGAGTTCCTGATGGGAGAAAACCACATCACCCGCAGCCTGACGGGGTTCTTTGGTCCACACGAGTTTTTCGGCCGCACCGTCAGGTTGAGCAGGTCCTTCTGGACCGGCAAATACGAGGTCACGGTAAAGCAGTTCCGGCGGTTCGTCGAAGCCACCGGCTATCAGACGGATGCGGAAAGCGGCCAGCGCACGTGGGGTGGGTTGCGAACGGGCCTTTTCACGGTCGTGGACGGGGCTTGGCGGAAGAATGCGACCGCTTCCTGGAGAAACCCCGGTTTCTCTCAAGAGGACGATCACCCGGTCACTGGAATTAGCTGGTACGACGCGACGGCTTTCTGCGAGTGGGTCAGCAGCCGGACGAGACGAGCATGCCGGCTGCCGACTGAAGCCGAGCTGGAGTACGCCCAGCGGGCTCGCACGCCCACCCGCTACTTTTGGGGAATCGGAATGGACGAAAAAGGCGCTTGGGCCAACGTGGCCGACAGCGACGGTCTGCAAGACGACGATGTCCTAGGAGACAACAAGCACCTGATGAGAAACGCCGTCCCCGCGGATCGAAACGACAACTATCGTTACACTGCTCCGGTAGGGATGTTTCATTCAAACGCTTTCGGGCTCTACGATGCGATTGGAAACGTGTGGGAGTACACGCTGGACTGGGCTGGGGTGAAGCCCGCTCTCGCGGACCCACGCGGCACGGGCGACGAGAAAGTACGCAGCATGCGCGGGGGGAGCTGGATCAGTACGCCCGATCTCTACCGCTCGTCGTTTCGCCCGGAAATTGAACCTGAAAGCAGAACCAGCACGCGCGGCATGCGGCTGGTCGTCGAGGTGGCTCCCTAGCGCCGCAAGGTTCTCCTTGGGGAGCCGCTCTGCAAAGATCGCCGCGGGCGGCAGGGGGACCGGCGGTGGCGCCGGTGCCCACCCAACAGACAGATCTTGGCCATGTTCTTTCCTGCCTTGGCCTCTTTCACAAGTCGAGAGAAGTGCAGGGCCTTGAACTCACTTGTGGTGTGGTCGTATTGCGCGGACAGCACCCCCAAGATCTTCGAGTGAGGATACCCAATGACGGAGGCAGATCTGAGCACGGAGGGTGCATGATGAACACGCCTGAGAACGACGAAAAGAGCAAGCTTCTGCCTTCCTAACTGTGCGAGCACGTCGAGTCCGGTCTCTGTAAGCTCCTTGCCGAGAAGCCGGAATTGAACGATCGTGATCTGCGGCAGGCGGCAGTGGAAATTGGCTACAAATAGGCTCGGCTCCTCTCTTACGTGCGAGGCTCGCGTATTTGTGGTCGGCCGAATCCAAGCTCCCATTCTTCAGAAGACGGGAAGGGATGAGGTGTTGGGCGGGCCGGACGGGAAGGTGAGGTGCCGCAGCAGGTCTTCGGCGCTTCGCATCCGCTCGAACTCCTCGTGCGCGGCGGCGCGCATGGTCAACAGGCACCGCCCCATCTGATCGTTGATGGCTTCGATGGCTTCGAGTTGTTCGACTCGCAGCCGGGACACCCCGGTGCAGTCCTGGTCGGCCAAGGGGTCGCGCTGCCCGAGGTAGGCTCGCACTGTGCGCACCTGGTGCTCGACCAGAGCGATATCGCCCGCCTCGAGGGCGACCAGCAGAATCTGAACTGCCTCCTGGCACTGTTGATAGATGGTCTCGGGATTCATGGCGCTTGGTTTCTCCGCCCGACTACTGAGCCTTATCGGAAGGCCGCGCCGCGACTAGAGAAGAATCGCTGTAGGCGGCCACCCTTAGTACACCGTTTCATAAATACAGTCACGTATCTGAGCGGGCATCCGCCGCCATCTTGGGCGGGCGGGCACGGGGGCCCGCCCCTACATGGCAAACCGAAACGTAACCGCACTTGCGAAACACAGTACTCGGCGAGCCTGCCGGCTGCTCAAGTTTTCCTCTTGACGAGGGAACAAAACCGGCCGCGGCGGTGTCTAGTGGAGTGTAGGCGCGGATCGAAAACGCTTGCCCGGTCCTGGTAAGCTGAAGTGGAATACGGTCTGTGAGAGGGGCTGCCCGGTGTCCCTGAGCCAAAGCCAACCACTGCCTGTCGCCGAGAACGACGACCTGCTCGATGGGCTACGAGCACGACGGCCCGGAGCGTTCGAAGAACTGCTGGACCTCTATCAGAAGCCGATCTACGGCTTTGTATATCGCCTGCTGGATGACCCGGCCGACGCGCCGGACGTGACCCAAGAGGTCTTCATCAAGGTTTTCTGCAAGATCGGCGGCTTCCGTGGAGATTGCAGCTTGAAGTCCTGGCTCTACCGCATCGCGATCAACGAGGGGCTCAACCGCCGGCGCTGGTTTCGCCGTCACCGGCGCGCCGAGACCTCTGTGGACGCCGTCGGAGAGGATTCGGGCTTCGGAGCACACGGTCTGGCCGATCAAAGAGGATCGCCCTTCGACATCACGTACCGGCGCGAGCAGATGGCGCTCGTCGAGCAGACACTGCGGCAGATGGACGAGCGGCTTCGCTGCGCCGTGATTCTCAGAGACGTGGAGGGCCACACTTATAACGACATCGCCGAAATGCTTCAGCTTTCGCTCGGGACGGTGAAGTCGCGCATTCTGCGAGGACGCGAAGCGTTGAAGCGTGGCTTGCAGCAGCACGTGCCGGCGGAGTTGCCCGAGGGGGCCACGCTGCAAACGGAGTGAGCTATGAATTGTCGTGCGGCAGCATCGAGAATTCGGCTGTATATTGACGGCGAGTTGGGACCGGTCCGTAGCTGGCTGACCCGGCGGCATTTGGTCGAGTGCCCCGACTGCTTTGAGCAGTATGAAGGCCAGGAGGTCGTGCGCGATCTCGTCCGAGATCGACGTAAGATCACCGCGCCGGCATTCCTTCGCACGCGTATTCTGTTGGCAACTTCGGGGGCGATGAAACGAGACCCGGTTTCGCGGATCAAGCTATGGCTTGAGAATGGCTTGCGGCCGTTCGCGGTGCCGGCCTTTGGCGGTGTTCTGTCCGCCATGATTCTGTTTGCGGCGCTGATTGGCGACCTCTCGTTTGTACGGGGCGTGCTGGTCGACGATATCCCCCTCACGTACCTGACGAGAACGTGGATTAGCGGCCCTTCGATCACCGAGGCGCCCGAGTTGGTCGTGCCCGAGGACATCACCGTAGAGGTCTTCATCGACCGTGACGGCCGGGTTTACGACCTGCGGATGGTGAAGGTTCCGGCCGTGCCACCCCACTTGGCCTTGAAGCTGAAGTCGCAGGTGGCCAACGCGTTGCTGACGGCGAAGTTTGACCCGGCTTTGAACTTCGGGCGGCCGGTGCTGGGGAGAGTGCTGCTTTCGTTCCGGCCGGTGACGAGTTATACGGTTTACGGGTAGCGGCTTGCGTGCCGGCGCTTGTGCGCCGACAGGCAGGAGTGCCTGTCGCTACCCTTGGCGTAGCCCGCTACGCTCCTGACTGTCCCGATCTTCCCGCTACACTGGACGGCATGCCTCGCCCGAGGTCTCGTCCTCCTCTCGGACAGCATTTCCTGCACGACCAGGGCGTGCTCGCGCGCATTGCTGCCTCCCTTCCCCTGGAGCGGGGCTTGGTGGTGGTGGAGATCGGTCCAGGCCGAGGGGCGCTGACCGAGCACCTTCTGCGGAGTGGCGTGAGGGTCGTCGCCGTCGAGGTGGACCGCGAACTGGCCGCCGGGTTACGAGACAAGTTCGGTGACAGCGCTGCGTTAGAGGTGATCGAGAGTGATGTGCTCGAGGTGGATCTGGCCGAACTCATCGGGCGGCGGTCGGAGCAACCTGCGATGGTGACGGGAAATCTGCCTTACTACATCACGTCACCCATCCTAAGGAAGGTGTTTGTGGCCGCGGAGCGGGTAGAGCAGGCGGTGTTCCTGATGCAGAAGGAGGTTGCGGAACGGGTGGTCGCGTTGCGGGGCTCGCGGGACTACGGGTTCCTGAGCGTGTTGAGCCGGTTGTATGCCGAGCCTGAGCTTCTGTTTGTGGTGCCGCCCGGTTGCTTCCGGCCGCCGCCGCGGGTCACGTCGGCAGTGGTGCGGTTGGGGATGAGGACGGGGTCCCGCGTCGACCCGGCTTTTGTGGAGTTTCTGAAGGCCTGCTTTGCACATCCTCGCAAGACGCTGCTGAACAACCTGGCCGGGAGGTACGAGCGCTCGCGGATCGGGGCCTTGCCGGAGGCTGGGCGGCGGGCGCAGGAGCTGGGGTTAGAGGAGCTTCAGTCGCTGTGGCAGCGGTTGGACGGTGATGCTGCAAGGTCGTCTGCTCGCTGAGGCGGCTAAGTCCGTCAGTCCAAGACATTGCCGTCGGGATCCATGTGGTGGATCTCTTCGAAGCCGAGTTCGCGGATGCCGGCCTCGACCTTTGCAAGGTCGCCGACGACGATCCACACCATACGATCCGGTTTCACGACGCGTTCGGCGGCGGCGCTGATGTCGGTTAGCTCAAGCGATTGCACCTTGCCGGCGTAGGTTTCGTAATAGTCTTCGGGCAGCCCGAACTTTACGATCTCGCTGATGGCGCCTTGCAAGGCGCCCTTGGTTTCGAAGCGGCCGGGCAAGCGCAAGGTTTGGTTGCGCTTCGACTTGTCGAGCTCGGCCGCTTCGGCCGGACGTTGCTGGAGAATCTCGCGGAGCTCCTTGTCAACCTCGGCGATCGACTCCCTCGTCTTGTCGGTCTGAACCGGAGCATAGGCGAGGAAGATGCGCTGGCCTCGCGCGTCAAACATGAAGCTGCGGGCCCCGTAGGACCAGTGTTTGTCCTCACGCAGGTTCATATTGAGGCGGGACGTGAAGGTGCCGCCGAGGATGTTATTCATTGTCTCGATGGCGACTTCATCGGGATTGTTTGTGGGCGGTGCCAGTAAACCGGTGACGATGAGGGACTGCTGCGCGCCCGGCTTGTCTACCAGGTAGAGGATGCGCGTGTCACGGTTTTCCACCTCGGCGATGTTTTTCTTGGGGGCCCTCTCCCCGTCTTTCCAGGTGCCCAGACGGGCCTCGAGTTTGGCGCCGATCTCATCGAGTGTCGTGTCGCCGGTGACGATCAACGTGGCGTTGGACGGCTGGAACCAGGTACGGTGGACCGCCTGGAGATCCTCGCGCGTCATCGCCATCACGGTCTGCTCGGTGCCGGTGCCCGTCAAGGGGTTTCCGTAGGCATGATCTTCGCCGTACACGAGACCGGGGAGCAGACGAAGGGCCGTCATCACCGGTGTCGATTTCTCTTGCCGGATCCGCGCGAGCCGGCGCTTCTTGAGCCGCTGGAAGTCGGCTTCGGGGAACGAGGGCTGAAGGATCACGTCAGCGTACACGTCGAGAGAGGTGTCGAGGTTCTCTTTGAGCGCCGAGAGGCTCACAGTCGAAGAGTCCAGACTTGAGCCCGTCGACAGGTTGGCGCCGAGGTTCTCCAAGACCTCGCTGATCTCGAGCGCCGAGCGTGTTGCGGTGCCTTCATCCATCATGTCGAGGGTCATGCTGGCGACACCGGCGGCAGCAAACTGGTCGGCCGCATAGCCGGCCTCCACGAGCAGCTCCAGGTCGATGACTGGAATCCCGTGACGCTCAGCGAGAATGACCTTCAGGCCGTTCGAGAGGGTCGCCTTTTGCAGCTCGGGGAGTTCGAGCCTGGGGAAGGTAGTGACCTCGGGGAGCTTCGAGCGGTCCACGCCCTCTTCCTTGTGCTGATACTTCGGAAAGGGGTGGACTGCGAGAATGTAAACGCCGTCGGAGAGCCACTCGGCGGCCACTTTGCGCATGTTGTCCGGGGTCTCTTCGGCGGCGCGTTTGAGCAGGGTCTTGTAGAAGTCCGGGGAGCCGGCGTAGATCTCGTTCTGCGCCAGGATGTCGGACTTACCGCCGAAACCGCCGATGCGCTCGATGCCGCGAATTAAGCGAGCGCGGTACTGCGTCTTGATGCGGTCGAGTTCCGCCTCCGTCGGGCCATCCTTGAGTAGCTTGTCCAACTCCTCACGAATCGCCGCCTCGATCTTGCGCACGTCGCCGCCGGGCTGTGCCGTGGCGACGATGTAAAGCTGCCCGCTGATCTCGCGCGGAAAAACATACGACGAGACCCTGGTCGCGATTTGGTCTTCGTAAACCAGGCGCTTGAAGAGCCGCGAGTTCTTTCCCTGGCCGAGTAAATCGGTGACGAGGTCGAGCGTCGACATCTGCGTCGAACCCCGTTCAGGAATGTTCCACACCATGTAGACGCGCGCCTGCGGGACGCGGTCTTGGACGGTCTGACGGTGCGTCCCGGTGCGCTTGGCGATCCATACCTGCTGCTTGGCGACTGGCTCTCCTGCCGGAATGTGGCCGAAGTGCTCCTCGACTTTGGCCTTCGCCGTCTGGGCGTCGATGTCGCCCGCGATCGCGATCACGGCGTTCGAGGGGCCGTAGTATTTCTTAAACCACTCGTGCACGTCTTCGAGCGACGCGGCGTTGAGATCGTCCATCGAACCGATCGTCGTCCACGAGTAGGGGTGACCGGCTGGGTACGTGTTCTCCGTGAGAAGCTGGCGTGTCACGCCGTAGGGTTGGTTCTCCCCCTGGCGCTTCTCGTTTTGGACGACACCGCGCTGCTCGTCGAGCTTGGCTTGGTCGATGGCGCCGAGTAGATGGCCCATGCGGTCGGACTCCATCCATAGCACGAGGTCGAGCGCGGGAGTGGGCACGTTTTGGAAGTAGTTGGTGCGGTCGGAGTCGGTGGTGCCGTTGATGTCGGTGACGCCGACCTTCTCAAGCGGCTTGAAGTAGTCGTCGTTGAAGTTCTCCGAGCCGTTGAACATCAGATGCTCGAACAGGTGCGCGAAACCCGTCTTGCCCGGCTTTTCGTTCTTCGAGCCGACGTGATACCACAGGTTGACCGCGACGATGGGCGCTTTGTGGTCTTCATGGACGATGAGCGTCAGACCGTTGTCAAGAACGAACTTCTCGTAAGCGATGTCGATGTCGGCGGCTTGAGCAGCGGCCAAGGCTGCCACGAGCAGTACGGCAAGGCATAGCCAAGGGGTGCAAAGCCGACGAACCAGCGACCAATTGTCGGTACAGCTTCGTTCGTTGCAAAACGTCCTCATTGTTCTCATAGTGGACTTCCTGTTAAGGCGGCGTGCTCGCCAAGGGGTCTTCGGCACGGTAGTGTCCGAATTATACGCGTCGGCGGGCTGGGGCTGCCTACAAATAGGAGGGGGCGTGCAGAGATTCCTATGCACTGGGATGGAGAGAGAACTCGCTTATGCGCGCTGTGCGGAATCAGACGGCACGGAATCGCCCGTGCCGGTGGCCGCGAGCATGATGGAGTGCTCGCTCCAGCTCTCCGCGGGAGCGGCGGGGCCGAGCTTGCCGCGGCACATGACCGCCAGCGTGTCACATATGCCGAGAAGCTCGGGAAGGTAGGAGCTGACGAAGATCACGGCCTTGCCCTCGCCCGCCAAGCGGCCGATCCATTCATAGATCTGTACCTTGCTCGCTACGTCTATGCCGCGCGTCGGCTCGTCGAGCAAAAGAACGTCGCAGTCGTGATGCAGCAGGCGTGCGAGCTGAACCTTCTGCTGATTGCCGCCGGAAAGAGAATCGACCGGCGCCTGCGAAGAGGCGGTGCGGACGCTGAGCTTGCCGATCCAGGCGTCGGCGGCCCCGCGCATCCGGCCGCGGCTGAGCCAGCCGTAGCGGACATAGGGTTCGAGCTTCGAGAGGACCAGGTTGTCTTCCACCGAGAGCGCCCCGGCCAGTCCCTCGGTCTTGCGGTCTTCGCTGAGCAGGCCCACGCCTTGGCGCAGACGCTCGGCAGGATTGGCGGGGCCGGAGAACGCCGCGACGCGAATATCACCTCGCTGGACGGGCGCCAGTCCGAAGATGGAGCGCAGCATCTCGGTTCGTCCGGCGCCGATCAGGCCGGCGACGCCGAGGATCTCGCCTCGGTGCAGCTCGAGCGAGGCGTCGCGAACACCCGGTCCGGCGAGTGCTGAGAGTTCGAGAACGGGGTCGCCGATCGGGTGCGGGCTGCGCGGGAACATGTCGTCCAGCTCGCGGCCGACCATCCATTGAATCACGCGGCTGGTCGGGGTATCGGCGACGGCGCCCGTCCCGACCGAGCACCCGTCACGCAGGACGCTGAGCGTGTCGGCGACCTCCTCGACCTCTTCGAGGAAGTGGCTGATGTAGATGACCGAGACGCCGCGCGCGCAGAGAGTCTTGATGACTCGGAAGAGCCGCTCGGCGTCCGGGCGGGTGAGACTGCTGGTCGGCTCATCGAGAATGATGATGCGGGCCTTAGTCACCAGGGCACGGGCGATCTCGACGAGCTGTTGGGCCCCGATGCTCAGTTGTCCTGCCACGGCGTCAGCCGGTATTTCGCGATGGCCGAGGGTGTCGAGCACCGCTTCGGCCCGGCGGCGCATCTCCCTCAAATCCAGCCAGCCGTGGCGGGCCGGCTCGACACCCAACAGAACGTTGTCGGCGACCGAAAGGTGGGGCGCCAGCGCCAGTTCCTGATAGATCATCGCGACGCCGGAGCGCCGCGCGTCGAGAGGATTCGCGGGGTAGTAGCGGTGTCCGTCGATCTCCATCTCTCCGGCGTCGGGCGCGTGTACGCCGCTGAGAACTTTCATCAGTGTGCTCTTCCCCGCGCCGTTTTCACCGATCAGGGCATGTACCTCGCCGAGCTGTACTGTGAAGCCGACGCCGTCGAGGGCGCGCGTTGCGCCAAACGACTTGCACACGCTGGTCATGCGCAGGCGGGGGTGGCGTGACACGAAGCTAATGGACTGTCGCAAAGAAAACTTGATGGTAAACGAGCAACCGGGCGGGCACAGGGGCCCGCCCCTACAGTCTCACTGGATACTCCTGCGCCTAAGGAATCTCCGCGACATTCCACTAGTATTCCAGGTATTTCTCCAGCGGGGGGCGCAGGAGGGCTTGGATCTGGGGCTCGGCCATGTTCTCGTGCGTGGCGACGGCGACCCCGGTATCGATGCGCGCTTCGGGATTGGGGTTCGAGCCTCGCACGTATTCGACAATCGTCTTCACGCCGAGTTCGCCCATGCGGAAGGGATTCTGCAACACCAAGCCGTCAAGGTGGCGATCCTCAAGAGCGGCGATCAGTTTCTCGCTCGTGTCGAAACCGACAAACTTCACCTTGCCGGCCTTGCCCGAGTCGGTTAGCGCGCGGAGCATACCGAAGGTGGTGGATTCGTTCGGGCAGAAGATGCCGTCGACGTCAGGGAAGCGATTCAGCAGGTTCTCGCCGATCTGGTAGGCCGTTTCGGTGGTGACGCCGCCGTACTGGTTGTCACTGAGGATCTTGATTCCGGGATGCTTGCGTATCTCCGCGAGGAACCCCTGTTCGCGCCGCATGGTACTCTCGGCGCCCACGATCACGCGCATGAGAATGATCTTGCCCTGGCCCTCGAGGACCTCGATGAGACGCCGCCCGCCTAACACGCCGCCCTGGCGGTTGTCGGTCGCCACGAAGCTGATGTGCTCATCGCCTTCTAGGCCGGAGTCGACGACGACGGTAGGGATGCCCGCCCGTTTTGCTTCCCCGACCACCTGGCGCAGGCCGGTGCGATCCAGTGGCGCGAGGACGATGCCGTCCACGCGGCGCGAGATCATGTCCTCTACGACCGAGATCTGCTGACCGCGGTCGTCCTCGACCTGCGGGCCCTTCCAGATGATCTCGATGTCGATCTCCGCAGCGGCCTTCCGCGCTCCCGCGTGGATGGACTTCCAGTGCTCGTGAGTCGTGCCCATCGGGATGACGGCTACGGTCAGGCGTCCGTCGCGCGGGGACGAGCTATCTTGGCAGCCCGAGACCAGGACCAACAGGGGGGCGAGAAGCGCCGCGGCCAGCCAATAACAGGATCGAGCGATCTGAGAATGTCGCAGTCCAGGCATGGTTCGACTGATTGTAGCCGAGGGAGGCAGCCGTCAGGAGTGGAAGAGAAGCCGGCGACGGTTGGCGGGTCTATGGGACACCTGTCGGTGCTGGGCGCCGGCGGACCGGCAGGAGTGCCTGTCCTTACCTAGTCGCTCATCGCCGCCAGGAACTCGCTATTAGCGCGGGTCTTGCCCATGCGGCTGAGCAGGAGCTCCATGGCTTCGACGGATGACATCTGGCTGAGGACCTTGCGCAGGACCCACACTTTGTTGAGCTCTTCTTTCGACAGCAACAACTCCTCTTTGCGCGTTCCGCTCTTCGCGATATCGATCGCGGGGAAGGTGCGTTTGTCAACCAGGCGGCGGTCGAGGTGGATCTCCATGTTGCCGGTGCCCTTGAACTCCTCGAAGATCACGTCGTCCATGCGGCTGCCGGTCTCGACCAGGGCGGTGGCGACGATCGTGAGCGAGCCGCCTTCTTCGATGTTGCGCGCCGCACCGAAGAAGCGTTTCGGACGCTGCAGGGCGTTCGAGTCGACGCCGCCGGAGAGCACTTTGCCCGAGGGCGGGACGATGGTGTTGTAAGCGCGCGCCAAGCGCGTGATCGAGTCCAGCAAGATGACGACATCCTTCTGGTGCTCGATGAGCCGCTTGGCTTTTTCTATGACCATCTCGGCTACCTGAACGTGTCGCGTGGCCGGCTCGTCGAAGGTGGAGCTGATGACCTCGCCTTTCACCGAGCGCTGCATGTCGGTCACCTCTTCAGGGCGCTCGTCGATCAGCAGCACGATCATTACGACGTCCGCATGGTTCGCTGTGATCGAATTAGCAAGTGACTGTAACAGCATCGTCTTGCCCGTGCGGGGCGCCGCGACGATCAGACCGCGCTGGCCCTTGCCGATCGGTGTCAGCAGGTCCATGACGCGGCCACTGAGGTTCTCTTTCGTTGTTTCCAGGTGGAGCCGCTGATCGGGATAGAGCGGCGTCAGGTTGTCGAAGAAGATCTTATTGCGCGAGGCTTCAGGCGGCTCGAAATTGATGGCCTCGACCTTGATGAGGGCGAAGTAGCGCTCGCCTTCCTTGGGCGGACGCACCTGCCCGGAAACGGTGTCGCCGGTGCGCAGGTCAAAGCGGCGAATCTGCGAAGGGGAAACGTAGATGTCGTCGGGACCCGGCAGGTAGTTGTACTCGGGGGCGCGCATAAAGCCGAACCCCTCGGGGAGAGTCTCGAGCACACCCTCGGAAAAGATGAGCCCACTCTTCTCGGCCTGGCCCTGCAGGATTTTCAAGATCAGCTCCTGCTTGCGCAGGTTCGCCGTCCCTTGGATGGTCAGCTCCTTGGCTTGTTCAGTGAGCTGGGTGATGTTCATTTCTTTCAGAGCAGCCAGATCCAGAGCGGGAGTCTGCTCCTGCGTACGAGTTGCCATGTGTACCTCGAAAAAAAAGAGATTTGGGTTGTGGAAAGGTTAGGATGCAAGGGCCTCGCGAATCGCGCCCCACAGCGCGGGAAGTCCCTCGGCCGTCCTGGCGGAAAAGGATAGAACGGAGCCGACCTGCCGCTCGACCGTCCGAAGGGTTCGAACTCGCTCCGCTGCTTTTAATTTATCAGATTTCGAGGCCACCACGACGAACGGCGTTTGGTGGGCCGTCAGCCAGTCGCGCATTTGCTCGTCCAGCGCGGTCGGCCCGTGGCGCGAGTCGATGATCAGGACCACCAAGCGCAGCGGCGCGCGCTCGAGCAGATAGCTTTCGGCGAGCCGCCGCCAGTCCTCCTGGGCTTTACGGGAGACCTTCGCGTAGCCGTAGCCGGGCAGGTCGACGAAGTAGAATCTTTTTTCGATGCGGTAAAAGTTCACAGTGCGTGTGCGGCCGGGCGTGCGGCTGGTTTGCGCGAGTTGGCGGCGGCCCACCGGACCAGCCGCGCCCCTGCGTCTGGTGCCGCGAACCAACAATGTGTTGAGCAAGCTTGACTTCCCCACGTTGCTGCGGCCGACGAAGGCAACTTCTGGAAGGCGGTCATTGGGAAACTGGCGCGCAGACGATGCGCTCAACACGAACTCGACGGACATGATCGAAGCGAAGTGCGATCGGTCTTCGATAGACGAACAGGAACGGTTTTCGAGCTTCCGTATCGCAACCGCCAGGTGGCGGTTAAGGCCGCGGTAGCGGCGGGACTGGTGCGGTCGTCAGCAAACTCCAGTCGTGTCACCGCGTGCCGACGCGCGCGGCACGCCTACATGAACCCTGGGCGTTCGTGCAGCTTCTTCTCTTTGGCTGAGTCGGGCTGTACCGTCTCAAGGGCCTCCGGCGGTACGCTAGGCTGACCCAAACCCTCCAGCGGACGCTCCAGGGCGATCATCAGGACCTCGTCCATTTGTTCGACAAAGTGGAGCTTGACCTCCTTGCGGATGATCTCCGGGATATCGGGAAGGTCCTTTTCGTTCTCCTTGGGAACGATCACGTCATGGATGCCTTGCCGATGAGCCGCCAGCAGCTTCTCCTTCAGACCGCCAATGGGAAGCACTTTACCGCGCAGGGTCACCTCACCGGTCATGGCGACGTCGCCGCGAACGGGAATGCGCGTCAAGGCGCTCACGAGCGTTGTGGTCAAGGTGATGCCGGCTGAGGGGCCGTCTTTGGGAATCGCCCCTTCGGGGAAGTGCACATGAATGTCGAGGTGCCGGTAGAAGTCCTTGGGCACGCCCAGATTCTGGGACCGCGAGCGGACGTAGCTCATGGCCGCCTGGGCTGACTCCTGCATCACGTCACCGAGCTTGCCGGTTGTCGTGAACTGGCCCTTGCCGTCGAGTAAGGTAGCTTCGACGGTGAGGAGCTGCCCGCCCACCTCGGTCCAGGCCAGGCCGATGGCGGTGCCGATCTCGTTCTTCTTCTCCGCGGTGAGGTCACGGTACTTCGGCACCCCGAGCAGGCCGGCAAGAGCCTTCGGCACAACCATCGTTCGACGCTTCTTCGCACCTTTCGGCCGCGAGACGACCTTGCGGGCCACCTTGCGGCAGGTGTTGCCGATCTCTCTCTCGAGGTTGCGCACGCCCGCCTCGCGTGTATATTGCTCGATCATCGCCAGCAAGCCTTCGCGGCTGAACTTGAGATCTGACTCGTTGAGGCCGTTGGTCGACAGTTGCTTGCTGATCAGGTGACGCTCCGCGATCTCGACCTTCTCGTACTCGGTGTAGCCGCTCAGCCGGATCACCTCCAACCGGTCGAGCAACGGCGCCGGCATGGTGTGAAGCACATTCGCGGTGGCGATGAAGAACACTTTGTTCAAGTCGTACTCGACGTCGAGATAGTGGTCCATGAACATGTGGTTCTGTTCGGGATCGAGCACTTCCATCAGCGCCGCCGAGGGATCACCGCGAAAGTCGGTCGACATCTTGTCGAGCTCATCGAGCATGAAGACGGGGTTTCTCGTGCCCGCCTTCTTCATCATTTGGATGATCTGGCCCGGCAAGGCTCCGATATAGGTGCGGCGGTGGCCGCGAACCTCGGCCTCGTCCCGCACACCGCCCAGCGACAGTCGCACGAACTTGCGGCCCGTGGCCCGTGCGATCGACTTGCCCAGCGAGGTCTTGCCGACGCCCGGAGGCCCAACGAAACACAGGATCGACCCGCGTGGGTCCTTCACGAGGCGGCGCACCGCGAGGAACTCGAGAATGCGCTCTTTGACCTTTTCGAGACCATAGTGGTCATCGTTGAGCACCTTCTCGGCGAACGAGAGGTTGCGAATTTCACGCGACTTCTTCTTCCACGGGACGGCCAGCAGCCAATCGATGTAGTTGCGGGAAACCGTCGACTCGGCCGACATCGGCGGCATGTTCTCCAACCGCTTCAGCTCGGCCAGAGCTTTCTCACGGGCGTCCTTGGTCATGCCCGCGTCTTCAACCTTCTTACGTAACTCGTCGTACTCACTCTTCTCGCCCTTGCCCAGCTCTTTCTGGATGGCTTTGATCTTCTCGTTGAGGTAGTACTCTTTCTGCGCCTTCTCCATCTGGCGCTTAACGCGGCCCTGGATCGTGCGGTCGACGTTCATCTTCTCGAGTTCGATGTCGAGCACATCGGCAATGCGCGTCAGGCGCTCGTAGGGGTCGAATATCTCGAGCAGATCTTGCTTCTCCGGGACCGTGAGCTGCAGGTTGGCACCTACGGTATCGGCCAGCTTGCTGGGATCGTCCACGCGCACGGCGGCGATCATGGTCTCGTAATTGAGGTTCTGGCTCTGCTTGACGTACTGCTCAAACTGCGACGTCACGCGCGCGATCAGCGCCTCGCTCTCGGGGGGGGCGTCGGCCCGTGGCGGGTGCACCTGAACCACAGCGCGCTGGAAACCCTCTTCGGCGATCATCGACATCAACCGCGCGCGCTCGACGCCTTCGACGAGGACCTTGATATTACCGTCCGGCAGCTTCAGGCTCTGGATGATCGAAACGATCGTGCCCACCTGGTAGATCTGGTCCGGCGTCGGGTCGTCCACCGACGCGTCGTGCTGGGTGGCGAGAAAGATCCTCTTGTCCGCCGCCAGAGCGTCCTCAAGCGCGTGAACGCTTGAGGGCCGTCCCACCACGAACGGCGTCATCATGTGGGGAAAGATCACCACGTCCCGGATGGGCATCATCGGGAGCTGAAAACTGTCCACCGGTTCCTTCTTCGATTGCATGGGTCCTCCGCCGCAGCCTTCTCTTTATTGTAGCGGGTGGTCGGAGCCGGACTGATCCGCCGCAAGTCACAGGCTTCGTCCGGCCCCACCCGGGAATCGGATTGGCCTGCGGACAGATCTGGGTTGCGGGTGGCCGGCGTGAGGGCGCGCCGGTGTCAACCGGCCTTTTCGAGGACGGTGAGGCTCACGTTGTGGTTATCGACCATCTCTTGGGTGATCACGAATTCCTTAACCATCTTCTTTGACGGCAGGTAATACATCACGTCGAGCATTAGTTCTTCGAGAATCATCCGCAGCCCGCGGGCGCCCACTTTGCGCTCGAGCGCCAGCGCCGCTATCGAGTCCAGGGCGTCCGGTTTGAAGGTCAAATCGATGTTCTCGAATTCGAACAGCTTCTGGTACTGGCGCACCAGGGAGTTCTTCGGGCGGGTCAAGATCTCCACCAAGGCAGCCTCGTTGAGGTCGGTCAGAATCGTGCTGACCGGAAGACGCCCGACGAACTCGGGAATGAAACCGTGGCGGATCAGATCTTGCGGCTGGACCTGCTCCAGCAGCTCCGTATCCCTCTCCGCACCTTCGAACTTCCCAGGGGTCGGTTTCCCCGCATCGTCCTGCGGTGAACGAAAGCCCACCACCCGCTGATTCAGCCGGCGGCCGATGATCTTCTCGAGCCCGATGAAGGCGCCGCCGCAAATGAACAGGATGTTCGTCGTGTCGACCGGCGTGAACTCTTGATGGGGATGCTTGCGGCCACCCTGCGGAGGTACATTCGCGGTCGTCCCTTCCAGAATCTTCAGCAACGCCTGCTGCACGCCTTCGCCCGAGACGTCGCGCGTGATCGAGGGGTTCTCGTCCTTGCGGCTGAGCTTGTCGATCTCGTCGATGTAGATGATGCCTTGCTGTGCTTTCTGGACATCGCCGTCGGCCGCCTGCAGCAGCTTGAGGATGATATTCTCGACATCCTCGCCGACGTAGCCCGCCTCGGTGAGAGTGGTGGCGTCGGCGATCGCAAAGGGGACATCGAGAATTCTTGCCAGCGTTTGCGCCAGCAGCGTCTTCCCGGTCCCGGTGGGCCCGATCAACAAGATGTTGGACTTCTGCAACTCGACGTCGTCGTTCGCGTGCTGCTTCGTCATGAGGACGCGCTTGTAGTGGTTGTAGACGGCCACGGCGAGCTTCTTCTTCGCCCGTTCTTGGCCGACCACATACTCGTCGAGACGGTCATCGAGTTCCTGGGGCTTCAGGAGAGTCAACGCGCTGCTTGCCGGCTGCTCGCGGCGGTCATCCTCGAGGATCGAGTTGCAGACCACCACACATTCATCGCAGATGTAGGCCTTGGGGTAGTCGCCGGGCGTGGAGATCAGCTTGCCGACGACCTCTTGGGTCTTATGGCAGAAAGAGCAGCGCAGCGTTTCGTCCGGTCCGTTTCGCTTCACCCGAAACTCCTTGGGCCGATCATCCGGCGCGGGAACAGGCTGACTTCATCTTCTTCAATTATCCTATGACTACCTTACCATGGCAATCAGACTCAATCCGCGATACACCTTATTGACTCCCGCATAATATAGAGTCAGTCAAAACAAAGAGAAGACTGTTTCCAGAAGGCCGTGATCAAACGCGGTTTGCGGTACATGCGGCGGAGTGCCTTGCGGGCCCGCTCGTTCAGCTCGCCGTAGTCTTTCGGACAGACGTTCGGCAACTCGTGCTGCTTCCAGTAAGCCCAGATGTATTCCACCGGATTCAACTCCGGCGCATAGGGTGGCAAGTACTCGGTTGCGATGTGGCCTTCGGAGAGTTCGATGAACTCTTGCACCAGGCGGCTACGGTGCGCCGGCAGCCGATCCCAGACGATCAGCAGCGGGCGATCGATATGACGTACCAACGCCTTGAGAAAGTCGGTCACTTGCTCTTTGCCGATCGCACCGGGATAGAGCCGGAAGTAGAAGTTACGCAGCGTCAGCCCCGCCGAGACGGAAAGCTTCTCCCAGTTGAAGTTAAACTGCAGCACCGGTGTTTGGCCACGTGGCGCCCAGGTGCGGCAGCGATGCGGCTTCTGACTCAATCCGCTTTCGTCGATGAAGACGAGCGTACGGCCTTCGTTTTGGGCTTTTTTTTAATGCGCTTCCAGGTCTTGCGCTTCCAGGTGCGGATCCGCTCTTCGTTGCGCTCGCGCGCCTTTCCGGCCGGGCGTTGCGGGCTCCAGTCGAGCGCTCGCAGGATCTTCCAGGCGTGGCCTGCGTGGTATGCGACCCCGAACTCGTCTCCGGTCAGCCGAGCCACCCGCGGACAGCTCCACAGGGGCGTTGGGAAGCCGTGGGCTTCCGGGCCTTCCAGCAGCAGCGACGTCAGGCGTTCGCGTTGTGCGGCATCGAGGAGCGGCTTGCGTCCGGCGCGCCCGGCCTGGCGGAGTCCGGCCGCACCCTGCTCGCGGTATTGCCGCCGCCACTCACTGACGGTTTGGCGAGCGACGTTCAGCCGTCTCGCCGTCTCGGACTGATTGTGGCCTTGGTGGAGCAGCCGCATCGCTTCGAAACGGCGCTTCTCCAGCGCCTTGAAATCCCGCTTCACACCTTTGGGGTTGCCCATACATATATAGATGCTCCACACTATCAAAAAGTGTCATAATAATTTGCGGGATTCAATAGGCGGTCGCCGGCGAGTGCGTGGTTGGTCCGTGCTGATGCCGGCTTCATCGGGCTCCGCAGGCCCGGCGGAGGTGCGATCGTGGTTCCGGTCGCGGGAATGATTCTCGGCGCTAGCTTACGGCGTGAGGAAGACCTCTGTCCTGGGGCCTTGAAGCCTCCGCCGCAACAGCAACTTTGCCGTTGTTGTCTACTTCCTCGGCGGCGGCGCCATCACGACCATGACTACCAATCGATGCGGTCCGGGGTTAGTCAACGCGTGCTCTTCGCCGGAACGTGCCAGAACTAAATCGCCTGTTTTGATATGGGTTTGCTCCTCGCCCACGGTAACGTCCCCTTCTCCCGCCAGGACAAAATAAAGCTTGTCCTGGCCGGCGTGGGTGTGGAGTTGGTGTTCCTGGCCGGCCTCAAATGAGTTGAGGCCGGCGAACAAGTGCTCGCTGAGGGCAAGGTCCGCCTTGCCCATCTTGTCGGCGCGAAAGACGGCACGGGAGGCAGCGTCGGTGACGATCATGGCGTGTATTGTGCCACGGCGGCCGTGGGGAAGGAAGTGCCGGCCTTGGCGTCTGCCCAATCGTCAGGGGACCTGCTCCGACCGCATACAAGGCCAACCCCTTCACCCAAAGGCACTCTACTCGGCTGCCGCGCTTTGGGGGCGAAACTCGAACACGTCGCCGTTTCGTAGACGGGTAACCAGGCGGCCTTCGCCGAGGCTCTTGCCGCCGTTTTCAAAGAAGATCGCGCCGTCGGTCGAGCCGCCCGGAGCCAGATGGGTCCTGACCAACGAAAGGGCCGAAGCGGCCGCCGCCGCTTTCAATCCCTTCGAACCGGCAACGAGCGCGGCTTGCCGGCGTTTCTCATACCCGTTGTTGGAACGGATCTTCTGGTTTCCGTAAAGGGCCTTCTCGTAGGCCACTTGGAGCTTCATCACCTCATTGCGGCCCGCTTTGCGGTACAGCTCGCGGACGACGACCTCCTCCGGAGCGGCACGCATTACCCTTCCTTGCGCCGCCTCGAAGTAGAAATCCGTCGGCCCCACCAACCTGCTGCGAGCGCTCCCATTGCTGAACGACACCTGCACGACGGCGAACCGGCGCACCGTGAGAGGAAGAGGGGCATACATGAGCGTCAAGCCCTGTCGGGAAAGGGTCTGATAGTGCAGCCCTTGCGAGTCGAACTCGATGACCTGCGCGTCCGCCAAACCGGGGCCCACAACCCCCAAGAGCAGGGCCAAGCAGCGGGCTCGGTGGCTCAAAAACATGACGTTATGATACAGTAAGGCGTCCTGGGGTCTCGGTCGCTTCTGAGTAATGAAGTCGCTCACTGGTCTTCCTAGTCCCGCCTACCTGCGGATCGCCGAGGAAGCAGGAATCCAGCTCTCTGATCTGCTCAAGCTGGTTCAAGAGCTTGAAGCGGGCTCCACGCTGGCCTACCTTGCCTACTATCGTCCCGATATCGCCTCGGGCCTGACCGAAGAGCGTCTGAAGGCCATTGACGAGCGTCTGCGGCAGTTTCTCGATCTCGAAGACCGCCGCATCACGATCCTTACGGCCATCGGGCAAAAAGACAGGCTGACCCCCGAATTGCGTGCCCAAATCGAGTCCACGACGGACCGTTGGGAGCTCGAAGACCTTTACTTCCCGTTCAAGCCCAGACGGCGCTCCGCCGCCGACGAAGCGATCGAGAAGGGCCTTGTGCCTTTGGCCGAAGCCCTGTGGGATCAGCGACTTGAGAACAACGATCTGGCGGCCGCCGCGCAGCCCTATGTGGACACCGAGAAGGGTGTCGTCTCGCCCGCCGATGCGCTTCGAGGCGCGCGCACCATCATGGCGCGGCGAGTGGCGGAAGATTCCGCGGTCCGGCAGGGTTTGCGCCTGATCATGCTCGACCACGCTCTGCTGACCGTGCCCAAAGACCAGCGGTTGCAGGGTAGCGGGAAGGCGAGGGCCAGACCACTGCTTGGGTACCGGGCGAAGGTCAAGAACGTCTCCTGGCGTCAGATGCTGGCGATTCGCCGGACCGAGAGAGAAGCGGGGCTTGGTCATGAGATCGAGCTGCCCGTCAGCCGGGCAATCTCGTTTATCCTCGGACGCCTGCTCGAATCCCGGCCGGCGAACTCCGCGGTATGCCTGCAGTTGGGCGACGTGGCCTGCATCGCGTTGCAGGATTACCTCGGCCCGGCGTTGCGCAGCGAGCTGACACAGCGTCTCAACGGTCGCTGCGACGGGGCGGCAATCGAGGTGTACCAGAGGAACCTCGAGAAGGTTCTCAAAAATCCGCCCGCCGGACGCATCACCGTCATCGGACTGGAGACAGGACGTTCGGGCGGCTGGCGGGCTGCGGTTGTGGGACCCGATGGAGGCTTCCTCGAGGGCGCCATCGTGTATCGCCCGGAGGGAGCCGAAGCCAGGAGTGACAACCCCGAAGCGTCGGCAGAGGATGGCGCCGCCAAGGGTGCTGCGGCCGCAGGCGCGACCGGCGCTACCTCAGCGCCCAGCGGCGCGGCTGACGCCTCGACCGAGGTCCCTGCCGCCGAATCAGACGCCAGTGAGTCTGTGGTCGCAGATGAAGTGACTGCGAGCACGGATGAAACGTCGAATGAGAGCCAACCCGGCCCCGCGGAGCAATCCCCCACAGTAGAAGCTGCGCCGCCCGAGGAATCCAGGGAAGCCGAAGAATCCGTTCAACCCGAACCGGAAACCGGCGAGTCGTCCGAGCAAGCAGCGGCAGCGACAGAAAGCGCCGATTCGGCTCCTACCGCTTCCGCCGAGGCCCCTGCCTCCGCATCAGACAGCGGGCCCACAACGATGCCCGGCCCTCCCGGGATGGCGAAGTCGGACCGCGCGGCGGTCGAGGAAGCCTTTGTCCCCCTCAGCGAATTGCTCCGCCGCCATCGGGTTGACGCCATCGTGATGGCCAACGGGCCCGGAATTCGCCAAGTCGAGACTCTCGTTCGCAGCTCCATTCGAAAGGTAGGCGCCAAAGACATCTATTGGACCAAGCTCAGCGAGACCGGCAGTTGGATCTACGCCACTTCGAAAACTGCACGCCGTGAGATGCCCGCGGTCCCCCCTGCCCAGCGCAGCGCCGCTTGCCTGGCCCGACGGCTGCAGGATCCCCTTGCACAGTTCGTCAACGTCGACCCTCGCTTGCTGGGCGTAGGGCAGTTCCACCATGAGGTCGATCAGAAAAGGTTAAAGGCGGGACTGCGCACCACCGTCGAATCGGCGGTTCACCACGTAGGAGTTGATCTCAACGCGGGCTCGGCCGAGCTCTTCGCCCTTCTCCCGGGCATGACCGAGCGGGTCGCCAAGCGCGTGGTGGAGCATCGCAAGAGTAAGGGGCCGTTCGCCAAACGCGAGCAACTCCAGAACGTATCCGGACTAAGCGTCCGGATCTACAAGCAGGCTGTCGGGTTCGTCCGCGTGCGAGATGGGGAGAACCCTCTGGACAGCACCGGCATCCATCCGGAAATGTATCCGCAAGCGGAGAAGATCCTCGCGGCGGCAGGCGTCTCGGCTGCTGAAGCGCTTGAGCGGTCGGAGACACTGGACACCGTTCCACTCGACGAGCTGCAGGACGCGAAGCACCCCGTTGAGCTGCTCCGAGGCATCGTTGAGCAATTCCGGCCCGGGGCGCGAGACCCGCGCGGCCCGTTCACGCCGCCAAGCCTTCCCATTGAGCTCCTCGCGGCCGACGAGATCCAGCCCGGCAAAAAGGTGGAGGGCGTCGTGACCAACATCGCCGACTTCGGAGCCTTTGTCGACATAGGAGCCGACCACGACGGGTTGGTACACATCTCTCAATTGTCCAATGGACCCGGCAAAGAGGCCAAGCCCGAGTTCAAGATCGGCGACCGGGTGACGGTTTTCATCCGCGCGCTGGAGAGGGATGGCAAGCGCATCTCGCTTTCTCTCAAAGACCCGCGTGAGTTGGCTAGGGCGGCACGCGCGGCGCGGCCGGGCGCTGGACAACGAGCTGGAGGTCCGGGTACTGAGGGACAGCGAGCCCGGGGATCTCGTGCCTCCGGCGCCGGGGCGCGCCGTGCCGATGGGCCCCGCAAGCGCCGCAAGGAACCCCAGCGGGAAGGCAAGATCACGAAGCGGTTGTTCGGGCCCGACCCGAAAATCAAAGCGCGCGAGGAAGAGGAGTTGCAGAAGCTTTCTCTAAGCGAGAAGCTCAAGCTGCTTCATTCGAAATACCGGACAAAAGTCTAGCTCGTCCCACTGCTCGTACGCTACGGAAGTGGCAGGAACGTTGCCACGACGGTTGAACAGATCGTGCCCGGACGCACTCGTATCCCCCTGTCGACAGAAGCCACTCAGAAGCAGCCCCTGACGATGGGGGCGACCGTCATAGTTCGGGCGGGGCGTTGAGGTCGAACGGCGCCCATAGTTCGGTTTTGGGGTCTTCCCGCCGAGGAAACTCTTTATGGAAAACATCGGGACTCAGTTCAGCGGCACAGATCTTGCCGAACACGGCATTCATAATGTCAATTCGGTCCACTGGAACCTCAGCACGCCACGCCTAGTCGAGCAGGCGCTCCACCGCAACGAGGGGCACCTAGCCGCCAACGGTGTGCTGGTGGTGCGCACCGGGCAATACACCGGCCGCTCGCCGACGGACCGCTTCATCGTCGAGGACGACATCACCCGCAACAGTGTCGATTGGGGCGAAGTCAACCGCGCGATGTCGCCCGAACACTTCGAGCGCCTGCACCGGAAGATCGGCTCCTACCTCGAGGGCCGGGACGTCTTCGTGCAGGATTGTTACGCCGGCACCGACCGCGCCTACTCGCTGCCGATCCGAGCCGTCACGGAACTGGCGTGGCACAACCTTTTTGCCCGCCAGCTTTTCGTGCGTGCCGACGCGGACACGGCGACCGACCACCGGCCCGAGTTCACCATCATTTACGCGCCGGGCCTCCACGCCGATCCTTCGTGCGACGGTACCGGCAGCGAGGCGTTCGTCGTGCTCAACTTCACCAAGAAGCTGGTGCTAATCGGGGGAACGAGGTACGCAGGCGAAATGAAGAAGTCCGTCTTCAGCCTCCTCAATTACCTGCTGCCCGAGCGCAAGGTCTTGCC
The DNA here is from genome assembly GCA_965248255.1 of Bryobacterales bacterium. GTDB lineage: Bacteria > Acidobacteriota > Terriglobia > Bryobacterales > UBA6623 > JAKZVK01. The sequence continues at coordinate 865,709 of CBDFIW010000001.1, forward strand.
CATGCACTGCTCGGCCAACGTGGGGGAGGGGGGTGATGTGGCGCTTTTCTTCGGCTTGTCCGGAACCGGCAAGACCACCCTCTCGGCCGACCCTGAGCGGCGGCTGATCGGCGATGATGAGCACGGCTGGAGTGATACGGGCGTATTCAATTTCGAAGGCGGATGCTATGCCAAGTGCATCCGGCTGAGCTACGAAAAGGAGCCCCAGATATGGAACGCGCTACACTTCGGTTCGGTGCTCGAGAACGTCGTGTTCGATTCCGAGACACGGGCAATTGATTACGATGACGACTCCATCACCGAGAACACTCGCGCCGCGTACCCGGTTGACTTCATCGACAACGCTGTGATTCCCGGCGTCGCGGGCCAGCCGTCGAACGTGGTCTTCCTGACCGCCGATGCCTTCGGTGTGCTTCCGCCGATTTCGAAACTCTCTCCCGAGCAGGCGATGTACCACTTCTTGAGCGGCTACACCGCCAAAGTGGCCGGTACCGAGCGGGGCCTGGGCAACGAGCCTTCCGCGACCTTCAGCGCTTGTTTCGGATCGCCCTTCCTGCCGCGCAGTCCGTCGTTGTACGCCGAGATGCTCGGCGAGCGGCTGCGCCGGCACCCAGTCGGCTGCTGGCTGGTCAACACGGGCTGGACCGGCGGCGCGTACGGCGTGGGCAAGCGCACGGACCTGCCCCACACGCGCGCCATGCTGCGTGCCGCCCTTTCCGGGGTGCTCGACCCCGGCGCGCCGAGCGAAGTACAGTTCATACCCCATCCGGTCTTTGGTGTGAGCGTCCCGACGAGCTGTCCCGGTGTTCCCACCGAGGTCCTAGACGCCCGCGGGATGTGGGCCGATGGGGCGGCGTACGACCAGGCCGCCCGCGCTCTGGCAGCGCGCTTCCAGGAGAACTTCGGGAAGTTCAGTGGCGTCGCCGCCGATGTCTGTGCTGCCGCCCCCGCTGCCTGACCCCGACGACGCCACCCAACCCGCGTACCAAACGGCTCGAAGAGACCGGCGGCTTTCTACTTCAGAGCTTGGTTTTGATATAGTGGCTCGGATCCGATCTCGAGCCCAGCGCCTGGACGTCTCTTAAGCGGTCGGATTCGTTCGCAGGAGCCCTCAATGATTCACAGCCAACCCCCGCGTCTCTCGCATCGCTTTCTCCGTCTCGCCCTCTCTCTGGCGTGCTGCGGCTTATGTATGGCCGCCGGCGTCCGTCATGTCGGTTCGAACGGAGAGGCCGGCGGATCACAAGCGGTGGTCGTCACCGGCTCGGCGCTGGCCCACACAGCGCAGTTCTTGCCTGTGGACAGCAACGGCAAACTGGTCGACAAAGCGGATGCTTCCGCTCAAATCGCCCAGGTGCTCAAGAACGTTGATATCGCGCTTCGCGAGGCAGGCTCCGCGCTGGACAAGGCCGTCAAACTGAACATTTCCGTGCGCGGGCCTGAAGTGACTGCGGCGGTCAAGAGCGCCGTTGCCGCGAACTTTCCGGGAGCGACTAGACCGGCTGTCTCGCTGGTCGCGGGTGCTTTTCCGGACCCGCGCGTCTTGGTGGCGGCCGACGCGATCGCGCCGACGCCGCGGGATCCCAGCGCTATCATCCTCCTCCGCAGCTCGGCTCTAGCCGGGGCGCCTGGCGCCAACCACGTCGCCATCCTACCCAAAGGTCCACGGGTCTACATCTCGGGCCGCGCCGCCCGCGAGGGCAACGTCGCGCAGGCCACCTGGGCCACCATGGAGCAGATCAAAGCCACCCTTGATTTCCTCGGCTTGGGTCTCGCCGACGTCGTCCACGTCAAGTCGTTCGTGCAACCGATTGCCGAGACTGCCAAGTCCGAGGAGCAGATTGTAGTGTTCTTCGGCAACAAGGCTCCCCCGATGACGTTTGTCGAATGGACGAGCCAAAACCCCATCGAGATCGAAGTGATCGCCCGTACCGGCGCGCCCGCGGGAAGCTCCGCCAAGGGCATCGAACATCTCACACCCCCGGGCGACCGGGCCTCGCCCGTCTTCAGCCGCATCGCGCGCCTGTACCACCCGTCGACCATCTACATCTCAGGGTTGTATGGGCGGGAGGGCGGCAGCAGCTCGGAACAGATCCACGACATATTCGCCTCCCTCATGGGAATCCTCCGACGGACCGGCAGCAACCTGGACCACTTGGCCAAAGCCACGTACTACCCCGCCGACAGCGACCCGAGCACGAAGCTCAACGAAATCCGCCCGGAGTACTACGATCCCAAGAGCCCGCCGGCGGCCTCGAAAGCGCTCGTCGCCGGGACGGGAATCAAGGGCCGCTCGATCACGCTCGACATCATCGCGGTTCCAGTGAAATAAACGCGCAACCGACGACTGTGGCGTGAAGGGCCAGAGGCTCCGACTCGTCGGTTCGAAATCCCGGGCGATGGGCAACCGTCATCCTACACGCGACCCGCGCGCCGCTTGTGGGGGCCTTTACGTCCGCTCCCGCAGGCAGCCGCGGCAAATCTTACGATGACTCGGGAGACGGCGCCGTCGGCACTCATCTCATCATCGCTCAAGCCACTTGCCCCCCTGCATCACCCGATGGATCTTGCGCGTGTTGGCGATGCCTTGGAGCGGATCGGCATCGAGAATCACTAAATCGGCGATCTTGCCCGCCGCAATTGTCCCGTAGTCGCTCTCGCCATCCGCAAGCAGCTCCGCGGCGTCGCGTGTCGCGGCCCGAAGCGCCTGCATCGAGCTCAAACCCGCCGCGACCAGCAACTGCATCTCGTGATGCGTCCCCCAGCCGGTGGGAATCACCCCCGCCCCGCTATCGGACCCCGCGCCGATACGGACACCCGCCTCGGAAAGCGTCTTGACGAAACGCTGGGCGCGTTCATACTCCGCCTTGAGCCGCGGCAGGTTGGGGTTGGCCAGCATCGCTTTGCGCGTCTCGGGCTTGAGGATGTCCTCGAGAAGCTCGGGGTTGAGCGAAGCCCGCACTTCCGGGTCGTCCAAATCTTCGGGATGTTCGGCGAAATACCATGCGCGCTCGGCCACGGTCAGCGTCGGCGTGAACGTGACGTTCCCCTCCTTCAGCTGCGCCAACAACGCAACCTCGATCTCGGTATCGCGAATCGAATGCAGGAAATCCCGCACGCCGAGGTCGAAGAGTTGGCGCAGGTCGGCTTCGTCGAAAACATGCGCCACGACGCGGATGTGGGGCTTCCCGGCCGCTTCGACGATGGCCACGCGCATCTCTTCGCTGATCTTCAGCAGCGTCTTGTTTTTCGACTCCACCCACATCTTGATGAAATCGACCCTCTGCGAGCTAAGTTCGTCCACGCCCGCTCGCGCTTTAGCAACCGTCGCCGGACGCCGCACGAAAGGCAATCCAATTGGGTGGCCGTCGGGATGCGTGAAGCCCCGTCCGGCCGTGAAGAGTCTCGGCGCCGCGATCTTCCCCGTGCGCGCGTCGGCAACCACTTCCAGGTGCTCGTTTTGGTCAGCGCCGATGCTGCGGGAAGTCGTCACGCCGAAACTAAGTTGGACCGCAAGCAGGCGCTTCATTTCCGCCCGGTCGCCGAAATAATGGGCATGCAGCTCGACCAGGCCGGGGATCACGGTCTTGCCGGCGCCGTCTACGATCTCCGAGCCCTTTGGCACCGGTGTGTGGCTGCGTGACCCGGCTGCGCGAATGCGGGTCCCTTCGGTGACGACGACCGAGTCCTCGATGGGTTGGGCGCCACTACCATCGATGAGCTTGGCCCCGACGATCGAGATGAGTCGGGGACTCAGCTCGTCGGGCACATCCCAGGGGCCCGAGCAGCCGATCAGCGTCGTTGCCGCCAGCCCGACGAAGTGCAAAAGGACAGGCAATCCTTGGTGGTTCGGACGCAGAGCCTTCATCGCGTTGGAGCGTAGCAAAGTCGAGCCTGTCGGCGGGGACGTGAATGTGTTCCCGCAGGTGGCCCGTCCGGAGTCGCGCGGAACGGATTGCTTTCCTGCACAACTCCTGGAATAATAGCGGCTAATCTAGAGAACGCCAATCAAGGGCCAACTGCATGGGTAGGACGGTTTTCATAGGTAATCTCCCGGCTTGGGTCACCGCCGAAGAGATCGAGGGATGGCTCAACAGCGAAGGAGTTGTCTTCGATGAGGTGAAGGTCATCCGCGATTTCGAGACCCAGGAGTCCAAGGGTTTCGCCTTTGTCGAGGCCGCCTCGGACGAAGACGTGAAGGCCATGATCAAGCGCTTCAACCGCGCACCCATCGACGACAAGGTCTTGCGCGTCAACGAGGCACGGTCCAACGAAGGGACCAAGCAGCGTCCGCGCCGACCCCGCCGTTAGGAAGCCCGATCGACGGCAGCCAGAATCCTCTCGGGGGAGGGCATGCCCGCTTCGGCGAACACGACATCGCCCCCCTTCCCGACGCCATAAGCACAGCGCTTGATGAAAAGGCCACCCGCCCCATAAAGGCCGGCGACCTTCTTCCCTTCGTCCACGAGCAGCTGGAACGGAAGGTCGTCACGCGACCGGAATTTGCGATGACTCTTGGCCTTGCCCGGGTTCACACCGAAAACACCCACGCCTTTTCCTTGAAAGGAGCCCCAGCGGTCCCTCAGTTGGCAGAGTTGCTGGCGGCAGTGGGGCGTCTCATCCCTCGGGTAGAAGACCAGCACGACAGCCCGGCCGCGAAGATCGGACAGCCGCGTCTCTCCACCGCTTTCATCGGCAAGGCTGAAATCGGGGGCCTTGGAGCCCACGGCTAGCAGTTGTGGCTGGAAGAACGGCATCCGCTCATCCTACCTTCGGTTGCCGTCACTCGACATCGAGGAACACCTCGTTGCTCGTCAGGCCGCCGACCGTGACAACGAGCACGTACCGGCCGGGTGCAAGGTCGTCGGGCAGGAGGACGTTGAGTTGATAAAGCCCCGCAAAAAGAGGCGCTAGGCCGCTGAAGAAAACGGTTGCGTCGCGGCCGGCGACCCGCACGGTTACCGGAAGCAGCGTCTCGGCCGGCGGGTCGGCCGGAGCGGGCAGGCCCGTTTGCCCCGCCGGCTCGACCGCGCCAAGGCCGGTGCAAAAGACCACGATGATGCTGCCCGCGCGGGCCGGGCGCTCCCAAATCACGCTGCCGTCATCATTGTTGAGGATCGCCCCCAAACCAGTCACGGGATCGAAGAAGATTCCCGGCTGCACTGCCCCCACGGGCGCGGTGATGACTCCGCTCGTTCCGGCTGGTGTGGAAACGGCGATCTCGATCGTGTCGCCCACAACGCCGAAAAGGATCTGCAGATTGATTTGGCCCGGAGAGACAAACAGCAAGGGCGCCGGCACACCGTTGATCGTGACGGTGGTTGATCCCAGCAAAGTGGGCAGCGGGAACAACGTTGCGGCTGTCTCTTCAATCGCGAGGCCGATGCCGAAAATCGTAATCAAGCCGCCGGGCGATATCGCCACGTTGGCCGCCGAAGGGCCAAGGTTGAAACCCGCGGCGTTCACGACGGCTTCGGCAAGAAATGCGGGCTGAGGCCCGAGAGCCCGGGCCAGGACGACCCGCCTCACCAGCGGCGCGTCATCGAGCCGAGCCGTTAGGGTGTTGTTTTCGCCCGCTGCCGCCAGCCGCCAAGAAAGGCTCAGCTCGCCACGATCATCAGTTACTGCCAAGGCCGGGGTCACCACACCATCGTCGTTGGCTTCGACTCGGACGGTCACACCGGCGTAAGGCAGCCGGCTGTCATCCTGCACCCTTAAAACGACCGGCTCCGCCAAGTCACCGCCCAATCCGCCCGTCTGATCTCCGCCGGAAACCAATTCGATGCGCAACGCAGCGGCATCATCTTTGACCTTGACTCGCGCTTGTGCCGTGTCGAAACCGGCAGACCCCGCCCGAGCTGTCAGGAGGGTAACGCCCGCAGCGGTCCCCTCAACGGGGAACGACGCCGAGGTCGCGCCCCGAGGAATCGACACGACTGGCGGCACCGAGACACCGCCGTTATCGGTTGACAGCATGACGTCGAGGTCAGCCAGAGGCGCGGACCCCACCTCGACGGTTGCCCCACCCGCTGCCCCGAGCAGGACGCCCGAAGCGGGCCAAATGGAAAGGTGGAGCATCCGGAGGAGGGTGGTCTCCGCTACCAAGCGAGTCTCGGTAGCGGCCTCTAGAAAGGGCTCCCACTCGGTCCGCATGCGGTCCAGCTTGGCGAGATCCGCGGCGGAGGGGTCACTGTCCGCGTCGACCAGCAGAATGAACGCGAAGTTGAAATGCCGCTGCGAGACGGTCGAGTCGGGCACCCGTGGGCCTTCCGCGCCGATAACCATCTCGACGCTTACTTCGGTGCGGTCGCCGTCGAAGCCTATACCCGACCGGGGAGCGCTGGCAGCCGATCGGGCGCCACCAACAAAATTGCGGGGGTTCTCGACGAGGAACGTTGGGGCAACTTCGTCCGGCGTTCGGAGCCCCATAAGATACAGATCGAGCTCGCTGTAGCTCTCGACCGCGCCGGCGGTTTCAAAGCGGGGCGAGGCTATGCCGCGGTCGTCAATGCGGTTGCCTTCGAGCACGGAGGCATCGGTGTTGAAGAAGAAGCTCCAGTGCGCCTGCTGCCGACCGAGCAGGGACCTCGAGGGCAGCCCCGTGGCCGGGTCAAGGAAATCGACGTACGCCAGGAAGCGGTGTCCCGCCTCGTGGGTCATCACGGACAGGCTGTTGTTCTCACCGAGCGTAGGGATCGTCTCGGTTGAAGTGGCCGGGTAGCTGCTAAGCGGCCCCATGTTCATGAAACTCTGCAGGCGGCGCGGTGAGCCGAACTGGGTGCCGAAATCCACCGTTTCGGCACCGGTCAGCAGCTCGCCGATGCCGGTCACTTCGTTTCGGACATTGAGCTGGAAGGCGAAAGCGGTCAGCCCGACCCGCAGCCCTAGGCTATTGAAGAGGACGAGGAAGTCGTAGGCATCTTCGTGGTTGCGGTAGAACTTCTGTGCAGCAGCGAATGTGTCGAGGCTGCGAGTTGCACTGAAGATCTCCGCCAACGCGCCGGCGACGGGGGCGGCGAGGCCCTGTGAGAGGTCCACCGCAGTTTGGCCCCCTTCGAGTCGCCCTGGCAGGATGCCCACGACGGCCGACGTCAACGTGACGGTTTCGAAGTGAAGCTCGACTCGGCCGTCGCTGAGAAGCGTGAGCTGAAAAGTCTGTCGAGCTCCAACTCCGCCCGAGGTGAAGGGTGGAACGCTGTCCCAGGTGACGACGAAGCGCTCCGAGGTGGCGAACGTCTTGACCGGCATTCCGACCCGGCTGGGATCGAGATCCGCGAAGAACGGCGCAATCCGCGGGGGGCCGCTCGCCGCGCGGGACAGGGACCGCGCGCTCGAGGAGGTCTCGGGCTCGACGAACGTCGCGTTGCCGTCGGAATGGACGAAGATCTCGTTGTGCGTCTCGCCGAAGAACGAAAACGGGAACGGCAACGCGACCTTGACGGCGGCGTCGTCAGCCAGGACGATCGCTGTACCGTCGTCGCGCGCCTGCTCATCGAAGGCGAGATCTTCCGACACGACGGCGTAGCCTTCCCCGCCGGGTAGGAAGTGTACGCTGCGGCCCTGGAGATCGAAGGTGTTGGGTTCGATCACGACCCCGTCGGCGCTGTCGATGACGGCGATCTCACCGACGTCGGGTCGGAGGATCCCAACGGGCTCAGGTGTCAGCGAAGCCTTGGCCTGCCGCGCCCGACGAGCAACGGCTTGACGGTGCCGAAACTGCTCGGTCAAAATGCGGCCGCGGTAGGTGCCGCTTCGAAGGGGGTCTTCCTGCCCGCTGGCAGCCGCCGGCAGCTGCGGCACCCCGAGGCCCCAGACGAGCAGCAGCGACACGAATCCCCGGCAAAGCCGCGAAAGCCACATAAGAGAAGTCGAGGCCGGAAAGGCCCTCAGCCTCTATTCTCGCCGATTTGGCCCAACCCTCGGCCCGCAGCAACACCTGCGTAGGGGTGGACCGCTGCGTTCACCCCAGAGCGGCTGAGTTACTCTCACCCTCAATGCAGAGACAACCGGCCTTGCTAAGGGCCTTGCGCAATCAACCACCGGCCGACTCCGACTTTCGAGTCCTTCGCAAAAGGCGATATGAGCGCCGCTCATCCGCTTCTTGGTACCGGCGTTGCTCATCTTCACCAGCGGGAATCACCGGGGCGACCGCGACCGGCTTCCGCTCCCCGTCGACGGCTACGAAGGTCAAATAGGCCGAAGCCACGTGACGCACATCGGTCGTTCGCAAGTCTTCGGCGAAAACCTTGACGCCGACCTCCATCGACGTGCGGAAGGCCCGGTTCACGGCGGCACGCAACACGACGAGGTTGCCGATGTAGACCGGCTCGACGAAATCCATGTGGTCGAACGAGGCCGTCACGACGAAACACCGGCTATGCCGCGTGGCGGCCAGCGCGCCCGCGATATCGACCAAGTGCATGATCTTGCCGCCGAGCAGCGTTTTCAAGCCGTTCGAGTCGTTCGGCAGTGCAAGCTCGGAAAGCTCGGAATAGGAATCACTAACCGGCTTACCGTCCATAGGTCTCCCTTTGCCACCAATCTCCGGGCGTCTGTAGAGGCGGGTCTCAGACCGGTCCGCCTCAACTTCCATCTGCCTGGTCCTGCATTGCTTTCCAGCGTAGATAACTTTTCAAATAGGCCTCAGCTTGGCTCCGAAGCAAGCCATCCACCCCTGTCCACTCCCCCCGCCCGCGCTCGAACACGGCCAAGCCGTGACTGAAGGGCAGGTGGTCCCGCTCAATCGCATACCGGATGCGGACGTGGCGCCCATCGTCCTGGGCCAAGCTGAATCGCACCGCATCGGGCCCCTCGCCGCCGGGAAAGCGCGCACAGATCGTCCGGGCGTAGCCGAAGTTACACCCTTCCTCGATCAGGTCTCCGGCGGGCGCAACCGCCTCATCGTTGCGGCACCGGCAGCGCCCCGAATACAACTCGCCGAGCGGCGGACGCAGCGTCCCGGCTTGGTTCGTTTTTTCGAGCGGCTCGGTGGGGGAGAAGTAAGGGCAGGGCATCCCGGGACCCGATTGCTATAGTAGAGTTCCTTCGCCCGGCTGACAAGCGTACGCCGGCTTTAGTCGACCCGATCCGGGCCCGAACCATGGAGAAACAACGCCTCGAAACCCTCAAGCAGTTCGTCGAGATCAACCCCAATGATTGCTTCGCCCGCTACGGTGTGGCGCAGGAATACGTCAAGCAGGGTGAGCATGAGAAGGCGCTCGAAGAGTTCAACCGCATCTTCGAGATCAACCCCGACTATCAAGCCGCCTACTACCACGCGGGCAAGGCCTACGAGAAGCTCGAGCGCCCGGACGACGCCCGCGCGGTCTTCCAGAAAGGCATCGAAGTCGCCGCCCGCTCGGGCGACTTGCATGCGCGCAGTGAACTCGAAGAGGCGCTGGGGGCCCTGGGTTCGTAAGGCGGGGTTCGTAACGCGGACTCGCGATGATGTCTCTAACCAACGGGCCGCGCGGACCCATTTCGAGCAGTCTGATACGGCGCATCGTTGTCCCCCTGGCTGTCGTCCCCCTCACCATCGTCCTCTCGTGTGTGACCCTCACTGGGTGCGCCGCAGACCCGACGCGAATCGTTTTTGGAATGGACCCGAAAAGCGAGACCAGTAGAGAAGGGACAATGAACCAGGGAACGGTAAGGAGGTTCGATTGTCTCGAAGACGATTCACGAAGGAGTTCAAGCTGGCGGCCGTCCGGCGGCTCGAAGCCGGCGAGTCCGGCTCGGCTCTCGCGCGCGAGCTGGAGGTGAAGCGCGAAAAGCTCTACGACTGGCTGGCACAAGTCGAGCGCTACGGCGTCGAGGAAGCCTTTCCCGGCGCGGGGCGCGTCCCGGCGGCAGCGCCCGTGTCGAGCCCGGCCACGAAGCCCAGGCCCGCCTCGCGGAGCTGGAACGCAAAATCGGCCGCCAGGCCATGGAGATTGATTTTTTGTCCGCAGCCTTGCGGCGTGTCGAGGATCTGCGCCGGCCGCGCATCGTCAGTGGAACCGGCGCGTCGCTGAGGAAGTACGGGCCGCAAGGCGGCAAGGCAACATGAGCACGCTGAGCACGCGCGATTTGTGCCGCTTGAGCGGACTGGCGCGAGCCAGCCTCTACCGCCAGGCCAAACCCGACAGCGAGCAGGTCGGGGAACTGCGGCAGGCCATTGTCCACGCCGCCTTGGACCATCCGGCCTACGGCACCCGGCGGACGACCCAACAGCTGCGCCGTCAAAAGCTGCTGGTCAATCGCAAGCGCGTGCAACGGGTGATGCGCGAAGAGAAGCTCTTGCGGCGACGTCGCCGCACCGTTCCGCGAACGACCGATTCGAAGCACTCGCTGCGGCGTTATGAAAACCTGACGCGCGATTTCCAACCCACGGGTCCCAACAAACTGTGGGGCTCCGATCTCAGCTACGTACGATTGGGAAACCACTTCGTCTATGTGGCGGTGGTGTTGGACGTGTATTCGCGGCGCGTGGTGGGCTGGGCCGTGGGTCCGAACCTGAAAACCGAATTGCCGCTGGCGGCGCTGCAACAAGCGTTGAGCAGCCGGCGTCCGGCGCCGGGCTGGATTCATCATTCCGATCAAGGTTCGCAGTACGCCGCGGAAGCTTATGTAGCCACCCTGCGGCAAGCGGGCGCGAGGATATCGATGAGCCGCAAGGGCTGCCCGCAGGACAACGCGTACGTGGAAAGCTTTTTCAAGACTTTGAAAAGCGAGGAAGTCGACTGCAGCGAGTATGAAAGTTTGGCCCAGGCGCAGGCCGAGATCGGCGCTTATATTGAGCGGGAATACAATCGTACGCGATTGCATTCGGCGCTGGGCTATCGGCCGCCGCAAGAGTATGAGCGGCTGTGGGAAGAGGCGGCTAACGCCGCCTGAGTTTTCTTAAGGCATGAGCAGATCTATCGATCCGATGGCGCAGCACAAGGCGGGATGCGGCCTCAGTAGGCGAGCACCCCGCCCTCATCGTTGCGATGAGTCTGCGGCCGGGTATTCCTTGGTGGGTTGCTCTCCAGCAGAGCCCGCCTCCGCTTCCCCGGATGAGTTGATCATGCCCCCATTGGGCTGGATTGGCTATCCTTTTTCAGTCAACCGCGACCCGTCCCTACTTTCTTGGCCTCGCCACAGGGGTCCACTCCACTTCGTCCCCGGAGCCGAGAGCCACGGCTACGGGATGCACGAGCACCGGGCAGGGCTCATGCTACTGGCGAGGTCGCTCAAGCAGCAGTGGCCGCGGCTCGAAACCGTGGTGACGGAGAAGAACGTATGGCCTGACTCCGCTGTCCTCGCGGACGCCAACGGCCTAGTGATGGCCTGCGAGGGCAGCAAACACGTCGCGCTAGCACACCTCGATGAGGTCAGCGCCTTGGCCGAACGCGGCATAGGCATCGCCTTGATCCACTACGCGGTCGAGCCGCCAGAAGGGCCGGCTGCCGAAGCGGTCAGAAGCTGGATCGGAGGCAATCACGAGCGAGGTTGGTCGATCAACCCAGACTGGGCCGCCCGGTTCACCGACTTTCCCGATCACCCCGCCGCGAACGGCCTCGAGCCCTTCTCTGTCTACGACGAGTGGTATTTCAACATGCGCTTCGTGCCCGAGCGGAAGGACGTCACGCCGATTCTTCAGGCGCGGCCCCCGCTCAGCACACTTTTGCGAAACGATGGCCCCAACTCGAACAACCCGGACGTGCGAGACAGCGTCCTTCGCGGCGACCGCCACGCGGTGGCTTGGGCGTACGAACGTCCCGGCGGGGGGCGGGGCTTCGGCTTTACCGGCGCGCATCACCATCACAACTATCGCGACGCCAACTTCCGCAAGGCCGTGCTGAACGGGATTGCCTGGGTCGCCGGTCTCGAAGTGCCTCCCGGCGGCGTGGAATCGGCGAAACCTACCTGGGAAGAGATCGCCGCCAATCAAGACTACGAAAAGCCGGCGAACTGGGAGGAGGCTGCCGGCCTCAAGATGTCTGGGAGTGCGGCGACGGTTTACAGTACACTGCCGATTTCCTTGGGTGCGGCGCCGCTCGAACTGGAGGCGGCGATCCCGCCCAACCGATACCGGCACATCTACTTCGTCTTCGAGTCGGATTCCTCAACGCCCGGAGAAGGCCGCTTTCGTCTGGAGAAACCGCGATTTCGAGGCGAGCCGGGGAACGAAGCTCCTCTCTACCAAGAAACCGTCGCTCACTTCATGGGACCTAGTGTAGTGCGTCAAGCAGATTGCACCTTATGCAGGGCGGCACGTCCGCGCTTGACTTTCTCGAAGATGTCGGAGGCGGTCGCGGTCCAGATGAAGGGCGTGGGATGCCCGTTGTGCTGGGCGATGTAGTCGTCAATGGCGGCGACGAGCTCGTCCACGCTGCGAAACACGCCGCGGCGCAGGCGCTTGACGGTGAGATCGCGAAAGAATCGCTCGACCATGTTCAGCCACGACGCCGAGGTCGGGGTGAAATGAATGTGGAAGCGCGGGTGACGATCGAGCCAACGCTTCACAGCGGCATGCTTGTGGGTGGCATAGTTGTCCACGATGAGATGAAGCTGTTTGTCCTTGGGAGTGCGGCGGTCAATTAAGCGCAGGAAGCGCAGCCATTCCTGGTGGCTGTGTCGGGGCATGCACTCGGCGATCACGCTGCCGTCAAGGCTGTTGAGCGCCGCAAACAGGGTGGTCGTGCCGTTGCGCTTGTAATCGTGGGTCATCGTTTGGCCGCGCCCCTTTTTGAGCGGCAGGCCGGGCTGGGTGCGATCGAGGGCTTGGATTTGGGACTTCTCATCGAGCGAGAGAACCAGAGCATGCTCAGGCGGATTGAGATAGAGTCCGACGATGTCGTCGAGTTTCTCGGCGAAACGCGGGTCATTGCTGAGCTTGAAGGTCTTGACGCGGTGGGGCTTGAGGCCATGGGCGCGCCAAATCCGTCCCACGGTGGAAGCGCTGACGCCGGCCGCGGCGGCCATGGTGCGGCGGCTCCAGTGGGTGGCGTTGGACGGTTTCTCGCGGGTGGTCTTGTGGATGATCTGCTGTACTTTCTGCTTCGAGACGGCAGGTTTACGACCGGGCCGTGGGGCGTCTTTTGCAATGCCGGCGATGCTGCTTTCGAGAAAGCGCGTGCGCCAGCGGGCCACCAACTGCCGCGAGACACCGAGCTGTGCGGCGATCTGCTTATTCTCGAGACCGTCGGCGGCCAGCAGGACAATCCTGGCTCGCAGGGCGAGACGAACGGCGACTTGGCGGCCGCGCGCGTAGCGGTCCAACTGCTTGCATTGCGCTGTGTTCAAAGTTACTGGTTGTGCTCTTCGCATCCCATGCCTCCTGTTAATAGAGACGATGGGAAGCCAATATAAGTTACATTATTTATGGTGCCCTACACTAGCGATCATAGATCTGAGGACTGCCGCCGGCCCGAGGGTTGCGGGGGTGCCCACACAGCGGTGGGCCCCAGCGGTCAATCGCTGGTGGCTTCGAGTGGCACCCGGAGAGAGGCTTGGTGGTCGAGTTTGCCGTCGGAGAGGACCGACGACACCGCGTTGCGCACCTTGTCGGCGGTTTCCAGGGCCGCGTAGAGGGTCAGGCCCCAGAAGTCTTCGTTGCCGTAGACGGCCAGCCGCTGTATCCGCTGCGAGTCGCCGGGCTTGAACCACAGGCCCACGCCACCCTTCTGAAAGATGTTGTCCTTCCAGAAGTCCACACCGCGGCCGTTGACAAACGTACCAACGGTCTGGCCCCGTAGACGGACCGAGATGCGGTTCGAGGCTGGGTCGATCAGGTGGGAAACGTCCAGCTCGAGCTTCTCGGATTCATCGATCTCACCCTTGATCACGGGAAAGCGCACCATCGTGTACTTCGGTCCTGACCGCTTCTTCGTATGCAAGAGCCGGAACGCCAGGTAGGTATCGTGGTCGGCGGCGCGAACGACCCAGGAAATAGAACCGCTTTCCAGCCGGCACACGAAGTCGGTGTGGTAGTCAACGAACTTCATGGTCGAGCGATGCAGACTCAGCGACCCTGCGCTGAAGGCGGCGCGGCTGAGAGTAGCGGCTTCATCCCACTCCGGGTCCTCCTGACTGGGAAACTCCTCAACCACTTGGAGCGCAGCCCGCCGGCTCATTTGATCGTGTAGAGATGCGAGAAGGCCGCCAGCCGTCTGCTTCAGAGAATCACCGAGCGGCGTAAGGAGTACCAACACGGCGGCGGCAATCTTCGCGAGCCGTCGAAGCGATCTAGGGCTGGGCCGGAACCCCTTGAGATGAGCACTCCAGCGTTCGAAGCCAAGCCCTTGTCGCAGGGTAGTCTCACACGCCATCACTTGACGGGCCAGCGTGTCTTTCGTCTTTCTGGCGGCGGAGTGTTGATCATCAGATGCCGCCGGGGACAGAGACGGCTCCCGGGACTTGGCGACGTCCCGCAGGTTCCAGTCGGTTTCGTTCTCTCCGCCCGCGTATGGGGATGCGGCTCCGGGTTGAGCCAAGTAGGCCGAGGTCGCGGTCGACCTTGGCTCGGATCGCGCCGGCGACGGAGCCCGGGCGGCGGTGAAGAGTGATGCCGGATGCAGGTCGTGTCGCGGGAGTCGGGTCGTATGCAGGGATGGCTTGCTGTCAGTGCGAAGAGAATGCACACCCGCGATCTCAGCCTCCGGACCGGACAGGTTACCGCCCGTCAGAGGGAGACCCCTCTTGCCTAACCCGGGCTTTGCTTGCCGATCTGTCGGTGCCATCGTAACCACCACACTCGCTCCCGCAGGGGACGCGAGCGCCCTACGTTGCCCGCAACAACAGCCGGGAGCAGTTTGGCTTGCACAGGATGATTCCTTGTCCTGTGCCCGGGGGCGCCGTCGAAAGAACTACTCCATACTCTTGACACGACAATACTACCCTGGTCTGAGCCAGCTGGCAATCCGACGAGCGGTATATGACTATCTGGCAGATTCATACTGCTAGAGAACTAGGAGTACTAGCACTGAAAATATCCGGTGGCACGAAAAATCACTTGACCTCCGTCGCCCAAAGTGCGATAACGCCTCTAGCACGGGAAGGGGCTAACCATGTCAGGTCAGGATCGTGACTCCGTTGATCGTAGACAGTTTCTGAAGACGGCGGCTTTGGGGGGAGCGGCGATGACTGCGGGCATTGCCTCCGCCGCCAGGCATTCGACCTCGGAGACACTCGTGGCGCAGCTCTACCAGAGCCTGTCCGCCGAGCAAAAGAGTAAGGTCGCCTTCGCGTTCGACGACCCTCTGCGATCGAAGGTCGACAACAACTGGCACATCACGCCGGCCCGTATCAAGGACTTCTTCTCGCCCGACCAGCAGGCAATGATCAGCGAGATCTTCCACGGGCTGCACAACCCTGACTTCGTGGACAAGGTGCTTGACCACATTCGCGACGACGCGGGTGGGCTCGGCGAGTACGCCGTCGCTCTGTTCGGTGAGCCGGGCACGGGTGCGTTCGAGTTCGTTCTCACAGGCCGCCATTGCACGGTTCGCTGCGACGGTGACTCGGTGGAAGGGGCCGCTTTCGGCGGGCCGATCTTCTACGGCCACGCCGCGGGGAGCTTCAACGAAGCCGCCGACCACCCGAACAACGTTTACTGGTACCAGGCGGTGCGTGCAAACGAGGTATTCCAGGCGCTCGACGGCAAGCAGCGGGGCGCTGCGTTGCTCGGGGAGGCGCGCGCCGAACAGGCCTCGGCCACCGTACGTTTGGAGCGTTCGCGAGACGACCTGGCGGGTCTGCCGGTGTCGGAGATGTCGGCGGACCAAAGAAAGCTCGTTGACCACGTTCTATCTGATTTGCTGTTGCCGTTCCGCAAGGCGGACCGCGACGAGGCGATGAAGCTGATCCGCTCTGGCGGTGGCATCGAGGCCCTCTCGATGTCATTCTACAAGAACCACGACATCGGCAACGACGGCGTGTGGGATGTCTGGCAACTCGAGAGCCCGTCGATGATCTGGTACTTCCGCGGCGCCCCGCACGTTCATACGT
Organism: Bryobacterales bacterium; assembly: GCA_965248255.1. GTDB lineage: Bacteria > Acidobacteriota > Terriglobia > Bryobacterales > UBA6623 > JAKZVK01. Next base: position 881,681 of record CBDFIW010000001.1, read on the forward strand.
GGGTCAACATTCGCCAGCCCGCTTAAGGGCGGGCACCCCACAGGCCGAGCTATCTGTGTCGGCGCCCCTGACCGGCGCGGCTCAAAGGGGTGGAGTGTCTCATCAAGAGGAGGATGAGTTCGGTGGAGAACGTTGCGATGGTCACGGGTGCGGGCAGCGGCGTTGGCAGGGCGGCGGCGTTCGCGCTTTCACGGGAGGGGTATTCGCTGGTGTTGGTCGGGCGGCGGGCGGAGCCGCTCGAGAACACCGCAGCAGAGATCGGGGTCGGCGGGCCGCCGGCGTTGGTCGTGTCTGCGGATGTGGGCGACCCGGTGGCGGTGTATAGCCTGTTCGCGCAAACAAAAGAGCGGTTCGGGCGGCTCGATGTGCTGTTCAATAACGCCGGGATCGGCGCGCCGGCCGTCCCCATGGAAGAGCTGACCTACGAGCAATGGAAAGCCGTGGTCGACGTCAACTTGACCGGCGCGTTCCTTTGCACGCAAGGAGCGTTCAAGCTGATGAAGAGCCAAACGCCGAGGGGCGGGCGGATCATCAATAACGGATCGGTCTCGGCCCACACGCCGCGCCCGCACTCCGCGCCCTACACCGCCACGAAGCATGCGGTGACGGGTCTGACGAAATCGACTGCCCTGGATGGGCGCCCGTTCGATATCGCTTGCGGACAAATCGACATCGGCAACGCGGCCACACCGATGACGGCCCGCATGGCGGAGGGCGTGCCGCAGGCGGATGGGTCGGTGGCGGTCGAAGCGAGGATGGACGTTGAAGATGTGGCACGGGCGGTTGTCTATATGGCGAGTTTGCCGCTTGATGCGAACGTGTTGACCATGACCGTGATGGCGACGAAGATGCCGTACGTCGGGCGGGGGTGACCGAGACGTGCCGTTGTACCTTCATTCAGGGGTCGGGAATTCCGTCGACAGGGGTCTCGACGCGGCACGCTGAGAGCGTGCGCCCGTGATGACAGTGGAAGCGATGGGCAGTCAAGGAAGCTCGTCCCACTGGTCCGTCACAGTTCCTGAACGCATCCTCTGGATAGCAGTTCGGTACGATTGAGATCCGAATTATGGCTGCTGGGAACAGTAAGGCGGTTGTTGCGGCGATGATCGCGAATGGCGGGATCGCCATCGCCAAGTTCGTTGCGTTTGCAATGACTGGCGCCGCATCCATGCTCGCCGAGGGTGTTCACTCGGTTGCGGATACGGGCAACCAGGCTTTGCTGCTCTGGGGCGGAGTGGCGGCGCGGCGGGTGCCGGACGAGCTGCGTCCTTTTGGGTATGGGCGGGAACGTTACTTCTGGGCGTTCGTGGTCGCGCTGGTGATGTTCTCGATGGGCGGCCTGTATGCGATCGTCGAAGGGATCGAGAAGCTGCTTCACCCACACGCGATCGAGAGGCCCGAGTGGGCGATCGGGGTGCTGTTGCTTGGCATGGTGCTCGAGGGCGGCTCGTTCGTCGTGGCCTTCCGCGAAGCGCGCCGGACGAAGGGGAGGGCTTCGTGGTGGGACTTCGTGCGGCGGACGAAGCTTCCTGAATTGCCGACCGTCCTACTCGAGGACCTCGGCGCGTTGGTGGGGCTGCTGCTAGCCCTCGTCGGCGTGAGCTTGGCGGTAGTGACGCAGGACCCTCGCTTCGACGCCATGGGCAGTATTTCCATTGGCGTGCTGCTGGTGGTGATCGCGATGGTGTTGGCGATCGAGATGCGCAGCCTGCTGATCGGCGAGTCGGCGTCTGTCAAGACCGAGAGCCGAATTGAGGCGGCGCTGGCCGGCAACGAGTCGGTGCTTCAATTGCGCGAGTTGCGCACGCAGCACATCGGCCCCGAGGACTTATTGGTTGGAATCAAGGCGGAGTTTGATCCGCGGCTCACCTCGGCCGAGCTGGCGCACGAGATCAATAGGGTGGAAGCGCGGATTCGCCAGACGGTGCCGATCGCGCGATTTGTTTACATTGAGCCGGCGGGGTCGGTTGCGGACGGCTAAGGAACCCAGATTTCCAGTTTCAGTCTCTTTTGCCTAACCCCCTTCGACTGCCTGGGACGCATTTATCTATGCGGGGTTGAGGGTATCGAAAGGCACGCGGAGGCCGACAACCACGTGGGTGAAAAAGAAAACGAGCCGTTCGTATCGTGTCTTCAGCCTCATAAACAACACCCCAATCCCACCGCCACCGAGATTCGCGGTGATCCTGTAGCGGGATACGGTTTGACCGACTCTCGACGTCAAGCTTATACCGCTCGGGGTTAGACTACTGCCTTGCGCCAGCGCGTTCCTAACCCATTCATTCCAAATCGCTTAACTCTGCGTCCGCCTGCTCAGCAACAGCACATCCGGAACCACACGCCAAGCGCCCACAATCGAGCAGCTAGTGTAGTGCGTCAAGCAGATTGCACCTTATGCAGGGCGGCACGTCCGCGCTTGACTTTCTCGAGGATGTCGGAGGCGGTCGCGGTCCAGATGAAGGGCGTGGGATGCCCGTTGTGCTGGGCGATGTAGTCGTCAATGGCGGCGACGAGCTCATCCACGCTGCGAAACACGCCGCGGCGCAGGCGCTTGACGGTGAGATCGCGAAAGAATCGCTCGACCATGTTCAGCCACGACGCCGAGGTCGGGGTGAAATGAATGTGGAAGCGCGGGTGACGATCGAGCCAACGCTTCACAGCGGCATGCTTGTGGGTGGCATAGTTGTCCACGATGAGATGAAGCTGTTTGTCCTTGGGAGTGCGGCGGTCAATTAAGCGCAGGAAGCGCAGCCATTCCTGGTGGCTGTGTCGGGGCATGCACTCGGCGATCACGCTGCCGTCAAGGCTGTTGAGCGCCGCAAACAGGGTGGTCGTGCCGTTGCGCTTGTAATCGTGGGTCATCGTTTGGCCGCGTCCCTTTTTGAGCGGCAGGCCGGGCTGGGTGCGATCGAGGGCTTGGATTTGGGACTTCTCATCGAGCGAGAGAACCAGAGCATGCTCAGGCGGATTGAGATAGAGTCCGACGATGTCGTCGAGTTTCTCGGCGAAACGCGGGTCATTGCTGAGCTTGAAGGTCTTGACGCGGTGGGGCTTGAGGCCATGGGCGCGCCAAATCCGTCCCACGGTGGAAGCGCTGACGCCGGCCGCGGCGGCCATGGTGCGGCGGCTCCAGTGGGTGGCGTTGGACGGTTTCTCGCGGGTGGTCTTGTGGATGATCTGCTGTACTTTCTGCTTCGAGACGGCAGGTTTACGACCGGGCCGTGGGGCGTCTTTTGCAATGCCGGCGATGCTGCTTTCGAGAAAGCGCGTGCGCCAGCGGGCCACCAACTGCCGCGAGACACCGAGCTGTGCGGCGATCTGCTTATTCTCGAGACCGTCGGCGGCCAGCAGGACAATCCTGGCTCGCAGGGCGAGACGAACGGCGACTTGGCGGCCGCGCGCGTAGCGGTCCAACTGCTTGCATTGCGCTGTGTTCAAAGTTACTGGTTGTGCTCTTCGCATCCCATGCCTCCTGTTAATAGAGACGATGGGAAGTCAATATAAGTTACATTATTTATGGTGCACTACACTAGTACACCCGGCCTCGTACCCTGGCACCAGCTCCTTGAGCAGCGCCATGATCTCGCCCGCCTCATCTCCGTCCTCAGCCGCGATGACCAGCTTGGGCCCGAAACGCTCAAGCGTTGCACGGCCGCCCCGTAGAGCTCGCGCCACCGCCCCTTTGATATCCATCTTGATCAGATCCACCCGCTCGAGCCCCAGCTCTTTTACCAGCAGATCGATGGTCGTCAAAGCGATCGTATGCCGGCTCTCAGAGTCCGGGTTTTTGTGGATAAAGCCGTCGGCGGCCGAGTTGTCCGGGTCTTCCCATAGCGGCAGCTCATCGACCTCGTCCCAGATCCCCTTGGGGTAGATGATCACCCGCCCCTCGGCGATCTCGTCCACGAGATTGCGCCGCAAACACTCCACATTCGCCGGCGCCGGCTCGATCGCGACCACCAATGCGGCCCCACGCCCCAGCGCCTCCCGCACGTAGATCCCCACATGCGCTTCGCCGTCAAGCACGATCTCCCCCGGCTGCACCGTGCGTTCCCCCGTCGCCGTATTGGTCGACGGCCTGCTGCGCGGTGATCGTAGCCAACGATCCTGAGCTCCCGGCGGGGATCCAGTACGCGCCCTCCGACGTCTCCCATAACTCAAACCCTGCCGGATCCGTTTCTAACAGCCGGACGCTATCCTGGATCCGCTCGCGAGCCGCTTGCAACTCGAGCCGCAGGTCTCCGGCGCCCCAGACATCTGTCAAAGGACAGATCGTACTCCGCCCACCCAGCGCCAACGCCAAGGGGATCCACTGCGGGCTCACCCACAGCAGCAACAACAGGAAAACGAACCCGACCTCCAGCGCCAGGATCCCCTGGAAGAGTCGAACAGCAAACCTTCGAACCGAAGATTTCCGTTCTGGCTGTCCCGGCGCGATCATAGTAGCCAGAGTAGCTGAATTGACGTTTCCGCTGCCATCTTGGCCGAGTCTTGCGGTGGGCATCGCGAGGTGTCAACCGAAGTGTGACAAGGGTATCGGTGGGCCGGGCTATGGAGCTTCGAAAGATCGCTGAGTTCAGGGTGCCGACCTCGTTCGCGAAGAGGGAAGGCCACCCGCGAACAGCTAACGGCAAACGAGGGCCACGCGGTACTCCGCGGGCTTAGCCCTGCTGCCGGTCTTTGAACTCGGTGAACCAATTTTCGACGATGCGGATGGAGGGCTGCTGAGTCTCGGCACCCACCGGCTCGGCTAGGAGAAACCGCTCTCCGTCTGCCGAGACGTCGTATTGGGCTATGAATAGTCCCGCTGCCAAACTCGGATGCTCAAACAGTCTGGTCACGGAGCCCACAGAGAACTTCGGACTCGCTTCGACAGGAACCGCCATCAGTGTGCCCCCCTCGACGTAGAAAAGCTCCTTCCCATCCCGGCTCCAACGCACCTGCCGGCCCCCGTTGTTCGACACAGTCGTCCTACTGCCGCGCTCGGGAAAGGGTAGTACATAGACTTCGTCTTGTCCGGACTCGTCCGACACGTAGGCGACAAATCGGCCGTCGGGCGAGAGTTTCGGCGCACGCTCATTGAAGGATGTTTGCAGGAATGGATGAGGCTCCCAGCCGCTGCCGTCTTCGGTGCGCTCCAGATACCAGAGGTCGCTCCCGCTTGCCGGACCTTGCAAGAAATACAGGAGATACTTTCTATCCCGTGACCAGTCGGATAGATACTCGTCGTGGGGTGTAGCCGTCGGCACCGTCTCGTCGCCACCGCCATCGGCCCGCCGCAGGAAGATATCCGGGTTACCCGCCGGACTGAAGGAAAACGCCACTTCCTGTCCTGTAGGCGACCAAGCAACGGGTGCAAAGCCTGCAAGCCCGGGCCGCCGAGTTCAGGCGAGTCCTCGCGCCGCGATTGATATCGTAGACCCACACCTCGGTGTTCGAGCCCCCCTGGGAGGAAAAAGCCACCAGCCGCTCATCGGGAGATAGTGTTGGGTAACGGATCGCCTCCTGCACCAGGCTCATGCCTCCGGCTTTCTCACCCCGCCGGTCGCGCCAAACCACTTGCTGTTGCCTGCTGCCGGCGCTGTCGAGGTAAGCCAGCGTTCCGTCGGTTGCAACGGTAGGGCCTCGGCTGTTTTGCGATAAGGGGAAGGCTTCGCCGGTTGCCTTTAAGCTGCCTAAGGCAAAGGGCAGGGCCCAAAGATCGTGTGCCAGGCCAGGCGACTGATACACAAGATGGCCGCTGGGTGAATAGAAGGGTCGGGCGCCAGGCGCCAGAATCTCTCGGTGGCCCGTATCGAGATCCTGGACGGCAAGCGTCCCCGCGCCACCGGCACCGAACGCAAAAACCAGAACACGGGAGCCGGCCTGGGGTGGCAGGAAATGAGGATCGACCAAGCCGCCCCGTAGACTTCCTGACGGGGAGTCGGACTCGTCCGGCGCAATCACTACGCTGGGGGTGCCTCCGCGTGCGAGCACTTCATATAGCACCCGTGGGGTGCCTGAGGAGAAAACAATCAGCTCACCGTCGGGACTCCAGGATCCTCCACGCATGTTAGCGTCGGGCAGCTCACACAGCGGGATGGCCAAACCACCTCGAACCGAAACTTTCTTGAGCTCTCCCCCTGTCCCAAAGCCGATGAAATTGCTATCGGGCGACCAAAATGGCCTAATAGCTCCTTCGGTGCCTTCGATGGCGCGGGGTTGTTGCTGATCGAGATCCTGGACCCAGAGCTTTGGCTCGGCGTCCCTGGCTACAAAGGCAATGTGCCTGCCGTTGGGTGAGATGGCGACATTAGTCCGGAAGACAGTCGTGCTCACAGGGACCGGCGGCACAAGGGCGAATCGGCGCAGGGGGGCTTCGGCGACGGTGTCCGTCGAAGAAAGCCAGAGAACAGCGAAGACCAGAGCGAGAAGCACGCCCAGCGCAGCAGTCCCCAGGAGCACGGTTTGCTTGCGCCGTTGCACACGCTCGATCTGCTGCTCCGACGACTGCGTTAATACCCGGATCGCGACAGACCGATGCAACTCGGTGTCTTCGGCGACGTACTTGATCGAATCATCCGATTCTTCGGCGTCCTCGATCACTCGATAGCGTGCTAGCGGACCTGGGGGAGGTTGAGCCGTTGCTGTCGGCTCCGTCGCGACAATCTGACTTGGGACTTGTGCCTTCAAGATCGTAGATCTGCCGGATTCGAGCTTCTTCTGCAGGCTTCGTAGGTCAAGAAGCAGCTCGTCGGTGTGCTGGTAGCGCTCGTCGCGCTCTTTGGCCAGACACTTATTTACCAGTAGCTCCAGCTCCATCGGGACGCCCGTCCGCAGCCCCGTCATCGGTTCGGGCTCTTCGTTGGTGATGGAGTACATCACTGCCTTGTCGTAGTGGCCTCTGAACGGCTGCTGGCCCGTGACCATTTCGTAGATGACGACCCCCAACGACCAGATGTCCGTGCGGTGATCCAGCTCCATCCCGTAGGTCTGCTCGGGCGACATGTAGGTCACCGTGCCCATCGTCTCGTCCAGTCGGGTGAGCTTCGAGCGGTCGCTCAACAGCGCCAGGCCAAAGTCCATAATCGTGACCTGGCCATCCTCACCAATCATCAGGTTGGCGGGTTTGATGTCCCGATGAACAATCCCCTTGCTGTGAGCAGCCTGTAAGCCTTTGGCAGATTGGATGGCTATGTCGAGCGCATCCTTCAGTTTCAGCGGCACCGCCTCGATCTTATTCTCCAGCGGATCGCCCTCGATGAAGGCCATCGCGATGAAGGTCTTGGCTTCCACCTGACGGATCTCGTAGACGTGGCAGACGTTGGGATGGTTCAGGGAGGCCGCAGCCTCGGCTTCGCGCCGGAAGCGGGCCTTGACCTCTTCGTCCCCGAGCAGGTGAGCGGCGAGGAACTTGAGGGCGACGGGACGTTTGAGGTCGGCGTCTTCGGCTTTGTAAACGACACCCATCCCGCCCTCGCCGAGTTTCTCGGTGACCTTGTAGTGGGAGATGGTCTGACCGATCATTGTCGGACCGCTCGCTGATCCGGACGAGCCAGAACCGAAAGGGGACCCGTGTCGGACCGAACCGACGTGGGCAGAGAGGGAGCGCGCGGGTTTACACCCGCGCCTCTGTCCGGGCCTCGGAAATTTTCTGCCGTGCTTGGCAAGGATTTCCCCACGTAGGTACTCACGGTCACGGCTCGGTTGGTCTGAGGGAATTGTACCGCCTCAGGCAAGGTGCTGAAAACAACAGTGTCAAGGCCCAATAGAAATGTCCCCTTCGGTAGCCCAGTAGAAGTGTCCCCTTGGTGATAGGAGAGAATCGTCATCGTCGGGGCTGTGGAACTGTGGGAATCGCGCAGCGATTTCCAAGGGACGGTGGGAAGGGTGGAAAACCATCCACGGTTCCTCGAGCCCGGCACGGCTGCCGCCACAAGGTTTTCCACGCTTTCCATCCGACCCGGCATTTCCACAGCCCTCTTATGAATTCGCAGCTCGTGTTTTCCGCAACACAGCTCGCCGCCAGGGGTGGTTCGCCGCCGGCTTGCGTCTGGCCACCACGTTCCCCTGCGGTGCCGGCTTCGTCCGCAGCCGTGGCGTCGGCGTGGCGATCACTTCGTGCTCGATCTCGTGCCCCTCAAACCTCACCTGCAAGCTCTCATCGCGCCCCTGTTGGACCGTCACCCGTGCACCCGCCCCCACGCCCTGATTGCGTTTCGGCTTCAACTGCAAACAACGATTCTCGAAACGCACCACCTGGTCGTTGCTCACCACCCGTTCGTATTCGAAGCAGAACACCCCTCGCAGCTCGGCGCCGCGGGGTAGCGCCTGGTGAAAGTCCGCTCCCGCCGCCGGCTCGCAGCAGAAGCGCTCGTTGTGCTCGGCTAAGTACTCCTCGCCGAGGTAACGGTTCGCCGCCTCGTAATCAACGATGCCCCGCAGCCGCATCTTCTTGATCAGGCGGTCCTGGTGCGTGCCGTGATGGCGTTCGACACGTCCCTTGGCTTGCGGCGACGATGCGGCAATGATGCCAATGCCAAGCTTCGCGCACATGCGCCCGAACTGCGTCTCGGGCTTGATGCCTTCCAGTGCTTCCCGCGACGTCGGCTGGCGCTGGTAGACGTTTTTCCAGTCGCAGTACAACGCCTTGGGAACGCCGTGTTGGCGCACCCAGGCTTGGAGCAGATCGGCCGCGGCCCAGGTCGTTTCCTGGCCCGAGAAGCGGCACAGTGCAAGACCGGTCGCGTCATCGACAAAGTTCATCAGACAGGCTTTCGGGCCGCGTCCTTCCAGCCAGTGGTGGTGCGAACCGTCGAGTTGAATCAGCTCGCCGAAGTGCGCTTTGCGTTGCCGCCGGCTGCGATGCGGTGGGCGCTTGCGACTCCGGCTCCACAGGCCCGCCGCGAGCATCCAGCGCCGCAGCGTTTCGCGCGGCACTTCCAGGCCCTGATCGGCTGCCAGATGTTCCGACGCCAGCGTCGGCCCGAAGCGCTCGTGCCCCTCGCCCGCATAGTTTGCGTGCACCAACTCGAGAACCTGCTCGCGGCGCTTGTCATCGGCTCGGTTCGAAGCGCGGCCGACGTTACCGTGCACCAAAGCCTTGACCCCGCCTGCTCGGTAACGCTTGTTGAGCCGCTTCGCTTGGCGGTAGCTGACCTCCAGCAGTGCGGTGGCTTCGGTCAACTTCAGTTCCCCTCGTTTCACTCGGCTCAGCACTTCGCCGCGCCTCAACTCCTTGGCACTCATCCATGTCCTTCCCAATCTTTCACCTCCTCGCAGAGGTCCAGATTAGGGGACATTTCTATTGGGCGCTCAAGGGGACATTATCATTGGGCTTCAACAGGTGCTGAAAACAACAGATGCAGCGTGTGGGCCTGCAGGGCGCAACCACTTTAGTGCTTCCAATCGGCTACGAAGATGTTGAACTCGTAGCGGCCTTGGGCTTTCCAGTCGGACGTGAAGACGAGTTGCTTGCCATCGGGCGAGAATTCGGCGAACGAGGTGAAGCCGCCGAAGTCGGTGACTTGCGTGAGGTTCGAGCCGTCGAGGTCCATCAGGAACAGCTCGAAGTGCCGGCTGTCGCAGTCGTGCTTGTTCGACGAAAAGATAATCTGCTTGCCATCGGGCGTGAACTGCGGAGCGAAGCTGGCGCAGCCGAATTCGGTTATCCGGCGGGCGTTGCCGCCGTCCGCATCAGCGACGAAGATTTCCATCTTCATCGGCGCCGTCAGATCCTGTGCCAGCAGATCCTTGTAGGTGCGGATCTTCTCGTCACCCTGGGGGTGATGGGCGCGCCAAACCATTTTCTTGCCGTCGGGGGAGAGGAACGCGCCGCCGTCATATCCCAAGCTCGTGGTGAGACGTTTCTTGCCGGAGCCGTCGACGGCCATTGACCACAAATCGAGGTCGCCCGAGGCCTTCGAGGTGTAGATCACTCGGCCTGCCTGCCAGTTCACGGTTGCCTCGGCGTCGTAGCCGTCGACCGAGGTCAGCTTGCGGAGGTTCTTGCCGTCGCTGCCGACCACATAGATGTCGTAGCTTGGATAGACCGCCCAGACGTAGCCTTTGCTGCGGTCGGGGCGCGGCGGGCAGTCCGGCGAGCCCTCGTGGGTTGACGCAAACAAGATGTCTCGGCCGTCTGGTAGAAAGTAGCCGCACGTGGTCGCGCCCTTGCCGGTCGAGACCATCCGCACATCGCTACCATCCGCGTTCGGGCCGCCATCGGCGTTCATCACGTAGATCTGGTCGCAGTGATGATCGCCGCGGGTTGATTGGAAGACGAGTTGCCTCCCGTCTGGCGACCAGTAGGCCTCGGCGTTCTGTCCGCCGAAGGTCAGTTGCCGGATGTTGGTCAGGAAGCCGGCTGTTTGGGCGGAAATCGAGACGAGCCCCGAAGCCAGGAGGAACACGCCAAGTCGAGAAGCTAAAGTCATGGTTGAAGGTCTCGATTATATCCCATTGACGGGCAGCACCATACCTGGAACTGGACTGCTATATCTCGTATGGTGCCGTCAAGAAAACTCAAGATATTGTTGTTGAGTGTCTTTACAAAGCCCTTTCTTCAGAGTAGGATAACAGCGAATGGGGTGCCGTTGCGCCCCTGATTTGGGCCCCTTCCTGGCTCCGGTAGAAGGATCGCAGCGCCGGGGAGCGGGGCGGTTCCGTGTGGGTGCGGTGAGTGCGCCCGCTCTCGAAAGGTCGGAGTCTCTTGCTCAAGCTGAAGAAGATAGAACTGGCTGGCTTCAAATCGTTCTGCGAGCGTCAGCAGTTGCCGTTTAACGGCGGCGGTATCTCGGCCATCGTTGGGCCCAACGGGTGCGGCAAATCGAACATCAGCGATTCGATTAGCTGGGTGCTGGGTGAGCGGTCGGCCAAGACCTTGCGCGGCGTGCGCATGCAGGACGTGATCTTCAGCGGCACGCGCACCCGTAAGCCGTCGGGGATGGCGTCGGTGAGCATGACGCTGATGGACCCCGAGGCGTACCTTGCGGCGAAAACTTCCAACGGCCCGGCGGAGAAGCTCGCCCACGGGCCCGGCGAGATCGTCGTCACTCGTAAGCTATTTCGTTCGGGCGAGAGCCAGTACCTTTTGAACGGCAAAATCTGCCGGCTGCGGGACATCCAAGACCTATTCATGGGTACGGGTCTGGGCCCGGAGCATTACGCGATCATCGAGCAGGGGCGCGTCGAGCAGATTCTCAGTTCGCGGCCAAACGAGCGGCGGGCCATCATCGAAGAGGCCGCCGGGGTTACCAAGTTCAAGTCGAGGAAGCGCCTGGCGGAGTTCAAGCTCGAGAGCGCGCGCCAGAACCTACATCGCGTCAACGACATCCTCCAAGAGGTGATTCGCCAGGTCAATTCGCTCAAGCGGCAGGCGTCGCGGGCGCGGCGCTATGCGGACCTCAAGAAGCAACGCGACGAGAACCTGACGGTGTTGCTGGCGAGCCGGCGCCAGGACTTGCGGCGGCGGCTCGGCGAGGCATCGGCCGAGATGAAAGCGGCCGAGGAGGAGTACAGCGGCCTTGCCAGGCGCGTCAAGCAGATGGAGTCAGCCCGCGAGGAGAGCCGCATCCAGCAGCAAGAGAGCGAGCAGGTGCTGGAGCAGCAGCGAAGCGAGCTGTCGAACGTGACGGTGGAACTCGAGCGGCTGCGGTCGCGTGTCGAGCAGCAGACGCGAACGGTCGAGGAGACCGGCCGGTGGCGCGAGCAAGCCGAGGCCGAGATCGTTCAGCTCGACGCGCGTCTTCGCGAGATGGAAGAAGAGCTAAAGGTCGAGCAGCAGGCCCTAGCTGAAGTCAGCGGTCAAACCGAGCGGGGCCGAAAGCAGCTGGGTGAGAAGACCACGGAGTTGGAACAGGCCGATGCGGCGATCCTAGACCACGAGCAAGAGCGGGAGGAGATCCGACGCCGAGTCTTTGAGGTCCTCGGGGAAGTTGCTTCTCTGCGGAACGAGCTTGCCAAGGTCGAGGAATTTCTCGCCGGGAACCAACGCCACGTTGCCCGCGTGGAGGAGGAGAAGGCCTCCGTGGAAGGCGAGCTGGCCCAGTTGGAGGAACGGCGGCAAGAACTGGATCGCGAGGTGGAAGCCGGAAGAACCGGCGTCGCATCCCTCGCACAGACACGCGACCGAGTTCAACAAGAGATCACCAAGCTCAAGCAACAATCACAGCATAGCCGTGCGGAAGCCGAGCACCTTCAGCAGGAGCTGTCGCGTCTTCGGGCGAGGGGCGAGTCGCTCGAACAGATCCTCTCCCACCGCGCCTATACGACCGAGACGGTCAAGAACCTGTTCGCGACGATCAAACAGACGCCGCTCGCAGGGTTCGAGCCGATCGGCATTCTGGCTGACTACGTTGAGGTGGACGCGCCCTATGAAAAAGCCGCCGAGGGGTTTCTGCGCGACGAGTTGGAGTACGTTGTGGTCCGCAACTGGCAAGAGGCCGAACAGGGTATCTCGCTGTTAAGGAGCGACCTCGAAGGCTACGCGACGTTTCTGGTCCACCCGGAGTCGCCGATTCGCCCTGAAGAGCCGGCGCTCGGGCCCGAAACCGGGGTCACGGGCCGGTTCGCCGACCACGTCCGGCTGACGAACGGGTTGTCGGGGTCGGCCTCGACTCTACTGCCGAAGCTGCGGAGTTGCTATCTGGTGGACGAGCAGGCCGCCGCGCAGCGCCTGGCCGTGCAGTATCCGGACCTCTTCTTCCTTCTTCCCGATGGCTTGTGTTATCGCGGCTACACCGTCAGCGGCGGCAAGAAAGCGTCCGCCGGCCCATTGGCTCTGAAGCGCGAGTTGCGGGAGCTTCGTCCGCGGCTGCAGGAGAAAGAGCAGGGTCTCGAGACTGCCTCCGGCGAGGCGAAACGCCTTGAAGAAGAGCTGACGGCAAGGAGCGAGGAACTCGAGCGAGTTCAGGGGGCGCTTCAGACATCGGAGAAAGAGGCGCTGGCTAACGAACATCAGCTTCGGCAACTCGTCGATGGGCGGGACCGCGCCCGCCGCAATCTCGCCGTGGCGCAGTCAGAGCTGGAGCATCTGTTGCGCGAGGCGGAAGACGCCTCGGGGCGGCAAACGGAACAGCAGGCGGCGATCGAGCAAGGCGGCAAAGAGCGCCGCGAGGTGGAAGGCGGACTCGAAGACCTGGCCCGGCAGACGGAAGAGCAGCAGACGCTGCGCGTTCGGTTGGCGGAAGAGCAGACCCGCTTACGAACGAAGTTGGCGACGCTCGAAGAACGTAGCAAATCCGCCGCGGCGTCCCTTGAGCGCGTCCGTGCGCTGACCGAGGAGCAGACCGAACGCCGCCAGCGTGCCGCTCACCAAGTGGCCGAATGGGAGGCCGAGTGTGTGCGGCTTTCGGAAGACAATCAGCAACTCGGCGAGCGCATCGAAGGCGAGTCAGCGAGAAGAGAGCAATTAGCGCAAGACGTGTCTCGATTGGCCGAGAGCCTGCAATCCTCGCGCACGCAGGACGCCGGGATAGACGGAGACCTGAAGCAGAAGCGGGAAGAATTGGAAACGGTTCGGGAGCGGCGCTCGAGTGCGGAGATGCGCATGGTCGAGTTGCGTTCCGAGACCCGCCATCTGGAAGAGATCTGTCAACGCGAGCTGCAGCGGTCTGTCGAAGAGCTATTGACGGATGAGAGTGAGGAGTTCACCGCTGAGCAACTGGCGGAGGCCGAAGAGCGGCATCGCGAGGTCGAGACGAAGCTCGAGAACCTGGGGCCGGTGAACGTGCTGGCGCTTCAGGAGTTCGAGCAGGAACAGCAGCGGCTCGAGTTTCTCGACACCCAACGGCAGGACTTACTCGACTCGATCCGTGACACCCGCAAGGCGATCGAGGAAATCGACGTCGTCTCGGGCCAACGGTTCGAGGAGGCCTTTGAACAGATCAATCTGCACTTCCGTCAGACGTTCTCGACGCTGTTTGGGGGTGGCCTGGGCGAGATGCGGCTGGTCGAATCCGAAGGCAGCAGCGCCGAAGCCGGGGTCGAGATCGTCGCTTCACCGCCGGGCAAGCGCCTGCAAAACATCGCGCTGCTCTCAGGCGGTGAGAAGTCGCTCACCGCTATCGCACTGCTGATGGCCACCTTCCAGTACAAGCCCAGCCCGTTCTGCGTGCTCGATGAGGTGGACGCCGCCCTTGACGAGCCGAACATCATCCGCTACCGGCGGCTCGTGCAGCAGATGAGCGACCAAACGCAGTTCATTCTCATCACGCACAGCAAGGGCACCATGGAAGCGGCGCAGACCCTCTACGGCGTCACCATGCAGGAGCCGGGCGTCTCGAAGCTGGTTTCGGTCAAGATGGGCGACCACGAGCCCGCACCGGCTCGCCGCACGCAGCAGGAGCCGGACGCGGTGACCGTGGGTACGTAGCGGCGAGCGCGTGATAAGAGTGGGTTCCGTGTTTCGGCGAGGGCCTGAACCCACCCTCACGGGTGGGGCTCTGATGTCCGTCCAGACGTTTTCTGCCGGTCTTGGCGACGCTTCCACTGCCTGGGATACAATCTTGAGACAGTGGCGCGTTGAATGCGTCGGTTGGCGGAGGGCTGCATGATGACAGAGTTGAAGGGAATCGCCTACCAACGCGGGAGCTACCTACCGGTCGAGGAGGCGAGCATCCCGATCCTTGACCCGGCATTCACAAAGAGCGACGTGGTTTTCGATGCCGTGTCGGTGTGGGACGGCAGCTTCTTCCGCCTCGACGATCACCTGAGACGCTTTCGCGCCTCTTGCGACTACGTCCGCATGACACCCCCTTGCCCGGAAGACGAGATCAGGCGCATCCTGGCGCAGTGCGTGGATCGTGCCGGCTTTTCCGCGGCGATTGTTTACATGCTATGCACGCGCGGGCGCTACGGGGGCGGCGTCGCTTTCGGCGATCCGCGCACCTGCGAGAACGAGTTCATGGCGTACTCGGTACCGTACTACTGGGTCGTGCCGAGAGAGCGTGTCGAGACCGGGACGCATCTTTGGGTCGCCGAGACGCGCCGCGCGCCGGACGCCGCGATCAACCAGCGGATCAAGAGCTTCAATCGCATGGATCTCACCCGTGCCCAGTTTGAGGCTTTTGACGCCGGGGCCGATGCTCCTTTGCTGCTCTCCACCGACGGCTATCTCACCGAGGGGCCGGGGTTTAACCTGTGGATCCTCCGGGCCGGCAAGGCGCTTACGCCGGGCGACAACCTGCTCGAGGGCATCACGCGGCTGACCGTGTTCGATCTGTGCAGGGAAGCGGGCCTGGGCGCCGAAACCGCGAACCTCAGGCCCGAGGAACTGGCAGAGGCGGACGAGGCGTTCATCTCCACGTCGGGGGGCGGCCTGATCCCGCTCACGCGGGTCAACGGCCGTGCCATCGGCGACGGCAAGCCGGGGGCCGCTACGCGCCGGCTCGGTGCTCTCTATTGGGAGAAGCGTGCGCAGGGCTGGCACGGCACCCCCGTGGCCGAGTTGCTGGGCTTGGCTGCCGCGCCGGTCGCCGAACCCGCTGTTTCACGTTAGTTCAACACTGTACGTCCCGGCATGCGAGGCGCGGGCCTGGGCTGAGCAAGAGCCCCGGGGCGTACCGACCTTGGGCGCCGAGAGCAGAGGGTCGGCCGTGTTGACTGCCTCGCGCGTTTCGTCAGGCCGCCCCGGAAGCTAACTCGCCGAGAGCCTGCACAACCTGATCCACCTGCCCGAAAGTGTTGTAGTAGTGCGTGGAAAAGCGGACCGGTACGCCCGGACGATCGCTGCCCCCCCCCGGAACATACACGTCATACTTTTGGCGCAGGTATTCTTTTAGCTTCTTTCCTGGCACCTTCTCGATGCCGATACTGGTTATCCCCGCTGACATGTCGGAGCGCTGAGGCGTGTAGATCTTGACCCCAGGGATGTCGCTCGCCTTTCGCCTCAGGTAAGCGCCGAGTCCGCGGGTGCGCTGCTCCACACGATGGCGGCCCAGGGCGTTTTGGAAATCCAAGGTGTCTTCTAGTGCCGCGACGACCGGCCAAGGACGACGTCCCACACTGAGGCTGTATTTGCGGGCTCCCTTCGGAGGGCGATCCCAGGGCAGGATGCTGATGTTCGGCCAGATGCGATCCTGAACGTCCTGCTTTACGAACAGCATGCCTGATCCCGCCGGTCCTGTCAGCCACCTGTGCGCGTTGCAGGCATAACCATCGACACCCCATTCTTCGAGACTGAACTGGATGTGGCCGACGCTGTGAGCGCCGTCGACAAAGCAAAGGATGTCGTGGCTGTGGGCCAGCTTGGCCAGCTCCTTCACGGGCAGGAAACATCCCGTGCTGCCGAGCGGATTTGCGAAATGCATCACGCGGGTGCGGGCGGTGATCGCATCGTCGAAGGCGTTGAGAATGGTTGAAGGGTCGTCGGGCGGAATCGGAAACCGGACCTGCTTCACTCGAAGGCCGTAGCGCTTGGCTTGACGGCGCCAGGTTTCGCGGTTACTGGGATGTTCGTAGGCGGTAGTGAGAATCTCGTCTCCTTGCTTCAGATCCAGACCTTGGCAAAGGATCGTGTTGCCTTCGGTGGTGTTACGGGTGATCGCGATTTCGTCTATCGCGGCATCTAGAAAGTTCGCGGCCTTCCATCGTATCTGTTCGACCCGGTTCTGAAAGATTTGGCTGTTCTCATGTGGATTAACCGCCATCAACCTCCAATACTCCACCAGGGCCTCGTACACAGGTCTTGGGGTGGGACCCAAGGTGCCGTTGTTCATGTAGGTGAAGTCCTTCTCCAGCATGAAGCGCTTCCTGACCTTCTCCCAGTAGCCCTCGTCGACACGCCAGTCTTCTCGCGAGGCGTTGGCGGCCTTTTGCACTGTGAGAGCCGACTGGGCAAAGGCGGCCTTCACCTGAGTCAGCGTCGTCAAGGCCGCTGAGCCGGCAGCAAATTGCTGAAAAAAGTTCCGCCGGGAAGGGCGTGGTTTGGCAACGTTCATGATGCACGTCCTTTTGGTGTTTCGCTTCTCTAGTGGGCTTGTTTTCCGTCTGGCTTCTAGGCAGGCGCAGGAGTGGTGAACCAGTCTTCCGGTAGCCGGCCTTCGGGGAGCAGGTCGCCTTTTTCGAGATAGCGGGTCTTGTGGGCGAACTTGGCGACGTTGGGATCGTGAGTGACGACGATGATGGTCTTGCCGTGTTGCTCGTTAAGAAGAGAGAGCACGGTCAGCACTTCCTTGGCGGAGGCGGCATCAAGGTCGCCGGTCGGCTCGTCGGCCAGGATGATGGCGGGATCGGTGACGATCGCGCGGGCGATGGCGACGCGCTGCTCCTGTCCGCCGGAGAGCTGCCGCGGGTAGTGGTCCAGGCGGTCGCTGAGGCCGACGATGTCGAGGGCGGTCCTAGCATTCTCCATCCGGTCCTTCTTGCTGAGGTTCGTGAGCAGCAGGGGCAGCGCGACGTTCTCGAGCGCCGTCAGGACCGGGATCAGGTTGAAGGTCTGGAAGACGTAGCCGATGTTCCGGCTGCGCCAAGCGGCTAGTTCGTTCTCGCGCATGCCTGTGATGTCATCGCCCAGCACCGTGAGCCGCCCGGCGGTGGCCTGGTCAATTCCGGCGATCAGGTGCAACAAGGTTGATTTGCCCGAGCCCGAGGGCCCCATGAGCGCGAGGAACTCCGCGCGCGGGATGGCGAGATCGACCTCGTTGAGCGCAAGGACGCGGAACTCGTCACGCCGGTACTCCTTGACGACACCTTCGAGTTGAACGGCGGTTGGCGTGCTGAGGGCTGCTTCGCTCATGAGCTTCCTAGCCCGGACAAGCCGGCGCCCGTGGGGATCGAGAGTGGAGGGGACTCTGGCTGAGGTTCGCCCTGGAGGTTCTGCCCTGACGGGTACGTACTCATGATCTGCTCCGCGTGACGGTGTCGCCTTCTTCCAGATCGGGCGGCGCGAGGATCAGGTCTTCGCCGCCGACGAGCCCCTCGCCGATTTCTACGCCGCGAGACGTCGTTTGCCGCACCGACACCGGCCGCCTCACAGCACGGCCGTCGAGCAGCACGAACACCGAGTTGCCGTCGACGAGAGCGGCGGTGGGGATCGTGATGGCGGAGCGGGCGGCCGTCCCTTGTTGTGGTTGGTCCTCGGCCACAAAGGCGACGTTGGCGTTCATCTCGGGCCGCAGGTACGAGTCGGGCTTCAGGATCTGGACCTTGACCTGAACCGTGGCCTTCTGGCGGTCGGCTTCGGGTGACAGCTCGACGATCTCGCTCTCGTACTTGCGGTCGGGGAAGGCGTCGGTGGCAACAATCGCGCGTTGGCCCATCGAGAGCTTGGCAAAGTCGTCTTGGCTGATATCGAGCTCGACTTGCAGGTCGTCCAGATCGGCCAGCGAGACGACAAATCCCTTGGCGCCGCGCTCGCCCACGAAGCTGGTGGTGATGAACTCGCCTACCTCGATGTTTCGCTCGAGAATGGTCCCGCTCACCGGGGCGCGGATCACCGTGGCGTCGACCAGCGTCTGGGCGTAGGCCACTTCGCCCTCGGCCTGCTCGACCTGGCCGCGAACGGAGTCGATCTGCTCCTGGCGAGGACCGATGCGTGTCAATTCGTACGCACGGTCGAGCGACTGGACGCGGGCTTGCTGGGAGTCGAAGCGCGCCTTGGCGTCGTCGAACTCTTGCTTCGAGATGACACCTTCTTTGGAAAGCGTTTCGGATCGCTCGAGATCGATACGCGCGTTCACCAGGTCGGCCTTGGCCTCGTCGAGGTTCGCCTTGGCTAACTGAATCTCCTCGGGACGGGAGCCGGCTTCGAGTTCCGCCAGACGTGCCCGAAGCGCTGCCAGATTGCCCTCGGTTTGGCGAAGACGGGCCCGATATTCATCGTCTTCGAGGCGTACGATCGCTTCGCCCTTTGTTACGCGATCACCCTTCTCGACACCGATCCACGCCGCCCGGCCCAGGACCTTTGAGGCGACCTCGATCTTGTGATGCGCCACGATGTAGCCGGCCGCATTGAGAACGACCCGCTCGCCGGCCTCACCGGCGGTTTGAACCGTGACGCGAACGGTTTCCACCTCGATGGCTCCGACCGAGGCGAAACCGTAGCGCCACAGGGCCAACGCGACGAACGCCGCGATGCCGATGACGATCCACCACTTGGCCCAGCGCGCAGGGCCGTCCGCGCGGTTGCGCTGGGAGCGGTCGATCTTCAGGCTTGCCAGGCGCTGATCGATGCGATTGGTATCTGTGGCCATTGGTGATTCGCGTGTCCAGCCGGGACGCCGTGCCTCGACAGGCAGGGAAGTGCCTGTCGCTACCCTAGACGTTCCTCATTGAGCCAAGGATGTCTTGCCGAGCCGCCATGCGGGCCGGAAGAACTCCACCCAGCACTCCCATGACGGCTGCGAACGTCATGCCCACCGCGACGGCCTCGGGCGTGATCGCGAAATCGAAAGTCGTGATGCTGAAGGTGACGAAGTTGCCGATACGGCCGCCGAAACCATGCAGCGGAAGGATCAGGATGCACCCAAAGATTCCCCCCAGTAAAGAGAGCAGCAACGACTCGATCAAGAAAGACAGTAACACGCTACCGCGCGAAAAACCGAGCATCCGCAAGACGCCGACCTCCCGCGACCTGCGCGCCACGGCCGCGTACATCGTATTCATAGCCGCGAAGCTGCTGCCGACGGCCATGATGACCGCCACGAAGATTCCCAGCGCCTTGACCGGCTGGCCGGAGGCCGTCTGCCGGGCGTAGTAGTCCCTCTCCCCGACCGCCTCGAGCAAGAGCCGCTGATCGTCCGAGACGCTGTTAATGAGGGCCGCGGCGCTGACTTCGTCCGCGGCGCGGATCAACGCGACGCTCAAGGTGCCGCCCCGGCCCAGATCGATGGCCAACAGGTTCGCGTCCGCCCAGATCTCACTGTTGAAGGCTGACTTGCCGGCATTAAACACGCCCACGACTTCCCATTCGCCGCGTCCGAAGTTCAGCGTGTCGCCGATGGAAGTGCCTTCGTTGCCCTCGAAGATGCCGCGACCGACCGTGACCTCCCTTCGTCCCGGAGAGAACCAGCGGCCCTGGGAGATTTTCAGTACCCCGGCGTGCTCTCGAAGCTGAACGCCCATCGGCGGCAGCCCCCGCACGTTGACGTTGGCGACCTGATCAGGACTGCCGCGAAACGGCAAGTTGAACACAGTGAGCACTTCCAGCGACGCCATGGGTTCGCCGCCGTCTTTGGCGATGCCTTCGAGAAACTTCAAGTTCTGGAACTGCTCGCGAGTGACGGTGCTGTTCAACTCCGCGGTCGAGCCCTGGCGCATCACGATGATGTGCAGCGGGTCGCCGGTGACGGCGAGAGCGCTGTTGAGCCCGTCCACCAGGGCCATGATGCCGACCAAGACGGCGACCGACAGCGCCACGCCCAGGGCCGTCATCGCGGTTGTGGTCTTGCGGACGAGCAGATTCCGCAGGTTATAGGAGATCGGAATGGGCATGAGCGGTCAGCCGGTATGGCGCAGCGCGTCGGTTACTCGCGTCCGCGCCGCTAATGTCGCGGGAATGACCGAGCTGACCACGCCGATCAGTAGGGCAACGGCGAGGCAGAACGGCACGCCCCACCAGGGCATGACGAGCCCCTCGAAAAAGGCCACGAGCATCTCCGACGCCGCTTGAGTTACGCCATAGGCCAGAGCGGTCCCCAGCAGTCCGCCAAGGAGGGCGATCAACACCGCTTCGATTATGATCATCCACAAGACTGTGTTGGAAGTGAAGCCAAGCGTCTTCAAGACGCCAATTTCGTGGATCCGCTCACGAACCGACATCGCTACGGTGTTCCCGGACACCAGCAGAATCGTAAACACGACCGCCCCGGCGATGCTCATCAGGAACAGTTTCACGTTGCCGAGTTGGCTCACGAACGAGAGCTGAAAGGCGCGTTCTGTCTCGGTTTTGGTCGGCTGGGGGGCGTTCCTAAACAGGTCGTCGATAGCCTGGGCCACCCGCGGCACGTCATCGGGCGAGCGGGCTCGAATGTAAAACGTGCCGACGGCGCCCTGCCATTCGTCGGGCAAGCTCTCTTCGAAGTACTTGAAGTGGAAGAAGCTGTTATTGTCTTCGGTTCCGTCGAAAATCGCACGGACTACGACGTCGAGACTGATCGGGTAGATGTCGCCCACGAGCGTGAAGCGGTCGCCGAGTTTGAGCCCGGTGCGATTGACAACCGAACGGCCGATGGCAATACCCTGCTGGTCGCGAATCCAAGCTTGGTATTGGTCTTCGGGGACCTTCACCTCGCTGAGGACCTGGAAGATCTCCTCCGGATCCACGGCAAAGCGGGCGAAGAACTCCTCGGGACGGTTGTCCTTGTACTTGCCGCCGAACCACGAGAACTTGGTCAGGCTCTCGACGCCGTCAATCGCTCGGATGCGTTTCCCGTAGAACTGGGGGAGCTCCATCGCCAGCGAGACGCGGTGGCGGACTATCAGCCGCAGGGCTTCGTCTGGCGGGGCTTCACGGAAGTAGAACGCCGAATAGACCGCGAGCAGAATGCCCACCAGTGACAGCGACATGGTGATGCTCGCCACCGTGAGGATGGTTCGGCGGCGGTTACGCAGCAGGTTTTTGAGCGTAAGGGGGACGAACTTGAGCATCAGGACCCAAAAAATTCATCATAACAAGCCGCGCCGGGGACACCGTAATCCATCCATAAGACACCGGTTTCCTGCGCCGGCCGCTCACAAACAGCTGTGGGGAGCAGCTCTCACACCAAGCCTGTGGAGTTCGCCGACACCTGCGGCTTCTCGCCTTGACTCTTTCTCACCGCCGACCGGTCAGATTTCGTATGAAGGGTAAACACCCACTCACTCACACCAGTCCTCGACGGGGGCGGTTCTCGCGCATGAACTCGATGATGGAGTCGAGCGAGGAGCCGGGCTGAAAAACGGCGGCGACGCCCAATCCCTTGACCTCGTCGGCGTCGGCGTCGGGGATGATGCCGCCGAGCACGACCTTCACGTCGTCCATGCCCTTTTCGCGGAGCAGATCCATGACCCGCGGGACGATTACCGTGTGGGCGCCCGAGAGGATCGACAGGCCTATGAACTCAACGTCTTCCTGGAGAGCGGCGTTGACAATCTGCTCCGGCGTCTGCCGCAGGCCGGTGTAGACCACCTCCATACCGGCATCCCGCAAGGCGCGGGCGATTACCTTGGCGCCGCGGTCATGGCCGTCAAGGCCGGGCTTGGCCACGAGCACACGAATCGGAGGAGAGGTTGTCAGTCGGGCGTTGGCGGTCATCTCTAAACCTCGGCCCTTTCCTCATAGATGCCGAAGACGCCTCGCAACACATCACACATCTCACCTAGGGTGGCATAAGCCCGGACCGCGTCGAGGATGGGCGGCATCAGGTTCTTGTCGCCCTCCGCCGTTTGACGCAAGGTGCCGAGAGCTTGCTCAACCGCAGCGTTGTCTCGTTCGCGCCGCAGCCGCTGGAGCTTGTCCGACTGCTCCTGGGCGACTCCTTTGTCGATGTGGAGCGTATCAATGCGCGGCGCTTTGTCATCGGCGTAGGCGTTGACGCCGACGATGAGCCTCTTACGCTCTTCGACCGCCCGCTGGAACGCGTAACTCGATCGTGCGATCTCGGCCTGCGGATAGCCCTTCTCGACCGCGGCAACCATGCCGCCCATCGCGTCGATCCTCTCGAACTCTTCGAAGCATCGTCTCTCGAGATCGAGCGTCAATCGCTCCAGGTAGTAGCTGCCCGCGAAAGGATCGGCCGTTTGGGTCACGCCGGTCTCGTGGGCCAGAACCTGCTGCGTGCGTAGGGCGAGCAAGGCAGCATCTTCGGTGGGCAGCGCGTAGGCCTCGTCAAGCGAGTTAGTATGCAGGGACTGGGCTCCACCCAGCACGGCCGCCATCGCCTGCAGCGCCGTCCTGACTAAGTTGACCTGAGGCTGCTGCGCCGTGAGTGAGACGCCCGCCGTCTGGGCGTGAAAGCGCAGCCGCTGTGAGCGCGGGTCTTTAGCCCCGAAGCGATCACGCATCAGCCGGGCCCAGATCTTCCGGGCCGCCCGGAACTTGGCGATCTCCTCGAAGAAGTCGCTTTGGACGTCGAAGAAGAAACTGAGCCGTGGCGCGAAGCGGTCGATATCGAGGCCGCGCTCAAGCGCCCAGGTCACATATTCGATGCCGGCCCCCAGCGTGAAGGCCAGCTCCTGCAGCGCCGTCGCGCCCGCTTCCCGAATGTGGTAGCCGCTGATCGAGATGGGATTGAACCGCGGCGCGTGCTCGGAGCCGAACGCGATCGTGTCCACCACCAACCGCATCGACGGACGGGGCGGGTAGATGTACTCCTTCTGCGCCATGTACTCCTTGAGGATGTCGTTCTGAATCGTCCCGGAGATGTGGCTCCAATCGGCACCCTGCTTCTCGGCAACCACTAGGTACATAGCCCAGAGAATCGCGGCCGAGGAGGTAATCGTCATTGAGGTAGTGACCTTGCCGAGGGGAATGGAGTCGAAAAGCTCCTCCATGTCGGCGAGCGACGAGACCGCCACGCCGCATTTGCCCACCTCGCCGGCCGAGAGGGGATGGTCGGAGTCATAACCCATCAAGGTGGGTAGGTCGAAGGCCACGGAAAGGCCGGTCTGGCCCTGGTCGAGCAAGTAACGGTAGCGGCGGTTGGTCTCGCGTGGTGTCGCGAAGCCTGAGAATTGCCGCATCGTCCACAGCTTGCCGCGGTACATGTCCGGGTGAATGCCCCGGGTGAAGGGGTATTCGCCCGGCTCACCTAGCTCCGTTACGGGATCGAAGCCCGCGAGGTCAGCCGGTCCGTAAGTACGCGCGACCGGCGTGCCGGAAAGGGTGTGCGAACGGTCCGGTTGTGACGCTTGGGTAGGGGTGCTCGGCGGTGCTTTCGAAGGGGCCATCCCGTAATCCGTTATTCATCAGACTACAGACGCCGGACGATGGCAAGCGTCAGAGCCGCGCTCGGCAGGGGTCATTAAGAAACACCCGACCTGTCTCCGACCAAGGTGGGGTAGGTTTGCTCACCTGCCCATTTTCGCGCTGTCAGCGATGGAGCGTCAGGCAGGGAGGCCTAACACCATTGATTCTTTTCACGACCCGCCATAACCGCGGCTCTTGCAGCGCCACGATGCTCAATGGGCCGCCAACACAGGTCCTCGCGCGCCAATGCCGAAGCCATGCGGTTCGCGGCGCGGAGGCGGCATGATGAACAGACACTTCTGGATCGGTGCGCGGCGCGCCGTCTTGTGCAGTTCGGGATAGTGCCTCAGCAGCTCCTCGGGAACCTCGACCTGGTCACCAGAGAGCATCTCCATCAACTGCAGGGCGTTGACGGCGGCTTTCCCTTGGAAGTGATTGTTGGTCACGACGTATGTCGTGCCTGTCTGCGCGGCCACCTGCTCGACCCGCTGCTTCCACTTCTCGAGTTGCGCCGTGGTGTATAGGTAGTTGTAGCGCGCGTCAACAGCTCTCAGGCCGCCGTGGCCCGTGCGATCCTGGCCGAAGTTGAACCACTCGTGGTAGTTGCGTCCGTGAAGACGAACATAGCCGATGGGCGACGTAGCATGAGCGGTTGGTGGCAGGCAATGGTCGAGCTGCGGTTGATCGATATTGCAGAAACCGATACGGTGGTCGCCGAACCAGTCGAGGGTGGATTGCATGTTCCAGCTCGAGTGCCGGACTTCGGCCACCAGAGGATAGTGGCCGAAAGCCTTGCCCAGGCGGGCCAAGAAATCGCGGTTCTCGCGGGTCTGCCGGAACGAGAAGGGGAACTGCATCAACAGACATCCGAGACGTCCGGTGTCGGCCAGAGGCGCCAAGCCTTCGGAGAACCGCAGGATGTCGGCCCGCGTGA
The DNA here is from genome assembly GCA_965248255.1 of Bryobacterales bacterium. GTDB lineage: Bacteria > Acidobacteriota > Terriglobia > Bryobacterales > UBA6623 > JAKZVK01. Next base: position 906,481 of record CBDFIW010000001.1, read on the forward strand.
GCCGGCGTTCATGGGTGAAGCCGCGATAGAGCTTGGCGGTGAACTGGAAGTTCTTAGAAGCTTCGACCTTCTTCACCCATAGCCGGGTCAGCTCCGGCCGCAGCGGCTGGTAGAAGGACGTGTTGATCTCGATCGTCGAGAAAAACCGCGCCAGGTAGGCCGCTTCGTGGAAACCCACTCCACGATGCCGGGGATAGACGACGCTCCTCCAGTCCGGATACGACCAGCCGGCAGGCCCCACTTTGATGTTCGTCCGCATGGTGTTCCTCTATTCTACGCTTTATATTCGTCTTTTGTTCTAGTATGCCACGAACGGGAGTGGCAGGTCAACCGGGTGGTTGGTGCTGGTTGCGTGATACCAGGGTCCTGTTTCGGAAATAGGGCGGTGTTGATGGGCCCATCCGAGCGTATCTAGTGCACTCGGAAGCGCGGGAAACCAGCGCTACAGACGCATCCCGGTGGGTTGTTAGCGACGGTCCCCGAGCTAGTCGTCGGCCGTCGGTTCGGTCAGCGCCAGGAAGCGCTCTATCACCCGGCGGACGAAGGCTCGGGTCTCGTTGTAGGGTGGAAGGCCGTCGTAGGTGTCCACGCGGCCCGGCCCTGCGTTGTAGGCGGCGAGGGCCCGCAGGAGGGAATCGCGCGAGCCTGCGTATCGATCGAGGAGCTGCCCCAGGTACGCGGTTCCGCCGCGAACGTTTTCGCCAGGGTCTCGACGGTCAGCGACCCCCAAGTCACGGGCTGTCTCCGGCATGAGTTGCATCAGCCCGACGGCCCCCTTGGAGGAGACTGCATCGGAGTCGTAGGCCGACTCAGCGGCGATCACGCTGTGTATGAGTGCTGGCGGCAAGCCGAGTTCCGAGGAGAACCGCTCGACGACCGCGTCGAGTGTTTCGGCCTGTGCCGGCCGGACCGGCTGAGGGGCCCCTCGTGAGTCAGGCTTACCATCGGACTCGAAGCGGGCTACGGCGGCCGCAGGCAGATCCATGAACGCTCCCTCACCGGTGAAGAGGCGTACTTGATTGCCCATCATTTCGTGACGCTTGGCGGCGATTCGGAAGCCGGTGTGGAGTACGGCATACTCACCGGCTGTCGCGACACCCGCGGTAAGCAGGCCGACGACAGCTAGACGTAGGAGGTTAGGGTGTAGCATACTGCTTGGCTTGTGACCGGCCGGCGGCCCGGCTGATCGTCCCCTTATTATGACGTTCGTTTCTCATCTGACGTGCAGTAAGACCGGTGAACGGCTGCCGGCCGGGCAGGTCCACAACTTGTCGCCCAGTGGGGCGCCGTTGCTCGTCCACTACAACCTGGCGAAGGCTCGCGAGGAGTTCAGCCGCGAAGAAGTCGCCCGCGGCCCCCACTCGATGTGGCGCTATGGGCCGCTGCTGCCCGTCGCCGACCCCGACAACATCGTCACGCTTGGCGAGGGGCACACCCCTCTGCTGGCCACGCCCCGGCTCGGCCAAAGGCTGGGTGCGAAACAGCTCTGGGTCAAGGACGAGAGCCTCAACCCTACCGGCACTTTCAAGGCGCGCGGCATGGCCTGCGCGGTGTCGATGGCCAAGGAACTGGGCATGCAGAAGCTTGCCGCCCCCTCGGCGGGTAACGCCGGCGGCGCCATGGCCGCCTACGCCGCCGCGGCGGGCATGGAAGCCCACATCTTCATGCCGCGCGACGTGCCGCAAGCGAACTACATCGAGGCGAAGATGTGCGGCGCTCATGTCACCTTGGTGAACGGTTTGATCAGCGACTGCGGCAGGATCGTCGCTGAGCGCAAAGATGAGGAAGGATGGTTCGATGTCTCAACCCTCAAGGAGCCCTACCGCATCGAAGGCAAGAAAACCATGGGGCTCGAGCTGGCCGAGCAGCTAGGATGGCGTCTGCCCGACGCCGTTTTCTATCCCACAGGCGGCGGCGTGGGGCTGATCGGCATGTGGAAGGCGTTCGACGAATTGGAGCAGCTTGGGTGGATCGGCTCGCAGCGGCCGAAGATGATCTCCGTACAGACCGAAGGCTGCGCACCGATCGTCAAAGCGTTCGAGGAAGGCAGGGACGACTCGACGTTCTGGGAAAATGCCACCACGCTGGCGAGCGGCTTGCGGGTTCCCAAGGCGATCGGCGACTTCCTCGTCTTGCGGGCGGTCCGCGAGAGCGGCGGGACGTGTGTGGCTGTGTCGGATCAACACTTACTTGACGCGGGCCAAGCACTCGCCGAAACCGAGGGCCTCTTCGCCGCCCCCGAAGGTGCCGCTTGCATCGCGGCGCTGGAGATGCTGCTTGGCAATGGTTTCCTCGCAGCCGACGACGAGATCGTCGTCTACAACACAGGGACCGGCTACAAGTATCTGGAAAACTGGTCTACTCGCTTCCCTCCCGAGCCCACGGCCGAGGAGCGTCAAGGCGGAATGATCCTGCCCCGCTAGTGCCCTGATAAGGGAGGACTCGCCCCACGGCGGCCCTCCGAACTCAGCGGCCAGGTCGAGCTAGGCGCCGGTGCCGCCGGTCAACACTCGAATGTCAGGCAGGTTTCGATACTGTTGATCGAAGTCGAGCCCATAGCCGACGACGAATTCATCAGGGATCTCGAAGCCCACGTAGTCGAGTTCGACAGGCTCGACCCGCCGGCTCGGCTTGTCGAGCAGAGTGGCGACGCGCAGCGACCGCGGCCGGCGCTGCTCAAGCAACCCGAGCAGGTATCGCAGCGTCAGGCCGGTATCGACGATGTCTTCGACCAGGATGACGTCGAGGCCGGCGATGTCGTGATCGAGGTCTTTAGTGAGGCGGACTTGGCCCAACGTCTCGGTCGCCTGCCCGTAGCTGGCGACCCCGATGAAATCGACCGACAGAGTGCGCCGGATGCTGCGCGCTAAGTCGGTCAAGAAGACCGCCGCCCCTTTGAGCACGCCGATCAGGCGCAGCGGCGGAAGGCCGGTGCCGGCGGGGCAGTCCGCTTCGATGGCGCGCCCGATCTCGGCGACGCGAGTGGCGATTTGCTCGGCCGAGAGAAGCGGCTTCAGCTCGTCGGACGTCACGCGCTGCATTCTCTCGAAACCGGGCTGCAAAGAGCAATCCGTTATAATCAGCACAACCTTCCTGCGCGGTGTGAAGACTGGCGGACTGCCACAAGCGGTGGGTGCCGAGTTCTTGGCCGTCGATGGCCGTCAGGGCCGCAGTTGGGTGTCCCCAGCGTTCTTCCACAGCTGGTTGCAATGGGTACCCTCGTCGCAGCGAAGGATATTGAGTCGGGGCGGTAGCTCAGTTGGTAGAGCAACGGCCTTTTAAGCCGTGGGTCCCGGGTTCGAGTCCCGGCCGCCTCACCACTTTTCCAGCCGCGAACTTTTGTGGCTCCTTAGTTAACGCCAGACCCCGATGGGAGGTTCCCTCGGGGTCTTGTCGTATCTGGTGCTTTTTCAATCACTTGCACCGCCCGACACATTTCCCCCGATTCTCCGTTTCGTAAATTCATCCGGTGTACCGCTTGCAACCATGGGGGGTTGCGAACGCTCCACCGGAATTTCCGTTACGGATTCTCTCGTTCTCTATTTAATATCCCGCGTTGTTTAATAGCCCAGTTGCTAGTGGCCCACCGCCCGACACTTTCGAGCTCGCGCCGGTATGTATCCAGTAGAAGCCGGGCCATAGGGGTCCGGCGGACCACCAGACAGCGGCAGCGGCCGTAGGAAACGGAGCCCGTTGTGGGTGCCGACGGCATCGCTTTCATGCGGTGTCGACGGGGCTTCCAACGGCTCACGTTGACCGTTTCGTCCCGCCAGCATCCACAACACGACCTCTTCCGGGCCTCTCCGCGAAGGAGGATCGGATGCCACCGAGCACGCACGTCTCCAATACTGTCGATGAGGTAGTCGCGGAGATCGCCTCAATCCTGGCCGAAGGCTACCTGCGCCACCGCAAGAGTCGAGAAATCTCGTCCACATCCGAGAATGAACGCAAGAAAGTCAAACATTCTCAAGTGTTTACAGAGAATCCACTTGATCGTTCGGGCCACCGAAGCGTTCATGAATGAACGAGTTAACGCCCCGAGACGGCGAGGTGAATGGAACGTCGGCCACAGGGCAAGTCCATGAGAAGGAGGAATTTGGATGGAAGCAAGTACGTATCAACAGATCCAGGAGCTCTCCCGAATGACCGTCGGCCAGCTTCGGGAGAAGTACCTGGACGTCTTCGGTGAGGAGAGCCGCTGCCACCACAAGGCAGCCTTGCGCAAGCGAATCGCCTGGCGCCTGCAGGCCCTGGCAGAAGGCGGCCTGTCGGAGCGGGCCCGCCGGCGTGCCGAGGAACTGGCCAACGACGCCGATCTCCGAATGCGCGCTCCGCGTGATCCGATCCGGCCCGGCTCGGCGGAGGTGCGGGCGCGGACGACAAAAAGTCGAATTCCGCCCTCGTGTGATCCGCGACTGCCCATGCCCGGCACACTACTGGTGCGGGAGTTTCGGGGGCGCGACGTGGTGGTCAAGGTGCTCGATGAGGGCTTCGAGTTCGAGGACCGGCGCTATCCGTCCCTGTCGGCCATCGCCAAGGAAGTCACAGGCACCAAATGGAACGGGTTTCTGTTCTTCGGACTCGCCGGCAGTGGCTCACCCGCGAGCGGTCCTACGCACCAGGAGGTGAAGGAATGATCGGCAATCTCCAACCGGCATATTCGATGAGCCAAGCAGCTCGGTCGACTCACAACGCGGCCATCCGCTGCGCCATCTACACCCGCAAGTCGACCGAAGAAGGGCTCGACCAGGAGTTCAACAGCCTTGACGCCCAGCGGGAATCGGCCGAAGCCTACATCGCCAGTCAGCGACACGAGGGCTGGAGCTGTCTTCCCGAACACTATGACGATGGCGGCTTCACCGGCGGCAACATGCAGCGGCCTGCTCTTGAGCGCCTGTGCGCCGACATCGAGGCGGGTCAGGTCGACTGCGTGGTGGTCTACAAGGTGGATCGTCTCAGCCGCTCGCTGCTGGACTTCGCCCGCATCATGGAGCTCTTCGACCGCCACAAGGTGAGCTTTGTCTCGGTCACTCAGCAGTTCAACACGACCAGCTCCATGGGCCGGCTCACGCTGAACATCCTATTCTCCTTCGCCCAGTTCGAGCGGGAGCTCATCTCCGAGCGAGTCAAGGACAAGATGTCGGCAGCACGGCGCAAGGGCAAGTGGGTTGGCGGCCCACCGTCCCTGGGCTACGACGTGGCTCCGGAAGGTGGCAAGCTGATCGTCAACGCAGATGAAGCCGCCCAGGTGAGGGCCATCTATGATCTGTATCTCGAACACCAGGCCGCCTTCCCGGTCGTCCAGGAACTCAACCGCCGGGGATGGGTCACTAAACACTGGGTCACAAAGAAAGGCCGCGAACTTGGCGGCAAGACCTTCACCAAGAACGCACTGTACCGAATCCTCACCAACGTGCTCTACGTGGGGAAGGTACGGTTCGAAGGAATGCTCTACGAGGGCGAACACGACGCCATCGTGGATGCCGACGTGTGGCAACAGGTCCAGGAGAGGCTCCGTAGAAACGGCCTCTCGGGAGGACGGAAGGTGCGCAACAAGCACGGTGCGCTGCTCAAGGGCCTGTTGTATTGCACGCCCTGCGAATCCAGTATGGTGCACGCCTACACCCGTAAGCGGGAAAAGCGCTACCGCTACTACGTCTACCGCAACGCCCAGCAGCGGGGCTGGTCGTCGTGCCCGAGCAAGGCGCTCAACGCTCACGAGATTGAAACGCCCGTGGTGGAACACATTCGCGGGGTCGGGCGCAACGAGGAGATCGTCCAGGCGACGGTCAAGGGGGTGCGTGAGCAGAGCGACCGGCGAATGACGGAACTGGAGGTCGAACGGCGCCGACAGGAAAGCGAGCTTAAGCAGCTCTATTCCAGCGTCGAGAAGCTGGTTCACGGGGCCGGTTCGGAAAGCTCCAACGGCCGATCCACGACCGATCAGCTGGCCGACCTGCAGGATCGAATCCGAGCCTCCGAGCAGCGGATCACTGCCATCCGCGAAGAGGTCATTGCGCTGGAGCGGGAAACCGTGGGCGAAAGCGAGTTGACCCAGGCCCTGGCGCACTTCGATCCGGTGTGGGAGTCGCTGTCGCCTCGCGAGCGGGCGCGCATCATCCGGCTGCTCATTGAGCGGGTCGGGTACGACGGGCGGGACGGCAGGGTTACAGTGGCCTTTCGCTCGGTGGGCATCAAGGCGCTCTGCAGCGAAGGGGACATCGCCGGAAAGGAGGCGACAACATGAGAGCAACCCCATCCAGCTCAACGAACCCGGGGCCGAGTTCGGTTGAGGTCTCCTTTACCTTCCGCACCGCCAACGGCCGGAATCGCAATCATGGAGGCAAGGACCGAGCGGTCGAACCGGGGAACGTGCCCCGTGTCTCGAGGATTATGGCCTTGGCCATCTGCTTCGACGATTTGGTCCGGCGTGGCGAGGTTAGTGACTATGCGGACCTGGCACGACTCGGCTATGTGACGCAGGCTCGAATTTCGCAGATCATGTGCCTGCTCCACTTGGCGCCCGACATTCAGGAGGCGCTGCTGTTCCTGCCGCGCACCCTCCAGGGCCGCGATCCCATCCGCGAGAAGGACCTTCGCCCCATCGCCGGCGTGCCGCACTGGAGCCGTCAGCGCAAGATGTGGGCGCGTCTGGTCGCGGGCCGGGTGAAAGTAGTAACACCGGTCCCGGTCCGGCGGCATAGTATTCGTTCAGGCCCTGACTCAGACGCCATCCTCGTCGACGGAGCGCCTTACGCAGAAATTGGCGCCGGTGCCTGAACCTGCGTCATCAAATCATCGTCCCATTCGCCATCGACCACGACATGGGCCAAAGCGCCCAACTCTACCGCCTCGATCAGGTTGTGGGTGAGGTAAGCATAGACGCCCGGCTGCCTGAACTTGTAGATTGCCGCCCCAGCCGAGCCCCCACGGATGAACCAGGTCTGAAGCCCGTGCGCCGGGGGATCGGCGAATGAGCCCTGCTCCCACACGTAGTCCCCATGTCCGCCGATACCTGGCTCCGGCACAAGATGGCGCTGGCTAGGAAGGCCACCCAATCCGGTCGTCTCACAGCTCCGGCCTTCGATAAGTTGCGTACCCGGTTCAACGCCGTCCACGCATGGGCGATGGAGTACGTGAGAAGAAGAGGCCCTCCACTCGGCTGTCCAGTCGCTCGACTCAAAAACCTATGTGCCACCGATGCTCTTTCCGCCCGAGGACCAACCCGCCGCCGCACGAGCCGAACCCAAGGTGACGTCCCCGGCCACCCGTCCGTATCTTTTCCCCGAAGACGGCGACTGGCGGTTTACCCAACGGGTTCGCTCCTCGGCTATGACCAAGGTGGATGCCATCCTCGACCAGGCACTGTCGCTGGGATGGCGTGAGGACCGGCTCTACCAGAACCGGGGACGATTCCGTTTTCCCTGTGGCGAGGACTACGGCCTCGTCTGCTTCCTGGATGAAGACGAGCGCATCGGCAAGGTAACCCGTCAGTTTATCCAAATCGTCGGACCGCCTCTCCAGGAAAACTGTCTGCACTTCTACAACCCGGAGGTGGATCAACCATGGATGTGCTGTGGGTCCCGGCCAATACGCACTTCTATGAGACGCGTCGCAAGCTTGTGCTGGCCCTGACGGATCAAGGCGTCTCCACCCGCGAGATCGGCAAGCTGGCTGGCGTCACCCCGCGCCGGGTACGTCAGATCCTGGCGAAGGCCGGTAGTGCATCTCAGCTGACACATCCCGGCGCTTCCCGGTAGGTAACCAACGGAAGCTCTCGCGTATTGATGTGATCCGAGTTGAGATAAGCTCGCCCTGGCGCCACACCGCTGCATGCAAGGGACTCTGTAAAATACTCATCGACATTGCCCATGGTAGCCAGGCATCTTCCTTGCTTATCCTTTGTTTGTTCCCAGATAATCTAGCTCGGCCACGACAGGGAATCTCAACGAAGAGGCAGACGCAACCAAGGCTATTCGCTACAGGTGTGACGATGATGCAATGTCGATCGATGCTCACGGGCGACAACCTGCGGAGATCCTCGTTTTTCCTGCTGTTTATGTTCAGCGTCTTGGGACTCGCTGGTTGCGTCTCGCAACCCACGTTGGAGATGTTCCAGACCGACGACCCACCCTGTTACGACCGCTCCGCCCAGCCGCAAACTGCGGTTGTGGATACCCACCTGCACTTCCGACCTTTTGGAGGTCCTGCGATCCCGTTCGAGGAGATGGTCTCCTACCTCAAGGAGACCGGCGTCCTGTTCGCCAACGTCTCTGGCATTGGTCAGATGCTGCCACCGGATTCGTCCTGCACCTACTACTTGGACTGTCCCGGGACGCCGGTGACGCCGACGCTGAAGAACGATTTTGTCAATGCCGCCAACTACGTCGCGAACGCCCCTCCAGGTGTCCACCTGACTCTCTCGATGACCTTTCCGGACTTGTCACGACCGGAGTCGATCCTCCCGGGAATGCAACTCTTGGAGGAGGAGTACCCCGGCGCATTTCAGTGGATGGGCGAGGTAAATCTGGTGAAACAGGCGTTGTTTAGCAACGGGCGTGGTCCTGTCCCCATGGCCGTACTCACGGAGTGGGCAAACTTCATGGAGACGCTGCGGGAACGGGACATTCCGCTCGCGATCCACGCGGATCTGGGCAACGACGAGAACCCGATCCGATACCTACCCCTCATGCAGGAAGTGCTGCGTTTGTATCCTAACAATACGATCATCTGGGTTCATATGGGACTGTCCCGGGAACTGGTCGATATGGACGCTGCCCAGCACATCCAAACGATGATGTTGCTGTTGGATCGCTACCCGAAGCTGATGTTGGATATTTCCTGGCGGGTGATCGACGATGTCTACTTCTCACAGCCGGATAAGCGAGCACTCTATGTTGCGTTCTTGAACGACTACTCGGAACGGATCCTGCCTGGAACCGACTTCTTGGCCTCGAGGGACAAGGGCATCGATGTCTATCGCACGGAACTGCACGTTACGAGTCGGATCCTTCGTGACTTGAATGATGCCGCTTTTCGGAACATCGCCTTGGGGCGGAATTACTTCCGATTGCTGAGTCTGGACTATACCGCGCCGCCGGTGTGTGCGAGTCCATAAGCGTCACTCCGGAAATGGTGCGTCAAATTCTGGCCGAGGACCGCGCATCGTAGCCGACACATTCCGAAACTTTCCGGTAAGTAACCAAAGACGGCTTTCTCGTTTGGGGGCACCACGCAGGAGCGCTTGTCGTTGTCGAGACAAAAGGATGAGGCGCACCAGGGATCGGCCGTGCAAGCATTCGGTGGCCAGCACGGCCAGGAACACGGATTCCTCGACGTCCCGCATTGGCGCCGTCGCGGCGAAGTTGTAGCGATACAGTTCTCGATTCATTGCTTTGCCTCCTTCAGGTCTTTGTTCCGTTAGGAGGACGCCCTCAAGTGATACTTACCGGCAGCGAACGAAAAGTGTCGGGGGGCGTCACAAATAATCTTTCAAGCTGGCGTCCTCGAAGATTTCCCACAGCCTATGGATGGACTTGTAGAGCGTTCCGCGCGGAACGCCCGTGTCGCGGGAGATCTCGGACACCGTTTCCTGCCCGAGGCGCCGGCAAAAGGCGCGCAATTCGGGTGGGAGGGTTTCGACGATGGCGGCCACGTCGAGCGCGAGAGAGCGCAGCTCCTCCGCCGCTCTCGGCTGCACAAGGGTGCGCAGCAGGCAATCCTCCTGGTCGAGCTTCTCGGCTCGCTCGACCATGCGGCCGTCCTCGTCCTTGAAGAGTTCGTTCAGGGAACAACGGCAGCGCCGGTAATCCCGATCGCTGGCCGTCTGAGCCTCGATGAGGTTGGCGATCTTATGCTCGACCACCCGGGCGATAAAGGTGTTCCGCTTTGCCCGCTTGGAGTCGTACTTGGGCATCCTGCGCAGCAGATCGAGGATCAACTCCTGCTCCAGATCCTCACGATCCGCGACCGTAAAACCCGCCTGTCCCACTAATTGCCTTGCTTTGAATCGGATGATCTCGACGGCATACGGATCGATGCCCTCGTCGTACTTGTTGCGCCTCATCGAGCCTCCTCGGGGCCGAGGAGGGGCTCGCGTGGGTGTCGACCTGTGCCGGGTCGGGCCGCTCTCAAACGAAAAGAGCGGAAAGTGCGCTGCGGGACGCCGGTTTCGGCGACACCCACAACGCGCTTCCGCCTCTCGCGGCCAGCCGGTTGTCTGGTGTTTGTGGACCGTGTTTGTTACTTGTCAGGCTCGGATTCAGACCCGGGGCGCGTCCGCCACCGTCATGCGGACGGGCAGCCCGTCGTTGATCACGAGTTCCTGGACCACGAACCACTGCGCTCGTTCAAAGAACTCGAACAGCTCCTCTACCTGCTTCTTGAGCGCGAAGCTGGTATGGGCACGGCAAGCGTTGGGTCGGTTGTTCTTTCCGAACACGACCTGGCGCACGACCTTGGGCCGTGGGTCGAACACGGGCTCTGCGTCCTGTACTTCGAGCCATTCGATCCGCCCGTAGTTGATCTCCTGCATCAGCTCGACGAGCCGGCGCCGGGCAGGACTCAGGGACGCCTTGGTTACATCCGTCATTTCCGGACCTCCTTTCGCGCCATCGGGCGCACCAACGAAAAACACCCCCTGGGGGCGTAACCCGAATCTGCCGGGTGCCCGTGTCGAAGTGAAGCTCTCGCCGGAGCCTTCACCCTCTATTGGCGAAATTTCGATGAGGGACGCGGCCTCTCCCGGGCGGGTCGAGGCGAAGAAGAAGATAAAGACTTATCAATCAGTGGGATACAAAGATCGTTGAGAGGGAAACTATTTTTGATTTTCTTTCCGCACCCCCAGCGAAATTTCGATGAGGGCGGTCGGGATTGACCGGAGATCGAGTTCAGAGACTTCCAGGTGGAGAGAGAAACGCAGGGTCAGCCTGAGGCCCCCGACACCGGATATTCAAAGTTGATCTGCCAGCGAACGCCAAACGGGTCGACGCACATGCCGAAGTAGGAGCCCCAAAACGCGTCCGCCATCGGCATCACCGTTGTGCCTCCCTCCGACAAGCCGGCATACAGCCGGTCGGCTTCCTCCTTGCTGTCGGGGATGACGGAAATGGAGAAGTTGCTGCCGATGACCGGCGGCGGTCCTTGCGTGGAGCTGGAGTCGCTGCCCATAAGCACGCTCGACCCGATGGGTAACGATACGTGCATGATGAGATCACGCTCGTCTTCGGGAACGCCCATCTCGGGCGGCCCCTCGCCAAAGGTGTGGATTTCCGCAAACTCCCCGCCAAATACCGAGCGGTAGAATTCAAACGCCTCCCGACAATTGCTGTCGAAGGTCAGATAGGTGTTGAGTGTCATCGATGACTCCTTGGGATCGAGTGGGCCTTGAATTGATGGGACCTATTGTTCCAACTTTCACTCAACGGCACAAACCGGCCTTGATCCGACGGGCTACCCAGCGCGAGAATCCTGAGCCGCGCCATGGTCTCCTGCGTCTCGTAGCTGTCGATATCCTGCACCACCACCTTGGCTTCCCCGTTCTCGGGGTGATGATCAAGGGTTCCTGCTGATCCCGGAGCGTGCACACGATCTCGGCGGCGGCGGCCTTGAGCTGAATGATCGGCTTGATCCGGCTGGGCAGTTTCATGGGAGCCACGCTTACGACCCAAATTTAGTTCAATCGCCAGGTCTAAACCCACCGCCTTTCAGGCGGTCAGCTTCCAGCGGGTCTGGATGACAATAGGGGGATGGGCGAGTATCGGCGAGGGGCGCATGCGGTCTACGACATCAAGTATCACCTGATCTGGATCACGAAGTACCGCTATAAGGTGTTGCGAGGGAGAGTGGCCGAGCGGGCGCGAGACTTGATCCGGCAGAGCTGTCAGGCACGAGACGTGGTGGTGGTTCGGGGCGCGGTGTCGCCGGATCACGTACATCTGCTGGTGTCGGCGCCGCCGCAGTTGGCGCCGTCGAAGCTGGTGCAATACCTGAAGGGAGGTCGTCGCGGCGGTTGCAGGACGAGTTTGGGGAGTTGCGGAAGCGGTATTGGGGGCAGCATCTGTGGGCGCGCGGGTATTTCTGCGCGACGGTGGGCGCGGTCGACGAGGCAACAATCCAGAGTTACATCGAGAGCCAGAAATGGGATGAAGACGAGGAGGGCTTCAAGATTACAGCGCCCACCAAGCCTTGAGCCGGCTCTCAGCCGGGACCTCTTCAGGCGGCTTAAGCCGCAAGCCGACTTTCAGTCGTAACCCAGCCCACCGCCTTTCAGGCGGTGGTTGTTTAGACTATAAACAGGTCAACGACCAAGTGGGTCACGCAAGATCGATGCCGCTCCTCGTCGTTTTTGCGGGTGTTGCGGGTATCGATCCTGGGGTTTGCGGGTGTATTTCCAGAGGTCTTACCCCCCCCCCTAGAGCAAAGAAAAAGACAGTCCCCCTCTCACGGACACCCTTTAAAAACGGCCCCACGTAGAGATATATTTCTATTTTACACCCGCACGACACCCGCAACACCCGCAGGCTTGCCGAGGGTGACCCTCCCGTTGGTAAGACCTCCCACACGGGAACGGCATCTACAGCATCTTGCTGCGCTTTCGGTGGCCTG
>CBDFIW010000002.1:0-1234061 GCA_965248255.1 Bryobacterales bacterium
GCGCACCTCCGCCAAATGCTCCGGGACCACAGTCGCAACAGCGTAGCCCTGCGCCTTCTTTTCCATATCCCGGGCGATCCACGCGCACTGCGGCCGCTCGAGGATCTGTTCCAGACCGGGATCGCCTTCAGCAAGCGGCCGATAGTCGAGGTAGGGCGCATAGTGCACATGGCGGGTCACGCCATCCGCATCAAGTTCCACGTACAGCATGCGCTTGGAGACGATCCGACGGTCCCTCGAGCGCGTCAGGCTCGCATCCTGGATCGCGTGCTCAAGAAAGAAGAGCACGCGCGGCTTGTTGCCCTCGTCACGCTCGTCGACCAACACAGCGCCCCGTTTCAAGAGATCCCGGTGTCGTTCCAGCGTCAGGTCGATGACCGCATCCAGCAATGGGTGCCCGGGACACACAAACGCCGCCAACTGGTGCCCTTGGGGCGCCACCAAAGATTTCTCGAAGGCGATGCGCTCGTACCGGGGAAGGACCGGTTCCCCAATACCAATCAATCGATCTCGATTCCGAACGGGTGCGGGAACGTGGGTGATCTCGTAGCGACTAGCCTCACGCTGCTTGGCTGAACCCCCCAAGCGTTGAAACGCCTCCCGAAAGAACGACTCGATGTAGTGAGGTTGTAGACGGCGGGCTTCGGCCCGCTCCATTTCCTCACGTATTCGGTGCACTCGGCTTGCGTCCATGGCGTCGTGCGCGAGAGCACGCTCCTCCAGCAGGTCCTGGAGCCTGCCGCGGTCCAGGGCATGATCGACCGCCGTCGTGAGGCGCGCTCGGACCTCCGGTTGTTCCCCGTAGCGGATTGCCTCGACCAGGAGCTCGCGGAGGGGCCGCCCTTCGAAGTGGAGCTTGCCGAGCACATCGAATACCTGCCCGCCGAGGGCTTGCCGCGCCTGCTCCAACTTGTCGAGGAGCTTGTAATAGACGTCGCCCTCCCTCGTTTTATCCGCGACGAGGTTCCAGAGGTGACACACTTCCGTCTGGCCAATGCGGTGAATCCGACCGAACCGCTGCTCCAATCGGTTGGGGTTCCAGGGCAGATCGTAGTTCACCATCAGGTGGGCGCGTTGCAGGTTGATGCCTTCGCCGGCCGCATCCGTGGCGAGCAGCACCTGCACGTGCGGGTCGTGGCGGAAGGCTGCCTGGGCCTTGAGTCGGTCCTCGCGGCCCATGCCGCCGTGAATCAGAACAACCGACTCCTCACGTCCCAGCAGGGTCGTGATGCGCCTGTGCAGATAACTCAGCGTATCCCGGTGCTCGGTGAAAATGACCAGTTTTTGCTTCGGAGACGAGGTCGGTCGGGGAATATCGCCGGCGCCGTAGGGAACGTCCGCCTTCGCGATTTGCCCAGCGAGTCCGCGTGCCGTGAAGATTTCACCGAGCAGGCTTGCCAGCTCTCGCCATTTTGTGTCTGCGCCGCTCCGCCGCACTCCAAGCGCAAGACCTTCCAGATTCTTGAGCGTCTCAATCTCAGCCTTTAGCTCGGCGATTGATCGCGCCGCCGTCGCCCGGTCGAGAATTTCCTCCTCGGCGGCCTCGACTTCGTTCTCGGGGGCCTCGTCCAGGTCCTCGACATCCTCGGGGTCGAGCTCCGGTCCCGCGGCGGCAAATGCGATGGTGGCCTGGCCACCACGCTGCAGCACCTCGAGCTCACGCAACCGGCTCTCCAGACGCTCGCGGCGGCGGCGCAACGACTGATAGATGGCCTCAGGAGAAGAGGCGAGTCGGCGCTGCAGAATCGTCAAGGCGAAGCCGACGGTGCCAGCTCGCTGGTCGTTCTCTAGCGCCTCCGCACGATTGAATTCCTCGCGCACGTAGTCGGTGACGACCTTGTAAAGGTGGGCCTCCGTCTCTGAGAGGGTGTAGGGAACCGTGTGGGCAATGCGCTCTGGGAATAGCGGCGTGCCGTCGAACTTGAGCAGATTCTCTTTCACCATGCGGCGCATCAGGTCAGAGACATCGGCGACATGAACGCCATCGCGAAAGCGCCCCTCGAATCGGTCTCCGTCGATGAGCGCCATGAAGAGCTGAAAGTCTTCCTCTTTCCCGTTGTGCGGAGTGGCCGTCATCAATAGGAAATGGCGGGTGAGACTCGACAGCAGTTGCCCCAGCCGGTAGCGCTTCGTGTACTTGATCTCACCACCAAAGAACGTCGCCGACATCTTATGGGCCTCATCGCACACGACGAGATCCCAGCGGCAATCCGGAGCTTGCAGCTTCTGCTGAACGTCCTCGTTGCGAGAGAGCTTGTCCAGCCGGGCAATGACGAGATTGGCTTCCAGGAACCAGTTTCCTGTGCGCGCTGCTTCGAGCTTGTCGTTCGTCAGGATGTCGAAGGGCAGGTGGAACCGACGGTAGAGCTCATCCTGCCATTGCTCCGCGAGACTACCGGGACAGACGACCAGACACCGCTGCAGATCACCGCGAGCGATCAACTCCTTGATGAGCAGCCCCGCCATGATGGTTTTGCCGGCGCCCGGGTCATCGGCGAGAAGAAAGCGAAGAGGCTGACGGGGCAGCATGGATTCGTAGACCGCGGTGATCTGATGGGGCAACGGCTCGACGACCGAGGTATGCACGGCGAGCACCGGGTCGAAGAGATGCGCGAGGCGGATTCGCTGCGCCTCGGAGACCAGACGGAACAACGCGCCGTCTCCGTCGAAGCTCCATGGCCGGCCGACTTCGACGATCTCGAGCCGGGGTTCGTCGTGACGGTACAGAAGCTCATTCGCGACCTTTCCGGTCGGCGTCTTGTACGTCAACTCGAGCGCTTCAGAGCCGAACCACTGCACGCTCACCACCGTGACGAGGCCGTCGGACAGGATGCCGCGCACCGCAGCGTTGGCCTGGAGATCTTCCAGCTTCATGCTCCGTTTCTGTTCTCTGTTCATATTCGAGACCCCGATGCGCCCCCCGAAGGGGTTAACTCCGTAGCTGAAGCGGTGCGATCTCGACTCGTCACCATCCCAACAACCGTGTTCCCTCGGTCGGGCTCTTTGGAATATGGTGACATTCCGTAGGCATGTCGCTCAGTTGCCACATAAGGTCATGGGCGTCGCGACGTATCTCTATCAGGTGGGGATGCCGTCATCTCGGTCGTCTACTATCGCTAGGCTCCCTACGGCTACTGGTTGCGGCTCGTAGTGCTCGACGTCTATCTCACCCTCTCGTGCCTGCGCCTGCTCGACGGCGTAGGCCGCCTGTAACCGTATCCAGATCTCCGTCGTAGAGCCGAAAGCCTTCGCAAGGCGGACCGTCATGTCGGCTGAAATACGGGCGTGACAATTCACCAGCTTCGAGAGTGCTTGGCGACTGACGCCGAGGACCTTTGCACCTTCGGTAACGACTCCAGGATTTTCCTTTGGGCCAACGACTATACTGGGGCCCCTGCACCAACCTCTTATCGTGCCAACCAACTTCCCCGTTTGAGCCATAAACGGGAACGTCGCCATCGTGTCGACTGTCTGCTTTCAACGCCTTTCCAACTGTCCAAATTAGCGCCGAGAGTGCCCTGTTGGACAGGTTAAGTCCTTAGTCTTCAGTGCGAAGCTGCTCCGGTCCAGACCAGGTCTCCCCGACTGGCTGATGCTGTCCAAATTGCGGAGCTACTCAGGCGGCCCCCCCGGTTTGGCTCGGACTGCCCCGAGAACTGCTGTTTACGGGGCCTTTTGCACTTGCAATGGGGCTACATAGGCCTTCCCCACCTACGCATTTGCTGTCCAAATAACGGCGACGAAATTCTAATTTGGACAAGACTGAGTTCCACCAAGTCCCCCAGCGTCCTCACCTCCCAGCTTGCAGTTTCAACGGCCATTGGCTCTCGCCTCGATATCGTCGCATCGACTCACGAGATCTTCGAACCGCTCTTCATCATCGAGCAGCATACCGTCACTCAGCATCCGGTCGTAGTCGTCGGCGAGCACGTCGTAGGCTGGGCCTTTTGGCCGCAGCTGCAACCCACCGGAAACCGCAGCTTCGTATTCAATCCAACGTCCTACGGTATCCTTTTCCGCAAAAAACGCCGCTTTGTGGCGTGCGACAGAAAGCGCGAGGTTTCGGTCGGCCAGTGCCTTCGCGGCATGGCCGGCGTCGTCCAATCGAACCAAGTCATGCCAATGCCTGGAAAGACGTGCCCCCCGGTGTCGCTGCTGCCGGCAAAAGACGTGTATGGCCGTGGCCTTCTCCCAAAAGGTGCGCTCGGCCAACATGACGGCAGGGCGCGCCGAGGGAAAGGTGATATCCGGCAGAAACGTCGCCGCATCGCATTCGGTTCGTCGCTCTTGGCGAGGCTCGCCGGTCGAGCGCGCGCCGAACTCCACCATCACTTCCGGCCGGACAAAACGGTAGTCATCGAACAGCGGCTCATAGCCGACAGAAATGCGGTCTCCTTCAGCACAAAGCCGAGCGGAGAAGCCGACCCGTGCCAGGCCCGCGTGAATAGCCGGCAGTGCTTGTTCTTGCGCCCATCTCGCCAGCCGTGTCCGGATCGCCCGCGTCCAGCGTCGTTCCTGGCTGCGTGTAGCCGGGAGCGCCTCCTCGCCGGCATTGGCCACTAGGTCGGGAGCGAAGCCCCGGATGTCGTAGGTGATATCGATGTCCTCGGAGAACCGGCGGATCGCGTGATAGGCCTTCGCCAACGACGTGCCCCCCTTGAACACCAGGTCCCGGCCAAACGGTGCGTCGAACAGCACGGATAGGGTCTGAACGACCCAGATGTCCTTTTCCAGCAGATGCGCCCGGCGGCCGCTGAGACTGGCGGCGACTTCCAGCGCGTCGCGCCTGTCCTGGGCCGAAAGCGACTGGAACGGGGCGTTAGCCACGAGCCACCAGCGCGCTCACGGGCATCGCGATCCATGCCGGCAGGATCGCGCGCGCCGCAGCCAATTCGGTAAGATCTACCGTGGAGAGAGCGCGCTCGACGACACCGAAAGCCTCTGCGATCTCCCGGGGTCCCAGCCAAGCTAGGGCACGCACCGCATCACCAGCCGGTCGCTGCGGAGCCACGAGTTTCCAGCGAGGGGCATGGCGCAAGCCGACGCTCTGCGCACCAAGCCGCAACGTGCGGCTCGGTCCCGACGTCAGGTACACCGATCGGACCGGCATCTGCGTGGTGAGGCCAAGGACGTGTGCCGCCGACGCACCGCAGGCAACAATAGTCTCACCCCACAACGCAGCAAGCGCTGCAATGACCTTTTCGACGGCGGGTGCACGAAAACCAAAGCGGGTCTTGACGGGTCGCACATAGACCCCCTGGCAGATCCGCAGGAGTTCTCCCCGGCGGGCCAAGCGGGACAACGCTTGGTCGACCGCCGCGCGGTTGCCCAGATGAAGCAAAGCGCTCGGGCAGAGCGGCGCTCCCTCGGGCAACGTCGCCGCGTACTCCACGATGCGGTGCGGCAGACTGGACATAACCACCTCCTGCTCATCCAGGTACTATATGTCAGAAATATAACATAAAAACTGACTCCATGCGCACGACAAGAAGGTGACTGAGGGACCAAACTCCCTTCTTGTGTGCCAAACGGATAAGTTGTTGTCGACTAGGCTCGACGAGGTGCTGGCGTACAGCGTCCAAGGCACAGCCTGATCCGCCCTCACCCCCAAGGCTGGGGCGGCTGATAACTCAAACAGCTTGTCCGTCAGGTCCTCGGCGCCGCCGGGATCTGGACAAACGGCACGCTGACCTGTGCCGCCGCGCGGTCGAGGTGAGGGGATGTCATGGAACGCAGGGCGCCGAGGATTTCGTCAAGTCGATGAAACCAGGCGGGTTTGGGAGGGCATGGGAGGGGCTCCTGCTCTACTACATGTTAGGGAGCGATCCGGCATTATGGCCCGCCGGGGAGCGGCGGGAGAGGGGGTTGATCATGCATGATAAAGGATATTATCATTCACTAAAAGAACCGCCCCCGGACCCAATACGCCCGACCATCCACCAGCCCTAGTTCCCCTCCCCCAAAACACCCGCCAGGGCAACGGCCTTGGCCGCCATCGTGCAGCGCGGAGGCCCGGCCGCCGTTTTCGCCGCCGAGCAGTTCTTCTACGCCGCCATGCGTCATGATATAAACTGACTACATTGGTTCTTTTAGGGAGGTAGCCATGCGAGAGGTGCAATTACGCGAGGCCAAGGTCAAGCTGTCGGCGCTCGTGGAGGAAGCTGCTCACGGAGAGACGGCGGTCATCACCCGCCATGGTAAGCCCCGGGCCGTCATCCTGGGAGTCGATGAATGGAATCGTCTTCGCCATGTACCGTCCTTTGGCCGGTTGCTGCTTTCCTCGCCTTTGGAAGACGGAGACCTGCCGCCACGCAACACAAGCCCGTCACGGGACGCCGCACTTTAGGAACACGGCTTGTACCTGGTAGACACCGATGTGCTGTCGGTCGGGGCTCCCGGCCGGTCCGAGCGACCCGCAGCATTGGTCGAGTGGATGGATGCGCACTCGGACGGTCTTTTTTTATCGGCGGTGACCGTAGCCGAAATCTCCGACGGGATTGCCAAGGTGAAACGGACCGGCTCCGCTTCCAGGGCCTCCAGCCTCGGGAATTGGCTTGAACTCGTGCTCCATCTTTATGGAGAGCGGGTGCTGCCGTTGGATGTTTCTGCGGCCCGCTTGGCGGGAGAATTGACAGACAAGGCGCGCGCAGCCGGTCATTCGCCCGGCTTTGCCGATGTCGCCATCGCGGCCACGGCCGGGTGCCATGGCATGACCATCCTAACGCGCAACCTGCGTCACTTCACCCCACTCGACATCCCGGCGATCGATCCCTTCGAGGGGTTGCCTTGACTGCGTGGTATTGGGGCGCCACACCGACGATTTTTGTTTTTGGGCCCACGCGCGATTCCACCATCCTGTCAAATCGGCACTCTTGACGAGTTGGTTCAGCACAGGTGCCCTCGCTGCTTCGCGTACTCGCGCCCCCCATCCGACCTTATGCAACTCTGCACAAGTGCACGACTGATTAGATGTTCCTTGACACGCACCTCCTCCTTAGATGATGATCAGAACTGCAATTATGCACAAGTGCATTGTTGCAGATAACCAGGGGTGCACATGAAAACGATCGCTATTGCTATGCAGAAAGGCGGCGTCGGGAAATCCACCCTGACGCGCTCGCTCGCAGTGGCAGCCAGCAAGGTCGGCTACAATGTGCTCGCGCTCGATATGGACGCGCAGCAGTCCATATCGCAATGGGCTGAACGGCGCGACGAGCAACTGCCCGCCGTCAAGTTTTCGAGCGAAATCGAGCTCCCCAAGATGCTAGACCGCGCCGAGCGCGCTGGATGCGACCTCGTGATTATCGACACACCGCCAGCGCGCAGCACGGAAGGTCCCGCCGCCGTTGAAGAGGCCGACTTCGTAATTGTTCCCTGCACGCCAGACATTGAAGCCTACGAGCAGCTTCCGCGCACAGCACGGCTCGCCCGCACGACCGGCAAGCCAGCCGCCGTCGTCCTGACTATGGTCCATCCCAACAGCCAGACCGAGGAAAAGATCGCCCGCGAGGTATTCACGACCATCGGCATTCCAATGGCCGAGGCGATCCTACACCGCTTCAAGGTGCATCGAGACGCCAGCCGGGAAGGAGTCACGGCGCAGGAAATGGAACCCGACAGCAAGGCGTCGCAGGAAATACAGGCCTTATGGGATTGGGTCTGTGCCGAATTGCAACTTAGCATAAGTGCACCTGTGCACAAGATAGCGAGACGCTAGTTATGGCTAAATCAAAAGTCACTGCGGAGAGCTTCCTGAAAAACATGGGGGTCGGAGAGCCCGAGGTCACAGCGGTTGTCGCCACGCCAGCGCCGGGCCGGGCCGGGCTTAAGCATATAGGCGGCTACTTTAACAAGGAGACGACCGAACAGGTTGCCATCCTGCGTGCCCGCCTCGGCCTCAATAATTCCCAGCTCCTCAAACGGGCGATCGAGGAATTGTATAGCCGCGAAATCGCTGCCCGGAAATTTGGCGATCGTTAGAGTAATAGTGCATCCGTGCCCTTGTGCACATCTGCACAATTCTCGTCGTCTCTCGAACGGCAGATCCTTTAGCCCCAGACCCCGAGGACCGTCTCGGCGTCAAGGCGTGCATTTGCCGGGTCATGAACGCCACTCGGCAACAGCGGATTGGCCTTCGTAATCCTGCGCTCGGATCGCTGTACCAGAACGGACACGAGCACCTGGACCCTTAAATCTTTTCCCCGTAGCGCTCTCCAAAATCGCTGGTGCGCTGCCCCCCAGGAGAGAATCTTGCTACCTTGGTCCACCTTGGAAGTGAAGATACCGCGCGCTATCAGTTGGATAGGCTGGCACCTCAGCAGGGGTTAGTTGAACGCTGTCAAACGTTAGGTTTGACGTAAACGTTGAGCCCTATTTTGACCTCCACGCCATTCGCATCTTTAACGCCGATATTACCCTGAGTCGACGCCACCCTTCTGGTTTTTCCAGAGGCGCTGATGTCGCCGCGGTGGTTCAGGTCAACATGAATCACCAAACGGTTATCATCCACCACTTCGAATTTAACGTTTTCCACTGGTATTGGCCTCCTTTGGGGTGGGTCCTACGAACCCACCAATTGTACCTGCCTCGCCACCGATCTGGGGCAAATCGACCTGCAAGTGTTAGCGCCGGAGAGAACATAGTCCACATTGGGGACCCCCGAAAACATGGGGTGAAAAGGTAGGCTGGCAAAGATCCCAGCTTCGCCAGTGGCACCGTTCCCGGTATTCCCGCTGGCGTTGGCAATGATCGGCCCGAATCTCCGGGTCCTGCTGGTAGCGGCGGTTGGCCCGCCGCCTCTGTTTGCGCCGCATCCGGCGGCGGCACTCATCCCCGCAGTAGACCTGCCCCCCGATAACAGGAACGGCAGATGTAAAACATCACCCCGCAACCTCGGCAAAACAACTGTCGCCACAGCACTTCTCTGGCCATACCCCGCACGATTCCATAGCGGCCTGTGAGCCTTGAAGGGTTGGCGGGTTCTCTTGTGGTTCTTGTCTGGGGGACGTGGGAGCATGGGCCGATTGCCTCTGAGCCGCAGGGTCGGGGTCGTCAAGCGTTACCGATGCGCGGTGGAGGCGAAAGCCTCCGGGACGCGATGACGCGGAGGAATGGACCGTAACCGAGGCGAGGAGAAAAGACTTGCCCTTTGACTAGAACCCTCCAGCTCTGGCAGGGTGGACAGAGGGTCGCTTCGAACAGGGCTGTAAATATGCCGCAGACTCAGAAAACAGTCGGGCGCAGGGTCCAGGCTGATATGCAGAACACAACTGCAGGCTTGATTAAGATTGCACTGGCCGATGACCACACGATTTTCCGGGACGGGCTTCGGCGCCTGCTGAGCCTCGAATCGGATTTCGAGGTTGTCGGCGAGGCCAAAGACGGCTCGGAAGTGCTCGGCATCCTTGAGGAGAAGCGCCCCGACATCTTGCTGCTGGATCTGCGTATGCCCGGCGTCGACGGACTCTCACTGCTGCAGCGGGTGCAGACCCAGAAGTTGACAACGAAGATTATCGTCCTGACCGCTTCGGAAGACGAGGGCGAATATGTACAGGCGATGAAGTACGGTACCTCGGGGATCGTACTCAAACAGACGGCGACTGAGTTGCTGATCAAGAGCATCCGGAAGGTCCACAGTGGCGAGATTTGGCTGGACTCGAGAACCACCGCGGCGGTGATGCGTCAGTTTGCTTCGCCGGCGGACGCGGGTCCGCGCGAGAGGGAGAAGCCGGCGCTGAGTAACCGCGAGCGAGAGATCGTCGCGTGCGTCGCACAGGGGTTCAAGAACAAAGAGATTGCTGAGAAGATGTTCATCAGGGGGCAGACGGTCAAGAACCACCTCCATAACGTCTTCGACAAGCTGGGCGTCTCAGACCGGCTCGAACTGGCGCTCTACGCCATCCACCGCAATATCCGGCCGCTCTGAGCGGCGATTCCACTTGGGTTGTGCTGCAGAGACGGCCGCCTAGCCTTGGCGGCCCACGGGTTCGGACGCTCGAACCTTGCCCGCATACCGAGTGGCCACGTAGTCGTTGAGGATGGCGATAAAGTCGCGGACGATGCCGTTGCCCTTGAGCGTAGTCACTAGCCTTCCATCGACGTAGACCGGCGCTTTGGGTTCCTCGAACGTGCCGGGTAGCGAAATACCGATGTCGGAGTGCTTGGATTCGCCCGGCCCGTTGACAACGCATCCCATCACCGCGACTTTCATCTCTTCGATGCCCGGATGCTCGTTCTTCCAGACCGGCATCTGCGCAAGCAGGTAGGTTTGGATCTCGTTCGCCATCTCTTGGAAGAAAGAGCTGGTAGTTCGCCCACAGCCCGGGCAAGCCGTGACCTGAGGTGTGAAGCTGCGTAGGTCGAGCGACTGGAGGATCTGCTGGCAGACGATGACCTCCTCGGTGCGGTCGCCGTTAGGTTGCGGCGTGAGGGACACGCGGATCGTGTCGCCGATGCCTTCCTGGAGCAGAATCGCCAAGCCGGCCGCGGACGACACCACTCCTTTACTGCCCATGCCGGCCTCGGTCAGCCCGAGGTGCAGCGGGTAGTCGCAACGCGCGGCCAGGTCGCGGTAGACGGCAACCAGGTCCTGCACATTCGACACTTTGGCGCTGAGGATGATGCGACTGTGGGGCAAGCCGTAGCGTTCGGCCGCCTCGGCGGAGTTGAGCGCGCTCAGGACGATGGCTTCCCGCGTAACTTCGGCGGCGTCTTTGGGCTCGGGCCGGGTAGAGTTCTCGTCCATCAATTGCGTGAGCAAAGTTTGATCGAGTGAACCCCAGTTGACGCCGATGCGCACCGGCTTGCCGTTTTCGACGGCGACCTCGATCATTGTGCGGAAGTTGTCGTCGTGCTTCTTGCCGATGTTGACGTTGCCTGGATTGATGCGGTACTTGGCCAGCAGACGCGCGCACGCCGGGTGTTTCGCGAGTAGGAGATGACCGTTGTAGTGGAAGTCGCCGATGATCGGCACGCTGACGCCGAACTGGTCGAGGGTGTCGACGATTTGGGGCACCGCCTGCGCCGCCGCGTCGTTGTTTACGGTGACCCGCACCCACTCCGAGCCAGCCCGCGCCAGTTCCATCACCTGATTGACCGTCGCCGTAGTGTCGGCCGTGTCGGTGTTGGTCATCGACTGGACCACGATAGGGTGGCCCGAGCCCACGTTGATGCCGCCGACATCGCAAACCGTGGCTTTTCTGCGGGGAACCGGCATGTGGGTCGCCGAGGCGTCGAGAAACTGATTCTATCAGAGGCCCGGGGAACAGATTCTGACCGTCACGCCGTCAGGCAGGCCTCGAGTGAGAGGACCGAAGGTAACTGTGCGTGCAGCAGTTCCCAGCGATCGCCGCCATCCCGCGAGAAGAAGATCTCGCCGCCCGCGGTTCCGACGTAGACGCCGGCGTCATCGCAAGGGTCTGTCGTCATGGCGTCACGGAGCACGTGGACGTAGGCGTGCTTGCGGGGCAGCCCGCGCGTCAGCTTGCGCCAGGTCTTGCCTCCATTGCGCGAGCGGTACACGGCAAAGCAAGCGTCGGGCACGTACCGCTGTTCGGGACCGATCTCCGGCACGACGTAGATCGTTTGAGGCGCGTGTGGATGGACCGCAATCGGGAAGCCGAAACGGGAGGGGACGCCCTCGGAAATGTCGGTCCAATTCTCCGCCGAGTCGTCGCTTCGGTAGACGCCGCAGTGGTTTTGCTGGAACAAAGTCCCGGGCAGATCAGGGTGGACGGCCATCTTATGAACGCACTGGCCGACCTCGGGGTATTTGTCGGGCTGGAAGTCAGCCAGCACCCCGCGGTTCATCGGCCGCCAGGTCTTGCCGTCATCGTCGCTACGGAAGCAGCCCGCGACCGAAATCGCGGCGTACATGCGGTCTTGCTTTGCGGGGTCGGGGAGGATCGTGTGCACCATCAGACCGCCGCCGGGCTGCCAGATCTTGCGGCTCCTATGGCGGGTCAATCCCTCGACCTCGTACCAGTTCTTCCCCCCGTCGTCGCTGCGGAACACGCCGGCCGGATCGACGCCGCACCAGAGTGTTTTCGGGCGGGAATCGCGGTCGGGGGCCAGGTGCCAGACGCGTCCGATCGAAAGGCCTCGCTGGGCTGGGAAGCCTAGGCCTGCGCTTGACTTGCGCCAGGTCCTGCCGCGATTGGAGCTGACTTGCAGGTCGTGTCCCCAAACCATGTGATTGACCGCAGCCCAAACCCGTTCGGTGCGCAAGTCGAGAGCCAGGTGATTCACTTCCCAACCGGCGAAAAAGGGGCCGTCGATCCGCCAACGCTGGCGCCGGCGATCGCTGCGAAACAGAAACCCGCCCTTGCGCGTGCCCACGTAGAGATGAACCTCCGTCGCGCGAGACGGACGCTTGTTGGAAGGCATCGGCTGCTCCCCCGGGGAGGACCCCGTTGGATGCGATCATAGCGCACCGTAGCTCAGCATACCGGGCGTAATCTACGACACCCATGGGCAGTCTGATCCTTGCTTCTTGCGGCGCTGTGCAGACGGGTGCGATTGCTCGCTAACGATCTAGTGCTCTCGCAGTGCTCTGCTAGAGTAGAAAGAGTCAGGAGCCCCCGGCGCATGGAGCGCATTGGACGCTACGAGATCATCAGCGAACTCGGCCGGGGCGCCATGGGCATCGTCTACAAGGCCCATGATCCGCGCATCGGACGCGACGTCGCTATCAAAACCATCCGGCTGGCCGACCAAGGCACACCGGACGAAACGCAGGCGCTAAGGGACCGGCTCTTCCGCGAAGCACAGTCCGCCGGGCGGTTATCGCACCCCGGCATCGTCACCATCTACGACATCGACGAAGAGGGTGGCCTCGCCTACATTTCGATGGAGTTCGTCGAGGGCCGAACCCTCGAAATGCTGATGGGCGAGGGAAGTGCCCGCGATGTCGCTTTCCTGGCTCGGTTTATCGAGCAGACCGCGGCCGCTCTCGACTACGCGCACGCGAGCCAAATCGTTCACCGCGACGTCAAACCCGCCAACATGATGATCACTCCGCAAGGCGGGGTGAAGGTCACCGACTTCGGTATTGCCCGCATCGCCTCGTCGAAGCTTACTCAGACCGGCACCGTCATGGGTACGCCGAGCTACATGTCGCCCGAGCAGGTCCGGGGTGAAGCGGTGGATGGCCGCTCGGATCAGTTCTCCCTGGCCGTGATCGCCTACGAACTGCTCACAGGCCAGAAACCGTTCAGCGGTGACAACCTGACGGCGGTCATCTTCAAGATCGTCTCCGGCGATCCCGTACCGCTGCGTCAGATCGACGAGACAGTCCCTAGCGGGCTCGAAGAAGTCGTGCTGCGAGGGCTTCGCAAGACATCAGACGACCGCTTCGAGAGCTGCAAAGCATTCGCCGACGCCTTCCTGGCCCATTGTGCCGGGTGGTCCAACGCATCGCCCGCCACAACATCCACGACCGTGACGAAGCCCCCGAACCTGCCGCTGGAAGCTCCCGAGATGGGAGAGACCTTGCCGGCTACGGCCCGGAAGCCCGCTGCCGAAACAACGGAGCTCGAACGGACTGCGCCTGTCATGGCGGCCTCGAAACCGCCGTTGCCCCCGCTGACTTCGCACACCATGAGGGCCCAAGCAGGCATCGAGGAGGAGGAAGCCTCTGTTGTGGAGCCGCCTGCCCGCCGCCGGCGTCGGTGGCCTTGGTTGGCGGTGCCGGGGGCGGTTCTGCTCGGTCTCGGCGCCGGCCTGGTGGCAAAGAACCCGTGGCTGCTCGACGATCCTGTGGGGTTGGTCAACCTGGTCGCCCAAGACTTGACGGACTCAGGCTCCGGGCAACTCCAAGCTGGTGGCGGACCCATATCCCTCTCCGCGCCGCCACTGCCGGTGGCGGCGGACCCGCCTGCCGGCACGAGCCTCGAAACGGCAGGGAGTGCTTCCGACCCGGCCACCTTCGATGCCGAGGGGACACCACGAGCCGCCGAGTCTTCAGACGGCGACACGAGCGGTATAGCCGGGCCGGAAACTGCCTCGCCTGACACGCCTGCCAAAACGACGCCTCCCAAGCCGGCTGTGCCCGCTCCGACACTCGTCAAGGTGGATTTCTCGAGTCAGGCCTCGAACGCCCGCATCATCGTGGACCGCGACTCGAAGTTGACATGTACCGCTCCGTGTTCGCTTGCCTTGCCCCGGGGAGTCCACTCGGCCGTGGCTAGTTCGGCGGGCTTTCGGCCCATGCAGAAGTCGTTCCGGTTAGGTTCCGATCCACAACAGCTGAACTTCGAATTGGTCGCCATCGCCGGCATGGCGCTTATCACCAGCCGTCCCGACGAGGCGGACGTATTCGTCGACGGGAAAAAGAGGGATGAAAGAACGAGCGCGCAGTTGCAGCTCTCTCCCGGGTACCACGTGATTCTCGTCGAGAAAGCGGGCGCCGGTTCCGCCGAGCGAAGCGTGCTGATCGAAGCAGACCAGCTCCAACACTTCCCGTTTAGTTTGCGGCCCGGAGACCCCGTGCGCGGCACGATGGTGGTCAAGACGACGCCGCCCGGCGCCCTCATCGTGCTCAATGGCCGTGACCGCCGGGGCACGACCCCCAGCGAACTGGAGTTGCCTCCTGGCGTTTACGGCCTACGCTTGTCGCTGGATGGCCACCAGGCGGTCGGCCGCGAGGTGAAGGTTGCCCGCCAACAGACGCAGACCGTGGAGATTACCCTCCAGCCTCAGAACTGATAACTGTTCGCCAGAGAGATCGATGTGGGCGGCTCAGGGCCTCTCGGTCGGTGGCTTGTCTCCAAGGCCCGGTAGGACGGCCTTGTGGCCTCCCCCGGCCTCGCCGGCCAGCAGGTCATCGACGCTCCGGTAGGCATAGATGACTGGAGCATCGTTTTGCATCAGCCCGCCGGTATCGGCCGTCGGCCCGTAGTTGCTGTGCACGTCCCGATTGTCCATCCGCAGCATGGCCATCTGCTGGCCGCGATGGTGTGAGGTGTGCGCGATGCGCCGTACCATCACCCAGGCGCGGCTGCGGCGCACGTCGAAAAAGGTGACCTCCTGCTCCCACCAGTCCTCCGCCGTGGACCGAAGCGCGTCCAGGCGCCTGCCCGAATCTTCCGCATAGCGACGGATAAACTTGATGCGCGTTTCCTGCTTGGGCACAGGAGGTGCACCGACGTCGATACCGAGGATCGTGCGAAACCACAGATCTTCGCTGACGCATTGGTGCACCATCTGTTCGCACACGCTGCGGCCGCGAGGATCGGTTGGGTGAGGGCGGATCGGCAGGTCGTCGTCGCGAAACATACTCCAGACGCTGACGACCTTCAGCCGCTCCGTTTCGTACGTGTCGATCAGGAACTGGTATCGCATGAGCACCTCTCTCGTTTCGTATCGAGTGAAGCAAAGGTTTCGGCCCCGCTGCAAGCGTACGGAGGTACGCACCTGCTCAGGCGCGTCGCTCGAAGGAAGCTCCCCGCGCAACAAGCCGTTTCGCGGCCGGAGCTTGCGTTATCTGCAAAACAGGCCGACGTTTTCCGAACATAGTAAGGGGAAAACCCTAAATCCCCGCGGCGGCTGAGAGGCAGTTCGCTTACGCCAAAAGCGCGCTGGTGGTCCCGGGCCGACCATTCCGGTCTCGTTCGTGTGCGATAATAGATGGACTGTTGGTTTCTCGCACGTGCTGCTCAACTGTTTCTTGCGGATCACGAGGGTGGCCGGCTCGATCCGATCGCTCCCCCCGCCGGTGATAGGCTGAGACAGCCGAGAACTCACGACAGTGTTTTGATGAATAGGAGATTCTGTAGTGAGAGAGCAAGGTACAGTGAAGTGGTTCAATGACGCCAAGGGCTATGGATTCATCCAGCGCTCGAGCGGCGATGATGTTTTTGTGCACTTCTCGGCCATTACGGGCGAGGGGTACCGCACTCTTCAGGAGGGCTCACAAGTAGAGTTCGAAGTGCAGGAGGGCCCCAAAGGCCTTCAGGCTGTCAACGTAACCGGCGCGACCAGCTAGGAAGCCGCCGGCAGCAGTACTGCTCCTTCCCGTCGTCAGGTGTGCTGAGACACCCTACCTTGAGGAGCTTGACGGTGCGGCTCGCAAGAGCAGTTCTTGCACCGCGTGGGCGTACGAGTCTGCCTGCGCGCACGTAGGCATCGACTCCGCCGACGGGTCTGCTGCGTTCATGAATGGATGGGCGGCTTGGCCCGCCACGCACCGCGCAGCCTCTACAGTAGCCCCTTGGTGCGCGGCGACTCG
Organism: Bryobacterales bacterium; assembly: GCA_965248255.1. Classification (GTDB taxonomy): domain Bacteria; phylum Acidobacteriota; class Terriglobia; order Bryobacterales; family UBA6623; genus JAKZVK01. Next base: position 16,226 of record CBDFIW010000002.1, read on the forward strand.
TCGTTACGAAGAGACGAGCAGCCGTAAGTCACGGACGTTGTTGCCGGTCGGTCCCATCGTCAAGTCGTCTCCGAGACGCTTGAAGAAGTGATAGGAGTCCGAGCGTCTCTGAAAGTCTTCGGCGTCCATGCCGAGTTCATGGGCTCGGGAGAGGGTGGATCCGTCTGCCACGGCTCCGGCTGCGGGTGAGTTGCCATCGACCCCGTCGGTGCCGGCGCTGACAACAGCGATGTTCTTGCCGGCGATCTTCCGAGCGCATTCGAGAACGAAAGCTTGGTTCCTTCCGCCCTGGCCGTCTCCGGTCACCGCACAACTCAACTCGCCACCGGTTAGCACGGCGACGGTCGCGTCGGGGTGCGCCTGTTTGCCGTGCTCCAGCTTGCCAAGGAGGTGATCGACGGCCTTCTCTAGCGGCCAGTCGTCCACCGACAGATCGGCTTCCACCACCCACCCCAGATCCTTCACCTGCGCGGTCAGCCCCCCGACGCCGTCCTGATTGTCGAGCAGACAATGCCACAAGCTGCCCTGGAACGCCTCACTGTCGGGCTTCGGCGTCTCCGGAATGCGGCGGTCGTGGAAAAAGCTTCGGATCGAGGTCGGGAGACTCTCGAGGAGGCTTAGGCGCTCGACAATCTCGTAGCAGTCGCCAACCGTCGACTCATCTGGCAGGGTCGGCCCCGAGGCGACGGTCGAGGGCCTATCCGGCGGCACGTCGGAAACGTATAGCGTCAACTGCCGTGCAGGATGGGCCTGCTCGGCCAGCCGTCCGCCCTTGGTGGCGGAGAAGTGCTTACGCAGCACGTTCATCTCGACAATATCTGCGCCGCATGTGACCAGCAAGCGATAGAACTCCCGCAGGTCGTCGAGGGAGATCTCATCCGAGACTGGTTTCTCACAGATGGCCGAGCCGCCCCCTGACGTCAGGTATATCACCAGATGGTGTGGCTTGAGATCGTCCAGAAGCTCCAGAGCCACGTTGGCCGCATGCACGCTCTGGCCATCGGGATAGGGGTGCCCTCCTTGATAGGTGACGAAGTACGGCAGCGTGTCAGGCGGTAGAGCCGAGCTGACCGCGATTCCCGACAAGACCCGCGGCCGGACGATTCTGGACATTTCCTGCGCCATGGGGAAGGCCGCCTTGCCGATCGCCACCGCCAAGATTTTCTTGAACGGCGCCAACTCGACGCGATCGTTCCCGATTCCGAGCACGCCGTCGCGGCAGACGACCTTCCGCGGCATGTGCCGCTCGAGGGCCAGCTCCTCGATCGTAGACAGGAAGAGGCGGCGCAGTATGTCTTTCATGAGGCCAAACAGCAGGCCGGCGGATCGCCGGGCCCGCGGGACTAACCCGCGTCGAACAGCGAGCGGTTAACCAGATTCGGCGGACGCTTCCCCTCCAGCGCTGCCACCACGTTCTCAGCGGCCATCATGCACATTCGTGTTCGCGTGGTCACTGACGCGCTGGCGATGTGCGGCGCCAGAACGGCGTTGTCAAGGGCGAGCAGCCGCGGCTCCACCTCTGGCTCCCGCTCGAAGACATCAAGGCCCGCGGCGGCGATCTCGCCGCTTTCGAGGGCGTCGGCCAAAGCGGATTCATCGACCACCGGCCCACGCGAGGTGTTGATGAGGATGGCGGTCTTTTTCATCATTTGCAGTTGAGGCGCCCCAATGAGTCCGCGCGTCTCGGCCAGCAATGGCACGTGCACACTGACGAAATCCGACTTCCGCAGCACGGTTTCGAACGGGACGTACGCCAACCCCAAGTCTTGTTCAATCTCCTGCTTGGCTCGCACGACGTCGCAATAAATCACACGCATGTCGAACCCCCGCCCGCGCCGCGCAACGGTCTGTCCGATGCGGCCCATGCCAAGGACGCCCAACGTGGCATGGTGGATGTCTTGCCCGCAGAGCAGATCGATGGCCCACTGCTTCCAGCGACCTGCGCGTAAGTACTTGTCGGCTTCAACGAGACGGCGAGCCGAGGCCATCAACAGCGTGAAGGCGAAGTCCGCGGTCGTGTCGGTCAGTACGTCCGGCGTGTTCGTGACGACGATCTTGCGGGCGGTGGCGGCTTCGATATCGATGTTGTCAAAACCGACGGCGACGTTCGAGACGGCCTTGAGATTCGGCAGCTTGTCCATCACCTCGGCCGTGAATTGATCGGTGAGCTGGCTGACCGCCGCCTGCTTGTCGGCCATGCGCGCGAGCAGCTCCTCGGCGGCATAGCTTCTGTCGGAGTCGTTGTACTCGACCTCCACTCTTTCCCGCAGGTACTCGACGGACTCGGGATAGACGCGCTTCGAGACGAGAATCTTAGCTTCCATGGGGAGCCACATTGTCTCATAGGCACCCGAGAGCGTACAATTGGGGACTCTGAAGACATCCGGGCCCCCTGTACTTCGCGGACGCGGCGCGGCGGGTCCGGCAACTCACTAATTCGGAGAGGACAATGGCGAAACTTGGTTTTCTGGGACTGGGGCTGATGGGCGGTCCCATGGCGAAGAATCTGCTGAAGGCGGGGCACGATGTGGCTTTATGGAGCCACACTTCCGAGAAGGCCAAGAAGCTGGCGGGCCGCCATAAGAACGCTCGCTATTGCGCCACGCCGAAGGCGGTCGGACGCTTCGCCGACTGCATCTTCTTATGCGTAGGCGACTCGGCGATGTCCGAGTCTGTGCTGACGGGCAAGAACGGCGTCATCGAAGGCGTCAAGTCGGGGGCGGTTGTCGTCGATGCCAGCACAATCGCGCCCACCGTAGCGTGCCGCATCGCCAAAGCCTTCCAGAAGAAGAAAGCTCACTACCTCGACGCCCCTTGCACCGGCTCCACGCCGGGCGCCACGGGCGGCACGCTCACCTTCATGATTGGGGGCAGCAAGAAAGTCTTCCAGAGCGTACGCGAGTACTTCGAACCCATGGGCAAGACCCTGTTCTTCTGCGGCCGCCAGGGCATGGGCCTCCACGCTAAACTGTCGCAGAACCTGATTCTCGCCAACATGTTGCAAGGCTTCATCGAGGGCATCGTGCTTTCGACCAAAGCGGGCGTGGACCCTCAGCAGATGCTCGAGATCCTCGATGCCAGCGCCGCCAAGGCGGGCCTCATCAACTTCAAGGCCCCCTACATCTTCAAGCGCGACTTCAAAGCCGCCTTCCCGCTCAAGTGGATGTACAAGGACATCACCTTGATGCTCGACTCGGGCCGCGAACTCGAAGTGCCTCTGCCCTCAACTGCCCAGGTGCACGAACTCTTCGCGGCCAGCATCGCCCGCGGCCACGGCGACGACGACCTCTGTTCGGCCGTCACCCTGGTCGAGGACTGGGCCGGTATTGAGGTGAAGAAGTAGCCGCTACGTGCTACGAGATTCTGTATCCGACCGTTGCGCGGGGCTTCCCCGGGGACAAGTTTTAGGCTAGCCTAATATCCCCTTGGCCTGCCCAAGCGTGCCGAACATCGCTGGCCCTCGACCTGGGTTTCGAGTCTATCTTCAAGATAAATATGGTCTTAGTGTCTTTCTCTCAAGATAGTGCCGGGGTCAGACCGACCTCAATGAAGGCCCTCTCCAGGATAGCCAGTTCCAGGTTCGTGCGTGAGATCACTCAGGCTGTCTATAAAATTTAGGATGGGCCTTGCGCCCGGCTATGAACTTTGGTATATTCTAGGAAAGCCGGGGAGGTACCCCCACCAAAGCGAGACTAACCTCAACCAAAAGACCCCTGAAACATTAGTAACCTCCCCGGCCCCCCCCAACCTCTTTCACATTCACGAACTTCGCGGAGCAACGAATCGCTCGCGTCGGTCCGCCTGTAGCGCCTAGTCCCGACTCCCCCGCAAGCCCTGCCACGACTGTGAAGGAAGCGGTCGCTGCACCTTCTACCGGCAAGAGTGCCACGGACGGTCGCGCACCTTCAAGCGAGCGTCCGGAACCGGGCGACACATTGGCGACGCTCAGTCGATTGCGAACGCAGGCGTCAGACGCCGTGCCCAGCAGCTTTCATCTGGCAAGCTCACCCGATTCCTTCCCACGCCGCCTCACCATTTCATCTGAGGCCACAGGCGCTGTGCTACGTTGACTAGAGTTTTGCGCACAGCTTGACCCGATGAAACGTCTCACCATCCTTGGCTCTACCGGTTCGGTCGGGCGCAACACTCTGCAAGTGGTCCGCGAGAGCGCCGATGCTTTCGAGGTCGCCGCGCTTACAGCCGGGACCAACGTCGAGCTACTGCTGAGCCAGGCCCGTGAGTTCCGGCCGCCACTACTTTCAGTGGCCGACCGCGCTGGCGGAGATCAACTGGCCACCAGACTCGAGCAAGAGGGGAGCGACTACCGGCCCGAGATTCTGCACGGCCCCGAGGGTAATCTGGCGGCGGTCATAACCGCTGATCCCGACATCGTTGTTTCCGCAGCCGTGGGAGTGGCGGGGCTGGAAGCGACCTTCGAGGCGGTAAGACGTGGCAAGCGCGTGGCGTTGGCGAACAAAGAAGTCCTGGTTGCTGCCGGGGACCTGGTGATCGAGGAGGTAGAACGCTCAGGCGCTGAGCTACTACCGGTCGACAGCGAGCACAACGGCGTTCACCAGTGTTTGCGGGCGGGACGGCACGAAGAGGTGGCGCGGGTGATCCTGACCGCCTCGGGAGGACCCTTCCGGACCACGCTCTCGGCCGATCTCGAGACGGTTACAGCTGCTCAAGCCTTGCGACACCCCACCTGGAAGATGGGCAACCGCATCACGATCGACTCCGCCACGCTGATGAACAAGGGCTTCGAGGTCATCGAGGCCTGCCGCTTGTTCGGTTTCGCACCGCGGCAGGTGGAGGTCCTGGTGCATCCGCAGTCGATCGTTCATGCGCTGGTCGAGTTCAATGACGGCTCCATCGTGGCTCAGTTCGCACCGCCCGATATGAAGCTGCCGATCCAGTACGCCCTGTTCTACCCCGAGCGTCGAGCCGGGCCCCCGCAGCGGCGACTCGATTGGGGCAGTATGAGACAATTGGAATTTGAGCCCCCGGATGGGGCGAAGTTCCCTATGTTGGGCTTGGCGTATCGGGCGCTCGAGGCGGGTGGCGCCGCCGGTTGCGTCCTGAACGCTGCCGACGAGGTCGCCGTAGCCGCGTTCCTCGACTCCAAGATACCCTTCCCGGCCCTCTGTCGAGTGGTCGAAGGGACGCTTGAGGAAATCGGCGGTTGCCGGGCGTCGTCGATCCGGGAGATACTCGAAATCGATCGCGAGGCCCGCAAGATCGCTGAACGAAGGGTCACTGAGCTGAGCGTCAGAGTCGCATCCTAGCCCCGCCTTCGAACCTCCACGGACTCACAGATGGACTACCTCGTCAACATTGTCGCTTTCGTCTTCGTGTTGGGCGTGATGGTCCTGATTCACGAGCTGGGCCACTTTCTCGCCGCCCGCTATTTCGACGTCAGGGTCGAAGCCTTCAGCTTCGGCTTCGGGCCGCGGCTGTTCGGTTTCAGGCGCGGCGAAACCGACTATAAAGTTTGCCTTCTGCCGCTCGGCGGCTTCGTGAAGATGGCGGGCGAGAACCCGGGCGAACCGCCAACCGACGAGGGCGACTTCATGGCGAAACCGCGCTGGCAGCGCATGGTCATCGCCGTCATGGGACCCATGTTCAACTTCGTCCTGGCGATTCTGCTGCTGGCGGGTCTCTTCATGGTGCGTTACGAGAGGTACGTTTTCCTCGACGATCCCGCCGAGGTCGCTTTTGTCGCCAAAGACTCCCCGGCTGCTCGCGCTGGGATTGTGCGGGGCGACGTAATCCTGGCGATCGATGGGAGCTCGACGCCTAACTGGGAAGCGGTGAAGCTGCTCGAAATCACCGCCGTACATTCCACCGTTCAGATCACGATCGATCGAGGGGGACAGCGGATCAGCCTGCCGGTAGCGATCGAGGAGGACTACCGAACCGGGGTCGGTTCCGCCGGCTGGGCGCTGGCAAGCGGAGTTCTCATCCCCAATACGTTGTCCGGCTCGCCAGCCGCCAAGGCAGGCATCCTGTCGGGCGACCTCCTGCTTTCGGTGAACGGAGAGAAGGCCATCTGTGTCGAGCACGTGCCGGAGCTGGTCCAAGAGGTCGGCGGAGAGACAGGACGGTTCGAGGTGCTGCGGGACGGCGAAACCAAGGTCTTCGAGATTCGTCCCAACTTTGACGAGTCCGAGGAGCACGGCCACGCGTGGCGGGTCGGCATGTCGATGAGCCCGGACTACGACGTGATCGACACACGCCTTTCCCTCGCCGAAGCGGCGCAGGAGTCTGTACGGCAGAACGCCGCCAACGCCACGCTGGTTTTCCGCTTTCTCAAGGGGCTGGTCGAGTCGCGTATGTCGCCCAAATCCATCGAGGGGCCTGTGGGCATTGCGCGTCACGCCGGCAGGGCCCTGCGGGCCGGTTGGCCGGCGTTGATTGTCTTCATGGCGATCATCAGCGTCAATCTCGGGATCTTCAACCTACTGCCGATTCCGATCCTGGACGGCGGCGTGATCACGATGCTGCTGCTCGAGTCCGTCATTCGCAGGGACATCAGCATCGCCGTCAAGGAACGCATTGTGCAGGTAGGATTCATCTTCTTGATGTTGGTGTTCGCGTTCGTGATGTACAACGACATCTCGAAATAGTTGTCGATCGTTCCTCAACCCGAACCCGTCTCCGCCGTACTCGAACGCGATCAGCGGCGACTCACCGCGCGTGTCTTTACTCACCACGGTGGTAGCAGGCCTTTCTTCCATGCCACAATATTGGTTCAGACCTGTTGTTTCAGACCGAGTGCAAGATTGCAGTGTCAAGAGAGTGCCATATCTAGATAGGAGCCGTTTCGAAGATGCATAGGAAACGAGTGACCACCCTTTTCATCCTGGCCACCGCCATGGCCGTGCCGCCGGCGCTGACCGCGCAGAGTAAGATCGGGATCATCGACTTCCGGCAGGCTCTCGAAGGTACCGCGGCGATCAAGAAAAAGGCCGACGAGATGCAATCGAAGTTCCAGCCCCGCTATGACGAGCTCGAAAAGCTTTCCATGGAGCTTCAGGAACTTCAGACGAAGCTTCAGACCGCCAGCGGCAACGCGGCGTTGGAGTTGCAGACCGAAGGCCAGCGCAAACAGCGCGAAGCGCAGCGCTTGCAAGAAGATCTTCAGACCGACACCGAGTACGAGCGCAACGAGATCCTTCAAGGCGCCGGCGCGCGCATGCGAGCGATCGTGGCCCAAGTGGCCCAAGCAAAGGGTCTCGATCTGGTGGTCGACATCAGCACCGCGTTCTACTACACGCCCGCTCTCGAGATCACCAACGACGTCGTGGCGGCTTATGACGCGGCCCATCCTGCCGACCCGTGACCTGCTCAGCGGCGGTCGGACCGTCTCTGGTAGCCCTTCGGCGATGCTTCGCTGGTGAGAGTCGATGGCTTATTTCGACGAATACGGACAAGCTGACGCTCGGCGCGAGAGGTTTTTCAAGATCCTCGTCGCCGCTCTGCTGATCTCGGTCGCGTTCGGGTTCCTCTACTACGTTTTCTTCCGCAACTGGCGGGAGGAGTGGCAAGCTCGGCGGTTCCTCAATGCCCTCCAAGCGGGTGAGTACCAAGACGCCTATCAATATTGGGGTTGCTCGGTCGAGGAACCCTGCCGTCTCTATCCTTACGATGAGTTCCTCGAGGATTGGGGCCCCGAAAGCCCTCTCGGCAGGGTGGAAGGCTTCTCCCTGGGCCACTCTTACACCCAAAGGTCAGGCGTGATCATCGCGCTTGAGATCAACGGCCAAGAGCATCCCAATCTGTGGGTGGACGGAGAGACCAAGGTCGTAGGTTTCTACCCGTACTAACAGCAAGCCCTGAATCAACGGCAAGCCTTTCCATCATCAAGGCGGCATCGACTGACATCCGTCGGCTGTGACGAACCGTTCGCAGATCGGCGTGCTGCGACAGCGTAAGCAAAAGAATGCGTCGAGCAGGATCCAGCCGATGCAAGGCGGCATGAAGCGCCTCGTCCCGCCAAGCGTCGAGGCTGTCGAGCCGAAAGAAGGGCCCCGGCAGCCTCCCGACGGCGTAGCAGCCGTTAGATGTTCGAAGGGCCAGGCGCGAAAACCCCCATCGCTGTTGTAGGCCATCCGCCTCGGTTGCGCCTATGACTTGCCCCGGCGGCACGGCGGTAGGACGGAGAGGTCCGACCTGCCAAAAGATGTCTCTCAACGGCTGAAAGCCAAGCTGTTCATACCAGCGATAGGCCCGCCGGTTCTCAACGTCGACGTCCAGCATGACAACCGATGCGCCGGTACGAGCCCTCCACTCACCTGCCGCGCCGTGGAGAAGAAGTCGGCCCAGCGACCGGCCGCGGTGCCGGGGCGAGACATAGATCTGGTTCAAGAAGCCCGCGCCGTCAACCATGCGAAACTCGGTGATGCCCGCTGTCACAGCGGCATCGGACTCGAGAAGATAGTAGCCAGTCTCCGCGCCATCCGGGCCTGCCGAGAGATGCTCCTCTACATAGCGGTCCACCTGCGGTGATGCCCAGATACTCATCTCTACCATGGCTGGAGAAAGCGAAGCGCGGATCCACTCGGCTACGAGAGGGCCTTCTCCGGGTCTGGCCGCACGCACTCTCACGCCGAGCCCCCCCGGGCCCGCCCGCGCTCGATGTCAAGGTCGTCCATCGCCTCGCTCGGCACCGGCTCAACGCCCTGGCTGCCGAGCACATAACTGATGGTCCGTAGAATAGTCCGCGCGTCAAGCAGCAGAGACCAATGATCCACGTACCAGACATCAAGCGCCAGACGTTCGTTCCAGTGCACGGTGTTGCGTCCGTGAATCTGGGCCCATCCCGTGAGACCGGGTGTGACTTCGTGGCGGCGGCGTTCCGCGTCGGTGTAAAAGGGGCCGTAGCGGATGAGCAGCGGACGGGGACCGACGAAGCTCAACTCCCCCGCAGGATGTTGAGCAGTTGCGGCAACTCGTCGAGGCTAGTTCGGCGCAGCAGGCGTCCTAGCGGGCTCAGTCGCTCGACATCGGGTAAGCCGGGGCGTTCGTCCATCGTGCGGAACTTCTCGAGAACGAAAACCCTCTGGTCTCTCCCCAGCCGCTCCTGTCGAAAAAGAACCGGGCTCCCCATCGCTGCCCAGACAGCCAGGCCAACCAGCAAGATCAAGGGCCCCAGGACGACCAACAGAATCGCTGCCATCACCCGATCGAGAGCGGCCTTTACCAGCCGACTCCACCTACGGGGCCACACGCCGTCGAATCGGTCAGGTCGCTGAATGACTTTCACGTCTCGGGGGACCCCAGGGACAACGATCGACAACGCTTCAGGGCGTCTTTAGCCAACCGAAGCCGCCTGACTCTCCAGCCGGCACCCAAAACCGACGATAGATCTGGAACGATGGCGAGGTCCGCGCGCGCAGCGGTTCAACAAGGTCTGTTCGGCGGGCCTCAGCCACCGGTTCGTCCGGCTCCCGCCCAGCCGGTCTCGCTGCCCGCGCCCAAACTGCCCGCATGGATGGGCGTCAAGGGATTCATCGACATTCACGCCCACTTCCTTCCGGGACTCGACGACGGCCCAAGGACGCCTGAGATCGCCCAACAAATGGCCATCGCGGCGTATACCGCAGGCACCATGGCCGCCATTGCCACACCCCACTGCAGTTTCCGCTACCCCTTCGACGTTGATCAGGCCTCCCAACGCCTCGAGCAAATGGAAGCCCAGCTTCCTGACGGCTTTGTGCTGTTCGGCGGGTGTGAGCTGCAACTCAATGATGAGTCGGTGCGGTTGTTTCTCGCGGACCCGAAGAGATACAGCCTCAACGCCAGCCGCTACGTCCTGGTCGAATTCTTGCCGCAGTCGGCCCCACCGAGCGTGGAGCACGTGCTGGGCATGTTCCTCGACCGCGGCCATGTTCCCGTTCTGGCGCATCCCGAACGCTACCCGTTCCTGCAAAACCAAAGGGAACGTCTGCTGGGCTGGGCGCAGCGGAGGTGTCTGCTGCAGGTCACCGCCGATTCGCTCTCGGGCCGCATGGGACGGCGTTGCGCGGCCGCCGCCACCTCGATGGTCGAGGAGGGTTTGGCTCACTTCGTGGCCTCCGACGCGCACGACCCTTCGAAGCGTCCGCCTCACCTGCTCGAAGCGTTCCGGCGGGTGGCGGAGCTGGCCGGTACGGCCCGCGCAGCGGATCTGTTTACCTACAATCCGCTCGCGCTGCTCAACGACGAGGCCATCGGCTAGCTCGGGCAACTTGTTCGGTCAGGTTGGGGAGATACGAATATCGAGTGTCCGCCGATATGGGGCTGTGACGCCGTGAATCGCGAGTCCTGAGCGACGGAAGTGTGAGACTTCTGAGGAACGGTGTTGCCTGGGCATCCCGATGTGTAGTGCGCAAACAGTACGCGGGCGAATAGTTGGAATCGATTGGCTGCCGGCTAGCGTGACGCCGTGTACTCGTAAGTCAACGACACGGTCGCATCGGCAACCCCTGACCCCACTGAAACAAGGTTCACCCGAAACTGGTCTCCGGCATTGACCGTGGTCGTGGTCGGCGTGCCTCCGGTCGCGGTGCGCGTGCCGAGCGGCAGCGCCCGGTCGGTAGAGTAAATCGAGCTGAACAACGGACCGGTCCCCGTGCAGTTGGCCGTACAGCGTTCGATGTTGAAAGTCGACGCTCCGCCGGTGGTATTGACGACGATACGGCTATCCATCAGAACGGCTCCGGTGATACCTTCCGGCACCGTGAGCGTCATCGGCCGCAGGCCAGTCGAGGGTATGCCGGCAAAGTGCCACTGGATCGAATCCGTCTCGCGCGCGCAGTTAGCCGGCTCCCAGAGATTGGCGCCGTTGTTCCACACCAAACACTGTCCATCGGTCGGCGCCGCACTGGAAACGACCCGGCCTCGGATGCCCGAAACGACCGGGTTCGGATAAATCGCTGTCAGATCCCCGCCGGCCGCGGAGCCGTCGCTGCGGTACCAGGCAAGCAGCGAGTCTCCGGTTTGCGGAATGGCGCCCGCAAGAAAGGCGATCGTACTGCTGCTCAGCGTGAAGTCGACGCCGGGCTTCTGAACCACTCCGTTCTTGTTGAGTTCGAGACTGCCCGCCGGATCCGGCGCCACCGCCCCCTCCGGCCCCGCTCTCGAGCGAAACCAGCGAGCCGTTGTCCTTCTTCACCGAGATCTCGCCCGTGGCCGAGTCCACAAAGAGCCGCACCTCGTTGGCGTCAGGTGGCGGCGGCGCGGTGTTCTCGAGAAAGTCGACGTAGCCGCCGTGCAGATTCAGATTCCCGGCCCAATCAAGATCGGCCATGACGATGTTGGCGTTGTTCTTCCACTGCTGCAGGGCGGTCGTACTCTGTCCGTCGCCGGCCTTGATCGAGAGAGTTGTTGTCCCCGTCGAAGCGGTCGGATCGTGGATCTGGACCGAGGTGTTCATCAACGTGTCACCGTTGCGGATGATTTGCAGGGCCGTATCCTTGAAGACACCAGAGTCGTCATAGCGGCCGACGTTGAGCGCGGTTGCAAACGCCGAGAAGACAAAGCGGTTCAGTCCGCCCACCTGCATGAACATGTTTGAGACCGTGCCACCTAGGGAGCTGTTGATACCGAGCTGACGGACGAAGGTGCTTCCGTCCGGGCTGATCACCACCATGGTGTCGCCGTTACCGTCCAACCATGACTGCAGTGGGGCCGACTGGCCGGAGATACCCCGAACCGTCAGCACCGCCGCTCCCGGCAGCAGGGATGTGATCGTGTCGTTGGAATTCTTGAGTGCGCCGATGTCAGCCGGCGTGACCGGATCACTGCCCCCGCTCGTATGTGTCGAAGCGTGTGCCAGCGGCGTTCGTGCGTCGGACAGCCGCGCATCGTTACCTTCGGTGATCGTCCCGGCGGCCGTACCATACACAGGCACGACCTCGGTACGCGTCTGCGATACGTTGTCGGAAACAGTCAAGCCATTCGAGAAGTTCGCTACGTTCCGCTGGGTCACCGAGGTGCCTGAATCCTGAAATATTTCATAGACCGTTCCTGCACCGGCACCGGCACCGGCCGCCGCCCAGAACATGTTCCCCGCACCGTCGGTGGCCAAGTATTGTCCCGGCAGCCCGTCTGCGACCGGCAACGTGTAAAGGGTACTGCCTGTCAGAGTGGGCAGGCGGAACCCGACTGTGTCAGGTCCGCCGGCCTCACGAAACGACAGCAGGGCATTGCTGCCGCCCGGGCTGCTCTCTTCGATGATTTGCCGCTCGGTGAAGGTATTCTGTTGGGCCAGATCGGCTTTCGAGGTGAGGGCGGCCACCAAGCCGGTCACCTGCGATTGCGCGATGACCGATCCGGGAGGGGGCGGCTGCGCCACGCGCACTTGGCTCACCGTCACCGGCGTCGCGCTTTCGGGTACGACCCAGGTCTCGAAGAATCGCGAACCATTGTCCAGCAGGTAGCTGACCTCGTAGCTCGTCCCTATTGGCGTCGCGTTCTCGTTCGGAACCAACTCTACGTTGAGCAGGCCCTGGACGATTCTCACGTCAATGGAGCTCGTCGTCAGCGTCGAGCCGTCCGAAGCGGTGAACCCCTTCCAACTGATGCTGACGGTTCCAACTGCACGCGTGCCGTCCGCGTTGTAAAGCACGTCTTGAACTCGGGTTCCCGGGAGCGCCGCGGCGCAACCACACAGTCCTAGGTAAACAACAGCCGTTTTGAGCAATTGTCCAGCGTTTCGCATTCTCGTTCTCTCCCACTCGGCCGCCCGATGATGGGCTGCGGGCACCTTCGAAAAAAACCGTGGGCCCTTTTCGGCTTCAGCTTAAACCGGACACCTTCGTATTCCGCGCCTCTCGAACGTCAACTCATTGAAAGATAAGGAAATAAATTTAGGATTTATCTGTGACCGCTTTCGTGAAAAAATGAAACTGCCACCAGATAGGGCTATGTTCCGGGAGTTGCATCCCATCGCTTTGGTGACTCTTCCTGACCGGTCGCGCCGGGTCTCGCGCAGCAACCGAGCGGTCGCCGCCGACTGTCCTACAGAGCCCAGAGCCGTTGCGGTGATACGATCGAAGCTGCCCATGAGACCGGAGAAGGCCAGTCTGTTGCCCGTGCTCGCCCTTGTACTGTGTGTCTGTGGTCCGTCCCGACGCGCCCCGGATTCCGCCTCTCTCATCAGCGGCGATCGCATCAAGGCGCACACGAAATGGCTTGCAAACGATGCGCTTGAAGGCCGGGGGGTCGCTGGGCGGTCGGAGGTCCTGACGACCGAGTACATCGCCACCCAATTCGCCCTGGCTGGCGCGAAAGCGGCGGGCGATGACGGAACCTACTTTCAGAGGGTGCCCCTGGTGGGTGTTCAATCGCTTCCCGAGACCCGGTTGGGCTGGCGGCGGGACGACCGCGCGAAGTCGCTGAGATACCTGGACGATTTCGTTTCGGTCAACCACCGCCAGCAGCCGCTAGTCGAGTTCGATGCCGAGACGGTTTATGTTGGGCACGGCATTGTCGCGCCCGAGTTCGGCTGGGACGATTACAAGCAAGCCGATGTCAGGGGCAAGATCGTTATCCTATTCACCAACGAGCCGCCATCCGATGACCCCGGCTTTTTCGGCGGCAAGGCCCTCACCTACTACGGCCGCTGGACATTCAAGTACGAACAGGCGCTTCGGAAAGGTGCTCTAGGATGCATCATCATCCACACCGATCCCACGGCCGGTTACCCGTGGCAGGTGGTCCGCAACTCCTGGAGCGGGCGCGAGCCCTTCGTGAAATTGCAGCCGGGCGAGCCGGCGCTAGCCTCGGCGGGGTGGGTTACCTCGACGGTGGGACAGGAGCTGCTGTCTGAAACCGGCAAGACGCTCGATGAGCTGCTCGCCATGTCGGAATCACGGGACTTCCAGGCGATTCCGCTGACTCTGCGACTGCGTGGCCGCATTCCGAGCCAAGTCACGCCGATCAGCACCCGCAACGTTATGGCCGCAGTGGAAGGCAGCGACCCCGTGAGAAAGGACGAGGCGGTCATTTACACAGCGCACTGGGACCATCTCGGGATCGGAATGGAGGTCAACGGCGACGCGATATATAACGGCGCGGTCGACAACGCTACCGGGGTGGCCCTGCTACTGGAATTGGCAAGCGCTTTCGGGGAGCTGTCGCCACGGCCTGCGCGGTCGATCGTTTTCGCGGCCGTCGGCGCGGAGGAAGGTGGCCTACGAGGGTCGGAGTTCTACGCCCACCATCCCGCGGTGCCCGCCGGCAAAACGGTGGTCAACCTGAACTTCGACGGCTTAGCGCCGCTGGGCGAAACCACCGATATTTCGCTGCCCGGCCACGAGCGCACGACCCTGGGACCGCTGGTAGAAGCACTAGCGGCGGAGTTCGGCTTCTCTATCCGACCCGACGCGCATCCGGAGCAAGGCTACTACTACCGCTCCGATCACTTCAGCTTGGCCAAAGTAGGCGTCCCGGCCTTCTCGGTCAAGTTGGGCGTCGACTACGTCGGCCGGCCGGAAGGTTGGGGCCTGGAAGCCCAACAGGACTACACGGCTAATCGCTACCATCAGCCCTCGGATGAATTCGATCCGACCTGGGACTTTTCCGGCCTGGCGAAACTGGCACGTTTCGGATTCGAACTGGGCCGCCGTGCCGCCGAGCTGAACGAGTTGCCCACTTGGAACGAAGGCGACGAGTTCCTTCCCGCCCGGCAGCGCTCGTGGCAGGAATAACGTAGGGCCGCAGCAGAACCTACTTGAGCAAGCGGGTTAGTGCGGACGAAAGCTGCTCAGCGAGGACCGCTACGCCTGCGGCAGCGGCGTCAAGGCAATTTCCTCGCCCTCGGAGAGCCCTGATACTACGACGGCGAGCACTTCGCTACGCTCGCCGATCTCGATCTCTCGCTCGGTGAAGCCTTGGCCGGTGCGCACATAGACGAACATCTTGCCGCCCCGCTGTTGGACGGCCGCATCGGGCACAAGCAGCACGTTCTCCTGTTCGCCGAGCACGACGTCGGCGCTGGCCGACAGGTCGGGGATGACGCGCTTGTCCGGCTCGTCGATCGACACTTCAACGCCCACCAACTTGACGTAGGCGTCCCGGTTGCTTCGCCTCCAGCGCGAGCCGCCACCCGAGCTGCTGGCCATGGCGCTGATGGCCGTCACCCGCCCGGGCAACAGTAGGTCCGGGTAGGCGTCGAGCCGAATCTCCGCCTTCTGGCCGAGGCGCACCTTCTGGCTGTCGACTTGGTTGACGACTCCGTTGACGACCATCTTCGAAAGGTCGACGACGCGCATGAAAAACGTGCCGGGACTGACTTGGTCGCCTGTCTGCACCTGCTCGAATTGCCCGCCGCCGCGATAGAGCGACTCCATGACCACGAGTCCCCCCACCGGCGTACGAGTGTTCAGCCGCTCGAGGTCATTCATGTGCCGCCGAACATGCAGGGTAACCTTTTCCGCCACGAGCTCCAGGCTGCGAACCTCAGCGGCGTGGACCGTCTGCTGGAGCCTGACCTCTTGCTCAAGGTGATGGAAGTTAGCTTCGGTCTCTTCGACAGCAAGCTTGAGCTTTTCGGCCTCGATCTCGGAGAGAACTTCGGCCGTACCCAGGTCCAACTTGGCCTTCTCCCAGTCAGCCTTGGCCACCCGCAGCGCTTGCTGCTGAGTCTCCTCCTCGATCATGATCTCGGCGCCGCGCTTCTCGACCGCTGATTTCGATTGCGTCAGGTCGGATCTTCTGTCGTCGATGTGGTCTTCGAGCCAGCGGTTCTCAAAGGTGCCCACCACCGAGTTGGGCTCGACGATCGAACCGGCGTCGGCCAACTCGATCAGGGTCAGCTGTCGGCGGCCTTCGCTGCCGCCCCGCATGCGGGGTGTCCGGATGGCGGCGAACCTCTTGGCGGCGATCGTCCCGCTGAGCCGCAACGTGCGGCGGAACTGCTCGACTTCGACCTTGGCTGTGGGAACCGAGGTCATGCCGCTCTGCGTGCCCGGGGCGAGAATCTGATCCCGTCCCGACCAGACACCGATCCCAACCCCGGCGGCCAGCACCAGGGCCAAGCCCCACGCCAAGCGGGGATTGGGGCGGCCTGGCGGCTTCGGTGTAGCCGGCTCGAGCCTCGGCCCTTCGGGAGCCGGCTCCGGCTCCTGCGGCAAGGCCGGACTGGTGCTGAAGAAGCGGCCCCAAGGCAAGCTAGTCGTGTTCATCACCAACACTTCAATCCGTGCCGCCCGACACGGATTTTCACTCAGAGTTTACCAAACGCGCACAACCGCTATGTCGCTACTTACCAAGGCGCGTCCCTGGCGGGCAAGGTTACGGCAAGCACACCGCTTCCCGCTGAGCCGCGACTTGCTAGCCCAACGGCACGCAAGATCGACACCCGCTCCTTGATAGTCGCAGCTGTGCGGGATGACGCCCCAGTCAACTCGAACCGGACGGTCGTGTAAGATGGTGGATTACTTGAGGCGCGACGCGCCACAAGTTGCGCCGGCGCGAACGCCGGCCCCCTTTCGAAACGCACTCACCAACAACACAACAAGGAGCTGAACCCATGGCCTATACTCTCCCCGACCTGCCTTATCCGAGCGACGCGTTGGAGCCCCACATCGACGCCCGGACCATGGAGATCCATCACGGCAAGCACCACAACGCCTACGTCACGAACGTCAACAAAGCCCTCGCCGACCACGCTGACCTCGCCGCGAAGTCGATCGAGGATTTGGTATCGGACCTGGGCGCCGTGCCGGAGGCGATTCGCGGCGCGGTCCGCAATAACGGAGGCGGGCACGCCAATCACTCGCTGTTCTGGCAGCTCATGAGCAAGAATGGCGGCGGTGCGCCGGGTGGCGAGTTGGCCTCGGCGATCGACAGCGCTTTCGGCAACTTTGACGACTTCAAGGCGAAATTCACCCAGGCCGGAATGACACGTTTCGGCAGCGGCTGGGCGTGGCTTAGCGTGGACGGTGGCAACTTGGTCGTCGAGTCGACCGCCAACCAGGACAGCCCGCTGTCAGCAGGCCGCATGCCCATTCTGGGGCTGGACGTCTGGGAGCACGCTTATTACCTGAACTACCAGAACCGCCGCCCGGACTACATTGCAGCCTGGTGGAACGTCGTCAACTGGGACGAAGTCGCCCGCCGCTTCGCCGACGCGAAGTAGAGAATCTCGCAATAGACCTCGCCGCGGCGACCCGCTACTCAGAGGCGCGGGCGGGAGCCTGCGCTGAGATGCGGCTGTCGCGAAGGGGCTGCCTGACAGCAGGCCGGTGTCTCCCAGGTCCAAGCTGCTGAGGTGCCCATTCGAACCTGCTCAACGCAGGCTCCCGCCTGCGGCTCTGAATGGCGGGTCGGGCGGCCGCTGGCTTAGACGAACTAATTGATGAGGACCGCCACCCATGGCCTCGAACTACGAATTCAAACTCGCCGTCTGCAACGAGCTCTTCGAAGGTGCGGACTTCGCCGAGTCCTGCCGCGCTCTCAAGAAAGCCGGCTGGCACGGCATCGAAGTCGCCCCGTTCACCTTGGCGAAAGACGCCACCACGGTCCCGACCGAGCGGCGCCGCGAAGTCCGCGACATCATTGTTTCCGAGGGGCTCGAATTCGTCGGCCTGCACTGGCTCACCGTGGGCCCCGACGGCGTGCACGTCACGACCCCCGACGACAAGATCCGCCGCCACAGTTGGGACTTCGTGCGACGGCTGGTCGACCTTTGTGCGGACTTGCGGCCCGCGGGCGCTACTGGTGGCGTGATGGTATTCGGCTCGCCGAACCAACGGCGAACCACCGGTGGACTGTCCGTCGCCGAGGCCACGGCGAACTTCGTCGCGGGCGTAGACTCGATCGCCGCGCACCTCGAATCCCACGGCGTCACGCTGTGCGTCGAGGCCCTGCCGGCCGCACAGTGTGACGTGATCGGCTCGCTCGACGAGGCGGTCGAGGTGGCCCATCGAATCGGCAGTCCGGCTGTGCAGAGCATGTTCGATAGCCACAACGCCATCGACGAGACCGAGCCGCACGAAGCGCTCGTGAAAAAGCACTGGGACCTCATCCGCCATATCCACGTCAACGAGCTGGACGGCTCCTACGCCCGCCCCGGCGGAGGCTACGACTTCAAGCCGGTATTGCAGGTAGCCAAGGACCGCGGCTTCAGCGGCTGGGTGTCAATGGAAGTGTTCGACTTCTCACCGGGCGCCGGCAAAATGATCAACGAATCGATTGCCTATCTGTGCGACGAGATCGCCCGTCTCGCGTGAATCCCGCTTGCGTGTCCGATAAGGGTTGCGTGGACGGAACCTGCCTCGCTACAGCCCTCGCAATCACCCCTAACCGGTACCACGACCCGACGAGGCTGATGGCCGACCTGCTCGACGGGCTGATCCTCATGCTTCGCACCGGGCACCTGCCCTCCTCCTATCTACTGATTCGGTTGACCGACGGACGTGTGAAGGCGTTCCGCACGGCTGCGGGAAGGCAGGCCGCGGCGCAAGCGCTTCGAGAAATCCAAAATGAGTTCGGCCCTGTAGGATTCGCTTTTGAGGTTAGTGTCGAAAGGCTCGCGGTCGAGGGGTGGGAAGGGCCGCCGCCCCGGGTGCGAGCCGGCGTCAGGAATCTGCTCCGGCGCGGTCCGGCTGGAATTGAACAGGACTTGCTCTGTCACGGGGCCGAGGCGCGGGCCATCGGGACCCCGCGATGGTTAACACGAGCGGAAGAAGCGCCTCAGTCCGAGGTCGAATCGAGAAACGCCGCAATTTTCGCGGCGTCGTTGGGCATGACCACGGGCCGGTTGCCGAACGTGGATTCGAGTTTACCGCCGTCGGGCACATCGAGTTCTCCCGTGTGGTAGCGGTAGACGTAATCGGGATCTTTCAACAGATGGCCGGTCAGCACGGCCACGACTTCGTCCTCCGAGCCAATCACGCCCTGGGCGGCGAGCTTCTTGATTCCCGCCAGACTCGCCGCCGAGGCGGGCTCGCAACCGATGCCGCAACGTCCGATGATCGCCTTGGCGTCGGCGATCTCCTGCTCCGTGACGCGCTCGATGGTTCCGCCGCTCGTCTCGACCTCATGGCGCGCCTTCTCCCATGACACCGGTGCGCCGATGCGGATGGCTGTCGCCAGCGTTTCCGGATGCTCGACGTTGCGAATCGTGCCGCGGCCGGCGCGCTGGAATAGATCGTACAGCGGCGCCGCTCCCTCGGCCTGCACGACCGCAAGTCTCGGCGACCGATTGATAAGACCTACTTGCCTCAGCTCGCGTAGCGCCTTGCCGAACGCGGACACGTTGCCGAGGTTCCCGCCCGGCAGCACGATCCAATCAGGCACCCGCCAACCTCGCTGGTCGAGCAGCTCCATCAAGATCGTCTTCTGGCCTTCGATGCGGAAGGGGTTGATCGAGTTGAGCAGGTAGATGCCAGATTGCTCGGCCAGCCCTCGCACCAGCGCGAGGATCTGATCAAAGTTTGCCTCGACCTGAATCGTCAATGCGCCGTACTCGAGCGCCTGCGCCAACTTGCCGTAGGCGATATTGCCGTGAGGAATGAAGATAATCGCCCGTAGGCCGCCGGCCGCCGCGTAAGCCGCCATCGACGCCGACGTGTTGCCGGTCGAGACACAGGCCACGCGGCGCATGCCGAGCTTGCGCGCCTGCGACGCACCGGCCGTCATCCCGTTGTCTTTGAACGAAGCGGTCGGGTTGTAACCCTGGTGTTTGAATTGGATGAAATCGAGGCCGGCGTAGGCGGCGGCGCGGGGCGCATCGAACAGCGGGGTGTTGCCCTCCTGTAGCGTGATGACGTGCGAGGGCTCGTCGAGAAACGGCAACATCTCGCGATACCGCCAGACGCCACTGACATCGAGCGGCTCGCGGCTCTGCCGCCGCGCCTGCCACACGTCCACGAGCCCCGAGGGGTCGAGCGGTTCGAAGTCGTAGCGCACTTCGAGCAGAGCGCCACACGCACACTGATAGACGACCTCGTCCAAGCCGTACTGTTTACGGCAGTCGGGATTGAAGCAGGCGAGCCGGGCGGTCATTGAATACCTGCACTCCGATGGTCGGCGGACCCAGGTTTATGGTAGCAGCGGGTCGCGCGTGCATTTGGGTAAGCCACTGCGCCTCGGACGGCGGGGCGCGGTCGGGAGCGATCGCAAAACCGGTCGTAAACGGCCGGCCTACACGCGCTTCGCGCCGAAGCCGCCTAAACGCGAAAGATCGAAATCACTCACGGCCGACTTCTCAGCGGTGAATCCTACTCACGGTGCCATCCGTACGAATCAAGAACCAATGCTGTGCCCACCACTGCGCCTTGCGATCGACAAGCACCGTTTTCAGTTCATAACCACCGTTGCTCCGCAAGAGCTTGAACCCGGGACCCGCTCGGCACATCTCGTCAGGCCACAGAGCGTCCTCCCTTACGATCTGACGCTGGGGCAGCGAAGGTCGCAAACATTGGTGGTCACTGTTCACTAGATGGGTGATCGAAAAGAAGGATGCGTAATCCTCTATCTCGTCATCGGTGAGCGTTACTCCCTCTGCCCTGGCAATAGAGTTGAAGTCTTTGATGAGCCGGTCCCCCGATAAGCGCACTGCCCCCTGAGTGGGCACACATGTATTGCCACGGTCGTCCACTGCCACGGTGGGCCGGTGGTACCACCGCTCGTCCGCTGAACGAGTGAGTTTCACGAGGATGTGATCGGGCCAAAAGCGTTGCTCCACGACTGTCCACGACGGATCCGGAGCTGGAAACGCCGCCCGCGCAGCCCTTAAGGCGTTCGTGATCGACGGAGCTTGGCCGTTTGCGTCTTGAGGGGCCGCCAGTCCAGCGCAAAATAGAATCGGCAGAACAAACCTAAGTTTCTCAGTCATCGCTCCAGAGGGCGCGGACACTGGCGTCCCATGCGGCCCACAACAATGAGGCTAGCATCCAGGTCCGGCACGATGACTCTTGATTCGCCTCTCGCCCCGGACAAATCGGGTCCCCTTCTGAGTCACGATCAACATCTCGGTAACTTCCGCTACGATCTGAGCCTAAGGCTTCTGCTTGCGGTCGCTTCAAGTGTCGCGAAACAATGGCCGCCGATGGCGTTCTCGCGGAGCAGGATATGGTGCTGGAATCCTCGTTTCGTCCACTTATTGAATCCCGCAAATTATTATGACACTTTTTGATAGTGTGGAGCATCTATATATGTATGGGCAACCCCAAAGGTGTGAAGCGGGATTTCAAGGCGCTGGAGAAGCGCCCGACTGGAGCCCGCAACGCCCGGCCGGAAAGGCGCGCGAGCGCAACGAAGAGCGGATCCGCACCTGGAAGCGCAAGACCTGGAAGCGCATTAAAAAAAGCCCAAAACGAAGGCCGTACGCTCGTCTTCATCGACGAAAGCGGATTGAGTCAGAAGCCGCATCGCTGCCGCACCTGGGCGCCACGTGGCCAAACACCGGTGCTGCAGTTTAACTTCAACTGGGAGAAGCTTTCCGTCTCGGCGGGGCTGACGCTGCGTAACTTCTACTTCCGGCTCTATCCCGGTGCGATCGGCAAAGAGCAAGTGACCGACTTTCTCAAGGCGTTGGTACGTCATATCGATCGCCCGCTGCTGATCGTCTGGGATCGGCTGCCGGCGCACCGTAGCCGCCTGGTGCAAGAGTTCATCGAACTCTCCGAAGGCCACATCGCAACCGAGTACTTGCCACCCTATGCGCCGGAGTTGAATCCGGTGGAATACATCTGGGCTTACTGGAAGCAGCACGAGTTGCCGAACGTCTGTCCGAAAGACTACGGCGAGCTGAACGAGCGGGCCCGCAAGGCACTCCGCCGCATGTACCGCAAACCGCGTTTGATCACGGCCTTCTGGAAACAGTCTTCTCTTTGTTTTGACTGACTCTATATTATGCGGCAGTCAATAGCTAGAGGCGCCCGTGGGAGGCGCCAAGCGAACACAGGCCGCATAACCTGCATGAACCAACTGGGGCCGACAGACTGAAACTGAGACACTATCCAGCCATCACTAGGCGCTTGGCGCGTCAAGATCGACAAAATCTTGTCGCTGTTTCCACTATGCGGGGATCCTGAAATCCTGCTGGGGCCCGCCCCTACGGTGTTGCGGGGAGCAGCGTGCCACTTCGCGGACCTGAGTCCCGAGGAATGGGGACTCGCGAAGCCAGAGGCTTGCGCCAAATGAGATCCGACTTGCCGGTTTGAGATCGAAGACCTCGCTAGCGTTCCGGGCACGTTTCGTATCATGGTGATGCCAGTCCCGATGTTGACCCCCAGGCGCTTCCTGCTTCGTTCTCTCAGTCACCACCGAGGCATCCACCTCGCCGTGGCCCTTGGCGTGGCGGTCGGAACCGCCGTGCTGTCGGGCGCATTGCTTGTCGGCGACTCGGTGCGCGGCAGCTTGCGTGATCTGACCCTCGACCGCCTCGGCGCGATCGACCACGCGCTCGTCACCGACCGCTACGTCCGGGAGAACTTGGCGGAGGACTTGGCCGCGGCCACCAACTTCGTCTACGCCTTCGAGCAAGCGGCGCCGGCCGTCCTGATCCGAGGCAGCGTCGAGGCGGCGTCTTCGGGCGCGCGGGCTTCCCGTGTCAACATCCATGGGGTCGACGAACGTTTCGCTTCTTTCTTCAGCGAACCGCTGCCGGTCGCGGGGGCCCGTGAGGTCGTGCTCAACGAGTCCCTGGCGCGCGAGGTCGCGGCCACCACGGGTGACAGCGTTCTGCTGCGGTTCCAAACCGACACGCTCGTTCCCAGCGAGTCGGTCATGGGACGCAAAGCCGATAACGTGCGCACCCTCCGGCTCAAGGTCGCAGCCGTGGTTCCCAATCGCGGGCCGGGCCGGTTCGGGCTCTCGCCCAGCCAGCAGTTGCCCTTCAACGCCTACCTCCCGCTTGAAGCCCTACAGCGCGCTCTTGAACAAGACGGACAAGCCAACGCGCTCTTCGTGTCGGGCGGGGGTGAAGGGGGTGAAGAGGCCGGAGCCCAACAGGTCAATGGCATCCTCCGGGACGTCGTGACACTGGCCGATTTAAGCCTCTCCACGCAGCCGCTCGATGAAGCGGGCGCGTTTGCCCTGAGTACCGATCGCGTCGTGCTCGAGATCCCCGTCGCCGAGACCGCGCTGCGCGCGGCCAAGAAGGCGAATCTCGATGCGATGCCGATCCTTACGTACCTGGCCAACACCATCCGCGCCGGAGATCGTGAGATCCCTTACTCGACGGTGACGGCGCTCGAGCTCGACTCGGCCGCGCCGAACGTTGCGCTCAGCTTGGCCGACGGTGCGCCCGCCCCGCCACTCGAGGGCGACGAGATTCTTCTTAGCGACTGGGCGGCGAACGACCTCGAGGCGCGCGTCGGTGATGAGATCGAGATGAGCTACTACCTCGTCGGCGCCGGAGGAACCCTCGACACCGCGTCTCATCGCTTCTCTCTCAAGGGCATTGTCCGACTGCGGGGGCTCGCCGCCGACCGCCACCTCGCACCCGATTACGAGGGCATGAGCGACGCCGAGCGCATGGGCGATTGGGACCCGCCGTTCCCCGTTGATCTCCGCCGGATCCGCCCGATCGACGAAGAGTACTGGGAGCGCTACCGCAGCGCCCCCAAAGCGTTCGTCTCACTCGACACGGCCAAGGCGCTCTGGACGAGCCGCTTTGGCCAGTTGACCTCGATTCGCCTGACGCCGCGCCAGGGACAAACCGTCGACCAAGGACAGGCCGCCTTTCGCGAGGCTTTGCTTCGTGAACTCGATCCCGCCGCGTTAGGTCTCTCGTTTCAACCGGTCAAGGCGCGGGGCCTCGCGGCCTCGTCCGGCGCAACCGATTTTTCGGGTCTCTTCATCGGCTTCAGTTTGTTTCTCATCGTCTCCGCGGCCATGCTGGTGACGTTACTGTTCCGGCTGGGCGTCGAGCGCCGCGCCAAGGAGATCGGCTTGCTGCTTTCGACCGGCCATCCCGTGGCGTCGGTTCGCAAGCTGCTGCTCGGGGAAGGCGCGCTCATTTCCCTGGCCGGCTGCTTAGTCGGGCTGCCCGCTGCGGTCGGCTACGGTGCGTTGATGGTTCATGGCCTGCGAACTTGGTGGAGCGCAGCGGTGGGCGGCTCGTTCCTCGAGCTGCACGTCGGGGCGCTGAGCCTGATCGGTGGCGCGGCCGGGGCATTTCTGATGATGGTCATCTCGATTTGGCTGTCGTTGCGGCGGCTGCGCCGGTTCAGTCCGCGCTCGATGCTGGCGGGCGCGCTTGAAGAAGAGCGCTCGGAAGCGGCCGCGGGGGGCGCCGCCCGCGGGCCCCGCCGCCTCGCGTATGGATCGGCCGCCGCGGCCGTCGTCCTGTTGGCCCTGTCGCTGGCCAAAGCGATCCCCGCCGTGTACGCCTTCTTCGGCATGGGCCCGTTGCTTCTGGTGGCCGCCATCGCCGCCTTCCGGGTGACGCTGGCGAGTGGCTCCCGCGGACTCATCAGCGGTCCGGCGAGCCGTTTTGGGTTCGCGCCCCTACTACGGTTGGGAGCACGCAATGGAGCGCGCTACCCGGCGCGTAGCGTGCTCTCGGCCGCGCTCGTGGCCAGCGCGACCTTCGTGATCGTCACCGTCGCCGCCAACCGCCACGACGTCACTTCACAGGAGCCCGACTTCCGCTCGGGCGACGGTGGATTCCGGTTCGTGGCCGAATCGGATCTGCCTGCCTACCGCGGCCAGTGGGACGTCGATGAGGTCCCGTCCCAGGCGGCCAAGGTCTATCCTCTGCGGGCCAAGCCCGGAGAGGACGCGAGCTGCCTCAACCTCTACCGCCCTTCACGGCCCACCTTGCTCGGCGCAACGACCGAACTGATCGAACGCGGCGGCTTCGCCTTCCAGGGCACGCTGGCGGAGTCGGCCGAGGAAGAGGCCAACCCCTGGCTCATCCTCGACCGCGAATCGCCCAGCGGCGCAATCCCGGTCTTCGGTGACGCCAACTCGATTCAGTGGATCCTGCATCTCGGCCTGGGGCAGGAACTTGACTGGACCGACGGCCGGGGGCGCCCGCGCAAGCTCGTCATCGCGGGCCTAATGCCCCGCAGCATCTTCCAATCCCAACTCGTCATGTCGGAAAAGCACTTCCTTGAACTGTTCCCCGATCACGGCGGCTACAACTTCTTTCTGATTGAGTCCGATCAGGCCGACGCCGGCACTCGACTCGAGGAACAGCTCGCCGACCAGGGCTTCGACGCCGGCCGCACGTCCGACCGGCTGGCCGGGTACCTGGTGGTCGAGAACACCTACCTCAATACATTCCAGACCCTGGGCGGCCTCGGGCTGCTGCTCGGAACGTTCGGCCTGGCGGTGGTGATGGTGCGCAGCGTTCTGGAGCGGCGCGGCGAGCTGGCCTTGCTGCAAGCGGTGGGCTTCAACCGCTCGTCGATCTCGTGGCTGGTGCTGGCCGAGAACGGCTTCCTGCTGCTGTTCGGCATCGCAACGGGGACGATCACGGCATTACTGGCGGTCCTGCCGCACCTGTTGAGCGGCATGGCCGAGCCGCCCTGGGCCGCGCTCGCGGCGACGTTGCTGCTGATCCTCGCGGTGGGGCTGCTGGCCGGAGCGGCGGCCGTCGCTGCCGGCTTGCGGACGCCGCTCACCCCGGCTTTACGAGGGCAGTAAGCATAGGCGGGAGACCCCAGGCAATTACGAACCTACTGCCCATCCGCCGCGCCAGCGGCTTCGTCGTGTGCCGGGCATGTCTGACAGCTTGGAGGTGAAAGTCCTCTGCACAGCCTGATGGAGGTGAAGTGCTAGGGAAGCGCAAGGGCGTCGTCGCGAGGCGGGGTCCAGAGGAAGCGTGGAACAAAACCGCGACCTGACGAACAGAAACCGGATAAGAGGCATCTTTGGTCGGACGAGCGGACAACTGATCGCGAAGTCCAGTTCCATCAAGGGCCAAGGCTGTAGATTCGGCAGGTGTGCGGCGAAGGCGGTCAGACTTACCCCGGGAGGTCTGCGTTCCGTCCCGCTGTTTGGGACTGGGGGAGCCGCGAGGCGACCTGATCGGGGCGCAGAAGTCAGCAGAGGGCATAGTAGGCCATGCAGTCGGCAAGGCTAGTGTAGTGCGTCAAGCAGATTGCACCTTATGCAGGGCGGCACGTCCGCGCTTGACTTTCTCGAGGATGTCGGAGGCGGTCGCGGTCCAGATGAAGGGCGTGGGATGCCCGTTGTGCTGGGCGATGTAGTCGTCAATGGCGGCGACGAGCTCGTCCACGCTGCGAAACACGCCGCGGCGCAGGCGCTTGACGGTGAGATCGCGAAAGAATCGCTCGACCATGTTCAGCCACGACGCCGAGGTCGGGGTGAAATGAATGTGGAAGCGCGGGTGACGATCGAGCCAACGCTTCACAGCGGCATGCTTGTGGGTGGCATAGTTGTCCACGATGAGATGAAGCTGTTTGTCCTTGGGAGTGCGGCGGTCAATTAAGCGCAGGAAGCGCAGCCACTCCTGGTGGCTGTGTCGGGGCATGCACTCGGCGATCACGCTGCCGTCAAGGCTGTTGAGCGCCGCAAACAGGGTGGTCGTGCCGTTGCGCTTGTAATCGTGGGTCATCGTTTGGCCGCGTCCCTTTTTGAGCGGCAGGCCGGGCTGGGTGCGATCGAGGGCTTGGATTTGGGACTTCTCATCGAGCGAGAGAACCAGAGCATGCTCAGGCGGATTGAGATAGAGTCCGACGATGTCGTCGAGTTTCTCGGCGAAACGCGGGTCATTGCTGAGCTTGAAGGTCTTGACGCGGTGGGGCTTGAGGCCATGGGCGCGCCAAATCCGTCCCACGGTGGAAGCGCTGACGCCGGGCCGCGGCGGCCATGGTGCGGCGGCTCCAGTGGGTGGCGTTGGACGGTTTCTCGCGGGTGGTCTTGTGGATGATCTGCTGTACTTTCTGCTTCGAGACGGCAGGTTTACGACCGGGCCGTGGGGCGTCTTTTGCAATGCCGGCGATGCTGCTTTCGAGAAAGCGCGTGCGCCAGCGGGCCACCAACTGCCGCGAGACACCGAGCTGTGCGGCGATCTGCTTATTCTCGAGACCGTCGGCGGCCAGCAGGACAATCCTGGCTCGCAGGGCGAGACGAACGGCGACTTGGCGGCCGCGCGCGTAGCGGTCCAACTGCTTGCATTGCGCTGTGTTCAAAGTTACTGGTTGTGCTCTTCGCATCCCATGCCTCCTGTTAATAGAGACGATGGGAAGCCAATATAAGTTACATTATTTATGGTGCACTACACTAGGGCGTGTTAACACTAAGTCGCAAAAGCTGCTATACTCGGAGGTATGGAGATCACCGAGCAGCAATACCGCCGCATCGAGCCGGTCCTGCCCCGCCAGCGCGGCAATGTGAGCCTGCCGAACCTCACGGTTTTGAACGCCATGTTGTATGTCGCCGAGCAGGGCTGCAAATGGCGCGGCTTGCCTAAACGCTTCGGTAACTGGCACACCATTTATACCCGCATGAACCGCTGGTCGAAGAACGGCGTGCTCGACGCCGTCTTCGAGAAACTGCAGCGCGAGCAGCTGGCCCGCATCCGAATCGAAGCCGTGTCAATGGACTCGACCATCGTGAAGGTTCATCCCGACGGCACGGGCGCGTTAAAAAAACGGTCCGCAAGCGATCGGCAAATCCCGCGGCGGATGGACCACCAAGATTCATATGGTTGCCGCAAATGCTCGAACGGCGATAACCTTCGCTCTCTCGCCCGGCCAAGCGCACGACGCCCAGCAGGGCCGCGAACTTGCTCGGTGGTCTGGGGCCACTGCCCGAGCCGCTGCCGCTGCTGATGGACGGCGCCTATGAGGACGATCAGACACGCCAACTGGCTTTGGATTTCGGATGGATTCCCGTCGTGCCGCCCCGGCGCACCCGCCTGGAGCCGTGGGAATACGACCGAGCGCTCTATCGCCGCCGCAACGAGATCGAGAGACTCTTCCGACGGCTCAAGGGATTCCGCCGCATCTTCTCCCGCTTCGACAAGCTCGACGTCATGTTCCTCGCCTTCCCCCACTTCGCCCTCATCGTCGAGGCTCTACGTTTCGATACCCTACGTTAGCGTTAACACGCCCTAGTCCTTTACTCAATCTCGCTGAGCGCGGCAAGGATCATCTCATTGGTCGGCCGGATCTTGTAGTCGACTTCAGTGAACTTCCAGCGAATGGTCTGGGTCTTGTCGATGACGTAGGTCGTCGGATGGGGGAAGTAGCGACCGCGCTGGGCGGCTCTTTCACTGAGCAGCCCGTACCGATCGATGACCTTGTGCTCCGCATCGCTCAACAAGGTGATGGCGAAGGCGCAGTTTGTCTGCGATTCCACTTGCGGGATCATCTTCGCGATGTCTTCGAGCCTGTCGGGGGCGACACCAATAATCACAGTGTTTCGCTTGCTGTCCTCCGGCAGCAGACTTTGCAACTCCACGAGCTGCTTCGTGCAATAGGGTCACCAGTGGCCGCGGTAGAAGACGAGAACTACATTCTTGTCGCGCAGCGAGGAGAGGGTTAGCACATCGCCGTCGGGCTTGGGCAAGCGGAAGTCCGGAGCGGTCTGTCCTACTTGGACGCGGTCGAGATCGAAAGGCGAAAGGCCTTGGCCGTCCTTGGGTCCGTACTGAGCCCGAAGGCATGGGATCGCCACAGTCAGAAAGACCATGGCGGTCGCCCTAAACCAAGAAAGTGCATGCATTGGATTAGCTCGCTGCGGGCTTCAACCGTTAAGTCGCTGCATGGACGAGACAAGTTACGCAGCCAACATCGAAGAAACCACCAGACGATCCGGGCCGGCCGATGCTGCTGTCTGAGATGCCGGCTCTTTAGCGCACTTCAATGACGGCCTGAAAGTCCTGCCGCCGATAGAGGCAAATTCCGTGGACGTCTTCGCACACGTAATACAAGGCGTATCCGTCGAGCGAACGCGGGCCGGGGGCCGCATCCTCACTACACCGGGTCTCGAACTCCGCCTTGCGTTCTTCGAGACTCACAACCTCGGGCGGATTCGGCAAACTGCGATAGGAACCGTCTAGTTTGCAGCCTTCAGCCTCATTGAGCCAAACCTCAAGGCCGTCGACCTCGTTGTTCCAATGTGCCTTGATCTCTTCACGCGGACGGAAGTTGACATGAATCCGCGACGCCTCGCCCGGCTCGATCGAGTTCGGCACGATAACCGTTTCCAGCGCAATGAACTCACCCTCATCGCGATCGATCCGCCCGCCCGGATCCGGCGGGTTGACAGGCGCTTCTATCGTCGCCAACTCCTTCGAGGGCTCTGCGAACTCGGCGCCACCCGGTTCGACAATAAGTCCGGCCGGCGTCTTGCCGCTCGCCGCGATCTCCTCGCGCGCCTGAGGAACCCAGTCATAGAAGGGATAGGGCTTATCGAGCCGCGGGCCGTACTGTTGAATCCGCCGCCGCCAGATGTACTGATTCGGATCGATGTCGAGCGCCGCCTTCCAATGATCCACTGCGGCCTGGAAATCTCCCTTCCGCCGACCGTCCGAATCATAGCGCTTTCGTAGCGCCACGCCGAGGCGGAACTCCAGCCAACCATCGCCGGGCTGGATCTCCAGGGCTCTCTGGTAGGCTCCAATGGCCTCGTCGATCCGACCGAGATCATTCGAACGCACGATCAGACCGGCGAAATCGCCCCACGCCTCCGCATCGACCGAGTCCGCCGGTGTCACGGCTTCAGCCCATTGAGCCGGAGGCGCGACCGCATCAGCCGGTGCTGGTGCTTCAAACCGCGCCTGCATGAAGCCGGCCCGAAATTCATCGACCTTATCGAGCCGCAGTCCTTTTTCTCTGACGATGCCGTGCTCGTCGATCGCCACCGTGATCGGTACCGCCGACACCTCGAGCAGATTCAGTGAGTCAACGAGAATCGGCCAATCCATCTGCTTCCACTGCATGAACAGACGGCAGCGATCCGGGTGCTGCTCCTGGATGATCCCGACAACCTGCAACTCGCCGGATTCGTGGAGATCCTTAATCTTGTCGTGCCACCCGGGCACGTGCCTGCGGCAGCCCCGTCACCAAGATGCGAAGACATGCAGCAGCGTCTTCCTCTCCCGGAACTGGACAATCGACGCGGGCTTTTCCTCTTGCAGCGTTGGCAAGATCAAATCGGGGAAAGGCTTCCCCACCTGGATCACCATTTCAACAGGAGCCGTCACGTCCACGGGAGAACCACAGGCTAGCCAAAGCAGAGCGCCGATAGCGGGCAGAATTCGTCGCATAGCCCGAAGGATAGAGTACACCAACGCACGGGCTAGGAGTGGTCCCCGACGCCCGAACTGCTGGTCACACCTACCGCATTGGCCGATATAGACGCCGGCCGCTGGCCTCTCTTCCAGAAAGCCCTTTCCATCCGATGGAAGAATCATCCTCTTCCTAGTGTAGTGCACCATAAATAATGTAACTTATATTGGCTTCCCATCGTCTCTATTAACAGGAGGCATGGGATGCGAAGAGCACAACCAGTAACTTTGAACACAGCGCAATGCAAGCAGTTGGACCGCTACGCGCGCGGCCGCCAAGTCGCCGTTCGTCTCGCCCTGCGAGCCAGGATTGTCCTGCTGGCCGCCGACGGTCTCGAGAATAAGCAGATCGCCGCACAGCTCGGTGTCTCGCGGCAGTTGGTGGCCCGCTGGCGCACGCGCTTTCTCGAAAGCAGCATCGCCGGCATTGCAAAAGACGCCCCACGGCCCGGTCGTAAACCTGCCGTCTCGAAGCAGAAAGTACAGCAGATCATCCACAAGACCACCCGCGAGAAACCGTCCAACGCCACCCACTGGAGCCGCCGCACCATGGCCGCCGCGGCCGGCGTCAGCGCTTCCACCGTGGGACGGATTTGGCGCGCCCATGGCCTCAAGCCCCACCGCGTCAAGACCTTCAAGCTCAGCAATGACCCGCGTTTCGCCGAGAAACTCGACGACATCGTCGGACTCTATCTCAATCCGCCTGAGCATGCTCTGGTTCTCTCGCTCGATGAGAAGTCCCAAATCCAAGCCCTCGATCGCACCCAGCCCGGCCTGCCGCTCAAAAAGGGGCGCGGCCAAACGATGACCCACGATTACAAGCGCAACGGCACGACCACCCTGTTTGCGGCGCTCAACAGCCTTGACGGCAGCGTGATCGCCGAGTGCATGCCCCGACACAGCCACCAGGAATGGCTGCGCTTCCTGCGCTTAATTGACCGCCGCACCCCCAAGGACAAACAGCTTCATCTCATCGTGGACAACTATGCCACCCACAAGCATGCCGCTGTGAAGCGTTGGCTCGATCGTCACCCGCGCTTCCACATTCATTTCACCCCGACCTCGGCGTCGTGGCTGAACATGGTCGAGCGATTCTTTCGCGATCTCACCGTCAAGCGCCTGCGCCGCGGCGTGTTTCGCAGCGTGGACGAGCTCGTCGCCGCCATTGACGACTACATCGCCCAGCACAACGGGCATCCCACGCCCTTCATCTGGACCGCGACCGCCTCCGACATCCTCGAGAAAGTCAAGCGCGGACGTGCCGCCCTGCATAAGGTGCAATCTGCTTGACGCACTACACTAGTGCCGGGCTGCGCGATTTCAGACCTAGCCTGGCTGATCGCGGGCAAGTAATTTCAAGCCAAGACAGGAACGCAAGTTCCGCGGCCGCAAACAGGACCAAGTCCCCAGAAACGAAATGCATAGCGCTCGTCCTGTGGATAGATGGCGGAGATCGCCTTTGCACCGCCTATCGGTGCCCCAGGCCCTAACAGGTCGCCGGAAGGGCCGCACGGAACTACCGGATCCGGCCCGATTCCCTTACAATCGGGCAACACAAGGCCCGCGGATGTGAGGAGCGGCGTGGATGGAATCTAAACCCCAATGACAGAAGAGGCTTCCACCGCCGGCGCCCCAAGCGAAACCGCTCCTGCCAGACATCTGCCGCCGTGGCAGGTGGGGGATATGCCCGCGCCGCCCCACTCCGGCTGGCGTCTATGGGTCGGCTTGCTGGGGCCGGGAGTCGTGCTGGCGGGCACCTCCATCGGCTCGGGAGAGTGGTTGTTTGGCCCGGCGGTCAGCGCGCAGTATGGCGCCACGCTCATGTGGCTGGCATCGATCAGCATCGTCTTTCAAGTGTTCTGCAATCTCATGATGATGCGCTATGCGATCTACTGCGGCGAGCCGATCGTCGTCGGAATCTTACGGACGAAGCCCGGCCCGAAGCTTTGGGTCACTTTTCTTGTGTGTACCGACATCGCGGCCATTTGGCCCTACAACGCGTCGAATGCCGCCGTCCCGCTAGCGGCAGCAGTCTTGGGACATTTGCCCAGCACTGCGGATGAGATTCAGTTCGTCAAACATCTTGGTGTCAGCGTCTTCTTGCTTTCCTTCGTGCCTCTCATCTTCGGTGGCAAGGTTTACCGCATGCTCGAGTGGATCATGACCCTGAAGTTGGTCGTTGTACTCGGTTATCTGACTCTCATCACCGTCTTCATGGTCTCAGGGGCCGTCATCTGGGACGTCGCCACCGGCTTCTTTCGCTTCGGAAGCGTTCCCCTGAGAGCCGACACCATTGTCGTCGACCGCCACTTTACGATTGCGGAAAGAGATGATGAGACGACCTATTCGCTCAAGGGAGTTATGGAAGGGGGGAAGCCGGTTATCGCTGAGTTCCGTGTGGAGCGACGCGATGAGCTACAGAAATACAAGATGGTTGATTGGGAGTCTCTTGATCAGAAAGAACTCTCGCGGTCTGGGAAGCTGGAATTGCGAAGACGACGTCAAGCCCTGATCGATCGCGCTGTTCAGCTCGTCCGTCCCAATGCGTTCTTTGTCGAGACAGAGAGTGAGGTTGAGAAACTCACCCTCGCGGGTAGGATCGGAGAAGACCGCTCATGGCAAATCGAACGATTGACCGTTTCGGATGCGACCGGCACCCGGAGCTACCGTAACTTGAATCAAGTGCCCGATCCGTATCGCGGACGGTTCGAGCAGCTCACCGAGAATCAAGGGCTCGAGCTGACGACCCTCCTTGGCTACGTGCGGACACATGGCAAGCTGCCACCCGTCGACTGGGCCATCCTGGCCGCGTTCATCGCCATCGCTGGGGCGGGTGGAATGAGCAACACCCTCTTCTCTAATTACGCGCGGGACAAGGGCTGGGGCATGGGAAAACATGTGGGCGCCATCCCCAGCGCCATTGGTGGTAGAACGATCAAACTGTCGCACGTCGGTATGGTGGCTTCGGGCGGCGAAGCCAATAGGGCCCGGTGGCGCGGCTGGATCCGCCACATCACGCGCGATCAATTGGCGGTCTGGATGGTGTGTTCCTTCCTCGGCATGGCCCTCCCCTGCATGATGTCGGTGGAGTTTATTCGCAACCATACCGTCGAAGGGAGCCGCGTTGCCGCTATGGTCGCGGCGGGCATGCAGGAACGCCACGCCGAGTTTGGCCCCCTTCTTTGGACGCTAACGCTATTGTGCGGCTTTCTTGTACTGGCTCCCGGACAGGTGAGCGTCAACGACCAGATCTCACGGCGCTGGACGGACATCATCTGGACGGCCAGCAAACGGGCGAAGCGGCTGAAAGGCAACCAGGTCAAGTACATCTATTACGGCATCATGTCCGCATACGGAACATGGGGTCTAGTCATGCTGACCCTGTTTGACCCGCTGGACCTGGCCAAGTTTGGCGCCGTGATCGGCAATATTGCCCTGGGATCGACGTCGCTGCTGGCGTTGTACGCCAATAGGACGCTTTTGCCGAAGGAAGCGCGGCCTAGCTGGTTCCTGCAGCTTGGTGTCGTCTGCTGTGGGCTCTTCTTTTTGAGTTTGAGTGTCGTGGTCTTTCTGACCTTTCGCGGGTGAGAAGCCGCACAACGGCCGGGCCCCGCAAATCACCCGAACGGTTCTTACGGATTCGGCGGCGAAGTACAGATCAGGATCTCCAGCGTCTCATCGCCGGTGTTCTCTACCCCGTGCTCGCACCACGAGGGCAGGTGAATGAAGGTTCCGGCCTGGACTTCGACTTTCCTGCCGGCGAGAGTCATCGTGCCACGTCCTCGCACAATGACGTAGCACTCCTCGGTCCAGTGACTGCCAGGCTCGAGAATCGCGTGGGGCGGCACATAAAACATGACCAGCCCCATGTTCTTCGCCGGGGCTTTTGGGTTTGCCGGGTGGACCACGCGCACCCCCACGCCGTCACAGCCGCTGTATTTCACCGGTACGCCGTCCTTCACAGAGACGACGTTTGGCTTCACTTTCCTTTTGGGCTTCTTGATGGGCGGCTTTCCCTGGTAGCCCTTGAACTCCGTGATTTTCGCCACAATTTATCTCCTTGCAGATTTTCCTAGAAGTCTCGCGTGTAGCCGGCGGTCCAGCCGCCGTCCACGACTACGATGGATCCATTGATGTAGCTGGCCTCGGGCGCGACGAGGAAGAGCACCGCATGGGCGATCTCCTCGGTCTTAGCAGGGCGTCCCAGTGGGATGTGCGAAAGCAAGCTCGCGGCGTTCTCGGTATACGCGCCGTCCTCACCGTAGAAGAGTTTCTCTGTCCCTCGCGTCAGTGTGGAGCCGGGCAGAACGGCGTTGACAAGAATACCCTTCGGCCCAAGCTCCAAGGCCATCGATCGGCTCAAGTTCGCGACACCCGCCTTCGCCGCGACGAACGCGCTTTGCAGCCGCAGAGGAACCAAGCCGGCCACGGAACTTATGTTGACGATCCGGCCACCGTCGGGACTCTGAAGCATGAATGGGATGAACGCCCGGCTGGTAATGAATACGCCGGTCAGGTCAACTTGGACAATGCGGTCCCAATCGTCGAAGGAGTACTCGTGGATCGGCAGCCGTCCACTAAGCGTATTGATCCCGGCGTTGTTGACGAGGATGTCGATCCTTGACATCTGATCGGCGACTTTCTGCGCAACGGCCCGCATCTGGTCCCGGTTGGACACATCGCCCTCAAACGCCTGACAGTATTGACTGCTTTGCGCAAGCTCGTTGACGGCTTGCTCAGCACCTTTGAGATCGATATCGACGATCGCCACCCTCGCTCCATTGGCAGCTAGGTCCTGAACGATCGCACGGCCGATCCCGTGGGCGCCGCCGGTCACGACCGCTACTTTGTCATTCAAGTCGACTTGCATTCAGAGCATCTCACTACCAAGCCAGGATTTCCATTTTGGCCCTGGCAAGGCCACAGTATACATGCGGGCTGCCCCCAACAGCACGTCTTCTTGCACTGAACCCGGTGCCGGTCGTGTCAGGACTCCCATCGACACCGTCTACCGCCGCTCGTCGCCCTCGAAGACTCCAACCACCAAAACGAACCCTGTCCCGCTGAACCTACGTGCGACGCCGCGAGGCGTGGCCCAATTGCCCTACGGCGTCGAGTGCGCGGCTTGGCCGATAAGCTAGAATCAAGGAGGAACGTCCCGCCGATTCCTCTCTTATCCTCTCGGGAAAGTGGTGTGGTTCAATGCCGGGCGCCCGGCGCCGGGCAGGGGGCCTGTCCCCGTTCGGGAACCGACTAAATGGACTCTCACAGCGAGAAGAGGACGGCGCGGCGCGGGTTTGCCAAGACTCGAAAGAAGGATCGGCAGGATGCCGTCGAGAACCGGCCAGTCATTCAAACCCGCGCGGAGGCGGCCAACCTCGCGGAGCGGTTGGCGTCTTGTCCCATCATCGCGATCGACACCGAGTTTCTGCGCGAGAAGACCTTCTACCCCAGGCTGGGGCTGATCCAGTTGGCCGACCGCGAGGACGCCTGGCTGCTCGATCCGCTCGCGCTTTCCAAAAGAGACCTGGCTCCGCTGCTCGAGCTCTGGACCGATCCGGCGGTGCTGAAGGTTATGCACAGCGCCGAGCAAGACCAGGAGTGCCTGCATCACGACTACGGGATCGTCGCCACACCCTTGCTTGACACGTCGATCGCCGCCGCGCTCGCGGGCCTCGGCGACCAGATCGGCCTGGGGCCGCTGTTGACCAAGCTGATAGGCGTAAAAGTTCCCAAGCACTACACGCGCGCCGATTGGCTGAAGCGGCCGCTCGCCAAAGCGCTGACGGATTATGCCCTCGAGGACGTGCGGTTTCTCGTGGAGGCGGCGGAGCTGCTGTTGGCCGATCTCGACCGCCGGGGGCGCCGCGATTGGGCCATGAAACTCTCGGCGGAGTGGGCGGATGCGGCGCGCTTCGAGCCGAACCCTGATGAGGTGGCGCGGAAACTGGCGGCCGGGAGAGGCCTCGGCACCGAGACCTACGCGGTCTTGCGCGAGTTGGTGCGCTGGCGGGAGCAGCGGGTTCGGGACGCCGACCTGCCCCGCCGCTGGGTCGCCGAAGACGGTATCTTGCTGAAGCTGGCCTCGGCGCGGCCCACCCAGGGCGAAGAGCTGTCCCACTTCCGCGGCCTGGGCAAGAGCGCGCGCCAAGGCGAAGCGATCCTGAAGGTCATCAAGCGGGGGATGGCCCTGTCGCCGGAGAAGCGTCCCACACCCCCTCCGCGCCGCGAACCGGTCGAGGCGTCCGAAGCCCCGTCGGTCAGCATGCTGAAGTGTTTCTTGAGCTTGTTGGCGCGCCAGCATGAGCTCCCGGCGCGCTACCTGGTCGATCCGGATGACGTCGTGAAGCTGCTGCGGGGCCGCTTCCGCGGCGTCAAGCAGCTTCGCGAGTCGGGGCTGCTCAAACCCGGTGCGGAAGCTCTAGTCGCAGAGGAGCTGCTGGAAGTGCTGCAAGGGCGGCGGGCGCTACGCCTTACCGAAGGACGCGTGGAACAGTACGAGCCCGCCCGGTAGGGGCGGACCGCCGTCTCCGTCCCACGACCACGGTCCGAGAGCCCTCCACCCGGACCGCTGAGGTTGGTTCCCTAGCCTTTTGCGGCTGCGTCTCGATGTGCGATGCTGTGGCGTAAGCCTCCGGGCTTGCCGAGTCCCGATTCTTCGGGACTCAGGCTGTCGAGATAGTACTGGATCGCCGGTGGGTGGACCTGGCTCACCACGAATGGCGAGTCGGCAAGCCTGGAGGCTTACGCCACAGCAATCAAGGAGGGGCCATGGGACGCTGCACTTTGCGCGGTAAGGCCTTGCGGCTGCTGACTTGTGCGGCGCTCTTTGTCCTGGGCGCCTGCTCCGAAAGCAGTGCGTCGCAAGCGGAGTTGGAGGACGCATTCGAAGAGATGCTGTCAGGGGCCACGCTGGAGGGATCCTTCACCGTGACCGGCCGCGAGAACGAGCCGTTGCGTAAGGAGAAGTACACAATCGAGGGCGTCACCAAGCTGGCCGGCGGCTATTGGACGATCAACGCCCGGATTCAGTACGGCAGCCACGACGTCACCGTGCCCGTGCCGGTCAGAGTGGAGTGGGCGGGCGACACACCCGTCATCTCGCTCACCGATGCGGCTGTTCCCGGGCTCGGCACGTTCTCGGCGCGCGTGCTGTTTTATGAAGACCGATACGCCGGAACCTGGAGCCACGGTGACGTGGGCGGCAACCAGTTCGGCCGGATCGTGAGGGCGGGCGAGGAAGCACAGTAGCGGGCGGACGACCTACTCGGAGGAAAGCGCAAGTGCCGAAAGCTTCCCTTCACCAACAAAAGTTTCCCCTAGCCGGACCGCAACTGACCGCTCCTTTCGAGTCGCGGCTCGGCAAGAAAGATAGATAGCCCTATGTCAACGCTTTTCGATCTGTCCGGCAAAGCCGCCTTGATCACCGGTGGCAGCAAAGGTCTCGGCAAGGCCATGGCGCGGGCGTTCGCCGAGCATGGCGCCGACGTGTTCATCAGCAGCCGCCACGAGGATGAGCTGCGGTCCGCCATCTCGGAAATCACGGAGGGGGCCTCCGTCAAAAGCGGCTACGCGGTCGCCGACCTGAGTCGCCGGGAAGAATCAGAGAAGCTGGCCCGAGCTGCTATGGACGCCATGGGCAGGGTCGACATCCTGGTCAACAACGCCGGCACCAACGTTCCGCAGTCGATCGACGAGGTAAAGGACGAGGACTGGGACAACGTCCTCGAGCTGAACTTCAGCTCGTGCATGGCGCTCAGCCGTGCGTTAGTCCCTCAGATGAAAGAGCGCAAATGGGGCCGCATCATCCATATCAGCTCGATCATGGGCCTAGGCTCGAAGGAGCAGCGCCACATCTACTCGGGAACCAAGGCTGCCCTGATCGGGATGGCCCGCGCGATGGCGCTCGAGCTGGGCCCCTACAACATCACGGTGAACTGCCTGGCTCCCGGGCCTTTCCTGACTGATCTCCCCGGCCGGGTCCTCACAGACGAACAGAAGCAAAGCTTCGCCACCCGTACCGCCGTCGGCCGCTGGGGCGACCCCCGCGAACTCGCCGGCCCCGCCCTGCTGCTGGCCAGCGACGCCGGCAGTTACATCACCGGCGAGACGTTGGTCGTCGATGGCGGAACGCTTTGTAGGACGTTCTAGCTCGATGAGCGGCGCCAACGAGCTGGGCCGACGCTCGCCGTGTCCCACGAGAACCGTGATCGATCGCCGCTACGTTTCATCCATTCCAGGAGACATCATCGAGAAAACGATCTCCGACTACAAACGGGACGGCGGCCTTGTCTGGCTACGGCGCGAACGTGACAACCTGCCGGAGAGACACTTTCCGGTGAAACTCAGGCAGGCGCTTCGGAAGACTTGAGTTGCACGTGTCGTGAGGATTTAGCGTTCATCGAAACCTTACGGTGCGTCCGGACAGGTTCAAGCCGATGCCGGCGCCGAAATCGAGGCCTTGCGCCTCGAAGGTGGCCGGGTTTGGTTCCAGGCCGGTGCCCACGAAAAGGACTCCCCCGGCGCGGTGTTCTCCGGGGCGGGTTGGCGGAATCATCTGGAGAATGGCAGTGGGAACGGTCAAGCGTCGCTTGGCAACGTTCTCGCGGCACACGAAGAAAACGCTCGATTGCGTTGTTTGATCCACGTTGAAACCGGCAACCATGACGGTTCGGTCTTTGCCTCCCTTCCAACGGATAGTCAGGTCCCGGCTTCGGTCGATCTGAGCCATCCGATCCCGATTGGTCCATTGAATGGGTTCTGGTACGGGGATACTGACGGAAAAGGGCCCGACTGCTGATCCGCCCTCTGTAGAGACGGTATAGGAACCGGGTTCTAGTAACAACGAAAGAGCGCTGTAGAGGCCCTTGTGATCTGCGCTGACCGGGATGAATCGTGTCTCGTCAGCCCATCGCACCTTGAGGCTACGACCCACGTCGAGCGGCTGGTTGCCGTTGAGAATTCTTTGCCAGATCCGTTCATCGAGCGTCTTGAACGGGAACGAACCCAGCGTGTCCACGTAGGCGCTGCAGGCGCCAGGAGGGGGAAGCGCGAGGAAAGGATCGAGAGCTTCTGGGGATTGGTTTTGCGATAGGAAACCGGCAAGGCCGATATCGACTAGAAACAGCGTCTCTTCGCCCAGTTCGGGAAGGTCATTGTAGATATCGGCGCGAATCAGAAGCACGACCCCGGCGTTGCCTCCACCTCTCAGTGCCTCCCGCGCCCGCCGAAATCCTGGACAAGCCTCACCGCTGGGTCCGATGGGAAGCGGCACCACGTTACTAGGTAACGAGCCAAAGAGGCGGGCTTGAACCGGCGTCCCGCAGCCGCCTGGTGCGTTCTTGGGGACTTCGAACTCAATCTCGTCGACCCCTTCACAACACCCGCTCGGCCTCGCGGAGAGTAGGCGGGCGCGACGTCCTCCCACGAAGAGTTCCAGATCACGTTTCTTCGCTCGTTTGTGGCGGCCGGAGGCGAGGGTCGTGCCCAGGCCCGTTCCGCGCAACATATACCTCGCTCCTCGTGCCACTGGCGAGTTGAGCTTTCGAGAGAACTCCTCGCTCTCGAGCGGGTAAAGTCCCAGGCCGCTTGGGATCACGGGTATTTCCACCGGCTCGCTCGTTTCCCCTAGGTAGTTGACCGTTAACGAGGCCATCCCGAGCGGTGCGTTTGGCGGTATCAAGGCGTCGATCCGCGTTGCGCTGACAAAAAGAGGAAGGGCCTGCCACGGCGAGTCGCTTTGGGCGATCTCTACAGTCACTCCGGCCAAGGCGGCGGTAAGCTCATCGGCCGCTGCCTCAATGCCCTCGGTTGGGCCAAGACCGGTCCCGACAAGACTGATGATCGCGCCCCGGGCCAGTCCTGCTCCGGGCATGGCCGCCGGCCGTTGGCCTGCCGCGTTCGAGACGCTCTCAACCATGGGACGGGATGAGGAGACCCCGGGCAAGGCGATGAGAACCAGCGTCAAGGAAACAAGGCGCGGCGATCGGAAAGATAACGGGAAGCCCATAATGATATCGTGCCTACTCCGTCCGTACGCCCATCGTGTGGGGACGTGTCCCCCCGCTCCTGCTGCCCAACGTGGAAGAGGTTGACGAGTTAGCGGAAGTGGCGATTATACAACGTCCAGCATTGCTTCGAACGCTTCCTTGCAGGGAAAGGGATGACCCTAGGCCAGAACTTCGTCGATGACCCGCCCATGCACGTCGGTTAGGCGGCGGTCGATGCCGTTGTGGCGGTAGGTAAGGCGCTTGTGGTCGATGCCCATCAGGTGCAGGACGGTGGCGTGTAGGTCGTAGCAGTAGATAGGATCGACCGCCGCCTTGTAGGGCGAGGCCGTCGGCTTCACTCTGTTCATTGATGTACTTCGCCGACTTGGGCGGGAACAGATCGTGGATCGGGTTGGGCCGTCCCACGCGAATCATCGTCCCCTGGTGCAGGGCCGGCAAGAACGCCCCGGAATGGTTGGCTGGGCCGTTGGGTGCGAAGCCGCGCGGGTCGGGCAGGACCACGAACGTCGGCAGGTTCTCGTTCATGCTGCCCAGGCCGTAGGAGATCCACGCACCCACGCTCGGATAGCCCGGCAGAATGAAGCCCGTGTTCTGCATGAACGTCGCGGGCCCGTGTACGTTCGACTTCGAGACCATCGAGTGGAAGAACGCCATGTCATCGACGCACGTACCGAGATTCGGCACCAGGCTGCTCATCCACTTACCCGATTCGCCGTACTGTTTCCACTCCCGGGGGCTCTGCATGACGGGGCCGGGTTCGCTTTGGAACAGCTCGACCTTGCCGCCGGGATCGAACTTCTCCCCGTTGCGTTTCAAGAGCAGCGGCTTGTAGTCGAAGGTATCGACCTGGCTGGCGGCGCCCGACATGAAGAGCTGCACGACCCGCTTGGCCTTGGCGCGATGGTGAAGCCCGCCGTTGAGCTCAGGCCCGGGGGCGGGCGTAGCGGCGAGTTGGTTCGACCTGCCGAGCAGATGCGCCAAGGCGATGCCGCCGAGCCCGCCGCCCCAGTGCCAGAGGAAACGGCGGCGGTCGATGGCGCCCGTGGGTGCGGGCAGGGCGCGTTGCTCGGAGCGGCACACGTGCTGATCGAGCACTGACATTATGCGTATTCAATCCACGAACATAAACTCGTTGCTATTCAAAATCAGCCTGCATACATTCTCGAGGCCGTGTTTCTCACCGTAGTTCACCAATGTTCGCCGCTCCTCGGCCCTGGGTTTGCGGCCCAGGGCCAGAAGGTAGGCTTGCCCGATCTGTCCACCGAGCCCGCTGCGCAAGAGGCGAAGGCGCTCGGCAAGGTGCTCGGCCTGGCGGACGATGAACGGGTCGTTCAACAACGCCAAGGCCTGAATCGCCGTCAGTGTGCTGTTGCGCTTTGGCGTCAGCAACGACGGGTCGGGGCAGTCGAGGCTCTCCATGAATGGATCAGGCACGCTGCGTACGATGAAGCGATACACGGCCCGTCGATGGCTCTCCGGCTGATCGATGTCGAACCGCGCGTAGTCATAGATGGGCGAGTGATCGTCCTTGAAAAAGAAGTGCTCCGCCGACGGTCCGCCCATCGTGAGGTCGAGCTTGCCGCTGATGAGCAACGCCGAGTCTCGAACCGATTCCGCGTCGAGGCGGCGGCGGTTCATCCGCCAAGGGTAACGGTTCTGCGCGTCGATGCGGGCTTTGTCGGCGTCGCCCTTGGACGATTGCTTGTAGACCGCGCTCGTCACGATGCTCTTATGCAGTTTCTTGAACGAGCCTCCGCTGTCACGAAACTCGACCGCCAGCCAATCGAGCAGTCGCGGGTGGGTCGGCCGCGAGCCCATTCTGCCGAAATCGTTCGGCGTGTCGACGAGCCCTACGCCGAAGTGGTAGTGTCACACGCGGTTCACGATCGAGCGCCAGGCAAAAGGGTTCCGCAGGTCGGTGATCCACTCGGCCAGCGCCGCGCGCCGTGCGCCCTCGTTGTTCGGGTCGCTGATTGAGAACCGCGGGTTGAGCCAATCGACCGCCGAGATCGCCCCGGCCACGGCGGGTGGACCCGGCGACTCGACGTCGCCTCGATGCAGCAGGTGTAACGGCCTTGGTTGCCAGGCTGGCGTGAACTTTCCGCGGGGCTTGAAATAACTAGCAGCGGCATAGACCATCTGGGGCTCGGGAAGGCCGCCGATGCTTTCGTCCACGGTTTTGAGCTGTTCCTCAAGGGTTTCGAGT
The DNA here is from genome assembly GCA_965248255.1 of Bryobacterales bacterium. GTDB lineage: Bacteria > Acidobacteriota > Terriglobia > Bryobacterales > UBA6623 > JAKZVK01. Next base: position 58,647 of record CBDFIW010000002.1, read on the forward strand.
CGGGTCCGCGTCTTCGCATCCAGAAGCGCCCGGCGTAGCTTGGTGCGTTGCTCGCCGAGTTCCTTGCTTTGCTTGCTGAGCGCCTCGCGCCGCGCCTTCCTGTCCTCGGTATCAATCTCGCCGACCTGGGCAACCAGGTTGGTGCGCTCTTGGCTAAGAGTCTTGATGCGCGCGCCGAGTTGCTCGATCTCGCCGCTTGTGACCTTCTCTGTCGCAGCCAGGAGAGGCTGTAATTCCACCTCGATCCGCTTTCTCTCCTGAAGCAGCCGGAGTCTTTTCTGATGAAGCTCGGGATCGAGGTCAAACGGCCGGTCGGCCCGATCGACCCCGGCGAAGACGGCCTGCAAGCTATAGTAGTCCTCCTGCTTGATCGGGTCGAACTTGTGGTCGTGGCAGCGCGCGCAGTGGACCGTGAGGCTGGCGAAGGTAGACATCGTTGCCATCACCATGTCGTCGCGGTCGAAGTTACGGGTCACGCGCTTGTCGTGCGTGTCTTCGCGAAGCTCGGCATGGCCGACGTAGTCCCATGGGCCGGCGGCGATGAAGCCTAGGGCGGGCGTAAGGCCAGGGTCGTCGGGATAGAGCACGTCGGCCGCAAGCTGCTCGCGGACGAATCGCGCGTAGGGCTTGTCGTCGTTAAGCGAGCGGATCACGTAGTCGCGGTAGGGCCAGGCGTTGCGGCGCGCCTTGTCTTTGTCGAACCCGTGCGATTCGCCGTAGTGGACGACGTCGAGCCAATGGCGTCCCCAGCGCTCGCCGTAGCGCGGCGAGGCCAAGAGGCGATCCACCAGGTCTTCGTATGCCTCGGGCGATTGGTCATAAAGGAAACGATCGATCTGATCGGGCGTCGGCGGCAGCCCGTGCAGATCGTAAGTGAGGCGGCGGATCAGCGTGCGCCGATCGGCCTCGGCGGAGGGAGTCAGCCCTTTCTCGTTGAGCTTGGCCAAGATAAAGCGGTCGATCGGCGTTTGGGACCAAGAGGATTCGAACTTCCTGCTGTCTCCGTCCTTCGGTGTCGATGGGACCTCGGGGCGCTCGAGCCTCCGGAACGACCACCACGTGGTATCAGCGTCCGAGGGTGTATCGTTCTTCGCGCCCTGGGTGATCCACAGCCGGATCAGCTCAACCTGCTCGGCGCTCAGGGGCGGGCCGGCCTTCGGCATGTTCGGTGGCGCGCCGCTGATCTGCCGCACCAGCAGACTCCGCTCGGGGGCGCCGCGAACCGCGGCCGGACCGGTCTGGCCGCCTTTGAGGAGGTCCCCGTAACCCGCCAGCGACAAGCCGCCCTGCCCGGCGTCCGAACCGTGGCATACCTGACACCGCTGCTCGAGAATCGGCCGGATGTCGTGCTGGAAGCTGACTTGCGTTTGGGCCTGCAGCAGACCCGTGCCCACGACGCTCGCCAGCCCCAAAACACGGCAGAGTGAAGGAGAGTACGGCACCGAAAACTACTATAGCCCGTCGACCAGTGTTCGGACCGGGCACCCACATGGTGTCGGGAAGAGCACAGCTCAAGCGTCCCTGCCGGGGCTGTGGATCGTTAGAGAAGTATTCAGCCAGAATCGAAGCCGTGGCTGTTCTCGGTACGTCCCGCTTCGCGGACGAGCCTGCCGCAAAGCTTACACACGGACTAGGGCGTGTTAACGCTAACGTAGGGTATCGAAACGTAGAGCCTCGACGATGAGGGCGAAGTGGGGGAAGGCGAGGAACATGACGTCGAGCTTGTCGAAGCGGGAGAAGATGCGGCGGAATCCCTTGAGCCGTCGGAAGAGTCTCTCGATCTCGTTGCGGCGGCGATAGAGCGCTCGGTCGTATTCCCACGGCTCCAGGCGGGTGCGCCGGGGCGGCACGACGGGAATCCATCCGAAATCCAAAGCCAGTTGGCGTGTCTGATCGTCCTCATAGGCGCCGTCCATCAGCAGCGGCAGCGGCTCGGGCAGTGGCCCCAGACCACCGAGCAAGTTCGCGGCCCTGCTGGGCGTCGTGCGCTTGGCCGGGCGAGAGAGCGAAGGTTATCGCCGTTCGAGCATTTGCGGCAACCATATGAATCTTGGTGGTCCATCCGCCGCGGGATTTGCCGATCGCTTGCGGACCGTTTTTTTAACGCGCCCGTGCCGTCGGGATGAACCTTCACGATGGTCGAGTCCATTGACACGGCTTCGATTCGGATGCGGGCCAGCTGCTCGCGCTGCAGTTTCTCGAAGACGGCGTCGAGCACGCCGTTCTTCGACCAGCGGTTCATGCGGGTATAAATGGTGTGCCAGTTACCGAAGCGTTTAGGCAAGCCGCGCCATTTGCAGCCCTGCTCGGCGACATACAACATGGCGTTCAAAACCGTGAGGTTCGGCAGGCTCACATTGCCGCGCTGGCGGGGCAGGACCGGCTCGATGCGGCGGTATTGCTGCTCGGTGATCTCCATACCTCCGAGTATAGCAGCTTTTGCGACTTAGTGTTAACACGCCCTAGGGGCACCGGCGAGAATGACATAGACCGACCAACCCGCATCCAAGCGGTGACTCTCTCTCCAGAAGCTGAGCTTGTAGGCCTCGCCCATGGCTCTGCGACCGATGAACGAGCCCGCGAACGACCCTAGAAGCGGAACATCTGGCCAGGCTTGCGCCGGTAGTCCGGGTTCCACTGATCAACCAGCGCATCACGGGACTGCACTTTGGGCATGTTCTCTTTCAACGCGGCCATCCGGTCAGGATCGATCTCGACACCGAGCCCGGGCCCATCCGGCAGCGGCATCTTGCCATCTTGGAACCGCAGCTTGCCGCCCCGGATGATGTCCTGATCCTCCGCCGTCCAAGGGTAGTGCGTGTCGGCGTCGTAGGTGACGTGCGAGATAGAGCAGTTCATGTGCGTCAGCGCCGCCATCGAGATGCCCAGATGATTGTTGCTGTGTCCCGAGCAACCCCAACCCAGAGCCTCGCAGGTCGCCGCCCAATGGCGCACGTTGTTGAACCCACCCATGTGGTGCAGGTCGAGCAGCACAATGTCGATCGAGCCCTTGCGGTACGCCGGCCCGATGTGCTCGGGACGCGTTACGCACATGTTGGTCCCGAAGGGAATCGAAGTGTTTTTGCGAACCTCGGCCATGCGGTCCTGGCCGCGCGTCGGGTCCTCGAGGTACTCCATACCCAGCGGCTCGACCGCCTTGGCCACGCGAATCGATGTCTCGACGCTCCACGCGGCGTTGGGGTCAATGCGCAGCTTGGCGTCGGGCACGCGCTTGCGCATGATCCGAAGCGCTTCAATCTCCTGGTCCGGCGTGAGGACGCCGCCCTTGAACTTGCACGACCGAAAGCCCTCGTTGTTGCGGAAGTCGACGAACTGCTGCGCGGCGGCCTCCGGCGTGATTACACCCGCATCGTCCCCCACCGGCAGGACGAAGAAGACGTACGCCGAATACGGCGCGGCCTCACGGTACGGGCCGCCGATCAAGTCGCAGACCCGCCGGTTGAGGGCGCGTCCGATCAGGTCGAGGCAGGCGATCTCGATGGCGGCGAACGCCTCGCGGTCCTCGATGTTGCGGCGGAAGTGCTCCAGTTCGAACGGGTCGCGACCCAGCACGACCGAGCGCGCAGCCTCGATGTTCTCCGCGTGCTGCCGCCCAACTTCCGAGATGCCCCGGTGGCCGTCGGACGTTGACACCTGGGTGATCGTGCGCACGAAGTGGGTCCGGTGCGCCGACGACGAGTTCATGATCGGCTGGTCGGGCGACGCCACCCGCGTCACTTTCACCGAGCTGATCTTCATCGAGCTGCGGGGACGCTCGGCCTTCGGCGTGCCGCTGCGCTTGGCCCCCCCCGCGGCCTGGCTGTAAGCGAGCGCCATGTCGTCAAGACACATGAGGCCGCTGATACCGGCGGCGCCCGCCATAAGCGCACGGCGGCTCACTTCGGGCCGATGGCTCTTCTCAGGCGGCGGCTTGCGATGCGACACAGGCTCCTCCTCTGCGCGCGGACGTTACTATTCTAGACCTCTCTTGCGTAGTTCGCCAGCGGCAAGTGCGAGCTCGAACGTTCCTACCACCGCCTGGCCGGTGATTCAGCCCGGTTCGTGATTCCGCTGAGAACGTTTCAACCCCGGGGGGAAGCTTACGGCTAGGCAGAGTGCGATCAATGGCCAGTTCCTGCGCGACGGGATATCGCATGACGCTCGAGATGCGCAGCTCATCGATCTCGCCCTCGACGTTGCCGTACTCCAGATGAAATGGGGGGTCTTGGAAACGGAAGCTGAACCTTGCGAACGACTTTTCCGTCAAGAAAGAAGAAGTGTGTCTGATCGCGGTAGCGAAACTGCCAGGCCACATGATGCCACCGGTTGTCGGTGATACGGACGGGTTCGGCGCCGGTATGGCCCCCGCCGCGATAGTAAGGAAAGAGAAGACCGCTGGTGTCGTGATTGGGATCCTTCCCCCGCAGAGAGCCCATGAAGCGGGCGGAGGGGCCAAGCCCATCCGCCCGCGCTCCCTCACGGTTGTGAAGCGAGAAGCTCCAGCCCCCCGAAAGCCGAGTGGCAGGCCGAATCCCTCATCCTCGGTGCTGGCAATGTTGGCCAACGTGTGCCCGCCGTCCTCGCCGCCGGGGCCTGTGTAACGCGCCCAGGCCTCGATCGTCCATTCCCTAGTGCAGCCGCAAAGGTGGAGCTTGTCGTTGTTGACGGGCCCCACCAACACATTGGCGTCGTCCGGTCGGCGTTCGAAACGCGCCGTTGATCCAAAGCCCGTGCGCTTGCCCCACAGCGCCCGTTTCGGGCGCAGAGTCAGCTCCTGGTCGCCGAGGGCGCCGCGGGTTTCGTTGCCACTCCCTTCGTCGAAGTGGTAGAGCACGACCGTGTGCCCGGCAGGCGTGAACGGCTTGGTCCGGTCAGATCCTGCAGCTTGGGCCGCGCCGGCCACAAGGACAAGAGCGAAACCCAGTGGAGCATTGAATGAAAGAACGGACTCGTTGGTCCATCCGGCTTCCCTTCGTGTTCATTCAGTCCTCCAGGCAGGACTAACTATGTATGGAGAAGCACAAATCCGGAAAGAGGCGAATCCGGCAGAACAATGATTACACGGATAGCAGGCCAAGGGACAGCCGAGACGCCTGTCAAGAGGCAATAGAAATGTCCCCTGCGGTAGAATGACGTTGGACTGGGGAGGGGTAGCGTCAGTTGTATCTGGGAAAACCCAAGTCGCCGGAAAAGGTTTGTCGAATGGGCGTTGTCCGGGCAGCCGCCGTCGTGCTGAGCATCGGTAGCCTGCCGGCCGTGGCGCAGTTCGGTCCCCTGCTGAGTTCCCGCCAAGCGCCGCAGGCAGTGAGTCAGGAGGAGTTCGATCAGTACCTGGCGATTTACACCAGTCATAACCCGTCGGCGACGGTCGGGATGGTGTCCGAGTTTGTGGAGGCCCACGAAACCTCGGAGTTCCTGGGTTTGGCGTATCAATACCAGATGATGGCCTACCGCGAGTTGTCCAACTATGACGGTGTGCTAGAGGCGGGCGGCAAGGCGCTGGCACTGGTTCCCAATAACATCCATACGTTGCTCGCCCTGGCGAGTGTGATCCCGAACGGCGTGGACGGCCGAGCGGACCGCGAAGAGCTTCTTTCGCAAGCAGAGGGCCACGCCCAGGCCGTCTTGTCACAGCTGGAAACGATTACGATTCCGGATGAGATCCCGATGGAGTCGTGGGAATCCCGCAGAGCGGAGATGCGGGCGGAGGCGCATGAAGCGCTGGGGCATGTTGCGGTCAAGCGAGAGGACCTGGCCGGGGCGCTTCGGGAGTTTCAAGCCGCTGTGGAAATCAGTCCGAATCCCAAAGCCAGCCAGTGGTATCGGTTGGGAGGCGCCTACGTCATGGCCGGCCAAGTTCAGAAGGCAGTGGAGCCGCTGCGCAAGGCGGCTGCGGTGGGAGACGAAGTTGTGCGACGACTCGCCACCAAGCAGCTTGAAAGGATCGAAGGCGCCCCGAAGAACTGAGGCCTTGCACCAGAGCCGCGGAGTGCTCGTTGCTTTATTGAATCCCGCAAATTATTATGACACTTTTTGACAGTGTGGAGCATCTATATATGTATGGGCAACCCCAAAGGTGTGAAGCGGGATTTCAAGGCGCTGGAGAAGCGCCGTTTCGAAGCGATGCGGCTGCTCCACCAAGGCCACAATCAGTCCGAGACGGCGAGACGGCTGAACGTCGCTCGCCAAACCGTCAGTGAGTGGCGGCGGCAATACCGCGAGCAGGGTGCGGCCGGACTCCGCCAGGCCGGGCGCGCCGGACGCAAGCCGCTCCTCGATGCCGCACAACGCGAACGCCTGACGTCGCTGCTGCTGGAAGGCCCGGAAGCCCACGGCTTCCCAACGCCCCTGTGGAGCTGTCCGCGGGTGGCTCGGCTGACCGGAGACGAGTTCGGGGTCGCATACCACGCAGGCCACGCCTGGAAGATCCTGCGAGCGCTCGACTGGAGCCCGCAACGCCCGGCCGGAAAGGCGCGCGAGCGCAACGAAGAGCGGATCCGCACCTGGAAGCGCAAGACCTGGAAGCGCATTAAAAAAAAGCCCAAAACGAAGGCCGTACGCTCGTCTTCATCGACGAAAGCGGATTGAGTCAGAAGCCGCATCGCTGCCGCACCTGGGCGCCACGTGGCCAAACACCGGTGCTGCAGTTTAACTTCAACTGGGAGAAGCTTTCCGTCTCGGCGGGGCTGACGCTGCGTAACTTCTACTTCCGGCTCTATCCCGGTGCGATCGGCAAAGAGCAAGTGACCGACTTTCTCAAGGCGTTGGCACGTCATATCGATCGCCCGCTGCTGATCGTCTGGGATCGGCTGCCGGCGCACCGTAGCCGCCTGGTGCAAGAGTTCATCGAACTCTCCGAAGGCCACATCGCAACCGAGTACTTGCCACCCTATGCGCCGGAGTTGAATCCGGTGGAATACATCTGGGCTTACTGGAAGCAGCACGAGTTGCCGAACGTCTGTCCGAAAGACTACGGCGAGCTGAACGAGCGGGCCCGCAAGGCACTCCGCCGCATGTACCGCAAACCGCGTTTGATCACGGCCTTCTGGAAACAGTCTTCTCTTTGTTTTGACTGACTCTATATTATGCGGCAGTCAATAAGGTCGTAAGTCGGTTGCCGCCCAGAGGGCGAATGGTGTGGGCCAATCGAAGCGCTCAACAGAAGGGTCCCGCGTACAAACTACTACAAACAGCCATCCCTCGTAGTTCCAGATTCGTCCTTCTTACTGGGGTCGCTCGTTTTCCCAACGACTCCGAGCGAAACTAGCTTGAATGCTACCGCTGCGAAGGCCCCGACCGCCCCAACACTGAATAGACGTCCACCACCTGGTGGCCCTTACGGACAAACATGCGGTCGAAACAATTGACGCTCATGTCCAAGTTCGACAATACGAGCTCGAGCTGATCACCCAGCTTCGGCTCCCGATCCGTCTCGTCCCATTCGATGAGGCCGAACTCGGCCCCGGCTGGTCGTACGCGCAGGTCGGGACGGCCCTTGACCATGTCCGTCGGCTTCGTCATCGACTTCTTGCCGGCGTCGACGGAGGCCTGCTTCGGATAGTGTCTACTGATCACCGTTGTAAGGACGGTCAGAGCCAGCCCGAAGTCTTCAAAGGTCTCGCTGCCGCTTTTGCTGCCGATGGTGCGGTAGTACGAATCCATCAGAGCATACGAACCGGCCTGCAACTCCGTCAGTCCGTCTTTGTGCCGACTGTCGATGTCGTAGCTGCCAGTGCTGCCGCCGGTGACGATGTCGACCGGCATGCCAGCCTTGCGGCACAGGTGCACCGATTCCATGAGCTTGTCGATTTGGGTGTTCGAAACGTTCCGGCGGTGCTCCCAGCCCTTGGCATGCGACGCCGCGCCCGAATACCCCATCAGCCCGGCCAGCTTGAGGTGCCGGGCCTTCATCACGCGCTGACTGAGTTCGAGCCCTTCCTGGCCGGGCATCACGCCCTGCCGACGATTGACCCCGATGTCGTTGTCGACAACCACGTTGAACGTCACCTTCTCCGTCGCTGCGAGTGCCTCGAGCTGGTCCACGATCAATGGGTCTTCGACGACGAATATGAAGGTCGGGTCTCTCCCAGAAGCCCTAGTGTAGTGCACCATAAATAATGTAACTTATATTGGCTTCCCATCGTCTCTATTAACAGGAGGCATGGGATGCGAAGAGCACAACCAGTAACTTTGAACACAGCGCAATGCAAGCAGTTGGACCGCTACGCGCGCGGCCGCCAAGTCGCCGTTCGTCTCGCCCTGCGAGCCAGGATTGTCCTGCTGGCCGCCGACGGTCTCGAGAATAAGCAGATCGCCGCACAGCTCGGTGTCTCGCGGCAGTTGGTGGCCCGCTGGCGCACGCGCTTTCTCGAAAGCAGCATCGCCGGCATTGCAAAAGACGCCCCACGGCCCGGTCGTAAACCTGCCGTCTCGAAGCAGAAAGTACAGCAGATCATCCACAAGACCACCCGCGAGAAACCGTCCAACGCCACCCACTGGAGCCGCCGCACCATGGCCGCCGCGGCCGGCGTCAGCGCTTCCACCGTGGGACGGATTTGGCGCGCCCATGGCCTCAAGCCCCACCGCGTCAAGACCTTCAAGCTCAGCAATGACCCGCGTTTCGCCGAGAAACTCGACGACATCGTCGGACTCTATCTCAATCCGCCTGAGCATGCTCTGGTTCTCTCGCTCGATGAGAAGTCCCAAATCCAAGCCCTCGATCGCACCCAGCCCGGCCTGCCGCTCAAAAAGGGACGCGGCCAAACGATGACCCACGATTACAAGCGCAACGGCACGACCACCCTGTTTGCGGCGCTCAACAGCCTTGACGGCAGCGTGATCGCCGAGTGCATGCCCCGACACAGCCACCAGGAATGGCTGCGCTTCCTGCGCTTAATTGACCGCCGCACTCCCAAGGACAAACAGCTTCATCTCATCGTGGACAACTATGCCACCCACAAGCATGCCGCTGTGAAGCGTTGGCTCGATCGTCACCCGCGCTTCCACATTCATTTCACCCCGACCTCGGCGTCGTGGCTGAACATGGTCGAGCGATTCTTTCGCGATCTCACCGTCAAGCGCCTGCGCCGCGGCGTGTTTCGCAGCGTGGACGAGCTCGTCGCCGCCATTGACGACTACATCGCCCAGCACAACGGGCATCCCACGCCCTTCATCTGGACCGCGACCGCCTCCGACATCCTCGAGAAAGTCAAGCGCGGACGTGCCGCCCTGCCTAAGGTGCAATCTGCTTGACGCACTACACTAGGGAGGGCTTGCTGTCCCGGCGAGTGGGCTAGGGCGTGTTAACACTAAGTCGCAAAAGCTGCTATACTCGGAGGTATGGAGATCACCGAGCAGCAATACCGCCGTATCGAGCCGGTCCTGCCCCGCCAGCGCGGCAATGTGAGCCTGCCGAACCTCACGGTTTTGAACGCCATGTTGTATGTCGCCGAGCAGGGCTGCAAATGGCGCGGCTTGCCTAAACGCTTCGGTAACTGGCACACCATTTATACCCGCATGAACCGCTGGTCGAAGAACGGCGTGCTCGACGCCGTCTTCGAGAAACTGCAGCGCGAGCAGCTGGTCCGCATCCGAATCGAAGCCGTGTCAATGGACTCGACCATCGTGAAGGTTCATCCCGACGGCACGGGCGCGTTAAAAAAAACGGTCCGCAAGCGATCGGCAAATCCCGCGGCGGATGGACCACCAAGATTCATATGGTTGCCGCAAATGCTCGAACGGCGATAACCTTCGCTCTCTCGCCCGGCCAAGCGCACGACGCCCAGCAGGGCCGCGAACTGCTCGGTGGTCTGGGGCCACTGCCCGAGCCGCTGCCGCTGCTGATGGACGGCGCCCATGAGGACGATCAGACACGCCAACTGGCTTTGGATTTCGGATGGATTCCCGTCGTGCCGCCCCGGCGCACCCGCCTGGAGCCGTGGGAATACGACCGAGCGCTCTATCGCCGCCGCAACGAGATCGAGAGACTCTTCCGACGGCTCAAGGGATTCCGCCGCATCTTCTCCCGCTTCGACAAGCTCGACGTCATGTTCCTCGCCTTCCTCCACTTCGCCCTCATCGTCGAGGCTCTACGTTTCGATACCCTACGTTAGCGTTAACACGCCCTAGCATCCGCGTCTTCCGGGTCGATCGAGAAAAATGGCGAAACAAAAAACGATGGCCGTGAACCGGCCATTCCCACGCCTCTCGGGCGAGCGCGGGGGCTCGCCCCTACCATCCACCGCTCAAGGGGGTGCCAGAGGAGGCAAATGCCTTAGTGCAAATCGGTGTGCGACGTGGCGAAATAAGATGATGTGCAGTGCAAGAGCCGTGGCGGGCCTGCGCGTCCTGGGCCGCATAACCGCTCTCGGGATCGTCCTGCTGGCGCAGACGGTCACCTCCTGGGCGCAGACGGCCTCGGGACGCCTGTCGGGAACCGTGCTTGACCCTTCGGGGGCCGCGGTCATGGCCGCGGTAGTGACGGTGCGCAGCAAAACGCAGGGCACCGTCTTCTCGGTGGAGACCGATCGGTCGGTAGCGTTCCTCGTACTCGGTCTGCCGTCGGGGGAGTATACGGTCGAGGTGGATCTCGAGGGCTTCCAGCGCAAGGTCGTCCGCGACGTCAAGGTGGACATCGCAAGAGAGACTTCCCTGCCCCCGCTGCGCCTGGAGTTGGGGTCGGTGACCGAGGTCGTCGAGGTCAAAGGCGGGGTCTCTCAAGTGCAGACCACAACGGCCGAGCTGAGCTCGACGGTCACGATGGAGCAGATTCAGCACCTCCCCTTGATCGGGCGCGGTCCGCTGGCGCTGATTCACCTCGAAGCGGGCGTGGCTTTCTCGGGACGAACGCCCACGGTCATCAACGGCCAGCGGACGTCCTTCAGCAACGTCACTCTGGACGGCATCAATATTCAGGACAACTACATTCGCGACAACGGGCTCAACTTCATTCCCAACCGTCCGCTGGTGGACCAGGTGAGCGAGTTCACCATCACGACACAGAACGGCAATCCCGCGTTCGGCGGGGGCGCATCCCAGGTCAACTTCACGACTCCCTCCGGGACCAACGACTTCCACGGCAACGTCTACTGGCACAACCGCAACTCAAAGTTTTCCGCCAACCAATGGTTCAGCAACAAGACGGGAACGCGGAAGCCCTTTCTGAACCTCAACCAAGCCGGGGCTTCGCTGGGAGGTCCGATCGTGCGGAACCGGTTGCTGTTCTACACCAACTACGAGGCCTTCCGTCAACGCTCGCAGGTCTTGGCGAACACGGTGATTCCCACCGCCGCCGCACGGCGGGGCCTCTTCACCTATCGCGACCTCGTCGGCAACGAAGTACGCCAGGTCAACGTGCTGGCTGCCGCGGGCATTGCCACCGATCCCAAGGCCGATGAGCTGCTGGCGCAGGTGCCGGGCCCGGAGAACATCAACAACCTCGACGTGGGCGATAGTGACCCGACGCTGTTGCGGAATACGGCCGGCTACCGCTTCAATGCTCGAGACAACAGCAACCGCGACGCGGTGACCAACCGGGTGGACTACATTCACTCGGACCGCCACTTCCTCAGCGGCACCTATCAATACACAAGGGACGAGGCCGACCGCCTGGATGTCGGAACCGGTTTTCAGACGACACCGGTTGTCAAGGAATTCAGCCACACGCAACTGGTGTCGGCCGGGTGGAACTGGACGCCGAGTCCGCGCTGGAGCAATGAGTTGCGCGGTGGCTTCAACTTGGCGCCGGGAGACTTCAGAACCGAACAGACGTTGGGATCACCGCTTTTCGATGGTTTTTCCTACACGAACCCTGTCGTCAACTTCGAACCGGAAGGCCGCTACGCCAACACGTTCAACTTCATGGACAACGCGGCGTGGCAGGCCGGGACTCACTCGGTGCGGTTCGGCGGTTCGGCGCAGCAGGTCGACGTGGAGACTTTCACGACCCAGGGAGTGGTACCCCAGTTCGATATCGGCATCAGCCTGGTGAATCCGATCGGGCTCGATCCGTTTCAGTTTCCCGGGGGCGTGTCGCCGCAAGATCTGGATGCGGCCGAGGGCCTGTTGGCTTCGCTGGGGGGCATCATCGGCAGCGGCGGGCGCACATTCAACGCGACCAGCCGGCAGTCGGGCTTTGTGCCGGACGCGGAGTTGCGCCGCCGCTATTCGCTCAATACTTACGCCCTGTACGCGCAGGACTCGTGGCGGGTGCGTCCGACTTTGACGCTTTCCTATGGGTTGCGCTGGGAGTACACGGGCCGCGTGGACGAGAGGGACGGACTGATGTTGAGCCCCGTCGTGGGCCCGGAAGGGGTACGGGCCACGCTGCTGTCGAACGCCACGCTGGATTTCGCGGGCACCGACGCCGGGCGGCCACTCTACCGCAAAGACCTGAACAACTTCGCCCCCAATATCGGTGTCGCCTACGACCTATTTGGCAATGGCCGCACGGCCCTAAGGATGGGATACAGCATCAATTTCGTGAACGATGAGGCGATCTTGACGGGCGAAAACGCGGCGAGCTCGAACGCGGGCTTGCAGACGGACATCGGCGAGATCGACCTTGTGACGACCATGAGCGGCCCTCTGCCTTCATTTGACCCTCCTCCGTTTCGTGTCCCAAGGACGGCGCAGCAGAATTTCATCGAGAACCGCTTCTCGGCCTTGTTTTCAATGGACCCCGAGATCCGCTCACCTTACGTGCAGCAGTGGACGTTCGGCATCCAGCACGCCCTCGATTCCAGCACGGTCTTCGAGGTCCGTTACGTCGGGAACAAGGGCACGAAGCTGTGGCGGGGGTTTGATCTCAACCAGGTGTTGATCCGCGAGAATGGCTTTCTCGACGACTTCCTGCGCGCCCGCTCAAATGGTTTCCTGGCCCTCGATTCGACCGGCTCGTTCGACCCGTCGATCGACCCGTCGATCCCTGGCAGCCAAGCGCTGACGGTGTTTCCCCAACTCTTCCTGGGGGGGGCTGCTCAGCAATACCGGGGTGCGGTCGTTGATCCAGCGCGGCGAGGCGGGCGAGATGGGGGCGACGTACTATGGCTTGGGCTTCGCACAGGACACCGATGTCCGGTTTGTACCCAACCTGAATACCTTTGTCGCGGACCTGATCACCAACTTCTCCAACAGCAGCTACAACGCGCTGCAGGTAGAGCTACGTCGGCGGGCGGCGGCGGGCCTACAGTTCCAGGCCAACTACACCTTCGCGAAGGTGCTGACCGATTCGAGCGGAACGCTGGTGCGGTTCGACCCGTTTCTCGACATCAACAACCCCAAGATCGGACGCGCGCGGGCCGACTTCGACATCAACCACGTATTCAATGCGAATTTCGTTTGGCCGTTGCCGCTCGGCCCCGGCCAACGCTGGGATTACGCGCCGCTGAGCCGAGTGATGGAAGGGTGGACGATTTCTTCGATTGTCTCGTGGCAGTCCGGCGCGCCGCTGTCGATCCTTTCCGGGCGGGGCACGTTGAATCGCCGGATTCGCTCGATCGAGAACACGGCGGTCACGGCTTTGAACAAGGGCCAACTCGATGACATCGTGCGGTTCCGCATGACCGGCGACGGTCCGTTCTTGATTGCCGAGGGCGCCATCAACCCGCGCGACAACAGGGGCGTCGCGGGAGACGGCGAGGCGCCCTTCCCCGGACAGGTGTTCGCCCACCCCGGCGCGGGCGAGTTAGGCGTGTTGCAGCGGAGGCTCTTCAACTCGCCGTCGGCCTTTGGGCTCGACTTGGCTGTCGATAAGACGATGCGCTTTCGAGACCCGCACTCGTTGCTGCTGGGGGTCAAGATCGCTAACCTGCTGAACCATCCCGTGTTCTTCTCACGAAGCCACTTTCTCGACTCCACCCAATTCGGACGTGTCACTGGCGTCCTGATCGGGGGGAGGGTGATCGAGTTCCAGTTGCGATACGGCTTCTGAAGGTTGTCGGGGAGGCCGCAGCCCGCGACGCTCTACCGCGTAGCCGCACTACCGAGGCGTGGACGGGAGTCCACGCTCAGCGGTGTCCAAAGGTCTTGGCGCGTGGACTTCCGTCCACGCCTCTGTAGTGGGAATGGCAACGTGTCAGGATGACGGGCTGGACCTTATGCGGGAACGTCGGGAACGCCACCTTGGCACGGTCCCGTGGGACCCTTACGTTATAATGGCGAGTCTCATGCCAGCCGCAGCTAGGGTGCGAGTCCCGGCTTCGAGCGCCAATTTAGGGCCGGGATTCGACACGCTTGGCCTCGCCCTGCGTCTTCATCTGGACTGTCGCTTTCGTCGCGCCGAGCAGTTGCGCATCACCGCGCAAGGCCGCGACACGGACTCCATCCCGCTGGACGAGAGCAACCTGATCTGGCAGACGGCCCTGGCGGTGGCCGAGGCCCAGAAGAGGGAGCTGCCGCCGATCGAGCTCGAGATCCGTAACGAGATCCCCGTCGGTAAGGGCTTGGGATCGAGCGCCGCCGCCCTGGTGGCGGGCGTCGTGATCGCCAGCCGTGACTTGGATCTCGACTGGGACCACCACCGCATCCTCGACGAAGCGGCGCGGCTCGAAGGTCACCCGGACAATGTCGCCGCCTGCGTGCTCGGTTCAGCTGTAACGGCGACGATCGGGGCGGACGGAGTGACGCGCGCGGTGCGCATCGAGATCCCCGATGATTTTTCCGTGGCGGTCGTGTGTCCAGGTTTCGTGTTGCCCACGAACGATATGCGCTCGGTATTGCCCGACTGCTGTTCGCGCGAAGATGCGATCTTCAATATCCAACGGGCGACGCTGTTAGTCGCCGGGCTGGCCACCGGCAACCGCGAAGCGTTTCCCGCGGCGTTTGAAGACCGCCTGCATCAGCCGCACCGCATGGCCCAGGTCCCCGGTATGGAGGCGATCTTGGCGTTGCGCGCGCCAGGCCTGCTGGGCTGCGCCTTAAGCGGGGCCGGTCCGGCGATGGTGGTGTTCTACGAGAAGGGTTCGGAGTCCGTGTTGGACTTGGTCCGCGACGAATTCAGCCGCGCCGGCCAGAAGAGCGACGTCGTGGTGCGCGAAGTCGATCGGGAGGGGTTGCAAATCCAATGAACGAATCACGCCGATGGCTCGAAGATCATGGATGGCCTGGGATGGATCCCCCCGACTGTCCCACGTCGAAGAAGCGTTTCCCCGATGGCGCCCAATACCGCATCGAGATCCCGAGCACCGAGGGGCCGCGGTCGCTGCGCGCGGTGTTGGATGAGGCGGAGAAGCGGGCTGTCCCGGTCCACCGCGTCAGCCAGGGCAGCGGCATCATGCTACTAACCGACGACGAGATTCGCGAGATGGTCGAGGTCGGGCGCGCCAACGAGATCGAGGTCAATCTGTTCATAGGGCCGCGCGCGACGTTCGACATCGGGGCACAGGTGCGAGCTGAGGGAGGCAAGCCGATCGGACTGAGCTTGCGAGGCGCCGACCAAATGGTCTTTGCTCTCGAAGACGTGCGACGCGCCATCTCGCTCGGCGTCAACAGCATTCTCGTCTCGGACCTCGGCCTGCTGGCGGTGATGGGCAAGCTGAAGCAAACGGGTGAACTGCCCGCCGACTTGATTATCAAGACCTCCGTCATGATGGCGCCGGCGAACCCGGCCTCGGCGCTGCTGCTGGAAGACCTGGGCGCAACGACTATCAATGTTCCCTCAGATCTGACCCTGCCGCAATTGGCCGCCATCCGGGCGGCGATCGACGCGCCGATTGACCTCTACGTCGAAGCGCCGGACAATCTCGGAGGATTCATCCGGCACTACGAAGTGCCGGAGTTCATCCGCGTCGCCGCCCCTCTTTACGTCAAGCTGGGCCTGCGCAATGCGCCCGACATCTATCCCAGCGGCACGCACATCGAAGACACGGTCGAACGGATGTCGCGCGAGCGGGTGCGCCGCGCCCAGATGGTCTGTGAGATGGTGAAGCGCTACTATCCCGAGGCCGTCATGTCCGCCAGGGCGGCGGCGGTGTCGCGGTAGGGATGCCCGTCGCCCGGCGCCTCACGCTCCTTCCACCCCACGCCCACCTCACCTCAAAACAAAGCCCCCAACGGGGGCGTCCCAAATATCGGCCCAGGGTGTCAACCCTGGGAAAACAACCCACCCATCCGGCCTGAGCCCGTAGCCCGTAGCGCAGATCTCGGTTTTGAGATCCGCAGCCTTTCCTCCAACCGCGACTTGGCGCCCCATCCGACACGACCCCCACGCGCAACCCGACCTTTCCCGCGCGCACCGAACCGTAGGGGTGGACCGCTGCGTCCACCCATCAGCCACCCGCCGGCACGCCGCCCGACCCAAACGCATTCTGCTAGTGCGGGCGCGCGGCATCAACCCCGCGAACTCTCACGGCACCCACCCCGCCTTGGCTTAGCCGCCAAGCGGTGACCGGATGTCAGCTCTGGGTGAAGGCGAAGCCGAAACCCACGGTCCCGAACCCTCTGCACCCTTTCAGCCCTGAAAGGGCGGCATTCTTCCTCTTTCCCTCTTTCCAACTGAAAAGAGGATTCGTCGATCTCTCACTCCCGTGTTGAAATGTCCTTCAGTCGAACCGTGCCCGGCAGGTCTCTTTTAGCGATAAACTCCTGTATGGCTTTCTTTCCCTTCCGCAATATTTCATCCACTTGATCTCTCAGCAAAGTATTGACTCGATGGTGCCCAATTACATACTCTTCCGGACGCACCACCAAATCAAGTGTTTCATAGTCGATTGGCGTCGCTGTCCAGTTAAACCCCGACAGCTCCTCAGCTTTAGATCTAGCATGGTCGTATAACACTCCGTCTACGTCGCCATTCTTTAATGCCGAAAAGAGTTCTTCGTTGTGGTTGTACGGTTTTATAGTGAAGAAAACTCTATCCTTATCGTTCCCGCTGAGTCTCTGCAGCAGCTCAAACGCGGTTGTCGTGCTATGCACTCCCAGCGTGCCGTGAAAAGCTCGCAAGTCCATTGGCATCACGGCAGGGAGTGACTCCTCTTCCCTCATGACTGCTATTGACTCCCGCATAATATAGAGTCAGTCAAAACAAAGAGAAGACTGTTTCCAGAAGGCCGTGATCAAACGCGGTTTGCGGTACATGCGGCGGAGTGCCTTGCGGGCCCGCTCGTTCAGCTCGCCGTAGTCTTTCGGACAGACGTTCGGCAACTCGTGCTGCTTCCAGTAAGCCCAGATGTATTCCACCGGATTCAACTCCGGCGCATAGGGTGGCAAGTACTCGGTTGCGATGTGGCCTTCGGAGAGTTCGATGAACTCTTGCACCAGGCGGCTACGGTGCGCCGGCAGCCGATCCCAGACGATCAGCAGCGGGCGATCGATATGACGTACCAACGCCTTGAGAAAGTCGGTCACTTGCTCTTTGCCGATCGCACCGGGATAGAGCCGGAAGTAGAAGTTACGCAGCGTCAGCCCCGCCGAGACGGAAAGCTTCTCCCAGTTGAAGTTAAACTGCAGCACCGGTGTTTGGCCACGTGGCGCCCAGGTGCGGCAGCGATGCGGCTTCTGACTCAATCCGCTTTCGTCGATGAAGACGAGCGTACGGCCTTCGTTTTGGGCTTTTTTTAATGCGCTTCCAGGTCTTGCGCTTCCAGGTGCGGATCCGCTCTTCGTTGCGCTCGCGCGCCTTTCCGGCCGGGCGTTGCGGGCTCCAGTCGAGCGCTCGCAGGATCTTCCAGGCGTGGCCTGCGTGGTATGCGACCCCGAACTCGTCTCCGATCAGCCGAGCCACCCGCGGACAGCTCCACAGGGGCGTTGGGAAGCCGTGGGCTTCCGGGCCTTCCAGCAGCAGCGACGTCAGGCGTTCGCGTTGTGCGGCATCGAGGAGCGGCTTGCGTCCGGCGCGCCCGGCCTGGCGGAGTCCGGCCGCACCCTGCTCGCGGTATTGCCGCCGCCACTCACTGACGGTTTGGCGAGCGACGTTCAGCCGTCTCGCCGTCTCGGACTGATTGTGGCCTTGGTGGAGCAGCCGCATCGCTTCGAAACGGCGCTTCTCCAGCGCCTTGAAATCCCGCTTCACACCTTTGGGGTTGCCCATACATATATAGATGCTCCACACTGTCAAAAAGTGTCATAATAATTTGCGGGATTCAATAGGTGGGTCTCAAAATATGGATCAGAGAAAATCAGGTCGTACTTGCGCTGACGTTCGTCGGTTCGAGAGATGCTTGCGATGATTATGTCGACATCGTTCGCCCGCGGAGCCTCAAAGATTTCGGGCCAGGGGTAATAGCGGAAATCAGGTTTCAGGTTCTCAACCCCGAACCGCTTGCTGAGAATGTCAGTGACGTAATTGATCAGGTCAATGTCAAAGCCACTCCAGCCGTCCCTCTCGTCGAGGTAGCAGAATGCTCCTTTGGTTCTGTCTGTGTGAACGCCGACGACAAGCCGGCTTGTCGCCTGCAACCGCTCTACCCAATTCGGATAAATCTCCGTTACCACTTCCTTGCTGGTTGACCACACGTCACCGTTTCTAAGCGCAGAAACTTTAATGGCGAGACGTCCTTGTATTATTCTAACTACGCAATAAGGAAGTCGTGTTTCATCTTCCATGACGACTTCACCTGTGTGTTGATTCTTGAGAGACACCAAGTACGTCATCTCTCCCCCAGGTCGTTCAACGGGAGTCCATCGAATCAGCAAATCCTTGGTTAAGACTCTCCCCGGGATCGGGTTTAATATCGGTGCGGGCCGCGCGTAGCGTGCGGCTAGCGATGTCACCACAAACGACGACCCTACCAAACAGGCGAATAGGAGCGCAAAGCCAATGCGCGTCGGTCGGCTCCGATCTCGGAGGAAGGCTTTCGAATTCTCTATTAGCTCTCGGTAGGCCCGGTAGAAACTGTGAAGGACACCAACAATCGCAATCAGCGCGATGGGCATGGCCAAGAAGGGATAGTCTAAGGCGAATCGGGAGAATCCCTCTAGGTACAGTTGGATGGTTTCGATATCAAACACAGCAATCACGTCCGCGATCGTGTCGTGTTGCACCCCATAGTATACTCAAAAGCAAGATTTGGGGACATCCATGATAGGTATCTGTCAAGGATGGATGCAGGCATCCTGAGCCTCCCGTGGGCACGGTGATTTGGGGGCATCGAAGACGTTTCGTTCAGCCGGGCCCAAAAGGGCCCAAACGGGACGGCCCAAACGGGGCCCAAACGGGACAGTCACCCTAACTGCCGCAGCAGGACAACTCCCCAGACGAGACCCGGTACGGCCACGCCCTCCACCTCAGCGGGCGACGATGAGCTGGCCACTCCTGCGTAGCACGGGCGCTACACTGGTCAAGCTGCCGCCTGACTCCATGTCGGTTAGGATCAAGCCTCGGACGCTGCGTGGGCCTTGGGCCGCGAGGTTCGCCTTGGACCTCCACACGGCCCAAAGCACATTCTTGGGGTACAACGCCTACGGGCATCCGGAGTTCGATACCAAGCGAACCCCGCTGGGCGACCTCGTATTCCAGCTCAAGAACCGCGGTGACCGCGACGCCATCGATCCGATTGTCGACACGGTGGCTCGGTTCTTGCGTAATTGGCGGCGGAAGATCGATGCGATCGTGCCGGTCCCGCCGTCAAACACCGCTCGCAAGCGACAGCCGGTGATCGAGGTAGCGAACGTCCTCAGCACGCGGACGGGCATTCCACTCTTTACGTCCTGTGTGTCGAAGGTACGGAGCACCGCTCAGTTGAAGGACGTGTTCGAAAGGGCCAAGCGAGATGCGATTCTCGCCAACGCCTTCGCGGTCGACAGCGGGCAAACCAAAGGGAGACACTTGCTCCTGTTCGACGACTTGTACCGTTCCGGCGCAACCGCCGGTGCGATCACACGACTGTTGACCGAGGAAGGGCAGGCCTCTGCCGTCTATCTGTTAACCTTGACTGAGACACGAAAAAACTGTGACAACAGTGTTCATCGGTGGGTCCCGGGCTGTTCCGCGGCTGAACTTCGTCCTTCGCCAGCGGCTCGACGACTTGATCGAGCGCAACTGCATGATCTTCATGGGTGACGCGAACGGCGCAGACAAGGCTGTTCAAGAGCATTTGGCTGACCGCTCGTACCCCCACGTGCTCGTCTATTACATGGACCGGTGCCGCAACAACCTTGGGGATTGGCCGACCAAGCAGTTAACGCGGCCGGGCGTGCGAAAGGACTTCGCCTACTATGTCGAGAAGGATGTTGCTATGGCCCAGGACGCTCAATGCGGCGTCATGCTCTGGGACGGCAAGAGCAAGGGCACTCTGAACAATATCCAGAACCTGATCGGTTCAGGGAAGAAAGTACTTGTTTACCTTGCGCAGGACAAGGCTTTTCACAAGCTGTCATCCCAAGATGACCTTCACACACTGCTCCATCGCTGTGATCCAGCCTTGATTGAGTACGCGCGACGGCAGATCAGGACGAAGCTGTCGGGCGCGAGACCGCTGACCTTCCACCCCACGCACAACTGACCTACTTCCTGGACGAGTAGGCCGCCGCATCATGCCCGTGGCGCGCCCGTGCCGAGCCCCCCGGCCCTTGCGCCGCCCTCGCCCCAGCCAGCCCATTTCAGTCACAAAACTTTCAAATCCCGATCTCCTGCATTTCCAATCACTTACCCAACCGCGTCACCTCCACCCGCACCTCCCACCGCTATCCTGAAAGTGAAGACCGCCGGTCCATTGGCCGGCGCACCGGCCGCGCGGGCCAACCGCGCGGCTTTTTGCTTTTAGGAGGAAGAATCATGTCCACAGAATCCCAACGGAAGGCGAACCGTCAAAACGCCAAGAAATCCACCGGTCCCCGCACCGAGGAAGGCAAAGCCCGCTCCTCACAAAACGGCCTCAAGCACGGCCTCCTCGCCCGTGACGCCGTCATGGCCGACGAGGACCCCGCAGAGTACGACCGCCAATTCCAACTACTCGAAGAGAACATCTTCCCCAAGAACGCCATCGAATTCGCCCTCGTGCGCCAGATCGCCGACGCCGAGTGGCGTCTGCGCCGCATCACCCGCATCGAAGCCGGTTTGGTCAGCCACCAACATGCGTACACCAACCGTGACACCAGGAAATGGGCCCCCGACACCATCCCCCCCGATCGCGACGGCGAGAACCAGCTTCTGGGCAAGAGCATGGCCGACCGCACCCAAGCCCTGGCCAACCTGGCCCGCTACCAAACGCACATGAGCCGCAACCAGCTGCGGGCTTTGAACATGATCGGGAAACTGCGGGCCGAGGAAGCCCGCTACCGCGAGAACATCGACCCCAAGACCGGGGCCATCCACCGTCCGAGCGTCACCGACCCGGACCCCTACAACACCCCCGATCCGCTGGAACCGCAACCGACCCGCTACGAGCCACCCGCCGCGGTAGCGCAGACCGCCAGCCGCCCGATCGGCTTCCGCCCCAACCCTCACTCCACGGTCGGCGTCGAGCGCTGCTGTTCACAATGTAGGGGCACGACATGCCGTGCCCGCCTGCCCGGCCAGGCGCAAAACCTCGGCGTATCGAACGGCCTTGACGACAATACTTGACCGCCGGCACGGGCCGCCCGCTCCTCAACACTCCCGCCCACCGGTCGCTGGAGTGCGTACGAACCGCTCCGCCCGAGACACGAATCACGAAACACGAAGCACGACTGACAGGCCCGTCCACCCCTGGCAGGGTCGCGGGGACAAAACGAACCCAATCTCGCCGAAACTATCTGGAATCAATGGACTGGAGCGCGTACGCACCCCTCCGCCCGAAAAACGAAGCACGACTGACCCCCGCGGCCCACGCCCCCAGCCGTGCCGCGGCGCGAGTCATCGGGAGGTAAGAGTCACTAGCAGCGCAAAGTCGTAGACGAGCAGTTGGCAGACGTGAGGCAATACACCCTCAGTGTGCCTATTTGGCGGGGTTGGCTTGACCCGCGGATCTGTGACCCCCTGGGCGTGGGGGTCGGCGGTTGAGTGGGTTTCTCGCAAAGCCGCCAAGAAGAATCCAGATCTTCTTTGCGTTCTTAGCGGCTCTTTGCGTCTTTGCGAGAAACGACCCTCGGCGTTTGGTGGCGGCAGGCGGATGGGCTGCCTACAATGAACCCTACATGCCTAAGAAGACCGAGAAAGGGCCGTCGTTTGAAGAAGGTCTTACGCAACTCGAAAAGATCGTCAAGGATCTGGAAGGCGGGGAGCTTCCGCTGGAGAAATCGTTGGAGTTGTTCGAGAAAGGCGTCCATCTGAGCGGGGCGTGCCGCAAGCAACTCGAAGAGGCGGAATCGAAGGTCGAGATCCTGCTCAAGAAAGAAGGGCGCGTCGAGGCCGCGCCCTTTTCGCTCGAGGACGGCGAGCCGGAAGAGTGACGCTGGACGAATATCTGGCCGGCGGCCGCGGCCGGGTTGACGGCGCTCTCGAACAGGCGGTTCCTTCCGAGCGCACCCATCCGAAAACGATTCATCGCGCCATGCGCTACAGCCTGTTCGCGGGAGGCAAGCGCGTGCGGCCCATTCTCTGTATGGCGGCGGCCGAGACGGTGTTCGACGACACCGCGGGCGTGGAACGTCCCGCCGGCGCGCTCGAGCTGGTGCACACCTACTCGTTGATCCATGACGACCTGCCGGCGCTCGACAACGACGACTACCGGCGCGGTCGGCCGACCTGCCACAAAGTGTTCGGCGAGGCGATGGCCGTGCTGGCGGGCGATGCGCTGCTGACCCTCGCCTTCCAAGTGCTGTCGGGGATCGAGGACGTTCCCTCCGAGCGGAGGGTGCGCATGTTGGCCGAGCTCGCTCGGGCCGCGGGGACGGTCGACGCCATGATCGGAGGCCAGGTGGCCGATCTCGAGGCCGAAGGCGAGCCAGTCAAGGCGAAGCAACTGGAGTATATTCACTGCTCCAAGACGGGTGCGCTGATTCGCGCGGCGGTGCGGATCGGGGCCATCTACGGTGGAGCAACGAAGGACGAGTTCAGCGCGCTGAGCAGCTACGGAGAACATGTCGGCCTGGCTTTTCAGATCGTGGACGACGTGCTCGACGTGGTCGGCACGTCCGAGGACCTCGGCAAGACCCCGGGCAAGGACGCCGCGCAACGCAAGGCCACCTTTCCGGCGCTCTACGGCGTGGACGTCTCGCGGCGAAAAGCCGAGGAGCACCTGGGCGAGGCGCTCGAGGTCGTGAAGCCTCTCGGCGCGCGCGCGGAACGCTTACGGCAGATTGCCGAGAGAATCGTCCGCCGCAGGTCATGAAGCAGCGGATCGATCGCCTGTTGGTCGAGCGCGGGTTGGCCGAGTCGCGCGAGAAGGCGCAGGCGATGATCATGGCCGGGGAGGTGCTGGCCGGTGAGCAGAAGATCACCAAGGCCGGCCACAAAGTCGACGCCGATGCGGACCTGCGCGTGCTGGCCGCGGTGTCGAAGTACGTCGGCCGGGGCGGGCTGAAGCTCGAGGCGGCGTTGGAGGGTTTCGGCATCCGTGTCGATGACGCCGTCTGTCTCGATATCGGTTCTTCGACCGGAGGCTTCACCGATTGCCTGCTCCAGCACGGGGCGCGGAAAGTTTATGCTGTCGATGTAGGGACGGGGCAGCTTGAGTGGACGCTGCGGCAGGACCAGCGGGTGGTGGTGTGCGAGCGGGTGAACGCCCGCCGTCTGACAAAGGAGGTTGTAGCGGAACCTGTCGATTTCGCCTGCTGCGATGTGAGCTTCATCTCGGCAACGTTGATTCTGCCGTGTCTGCCGCCCTTGCTGAAGCCCGCTGCGGAGCTGGTGGTGCTGGCGAAGCCGCAGTTCGAGGTGAGCAAGGGTGAAGTCGGCAAAGGGGGTATCGTCCGCGACCCGGCTCTCCACCAGAGGGTGACCGCCAAGGTAGCGGGAGCGATCCGGCAGCTCGGATTTCGGACGGTCCTGGAAAGGGAGAGCCCGATCCTGGGCGCGGAAGGGAACAAGGAATTCCTCATTTATGGCGCAGAACGCGAAGGCTAGCCTGCCTTTTTCACCGCGTGGCGAGGCGAAGTGCGTGAGAAGGCCGTCGGGACGAGGCGCGCCTCTTGGCGCCCCGGCTTCTGTGAGGTTGGGGTGTACTCGACTGTACATTGAGCACGGCAAGCAAGCACGACGAAGTCGTGGCGGCCTTATCGCGTGCTTCGACCGTCAGGCGGTGAGAAATGCAGGCTAGGACCATCCGAAAGGTCGGGATCATCTCCAAGCCCAGCCAAGAAAACATACCCGCGATCATCTCCGGTCTGACCGGATGGCTCCAGCAGCGTGGTATTGAGTTCAAGTGCGATCTGGTCACGGCCGGCTATCTCGACCGCGACGACGGTTTCGACCGTGAGAGCTTGCCGCCCGGCTTCGACCTCGTCATCGTGCTCGGCGGGGACGGCACCTTACTCTCGGTGGCGCGCGCAGTGAGTAAAAGCGAGATTCCGATTCTCGCGGTGAATCTCGGAGGCCTGGGCTTTATGATGACCACCGGGCCCCAGGATCTGACTCCGCATCTCGAGAGGGTGGTCGCGGGGAACTATCAAACCGAGGGCCGCTCGGTCTTGAGCACCGAGATTCTCCGCGACGGCAAGTCACTGGGCGTCCACGAGGCACTCAACGACGTCGTGGTGAACAAAGGGGCGGTGGCTCGGCTGTTGCTCATGGACGCGTTTGTGGACGGGGAGTTCGTGTGCAGTTACCGCGCTGACGGACTGATCGTTTCCACGCCCACCGGCTCGACCGCCTATTCGCTCTCGGCCGGCGGACCGGTCATCTACCCTTCGGTGGCGGCCGTTTGCGTCACGCCGATCTGTCCGCACACGCTCACCAACCGCCCGCTGATGCTGCCCGATACCTCGACCGTCGAAATCGTCCTTCGGAGCGGGGAGCGGGACTCCTACCTGACGATCGATGGGCAGGTGGGCATCGAAGTGAAACTCCAAGACCGCATCCGCACCCGGCTGGCCGGCCACTGCGTGCGGACCATCCAGCCCGGACGGCTGCGGTTTTTCGAGGTTTTGCGCAGCAAGATGAAGTGGGGTTGAAGTCCGACCTCCGATGTCTCAAACGATCGCCATGACCCGGCGTCTCTGGTTCACGATTCTCCTTGCATCGGCTGTCCTTTTGGCCGCGCCGGCCCCATCTGAGACTCCCAACATCGTCTTCATCCTCGCCGACGACATGGGATACGGCGACGTGCGGACGCTGAACCCAAGGTCGACGATTCCCACGCCGAATCTCGACCGCCTGGCCGGCGAGGGGATGACCTTCACCGACGCGCACACGCCTTCCGCGGTCTGCACCCCCACGCGATACGGGCTTCTGACCGGGCGCTATTGCTGGCGAACGCGCCTCAAGAGTGGCGTGCTGAACGGCTACGGCCAGCCGCTGATCGAGCCCGGCCGGCCGACGGTCGCCTCCTTCCTACGTGAACGTGGCTACCACACCGGGATGGTCGGCAAGTGGCATCTCGGCCTGGGCTACGCCAGGTCGACTGACGGCAAGACCTTCGACTTCAGCAAGCCCGTCAGCGATGGGCCGCACACGCGGGGATTCGAGTTCTCCTTCATCATTCCGGCCTCGCTTGACTTTCCGCCTTACTTCTACCTGCGCGACGGCAAGCCGACCAAGACGCCAACGCTTGTGCAGCCCGCACAACCGTTTCCCGCGTTTCTTCGCAAGGGGGAGCGGGGCCCCGACCTGGTGATGGAAGAGTGCCTCGATGATCTCCGAAAGCAGGCGGCGGCCTATCTCAAGCGCCGCGCGGGAGCCGAGAAGCCTTTCTTCCTTTATTTCGCGCTAACCGCCCCGCACAAGCCCGTCCTCCCGCACCGGCGATTCCGCGGCCAAACCGAACTCGGCCCGTACGGCGATTTCATCAACCAAGTGGACTCGACCGTCGGGGAGGTTTTGCGGGCCCTCGACGAATACGGGCTGCGCGACGACACCCTGGTCATCTACACCAGCGACAACGGCTCGTTCATGCGCCGCCAGGACGATCCCGACGCCGTCGATCACGTGCGGGACGACACGGTCCAGGCCTACAACGCCAACCATCACACCGCCAATCATGTCTTCCGCGGAACCAAGGCCGATATCTGGGAAGCCGGCCACCACGTACCCTTCTTCGCACGCTGGCCCGGCACGATCGAGCCCGATTCGCAGACTGACGAGACCATCTGCCTCACGGACTTCTTCGCCACGGCGGCGGAGATCGTCGGGACCACGGCCCCGAAGAACGCAGCCGAAGACAGCTTCAGCATCCTTCCTCTGCTGCGGGGAGGGAGCTGGACGTCACCACGCCCTCCGGTCATCCATCACTCCTCTGGTGGGATGTTCGCGATCCGCGACGGCAAATGGAAGCTCGTCCTTGGCAACGGCTCGGGAGGGCGGGAGGAACCCAAGGGGAAGCCGTTCGAGAGGCCCTACCCGTTGTTCGACCTTTCGAGCGACCCTTCCGAGAGGGCCAACGTCAGTGAAGATCACGCCGACGTGGCCGCCGGACTCGAGAGGACTCTGGAGCAGATCCGCTGGCGCGGTACGAGCCGGGTGCACGCGGTCCCTGCTGGCGCCGCTACGGCACGTCCACGGTGAGCCGGCGCGTCGGAATTGTTGCGGCTTGACCGAAACCTCTTACCCCCGCGGAGCGCCCTCACTCTTTGAACCTGCCCTCGCCCTTGTGGTAGGGTTCCCTCTGGAGGAGATCATGAGTATTCGATCGAATGTTTCACTTGTCTTGGCGCTCTTGATACTGGGAGCGTGCGCCGGGCCTCCGCCGGAGGCCGAAGAGGGGCTCTATGCGTTCGTTGGCGCTCGGGTGATCGACGGCAGCGGCAATCCCCCTATCGAGGACGCCGTGCTGGTTGTTCGCGACGGGCGCATTGAAGCCGTAGGGCCCAAGTCGGCGCTTCCGCCGCCGCCAACGGCCAACCAGATTGATGTCACGGGCAAGACGATCATGCCGGGATTGATCGACACGCACGGGCACGTGGGAGCCACCAAGGGACTCGAGGCCAAGCCGGAGTTCTATACCGAAGAGAACATCCTTGATCAGCTTGGGCTGTACGCCCGCTACGGCGTCACGACCGTCAACAGCCTCGGCGGCGATGGAGAGGCCGCGGTCAAGCTGCGCGACGCCCAGGAGACCGCCGACCTCGACCGAGCCCGCCTCTATGTCGCCGGCAAGGTCGTTGACGGCAGGACGGCCGCGGCGGCCCGCAAGATGGTCGACGAAAACGCCGCTATGAAGGTTGACTGGATCAAGATCCGCGTGGACGACAACCTCGGCAGCAGCCGCAAGATGAAACCGGACGTCTACCAGGCCATCATCGGCCATTCACACCAGAGCGGTTACAAGGTGGCAGCCCATCTGTACTACCAACAAGATGCGAAGGACCTGCTCGCCTCTGATGTGGATTTCATCGTTCACAGCGTTCGCGACGAAGAGGTGGATGACGTCCTCGTTGCGGCCCTCGTGAAGAACGAGGTCTGCCTTTGCCCCACGCTGACTCGCGAGGTTTCGACCTTTGTCTACGAGAGTGAGCCGGACTTCTTCAGCGACCCCTTCTTCCTGAAGGAAGCCGACCCCGAAATCATCAAGCAGCTCAAGGACCCGGATCGGCAGAAGAAGATCCGCGAGAGCAAGAGCGCGCAGCAGTACAAAACCGCGCTCGAAGTCGCATCGAAGAACCTGAAGAAGCTCTCCGACGGCGGCGTGAGGATCGCCTTTGGCACCGACACGGGGCCGCCGGCGCGCTTCCAGGGCTACTTCGAGCACCTGGAATTGGAGCTGATGGTGAAGGCCGGGCTGAGCCCGATGCAGGCCATCGTCTCGGCCACCGGCGATGCCGCCAAGTGCCTCAACCTTTATCGCCTGGGGACCCTGGCACAGGGCAAGTGGGCCGACATGATCGTGCTCAACGAAAATCCGCTCGACGATATCAAGAACACGCGTACGATCGACGCCGTTTACATCGCGGGGAACGCGGTGCCCGGCAAGCAGTAACGGGTGTTGTTGATGCCGGTGCAGCCGGCGCGACGGCCGGAGAGCTTAGTACACCCTTTCATAAATACGGTCACGTATCCGAGCGGGGCATCCGCCATCCCGAGCGGGCGGGCACGGGGGCCCGCCCCTACATGGCAAACAAAAACGTAACCCTATTTGCGAAACACACTACTTAGTCGCCGGCGGATTCAGCGGCGGGGTGGAGATCGGCTGCGGTCGCGGTCTCCTTGCGGGCGCGAGCCTTTTCAGACCACCCCTCCAAGGTGAAGTAGACCACCGGGATGAAGACCAGCGTGATCAGCGTGGAGGTCGTCAGACCGCCGATGACCACGCGCGCCATGGGCGCCTGCAGCTCGCCGCCCTCGCCTAGCCCGAGCGCCATGGGAGTCAAGCCGAGCACGGTCGTAACCGTCGTCATCAGGATGGGCCGCAGGCGGCGGGTCCCCGCCGTCACCACCGCCTCCCGTAGTGAATAGTTGTGCTCACGCCGCAGCAGATTGGTGTAGTCCACCAGCACGATGGCGTTATTCACGACGATCCCGACCAACACAATCAGACCTAGGAAACCCTGCATGTTGAAGGTGGTCTCGGTGAAGATCAGCATCGTCACGACGCCGATGCCGGCCAGCGGGATCGAGAACAGGATGATGAACGGGTCGCGCAGCGATTCGAATTGCGCCGCCATCACCATGTAGACGAGCACCAGGGCCAGAATCGCGGCGAACGTCATCTGCTGGAAGGATTCTTGCTGCTCTTCGTACTCTCCGCCGAAGCGGAGTTCGTAGTCGAGTGGGATGTTCATCGCGGCAATGGCCGTTTTCAGCTCGCCGACGATGCTGCCGAGGTCGCGGTCGGCGATCGTGCCCGTAACTTCGATCATGCGCTGTTGGTCCGCTCGGGTGATTTGCGTCGGCCCTTCTTGGCGACGCATGAAAACGACGCTCTCGGCCGGGATGGTGCGACCGTCAGGCAGCGTCAGCGGCACCTGGGAAACTTGGCTCAGATTCAGACGGTCCTCCTGGCGCAAGCGAACCAGAATGTCATACTCATCACCCTCTTCGCGGTAGAGCGACGCACGGGTTCCGCCGATCGCGGTCTCGAGGGTCTCAGCAATTTCGGAAACCGGCAGACCGAGGCTGCTGGCTTTGGCACGATCGACGCTGACGAGCATCTCGGGCATGCCCGGCGGAAGGCTCAATTGCGCGCTCACGACGCCCGGCGTGGCGAGCATGGCTTCGCGGACCTGCTGGGACAGGTCTTGCGCGACTTCGATGTCATGCCCGCGGACTTCGATCGTGAGCCGGTCGCCTTCTTCAGAGCCGCGCCGGCGGAACAAACCGCCGCTGACGCGGGTGCGAACCAGCATGCCCGGTTCAAGCTGCAACCTCGGCCGCAACAACGCGGCGATCTCCGCCGCGGACCTGTCGCGTTGACTTTGGTCAATGAGGTCGACGCGCATGCGTCCGGAGTTCGTACCGCGGAAGTAGAAAGTGCTGTTGCTTCCCGCTTCGGTCATCACGTACTCGGCCTCGGGCGCGAGTTCGTGGACGATGCCGGCCATGCGCTGCATGGTGTCGTCGGTGACTTCGATGCGCGTACCAGGCTCCAACTCCACGTAAACGCGGATCTGCCCCTCATCCACCGCGGGCTGCAGTTCGACTCCGACGAGAGGCATAAGCTGATACGAGCCAACGAACAGCAGAACCGCCACTCCGGCAACGATCGCGCGGTGATCGAGCGCCCACGAGATTACATGGCCGTACCGCTCAGTGATGCGGTCTTGAATCGCCGCGATGCCCCGCTCCAGTTTGGCTCCCATACCACCCGCGCCGTCGGCCCCGCGCACCGCAACAAAGCGCGAACACAGCACGGGTACTACGGTCAGCGCAATGAGCAGCGAGCACAGCAGAGCAAACGAAACCACCCAGGCCAGTTGCTGGAAGGTCTGGGCCGAAACGCCCCCCATGAACATCACCGGCACAAAAACAGCAATGGTCGTGAACGTGGAGGCGGTAATCGCCGTCGCCACTTGCCTGCTCCCCAGTACGGCTGCTTCCTTGAGCGGTCGTCCTTTCTCCCGGAGGCGGAAGATGTTCTCGAGAACGACGATGGCGTTATCCACCAACATGCCGACTCCCAAGGCCAAGCCGCCGAAGGAGACGGTGTTCAGCGTGAACCCGTTGAAGTACATCAGCGCAAACGTCGCGATCACCGAGATCGGAATCGCCGTACCGATGATCAGAGTGCTCGAAATACTGCGCAGGAAGAAGAGTAAAACGAACACAGCCAGGCCGGCGCCGACCAGCGCGGCGTCCATCACGTTGCTGATGGAAGCCCGAATGAAGTCCGCCGAGTCCCAGGTGCTCTCGATCGTCACGGGGAACCCCCCAGCTTTGCCCGCTTCGTTGATGCGCTCAACTTCTTCCCAGATGGCATCCGACGCCTTCACGGTATTGGATCCCGACTGCTTGTAGAGAGACATGCGCACGGCCGACTCGCCGTTCACACGCACCACATAGCGGATCTCTTCGTGCGAGTCCTCCACCGTGGCGATGTCGCGCACGTAGACGGGGACACCGTTGCGGCTGGTCAACGCTACGTTGAGGATGTCGTCGAGATTCTTGAACTCACCCTGGGTCCGCAGTAACACCTCGTAGCGGCCTTCGAAAACGGGACCCACGGGACGGTTGAGGTTCTCGCGCCGCAAAGTTTGTACCACCTGCGCGACGGACAGGTTCAACGCCCGCAGTTTTTTGAGATCGAGGTAGACGTGAATCTGGCGCCGAAGGCCTCCGAACACACGTGCCTGCGCTACGCCCGGCAAACGTTCGAAGCGATACTGCAGGTTCTTCTCCGCGAAGTGGCGAAGTTGCTTGGCATCCATCTCGTCCGAGCGGATGCTGAGAAACATAATGGGGAACTGGGAGACATCGAACTTGTACATGACCGGCGGATCGATGTCTTCGGGCAGCGAGGCGCGCCGGCGGTCGATGCGGGAGCGCAGCTCGTTGGCCGCCTCATCGAGATCGGAGCCGTACACGAAGCGAACCCGCACCCTGGAGTTGCCCTCGCTCGAAACCGAAGTAATCTCTTCGGCCCCCGGCGCAGACGCCAGCGCCTGCTCGAGCGGCCGCGAGACCAGCGTCTCCATCTCTTCCGGCGCGACACCCTCATACCTCGTGGTCACGCTGATGGTCGGGTATTCCATTTCCGGCATCAGGTCGACGGGGATCTGCACGAACGCGATCGCGCCGAGCAAGACGGCAATCAGACACGCCATCAGGATCGTCACGGGGCGATGAATCGAAAACTCGGGGAGGCTCATCTCGAACTCCTCACCTTGACAGCCAAGCGAACATTTCCGGTCCTACGTGCCGCTATTTCGGGCCTTGGGTCTCGGACCGTTGCCGGCCTTCGCCGCGGCACCGTTACCAGGAGCGGATTGGGGTCTCTTCGCGCCAGCCCCCCCGGCTTCCGAGACCCGGATGCGATCTCCGTCCTCCAGCATCGTGGCGCCACGGCCCACGATGGTCGCACCGGGTTCCAGGTTGGCCAGCACCTCGACATTGTCTTGGCGCGTCAGTCCCGTTTCAATCGCACGGAACACGGGACGGTCCTGCTCCACGACGTAAACGCCCGCCTGCTGACCGCGATAGACCAGACCTTCACGAGGAATCAGAGTGGCCTCTCGCGTCAATCCCGTGTCAATCTGTATCCGCACGAACATTTCCGCCTTTAGGAAATCGTTGGGGTTCGGCACGTCGATTTCGATGAGGGCGCTTCGGGTCGCCGCGTCGAGCACCGGCGCGATACGAGCGATGCGTCCCTGGTAGACCTGGTCAGGCAGCGCATCGACACGAATCTCGGCCTGGTTGCCGACTCGCAGCCGGCCCATGTTGCGCTC
Organism: Bryobacterales bacterium; assembly: GCA_965248255.1. Classification (GTDB taxonomy): domain Bacteria; phylum Acidobacteriota; class Terriglobia; order Bryobacterales; family UBA6623; genus JAKZVK01. The sequence continues at coordinate 90,477 of CBDFIW010000002.1, forward strand.
CGGCACGTTAGCCTGCGTAACCATGGTCGATAGATTGACCACCCGTAAAATCGGCGTTGTCGGACTGATGAGCGCACCCTCATCCACGTAGCGAACCGCAACGAAGCCGCTGAGGGGCGCGACAATCTTGGATTGCTCGAGCCGGATCTTCAACTCCCGCAACTCGGCCTCCGCCTGCTCGGTCTGTGCGCGGGCCAGTTCGACCTGGGCTTCGACGACCGCTAGATTCGTCTTGACCGAGGCGTAGTCCTGCGCGGAGATCAACTCGTCGTCGAGAAGCTTTTGAGCACGGTCCAGCTCGGCTCTGGCGTTTTCCCGCTCGGCTTCGCGCTGCGACGATAACGCACGGGTCACGCCGATCGACGCGGTGGCGCGCTTCACTTGTTGCTGAAGCTCATCGTCCTCCAACTCGGCCACCAGCTCGCCTGCCTTGACCGGGTCGCCCACGTAGAAATGGATCCTCTCAACCCGCCCGGTCGCCTTCGCGGTGATATCCACCTGTTCTTTGGGCTTGAGAGCCCCGGTGAGGACCAGATCCTCCCGGAGCGAGCCGCGGCGGGCCTCCGTGACCTCGACGCTCACCGTTCGGCCGCCCTTCTTTTTCTTCTTGGAGGCTGTGGCGGCCTGCTTCTGCTGCACCTCGATGATTCGATTGCCCCCGAGGAAGAGCAGACCGGCGCCGATCGCGATCCAGATGGTCCTCTTGACCCAGATGTTCAAACCCTTGATCTCGCACTTCCGGACCGGTTCCCGGACTCAGGACCGGTGTCCTCGAGGAACCCGATCGGTCGCCAATGTGCTGTCGGTGACCGGCCGTGGCGCTTCCGTCCCTATCTTACGGGATTGTCCGGCCGTGGGCACGGCCCGACGACCATCCACAAGGGCGCTACGGGCGACAGCGATACCCAATCAGAAGGGCGCGGATCGGGGCCGAGGGGTTACTCGATTGTCGAGTCTCAGGTCACGCGAGGTGGCCGCGCTTGGAGACCAAGCCTGTGGTAGACTCATCGCGCTGTCTCAGACACAGCGTGGTGCGCCCTTGAACTGTTCGCACCCATCGGCCTTACCTCGCAGAGGCTGGCTGGCACGCTGCTTCGGCCTGCTGGTTTCGTTCGCTTTCACGTCGCTGGGCGTCGCTGGCTCAAACTACGTCTTCCGAAGGCTGAAGCGGCCGCTGGCGATCCCAAAGGCTTCGCTCGGGCAGGAGTGGACTCCGGTTTCCTTCACCGCTCGGGCGGAAAGACTCCAGCCCGGTCCGGACGGTATCTCTGACATCCTATTGCGCGGTATCCTGGTTCGCGTGCGCCAGTCCGCTCCGGACGACACGGGACTCCGAGCGCTATGTCTGCACTGTCCGCACGAGCTATGCTACGTGAACCTGATCGAGGAGACAGAAGCCGTGCGGGTGCCGGAGGGCGCCAAGCCGGAGCACCCGCTACTGGTCTGTCCCTGCCACTTCAGCGTCTTCGACCCGGCCTCGCACGGTGCACTGTTGACGGGGCCCGCCGACCGCGGCCTCTATCGGTTCCGGTTCGACGTGGGCGACGAGACGATTGAGATTCAAGAGGTTGAGGAAGCCGCGCTGGGCTGAGCATGAGCGGGAGAAGAAGTTGATCATTCATCGACGCCCACGAAGGAGGCAAGCAATGAAACACAGATGGATCCGTCGAAGTTTGGCCCTGGGGGTCATACCCATCCTGTTGGCGTCGTCGTCCCCGGGCAAGACGCGGCAAAAACTATACATCCTCAGCAGTAACTCCGACGACGTCACCGTTGTGGACGTCGAGACGAGCAAGATCCTAGGCGCGGTCAAGGTCGGCAAGCTGCCCCACGGCGTCGCGACGCCGAAGTCGCAACAGCCGCTCTATGTCGCGACGGAGGGTGACAACGGTCTTGCCGTCGTGGACCCGGTGAAGGACGTGCTGATCAAGAAGTACGACTTTTTCGGTACTCGTCCCAACGAAATCGAAACGACTTCCGACGGGCGCTTCGTGTACGTTCCGGCGATGGGGGACGGCGCCTACGAGGTCTTCGACACCAAGAAGGAGAGCATCATCACCCGCATCCCAACCGACGGCACGCCGCATAACACCGTTGTCTCGCCGGATGACAAGTACATGTATCTCGTACCGCACGACCGCGGTACGCGCGGCGTCGAGCAAGCACGGAAGGCAGGGAGGCCGACCAGCCTCAACAAGAAGATCTACGTCGTCGATATCGCGACACACAGTGTCGTTGGGACGATCGGGACCGGCAACGCGCCGCGCCCGACCACGATCAGCCCGGATGGGACGCGCCTGTACGTCAACACCGACAACTTGATGGGATTCCTGGTTGTCGACATCGAGAAACGCAAGGTCATCCACACGGCCCGCTACACCCTGACCGAGGAAGAGAAGGCTACGCCCAGCCGTTGCCACGGCATCGGAGCAACCCCGGACGGGCGGGAGGTCTGGTCCACCAACATCAATCACGGGTTCGTGCACGTCTTTGACGTCACCAAGGAGCCGCCGGTCGAGATCGCTAAGATCAAAACCGGTAACACGCCCCTTTGGCTGACCATGACTCCCGACGGCAAGACGGTCTACACCGCCAACACAGCGGACGACACGATCTCCGTCATTGACCAAGCGACCAAGAAGGAGCGAACGCGCATTCAGCTTCCCAAAGGCAAAGCGCCCAAACGGATGTTGGTATTGGCGGTGCCGACCAGCTAGCGGACTGTCGCCAAGAAAACCTGATGGTCAAACGAGCAGCCGGGCGGGCACAGGGGCCCGCCCCTACTACGCCTACGGAATCGCCGAGATATTCCACTAGGTGAGGCTCTCTCCTCCTGGGAAGGTCCGCCGTTGCTCAAGCCCCACAAGAAAACCATGCCCGCCTATCCCGGCACGGAACACGAGAAACGCATGTCGGCGGCCTTGGCGGTCCTTGGCGTCTTTGCGAGAAACCGCGGCTACCCCAGCAACTGCCGAAGGTTCCCTCCGAGGATCGCGCGCACATTCTCCTCTTCCACCCCAAGCTCCTGCAGGATCTCCAACTGCGTGCCGATTACGGCGGCATTCCAACCACGAGGGAAGAAGGAAGAATCCGACCCGAAAAGCAGCCGTTGCGCCCCGTAGACTTCCAGCGCCTTGCGGAAGACGGTCTTGAGATCCACATCTGGTGTTTGGTACTTAACCCAGGAGTTCGTGCTCGATGTATCGAGATACACGTTCGGCGCGAGATCCCCCAGCATCAACACCTCCCGCAGGTAGCCGGCGCCAAAGTGCGGGATGACGAACTGGACGTCGGGGAACTCCAGCGCTGTTCGGTGCAGGTCGATCGGATTCGACCGGCTCATGTCGAACTTCGAGGGAAGCCCAAGTTTGTTGCGCACGCCAACCGTCAGCACCCCCATGTGAACGAACACCACGACCTTCTCGCCCGAGGCAAGTTCATAGATCGGTTGCAAGCGCTCATCCTGGACCGAAAACTGGTGCATCGCCGGGAACAGGCAGATGCCTTTGAGGCCTAACTTCCCGACGCCGGTCGCCGCGCGCTCCACCGCATCCGGCGCGAGCGGGTTGAGCATGAAGTAGCCGTAGATGCGGTCGGGGAAGACTCGGGCGGCTTCGGCCGCCGATGGCTCATCACCCGGCAAGCTGGCCATCAGGCAGATGCGCTCGACGCCATGCCGGTCCAGCTCGTCGACCCAGCGGACCGCCAGCGCGGTGTTGTCCGCGGGCGGTAACTCCCATCCCAACTGCTTGACGATGGCCTCGTCGGCGTGTTCGGCGTCCAGGTCTTGCTTCTGCGCGGCGAGGATGCTGAAGAAGCTCCTCGAGAACAGATGCGCATGCGCGTCGCAAACGGCAATCTCACCCCAGGTGGTTTTCATCGGAAAGGAGCCTCCGCCGGGAAGGTCGATTCGCTACGAGCCGTCCCAGCCAGCAGAGGACAGGGTCACAAGCCCAGCCTCCGCCGGAGATTGCCCGAGGCTCTTCCAGTGTAGTCAAAACGCTTCCGAACCACTTTCGGAGCACGGCTCACATGGCCGGACTCGAGGGAAAGAAGGGCAGGGCGTACAACCTCTGAAGCACGCGGTTCTTTTCCCGGGTGGCGAGTCTCACGCCTGGCCGGTCCCGAGGAGCCGTAGTACAACCGGGTCGTACGCCCGATAGGACCGAAGTTACCCGGACGCCAAGCCTAGCTCTCGCGGGGCGGAGTTCATACACCCATTGTTTTTGCACCGGATTTTACAACGGAGAAGAGGATCGACTCCCCCAAAGGGAAGCGGCTGGGCAGCTAGTCGGCGCGACTGCTAGTCCGCGAAATAGTTGACGGACCTTGCGTCTGCTGGGACGGCCACTCGCTCGGCCGCGGCATGAAGGCGAAGCGCCGCAGTCGGTGCAACACATCCCTGGAGTCGCGTCCCAGCAAGCTACAGCAGAACTCAAAGCTGAACTTCCCGTTGGTGCGGCCAAAAAGCCAGTCGAGCGCTTCATCGCGGCTCCGTCTCGGGCCGCTGCTGGCATCTTGTAGAGCCTGAATGAGCACGGCCCCTGCCAGTCTCTGAAGAGCACGATCGAACATCATCGTTTTGTTGGTCGTTGTTTGGATGATCTGCATTGCGGAACCTGTCAAATTCTCGACTTCTTGCACTCTCATCTTGACAGTTCGCCCGGCGAATGAGAATGGAGCGTTCGTACCAAATTCACCTAGGGATATGTCCCTATAAACCGGTCGTAAGTGGGACCCCTGAGGGCTTTTCTCTAAGGTCCGTTGGAATGGACCCGAAAAGCGAGACCAGTAGAGAAGGGACAATGAACCAGGGAACGGTAAGGAGGTTCGATTGTCTCGAAGACGATTCACGAAGGAGTTCAAGCTGGCGGCCGTCCGGCGGCTCGAAGCCGGCGAGTCCGGCTCGGCCCTCGCGCGAGCTGGAGGTGAAGCGCGAAAAGCTCTACGACTGGCTGGCACAAGTCGAGCGCTACGGCGTCGAGGAAGCCTTTCCCGGCGCGGGGCGGCGTCCCGGCGGCAGCGCCCGTGTCGAGCCCGGCCACGAAGCCCAGGCCCGCCTCGCGGAGCTGGAACGCAAAATCGGCCGCCAGGCCATGGAGATTGATTTTTTGTCCGCAGCCTTGCGGCGTGTCGAGGATCTGCGCCGGCCGCGCATCGTCAGTGGAACCGGCGCGTCGCTGAGGAAGTACGGGCCGCAAGGCGGCAAGGCAACATGAGCACGCTGAGCACGCGCGATTTGTGCCGCTTGAGCGGACTGGCGCGAGCCAGCCTCTACCGCCAGGCCAAACCCGACAGCGAGCAGGTCGGGGAACTGCGGCAGGCCATTGTCCACGCCGCCTTGGACCATCCGGCCTACGGCACCCGGCGGACGACCCAACAGCTGCGCCGTCAAAAGCTGCTGGTCAATCGCAAGCGCGTGCAACGGGTGATGCGCGAAGAGAAGCTCTTGCGGCGACGTCGCCGCACCGTTCCGCGAACGACCGATTCGAAGCACTCGCTGCGGCGTTATGAAAACCTGACGCGCGATTTCCAACCCACGGGTCCCAACAAACTGTGGGGCTCCGATCTCAGCTACGTACGATTGGGAAACCACTTCGTCTATGTGGCGGTGGTGTTGGACGTGTATTCGCGGCGCGTGGTGGGCTGGGCCGTGGGTCCGAACCTGAAAACCGAATTGCCGCTGGCGGCGCTGCAACAAGCGTTGAGCAGCCGGCGTCCGGCGCCGGGCTGGATTCATCATTCCGATCAAGGTTCGCAGTACGCCGCGGAAGCTTATGTAGCCACCCTGCGGCAAGCGGGCGCGAGGATATCGATGAGCCGCAAGGGCTGCCCGCAGGACAACGCGTACGTGGAAAGCTTTTTCAAGACTTTGAAAAGCGAGGAAGTCGACTGCAGCGAGTATGAAAGTTTGGCCCAGGCGCAGGCCGAGATCGGCGCTTATATTGAGCGGGAATACAATCGTACGCGATTGCATTCGGCGCTGGGCTATCGGCCGCCGCAAGAGTATGAGCGGCTGTGGGAAGAGGCGGCTAACGCCGCCTGAGTTTTCTTAAGGCATGAGCAGATCTATCGATCCGATGGCGCAGCACAAGGCGGGATGCGGCCTCAGTAGGCGAGCACCCCGCCCTCATCGTTGCGATGAGTCTGCGGCCGGGTATTCCTTGGTGGGTTGCTCTCCAGCAGAGCCCGCCTCCGCTTCCCCGGATGAGTTGATCATGCCCCCATTGGGCTGGATTCGCTATCCTTTTTCAGTCAACCGCGACCCGTCCCTACTTTCTTGGCCTCGCCACAGGGGTCCACTCCATGTCGCCCCGATACAGGGAGACCTCCGCGACACGGGCACTCTCCTCCAGCCGCCCCACGGGCTTCTTCCGCACGGGGGCTTGACAAATCAACAGTTTTACGGTAATTTCTGTATAGACTGAAATGACAGAACGGTCAAGTGGTTGGGCGACTCATCCAGCACTGCACTTGTCGCGACGGCTCGGGGATGAGGCACGGAGTAGGTTCTCCGGGGGTGAGAGAGTCTCTGGCCAATCTCGTTCCGGCATAACTGAAACAAGGGCTCGAACAGCGCGGCCGCGAGCAGGCACCGTCTTCTACGACGGTGAGTGCGCTTTTGCAGGGCGCTCGCGAGGCGCCTGGGAGGCGTGTTGCGGCGGCGAGGGTTTGCTTTGCAGACTCTGCAGTCGGCCTCGCGGGATCCCCGCGTATCGAGAGCGTTGGGGCTTGCCCCCGACACCGGATTCGACTCGATGTGGGTTCTGGCCGCGGCGGGGCCACCACTGTCTGGGGCCGGCGCCATTATCCACTTGTCGCGACGGGTCTGGTGGGCTCGGCCGCTGGTTTGGCTCTCCCACGTCCTTTTGGTTTATCCGCGCTGCGGGCCGGCTATCGGTGGGTCGCTCGGCATCGCTCCTGCGCGGTAGGCACTCGCCGTGTTACCGAGACTGCCCAGCTTCCGCACCACGACTCGACGATACGGCGACTTCGCTTGCGCCTGCCGCTCCTGGTCACCGTGCCACTGACTGCCGGGGCACTGGCCGGCGGGAGCTTTCTGGAGCCTTGGGTCTGGATGTGGACGATTGCCATTGCCCTATTCTTCGGCTTCAAAGTACTGACCTGGAGCCGGGCTCGGACGGGGCGGGTTTCGCTGCGACGATCGTCGGCCTACTTGCTCGCCTGGGTCGGCATGGACGCCGAGGGGTTCCTGAGCGGCGAACCGTTGCCATGCAAGCCCCCAGGACCAGAATGGCGGCGAGGATGGCTGCACGTCGTGGCGGGTCTTGGACTTCTGAGTCTTGCTGTACCGCGCCTGGTGACGGTATCAGCCGTACTTGCTTCGTGGGTCGGGCTGGGCGGCCTGATCCTGCTGCTGCACTTCGGGCTGTTCCATCTGCTGGCGCTGGGGTGGTAGGTGCTGGGCGTTCCGGCCCGTCCGATCATGCAGAAGCCGCTGGCGTCGCGATCGCTCGGGGAGTTCTGGGGCCGCCGCTGGAACTCGGGATTCCGGCAGTTGTCCCACGATTTCGTCTTCAAGCCGCTCCTTCGACGAATCGGCCCAACGGGAGCGACACTTGCGGCCTTCTCCGCCTCGGGGCTGATCCACGAACTGGTGATTTCGGTGCCGGCGTCGGGCGGCTACGGGCTACCCACGACGTACTTCCTGCTGCAGGGTTTGGGCGTTGTCGCCGAACGATCGGGTCTTGGAGCGTGGCTTGGCTTGCGGCGCCCGGTACGCGGGCGCAGCTTCACCTGGCTTGTCGCCGGCATCCCAGCCTACGCACTGTTTCATCCGGCATTCATCGAACAGGTCGCGATCCCGATGTTCCGTGCTCTGGGAGTGTGGCAGTGAAGCGCGGCCGTGACAGCTTCGGAAAGGAGGCGCTATGAGCGAGATGGTTCCTTACCTGTGGGCTGCGGGCGGTGCCCAACTGGCGATCGCCGCGGCCAACTTGGTGTTACCCCGTAAACTGCGCTACGGCGAAAACCTCGCTCGAGTGGAGCCGGTCATTCGGCAGGTTTTCATCGTGCACGCGGTTTATATCGTCTACGTGCTGGTGGCGTTCGCCGTGATCTGCTTCGCGTTTGCTCCCGAGTTGGCGGGAGCAAGCCCACTGGGACGCTTCATGAGCGCTTGGCTCGCCTTGTTCTGGGCGCCGCGGCTGATCGTGCAATGGACCTACTACGATCCCGAACTGCGCCGCCGGAATCGTTTGGGGCATTGGGGATTCTCCGTGGCGATTCTCTACCTGATTGTCGTCTTCGCCGTCGCAGCCCTGGGGGTGGCCGGATGAACGCTAGCGCATCGAGTGGCTCCACCATCTTCGATCTCCTCGGCCTGGCCCTGTGGCTGGCCGGCGCCGGGCATTTCGCGGTGCTGGCAGCAAGCTTTCAGGTTCCCGCTCGGCTTGGGTGGAGCGAGGACTTGGTGAAGCTCACTCCGTTCAACCGCAAGCTGATGTGGGTCTATGGCGGCTTCACTGTCTACACGATTGCCGCTTTCGGGACGCTGACCATCTTGCTTCACAGCGAGATGCTGCGAGGCCACCGCGCCGCGGTGGCTCTGGCGCTCTTCATCGGCCTCTACTGGACCGCTCGTGTGCTGGTAGATCTGCTCTACTTCAGGCATCGTGACTGGCCCCGGGGCCCGGGCATGGCGGTGGGACACTTTCTGCTGACCTCGCTGTTCGTCGCGCTGGCAGCGGCCTATCTTGGGTTGGTCGGATGGCATTGGCTTGGCTAGGGCGTGTTAACACTAAGTCGCAAAAGCTGCTATACTCGGAGGTATGGAGATCACCGAGCAGCAATACCGCCGCATCGAGCCGGTCCTGCCCCGCCAGCGCGGCAATGTGAGCCTGCCGAACCTCACGGTTTTGAACGCCATGTTGTATGTCGCCGAGCAGGGCTGCAAATGGCGCGGCTTGCCTAAACGCTTCGGTAACTGGCACACCATTTATACCCGCATGAACCGCTGGTCGAAGAACGGCGTGCTCGACGCCGTCTTCGAGAAACTGCAGCGCGAGCAGCTGGCCCGCATCCGAATCGAAGCCGTGTCAATGGACTCGACCATCGTGAAGGTTCATCCCGACGGCACGGGCGCGTTAAAAAAACGGTCCGCAAGCGATCGGCAAATCCCGCGGCGGATGGACCACCAAGATTCATATGGTTGCCGCAAATGCTCGAACGGCGATAACCTTCGCTCTCTCGCCCGGCCAAGCGCACGACGCCCAGCAGGGCCGCGAACTGCTCGGTGGTCTGGGGCCACTGCCCGAGCCGCTGCCGCTGCTGATGGACGGCGCCCATGAGGACGATCAGACACGCCAACTGGCTTTGGATTTCGGATGGATTCCCGTCGTGCCGCCCCGGCGCACCCGCCTGGAGCCGTGGGAATACGACCGAGCGCTCTATCGCCGCCGCAACGAGATCGAGAGACTCTTCCGACGGCTCAAGGGATTCCGCCGCATCTTCTCCCGCTTCGACAAGCTCGACGTCATGTTCCCCGCCTTCCCCCACTTCGCCCTCATCGTCGAGGCTCTACGTTTCGATACCCTACGTTAGCGTTAACACGCCCTAGCCTGCATTCCTCCCCACGTGGCGAGGCGAAGTGCGTGAGAAGGCTGTCAGGACGAGGCGCGAGGCGCTTGGCGCGCGGAGGTGTACTCGACTGTACATTGAGCACGGCAAGCAAGCGCAACGAAGTCATGGCGGCCTTATCGCGTGCTTCATCCCTCAGGCGGTGAGAAATGGAGGCGAGAGCAGTGCTTGGTCAAAGGAGGCGTCACCATGACCGTGCTGGAGACCGAGGGGCGAGCAATGCCCACGCGTGCCGTATCGGGCAGCACCCTGGTTGGCACAGGGGTGTGGTTGCTGTCACTGGGGTTGTCGTGGGCAGGGCTGTATCCACTGACGATGATCGAGCAGCTTTTCCTGCTGGCGCCTCTGGTGGTCGTGCCGCAGGGGTTGGCACTGACCGAACGGCTTGCCTTTACCGATCAGCCTCCGTGGCTGTTTCGCGCGGGACGCGTCTTGCAGCCGTGGACTGCCTTGCCGGCGGTGGCGGCGTTCTATTTGCCACCGGGGGCGGTAGCCGCGTGGCTGGCGTCCGGCTGGATGTTGGTAACCGCTCTGTTGGGTCTGGCGGGGATGATCCCATTCCTGCGACGAGTTTTCACCAAGCCGCACGCGGCGGGATTCGAGGCAGGCCTCCTCTACCTGCCCGTCGGCGGTATCTGGTTGTTGCTCTCGCGCCTTGGCCACGAGCCAATCGGGCTGGACGAGCCGATCATTCTATTGACGGCGGTACACTTTCATTTCTCCGGCTTCGCCGCGTGTGTCTATGCGGCTTGCGCGTCCCAGGTGCTGCGGTTACATCGAGACCCGGCGGGCGGCCTCTTTCACTTCGCGAATTTTGGCGTGATCGGTGGAACGTTTCTGGTAGCGATCGGCTTCCTTTTGTCGCCGGAGATAAAACTTGCCGCAATCCTGCTGTATGCAGGGAGCCTCGTGACCTTGGCCGTGCTGGTCGCCGGCGGCTTGTCAAAGGTAGAACACCGCAGCGGCCGACGCCTATTAGCTCTCTCGGTTGCCTCGCTTGCGTTCGGAATGCTGTTGGCCGCCGTGTACGGGTTTGGCGAAGTGCGGAAGGAGCTTCTGATCACGATCCCGCAGATGGCCGACGTTCACGGTCCTGTCAACGGCATCGGCTTTGCTGTTTTCGGTCTGCTAGTGTAGTGCGTCAAGCAGATTGCACCTTATGCAGGGCGGCACGTCCGCGCTTGACTTTCTCGAGGATGTCGGAGGCGGTCGCGGTCCAGATGAAGGGCGTGGGATGCCCGTTGTGCTGGGCGATGTAGTCGTCAATGGCGGCGACGAGCTCGTCCACGCTGCGAAACACGCCGCGGCGCAGGCGCTTGACGGTGAGATCGCGAAAGAATCGCTCGACCATGTTCAGCCACGACGCCGAGGTCGGGGTGAAATGAATGTGGAAGCGCGGGTGACGATCGAGCCAACGCTTCACAGCGGCATGCTTGTGGGTGGCATAGTTGTCCACGATGAGATGAAGCTGTTTGTCCTTGGGAGTGCGGCGGTCAATTAAGCGCAGGAAGCGCAGCCATTCCTGGTGGCTGTGTCGGGGCATGCACTCGGCGATCACGCTGCCGTCAAGGCTGTTGAGCGCCGCAAACAGGGTGGTCGTGCCGTTGCGCTTGTAATCGTGGGTCATCGTTTGGCCGCGTCCCTTTTTGAGCGGCAGGCCGGGCTGGGTGCGATCGAGGGCTTGGATTTGGGACTTCTCATCGAGCGAGAGAACCAGAGCATGCTCAGGCGGATTGAGATAGAGTCCGACGATGTCGTCGAGTTTCTCGGCGAAACGCGGGTCATTGCTGAGCTTGAGGGTCTTGACGCGGTGGGGCTTGAGGCCATGGGCGCGCCAAATCCGTCCCACGGTGGAAGCGCTGACGCCGGCCGCGGCGGCCATGGTGCGGCGGCTCCAGTGGGTGGCGTTGGACGGTTTCTCGCGGGTGGTCTTGTGGATGATCTGCTGTACTTTCTGCTTCGAGACGGCAGGTTTACGACCGGGCCGTGGGGCGTCTTTTGCAATGCCGGCGATGCTGCTTTCGAGAAAGCGCGTGCGCCAGCGGGCCACCAGCTGCCGCGAGACACCGAGCTGTGCGGCGATCTGCTTATTCTCGAGACCGTCGGCGGCCAGCAGGACAATCCTGGCTCGCAGGGCGAGACGAACGGCGACTTGGCGGCCGCGCGCGTAGCGGTCCAACTGCTTGCATTGCGCTGTGTTCAAAGTTACTGGTTGTGCTCTTCGCATCCCATGCCTCCTGTTAATAGAGACGATGGGAAGTCAATATAAGTTACATTATTTATGGTGCACTACACTAGGGCGTGTTAACACTAAGTCGCAAAAGCTGCTATACTCGGAGGTATGGAGATCACCGAGCAGCAATACCGCCGCATCGAGCCGGTCCTGCCCCGCCAGCGCGGCAATGTGAGCCTGCCGAACCTCACGGTTTTGAACGCCATGTTGTATGTCGCCGAGCAGGGCTGCAAATGGCGCGGCTTGCCTAAACGCTTCGGTAACTGGCACACCATTTATACCCGCATGAACCGCTGGTCGAAGAACGGCGTGCTCGACGCCGTCTTCGAGAAACTGCAGCGCGAGCAGCTGGTCCGCATCCGAATCGAAGCCGTGTCAATGGACTCGACCATCGTGAAGGTTCATCCCGACGGCACGGGCGCGTTAAAAAAAACGGTCCGCAAGCGATCGGCAAATCCCGCGGCGGATGGACCACCAAGATTCATATGGTTGCCGCAAATGCTCGAACGGCGATAACCTTCGCTCTCTCGCCCGGCCAAGCGCACGACGCCCAGCAGGGCCGCGAACTTGCTCGGTGGTCTGGGGCCACTGCCCGAGCCGCTGCCGCTGCTGATGGACGGCGCCTATGAGGACGATCAGACACGCCAACTGGCTTTGGATTTCGGATGGATTCCCGTCGTGCCGCCCCGGCGCACCCGCCTGGAGCCGTGGGAATACGACCGAGCGCTCTATCGCCGCCGCAACGAGATCGAGAGACTCTTCCGACGGCTCAAGGGATTCCGCCGCATCTTCTCCCGCTTCGACAAGCTCGACGTCATGTTCCTCGCCTTCCTCCACTTCGCCCTCATCGCCGAGGCTCTACGTTTCGATACCCTACGTTAGCGTTAACACGCCCTAGGGTGGTCGTTGATCCACGGTAGGAGTTTACAGAGCCACGCAAGGTTTCCTGTCACCGGGCCGCGTTGCAGCGCATCTGTAGAGGTGACGGGTTCGTAGCCTCTCATGGCGACACTTCCGGATGTACCTAACCTCCCGGTTCAACTGAATCTCAACGTTCGTGGGCTCAAAGCGTCGGCCACGCTGGCGATCAACGAGCGCTGCAATCAGCTCCGCGAAGAAGGTCGTACCGTTGCCAAGCTCGGCTTGGGACAGTCGCCGTTCCCCGTGGCGCCGCCCGTGGTCGAAGCGTTACGCTCGAACGCTTTTCGCAAGGACTACCTCGAAGTCCAAGGGCTCGAAGAGCTGCGCGAGGCGGTCGCGGCCTATCACTGCCGGCGAGTGAACGCGTGCTACCTCGGCGACCAGGTACTCATTGGTCCAGGGTCGAAGGAGCTGATGTTCCTCTTGCAGCTCGTCTATTACGGAGACCTGGTCATCCCCACGCCGACTTGGGTCTCGTACGCGCCACAGGCGCATATCATCGGCCGCCGCGTCACGTGGCTGCAAACGAGAGAAGAGAACGCTTGGAAGCTGACTCCCGATCAGCTCGAGCGCACCTGCCGCGAGGATCCGGGGCGGCCGCGCATCATGGTTCTGAACTATCCGGCCAACCCGACCGGCGGCACGTACTCGGTGGAAGAGCTCGAGTCCTTGGCGAAGATCGCCCGCGAGTACGGTGTGATCCTTCTTTCCGACGAGATCTACGGCGAGCTGCATCATCAAGGCCGCCACGTCTCCATCGCCCGCTTTTACCCGGAGGGGACGATCATCAGCGGCGGCCTGAGCAAGTGGTGCGGCGCGGGAGGCTGGCGCCTGGGGGCCTTCGTCTTTCCCGCAGGCCTAGACTGGCTGTTACAAGCGATGGCCAACGTGGCCAGCGAGACCTACACCTCGACCTCGGCGCCGATTCAGTACGCGGCGGTGCGGGCCTTCTCCGGTGGCAGCGAAATCGAGACCTACCTGGCACACTCGCGGCGGATCCTGGCGGCGTTGGGGAGCACGCTTCATCAGCGGCTACAAGACGCCGGCATCTCGGTCGTCGAGCCGCAAGGAGCGTTCTATCTCTTGCCGAGCTTCGCTCCCGGCGCCGAACGCTTACGGGCACGCGGGATCACGACCAGCGGGCAGCTTTGCGAGAGGTTGCTTGAAGACACCGGTGTGGCAATCCTTCCCGGCAGCCACTTCGGACGCCCCGAAGAAGAGCTGACGGCGCGCCTGGCCTATGTGGACTTCGACGGCGCACAAGCGTTAGCCGCGTCCCAGTTGCTACCGCTCGACGAGCCACTCAACGGGCAGTTCCTGCAGACCTATTGCGGGGGCGTGCTCGCGGCCATCGACAGAATTAGTAAGTGGTACAACGACTGACGAGCCCGCCGACCGAGCGGCGAGGGGCGCGAGGCAGGGCCCCTATTCTTTCTTCTTCTTGTCTTTCTTCTCCTTGTAGACCTTGTGGCACGTTCGACAGCCGCTGCCGATGCCGCCCATCCCGGCCCGAAAGGCTGCGGCGTCCTTCGCTTTGGCGGCGACAGCGGCTTTCTTGGAGCCGGCGATCACCTTGGTAGCGCCTCGCGTCCAGGGCTCATCCTTGACACGGGCTCCCATCAGCAACAATTGTGTCGATTCACCGAGAATGGACGTGTGTTCGCGGGCGTGCTTCCAGTCGTCGTCCGACTGCGGTCCGCCGGCCTTCATCATTTCCGACAGCACCTTCATGCTGGGGCCCTGGACGACTTCCATAATGTCGTGGACCGAGGCTACCTCTTCGTACTTGTGGTCAGCGTAGCCCAAGCCGGCAAGCGCCAGAGCGAGAACGATAAACAAAGAGGCTTTCTTCATGATTGCTTGGTGTCTCCTGAGAAAACGGGGCAGGCCCCTCCGGCTCGTCGCAAACGTGAACCGAGAAGTGGTCATTATAACCGAGCCCGGCTTGCGCCCTGTGTCGTCAGGCCCGCGATCCGTCCGCGCGCCCGCGGATTTACATCCGCGGCTCTGACGTGGCGAGTGGGACGGTCAGGGCGCGCCGAGGCTTACGTGCGGAGGCCGGTCAGGCCGCGCAGTCTTTCGCGTCAATGAGTTGCCGGACCTCGGCAATGAAGTCATCGACCGCTCTCGCGCCCTGGTCGCCTTGCTTGCGATGGCGCACGGCCACCGTGCCGGCTTCGACCTCGCGACCGCCGACCACTAGCATGTAGGGCACTTTCTGCAACTGTGCCTCGCGGATCTTGGCGTTCACCTTCATGCTGCGCAGATCACCCTCGGCCCGAATGCCTGCCTCGTCGAGCCGCTCGAGCACCTGGTTGGCGTAGTCGTTCTGCTTGTCGGTGATCGGCAGGACCACGGCCTGCACGGGCGCCAGCCACACCGGGAAGGCCCCCGCGTAGTGCTCGATCAGCACGCCGAAGAACCGCTCCACCGAGCCCCACAACGCTCGATGCACCATCACCGGCTGGTGCGCTTTACCGTCTTCGGCGATGTATTCCAACTTGAAGCGCCGTGGCAGGTTGAAGTCGAACTGCACCGTCGAGAGCTGCCAGGGACGTCCGATCGCGTCCACTAGCTTGATGTCGATCTTGGGGCCATAGAATGCCGCTTCATCGGGCATGACCTTGGCCTCGATGTCACGTTCCTTCAGCGCTTGGAACAGCCCGTCCTCGGCCATGTTCCACTCTTCCGGCGAGCCCGCGTACTTGTCGCTGCCGCCGCCGTCCCAGGTAGAAAGCTCAATCGCATACTCATCGAAGCCGAACGTCTTCAAGATATCGAGCCCGAAATCGAGGCAACCGAGAATCTCATCTTTCACCTGGCCGGGCGTACAGAAGATGTGCGCGTCGTCTTGTGTGAAACCCCGTACGCGCATCAACCCGTGCATCACGCCCGACCGCTCGTAGCGATAGACCGTTCCCAGTTCACCCAGCCGAACCGGCAGCTCCCTGTAACTGCGCAGTCGGTCTTTGTATATCAGGATGTGGAAGGGGCAGTTCATCGGCTTGAGCTGATACTCGGCGTCGTCCAGCTCCATGCGCGAGAACATGTCTTGGGAGTAGAAGTCGGCGTGGCCCGAGGTCTTCCACAGGTCATAGCGGGCCAGATGCGGCGTGTAGACCAATCCGTAGCCTCGCTTGACATACTGGTCGCACAGCCAGTCCTCCATGATGCGGCGGATGACCCCGCCCTTCGGGTGCCAGAAAATCAACCCGGGGCCGGCCGCCTGTTGGATGCTGAACAGGTCCAGCTCTTTGCCGAGCTTACGGTGGTCGCGCTTCTTGGCCTCTTCGAGCCGGTGGAGATGCCGGCTCAGCTCTTTCTTCGAGAAGAACGACGTCCCGTAGATGCGCTGCAGGCGGGCGTTATTCTCATCACCCTTCCAGTAGGCGCCGGCGACCGAGAGCAGTTTGAAGGCCTTGATGCGCCCCATGCTCGGGATGTGCGGCCCCCGGCAGAAGTCCTCGAAACCCTCGGTGCGGTAGATCGAAATCTTGTCGCCCTCGGCCTTGTCTTCGATCAGCTCGACTTTCATCTCTTCGCCGAGCTTGCGGAACCGGTCGAGAGTCTCGTCTCTCGGCAGCCACACCCGCTCGTTCTTCGGATCGCGCTTGGCGATCTCTCCCATGCGCGCCTCGATCTTCTCGAGATCATCGGGTGTGAAGGGCTCGTCGCGCCGGAAGTCGTAGAAGAAACCCTGCTCGGTCGGCGGACCGATGCCCAGCTTCGTTTCGGGATAGAGCTCCAGCACGGCGGCGGCCAGCAAGTGCGCGGAGGTATGACGGTAGACCTCGAGCGCTTCGGGGTCGCGTGAGGTAAGCAGGCGCAGGCTCGTGCTTTCACCCAGCGGATGCTTGAGGTCGACGAGCTGCCCGTTGGTCTGTGCCACCAGCGCCGCCTGCGCTAGAGCCGGGCTGATCGACTCGGCGATCTCGAGCGGAGTCGTGCCGGCGGGAACCTCTTTACGGCTTCCATCGGGCAGCGCGACGGTAATCGGTTCCATGACGGCTGAACTCCGAAACGGGTCAAGCGAGGGCCGGGCACCGGGCGTAACGTCACCCTTACCGACAGTCTAGCCGACGCCTCAGGCCGGCTGACTCTCTAGGACTTGGCGGATTCGGTGGAGGTGGATGTTTTCGACTTCGAATCGGAACTACTATCGCTCTTGGTCCCGGACTTCTCCGATTTTTCGGTCTTCTCGGGCTTGGTTTCGGTCTTCTTCTCTTCCTTCTCTTCACCCTTCTGGTCGTCCGACTTGCCCGAGCGGGCGTAGTCGGTCACGTACCAGCCGGTGCCCTTGAACTGAATGGCCGGCGGTGAAAGCAGTTTCTTGAGTTTCCCGCCACAGTCTTCACAGACGGTGAGGAGGTCGTCGGAAAACTTCTGGATCACCTCGAAGCGCTTCTCGCACCCAAGGCACTCATACTCGTACAACGGCATAGAGCAAACTTACCCGGCCCGTTCCGCGGTGCGCGGAGTCTCAATCCGGGCCCTCTCACGTCGAAAGAATTGAGCCCCGGACGGAAGCCCGGGGTGATCGGGAACCCTCGCCTCCAGTATATCAGGGGGCCTGTTGCGCCCCGCCTAATGCTGTATTTCAGAAGTTAGTGCACGAACGAGACTATGGCCCGCGCCACGCCCGATCTAGAATTCCTCATCAACACCCGAACTTCTGGAAGCCAGTACCAGCGGCTATCAGAGAACCGAACCCGGCAGGCAAGCTCTGTGTTCGTTCTTTGTTCGCTGTGAAATCGCTCGGCAAGCATCCCGGGGGGAAGGGAGTTAACTGCGAATTGGCTTTGTTTCGTCCTGTTCCCTAAAAGCCAGCAGTCTATGGACAGACCGGAGCGTCGGCTTATTCTCCACACGTATGTGGTAGTGTTTACTTGGTGATGCGCGTGTCAAGCCTGGCCCAAGCGGTGGCGCTCGTCCTAGCCTGGGGCACAATCCCTGTTCTCGGGCAGGACGGGCCGAACGAACCGTTCTCAGCCGACGCCATTCGTTTCTTTGAGAACGAAGTTCGGCCGGTTCTTCTCGATAAGTGCGCAACCTGCCATAACGACAAACTACTCGCGAGCGGACTGTCAATCGAGAGCCGCGAGACGATTCTGCGGGGCGGTCACCGTGGGGAAGCAGCCTCGCCCGGTCTGCCCGAAGATAGCCTGCTGGTCCGCGCGATTCGCCGACAGGGCGACTTGAAAATGCCGCCAGGAGGCCCCCTGGCGGAGCGGGAACTCTCGGCGCTCATTCGGTGGGTTGAGATGGGTCTGCCCTGGCCGGCGCGGCGCCCGACCAGCGCGACGGTGGGCGAGCCGGGAAGCCACTGGTCGTTCCAGCCGATCCGACGGCACGCCGAGCCCAAGGTTGCCGACGCGTCATGGCCACGCAATCCCATAGACCGGTTCATCCTGGCTCGTCTCGACAAGCAAGGGCTCCAACCCGCGCCCGAAGCCACGAGGCCCACACTGATCCACCGGCTGTATATCGACTTGATCGGTCTGCTGCCCACACCGGACGAAGTCGATGACTTTGCTAACGACAGCCGCCCTAACGCCTATGAGCACGTCGTCGACCACCTATTGGATCTCCTCACTACGGCGAACGTTGGGGCCGCCACTGGCTTGATCTGGCCCGCTACGCCGACTCCAACGGATACAACAACGACGGCGAACGCCAGATCTGGATGTACCGCGAATGGGTGATTCGTGCTTTGAACCGCGATCTTCCCTTCGATGAATTCGTCATCGAGCAGATTGCCGGAGACATGTTACCTGAACCCTCGAAGCAGCAGATCGTGGCGACCGGCTTTCACCGCAACACGTTGTTGAACCTGGAGGGGGGCGTCGACTTCGAGCAGTACCGCACCGAGGCCGTGGTCGACCGCGTGGACACCACGGGGATGGCCTTCTTGGGGCTGACTCTCGGTTGCGCCCGCTGCCACGACCACAAGTTCGACCCGATCTCACAGAAAGAGTTCTATCGGTTCTTCGCGTTCTTCAACAGCATCGATGAGCTGAGCGGTGAGTTCAACAACGACGACGGACGCGAACGCGCCTTCGAACCGGTGCTGGAGTCCGGCACGCCTGAACAGCTCGCGCGGCGAGAAGGCAATCGGGCGCAGATCGAGGTCATGGAAGAGGAGTTGGAGAAGTACGAGGAGGAGTTGCTCGCGAAGCAGGCTCAATGGGAAGCCTCGGTGAGTGAGGAAGTCTTGGCTGAACTGACTCCGGGCCAGCGCGCCATCCTCGACATTCCCATGGACAAGCGGCACGAGCAGCAGAGGAAGGCCCTTAAGGGCGGCTACTTCGGCCAGGACTTCGGGCACCAAGAGCGAAAAAAGGCAATCGCGGCCGTCAAGGAGATCGAGCCCAAGGTCCCGAGTACGCTGGTCATGCGAGAACTGCCTATGCCGCGCCCGACCAATGTTCTCTTGGGTGGTGAGTTCCTCAACAAGGGCGCCCGTGTGTGGCCCGGCACGCCCGCTGTGCTGCCGTCTCTTCCGGAGAGGGGGACGTACACGCGGCTCGACCTGGCTCGGTGGTTGGTGGACGAGAAAAACCCTCTGACGCCGCGGGTGACGGTCAACCGCATTTGGCAACGCTATTTTGGGCGGGGGATCGTCGAGACCGAGAACGATTTCGGCACCCAAGGATCACCTCCCACGCATCCGAAGTTGCTGGGCTGGCTGGCGTCGGAGTTTATCGCCCGTGATTGGAGTCTCAAGGAACTGCATCGTCTGATCGTGACGTCGGCGACCTACCGGCAGTCATCGCATTATCGTGAGAAAGCGGCGAAGAGAGATCCGCGCAACCGCCTGCTGGCGCGTCAAAATCGGCTGCGGGTCGAGTCGGAGATCGTGCGCGACCTGGCGTTGTCGGCGAGCGGCATGTTGGTTCCCGAGATCGGCGGGCCGAGCGTTTTCCCTGCGCAGCCGCCGGACGTCATGATCCGAAGGACCTGGGAGGAGAGCGAGGGGCCGGATCGCTACCGGCGGGGCATGTACACCCACTTCTGGCGCACGAGCCCGCACCCCGGCCTGATGGTCTTTGACAGCCCGGACGCTCTGACCATGACGACCCGGCGGAACCGGTCGAATACCCCGTTGCAGGCGCTTACGCTGCTCAACGACGCGGGCTTTTACGAGTTCGCCCAGGGGCTGGCACAAAGGGTCCTGCGTGAACGTCCTGATGCGTCGAACTCCGAGCGCGTCGAGCACGCCTTTCGGCTCTGTCTCACCCGCCCGCCGAGGCTCGCCGAAAGAGAACGGCTCGAGCGCCTGCTGGCAACGCAGCTCGACGACTTTCGGACCCATCCTGATGGGGCGCAAGAGATCCTAGGTTTGGATATCCCTGAAGGGGCTGACGTTCCCGAGACGGCTGCCTGGACCATGGTTGCGGGAGTGCTTCTCAATCTCGATGAATTCATAACTCGTGAATGAATAGACGGGGTGATGGGAGAGATAACTTGTAGATCGCGAATGTAGGGGCACGCCATGGCGTGTCCGCGGGCTCGGCATGCCGAGCCCCTACAAGGGGAGGAAGCGACATGAGCATACCCGGCGTGGGACTTGTTGATCGGACTAGGAGGCACTTTTTCAGCCAATGCTTCGCCGGTCTGGGCAACATCGCTCTGGGCAGTTTGTTAAGTAACGGCAAGCTGCTGGCCACCGAGGCTCCCCTAGTCGAAAATCCTCTGGCCCCCAAGAACCCGCACTTCACCCCCAAGGTCAAGCGCGTCATCTATCTCTTCATGGCGGGGTCGCCGAGTCAGTTCGAGACGTGGCTTTACCGGCCGAAACTTGGCGAGCTCGATGGCCAGCCGACCCCCGATTCCTTTCTCGAGGGCAAGCGATTCGCGTTCATGGAGAGCTTCACCAAGAACAAGCCGAAGCTTCTCGGGCCGAGGCGGAAGTTTCAGCGCCACGGACAATCGGGCACTTGGGTTTCAGAGATCTTCCCGCACATGGCCGGCGTCGTCGACGATCTGGCGCTCGTCCACTCGCTGACCACCGAGAACTTCAATCACGCCCCCGCGAAGCTCTTTTTCAACACGGGCTCGACGCGCTTCGGACGACCCAGCATGGGCGCTTGGTTGAGCTACGGTCTGGGCAGTGAATCCCAAGACCTTCCGGCCTTCGTCGTCTTGCGCTCCGGCGAAAGAAGCTTGATGGGCGGTGCGAATCTCTGGAGCAGCGGCTTTCTGCCGTCGACATATCAGGGAGTCGAGTTCCTTCGCTCGGCGGATCCGATCCCGAACCTGTCGAGCCTGAAGGGCATTTCGATGAAGCGCCAGACGGCTCGGCTCGATGCGGTTCGCGACCTGAACCTGGCGCACCTGGCCGACGTAGGCGACCCGGAGATCAATACCCGTATCTCGTCGTACGAGATGGCGTATCGAATGCAAACCAGCGGTCCGGAGTTGATGGACCTGGCCGGCGAAAGCAAGGCGACCCTCGATCTCTACGGAGCGACGCCGGGCGAGCCCTCGTTTGCCAACAATTGCCTGCTGGCGCGGCGGATGATCGAGCGAGGCGTGCGCTTCGTGCAGCTTTACCAAACCGGTTAGGACCATCACGGAAACCGCCAGAACAATCTCAATGAGAAGCTCGACGAAGTGGCCTTGACGATCGATCGCCCCTGCGCCGCACTCATCAAAGACCTCAAGCAGCGCGGCCTTTTCGATGACACGCTGGTCATTTGGGGCGGCGAGTTCGGACGGACGCCGATGGGCGAAGTCCGTGAGTCGGTCGGCCGCAATCACCACATCGAAAATTTCCCGATCTGGTTTGCGGGCGGCGGTATCAAGCCGGGGCAAACGATCGGCGAGGTCGACGAGCTAGGTTTCTTCATCACCAAGGACAAAGTGGAAGTGCACGACGTGCAGGCAACGATCCTCCACCTGCTCGGCCTCGACCACACGAAGCTGACGTTCCCCTACCAAGGGCGCGACTTCCGCCTCACGGACGTGGGCGGCCATGTAATCGACAAACTCCTTGCCTGAGAAAAACGTGCCGTGCCGGTGGGGTGTCCTAACGCTGCTCTGTCTTTGCACCGCGGCTCTAGGGGCAGTTGACCCTCCGCCGCAATCAGTTGGAATGGACCCGAAAAGCGAGACCAGTAGAGAAGGGACAATGAACCAGGGAACGGTAAGGAGGTTCGATTGTCTCGAAGACGATTCACGAAGGAGTTCAAGCTGGCGGCCGTCCGGCGGCTCGAAGCCAGCGAGTCCGGCTCGGCTCTCGCGCGCGAGCTGGAGGTGAAGCGCGAAAAGCTCTACGACTGGCTGGCACAAGTCGAGCGCTACGGCGTCGAGGAAGCCTTTCCCGGCGCGGGGCGCGTCCCGGCGGCAGCGCCCGTGTCGAGCCCGGCCACGAAGCCCAGGCCCGCCTCGCGGAGCTGGAACGCAAAGTCGGCCGCCAGGCCATGGAGATTGATTTTTTGTCCGCAGCCTTGCGGCGTGTCGAGGATCTGCGCCGGCCGAGCATCGTCAGTGGAACCGGCGCGTCGCTGAGGAAGTACGGGCCGCAAGGCGGCAAGGCAACATGAGCACGCTGAGCACGCGCGATTTGTGCCGCTTGAGCGGACTGGCGCGAGCCAGCCTCTACCGCCAGGCCAAACCCGACAGCGAGCAGGTCGGGGAACTGCGGCAGGCCATTGTCCACGCCGCCTTGGACCATCCGGCCTACGGCACCCGGCGGACGACCCAACAGCTGCGCCGTCAAAAGCTGCTGGTCAATCGCAAGCGCGTGCAACGGGTGATGCGCGAAGAGAAGCTCTTGCGGCGACGTCGCCGCACCGTTCCGCGAACGACCGATTCGAAGCACTCGCTGCGGCGTTATGAAAACCTGACGCGCGATTTCCAACCCACGGGTCCCAACAAACTGTGGGGCTCCGATCTCAGCTACGTACGATTGGGAAACCACTTCGTCTATGTGGCGGTGGTGTTGGACGTGTATTCGCGGCGCGTGGTGGGCTGGGCCGTGGGTCCGAACCTGAAAACCGAATTGCCGCTGGCGGCGCTGCAACAAGCGTTGAGCAGCCGGCGTCCGGCGCCGGGCTGGATTCATCATTCCGATCAAGGTTCGCAGTACGCCGCGGAAGCTTATGTAGCCACCCTGCGGCAAGCGGGCGCGAGGATATCGATGAGCCGCAAGGGCTGCCCGCAGGACAACGCGTACGTGGAAAGCTTTTTCAAGACTTTGAAAAGCGAGGAAGTCGACTGCAGCGAGTATGAAAGTTTGGCCCAGGCGCAGGCCGAGATCGGCGCTTATATTGAGCGGGAATACAATCGTACGCGATTGCATTCGGCGCTGGGCTATCGGCCGCCGCAAGAGTATGAGCGGCTGTGGGAAGAGGCGGCTAACGCCGCCTGAGTTTTCTTAAGGCATGAGCAGATCTATCGATCCGATGGCGCAGCACAAGGCGGGATGCGGCCTCAGTAGGCGAGCACCCCGCCCTCATCGTTGCGATGAGTCTGCGGCCGGGTATTCCTTGGTGGGTTGCTCTCCAGCAGAGCCCGCCTCCGCTTCCCCGGATGAGTTGATCATGCCCCCATTGGGCTGGATTCGCTATCCTTTTTCAGTCAACCGCGACCCGTCCCTACTTTCTTGGCCTCGCCACAGGGGTCCACTCCAGGTCCAGGTTCGGGCCGAGAGGCTTCGGAGGAGCCCACCCCGTCTCCATCCACGGTTGAGGACACCAACTCGGGGCAGCCGCCCTCGCCTGCCGGCCGGGAGGACGCAAACTCCCGCACAGAGCTCAATCTTCTCGGCGAGGTTGACGTTGAGGCAGGGGAAAGCCGTCGTAACGAAAACGTTCGAATATCGCTGATCGACAACAATGTCCTGAAAGAACTCAACAAGCGAGTCGGCACGACCGCTACCCTCGTCCAGGAACTTGATCCCGAAAAGGGATACTTCGGCGGCGAGTTCGGCGGCAATCCTGCGAGCCCGATTCATTTGATTCCAGCCACCGCCCGCGGTGTCCACGGGAACCTGTTCTGGGGTCATAACAACAGCATCTTCAGCGCCAGGTCGTTCTTCCAGGTTGGCAGTGTGAAGCCGTCCCAAGAGAACAACTACGGTGTTGAGCTTACGGCGCCCGTGTGGAAAGGCGGGATCTTCAGCTTTGATGGTTCCCAGGACCGCATTCGCGGGAATGTCAACGGGAGCATACTCGTGCCGCGCCCGGACGAGCGAACGCCGCTGGCAACGGATCCTGCGAAACGTGAGTACATCGAAGCGATTCTTGCCGCGTATCCGGAGGAGCTGCCGAACCGCACCGACATCAACGAGCGGGCGCTCAACACCAACGCCCCGCAAGAGATCGACAACGACAACATCGGCGGCCGCCTACAGCAGGACACTTCCGAGCAAGATCGGCTGATCCTGCGCTACCGCCTGCGGACGCAGCGGGTCGAGGCGTTTCAGCTCGTCGGGGGTCAGAACCCGAACACGACAACGCGCTCACACCAGGCGCGGGCGACCTGGAACCGCGCCTGGTCGCCTTCGACGATCACCGATTTCACGGTCGGCTTCGACCGAGTATCCTCAATCATCCTTCCTGACGAGTCCTACCCGGGAGTCAACATCTCCACAGGCTTCGTCATTGAGCGCATCGGCAGCTCGCGAGTTCCGATCGACCGTGCACAGAACCAATACCGCTACGGCGGCCGCATGCAACAGACACGGGGCCGCCACAACTGGAATACCGGCTTTGCGCTGATGCGCCGTCAGGTGAACGGTTTCGAGGCCAACAGCCATCTGCCGTTCTTCCTTTTTCGAAACAACTTCGGTCGAGATTCGATAACGAACTTCTTGCTGGGAGAAGCCAGCGAGTTCATCATCTCGATCGGCAATGCTCACCGGGGTTACCGAAATTGGGGAACGAACTTTTTCATAGGCGACACCTGGCGAGCCAGCCAGAACCTGACGTTGAACATCGGCCTTCGCTACGAGCCCTGGACCTCTCCTTACGAGGTCGACGGGCTCGATACGATTCCGTTCGGCTGCGACTGCAACAACTTCTCGCCGCGGTTCGGACTCGCTTATCGTCTCGGGGATCATCTCGGTGTCATCCGCGCCGCCTACGGGCTGCACTATGGAGAGATGGCGTCCGTCACCTACGGCCAGACGCGTTACAACACACCGGGCAACCTCCGTATCACGGTCCAGACCCCGGACTTGCTGAGCCCCCTAGGCGATATCGATCCGGACAACTTCGACCCCACGATACCGGCGACCGTTTTCCAGCTCGATCCCGATCTTGCCTCACCCTACTCGCACCAATACAACTTCAGTTGGGAGCTGCCCCTGGGAAAAGACTGGACCGTTACGACGGGATACGTCGGCAGCCGCACTCACAAGATCATCTCGATGTGGAACCTCAACCGGGGGCGTCCAGTCGAGGGGATTGATTTCATCACAGCCACCGTGAACGAACGGCGTCCTGACACGAGCATTCTCGACATTCGCAGGTTGTTGAATGGATCGAGAGGATACTTTGATGCCGCCAAACTGACGCTTGCCACGCCGCAATGGCATCGGTGGACCGTGGATACCTCTTACTGGTTCAGCAAAGCCATGGACTTGGGCGCGCCTTACACAAGCACGGGCACCGGGCGCGACGGGTTCAATGCGCGAGGCCAATCGGAGTTCAATGTGCACGAGGATATGAAGGGCCTCAGCCCCTTCGATCAGCGCCACGCCATGCTGGGCCGAGTCACCTACGAGACACCCGCGTTGGGCGCTTCCACAGGGTGGTGGAAACAGGCCTTCGAAAACTGGCAGGTCTCGAGCGTCGTGCTTCTCAAGACGGGCACTCCATTCACCGTGTGCGCCGGGTCCGACGGCCCGGGTTTCGGCAACGTCGACGGCGCGAGCAGCGATCGCCCGAACCTACTCGATCCCTCGGTCTTGGGGCGAACGATCGGTCACCCGGACACTTCCGAGGATCTGCTGCCCGCCTCGGCATTCGGCTACATCGGTCCGAACGAGCTTCGGGGCAATCTCGGTAGCAACACCTTTCACAAAGACGGCATCACCAACGTGAATGCGGCGTTGTCCAAGAACTGGCCGCTGGGGCAAGAGAAGATCCTGGCCCTGCGAGCCGAGGCGATCAACCTGTTCAACAAGCCGCAGTTCGCCGAGCCCGGCCGCGCGCTGACCTCGCCCAACTTCGGCCAGATCACGAACACCCTCAATGATGGACGGACGTTTCGGTTCCTGTTGCGTTTTGCGTTCTAGAGAACTGTACTGATCCTCACGTAGCCTGGGTGAAAAAGACTTGGTTCGAGAGCAAGTCCTTGGTCCCCGGGCCCGGGCCGCCGGCCGTGTAGAGAATGCCCGCGTCCGCTCCTACCTGATGATGGCCGGTGGCCCGCTCGATGTTCGGCAGCCAATGCGAGACGGTACGGTCCTTGCGGCTGACCACCGAGAACGAAAACGACGCCCCATTGTTTCGAGACCTCAACTGCACAACTTCATTCGACGGATGGCCCCAACCCGACTCGTGAGCCTCATGCTGCTGCGCCGTGGCGGCTACGATCATTTCACCTTTCGTGTCGAAGGTAATTCCGCCGGCTGTGATGAGCTTCCAGGACGACCATTCCGCCGGCAGGAACCGGGACAGGTCGATTCTGTGCCAGCGGCCCTCTGCTTCAAGCCGCGCGACCCAAAGCTTCCCTTGACCCTTCTCCTCCACGCTATACAGGAGGTTCGGTCGGCCCTTCGGATCGACCGCGATGGCGCCGGCTCGCACAACCCGCTGATGATCGACTCCACCCGCTGCGAGGACTTCAGCCGACTCGACGGTGGCGGGTAGTGTCACGGCATGTCTGTCGCTTCGTTGCCAGCTCTCACCGGAGTCGCGGCTGACCAGGTACGCGACTGTCTGTAGGCGGCCGTACGCGTCCCTGTCCGACTTCTCGTGGAAGCGGCAAGAGAGATGCAGCGTACGGTGGTCCCCTCCCCACGCCAGTGATTCCTGAAAGTGGGCGTAGCCGGGGTAGCGCGACGCGAGGATCGAACCCCGCCGCCGCCAAGCCTGGCCGGGCGGGCGTTTCCACAGCTCAACCACCCACGACCGCTCCCGGAATCGGCGCCGACATGTGAGGTACAACGTATCGTCCTTGCCGCAAACGAGCGTCGGGTAGGTCAGCCCCTCGCCCACGAGTACTTCCTCGCCCCACTCCGACGCATCGTTCGGGCGCTTCGATTTCCGGTAACGGATGGCGTGATGATGGGGGTAGTAGACGATGTGTAGAAAACCTGTGCTGTCGATCGTCAGCGCCGGCCCTCCGTGGTTGTCGTACCCTTCGCCTACCGTGAATGTGGGGGACCAATCTCCCGTTCGACGGTCAAGCGTTCGCACGCGGACGCGAAATCCCTCCGGGGGCGAATCGAGCCAGGCCACGTGCGTTCGATCGCTGCGAGTGACAATCTTGTTCGACTCGGCGTATCCGCTCGCTCGGCCGCATCCCTGGTCGGAAAGCAGAGCGAGCTGACGCTTCTTTTCGGTTTCCGCCGACAAGGCATGGAATGTTGTCCGGCCAATGGCCGCAACCGCGCCTACGGTTCGCAGCCAATGGCGTCTTGAATGATGGATCCTGCTCGGAGTTGACATTCCCTCGACCCCTGTACAGGGTACCGCTTTGCGGACGGTGGAAGTACGGGAAACAGTGTGGATGACGCGAAACTCTAAGTCACAGAAGGGGGCTCGGCCGACACTTCGGAGGGTTGAGCCAATACTTGTGCGCTCGGCGCCCTACGTAGCACGGGCGTTGCAGGCGCATGGGCGGGGTTGGGCTCATCGTCCACGTCCCGGCGTGAAAGCGCGATCTTCTTGTCAAACTCCTCAAGCTTGATGATGCGGAAGCGGTACCGGTGGCCAGCCTCCAAGCCGCCTTTGCCCTTCTTCTTCGAAGCTCGCCTCATTTCCGACTGGTGGCAAAGCCCCTCGACGCCGGGAACCAGTTCGACGAACACACCGAACTTCGTACGCTGGCAGACCAGTCCGGTGACGATGTCGCCCGGGGCGTGTTGGCTAAGGAACGTCTCCCAGATGTCGGGTTCGAGCTGTTTGAGGCCGAGCGCAATCCTGTGCTTCGAAGAATCGACCTGCAACACGACAGCCCGAATCCGCTCGCCCTTCTTGAGTACTTCCTTGGGGTGATTAACCCGCCTGGTTCCCGAAAGGTCGCTCAGGTGTACCAACCCATCCACCCCTTCCTCGATCTCAACGAAGGCCCCGTAGGAAGTGAGGTTGCCCACCCGGGCCTCGACAACATTACCGGTCTGGTATCGATCGCTCAGGGTGGACCAGGGGTCCGGCCGTAGCTTCTTGACGCTGAGGGAGATGCGCCGCTCCTTGCGCTTCACCTTCAGGACAACCGCCTCGATCTCGTTGCCCGTCTCATACACCTTCGACGGGTGCGGACGGCGCCGCGACCAGGTTAGCTCGGTCAGGTGGACCAGGCCCTCGACCCCAGACTCGAGCTCCACGAACACACCATAGTCGCTCACGCTGGTGACGCGGCCACTGACCTTCCTGCCCGCCAGGTAACGCTCTTCCACGCCCGTCCATGGGTCGGGCTGCATGTGCTTGAGACTGAGCGAAACACGTTCTTTCGCCGGGTCAAACTTCAAGACCTTGGCCGTAACCTTCTGGCCCGGTTGCAAGACGTCCGAGGGGCCTTTGATGCGCCCATAGGAGATGTCAGTTACGTGGATCAGGCCATCGAGCCCACCCAAGTCCACGAATGCGCCGTAGTCGGTCACGTTCTTGACGGTGCCGGTGACCTCGCCGCCTTCGGCCAACCAGCTCAGGGTTTCCTGTTTCAAGCGTTCGCGCGCTTCCTCGAGTAGCGTGCGCCGGGAGACGACGACGTTGCCGCGTTTCTTGTTGATCTTGACGATGCGGACGGGCAAGTCCTCGCCGATGAGCGAGTCGAGGTTCGGCACCGGACGCAGGTCCACTTGCGACCCAGGTAGGAACGCGAGGAGACCAACGTCAGCCGAGAGTCCGCCCTTGACTTTGGAGACGATTTTCGCCTGGACAGGCTCTTGGTTCCGCCACGCCTTCTCAAGGCCTTCCCAGAGCTTCGACTGTTTGGCTCGTCGGTGCGAGAGAGAGGCGTACTCGCCTGTTCCGAAGGCTTCGACAAGGACCTCGATCTCGTCGCCGACGCTGACCCGCAACTCGCCGGCCTCATCGCGGAAATCGTCGAGCGGCGCCGAACCTTCCGTCTTGCTGCCGATGTCAACGATCACGCCGCTTTCGGAGACGCTGACGACCTGACCGCGGCGGATCTCTCCGGCCCGCAGCCTGCTGGGGTCAGCGTGATCGTCGATGTGCGCTTCATGGTCGGGGACTTCGAGGGCGTCTGCTTCGACCTCAGCCTCCTCTGCGCCCTCGGGAAGTGCGGGAGGCATGCCGGGTACCGACCCTTCGCCCGGCAGCGTCACGGCAGAGGGTTCAGCCGGTGGAGTCGCGGGCTGCGAGGAAGCTTCGGCTATCGGAGTGGCGGTGATCGGCTCCGGCTCGGTCATGGCGCTCGCCGGCCGGCTGTCGTGAGCGTTCGCCGGCTCCGATGCCGGGCTCTCGTCGGTTTCGGTTCTTGAGGCGGCGACGCCCGCAGGGCTCGGTTCCTGAGCCCTGGAGCTACCTACGAAACTGTCGCCCCCGGCGTCATCGCCCCCAGCGTCGCCGGCCCTTGTGTCGCCGGTCGTGTTCAGATCCTGGGTAGCCGCTTTCGCGGAGTCAGCCGAGACGGCATCGGCCGCGGGTGGGTTGTCAAGAGCCTTGGCCGGAGTCGGATCTTGGTCGACTGGTGAGGCGTCAGCGTTAGAATATCCGGGCTCCAGGTTCTCGGGAGGAACGGGCGAGCCATCTCCATCGGCTTCCGCAGTTGGGTTGCAGTGATCGGGTGCTGTTTCAACGAACTCAGCCAACCCAGTGTCGGCCGGCGGCGGATCCAACGGGGTCTCCCCTGGGTCGGGCAGGCCGCCCCCAAAGGCGGGATGCTCATCTTTGGCGGGCGACGGATCGACCGGTGGCGGACTCTGCAAGCCCGCTTCTACCGCATCGCCGTCCGTACTCGACGCCAAAGCGATTTCGCTTTCAAGGGCGGCTTCCGATTGAGCCACATCCGGTTCGCCAGGCATGTCACCCTTCAATGTTCGTCGGCCCTGGCTTTGCTCGGGACCAACGCAAACACCCCCAGCTTCGCCGAGGATGGAGACTAGCAGAAGAAACCGATCCGGCTACTTCAGATACCGACTTCGGTGACCGGCTAACCGTTGCTGCACCGAAATCGTCGAGCGGTACTAACCTCTGGTAATGCCCCCATTCACTAGTGCGTTCACTATAGCCAACGCCCCACATGTTGTCAACGCGGACCGTGCTTTAGCGCACGCAAACAACACACGTAAAGCCGGCGTAAACCTGGCCGCTTTCGCCTGCTCTCGAGGCTCTGTCAGCGGTCAGAAGCGATGCGGAAGGGGATCTCCCGCCGTGGCAGGGAGTGCCACCAGGAATGGAAGTCCGCCGGGGCTTCGACGTCCGGTTCAAGGATGCGGGCGCGAAGGGTGACTGGCAGCGGGTCCTGGTCGAACGGGTAAGGGCAGCACACGATGTGACGATCCGCGGCCGATTCGATCTTGAGCGTAACGCGGTCGTCCCAGTTCTTGCGAGGGATGTCGGGCAGCGACCGCGTCTGGTCGCCGCCGAAACACAGATGTAGCGAGAGCGCGTCGGCCACTTGAAGCAGCCGTGTGTGAGGCCCCAAGTGCCAGGGGTCGGCGGCGGCGGCCCAGGCTGGATCCTTTTTCATGCGGTCCGCGAGAAGCTCTTGCAAGCAGTGCTGCTCGGCTACGAATTGGCGCGCCTCTTCCAGCTCGTCGCCCTCGGGTTTTAGCCACGCGCCGGGACCTCCGAAAAGCGGATGAAAAAACGTCTCGTCAGTTTCCGCCTCGACGCGAGGGGCGTGCAGCCAATACGCGTGCAGGCTGATGAGCAGGGCGACGTAGGGATGCGGGTCGCAAAAGCGTGGCACACCCAACCGCCAGCGAGCGAAGCCGTCGCACTGCTTCATGGACGTGAGATCCAATGGCAGTCCGTCAGCGACGTCTCGTTGCGGGTCGGCTTCCCACTCCCACCAACCGTTGTCATGCTCGGCGATGGCCAGGATGGTTTCTGAGCGTAGCCGCTCGGGTTGCCGGAAGGGCGCGAAGTAGCCAGGCCGGGTGAAGTTGTCGTTGCCCCAGTGCGCGGCGAGATAGCCCGAGACGGCGGCGTGGTCGGGTTGGGCGATGCACCAGAGTTGGTTGCTGACTTGGCGTTTGAGCATGGGCGGGCGACTAGGGCGTTTCGTGAACGGATCGTGATCGTGTGCCGACGTCGGTCTGCATCGACCCTCCCTCGCGGTCGCGGCGTGGCGGGGAGCACCGGCGGCAGATGGATCAGTTCGCGAAGCTGCGGCCGCGGTGCTGGCCGACGAGGATCTGGAACAAGCGGTGCCCGATCAGCTCGTGGAGCGTCAGTAGCTCTCGGTTGCCGGCGACGATTTCGTCTACCGAGCCAGCGGCGCCACCTCCCTGTTTGAGCGCCTCGGTGGCTTGCCCGATCACCGGGTCTTCCATGGCCTCGCCGGCGATTTCCCAAAGCGTGATGAAGCGGTCGACGGCGGTCGGGAAGCTGATCTTGAACACGCCGTAATTGCTGGTGGTGCGCGGCGGTTTGAAATCGAGGTTGAACGGGCCTTCGTAGCCGTGCGAGCGCAACAGAATCAGGATGTTCAGCCAATCGAGCGGATTGACCAAGGCGACGCCGAGGTCGACATCGTGCTTGAGCGGATAGCCGTCGTTGATGTCGAAGTGCCAGAGTTTGCCGCACAGCAACGCGCGGGCCAGCGCCGCCCGGCACGCCGCGCCCCACATCAGCTCGTGTAAGTACTCGGGATTCAGGCCCACCATTTCCGGGTGTGTCAGCTCTCCGCTGCTGATGAAGGCCAGCATGGCGTCGCTGGTGGGCAGGATGATGTGGCTCTGCGGCTCGAAGGGCTTCGCCTCGAGGCAGTGCTTGAGGGTGGGCCGTCCGTTTTGTTTGGCGACCTCGATGTCACGCTCGCAGGCGGCATTGATTCCGTCGGCGAACCAGCGCAACGTTTGCGTCTCGTCGATCGCCCCCTGAATCATATAGCCCAGTGTTCCGGGCCAGTAGACGGCGAACTGGGCCCCTAAGTCATGACCGACCTCGACCACGTTCTGCAGCCTCCGCGCGGCGTATTGGCGGACCTCGGGTGCTTCGGCCGCCGCGCTGGCCGCCCACACGGGGTGGAAGAACGTCTCACAGGTAACCATCGAGCAACGCACGCCATTCTCTTCGAGCGCCGCCTTGATGCGCGCGATAATTTCGCCTTGGCGGTCCGTCATCAGGTCGTTGGTCGCGATGACGTCGGTGTCGTGCGTCGTCCACCACGGGATGCCGATCTCGCCCAGATGCCGGATCACTTCTTCGAACGAAACCGGCGCCCGGGTCGGGGCGTGAAACAGGGCCTGGCCTTCGTAGGCCGCCGCCCACTGCGGTCCGCTGATGAAATACTTGCGGCGCACGCCTGGGGGGTAGCTGCCTCCGGAGAGTTCAGTCAGGCGGTCGATGAGCGGGCGCTGTTCGTCGCTGGGGATGGCCATAACCCTCAAGTAGAACGCTGCGGCGGCTTGGGCGTCAAGGTGCGAGCCGTTGTGAAACAGCGGAGCGTGAAACATTGGGTCGAGGCCATCCGTCGTATCCTTTAGACTGACAAGAACTGGCGGGAATCCCCGCTCGGATCGGCTTGGGGGCGCGGAAGAGCCTGTTCGGGCCCGCCAACGCTCCCGGCCCACAAGATTATCCCACCGCTTTGCCAGGTCCACTCACAAGAGCGGAGTTTCTAGCGACGTTGCTTGGCGTCGGCGCACTGCCGCGGTCGGCGCACGCCAACCCTACCGATCTTGGACAGATGATGTGGGACTTCACGATCGGCTACATCCGCCACTTGGACGAGAAGCGCCGGCGCCAGTTCGCGGCGATCGAGACCCCTGAACAGCTGGACGCCTTGCGCCGCAAGGTGCGCGACCGGCTAGCTGAGATGTGGGGGCCGATGCCTGAGGACCGGACGCCGCTCAACCCCCGCCAGCTCGGCACGATCGATCGCCCCGGCTACGTGATCGAGAAGATCATCTACGAGAGCCGTCCGAAATTCTATGTAACCGCCAATCTCTACCGCCCCAAGCATGTCGAAGAGCGCCTGCCCGCCGTGATCTTCCCCCCGGGACACGCCGACGAGGGCAAAGCATACAAAGAGTATCAGCAATTCTGCATTGTCATGGCCCGCTCGGGCTTCGCCGTTCTTATCTGGGATCCCATCAGCCAAGGCGAGCGCGTGCAGCTGTGGGACGCGGAAAACAACCGGCCGCTGGTCGGGCTCGGCACGAAAGAGCACCGCGTGCTGGGGCGCCAATGCTACCTGCTGGGCCTGAACCTGATGCAGTACCGGGTGTGGGACTCGATCCGGGCAATTGACTACCTCGAGACCCGTCCCGAAGTCGACCGCGAGCGAATTGCGATGGCCGGGAACTCGGGCGGTGGCATGGAGACGCTGCAGTTTGCGCCGTTTGAGCCGCGCATCAAGGCCGCGGCGCCGATGTGCGCCGTTGCCGGGTTTCGAGAGAAAACCGAAGCTTTGCTGATCGCCGACCCGGAACAAATCCTCTACCGGACGCTGGACCACGGCATCGACCACACCGAGCTGTTGGCAAGCGTCGCACCGCGGCCGTTGATGATCGGCGCGGCTATTCGCGACTACGTCCCGATCCAGGGTGCGCGAGCAACCTATCGGGCGGTGTCGAAGGCCTACGCGCTGGTCCAGGCCAACGAGAAGGCGACCCTCACCGAGACCGACGACGTGCACGGGCTCAACAAGGATCTGCGTGAGGCGACGGCGCGGTGGTTCTCCCACTGGCTCAGCGACGGGCGGGTGAGCGAGCAGGATCCCTCAGGCGACGTCTTGCCGGAGGAGGAGCTGCGCTGCACGGCGAGCGGGCAAGTGGCCACGGCGCTCAATCCGGCGTCTACCGTGCTCAGTTGGAACCGGCGCTACGCGGACCAAACCGCCCCCAAGCGCGCCGTCCCGGCCTCTCCGGATGAGTTTGCGATCTTCCGAACCGAAATCAACCGGCAGGTGCGGTTCTTGACCCGCGTCGGGAGGGTCAAGCGGGAGCGCGGCATCTTCGTGCCCGACCGCGTGATCGATCCGCCGACGTTCGCCCAGGGGGATGCATTGGTCGTCTCCGACACAGGGAAAGACGAGCCGGCTCTGCGGCGAAGCGTGATTGATCCGATGGTAGCCTCCGGCTACCGTGTGACGGTGCTGGACGTGCGAGGCTGGGGGGAAACCGCGCCGCACATGCCCCAACTCGAGGTCTCGTTCTCCTGGGACGAATTCTTTGCCTATCGGGCGCTCGAAGTGGGACGGCCTTTGCTCGGGCAGCGCGTCAGAGACCTGCTGGCGGCGGCCCCCAAACGGACGACGCACCGCAAGTGGACCTTGGTGGGCGTCGGCGCGGGAGCTCTCGTAGCGGCCCATGCGGCGGTGATCGACACTCGTATCAGCCGGCTCATTACCGTCGGGGGGCTCCTCTCGTATCGCTCGCTGATCGACGACCCGCTAACGACGCAGCCTCTGAGCAGCGATGTACCCTCCGTCATCGGCGCCTACGACGTCAAGGAGCTTCACGCCGCACTCGCACCCCGGCCGGTGATGGTCATCAACCCGATGGACTTACGCCGCCGGCCCGTAGAGAGGGTCAAGGCCTGGGATCACCTCGACTGGACGGCACAGGTCTACGAGATGATGGGCGCCACTGATTCGTTTCGGCTCGAAACGCAGGTCAACGCTTTGCAGATCCGTGCCGCCGTGGAAGAGTGGGTCCAGACGAAGACGTAACGCCGGGCCTCGGGTGCCAACTCAGATCAGAGCCGCGGGCGTCAGCCCGCGTTGATACTCTGCCGCCCGCCACCGCTGCGCTTTGGCGAGAAGAACCCTGCCTACTTTCAGCAAGACGGCCCGGCCCTCAGCCGCCGGTATACTCCGCCCGGCCGCTCGCGGCCACTCGGTTGTCGCGCTTCCAGTCCTCGAGGTCGGGACCGGCGAGCTTGGCGCCCTTCTCGCGCAACTCGGCCATCTCGGTCTCGCTGTACGCAGTAAACTGCTGCGCGACCCGGACGTCGTCTTCGATCTGCCCCAGCGTCGTGCATCCCACCGCCAGGCAGTGCATCGGCAAGCTCAGGACATAGCTCAGGCATTGCTTCACGCTGAGTGATTGCAGCAGTTTAGCGTTGGCCGTGCTCTTCATCCCCTGGATGCCGAGGTTCTGCTTGCGAGCTTCGGGTAGAACCTTCTTCTCAAAACTCAAGTAGGACGCATCGGCCGGGCTGAGCGGCATGAGAATTGTGTCGAAGTCCTTGTAGAGCCCCAGCATCTCGAGATGCGCTTCGGGATCGTGGTGTCCGGTGAAGCCGATGAAACGGCATTTGCCGGCTTTCTTGGCGGCCTCGAAAGCTTCGATGGCACCGCCGGGGGCGAAGATCTTGTTGAGATCCTCGCTGGACGTGACGGAGTGGATCTGCCACAGGTCGAGGTAGTCGGTCTTGAGCTTCTTGAGCGACGTGTGCAGCTCTGCTTCCGCGCCCTTGCGGGTGCGGTCGGCGCTCTTGGTGGTGATGAAAACGTCCTTGCGGACCGCCGGCAAGACCGCGCCGAAGACTTCTTCCGAGCGACCGCTCCAGTAGCTGCGCGCATTGTCGAAGTAGTTCACACCGAGGTCATACGCGCGTTGCGTAATCGCCTTGGCTTCATCGAACGTGCAAAAGGGAAACCGCCCGCCCGCCTGGCCAATGACGGTGAGCTTCTCACCGGTCTTGCCGAACGTTCTCTTGGGAATATCTCCCGCTTTGAGCCGCGATCCCTTGGCCGAACTCGCCGTCGCCGCTAGGCCCGCGAAAGCACTGCCGAAAAAGCTTCTCCGTTTCATCGACGCCCTCCATTGAGACACAAGCGCACGGTCTCGCGACCTAATGATAGCACTGGTCGTGCGACGGTTTCAGAAGAAACGTGGTCGCGCAAAGAAACGCCAGATCGCAAGCCTTGGGTGAACTCGAAACACAACGATCGGAACCCCGGCAGGGGACGGAGAGAATTGGCGCTTCGCTCGAACGATCAGGCGGGGCGCGAAGTTGCGGCGGTACGGCGCGAAGTGATAGAAAGAATCCGCACGACCATCGACTCATTGGTTTCTTACAGAACGGGAGGAGTCATGTCGGAGAAACGACTTGAAGGCATCGCTGGAGAAGCATCACTCGACGCAACGCGGCGTGAACTCTTGATGATAGGGAATGCGCTCGCTGTGCCGATGCTTTTCGGTGCCATGGACGCTAAGGCTGCACCGGGTCCACTCACCCCCGGACCGGAGATCTACCAGTCCATCGGCGTAGAACCCGTCATCAATTGCCGCGGCACCTTCACCATCATCGGAGGATCCGCCGAGCTGCCCGAGGTGCGAGCCGCAATGGATGCCGCCACGCAGTACTTCGCGCAACTGGACGAACTAGCGGACGCGGTCGGGCGGCGGCTAGCCGAACTGACCGGCGCCGAGTGAGGCATGGTTTCGTCAGGCTGCGCCGCCGGACTCAAGCATGTCACGGCCGGCTGCGTGACGGGCGGCAATCCCGAGAAACTGATCCGCATCCCCGACCTGACCGGTCTCGACAAGACCGAGGTCGTCGTCCCCCGCACGTCGCGAACCGCCTATGACCACGCGGTTCGCAACATTGGCGTCGAGCTGATCATGGTGGATACGCCCGAGGAAATGGCGAACGCGCTGAACTCGCGCACGGCCATGATCTACTTGATGGCCGATCGTCCGGGCCGATCGACACCGCTCAATCTCGAAACCGTCGTCAGAATCGCGAAACGTAAAGACATCGCCGTTCTGGTCGATGCGGCGGCCGAAATACTCACGATTCCGTGTGTGCACCTGGAGCGGGGCGCCACGGTCGTCGCGTATAGCGGCGGGAAGGCGATCCAGGGGCCACAGTGCGCCGGGCTGTTGCTGGGCCGCAAGGACATCCTCATGTCGGCGTGGCAGGCTAGCGCGCCACACCATGGCCCTGGGCGCGACAACAAGGTCGGCCGCGAAGAAACGCTGGGCATGCTGGCCGCCGTCGAAGCTTGGGTGAAGCGCGATCATGACGCCGAGTGGAGGAAGTGGCTCTCGTACTGTGACACGATCTCCAAGCGTGTATCGACGGTGGACGGCGTCACGGCGAGCGTGTACGAGCCCGCCGCCCTGGGGAACCGCAGTCCCCGGCTGACGATCAGTTGGGACCCGAAAAAGCTTTACATTACCGGAGCAGATGTGGCCGAGGAATTGGCCCGTACCAAGCCCAGGATTGCGCTCGGCAGCGGTCGTCGCGGGAGTGGCCGCGAGTCTAACTCCGAGACCTCGATTATCATCACCGCTTGGATGATGCAACCCGGCGATGACAAGGCCGTGGGGGACCGGATTCACGACGTGTTGTCCGAGAAGCGGAGCCCCAAGCCGGACATGCAACGGCCCGGCTCCGACATCAGCGGCCATTGGGACGTCAACATCGAGTTCTTTAGCGGCGAAACCCAGCACTCCTTGTACATCGAGCAGGATGGCAATTGGATCCGGGGCGCGCACAGGACGGATTTTGAGACAAGGGAGATGTTCGGCACGATCGAAGGAGATCAGGTCACGCTCCGCAGCGACACTCCCGGCCGCAACGTCGGCGATTCCATCCCCTTCATTTTCTCGGGCGCTGTTTCCGGCGATAGCATCGTGGGACCGATCCATATGGGTGAATACCTGAACGCCAAATTCACGGCTCAGCGACACAGCTATCCACCCGCGCGCCGCCGGATACGGGTTCCCGGTGGGCCGCCATTGGCAACCTAGGGCGGACTACGAGGGCTGGTGTGGCCTTGTCAAGTCCGCCTTACTATCTTGGAATCGCTATCTTGCTTGGGCCGGAGCGGTTTGAGATACTGGATCGCAAAGGCATTCCGGCACGTCGGCCGCGCCGGGTGCGCAGGGCCGAGGCGCCGGAAGCAAGGTCAACCAACCCTAAAGGAGGGGAATGGCGAAAGAAGAAGGCATCGAAGTACAAGGAACAATCATCGAGAAACATCCCGGCGGTATCTTCGACGTTAAGCTGGACGACGAACACGTCGTCCTGGCGCGTATCGCCGGCAAGCTCCGCAAGCACCGCATCCGCATCCTCACCGGCGACCGCGTTACGGTGGAACTGTCTCCCTACGACCTCACGCGCGGCCGCATCACCTACCGTTTTCGGTCCTAGCGCTCGGGTTGGCACAGGACGACCGACCGACGTGCCCGTGGATCTGCAACGTCCTTGGCGCTGGGCCTTTTCGTAGAATAGCTACATGCCGAAAGCAAGTTGGGAAGGCGTCGTGCTCGCCGAGAGCGACCACACGGAGATGGTCGAAGGTAATCACTACTTTCCGCCGGACTCGATCAACCGGGAGTACTTCAAGCTGATCGATCAGACCTCGATGTGCCCGTGGAAGGGCACCGCGCAGTATTACGACATCGAAGTCAACGAGGAGACGAACCCTGGGGCAGCCTGGTACTATCCCGAGCCGAAGGACGCAGCCAGTCAGATCAAGGGCCATGTCGCCTTCTGGCGCGGCGTCCAGGTCGAGGGATAGGGGCGCCCGATCTGCAACCGATCACCACTGGTCATAGTTCCTACCTGCCACGTTCGGCCTGCCATTGGACTGGACGGGCAGGCAGGAAAACGCGCTCCACTGTCCTAGGAGCTTGGCGGCGTGGCCGGCTGCTGCTGGGTACTACAGTGCAGCGCGCCGAATCCCCACGCCAGATCGATGCTGTGGATCCCGATGACCTCGCGCTGAGGGAATGCGTGGGCGAGGATTCCTAGAGCGACGCGGTCGGCCGGGTCGTTAAAGGTGGGCACAAGTACCACGCCGTTGGCGATGTAGAAGTTGGCGTAGCTGGCGGGAAGCCGGTGACCCTGGAAGTAGAGCGGTCGCGGCATTGGCAGTTCGACGACATCGAGAGGGCGTCCCTTCTCGTCGCGCATCGTGCGGAGACGGCGGAGGTTGTCCCGTAGCGGGGCGTAGTTGTCATCTTGCCGACTGCCTTCGACCACGGTAACGACTGCGCGCGGGGCGACGAAGCGGGCGACGTCGTCGATGTGGCCGTGGGTGTCGTCGCCGGCAATACCCGAACCCAGCCACAGGACGTTGCGAACGCCCAGGTAGTCGCGGAACAGTCGTTCGTAGTCGTCGACGCTGAATCCGGGGTTGCGCTGCTGGGTCGTGCCCAGAAGGCACTCCTCGGTGGTAAGGAGGCTGCCTCGTCCGTTGCCGTCGATGGCTCCACCCTCGAGGACGGCCGGCCGTCCGCCTAGCCGCGGGTGCCAGATGCGCGCGCCCAAGCGTCGGGCAATGCGTCCTGGCAAGGCGGCGTCCTTGTGGCAGTTGCGATAGCGGGCCCAGCCGTTGAAGCGCCAGCAGACGGCCGCCATCTCCCAGCGGCTGCGGACGAAGAGCGGGCCGGAGTCGCGCACCCACGAACGGTCGGTGGGATAGCGATGAAATCTGATGGGGGAGAGGTCGATGCCGGCGTGGTCTAACATTCGCCGGGCGGCAACCTCGGTACGGCGATCATTCACGACGAGGTGAATCTGCTCGCGATCGTGCAGGTGGCGGATGATCTCAACGTAAGCCCAGCGCACGGCCTGGATCTTGCCGGGCCAGTCGGCGCGTGTTTGCGGCCAGACGATCCAGGTCGCTTCGTGGGGTTCCCACTCAGCCGGCATGCGCAAACCGAGGGAGTGGGGAGTGTCGTCGGTGGCCATGGACAGGGCCCTACGGAACGCGCTGCTTCGTTGCTTCGTCGATGAAGCGTG
Organism: Bryobacterales bacterium; assembly: GCA_965248255.1. Taxonomy (GTDB): domain Bacteria; phylum Acidobacteriota; class Terriglobia; order Bryobacterales; family UBA6623; genus JAKZVK01. The sequence goes on from CBDFIW010000002.1 coordinate 130,245, forward strand.
AGGCGATGCCATCGTAGGCATCGATGCGACGATCACGGAGGAAAGGCCAGTTGCGACGCGTCTCTTCGACCAGGCTGAGGTCGCAGTCGGCGACGAGGATCTGCTCGGTCGTGCCGGCCTGCGCCACGACCTGCCCGAACGGGTCGCAGACGAACGAGCCTCCCCAGAACTCGACGCCCTCGTAGGAGGCGAGCTTCGAGGGCGAGCCATCGAGGGGCCGCTCATGACCGACGCGGTTGCAGGCCGCGACGAACACGCCGTTCGAGATGGCGTGGGCGCGCTGCGCCGTGCGCCAGGCTTCGAGCTGATTGGGCCCGTGTGCGCTCTTCTCTGACGGGTGCCAGCCGATGGCGGTCGGATAGAACAGGATCTGGGCGCCTTGCAGCGCGGTGAGGCGCGCCGCTTCGGGATACCATTGGTCCCAGCAGATGAGCACGCCGATGCGCGCAAACTCGGTGTCGAACGCCCTGAAGCCTAAATCGCCGGGCGTGAAATAGAACTTCTCGTAGTAGAGGGGGTCGTCAGGGATGTGCATCTTGCGATACAAGCCGACCACCTCGCCTCGGGTGCCAATCACGACGGCTGAGTTGTGATAGAGACCCGCCGTGCGGCGCTCGAACACGGAGCCGATGACGACGATCCCGGCGTCCCGGGCGGCTTGGCCCAACGCCTCGGTGGTAGGCCCCGGAACGGGCTCGGCGGTGTCGAACCAGTCGGGGTTCTCCTCCTGGCAGAAGTATTGCGAGCGAAACAACTCTTGCAGGCACACGATCTGTGCACCCCCAGAAGCCGCCTGGCGAACCAAGCCGACGGCCTTGTTCAGATTGGCGTCGCGGTCGGCCGAGCACGCCATCTGAATCAACCCAACCCTACACCGGTACTCCGACCTCCCCATACCGGACTTCATGATTTCAGGTAGTTGGAAGGGGTGTCAACGGAGTTTGCACCTATCGAGGGCTCGGGTAGCTGCCCGGTGCATGCTGATCAGAAGCCCAACGCCAGGATCAAGCACAATCGAGACGTCCGCCGCCAAACCCGCGACCCCGGTCGCGGACCTTCCCCGGTAACTCTCTTCGCACAGCACGAAACCCCGGTCGGAACGACCGGGGCTTCAGCACAAAGTTAATCGGGCGGCGTCCTACTCTCCCACGCAGTTGCCCACGCAGTACCATCGGGGCTGAGGGGCTTAACGGTCGTGTTCGGGATGGGAACGGGTGTGGCCCCCTCGCTATGGCCACCCGAAATCGTTGGCCCGTCGATTCGTGATCTGATCAACGGCGCCGAATATCGAAGGGCTCGCGCGCATCGCGTCGAGCGCAGCACTGAAGGTCGCTGGGACTCAGTGCTGAGTCAATTTTATGGTCAAGCCGAACGGGCGATTAGTAACGGTTAGCTGAACGTGTTACCACGCTTACACATCCGTCCTATCAAACTCGTAGTCTTCGAGTGCCCTTCTTAGCTTGCGCTTGGGAGATCTTATCTTGGGGAAAGCTTCGCGCTTATATGCTTTCAGCGCTTATCTCGACCGAACTTCGCTACCCAGCGATGCCGCTGGCGCGACAACTGGATCACAAGAGGTTCGTCCGACCCGGTCCTCTCGTACTGAGGTCAGCCCCCCTCAAATCTCCTACGCCCACCACAGATAGGGACCGAACTGTCTCGCGACGTTCTGAACCCAGCTCACGTACCGCTTTAATGGGCGAACAGCCCAACCCTTGGGAGCTTCTTCACCCCCAGGATGCGATGAGCCGACATCGAGGTGCCAAACCCAAGCGTCGATGTGAACTCTTGGCTTGGATCAGCCTGTTATCCCCGGCGTACCTTTTATCCGTTGAGCGACGGCCCTTCCATGCGGAACCGCCGGATCACTATCGCCTGCTTTCGCACCTGCTCGACTTGTAGGTCTCGCAGTCAACTTGGCATATGCGATTGCACTCTACGGCTGATTTCCAAACAGCCTGAGCCAAGCATCGCGCGCCTCCGTTACATTTTAGGAGGCGACCGCCCCAGTCAAACTACCCACCAACCAGTGTCCCTCTCCCCGATCAGGGGAGCAGGTTAGAACCGCAATACGATCAGGGTGGTATCTCACCGGCGGCTCCTCCGAACCCAAGAGTCCGGATTCAAAGCCTCCCACCTATCCTGCGCAAACCGCACCGCGATTCACTGGTAAGTTGTAGTAAAGGTGCACGGGGTCTTTCCGTCTTGTGGCGGGCACCCGGCGTCTTCACCGGGACCACAACTTCGCCGGGCGGGTTGTTAAGACAGTGCTCAGATCGTTACGCCATTCGTGCAGGTCGGAACTTACCCGACAAGGAATTTCGCTACCTTAGGACCGTTATAGTTACGGCCGCCGTTCACCGGGGCTTCGGTTCCGAGCTTCGCTTCCGAAGAAGCTAACCCCTCCCCTTAACCTTCCGGCACCGGGCAGGCGTCAGCCCCTATACGTCGTTTTCGACTTTGCAGAGACCTGTGTTTTTGGTAAACAGTCGCCTGAGCCATTTCACTGCGGCCTCCCGGTCTTCCGAAGAAAACAAGGAGGCGCCCCTTCTCCCGAAGTTACGGGGCTAATTTGCCGAGTTCCTGAACAACCCTTCACCCGAGCGCCTGAGAATACTCATCTCGTCTACGTGTGTCCGTTTACGGTACGGGTACCTTGACTTCTCCTTAGAGGTTTTTCCTGACAGCGTGGCGTCACAGCTTTGTTCCCTTGCGGGATCGCGTCCGCCTTCAGTGATAGCTCCCGGGTGGATTTACCGGCCCGGGACACCTTATGACGGCCAAAGTGGATATCCATCACCACTCCTGTTTAGCCTTCTGTGTCACCCCATCGTCAAACGAAGCAAGGTAGTCGCGGAATATTAACCGCGTATCCATCGGCTACGCCTTTCGGCCTCACCTTAGGACCCGACTAACCCTGAGCGGATAAACCTTGCCCAGGAAACCTTAGACTTACGGCGACCAGGATTCTTACCTGGTTTATCGCTACTAATGCTGGCAGAGTCTCTTCCGAACCGTCCACCGGTCCTTACAGTCCGGCTTCGACCAGTTCAGAATGCTCTCCTACCGCCCGTGAACCGCCGAAGCGATTCTCGAACCCGCGGCTTCGGTAGAACGCTTGAGCCCCGTTACATTTTCGGCGCCGAGAGGCTTGACCAGTGAGCTATTACGCTTTCTTTAAAGGATGGCTGCTTCTAAGCCAACCTCCTGGCTGTCTGGGCCTCTCGACTTCCTTACCCACTTAGCGTTCATTCCGGGACCTTAGCCGGCGGTCTGGGCTGTTTCCCTTTTGACCATGAAGCTTAGCCCCCACAGTCTGACTCCCGTGCTCTACGTCAACGGCATTCGGAGTTTGGTTGGATTCGGTAAGCTTGAAAGCCCCCTAGTCCATCCAGCGCTCTACCACCGTTGCGAACCACACGAGGCTAGCCCTAAAGCTATTTCGGAGAGAACGAGCCATCACGGAATTTGATTAGCCTTTCACCCCTACCCTCAGCTCATCCAAGCCGTTTTCAACCGACACTGGTTCGGGCCTCCGGTTGCTGTTACACAACTTTCGCCCTGGCCAAGGGTAGATCATCCCGTTTCGCGTCTATTCCCAGCGACTGAATCGCCCTATTCAGACTCGCTTTCGCTGCGGCTCGCTTACGCTTAACCTTGCCACTGAGAATAACTAGCCAGCTCATTAAGCAAAAGGCACACGGTCAGGCGTGACGCCGGGCTCCCGAAGGAGCCACTCGGCCATAGCCCTCCCACTGCTTGTAGGCATACGGTTTCAGGTACTTTTAACTCCCCTAGCAGGGGTTCTTTTCACCTTTCCCTCACGGTACTAGTTCACTATCGGTCGCAAGCGAGTATTTAGCCTTACCGGATGGTCCCGGCAGCTTCCCACAGGATTTCTCGTGTCCCGCGGTACTCAGGATCCCACTGAGCTCGATTCGTTTTCGCCTACAGGACTGTCACCTTCTGCGGTCGAATTTTCCAAAACGTTCGGCTAACTTCACGAGTCTCGTGATGTGGTCCTACAACCCCAGGTTTGCCTTGCGGCTCACCTGGTTTGGGCTGTTCCGCGTTCGCTCGCCGCTACTAGCGGAATCACAGTTGTTTTCTTTTCCTCCGGGTACTGAGATGGTTCACTTCCCCGGGTTCGCCTCGCCACCCTATGGATTCAGATGGCGATGACCGGTGTTCACACCGGCCGGGTTTCCCCATTCGGACATCCCCGGATCACAGCTTACTCGCAGCTCCCCGAGGCTTATCGCAGCCTGCCACGTCCTTCATCGCCTGCTTGCGCCAAGGCATCCTCCGTACGCCCTTAGTAGCTTGACCATAAAATTGACCCAGAACTGAAGTCCTGGGTCGGCGCTCGTTGAGTTCCCGCCCGCCCCAAAACACGAGGAGGACGATAACCCAGCGATGTGCTAGATGCCCTTCGATATTCAGTTTTCAAAGATCGGTTTCGGTGCTACATGTGAAACTTCAAGTGATGGAAAACCTGAAGGCTCGCATCTAGTACCTGGCTGACTGCTCGTCGACCGCTCCCTTACGGTCACGGCTCCGTCTTGGTCACAGCGCGATATGGTGGGCCTGGTTGGAGTTGAACCAACGACCTCACCCTTATCAGGGGTGCGCTCTAACCAACTGAGCTACAGGCCCTGGATCGCCGCAGTGTCCCTGTGTGACACCGAAGACGCAGCTTGGTGGTGGAGCTGATCGGGCTCGAACCGACGACCTCCTGAATGCAAATCAGGCGCTCTCCCAGCTGAGCTACAGCCCCCAGAACAGCTTTGATCAAACCACATCGACCGTCGCTCCGCGACTCCGACAACGCCACCCGCAAAATTGAGGCCGGTTGGACGCCCCGGACTCCGGAAGGAGCCGGGAAAACAGTCACGAACGCGCCCCGAATCGGGTCGCGGCGGATCAGGCCGAACGTCACCGCCAGGGAAGCAGCGGTGTCGACCCACGTTCTCTCTTAGAAAGGAGGTGATCCAGCCGCAGGTTCTCCTACGGCTACCTTGTTACGACTTCACCCCAATCGTGAATCACACCTTGGGCCGCTGCCTCCCGAGGGTTGGCTCGCGGACTTCTAGTGCAATCCACTTTCGTGATGTGACGGGCGGTGTGTACAAGGCCCGGGAACGTATTCACGGCGCCGTTCTGATGCGCCATTACTAGCGATTCCAGCTTCACGCAGGCGAATTGCAGCCTGCGATCCGAACTGAGGGCGGTTTTTAGGGATTAGCTCCACCTCGCGGCTTGGCAACCCGTTGTACCGTCCATTGTAGCACGTGTGTAGCCCTGGACATAAAGGCCATGATGACTTGACGTCGTCCCCACCTTCCTCCAACTTGTCGCTGGCGGTCTCCTGTGAGTGCCTCCGAAGAGTAGCAACACAGGACGAGGGTTGCGCTCGTTGCGGGACTTAACCCAACATCTCACGACACGAGCTGACGACAGCCATGCAGCACCTCTACTGGAGCCCCCGAAGGGGAAACGGTGTTTCTACCGCGGTCCCCAGCACTTCAAGCCCAGGTAAGGTTCTTCGCGTTGCGTCGAATTGAACCACATGCTCCACCGCTTGTGCGGGCCCCCGTCAATTCCTTTGAGTTTCAGCCTTGCGACCGTACTCCCCAGGCGGCATACTTAACGCGTTAGCTCCGGCACGGACTCAGTGAAGAGCCCACACCAAGTATGCATCGTTTAGGGCGTGGACTACCAGGGTATCTAATCCTGTTTGCTCCCCACGCTTTCGAGTCTCAGCGTCAGTAGCGGTCCAGAGAGCCGTCTTCACCGCCGGTGTTCCTCCTGATATCTACGCATTTCACCGCTACACCAGGAATTCCACTCTCCCCTTCCGCACTCTAGCCTGCCAGTTTCCGCCGCACCCTCCCAGTTGAGCCGGGAGATTTCACAACGGACTTGGCAAACCGCCTACACTCGCTTTACGCCCAGTAATTCCGAACAACGCTTGGTGCCTACGTATTACCGCGGCTGCTGGCACGTAGTTAGCCGCACCTGCTTCTGCGGGTACCATCATGATTGTCCCCGCTGAAAGAGCTTTACACCCCGAGGGGCTTCATCACTCACGCGGCGTCGCTGGATCAGGGTTTCCCCCATTGTCCAAGATTCCCCACTGCTGCCTCCCGTAGGAGTCTGGCCCGTGTCTCAGTGCCAGTGTGGCCGTGCGCCCTCTCAGGCCGGCTACCGATCTGAGCCTTGGTGGGCCGTTACCCCGCCAACAAGCTAATCGGCCGCGGACCCCTCCTCGAGCGCCCGAAGGCTTTCACCCCAAGCACTTAGGTGCCTGGGGTCGTATGCGGTATTAGCTCCAGCTTCCCGGAGTTATTCCCCACTCAAGGGCAGGTTATCCACGTGTTACTCACCCGTCTGCCACTCTACTCACCGGCCGAAGCCGGCTTTCTCGTTCGACTTGCATGTGTTAAGCGCGCCGCCAGCGTTGATTCTGAGCCGGGATCAAACTCTCGAGTAAAGATTGACTCCCCGGCCTTACTGCGCCAGGGATAACCCGTAGAGGTCCGCCCGATTCAGACTCGGAACTGCGTTCGCAAATCTGTAAACGTCCAACCAGATTGTCAAAGATCATGACCGTGAAAGATCGCCTCCCGATGTCCGACACGGACACCGGAATCCCTTCCACGACCGGCCTCAAAACTTGATCTGGCGAAACACAACCGCTGGACGACAAGGCCGCACGCCACCAGATATCAAACTTTCAAATACCAGGAAGGTTTGCTCGGGGAACCCGGTTGCCCGGGCCTGACCCCGGCTGAGGACCAGCCTCAGCCCCATCCTTCAAGAAGTGTACCATCTCTTCACCGGGTTGTGCAACGAGAATCTGATCTTTTTCAGTCGCTTAGCCAAGCCACCACCACAGAGTGGACAATGCCTGTCCGGTGTGGCGGCCGCGACTCCTCACCGTCATCCAATGAAACGCGGCGGTGGTTGGGAACCGCATCGGTCAGACTCGGCAGCCTTACCTCTGCATGGCGTGCTCGATCTCCAGGACCGTACGCGGCAGCAACTCGCTCAGCACCTGCGCACCGTCGCTCGTGACCAGCACCATATCTTCGATGCGAACACCCAGGCCCTCCTCGGGGAAGTAGAGACCGGGCTCGATCGTGATCACCATGCCGGGTGCGAGGGGTGCACCTGGATCGCCGGGATCGTGTACATCCAAGCCTACATAATGGCCGATACCGTGCGGAAAGAGGTTGCCCACAGGGTCGCCCAGCAGTTCACGTCCGTGCTGTTTGAAGTGCTGCGTAGCGATCTGATGAAGGCTCTTGTGCCCGTGTCCGGATAGCGTCATGCCCGGTTTGACCGCCGCAATCGCGGCCTGCTGGGCGCCCAGAACCAGCTCGTAGATCTTGTGTTGCCTAGAGCGAAACTTGCCGTTGACGGGGACGGTTCGGGTGATGTCGGCCGCATAGTGAGCGTACTCGCCACCAACGTCCATGAGGACCAGTTCGTCCGGCTTGAGCTGTCTTGCGGTGCGGGTGTAATGAAGAATGGTCGCGTTCGGCCCGCTGCCGATGATCGGGGGGTAGGCCGGGCGCAGGCAGCCGCGATCGATCATCTCGGCCAACATCGGCGCCATGATCTGGTATTCGAACCGGCCGGGCCGGATTTGCGCCCAGGCCCGTTGGTGAGCAGCCGCACTCGCATCGACGGCCTTCTGAATCAGGGAGATTTCGGTCGCGGACTTAATTATGCGCATGTGCGTCAGCGTGGAGCGCACATCGAGGGCTTCGTGGTCAGGAGCGAGTTGCCGGAGGCGCTCCTGCCGATTCGGCTCGGCCTGCTGGCCGTAGCTGGGGCGCTTCCACAGGAGGCTATAGAGCTTGGGGTAAATGCCAAGAGCGTCATCGAGAGCCGACACCAGCGCAGCGCCGTTCTGCCTCACGTCTCCCAACCCGGTTTTCAAGCCGGCATCAGGGGCGTCGGGACGCGTTCGTGCACCGGCCCAACGCTCTGACGCCGTATCGCCACCGGGCAGAAACAGGACCTCCCGGTAGGGGTGTTCGGGGGGCCTGGGAGGAACCAGTAGCAAGCAGGCACCGGGCTCGTCCCAGCCAGTGAGGTAGTAGAAGTTGCTTTCCTGATAGAAGCGTGAACGGGGAGACTGCGCCTCCTGCTCGCTGTAGCCGAAGAGCAGTATTACGCCATCGGCATGAATGCGTGCCAATTCCCGGCGCCGATTCCGATAAACGTCGGCCGGCTCGCGCTCGATCGCCGAGGCAATCAGCAGGCAGATCAGTGTCAGGCAAGCGCCGAGTCGAGCCAGGGGCATAGGACTCCGTTCAGTATAGACAGCGGTTAGCCACAGCTTGCGCCGAGGCTGCGCGAAAACCGGTTTCGCAGGTCGGCCAAGCCCTCACATATAGTTACCGTCGGCGCGGGCACGAATAGCCGTCGCGGGCCCGCAGCGCGGTGAACGCTAAACCGAACCCACCCCGACGGATTCCAGGTGTGCGGCCGCCTGGGGGATTTCGGTACAATTCGGTGTTTCTGAGCTGACCCTGAGTTGCTTTCATGTCCTTCGTCCGAGGTATCTTGCGGCTGATCGCGTTTACTTTCAATCTGGTCGTGGGCGTGTTCTTGCTGGGCGTGGGATTTCTGGGTTGGTCAAGCGGCGAGGCCGTGCACCTTGACGTCATCCCGCTGGTGGAAGGGGACGCGCTGGTACACACCCTGCTCGGGAGCGGCCTATGGGCACTTGTCGCCACTGGCCTGGCGTTTCGACCGAACCGCGCGGGCGCGCTGTTGATGCTGATTTGGAACGGGCTGGTCACCAGCATACTGGTCTGTGCTTTCACTCGCTCGTCCTACACCTTCGCAGGGATCGATCATCTTCTGGACGGGGTCTACCTGTTCACGGCATCGCTGCTGGCCTTGGGGGGAAGCTGGGTAAACTTGCGCAGGGCGCGCCTTCGCGGCCGGCCTACCTGAGGGGGCCGTTCTAGCTTTCCGGCGGCCGCTGCTCCCTGTTCCCCGGGCCCCTTCGCCCGCCGAGAATCATGAATAGGGCCGGCAAAGCGATCGAGCCGCCGAAGGCCAAAACGAATGAACCTACGTCGACGGCGTAGGCGCCAACGCCTGCGTACGCTAGCGCGATGCCAAGATTCGAGAGAGCGGTCAGCCACAAAAAGCGAGGCAAAGGCATATTGCTGGTTCCGGCGAACAGAACTGTGGCCTCGGCCAGAACCGGGACGGCACGGAAAACCACAAGCACCCATTCTCCGGACGCCGCCCAGGCCTGCGCGGCACCTTCCAGCGCCTCGTTGCCAACGAACCGGCGAGTCAGGCTCCTGCCCACGCGGCTTCCGAGCCAGTAGCCGAGCAGTCCGCCCGCGTTCAAACCCGCCCATGTGGTCAGCGTGCCGCCCCAGAAGCCGAGCAGATACCCCGACGCCGTGCCAACGAAGCTGGAAGGGACGGGTAGCAGGATGTCGGAGGCGAGCAAGCCCGCCATGCCTGCGCCAACGAGCCAGGAGGGTCGCCCGGATTCCACGAAACCCTGGATCCAGCGGGTCATCGGCTCGTCGTAGAGCGCGAAGGGGATCAGAATGAGAGAGAACAGGGCTATTCCCGGACCCAAGCACTTGCGGGAAAGACTACTCATCCCTAGAGTTCAGCCAACAGCCAGAGTGCAGGAGTCGGAGTGTCTCGTGACTTGGAGAGGAGCATGCATCGGGCACCCCAGTTACGTCAATTCTAGCGGTTAGACCCTCCATCCGGCGAAGCGTACGTCGGCCCGACTGCCTCCATTGGTTGTCTAGCGGGGGCGTCGTGAGAAGTTGGCGCTGTTCACACGAGCACAAGGTGGGGTCCGAACTAGTCCTCCTGCACAGCGAAGGGGGCGATCGAGACGAAAGCCCGTGGGCTTGCCGAGAGGCGGGCGCCGCCGCATGAGCGGTCAGCCGGCGGCAAAAGTGCCCCGGGTTGTTACGGGCGTCACTGGACACCCCTCAAGATGGAGGTCGGCCGGCGAGGCGAGCGCGACGTGTCGCTGCAGATCGAACTTCTGCCACGGGCTGCTATCTATACGGCGCTGGTCATGGCGACCAAGGCTGAACCGTGGGTGCCTAGTATGGTCGGCCCTCGAGTGAGTTTTTCTTGATAGAGACGCTGGTATGCCGTTAGTAGAAGGGTCTCCGCCGAGCCGGACTCCTCGGGAAAGCAAGCACCGCCCACGCTGATGGACAGAGGGCTATCGAGGCCCAAGCTGATCTGATCGAACCGTAGCCGGGCGGTGGATGCGAGTTGGCGGACGGACGACAGTAGCTGTGGCCGGTCGAGGCCCGTGGCAAGAGCAACAAAGCGGTCGTCTCCCAGCCGCGCGAAGAAGTCGAAATCACGAAGTTCATCCTCGATCATCCTTGCCAGATCCGCTAGTGTAGTGCGTCAAGCAGATTGCACCTTATGCAGGGCGGCACGTCCGCGCTTGACTTTCTCGAGGATGTCGGAGGCGGTCGCGGTCCAGATGAAGGGCGTGGGATGCCCGTTGTGCTGGGCGATGTAGTCGTCAATGGCGGCGACGAGCTCGTCCACGCTGCGAAACACGCCGCGGCGCAGGCGCTTGACGGTGAGATCGCGAAAGAATCGCTCGACCATGTTCAGCCACGACGCCGAGGTCGGGGTGAAATGAATGTGGAAGCGCGGGTGACGATCGAGCCAACGCTTCACAGCGGCATGCTTGTGGGTGGCATAGTTGTCCACGATGAGATGAAGCTGTTTGTCCTTGGGGGTGCGGCGGTCAATTAAGCGCAGGAAGCGCAGCCATTCCTGGTGGCTGTGTCGGGGCATGCACTCGGCGATCACGCTGCCGTCAAGGCTGTTGAGCGCCGCAAACAGGGTGGTCGTGCCGTTGCGCTTGTAATCGTGGGTCATCGTTTGGCCGCGTCCCTTTTTGAGCGGCAGGCCGGGCTGGGTGCGATCGAGGGCTTGGATTTGGGACTTCTCATCGAGCGAGAGAACCAGAGCATGCTCAGGCGGATTGAGATAGAGTCCGACGATGTCGTCGAGTTTCTCGGCGAAACGCGGGTCATTGCTGAGCTTGAAGGTCTTGACGCGGTGGGGCTTGAGGCCATGGGCGCGCCAAATCCGTCCCACGGTGGAAGCGCTGACGCCGGCCGCGGCGGCCATGGTGCGGCGGCTCCAGTGGGTGGCGTTGGACGGTTTCTCGCGGGTGGTCTTGTGGATGATCTGCTGTACTTTCTGCTTCGAGACGGCAGGTTTACGACCGGGCCGTGGGGCGTCTTTTGCAATGCCGGCGATGCTGCTTTCGAGAAAGCGCGTGCGCCAGCGGGCCACCAACTGCCGCGAGACACCGAGCTGTGCGGCGATCTGCTTATTCTCGAGACCGTCGGCGGCCAGCAGGACAATCCTGGCTCGCAGGGCGAGACGAACGGCGACTTGGCGGCCGCGCGCGTAGCGGTCCAACTGCTTGCATTGCGCTGTGTTCAAAGTTACTGGTTGTGCTCTTCGCATCCCATGCCTCCTGTTAATAGAGACGATGGGAAGCCAATATAAGTTACATTATTTATGGTGCACTACACTAGGATCTGGTCGCCCACGGAGTGGCCGCGACGGGAGTTGAGCATCCTGAAGCGATCGACATCCACGCAAAGTACTGAAACCACATCGCCCGATCGTACGGCGAGGTCGACTTCGGCGCGGAGCGTACGTAGGACCTGCCGGGCGTTCGGCAGTTCAGTGAGCGGGTCGATCTGTCCCTGTTCGGCGTCACTGAACGGTGGGGCTTCTTGTAAGGGGCTGCCCAATTTTTTTGTCAGATCCTCCACCGTGCCGGCATCCTCCTTGGAGAAATGTCCTGTCTCACGCGAGTAAAGGTTGAGCGTCCCCACCACCTTGCCGCTCGCCCACAGAGGCGTAACCAGAGCGGAGTGGAGACCGAGGAGAGAGGCAGCCCTTCCTAAGTCTGCGTGCTCACCCATGGGATTCCCGTTCAGCAGCGTGCGCCCGTGAGCGGCCGCCCAACCGGTCGGGCTGTTGTCAACCGGGACCACGGTCCCCTGCAGCAGGTCGCCCTTCGGTCCGCTACAGTAAACTGCTTTCAATCCGCGCCCCTCGACGAGGAAGACGGAGCATTCATCAAAAGCGACGTTCTCAGCCAGCACCGGCAGGAGGAACTCCATCAGTTCCCGGCGCGAGAGCGAGGCCGCCAAACTGGCCTGGAGACGAGCAAGAGCGCCGGATTGGACTAAATCGGTGGACTGGCGTGCTACCGTTCGAGACTGCTTTAGACTCTCGAGTCGCTCTTGCGCGGTCAGAGACACCTGCTCGACCAAACCCCGTTGCTGTTTGCGTGAATGGAAGGACTCGAAGCGCCCGCGCCGAAACTGAGGATCGCGGCTCAACTCCGTCTCCAGGCGAGGCAGCAGCTCGACGAGCAAGTCGACAACCTGGGCATCAAAGAGAGAGCCGCGCCGTGCCTGCAGGATTTCGACCGCACGCTCGAGCGTCAGCGCCGGGCGGTAGGGCCGGTCGGATGTAAGCGCATCGAAGTTGTCGACTACAGTAAGAATACGGGCCGCCCGGGGGATTTCGTGGCCCTTCAATCCGCGCGGATAACCGCTGCCGTTCCAGCTTTCGTGATGACAGCGCACCAGTTCGGCGACCGGGAATGGGAAGTTGACGGCCGATAGAATCTCAGCGCCGATCTCCACGTGACTTGCGACCTGGCTGAACTCCTGGGGAGAGAGACGGCTGGGCTTGCTGAGCAGTTCCTCCGGCACGGCGATCTTGCCGATGTCGTGGAGCAAGGCACCGAACTCGAGTGCACGGATTTCCGACTCGCTGCAGTTAAGTGCCTTGCCGATTTCGACGCTGTAGAACTGGACACGCTTGAGGTGAGTCCCGCTGACACTGTCCTTGGCTTCGACGGCGAGCGCGAGGGCCTCCACGGCCCGGAGATAGAGGGCCTCCATCTCGTCCCGCCGGAATGTGTCCACGTACACCGGGCCCCAGCGCAGCTCAAGCACGACGTAGAGGACCGCAAGCGGAGGACCGACGGCCCAGATCCAGGGAATTCGGCTCCAGGGGATAAGAATGACGCTTCCATTGGCAACAAGCACGGCCGCCGGGATAAACACGACGGCGAGCGCAAAAGAGCTGCCGATCCTGGCCCACAGCAGCCTTCGGCGGTACACCGTCAAATGCCGCAGTGACTCACCGAGCGCACTCAGTCCGAGGTAGATGGCTGCCGTTACCGGGAACGCAAACCAGTCACCGACTTGCGAGGCCAGCCAGGGATGCAGCGAGCCCACGGCAACGGCGTTCAAAGCGGCTGCAAGAATCTGCAATGGCCGCGGGCCGGCTAGCGACCGCTGGTCCTGCTCAGCACGCGACCCGACAACTGCGATGAGCACGGCCAAAGCCGGAGCCACCAGCACCGGGACGCTCACCACAGCACCGAAGGCGAACAGATCACTTACCGCGAGAGACCCACTCATCGGTCGGACACGCAGCTTCGTCCCCAACATGGCTATCGCCAGGGCTGCCAGCAGCGCCGGGTAGAGCCAGTCATTGGCTGTGGCGGGATCAAGAAGTTGAGCGAGCGCAAGGCAGGCAGAGATCGCCAACAGGCACAAACACGTGCGGCATCTTGTCAACCAGCGCTGCATGAGAAGGGTGCCTACCAGCAGCCGCTCACTGTCAACAAACTCGCTCGCGAGGGCGCACATCGGCGGGGGACGGTGGCGCGGGCTCCCTGCTGAGCCAAAACAACGCCCGGATCCAAGTCCAAGCGGCTGGCAGAGTACCCGCTTGCACAATATCCCAAACGAGCCGGTACGAGCGACCGGGAGTTCACCCTAGAGAGGGGCGGCTCGTTGTAAGGATGAATCTACGGACTCTTTGGGCGTGACGAGGTTAGCAAGAAGTCTTTTCGAAGGTCGTATGACCAGCGAGGACTCCTCAGGAGCAAGGCCCCCGTCGCAGCTCTCGAGCGGGCAGTCTTGCTGGATGGGGATCGGAGGCTGCTATGCTACGGTACAACGCTCAACGATGAGCATGCCGGGCCGGCCGCGGTGGCCGCTAGAGAAATAGAGTGAAAACCCTGATGGACCTAAGTAACTTCCCTAATTCGATATTCGGGGACGATCCCGCTACGCTCTGAACAGGCATGAGCCAGCCGGCCGCCGGCTGCGGTTCGCTTCCGTCCGCTCCGGCCGCGCTTTCGATCTTCCGGCGAGGCGAGTCAGACCGTGTTGGAAAACCAAGAACGCTACGCCATCGCCGCCAGCGTGAGCAATGACGGCCTCTGGGATTGGAATCTGGAGACCAACGAGATCTATTTCTCGCCTCGCTGGAAAGGTGTGCTCGGTTACACCGAAGCCGAGATCGGTGACAGCCCCGACGAGTGGTTGAAGCGGGTCCACAGCAAAGACCTGGGACGGCTGTTGGGCAGCTTGTCCGACCACCTTCATCGGGGAGCAGCCCAGTTTCAAAGCGAGCACAGAGTCCTGCATCAGGACGGACACTATCGCTGGGTGCAGGCCCGCGGCGTTGCGGTGCGCGACGCCTCGGACCGCCCGATTCGGCTCGTGGGCTGGCTCACCGACATCACGGACCAAAAACGGCAAGAGGCCCGTCTCAAGCACGATGCCTGGCACGACCCCCTGACGGATCTACCGAATCGAGCTTACTTTCGAGGACAACTCCAGCGCGCCGCGGCGAAGAACTCCGGCCAGCCGAGCCAGTTCTTCGCGTTACTCTATCTGGACGTCGACCGTTTCAAACAGCTCAACGACGCCTTGGGCCACGCAGTCGGGGATCAGATTCTGATCGCCATCGCGAACCGCTTGAAGCACTCGGTTCGGCCAGGCGATACGACCGCTCGGATCGGCGGAGACGAGTTCGCCATTCTGCTCACACGCCTGGGAGGGGAGAACGAGGTCTCCCAGATCGCCCAGCGAATTCAGAGGAGTTTGGAACTCCCGGTCAAGATCGGCGAACACGAGTTAGGTGTTTCGGTGAGCCTCGGCATCGCACTCAGCTCCGTCTCCCACGACAAGCCGGCCGGCCTTCTCCGCGACGCCGACGCCGCAATGTACCAAGCCAAGTCGCTGGGTGGGGGAAAGTACAAGGTCTATGAACAGGGCGCCCGGCTCGCGAAACCCACGGTGGAACTGGTGTCGGATCTTCAACAGGCCATCAAACAGGGACAGCTTGCCCTGCTTTACCAACCGATTTCCGTATTGCCGGGCGGGGGGATCAGTGGTTGCGAAGCGAGGCTCTGTTGGGAGCATCCCGAACGATGTCCTCTATCGCCAGAGCACTTTCTGCCCGCCGCCGAGGAGGGCGGGCTGACCGACTCGATCCGAGACTGGATGTTCCTGCAGGCGTGCGAGCAAGCCAAGCAGTGGCGGGACAGCGGGCTTCGATCGCTCCGGGTCACGGTTGGGTTGCCGCCGCAAGCAGCGAAACTACCGGACCTGCTCGGAGCGGTGAGCCGCGCACTGGGGGCCGCCGGCTTTGATCCCGGCGGGTTGCGAATCGCGCTAAGCGAAAACGCCCTACTGGAAAGTTCCGCTGCGACGGTGGAAGAGTTGCAAGAGCTGACTGAGACGGGCGTACAGATCGTCGTGGGCGATCTCGGGATGGAATACTCGTCCCTCATTTACCTCCGTCGTTTCCCCATCCATGCCTTGAAGATCGACGGGGAGTTCATTCGCGAGCTCAGGAGCGATCCGACCGGCGGCGCCATCACAGCCGGGCTTATTGAACTGGCGCACAGCTTTGGGCTCAAAGTGACAGCCGATGGTGTCGACACGGAGGAACAGCTAGCCTTCCTTCGCTCCAAGAAGTGTGACGCGTTTCAGGGGCAGATGATCAGCCCCCCGCTGCATCCCGAAGTTTGTACCTCCTACCTGCAACAGCGCCGGGAGCCGGGTGCGCTCCAAGCCGCTTCCGGCACCTAGTGGCGCGCGGTCTCTGAGAGGGGTCGGGCCCGAAGGTCCCTATTCGTCCTCAAAGTTCTCTGAGACGAACTTGAGTTCGAAGGCGCGGTCGACCAACTCGCGCGTCAAGCGATAGGGACGACTCTCGAAGTTCATCAAGTCCACCGCAATTCGAATCACGTCGCGGGGATGACAGCGCCGAAGCTTGCGGGACGTGTTGCGGTAGTGGTGCTCGAGCAAGTAGAGGGGCAGATCGTCGGGGTACTCGACCTTGATCTGTGAGCAGTACTGGTGAAAGATTGAAGTGAACTCTTCCTCGGGGGGGGGTTCTTCATAAACAGCTTGTATTCCAGCCGCCGCAGGAACGCCTCGTCGCCCAGTTCGGTGGGGTTCAGGTTCGAAGAAAAGATGGTGAAGCACTCAAAGGGCACCTGAATCTTCGCTCCCGTGCGGAATCGCAAGAAATCGACGCCCGTATCGAGCGGGTAGATCCAGCGGTTGAGCAGCTCAGTGGGTGTGATCTGCTGACGCCCAAAGTCGTCGACGAGATAGATGCCGTTGTTGGCTTTCATCTGGTAGGGAGCGTCGTAGATCTTGGCGCCGGGGATATACATAAGATCCAGCATGTCCATCGTCAGCTCGCCGCCCGTGGTCAGGAAGGGACGGCGACATTTCGCCCAGCGTTGGTCGAAGGTCGGCTCTTCGGTCAGGGCGACGCTGACCTGGTCCGAGTCCAGGCGCTGGTGATGCAGCGAATCAAAGACCTTAATGAGCTGCCCTTCGGCTTCGACCACGTAGGGGATGAAGACGGGTTCCGAGTCGATCTTCGACAGTTGCTGGGAGAGAAAGCTCTTCCCGTTACCCGGCTTACCGTAGATGAGCATGGAGCGGAACGCATTCACCGCCGGCCCCACCATGCCGAGGTACTCGTCGCTGATGATCGCCCCTTGCAGCGCAGTCTTGAGATTCCCCTTCGTCATCCAACCCGGCTTGACATGCTGACGCCTTACCGCGTCGATGTACTGATCGAGGGAAACAGGGGCGGGACCGACAAGTTGATTCCCTTCTAGATATTCCTTGGCTCGCGTGCGGCCGCTCTCGGAGAGCGCAAAGCTGGCCGAGACGGTCCCGATGCTGGAGGAGCGCTTCGTCTCGAGAAGCCGTGTCCGTTTGAGCAGCTGCAAGATCGGCTCAATCACGCTGAAGCGCAGTCCGAGCCCCTTGGCCAACTCTCGGCCTGTTCCCTCGGGCCGGAAGTAAAGGTTCTTCAGAAGAAGCTGCTCGACAAGCGAGGCCGAAAGCGCTGCTTGTTCGAGCGATTGCGGCGACTCGGGCACGAAATAACCGGTTTCGATCTCGGCGCTTTGCCCAAGGCTGACAGCAGTAGCATCCATGGATGTTCCCCGTGAAAGAGCTGGCTCCATTATCGTTGCGAGGCTGGGAACGCGAAAGACGGGAAACGTTGGCTTTAGCTAGGTAATACGCCCCTACGCAGATCGGGAAGATACCTCAAATCCGCCTAGAGCGATCGGTCGAAGAAGGCCTAGTGGACTGTCTCGGAAGTATTGTTACTGTGCGCCTCTAGCTGCCCCGCGAGGGGTCGATTGCACACCCGATACTTGCCGAAACCCCATCGTGCCAGGGGATAAATCGGAGTTCGGGCCCAACCGGCCCGGCTTCACACCTACTTGGGGAAACTCTAGAGTGACACCGAAGATCTGCTTGAGCGGTAAAACCGAGAAGATGATCGTTAACTTTCCCTCGATGCGGCCCTCGCCGGGATCGTAGGTGAAGGAGATTGGCAGTTCTTCGCCCGGCTTGAGTTGGCGAGGATCAAACTCGATCCGCAGTCCGGGCAGGGTATGGATCTCTTCCGTAGCCGTCACACTCAGGCGGGCAGGTCCTGGGTTGATAAATTGAACCGATCTCGTAGTCGGCTCGGCAGTGCCGGCCGGGAAGCGCAGTGCCGTCGGCTCCACCCTGTACATCTGTTGCAGGGATCTCCTCACTGCCTCCGCCGAAAGCGACGGCAACCCCTGTGGAGGTCCAGCGCCCGCCGATAGCGCCGCGTCCGGGGCGATCCTCATCGGGCCAAAAGGGCCCTGCTTGATGGTCCCGGGCTTGTTGCCCTCCATATGCATGTACCAGTTGTCCTCCACCCACCTCCAGGTGCCTGTCAGCGGAAACGGCACCGGCTTCGGCCCCATCATAGGCAGCATGATCATCACGTTGACGAGCACGTTCGCTTGCCGGAAGTCGTCCTGGAATTCCATGCTCGACAACTCGAAGCCGAGAATCGGCTTTTTGCTCGATGCGTAGAAGTAGTCGCGAGACTCTTCGTCAATCAGCGCCTCTGCCTTGCGATACTTCCGCTGCTGGAAATAGGTGTAGAACTCGGTAACGCGGCTCCGCAGCGCTTCCTCGACCTCGGAAGGGGCTTTGGGAAACGGGTTGTCGCTCGCGATAAGCGGGCAGGCTGCCAGGAGGCCTATGAAGAGCCAAGCCGGAATGCGCATGAAATCGGGCTCCAGGCGGGAGTCTCTCCAATTATATCAGCGGCCTGGGGCGCTCGCCGTTTTGGGGGGTATGGAGATCACTCTGCTTTGGCGGAAGCGCGCGCCGGCGAATCCGTGTCGATGTCCCGGTGCCCAACCTTCACCGTGCACCCGGCGGCACTCAGGTTTCGCCCGACGGCTTCCGAGATCAGGACCGACCGATGTCGCCCGCCCGTACAGCCAAAGCCGATATTGAGATAGCTTTCCCCTTCGCGCACGTAGTGGGGAATCAGGTAGAGGAGGAGATCGGAGATCCGTCCGATGAACTCTCCAGTCTGAGGAAAGGAGCGCGCGTACTTGATCACCTTCGGGTGTTTGCCCGTCAGGTTCTTGCATCCTGGCACATAGTTGGGATTCGGCAGAAACCGTACATCGAACACCAGGTCGCTGTCGGGGGGCACACCGAACTTGAAGCCGAAGCTGTTGACCGAAACCAGAAGTACCGGCTCTTGTTCCGCACCACGAAAGCGCGAAAGGATGAGCCGCCGTAAGTCGTGGATGTTGAACTGGGATGTATCGAGGGTCAGGTCCGCGAGCCTCTGAATCGAGCTCAGCGTTGTCCGCTCGGCCTGGATACTCCGCAGCACCGGCGTGCCCGCCCCAAGCGGATGGGGCCGTCTCGTTTCACTAAAGCGGCGCTGCAGCACTGCGTCGCCCGCTTCCAGGAACAGCAGGTAGACTCTGTTCTCCCGGCGCAACTCGCGGAAGATCCTCGGAAACCTCTTGAGAGCCCCTCCCTCACGAATATCGACGACGAGCGCCGCCCGTGAGATCTCACGAGAGTGACGGCACAGATCCGCAAACGTGGGGATCAAATCGATCGGAAGATTATCGACGGCGTAAAAGCCCATGTCCTCAAACACTTTGAGGACCGAGCCCTTGCCTGAACCACTCAGCCCGGTGATGATGATGAGCTCAGGCCCGTCGGGGAACCGGCCGCCTGGCGTGTCCGCGGGCGAGGCCTTCTGCGTTCCGGACCTGGGGGCGGTTTTGCGTGCCTTCCTCATGGACGAGGCCCCGCCGGCCCGGTGCTTACGCTAGCCGGCCTCAATCAGCTCCAGGCTGCCGTCACGGCGCCGTAGGGGTACCCGCAGTTCGCCACTTTGTGCGTCCCGGTAGGTCACCTGGTCGCTGTCCAGTTCCTCGATCTGCAGCAGAGCTTCCTCCACCGTCATCGGCTTAGGAACCACACGGTTGCTCCGAACGATGCGTTGGGGAGCGGCAGTCGAAGGGCCGGAATCCTCCGCCGTGGCCAGCACGAGATCGGCCAGCGCCGCCTCGGTCACCGGTGAAAACTCGCCGCGTTGACGCTCCGGACGGTGCCCGTCGATGAGCTTGTGTTTGTTTCTGACAATCTGCTTCTCCAGCTTGTCGAGCGCCGCTGCCAGAGCTCGAAAGCAATCGGCGTCGGAGCCGCTCACCACGAAGGTATGACTCAGCGCCCGCAACGTAATCTCGGCCTCAAACCGATACCGCTGGCGATTCAAAATCACATGGGCTTCCGGCGCGTGTTTCCCGCCGAGGATGCGCTGACATTTCCGCCACTTGTTCTCGAGCTTGCGCTTCTGGGCGTCGGAGATCTCCGCCTTGCGCCCCGTGTAGTGCACCTTCATTGACTCATCCTTCCCGCTGTTGGCTGGTCCTTGCGGCGTCGCCGATGGGTGGAGGGGATGTTCATGTCCTCACGGTACTTCGCGACAGTGCGGCGAGTCACCGAGACTCCACTCTCCCGCAGGATCTTGCTGATGTGATCGTCCGTCAGGGGGCGGGCCGCGTCCTCCTCTTCGATCATCTTCTTTACTCTGCGCTTGAGCAACATGAGCGGCATCGTCGCTCCCGCCGGGCCCTGCACGGCTTCGGAGAAGAAGAATCGTAGTTCATAAACGCCATGCGGCGTGTGCGCGTATTTGTTAGCCACGGCTCGGCTGACCGTCGACGGATGCACGCTGATCTCCTCCGCGACATCTTTGATCATCATCGGCCGCAGGTGGTCCAGACCCTGAGACAGGAAGAAAGCCTGTCTCCGCACGATGGCGTCACAAACGCTACGAATCGTCTGGCGGCGCTGCTCGATATTGCGCAGCAACTGGATGGCGGAGTTGTAGCGTTCTCGAACATAGTTGCGCACATCCTTGCTCGATAATCCTTTTTGAAGCAGTCGGCGGTAACGCCGATTCAGCCGAAGCTCGGGTAGATCGTCTTCGTTCAGCACGACCCGAAAGCCGCTCGGGGTCTTGACGAAGTAGATGTCCGGCTCGACCACGCGTGCGCTGGAAGGCGAGAAGCGCTGGCCGGGGCGCGGGTCGAGGCTCTTGATCAGAGCAACCGCTGTTTCGATATGGTGCAGGGGTCGGCCCATTCCCTGTGCGATGCCCGACCAGTTGCCATCCTCCAGCTCGCGCTGGTATTGCTGTACGATCTGCCCCGCCACGCCGTCTTCCGCCTCCAGCGACCGCAGTTGAATCAGCAAGCACTCGTGGAGGTCCCGCGCGGCTACGCCGATCGGGTCGAAGTTCTGCACTAACTCGAGTGACTGTTCGATGAGGCTGCGTGAAGCGTCCGAAGCTTCCATCAGCTCTTCGATCGTCGCAGTCAGATATCCATCCTCGTTCAGGTTGCCAATGACCAGTTCCGCCCCCTCACAGACCTCCTCCGGAGCATGGGACAGACTCAGCTGCCAGCGCAAATGGTCGGTCAGGGTAACCGGCTTCGCGAGGAAAATCTCGAACGACGGCCGCTCGATCACTTCCCCAATCGGCGCCCGCGAGTTGGGCTCCATATAGTCGTCGAAGAAAGCAGGAAGGTCGATTTCATCAAACGAGCTGCTGGATTCCTCGGCTGCTGGCTCAGCCTCGACCGTCGTCGTGGCTTCGGGTCCCGCAGCGGCGTGCGTGACCGCGTCCACTCCCTCGCGGTCCCCGTCGGGGGAGCTAGGTGCCGGCTCCTCCGGCTTGCTCGCCCCCTCCCACGACTCTTCCTCTTGATCCTCGCCCTCGGTAGGGGAGCCCGGTTCGCTGATCTCTAGGGCAGGGTTGGCAAGCAGCTCCTGACTGATCTCTTCTTTTAGGTCTAACTTGTTGAGAGCAAGCAGCTTGACCAGCTGCCGAAGGCTTTGGGTGAGTACCGGCTTTTGGGTGAGCTTAAGGCTCAGCCTCTGCTGCATCCACATTGCCGGCGGCTCCTCTCCGCAATCAGTATACCAACGGAGGAAAAAGACCCGGAAAAACGGCCGCGGTGCGATGGCGAGTTATCGAGAGACAGCCTCGGTTTTGGGTTTGGTGGGCCGCGTGCCGAAGGTAAACGATTCTCCGAGATATACGCGCCGTACTTCGGGGTCCGACTCCAACTCGCTCGGCGGGCCGGAGCGAAACACCTGACCATTGTGAATAATGTAGGCGCGGTCGGTGACGCTGAGGGTTTCGCGGACGTTGTGGTCGGTCATGAGAATGCCGATACCGGCGTCCCGGAGCTGGGAAATAATGCGCTGCAACTCGATCACTTGCTTGGGGTCAATCCCCGAGAGGGGTTCATCCAAGAGCAGGAACTGGGGTGAGATCACGAGAGAGCGGGCGATTTCGACTCTTCGTCGCTCACCGCCGGAGAGTTGGTAGCCGCGGCTCCGGCGAACCGTTTCGAGTCCCAGGTCGGAGATGAGCTGTTCCAATCGGTCACGCCGCTCGGCCCTTGACATTCTAAGTGTCTGCAGCACCGCCATCAGGTTCTCTTCCACCGTCAGTTTGCGAAAAACCGACGGCTCCTGCGGCAAGTAGCTGATGCCCTGGCGCGCTCTCTGGTACATCGGTGTGTCCGTGATCTCCCGCCCGTCGAACAGCACCCGCCCGGAGTCAGGGCTCACCAACCCCACGATCATGTGGAAGGAGGTCGTCTTGCCGGCGCCGTTGGGGCCCAGCAATCCGACGACTTCGCCCTGATGCACGGATAACGAAACCCTGTTGACCACGCAGCGGCCACGGTAGCTCTTGGACAGATCCTCGGTAAGTAAGATGCTCATCAATCAGTTCGTGGGAGAATTACGGTTTTCGGCGGCGCAGAGTGTAGGCACGATCGTCGGTTCGACCCAAAACGAGCAGCCTATCATCGTTCACCTGGTAGGTCAATTCGGAGCCCATGGCAACACTGCCGCTGGCGTCGCGAACTTGCGCAGGCTGCCCGCGCAGTCTGACCTGTTCCGTGGCCGGATGGTACTCCCCCTCCTCCCCGCGGCCGGTCCGCCCGCGGCCGCCTGCCGCGGCCGTCTCCGAGATCGTCACGTTTCCGGTGGCAACGGCATGATCCAGTCGGCTCTCCGAAGAGTCCTGCACGTCTTCCGCGGACCGAAAACGCGCCTTGAGACGGTGGCTTCGTACCGTCAGGCGCCCGCGTAGCAATTCAACACCCCCTTGGTAGAGAACCGAATCCTCTGCTTCGCTGTAGTCCATCGATTGGGCCGAGATCCTCACAGCAGCCGCGCCTCCGCCCGGCGTGGCGCTCCCACCGTCGCCTCGGAGCCAGCTCACGACATTGCCCTTCGCCGAAAGAGTCCTCTCCTTTCGTTGGATGTGAATTTCGTCTCCCTCAATGCGGTCCTTACTCTGCCACAGGCGTGCTTGGCCGTAATACTCGATTAGGCCCGACTCACTGTTTGAGGCCATCCGCTCGGCCGTCGCAAAAACCGGCTGCGACCCAGAGAAGAAGGAGCCGGATGAGCTGCTGCCTTTCTCGGAGGCATCCCCCTCATGAAACGTCGATGACACTCCACCTTGCGCGCTGTACGAACCGTCTTCTTCGTTGAGGGCGATCCGCCAGGCCGAGATCCTGCCCGCACCGTCGTTTACCGTCGATTGATTCCGCAACTCGATGCGGTTTTCCGCAAACTGAAACTCGGCCTCTCCCGATTGGCCGTTCCTGTCCCCTCGCTCGAACCGGAAATCGCCCCACTGCTTGAGCACCCGGAGCTCCCCGGTTTCGGGCTCGATATGTGCCTCCAGCGCGTCGCTCCACGTGCGCAGCGTCGGTGCTTCCGGTGGGGGAACGCTTTCCAATTCGACCTCTCCGGTGGCAATCAGATGCTCCATTCGGTTTCCCCGCGCGTAGTCGGCCCGCATGCGATCGGCCACAAGCTTGCGGCGGGGGCGCTCCGGATTGTCGGGCAACATCTCCAACTGCCCTCGGCTCTCCGTTGCGAGGACTCGGATCTCCTCGCCGTTATCCTGCATCTCCAGCCGGATCCATTCGGCTTCGACTCGCCGGACGCCCGCGGAGTCTTGACTTCCCGCCCTGCGGGAAACCACTTCGATACTTGCCCCTTCCCACGCATGCGCATTCTCGAGAAGGCCTTCGTCTCCTCCCGGTGGCGTGATGTAGTGCAACTCAATCCGTTCCCCCTTGACGATCACGTCCGAGGACACCGACTCCGACTTCAGCTGCGCCGCGCCGATGCCCGTGACCCGTTCCGTCGTTTGTGTTGGCGAAAGCGCGACTTCCAGGCGTTTCGAGGAAAATTCTACCAGCCGGCCGGGCTGTTCTCGCCGCACGTTCGCGTCCAGAGCGTTGACATGCCGCACCAGACCCTTCTCCAAGAACACTTCCGCCTCCGCCGCCTCCAATCCCTCTGTACCTCGCTCGAGTGAAGCTCCACCGGTCAGGTTGATCCGTTGCGCATCCTCGTGAAACACGAGCTCGCCCGCCCTCATCTTCAGTACCGGCCCGCCGGGTCGCGTGGCAAACCGTTCCAGGTAGGCGTCAGAGTTCATCCGAAAGAAGCGATGGGTCGAGTCGTAAAGGGCCCCGACGGAGTGTCCTCTGCCGCCGTCAAACTCATACTCGGTGTAGCGGTCGCTTGAGCAGGCGCCGGTCTTGCTCTTGAAAGTGAGGCCCGAGCTGCGGATCTTGGTAGGTGATTCGCCGTCCTCTCCATCCTCCATCGGAACGCCCAGCGTGATCAGCACTTCGGCTTCCATGTACAGCTCCTCGGTTTGCCCGTTGAACAGCGCCTGCTCGGTTTCAATCCGATCGAACGTGCGGCTCCCCTCGTGCGGGATCCACAGCTTGACGTCCTGCAGCTCCAAGACATGGCTGTCATTGGTCTGCCGAAACGCTCCGGCGGTCATCCTGATCGACCGCTGGTCTCCCGAGGATTGCGACCAGCGCCAGGCGTCGGCCTGCGAGTCGAGATGTGACGCAATCTTATCTGGCTCACTGACTCGCAGCCGCAGATTGGCTTCTTGCGTATCGAGGTAGTCGGAAATCACCGCCGCCACTATGGCACCGACGCCCAGCAATAGGAGAAGCTGAAGCTGTTTCATGAAGCGCACCTGCCGGACACGGCGTTGCTCGGGGTGACGGCACTCGATCGACCGCTGCTGAGGAAGGTTCGAGGACCCGAGGGCCGGACGACTCGGGCTGGTCTGATGATATCAAAACCGCTGCTGGCCGACTCCCCAACGCCGCGCCAGTCGCGCCAGTTTGCTCAACCGTCGTATTCGCCGACCGTGTGGAGTTTGATCAGATCCGTCTTACCCCTCACTTGGAACGGCGTCCCAGCGGTGAGACAGACCAAATCGCCGCTTTTGGCCCAGCCCCACCGTGGCAACATGCGGTCCACGACGCTCACCATCTCGTCGAGATCCCGAACGCTTTCCACCCGCATAGCGTCGACTCCCCAGTACAGTCCCATCTGCCGGCATACGCTTTCGTGACGCGACAGCCCGACCACACCGCACCGGGGGCGGTGTTTGGAGACCAGGCGCGCCGTCAGGCCGCTTTCGGTATAGACGACGATGCGGCTTGCACCAAGACGCTCGGAGATCCGTACCGCGCTCTCTGCCACTGCGTCTGAGATTCGATCCTCGCCTTTCCCGGGTGAGGGTGAGAGTCCGGTTTGCCGCACCAACATCGGTTCCGCGGACTCGATGATACGGCTCATCATGCTCA
Organism: Bryobacterales bacterium; assembly: GCA_965248255.1. GTDB lineage: Bacteria > Acidobacteriota > Terriglobia > Bryobacterales > UBA6623 > JAKZVK01. The sequence continues at coordinate 155,680 of CBDFIW010000002.1, forward strand.
CTGATGCGACGGGGTATTGCCCCACCGCCGTCTCCCCCGAGAGCATGACCGCGTCTGAGCCGTCCAACACTGCATTGGCGACGTCGCTGGCCTCCGCTCGCGTGGGCAAGGGGCTCTCCATCATCGATTCGAGCATCTGTGTTGCTATGATGACCGGCTTTCTCCTCTGGGTCGCCTCCACGACGATCCTTTTCTGCTCGGCCGGAACCTTCCACGGCGACAGCTCAACGCCGAGGTCGCCGCGAGCCACCATCACCGCGTCGGACGCCTCGATGATCGCATCCAGATCATCGAGCGCCTGCGGCTTTTCGATCTTCGCGATGAGTTGGGCTCTGCCCTTCTCCAGCTCGATGATCCGTTTGGCTTCGATGACGTCTTGGGCGCTCCGTACAAACGACAATGCGATGTAATCGATCTCTCGCGACAGGGCGAATCGGAGATCCTGTTTGTCCTTCTCGGTGACAGAAGGCAGATCCAGTGTAGTGCCGGGAATGTTCACGCCCTTGCGCTCGCCTAGTTTGCCTCCCGTGACGACTTCGCCGACGACATCGGTTTCCTCCAAGCGTGTCACGCGGAGTTCGATCGTCCCGTCGGCCAGCAAGATACGGTCCCCCGGCCCCACGTTGCGAGCCAGGCGAGGATAGTCGATCGCAACGACCCCGGCGGCAGTTTCGTCCGTGGCCGCCAACCGCAGCTCCTGACCTCGCTTCAAGTCGATCGGCACGCCCGACGGGATTTTGCCGGTGCGGATCTTAGGACCCTGGAGGTCGCCGATGATCGGAATCTTGCGGCCGTATTTCTTCGCCGCTTCACGGACGAGCCGAATGCAGGCGTCGTGGCCATCGCGATCGCCATGAGAAAAGTTCAGCCGAAAGACATCGGCGCCCGCGTCAAGCAACACTCCGATTGTCTCGCCCGTACTCGATGCCGGACCGAGCGTTGCGACGATCTTGGTTCTGCGCATCCTTTAGCCTCGACCCTCGCGGTAGGCTCAAGACTGAAGCTGCTTGGCGATCGCTTCGAGCTTCGAGGCAAGCTCGGTGTCGCTGGCGGTGATTCCCCCGGCATCGTGCGTCATTAGATCGATGCGGACACGGTGGTAAACGTTGAACCACTCCGGGTGATGTCCCATCGCTTCGATGGCGATCGCGGCGGTGGCCATGAAACCGAAGGCATGGACGAAGTCCGCAAATTGATACTCCCGGTGGAGCTTGCCGTCGACGACACTCCATCCGGGCAAGTCGGCCAATGCTGCTCGCAGTTCTTCGTCAGACAGCTTTATCAGGGGCGGCATGCCTCTATCTTACCGCCGGGCATGGGCGCACCAGGATCCCGTCACGCAATCAGCGACAGAATCGTCCCAATGCTCGATGATGAGTCGTTCGACTCAAATTCACCCGCCCGCGAGGAACGGTTCTGTTCCTGAAGCTTCTCGAGTTGCTCCTGTTGCTCGGCGGCAAGCTCCTGCCGTGCGGCGGCTTCCATGGCGGCGGCCTGGGCTGCGACAGCGCGGTCTTGGCCGGAAGGGTTGGCCGGTGCGCTGGCGGCGGCGCGAATCTGCTGGGCCTTCTGGATCGTGGCCTGAGGGTCTCCCGACACCGGCGAGGTGTCGATGCTTACCTCGCCCCCCCCACGGCGTACTGCTTGCCGTCCGGGCCGGTGGTGAAGCTGAAAGAAACGCCCCTTGCCAGGCCCCCAGCCGCGGCCAAATGAGCTTGCTCGTGCGCCCGAACCTGGCGGTCGGTCTGCGCCAGTTCGGCCAGAATGGCGCGTTCTTCAGCCGTCAGCCCGTCGGGGCCTTCCGACTGCGGGCCGGAGCCCGGGCCGGCCGTACCGGCGGCCCCCTCGGGCGGCTCGGCTCTCTGCTGCTCCGTCTATCCAGCCGCCCCCGCCCCACGCGCTCGCGGATTTGGCTGACTAGGCGCCGGCGGCAGGAACGTGGCAGCCGGGCTCGATACGGGCGAGATCATGGACGCACGGTCTTCCAACAGTCACATCGGCAGCCAGCGGTGTCGGATGAGAGGAATCCACCACGGAGTGAAAACCCCAGGAGGGAAATGGAGGGGCGCGACAGGTCGCAGCATGCCGTGCCCGCGCCGCCTACTGTACCCGGATGTTCGGTCTCGCCGAGCTACACCCGCAAATAAGGTTTCAGCCCTGCCAAGTTGTGCTCGATTTCGGCGATGGCGTCCTCGGACCACGTGTAGTCCCCACGCCGTGACTTCGTCGTCTTGAAGATGCCCCTGCGTTTGAAGATGTAGTTGCGCACTCCCGGGATGTGTGCGTCGAGGTTGATCATCAGCATCAGCTTGCTGAAGACCTCCCGGATCTTGTCTCGATCACCCTTCTGATGTAGTTCCCAAAGCAGCGCGTAAACGTCAGCGTACATCGCGCCGGGCATGGTCCCGTCCAGGCCGTATCGCATCTCATAGGGCCAGCCACGGCCAGCCGCGCCGCTAAATACGCTCTTGATTACCTGCGGCCGATGCTTGGCGAGCTTGAGCATGCGCTCCATCACCGGCTTGTACTCTTCCTTGATGTAGCCGAAGTTCGGGAACTGCTTGGCCATCTCGACGATGAACTCGACGGTGGGCTCGATGTCCTTCGCCCCACCTGTGGTCTGGATGAAGACGGGCCGCTTCGCAAGCTTGCACAGCTCGCTGTAATAGACCCGGTAGTCATCGAGTGACTTGGCTTCCTTCGGCGGCATTGCGATCAGCGCGTCGGGCCGGACCGTCTCCGCGTGGCGGGCGAATTCGAGCATCTGCTCGACATTCGGCGCCTGCACGCCCAGCACCAGCGCCGGTTTCTTTCCTTTGGCCGCCTTGGCCAGCACCTCCATTCCTCGAAACCGTTCTTCTTTCTTCAGGTAGGGGTACTCGCTGGCGAACTGCGGCCATACCATGCCTTGCACCCCGCTCGTATGGAGAAAGTCGACCTCCCCGGCGAGGTCCTCATAGTCGACCTGCTTGGCGTCGGTGTAGGGCGTCGCCATGATAATAAACGCGCCTCGCATAGCCTTGTGCTGAGCGGCGCAAGACGATAGCACCGGCAACGCGGCTGCACCCCCCCCCCCCCAACCTGCAGAATCTCGCGCCTCGTGAAAGCCTTGGACATAGCAACTCCTTCCTCGTTTCGCCTGGCGTTATATCCGAGTCTTTCCGCATCCAGTACCGGGTTTCCGGCGAGCCACGGTTGAGACTTGCGCAGCGAGTGTTCTGAGTTCGCGTGCCGCTATACTGAAGTCTCTGCGGCCTGCCGCGCCTCGCGCCGGCTGGGAGGAAGCGTGCCGGAGCAAGCTGGAGCACAGGACACCGTAACCTTCGGCTTGGCCGTGGAAACGAAGAACGAGCGGGGCGTCCTCCACCAGCTCAGCGGCGTCATCGCCAGCCTGGGTGGAGATATCACCTGGGTTGCCATCCTCGACAGCCAAAAGCCCATCGAAACGGTCTTCTTCGAGGTCAGCGGAGTCGAATCCCTCCATCCCATCATCGAAGAGCTACGTGTGCTCCCGGTCGTCGTCACGGTATCCGAGCGGCGCACCCTCAAGAAGATCTTCGGCAAGCGCATCATTATCATCGGTGGCGGGGCCCAAGTCGGTCAGGTCGCGGCCGGTGCCGTTTCCGAGGCGGATCGTCACAACCTGCGCGGCGAGCGCATCTCAGTGGACACCATTCCCTTGACCGGGGAAGCCGAACTAGCCGAAGCGGTCCGTGCGGTCGCTCGCCTGCCGCGTGCTCGAGCCTTAGTGCTTGCCGGGGCGTTGATGGGTGGGGAGATCGAGGATTCCATCCGGGAAGTCCGCACCAAGGGGCTGTGTGTGATCTGCCTGAACATGGCCGGCAGCGCCCCCGAGGCCGCGGATCTCGTAGTAACCGACCCTATCCAGGCCGGCGTCATGGCCGTCATGGCAATCGCCGACACCGCCCGCTTCGATGTCTCACGGCTCAAGAAGAGAGTCTTCTAGCGAGGTCTTCGACCTCGGACCGACAAGTCCGAGCCCCTGATCATTCGCTAGGGGCAAGCTACCGCGATGGTACTCGAGGGACTCGCGACGCCTCCAACCCTGACAAGCAACGATCGAGTGCCACATTCGGCATCCTCGTCGATGACGAGATTAATCTGATACAAGCCGAGGAATCCAGGAGCGTAGCCGCTGATCGACCTCGACCGGCCCAACATCAGCCCCTCCCGCACTCCCTGACCGACCGGGCCGTGGTGGAGATCGTCGGCGCGATTGAAGGCAAGTGTGACGAACACGCTCGGCTCAGAGTACTATTAGGGCCGTGCCTAACTCCCACGGAGCTTCATCCCGTCGCAGCTTCTTGACCCGGGGCCTTCCTGTACCTCTCTCTGCCGGAGCAGCGCCCGCTGCCGACCCCGCCACCGGCTTGCCGATGCGCGGGCGTGGGCCCGGGCGTCTACACCCATATCGGCGCGCGGCCGTACATCAATTGCACGGCCTTGGCGACCATCAACGGCGGGTCAGCCCAGCGGCTTGAGGTGATCGAGGCGATCCGCCAAGCCTCCTCCTGCCACGTCAACCTCGACGAGCTGATGGCCGGCGCGGGGACTCGCATCGCTGAGCTGCTGCAGGCGGAAGCGGCGATGGTCAGCTCGGGCTGCGCGGGCGCCGTAACCTGCGCAACGCTGGCCTGCATCGCCGGCGGCGACCCGGAGAAGATTCAACAATTGCCCGACACAACGGGAATCAGGAACGAGGTGATCGTTCCGAGTTGGTCACGGATCGTCTACGACCAGGCGATTCGCTCGGTTGGGGCGCGCATGGTAGAAGTCATGACGCTCGATGACCTCCAGCGGGCGTTCGGGCATCGGACAGCGATGGCAACAGGTCTGATCCATATGGGAGAGACCGGGAACCCGTTTTCGCTCGAGCAGTACGTCGATGCTTGTCATCGGCGCGGCATTCCCATTCTGATCGATGCGGCCGACGGTAATCCCCATCGGCCGAACCCGTTTCTTAGGCGTGGGGTCGACCTTGTCGCCTATAGCGGTGGCAAGATCCTACGGGGGCCTCAGACGGCGGGCCTTCTGCTGGGGCGCAAGGACCTCATCACGGCTGCCTTTACAAACAGCGCCCCTCACCACGGTTTCGCCCGGGCGATGAAGGTGAGCAAGGAGGAGATCGTTGGCCTCTTGGCCGCGGTGGAAGCTGTGGCAAGCAAACCCGACCGTAGCGAAGAGGACGACCTGTGGCGCTCCTGGTACCGCCACATTTATCGGCCGTGTCTCTGAAGTGCCGGGCGTCCGCGGCGAGATCATCGAGTCGATGCGGGAAGGCGACTACGTCGCCATGCGCATCGAGTGGGACCCCGAGTTGATCGGGCTCACTTCGGGTGATGTCGGCAAGCTGCTCTCGGATGGCAAGCCCCGCATTAAAGCGCACACGGGCGGTGAGGGGCATTCGATGCGGATCCGCGCCGCGGCGCTCTATCCCGGTGATGAGAAGTTCGTGGCGGATCGGTTGCATGAGATCTTCGGCTCGGCGCCGGGGCGGAAGGGTCCGCGCCCAGCGCCGGAACCTCCAGCGGCCGATGTGAACGGCCACTGGGATGTCGAGATCGAGTATGTCGTAGGCCAGGCGCGGCACCAGTTTTTCTTGGCTATGGATGGAGCGCGGGTTCGAGGGGTGCATCAGGGGCGCATCGCCGAGGGGCGTGTTCGTGGCACGGTTGCGGGCGACCGGGTTGACTTGCGAACGTCGACCCGCTTCGAGGGGACCTCATTGGGCTACAGCTTCACGGGGCGGGTCCACGGCGATGCGATCAGCGGGGACGTGGATCTGGGGGGGGGTATGGAGTTGGGCGCTGGCGTGCTCGGCGGTTGGGCTAATCGTCCCTCACGCCGGCTGGTGTTCGGAGGATCTGGCCAGCCGACGATATAGAGCGGCAGCCAGTCCGCTGATGGGCGGAACGCGAAGACTCACCGCCCACAGAAAGCTCACCGGCAGCACCTCCAGCATCCTCTGTACGGCATCGAAGCCGACGAACCGCCTCTCGCCGTCGAGAACAACGACTGCCTGCCGCTCTACCGGCTGCGACGCAGTGTCGTCAGGCCTTCCCGTGTCTTGTGCGCTGGAGAAGCGATGCAGTTCTAGCCAGTCCAATCGCTTGAGGCACCTCACGAGCTGCTGCTGGAATCGAGAACGCTCATCCCACCTAACAGTGCGGGGTGGCAGGCCGTAACTCAAGAAGAGGAGGTACGGAGTCAAGGAGAGGACGGCGAAGACGGCCAGTCCACCTCGCGGCGCGATCAACAAGACGATCGAGAGGTGGAACACCAGGCCCAACAAGGATGCCCATGGCCGCAGCCGCCGAAACCACAGCCCGGCCCCCAGGAATAGTTCGGCAGCGACCGTCAACCATGCCAGCGCCTGAGACACAGAGGCCTGCTTGAGATAGATCGGAACAAGGAGGCGATACTCTAGCACCTGTCCAGAAAGAAAGGTTGCGTTGATCTTCTGCAGACCCGAAAACTCATACATCAACGAAGTCTGCACCATGATCAGAATGAGGGGCCAAAGATAGACCTGGCGCTCGGGTCGGCCCGCTCGGAGCCAGAGTCCAGCGAGAGCACCGCGCCACTGTCGGCAATTGTGAGCAGCAGGCACCACAAGGCGAGCAGGTACAGGTGATTGGAATAGAGGTTCTGATCCCACACCAAGAGGTAGGCAACCAGCAGCGTGAGCACCGAGCCGCTCAGCCGCGTAAACGCGCCCAGCACGAATAGAAGACTCGCCGCCATCCAGCAGACCGCGAACCAGCGGGCGTAGTCGGAGGAAAGCTGTGGCATCCAGGGCAGCAGGCGAGCGCTCACAAGCTGGTCCAGCTCGAAGAACAAGGGCAACATCCGGTAGACCATGATGCCCTTGACGAACGCCGCGCCGCCGACAGCGATGCGGCACAGTGCCGCCGGACGGGGTCCGCTACGCACGGAGAGCAACTGACGAAACTCGCTCAATGGCGACAAGGGTATGTGCTCTCTATACCCGCAGCGGGCACGGTGACGATCACGGTTTCGAGTTCCTGCAACTTCGAGCACAGGTGAGGAGGGACGAATCGAGCGGCGTCGATCTCTGCACGAACGAGTATGAGCACACGGCGGCGGTTTGGGAGTTGGCGAAGAGGAACGCTGGTCCCGTCCCTGAACCGAAGGGTAAAAGTAGGTCTCTCGATCCTTCCGGCGTACATGCTCCAGGAGAATTGCTGCTGCCCCGGGGTGAACAGGGACATTGTGGGGAAGGCGACCTGAATAGCCACGTAAAGGAAGAAGAAGGAACCGCTGAGCCAGACTCTCCGGTTTTCCGCTGAGGGTATGGTCACGACCCCAACTCCGAAGCCGCGTCCTGCTCAGGCGAGGATTTCTTTGACCACCCGGGTGGGGTATTGGTCCGTCAACCGCTCGTCGAGCCCGTGACGGCGATAGGTCAGCCTGCGGGCGTCCATGCCCAGCAGGTGGAGAAACGTGGCATGGAGATCGTGGACGCTGACGCGGTTTTCGGCAGCGTGATACCCGATGTCGTCGGTAGCGCCGTGGATGCAGCCGCCCTTCACACCCCCGCCGGCCAGCCACACGCTGAAGCCCTGCGGGCCGTGGTCGCGGCCGTCCGCGTAGTCGGCGCGCATCTGGGAGACCGGCATGCGGCCGAACTCCCCGCCCCACAGCAACAGCGTCGTATCAAGCAGGCCGCGCTGTTTGAGGTCGGTGAGCAAGGCTGCGACGGGCTTGTCAGTCTTGGCGCAACTGTAGTTCAGGCCCTCCTCCAGCTGCGAGTGCTGGTCCCAGATCTGATACTCGATGAACAGCTGCACGAAGCGAACGCCGCGTTCGACCAGGCGACGTGCCATCAGGCAACGCGTTCCATACGAGCGTGTGGCCTCTTCGTGGAGGCCGTACATCTGCTTGGTCTGCTCGCTCTCCTGGGAGAGGTCGAGCGCGTCAGTCGCGGCGATTTGCATCCGAGCGGCCAGTTCATAGCTGCCGATGCGAGCGTCCAACTCGGGGTAGCGCGGACGCTGCCGCCGGTGCGCCTCGTCGAGCCGCCGCAACAGGCTTCGCTCGGCGTCCAACAGCGGGGAGGGCAGTTCCTCCTGCGGCTTCAGGTTCAACAACGGAGGTCCTTCGGACCGGAACCGTGTGCCCTGGTACTCGGGCGGCAGCCAGCCCGCCTGCCAGTTCTGGATGCCGTTCACCGGCAGCTTCTTCGGATCATCGAGCACGACGTACCCGGGCAGGTTTTGGTTCTCGCTGCCGAGCCCGTACACCACCCAGGAGCCCAGCGACGGACGCCCGGGAAGAGTGCGACCGGAATGCATCAGGTAAAGCGACGGCTCGTGATTGAAGTGCTCGCCGTGCATCGACCGAATCAAGGCAATGTCGTCGACGTGCTTCGCAAGGTGTGGGAGGGCCTCGGATACATCCATGCCGCACTGGCCGTGGCGGGCAAACTTGAACGGCGAGGGCAGGAAGTTGCCTGCCTGTTGCGGGTTCTCGAGCCGGTTGAGGATGTCGCGCGGCGCGGGCTTGCCGGCATATTTCTCAAGCATCGGTTTCGGATCAAACAGATCCACCTGGCTCGGCCCGCCGTTCATGAACAGATGAATGACCGACGTCGCGCTTGGCTTGAAGTGCGGCTCGCGGGGCTCGAAACCAGGCGGCCTCGTCGAGGGCTCCGCCCTGGCCGCCAACGCCCGCCCTGACGGATAAAGGTCTGCCGCCAGCAGTGTGGCCAGCGCGGCCCCATGTAGGCCATCACCAACACGGGAAAAAAAGTCCCTCCGGTTCAGTTGATCATTCCGCTGCTCATCCATGCCTTAGCTCCTATCGTTGCGGCGCTGCTCGTCAAGCCGAGCCGCGACCGCCAGGAAGCGCTGAGGACGATCGCAACCACGCCTCAGCCTCTGCTCCGTCACCGCCGCTTCACAGCTTACTTACGTCGACACCTACTCCGCTCAGTCCACATACAAGAACTCAGCCGAACTTAACACGGCGTGCGCTAGCGACCCGAGCGCCGACCAGCGCGCGCTGAACTCGCGGGGCGCTTGGTGATTCTCGTCGTCGAGATGGCCGCGCCACTTCGGCGCAAGCTCGTCCAACGTCGTAAGGGCGGATTGCACTTCCTCACCGCTCGGCCGGCGCGTCAGCCCTCGCAGGTAGAGTTGCTCGATTTGTTTCTCGCGATCTCCGGGAAACTCATCGATCAGGCGTCCCGCCAGAAACTTGGCATGGCCGCGCGCCGTCTCGCCGTTCATCATCTGCAGCGCCTGCGTAGCGACGGTTGATTGCGCCCGCTCGGTACAGTTGGGAGTAAGTGGGGGCAGATCGAAGACGTCGAGCATAGTGGCGGGCGTCTTGCGGCGTTTGAGCACGTAGACGGCTCGGCGCCAACCCTTCTTGGTGCCTTTAGCGACGATCTCCCCGCTCTCTCTTTGTTCAACCTGATCGGGCGGGCCGAAACGGGTCGTATCGAGCCGGCCCGTGACGCGCAAGATGGAGTCGTAGAGCGCCTCGGCCTCCATCCGGCGCAACGGCATGCGAGAGAGCAATACATTGTCAGGATCGGCCGCCCCCGCCTCCGCGGTCACCTGCGAAGCTTGCCGGTAGGCGGCGGACGTCATCATGAGCCGATGCATCGCCTTGAGGCTCCAGCCCTGCCGCACGAACTCCGTCGCCAGCCAGTCAAGCAGTTCCGGATGGGACGGCGGGACGCCCGTTCGTCCGAAGTTCGCCGGGCTCTCGACCAACCCGCGTCCAAAGTGATGCAGCCAGACGCGGTTCACCATCACTCGCGAGGTCAGCGGATGCTTCGGCTGAGTGAGCCAACGCGCCAGGGCAAGGCGGTTACCGCTGGTGCCGTCATGGTCCCATGGCCGCTTGGGTTGAAACGGCTCAAGCCCCACCCGCAGCACCGACGGCGCCGCCGGGGTAACGCGCTCCACGAGCGCTTGCGCTTCTCCGCGCCCTAGTAGATAGACCGGCGAGGGTTCGCCGCCCATATCGTAGAGGGCCCGGATCCTGGGCTCGGGTTTGAGCTTCCCCTTGGCTTCCGTAATAGCCTGGCCAATTTTCTCCCGTTGCTCCTTGAACTGGACCGAACGTTCATCGAGATCTTCATCCTCGACTTCGAGCACATCGGCAAACTTCTTGGCGAGGTATTTCTGGATCTCCGTTCGCTGTTCGGCCGCAGTGGCTTCCAACTGACGAAGATCCTTCCGCACGGTCTCGGGCAGCTTGCCCAGCCGCTCCTCGAGAACCTCCTCGCGCAGCGGCCGCGCCTTCTCCTCGAGCGAGGCCTCCAGGCGCTTGATCTCCGCCTCGATGGGCTCGTTCGACTTCTTGACCTCGGCCCGTTCTTTCGCCAGGCCGACTTCGAGGAGGCGCGTGGTGGGCGGCTGCCAATCGTAGGGGTCGAAGGCGGTTTGCAGAACGGCGCTCAAGCGGTAATAGTCTCGCTGAGGGATGGGGTCGTACTTGTGGCTGTGGCAACGCGCACAGCCGATCGTCAGCCCCATCACCGCCGAGCCAAGCACGTGAATCTCATCGGCGATCACGTCCATTCGCTCGGCCAGCGAACCGTTGGCCGGCGAATACGTGCCGTCGGGCGTCATACGCAAGAAGCCAGTGGCGGCGAGAGTGTCGATTGTTTCTTGGCTGGCCTCTTTCAGGTCCTTATGGTCAATCAGCTCGTCGCCGGCAAGCTGCTCCGTCAAGAAGCGGTCGTACGGTTTGTCTTGATTCAGGGCGCGGATGACGGAGTCGCGATAGCGCCAGGAGTGCGGGCGCACTTTGTCGGCGTCGATGATGCCTTCCGAATCGGAATAGCCCGCCAGATCGAGCCAGTGCTGCGACCAGCGCTCGCCGTAGTGCGGCGAGTCGAGTAAGCGGTCGATCATTCGCTCGTAGGCGCCCGGCCGACCGTCGTTGACGTAGGTCTCGACCTCGGCCGGCGTCGGAGGCATCCCGATCAGATCGACGTAGGCCCGGCGCATGAGGTCCAGGCGGTTCGCTTCGGCCGAGAACGCCAGGCCCTGCTCTTCGAGTTTGCGTAACAGGAAAGCGTCGATCGCGTTGCGCACGAGTGCCGCGTGCTTAACTCGCGGGACTTCGGGGCGCTTGGGGGGCTGGAACGACCAGAAGCGGCGGTCTTCGTCTGTCACAACCGATTCCCGATCGATTGCCTCGACGACCTTAGCGGGCGCGGGCAGCGATCCGGCGGCGATCCACTGGCGCAGCATCTCCACCTCGGCGTCCGTTGGGGCTTTGACGTTGTTCTTGATCAACAGCTTCGGCGGCGGCATCTCGCTCGCTTGGATGCGTTGGAAGAGCAAGCTGCTCTCCGGATCGCCGGGAACGAGCGCCGGTCCCGAGCGGCCGCCTTTGAGCCGGCTCGCGATCGTGCGCAAGTCGAGTCCACCCTCCCGCCGGCTCTTGCCGTGGCACGTCACGCAGCGCGTCTGGAAGACGGGCAGAACTTCCTTGTCGGTAATGAGGACTGGACTGGAGTCGCCGCGGTGAATCCAGTCCCGAACGATCTCGGCCTCTTCGTCGGTGAGTTTTTCGCCCACGGGCGGCATCGCACCGGACACGATCTTCTGGAGCAGCAGACTCGTCTCGGGAGAACCCGCAATAATCGCCGGACCGGACTTGCCGCCCTCCAGGATCGATTCGCGGGCTTCCAGACTCAGCTCACCCTGCAAGGCAGACCCGCTGTGGCAAGCCCAACATTTCGATTGCAACACGGGGAGGACATCCAATTCAAAGGAAGGACTTGCACTGCCTTCCGCCCGGCCCGAGAACAGGCCGAGTAAAGCTATGAGAACGATCGGTGAAAAGCATCGCATGGCGCGACTCGCTGACCTACCCACGTTAATTACATCACGTCGCCGGCCAGCCTGCAACAGGGAACTGCGGAACTGAGGAACTGGAGGTTCAGGAGGTCCCCAATCCGTCCATAAGGGCCAGCCCGTCACCCTGACACGTTGCCATTCCCGGTACCGAGGCGTGGACGGGAGTCCACGCGGGTCGCGAGCGTTTTTATCTCGTCGCCGCACTTGAGAAAGTGCATCGTGCAGTTCCAGAACTCAACATGAATCTCGAGAAGTTCTTCGTACTCTATAGACGGCGAGCGCGGCGCAGATGGGACTGAAAGTCGTCTTTCTTGAGCCAACGGCGCAGGGTGCGTTCGCCGACGTCGGCCTTGCGGACGGCTGCGACGATCGTGCGAGACGTGAGGAGGGCGGCAATGGCGCGGTCTTTGATTCGGGGATATGTCGGTGCCGGGCTCAGGCATCTCGACCGTCGGTTCGTTGTCGGGTGGCCGGGATTGGCCGGTTCTTGGTGGAGGGTTGCCGGCTCCGGATGGGCCCGCGAGTGGATCCGGCACGGGTGATGGAAGCCCGGGATCTTGTTCACTGGGGGTCATGGTTTACGAAGGACCGCCACGGGCGATGACGATGAGCATCGGCGTAGTTTCCAATGGGAGTCGGCGTCCGGGGGGTGGACACAGCGGTCCACCCCTACATGCTGCGGCAAGCTAAGTACAGCGTTTCATGAATACGGTGACGTAGTCTGAATGGGGCATCCGCCGCCATCCTGGGCGGGCACGGGGGCCCGCCCCTACTTGGCGGACCGAACGTAACCGTATTTGCAAAAAACACTATGAAGCATGCGGGCACGGCATGCCGTGCCCCTACATTTTTCGATCCGCATCCTTTCGTGTCGCGACTCGTTTCTGACAAACGGCTTGTTGCAGAGGCGCCTCTGGCTCCTGTCGGTCTTAACCTCAGCGGCCCACCCACAACAGGAACGAAAGGGCGAGCATGAGCGGACGTACTGCTCCTGAACCTCCAGGGCTGTCGTCCACGGGGGATGATCCGTTTTTTCGGAGAGCAACTCGAAACTGTCCTGCGCAGGAAACGGTCGTGTTGTTCCGGCGATCGATCCGCACCGGTCGTTTCCAGTATCAGGCTAGGGCGTGTTAACGCTAACGTAGGGTATCGAAACGTAGAGCCTCGACGATGAGGGCGAAGTGGAGGAAGGCGAGGAACATGACGTCGAGCTTGTCGAAGCGGGAGAAGATGCGGCGGAATCCCTTGAGCCGTCGGAAGAGTCTCTCGATCTCGTTGCGGCGGCGATAGAGCGCTCGGTCGTATTCCCACGGCTCCAGGCGGGTGCGCCGGGGCGGCACGACGGGAATCCATCCGAAATCCAAAGCCAGTTGGCGTGTCTGATCGTCCTCATGGGCGCCGTCCATCAGCAGCGGCAGCGGCTCGGGCAGTGGCCCCAGACCACCGAGCAGTTCGCGGCCCTGCTGGGCGTCGTGCGCTTGGCCGGGCGAGAGAGCGAAGGTTATCGCCGTTCGAGCATTTGCGGCAACCATATGAATCTTGGTGGTCCATCCGCCGCGGGATTTGCCGATCGCTTGCGGACCGTTTTTTTAACGCGCCCGTGCCGTCGGGATGAACCTTCACGATGGTCGAGTCCATTGACACGGCTTCGATTCGGATGCGGACCAGCTGCTCGCGCTGCAGTTTCTCGAAGACGGCGTCGAGCACGCCGTTCTTCGACCAGCGGTTCATGCGGGTATAAATGGTGTGCCAGTTACCGAAGCGTTTAGGCAAGCCGCGCCATTTGCAGCCCTGCTCGGCGACATACAACATGGCGTTCAAAACCGTGAGGTTCGGCAGGCTCACATTGCCGCGCTGGCGGGGCAGGACCGGCTCGATACGGCGGTATTGCTGCTCGGTGATCTCCATACCTCCGAGTATAGCAGCTTTTGCGACTTAGTGTTAACACGCCCAGCATGCGGCCGGCAAGGTTCCGGGGTGCGCGGAATGGCAAGTGGTTGAAAGGAGGAGGAATAAAGTTTTTAAAAATCTGTGAACGGATCAAGGACGGCGCCGTAGGGAGGTAGGCAGGGAGCGCCACCCAGAGGTTTACCCTGGGCTGGGACGTGGGCGGGAGTCCAGGCGGCACTACCCCTCGGCGACACGGAACCGCATCCTGGTCTAGTCTGAGTAGAGGATCTGGCGCCGAGCCGGCTCGTTTCGGACACTGGCGGATTCGGCCCCGGTCCGCCGACCGAAACGTCACCAACGCGGGCACCGTCTTACCAAGTAGCTCAATGATCTATCGACGATGGCTCCTCTTTCTCGTTACGGCGGCGCTTGGATCGCTCTATTGGCCGAGTCATTCCGCGATGGCTCAAGAGGGTGCGGCCCAAGAAGAAGGCGCCGTCATCTCGGTCGACGTCGAAATCGTCAACATCCTGGCGACGGTACGAGACAAGAAAGGCCATCTGGTCAATAACCTCACCAAGGACGACTTCGTCCTCGAAGAGGACGGCAAGCGGCAGAACATCAAATACTTCACGCAGCAGAGCGACCTCCCGCTCACCATCGGCTTGCTCGTCGATACCAGCGTGAGCCAACAACGGCTGATCTATGACGAGCGGAGGGCCGGGTCGCAGTTCTTCAAACAGGTCCTTCGTCACAAGAAGGACTTGGCCTACCTGATCAGCTTCGACGTGGACGTCGAATTGCTGCAGGATCTGACCGAATCACGCAACTTGCTGAGCGATGCCCTCGACAAGCTTGAAGTCCAGGGTGGGGGCGGTGGTCTCCACCCCGGACCCGTACCCACCTCGGGCCGCCAGCCGGGCACGGTGTTGTTTGACGCTGTCTATCTCGCCTCTGACGAGATGATGCGCGGCCAGGTGGGCCGCAAGGCCGTCGTACTGATCAGCGACGGGCTCGACTACGGCAGCCGCGTCAAGCGCGACGAGGCGATCGAAGCCGCCCTACGCTCCGATGTCGTGCTGTACGCTGTTCGCTACTACGACCGCCGCTTCTACTACCGCGCCGGGGGCTTTGGCGGAGGCGGCGGGTCGCTCAAGAAGCTGTCGCGGGAGACCGGCGGTAACGTCTTTGAAGTCTCGCGCAGACGGCCGTTGGAGAAGATCTTCGATCAGATTCAACAAGAGCTGCGGAGCCAGTACAGCATCGGCTACACGCCCGAGCGCAGTTCCGATGAGCTGGGGTTCCGGCGCATCAGGTTGAAAACGAAACGAAAGAGCCTCAAGGTGCAAAGCCGGACCGGCTACTATCCGAAGCCTTCTTAGTTCAGTCACTCCTACAAGAGGAACCTTTCGATGGACAACCAGTATCGAAAGATGACAGAGTTCTTGGCCGGCCTTGGCACGGCGGAAGTGTCTCATTCGACCAAAACCTATCTCGGCCATTTAGTTGGCGTGCACCGGGATCTCGAAGCATGGAACTGCGATCAGGATGTCTGTCGCGCCGGCATGTTCCACTCGATATACGGCACTGAGCCGTTTCACTGGTTTCGGCTACCTCTTGATCGACGCGACGAGGTCCGGGACTTGATTGGAATCCATGCCGAGCGGTTAGCGTATCTGAACTGTGCAATGACCCGGGAGACGTTCGACCGGACGATCCAACAAGATCAAGGGCCGTACGCGATGATCGATCGATTCACCGGAGAGGAGATCGTGTTCTCGCCGGCGGACTTCAGAGATCTTTGCACGGTTCATTTGTGTGATTGGCTGGAAACGGTCGAGCGCAACCAGGGTTGGGATGATCGTCGCGCAGCATTCCGGCGACTCGCGGACACCCTGTCCGGCGTCGCCAAAGAGTCCTACGAACGGGTCTTCGCCCGCGAGTCCTAGCCGCCGGTTTCCACCGCTGCCACGCCGTAGCGAGCCGTAGGCAAGGGCGGCACTTCCGGCCCCTAAGATAAAGAGGTTGATCCACGGGCCGCCGGCTCCCTCCGAACCCGCCCATGAGCAAGCCCCTCCCCCGTCTGCGTCGAGAACTCGACATGATGCCGTCCCCCGTGGCGGAGCAGCCGGGTCTGTTCATCCGCGACCCGTTCCGCTACACCGATTCCATGATCATCGTGCCGCCGGTGCTGGCGCAGGCCCTGGCTCTGTTCGACGGGCAGCGGACCGAGCTTGACCTCCACTCCATGTTGTTCCAGGCCACCGGGGACCTGAGCGCCGGGGAGGCCGCGCACGACCTGACCAAGACCCTCACGCAGTGCGGGTTTCTCGAGTCGGACGAGTTCCACGAGATGCGCGACCGCAAGCATCGCGAGTTTGCGGAAGCGGACGATCGCCTTGCTTCGCACGCCGGCCCCGCGTATCCGGATGAGCCCGAGCCTTTGCGCCAACAGCTTCGCGAGTTCGGCGCGGACCCCGAGCCCTCGGCCAACGAAACCGACTCGCTGATCGCCTTGGCCGCGCCCCACGTCAGCCCTCACGGGGGCTTCAAGAGCTACGCGGCCGCCTACAGCAGGCTGCACCCAGGGTACGCGGACAAGACGTTCGTGATTCTGGGCACCTCGCATTACGGCGAACCCGAGAAGTTCGGCCTGACGCGCAAGTCTTACGTGACACCGCTGGGACAGCTCGATACAGACCGTGGATTGGTTGACTGGCTGGAACAGCGTGCGCCGGAGTCCATCGTTATGGAGGACTACTGCCACGCCACCGAGCACTCGATCGAGTTTCAATGCATCTTCCTGCAGCACGCCCTCAACAGGCCGGACGTGAAGCCAAACGTGAAGATCCTTCCGATCCTCTGCGGCCCCTTTGCCGAAAGCCTCTTCAGCAGTAAGGCTCCCGAGTCCAACGACAACCTGCGGCGCTTCTTCGGGGCGCTCGGCGAAATGGCTGAACGCGATCGCGGCCGCCTGGTCTTTATCCTGGGTATTGACTTGGCGCACATCGGGCGGAGGTACGGCGATGAGTTCATCGCCAAGTCCCAGCAGGGCCCGCTACAAGAGGTTCGCGCGAGGGATGAGGCGCGGCTGCAAGAGGTCTGCGTCGGCAACACCGCAGGGTTCTACGAACTCGTCCACCCCAACCAAGACGATCTCCGCTGGTGTGGCTACTCTCCCGTGTACACTTTTCTGGCGTCGGTGAAAGGCGCGCGAGGGCGGGTGTTGAGCTACGAGCAGTGGAACATCGACGAGCAGTCCGTCGTCAGCTTCGCCGGCATCGAGTTTAAGCGGCCGCACACCGAACGGGACCGTGCCCCGAACGCGAGTGAGGGCTAAAGAAGCTCATTGCGGGCTCCAACCCGGCGACCCGTCAAGGGTGTTCAGGGCCGGCTAGGCAAACAACTCGTGGACTGGGCCGTAGATGTCCTTGTCCGCTTCCGGCACATAGTAAAACCCGCGACCGAACGGATCATCCGTCAACAGGGTCGTCCAGTCGATGCCCAAGGCTGAAAGGACCGTCGCTTCCATGTCCTCGGGCCGAATGTCGCGGAAGCGTGACCAGCCCGGTTCAATGGTGAACGCACCCGTAGGGTCCGTCTCGCCGATCACCGTGCCTCCCTTTACACCCCCGCCCGCCAGTAAGTAGAACATCTGCAGGTAATGGTCGCGCCCGTTCCGGTCGTTGGTCAATTGTCCCGGAGTACGGCCGAATTCGCCTGCGACGAGCACTAGCGTGTCGTCCAACAGGCCGTCAGCCTCGAGATCGTTGATCAGGGTAGAGAGGGCCGGGTCCAGCTCGCCGCAGCGGGCGTAGAGGTTGTTGCCGACGTCGCGCCCGTTGACCTCGTTGCGGTCGTAGATGCCCGAGTGATGGTCCCAACCGCGGTGCGAAATCTGGATAACCCGCGTGCCCTGGTCCGCGGCGACAATCTTCTTGGCCATCAGACAGGCATTGCCCAGTTCGGTCGCGCCGTAGCGCGCGCTTTCTTCATCGGTGAAGCCGAACGCATCTTCGACCACCGGATTAAACATGAGGTCGCGCGCGTTGTCGTAGAACTCGCTCATTCCCGCCACGGCATCGCCGAGCGGAGACCCGGCCCCGCGCAGGGGCGAGTCAATCGTTTGCAACAAGTCCCAGCGCTGCTCAAACCGGCTCTGCCCGTCGGCATGGTCGGTGTTCGCCAGCCCATCGGCGCTGGGAATCGTCTTGAAGGGGCTGAACTCGGGGCCGGGAAGTATCCGGCACCGGGCGCGTTCTGCGCATTGAGCGCGATGAAGGAAGGAAAGATCTGGTCCGGGCGCCGCTCCGAATCGGTATGCCGCCCGATCACACACCCGAAATGGGGAGCGACGGCGCCCAACGCCGAAGTCGGATTGCGGCCGATCTGAAACCATGTCTGGGCCAGATTATGCGCCAACGCCCAAGAAAGCCCCGATCGAACGATCGCCAGCTTGTCGAGAATTTGCGCCATGTTGGGCAGAAGCCCCGTCGGAAACAGGATCCCGTTGATCGTCTCCGGCGCGAAGTCGGCGGGCGTGACCCCATCTTGAAACTTCAAGTCAAGGGTGTCGAGGTGGCTGGGCGCTCCCTCTAGGAAGACGAAAATCACCTGCTTGGCTGTATTCTTGGTCTCGACGCTTCCCATCGCCCGGGTTTCCGACGGCATCCAGGGCCCCCCTAGTGTAGTGCGTCAAGCAGATTGCACCTTATGCAGGGCGGCACGTCCGCGCTTGACTTTCTCGAGGATGTCGGAGGCGGTCGCGGTCCAGATGAAGGGCGTGGGATGCTCGTTGTGCTGGGCGATGTAGTCGTCAATGGCGGCGACGAGCTCGTCCACGCTGCGAAACACGCCGCGGCGCAGGCGCTTGACGGTGAGATCGCGAAAGAATCGCTCGACCATGTTCAGCCACGACGCCGAGGTCGGGGTGAAATGAATGTGGAAGCGCGGGTGACGATCGAGCCAACGCTTCACAGCGGCATGCTTGTGGGTGGCATAGTTGTCCACGATGAGATGAAGCTGTTTGTCCTTGGGAGTGCGGCGGTCAATTAAGCGCAGGAAGCGCAGCCATTCCTGGTGGCTGTGTCGGGGCATGCACTCGGCGATCACGCTGCCGTCAAGGCTGTTGAGCGCCGCAAACAGGGTGGTCGTGCCGTTGCGCTTGTAATCGTGGGTCATCGTTTGGCCGCGTCCCTTTTTGAGCGGCAGGCCGGGCTGGGTGCGATCGAGGGCTTGGATTTGGGACTTCTCATCGAGCGAGAGAACCAGAGCATGCTCAGGCGGATTGAGATAGAGTCCGACGATGTCGTCGAGTTTCTCGGCGAAACGCGGGTCATTGCTGAGCTTGAAGGTCTTGACGCGGTGGGGCTTGAGGCCATGGGCGCGCCAAATCCGTCCCACGGTGGAAGCGCTGACGCCGGCCGCGGCGGCCATGGTGCGGCGGCTCCAGTGGGTGGCGTTGGACGGTTTCTCGCGGGTGGTCTTGTGGATGATCTGCTGTACTTTCTGCTTCGAGACGGCAGGTTTACGACCGGGCCGTGGGGCGTCTTTTGCAATGCCGGCGATGCTGCTTTCGAGAAAGCGCGTGCGCCAGCGGGCCACCAACTGCCGCGAGACACCGAGCTGTGCGGCGATCTGCTTATTCTCGAGACCGTCGGCGGCCAGCAGGACAATCCTGGCTCGCAGGGCGAGACGAACGGCGACTTGGCGGCCGCGCGCGTAGCGGTCCAACTGCTTGCATTGCGCTGTGTTCAAAGTTACTGGTTGTGCTCTTCGCATCCCATGCCTCCTGTTAATAGAGACGATGGGAAGCCAATATAAGTTACATTATTTATGGTGCACTACACTAGCGAGCATGAGAATCTTGCCAAGGCCCTCCCACACATCACCGACCAGCTCACGGAGCTTCATGAGAGCTGGGCCGAGGACGTCGCAGGTGCCAGAGACGAGTAGCCTCTTCCAGCCGCAACCCATGAAGCGCGGGCCGGCATGCTACGGTAGCGTCGCATCTGACGTGCCGCGCACGATGCGCTTCGCCGCGGAAGGAGGTGGACTACCAGTGAGTCGCTTTCAGAGACCGCTTCGCTCAGTACTTCCTTTCCTGCTCATCCTATTTGGATCGGCCGTCGTGGCAGAGAGAGCGCTGGCGTCGCCGAACATCCTGTTCATCGCGATTGACGACCTCAACGACTGGGTCGGCCCGCTGGGCGGCCATCCACAGGTTCAAACGCCCGCCATGGACCGCCTGGCCGCCCGCGGCACGGTCTTCGCCAACGCCCACTGCCAAGCGCCGCTCTGTAACCCTTCGCGCACCAGCCTGATGCTCGGGCTGCGCCCCTCGACGACGGGCATCTACGGCCTACGACCTTGGTTCCGGGACCTCGACGAGTACCTCGAATCGGTCACCTTGCCTCAGTATCTGGCGCGGCACGGCTACCGAACCTACTCGACGGGCAAGATCTATCACAGCCGCTACGGTCGGGGCGAGGACGACCGGGAGTTCCACGTGCTGGGACCTGCCGCGAGCGTGGGAGCGCGACCGGCGGAGAAGCTGGTCGACACACCGGCCGACCACCCGTTGGTCGACTGGGGCGTCTTCCCCCACCGCGACGAAGACAAAGGTGACTGGAAAGTTGCAAGCTGGGCCGTCGAACAGCTCCGCGGAGACCTTCCGGAGCCTTTCTTTTTGTCCGTCGGGTTCTTCCTGCCACACGTGCCCTGCTATGCGACGCAGAAGTGGTTCGACTTGTATCCGGAACAAAGTGTCCAACTACCTCCGGTGCCGGCGGACGATCGCGACGACACTCCTCATTTCTCTTGGTTCTTGCATTGGAAGCTGCCCGAGCCACGTCTGAAGTTCCTCAAGGAGGCCGACCAGTGGACGAACCTGGTGCGCTCCTATCTGGCCTCGGTCAGCTTTGTCGACAGCATGGTGGGACGGGTGCTCGACGCGCTCGAAGCGAGCGGACGGTCTGAGAAAACCGTCGTCGTACTATGGTCCGACCACGGCTGGCATCTCGGCGAGAAGCTCATCACGGGCAAGAACACTCTGTGGGACCGGTCAACGAGGGTGCCTTTGATCTTCGCCGGTCCGGGTGTCGCGAGCGGATCTGTCAGCACCGGGCCGGCGGAGCTGCTCGACCTCTATCCCACGTTGGTTGAGATGGGCGGCCTGCCCGAGAAGGCGGGTCTCGAGGGTCACAGCCTCGTGCCGCTATTGAAGAACTCGCGGGCTCGCCGCGAGTGGCCTGCCATCACCACCCACAACCACGACAATCACGGCGTTCGCAGCGAGAACTGGCGCTACATTCGCTACGCCGACGGCGAGGAGGAGCTTTACGACATGCGCCGCGACCCCAGCGAGTGGAAAAACCTGGCGGGCGATCCGCGCCACCGATCCGTGATCGAACAACACCGCCGCTGGCTGCCCAGGCGCAACGCCAAGCCCGCGCCAGGCAGCGCGAGTCGCGTTCTGGTCTACGAAGGCGGCAAGGCCAATTGGCAGGGCGAGGACATCGCGCCCGGCGAGCCAATTCCTGAGATCTAACCCGCGCGGCCGGCGACGATCTCGCGGCGCGTGACTAACCGCTACACTTGTTCCGATCGGCTTGCCCTGGATCACGGAACTGCGGAAACAGCCACTCAAGGTGAGCTGAGAGCCGTCGCCTGGGATTCGACGGTCAGTCCTGCCGCAACGCGAGCGTCGGGGCCGGACCGGCAGCAGGGACAGCCGCCGGAGCCGCAGCCTGGGCGCGCCCGGCAGCCGCGGCGGGGTCTCGCAACTCCGGCATCTGCATGCGCACCCTCGTGCCGCCGCCCGGACGGTGCTCGATGACCATGTCGCACTCGTGGCCGAAGATCACCCGCAACCGCTCGTTCACGTTGCTCACGCCAATGCCGCGCCCGAACACGCCGGGCAGCGCTTCCGGCCGAATGCCGACCCCGTCATCTTCTACCTCGATCTGAAGACGTGAGCCCTGTACGGCGCTGCGCAGCCAGATCGTGCCCCCTCCCACCTTGGGACTGATGCCGTGCTTGATCGAGTTTTCGACAATCGGCTGCAGCAGCATACTGGGCACGAGAGCGTCGAGCGTGTTGTGGTCGATCTCCTTCACCACCCGCAGCTTGTCGCCGAAGCGAACCACTTCGATGCTGAGATAGTCGTCGATGAACGCCACTTCCTCACGAAGGGCCGACAACGACTCCTGCTTGCGGAGCAGCCGCCGCAGAATGGTCGAGAGCTTGAAGATCAGCTGCCGGGCTGCTTGGCGGTCACTCCGAATCAGCGACGCCACGGAGTTGAGCGTGTTGAACAGGAAGTGCGGGTTGATCTGACTCGTCAGCGACGCTAGGCGAGCCTCGACCAACAGCCGCTGTTGCTCCTCGATCTTCCACTCATTGCGCGTGTTGTTCCAGATCTTGAGCGTCAGCCCGACCGACAATACAGTCGAAAAATAGACCAGCACGACCGTCGCCGGGTTAAGCAACGATTCCTCAGGATAGATCACAAAGAGCCATTGTTCGAAGGCATGACCGAGGTTCGAGCGAATGAACTCGATGCCCAGGCAGGCAACGAACATCAGCATCTGAAATCCGCCCTGCGGTGTTCGCAGCACACGCAGCCGCCACGCCGACAGAGTGAAGGGGTGGAAGGGAGTGAACCTCCAGATCTCCTCCGTCCCGGGCGCCACGTCGCGCAGCAAGCCGCCCAGCGCCCCCACCCCGATCATCAGCGGGAAGGTCAGCCACTCGTGCGGGGAGATCAGAACCGCCGGCAGCGAGACGAGCGCCCCCGCCAGGGCGCCAGGCACGTATCCACCGACGAGTCCGGTGACAAAGGCGCCCTCGAGGCCCAGTTCCGCCGCCTTGTAGCCCAGGCTATGGCGCACCAGACTGCCTCCGGCGAAGAACAGGCCGAACAACACGCCCAAGTGCAGTCGCTGGCGGATGGTCCGCTGCTCGCGCAGCAGCATCCCCTTGGCGAAAGACCAGCGCAGCAACAGGCTCGCCATCGAGGTGATGACAGCGATTTTCACCAGCAGGCTGATCAACAGTTCGCGTTCACTGCCCATAGCGGCTTGCGGGCGGGGATCCGAGCCCCGTCCCATATAATGATAATACCCGTGGGCGAATCGCCCTCCCGAGCCGTCCCTGGATCCTTTTCCGTGCCGTGATGAACGCTGGATCGACAGCCCCGGCCCCCGAGGTCGTGCAGGTCGCGGACGCGGCCTTCCCG
The DNA here is from genome assembly GCA_965248255.1 of Bryobacterales bacterium. GTDB lineage: Bacteria > Acidobacteriota > Terriglobia > Bryobacterales > UBA6623 > JAKZVK01. The sequence goes on from CBDFIW010000002.1 coordinate 178,675, forward strand.
TGCGTCCACGGTGAGTTCCGCATCATGGGTTTCCGGGGACACCTTAACGCCAAGGACCAGGAGGCGGTCGTGCTCAAAATGGGCGACTTAGCGGCCGCAGGGCCCGCGCCACTGGTGCGGATTCACTCCCAGTGCTTGACCGGCGAGGTGTTCGACAGCTTGCGCTGCGATTGCGGCCAACAGCTTCATCTGGCGCTCGAGCAGATCGGCGACGAGGGCCGCGGTGTCCTCATCTACGATCCGCAGGAAGGCCGGGGCATCGGGCTACTCAACAAACTGAAAGCCTATCAGCTTCAGGACGAGGGCGCCGACACCGTTGAGGCCAACGAGAAGTTGGGCTTCGAGGCGGACCTGCGCGACTACCACTTGCCCGTGGCGATCTTGCGTTGGCTAGGAGTTTCCCGGGTCCGCTTCCTTTCTAACAATCCGTCGAAGGTAAGGGCGCTCGAGGACGGCGGGATCGAGGTCGAGGAGCGCATTCCCTGTGAGGTGCCGTCTACCACGTGCACCGAGGCCTATCTCCGTACCAAGAAAGAGAAGCTCGGCCACCTGATCGAAAGCTTGTGACCGGCCCCTCCCGTCCTGCTCGCAAGAGGGACAGCTCGCAGGAGGAACAATTGCGCTCTCGGTATCTGGTTCAATACCCTCGGGCCGAGCCCTCGGAGCGAGCATCCGCGGCGCCGAGCAGCCAGTTTTCGCCAACCTGAATGGCCATCACGCGCCCCTGCTTTTCTACAAACGCCAAGCGGTGCCCGCGTTGCCGTAACCTCTCCAAGGTGTCAGACGAGACCCCGTAACGTTCGAGGCGCAGCTCGTCGGGCATCCACTGGTGGTGGAACCGTGGGAAGTCGACGGCCTGCCGCAGGTTCATCCCGAAGTCAACGATGTTGGTGATGACCTGCAAGACGGTGGAGATGATCGTCGGCCCGCCCGGCGACCCGACCACAAGAAACAGCTCGCCGTCCTTGGTGACGATGGTAGGCGTCATCGACGACAGCGGCCTCTTGCCCGGCGCGATCGCGTTCTGCTCGCTGGTCCGCAAGCCGGCTGTGTTGGGCGCGCCGGGCTTGGCCGAGAAGTCATTCATTTCGTTGTTGAGCAAGACACCGGTGCCCTTCGCCGTCACACCCGAGCCGTAGCTCCCGTTGAGCGTATAAGTAACTGCGACAGCGTTGCCCTCTGGATCAACGACGGAATAGTGGGTCGTTTCGGTGCTCTCGTGACCGCCTACGGAGCCGAACCCGGTCTCGCTGCTTACTCCCGCGCGGCCGAGGCTGATGGAGGCCCGCCGCGACAACGCGTACTCCCTGCTGATCAGACGCTTCACGGGCACGTCGACGAAGTCCGGGTCGCCGAAATACTGCGCCCGGTCCGCAAAGAAGCGCCGCATCGTCTCGGCGACGTAGTGGATCGCCGACGCCGACCCCGGTCCGCTGCGCTCGTAGCCGCTACCCTCCAGCATGTTGAGCATTTGAATCACGCCGACGCCTCCCGAGCTCGGCGGTGGAGGACTGACAAGCTCGTAGTCGCCGTAGCGACCCGACAGCGGCCGGCGCTCGACTGGCTCGTACGCGGCCAGGTCCTCGAGCCGGATCGTGCCACCGTTCTTCTTCATGTCGTCGGCGATCAGCCGGGCGGTTTTTCCTTTGTAGAACTCGTCCGCCCCACCCTTGGCGATTCGAACGAGTGTTTGGTGCAAGTCGGGCTGCCGAAAGATCTCCCCCAATCCGTAGTAGCGGCCGTCGCGCTGGAAGATCCGCCGCGACTCGGAGAATAGCGCCATGCGGGTACTCCCGCGCAAGCCTTCCGACAAGAGGAAGGTGACTTCGAAGCCCCGGTCCGCCAGCTCGATCGCCGGTCGCAGCACCTCAGCCCAGGGCTTCGTTCCGTACTTGTGCAAGGCCAACTCGAACCCGCGCGGGCTGCCGGGCACTCCCGAGGCGCGGTACCCGACGACGCTGTCGCGTGTGGGGTTGCCGACCCGATCCAGATACATGTCGCGGTGGGCCGCGGCCGGCGCACGTTCACGGAAGTCAAGAAACGTCGAGCGCCCGTCGGCGAAGCGGATCAGCATGAAGCCGCCGCCGCCTAGGTTGCCCGCCGCGGGGTGGGTCACCGCCAGGGCGAAGCCCACGGCGACGGCCGCGTCGACGGCGTTTCCACCGTCACGAAGGATCTCGACACCCGCCCGGGTCGCCTCGTCGCGCGCGGAGACGACTATCGCCTCTCGTGCACGCACCGGCTCGCGCGTGGCCCCGGCGAGGCCTCCGACCACAAGAGAAAGGGGAAGCAGACAGCGAAGAAGGATCACGGCCAATTTTAGTCCCGATAGCTGCACTTTTGCAAAAAGGCGGTTTCTCGGCCGGTATCAGAGGCCGACCGGCGAACTTGGACACTCTGGCTGCCGGACAGAGCGGGCGTTCAGTAGAGCCGTAGCCCGGCTGCAAAAGGCTGTCCACTGACCCTGTAAATTGTTCTAGGGTCGGCCGATATGAAGACAGAGCAGGTCCGCCGCCGATTGGGCCGTCGTCCGGCGAGGTGTAGGAGAGCCATCCACCCCATGAGCCCCCAAGTCACCCAACTCCTGGAGAGCTTCAGCCAGAACCGTCGGGAGAACGGTCGGCAGTTGGCCTTGCTACTGGAACGGGACCCGACCGCCTTCCAGCAGTCGGTCGTGCAATACGTGTGTAACGGGGCCGACGAGTCCAGCGTTCAGTACATCGTGTGGCTGCTGGAGAGTAACGGCATGTTGGTCAACCTGGTCATGAATCCCGAGATTTCCTCGGTTGAGCAAGCCGTTGCGCTGGTGCATGCGATGAGGGGCAAGGTCGAGCGTCTCGATGTCGATCTGGCCAGGCAGCTCAAAACCGCCCCCGAGGACCTGAAGTCACGGGTTCTTCGGCTCCTTGCTGAAATCGCACAAAACAACCGTACCTTGCCCTTGTTGATCCACGCGCTGCGGGAACAAAGCGCGGACATACGAGCCGAGGCCGGCCGCATCTTTGCGCAGCACTGCCAAAACGAACTATTCATGGAGAATGTTTTGAAGGACCCGGACCCCAAGGTGCGAGCTGCGGCCATCGACGGCCTCGGCTTCCGCTCGAGTAAGGAACTGCCGTCCATCCTGCTCACCGCCGTTGCGGATTCCAGCCCTGATGTCAAAGCGCGTGCCGTGCTGGCCGCGCATCGCCTTGGCGACTCGCGCGCGCCGCAGTGGATGAACGACCTCGCCAAGCACCCGCTGGCGGATTTCCGGGTGCGGGCGGCTTGGGTGTTTGGAGAGACCGAGGACCCCAGCTGGCTGCCCGTGCTCCAGCAGCTAGAGAAAGACCCCGATTCCCGCGTGCCGGCTGAAGCTGAGAAGGCGATCCGCAAGATCGAAGCGGCTCGCTCGGTGGACCCAGACCCGGTCCCGGACCAGGCCCGGCCACACCCGGAGGCCGCGCCGGCTGAGGAGCCCCAGTCACTGGAGCAAGAGCTGCAGGTGCAGATCCTCCACGCTGCTGTAGACCTGAACGGAGAGCGCTGCCTTCATCTAGCAATCACGGATCCGGAAGGAACCAACGTCGAGGCGCTTTCTGCAGGGCATTTTGCGATCCGCGAGGGCGATCACGCCATCGGCGACTTCGATCTCCTCTCCACCGAGGAACGTGGCCCCATGAACCTGATGTACGTGCTGGACTCCAGCGGCAGCATGTCGGCGACGCAACTGCAAGACTCGATCGCGGCGGTCGTTTTCAGCCTGAAGAACAAGGCGCCTGACGATCTCGTTGGAGTCTACAAGTATTCTCTCGATGTGGAGCGAAGCGTACCCTTCACCACCGACCCCAAGCGCTGCGCAGCACTCGTCCGCCGGCCTCACCCGGGACTGCGGAGCGCCTCCCGCATTCACGATGCGATCGGACGGGCCGCCGAAGATCTCGTGACGCAAAAGGACGGCTCACGCTCGATCATTGTGATCGCGGAGGGTGACGACAAGGGTAGCGAGCGCAGCCTTTCAGACTTGGTAGGCGAGTTGCGGGCCGGCAGGGTACCGGTTTCGATCGTCGAGTTCAACGAAACTCCCACCTCAACGACCCTAAGAGCCCTGGCGCGGCAGTCAGGAGGACAGTATGTCCACGCGTCTAGGGCAAGAGAGGTGACGCAGGCGGTCCAGTTGGGCGTTCGCCGTTTTTCCAACCGCTACACCATCCTTTACCGCTGTGATGCGCCGCCGGCCGAAGAAATACGCGTCGTGCTGAAGTCCCCCGACGGCGTCGGAGAGGTTGCTGGCGTGTTCTTCTCCGACGAGCCCGGCTCTTCGCCCCATGCAAGTCGGCCTCAGTGTTGATTAGTGCGCCGCTTCCGGTTTGTGGCGTCTTGCGTAGCTGTGCCTAAACTCTCGCGTCCTCTCGAACGCGGGTGGCAGAGGCCGGCCATTGGGGATGGTAAGCCACAAGCGAAGCATATGCCGCCGCCGTTCGGCTTGAGGGTGGTCTTCGAAGGCGGTTCGCGAATGTAGGATCTCGTAGTTGTTCGCTACCAGAATGTCACCCGGCAGAGTATCGAACTCAAGGCAGACGCCCGTTTCCTCACACACTTGGTCCATCACGTCGAGCGCCTCGATCTGCTGCTGGGTCAGTCGGGGCACTTCAGGGAACCGCTGCGCAAGATTGATGTAGAAGCGCTTGTGCAGAACACTCAAGAAACCGTCGTGGTAATGAAAGACCGGTAGCTTCTGGAAGCGCTCTTCGCCTGGAAGCTGTTGGCCGCGGGCGTCAAAGTAGAAGGGCTGCTGCAGGACCTCGGCCAAGTCCGGTCCGCGGCCTACGATCTCGTTGAAGACGGTGGTAGAGCTTACGAGCCGGCTGCACCCGCCCTGTCTCGCCCCTCGCAGGCACAGCAGCATAAAGATGTCGCTCCCGTCGTTGTGAAAGGGAATCTCTTCATTGGTTTGGTATTTGCGAACGTCGTTCGCCGTCAGGTCTTGCCCGGTGTCTCGGACGTGATGCAGTAGATTCCCTGCAAGGTCCTGCGGCTCCGGAGTGCCGATATGGACGCCGAGACCCCAGAAGAGCAGAGCCGCTTGGTCTTCGGAGCAGCCTTCGACCGGCAGCCCGCGGATTACCGCGAAGCCCCGGCCGCCTTCGAGTTGCTCCTGCAGCTTCCGGCGGAGAGCGGCAAACGAAGGAAGCGGGAAGTCCTCGACTCGGACGTCGAACAAACTTCGGCCCGCGCGATGGAGTTGGTCCCGATTCGCTGCCAACTCGGCAATGATCTGGCTGTTGAGCTCATAGATCCAAGAGCTATCCGCCTCGAGCACGGAGCCTCGCCAGGCGGCCGGGCTTTCGAAGGGTTGTTGAAGAATCCCGGCCATCACGCGGCTGGAGTCAGCTCGGTTTGCTGTGCAGGGGCACAGCATGCCGTGCCCAAGCGGCCCAGGATGGCGGATGCCCGGCTCAGATACAGTGACCGAACTTGTGAAACTCTGTACTTAGCCCACCGCCTCCAGCGTCACCTGGGCATTGTAATCCGGCACGCCGCCCAGAGGATCCACCTGGCCACTAGGGATCAAGTCCAGCATTTCGGGCCAGTGTCCCTGTAGAGTGCCGGGCGCCACGTCGGCCACAAAGGCCCGGCCGTGGAACCGCCCGTGTTCGTTGCGAACCACGACCCGGTCCCCCGTCCCAAGCGCGAGCCGCTTCGCATCGGCCGGCGCAATGAAGATGTGGTCGCGATCGGCGCCGGTCATCGGGTCCCGCTGCTGCTGGATCATCGAGTTGAACTGCTTGCCGCGGCGCGTGGCCAGCAGGAATGACCGGCCGTCCGGCGCCGCCGTCGCATCGAGATCCGGTGGCGCGACCGACTGAAAACGCGCCTTGCCGTCCGGTGTGCCGAACTTGCGGTCTGCGCAAAGCATCGCACCACCCCATTGGAACTGATCACCTTGCTTGCGCAGCTTCTCGATCCCGGCGTAGTTAGGAATGACCCGTCCGATCTCGTCGCGGATCGCAGCGGCGTCCTCGAAGTGGACCTTCTCATAGCCCTCGGGCGCGACCGCCCGAGCAAACTGCAGAAGCATTTCCCACTCCGAACGGGCGTCGGCCACGTCGTGGCCTGGGATGTAGGGCGAGAAGATCACACGCCTCTCAGTGGTTGTCTCGGTCCCGCCGCCCTTCTGCTCATAGCGTGTCCGCGCGGGGAGCAGGTAGACAGTGTCAGCGGGTTCGACCAACATTTGTGACGTCACGACGATATCGCTGTGGATACGCAGCGGGATCCTCTCGAGACCGGCACGAGTGCGCCCCGGTTGCGGCAGGGTCTCGAGAAAGTTGCCGCCAATACAGTAAAGTGCATCCAGCTCTCGCCGATAGGCTGCCTCGAGGGCGCCGACCGTCGACCAACCGGGCCGCGAGGGAACGTTGAAGCCCCAATGGTCGCTGAACTTGGCCGCGCTTTGTTCGTTGATCGGCGCGCCGCCGGGGAATACGGTGGCGTAAGCTCCCATCTCGGCGCCGCCCTGGACGCCCGAATGGCCGCGAATCGGCATCATTCCGCAGCCAGGCCGCCCCACGAACTCCCGCATCAAGCCCAGGTTGATCATGGCCTTGATCGTGTCGGCTCCATGGGAGTGCTGCGTGATGCCCATCGACCAGACGAAGATGCCGGAGTCGGCTTCAGCCATCTCCCGGGCGAAGGCCTCGACCTTGTCGGTGGAGAGGCCGCAAGCGCCGAGCAAAGCCTCCATGGGCTGAGCGTCGAGGCCGGCTTTCAGCTCCTCGAAACCGGTGGTGGCGTTGTCGAGGAACTCCTGCTTGACCCAGCCTCGATCGATCATCACTTTCTGAACGGCGTTCACGAATGCCATATCGCCGCCCACCTTGACCAGGAACGTGCGGTCGGTCATCTTGGTGCCAAACAGCGCTGAATCGACGTTCGATGGGATCCAGTAGCGCTGCATACCCGGTTCTCGATAGGCGTTCACCAGCAGCACGCGTGTACCGAGCTTGCGCGCCTCGGCCAGGTATTTCATCGTGACCGGCTGATCGTTGGCCGGGTTCGAGCCGAAGAAGACGATCACGTCGGCGTCGTACCAGTCAATGTAAGAACACGTGGTCGCGGCCACACCAAGCGTTGCTTTCAAGCCGGCCGTGCTGGGCGAATGGCACAGGCGGGCGGAGTTGTCGACGTTAGAAGAACCCAGATAACGCGCCACCTTTTGCGCCACATAGTAGACTTCGTTGGTGATACCCCGGCTGGTCAAATAGATGTAAGTGCGCCAAGGGTCGAACTCCCGCCAGCGCTCACCGACCTCCTTCCACAGCTCGGTCCAGCCGACGAGCTTGAAGCCTTTCTCGCGGCGGCGGCGGCGCATCGGGTAGCCCAGCCGGCCCATCTCTCGCAGCTCTTTCGACGTCTTGCCTTGGAGCTGTGAAACGTCGCTCAGCCCCTCGGGATGGAAAGCCGACATGGTGTTGAGCTTCATCAACTCGAGGCGCACCATGCAGAGGTGGGTCCCCTCAATGGTCCAGTCTTTGAGGCCGTTCGTGCCCAAGGCGCAGCCGTCGCAGACGCCCTGCGTGAGGACTTTCCAGGCGTAGCCGAGCTTACCACGGTTCTCCCAGGCGATCCGCAGCATGTCCAGGTAGTGGTGGGGCTTGGTTTGGCCGATGCCGAACGGCACCGGGCTATATGCCAGTTCACCGAAAGAGCGGGGTTTTCGGGGCATGTGGGTATCGTAACCTAGCGAGACACCCGCGGGCACATCGAGGATGAGACCGTCTGCTAGCTAGTTCTTCCACCGCCTTCTTCGTCGGAGAGGGAGGGCGAACCAGGGAAGTCTAATGCGCGCGAGTGCTCGATACGCTCCTAAACGCTCTACGCGGCCGACCAAGCAGTCGAAGACCGTTGCCGCTGCTCTCGCTGGGAACAACCTCTCGATGACCACGCGCAATTGGGCCGACGCTGACTTCCAAGACGGCCTCCTACCCACCGAGCTGGACGGAGTCCGCATCCGGGTCAACGGCCTGCATGCGGGGGTGGCGTTCGTCAGCCCTCGTCAGCTCAAACGGGCTGGCGCAGATGGATCCCACGTTGACCGAAGTCGAGGTGGTTGTTGAGACGCCCTGGGGAGTCAGTGATCCCGCCGTCGTTTTCAAACGGCCCACCGAGCCGGAGTTCTTCCGCTTCAATCCGGAGCAGGGCCGCTACGTCGCCGCGGTTCACTTGGACGGCGTGTTGGTAGGCAAGCTCGACCTGTTTCGGACTTTTGAAACGCCGCCCGCGAAACCGGGAGACTTCATTGGCGCCTATGGAGCCGGATTCGGCGGCACGAACCGGCCCACTCCCATCGATCGGCTCGTCGAGACTCCGGCTGTATTGGCGAACCCGGTTGCCTTTCGCCTTGGAGGCGTCAACGCCCGGGTTCTGTTTGCGGGCCTCGTTGGCCCTGGGCTCTACCAGTTCAACATCGAGATAGGCGATCTTCCTGACGGCGACTACCTCTTCGAGGCTTTCCAAAACGGCCAAGCGATCCAGGCACCCGTCTACATCACTATCCAGAACTAGTTCTCTCCACGAGACGGGCTTGCCGCAGCCCCCCACAGCGGCCATCCGGAAAACTGGTCACCCGGAGGTCGACCCTTAAGTTATAGCAGCTACATTGGTTATGGCTCGGTCTTCAACACTTGATGGCGGAGGCACCCTCTAGTCCCCACCCCTACTCCCCATCCGGTTTCGTAGTACGCGCGGGTCGAAATGGACAGTTTGGTACTAGTACTTTTTTACAGAGTCACGCTTTGGATTCCCAGAGTTAGGCCCGACGTGGAAATGTAACCGACGCTCCATGGACCGCCGTGGGGAACCGGGGTAGGCTAGTTGCAATATGACAAGCCAAGCGCGTTACCTAGACGAGCAACCCATGCGGCACGGAGATGGAATCTGCTTGCCTGAATCTCTAGCCGCGGAGCTGATGGGGCTGTCGGACTGCCCGGCACAGAGGTGGTTGGAGACGAGCACTGAAGACGGGAGCGCCACCGAATGGGCAGAGAACAGCTTCTACGAAGGCCCAATCGCGGCCTATTGAAGCCCGCAAATTATTATGACACTTTTTGACAGTGTGGAGCATCTATATATGTATGGGCAACCCCAAAGGTGCGAAGCGGGATTTCAAGGCGCTGGAGAAGCGCCGTTTCGAAGCGATGCGGCTGCTCCACCAAGGCCACAATCAGTCCGAGACGGCGAGACGGCTGAACGTCGCTCGCCAAACCGTCAGTGAGTGGCGGCGGCAATACCGCGAGCAGGGTGCGGCCGGACTCCGCCAGGCCGGGCGCGCCGGACGCAAGCCGCTCCTCGATGCCGCACAACGCGAACGCCTGACGTCGCTGCTGCTGGAAGGCCCGGAAGCCCACGGCTTCCCAACGCCCCTGTGGAGCTGTCCGCGGGTGGCTCGGCTGATCGGAGACGAGTTCGGGGTCGCATACCACGCAGGCCACGCCTGGAAGATCCTGCGAGCGCTCGACTGGAGCCCGCAACGCCCGGCCGGAAAGGCGCGCGAGCGCAACGAAGAGCGGATCCGCACCTGGAAGCGCAAGACCTGGAAGCGCATTAAAAAAAAGCCCAAAACGAAGGCCGTACGCTCGTCTTCATCGACGAAAGCGGATTGAGTCAGAAGCCGCATCGCTGCCGCACCTGGGCGCCACGTGGCCAAACACCGGTGCTGCAGTTTAACTTCAACTGGGAGAAGCTTTCCGTCTCGGCGGGGCTGACGCTGCGTAACTTCTACTTCCGGCTCTATCCCGGTGCGATCGGCAAAGAGCAAGTGACCGACTTTCTCAAGGCGTTGGTACGTCATATCGATCGCCCGCTGCTGATCGTCTGGGATCGGCTGCCGGCGCACCGTAGCCGCCTGGTGCAAGAGTTCATCGAACTCTCCGAAGGCCACATCGCAACCGAGTACTTGCCACCCTATGCGCCGGAGTTGAATCCGGTGGAATACATCTGGGCTTACTGGAAGCAGCACGAGTTGCCGAACGTCTGTCCGAAAGACTACGGCGAGCTGAACGAGCGGGCCCGCAAGGCACTCCGCCGCATGTACCGCAAACCGCGTTTGATCACGGCCTTCTGGAAACAGTCTTCTCTTTGTTTTGACTGACTCTATATTATGCGGGAGTCAATAGGTCCCGAATGGCGGTGTCGTAGCCTCGTTTGCGTTGGCCACGTCCCGTCAACGAAGGTCCAATCGGCCTAAGTTGTGAAGGTCCCATGTCACGGAGGAATACAACGCGCTAGAAATGGGTGATGGAAGCCCGCCCGCGGTCGAGCGGTCGGGTCAGAACCTCGGTCGGGAGGTACGGTTTGGAAGAGAAAGCTACCGAAACGTTCGCGGAGGCCGCACCGGATGAACTATCCGGCGATTGGATCCGTGACCAGCTAAAAGACGCCCCTGAAGTCATTCCTCACAGCCAGCCGGCAGACCAGCAACAGATCGCAGAGCTAAGCAGCTCAGCGGCGAAGGAAGAGGGGAGAGCAGCGGAGTCCGTCACGGTATTGGCATCTGCCCTGCTGGACGCGACAGCCAAGCCGCTTCAAGCTCTCGAGCAAGACTGGTCCGCCCAACTGGCAGCACTCCAATCCCGGGTAAACGAACGACTCGACGCAGTCGAACAGGTCACGACCAACGTGGCCCATTTCGAGGTGGCTATCGACGTTGTGCGCGAGGATCTCCGTGGTACGGACAGCCGAGCGCAGCGTGCCGAGAGCCAGACGAAGAATTGCCTCGAACAGCTCGGGTCATTCGAGACGGCCGTGAACGGACAACTTCAAGAGGTCATTGCTTCGATTGAACAAATCAGGAAAGACATGGCGGCCCAGGAAAAGATTCTCGACGAGTTGCGGCACGCAGAAGAGAGACGTACTCAGGCCGTGAAACGGCTGGCGAAGATATTCAGCGGAGTACAAGATACGGTTGGCCTCCTAGCTAGCGACAACCAGCGGCCCTCACCTAGCGAACCTCCATCCGGGTAAAACCATGCGCAAAAGGGTCGTCATCATAAGCCCCTCGACCGACGTGGCTTCGTCTCTGGAGCAAGTCCTGCGCGATTCCGGACGTAGCCCCGAGACGGTAAGACGGTATCCGACCATCAGTGACCTGCAGAGTCTTGTTTCCGCACAACAACCGACTGCCGGCGTGTTGATTGATTTTGCGAGCCAGAGCCAGGCGCTGAGTCTTCTCCGGAGACTGCGTCGCAGTCATCCTGAACTACCTTTGGTCATCGTCAACGGGCCTCGAAAACTTTCGTCCGTGGTTCAGGCGAAAACGGCCGGCGCCTGGGGATACATCCCGGAATCTCCCACCAGCTTTGATATCCGGAACCTAGCCGCGCAGTTAAATCACGAGCAGCACGCCCAGCACCAGGAAACCGGTACGGGGGCACTCGTTTCATTCATTCCGGCGCAGGGAGGCAACGGTGCATCAACGATAGCTCTCCACGTCGGGGCCGCGGTGGCGGAACGACACGCCGGGCAGTCTCTGCTCGCGGATTTCGATTTGCATACCGGAACGGCCGCGTTTCAGCTTGGCCTCAGGCCCGGGCGAACGCCCTTGTCGACGCTGACCGCAAAATCAATAACGGAAGAGTCATTACGCCAAGCGATTGTTCGCAAAGAAAATCTCGATCTGCTGGTAGGGACGTCTGACGCAGAGGACTTGGTGCCCGAGACGTTTCGATGCGTCCCGGAACTCTTGACACTGCTGAGGAAGATGTATCGTTACGTTTTCGTCGACCTACCGGCGCCCACGTTGTCTTCGTCCATCGACGTCCTCACTCAGTCCGACAGCGTGTATTTGGTTTGTACACCGGAGATCACTTCCCTGTATCTCACCAGGCGTAAGATTCTGAGTTTTCACTCGCGTGGGATCCCGCTCGACAAGGTGCGTATTCTCGTGAATCGAGCCACGTCTTGGGGGGCTGTCGACAAGTCCGCCCTGGAGAGAATTGTGGGGCTTCCCGCGGAATGGGTCATCGATAACGACTACGCTTCGGTCCGCCAGGCCGCGTTGGAGGGCGGGCTCGTCGCGGAGTCATCGGTTCTCAAGGGGCAGTTCATGCAACTCGCTGCGGAGGTCACGAAGCGGCGTGGCCTCGAACCCTCAATTGACGTTGGAGCCCCCGTTTCCATCGAGGATTGCGCATGACGTGCGAAGCGGGCCAAACGCAGCCGGGAGACCAGCCTTGCGACGACACGGCTCGACGGTTCGTGATTCTGGTGTGCCTGCTTGTGGCTTACTCGCTTATCCAAACTGCTTCCCGACTTGGACCTTTGTCGACTTGGCTGCTTGTCGGTGTCGACTTGGTCGTCATTTTTTGTGCAAATCGGATCTGGCGCCTGATGGCGCGAGGCGTGGATGGCACTCCGGCTCGAGATGCTCTACTTTCGGCTTGCGGCGTCCTCGGCGGCGTCAGCGTCCTCGGTACTGCACTGATCATCCGGCAAGAAGAACACGCAGTTCTGTTGTTGTTGATTACAACGGCCTCCTCCGAAGCGATTACGTCGATGAGGTGGCTGTGGGGGTTTCAGCTAACCCTCATGGCCCCGGCTGCGGCAATCTTCCTGGCATCAGCAACTCCTCTGATCGGAGTGCTGGTTGTTGCTGTGTTTTCCACTGCGCTGTGGTCAGTGGTCCTCCAGCGGAACTGGCTGAAGAAGCAGGAAGAGGCGCGTTTGGAAAAAGAGCGGCACCAAAAGGCAAAAGAGGAGTTGCGCAGGAAGGAGAATTGGCACCTGGAACGGGAGCATCTTGCGGTTGAGGCTGCGGCCGACGGGCACTGGTATTGGGATCTCAAAGCGGATAGGATTCACTACTCCAGGTCCTGGGCTGAGATGCTCGGCTACACGACGCCGGAGCTATCCGACAATCCGGAAGAGTGGTTTACGCGCCTACACAGCTACTACCTTCCTGACCTCAAGGATTCCCTCTCGGCGCACATCTACGGGAAGAGCGAGCGTTTCAAAAGCCAGTATCGAATTCAGCATCGCGACGGCAGCTACTTGTGGGTAATCAACCGAGGGTTGGCTCTCCGGGATTCCCAGGGCCATCCCATTGCCATCGCGGGATCGCAAGTCGACATCACCCAGGTAGTGGATGTGGAGAAAAGCGTTGTCGATGAAGCCTTCAATGACCGTCTTACGGGGCTGCCCAATCGAAGCGCTTTCCTGATTCGCCTCGAGCGTGCCGTCGACCATGTGAAGCAGGAACGAGGACGGCGGGTCGCGGTGATGTTTATCGACCTGGATAACTTCAAGGTAATCAATGACAGCCTTGGTCATCTGGCAGGCGATCGGTTGCTTGCCGCGGTCGCTTCCCGTGTGCGCAACTGCGTGCGACAAGGGAAGGGCGACCTTGTGGCCCGCTTTGGGGGCGATGAGTTCGTGATTCTGCTCGAAGAGATGACCTCGATCGAAAAGGTGGAAGAGGTTGCCAACCGGGTGATCCGGGCCTTCACGGATCCCTTCAAAATAGGCCGCGACGAAGTGCGAGCGGGTACCAGCATTGGCGTTGCCCTCAGCGACTCCCATCTCGAACGCGCGGAAGATCTTTTGAGAAACGCGGACACGGCAATGTACCATGCAAAATCGGTAGGCCGTGGGAACGTGCGGTTTTTCACCCCAGAGATGCATGCCAAAGCTAGGCGATTGCATCAGCTCCAGAATGATCTGAGTTCAGCGATTACGAGGGACCAGCTCGTCATCCACTACCAACCGATTTTCTCGTTTGTTGACAGAGCGATCGTTGGCGCAGAGGCGCTTGTCCGTTGGAGACACTCCAGCGGTGAACTGGTCGGCCCGAGCGAGTTTATCCCCATCGCGGAGGAGAGTGGCTTGATCGACTCCATTGGGGAATGGGTGCTCAGCGAAGTTTGTGCTCAGGGTGCCGCATGGCGAGAAGCGGGTCTGCCTGTCGTCCAGTTGAGCGTGAACGTTTCCCCTCGACAATTGCGAGACGAGAACTTCCATGGTCAAGTCGTGAGAATCATCCGGGAGGCCAACGTCAAGCCGGAATCGATTCAGCTTGAACTGACCGAGACGGCTCTACTCAGCGATGTCGACCGCGTCGCTACCACGATCGCCAAACTAGCCGAAGCAGGCATTGGTTTGGCATTGGACGATTTCGGCACTGGATACTCGTCCCTGGAGCACTTGCGACGCTTCCAATTCCAGACGCTCAAGATGGATCGCTCTTTCGTTGCCGATCTTTTGACGGACCGCAAGTCGGCGGCGGTTGCGACCGGGCTGATCACTCTGGCCCATCGATTGGGACTCAGCGTGACCGCGGAAGGAGTCGAGTCATCTCAACAGCTTGCCTTTCTGCACGCCGAAGGTTGCGACCGGATCCAAGGCTATTTGGTAAGCCGCCCCGTCGAAGCCGCCATTTTCGAAGACCTCCTCAAATCCGGCTTTGAACTCCAACATCGGATTGAAGTCTCAGAGCAGCAAGAGCCTCCATCGTCGGAGGAGTTCTCGGCAGATCGTGACGTTGTCTTAGTCCCTCGCTAGTGTAGTGCACCATAAATAATGTAACTTATATTGGCTTCCCATCGTCTCTATTAACAGGAGGCATGGGATGCGAAGAGCACAACCAGTAACTTTGAACACAGCGCAATGCAAGCAGTTGGACCGCTACGCGCGCGGCCGCCAAGTCGCCGTTCGTCTCGCCCTGCGAGCCAGGATTGTCCTGCTGGCCGCCGACGGTCTCGAGAATAAGCAGATCGCCGCACAGCTCGGTGTCTCGCGGCAGTTGGTGGCCCGCTGGCGCACGCGCTTTCTCGAAAGCAGCATCGCCGGCATTGCAAAAGACGCCCCACGGCCCGGTCGTAAACCTGCCGTCTCGAAGCAGAAAGTACAGCAGATCATCCACAAGACCACCCGCGAGAAACCGTCCAACGCCACCCACTGGAGCCGCCGCACCATGGCCGCCGCGGCCGGCGTCAGCGCTTCCACCGTGGGACGGATTTGGCGCGCCCATGGCCTCAAGCCCCACCGCGTCAAGACCCTCAAGCTCAGCAATGACCCGCGTTTCGCCGAGAAACTCGACGACATCGTCGGACTCTATCTCAATCCGCCTGAGCATGCTCTGGTTCTCTCGCTCGATGAGAAGTCCCAAATCCAAGCCCTCGATCGCACCCAGCCCGGCCTGCCGCTCAAAAAGGGGCGCGGCCAAACGATGACCCACGATTACAAGCGCAACGGCACGACCACCCTGTTTGCGGCGCTCAACAGCCTTGACGGCAGCGTGATCGCCGAGTGCATGCCCCGACACAGCCACCAGGAATGGCTGCGCTTCCTGCGCTTAATTGACCGCCGCACCCCCAAGGACAAACAGCTTCATCTCATCGTGGACAACTATGCCACCCACAAGCATGCCGCTGTGAAGCGTTGGCTCGATCGTCACCCGCGCTTCCACATTCATTTCACCCCGACCTCGGCGTCGTGGCTGAACATGGTCGAGCGATTCTTTCGCGATCTCACCGTCAAGCGCCTGCGCCGCGGCGTGTTTCGCAGCGTGGACGAGCTCGTCGCCGCCATTGACGACTACATCGCCCAGCACAACGGGCATCCCACGCCCTTCATCTGGACCGCGACCGCCTCCGACATCCTCGAGAAAGTCAAGCGCGGACGTGCCGCCCTGCATAAGGTGCAATCTGCTTGACGCACTACACTAGGGTGGAGCCGTCTGCGGCGGAACCCTAGGGAAAGTTGGCCAAAAGACAGGGAGCCCTGAAAGGGCGACGGAACAGGTCGCGAACCAGCACCAGCGTTGCGTGTGGTTGCCAGTGGTAGGCGCGAGCGCCGACGGATCCCATCCTAGGGTGGAGCCGTTTACGGCGGAAACCCGGTCCGTCGCTGAGGCGTTCCTGCGAACTACCGGCTCACCTCCACTATCACGCTTGTTAGGTGAACAGTATTGGCGTAAACGCGACTGATCGCCGAGGCCTGGCTCTGCTTGACAGGAACCTGACTATGGAAATACTGACGGTCATGGCTCAGTCTCGCTGATCCTGGAACTCAGCGAACCAGTTTTGCACGATGCGGATGGTGGGCTCCTCTGCCTCTGCAGCCACTGGCTCAGCTAGAACAAACCGCTGCCCGTCCGGTGTCACGTCGTAATTCGAACTGCGACCCGACCTAATTCTAAGGGCTTCCGACGAAAACAGTTTCTCGGGCGAACCCAGCCTTAGGGTCGGACCCATGCTGACCGGCACCGCCATGAGGGAATCACCTTCGACATAGAATAGCTCCTTGCCGTCCCTGCGCCAGCGCGGCTGGGTTCCTCCGTTCACCGAGACCCGCTGCTGGTTCAGGCAATCGGGAAAGGTGCAAACGAAGACTTCGTACTCTCCCGTGCGGTTCGAAATGTAGGCCACAAATCGGCCGTCGCGTGAGAACCTCGCCCTGGCTTCCCCGAAGCGAGTCTGCAGGAACGGTACCTCCTCGTAGTCGCCGTCCTCCTTTTGTTGTAGGTACCACAGATCCGCGTTGCCCCTTGATTCGCCTGCTCTGAAAAACAGCAGAATCCGTTCGTCTGGTGACCAATCTGTCACGAATTGGTTGAATGCAGGGTCCTGTACCATCTCGGCAGCCTCGCCGCTATCGTCAGCGCGCTTGATGTAGATAGCGCGGCTTCCCGTGCGCCCCGAAGTGAACGCGATTCGGTCTCCCGACGGTGACCAAATAGGGAGTAGGTCCGTGGCCTCATCTATCGTGAAGTTTATCTTCACCTGGCGGGCTACGTCGTGAATCCAGATGTCGTTGTTGTTCTTCTCAAAACCCGTCACGGCGACCTCGCGCCCGTCGGGTGACAGCCTCGGATGGCGGATCGTCTCTTGCGGTTGGCCGATTGTTCCCAGATACTTACCTTCACGGTCGCGCCAGACTAGGCGCTCAGGTTCGGTCCCGCCCCCGCCCCCTTCCAGATAAACCATGGTTCCGTCCAGGGATATGCTGGGCCTTTGCTGTTCTCGTCGATGGGGAACGGGTTACCGGTCACTTTCATCGTGTCAACGGAAAACGGCACGGCCCAAATGCCCGCGTCGCTCCCGTAGACTACGTGGCCGCTGGGAGCGTAGGCCGCACGCCCTCCCTCGGCCACGATTTCGCGCTGACCGGTGGTGCGGTCGAGGGCGATGATCTGAGATTCGAAAGCAGACTTCGCTTCCGAGTAGAGAACCTTCTGCGCACCCTCGTCAACGGAGAAGAACGCTGGTTGGTATGCGTTAAACCCTTCCTGCAGGGCTTCGAGCCACAGCTCGGCCTTTCCTCCGCGAGCGGGCACAGTGTAAAGCTGGCGCTCCGGCAACCGCGTGAAGATGACCGACTCTCCGTCCGGTGTCCAGGCAAGCCGGCCAATCCTGTCTGATTTCACCAGGGTCACTACCGCACCGCCAGAGACCGCTACTTTCTTGATCTCACCTCGGGTCCCAAGGCCGATGAACTGGCTGTCGGGCGACCAGAACCAGACGACGCTCCCGTCTCGAATCGGCACGCTCACGACCACCCGCGCCTGGTTCTGAGAAATGTCATGCACCCACAGGCTGCGCTCAGTCTCAGACCCCGAGAGATAAGCGATATGCCGGCCATCGGGTGAGATGGAGGCCCCTGTGGGAACGCCCTCCGTCAGCAACGTGAAACGGCGTACCGGAACGTCGGTGACGGGCGCGGGGGCGAAGAACAGTAGGACGGCGAAGACCAGAGCAAGAAGCACGCCCAGCGCACCGACGCCAAACGCCAGGTTTTGCTTGTTAGTCTGCGATTTGGCGGTTTGCCGAACACCCACGGGGCCGGTTCGGCTGCTGATGGTCCCGGATTCGAGCTTCTTCTTCAGGCCGCGAAGATCGACGAGCAAGTCTTTGACGTTCTGATAGCGCTCTTTAAGTTCCTTCGCCAGGGCTTTCCCGATGATCCATTCCAACTCCATCGGCAGCCCGGCGCGCAGAGCCGTCACGTGCTCCGGCTCTTCGTTCAGAATGTTGTACCCAACAACTTGCTCGTAGTCGCCCTTGAAGGGCACCTGCCCGGTCACCATCTCATAGAGCACGACGCCCAGCGACCAGATGTCCGTACGATGGTCGGTGGGCTCCCCCTGAACCTGCTCCGGCGACATGTAGTCGATCGTTCCCAGCGTGGTGCCCTTCTGCGTCAGCTTCGTACGCGCCGCCAACTGGGCCAGGCCGAAATCCATGATCTTGACCTGGCCCTTGGTGTTCACCATCAAGTTCTCGGGCTTGATGTCGCGATGGACGATGCCGCTGTCGTGCGCTTCCTCGAGGCCCTCGGCCGTCTGCGTTGCGATCGAGAGGGCCTCTTTCAACTCCAGCGGCCGCGAGTCGATCTTCTCCTTGACCGTCTGGCCGGTGACGAAGGCCATCGCCAAGAACGTTTTCCCGTCGGCTTCGCCAATCTCGTGGACGGTACAGATGTTGGGGTGGTCGAGGGCCGCCGCGGCCTTGGCTTCGCGGACGAAGCGCTTGCGGCTGTCCTCGTCTCGGATGAGGTGCTGTGCGAGGAACTTCAGCGCGACAGGACGATCCAGGTCGGTGTCCTCCGCCTTGTAGACAACACCCATCCCGCCCTCACCGAGCTTCTCGGTGATGCGGTAGTGCGAGATGGTTTCGCCGACCATGAGCCCCTCTAGCCTGGTTAAATTGTACTTCTCCCGGATTCTTCGCGGGAAGGCTCGGTGCTGCTTGGAACCCTGTCCTCACCCTGTGACACGTGGATCCCAGGGTTCAGGCGCTTAGCCGATACCTACCCAATCCGAAATGTCGCCGCAGCTTCGGGACTCTCTTTGAAGCCGATGCGGATGGCCTTTGTGCGCAGGGTGTTACTTCGGCGCAGGGTTAGTTCTCCGCTGTGGAGTTTCCAGTGGGGGGTTTCACCTCGCTCGGTCGTGTAGGCGATGGAGGCGCCTTCGGTGGCGCAGTCCAGCTTGACGTTGAGCGCGCCCCGGTGCGAACCGCCGTCGGGGCTGATCGTCGGCGTGGCAGTCGTTTCGTATTTCCCGCCGGGCCGCATGCGCTCCATCAGTTCAGGTTCGGGTATGAGGCCGAGGTCGTTGGTTTCCTTGCGCCACCGCTCGTGCTCGCGGCGGAGGCGCAGCAGAACCGCTTGGTGTTCGGGCGACTCGGCCAAGTTGACGACTTCGTGTGGGTCGGCCGCGGTATCGTACAACTCCTCGACCGGCTTTGATTCGCTGAAGTAGATCTTCTGCGGCCCTTCGAGCTTACCCTCGGCATGCAACCGCCGCCACTCCTGCGTGGTCGGCATCAGCTCCATGTAGTTGATGGTCTGAGCGTAGGTCTTCTCGGGCATGTAGTTACGAAGGTACTTGTAGCGCTTGTCACGGACGGCGCGGATCAGGTCGTAGGTCTCGTCCATGCGGTCGCGCGCGGCGTAGACGTACTCACGGGGCGGCGCCTTCTGCTCGCCGAGAAAGGGTTGGCCCTGCATGTGGTCCGGCACGTCGACGCCGACGATCGACAACACGGTCGGGCCGAAGTCGATGAAGCTGACCAGATCCTCGACCACTGAGCCGGGCTGGATCACGCCGGGCCAGCGGATGATCAGCGGCACATGAATCCCGGAGTCATAGATCCAACGCTTGGCGCGCGGCAACCCACGGCCGTGGTCGCCGAAGAAGAACACGACGGTGTCGTCGGCGAGTCCGTCGTCCTGCAGTTGGGCCAGGATGTCGGCGAGCTGCATGTCCATCGCCGTGATGTTGTCGTAGTAGTTGGCCCAATCGCGGCGGACGAGCGGCGTGTCGGGGTAGTAGGGCGGCAGCTCGGCTTGGGCGGGGTCGTGGCGGTCTTCGGGCTTGACCCGGCCGACGCCGAGTTCAATGCGCTTAGCCTCGTCGCGGATGCAGCTTTCGTGCGTGACGGTGAGGTTGAAGACGGAGAAGAACGGCTGGTCTTTAGCGCGCTTGCGCCAGTGAGCTTGACGGCTCGACTCGTCCCAGGCGGTGACGGGTGGCTCGAACTGGTAGTCGGTCTTCGAGTTGTTGGTGCAGTAGTAGCCCTGCGCCCGCAGGTACTCAGGGAAGCATTTGACGTAGGGCGGCGGCACGGCCCGGCTGCGCATGTGCATCGTGCCGATGGTGGTCGGATACATGCCGGTGATGATGGCCGAGCGGCTGGGCGCGCAGACACCGGAGATCGAGAAGCACCGCGTGAAGCGCGCCCCCTCGCCGGCGAGCTTGTCGATGTTCGGGCTCGTCGCATAGCTGTCCCTGTAGCAGCGGACGTCGGGGCTGATGTCCTCGGCGCTGATCCACAGGATGTTAAGTTTCTGCTCGCCGGCGGCGCGCAAAGCAGGCAGGATGCTGCCCGCGGCGGCGATGGCCGAGCTCTGCAGGAAGCCGCGGCGTGAGGGGTTCAGTAGCGTGGGCATCGAATCTTCCCTGAAGGGTAGTCGAAGCCGCGGTTCGGGTGCAATGAGTGTCGGATTCGGCGGGTTCGGCTGCTCGTCACGCTTCGTCTCCGTCCACAACCATATCGAGCGGCACACAATTCCGGTACCGAAAAGGATGCGCGCCTCGTGTACGCTCAGCGCGGCCTGAAACGCGGATAGTGAGTCCTATATCCGAGCAGGCGCGCCGTCGGCCCGATGGCATGGAACAGGAGGCGCTGGACCGGTACCGGTGGGTCTGCCAGCCACGAATCGTAAACAGGGCTAAAACGTGACATCTGGAGCAACGCCCTGGGAGCCTGCCGATTGGCGGGGTCTTCGTCAAAGAAGCCGTAAACCTGTGCGAGAAAAACGCTGAACGGCTCGGGCATTCCATATTCCTCGGTCAGCGGGCCCCGCACCACGACCCGTTTGTTCGTTTGGTTGAAAGGCTTGCGTGGCGTGCCGGGCGAAACCAGGAACGACTCGGTCGGCCCCAGCTCCGTGACTTCGCCGTTTACCAGCAGGCTCAGCGTCCCCTCGGCGACCATGAATCGCTCCGAGAAAGACGCATGGATGTGCTCGGGTGGCCCCGGTGCGTTGGGACGCAAGGTCAAATCGAGCCAGAATAGTCCGTCTTCGCGTTTCAGGATGCGTTGCTCGAACCCCTCCATCTCGCTCGCGAAAACGTATCCGACGGGCGGGTAGTAGGACGCGTCGGGTGCAGGTTCGGGAAAAAAGAACTGATCGAGCAAGGCGCCGCCGAGCAGGTAGAGCGCCAACACCGGGATAGACCCTTTCAGTATTCGCTTCATCGGATTGGCTGGAGGTGACGCTAGGGCTCGGCGGGCAAAAGCAAGCCCAATGCGGTCGGATTCGCTACTCAGCCCTTTGGGGTGATCTTCGCTGCGAACGTCTGATAGGCGATCATTCCGCCACGGACAACAAACGTATCCGTCGCCAGTTCGTAATGGTTGTCGGCCGTCTCCGCCCGCCAGACAATGTAGGCCACCTCTCCTCGGACAACCTGGGTGTCCATGTTGAAAGACATTCCGGGTTTGGCAAACTCGGCAAAGAACGCCTCGAACAAGGGCTTGATCTCTGCCGGACCTTGGAGTACCGCATCCGGAGTGAACAACACCGAGTCGTCCCCGTAGTCGCTCATGACGGCGTCGAGATTCCCTTCACCGAATGTTTGCAGGTGATGACCGAGCACACCCTGAGTAGAACTGTCCGTTCCCATTTTGCAGCCTCCTCTGAGGTGGATCGGCGATGGCCCCGCTGTTGTGCCTGCCGGCCAGAGCCGTCGACTAACGAGACTATACTGAATCCGGCCGTCCGTGCAAGAGTGAGGCGCCTCTAGCGAGTCTGATCAGGCGCTCTCAAGTCCGGCGTCTCAGCGACCTGGCTCCGAACCCACAAGAGATCGCGCGATCGCCACCCGATGCCGAATGCACTCTGGATGTACCCCAATCACGACAGCCGCAAACTTGGACGGTCTTGATTGAAGTTCAACCTTCGCGGCCCTTCAGTAGGCCACCACGACCCTTGCCGTGGTGCTGAGCTGGAGGGTGTCTTGGGAAAGAACGAGCGGGCTAGCCACGAGGGCGTAGGGATAGCTGACCCGAAGTTCGACGATACTGCCGCGACTGCGGTCCGGCGTCCAGGTAGGAGGATCGACGACAAGTTTGTTTGGGTCGAGTCCAATAGCATTCGCCTGGACCACGGCCTCAACTTGGTCGTCCGTGATGTCATTACCTTCACCGTCGAGAACAGGGTTCGCGCTGCCGTGCACCATCGCGAAGCGCACGCCCTGTCGCGCTGCGAAGGTGACGGTGGTGTAGGTCCACACCGTGCCACCGATTTCGAGTAATCCCAAGATCAGTACAAGAAACAAAACAAAGACAAGACTGAATTCGACGACCGTACTGCTGCGGTGGCCCGAATGACGGGTGACACCGCTCTCGAGCGAGCTGTCACGAGCCGTAACGGTCGAGGTGTGCGTGCGATCAGGCACGATCGGAACCTCTCTCCCCACTATTGCACTCGCATGAAAGTACTTCGAGTGATGGGAGTCGCGCTCGGAATCCACGGATAGGGACCGAAGGTCTGGAAGTTATGCGTTACCTTCATGCGCACGAAGAGCCGCGGCATTCCGTAGCCGCTTACCGGACAAACGGCGTTGGTGCAGTCCACGGTTCGCGCTGTATCATCGGGACCGCTGGCGGGATCGTCGGGGCAGTCACAGTACTCTGTGCCATTGGCCGTAACCGATTCCAGATTCGTCGCACTCGAGGACGCCAGGCCTTGCATTCCTGATGAATCGACGGAGTACAGGTTGCTGTGGGCGCCGAAGAAGGCTCCCGCCACGGAGGACCCGACTACCGTGACGGCGCTGTAGAAAAGCCGTCCAAAGTCCGTGGCTCCCAGGGTCAGCATTAGGATCAGAGGGATCGAGACTCCCAGCTCAACGGCCGCGTTGCCTCGCCTTCGACTCCGGTTCGCAGCTCGCTCTGCCGAGCGCGGCCGGCCCCCTGGGCGCGGTCGCGCGCGATCATCTGTTGAACAGCCACGCATCGATTGTCTCCTCATTCGACAAGCATCGGTCTGGTGACGCTCGGCAGCAGAGCGGGGTCCGGAGGAAGACCGATCTGTTGCACATCGGCGGTCCCCGAGATGTCGAGCGTGTTGGAGACCACCATGGTCCAGGCCGACACTAACTGGGAATTTCCCGCCCAGTCCAGATGTTGCGAGGAGAAGTACAGCAGTCCCTGAAACGAAGAACTGCTGCTCCCCCGGCCGATCTTGTTGCCCGGGGGCTTATCGGGCGAGTTACGGTCGGCGAAAAACAGAATGCCCGTCATCGGTCCGCTGGTAGGCGCGGAAAGAGTGACGATGCCATTGCCACCGATGTCGATGTGGTCGTTTCCCGAAGCGTTGATGTTGTAGAACGACACTTCCGTCCCGCTGACGTCGCCGCCCGTGATCTTCATTCCCTCGTGCAGAACGTAGATACCAGGCTCGAAGGTATCCGATCCGTTGGTAATCTGGATCGTATCGGTGTAGACACAGGTCCCTCCGGGGCACGTATACGTCTGGGAAGCTGAGTCGTAAGAGCCGGCCGGCCAAGTGGAATAGTCCGGCGGAGCCAGGTGGCCAGCGGGTCAAGCATGGTAGGAACGTCCTCCTCGGGTGGCGGTGTAAAATGCTCTTCCCCGTCCGCGCCCCCGGAGACGCCGACCCAGGTGGCCGACACGATGCTGCCGCCGGTGGCTCGCAGACCACGCGTGGAGTGATCGGAGTTCGACATGATGCCGCAGGTTGCCACGAGGGTCGGTCCCCCATTCGTAGTGATTGCTCCGGACGCGGACCGATCCAAGGCCAATACGCATGCGTCCCCATAGGCGCGCAACCCGGCAACCGCGCGAGCGCGGACCAGCGACTGGGTTAAGCCCAGCACGCGCAGGAATGAAGTGGGGAAGTCTTGTTCCACGACGACTGTAACGGTGGTGTTACCCGCGCCCGGTGTCACCTGCACGTCCACGCCGTCGACGCCATGCTCGAATCCATTGAGCTTCGTACTCTGCTTTGCAGCCGCGTCGACGTTGGCTGTGTTGCGCCGCTGCTGCTCCCACGATCCGGCCAGGGCGCCGGCGTCCGCCGCCGCCTGCATGCGGGCCTTTTCGTAGTACAATCGTCCGCCGTCGAAGATGAGCCCCATAAAGGCCAGCACTCCGCCGATCAACATGGCGAACGGAATCAGTGTTTGTCCCCTTTTGCCGGTCGTATGGTCTTGCATAGAGGTAAGCGCACCTCCCTCGCGAGCCTCGGGCTACTGACTGTCGGGTGGGAGCCAAGCTCTGTCTCCTCTTATCGGCCGTGTTCGGGCAGATATAGAACGGAAGTCCTCGGTCTCAATCATCCGCACTTGGATGCATGAGGGAATTGTCGTAGGCTATGGCCTTGTGGACGTCAGTGCTCCGTGCCAGGAGGTGCCATGCTAGCCGTCTTTTCCTCCCCCAGTCGCTACACCCAGGGCAAGAACGCAACCAGGTCGTTGGGGAACGAGATGCACAATCTTGGACTCGAAGGGCCGGCGCTGATCGTCGCCGGCAATTCGGCTTTGCGCTTGTTGACTGACACGTGGACTCGGACGTTCGCCGAGGTCGACATCAGGTTCGAGGTACACCCCTTCGGCGGCGAGTGCTCGCTCGCCGAGATCGAGCGCGGCAAAGACGCTGCCCGAGAGATTCGGGCGCAGGTGATTGTCGGTGCGGGAGGAGGCAAGGTGCTCGATGCGGCGCGCGCTATGGCGGCCGACCTCAACCTCGCGGTGGTCAACTGTCCCACCGTGGCCTCGAGTGACGCCCCGTGCAGTGCGCTGTCGGTGATCTATACCGACGACGGCCAATTCCAGGAGTACCGCTTCTATCGAAAGAACCCTGACCTCGTGCTGGTCGATACCCAGGTTATCGCCCGTGGTCCGGCGCGGTTACTGGCCGCTGGCATGGGTGACGCTCTCGCCACGATGTTCGAGGCGCGGACCTGCGTCGAGGGGCGGATTCGCAACATGCGGGGCGGTGCATCCACCGAGAGCGCCTTGGCCCTGGCGGAGTTGTGTTACCGCACGCTGCTCAACGACGGTGCGGGGGCGTTACGGGCTGTCGAGAACCGTGTGGTGACACCCGCGCTCGAGCGGCTGGTCGAGGCCAACACCCTGCTTTCGGGTTTGGGCTTCGAGTCGTCGGGACTTGCCGCCGCCCACGCCGTGCATAACGGTCTGACGAGTGCTCCGCCCACCCACTCCTACTTTCATGGGGAGAAGGTCGCCTTTGGCACTCTCGTTCAGCTTGTGCTCGAAGGCAAGCCGAGTTCGACGATCAACGAGGTGCTGCGTTTCTGTACGAAGGTCGGCCTGCCGATCACTCTGGCTGCGATCGGCCTCGACGAGCCCGAGCCCGCCATGCTCGATGAGGTGGCGAAGCGCACAACCGCCGAGGGCGAGACGATCCACAACGAGCCGTTCGAAGTGCGGCCCGACATGGTAGCCGACGCGATCTTGGCCGCCGATGCGGTGGGCCGGGCCTGGACACAGGATGCCCAACGCGAGCCCTAACGAATCCAGAGCCGTGGGTCTGCCGGTATTTGTCGAAAACCGTGTGGTTGCGCGACAAGTCCAGCTCAACCGGGGCTCCTCTAAGGGATGGGAGTCGTTCGGACCTCATCGCCGGCGGGTGACCGAGCTGATTCTCGGCGGCGGCAGGTCGGTCGGTGGACGCCTATGTGTGCTCGGAGCGGGCAACTGCAACGATCTCGATCTCAGCAGGCTGGCGGGCGCCTTTTCGTCTCTTCACTTAGTTGACCTCGATGGGTACGCACTCGAACGAGCGGCGCGACGACGGCCGGTGCCCGATCGCATTCGCGTGGTACTGAACGGCGGGATCGACCTTGGCGGCATCGCCGGGCGATTGGCGGCCCTGCGCCCCGAGACGGCGTCCGAGCCGGAGATCGATGAGCTGATTCAGCAGGCTGCTAAACCGTCCCCGGCCGACCTCGGAGGGCCGTTCGACGTCGCTGCTTCCACCTGCCTGCTCACACAGCTCATGAACTCAGCCGTAGACGGGATGGGAGAGAGCCATTCCCGCTTGCCGGAGATGCTGGCGGCGATCCGGACAGCCCACGTGCGGCTGCTGGGGAACATGGTGGCTCCTGGCGGAAGCGGTCTGCTCATCACCGACGTCGCTTCGACCGACGCGTGCGAGCAGATCGCAACCGCCGGTGACGCGGAGCTTCCGCGGCTCGAACGTCAGATCGCCAAGCGAGACCAATTCTTCTTGGGGGCCGACCCCGGTTTGATCGAGGACCAGTTACGGACCGATGTATATCTCGGCTCGCGAATCGAAACGGTCGAGAGGACCCTGCCTTGGCGCTGGCGGATTACGTCCCGGCGTGTTTATCTGGTCGTGGGCTTTTTCTTCCGGGTTGCGCGCGTAAGCAAACGGTGACCCGGAGGTCCGGCCGGGTGGAGAAGTTGTGCGCCAAGCGGCTCGCGAGCCTCACCCAGACGGCCTTCTCACGTACTTCGCCTCGCCACGTGGGGAGAAATGCAGACTAGGGCGTGTTAACACTAACGTAGGGTATCGAAACGTAGAGCCTCGACGATGAGGGCGAAGTGGAGGAAGGCGAGGAACATGACGTCGAGCTTGTCGAAGCGGGGGCGGCACGACGGGAATCCATCCGAAATCCAAAGCCAGTTGGCGTGTCTGATCGTCCTCATAGGCGCCGTCCATCAGCAGCGGCAGCGGCTCGGGTTGCCGTACTCGACGTCGTTGATTTCCAGGTCGTCGCTAACAAAGGGCGCTACAAGCGAGAGTGTTTGGCGATCGATGTAGTTGATGACGGTGGCCAGAAAGACCAGCGCGGCAATGCGCCAGCGGATGTTGGAGACCTTCTTGGGGCCCGACGGGGTCACAAAAGTGCTCCATTGTCCCACAAGGCCGGCGGGGCCCAGCAAAGGGGTTCAGACTGGCAGGTGACGAAGAGGTTTCCGGGAGCGCGGCTCGCGACTGTTCACGGCCGGCGGGGTTGCACGGCGAGGGCCGCTCGGCCTGAGCAAGACCTGAGAACCGAAGACTCGGCTCTCGGCAAGTCGGGAGGCCTACGCCTCCGGTCCGGCCTCACTTTCGTTCCATACCACCCACGCTTGCAGCTTCCCTACACCTCGATCCGCTCGATCTTCCGAATCAGCGTGAATAGGGCTAGAACGCCCAGAGTCGGCATCAGTCCGGCGGCCAGAAACACGGGCAGGTAAGAGAAGCGGTCGACGACGATGCCGGTGGCGAGCATCAGTGTCATGTTCATGATGCCTTCGCCGAGACCCGTCATCCCCGCTAGCCTGGCCAGGACGCGCTGAGAGAAAAGGTCGCCCAGAGTGGCAATGTGGGTGGGAACGCTGATCGCGATGCCGAAGGTGGCGGCGCAAATCAGCGCCAGCGCCCATACGGCGCTCGGAGCGAGCGGCACGGCCATGCTGCTGGCGCAGAGGACCGCGCTCGTGATGAAGGCGGCCTTGCGCGCCCGGTCGGTGGACCATCCCCTCTGCATCAGGTACCCGGAGAACCATCCCCCTGCTAGATTTCCCAGTCCGGCGAAGAAGAACGGTATTCCCGCGGTCCACCCGATCTCCTCCATGCTGAAGCCACGCTCGCGCCGAAGGTACTCCGGCAGCCAGTTCCAGTAGAAGTGCACCACCGGGCCGCCCAGAGCCCGGATCAGTATCGCCCCCCACACCTGGCGGACCCGAAGCAGGCTCCAAAACGAGGTTCGCAACGGCGAGGCCGCAACTTCTGCCTGAGGGGTCGGGTCCGCGGGCGAGTGCTCGGGATAGTATCGAAGCCAGGGGAGAATCCAAAGCAACCCCAGCACACTGGGGATGAGGAAGGTCGCGCGCCAGCCGAACGCCAGCCCGAGCGGCACGATCAGCATCGGCGCCAGGAACGACCCGGCGACGGTCCCGCTGTTGAAGATGCCTCCGGCCAACGCGCGCTCCCGGGCGGGGAACCACTGGGAGATGACTTTGATGCCGCCGGAATAGTTGCCACATTCGCCCGCGCCGAGCAGGAATCGGAAGCTGCAAAAGTGGACTAGGTTCCGCGCCAAAGCATGGAGACCGTTAGCGATCGACCAGATCACCATGATCAAAGGCAGCCCAAAGCGCACACCTTTTCGGTCGATCAGGGCCCCGACCGGAAACTGAAATAGAGTCAGACCCAGCAGAAAAAAGAAGAGGACGAGCGAGTAGTCGGTGTTCGTGAGGCCGAATTCGTCGCGGATCACCGGTGCCATCACCGACAGCACCTGCCGGTCGAGCAGGTTCACCATGATGGAGAAGAACAGCAGCGCCAATACGCCCCAGCGCTTTCGTGAAGGCTCGGCTTCCATGAGGTTGGGCAACAGTCTACAAGATCGATATCTCCTCCCGCCCAGCCGCGGCGGGCGTTGGTGCACGTCCGTGGTCGCCGGGGAGGGCTATGCTTGAATGACTCCACCCGCCCCAGAACCCAGAGCGTATGAACGCCGGTATTCACTTGACGCAAATGCCTGTCGATGAACTCCGGCTTCAGGCGAAAACCCCCTTCCGCCTGCTGCCGGACATCCCGGCGCTGCTCGAGGATTTCGCCCGCTCCGTCGCCGACGAGATCAAGCTCCATAACGAGCGCGGCGAGCCGACGCGGTTGATTCTGCCCGTCGGTCCCCTCAAGCAGTACCCGTTGTTGGTTGGATTCACCAATCGCGAGCGAATCAGTTGGAAGAACGTCCACGTGTTCCAGATGGATGAGTTCCTCGACTGGCAGGGCCGGCTAATCCCCGAGCGGCACCCCCTGAGCTTCGTCGGGTTCATGCGCCGGGAGTTGTTCGCGAAAATCGACGCTGACTTGCGGATCCCCGAGGGGCAGTACCACTTTCCTCATCCGTTCCATATCGATCAGATCAGCGCGCGGATGGAGGAGGCGGGCGGCATCGACTGCTGCTATGGCGGGATCGGCTATCACGGCCACGTGGCGTTCAACGAACCGCCGATTTCCCGCTGGCACAAGGTGTCGCTGGAGGAGTTGCGGGAGTCGCTGACACGGGTGGTGTCGCTGGACGATGATTCGATCGTGGTGCAAAGCATCGGATCGGCCGGCGGCGACTCAGCGGCGATTCCTCCGATGGCGGTGACGTTGGGGATGAAGGACATCCTGGCGTCACGCAAAATACGGTTCTACCTCGCGGGTGGCGAGCGCCACCGTGCGATCTTCCGCATTGCGGTGGCGGGCGAGGTTAGCCCTGATTATCCGGCGACACTGGTGCAGGGCCATCCCGACGCCCAGGTCCTCACCGATGAGGCGACAGCGCAGCCCATCGAGTTGGGGTTGCGGTAGCGACAACCGGCAACCCTCCCAGGCTGGCCGCGATCGTCGCCCGACTACGCTCCGGGACACTTCCTGATCCGGCCGTGCGAGCGCCAGGTAGAAGGCTTATAATCTGCTAGGCGACGCAGGCGAGCCTCAGTCGGCTCGGAAGGGGACAGATGAAAATGGCAAACGCCAGCGCGGGGAAGTACGGTGAGTTCACGTTGAATCTCCTACGCATCACCGCGGGCTTCCTGTTCTTGGAGCACGGCATGCAGAAGGTCTTCGGCATGCTTGGCAAGGAGGCGGTGGACCTCGCTTCGTTGTCCGGCGTGGCGGGTGTGCTCGAGCTCGTTGGCGGCCTGGCGATCATGATCGGGCTCTTTACCCGGCCGGTGGCGTTCGTCCTCTCGGGGCAGATGGCCGTGGCGTATTGGATGGCTCATGGAATGGAGTCGTTCTGGCCTATCGTGAACAACGGTGAGAAAGCGGCTCTGTACTGCTTTGTGTTCTTGTTCTTGTGGGGTTTCGGCGGCGGCAGCTTCTCAATCGACGGGATGCTGCAGAACAAGCGCGCTGAAGCCGGCTGAGGCGCAGCCGCGGGTGGCGCGGCGGCTGGATAACCGCCCCCTGCCGGGCCCGGACCATCAGTGCCGATGTAGTGAAATGCCAATTAGGACTGGGCCTGCTGACCCGGTACCCGCGGCGGCAGGTGCGTCCCCGACCCATGGCATACTGGTTCCAGGCCCCGCAGCCTATCTTCCGAGGCGGCGGCCGATAAGGGTTCAGAAGTTCCATGTCCCAACAGCCGACACTCGAAGTGGACAGCGTCCATCCGCTGCCGCCGATGATCCTGCACCCGTTCACCGAGTCCGCTACGACCGTGCAGGTGTTGGAGAGCGCCAAGGCGTCGTTGTCGATGCTGCAGGGAGGCGACGGCTCCCCGCAAGAGTTGGCCGACCTGGACCGGCAGCTCCTTGACGGCCGTTATGCGGAAATCCGTATGCTTTTCTACGTCGGCAAGGACGTCTATCGCTGGTTGGAGCAATGCATCGAGGTCTGCGCTAGAGAACCGGAACTGGCGACAGCGAACCTACAGACGCAGAGCTTCGCGCATCTATTGATCAAACAGACGCCGCTCGACGTAATCGAGAAGCTCAAGAGCTGGGGTGTCATTGAATACCCGCGCATCTTCTCGCGCTCCATCGGTATCTTTGTGCAGTTTCGCGAGCCGCCCGCGCGGGAGATGTTGCAGGCCGAGTACCTGCGCCACTACTTCCGCTATGCCGACTACGCCTATGCCGCGTGGCGCGATTTCGACAAGAGCCCCGAGCTGCCCGTCGGCAACTTCCCGTTCACGCTCTACGCCTCGGGTGAGTACACCAGAATGCTGGAACGGGAGTGGGAAAGCTCCAGCAGCGAATCGGTGTAGGGACGGGCCCCCGTGCCCGCCCGCCCAGGATGGCGGCGGATGCCCCGCCCAGATACGTGACCGTATTTGTGAAACGATGTACTAAACTGCGATGACAAGCTTGCTCGAAAAGGGCAATTTCCGAAGCGTCAAAGCTTCCTCAGAGCGAGCAGGAAGCGATCGGTGCGTGGTTACTAGCAGAGCTGGAGTCCGAACGGCGGTGGGATGAGCTCTTCGCGAAATCGAGCAGCGCTCTGGAACGAATGGCGGACCAAGCTCTGAAAGAAAACGAGCAAGGTCTGACGACGCCGCTCGATCCAGACCGGCTGTGAACTCACACATCACGCCCGTAGCACAGCTCGAAGGACCTGCGGCCTTGCCCGCCCTCACCCGGCGGAGTCCAGTGTGGAATGACGTGCTTCAAGGCTGACCGACGGATCAGAGGATCCAGGCTTAATTACGCCGCGGCATCCTTTGGCCTTGCCTGCTCCCTAATCGCCGTCACCAGCACCATCGAGAGCCCCGCCGCCACCAAGGCAAGTAGGAAGCTGGCCGGGAAACCCCATTGGTCGAGCAACCACCCGTGGACCGCCGGGCTGAAGAACGCAGCCGGCGCCGCGAGTTGGATCAGCGAGAGATTGCGCGTACCGGCCTCGGGTGACGAAAGGACGGCCGCGAAGTTCGGGAAGTACGCGCCGCCGAGCTGTCCGGCGCCGATCAGACCGAACGCGAACAGGTACCAGTAGCCGGGCATCGTCCATGCCCATGCGACACTCACACCCAGCAACGCG
The DNA here is from genome assembly GCA_965248255.1 of Bryobacterales bacterium. GTDB lineage: Bacteria > Acidobacteriota > Terriglobia > Bryobacterales > UBA6623 > JAKZVK01. Next base: position 210,195 of record CBDFIW010000002.1, read on the forward strand.
GACGAGACGAGCGCACTCATGCGAAGCCCGTAGCGCATGGCCAGCAGACCCAGCCCGTAACCGCCCAGCGACTTGAAGCCGAACTGTAGAGCGTTCTGGTACCCGGCGAAGTTCTTGGGGTCCTCGCCGAGCTTTGCTTTGGCGAGAAGCGCCAGGTTGGGAATAATGGCGAGCACGACGTACCACAGCCAATAGCCCAGCCAGGCGAGCACCAGCGAGCGGGACTTGGCGAAGTCGCGGACACTGGCGAGCAGGTGCCCGAACAGGGGTTTGCGCGGCTCGTCGGCGAGCGGCGCGAGGTCGTACCGCGTGCTGATCCAGGCGACTCCGGCCATGCACGGCACGGCCACCAGATAGATCGCGGCGAAGTCGTAGGGAAACTCGAGAAAGCTGAACTTCGGGTCGAGCACCCACTGCGCGGCCAGCGAGCCCGCGACCGCGGAGATCGGGGTCAGCGTATACGTTTGCTTGAGGACGCGAATGCGGCCTTCCGGCGTGGTACCGCGCGTGAGGCACTGGAGTTGAAATACCATCGAGGTGGAGCTCGAGAGCCCCTGCAGCAACCCTTGCAGGATGATCACGTTGATGCGGAGTTCGTCCGACGCCGGCAGGACCAGCGAGAGAAACACCAAGCTCATCACGGTCGTGGTAACGACGTTGGCCCAGACCACGACGCTGCGCTCCAGACGATGCGGCGCCAGCCACGAGAGGATCAGCGGGGCCAACGCGCCCAACTTGTAACCTGCGAGCGGCAGATTGGCCATCGTCGCACTGGCTCCGAGCTTGTCGATCAGCGCGGCCTGTACGATGCCGACATACACCGCGGGCGCGGCGAAGTAGATCAGCAAGTAGCTAATGAGGTAGACACGCGCGTTGCGGCGCGTCATCTCTTCCGTGATCAGATCGGCGTAGGCGGTGCTGCCGACCGCCTCCGCCGCCCCCCAGTGGTTCGACGCCTTGTCGTTCGACATGGTTCGGGTTGGGGACTCGGTCGTCTAAGCTGACTCGGCCCAGTCGGGGTACTCCTCGTGAAGCACGCGCCGGCACTCTTCGTAGACCGACATGGGCAAGCCTTCGTAGGGTGAGAGCAGTCGCAGCGGCATCGGCAGCCCACTGAGCCGCACTAGAACCTTGTCGTACGCGCCGTCGATCTTCGCGGGGCCCCGCATTGGGGCCGTCACGTCGGTGATGACCTTCATGTACTCCTTGTGAAGGCGGAAAAGTTTCTCGATCTGGCCCGTGACGGCGTACTCAAACAGCTCCTTCGTCTTCGACGGCAGCATGGGGCCGAAGGAGCTGAGGACCGAGCATTCGCCGCACAACGTCCCGAAGGGGAACATCCCCTCGGTGAGAAAATGCTGTAGCTCCGGTGCTTTCTTCAGAAGGTCGATCGTCGACTCGTGGTTCGTGCCGGTGTTCTTGGTGGCGACGAGGTTCGGCACCACGTCTGCGACGCGCCGGTAGTGCTCGCCTGTAAGAACCCGCTTTGTGCGCGGTAGGTTGTAGTGGAGAAACTTGCAGTCGGGGAAGGCGCCGCAGACGTCGCTGAAAAACCGCAGCATCTCGGTGTCGTCCAGCACGCCCCAGGACGGAAGCGAGATCTGGAACGCGCGGAAGCCGGTCTCGCAGGCGAAGGTGATCCGCTCGAGGATGTTGGCGGTCGAGAGCCCGATCACGCCGACTTGTGGGAAGACGCCTTCGCCGCGAGTCTCCTCGTGGAATACCCTGACGATCTGTTGAAAGCGGGCGGTATCGACGGCGTAGCCCTCCCCGGCGGTCCCGAAGACGTAGAGGTTATTGAAGCCGACTTGGAGCGTCCGGCGGACTTCTTCGCGGAAGAGATCTTCGAGAAGGTTTTCCTGTTCGTCCCAGGGGATTTCGCAGCTTACGAGGATGGCTTGTTGGTAGCGCATGGGAGTTCACTCCTTGAGGCAATTCTGGGCCACTTAGGGGACTGTTACCCTTTTCGCGCCCTCATAGAATCAGCAGCTTACACCGGCATCCGAGCGCGAAAAGGGGCTAACTGTACCCAGGGCGCCGGTGCAGTCGTTCGGCGGAACGCTGGCCGGAGACTTGCAGTCAGTCGACTCCTTTCGCAACTCGGTCGTTGCTCGCTCGCGCGGCTCTCAATTCAGGCGATCGGCCAAGTCGCCGGGTTGAGGATGTTCTCGTCCTCGATCACAACCCGCTCGACCGCTGCGGCCGTTCCCTCGGGCAGCGGCCCGGCTTCGGCGAATCGGACTGCCTGTTCTACTTCTTCAACGCTAGATGCCCCTGCCAGCGCCGTGTGGATCAACGGTCGGCCCAGCGCCCAACGATAGGCCAACGCGGGAAGGCCGTCGTCGGCGCACCCGGCAACCTCCTTCAATTCCTCGACCGCCGACCGCAGCCGCAAGAGCTCGTCCGGCAAATCACGATAACGGTACGTGAGCGCTCCTTTCAATAGGACCGAGCGGGCCACGATGCCGACGTCTTTCTCCTTCGCCAGACGCAGTACGCCTCGCTCTGGCCGCCGATCGAGCACACTGTAGGCGAGTTGAATACAGTCACAGCGGCCCGACTCGATCGCCTTGTGCGCGCTGTCCATCCCGTAGACGCTCGCGCCAATATACCGAATTGACCCGGCCTGCCGCAGCTCTTCGAGGGTGTCGAACACGTCCTCCCGCGCCAGAATCGCGGGCGAGCCGCTGTGTAGCATCATCACATCGATCACGTCGGTCCCGAGCGCGCGGAGGCTCTCGCCAACGGACTTCCGGCAGTGGTCTCGCAGCTCTCGGGTCCCGAGCTCCTCGTGCTGGTGCAGTGGTACTTTCGAGGCCAGTATGAACTCGCCGCGGCGAAAGCCAAGGGCGCGGCCGATGATGGCTTCGCTGTCACCGTAGGCGCGGGCGGTGTCGATGAAGTTGATGCCGAGATCGAGCGCTCGGTGGAGCAGACGGGCGGCTTCGTCCTCTGGGGGACGGCGACTACGGCCCGGAGTCGGGATACCGTAGTCGATCCCAATCTCGACGGTGCCGAGAGAGATCTCAGAAACCTCGAGGTTCGTTCGTCCCAGCCTTCGTGTCCGCAGCAAAGGATTCTATGCGGGGGTCCGGCATCCCGTGCCCAGGTCGTTCGCTGTGCCGCCCGTCCAAGCCGGTAAAGCCTACCGACGGATCCGGGTGCTGGTTTCGGGTCCTGAAATGCCCCACCGCTTGAACTTAAAGCTCGTATAGTGGGAGGAATCGAAATCGCCTCCACCGATGAGTTCCACCTCGAAGAGCGCCTCCGTTACCGCGGGCCGCCGGGCCGGGCACGGTTTCGGCACAGCGCCGGTCTTTCTGGCCTCAATCAGCACGATTCTGGGCGCCATCATGTTCCTGCGCTTCGGCTACGCCGTGGCACACCTGGGATTGGTCGATTCCATCTTTCTCATCCTGCTCGGCCACCTGGTTACCATCCCAACCGCCATGGCGATCGCCGAGATCGCCACCAACCGCCGCGTCGAAGGCGGGGGTGAATACTACATCATCAGCCGCTCGTTCGGGATCACCATCGGCGGGGCGATCGGTATCTCGCTCTACCTTTCGCAAGCCGTCTCGGTGGCTTTCTACATGATTGCATTCGCCGAGGCGTTCGAGCCGCTCTACGCCTGGGTCGGGGCCGGCTACGGGATCGACCTCGATCCTCGTGCGCTCAGCATGCCGGGGACGCTGCTGCTGATCCTGCTCATCCTCTTCAAGGGCGCGGCCCTGGGAGTGCGAGTGCTATGGGTGGTGAGCGCGATCCTGGCGGTTTCGCTGGGCATGTTCTTCGCTGGCGGCAGTACTGTGCGCACGGTCGAGGACTTTATGGTGGCCGGCCCGATCGACAACCCCGACCCCTTCGTCCTGGTCTTCGCTATTTGTTTCCCGGCTTTCACCGGCATGACGGCCGGCGTCGGGCTGTCAGGCGACTTGAAGAACCCGCGGCGCTCCATCCCGCTGGGTACGTTGGCGGCCACCATCACGGGAATGCTGGTCTACTTCTTGATCGTAATCAAGCTGGCGGGCAACGCGACCGCCGAGCAACTGGCGGACAAGGACCAACTCGCCATGGCCGGCATCGCCGTCTGGCCGCCGATCATTCTCATCGGCTTGGCGGCCGCGAGCTTGTCGTCCGCCGTCGGCTCCATCATGATTGCGCCTCGTACGCTCCAAGCACTGGCACGAGACCGCGTGCTGCCGATCGCCCGGCTGAACGCTTTTCTCGCCCGCGGCCGCGGGAAGGCAGCGGAGCCGGTGAACGCCACGCTTACCTCCGGAGTCATCGCCAGCACCTTCGTCTTGATGGGCGACGTGGATTCGGTGTCGCAGATTATCAGCATGTTCTTCATGGTCACTTACGGTGCGCTGTGCGCGGTCTCGTTCCTCGAGCACTTCGCCGGCAACCCCTCGTATCGGCCCACGTTCCGGTCTCGCTGGTATGTGTCGCTGCTGGGCGCGGTGATGTGCTTCATGATGATGTTCCAAATGAGCCCGCTCTACGCCACGCTGGCGCTGGTCATCATGATCGGCTTCTACCGCGGGCTCACCTACGTCCACAAGGGGGAGCGCAGCCTCTCCGCCATTCTGCAGGGCGTCATGTTCCAGCTCACCCGGCGGCTGCAGATCTTCCTGCAGCAGGAGCGCGCCGGGTCGCGGATCCGCGACTGGCGTCCGTCGGTGCTGGCCATGACGCGCCACTCGCACGATCGCGTCGCCGCGTTTGACCTGTTGCGCTGGATCTGCCACAGGCACGGCTTCGGCCAGTTTATCCAGTACATCGAGGGGAAGCTAACCGTCGATTCCGAAGTCTTGTCCCGCCTGGTGGAAGAGAAAATGATCCGCCGCACCGAGGCCAGCCACGCCGGCGTCTTTGTCGAAACCATCGTCGCGCCAAAGTTCGAGCATGCCGTCGCCCAAGCCGTTCAGATGCCTGGCGTGTCGGGACTGCCCAACAACACCGTTCTGCTCGAGTTCTCGTCCCACCAGCCCGATGAGATCGATGAGATCGTCACCGCCACCCAGGTGGTCACGCCGCTCGGGTTTAACGTCTGCGTACTGCGCTCGTCGGAGTTGCGCTTTGGCTATCGGAAAGAAATCCATATCTGGCTCACCGGGGACGACTTTCAGAACGCCGCGCTCATGATTCTGCTGGCCTACATCATCGTGGGACACCCGGATTGGACCGGCGCCGAGATCAAGATCTTCCCGTGCTACTCGGCCGAAAGTATGGATCAGGAATTGGAAAAGCTCAACGAAATGATCACTCAAGGGCGTCTCCCCATCGCCCGGCACAACCTCACGCCGGTGCCGCTCCGCGACGATTCGAGCATTGAGCGCGCCGTCGAGAAGCACTCCAGCGAAACCGACCTCGCCATCATGGGCTTTCGCTACGCCTCGTTGGCAAACCAGCCGCGAGAATGCCTACTGTGCCACCCTGGACTCAGCGAGGTTCTTTTCGTCAGCGCCAACGAGCAGATTTCGATCTTCTGACCGGCTCACACAGACGGTTTGGCGGTGGCCATAATCCGTCCGCAAAGCATCGGCCTACGTGCCTGAGGGGCATCTACACACAGGCCACCTGCGGTTTCCAGACGGATCCGGCCCCGGGGGTGTTGAAGCCCAATGATAATGTCCCCTTGAGCGCCCAATAGAAATGTCCCCTAATCTGGACCTCTGCGAGGAGGTGAAAGATTGGGAAGGACATGGATGAGTGCCAAGGAGTTGAGGCGCGGCGAAGTGCTGAGCCGAGTGAAACGAGGGGAACTGAAGTTGACCGAAGCCACCGCACTGCTGGAGGTCAGCTACCGCCAAGCGAAGCGGCTCAACAAGCGTTACCGAGCAGGCGGGGTCAAGGCTTTGGTGCACGGTAACGTCGGCCGCGCTTCGAACCGAGCCGATGACAAGCGCCGCGAGCAGGTTCTCGAGTTGGTGCACGCAAACTATGCGGGCGAGGGGCACGAGCGCTTCGGGCCGACGCTGGCGTCGGAACATCTGGCAGCCGATCAGGGCCTGGAAGTGCCGCGCGAAACGCTGCGGCGCTGGATGCTCGCGGCGGGCCTGTGGAGCCGGAGTCGCAAGCGCCCACCGCATCGCAGCCGGCGGCAACGCAAAGCGCACTTCGGCGAGCTGATTCAACTCGACGGTTCGCACCACCACTGGCTGGAAGGACGCGGCCCGAAAGCCTGTCTGATGAACTTTGTCGATGACGCGACCGGTCTTGCACTGTGCCGCTTCTCGGGCCAGGAAACGACCTGGGCCGCGGCCGATCTGCTCCAAGCCTGGGTGCGCCAACACGGCGTTCCCAAGGCGTTGTACTGCGACTGGAAAAACGTCTACCAGCGCCAGCCGACGTCGCGGGAAGCACTGGAAGGCATCAAGCCCGAGACGCAGTTCGGGCGCATGTGCGCGAAGCTTGGCATTGGCATCATTGCCGCATCGTCGCCGCAAACCAAGGGACGTGTCGAACGCCATCACGGCACGCACCAGGACCGCCTGATCAAGAAGATGCGGCTGCGGGGCATCGTTGATTACGAGGCGGCGAACCGTTACCTCGGCGAGGAGTACTTAGCCGAGCACAACGAGCGCTTCTGCTGCGAGCCGGCGGCGGGAGCGGACTTTCACCAGGCGCTACCCCGCGGCACCGAGCTGCGAGGGGTGTTCTGCTTCGAATACGAACGGGTGGTGAGCAACGACCAGGTGGTGCGTTTCGAGAATCGTTGTTTGCAGTTGAAGCCGAAACGCAATCAGGGCGTGGGGGCGGGTGCACGGGTGACGGTCCAACAGGGGCGCGATGAGAGCTTGCAGGTGAGGTTTGAGGGGCACGAGATCGAGCACGAAGTGATCGCCACGCCGACGCCACGGCTGCGGACGAAGCCGGCACCGCAGGGGAACGTGGTGGCCAGACGCAAGCCGGCGGCGAACCACCCCTGGCGGCGAGCTGTGCTGCGGAAAACACGAGCTGCGAATTCATAAGAGGGCTGTGGAAATGCCGGGTCGGATGGAAAGCGTGGAAAACCTTGTGGCGGCAGCCGTGCCGGGCTCGGGGAACCGTGGATGGTTTTCCACCCTTCCCACCGCCCCTTGGAAATCGCTACGCGATTCCCACAGTTCCACAGCCCCGACGATGACGATTCTCTCCTATCACCAAGGGGGCATTTCTATTGGGCCTTGACAGGATCCGGCCCCGGGGGCTGCGGAGACCAGTGGTAAGATAGAAACGGCATGAGAATCCTCCAGGCTGGCGAACAGCAACTGATCAGCCTCGAGCCCGAGCACGACATCATCGAGAACCTCGTGGCGCAAGCCGGCTACGAGTGCAGCCTGGAGGAAACCGAGCAACTCATTGTCGTCGAGGTCAAGCCGGCCTCGGCAACCGACCCCATCCTGTTGTTCGATGCCGCCGACAGCGCGAATCATGTTTGGTTTTCTCGATGCCAGTTCTATGTCAACGCAGTCTCCGGGGCCGTATTGCAGACCCCTCTGACGATCGCTACCTGTCGCGACGCTGAAGGGCAACCGCTACGCCGGCTGCGGATCGCGCTCTCCAAGGAACTCCCCGCTTCGTTCCGCCTCCCCGGCGACCAAACTGTAAGTGAACAGGTGGTTTACGCCATCCTTTACCGTCTGCTGGTTGCTCTGCGGGAAACCGGAGTCGCTATCTGTGGCAAGGGCGGCGTCGAAGCGCTGGCCGGTGCCGGCACAGGCGGCCGCCGCAAACGCTGACTGTTTTTACTTCACCCCGCTGCCTAGGCGACGCTCTCGATCGGGCGAGCTGGTACCAGGGATACCCCCCTTCTCGGTGGAAGTACTGTGCTTGTAAGAGGTACTCGCGTACCCCTAAAAATGAACCCAAATGGCTATTGTCGATAGCAGCAGTTCGTGGGAAACTTTACTTGTACTAGGGACGAGCCGCTGAAGTAAGCCGGGGGGACAAACTTCAGTGAAGTCCAAAGGCTGGCCCGCTTGCGGGCCAGCCTTTCTACGTTCTGGGGCCTCAACATCTCCTTCGCCGGCATCGCCACCTAGTTCAGCCGCTTGCGTCACCGCTTCCGCAAACACCACTCGACGGCGTTGCGCATCAACCGCTGATACATGGGGTGCAGCAATGGTTCGAGCGGATGCCCGCCTGCCAGATGGCACACCCGGCCGCGGCCCATCTCCCGCACCCAGCCCGCTGGGACGACCGTGCCGTTATCCATCCGGCTATTGACGATGCGATGTACCTGACCCTCGTCGTAGATGATCGGGGTATGCTGCTCGTCGGGTGTCGTGAAGTCACGGACCCCCTCGGTGATCGGATGCCGCGGGTCGGCGACTTCGACCCGGAACCTCTCGTACGGCCCGTGCCCGATGTAGCGCCCTCCTACCAGCTTGAGGTAGGGACCCGCCGGCGGATACAGTCCGAGCGAGTTGTGGAGATTCAAGAAGGCCCCGCCCCGCTCCACAAACTCGACAACCGCCTGCTCCTGCTCGAGGGCCATCCAGGTGCGGATCTCACCATGCCGAGGGTCTTGCATCACGCGCAGCTTCTCGCGATGCGGTCCCGTTGCCGGCACCTGACGCCCATCTCGCAGAATGACGAAAAGCTGCACCTCCGAGAGATTCTCCGCGCTCAACGCTTTAACATCGACTGTAAAGTGCGGGACCACCCCCGTCGCCTCGAATACAGGCCGCAGCGCCCTCTCAATCGGCGCCGGCGGGTGCGGGCTGTCGCCTATCAGGACGAGCGCGTGAGGCCGGGCGTCTGATTCCGAGGGGGCCTTGCCGTTAAAAGGTGCGATCGGGACGGTCAACTCGCGGTAGACGTGCTCGATCTGTTCGGTGCGCGGCCGAGTATGCGTGGTCCACCACAGCAGCTCGAACGGAAGGCCGATGCGCGGTTCGATCTCTGCGAGCGAATAGCCCTCCGCGATCCCGTGGCTGACTTGATTGCGCAGCTCCGTCAATGCCCTGCGGAAACGCGCCAGGCTTTCCGAGCCACCCCAAGTACCGAATCCCGGTACGACGCGTTTCGGCCGCAGGGCCTCCAGGTTCCGCAGGACCTCGATCCACTCGGATGTGCTGTGATCGGCGAGCTTGCCCCGATGGCCGTTGTGCACCAGCGGGCCGCCGAACAGCACCTCTTCCCCAGGCAGATAGACCGCCCCTGCTCCTTTTCCACGGGCGCTATCCAGAGGAATGAACTCAACCACCCGTGTTCGATCGCCTACGGAGGTGCTCTCGGATCGCCCTTCGATCAGGTTGGTGCGCAGCTTGTTCGGCGCGGCCGCTAATCGGTCGCGAATTCCCTCCGACGTCACGATTCTCGTGATCCCGCCGTCAACCAGCGCTTCGATGATCGGAAAAACCGGGTCGGGGCCCTCCGGCTTCTCGGCGCGAATCCATCGCCGCTTGTCACGGTCGTAGACGTTGGGGAAGATCCAGGTGTCGTCCTCCCAGATGTTCGTCAGGACGAGGGTCCGTGCCGCTTTCCCGGTGGTTTTCTCTACGTAGGCCAGGAATTCCGGGACAGGCGTTCCCCGCGGCAGATCGATCAAAAGCGTGTGATCTCCCAGCGTCACCCAGCCGCAATTGGCGTTTCCGTACTGGTACCCGAAGCCGGCTGCATGCACATCCGCGGCAATCTGTTCCTGGTGCGGCAGGAGCTGTTTGCCGTGGTCAGCGGGTGCAGTGAGAGCGGCGGATGCCAGGGTACCGGCAATGACGACAACCAATACGGTCCGGCGGGCAGTGTCGGGCAAGGTTTTTCTCCTCGGCAAGTAGTATAGGGCCTATGAGTGCCGCCGTCAGGGGGGCGCCGCCCCATTGCTTAATCCGTCCCTAAGTAGTGTGTTTCGCAAGTACGATCACGTTTCGGTTTGCCATGGAGGGGCGGGCCCCCGTGCCCGCCCGCTCAGGATGGCGGATGCCCCGCTCAGATACGTGACCGAACTTGTGAAACGCTGTCCTAAGCATCGAGCCACCGAGGCGCCCGGCCGCTATAATCATCCCTTCCCTGTGAACGGCTCAGCCTACCTTGTCTTTGAAACCGGTGGCACGAAGCTCGTTGCCGCTGTGGCGGGAGATGACTGCCGTATCCTCGACACCGAAACCCTCTACCGTGCCGAGGACGATCGTGCCGAGCAGAGCCTAGGACGCTTGGTCGAAGCCGGCCACAAGCTCAAGCGGCAGCATGAGCGCCAGGGCCGGACCTTCCAGGCCTGCGGCTTCGGCTTCGGGGGCTACGTCCGGCGCTCGACGCGGCAGCCCTTCTCCTGCCTCCACGAGGACGGTTGGGGCGACCTTCAGGTCGTTCGAACGCTTGAGGCTGAGTTTGGATTGCCGGTCGCCGTCGAAAACGACTGCAAGCTCGGCGCGCTGGCCGAGGCGCATTTCGGGGCTGGCAAGGGCTGTGGCACGGTTTTCTACATGACCGTGGGGACCGGCATCGGCGGGGGCTTCGTTCGCGACGGGCACATCCAGGTGATGAGCGACACCGGCGAGGCCGAAATCGGCCACATCGTCGTGATGCCCGACGGGCTTCCTTGTCCCTGCGGAGGGCGTGGGTGCGCCGAGGCCGTCTGCTCGGGTCCCGGAATCAGCCAACTCGCCGGGCACGTAGCGGACGAAGACCCCTCACTGTGGCAAGCGAGCGGGTTGACCGCAGGCCGCCCCTCAGCAAGCCAACCGTCCAGCAAGGAGATCCTGTCTGCCTGGACGGCGGGAGATGAGTTTGCGAAGACAGTCGTATCCCGTGCCGCGGACTACCTCAGCCTGGCCGTGGCGGCGACGATCAACCTGCTCGCCCCCGAAGCGTTCGTCGTGGGCGGCGGGGTCGGTTCGAGCAGCCATCAGTTCCTCGATCTGCTCGCCGGCTGCGTGAAAGACAAGGTGGCCCCGTGCTTTCGCGACCAGTATCAGCTCGTTCCCAGCGCCCTCCGTGAGCAGGTGATCACACAGGGAGCAGCCCTGCTCGCGGCACAACAGGCCAAACCTCCTCCCGCAACGCACGCGTAGACTAGGGCAGCAGCGCGCGGCGCAAGGCTCGAAGAGACCTGCGGTCTTCTCCGAGCGCTCCGTCACAGCTTAGCCCCTCAACTCCAATCGGTGGCATTCATGGGTAATCGGACCTCGTCCATTGCGAGCGGACTTGGTCTGCCCGGCAAAACCATCGCGCGTTTGACCTCATTCTATTCCACAGGCCAACGAAGGCGGGACACCGTCGCTCAAAATGGCAGCTTCGCAGAGCTCCAGGCCTTTTCTTGTTCTCCATGCTATTGGTTGTGCAATACTCGCATTAGAAAAAGGGGAGCCGATGAAGCTGCCGATCACGATCTTTCAGGATGAAGACGGCGTCTGTATTGCGGGGTGCCCGGCGATTCCCGGTTGCGTGAGCCAGGGTCCCACCGAGGCGGAAGCCGAACTCAACTTGCACGATGCGATTCGTGAGTGCTTGGCGGTGCGCCGGGAGCAGGGACTGCCCTGATCCCCGCGATTGCCGACGGCAAGCGCGTCATCATCTCTACCGGCACGAAGAACCTTCAGGAGCAGCTCTACAACGAAGACATCCCATTCCTTCAGAAGTACCTCGCCCGGCCGCTGCGCGTCGTCTACATGAAGGGGCGCAACAATTACCTGTGCCGGCAGAAGCTCTACGAGGCCGAGAAAAGACCCATCCTCAGCGGGCTCGCCGAGATCGAAGACTTCCGCACGATCCGCGAGTGGGACCACACGACCGAGACCGGCGACCGTGCCGAGCTCAAGCAACTCCCCAGCGACCCCGCAGGGGTGCTCCAAATAGCAACCCTGAACGTGAGCCCAGGGCAACCGACGCCCACTAACCTTCCCTGAGCGCTGCAAGGGCGGCTCAATCGGCTTTCGCCCCAACGCCGTGACCCAAGTCACAGCCCTGGGCGTGAGCCCATGGACAGCTACAATGGGGCGCTATGCGATTTCGCGCGGGAGTTGCCTCGATTCGCCTGATCTTGCTGAGCGTTGTCCAAGTGGTGTCGGCTTTTGAGATCAGCGGCGGCTTGGACAGCTACCAGGTCATCCAAAAAGGAGCCGACGGAACGGGATCACTCACGCTGGAAGGCCGCACCGCCAGTGCCGGAACGCTGAAGCTGCGGCTTAGCTCCGCTGACGGGCCGGTCTCTGGTTTTTCCGATCGTTCGGTCGCGACGCTCGCCGCCGGTGATTGGTCGGCGCGCCTGGAGGGCTTACCCGCGGGAGGCCCCTATCGGGTCGAGTTGTTCCAGGAAGATGCGATGGGAAGGCAGGTCGGCCGCGAAATCTTCGAGCAGGTGCTGGTCGGCGACCTGTGGGTGCTTGCCGGACAGTCAAACATGGTCGGCCGGGCGGAGCTCGAGAGCATCGAACAGCCCGACCTGCGGGTGCACGCCTTGCGCCCGAATGACGTCTGGGCCAAGGCAGAAGAGCCGCTTCACGAGCGCCGCGAGCGCTATGGACTGATCATCGGCTCGGGTCTGGGCCTGTCGTTCGCGAAAGAGATGGTGCGTCGCACCGGCGTGCCGATTGGACTGATCCCGTGCGCCAAGGGCGGCACGTCGCTGTGGGAATGGGACCCGGCACGCAAGAGCGAGGGGCGCGAATCGCTCTACGGCAACATGCTCGCGCGCGTCGGGCTGGCGGGTGGGCGGGTGGCGGGCGTGCTGTGGTACCAGGGCGAGGCCGATGCTCGCCCGGAGCGCACGCACGAATATCTCGACCGGTTCCAGGCGTTCGTCGGGAGTGTCCGGGAGGATTTGTCGCAAACCGAGTTGCCCTTTTACTTCGTTCAGCTTTCGCGAAACGTCACCGCCGAAACGGAGAGCCGCAACGGCCGGACATGGAGCGCGGTGCAGGAAGCCCAGCGGCGGGTCGCCAAGAAGATCACGAAGACGGGGATGGTCGCCGCAGTGGACCTCACGCTGATGGACCTGATCCATCTCGATACGGCGAGTCTGAAGCGCCTAGGTGTGCGGTTGGCGAAGCGCGTCTGCCAAGACCTGTTCTCGGCGAAGTGCTCTTCGCTACAGCCCGGCCCTCAGCTCAACGGCGCGGACTGGGAAGCCCCGTTTCGGCTGCGGGTCCGCTTTGCGGGCGTGAACGGGAGATTGCAGGCGAACGGGCGGCTTTTGGGCTTCGGGATTTCCGGTGAGGACGGCGGGCCGTTGCCGGTGATCTACCGGGCGTCGGTTGCCGCGGACACAGGCGGGGACGTCATTCTTGAGTTGAACCGGCGATACGAGTATCCCCAGAGCCTTGTGCTTTGGTATGGCTACGGGATGGACCCGCCCTCGAACGTCACCGACGCGGAGGACTTGGCCGTGCCGGCCTTCGGGCCGATCGCGTTGCCGCCGCGGCCCACGCCCTAGCTCCGCTACTTCTTGAGTGGGGGCTCGGATAGCTTGGCCACCGTCTCCTGCACGTCGCGCATCAACTGGGCGACGTCATAGTTGGTGAGTCCTGTCGTGGCCACGGGCTTGCCGACGCGCAGCTCGGCGCGGCCGGGGTGCAGGTGGGCCGAGTTGGGGGGGAGGATCTTGCGCGTTCCCACCAGCGCCATCGGGACGATGGGGTGCTGCGCCTGGATCGCGATCGCGGCGGCACCCGCCTTGAAGCGCCGCATCGTCGCCTCACGAGTACGTCCGCCTTCGGGGAAGATAAGCAAGGATGAGCCGCCGCGAAGCTTCTCCGCGGCGAGCGCTAGGCTACGGGCGGCCGCCCGAGGGTTTTCGCGCTCTACGGGTACGTGACCTGCGCGGTTCAGGTGCCAGCCGATGAACGGGATCTTCCACAGGCCGTGCCTCGCCAGAATCCGAAACTCGCGGGGCATTGAGCCGAACATCACCGGCGTATCGACCAAGCTGGAGTGGTTCGAGACGAAGACGTACTGCTGATCCGGGTCAAGCGTCTCGGCGCCCAGCACGTCCACCCGGATCATACAGATGCGCAGCAGCATTCGCGCCCACGCGACGGCCACCTTGTGTTGCAGGCGGCCCGTCCGGTCGAACAGCGACGCCCCCAGCGACACCGTCCACATCACAGCCGTCGCCACCACGATCAGCGGGCACATCCACAAGACCGAGCGAAGGTAGCCGAGCATGCTTGATCGAATTCAGCGCCGTACGACAGAGACGAACGACACCTACACTGCCACTATGGCAGCCGGGCTTGAGCCGTTTCCAGGGCCGCCGACGCTTCCCCCACAAGAAAGATCGACCCGGCGATCAGGATCACGTCGTCGGGAGATGCCTCCGCCTCCGCGCGCGTCAGAGCTTCTTGCACATTCGGCGCCGGCGAAATGTTCTGGTGATGATGGTCTACGATCTCCAAGAGCCCGTTGGGGCTAAGCGAGCGTGCGACCTGCGAACGAGTCAGGATCACGCGATCGACACAGGGGAACAGCACGCCCGTTGCCTCTTCGATCGCCTTGTCCCGCACCGCGCCATACACCAAGTGGATGCGCCGGCCGGCGCGATGCTTGCGCAGAAACTTCGCCAGCGCCCGCGCCCCGGAGGGGTTGTGGGCTGCGTCGAGCAGAATCTCGGGGCGGGTTCCGAGGCGCTGGAGGCGTCCCGGCCAGTGCACCTGAGCGAGGCCGGTGCGGATCGCCTCCCACTCAACGCCCAAGCAGTCGAGCGCGGCAACGGCGCTGAGGGCGTTGTCGACCTGATGCTCACCAGCCAACGCTAGCTCGACAGCCAGGCGACCGCCCGAGCCTGTGTTACGAACAGCGTCGAAGCGGTAACACCCGTCGGTGTGGCCCACCTTGTCCGCCGTCCAATCCGAGCCGACACGGATCGAGGCTACCCCAAGCTCGCGGGCGCGGCTCTCAATCACAGCCAGCGCTTCAGGCCTTTGGGGAGCCGTGACGACGGGTATTCCCGGCTTCAGGATGCCCGCCTTCTCTGCGGCAATCGCTCCGGCGCCATTGCCGAGATAGGTTTCGTGATCCAAGTCGATGGAAGTGAGAACCGCCAGCTCGGGTTGAACGATGTTTGTCGCGTCGAGCCGCCCCCCCAGTCCGACTTCTACGATGCCCCACGCGACTCCCGCATCGCGAAAGGCGCAGAAAGCAGCGGCGGTCATCGACTCGAACAGCGTGGGGTGGGTGTGGGGTCCGGCTTCGTCAGCCAAGCGGTCATTGGCCGTGCGAACTTCGTCCACGAGGGCGGCGAAATCCGAGTTCCCGATCTCCTCGCCGTTCAGCCGCACACGCTCGTTGAAACGCACCAGGTGGGGCGAGGTGTAGAGCCCGGTTGTGCGCCCCGCGGCGCGCAGGCCCGCCTCGATCATCGCGGCGGTGGAACCCTTACCGTTCGTGCCGGCGACGTGGACGGTGCGGAAACTCGTCTCGGGGCGGCCCAGCGCCGCCGACAAACGGTGCATGCGCTCGAGGCCGAAGGTCGGCGAACGGAAGTGCCCGATCAGCGAGAGCAGATACTCGACGGCATCCGGATAACTCATACCCCGCCGGCGAGTCATTGCACCGGGCCGCTGAAGAAGTCCAGCGCGTGAGCCACAAAGCCCTTTATCTCTTTGCGTGCGATCACGGCGTCGAGCATGCCGTGTTCGAGAAGGAACTCCGACCTCTGGAAGCCCTTCGGCAGCTTCTGGCGGATGGTTTGCTCGATCACGCGCGGACCGGCGAAGCCGATCAAAGCGCCGGGCTCGGCGATATTGAGGTCACCCAGCATGGCGTAGCTGGCGGTCACACCGCCAGTGGTCGGGTCGGTGAGGATGCTGATGTATGGCAAGCGGGCCGCACCAAGTCGGGTGAGCGCAGCCGAGATCTTGGCCATCTGCATCAAGCTGAGTGCGCCCTCCATCATGCGCGCACCGCCTGAAGCGGAAATGATGATGACGGGCGTCCCCTTCTCGACGGCGCGTTCGATTGCGCGGGTGATCTTCTCACCGACCACCACGCCCATGCTGCCACCGATAAAGCGGTACTCCATCGAGCAGATGGCAACCGGCCGGCCGGCCAGCCTGCCTTCGGCACACACGATCGCGTCCTTCAGGCCGGTGGCGGCTTCGGCCTCCTTCAGGCGCTCCTGGTAAGGGCGCTGGTCAACGAACTTGAGTGCGTCGGTCGTGCGCAGCTTCGTGTCAGATTCTTCCCATCGTTCTTCGTCCAACAGCAGCCGCAGCCGCGAGCGCGCATCGATCTTGAAGTGGAAGCCGCACTTGTCGCAGACCAGCAGGTTGGCCTCGAGGTCCTTCTTCCAAATGATCGCGCGGCAGGAGTCGCACTTGATCCACAACCCCTCAGTGCGGACGCGTTTCGGCTCGGGCTGCTCCGAGGGACTGTCAGACTTGTTGAACCACGCCATGGCTGCGCCGCGTGCTCAGGGGCCGGAAATACCGTCAATGCAAGACCGCTACAGGATCGCAGCCTTACGAGCACGATCATATCAGAGAGTCTCGGACCTGAATCGCTCTCGCTCCGGTACGGTTGTGTTCAAAGCCGTCGATCTGCTAATCTACCCATTCAGGCGGGTCCCCCGAGGACCCCCTGATGCAGCGGTTGGTTGTGGGGCGCTGTCGGGTGGTCCTGTGGCGTCCACGAAGAGCCGCCGCTGGTGTGGGGCTTTCTAGGGCGTGTTAACACTAACGTAGGGTATCGAAACGTAGAGCCTCGACGATGAGGGCGAAGTGGAGGAAGGCGAGGAACATGACGTCGAGCTTGTCGAAGCGGGAGAAGATGCGGCGGAATCCCTTGAGCCGTCGGAAGAGTCTCTCGATCTCGTTGCGGCGGCGATAGAGCGCTCGGTCGTATTCCCACGGCTCCAGGCGGGTGCGCCGGGGCGGCACGACGGGAATCCATCCGAAATCCAAAGCCAGTTGGCGTGTCTGATCGTCCTCATAGGCGCCGTCCATCAGCAGCGGCAGCGGCTCGGGCAGTGGCCCCAGACCACCGAGCAGTTCGCGGCCCTGCTGGGCGTCGTGCGCTTGGCCGGGCGAGAGAGCGAAGGTTATCGCCGTTCGAGCATTTGCGGCAACCATATGAATCTTGGTGGTCCATCCGCCGCGGGATTTGCCGATCGCTTGCGGACCGTTTTTTTAACGCGCCCGTGCCGTCGGGATGAACCTTCACGATGGTCGAGTCCATTGACACGGCTTCGATTCGGATGCGGACCAGCTGCTCGCGCTGCAGTTTCTCGAAGACGGCGTCGAGCACGCCGTTCTTCGACCAGCGGTTCATGCGGGTATAAATGGTGTGCCAGTTACCGAAGCGTTTAGGCAAGCCGCGCCATTTGCAGCCCTGCTCGGCGACATACAACATGGCGTTCAAAACCGTGAGGTTCGGCAGGCTCACATTGCCGCGCTGGCGGGGCAGGACCGGCTCGATGCGGCGGTATTGCTGCTCGGTGATCTCCATACCTCCGAGTATAGCAGCTTTTGCGACTTAGTGTTAACACGCCCTAGCTTGCCTTGCAGTCGAGTCGGAAGTCTTACGGGAATTGAGCCGCGGTGTCGGAGCGGGATCCCTGTCGGCAAGGGGGCCGTGCTGACCCAAGCTTCTTGTGGAGAGAAAGAGAAAAAGGAGAGTGAGATGGCAGCGACAAAAAAAAGATCTCATTAGGGCTGGCGGTGGTGCTGCTGGCGCTGGCGAACACGGGCGTGGCAGACGCCCAGTTTATCAACTTTGCGGTGCAGCCGCTGGGACGCCTGACCTGCATCGCGACCTTCGTGCCCAACATATTGCGGGCCGAGAACCTGTCCGCGCGCGTCGGCGACTCGCGGCTGGATTGTACCAACGACGGGGTGTACAACCCCAACGTTCCGCCGGTGCAGCAGAACCTGGTGCAGTACATTCAGATGAACGTCAATCTGACGCTGAACACGGCGGTAACCAACGGTCTGGTCGATGACGACCCGGTGGATAATCACACCGATGCGATCATGACCGTCAACGACAACAACAGCTTCGAGGCGCTGGACACGTCGGAGTTGGCGGGTCCCGGGGAGCCCTGCGGACCGTTGTTCGGCTCGCCACCGTTTAACCTTCCCGACATCCGCTATCCGTGTCCGCACGAGGGGCTGCTGACGGGGCCGTCGACGCTGACGTGGAACGGGGTTCAGTTCCCGGTGCCGGGGGCGGCGAACTGCTACCCGAACTTCGGCCAATGTACGAGGCCGGTGGCAGCGACCCTGCCATCGACCTTGGCAATCGATGGGACGCCGTTGTGCGACGACTTCTTCAACCAAACCAGCAGCGAGTCCTGCTTTGATCTGACGTCGACGGCGCGGTTCACCAACGTACGCGGGAACGCGGCGGCGCTGGGAGCCGGCGGGACGATCATCGCGACCTTGGGGGTGACGGCGTTTGCGTCGATCTCGGTGCAGACCAACCAAGGGGCGGTAGGCATCATCCTGCAGGGCCTGATCGTGACATACGACGACGGGATCACGGGGCTGCAGTGCGAGGACTTCTGGGGCACATTCAACGTTCACTTACAGGAAGGGTTTGCGGCGGCGTTCAGGACGCTGGGCGCGCCCTCGTTTGTGAATGCCTCCAACGCGACGGAGAACGCTATCCGAAGTTGACGTTTAACAGTCCGTTCGCGCCGCCGCAGTCGGTGGCGGCGACAGGGGGCGGGGCGTCGCAAGCGACACGCTTCATCCTGCGCTTCTTTAACATCCCGATGGGGGTGACGCTGGAGGTGTGGGACGTCGTGGATCAGGACGGCAGTGCGCTGTCGTCGTGTCCGGTCTCGCAGGGTGGCGGTGATCTGTGTCTAGAGATCGTGTCGGGGACGGATGAGAACGGCGCGGGAGGTGCGGTCGCTCCGAGCGGCGGCGGCACCGATGTGGATCTGGACTCGGACGGCAACGGATTCGTGGTGTACGAGTTAAAGGAAGGGGATCCGTTCGTACCGCAGGAGATCTGGGTTCATGTCGACATCCACTGGGAGACGGACACGAGCGAAGACAAGCCGTTCGTGGGGTCGGGCCAGATGGATGCGCGGTTCGCGCCTTTGAGTGACGTGGGGGTGGCGAGCGTCGATGCTCCGAGGCCACGGTTTGTGGACGTCGGCGGAGATCCGGCCACGTTCGTGTCAGTGGTACGGTGCGCGACGACGTTGCTGTCCCGTTTGTGACCAATCGTTTCGGGTTTGACACCGGGATTGCGGTGTCGAACACATCGTACGATTGGAAGGGGACGCCGAAGCAACGAGGACAGTGCATGGTGCACTACATCGGGCAGGTGGGCGACGACGGAGGGATGCCGGACACGGCGACGTCGACGATCGTCGAGGGCGGGGAACAGATGACGTTCACGCTGTCGGCGGGGAATCCGGTGTGGAACATCGACCCGACGCCGGACTTCCAAGGGTTCCTGGTGATCATGTGCGAGTTTCAGTATGCGCACGGGTATGCGTTCATCACGGACGGCGGGGCAGGGATCCCGACGCTGGCGCAGGGCTACTTAGCGCTGGTGCTGCAGTTTGACGCGGACGGCGACCGCCTGATCGACTGCCGCCGGCTGCACGTGGGCGTGACCGGCCTGAGCAAGGGGACCACCATCAGTTCGGTTGAGTTCGGCCTGCTGGGCTGTCCGTCGGAGGGCCTGAACCACTAACAACCCCGAGAGACGGGACAACAACCTTTCAACCAGAGGGGGGCTTCGGCCCCCCTCTTTTTTGTGTTCCAGAGGCGCTGACTGAGAGCCGAGTCAAAAGGGTGCGGGCCCGCAGGCCCACGCCCTCGGCTATGTCGCGTCGACAAGACCCTGTCCCGAACGATCGTGCGGGCCAGGACACCGGGATCGATTGCACTAAGGCTGCGGACCCGTCCCATACGTTCCCGGGCACACTGCACCACGCGCGTAGCACCGTACCTGTTTACTTCGGTCTCGGTGGTTTTGTGGATGGGGTCTGCTACCGCTCTTGGATCGTGCACTCGGCAGTCGGTAGTCAACTACGAATCCGGACCAGTTTGCGGTCGATATCAGAGATCTTAGCGACGCCGCTCATGCCCATGTCGAAGGCCAGCTCTACGCGGAGAAGCTCCAGCACGCGAGCCACGCCCCGCGAGCCGAAACTAGACAGACCCCACAGGTAGGGCCGGGCGAGCCCCACGGCCGTCGCACCCAAAGCCAGCGCCTTCAAGATGTCGGTGCCCCGCCGAAAGCCCCCGTCAATCAACACCGGGATCTTCCCGCCGGCCGCTTGCACGCATTCGGGCAGGGCTTCGATGGTGGAGCCGGTGTGGTCCAACTGCCGCGCCCCGTGGTTTGACACGACGACCGCCGACATGCCGGTCTGGACGCACATTTCAGTGTCCTGGCCCGTCAGCACGCCCTTGATGATGATCGGCATGTCGGTCATCTCACGAAGCCGGCGAACCGTGTCCCACGTTGCTGTCGGGAAGGGGCGCGAAGGGTATACCCCGGTAGTCCACATCATGTCGCGATCGCCCTCCTTGTAGACGACTTTGCCTTCTGCGTCGCGAGGGATCCCGCCTTCACCGCACCACGTGCGCACGAATCCGTTCCGGATGCTGCGCTCGCGGTGGGATACCAACATGTTGTCGACGGTAAAGGTGATGCCGCTGTAGCCGTTGTCCTCCAGCCGCTCCACGAAGTTGAGCATCATGTTCTTGGTGCGAAACTGGCCGCCGATCGTGTAGTGCCAGCAGACCTGCGGGCCCTCCCCGCTGCGGATCAGGTCATCGATGCCGCCGTTGGTCATCATGAACGACTCGGCCTCGACGGCTCCCTTGGCTGTCTCCAGCTCCCCGTCCGGATAGAAACAGTTCTTGCCGCCTGCCGGACAGATATAGATGGGGTACTTCATGGTCTTGCCAAACAACGTGGTCGTGAGGTCGATCTGGTGAACGTCGGTCAGCCAACGGGGCCGCAGGATGATGCGGTTGAACGCCGTGCGGTTCTCGCCAAGCGACACCTCGTCCTTGCCGCCCTCATTCATGTAACCCCAAGCGATCGGGTCGAGCTTGTCCTTGGCCAGCTTCTTGAAATCGAAGACATTGATCGGCTCGAGCAGCGGGTCGATCGGCGGCAGGCCCTCCTGCCCTTGGAGCAAGGGCGACGCAAGAAAGAAGCTGGTGAGGTTTCGAAGGGCTTGGCGTCGGGAGAGTTGCATGTGGGTTCACTCCTACTTGTTCTGGTCGATTGTAGCGGCTGCAAGTTCCCGCATGCCATCCCGCCCCACCCCGGGCGCCCCCAAGTCCTTCATGGATGCGGGCGACCGCCTTCGCCCCGGAAGACGTACGCTGCTGAAGTCGGGATGATTTGATGGGCAATACCCCTAGACAGGACCGCTACAATAGAGAGCGCAGCAGGGTCGAAACGCTGGCCGGGCGATGTCTCCGGCGGCGTGGGCAAAAGGAAATAAAACGAACCCAATTCCTACTTAACTCTTTATCTTTCAATGCCAAGTCCGGCAGCGCCCTCTTTGCTGCCGAGCCGCGACCGTAAGGGAGCGTTGAGGACGGCTCTATTGGCAGTACGGCCTCACGACGCGAGAACACGAAACAAACCCAATCAGAACTCAAGCCTTTAGTCATCAACAACTTAAAGACTGTTCGACACATGCCTCGACCTCTCAACCGCCACAGCCAAGCCCGACTCTGGCGCGAATCGTGATCAACCGACGCAACTTCCTCAAGACCAGCGGCTTGGCAGTCGGCACCGCAACATCCACCGCCTCCGCCCCGGCCCAGGATGGCGTGCTCAAGATCCCTTTCAAGGGGGACATGTTCCAACGTGAGGGCGGACGCATCATCCTCATGGGGCGCGGAATCCAATACTCGGTCAGCGACGACCGGGGGACGCGTTGGTCACAGCCGAGGCCGCTGCTGGACAGCTCACTCCCCGGCAAGGGAAGACGCATTCACAGCGACTCGCATGTGCTCGGCTTGCAGGTGCTGCCGTCGGGTCGGCTAGGGCTCTGTTACGGCCGTTGGCAAGAGGTCAACAACCTCCGCCGCCAACAGATCTTCTTCCGCACCTCCGTGGACGAAGGCCGCAGTTGGTCCCCTGAGATCAGCGTCACACCGCTGCCGGGCGACGACCTTTACGCCCTGCACGGCAGCCTCACCCTGCTTGAGAGGAGGCGCCTGATTCTGCCCGCCTACACCAGCTTCTCGCATGACTACGTGGGCCGCCCCAAGGGCGTCGGCCACACCTGGCTGCCCGAGTACTATGCGACGCACATGCTTTACTCCGACGACGAGGGCCAGACCTGGGACCACACCGGCGCTCTGTTCCTGTGGAAAGACATGGGCTACGGAGGTACCGCCAGTTGCGGCGAAGCGTGCGTTGCCGAGACCTCCGACGGCCGCCTGCTGATGCTCGGGCGCTCGACCAACATGCGCGCCCTACGCAGCTACTCCCGAGACGGCGGTGAGACCTGGCGCCTGGTTGATCTGACTGACCTCAAAAGCTCGAACGCCCCGATTCGGCTGGCGCGTATCCCCTCGACCGGGGACCTGTTGATCGTCTGGAACCAGGTCACCGCCCAGGAGCACCGCAATGGCTACGGCCGCAGCCGTCTTTCGACGGCCATATCGAGCGACTCTGGCCGGTCCTGGGCTTATTTCAAGACACTCGAACTTTCGCCCGGCATGGATGGAGCGAGGCAGGTCAGCGATCCTGAACCACCCGGCTTTGTTCGCACCGGGGAAAACACCCGGCCGGGCCAAGTCCCCGACAACCCTATCAAGGGATTCATCCGGGCCTCGTACCCCAACGTGCACTTCTTTGGCGACGAGGTGTACATCGACCACGACCACTGGTTCCGGCCGAACCTCTGGGCAGGCAAGTCGGAAGTGCGGGACAGCTACCAGAAGCTCCACATTCTGCCGCTGGGTTGGCTGTACTCTTAGGGGGAGGGTTCACCCCCCACGCCGTAACGCTGTGAAGTGGCATGCCAAGCTTCCTTTCAGCCTCTTGCTGCCTCATTCTGCCGACGTATCTTGTCCAGCTGGGAACCTCTTCTTGCCGAGCCACGACCGCGAGGGAGCGTTTGACGAAGGTCTTACTGGCGGGGCAGCCGCTTGTTGAGGACCACAGCCTGAGGCCCGCTTGCTTACGGGCGCGGCTCTGATTTCCCGCGCACCATTTCCTCCAGGCACACCCGCGGGCACACGGCTCCGTGAATGTAGTCAACCAGGTGCGTGGCGACGCCTCGAATCCGCTTCTCGACGGCTGGGTCGAGACAGCGTCCTTCCTCGTCGAAGACCTTATGGACAGCCGCTACCGAGACCGGCCCCGGCAGCACGATCGCTCCGACATGCGAGCAAACGCTGCGCAGGTGCTCGAGCGCCTTGATGGCGCCGATGGCCCCGGCGGCAACACCGAGAAGTGCGACCGGCTTTCCGCTTAGGACCGACGGGAAGCCGAGGTGCTCGATCAGCAGCTTGATGACGCTGCTGTAGCTGCCGTGATATTCGGGGGTAGCCAATACGACGCCCGTGGCAGCGGTGACTTGCTCCTTCAGTTCGTTCATCGTCGCAGCGTCCTGCGAGCCAGGAAGGCGAAGATCGAGTTGCGCAGGATCGACCAGATCGACCGCCACATCTTCGTGACTGCTCAGCTCGTCCAGGACGAGCGCCATCGCCTTGGCAGTATTGTTCCCTTCCCGCGCACTGCCGCTCATAGCCACGATGCGAATGGGTGTGCTGTCGTTGGGCATCCTCGCCTCCTTATTGATCGAGTCTAGGGCGTGTTAACACTAACGTAGGGTATCGAAACGTAGAGCCTCGACGATGAGGGCGAAGTGGAGGAAGGCGAGGAACATGACGTCGAGCTTGTCGAAGCGGGAGAAGATGCGGCGGAATCCCTTGAGCCGTCGGAAGAGTCTCTCGATCTCGTTGCGGCGGCGATAGAGCGCTCGGTCGTATTCCCACGGCTCCAGGCGGGTGCGCCGGGGCGGCACGACGGGAATCCATCCGAAATCCAAAGCCAGTTGGCGTGTCTGATCGTCCTCATAGGCGCCGTCCATCAGCAGCGGCAGCGGCTCGGGCAGTGGCCCCAGACCACCGAGCAGTTCGCGGCCCTGCTGGGCGTCGTGCGCTTGGCCGGGCGAGAGAGCGAAGGTTATCGCCGTTCGAGCATTTGCGGCAACCATATGAATCTTGGTGGTCCATCCGCCGCGGGATTTGCCGATCGCTTGCGGACCGTTTTTTTAACGCGCCCGTGCCGTCGGGATGAACCTTCACGATGGTCGAGTCCATTGACACGGCTTCGATTCGGATGCGGACCAGCTGCTCGCGCTGCAGTTTCTCGAAGACGGCGTCGAGCACGCCGTTCTTCGACCAGCGGTTCATGCGGGTATAAATGGTGTGCCAGTTACCGAAGCGTTTAGGCAAGCCGCGCCATTTGCAGCCCTGCTCGGCGACATACAACATGGCGTTCAAAACCGTGAGGTTCGGCAGGCTCACATTGCCGCGCTGGCGGGGCAGGACCGGCTCGATGCGGCGGTATTGCTGCTCGGTGATCTCCATACCTCCGAGTATAGCAGCTTTTGCGACTTAGTGTTAACACGCCCTAGCGAAGGTCAGGCCCTCTAAGGAAGGAGAGTCGTCTCAATGCCAGGGGACTGGGAAGCACCGTTTGAACTCGGAGTTCGTCCGGTGCGATGCGGGAGGCTGTCCACGATGCGGCCGCGAGACGCCGCGCGGCTTCTCCTACGCCCCCTTCAGGGCTTTTCATGATTTTGTGTCGGGGACCCACGGTTCCGCCTTACGGCTCCACCGTGGGCTATGATCCTTCCGTCCGCTTAGCGGACTCGCGTCCTGTGCGGTTTGGTAGACCGAGGTCAGAGCGCGGTTTTTCGTCAAGCCGGTCTGATAGCCCTACGTGTTAAGGCGCGCCAGGCGGAGAAGACATGGCGCTGAGCCGCTCATTTGGACAAGTCAGCGGCATGAGGTGCCCCTACATGCTAGATCGAAACGTGACCGTATTTACGAAACGCACTACTAAGTGGGCCGGCGCCGGTTTGGTCTCTCACTCGCCGTCGGAAGGCGGGGCCGTGGGCTCGAAGGTGTCGACTTCCAAGCCGTCCTCGCCCCGTTCGTTTCTGTGCCGGCCTCTGTGCTCGCGCTCGCGCTGACGTCTTGCTTGCGGGTTCAGCTCCGCCTCACGGGACGCTTCTGACCTCGGGACCTCCAGGTCGCTGAAAGGCTTGGAGGCAGGAAAGATGTCTGGCATGGCAGTCCCCCTCATCTCTCTTGTCGGCAGAATGGAGAGAGGAGATCACAGTACCAGTGCCGGGCGCTCGTGGCGCAACTCCCACGTCTTGGCGGTTCCTCGGCCGTCCAAGTACACTGAATTACGTTGCCGACAGTTCTTCGGTCCGGGCCTTATCGGCTGTTCTTCTACTCGGCCGATCGAGACGAGGCGCCCCACATCCACGTGGAGCGAGAACGGTCCGTCGCGAAATTCTGGCTGGGCCCGGTTGAGCTTCGACGAATCGAGAGACTGGTCGCCGAGCAAGTGGCCCTATTGTTGAGGGAATGGCATGAGTACTTTGGAAACTGAACTACGGGACGCTGCGGCCCAGAATGTCAACGTCAGCGATGATGCTCTCGTGGTGGATCTTGCCGATGGACGGACGATCACGGTGCCGCTGACCTGGTTCCCGCGGCTCGGCGGCGGAACGCCCGCCGAGCGGGCGAACTGGCGTCTGATTGGTGCCGGTGACGGTATCCACTGGCCGGACTTGGATGAAGACATCAGCGTGCAGAGCCTCCTGGCCGGACGAAGGTCTGGCGAGACGCAGGAGTCTCTCCATCGATGGATCGAGGGCCGGAAGACCGCGGGCTAGGGGTTCGGGTTTCGTCGCCCCATACACACGAGGAGACCGACTCACAGTCCGAGCAAAGCGGCGATGAGATTGCGTTGGATTTCACTGGTGCCGGAGTAGATCTTGCTGCCGAGGGCGTCGCGCAGTTCGCGCTCTAGCTCCGATTCGGTCATGTAGCCGTAACCGCCGTGGAGTTGTAGCGCGTCTTCGCAGCACTTCACCCAGCTGTCGCTGATGTGGAGCTTGGTCATGGCGGCTTCCAAGACCGCGGTCTTGCCTTGGTCCCGCAGCCACGCCGTGTGGTAGAGCAGGCGGCGGGAGGTTTCGAGCCGTAGCTTCATGTCGACGACCTTGCCCGATACCTGTTGGAACTTGCCGATCGGCTGGCCGAACTGTTTGCGCTGCATGACGTAGCGGACACAAGTTTCAAGCAAGCGCTCCATCGAGCCGACAGCGCTTGCGAGGATCGAGCCGCGCTCCCAGGTCATCGCGCGGGTGAAGAGGTCGGGTCCGACGCCTTCGCGGCCCAGACGATTGGTCTCGTGGATCTTGCAGTTGTCGAAGAAGATCTCGGCCATCGGTGAGGTGCGCAGGCCCATCTTGTCGAGCTTGCTGCCGACAGACATGCCGGGCGTGTCTTTTTCAACCACAAAGGCGGTGACGCCTCGCGGGCCTTTGGATGGATCGACTGTGGCGAAAACGACCATCATGTCGGCGACAGGAGCATTGGTGGCGTAGATCTTGCTGCCGTTCAGGATGTAGTTGCCACCCTTGCGCTCGGCGGTGGTGCGCAGGCTGTAGGCATCCGAGCCCGAGTCGGGCTCGCTCATAGCGTTGCCGCCGATGAGATTGCCGTTGGCGAGGCCCGGCAGCCATCTCTGCTTCTGCTCGTCGCTGCCGAACTCGACCAGGGGCATGACGGCGGTCCACAGGTGGGCGTTGAGGGAGAAGATCAGGCCGTTATCACGGCAGGCGTAGCCGAGCTTTTCGAGCACACCGACGGTGGTGAGCGCGTCCATACCGAGGCCGCCGAAGTCCTCGGGCAGGGGCAAGCCCTGGATGC
Organism: Bryobacterales bacterium; assembly: GCA_965248255.1. Taxonomy (GTDB): domain Bacteria; phylum Acidobacteriota; class Terriglobia; order Bryobacterales; family UBA6623; genus JAKZVK01. The sequence continues at coordinate 237,020 of CBDFIW010000002.1, forward strand.
CGAAGTCGCCGCACTTTTTCCAGCCGGCACTGTTGAAGACACCGTTGCGATCGTTCTCGATCAGGTTGTCGTTCAGCTCGGCCGCGGCGAACTTATTGAATCCCGCAAATTATTATGACACTTTTTGACAGTGTGGGGCATCTATATATGTATGGGCAACCCCAAAGGTGTGAAGCGGGATTTCAAGGCGCTGGAGAAGCGCCGTTTCGAAGCGATGCGGCTGCTCCACCAAGGCCACAATCAGTCCGAGACGGCGAGACGGCTGAACGTCGCTCGCCAAACCGTCAGTGAGTGGCGGCGGCAATACCGCGAGCAGGGTGCGGCCGGACTCCGCCAGGCCGGGCGCGCCGGACGCAAGCCGCTCCTCGATGCCGCACAACGCGAACGCCTGACGTCGCTGCTGCTGGAAGGCCCGGAAGCCCACGGCTTCCCAACGCCCCTGTGGAGCTGTCCGCGGGTGGCTCGGCTGACCGGAGACGAGTTCGGGGTCGCATACCACGCAGGCCACGCCTGGAAGATCCTGCGAGCGCTCGACTGGAGCCCGCAACGCCCGGCCGGAAAGGCGCGCGAGCGCAACGAAGAGCGGATCCGCACCTGGAAGCGCAAGACCTGGAAGCGCATTAAAAAAAAGCCCAAAACGAAGGCCGTACGCTCGTCTTCATCGACGAAAGCGGATTGAGTCAGAAGCCGCATCGCTGCCGCACCTGGGCGCCACGTGGCCAAACACCGGTGCTGCAGTTTAACTTCAACTGGGAGAAGCTTTCCGTCTCGGCGGGGCTGACGCTGCGTAACTTCTACTTCCGGCTCTATCCCGGTGCGATCGGCAAAGAGCAAGTGACCGACTTTCTCAAGGCGTTGGTACGTCATATCGATCGCCCGCTGCTGATCGTCTGGGATCGGCTGCCGGCGCACCGTAGCCGCCTGGTGCAAGAGTTCATCGAACTCTCCGAAGGCCACATCGCAACCGAGTACTTGCCACCCTATGCGCCGGAGTTGAATCCGGTGGAATACATCTGGGCTTACTGGAAGCAGCACGAGTTGCCGAACGTCTGTCCGAAAGACTACGGCGAGCTGAACGAGCGGGCCCGCAAGGCACTCCGCCGCATGTACCGCAAACCGCGTTTGATCACGGCCTTCTGGAAACAGTCTTCTCTTTGTTTTGACTGACTCTATATTATGCGGGAGTCAATAGCTGCGCCGTCCCGTAGCTCGGTTTGTCGCTCGGACCAAGAGAAATCCATCAGAAGCTGGGAACGCTGGCCAGCCCTTTCTATACCTCGGAATTCACGACCTGAATCAGGGCCTTGATATATCCATAACCGAAAGCAAACGCCTGAAGCCGTCCCGGATCGCCGGGATGACTCGGCATGTGGTCCGGGCAGAAAGCACCGGCAAATTGCGTGTCCCTCAAAATTCGCATGATCTTGAGAAAATCCATATCGCCTTCATCGGGGTAGACCTCCAGGAAATCATGAAGCCCTCCTCGGATGTTCCGCATATGGATCTGGTGGGTCTTGCCCCGCTCACCCAGGTACTCGACAATGGGAAGAATTTCTGTGTTGGGGTGCTTTAGTCCCTCCCCCGTCGTACCCAGACACAATTGAAAGCCATTGTAAGGGCTGTCGACAATCGATTCGTACCGTTTGATTGCTTCAAAAACAGAAGGAGAGTCCCAATTCTCCGCGCCTTGGTAACCAAAGGGAAGTCCTGGTGGATCGTACGGATGGCAGGCGAGTCTCACATCGCATTCCCTCGCCACAGGTATGACCTTCTCAAGGAAGTACGTGATGCGTTCCCAGTAGTCGTCGGAAGTTACCTGGCCCAAGTCCCCGACGGGCAGATCCTCCCAGTTGTCTTCAAGTTTGAAACCCGTGTACGTAACGCCGCCGCGTCCCGGCACTCGCCGGTTTCGCCGGATAGGGATCACCCTCCAATGGTGAGTTATGATCTTTACGCCCACTTGGGCGGCCTTTTGGATATTTCCAATGATGTTGTCGAGCCTGCGGTCACGCTCGGGGCCTTCTCTCAGTCTGATATATTGATGGTCCATTCTGATGGCTTCGAAGACGATCTCATACTTATCACAGTTGTCCTTCATCCTCCTCAGTTCGTCGAGATTCCAGGCGCCGTGTTCAGACATGCTTCTTACTGTCGCGGTAAGATGCTTGACGCCGTGGCGCAAATTGTATTCAAGGTTTTCTTTTCCTGTGATCTCTGCTTCGAGGCCACCGGCCACGCTGTGGTAGTCACCGCCGACATGCATCAAGGTATTCTTTCGGCGGACCCACGCCGTCGTTGCGGCAATAGTACTGGTGCTTGTAGAGCCTGCGACACCGGCGCTGGCGAGACCACGAACCAGCGTTCGACCAAACTCTCTTCGTTTCATCACAAACGCTCCGACGTGACAGCCATTGGGTTGAAGCCGGTCGACTTCGGATTCCCCATTCTTTCACACCCCCTGGTGGAGTTGCTTCAGTGCCTGATAGTCGATCTTGCCGGTCGAGGTGGCCGGCAGCACGCAATGGAACGAGAATCGGTCGGGGACCATGTAGAGCGGCAAGTGCCGCGAGCAGAAGCTCTTGAGGGCGATGACCGAAAGCCGCTTGCCGTTGCGAGAGCGGACGAAGGCCTTGATTGTCACGCCCTCTTCGTCCGACAAGGCGATGACAGCGGCCTGGCGCACCTCGGGATGGCGGTAGAGGCAGGCCTCGATCTCGCCCAATTCGACGCGAAAACCCCGCTTCTTGACCATGCGGTCGCGGCGGCCGCGGAAGAGGTAGTCACCGCTTTCGTCTTCCACGACTATGTCGCCGGTACGCTACCAGCGGTGGCCTTGCCTGTCGGTCAAAAAGACGTCGGCGGTTTGCTCGGGCAGGTTCCAGTAACCGTCGGTGACGCAAGCTCCACGGATGCACAACTCACCCTCTTCGCCTGATGAAACATCGCGCCCTTGCGCGTCCACCACGCGCGACTCGAGGTGCGAGCAGGTCTTGCCGATCGGGTACGGCTCGGCACCGTCGGGAGAGATGGTTTCGGGAATCTCGAAGAACGTGCAGACGTTCGTCTCCGTTGGCCCGTAGAGGTTGACGTAGTGCGGGTGCAAGAGCTGCTGTTTGAGCGCGCGCAGATGTTTGATGGGGAAGACTTCGCCGGCGAAGAGGACGGTCCGCAGCGAAGTCAGGTCGCGCTCGGGCAGGTTTCCGTACTGCACGAGTAGGCTGAGGATCGACGGGGTTGAGTACCAAACCGTCAGCCGACGCTCGGCGATAAGAGACGCCAGGGCTGCCGGATCTTTCCCCACTTCGGCACCGACAAGAACGAGCGTCGCGCCGTGCTTGAAGGGCAGATAGATATCGAGAATCGAGAGATCGAAGTGGAAAGGGGCATGCGAGCTGAATCGGTCTTGCTCGGCTGGATGGAATGTCTCGCTGCACCAATCGATGAAGCTGACGGCGTTCCGGTGAGAGAGCATCACGCCCTTAGGCCGTCCCGTGGAACCCGAGGTATACAGGATGTACGCAAGGTCGCCGGGATCGCCCAAGACGCTGACGGCATCCGGGCAGGGATCGTCTCGTTGGGCTTTGTCGAGGGCGGCGGCGAGGGGAGCGCCGTCGCCGGGCTCGTTAAGAAGGAGGGCGGCGTGCGGCCTGCTCGAAGGTTCGCTCTCGCCTTCTAGTGGACTGCCGCAAAGAAAACTTAGTGGTAAACGAGCAGCCGGGCCGGCACAGGGGCCCGCCCCTACAGTCTCGCTGGATACTCCTACGCCTAAGGAATCTCCGCGACATTCCACTAATGCTTTGAAGCAGCGATCTTCGACAACCAAGGCCTTCACACGACAGTCGGCAAGGATATAGGCATTTCGCGAAGCCGGCGCGTTGGGATCGACAGGGACGTAGGCGGCGCCGGTTTTCAAAATCCCGAAGATCACCGCGACGGAGTCGATCGACTTTGTCAAGTAGATGCCGACGCGATCGCCGCGTCCCACGCCCCAATGGATCAGCCGGTCCCGCACCCGATCGCTCAGCGCGGCAAGGGCGCGATAGGTGATCTCGCCGCCCCCGGGGTTTTCGACAGCGACACGCCGCGGGATGCGCCGGGCCGTGTGGTCCAGGAAAGGGTGGAGCAAAGTCAAACCGCTCATGACGTTCGGCGTCAGGCTGGACGGGTTCCAATCAAGGCGCTATTGACATTCCAAAGAGAGAACCGGCGGTACTCTATTTCCACAAAGCCAACTGCTTTCAGCCAATTCGTCGTCTCATCGATCGAGTGGTTTCGTCCGTGCGGCGTGGCGACCCGTTGAATCAGGTTCAGCAAGGTGGGCCAGCGGGGGTAAGTGCGGTCTCCGTCAAGGTATTGGGCCTGAACAATGATTCTTCCACCCGGGCTTGTCATCTCGTAGCAGCGCTTCAGCAGATCGATGGACCCCGCTGGGCCGAGCATGTGGAGGGTATTCGAAACGAGCACGGTGTCGAAACTCCTCCCAGGGTCGAACTTCATGGCGTCGGCACTGACGAGTTCTACGCGGTGCATCATGCCGCGTGCAGTAATGATACGGCGAGCCTCGGCGATCGGCCCCGGTAGGTCGAGCAGGGTGGCCTCGACGCCGGGGCAGCGCTCGATGATTGCCAGCGAGTAGGTTCCCGGCCCACAACCAAGATCCAAGAGTGTCTTCGTGGACGTGAAGTCGACTTGCTCGGCAAGCTCGACGCCGCGGGTACGAGCGTAAGCATCCATAGCCTGCGTCATCCTTTTTGCGGGCAGGCTATCGCTGCTCATATCTTCAAAGAGCGCTCCCGGGCGATGTGCGGAACGAACGACGTCCGAAAACTGGAGCATAGGGCCGGCTAATGCTTGTAGGAACGCCACCCACTCGCCTAGATATGCTGGTGAATCCTCGCGTCCCAGGCACTTGATCAACACCTCCGGTGCTTGGTACTCGCCATCCTTCTTGGCAAGCACCTTCAAGGCGACCGCTGCATCGAGCAGTGCGCGGAGCGACTCTTCATCTCCCTTGACCTGCTTCTGCAATTCGTCGAGGGGCCTCGGCCCGTCCGCGAGGGCTCGCATGACGCCGAGCTCGAACAGCGCAAACAGGACCGCCGAATCGAAGAAGCGCTCGGCTATCTTCAACGTCTCAACCTGAGCCTTGATCTCTGGAAACGAAATCATGGTGAGGGCCTTTGCAGCTCCGCGTCCAGGCGAGCCACTGATCGCGAGGTTGTTCCCGGGCCGGGCGCTTGTGTGGGCGCTCGCGGGCTGCCCATGGCGTTCAGGCCTGACCCCCTCCCGCTTGTTTTGAACGCACCAGCCGGGCGATGTCCTCAATCGTATTGAGGTGCTCCACGCTCGCCTCATGGGCCTCTAGGGTGATCGAGAACTGCTCTTCGAGGAAGGTGACCAGCTTGAGGGTCGCGATGGAGTCGAGCACGCCGGCCGTCATCAATTCGGTGCTATCGGTCAACTCGTCAGGGTCTTCCCCGACCAGAAACTCGCTGAGGATGTAGTCTTTGAGCTTGGTCTCAATCGGTGGGTCCATTGGCGGTCTCGCTTACCGGGGATTCTGTTCCGAGGATGAGGGTTCGAGGTGCGGTCCGAGCGCTTGATAGAACGCGTCGGCGATCATGCCATGGGCTTTCGCATTCGGGTGCATGTCCCAGTCTGCGATCTGAAGGTCCTTGGGGTCTGGCATGTCTGCGATCCAAGACGAGACATCCAAGACGCGGAAGCCGAACTCGCGGCCCATGTTGTTCACTTCCTCAGCACTCGTATCGAGGGGCCCTGTGTTTGTGAGCGTTCTCATCACCACCAGGTAGACCGGAAGATCGCGTGTGCGGCTCTGCTCGGCCAGCCGTGTGAAGCTCAGCGCAAGCAACTCGCGCTCCCATTCGGTTTCGGGGAGGTTGGCCGCGTGTGCCTGCAGTGGCTCGACCAGATCCTGGTAGGGGTTCTCCCGGCCGTGGTCCCTGGCCAGTTGTAGATCCCGAGCGGCCCAATATGCCTCTCTTTGATGCGCGACCCATAGTATCGCATCCGGGTCGAAATCAAAGCCTCGCGTTTCAAGGATTCTCAGCTTGCGAAAGGGCCCATAGCCGCCGACGGCGAGGTTGAGGATCTCGTAGCAGGGGCGAGGCTTGTTGGCGCGCTCGCGGTTCAGGCGGTCCTCGAGTTGGGCTTCAAACGTTTCCCCGTCCGCCACGCCCGAACCCATCGCGACGGAGGCCCCGAGCAGAACATAGCGATAACAGCCGTCGGGCTTGTCCTTATCGTAGTGACGATCCCGCATCCCCCAGCGGTTGGTTGTGAAGGGGGCCCCTTTGAAGGTGTGGGACCGGGACGGGATCAGGTCGAAGATGAGGAAGTCGTGGGTATCCTGAACCAGCTTGGAATCACGAAGGTCGGTCCAGTCCGGGGGTTTTTCCAAGAACATCGCCCACAGCTCGGGGCTGAAGCGAACGCTATGAGTCAGGTCCTCGTAGTAGCCGCGCTCGAGCAGTTTGGCGTCGCGCCGGCTGAGGTGGGCGGATGCTAGGCGCTTGGCGTTTGCGACGAATTCCGGGTTGAGTTTCAGCAGCCCGGGGCGAAGTCCGATCGCTAGGAGCAGCGAGCCGGCCAAGGCGGTCTTAAGAGCCGATCGCCAGAACGGGAATGGCGTTCTCTCGGGCGACGGGCGGGCCTTGCCTTCGGTTCGCTCGGCACTGGAGTGTCCCAACAGGACCGCGCCCAACCCGATCGTAACCACGACGCCGGCGAGGAGGGCCACGCCCGGCCCCGTCAGGTTGGCCATCTTGGACATGAGCGCGGTCCACTCCTCGACCGACCCGGCTGTCCAAAACGACCATAAGGCGACAATGACGACAAAGGTACCGACGGTCCGCAGAGCCCGGCCGAGTTCTGAGTGCCAGGTCCGCAGGTGGCCCTGCAGCCGCCGGCGGCGCTTGACCTTCGACTCATAGAGCACGCTCGCGAGAACGAGCGCACCGAGCAGGCCCCAGAAAACCACATCCTGAAGCAGGAGCGGAAATCGTCCGACGATCCAAAACGCCTGATGGGAATGCAAGAGCCAGGTGGCGGCAAAGGCTGTAACGGTGGCGATGACCAACGCCGCCCTGTCGCCCCAGCGGCGGCTGCGGAAGTAGACGGGGTAGAAGAACAGTTTCTGGATGAAGTCCTTCCAGTAGACGTTGATGCGCCGCCAGAAATCGGTGAAGCCGTCGGAAAGCATGTAGAGGTGATGGGTTTCCGAGAGATTGAAGCCGAAGAGATGGAGCATCCCGGCGATGATGTGGAAGGCGCCGGAGACCTTGAGGTAGAGCAAGAAGGTGGCGAGGATGTATTGGACCACGCCCGCGGCGTCGGCTACCTCTCCGGGTTCAAGCAGCAAATGTTGATAGACGAAGCGGTAGAGCAGCAAGTGCACGATGCCGCGAAACATCCAGTCGACGCCTTTCTGGTAGATCGCGAGGGCGTCGTCGTTGTAATAGGTCTTGGTGAACGACTGGTAGTCGACGACCGGGAACAGCGGGAAGCAAACGTTCGGCAGCATGAAGAAATAGGCTGTGGCGCGCCAGAAGCTGAACGGGACGGAGCGGGTCTTCAGGGCATAGAGATATGGCGAGGCGGCGATTTCACTTGCCGCTAGACTGCGATTCCGTCAGAATAAGCTAGACTCGACGATGACGAAACTGGACAAGAGATCGGTGGCTGAGTTGATCGCAGGTTTGCTGGCCGTCACGGCAGCGCTACGCGACTGGTTCGCGCCCGGGTTCATGGCGATGAAGGTCCACGACCCGACATGGGCGCCAATGCTGTTGGCCGTCGGAGCGCTGTTCATCGGTCGCTTCCTATACCGTCACCGGAGGCGCCCTCGCGCCGGCTCAACCTCGAACTGAGACGCCACCTCGTTACACGCAACCTCCCCTCTCGCGCCGACCGTCTGCGGGCACTTACCCTTCCTACTGGGCCGTCCAAGCCATGACTGTCGATACCAACGTCTACCTGTCCCGTTGGCCCTTCCGCCGCCTGCCCGGCGACGAACCTCGCGACCTCGTCGCCAAGCTCGAGGAACACAACGTCAAGCAGGCATGGGCGGGCAGTTTCGACGCCCTCCTTCATGAAGACCTGGCAGCCGCCAATGCCCGCCTCAACGAGGCTTGCGACGCCGACGGCGAAGGCCGTCTGCTGCCGTTCGGTTCCGTGAACCCCACCTTGCCGGATTGGCAAGAGGACCTTCGCAGATGCTACGAAGACCACAAGAGGCGCGGCATACGGCTCCATCCCAACTATCACGGCTATCAACTCAACGACCCGCGCTTTGCCGAGCTTGCCGGCCTCGCGGCCGAGCGGGGACTGATCGTCCAAATCGCGCTCAACATGGAGGACACTCGCACGCAGCATCCCTTGGTTCGCGCTGTCGAAGTAGAGACCGCACCGTTGCTCGCCGTGGTGCGAAAGACCCCCGGCCTGAGACTCGTCATCCAGAACCGCAAGCGGGAGCCCTCGGGCAAGTTGCTCGGCAGGCTGTCTTACAGCGGCGAGGTCTACTTCGACTTCGCGATGCTCGAGGGCGTGAGTGGAATCAACGGACTACTCGAGGGCGTGCCGGAAGATCGAGTGCTCTTCGGGTCCTACTTCCCATTCTTCTATTTCGAATCCGCCTTGCTGAAGGTGAAGGAGGCCGGGCTGAGCGAATCGCAACAGAAGGCGATCTTGGCGGACAACGCGCGGCTCGTTCTCGAGCGCTAACGCGTTACAATCTCTCTGTCGCTGCTCCCCCCATCTACGCCCTATGCCACCGACTGCACCGTTCGGCGTTCTGCTCGTCACCGGCGGGATGACGCACCAGGAGAACTACGGCCGCGGTTTCGAGGAAGATCCGCGCGCCAAGGTTGTCGGGCTCGCCGATGAGACCGACGTCGATGAGCGCCGCGCCCGGCTCAACCGAGAGCTGGCCGACGAAATGGGCATCCCGCTACTGCCCGATCTGAACGATGCGCTGGGGCGCTCGGATGTTCACTTGGTTTCGGTTTGCTCGGAGTTCGAGCGGCGGGCGAGGGTGAGCACGCTGTGCGCGAAGGCGGGCAAGCATGTCTACGTCGACAAACCCATGGCCACCCAGGTGAAAGATGCGCGGGAGCTGGTCGAGACGGCGCGTGAAAAGCGTCTTAAGGGACAGATGTTCACGCAGGTGGGCGCGCCCTACGCGCAACGGCTGAAGCGAATCGTCGAGTCGGGTGTGCTGGGTGACATAAGTGCGATTCACTGCGACCTGATGTTTTCGAAGGGGTATACCGGCGGCGCTCCTCTGGGTAAGCCCCGCAAGGAGCACTATCCGCCGCGGCAGTTTACCTTCACCGACGCGAAGCGGGAGATCTGGACCACGGCCGTCTATTCGCTGACGTTGATTCGCTGGCTTCTGGGCGGGCTGCGGTTCCAGTCGGTCTACGCAACGAGCGCAAACTACTTCTTCGAGGAGCATCACGGCCGGGACGTCGAAGACTTCGGGGCGCTGGCGGTGACGCTCGACGGGGGTATCACGGCGACGATGAGCGCGGCGCGCATCGGCTGGCGCAGCCATCCCGGCTCGGGACCCAACTTCACGCGGCTGATCGGCACGAAGGGAAGCATTCTGATCGACGCCAACACGCCGCGCGCCGAGATTTCCTCGGACGTGGATGTTTGGGCCCCGCCGCCTGAGGATCCCGCCGACCCGATGGGCTTCTGGTCGAGCACGATGGAGAGGACAAAGGCGCGTCCCAAGCCGGGTTGGTTCGTGGTCCCGACGATCCCGGCGCGGTCGGACCAAGCGATGTTCCTCGATTGCTTGGAGCAGGATAAAGAGGCTGAAGTTACGCTGGCGGATGCGGCCCAAGCGTCGGAAGCGATGCTGGCGGCTTACAAGTCGGCGGCGACAGGGGAAGTGGTTGAGCTGCCTTTGGAAGGGTAGGCCCTTTCTTTTGGGGCGAAACGGTCACCAACCGGGACGCCCGGCGGTGATACGAACCTGGTCATCGCTTCCTGACGGTCGCGGCTCGGCAAGTAGGGGCAACGCGGCGAAGATGCTGTGGTAATCTGACAGCAGTTCGTTATCGATGTAGGCGGAGGGGACGACCCCATGACGATGAAACGGCGTGAGTTTCTGCACGGGCTGGTGGCCGGCGGTGCGGTTGCCGTGGGCGGTGGACGGCTGGCCGCCGCGACCACACGCGGCTATGCGAACGATGTGATCGAGCTAGGTCCTGACAAAGTCAAGCTGTCGCGCTTGGCGATGGGGACGGGCACGAGCGGGTTCGGCGGCTCGTCGAACCAAACACGTCAACTGGGCGTCGGGGGCATCGCTGATCTGCTTTGGTTCGGCTACGACAACGGTGTGACGTTCTGGGATTCGGCCGACCAATACGGCAGCCATCCGCACTTGAAGGCGGCTCTGAAGAACGTCCAGCGGGAGAAGGTCGCCATCATGACCAAGACCCGCGCCACGACTTACGACCAAATGCGCGAGGACTTCGACCGCTACCGGCGGGAGATTGGCACCGACTATCTCGACATCGTGCTGCTGCACGCCGTGCGCGAAGCCGACTGGCCCGAGCAGCGCAAAGGCGCCATGGAGTATCTCTCGGAGATGTACGAGAAGGGCTTGCTCAAGACGCACGGGCTTTCGTGCCATTCGCTCGTGGCCCTCAAGCGCGCCGCCAAAACCCCTTGGGTGCACGTCGATCTGGCGCGCGTGAACCCGATGGGTCTTTACATGGATGCAGACGCCGCCACGGTCATCGAAGTGCTCTGCGAGATGAAGAGCAACGGCAAGGGCGTCATCGGCATGAAAATCCTCGGCCAAGGCGACATGCGCCACCGGGTGGATGAGATGCTGGCCCACGCGCTGGCGCTAGACTGCGTGGACTGCTTCACGATCGGCGCCGAGAATCGGGGCGAGTTGGCTGACTTGATGCGGCGTATCCCGGATGCTTCTGAACGAGGTTGGCCGGCCAGCTAGTGCGTTCTGATTCTTCCAAACGGAACCCGTAGCGCGGGGCTGGAAGAGTCCTGCGGTTTTCATCGCATACTTCCCCGGCAGCTGTGACGTCGCCAGACAAGACCCTGCTCTCCACCAAGAATATCCCGCGGCGCGAGCGCTTGATCTTCGCCCTGGACGTTCCGAACCCAGAAGACGCACGTCTCTTGGTTGAACAGCTCGGCGACAGTGTGCGGTTCTACAAGCTCGGGCTCGAGTTGTTCATGGCGGGCGGCTACTTCGAGCTGGTCGACGAGCTGGCCGCGGCGGGCAAGAAAATCTTCGTCGATCTCAAGTTCTTTGACGTGCCGCAGACGGTCAAGTCGGCGGTGCGGCAACTCAACGGTCGGGGCGCGACGTTCACTACGGTTCACGGGAACGAAAACATTCTCGAGGCGGCATGTTCCGCCAAGGAAGATGTCCAGGTGCTGGCCGTCACCGTACTGACGAGCCTCGATGAAGGCGACCTGCGCGACCTTGGCTTTCAGTGCACGCCGAAGGAGCTGGTTCTGTCGCGGGCGCGCCGCGCGTTGAAGGTCGGGTGTGATGGGGTCATCTCGTCGGGGCTCGAAGTGCCCGAGTTGCGCAAGGAGCTGGGCTCGAAGTTCCTGGTGGTGACGCCGGGTATCCGTCCCGTGGCCAACGTGGACGACCAGAAACGCACGGTGAACGTCGAGCAGGCCTTCCTGAATGGCGCGGATTACATTGTCGTAGGGCGTCCCATCAAGGAAGCGCCCGACCCTCGCGCCGCCGCCGAGAGCATTCAAGAGACGATCGCCGGTGTGTTTGGGTAGGTGGGGTCGGGGCTCAGAATAGCAAACATGCCAGCCTTCCCAGACGGCGGTCCATCCTAACGCAAGTAGCGTAGCGCGGGGCTCGAAGAGACCCGCGGCCGTTCTTTAGATACGCAGCGCCAGCCGAACCGGAAGCTCCTCGGCCGCCGCATGCTCGGCGCATTCCGGTTGCTGCTCCCGCAGCTTCTCGGCCCGGCGCGCGTACGCGTTCGAGAAAGGCCACGCCGAGAGTCCGTGCGCGAAGACGCTGAGTAGGACGGTGATGATCACGAGGGAGAAGATCTGGTCGCGTCCTGCAACGTCCGCGCCTTCGAGCACCAGGAACACGTAAAGAATCGATGCCAAGCCCCGTGGCCCGAACCAACCGAGGAACAAGTGAGTGCGGGTCCCGAGCCCTGAGCCGATCAGGCTCAGCGAAACCGGCAGCATGCGAATCAGCGTCAGGCTCAGTAGGGCGTAGATCAGCAGTGTGCCGCTCACGCCCGCCAAGGCCGGGCCGATCTCGGCGGCACCGAAGACCATGAAGGCCAGCAGCGCGAGCAGTTGTCCTTCGGCCTCGGCGAAGTCGATCAAGCAGGTACAGATGGTCTTGGCCGGGTTGCCGAGAACCAGTCCGGCGACGAAGGCTGCGATGAAACCGTTCCCGTGTACGGTCTCCGCGCCGGCGAAGGCCAGCAGCGCCAAGGCGATGGCCGAAAGTTGCTGGAAGCTGTGATTCATCCAGCCTGAGCGTGTGGCCCCATCGACCATGCGGCCGCCAAAGTACCCCACAGCCGCACCCGCCAACGGCCCGAGAACGAGCTGTAGGCCGACGAACTCGACCCAATAGCCGGAAGTGTGTGCGTCTTGTCCGGCATGGGTCCCGTGGATGAAGAAAAGAACAAACGGTAGGGCAATACCGTCGTTCAGTCCGCTCTCGACGTTGAGGGCTTGGCGAATGCGGACCGGCACGCGCGGGTTGCTGACAACCGCCTGGCCGAGGGCCGCGTCAGTAGGGGCGAGGATTGCGGCGGCGACGGCCGCCCCCCACCAGCCGAGTCCATCGAAGAGAGCAAACGCACCCACGGTCCCCAGCGCCATCGTGAGCGGCAGCCCGATTGCGAGCATCCGCAGCGGCAAGTGATAACTGCGGCGCAGCAGGCTGAAGTCGATACGGGAGGCATCGGTGAAAAGAACCAGCACGAGTGTGGCTTCAGCCAGCGCGCGGACCACCTCGCTCTCGACGCTCAGATCGAGCAGACCCAATCCGGCGGGGCCCGTCAAGATGCCGAAGCCGACGAAGACCATCGGGGGCGTGATGATCGTTTTCGCGAGCCGCCCGGAGACGACGCCGAAAGCCAGGATGAAAACGGCAACAGCGACGAAGGTCAGCGTTTCCATGAGAATGGAACCGCGGGTTTCGGTCCGCGGGGCCACGCCTCTTTTCGACTTGCCCTTTCCTGCTTAGGCACGGAAGCGGTCGAGTTGCTTCTCATCGAGTTCGACGCCCAGGCCGGGACCGTCGGGCGGTTTCGCTGTAACCGGTCCGAGTGACAGCGGCTCGGTGATCATGTCGGCCTCGTGATAGAGCGGGCCGATCAGATCCGCCGGATAGGTCTCGCTATCGATGGTCGGCTCGGCGACGGCCAGGTGCGCCATAGCCGCGGTGGCGATGCCCAGCTCGAGGTTGCTGCCAAGGGCGCACACGATGCCGGCGGCGCGCGCGACGTGCGCGACCTCGATGGTGGCCTGGATGCCGCTGTGCTTGCCGGGGTTGACGCTGAGGATGTCGGCCGCGTGGTGATGCGTCAGGTGGAAGGCGTCGGCCAGGGTGAAGATGCTCTCGTCGGCCATCACTGGAATGGTCGTCGCCCGGCGGACGTCGGCCAGCGCTGCAGGGTCGTCGGCACCCACGGGCTGCTCAGCGAAAAGGATGTCGTAGCGGTCCAGCGCCGCCAGCATCCGGCGCGCCCGGGCCGCGTTCCAACCGCAGTTAGCATCAATTCCGATTGGGACATCCGGACCCGCCAAGTCACGCACAGCCTTGACACGCGCCAGATCCCCTTCGGGATCAAGCCCCACCTTCACTTTCAGGCACTTCACACCCCAATCGAGAAACCGCTCGGCCAGGCTTTGTGCCTTGGAGACTTCGAAGGCACCCACCACCATCTTGATCGGGACTTCGTCGCGCACCTTGCCGCCAAGTAGCTGATAAAGAGGAACACCCGCCGCCTTGCCAGCCAGATCCCACAGCGCCATCTCGACGGCTGCTTTGGTGAACGGGTTCTGCTTGAGGACACGGTCCATCTTGCGCCGCAGGAGCGTCACTTGTGCTGGGTCTTCGCCGCTGAGCGCAGGCGAGATCAGCTCGTTAATAGCGGCCACACAGCTCGCGCTGGTTTCGCCGCTCCAGCGCGGCGCGACAGTGCCTTCGCCGAGGCCGACGATCCCCTCGTCGGTGTAAACGCGTACGAGGATGTAAGGGGAGTCGATGTGCTCGCCGTGGGCAGTCTTCGTGGTGAGGTCTACCTTGAGGGGTACGCAGATAGGGATGGGCTCGATCCGAGTGATCTTCATAGCGTTGGCGAAGGGCTAGTGTAGCTGATCCACGAGAGCCAGGACGTACATCGATTCACGAAGCAGCCGAGCACCGAACGCGAGTGAGGGGCTATGCCGCCGGCTGACACCTTGGAGCTTCGAACCCCTCACTGGCGTTCGGGGCTTCCATAGGGAGGTTCGCTTTGTCAAGGGCAAGGAGTCGTTGGGAAACTTCAGTTGCGGGGTACGTCCGACCAGGCTTCCATCCGCACTCTCAACGGAGTCATTTCGACGCGGTGCTCCTTGAAGTTCGGTCCTGACGGCGCTGCTCTGTCAGTGACGGCCTCGGCTGCGGGCCGGCCCCGAACGCGCACATGGCTCGCCATCTCCTTGTACGTAAAAAAAGGGGTTGGGATCGTCCCCGAAAACCACGGTCGGGGGCGAACCCCGTTCTTCGCGAGCTTAGCTCACTCCCAAGGTGGCGAGCCTCCTCATTTCATCTCGGTTTCTTCCGCAGCGCCTTACTGGAATCACCGTCACGTCATGTGGCCCGAAGCCCGCAACAGCGTTTCGTGCAGCAGCACCTCGTGATCATAGGAGTATTGCAAGGGCTCACCGGTACGGATCGCGTTGGCAAAATCTTCGAACTCGTACTTGTCGTAGGGGTGCGGCTTGAGTTGGATGTCCTGCCAGCCCTTCTTGTAAGGGCCCCGTGCCTCGGCCAGGTTAACGCGCATCGTGCGATCACCAGCGATCGGCTGGATGAAGAAGGACCCGTCGGTGCCGATCAGTTCGAACGAGCGATGCGCGCCCGAGTTGGCCATCTTGGCGGCCGTCGAGATCAATGCCATCGACTTGTCGTACTCGAGTACGGCCAGGGTGTTGTCGTTGAGGGCGTCGGGCTCGCTGGTGTCGTGGCGCAGGAAGCTGGTGACCTTGGCCGGACGGCCCCACAGCGCCACCGCGCGGTCGACCATATGCCCGCACAGTTCGAAGAAGGCACCGCCGGGGTACCGTGCCTCGAGCTTTCGTCCCTCGGGGGTGCGGTTGGAGTTCATCGTGGCGCGCATCAGATAGACGTCGCCCAACCATCCCTTGCGTGCCGCGTCGAGCGCTGCGTTCATGCACTCATGAAAGCGCTAGTTGTACCCCAATTGCAGGATGCGCTTCTTGGCTTTGGCCTTCTCAACCAGCCTCTTGAACGGCTCCAAGTCCGGCGAGGGTGGCTTCTCGAGATGCAGGTGACGGCCGGCATCGAGCACTTTGTGACCCCACGGAAGGGCCTGCCAGATCTTGCACTCGACGACGATCATATCGAGTGAGTCGTCGGCCAGAAGGTCGTCTTCGGATACCCATTGCAACTTCGCGAAGCGCTCCTCGTCACGGATCTGCTTTTGGAGAGATTCGTCGTGCTCGTGCACCGCAACCAGCTCGAAGTCGGGATTCGCCCGGAGTGCGCGAAGCTTGCTGCGAAGGTGGCCGTGCTGCGTGCCCAGAAAGCCGACGCGGATCTTTTTCTCCGCCGTCCGCGCGGACGACGCCGCGGCGGCCGTGGCTCCCGCGACCTGCAAGAACCTGCGTCGATCTACAGAACTCATTTGGATCCTCCATCCGTGCCACGCGTCGGCAAGCGGTGAGCCGTTGACAGCCAAGAACCGTTAGCGCTTTCAGATGGCCCTTCTTCGTCGAGCAGCAAACTCCAAATACGCCCCGTCCGTCGCCCTTTGGGGACCAGTACTTTGACCGCGAACCCTCAACGCTCCCTTACGGTCGCGGCTCTGAATTTACGTCGTGAACGGCCGCAGGTACTCGTAACTCTTGCGAATCGCTTCTTCCACCGACATCACACCTTCAAACGCCTGGTGCACGGTCACAAAGCCCCGATAGTTGATCGAGTGCAGCGTCTCGAAAACCTCTTCGAAGTTGCAACCGCCTTCGTCCCACAGGCCGATGTGGTCGGCCCCGACCCGGCCCTTGCCCCATGTGCCGAGCTCCGCTTCGCCGTTCGGGTTGAGGCGGTGGTTCTGTACATAGACGTTGAAGATGTAGTCCTTGACGGCCAGGATGCCCGCCCTGCCGTAGTCCTCACCCGCGACAAACCAATTGGCCGGCTCGTAAATGATTCCAAAGTTCTCCCGGCCCACTTTCTTCAACACGTCCACCGAACCCGCGACGGTCTCGAACAAGCTCGAGTTGTGCGCCTGGTGCGCCAGCCGGATGTTGCGCTCTTTCGCTTCGTCGGACGCCTTCTGCGCCCACTCGATGTCCTCTTCCTTTTTCATGCAGATGCGGATCAGGTCGGCGCCGAAGCCGTCGGCCAGGTCGAGATACGGGGTGATGTTGCGCAGCCCATCAGGGCCGTGCTCGCCGTTCTGAGGAACGTAGAAGTCCCCGGTCACCATTGACACCACCATGCCGGCGTCGTGGATGCTCTCGACGATCTCCTTCACGACCTCCCGGTCGGTGTGCGTGCCGGCTTGCGAGGCGCGCATGCACAGCGCCTGATAGCCGTTCTCTTGCGCCAGTTTGATGAGTTGGTCGATCGTCAGCGACGATTCGCGCTTGTTGTCGAACTTCTCGGCCACACGGACCGACATCGACAGCTTCATCCGCGGTTCGGCCTGGGATTCTGCAGACTTGGCTACTTCCGGTTCCACCTCCGGCGAGCAGCCTGCCAAACCGGCGAGGGCAAGCGACGCCCCGAAAAACTCGCGGCGTGTCGGGATCCGTTTCATGTTGAGGGAACTCCTTTCGGGGGCGCGGTTGCCGTATCCGCCCGATAGAGGTCGTGCAAGCGAAGCAAGCCCAGGCAGCACTGGTCGGCGGGGTCGACGACCGGCAGTACCGAGATTTGAGAAGGACGATCTTCCATCAATCGCAAAGCCTCGTGAAGCAAGGCGCTGGGGCCAACCGTGATCGGGCTCGGCGTCATGATCTGCGAGGCTTTGAGAGGACGGATGTCGTCGTACGCCTCGAGCCCGCGCCGCAAGTCCCCGTCGGTAATCAACCCTTGCAGACGGCGGCCGGATGAAACGACACACGCGGCGCCGAGGGGATGTCGCGTCATCGCCACCACGACTTGCTTGATTGAATCCGCCGGCCCGACCCAGGCGACCCCGTCTCCCTGATGCATGACTTCTTTCGCGGTGCGCGCCAAGCTACGCCCCAGCATCCCGCCTGGGTGGCACCGGCGGAAATCGTCCGCACCAAAGTTGCGGGCCTGCATCAGCGCGAGGGCGAGCACATCACCAAGAGCCATGGCGACAATCGAGCTCGTCGTAGGGATCATCCCGCCGGCGTCGGCTTCCCGACGGACGGAAGCATCGAGCGTGACATCCATCTGGCGGGCCAGCGGCGAAGAGGGATTGCCAAGAATGCCGATTAGCTGGGATTGAAGCTCCCGCAGGGCGGAGGCAAGGGCGATCAGTTCGCCGGTCGTCCCGCTTTTTGAGATGATCAGCGTGCTGTCACCAGGGCCATAGATGCCGAGATCGCCATGGGCTGCTTCCGCGGCGTGCAGAAAGACGGAAGGGGTTCCGGTGCTCGAGAGCGTCGCCGCCACCTTGCGAGCCACGTGGCCCGACTTACCAACACCGGCGACCACGACCTTGCCTTTGCAGCCAAGCAGGATCTCGACAGCTTGCGCAAACGAATGGTCGAGGCGCGCTGCTACCGCGTCAATAGCTTCCGCCTCCGCTTGCAGCCCCTGCCTGGCCACGGCTAGCCAGTCCTGGGCCTTGTCAACCATCGCTTTGGGCATTTCCTGTCCCTGGAGTCTGAAACACTCTCTGTTCAAAGAGCCAGAGAGGTCCGGGCCGCCGTATTGTGATTTCCAAGTGTTGGCATCAATTGTCGCACGCCCACCCGGTCACCTTTGGGACGCCGCGGCTGGCGAACTTCGACGAATGAAGTGTCAACGCGGGACGGTAGATTGTGCTGGCAGGGGCCGACCGTTGCGGCGGCCCACTCTGCTGGCCGGGCAACACGAGGGACATCACGCGCGAAGGACCGAGCTACCACCTCGAAGCCACGATCGCCTTTCGTGACGTCAACCCCCAAGACTCTGACGGTCTGTTTCTCACCGGCGGCCCGTGCGCCCGAGTATCTACGCTATGACCAAGACCTGATGCGCGCCACTTCTTCGAAAAAGAAAAGCCCGTGGCGGTGGTCTGTCACGGCGCCGAGATCGTCGCGGCGGCCGGCGTGATCGACGGCAAACGCATGGCGACGATCCCGAAATGCCAAATGGATATCGAGCTTTGCGGCGCGACTTTCGTCGATGAAGGTTGCGTAAGGACCGGCAACATGGTCAGTGGACGCGGCTGGTTCGACCAGCACCTTTACATGCGCGAGTTCATGAAGATGCTTGCCGAAGCCCGTGACCGAGAGACCGTACCGACAGCCGCGGCGGTGGTCTCGTAGGATGTCGCAATGTAGAGGCACGCCACGGCGTGCCCGCGGGCTCGGCTCGTTTACGGCTGCAGGGCGACCCCTCTCGTTTCGAGCAATTGCCCTGTGGACCGCAACAGCGTCAGCATGCTGCGGCGATAGGCAATGGCCTGCCGCAACACTTCCGACTCGGCATCGAGCAGGTCGTTCTGCGCCTGCAACACGAAGAACGCCGTATTCACACCGAGGTCGTACTTCTTCTGCTCGGCATCGAGGCGTTTCTGAGCGAAGTCGCGCGCGACCGAGGCCTGCTCGAGTGCGGCCTCGCTCAACTCGACACCCGCGATCGCCTGCAGCACGTCGAGCCGCACCTCTTGCTCAACACTGCGCAACGTGTAGAGGTCGCGTTTCTTGTCGATCGTCGCGTTCGCCAGATCAGCGGCTGCTCGGCGGTTCCGCAGGGGAAGCTCCAGTGTCACACCGAAGCCGTAGGTGGGGAACCGAAACTGCACGAGCTGGTCAAAAGCGTCCGGAAAGCCTCCCGGCATGAAGCCGCCCATGGCCATTCGATCAAGGAAGTTTCCTCCTAAACCCTGCACGCTGTAGTTGCCCCGGATCGAAAGGTCGGGCCGCATGTCGTTGGTAAAGCCGCGAATATCGAGGTCGGCGATCTCGAGCGAGCGGCGGGCTTGCTCGACCTCCGGCCGCCGGAGCAACGCGCGGGCGACCATCACTTCAGGCTCAAGGGTCGCTGTTTGGGCCGGAGGGTCGACGGACTCGGTGAGTTGCAGGGGCACGTTGCGGAAGTCGGGATCGAGGTCCGCCCCGGTCCAGCGCCGAACCGCGTCTTCGGCCTGCTGCAGGCGATAGAAGGCCTGCGTGACGAACACCTGCGCGGTGGCGTAGTTCTGTTCGGGTTGGTAGATGTCGAGGGGCGAAATCGCGCCCAGCTTCAACCGCAGCCTCTCCTGCTCGAGAAACGCCAGGGAGACGGCCAGGTTGTTTTCCTGCACCTGCAGATCCTCCCGGGCGTTGATCGCGTCCCAGTAGTCGTTCTCGGCCTGGAACAGTAAACCGATCACCCGTTCTCTTACCTGCTCCTCGGTTTGCGAGAGCCTCGACTCGGCGACCAGGATCGGGATACGCTGCACGAAGCGGCCCCGGCCGCGCAGCAGCGGTTGGCTGACCGTAAACAGCAGCGACTGCGTGATCGTTGGGTTGAAGTTGGCGAACTGGCTGTTGTCCGAAGCCTTGGCGCTTGCGTAGCCGATCGTATAGTTCGTACCGGTATCGAAGTTCTGTCTGTAGGTGAAACCACCGTTCTGGTTGAGGCGGGTCCGCACAGCGGCACCCTCGAGCTGATCGGCCGAAGGAGTAGTGGAGCGGTTGGAATTGAAGTTGAAAGAAACAGTGGGGTCAAAGGGGCTGTAGGCGCGTTCGATGTTGTTCTGTTGTTCGATGATGGCCAGCTTCTGGAGATTGATATCGGGGTTGTTGCGCATGGCCAGTTCGAGGAAGGCCCGCAGCGACAGCTCCAGCTTTTCGTCGTAGAAGAAGTCCCGCAGATTGGCGACGTTCTCGATCTCCATCCCTAGGGGGGCGCGCTGCCATTGCTCCCGAAAGTAGGTCTTGTCGGGAAAGGTCTGAAACTGCCCCGGCAGCAGCAGGGCCGCAAGAAGAGTCAGCACGAAAAGTCGTCTCAGCATAGAGGTCTCGTTCCTCAATCGACGGGATGTGGGCGCTCGGGCGGCGCCCGACAGAAGCAATCGGGAAGGGGCTAGCCTGCATTCCTCGCGACGTGGCGAGGCGAAGTGCGTGAGAAGGCCGTCAGGACGAGGCGCGAGCCGCTTGGCGCCCTGCCTTTGGTGTTGGGGCGTACTTGACGGTACAGGGAGCACGGCAAGCAAGCGCAACGAAGTCATGGCGGTCTTATCGCGTGCTTCGTCCGTCAGGTGGCGAGAAATGCAGGCTTGGGTCGGGTTACTCGTATCGAATGGCTTCAATCGGGTCGAGCTTGGCGGCTTGCACGGCCGGATAGATTCCAAACAGCAGGCCGATGAACACCGATACGCCGAACGCGACCAGAATCGAATCGGCGGTGACCACGGTCGACCAGCCGGCGATCGCGGCAATGATCCGCGAGCCCCCGAAACCGGCGATGATCCCGATTATGCCGCCGGCCATCGAGATCAACACCGCCTCGATCAAGAACTGGCGCACGATATCCCGCTGCCGTGCTCCGATGGCCCGCCGGACACCGATCTCCCGCGTGCGCTCGAGAACCGTGGCCAACATGATGTTCATGATTCCGATACCGCCGACCAGAAGCGAAATGCCGGCGATACAGATCATCACCACCTCGAAGATCCGCTGCGTGCTTTGCCGCTGCGCGAGCAGTCCGGCGGGAACCACGACGGTGAAGTCCCCCGCGTCGTTGTGGGTCGCGGTGAGAATGGCGCGCACGACGCCGGCCGTTTCAACCGGATCGGCGCTGCCTCGGACTCGGACATAGATTCCGTCAATCTCATCCTTGAGGTAACTGTTCGGCTCATCGAATCGCCGCATCACGGTGTTGAGAGGCGCGACCACCATGTTGTTCTGGTCGTCGGATTCGAGCCCTTCGATATCGGCTTCCGCCGTGGCCGTCGGGGCCATCACCCCGATGACCCGCAACCACACGTCATCCAACTTGACATGCCTCCCGACCGCAGGGCCATAGCCTAGCAGGCTGATCTTGGCGTTCTCACCGAGCACACAAACCGGCGCAGAGCGAAGGTCGTCGTCCTCGCTGAAAAAGCGGCCCTCGAGCATGGCAACACTGTAGATCTGCGGATAATTCGGCAGCACGCCGATCAGCACCGGCAACTCTTGATCCGAGCGCGGCAGCACGTTGCTGGGCTGAAAGCTCTTGCGCGGAGACATCGCCTCCACGTTCGGGGTGTTCTCCTGAAGAGCGCGAAAATCGCGAAAGGTCAAGCCGGCCGAAAGCTCGCGCACCGCGAGCAGTTGCTCCCGCTCGACGGCCTCTTTGGCCTCGACGATGATGTTGTTGACTCCGAGCAGGTCAATCTGGCGCAGGGTCTCCCGTTGCGCCCCGGCGGTGATCGACAGCATCGCCACGACGGCCCCAACGCCGAAGATCATCCCCAGCATAGTGAGCAGTGAACGCAGCTTGTGAGCGGCCAGGCTCGCCAGGCCCATCCACAACTCGGGCAGCACGTTGGGAACGGCTTGCATGCGTTCAGCGGTTCCTTCCGCGGCCACCACCACCGGGGGAGCCACCCCCGCCGCCTGGGAAGGAGGGTTGCGTCTTGCGCCGCTCTCTTTTCTTCTTTGCGCGGTCGCGTGCCCGCTGGTCGACAGGAGGCTCGAGCGAGAGGACCTCGCCTTCCTCGAGCCCGTCCAGCACCTCGACACGCGTCTCGGTACGCCGACCTACTTCCACGCGCCGAGGTCGCGAGCGGCCCGCTTCCCGAACGTAGACGATCGAGTTGCCGCCTTCCTCGAAGACCCCCTGCAGGGGGATGTGAAGAGCGTCTGGAATGTTCTCGATGGTTACCTGCGCGTCCGCCAACAACCCGGGACGCAAAAGTACCTCGACGTCGGAGCCCTGGGTGGGCGGCAACGGCAGAGTGGCGTTTTCGCGCTCGGCGGCCGTAAACCGGCCGCTGCCGGGCCGGGACATGGAAAGCGAGGCGATATCCGGACCGGCGCCGCGTCCACGCCCCGGGGCCTGGAAACCTCCACTGGAAGGCCGGCCACCACCGTCGCTGCTTCCGCCCGGAGGGCCGCCTCGGCTGCCGCCACCTCCCTGCCCGCCGCGGCCTCCGTCTCCGCCACCCATGCGCGCCCGCATCTGCTGGAAGAGCTTTCGCCGCTCTTCCTGGCTCATCGATTGGATGTCACGGCCGCCGGCCATTTCCTGCACCATCTTGCGCATGCGTTCGCGGTCCTGGGCGGAGAATCGTCCGCGGCCCCTTTGTCGGCCTTTGGCTTGGGCCGATTTATCAGTGCCGGGCCTGTCCCTCTGGGCTTTGTCCCCCTGGGCTTGACGGCGGGACGGCGATGGAGAGCCTCGCCGCTCGCCAGGCTCACGGGCCTGGGCGGCCTGGGGAGCAGGGATGGGGGCGGCCGCAGCCGGCCGGGCCTCTTGCGGACGGCGCCGCGCATTGCTCTTCGCGGTTGCCAAAACACGGTCGATCTGAGCCGGCTCCGCACCCACATGCTCGAGCAGTTGCCGCATGTCGACCGAGAGGATGCAATCGAATTTCTTGGTCGCCTCGCCTCGGAAGAAGTTCATCGAGGCGGTTGTACCGAGGCGTTTGACCTTGCCCTTCACCATCTTCCCCGGCAGAGCGTCGAGGTAGATCTGTGCTTCCTGGCCTTCGTGGAGGCCGGCGCGCTGAGTCTCTTCGACCTTGGCCACCAGGTCCATTTCAGAAAGATCCAGCAGCTGTACGATCGCCAAACCGGGCGGCACCTGATCGCCCTCTTGCACCGGGGGAGCCGACTGCCCGAACCCGGCACGGCCTCCGGCGCGGTTGTCGAGGATCGAAACCAGCCCGCCCATGGGCGATAGGACCCTGGCGTTCTCAATGCGGCGCTGCTCGCGCTGAACCTCCAGCTCGGCCTTGCGAAGCTGCTCCCGCAACACGGCCAGTTCCGCCTCGCGCTGCTGCAAACGGGACTCGATGTCGTTCTGGAGTTTCTGCAACCGCCGGCGCGACTCTTCGAGTGTAAGCTCGTTCTTGCGGGCATCGATAGCGGAGAGCAACTCGTTCTGCCTGACGTCCAACTCGGCCCGGCGCACCGCGAACTCCGCGCTCATCAGCTCGACGCGGTCCTGACTCTTGAGGATCTCGAGGTCGGTCTCGGCCTTCCTAAGGTCCTGGTTGATCTTCGCGACGTCGACCTTAGCGTCCTCGAGATAGACCCGGCGGTCGGAGTCGTCAAACTCGGCGATAAGGTCCTTGGGTCGAGCTAGGGAGCCGGCAGCCGCCAGTTGGGTGATCTGCGAGACCGAGCCCAGGTTGGGTGCGGTGAGAGTGGTCGAACGCACCGCCCGGAGCTCGCCGCGGAGGTAGGTCTTGACCGTCAGGTCGCCGCGTTTGACCGTTGCAACGGCAGGTTGCCGCTCCGCCTCCGGCAACTGGCTCACAAGGTAATACCCGGCCCCGGCGACACCCGCCAGGGCGAGCAGAACCATCAATCGCACCGCGATCTTCTTCATCGTTCGGGTCCCTCTAGGACCGTTTCCTTCGATCCGCGATCTCGGGGTTCTCCAGGGCGATGACTTCCCCTTCCTTCAGGGGATCACCCACGACAATGTCGTTCGCGTTGCGGGCGACGACCTCGATCGCCTGGCGCCGAAAGCCGGTCGCCGTCTTGATGAACACCGTGGGCTCGCCGTCAATCTGGAAGCTGGCCTTTGTTGGAATCACCAGCACGTCCGCCCGGCGCTCCACAACGATGTCCACCGTACCGCTCATCCCCGGCCGCAGACGCTCGTCGAGCTTCTCGATCGATGCTTGGGCGGGAAAGTTCTTCTCCGGGGGGAAACGCCGGAAGACCAGCGTCGCGATCGGGCTCAGCCAAGTCACCTGCCCCTCGAAGGTGACGCTCGGCACGGCGTCGACCCGGATGCGCACGGGTTGCCCCTCGCTGACACGCCCGCGATCGATCTCTTCCAGCCGAAACTCCACCCGCATCGATGAAAGATCAGGTATCTCGGCAATCGTGGCTCCCGCCCAAACCGAATCACCTTCTTGAAACGGCGGCCGGCTGGCGCGCGACGCCCCCTGCGCCCGAGGGTTCCTCTTCACTTGGACAATTCCCCCCCGGGGTGCCCGCAGGACCATGTTCTGCAGATATCCTTTGGTGCGCTCAAGATCCCGAACGGCCTTGCCTTTGCTCTCAGCCAAACGCGTCAGATCCGCCTGCTGCGAAAGGTCCGTGGCGTCGGAATTGGTTTGGGCTTTGGAAAGCTCACCTTCGGAAACACCCACGTTGATGCGGTTCTTCAGGCCCTCGATTTCCGAAAGGATCTCCTGCTTGCTCGCCTCCAACTTGGCGCGTTCGAGGTCGTACTGCGAACGCATGACCAGCATGGCGTTCTGCTCGTCGGCGATGGAGTGCTGCGCTTCGGCCTGCACGATCTCGCTGTCGACCTGGCGGACCTGGGTATTTTGCTCAACGTAGCGCTCCTCTTGGGCCGCCGAGTCGAACTCGACGACCACCTGTCCCGGCTTAATCGGTTTTCCGTCCGTGGCCAGCCGGACGATCGTCAGGTTCGGAGTGTTGGGTGCAGTCACCGCTACCGAGCGGGTGCTCTTGACCTCTCCCCGTGCGCGGACGGTGGTCACGAAGTCGCGCCGCTCGACGCGCGCGGTCGGCACTTCCCGTGTCCGGGGTGCGTAGAACTGCAATGCCAGGTAGGCGGCCACACCCGCCGCCCCAAGCCACATCCCCCAGCGCAGGACTTGCCCGCTCATCGTCGGCGTCGTGGGCATTGCAAGTTGACCTCAGGCTCGGGGCCGGGACACACTCCGACCGAGTACCCTCTACACGGAAGAGACGTTACGAAACTCAAAAGGTTATTGTCGCCCGGCGAGACCTGTTGTTCAAGGGCGGTGCACTAGGCCGCGGCACGCATCTCGCTTGCTGACCCGCGACCGTGAGCGCCGACGAACACTCCTGCCCCCTCCTTCACTCCGAACCTTCGGAGTCACTATAAGGGGCGTTTGCCGACCGTTGGATTGCCGGATAGGCATCGGAGCACTCCATGGCTCTCGCGGCGCGGCAGGGTACAGCGAGGATCAATCGGCTTGGTCACCGCTCGGCCTGGCGAACGTCGCGCGTATTCTGGCGGCCTGGTCAATCCTTCCGATACACTAAGAGGGCCGTGAGCCAGCCAAGAACGCTCTTCGAGAAGATCTGGCACCAGCACCTGGTCGTCCATGAGGCCGACAGCCCGGCCGTGCTCTACATCGACCTGCACCTGGTACACGAGGTGACCTCGCCGCAAGCCTTCCAGGGCCTTCGAGATCAGGGGCTGAAGGTGCGGCGGCCGGACCTCACGCAGGCGACATTGGACCACAGCATTCCGACGACGGACCGCAGCCTGCCGATCCTCGACCCCATTGCGGGCACGCAGGTTGAACAGCTCCGGATCAACTGCCGCGAGTTCGGAATACCACTGCAGGACTTGGGCGACGAGCATCAGGGTATTGTGCACGTCATTGGACCGGAGTTAGGGCTCACGCAGCCGGGGATGACGGTCGTCTGCGGCGACAGCCACACCTCGACGCATGGCGCCTTCGGAGCGCTGGCGTTTGGCATCGGCACAACCGAAGTCCAGGATGTGCTCGCCACCCAGTGCCTGTTGCAAAACAAGCCCGCGACCTTCGAAGTGCACTTCGAAGGCGCTCTGCCGCCCGGCGTTGTCGCCAAGGACTTGATCCTCGCCATGATCGCCGAGATCGGCATCGGCGGCGGCACCGGACACGTACTCGAGTACACGGGCAGCGCCATCCGTTCCCTGTCGATGGAAGGCCGCATGACGGTGTGCAACATGTCGATCGAGGGAGGCGCGCGCGCTGGAATGATCGCACCCGACGACACCACGTTCGAGTATCTGGCCGGACGCGAACGGGCGCCACAAGGCGCTGCTTGGAACCAAGCCGTTGAGAGCTGGCGGCAGCTGGCCACCGAAGACGGGGCACCGTACGACCAGCGGATCAGTATCGATACCGCTTCTCTCGAGCCGATGATTACGTATGGCACCAACCCCGGCATGGGCATTCCCATCACTCAGCCCGTACCCGACCCAGCTGCCGACGCGAGCGGTGCGGTCCGCAAGGCGCTTGACTACATGGAACTCGAAGGCGGACGGCCACTGCTAGGCCACCCCGTGGACGTCGTGTTCATCGGCAGCTGTACCAACTCGCGGATGTCCGATTTACGGATCGTGGCCGACTTGCTCAAGGGGCGCAAGATTAGCCCCAAGGTGCGCATGCTGGTCGTGCCGGGCTCAGAACAAATCAAGAGGCAAGCCGAGGCCGAGAACCTGCCCGAGGTCTTCCGAGCAGCGGGCGCGGAGTGGCGCGAGGCCGGCTGCAGCATGTGTATCGGGATGAACGGCGATCAGCTCGACCCGGGCCAGTACTGCGTCAGCACGAGCAACCGCAATTTCGAGGGACGCCAGGGCAAGGGCGGACGCACGTTCCTGGCCAGCCCGCTGACGGCGGCCGCATCGGCGGTCAACGGCGCGATCACCGACGTCAGGACGATGATGCGTTGATCGGGAGTCGCTGTCGGGCTTCGAGTGAGTGGAGCGAGCAACCGGCGAACGGGAACTGCCGGGCTCAGCATGCTGGGCCCCTCCATCTGCACTGGCTAAAGCATGAAACCGATCACGACATTCAAGAGCCGCACGGTGACTCTCCCGGTGAGGGACATCGACACCGACCAGATCATCCCGGCACGCTATCTCAAGACAATCGACAAACAGGGCCTGGGGAAGAACCTGTTCAACGATTGGCGTTATCTCTCCGGCGGCGTGCCCAATCCGGATTTCGTCTTGAATCAGCCCCACGCGCAAGGAGCCGGCATCCTACTTGCCGATGACAATTTCGGCTGCGGCAGCTCGCGCGAGCACGCGCCGTGGGCGCTGATAGGCTTCGGGTTCCGGGCGGTTGTCAGCACATCGTTCGCCGATATCTTTCGCAACAACTCTCTTAAGAACGGCTTGCTGCCGATCATTGTCGACCAAGAAACCCACGCCGAGCTTCTCTCCCTGGCCGGGGAGGGCCGGTCCTTCGAGTTGGAGGTGGACCTGCCGAGCCAGACTCTTAGGCTCCCAACCGGCCGCGAAGCCTCGTTTCCCATCGACAGTTTTTCGAAGAAGTGTCTGGTGGCGGGCGTAGATCAGCTCGGCTACCTTCAGCAGCAGGACTCGCTCGTCGGGTCCTACGAAAGCGCGCATCCCGCCCGCGTCAACACACTCTAAGATTCCAGCTCGCCACCCAGGGCCGCCGGCGTCAACCTGCGTTGAGTTCCTTCAGCCCGTTGCCGAAAGCCGCTGGTCGTCACAGCGCCAGTAGTAACGGTACTTCCGTTCCAGTGAAAAATGTAACCCTCCCGGTATTGTTTCGCAAAGCGAATGCGGTCAGAATCTAGGCGATGGATGTCTACACGAAGGAGATTCATGCGGTCGGCTCGCAGATGGTTCACCTAATTTGTGACCGCATCGACGATTCCCCGGAGTTTCGCGCCTTGATCGAGGGAGGCGGCGTTTGTATCGCCAAGGCGTTTCCCACCGCCTTCGAGGCCGACGTGTGGCTCCATGAACTGTTTTTCCGCATGTTCCGCGGGCACCAATGCGACCTGGGCTGCATTCGCGTACAGGGAGCTGAGTTCCTTGCCGACGAGAGGCGCCTGGAACATTTGACCGGCCTGCCCGACCTGCATTTGCGATAAGGCGGCTTGAAGCGCTCGGCTTCACTTTCCTTAGCACCGGTTTTTGCTCCGCTAAGATCGTCGGAATGCCTTCGGCCTGACGAAACGGCTTCGCTTGCGAAAGCATCCCGTTTTTTCCGCCCGGGAAGCGGTCGACCTTCCGAAAGCGCCTGCCATCACTTGGCGGAGTTGGACGACGCTGATCGGGCCCGGCGTCCTCATGGTCGGCAGCAACATCGCGGGCGGCGAGTGGCTTTTCGGCCCCGATGTGGATGGCCACCCTGAGCATTGCCTTTCAGGTCTTCTACAACCTTTCGGCTATGCGCTACACGCTCTACACGGGCGAGCCCATCTTCGTCGGTTTCTTTCGCACCGCTCCCGGACCGAAGTTCTGGATCGCCTTCTATTTGATGGCCGATCTCGGAGGGATCTGGCCATACCTTGCGTCGAACGCCGCCGTACCGTTGGCGGCGGTGTTGTTAGGGCACCTTCCGGGAGCCGAAGATGATGCGCTGGTGCGAACCCTGAGCTACGTTATCTTCCTGCGTGCCTTCATCCCGCTGATATTCGGCGGCAAGATCTACAACGCCATCGAGCGCAGAATCTCGATCATCGCGGGCCACCAAAAATGGACGCAACTCACGGCCGGCGGCGGCTGAGCCGCGTGCTGCCAGCCAAACCACGACAGTCAAGGGCCTTAGGAAAATCAGCGGGCGAGCCGCTCGTGCCGGGGGCCAGCGCAGCGCGTCAAGCGGCAACTCAAAATGGATCCAAACAACCCTCGGTCCCCTTCTTGTAGAACGACCAGTCCGGCATCCCCTCAAACTCGACGCGACAACGAAACTCCGGGAAACGCCGCAGCAGCTTGCCCTCGATACCGAAGCCGTGCTTGAATGCCACGTACTCCAGCCTTGGCGGCAGATGCCGGCGGTAATGGGCCTCGTCGATCGGGATCCCCGCATACTCACGATCAACCACACCGTACGCTACGTGGTATAGCTCCCGGTCCGCCATCAGGCTCGCGAGTGGGTTCCATGGGAGATAGACTGCCTGGGGATGCTCCAGCGCGAACCGGTACGCTCGGGCCGAGATGCCCTGGTCGTAGGTCGGGATCAGGCCACGCAACTGGACTACGTCGGGCAGGGCGCGGCCCATCTGCGCCACCAGCAGCAATGCCAGGACAAGCTTCGCCCCCTTAGCTATGCGGCCGTCCGAGGGCAGAGCGCCGTCCGATAGCACGCTCATGAACCACCCCACGACGGCGAGCGTCATGAAAAGGTCAATAAGCAGATAGTTGTTGAGCGCGCCCCCAACGACCAGAAATGCCGGGACGGCCAACGGCAGCGCGACCAGAGCCGTCAAGACGAAGAACGGCCAGACGCTGTTTCGTGTGCGGTCGGGCGACGACCCGTCCGGAGCTCCACCGCGCCCTCGAACCATGAGCACCGTGGCCGCCACCGCGGCCACCACCCCCATATCCATGAAGTCTTCTACCAATGGTTCGTACCACCCCCACTTGTGTAAGATCGACGGCTGCCTTAAAGGGACCTCCAACAACGAGAACTTCAGATTCTCGCCTCCAAACGCCCAGAGGGCGCCCGACAGCAACGCGACGCTGATCACGCCCGTCGAGGCCAAGTACCGCCACGCCGCCCCCCGTGTTCCCGCCAGCAGAAAGTAGAGGAGGATCACAGCGGCCACGGGTGTCGACGATTGTTTCGCCCAGGGAGCTAGCGATACGCAGGCGGCCGCGCCCACGAGACTCGGACTGAATCCCGGCTCGTCCCCATGCTGCATCGCGAACCACCACGCCAGGAGGCAAAGCCCCATCGTGGCCGGGTCGACATGAACGTCGGAAAGCTCAATCGCCGGCGAGAAGCGCAGGTGAAAGTACACGACGAAGCAAAGAAGGACGAACAGGTGACTCTCCAGACCGTAGCGGACCCTACATTCACGGACCAACAGGAACGCCGGCAGCAGGACAAGCACCATGCTCAACAGGCTTCCGCAAAGGATCGCCCCCGTTGGCGTCGAGAACAGTGTCGCCGGCAGGTATGCCAGGGCCGCCACCGGCCCGTAGACCATATTCAAGATCGGACCCGAATCAGGCAGGGCGTAGAGGTCGTAGCCCGAAACAAACGAGAAGGTTGGGATGAGCCGTACGTCGTTCCACTGGATACGAGTCGCTCGCAGCGCCCGATAGGCTAGGTCCGCGGCGACCATCCCGAGGGTGAGCACCAGGAAAGATCGTCCGCAAAGAAAGTCTGTGGCCCGCCCCGCGGCCTTCCGGAGCCCCCGAAGGAACGGCGGCAAGAGTGAGTTCATTTCAGGTGCAGAAACCGCGTCGATAGGCGCCGGCAGACCTCTTCTCTACTTTAGAGCCTGCGGGTCGAGCCAGGGCGGACCGCCCGCGCCCAGATTTCCGAGGTTGTTCCCGCACCATTGTTGGATAATATCCCTTCTACCCCGGTTATCGGAGTCGGCTGCCCTCCTCTTGTGATGAGTTCCTCTTCCGCCAAGAACCCGACCATCCTGCTGGTCGACGACGACGAGCTGATCCTCTCCTCCCTGCGCGGACTGTTTACTCTTGAGACCGAGTACGAACTACTGTCGTTCTCGGATCCGAAAGAAGCCCTGCAGGAAGTCGAGCGCCGTCCCATCGACGTCGTCATTTCCGACTTCCTGATGCCGGAAGTCAACGGCGTCGACTTCCTGCGTGAAGTCCGAAGGGTGCAGCCGGAGGCGGTGCGCATTCTCCTCACCGGGTTCGCCGACAAGGAGAACGCCATCCGCGCGATTAACGAGGTCGCGCTCTATCAGTACGTCGAAAAACCGTGGGACAACGAAGACCTGCTGCTGCTGGTTCGCAACGCCCTCCAGGAAAAAAAGCCTGCGGCATCAGTTGAGCGAAAAGCTGGGCGAGCTGGACCGTTTGATTCGTGAACACACCGATCTATCGGACCGCCACCGCTCGCTCGAGCGGGAGTTGGAAATGGCGGCGCGGGTTCACAGGAGCCTTTTCCCCGTTGAGATGCCGCAGGTCGAGGGGTTTGGTTTCGAGGGTTACTATCAGCCCTGCGAGGCCTTGGGGGGGGCGACTATTACGACGTCGTCCAAACGTCCCGCGGCGCCATCCTGCTGCTGACCGACGTCACCGGCCACGGCGCACAAGCGGCGCTGACTTCGATGCTGATCAAGGCCAGCTTTCACGACGCTGCTTCGGAGGCCGACACGCCGCAGGCGCTGCTGCACGAGATGAACGTGCGCCTGCACCGGTTCCTTCCGTCGGGCATGTTTGCCTCCGGCGCGGTCGTCTGGGTCACCCACGGAGAATCGAGCTTGAGTGTGACGAATGCCGGCCTGCCCTGCCCGTTTGTGCTTTGCGGCCCTTTGAAGCGGTACGACGAGATCCCGCTCGGTGGTTTGCCGCTCGGCATGTTCGGCGAGGAGGTGCCGGTGGAGTATGATACCCGTCCATTGAATCTCGACCCGGGCGACGTGTTGCTGGTCGCCTCCGACGGGCTGGGCGAGATCCGGCGTGACGGCGAGGAGCAGTTCCAAGACAAGGCGTTGCACGACGCGCTCCGCGAGGTCGTCGGACGCAACGGCAGGGAAGTGATCGAAGGGCTGGTCGATCGCGCCCGGCAATTCAACGGCAGCGATCAATACGAAGACGACCTCACCCTACTGGCCATCACCAAGACTTAAGGTGGGAACCGGCACTCCCGCCTGCCTGCCCGTGCAAAGCGCCCGCCTGGGCAATGATCGAAATCAGTGTGGCAGGCCTGTTCGAGCTGAGCTTTACGACGAAGAGTCCGCGCGGTGACGTCGGCTTGCAGGGCCGGACGGGATGTCCCGATGAACTGGAGCGCGGCGACCGTGCACGTTCACACAACCAGGGTGGTCAGCCCCACCCGTTCATTTCAGCTAGCCATTCGTCGGGAAAGTCCATGCTCTCTGCGGCCAAAGCGTTGTCGAGATGGGCCTTTGTTCGCACGCCTGCCAGCACGGTCGGCACGACAGGATTCTGAAACACCCAGCCCATGGCCAATCGAGCCATCGAAAGGCCGGTTCGCTCTGACAGGCCGCGCAGGCTCTCGACCACCTTGAAATTCTTGTCGCTGAAGTAGATGTCGGCGTGCCCTGGGATGACGTGAAACCGCGTCCGCGCCGGGAAGGCGTTGCGGTCAGGCGTGTACTTGCCGGTGAGGAACCCGGCCCCCAACGGGCTGTAGCTCATCACGGCCATGTTGTGTTCGCGGCACAGAGGCAGAGTCTCCCCCTCGATGTCGCGCACCGCGAGGTTGTAGTTCGGCTCAATGACCTCGAAGCCTCGCAGGCCAAGCCGCCGGCTGATCTCGAGCGACTCGCGGAGTTGCCCGGCATCGTAATTGCTGCAGCCGGTGAAACGCGCTTTGCCGGAGCGGACCGCTTCGTCCATGGCGCCGACTCGCTCTTCCACCGGCGTGCCGGCGTCGAACGAGTGATACATGTACACGTCGACGAAGTCGGTCTGCAGCCGCTCCAGGCTGGCATCGAGTGCTTCCGCAACGTGGGACCGGTTGTGGTTGGTCGTAACCTTGGTGCAGAGGACGATTTGGTCGCGGCAGCCGCGACCTTTCAGCCAGCGACCGATGATCTTTTCTGATGAGTGCGACTCGCCGCTGACCTCCCGCTCATCGTCCACCCCGAGATAGCCTCGCCGATACTCTTTCGCCTGGGCTCCGCCATATGCTTCGGCCGTGTCAAACAGCGTCACGCCGTTCTCGACCGCGTAGTCCATGATCTCGAAGCAGGTGTCTTCTCCGATCTCGCGGCCGAAAGTCGTGCAGCCGAGGCTGATGCGGCCGACGGTCAATCCGGTATTACCGAAGCTGCGCTGTTCCACCGAGTTCCTCCAAGGCGTACCGCTACGCTTCCTGCAGAGTACCCAGTGTAAGCCTACGGACCGTTTTCCGGTGCAGGACTCGCAATCGATCCGATGATCAGCCTGACACCGGCGGCATCGGCACGCGGTACTTCCCGGCGAAGACGTCACCGAAGAGATCGAGCATCTCTTGATGGATAGCGCCGTTTGAAACCGCGAGCGTCTTACCACCTAGCTCGTAGGGGCCACCCCGCATGTCGCCGTAGGTCCCGCCGGCCTCGGTCACCATCAACAGGCCGGCGGCGACGTCCCAGGGATTCAGATGAAACTCCCAAAACCCCTCGAGACGGCCACAGGCTACCGAGCACAGGTCCAGCGCCGCCGAGCCCGCCCGGCGAATGCCGTGGCTGAGCATCGAGACCTGGTGGAAGAAGTAAGCGTTCACATCGCGGTGGCGGTTGGGACTGGCGAAACCGGTACCGATCAGGCTCTGCTCGAGTCTCGTCACCGGGGAAACGCGAATGCGCTGATGGTTCAAATAGGCCCCGGCCTCTTTCTCCGCCGAGAACATCTCCTGATTCAGCGGATTGTAGACGACGCCGGCCACCGGTTCTCCGCCGCGCCAGAGACCCATGCTGACCGCGAAGAACGGAAACCCGTGCGCGAAGTTGGTCGTGCCGTCGAGCGGGTCGATGTGCCAGACGTAGCCCGAGTCCCCCTCGATTTCGGCGCCTTCTTCGCCCAGGATGGCGTGTGACGGGAAACGCGACTGCAGCCGCTCGACGATCAGCTTCTCGGAACCGCGGTCGGCCGCCGTGACGAGGTTGAACTCGCCCTTGTACTCGACCGCCACGCGCTTCTCGAAATGGTGCATCAGAAGCTCGCCGGCTTCGCGGGCGATTTCCATCGCCACCGATACGTAATCCAAGTTGTTCATGGTTGATCCGCCGGAAGCCGCGCGTTAGGAGGCGGATTCAGGTCGCTCGTAGAGGTACTTGATGTCGCGCTTATAGATGAAGAGGTTGGGCGCCGCTTCGCGGGTCAAGCGAAGGAAGCTCGTGTCGTAGTATTCCACAACACCGGCTACCTCGTCATTGCTGCGCAGTCGAACGACCACCACAACCTTGTTTGCAATCAGGTGCTTGAGGTATTTGACTTCCTCGAACGTTTGTCCGGACGGGCCGTGCGCCGGCGGCGGCCTGTCACGGCGAGGACGCTTGCTTGGCTTCGAAGAGCCGCGCGGAGGGCGTCTTTTGTTTGGCGGCCGGTTCACGGCTGTCCCACCTGCTTCGTCTCCGCTTTCTTGTCCTGGCCCGGAGGTTCACGGGTCGGGGGCGCGGGCTGAGGGCGCGGGCTGGGCCGAATGCTGATGCGGCGCGGCTTCGCCGCTGGAGTCGGGGTCTCCGACAGATAGTAGCCGTTGCGGGACAGGACTTGGGCCCCTGGCCGGCCGACCGTCACCTGCACGCGACGAAAGCGTTCCAGGTCCGACGTCTTCTCCGGCGGATAGTACGCGATCAAGTACTGGGTCCGAAGACTCTGCAGGATCTCATCAAACGCCTGATCGAGGTTCTCATCGGCGAACTGCACGAAGGTTTCGCCGCCCGTGTTGGCGGCCAGGGTCTTGAGGGCGTTTTCGCCGCCGGTGTTGCGTCCGGCGTCGCTGCGAATCGGGATCACAATGATGCCGTAGATGACGGCGTCCACGTCGTGGGCCCCCTCAAGCGCTTCGTGGAACCGTGTATAGCTGGTGGTATCCCCGCCGTCGGTGATGACGACCATGACTCGTCGGCCCGTGCGGCGGCGCAACTGGCGGCCGGCGAGCAGAATCGCATCGTACATCGACGTGCCCCCACCTTTGCGGACGTTGCCGAGGCCTTTCTGAATCCGCTTCTGGGAATTCGTGAACGGGGCCAGCATTTCGACGCTTTCGGAAAACTGCAAGATCGCCACGCGGTCTCTCGGATGTGCGCCGGCGCCAAGCAGCTTCTCGAAGAAACGCTTCGCCGACTCCCGTTCGAAGCGTAGTTCTTTGGCCGTGCTGAGGCTCGTGTCGAGCATCAGGGAAACGGAAAGCGGGCGGTTCGTACGGCGCTCAAAGACGGATATCTCACGCTCCTGGCCGCTGTCGGTGATCGTGAAGTCTTCGGCTGCCAAATCGGCGATCGGGGCGCCGCGCGGGTCCTTCACCGTGACCAGCAGATTGACCAGGCTGACGTCAACCTTGAATGTGACGCCCTGCGGTTCTTCCGGCTCCGCGGGGCGGACCACGGCCGGCGTTTGGAGGCTGAGCAGAAGCAGTAGCAGAAACGGTCTCACTGCGGCGTCCCTGCCGGCCGGGGAATGGACTCTGCCCACTCTCCCTCGACCCACACTTCGCCGTCTTCGAAGTATTCCTTCTTCCAGATCGGCACGAGACGCTTCAGGCGATTGATGGCTTCGAGGCTCGCGTCATAGGCCGCCTGGCGATGGGCCGAGGCCACGACGATGGCGACGCTGGCCTCGCTGATCTGAAGGCGTCCCAACCGATGCACCATGGCGATGCGGTGGATGGCGTGGCCGCCGACGATCTCGCGGCCCAACTGTTGCATCGTCTTCAGCGCCATGGGGGCGTAGCACTCGTAGTCGAGGAATTTGGTTGTGCGGGCCTTTGTGTGGCTGCGCACCACGCCCTCGAATGTGATCACGGCGCCGTCGCGGCCGTCGAGAAGGCGCTCGACTAAGCGTCGCGAGTCAATCGGCTCGCGCGTCAGGGCGACAAAGCTCCCATTGTGTTCTGTCGCGCTGGCGATCCACGCCGGATCCGGCACCGATGGAGCGGCTGAACCACCGCTCACCGGCGGCATCAGCGCCACCTCGTCGCCATCGCCGAGCGAGGCATCGAGGCCGGCGAACTCTTGGTTGCGCGCCAGGGCGATGCTCTCAGCCATCTCGTGAAGTCTCGGAAATTGAGACGCGTAGTGGTCGAACACCGTTGCAAGACGCGCGCCGTCGGGCAGCTCCAGCGTGTCCTCGGAGCGCCCCACCAGGTCCTTCAAAAGCCCGAAAAACAGTACGTTGACGCGCATGCGAAAATCCCACTCATTGTAACGCAGGGCCTTTTGGACACCGTAGAAAACAAAGGCCGTCTGCCATACTGGAGGGGCCATGGCCCTCGACCCGTTCGAGTTCGTGCCGCTGCCGGAGGGCCGGTCGCGCAAGAAGCCGCGCCGGCGGGGACTGACGATGATGATCGATTGGGGCCTGGGCCTGGGCCGCCAGCGGGACATCCTCGAGATCGCCGGCCCCTTCATCGACCTGGCGAAGGTCGCCACCGGGACGTCCCGGCTCTACCAGGAGCACCAGCTTAGGGCCAAGCTTGATCTCTACAAGAAGCATGATGTTCGGCCGTTTCTCGGCGGGCAGTTTCAGGAGTACGTCTTCGCCACGCTCGGCCGCGAGACGCTGCCCATCTTCCTCGAAGAGGCCAAACGGTTGGGTTTCGAGGCAGTTGAAATCTCGGACAACTGTGTGCCGCTCAGCTCGTCGGACCGCCAAGAGCAGATCCAACTCGCCCGCAGCCACGGACTGACCGTATTCGGGGAGGTCGGTTCGAAAACCGAAAAGAACGCCGCCCGCGAGCTGGTCTCGCAAGCGAAAGAAAGTCTGGACGCCGGGGCCGAGTTGATCTTGGTGGAAGGCGCGGAACTGGTACAGGACAATCGACCCAACACCGGCCTCCTCTCGGCCCTACGCAAGGATCTCGAGATCGAGCACGTGCTTTTCGAGTTGCCGGGCCCGTGGATCAGCGGTACCGCTCTGGCCGACATTCATGACCTCAAGAAGTTCCTCGTCAGTGAGTTCGGGCCCGACGTCAACCTAGCCAATATCATGCCGGACGACGTGATTGAGACCGAAGCGCTGCGCGCCGGTCTCGGCGTGGTCGGGCCGACACGGGAGAGCTGATCAGGTGGCGATCC
Organism: Bryobacterales bacterium; assembly: GCA_965248255.1. GTDB lineage: Bacteria > Acidobacteriota > Terriglobia > Bryobacterales > UBA6623 > JAKZVK01. The sequence continues at coordinate 274,010 of CBDFIW010000002.1, forward strand.
CGGGCACAAGGTTTGCTATGCGGTCCTTCCATGTAGGCCGGTGCGCCGCAGCGGTTCTCGTCCTGACCGCTTGGAGCGGCTGTGCTGACCGCACCGCAAGCGCCAACACGCCGCGGGAACCCCGTCTCATCACGCTGGCCGGAGCCGGGCCGCAAGGACGCTATTTCAAGGAAGTCTCGCTGATGTCGAAGTTGCTGACCGACAAGATGCCCGGGGTCATCGCCAACGGCGTGATCGGCAAAGGCATGTCGGTCGGCAATCTCAAGCGCATCGCCGCCGCCAAGATCGATGGCGGCCGGTTCTTCCGCTTCGATCTCGAAAACGCGTACGAAAGCAAACTACAGTTCGATCGAGAAAGCAGTGGATCGCTCAATTACGAGAACGTCGTTGTCTGGATGAGACTCAACACACAGCTCTTCCGAGTTGTCGCCGTGGCCGAGATCCGCTCCTACGCCGACCTACGGGGCCGAACCGTCGTCATCGGCGGCAAAGGGACGGGTGAGGAGACCCTCGCCGAACAGATCCTGGCCCATTACGGAGTCACACGAGACAACACCGACTTCCTCTACATCGAGCGCACCGACGGTCAGCAGACCCTTGCCAACCGTCAGGTGGATGCCATCGCCTTTGCATATTCGCGGAACAACCGCGGCCACCTCTCCCCAGTGTTCGCCGCGCGGACCCAGGGTGAGGAAGTGGACTTTGTTGCACCCGAGCCCGAGGGAACATCCCGGCTGCTCGCTGCCGAGCCGGCGCTCTTCCTCGACACCAGAGGCGAGCCGGTCTTCAACCGGCCCGATCTGCGTGGCATCGCCTTCCACACAGGGTTGGCGATCCGAGGGGATCTCCCCGAACCACTGGTCTACGAGATGACGAAGACCCTGTTCGACCATTGGGACGAAATCGAAGAGTCCCTGCCGTGGTGGAAAGAGCCGGGCGAGGGCGATCTAGCGTCCGCCGCCGCCATGAAGCCGTTGCCCTACCATCCGGGCGCGGTTCGCTTCTACCGCGAACGGGGCGTGTGGGAGTAACGAGCGTCCCGCCGTCTAATAGTGGAATGTCGCGGAGATTCCTTAGTTGTCGGAGTATCCAGCGAGACTGTAGGGGCGGGCCCGGTGCCCGCCCCGGCTGCTCTGCTCTGTAGGGGCGGACCCCTGCGCCCGCCCGGCTGCTCGTTTACCATTAAGTTTTCTTTGCGACAGTCCACTAGCAAAGCAAACCAATCCGCCAGTTGAACCCGCCTGTGGACCGTTTCCTCGAGTTGGCGAAGCATTGCGCCGTCGCGCTGTTCGTCGTGACCAGCAGTGCTTTCGCGCTCTACACCGGAGCCACCGGCCCTTTTCAGGCGCCCATCCAGAGGGGCTTCTTCCTGCTCGCGGTGTTGCCGCTGGTTTTTCTGCAACTGCCCTCGGGCCTGTTTCGCAGGCCGGCCGCCGAAACCGCGTTCGGGCTGGTCCTCAGTGGGCTTTGTGTTGCCGTCATCGGCTGGAATCTAGCCGATTTCGAACGGCTCTATTCCGAACCCTTTATCGGCACCTTTGATGTAGCACTGGGCGTGATCGGCTTGCTGCTCGTCCTTGAAGCGGTTCGCCGGACGGTCGGGGTCGGCGTGTCGATCGTGCTGCTTCTGTTTCTCGGTTACGCGTTGCTGGGACCCTACGTGCCCATCCCAACCTTGCGGCATGCCGGACTCGACCTGGCCGATACGGTGAGCCTGATCTTCTATGGCACCTACGGGGTGTTCGGTACGCCGGTGGGCGTGTGCGCGACGTTCATCGTTGTGATCATCATGCTGGGCGCGTTTCTCACGGCCACCGGCGGCGCCGAGATGTTCATGAACATCGGCAAGGTGCTGGCCGGCCGATTCGTGGGCGGACCCGCGAAGATCGCCGTTGTCAGCTCCTCCCTCATGGGCATGATCACGGGCGCGACCGTAGCCAACGTCGCGACCACGGGGGCGGTAACGATTCCCATGATGAAGCGCGCGGGCTACGAGCCGCGCTTCGCCGCCGCCGTTGAGGCCCTCGCCTCCTCCGGCGGCCAGTTGATGCCCCCGATCATGGGCGCCGCCGCGTTCGTGATGATCGATTACCTCAACATCTCGTACCTCGAGTTGGTCCACCGTGCGATCGTACCCGCTCTGCTCTATTTCTTTGCGGTCTTTGTGATCGTGCACTTCCGTTCGGTCAAAGACGGCGTGAGGCCACTCGCTCGAGAAGAGTTGCCAAGCCTGCGCGTGGAACTGGCCCGCCGGGGCAACATGCTGCTCCCGATCGTCGTGCTGATTGGGTTGCTGTCGATGCAATTCAGCGTCATGTACGCGGCGTTTCTGGCAGTCGTTTGTGCGATGGTGGTTGGCCTGGCGCGGCCCGACACTCGGCTGCCGCCGCGCGGCTTCTATCGCGCCTTCGAAGATGCCATGCGCGGCATGCTTACCTTGACGCCGGTCTGCGCCGGGGCCGGGATCATGATCGGCGTCATGACCGCCACCGGCCTCAATCTCAAGATCACCTACCTGATTGAAGACATCGCCGCGGGGAACCTCTTCGCGACGCTTGTACTGACAATGGTCGCCTGCATCGTTCTCGGGATGGGTCTGCCGACCGTAGCGGCCTATGTAGTGTTGGCAACACTCATTCCCACGACGCTAACAAGCTTGGGCGTCAACCCCATAGCGGCACATCTCTTTCTCTTCTATTTCGCGATCCTCTCGGCTATCACGCCCCCCGTTTCGACCGGCGCGTACGTCGCGGCGGGTATCGCCAACACCGATCCGGTGCGCACGTCGTTTACCGCCATCCGGCTTGGCCTGATCAGTTTCCTGCTGCCGTTCGCGTTCGTCTACGAACCCGCGTTGTTACTGCTGGGGGATTGGACCGCCATCGTGTTGCACGTAGGCTCGTGCGCGGCGGGAATCTTCTTCTGGGCCATTGCGATCGAGGGCCACTTCCAAACCCGCGTCCCCGGGCCTGCCCGGGCCGGCTTGCTGTTGGCCGGCGTCCTGCTGATCTGGCCGCAGGTATGGGTCTCGTTCGCCGGCGCGGTCTTGGGCGGGATGACGATGCTAGCGAGCAACCGGCCGGCGAGCAAACGATGAGCCCCGGCCGAGCCGCTGCCTCACGGTCGTGGGATGGCTAGCCTAGGCTAGAGGGCGCGTCGGCATGCGAGCACATCACTTGTCCGCCCGCGCCTGCAAGAACTTCAAGAATTCCGCCGCCGTCGATGAGAACGTCTTCTTACGCCGATGGACAATCCCAACCGGACGCACAAGTTCCTCGGCTTCAACCTTGCGGGTCACGAGGCGGCCCTCGGTCACCTCCTGCCTCACGGTGCGTTCGGGCAGAATGCTCACGCCCGAACCGATCGACAGCGCTTCCTTGATCATCTGGATGTTGTCGAACTCGAGCACCACCGTCCGATGAAGCCCATGCTCACGGAAGAACCGGTCGACGGCCTTGCGGATCGAAAGATCGGGGTCGAAGCTGACGTACTCTTGGCCGGCGAGATCGGCGACTCTCACTGACGGTTTGTGCGCAAGCGGGTGGCTCGGGTGGCAGACCAACACCATCTTTTCGACCCGCCAGTCCATGATCTTGAGACCCTTCACCGGGTTCGGATAGCTCACCAGCCCTAGGTCGGCCTGGTCGTCCCGTACGGCCTCATACACCTTCTCGGGTCGCATATAGTCGAGATGGACGTGAGCCTGCGGATGCAAATCTTCAAACCTCTCGCGGATGCGCCGCATCTCGTATAGCCCGATGGAGTAAATCGAAGCGACTCGTACCGAACCGACCAACTCCCCTTTGAGCGAGTTGATCTTCGAGCAAGCTTCTTCGTAGCACCGTACGATGTCGCGGCTCGCCTCGTAGAACAGCTTGCCCGCCGGGGTCAGCTTCAGCGGCCGGTTGCTGCGGTCGAACAGTTGCACACCCAGATCTTTCTCGAGCTGTCGCAAGAACTGGCTGGCGGCAGACTGGCTCATGCCGTTCAGCTCGGCCCCGCGGCTCACGCTGCTCGTCTGCGCGATGTCGCGAAAGACCTTGAAGTGACCCGTGTTCATGGCGTGTCACCATAAGGATAGCTTATTTAGATGTATAGCGGGAATTCACTCTCTAAATAATGGTTACCGATTTCCCACGCCAGGCACGGGCCGGAAATCTCTTTTCCCCTTCACGTCACCAACGTCGAGATCGTAGTCGGCGCGTTGCCCTCAAACCGATTGTTGACGAAGATCAGCGCCGGGGCCTGTTTTCCTGCCTCGTTGATCAAGTGCTTGAGTGCGTCGGTCCCCTCGGGATACGGGTCCTTGACTTCGGTGTAGGGGGAGAACTGCCTCACCGCCTGCTCGTAGCGGCGGCCCGGACGCAGCAGCGCGCGGCTGACGACAAGGTCCGTCGTCCGCGCCTCGCGGATGGCGCACTGATCCGCCAGGCTTGGCATCTTCGCCCAACTCGAGAAGACGTGGGCGACTGCATGGTTTCTGAGGGCGGCGAAGTACGAGGTATCCAGGAACTCCTGGTTGCGAATCTCGACTGCGTAGCGGAAGGTCCCGGGGAGCCGCGCAAGGAAAGGCTTCAAGTCCGCCGCGAACTCACTTGCGCCGCCGGGATACGTACGCCGAGAGAAGGCGCCGAATTCGAAGATCAATGCCGCGACCCGAGAGCGGTAGGGCGCGAGCGGCTCGAGGAACTGCGACCGCAGGACCTCGGCATCAAGAAACGACGGGTTGCCTGAGCCCGCCCGAGCTCCATAGCGATCGTGACGCGGCCAAACGGCGACGCTGATCTCCTCGGGAACCTTGAAGGCGAACTGGAAGCGGGCCGGGGCATAAGCGAACAACCGCTCCCAGTAGTCAGGCGAGGGGACCTGGTAGAACGAGAAATCCCCGCAAACCACCGGGAAGGTCTCCGCGTACTCGGTGAGACAAGTCTGCTCGAACTTCTTGCGGGAGAAGCGTCCGCGGCTGAGGTAACGTTCGCGTGAGTAGACTTGTCCCAACCAGCCTTCGTATTTCCAAGAGCTGGCGCCGATCAGGATTCCCTCAGCGGAGAGCTTGCGGAGTTTCTCGGCGAGACGATCGCGAGGGCAGCCACCGATCAGTCGTTCGTCGAAGAGTGGCAGCGTGCTCAATGTGGCTCAAGCCTATCACAGGCGCACAAGATTCCAGCAACCGCGACGGATTGGGGACCTGTGGCCCCCGCCCGACTGCTCCACCGATGGTGTGCTACCTTTCTTATTCCCGTCAACAGCCGGCGATGCTTCCTTTCCCTATGCGACACGTGACGAAGCTCCCCGGCCGCCGCCGGCGTTGGGTTGCTGTCATCCCGACGGCTCTGTCTGCGTTTCTGCTCTCCGCCGTAAGCGCCTCGGAGTGGCCCGAGTTCCGCGGCCCGACAGGACAGGGTCATGCCACCGAAACCGGCCTGCCACTGCGGTGGAGCGAATCCCTCAACGTGGTCTGGAAGGTTCCCGTTCCTGGGCTCGGTTGGTCGTCCCCGGTGATCCGGGGTGAAAAGATCTGGATGACCACGGCGACGGAAGAGGGGCGTTCGCTGCGGGTGGTGTCGGTAGACAAGTCCTCGGGCCGCCTTCTGCAAAACTTTGAAGTGTTCCACGAGGATACTCCCGCCAAGATCCAGCGGAAGAACAGCCACGCGACGCCGACACCGATTCTCGAAGGTGACCGAGTCTACGTACACTTCGGCCCGCAAGGTACAGCCGCACTCTCGGGTGCAACGGGCCGGGTGATCTGGCGCAACCGAGAGCTCCGCTACGTACCGGGGCACGGCCAAGGCGGCTCGCCCGCTCTCGCCGGAGACCTGCTGGTGATCAACTGCGACGGTGTCGACCGCCAGTACGTTGTCGCGCTCGACAAGAATACAGGCGCGGTCCGTTGGCGCACAGACCGCCGCGACGCTGGTATGGCGTTTAGCACACCGTTGGTGATTCGGGAGGGACCGCGAGCGCAGGTGGTCAGCGTGGGTGCGAGCGCAACCGTCAGCTACGAGCTCGCCACGGGCAAGGAACTCTGGTTCATCCGCTATGACGGGTTTTCAAACGTGCCGCGGCCGGTCTACGGTCATGGGCTCGTCTATGTCACATCCGGCTATTACAACCCTGTCCTGTTCGCAGTTCGGCCCGACGGTCGTGGCGATGTGACGGACTCTCGCGTCGCCTGGCGCTTGCAGCGGGGCATTCCCCTGACACCTTCACCGCTGCTGGTTGGTGACGAGATCTACGTCGTTAGCGACAAGGGAATCGCCACTTGCCTTGATGCGAGGACCGGCGAGACCCACTGGCGCGCGCGGCTCCAGGGAAACTACTCACCGTCGCCCGTGCTGGCCGACGGCCGCATCTATTTTCAGAATGAGGACGGCTTGACCACCGTCATTGAGCCGGGTACGACGTTCAAGAAGCTGGCGGAGAATCAAGTTGACGGCCGCACCCTGGCGACGATTGCGGTGTCGGACAGCGCCATCTTCTTGCGCACCGGTTCCCACCTGTATCGGATTGAAGAGCGCCCAGACTAGTGGAATGTCGCGCAGATTCCTTGGTCTGAACTTACCGGGCCATAGGTAACACTTTATGCCAAGCACATAGGTAACACTTCTCGTCCGGGGTGGGGCCGGACGTAGGGAGCCCGGAGGGCGACCGCAGTCCGGTCCCACCCCCGGACGAGTGGCCCGCCGCCGGGTCCGGGCAAGGCCGCAACCGCCACCCCCGTTCGTCGAACAGGCCCAGCTCGTAAAAGGAAAACCATACCCGCCACACCCCCTCCTCGATCGCCTCCAGCCCCACCCGCTCGCCGTTGAGTCCCTTGCCGACAAACACTCGTTGACGCCGCCAGCGAAGCTGCCCATCCACCACGCGCCGCACCGCCATCGCCGCCGGATACTCCGGCTCCTTCAGCCGCGAGGGATACTCCCGCCCCGAGCCCTGATAACACTCGCTGGGCGTCCGCAGCTCCAGCCCCTGGTGCGGTCGCTCTTCGTTGCAATCTTGGCGAAAGCAATCCAACGCCCGCTGCTGCGCCCGCAGGTTCGCCGCCGGCGGCGAGGCCGTCTCTTGCTTCAGCGTGCGGTGCATCCTCTCATGCCGCCCGTTCTGTTCGGGATGTCCCGGCTCGATCCGCTGCGGATAAATCCCCAACTTGATCCACCATACCGCCAGCCGTGACAGCCCGTGCACCGCCAGCGTCGCAAACGGCGGCCCGTTGTCGGTGCGCAGCACCCGCGGCAAGCCAAACTCCCGAAATGTGGCTTCAAACAACGGCTGGACGTGTTCTCGATCCGGTGTCGCCACCGCCTGGCAACGCAATAAGTAACGGCTAGCCGCATCCGAGATCGTCAACGGATCGCAGCGCTGGCCGTCTTGGGTGCGGAACCAACCTTTGAAGTCGGCGCACCAAACCCGGTTGGGCTCGCTCCCCGGCGTCAGCGGCGGTGCGGTCGGTGCGGCGCGCGCCCGGCGCCGCCGCGGCACCGTCAGACCGTGTCGCCGCAGCAGATTCCCGATCGTGCTCACCGCCGGCCAAGCCACCTCGGGCTGCGCCCGCTGCAGCCGCGCTTTCAAGGTGACCGCGCCCCAGCGCGTGTGCTGTGCCCGCAGAGCGAGAATCTCTTGCTCGATCGCGGCCGCGGTCTGCTGCGGATGGCGTCGCGCTGCTCGGGAGCGGTCCTGCAATCCTTCCCAGCCCTGCTGCCCGTAGCGCTGCAGCCACTTGTAGCCGGTCTTGCGACTCACGCCGTAGCGCCGGCACAGCTCGGCCATCGACTCGAGTTTCCTTTCCCAGTCCACCACAAAGCGAGTTCTCTCGTTTCGCACACAGGTCTCCTGCCAAGGCATAGATCATTCCCTCTCAGAAATGTTTTATGCCTCAAAGTGTTACCTATGTGCTTGGCATTAGGTGTTACCCATGTCCCCGGTCAATACCGCCGTAGGGGCGGGCCGCTGTGCCCGCCCGGCTGCCCGTTTACCGGGTTCCTGACCCCTCACTGGCGTTGAGGGCTCGGTTGCTTCAGTGGCACGCTGCTCTTCGATCCTTGACACCTTTGTGCCGATGTCGATGACGGCCAGAGCAAACCATATCGCACGGGCGTGGCGCGCTACGTACGTAACGGTACCCAGCCGTCCCGTTTTCAATTGATACACACGGCCATGGTTGCGACAATGAGGGCAGCATGGCCGATGCTCCCGAGGACCGCGCGGCAGCTCCATCGAGTGGCGGGCCGCGCTCGACCCACCCGGCGTTACTCGTCTTCACAGCGGTCGCGCTGCTCATCTCGATCGCGCTGCTGTGGAAGGTGTGGCGTCAGTCGAACGAGCTGGAGGCACGTCTAAGCGATACGGCGCGGCGGGCCGAGAGTTTGACGGAGAACATGGAGCAGTCGCGTCAAGAAGCCGTGCGGTTCAAGGCAGAGAGCGAAGCCGCCACCGCGCACGCCGCCGAGACGGCCGAGCAGGCGCGGCAGTCACGGGACGCACGCATCCGGGCCGAGCTGGAGCGCGAGCTGGCGCGCGAAGACGCCGAGCGCGCCCGCGAAGAGGCGGCTCGTCTGCAAGCAGAGACCGAGCGCATGCGTAAGCAGCGGGAAGCGGAACTCGACCGCATGCAAACCGCCCTGAGCCATATCACAGAGACCCGCCGAACCCCCATGGGCATGGTCGTGAACCTGGGTGAAGACTCGTTCCTGTTTGACTTCGATAAAGATACCCTACGGCCCGAGAACCGCGAAATGTTGAGCCGCATCGCGGGTGTGCTGCTGGCGTCCCACGGTTATCGCCTGCAGGTCTACGGGCACACGGATGACACCGGCCCGGCAGCTTATAACAAAGACCTCTCCACGCGGCGCGCCCGAACCGTCGGCAGCTATCTGGTGACGGCGGGTATTCCCAAGGAGGTCGTCGAGGTCGAGGGTTTCGGGGAAGCAAGCCCGCGCATTCGAAGCGCCTCAAGCCAAGCACGACAGAAGAACCGCCGCGTTGAGATCGGCGTCATCGACACCATCATCAATTACGAGCGCGAAATCAAGAATCCGTAGCTGGGCTGACGAATCGTCCTTTGCAGAGCCGCCTTCCGTTAAGGGGGCGGGACGTTATCTGCCCTCGGGCAGAAGCTGGAGCTGCCGAAGGCCGGCGAGTAGCGTGTCCCGCACCAGCGCGTGGCCTTCCGCGGTCAGATGGATATCATCCTCAAACAGGTGGCCTCCACCCCTCTCTTGAAACTCCGCCCACGGATCGAGCAATGGGACACCCAAGTCCCCGCACGCGGCAGCCATCAACGCCTGCGGCTTGAGGACATAGTCGCGGTCGCGGGCCAGTAGGTTCGGCCGGAACTGCAAGCCGTAAGGGATCATGATCACTACCAGCTTCCCGCCGATCGACCTCATCCGCTCGCGCAGGGCCTCAAGGTTTTCGCCGAACTCGACCCAGCTTCGCTCTTGCCAAGCGACCGCGAAATCGGGTTGTTGCTTCCACAAGAACTCTTCCCTCGGGTTGTGCCATAGGAAGAGCGCTAGGCGAATCCGGTAGGCCAGGTAGCTCCAGCGGGGTAGCCAGGCGAGCGGATCGCCCTCCTCGGGCAGGATGACCCGCCGGGCTTCCAGCGTGAAGAGGAGTCTCGCCTCGGGATCGAACCGGTGAAGGAAGCGGTGGTTGTCGTTGAGGCAGTACTGCACGACCAAGAGGCCCGGGCGTAGCGGGTAGAGATCTCGCTCGAACAAGACCCGCTCCTGGTAGGTCGTATACCCGGGGATCGCGGCGTTGATCACTTCGGCGGTGTCCGCTAGGTCGTCACGCAGCATCCCGACAAATCCATCCTCGGGCCAGGCAACGGAATCACCCAACACCACAATCCGCATCCGTCCGGCTACCGGCTCCGGTGAGATCTCTGGATGCCGGATGCCGAGGGAGTTGATCCCGTCCATCGCAGGGTTCAGCCGGTAGCCCAGCTTGGGGTCGGCCACGACCCACTTGCCGGTCCCCATCTCAGAGTGGGGGACAGCGCCGCCGAAGAGCGAGGTCCAAGCAGCGGACCAGGATCCTTCCGTCCGGACTCCCAGGACCAGTTCGGCCACCCCTAAGACCAGCGTGACACTGAGAAAGACGGTGACGATGCCGAAGAGGGTCCGCTTCATACGTGGATGGGCCTCTGGCGAGTTCGGTGACGTATCGGCGAAGCAGACGCGCGTTTCCCGAAGCCGCGGGTACGGCCTGCCGCCCCTACATCACAAGTCGAGGCGTGATCCTCATTGCGAGAGTACCACCTAGGCCGGCGGGCGGCGGGCGGTGGACGGTGCGGCAGGCTCGCTCTCGGCAGACACAAGCAAGTGGCGCTGGATCTTACCCAGCGCATTGCGTGGTATCTCGTTCACGGCGACGATGCGCCGGGGCACTTTGAAGCTGGCTAGATGCTCGCGGCAGCGGGAGCGAAGCTCCTCATCGTCGAGCGTGTCGCCTTGGCTGGGCACAACGTAGGCCACGGGCGCCTCGCCCTTGAGCGTGTCGGGCTCGCCCACGACAGCAGCTTCCCGCACTTCGGGCTGCTCGTTGAGAAACTCCTCGACTTCGCGCGGGTAAATATTGAAGCCGCCCGAGATGATGAGCTCCGTCTTGCGTCCCCGGAGGGTGTAGTAGCCATCGGGGGAGCGAACGGCGAGGTCGCCGGAGCGGAAATAGCCGTCGGACGTAAACGCCGCTTTCGTAGCCTCGGGCTGCCCCCAGTAGCCGGCGAAGACATTCGGTCCCTTGATCAGCACTTCGCCCGTTTCGTCGGCAGGCGGTTCCTCCTCGGAGTCGGGCGCGGCCAACCGGATCGAGACGCCGGGCAGCGGATGGCCCACCGAGCCGGGCCGGCGCTCAGCGTCACAGGGATTCGACAGGTTCATCATCGTCTCGGTCATGCCGTAGCGCTCGAGCACGACGTGGCCGTAGAGCTTCTCGAAGCGTTCAAGCGTGGGAGCCGGCAGCGGTGCGGAGCCGGAAACGAACAACCGCATGAACGAGCCGATCTCGCGCGCCGTGTCGGATGGCACGTCGAGCAAGCGTTCATACATCGTGGGCACACCGAAGAAAACCGTGGGCCGAAAGTCGAGGAACTGCTGCGAGATGGTCTCCTTGCGGAATCGATCAAGCAAGCGCAGGCGGTAGCCGGCGAACAACCACGTGTGCAGCCCGTTGCCCAGGCCGTGTACGTGGAAAAGCGGAAGAGGTAATAGCAAGCGGTCGTCGGACGTGATGCGCCAGCAGTCGATCAACGCCTCGGCGTTAAAGGCGAAATTTTCGTGCGTGAGCACCGCGCCTTTGGACCGGCCGGTCGTGCCCGACGTGTAGACGATCGCCGCCGGCGTATCAGCATGGGTGGAGGCCGTGGGGCGCTCAGCGGCTGCGTTGCGGGTGAGGCGGTCGAGGTCCTCGGAGCGGTACAGCAGGGGATCTTTGAGGCTTGCGACCGCGGGGCGAAGATAATCTTCCAGTTCACCACTTGTGATGGCTCCCTTGGGCTGGGCGTCGGCCACGATGTGAGCGATCTCGCGACCCCGATACAGTACGTTGATCGGGACGAAGATAAGACCGAGTTTGATCGACGCCAGGTACGCGTCGATCAGCTCGACACAGTTGCTCAAGTAAACTGCTATGCGGTCGCCTGCCCGGAAACCATCTGCCGCGAAGCGGTTCGCCAGACGGTTGCTGCGGTCTTCGATCTGGTCGAAGGTGAAGCTCTGGCCGGCACACTCGAGCGCCATGCCCTGGCCCGAGCGCTCCAAAGTTCGATCGAATCGTTCAAGTAAGTTCATCGGCGCAGGTTGGCGATATCCCTTGCTCGAACCCGGTACTGGCCTCTCGCGGATTCACTGCGTCCCTTCACTCGGGACCTCCCCGCGGCCGACGAGTCCGTGGCGTAACAGGTGTGCGTGCAGCACCTCGGCAACAACTTCGTGCCCCTGATCGTCGAGGTGAATGTTGTCGGGAAGACGCTCTTTGCCCCCGTGTTCGACGATCACGGGGTACAGGTCGAGGAAGGGTATTTCCAACTCCTCGCAGATCTGTTTCATCAGGCGCTGGGGCTTGAGAACGTAGTCTCGGTCGCGCTCGAGCAGATCAGCGCCAAACTGCGGACCGTAGGGAAACATGGCCAGCGTGATGCTCCCGCCGGTTTCACGAATCGCATCTCGCATCGCGGCGAGGTGCTCGCGAAACGGTTCCCAGCGGTCCTCTTGCCACCCGACCGCGAAGTCGAGCTGGCCTTCCCACGGGAAGTCGTGCACGGGCGTTCGCCAGCGCATGTAGACAATTCGCAGCCGTAGCCCGAGGTAGCTCCACGTCGGCAGCCACCCAAGAGGATCTCCTTCGTTCGGCAGCAGCACGCGCCGAGCCTCTTCCGTGAAAAGCATGCCGCTTTCGGCGTTGAAGTTGTGGAGAAAGCGGTGGTTGTCGTTAAGACAGTACTGCACGATGAGCAGATCAGGATCGAGCGGCAGCAGGTCGCTTTCAAAGAACATCCGTTCCTGATATGTCGTGTAGCCCGGAATCGCGGCGTTGATGACTTCCGCGCCGTCGCCCAGGCGGTCGCCCAGCCTTTTGACGAAGCCTTTGGAGGGCCAAGCCACTGAGTCGCCAACCACGATGATGCGTTGCCGGCCGTCGGTCTTTGTGGGTGAGACCTCGGCGTTGCGGATGCCGAGGGAGTTGATGCCCTCGCGTTTCGGGTTGATCCGGTAGCCCAGGATCGGGTCCGGCAATACGCGGTGTTGTATCTGCTCGTCAACGTAAGGCCTGCCCCCCGTGATGAGCGTCGTCCAGACCGCTTGCCAGCTTCCTTCGGCGCGAAAGCGTAGAACGAGTTCCACCGCCGTCACCGCCAGAGTGACGCTCAAAAGAACCGTGACGACGGCGAGGGTCTTTCGTCTCATGGGTGGCTGCGGAAGGTGGGGCCGGAGGTGTCTAGTCGAATGTCGCGAAGATTCCTTAGGCGTAGGAGTGTAGGGGCGGGCCGCTGTGCCCGCCCGGCTGCTCGTTTACCATCAGGTTTTCTTTGCGACAGTCCACTATTGGGCGGCTTCGTCGTCGAACCACTCGTCCTGGGGGTCGAAGGCCGGGATGGGAATATTCACGATACGCATGTTCCCGACGGCACGGTGCCGGCAGCCTGGCTTGATAAAAACCGAGGTCATGGGCCTGACCGGGATGCGCTCGCCGTCCAACTCCATATGGCCCTCGCCTTCGAGTACCAGATAGATCTCGGTCATCTTTCTGTGGTAGTGGACGCGTGAATCGGCGCTGATGTCGACGACGTGGAGGGTGGCCACTGAGTTGTCATCCGTGGCGAAAGCCCGCCGCGCGGACCCGCAAGGGCATGGGATGGGCTCGAGTTCGTCTATGTGCGCAATCATGTAGTTCGGCATAGCGTCTTCTAACCTATCATCAGCAAGCGGGGAAGGACCGCACGTTGATAGGAGCCGCCGTCCGCCTGCTCGAACAGCTCCAAGTCAACGCTGTTACGTCTTTTGAAAGAGCTTATGGGCTCCCTGCGCTTGGACTTCGTTTGGACCGTAGATAATACGTTACGTATTGTAACTAGCGGTAGACTGAAGCACCATCGGCGCCCCACGCTACTTACACCATGACCTTGACTTTGCGCGGCACGCAACTACAACCCACCTGGGCGCACGGCCGGCAGGCGATTCGCGTCTGCGTTGCCGCCGGTGCTCTTTGCCTGACCCTAACGTCTGCTTTCGCTGAGCCTCCCCTCGCCTTCCGCGTTCAGTTCGGTCTGACCGATCGGACGCCCTCGGATTGGAGCGGGTTGCTTCAGGTGCGCGGCGGCGAGGTGACCCATTTGCGCAACTGGCGTCCGCGCCCTGGGGATCAGGTCGGCGTGACGAGTTGGCGACTCGCGACGCGCGAAGGGCCGCAGCGTGCCGGTTTGGGCCGCTATGGGAGGCTGCTCTCCTGGCCGGTTCCCGCCTACCTCACGATTCCCGGCTTGATTGTCTACGTTGAAGCCACACAGGCGACTGAAGTGAGCTTCGAGACTCCGCGGGGCCGCTTTGCCGTGAGGCCGGTCGAACTGGACGTCGGCGAGCCACAAACGTTCCTGGATGGTGCGGTGGTCGTTGATCGCGTCCCTGCGGCGGTGGCGCTCTCGGACTACTATTACCAGGACGATTTCGTCACTCTGCTAGGCGGCCCCGGGAAAGAGTTGTTGGCGGCATGGATCGGCTATCGCACCGGTACCGAGCAAATCCGTGCCAGGCTCTGGAATGGAGACTCTTGGGAGTATGTGCCAGGTCCGGACCAGGGGCGCGGTGATCACTATTGGGTCAAGCTAGGCCGTGACCGCCTTGGAAAGGTCTGGGCGGTCTGGTCGGAGCAGATCGATGGCAACTGGGACCTCTACGGCTGCTATCTGCGCGGCGACGAGTGGTCAGCCGCCCAGCGGTTGACGAGCGCCCCCCAGCCCGACGCGTTCCACAGCCTGGCGACTGATGCCAACGGACAGATGTGGCTCGTTTGGCAAGGGTTCCGCCAGGGACAAGCCGACATCTTCGCGCGACGGTTCGATGGCGAGGAATGGTCGGCGGAACAGCGAGTTTCTTCGTCCCCTGCCAACGATTGGGAGCCGGCCGTTACGGTCGATGGGGTGGGCCGCGTGCACGTCGCGTGGGACACCTACGACAAAGGCAACTACGACGTGATGCTTCGGAGCTTCTCGAACAGCGCCTGGTCGGAGCCGATCGCCGTCGCCGATACAGCAAGGTACGAGGCGCACGTCAGCCTGGCGTGCGATCGGCAGAACCGTCTCTGGGCGGTGTGGAACGAAAGCGGCATTGAGTGGGGCAAGGATACAGGCTTCCACGTCTTCAAGGAAGGAACGCAGCTCTACCAGTCGCGTTCGATCGGGATTGGCGTCTACGAGAACGGTGTGTGGAAGACTCCGGCGGCCGAAATCAATCGCTCGCTACCGGAAGATCTCCGCGACTATAACGACTCCCCACGGGTTCAGATGGATGGCGACGGACGTATGTGGGTCTTCTTCCGTCACCGCCTGCTGCGGTTCCAGAACCTGCCCAATACGGGGGATGGCGCGCATTGGGCGGCCTGGGAACTCTGGGGAACGGCGTATCAGGGCGACCGCTGGATGACACCGATGCACGTGCCCTTCAGCGGGGGACGCCAGGACATGCGCTGGGACCTGGCTCTCGACAGTGAAGGACAGCTTCACGCGGCGTGGCCCACCGACGAGCGCGACTACGAGCACTTTCTTTTTCAGGCCGGGGAGGTCTACGCGGCGCGATTGCCGGTGCCGGACGGCCCTGCCCTACCGCCCAAACTGAAACGGCGAGCTACGCCCGCCATGCTTGCAGCCACGTCGATCCACGCAAACGAGGCGAGGGACGTAGAGGCGATTCGGAACTACAAGATCGAGTCCGGCGGCAAGACGTATCGCATCTATCGGGGCGACACTCACCGCCATACTGAATTCTCGTTCGATGGCAACAACGACGGCAGCTTACTGCACGCATACCGCTATGCGCTCGATGCGGCGGCGCTCGACTATCTCGGTGTAAGCGAGCATATCGGCAAGAACCTGCCCGACGGCACCCGTGGCGCCGCCGGGGCAAGGGAGACCGACTACTACAGTTGGTTTGGGCAGAAAACGGTTGACCTGCTGACGCTGCCCGGCTCGTTCGTGCCGCTTTACGTCTATGAACGCAGCGCACGCTACCCGAACGGCCATCGCAACATCATCTTCGCCGAGCGGGGCAACCCCGGCCTGATGATTCCGCCCGAAGAGCAGCAGGGTCCGGTGCCCGCGGCGGCTCTCTACAGCTATCTGCGGAAGTACAACGGCATTGCCATTCCCCATACACCCACGGGCTCGGGGACGGACTGGCGCGAGAACGATCCCGCCGTCGAGCCGCTGGTCGAGATTTACCAAGGCATGCGGACATCAGCGGAGTACGAAGGTGCGCCGCGTTCGCGGCACCGCGACAATCCGCTCACGGGCACGCCTCGGGAGAAGGGGTTTGTTTGGAATGCCTGGGCAAAAGGCCACAAGATCGGCGTGCAGGCCAGCTCCGACCATATCTCGACGCACATCTCCTACGCCTGCACGATTGCCGAAGGGTTCACGCGCCACGGCCTGCTTGATGCGATGCGAAAGCGGCACTCCTACGGCGCCACCGACAACATCATCCTCGACTATCGGCTGCAGGCGGATGGGGAAGAGTACCTGCAAGGCGACGTCGTGGGGCAGGTGGGGGATTTTCGGCTGTGGGTCAACGTCGTGGGGACGGCAGCGATTCGGCAGATCGATATCATCAAGAACAACACGTTCGTGCATACCCGCCAGAACCTCCGCCGCGAGGTCAGCTTTACGTTTGTGGACAACGAGTTGGCGCCCGGAGAGAGCTACTACTACGTGCGGGTGATTCAGGTCGATGATCAGATCGCCTGGTCGTCACCGATCTGGGTGACCGAGATGGAATGAGGAGGCTCGCCTCGGGTGTGCCGCCAGCCCAGGGGCACTCCCTTAAGGTCATGGCTCAGTTTTGGCGGCGTCGGTATCGTCCCGCCACTAGTGTTTTGTTTCAAAAGTTAGCGCACGAATGAAACTACGAAGCGTGCCCCTTTAATCGGCAGCACCATCTCCCACTACCACATCACCGAGAAACTTGGTGAAGGCGGCATGGGTGTGGTCTACAAAGCCACCGACACGAAACTCGACCGGCCGGTTGCACTAAAGTTTCTCGCACCGCACCTGCTCCGCGACGACGAAGGCCGCAAGCGCTTCGCGCGCGAAGCCAAGGCGACCGCTTCGCTCGACCATCCCAACATCTGCACCGTTCACGAGATCGACGAGGCCGACGGGCGGACGTTCATCGTCATGGCCTTCCTCGAAGGCCGGCCGCTGAGTGAGAAGATCGGCGAAGGCCCCCTCAAGCTGCCTGAGGCCCTATCCACTGCGATCCAAATCGCCGAAGGCCTCGAAGCCGCGCACGAGAAAGGCATCGTCCACCGCGACATCAAGCCCGACAACGTGATGCTGATGAAGGGCTCGCGCGGGCTGCTGAAGATCATGGACTTCGGCCTGGCGCAACTGGCGGGCAGCTCGAAACTGACGCGCGGCGGCTCGACCTTGGGGACGATGTCGTACATGTCGCCCGAACAGGCCGAGGGCGCCGACACCGACCGCCGCACCGACATCTGGGCGCTGGGGGTCGTGCTGTATGAGATGGTCGCAGGTCAGTTGCCCTTCAAAGGTGACTTCGACCAAGCCGTCGTTTTCTCGATCATGAACGAGCCGCCCGAGCCCCTGACGGCGGTGCGCACGGGCCTCTCCAAGGAAGTGGAGCGCATCGTCAACAAGTGTCTGGCGAAGAAAGCGGGCGAACGCTACCAAGGTGCGACCGACCTGCTGGTTGACCTCCAGGCGCTGAAGCGCGACCTGGAGCCGCAAGCGTCGCGAGTGGGGCCGCCGCCCGGAGCGGCCAAGCGCACCTGGCCCATGATCGGCGGCGCGGTTGCTGCCGTCGTGCTGGCTGCGTTGGGCCTCGGTTGGTGGTTCGGCCAAGCGGGCGAATCCACCACGCAAGCGCCGCAATACAGCCTCAGGCAGATCACGCGCGACACTGGCATCACCGTTGACCCAGCCCTTTCCCTCGACGCCAAGCTGCTCGCCTATGCATCGGATCGCGGCGGTCAAGGCGACCTCAACATCTGGGTGCAGCAACTGGCCGGGGGCAACCCGATCCAGTTGACGGAGCACCAGACCGATGACAGAAGGCCCTCGTTCTCCCCAGACGGCAGCCAGGTCGTGTTCGAGTCCGATCGTGACGGTGGAGGCATTTACGTCGTGTCGGCGCTTGGCGGGAACCTGAGGCGTGTCGCTGGAGCAGGAGACCGGCCACGTTTCTCGCCCGATGGCGCTTCGATCAGGTTCTCGCGAAGGGAGCAGGACACGGCCAATCAGTCCTATCAGAGAGTCTATGTCGTCCCGGTCTCCGGCGGCCCCGCCGGCGGGCAGAAATCAATCTGGCTAGAGCCTTCGCACCGGTATGGTCGCCGGACGGAAGGTATCTGCTGTTCGCCGGTTCGGCCGAGCCCGCCGGTATTGGCATGAGGCCGACGATGGACTGGTGGACTGTGCCAGTGGAGGGCGGTGAAGCCGCTCCTCTGGGAGCGCGCGACCTGTTTTCGCAGAGCGCCATCCAACCAAGTGGCAGGTGGTCGACTTGGATTCAGCCTCGGCAATGGATGGCTGATGGGAACTATGTTCTGTTCACCGCCGATTCGGGGGGCGGGGCTTCCAATCTGTGGCGAGTCCGAATCTCAGCCGATGGCCGGCAGCTCGTCGGCGAACCCCAGCGGCTCACCTCAGGTACCGGCGAACGAAGTCCCTCGGCCACTCAAGACGGTCGAATTGCCTTTGTGGATGCGATTCAGGACTGGGATATATGGAAACTGCCGATCGATGCGAACGCGGTCGAAGTGCGGGGCGAGCCCGAGCGAGTGATTTCGGGACTGAGCAGAGACTGGTTCCCTTCCATTCCTACTGATGAACAAAGACTGATCTACACCTCCGACCGTGCTGACAACTACGACATTTGGCTGCGCGACTTGGCAACCGGGCAGGATACCCACATCACGATAGGAAGCACACCGGAGTTCCGTGGCGAGGTTTCACCGGACGGCTCGCGTGTCGTGTTCAATCGTCGAGAGAATGAGCAGAGTAATTTGTACGTCAAGGACCTGGCCAAGGAAACCGAGAAGCGGGTCTTTGAGGATGCCTTTGCCAACCTGCTGGGCTGGATGCCCGACGGCAAGACAGTGCTTTACTACACGCCCGCGCCGAAGATAGTCTACCGCCTCGTGGATGTCGATACCGGCCAAGCCCGCGACGTTGGTCTCGAACACCCGGAATATCGATTTACGGCTCCCCGCTATTCGCCGCGGGGCGATTGGCTGGCTTTCCAGCTCATCCTTGGCGGATCCTCGGGCGAAAGCCGAATCTATGTGGCTCGCTCAGAGAATGGGCGGCCGGTCGATCGCTCCCAGTGGGTAGAGGTTACGTCCGGTGGTGACGACCGGCATGCCTGGTGGTCGCCGGACGGCAACACGATCTATTTTCTTTCCAACCGCGATGAGTTCTCCTGTATCTGGGCCCAGCCGTTGGACCCCGAAACCAAGCAACCCAAAGGCCCCATGAAGGCCTTGTGGCATCTCCACGGCCGGCAACGCATCTTCCACATTGGCTCCGCCTACTTCGGTTACGCCATGGCCGCCGACGCGCTCTACTTCCCGGCCTACGAAGCCCGCGGCAACATCTGGTTAGCAGAGCCCCAAACCGAGCCGTGACCGAGCGGTCCGGCTTCGTTTTCGTGGACAACGAGTCAGCGCCCGGAGAAAGTTACTACTACGTGCGGGTGATTCAAGTCGATGATCAAATCGCCTGGTCGTCGCCGATCTGGGTAACCGAGCCGCGACCGCAAGGGAGTCGCCATGGGCCTACGGCCCACCCAAGGAGATGAAAACCGGTGGGTTTTCGACCGAGCGGTCTCCGCGAATCAATAATCCGTTCCCGTGTAGGACGTGTTGACGCTCCATTCGAGGAGCCTCCATAGTAGGACTTCCGCTTGCTATTCGAGGCCCGGATGCGCCCTTCAACACGATGTCTTGCTCATCTGCTTCTGTTCTGTTTTTCTTCGTTGACGCCGGCGGCTTCCGCGGAATCCTGGAAGGCCGGCGTTGCGAAGGTGCGCATCACCCCGGACCGCCCACTGTGGATGGCCGGTTATGGCTCCCGCGACAGGCCTTCCCAGGGGACCGCTCAAGAACTCTACGCCAAGGCACTTGCTCTCGAAGACGAACGCGGCAAACGGATCGTGCTGGTCACGACCGACATGCTTGGGTTTCCGCGCGATGTGGCACAACGGGTCACCGGCGAGGCCGGGCGGCTTTACGAGCTGCCGCGAGAGGCGATCCTGCTGAACTCGTCTCACACCCACGCCGGGCCCGTGGTAGGCCGCAACCTGGCAGCGGCTTACCCGACCATGACCCAAGAACAGTGGGCGCATGTGGACGAATATACAAGGCGTCTGGAGGGCCAGCTCGTGCGTCTGATCGGAAGGGCGGTCGATGAACTGACGCCGGCCCGGGTTCAGTTCGGGCGGACCCGTGGCGGTTTCGCGGTGAATCGGCGTCGAAAGACACCCGCGGGCTATCGAGGCGGGAACAGCAACTGGGAAGCGCCGGTCGATCACGATGTGCCGATTCTGCGAGTGGAAGACCCGAACAGTGGCCTGCGAGCAGTGGTGTTTGGATACGCTTGCCACAACACCGCCATTCGCGGGGATTTCTATCAGTTCCATGGCGGCTGGGCGGGCTCGGCGCAAATGCGTTTGGAAGAGAAGCACCCGGGTGCTACCGCTCTGTTCGTCATGGGTTGTGGCGCGGACGCCAACCCCTACCCCCGCGGCAACGAGCTGCCCGACGTCCATGGCGAAGCGCTGGCGGCGATGATCGAGCAGGCTTTCGAAAAGCCGTTTCGGCAGGTGCGAGGACCTCTGCGCACAGCCTACGAGGAGTTCCCGTTGGCGTTTGCCGCGCCTCCGTCGCGAGAGAAGCTCAAGGCGGAACAGAAGGGCGACAATCCTTACCGCAGCTACCACGCGCGCGAGATGCTGAAGATTCTTGATCGTGAGGGGCGTCTCCCGATCGAGTATCCCTACGCGGCACAAGTGTGGAAGTTCGGCGACGACCTGACGCTCATCGCACTGGCGGGCGAGGTGGTGGTGGACTACGCCTCGCGGTTGAAGCGCGAGCTGGGCGCCGGGAAACTGTGGGTGGCCGGATACAGCAACGACGTGTTCGCGTATATCCCTTCGCGGCGAGTGCTGGAGGAAGGCGGCTACGAAGCATCGGGAGCGATGATCTACTACTTACAGCCGGGGCCGTTCACGCCGGCGGTGGAGGAGACGATCATCCGCAAGGTTCACGCGCTGGTGAGGCGCACACGGTGACCGCTGATACCGCGTTCAAGGCGGTGCATCCGCCATCGCGAAACAGAGCCGCGGGCGGAAGCCCGCGGTCATCCGCTCCGGACTGGAGACGATCATGCTGAGTAGCTGGTGCGTCAGTCACTTACTTCGGCGCCAACATCGCTTATGAAAGATGGAATGAATGAAGCGGCGCTCACACCCGTCAACTGGGGGATTCTCAGCACGGCGAAGATCGCGGTCCGGAAAGTGATCCCTGCCATGCTGAAGGGCCGACTTGGCCGCGTGTCCGCAATCGCTTCGCGTGACCGCGACCGGGCGCGTGCCGGGGCGCAGGAACTGGGGATTTCCAAAGCATACGGATCCTACGAGGAACTGCTAGCCGACCCCGACATCGAGGCGATCTACAATCCCTTGCCCAACCACTTACACGTGCCTTGGTCTGCCAAGGCGGCGAGGGCGGGCAAACATGTGCTGTGTGAGAAGCCACTCGCCATCACGGCCGAAGAGGCACAGACGCTCATCAAAGTCAGAGACGAGACGGGGGTTCTCATCCAGGAAGCGTTCATGGTGCGCAGCCATCCGCAGTGGCTGCGGGTGAGGGAATGGGTTCGTGAGAGGCGGATCGGCGAGCTGCGGACGATCCAAGGGTTCTTCAGTTACACCAATCTCGACCCCGCGAACATCCGCAACCAGATCGATATCGGGGGCGGCGGGATCTACGATATCGGCTGCTACCCCATCACGACGTCGCGCTTCCTCTTTGAAGCCGAGCCGTCCCGCGCGGTCGCTTTGATCGAGCGCGATCCCGAGATGGAAGTCGACCGGCTGACGAGCGGCATGCTGGACTTCCCCGGCGGGCAGGCGAGCTTTGTCTGCTCGACGCAGCTCGTGCCGTTCCAGCGTATGCAAGTGTTCGGGACGAAGGGGCGAATCGACATCGAGATTCCCTTCAACGCACCGCCCGATCGGCCCTGCCGGATCTTTATCGATGACGGCAGTGCAGCGCCTTCGCCGAGTTCGGCCCGAGAAGAGACCTTTGACGTAGTGGACCAGTACACCCTGCAAGCGGACCTGTTCTCCCGCGCGATCCGCACTGGTGAGCCGCTCGAGTTTCCGCTGGAGGACGCCGTGCGGAACATCAAGGTCATCGAGGCGTTGTTTCAGTCGGCGGAGAGCGGCCGGTGGGAGACGGTGGCATGAGCGGGTCATCGGGGAGGTAGGGGCGCGCCATGGCGTGCCGCGGGCTCGTGGAAAGAGAGGACCGCATGCCTGAGGCGACAAAACTCGCTGTAGTGGGGTTGGGCCGTATTGGAGTGGTCCATGCTGGGCATGTGCAGCAGCTCGCCGCAACGGGGGCCTGCCGGTTGGTGGCATTGGTCGACTGCGACCAACCGCGCGCCGAGACCCTGGCGGCGGAGCTAAAAACAGGCAGCAGCGGCATTCGGACGTTCGCGAGCATCGAGGAGTTGGTCGCCTCCGGGATCAGCAATGCCGCTGTCGTCTCGACGCCCACCGATCAGCATCAACAGCACGCCGAGGCGTTGATCGCGGCGGGTCATCGTATCTTGCTCGAAAAACCGTTGACGGACTCGCTGGACTCGGATCGTGAGTTTGTCAGCGTGCTGAACAAGACCGCTCCGAACGCTCTGATGCTGGCCTTCCAGAGGCGGTTCGACCGGCCTCTCGTGCGCGCCAAACAACTTCTCGACGAGGGCGCGATCGGACGGCCGTTTAAACTGGTCTCGGTTATGGAGGACTCGCGTCCTGTGCCTCCGGGATATCGCAGCGGGGGCCTGCTGCAAGACATGTCGGTGCACAATGTAGACGAGGCGCTTTGGTTGACGGGCCAGACGCCCACCGCGGCGCTGGCGACGGGCGCGCAGCTCTACAGTCATCGGCTCTCGACGGCAAACGAGGACTTTGACGACGGCTTTCTGCAGATCTGGTTCGGGCCGGACATGGCGGCGCAGATCCACGTGACCCGCAACCATGTCCCTGGATATCGGGTCGAGACGTGGATCTTCGGTGAGGAGGGGAACATTCACGTGGGCCACTTCGAGCAGAAGGGAGAGGTCGTCGTCGAGGCCTATGGACGGGAGCGGAGGCTGGCGCGGGATGTTTTTCTGCTGGCTGATTACGGGCGTGAATGCCCGGAGTTCGTCGCCCGCTTCGGCCAGGCCTATCGCGATGAGTTGGCGTACTTCGTGGAGCAGTGCCGCAGCGGCGAGCCGTTCGCCGTCAACCAAAACGACGGGCTGCGCGCGATGGAGGTCATAGACGCCGGTTTGCGCTCTCTGATGGCGCGCGACGAAGCGAGCAGTATTGGTTAGGGGCCGTGAAAAAATGGGGACTGTACCGAGCGGCGCCCACGTAACTTCTTTGTTTTCAGATCCCGCAGGTGGCGCGAAGCGGACTGTCCCCGATTTTTTCACGGTCCCTTAGAAGGAGGTTCCTGATGACAAAGCCGGCGCCGCGCGCGCCTTTTGCAGGTGGGCGCCGCGAGTTCCTATTGGCCGCCGTAGGTAGTTTAGCCGCCTGCGCCCCGCCCGATCCGTCGTATCGCGAGCCGGAGGACTTGGTCGTCAACGTCACCTCGCGCGACCAGTGGGCCCGGCGGCGCGAGACCGTGCTCTACAACCTGCAGCTCGTGATGGGGGAGTACCCCAAGCATGAGAAGCCACCGCTCGACGTCGAGGAACTCGAGAAGGTCGGCTTCCCCAAGTTCACACGGACGAAGATCACCTACGTCAGCGAGGAGAACGACCGTGTCCCAGCCTACCTGCTGATGCCGAAGGACCGCCCGGGACTCACGGGCAAGGCAGGCAAGACGGCCGGCATGCTGTGCCTGCATCAGACGACCAAGATCGGCAAAGGCGAGCCGGCGGGGCTGGGCGGCAAGCCGGATCTGCACTATGCCAAAGAGCTGGCCGAACGAGGCTACGTGGCCCTGGCGCCCGACTACCCCAACTTCGGCGACTACCAGTTCGACCCCTACGCAAACGGCTACGTCAGCGCCACCATGAAAGGCATCTGGAACCATGCGCGCGCAGTCGACCTGCTGCAATCGCTGCCCGAGGTCGACAAAGACCGCATCGGCTCAATCGGCCATTCCCTCGGCGGACACAACACACTCTATGTCGGCGCGTTCGACGAGCGCATTCGTGCGCTGGTGACGAGCTGCGGCTTCAACTCCTTCTACAAGTACAAGGGCGGCGACCTGTCGGGCTGGAGCCACAAGGGCTACATGCCTCGTATCGCCGAGCGTTACGGCAAAGACCCGGCGCAGATGCCGTTCGATTTCACGCACGTCCTGGCGGCCCAGGCGCCCCGCGCGGTCTTCATCAACGCGCCGGTCGGTGATTCGAACTTCGAGGTCTCAGGTGTGCGCGACTGTGTCAACGCGGCCATGCCAATCTACGACGACATCTTCGGCGCCGGCGAGAAGCTGGTCGCCGTCTACCCCGACGCCGGCCACGAGTTCCCGCCCGACATTCGCGAACAGGCCTACGACTTTCTCGACCGCTGGGTGGGAATCGCGGCTTGAGCTCGGCCTCAGGGGCTCACGACTCTCCCTCATGCAGCGCACCACGATTCGCGGCGCCGCCCCGCACCGCCACGCGGACGCGAGCCCCCGAAGGGGGCGGCCCAGATATCAGCCCAGTGCGTAAGCGCTGGGCGAGAAAGACTCAAAATCGATCGGGCCCTGTAAGGGCGATTCAACTAGGGCGTGTTAACACTAACGTAGGGTATCGAAACGTAGAGCCTCGACGATGAGGGCGAAGTGGAGGAAGGCGAGGAACATGACGTCGAGCTTGTCGAAGCGGGAGAAGATGCGGCGGAATCCCTTGAGCCGTCGGAAGAGTCTCTCGATCTCGTTGCGGCGGCGATAGAGCGCTCGGTCGTATTCCCACGGCTCCAGGCGGGTGCGCCGGGGCGGCACGACGGGAATCCATCCGAAATCCAAAGCCAGTTGGCGTGTCTGATCGTCCTCATAGGCGCCGTCCATCAGCAGCGGCAGCGGCTCGGGCAGTGGCCCCAGACCACCGAGCAAGTTCGCGGCCCTGCTGGGCGTCGTGCGCTTGGCCGGGCGAGAGAGCGAAGGTTATCGCCGTTCGAGCATTTGCGGCAACCATATGAATCTTGGTGGTCCATCCGCCGCGGGATTTGCCGATCGCTCGCGGACCGTTTTTTTAACGCGCCCGTGCCGTCGGGATGAGCCTTCACGATGGTCGAGTCCATTGACACGGCTTCGATTCGGATGCGGGCCAGCTGCTCGCGCTGCAGTTTCTCGAAGACGGCGTCGAGCACGCCGTTCTTCGACCAGCGGTTCATGCGGGTATAAATGGTGTGCCAGTTACCGAAGCGTTTAGGCAAGCCGCGCCATTTGCAGCCCTGCTCGGCGACATACAACATGGCGTTCAAAACCGTGAGGTTCGGCAGGCTCACATTGCCGCGCTGGCGGGGCAGGACCGGCTCGATGCGGCGGTATTGCTGCTCGGTGATCTCCATACCTCCGAGTATAGCAGCTTTTGCGACTTAGTGTTAACACAACCTAGCCTCCGGCTCACGCCCCAACGACTTCGGACCCTTGCTCCCGGGCCGTGAGGGAGGCTTCCGTCTACCGTCTCGCAACCACCGTGGCGGACGGCCCCGCCGCTTCCCCTTCCCCCGCGCCAGAATCTCCAGCGTGCCGATCGCCTGGTTCAACAACTCGCGCTCCTGATGGAGCTCCTTCAACACCGCATGCACGTCCATGATGACCTTCTCCTTGCATGAGAAGACCACCACGGACACAGGCCCGTTAGAATGGTAACGTCGCTTTCCACGGGTCTGTGCCGTGGTGGCGAAAGGCCTCGGCGGAAGGTCTATCTTCCGTCGGGGCCGCTACCATTCTACCGCTTTCCCGTCCCTCCTGCTCACATTTCTCGGGAATCAAAGCGAATTCTATGACGCCCCCGCAGCCCCCGAAGAGGGCGACCCAGTCAACAGCTCCGGGAGCCCAACTGAACTCCCGTCCGCAAAGCGGACACAGGACCTTAGCCCCCGAAGGGGGCGGCCCAACTAATGAACCCAGGGTGTCAACCCTGGGAAAGCAATCCACCAATCCGAAGAGAGCCCTGAAAGGGGCGACTCACCTCCCTCCCCTTGACACCGCACTCAATCCCATGCCCTTCCGGCACACACGCACCACGACCCTCCGCCGCCCCGCGGTTCACGAATAACGGTCCGGCCTTTCATCTGTGTTCATCTGTGGTTCCTTCCTCCCCCCACTCCTCCAACTTCCGCCGCACCTTGCCGGCGTTGGGGTCTTCGATCTGCTCGTAGATCGCCAGCGCGTCTCGGGCGCGATCGGTAGAACCTGCTCGAAGTACTCGATCGCCCGCCGCGTCTCCCCCAACTGCAAGTAGGCGCCGCCCAGGTTGCCCAGCGCCCTCCCTTCCCCATCTTTGTTGCCCAGCTTGCGGGCGGCCTTCAGCGAGCCTTCCAGCCAACGGACGCGTTCGCGCGGATGCAGGCGCAGTTCGAGCACGTAAGGGGCTACTCCGCGAAAGCCCTGTGCCAACGTGGCCGCGCGATCGTCCGAGGACGCCTGCTCCGCCGCCCAGGCCTGCCCCGTCTCGATGTGCGCCCGCTCGCGGTCGAACAAACGCAACCCTTCTAGCACACCCTCACCGCCTTTCTCGTAGGTGTCGTCGGCTTTTGAAGCGACCCTCAGGAAATGGACGGCATGCCGTCCGGCCGCGCCGTAAGCCTCTTCTTCACTCCGGCCCTTTCGGGCCAGGTCGCGCATCAGGTCGTGCAGCCGGAAGCGCTCGTCCTTAGCGTCATAGAGCACGAGGCTGCGGCCCACCAACGTATCCAACTCCCCGTCCTTGAACTCCCCCACCGCCTCGGCCGCCGCCCTGTTGAACGGTGCTGGAAACACCGCCAGCGATCGCCAGCGCGCCACCAGTTCCGGGGCGTCGCGTTCCAGCGCCTCGACGCTGTCGTCCAGCACAGCCATCGCGTCGCGTCCTTCAAAGTGCAGCTCCGAGCGCTTCCCTTCCACGCGCTTCAGGTAGTCACCCACCGCCAGCGCGGGCGACGCGGCCAGCCGGTTGCCCGCCACCCGCAGCGCCAGCGGCAGATCGCCGCATAGCTCGGCCAGACTGTCGAGCTGGCCGTCTTCGGCGGGCTTGTCGCCGAGGATCGCTCGCAACAGTGCTACCGACTCGGGCCGCAGTAACTCGTCGAGGTCGACTCGCTTGATGCCACCAAGCTGCACCGTCTGCCGCGAAGTGACCAGCAGCGCCGAGGGCGGCTTCGGCACGAGCGGCCTCACCTGCTCGCTGTCACGGGCGTTGTCGGCCAGCACCAGCACCGCCCGCTCGGCCAGCAGCCCATGGTAGAGCCCGGCGATCTGCTCGGGCTGGTCGGGCAACTTCTGCTCGGGCTCGACGGCCAGGATCACGTTGGCCATGGCCTGCCCCGGCGCAAGCGGCTCGGCCTCGAGCCCGCGCAGGTTCACCAGCACCTGCCCGCCGGGATACAGTTCGCGCACCTCCCGCGCCACGTAGTACGCCAGCTCGGTCTTGCCGACGCCGCCCTGTCCGCCGATGGCGGTGATCCCCGCGCCCTGGCGGTTGCGCAGCCGCGCGATGAGTTGATCGGCCTGGCTCGTGCGGCCGGTGAAGTCCGCCACGGGGTCCGGCAGTTGAGGGACGATACGGGCCGTAGCGGCGGCTACTGCGGGCTGGGTCGCCACCGAAGGTCCGGGACCGAACTGCGGTGTTGATCCGGGGTGAAAATGTGCTTCCTGAATAAAGGTCATCCCCGTTGAGTCTCGGGCGTCGACGTTTGCGATAAGCCCCTGCTGCTGCCAGTAATTCTGAATCGTCGCTTCTGCCCTCGCTTGCTCAAGCAGCGCTGCTATCTCTTTGGCGAGGTGTGGGTCCGCAGCCAACAACTGTTGCAGGGGTGCGGTCAGCGCCGGGGCCGAGGGCTTTCCGTCCGCTTGTTCGGCGCTCTCTTCCAGCGCCTTGCCCCCGGGCCTCCCGCGTAGCTTGTCCCGGAGCTGTTTGCCAAACTCGACAACCTTCTCCGCCCCTTTATCCGCAGCCTTGTCGGCCACTTTGGAATGGACCCGAAAAGCGAGACCAGTAGAGAAGGGACAATGAACCAGGGAACGGTAAGGAGGTTCGATTGTCTCGAAGACGATTCACGAAGGAGTTCAAGCTGGCGGCCGTCCGGCGGCTCGAAGCCGGCGAGTCCGGCTCGGCTCTCGCGCGCGAGCTGGAGGTGAAGCGCGAAAAGCTCTACGACTGGCTGGCACAAGTCGAGCGCTACGGCGTCGAGGGAGCCTTTCCCGGCGCGGGGCGGCGTCCCGGCGGCAGCGCCCGTGTCGAGCCCGGCCACGAAGCCCAGGCCCGCCTCGCGGAGCTGGAACGCAAAATCGGCCGCCAGGCCATGGAGATTGATTTTTTGTCCGCAGCCTTGCGGCGTGTCGAGGATCTGCGCCGGCCGAGCATCGTCAGTGGAACCGGCGCGTCGCTGAGGAAGTACGGGCCGCAAGGCGGCAAGGCAACATGAGCACGCTGAGCACGCGCGATTTGTGCCGCTTGAGCGGACTGGCGCGAGCCAGCCTCTACCGCCAGGCCAAACCCGACAGCGAGCAGGTCGGGGAACTGCGGCAGGCCATTGTCCACGCCGCCTTGGACCATCCGGCCTACGGCACCCGGCGGACGACCCAACAGCTGCGCCGTCAAAAGCTGCTGGTCAATCGCAAGCGCGTGCAACGGGTGATGCGCGAAGAGAAGCTCTTGCGGCGACGTCGCCGCACCGTTCCGCGAACGACCGATTCGAAGCACTCGCTGCGGCGTTATGAAAACCTGACGCGCGATTTCCAACCCACGGGTCCCAACAAACTGTGGGGCTCCGATCTCAGCTACGTACGATTGGGAAACCACTTCGTCTATGTGGCGGTGGTGTTGGACGTGTATTCGCGGCGCGTGGTGGGCTGGGCCGTGGGTCCGAACCTGAAAACCGAATTGCCGCTGGCGGCGCTGCAACAAGCGTTGAGCAGCCGGCGTCCGGCGCCGGGCTGGATTCATCATTCCGATCAAGGTTCGCAGTACGCCGCGGAAGCTTATGTAGCCACCCTGCGGCAAGCGGGCGCGAGGATATCGATGAGCCGCAAGGGCTGCCCGCAGGACAACGCGTACGTGGAAAGCTTTTTCAAGACTTTGAAAAGCGAGGAAGTCGACTGCAGCGAGTATGAAAGTTTGGCCCAGGCGCAGGCCGAGATCGGCGCTTATATTGAGCGGGAATACAATCGTACGCGATTGCATTCGGCGCTGGGCTATCGGCCGCCGCAAGAGTATGAGCGGCTGTGGGAAGAGGCGGCTAACGCCGCCTGAGTTTTCTTAAGGCATGAGCAGATCTATCGATCCGATGGCGCAGCACAAGGCGGGATGCGGCCTCAGTAGGCGAGCACCCCGCCCTCATCGTTGCGATGAGTCTGCGGCCGGGTATTCCTTGGTGGGTTGCTCTCCAGCAGAGCCCGCCTCCGCTTCCCCGGATGAGTTGATCATGCCCCCATTGGGCTGGATTGGCTATCCTTTTTCAGTCAACCGCGACCCGTCCCTACTTTCTTGGCCTCGCCACAGGGGTCCACTCCACTTTGTCCCCGAGCTTCTCACCGGCTTTTTGCAACAAGGCCAAGCGTAACCCAGCAACGGGGCGGCGTACTGCGCTAATTGCTCTAATGAAGCAGGGTCGATCATCGCTTCGCCGAAAAGCCGCCTCCAGTCTATCAGCGGCCCGCAACCAACACAGGCACCACCAAACGAAACCGAGCCCCGAACGCCAGTGAGGGGTAAATCCACCCATTGCAAGCAGAAACGCACAACTCACTGGCGCAGCCAGCGGTGGATCGAGCGCTCGCTGACGCCGGATCGGCGGGCGGCGGCCGCGACGGAGCGGGCCGAGGGCAGGGCAAGCAAGGCCAGTTGCTTCGGCTGGGTGAGGGCCGGTTCCGGGTCGGCGGACGCCACGGAAAGCTTGTTGGCCGGCTGGAGCCAGCAGGATTTGGCAGGATGTGTCAGGATTTGACGCGGTTTTCGCGGCGATTCTAAGGATTCTTTATGTTCTTCCTGTTCTTCACTCATGGGTCACCTCGCACGGCACCGGTGCGGATCGGTGACTAGGATTTGTAACTGTGGTGTTCCACCTGCTGTCCTGTTTGGGCGATGGATCGCCGTTAGCCCGCTTTCTCACCACAAGGTCGTAGGGGCGGGCCCCTGCGCCCGCCCGCTGCCGCTATTGACCGCCACTGCCGCGGCAGATTCGATGACGGGCTGGTCACCCGCAAAGCGGGCCGGCACGGGGGCCGGCCCCTACAGGCAAAGGGATTTCATTGCGTATACATCCCCGGGTGGTGAGAAAAGCGGGTTAGGTTTCTTCGCTTCCAGTATAGGAGCCGATTGTGGCTGCCGCGGGGTAACTGGAGAGGTAAGTGGTTGAAAGGATGGAGGAAACTATTTTTTAAAATCTGTGACTGAAGGAGAACAAACAGCGGGATCGGCACCCTGGGCCGACGCGGGCCTCCGGGCCGATGTCCGGTCCGAATTAGCCGCGAAGCGGCGTTGGATGTCAGGCGCGAAGCGCCTTTGGATGTCAGCCTAGGGTGAAGCCGTCTGCGGCGGAACCCTAGGTTACTGTTACAAAGCGACAGGAACCCTGAAAGGGTGATGGAACGATGGCTCACAGACTCACTCTCGACGCTGGGTCCAAGTTGTGTTTTGAACCGAGGGCCGGTGCGACGCCCTGTCAGGGCTGCAAACGTGCAGGGGCCGCGTTCCTCCTCTCAACGCTGGTGTAAACTATGGACTGTCGGAAAGAAGATTGATGGTAAACGGGCAGTTGGGCGGGCATAGTTGCCCGCGGTCTACAGGGCAGACGGGCGGGCACAGGGGCCTGCCCCTACAGAGCAGAGCAGTCGGGCGGGCACGGGGGCCTGCCCCTACAGGGGCATGGTGGTGAATTTGTCTCTTGAGCGGTATCCCGGAAGCAGGCATCTCGGAAGCAGGCTCCGTCGGCTGGTGTGCGCGGCCGGCGTGATTGGGTTCTTCGCGGCGCTCGCGTCCGCCGCCGAGACCCTGCCCGAGCCGCAGATTGTCTCGGTCTATCCCCTGGGCGGACAGCCGGGGACCTCGTTCACGGCAACCATTCGCGGGCAGTCGATCGATGGGGCCTATGCCCTCTGGTTCGAGAGCAGCGGGATCGAGGGTGCCGTCGAGAATCTCGATGTGGAGCAGCCGCCTCCGGACGCCGCGAAGTCCAAGAAGAAAAAGAAGGAGGCCCAGCTCCTGCGAGTCCGGTTTCAGATCGGTGCCGAGGCCGAGCCCGGCGAGCACAGCTTCCGTGTGGTGACGTCGCATGGCCTGTCCAACGCCCTGAAGCTCCATCTGCACGCTGAGCCCTCGGTCGCCGAGCAGGGCGAGCCGCACGAGTTGCCGACCGCGGCCCAGCCGGTCGCGACCCGTCCGGTGGCCGTCCACGGGCGCATCGCCGAGGTCGGCGAAGTGGACTACTACTCCTTTGCTGTACGCCAGGGCGAGGAGCTGCACTTCGAGGCTTTGTCGAGCGACCCGCTTGATCCCGCCATCGCCCTCTACGAGCTGACGGGCAGTTGGTTCAGTCCGGATCGCGCCACGCGGCTGGCTTTTCACGACGAGCCCGTGGCGTACCCGGGTCTCACGACCGAAACCGCGCTGAACTACCGGTTCGACAAGACGGGCAACTTCCTGGTCCGCGTGAACGGCTTTTGGGGCTACGGTGGCGCGGATCACTCGTACGTGCTTCGAATCTTGCCGGCTGCAAAAGATGCTGCTCCGCAGCCAGGCGAAACCCAACCGCAGGCGCCCGAGTGGCTGGAACGCACATGGACTCGCCACCTCGACACCGACCGCATGAAGGTGCTGTGGTCGCGCTCGGTCCCGGAGTTGGCGCCGGAGCCCCCCAGTCCGGAGCCCCCCAGTCCGGAGCCCCAGAGTGAGGCAGCAAAGCGCGAAACCGAAGACCACGCGTCAAAAGGCTCCGGCCTGGCCATCCAAGAGATTCCCGTGGTGGATGCCGATGCCGAGCCGACCAAAGTCCCCGTTGAGCCACCGGTCATCCCGCTGCCGGCTCTCGTTGTGGGAACGATTGAGCGCCCGGGCGACATCGACCGGGTGCAATTCTCGGCTGAGGAGGGAGACAAGCTGATTCTGGAAGTGGAGACTCCCGACAAGACGATCCCGCTGATGAACCCGTACCTGCGCGTGGTGGATGCCGAGGGCGTCGAGGCGTTTACCAACGTTTACTCGCGGGTCAACGCCAACGGCAACATCTCGAAACTGAACCAGCCCAAGACGGCCTTCTCGTTTCCCCGTGAGGGAGACTTCACGTTGGAGATTCGGGACGTGACGGCCAGCTACGGCGACGCCGAGATGCGCTATCGCGTGCTGGTTCGCCCGCAAGTTCCTCACATGGGCGAGGTTCATGTCACACAGGACCGTTTGAATCTCGTCGCGGGCCAGGCGAAGAAGCTGAGCGTCATGACCGATCAGGAAGAGGGCTTCGACGGGTTCGTGGTGTTGTCGATCGAGGGTTTGCCCGCGGGCGTTCGGGCCGTCATGGCAACCGAGGTCGAGCCGGACAGCCCTCCGCCGTTCAACGAAGGCAAAAAAGAGCGCTTCACGACGAAAAGTAAGAAGGCGACATTCGTGTTCCTCTCCGAGCGCGACACGCCGGTGACGCAAATGCCGGTGAGAGCGAGGATCTACGCCCAGCCTGTTGTTGAGGGCCAGTTGGGCGGCCGAATCCCCGTGAAAGAATTACTCGTCATGGTGGTGCGGCAGGAGGAAGTCCTCAGCAAGAACCAGCCTCCCAAGGCTGCCGGCGGCCGGTAGGCCAGTGACTGACCGAACTCGCCCTCCAGCCCGCCCACCTCACGCAAGGGGTCAATCAACTCACGCCGCGGCTCTTGGGCGGACGCGGGGGCCCCCCAGGGTCACGCCTGTCCCGGTAAGTTCAGGTTGCCCTTGTCGGCGTGGTGGCGGCGGGTTCCGGGACCAGGCGGTCGAGGAGCGACTTCAGGTGACCAAACACCTCCTTCGGTCTCCACTCGCCCTTGTGATGGGACGACCACTCCAGTTGCCCCTGGGGCGAGAAGCTGGCGCCGGGGGTGTCGGCGACGAAGCCCATGAGTTGTTCCGCGTCGACCTTCGAGTCTTCTCGGAAGCGCATGGTCCAGCGATTGCGCCGCCGCTCGATCACGGCGATGCGCATGCGCTCGGCCCGCGACTTGATCAGTCCATAGTGGATGAGGTTGAGGACGGGCTGTGGCAGCGAGCCGTATCGGTCCCGTAGCTCGGCAGCGGTCCGCTGCGCCTCGTCGTCCGTTCGGATTTGCGCCAACCGCTTGTAGGCCTGCAAGCGCTGCGTCTCGTCGGCGATGAAGTTCGGCGGAATGTGAACGTCCAACTGTAGCCGCAAAGACGCGTGGACGGCCTCCTCCACTTCCTCCCCTTCGAGCTTGCGGACGGTCTCATCAAGCAGCCGGCAATACGTCTCAAACCCGACCGCGGCGATCTGGCCGTGCTGCTCGGCCCCCAGCAGGTTCCCCGCTCCCCGCAACTCGAGATCCAGCGCGGCGATTTTGAACCCCGAGCCCAACTCGCTGAATTCCTTCAGCGCCGCCAGGCGTTTACGTGCTGCCGACGAGAGTTCCGCGTTCTCATCCACCAGCAGGTAGGCGTAAGCCCGGCGATTCGAGCGGCCCACGCGGCCACGAAGCTGGTACAGATCAGCCAACCCATAGCGGTCGGCGTTGTGAATCAAGATAGTGTTGGATAGGGGGATATCGAGCCCATTTTCTACAATAGTAGTAGACAACAGCACATCGCACTCGTGACGCATGAACTTGAGGATCACTCTCTCGAGTTCCTTCTCCGCCATCTGCCCATGGCCGACGCCGATGCGGGCCTCCGGAACGAGTCCATGCAGGTAGGAGGCGATCTCCCAGATGTTTTCGACCCGGTTGTGGATGAAGTAAACCTGACCCCCGCGGACGATCTCCCGCTCGATGGCTGTGCGGATGATCGCATCACTTGTGGCCGCTACGACGGTTTGAATCGAGAGCCGATCTCGGGGCGGTGTCTGGATGACCGAGATGTCCCGCAGCCCTACCAACGACATATGTAGTGTTCGCGGGATCGGCGTTGCGGTAAGGGTCAGCACGTCGACGTTGCGGGTGATCTGCTTGAGCCGCTCCTTGTGCCGCACTCCGAAGCGCTGCTCCTCGTCGACCACCAACAAGCCAAGGTCGGCGAAGACGACGTCCTTCGAGAGCAGGCGGTGGGTTCCGATCACGATATCCACCTTGCCGGCAGCCACACGCTCGACAATCTCCTTCTGCTGCCGCGCCGTGCGAAAGCGGGTCAGCATTTCGATCTCAACCGGGAAGGCGGCGAAGCGCTGCCGGAAGGTCTCGTAGTGCTGGAACGCCAGGACGGTGGTGGGGGCGAGGACCGCCGCCTGCTTGCCGTCTCCCAACGCTTTGAACAGAGCCCGCATGGCGACTTCGGTTTTGCCGAATCCGACGTCGCCGCACACCAAGCGATCCATGGGCCGATCGGATTCCATATCGCGCTTGATGTCGGCAATGGCGGTGAGCTGGTCGGGCGTCTCGGTGTACTCGAACGCCTCTTCGAACTCTCGCTGCCAGTTGCTGTCGGGTGAGAAGACGAAGCCCCCGGCTTTCTTGCGGGAGGCATAGAGCTTGAGGAGTTCGTCGGCCATATCGAGCAGCCGGGCCTTGACGCGCGACTTGGTACGCGTCCAAGTCTGGCCGCCCATGCGGTCGAGCGCCGGGGCGCGCCCGCCGGCGCCGTGGTATTTCTGCAGCAGGTCGAGCCGCGAGAGCGGCAAATAGAGCCGGGCCTGCTCGGCAAACTCGATCAGCATCAAGTCTTCGGGCCGGCCGGCATGCTCGATCTGTTTGACGCCGCGATAGCGCCCGATGCCATGCTCGGCGTGTACCACCAGGTCGCCCTCCTTGAGGTCCTGCAAGTCAGCCAGAAAGGTCGATAGAGCCGACTTGCGCTTCTCCGGTCTGGCGACGAGGTCTGAGGCGGCGAAGATATCTTCATGCCCATAGAGAATCAGCCCTGCGTCGGCTAGTACCGTGCCCGCGCGAATAGGAGCCTCGGCAAGCAGCGTGCTCGAAACCGGGCCCGCCAAATACGCCTTCTCTTCGAGATAGGGGCTGCCGGCTTTCGAGGGATCTCTGAGACCGAGCTGGTAGCTCAGGCGGTATTCACCCAAGATATCGGCCATGCGCTCGACATCTCCGGGAGAGTGCACGGCGATCAGAGCCTGTTTGCCGCTCTTGACTTGGCCTTCCAACTCCCGAACAAACTGCGGGATGTTGCCTTGGAACCGCGGCGTGGGCCGGGACGAGATGTGGAGCGTTTCGCCGGCACTCTCACGCCCCACTCCTTCGAGTCCCAGTTCCTCCAGGTAGATCTGATGGACCCTCCCCACACGCTCCTGGAAGCTCTCCAACGTGAAGTAGAAGGAGTCCGGAGGCGGCGCATCCGAGCCAACCATTCTGTGCGCCGAGGTCAGGCGCTCGCGGTGCTTCTCGGCTTCCGAGGCGATCGCGGCCGCTTCGCTCCACACCACCAGAGGCCTCTCGATCAGCGCGAGCAGGCAGTGGGAGCGTGCTTCGGCCGAGGTGGCATCAAACTCCCAGCCGGTGGGCAGGAACGAGGTCTCCTCATCGGCATCCGCGCCGACGGGCTCGCCATCCAACGGGTACTCCGTCAATGGCAGCAGCAGCACTTCGTCGACACGCTGTACCGACTTCTGTGACTCGGGATCGAACTCGCGCATAGACTCGACTTGGTCACCGAACAGCTCGATCCGCACCGGATACGAGGCCTCGGGCGGATAGACGTCGACGATCCCACCGCGGACCGCGTACTGCCCCACCATCTCAACCGGTTCGTGGCGTTCATAGCCGACCGCGATCAAACGGCGCTCGAGATCCTCGACCGCCAGCTGATCGGCCGTCTGCACCCGCAGCGCCAGGTCTTTGACAAAATCCGGTCCCGCGACCCGTAGCAACGCCGAACGGATGGGTGTCACGACGACCGACGCGCTGCCGTCCACCATGCGCCACAAGCCCATGCCGCGCTTCTCACCGATCTCGGCGTGAGGCGAGAGCCCGTCGTAGGGGGTGACATCATGCGCGGGCAGGACAAGCGGAGGGCACCGATGCTGAGACACGTCGAGCAGCTCGAGAAAAGCCGCCAGTGCCTCCGTCATCGTCTCGGCGACCGAGCCGTTCTCGACCAGCATCACTACGGGGCGGTCGGTCTGCTTGTAGAGAAACGCAGTGTAGAGGGCCTTGGCCGTCGCGTTGAGGCCCGTCAGGTGGCACGTTACGGGCGGTCGGCCTTGCAGAGACTCCAGCGCCACCCGCAACGAGGGATGGCGCGCCGCACGCTCGAAGAACTCTCGCAGACCGGGAAGAATCAAGGGTTTCGATCGAGGATCGCCTGGACCAAGTCGGTCGTCGAGTACCCAGGCTCAACGGGAATCGGGAAGACCCGGCCTCCGGCGTCTTCGACGATCTCGCGGCCCGCGATCCAATGGGACCAATCGGCGCCTTTGACGAGGATATCCGGGAGCACGCGTTCAAGCAACTCGCAGGGTGTTTCTTCTTCGAAGATGGTCACGGCATCGACGGCCGCGAAGCCGGCCAGCGTTTGCGCGCGTTCGGTCTCAGGAAGGATGGGCCGCTCGGGACCCTTCAGCCGACGAACGCTCTCATCGCCGTTAATCGCCACCAGCAAGGCGTCGCCCTGGGATCGCGCCGCCTCGAACAGACGAGCGTGACCCGGGTGTAACAAGTCGAAACAGCCGTTCGTGAATACCGTGACTTTTCCCTGCCGGCGCAGAGCCTGGCGCAGAGCCACGAACTCTTCCTGTGAGACGGCAACTCCCATCAAGGTTTCCCTCAATTCTAACCTTTATCCCGGGCCAGGATACGGTCTCTGCTCGGTGACAGCAGGGGTATTTCCTCCCAGCGGCGCCTATTGAGTCCCGCAAATTATTATGACACTTTTTGACAGTGTGGAGCATCTATATATGTATGGGCAACCCCAAAGGTGTGAAGCGGGATTTCAAGGCGCTGGAGAAGCGCCGTTTCGAAGCGATGCGGCTGCTCCACCAAGGCCACAATCAGTCCGAGACGGCGAGACGGCTGAACGTCGCTCGCCAAACCGTCAGTGAGTGGCGGCGGCAATACCGCGAGCAGGGTGCGGCCGGACTCCGCCAGGCCGGGCGCGCCGGACGCAAGCCGCTCCTCGATGCCGCACAACGCGAACGCCTGACGTCGCTGCTGCTGGAAGGCCCGGAAGCCCACGGCTTCCCAACGCCCCTGTGGAGCTGTCCGCGGGTGGCTCGGCTGACCGGAGACGAGTTCGGGGTCGCATACCACGCAGGCCACGCCTGGAAGATCCTGCGAGCGCTCGACTGGAGCCCGCAACGCCCGGCCGGAAAGGCGCGCGAGCGCAACGAAGAGCGGATCCGCACCTGGAAGCGCAAGACCTGGAAGCGCATTAAAAAAAAGCCCAAAACGAAGGCCGTACGCTCGTCTTCATCGACGAAAGCGGATTGAGTCAGAAGCCGCATCGCTGCCGCACCTGGGCGCCACGTGGCCAAACACCGGTGCTGCAGTTTAACTTCAACTGGGAGAAGCTTTCCGTCTCGGCGGGGCTGACGCTGCGTAACTTCTACTTCCGGCTCTATCCCGGTGCGATCGGCAAAGAGCAAGTGACCGACTTTCTCAAGGCGTTGGTACGTCATATCGATCGCCCGCTGCTGATCGTCTGGGATCGGCTGCCGGCGCACCGTAGCCGCCTGGTGCAAGAGTTCATCGAACTCTCCGAAGGCCACATCGCAACCGAGTACTTGCCACCCTATGCGCCGGAGTTGAATCCGGTGGAATACATCTGGGCTTACTGGAAGCAGCACGAGTTGCCGAACGTCTGTCCGAAAGACTACGGCGAGCTGAACGAGCGGGCCCGCAAGGCACTCCGCCGCATGTACCGCAAACCGCGTTTGATCACGGCCTTCTGGAAACAGTCTTCTCTTTGTTTTGACTGACTCTATATTATGCGGGAGTCAATAAGGGGGCACGCCCAGGCGATATCAGCTATGACGCCCATAGCCGCTATCAGGGTGCTTCTGATAGAATCCGTAACAAGAAACCACCTTTCTGCTCTAGAAAACTGCGATGGCCAGCTCTTCTACTTTCGAACCCGCTACCCCGACGGGACCTTCTCCCCACTACGGTGACCGCTTCTTCCCTCGCGCCCCCGAGGGCGCCCTCGACCTGGGTGTGCCGCACAACATTCTCGTCGACTTGATGCTGAAGATGACGATGCTCGAGGGCGTCACGACCCTGAGCCGTCTCTCCAACACCATGAAGGTCTCGGTGCCGATCTGCGACTCCACTTTTCATCACCTGCGCCACGAACAGTTCGTCGAAGTCAAGGGGATGAAGGGCAATGACTACGAGTTCTCGCTGACCGCGACGGGACGCAAGGTGGCCCAGGACCGCTATGCCATCAGCCAGTACGTCGGACCCGTGCCCGTACCGCTCGACACCTATACCCAGGCCGTGCGCGAGCAGGCCGCACGGAACCGCGTCAGCCGGGAATATCTGAGGAAGGTCTTCTACGACCTGGTGCTGCCCGACGAGACGCTCGACCAGTTAGGTCCGGCGATTATCTCGAACTCGCAGATCTTCCTCTACGGCTCGACCGGCAACGGCAAGACCAGCATCGCTGAGAGGCTCGTGCGCATTTTTGACGACACGGTTTATCTGCCCTACGCCATCGAGGTGCAAGGGCAGATTCTCAACGTCTTCGACTCCGTGGTCCACCAGCCTCTCGAGAGCGAGGAAAACTCCGACGAGCGCTGGATCCGTTGCGAGCGGCCGTGCATCGCGGTGGGCGGCGAGATGGTGCAGGAGATGCTCGAACTGCGCTATGAAACCACGCTCGGCTACTACACCGCTCCGCTGCAGATGAAGGCCAACAACGGCCTTTTTATCGTCGACGACTTCGGTCGCCAGATGATCACCCCGCGCGATCTGCTCAACCGCTGGATCGTGCCACTGGACCGCGGCATCGACTTTCTGTCTCTGCGGACCGGCGTGAAGTTCCCGATCCCGTTCGAGACAATGGTCATCTTCTCGACCAACCTGGATCCGCGCCAGTTGGCGGACGAAGCCTTCTTGCGGCGCATCCAGAACAAGATCAAGGTCGAGACCATCTCGCCCGAGATCTTCGATAGGATCCTACAGCGCATCTGCGAAGCGGCCAAGATCCCGTGGACGCCGGAGGCTTCTGAGTACGTGCGCCAACGTTGCTGCGCTGACGGCCGCAAGCCCCTGCTGCGGGCCTGCTATCCGCGCGATGTCGTTTTGATCCTCCAAAACATCGCGGAATACGAGAACCGTGAGCCCAGTCTCGACCCGGCCGACGTCAATCGGGCCATCGGACTCTACTTCGCCCGCTAGCCTTAAACTAGGGCGTGTTAACACTAAGTCGCAAAAGCTGCTATACTCGGAGGTATGGAGATCACCGAGCAGCAATACCGCCGCATCGAGCCGGTCCTGCCCCGCCAGCGCGGCAATGTGAGCCTGCCGAACCTCACGGTTTTGAACGCCATGTTGTATGTCGCCGAGCAGGGCTGCAAATGGCGCGGCTTGCCTAAACGCTTCGGTAACTGGCACACCATTTATACCCGCATGAACCGCTGGTCGAAGAACGGCGTGCTCGACGCCGTCTTCGAGAAACTGCAGCGCGAGCAGCTGGTCCGCATCCGAATCGAAGCCGTGTCAATGGACTCGACCATCGTGAAGGTTCATCCCGACGGCACGGGCGCGTTAAAAAAACGGTCCGCAAGCGATCGGCAAATCCCGCGGCGGATGGACCACCAAGATTCATATGGTTGCCGCAAATGCTCGAACGGCGATAACCTTCGCTCTCTCGCCCGGCCAAGCGCACGACGCCCAGCAGGGCCGCGAACTTGCTCGGTGGTCTGGGGCCACTGCCCGAGCCGCTGCCGCTGCTGATGGACGGCGCCTATGAGGACGATCAGACACGCCAACTGGCTTTGGATTTCGGATGGATTCCCGTCGTGCCGCCCCGGCGCACCCGCCTGGAGCCGTGGGAATACGACCGAGCGCTCTATCGCCGCCGCAACGAGATCGAGAGACTCTTCCGACGGCTCAAGGGATTCCGCCGCATCTTCTCCCGCTTCGACAAGCTCGACGTCATGTTCCTCGCCTTCCCCCACTTCGCCCTCATCGTCGAGGCTCTACGTTTCGATACCCTACGTTAGCGTTAACACGCCCTAGTCCATCCGCACCTGCGCGAATTGCGTCTCGTGCGTCTTCCTCGGTAGCGACGTGAACAACCGCCAACTTCTCTCTGTGATGAGTCGCTCTGACAAGTGCGGACAACGTTTCGGAAGTCAGCTTCGGCAGCGCATTCCCCTCACCCTGCAAAGCGGCCAAGTCGTCGTAAATGATCTTGATGTAGTCAGACCCCTCCGCGATGCGAGCATCAACGAACACCTGGGCTTCTTCCGCTCTTGAAATCGTTGGAACCTCCGCTGGTCCTCCCATCTGCGTCGGATGGCCACCGGGCGCGGTTGCGCCGAAGCCCGCCGTCCGAAGATCCGCCAATCCGGGGGGATCCTCTGACTCTATTCTCTTGAGAGTGTTCAGTCTTTCGCCGCCGCTGAACATGTCAAGAACGGTGGTGACTCCTAGTGAGAGCGCTTGGCCCAGCGAGTTCTTCGGCGG
The DNA here is from genome assembly GCA_965248255.1 of Bryobacterales bacterium. Lineage (GTDB taxonomy): Bacteria > Acidobacteriota > Terriglobia > Bryobacterales > UBA6623 > JAKZVK01. The sequence continues at coordinate 314,921 of CBDFIW010000002.1, forward strand.
TCCGGCAATATGTACGTGCGAATCGATGAGTCCCGGAAGAAGGGTCAGTCCATCTCCGGGAATGACGGTTGCCCCTTCTACCTCGGGCCGGGACTGGCCCACGTGCGAAATCCGGCCGTTTTGGAGAACCACGTTGCGTGAGGGCAACAGTGTTGTACCGTCAAAGACTCGAACATCACGGATTAGCACGAAGTCGCTGGACGGCTGGCAAATCGCACGAGGCACCCACGAGAGCGGGGTCAGCGAGCCAACGAATGCAATGACGTAGGCGGATGGTCTTCGCACGCGGGACTATCCTCTACGAAGCACTACGAGACTTGCGGTGCTTAAGTTCCGACAAGTCCCGGTTTGAGGAAGTCGGTGGGGCTAGTGGAACTAACCCCTGCCCTCCGTCTTTGTGCCCCTCCGCACCACCATGCTAGATTTCGTGGATGGCCGGAGCGCCCCCTAGCCGCACATGGACCGCCCTTCTGCTCGAGCGCCCCCTGCCCTGGTTCCTGCTCCTCCAGTTCGGCCTGCTGTTCCACAACCTGGACCTGCTTCCCATTTGGGGCGACGAGCAATTCACCCTCAACGTCATCCGCCAGCCCTGGTCGGCGATTCCTCCGATCCTGCAAGCCGACATTCACCCACCGATCTACTACTTCCTCGCCCGCCTGTGGACGCAACTGCCTTGGCCCGGCAGCGACATCGCCGAGCTGCGCGCCCTCTCGGCAGCGATCTGCTTGCTCTCGACGGTCGTTGTCGATTTCCTGTGGGTCCGCAACACCTCCAAGACGACACGCCTGTGGTTCCTCACGCTGTGGTGCCTCTCACCGACGCTGCTGATGTATTCGCGCATGGGACGCTCGTATAGCCTGCAGTTGCTCGTTTCGGCCCTGACGATCCACTTCGCCGTGCGGTTTCTCGAAGAGCCTTCGTCCCGCCGCCGGCTGCTGACCTATTCCTGCGCCGCGGGGGTGCTGCTCTACATTCACTACCTGCCCGGACTCGCCGTCGCCGTCGCCACGGCCCTGATCTTGGCCGTACGATGGGTTCGGCAGCGGCAACGTGACCTCGTAGCGCCGCTCCTTGTCTCGAACGGCATCGTGGCCCTGCTCTATCTCCCCTGGGTGGCGACGCTGGCTGAATCGATATCGCGTGTTTCTCGTGTCGAGCCCTACCGGCTCGTTCAAGACTTCGTGCTCGAAACCGCGGTCAAGCTCGCCTACTGGTTCACGTCGTTCACGTTCGGCGAGGCCTTTCCAATCTGGGCCATCCTGCTGGGCCTGCTTGTTGGACCGGGGGCCCTTTGGCTGCTGTGGCACGGGTGCAAGACGGAGCCCCAGCCGTCCAAGCAGCTCCGCTGGCCGGCCTTGGTGGGCCTAGTCGCCCTGATCGGCTATCTCGGCGCCACGGCCTGGGTCACCTTCGCCTTCGTGGGCGCCCGCCTGCTATTCGTGCTTCCGTTCTACTTGCTGTTGTTGCTCGCCGGACGCGAGCGCAGGCCTCGCGCTGGAACCGTTATCTGCGGGGGCCTGCTCGTGGTTTCGCTCGGATCTCTGACCTCGTACTTCAGCAAGCAAGGCTTTCTGAACCAGGGTTATCTGGTTCCGTTCGGCGAGATCGCCCGCTACGTCCACGCGAACTCGACAGCCGCCGGGGCCCCCGCTACCAGAACCCTGCTGCTCGTGGAAGGCTACAACACCGACCCCTCACCTCTGCTCACCTCGCTCGACGGACAGATCGAAACCATAAAGATCCGGGGCGAACCAACCGAAACCCTGGCGTCGAAACTCGTCAACGAGCGACGCCTCGACACCATCTGGTACCTACGCAACACGCACGACATCTCACCCGGCGGCGTCATCAGCCGGATCGAGTCAGAAGCCGCGGCACACTACCACGCCCAAGAGCATCTCTTCGTGCCCTACTCCACGGCGGACCAGTGGATGGCGCGGCTGCTCGGCTGGCCGCCGCGGACGCACCACTACCGGCTGACTGAATTTCGCAATCCGCAGGAAACATCGACGCCAGAACAACGTTGAAACAGGAGAGGCCTTGACATGGCCGCTACCCCGCTCCGCATCATGGTCGCCCGCCATTCGGCGTTCTACAGTCCACTCATTTCGACGATCGCCGGCGGCTTTCTCCAGGACGAAGGCATCGAAGCCACCTACGCCGAGCTGCCGCCCGGCGACCGCTCGCATCCGCTCCTCAAAAGCGGTCAAGTGGACGTTATGCAGTCGGCGCCCGGCTCGAACTGGGGCCCGATGGAGCGCGGCGAGAGCGACCTGCCGGTTCACTTCGCGCTGATCAATCGCCGCGACGGGTTCTTTCTCGCCTCACGCCGGCACGAGTCGCATTTCGGCTGGAAGAACCTAGAGGGCTCCACCCTACTCGCCGATCACGGACGCCAACCGCTGTTGATGCTCCAGTACGCGGTCCACGTACAAGGTGTCGACTGGAGCAAGATCGACGTGCTCGACGCCGGCCGCGTGGACGAGATCGACGCTGCGTTCCGGTCGGGCCAAGGGGACTATGTCCATCAGCAAGGCCCCGCGCCGCAGCAGCTTCAGCGCGAGGAGCGGGCGCACCTAGTGGCCTCGGTTGGAGAGGCTATGCCCGAAGTAGCGTTCAGCACCCTGATGGCGACTCGCGAGTTCCTCGCTACCAAGAGGGCTCTAGCGTTTCTCCGCGCCTATCGCCGCTCGCGCGAGTGGGTGCGGGAAGCGCCGCCGGACCAGGTGGCGGAGAAGGAAGCCTCATTCTTCGACGGCATCGACCCCCAAGCTCTCAGCACCACGATCGCGCGCTACCAACAGGTCGGGTGCTGGACCGGCGACCTGATCATCGCCCGTGACCTCTACGAACAAGCCTTGACCGTGTTCCTGCACGGCGCGGCCATCACCAAACGCCACCCCTACGAAGAGGTTGTCGTTCCTCCTCCCGCCGAGCCGTGACCGTAAGGGAGCGGTCCGGTTTAGGTGCCGGCGTGGATCGTCTCAACGATTCCACCGATAGTTCGCTTTGCGCTCAGGATGGCGAGGAGGCTTGTCTTCGGGTTCGCACTGGGCTTGTTTTCGGCTTTGACCGTAATCGTGCCGAAGTCGCCCTTGCAAACGACTTCATGCATGTTTGACGTTGCGGCGGGATCGGCGACCACGTTGACCCGCAGGTCTTCAAATCCCGATGTGACAAACAAGGTAGCGGCCACGTTCACGTTCTTCGGAAAACCACGAACGACTTCCGCGAGACCACCGGAGAAGATCGTTGTGGCGGAAGACAGCCCGGCAAGATCGATGCCGGTTTCGACGACGTACGGCGCTCCTGCCAAGCCCGCGGGCGGCTTGGTCGTCGTCAACGTCAGGGAGGAAATGCGAGTTGCCACCGCCTTGATCGCATCCAACCCGGCGATCGCGCCGGACGGCAAAAAAACCTCGCAATGCTTCAGGCGTCTGACCCGATCACGGTTTTCTATCAATGCCGACGTGCTTAGCAGAAAAAGCCTTCTTCCGGGCATGTCGAGCCGCGGGTGAGCGAGGATAGCGCAGGCGACGTCCTTGTTGGCCGTTTCGACGATGAGATCGACGGCATCGACCAAGTCGGCTAGATCGGGGGTTTCGAACTGGGCCGGCTGGATCTCGGTGAGCAGTCGGCGGATCGGCTCCGGCTCCACGTCGCAAACAGCCTGGAGGGTAAACGCCTCGTGCTGATGCACAAAACGGGCAAGCTCCAGGCCGATGTTGCCGCAGCCGACAATGCCGACGCTAAGAGCCATAGGCGATCTGGTGGCCGCTCTCGAACTCCGGCCGGCTTAGGCTGTCACAATCCCGCGCGCAGGTACTCGATGACGTCGGCGATGTCTTGGCGGGACATGTCTTCTTCGAGGCCGTCGGGCATGAGTGAGACGGTGGAGGTTCGTATCTCGGCGAGGTTCTTGCGCAGGATGGTAACGTCCTCGTACTCGCCTCGAAGTTTGATGGCCTCGGCCGTTTCTCCGGCCAGCAGGCCGTCGTAGATGCGGCCTTTGTTGTCCACGGCGATGTAGTTCGCATAGCTGGGCCGGATGTCGTAGCTGGGATCGAGGATGGTGAGCAACAGCTCGTCGCGGGTCTTGTTGTTGACGCCGGAGAGGTCAGGCCCGATGCGGCCGCGCTCACCTTGCCGCAGGTGGCACTTGCCGCAGTGGTCTTCGAAGACTTGTTTGCCGTGCCCGACCTTGCCGGCGAGGGCCAGCGTGTCCTGATAATCTTCCACTACCTTCGACCGGTCGCTGACTTCGCCTTGGAGCAGCGTCTTGGCGCGCTCTTGAATGGCGGGGTCGGGGTATTGCGTGAGGCGGATCTTCGAGACGGCGTCGATCGACGGGGCGGGGACGTCACCGGCTTCGACCGCTGTCAACAGCGCTTGCGCCCTTTCCTTCTTGCGCATCATCGCCTGCGCGACGCGCTCCCGAACCGGCGGGCCGTAGCCGCTCCAACCGGCCAGCAGCGTTTCCGAGACTTCGGCCTCGTCGAATGCCGACAGCGTGTCGGCGGCGGCGGCCTGGATGTCTTGGGGCGTCGGTGTCGTAAGAATCTCGGCGAGCACAGCAGAGACCTGTGAATACGCGCCTCCGCGCAAAGCACTGACGGCGCGTATGCGCTGCTCGATCGCGAGATCGTCGTTGCCCGCTTCCGCAAGCGATTGCCGCACGAAGGCGGGCAGGGCAAAATACTGGGCTGCCTCACGCGCGGCAGCTCCCACGTCGTCGGACGGGTCGTTGACCAGCTTGATCATGATGCGGCGCACGGAAGGAATCCCTAGGCCGCGGGAGCCCTCGATGGCGAGGCCTCGCGCCAGTCCCGCGAGGGCGGCGCGACGCCATTCGTCCGGCCGCAGCGCCGGAGTATCGGTGATCGCCATCAGGAACAGCGATATCGCGTCCGAATTGCGACCCGCTCCGACGAGCGAGGAGAGCTGCGAGAGGAAATCTTGCCTGCCTTCGGACGGTTCGCTGAAGAACCGCCTGTGGCGCGTCAGCAGCCGGTTGAGCACCCTCATGCCCGAGCCGCCGACCGAACTAAGCAGCGCACTGCGGAACCAGGGGTCGTCGGCGTGTTCGGGAATCAGGCTCGCCAGCGTGCGGTGATTGCCCGGTATGAGTCCCAGAGTCAGGATCAGTTGGAATCGGACGCGCGGATCTTCGTCCTTGGTCCTGGCGGTCAAGGCCGCCGACAGCTCGGGCAGAAACGCCTCGGCCATCTTGATGGCGTTCTCGCGGATGCGCGGATGGCCGTCGCGCAGGGCTTCGCGGACCATCGAAGCTTCGAGCGCGCCGAGTCCTTCGAGCACCCATAGCGCGTGGAGCCGTGCTTGCGGGAACTCGCTTGCCGTCAGTTCCTTGAGCAAAGGCACAGCCTGTTGGTCTTGCTTCTCGACCAGCAATCGATGAGCCGTGCGGCGATGCCAGCCGTTAGCATGCTCGAGCGTCTCGACCAACTCCGCCGTGGTCGCGGTGCCTAGGTTGGGTTTAAGGCTCCGCTGCTGACGCGGATTCTCGGGAACGATGCGGTAGATGCGGCCACGGTCGCCGCCCCGGTAGAAGTCCATTTGCAGCTTTTCCTGCAGCGCCATCGGGATCGAGCGCGGCTCTTCGATGTACTCACGGTAGATGTCGACGACGTACAGGTTGCCATCGGGCGCATTGGCGAAGTTCGCCGGTGAGAACCAGTTGTCCGGCGCAGCCAGAAATTCGCGTTCGCCTTGCGGGGCTCGATGGGCTTGGTACGTCGCGCCGTCGACCGTCATCACATTGCGGCGCACGAGGTTTCCGTTCACTTCGCCGATGAAAATGTTGCCGGCGTACTCGTCGGGGAAGTTGTCGCCGACATAGACGGTCGCGCCGGTGGCGGCCGAGAAGCGTCCCCACAGGACTTCGGTGCGCCCGGGACGCGTTTCGTCGTAGCGTTTCTGGCGCGCCGCGGTCCGTTCGATGCGCCACTGCTGCGGCTTGGTGAGCGGGTAGATGAAGTTCTCCTTATCGTCGTGCTCGACGGTGAACTGCATCATCCGCGGCGGCGAGAAGAAGCGATTCCGCAGGATGTAGCGCGCAGGCAGCACGGCGTGGCTGAGAAAGATCGTGTTCCGCGAGCCAAAGCGATGGCCCCACTCATCGAACGACATGCCGTATTGCGTCGAGCCCCCTGCGGGCTCCCAAGCGCCGGTGCCGGGGTGAAAGCGGAAGTCGTATCCGCGTACGACGACGCCGGGTTTGTCGGGATATTTGGGCGACGTGACCGTGCCCGGCCGGCCGCCGTTGGCGGCGTAGATCCAGTTGTCAAGGCCGTATCGCAGGCTGTTGACACGGGCTTCGGGGGACGCCTCACGGCCCTGAAAACCGGTGAACCAGACTTCGCGGACATCGGCCTTGTGGTCGCCGTCGGTGTCTTTGAAATAGAAGATCTCGGGCGCGGCCGTGACCAGCACACCGCCCTTCCAGGGCATGACGCTTGAAGCCTGCAGAAGGTTATCGACGAACAGGGTCGCCGTCTCGAAGCGGCCGTCGCCGTCCTGGTCTTGGAGAAAGCGGATGCGGCTGCGGGGCTGCTCCCCTTCTTCGGGGTCGAAGGGGTAGTCGAGCATCTCGCAGACCCACAGGTCGCCGTTTTCGTCGAAGGCGATATCGACCGGATCGACCACTTCGGGTTCAGCCGCGACAACTTCGACGCGAAACCCGTCGACGATTTGCATCGCCTGGGCGGCCTGCGCGGGTGGTGTCGGGTCCGTATCGTAGGGGCCCTTCTCGGGACCGCTCGAGCCGCAACCGAAAGCCAGCCATGCAAGCAGGAACGCTAATGGGGGAGGCGTCAACCGCTTTCGTGACGGGGTGTTCGCTATGTGCATTCGGGGAGCGGCCTTGTTTCCTAGTGGCGTGTACGCAGAGCTTCAGACCGATGAATGCAACCTTGCACACTCCATTCTATCGTGCATCCCGCGTGGAGCCGTTCCGCCCCAAATCCGTAAGTAAGCCTCGACGACCGCTTGACGCCTCGGCCCGGTGTGACCAACCCAGTCGCCACGTTAGAGCCGCGGACGGGAGTCCGCGGTTGGTGTAGGGTGGAAGCGTCGCGCTGTCTCACGGCGCAAGGCGATGCCTCCGCGCACGGTTCCTAGCCCCGGCAGGGGCGTTTGAAAGTAGCCCACCGCGCAAGCGGTGGGTCAACCGTGCCCAACGATCCCCAGCCCCGGCAGGGGCGTTTGAGATTTGTTTTCCTGGCACCCGGTGGGTGGGGAACAGGAGAAACACGTAGGCTCTTCGAGGCTCGGCCTGTTGCTGTTGCGGATCGCACAGCGCAACCTGCAGCCTCCTTACGGACGGATTACGGTCCGCGGGCACAACCCTTCGGTCGCGGGGACTCTTACGCCGGGGTGATAAAATCCGTCTGAGCGGCGCGTGTTCCCCCCGTGCCCGACGGCTTGGCCTTGCGGCTTGGGGCGGGCGACTTCGTTTGCGGGAGATGGATCGTTGCGCACACTGGTACTAGGAGCGGGCGGGCAGCTCGGCACGGAGCTGGTGGCTGCGCTCCAGCGGCGTGGACATCAGGTCGTCGGGCTGGGCCGGCAGCAGCTCGATATTACTGCGTCCGCGCAAGTCGACCAAGCGTTCGAACAGCACAGGCCCGAGTGGGTCATCAACTCGGCCGCCTACAACCAGGTGGACTTGGCCCAGAAAGAGCCCGAGGCGGCGATGCAGGTGAACGGTCTCGCCGTGCGTTTGCTGGCGATGGCGTCGCAGCGTACGGGCGCCACGTTCATGCACTTTTCCACCGACCACGTGTTCGACGGCACCAAGACCGATCCGTACACCGAAGAGGACCTGCCGAACCCCCCTTCGGCCTACGCCGTATCGAAACTGGCCGGCGAGCTATACGCCAGGGTGTACTGCGACAAACTGTTTTTGGTGCGCGTCGCCGGTGTGTTTGGGCCGGCGGGCCGCTATACGAAGCGCAGCAATTTCCCGGAGCTGATCTTGCGTAAGGCGGCCGAGGGCAGTCCGCTACGGGTGGTCGAGGATTTCTTCGCCACTCCCACCTACTCGCCAGCATTGGCGTCACGGGCGATCGACCTTCTCGAGGGCGCCCCTGCCGGGCTATATCACATCGGCGGCGGCACCACGATCTCGTGGTACGACTACGCGCTGCAGATCCTGGCACTGGCGGGTCTCAAGGCCGACATCGAGCCGAGCAACTATCGCGAGTACGTAACCCCGGCACGGCGTCCCCGGCACGCGGCGCTGTCAAACGCCAAGCTGGAGTCGCTGGGTATCGCGAAGATGCCGCCCTTGGAGGAGGCGCTCAGAGAGTATCTCGAACGGCGGGAAGCCGTGCCGGATCCATCGCAGGGAGCAGCGACGTAGGGAGCAGGACACCAGTGCGCTGTCGCAGCTCTTCCCTGACCTGAGAGCGGTCCGGCGGTTTCTCTGCAACGGTCGCTGTCGCAGCCCTCGGTTGGCTGCTCGGTATGCCTGGTGTTGAGTGTTCCGGCGCATGACGACGACCGCGCTCTGGTAACGCTGGCGCCCCATACCACGAGCGTCCGCGGTTCCCGCTTCGAAGTGAGCGTCCAGGTCAGGTTCCTGCGCCCAGGCGCCTTCAACGCTCAGGGCTTGGTCACCGTACCCAACGCCAAATTGGTGCGAAAGGCCGCCGCTCTGTCGGCGGATCAGTTGTCGGCCGTCGAGGGCGCCGTTCGGAGATGGCTCGGCCTGCACGAAACTACCTAGCCGTGCGCAGGACCGTCGACCCCGTCCGGCTCGGCGGGACACGTTTTCGGGGAGCAGGTCAACGGGACCGCGCATCAAAGACCGCGTCAAGCTCACCGGCAACCCCAACGTCAAGGACGATGGGCACACCAACCCAAGACCGGCGAGTAAATCGACTTCATCACCTTCGCCGCAGCGAAGACCGCTTCTCCTAGCACTTTGACAAAGACGGCAGCCCCTCCGAAGAGATGCTCCTGGCCCAGCAAGACCGCCTGGAGAACTGGCAGTTGCTGCAGGAGCTGGCGAGGATTAAGGAGTAGGCCGCAAGCCACTTCCAACGTTCTTACCCTGGCTAGCTCCAGTAGCCCGAGCGCCCGTCCGCAAAGCGGACCCGGGAGAATAGCCCACAGGTTCACTTGTGGGTGAACAAAGCCACAACGAGAAGCCCTGGAGGGGTGACGCAAGGCCCTTCGCTTACTCGCGGATTTGGGGCTCTCCTCCCGGAAGGGCTCCGTCACCTTTTGACCACCCACCTTTTGACCTCGGACTCTACGTCTCACCGTACTGCGAGTAGTTTTGCGCAACTGTCCCGTACTTGCCTCGGGACCTGAAAAAGGCGAACGACCTGGACTCGCGAGCCCCGGATCACGCGGCGGACACCGTTCGCTACGCCGTGCTGAGACGGAGACAAGAGACGACTGCACGTCCGCTAGAGTGGTGAGGGGGGCGTTTCCGGGCCCACCGTGTCAACCTCGCACTTGTTCACCATCATGGTCCTCGTACAATGAGAGCTGGGTCAGGCCAGCGTTGTCAGTTACAGCCACGCTGTAGGAGAAAACAGAGCAGCTAGGCATGCGAAGAGGTATCGCATATGGGCTTCACGCGGCACGCAACAGACCTTATCTCAAAGAGAATCGGCGCGGGGCATGCACTCGGCGATCACGCTGCCGTCAAGGCTGTTGAGCGCCGCAAACAGGGTGGTCGTGCCGTTGCGCTTGTAATCGTGGGTCATCGTTTGGCCGCGTCCCTTTTTGAGCGGCAGGCCGGGCTGGGTGCGATCGAGGGCTTGGATTTGGGACTTCTCATCGAGCGAGAGAACCAGAGCATGCTCAGGCGGATTGAGATAGAGTCCGACGATGTCGTCGAGTTTCTCGGCGAAACGCGGGTCATTGCTGAGCTTGAGGGTCTTGACGCGGTGGGGCTTGAGGCCATGGGCGCGCCAAATCCGTCCCACGGTGGAAGCGCTGACGCCGGCCGCGGCGGCCATGGTGCGGCGGCTCCAGTGGGTGGCGTTGGACGGTTTCTCGCGGGTGGTCTTGTGGATGATCTGCTGTACTTTCTGCTTCGAGACGGCAGGTTTACGACCGGGCCGTGGGGCGTCTTTTGCAATGCCGGCGATGCTGCTTTCGAGAAAGCGCGTGCGCCAGCGGGCCACCAACTGCCGCGAGACACCGAGCTGTGCGGCGATCTGCTTATTCTCGAGACCGTCGGCGGCCAGCAGGACAATCCTGGCTCGCAGGGCGAGACGAACGGCGACTTGGCGGCCGCGCGCGTAGCGGTCCAACTGCTTGCATTGCGCTGTGTTCAAAGTTACTGGTTGTGCTCTTCGCATCCCATGCCTCCTGTTAATAGAGACGATGGGAAGCCAATATAAGTTACATTATTTATGGTGCACTACACTAGCACGGTCACAGTATACACCCGCGCTGCCCCGAATGCCACGTCTTTTCGGGCTGAACGCTGCACATGATCTCGGCTGACCTTGGGGCAGTTTTGGGGCAGTTCGGGGACAGAGCCCGAACTCGGGTTGGCAAGGCGACCTCGCGGCGCTCCTCGACCTGGTCCAGCGTTACACAACGATTCCGCTGTGCAACTTCCTCTATCGTCGGAACCCCAGTCACAGAATCTTCATCCCACAGAATCAATTACTTACGGCGAAAACGGCCGATTACCACAGACCGGTGCGCTATCCTGAGACCGGAGAGGGGAGCGTGACAACCCATGAATGACAACCTTGCCGAAATTGCCGAAAACCTTGCCAAACTGTCCAAAAGGCCAGCCAGCCGTCCCAGGCCCCGAATCTTTACAGGGACTGGCACGTGATGCGGGGGAGGAAGGTGAGTCGTCCCTTGCCGGGCTCTCTTGGGATGGGCGGATTGCTTTCCCAAGGTTGACACCTTGGGCTGATCGTTGGGCCGCCCTCTTCGGGGGCTCCATGGCCGTCATAAAATTCGTTCGGATTCCCGAGAAATGTGCGCAGGAGGGACGGGAACGCGCTAGAATGGTAGCGGCCCCGACGGAAGACTACACTTCCGCCGAGGCCTACGCCACCACGGACAGAGCCCGTGGTAAGCGACAGTACCATTCTAACGGGCTTGTGTCCGTGGTGGTCTTCTCATGCGAGGGGAAGGTCATCATGGACGTACGTGCAATGTTGAAGGTGCTCCACCAGGAGCGCGAGTTGCTGAACCAGGCGATCGTCACGCTGGAGATTCTGGCGCGCGGCAAGGGGAAGCGGCGCGGCCGTCCGCCGCGTTGGCTGCGCGAGGGGAGGCAGCCCTCACCGCCCAAGCACCCGGGGCGGAAGCTCTTGCATCGTGAATAGCGAGGCGCGCGGGACAGCAGCAGCCCCGAAGCGGGCGACCCAAGCAACAGCCCAGGGTGTCAGCCCTGGGAAACCATCCCCACAGGACACGAGCCCTGTAAGGGGGGACTCAACTCACGCGAAAGGAGGCCCTTTCGAAGAGGCAGAAGACCGACTGCGGGCCCAAGCATCGCTTTTCGCGTTGAGGTAGCGCCACAAGCCTTGGCTGACCTCGACGGACGGGCAGCCACTCAACCCATTCCGCACCCGCGAGTCACAGATTTTCAGAAGAAATTTCCCCCATCCTTTCAATCACTTGCCTTCCCAGCTACCCGTCAGCCCCAAAACTGAATCGTATACTGTGGGCGAGGAAAGCCTTGGCAGAGATTTCACCAGCATGCGGAAGGGCGCTCCGTATTCATAAGGGCTCCACGGGTGCAAGGCCAAGTGCACGTCCGAATGCCCGCCACGACGGCGAACCCCGTAGAGGTGGTCCAGGTAACAGCCCTGGGCGTGAGCCCAGGGAAACCGATCCCCGCCAACATCTCTTGAGCCCTGTAAGGGCGGCTCAACTCCCGCAACGATTCCGGCCACCGGGCCATACCAGGGCCACCCGTGGTCACACCATGCGTAAAGGATTTGTACAGGCCTTTGCAGATAGGGGTCAATCGCGGCCAAGAGCGGATAAAAGAGGACAGCGTGGCCGCCCCCGAAGCCCCCCAAGGCGACCCTCAGCAACGGCGCCTGCCAGATGGCAGCAGCGATCGCCGCTCACTTCTTGATGTTGTAGAGGAAAGCAAACTGCAAACGCACCTCCGTGCCGGAGTAATCCGGCGGCAACGGCGGGAAAGGGTTCGAGGCGCTGATGCCGGCGACCGCGGCGCGGTCGAGCGGGCTGGCACCCGACGATTTGGCGATTACAAGCTTCGAGACCGTTCCATTGCGGACGATGGCGAGCTGGATATGCACTCGCCCCCGGCTCATGCCGAGCCGGGCGCTTTCGGGGACGACGGCGTACCAGTTGCGCCTCACGGCTGCGAGGATCTGAATCAAGTAAGGACGGAAGTCGACTCCTTTCGGATCACTCAACAGCTCGAGGTTGCTCCCGGTGTTACCTGACGACGGTGGTAGGTAGCCGCCCGGCCCACCGGTCCTGATTGTGTCGCCGACCGCCTGCCGCGAGGGCCTTCCGCCGCTCGTGGAAAGGCTTTGGATCGCCCCCTGGACGATCTGTCCCGGCCGAGCATTCAAACCCAGACTGCCAAGCTCCAGCGGCCCTTCACGTCCTGGTAGCCCGCTCCTGGGATCCTGGAGCGCGAGCTTTGGCGGACGAGTCGAGCGGGACGGCCGCCGGGGCATCGGCAGCTCACTGGGTCCCCATTTCCGCGACAGTCGAGCACCGGGCCGGAAGTCCTCGGGATTCGGGCTCTGCGCAGCCTTAGGGGCCGGAGGCTGCTCGGTGGGTGCTTCTTCAGGCTTCGGTGGTTGCGGTTCGACTTCGATCTTGGGAGGCTCTGGCTCGGCCGCGGTTTCCGGCGTGGGCTCGGGCGAGGGGGGCGCCGGCGTCGGCTCCTCGGGAAACACGAGCGCAGGCGTGGCGGTCTCCTTAGGTCCTTCGAACTCCAAGGTGAGAGGTCCCTTGCTTGGCCCAGGCTGCGTCAGCTCGCGTAGAACCGAGTCCGGCGGGGCCAGCAAGGTAATCTCGGGAAACGATCGAGCCTCGCGCAGATCCCGCGGCTGGACCACGACGAAGCCGGGCTGCAGCAGCAAAAGGGTCACGAGCACCGAATGGACGGCCAGCGAGAGGACCCCCGCCATGCGCGCGCGAGGGTGGCTAAGATGCCGGTCCCATTCGACTTCGACGTCCAGACTCTGCTCAGCGCCGCCGAGCACTTTGAACGGCTTGTGGCTGCCAAGAGCCCGCTCGGGCCCGATAGCAGGCGCGTGAGCACCGTTGTCCGCCCAGGGCTTAGGGGCCAAAGGACTACTCGGCTCATAGTCCTCGAGTAGGAGCTTCGGGCCGGGAAGCTTCGAGCGGCGAGCGGCCTCAGCGGAACGCTGCGCGGCGGCTTCGTCGAACCCATCCCACCAGCGGGTCGATCGCGAGCCGTAATCATCGAGCAGGAGAAGAACGTCTTGAGACGGCCTTGTCCGCACGGGCGGCGCGCTTCGAGCGGACCCCTGTGCGCTCGTCCCGCCGGTCAGGGCCGCCGACTGGTCGAGCCACTGCCCGGTTCGAGTCCCGTAGTCCTCGATGAGCAGCTTGAGTTCACTTTTCGGACTGCTCTGCGGTTTCACTCTTTCCGCCGGCTAGAGTTCGGGCGACGACCTGAGAATGCCGCTCGATCTCCTCTATTATTCTAAGTCCGACTTCGAGAACGCCCCGGGCGTCTTCCCCTGCAATGCGCGGTCGCCGGCGCTCGGCGACCGCAGCCACGAAGGCTTCGGCCTGGCGGACCAGCGGCTCCGCCTTCGAGACGGTCAATGGGCGGTACTGGATCTCAAACGACCCATCGACCCCCGAGGCATACCCGTCCTGGCGTGCGTAATCGATCGACATGTATTGACGAGGCTCGAACAGCCGCAGTTTCCGGATCTTTTCGGTCGAGATGCGGCTGGCAGTGAGGTTCGCGACGCACCCGTTCTCAAAGATCAAACGAACGCTGGCGATATCCGCCTTGGCCGAAAGAATCGGGATGCCGCTGGCTTCGAGCCGCTGGATGGGACTGTCGACCATGCTCAGCACGATGTCGAGGTCGTGGATCATCAGATCGAGGATCACATCCACATCGAGACTACGGGGCGAGAACGTACTCATGCGGTGGATCTCGAAGAATAGCGGCAGCGTGGCCGCCTGTTGCACGGCTTCGACGACGGGGTTGAAGCGCTCAAGATGCCCAACCTGCAGGATGCGGCCGTTGGCCTCGGCGGCGTCGATGAGGTCCTGCGCAGACTTGAGATCCGGGGCGATCGGTTTCTCGACGAGGACGTCGATGCCCGACTCGAGCAGGGCGATCCCCACGGCAGCATGCGCCGCCGTGGGAACGGCCACCACGGCGCTGTCTACCTTCCCCGCGAGTTGCTTGTAGTCGGTGAGGGCGCGGCAACCGAATTCACCGGCGACCGCCTCGGCGATCCCGGGGTCTTGGTCGACTACCGCGACAAGCTCTGCGCCCGGCAGTGACGCCAAGACGCGCGCGTGTTGCCGGCCGAACGTGCCGACACCAATGACGGCGATGCGGGTTGGCGGCATGATTGGGGACTATCGGTCGCGGCGTGGCGTGACCCGAGGGAGTTACGCCTTGCGCGGCGGCTTGTCGACGACTTTCTCTCGTGCGGGATCGAAGTAAAGCACCCGGCCGCGGCGGTAGCTCTCGACCGCCATCGAGATGGTCACCTGCGCGCGGTAGGCCGTCTCGGCATCGAGGACGGGCTTCTGGCGGGTGCGCATACATTCGAAGAAGTTCGCCATGTGAGAATCTCTGGGCGTTGGGTCCACGGGGATTTGCACTGACTTGTAACCCCACTTGCCGACGAACTTCTCCTGATGGGGCCGCTCACTCGAAACGGTGATGTAATCGGTGCGGCCCTCGAACTTGCCGTGATCGACCATGGTAATCGTGCCCTCTTGGCCGCGAATCAATCCCGGGATATGAGTCGAGTTGGCCATGGACGAGCTGAGCACGAGCGAATGGCCCTTGGCGAAGTCAGCCAGCAGGTTAAACGTGTCAGGCACTTCACGGTCCTTGAAAGCGTAGACGCCGCCGCTAGCGGTGACGCGGTACGGGAACTGGGCCTCACCCCAGCAGATATTAAGTGGCGCTACGACGTGATAGAAGAGGTCGGTGGCAATGCCGCCCGAGTAGTCCCAGAACTTGCGGAAACGGAAGAAACGCTCGGGATCCCGCGAACGTTTGGGCGCCGGACCCAGCCAGGTTTTCCAGTCGATGTAGTTCTCGCCGCCGGCTTGCGGGCCGGCATCGGCATCGATATCCCAGTTCCACTCACCACGGATCAAATTGCGGTGGTAGGACCCTTGGCTCGTCAGCAGCGTGCCGATCATGCCATCCTCGATGGCTTTACGGGCGTGCCACCACTGCTGGGCCGAGGTCGTCTGTGAACCGACCTGAAGCACGCCGCCTGTTTCCTTGACTTTGCCGGCGACCCTGCGGGCCTCTTCGATGGTGTGGCACATCGGCTTTTCGAGGTAGACGTCTTTGCCCTGGTCGAGAGCCTCAAGCGCGATTTTTCCGTGCCAGTGGTCAGGCGTGGCCACGACGACCGCGTCCACATCGGGCCGCGAAAGCACTTCGCGGTAGTCCAGGGTCGCGAACTCCGCCTTGGAGCGTTCTTGGGCCAGCCGTTTGCGCTTCTCATAGACATCGCACACAGCAGTGACCTGCAAGTCGCCGCGCTCCTCGGCCATGCGAAGGATCAGGCGCATCAGGCTGCCGCCGCGTCCGCCGACGCCGACCAGGCCGACGTTGATGCGGTCATTGGCTCCGACGACTCGGCCGGCAGCGGGCCTGGCGGCTGCTGCAACCGCCGGCGAAGCGGCGGCCAGCGACCCGACGCTCACCGCGGTCCTGACAAAGTCTCTGCGGTTCACACCTGGTTTCGGCATCTTTGTTCCAGTCCCTTCAGGGTCGGACTCGGCTCCTGCTTCCCGCCGGACCCTCGCGAGGATTCTAGCAGACAGTGTGAGCGGACCCCCTTGGGAGGTGTCTGAGTTCGCTGGCCGAGCGCCTGCGCCACCGAATGTGTTGCAGGGTCGAGACGGGCTTCCTCGGGCGTCTCCTGGTGGAAGACGCTCTTTGTACCGCCGCCAATCATTTCCAGGCATTTATGTTTAATGGATTGACATTCCTGATCCCCGCTGCTATTCGATACCCATGCCCACCCTCAGAATCACCGATGCTCTCGGCTTCGTCGTGGAGGCCGAAACCGATCCCGACGCCTCGATCACCAGGTACTTCAGGGACGTCTTGTCATTGAACCTGCGCAAAACGGTCCTCAACCTTCGAAACGCCACCCTCAAGGATTTTCCGCTTGCGTCGGTTCGGACCGGACTGGAAGTTGAACAGGACGTTGAAATCGGCAACGAGGACACGGAGTTGACCCTGTCGGCAGGCGCCACCGCCGGCTTCACGGTTTTCAAAGAGAAGGACGAACCTGTGGTTCCTGGGCGTTTTGGCGAAGCGGCAGCAGTCAAGGTCGGTGAAAACGAAGCCTGGGTGTCCTTCGACATCACTCCCATGCTCTCGCTGGGGCTGGCCAACCAACGGGGCGATCTGACATTCGGCTTTGAGGCGGGCAAGGAGCTGTCGATCTTCAACTACCGCCCGTTCGCTCTGACCAACGGGCAACCCACGCTCGCGGGCGCCTTGGCCGACACTGTCAAGGCCTTCAGCGTCCCCGGCGACGTCGATGACCTCAAGGCAATGAAGCCCCGGACCATCTTGAGCGTCAAGGGCACGGCGTCGCTGAGTTTCACGGCCGGTCTCGATGTGTCCGCCCGGCCGAACCCGCTCGCCAGCATCAGTGCTCCGGGTCTGCCCGGATCGATCGACGTGAAGGTTGGCGCTTCTGTCGGTGTGAAATCGTCTTACGCGTTGAGCAGTGATTTCGAGCTGCGAGCGCGCAAGGTGGAAGGCCAGCGCGTCGAGTTCGGCTACTACAAGAAGCCGGGTGGCGAGTTTAAGGTCGAAGTCACCGGCAGCGCCGGTCTCTCGGTCGGCCCGGGCGACCGCGATCTCACCGGCCTGATCATGGGGGCCATCAGTAGCAGTCCCGAGGTCGACGAAGAGGAGTTCAAGAATGCGGGCCTCGACGACGACAAGATCAAGGCCATTGAAGATGCAGTGAAGGCCGGGATCGACCGCAGCCTCGAGCTCAGTCTGGCCTCTGAGTTCAGCTCGTTGAGAGCGGGCAGCGCGGCCTTCCTCTACGCGATCGATCTCTACCAATTGCAGGAAGAAGGAGACGCCGCGGTCCGCCTTGCGCTCGACGGCGATCTCACGGGACTGACGGTTCCCGAGGACGAGCTGCCGGCCGGCATAACGATCCAAACCAGCATTTTCAAGACCATTCGCGAAAGGAAGACCTCAGTAAAGATCAACCTGCTCGGGATCTTCAACTTCATTTCGGTCACCAAGCTATTGGTTGAGGGCGAAGTTCTCTATAGCCACGAGGCCGGCGAATTGGTGCTCACCGACAAGGCTGCGGCCGAGCGCATTCGCGCCACCGTACGCAACTTTGCCGCCGACCCCGAGAAGCTTCACAAGGTGCAGATGGAGAGTTTCCTGTTGACAGCCGCCTGCCGTGGAAGCAGGCTCGCCGTCGCGCCCCCCCTGCTGAAGTCCACGCACGGCTACTTCGAGCTACACGCCCGCACGAACGGGCAGACGATGAAGGACAACCTGGATGTTGCCGAGGCTCTCCGCCTGATGTCGGCTTCGACGAAAGCCGAACTTCTGGAAGGCAGGAACGACTTCGGGCGCTCGACGCTGTATGCCGAGACGGGCTACGAGAACGAACTTCTGGCGATGGCCTTTCTCGACTCTGAAGACAATCCCCGCCCAAGGGAGTTCTACGAACGGGCCGGTCGAGGTGCCCTCAAACTCCTCTACCAGACGAACGACCCTGACCGTTATCGGCAACGGTCCGCCCTCGATGATGATTTGTGGAAGAAAATGAAGGCCGCCGGCAGCGCGCCCAACGTGATGGCTCTCTTCCCGGATCTCAACGAGGTTGAAAAAAGAGTAGTCCACTCCGACTACTTGGTCATCGTTTGGTGGGCGAACGCGATGTGCAAGCTAGCCGAGGAGATGGTCACCGTGCGCAAGTTTTCGACGACCGTCCGGACGCATCGCCCAGTGGTAACGCGGTCAGGAAGGTTCGCGAACGCTTCCGCAAGAGAGTTGCCGAGGTGGCCAAGACCACCAAGAAGCAGTTCGGGGACCCGTGGGGACTCATTGCGATGGACTTGGCGACCGAACAGCGGGCCTCCGCCAGCGTGCGTTTCACCGGCGATGTGGTCGCTTACTACGAAGAGAGGGAACAGGCCGAAGGTGCACCTGTGTAGAACCGCCTTTCCGGGCCGCGCCTGTGGAGGAGCGGGTTGATGAGGCGGCAAGCTCGCCGCTGAAACTGATAGGCGCTTAGTTACTGCCTCCACATCGACAGGAATTCTTGACGTGCAGGCGATAAGCGCCCAAAAAGGCGTTCAACACAACAGGCACCTAGTCCGCGAAGCGGACGGCGGACAATAGCCCACGGTGGAGCCGCAGGCGGAACCGTGGGTCAAAGAACCTAGCGTGGACCCCAAGGCCGAGACAAGCAGTTAACCCCGCTTTTGCCATTCGCTGAAAAATCGTTGTCTTGCCAGCCGGCTGGGTGCACAATGGCCCTAGCTGGTGAAGCGGAGGCCGGCTCTGCTGGAGAGCAACCGGCCAAGGAATAGCCAGCCGGAGACTCATCGAAACGATGAGACAGGGGGCGGCCACCTCGCCGCTCCCTGCTTCTGTCCCCCCATCGGATCGATAGATCTCCCGATGCCTCAAAAAACTCATGCCCCCACCTCCACCGCACCCGCCCCGCGGCGCAGCTGCCGCTCGAATTCCGCCGGCGGCCGATACCCCAACGCCGAGTGCAGCCGTCGCTGATTGTAGGTCCGCTCCAGGAAGTCACCGATCCGTGCCTGCGCGTCGGCCAGGTCGCGATACTCGCTGCGATCCACTTCCTCGCCCTTGAGCGTTCGGAAAAAGCTCTCACGGCGCGCGTTGTCGTAGGGGTTCCCCTTCCGACTCATGCTGATCCGAATCTGATGCTGGGTGAGCAACTGCGTATAGGCCTGGCTAGCATACTGCACGCCGCGGTCGGAATGATGCACCAGCCCTGGCCGCACCCGCCGCTTCGCCAGCGCCATCTGCAGCGCCGCCAGCGGCAGCGTGTGATCCAGGCCCGTTCCCAGCTGCCAACCGATCACCCGCCGCGAATAAGCGTCCAGCAACACCGCCAGATAGAGGAACTCCTCGTTGAACCGGATGTAGGTGAGGTCTCCCACCCACAGCTGATTCACCCCGTCCAGAGCCAGCGTCGGCGCCAGGTTCGGGTACACCGCCAGCCCGTGTTGCGCATCGCTCGTCACCACAAACTTGCGTTTGAGCCGGCACAACAAGTTCTGTTCCCGCATCTGGCGCTGGACCCGCTTGCGGCTCACTCGCCAACCTTGTCGCCCGAGCTCTTGGCGGATGCGCCGGCTGCCATGGCTGGGCCATTGCAGCGCCAGCTTGCGGATCTGGCGACGCAGTGGGGGCTCTGGCTCGGCGGGCTGCGACGCACTCGGTCGGCGGTAAAAACCGGCCCGGCTCAGCCGCGCTAGTTCGCACATCCTCTGCACCGTCAGCTTCGTCGCCCCGCTCACTTCCTTCTCGATCTGTTCGTAGACGTTGCGCCGCCAGGCAGAGCCCGCAGCAGGCGCTGTTCCTCGACACGCTGCCAGGCTCGCTTTAAAAAATCGATCTCCATGGCCTGCTGGCCGATCTTGCGTTCCAACTCGGCCTCGCGGCCGGGCGGGGGACGCTTTTGGCCCTGGCCGGAGAAGGCGCGCTCACCCTGCGTGCTCAACTCCCGCCGCCAACGGCGCACATCACTGGGATCCATCTCCAGTGCCCGGGCCACTTCGTTGACCGACTCCCCCGCCTCGATGCGCCGCAGCGCCGTCAACTTGAACTCCCTGCTGAACTTCCTACGAGACTTCTTCATGACTCCAGTTTCTCCTTTCGCTGTACGAAAGGGGTTAACTGGCTGTCTCAAATCCTGGGTCCATTCCAACCAGTAGAAAGGAGCAGCCCCGGTAGGGGCGTAGGAGGGTTGCCGGAGAACCCTTGGCATCGATTTTTCCTGCGCCCCTTGCGGGGCTTGGGTCCACTTCTTCCTGGCTACCCGCGGTTTCGCCCTGACGGGCTTCACCGTGGGCTACTTTCCAGCGCCCCTGCCGGGGCTGAGCCCCTTCGGGGCCATTGAAAAAAAATGGCTTGCGCAACTTCGACAATTCCTTTTCGATGTGGAGGCGCTAGGCGGCTGGCGGAGGGGTCCCGACGGATGGCCAGGGTGCACATGGCTCTAGGCATCAGGACGGTCCCGTGAGCCGCCGGCGCGCCTGCCGCGCCGATCGAAACTCCTCCTCCAAGCCTTCCTTGTGGAGGCCCTCTCGAAAGCGCTCGAGCTTCTCGAGATAGGCCGTCAGCGCCTGCTCAACGTTCGAGGTATTGGTCGCCAAGATGTCCTTCCAGATCTCGTAAGGGCTCTCGGCGAGTCGCGTCATGTCGTGCAGTCCGGGGCCAGCGATCTCGAGGTGCTCATCGCCCGGCAACTCGTCCGCCATCGCCGACGCCAAGGCGGTCGAGAGGAGTTGCGGCAAATGCGACGTCCAGGCAACCACCCGGTCATGAGCCTCGGCGGACAGGACAACGGGCTTGGCTCCGATTTTCGTGATCCAACCGGCAAACTCCCTTACGACCGGCTCGTCCGGCAGGCGCGCTTTCGGGGGAGTCAGCACATAGGTTGCGTCTCGAAAGAGATCCGCGTCCGCAAGCTCGACGCCGCGCTGCTCTTTGCCGGCCATGGGATGCCCGCCCACGAACCAAGGCCGCCCGCTGAACAGCTCCTCCGCACGTGTGACGATCTCGCCCTTCGTGCTGCCCGCGTCGGTCACCAGGGCATGCGGGGGTGTCAGTTCCCGAACCTCCGGCAGCAATGTCAAGATGCGCGAGATCGGCTGGGCCAGGTAGACAAGGTCGCTTTCAGGTACAGCCTCTTCGAGCGCCGCGCCACGCTCAATCGCTCCTTTTGCGATCGCCGCTTCAACGGTCCGGGGCGAACTGACTCCCAGGATCCGCCCCCGGAAGCCGGCTGCTCTCAAGGCCAAACCGAACGAGCCGCCGATCAGGCCGACGCCGACAATCGTTACGGTCTCGATGGCCATGGGGTCAGATCCGCGTGGGAAGCGGCCCTCGGTCGGGTTGCGGGGCCGCCGAATGGAGCCGTCAATGCGACGAGTTGCGAGCGGCGTCCCCTTCTTGCACGGCGCGCATCTCTTTCATGATGGCCTCGAAGATGCGCCGCACCGCCTCGTCACTCAGGGGGCCGCGATTGTGGCCTTGCAGATTGTGGACGACTTGCTCTTCCCGTTCGGGTGCGCGGACGGGGATGGAGTTTTGCCGCTTCAGGGGAGCCAACTGCAAGACATCTTGGGCCCGTTCATTCAGTAGCTCGAGGATCCGGCAGTCGAGTTGATCGATCCGCTCTCGCCATTCAGATACATCATCCATAGGCGACTCCCACCCCCTATCAGGCCGCGCCGTCGAGCCTCAACCCAGCCTTCAGTTGCGCGGCGAGATCTTCGAGCCGTGCGGCCAAGTCGGGCGCGGCTCGATGTTCTTCGATGACTCGCATGAACGCGCTTCCCACCACCGCTCCGTCGGCATACGGCGCCAGCGCACGCATATGCTCGGGTTTCGACAGCCCGAAGCCCACCGCCAGCGGCAATGACGTCACGCGGCGCGTGCGTTCGATCAGCGCGACGGCTTGATCGGAGACCGAATCGCGTTCGCCCGTGACCCCTGCCCTCGAAACAAGATATACGAAACCGGCACTCGATTGCGACAGTTTTTCGAGGCGGCCGTCGGGCGTGGTCTGCGAGACGAGAAAGACCGGGTCGAGACCGTGCCTGCGCATCTCTACTAGGTAAGGTCCGGCTTCCTCGATGTTGAGGTCGGTCAACAATGCTCCGTCGGCGCCGGCTGCGGCGGCATCCGCCGTAAACGTGTCAAAGCCGTATCGCAGAATCGGGTTGAGGTAACTGAATACGATGATCGGAATTTCCGACCGGGCGCGGAGGTTCTTGAGGATTCCAAGCACCTTGTGGAGAGTCGTCCCCGCTTCGAGCGCCCGCTCACCCGCCTTCTGAATCACCGGCCCGTCGGCGATGGGGTCGGAAAACGGCACGCCCAGCTCGATGATGTCCACACCACCCTGTTCAAGCGCCAGGACCAGTTCGACGGTGCGGTCCGGGCTGGGGTCGCCGGCGGTAATGTAGGCAATCAGAGCGCGGGTATTCTCTTGCCGAAGGCGCTCGAAAGTGGTGGTGATACGGCTCAGTTTGTTTAACCCAGATCCGGCATGTTGTCGCGGAAAATGCCGATGTCCTTGTCCCCGCGCCCCGAGAGGTTGAGCAGGAACGTCTGTCCTGTAGCGTCCGGCGCACGGCGCACGGCTTCGGCCACTGCATGGGCCGACTCGAGCGCGGGGAGAATGCCTTCCAGCCGCGACAGCAACCGCACCGACTCGAGCGCGTCTTCGTCCCCGCAGGAGGTATATTCGACGCGACCCTCATCATGCAGCCAGGCGTGTTCGGGGCCGATCGACGCGTAGTCCAACCCGGCCGACACGGAGTGGGTCAAAGCGATCTGGCCGTCGTCATCTTGAAGAACGTAGCTGTACGTGCCGTGCAGCACGCCCGGCGCTCCCCCCGAGAAGCGGGCCGCGTGCTCGCCCAGCTTGCCGCTCCGTCCGCCAGCTTCGACGCCCAGCATCCGAACGCTCTCGTCTTCGAGAAAGGGGTGGAAAAGCCCGATCGAGTTGCTGCCGCCCCCGACGCAAGCCATCAACAAGTCGGGCAGCCGCCCGCCGGTCATTTCGAGAAACTGCTCGCGAGCCTCGCGTCCGATGACCGATTGGAAGTCGCGCACCATCCGCGGATAGGGGTGAGGTCCCAGTGCCGAGCCAAGCAAGTAGTGCGTCGACTCGAAGTTCGTGACCCAATCGCGCATCGCTTCACTGATGGCGTCCTTGAGAGTCCGGCTGCCGGCGTCGACGCCCACGACCTTGGTACCCATCAGGCGCATGCGGAAGACGTTGGGGCTCTGGCGACGCATGTCCTCTTCGCCCATGTACACGATGGATTCGAAACCGAACAGCGCACACACGGCCGCCGTGGCGACACCGTGCTGGCCGGCGCCGGTCTCGGCGATGATGCGCTTCTTTCCCATGCGGCGCGCCAGCAGCGCTTGTCCGAGGCAGTTGTTGATCTTGTGGGCGCCGGTGTGGAGCAGATCCTCGCGTTTGAGGTAGATCTCGGCGCCGCCCAGGTGCTGGCTCAGCCGTCGCGCGTGGTAGAGAGGCGTGGGCCGTCCGGCGTACTGCCGGCACAGTTCCTGCAATTCCGCTTGAAAGACGGCGTCCTCTCGCGCCTCTTCGTAGGCAAGTTCCAAGTGGTCAAGCGGCGCAACGAGGATCTCCGGGACGTAGCGGCCCCCGTAGGGCCCAAAGTGCCCCAGCGTGTCGGGAACGACGTTCGGTACGGTGGCGGCCATCGTTATTTCGCTTCGGCCGGTGGGGCTCTCCGCGCGGCTTCCCGGGCCGCTTCCCGGGCCGCTTCGACGTATCTTCGCACCTTATCATGATCCTTGAGGCCGGGTCCGCGCTCGAGCTTCGAGCTGGCATCCACGCCGAAGGGTTGTGCACGGCGAATGGCCTCGCCGACGTTGTCCGCATCCAGCCCGCCGGCCACGATCACACGGCCGTAGCGCCTGACATCGACGGCGCGCGACCAAGGGAAAATCTGTCCCGTTCCGCCGTAGAGGCCGTCACCCGCCGTGTCGAGAAAGAACGCCTCACAAGAAAACGCGGCCGCCTCCGCCGGCTGGAAATCCTCGCCTACACGAAGCACCTTCCACACCCGCAGCGGCGCAACCGCGGCACAGACCTCGGGCGATTCATCACCGTGAAGCTGCGCCACGTCGAGCCCAGCGTCCCCGGCGATCTTCAAGACAGTCTCGGGCTCTTCGTTGACGAACACCCCCACGCGAACCACGTCCTTGGGTACGGCAGCGGAAATCCGAGTTGCCGTTGCCGAATCCACATAGCGCGGACTGCCCGGATAGAAGATCATCCCCAGTGCCGAGGCTCCGTTCTCCGCGGCGAACTGTGCGTCCTCGACGTTGGTGATGCCGCAGACTTTGATGATCTCAAGAGGCAAGGTCGCGGGTCCCCTCAATGAGCTTTGCCAGCGCCCCGCCCGGTTCGGCTTGCTTCATCAAGCTTTCGCCTACCAGGAACGCTTGATAGCCCGCTGCCATGAGCCGCCGAACGTCCGTCGAAGTCCGAATCCCGCTTTCACTCACGCGGAGCACATCGTCGGGCATCTGCTCGGCCAAACGCAATGACGTTTCGAGCGAAACCTCAAGCGTCTTCAGGTTGCGGTTGTTCACGCCGATGATGTCGGCGCCCGCGGCCAGGGCCCGCTCGAGTTCGGTCTCATTATGCACCTCGACGAGCGCGTCCAAGTCCAGCTCGCGAGCCTGAGCGAGCAGCTCGGTCAGATCGCAGTCCGAGAGCGCCGCCACGATCAGCAGGACGGCATCGGCACCTGAGGCCGCCGCCTGCAATAAGTGATAGCGGTCGAGCGTGAAGTCCTTTCGCAGGACGGGCAGCTTGACGGCGGCACGGGCCTGCTCGAGATGTTCGAGCGAGCCTTGGAAGAACTGCTTGTCCGTCAGAACCGACAGCGCGGCCGCCCCGCCCGCCTCGTAACCCTGGGCAATCGCCCCGGGGTCGAATTGCTCGGCGATGACACCCGCCGACGGTGACGCCTTCTTGATCTCGGCGATGACCGCCGGACGCCGCATCTCGAGCGCTTCGCGAAAGCTCCTGCGCTCGGCCCGAGGAGCCTCTTCCAGTTGCTCGATGGGCGCCAGCGACCGCTCGGCGAGCAGCTCCGCCCGCTTGCGGACGACGATCTGGTCGAGCACTGTCAGTTCCGTAGCGTGCACGGAAGTCTTTGAGGACATGGCCTGCAGGGGGGACCTCCTCATCGTAGCCACCCGCCGAAAGAACCGTCAATGAAGCAGCCGCTACCTCCGCTGCTTGGCGCGAGCCTCAGCACGCGGCCGCGCCGCTGGACACGGCGTTTCACGGCTTGGCCGCTTGATAGACTACGCGGTCACGGCTGAGCCTTTTTACTAGCAATCCGCCGATCGCCCCTAGACCCGCAAAGGTCACGGTGCTCGCGATCACCAACGGAGCGGCCTCTCCGCTCTCGCCCGAGCCGCCGAAAGCTGCGGCTGCCCATGCCGCACCCGCGCCCGCGCCGGCAGCCGCTCCGTACCAGGGTGCCCGGCCCTTGGGCCGTCGGATCAAGATCCGTTTCACATCCGCTTTGGCGACGGTCACTTCCTCACCCTTCTGACTTCGCACGGTAATGCTGTTGGCATCACTGGACAGGAATCCACCTTGCACCTTTTTACCTCGGCCCTTGAACGGCTTGATCGTGACAAGAGAGTGTGAGGGCAGTTTTGAGAGGACAGTCCAGTCGTCCAACGAGCGCCTGGTCTGCTGTGCCGACTGTAAGGACACTGCGCTCATGATCGCCGCCACCCCAATGGCAATGGCCTTTCTGATCTTGTTTGCTTTCGTCATTCCCTTTTCCTCCTCAGCGGCGGCACGCGCCGCCTTCTCCCGACTCGAAAGCACTCCTCAACCCGTTCGTTGAATGAGCAGCAAAGCTATTGAAGAAAAGACCGTTAGCAGTTGGAATGGTTGCTGCAGCACGGGGTCTACCCCGGAAGGTCCTGCTGACAGGTGTCAGTTCGTGATGGCGGACTAAGAACAGCTTGGCGGATGACTGCGATCTTCTACAATCGAACGAAGCCGCGACCTTGCGGCCGGCAAATCCCCGCCGGACAACCCGATCGCCTTCCATGCCGGAAGCCTCCAGCCCCACCGAAGACGCCGACTGGCAAGCCCGACTAGAGGATCAGGCGCACACGGGTTGGGACGTGGCGGTCGTAGGCGCGGGCCCTGCCGGATCCCTCGCGGCGAGAGAGCTGGCAAACCGCGGCCATCGGGTTCTGCTGCTCGACAAGTATCGGTTCCCGCGGGACAAAGTCTGCGGTGATGCGTTGATCCCGGACGCAATCGACGCGCTCCGTAGAGCGCAACTCTACCAACGCATTCGCAGTTGCGCTCACGAAGTTCGCCGAGCTTCGGTGTTCAGCCCTTCGCAGATTCAGGTGTCCATACCGGGCGAGTTTCTCACTCTCAAGAGACGTGTTTTTGATTCGCTGATGGCGCAGGCTGCGGTTGAGGCTGGCGCCGTATTCTGCGAAGGCGCCGTCACGGCGATTGAGCCTCAGGGAGGCTCTACTGTTCGACTCCGTGTACAGGGGCTGGGAAAGGCCTACGAAGCTCGTTTCGTTGTCATCGCAACCGGAGCCAAGGTTGGGCTGCTAGGTCAGCTCGGGATGCTGACAAGGCCGGAGCCCAGCGCGCTCGCCCTTCGCTGTTACATCTCTTCGGACATCGACATCGACCATCTGATGATTTCTTACGATCGATCCGTCCTGCCGGGCTACGCCTGGATCTTCCCGTTGGGGAGCCAGGAGTACAACGTGGGGTGCGGCGTTTTCTATCAGAATCCCAGGCAGAGGCGGGTCAACCTGCACACGATGTTCGACCGCTTTCTCAATAGCTTCCCGCCAGCAAGAGAGCTGATGCGATCGAAACGGCACATGACTCCCGTGCGCGGCGCCCCACTGCGATGCGATCTCACCGGCTCGGAGGTTCTCGGTAACGGCAGGATTCTCGCGATCGGCGAGAGTATCGGTGCCACCTTCCCCTACACCGGAGAGGGTATCGGGAAGGCGATGGAAACCGGCGAACTGGCAGCCGAGGCCATCGATCAGACACTCAAGTCCGGCGACTTCGAGTCCCTCCGCGAGTTTCCGGCTCGGTTGAAACTCGATCTGCTGCCTCGCTATCGGGCTTACGCGACGGCGCAGCGGTGGCTGTCACGCTCATGGCTCAACGACCTCGTGGCGTGGCGAGCGTCGAGAAGCCCCTACCTGCGAGAGGCCATGGCAAGAATCGTCGCGGAGACCGGTGACTCGAACGACGTTTTCTCGTTGAGAGGACTGTGGAGGTCGATGTGGAGCTAAGGCCGAAGGTACAAACAGAGGACGACTAACGATTCCTCGGTGACGCCATACCAGGCTTCTCTCCGGCCGCCCGGTAGGCGGAGACGAGCTGCTTGGCCACCTTTTCCGCCACGTCGGCGGCAGCGCCCCGGTACTTCGCGCCGGAACTCTCCTCGGTGGTCGACCAGATCACCTCGCCGTTCTTGAGCACGAGTCGAACGGCCGCACCCGCTTCGTGCTTGTGCTCTCGGCGAAGAGTGCCCTCCCTCTCGGCGATACCGAAGGACCCGGAATCGAAACGCGAATCGCCCGGGTCGCGGCGGCTCCGCGAGGAGGACCCGCGCACGTTGACCGCTTCTTGGTCGCGCAGATAGTCGGTGTAGACCAGATCATTGGCCGAACCGCGCAGAAAGGCGTCGGCGCGCGCTTCGTCTTCGGTGATGACGAAGAGGCCCGTGCGTTGGACGCTTCCGATGATCATGTCGCGGATGCGCGTTGCGGCGAGGCCGCCGTTGAGCTCATCCACGTAGATCGAGGTCACCGACAACAGCTTGGCTCCCTGGTTCCCAGCCGGCGGGGCCGGCGCCTCCGATGCCGGGAGACCGCTTAGACAGAAACCCAAGGCCAACAGCCGCAGACCCCCAGTGATACGCGGGGCGCAGGTGGGAATTGTCATCGTCAGCCTCATCGATCCGTTGCCTCGCGGGAGGCCTCGTCCTGGTAGTCGATCGCCAACCCCGTGCGCGCTTCGAGCCCGGCAAGGGTGATTCGAACAATCTTCTTGCCCAGCTCGAAGACGACCGCTTGCTGACCACCTTCCTCGTCCAGGAAGCTGATGGTCAGGTAGTGCTTACGCTTTTTCGAAAGGAGGAGGGCCGGGGTAAAGGCGATCGCCAGCCCTAGACGGCGACCCGCCTTTTGTCCGTATTCGAGCGAGTTGATCCGTTGGTAGGGGATTCGAAAGATCCCCGACCGATACTGGAACACGAAATGATCCCGCTCCGCGGTGTTGACCGTGCCGGTTGTCTCAGGTGCGGGCTCGGAGAGCGTCCCGCCACGGTAAACAGCTTTTTTGCTGGGGATACCAGCCAGCAAGGCCGGCGAACTGGCATTCGCGAGCGAGAAGACCGCGAAGAAGGACAGAACCTTTCTGCGATGCATCTCGATTGGATGGGTCTGTCGACTGGGTCCATTATCGCAAAACCTCCGCTGCCACGCCAGCGGCCCGGGTAGAGGCGGTAGAGGCTGGTAGAGGCTGTAGGCGATCCTGCCCTCATGCCACGCTGCATGTGCGGATACGAACAACCGCCCCCCCGCCAGGGTATACAATAGAAAACACTGCACTCGTTCGCGCCGGATCTCCACTCATCGAGGGTAGAACTCATGGGCAGGACCATAGCCTCCCTTTGTCTCGGGCTGTTTGTGTTTGGATGGCAGCCGGCGCTTGCCGATCCGATTCTGCGGCTCGTCATTCCGCCGGCGCTGCAACAAACAAACGGCACCGTACAGCCGGTGTGGATTACACCTGGAACGGACGGACCGGGTGATCTTTTTTTCGAGGCCGTCAACGATGGAGACGGTGCGCTCGCTCCTGCCGCGAACGGCGGACCGTCGCCGTGGCTTGTACCTGAAGTCACGGGCACAGCCCCCTGTACTTTCGACGGGGGCCGCACCTGTCACGTCGTCGCGGTGCGTTTCGCCGCGGCCGGCTTGACGCCAGGAACGTTCGAGGGTCAGGTCGAGGTGCGCGACCCGGCCGCCCTGGACGCGCCGCAGCGCCTGAACGTTCGAATCTTCGTCGGGACGAATGTGCCTGACCGAGTAGATCTGTTTGTGCCCAATGTGGAAGGCACGACCGACACCTTCGAGTTCCAGACGGCCGGCGGCCCCTCGCCCACGGTGACCACGACTTCGGCCGGTTCGTTCCTCTCGGTGTCATCATCGGGTCTCGGCTCGGTGCAAGACCTCCACAATCACCAGGTGATCGGCACGTTCCGCCCCGGGGTTTCGGTTGGGGCGAACGAAGGGATGTTCACTGTCGGCGGCTCGAGCTTTGGGCCCGACAATCGAGCGGTCCCCGTGACTCTCACCGTGACGGAGGGTCCCATTGCCGACCTAGGGATCGACCAACTCGACTTCTTCACATCCGCAGGAGTAGCTGAGGAGCACGGTGGCGTAGTGCGTAACCTCGTCGTGAGCAACCGTGGCGGCGGCGACCTCGTCGTGGACAGCGTAGATGTTGAGACCGACACGGGAGGCGACTGGCTTTCCGTGGAAGACTTGGGCGGGAACGTGTATCGGGCGAAGGCCACGGTTGGCGAGCTGGCCGCCGGAATCTACACCGGAAACCTGCGGTTCAACACGAACGCCGCCAACGCTCCCTGTGTTCTGTTGGTCGTCTTCATCGTTCGGCCCGCGGGCCCCCCCGAGGCGAACTTCCGCGGCGCCGTGAACGGAGCCAGCTTCAGCGCCGTACAGCCGCTGGGACCCGGCGCGATTGGAACAGTTTTTGGCGTTCACTTGGCGTCCGCGACTGCCAGCGCCGGTGCGACGCCCTTACCGACGAACCTAGCGGGAGTGAAGGTACTGATCAACGGTATCGAGGCGCCGCTTTTCTTCGTCTCTTTCGCCCAGGTCAACTTTCAGGTGCCGTTCGAGATAGGGCTCGGACAGGCCACGATCCGCATCATGAGGGACGACGCGGTGGGGAACCCCATCACCGCGGCCATTGACGTACGCTCCCCCGGGATCTTCCTTCTGGGCATCGCAGAGTACGGCATCGTCACCAACTTCACCCAAGGTAATTTCCCGCTCCCCACGGCTCTCGGCGCGGCGGCCGGCCTTCCTGCGGCGCCAGCGCGTCCGGGGGACGCCATTGTCGTCTGGGCCACGGGCCTGAGCACCGTGACTCCCGGCGTGGCGAGCGGAGCGGCTGCACCGTTTGACCCGCTCTCTGTGTCTGACGCTATCCCGGATGTGCTTGTCGGTTTCGGCATCTTCGGGACGCCTGTGAGGCCTTTCTTCGCCGGCTTGGCGCCCGGCTTCGTGGCTCTGTTCCAGATCAACCTATTCCTGCCCGTTCAGCTCGCTACCAACGACCGAATGCCGGTGACGCTCGAGTTCTCTGATGGCCGGCGCAGCAACACGGTGGAAATCGCCGTCGAGCGCTGAGTGCCTGTCCCGACCCTAATCCGTCCGTAAGCTTGTCGGCGACAGAGGAGCCTAGTCCGCGAAGCGGACGTTTGAAAGTAGCCCACGGCGCAAGCCGTGGGTAGGTGTGGCCAAACGATTTCCAGCCCCGGCAGGGGCGTTTGAGCCGTTTTCCTGTCGCTGCCTGCCGGCTGGAGGAAAACGAGAAACGGCTGGTTTCTGAAAGCCCCGGGGGGCCTGTGATCCTCATCACCCGATGGGTGCCCGAACGGCCATGGTTGAACCGGGGTCTCACTGAACAGGGAGGGCTGCTTCCATTCTCCCTCGCCCCTGCCGGGGCTCCCTGGTATGGGGGTGCCGCGTTCCCACGGCTTGCGCCGTGGGCTACTTTCAAACGTCCGCTTCGCGGACTAGGTCCCTCGGTTACCCGTACCCTTACGGACGGATTAGGGTCCCGACGCCCGGGATACAATGAGACCGCCTCCGGTTTTCGGAGTGGCGTGCGGTCTGTGCAGTCCGTTCACGCGGCGCACGAAATCCTGCGGCGAGTCGCGGCAGCCGGTTTCCGCCTGTCCGGATAATTGTTCGGCTAAGCCCTCTCACAGGAGTAAAACCTAATGGTCAAGTATCTGCTTGGCATCATCAGCGGAATCGTCCTGGTGGTCCTCTTTGTTGTTGTTGCGCTGGTAGGCGTCGCTCTGCAATCGGCCGAGCCCGACATCGAAGCGGACTCCGTTCTGACGATTCGGTTGAGCGGCAGCATACCCGAGCAAGTGGACGGTCTTACCTTGCAGACCCTTCGCACCGGCCTGCCTCCGACCCTGCTGGAGTTCCACGACGCCTTCGAGAAGGCGGCTGAAGACGACCGAATTCGCGCCCTGGTCCTCTACCTGAGTGGACTGGGCGGCGGCTGGGGCAAGGCGCAGGAAATCCGCTGGGGCATCGAGAAGTTCAAACAGGCCGACAAACCGGTCTTTGCCTTCATGCGATCAGCCGGCACCATCGACTACTTCGTCGCCAGTGCCGCCGACGAAGTCTATATGGCTCCCGAGGGGTTGCTCAACGTCAAGGGCCTGCGCGTCGAAGCGAGCTTCTACGCTGAAACCCTTGACAAGCTGGGAGTCCAGGCTGAACTCGAGCGGGTCGGCAAATACAAGAGCGCCGTAGAGCCGTTCTCGCGAACCGGCATGTCGGATGAATATCGGGAAGTGCTGAACTCCATCTTGGACGACGTCTACGACCGCTTTCTAACGACGGTCGGGTCTGCCCGCGGCAAATCGAAAGAACAGATGCGGCAGATCCTCGATGCCGGTCCCTTCATCCCGCAACAGGCTCTCAAGGCAGGGCTTGTGGACGCTCTCAAGTACGAAGATGAGCTCGAGGAACACATCAAGCAAACCCTCGAGTTCGAGGAGCTGCGCAAGGTCAAGTACAGCCGGTACCGAAAGACGCTCGACGACAGCTTCGGCTTCGCCGCTGAGAACCAGGTGGCGATCGTCTACGCGGTGGGCAACATCATGGGAGGCCGAGGGCAAACGGACCCTTTTACGGGCACGAATATCTTGGGTGGTGACTCTCTCTCCGAGACGCTTCGCACAGTCCGCGACAACGATGACATCAAGGCCGTCATTCTGCGGATCAACTCTCCGGGCGGCGACGCCATCGCGTCTGATCAGATCTGGCGCGAGGTCAACCTGCTGCGGGAAGAGAAGCCGCTCGTCGTATCGTTCTCCGACGTAGCCGCATCCGGCGGCTACTACATCGCCATGGCGGGGGTGCCGGTGGTGGCGTACCCGGGCACCTACACCGGATCGATCGGCGTCTTGTACGGCAAGATCAACCTTCGCGGGCTCTATGACAAGATCGGGCTCAAGAAGGAAGTGCTCAAACGGGGCCGCTTCGCCGACATCGATAGTGACTACCGGCCACTGACCCAAGACGAGCGCGCCAAGCTGCGCGAAGACATCGAGGTGTTCTACAAGAGCTTTGTCGACCGTGTGGCGGAATCTCGCAAGCGCCCCTGGGAAGAGATCCATGAAGTGGCCCAAGGGCGCGTTTGGATGGGAAGCCAGGCCGCAGAGCAGGGTTTGGTGGACGAGCTGGGTGGATTCGACCGCGCCATCGAGCTTGCCAAAGAGGCGGCGGGGCTCGGCGAGGACGACGAGGTTCAACTCGTTCCTTACCCGCCGCCCAAGAGCCCGCTCGAAGCGCTACTCGACGGGCAGCGCTGGGCGCGTGAATCCGACTTGGTTTCTTTTCTGCATTCGCGCCTGAACGAGATACCCTGCTGGCCGTGTCTGTTCGAAGGCGGCATGCTCCGAGTGGCGCCTTACTCAATCAGCGTGCGGTAGGCGGATGCCGGTTTGGTCCGGTCCGACGGGCCGTCGATTTCACGCCTGCTTCCAGGAGGGTCGATGATATCCCGTAGAAGAATTCTTCAAGTTTCCCTTGGTGCGGCAGCGGCGACGGCAGCGGCTCCCTCCGCGGCGGCCGCACCCCGAGACATCGCCGTCTCGAGCTCGAACGGCCTTGCCTGCTGCCGGCGGGTCATCGAAAGACTACAGGCGGGCGACGATACGCTCGACGCCGTGGTCGCCGGCGTCAACCTGCCGGAACTCGACCCGGAGGACGCCGGCGTCGGCTACGGCGGCTTGCCCAACGAAGCCGGGGTCGTCGAGTTGGACGCTTGCGTGATGCACGGCCCCAGCCGGCGAGCGGGCAGCGTCGCATCACTGCGTGGCATCAAGACGCCGTCCAACGTCGCTCAATTGGTGATGGAGCGTACCGACCACATCATGCTGGTCGGTGAAGGTGCCCTGCAATTTGCCAAGGCGCACGGTTTCCAGGAAGAAGACCTGCTCACCGACAAGGCCCGCCTCGCCTGGTTGACATGGAAGGAATCGCTCAAAACCGATTGGGGTCCCGGCCTTGACGCGCCTCCGGACGAACAGCAAGCCGAGCTGCGGGATTTGTTTCCCAACGCCAAGCTTGAGTGGTTCGCCTGGGCGCGCCGGGTCGCCGCCGACCCGCCCCAAGGCACGATCAATTGCCTGGCCCTGAACCGTAAGGGCGAGATGTCCGGCTGCACCACAACAAGCGGGCTGGCTTTCAAGATTCCAGGCCGCGTCGGCGACTCACCCATCATCGGGGCCGGGCTGTATGTCGACCAGGACGTCGGCGCCGGCGGCTCGACTGGACGTGGCGAGGAGAACATCCGTGTCGCCGGCGCCCACACCGTGGTTGAGAACATGCGCCACGGCATGAGCCCCGAGGAAGCTTGCCTCGATGTTCTCAAGCGCATCTCGCGCAACTACGATCACGATCTGGAGCGGCTTAAGGCCATCGGCATCGGCTTCTACGCTCTGCGCAAGGACGGCGAGTACGCCGCCGCGTCCCTGTGGTCGTACCGCACCCGCGACGGCAAGCCTCGAATCCCGCAATACGTGGTCAACGACGGCTCCGGAAGCCGCCGGGTCGACGCGGCCTACCTGTACCAGCGCGAGTAACTCGGCGTTGCGGCTCCGCATGTCGCCGAGCCAGGGGTCGACATAACGTTTCTGAAGGTCGATGCTCGCGACGAACGTACGCGGGGCAATCTCCTCCCGGACTACCCAGCCTTCCCGCCGCTGAGTTCTCAGGTCGAGTTGGCCTCGAACCCCGACTGACTCAGTACCGATTGACCCGCGGCGGCGATCGATGAGACGAGGAACAGGAAGACAACAGGCCGCATGGCCGCACCCTTGGTCACTACGAACCAGATTGCACTGTGAGTAGTTTTACTCCGACAGACAGTGCCGGTTGTCACGCATGGCGTAAAATGGATAAAGCTTGACCCTTGAGGTGCAACTCTCCATGAAACTCGCGGTTCGTTCTTTGTTACCGGGTAGGCGGAAGTTTCCGTGCTTTGTCGGCGACCGATTCCGCCTCTGCGCTTTGCTCGCGCTTCTCGCCGCAGCTCCGGCGTGGGGCACGCTGGTACCCACGATGAGCGTGGAAGAAATGATTGACGATTCGGAAATCGTCGTCCGCGGCCAAGTCTGGCGAACGTGGACGGCCTGGGACGAAGGGCACCAGAATATCTGGACCCACTACGAGATCCTGGTCGCCGAGGTCCTCAAGGGTTCGGTGGACGGCAAGTTGGTCGTCAGCGAGCCCGGCGGCACCGTGGGTGAGCTTTCCATGGCGATCGTCGGTACGCCCCGCTACGAAGTGGGCGACGAAGTGGTCGTCTTCGCGGAGCGCACCCCGATCGGCTACCTCAGAACCTGCGGCTGGGGACAGGGTCAGTTCGGCGTTGTCACCCTGGACGGGTCTTCGGAAAAGGTTGTGCGGTCGGCCGGCCTGGGCGTCGAACTCGTCGACGGGGGCGCAGCAGGCTCAAAGGCCGCGGGCGGCGCGACCTCCCGCAAGGCATTGAACGGACTACCACTGAGCGAGTTCAAGGCTCAACTGAGCGACCTGATTCAATCCCGTGCCCGAAAGAGGGTCCGCTGAGATGCGTCGACAGACAATTCTGCCCGCTCTTCTGATCCTCACCGCCGGCGCCGCGGAGGCCTATGTACAGGCAACGACGGAAGGATTCCAAACCGGCAACGGGCGTCACCGAACGGATACTGCCAATATTCAGTTCTTTGTCAATGATCAGACGGCTGCCGGCCTGACCAACCGAGACGGTGCGCCGATCATATCCGCCGGCAGCGACCCCATGGCGGCGCTGCAAGCGGCGGCCAGCCGATGGGACAACGCGCCGGACAGCGGGCTGACCTTCGCTCCGCTCACGACGACCGGTCTTGGAATCGACGGCCAAGACGGCATGCACGTGATTCACTTCGCCGACACGGACATGGCACGAGCAGTGGTGGGCGGTGCACTAGCCATCGCCCGGTCGTTCTTTTTCGGCAGCGGCGAAGTCGTGGACAGCGACATCATCTTCAACCCCGATGGCATTACCTTCTCGACCACCCTCGCCGACGAGACGTTCGACATCGGGTCGGTGGCCACTCACGAGATCGGACACACGCTGGGATTGGCCCATTCCGGCGTGGCCGGCGCAACGATGTTCCCCCGCACACCCGACGGCAGCGACACGAACGCGGCGCTGAAAGAGGATGAGCTGGCGTTTGTGAGAGGCATCTATCCCGCGGACGGCGGTGTCGCTGGACGTTTCGGAAGCATTACGGGCACTATCTCGCTCGGTGCGGCGCTATCGAAAGGCGCGGGGGGAACCGCCAACGGCGTCTTCGTAACAGCGGTCAACCCGGATACTGGCGCGATCGTGACGACGCTCTCGAGCGTGACGAACGGGAGGTATCGGCTGGGACTGCTGGGGCCGGGCAACTACCTGGTCTCGGCGGAGCCCGTCGACGGACCCGCGTTTTCGGGTGATTATTCCGGGGCGAATGCGGGCCTGCTGAACGATTCCGTCCAAGACAGCTTCTTTGGGGGCAATGGGGCGCCGACCCCGGTCACCGTGACCGGAGGCGGCAATACCGCCGCCGATTTCGCCGCCGGCGCGGGCCCGCCTGCTTTCCAAATCGATGCGATCGGCCGAGCCCCGGCGGGTGACCCCAACCGATTCATGAATCTCGGGGCTCAGGCGCTTGGCTTGAACCCGGGCGACGCGCTGGACCTTGTGTTGGCCGGGGGCGGGCTCGATGGCAGTTTCGGGGACGCGAACGTGCGTATTCTCAACTCGAACATCACGATTCGCCAGGGCTCTGTGTTCTTTGACCAGTTTGGCCTGCTTCGAATGACCATCGACGTGGCGACGCCGGTGGCGGGGATTCAATTGGCGTCGATCGTCCTGGTCAAGGATGGCGACGCCGCCATCTACACCGGCGGCCTGGTGATCGCAGGCGCCGGCGGTCCGCCGCCGGTCACCCACGAGGTCACCGGCGTCTTCGACGCCGCCGGCTTTCAGGCGTTAATCTCTCCTGGCTCGATCGTTGCAGTGGGCGGCTTGTTCACGGATCAGACGCCGCCGCCGCCGACTACGATTCCCCTACCGTTTGACCTGGACGGTTTCTCGGTCACTTTCGACGGAGTCGAGGGCGCCCTCTTCGGCGTGTTTGATGGCGTCGTCTTCGACCAAGCCAACGCCCAGATGCCGTGGAACGTTGACGTTAGCGACGGTTCGGTTGACGTGCGGGTGCGCTGGACCGACGCGAGCGGGACTATCGAGAGCCAGCCTTTTGCGGTTCCCGCCG
Source organism: Bryobacterales bacterium (assembly GCA_965248255.1). Classification (GTDB taxonomy): domain Bacteria; phylum Acidobacteriota; class Terriglobia; order Bryobacterales; family UBA6623; genus JAKZVK01. Next base: position 351,563 of record CBDFIW010000002.1, read on the forward strand.
CCCTGGCCTCGCCCGGAATCTTCGAGTTCCCCTTTGGCCAAGCGATCGTCACCAACTTCAGCCTGGCTGGCGACGACGTGATTCAGGACTCGTGGGCGCAGCCGGCCGGCTCGGTTCCCGATCCCAATGTGGTCACGCAGCCGGCGGCCATTGGCGGAGTGATCACTTTGTGGGGCAACGGCCTCGGGCCGGTGATGCCGGCGCCTCCTCCGACAGGTGCCGCTCCAGGCGTGGCGCTCTTCGTGGAGAAGACCATACGGGTACTGGTCGGAGGGGTGCAGGCGGTGGTGCTCGGAAGTGTTCTGCATGGCGGTTCGGTAGGCCTGAATCAGATCAACGCCATTGTGCCCAACGGGGTCACTCCGGGCGGTGCAGTGTCTATCGTGATCGAAGTCGACTGCGGTGACGGGAACGTGTTCCGCAGTCGGGCCGGTGTAACCATCGCCGTGCGGCCGCGACCGTAGCGCGGTGGGCACGTAGGCGTGGGGCGTCCAACGGGCTGAGTGCCTTAGCTTCGAGTAAGAATCTCGCGCAGACTCGGCCATCGCCTGAACCGATTCCACACCACTTAGCTTCTTGCGCGCCTTCTCTGTGAGGACCTTGGGCTGACCGGATCTGCGGCGGCAAACGTCTCGCTCCGATGTCGCCGCCGCAATCGCTGCTGCGCTTCGGGCGCTCCTGCGCACCTCCGCTATAATCGCCAATTGAGAATGCCCTCTCCGCCCACAACGCCGCTGATGCGCCAGTATCACAGCGTCAAGAGCGAGTTCCCCAACGCGCTGTTGCTCTTCCGGCTGGGCGATTTCTATGAGCTTTTCTACGAGGACGCCGTCGTCGCTTCGCGCGACCTCGAGATCACTCTTACCTCGCGCAACAAAGAGAAAGGCGAGCCGGTGCCGATGTGCGGCGTGCCGTTCCACGCGGCCGACAATTACATCGCCAAGCTCATTGCCAAGGGCCACCGGGTGGCGGTGTGTGACCAGGTCGAGGATGCCAAGAAGGCAAAGAAGCTGGTCCGCCGAGAAGTGACTCGCGTGGTCACGCCCGGAACGGCCAGCGACTCGTCTCTGCTCAAGTCGGGTGAGAACAACTATCTGGCGGCGGTCGCCGAGAAGGGCGAGACCTCCGGCATGGCCTATGTGGACGTCTCGACCGGCGAGTTCCGGATGACGGAGCTAGAACCGTCAGAGGTGGAGGGCGCGCTCGAAAGCCTGGGTGTAAAGGAAGTGTTGATTCCCTCGGCCGGCCCGCTCTTCCCCGACGAGCCAGCGGGGCGCTCCCGCTCAAACGGCCGCCTGCGCACCGAACTTGAGGGTTGGGTGTTCGACACCTCTTACGCCGAGCGTACGTTGCGCGACCACTTCAAGCTGCGTGTGCTCGACGGGCTGGGTGGCACGGACCATCCCGCGGCGCTGGCGGCGGCGGGCGCGGTGTTGCACTACTTGCGCGACACCCAACGCGTGGCCCTCGAACACCTCGATCGGCCCACCTTCTACCGTCAGCAAGACTGGATGGTGCTCGACCCGATCACGGTCCGCAACCTCGAGCTGGTGGAGCCGCTGTTCGGGGGGGGGGGGGGGGGGGGCGGCTGAATCCACGCTGCTCAAGGTCATCGACAAGACACGCACCGCGATGGGAGCGCGCTTGATTCGCCAATGGCTGCTGCGGCCCTCGGTCGATCGCAACGAGATCGGCTCGCGACGCGACGGAGTCGGCGAGCTGCGTGCCGAGCTGGTCTCGCGCAGTGAGATCCGCGACCAACTCGGGCACGTGCTCGACATCGAGCGCTTGCTGGCCAAGGTGACGCTGGGGTCGGCAACGCCCCGGGACGTGGTGGGCCTGGGCGCCTCGTTGCAGTGTTTGCCCCGGCTCCGGAGCCTCTCCGCCGCGATGAAGTCGCCGCGCATGCACGAGATCCACGAGCGCATGGACGAGTTGCCCGACATTCGCGACGGCATCGGCGGCGTCATCCGTGGCGGCGTTGACCAGGATCTCGACGAGCTACGCGACATCCGCCAAAACAGCCGCGCCTACATCGCGCAGATGGAAGCCCGGGAGCGGGAAAAGACCGGCATCCAGTCGTTGAAGGTTCGCTTCAACCACGTCTTCGGTTTCTACATCGAGGTCTCGAAAGCGAACCTCGCGAACGTACCCTCCGAGTACGACCGCAAGCAAACGCTGGTCAACGCCGAGCGCTACACGACGCCGGAACTCAAAGAGTACGAGCAAAAGGTACTGGAGGCCGAGGAGCGTATCTTCGAGATCGAGAAGCGGTTGTTCGAAGAGCTGCGCACCTGGTTGGCGGGCGAGGCGCAGCGCATCCGCGCCACCGCGGGGGCCGTGGCCGAGTTGGACGTGCTGCAAGGCTTGGCACAGATCGCGGCCGAGTACGATTACATTGCGCCGGAGTTCAGCTCCGGTAGCGAGATCCAGATCGCCCGCGGACGGCACCCGGTGATCGAGCGGCTGGCCGAAGACGAGGGCGGCGAGCGCTTCATCCCCAATGATGTGTACCTCAACGGCGACGATCGCCTGTTGGCTGTCATCACCGGGCCCTACATGGGAGGCAAGTCGACCTATTTGCGGCAAACCGCGATCGTCACGATTCTGGCCCAGATGGGTTCGTTCGTGCCCGCCAGCTCGGCGAAGCTGCCGATCGTCGACCGCATCTTTACGCGTATCGGGGCGAGTGGCAACCTGGCCAGTGGCCGCTCGACGTTCATGGTCGAGATGACCGAGACGGCGCAGATCCTGAATACGGCGACGCCGGCGAGCTTGATCCTGCTCGATGAAGTGGGGCGGGGCACGGCCACGTTCGACGGCCTGGCGATCGCCTGGGCGGTGGTGGAATACATCCACACCCGCACGCGTGCGAAGACGCTGTTCGCCACGCACTACCACGAGCTGACCGAGCTGGCCGAACAGTTGAAAGGCGTGGTCAACCTGCACGTCTCGGTCAAGGAGTCGGGGGACCACATCGTGTTTCTCCGCAAGGTTGAGCCCGGCAAGGCGGACCGCAGCTACGGAATCGAAGTGGCCCGCTTGGCCGGGCTGCCGTTGAACGTGATCGAGCGCGCCCGGGACGTGTTGTCCCGGCACGAGGTGCGGGAGCAGTCGGTGACGGAGGATCTGTCGGGCGATCCCGCGGAGTCGCCCACCCAGGTGTCGATCTTCAACCCGGCCGAGCATCAGGTCGCCGAGGAGTTGAGTGCGGTAAACCTGGACCAGGTGCGGCCGATCGACGCGCTCAGTTTGCTCGAGAGATGGCAGCAGCGGTTGAAGGGCTAGACGACCCGTCACCGATCTGTCTGTTGAGAACCCACGTTCATGTTGGTCGCCGGGGTGATGAGTGGAACGTCGGTCGACGGCATCGACGTGGCGCTGGTCGAGATCGACGGCAGCGGCTTCGAGCAAACGGTCACGCCGCGAGCCTTCCACTCGTTTCCCTACGACGCCGAAGTTCGCGAGGCCGTTCTCGCGGTATCGAACGCCGACACCCACACCTCGCAAATCAGTCAGCTCCACTTCTTGCTGGGCCAACTCTACGGCGACGCTGTCGCCGAAACCTGCCGCCTCGCCGGCGTATCGCTTGATCTCTTGGAGTTGGTGGGTTGTCACGGACAGACCATCTACCATCAGCCGACGCCCAGCCGCCTCGCCGGCCGTGAGGTTGCGAGCACGCTGCAGATTGGCGAGCCGGCCCTGATCGCCGAGCGGACCGGCGCGCCGGTGGTGGCCGACTTCCGTCCCGCAGACATGGCGGCCGGGGGACAGGGCGCGCCGCTCGTCCCCTTTGTCGATTACCTGCTCTATCGCGACGAACAACGTGGCCGTGTGGCGCTCAACATCGGCGGCATTGCTAACGTCACAGCGATCCCTGCCGGCGGTGCGCCCGAAGATGTGCTGGCATTCGACACCGGACCGGGCAACATGATCATGGACGCGCTGGCGGATCGCTTCTCTAACGGCGCAGAACGGTATGACCACAACGGCGAGCTGGCCGCGTCCGGTACCGCCGATGAGACTGTGCTGGCCCGGCTGGTTTCGGCGGACTACTTCCAGAAGCCGCCACCCAAGACGACCGGGCGGGAGGCTTTCGGGGAAGAGTTTGTGGCGGGGCTCATCGAAGAAGGCCTTGGGCCGGCGGACTTGATGGCGACCGTCAATGCTTTCACGGCAACCACGATTGCGGCGGCGGTCGACCGGTTCGTGACACCGCGGATGCAACTTCATGACGTGATCGCTTCGGGTGGGGGTACTCGTAATCCTGAACTGCGGCGGCGCTTGGGGGACTTGCTGGCGGGCATCGATCTCCGTATGTCTGACGACTTTGGTATCGAGAGCGATGCTAAGGAAGCGATTGCCTTCGCCGTGCTGGCGTATGAGACGTTCCATCGCCGGCCGGCCAACGTTCCGTCGGCCACAGGGGCACGGCATCCATGCGTTTTGGGTAAGCTGGTCTGGCCTTACTCCTAAGCAGCGGAGCCGCGGACGATCCGGAACCAAGTGGGGTCGCGTCGTGGCGCGAGAAGAGTGATCGCCGTCGCGAGGCAACCGCTCCGTCGAAAACCCACCGGCGCGGGATCGGCTGACTAGAAGCATTTTGGGGGAGGCCAACGGTCCTTGCCGGACCCGGTCGACCCGGAACCAAACGGGGCTTCCATGTCGGCCCGCACAGAGGTGGGGCATCGAAGGAGCGCGCGGGTTCACACCCGCGCCTCTGTCCCGGCTCCTGAGGTTTTCTGCTGCGCGGGGCACAGATTTTACGCCATAGGTACTTACCGGTCACGGCTTGGTTTTGGCGGCTTCGAGGGCGGCGAGGCGACCGGTGATATCGCTGTAGGCGCCCGAGCGGAAGGCGAAGTCGAGCGCGGTGCGGACGAGGGTGACACGAGCGCTTTCGATGCGTTCAGGGGATTCGATGAGAGCGAACATCATGTGGACGGCGTCAGACGCACCGTTATGCAGGCGAAGCGTGGCGTGGGCGAGGGATTGTTGGCTGAGTTGGCGCAGCCTGGTTTGAAACCGCGCGTCCTCGTGCAGCCAGCGGCGGAGGGTGCGGTCGCCCACCTGCGCCTTGCGGGCGGCGGCGGCGATGGAGCGGCATTCGACCAAGGCCACGAGGGCACGCTCTTGTGACGGCTTCAACTTGGCCGGCGGGCCGGCCTTTTGGCACAGTTTGGCAAGGTTTTCGGTAAGGTTGCCATTCATCGCATTCATGGGTTGTAAGCTCCCCTCTCCGGTCTCAGAGTAGCGCACAGGGTCTGGGGTAATCGGCCTTTTCTCCGTAAGTTATTGATTCTATGGGATGTAGTTTCTGTGACTGGGTTCCGCCGATGGAGGATATTGCACAACGGAGTCGTCGGGTAACGCTGGTCCACATCGAGCAGCACCGCGAGGTCGCCTTGCCAACCCGAGTTCGGGCTTTGTTCCCGAAGGTTCGTCGGCCGGCGGGCCGTTGGCGGCCGTCGTCGCAACAGCCGCTTCGGTGACCTGGGCCGGCTGGTCGGCCTTTTGGCACAGTTTGGCAAGGTTTTCGGTAGTTTTGTCATTCATCGCATTGATGGGTTGTCCGAACTGCCCCGAACTGCCTGTCCCCGAACTGCCCTTTTCGCCGTGCCGAACTGGTCCTGAACTGCTGACCGCGAACTGCCGGGCCTTGCGCAGGGTAGGTGGATTCTGATCCGTAGACCGCAGTGTGTGTGCAACCCGCTAGACTGAGGTCGTGGCGGGAGCGAGCAAGCGTCACCGTGAACGACAGATTTTCCAAGCCTTCCTCGAACTGCATCCATTGTTCGCCGCAGAGCCGATCGAGAGGTGGGTTCAACCCGACGCAGACCCTCCAGACATTGTCTGTTCAACGACCAAGGGCAGGGACATCGGTGTTGAACTCAAGAGTTGGGTCCACGAATCCGAGATCGCCACGAACAGGCCTCGGTGGGACTTCTTCGAATCAGCCAACGAAGCTCTTGAGCCCCAACCGCTGAACGAATCAGACAACATCTTGGTCGTTCGGTTTCACCCGAGGAAGCATGTATCCCGCGTCAGGCATCCGGATAGGATTCCCTTCCGATCGGAGTTCTACCGCCTGATAACGGTGGTCGACAATAACTGGCAGCAGGATTGGGACCGACCGCGAGGCCACTACTGGAGGGACTTCTCCAGTGACCCGACTCTGAGCAAGTACCTTGATGGGTTGCGTTTTTTGCCCGAGAGGAACCGTTTTGGTGAGGACTCCACGTACCCAAGCGGCCAGCCGTGGATTGTGCCTGGCATCGAAAGCGCTGAAGCAGTACGATCGTCGGCGGACCGAATTGCAGGGACTCGATGAGTTCTGCCTGCTGATTCATTACGACAAGAAAGCTCTCTTCTACAATTCTCCGGCTGAAACAGCTCGTTTCAAGTTTGAAGACCACGCCCGAGAGGCAGCGACGTTTCTTCGCCGAGCTAGTTCGTGCCCTTTTGATCGGATTTTTTTGTTGATTGCCCTCGAGCCCAGACCGCGAGTCTTCGACGTGGGACAGGATTGCACGACGTGATGAGAAGAGGGATAGCGGCGACAGCGGCGCTTGCCGCGCTTCTGGGTTCATGCGGGGAGGGAAAAAACGGCTTCAGGAAGGCCGGAGACCTTGGCGAACAGCAGCGGGATGGCCCGCTTTACTCGGTGATAGAGAGCGGCAAGTCGGGCTACATCGACCGCGATGGCAAGGTCGTCATCAAGCCACAGTTCGATTCTGCCTACGAGTTTAACGAAGGTCTTGCGGCGGTGGAGATTAGTGAGAAGTGGGGCTTCATCGACCGCGATGGCAAGGTCGTCATCAAGCCACAGTTCGATTTCGTCGGCTTGGGCGGATTCCATGAGGGTCTTGCGGCGGTGAAGATTGGTGAAAAGTGGGGCTTCATCGACCGCGATGGCAAGGTCGTCATCAAGCCACAGTTCGATTCCGTTTTTGGGTTTACGGAAGGTCTTGCGCGGGTGGAGATTGGTGAAAAGTGGGGCTTCATCGACCGCGATGGCAAGGTCGTCATCAAGCCACAGTTCGATTCCGTTTTTGGGTTTACGGAAGGTCTTGCGCGGGTGGAGATTGGGGACAAGTGGGGCTACATCGACAGCGATGGCAAGGTCGTCATCAAGCCACAGTTCGATTTCGCCTATGAGTTCAGCGAAGGTCTTGCGAGGGTGGACATTGCCGACAAGCAGGGCTACATCGACCGCGATGGCAAGTATGTGTGGAATCCGCAGAACTGAAGGATAGACAGTCGGCAGCTGATCTTGTTGCCGGACCTCGGGGCTCGCGGGAGACCACGCGGTTTCTCAGCCTAACGACTCCAGCGACTGCAGGACGGCCTTGATGTAGCCGAAGCAGAAGGCGAAGGCCTGGCGGCGTTTGGGATCGTCGGGGTGCCGCGGGACGTGGTCGGGCATGAGGCCGTACTCGTAGTCCACTTCGTAGAGCGTTCGCGCCAGGCGGGGCATGTTGACGTCACCGTTGTCGGGGAAGGTCTCTTGGAAGTCGTGCAGGCCGCCGCGGATGTTGCGGAAGTGGGTGTTGAAAATCTTCTTCCGCTCGCCGAAATAGCGGACCACGTCGTGGATTTCCTTGTCGGGGTCCTTGAGCATTTCACATGTCGAGCCGAGACACAGGTTGAGCCCGTGGTAGGGGCTCTCCCGGATCGAGACGAGCTTCTTCAGTCCCTCCGGGGTGCCGAGCACGCGGATGATGCCCTGGAAACCCTCGTCCGGTCCCGGTGGGTCGTGGGGATGGCAGGCGGCGCGCACCTTGTACTCGTTGCAGACCGGGATCACACGGTCGAGAAAGTAGGTGATGCGTTCCCAGAACATCTCTTCGGTGACGCGGCCGGCCTTGGTCAACGGCGGGTCTTCCACGCGGTCTTTGAGTCGCCAGACTCGCGACATCGCGCCGCCGCGAAGCGGTTCCACGCCGCCGCCTTTCATGCCGCCCAGAAGGTTCAGGTTGTACATGAACATCCCGACTCCGGACTTCGACAGCGAGACGATCACCTTCTGCACCAGCTCGATGTCTCGATCGCGCTCCGGCGATTTGGCCATCATGATCGCCGGGCGCTTCTTGTTGGCGACGTGGGTGCTGCCGAGGAAGGGCATGTGGAGGGCGACCATCTTGACGCCGTGCTTGGCGGCTACGTCGCGCGTACGCTCGATCTCCTCGAGAGTCCAGTAGCCGTGCTCACCGGGACCCGGCGGCTCGATACAGGCGTGTTCGACTGCGTGGCGCTTGAGGAACGCCATCGCTTCGTCGGTGGGCTCGGCTCGTTGGGTTGCCACGTACATCTTGACGGGCTTGCGGGGCGCCGACGGCCGGCCGGACTCCGGTGGCGGTCCCCCGCACGCGGTTAGGGCTGCTCCGGCCGCAGCCGTGGAAGATGCGGATAGGAATCTGCGTCGGTCCATCTCAGTCCTCCCTTGACGAGCGACAATAGAAAGCTCGCAACTGGACGCACCTACTATAGCCGAGGGCGGGTCGGTTTGTGGCGTTGAAGCGACGTGGGGCATCTATTAAGGCTCGCAAAAACAGTGACGTTGGAAGACGGGCACGGCATGCCGTGCCCCTATATGACGAACCGAGGCAAACGAGCTGCCGGGCGGGCGCGGGGGGCCCCTACATGACAAACCGAAACCGTATTTGCGAAACACACTACTAGGCGACTCGGCGGACTCTCACATGCTGCTCTATCTCATCGTCGCGCTGGGCGACTTCGCCCAGATGCTGTTCCTCTTCACGATCACGCGCTACTTAGCGGAACAGTTCGGCGACACGATGCAACTCGGCCTCGTGGGAGGTTGCCTCTCGCTGACCTACGCCGCCGGCGCGTCGCTGTTCGGGCACCTCTCCGACCGCGTGGGCCGCCGCCGGTTTATCGCCGCCGGCGCGTCACTGTTCGCGGTGTGCTTGGCCGTCGCGCTGCACTCCATGGACCCGCCACTGGCCTACTTGGAGGCGGCTGTCATGGGGCTAGCGGCGGCGATGGCCTTCCCGCCGCTCATTGCCCTGTTGACCGCGGGTCAGCGCACCGGCGACGTCAGCCGGGAAGCAAGCCAGCCGCTAGTCTTGTACTGCTTGTCGTGGAACGCGGGGGTGCTGCTAGGGCAGTCCACCGGAGGTTTGCTCTTTGCTGTCGACCCGCGTCTCTCGCTCAAGCTGGCGATGGGCGCTTCGTTGATCATGATCCCGTTGATCGCCCTGGCACGAGTGAGACCGGCGAACCGCCAACCCGCAAAGGAGGAGCCCCCGCTGCGAAACAAGCGGGCCGGCTCCGTGCCCGCCCGTTTCTTCGCCTTTGCGGGCTGGGCATCGAACATCACGGCGGCTCTTTCGATGAGCTTGATCTTCTTTGTCTTTCCGCAACTCGCCACCCAGTTGGGCATTCCTGCGTCTGTTCACGGGGCGATGCTCGCGTCGACTCGAGTGGTCGTCGTCGGGATGTATTTCCTGCTGCACTTCACCGATTTCTGGCGGCATCGCATCTCGCCTTCCCTGGCCGTGAAGGGCGTGGCCACGCTCGGGATGTTGCTGCTGGCGTTCGCAACGAACGTACCGTGGCTGACCGCCGGTGTCATGTGCGTCGCTGTAATGACCGGGTATATCTACTTCAGCAGCATTTTCTACAGCACCACGAGTTTCGGCCAGAAAAGCAAGGGTGTGGCCGGCGGGATGCACGAAGCGTCACTGGCGGTGGGTTTTAGCGGCGGGTCTTTCGGGGGAGGCTATCTGTCGAGGGGCGACCTGCGGCTACCCTATCAGGTCTGTGCGGTGCTGATCGTCGCGTCGGTCGCTTTGCACGGCCTCGGCTACCGCGCACTGCGGCGGCGGGCGGCGAAGTGAAGGCGGACGGCCGCCTGTCACCGGGGTCCATGTCACTGGGGTCCAAACCGGATAAGATGGTGCCCGTACCGTCCGTGGGAGGGACGCCGCTGTGAAACATCGAACGTACATGGGCATCGCTGCTCTCGCTTGCATGGCCGGCCTCGGCTGCCAAGACAGCCCAGTCCCGGAAACGAGCGAGTTGGGCAAGATAGACTTCCCCACCTCCGGCTCGCCCGACGCTCAGAAGCATTTCATCACGGGCGCTCTGCTGCTTCACAGCTTCGAGTACGACGACGCCGCGGAAGCGTTCCAGCAGGCGCAGGAGATCGAGCCGGACTTCGCCATGGCTTATTGGGGCGAGGCGATGACGCACAACCATCCGCTCTGGGAGCAGCAGGACGCCGAAGACGCCCGTGAAGTTTTGAAGCGGCTGGCGCCGACGCCCGAGGAGCGCCTGGCCAAGGCTCCGACCGAGCGCGAGAAGGACTACCTGCGTGCCGTCGAGGTGCTCTACGGCGAGGGCTCGAAGGAAGAGCGCGATTTTGCCTATCTGGAAGCCATGCGGCGACTCGCCCGGAAGTATCCCGACGACCTCGACGCTGCTGCCTTCCACGCTCTGGCGAACCTCGGCACCTCGCACGACGAACGAGACTTCCGGATCTACATGAGGGCGGCGGCGATTGCCGAGGAGGTGTTCGCCAAAAATCCCCTGCACCCCGGCGCGGCACACTACCTGGTGCACTCCTATGACGACCCGATCCACGCACCGCTGGGACTGCGGGCGGCGCGCGTGTATGCCAAGATCGCCCCGGCCGCCGCGCACGCGCTGCATATGCCCTCGCATGTCTTCGTCTCGATGGGCATGTGGGACGAGGTCGTGGCGTCGAACGAAGACTCTTGGGAGGCTGCCGAGGCAAGGGTGCAACGCAAGAACCTGGGTGTCGAGGACCGCGGGTACCACGCCCTGTTGTGGCTCGAGTATGCCTACTTGCAGCAGGGACGCTATCGGGAGGCGCGCAAGCTACTCGACATCATCGAAGCCGACGGCAAGAAGAGCGGCTCGAAGCTCACGCGGCGGCATCTAGTCGCGCTGCGGGGGCATTACCGCATCGAGACTCGCCAATGGGACGGGGACTCGATCGAGGTCGATACCTCGGAGCTGCGGGCCGCCACCGTGGCGAGAGACCTGTTTGTCCGCGGAATGAGCGCCGCCAAGACCAATGATCTTGCCCGGGCGCAGACTGTGCTGGTAAAACTGCGAGCCTGCCTCGAGGCAGAGCGAGAGCAAGCCGAACAAAAATCGGGCACCGGGGGGATGGCCTACGTCGGTCCATTACGAGGTGCGGACGTCATGGCGTTGGAACTGGAGGCAATCATCCGGATGGCGCAGGGCGGAAACGACCAGGCGATCGAGATCATGCGGACGGCCGCCGGCGCCGAGGACGAACTGAGCTTAGGCTACGGTCCGCCGTATCCCGTGAAGCCGGTACACGAGCTGCTCGGCGAGATGTTGCTGGCGTCGGGCCGGCCCGAGGAGGCGCGCGAGCAGTTCGAGCTGGCGCTCGACCGCGCGCCCCGCAGAGCGTTGTCGCTGCTCGGGCTGGCGCGCGCCGCCGCCAAGTCGGGCGATTCACGGACAGCACAACACACCTATGCCGAGTTACTAAGCATCTGGCATCAGGCCGACGGCGACCTCCCCGAACTTGGAGAGGTTCAGCAGGGCGGGGCGGCAGCCGGAGGGACGTGAACGAACATTGCCCTTGCCCGCCCTCTATCTACAGGACGGGGCCGATGCGCCAGGGGATGAACTCGCGATGGCCTAGGGCTTCGGAGAACGTCTTGCGGCCCGAGGCGACTTCGAGCACGAAATCGTAGATGCGCTTGCCGACGGTGGGGATGTCCTCCTTGCCTTCGGCGATCGAACCGCAGTTGATGTCCATGTCCTGATCCATGTGGAAACCGGTCGCGGAGTTCGACGCGATCTTGACGACCGGGACGGACGGGAACCCGAACGCGCTGCCGCGCCCCGTGGTGAACAGGCAGATGTTGCATCCGCCCGCAGCCATGCCCGCTACCGAGGTCGCGTCGTAGCCCGGCGTGTTCATGAAGACGAAGCCGGTATCGGTGATCCGCTCGGCGAAGTCATAGACGCCGGTAAGGTTGGACGTGCCTGCCTTGGCAACCGCGCCGAGAGACTTCTCGGCGATGTTGGTGATACCGCCCGCCTTGTTCCCGGGCGAGGGGTTCGAATTGAAGGTGATACCGAGACCAAAACCAGCGACGTAGCGCTTGTACCACTCGATCTTGTCGAGCAGCTTCTCGCCGACCTCGCGGTTCACCGCCCTTCGCGTGAGCAGGTGCTCGGCGCCATAGACCTCGGTCGTTTCGGCCAAACAGACCGTGCCGCCTTGCTTGACGACCAGGTCAGAGTAGTAACCCACGCTCGGGTTGGCGGCGATACCGGAGAAGGCGTCGGAGCCTCCACACTCCAGCGCCGTGACTAGCTTCGAGGCCGGACACTCGACCCGCGACAGCCGACCGACCTCCTCGATGAGTTCCCATACGGCCTTGGAGCCATCTACAACTACTCTTGTAGTTCCTCCGCTCTCCTGTAGCGTCAACCCCCGCCGCGGACCGCCTTTCGCCGAGCCTGCGTCGGGCCGGAGGTAGTAGCTGATCTGATTGACCTCGCAGCCGAGGCCGACCACAACTGCCGCAGCCACATTCGGATGGTCCGCCACTCCGTCGAGTGTGCGGCGCAGCAGTTCCATGTCCGCCCCTTCTGACTGCCCACAGCCGTCGGCGTGGGGGAAAGCGACGACACCGTCGATGCCGGTACCCTCAAACGACTGCCTTGTAAACTCGGCCTCGATCTGCTGCGAGGCGAACGCGGCGCAGTTGCTGGCCCCGAGGATCGCAACGAAATTCCGGGTTCCGACGCGTCCGTCAGCGCGAGGATAGCCCTGGAAGGTGTTCTCGCTGACCACGGGAATGGCAGCCAGATCTTCGAGGCCGGTCGAGAACTCGTATTCGCGATCACCCATGTCGATGCGCAGATTGTGAACGTGGACAAGATCGCCGGCCTTGATGGCCGCGGCGGCGGCGCCGATATTCTCGCCGTACTTCACCACAGCGCCGCCCGCCGGGATGGCGTTCACGGCCACCTTGTGGCCCGCACCGATCGCCTGACTGATCGTGATTTCCTGGCCTTCAAACGAGACTGTAGCGCCGGCCGAAAGCGCAATGCGTGCCACGACGACGTTGTCTGTGGGGTTGAGGCGGATGAAGGGGTTGTCCGGCTTGATCATGCTCTCTACAGTAATCACGTCCATGTGTCTATTCTCACCTGCCCCAGCTTCAAGGGCCTTGCTACATCGGTAGTAGGCCTGCTGCTCAGTCTCCGAGAAAACGGACTTCTACTCCGTGAGATTGCCGCGAGTTTAGCACCCTAAGCCCCTACCCGCCGCGTACGGCGCTCTCTTGGCGGGCCAGCCGTCGGCCTACTTCTAGCAACAGCGACGCCTCCTCTTCAGAAAACTCGCGCTGCTGTTGTGTGGCGACGCCCAACGCGCCGATCGCCCGGTCGCCAGCCATGACCGGAACGCAGATCGAACCCTGCACACCCGTCGCTTTCGCCCCAGGCCGCGCGTCGCCGCTTTGGTCGGACTGCAGATTGCACATATTGACCGGCTCCTTGCGCTCAACCGCCAAGCCGGCGATGCCTTTTCCCACCGGGATAGTTTGGATGACGGGAAGCAGAGCCTCGGGGATTCCGCCGGCCCAAGCCTTAAGATGCAGCAGGCCGTCGGATCGCATCTCATGCAGCGTCCCGGTGTCGGCGCGGAGGTGCGATAGGGCCAACTCGAGAACGCGTGAGGGATCCCCGGCGGCTTGATCGACTTGTTCAAGAAAGCCTGTGTCAGTCATGACTCGCCGGATCCCGGGCGCTGTAGGGTTCGAGTCACCATTGTCCCACAGAGCCGCGAGCGGACCTAACCAAGGAGGAAGCCGCGATTCTGTGCCGCCCACGACCGGGGGCTTGGGATCACCTCGTCCCCCGGCGTGTTGCGATACACTCGGAGCCTTGGTGCGCCGCAGGGACGGCGAAGGAGGGTTGGATGGTTACCGCGCAGCGCTACGTTTCATCCCTGGTCCGGAAGGGGTCTCAGACCGTGTTGATACTCCTACTGTGGATCAACATCCTTACAGTCGATGTCGCATCGGCTGAGGAGAGTTGGAAAGCCGGGGTCGCACGGGTCGACATCACACCGACGGAGCCAATCTGGATGGCTGGATATGCGGCGCGCAAGAGACCCTCGGAGGGGGTTCGGCACCCAATCCACGCCAAGGCGCTGGCACTTGAGGACGAGCAGGGCACGATCTCGGTGCTAGTGACCGCGGACCTCGGAGGCTTCCGCCGAGAAGTGGCCGAGCCGATCGCGGCCAGGGCCTCGGACGAGTACGGGCTGCCGCGCGAGAGGCTGGTGCTGAATGCCTCCCATACACACAGCGGCCCGATCACGCGCGTCCGGCGGCGTCCTTCCTATCCGCTCAAGCCCGAACACATCGAGGTGATCAACCGTTACCAGAAGCGGCTGATCGATCAGGTAGTGGGGCTCATCGGTGACGCGATGGGCGACCGGCAGCCGGCAACTCTGTCGTACGAGCAGGGCCTGGCAGGATTCGCGGTGAATCGCCGGCGCGTACGGCGCCGAGAATATCCCAGCCCTACCGACCACGACGTGCCGGTGCTGGCCGTTCGCAAGGCCGACGGTTCGCTGCTGGCCGTAGCCTTCGGGTACGCCTGCCACGCCACAGTGTTGGGTGACTACGAGATCAACGGCGACTGGCCCGGCTTTGCGCAGTCAGCGGTGGAGGATCGGAACCCAGGCGTTGTTGCGCTGTTCGTGAACGGCTGCAGCGCCGACCAGAATCCTCTGCCTCGACGCAAGGTCGAGCTGGCAAAGCGCTACGGCGACACGCTGGCCATCGCGATCGACTTGGTGCTCAAGGGCAAGATGCGGCCTTTGGGCGGACCCTTGCGTACGGCCTACGAGAAGGTCCCGTTGGCCTTTAAGGTACCCACCAAGGCGGACCTCGATGCCCGGCTGAGCGACGAGAATCGCCGCAAGCGCGAACACGCCAAGCGCATGTTGGCGATACTCAGCGAAGAGGGCAAGCTGATGGAGAGCTACCTCTACCCGGTCCAAGTTTGGCAGTTTGGCGACGGTCTCACGTTTATCGCTCTGGCAGGGGAGGTTGTGGTCGACTACTCATTGCGCTTCAAGGGCGCTTATGGATGGCACGACACCTGGGTGTCGGCCTACAACAACGACGTGTTTGGTTATGTGCCGAGCCTGCGCGTTTTGAAGGAGGGTGGCTATGAAGGCGGGGGCGCCATGTTGTTCACGTCGCTGCCGGGGCCATTCCGGGCCGGCGTGGAAGAGACGATTGCTGAGATGGTCGATGAGTTAGTTGCGCGGACCGGCGGCAAGTGAAGTCTGTCGCCGTAGTGCACTCTCTTGCGGTCGCGGCTCGGCACGGAGACCACGCTAGATGTCGAGGTTCTTGACGTCGAGGGCGTTCTCGCCGATAAAGCGCCGCCGCGATTCGACGCTCTCACCCATCAGGGTGGAGAAGATCTCCTCGGTCGCAACGGCGTCATCGATCCGCACCTGCAGCAAGGAGCGGCTCTCAGGATTCATCGTGGTATCCCACAACTGGCCGGAGTTCATCTCTCCCAGCCCCTTGTAACGCTGGATCGATGCGCCCTTCATCCCGACGGTCTTGATGTGCCGCAGCAGTGAGAGACAATCGGGAACACTCTGCTCGGTGTCCTTGCTGTGGACCATGAACGGCGGCTGGTTGAATGAGGCGATCTGCTTCGCCAGCCCCCGCAGGCGGCGGTACTCCGGCTGGGCGGCCAGATCGCTGTCGATGCTGCGCTCGGCCTCGGTCGCTTCCTTGAAGGTGACTCGCCAGGCGTCATGAATCTCGTCGGCCTCGAGCTTGACCGTCACGTCGAGCTTCTTGAGGCGGGCGACGAGGTCCATGAGATTGCTCTTGATCTTGAAGGCTTCCTTGCCGTCGATCGGCAAGGCGGGGTCGGCTAGGACCTCGATCACTCGCACGCTGCGCAGGCGGCGTTCCAGCTTCTGGAACATAGCGGCGTAGTCGTCCACGTTCAGCAGAAACCGGCGTAGCTCTGCCTTCTCAATGGCCTTGCCCTGTTTCCCGTTGTGGCCGTAGTCGACGCGAAGGTCTTCGGTCGCCCAGCGGATCACTTCGCGGGCCAGGTCCTGCTCATCCTTGATATAGCGTTCGGCTTTGCCGCGCTTGATGCGATAAAGCGGCGGCTGCGCGATGTAGACATGGGATTTATCGATGAGCGCCCGCATTTGCCGGAAGAAGAATGTCAACAGCAGCGTACGAATATGGGAGCCGTCGACGTCCGCGTCCGTCATGAGGATGATCTTGTGGTAACGGAGCTTCGCCGGATCGAAGTCGTCGACGCCGATGCCCGTGCCGAGTGCAGTGATCATCGCCCGGATCTCATCGTGCCCCAGCATCTTGTCGTAGCGGGCCTTTTCGACATTGAGGATCTTGCCCTTAAGGGGCAAGATCGCCTGCGTGCGGCGATCACGCCCCTGCTTGGCGGTCCCGCCGGCCGACTCGCCCTCGACGATGAACAGCTCAGCCCGCTCGGGGTCTCGCTCCTGGCAGTCAGCCAGCTTGCCCGGCAGACCCGCACCGTCGAGAGCGCCCTTGCGGCGGGTCAAGTCCCGGGCCTTACGGGCTGCCTCGCGGGCCCGGGCAGCATCGAGCGCCTTCTGAACAATCTTCTTGGCGACCGCCGGGTTCATCTCGAAGTGCTCGCTCAGCTTGTCGTGGACGAAGGCGACCACTTGGCCCTGGATGTCGCTGTTGAGTTTGCCCTTCGTTTGGCCTTCGAACTGCGGTTGCGGCAACTTGACGCTGACCACCGCCGTCAAGCCCTCACGGACATCGTCGCCGGTGAGGTTCTCCTTCACATTCTTAAACAGCTTGGCCCGCTGGGCATAAGTGTTGATGCTGCGGGTCAGGGCTGAGCGAAAACCGCTGAGGTGCGAGCCGCCGTCAATCGTGTTGATGGTGTTGGCAAAGCTGAAGACATTCTCCGCGTAGCCATTGTTGTATTGGAGCGCCACTTCCATCGACAAAGTGCCGTCACCAAGGCTCTTGTCCCCGGTAAAGCGGATCGGTTGCGGGTGCAGAGGTTGCTTGCCGCGGCCTAGGTACGAGACGAACTCCGCTACGCCGCCTTGGAAGTGAAACTCCTGCGGCTTACGGCTGTCATCGCGCTCATCGGTGAGCATGATCTTCAGCCCGCCGTTGAGGAAGGCCATTTCCCGCAAGCGCTGCGCGAGGATGTCGTAGTTGAAACTCGTGGCCGTCAAGATCTCAGGGTCCGGCTTGAACGTTACCTTGGTGCCGGTCTTGCGGCCGGCCTTCCCCGTCTTCTCGAGCTTGCCCCGCGGCAGACCGCGCCTGTACTCCTGCTCCCAGGTCGAGCCATCCCGCCAGATCTCAAGCGACAGCCATTTGGACAGGGCATTGACGCAACTCACACCGACGCCGTGCAATCCGCCCGAGACCTTGTACGTGTCAGAATCGAACTTGCCACCAGCATGCAGCTTGGTCATGACCACTTCGGCAGCAGACACTCCTTCGTCGGCATGGATGTCAACGGGGATACCGCGACCATCATCGATGACGGTCAGTGAGTTATCCATGTGGATTGTCACTGTGACGACACTGCAATATCCGGCGAGCGCCTCATCGATGGAGTTGTCCACCACCTCGTACACCAGATGGTGAAGACCGAGCTCACCGGTTGAGCCGATGTACATCGCTGGGCGGAGCCGTACAGCCTCCAGTCCCTCCAAGACCCGGATGTTCTCGGCGCTGTATGCCGCCTGGTTTGCCGGTTGTTCCTGAGCCATCTGTCTACGAATGGTTAGATTCTCATCGGCATGACAACGTATCGGTAGTCATAGCCTTCGACACCTGGGATCTGGAGCTGCCCAGCACTGTCTTCACCCTGGAGGTCTAGCTCGACCGTCTCCGAGTCCGCGACCCCCAAAAAGTCTAGAAGGTATTGCGAATTGAAGCCGATCTTCATGGTGGCACCGTTGTATTCGACCGGCAGGGTCTCTTCGCTTTCTCCAGCTTCCGAGCCAGTGGAGACAAGCTTCATATCTCCGTCTCCAATCTCGAGGCGCACTGCGTGTGACCGCTCATCAGCAAACTGCGACACCCGCCGCAGCACCGCTGTGATCTCCTCTCGATTCAGGGGCACCGTGGTACCACGCTCCTTCGGCAGCACCCGCTCATAGTCAGGAAACTGCCCGGTTAACCGGCGGGTAATCAACAGGCGGTCACCACACTCAAAGAACAGATGATTCTCATCAGTTGCAAAGTCGATCGTCGCTGACTCTCGGGCCTCGGCAGCTAACTTAGTGATCTCTGCCATCGCCTTCTTCGGAATCAAAGCTTTGAGCTCTCCGGTGATACCCTCAAAGCTATGCGCTGCTTCGACGAAAGAGAGCCGATGGCCATCGGTCGTGACCATTACCAGAGAGCCTTCCTTCAAAACCAAAAGGCCTCCTGTAAGCGTGTAGCGAGACTCCTCGGTCGCAATGCAGAAGATCGTCTTGGCGATCACGTTCGACAGGACGTCACGCGGTATCTTCGTCAGCATGGCAGGCATAGTCGGCAACTCTGGGAAGTTCTCACGTGACATGCCGGCGATACGGGTCCGAGCCCGGCCACAGACTATACTCGTCGAGTGATTCTCCAACACCTTCAGCGAAACCTCTGCATCAGGCAGCAGACGCACATACTCAAGCAGCCTTCGTGACGGGATTGTCGTGGATCCAGGTCTCGTTACGACCGCCGGACAAGAACTACGGACGCTAAGTTCAAGATCCGTGGACGTAAGGACGATCTCGTTGTCCTGAGCTTCCAGCAACACGTTGGAAAGGACTGGGATGGTCGTCTTCTTCTCGGCGACTCCCTGGCCGAGGCTCAACTCCCTGACCAGGTCGGTCTTCTTAACCGTAAGTTCCATTGATTCTCTTCACCTGAGAGTGTACGGTGACACCGAACGATCATATCCGACTACCCTTCACTTAAGAAGGTTCATAACTAAGCTCGTCTTCATAGGTGCTGTGGATATGTGGATGGATCACATAAGACCTTTTGTATGTGTTACTTATGATGGTTCACCCTGTGGACCGACAGCTGATCCAGATGTGGAGGAGTACCGACTTGGCAGTGATTGTCCACAGGTCTGGATGTGATGTGAGGCTTTGTCGGCCTGGCTCTCATTATATCTAATTGATTCTGTCGGTTAGCTTGTGGATAAGGCTGTTGATACCCTGATCCTGATTGCAGAGCTGGCCCACTTTCTGAACTGCGTGTAGGACCGTCGTGTGGTGTTTGCCACCGAAGGCCCGGCCGATCTCAGGCAAAGACGCCCCCACGAGTTCCTTGCAGAGATACATGGCGATCTGCCGCGGGAAAGAGCCGCTGCGACCGCTTTTCAGCCGCAGTTCCTTCAGATCTATTGAGAACTCGCTGCAGACTGCCTTTTGGACCATCGTGATAGTGACGGTTCGCTGCTGGAGCCGCGCTTCGCTTGATGTCAGTGCACGGACTGTCTGCTGGGCCATCTGCAACGTGATCTCTGAGTCTGACAGCGAGGCAATCGCCATCAAGCGGGTCAGCGCTCCTTCCAGCTCGCGGATGTTTGACTTCAGGTGGGTGGCGAGAAAGATGCGTACCCTGTGCGGTAGCTTGATAGAGTAGTCCTCGGCCTTGCGATCGAGAATCGCCATCTTGGTTTCTAGATCGGGTGCCTGGATATCGGCAAGCAAGCCCCATTCGAAGCGCGAGCGCAGGCGGTCGACCAGCCCGTTGACCTCCCTGGGTGGCCGGTCACTAGAGATGACGATCTGCTTCTGGAGATTGTGCAAGGCGTTGAAGGTGTGGAAGAACTCCTCCTGGGTTCTCTCTTTTGACCCGAGGATCTGGATGTCGTCTACCAGCAGCGCGTCGGCGGCGCGGAAGCGCCGATGAAAAGAACTCATGCCATCGTAGCGCAGTGAGTTGATCATCTCATTGATGAACTCTTCGCTCGAGACGTAAACGACCCGTAGCTCGGTGTAGTTGCTCTGCAGTTGCTGTCCAATCGCGCGCATCAGGTGGGTCTTGCCCATACCCGTGCCGCCGTAAATATAGAGCGGGTTGTACGTTCGAGCCGGGTTGGTGGCGACGGCCTGCGCGGCGGCGTGGGCGAACTCATTACAAGCTCCGACGACGAAGGAGTCAAAAGTGTACTTCGAATTGAACAACTGTGGTGGCCTGTCGAAGTCAAACGCCGCTTGCCGCGAGATCATCCTACGGGCCGGCGCGGGCCGTTCATTCGAGCCCGTCTTCGTGAGGAACACCACGGATTCGATGTTGAGTGCTAGACTGCTAGCGGTCGACAAAATCATCTTCTTGTACTCGACGTCTAACCACTTTTTGGCGCTGTCGTTCGGTGCGACCAGGTGGAGCGCCCGTTGCTGGTCCACATGGCTAAAGCGCAGAGGCTGCAGCCAATTCGAGTAACTCTCCGGACTCACAGCGGGCTCAATATTGCGAAGGATGTCCTGCCATAGTTCCATAATTCGACCCGCAAACTGGAAGCCAGAAGGGGCGGCCCAGGTTCATCGACTCGGTTGTATTAAGGATGTCCTTACGCTCGACGGAAGCCCCGCGGAAGGCTGGTAGAAAGCGAAAGGGAACTGTAGTTTAGCACAGCCATCGGCTAGGGAAACAGATCTGCACCGTTCAGCGGCAGAAACGCAGATAGCCAATGTTGATAGGGGTTTCGGGCTAGTCGAAAGCTCCACGGTCGGCCTTGAGAGGCTCCCGTTCTCACGACACGATGGGGAGGATTTGTTTGACTTGACCAACCGGCAGCATTTCGTTGAGTGAGCCTTGCCGATAGCCCTCGAGATCGAGGGTCACGTACTTGAATCCGAGGCCTTTGAAGATCTTCGCTAGCCGCTCGGCCATCTCGGGAGTGAGGGCCCGGGGTAGCTCTTCGGCGCCGACTTCGATTCTGACAAGCTCATCGTGGTAGCGAACGCGAAAGACGCGGAACCCGAGATCCTTGAGCGCCTCCTCGCCGTCTTCGACTAGTTGGATTCGCTCCTTCGTAACGGCCGTACCGTAGGGGATGCGCGAGCTAAGACAAGCCGCGGCCGGGCGATCCCAAGTGGGCAGGCCTTCACGCTTTGACAACTCACGAATCTCGGCCTTCGTCAAGTCGGCCTCGAGCAGCGGCGCCCGCACGCCATGTTCCTTGGCAGCGCGATGGCCCGGACGGAAGTCGCCCGTGTCATCGACGTTGAGACCGTAAACGATGTTGGCGAAACCCAGCTTGCCACCGATCGCCTTCAACTGCGTGAACAGTTCGTCCTTGCAGTGGAAGCAGCGGTTCGAGTCGTTCTTGACGTACTCGGGATTCTCGAACTCCTGCGTCTCGATGTACTGGTGACGGATCTGGTAGCGCTCGACGAACGCCTCGGCGTCACGCTTGTGCGACTCCGGCATCGAGGCCGAGTCGGCCGTGACAGCGAGCGCGTTCTCGCCGAGCACTTTGCCGGCGGCCCACGCCAAATAGGCCGAGTCGGTTCCGCCCGAGTAGGCGATCATCACCTGGCTCATCGACCGCAGGATGCCGAAAAGGGCTTCCTGCTTGTTGGCTACGTCGTTGGCGGGTGCTGACATGGTACTTGACGGCGCCGAATTCTTGCGCCGTTTCGTGAGGTTATTGTAACAAGGGGCCCAAGGCCTAGCGGCGGCTCAGTTGATCAACACACCTTGGCCGTTGGCACCGTCGCCTTTCTCGTCTCCGTTGGCTTGCGACTCGGGGACGACCGCGGCGGCGGCGACCTGGTCACCTGCCTCCATGGTCACCAGACGCACGCCCTGGGCTGCGCGACCGGTGGCGCGGATCTTGTCGGAGCCGATGCGGATGATCTTTCCGTTGCGCGAGATGATCATCACCTCATCCTCTTGCGTCACCTTCATGACCGAGACCACCTTGCCGTTCTTTTTAGTGGTCTTCATATTGATCACACCCTTGCCGCCGCGGGCGGTGAGGCGATACCGGTCCAGCCGCGTGCGCTTACCGAAACCGTTCTCTGTCACCGAGAGGATCAGGTCGTCTGGGGACACCGCCCGCATGCCGACGACATAATCGCCCTCGGTGAGCCGGATGCCGCGCACGCCCCGGGCGGGCCGCCCCATGGGCCGCGCGTCCTCGGTCTTGAAGCGAATTGCCTTGCCCTCATAGGTGGCGATGAAAATCTCAGGCTCGCCGTCGGTCAGGCGGGCGGAGATTAGCTCGTCGCCGTCGCCGAGTCCAAGGGCGATGATGCCCCTCGAGAGCGGGTGGGCGAACACGGTCAGAGGGCATTTCTTGATGACGCCGTTGCGTGTAGCCATCACCACGAAGCGTCCCTCCTCGAAAGCACGCACCGGCAAGTAGGCCTGTACGTGCTCCTCCGGTTGCAGGTTCGCCAGGTTGGCGATATGTTTGCCCTTGCCCGTGGTCCCGACGTCGGGGATGTTGTAGACCTTCACCCAGTAGACGCGGCCGAGGTTGGTGAAGGCCAGCACGTAGGAGTGCGTCGAGCCGATGAAGAGCTGCGCGACGAAATCCTCACTACGCGTGCCCATGCCGATGCGGCCGCGGCCGCCGCGAATCTGCTTGCGGTAGGTGTCAACGGGGGTGCGCTTCAAGAAGCCGTTGTGGGTCACGGTGACCGCCATGTCTTCGTCGGCGATGAGGTCTTCGATCGCGATTTGGCTTACGGGTGCC
The DNA here is from genome assembly GCA_965248255.1 of Bryobacterales bacterium. Taxonomy (GTDB): domain Bacteria; phylum Acidobacteriota; class Terriglobia; order Bryobacterales; family UBA6623; genus JAKZVK01. The sequence continues at coordinate 374,324 of CBDFIW010000002.1, forward strand.
GTGATTTCGGTTCGGCGCTGGTCGCCAAACTTCTTCTTGACCTCCTGTAGCTCCTTGATGATGACGCTGCGGAGCACTCTGTCGGAGCCGAGAAGCTCGAGGTATTCGCCGATCTTACGCTGAATCTCGGCCAGCTCATCGAGGATCTTCTGGCGCTCCATCCCTGTCAAGCGCTGCAACTGCAGCTCGATGATGGCCTGCGCTTGCTTCTTGGTGAAGTCAAAGCTGTCTATCAACCCCTGGCGGGCGGCGGCGGGACTCTCTGATTGGCGGATCGACTGGATCACTTCGTCCAGGTGATCGAGCGCCTTCTGAAAGCCCAGCAAGAGATGCTCGCGTTCGCGCGCCTTGCGCAGCAGATAGTTCGTTCTGCGGCGCACGACGTCGAGACGGTGATCGATAAACAGCTTCAGGTATTCGAGCAAGCCCAGCTCGCGCGGTTGACCGCCGACGATGGCGAGCGCGATGATGCCGAAACTCGTCTGCAGTTGCGTGTGCTTGTAGAGGTTGTTGAGGATGATCTCGGGTTCTTCACCGCGCTTGAGATCGAAGACAATGCGCATGCCGTCGCGGTCGCTCTCGTCACGGATGTCCGAGATACCTTCAATCTTTTTGTCGTTGACCAGGGCGGCGGCGTGCTCGATCAGGCGCGCCTTATTGACCTGGTAGGGGATCTCGTTGACGATGATCGCCTGCCGGTCTTTGCCGATTGGCTCAAAGCCCGCCCGCGCACGGATAATCATGCTGCCGCGTCCCGTGCGGTAAGCGTTGAGGATTCCGTCGCGGCCGCAGATCATCGCGCCGGTGGGAAAGTCGGGACCCTGCACGATCTCGATCGCATCCTCGAAACTCATCTTGGGGTTCTTGATTAACTGAACGGCCGCGTCGAGCAGTTCGGTCAAGTTGTGCGGCGGTATGTTGGTGGCCATGCCCACCGCGATACCGCTCGCGCCGTTGACGAAGAGGTTGGGCGTCGCCGCCGGCAGAGACTCGGGTTCCTCGGAGGTGTCGTCATAGTTGGGCCGGAAGTCGACCGTGTCCAGCTCCAACTCGTTCAGTAGGGCTTCGGCGAACTGCGTCAGCCGCGCTTCGGTGTATCGCATGGCGGCCGGGGGGTCGTTGTCGACCGACCCGAAGTTGCCCTGGCCGTCGATGTGCATGTAACGCATCGTGAACGGCTGCGCCAGCCTGACGAGCGTGTCGTAGATCGAAGCATCGCCGTGCGGGTGGTAGTTACCCATCACTTCGCCGACGATCTTCGCGCACTTGCGAAAGCCGCGATTCGACCGCAGTCCGGCTTCGAGCATGCCGTAAAGGATGCGCCGTTGGACCGGCTTGAGCCCGTCGCGAACGTCAGGCAAGGCACGGCCGATAATCACGCTCATCGCGTAGTCGAGATACGACTTCTTCATCTCGACTTCGATGTCGATTGGAACCAGATTTTGCGGAGCGCCGTTGCCGCCGAGGGGGATTTGGGAGGGGATGTCGGGTGGTTGCTCAGCCAAGGGGATATGCTCTCCTAGAGCGGTCTAAGCCATTATTTTAGCGCAGTTTAGACTGAGATGGCGAATCGGGCGCAACGTGGCGACGGGACCCCACGAGCGGCGCAGGCCGAAGGGGTCCGCGACGCTGAGACTTGTGGATGCACGCTCAGAAGCGCACGGGGTTACAAGTCGAGGTGCTGTTGCGCGTGGGAGAGTGATTTGCGTACGTTTTCGTCCTCTAGACGCAGGCGCTCCGCGGCGGTGAGGCGCCCTACCTGAGGAAGCGGGTCGGCGGGATCGTGCTCGCGGACCCAGGCCAAAGTACGGGCCAGGTCGGCCCCCGGCACAGTGGGCATCGTGGGCCAATATTCCTTGGTCAGGCAAGGGATCTTCAGCGGGTCGCGGGTGATCATCTCGAGCGAGAAATCGAGGTCCGGTTGGGCCTGCCGCAGCGCGGCCACGATTCGCGGGAGATTGAGTAGACCCTCACCCAGAGGCACTTCGGCCAGCAAAAACCCGTCTTCTGACTCCTGTACGGCCATGTCCTTGAGGTGCACCGAGCAGGCGTGGGGCGCGAACGCCTCGGCGATGGCGATCGGGCCCTCCAGGAGCGCAATGCTATTGCCGGTATCCACGCAAATGCCCACGAACTCGCTGCTGATTCTCTTCATCATTTGCAGCATCTCGTCGACGCGCCAGTCTTTGTGGTTCTCGACGGCCAGCTTCATTCGCCGCTTGCGAAGGATAGGCTCGGCCAGGGTCAGCGACGTCCACGACTGCTGAGCGAACGCCTTGAAAGCTCCCATGGTGGCGAAGGTTTCGTAACGGTGGCCGCCCAGCATGGCGGTTCGGATCACGGATGCACCGGCGGTTTTCGCCGCGCGCACGTCGTCTTGAAAGCGTGACAGGTCCGCGTGAGCACGGGGCAAGGAGGCCGAGCCCTCGATGAACATGCCGTATTGCTCGGCGTTGTGCCGCAGGCGTCGGAGGCCCGTCCCTTCCAGCGACGACAGGTCGGTCTGGATACCCCCAGCGCCGAGACCGTGGCAGTGTTCGAGGAAGTAGAGCGGATTGTTGAGAGGCCGGGTGGCCCCGGTTTCGCGATCCTGCCGGTGCCGATGAACGTAAGAACCAGCGCCGATGCCGAGACGGCCCGGCGGAGTCTGCGCGCCGGCCCCACCCTCGGCGAACAACCAAGCCGCGATGGACCCGCCGCCGGCTGCGATCATCTGACGGCGAGAAAAGGTTCGGCCCGCACTGCGCACACTTGAATGTTAACAGTCTCTTACTGCTAAGCCATCTTGCCGAACCGTGGCGCCGACACCGTGAGCCCTCGCCAGCGTAGCCCGAGGCCCGCAGAAAGCTCTGCTCTTCAGTGACCTCAACACAAGTTCGCTACAATCAATTCCTGAAATCTCTGTCGACTTGACGGTGTTGTTTCGTTGCGGCCACTCCTCGGATGCGCCGCCCTCCATGCGCCGAGTTCTTTCTACACATCTATTCGTCAACCACCGCATGACGGTGGCGCTGCTCGACCGCATCCTCAGGAGCGGCGTCAACGAAATCGAGATCTTCTGTGCCCGCCAGCATCTCGACTACCGCAACCCGCAGCAGGCCGACGAGCTGCGGCACTGGTTCCGAGACGCGGAATTGAAGGTCCATTCGCTGCACGCTCCGATGTTTAGCGACGATGTCTGGGGGCGTAGCGGCCCGCACGCGGTGATCTCACTCACCGAAGCGGCCAAAGCCAGGCGCATGGCGGCGACCGACGAGGTCAAGCGCGCCCTTGAAATAGCCGACGCGATCCCGTTCCGCTATCTCGTCCAGCACATCGGCGTGGCCTATGAGGAATACGATCCCGCAAAATTTGACGCAGCGTTCAATTCCATGGAGGAGTTGCTGGTGTTCGGCAGGCAGTTGGGAGTGGAGGTGTTGGTGGAAAACATCCCCAATGAGCTTTCGACCGCTGAGCGGCTGGGTAGCTTCGTGGAGTTGACCCACCTGCCGCTTCACTACTGCTTTGACACCGGTCATGCGCACCTGAGCCGTGGCGTTGAGTACGAATTCGGGCTCATGAAAGACCGCATCCGCTCCACCCATGTGCACGACAACGACGGCGAGAGTGACACGCACCTCTTCCCGATGGTGTCTGACGGCGGCACGATTGAATGGAGGCCCACCATGGAGCTGCTCCGCTCGGCCGAAGTCGACACGCCTCTGTTGCTGGAACTCCGCGAGGTAGAGGATATGGAAAAGCCTCTGGACGAAGTGCAGCGGTCGTTCGAGCGGTTGGAGAGTCTGTAGATGGCCGAGGCGCCGCTCGTCACGATTGACAGCGCCGCTGAATTCGCCGAGCGTGAGGTCCGCCTGAATGCTTGGCTGCACAACCTGCGCCGCTCGGGCAAGATTCTCTTTCCAACTTTTCGCGACGGAACCGGCTTTCTGCAGGGGGTCGTGGTCAAGGCGTCGGTTGAGCCGGAGATGTTCGACCGCTGCCGGCACTTGACCCACGAATCATCCGTGGAGGTGACCGGCAAGCTTCGCCCGGAGGAGCGAGCGCCCGGCGGCTACGAGATCGAAGTCAGCGACCTGCGGGTCGTGCACCAGGTGGCCGCCGACGACCCTTACCCGATCACACCCAAGGAGCACGGCGTCGACTTCCTGATGGATCGCCGCCATCTTTGGCTGCGCAGCCGCCGGCAGCACGCCATCCTGCGAGTGCGTCATGAGGTCATCCGGGCCGTCCGCGACTACCTCGACAACCACGGCTTCACGCTCGTTGACACGCCGATCCTCACACCGGCTGCCTGTGAGGGTACGACCACGCTTTTCGAGGTGCCCTACTTCGATTACGGAACCGCCTACCTGGCGCAGTCCGGGCAGCTCTACAACGAAGCTACGGCGGCGGCTCTGGGTAAGACCTACTGCTTCGGCCCGACCTTCCGAGCAGAAAAGTCAAAGACCCGCCGCCATCTCACCGAGTTTTGGATGGTTGAGCCCGAGATAGCGTTCGCCGAGTTGGACGACGTGATGGATCTGGCGGAGGACTTTCTCGAGTACGTCGTCCAAACCGTCCTCGACAGACGGGCCGCCGAGCTGGAAACCCTCGATCGCGACACGACAAGCCTGCGGAAGGTCAAGAAGCCTTTTCCGCGCATCAGCTATGACGACGCCGTGGAACGGCTCAAAAAAAAGGGCAGCGGCATCGGCTGGAGCGGGGACTTCGGCGGCACTGACGAGACGCTGCTCAGCGAGGACTTCGACCGCCCCGTCATGGTCCATCGCTTCCCGATGGCGATCAAGGCCTTCTACATGCAGCCGGATGCGGAGCGGGAGGATGTGGCGCTGGGCGTGGACGTTCTCGCGCCGGAGGGATACGGCGAGGTGATCGGCGGCGGCCAGCGAATCCACGACCACGAACTCCTCCTCAAGAAGCTAAACGAGCACAACCTCCCGCGGGAGGCGTTCGAGTGGTATCTGGAGTTGCGTAGGTACGGGTCGGTTCCCCACAGCGGGTTCGGCATGGGTATCGAGCGCTGTGTGGGGTGGATCTGCGGGCTCGAACACGTGCGCGAAACGATCGCCTTCCCGCGAATGCTGTACCGCATGCATCCGTAGGCGCCGACAACCCTTGATGGCAAAGACCCGCGTAGCCGTTCTGTTCGGTGGCCGTTCCGGGGAGCATGAGGTGTCGATCCGCTCAGCCGCCTCGGTGATTGGTGCCCTCGACAAGAGCAAGTACGAAGTCATCCCGTTGGCCATCACGCGCGAGGGCCGTTGGTTGCCGCCGGGCGAATCCTTGGGTCTGCTCCCGGCCGACGCGCGCAGTTCCCTGTCTACCGAAACGGCGGTGACGCTGTCGAAAGAGCCCGGAAGCACCTCGGGTGTCGAGGTTGTTTTCCCCGTCCTTCACGGTACGTTCGGCGAGGATGGCACCGTGCAAGGGCTGATGGAGCTAGCTGACGTGGCCTATGTCGGAGCCGGCGTGCTGGGTTCGGCAGCGGCGATGGACAAGGACCTAATGAAGCGCCTGTTTCGCGAGCGCGGGCTAGCGTGCGTCGAGCATGCTGCCCTCCTTCGTAGCGAGCGTCACGAGTCGACCCAGGAACTGGAGCGTCGCTTCGGGTATCCGATGTTCGTCAAGCCGGCGAACTTGGGCTCTTCGGTCGGCATCTCGAAAGCCGGGGATCGCGAGGGCTTGCGGAAGGCCCTTGACTTAGCCGCCGAATACGACCGGAAGCTCGTGGTCGAGCCGGCCATCGAAGGCCGGGAGTTGGAGTGCTCGGTGCTGGGTAATGACGATCCGCAGGCGTCGATACCGGGCGAGATCAAGCCCGGGGCGGACTTCTACAGCTATGAAGCCAAGTACCTCGACGATACCGCGGAGTTGCTGATCCCCGCGCCGCTGACGGACGAGCAGACGCGCGAGGTGCAGCGGTTGGCGGTCGCTGCTTTTCAGGCGGTGGAGGCCGCGGGGCTCGCGCGCGTCGACTTCTTCCTCGAAGATTCCACCGGGCGTATCGTGCTCAACGAGATCAACACGATGCCGGGTTTCACTTCGATCAGTATGTATCCCAAACTGTGGGAGGCCTCCGGCTTGGGTTACGCTGACTTGATCGATCGCTTGATCGAGCTGGCGAAAGAACGGCATGCCGAGAAGCAAGCGACGCGGCTCGAAAGAGACTGAGCCGCGGGGGCTCTGTTGCCTCGGAACGAAAGCGTCTTATTGACTCCCGCATAATATAGAGTCAGTCAAAACAAAGAGAAGACTGTTTCCAGAAGGCCGTGATCAAACGCGGTTTGCGGTACATGCGGCGGAGTGCCTTGCGGGCCCGCTCGTTCAGCTCGCCGTAGTCTTTCGGACAGACGTTCGGCAACTCGTGCTGCTTCCAGTAAGCCCAGATGTATTCCACCGGATTCAACTCCGGCGCATAGGGTGGCAAGTACTCGGTTGCGATGTGGCCTTCGGAGAGTTCGATGAACTCTTGCACCAGGCGGCTACGGTGCGCCGGCAGCCGATCCCAGACGATCAGCAGCGGGCGATCGATATGACGTGCCAACGCCTTGAGAAAGTCGGTCACTTGCTCTTTGCCGATCGCACCGGGATAGAGCCGGAAGTAGAAGTTACGCAGCGTCAGCCCCGCCGAGACGGAAAGCTTCTCCCAGTTGAAGTTAAACTGCAGCACCGGTGTTTGGCCACGTGGCGCCCAGGTGCGGCAGCGATGCGGCTTCTGACTCAATCCGCTTTCGTCGATGAAGACGAGCGTACGGCCTTCGTTTTGGGCTTTTTTTTAATGCGCTTCCAGGTCTTGCGCTTCCAGGTGCGGATCCGCTCTTCGTTGCGCTCGCGCGCCTTTCCGGCCGGGCGTTGCGGGCTCCAGTCGAGCGCTCGCAGGATCTTCCAGGCGTGGCCTGCGTGGTATGCGACCCCGAACTCGTCTCCGGTCAGCCGAGCCACCCGCGGACAGCTCCACAGGGGCGTTGGGAAGCCGTGGGCTTCCGGGCCTTCCAGCAGCAGCGACGTCAGGCGTTCGCGTTGTGCGGCATCGAGGAGCGGCTTGCGTCCGGCGCGCCCGGCCTGGCGGAGTCCGGCCGCACCCTGCTCGCGGTATTGCCGCCGCCACTCACTGACGGTTTGGCGAGCGACGTTCAGCCGTCTCGCCGTCTCGGACTGATTGTGGCCTTGGTGGAGCAGCCGCATCGCTTCGAAACGGCGCTTCTCCAGCGCCTTGAAATCCCGCTTCGCACCTTTGGGGTTGCCCATACATATATAGATGCTCCACACTGTCAAAAAGTGTCATAATAATTTGCGGGATTCAATAGGTGGAAGGCCGGCTTGAGAATCTGCGCCACACCCGCCCTCGTGTCGGCGCTGCTGATGCTGGCGCCCCGTGCCCGGGCCGCCGACCGGCCGCCGAACGTCATCCTGATGTTCTCCGACGATCAGGGGACGCTCGATCTCAACGTCCTCGGCGCGCGCGACCTCTACACACGCAACCTCGATACGTTGGCGGGGCGGGGCGTGCTCTTCACGCAGTTCTACGCTGCCGCGCCGATTTGCTCGCCCTCACGCGCGGTGCTCCTCACCGGACGGTACCCGCAGCGGGCCGGTGTGCCGAGCAACGTGCCCGTCGGCGGCGACGGGATGCCGCCAAGCGAGGTGACGATCGCCGAGATGCTCAAGGGCGCCGGGTATCGCACCGGCCTGATCGGCAAATGGCACCTAGGCAAAGTCATCAAGAACGGTCCTCTCGATCAGGGCTTCGACTATTTCTTCGGACACAAGCGCGGCTGCATCGACAACTTCTCGCACTTCTTCTACTGGAAAGGCCCGAACGAGCACGACCTGTGGATCAACGACCGCGAGCACTGGGAGGATGGTGCTTATTTTCCGGACCTGATGGTTCGCGAAGCCGAGCGGTTTCTCGAGCAGAACAAGGAGCGCCCGTTCTTCCTCTACTTGCCGTTCAACATCCCCCACTACCCGCTCCAACCCGGGGACAAGTGGAGGGCGATCTACTCCAACTACCCTTCGCCGCGCCGCCACTACGCCGCGCTGGTATCGACGCTCGATGAAAAGGTCGGTCAGATCCCTGCCAAGGTAGACCAACTCGGCTTGCGCGAGAACACGCTGATCGTCTTCATGTCCGACCACGGCCACTCGACCGAGGAGCGCACCATGTTTGGCGGCGGATACGCCGGCCGGTTCCGAGGAGCGAAAGCCGGGTTGTTTGAAGCGGGAATCAGGGTACCTGCCATCGTCAGTATGCCCGGTGTGATTCCCGAGGGTGTCGTTCGTGATCAATTGGCGACGGCGATCGACTGGATGCCGACGATCGCCGAGATCACCGCTGTCGACATGCCCAACCCGGGGTGGGACGGCAAGAGCCTGATGCCGATCATTCGCTCCGCGACCGAGCCCCCGCCCCACGAAGTCTCCCACTGGCAGGTCGGCGATCAGTGGGCCGTGCGGCGCGGCGATTGGAAGCTGATCGTCAACGGACGGGACACGGATAGGACGCGCCTCGAGGGCGACGACGAGGTGCTGCTGGTTAGTCTCAAGCGGGACCCTAGTGTAGTGCGCCAAGCAGATTGCACCTTATGCAGGGCGGCACGTCCGCGCTTGACTTTCTCGAGGATGGCGGAGGCGGTCGCGGTCCAGATGAAGGGCGTGGGATGCCCGTTGTGCTGGGCGATGTAGTCGTCAATGGCGGCGACGAGCTCGTCCACGCTGCGAAACACGCCGCGGCGCAGGCGCTTGACGGTGAGATCGCGAAAGAATCGCTCGACCATGTTCAGCCACGACGCCGAGGTCGGGGTGAAATGAATGTGGAAGCGCGGGTGACGATCGAGCCAACGCTTCACAGCGGCATGCTTGTGGGTGGCATAGTTGTCCACGATGAGATGAAGCTGTTTGTCCTTGGGAGTGCGGCGGTCAATTAAGCGCAGGAAGCGCAGCCATTCCTGGTGGCTGTGTCGGGGCATGCACTCGGCGATCACGCTGCCGTCAAGGCTGTTGAGCGCCGCAAACAGGGTGGTCGTGCCGTTGCGCTTGTAATCGTGGGTCATCGTTTGGCCGCGTCCCTTTTTGAGCGGCAGGCCGGGCTGGGTGCGATCGAGGGCTTGGATTTGGGACTTCTCATCGAGCGAGAGAACCAGAGCATGCTCAGGCGGATTGAGATAGAGTCCGACGATGTCGTCGAGTTTCTCGGCGAAACGCGGGTCATTGCTGAGCTTGAAGGTCTTGACGCGGTGGGGCTTGAGGCCATGGGCGCGCCAAATCCGTCCCACGGTGGAAGCGCTGACGCCGGCCGCGGCGGCCATGGTGCGGCGGCTCCAGTGGGTGGCGTTGGACGGTTTCTCGCGGGTGGTCTTGTGGATGATCTGCTGTACTTTCTGCTTCGAGACGGCAGGTTTACGACCGGGCCGTGGGGCGTCTTTTGCAATGCCGGCGATGCTGCTTTCGAGAAAGCGCGTGCGCCAGCGGGCCACCAACTGCCGCGAGACACCGAGCTGTGCGGCGATCTGCTTATTCTCGAGACCGTCGGCGGCCAGCAGGACAATCCTGGCTCGCAGGGCGAGACGAACGGCGACTTGGCGGCCGCGCGCGTAGCGGTCCAACTGCTTGCATTGCGCTGTGTTCAAAGTTACTGGTTGTGCTCTTCGCATCCCATGCCTCCTGTTAATAGAGACGATGGGAAGCCAATATAAGTTACATTATTTATGGTGCACTACACTAGGAAGTAACCCGTCACACCCGCGCCGAGCACCCGGAAGAACTGGCGCCGGGTCGCATGCGGCCGCTGATGGAATGCGAGGTGCGGATGCGGATGCTTCCGGATCAGCTTATGAAAACGGTCTCGCTCGTTCATGAGGATGGTCCTTTAATGGTTAAAGATGAAATGAACCCTCTTGTACAGACTCTACATCAAGTCCTCGGCCTGCCCAGGGCGGTCGCCGCTGGTCAGCAGGGCCTGCCCGTCGGCTAACTCCTCGGCCGTCGGATAGCGGCTCAAGACCTGTAGATAGAGGATCGTCACCGCCGCAGCGTCCGACTCGTTCAACGCCGCCGCCAGCACGCCTTCTTGCCGGGACGCCTTGACACGCTCCAACACCAGCGGGCTGTTCATCAGATGGAGAGCTTGAATGATGGTGGCTTCACTGCTGCGCGGGGTCGTCTCCCGATCGCCTCGCAGGAAGGCCTCCAGCCAACTGAAAGCCGCGAAGACGAAGTTCACTTCGTCGGACGGGCGGTCGCGCAGCCGCCGCGGCGCCCGGGGGAGAAACTGTACATCCGGGAACTGCATGGCGAATACGAACGGACCCATCGAGCGCGATACGAAGTAGGGTTGGAAAACTCCGCTGGAGCTGACCAGCGCGTCGTGGATCGCCTCGGCGCCCAGTCGTCTTGCCTGATGGCGGGCGAACAGCGGCTCGTAGCCTGCGTTCCACTCCCCCTCGTAGCGGGAGGAAAGTTGATAGACCCTGGAGTTGGTGATCTCTCGCATAAGCCACTGGAGGTCGAAACCGTTGTCCACAAACGATTCGGCCAGGTCCTTCAGCAGCCGCGGGTGAGAGGGTTGAATCGCCCACGGGTCCGGCGGAGGGTTGTCGGGGTCGAGGCGTCCGAGATCGAACTGGTCGGGCGGCTCGACGATCCCTCGGCCAAAGAACTCCCTCCAGATGTAGTTCACGATGGCTCGGGAGAACTGAATGTCCGTGGTCAAGGCGCTTCCGAGGGCCTCCCGGCGCGACTCGCCTCCTTTGGGCGTAGCGCCGCCGAAGGGATAGACCGGATTCACCGTTGTGGCGCCGCCGGCATCGTCTGGTTGCCTCTCGGGCCGGTTTCCGGTCGAAGTGTCGAGGGTGTAGTCGAGCTCGACCGGCTGGCCGCGCCGGTCAGCGATCTCGCTCGCTTCACGAACCACCCACCAGCGCGCCCGCGGGCGTTGCTCCCCGTCCGGCGGTTGCGGAAGCCGGCGCGGCCGGGTCAGTACGGTCTGGGCGAAAAACGACGCTAGTTGCCAGCCTTCGAGCCGCTTCGCCTGCCCGCCCCACACGCTGAGCGAGTCCAGATGCCCCGCGCCGTCATGGCACAGGATGCAGTCCATATGGCTGATGCCGAGGAAGTCACGGGCCACGTTGTTGCCCATGGCGTCCCAGGTGTCATGGATCGGCCCGCCGCGGGTCAGCCCGCCGACAATGTAACTCGACGGCGTGGGTGTCACCGGATTGCCTTCGTAGTCTTCGGTAAGCTGAACAAACTGCTCGTAGCTGTCGAATTCTTCGGGATAATAGCGTCCGTCATTGGCGCCTGAGGAGACCAGAATCTCGCGCGCCATCTGGTCGTAGGGCTTGTTGGCTCCCAGCGACTCTCGCAAGTACAGGTGAAACGCGTCGCGGCCATCCGGATAACGGTTCACCTGCGCGGTGACCACGGTGTTGCGCAACAGGTCTCCGAAGAACATCGTCCAGCGATCCGCCCACTGCGGCGTCGCCAACAGACGGTCGATGGCGCGCGCACGTTTGTCCGCCGAGGGGTCGGCTACGAACTGGATTACTTCCTGCCCCGTCGGGATGCGGCCAGTCAGATCCAAGGTCACTCGCCGCAGGAACTCGGTGTCGGTCGTCAGCGGCGCGGGAGAGACGCCTTCGGTGTTAAGCCTGCTGAAAACGCGGTCGTCAATTGACCCTTGCGCATAGGGGCTGCCCATCGCCGCGCGGCTTCGCAAAGGCAGCACGGTCTTCGGCAGAGCCGCTGCGACGGCCGAGGTCAACTCCGAGCGTTGCGACATGGCCAAGAGGTTGGCGTCCAGGCTGCTCTTGAGAATCTGCTCTCTTTCCGCGGTGAAAAAGGTGCACTCGGCGTGCGGTAGGCCGACATCGATGTACTCGTCCTCCACCGCCTCCTGGGCCCGAAGCGGACTCGTGATCTGGAACAGGACCAGGCCAAGCCAGATCAGCACGGCGCCTCCCCCGATTGGATGAATGCTGATAGGAAGAATCCGTTTCATTCGATCCACTCCATCACGCAACCCGTTATGCTTCTCGTTTTCCGTCATCGTTACCTGTGATCCGGGAGCCGCATACCTATCGGATCGGCCCCATCGGGAATCAGCGGCGGTTCCTTTGAAATGAAACCCCGGCTACATCCAAAAGTTGCGCGCCCGCTGGCGCTTCGCTAGCCTGCATTTCTCACCACGTGGCGAGGCGAAGTGCGTGAGAAGGCCGTCAGGACGAGGCGCGAGCCGCTTGGCGCCCCTGCCTTTTGGTGTTGAGGCGTACTTGACGGTACCGTGAGCACGGCAAGCAAGCGCAACGAAGTCATGGTGGTCTTATCGCGTGCTTCGTCCGCCAGGTGGGGAGAAATGCAGGCTAGGGTGAAGCGTCGCCCCGGACCAATCCGTCGCCGCAACCTGTTGCAGCCGTAGCTGAGCGGCTGACGGTCGTAGGGTCGGGATTTGGCTCCCGACCGAAACTCCCGCAGAATCGAGGGGTTAGAGATTCCTGTAAGGTAAAGTTTGCATCGCAATCGGACCTCGCTTGGGGCAGGCTTAAGAGGCAGCGCGGGCACAACACGTCGTGCCCTATACACTGCCCTGCCGGAGTTTTCTCACCGGCTCTCAACCAAGCCGGCTGACGACTGAAAACAGCACCGCTCCGGCGTCCGGAAGGGCTAGTGCGACCAACATCACCCTACCTCTAAGGCAATCAACAGCATGAAACTGCTCCTACGGCTTTCATCCCTGGCTCTCTTCCCACTTGTCCTGGCGGCACAGGATTTGGATAACTCGTCGCTAACTGGGGATTACTACTTCGTTCACCTCTTGGCCGAGGTCTCACCGACCGGGACCGTCGCCGGTGCCCAGAATCTCGGTGGGACGATCACCTTCGATGGGGCGGGCGCCTTTACCTACGCGGGCAAGCAAGGCGTCGGCGCGGATGCACCGGTCTCCGCCGCCGCCGTTGGGGTCTACGAGGTCATGTCGAACGCCTTCGTCACCCTGACCAACCCCATCTCCAACACCCTGGAGATCGACGCCCGCCTGGGCGTGGACTCGGAGGTTCTGATCGGCGCATCGACGAGCGCGCTCGACGGCTCGTACGATCTTTTCGTTGCGATCAAGGCTCCGTGCGGGGCCAAGGACAACGGTCTGCTCACCGGGAGCTACACGGGAGCCACCATGGCGTTTCCCGGCGGCGCGGGCGACGCCCTCACCACCGCCCTGCTGATTGTCGAAGCTGACGGCGCCGGCACCTTTCCGTCTATCAGCACCCGTGGCCACGCGGCCGACGCCATCGGGGATGTCAACTTCGAAGAAGAAACGGCGGCAGCGACCTATGCACTAGGCGGAGACGGCTCCGGCACGGCCGCTCTCGGCGGCGAGCTGACGCTGTTCAACGGCGCGCGCGACGTGTTCGTCTCCGCCGATGGCAACTATCTGATCGGCTTCGGCACCGAGGCGGGCGCGCGTGACATCTTCATCGGGGTACGCAACTTCAGCGACACTGCGACGGATGCGGATTGGAATGGAACCTACTGGCTCGCGGAGATCATTGCCGACCCGGCTTTTGGAAGCTTCACGTCCGCCGTAGGAGGGCTGTCGACCGTAGGTACAGGCGTAGCGACGATTGCCGAGAGACTGCTGGCCAATCTCAGCAATTCGGACTTCAGCACGGTCAACAGCTACAGCATTGAAGCCGACAGCACCGGTCAGCTCTCGCCTGTACTCCAGTTGGACGGCGTAAACATGGGTCTCGGGGCCCCCGGCGGAACGGGAGCGGCTCTTGCGCCGGACACCCTTGCCAAGGGCGCCGTCATCGTCCCGCGAGCCGTCATCGGCGCACAGGTGAGCGGCCCCGGCTCCGACGGCTTCTTTCACGGGATCTTCATTGGGATACGCGTGCCGGCCTTTGCGGGCGCGGGAGTCTTCCTCAACCCCGTCGGCGTGATCAACGGAGCCTCTTTCGCCCCACCGACATTCCCGATTGCGGCGGGCACGATCGTGTCCTTGTTCGGGAGCGGGATGGCGGCCGGGACGGTGCTCGCGGGCGCAACCCCGCTCCCCACCACGCTGGGCGGCGTCGTTGTCACGATCAATGGCGTGCCGGCTCCGCTGTTCTTCGTCTCACCCCTGCAGATCAACCTGCAGGTCCCGTTTGCCACGGCGGGCCCCCTGGCAACGATCGTCGTGACCAATGGAGGAGTGCCATCGAACACGGTACTCGTGCCCTTGGCGTCCACGAGTCCCGGGGTCTTTTCCAACAGCCTCGACGGCCTCGGACCGGGCATCATCGTCCACTCGCTCACGTTCGCTCCCGTAACCGAGGCCGACCCGACGTCGCCGGGAGAGTTCGTCAGCATCCTCCTCACCGGCCTTGGAGCACTGCAACCTCCGCTGGGCGACGGCGTGGCGGGCCCGGTCGACCCTCTCAGTCTAACGACCGATCCCGGTATCGAGGTTCTCTTTGGTTTCGAGGCACTGTCGGGTGTTATCACCTTCAGCGGTGCCGCGCCGTTCTTCGTCGGGCTCTATCAGATCAACGTCATCGTGCCCGATCTGCAGGTCGTTGGGGCGGCGGTGCCGGTAGCTATCATCACGAGCAACGCAATCTCGGACTTCGTGACCGTCCCCGTCGCTTTCTAAGCAGTGTGTTCGCAAGTACGGTGACGTTTCGGTTTGCCATGTAGGGGCACGCATGCCGTGCCCGCCGCCGCAACACGGGTTGATTCGGGCCCCGGCCGGTGCAGACGCCGCCCGCCCGCAGGCGCGCCACCGCCGCGGCACGTCGCGCTTGAATCGTAGGGGCGGACCCCTGCGTCCGCCCATCAGTGCCAACAGGCACGCCAGGCAAGCCGGTAGTATGCTGGGTTCACCGGTCGCGTTCTGCGAATGTGGCTTGGGAGCGACACGGAGCAGTCCCAGCATTGACCACAGCCCAACCGCTTTGGACACCAACGGCGGAGCAGGTTGACCGCTCGAACCTGGCCGCCTTCATGCGGTCCGCTGAAAAAGAGTGGGGCCTGCCCGCCTTCTCGGATTTCCAGGCGCTCTACCAGTGGTCGATCAGCGAGCCGGACTGCTTCTGGCGGTCGGTGTGGCGGTTCTGCGACGTGCGCGCCGAGCACGAGGGCCAAGAAGCCGTTCGGGACTTCGATCGCATGCCGGGCGCCCAGTGGTTTCCTGAAGCCCGGCTCAACTTCGCCCGCAACCTGCTCCGCTACCGCGACGGCCGGGAGGCCTTGGTTTTCTGGAACGAATCGGGCGCTCAAACACGGTTGACCTACGCCGAGCTGTACGACGAAGTCGGCCGCGTGGCCGCGGGCTTGAAGCGGGCGGGCATCGGCGCAGGCGATCGGGTGGCGGGGTTCATGCCGAACATGCCGGAAACCGTTGTGGCGATGCTGGCCACGGCAAGCTTGGGCGCCATCTGGTCATCTTGCTCGCCGGACTTCGGCCTCGACGGGGTTCTCGACCGCTTCGGGCAGATCGAACCCAAGATTCTGTTCGTCGCGGACGGCTACTTCTACAACGGCCGCACCTTTGACTGCCTCGAGCGCGCCTCCGCGATCGCCCGCCGCATCTCCTCGATCGAAACGGTCGTCGTCGTGCCCTACGCGAACGAGCAGCCCGAGACGTCTTCGATTCGCTCAGCGACTCGATACCGGGACTTTGGGTCCGAGAGCGCCGGCGAGATCGAGTTTCGGTCTCTTCCGTTCGACCATCCCGTCTACATCCTCTACTCCTCCGGCACGACGGGCCCACCGAAATGCATCGTGCATCGAGCGGGAGGCGTGCTGCTGCAACACCTCAAGGAACTCGTGCTCCACAATGACCTCGGCCGTGACGACCGCATCTTCTACTTCACCACCTGCGGCTGGATGATGTGGAACTGGCTCATGAGCAGCTTGGCCGCCGGGGCGACCGTCGTGCTCTACGACGGCTCGCCGTTCCAACCGAGCCCCAACCGCCTGTTCGACATGGCCGGCGAAGAGCGCATCACCATCTTCGGCACCAGCGCTAAATACCTCGCCGCGGCGGAGAAGGCCGGCGTCGAGCCGGCCAAGACGCACGATCTCGGTGCGCTCAAGGCCGTTCTCTCAACGGGGTCGCCTCTGGCGGTGGACGGGTTCGACTACGTCTACCGCAGCGTGAAGCGCGACGTGAGGCTCTCGTCGATTTCCGGCGGCACCGACCTGGTCTCCTGCTTCGCACTGGGCAATCCGATCGGCCCAGTCTATCGCGGCGAGATCCAGACGCGAGGCTTGGGAATGAAGGTCGAGGTCTACGACGGCGACGGCGGCTCGCTGTCAAGGGGAAAGGGCGAGCTGGTTTGCACGGCCCCGTTCCCTTCGATGCCGCTCGGATTCTGGAACGATCCCGGCGATAGCAAGTATCGAGCTGCGTACTTCGAGACCTTTCCCGGCGTGTGGCATCACGGCGACTACTGTGAGCTGACCGAGCACGGCGGGATGATCATATGGGGACGTTCGGACACGGTGCTGAACCCGGGCGGCGTGCGCATTGGGACGGCCGAGATCTACCGTCCGGTCGAGCAACTAGACGAAGTGCTCGAGGCGGTGGTCGTGGGCCAGAGTTGGGAGAGCGACGTGCGGCTGTTGTTGTTCGTCAAGCTGCGGCAGGGTCTCACGCTCGACGAGACGCTGTCAGCCCACATGCGGCAACAGATCCGCACCCACGCCAGCCCGCGCCACGTGCCGGCGAAGATCATGCAAGTGGCCGACATCCCGCGCACTCTTAACGGCAAGATCGCCGAGTTGGCGGTGCGGAACGTTATCGAGAACCGGCCGGTAGAGAATCGCGACGCATTGGCGAACCCCGAAGCTTTGGAGTTGTTTCGGGACCTGCCGGAGCTACAGACGTGATGGAGCTACCGACCGCTTACCATCTCGGCGACAGCCTCGACGACGCCACCGACGGTTGCGCCGTTCTTCTTCGCGGACGGTCCGGTGCCGAGTAGCTCGGGCGCGAACACCGACAACGTCTTAGCAAGGTCCTCGATGTCAGCGCCCTCTTCAACCATGACTTCGTGCTCGACCCAGTTACAGAGGGGGATGTTGCGGAAGTAAAGCCTCTCCTGAACCACCAAACACTTGCGGCTGGCGAACAACATCTTCTGCTGGCGCAAGAATCGCCGCTGTTCGGTTCGCAAGTCGGCCAGGAAATCGTCCAGCGACTGTTTGCGCACCGCTTCGGCGCGCAAGCGGTCGAGTTCTTCATAGGTCTGCTGTTGCGCTTCGAGAGCCGCCCGCGCTTCCGACATGGCCTGGCGCTCGCGGGCGAGTTGCACCTCCAGCCGCCTTTGCCAGATCCACACCGCCAGCAGTGCCGAGCCGACGCAAAGCAGGATTGGTAGTAGCACCCAGAAGACGGCTGTCATAGGCTCTGCGCCGAAAACACTGTCATTATACACGCCGCCCCGGCCAATCTAACGCACTAGGACCTCCGTACGGTGTCGCTAAGTGGAGAAACAAGTGACACTTAAGGGACATCCCCTACTTCCTGCCGAGCGGCGGCCTTCCTAGTCGAGACCGTCAGGAAGCGGTCCGCTCCCACCGCGCAACTCATCAAACCCCAAGGCAACAGAGAGCCTCCTCTCCGGTCACCAAGGGGCCGGCTACAATGCCGGTTCCGTCCAGCTCCCGATCACGCCCTTGAGGTGCGTCATGAACTGGTCGGCCAGCGCCCCGTCGAGCAGCCGATGGTCGAACGTCAACGTAGCGTAGCAGATCGACCGGATCGCAATCGCGTCATTCACAATAACGGGCGCTTTGTGCACGGCTCCGAGCCCCAGGATCGCCGAGTTCGGCTGGTTGATCGCCGGTGTGGCGAACAGGCTCCCGAAGCTGCCGTAGTTCGAGATCGAAAACGTGCCCTGCTGCACTTCTTCCGGCTTGAGCTGCTTGTGGCGTGCGCGGGAGGCTAGGTCGTTGACCGCACGCTGGAGCCCCAAGATGCTCTTTTCGTCGACGGCTCGGATGACCGGCACGATCAGCCCGCCATCGAGCGCGACCGCCACGGCGATGTTCACGTCGTTGTGGTAGACGACCTGGTCGCCATCGAGCGACGCGTTCACGGCCGGGAACTCTTTGAGCGCCGAGGCCGCCGCCCGCAGGAAGAAGGGCATGAAGGTCAGCTTGAGGGCGTTGTGCTCGTAGAACTTCTGCCTCTGCTCCTCGCGCAGCTTCGCAACCGCCGTGCAGTCGATCTGGTGGACCGTTGAAACGTGTGGCGCCAGCCGCATGGTGAGCGCCATGTGCTCGGCGATCTTGCGCCGCATCGTCGAAAGCGGCTCGACGGTGTGATCGCCGAAGCGAGCTTCGGGAGCCGGCCGGAACGTGCCCAAGGCCTCGCCCAAGGCGGTGGCGGACGCCGCTGCGGTAGGCGGGGCCTCCTCGCGTGTCTTGAGATAGGCTTCGACGTCTTTCTTCGACACGCGTCCGCCTTGGCCCGTGCCGCGCACCTGGCTCAGATCGATCCCGTGCTCCTTGGCGAGACGCCGGACCAACGGCGACGTCCGCACACGGTCGGCTCCGTTGACTTCTGCTTCCGCCTTCGATGGGGCCTCAGCCGTCTCTTTTGCTGCTGCCCCTGTCACTGCTGCGGAAGCAGCCTGTGCCTTGGCGGGCGGCGGCGCTCGCTCGGCTCCCGCCTCTTCGACGTCACCCGAACCGTCACCGATGCGCGCGACCAACGTGTTGATCTCAACCGTTTCGCCTTCCTCGACGAAAATCTTCTGGAGCACCCCTGCGACGGGAGAAGGTACCTCGGTGTCAACCTTGTCCGTCGAGATCTCAAACAAGGGCTCGTCGCGTTCGACCGTTTCGCCGACCTGCTTGATCCATTTGGTGATGGTGCCTTCGACGATGCTTTCGCCCATCTGGGGCATGATGACGTCGCTCATGTTGTCCTCGCTGTCCCCGACTCTTTCACGGACCGTTACGGCCGGCGGGCTCCATGTTTCGACGAAACACCCGCCCGAAACTCCGAACCAGCGCCGAGATCACGTCCTCGCGCGCGGGCGCACGGCCCAGCAGACGCTCCATCGAGGTCACGGGCTTGTGGAGCCCGCAGGGCACAATGTAGCCGAAATAGCGCATGTCGGTCGAGACGTTCAAAGCAAACCCGTGCGAAGTCACCCAGCGGCTGATGTGTACTCCGATCGCGCCGAGCTTCGCGTCGCTGACCCAGACGCCGGTGGCGCCCTCGGACCTGTGCGCGACGATGCCGAACTCCACCATCGCGTCAATCATGACCTGCTCGAGAGCACGCGCATAGGCGACAACGTCGCGCTTCCACTCGCGCAGGTCCAAGATCGGGTAGGCCACGATCTGTCCCGGCCCGTGGTATGTCACATCGCCGCCGCGGTTCGTTTCTTGAACGTCGATGCCGAGGCGTTCGAGAGCTTCTCTCCCAAGCAGCAAGTTCTGCTGCTGCGTGTTGCGCCCGAGGCTGATCACGTGCGGGTGCTCGACAAACAGCAGCCGGTCGGTGGTTTGATCCGCTTTGCGCTTGGCGGTGACGTGACGCTGCAAATCCCAGGCCGGCGCGTAGGGCATTCGTCCGAGGTCCTCGTAGCAGCAGACCAACGCACCCCGCGCCACGCCGGGCGTCTCGTTCGCGACGCTTGGTTCGGTTACGGTCGAAAGGCCCATCGCTGTTCACGCATTGATCGTCAGGCCGTAGACGTTGTTGAAGGCTTCGTGAACGGCCTCGGAGAGCGTCGGGTGGGAGTGGATGGTCGCCATGATCGAGTCGACCGTGGCTTCCGTCTTCATCGCAACCACGGCCTCGCTGATCAGTTCGGTCGCGGCGGGTCCGATAATGTGAACGCCGAGAATCTCTCCGTACTTCTCATCGGCGACGACTTTGGCGAATCCGCCGTGCTGTCCGAGAATCGACGCCTTGCTATTAGCGCCGAAGCCGAACTTGCCGACTTTCACCCTGTAGCCTTTCTTTCGTGCCTGCGTTTCGGTGAGGCCGACACTACCGATCTGCGGTTCGCAGTAGGTGGCCGAAGGGTTGTGCAGGTAGTTGATCGGCTGGACGTCTTGGCCGGCCATGTGGCCGACCGCCACCATGCCTTCCATCGACGCGGTGTGAGCCAACTGGGGCGTCCCGGCGACAATGTCGCCAATGGCGTAAACGTTCGGCTCGGCAGTCTGCATCCACTCATCGACGACGATGAAGCCGCGGGCGCTCTTGATGTGGGTGTTCTCGATCCCTATGTTCTCAGTGTTCGGCTTGCGGCCGACCGCAACCAGCAACTTCTCGACCGAAAGTTTCTGCTTCTTGCCTTCTGAATCGGAGAACTCGATGATGACTCCGTCACGAGAGTTCTTGACCTTCTCGACCTTCGCGCCCACCTCGAGGCGGATCCCCTTCTTACGAAACGCACGCGCCAGCTCGGCGGAAACGTCCTCATCTTCGATCGGCACGAGCCGCGGCAGCATTTCGAGAATCGTCACCTCGGAGCCGAAGCTGCGGTAGATCGAGGCGAACTCGACGCCGACGGCGCCGGCCCCGATGATCGCCAACGACTGGGGCACTTGCTTGAGATCGAGGATCTCAACGTTGGTTAGGATGCGCTCGGGGTCGGCTTCGAGTCCGGGAAGCATGCGCGCTCCCGAGCCCGTCGCGAGGATGACGTTCTTGGCTGTTAGGCTTCGGTTGCCGCCCGCCGCGGCCACTTCGACTTTGCCGTCGCCAAGCAGCTTCCCGTAGCCCTTGATCCACTCGACCTTGTTCTTCTTGAGCAGAAACTCGACTCCTCTGGCGTGCTTCGTGACAACCTGGCTCTTGCGCTGTCCCACGCGCGCAAAATCCAACTCGAGGCCTTTCTGCGTAAGGCCCCACTCCTCGCTGTGGAGCGCCTTTTCGTAAAGGTCGGCGTAGTGCAGCAGCGCTTTGGTGGGGATACAGCCTACGTGGAGACACGTGCCGCCGAGCTTCGGGTCCTTCTCGACAACACCGACTTTCAGGCCGTATTGGGCTGCTCGAATGGCCGCGACATAGCCTCCGGGGCCACTGCCGATGATCAAGAGATCGTGGTCCATGAGCGAGTCTAAGTGTAACAAGAGCCGCTTGTTGCGCCTCGAAAAGCGTGGAAAGCGTGGGTGTCTTGCGTGTGAGTATCCAGCGAGGCTCGTAGGGCGGGCCTCTGTGCCCGCCCGACTGCTCGTCGACGCTGAGTTTTTCCGCGTTAGTCCACTGGGTGTGGGAGGAGGACCGCTCAAACGAGCCCGGCGGGGCGCATCGGTGTTCACCGAGCCTTTGAGTCTTCCTCACCTGCTAACTAACCGGCCCGTCAACGGCCGGGCTACCGGCGCTTGGCGCGGTCGCCGCCGGAAAGCGGCTCGAGGATCGAGCTTGACAGACGCATCACAGGTGGCCCGAAACGGGCAAAAAACTGGCAGCCCGTGAGAGCTGCCTCGGCTTATTCGACGGTCCCACTGCACCTCTACGCGCGCCGCGCACCCGCGACCGCCGATGGAGGGACGGCTATTCAGGCTGCCGAAGCCTCGACAGCCTGACGAGCCGGCTACTGCTGCGTGCTACTTCTTTTTGGCCTTCTTCTTCTTAGCGGCTTTCTTCGCCGTCTTCTTCTTAGCGGCTTTCTTCTTGGTCGTCTTCTTGGCTGCCTTCTTCTTCGTCGCCTTCTTCTTCGCTGCCTTCTTCACGGTCTTCTTCTTGGCAGCTTTTTTCTTGGTCTTCTTCTTGGCCGCTTTCTTGGCCATAGCGATTCACCTCATTCGATTGGAGTCAACAGCGAGGGATCGATGCCCTGCCCGTTGCGTTCGATGAGCAACGTCGAGTCCACACACGAACTCTCTCAGAACATTGTTCATCGTAAATGTTTTATCACGACTGACCGAAATCTCCAAACGTTTTTTCGACGCGACTCGCCGGCGCCGCCACCTCTCCTGTGCGAATCGCCGGCCAGCCGACCGCGTATAGAGCGGCAACGCTTGCACGAGGGTCCGTTGGCACGGCCGAGACAGGCGAAAGTCGGCGCCACGACATATTTCGTCAGGAGCCTGCAAGCCCTACAAAAAGGGGCTTCCAGGCGTCACGGGATAAACAGATCCGATTACCTGTTGATGATCCACGGGATCGCCGCAGCTCAACCCGGCACGGCCTCGCGTCGCGCGCGCTTGCGTTCCTCTGTGTCCGCAACGACGGCTCGTACGAATCATCGACGGAAACTTTTTTTCGCTGCACACCGCGAAGAGAGAATAATCGTCGATGCGAACGTACTTCCGCATGCAGCGTGAACCCGCGGCGAGAGCGCAGAGAACCGGCGGCGTCACGAACGATCGACGTGCGATCAAGGCCCCAAGTGCGCTACCCTTCGCGAGAGGAGGACGGCAACGATGCAACTTCGGCGACGGCTCTTTGCTTCGACTTGTGCCTTGGCGCTGTGCCTGGCTGGGGCCGGCTGGTCTCACGAGAAGAAGAGTGCAAACACAGACACCGTCACGGGGCGCGTAGTCGATACGGCCTGCTACTTCGGTCACGGCAGCCTCGGCGCCGACCACGCCAAGTGTGCCACCGCGTGCGCCAAAAAGGGCATTCCCTTGGCGCTTCTCGACTCAGCGACGGACACCCTCTACCTGCCCCTGGCAGCGGACCACCACGAACCCGCCAACACCGCTCTACTCGGATTTATCGAGAAGAGGATCAAGATCACCGGAACGATCACAGAGAAGAACGGTATGAAGGCGATTGTGATCGAAAAAATCGAGACCGCGGACTGACGGCTCGCGTCTCGCCTGGGCGGGTTACTTGCGCGCAAGAGTCACGGGAGTCACTACAGCCTCGCCGCTCCGGTTCACGGCACTGAGTTTCATTTCGGCCAGGTCATTCCAACAGCCTTCCCGGGCCTCCTGGACGAAAGCGAGCGCGTCGACAGCAGTCGGCGGCGGCGCGCCAAAACGCCGCCAGCGCTCCCGCGCTACATCGAGATACTCAGTGAGGCGCTGGGGTGGGAAATCCTTTCCCAGCGTAACGTGGGGAACGTAGTGGTGCTCCTCGGCGTGATCAAGTGGCCCGGTGTTGAGCGCATCATGGAGGGTGCGGAGCGGAACCTCTCCCGAGGCGATCGCGAGCTTGATGACGTCGCTGTCCTCGAACAGCCCTACGTCACCCAAGCGCACTTCAAACGGATCCAACCGGGCCAACACACGGCGGCCATGCGCCAGCGCTTCGTCGAGGCTAACCTGAAGCGCGCGCGGCGGCAGGATCGTAATATGCGCGCGGTGAGGACAATCGGGAGTGAACTCTCGGCGTACTCGGTCGACGAACTCCGCCACGGGGTTGGCCAGGTAAGCCACCACCGAGTACGAGTTCAATACTCCCCTTTGTCTTGACTCACCTTTCACAGCACGCACCCGTCGATTTAAGGTTTCCGCGTCTCGACCAACTGCCTGCTAGACGCGGTCGAGCGGTCTTCCGGTTCACTCTTTGACAGCTACACCGGGGACAATCTTGCCTTCGATAGACCCACCGAACCACACGCCGCGCCCACTGCCCTCACACCGAAGGCCCTGGGGATTCACTCAGCAGGCGGGGCTCCTCTCCCACTGTGCCCGCGGACGCCGCAAGAGCCTGCAACTCTCCTTCTTCGAAGCTGTCCTCCGCAGCCCGCCACTGTGCTTCGTCAAAGCCCCAGAAGTTCAGCACCAGCAGTTCCGACTCGTCACTCTCCAGCACGTCACCCACGGCGAAGGGGCGCTCCCTCGTTCCTTCGACTTCTTGGAACTGCTTCCAGAGGGCGTAGGGAGTGGGCGCCTCGATCGTCTCGCCTTCTTCGTAGTCTTTGATTCGGAGGCTGTAGGGCTTCTCCTTCGGCGCAGCGTTTCGGAACTTCTGCACCTGGGTGTCTCGTAGATAAAAGACCTGATACCGTGGCATCCGTTTCTCTCTCTAGCTCTCCGCCAGTGACGAACGTCTCGATCGCTCATCGAGACGCCAGCCTTCGGATTCGGCTCCGTTCACCTTCAACTCAAACGACTGGTAGAACAGCACCCAGGCCGTGAAGTAAAAGCCGCCGACAAACAGCGCCAGGAAGGGCAGCGTCGCCCAGTTTCCTATCGCAACGCAGATCGCGGCGCAGCAGGCGAAGTAGGTGCCGATGGTGAAGTTCGCCAACGGCAACCAGCCGCTCGAGCGGCGATACCTCCAGCGGGCCCGCCGCGCGCGCCGGCGGTCCGTCGTGTATTTCGCCGTGCGTTGAAACGGCGACGGCACACCGAGCAAGCCTTCCAGAACGGCACGTGTGTTCGTGATGGTCAAACCGATGCCCGTGGCGACGAGCACCGGCACCAGGGGAACCGTGCGCCGCCAATCCCGAGGGAATAGCTCTCGTTGGCTCAACAGATAGAAGGTCGACAGTGAGCTGAAGGTCCCCAAGAACAGCGGGATGTCCACATAGAGAAACTCCCAGTTCCAGTGATAGAACCGTACGACCACGGCCGGCAGCAGCAACACCGAGAGCAAGACTACCAGCGGATAGGAAAGGTTCGCCGTTAGGTGAAACCAAGCCTCGACCTTCACCTTCGCCGGCAGGTCGGTCTTCATCAACGCCGGAAGAATCTTGCGGGCGGTCTGGATCAACCCCTTCGCCCAGCGCGCCTGCTGCACTTGGAAAGAGGTCAAGTCGGTGGGCAGCTCCGAGACCACCGTGACGTGGGGCGCGTAAAGGAATCTCCAGCCTTTCATCTGCGCGCGATAGCTGAGGTCGGTGTCTTCGGTCAGCGTGTCGTGTTGCCAGCCGCCGGCGTCTTCGATCATCGAGCGCCGTAGCACGCCCGCCGTCCCGTTGAAGTTGAAGAAGCGGCCCGAGCGGGCGCGCGCGCCATGCTCGAAGGCGAAATGGCCGTCGAGTAGCACGGCCTGCACGCGAGTGAGCCAAGAGTGGTCACGGTTGCGAAAGGTCCAACGCGCCTGCACCATGCCCACTTCAGGATCGGTGAAATAATGAACAGTTCGATGAAGGAAGTCAGGCGAGGGCTCGAAGTCGGCGTCAAAAACGGCGATCAAGTCGCCGCGCGCGTGCGCCAAACCGTTCTCGAGCGCACCCGCCTTGAAGCCGTCACGATGGCCGCGGTGGATGTACTCCACCGGATACCCAAGCGCCGCCCAACGCCCCACGGCGGCCCTGGCGACGGCCCGCGTTTCGTCGCTCGAATCATCGAGCACTTGGATCTGCAACCGGTCGCGCGGATAGTCCAGCCGGCAGACGGCCTCAATCAACTGCTCGACGACAAACTGCTCGTTGTAGATCGGCAACTGCACCGTCACCGGCGGCAAGGAGTCGAAACGGCCGGCGGGCTCGAGGCACGCGCGGCCACGATGCCGGAAGTAGAGATGGATAAGCTGGTAGCGATGCAGTCCGTAGCCGGCGAGCACCACCATCACGGCCAGATAGAGAGCCACGATGGCCGACTCGAACGAACTCACCGGCCCGGCGCCCGACAGGATTTCGCTGGCCAGCCGGCCGGCCCACTGTAGCCCCCAAACCGCGAGGTCAAGCATCTCAGAAGAAAACATTCTACTTGGCTAATGTTCTAGCGCACTCCGCCGCATGGGACCCAAGCGACACACACTGCTTCTGCTCCTCGCCTGTCTGATCGAGGCGGGTTTCCTCGCGATGCTTCGGCTTGGGGATTTCAAGAAGGGGCTGGTGGAGTTCCTCGCGCTCTATCTGGGAGTGTCTTTATTCTACCTGGTTTGCTGCTTCTTAATCACGCGCGCAGGCGCCGCGAAAGGCGGGCCACGGCGCACCATGACGCTGATTTGGGTCTCCGGCCTCCTCTTCCGGCTCACGGTCCTGCCGCTCGACCCCGGCCTCTCGGAAGACCTCAACCGCTATCGCTGGCAGGGCAAACTGCAAGCGGTCGGCGGCGACCCCTACACCGCCATCCCGCAAGACCCGCGGTGGGTAACACTGCGGGACGAGACGTGGCCGCGGGTGAACCGCAAAGACCTGCCATCCGTCTACGGACCCCTCTACGAAGGGCTGTTCCGCATCTACTACCCGCTCGCCGCCGCCATCGAGGCCGAGCCGGCAAAGCAGGTGTGGTGGTTCAAGCTGCCATTCGTGTTCTTCGAGTTGCTGCTCGGTTTGGCGGTGGCTCGCTTGTTGCGCCTGATCGGCCGCGCCCCGGAATGGCTGTTGATCTATTGGTGGTCGCCTCTGGTGGTGGTTGAGATCTGGGCGCAGGGTCACAACGATTCACTGACGATGCTGTTGCTCGTGGCCGCGCTTGCTGCGGCCCTAGCCCAGCGCTGGACATGGTCCGTCGCCGGGCTCACCCTTGCCGCCGCCGCCAAGTTCTGGCCGGCGCTGCTGTTTCCTTTCCTGCTGTTGCGTCGCGAGCAGGGCCGTTGGCGGTTGCGCTGGAAGCCCGCCCTCGTCGCGGTCCCCGTCGCCCTTGCCGTCAGTTGGCCCTACCTGACCGGGATCGAGAACGTCGTCGACCTGCTTGAAGACTTTCTTGGCGGTTGGCGCAACAACGACAGCCTCTACGGGCTGATCTACGAGTGGGTCGACCGCGACCTCGAGGCCGGCACCGAACTGGTGACACGTTTGCTCGCCGGTTCATTGGCGGCGCTGTGGTGCCTGCAGCTTCCATTGGTGCGGGCTGCGAAGTGGGCGACGGCGATTCTGCTGTTTCTTTCGGCGAACTGCTTCCCGTGGTATCTGACCTGGCTCGTACCCTTCCTGGCAGCCTACCCCAACGCCGCCCTGTTGCTCTGGACGGCCTTGGCCGCCCTCTCCTACCACGTGCTCATCGGCTACGACGCGCTCGGGGTGTGGGAGTACTCGGACGAGTTCCGCCGGCTGGAGTACCTGCCCGTCTATGGACTGTTGCTCGGCGGCGCGCTTGTTAGGCGGCTCCCCGCGGCGAGCCAGAAGCTGCGGTCACTTGTGGGACGCGCGACGGAGCCACGGGCGTAAGCCCGCGGGCGCGCGCCCTAACCGGCGCGGCTCTGTCTCCTAGAACCGTCCGTTCTTGTCTTTGGGGAGAACGCCGGCCAGATAGTTCGTCACCCAATCTTCCCGGCCCGGAATGCGCCGCATCACCTTGAAGGCCACGTCGTCACCCGGCTTGAGCGCGTCTTGAATCGTTCGGATATCGTCGATCCCGCTGATCGGCTTACGGTTGATGGCGACGATGATGTCATTGTCCGACATGCCGATATCATCGGCGAAGGACGCGGGTTCCACTTTTGTCACTAGCACGCCGCCTGTCTCTTTGAAGTCCAACTGTTTACGGTCCGACGCGCTGAGTTTCGAGACCTCGATACCGAACATCACCTGCGCGGTCTCACGCTCTTCTTCGTCCTCGGGCTCGACGTAGCCGAGTTCAGGGAACAGGACGGCGCGGTCGGCAATGTCAACGTTGAGAGTGACGCGCTCGCCGTCTCGCACTACGACGATCGGAATCGTGTCGCCCACGCTCTTGGATGCCACCGTTTCGATCAGCTCGTCCCCGGTGCGGATCTTCCTACCGCCGATCTCAACGATGACGTCTTCGTCCTTCATGCCGGCCTCGTCCGCCGGGCCACCGTCGCGGACCTCCGTGACCAGCACGCCGCCATCTTTCGCTCCGTAGGACCGCAACAGGGCGACCGGCTGGTCGGGGCTGAAGGAGACGCCGATCGACCCGCGCGTGACCTTGCCGTGCTGGATGATCTGGTTATAAACCTTAACCGCGGTGTTGGACGGCATCGAGAAGCCCAGACCTTCCGAGCCGCCGCTGCGTGACACGATGGCGGTGTTGATGCCGATCACCTCGCCGCGAATGTTGAGCAGCGGGCCGCCGCTGTTGCCGGGATTGATCGCGGCGTCGGTCTGCAGGAAGCGCTGGAAGCTGCGGCGCTGGTTGCCTTCGACCTCGCGCGATTTAGCGCTGATAATCCCGACCGTCACCGTTTCCTCGTAGCCGAAGGGGGAGCCGACGGCAATGGCCCAGTCGCCCACGGTAACGGCATCGGAGTTGCCGATCGGGGCGGCCTTCAGCGTACGGCCGGCGTCAATCTTGATGACGGCCAGGTCGGTTTCCGGGTCGGAGCCGATCAGCTCCCCTTCGATCAACTCTTCCGTGCCAGCCGCACCGTTGTTGAACAGCCGCACGCGAATACGGTCGGCCTTTTGGACCACGTGGTTGTTGGTGATGATGTAGCCGTTGGGGTCGACGATGACGCCCGAGCCTTCACCGGGACGGCGAAACGGCGAGGGCATGTCACGGCCGGGAGGCCCGTCGGGAAGGCCGAAGAAACGCCGGAACATCTCGTCCCCGAGGTTGCGCTCGCGTTGTCCGGCCGCCGTTGTCTTGGGAAGGGTCTCGACCTTGATGTGGACCACCGAGGGCCGGATCGTCTTGGCGATACGGGAAAATTCGTTCTCGGCCGGCACCGGATCGGGGACGGTAAGCGGCGTGGCGTCCGGGGCCGCCTTGCCCTTGCGGGCCGCGCCGGCGTCGCCGGAGATCAACGTGCCCAAGACCATGCCGACGGCGAGCGTGAAGAGAACCAGTGTGAACGAGAGTAGCTTACGCTCTCCGAACTCACCAAGCAGGCCGGACTGTCGTTTGCGCTCCATTAAGTCGTCTCCTTGAACCTTGGGCCTGGGAACCGTGCGCCAGGGAACCGGTCCATCCGGGACGCCGGGCGTCCGGGTCCTAGTTTTCTAGACGGACGAGACCCGGTTTCGGGCACAGCCCCCACATCAGAATTATAAGGCACAGTGGCTGGCCCGAGGGCCGCAGGCGTCGCCGCCACGCGCCCTCGGTTCCGCGCCTTGACGGGCATGGCCCTTACCCTGGGGCGATGTCCGGAAATGACCGGTTTCCAAGGAGGGTCTTCCTGACGGACCGGACAGAGCTGCGACCTTGAGGGAACGCGCGGGTGCACACCCGCGCCTCTGTCCGGAGCGCTGAAAGCTTTCTGCCACACTTGGCAGGGATCT
This sequence comes from Bryobacterales bacterium, assembly GCA_965248255.1. Classification (GTDB taxonomy): domain Bacteria; phylum Acidobacteriota; class Terriglobia; order Bryobacterales; family UBA6623; genus JAKZVK01. The sequence continues at coordinate 403,306 of CBDFIW010000002.1, forward strand.
GACTCCATGGGTACCAACGGTCGCGGCTCGACTGGAGATCGAGTAGGCAGGCGCAGGCATCCCACGCGATGGTGCCGGCGACGTACTTCTCGAAAACGTAACACCCGTCTCTTAATTGCAGAGGGCCCTCTGGCTCCCATCGGTCTTAACCCCAGCGGCCTGCCCACAACGGGAACGAAAGAGCAGGCATGAGCGGACGGTCCTCTCCTCTAGTGAAACGGAGGAGCCGCCGTCCGCGGGAGATGACCACGGTCGGAGAGCAACACGAAAACTGTCCTGGCCAGGAAACGGTCGTATTGATCCGGTGATCGATCCGCACCGGTCGTTTCCAGTTTCAGCCTAGCATGACGAACAAAGGGTTTCGGACTGATTGTGGCCTAAGTGATTGAAAACACTCGATCAGAAATCTGTGACTGGTTCGATGGCTGCGGCAGCAACAGCCGCAGGACGGGCGCGGGCTCACGGCACTCCCTTCAAGTGCGTATCGAGGAAGTTCAGTATCGCCTGCCACCCCTTGAGCCGGTTCTTTTTCTTCGTGAACCCGTGCCCTTCGTCGTCGAAGATCACATACTCCACAGGCACACCGTTCTTGCGGACCGCCGCCACGATCTCGTCCGACTCGACCTTTAGCACGCGCGGGTCGTTGGCCCCCTGCAAGACGATCAGCGGCTTCTTGATCTTGTCGGCGTGAAGCAGCGGAGAGATCTTCTTCAGGTACTCCTCGTCGGTCTCGGGATTGCCCAACTCCTTGAACAGCGCCTCGCGGAACGCCGCCCACCAAGGAGGTGTGTTCTTCAATGTGCGCAGCCAGTTGGCCACGCCGAAGATGTCGACGCCCACCTCGAAGGCATCCGGCTGAAACGCCAAAGCGGCCAGGGCCATGTAGCCGCCGTAGCTGCCCCCGATGATGCCGATCTTGCTGTCGTCCACATAGCCGGTCGAGGCTAGGAACTTCTTCGCCTCGACGCAATCCAGTAGGTCGTCCTCGCCATGCTTGAGATCGTCCAGCTTGAGGAACGTTTTCCGTAGCCGGAGCTGCCGCGGTTGTTGACCCGCAGGATGACGTAGCCGTGGTTGGCCAGATATTGATAGATCTCGCTGTAGCCGGTGCGCGATTGCCCGCCCGGCCCGCCGTGAACCTGCACCAGAGCAGGGGCCTTCTCGCCGGGCTTGAGGTGCGGCTTCATCAACACGGCCGGGATTTCCAGCCCGTCGAACGATTTGTAGCGCACGACTTCGGTCTCGACCAGATCCTCGGTGTCGACATCGGGGCTGAGCGTGTCGGTCAGCTTGGCGTACTTCTTCGCCTCGATGTCATAGACGAACAGGTTGCTCGGCGAGCGTGCGCCGCTGTGAAGAAAACGGATCAGCTTTTCGCTTTTTGAGAACGCAACCGAGGTGACGTCGCCGTCCGGTAGATCGGGCATCTCGACAGGCTGATTCGTTGTTGTGTCGACGATGCTGATCTCCGTGCGGGCATCGTTGTTGACCGCCGTCATCAGGTATTTGCCCTCGCGAGACAACTGGGCGAACATGATGTCCCACTCGGCCTCAGCCACCGTTTCCGAATCGCCCGAGGCCAGATCCATGCGCTTCAGGTACCAGAACTCGCTGTTCTCGTTGGTGACGAAGTAGAGGTTTTTGGCATCCGGGCTGAAAGTGACCGCGAAAAACGTAACTTCGCCTTCGTGGGGCGTCAGCAGTTTCGTTTCCTTGGTCTCGGCGTCGTAAAGGTGGATGTTCGAGTCGTGATTCGTGACAGACTCGTTCAGAGCGACGTAGCGTTTGTCTCGCGAGACCGGCCCGACCGCAAAGCGTTCGTTCTTGAAGATCATTCGCGGCTTGAAGGTAGCAATGTCCATCTCGTAGAGATCCATGTAGCGCGGATCGCGGAGGTTCGACTGGTACAGAAAACTTTTCTCGTCGTAGGCCCAACCGTTGAACTGCGCGCGGTTTTTCTCGCCGGGAGTCAGATCCTTGACCGTGCCGTCCTCCTCGCGGAGGTGGATGTGATATAGCTCGTTGCCTCCCCTATCGCCGCGGTAGAGGATGCGGTCGTCACTGGGGAAGAACGAGACCGGGAAGACGTTGTCCTCGGTCGAATGGGTGAGCTGGGTCGATGTTCCGCCCGTCGCGGGAACGGTGTACGCGTTGACGACACCTGAGGCGTCGCTCGCATAGAGGACCGTCTTCTCGTCGTGCGAGAACGAGCCGCCTCCGATGGAAGTCGTGTTGAGGAACTGCTCGATCGTGTAGCGCTGAGCCTCGCGCGGGGCCTCGACCGGGCTGCACCCGATCGCCGTTGCCACGAGCACGGCAGCCAACATGTAAAGCTTCTTGTTGGTCATGGGATGCCCCCCTGATCGACGACGCACGAAGACTACTCCGACCGTATTACGGAGCCGTTCTCGAAACCGGAATTCGGTTCTGGCATTGCGCCACGGACAGAATAGCCGATCCACGGCTGCGGTGCAGTGCTCCTTGCACTGCTTTGTCAAGGCCCAATAGAAATGTCCCCTTCGGTAGCCCAGTAGAAGTGTCCCCTTGGTGATAGGAGAGAATCGTCATCGTCGGGGCTGTGGAACTGTGGGAATCGCGCAGCGATTTCCAAGGGGCGGTGGGAAGGGTGGAAAACCATCCACGGTTCCTCGAGCCCGGCACGGCTGCCGCCACAAGGTTTTCCACGCTTTCCATCCGACCCGGCATTTCCACAGCCCTCTTATGAATTCGCAGCTCGTGTTTTCCGCAGCACAGCTCGCCGCCAGGGATGGTTCGCCGCCGGCTTGCGTCCGGCCACCACGTTCCCCTGCGGTGCCGGCTTCGTCCGCAGCCGTGGCGTCGGCGTGGCGATCACTTCGTGCTCGATCTCGTGCCCCTCAAACCTCACCTGCAAGCTCTCATCGCGCCCCTGTTGGACCGTCACCCGTGCACCCGCCCCCACGCCCTGATTGCGTTTCGGCTTCAACTGCAAACAACGATTCTCGAAACGCACCACCTGGTCGTTGCTCACCACCCGTTCGTATTCGAAGCAGAACACCCCTCGCAGCTCGGTGCCGCGGGGTAGCGCCTGGTGAAAGTCCGCTCCCGCCGCCGGCTCGCAGCAGAAGCGCTCGTTGTGCTCGGCTAAGTACTCCTCGCCGAGGTAACGGTTCGCCGCCTCGTAATCAACGATGCCCCGCAGCCGCATCTTCTTGATCAGGCGGTCCTGGTGCGTGCCGTGATGGCGTTCGACACGTCCCTTGGTTTGCGGCGACGATGCGGCAATGATGCCAATGCCAAGCTTCGCGCACATGCGCCCGAACTGCGTCTCGGGCTTGATGCCTTCCAGTGCTTCCCGCGACGTCGGCTGGCGCTGGTAGACGTTTTTCCAGTCGCAGTACAACGCCTTGGGAACGCCGTGTTGGCGCACCCAGGCTTGGAGCAGATCGGCCGCGGCCCAGGTCGTTTCCTGGCCCGAGAAGCGGCACAGTGCAAGACCGGTCGCGTCATCGACAAAGTTCATCAGACAGGCTTTCGGGCCGCGTCCTTCCAGCCAGTGGTGGTGCGAACCGTCGAGTTGAATCAGCTCGCCGAAGTGCGCTTTGCGTTGCCGCCGGCTGCGATGCGGTGGGCGCTTGCGACTCCGGCTCCACAGGCCCGCCGCGAGCATCCAGCGCCGCAGCGTTTCGCGCGGCACTTCCAGGCCCTGATCGGCTGCCAGATGTTCCGACGCCAGCGTCGGCCCGAAGCGCTCGTGCCCCTCGCCCGCATAGTTTGCGTGCACCAACTCGAGAACCTGCTCGCGGCGCTTGTCATCGGCTCGGTTCGAAGCGCGGCCGACGTTACCGTGCACCAAAGCCTTGACCCCGCCTGCTCGGTAACGCTTGTTGAGCCGCTTCGCTTGGCGGTAGCTGACCTCCAGCAGTGCGGTGGCTTCGGTCAACTTCAGTTCCCCTCGTTTCACTCGGCTCAGCACTTCGCCGCGCCTCAACTCCTTGGCACTCATCCATGTCCTTCCCAATCTTTCACCTCCTCGCAGAGGTCCAGATTAGGGGACATTTCTATTGGGCGCTCAAGGGGACATTATCATTGGGCTTCAACATGCTCCTTGCACTGCTTGCAGCTGAACACCATAGAGCTCAGCCAGGCCGGCAGAAAGCCAGCACTCTCCTGACGGATTGCGGTAAAGCTCATCCCAGGCCCAGCGATGTTCGCCTGCGATTCGTCGTAGGATATGGGTGAAAGGGAGAAGCTTGCCAGGCTAACTTCGAAGGAGGCAGCCGCCATGAAGATCCGAACAGCAGGACCGGTCGCTGTAACGATCGTTGTCCTTCTCGCCGCGGCAGGGTGCCAGGAGGCTCCTGAGCCCGAGCCCGTTGCCGAACGGGAACCCACCGAGGCTCCGAAACCGGTCGAGTACGAGCCGAAACCGGCCGAGCCCCCGCCCGCCCCGAAACCGGCGGCCGCCGCGGTGCAGGGCGCCCTCGGCACGCCGAAGTGGGCCGGCGTCAAGGGCGGCGGCTGGATCATGATTCAAGGTCTGGACGGCGGGACCTACGAGAACTATTACCCTTCGGTCGTCAAGAACGTGCAGACAGCACTGCAAGCCGAAGGGCTCTATGCCGGGCCGATCTCGGGCGTACTGGATGAGGCGACGTCCAACGCACTTGGCGAGTATCAGAAGGCCAACAACTTACGCGTCTCCGGCGTGCCGACGCCGCGCACGCGCGAGGCGTTGAAGATTCCTCCGCGGGTTCCGGGGTAGGGGGACGCACTATCAAGAGCGGTTTTGCAGACGATGCAATGGACACTGCGCGCCAGTCCGGGATCGTAGTTTCACGCGAGAGCGACCAGTTCTTCGGAGTCGCGGTCCGTTGAGGGCTCGGGAGGCTGAACGGGCATCTGATCCCACTTGCGACCGTCAAGGAGTCGACCTGTCCGCGACTTGAACAGGCCCTCCCCGCTGTTTGAAGAAGAAAGGTACGCGAGCCCGAGTGCAGCGGTCACGAATCTCGCGGACCCATGAGGCATCCATTGCTCGTGCCCTCGGGCCGGACTCCCCCCATCCCCAGTTGATGCCGAGGAGCTCAATCCTGTGGATTGGCCCGAGCAGAGGCTCAATGCTGAGGAACTTCATGCTCGCCCCGGCCTTGCGCAAGGTGATCGACACGGAAGAGATAGTCTTCACGTGTTACGCTCGCTCCCATCCAAATCTGCGGCCGCCAGTCGAGAAGCGCGTTCATCTGCAGCAGCCGTTCTGATCGTTTTGTGAGGACCTGGTACTGGTGCCATGAACACGCTGCATCACATCAAAGACTCGAAAGCCCTTGCTTTCCTCGGATCGACTCGGCGGCTGGACGAAACGACCCAAATCAACTATTTGAAAGCTGTCCGCTCAACCGTTCGTCAGAACGCCGCGGAGGGAGGCATCACGATGACCGCCCTCACCTCATTTCGCTGGTTGATCGAAGAACTACGATCGACAGTCAACGGGCTGTTTCGAAAGATCCCAGTTGCGAGCCTTGGTCCAGACGGTTTCAGTTCGTTAGCGATACGTGCCGGCCTCAGTATCTGGTTGGCACTCATTCTTCTACCCAGCGCTGGGTGGAGCAAGTGTCGCGACGACTTGTACGTGATTCAGGGCACGGTTAAGGGATACCGAGGTCGACAGCCCATTGAAAGCGTGCGAGTATTCTCTTTCTTAGACCACGCGAAGCGCGGTGAAATGGTATCGGCCAGACCGCGTGAGTACCCGGACTGGGTTCTCACTGGCCGGGACGGAAGGTTTGAGGCAAGACGTCGCTTTGATTCCAACAAGCTGTCTTTCTTTCGCTTGCACGACTGCACAGCCCGGCCCAAGCGTGTAGTTCTTTTTGTGATCGGCGAAGGTTATCTTTCAAGGCGAGCCATATTCAACTGGAAGGGTCTGCGAGTCTGGCAGAGGCCCGAGGAAGCGGCTTTCGGGCTGATGGAAACGGTCGTCGAACTCCCTGACATCACGCTCGTCGATCCGGGCCGCGCCGGAGAGCCTCATCCGCCATGCCCAGGAGAAGCAGCGGCTGAGGAGCCCAAGAAACGAACGGATAGCCGTTCCTGTGACTGACGATTCGACTGGATGTATGCAATCCGCGTCCGGCGAAGCCGTCGATGTACACGTGATAGAAGCCGTTATCCGCGATGATATTGGAATAGGGTGCCGCATACTCCCGCAAGAGGGCCAGCTTCACTTCCGACCATGGGCCGATGCAATCAGGCTCGGCAGGCATGTATACACGCTAGTGTAGTGCGTCAAGCAGATTGCACCTTATGCAGGGCGGCACGTCCGCGCTTGACTTTCTCGAGGATGTCGGAGGCGGTCGCGGTCCAGATGAAGGGCGTGGGATGCCCGTTGTGCTGGGCGATGTAGTCGTCAATGGCGGCGACGAGCTCGTCCACGCTGCGAAACACGCCGCGGCGCAGGCGCTTGACGGTGAGATCGCGAAAGAATCGCTCGACCATGTTCAGCCACGACGCCGAGGTCGGGGTGAAATGAATGTGGAAGCGCGGGTGACGATCGAGCCAACGCTTCACAGCGGCATGCTTGTGGGTGGCATAGTTGTCCACGATGAGATGAAGCTGTTTGTCCTTGGGAGTGCGGCGGTCAATTAAGCGCAGGAAGCGCAGCCATTCCTGGTGGCTGTGTCGGGGCATGCACTCGGCGATCACGCTGCCGTCAAGGCTGTTGAGCGCCGCAAACAGGGTGGTCGTGCCGTTGCGCTTGTAATCGTGGGTCATCGTTTGGCCGCGTCCCTTTTTGAGCGGCAGGCCGGGCTGGGTGCGATCGAGGGCTTGGATTTGGGACTTCTCATCGAGCGAGAGAACCAGAGCATGCTCAGGCGGATTGAGATAGAGTCCGACGATGTCGTCGAGTTTCTCGGCGAAACGCGGGTCATTGCTGAGCTTGAAGGTCTTGACGCGGTGGGGCTTGAGGCCATGGGCGCGCCAAATCCGTCCCACGGTGGAAGCGCTGACGCCGGCCGCGGCGGCCATGGTGCGGCGGCTCCAGTGGGTGGCGTTGGACGGTTTCTCGCGGGTGGTCTTGTGGATGATCTGCTGTACTTTCTGCTTCGAGACGGCAGGTTTACGACCGGGCCGTGGGGCGTCTTTTGCAATGCCGGCGATGCTGCTTTCGAGAAAGCGCGTGCGCCAGCGGGCCACCAACTGCCGCGAGACACCGAGCTGTGCGGCGATCTGCTTATTCTCGAGACCGTCGGCGGCCAGCAGGACAATCCTGGCTCGCAGGGCGAGACGAACGGCGACTTGGCGGCCGCGCGCGTAGCGGTCCAACTGCTTGCATTGCGCTGTGTTCAAAGTTACTGGTTGTGCTCTTCGCATCCCATGCCTCCTGTTAATAGAGACGATGGGAAGCCAATATAAGTTACATTATTTATGGTGCACTACACTAGAACAGGAGTGAGCCGAAATGTTCCAGACCTCGTTTGTGATAAGCTTCGTCCGTCTGCAAGGAAGTGAAGAGACGAGGATTTGAAACCTCTGACCCTTCGTAGCTGCGTCACGGCAGTTGCAGCTGCCGCACTGCTCGCGTCGCTGGGAAACGAGCCCGTTTTTTCGCAACCGGCACCGAATGGGGCGGAGAAGCCCTACGGCTTGGCACGCCGGATCACGTGGACGACGTCGCGCGTCGTCGGCTCGCCCGAGCCACCGTCGCCCTACCAGCTGATTCGCGCGTTTCCGCAGTTCATCTTCAAGCACCCGGTCTTCATCGCCCAGGATCCGATGTCCGAGCGTTTCTTCGTGGCCGAGTACGAGGGCCAGATCTACAGCTTCCGCCCGGATGATGTCCGTGGAACAAAGGACCTCTTTCTGGACATGAAACGCGGCGTGTCGGCGTTTTCGTTCCACCCCCAGTACGCGGAAAACGGGCAGGTTTTCGTCTTCAGCGGCATCGACCCAAGCCTCAAGGGCAAGGACGGGGAGCAGCCCGAGCAGATCAGCCGTGTGTCGCGGTTCGAACGGGAACCGGGAAGCGATCCGCCGCGGCTGGATCCCGAGTCCGAGACGATCATCATCGAGTGGCCCGGCGGCGGGCACAACGGCGGCGAAGCCATCATCGGTCCCGACGGCTATCTTTACGTCGCCACCGGCGACGGCACGGGCAGCTCCGACCGCGAGAGTACCGGGCAGGGCGTCGATGATTTGCTGTCCGTGATGATGCGCCTGGACGTCGAGGATCCCGACCCGGGCCGCCACTACTCGATCCCCGAAGACAATCCCTTCGTCGGCAGGGCGGGAGCGAGAGAGGAGATCTGGGCCTACGGCTTCCGCAACCCGTGGCGCTTCAGCTTCGATCCGATCACAGGACAGCCTTGGGTGGGCGATGTCGGCCAGGATCTGTGGGAGATGATCGAGCTGGTGAGCCGCGGCAGCAACCACGGCTGGAGCGTCAAGGAAGGGTCGCATCCGTTCCACCCCAGCAAGGTACAGGGGCCGACGCCGATCGTCCCGCCGATCGCTGAGCACCACCACACCGAGTGCCGCTCGATCACCGGCGGGTATGTGTATGAGGGTGACAAGTTTCCCGAGTTGCGCGGCGTGTACCTCTACGGCGATTACCAGTACGGCAAGATGTGGGGCCTGCGCTACAACCACAAGCAGAAGAAGGTGACCTGGCACGAGGAACTGGCCAACACCACGGTCAAGATCTCGAGCTTCGGCGTCGCGCGCGACGGTTCGTTCTACGCGCTCGATTACGATCGCGGTGAGATCTACCAGCTCGACCACCGTCCGCCGCCGGCTAAGGACCTGCCGCCGTTTCCGCGCAAGTTGAGTGAAACCGGGCTGTTCACGGCGGTCAAGGACCATCAGGTCGCTCCCGGAGTGATCCCGTACTCAATCAACGCGCCATTCTGGTCGGACGGGGCGCGCAAGGAGCGGTTCTTCGCGATCCCCGGCGAGTTGGGCATCGACTTCACCGAGGACCGCGCCTGGGCGTTCGATGACGGTGCGGTGACCGTCAAGTCGTTCACGCTCGACATGGAGGAAGGGAACCCGTCGTCGGCCAAACGGATCGAGACAAGGATCGTGGTCAAGCAGGAGGATCACTGGGTTGGCTACACCTATGCTTGGAACGACGAGCAGACCGACGCCAACCTCGTCGCAGCCGGCGGCTTGGACCGTAGCTATGCGATCAAGGACCCGAGCGCACCTGGAGGCGAACGCGGGCAGGTGTGGCACTACCCGAGCCGCACCGAGTGCATGTTCTGTCACTCACGCGCCGCGGGGTTCGTGCTGGGCCTCAATACCCACCAGATGAACCGCGATCACGACTACGGAGGAGTGGCCGACAACCAACTGCGTACCCTGAACCACATCGGGATCTTCAAGCAGCCTCTGGAGAAGGCCCCGCCGGAGTACGCCGCCTTCCCGGACCCGTTCGATGAGGCGGCCGATCTCGAGAAGCGCGCCAAGACCTATCTGCACGTTAACTGCGCCATGTGCCACGTCGGTAGCGGTGGGGGCAACTCGAACATCCAGCTTGCCTACAAGACGCCGCTTGAGGAAGCGAAGCTCATCGGCGACGTGCCCATCCACGACACCATGGGCATTGCCAACGCCCAGTTGGTGGCGCCGGGTGCGCCGGAGCGGTCGCTGCTCTACAAGCGGGTGACGGTTCGGGGGGTGAACCAGATGCCGCCGACGAGTACGAATAGGATCGATGAACGGGGGGCGAGGTTGTTGTTTGACTGGATTCGAGGGTTGGAGGTCGGCGAGGCGGTGGCGGTGAGACAACCCTGATTAGGGTGAATCCGCGGGCCTCAGGCACGTAATTCGTGCTGCGAGATATGAGCGGTGGCGACCCTGACGCCGACATTCGCTCAGTGCGACCGTTCCACACACTACTGCGTTTTCACCGGGACGATCTTGTTGCGGAGCAAGCCGATCTGCTCGATCTCGACTTCGAGGATATCGCTGACTCTCATCCCGTGGCGCTTGTGGGCGAGGTGAGGAGAGAGGCGAGGGCGAGGAAGATGCGCTGGAGGCCCAGTTCGCGGCCCTCGGGTGAGTACCACTCGGCGGGCGAGTGGGCGCCGCCGCCACGTCCGCCGGCGCCGATTGCCGCCGCGGGACAACCCAGCGACAACGGGACATTCGCGTCGGTTGAGGCGCAGTCGAGGCGAGAGCGGATGCCGAGATAGGCGTCGATGCTCTGCAGGCACTCGACGACCGGGTTGGGCTCGATGGCCGCGGCGGCCGGCCGGCAGCCGATCTCGCGGATCTTGAAGCCTGACAGGCGGTCAGTGGCGCCCCGGTTCTCAGCATCGAGGGCACGCGTCACCAGGGCCTGCATGGTCTCGACTGCGGTATGCATGGCACCGTTGCTGCGCGAGCGGATATCGACCTTGGCGCGCGCGACCGGCGCGATAGAATTCACTCCCCACCCGCCCTCGATCACGCCGACGCTGAGCGTGGTTCGCGGCGACGGCGGCAGCCGTGCGTCCGCGAGGGCGGCCACGGCTCGGCCCAGCGCGTGCACCGGGTTGGCGCGGCCGAAGTCGTTCCAACTGTGTCCGCCGGGACCCTCGATGACGATCTCGAAGCGGCGGCTGCCCAGGGCCTCAGCAGTGATGTGTCCGGTGGAAGCACCGTCGAGGACTAGATAGCCCTCGATTCGCGAACGTAAGGGCGAGTGCCGGCAGAGGTAATTCATGCCGTGCAGGTTGCCCTCACCCTCCTCAGCCACGTTGGCGACGAGCAGGACGTTGCGGCGCGCATCGGGCGGCAGACGGGCCGGATCTAGCGCGCGGGCCAGAGCCAGTAGCGCCGCCAGGCCGGAACCGTTGTCGGTGACGCCCGGGCCCTCCAACGTGCCGTCGGACCGCAGTTGGATGTCACCCGGCTCTCGCGGCGCGAGGACGGTATCCATATGGGCGGTGACGGCAATGAAGGGGGCGTCGCCGACAAGCGTTATGGGGACGACGACGTTCCCGGCGTCGTCGATGCGTGCCAGACGGCCGATCTCTCGAAACGCGGTTACCAGGTAGTCGGCTCGCTGCTGTTCGCGGAAGGTCGGTGCCGGGACCCGGCAGACCTCGAGGTGCTGCTCGTTGATCCAGCGTTTCTCGCGGCCGAAGAAGGCCAGTCCGTCCTGCACAGCGGGGTCTTGGGCGAGACCGGCGAAACCCTGCACGGCGGCCGGGATCGAGCCCGGACGCCTGTCAGAAGCCCGTTCATGGGCCAGTTCGGGCACGTGGAGTTCAGTCTACCAGAGCGTTGGCGGCGGGCCCGGCTTGATACGCTGGAACCCTAATCCGCAAAGCAGAAGGCTCCTGACTGCTGTTCAGAGCGGCTCGGGGGTATACTGTCACGGTGCCGGGGCCCAAAGGGGAATCCTGGTTGACATGAAGGTCGTGACCTCTTGAAGACGCAAGGGAGGTTTGGGCAAAGAACAGCGGTGCCTACAGCAAGGTCCATTCGCTACTCACTTTGGCTCCTCTATAACTGCGCTGTCGTTGCTCTAGCGGCCGTTTGGCGTCGCCTGATGAGGCCACTGACCGTGGTGGCCATCACGGGTAGCATGGGCAAGTCCACGGTCTCCAGGTGTCTTCAGGCCATTCTCTCGAGCCGGTTTGAGATCGTCGGTACCAACTCGGTTGACAACGGACGCCACGGGCTGCCGCGGGTCCTGCTGAAGATTCAACCCCGCCACCGCTTCGCTGTCCTGGAAGTAGGCATAAAAATACCCGGAAGAATGTGGCGTTCGTCGTGGATGATCCGGCCTGACATTGTCCTCGTTACCGGTATCGCGAACCGACACCTGGAAGGTTTCGGCTCGCTCGAGAATGTGGCCGCCGAGAAGGGAAGGCTCGTCCGAGGCCTAGGGGCAAAGGGCCTCGCTGTGTTGAACCATGATGATGACCGAGTCGTCTCTATGGCGGACGGCCTCCCCTGTCGAACCGCGTTCTTCGGTTCATCGTCTGATGCTGTGTGGGCCGATGGGGTCTCCGCGACTTGGCCGGACCGCCTGCGCCTGCGCGTGAACTCCCCAGAGGGGTCTTACTGGCTGCAGACGAATCTTGTCGGGCGGCACTGGGTTGTCTCGTTGATCGCAGCGATCGCCACGGCTAGGTGCTGTGGGGTGGGGGTACGTGAATCGGTAGAGGCGCTGCAGCACATTGGGCCACCACCTGCTCGGCTGGATCCCGCGCCCGTACCCCAAGGTGCAGTCGTGTTACGCGACGAGTTCAACGGGTCAGTTAGCGCCTATTTGGCAGCGTTAGAGATTCTCAGGGACACTCAAGTACGGCGTCGCATCTTGGTCTGTGGAAGAGTTAACGACGCGGCAAGTCCGCCATGTGACATTCCTACCCTGGCCGCTGCAATCAACGAGTCAGCCGAGATGGTGCTGTTCGTTGGGCCTGACAATCTCGAAGTGTCGCAGGCCGTGATCTCGGCAGGAATGTCGGCGGAACGGATCCACCGTTTCGCGACCGTCCAAGAAGCGGCCGACTTCCTATCGGATGAGATCCGGTCCGGCGATCTGATCCTGCTGCGGGGACAGGCCCAGGACCACCTTTCGCGTCTCTATTTTGCCTTGCGGGGGAAAGTGAAGTGTTGGAAGACGGATTGCTCGTTTGTTCCGTTATGTGACTGGTGCGCAGAACTTGGTTTCGACCCTCTTCATGAGGGTGCACCGGAAACGATGGAACTCGTCTTCCCTCTCCACTGACTCGAGTCGAGACCGAGCAAGTTGCCGCCCGATACCTATTCGGCAACCATTGGAGCCGTATCGGCGGCACTCCGGAGCGAGAGGCGTCTCATCATCGGTTCCTTCGATAGCGAACGGAGACCCTACCGTTTGACGGGTCGCGTAGGGACTGCTAACTTGGACAGTTACGCTTCCGTAGGCTTTCGGGACGAAGTAAAGGGCGGCCCACGCGCCCGAACGGAGCGAATCCGGACGATTACGGTCCTTTCATTCGAGGCGGAAATGGCAGACGAGAGAACAACGACCCTGCAAGGCAATCCCCTGGCACTGGCCGGAACTGAGCTGAAGGCCGGCGACACAGCCCCTGATTTCGAGTTGGTAGCCAACGACATGAGCGCGGTGGACCTGGCCGCTACGGGCAACGGGGTGCGCGTCTTCTTGGCCGTGCCCTCGCTCGACACGCCGGTATGCGACGAGGAGACCCAGCGCTTTAACGAGGAGGCCGCAAGTCTCGGCGACGTCAAGATCTACGCGGTGAGCTGTGATCTTCCCTTTGCACAAAAACGGTGGTGCGGCGCTGCCGGCGTGGAGCAAGTGCGGACGCTGTCCGACCACAAGACGGGCGGGTTCGGCGAGGCCTGGGGCGTGATGATCCCGGCGCTGCGCATCCACTCGCGGGCGGTGTTCGTCGTGGACGGCGGCAATAAAATCACGTACGCGGAATACGTTCCCGTGGTGTCCGACCATCCGGATTACGGCGCGGCGCTAGCCGCGGCGAGGTCGGCCTGAGTCGATGGGGCGCAAGATCCCAAGTTTGACGACCGCGAGGCTCCTGCCCGCGGCGCTCCTACGGGAAGCGGACAGGTCGGTTCTACATAACGTAGGGCCGATCCGACGAGGTGTCGGCTTGCTCTGATTCCCTGCATCATTTCCATCACGTAGAGGGCGTCTTGACCTGAGGAGCAGCGCACAGTGCCGGTTTCGACCGCCCGGATTAGTTCCTTCGCCAGGAACCGGTTACCGCGGTGAATCCAGTTGCTGAGGCACGGGGTTTGTGTTCGGGTGTGAAGTGCCAGTGCTCGACCGAGGTTCTCTGCCAGGTCAACTCGGGAATCTCCGTTAGAATGTATCCAGTGGCTCTGCTGAGAGGAGGCCGATCGGGCATCCGCCGGCTTACGCTGGTGGTGATGCTGGGGGTTTCGGCGGCGCAACTCCTATGTGCTCAAGCGAACCCTAGCGCGGCAGGGTTCTTCGAGGAAAAGGTCCGCCCGCTGTTTGCTAAGAATTGCGTTAGTTGTCATAACGACGAAGCCAAGATGAGCGGGCTTTCGCTGGCGTCCCGCGAGAGCGCCATGCTGGGAGGCGGGCGCGGCTCCGCGGTCATTCCAGGACAACCGAACCAGAGCCTTATGATCCAAGCAGTCAGGCGAGTAGATGAGCTGAAAATGCCGCCCGGTGGACCGCTGGAAAGCCATGAAGTGGCGACGTTGACAGAGTGGGTTCGCTCAGGGGCCGTATGGGGTGTCGAGGCCGGTGAACAGGCCGAGCGTGCGGGGCCGTCGCACTGGGCTTTTCAACCGGTGAATCGGGCCAAGCCCCCCGCCGTCAATGCCGACGAGTGGGTGCAGAACGCGATCGACCGGTTCGTCTTGGCTCGGCTGGAAGAAAAGCAGGTACGACCTTCGCCGGAAGCATCGCGCCGGACTCTCATTCGCCGAGTCAGTCTCGATCTGATCGGCCTGCCACCGACTCCCGAAGAGATTGCCGGCTTCCTTGCCGACACAGAGCCGGGCGCCTACGAGCGCGTGGTGAATCGCCTGCTCGATTCGCCTCACTACGGCGAGCGCTGGGGACGTCATTGGCTCGACATCGCGCGCTATGCCGATTCGAACGGCTACTCGATCGACAGTACGCGCTCGATGTGGAGGTACCGTGACTGGGTGATCAACGCGCTCAATGACGACATGCCGTTTGACCGCTTCGTCACGGAGCAGCTCGCCGGCGACCTGCTCCCCAGTCCGACACAGGACCAACTCGTCGCCACAGGCTTTCACCGCAACACGATGATCAATGAGGAGGGCGGAATCGACTTCGAGCAGTACCGGGTCGAAGCTGTCGTCGACCGTGTGAGCACGACCGGCGCGGCTTTCCTGGGCTTGACTGTGGGTTGCGCCCGCTGCCACGACCACAAATTCGACCCGATCTCTCAGAAGGATTTCTACCAGCTATATGCGTTCTTTAACAACGTGGACGAACGGGGTGAGTCTTCTGTCGGGCAAGGTGACAAACGTACACTGGACCCGATTCTCGAATTCGGCGAGCCCGAAGACTTTGCAGGTCGAGACGCGGTCCGGCACCAGATATCCATCCTCGAGAAAGAGCTGGAAGCGTACGAGAAGGAGTTGGAGAAGAAACTGGCCAGTTGGGAACACGGGCTTTCTACCGAGGAGCGCTCAGAGATCGCGCCGCACATCCGGGAGATTCTCGAAACCCCACCCGAGCAGCGGGTCTCGCTTCAAAAGGGCGTGCTGGATCGCTTCTTCGCCTCTCAAGACCCCGCTCGGCAAGCACGGCGGGACGGTCTGCGCGCGCTTCGGGAGGCCGAACCCAAGCTCGAAACAGCTCTGATCATGCGCGAGTTGCCTCAGCCGCGCGAGGCCTTTGTTCATGTGTCCGGCGACTTTACGCGAAAAGGCGACCCGGTTCGTCCCGGAACTCCCGCTGTTCTTCCGGACCTGCCCGGTGCGGAAACTGCCAGCCGGCTTGATCTGGCTCACTGGCTGGTCTCGCCCGAAAACCCCCTCACCGCTAGGGTGACCGTGAACCGCATGTGGCAGCGTTACTTCGGCTTGGGACTCGTGGAGACGGAGAACGACTTTGGCTCGCAAGGGACGCCGCCGAGCCACTCCCAACTGTTGGACTGGCTGGCGTCCGAATTCGTACGCCGCGATTGGAGTATGAAGGCGATGCATCGCCTGATCGTCACCTCGGCGACCTATCGGCAGTCGTCAGCCGCACGGCCCGAGCTGTCGGAGGTCGACCCGGGCAACCGACTGTTGGCGAGGCAGAACCGGCTGCGCCTGGAGGCGGAGATCATCCGGGATGCTGCGCTGAGCGCGTCCGGTTTGCTCACCCGCAAGGTCGGGGGTCCGAGCGTCTTTCCACCTCAGCCGGCGGGCTCCGGGCTGTTTACGCAGGTCAATCGCGAGTGGAAGACCGACGAAGGGCCTAACCGTTACCGCCGCGGTATGTATACGTTTTTCCGCCGCTCCGCCGCCTATCCAGGCTTGGCGATGTTTGATGCTCCGAACGCGCAGTCCACGACGACCCGCCGGAACCGCTCGAACACGCCCCTGCAGGCATTGACCCTGCTCAACGACCAGACGCAGGCCGAGTTTTCCCGGGCCCTCGCCGAGGTTACCCTCGAACAGGGGGGCGAAACACGTGCCGAGCGCATCCGTTACGCTTTTGAGCGCTGCCTGGCCCGGGTGCCGGAACCCGAAGAAGAGGCGCGGCTGCGGACGTTTCTTGCGAGAATGCTCGACGACTTTCGGACTCATCCCGAACAGACCCGAGAGGTAGTCGGAGAAGCATCCGAAAGCGACGACACTTCATTACTCGCGGCTTGGGCCGCTACTTCGCGCGTCCTGCTCAACCTTGACGAATTTGTGACGAGGCAATGATGCAACCCAAGGATCAGCAAGACCGAGCCCTCGAGCGCACCACCCGCCGACACTTCTTCGAGCAATGCGGTGTCGGGCTCGGCAAGACGGCGTTGACTTCTCTCATCGTGGGCGACTCACTGTTTGGCTCGGCGCGCGGCGGACCGTTACTTGAGAAGCAGCACTTCACTCCGAAAGCGAAGAACGTCATCTACCTGTTCATGGCTGGCGCCCCGAGCCAGTTCGAGCTGTGGGAACGCAAGCCCGAACTGCAAAAGCTGAACGGCAAACCGATTCCGCCCTCAATGATGGAAGGCAAGCGCTTTGCCTTCATGGAAAGCTTTACCAAGGACCCGCCCAGGCTCCTCGGTACGAAGCGGGAGTTCAAACGCTACGGCCAGTCGGGCAAATGGGTATCGGAGTGCTTCCCGCACACCGCGCAGGTCGTCGACGACCTTGCTTTCATCAAATCGATCCACACCGACAACTTCAACCACGCGCCGGCGAAAATCATGATGAACACCGGCACGCCGATCTTCGGACGGCCAAGCATGGGTTCGTGGGTCAGCTACGGCATCGGAAGTGAGTCGAAGGAGCTGCCCGGATTTGTAGTCTTGCAGTCGGGCCCTCGGGGACCTCGCGGCGGCGCGCTGAATTGGGCCAGCGGGTTCTTGCCAACGGCACATCAAGGGGTGCCCTTTCGCAGCGGTGGCGATCCGATCTTGAACATGTCCAACCCGCCGGGATTCAATGTCGAGCGTCAAGAGGCGACGATCGATGCGGTTCTCGACCTCAACGGGATGCAACTCAAGCGCGTCGGTGACCCGGAGATTTCTACCCGGATCTCCGCCTACGAGATGGCGCACCGCATGCAAACCAGCGGCCCCGAGCTGATCGACTTTTCGACCGAGTCCGAGGCCACGCTGAAGATGTACGGGGCCGAAGCGGGCGCTAAGTCGTTCGCGAACAACTGCATCTTGGCGCGGCGGCTCGTCGAGCGCGGCGTACGTTTCATCCAGCTCTACCACTCGAGTTGGGATCATCACGGCGGCCTCACCGAAAACCTAGAGAACAGCCTCGATGAGGTCTGCTTGGACATCGACCAAGCGATCGCCGCCCTGATCCGCGACCTCAAGCAGCGCGGCCTCCTCAAAGACACGCTGGTTGTCTGGGGCGGCGAATTCGGCCGCACCCCGATGGGAGAAGTACGGGGCACGATCGGTCGCAATCATCACATCGATGCCTTTACGATGTGGTTCGCCGGAGGCGGCACCAAGCCCGGCCAGACGATCGGCGAAACCGACGAGATCGGCTTTTCACCCGTCGAGGACGCCGTCCATGTGCACGACATTCAGGCTACGATCCTCCACTTGCTGGGGATCGACCACACTAAGCTGACCTTCAAGTTCCGCGGGCGCGATTTCCGGCTGACGGACATCGGCGGCAACGTCGTCACCAAGCTGATCGCCTAGCAATAGAACCGTTGTCCGGCCGGGGCTCAACCCGCTTCGCGTTGTCCCTATTAGGGGCGGTCTACGAGCGACACCTGCGGCTCTGAGCGTTACGGCGGCCGGCGGTAGTGGGCCGTTTCACACTGCCGCCGCCGGGAGTCTCCACGTCTGGATACCGTTGTCGGGGCGGGCACGACATGTCACGACATGGCATGCCAAGCCCCTGCATCGTGGACAACGCCGGTCCCGACCCTGCCACACGCTGCGAGGGACGCCTCGTGACTTCTCCGCCGCCCCTGCCAGGGCTTTCACCCGAGGAGGATCGGCACCCACGGTTCCGCCTTACGGCTTCACCGCGGGCTATTTTCCTTCCGTCCGCTTCGCGGACTCGCCTCGTGATGGGGCCGAGCAGCCCGAGGTCAGAGTGAGGTTTTCGTCAAGCCCGGCCGAGGCCCCTGCGCGTCGCGGCCGTACAGGCCAGGCGGGCTCGACATGTCGCCTCCCTAGACTTGCCTGTTGGGCTTTCACAACCCTTCACTCGGTGGCCGGGGCCATGCTTGCCTCAGCTTGGGCTGCTCGCCTCGCCCACAACCACACCGCCACCGGAATCACGAACTCCAAAGCGACGAACCAGAGGTTCTCCCGCATGTGAAGGTACACATGGTAGGAGAGAAAGATCGACCCCGAGAGCGCCAGCCAGAACCATGCTCGGCGAATCGCGGCGAACGGCAAGATCCACGTCAGGTACCACGGAGCCAGCATTGGCGTGCACAGGAGGAACGTCCCGAACAGCCACAGCCCCTGGCGGTAGAGTGCTTGCCGCGAGCCGTCGTCTTTGCGATAGAGAAACAGCGCCATCAGTCCGACCGCGACCAGAGGAAACAGCACCTGGGCTAACCGGTGGAGGGGCAGGAGCCGGGCGAGTGCCGGGTTGAAGGTCCACGCCGCGGCATAGGCCTTCATGCCTTCTGGGGGATCAGAGGCGATCAGCACGAGGGCCGCCACTGGGAGCATCACGCCCCGCCATCCGAGCCGCTTGAAGAACGCCGGAACCAAGACCAACGGAGTCGGCTTGACCAGCACCGCCAGGGCCAGCGGGACTCTCCCCCAGCCCTCCACGTAACGTAAGGCAACCATGACCAGGAAGACCAGCACGGCGTCAAGGTGGCCGGAACCGGCGAATTCCTTGATCACCAGGGGACACCAGGCGTAGGCAACGAGCGGGAAGTCCCCTGTGCCGAGCCGCCTGCAGACGCCCGCCAACAACCACACGACCCCGAGGTCGAAGACGACGATCAACAGCTTGAAGACTAAGACGCTGCCGGGCCGCAAGGTATGAGCAAATCGAAAGACCCCTTGGGCAACCCAAGGGTAAGGAGAAGCGTACTCGGGATAGCCGACGTTATCAGCAAGGTCGCTCCAGAGCGGGTTGTCGTAGAGCCGTTGATGGAGCCGAGGGTGCTCCAGCTCCACCTCGTACTCGTCGAGCTGCTCGGGCGCGACCTTCATGGGATTGAGCCCGGCCGACCAGACACGCCCCTCCCAGAGGTATCGCCAGACGTCGTCGTCGTAGAGCAGCAGCCGCTGGTACGCACCCGCTTCGAAGTCGAAGCCGGCGGGCAGCAGCAAGAGCCGAAAGAGGATGGCTGCGGCAAAGATCAGCTTGCGTCCCGGCGGGGCCCTGCGCGCCAGCCACAGTGCCCCTGCCCACAGCAGGGTGAGGCTCAGGAAAAGAGAGAGAAAGAGAGTGAGGTCCGCGCGGGACTGATCCGAGCGTACTCAAAGAGAGGCTGTCCCGTACCCTAGGGCAGAGGTCGCGCACAGTGCGAGATAGGCGCACTGCGACCGCCCCGCGGGCGTCATGTCGTGCTTTTCTGTTTCTTGTTCTTCTTGACCTTCACCTCGGTGATCTCACCCGTCTGGGTACAGAACTTGATCTTTGCCGCTGCGTCCACGGGAATCTTCGACAGGCCATCGGTCTTAAGTTCCTTCTTCTTGAAGCCGGGAACCCGGTACTTCGTATCCGCGCCGACGACGACGACGACGGGTTTCGGATTCTTCCTGGGCAGGAAGATGATCTGCTGCTTGTCGATGTCAACCTCAGAGATCGTCCCCTCCACGGACGCTATCGGGCAGCCGCCTGGGCCCATCTCCCCCAGTGTCTCGCCGGGCGGCATCTTGACGGATGCAGTGGCGACGCCGAGAGACACGACGAGCAGAGCGGGCATTACGAAATGACGAGAGTGCTTCATGCTACCTCCAGGATACGTTCAGGTACGTTGAGACTCAACACCTACTGGGGAACCGCGCACGATGCCAAGCCCTCGCGGGGTCAGACGGACTTGCTTCATCGTAACGTCTCGGGCGTTCAGCCGGCGAGCCTGCAATGTTCGGCAGGTTCGGCGTCGTTCAGACAATGCATGGCGCTTTCAGGTGCTCGTGGCCGCCTCGCCGACCGCCGGGGCTCCATATCCATCGGTTCGTCGGGCGGGCCGTTTGGTCACGCTCGATAGGCGGGATTGGCGGCTTTCGGACGGACCAGGGTTCGGTCAGTGCGCGGCGCCGTAGCCGCTAACGACCTCGCGGGCCAGGAAGTTCTCGATGTCGGCTTCGTTGCGGGCGACTTCCAGATAGGCCGCCTTGAGAAGTTGCTCTTTGCGGTTCTTCAGCAGGCCGCGGAGGCCTTGCTGCACGCGGGGATCGGAATACTCTCTCTGTCCCGCGTGTTCGACCGAGATCAGCTTGATGATGCGAAACTCGTCGCCGGTCTTGATGACGGGAGAAATGTCACCAGGAGAAAGCGAAGCCACGACCCTCCGCAAGGTCAGATCAATCTGCTCAAGCGATGATTGTGGAATGAATCCGAGGTCGCCTCCGTTGGCCGTCGAGAGAGGGTCCTCAGAATAATTTTGCGCCAAGGAGGCAAAGTCCCCTCCGTTGGAGAGACGCTGCTCGATCATCTTGATTTTCTGGCTGGCGGTCTCGAGGTCCTGTGCGTCGTCGTTGCGCCGGTTGGGGACCGGCGTTTCGGGCTTGGCGGTAACGAGAATCCACGCCATATGGAGCTGTTGTTCCGGGAGATGGAAATTGGCTTGGTTTCCCTCGTAGTAAGCTCGTAATTCAGTCTCGCCTACACGGATTTTAGAAGAGATCTCTGCGGCGAGAAGCTTCTCGATGGTGAGGGAGCGGCGCAGCTCGCTTTTCAACTCTTCCGCAGTCAAGCCCCGCGTCAGAAGGTGCTCTTCGAGATCGGCATCAGACTCATATGGGGAGCGGTAGTCCTGAAATCGATTTTCGACCTCCGCGTCGACTGCCATTAGGCCCAGCCGCTGAGCCTTGTCGAGCATAATCCGCCGGTCGATGAGCTCCCTGAGCAGGTTCAACCGAAGCATGCGCTCCTCTTCCTCGGTGGACGAGGACGTGACATCGAGATCCTGTGTGTGGAAGTATTTGTCCAACTCGGCGTAGGTGATCTTGTAGCCGTTGACGGTCGCAGCCACGCGGTCCCCGGCGTCCCTCTGACAAGCCGTCGAGAGGAGGAAGGCCGAAACGACGGCGGCCGCACTAAGGACCCGCATGCCACCATTGTAGTCAGGGAAGACAAGAGGCATCCGGTAAGGAGCAGTCCCTAATTCGTACATACGAGAGACAAAAACTCGCGAGTCTCTTCGAGTGCCGCGCTACGAGTTTGCGGCGGCGCACAAACGCCATGCCGCTGAATCTTAGGAGGAGGATCCTGGGGCGGGTGGCTCTTCGCTTGGGGTTTCTTCTTGCTCCTGCTCTTGCTGCTTCTTGAGCCGATCTTCACGGCGCTTACGGCGCTCTTCGGTCCGTTTCTTCAGCTCGGAACCCAAGATTTCAATCACAGCCGTTTCGGCGCCGTCCCCTTTGCGGTAACCCAGCCGGGTCACGCGTGTGTAGCCGCCGCTCCGTCCGGCGAATCGAGGACCGAGGGTATCGAAGAGCTTTTTGACCGCCGCGGGTGTCTGCAGGAAGGCGGCGGCTTGGCGGCGAGTGTGCAGGGTATCCCGCTTGGCCAGCGTGATCATCCGATCCACAAACGACCGGACCGCTTTGGCCTTGGCGACCGTGGTCATGACACGGTCCTCGAGGATGACGCTGGTCGTGAGACCCCGGAACAACGCGCGCCGCGCGGACCCGTCCCTCTGGAGCTTGACTCCGCCTTTTCTATGCCGCACGATTTAGTCTCCGCGTTAGCTTGCCGAGGTGCTCTCAATCTCCACGTTCTCCCCCTCAGCCTCGGTTTCGGCCTCCGCCTCAAGGTTGCTGGGTGGTACGAGACGTCCACGCTCGTCAAAACGCATACCCAGCGAAAGACTCATCGAGGACAGGATCTCCCTGATCTCGTTCAATGACTTGCGCCCGAAATTCTTCGTCTTGAGCATATCGGACTCGGTGCGCACAACGAGGTCGCCGATCGTCTGGATGTTGGCGTTCTTCAAGCAGTTGTAGGAGCGAACACTGAGTTCCAGCTCCTCGACCGAGCGGTTGAGGTACTCCTGATACTGGTCGGTGGTGGCCTCGGCGGCGGCCTCTTCGGCGGCGGCCTCTTCCTCGAAGTTGATGAAGATCGTCATGTGATCTTTCAGCAACTTGGCCGCCAAACCGATGGCATCCTGAGGCGAGATCGCGCCGTTGGTCCAGACCTCCATCATGAGCTTGTCGTAATCAGTCATCTGGCCCAGGCGGGCGGCCTCGACCGAGTATTTGACCTTGCGGACGGGGGAATGAACCGAATCGATGGGGATGTAGCCGAGAGCCAAGTCCTCGTCGAAATTCTTTTCGGCGCTGACATAGCCGCGGCCCGGCTTGACTCGCATCTCGACATCGAGCATGCCACTCTCGTTGACGGTGGCAAGATAGAGGCTTAGATCGAGGATCTCTACCTCCGAATCGGCCTCGATGGCACCGCTGTCAACCGGGCCCGCCTCGGTCGCGCGCAGGCGAATCGTACGAGCACCCTCCCCATGCAGCTTCATGGGAATGCGCTTCAAGTTGAGAATGATGTCGGTGGCATCTTCCACCACGCCGGGGATCGGGCTGAACTCATGCGAGATCCCCTGGATGCGCACCGCCGTGATCGCCGCCCCCTCGATCGAGCTGAGAAGCGCGCGCCGCAGCGAGTTTCCGATGGTCGTGCCAAATCCGCGCTCGAACGGTTGGGCGTTGAACCTGCCATAGGTGTTGGTGATGCCATCGCCCTCGATCGCTAGCCGCTTCGGCTTCTGAAATCCTGTCCACATATGTGTCTTCCCCCTCGGTTGCGCAGTTCCGTACCGACGAGTCCGGCCCCCCTACCCGCGGATACCAGGCAGGGAAGGAGGACCTACCTTGAGTAGAGCTCCACGATCAATTGCTCGTTAATGGGAATATCCGCGACGTCTTCGCGCTTCGGCAGGGCGACGACGCGTCCGCTGAAGTTGTCTCGGTCCGCTTCCATCCAGATCGGCGGAAGAGCGTAGGACATGTACTCGCGCGCCTCCACAATCCCTCCGTGCTTGCGACTCTTTTCACGAATCTCGACGACATCGCCAGGTTTGACGGAGAACGAGGCGATGTCCACCTTCTTACCGTTGACCTGCACATGACCGTGTCCGACGATCTGGCGGGCCTGCGGTCGGCTGCGCGCAAACCCCATCCGGAAGATCACGTTGTCGAGCCGCCGTTCGAGCAACGAGAGCAGATTCTCGCCGACGACGCCCTTCATGCGGCCGGCCCTTTCAAAATAGCGGCGGAACTGCCGTTCGAGCACGCCGTAGACGAACCGCACCTTCTGCTTCTCGATCAACTGCAGGGCGTAGCCCATGATCTTACGCGGACGCCGCGTCTTGCCGTGCTGGCCCGGCGGATAATTGCGCCGCTCGAGAGCGCAGTTCTCCTTGGTGCAGAGTTTGATGCCCATGCGCCGGCAGCGCCGGCAGGAGGCTCCTCGATATCTGGCCATTGCGTTTGCCTAAATCAGACCCGCCTCTTCTTGGGAGGGCGGCAGCCGTTGTGTGGGATCGGGGTTACGTCTTTGATATGGCGCACCCTCAAGCCGGTCGAGGCCAGAGCCCGTACGGCGGACTCTCGTCCTCCACCGGGCCCTTTGACCTTGACGCTGACTTCCTTCAATCCATGTTCCTTCGCTTTGTTGGCAGCGACCGCGGAGGCTTGCTGGGCGGCGAAAGGCGTGCCCTTCTGGGAGCCGCGGAACCCCAGAGAGCCGGCGCTCGACCAGGAGATGACGTTACCATTGGCATCGGCGATCGTCACAATCGTATTGTTAAAGCTCGCCTGAATGTGAACGATGCCGACCGGCACGGATTTTCGGGTCCGGCTCTTGAACTTCTTCTTGCCTGCCTTCGCTTTCGTCTTCGCCATCCGCCCGCCTCTTTTCGTTTACAGCTCTTACTTCTTGCCCGCCTTGCGCTTGCTGGCAACCGTGCCGCGTTTGGGACCCTTGCGCGTGCGGGCGTTGGTGTGGGTCCTTTGCCCCCGAACCGGCAAGCTGCGCCGGTGGCGCAGTCCGCGGTAGCAGCCGATCTCGATGAGGCGGCGAATGTTCATCGCCACCTCTTTCCGAAGGTCGCCCTCGACGGCTCCCTCTTCTTCGAGGATCTTCCTCAGGTTGGTGATCTCATCGTCGTTCAGCTCACCCATTTTCTTGCCGAAGTCGATGCCGGCGCGATAGAGCAGCGAGCGCGCCCGCGAGCGCCCGACGCCATAGAGATACGTGAGCGCAATCTCCGACCGCTTCTCGTTCGGTAAGTCGACGCCTTCCAGCCGTGCCATTCGTCCGCCTCCGTAAGGATCCTAACCCTGCCGCTGTTTGTGTTTGGGATTGGTGCAGAGAACGCGCACCACTCCCTTGCGGCGGATCACCTTGCAGTTCTTGCACATTCTCTTGACAGATGCTCTCACCTTCATGATTCACACCGCTTTACGATTCGGCCGCGCCGCGGGTCGTTGTCTGACAGTTGTACCCGCACGCGGTCTCCGGGCAGCAGCCGCAGAAAATCCTTCCCCGAGCGCGACGACACGTGCGCCACGACACCTGACCTGTCGCCGAGCAGTTCGAGGCGAAAGAGGTCGTTCGGCAAGGATTCCACCACCTCGGCCTCCAGCGCTGTCTCTACTGCCTGGCTCGTCATGGCGTCTCCAAATCAGCCGTCCCATCGCCCATCAAGGCCGCGTGAGAACCCAGGGTCCGTTCGACGTCACCGCAATGCAGTGCTCGAAATGAGCGGCGTTCGAGCCGTCAGCCGTGACCGCCGTCCAGTGGTCGGAAAGCACCCGTGTCTCGGGCTTGCCGGCCGATACCATCGGCTCCACCGCCAACACCATCCCTTCGCGCAGCCGCGGGTTCTGCACCTTGGGATCGACGTAGTTGGGCACATGCGGCTCCTCATGGAGTCTGGCGCCGATCCCATGGCCCACGAATTCACGCACGACCGAGTAGCCGTTCGATTCGACGTGCTTTTCCACTGTCCCACAAACATCAAACAACTTATGACCCGCGACCATCTGGTCAATCGCCAGATCCAGCGACCGGCGTGTTACCTTCAGCAGCCGTTCCGTCTCGGGGGCGATCGCACCCACCGGAATGGTCGTCGCGGAATCGCCGTAAAAGCCGTCGAGCTTGACGCCGATATCCACCTTGACAATGTCACCTTCTTTTAACTTCGTTTTGGCCGACGGCACGCCGTGCACGACCTCGTCATTGACCGAAGTACACAATACACAGGGGAAGCGTCTACCCGCCGCCGGTACGTAGTAACCTTTGAACGCGGCCTTGGCGCCAGCTTCCTCGACCCGCTTCTCCGCCACTTTCTCAAGGTCGAGCGTCGTCACTCCCGCCTTGACCATCTTCGTCAACTCGTCCAGAATCCGCCAAACCAGCAAGCCGCTGGCACGCATCTTCTCCAGTTCCATGGGGCTCTTGCGGACGATCATGCACCGGTTCTCGTCAGGACTTCAATGATTTTCGCCGACGCCTCCTGGGGCCCGAGGGCGCCGTCAATCCAATGAACCGGCCGACCGTTCCGCCGGAACACCTCGACAACCGGGACCGCCTCGCGCTCGTGAACCTTCAGACGCTCTTCCAGCACCTCCGCACGATCATCCGGCCGGGCCTGAAGACGAGCGCTGCAGATATCACAGATGTCGGGGACCGTGGGCGGTTTCGAGTGTATATGGTAGATGGCGCCGCACCGGGGGCAGATCCGGCGACCGGTAATCCTTTGAACAAGCTCATTATAGCCAATCTTGATTTCGAAAACCACCGGGTGTTGGCCGTGCTTCTTCAGCAGTGTTTCCAGCCACTCCGCCTGGTTCGGCGTGCGCGGATAACCATCGAGCAGAAAGCCTCGGCGACAGTCGGGTCTCTCCAAGCGGGCCTCCACGAGTTGATTTACGACATCGTCCGCCACCAGCTTTCCGACCGCCAAAGTCGCTTCCACCTGTTGACCGATTGCGGAGCCGGACTCGATTTCGGCTCGCATCATGTCGCCGGTGGAGACCTTCGGAATACGGAAGTGGCCGCTGACTCTCTCTGCCTGTGTCCCTTTGCCGGCACCCGGGGGGCCGAAAAGGATTACTGCTCCCAGCGAGCCCTCCGGCTCAGCCTTGCCGTCCGCCATGGTTACTACGGGCTCCTCACTCAGAGATGACGCCACCCCCGCCCCAGACGTAGCCTGCATTCCTCACCACTTGACGGACGAAGCGCGCGATAAGACCGCCATGACTTCGTTGCGCGTGCTTGCCGTGCTCCCGGTACCGTCAAGTACGCCCCAATCCGACAAAGACAGGGCGCCAAGCGGCTCTCGCCTCGTCCTGACGGCCTTCTCACCCACTTCGCCTCGCCACATGGTGAGGAACGCAGGCTAGGCGAAGGACCGCCGACCGCGAATACGGCCCGCCCGAGGGGTGAAGCCCTCATAATGCCGCATAATCAACTGCGCCTCGATCTGATTGATCGTATCCATGGCCACGCCGATAACGATTAGGAGCGAGGTGCCCCCAAAATAGAAGTTCACGTTCAGCCCGTCAAGAATCCAACGGGGAAAGGTTGCATCGGCCCAATCGCCAACGAAGGGTAGGTGATGCATCCGCGCCCCGGCGATCATCAAATCCGGAATGACCGAGATCAGTGCCAGGTAGAGCCCGCCCACCATCGTGATCCTCGTAAGGATCTCGTTGATGTGGTCGGCGGTGGGCTTGCCCGATCGAATGCCGGGTACGAAGCCGCCGTATTTACGCATGTTATCGGCGACTTCGGTCGGGTTAAATATGATCGATACGTAGAAAAAGCAAAAGAACACGATGCCGACCACGTATAAGAGTTCGTAGAGCGGCTCGCCGTACGCGATCGGGGTCAGTAGGCTCTCGAGATATGGGCTGTCCTGGACCAGCAGGCCGAAAGTCTGGGGGAAGGCCAGAATCGACGAGGCAAAGATCACCGGAATCACGCCGCCCGAGTTCACCTTCAGCGGCAGGTGAGTCGACTGCCCGCCCATCATGCGCCGCCCGACGACGCGCCGGGCATACTGCACGGGAATACGCCGCTCGCCACGCTCTACTAACACGATAAACGCCAGCACCGCCACCATCGCGCTTAGAATCAGGACCATCTGAAACAGGTTCCACTGGCCGGTGACGAAAACGTTCTCGTAGATGTTCTGCATCGCTGAGGGTAAACCCACCACAATCCCGGCGAAGATGATGAGCGACATCCCGTTGCCGATGCCGCGCTCGGTGATCTGCTCGCCCAACCACATGATAAAGGCGGTGCCGGTGGTCAGGGTGACGATCGTCATCAAGATGAAGCCGATGCCCGGGTCGTAGGCCAGACCGCTGCCCTGCAAGCTGGCGGCAATCCCGGCCGACTGCACGACACTGAGGATGATGGTGAGATAGCGCGTCCATTGCGTGATCTTGCGGCGCCCCAACTCGCCTTCTTTCTGCAGCTTCTCGAGCGTGGGAATCACGACGGTCATCAACTGCAGGATGATCGAGGCCGTGATGTAAGGCATGATGCCCAGAGCGAAGATGGTCAGGCGCTCGAGCTGTCCGCCCGAGAACATGTTCATCAAGCCCAGGGCCGTCCCGGCGGCCTGCTGGAACATCTCTTGCAGTTGGACGGTGTCGACGCCGGGCGTGGGGATGTGCCCGCCAATGCGGTAGACCGCCAGCATGGCCAGCGTGAAGAAAATACGCCTGCGCAGGTCGGGAATCCGAAAGGTGTTGACAATCGCGTCGACGAACTTCATGCACTAATCGCCGAGGACTTCCGCCTTGCCGCCGGCCGCCTCGATCTTCTCCTTCGCCGACTTCGTGAAACCGTGGGCCGACACACTCAGGGCGCGGGACAGCTCGCCGCCCCCCAGAATCTTGAGCCCGGCGCCGAGCTTCTTGACGACACCGCGCTCGATCAAGATGTCGGGAGTGAACGCATCCCCCTCCAACGCCTCAAGGCGCGAGAGGTTCACGATGGCGTACTCCTTACGGAAGGGGTTGTGGAAACCCCGTTTCGGCACGCGCCGAATGAGAGGCATCTGACCACCTTCAAAGCCGCGCTTGCGCTTGTAGCCGGAGCGAGATTTCTGCCCCTTCTCGCCGCGGCCGGAGGTCTTACCCATGCCTGACCCCATCCCACGGCCGACGCGCTTGGGCCGCCGGCGCTGGCCGGCGGGCGGGTGGAGTTCGCTCAAATTCATTCGGTCACCTCGACCAGGTGCGGGATCTTGCGCACCATGCCCCGGATCGCCTCGTCGTCGGGGCGTTCGACCGTTTGATTGATACGGCGAAGACCGAGGCCCTTGACGACCTTCTTGAGCTTGCCCGGCGCCCCGATCGGGCTGCGCACCAAACGGATCTTCAATGTGGCCGCCATCGCCATCCCATCTCCTAGTTCGACGAAACCTTGAGGCCTCGCAAGGAGGCAATCTCGTTCTTGTCGCGAAGCTGCATCAACGCGTCGAAGGTGGCCTTGACGACGTTGTGCGGATTCTTGGATCCGATCGACTTGGTGAGCACGTTCTGGATGCCCGCCGCCTCGACCACGGCGCGCACGGCCCCGCCGGCGATGGTACCCTTGCCGACCCGCGCCGGCTTCAGCAACACCTGCCCGGCGCCGAAACGCCCCAGGACCGTGTGCGGGATGGTGTGCTCGCGCGTGTTGATCTTGATGAGGTTCTTCTTGGCCTTCTCGATCGCTTTGCGGATCGCCGATGGCACCTCTTTCGCCTTGCCCTTGGCGAAGCCGACGACGTTCTTCTCCGGGTCCCCCACGACGACGAGCGCAGAGAAGCTGAGGTTCTTTCCGCCTTTGACGACCTTGGTCACTCGGTTGATCGAAACCACCTGGTCTTTGAGGTTGAGCTCCGCCGTATCAGCGGGCATCAATCGGCGTCTTGTCAGTTCTTCTTTCATGAACTCGTCCGTATCCTCGGTGGGCTCTAGAACTCAAGCCCCTCCTCACGCGCCGCCGCGGCGAGGGCTTGGATCCGCCCGTGGAATTGGTGTCCACCGCGATCGAACACCACCGACTTGATGCCGGCCTCGAGCGCCCGCCGGGCGATCTCTTTTCCTACAATCCCGGCCGCCACCCTGTCACTGCCCTTTGCAACCGGGGGCTTCGTGCCGACCGAGCTAGCCGAGACCAGCGTGCGGCCGCTGGTGTCATCGATGACCTGAGTATAGATGTGCTTGAGTGAGCGAAAAACGGCCAAGCGGGGCCGCTGGGCCGTACCCCTCAAGCGCTTGCGGATGCGTCGATGGATCTGGCGCCGCATCCTGCCTCGATCGATTCGATGCTGCATTGCTTAGCTCGCGCTACCCGCCGCGGTACCAGTCTTGCCTTCCTTCTTGCGCAGCCGCTCGCCCTCATAGCGAATCCCTTTGTTCTTGTAGGGCTCCGGCGGACGCAGGGCGCGGATTTCGGCTGCCGTCTGGCCCACCAATTGGCGATCGATGCCCGACACGGCTAGTTTCGTCTGGCCGTCCACCTTGATTTCAATGCCTTCGGGCATCAGGAACTCGATCGGATGCGAATAGCCGAGGCTGAAAATTACGATCCTACCCGACACTTGCGCGCGGTAGCCGATGCCGACGATCTCGAGATTCTTGCTAAAGCCCTGCGTAACACCGGTGACAGCGTTCTGAGCCAGGCTTCGCACCAAGCCGTGCAACGCCGCCTGCTGGTTGCCGCGCCGGCTCGCGCTGAGCACACCGCCCTCCACTCGGAATTCGACACCGTCCGGGACGGGGCACTTCAGCTCGCCCTTGGGTCCCTTCACGGTCAGTTCGCTCGAAGCGATCGTGACACTTGCCTCCGGCGGAACCTGAATCGGTTTCAGTCCGACTCTCGACATAACAATCAGTAGACGCTACAGAGGATCTCGCCGCCGACACCCTTGTCGCCTGCCTCCTTACCGGTCATCACGCCGTGGGAGGTCGTCAGAATATTGATTCCCAGTCCTCCGATGACACGCGGTATCTCCTTAGCTCCGACGTAGACGCGCCGCCCGGGCTTCGACACTCGCTCGATCTTGCTGATGACCGGTCTGGAATCGGGGGCGTACTTCAGGTACACCTTGATCGTTCGTTTGCCGTTGTCCTCCGCCACTCGATAGTTCGTGATATAACCCTGTTCCTTGAGAATGCGCGCGACGCCGATCTTCAAGCGCGACGCCGGCACTTCGGTTTTCGTCTGGCGCGCGGCCGCTGCGTTGCGAATCCGCGTCAACAAGTCGGCGATGGGATCGGTCAACATAACAGTCTCCGTTGTCGCTTACCAGCTGCTCTTAATCACACCCGGCAGCTCGCCCTCCAACGCCAACTGGCGGAAGCAGATGCGGCACAGTTCGAACTTACGGATGTAGCCTCGCGGACGCCCGCAGCGCCAGCAGCGATTGCGGTGGCGGACGGCGAACTTGGGCTTCTTCAAATCCTTGGCAATCTTGGCGGTCGTGGCCATAGTTTCTGTCCGAACAACTTAGTCCTGAAAAGGCATCCCCATCTGGCGCAACAGTGAAAGCGATTCCGGGTCGGTGCGAGCCGTCGTTACGAGCGTCACGTTCATCCCTTTGGTGTGGTCGACTTTCGAATAGTCGATCTCGGGGAAGATGACGTGCTCCTTCAACCCCAGCGTATAGTTGCCCCGTCCGTCGAACGCTTTGGTCGAGATGCCGCGGAAGTCCCGCACGCGGGGCAGCGCGATGCTGATCAGACGGTCGAGGAACTCATACATCCGGTCGCCGCGCAACGTCACCGCACAACCGATGGGCATGCCCTCGCGAACCTTGAAAGCCGCGATCGACTTACGCGCCCGTGTCACGATCGGTCTCTGGCCGGCAATAGCGCCGAGCTCCACCACGGCGGCGTCAAGCAGCCGGGAATTCTGTGTCGCCTCGCCCATCCCGATATTGACCTTGATCATGGCGATCTTCGGGATCGCCATGGGGCTCGGATAGTTGAACTCTTTCTGCAGCGCGGGCGCCACCTGTTGCCGGTATTTCGATTTGAGCCTCGGAGCGCCCGCCTTCGGCGGAGGCTGCTGAGCCACCGCTTCTTTCTCGGCCGGTTTTTCCTGCTTCGCGGCTCCTTTGGCAGGCGCGGCCTTCTTAGCGCCGGTCTTCTTGGATGCAGCCGGCTTGGCCGCGGCCTTCTTCGGTGCGATCGTCTTGGGAGCCACCTTCTTGGGAGCGGCCGGCTCTTCCGTTGTCTTACGTGCCATGATCTGTACTGTTCGCCGGCGGCGGGGCTACTGCTTCTTCTCCAGTATCTGGCCGGAGCGCCGCCCGATGCGGGTCCGCCGCCCGTCTTCTTCGATTTCCATCCCGATCCGCTCGCGCCCTTCCGAGGAGACGATCATCACGTTCGAGAGGTGAATCATCGCCTCGCTCTCGGCGATGCCGCCCTTGATCTGCCGTTGCGGATTGGGCCGCACGTGCTTCTTGATCATCATGACGTGCTCGACTAGGACACGCCCACGACTACGGTCCACCTCGATCACCCGGCCCTGCTTGCCCTTGTCACGGCCGGCAATGACCTCCACCATGTCGTTCTTGCGGATCTTGGTCTTGGTC
Organism: Bryobacterales bacterium; assembly: GCA_965248255.1. Lineage (GTDB taxonomy): Bacteria > Acidobacteriota > Terriglobia > Bryobacterales > UBA6623 > JAKZVK01. Next base: position 435,194 of record CBDFIW010000002.1, read on the forward strand.
ATGCTTAATCCTCGCAAGGTCCGCCGCGAACCATCACCTCACAGCACTTCCGGCGCCAGCGAAACAATCTTCATAAAGCGCTTATCCCGCAACTCGCGAGCGACGGGCCCGAAGACGCGCGTCCCCAGCGGCTCGCCCAGTTCGTCGACCAACACCGCGGCATTGGAGTCGAAACGAATATACGTGCCATCCTTGCGGCGGCATTCCTTACGCATCCGAACGATCACGGCCCGTACCACCGACCCTTTCTTGATCGTCGACTCGGGTGTCGCTTCCTGCACCGAGGCCATCACGATGTCGCCGAGGCCGGCCCGCAAGCCGGTGCTGCCACCTCGGGGGAGAATGCACCGCAGACGCCGGGCTCCGGAGTTGTCGGCCACTTCGAGCCGTGTTTGCATCCCGATCATCTGGTTCTCCGTCCAGAGCGTTTCTCACCGATCAAATGCGCCCCGTCATTTCCAGCTCTTAGCTAACTAACTGCTCGCCCTCCAGATCACCTCAGCCAGCCGCCAACGCTTCAACCGGCTCAAGGGGCGGCACTCGACGATCCGGACCCGGTCACCCGGTTTGGCGTCACCGCGCTCGTCGTGCGCGTAGAACTTGTTCTTGCGCGTGACTACCCGCCGATACAGCGGGTGCGGAACCCGACGCTTCACCTCGACTACGATCGTCTTGGCCATCCCCGAGGAGAGGACCGTGCCGACCTTTTCGTTCTTGCGCGGTTCGCCTGTGTTGGAATCTGCCATCAGCTCACACTCTGTTCCGCGCTTCGCTCGCGTTCGCGCCGCACCGTAAGAACCCTGGCCAGGTCTTTACGAAGGGCGCGAAGCTTCTTTACACCATCGGTCTGGCCCATCGAGATCTGGAAGCGGAGCCGGAACAGCTGCTCGCGCGTCTCGGTTTCCTTGGCCGCCAACTCGTCGGCGTCCAAATCACGGACTTCCTCACCTCTCATACCAACGCCCCAGCTTTGCGGCTGACAAACCGTGTCGGCACCGGCAGCTTGTGCGCCGCCAACTGCATGGCCCGCCTGGCCAGGTCTTCGGAGACACCTTCCATCTCAAACAACACACGGCCGGGCTTGACGACCGCCACCCACTGCTCGGGCGCGCCCTTGCCTTTACCCATCCGCGTCTCGGCGGGCTTTTTGGTGATCGGTTTGTCGGGAAAGATTCGGATCCAGAGCTTGCCGCCGCGCTTGATGTGGCGCATTATAGCGACGCGAGCGGCTTCGATCTGACGGTCGGTGATCCACGCCGCCTGCTCGGTTTTCAGCCCATAGTCGCCGAAAGAAAGCGACGAACCGCGCCACGCCTTGCCTCGACGTCTTCCGCGCTGCACCTTGCGGAACTTAACTTTCTTGGGCATCAACATGGCTTTATTCCTCGTCGGTTGACACGGCGCAGACGGCCGCGGTTACTCCGAACTTCCCTCCTCGGGCGCGGGCGCCGGTTCGCCAGTCTCGGACGGACCGCCTTCCGGCGAGACCGGCTCCTCAGCAGCGGGTTTCTCAGCCGCCGATTTCTCGGCAGCCGGCTCTTCCACAGCTGGTGCCTCCACGGCCAACTCTTTCGCAGCCGCCTCCTCCACAGCTGGCGCCTCCACGGCCAACTCTTTCGCAGCCGCCTCCTCCACAGCTGGCGCCTCGGAGTCGACGGAAAGCGGTGGCTGCAGCACTGGGACGCCGGCAGTGGCAGGCTGGGGCGTCTCCCGTGGCGGCGCGACCGGGGGGGCCGCGGGCGGCGGGACGCCGGGAGCCGCTTCCGGCCGGCTCCGGTCGATCGTCCTGGCGGCGCGAATCCGGTCCCGCTCGCGTTCCGCCGCGCTGCGTGCTTCGCGCCGGCGGGCGGGCTCGAGCTCGCCCTGGGGTCCACCCGACGCGAGAGCGGCTGCCTTGTGGTCGAGGATCTCTCCGCGATAGAGCCAACATTTCACACCCAACACGCCGTAGGTCGTGTGGGCCTCGGTGAATCCGTAGTCGATATCGGCACGCAGAGTCTGCAACGGAAGCTGCCCTTGGAGATACCATTCGGTACGGGCGATCTCCTTGCCGTTGAGGCGTCCCGCGACCCAGATCTTGATGCCTTTGCAGCCGAAGCGCTGGGCCGAATCCACGGCCTTGCGCATGGCACGCCGAAACGCGACACGTTTCTCGATCTGAAGCGCCACCGATTCGGACACGAGCTGGGCGTCCAATTCCGGCCGGTGCACTTCCTGAATGTCGATATAGACTTCTCGCTGCGTGCGCTCCTGGACTTCCTGCTTGAGCTTTTCGATCTCGGCGCCGCGGCGTCCGATAACGATGCCCGGCCGCGCGGTACGAATGGTGACGCGCAGCTTGTTGCCGGGACGGTCCAACTCGATCGAGCTGATACCGGCTGGCCGCAGCCGCTTGCGCAGCGCTGCCTTCAGCTGCAGGTCCTCTTTCAACAGGTCGGCGTACCCCTGCTTGGCAAACCAGCGTGAGTTCCACGTCTTGGTATAGCCCAAGCGGAATCCGTAGGGATGAACTTTTTGACCCATGATCGGTTGCACCCGGGGCGGCTCGCCGCCCGCCTCTCTACGCGACTTCTTCTTGCTCCTCCGGTTCCTCTCGCTGCCCGTCGTCCACGACAACGACGATGTGCGCCAGACGGTGAATATACGGGTGTGCCCGACCCATCGGAGCGGGCCGCAGTCTCTTCAGCCGCGGTCCTTCGTTGACGTAAGCCTCGCGGACCACTAGCTCATCCACGTCCATCCGCCCGGTGTTTTCCGCGTTGGCAACCGCCGATTGCAAGACCTTCTCAATCTGCGGCGCCACGCGCTTGTTCGTAGTGCGCAGAAGCGTGAGGGCATCGGAGACGGGAAGCCCCCGGATCTGGTCGATCACCAAGCGCGCCTTCCTCGGTGCGACGCGGATGTAATTCAAGCTTGCCCTGGCCTGCATCTTCGTCTCGCTCACCCTTAACCCTAGGAAGGCTTGCCGGTCCTGGCTCCCTTGCCGCCGCCGGCGTGCCCGCGATACGTCCTCGTCGGGGAGAACTCGCCCAACTTATGGCCCACCATGTTTTCGGTAATGAACACAGGGATGAACTTCCGTCCGTTGTGCACCGCAATGGTGTGACTCACCCACTCGGGCAAGATCGTCGAGCGCCGAGACCAAGTCTTGATCACCTTCTTCTCTTTCGAGGCTTCCATGGCCTCGACTTTCTTATTCAGATGCTCGTCGTAGAACGGCCCTTTTTTCAACGAACGGCCCATACTGGATTCTCTCGATCCGCCTACTGGCTCTTCTTCTGTCCCCGCCGCACCATGATGTACTTGTCGCTACGCTTATTGGTGCGGGTCTTGAAACCCCGTGTCGGCTTCCCCCAAGGGGTCACCGGATGGCGGCCGCCCGAGGACCGTCCCTCGCCGCCGCCGTGCGGGTGGTCGACCGGATTCATCGTAACGCCCCGGTTCTTTGGACGCTGTCCCACCCAGCGGCTTCGACCGGCCTTTCCGAACGACACGCTGGCGTGGTCGACGTTGCCGACCTGCCCGATCGTCGCCATACAATCCGGCAGTACCCGCCGAATCTCACCCGAAGGCAGCTTCAGCAGCGCGTAGGCACCTTCTCTTGAAACCAACCGCACCTCGACTCCGGCCGCCCGCGCCATCTGCCCGCCCTTGCCGGGCCGCAGTTCCACGTTATGGACCAGCGTTCCAGGGGGGATGTTCTTGAGCGGCAGCGCGTTGCCGACCAGAATGTCAGCCTGCGGGCCCGACATGATGGTCATGCCGACCTTGAGCCCCGCCGGTTGCAGGATGTAGCGCTTCTCACCGTCAGTGTAGTTGAGCAGCGCGACGTTGGCGGAGCGATTCGGGTCGTACTCGATGGACGCCACTTTGGCGGGGATGCCTGTCTTGTCCCGCTTGAAGTCGATCACCCGATACTTTCGCTTGTGCCCTCCGCCCCTTGACCACACGCAGATACGGCCCTGGGCGTTTCGGCCGCCGCTGCGAGACTTTCCCTCTGCGAGCGACTTTTCCGGCTTGTCGCGCGTGATCTCATCGCGCACCAGCGTCGTCTGAAAACGTCGGGTGCTGGTCGTGGGCCTGTAGGTCTTAATCGGCATTGGCTGATGGGCCTTTCGACTCGGGCTTACTCTCGGGGCGCCGCGGCTCCCCATTTCACGCCAAACGATTCGCGCCGAACTAGACTTGCGCGTACTCCACCATCTTCTCGCCTTCCTTGAGCTTGACGAACGCCTTCTTCCAACTGGGGCGATATCCCTGCGACTGTCCCCATCGCTTCAGCTTGCCACGATAATTCGCGGTCCGCACGCTGTCCACTTTGACGTTGAAAACCGCCTGCACGGCATTCTTGATATCCGTCTTGGTGGCGTTGGGATGCACCCGAAACGCCAGGGTTCGCTCGAGCGCCCGCGACCCTTCGGTCTTCTCGGTGATCAGCGGGCCTCGGATCGTATCGTAAGGACTCATCCCAGCACCTCGCAAACCTTGGTCACGGTCGGCTCGGTAAAGATCACCGTCTCATGCCCCAGGAGGTGATAGGGATGAACCTCGGTACTGCGCATCAGACTGACGCCGGGAAGGTTGCGGCTCGACAGCTCGAGGTTGCGGTTTTCCTCGTTGTCGACGATCAGTATCGACTTGTCCAGCTCCAACTTCCCTAAAACCTCCCGGAAGTCCTTGGTCTTGTGGCTCTTGAGCTGGAGGTTTTTCACGACACGAACGGCGCCGTCCACAAGCCGCGCCGTCAAGGCCGAGCGCAGAGCGCCGAGCAGCATCTTCTTCGGGAGGTGGTAGCTGTAGTCGCGAGGCCGCGGACCATGGACGATGCCGCCCTGCCGCCACAGCGGCGAGCGAATCGAACCCACGCGCGCGCGCCCCGTCCCCTTTTGGCGCCAGGGCTTACGCCCAGAGCCGGAGACCTCCGCGCGCGTCTTTGTCTTGTGCGTCCCGGCCCGCTTCGAGGCCCGATAGTGATGGACGGCCTGATAGACCAGGTCCTGGTTCACCTTGACGCCGAACACGGTGTCGCTCAGCTCGACCGAGCCGACGACCTTGTTGTCCAGATCGATAACGTCCACGGCTGGCATGAGATTACTTCCCCGTCCTTCGCACGATCACGTAGCTCCCGTTTGGTCCGGGAACCGCACCTTTGACCAAGATCACGTTGTCCTCGGCATTGACCTCGACGATCTCGATGTTCCGCGCGGTCACGCGGCCGCCGCCCATCCGCCCGGGCAGCCTAGTGCCTTTGAAAACGCGCGAAGGGTACGAGCTTTGGCCGATGGAACCGGGCTCCCGATGCGACATCGAGCCATGGCTCTCCGGCCCGAGTGCGAACCCGTGCCTCTTGATCACACCCGCGAAGCCCCGGCCCTTGCTCGTGCCGATCACATCGACCCTCTCCGACGCTTCGAAGTCACCGGCAAGAACACGGTCGCCCGGCTTCAACTCCTCTTCGCCCGATGCGTCCAGGGCTAGCTCCCGCAGAAAGCGGCACGGCGGCGCGTCGGCCTTCTTGAAATGACCCTGCATCGGCCGATTGATGCGACTCTCCTTGATGAACTCGACCAGTCCCAACTGAACCGCCTCGTAGCCGTCGCGCGCAGCGGTCTTGCGGCTGACGATCACACAGGGGCCAGCCTGTAGCACGGTCACCGGTACCACCTGCCCGTCCGGGCGGAACACCTGCGTCATCCCGATCTTTTTCCCTAAGATTCCCGGTGCCATGTCACTATGCCAGACTGTCGCTACTCCGAAACTCGTCTCTCGATCACAACTCAGTGAAGGCCGACCGTTAGCCGCCAAACGCCTTGATCTCCACATCCACACCGGCGGGCAAGTCAAGACGCATCAACGCGTCGACCGTATCCTGGGTCGGCTCGAGGATATCAAGCAGGCGCTTGTGCGTTCGAATCTCAAACTGCTCCCGCGACCGCTTGTCGGCATGAGGCGAGCGCAACACCGTGAATTTGTTCTTTACCGTCGGCAGCGGAATCGGCCCCGCGACGAGGGCGCCGGTGCGCTTGGCGGTATCGACGATCTCGCCGGTCGACTGATCGAGTACACGATAGTCGTAGGCGGTGAGGCGAATGCGGATGCGTTCCTTCGGCATGATGCGCTACTCGACCACCTCGGTGACGGTGCCGGCGCCGATCGTCCGCGAGCCTTCCCGGATCGCAAACCGCAGCCCCTGCTCCATCGCCACCGCCGAGATCAACTCCACTTCCATCGTCACGTTGTCTCCCGGCATCACCATCTCCGTCCCCGCCGGCAACTGCGCCACTCCCGTCACGTCCGTCGTCCGAAAGTAAAACTGCGGCCGGTAGCCCTTGAAAAACGGCGTGTGCCTCCCCCCCTCGTCCTTCTTCAGCACGTACACCTCGCCCTTGAACTTCGTGTGCGGCGTGATCGAGCCCGGCTTCGCCACCACCTGTCCCCGCTCCACCTCGTCCTTCTCCAATCCCCGCACCAACAGCCCCACGTTGTCCCCCGCTTCGCCCTGGTCCAAAAGCTTCTTGAACATCTCCACGCCCGTGATCACCTTCTTCTGCGTCTCCCCGAACCCCACGATCTCCATCTCCTCGCCTACCTTCACCGTCCCCCGCTCCACGCGCCCCGTCACCACCGTCCCGCGTCCCGAGATCGAGAAGATGTCTTCGATCGGCATCAGGAATGGCTTGTCCTTCTCCCGCTGCGGCGTCGGGATGTAGCTGTCCACCGCCTCCATCAGCTCGTCGATCTGCTTCTCCGCCGCGGCCTCCTCGCTGTCCAACGCCTTCAGCGCCGAGCCGCTGATCACCGGAATGTCGTCGCCCGGAAAACCGTAGCTGGTCAACAATTCCCGCACCTCCAGCTCCACCAGCTCCAACAATTCGGGGTCGTCAACCACATCCACCTTGTTCAAAAACACCACGATGTGCGGCACGCCCACCTGCCGCGCCAGCAGAATGTGCTCGCGGGTTTGCGGCATCGGCCCGTCGTCGGCGCCGACCACCAGGATGGCGCCGTCCATCTGCGCCGCGCCGGTGATCATGTTCTTGATGTAGTCGGCATGGCCGGGACAGTCTACGTGCGCGTAGTGGCGGTTGGCGGTCTGGTACTCGACGTGTGCCAGGGCGATAGTGATGCCGCGCGCTTTTTCCTCCGGCGCGTTGTCGATCGAGTCGAACGAGCGGAACGACACGCTGGCATCGTGCTTCTGCAGCACCTTGGTGATGGCCGCGGTCAGGGTGGTCTTGCCGTGGTCGATATGTCCAATCGTCCCCACGTTCACGTGCGGCTTGCTGCGATCAAATTTCTCCTTCGCCATCTCTGCCTCTCTTCGTTGAACTGCAGTTCCGAATCCGCCCGCCGCCGGGCTAGTGGACCACCTTGCCTTGCACCCGGCTGATGATCTCGTCCGCCTTGGCCGCGGGCAGCGCCTCGTAACCGTGCAGGTGCATGGTATAGCTGCCGCGCCCTTGCGTCCGCGAGCGGAGGTCGGTCGCGTAGCCGAACATTTCGGCGAGCGGTACTTGGCACTTGACGATCTGCGAGCTGCCGCGCAACTCCATCCCTTCGATCTTCCCGCGGCGCGAGTTCACGTCGGCGATGACGTCACCCATGTAGTCTTCGGGCACGACGACCTCCACCGCCATGACCGGCTCACGCAGCACCGGCTTGGCCCGCTTGGCGGCCTGCTTGAATGCCATCGAGCCGGCGATTTTAAAGGCCATCTCGGAACTGTCCACGTCGTGATAGCTGCCGTCGAGAAGCGTGGCGCGCACGCCGACCATTTCATAGCCGGCCAGAATGCCATGAGACATCGCCTCGCGGATGCCGGTCGAAACCGGCTCGATGTACTCCTTAGGAATCCTTCCGCCAGTGACCTTGTTGACGAACTCGTACTCCCCGTCGGCGAGAGGCTCGACCGTAATCTTGCAGTGGCCGTACTGGCCGCGGCCACCGCTCTGGCGCACGAACCGCCCCTCGGCCTGAGCGCTGCGCCGGATTGCCTCACGGTATGCCACCTGAGGCTTACCGACGTTCGCGGCTACGGCGAATTCGCGCAGCAGGCGATCTACCAAGATTTCGAGGTGGAGTTCGCCCATCCCGGACAGAATCGTCTGGCCGGTATCGGGATCGGTGACCACTTTGAAAGTCGGATCTTCCTGGGACAGCTTGCCGAGCGCCATACCGATCTTCTGCTCGTCAACCCTGGTCTTCGGCTCGATCGCCAACGAAATGACCGGCGTCGGAAACACGATCTGCTCGAGAATCACAGGCTGCTTCTCATCGCACACTGTGTCACCGGTTTGAACGGTCTTTAGCCCCACAACCGCAACGATATCACCGGCGCGGACCTCTTCCAGCTCCTCACGCTTGTTGGCATGCATGCGCAGCTGGCGGCCGATGCGCTCACGGCGCTTCTTCGCCACGTTGTAGATGCTTTCACCGGCTTTCAGCACCCCTGAGTAGACGCGCATGAAGGCAAGCTGCCCAACGTAAGGATCGGTGAGGATCTTGAACACTAGAGCCGAGAAGGGCACCTTGTCGTCGGCCTTGCGGGTGAGAGTTTCCTTGCCGTCGAGATCGGTACCCTGGACGGGCGGAACTTCGAGCGGCGAGGGCAGGTAATCAACCACAGCATCCAAGAGCCGCTGAACGCCTTTGTACTTGAAGGCCGAACCACAAACAACCGGCGTGATCCTGATAGCGATCGTGGCGCGGCGGATGCCCGCCTTGAGATCCTCCTCGGTGATCGGATTGCCCTCGACATACTTCTCAAACAGCAGATCGTCCTGCTCGGAGACCCGCTCAATCAACTGTGCCCGCTGGCGCTCCGCCGCCTCGCGCATCTGTTCGGGGATTTCCTCGACATCGTAGGTGGCGCCGAGCGTCTCGTCCCGCCAGACAAAGGCCTTCATCTCGACCAGATCGATCACGCCGCGCAGCTTGTCCTCGCTGCTGATGGGGACCTGGATCGGGACCGGGTTGGCCTTCAAGCGGTCGCGCATGCTCTGGACAGCCTGATCGAAATCCGAACCGACGCGGTCCATCTTGTTGATGAAGCCGACGCGTGGAACCCGGTACTTGTCCGCTTGCCGCCAGACCGTCTCTGACTGCGGCTGGACGCCCGCCACGGCATCGAAGATGGCAATCGCGCCATCGAGCACACGCAGACTGCGCTCGACTTCCGCCGTGAAGTCGACGTGGCCCGGCGTGTCGATGATGTTGATCTGGAAGTCGCGCCAGAAGCAAGTGGTGGCGGCCGAAGTGATTGTTATGCCGCGCTCCTGCTCTTGCTCCATGTAGTCCATGGTGGCGGTGCCTTCGTGCACTTCGCCCATACGGTGCGTACGTCCCGTGTAGAACAGGATGCGCTCCGTCGTGGTCGTCTTACCGGCGTCGATATGCGCGGTGATACCGATATTCCGATAGCGATCTAGGCTGACTGTACGTCCCATGGCACACTAAGAGCGGCGCTGAGCCGGATCCTGTTTGCTCTCCGTCCCGCGCCACCTCACCACCGATAATGAGCGAACGCCTTGTTGGCTTCCGCCATGCGGTGGATATCATCCCGTCGTTTGATGGCCGTGCCCCGATTGGCCGCGGCGTCGAGAATCTCGGCGCAGAGCTTTTCCGCCATGCTCTTCTCGCTCCGTGACCGCGCGAAGTTGATCAACCACCGGATCGCCAGACTTGTGCGGCGATGCGAGTCGACCTCGATCGGCACTTGATAGTTGGCGCCGCCGACCCGGCGGGACTTGACTTCCACCGCGGGCTTGCAGTTCTCCACGGCCTTCTTGAAGACTTTCAGCGGGTCCTCGTTTCCCCGCTCACGGACCTTCTCCATGCAGGTGTAGAAGATACGCTCGGAAGTCCGCTTCTTGCCGTCCCACATCATCGAGTTGATGAAACGCGACACCAGGGTCGAATTAAAGACCGGGTCGGGCTGCTGGGTTCGCTTGTCGATCTCTCTCCGGCGCGGCATGATGGTTTTTCCGGCGGCTCCAGACCGCAGACTACTGTTTCGGGCGCTTCGCTCCGTACTTGCTGCGGGACTGACGGCGGTCACTCACGCCCGCGGCGTCGAGCGATCCACGGATGACGTGGTACCGCACGCCTGGCAAATCCTTCACGCGGCCGCCGCGGATAAGAACGATCGAGTGCTCCTGCAAGTTGTGCCCGACCCCGGGTATGTAGGTAGTCACCTCGATGCCGTTCGTCAGGCGAACGCGGGCTACCTTGCGTAGAGCCGAGTTGGGCTTCTTCGGCGTCACTGTGTATACCCTCGTGCAGACACCTCGCTTTTGCGGGCAGCCCTGCAAGGCCGGACTCGCGGTCCCGAACTTCGGACGCTTGCGTCCCAGCCGAATCAATTGATTAAACGTAGGCACCGCTTACTCCCTCAAGCTCCTGTCCTGACTCCGGCGTCGCACCACCAGAATCTGCCGTTGCCGCGCCCGGAACACCTCCCGGGCACAAAGCGCGGGCACACTATCCTTTCAACAGTACTTTCCGTGATTGAGGATCCGCCGCCCTAATGCGGTCTGCCAAGTGCAGACCTTCTCGGCGCCGGAATCACTAGGGGCCTAAAACCGCTCGGGCCTCGTTCTCCCCAAGCGAGCTAAATCCACTACGAACGGTCGAGACAAAACCATCGCTCAGTCTCGGCCAGCTGCCTTGAGACTAACCGTTCACTCGAACTACAGGACAGCAGCAGAAACGCTAGCCTTAGGATCAATATATCGAAACGTTCAAACACCTGTCAACAAGGGGAATCGTCACAAAACAAAGCGTCTCAGGCCCTGCACCCTAACTCCAGCGGGATGCGATCGAGGACCTCATTCCTCGGAATGCCCGTATACGACCACCCCTATCGCGTCGTCAACCACCTTCAGATCGAGGATCCAGTGCTCCATGTCGTTTTCCCACAGGTGCGGGTCGGCGCCATCGCCTTCGGGCAACTCGACGCGGACAATCGTGGGGTGAGGATTCCCAATGGTAAAGCTCATGTCGACGAGATCGTCGAACCCGTAGTTCGTGGCCGGCTCAGCGTCCTGGGCAACTGGGGTCAGCAGCACAAAGTCGCGGCTTGGAGCCGCTCCCATGTGATTGCCGTCCTCGGGATGGAGCCCGTAGCGCAAGGTGTAGATTCCACCAGGGATATGCTGTGCTCGGAAGTCAGAACTCTTCTCGGGATAACGCACCAGGCCCACCAGGGCGCCCTCGGGAATCGTGTCGAAGCGGATGCCGAATCCTGAGACCGGGTCGCCGGTGAAAGCCTCCTTGCGGCCCCAGTACTCGGCAACGACCTTCCCGTCCGGCCCCTTCACTCGAGCGCCGTCAGCGTGCAGCATCGCGCCTAGAGCCTCGGGAACACCGTCGCTCGGGGGAGGACCGGCAGCCTCCGCTGAGAAATCGGCGCCCGCGACCGACGCCACGATGAACAGCGACAGCAGGCAAACCATCTGTCGAACCCTGACTCTTCTCATGGCCACTCTCCCTGCTAAGACTACGCGACAACATGCCGCACGGTTACCCACCGCAACACCGCCGGCCCGGTACGGTACTCAAAACGAAAACAGGGAGCCGCCCCCGGCTCCCTGCCCACCATGATTTCGTTCTTCCTAGGTCCGCCGATCCGGCGGCTCGGTTAGTCCGTGTAGGCAGCCGAGCCGAGCGTGAACGTGCCGATGTAGGAGTTGCTGCGGTTCCGCTCGTCAAGTCGGAGGCCCAGCCCCTCGCCCGCGAATTTCGTCTGCATGCTGAACGCCGGCATCGCGTGGTCGAGGCTCACCAACGGGGCGAAGTACAAGTCATCCAAGTGGCAGAGTGAGTCGCTCTCGTGGATCGGCCGCGTCTGGATCCTAACCAAGTCACCGGCCTCCACCGTCGCGCGCCGCGCGTGAATGCTGCCGTCGAAGGCCAGTCGGATCGGCGCCTCATCACGGTGCACCACGGTCTCGAGCAATTCTCCACTGACGTGCTTGGCGAAACCCTCGAGGGTCGCGCGTTGCTCAGCCGTGGCTTGCTCGTCAAAGATGAGAGCTGCCTTGGCCGGATAGGGGCTGCTGAAAGGATCACCGAGCGTTGAGCTTGCCCGCACGACCGCCACTAGTTTGAGATCGTCAAGCGCCACGCCGTTCCAAGCGCCCTCGTCGATCCGCCAGGTCATCACGGCCACGTCGCCCGTCAAGCCCAACTCCGAGTTGGCAAAGCAGTGCGAGGTGTACACCTCCGCGTTCCGCGCCTCCACATAGGTTCCTCGAATCTCCTCCGCCGCGGCCATCGAGGTCGCCAGAACTAGCACCAAGGCCAACAGGCCTGCATACCGGAAGCTTCTCATTGTCGTGTTCCCTCCGAAAAGATCGTCTGTCAAAGCGTACACCTTAGACTTCATTCTACTAAGGTCGACCCACAGACTGCCAGCGGGTTCAAGCCGGCCCAGCCCTCCACGAGCCGACTCCTAGAGCGGGTCGTAACAGGAACGCGAGGCGGTACAAGTGTCTTCACCGGCTACTTCACCGTCGGGGCCGAGACAATTCTGCGTGTAGACGCACCAGAAGTTACTGCCGTCGGCTTTCTCCGGCGAAGATTCCTCTTCCGTGTCGATGAACATGCCTTTCCAGCGAAGAGCATCACAACGCTGGTTGCGCACGCTGAAAGGTTTTTCCTGCATGGCGACTACGAAGCTGCCCTCATAATAGCCCGCTTGACCGCGACACTGGCCAATTGCACCTTGTGCTTGTTGCGGCTCAAGGGGGTCGCGGCGGCCACCGCCGCCTTGCCGGCCTGCATGGCCACATCTTCAGACACGGCCTTGCCGGTCAGCGCCCGTTCGGCTTGAGAAGAACGCCACGGCGTAGGCGCCACATGGCCTAGAACAACCCGCGCACTCTCGACCGTACCTCCGCTCATCTTGAGCGCCACTGAAGCGGTCGCCAAGGGCCAGTCCATCAACTGCCTCTGGCGCACTTCGTAAGTGGCGTTGTTGCCGCCGGTGGCGATCTTGATCTGCGTCAAGATCTCGTTGGCCTTGATCGTCGCCTCGCGATCCCTATCACTGCTGGGCGTTTGGTAGAGTTTCTCGATCGCGACGTCACGCTCGCCATCGGGACCGACCAGGGTCACCGACGCACCAAGAGCGATCAGAGCCGGCGCCAAACTCGAAGCGCTCACAAAATAGGCAGGCCCTTTGTTTCCGAGGATGGCATGATACTGATTCTCTCCCTCGGGAACCAGCGACTTGCCCTTCGCGTCTTTCGCCAGCAAGCCGTAGCCGTTGCGGAAATACCAACAACGCGGCCGTTGGAGAAGGTCACCGCCCACGGTACCCATGGCGCGCATCTGCGGGCTGGTCACCCCTTCGGCGGCCTGTATGAGGGAAGGAAAACGCTTGGAGAGCCCGGCAGCCTCAGCCATCAACGCGTCCAGGGTAACCGCCGCACCGATCTGGACGCCGCCGCCCGGCTGGGCCCCAATGCTGCTCATGCCCCGCACGTTCTTGAGGCTGACGACGCGTTTGGGAGTGTGGATTCGCTCCTTCATCAAGCTGAGCAGATCGGTGCCCCCGGCGAGTACGTCTGCCTCGCCCCAATTGGACGAGAGCAGTCCGACCGCTTCTTTGACGGAGCTGGGAGCTGCATATTCAAAGGCTTGCATTACGCCATCCCTCCCTTCTTCTCCAAGGCCGCCAGGACCTTGTCGGGTGTGAGTGGTACCGTCGGCACGCGAACACCGAGCGCATTGGCGACCGCATTCGAGATGGCCGCCTGCGGTGAAATCGCCGGGGGCTCGCCCAGTCCGATCACCCCACGATCGTCATAGACGCCGGTCATCATGTGCACGACCAGCTCACCAATGTCGCCGATGCCGGCCAGCTTGTAGAACTCCATGTCGGCGTTCAGGTACTGGCCTGTCGGCTGGTCGTAGATCCGCTCTTCCCACAGGGCTGAGCAGATCCCCATGATCATTGAACCGTAGACTTGGCTTTCGGCTGTCTTCAAGTCGATGATCAGGCCGCAATCTTGCACCGCCACCATCTTGTTCATCGTGACGATGCCGGTCTCGGTGTCGACCGAAACGTCGGCCATCTGCACACCGCCCACGCCGCTGTCGGCGAGCTTGCCGCCGTCCTTGTCAGGCTGCTTGCCCATCTCGGAGATGGTCTTGGTGCCGAGTTTCCGGCAGGCCTTGGCCCACTCCAACCGCTTCTTCGGATTCGATTTGAGGCGAAGGTAACCACCCTTGGCTTCGATATCATCCGGTGAGGAAGCTCCCAGGTCGCTCGCAACCGTCTCCTTCAGCTTCTCGAGCGCGTTGACTGCTGCCCGTCGTGTCGAAGACGAGACGCCGCCTACTGTTGTGCTGCCGCCGGAAGGTCCCGAAGGCGGGTAGGTGCTGTCGCCGATATTGACCTGAACCTGATTGATCCCTAGGCCCAAGGTCTCGGCCAGCACGATGCCGATGACCGTCTGTGTCCCACTGCCGAGATCCTGGCTGCCCAGCTCGGCTGTCGCTTTGCCATCCGGCTCGATCGTCACCTTGCACTGGCTGTCGTGAGGACGACCGCCCCAGGTGTGGATCGAAAGCCCCAGCCCGCGCTTGACGTGCCCCGAAGCCGGGTCGCCGGCGGGGTGGTACTTGGCCTTCCAGTCCATCAACTCGGCACCCTTGTCCAGCTCGACTCGATAGACGTCGGGTCGTGACGTGAACTTGGCGTTCGTCTTAAAGAAATCGACCGGGTCGATCTTCATCTTCTCGGCCAGATCCGTCAGCGCGCAGTGGGTGATCACCGCTAACTGCGGATGACGTGGCGCTCTCCAGGCCCGTGCAGGACCCGTGTTGGTCGCCACGTTCACGTGGCGCACGTGATGGCTGAGATTTTCGAGGAAGACGTAGGGCAGAGCCCCTGAAGGATTACTGCCGCGGCCCATGCCACTGGTGGACCAGCTTTCGCATTCAAACGCCGTCAGCGTGCCGTCTCGCTTGGCGCCGACTTTGACTTTGCCGTACCAGGAGGGCCGACCGCCCGCGCCCATTAGCTCCTCGTCACGATCAAGCATGATCTTGACCGGCCTGCCGGTCATCCTCGACAGCTTGGCCGCGGCGACACCCCAACTGTCAATGGCGAACTTGCTGCCGAAACCGCCGCCCATGTAGGGAGTGATGATCCGGACGTCGCTCGGGCTGACCTTCGGCAAGGATGGGTCCGTCGAAAGGTTTTTCGCCAGGTCGGGGCCGATGCGGCCCACCGCTTGGGTGGAAGCCCAGACAGTGATGTCCTTTTCACCCTTCCAGTGAATCGTGTTGCCGTGGGGCTCCATGCAACAGTGCGTGATGGAGGCACTGCCGTAGTAACCTTCGTGTGTTTCGTCCGCCTCTTGGAAGCTTTTGGCCGGATCGCCTTCGGTGTTGTCCTGCCCGGCCTTGGCCCGGTTGCCGACCTTGTTGAGGTCCTCTTCCTTCACGACATGAGGCAAGACTTCGTATTCAACTTTGAAGTTCTCCACCGCGTCGCGAGCAATCTCCTCGGTGTCGGCCGCGACCGCCGCGATCTCAGCGCCGACCCACTGCAACTCGTCACCGATGTCCTTGATCAGGACAACGCCGCGAACGCCGGCCGTCTTCTCCGCGCCGCTGGCGTCAATGCTCTTGATCCTGGCGTGCGCGTGAGGGCACGTGACGAGGCGCCCAACGAGCAGCCCTTCGGGGTTGCGGTCGTACGCGTATTTCGCTTTGCCGGTTGCCTTGGGCGGGCCGTCGAGGCGGTCCAACCGCCTGCCGATGAGACTGCGATCTGCTTGTGCCGGCCAATCGTAACTAATCGCCACGGCGTCCTCCTCTCGAACCACGGGCAGCATCCAGGGCCGCCTGTCGAACGCCGACGTAGGTTCCGCATCGGCAAATGTTTCCGCCCAACCCCGCCTCGACGTCTGCCATGGAGGGATTCGGGTTCTTATCCAGGAACGACTTACACGCCATCACGAAGCCCGGCGTGCAGAAGCCGCACTGCTGGGCGTCATTGCTGACGAAAGCTTCCGAGACCGGGTGCATGCCGCCGCTGCGGGAGGCAAGCCCCTCGATCGTCTGAATGTCGCGGCCTTGCGCCTCGATCGCCAGCACTGAGCAGGCGTAGATGGCGCTGCCGTCCACGATGACCGTGCAGGCGCCGCAGGTGGCGCGATCGCACACCTTCTTCGCGCCGGTGTAGTCCAACCGGTTCCGCAACGCGTCCAAGAGTGTGACCCGCGGTTCCGCCTTGAGAGAATGGCTCTTGCCGTTGATGCGCAAGGTCATCTCGACCTCGCCCGGGCCCATCATGTCACCCGCCGCGGGCGCGGCCTCCGCTTCGGGCGTCAGAATCGCCGCTCCAGCAACACCGCTTCCCGCGCCCACGCCCTGCAGAAACGTTCGGCGAGAGAAGCCGTTGTGGCGCTGCTGAGTCTTGTCTTGACCTTCTGTGGTCTTACTCACCAGGCACCTTCCTTTTGGTTAAGAATGCGTTGGGGTTCCCCATGCTGCAAGTGTGCGGGGAGGATACAGCCGGTAACACTATATCAAATCCACCTGGAGTGTAAAGCGGAGAAAAGGTAAACTTCGGAGGGGCGACACGGCAAGCCGGCGGGGCCGCAGGGAAGCACCTGCTTGCAGGGTGTGCGCGACGACTTACACCGCTCGGGTTCAGCGCCGATCGTCGTCCTGGCCGGCGCCCCAGCCGCCCTCGCGCGCTAGTGTAGTGCGTCAAGCAGATTGCACCTTATGCAGGGCGGCACGTCCGCGCTTGACTTTCTCGAGGATGTCGGAGGCGGTCGCGGTCCAGATGAAGGGCGTGGGATGCCCGTTGTGCTGGGCGATGTAGTCGTCAATGGCGGCGACGAGCTCGTCCACGCTGCGAAACACGCCGCGGCGCAGGCGCTTGACGGTGAGATCGCGAAAGAATCGCTCGACCATGTTCAGCCACGACGCCGAGGTCGGGGTGAAATGAATGTGGAAGCGCGGGTGACGATCGAGCCAACGCTTCACAGCGGCATGCTTGTGGGTGGCATAGTTGTCCACGATGAGATGAAGCTGTTTGTCCTTGGGAGTGCGGCGGTCAATTAAGCGCAGGAAGCGCAGCCATTCCTGGTGGCTGTGTCGGGGCATGCACTCGGCGATCACGCTGCCGTCAAGGCTGTTGAGCGCCGCAAACAGGGTGGTCGTGCCGTTGCGCTTGTAATCGTGGGTCATCGTTTGGCCGCGTCCCTTTTTGAGCGGCAGGCCGGGCTGGGTGCGATCGAGGGCTTGGATTTGGGACTTCTCATCGAGCGAGAGAACCAGAGCATGCTCAGGCGGATTGAGATAGAGTCCGACGATGTCGTCGAGTTTCTCGGCGAAACGCGGGTCATTGCTGAGCTTGAAGGTCTTGATGCGGTGGGGCTTGAGGCCATGGGCGCGCCAAATCCGTCCCACGGTGGAAGCGCTGACGCCGGCCGCGCGCGTAGCGGTCCAACTGCTTGCATTGCGCTGTGTTCAAAGTTACTGGTTGTGCTCTTCGCATCCCATGCCTCCTGTTAATAGAGACGATGGGAAGTCAATATAAGTTACATTATTTATGGTGCACTACACTAGGGGGTGTTAACACTAACGTAGGGTATCGAAACGTAGAGCCTCGACGATGAGGGCGAAGTGGAGGAAGGCGAGGAACATGACGTCGAACTTGTCGAAGCGGGAGAAGATGCGGCGGAATCCCTTGAGCCGTCGGAGGAGTCTCTCGATCTCGTTGCGGCGGCGATAGAGCGCTCGGTCGTATTCCCACGGCTCCAGGCGGGTGCGCCGGGGCGGCACGACGGGAATCCATCCGAAATCCAAAGCCAGTTGGCGTGTCTGATCGTCCTCATAGGCGCCGTCCATCAGCAGCGGCAGCGGCTCGGGCAGTGGCCCCAGACCACCGAGCAAGTTCGCGGCCCTGCTGGGCGTCGTGCGCTTGGCCGGGCGAGAGAGCGAAGGTTATCGCCGTTCGAGCATTTGCGGCAACCATATGAATCTTGGTGGTCCATCCGCCGCGGGATTTGCCGATCGCTTGCGGACCGTTTTTTTAACGCGCCCGTGCCGTCGGGATGAACCTTCACGATGGTCGAGTCCATTGACACGGCTTCGATTCGGATGCGGGCCAGCTGCTCGCGCTGCAGTTTCTCGAAGACGGCGTCGAGCACGCCGTTCTTCGACCAGCGGTTCATGCGGGTATAAATGGTGTGCCAGTTACCGAAGCGTTTAGGCAAGCCGCGCCATTTGCAGCCCTGCTCGGCGACATACAACATGGCGTTCAAAACCGTGAGGTTCGGCAGGCTCACATTGCCGCGCTGGCGGGGCAGGACCGGCTCGATGCGGCGGTATTGCTGCTCGGTGATCTCCATACCTCCGAGTATAGCAGTTTTTGCGACTTAGTGTTAACACGCCCTAGTTCAACATCTCGCGAACGAAGTCGTACCGCTCGATTGTGGCCGCCACGCCCAGCCGCTTCTTCCCGGCCAGCTTGTCGAGTCGCAAGACGCGGCCCCGGCAGCGCAGCCGGATGTGCCCGGTCTCGGAAAGCCCTTGCTGCAGCGTGACGAGAAACTCGATCGCGGCACCGCTCTCGATATCTCCCCTCACCACAAAGTAAGCCCCCTTGGAGCTGAGGTTGCGGGTTCTGCCCTCCAGAGCGGCTTCGTCCCGGCTGGCTCGCACGATGTGCAGCGGCAGCGCCATGGGGAAACGCTGGGATCTGCGCCGTTCTCTGGTGTCCAAATCCACCGCTCGGTGTCCGCTAACAGTTTCTAGCATGGCTGTCTGAAACAAAAAGGTAGCATATTGTTCCAAGCGGCGCACGGGCCGCACTCAAAGGCGGCCCGCGTTCGGCTCCCGTACGGTGGGGGAGAGGCCGTCCGAGCTCGTGTGCGGCCACGAGCTCCTGCGTGCTACTATCGACGATTCGGCGGCTGCCGCCAACGCCCTTCTGTCTTCTAAATCCCCCTCTTATCCCCGAGAGAACAAAGCTCGACCCCATGCCTGTTACTTCAGCGACTCCCCTGCTTGAAACCAACATTCCTGACTGTGAACGGATCGCCACGGGAAAGGTGCGCGACATCTACCGTGTCGGTGAACAACTGCTGTTTGTTGCCACAGACCGCATCTCCGCCTTCGACGTGGTCCTGCCGAACGGCATCCCTCACAAGGGCGAAGTGCTGACACAATTGTCGATCTACTGGTTCGACTTTCTCAAAGAGGTCGTCCCAACTCACTTTATCAGCGCCAACGTGGATGAGTACCCCGATCCTCTGCCGAAGTATCGCGACCAACTCGCAGGGCGTTCGATGCTGGTCGAGAAGCTGGACATGGTCCCGATCGAATGCGTCGCCCGCGGCTATATCTCGGGCTCCGGCTGGAAGGAGTATCAGGAGACCGGGATGGTGTGCGGCGTCGAGTTACCCGATGGGCTGCGCATGAACGGCCTGCTGGCGGAGCCTATCTTCACCCCGGCTACCAAAGCTCTATCCGGCCACGACGAGAACATCACCTTTGAGCAGGCGGCCGAAACGATTGGGCAGGAACTATGCGAGAAGCTCCGCGCTGCGACGCTCGACATCTTCTCACGCGCCGGCCAGCACGCACTCGCGGTCGGCCTACTACTCGCCGATACCAAGTTCGAGTTCGGCCGGAGAAACGGCGAGATCGTTTTGGCCGACGAGGTGCTTACGCCCGACTCCTCCCGCTACTGGCCGCTTGATCTCTACCAAGCGGGGCGGCCACAACCCTCTTTCGACAAGCAGTTCGTCCGCGACTACCTGGAATCCCTTGGCTGGCACAAGACGCCTCCGGCGCCCGAGCTGCCCCCGGAGATCGCCGCGAAGACCTCTGAAAAATACCTCGAAGCCTACTACATGCTGACCGACAAAGACTTGTAGCGGCGGTCAGGCGACCAGTTTCGCTCCACTCAAGTCGGGAGCTTCATGCCAGCGCAAGCGTTTCGTCGCGGACGAGGTGCAGCCGGACTCCCTCAGGCCCGGGCCGGTCGAAATAGAACGCGGCGACGGCTTCCCGGACATTCGCTCGCAGCTCATCCCACGAGTCGCCCTGGGTGAAGATGTTCTCCGTCAAGCACTCCGCACAGAAGCCCTCGTCCGCTTCTTGCACCACCTCGAAAACCAACTCTGTCACGCTTCTCATCTAACCTCATCGACACCGTGATCTGCAATAGAACATCGTGACCTGCAATAGCACATGAAGGGGGTCAATCACCGGAGTCGTTTCGATTCAACGCTGTGCCCGACACACTTCCACCCAGCCTTGTTATATACTTCCCCTCAGAGACTCACGCCCCGGGCGACGCCCTCCCGCTAGCGCCGCGCTTGATGCACCCCGCTCAACCCTCGGGAAGGTGATCCAGATGAACTGGCTTGACGTTGTCCTTGCTCTCATCCTGTCGTTGTCATTCATCGCGGCTGCCTGGAACGGGTTCAGCCGCGAGGTAGTTCGCCTGCTCGCTCTGGTTGGCGGCATCGTGGCCGGCATGTGGTGGTACGAGGATCTCGCGGTCCATCTACGGCCTCATACGGGGAACAACGAACTAGCCTCTTTTGCGGCCTTCCTTTCGATCGTCGTCGGGTCGCTTTTGGCCGGCGCGATCGTAGCCCGCGTGCTCGGCAAGATCCTGCGCTGGACAGGGCTGCGCTGGTTCGATCGCCTCTTGGGCGCGGCTTTCGGATTGGTCCGTGGCCTCCTTATGGCGACGGCAGTCGTCATGGCCGTGGTAGCCTTTCAACCGACCGCGGGTTCGGCGGACGTGATCGCCGAGTCGCGCCTGGCGCCCTGGGTATTGCATGGTGCGTCGGCCGCTACGTCGATGGCGCCCTACGATCTGCGCACACGGTTTGACGAGGGCTTCGAGCGCGTCCGCGCGGCCTGGACCAACGCGCGGCCCCCAGAGCTGATCAAGAGGAACTAGTGCTGGATCATAGGGGCAAACGGCCGTCGCCGCCCCTGCAGCTCCAGCCATAGGAGCCCGCATGCGAACCATACGAGCGGCGGTCGTGCAGGCCGCCTCGGCGGTATTCGACTGTAAGGCCAGCCTCGACAGAGCGTGCGAACTCACCGCACAGGCCGCGGCACAAGGGGCTCAGGTCGCCCTCTTCCCCGAGGCGTTCATCGGCGGCTACCCCAAGGGCCTCGACTTTGGCGCCCGTGTCGGTTCCCGCCGCTCCGAGGGACGCGAAGACTTCCGCCGCTACTGGGAGAGCGCCGTCGAGGTCCCCGGACAGGAAACCGACCGGCTGGCCGCGGCGGCACGGAAGAATAAGCTGACGCTCGTTATCGGCGTCATCGAGCGCGACGGCGGCACGCTCTACTGCACGGTGCTGTTCTTTGATGCGGAGCGGGGCCTGCTCGGCAAGCATCGCAAGCTCATGCCAACAGCGGCCGAGCGCCTGGTGTGGGGCTTCGGGGACGGTTCGACGATGCCGGTGGTCGAGACATCGGTGGGAAAGGTCGGTGCGGTGATCTGTTGGGAGAACTACATGCCCCTGCTCCGCACCTACATGTATTCAAAAGGAACGCAGATCTACTGTGCTCCTACCGCCGACGATCGCGAAACCTGGCTGCCGACGATGCGCCACGTCGCGCTCGAGGGGCGCTGCTTTGTACTGTCGGCCTGCCAATACCTGACGCGAGCCGATTGCCCCGAAGACTACTCGGCGGTCCAGGGCGACGAGCCCGAAACCGTGCTCATGCGGGGAGGCAGTTGCGTGATCAACCCCCTCGGCAAGGTCCTCGCCGGGCCGTACTTCGAAGGCGAAACGATCTTGACCGCCGACCTCGACCTCAACGACATCCCTCGCGGGAAATACGACTTCGACGTGACAGGCCATTACGCCCGTCCTGACGTTTTCCGCCTCCATGTCAACGAGCACCGCCAGCAGCCGATCGTAGGGAGTTAGGCAACGGGGGCAGCTTCAGACCTCCACGACAGGAGGCGCTGAGCCCCAAAACGTCAGTGAGGGGCTCGATTCCCGCGACCCGTTACCGACACTTCAGGGCGACGGGTCGGTCTTTGCTATGCTGGGCCCGTTTCGGCAAACGATGAATCACCGCCGTCCGCAAGTCTTCTGCTCGTTTGTCGTAGCGCTTTTGTTGCAGGCCCCGGCAGCCTTCGGTCAGCCGTCCGTTCCCGGCCCCAATGTCATCCTCATCCTGACCGACAATCACGGCGCATGGACTCTGGGCTGCTATGGCAACCGCGACATCCGTACGCCGAACATCGCGATCGGCTTGCTTCGGAAGGCGTCTTGTTCGAGCGAGCGTTTGCCAACAACCCGGTCTGCTCGCCGACGCGCGCCAGCCTGCTTACAGGCCTGATGCCCTCCCAGCACGGCGTTCACCGCTATCTCGGAGGGGGCGGCGCGCAGATCGGCCCCCAGGCCTACAACACGCTCGAGGAATTCGCAACGCTGCCGAGCATCTTGACCCAGGCAGGCTACGTCGCTGGGCTCAGCGGCAAATGGCATCTCGGAGACAACTTGCACCCTCAAGAGGGCTTTACGTCCTGGGTGACCAAACCGCACGGACACAGTCAGGGGTTCTACGACCAGCAGATCATCGAGAACGAGAAGCTCCGCACCGAACCAGGCTATCTGACGGACTTCTGGACCGATCATGGCATCCGCTTCATCGAGCAAAACAAGGACAGGCCGTTCTTCCTGTTCCTTGCCTACAACGGGCCTTACGGGTTGGGCAACGCGATGCGCGAGCCGATCCGCAATGGGCACGGTCGCAGCTACGGCCGGCACCCCTTGCCCTCGATGCCGCGCGACGCACCCCACCTGTGGAACTTCAACTACGGTGACTGGCTTCGAGACATGCAGGTACGCCGAAAGTACGCTGCCGAGGTGAGCGGCATCGACGACAGCGTAGGCCGCATCTTGACGACCCTGCGGCGGCTGCGGCTCGACGACAAGACGTTGATCATCTTCATGGCCGACCAAGGTCTCGCCGGCGGACACAGCGGCTTTTGGGGCATGGGCGACCACACGCGCCCGCTGACGGCATTCGACTGGACCACCTGGATCCCGATGATCTTTCGCCACAAGGGAGCGATCCCCCCAGGGCGGACGAGCGAATCTCTTGTCAGTAACTACGACGTGCTGCCGAGTCTGCTCCACTATCTTGGCCTGGCGGGCGAGCTTCCGAGCCGGCCCCCTTTGCCAGGCTGAAGCTTCACGCCCATCTTGCGGGGGCAAGAGGCCGAATGAGACGACGCTGTCTTCTTCGAGTTTGAGAACGTACGCTCGATCCGCACTGACAAGTGGAAATACATTGAGAGGATCTATCAACAGCCCAACGAACTCTATCACCTCGAGTCGGATCCCGGTGAGCGAATGAACGTATACGGCCGTCCCCCATTCCTATCGATCCAGAACCGGCTAGCCAAGCGCCTGGACGTCTTCTTCAGCCGTTATGTGAACCCGAAGTGGGACCTGTGGAAGGAAGGCCGCTCGAAAACCGACCTCATCACAGCCGAGTTCTTTGGAATCGAAAACCCCTACCGTCCCTCGCGTTACCAGCCGGGCCCTGGCGAAGGCAAGCCGCAGTAATCCCCTGGCTGGTTGCGACGGAGGGCGCAGCTAGCTAGCCGTCTGATGCAGGCGTCATCTGAACAAGGTGTCAAGTCTTGAAGAAGTGTCGGCGCGGGATGTGGCGTAAGGCTCCAGCCTTGCCGAGTCTCGATTCTTCGAGACTCAGGACGGCAAACGACCGAGCAGTCGCTGTTGGCCGCGGACCTGAGAACCGAGAAATCGGCTCTCAGCAAGCCAAGAGGCTTACGCCACATGAGCTCCGACTTGTCGGTTTGAGGTCGTAGACCTCACTACGGGCTCGTTGGGCCTTCTTCCTCGGGCAGGGGCGGCAGGTCGTCGATCTCATCAAACGAGATCACGGCGTCGGCGCTGAACTTGCGGTACAGGCGAAACTCCACTTCGTTGCGGGCGAGCAGCTTCCCCTGTCTCATGCGGACGCGGGCCTTGAGCGGCAACAGGTACTGGCTACCATTAATCTCGGCGTAATCGTAGTCGAGGCGGGTTTGCGCGGATCGGATCGGGAAGTCGCGCGGGATGTCCTCCGCCTCCTCGTAGACGCGCAGTACACGCTCGGTCTCTTTGTCGATGTAGACCAATCCTTTATAAGCGGTGATGATCTTGCCGGTGTGCTCGACGCTCAGCGTCCATCGGGAGCGGTGCCGAGGGACACGGAACTGAAACACGTAAACGGCGCGACCCCGCAACAGCGAATGGCGCGCCCACCGAAAATCGGCGGCCGTCTTCGAGTCGAACAACTGGGCCAGCATGCTGCCGAACTCTCCCGTGCTGGCGGCGCCGCCCAGGTCGAGGATGCCGGCGTTGGTGATACGGTTGTTGACGCTGATGACCTCGTAATTCTCGTGCTTGTCGAAATAGCTGACGCGGGTCTTGATCTCATCCTGCTTGAGCCAATCCATCTCAAGGCCGCTCGGATCGACGTAGCGCCGGGTGACCTGCAAACAGATGAAGTCCGGCAAGCCCGACGTATAGGCCAGAGCGCTGGCCCGAGCCTCAGCGAGAATACGCTCCTGTTCTTCGGGTGACGGCGGAGGCGGCTGCTCGGGCTCCTGCGGTTGGGCGTCGAACACCTTGGCTTCGGGCCGGCCCTGTGTTGTCGCCTTCAGCTCATGCAGAACGTTCAGCGTCCGCGGCCCAATTCCTTGTCCTTGGAAGTCTTCGATCAAGGGATCGGTCAGCGCAAAACCGAGTTGCTGCGTCTTTAAGAACTTCGCGATTTCCTTATCCGGAATGTGCTGCCCAATCGAGGACTGGAGCAGGTCCTTCAACTGGCGATACGTGAGCGTACTCTGCGCCCACGCAAGCGTGGCGAGCACAAGCGTCCCGGCAAGAAGACCCCGCCGCATGCCTCTATTCTAGCGGACGGGCTCAAGATTCCCTGTCGTGGAACGCGAGGCGGAGTTATGCTGATACGAGACGGAATGGTGGGGCGCCGCGTGTGCACCCCTCAATAGCTTGTTGCCCAGCCGTCGATCTCCGCCACAGGCGGGCCGGCGTGTACAGTTCTCGGGAGACGATCTACTCAGACAGCGGAATCTGTTGCTCGATCTCGCGCCAGGCGCTGATTTTCAGGCGCCGGCAGACCCAGCAAAGGCTGTCAGACTGCTCGGTTGCGCCTTTTTCGCCGCAGACCTTGCAGGGAAAGGTGCTGGGGGGCGTGGGTTTGAAGATGGTTCTCTTGGCGGACTCCAACAGGGCGGGGTCAATCATCTGATGCCCGCCGGTGGTTTTGGAACTGACTCTCTTCTTCATGGGAGCCTCGCCACAGAACATTGAAACGATTCGGTTTCCGCCGATCCTAGACGGTTATCCTTCGTCTCCTACGCTTCGCATCCTCAGCCGGGGCAAGAGCAACCGCCGGACCGCTACGTTGGTCCGGAAGCCAGTCCAGTACAACCACTATAGACGCAGAATCCAGGCTTGTCCAGCATCTCGGACAGCTTTGTCCTGCAATCACCTGTAGCTGCAGCGACGGGTCCGCGTCCGGCTGGTGTACAAAGGCCTCCACCGAGTGCGTGCACATGGGGCAGTAGACTTTGCCATGAAGTTGCTGACTGGTTGAACCCGCCATCGGTCGGCTCCGACGTCCCAGTTCATTATTGAATCCCGCAAATTATTATGACACTTTTTGATAGTGTGGAGCATCTATATATGTATGGGCAACCCCAAAGGTGTGAAGCGGGATTTCAAGGCGCTGGAGAAGCGCCGTTTCGAAGCGATGCGGCTGCTCCACCAAGGCCACAATCAGTCCGAGACGGCGAGACGGCTGAACGTCGCTCGCCAAACCGTCAGTGAGTGGCGGCGGCAATACCGCGAGCAGGGTGCGGCCGGACTCCGCCAGGCCGGGCGCGCCGGACGCAAGCCGCTCCTCGATGCCGCACAACGCGAACGCCTGACGTCGCTGCTGCTGGAAGGCCCGGAAGCCCACGGCTTCCCAACGCCCCTGTGGAGCTGTCCGCGGGTGGCTCGGCTGACCGGAGACGAGTTCGGGGTCGCATACCACGCAGGCCACGCCTGGAAGATCCTGCGAGCGCTCGACTGGAGCCCGCAACGCCCGGCCGGAAAGGCGCGCGAGCGCAACGAAGAGCGGATCCGCACCTGGAAGCGCAAGACCTGGAAGCGCATTAAAAAAAAGCCCAAAACGAAGGCCGTACGCTCGTCTTCATCGACGAAAGCGGATTGAGTCAGAAGCCGCATCGCTGCCGCACCTGGGCGCCACGTGGCCAAACACCGGTGCTGCAGTTTAACTTCAACTGGGAGAAGCTTTCCGTCTCGGCGGGGCTGACGCTGCGTAACTTCTACTTCCGGCTCTATCCCGGTGCGATCGGCAAAGAGCAAGTGACCGACTTTCTCAAGGCGTTGGTACGTCATATCGATCGCCCGCTGCTGATCGTCTGGGATCGGCTGCCGGCGCACCGTAGCCGCCTGGTGCAAGAGTTCATCGAACTCTCCGAAGGCCACATCGCAACCGAGTACTTGCCACCCTATGCGCCGGAGTTGAATCCGGTGGAATACATCTGGGCTTACTGGAAGCAGCACGAGTTGCCGAACGTCTGTCCGAAAGACTACGGCGAGCTGAACGAGCGGGCCCGCAAGGCACTCCGCCGCATGTACCGCAAACCGCGTTTGATCACGGCCTTCTGGAAACAGTCTTCTCTTTGTTTTGACTGACTCTATATTATGCGGGAGTCAATAGACGGGCGGGATCTCAGAAAGGGTTCCGTCATTCCTAGACCGCCAGACTCAAACTGACGAGACCGGATCCCTGCCCTGACGCGACGCCCTCTAGCTAGTTATCGGCAGGCCCGCAGCAACCCTGACCGAAAGGTTGTTGGGGGTCAATTACGCTTACGAAGCGGAAGCGGGAGCGTCCTGAATCCGTGGCGAATCCGGCGGACGAAGGGGACCATAGGCTGTGCTAACATAAGTGCCAATTCGATGGAAGGCAAGACGCAAGCGCAAGCCTCTACCGCGGTGAGGTCGCCGCTCCGCAAGCGCGGGATCCGGCTGACACGCCAGCGAGAGCTTCTTTTCGAGCTGATCAACAACTCCCACGACCACCTCAACGCCGATCAACTGTACGAGCTGGCCAAGAAGAGAGATCCGAAGATCAATCGAGTCACCGTCTACAGAACCCTGAAGCTGCTGAAGAACGAGGGTTTGATCGACGAGCTCGACTTGATGCACTTCGAAGGTGAGCAGCACTACTACGAGACCCGCCTCAAGCAGGAACACGCTCACATCGTGTGTTTGCGATGCGGCTCGGTACAAGAGTTCTTCGGCGAACCTTTGCGGCAGATTCGCGCGCAGATCGAATCGGACTTCGGGTTTCAGATCCTCGTGACACGCACCGAGATCGGCGGTTATTGCGCGGACTGCCGGGACACGGTGTTTGAGGCGGACCTTGCTCCCACTCCTCAAAGAAGCGCGCAGTAGAAAGACCGGCCGCCAGCGCGCCGTATGCGCGGCAGTAGGGAGTAATCTTCCCGGTGCGGCATGACGTCCGAGAACGCTGTCCGTTCGGAATCGGACCCTGCCGCGGACGCCCCGCTCAAGATTACCGTCATTGATCCCTCGGGCCAGCTAAGCCCGCGTGCCGTCACCCGCAGTCCTTTTCGGATCGGACGTTCTCCGGGCTGCGAACTCTCCCTTCACGACAATCGCATCTCGCGGAACCACGCTCAAATCCTGTGCGAAGACCGCAAGTACTTCATCGAAGACTGCGGCAGCCGCCACGGCCTGTTCGTCAACGGCGAGCGGGTCGAGCGGCACGAGTTGGCCGAAGCAGATCAAGTCGACTTCGGCGTTGACGGCTCTTACCGTCTGCGCGTCGGTTCGCCGCAAGACTCATCGACTCTCATTGAGAAAGTGGCCAAGATGCCCGAGCCGGGCGCCACCGGCGAGTTGGGGCGCTTGAGTGCGGTTCTCGAGGTGGCGCGCGCCTTGCACTCCTCTCTGGGCCTCGATGACGTGCTGGTAGCGGCGGTCGATGCTGCGTTGGCGGTGACCGAGTGCGAGCGGGGCTTTCTAATGTTGCGGGACAGCGGCGGAGAGCTGGAGGTGAGGGTGGCCCGTAGCCAGGACGGTCACCGGCTGGCCGAGCAGGAGCTGCTGGTGCCGACCAACATGATCGAGGAAGCGCTGCTGGCCCGCCGCGACCTGCTGTCGATGACTTTCGATCCGCTCTCCACCGGTACAGAGGTACAGCAGGCCGAGCGGACGATCCGCGCTATGGAGCTGCGGCACGTTGTTTGTGTCCCCCTGGTGCGCGTGCGGATCGGGCAAGAGCACGAAACCAGTCTGCTATCGGCCAAGGACGATACATTGGGCGTGCTCTACATGGACTCGAAAGACGGGTCCGCCGATCTGTCGGCCGGGAACCGCCAGTTGCTACAAACCCTGGCGATCGAAATCTCGACCGTGCTCGAAAATGCGAGGCTGCTGACGGAAGAATCTGAGAAGAAGAACCTCGAGCAACAGCTCTCCATCGCCCGCGAAATTCAGCAATCGATGCTGCCGGCGTCCCTGCCGCAAGGGGGCTGGCTGGTTGCGGCCGGAAGCAGCCAGGCTTGCTATCAGGTTGGGGGCGACTACTTTGACGTGACGCAATTAGGAGACGACCACTGGGGCGTGGTCTTGGCGGATGTTTCGGGGAAGGGCGTCTCGGCCGCCTTGATGGCCTCGTTGATTCAGGGAGCGTTTTTCGCCTCCCTCACTGAAGAGGGACGGCTCTCCGAGACGGTCACGCGGATCAACCGCTACCTGTGTGACCGCTCCACCAACGCGAGGTTCGCAACCGTATTCTATAGCCTCGTCCGCCGCGACGGGGTGGCACAGTGCGTCAACGCCGGACATTGTCCGGGTATCGTGGTGCGGGCGTCGGGGCAGATCGATTGGCTCAACGCCAACACGATTCCCCTGGGCCTGTTCCAGGAATCGGAGTTCCCGGTGCAAGAGTACCGGCTCGGACCCGGCGACAAGCTGGTGCTCTACAGCGACGGCGTGTCGGAAGCGACGAACTGGCCACAGGAGCAATTCGGGGAGAAGCGGGTTGCGGAAGTGGTTGCCGAGCATGCCTCGTTGAATGCACTGCAACTCTTCGATACGCTCGGACGCGAGATCGAGGCGTTCACCGACGGCTCGGCACAAGCGGACGACGTGACGCTGTTGGTGCTCGGGTATCAGGGGTAGGGCTGCGGCTTAGCGTCGGGGAAAGGCGCGGCAGGCTAGCTAGGAGCCTGCGCCGCGTCTCTTGAAGAGACGCTGGAGCGCGCGGCGGCGGTCTCCCTCAACTGGAACAGCGGGCAAGGGAACCAGGGGGTCCGCCTCCACTAGACGTTGCGCTAAAGATGCGTAGGCCAAGCCTAGGAATGAGTTTGCCTCGACAAGCCGGCCGCCTTGGCTGGCTTCAAGAGTGAGCTGATAGTCATTGGGTAATTCACCGGCAATGGGACGCTCCACTACTTGCTCTAGCTCGTCAAGAGTTGGGCCGTCATCCGCGATACGGTTGAGAACCAGACCCAGCTGATCCGAAGGCACTCCCCTGCGCTCGAGGTCAAGTAGACGCCGTCGCGCCAAGAAGAGGGATGGCACCTCGGGGGTCCCCACCACATAGACTTTGGCAGCGTGCCGAACAATAGTCTCGGTAGCTTCGTTCACCACCTCGGGCAGGTCGGCGACGATGGTGTCATAGCGCGGCCCGGCGAAGGCCAGGAGGTGCTGGTACTGCCAAGGGGCAATGATCGTACCCGGCTTTCCGCGGGCTGCCAACAGCGCGTCGAGGCCATGGACGCGCGTAGTCATACGCGCCCAACTTCTCTCCCGCAGTTCATCGGCTTCTTCAAGCACTTCGACGATGGTGTGCGCGGGCTCCACCTGAAGCGCGACCGACAGGCAGCCGGAATGAAGATCAGTTTCGATCAGCAGGACGTTCTGCCGCCAGTAGTGCGCCAGGCTTCCAGCCACGTTGAGCGCCGTAGTCGAGGCGCCGCTGCCGGCCTTGGCGGGCAGGAACGCCACGGTGTTCCCGTCGATGGCCGTGCGGCGTTCGATGGCGCTCACGATCGCACTGCGCAGGGTGTCGGGTTGGAACGGCGGGAATAGGGTGACGCCGTCAGCCCTGTCGACTGTGGAAGTTGAACCGTCGTTCCGGGAGCGCGCGAAGGTCATCACAGCCGTCTTCGGATGCCTAGTCCGGATTTCTCGAGCAGCCAGAGAGGCATCGTGCGGCGAGCCGAGGTCCAAGAACACGACCTGCGGGGTGGTGGAATTGAGCAGTCGAGCCAAGACGTCTGTCCGGGGATACTCGTTGATCGTGCGATAGACGCTGAAATCGGAAGATTGCGCGCACACCCGATAGAGGTCCTCGGCGAGATCCTTGTCGGGTCCAATGATGAGGATGCCAAGCATAAGTGCCGCCTACCGATGCTCTCTTCATCATAGTCCCGACGTTGCAGTATGATGCCTATGCCATGAAACACATTAAACGCTCAACACGCAGTCTCGGCGGCCTGCTGCTGGCCGTGGGGCTGGTTTGTTCGGCGTGCGCGGTCCCCGAGCAAGCCGAGACCGAAGAGTGGCTTCGCGAAGAGTCAAGCAAGCGGCTGGCACAGATCGAGGGCATGGTTTCGCTCGCCGGACTCGAGCAGCCCGTGGAAGTGCTGCGCGACAAGTGGGGCATCGCTCATATCTACGCGCAGACACAACACGACTTATTCTTCGCGCAGGGATTCACGGCAGCGCAGGATCGCCTTTATCAGATCGAGATTTGGCGGCGTACCGGCGCGGGAGAGCTGGCGGAGGTGTTCGGTCCCGAGTTCGTCGAGCGTGACCGCATCGCGCGGCTGGTGCGCTACCGGGGCGATATGCGGGCCGAGTGGGAAAGCTACTCGCCCGACACGAAGGAGATCGCGACCGCCTTCACAGACGGGGTGAATGCATACATCGAACACGCGGGGGACCGTCTACCGATTGAGTTCGATCTGCTTGACTTCCGACCGGGCAAGTGGAAGCCCGAGCACTGCGTCCTTCGCATCGCAGGTCTGATGATGACTCGCAACGCGCGACAGGAAGTCGCGCGCGCTGAAATGGTGGCGAAGCTCGGCATCGAGACCACGATGAAGTACTCCCCGACCGACCCTCACCGGCGGCTCGATCCCGATCCCGGGGTTGACCTCGATGGGCTGGATGCCGCCGTCGTCGCCAACTACCGGGCGTCGACCGCAATCCCGAGGCTTCACTCCCAAGACGCCAGCAACAACTGGGTTGTGGACGGCACGCTCAGTGCTACCGGCAAGCCCCTATTGGCGAGCGACCCGCATCGGGCGGTGATTTTGCCCTCGCTCAGATACCTGGCGCACCTCGTCGCACCGGGCTGGAACGTGATCGGCAGCGGGGAGCCCGCGTTGCCGGGCATTGCGATCGGCCACAACGAGCGAGCGGGCTGGGGATTTACGATCGTCCAATACGACCAGGTGGATCTCTACGTGGAGACGGTCGACCCCGAGAACCCGCACCGTTACCGCTATCGAGACGAGTGGCTCGACATGGAGGTCGAGACGGAGCAAATTCGGGTCAAGGGACAGGCCGAGCCGGTCGCGGTCGAGCTGAAATACACACGACACGGACCGGTGATTTGGGAAGACCCCGAAAAGGATCGCGTGGTTGCGGTTCGCTGGGCCGGCGCGGAGCCGGGCACGGCGGGCTATCTCGGCAGCCTCGCGACCGACCGCATCCAAGACTGGGACGGCTTCGTTGAGACGATGAAGGCTTGGAAGATCCCAGCGGAGAACATCGTCTACGGCGATGTGGACGGCGATATCGGGTGGATTCCCGCCGGGCTGTTGCCGATTCGAGAGAACTGGTCAGGGTTGCTGCCGGTTGCCGGCCACACGGGTCAGCGAGAATGGTCCGGGTTTCGGACCGTGGATGAGTTGCCGCGCATCCACAACCCCGCGCAGCATTACGTGGCGACGGCGAACCACAACATTCGACCGAAAGACTACCCCTATGATCTCGGGTTCGATTGGTCGGAGCCCTATCGTTTCGACCGCGTCGACGAGGTGCTTAGGGAAGGCAAGAAGTTCACCGTGGACGACTTCGAGCGTCTGCAACACGACTCGATGTCGCTGGCGGCGCGGCAACTGCTGGCGATGTTGAAGCAGGTCCCCGAGGGCGGATCGGCGGAGCTGCGAGAGGCCCGCCAGTTGCTCGCAGGGTGGGACACGGTACTGACGCGCGACTCGCAAGCGGCGCCCCTGTTCGAGGTTTGGCAGGAGGAGACTCTGAAGCCGAAGTTCGTCGAGCTGATGGTTCCGGCCGCGGCGCAGGCGCTGGTCCGGAAGAACTTGAAGCTGCCGACGCTCTTCAAGCTGCTGGGCGAGCGTCGCCGGGTGCTCACCGAATCGCTGGAGGCGGCCTTTGCCAGGACGCGGGAGTTATTGGGCGAAGACAGGGCGGGATGGCGTTGGGGCTCCTTGCACAAAGTGTTGTTCCAGCATCCGCTGGCGAACTCGCCTGCGCGCAAGGCGGTGTTCGACCTGCGACCGGTCGAACGCGGCGGTGGCGCGTACACTCCGAACCGCGCCTCGGGCCCGAACTACCGGCAGACCCACGGGGCTAGCTATCGCCACGTGCTGGATATGGCCGATTGGGACCGCTCGGTCTTCACGAGCGCGCCGGGACAGTCGGGCCAGCCGACGAGTCCCCATTACGGCGATCTGCTTGAGAGCTGGGGCCATGACCGCTACGTCCCGCTGGTCTACAGCCGCGAAGCCGTGGAGAAGAACACGGCGCACAAGCTCATGCTGGAGCCGAAGTGAAAAGGCGCTGGGGCAGACATCAGCCTCACCGCAGGGCTTTTCTGGCCGCGGCGGCGGGAGCCTTAACAGCCTGTGGCGGTAACAGCCCGGGCGAGCTTGGCCCGGCACAGGAGGTAGAGAGGATGGCTCTGGATTATTCGCGCTCGTACGTCACGTTCGTCATCGAAGGGCGGGGAAACCTGGCGCGTTTGCAAGTGGAGTCGCGCTGTCTGCTGTACGACGCCGACGGAAAGCTGCTCGAAGAGTTCTTCCAGTACGCTTCGTGTAAGTCGGAGGACACGCACGGTTCCGCTGTGCTTTTCTACGACCCGAACTACGACTTCTCAGGTGTGTTTTCGAAAGAGGCCTACGTCATCTATCGGGCACGTGCGCCCAAGGACGACCGTCCCTACCATGAGCGCGGCAGGGTAGCGGATCGATTTGAGGACCTGCTGTTTCAAATCGAGGAGGCCGGCGAAGTAAGGGCTCTCGATACCACCGAGCAGATCGTCGAGGCTACGCTTGCGGGTCATCCCCTGGTCGGGCGCACGGAAATCAGAGGCGGCGACGAAATACGCGCCGTGATCGAATATCCGGTGAAGACGATGAACGTCAATGACCAGAAGCAGATGTATCAGGTGGATACCGGACCGTTGGCGTTCCCCGACTTCGATGTCCTCAACGAGGGCGTTGGTTGGGTCGACACGATCGAGTTGGCCTACGTTGCCTATAACAAGCCGGACGAGGCGTACTTTGTGATTCAACGGCAATCGCCCGTCGACCCGGCAAGCGGCCCGGGGCCGAAGGTCTGCCACTACTCGGACATCCGCCGGTTCGATGCTAAGAACTCGTTGATGGCGGTCGTAATGGGAGGGGTCGCCTAACCGTTTGTTAGCATGTTTTTCAGGCTATGAAACTTAAGCTCGCTTTCGATAAAGCCGGAGTTGAGATCGACGTCCCGGAGTGGGCCTCGCCGACGGTGCTCGAGCCGAGATTCGCGGAAGCACTGGACGATCCCGCAGGCGCGATTCGAGACGCTTTAGGGGACCCTATCGGGTCGGCCCCGCTCGAGCAGATGGCGGCCGGGAAGAGGTCGGCGGCGATCTCGGTGTGTGACATCACACGTCCCGCGCCGAATCGGATCGTGCTGCCCGAAATCACGGCTGCGCTTGAGAGGGGAGGCATCCCGCCAAGCGAGATCCGCATCCTGATCGCCACCGGTTTGCACCGTGAAGCGACGGCGGCTGAACTCGAAGAGATCCTCGGGCCGGAGATCCTAGCCCGCTATCCGGTCGATTCGCACCGCGCGCGACGCGGCGACGAGCAGGCCCATCTCGGCGAGACACGCGGCGGGACGCCGGTCTACATCGACCGCCGCTTCATCGAGGCCGACCTGCATCTGACGCTGGGATTCATCGAGCCTCATCTCATGGCGGGCTTCTCGGGCGGACGCAAGCTGATCGCGATCGGCCTGGCGGGCGAGCGGACGATCAAGCGCCTCCACAGCCCACTGTTCATGCGGGACGCTCAGGCCACGGAAGGCTCCTTTCCCGACAACCCGCTACATCGCGAGTTGACGGAAATCGCCTCGATGGCGCGGCATGACTTCATGATCGACGTGGCGCTGACCCGCACGCGGGGCATCGCGGCGGTGTTTGCGGGTGAGCCCGAAGCCGGGCTGTCCCGCGGCGTCGCGTTCGTACGTGAATCGACGCTGGCCGGAGTGGACGAGCCTGCCGACGCCGTGCTCACCACATCGGGCGGCTATCCGCTCGACTTAACCTTCTATCAGGCGGTGAAAGGCATCACCGCCGCTTCCCACGTCGTGAAGCCCGGAGGGACGATCCTGCTGGTGGCGTCTTGCCGCGAGGGGCTGGGCAGCCCGGAGTTCGCTGGCTTGGTGCGGCGGGCGAGTGACTGGCGCGTCCTGCTCGACGAGTTGGAAAAGGCCCCAGTGGAGATCGATCAGTGGCAGGCCGAGAAGCTGGCGATGGTGGCGCGGAAGGCTCGTCTGTCGTTCTGCCTCCCCGGCATCTCAGCGGACGATCGGCGCCACTTGTGGGGACCCGCCTTCGACGAGCCTCAGCAAGCCGTGGACGACTTGGTTGCAGGGCTGCCGGATGCCGGGTCGCTGGTTGTCATACCCGAAGGTCCTTATGTGTTCTCGCAGCTTGCTGCAACGCCGGTTGCGGTGGGTTGAGTGGGATTGGTGGACCGCATGGGGCTCGAACCCACGACCTCGGCATTGCGAACGCCGCGCTCTCCCAGCTGAGCTAGCGGCCCAACCCTGTCTCTCTCGTCAGTATATCAACGAGCTTCTTTCCCTTTGATGGACGGGACGTTTCCCGCTGCGGCCCGAAAACCCACGGGTCTCCATGAACCCTAGATGCCCTGGGCGTCGGGGCCCCAAATGAGCTTGTGAAGCTGCGAGCCGAAGCGCACGTTCTCGACCCGGTCGTCCAGAATCCACTCCGCCATTCGCTCGAGATCGACCTGCCCGTGGGCCGGGGAAAAGATGACGGCCGCGACGCATTCGGGCAGGCGGTGGCTATGTGTGAAGTCGCGGGCGAACTCGTAATCGCGGCGCGTCGCGAGGACGAACTTCACTTGGTCGTGGGATTGGAGACGGTCCAGGTTCTCCAATCGGAAGGTGTCAGGCTCGCCCGAGTCCGGGCACTTCACGTCCACGATCTTCACCACCTCGGCCGGCACTCGATCGATCGGCCGCTCGCCGCTGGTCTCGAGCAGCACCTGGTAGCCGTCAGCGAGAAGGCGGTCCATCAGTGGATAGACCTCGTCCTGCAAGAGCGGCTCGCCGCCGGTGACCTCGACCAACTTGCCGCCGAACGCCGAGACCTTGCCCATCATCTCGTCAAGGGTCATTTTCGTGCCGCCGTGGAAGGCGTACTCGGTGTCGCACCAGCTACAACGCAAGTTACAGCCGGTCAGCCGGACGAAGATGCAGGGCAGCCCGACGAAGGTCGATTCGCCTTGGATGGACTTGAATATCTCGGTGACCTGCATGGTCCTTGCTTGACCTTAACCTACATTTCTCACCACCTGACGGACGAAGCACGCGCCACATCTCCGTCAACGGCGGAAGAAGCGGTCAACATCCTCAATGCGGGTGGTGAAAGTGTAGTCCGGCAGGCTGTCGAGGAATCGCTTTCCGTAGCGCGCGCGAAGAATCCGGTTGTCAAGGAGAACGAGGGCGCCACGGTCGTTCTTGTGCCGGATGAGGCGGCCGAAGCCTTGCTTGAGGGCGATCACGGCCTGGGGGACTTGGTATTCGTTGAAGGGGTCGCCGCCGGCGTTGCGAAGGGTGCGGATACGCGCCTCGACCACCGGGTCCGACGGCACCGCGAAAGGAAGCTTGTCGACGATCACCATGCTCAACTGCTCGCCGGGTACGTCCACACCCTGCCAGAAGCTTGACGTGCCGAACAGTACGCAGTTTTCGGTGCGCCGGAACTCCTCGAGCAGGGCGGAGTTCGGTGCACTTCCCTGCAGCAGGGTGGGGTACGAGATCGCGAAAGACACTTGGTCATGCACGGCGCGCATTTGCTGATAGCTCGTGAACAGCACGAAAGCGCGTCCGCGGCTGTACTCCAGCA
The DNA here is from genome assembly GCA_965248255.1 of Bryobacterales bacterium. Taxonomy (GTDB): domain Bacteria; phylum Acidobacteriota; class Terriglobia; order Bryobacterales; family UBA6623; genus JAKZVK01. Next base: position 471,698 of record CBDFIW010000002.1, read on the forward strand.
AACGCGTGATCTCGTCGGCGGCCCCTAGGACAAAACCTGCATCGCGAGGGTCGGACAGCTTCTTTGGGACATAGAACAGCACTTGGTCGCGCCAATTAAAGTGCACGGGAACGACCAACTCCTCGGCTTGCGCGATACCCAGCCGTCCGCGGATGAAGTCGAAGCTCTCACCCACCGCCAGGGTCGCCGACGTGAGCACTACCGTGGGGACCTCGTTGAAGAGCCGTTGATGGAGGATCTCTGAGACGTCGATCGGTGTGGCCTGCAAGAAGACGCCGCGCCCGCGCCGCTCGATCCAATAGACGTACCGCTCGTCGTCGCCCTCCAGCAGGAAGCGAAGCTGACGGTCGAGTTCCTGGGTGCGTCGTTCCAGCGGAAGAACCTCGTCGACCTGATCCTTCACCAGCTTGAGCTGTGTCCCGACGAGTTCCAGGGCATTGAGCAACGTCGAGTAATCGCGGCGGTGCTTCTCGACGAACTCCGCCCGATGAGGAAAGCCTTTCCGCCCCTCATACCTCTCAAACAGGGAAAAGAAGGCCTGCGAACGAATCCGTAGCGCGTCGAGCGCACGGTCCATTTGCTTCGAACCGAACTGCATACGGACGCTAGCGTTCTGCACGTCGCGGGCCAGTTCGTCGAGGCGATAGTTGCTGACCTGGATGCCGAAGTGCTGTCCGGCGACGTCCTCGATCTCGTGGGCTTCGTCGAAGATGACGGCCTGATAGTCGGGGATAACCGAAGCGTACTCTTCTTCCCGCAGAGACAGGTCGGCGAAAAAGAGGTGGTGATTGACGACGATGATGTCGGCCTCGAGGGCGCGCTGGTGCATCAGCGTCACGAAGCAGCGTTCGAACTGCTCGCACTTTTGTCCGGCGCAAAGCTCGCGGCGGGCGTCGAGCTTGGCCCAGGCGGTGCTGTCGCCGGGGAGCTTCTTGAGCTCGGCGCGGTCGCCGGTCTCGGTCGTGTGGTCCCACTCGAGGATCGTGCGGAAGTCTTCGATCTCGACGAGCCCGCTGAGGATGGGTCTTTTCTCAGCCTCGTAGAGCTTCTGCCGGCACAAGTAATTGTTGCGCCCCTTCATGTAGGCGACGCGCAGCGGCCGGGCGAGGTGCTTCTGAAGGAATGGGATGTCTTTGTAGTAGAGCTGTTCTTGGAGGTTCTTCGTGCCGGTGGAGATGATGACGCGCTTGCCGCCGGCAATCGCGGGGATTAGGTAGGCGAGCGTCTTGCCGGTGCCGGTACCCGCCTCCACCAAGAGATGGCGTGCCTCGTGGAGGGCCTTCTCGACTTGCTCGGCCATCGCAACCTGGCCGGGACGGTATTCGTAATCGTCGTGCCACCGCGCCAGGGGCCCGTGCGTGCCGAAAAACGCCCGCGACGTCTTGGGAAGCTGATCTGGCTTGGTTCGAGGCGAGCCGACCGGTGTCATCAAAGGGAGCGATCGATGCCCAGGTCACTGGGGCATCGGCGTCCTTCAGATTATCGCTTTCAGCGTGTGGTTTCAGGAACCAGCCGTTCTTTTTAGTGAGCCGACCGTTTTCGTATCCGGGCCACGCTGGGGGCTCTGGAACATTCCGCCGTGGCCTCCTGCCAGCCGTTTGGCAAGGTTTGGCAAGGTTTTCGCAAAACGGCTGATTCATGGTCGACCATGCACGTCAGCGGTGCGGCGCGGTAAAAAAGAAGGCCACGGGCATGGCTGACACCCACGACCGTGCCAGCCGTCATCCAGTATCGTTGATTCACCGTTTCTCGCCTCCAGTATACGCGCCCGGTTCGGGCCGGGCGGCCCAGCGACAATGTAAGTTGTTGAAAAAGAGGGGCAAATAGTTTCGGAAAACCCGTGAATGGCTGGAGGATGTCCGGAAGATCGTAGAAAGGAGCGACTCTCCCGGGAGCCGTGTTAGGCTCCGAGAAACCCAATCCCTTTACAGGGAGAGTCACATGAAAAAACGATATCAGATCCGCAAGCAACGAGCCGTCGAAAGGTTTCAGTCCTGGGCGGCCTCTCGTAGTGAACCGATCCAGTTGAGCTTCCCCACCGGCGCCGGCGCCGAGCTGCTGCAGCAAAGCCTCGGCGATCTGCTGCGCCGTGTCGGCAAGATGTTCATCGAAACCGTCATGGAAGACGAGGTCGAGCAACTGGTCAGGGAACGCTCCCAACCCAACGCCTGCCGCCGGACCTACCGCTGGGGCCGCGGGTCGGGCTTCTGCCTCATCGACGGCGGGCGGGTGCCAATCGATCGGACGAGGGTGCGCAGCCGGCAACACAACCGAGAGAGCCCGCTCAGCAGCTACGCCCTGTTCCAAGAGACCTCGCTGCTCGAGGCGGCTACGGTTGCGAGATTGGGCGCTTGCCTCAGCAGGGCAAGAAGTGGCAGCCACTTTCCAGAATCAAGGCTGTCCCGATCGACGGTCTCTCTTCGGTGCTTTTTCTGTTGCCGGGCTGGTACTGGAGGCGTATACTCAGCCTAGTATCTCTCTCAGGTTCGCGGGAAGAGCCGCACAAGGATACTGGCTGCCAACAAGGAGGGCAGTCGGATGTGGAAGTCCACCAGAGCCGTGCTGGTGTGGGCTCGCGAGCGTCAACTCGAGCTCCCGCCGCCGCTTCAAGCTCGCCGGCGTGCTCCCCCGGTAGCCCCGAATTGCCGCAGGGACCCCTGGCCGTTTCGAGGCGAAGGAGCACCTGCTGTGGTCTTGAGCAAGTTCTCGCCTGCTGACCGGCGGGAAGCCCCTCACCGAATCCTTCGAGGTACTGCGGTTCGGTGCTCTGTGCGCTCGTGGGGTCAAGCGGGTTTGACCGCTCGCCGCCAGGTCCGGGGACAGCGTGACAAACGATCTCTGGGGTCCAAGAGCAGAAGGAGGCAAGATGAAGGGTATATGGATAAAGGTGATTTAGGTGGTCCTTATTTTGGCTTGTCTGTACCTAGTCTTCGGTTTGGAAACGGCGGCACAAGAACTGCACTTAAGGACGTGTTAAGATCGGCTGGCGGAGAGAGTTAGGCAGGATCGCGTTCCGTCCTAGACCCAACAGGGTGGCGAGGGCGGTTTGTACGACTAGGCATGCAAGAGCGGATTCTGGCACGCGTTACGTCGCGATCCTACGCCCAATACTACGGAGGAGTGAGAATCATGTACCCCTTACGGATGATCCTGGGGGTCGGGGCTCTACTAGCCCTGCTCGCAGGCTGCACAAAGGACGTTAATTCAGAATTGATCGAGGCCGCCGCCGCCGGCAGCGCCGACCAGGTTGAAGTCTTACTAACTGAAGGGGCTGATGCGAATGTGAAAGCCCGGGATGGGCAGACGGCTCTGATGCTTGCGGCGAACAACGGCCACGCTGAAGCAGCGCGCGTCCTGCTGGAACGGGGCGCCGATGTGAATGCGAAAACCGAAGACGGACGCACGGTGTTAATGGGCGCGGCCGCTGCCGGCCACGGTGAAGTCGCAAGCATGCTGGTCGAAAAAGGGGCCGACTTGGAGGGGAGAGCTGCCGGAGGCCGGACAGCTCTGATCCTCGCCGCGGAGAACGGCCACACTTCGGCCTTGCAGGCTCTCGTAGATCAAAGCGCCGAGGTGGATGCGCGAACCGACGATGGCCGCACGGCCTTGATGTTGGCGGCAGACAAAGGTCAGAACGAAGTGGTCGAGTTTCTGCTTGACCACGGCGCGGACGTCGATGCGGAAGCTGAAGATGGTTGGACCGCCTTGATCCGCGCGGGGAATGCCGGGCACGCCAACGTGATCGAAACCCTGTTGGCTAAAGGGGCTGACGTGAATGCAGAGGGGAAAGACGGCTGGACGGCTCTGACCGGCGCGGCGTTTGGCGGGCACGTCGAGGCCGCGAAAGTCGTGCTGGAAAAGGGTGCCGAGGTGGATGCGAGAGCGGCCGGTAATCGCACGGCCCTGATGCGTGCCGCATCTGAGGGGCACGTCGGCGTAGTGGATGTCCTGTTGGACCACGGCGCCGATGTCCACCTGAGGGATAGCGATCGCCGCACGGTCATCATGGACACGGCACTCGCCGGGCACACCGACGTTGTCAAAGCGCTTCTGGCCAAAGGCGCCAGAGTGAATGCCACCGCAAGAGATGGCATGACGGCCCTGATCAGCGCGGCAGCCGGCGGCCACAACGATACGGTAGAAGTGCTCCTAGCAGACGGGGCGAACGTGAACGCCAAAGCCGAGAATGGCACGACGGCTTTGATGGGTGCGGCATTCAACGGTCACGCCGACGTTGCCAAGACCCTAGTGGACCACGGTGCGCCCGTCAACCCGAAAGGGGATGGGGGCCAGACGGCTTTATTTATCGCTGCGAGCAATGGCCAGGCGGACGCCGTACGGGTCCTTTTGGAGGAAGGTGCTGATGGGGATGCGAAGACTGAGAGTGGCCTGACGGCTTTGATGGGGGCAGCCATTAACGGCCATGCCGATGTTGTCCAGGCCCTGCTCGATCATGGAGCCGACGTCAATGCGAAACAGAACGACGGTTGGACCGCGCTGATGTTCGCCGCCGACAAAGGCCACGTCGAACCTACGCGAGCTCTGCTTGAGGGAGGCGCGGATCGGGATGTGCAAGCTGGTGGTGAGAGCGCCTTGACACGGGCGATGAGGGCCGGCCGCTCCCAAATCGTGCAGCTGTTTCAGAAAACCGGCACGGGGGAATAGCCCGCGCTGATTCCTTTGATGTTCCGGACTTCGTTTCTCGTCCAGGACGGGTTGTTGCCGGGTGTGGGAAGACCTAACGGTCTAAGTTTTCCCAATCCTTGTACATGACAGAGGAGCACTCTTGTGCCCCACGATCCGACCTTTCCAAAACGCGGAAAGCGGGAAACAGAGACGTCCTCGAATGTGTCGAATGTGAGCGGGCGTATAATCGGAACGTGAAGATGACTAGACTGGCCTTGGCAGCCGTGCTTTTGGTTGGAATCGCCGCGTCGCCGTCCGGCGGGCAGTCCAGCGCCGAGCAGATTGTGTTGGACGTTGAGTTGGAGGTGGTCTCGGTGGACCTTGAGCTCCAGCAGATTACCTTGCAGGATCCCACGAGCAAGACACCTTATATAGGCAAGGTCGACAAAAAGACGAAGATGAAGGCCAAGAAGAAAATATTTCGCGGGAAGCTCAAGTTGGAAGACCTGAGCAAAGACGACCTTGTCAAAGTGAAGTTGGATCCGGTGGACAGCCGGCTCCTAGAAGTCCAGCTGCTCAAGCGGGCGCAGGATTCATAGCACCGCTGCCAATCATTAGGGTTCGAGTAAGCAGCCCGAAGGGCGAGGCCCGGCAGGTAGCTCGTCCCCACAATTCTTGGAGGCTTTTTCTGCTCCTTCTTCGACACAACTCCCGGCTCGCTTTCCAGGTGCCGAACGTAACCGTACTTGCGAAACACACAACTGAGGTACGGATCTGGGTTACGGTGTGGACCGGGTAAGGTAGAATCGTCGCTAGAGGCGTGGAGGTGATCCGGGCAAGGCATCCGCAGGCGAGGCGAGGCCGTCAGGAGGCAAGACGTCAGCTGGCGCTCTTCGCGGGGGTTCTTGCGCTAGTCGTCCTGCCGGTTGGCGCTTCCGCGCAGACCACCAGCGGCGCCGAGCTGTTCGAAAAGCAAGTCCGGCCCGTCTTCGCCCAGCAGTGCTATCTGTGCCACTCGAAGGCCAGCCAACCCGCCATGGGCGAACTGCGCCTCGACACCGAACAGGCCTTTCGCCAAGGGGGAACGCGCGGCTCGCCTGTGTCGGCGGACGAGCCGGAGAAAAGCCTGCTGCTGCACGCGCTTTCGCACAGCGATGACAAGCTGAGCATGCCCCCGACGGGCAAACTCTCCGACGCCGAGATCGCGTCGATCACCCGCTGGGTCCGGATGGGCGCGCCGTGGGGCAAGGAAGTGGCTGCCGCTCCTCCGTCCGAGGCCAACTTCTGGTCGTTCGTGCCTCCCACCAAGCCGCCGTTGCCTTCGGTGCTCGACGAATCGTGGGTGCAGTCGCCGATCGACCACTTCATTCTGGCTGCCCTGGAGGAGAAGCGGCTCCAACCCACACCGCCCGCCGACAAGCGCACACTGATACGCCGCGCGACGTTCGACCTGATCGGCCTTCCGCCAACACCGGCCGAAGTCCACGCCTTTCTCGCCGACGATTCGCCCGGCGCCTTTGCGCGCGTCGTCGACCGCCTGCTCGCGTCACCCCGCTACGGCGAGCGTTGGGGACGCCACTGGCTCGACCTCGCCCGCTACGCCGACTCGAACGGGCTCGACGAAAACCTCGTCTACAAGAACGCTTTCCGCTACCGCGACTACGTCATTGCGGCGTTCAATAAAGACAAACCCTACGATCAGTTCGTCCACGAGCAGCTCGCCGGCGATCTGCTGCCCGGCTCGGTCGACCTTCAAACCGAGTTCGAGCGCAAGACCGCCACCGGTTTTCTGTCGCTGGGTGCGAAGATGCTGGCCGAAGACGACCCCGTCAAGATGCAGATGGACATCATCGACGAGCAGCTTGAAACCACGGCCCGCGCCTTCATGGGACTGACGATCGGCTGCGCGCGTTGCCACGATCACAAGTTCGACCCTATCCCGACCGCCGAGTACTACTCCATGGCGGGCATTTTCAAAAGCTCGAAGACGATGGAGAACTTCAAAGTCGTCGCCGAGTGGCACGAGTTTGTGCTGGCGCCCGCCGACAGCCGCGCGCAACTCGAGGCTCATCTCGACAAGATCAAAGCCAAGCAAGACGCCATCACGGCGGCTACCAAGGCGGAGAACCTCAAGCTCGTCGCCGTGGGACGCCAGAAAGTCGGCGCTTACCTTCTCGCGGCCACTGAGGCCCTTGCGTACGAAACGATCAAGCTGCCGCCGGTAGCCGGCGATTCGACGGAAGCGCCGCCCGAGGCGACTCTTCGAGATGCCGGCGGGTTTGACCGCGGCAACGCCAGCCGCACGCTCGAAAGAGGAAAGAAAAACGTCCCGGAGGGCGAGGGTACGAAAGACGAGGAGACGCCCAAGGGTCCCTACTTCGCCGAGTATGATCTGGAGCTGGCGGCAGCCGGGCACTACCAAGTCGATTTGCTGGAGTCGGAGGCCGGCAATGGAACGGCCGATCTCTATGTGAACGGCGAGTTGATGAAGACCGGCCTCGAGCCCATCAGCAACCGTGCGGCTTCACCCGACGCGGGTGGTTGGTCGCCGATAGGCATCTTCGGGTTCGCGTCGGGCAAGAACACCGTCCGGCTCGAACACAAAGAGCGCTTCCCCTACTTCGAGAAGCTGCTGGTTGCTCGGAACCCGTTGCCCGAAGGCACGGCGATCCCGAAAACCCGCGACCAACTCGCCCGAGAATTCAGCGTCAACCCCGGGTTCTTGAAGCAATGGATCGAAAGACTGCGGCGTGCAAAGGGCGCGCCGGCTTCGGTGTTCTTCGGCTGGCACGCCTACGGGACAGATCAGTCTCTGAAGGACTGGACCTCGCCCGCCGCCAAGTTGTTCCGCGATTTCGCGCCGGCCACCCGCAAGGAACTGGCGGCCCGTTACGGCGATTTGTTTGGGGAAGCGGTCCGGCAGTGGCAGGAACTCCATCCCGGTGGTGAAGTCGATTTCGGCAAAAACGAGCGCTATAAGAAGGGCGAGGACGAGCGCAAACTAGCCGCCGCGGGCCTCGAGGCGTTGCGCAAAGTGCTGTATGAAAAGTACGGCCCCTTCCGTCCGCCGCTCGATTCCAAACAGTACTTCCCCGACGAGGCGCAGATCGAAATCGCGCGGATCGAGAAGGAGCACAAGGCGCTTGAGGACTTGACGCCCGAATATCCGCGAGCGATGGGCGTCACCGAGGGCGAGATCGCCGACATCCCGATCCACATCCGAGGCAGCCATTGGACCTTGGATGACAAACCTCAGCCGAGAGGTTTTCTGCGCGCGGTGGCCTATGCCGAGCCCGGCATCCCCGACAACGAAAGCGGCCGCTTGCACCTGGCGCGCTGGCTTACGAGCAATGACCATCCGCTGACCAGCCGCGTGATGGTCAACCGCATCTGGCGCTGGCACTTCGGACGCGGCATCGTGGCTTCGACCGACAATTTCGGCCGCCTGGGCGCCCCGCCGTCTAATCAGCCGCTGCTCGACTGGCTCGCCGTTCGCTTCGTCGAGTCGGGATGGTCGATCAAAGACATGCACCGGCGGATCATGCTTTCGAGCACCTATCAGATGAGCACGGCCTACAACGCCGAAGCAGCGAAGATCGACCCCGAGAATGCCCTGCTTTGGCGCATGAACCGCCGGCGACTGGAAGCCGAAGCAGTCCGCGACGCGTTAATGGCGGTTTCGGGCGGCCTCGACCACTCGATGGGTGGTTCGATTCTCAGCTACAAAGACCGCCAGTACGTGGACAACACTACGAAGAAAGGCAGTATTGACTACGACCGCAACGTCCGCGCGGTCTACATCCCTGTCGTCCGCAGCTCGCTCTACGACGTCTTGCAGGCCTTCGATTTCGCCGACCCTTCGGTATTGAATGGCAACCGCAACGCCACGGTCGTCGCCCCGCAGGCGCTCTTCATGATGAACGGCTCGATCGTGCTGGAGCACACCGAAAAGATGGCTGCTGCGTTGCTCGGCCACGACGGCCTCGACGATGCCGCCCGCCTGGGCGCGGCGTACGAGAAGATATTCGCTCGGCTCCCGGACAAGAACGAAGTGGACCGAGCGTTGACCTTTCTCCACCGCATCGATGCGGCTCTGAACGAGCACGAGCACGAGCCCGGGCGGCGCCGACTGCGCTCCTGGCAGACTCTTTGCCAGGCCCTGATCGGCTCCAGCGAGTTCATCTATCTCGACTGACGGGCCCAGCGGGCCGTCACCGCGCTACCGGGCCGATGTGGAGAGTGGGCAGTGTTCTGTTTGGGGGGACCAGGGGGGGGTTCGGTTGCTGCTCCGCGGCGGGGGTGGGCGGCTATTGTAAAATGATCTCCGTGGCGGATGAATCCCCAGACTCTTCGTTCAAGGTGAGCGACCGGCGGCGGTTTTCTTCTGAGGGAGAGGCGCTCGAGGAGACGGCGGAAACCAGTCACGAAGCGCCTCCGTCGACGGAGCCCGAGTTGCCGCCGAAGGAGACATCGGCTGAGACGCCGGCCACGCCGCCGGTTTCGGAACCCCAGGCCTCAGCCTCGGCCGGCTCGCCGCCGCTCCCGCCGGCCAACTTTGAGTTGCTCGTCGTGTCGTTGGCGATCCAGGCGCAGATGCAACTCGGAGGCGAGGAGACGCCCGAGAACCACCCGCCCGATTTGGATGTCGCGCGCCACACGATCGACTTGCTGGACGTCTTGAAAGGCAAGACCGAGGGCAATCTGACCCTCGAAGAGTCCCGGCTGCTTGACAATACGCTGACCGAGCTGCGTTTCCGCTATATCCAGCGCGTCGAAGACGTCAACAAGAAGGCCAAGGCTTAGGCCGGGCCGGTGAGTCTTCCGCCCGCTACCCACCGGGCGGCTCGTCCGCGCGAAGAATCAGCTCATGGCGCTGCCGCGAAAGCTCCGCATCACGGTTCTGGGCTCGGGCACCAGCGTGGGAGTTCCAACGATTGGGTGCGATTGCCGGGTGTGCCGCTCTGACGACCCGCGCGACAAGCGTCTGCGGCCTTCGATACTGGTCAGCTTCGCAGACGGCGAAGCGGCGAGGAACGTGCTAGTGGACACGACACCCGACCTGCGGCAGCAAGCGTTGCGAGTTGCGTTGCGGAGTCTCGATGCGATCTTCTACACGCACGCTCATGCCGATCACATCATGGGACTCGACGACGTCCGTCCTTTTAACTACCGGCGCACGGAGCGGATTCCCGTGTATGCGACCCCGGAGTCGCTCGGCAGCATCCAGAGGATCTTTCCCTATGCTTTCGAAGGCGAGGCCGTGCACCCGGGAGGCGTGCCCCGGTTGAAGGCGCATCCGCTCAACGGCGGGGCGGTAGAATTGTTCGGGCTGCCCTTCGTGCCGGTACCCGTGTTGCATGGTCCGCGGACGATTGTGGGTTTTCGCTTCGGCCGGGCGGCCTATCTGACGGACCACAGCGACATCCCAGAGAGTTCGCTGGGCCTGCTCGAGAACCTCGATGTCTTGTTTCTCGATGCGCTGCGGCGGATACCGCATCCGATGCATTCGACCCTCGATCAGGCGCTGGCCTGGGTGAAAAGACTCAAGCCGAAGCGCGCTTATTTCACCCACATCTGTCACGACTTGTCTCACGCCGAGACGTCGGCCGAGCTGCCCGAAAACGTCGCACTGGCGCACGACGGCCTCCGGATCGAGGTAGCCGAAGATGAGTAGGAGCTACCAAGGACTGGACGATGTGCCGGCCGGCTTTCCGCCTTGCGTGCTGACGATCGGTAACTTCGACGGCATCCACAAAGGGCATCAAGCGATCCTGGAGCGGACCGTCGAGCGAAGCCGGGCGCTGGACTTGCAGTCGGTGGCGATGATCTTCGACCCGCATCCGATGCGGATTGTCCGCCCCGAGCATGCGCCCCTGCTGCTCAGCTCACCTGCCGAGCGAGTTCGGCGATTCGGTGAGTACGGCCTAGACGCGACGGTCATCCTGCCTTTCACGAAGCAGACCGCTTTGCTGACGCCGGAGCAGTTTGTTCGCCGGATATTGGTCGAGCGGCTGCGCGCGCAAGCACTGGTGGTCGGGGAGAACTTTCGGTTTGGCCGCCGGCAGGCGGGGGACTTTGCCACGTTGGCAGACCTGGGCAGTGAGCTCGGGTTCGAGGCGGAAGCCGTCCCACCGGTGAGGGTCGGCGGCGAACCGGCCAGCAGCACGAGGATTCGCGAGGCTATCAGGCGGGGCGATCTCAACGAGGCCCGAAGAGTGCTTGGCCGCCCTTTCACGCTGGAGGGCCCTGTGGTGCAGGGCCGAGGGGTCGGGTCGCGGCAGACCGTTCCCACGCTCAACGTGGCTCCCGAGAGCGAACTACTGCCTAAGTGGGGCGTCTACGTCACCCTGACCTTCGACCCGGAGTCAGGCCGCCAATGGAAATCGATCACGAACGTCGGCAACCGCCCTACCTTCAACGGGCGCGATCCCTCGGTGGAAACCCACTTGCTTGAGGAATTGACGGGCGAGCCTGCGCGCATCCAGTTGACTTTTCACCATCGGCTACGCGACGAGCGGCGGTTTCCTTCGGCCGAGTCCCTGCGGGATCAGATTCTAAGCGATGTTCGAGAGGCAGAGCGCTTCTTCGACAACCTAGAGCCGCCGCAACAGAACGCGGCGGAGCCTGCCGATAGGCTATAAGATGATTTCCAGGAGCTTTGAGATGAAACTGACACGGGGCAAGATCGAGAACCTGCAAGCTCTTTCCAACGGGCGCGGTGTCATCGCCGCGGCGGCGATGGACCAGCGCGGCTCGCTGCAAAAAGCCATTGCGGCCAACAAGGGCGTCGACAAGGGCGATGTCACCGACGAGATGATGAGTGAGTTCAAGATCGCGGTCTCGAAGGTGCTGACGCCCCATGCCAGCGCGATCCTGCTCGACCCGGAATGGGGGCTCGAAGCCGCCGCGGCGCGTGACGCCAACGCGGGTCTTCTGCTCTCCTACGAGAAGTCCGGGTACGACAACACCCAGCCCGGCCGCCTGCCTGATTTGCTGCCGGGCGTCTCCGTGCGACGCATCAAGGAGATGGGCGCGAACGCCGTCAAGATCCTGCTCTACTACACGCCCTTCGAGGACGAATCCGTCAACGAGCACAAACACGCCTGGGCGGAGCGTATCGGGGCGGAGTGCGTCGCGTACGATATTCCGTACTTCCTCGAACTGGTCGGCTACGATCCGGCGGGCGGCGGCGAGAAAGGGCTCGAGTTCGCAAAGAAGAAGCCCGACGTGGTCATGCGCGGCATGCGGGAGTTTTCGAAAGATCAGTACCACGTCGATGTGCTGAAGGTCGAGATCCCGGTCAACCTGGCTTTTGCCGAGGGGGCCGACATCTACACCGGCCAGAGGGCCTACAGCAAAGAGGAGGCGCTGGAGCGCTACCGCGAGGCTGCCGAGTTGGCCGGCCGGCCGTTCATCTACCTCAGCGCCGGTGTCAGCAACGAGCAGTTCACCGAGTCGCTACGCTGGGCGGCCGAGGCCGGGACGAACTTTGCCGGCGTTTTGTGCGGGCGCGCGACCTGGAAAGAGGGCATCCCTGTTTACGGCAAGCAGGGCCCGGCCGCGCTCGAAGAGTGGCTCCAAGACCACGGTGTCAAGAACATCGAAAACGTCAACGACTGCCTCAAAGAAGCCAAGCCTTGGTACAGCTTCTACGGAGCCGCCAGCGCGGACGACTTGGCCGCGTAGGGGCGGACCGCTGCGTCCGCCCCGGGGCCGCTCACGACCACGGGTCGTTTGCCCGCAGTGGCAGGGTCGCCACGGGATTATCCGGATCCGAATTCCAATAGATCGGGTTGTTATCGATGTACGCTCGGATGTGGTTCAACTCGTCGCGATCTCGGATCACTCGTTCGAAGTAGTTTCGCTGCCACAAGCGGCGCTCGAACGGCGGCCAACCCTTAGAATTCGCGTTCTTACATTACATACCTGTCGTGATCGACTTGAACCGCCGCACGATCTCGGTCAAGCTCGGGCGGACGCAGCGGTCCACCCCTACAAAAGATATCCGAAGCGTGCGATACCGTGAGCCGGGATGATCGGATACATTCTCGACATAGCTTGCTATCCTCTCGTTTCTTTCCACGGCGCAAAGGCGTTTTCGAGGTGGCCCATCGCGGGTTCCAACTCCGGAAAGTGCCGTAGCAACACCGTGCGCATGTTGTTCCTCTCGACTCAGTCAATCCCGGCCTGCGAATAGATCTCGGGCCGGAAATCCTCGCTCAAGAAACGGTCGCTCTTGAGCCTGCGCGACGCCATCAGGATGAAGACGCGAAACGCGGTGTCGCGGTGTCGCTGAAACCAAACCCCGGCGGAGGCTTCTCGGCGTACATGCCCACCATCAGATCGACGCGGTTGATGTCATTGTCGTACACCTTGCGGATCTCTTCGCGCCATGCGGCGTCCTCGGTCAGGTCTTCGAAAGATTCAACCGGCTTCATGTGCATCGCCTTGCGGAACTCGTTGTAGCGCGGCACGCCCCGCTCGCGGTCGCGCAGGATGTCCACCGCGGCCAGATCGATCGTGGGGCCCGTTTCTCTCTCGAGTGTCTGCAGGAACTTGGGATAGTTGTGCAATTGAATAGCGCCGGGAAACGCGATGCCGAACGAGTAGAACGCGTTGGCCATGGTCACCTGCTCGAGAAGCGGGCGTGAGTTCCGGCCGAACACGTCGGGCAGGGTTTTGTTGGCGATCTCCGAGTTGTCGGCGAGCGACCGGAAGACGAACTCGTCGGGCATCAAGGGGTGCATGCGGTAGACCGAGACAAATTCCTCGGTCATGGCGAATGGCGTGCCGTAATGGTCGGTCTCGGAACCGGGCACGCCGCTGATGACGTCACTGTCGCTGAAGCGTCCCTTCCTTAGCAGTGCGTCCTCACCTGCCAGGCCCCACCAGGTCGCGGGCACACCCTGGGCGGTGGTGGGGTGAGGGAGGATGGCTGGAGTCCAGTCGACAGTGTGATCTTGGCGATCAGGGCGGAGTTGACGAGCCGCGCCTTCACGTACAGCTCTTCGTCGGACCAATCGGGGAACTCGTCGCGCAGCTTGTTGCAAATGGCGTTGTGCTCCAGCGTAAACAGGGTGTGCAGCAAGGCCAGCCCGATCCACCAGTTTCCGGTCACGCCGGTGATCTCGACGCCGTTGACGGGGCTGATGGGCAGCAGGCCGTCGTTGCCGATGACCAGCTTGCCGTCCATGCCGGAGCGGACCGCGTCCATGACAGCCTTGCTGCTGCCGTAGATCTGCGAGGCGTCCCACCAGTGGGTCTCGACGTTGAGGAAGGTGGGGATGGGATCGTCGGAGTTGGGGTCGCGTGTGGGATCTTTCCGCGTACGCCGAATCTCCATCACGTCGCCCGGCCAGGGATCGTCGTCGGTGAGCGCGAGCTTGAACGGCTTCTCCCGCTCGTTCTTGCCGTGGCTGAACCAGTCGTGGACTTGGAACTGGATCCAGGCGGCCGCCAGCAAGTTCAGGATCGTCGCAGGCTGGAACTCCTTACGAGTCATCAACTCGCGGCTGACGACGCGGGGACTGGGCGAGAGCAGTTGAGGCTCGGGCTCCGGGATCGTACTTTCGAGCGGCACGTTGCGGCCAAACCGGGTGTCCGCTGCGCCCATTCTCGGGTTGTCGAGGTCATTGAAGCTGCCGGTCGGCGTGCGCGCGTCTAGATGCCGGACTGTGTCATCGACCGCGGGAGGTGGTCCGGCGGTGGCGATACCGGAGGTGTCGTGGAGGTTCCTCTTCCGCAGTACATCACGGATTCGAAATACCCGCACCAAGCCGAGAAGCGTCGGCAGCTTGAACCAGGGAATCAGTTCGTTGAAGAAATCCCTCCAGTCGTCGAAGGGTCTCGACTCCAACGGAGTGTCCTTTTTGGGTTGCGGCTTTGGGGCTTGTCCGCTCATCGTGTCCTCCTCAGATCAATCTCGGCGGTGTGGGGATGATTGCCTGGCGCACGAATGACGAGACAATCGCCGCGACGCCCCCGCGGACGGACCTCAGTTCCCAGTTGATGTGAGCCCGGTTTCCCAACCCATCATCGTTGTCGAATCGGCCCGCGATGTTAGAACGGAAAACACGATTCTTAACGGTGAGGTTTCGAAAGTGGAGCGGCTCAAAGATGGGGTCTTCCGGCATGGAGGATCACGTCCTCGGCAGCCCGCCCGCGTATATTCGGCGGTCAGGCCGGGTCCCATTGTACTGTGGATTCCACCCGCGTGGACGAGAGAATCTGCCTTAGATGACTTTGGATTTCTAGCGAAATTGCAGACCGCTTTGTTGCTGTCGCCGGAGGATGCTGAAACGGGCGCGGCCGGTCAGCGCGACCAGCCGGACGGATGCTTCAAGCCGTCGGGCAGGTGAGTCTTGGCGTTGCCCCGCGTCTCGGCTAGTTGCTCTTCGGTCAGGTCTTCGGCGGTTCGGAGATCGGCTCCCCGAAGATCGGCATTGACCAAGTCCACTCCGATCATCCGTGCGCCAACGAGATTGGCTTCCTGTAGATCGGCGGCCCGCAGATCGGCCCCGCAAAGATTGGTCATGACGAGGTTGGCGTCCCTGAGGTCGGCAGCGGAGAGATTGGCCACATTCAGATCCGCGTTGGCAAGATCAGCGCCGGAGAGGTCAGGAACGATGTCGGGGTTCTCGTCCCTCCACTGATTCCAGGCGTCGACGTCCTTCTTGAGAAGATTCAGTTGCTTTCGGTCGGCCATTGGTCGGTCACCATCGTGTGCTGAGAGACCGTGAAAAATCGGGGACAGTCCGCTTCGCGCCGCTTGTCAGACTTGACAACAAAGAAGCTACGTAGGCGGCGCTCGGTACAGTCCCCATTTTTTCACAGCCCTTGACGAAGCGGAGGGCGGCTCATAGTCCGCTCAGATCGTCTCGCTGAAATACCGTTGCTGCAAGCGCTCGGGTCCCGGGGGCGTCATCAGGGTCACCGCGACGATCGAGACGACGGATACCAGCAAAGACCAAATGAACGGTTCGAATCCGCCGAAACTCTTCAAACCTTGCCAGATATAGGCAGCGTACTGAAACAGGAACGACAAGAACCCGCCCAACAGCCCCGCCAGGCACCCGGCCTTGTTCATTCGAGGCCAGTAGACGCCCAACACCGTCGGGAAGAGGAATGTCGCCGCCAGCCCGGTTCCGGCGAACACAACAATGTACTGCAAAAACTGCGGCGGCTGCAATGCGAAAGCGAAGGCGACACCGGCGACGCCGAACGTAGCGGCGTAGCTCAGGTTGCGGGCGCGACGCTGGGTGAGAGGTTGCGGCAGGTTCCGTTCGTAGAGGTCGCGTACGATGGCGCTGCTCGATACCAGCAAGAAAGAGCTGATCGTCGACATGATGGCAGCCAGCGGAGCGGCCAGGACAAAGCCGGCCAGCACGGCCGGCACCGCGCTGACGATCGTCGCCGCGGTAGCGTGGTCAGCCGCTTCGAGATTCGGCACCAAGGTTCGGCCGACAATACCGATGCCGATGACGCATGGATACAGCAGCGTAATGTAGACGCCGATCAGAAAGCACGCGCGTTTGAGGGCCTTCGTATCGCGGCAGGCCAAGAAACGTGTGATGAGCGCGGGTTGCGCCGGTGAAGCGAGCGCCCACACACAGAAGAACGAAATGGCCGCCGGGAGCGGAAGGAAGTTGTCGGGCCCCGGCGTCGCCACCAGATCCGGCGACTGAGCCACCAACTCGTCAAAGACCACGCTGAGCCCGCCCATTTTCCGAACGGCGAAGCCCGCTGTGATCAACACGCCAAAGAGCATTACGATGGCTTGGAAGGCATCGGTCCAAGCAACCGCGCGAAAGCCGCCGTAGGCCGTATACAAGCTGACGGTCAGGGCGAATCCAAGCACGCCCACGTGGTAAGGCACGCCGAGCACGGCTTCGATCACCCGGGCGCCCGCCACGTATTGGGCTACGAGATAGGCGATGTGCAGCACCACAATCGCGAAGCCGGAGACGTTGCCTATGGCCTTGCTCTCAAAGCGGTCTCGCAGGAGGTCGGGGAAGGTCAGCGCCCCCGTGCGTCGGCCGATTTCGGCGATGCGCTTACCGAACAACCCCATCCCCATCGTGGCGACAACCATATAGGAGCAGATCCACAACATCACCGACCAGCCGTAGGTGTGCGCTAGAGCTGGAGAGCCGATGAAGGTGCCGCCGCTCGCGGCGGTGGCGATCCAGGTCAGGCCGAGGACCCACGGGCCAATTTGGCGGCCCGCGACGAAGAAGTCCTCCATGAAGGCCTGCTTCGAAGCGCGGCGGTGGGCGAAATAGGCCAGGCCAAAGGTGATGGCCAGATAGAGGATGAAAGCGAACCAGACCTGCGAGTCCGACGAGTACATGGGGCCTAGCCGCTTGGCGGGTCCTGCTCGCGCGATTCATGCGCATCGGCTGCGAGGCTGTCGTCGTCGCGGATATAGAAGAGCGAAAACCAGCAGTTGACGACGAAGAAGACCGCCCAGGGTAGGAAGATGCCCCAAAGCACCCAGTGCGGGACGCCGCGGATCGATCGGACGGGCTTGCCGTATCCGAGCAGGTAGCATGCGGTGACGGTCCAGGTGGCCGCCACGACAAAGATAATCCCGGCGACGATAGCTTCTCTTCGGCTACGGCGGTAGGCGGGTTCCATGGCGCGATGTTGCGTGGAAGCGTTGGCCGGAAGTCGTGATGATAGCAGAGCCGCTGTAGATTGTCGCCGATGTGGCTGGAGGGACGCGCGAGTTAGAGCGCTAGGCCGGGCCGATAACTTCTATAAGATCTCGCCGCGGATCACCGTGACCGCTTTCCCAAGCAGATAGACCCGCTCACCGGCGACGCGCACGCCGACTTCCCCGCCTCGTGCTGAGGCCTGGTATGCCTGGAAGTCGTCTCGCCCAAGCTTGCGCTGCCAGTACGGTCCCAGACAGCAATGCGCCGAGCCCGTGACGGGATCTTCATCAACACTCGACTGTGGTGCGAAGAACCGCGACACGAAGTCGTAGCCGCCACCGGCCCTAGCCGTGACGATGACCCCGCGCGCGGGAATCGAGCGGAGTACTTGGAAGTCCGGCTGGAGCTCCCGGACAGTCTGCTCCGAATCGAGTTCGGCGAGGTAGTCGAACCGGCTCTTGGCGACATGCGTGGGATGCGCTCCTAAACTCTCGTTTAGCGCCGGCGGAGCCTCGACGGGGGCGGGCGGAGTAGCGGGGAAGTCCAGCTCGATGCGATCGCCCTCGCGGCGAGCGCTCAGCAGGCCGCTACGGGTATGGAAGCGCAAGGTTTCAGAGACCGGCAGGCCCTCTAATTCCCATAGCACGTGCGCACTGACGAGTGTCGCGTGCCCGCACAGGTCCACCTCAACGATCGGAGTAAACCAACGCAGCTCGAAACCCCTATCAGCGGGCCTCAGGTAGGCGGTTTCCGCGAGATTCATCTCCCGTGCCACAGACTGCATCCATGCATCCGGCCGTGGTTCTCGAAGAACGCAAACAGCAGCGGGATTGCCGCGAAAGGGCTCCGACGTGAACGCGTCTACCTGTGTGAAGGGGACTGACATGTCCTGATTATCGCCGCCGGAGAAGACATTAGGCTTCGACAACTGGGGGCGGAGTCCGTCCGCGAGCCGACGGCAGTTCGGATCGGACCTCCCTCATGACGCGAGAGGCAGGGCTCGAGGCGTCCGCCTGTTTTAGCCTTCCCCACCCAGTGGATGTCCGAGAGAGACGGCTCAAACGCCCCTACCGGGGCTCCGGATTATTTGTGGACTTTACCCGACGGCTTGCGCTGTGGGCTACTTTCAAACGTCCGCTTCGCGGACTAGGCTCCTCTGTTACCGACAAGCCTGCGGACGGAGTGGGGGCCTACCCCCCCCCCCCCCCCCCCAACACCCAGAGACTGCCTTGCCTCCGCTACACTTGTAGGCTCGATCGGCATGATGAATGGCAACATGAATCGAGACCGGCTGTTCCCTCTTGTGCTGATTGTTCTCTGTGGCGGCTGCGGCCTTCTTCCCGATCCTGAATTCGCAGGACCCTTTGAAGTGCCGAGAGGCTTTGTCGTCGAACCTCTACTGCCGGAGGGTCAGTCCGAAACCCTGATTCAGGTGACCTTTGACAGGCTCGGCCGGCCCGTCGTCTCACAGGAGCACGGCCATCCGACCATCCTGTTCGACCACGACGGCGACGGGGTCTACGAAGCCGAGAAGATCTTCAGCGACAAGGTCCGGATGCTGCACGGCATGTGGTTTGACGGCCGCACGCTCTATGCCATCGGCAACGATACCGAAAACGAGCAGGCGGGCCTCTACAAACTCGAGGACACCGACGCCGACGACGTGGCCGACACCTTCGAGAAGCTGCACGACTTCACGGGTAGGATCGGCGAGCACGGTCCCCACGACATTCGCCGCGCGCCCGACGGTCATCCGTCGGTGATGCTCGGCAACCACACCTTCGTGCCCGAGGATGTGATCGACCCTCTTTCACCCCTGCGGGGATACAAAGAATCGCAGTTGCTCAACCGCTACATGGACGCGCGCGGGCACGCCGTCGGGATCATGGCGCCCGGCGGCACCGTCTCGCGGCTGCGGCTCGGCCGTATGAAGTACTCGTTGCTGGCCGGGGGCTTCCGCAACGCCTTCAACCACACCTACAACCGGGAGGGTGAGCTGTTCACGTTTGACAGCGACATGGAATGGGACGTGAACATGCCGTGGTATCGGGAGGTTCGGTCGGTCCACGTTATCCCCGGCGGCGACTACGGCTGGCGAACCGGCTCAGGCAAGTTTCCGCCCTACTATCTCGATAGCCTGCCGGCGTTGCGTGATTTAGGACGCGGCTCCCCGGTCGGCGTTGAATTCTATCATCACTACGCCTATCCCGCCGACTACTTCGATGCTTTTCTCCAGGCCGACTGGTCGCGCGGCCGCATCGTGCTGATGCGCATGGTGCGTGACGGCGCGACGTACAGGTTGGCTGGCGAGCCGATCGATTTCGTCTATGGCGAGCCCCTTAACGTCACGGACCTCGAAGTCGGGCCGGACGGCATGGTCTACTTCACGATGGGCGGGCGCGACACCGCGGGCGGGTTCTATCGCGTCGCCTACAAGGGTTATCGCCCCAACGATGAGCGGAAACCGGTCGAAGGCATCATGGCGGCGGTGCGGCAGCCTCAGCCGCTTTCAAGCTGGGGCTACGCTGCTCTCGAAAAGATCAAGGAAGCGATGGGCGACGCATGGGGGGCGGAATTACAACGCGTAGCACTCGACACCTCGGCCGAGAGCGATGATCGCATCCAGGCCCTCATGCTGCTGCAACGCCACGCACCCAGGCCTCGGGCCGAGTTGCTGCGGCCGCTCAGCCAGGATGAAGATGCCGCGGTCCGCGCGGCGGCCATCTACGTCGTCGGACAGCATGGCAGCGGCCGCGCCAAGGCGATCGCGGCCGGCGGACTCACCGACAGTGACGCCTTCGTGCGGCGCCGGACGGCCGAGGCGGTTGTTCGCATGGGTTTACGGGCCGACGAGCCCAGCTCCGCGCCGATCGAAGACCTCTACGCTCTGCTCAATGACGGTGACCGGTTCGTGCGTTACGCCGGCCGCGTGGCGCTCGAGCGAACGCCGCGCCGGGAGTGGAAGGATCGCATCCTCGACGAAAAGAACCCGGCGGGAGCGATCGAAGGCATGCTCGCGCTCGTGCGGACACGGGAGAGTGAACTGGACCTCGAGCCGGTTTTCGAGAAGGCGATCTCGATGCTGAAGCGGGACAGTCTTTCTGACGAAGACACCCTGCGCTTGCTACGCGTCCTTCACGTCGCCTGCGCCGAGACCGAGGCGGGTTGCCGCCCGACGCTGCGCAGGCAGGTCTATGAGATTGTCGCCTCGCGCTTCCCGGCTGATGATGAGCGTCTCAATCGGGAGTATGCGCTCACGATGGCCTACGCCGGTGAGACTGCGGCCATCGAGAAGATCCTGGCGGCCTTCCCCAAGGGTGATGAAGACCAGCAGTTGCAAATCCACTACGCCTACTGCTTGCGGGCGATCAAGCAAGGCTGGACGAACAAGCAAAAAGAAACCCTGCTCGCTTGGTTCCGGAAAGCGCGCCAGTGGCGGGGCGGGGCGAGCTTCCCGGGCTTCATCAACCGCTTGTTCGATTCCTCACTCGAGTTCTTCGACGAGAGCGAGAAGGAGACGGCGTACCAGGCTATACCCGACTTCGCTCCCGTCGAAGACCTCGAGGCCGCAGGGCTCGTTCGCGAGGGCAGCGGTTACGTGCGAGCCCGTGTGTACGCCCGACAGGACAGCTCGAAGGGGCTCAGCGAGCAAGAGATCTTCGACCACACGATCTTGAGCCCGATCATCGTCCGTGCCGATGCCGAGCGCGGAGAGACTGTCTACGAAGAAGAGTGTTCACGCTGCCACCGGTTGGGCGACCTTGGCAAAGACTACGGGCCCGACCTGACGAGCATCGCGAACCGATTCAACCGCCGGGACATGTTGGAAGCAATCCTCTGGCCTTCGCGAACGATCTCGGATCAGTATGAGTCCCACATTATCGAGACCGAAGCCAATGAAATTCTCGATGGCCTGATTCTGTCGGAAGACGAGCACCGCATCACGATGATGCTGCCGGACGCGGACCGTCCAGTGGCGATTCTGAAAGAGCGAATCCGCGACCGCCGCAGGTCGAGCGTCTCGGCGATGCCGGACGGATTGCTGGATACTTACGACTTGGGAGATATCGCCGACCTGCTCGCCTTTTTGCAGCAAGGTCCTAGCGCCGAAACAGAGTCGCGCCCGTGAGGGGCTGTGAAAAAATGGGGACAGTCCGCTTCGCACCGCTTGTCAGGAGTGAAAACAAAGAAGTTACGTGGGCGGCGCTCGGTACAGCCCCCATTTTTTCACAGCCCCTAAGGGCGCGGCCCCGCGGGTTGACACCCGCGGCTCCGTGACTTCTATGGCCTACACCGATCTGCGCGAGTTCATTCGCGTCCTTGAAAAAAACGGCGAGCTGAAGCGCGTCAGCGACGAGGTCGACCCCGTCCTGGAGATCACCGAGATCGCCGACCGCGCTGTCAAGCAGGGCGGCCCCGCTCTGCTGTTTGAAAATCCCAAGGGGTACGGCATCCCCGTTCTTATCAACGCCTTCGCCGGCATGCGAAAAATGGAGCTGGCCCTTGAGGTCGGCTCGGTGGACGACATCGCCGCCCGCATCGCTGAGTACCTCGAGATGAAAACCCCTCAGGGGCTCGTCGGCAAGCTGAAGATGCTGCCAAAGCTGGCCGAGATGGGGTCGTTCTTCCCCAGGGAAGTCAAGAGCGGGCCGGTGAAGGAGGTCATCAAGAAAGACGGCTTCTCTCTCTTCGACTACCCCGTGTTGAAGTGCTGGCCCCAAGACGGCGGCCGGTTCATCACTCTGCCGCTGGTGTTTTCACGCAACCCGGTCACGGGCAAGCGAAACGTCGGAGTCTATCGGCTTCAGATCTATGATGACCGCTCGACCGGCATGCATTGGCAAACGCACAAGCAGGGCGCTGAGCACTATCGGCGCCGGCTGGCCGAAGGCGCCGAGGAGCGCATGGAAGTGGCGGTCGCGATCGGCGCCGACCCGGCCACGATGTTCTCGGGGATCCTCCCCCTGCCGCCGGACCTCGACGAGATGCTGTTCGCCGGCTTTCTGCGCTCGAAGCCCGTCGAACTCGTGAAGTGCGAGACGGTTGATCTCGAAGTGCCCGCAAACGCGGAGATTGTACTGGAAGGCTACGTCAAGCTGGGCGAGTTGAAGACTGAAGGACCATTCGGCGACCACACGGGCTTTTATTCGCTGGAGGACGACTTCCCGGTGTTCCACGTCACCTGTATCACGCAGCGCAAAGAGCCCATTTACGCCACCACTATCGTCGGCCCGCCGCCCATGGAGGACTACTACATGGGCAAGACCGTCGAGCGGGCCTTCTTGCCGTTGCTGCGCATGCAGATTCCCGAGTTGGTCGACATGAACATGCCGGCCGAGGGCATCTTCCACAACCTAATGATCCTCTCGATCCGCAAGTCCTACCCGCTGCAGGCGCGCAAGGTGATGAGCGCGGTCTGGGGTCTGGGCCAGGCGATGTTCACGAAATGCATCGTGGTTGTCGACCACGACGTCGATGTGCAGAACCTGAGCGAGGTTGCTTGGAAGGCCTTGAACAACATCGACCCCGAGCGCGACATCCAATTCACGATGGGGCCGATCGACCAACTCGACCATTCGAGCCGCTTGGCAAACTACGGGTCGAAAATGGGCATCGACGCCACGCGTAAGTGGCCCGAGGAGGGTTTCACCCGCCCCTGGCCCGATGTGATCGAGATGGACGAGGCGGTCAAGCAACGCGTTAACGCCATCTGCAAGCAGCTAGGCCTCTAGAGGAGGCTAGCAATGACGACGAGGATCGGACTGCTACTTGTCCCACTCGCGCTCGCCTGTACGATCACCGCGCAGCCGCAAGACGGCTACCCGCCCGACCTCCCCGGAGCAAACGCTGAAACCTACAAATCCGTTGACGAAACCGACCTGAAGGTCTGGATCTTCAATCCCCAGGGACACAAGACCGGTGACTCCCGTCCCGCCATCGTGTTCTTCTTCGGCGGCGGATGGCGCAGCGGCAACCCGCGGCAGTTCGCGCCGCATTGCGAATACCTCGCCAGGCGGGGCATGGTGGCCATGACAGCCGACTATCGCGTGCGCAACCGGCACGGAGTCGACGCGACCAAATGTGTGGCGGACGCGAAGCCGGCGATCCGCTGGGTCCGTCACAACGCCAAGCGGCTCGGCGTCGACCCGAATCGCATCGCCGCCGCCGGCGGTTCGGCCGGCGGCCACCTGGCTGCCGCCACGGCGACGCTACCCGGCCATGACGACCCGGCGGATGATCGGTCCGTAAGCGCGCGGCCCAACGCCCTAGTGTAGTGCACCATAAATAATGTAACTTATATTGGCTTCCCATCGTCTCTATTAACAGGAGGCATGGGATGCGAAGAGCACAACCAGTAACTTTGAACACAGCGCAATGCAAGCAGTTGGACCGCTACGCGCGCGGCCGCCAAGTCGCCGTTCGTCTCGCCCTGCGAGCCAGGATTGTCCTGCTGGCCGCCGACGGTCTCGAGAATAAGCAGATCGCCGCACAGCTCGGTGTCTCGCGGCAGTTGGTGGCCCGCTGGCGCACGCGCTTTCTCGAAAGCAGCATCGCCGGCATTGCAAAAGACGCCCCACGGCCCGGTCGTAAACCTGCCGTCTCGAAGCAGAAAGTACAGCAGATCATCCACAAGACCACCCGCGAGAAACCGTCCAACGCCACCCACTGGAGCCGCCGCACCATGGCCGCCGCGGCCGGCGTCAGCGCTTCCACCGTGGGACGGATTTGGCGCGCCCATGGCCTCAAGCCCCACCGCGTCAAGACCTTCAAGCTCAGCAATGACCCGCGTTTCGCCGAGAAACTCGACGACATCGTCGGACTCTATCTCAATCCGCCTGAGCATGCTCTGGTTCTCTCGCTCGATGAGAAGTCCCAAATCCAAGCCCTCGATCGCACCCAACCCGGCCTGCCGCTCAAAAAGGGACGCGGCCAAACGATGACCCACGATTACAAGCGCAACGGCACGACCACCCTGTTTGCGGCGCTCAACAGCCTTGACGGCAGCGTGATCGCCGAGTGCATGCCCCGACACAGCCACCAGGAATGGCTGCGCTTCCTGCGCTTAATTGACCGCCGCACTCCCAAGGACAAACAGCTTCATCTCATCGTGGACAACTATGCCACCCACAAGCATGCCGCTGTGAAGCGTTGGCTCGATCGTCACCCGCGCTTCCACATTCATTTCACCCCGACCTCGGCGTCGTGGCTGAACATGGTCGAGCGATTCTTTCGCGATCTCACCGTCAAGCGCCTGCGCCGCGGCGTGTTTCGCAGCGTGGACGAGCTCGTCGCCGCCATTGACGACTACATCGCCCAGCACAACGGGCATCCCACGCCCTTCATCTGGACCGCGACCGCCTCCGACATCCTCGAGAAAGTCAAGCGCGGACGTGCCGCCCTGCATAAGGTGCAATCTGCTTGACGCACTACACTAGGGCGTGTTAACACTAACGTAGGGTATCGAAACGTAGAGCCTCGGCGATGAGGGCGAAGTGGAGGAAGGCGAGGAACATGACGTCGAGCTTGTCGAAGCGGGAGAAGATGCGGCGGAATCCCTTGAGCCGTCGGAAGAGTCTCTCGATCTCGTTGCGGCGGCGATAGAGCGCTCGGTCGTATTCCCACGGCTCCAGGCGGGTGCGCCGGGGCGGCACGACGGGAATCCATCCGAAATCCAAAGCCAGTTGGCGTGTCTGATCGTCCTCATGGGCGCCGTCCATCAGCAGCGGCAGCGGCTCGGGCAGTGGCCCCAGACCACCGAGCAGTTCGCGGCCCTGCTGGGCGTCGTGCGCTTGGCCGGGCGAGAGAGCGAAGGTTATCGCCGTTCGAGCATTTGCGGCAACCATATGAATCTTGGTGGTCCATCCGCCGCGGGATTTGCCGATCGCTTGCGGACCGTTTTTTTAACGCGCCCGTGCCGTCGGGATGAACCTTCACGATGGTCGAGTCCATTGACACGGCTTCGATTCGGATGCGGACCAGCTGCTCGCGCTGCAGTTTCTCGAAGACGGCGTCGAGCACGCCGTTCTTCGACCAGCGGTTCATGCGGGTATAAATGGTGTGCCAGTTACCGAAGCGTTTAGGCAAGCCGCGCCATTTGCAGCCCTGCTCGGCGACATACAACATGGCGTTCAAAACCGTGAGGTTCGGCAGGCTCACATTGCCGCGCTGGCGGGGCAGGACCGGCTCGATACGGCGGTATTGCTGCTCGGTGATCTCCATACCTCCGAGTATAGCAGCTTTTGCGACTTAGTGTTAACACGCCCTAGCGCTCTTCAACCCGGCGACGATTGTCGCGCCGGTCCCAGGCGAACGAGTACGAACAGTGGAACATATCGCCGAGATCATGGGTCCTGTCGGCGATGGGCCGGAGTCGATGTCGCCCTATCATCATGTGAAGCCGGGCATGCCACCGGCGATCATCTTCCACGGCAAGGCGGACACCGTCGTAGCCTACGAAACCGCCGAGTTGTTCGCCGAGAAGGTGAAGCAGAAGGGCAACCGCGTTGAGCTGGTGGGCTACGAGGGCCAACAACACGGGTTCTTCAACTACCGCCGCAACCGCGAGGCCTTCCACGACACGGTGCTACGCATGGACGAGTTTTTCCGCGCGTTGGGCTACCTGCAGGGCGAGCCGACGCCGGCAAGCGCGGAGTAGGATTCGTGGCGCGGGCCTCAACGCCTGCCAAGCCACGGGCGGGCCTCTTCGCGAACTCCCTCCGCTCCCTCAATGAACCCCAAGTTGTTAGAGCATCGGCGCAGCGAATAGTGGGGGGTGACTCCCGGGCGGGAGCGTGAGGACGACGAGCGTTAGCCTTACCTCAATTAAGGATCACCATTCTCGCAGTGCTCGCCATCGAAATTGTTTGTTGGGGCACGATCAGACCCCCGCTCACGAACTGAAACGGGTACTGGACTTGAATCTGAACGACGTTGCCCTGCACATTCGGGGCCGGGTCGCCGGGAGTGCCCGAGTCGTAGGTGACTGCGACATTGATGGTGTTGCCGTCGAGTCCGACGGCATTTTGCTTGACGAATTGGGGGATCGTCAGACCGCTCTCGGGAATCGGATTGGAAGCTCCATGGACAATCGCATAACGTCCGCCAGCTCGTACTGCGTGGGAGAGCGTCACATAGGTCCACACGCCTCTCCCCAACTCTGTGAGCCCG
Source organism: Bryobacterales bacterium (assembly GCA_965248255.1). Classification (GTDB taxonomy): domain Bacteria; phylum Acidobacteriota; class Terriglobia; order Bryobacterales; family UBA6623; genus JAKZVK01. The sequence goes on from CBDFIW010000002.1 coordinate 498,148, forward strand.
ACCGAAAGTAGCAGAAATGCGATGAAGAAGAAGCTGAATTCAACCATGGCTGCGCCACGGCGGCCCCTTCTCTTCAACGTGCGGGAAGTGTGCGAACCGGTTTCTTGAGGCCTCATGGCAGACATCTCCTCGGCGTTACTGCACGCGCATGAAAGCACGGCGGCTGACGACCGTTGTTTGCGGAATCAACGGGTAAGGGCCCACTGTTTCAAAAGTCTGGCTCACAGCGGTTCTGACATAGACGCGGGGGAGACCATAGCCCCCACCGGGACACGTCCCCGGCGTTGCGGCTAAGTCACAACTCACGGCGGTCGGGTCCGTTGTGAAGTCCACCGCCGCGGCCGGCGGGCAATCGCAATACATAGTGGCTGTTGCCGTGACACCGCTGAGGTCGTTGGCATCTCGTTCCGCACGTGTTTGCATCTCGCTCGGCTGGGCGGCGAAGCCGTTGTTCAAGGAACCGTAGTGGACGGCTGAGCTCGCAGCGTTTGCGACCGTTACACCGTTGAAGAACAGTCGGCCGAAGTCACCCGCCGCCAGGCACAGAACCAGGAGAAGCGGAAACACGAAAGCGAATTCAACGATCGCCCCGCCTCGCTCGGATCGAGATAGTTTTCTGTTTGGTTTTGCTTTCATCGTTCTGCTCCGCTGGGTGCTGACGAACACTACTCCTTCATCGCAATTGTTTGAAGGTCGAGATCCTGGATAACGGAGGCCGGCGGACCGACGACGCTCACCGCGCTGGTCCCCGTGAACTCGACGGTGTTCGCTACGATCATGCCCCACTCTCCATTGTTGGCGTCATAGGTGCCGGCCCAGTCGACGTGTTGGGTGGGACAGTAGATCACGCCGCTGATGTTATCCACGGCGGTACCTCGAAACTGGTGTTCGATCGGATTCCCGGCGCCATCAAAGGTCGGAGAGCCGGCGTCACACCAGAATAGGATGTGTTGGTTTTCCACAGGAAGGTCATCCACCGATCTAGCATTGAGATCCAACGTCGCATTCCCTCCAAGATGGAATGTCGTGTCGGTGCCGGTATTAAAGAAGGTGGCGTCGGCTGCTGTCACCGTGCCTCCCGTGACCCTCAGACCTTCGACGATATAGAGGCCGTCGTTGAAGGTAACCGCGCCGTTCGAGATTTGAATGGCGGCCGTGCCATCGGTTGAGGCGTAATAGCCCGGGCTCAGGATTGTGTTCCCGTTGATGGTCGGGTAGTCGATCCAGTCGGGGACCAAAGGTACGGTCGGCGGCGTGAGTCCCGCGAAGGGATCGGGCTCCGTCGCCGCGTCGTAGATCAGATGCGGATCAGCGATGGCGCCTCCTTGCTCCCTAATGTCTCCGCAAGCCACAGCCTGTGGCTGCGGCATACCGGTCAGCAACAGGCCCGAGGTGCCTTTGACACGGAATGACGCAAGACCCCCTGTCGGATTCCCATCGGTAAAACAGGAGTTCGATCGGAAACCGCAATCCGCGGTCACTCCGGTCGTACCCGAGGCGAGCAGAGCGTCTGAGCCGTTCGCTGGGTCGAGAGCGAGGACGCAGAAATCACCTGCGTTTCGGAAGCCGGCGACGGCACGCGCCGATACGGTCGCTGAGTCGATACCCAGAATTGCCAAGAAGAACGTGGGCGAGGTCTGGCTAATGACTGCTTCAACGTGCTGCGCGTTCTGATTGGGGCCGGCGGAGGGAGGATTGTTGATTAGGACTGCCACGCTATCAACGCCATCCTCGTAGCCGTTGATCCGGGCACTGTACCGCCCGGCGCTTGTCATGCGGCTATTATTGCCGCGCTTGACTTCGTAGGCGCCGTCGACGGCCGCCGCGTCCGCGGCAGCCTGCATCGTCCGCTTCTTGTAAACCATGTAGCCGGTGTCAAACACCAAGCCCAGAAAAGCTAAAAATACGGTTGCCAGAGCGGCCATCATGGGCACGGCGATGCCCGCGCGACTCCGACGCTGAATGCACGGTACTCTCGGTTGCTGGTGGCGGCAGATTTTGTTCATCCGAAGTCTAGACTAGGACGAAGGTTTGGTGGCAACAACCCGTTGGACACCCGAATTGAGGGCATGAAGTCGTCTTATTGACTTCCGCATAATATAGAGTCAGTCAAAACAAAGAGAAGACTGTTTCCAGAAGGCCGTGATCAAACGCGGTTTGCGGTACATGCGGCGGAGTGCCTTGCGGGCCCGCTCGTTCAGCTCGCCGTAGTCTTTCGGACAGACGTTCGGCAACTCGTGCTGCTTCCAGTAAGCCCAGATGTATTCCACCGGATTCAACTCCGGCGCATAGGGTGGCAAGTACTCGGTTGCGATGTGGCCTTCGGAGAGTTCGATGAACTCTTGCACCAGGCGGCTACGGTGCGCCGGCAGCCGATCCCAGACGATCAGCAGCGGGCGATCGATATGACGTACCAACGCCTTGAGAAAGTCGGTCACTTGCTCTTTGCCGATCGCACCGGGATAGAGCCGGAAGTAGAAGTTACGCAGCGTCAGCCCCGCCGAGACGGAAAGCTTCTCCCAGTTGAAGTTAAACTGCAGCACCGGTGTTTGGCCACGTGGCGCCCAGGTGCGGCAGCGATGCGGCTTCTGACTCAATCCGCTTTCGTCGATGAAGACGAGCGTACGGCCTTCGTTTTGGGCTTTTTTTAATGCGCTTCCAGGTCTTGCGCTTCCAGGTGCGGATCCGCTCTTCGTTGCGCTCGCGCGCCTTTCCGGCCGGGCGTTGCGGGCTCCAGTCGAGCGCTCGCAGGATCTTCCAGGCGTGGCCTGCGTGGTATGCGACCCCGAACTCGTCTCCGGTCAGCCGAGCCACCCGCGGACAGCTCCACAGGGGCGTTGGGAAGCCGTGGGCTTCCGGGCCTTCCAGCAGCAGCGACGTCAGGCGTTCGCGTTGTGCGGCATCGAGGAGCGGCTTGCGTCCGGCGCGCCCGGCCTGGCGGAGTCCGGCCGCACCCTGCTCGCGGTATTGCCGCCGCCACTCACTGACGGTTTGGCGAGCGACGTTCAGCCGTCTCGCCGTCTCGGACTGATTGTGGCCTTGGTGGAGCAGCCGCATCGCTTCGAAACGGCGCTTCTCCAGCGCCTTGAAATCCCGCTTCACACCTTTGGGGTTGCCCATACATATATAGATGCTCCACACTGTCAAAAAGTGTCATAATAATTTGCGGGATTCAATAGTGCCTTCACGAGAGTCGTACAGGGTCATACTGGCGTGTACCCTTGGCGGTCTAGATGGTAGACCGTAAGCAGTTCTGTTGAGTCGGAAAAATCTCGTCGTCCGATGATCTTCAGACCGCCGGAACTGGAACTGGTGAAATTCGGTTGAACTGGGGGGGGGGTGGAGTGGGCCCCTGTGGCGAGGCCAAGAAAGTAGGGACGGGTCGCGGTTGACTGAAAAAGGATAGCCAATCCAGCCCAATGGGGGCATGATCAACTCATCCGGGGAAGCGGAGGCGGGCTCTGCTGGAGAGCAACCCACCAAGGAATACCCGGCCGCAGACTCATCGCAACGATGAGGGCGGGGTGCTCGCCTACTGAGGCCGCATCCCGCCTTGTGCTGCGCCATCGGATCGATAGATCTGCTCATGCCTTAAGAAAACTCAGGCGGCGTTAGCCGCCTCTTCCCACAGCCGCTCATACTCTTGCGGCGGCCGATAGCCCAGCGCCGAATGCAATCGCGTACGATTGTATTCCCACTCAATATAAGCGCCGATCTCGGCCTGCGCCTGGGCCAAACTTTCATACTCGCTGCAGTCGACTTCCTCGCTTTTCAAAGTCTTGAAAAAGCTTTCCACGTACGCGTTGTCCTGCGGGCAGCCCTTGCGGCTCATCGATATCCTCGCGCCCGCTTGCCGCAGGGTGGCTACATAAGCTTCCGCGGCGTACTGCGAACCTTGATCGGAATGATGAATCCAGCCCGGCGCCGGACGCCGGCTGCTCAACGCTTGTTGCAGCGCCGCCAGCGGCAATTCGGTTTTCAGGTTCGGACCCACGGCCCAGCCCACCACGCGCCGCGAATACACGTCCAACACCACCGCCACATAGACGAAGTGGTTTCCCAATCGTACGTAGCTGAGATCGGAGCCCCACAGTTTGTTGGGACCCGTGGGTTGGAAATCGCGCGTCAGGTTTTCATAACGCCGCAGCGAGTGCTTCGAATCGGTCGTTCGCGGAACGGTGCGGCGACGTCGCCGCAAGAGCTTCTCTTCGCGCATCACCCGTTGCACGCGCTTGCGATTGACCAGCAGCTTTTGACGGCGCAGCTGTTGGGTCGTCCGCCGGGTGCCGTAGGCCGGATGGTCCAAGGCGGCGTGGACAATGGCCTGCCGCAGTTCCCCGACCTGCTCGCTGTCGGGTTTGGCCTGGCGGTAGAGGCTGGCTCGCGCCAGTCCGCTCAAGCGGCACAAATCGCGCGTGCTCAGCGTGCTCATGTTGCCTTGCCGCCTTGCGGCCCGTACTTCCTCAGCGACGCGCCGGTTCCACTGACGATGCTCGGCCGGCGCAGATCCTCGACACGCCGCAAGGCTGCGGACAAAAAATCAATCTCCATGGCCTGGCGGCCGATTTTGCGTTCCAGCTCCGCGAGGCGGGCCTGGGCTTCGTGGCCGGGCTCGACACGGGCGCTGCCGCCGGGACGCCGCCCCGCGCCGGGAAAGGCTCCCTCGACGCCGTAGCGCTCGACTTGTGCCAGCCAGTCGTAGAGCTTTTCGCGCTTCACCTCCAGCTCGCGCGCGAGAGCCGAGCCGGACTCGCCGGCTTCGAGCCGCCGGACGGCCGCCAGCTTGAACTCCTTCGTGAATCGTCTTCGAGACAATCGAACCTCCTTACCGTTCCCTGGTTCATTGTCCCTTCTCTACTGGTCTCGCTTTTCGGGTCCATTCCATTGGGACGTGCAGCCTAGCGCTTCTTAACGTCCACGTACTTCACGCCCGCGGTTTTGCCACCCCGCACCAACCTAGCCTCAAGCAGCCCGGGCCCGCCCTCCAGCGTGACCGGCGCGAACGTCACCGATTCCCCGCCGCGCGTGAACGACTTGCTCTGGTCGACGTTCCCCAGCTTGAACTCCGCTCGCCCGGCGGTCTCTTGCCGTGGGAAGCGGAAGCGGAGCTCATACTCGCCCGCCGAAGCGACCTCGATCTGCCAATAGCCCAGGTTCTGATCACCGTAGCCGTCAGCACCGACGACGCGCCAATCCTGGCGGGTGAGGATGACTGGGTTTTCGTGTTCTGTGCCGAGCGGGATTCGTGGCGGATCGTAGCCTCGCGTCGATGAGACATCCTCGAACCACGCCTCATAACTCCGCTTCAACCGCGCCAGAACTTCGGTTTCCTGTTCGGCAAGGTTGTTCTCTTCGCCCGTGTCAGCGTCGAGATCGTAGAGTTCGAACGCCGGATTGGACGGCATCGGTTGGTCGAAGCTTTTCGGTTGCACCAGCTTGTAGCGCTGCGTCACCGCCGCGAAGTTGCGGTAGCGCTGCGGCTCGTTGCCGCGATGCGATTGCAGGTAGAGCGTCCGCTCGGCCACCGGCGCGTTCGCGTCGAGTAACCTCGGTAGCAGACTCAAGCCGTCGATCTTGCGGTCCCCGGGCGGGGCCACGCCAGCTGCTTCGAGCATCGTCGGCAGCACGTCGATGTGGGCGGCGATCCGTGCTTCGGTGCGTGGCTTGAGCTTGGCCGGCCAACGCACCAGGAACGGCACGCGAATCCCACCTTCGTAGACGCTCGCTTTTTGGTCCCGTAGGCCCGCAGTGAAGCGCTGCGTCGTCGGTCCGTTGTCGGTCATGAAGACGAAGATGGTGTTCTCCGCCAACCCGAGCCGGTCGAGCCGCTCGAGCAGCCGGCCCACGTTCTCGTCGATGTTGGTGATCATGCCGTAGATGCGCGCGTCCTTGTCGTTGAGCTCCTGCGCCCGGTAGGGCTCGATGTAGGACTCCGGTACGTCGTAGGGCGAGTGTGGCGCGTTGGTTGGGATATAGGCGAAGAAGGGCTGGTCGCGGCTCTGCTCGATGAACATCATCGCCGTGTTGAAAAAGATATCGGTGCAATAGCCCTTGTAGGGCTTCTGTTGGCCGTTGAGCTGGAGGATGGGGTCAAAGTAGCTCGTCCCGGGCGGATCGGAGGGCTGGCCGATGCCGCCGCCTTTGTGTACCAACGCTTCCTGAAAGCCCTGGTCGATGGCGCGCAGCGGATAGTTGTCGCCCAGGTGCCACTTGCCGAAGATGCCCGTCCGGTAGCCCGCCTCGCTGAGCATTTCGGCCAACGTCACCTCGTCGGAATGCATCATCGCCCGGCCTATGTAGGTGTCGACGACGCCGGTGCGGTAGTTGTAGCGTCCTGTCATCAGGCTGGCTCGCGTCGGCGCGCACACCGGCGACACGTAGAAGCGTGTGAAGTCGATGCTCTCGCCGGCCAGCCGGTCGAGGTTGGGTGTTTGCAGAACATCGTCTCCGCGCGAGCCCAACTGGGCCCAACCCTGATCGTCGGTGATGACGAGGACGATGTTCGGTGGCAGCTCGACGGGCTCTTCTTCCTCCGACGCGGCACAACCTGTGAGGCTCAGCAGCAGGCAGGGGAGCAACAACAGAGCCGCCCGCACAACCTGCTTGGACGGATGTTTCTGACCCGGCATAGCGATTTGGCTGGACCCCTTCCAGCAAAGGAGTCGCGCATAAAAGCAGCGGGTGCGCCGCCGGCGAGCTTCAGGAATGACTCGCAGTACATCAACGCTCGCTGACGGTCGCGGCTCGGCAGGAAGAGCTCTAGCCCGTACCGGGGTCAGTGTAGCACCCAGGAGCCTATGGCTAGACCCACTTCAGTGCGCCCTGGCGGAAGATCCAAATGTAGCCGACGATCAAGATGCCCAAGAAGACCAGCATCTCGATCAGTCCGAACAGGCCTAGCATGTTGTACTGGATAGCCCAGGGAATAAGGAAGATCGTTTCGACATCGAAGATGACGAAAAGGATAGCCACGAGGTAGAAGCGAATGGAGTAACGTCCGCGGGCGTCGGAATCGACCGGGATGCCGCATTCATAGGCTTCGAGCTTGGTCTTGTTCGGCGCGCTGGGCCGGACCAGCTTGGCTGCGAGCAACGTGACCACCGGAAACGCAACCGCGATTGCCAGGAAGATCAAGATTGGAATGTACCCGCGCGGCATTGGCCACCAATATAGCATGTGCGGTACGTACTACTGTGGGTCGTCGCCGAGTCTGCCGTGGCGAAGGGCTCCAGCCCCGGACTAAGGCGGGCTCGATGCTGGCCCCTCCGCCAAGATCCGATCACTCCGCGGCCCGACATGAATGTGCGGCCCGGTCGACTGCCCCGGCACACTGCTGCGGAAGGCGATAAACGGAATCTCCCACTCATAGAGCAGTTCGATCAGGAAGATGCCTTCCTCATCATCCGGGTGCACCGCCACGTCGAGACGTCCCGTGTGGTCGAATCCAATCGAGCGATGCAGCTCCGTCTCGCCCCGCGCACTGATAGGCAGCGGCTGCCCAAACTGGCTGAAGAACGCGGCGTCGATGGCCAACACATCTTCTTCCCAGCTAGTCCCCTCCACGTCCGAAGAGAACGCGAGATCCTCTTCTTCCAACTCGTCGTATCGGTCTTCTGCCCGGGCCATCAACGCCATCTCGCGGACGAGCTTTGAGCGTTGCTGCGCCAACTCGTATTGGCGCTCGGCCCAGTCGGCAGACTTCTTCACTGTTTCAAGCTGTTGCAGCGGCAACGCACCCGCCTGGGCTAGTTTGCGCGCCTGGGTCAGATCCTCGCGGGCCATCTCGCGCAGGGTGGCAACCGCCCGCATCATCTCCGGCAGCCGATCCTCGGTCAGCACCCCGCTCATGAGCGTTTCGCGGACCACTTGGTCGAGCCGCTTACGCTCGGCCTTATTCCGTGCCTGCTGGATCGCGTTTCTTGGAAGAACCCCCGCTTCCACGAGCGCCTGGACGCGCTCCTCCTCGGGCCCGGCCGGCGGCGGATCCTGTGCCAAGGCAAGGCCCCAGGTCCATACGATCACAAGAATCCAGCAAAGCCGTTGCACAGTTTTCAAGCGAGGTGATCGTCCTGCCGAGCCGCGAGTAGGTGCACGGCATGCCGTGCCCGGCGCCACGAATCGCTCCCAGACTCCCCTGCAGGCGCAGATACCAGGGGCCAAATTCATTCTAGCGGCCACTGATCCGGCGGCGCTAAGATGGGGGCAGGTACGGGGCAGAATGGTGGATTGGGAGGTCGCAGTAAGGGCGGCGCAGGAGCGAAAGGCAGCGGATCTCGTCGTTCTCAACATCAAGGAAGTCAGCTCGTTTACCGACACGTTCGTACTGTGCACCGGTCTGAACGCGCGGCAGGTGCAGGCGATCTCGGACGCGATCGAGACGACACTCAAACAGACCGGCGTCCGCGCGATCGGGATCGAGGGCCGCCAAAACGCCGAGTGGGTGCTGATGGACTACGGCGACTTCATCGTGCACGTCTTCTCTCCGCAGGCCCGCGACTTCTACGATCTCGAGCGTCTGTGGAAGCGCGCCCGGCGTATCCCGGTCCCCGACGCCGCCTGAACCGGGCTCACCGGCCTGTGTCGGAACCCCCGAGCCGTGAAGATTCACCTCGTCTACATCGGCAAGCCGCGCAACGCCGACGCGAACCGTCTGGCCGAGGAATACGCCCGGCGCACCACTCGCTTCTGCCACTTCGACATGATCGAGGCGAAAGACGAGAAGAGCGCGGACCGCTACCCGAAAGCGATGAAGGTCGTTCTCGACCCCAAGGGCTCGATGATGAGCTCCGCGGAGTTGGCGTCGTTCCTCGAGAAGAACTCTGGTGAAATCGCCTTTTTCGTGGGCGGCGCCGACGGTTTCAGCAATGAGTTTCGCCAGCGGGCCGACCGCCTGCTATCGCTTTCCCGGATGACCCTGCCGCATGAGCTGGCCCGCGTCGTCCTCGCCGAGCAGATCTACCGCGCATTCACAATCCTTAGCGGCCACCCCTACCCCAGGTAGGGGCGGGCCCCTGTGCCCGCCCACGGTGCAGCGGGGGCGTTGCTTGTAACAACTACCCTCAAGAACACGAACCACTGGAGGAGAACCAACATGGATCCCGTCGCCAACGCAGTTCTCGGAATCGTCTTCCTGGCCCTTGGGGCCGCCGGCACGTTCTTGATGTACCACCTCTGGGGTTACCCGTTCGACCACGAGACCCATACGAGTGAAGCGCCGCCGCGGCTGATGCGGATCCATCGCTTGATCGGGTGGCTTTACCTGATCCTTTATCTCTACTTCATGAGCCAGATGGTGCCACGGTTGTGGAATTACCAGATCGAGTTCCCGGCTCGTACGGTGGCCCACCTCACGCTGGGGATGACGATCGGCGCGCTGATCTTCATCAAGGTCGCTATCGTGCGCTTTTCAAGCATATGGAGTCAACGCTGATTCCTGCCCTTGGTACAGCGCTGCTGGTTTGCACCATTCTGCTGATCGGCCTTTCGGCTCCCTTTGCCTTCCGCGAAGCCTATCTCCGCGCCCAGCAAACCGGCGGCTCGTTCAGCAACGAGACCCTACAGCGTGTCGAGTCGCACCTAGCGCTCGCGGGCCTAGAGAACCAGGAAACCCTCGCCTACCTAGCCTCTACGGCCGGACTCGAGGCGGGGCAGGCTGTCTTGCTCGGCGAGTGCGTGACCTGTCACGACCTGCGTACCGTCCTGGCCCGGCCGCGAACGCCCGAGAACTGGCATCAGACCGTCAAGCGCATGGCGGACCGCTCGACCCTGCTCGCGCCGAGCAAGAGCAGGCCTCGCAGCAGGCCGCCACGCAAGTTGCGCGTCAGGAAGAAGCCGAGGCGGCGTCCGCCCCCACGGTCGACCCCGAGCAGGCACGGCAACTCTATGAGACACGTTGCGCCCTGTGCCACCCGCTCGCGGTCGTCGAAGCCGTGCCCCCCCAAGTCCGATGCAGAAGCACGGGCGCTCGTCTCCCGTATGGTCAGCAACGGGATGCCCGCCACCGAAGAGGAATTGGTGCAGATCATCGACCACCTCAACCGCGCCTTCGTCAGCGGCGGGTAGGCGGCCCTCGGCCCACCTTCCGATCGCGCTGAGCTTGCGGTGACGCGGTCCTCCGAGCAGCGTCTGGCCAACCTCCAAGAGCTTTCCGAAGAAGTCAACCACGGGCCGGCCTCGAGGACGACCCCTCTTCCCGATGAGGCCTTCGACACGAGAGCCACGCGGGCCAGCGGGAGGACGCCGAGCCACTCCGCTTGCGGAACACCACCACTCCGCCCGACGATATATGTGCGTTGTCGAGCCAGGCTGATCTTCACCGCATCATCGAACAAGCCTCTGGCTTGTCTCCCTATGCCCTGCCGGCCCGCGCTCTCGAACGGTTGGCGAGCCTGCTGGCGGATCTCCGACCTACGGCGACCGCCGAGACCGGCTGCGGCGCCAGCACGCTGATCTTTTCGAGGTTTAGCCGGACTCACACGGTGTTCGCTTTCGATGAGTTCGGTGTGTTCGAAAGAGTGAAAGGGGCTGGCTTGATCGGTCCCGCCAGGCTTGAGTTCGTCGAAGGGCCGTCTCAGCGCACTTTGCCGCGGCATCATTTCGAAACAACGCTCGACGCCGTACTGCTCGACGGCCCTCACGCCTATCCGTTCCCCGAGCTGGAGTACTTCTACTTCTACCCGCATATCCGCATCGGCGGGGCGCTAGTGATCGACGATCTCCAGATCCCAGGCGTGCACCATCTCTTCGAGTGCGTCCGTCGCGACGAGATGTTCGAGCTGGAGACTGTTGTCGATCGGACGGCGTTCCTTCGCCGCACGGATGCGCCCACCTTTCCCTCAGAATCCGACGGTTGGGAACGCCAGGCCTACAACGCTCGTGTGCTGCTGCGATTCACCTGGCGAGAGCAGCTCAAACGCCGACTGCCGCGATGGGCCCGCGCCGCCGTGCGCCGCCCGCGGCGGGGTTCGACGAGCCGAGCCATTTGATATAGAGACTTCCGCGCCTGCCGGCGCGGGGCTGCGGGTTAACACCCGCAGCTCTATTGCTTGCGTCCGGCCGATTCCAATCACCGGTTCCCACGCACTCCGACGCACACGGCGAACCAACCCCGGCCGCTATAATCGGGGACGTTCGGGTGTCTACGTACTCTCGACCTCAGGAGCCTCAAATGCATCGACGACATCTGCTGAAGACTCTGCCTGCCGCCGCTTTATCGGCGGTCGCGCCGCTCTCGGCCGCCACGCCGCGAACGGGCAACGGCTCGGGCGCACGCATCCGCTCGGCGCTCTGCGCATACTCCTACCGCGACGCGCTCGCCAAAGGTGAGATGACCTACGAAGACCTCGTCGATGTCGCGGTCGAAAACAACATCGACGGACTCGACCTAACTGTCTACTGGCTCCCCAAGACCGGCCTCGACAAAGCCTTGATGTCACTGCGCCGCAAGGCCTACTTGGCGGCAGTAGAGATCCCGGCGATCGCGATTCGCTCTAACCTGTGCAAGCCCGAGCCGCGCGACCAGGAAGTCGAAGTCGCTTGGCTCAGCTACTGGGTGGACATCGCTAACAAGCTCGGCGCCAGCCACATCCGTGTCTTCGGCGGCCGCGTGCCCAAGGGCCACACCGAGGACCAGGCGGCCGAGTGGGTGGTCGAAGTCCTCAAACGCGCCGCCGACTACGCCGGCAAGAAGGGCGTCATTCTCGGCCTCGAGAACCACGGCGGCATCACGCTCTACGCCAAACGCATCGTCCAGATGGTGAAGGCCGTGGACAATCCCTGGGTCGGCATCAACCTTGACACCGGCAACTTCCACAGCGACCCGTACAACCAGATCAAGATGTGCGTGCCGTATGCCGTCAACTCACAGGCTAAAACCGAGATCCGTTTCGAAGACGGTCACTACGAGGCCTGCGATTGGGACCGCATCATGAAGATGTTCGGCGACGCCGGCTATCGAGGCTACGTTTCTCTCGAGTACTCCGCCAAAGAGCCCGCCGCGACCGCTGTACCCAAGCATTTGCGGCGGTTGCACGCGCTCACGCGCAAGTACTCGGCGTAGCCAGCAACAGCTCGGAGGTATCGCGTGGAGGTTGACTGGAGGGCGAACCCGTAAGGCGGTATGCTTATGCGACTCAGCACCAAACCGGCCGAACTCGTAGCGGTTGCGGCGCTCGCTCTTCTAGCCGCCACGGCTTCTTCGTTAGCGACTCCGGCGCGGCCGACATCGGCAGCCGTCTCGAGCTGTTCCTCGATCGACACCGCATCGAAACGATGCGCGGCGTGAGCCTCGAGCTGCACCCACCGCGCCGTGCCGAAGTCGTTCTTCGCTTCGACAAGCCGTGGGAAGGTTCGCACTCGGCTTACGTCACGGTCCTCAAAGACGGCGATCGCTACCGCATGTACTACCGCGGTTGGCCGGACACCGAACAACCCGATCAGGTCTGTTACGCCGAGAGCCTCGACGGCGTCCACTGGGTCAAACCCAACCTCGGCATCGTTGAGTGGAACGGTTCCAAGCGGAACAACATTCTTCGAAACGGCCTCGGAAGCCATAACTTCACGCCGTTTGTCGACACCCGTACCGGCGTGCCGGCCGACGAACGCTACAAGGCGGTGGGCAGGGGCTTGCATCCGAAGAACACCCTATGGGCTTTCGCCTCAGCCGACGGCATTCGCTGGCGGACCGTCGGCGACGCGCCGGTGATTACCGACGGGAGGTTCGACTCGCAGAACCTGGCGTTCTGGGACCCGAACCGCAACAAATACGTCGCCTATTTCCGCGTGAGTACTTCCGCGCGCCGCACTACTACTTGGCTTTCCCGAAGAGGTTCAAACCGCAGCGGAAGCGGCTCGACTGGCATCACAAGAAAGGCATTTCCGAGGCCGTCGTGCTGAGCAGCCGCGACTCGTGCTCAGCGACGCGGACTCGTATTGGACGCATCTCACGCTCGCGAGAGCTTCGAATCTGCTTTTCCTCGCGATCCTCGTCTTCTACGTTTATCGGTGGGGCGCTGAACTATACGGCTGGCTGGCTGGGGTTGTGGCCGTAGGGTTAGCGACCGCAAGTCCAAATGTGCTGGCCCATGCGGGCCTGGCATCAGTCGATCTCGTCATTACGTCGACGCTGATCGCCACAGCATATCACCTGCACCACTGGTTTCGCGCGCCTACGGTGCGTAACAGCGGCGTCGCGGGCTGCTGGATCGCCGTCGCACTGATGTCGAAGTTCTCCGCCTGGGTGTTCCTGCCGCCCATCGCGATCGTTTTCCTTGCCCTCTCATTCGGATCGGTGTTGGTCCGGCCGGCAGGCTGGAACCGCGCGGGATGCCGTCAGGCCCTCGTGCAGGGTTCGTTTTGTCTGTTCGTGATGGTTGTTGTGATGATGGCCTGCTTTTCCATCAACCTTGCCAGCAAGCAGGAGCCGGACTACCGAACATTCGAAACCTTCGCCCGCCTGTTCCCGAGCACGCCGGGTCTGAACGCCGCTGTCAGTCACACCATCATCTGGGTACGGGAGTTGATACCCGGCCTTTACGAGGGATTGCACACGGTTTGGCAGCATGCCTCGGAAGGACACCGGTGGCAGTTCTTGCTCGGTGAGTTCCGCAAAGGCGAGGGCTGGTGGTACTACTTCTTGGTCGCGTTGTTCGTTAAGACGACGCTGCCGTTTCTGCTTTTGCTGGCGGTGGCCGCGGGGGCCCTGTGGGTGCGACGGCCAGAGGTCGTCAAAGAGGGGTCGCTTTACATCTGGGCCGCTCCGCTAGTGATTCTGCTCGTCAGCTCGGCGAGCGACATCAACATCGGGATCCGTCACACCCTACCGATGTACCCCTTTCTCGCGGTGGCCGCCTCATCTGTGTTTCGAGCTCGGGACGGACAGTTCCGCTGGGGCCGCCGGTTGCTGCTGGTCTCTTCCGTCTTGGTGACGGGACACTTGGGCGCTTCTTTTGCCGCGCATCCGGACTATCTACCCTACTTCAACGAACTCGCCCGCGGCCGGGAGCACCGCGTGTTGGGCGACAGCAATCTCGACTGGGGACAGGACCTGAATCGCTTAGGCGTACACGTCAACGAGGCCGGTATCAAGAACTTTCACCTGCGGTATTTCGGTCCGACGCGGCCCGAAGTGTTGGGCATCACAAACTCCATCCCGTTTTCTGCCGAAGACCGCCCGCGAGGATGGGTGGCGATCAGCGTGTCCAACCTGCAAGGGATTCGCACTTGGGCCGGTAGGGCGAACTACGATTGGCTACACGACTACGAGCCGCGGGCGATTGTCGGCAAGACGATCTGGCTGTATTACGTCGAGCCTTGAAGGGTGGGGACAGGCACTCGTGCCTATCGGCGGGAGCACGGCGTTGGGAAAACGAAGGGATTAGGGTGGCTGGCCGGGGAGGATTCGAACCTCCATTCCAGGCTCCAAAGGCCCGTGTCCTGCCATTGGACGACCGGCCAGCAGGCCGAGTTTTCAGGATAACATGCAGGTTGTTTTGCTCCTGGCAAGGCTCCTCGACGGCTCGTGATCTGCTCGCGGGCAGGTCTGAGACCTGCCCCTCCACGCCCCGCGGCAAGTTCACTCGGGAGTGCCGATCGGTTCGACTATCATAGAGGGGCTCTCAGTCCAAGACGTCGGGAGGCTTTTCGAGATGGAACCTGTTCTCGCAGCGGCGGGTTGCCTGGTCCTTTATGTGGTGGTGTACCGCTTCTACGCGCGGTACCTGGGCGCGCGGATCTTTCAGCTGGATCCAACGAAGTCGACGCCGGCGCATGACCTGAATGACAGCGTCGACTACGTGCCGTCTCGCCGTGCCGTCTTGTTCGGGCATCACTATGCGTCGATCGCGGGGCTGGCCCCGATGCTCGGGCCGGCGATCGCGGTGATCTGGGGTTGGTTGCCCGGAATGCTGTGGGTCGTGCTCGGGACGCTGTTCATCGGGGCCGTGCACGACTTCAGCGCGCTCGTCATCTCGATGCGGCACAAGGGCTTGAGCATCGGCAAGGTGGCCGAGGACTTGATCGGGCATCGTGCCAAGTCGATCTTTCTGCTGATCATCTTGTTCTTGATCTGCCTAGTGATGGGCGTCTTCGTACGCACAATCGCGGGGCTGTTCACGGCCGCGTTCTACCCCGAATCGGTGTTTCCGAGTTTTGCGCTGGTCCTGGTGGCGATCGTGATCGGCTGGGCGGTATATAAACGCTCGGCCAACATCTCGTATGCGACTGCGGTCGGCTTCAGCCTGATGGTGCTGTCGATTTGGGTCGGACTGCAGATCGCAAAGCCCGACCTGGGGGCGGACACCTGGATTCTCTTGCTGCTGGTCTACGCGTTCGCCGCTTCGACCCTGCCGGTCTGGTTGCTCTTGCAGCCGCGGGACTACCTGAACTCACTGCTGCTTTACCTCGGCCTCGGGTTGGCCTATCTCGGTTTCTTTGTCCTGCAACCCCAGTTCGCCGCGCCGGCAGTCGCCGCCCACCCAGCCGGCGCGCCGCCGATTTTCCCCTTCGTGTTTATCGTGATCGCGTGCGGAGCGGTCTCTGGATTCCATGGACTCGTGTCGTCGGGCACGACCTCGAAGCAGATCAACCGCGAGACCGATGCCGTGTTCATCGGCTACGGAGGCATGGTCGGCGAGTCGATGCTGGGCTTGATGGCGGTACTGGCTTGCACGGCGGGGTTCCAGTCGATCGAAGCCTGGTCGCAACACTACTCGAGCTGGACGGCGGCCAGTGGGCTGTCGGAGAAGATGCGGGCGTTCATCGACGGGGCGGCGCTGTTTGTCGCCGAGTTGGGCATTCCAATGCCGCTGGCGCAGGCGTTCATCGCGCTGGTGGCCGTCTCGTTTGCGTTGACGTCGCTGGATTCCGGCACGCGGCTGTTGCGGTACAACATCGGCGAGATCGCGAACTCAATCGGTGTGCCGAAGATCGGAAACCGCTACGTGGCTTCAATGATCGCTGTAGGGCTGATTGGGTTCTTCGCCTTCTACGAGGTGCAGGGCCAGCCGGTGGGACTCTCCCTGTGGAGCCTCTTTGGCAGCACGAACCAAGTGCTGGGTGCGTTGACGTTGCTGACGGTGACCATCTACTTGCGGCAACGCCGCTCGAATTATTGGTACACGGCGATCCCCATGGCCTTCATGCTGACCGTGACGATAACGGCGATGGTGATCGATCTGCGCCGCTACTGGGCCGAAGAGCGACTGCTGTTGATGTTCGTCGCGGCGAGTATTTTCGTGTTGAGCGTGTGGCTGGTGATCGAGGCTGTCTTGCGGTTCCGGAAGGACACGATCGCCCAGAGCGCCGTGCCGGTGGAAGGGGATTAGCGCGGTTCCTCGGCCTCTTTGTTCGCGAGGCGGGAGCGCTCCCTGGCAGCGAGAAGCCGACTCGAGGGCCTGGGAACCGAGGAATCGGTTCTCCGCAAGCCTAGAGGCTTACGCCAGAAGGCGCCTTAGGTTCCCCTCTCGCGGAACTGGTGGCAGCGTATGTGGTCAAGCGCGGCTTGGGCGGTGGCGGAGTCGACTTTCCCGGCCGCGACGTAGTACTCGATAACCTCCGTGACCTTGTAGAGCGAGTGGAACGTGCAGTTTTGTAGCGCGTCGGCCTCGTTGCCACCTTGCTCGCGGTCGACAACGACAAGGATCCGTTTCACCTCGAGGCCGTCTTTCCTCAGCTCGCCGATGGCCCACCGCTTCGTCCGGCCGGACGCCATGACGTCGTCGACGAGAGTGATTTCTCTATCGGCGGACCTCACCCCCATGTAGGCGCTCACGCCGCGTTCGCCGCCGGGGTAGTTGGCCGGGCTCTTGCGAAGCTGCCCGTACGATAACTTGAACGGCGTCTTGTGCGAAGCCAACGCCATCGATAGAGCGAGGGGTGTGGCGGTGTCAGGAATGCCGATGACCTGCTGGGGCTGCGGCTCGGTTTCTCTCTCGGCTTTGACGAGGGATTCAAGCTTGCGGAACAAAGCCCGGCCGAGTTGCGAAAGCAGGTCGAGGTCGTCGTAGAGTTTGTGGCGCAGGTCGATGAAGATGGGCGTCTTGAGGGCGTACTCGCGCCGGACGCGGTCGCCGAGTAGGATCAATCCCTTCTCCCACAGAGCTTCGAGAAGCGGGTCAGGTGGCGGTCTAGGCGGCACGGTTTCGGGCATCGTCTCGCGTCAGCTAGCCACTGCCGTGGATGTGTTTCTCCATCCCCTCCCAGTATGGGTCACGCAGGGCGCGCTTGAGGATCTTGCCGGTGGCACCCTTGGGAAGCTCGTCGCGGATCTCGACGGACTTCGGAACCTTGAAGCCCGCCAGGTGTTCCCGGACGTGGGCTTGTAGCTCGGCCTCCGTGAGCGTTTGTCCGGGCTTAAGGACGATGAAGGCCTTGGGTGCCTCACCCCACTTCTCGTCGGGCACGGCCACGACAGCCGCTTCATAGACCGCCGGGTGGGCAGCGATGACTTTCTCGATTTCGAGCGAGGAGATGTTCTCGCCACCGCTAACAATAATGTCCTTCTGGCGGTCGACGATCAGGACGTAGTTGTGCTCGTCCCAGACCGCGACGTCACCGGTGTGGAGCCATTTCTCGCGGACGGCGGCAGCCGTGGCTTCGGGCTCATTCCAATAGCCGTCCATGACAATGTCGCCGCGGAAAAGGATTTCGCCCATGGTGGAGAGGTCTTTAGGGGCGTCGGTTCCGTCGGGTCCGGCGACGCGGGTCTCGACGCCGGAGAAGGAGTAGCCGGTCATGGCCTGGCGGCGCGTGCGCTCGTCTTCCGCAAGGTCACCGAGGGTGCTCTTGAGGTTGGCGATCATGGCGACGGGTCCGGTCTCGGTGAGGCCGTAGCCAGCGATGCAGGTGCAACCGAGCGCCTGCTCAAGTTCGCTGATAAGTGAGGGGGAAGACGCGGCACCGCCGATCATGACGTCTTCGAGGCTCGACAGGTCGTAACGATCGAGACCCTCGAAGTGGATCATGGCGGTGGCCATGGTCGGCACCATCGAAAACTGCGTCACCCTCTCGCGTTCGATCCACTCGCAAACGAGCCGCGGGTCGAAGCGCTTGAGCATCACGTGGCGGGCGCCGGTCAGGGTGATGGTGTGAGCCAGCCCCCAGCCGTTCGCATGAAATAGCGGGATGGTGTGGAGCGCGACTTGCCGATCCGCGGCTTGGCGGCCACCGCGGCGGTACGTGCCGATGATGGTCGAGAGGGCGTGCAGGTAGAGCGTGCGGTGGCTGAGCATCACGCCCTTGGGCCGGCCGGTGCTGCCGCTTGTATAGAACAGCTCAGCGATCGCGTTCTCGTCGTAAGTCGTGAAGTCGACCGGCTCAGGAGAGGCGGCGGCCAGCAACTCTTCGTAGGTTTCCGAGTGAGCCCACTCAGGCACGTCTGGCGGGCGGTCGCGCGCTGCGAGCAAAATCCACTCGAGGCCGGGAAGCTCGTTACGAAGCTGTTCGACAACGGGCAGAAACTCGGGGTCGAAGATCACCGCCCGAGAACCCGAGTGCCGAAGAATGTAGGCCTGCTCTTCCGGTGACAGACGGACGTTCAGTGACAGCAGAGCCATTCGCGCCATGGGCACGCCGTAGTAGGCTTCGAGCAGCGGGTGGCAGTTGAAACTCAGTGTGGCGACACGGTCCCCGCTCTCGAGGCCCAGGTTTCTGAGGGTCGCGGCCAGCCGCAGGGAACGGTCGAGTACCTGGTTGTAGGTGAAGCGCTTATCTCCGTCAACGACACCGATCTTGGCACCGTACTCATCCCCCGCCCACAACAGGCAGCGGATGGGTGTCAGAGGCAGAAACATCGTGGGACTCCTCGGTTGACAATCGACACGGGTCGCTGCACAGCCGGGCGACGAACGGCAGCGGCTTGCGGGGACCCGAAGCCACGCGCCCGCAAAGTCGATCACGAGCCGGTCGGGCGAAGGCAGGACAAAGGTTTTGTAGCGCGGCCGGGCGCTGGTGTGCACGGTGACCACCACGTCACTGCCTTGCGTTTCGACCGAAACATCACGGACGTCGATCACGCCCGACGGGCGTGCAGGTTGAGCGGGCGCCGGCTGGGTGGACCGAGGTTGGCCGGGTATCGGGGTGGCGGCTGTCGGCGGGAGGGTTGTCGTTTCCGTGAGCGCTAGCGGAGCGGGCGCTGTCGCAGGCGGGCGCTGCTCTGAGATGGTGGGCGGCAGCCCCGCCCTCTCTCTCACGACCCGGAAGGTAACGACGCCCGAGGCGGTCTGCGGCCTGGCGCTTCCGCGGTTGGAGCAGCGCATGCTGTTGGGGTCGCTACGGTAGCCGCCGCCGCGCAGCACGCGGTACAGGGCCTCAGCAGGACCTCTGGGATCCTTCCGCGGAGATTTCTGGTAGTAATCTGACGCGTAGCCGTCGGCCACCCACTCCCAAACGTTGTAGGTGCCCGCGAAGACGCCGTAGCCGTTCTCCCGCTCGGGGATGACGTGGTCAGGCTCGGCCAACTTGTCTTCGGGAACCGGAGGCTCATCGCCCCAGGGGTACCTCTTGCCCTCGAGCCCGCCGCGGATCGCCTTTTCCCACTCAGCCTCTGTGGGCAGCCGGAAGGAGTGGCCTGTCCTCCCGGTGAGCCACTCGCAGTAGGCGGCCGCATCGTGCCAGCTCACGCCGGTCACCGGGCTTGTGGCAGCCACGCCCTCCGCCAGGGCATGGTCCGGCCGGAAGATGCGGTATTGTTCATAGGTCACCGGCCGTTTGCCGACCCAGTACCCCGAAAGTTCGATGGGGTGGACCGGCTTCTCCCAAGTGGCGCCGTCTTCGGAGCCCATCAAGAACTCGCCGGCCGGAACGCGGGCCGTTTCCGGAATCAGCACCCCCTCCTGCTGCCCGAAAGCCGCCGCGACACCGAGGAGTAAGGCCGCTCTTCTATAAAACATTCCTTAGTAGGATTGTATTACGATTGAAGGCAAGCTGGAAATCGGCACACACACACCCTCCGGCGCGCCAACCGAGCGGCGCATGAAGCGTATCGCTACGCTCTCCCGCCTCCTGATCGCCGTGCCCGTGTTTTTCTCGTTTGTCGGCGGCGCGCTTGTAGCCCAAACCGAAGAGTGGCAGAAATATCGCGAACTCGGCGACAAGCTGCGCGATGAGCAACGCTATGAGGAGGCCGAGGACGCCTACGCCGCATCTCTCAAAGCCGCCGAGAGATTCGGTCCCGAAGACCAGCGGGTGGCGGCCTCGTTGAACAGCCTGGCGCTGCTCTACTATGCCCAGCGCAAGTACAAGTTCGCGGAGACTCTCTATCAGCGTACGATTCGGGTGCTCGAAAAGAATCTCGGCCCGGACCATGCACAAACGGCTATCGCCCTGGAGAATCTGGCCGAACTTTACCGCGTGCAACAGAACTTCGCTGAAGCCGGGCCGGTGTATGAAAGGATCGTCACCGTCCTCGGGAAAGCCTACGCCGCCGAGCACGAGTCCCGCCGCGATCCACTGACCAAGCTGGCACAGGTCTACTACCACCAGGGACGCTTCGGCGAAGCTGCCAAGGCGTTGCGGGAGGCCCTCAAGATTGCCGAGAAGCACTTGGGCGACGAGCACCCGGAAGTGGCGGGGCTGATGAGCGACCTGGGTGTGGCCTACAGCGCCGGCGGCAAGCCGGCCCAGGCCGAGCCGCTGTTCTCGCGTTCCTTGCAGATTCGTCTCCAGATCGCCGAGAACGACGACCCCGCGATCGCAGCCAGTTTGGGACATCTCTCGGAGGTGTACCGCCGCCGGCATGCTTTCGCTGAAGCGGAGTCGCTCCTCGAGCGATCGCTCGAGATTCAGAAGAAAAACCTCGGTACCGACAATGCCGAGTACGCCACCGGCCTGAACAATCTTGCGGAGATGTATCGGGCACAGCGGGAGTTCGCGGAGAGTGAGAGGCATTACCAGCGGTCTCTGGCGATCTGGGAAGAGGTCGCGGGCCGTGAGCATCCGCAGGCCGCTACGACGCTGCACAATCTGGCCGCGCTCTATCGTGACCAACAGCGCTACCCGGAAGCCGAACCTTTGTTGCAGCGGTCTTTGCTGATCCTCGAGACACGCGGTGGCCCCGAGAACCCGGGGCTTGTGGTAGTGCTCAGAACCTACGCGGAGGTGCTGGCCGGCATGGGCCGCGACGACGAAGCGAACCACATGAGCCAGCGCGCCCGGGAACTGACCGAGGTCTCAAACGATGCCAATGGCCAGAGGGGCCCAGCCTCGCGGATGGCGCGCTGACGTTTGCGCCCGGCACCCTGTGGGTAAGGGCGGGTAAGGGGCTGTGAGAAGTTTCCCGGCCCGGCCGGAAAATGGGGCTGGTTCCCTACCCGGCCATTCTGAGTTCGCTAGCTGATGTGACGGTGGGCAGGGAAGCGCCACTAGCTCATCCACAGCCCCCGAAGCGCGCGGGACGGTACCTCTTGATCGATTCTGAACTCATTGCCCTCGCGCCGATGTGGTACGTGGCGTTCCTGCTTTCGTTGACTTGCCACGAGGCTGCTCACGCGCTGGTGGCGCAATGGGGCGGCGACCCAACAGCGGCGGCGGGCGGGCAGGTCAGCCTGAATCCGGTACCGCATATCCAGCGCGAACCGATCGGCACCGTGGTCGTACCCCTGGTATCGATGTTTTTCTGGGGGTGGATGATGGGCTGGGCCAGCGCGCCGATTGATCCCTACTGGCAACAGCGCCACCCGCACCGGGCGGCCTGGGTTTCGCTGGCCGGATCGGCGGCCAACCTGGGCCTGGCTATCCTCGCAGGCCTCTTGATTCATGGGGGCATCGCGATGGGCTACTTCGCGCAACCCGCCTCGGTGGGGTTCCGGCATCTGATCGACGCGCCGCAGGGAGGGTTGGTGGAGGCGGCGGCGACTTTCGTCAGTATTCTGTTCTCACTGAATCTCCTGTTGATGGTGTTCAACCTCGTGCCGGTGCCGCCTCTCGATGGGAGTACGGCGATCGGGCTTCTGGTGAGCGAAAGCGCAGCGCTGCGGATCTACGACTTCATGCGGCAGCCGGGGTTTTCGATGATCGGGTTGCTAGTCGCCTGGAACCTCTTCGGGCGGATCTTCAGTCCCGTGTTTCTATTTGCGGTCAATGTGCTCTACCCCGGGTCCAACTACGGGTAGCGTGGTGGGCGTAGCAGGCTGCCCCAGGCTACTCCGTCCTGTTGGACAGGGTGTTGGGCGGAATGTACAATGCGTACCGCGTCCGCTTGGACGTTTCCTATGACGTCGCGCCGTTGGCAACTCCGATACACGGTGGCAGCGGCGGCTTTGGCGTTCTCGTCACTGCCGCTCGAGACCCAGAACGAGCCGGCCCGAGACGCCGCGCAACCATCAGGAGCCGGTTCGGCGAACCCGCACGTCCTCATCAAGACCTCCAAGGGTTCCATCACGGTCGAGCTGTTCCCCGACCGTGCGCCGAAAACAGTCGAGAATTTTCTCCGCTACGTCGATGACGGATTCTACGACGACACCATCTTTCACCGTGTCATCGACGGGATGATCGTTCAAGGCGGCGGGTACACCCCGGAATTGGAACAGAAACCACTGCGGCCCCCTATCGAGATCGAGTCCGACAACGGCGTTGGCAACACGCGGGGCGCCGTTGCGATGGCTCGAAATCGGGAACAGGACAGTGCCCAGTCGCAGTACTACATCAACGTCGCTGACAACCCTAATCTGGACCGCACCGTCTTGCGTTCCGGGTACACGGTTTTCGGCCGTGTGGTGGCCGGGATGAAGGTTGTGGACCGAATCGCCCGTGTGCAAACCAGCCGGCGGGGCAAGTTCGAAGACATTCCCATCCTGCCCGTGTACGTGGACTCGATTCGCCGCGTGAAGCCGTCCGTCGAGGCGCCGTAGGCGCTGAGAGCTACAGGGGCGTCACGCCCGCGTAGGCAATGCCGGCCAGATAGGCGATGTCGCGCTTCCAGGTCGTCAAGTCGTCGCTGCGGAACTCGCTGAGGTGGCGATGTCCGCAGGCGCGTGCCAGGATCTTCATCAACTCCACGGTCGCCTCGAGATAGTTCGTGAGCTGTCGGGCTGACTGGTCGACGATGAGGCGGGCACGGAAATCCTCGCGTTGGGTCGCGATGCCTACGGGACAGTTGTTGGTGTGGCAAGCGCGCATCCCGAGACAGCCGATCGCCTGGATGGCCGCGACGGCGACGGCGACGCCGTCAGCCCCCAAAGCGAGAGCTTTCACGAAGTCCGACTCGGTGCGCAGACCGCCGGTAATGATGAGCGTCACGTCTTTGCTGCCGCGGCTGTCAAGGTGCCTGCGTGCGCGGGCGAGGGCGGCGATGGTCGGCACCGAGATGTTGTTCTTGAAGATCTCGGGCGCTGCACCGGTGGCGCCGCCGCGCCCGTCGAGAATGATGTAATCGACGCCCACTTCAAGGGCGAAGTCGATGTCTTGCTCGATGTGCTGGGCCGACATCTTGAAGCCGACGGGGATGCCGCCGGTGGCTTCGCGCACCTCGTCGGCGACGCGGCGGAAATCAGCCGTGGTCTCAAGATCGGGGAATCGCGAGGGGCTGATGGCAGCCCGGCCGGGCTCGAGGCCGCGCACCTCGGCGATCTTGCCGGAGACTTTCTTGCCGGGCAGGTGGCCGCCGGTACCGGTCTTCGCGCCCTGGCCGCCTTTGAAGTGGAACGCCTGGCAGCGCTTGACCTTGTCGAGGTTCCAGCCGAAACGTCCCGAAGCCAGCTCGTAGAAGTAGTGAGAATTGGCTGCCTGCTCCTCCGGCAGCATGCCGCCTTCGCCCGAACAGATGCCCGTTCCGGCCGCCTCGGCCCCTTTCGCCAGGGCGGTCTTTGCTTCTTCGCTCAGTGCTCCGAAGCTCATGTCGCTTACAAAGAGCGGGATCTCCAAGCGCAGCGGTTTGCTGGCGCCTGGGCCGATGACGACCTCGGCGCCCACCGGTTCGTCTTCGAGTAGCGGAGGGCGAGCGAGTTGGCCGGTCAGGATCTGAATGTCGTTCCAGCACGGCAACTCAGTGAGAGCCACGCCCATGGCCGACACCTTGCCGTGGTGGCCGTAGTTGCTGAGGCCGTTGCGGGCCAGTTCCTGAATGTAGCTGTTGAAGGGCTCTGCGGGGCCGCCGTGGAGGTCGGCGTACAGACCCAAGTAGCGGTCGCGTTCGTAGGCCTGAGGATGGTCGGCGGCCCATGCACGCACTTCGGCTTCGTCGATGTAGACGGCATCATCGTTGGAATCGATCCACGCGGCGAACTTGTGCAGAGCTTCGGCGTTGTTGTACTCGCTCACACCCGTGTCGTAGCGGTAGTCCCAGCCATGGACACCGCAAATAAGGTTGTGCCCCTGGACGGTGGCGTCGGACATCAGCGCGCCGCGGTGCAGGCAGCGTCCGTAGAGCACCGAGACCTCGCCGTCATAGCGCACCACGACCAAGTCGACTTCGGCGACGAGGGCGTAGGTTGGTGTGCGGTCTTCGAGTTCGCTCCATGTGGCGACTTTGATTCGCTGGGCGGGGGGGTGAGGGTGGTGGCCATGAAAGAGAGTCCTCCTTGTCGAGCCTAGCTGCGATGGATGCGTTTTGGTGGGCCGAGAACGGTATGCTGAGACCTTCCTGCCGAGCCGCGGGCGTCGGGAAGCGTTGAGCGGGTGTGGAGCTGGAGAAGCGGGCGGATCTGTCAATGCGACGGTCCTTAACCTAACGCTCCCTGACCCGGACGAGCCGGAACCGAGAAGGGTTGCTTCGCGCTGTTGGGAAGCGATCGCGGCCTCGAAGCAACCGCTCCCTTACGGTCACGGCTCGGTCCGCGTCAAGACGCGACACGTTGCGAGCTGCAAGCGGGCGTCGGCGAGGGTCGTTGGCGACGATTGGCCGAGCGCGGACCAGGATTCTGGATTGTCCGACTCCAACATCATGACAATCCAACATAGCACCACGCGCCAAGTCCAAATTGACTCCCGGTAGGTCCAGATCCATAATGGCCGAAGCCCGGCCCCGGCTTGCTCCGGTTGCGCCTGACGGACGCGAGCCCCTCCACCAATGAAAGTCCGTCTCATTGAGCTTGCCCACGCCCGCTCGGGCGACAAGGGTGACACCGCCAACATCGGGCTGATCGCCCTCAAGGAAGAGTACTACCCGATCCTGATGCGGGAGGTCACACCCGAGCGAGTCAAGGAGCATTTCGGTGATCTTTGCAAAGGGCCCGTCGAGCGGTTTGAACTTCCGAACCTCGGGGCACTGAACTTCCTTCTGCATCACGCGCTCGGCGGCGGGGGGA
The DNA here is from genome assembly GCA_965248255.1 of Bryobacterales bacterium. Lineage (GTDB taxonomy): Bacteria > Acidobacteriota > Terriglobia > Bryobacterales > UBA6623 > JAKZVK01. The sequence continues at coordinate 523,386 of CBDFIW010000002.1, forward strand.
CGGTCTCGCTCCGAACCGACGCCCAGGGCAAGACGCTCAGCTCGGTGCTCCTGCGTATGACGGTCAACGTGGACGAAGGCGAAATGGCGTAGGTCTTCGAGGCGTGCCGGCGACTCCGCACGAGCCGGGGCTCCCAATCGGCGCCCTGGGCCGCGTCGAACCCCGTGTACCGTAGAATCGGGACTCGGCAAGCCTGGAGGCTTACGTCACACACCGCTTGTCTCCCTTCGTCCTGGGGTTCATCATAGAGGTCACTCATGACCCTGGAAGAAAAGCTCGCCGAACTCGAACGGAGAAACGAGGCCGCGCACGCCGGCGGCGGTCCCGAGCGCACTGAGCGCCAGCATCGTGAGGGCAAGATGTCGGCCCGCGAGCGCGTCGAGTTCCTGCTCGACGAAGGGACTTTCGAGGAGTTGGACCGCCTTGTCGTCCACTCCTGCTCCGACTTCGGCATGGACGAGAAAGTCATCCCCGGCGATGGGTTCGTCACCGGCTACGGACGCATCGACGGACGCCTGGTCTATGTCTTCTCGCACGACTTCACGGTCTTCGGCGGCTCGCTGTCGCTTGAGAACGCGGCCAAGATCTGCAAGGTGATGGACCTCGCCATGAAGACCGGCGCGCCGATCATCGGCCTCAACGACTCCGGCGGCGCGCGCATTCAGGAAGGAGTCGCCTCGTTAGCCGGATACGCCGACATCTTCCTGCGCAACACGCTGGCGAGCGGGGTCGTGCCGCAGATCTCCGTGATCATGGGGCCCTGCGCCGGCGGCGCGGTCTATTCGCCCGCGATCACCGATTTCGTGTTCATGGTCGACCGCACGAGCTACATGTTCGTCACCGGTCCCGAGGTGATCAAGACCGTCACGCACGAGGACGTCACCAAAGAGCAGCTCGGCGGCGCGCATACGCACAACGAGATCAGCGGCGTGGCGCAGTTCATTGCGCCCGACGACGCCGAATGTCTGCGGATGATCCGCGAACTGCTCGGCTTCCTGCCGCCCAACCATCTCGACGACCCGCCGATCGAGCCGACCAAAGACCCAGCCGACCGCGTCGAGCCCCAACTCGACACGATGGTTCCCACCGAGTCCGACGTTCCCTACGACATCAAGCAAGTCATCCGGCTCGCGGTCGATGACGGCTACTTCTTCGAGGTGCACGAGCACTTCGCCAAGAACATCGTCGTGGGGTTTGCAAGGCTGGACGGGCATTCCGTCGGCATTGTCGCCAACCAGCCCGACGTTCTAGCCGGGTGCCTCGATATCAATGCATCCGTTAAAGGCGCGCGCTTCGTCCGCTTTTGCGATGCCTTCGGCATTCCGATTGTGACGTTTGAAGATGTGCCGGGTTTCTTGCCGGGAACCGAGCAAGAATACGGCGGCATCATCAAGCACGGCGCCAAGCTGCTCTACGCCTACGCCGAAGCGACGGTGCCCAAGGTGACCGTCATCACGCGCAAGGCTTACGGCGGGGCCTATTGCGTGATGGGCTCGAAGCACCTGCGTACCGACATCAACTACGCCTACCCCACCGCCGAGATCGCCGTCATGGGGCCCGAAGGAGCGGTGAACATCCTCTACCGCCGGGAGTTGGCCGCGGCGAAAGGCCAAGCCGAGGACTTTCGCAAGCAGAAGGTGGACGAGTTCCGCGCGCGTTTCGCTAATCCGTATACGGCGGCCGAGAAAGGGTGGGTCGACGAGGTGATCCATCCGCGCGACACGAGGCGCAAGCTGATCGCCGCCTTGCGGATGTTGGAGAACAAGACCGACACGATGCCGCGCAAGAAGCACGGGAACATCCCTTTATAGTTGACAAGCGGCGAAAGCTTGTGGCGCTGACGCGGATAGGCTCTAGAACCTAGATCCCTGTCATCCTGAGGACCGGCGCCAGCATATTGTGGACCGGCGCATAATCGTCTGTCAGGACGAGGCCCTGCGACCGTTCCCTCAGCACCTTCAAATGTTGCCGGCCCATCACTTTTTGACAGTGTGGAGCATCTATATATGTATGGGCAACCCCAAAGGTGTGAAGCGGGATTTCAAGGCGCTGGAGAAGCGCCGTTTCGAAGCGATGCGGCTGCTCCACCAAGGCCACAATCAGTCCGAGACGGCGAGACGGCTGAACGTCGCTCGCCAAACCGTCAGTGAGTGGCGGCGGCAATACCGCGAGCAGGGTGCGGCCGGACTCCGCCAGGCCGGGCGCGCCGGACGCAAGCCGCTCCTCGATGCCGCACAACGCGAACGCCTGACGTCGCTGCTGCTGGAAGGCCCGGAAGCCCACGGCTTCCCAACGCCCCTGTGGAGCTGTCCGCGGGTGGCTCGGCTGACCGGAGACGAGTTCGGGGTCGCATACCACGCAGGCCACGCCTGGAAGATCCTGCGAGCGCTCGACTGGAGCCCGCAACGCCCGGCCGGAAAGGCGCGCGAGCGCAACGAAGAGCGGATCCGCACCTGGAAGCGCAAGACCTGGAAGCGCATTAAAAAAAGCCCAAAACGAAGGCCGTACGCTCGTCTTCATCGACGAAAGCGGATTGAGTCAGAAGCCGCATCGCTGCCGCACCTGGGCGCCACGTGGCCAAACACCGGTGCTGCAGTTTAACTTCAACTGGGAGAAGCTTTCCGTCTCGGCGGGGCTGACGCTGCGTAACTTCTACTTCCGGCTCTATCCCGGTGCGATCGGCAAAGAGCAAGTGACCGACTTTCTCAAGGCGTTGGTACGTCATATCGATCGCCCGCTGCTGATCGTCTGGGATCGGCTGCCGGCGCACCGTAGCCGCCTGGTGCAAGAGTTCATCGAACTCTCCGAAGGCCACATCGCAACCGAGTACTTGCCACCCTATGCGCCGGAGTTGAATCCGGTGGAATACATCTGGGCTTACTGGAAGCAGCACGAGTTGCCGAACGTCTGTCCGAAAGACTACGGCGAGCTGAACGAGCGGGCCCGCAAGGCACTCCGCCGCATGTACCGCAAACCGCGTTTGATCACGGCCTTCTGGAAACAGTCTTCTCTTTGTTTTGACTGACTCTATATTATGCGGGAGTCAATAGGTCAAACCGCCCCACGTCCTCCCCTTGTTCCAGCCGTCGGAGCAGATCGTCCACGTGGTTGCGGGCATCGAGGTTGAAGATCTTCATCTGCGTATCCCGCGGCAGGAGAAACGCCTCGAACGCCGCTTCAGTCACCTCCGGGTCGATCTCCGAGACTTCCGCGTAGCTGTCCGGCCAGCGCTCCAACACCCAACGCGGAAAAACGAATCCGCCCCCTCCCAAGAAAAGGGCCCGGGGCCGGGGCGGTTGAGGCGTCTGGTTGACCGCGGCCTCGGTGACCTCGGCGTAGATCTGCTCGTAGCCGTACCGCAGCTCGGTTGGGTTGTTTAGCGAAACGAAGGCGTGAATCATCGAGTCGAGGATCATCGCGCGGACGCCCGCCCTCTGCTGTTGGCCCTCCTGAATCCGTATGCCCATGTATTGCGACTCTTTGAAGTAGACCCAGTCCCCGGCAGGTTCCCGCAGCCCAAGCGTCTCCCCCGCGGCCCGCAGCCAGTCCGCCGTCCCGAGAGCGAAGACAAAGGCAGCCAGGACGACTCCGGTCGCGGCAAACGAAAGGACACCCCTAACGCCGAAGACCAACGCCATTGCCAGTAGGACAGCGGAGATGCTCAACAGGGTGGCCACGGTTCCCATCCAGGCGATCAGAAAATAGCCGGTGAAGAACGTGCCGACAATACTTCCCACGGCACCCCACGAGTAGACGCTCCCAACCGTGCGGCCCGTCTCGCGGCCGTTGTCGAGTGCCATCTTGGCGGCGACAGGGCTGATGGCGCCCATCATGAAAGAAGGCAAAAAGAACACGCACAGCACGTGAGCCGTGATGCGGACAGACCATTCTTGACCGCGCAAGAAACTCGAACCACCTGCCAAGTCGTTGAGCACGGGAGTCAGCACGCACAGGGAGGCGGAAAGGAGAAACAGAAGCGACAGCGTCCGTCGCGGTGGGTAGTGGTCGGCCAGCCGTCCCCCGACATAGTTGCCGCCCGCTATGCCCGCGAGCACGATCCCAATGACCGAGGTCCAGGTATAGAGGGAACTACCCACATAGCGGGCGATCAGCCTACCCGCGACCAGTTCCACCACCATAATGCAGAGGCTGGAGACGAAAACAGTTAGATTCGGCACGGCCCAGGCCGGCCAACCGGTCTTCGAGCCGGAGGACGCCGGCGGTTGTTTGGAGGCCAGCGCCGGCTTGCCGGGCTGTTTCGCGCGGCGAGGTTTTTGGGAAGCCATCTGCCTATAGAGTACATGGTGCTGTTCAAGAGAATCCTTAGTCAGAGGATTTACCCGATAGCCTCTCCCGTCCGCCTAGAACAAGCCTCCGGACGGCGCGTCACGCTAGTGTAGTGCGTCAAGCAGATTGCACCTTATGCAGGGCGGCACGTCCGCGCTTGACTTTCTCGAAGATGTCGGAGGCGGTCGCGGTCCAGATGAAGGGCGTGGGATGCCCGTTGTGCTGGGCGATGTAGTCGTCAATGGCGGCGACGAGCTCGTCCACGCTGCGAAACACGCCGCGGCGCAGGCGCTTGACGGTGAGATCGCGAAAGAATCGCTCGACCATGTTCAGCCACGACGCCGAGGTCGGGGTGAAATGAATGTGGAAGCGCGGGTGACGATCGAGCCAACGCTTCACAGCGGCATGCTTGTGGGTGGCATAGTTGTCCACGATGAGATGAAGCTGTTTGTCCTTGGGAGTGCGGCGGTCAATTAAGCGCAGGAAGCGCAGCCATTCCTGGTGGCTGTGTCGGGGCATGCACTCGGCGATCACGCTGCCGTCAAGGCTGTTGAGCGCCGCAAACAGGGTGGTCGTGCCGTTGCGCTTGTAATCGTGGGTCATCGTTTGGCCGCGCCCCTTTTTGAGCGGCAGGCCGGGCTGGGTGCGATCGAGGGCTTGGATTTGGGACTTCTCATCGAGCGAGAGAACCAGAGCATGCTCAGGCGGATTGAGATAGAGTCCGACGATGTCGTCGAGTTTCTCGGCGAAACGCGGGTCATTGCTGAGCTTGAGGGTCTTGACGCGGTGGGGCTTGAGGCCATGGGCGCGCCAAATCCGTCCCACGGTGGAAGCGCTGACGCCGGCCGCGGCGGCCATGGTGCGGCGGCTCCAGTGGGTGGCGTTGGACGGTTTCTCGCGGGTGGTCTTGTGGATGATCTGCTGTACTTTCTGCTTCGAGACGGCAGGTTTACGACCGGGCCGTGGGGCGTCTTTTGCAATGCCGGCGATGCTGCTTTCGAGAAAGCGCGTGCGCCAGCGGGCCACCAGCTGCCGCGAGACACCGAGCTGTGCGGCGATCTGCTTATTCTCGAGACCGTCGGCGGCCAGCAGGACAATCCTGGCTCGCAGGGCGAGACGAACGGCGACTTGGCGGCCGCGCGCGTAGCGGTCCAACTGCTTGCATTGCGCTGTGTTCAAAGTTACTGGTTGTGCTCTTCGCATCCCATGCCTCCTGTTAATAGAGACGATGGGAAGTCAATATAAGTTACATTATTTATGGTGCACTACACTAGCGGGGGTGTCGTCGGCATGGGTTAGAATGAGATGGTTCCACGGGGTCGGGCCGTAGCGCAGCCTGGTAGCGCGCTTCCTTGGGGTGGAAGAGGTCCCGAGTTCAAATCTCGGCGGCCCGACCAAGTCTCTCAGCGAGTTCGCGACTGTTGCCCGCTGCTCGCTAGCTAGCTGCGTGTCCACACGGAACTCACTTGCGGGCTGCCGTTGGCTCTCGCGGCTCGCCCCTCCGCTCTTGGGACGCAATCTCCGTCTGTAGCATCATCTACAGATGATGTGCCGAAGTGCGACGGATGCGTTCTTCTGTCGGAAACGGGGCAAGAGAAGTCCCCAGGGAGTGGCCTAGTGTAGTGCGTCAAGCAGATTGCACCTTATGCAGGGCGGCACGTCCGCGCTTGACTTTCTCGAGGATGTCGGAGGCGGTCGCGGTCCAGATGAAGGGCGTGGGATGCCCGTTGTGCTGGGCGATGTAGTCGTCAATGGCGGCGACGAGCTCGTCCACGCTGCGAAACACGCCGCGGCGCAGGCGCTTGACGGTGAGATCGCGAAAGAATCGCTCGACCATGTTCAGCCACGACGCCGAGGTCGGGGTGAAATGAATGTGGAAGCGCGGGTGACGATCGAGCCAACGCTTCACAGCGGCATGCTTGTGGGTGGCATAGTTGTCCACGATGAGATGAAGCTGTTTGTCCTTGGGAGTGCGGCGGTCAATTAAGCGCAGGAAGCGCAGCCATTCCTGGTGGCTGTGTCGGGGCATGCACTCGGCGATCACGCTGCCGTCAAGGCTGTTGAGCGCCGCAAACAGGGTGGTCGTGCCGTTGCGCTTGTAATCGTGGGTCATCGTTTGGCCGCGTCCCTTTTTGAGCGGCAGGCCGGGCTGGGTGCGATCGAGGGCTTGGATTTGGGACTTCTCATCGAGCGAGAGAACCAGAGCATGCTCAGGCGGATTGAGATAGAGTCCGACGATGTCGTCGAGTTTCTCGGCGAAACGCGGGTCATTGCTGAGCTTGAAGGTCTTGACGCGGTGGGGCTTGAGGCCATGGGCGCGCCAAATCCGTCCCACGGTGGAAGCGCTGACGCCGGCCGCGGCGGCCATGGTGCGGCGGCTCCAGTGGGTGGCGTTGGACGGTTTCTCGCGGGTGGTCTTGTGGATGATCTGCTGTACTTTCTGCTTCGAGACGGCAGGTTTACGACCGGGCCGTGGGGCGTCTTTTGCAATGCCGGCGATGCTGCTTTCGAGAAAGCGCGTGCGCCAGCGGGCCACCAACTGCCGCGAGACACCGAGCTGTGCGGCGATCTGCTTATTCTCGAGACCGTCGGCGGCCAGCAGGACAATCCTGGCTCGCAGGGCGAGACGAACGGCGACTTGGCGGCCGCGCGCGTAGCGGTCCAACTGCTTGCATTGCGCTGTGTTCAAAGTTACTGGTTGTGCTCTTCGCATCCCATGCCTCCTGTTAATAGAGACGATGGGAAGTCAATATAAGTTACATTATTTATGGTGCACTACACTAGGCTACTATCCAACGCCGCTGCGCGGCTGCTTCGGATGGCCGCGACCCAGGGCAGAGATTTGCCACGGCTGTTAGTTTAGCCGCGAAGCGGCGACCGGATGTTAGCCCTGGGTGCAGGCGAAGCCGAAACCCAGGGTCCCGTCCCCCATATGTTTTTGAAGCCCTGAAAGGGGCGTTGGAGGTTCGTCGGCACCAACTGCTTACAGCTCGGGGATACGTGGCGAGCAAGGCGGGAGCCTATCAGCTGTCCACAACCGTTGGCACGTGTACACGCCGCGCGTATTCGCGGGTATACAATCGATGCGAGGCAACATCTGCTCTCAAGAGGCCATCTGACTCGGAACACGCCTCTTACGGGGCCCAGCCCGGCACGTTGAGGAATTGGCACGGTATCTGTGGACGGCTTGCGGTTTCGAAGCTTGATGGGCGCATTCCAACGTTGAACCCCAACTTCTTCGGATTCATCCCGGAGAACGCCTACAACCTCGCCACCCAGTGGGTCCATACGTTCAATCAGAACATGATCAACGAGTTCCGGTTCGGCTTCCAGAAGTTTAACACTGATCTATTCAACCCCCGCACGGGCGACGACAGCTTCAGCATGGCGGCTCTCGGCATCGGAGAGTTCAACATCGTGGCAGGCTCGGGACGTGAGCTGACCACCGACGAGCACGGCTATCCCAACCTGAGTCTCTACAACATCAGCGACCGCCGTGGCTTCAACAACCCCAACAACCAACAAACGGCAACCATCTGTCGATCATCAAGGGTTCGCACAACGTGAAGATGGGCGGGGAAGTCTACCGGCTGACAATGCACGACGGTGGGGGAAACGTGCGCAATGGTCGGGTGCGTTGGGGCAGCAACGAGACGGGCCTCGACCATGCCTCGTTCCTGATGGGCGTTCCCTCCTCGACGGAGACTCCCGAAGGCGTCGCCATCACCAGCCCGGTTGCCATCCGCCAGGGTTACTACATCCAGGACGACTGGAAGTTTAGCCCGCGGCTGACCATCAACATGGGTTTCCGGTTTGACTACAACGGCAACATCCGCGACCGTGATGGCTTGCTGCGGATGGTTCTGTTCCCCAATGAGAACCACGCGCCGGGCACCGCGATCGGCAACGGCGGGTTTACCGATCCGGAGACGGGGTTAGACATCCCGACGATGGGCCCGCCGGCTGTGGGTCCGGGCGGCGACATCAAGCTGTTCCACCAGGACGTTCGCTTCTTCATGCCGCGGCTGGGCCTCGCCTATCGGCCGTCGGAGAGGTGGGTCGTGCGCGCCGCCGCGGGTTACTTCGACAACATCATGCACTGGAACAATTGGTCGATTCTGAACCTGAATCCCCCGGAAGCCGCTGCGACCGAGTTCATCCAGGCCATGGACACGGCTCGGAGCATTGTGGTCACCGGGATCGGCGGGGAACAGATAACCCTCCAGACGCAGAGATTCGAGAACCCCGACGCAGCGATCACGCTCAACGACCCCTTCCTACGGCAGGCGGGCGGAGTTCCCAGCAACCTCGGGGACCCCGTCAACACCGTGACGGTCAACCCGGAAGCGAAAGACGGCGACATGTGGAAGTGGAGCTTCGACATCCAGCGGGATCTGGGGTTCAACACGCAGTTGACCGTTGGCTATGTGGGCCACGCGATGCGCCATGTTGGCAACAGCATGCGGAATTGGAACTCACCCGCGCCTTCACCCAACAGCAACATTCAGGCGAATCGGCCCTTCCCGCGATTCTACGACCCGGCCACGCCGGAGCTTGGGGTGCAGAACCTATCAACCGTGCGCTACCTGGATACTTACCAGAACGCCTTCCATCACGGCCTGCAGATAGAGCTTAAAAAGCGCTATTCGTCAGGTATCACCCTCGGCGTCGCCTACACCCGCTCGAAGACGCATGGCGACGGCGAAGCGGGAGGCAACCAGGGCGCGCAGATTCAGCAGCCACGCTTCTGCCGTACCTGCGATCGCGGCCGGTTACGGTTTGACCAGAAGCATAACATGGTCGCGAACTTCGTCTGGGACATGCCGGGAGGCAACCTGCCAGGGGCTCTAAAGCACATCATCGGCGGCTGGCAGTCGAACGGGATCGTCTCGTTGCGCACCGGTTTTCCTCACCAGATCCGCGCGTCACAGGGCGATCTGAATGTACGTGAGGAGAACCCGCGGCCGGACCTGGTGGGCCAGCCCGCGTTCGACGGCCAGAACCGCAAACAGTGGTACCAGCCGAATGCCTTCCAGCGAGTCACGTGCCGCATCCCCGAACGGCAGGATCTGTGCCACTTCGGCGACTTTGGCTATAACGTATTGGACTCGCCAGGACAGAGAAGAGTCGATTTTGGACTCTTCAAGAACTTTCAGATCAGCGAGCGCTTCAGGCTCCAGTTCCGCTCTGAGTACTACAACGCGCTCAATACGCCGTATTTCGATGCGCCGTCGAGCAGCCTGCGGTATTCTTCGTCGACGCAGCTCACGCCGGACGGTTCTCGTCAGGGTGAAATACGAGGTACGAGGCAGGACATGCGCATCATTCAGTTCGGGTTGAAGCTGATCTTCTGAACCTCGGCGAGGAATTCATCTTTCCCGAGCGATTCGCACGGGTTGACGCTTCCGCCACGGGCGCGACCGTCCTGCGACGACTCGCCCTGAGGCCCCCCCGGGGTCTGCCGGATCGGAGTAGAGGCGCATGAACCCGAAACCCTCCTTGGGCTCGACCTGGAAGTAGTAGACCTCCTCCATCGGGACTTCGGATGGTGGATTGTTGCGGTCGTGCTTGTGGGGCGGGCAGCTCGACCAGCTTCCCGGGTCGTTGACCGTCTCTCCGGCAATCAGGTGGCGCGCGTCGATGTTGTTGGCGATGTAGGTGTGTAGTGTGCGATGCCAGTTGTCGCGGCCCACGGGTTTGGTCTCGACCTCGTCTCGCGAGATCATCTGTGGGGCCACGCCCTGCTTGCCGAGCGCGCCGGCGATGCTGACGCGAGCCGTGCCGTCCAGCCGGGTCAATTTGAGGCTCGCGTCGGTCGGGACGTACAGCATCCCTCCGGGCTCGCGAATCGACTTCCGTGGCGGCGTCTCGACGGTCAGGTTGCCGGCCGACGAACTGACCTCGACGCGAACAGGCCCCGAATAGAAGTCCACCGCCAACTCTTCCTCGCCGCTGTCGATCGTGACTTCCTCGAGCGAGCCGCCTAACTCGGCCACCTGAAACGAGAGATACTTGAGGCCTTCACCGCGCTTGACGATGGGATAGACGCCGGGTCCGTCGACCGGACATTTCTTCTGGAAACTCATTGGCGCCTCGGCAACTTTGATATCGTTGATAGGGAAGACCTTATCGGCAAGGGCCAGAGCAGCGCCCGGCGCTTCCGTCTCCCCGCACATTATGGCAAAAGAGCGAACGCTGGCTTCGATTCTCGAGATCGGCATCGTTGCGATCGTGCGGGCCGATGCCGCCGGTCCCGCGCTTGACGCGGCGAAGGCGATCTATCGCGGTGGCATTCGTGCGATCGAGGTGACGATGACAGTGCCGGGGGCAGTGAACCTTCTTGAGAAGCTTGCCGACGAGTTCGGGGACACGACGGCGCTGGGGGCGGGAACGGTTCTCGATCCAGAAACGGCGCGAGCCTGCATGTTGGCCGGGGCTGAGTTTCTCGTCACGCCGTCGCTCAACACGCGCACAATCGAGATCTGCTGCCGCTATTCTAAGGTCGTCGTGCCGGGGGCCCTGACGCCCACCGAGGTGGTTACGGCCTGGGAGGCGGGAGCCGACATGGTCAAGATCTTTCCGGTAGGCAACGTCGGCGGCGCGAGCTACATTAAGGCGTTGAAAGGGCCGCTGCCGCAGGTTCACATGGTCCCGACCGGCGGCGTCGATCTGTCGAACGCAGCCGACTTCCTGAAGGCCGGCGCGAGCGCCATCGGCATCGGGTCGGACCTTGTGAGCAAGAAAGCCCTCGACAGCGGCGACTACGACCTTATCGAGAAGACGGCGAAACAGTTTCTGGAAGTCGTCGAGCAGGCGCGAAGCTAGCGGATACAGTGCCTCGCGGGTAGGGAGCCGTGAAGAGATCGGCTTACTGTGCCAAGCGGAGCTGCCGGGCGGAGCACGCAACGCCCCTACGTCTCGTAACCGAGTGCACTTCACCGATGTAAGGGCGCAGCGTGCCGGCCCGGCGATCGCTCTTTGCACGGCTCTGCTTTTTCACAGTCCTTCGCGGCTGAGGCACAATAGCGATTCGGCGACGCCGCCGCCCGGCCCGACCCGATGACCCCTACCGTCCTGTCTCAACTGCCCTCGGGCGCGACCGTGGTGGTCATCCGCCTTCGGTCTCTCGGTGACACGGTGCTCACCACCCCGGCTCTGGCGTTGCTCAAGCAAGGACGGCCGGATTTGCGAATCGTCGTTGTGCTCGAGCCAATCTACCGTGCGCTACTCGACGGCAACCCCGACATCGCACGCGTGCTCGTCCCGGATCGCCGACGGCCCCTGTGGCGGCTGCGCACGCTCCGAGCGATTCGTGCCGAGCGACCTACCCTCTGCCTCAACCTTCACGGTGGCTCGACCAGCGCCTGGTGGACGGCCTTTTCCGGTGCGCGGTTCCGCGCCGGCTTCGGCCACTTCTCGATGCAATTTGCCTACAACGTGCCCATCCCGCGGGCCCAGACGATCCTGCGGCGAGACCCTCGGGATCCGGTTCACACCGCCGAGCACCATGCGTCGGCGATGTTCCACTTGGGCGTTCCGGCTGCTGAAGTACCGCGCGCGGTCCTGCAAGCGGAACCACGGCCTTCCGAAAAGCCCTACGCCGTGTTCCACGTCACAGCCGCCTACTTCACCAAACAGTGGCCAGCCGATCCATTCCGCCAGACGGCCGAATTTGTTCGTGATCAATGCGATCTCGAGCCGGTCATCATCGCCGGGTCCGGTGAGGAAGCGATCTTCGAGCAGTTCACCGGTTTTCGATGCTCCGGCGGTTTGCCGCTGGATGAACTGAAATCCCTTCTGGCTGGGGCCGGGCTGTTCATGGGAAACGACTCCGGTCCGGCGCACATTGCGGCTGCCTTCGGCGTGCCGTCGGTCGTGATTTTCGGCTCTTCGAACTCGGCGGTCTGGCGTCCCTGGCGCACGCCCAGCGCTGTCGTCGAAACGGCCTGGGACTGCAAGCCGTGTCCTGGCGACCGCTGTTACACCTATGAGGAACCACGCTGTATCCTGTCTGTGACGACTTCCCAGGTCGAGGCCGCCATCCGCGGCCTGCTGCCGGAGGTGACGAGCGCGTCGGCCGGACGCGGCTCTCAACCGCCCGCATGAGCGAGTTGCTTCATCTGCTGCGATTTACCCGCCCCTATGCGCCCCGAATCGGCGTTTCGGTGGTGTTGATGGCCATCGTCGGGGCGTGCCATGGGGCCGTGGCTCTGCTGGCCGAGCCGGTGTTCGATCGCTTGCTCAACCCCGAGCCGCGGCAAGGCCCGGTCGAGTTGTACAAGATCCCGTTTGTGGATGCGGCCATCCATCTCGACGACTTGCTTCCGGCGTGGATCGATAGCATCTGGATGGCGGTGGCCGCCGGGATCGTTGGCGTCTTCCTCGTCAAGGGGGTCTGCAACTTTCTCGGGAACTACTTCGTGAACTATGCCGGCCTGTCGGCCGTGCGCGACCTGCGCGAGGACGTCTACGGGGTCGTGCTCAACCAGTCGCCGGCGTTCTTCCAGAAGCGGCACACGGGCAAGCTGATCTCCTCGCTCGTCAACGACATCGAGAAGATCCAGGTGGCTCTGTCTCACATCCTGGCCGACCTGCTGCGGCAAGGCTTCGCGTGCATCGCCTTGCTGTGGGTGCTGATCCAGACCGATTGGAGGCTGGCCACGGCGAGCCTGACCGTCCTGCCGTTCGTCCTGGTCCCCACGGCCCGCATCGGCCGCCGCATCCGCAGGACCACTCGCAGCGCGCAAGATCACCTGGCAAGTCTGACGCAGATTCTCGAGGAGACCCTCTCCGGCAACCGGGTGGTTAAGGCCTTCGGCATGGAGCGTTTCGAGATCGGCCGCTTTCGAGCCGTCGCCGACGACGTGTTTCGTTACAACCTGCGCTACGTCACCCAGCAGGGGTTGGCTTCACCGCTGATTGAGATGTTCGGCGCGGTCACGATCGTGGCGCTGCTCACCTACGCGCGCAACGAGATCCTCGCCGAGCAGCTTACCGCCGGGAAATTCACAACCTTCATCATTGCGCTGTTGATGCTCTACCAGCCCGTCAAGCGGCTTACGGGCATTTACAATATCTTTCAGCAAGCCATCGGGGCCGCGCAGCGGGTTCTGGAGTACCGCTCGCATCCCCACGATGTGAAAGAAGCGCCGGACGCGGCGGAGTTACCGCCCTTTTCGCGCTGCGTGGAGTTCGAAGGCGTTGGTTTTCGCTATCCGGGGGAGGACGGTCCGCCGACGTTGCGGGACATCAACCTGCCGCTCAACGCCGGGCAGGTGGTGGCTATCGTCGGTCCCAGCGGCGCGGGCAAGACCACCCTGATGAACCTGCTGCCGCGCTTCTTCGATCCATCAGAAGGACGCATTCTCGTTGACGGACACGACATCCGGTCGGTCAAGCTACGGTCGCTGCGCGACCAGACCGCACTGGTGACGCAGGAGACGTTCTTATTCGACGCCACGGTGTTCAACAACATCGCCTACGGCCGGCCCGATATCTCCCGCGAAGCGGTCGAGAACGCGGCGCGCATGGCCATCGCCGCCGATTTCATCGAGGCCCTGCCTGAAGGGTACGACACGCACCTCGGCGAGCGCGGTTATCGCTTGAGCGGCGGCCAGCGCCAGCGCATCGCCATCGCGCGGGCGCTATTGAAGGACGCGCCGATCCTGATCTTGGACGAGGCCACTTCGCACCTCGACAGCGAAGCCGAACTGCTAGTGCAGCGGGCCCTCGCGAACTTGATGCGCGGACGCACGGTCATCGTCAGCGCCCACCGGCTCTCGACGATCCGCAGCGCCGACAAGATCGTCGTGCTCGACGAAGGAACGATCACCGACATCGGCACGCATGACTACCTCCTCGAGCACAGTCCCCTCTACCGCCGCCTATCGAAGCTACAATCGGTTGAGCAGTGGAGCGGCTGAACGTCTTTCACGAAGCACGAGACACGAAACACGAAACACCTCCTACTATGGCCTACAGCATGACCGGCTACGCCCGGGTCCGATCGGAGAATGACGACCTGTCGATGGTGCTCACGCTGAGGAGCGTCAACCATCGCTTTGCCGACTTGCAGCTTCGCATCCCGGCCGAGTTGGAGGCGCTGGAGGCGCGCATCCGGCGCCTGGTGAAGCGGCACGTCAAGCGGGGCCAGGTGCAGCTCAGCATCTCGATCGATTGGAATGGATCGAGCAACAGGGTCACCGTCAATCAGCCCGTGGTTGATGCTTATCTCGACGCCTACCGTGAGTTGGCCCGGCGGCACGAGATTCCCGCCAAGCCCGATCTGAACGTCCTGCTACGGCTGCCGGACGCGGTCTCCTTTGACGGTTTCGAGATCGACGAGCCCCGCCGCGCTTTGCTCGAAGAGACGCTCGACAATACCCTGACGCGTGCCCTCGAAGAACTCAACCGCGCCCGCGGGCTGGAGGGCGACGGGATCGTCGCCGAAATGAAAGAACGGCTCCGCAACATGAAAGAGGACATGGGGAAGCTCGAATCGGTGCGGCTCGACACGGTGCCAAAGTTCCAACAGCGGATGGAAAAGCGGCTGGCCGAGCTGCTCGAGCGCTTCGCCCCGGAACCGCAACGGATCCTACAGGAAGCCGCGATTCTCGCCGATCGGGCCGATATCAGCGAAGAGCTGCAACGGTTTGGAGGACACCTCGCCCGGCTTTCCGAGATGCTCGACGGGGAAGGTGAGCTGGGTAGGAAGATCGACTTCCTCTCGCAAGAGATGAACCGGGAGACGAATACGATCCTCTCGAAGAGCACGCCGCTGGGCCGCGACGGACTTACGGTCACCGATGTCGGCGTTCGGCTCAAGGCCGAGATCGAGAAGGTCCGCGAGCAGGCCCAAAACTTGGAATAACTCATGGCTGCGCCGCTTGTACTGATCATCTCGGCCCCGTCCGGCTCAGGGAAATCTACGTTGGTGAAGCGCCTGATGGAGTCGGACTCGGGACTTGATTTCTCCATCTCGGTCACGACCCGGCCGCCGCGCGGCGCCGAGGAAAATGGGAAAAGCTACCACTTCGTCAGCCGCGAGGAGTTCGAGGGTATGCGAGACGACGGCGAGTTGCTCGAGTGGGCGGAGGTTTTCGGTCACTACTACGGAACGTCGCGGCGGGTTCTGGAGCGGGCCGGCGAGCGGGGTCACGATTTGATTCTGGACATTGACGTGCAAGGTGCGGGACAATTGATGGAGAAGCTGCCCGAGGCCGTCACGGTCTTCATTCTCCCTCCGTCGAAGCAGGAGTTGGCGGTCCGTCTCCGTAACCGCTCGTCGGATTCCGAAGAGGTCATCGAGCGCCGTCTCCGCGACGCGGCCCGGGAGGTCGAGAATTTCGGGTCGTATCACTATGTTCTCGTGAACGACCAGTTGGACGAGACGTTCGAGCAACTACGCGGCATTCTGCTGGCCGAGCGCTGCCGCCGGCAACGGGTGAAGGGACGCATCGAGCCGATCTTAGAGAGTTTCAAGGTGGAGTAAAAAGATGGCAAGACGAGTCAAGGAAAAGAAGGTTGCGGTCGAGGAGGCACTCGAAACGATCGAAAAGCCGCCCGACCAACCTTGGTTTATTCCCACCGACGAAGAACAAGGCGTTTTCCGCTTCGTCATCGCGGCGTCGAAACGTGCCCGGCAGCTCCAGGCCGGCGCGCGTCCGCTAATCGCCACCACCTCGCGCAAGCCGACCAAGATCGCGATGGAGGAGATCCGGCTGGGCGAAGTGGAAGTCGATCTCGATCCCCAAGACCCGCCCGAGGAACCGCTTCTGGGCGAGGAAGAAACCGAGGTCGAGGAACCACCTTCCCTGCTACCGTGAAAGAGGGCACGACCTGTTTGCGTCCGGCGGGCCCCCTTTCATCAGCGCCACGCTAGGCGGACCGCATGCCGAACGAAGCCGGGGAAGCCAAGACAGTCGTGCTCGGTGTGACGGGAGGCATCGCCGCCTACAAGGCGGCTGAGTTGGTCCGGTTGCTCACCGAACGCGGCTTGGCCGTACAGGTCGTGATGACCGCCGGGGCAAGGAAGTTTGTGCAGCCCCTCACCTTCGCCGCGCTGACGGGCCGTAAAGTTATCACCGAGCTGTTCTCCGAAGCCGACGACGACTCGACCTTCCAAAGCTCGATCGAGCATATTTCCGTCGCCCGGGAAGCTGATGTCCTGCTCGTCGCCCCCGCGACGGCCGACGTCCTGGCGAAGTTCGCCCACGGCATCGCCGATGACTTCCTCACTACCCTGCAGCTGGCCTTCACCGGCCCGCTCATCGTAGCCCCGGCGATGAACGTCAACATGTGGAACCACCCGGCGACGCAGGAGAATATGGCGGCTCTGCGAAAGCGCGGCGTCCAGGTGGTCGAGCCCGGCGAGGGTGCGCTTGCCTGCGGCATGGCGGGACCGGGGCGCTTGGCTGAACTCTCGTCGATCGTGGCCGCCGTCGAGGAGGCCCTTGGCTGCACCGCAGCGCCTGCCACGAACCTGGAAGATGAAACCGTTCTGATCACGGCCGGACCGACGAAGGAGCCGCTCGACCCGGTGCGTTTTCTGTCGAACCGCTCCAGCGGCCGCATGGGATACGCGCTGGCCGAGGAAGGCCTGGCGCGCGGAGCACGCGTCATCCTCGTCAGCGGTCCGGTCGAACTGACACCGCCCGCGGGCTGCGACTTCGTCGCGGTCACGACCGCGGAGCAAATGTACCAAGCCGTGCTCGAGCGGCTCAAGGACGCGACCCTTGTCATCGCCGCCGCTGCGGTGGCCGACTATCGCCCGAGCCAAGCGGCCGACGAAAAAATCAAGAAGCAGCCTGGCATTTTGTCGATTGAACTCGAGCCGACCCCGGACATCCTCGCCGAAGTCGGCCGCTTGAAGGGTGAGCGCTTCCTCGTCGGTTTCGCTGCCGAGACCGAGAACGTCGCCGAGAACGCCCGGAAAAAACTCGCCGCAAAGAACTGTGACCTGATCGTTGCCAACCCGGTCGGTGACGCGGCCGAGGGGACCGGCTTTGATTCAGAAGAGAACCAAGGTTGGCTGATCGACGCCGCGGGCGGCGCCACCGCATTGCCGCCGATGTCGAAACGCCGGATGGCAGCAAAGATCTTCGACCGCGCCATCGAACGCAAGCGCTGCGCTTCCTACCGAGCCGCGCCCGTCAGCAGCACATAGCGGCACCCCACATAGCCGAGGGCGTGGGCCTGCGAGCCCGCACCCTTTTGACTCGGCTCTCAGTCAGCGCCTCTGGAACACAAAAAAGAGGGGGGCCGAAGCCCCCCTCTGGTTGAAAGGTTGTTGTCCCGTCTCTCGGGGTTGTTAGTGGTTCAGGCCCTCCGACGGACAGCCCAGCAGGCCGAACTCAACCGAACTGATGGTGGTCCCCTTGCTCAGGCCGGTCACGCCCACGTGCAGCCGGCGGCAGTCGATCAGGCGGTCGCCGTCCGCGTCAAACTGCAGCACCAGCGCTAAGTAGCCCTGCGCCAGCGTCGGGATCCCTGCCCCGCCGTCCGTGATGAACGCATACCCGTGCGCATACTGAAACTCGCACATGATCACCAGGAACCCTTGGAAGTCCGGCGTCGGGTCGATGTTCCACACCGGATTCCCCGCCGACAGCGTGAACGTCATCTGTTCCCCGCCCTCGACGATCGTCGACGTCGCCGTGTCCGGCATCCCTCCGTCGTCGCCCACCTGCCCGATGTAGTGCACCATGCACTGTCCTCGTTGCTTCGGCGTCCCCTTCCAATCGTACGATGTGTTCGACACCGCAATCCCGGTGTCAAACCCGAAACGATTGGTCACAAACGGGACAGCAACGTCGTCGCGCACCGTACCACTGACACGAACGTGGCCGGATCTCCGCCGACGTCCACAAACCGTGGCCTCGGAGCATCGACGCTCGCCACCCCCACGTCACTCAAAGGCGCGAACCGCGCATCCATCTGGCCCGACCCCACGAACGGCTTGTCTTCGCTCGTGTCCGTCTCCCAGTGGATGTCGACATGAACCCAGATCTCCTGCGGTACGAACGGATCCCCTTCCTTTAACTCGTACACCACGAATCCGTTGCCGTCCGAGTCCAGATCCACATCGGTGCCGCCGCCGCTCGGAGCGACCGCACCTCCCGCGCCGTTCTCATCCGTCCCCGACACGATCTCTAGACACAGATCACCGCCACCCTGCGAGACCGGACACGACGACAGCGCACTGCCGTCCTGATCCACGACGTCCCACACCTCCAGCGTCACCCCCATCGGGATGTTAAAGAAGCGCAGGATGAAGCGTGTCGCTTGCGACGCCCCGCCCCCTGTCGCCGCCACCGACTGCGGCGGCGCGAACGGACTGTTAAACGTCAACTTCGGATAGCGTTCTCCGTCGCGTTGGAGGCATTCACAAACGAGGGCGCGCCCAGCGTCCTGAACGCCGCCGCAAACCCTTCCTGTAAGTGAACGTTGAATGTGCCCCAGAAGTCCTCGCACTGCAGCCCCGTGATCCCGTCGTCGTATGTCACGATCAGGCCCTGCAGGATGATGCCTACCGCCCCTTGGTTGGTCTGCACCGAGATCGACGCAAACGCCGTCACCCCCAAGGTCGCGATGAT
This sequence comes from Bryobacterales bacterium, assembly GCA_965248255.1. Lineage (GTDB taxonomy): Bacteria > Acidobacteriota > Terriglobia > Bryobacterales > UBA6623 > JAKZVK01. Next base: position 542,267 of record CBDFIW010000002.1, read on the forward strand.
CGTCCCGCCGGCTCCCAGCGCCGCCGCGTTCCCGCGTACGTTGGTGAACCGCGCCGTCGACGTCAGATCAAAGCAGGACTCGCTGCTGGTTTGGTTGAAGAAGTCGTCGCACAACGGCGTCCCATCGATTGCCAAGGTCGATGGCAGGGTCGCTGCCACCGGCCTCGTACATTGGCCGAAGTTCGGGTAGCAGTTCGCCGCCCCCGGCACCGGGAACTGAACCCCGTTCCACGTCAGCGTCGACGGCCCCGTCAGCAGCCCCTCGTGCGGACACGGATAGCGGATGTCGGGAAGGTTAAACGGTGGCGAGCCGAACAACGGTCCGCAGGGCTCCCCGGGACCCGCCAACTCCGACGTGTCCAGCGCCTCGAAGCTGTTGTTGTCGTTGACGGTCATGATCGCATCGGTGTGATTATCCACCGGGTCGTCATCGACCAGACCGTTGGTTACCGCCGTGTTCAGCGTCAGATTGACGTTCATCTGAATGTACTGCACCAGGTTCTGCTGCACCGGCGGAACGTTGGGGTTGTACACCCCGTCGTTGGTACAATCCAGCCGCGAGTCGCCGACGCGCGCGGACAGGTTCTCGGCCCGCAATATGTTGGGCACGAAGGTCGCGATGCAGGTCAGGCGTCCCAGCGGCTGCACCGCAAAGTTGATAAACTGGGCGTCTGCCACGCCCGTGTTCGCCAGCGCCAGCAGCACCACCGCCAGCCCTAATGAGATCTTTTTTTTGTCGCTGCCATCTCACTCTCCTTTTTCTCTTTCTCTCCACAAGAAGCTTGGGTCAGCACGGCCCCCTTGCCGACAGGGATCCCGCTCCGACACCGCGGCTCAATTCCCGTAAGACTTCCGACTCGACTGCAAGGCAAGCTAGAAAGCCCCACACCAGCGGCGGCTCTTCGTGGACGCCACAGGACCACCCGACAGCGCCCCACAACCAACCGCTGCATCAGGGGGTCCTCGGGGGACCCGCCTGAATGGGTAGATTAGCAGATCGACGGCTTTGAACACAACCGGTGATTTCCAAGAGTGATTTCCAAGAGCTTTATGCGGCTTTGGGTGCTACAATTCTGGCACCCTCGTGGGCATTGGGGAGACTGTGCAGACGCCGGTAGGAGAGGAGACAACCCGTGGATCGACGGCTTTTCTTAATGGCGAGTAGCAACGCCGCCTTGGCGGCGAGTCCCGCCGATCAGATGCGAGTTGCTCTGATCGGCAGCGGCGGTCGCGGCCGTAGCGTCATGGGCCGCTTCAGAAGGCATACCGACATCACAATCGCCGGTGTATGCGATGTCTACGAGCCCAACCTCGAGCGCGGTCTTGCTGACGCAGGCGGCGGCGCCCGAGCCTACCGCAACTACGCGCAGTTGCTCGACAACAAGGAGATCGACGTAGTCATCATCGCCAGCCCCGAACACTGGCACCATCGCATGCTGCTCGATGCGATCGCCGCGGGCAAGGATGTCTACATAGAAAAGCCGCTTTGCCACACGCCGGAAGAAGGCGCCGAGATGGTCCAGGCAGTGCGGGCCTCGGACCGCATTGTGCAGGTCGGTATGCAGCGCCGCAGCCATGGTCTTTACCACCAAGCCCGGGACCTGCGCCGCCGGGGCGTGCTCGGGGCCGTGCGCATGGTCCGCACCTACTGGCTCAACACCGGGCTCACGCCCCCCAAGCGCAAGTTCGAAGGACCTCTCGACTGGGAGCAGTGGCAGGGACCGGCGAAGACTCGTGTCCCCAAAGACCCCGCGATCTTCTTTGATTGGCGGACGCGATCTGATTATGCCGGGGGCATCGTCATCGACCAAGGCGCGCACATTTTCGACTCGATTCACATGATCATGGACGCCGGGTATCCGACTGCCGTGAACGCCTCCGCGGGCAGAGTGCACAAGCCCGGCGCCGATACGCCCGAGTCCGTCGTGGTCGCGGCCGAGTATCCAGAAGACTTCGTGGCGGTCTTCACCATCAACTACGCGGCCATGCGCTATACCAAGGGGCTCGACCAGCTCAATGCCTACGACGGCGATCTCGCTCGCATGGACCTGGGCCGCGAGTTCTTGAAGATCTACCCCGGGGAGGATCCTCTGAAGCCGAGCCTAGAAGAAAACCAACCGGGCGGCTTCAGCCAAGCCACGACGGATCATGTCAACAACTTCATCGACGCAGTTCGCTCGCGCAAGCAGCCGTCCGCTCCGATCGAGATCGGTTTTCAGGCCGCGCTGATCCTGCAGTTGGGCAATCTCTCGCTTCAGCACGGCAAGCGCATCGGGTGGAACCCGCAGAAGATGACGGTCGAGATCTAGACCCTGATCCGTCCGCAAGCTGCAAGCTTGATGCCTGAGACATGTCGTACGGTTGTTCGTTCGCTCCCATCTCGTACCGCTGGGTTAGTTAAGATGTGGGGTTCCAGTTCCGGGCCGCTCGGTTGGCCGAAGGCTGGAGAGCCACGCGACGGCCGGTCCTTTCACTACTTGCGTCCTTGGAGGAATCGCTCATCATGAAACGACCTGTTTTAATCCTTGCCTGCTTGCTTCTCGCTGCGCCGAGCATTGTCAGCGCGGAGAACAAGATCATCTATCCGCCGGAGTTCAAGAAGCACCGTCCGAACATGCCCTTCAGCCCCGGGGTTCAGGTAGGCCACGTGCTCTACGTTGCCGGCCAAACCGGCAGCGACTTGGCCACGGGGGAATATCCGCAGAAGTACGAGGACGAAGTCCACGCCACGTTCAAGCGGATCGGCATGATTCTCAAGGACGCCGGTTATGACTTCTCTGACGTAGTCGATGCCAAGGTCTACCTGACCGACATCAGCATGTTTCGCCGCATGAACGCTGTCTACACGCAGTACTTCAAGAAAGATCGCCCCGTGCGCACAACCGTCGCGGTGGCCAGCCTCGTCGGCAAGGCACGAATCGAGATCACCGTCGTCGCCGCGAAGTAGCTTCCGCCAAGGCGAATGTAGGGGGGCAAGCCGGCACCTTGCTAGCGAAATAGGTGCTCAAACCCTCGCGGCCGCAGGGGAGAGCTCTGCTCCCCGGACACGAGTGTCAGCCTCCGCGCGGCTCGAATGAACCCGATTGCAGTCAGAGGAATTCCCTGCCACTGGCGCGGGACGCGAGTCTTTGGCGAGACGGTGAAGAGCAGTTCGTACTCTTCGCCCCCGTGCAGCGCCTGCTCGGGGGCTGCTTCGGGAAAGCAGGGCACGCTTTCCGACCGGAGCTCGGCGCCGACCCCGGCTGCCTTAGCGATACGGCCGAGGTCTCTCGAAAGTCCGTCACTCAAGTCGATGGCGGAGGTAGCGCCAAGCCGCCGGCGCAGGAAGCGTCCCAAGGCGAGCCGGGGCTCCGGGAAAAGATGCCGTTCGATGGCGGGATCTTTCGCTTCGCGATTCTTTCCCTGGAGCCGCTCGAAGCCAAGCCAGGAACCGCCCAGCCGTCCAGACACGTAGATGATGTCGCCGGGTCTCGCTCCGGCCCTCGTCAGGGCCTTGCCTTTAGGGACTGACCCCACGAGCGTCACATGGGCGGCAAAGCGGTCGGCGCGTGACACGTCTCCACCCACGAGTGCCACACGGGACGAGCCGCTCAATCGAAACAGCCCTCGACAGAATCCGTCCATCCAGTCCCTCTCGGTAGCCCACGCAGGAAGACATAACGAAAGCAGAAAGTGGCGTGGCGTACCACCCATGGCGGCGATGTCGCTCAAGCCTCGAGCCAGGCTCTTGTGGCCCAAGGAATCGGGTGGGTGAAGGTGACGAAGAAAGTGTGTATTTTCAACGACTTGGTCGGTGGTGAGAAGTGTTTGCTCTCCGTGGCGAGGAGCCGTAACCACGGCCGCATCGTCCCCGATAGCTAGACGCACCGTGGCGTCGAGCTGCTTGGCGGCCCGGCGGCGTAGCCGTTCGATCAGCTTGTATTCGTCCAGGGTGATTGGCCTCCGGGCCGTGGGACGCGCCCGACAGTTCTTCGCAAGGGTCTTGACACGCTCAAGATAACTTGGTAGCTTGCTTAAGTTGTTCCGTCTGCGGTACGGTCCTTCTGCTTAGGCTGGAACTGCGGTACAAAGCCGCCCGCAAGGCTGGTGTTCCGTGTCCCAACCCGGCTCTTCACGAAAAAACTATCTTATTCTAGTCGTGGCTCATTCTGTCCACGGTCGCATCCGGCGGGTGAACATACCCCACTACGCCATCCACCTGGCCTTGAGCTTCGCTCTGTTCGGACTGATCGTGGCTGTCGGACTAGTGTCAAGTTACGCCCGCATGTTTCTCAAGGTGACCGATTACAACGACCTGCGCGAAGAGAAGCAGGCCCTCCTTGAACAGAACGAAGACCTGAAGAAGACGGTCGAGGAACGCAACACCCAGATTGCGTCGCTCGGCGAGCTGGCTACGGAGGTTTCCATCGCTTATGGCATCAAGCGGCCCGAAGCGGAGCGGGGCGAGGTTGTGTCCCAGGTCGGCGCCGGCGCGTTTGCTTTCGACAACTTCGTGGACCGCTACTACTTCCTGCAGAAGGTCCGCCTGTCTCCGGAGGGAGGCGGTTCGCTGTTGTCCTGGCTTGAAAACACAACACCGTCGCTTTGGCCGGTGCGTGGGGCACTGAGTTCCGCGTTCGGGAGACGACGGGATCCTCTCTCGGGAGAGGGCGCTTTCCATACCGGTGTCGACCTGCGGGCACGGCACGGGACGCCTGTCGTTGCCGCGGCGGACGGCGTCGTTCTCCGCAGCGGGTGGGAAAGCCAGTATGGCAAGTCGGTCGTTCTCAACCACGGCCGGAATCAGCTCAGTACGCGCTACACACATATGTCTCGACTCTATGCCCGGCCCGGCCAGGTAGTGCGACGCGGGGAAGTGATCGGGCAGGTGGGGAGCACGGGCAAGGTTACTTCTTCACACCTCCATTACGAAGTTCGATACCGCGGCACCGCGGTCAACCCTTACAAGTACCTCAAGAACGCCGGTTCAGAAACCGCTACCTTCCAGTTGACCGACTGACCGACGGGGCGGCATCAGGGCCCTTGATGAGGGCCTTGAACGCTCTTTCACAGCACGGGGTCCAGGCTCCATATCGCTGCAACGACCGCCTCTGTCTGCGCGAACTCGCCCGAGCGCAGCACCTGGCCCCACTGGCTCGGAGTGTCCCTGCGGCCTGCGTCGGCAGCGGCCGCCCCCAGGCGGCTGAGAGCGAAAAGCAGCTCGCTGAGTTCAGCCGCTTTCTCCGTACTCGACGAATGCGCTTCGAGCCGCAGGCTAAACGATCCCGGGGTGTCTTCCTGCTCCACCGAAAGGTAGGCCCTGTCGGCGTTCTGCAACGCCCTCGCGAAGAAGGTGAGGTTGAGGGTCCCCGGCGGCAGGGCCTTCGAAATGTCTTCAATCCGCGAAGGCTCCAACGCGCACCACAACAGGGCCCCATCAAGGACTTGCGACCGCAGCAAAGGTGCCAGATCGCGCGCGTCTTCGTTGTTGTCATCCGCAAAGCTCGCGTCCTCCGGCGTCGCGGCATACGACACCGAGAGCAGGTCCCGGTCGAGCATCGCTAGGACAAGTTCGCGACTCGGGTTTCCGGCCTTGAACCGACAGATCTCTTGCGCCCCGGACGCCTGGCAAGCACCACCATGTTCGATGACATAGGTTCGAACCTGACTCTGCGAAATCCTGCCGTGCACGACTGCGCGAGCGTAGTCACCGCTCATCGACAAGGCCAAGCTGTCCGCTGCAGGTCCGTCCAGAAAGCCCACATCTCCAAACATTGCGCGGTAGGCACCCAGCGGCCCCCCCTCCGACCCGAGCAGCAACTCCAGAGAAGGAGCGTCGCGAAGCCCCTCGAGGTCCACGTACAGGTAGAGAACCTGGGCCGAGGGCAGAGATCGAAACAGTCGAGTCAGCGAATCGGGAAAAACACGCCACCAACCGACATACTCCAGAAGGAACAACGCGGCAACCAACGTCACCCACCAGCGAGCTAATAACAGCCTCACCCTCTCCCAACGCACGCGTCCAGTATAGGCCGTGGGCGAGTTTGGTCGGTCGCGGCCACGGACACCGGGACGAAATCGAAACCCATGGGATGCTAGAATCCGCGTATGCCCAGACTGCATCGCGGTTGGGTGATTCATCTGGCACTGGCGGCCATCTTTGCCGTCATCGGCCTGCGTGCTCTCCAAGAGCCCAAGAACGACTTTCGCTTCGCCATCCTCGGCGACCGGACCGGCGGCGCCCAGCCGCAAAATCTACGGCCGTGTATGGCGCGAAATCGATCTCTTCCATCCCGAGTTTGTCGTCAATGTAGGCGACACGATCCAAGGGAGGGAAGACAGCCTCGCCGACTCCCAATGGATGGAGCTACGCCCGGTCTGGGCGCGCTACAGCCACTACCCGCTGTACTTTACCCCGGGTAACCATGACGTTTGGTCCGACTTTTCTCGTCAGCTTTATGAGAAGGAGTCTCGCCGCACGTCGTACTACAGCTTCAACTATCAGGACGCGCACTTCACCGTACTCGACACCAGCATCCCGAGGGAGCTGACCGCCGACCAGCTCGAGTTCCTGGAGAAGGATCTCGAAGCCAACAAGGACCGTGATCCCAAGTTCGTCATCTTCCACCACCCGTTCTGGCTTTCGCTCGTTGCCGAGGGCGCCACGGACTTTCCGCTGCATCGGCTGGCGAAGAAGTACGGCGTGGACCACATCATCAGCGGCCACGGCCACACGTTCGTGCGTATCGCGCATGACGGCATCCCCTACATGGAAGTGGGCAGCTCGGGCGGCACTATGGCGAAGGGACTGTTGCGCGGCGAAGGATTCCAGGACGGCCGCTTCTATCACTGGGTCTGGGCGCACGTGAAGGGTTCCCGCGTGCACTTCACCGTGAAAGAGATCGACGGCCCCCTGGGCGAGGGCCGCGTGTTTCGCGCCGAGGACTGGAATCGCAACGGTCCGACTTTCAACGCGGGTGACCCGGCCCTCACCGGCCGGCCGGAAACGTGATCGCCGCTGCGTCAATACCGGACTACTTCAGAGGCTCTTCCTTCTTGCCGATGGGAGAACCGCAGCCCGTGCAGACGTAGTCGAAGGTTTCCTTGTCGAGCAACACGAGCAAGAGGCGCTTTCGGACCGGCATGGCCCGCTTGCACTTCTGGCAGTAGACCTGGCTCGCTTCCAGGTCTTCGAAATCTCTTCCGTAGGGAGGATCGGGAGTCACGTTTCGTTGCGGTGGGCGGCCTCAACCGCCATTCTAATGCACCGTGGCCACTCTCGCTCCCTACTCTCGCGGAATCACCGGCAGCAGCACATGTGACGGCCGGGCCTTGCTGTGATGAATTGTCTGCGTGGCGATCTTCACCTTGTCGCTCTTGCCGAACGGCTCGCCGGTGTTGAGATGGCGGTTGAACTGTGGGAAGTGACTGCTGGTGACATCGACCCGGATGCGGTGTCCCGGCAGGAAGGCGTTGCTGCTGGCGAGCAAGTCGATCTCGAAGCGGTAGGCCGTGCCGGGCTCCATCAGTTTGGGCTTGTCCTGCCCCTCGCGATGCCGGGCGCGTAGGATGCCCTCGGCGATGTTGTACGCCTTGCCGTCCGGATAGACGTCCACCAGCTTGGCGACCCAATCGGTGTCGACGGCATCGGACGATGCATAGAGCACGACCCTGATCGGACCGGTGACGTCGATTTCTTCCTCGAGGAAGTCGGAGGTGTAGACAAGCACGTCGTTGCGTTTCTCGACCGGGAGCTGATCCACCGGACCGATAGGCGTGGGCGTCCCGCAGCAGTTGGCGCCGCCGTGACTCGGGACCGGGTGGTTCGGGTCGTAACGATAGCGGTCAACCGGCTCGTTTGCGCTGGGCTCGTCCCACGAAAGCCCGCCGTCACCGCGATAACTGTTGGCTTTGCCGTTGCTGTGGAAGTAGAGTTTCTTGTACCGCGTGTCGGGCAGCGGGAAGTCGTCGTGGAAGCGCCAGCGGTTCCTCCCCATCTGGAATAGGGTGACGGGCGGTTCGTCGGCGAGACCATTGTCGATGCCGTAGAGCCAGTGATCGTACCAACGAAGCTGGACGCTGTTTTCATCGACATGAGCCAGCGGGCCGAAGTCCAGGTCGCCATGTTCACGAGAGGGCCCGTGTCCCCAAGCGCCGACGAGCAAGCGAGTACCCTTGCGCGCGACTTCGGTCTTGGCGTGCTTGCTGGGGCCGGTGTAGCCGTTCAGCGTGCCCTGCAGCAGGATGTCGAACCAGCCGCCGGTGTTGTAGGCCGGCACCTCCATCTTGTCGAAGTGCTCCTCGACACTAACCCCCTTCCAATAGTCATCGTAGTCGGGATGCTCGATCCAATCACGGTAGAACTTCGCGTTCCGGCCCACGAGCCTCGGCATGTCGATCAAGGGCAGATGCCAGATCACCTTGTCGTAACTGATGGCCTCCGGACCGCCTTGCATCGTGTGCTGCCCCGTGTTTTGCATGACGTGCGATTCCTGCCGCACCGGCCCCCAACCAAACGCCAGCGAGAGCCGAAAGCCGCCGTTCAGTGTGAACGCGTGGTGATACCAACTTGTGGCTGCAACGTCGGGGAAGATCGCTGTTAAGTGCGGCGGCTGCAGGATCGCTGCCTGCCATTGGTCCGACCCCAGATACGACCCGCCCTGCATGCCCACCTTGCCGTTCGACCAAGGCTGCTTGGCGGCCCACTCGACCGTGTCATAGCCGTCGACGAACTCGTACCGCGCCGGGTCCCAAGCACCCTGGGATTCATGACGGCCGCGCACGTCCTGGAAGACATAGACATAGCCGCGGCGGGCGAAGAACATCGCGGTCTTGTAGGACGACGGGAAGCGCTCGGTGCTGTAAGGCGTTCGCGAGACGAGAACAGGGTATCGGCCCTCTTTCTTCGGACGGTAGATGTCTGTGCGGAGGATCGTCCCGTCACGCATCGGCACTGCAATACGGTTCTCGACCACGATGTCATGGTTGGGCGGACGCGCCGGCGGAAACGTGACCTCGGGGTCGGCTTCAGCCAAGACGGCGGAGACGGCCATGCTGAATCCACAGACAACCGTCGCAAACCGAACAAGCCAAGCGGGCGGGTACATAGGTGTCATCCTCCTTGTGCGACCCCACACAGTGTCTCGCAAAGACGCCAAGAGCGCCAGTCGTTTTGCTACCAAGAGCCTGACCGTGCAGCACCACCCTGTTGTGACTGAGTTGCCCAAATCAAATGGCTACCGGCCATCCAAATCCTGGTCGGGGAACCACAGCTTCTTGGCCGTGCCACCCACGATCGACGCACGCGCTTCGCTCGTTAGCGGCAACTCCTCAGTGTAGATGCGTAGGTGTTGAGCGTAGGTCAGCGTGGGCGAGTATTTCTCGATCGGGAAGTGCGCGCCCCACGCGCAGCGCTCGGGGCCGAATAAGTCGATGACTCTCAGCACCACCTCGTGAAAGCCGCGGCAAGGATAGCCGTCGGCGCATCCTTGGGGGCCGTTGGCGATGAACGACATCTTGACGTGACAGTTCTTGTGCTTCGAGAGCTTGGCCAGCGCCTGAAGCGTGGGCTCGACAGGGCCGTCCGCTTGCAAGCGCAAAGCATGATCGAGCGCCACGGGCAAGTCGGGGAAGTCGCGTAAGAGGCGTTCAGCCTGATCGGCCGGCTCGTGGCCGGTGAGCAGGTTGATTACGAGGCCGTTGTCGAGCGCTGCCTTCCAAAGTGCCCGCACGCCGGGGTGATCGAGCTGCCCGCCGCGGGCGGCGACGCTACGCATTCCCCGGACGCCGTACTCCCGTGCGAACTGTGTCAGTAGCCCGGGGCTGTGCGCGTCGTTGGGATCGAGCGTGCAGATCCCCGCGATCCAACTCGGATGCGCTTTCGCGGCATCGCAGATGAAGCGGTTGTCGAAGCGGTAGAACCCGCTCACCTGGACCGCGCACGCCCCGCCAACCCCATTCGCCTTCATCTCTTGGCGCAGGTGCTCGATCGTTCCCTTGCCTGCGGGAGGCCGCGCAGGGTTCTCCCGCGGCGGGTACTTGTGTTCATCGGGCGAGAACAGATGGGCGTGGGTATCGATGACCAGCATGCGGTCACCTCCTACTCAATCACTCTGCAGATGTCCGTTAGATGTCGAGTGGATCAGACGGCTAGCTAGTCATCCCAGCGCCACAGCGCTGCACCGGCGGTGAGACCCGCGCCGACAGCGGCCATCAGGGCGAGGTCGCCCTTCTTGAGTTTCCCTGTATCGAGGGCTTCGCGCGTGGCCAGCGGAATGGTCGCGCCGGTCGTGTTGCCGTAGCGGTCGACGATCACGACAGCTTTCTCGGGCGGTATTCCCAAGCGATCCGCCACCGCACTCACAATGCGGCCGTTGGCCTGGTGCAACAACAGAACATCCACGTCCTGGGGGTTCAGGCCGTTGCGCTCGAGAAGGGAAACGCAGACCTGGGACATTTTCCGAATTGCATACTTGTAGACCTGCTGGCCTTCCTGGTGGACGTAGTGGAGCCGCTGCTGAACCGTCTCGCACGTGGCCGGCCGGCGGCTGCCCCCGGCCGGCATGCAAAGCCACTGCCCTCCGGAACCGTCGATCTCGTGCATGAAGTCGATGAGTCCCGTGTCTTCCTGCTCGGCAGGTTCCAGCAACATGGCGCCCGCCCCATCTCCAAACAGCACACAGGTGGCGCGGTCCTTGAAGTCAATGATCCGCGACATCGTGTCGGCGCCGATCACAAGTACACGCTCTTGTGTGCCGCTGGCGATCATCTGCGCGCCGGTGGTCAGCCCGTAGAGCAGACCCGAGCAGGCCGCGATTAAGTCGAACCCCCAAGCACCTTTGGCGCCGATGCGGTCCTGCACAAGGCAGGCCGTGGAGGGGAAGAACATGTCGGGCGTGACCGTGCAGACGATCACGGTTTCGATGTCATTGCCCGTGAGAGAGCGTTGCGCCAAGGCGACCTTAGCCGCCTCCACTGCCAGATCAGAAGTCGCCACATCCGCGTCGGCAATATGGCGGGTGCGGATGCCCGTACGGCTGACGATCCACTCGTCGGTGGTCTCGACCATCTTCTCGAGATCTGCGTTTGTCAGCGTGCGGGGTGGTACATAGCAGCCGACTGACGTGATGCGTACCCTGCGGACTTGGCGAATATCGGACAACGGACCTCCTGGGAATCGCACCCAATCGTGGCGGCCGGGCCTGCGTTCGGCTGCTGCGCGCTACGGTCTGCGCAACGGACGCGACCCTTGGGCGAAACCCCTATGATACAGCGAAGACGGAGCCGTGCCCGAGGGGCCACGGCGAGCGAGCACCGCCGGCTCTACACCCGTTGGTATCCCGCTCATTTCGCGCTCAGTCTCGCCCCGGTGTCACAATGGAAAGTCCGCCCGCCGCCGCGTTCCGATGATCCAGACCGCGCTGCTGTTCGAAACCGTCGAGGACGTGTATCTGCGGGTTTTTCGCGCCTTGAAGCCACGCACGCGCACGCCCGAGGTCGCCGTCAAGTTCTATCCCTACGCGAATGTCGACAGCACGATCGAGTTGGATGACGACCGCACGCGCTTGACCGTCAAGATCAGTGACCAGCTTGAAGGCGCGCCCGCGCCGGTGCAGGAAGCGTTGGCTCACATTCTGTTGCGGAAGCTATATAAGAAACCGATTCCACGCAAATACAGCCACCGCTACCGCTTGTACCTCAACCGTGCGGACGTGAGAAGAAAGGCGCTCTTGGTCCGCCAGATTCGCGGCCGTAAGCAGATCCTGTCCGCGCGGGGCCGTGTGTACGATTTGGACGAGATCTTCGACGGCCTCAACGCAAAGTTCTTCAACGGGCTGCTTGCGAAGCCCCAGCTTAGTTGGAGCCCCCGTAAGTCACGCAACATGCTCGGTCACTTCGACCCGGCCCACAACGCCATCATCATCAGCCGGCTGTTCGATCACGCCGACGTTCCCCGGTTCCTGGTCGAATACATCGTTTATCACGAGATGCTGCATCTGAAGTTCCCGGTCGAGTACGGTCGCACCCGGCGCCGCATTCACACGAAGGAGTTCCAAAAGAGCGAACGCAACTTCCCGCGGTACGCCGAGGCCGTCGAGTTGCTCAAGCGGCTTTGACAGTGTTACCGGACGTCCGCCTCCTGACTCGCCTTTCCCTTGGCCGCTTGAGTAGTCTCGGGCCGCGCCTTCACCATGGCAAGGCAGATCTGATCCACCAAGCGGCGCACATACGAAATTGGCCCGCCGATGTTGTTGACGTAGATCGAGAACGCCAAGTCGCGCTCGTCAACTGTGAGCGCGTAACCTGAGAGTGCCGCTACGTTGCTGAGGGTGCCCGTCTTGGCCTGAATCCGTCCACGTGCTTGGGTGCGCGAGAAGCGCCAGTCGAGAGTGCCGTCGTCGCCCGCCACCGCCAGGCTTTGGCGGTAGAGGTCGCGGTGGGGCGAGGCCCACATGTGCCTCAAGAGCTTGACGGTCCCGGCGGGCGTAACCAGATTGTGTCGGGAAAGGCCGGAGGCATCCTTGGTTTTGAACTCCCAGGCCTTGAGATCCGCTTGCAACAAGAACGCTTTCAGCTCCGCTAATCCTGCTTCGAAACTGCCGACACCGAGCCCTACGTATCCCACCTCGCGGAGCAACATCTCGGCGTGGAGGTTCTGGCTCGTCTTGTTGATCACGGGCATGTAGTCAGCCAACGATGCCGACTGGATCGCTGCCAGAGTCGTGGCCTCGGGCCAGGGCTCCTGTGGCCGGCCCCGCTTGAGGCTTGCCATCTCGTGAGGCCATCGGTGCCGCGAGCCGGCCTCACCCGTCACCTCGATGCCCTGGCGCTCGAGTTCCTCTTTGAGGGCGAGGGCGGCATACAGCGCCGGGTCGTCTACGGCGATCGCGATGCTCCGCCCGCGAGATCGGATCGAGATCTGTCCCCAAAGTAGGACCGTTCTGGTCCCGGGTTCACGGTCGGCCCTGAGAGAGCGGGCGACGGTCCTCGTCGGGGCAGTGCGTGTCTTGTTCTCGAACTCGAAGTATGGAATCCGCGGCTCAAGTGTCAGTCGCGCGGGACGGCCCGGTTGCCGGCCGGGGAGAACCCGCATTGTGATGACGTTGTCGTTGAACGACAGCGCACTGATAGGCGCACCGTAGCCCCACTTCGGATCATCCGCTGACCACCCTGTTCCATGCGGCTGTCGCACATAGCGCGTATCGTCACCGATGACGGAGCCTTCGATGCGCTGCACGCCGCCCCCCGCGACCTGACTGGCCAGTTCACTGATGGGCCGCAGAAGGTTCGGATGGAAGTTCGTCTTAGGATCGTAAGGTACCACCCGCGAGGAGAGGTTTGGGTCTCCTCCTCCAAGGAGAATGATGTCTCCGGTGAGGACGCCCGCCTCGTTGACCGCCGATGACGTGAGGACCGAGGTTGCGTGACGGTAATCGGGGCCGAGCCGAGAGAGTGCCAGCGCTGTCGAGAACAGCTTCTGGTTGGAGGCCGGTACGAACAACTTGTCGGCGTTCCGCTGGTAGAGGACGCTGCCGGTCGCGAGTTCCACGATTTCGATTCCCCAAAATGCCCGCTGCGCCGAGGTTCGGGCGAGGACTTTCTCGATCTGCTCCGCTAACGTGAGCTCCCTCTTGTCTTGAGCCGCCCAAGAGGTGGGTGAGATCAAGAGGCAGAGAAGAAACCCTGTAACGAGGCAGCCACGATTGGGCGGCCGTTGCACTGGCGATCGGAGTCTGCAACGAAGCGGCACGAGGATCGGGGGACCGTATAGGATGACTGAGGAATCGGGGCTTAGAGTTTCTTCGCCATGTCCTTGGCGAAGTAAGTGAGAATCAAGTCCGCGCCGGCGCGCTTGATCGACGTCAGCGATTCCTCCATGGCCCGGTCCAGGTCGAGCCAGCCGTTGCGCGCGGCGGCGACGATCATCGAATACTCGCCGCTGACCTGGTAGGCCGCGATCGGCAGGTCGAATTCCAACCTGGTCAACTGAATCACATCGAGATAAGGCAGCGCCGGCTTGACCATGATGATGTCCGCGCCTTCCTCGATATCGAGTTCAATCTCCCGCAGCGCCTCGCGCTGGTTGGCGGGGTCCATCTGATAACCGCGGCGGTCGCCGAACTGCGGCACCGAATCGGCCGCTTCTCGGAATGGTCCGTAGAACACCGATGCGTACTTCGCGGCGTAAGAAAGAATCGGCACTTTCGATAGGCCGTTTTCGTCAAGGACTGTGCGAATCGCGTCGACCCGGCCATCCATCATATCCGACGGCGCGATGATGTCGGCCCCTGCCCGCGCCTGTGAAAGCGCCGTCTTTGAAAGAAGTTCAAGGGTTGCATCGTTGTCGACGTCCCCATCCTCAAAGTGTCCGCAGTGGCCGTGACTGGTGTACTCGCAAAGGCAGCAGTCGGCAATGACCAACAGCTCCTTCGCTTCCTGCTTTACGGCGCGAATCGCCCGCTGAACGATGCCGTGCTCGTCATAGGCGCCCGAGCCTTCGGGATCCTTCGACTGGGGCAGGCCGAACAGGATAATGCCCGGTATTCCCAGGGCAGCCACCTCGCGGGCCTCACGGACTAGCTCATCCACCGACATCTGGTAGTTGCCCGGCATGGCGCCGATCTCGCGCCGAACGCCCTCGCCAGGGCAGATAAACAATGGATAGATGAAATCCCTGGGTGAAAGGTTCGTCTCGCGCACCGCCGAGCGCAGCGTCTCATTGGCGCGCAAGCGGCGGGGGCGTTGGACGGGGAAAGCCATGGCTCTATTCTAGGCCGTCATGCCGAGGTGTCGTGCGGCGCAGGGCTCCACCCAGCTCCAACTCTTGCCCCCTTGCCCGTCCTGTGTCGTAGCCCGATGGCTGCGTCATCAGGTCCGCAGGCAGGCGCGTATGCCCGGTCACCGCCACCCTGCTGCGACAAGGCTCGCGAGCCGGCAACCTAAGCCTCTCGTCCCGCTGGCCGGTGAACGTTTCTGTTATTCTTTGGTTGAGATTGCCCGCGCTCTCAGCGACGTTGGCAAACGATGCCGGACCGGGCGGTCGTTGGCGTACGTGGCGGCCACCCCGGCTGCCGTCGTCCGAGAAAAGGTAGCGTTCAGTGATGTCCGGCCACTCCAAATGGGCGACGATCAAACACAAAAAGGCGGCCACCGACGCAAAACGGGGCAAGGTTTTCACGCGGCTAATCCGTGAGATCCAGATCGCCGCTCGTGAGGGCGGAGGAGAACCCGACTCCAACCCCCGCTTGCGTACCGCCATCGCCGGCGCCAAGGCCCAGAGCATGCCTCAGGACAACATCAAGAAAGCTATCCTGCGAGGGACGGGCCAACTCGAGGGGACTTCCTATGAAGAAATCAGCTTCGAAGGCTACGGCCCGGCCGGTGTTGCCGTTCTAGTGGAGGTCGTCACCGACAACCGTAACCGCACCGTGAGCGAACTACGACATGCCTTCTCGAAGAATGGGGGAAACCTCGGTGAGAACGGGTGTGTCGCTTGGATGTTCGACAAGCAAAGCACAGTCGTCGTACCGAAAGAGGCGGCTGGTGAAGAGCGACTCATGGAGATCGTCCTCAACGCGGGCGCCGAGGATCTGCGCGACGAAGGCGACAGTTGGCTCGTCGTCTCCCCGCCGGACGCGCACGAGGCGGTGTTCGATGCGCTGAAAGGGGTGGGTATTGAGCCAACCGCCGCGGAGATCTCAATGCTGCCGCAGAGCACCGTCAAGGTCGAGGGTAAGAATGCCACGGCGGTACTTCGTATGATGGACCGCCTTGAGGATCACGACGACATCCAGAACGTTTACGCCAATTTCGACATTGAAGACAAGGAACTCGAAGCCCTGTCGGCTTGATGAACAGCGAGCGCGTCGCTTGAGCGCTGGAGTGAGTAGCCGGTGAGAGTCGTCGGCATTGATTGCGGTTCCGAGCGGACTGGCTACGGCGTCATCGACAGCGACGGGCGCCACCATCGGTTGGTCGGTTGCGGCGTCATTCGAACCTCGCCCAAGGCGGACTTTCCTTCACGTCTATACCATATCTATAAGAAATTAAAAGGTTTACTTGAATCAAAGACCCCTGATGGCGTGGCCATCGAGGGAGTCTTCTACGCAACAAACGTACGGACGGTGCTCAAGTTGGCGCAGGTGCGGGGGGTGGCCATGTTGGCGGCGGCGGAGCGGGGCCTGCCGGTTGGTGAGTACTCGCCGCTCGAGATCAAAGACAGTGTTGTCGGCTATGGCCGTGCCACCAAGGGGCAGGTGCAGACCATGGTGCAGTCGCTGCTGCGGCTCGAGGAGCCGATTGAATCCCATGACGCTGCTGATGCCCTGGCGGTGGCGATCTGCCATTCAGTACACGCGGCAAGCCGAGCAAAGATCGCGTCGGGATTCAGCGCCCATGCATGATCTGCGGACAGGTCGGTCAGCCAGATCGCTTGCTGTCGTCTGCGCCGCGCTGGCGATTGGCATTTCTGCGGTCATGCCGATTGCCGCTTCCGCTTCGGAGCGCGTTTTCTTCTCTCGTACGTTCCCCGGGAGTGCCCCACCGTACTTGGAAGTTGAAATCGAACGAGACGGAACGGCGATCTATCGTGAGGGGCCAAACGAGGAGGATCCGATCGAGTTCACTCTAACGCCCGCCGAAACCAACAGCGTCTTCGCTTTGGTGCGGGAACTGGACTACTTCCGCCGTGCCTTGGCTAGCGACCGCAAAGTCGCGTTTACGGGCGACAAGGTTTTGAGGTACGTAAGCGCCGCTGGCGAGGTAACTGAAGCTAAGTTTGCCTTCAGCGAGGATAAGGCCGCCGTGGCTCTTGCAAGTTGGTTCATACGGGCGAGCGAGTCCGAGAGGTACCTAATGGAGCTGGAGAGAGTTTTCCGGTTCGACCACCTCGGGGTTAACAAGGCGCTGCTGCAGTTTCAATCCGCCTTCGATAGGGGCGGAATCGTGGCGCCCCACCAGTTTCTGCCCATTCTCAAGAAGATCGCGGGGCGCAAGAAGCTCGTTCACATTGCCCGCGCGCGAGCGGCCTCGCTGGTAGACCGAATCGAAGGAAGCAACGTGGTCAGCAACGGAGCGCGGTAGGCAGTAGAGAGTCGGCGACCCTCAGTCCCCCTCGCCCGCAATCACTTGGTAGATGCGGTCGAGATCGTCTGACGAGTAGTACTCGATTTCGATGCGGCCACCGTTCTTGCCGCGGGCCACGAGTTTCACACGCGTACCCAGCGCCTGTTCCATCTCTTCGATGGCAGCGGCGATGTTGGGGTCGATCGCAGCTTTGCCGTCCTTCTTGCGTTGCGGCTCACTGAGTCGCCGAACCGTGCGTTCAACTTGGCGCACCGAGAGCCCCTGCGCGACCGCCTTCTCGGCCACGGACCGTTGGTCGTGGGCTTCATCGATGCCCAGGATTGCTCGGGCATGACCCATCGATAGGCGCCGCTCGGCTACCAGTTGTTGGATGTCTTTGGGCAGACGCAACAGCCGGAGCAGATTCGTGATGGTGGTGCGGTTCTTTCCTGTCCTCTCGGCCAGCGTTTCGTGGCTGAGGCCCAATTCCTCGACCATCATTCGCAGCGCCAGCGCTACCTCGATCGGGTTGAGGTCTTCCCGCTGGATATTCTCGACGAGAGTAACCTCGAGAATACGGTCCGCCTTGATGTCCTGGACGATTCCCGGTATCTCGGTAAGGCCAGCAACCTTCGCCGCACGCAGACGGCGCTCCCCGACGACCAGCAAGTATCCATCGCCCTGCGGACGTACCACAATCGGCTGAATCAGTCCGTCGACCCGAATCGACTGCGCCAACTCTTTGATGCTCTCTTTGTTGAAGATGCGGCGCGGCTGGTAGGGGTTCGGCTCGATGGAGTCGATCGGGAGGCGCTGTACCAACTCTTGACCACCGCTGTCCCTACCTTGCCCTGCCGGCTTTGGGCCCAACAGCGCGCTTAGGCCCTTGCCCAATGCTCGACGTCTGGGCCCCGGTGACGTTCTGGTAGTAGTCTTCGCCGGCATCGAATCGAGCCTCACACTTTTCCGCTGTTAGGAGACGGCCTGGGTCGAGGACTTCAACCCTTGGCGGGCAAGCAACTCACGCGCCAACCTCAAGTAGCTCTCCGCTCCCCTCGACCGCAGATCGTACTGGATGATCGCCTTGCCATGGCTGGGCGCCTCCGCCAAACGCACGTTCCGCGGGATTACAGTTTCGAAAACCTCGTCCTGGAAGAAGTCCCGAATGTCATGGGCCACCTGGCGAGTGAGTGATGTCCGATCGTCGAACATCGTCAGCAGAACTCCCTCAATCCGCAGGCCGGGATTGAAGCCGGCCTTGACGCGGTCGATCGTATCGAGCAGTGCCGAGATTCCCTCGAGGGCGAAGTACTCGCACTGAATTGGAATCAGCACCGAGTCCGCCGCTACTAAAGCATTGACCGTGAGCAGATCGAGCGCTGGAGGACAGTCTAGGAGAACAAAGTGATAGTCCTCTCGCACCGAGGCCAGCTTTTTCTTGAGTCGAGCTTCCCGGGCTTCGAGATCAACCAGTTCGATGTTGGCGCCGGCCAAGTTTCGAGAAGAGGGTATCAGGTCAAGGTTCTCGACTTGCGTCTTCACCTGCACGTCCGCCAAATCCGACTGACCGAGAAGAAGATCGTACAGGCTGGACCGTTCAAGGTCCGTCGAACACCCTAGACCGCTGGTCGAGTTCGCCTGAGGGTCGCAATCAACGACGAGAACACGGCAGTCAGCGGCGGCGAGCGACGCGGAGAGATTGATCGCGGTCGTTGTTTTGCCGACCCCGCCTTTCTGGTTAGCAACTGCAATGAGCTTACCCAAGAACACTCCTTTGGCGCAGCATTAATGTAGTATACCTGCACAAGAGAGAAAAGTGGGAT
Source organism: Bryobacterales bacterium (assembly GCA_965248255.1). GTDB lineage: Bacteria > Acidobacteriota > Terriglobia > Bryobacterales > UBA6623 > JAKZVK01. The sequence goes on from CBDFIW010000002.1 coordinate 561,133, forward strand.
TTCGTGCGGCGGAGGGAGGGAAAAGCGTGAACGTTCCACGTGGAACGACCGGAGCGGGCACACGACTCTAGATCCCAAGGTAGATCGGTCGGTTCCACCTAGGACTTTAGACCGAAAGGGTGCCCAGCACCAAGACACGCTCCCTGCCCCAGGGCACTGGATCCGTCGCAAACCACTTGACGCCGCCCAGCCCAGCCAGCTCGTGGGTCCTCTTGGTTGTCGACAGGACCGCCACTTGTTGTGCTGTCATTGTCACGTGGTCCCAGATATCCTCACAGGCGACCCCTCGAACTGTGGCCCACTGAAACGAGGCCCGCAGGGTCTCGAAACGCCCATGATAGATCCGAACGTTGCCGAGGTCGCGGGACACCTCTCGCAGGAACGCTGCCTTCTTCGCTACGGATTCGACGAGAGTCACTCTGAGCTTGGGTCGCAGCACGGCGATCGGCAGGCCTGGAAAGCCTGCGCCCGAGCCAATGTCGACCAACGACAAAGCATTTTCAGGGATACGCTGACCTACGAGCAGTGACTCTCCAAAATGTCGCTCCACGATCTCCGCAGCGCCTCGCACGCTCGTCAGATTGATGCGACGATTCCAGCGTTCCAGCAAATCGATGTGAGCTGCGAGCTGCGAAATCTGCTGCGGAGAAAGCTCGAGCTTCAGAGTGCGGAGGACGGGTTGAATGAGCCGCGAGAACTCCTCGCCTGCGTCAGACATGCCCGGCCGCGCGTTCACTGGAGGTGAGATAGATGTTGAGGATGGAGACCGCCGCGGGCGTGACACCGGGGATGCGCCCGGCTTGTCCCAACGTCGAGGGCCGGACGCGCTCCATCTTCTCCACGACTTCGCGCGAAAGTCCAGGGATTTCCCCATAGGAGAGGCGTTCGGGAATGCGGCGCAATTCAGCTCGCCGAGACTGCTCGATCTGCTTTCTCTGTTGCCGTAAGTAGCCTGCGTACTTCACTTCCGTCTCGATGGCCTTCCAATCGGGCGGGCGCAGCCGGACGTCGCAGTGAGACTGAATCAGGGACTGGCAGTGGGTCATCCGAACCTCAGGCCGCTTCAACAGTTGGGTCAGGGTCGGGCGCTGACCATCTGATGGTCCGAGCGCGTGGAATAGCTCGCCCGCCAGTGGGTCTTCCTGTCTCGGTCGATGGGAGTCGAGGAACGCCCGAACCTTCTCCCGGCTGGCCTGCAACTCACGGAATTGCCGCCAGTGGTCCTCATCGATCAGCCCCACCTGACGGCCCGTCGGTGTGAGCCGTTCGTCGGCATTGTCGATGCGGAGGTTCAGACGAAACTCCGCGCGTGAGGTAAACATGCGATACGGCTCGTCGGTTCCCTTGGTAGTGAGATCGTCAATAAGAATGCCGATGTAAGCGTTCGTGCGGTCGAGGATGACCGGCTCAAGGCCCTTGATCGCACAGCCGGCATTGATGCCGGCCATAAGCCCCTGACTGGCGGCTTCCTCATAGCCCGTCGTGCCGTTTATCTGGCCGGCCAGGTAGAGCCCCTGAACCCTTCTCGTTTCGAGTGTATGCCTTAGCTCCGTTGCGTCCACGGCGTCGTATTCGATCGCGTACCCGGGACGAATCATCTCGGCCCTGTCGAGACCCGGAATCGAAGCTACCACGTTCGCCTGCACGTCGATCGGCATGCTGGTCGACATACCGTTGACGTAGACCTCGTAGGTGTCGAGCCCCTCCGGCTCGAGAAAAAGCTGATGGCGAGGCTTGTCGGGGAATTTGACGACCTTGTCCTCGATCGAAGGGCAGTAGCGCGGTCCGACACCCTCGATTTGACCGCTGTAAAGCGGCGAACGATTGATGTTCTCGCGCAGAATCTCGAGGGTCTTGTCGGTTGTGTAGGCGATGCGGCAGTGGATCTGTTCCCGGTCGATCCGGTCGGTACGAAACGAAAACGGCGTGGGCACGGGATCTCCAGGCTGCGACTCAAACTCGCCCCAGTCGATCGTACGGCCATCGAGCCGCGGCGGCGTACCCGTCTTAAGACGCCCGCACCGAAAGCCTAGTCCCCGTAGCACCTCACCGAGCATCACGGATGCCGGCTCGCCGCTGCGGCCGGAGGGGAACGTGCGCTGGCCGATATGAATCATTCCGTTGAGAAAAGTCCCGGTCGTGATGATGACGGCTTCGGCCCCGACGAGACGACCGTCGCTGAGGAGAACCCCTCTGATGCGCCTGGTAGGTTCGCCCCACCCGGACGGAGGAACCTTGTCGAGAATCAGATCTACTACCTCGGCTTGCTTGATGGTCAGGTTCGGTTCCTGTTCGAGCACCTGACGCATCTTGATGCGGTACTGCTTCTTGTCGCATTGTGCGCGGGGTGACCACACGGCGGGACCGCGGCTCGTATTGAGCAGGCGAAACTGAATGCCCACCGCGTCGGTGACTTCGCCCATGATCCCGCCGAGAGCATCGATTTCGCGAACCAGGTGGCCCTTCGCAATGCCGCCGACCGCCGGGTTGCAAGACATCTGTGCGATCAGGTCGAGATTGAGTGTCACCAGGGCCGTACGCAGACCCATACGCGCCGTCGCCACCGCCGCTTCGTTGCCCGCGTGGCCGGCACCGACGATCACTACTTCATAACGCTCTGTGAACGCATGCTGCATGGAAGTAACCCAATAATACGCCCGTTCCTGTTATTCTATGCACTTGCGCGAAGTGCCGCAATGAGTGCGGTTGTCGTTCCTAAGCTTGCAGGCACTGGCAATTGAGCATGAAAGCCCTAGTCATCGGAAGCGGCGGCAGAGAGCATGCGCTGGTTTGGAAACTGCGCCAATCCGAGGGTGTCGAGCAGGTCTTTTGCGTGACGGGGAACGCTGGCATCGCGATGGATGGGTCCTGTATTCCAGGCGACATCGCCGAGCCCGCTGAACTCGTCGCCTTGGCCGAAACCCTGGGCGCCGACTTCACGGTCGTCGGACCGGAGGCTCCTTTGGTGGCCGGACTCGTTGGCGAATTCGAGGCGCGCGAGCTGCCGATCGTCGGTCCGTCTAAGTTCGCGGCCCAGTTGGAAGGCAGCAAGCTCTTTGCCAAGGAGTTCATGCGGGACCACGGCATTCCTAGCGCTGACTTCAGACTTCTTGAAAGCAGCGATGACATCGACCGACACATCACGCGTTTTGGCTTTCCGGTCGCGCTGAAGGCGGACGGCCTCGCCGCGGGCAAGGGCGTCGTCTTGGCCAAGAACGAGCAAGAGGCCCGCGAGACCGCGGCGACTATGTTGACCGGGCAACTCGTCGGTGACGCCGGCCGCCGCATCGTGCTCGAGCAGTACTTGCAGGGAGAAGAAGTTAGCTTCATCGTTCTAAGCGACGGCAGCAACTACTTTGTCTATCCGCCAACCCAAGACCACAAACCGATCTTCGACAATGACGAGGGGCCAAACACGGGCGGCATGGGTGCGTACTGCGACCCGGCAATTCTGAGTGACGATCTGCGCGGAACGATTATCGAGACGGTGGTCGAGCCGACGCTCGACGGTCTTCGCAGAGCGGGCCACCCGTTTCGAGGGTTTCTTTACTGCGGCCTAATGATGACCTCCGGCGGCCCCCAAGTTCTCGAGTTCAACGTACGCATGGGTGACCCTGAAACGCAGCCCCTCATGTACCGCATGACGGGGAACTTCGCCGAACTGATGTTCTCCGCCGCAAAGGGTGAACTGCGGCCTGACGCAGTCGGTTGGAGCACCGGCCCGACGGCTTGTGTGGTGCTCTGCTCGGAGGGCTACCCGGGCAGCTACCCAAGAGGCCGCCACATCCAAGGCATCACCGAAGCCGAACAAAACGGCGCCAAAGTGTTTCACGCGGGCACGCGGCTGCAAGGAGGGAAGTTGGCGACTGCAGGCGGCCGGGTGCTGGGAGTAACGGCGGGCGGAGAGGGTCTTCGTCAGGCACTCGACGCGGCCTACGAAGCGGTCGGCAAGATCCGTTTCGAGGGCATGCACTACCGCAAGGACATCGGGGAAAAGGGACTACTATAATCGTAGTAATTAAGCCGAGGAAGAGGCAGCGGCATGAGAGTTGGACTGATCGGCACGGGGGCCATCGCCCACAAGCACGCGGACAGCTACAAGGAGCTGGGCTTCGACCTGGTCGCGGTCTCAGACGTTGTTGAACAGAAGGGCCGCGAGTTCGGCGAAAAATACGGCGCTGAGTTCACAGCGGACTTCCACGAGCTTTGCAGCCGTTCTGACATTGACTACGTGGACGTATGCGCCTACCCTGACTCCCGATTGGAGATGACCAAGGCTGCCGTGGCCAACGGCAAGCACGTCTTGCTTCAGAAGCCCATCGCCCTGATTCTGGAAGAAGCGCAGGAGATGATCGACATCACGAAGGCGGCAAACCTGCGCTTGGGTGTGATGAGCCAGCATCGCTTTGACGACGCTACGATCTTTCTGGTGAAGGCAATCAAGGACGGCCGCCTCGGACGCGTCCTACAGGCTGACAGCTACACGAAATGGCATCGTCCGCAATCCTACTATGATCGTCCCGGCAAAGGCACCTGGGCTGTAGAAGGCGGTGGGGCGCTGATCAACCAAGCCATTCACGGGCTCGACCTGCTGCTCTACTTGGCGGGACCGGTCGCCGAGCTTTTTGGTTACTGGCAGCTCGCGGCGGCCCACGAGATGGAGTCCGAGGATGTCGTCGATGCCTTGGTACGCTACGAGAGTGGCGCTACCGGTGTGATCCAAGCGGCGACCGCCTTCGAGCCGGGCTATCCGGAGCGAATCGAGATCCACGGCACAAAAGGATCGGCCATCATCACAGGTGACAAGCTGACCGCTTGGGATGTGGAAGGTGACAGCGGCGAAGCGGCTCCGCTCGCCGGCGAAACGCTTGATTCCGGCGCCTCCGACCCGATGGCGATCTCCATCGAACCGATGAAGCGACAATTTCGCAACTTCGCTGAGGCCATTGAAACCGGCGGCAAGCCGCTCTGCACGGGCGAAGACGGTTATCGCGCCCTTCAAGTCGTGTTGGCGGTCTACGAATCCGCTCGCACGGGCGAAAAGATCAAGCTCGCCTGACCCGTTAAAGTGCGGCCGTAGCGTTGACGACCTCATAGGAGGATGTCGCGCATGGCGGGGGTTCGTGTATGAGGAAAGTTGTCGTCACCGGTGGAGCCGGATTCATTGGATCGGCTCTTGTCCGCGGCCTGCTTACCGACGGTGTTGAGTGCGTCGTGGTCGTCGACAACTTGCTGACCGGGAAGAAGGAAAACCTAACCGACGTTCGGGACAAGATCGACTTCCACGACGTTGACATTCGCGATTACCAAGCATTGGAGCGGATGTTTGCGGGCGCTGACACGGTCTTTCACCAGGCCGCGATTCCGGCGGTTCCTCGCTCCATCGAGGAGCCGGAGCTTACTCATGAAGTAAATGTCAACGGTACGTTCAACGTGTTGCTGGCCGCGCAGCGGCAGAAGGTGCGGCGAGTCATATATGCCGGGTCCTCCTCGGCATACGGCGACACGGAGGTGATGCCCAAGAACGAGTCGCTCCGACCTCAGCCAAAGTCGCCGTATGCCGTACAAAAGTTGACGGGCGAAAACTACGCCAAGACTTTTTTCGATAACTACGGTCTTGAGACTGTGTCGCTGCGGTACTTCAATGTGTTCGGGCCACGTCAGGATCCAAGCTCGCCCTACTCAGGCGTGATCGCAGCGTTCTGCAAAGCGATTCTGCAACGAGAGACGGCGACGATCTATGGCGACGGCGAACAGACCCGTGACTTCACCTACGTCGACAACATCGTGGATCTGAATCTCCGTGCCGCCCGGTCCGCGGAGGCTCGCGGAACGGTCTACAACGGCGGTACCGGCGAACGAGTGACGATCACTCAGACCTGGGAAGTTCTGCAGCGAATCGAGGGCATCCGCCTTGCTGCAACCTATGGGCGGCCCAGACAAGGCGATGTCCGTCATTCTCAAGCCGACATCGGCGCAGCCCGGCGTGACCTGGGCTACGAGCCGACCGTGGGCCTCGAAGAAGGGCTACGCCGGACGCTGGCGTGGTACCGCAGAGAGCCGTCCGTCGTTCAGAGCTGTCGGGTCGGCGGCTGACCCCTCTGCCCCGTGGCCTACTCTTTGCGCTTTGCTTCCTTGATTCGCAGCAGCTCGCGCAGGCGCTCCGCGATGCGTTTTTCGAGCCCGTGGTCGGTGGGGTGGTAATAGCGCCGGCCTTGTAGCGACTCCGGCAAGCACTCCATGCCGGTGACGGTGTCGCGGGACTGGTGAGCGTGCTCGTAACCTTCTCCGTAGCCCCAGTCCTTCATCGAGCGTGTCGGGGCGTTGCGCAGGTTCATCGGCACAGGCTCGGCCATCGTGTCACGAACATCGTCTTTGACTTGGCCTAGGGCGCGGTAGACCGAGTCGGACTTGGGCGCCATCGCCAGGTAGACCGCCACTTGCGCCAGTGCCAGATCGCCTTCGGGTTCGCCGATGAGGCGAAACGCCTCGACGGCCGCCATGGTCTGCTCAAGGGCGCGCGGGTCAGCCAGCCCGACGTCCTCAAACGCCATTCGCACGAGCCGCCGGCCGATATAAAGCCGATCTTCGCCTGCTTCGAGCATGCGGACCAGCCAGTAGAGCGCCGCGTCCGGATCGCTCGACCGAACCGACTTGTGCAGCGCGGAGATCAGGTTGTAGTGCTCTTCTCCCGCCTTGTCGTAGCGCAGGACCTTGCGCTCGAGCACGTTCGCCAGCAGCTCCTCGGTGATGGTCGAGTTCTGCGCCGAAACGACGGCGGTCTCGAGTGTTTGGAGAGCGGCGCGGGCGTCGCCGTTAGAGAACAGCGCCATGCGTTCGAGAATTTCGTCGCTCACGTCGACTTTGACTGTGCCCAAGCCGCGCTCCTTGTCACCGAGCGCGCGCCGCAGCAGCCTCGTGATCTCTTCGACCGTCAGCGCGCGCAGGATGTGCACGCGGCAACGCGACAGCAACGCTGAGATGACTTCGAACGACGGGTTCTCGGTGGTAGCCCCGATGAGGATGATGTCTCCGCGCTCGACGTAGTGTAGGAACGCGTCTTGCTGGGCCTTGTTGAAGCGGTGAATCTCGTCGATGAAGATGATTGTGCGCACGCCGTGACGGTGCGCCCGCTGGGCGTCGGCCATCACCTTCTTGACTTCTTTGATGCTGCTCAGCACCGCGCTGAAAGGCACGAACTGACATCGCGATACCTTGGCGATGAGTTGCGCCAGGCTCGTCTTACCGACCCCCGGCGGCCCCCACAGGATCATCGACGTGAGCTGATCGCGTTCGATCTGCAGCCGCAGGGGCTTGTCGGGCCCCAGCAGGTGCTCTTGCCCGACGAACTCGTCGAGCGTTACGGGCCGCATGCGGTCGGCCAGCGGATGCAGTTCACCGGAACTCTCCGGGCTCGGCGTCGCGGGCTCGAAAAGGCTCATCAGACCGGCTGCCGAACTGCATCGCTTACCCTTGGTTCCGGCTTCGCATCACCCGAACGCTGCCGCGACGCTTCATAGAGAATGACCGCCGCCGCCGCCGCCACGTTCAACGACTCGACCCCTCGCGTCGGGACGTGCAGAGTTTGAGCGGTCTCTTGCAACACGTCGCTCACGCCATGCGCTTCGGAACCGAACACCACGGCGCTAGGGCGAGTGAGATCGCAATCTTCGACTCGCTGACCGGTCCCCGGCGAAGTTGCGTACACTTGCACGCGGCGGCTCGCGCACTCGGCCCGCGCCTGGCGCGCGGTCATACCCTCGGCGCACGCAAGCCGGAAGAGCGAACCAGCCGATGCGCGAAGCGTCTTTGGGTTGGCGGGATGTGCCGTGCCGCTCAAGAGTATGGCGCCAGTAGCCCCGAAGGCCTCCGCGCTTCGCAGAATCGCACCCGCATTCCCGGGGTCCTGGATGCCATCGAGCACCACGACGAGCGAACAGCCCTGAAACACCTGCTCGATCGTCCACTCCGGCGGACGTACCAACGCGATCACACCTTGTGTCGTATCGGTGCCGGCGATGCGCTCGAACACCGGGTCGTCCACCGCTCGCAGCAGGCCCGGTCCTCGTCCGTTGAGAACCGCCTCGACAGCGGATAGCGCGCTAGTCGACGCCAGGATTGCCTCGATGTCGCGGCCGCTGCGTAGCGCCTCCCCAAGCAGGTGGAACGACTCGGCGACCCACAAGCCGCCCGACGTCACGGTTCCACCCCAGACAGCGTGCCGAACGTCCTTGATCAAGGGGTTGGCAGTACTAGAGATGGTTTGTATTCGTCTGGCCAACGAATCTTCTCTTTTTGCGCCTTCATCCTATCAAGGCGTCTCCGCATAGTAGAATCGCCTCTGCGGATGGCCGACATCGTCGCAATCAATCCTTTCCGTCCTCAATGGCCCCTTCTGCGCGCGGCAGCGTCCGCCATTCGTCGAGAGGAGGTCCTGGCGATTCCAACCGACACCTTTTACGGACTCGCGGCCGACCCCCTCCAAACCAAGGCAGTGGGACGAATCTTCCGGATCAAGAAACGTCCCGAGACGAAGCCGATCCTGCTGCTGATCGCCTCCACGAGCCAGCTTCGAGGGATCGTACGCAGTGTGCCGCCGCTCTTCCACACCCTGGCCGCGCGATTCTGGCCTGGGCCGCTGACGATGGTCTTGCCTGCTGCTGATGGTGTGCCGGATGCAGTGACGGCGGGTACGGGAGCTGTCGCCGTGCGCCTGCCCGCGGCCGCCGTCCCTCGGGCACTGGCCCGCGCCGTCGGCCGTCCCCTCACCGGCACCAGTGCCAATCTCTCCGGGCGCCCCACGGCCCGCACGGCGCGGGAAGCGGCCTCGCAGCTTGGCGGGAGCGTCTATCATATTCTCGATGGCGGCCGGGCCCGCTCCCGCGAAGCGTCGACCATCGTCGATCTCACCGGTCCCCCGCGAATCGTGAGGTCTGGCGCGATTGCGGCGTCGGACCTCGAACCGTACCTGCGATGACCTTGCCGCATCAGCCGAGGCGTGGCCGACGCTGGATCACGGCGCTGGCGACCTGCGTTCTGCTGGCGGCTGGATACTTCGGCGGAATCTACTATCAGGTTTGGCGCCAAGCTCACCTCGACGAGGCGCGCAAGGCCGACGTGATTGTCGTACTCGGCGCGGCCCAGTATTGGGGTCGCCCGTCACCCGTGCTCCGTGCTCGGCTTGACCACGCTCTCGATCTCTATCGCCAAGGTCTCGCGCCGCGCATCATCACGACCGGCGGCTATGGGACGGGAGCCGAGTTCACCGAGAGCGAAGTCAGCCGCGAATACCTTTCCGCGCAAGGTGTGCCGGTCGAGTTCGTCACAGTCGAGACGGCCGGTCAGTCGACCATGCAAAGCGCCTCGGCGGTCGCCGAGATCATGGACCGCATGGATCTGCGCTCCTGCATCGTAGTGAGCGACGACTATCACATCTTCCGCATTAAGCGCATGCTCGAAGCCCGCGGCCTGACCGTCTACGGGTCGCCGCGACGGCCCCAAGGCGTCGGCGCCTGGAGCCGCGGCTGGTCTTACGCACGAGAGTCCGTCGCCTACATCCTGTGGCGGATCGGGATTCGGGTGTAGCGAGGGAGCCGACCAAAAGGGTACCCGTATTTGCCGACAGCTCTACATTTAGTCGATGTGAAACAACCAGATCGACTTGCCGATCTTGGCGTGGGGCTTGCGGCCCTCCAACCAAGGGAACTTGGGCTCGTAGAGTCCCTGCAGGTGCGTCACGCTGCTCGCCACCCAGCCGCGTGGCCGATCTCGCGGACCAAAAGCTGTTGAGTTCCGCAAGCCCACTGCCTCGGGTGAAGTCGTCCCGAAATACCGCAGAGAGAGTTTCTCGATTCGCTGTGCCCGCACGTGGCGGCTCAATCGACCGAGGTCCTGCCCCCAATCGAGATTGCTGTCACCCAAAACCTGGTGCTCTCTGCCGCGAGCCAGGGAGTTGAAGTAGGCCAGGTAATCCGGGTGCGCGTGCCACGACTCACCTATGTGCCAGACCAGCAGGGCGATCCCTACGACCATCCTCAACCGACGCTATCTACCGGAGGAGCCGCCGGGTCGAAACCAGGCCGACGCCCCAACGGCCAAGAGGGGGTAGATCGGGAGAATGTGGCGCACCCCGATGTTGATCGGTGTACTCATCGACACGAGCAGGACTCCGCCGGCGGCCACCAGAGGAACCAGACCGGCAGGCGCACCCCCCTTCCGTCGCCACAGTAAGACTCCCGTGCCCGCGATCAGCAGCAGAAAAGGCCCGGTCGTCTTCACCGCCAGCACAACCGGGAAATAGTGCCACCAGCCATGCGAAGCGACCTTGCCCAGCAGAAAGGCTTGGTGGCCCTGGAAAGCATGCCCGGCGACCCAAGAGACCCCGGTCGCGAAATCCTGCAAGGGGACCGGAACGTTCTCGGCGGCCCAATAGAGCGCCGGACTCAAACCCGAAACGGCGGGAACGATGCGGTCCAGGGTTTCGTATGGACGCCGCTGGGGATCACGCAAGGGACGCGTCTCAAAGCCGAAGCACGCCCATAGCGACAGGAACGCGAAGACCCCAAACAGCAATGCTTGCCCTACTCCGGCCTGCACGGCGGCGGGTTTCCAGGCACTTCGCCTCAGCCAAGTCTTCCGGTGGGTGAGAACGAAAAGGCCGGCCACAATGACAGGAAGGAATCCCAGAGCCGAGTACTTCGACCCAATCGCCAAACCGCTCAGACATCCGGCGAAGGCCGCGCGGCGCCGGCTTGGCTCCCGCGCCCATCGCCAAGCGGCGTAGGCGGACGCGGTCAGCAATGCCGCCACGGCGAAATCCGTCGTAGCCAGCCCGGCATGGGCCATGAGGTTCGGGGAAAACACGACGAGGGCGCAAGCTCCCCAACCTGCCCACACACCGTGCAGCTCGGAACTCCAACGGTAGACGAAGAAGATCATCACCGGCACGAACAGGAGCACTCCCGCGCGTGCCCGCGTAAGGGTCGTCCCGTACTCTCCCTGCTCCTCCATCACCGAGCGGCTCAAATGGAACAGCTCGTCCTCGAAGCCGGCGCTGCGATGAACAACGCCGCGATACTCGATGCCGAAGAGGTGGGGAAGCCAGGCGATCAGCCAGCGGGCTAGGGGCGGCTGTTCCGCGCCCGCGGAAAACCTTGCTTGTTGGTAGGCCTGAAGGCCGGCGGCGATATGATAGGGCTCGTCAAAGGTGGCGTTGAGTTCGGGGTAGGTTGCGGTGATCCGCCACAGCATCACCAACCCGAGACCGAGCGGAACCAGAGCGCGGAGCCAACGAGCCCGACCGTGGCCGCCGCCGAGCTGTTCGTCGTCCATGGGAGTGTAGCGGCTGCGAGGCGGCTCAGGTGGAAAGTTGTCCCTGAGCGGCAGCGATCTGAGGGAAACGGATCCTTTCGGATCAGCGCAGCGTATCGGGGATGCGTGCGGATGGGATCGAACAACGGTTCGCACTGCACGTAGACCAAGGCGGGGGCGTGCTGGGCGTAGGCCTCGTCGAGATAGTCCAGCGCGAGATCGAGGTTCCCTCGCACAATCTCTAGAATCGCGCGAGGCGACGGCGCCAGGTGACGCGTCTCGCCAAGCCGGTCGAGTTCGTCGAGATAAACTTGTGCTTTCTCGGGATTTCCCATTCGTGTGTAGGACATCGCCTGCGTCATCAGTCCTGTAACCTGGTGGCCCCCAAACTCGCGTAGCGTCCCGAAAGCCTTGAGCGCCTGCGGATGGAGGCCCTTCTGGCTGTAACTTACGCCCAGGTCGAAATAGGCGCCGGAGAAACGGGGATGCAACTCGATGGTTCGCTGGATCTGCTCGATGGCCTCGTCATAGCGGCGGCGGAAATGGAGAATCCGCTCCAGGGCCGTGCCGATGATCGGGGCCAGAGGGTCGAGTTCGTGCGCCCGGCGGATCTCCAACTCGGCTTCATCGACCGCGGCCAGAAACATCGCGAACTGATGATGGGCCGTGGCGTATCCGTCATTGAGCTCGATCGCCCGCCGAAACTCCTTCTCGGCACCCGCCCAGTTCCAATCCTTGCGGAAATAAACCAGTGCCAGGGCCGTGTGAGCGTCGGAGGAACTCTCGTCGATCCCGACGGCTTGCAAGGCGGCCTGTTTGGCCTTCTCCAGCGCCCCGGCGGGGTCGGGCTCGGGATATCCCCCGTACCCGAGCAACAGATAAGCCTCGCACAACCCCGCCAGCGGATAGGCGAAATGGCAGTCCTCGCAGTTGGACTGTTCGAAACACTCAATCGCCTTCAGGATGTCGCCGTAGCTGCGCCGATTGAGGTGGTAGCGGCCCTGGAGGTACTGGTTGTAGGCCTCGATGTTTTCGGTTCGTTTCTTGACGATCTGTGGGCGCCGGCCGCCCACCAACTTGAGCCGCAGGTTCTCGACAATCGCCTGCGAAATTTCGTCCTGCACCGCGAAGACGTGCTCCATTTCGCGGTCGAACCGTTGGGACCATAGGTGGTAGCCGTCGGCGACGTTGATGTGCTGGGCTGTGATGCGAAAGCGCGTGCCGAGCTTGCGGACGCTGCCCTCGAGAATCGTCTGCACATCGAGCTGCTCGCCCACCTTGCGCACGTCGTAGGCCTCACCCTTGAATTGAAACGAAGACGTGCGCGAGACAACCTTCAGCCCTTTGACCGACGTGAGCGCGCTGATGATCTCTTCGGTGATGCCGTCGCAGAAGTACTCCTGATCCCGCTGCGGGCTCATGTCGACGAAGGGCAGCACCGCGATGGTGGGTTCGGGCGGCTGCACGGGGTGGACCCGGGTCGTTTCGATGCTCAGCTCGTTGCGGATGCGCTCGAGGTGAGCCAGCACCTCGTCCATCTCGGCGTAGCGTCGGTTCGGGTCTTTGGCGAGTGCCTTGTTCACGAGCCGCTCGAAACTAACGGGCAGATCGTCTCGGTACCGGTGGATCGATGGCGCCGGGGTGTTGACGATGTCGTAGAGCATCGCCTCGGACGGCTGACCCGCATAAGGCACCTCGCCCGTGGCCAATTCAAACAGCACGACGCCGAAAGAGAAGATGTCGGAGCGGTCGTCGATCACAAGGCCCTGTGCCTGCTCGGGCGACATGTAGGCGGCCGTTCCCGTGGCGCCTTCTCCGGGTCGAGACGCCCTGTGCCCGGCGACCAGTGCCACGCCGAAGTCGGTAATCTTCACCGTGCCCTCGGCCGTCAGCAGTACGTTGTCAGTTTTGACGTCACGGTGGATGATGCCGTGACGGTGCGCATGCGCCAGCCCGCGTGCAATCTGGCGGGCATAGTCGATCACGGCCTTCGCACTTAAACCACCTCCGTTGTTCCGGCTCTTGCGGATCTTCCCGCGGAGTGTTCCGCCGGGAAGGTACTCGAGCGCCATGAAGGGCTTGTCAGCTCTGTCCTCGACCTCATAGATCGTGGCCACGTTGGGATGATTCAGACGGGAAAGCGCCCGCGCTTCGTCGAATAGGCGCCCGACTTCCTCGCTCGACGCAGTCAGGTTCGGGGACAGCAGCTTCAACGCCACCAGGCGGTCGAGCTTGATGTCGCGGGCCTTGTAGACCACGCCCATACCGCCTTCGGCGATCTGCTCGAGGATCTCGTAATGGGAGAGGTTTTGAACCGCCACGGCAGCCTCTATTATCTCGTACCGAGAAAGCAAAGGCCGATGCCCCTGACAGAGCGGTAACCCTTTCATGGTGGCGCTCACGAGGCTGCTACTGAGCCGGCCAGACGCATGTTGTGTGACCGAGGCGACTGTAGCCACTTTACGGAACGGTGTTTCGGAACGGAGTCGGCTGTATACTATTGCAGCGCCGGGACCGACGTATGATTCTGGTTGTTCTTTCTGCGGCCAGACGAGCACAAGCATCTATTGCGACTCGCCGATCAACCCGAGATCACTCCAACCGACTCGCGCCGGCCATCGATGGCCCCCGTCATTTTGGCAGTCAGCAGTCTTGTCGTCGCCATTGGATACGCGCTGGTCACGAATCACGTATGGGAGGATTTTCTCATCACGTTTCGGCACAGCCGTAACCTGGTTGAAGGTAACGGCCTCGTATACACCCCGGGCGAGCGGCTTCACGGCTTCACTTCCCCGATCAACGTACTGCTACCCGCGCTGTTTTATTGGTTGTCCGACCAAAGCTCCTACTTCCCGGCGCTGTGGGGCTATCGGATCGTCCCCGTCCTTGCTTACGCCGCCGCGGGTTTCATTTTGGTGAAGTGGATGGCGGCGCGGAACGAGGTTGGGTCGTCGGCAGTTATCTTTTTTGGAGTTTACTTCCTGCTGGAATTCAAGTCGGTTTCTTACTCGATGAATGGCCAGGAAGCCGCTTTTCTGCTGCTATTTTTGGGCCTCGGCCTGATAGGCGCCGTTGAAGGCGCCGCCGCCCGGTGGGTATTGGCCGGTTCGGCCTGGGGAGGGCTGATGTGGACCCGGCCCGACGGCTGTGTTTACGTTGCCGGCCTCGCCCTGGCCGCCCTCCTGGCCTCACGCTCCAAGAAGGATGAACTCCGTGGGATCCTCAAGGCCGGTGTCCTGGGAGCGGCACTCTACTTGCCCTGGTTTGTCTGGGCCTGGGTGTACTACGGCAGTCCGGTCCCCTTCCCGGCCCTGGTGAAGGCGTCGCGGCCGGATGCCTACTCCGGTCTCGCTGCCGTCGCTGCCGGCACCGTCCAAGCTTTGCCCACGGCGATCCAGCGGGTTCTTGCTCCCACGTACTGGCAGTTCGGCGGCTGGCCCACGTGGATCGGTTCGTTCGGTCTGGTGACCGGGCTCATTGCCGGACTGTACTGGGCGCTTCCGACGCGGGACGCCATCGGCCGGTCGGCCTCGGTAGTTTTTGCGTTCTCGTGCGGTTACCTGGCGTACGTAAGCCACACTTCATACCTCTTCCCCTGGTACTTGCCGCCGGCCGGGCTCTGTGCTGTGATCGTCCTTCTCTCGAGCCCCCGTGATGGTTGCGCAACTCGTGGCGCGCTCAAAGATTGGGCGCCGTTGGGAACGGGCGGCCGTAGGGGCCGCTCTCGGCTTCCATGGTCTCGTTGCTGCGTCGATGCTGTATCTGTTCGTAGCGGGCACACTCCAGATGAAAGTTCAGCAGGAGGTTATTGAGTTTGGCAATCGAGCCGACATCGGTTTGTGGCTCAATGACCACGTTGGACCCAGGGAGACGATTTTTTTGGAGCCGGTGGGCTATATCGGCTACTACAGCAACGGTAACATGCTCGATTATCCCGGTATCGTGAGCCCCGCCGTGGCGCGAATCAGCGGTTCCCACAGCATGGAAGAAGCCATTGAATCACTCGAGCCCGACTGGCTGGTTCTGCGGCCGGACGAAGTGTCCAATCCGCAAGGGGCGGAAGAGGTCTATCGCCAATACCGCCTCGAAAAACCTTCGACGTCCGGCGGGAGCTGGACGACCACAATCTCTTTCCAGGGCTGACCAGGAATTTGGAGAGCTCCAATTCCTGCCGGGGCGAGCCTATCTGGTTCTCGATGCTACGTTTCTGATCTACAAGCGTCGCGAAGACGCAAGCCTGAAGACCACTCCTTTTGAATCCTCCGGAAGTAGCGCGCTCGGCCAGGCTTGTACAGTTGTCCTCCACGGAGGACTATGACGTACCGACGCGCCCGCAGGAAGCGGCTCCGCTCGAAATTCACGATCCGCGTGCCGCGAGAGCGAGACTCTGGCCGCTCTTGCGCTCGGCTATCATGAAGAACTCCCAGGGTTGGTCTGCTGGGTGCACTGCCGAGAAATCCCCTGTGATCCAGGAAACGGTTGACCCCGAAGTCGTCGCCCGACCGACGGTCGTAGCTTCGACCGCGAAACCCGCGGCGCTGTTGACCTCGTCGTTGGTGGTCCTCTGTTTAGCGCACTTCGCTGTCGATTTCTACGCCAGCGCGATTTCGACGCTGCAACCGGTGCTGGTGGAGCGCTACAGCTTGACACTCACGCAGGTGGGTACGTTGGGCGGCGTCTTCATGCTGGCTTCGGCCGTCATGCAGCTTCTCTTCGGGATGGTGTCGGACCGTCTGCATTCGCGGCTGTTTGTCATTCTTGGTGTTCTTGCAACCGGCGTTTTCCTCTCGAACTTGGGGCTGGCGATCGGGTTCAAGACACTGCTGTTGATCGCGTTTCTGGGCGGGCTGGGCGTCGCCTCCTTTCACCCGCAGAGCACGTCGCAGGTCACGATGCAGGCGGGTCCGCGTCGCGGGGCGGCGGTCGCGACCTTTATTACGTCGGGCATGATCGGGCTATCGACGGGCCCCATCTATTTTTCGACGCTCGCCGATCGGTTGGGCCTGGGTTCGATGTCGGTCGCGGCGGTCCCGGCGTTGGTGGTCGCGGCGTTTCTCGCCTGGCGAATGCCGCCGCTGTCGGCCTCGGACAGCCAGATCAAGCGTTCGCTCGAATGGGGGCCGTTCCGCCGGCACTGGAAGCCGCTGCTGCTGCACTACGTGTTGGTCGTGTTGCGGTCGATCGTACACCTTGGCATCGGGCAGTTCTTGACTGTGTATCTCTACACGCAGCGGGGGCTTTCGCTGCGCCAGGCGAGCTTGTGGCTGACCGTCTTCTTCGTCAGCTCGGCGGCGGCGGCCCTGGTGGGAGGGAACCTCTCGGACCGTATCGGCGGGCGGCGCGTCGTGCTGTTTTCGATGCTGGCCTCCGGCCCGTTTCTCGGGCTTTTTCTGGGCACGACCGGCTGGCTGTCGATGGCGTGCCTCTTTGTCGGAGCCTTCATCTTGCTGCTTTCCAACCCGGTCATCATCTTGATGGCGCAAGACCTTGTGCCCTCCCAAGCCGGAACGGCCAGCGCCATGATGATGGGCTTCGGCTGGGGTGTCGCCGGGATTACGTTCATTCCCCTGATCGGCTGGATCGGCGACCGCGCCGGCTTGGAGGCCGTGCTCGCCGGGGTGTTCGCGCTGCCGTTGTTGGGCTTCCTGCTAGCGCTGAAACTGCCGCGGGAGGCGACACCCGCGCTAGCAGGCTAGTGGTCTGTTGGGCAGATCTTCTCAACGAACCACGCGGAGCGCGGCAGCCAGGATCACGCCTGCAATGTTGGAAAGCGGGATCACCGATCGCGTGTGGACCATCGAAGTACTCATCGCGTAGACTCTCTATCCAAAGGAGTACATCATGTCAATGCTCACAAGAACAGCGGTGCTGTGGGTCACATCCATAATGATTGCGTGGCCCATCCTCGATGGTTGCTGGCGTGGCTTCCTGGGTGACCCGGGCTGGCGGAACGATGCCGTACTTCATTCAGTCACCATCAGCCTCGGGGCTGGTCTCTTCTTTGTGCTCCCGGTTGTGATTCAGCGCCTCAAGCCGTCTCCACACTAAAGCCCCACTACCAGCTTGACCAGCTTGCGCATTGACAACCAGCTTGCGCATTGACAGCGCTAACCAGCTGCCTTACCATACGCCTAGGGAAGTTTGCCCTGGAGGGCGCCATGAAGCGACTTCTGCTCGCCATCTTGCTGGCCGGTCTCTTCCTGCCGGCTGTTGCCCAGAAGACTCAGAAGCCCCAGCGGGCACGGCCCGAGGTCCTTCCGCCGGAGAAGTTTTCCGAAGTTCACGGCGAGCTGTTCAACCGGCCCGAGTCGACCGACGCCGCCGAGCTGACCGACCGTATCGCGGGCTCGCTTCCGTTCGACGCCGCCCCGGGCGAAGTCCCACGCCGCAACTTCATTGACGAACACATCTTCTCGAAGATGCAGCAGGACGGCGTGCCACACGCGCCGCTGGCCGGCGACATCGAGTTCCTGCGCCGGGTGACCCTTGACCTGACCGGTCGCATCCCTTCGCGTAGCGACGTCCGTGAGTTTCTCGCCAACACAGACTCCGCCAAGCGCGACAAGCTGATCGAGCGGCTGCTCGACAGCGAGGCCTACGTCGACAGATGGGCCTACTACCTCATGGACCTGTTCCGTGCTAACGGCAAAATGGGCCGCGGCCGCGACCTTTTCCACTACTGGATGAAGCAGAACCTGCGCGCCGACCGTCCGTTCGACGAAGTCGCGCGTGACATCATCTCGTCTTCGGCCAAGAGCAACCACGTCGTCGCGGCGTCGAACGTAATCGCCCGCGAACACATTCAG
Organism: Bryobacterales bacterium; assembly: GCA_965248255.1. Lineage (GTDB taxonomy): Bacteria > Acidobacteriota > Terriglobia > Bryobacterales > UBA6623 > JAKZVK01. The sequence goes on from CBDFIW010000002.1 coordinate 579,249, forward strand.
GGCGCGCCGCAGCCCAAGGACGGCGACGACCTCAGCATGGTCCATCAGCTCGACACGCATGACGAGTTGGTCATCCATTATTCTAAGGCGTTCCTGGGTATCAACTTCTCGTGCGTCTCGTGCCACGACGGCCAAGGACATCTCGAAAAGGTCAACCTCTTCCTCAGCGGCAAGACGCGCGCTGAGTTCTTCCAGTACTCCTCGTTCCTCGGCCGCAGCCGCTACCTGATGTATTGGGAGGACGGCAAGCCGCAGTCGGGAGAGTTCCTGATCGACGACGGCAACCCCGGGTACGACACCGAGGGGCACAGCATGGTGCGTACACCGCGTCTGGGCGGGCCAAGCGATCCGGCGTTCATTCTGACCGGCGAGCAGCCTCGGCCCGGCGAGGAGCCCCGCGACGCCCTGGCGCGCATGTTGCCCGCCCACCCGCAGTTCGGCCGGGCGATGGCGAACCGCTTCTGGGCGAAACTGATGGGCTTTGGCATTGTTGAGCCCGCCGACGAGTTCGATCTGGCCCGGCTCGACCCCGCCAACGTGCCCGCAGGCTGGCAGCTGCAAGCGTCGCACCCCGAGTTGCTCGAAGCGCTCGCCGCGGACTTCCGCGAGAACCGCCACAGCCTGAAGCGCCTGATGCGGACGATTACCCGCTCAAACGCCTACCAGCTTTCGGCGCGTTTTCCGGGCGAGTGGAGGGAGTCCTACGCAACCTACTTCGCGCGTAAGTTCGTCCGGCGACTGAGCGCTGAAGAACTGCACGACGCGATCGCGCTAGCAACGGACCGTCCCGGTGAGTTCAAGGCCGGCGACGAGAAGGTCGGCATGGCGATGCGGCTGGCCGGCCCCTCAGGCGACCGCGACACCCGCACACTGTTGAAGACCTTCGGCCAATCCGACCGCAATACCCCGCCGCGCACCGTGGCCGGATCGCTGCTGCACCCGCTGGCGCTGATGCAATCGCCTGTTGTCACCGAACGCGTGCTGGCGACCGACGACAGCCGCATCAAGAACCTGCTCGATACTTACTCCGACAACAAGAAGGTCGTGGACGAGATGTTCCTCGGCACCCTCTCCCGCCCGCCCTCGGACGAAGAGAAGGAAGTCGCCCTCGCGACGCTGGCGGAGAATCGCACTGCCGGCGCCCAGAACCTGCAGTGGGCGCTGATCAACAGCGTCGAGTTTTTTTTCAACTACTAGGCCTTGGGGTTGGCCATTAGCGGAGGAACCGGGAGTTCCTGTCGCCATCTACAATAGTTGACAGCAGTGACACACTTACTCAAAGAAGCGTTCAAGGCCGCTTCGGACCTGTCCGAGAACGATCAAGATGTGTTGGCATCACGGGTGTTGCAGGAAATCGCCTGGGAGAAAAAGTGGGATGCAGCCCTTGCAGAGAAGCGTGCGGCGCTACGGAACCTCGTTCAGGAAGCTCGGGAGGACATCCGGGCGGGCCGGGTGCGAGAAATCAATCCTGACGACCTATGAGGTCGTTAGCAACCGATCGGTTTTGGCGGCTGCTCAACGGTCTCCCCTTCTCCGTACGTCGTCAGGCTCGTGAGGCGTTTCGGCTGTTCACGCAAAACCCGTTCCACCCCAGCCTGCACTTCAAAAAGGTAAAGGGCGAGGACGACACTTGGTCAGCCCGGGTCGGAGTAGGCTATCGGGTGCTCGGGATCCGCGAGAAGGAGCGTGTGACCTGGTTCTGGATCGGTTCGCACGGTGACTACGACAAACTGGTATGACGTCCGCATCTCGTCGCTTCATGAGCAACCGGCGAACCTCCTATCGGAAGCGGCCCAGACCGACGTGAGCTGGTACGCGGATCACGGCGAAACCAGCCCGGCGCCTGATGCATGTCCTGGAGTATGAGAGTCTTTCTCGCGGGCGCCACCGGCGCCATCGGGCGCTGCTTGTTACCTCGTCTCGTCGACGACGGGCACGAGGTGACGGCGATGACGCATTCGCCGGATCGCGCGGATTGGATCCGCTCGCACGGAGCACAGCCGGCGGTGTGCGACATCTTCAACAAGCAGGAACTTCGCAGGGCCGTGCAAGCAGCCCAACCCGAAGTCGTCATCCACCAGTTGACCCGGATCCCCGCGCGGATCAACCCTCGCTACGTCGCCCGAGACATGGCCGAGACGAACCGGCTGCGGACGGAGGGCACGTTCGCTCTAATTGAGGCCGCGCAAGCCGCCCACGCACGGCGCTTCGTCGCCCAGAGTGTCGCCTTCTTCTACAGCCCCAACGGAGCGTCCCCGGCCACCGAAGACGACCCCCTCGACTCCACGATTCCCGGCGCGGGCGAGATGGTCGACGCGCTAAAAGTGCATGAACACGTGGTGCTGGGCGCCCCCGGCATGGAGCCCTTTATCCTGCGTTACGGTCAGTTTTATGGGCCCGGGACCTTCTACGCCGACGATGGGAGCTTCACCGACGACGTCAGAAAGCGGCGCGTTCCTCTGGTTGGCGAGGGCGGAGGCGTGTTTTCCTTCGTGCACGGCGACGACGCAGCCGCGGCGACTGCCTTGGCCGTCACCAGCACCAAACCCGGCATCTACAACATCGTCGACGACGAGCCTGTGCGAGTGGCGGCGTGGTTGCCCGACTACGCTCGGTTGCTCAACGCCCCCGCCCCGTTCAGGGTGCCGGAATTTGTCGCCCGACTCGCCGCCGGCCCCTACGGCCGCTTCGTCATGACCCGGCAACGCGGCGCTTCGAATCACAAGGCCAGGCAAGACCTCGGTTGGAGCCCGCGCTTTCCAAGTTGGAAAGATGGCTTTCAACAACGTGCAGAAAGGCCGGGAAGTACGGACGTCCCATCCCGCGCCGCCTGAATCGAATCGCCAACGAGATTAGTCGCCAACATAGCGAGGCCGGCCGGCCACCCGGACCGATTGATCCTTCTTCCATGGCTCGAGCGCGGCGAAATCGACTCCGTTGTATCGCTTCCTCAACGTACTCATTTGGTCCGAACTGAGCTTCTGATGGCTGACGGCCAAGCGCACATCCGCCTCCACCTGTTCGACGGTCGTGCACCCGAGGATGGCCGTTGAGATCGGGAGCGGCCAAGCGTAATTCAGGCAGTCGTCGAGCGAAGCGACTTTGTTCTCCAGCAGTCTTCCCGCGCCGGTTGTTTTCATGGCGATCACGCCCATCCCCTTCTCCTTCGCCAGGGGCAACGTGGTGCGCTCGAAGCTCAACTCGTGGTTGGCGCCGTCGGTCACGCTGAGCGGAATGAGGACCGTGTCGAAGTCGTACATGCCGATTGCCTTGGCCAGGACGCGGGGGTCCATGTGGCCTGTGACGCCAACGTTCCGGATCTTACCTGCCTTCTTCGCCGCCACGATCATCTCCATCAAGCCCCGCGGGCCGAAGATGAAATCGAGGTCCTCCTCGTGCATGACGTTGTGGACCTGGTAGAGGTCGAGATGGTCCGTCTTCATGTTCGAGAGGCTTTGGTTGAGATCAAGCTCGGCGTGCGCGCGCGTGCGGTGGCGGGTCTTGGTGCCAAGGTAGATCTTGTCGCGCACGTCGGCCAGGGCCAACCCGTAGCGTTTCTGGCTGATGCCGTAGGCACCGGCGGCAGCCGTGTCGAAGTAGTTGATGCCAAGGTCGTAACAACGGCGGATGGTGTCAAGCGCCTGCTTTTCGTCGCGCAGATTGCCGGTCCGCGCGCCGCCCAGTCCGATGATCGACACCTCGAGCCCGGTCTTACCGAGCGTCCGCCTCGGAATCTCGCCTAGACTCCTGCCCGATGCCACCCCTGCCGCGAGCCCGGCTGCGGCTGCCTTCACGAATTCGCGTCTACTTCTCGCCATGGTTTCACTCCATCATCTGACTCCTCCATTAGACCGCAAAACCAGAGACGGCCCAACCGGGACGCCATGGTACAACAGGGGCATGAAGCGGGTTCCGGTCAAAACTACCCACGCTTCCTGCGAAGTGGTGATCGAACGCGGAGCCGTCGAGCGGGCCGCTTCACACTTCGAAGCCGTGGTCGCCGGGCAGCGCCTGTTCATCGTGGCCGACCGCGAGGCGTGGCGACACCAAGGGTCCCGGCTTGACAGGGGTCTCAGCGGCCACCATTACACCCTCCTCGAACTCGAACCCGGCGAGCAGAACAAGCGTCTGGCACAAATCGAAACGCTGGCCGACCAGATGTACGCCGCCGGCGCCGACCGCAAAGCGTGCGTCGTGGCCTTCGGCGGAGGCATCGCCGGCGACATCGGCGGATTCCTCGCCGCCGCGTACATGCGCGGGATCGACGTCATCCAAGTGCCCACCACGTTGCTGGCCCAAGTGGACGCCTCGATCGGCGGCAAGACCGGCGTCAACCTGGCTGAGGGGAAAAACCTCGTCGGCGCGTTTCACCAACCACGGCTCGTACTGATCGACCCCGAAACGCTCGACACGCTTCCGGAGCGCGAATACCGCGCCGGCCTCTTCGAAGTGATCAAGACCGGCATCATCTGGAGCCGCGATCTGTTCAACCTGCTCGCCGAGCGCCGCGGCGACATCCTGGCCCGCGACCCCGACGTGCTGGAGACGATCATCACTGAATCGGTCGCCATCAAGGCCGAGGTGGTCGGGCGGGACGAGCGCGAGGGCGATCTGCGCCGCATTCTCAACTACGGCCACACGTTGGGCCACGCGCTCGAGGCCGAGACCGAGTACCGCTGCCTGCTTCACGGTGAAGCCGTTGCCTACGGGATGATCGCCGCCGCCTACCTCGCCGAATCCACCGGCATGCTGGCTGCCGAGGAGCGTGCGCGGATCGAGCGTGTCGTCCTGGGCTACGGCCCGATTCCCGGCCTCGAGGGGGTTGCCGTGGCGCGCCTGGTCGAGCGTCTGGGTGGCGACAAGAAGACCATCGCCGGCCGTATCCACTTTGTCCTCCCAACCGAGATCGGCGTCGTCAAGGTCGTCAGCGACATCGACCGCAGCCTGATTCGCGAGGCGGCCGAGGCCGGACTCGAAGTCTGCGCGGCGGGCGTGGCGGACGTGAGCCCTCCGGTGCAGGCGACCGTCACGAACCGATGACCTACCGACCCATGACTGCCGGCCCTGTGATTGCGAGCCCCGGGATAAGCGGCGCGGCCCCGGCAGGCGTCGAACCCGGCAACGAAACGGAAGTAGCCCGCAACATCCGTGAGATGTTCGGGCGCATTGCCCCGCGCTATGACCTGCTGAACCGCTTGCTCTCCATGCGCATCGACCAGCGTTGGCGTCGCACGCTGGTGCGTCGCGTAGGGCCGTACCTCGAGCGACCCGAGTCTCGCGTGCTGGACCTTTGTTGCGGCACGGGCGATTTGGTGCTCGCGCTCGAAGCCGAGAAGCAGCGGCGCTGCGGTGCGGCCGCGACGCCCGTCCTCGGCGCTGATTTCTGCCGGCCCATGCTCGCCGAAGCCGGCCGCAAACTGCGCGCGCGGGACCAAGGCAACGAATTGATCGAGGCCGACGCCCTACATTGTCCTCTGCCCGACGGGATGATCGATCTGATCACCATCGCCTGGGGCTTTCGCAATCTAGCGAGTTACGACCGTGGCCTGCGGGAAATGCATCGTCTCCTCGCAACGGGCGGCTGCCTAGCGATCCTCGAGTTCTCACAGCCCACCAACCTTATCTGGGGACGCCTGTTCGGCTGCTACTTCCGCCACATCCTGCCGCGCATCGGGAACATACTGTCGGGCTCCGGCAGCGCCTACTCCTATCTCCACAACTCAGTGCGGGAATTCCTGACCCCGGCGGAATTGACGGATCTTGCCGAGGGTTGCGGCTTTCATCATGTCGAGCCGGTGTCACTTACCGGCGGCGTTTCCACGCTGCATCTCTGTTACAAGTGAGCACGGGGGACCGGTGAGACGCTGGGCAGCGAGAGCGCGTGTCGCATTGAAGGTGGCCCTGATCGCGGTCGGGGTTTACCTGGGGGCGACCTACTACCACCGCTGGACGCGCCCGCGGATCGAGCACGAGCGGCCGACGAGAGAGGTCCCTCTTGACCACTACACATACCTGCCGAAGTCGTACGTCACCGACTTCGTGTCCGCGAAGAAACTCGTCGGCAAGCCGCTGTGGGTCAAAGAGGGCTATCGCTGGATCTATGAGCCCGGCGACAACGCGCTGGGGCCGATCGAGCAGATCGTTCCCACCGGAGTGGCCCGCCGCGGCCGCGAAGTGCTCCTGAAGTTCGAAAAGGACGGACGTCGCTCCACGATCCCTATCGGCTCGGGCCGGCAGTTCTGGGTGGACGAGCTTTTCCTGCTCAAAGATCCTCGCGAGCTGTTTGACCACTGGACCGAGGAGGACTGGGCGCTGATCGAAAAGCACGAAGTCCGAGTCGGTATGAGCGAATACCAGGTGACCTTCGCTCTCGGCGCGGGCCAAGTGGTCGCCGCATCCAGGCACTCGGCGACCCGCGTCGTTGACTACAGCTTGGGCGAAGATGCGGGAATCGCTCCGCTGCGGGTTACGTATCGGGATGGCGTCGTGGAGCGAGTTGCCGAGCCGCCAGGGTAGCGACAGGCACTCCTGCCTGTCAGCCGGCGAGAAGCGCCGGCAATGACAATCTCGATGCGGCTGCTAGACGCCTCGTAGCGTCTCCTACGCCCCCTTCAGGGCTTCTCGTGCTTTCGTGCTGGTGACCCATGGTTCGCCGACGGCTCCACCGTGGGCTATGATCCCTCCGTCCGCTTCGCGGACTCGCGTCCTGTGTGGTCTGGTAGACCGAGGTCAGAGTGAGATTCTTCGTCAAGCCGGTCCTATAGTCCTCCGCATGGCACCGGACGAATCCCAACTTCAAAGCGTGCCGAGCGTCAAGAGAAGAAGCGGCGGCGTCAAAACACAACAATTGGGTGATACAACAGCGGCAACTTGGCCTCGGCAATCGCCACGAGCCGTCCATGCGGATCGATGGCCTTGATCCTTTTGGCCCCCTGTCCGGAACCGAACGCGGATACTCGGAAGTCACGGCCGTGCAGAATACGCGCCGCCGTGACCTCATCGACCCGCTGGGCCGGCATCTCGGGCAAGACGCGTTCCGCCGGCACGAGCGCCTCCTCCAAACGGCCCTCGTTGCGCAGTGAGTCCAGCGCCTCGAGGGTGTGGGCATCCGACAAGGCGAAGTCTCCCGTGCTCGTTCGGCGCAGGGCCTGAACGTGAGCGCCGACGCCGAGCCGTTGCCCGAGATCGTGCGCCAGTGAGCGCAGATACATCCCCGCCGAACACCGGACGCGCACGCGTGCCAGAGGCCCGTCGACACCCAAAAGAGCGAGTTCATAGATCTTGACCGGGACCGGTTCCAGGTTGACGGGCATCTTCTTACGCGCCAGTTTGTATGCGGGTACGCCGCCGATCTTCTTGGCGGACACCGGCGGCGGAGTCTGGACGATCTCGCCCCGGAACTCCTGGAGCAACCCTTCTATCTGCGCCTCGGACACTTGGACCTCAACGGCCTTGGTGGTCGGTTCCCCGCAAGAGTCATAGGTGTCGGTGGCGAACCCGAAGCGAATCTCAGCCTCGTAGGCACGATCGTGCTTGAGGAAGAACTGCGCCAAGCGCGTCGCTTTGCCGACGACCATCGGTAAAACGCCTGTACCGAGGGGATCGAGCGTGCCCAGGTGCCCAATGCGCTTGATGCCGGTCAGGCGGCGGACGCGCTGCACCGCGTCGTGGGACGAAATGCCCGCCGGCTTGTCGAGTATGATGACGCCGTCCATCGCAGTCTCATTCTAGCGAGGTCCCCGACCTCAAACCGGCGAGTCGGAGCTTCCATAACGCGGCGGGACTAGGTACACCGTTTCATAGATCCAGTCACGTATCTGAGCGGGCATCCGCCGCCATCCTGGGCGGGCGTGCACGGGGGCCCGCTCCTACATGGCAAATCGAAACGTAGCCGTATTGCGAAACACAGTACTAAGACACTACGGCTCCTCAGCCCTGGGTGAAAGTTGACAAAGCCCGGAAGCTCGGCGACGGCGGCATGGGCGTGGCCTACAAGGCCGCGGACATCAAACTCCATCGCTCGTTGCCCGCTGTTGGGCGCGGATTCGGTCCCGCACACGGGCGCGGATCTTCTTGGCCTCCCAGGAGCTGAAGTTGAGTGTGCCGTTCACGGCCTGCCGCAACTGCTTGCGGTCTCAGCCGGGCCGCATCAGGCCGGCCAGGGAGTGTTTCCGGTAGCCCAGCGGCAGGTAGGCGATTTCATGGGCGATCAGGTGGCCCCAGATCACGGGCTGCCCGACCGCGCTTGGCCACCCGCGCCAGCAGATCGGCTCTCATTCGTTTGGCCTGTTTGACGCTGAAGCCCAACCTCCCCTTGGCGGCGTCGTCCATCTCCTGCTTGCGCCAGGGAGTACGCATGATTCCTTTCCCCGAATGGCTTCCCTCGCCCAGTAGAAGATGACCGATTTCGTGGGCCAGGATGTATCCCAGCATCTGCGCCATTGACGTCGGATGTCCGGTGGCCAGTTGTTCAGCCGCTTCGAAGAACACACTGGCCTGGGATGCGAGCTTCCCCTTCTCGGTTGGCAGGGCTGCAAAGGCCAACCGATAACGCGGGTTCTGAGAACGAGGAGCAATCCGGATCACAAGCTCGGTGGGTGTTGCACGGCCGCGGCAGTCGGTGTTGATTTGGAGTTCTGCCAGGGAGGTGGGACAGTCGATCCACAGCGTGTGAACATCCACGTCGCGCAAAACCCTGCCCGCTTGCCCTTTGGCCGCGGCCACGATCCGCTCCGCGACCCCCGCGTAGTTAAAGACACGTACCGTGACTGTTGGTCTAGGATTGACTTCGCCCGGGATGGTCGCCGAGGCATGAGTTCGCTCCAGCATCTGAGCCCGGATCCGTTGCGCCTCCTCCGGATGGAACAGCAGCGTGCCCTGAGACATGCTTATCAGGTCCTCGCGACTCCACCCGCCGCACATCAGACCTCGATCCGCGTGCCGTTCCAGACTGAGCAGCAAGTGACCGATTTCATGCGCCATGATGTGGCCCAGAATCGCGGAACGAGAGGCGACACCCCTGGCCGCCTGTTCCTCCGCCCGAAAATAATAGACGGCCACGATCGTTCCAAATCCCTTGACCCCATGCGGGATGCGAGCCACGCCCACCCGGCTCGGATCGGTAAAACGGCCTTTGACCCGTGATCGCGGCACGATTTGAAGCATGAGATGCAGGGGGTCCGGGACCTGATTACAGGTAGGATGATTCTGGAGTTCTTCGTCTGAGGTGGGGCAGCCGGTCCAGATCACCTCCAGGCCCACTTGGCGGAAGATCCGCGCTGCTTGCTCTTCAGCCTTCTTCAAGACGCCGACCGGAACGCCGTCGTAATCGTAGACTCGCACAGTAATTGCCGGTCTCGGATTAGGTTCGACGCCGGACGCTGTGTCGGCAAGACCTGCCGAACTCAGGGTCAACAGGGAACTCAAGATCAGGAAATTTCTGGATAACCGCTTCATGGCTCTCACCTCCGTGGGGGTTGGTAAGAGCCAGAATCCGGCCGCTAGGCTGGTACCTCAAGGCACCTGGCGACTGATTATTTCTTAAGTAGTCATCGACTAGTTATTGAGAGATAAACCAATGAAACAGAGGAACTTATGGCTGCCCCGAGGCATCTGAAATCCGCCCGAAATTCCTTGCCGCCGCGGTGTTATACTTCCCCTATCCGGTGGGAGGATCGAAGGCGGAGCGGACTACACCATGCTCGAAGCCGAACAAGCGTTGCGGATCGTCCGTTTCGAAAAGTTCGAGGTCAGCCTGAGCGCGGGCGAGCTTCGCAAGAATGGGATCAGGATTAGGCTTCAAGACCAGCCTTTCCAGGTCCTGGCGGCGTTGCTCGAGCGCCCCGGAAAACTGGTCACCCGCCAAGCCCTGCGCGAGAGGCTCTGGTCAGGCGATACCTTTGTCGACTTCGACCGCAGCCTCAACACGGCGATTGCCAAGATCCGCGAAGCGCTGGGCGACTCGGCCAACGAGCCCCGCTTCGTCGAGACCCTGCCTCGACGCGGCTATCGCTTCATCGGGCAGATCGAGCGGCTCGACCCCACCGGTCAGATCGTCGGGCTGCCGGCGGGCGCGGGTGCCAAAGGAACCATTTCCCGTTACCGTCTTTTGGAAAAGCTCGGTGAAGGCGGCATGGGGGTGGTGTACAAGGCCGAGGACACCACGCTGCAGCGAAACGTGGCCCTGAAATTCCTGGCCCCCCATCTGACCCGAGACCCCCCAGGCCAAACAGCGCTTCCTACGAGAGGCGCGGGCCGCGGCGAGCGTCGAGCACCCCAACATCTGCGCCGTCCATGAGATCGACGAGGTGGACGGGCAGACGTTCATCGCGATGGCTTACGTTGAGGGACAAACTCTCGACAGGAAGATCGAGCAGCGGCCGCTCGAGCTCGCAGAAGCGGTCCAGATCGCGAGCGAAGTGGCGTTGGGGTTGGAGGCGGCTCACCACAAGGGTGTCGTTCACCGCGACATCAAGGGCGCGAACATCATGATCAGCGAGGCGCGCCCAGGGGTGGCGTCGCAGGTAAAGGTGATGGACTTCGGGCTGGCGCGGCTGCTGGACCAGGGGACTCTGACGAGCCTCGAGACGGCGCTGGACACGCTATCCTACGCGGCGCCGGAACAGGCGCGAGGGGAGGAGATAGATCAACGGGCGGACATCTGGTCGCTGGGGGTGGTGCTCTATCAGATGGTAAGCGGCCGGTTGCCGTTCAAGGGTGAAACCGACGCCGCGGTTCTGTACGCAATTCTCCACAAGGACCCCGAGCCGCTGACGGACGTTCAAGACGGCGTGCCGATCGAGATCAAGAAGGTGATCGAGAAGGCCCTGGCGAAGAACCCGAATCAGCGCTACCAGCAGGCGGGAGAGTTGCTGGTGGATCTCGGAAGCATACAGGAGCAACGGGAGGTCGCGGGCGGCGCGAGGGCGCCTCGGAAGCGAGCTGCGAAGCCGAAACCTCTCCGCGCCCTGCCACGCGGCGAAGGCGCTGGGCCTTGGGGATGACTGCCGCGGCGGTCGTCCTGACGATTGCCGGCCTGTCGGTTGGGAATTTCCTGCCTACAGCCGAACAGCCCCTGGAACCCCTACGGACCGTTCCCCTTACGAGCTACTCAGACATAGAGAGTCAACCCACATTCTCCCCAGAGGGCAGTCGGGTGGCCTTCAGCTGGAAAGGGGAGAAGCGGGACAATTGGGATGTTTACGTCAAGCTCATCGGGCCCGGCCCGCCGTTGCGACTGACGACCGACCCCGACGTGGATCACAGCGCCGCTTGGTCGCCGGACGGGCAACACATCGCCTTTCTCCGTGGACCTTTCCCAGGGCAGAAGGCTGACGTCTTCCTCGTTCCCGCCCTTGGAGGGCCGAAACGTAAACTAGCTGAGACGCGGATACCGCCCGTTTATGTTGTGGGAACCTGCCTGAACTGGTCTCCGGACAGCCGTTGGCTGGCTGTGTGCGATGCGGATGATTCCGAATTAATGAAGAGCTTGTTTCTGCTCTCGGTTGATTCCGGTGAAATGCGAAGGTTGACGTCGGCGCCGGAGGGCTCGCTCGACGGTGATCTCAGTCCCGCCTTTTCTCCGGACGGCCGCACTCTCGCCTTCACCCGGGGCGGCGCCGCCTTTTTCCGTGATCTCTATCTGCTGGATCTCGGAGACGATCTGATCCCAAAAGGTGAACCGGGGCGGTGGACCTCTATGGAGGGCTTGACCACGAGTCCCGTTTTTACCTCCGATGGCCGCGACATTGTCTTCGCTTCGGGCACGACCGACGCCCCAAGCCTCTGGAGAGTGCCGGCATCCGGGTCGGCCCCGCCTCAACGGCTCTCTTTCGGGGAGCGCGCATTGTTTCCGGCGATCTCCCGCCGAGGGAACCGGGCAGCTTATATGAACGTCCCGGAAGGCGGAGTCAACATCTGGCGCGCTAATCTACCCATGACGGACGGGGCCGCCATCAAGCTGATTTCCTCTTCGCGGCATGACGACGACCCGCGATATTCTCCCGATGGAAAGAGCATCGCGTTCACGTCGTATCGCTCCGGCATCAACGAGATCTGGAAGTGCGACAGTGACGGCTCGAACGCTGTACAACTGACTTCGCTTGGCGCCTCGACGACAAGTCGGCCCCGGTGGGCACCCGATGGGAGCAGCATCGGATTCACGTCTGATCGCGAGGGGCAGGTTGGCGTTTACGTCGTCAACGCCGACGGGGGCGCGCCTCGGCGCTTGACGAGCGGCTGGTACCCAAGCTGGTCGAGGGACGGAAAGTGGATCTACTTCACCTCAGCCTCACCAGAGGATCCCCAGATTCACAAGATTTTCAGAATGCCGGCCACCGGGCAAGGCCCTGCCCAGGTAGTGGTGGCCGGGGGCGGCCGTGCGATGGAATCGCCCGACGGGAACCTGTTTTACTTTGGGCGTAGCGTCACAAACTCATCTCTGTGGAGAATGCCGGTGGAGGGAGGCAAGGAAAGCCAGGTCATTGAATCGTTGTTCATGGAGCAGTACGAGGTCGTCGAGGACGGGATCTATTTCATACCCGAATTGACTCCGGGAGCCGGCTCTTCGATTCAGTTTCTTCGCTTCGCCACGGGCGCCGTCGAGCAGGTCTTAACTTTCGAAGGGCATCCGGGGTACGGCCTGAGCGTTTCCCCCGACGGCCGATCGATCCTGTACAGCCAGGGGGACCCATTGGAAGCCGACATCATGCTGGTGGAGAATTTCCGGTGAGGGTTTGGCGTCGTTCGGTTGGCACGCAGCGCCCGGCGGAAGCCCCGTGGCCGTGGGACAAGAGGCCGAGCACAGAGTCAGGAGCCCCGCAGGGGCGACGGGATAGTAGCCCAGGGCGATCAGCCCTGGGTCAGGATCATAAGGCCCAGCAAGCCCTGCAAGGGCGCAGGAAAAATGGCACAGACCCCTACGCACCCGCTGACCCGCGCGGTCTTCGTCATGAAACCTTTCCTGCGCCCCTGCGGGGCTTCTGGTGTTGTGTGTGGGTATCCATACCCAGGGCTGATCGCCCTGGGCTACTATCCGACGCCCCTGCGGGGCTTGGTCCGTCGTCCGTTCCCGAACCCAGGGCTGGCGGCTCTGGGCTATTATCCGACGCCCCTTCGGGGCGGCAGGATCACAAGATGCGTATCTCGGCGCCATCTGGTATCCGCTCTATCCTTTCCGCCCGTCCCCGCGTTGGCGCAAAGCGTCACCGGGGCCTTCGTGGGGCGCGTCACCGATCCGGTTTGGCGTTGTTCGGTTGGAACGCAGCCCTGGGCCCAGCTCGACCAGCCCGAGGTTCGAGCTGAATCAGAAGCCCCGCTGGGGCGAGGGGATAGTAAGGGCGATCAGACCTCTACGGCTCCTGAATGGGAGCATCCTTCGAGACTCGCCATGATATCCTAGGGCGTGTTAACACTAACGTAGGGTATCGAAACGTAGAGCCTCGACGATGAGGGCGAAGTGGAGGAAGGCGGGGAACATGACGTCGAGCTTGTCGAAGCGGGAGAAGATGCGGCGGAATCCCTTGAGCCGTCGGAAGAGTCTCTCGATCTCGTTGCGGCGGCGATAGAGCGCTCGGTCGTATTCCCACGGCTCCAGGCGGGTGCGCCGGGGCGGCACGACGGGAATCCATCCGAAATCCAAAGCCAGTTGGCGTGTCTGATCGTCCTCATAGGCGCCGTCCATCAGCAGCGGCAGCGGCTCGGGCAGTGGCCCCAGACCACCGAGCAGTTCGCGGCCCTGCTGGGCGTCGTGCGCTTGGCCGGGCGAGAGAGCGAAGGTTATCGCCGTTCGAGCATTTGCGGCAACCATATGAATCTTGGTGGTCCATCCGCCGCGGGATTTGCCGATCGCTCGCGGACCGTTTTTTTAACGCGCCCGTGCCGTCGGGATGAGCCTTCACGATGGTCGAGTCCATTGACACGGCTTCGATTCGGATGCGGACCAGCTGCTCGCGCTGCAGTTTCTCGAAGACGGCGTCGAGCACGCCGTTCTTCGACCAGCGGTTCATGCGGGTATAAATGGTGTGCCAGTTACCGAAGCGTTTAGGCAAGCCGCGCCATTTGCAGCCCTGCTCGGCGACATACAACATGGCGTTCAAAACCGTGAGGTTCGGCAGGCTCACATTGCCGCGCTGGCGGGGCAGGACCGGCTCGATGCGGCGGTATTGCTGCTCGGTGATCTCCATACCTCCGAGTATAGCAGCTTTTGCGACTTAGTGTTAACACGCCCTAGGACGCAAGCTGGAGCCCCGCCTTCGCCGGTTAGGGTGTCGTAGAGGTGACGGACAATCTTGCCGGCCGCCTCCTCCAGGCTGGCGCTATCGGCCGCGATCTTGCCCACGGCGTCGGTGTAGGCCTCCGCGTCGCCTGCGGAGAAACTCGAAAGATTGGACATTACGTAACCTCCTCAGTTCCCGTGCCGCACTCTGCGGCGATATGCCCCGATTATGGACAGCCCAAGGGAACCCTTGCTGCCCAACATCATCGGGTGGGGGCCGGGCAGGCCGCTCGCCCTCCCAGCCCGGCAGCCTACTCTACCACGATCGACATCCGATTTCCGATCTTCCGCACAATGTCGTGACCATCACGATTCTCTAGCTCTGGTTCTCTGGTTAACCCGCACACGCCGGCACCGACGAACCCACAGCGCCTAACAGGAGAGAACTTACCCGAACCCCTAATCCGTCCGTAAACCGCAGGCGTCGGGCGCTCCTGCCACCGCGAGTGCGGGGCTCGTAGGGACCTGTGGTTGCTTGTCTCCATCGCCCGGCAGGTGGACGACGCGGAACCTGACTCCGGCCCTCGATGCCTCCATCCCTTCTCTTTCGCCCCTGCCGGAGCCCGGATCAGCTTACGGACGGATTAGGAACACGGAGATGAGGCTTTGACGGTCTATAGTAGATACGAGGTCGTAAGCGCCCCGTCCCATCGCCCTCTACGGTTCACAGGCCAAGCAGATGTGGCACTTTCCAACGCGTCCAGCGCTGCTTTGTGTACTATTCTCTCAACTCGCGGCGGCCCAGACGCTGACGATTGAGGAGTATCAGCCGCGGTCCACGCTGGTCGTAGCCGAGCATCCTGTCCCTCGGGCAAAGTTTTCGGTGATCGATGTTCACAGCCATCATCGTTCGAACACGTCCGCGGAACGCCTCGACGAGATCGTGCGAGAGATGGACGAGCTCAACCTTGCGGTGCTGGTCAACCTGAGCGGCGGCTACGGCGAAAGGCTCAAGTCCGTCGTCACCGGTTTCAAGGGGCGGCATCCAACGCGGTTCGCCGTCTTCGCCAACTTGAATTTTCGGACGATTGATCAGCCAAATTGGGGCGACAAGGCGGCGCGACAGTTGGAAGCGGACGTGAACAACGGCGCCCAGGGCCTGAAGATCTTCAAGAGGCTGGGGTTGACGACCCAGTACAGCGACGGCCGCCGCATGCCGGTGGACGACCCGGCACTGGAGCCGGTTTGGCGCACGTGCGCCCGGCTGAAAATTCCGGTGCTGATCCATGTCGCGGAGCCCGCGGAGTTCTTCAAACCGCACGACCAATTCAACGAGCGCTGGCTGGAGTTGAAGATCCACCCCAGGCGCCGGCGGCCGCCCGGCCGCTTCCCGCCGTTCGAGACCCTTATGGCCGAACGCGACCGGGTCGTCGAGAAACATCCGGACGTCAATTTCATCATCGCCCACCTCGGCTGGCACGGGAATGACTTGGGACGGCTGGGGCGTTTGTTCGACAAGTATCCGAACTTCTATTCCGAAGTCGGAGCCGTGTTGGCCGAACTAGGCCGCCAGCCATTCACTGCACGCGAGTTTCTGATCAAGTACAAAGATCGCGTCTTGTTCGGCAAGGACTCCTATCGCGCAAGTGAGTTCCCCTACTACTGGCGGGTGTTCGAGACGCGCGATGAGTACTTCGACTACTATCGGCACTACCACGCGCACTGGAAGCTGTATGGGCTGGACCTGCCGGACGAGACGCTGAAGAGTATCTATTACAAGAATGCCCTCAAGCTGATCCCCGGCATCGATTCGGGGCAGTTCCCTCGGTAACACGGCCTCCCGAGAAGGGCGGGCATTCCCACGCATGAGAACTGTTCGCACTGCGATTCTGATCATCGTTTACTGCGCCGCGGCTGCGGGCCAGACCCACTACGTGATCGATCTGGCCGATGTAGGGTCGCACTGGCTGAGCATTGAGATGAAGACAACCTGCGCGGGCGCGCCGTGCGAGTTCCAGATGCCGGTGTGGAGCGCCACGTACCAGATTCGCGACTTCGCGCAACACGTTTACGACTTCAGCGCCGAGACCCGCGACGGGCAGCCGATCAACAGTCGGAAGCTGAACCCGTCTCGATGGAGGTTGGGAACCGAAGACGGGGAACCGGTGCGCGTCACCTACCGAGTGTCGGCGAATCGTCCCGGGCCGTTCGGGGCCTTCGCCGGACGGGAGTACGCGGCCCTGAACCTGGCGCAGGTGCTGATCTATCCGGTCGCGAACCGGCAGAAGCCCTTCACGCTACGGTTCACCCACAAGCCGCGGCGGTGGAAAGTGGCGATCGAGTTGCCGCAACGCGGCGGCCGGTTTGAAGCACCGTCTTACGGCCGGCTGATCGATACGCCGGTTCACCTTGCCAACTTTCGAGAAACCGAGTTTCATCACTGGGGCAGGCGTATCCGGCTGGCCGCGTACGGCGATCCTGATGCCTACGATCTCGATGCACTCAAGACCATGGCGGAGAGCATCGTCGCAGAGGCAACCGCGATCATGGAGGAGGCCCCCTTCCCCTCCTACACCTTCGTGTATCGATTCAGCGACGACCCCGGCGGCGGCATGGAGTACCGCAACGGCGCCAGCATCTTCGTCCCCAAGCCATGCCTTGGGTGTGACGTGTCAGCTTTGACCGCGCACGAGTTCTTCCATCTGTGGAATGTGAAGCGCATTCGGCCGCAGTCGCTGGAGCCGGTTGATTTCACCCGGCCGAACTACAGTCCGTCGCTCTGGTTTTCGGAAGGGGTGACTTCGGCCTACGCGCAGTATCTTCGCTTGCAAAGCGGCTTGCTCGATCCGGACAACTTCCTCAAGCATGTGTCGCGGCTCATCGGCGATCTGGAACGCCGCCCAGCGACGCACGCGCAGTCGGCTGAGGAGTCGAGTATCGACGCTTGGCTGGAGCGATACCCGGGATATGGGGACCCGAATCGGAGCGTTTCCTACTACCTGAGGGGTGAGTTGATCGGCTATCTGCTCGATCTGACGATTCGGCATCGCACTGCGAATGAGCGCAGCCTCGACGATATGATGCGATTCCTGAACCGTGAGTACGCTCAGCAGGGACGGCACTTCGCGGACACCGCAGGACTGGAAGACGCTGCCTCGCGCACGGCCGGCGCCGACCTGTCGACAGAGTTTGATCTGCTGGTGCGCTCTGCCCGGCCAATCCCCTGGGAACGCTATCTGTCCTTTGCCGGCTTGCGTTTGCGCAGCGATCCAAGGCCCTCGGTTGACGTCGGGCTTAGCTTGTCGAATCCTCCCGGGCGGGGTATCGTCGTGGCCTCCGTCGAAGTGGGAGGGCCGGCGGAAAAGGCCGGCTTCGAGGTCGGGGATAGGCTGCTGCGTGTGAACGGGCGCCCGGTGAGCGGGGCGATGGAAACCGTGTTGGATGCCTTTGAGGAGGCCGCCGGACGGGCGGTGCACGTGCGCGTCCATCGAGACGGTTCGCACAAGGTGCTGAAAGTTCGGCCCAAACGGAAGGGTGAGGATGTCTATCAGATCATTGAGCTGCCCGGGGCGTCAGAACAACAGCGTGCGGTGCGGGACGGTTGGTTGCGACGGGGACCGGTGTCCGAGCGAATGTCAAGCAGCGCGACCTCAGCCGAATAGGAAGGGGTGCGCGATATGTTTGTGTCGGCTCTGTCGAGCGCCGCAGGCGCGTTCCAGATAATAGCCCAGGGCGTCAGCCCTGGGGAAGCTGGTCTCCGCTACCCCACAACCCAGCGGGATGGGAGGCCGGGCGGTGCTCGCCCGGCCTCCCATCCCGCTGGGTTTGAATGAACGCCCTGTTCCCTGATCCTGGGTTTCACCCCAGGCTGTTATTTGGGCCGCGCCTGTGGCGCTCCTGGTTTCCTGCTCTTCCGAGCGTACTATTGAATCCCGCAAATTATTATGACACTTTTTGACAGTGTGGAGCATCTATATATGTATGGGCAACCCCAAAGGTGTGAAGCGGGATTTCAAGGCGCTGGAGAAGCGCCGTTTCGAAGCGATGCGGCTGCTCCACCAAGGCCACAATCAGTCCGAGACGGCGAGACGGCTGAACGTCGCTCGCCAAACCGTCAGTGAGTGGCGGCGGCAATACCGCGAGCAGGGTGCGGCCGGACTCCGCCAGGCCGGGCGCGCCGGACGCAAGCCGCTCCTCGATGCCGCACAACGCGAACGCCTGACGTCGCTGCTGCTGGAAGGCCCGGAAGCCCACGGCTTCCCAACGCCCCTGTGGAGCTGTCCGCGGGTGGCTCGGCTGACCGGAGACGAGTTCGGGGTCGCATACCACGCAGGCCACGCCTGGAAGATCCTGCGAGCGCTCGACTGGAGCCCGCAACGCCCGGCCGGAAAGGCGCGCGAGCGCAACGAAGAGCGGATCCGCACCTGGAAGCGCAAGACCTGGAAGCGCATTAAAAAAAAGCCCAAAACGAAGGCCGTACGCTCGTCTTCATCGACGAAAGCGGATTGAGTCAGAAGCCGCATCGCTGCCGCACCTGGGCGCCACGTGGCCAAACACCGGTGCTGCAGTTTAACTTCAACTGGGAGAAGCTTTCCGTCTCGACGGGGCTGACGCTGCGTAACTTCTACTTCCGGCTCTATCCCGGTGCGATCGGCAAAGAGCAAGTGACCGACTTTCTCAAGGCGTTGGTACGTCATATCGATCGCCCGCTGCTGATCGTCTGGGATCGGCTGCCGGCGCACCGTAGCCGCCTGGTGCAAGAGTTCATCGAACTCTCCGAAGGCCACATCGCAACCGAGTACTTGCCACCCTATGCGCCGGAGTTGAATCCGGTGGAATACATCTGGGCTTACTGGAAGCAGCACGAGTTGCCGAACGTCTGTCCGAAAGACTACGGCGAGCTGAACGAGCGGGCCCGCAAGGCACTCCGCCGCATGTACCGCAAACCGCGTTTGATCACGGCCTTCTGGAAACAGTCTTCTCTTTGTTTTGACTGACTCTATATTATGCGGGAGTCAATAAGGGGGCCTTTGGGTTGCTTGGCTTCGGGGTCCAAGGACTGAGCCCAGATACAGGAGAAACTCGTCGCGGTTGGAAAGGAAGTAGATCGTGTTGCCGTCCGGCGACCACCAGACATGCCGGTCGTCGCCGCCGGACGTGACCTCGATCCACTGGGGGTAATCGACCAGCTGCCCGTCCTCGAACCGAGCCACATAGATTCGGCTGTCACCCGAGGGTTCCCCAAGTAAGAGCGAGAAAGCCAACCAATCCCCACGAGGCGAATATCGAGGTGCCAGATATCGATATTCCGGATGTTCGAGACCAACGTCGCTCACTTGGCCGGTATCGACATCCACCAACCGGAAAACCAGATCCGGTGACGGTGTGTAATAAAGGACCTTCCTGCCGTCGGGTGCCCATCCCATCAGGCTGGCAAAAGCACCTTCAAAGACGCGCTTCTCGGTTTCCGTGGCCAAGTCCTTGACGAACAAGATCCACTGGTCATCCTCACGGCGCCGAAACACAACACGCGAGCCGTCCGGCGAAACCTCGCCGCGTATCTCTGGCGTGGTTCCCACCGTGATGGGCGTATCCGTGCCGGTCGCAAGGTCGTGCAGCCAAATGTCTGCGTTGCCTGCGCGGTTGGACGTGTAGATCAGGCTCTGTGCATGGATGGAAATGGAAGGGAAGGCATCGAAGCTTAGGCCCGAGACCACTCGCTCCGGGTCGCCCCGCACCTCGGCTTGGCTCGCATCGATCGGGAGTTTCCAGATGTCCCAGTCTTGGATCGCATCGACAAAGGCAATCCGGCCGTCTTGCGTAGCGGAAGGGCTTTGTTCGCCGGTACCAGAGGTGAGCCGCTGGGGTTCACCGATGAGAACGCCGGCCATCGGATGAGATTTGAATTCGCCACAGGTTGGAAGCCCCGCCACCAGAGTCCGCACTGAACAGAATATGGTTTTCGTCAGCCATCCATTGTTGAGGCTCAAACCACATCCACAACGCCCTATTTGGTTGTATAGCGCCACGCGAGAGCAGGTCGCGCGCTCCCAGAGTAACGGCTTCACCGCCCTCCGCCGGCGCAATCCACCAGTCCATCGTCGGCCTCATCCCAAAACCGGCGGGGTCGACCGAACCGGAGAACAGCAGATGCCTTCCATCCGGAGACCACAGCGGCGCGTTAGCCAAGGCCAGATTGACCTCGACGCGCTGGGCCGGCCCGCCGGCGGCCGGCACGACATGGATTCTGCGGTAGAACTGGTTAGCAGCGTCCGATTCGCCCAGCGAGAAGCTGATCGAGCCGCCGTCGGGCGAGAAACGGGGCCTCAATCCTGCTGCGGCAACGCGCCTCGGGCTCCCCCCACCAAGCGTTGACACGACGTAAATGCCGCCGCCGTCACGGTCGGACTCGAAGACGACCTGGCTGCCGTCCGGGGAGAACGAAGGTCGTTTGTCGTCGGCCTCGTCTTCTGTCAACCGGATCGGATTGCCTCCGGCCAGTTGCTGTACCCAGATGTTGAGATCGCCTTGACTCCGCCGGTCCGATGAGTAGGCGAGCAGTCTACCGTCGAGAGAGAGGGCCGGGTCAACGGTGATGCCGGTATCGCGGGTGATCTGCGTCAGGTTGTATTGCGGCGGTTGTGTGGTGGATTCGCCCGAGCGGCCGAACCACCAACCGAGGCCCACCGCCGCCACCACGACAGCAGCCACAGCGCCAACGATCACGGGTGAGGTGCGTTTGGCGGGCGTGGGTTTGTCGCCGACTCGCGACGCTTGCGGTTCCAGGTCACGGCGGAGCGCCTGCAAATCGACGAGCAGTCCGTCGGCGTGCTGGTAGCGTTCTTCCGCTTTCTTCGCCAGACACTTGTTGACGATGCGTTCCAATTCCTTGGGGACGCCTGTGCGCACCGCCGTCAGGGGCTCCGGCGGCTCGTTCATGATCGAGAAAACGACGGCTTGGTCGAAGTCACCTTTGAAGGGCAACTGACCTGCGACCATCTCATACAGCACGACCCCCAGCGCCCAGATGTCGGTGCGGCGGTCGGTGTCGGCGCCCTCGGCCTGTTCGGGCGACATGTACGACATCGTCCCCAAGGTCGAGCCGCCGCGCGTCAGTTTCGAGCTGCCCGCCAGTTGCGCCAGGCCGAAGTCCATGATCTTCAGCAGCCCGCGCGAGCCCTTCATCAGCATCACGTTGTCGGGCTTGATGTCGCGGTGGACGATGCCTTTCTCGTGCGCGGCTTCGAGGCCTTCGGCGATTTGGATCGCAGTGGATAGGGCCTCAGGCAGCTTGAGGGGGCCTTCGCCGATCTTCTCACTCAGCGGCCGGCCTTCGAGGAAGGCCATGACGATGAACGTCCGCCCGTCGGCCTCGTCGATCTCGTGAACGGTGCAGATGTTGGGATGGTCGAGCGAAGCGGTCGCCTTGGCTTCGCGCGCGAAGCGCTTGCGGCCTTCGTCGTCGCGGAGCAGGTGCGGTGCGAGAAACTTTAGTGCAACCGGCCGGTCGAGTTTCGTGTCGGTGGCTTTGTAGACCACACCCATGCCGCCTTCACCAAGTTTCTCGGTGATGTGGTAGTGGGAGATGGTGCTGCCGATCATGGGGCTTGGCATGCGAAGCTGTGCGTTATTGTCGCGCAATTCTTGCTAGTGCTGGGAAGATACCGACGACGACGCACCACGAGATCCCAAACCGTGGTTTTCCCAGACCCGACTGACGTCCCAAACGGTTACAGTGGGTCTGGACAGAAACACACGGAGAGCACGAATGAGCCATTCTCACGACGAATCCTATCTTGCCGCCACCAGACGACGTTTCCTCCGATCCGTCCCCTTGGCCGCCTCGGCCCTGACCTTGGCCGGCGGCCTGAGCCGGTGGCCCCTCACGGCAAGCCCTGTCCCGGCACCGGTCCCCGAGACGCTGCCACCCTTCAATCGCTTCCCCCGCATGGTCCATGAGTACTTCGTGGACCGCGTGCGCGAGATCGAACGGGCTTCGCTTGAGAAAAAGGCCGCTCTGAAAACCAAGGCCGACGCCGAGGCCTACGTCCGCTGGGTGCAAGAGAAGGCGCGCGAGTGCTTCGGCCCATTCCCCGAGCGAACGCCCCTGAAGCCGCGCATCACCGGCACGGTGGAGCGCGAAGAGTACAAGATCGAGAACGTCATCTTCGAGAGCCGCCCGAACTTCCTGGTGACCGCCAATCTCTACATCCCCAAAGGCCGCAAGTTCCCGTTGCCGGGCGTCGTCGGAACCTGCGGCCACTCGGCCAACGGCAAAGCGGCCGAGGCCTACCAAGCTTTCTCGCAAGGGTTGACGCGCATGGGGTACGTCGTGCTCATGTACGACCCGATCAGCCAGGGCGAGAGGATGCAGTACACCGACGAAAACCTGCAACCCAAGATCGGCACTGGCACGCGGGAGCACCTCTACGCCGGCAACCAACAGTTCCTGGTCGGCGAGTCCATCGGCTCGTGGCGTGCCTGGGACGGTATTCGCGCACTCGACTACCTGCTCACACGCGACGAGGTCGATCCCAAGCACGCCGGCGTGACCGGAAACTCCGGCGGCGGCACGATGACCACGTGGCTGTGCGGCGTCGAGCAGCGTTGGACCATGGCCGCGCCAAGCTGCTTCGTTACCACCTTCCGCCGCAATCTCGAAAACGAATTGCCGGCCGACACCGAGCAGTGTCCACCCAAAGCGTTGTCTTTCGGCTTGGACCACGACGACTTCCTGGCGGCGATGGCGCCCAAGCCGATCATCGTACTTGCCAAAGAGAAAGACTACTTCGACGCACGAGGCAACGAAGAGGCCTATCTTCGTTTGAAGCACCTCTACCGCCTGCTCGATGCCGAGAGTAACGTGGGCTGGTTCGTCGGCCCCACGTATCACGGCTACTCGCAGGAGAACCGCGAGGCTATGTACCGCTGGTTCAACCGCGTCACCGGTATTTCCGATGCGCAGGTCGAGCCCAAGCTCACGATCGAAGACGACGCGACGCTCTACTGCACGCCGAAGGGGCAGGTCGCGGGACTGGACTCGCGGCCGATCTACTCTTTCACGCAAGCCAAGTCGCAAGCTCTCGCGAACAGGCGCGTACGCTTGCAGGGGCCGGCCTTGGTGCGAGCCGTGAAGGACGCGCTGAAGATGCCCGACCGCGTGGGCGTGCCCGAGTACCGCATCCTACGAACGCGCAAGGCGCGCAACTATCCGACGCCCCACTCGATCTCGTACGCCGTGGACACGGAGCCCGGTGTCCACGCCATCGTCTATCGCTTGTCGGAAGACCGCCTCTATTCACAGCCGCCCAAGAGCGGCCCGCGAGCGGTGCTCTATGTCTCGCATCATTCCGCGGACGTCGAGTTGCGCGAAGAACCGCTCGTTCAGGAGATCCTGAAGCAGGAGCCCAGCGCCCCCTTCTTCACCTGCGACGTGCGCGGCATCGGCGACTCGCGGCCCGACACCTGCGGCGTCGATAGCTTCCTACAGCCCTACGGCAGCGACTACTTCTACGCCATCCACTCGATCATGCTCGACTATCCCTATGCCGGGCAGAAGACCTACGACCTGTTGCGCGTGCTCGACTGGCTGAAGAGCGTCGGACACGAGGAGGTCCATCTAGCGGCCAAGGGCTGGGGCGCGGTTCCCGCCACCTTCGCCGCCCTGCTCTCGAACCAAGTAGTTCGAGTCACCCTCAAGAACGCTCTCACCTCTTACAAGGACGTCGCCGAGTCCGAGAGCTACGACTGGCCGCTATCGTCGTTCGTTCCACCCGTCCTTGAGAGCTTCGACCTCCCGGACTGTTACCGCGCGCTCACACCGAAGAAGCTGACACAGATCGGCCCGCGCGGGCCCCTGGGGGCTAGCTGAAGTGGGCGTTGTGGACGACAGTGTGCTCGTGAGACCGGTTCGGCCTGTCCGGGAGGGCTGGCGAGAAGCCTTCGAGGCGATGCACGAGTCGCGAGAGGAAGCACAGCAACTTGAGGACCTCGGGCCGAACGAGTTCGACCGCGTCGAATGGGAGTGGCCTTGAAGCGGTTTGAGGTCTACGTCGTTAGAGTGAACCCCTCTTACCCGGTGGGCAGATTGCCGCTATAATGTGGGCAGTTGCCGCCGCAACAAGATAGTGACTCCTGATGAGCGGCGCGGCTCTTGAAGATCCCCAAGTCTCGGCGGCCCGGCCCGCGCATGCCGGGGTCGAGGAGGTCCTCGGCGTCCGCCGCTTACGGTCAGACAAAGACTTGGTGCAACTCGTCGAGCAGCAGCTCTCGACGCGAGTGCTGAACTCACTCCGCAGGCACGGGCTGGAAGACTCCGAGGTTTACGAACTCGTCATCCCCAGGCGTACCTTGTCACATCGCCGGGCCAGGCGCCAGCGGCTTAGCCGAGACGAGTCGGACCGGGCCGTCCGCGTCGCCCGCATACTGGCTCTTGCGCGGCAGGTATTTGGCGAACCTGAGCAGGCGCTGCACTGGCTCCGCAAGCCAAGGCGGCGCTTCGAAGATCAAAACCCACTCAAGCTTCTCAGGACGGAGGCCGGCGCCCGGCTCGTGGAAGAGATGCTGTACCAGATCGACGAAGGCATCTTCACCTGACGGCCGGTGATCCTCTGGCGCATTAGAAATCACGTCTCGGTTGATGGACGCAGCGGTCTTCGAGCATCCGGACGCTGGCACACAAGAGGCCGCTGCGTCGTCTACTGTGCACCCAACCCCGCGACCGCGCTGCTGGAGATGCTTGTCCAACAGGAGTTGGCGGTGGACGAGCTGCCTACGACCTACCGGTTCCTCAAGATCGAAGCGCCTGATAACGTCTCGATGAAGACGGTCGACGCGACCACTCTGCCCCGCGACTGGCGTGACAACCTGGCTGTGACCCGCAGACTGGGCGATACCTGGCTCAAACAAGGCGGTAGCAGCTTGCTGCGCGTCCCGTGCGTGATCGTGCCCGACACGTACAATGTCCTGTTGAATCCCGCCCACAAGGATCGTCGCCGAATCAAGATCGTCGAAGCAACAGATCATCCGTTCGACCGACGGCTCCTTTGAACGCCGACCGCGTAACAACCGCGGCAAGGGCGGAAGCCGTTACGCTCAAGCCACGCCGGTTGTTGGGCGGCGATTCCAGAACGGGACACAAGGTGTTCGCAGTTCTCCAGGAGATGTTTGCCGAGTGAGGGCTCGCCGGCAGCGACAGATTGATCCACAGGAGGCTGGCTCAAGTTGTATTGCTACGGTTCGGGAGAGATCAGCATTCTCATCCGCTGTCCGAGACGGGTTCGCACTTGTTTCTTGACGAGAGGCGGAAGCTCTTTGTCTGTCCTTGGCGTATGGGCTATCACCGTGTGTGCTGGGTTGCTTGGAAGCGGATTATGCCGGGCGAAGAATTCGAACACTTCCTGCGTTGCGCTCACGACCTTCTTGGGGACATCCAGCACATAGCAGCCAAGGACACCCCATCCCTCGAAATGCTTCGGCCCGTCCCTATTGACTGCCGCATAATATAGAGTCAGTCAAAACAAAGAGAAGACTGTTTCCAGAAGGCCGTGATCAAACGCGGTTTGCGGTACATGCGGCGGAGTGCCTTGCGGGCCCGCTCGTTCAGCTCGCCGTAGTCTTTCGGACAGACGTTCGGCAACTCGTGCTGCTTCCAGTAAGCCCAGATGTATTCCACCGGATTCAACTCCGGCGCATAGGGTGGCAAGTACTCGGTTGCGATGTGGCCTTCGGAGAGTTCGATGAACTCTTGCACCAGGCGGCTACGGTGCGCCGGCAGCCGATCCCAGACGATCAGCAGCGGGCGATCGATATGACGTACCAACGCCTTGAGAAAGTCGGTCACTTGCTCTTTGCCGATCGCACCGGGATAGAGCCGGAAGTAGAAGTTACGCAGCGTCAGCCCCGCCGAGACGGAAAGCTTCTCCCAGTTGAAGTTAAACTGCAGCACCGGTGTTTGGCCACGTGGCGCCCAGGTGCGGCAGCGATGCGGCTTCTGACTCAATCCGCTTTCGTCGATGAAGACGAGCGTACGGCCTTCGTTTTGGGCTTTTTTTTAATGCGCTTCCAGGTCTTGCGCTTCCAGGTGCGGATCCGCTCTTCGTTGCGCTCGCGCGCCTTTCCGGCCGGGCGTTGCGGGCTCCAGTCGAGCGCTCGCAGGATCTTCCAGGCGTGGCCTGCGTGGTATGCGACCCCGAACTCGTCTCCGGTCAGCCGAGCCACCCGCGGACAGCTCCACAGGGGCGTTGGGAAGCCGTGGGCTTCCGGGCCTTCCAGCAGCAGCGACGTCAGGCGTTCGCGTTGTGCGGCATCGAGGAGCGGCTTGCGTCCGGCGCGCCCGGCCTGGCGGAGTCCGGCCGCACCCTGCTCGCGGTATTGCCGCCGCCACTCACTGACGGTTTGGCGAGCGACGTTCAGCCGTCTCGCCGTCTCGGACTGATTGTGGCCTTGGTGGAGCAGCCGCATCGCTTCGAAACGGCGCTTCTCCAGCGCCTTGAAATCCCGCTTCGCACCTTTGGGGTTGCCCATACATATATAGATGCTCCACACTATCAAAAAGTGTCATAATAATTTGCGGGATTCAATAAGTACGTCCGCCGGAGAACTGAGTCTCGACCTATTGAAGGAAGGATTAGGGAACCGCAACCCGACACCAGTAAACACCCCTGCCGTCCAGTGATCAGATGTGTACCTTCGGTACAGCTCTTCCTCGGGTTTGAAGCTCCACTCCTGAGGGCGGCTGCGGCTGGCCTCTGCCTTTCTCGGCGAGGTCAATCTTGTAGATGCCTCCGCACTTCGTCAACTGCTTCCGAACGCGTCTTCACTTCCCACACTTCAGGTTCCCCCTCACCTGTATACTTCGCCGCCAGCACATCGCCGTCGTTGAGGCACTCAACATCCGCGTACCTCTCGCCCCGTACGAACACGATTCCTGCTCCTCCTTCAGCGGATGGGACAACCTTAGCAGGGGTCAGATATGCTTTCTCGAAGAGGGCGAGGATCGAGGGCGCGTTACTTATGGAAGACCTATTGGGAGGGGGTGCACCGTAAGTGTCCCAGTCCTCACGGAGTTCCGCGAGTCGATCTAGTCGCTCGTACAATTCCGCAAACCGCGTGGCCTGTTCGGAGAGAAGAGATTGGGCCAACCAGGCGAGATGGCTCCACGGTTCCGACTGCGTCGTAGCGGTTCCCTGAAACACATGAGCCCAGGTTAGATCCGCCAGTTCCAGATACCGCGAGACACATCTTGATTGCCTTGACTCGGGGCGCTCAGCGGCTGACTCGCTAACCGCAGTCTCGGGACGACGTTCAGGTATCAGGCTTGGCACAGCTTGATTTGCCGAGAATTGGAAGGCCAAGTTACTTCTTGCCAAATTGTTTTCGACTTTCATCGGTTATCGATGCCTCGAACGCAACCCGTTCACGTCTACGGAGTTTCTCAACTAATGAAAAGACGTCCACCTTTTGCTTCCTTGCTTCCGAAGGGTGTCAATATACATCGATATCCAGCAGAAGTCCCAGAAATCCGTCTGGTGCTGCTGCATTAGCAAACACTCGTGCCAGCTTAACACCGTC
The DNA here is from genome assembly GCA_965248255.1 of Bryobacterales bacterium. Lineage (GTDB taxonomy): Bacteria > Acidobacteriota > Terriglobia > Bryobacterales > UBA6623 > JAKZVK01. Next base: position 607,036 of record CBDFIW010000002.1, read on the forward strand.
TGGGTAAGAGTACTCCTGCCTGCTCAACACCGCAGCGAGGTTCTTCGGTAAGTGCTCGTGCAAGATCTCACTTAAGTCTTGGGGCGCACACGTAAAGTATTGGTGGAGGTTAACAGGCTTGCTCATCTCAATATGCACTATATTTATGTATCTGATTCCTACGCGCGTGATTTCATGTTGACCAGCTACCTCTTCGAATTCAGTATATGCAGACTTTATGCGTCGCTTGAAGGTCCGCCACGTTCCGTATGGGCGCCGCTCGCTGACGCTGAGCACTTGGGGGCCGACGGACAAAACGTGTCGCTCGTCTTCGGTCGAAAACTGGGTTCGTGTGGGAAGTTCACGAACGGAGGCGCTGGCTGTTGCTTCTGGACTCGCGATAAACTCCGCTTGAAAGAACTTCACCGCTTGCGGTTTCCGGGTATAGGTTTTCTTGATTGTTTCATGGAGTCTACCTGGAATCGTTGGGTCCCAATCGAAATCCGCAAACCGAAATTCACAAACAGCCTCCTCGATGGGCGCCTGTTTGTATTCTCGGCGTGGGAACCGGTCGTCCTGCGATCGGGTAGCCACAGTTGAGAGCCTTCAGACAATAGTCTAGCGAACTTGCGTGCCCGCCGCGACGAGGACGAGGTGGTTGCGAGGGTAATGGTCAAAGGGCAGCGGAGTAGATCAACGTGCCACCGAGGTAGGTTTGCTCGACCTCGATGTCCTTCACCTGGTCGAGCGGGCAGGTGAGGATGTCGGTCTTCAGGATGGTGAAGTCGGCGAGCTTGCCCTTTTCGAGCGAGCCCTTCTCCTGCTCCTGGAACATCAGATAGGCGTTGTTGATGGTGTAGAGCCGGATCGCTTGCTCGCGGCTGATCCGCTGCTCGGGGTGGAGGATTTTGTCGGTCCAGCGGGGTTGGCGGGTCAGAGTGATCCACATGCCGAAGAAGGGATTGTAGGGGTTGATCGACCGCATGCGGCCGATCTTTTGCATGTGGTCGGAGCCGCCACCCACGATCACGCCGTGGTCGAAGATAGTCTTGTAGGGCTGGAAGTACTCGAGGCGTTCGTCGCCGAAGTGCTTCAGCAGCGTCGCGCCGTCGCGTTCGAGCCATGCCGGCTGCAGGTCGGCGACGATGCCGAGCCGCTGCATCTTCTTGATCGCTTCGAGGCTCATGAAGTTGCAATGGGTGATGTTGGGACGCCGCCCGCGCACCGGGAGCTCGTTGTTGATCTCCTCATAGGCTTCGATGAGCGCGTGAACCGCGCCGTCGCCGACCGAGTGGGCCGTCATCTGTAGATCGTTCTCGAGCGCCAGCCGCGCGATGCGGTAGAGCTTGCCGGGCTCGATGTAGCGCATGCCGCGATAGGCTGGGTCGTCGATCGAGTAGACCTTGCTCACGCCCCAGGGTCGGCGTAGATAGGCGCTGCCGGTGAGCATGCCACCGTCGAGGAACGTCTTGACGCCGCGCAGCCACAGCATGTTGTCGTACTCGTGCAACGGGCTGCGCGCGGCCTTGAGGATGCGCTCCCGGATCTGCTCGATGGGCTGCTGCGCGTTGACGGCGAGCGACAGGAACACGCGGCAACTTAACTCGCCGCGTTGCTTCAGCTCGCGGTAGAGCTCGACACCCTGGTCACTCGCATTGCGGTCGACGATGCTGGTGATGCCAACGGCGTTGTAATCGGCCAGCAGCTCTTTGAGACGCCGCAAGCGGTCTTCGCGCGCGGGAGCCTTCTCACTCGGCTCGTACTTGACGAAGCGGCCGGCGCTGCGGATGATGCCGCTGGGCTCGCCCGTCTTGGCGTCGCGCTCGATGCGTCCGGGCTTGCCGTCGTTGATCTTGAAGTCGTTGTCGATGCCGCTGAGCTTGAGCGCAAGCGAGTTGAGCGATGCGTCCGGCCCCGTGCTGAAGTAGACCGGGTTGTTCGGCGCAGCTTCGTCGAGTTCCTCCCGCGTCGGGTAGCGCTCCTCGCGCAACCGCGTAATGAAGACTTGGCGGACGCGGATCCACTGCCCGTCTTCGAGTCGAGCGGCGCGCGACTTGATGTATGCCAGCACGTCGGCGATCGACTGCATCTCGGGTACTTCATGGTCGAACTCGTACATCGCAGCGCCGGGGGCGTGTGAATGGGAGTCCATCAGGCCGGGGAGGACAGTGGCACCTTGGAGGTCGATCGTCTTGGTCGCGGAGCCGGCGAGCGACACTACTTGATCGTTCGAACCTACCGCGACGATGCGATCCCCCTTGACGGCGACGGCCTCGGCGATGTCGAAGGCGTCGTTAACGGTGACAACCTTGGCGTTGTGAAGGACGAGGTCGGGCTGCTGGGCGTAGGTGGCGCCGACAGCGATGCTCAGGAGTAAGAGGATGCGAACCGTTCGATGAAGCATGGGGTAGTCCTTGTGATCCGAGTCCGAAGCTCAGCGCCAGACAGCCGCCGTCTCGCCGGTGGCGTGGTCGAAGTGCGCGGCGCTCATGAACGCGCTTCGCGCGTCGATGACGTTGTAGCCAAGGCCTCCCAGGCACACTTTGTCTTCCTCGGGCCAGGGCGCGTCGCAATGGACGTCCAGCGAGCCCTCGGTGTGCATGCGGGGCGCGTCGATCGCCTCTTGCATCGGGCGGTCCTGGCCTACGAAGTTCATTAACACGTCGAAGAGCGAGTTGGGAATGCGCCGGCCGCCGCGTCCGCCGACAGCGAAGATGGGACGGCCGTCGCGCAACACCACGGTGGGGCACATGTTGTGCAGCGGCTTCTTGCCGGGACCCGGAGCGTTGGCCGCGCCAGGCCACGGGTCGAAGCGCGACATGCCATGGCCGAGGATTAGGCCCAGCCCATCGACTGTCGTACGCGCGCCGAAGCTCTCGCCGTGCGTCAGCGTCAGGGAGACGAGGTTGCCGGCCCGGTCGGCCGCGCTGATATGGATGGTCCCGCCTTGTTTGCGGGACTCGGTCTTGACGTCGAGCGGCTGCTTCTTCTCGACCGCCCCGCGGACGCGCGCCGCCGCCTCCTGCGCGTACTCGTCGGAGAGGAGTTTGGCGACAGGCACCTCAACATGGGCCGGGTCGCCGAATAGCGTGAAGCGGTCGTGCCACGCGATGCGCAACGCCTCGAGCCGGGCGTGATACTGCTGTTGGATGTCGGTGTAGTTCTCCCATCCGAGGGCTTTCATGATGCCGATGGCCTGGAGGGAAGTGGCCCCGCCGGCCGTGAGTGGAGCGGTGTAGATCGAGTAGCCGCGCCAATCAACCTGTACCGGCTCGACTTCATGGGCGCGGTAGGCCGCCATGTCGTCGGCGGTGACGATGCCGCCGTTCTTTTCGAACTGCGCGGCGATCTGCTTGCCGAACTCGCCGCGGTAGAAGGGCTCGACCGAATTCGCCGCGGCCAGCTCTTCGAGCACCGCCGTCAGCTCGGGATTCTGAAACGTAGTGCCCTGCGGCAACGGTTTGCCGTCCTTGAAGAGCAACCGAACCGACCCCGCGTCCTTGCGAAGCTTGGGCGCCTCCCGCACCAACCTGCCAGCGAGCTCCTCGCTGATCTCGAAGCCGTCGCGCGCGTAGGCGATGCCCGGGGCGAGCGCGTCGCGGAAGCTACGAGTGCCATACTTCTCGAGCGCCAACTGCATCCCGGCGATCGTGCCGGGAACCCCCGCCGATAGCCACCCGTGGTTATGCGCCATGGGAACGTTGCCGTTCTTGTCAGGCGCGAACGTGTCGGCGCGCATGGCGGCGGGAGCGGTCGAGTTGTAATCAATGGCGGTGACGGTCCCGTTGGCGAGTGCGATCACCATGTGGCCCCCGTAGCCGGCGATGCCGCAGGCGGCCAATTCGGTCACCCCTGCAGTGAGAGCCGCGGTAATCGCCGCATCGATCGCGTTGCCCCCCGATGCGAGCACTTCCTGGCCGACTTGGCTGGGCTTGACGGCCTTCGCCCCGATCAGCGAGCCGCCACCGACTGCTTCGGGCGCGTCGGTTTCGCCGCACGTGCCGAAGGCGAGGGCCCCGACACCGAGTGCCGCGAATTCACGTCGGTTCGTGCGATGTGACATGTGATGGCCAACCCCTTCTTGCGATGCGGGGTACAGCGAGCCGCCGCGCCGGATAACATCATGGCATAGACCGAAGCTCCGAGCTACGCCCCGAGCTACGGAGGCGAGACTGCACGATGCCGCGCGCGGCGCTTGCAGAGGGACCACTGGATGGACTGCGGCAAAGAGAACTTAATGGTAAAACGAGCAGCCGGGCGGGCACAGGGGCCCGCCTTACAACGCCTAAGGAATCTCCGCGACATTCCACTACTGGCCGGGTAGCGAATCAGCCCGCCCCTGTTCCTCGCTATCCTGGAGTCTCTTATGGCCAAGGTCTTTCCGTTCCCAGCGTATCGCTACACCCCGAAGGCGGGCGATCCGAATCGTCTCGTCACGCAGCCTTACGACAAGATCACCCCCGAGCTGCAACAGCGCTATTACGACGCAAGTCCCTACAACTTCGTGCGCCTCACCAAAGGCCGCCAAGAGCCCTCGGACAACGGCGGCCGCAACGTCTACACGCGCGCGGCCGACAGGCTCCAAGCCTGGATCGACGACGGTATTCTCGCGCCGGACGACGAGCCGTCCTTCTACGCCTACTTCCAGGAGTTCGTCCACCCCGAGACCAAAGAGGTGTGTGTGCGCAAGGGATTCATCGGGCTCACCGAGGTGCTGCCCTACGAAGCCCGCGTCGTACACGGCCACGAACTCACCCATTCGGGGCCCAAGCTCGATCGGCTTCAACTCACTCGCCACACCAAGGCCCACTTCGGCCAGCTCTTCGTGCTCTATGACGATCCCGAGCACGTAATCGATGCGTGGCTCGAGAAGGCCGAGGAGCACTCGCCGCTGCTCTTTGTCGAGGACGAGCTCGGCGTGCGCCACACGCTGTGGAAGATCGACGACCCCGACGCCGCCACAGCGATCCAGGCGGCGATGGAACCTAAAAAGCTGCTCATCGCCGACGGGCATCACCGCTACGAAACCGCGCTCGCCTACGCCCGCGAGAACCCCGACCTCGTGGGCGCCGACAAGGTCATGATGACCTTCGTCAACATGCGGCAAGAGGGTTTGGTCGTGCTGGCGACGCACCGCGTGCTGAGCGGCCTGGAGGGATTCGACCCCGGCACTCTTCTCGAAAAGGCCTGCCGGCTTTTTGGGATCGAGGTCTTCTCGTCGGCCGACAAGCTGCAAGACGCGCTGCGGCACGCACCCGCAGGACGCGCCGCCATCGGTCTTGTGATGGAGGGCGATCTGCGAGCGTATTTATTGGCTGAGAAGGCGGACGCGGTCAGCTCCCTTCTCAGTGGCTCCCTTCTGAGTGGCACGAGCGAGTTGGAGCGCGGCCTTGACGTGGTCGTTCTGCACAGGGCGCTGCTCGGCGCGACGATGGACATCTCCGAAGAAGACGTGCGCGAGCTGAAGAACATCCGTTATGTGCGCGGCTTCCAGTCGGCGGTCGACGAAGTGCGATCCGGGGGTGCGCAGATCGCTTGCCTGCTGCGGTCCGTGCCGGTCGCGAAGGTGGCCGAAGTCGCCTTCGCGGGTGGAGTGATGCCGCAGAAGTCGACCGACTTCTATCCGAAACTACTTTCGGGACTTACGATTTACCGCTTAGGATAAGCCACAGCCACAGCAAAGCCAGCGCGGCCGTGGTGGAGAACCCGGCGGCTAGAGCCATCTTCCAGCTGATGCTGAATCGTCTGATGGCGGGTGGTGAAGGCAGCTCGCCGAACTCACCGGCGCCGAGTTTAGAAGCCCGGTGCTGCTTGATTCGCTCGTAAGCTTCCTGGTTGGCGATGTAGATGGTCTCGGTGTTCGGTCCGGAGAGCGCTTCGTGGATCTCTTCGCGCAGAGCCGCCGGCACTTCATCGAACGAGCGGTAGACGCCTTCGTTCTCGCGCGTGGCCACGCGCACCGAGGAGGTCTTGAGCACCCACTTCATGATGCTTTCGAAGCCTTGCGTGGGCCTTTTGCCAACACCGAGCCGCTCGGTTGCGCTTGGGGCTGCGTTGTCGACTTGGCCTCGGACCGCCGCGCGAACTCGACCACGACCTCGATGAAGTTCAGCGCCGGCCGCGATAGTGCCTTGTCCTTGCGATAGATCAGCCCCAGCGTCCGAATCATCGGCAGCGGGGCTAGAGGGACGGTCACCAGTGCCCCGCTCGCAATGTCGGCCTGTGCGTTCGTCACTGCCATGAATCCGATCCCGAGCCCCGCGATGATGAACTGCTTGACCATCTGGCTCGACTCGAGCTCCATCGAGATGTTGATCTCATCGATGTAGACATCGAGGTACTCATTGATGCGCGACCGCGTGCGCCCCTGCTTGGGCAGCAGGAGGGGATGCTTGACGATCTGCTCGGTCTTCACCGACGTCTGCTTGGCCAGGGGATGGTCCGGCGGGACGAGCAGCCGGATCTCGTCGGTGTGGATCTGAACGATCGACAGGCGCCGCTCGGGGACGGGCAGATGCGTAACACCGAAATCGACCGAGTTGTCGAGCACCGAGTCGACAATGCTTGAGCCGTAGGAGCGCAACACCTGCAACTGGACGTTGGGGTAGTCGTTCTTGTAGGTCGAGAACACCTGCGGAAGCACGTTCACGCAGGTCGCCTCGTTGGCAGCGATGATCAGCTCGCCGCGCGTTACGTTCTCTAGTTCCCGTACGGCATCGAACGCCTGCCGCCGTGTTTCGAGAATCTGCTCGGCGAATGCGGCGAATATCTTACCCGCGGCGGTGAGTGAGATGCGGTTGCCGAAGCGCTCGAACAGTTGGCTGTCCAGCTCCTGCTCCATCTGCCGGATCTGCGCGCTGATGCCGGGCTGCGTGCGGAAGCAGGTCTTTGCCGCCTTCGAGAAGCTCTTCAAGCGAACGATCTCCAAGAAGGCGTGCATTTGATCGAAGTCCATGGTGAAGGCGGCTGACGGGCTGGCGATCTGGGGCGGGGCGTCCGCCAGAAGGCGACTGAGGATACCGAGCAAGATGACGACAGTCGACCGCCTCGCAGCTCTCGCGGGCTCTCTATCGCATCCATACTATAGCACCGCGCTTGCGAGGGCCCCGAGGCCAACCGGTGAGAGCCGTTGGGCAGTGTTTACGAGGATTTCGGCCCTTCGGGCGCAAAGGTCCTGTGTGGGTTGCGGGCAGGGTCACAGGCGCCGTTCCCGGTTCGAATGCCCGGAAATGTCCGATTCTCCGAAAGCTGTGCCGGTCCGAAAGTGCCCAGTACGCCTCGCGGATCGAGTCGAGGTCAGAAGGCATCCCAGCATGAGGTGGCGGATTTGTGAGGGCTGTGCGAAGACTCCGTCGGTTGCTGAAGCACCTCGTCGGGTCACCTTTTGCAGCGGGAATGTGCCTCTGGAGGTGGGGGTGTGATGAGAAAGGTGTCGCGGGCAGGACCAGTAGGTTTGATATAGTGACCACCAGAGCGGCGGGGATCAGTAAGCACGTGAATCCCGTGGAGGTCGTGTAATGTCCATAGTAGTCACCACCGTACGAATCATCCTTCAAGCGTTCATCGTGGTAGGCGCCGTCGTTATTGTTGTGGCCGCCACTGGGTGGTTGTATCCACCGATCTTTCCTTGGGGACTAGCGCTGGCGGGCCGCATGCCGATGTGTACCTCGGACGAGGTACTGCGGGGTGCGAAGACGAGGTACGCTGTCGAGCAAGAGGTCGGGCAGATAGGCCTGCGGTTTGTGCGGGCGGAACCGGAGGGTTATGGTTGTGGACGAGTACGATGGGCAAGTACTGGACGCCCAGGGGTCACGGGGGCACATTGTCGTACCGACTGGCCCAGCAGAAAGTCGATATCTACGGTTGGGAGCGAGGCGGTATCCGTGAAGGCGATGTCGTAGTTGACTGCGGTGCGCCGGTCGGTGTGACGGCCTTGAAGGCGATCGAGTTGGGCGCCAGCCAGGTAATCGTCGTCGAGCCGGAACCCAAGAGTCTGGAATGCCTGCGTCGCAACCTTCAAGAGCATATCGATGCGGGTCGCGTGATCCTTTACCCTAAGCCCGTCTGGTTCCCGGCCGATCGCGATGGACCCGCAGTCCTGCTTTCTCGCGTCGACAAAATGGTGGAGGAACTGAAACTTGATCGGGTCGATGTGATCAAGATCGACGTCAAGAGTTCCTCGTTGAGCGTCCTCGAGGGCGCGCAGGAGACCCTGTCAAAGCATCGTCCGCGCATCGTGATTTCCACCGAGCAGAACGTCGACGATGAGTTGAAGGTTTCCCAGTGGCTTGAAGCGTCGGACTACGGTTATCGCATCGCATGTGGCGCCTGTTCGATCGGTCCCGACATGCAAGTGCTACCGGACGTTGTTTTCTACGAACCGGCGGTGCCATGACCGGCATTCTGGTTTGGGGGTGTTGTCTCGCCAGAGTGACCCAAACGGGCTTGCAATCGTGGCAGGTTCGGCGATCTTAGGCTGGCTTCTCCCTTGGGACGCCCCCGGAGAGCGGAAGCCATGAGTGCCGAGGCTCGACTAGCTTCTGGTACGTGATTCGAGCCGAACACCCTTTTTGACACTCCCTGCCGCTGTTGTGCTCGACGCACTAGCGAGGAGTTTACGGCAGAGCGGTCGATATTGCAGCCAGAAGTGCTATTTCTTCTAGGGATGGTACTGGAGTTTTTCGTTCGGGCGAGAGGCCAGTACGCACGTAGGGAAGTGCCCTAGACTCAATTCGTTACCAAGGGTCCATTCTCATTCATCTGCCTCGTGTGAGATGATCCGGTTGTCAGGGCGGAAGTGATTGCGGGCCCGTTTTCTCCAAGCAGTATCGAGTCTCCGCACCTGCACCTGGCTGAGGAACAACCTCGATGACGGCAGTCCTTGTCTTCTTTGCCTTAGCTCTGTTGATGGCTCTTGGCCTAGCCTGGGGGCTCCTGGGCGGTTCGCACGCATTCCAGGATACAGCTTATCCCGACGTCGAGCCGGATCCCTCCCGTTATCAAGTCCTCACGAAACTCGTAGGTCGGGAGGATACTGGACCCCTGGCCGATCGCAAGCCGGGGCGCCGCTTGAGACGAGCCCGGCGAAAACTCGCGCGGCGATATTTGCGGGAGATGCGAGTGGACTTCCTGCGTGTCTGCTCGATGTGCCGGCTGATCGCTCCTTGTGTCGAGGACCCCGAGTTCATGGCGAACGTGGTTCGTGAGCTGCTCCAGTTTCATGTTCTCTATATGCGGGTGCAGGTCAGGATTGTAGTCGGGGCCCCGGTGCTCGGCGCGGCGGAGCTCGAGAGGCTAGTAAAGGCCCTGGGGCAGTTGCAGCAAACTGCCTACGCCGCGCTACCGGTCAGCTAGGGCTTCGGGAGGTAGCACTCTTGGCCCCGCCGCTGACAGACCTGACCTCGCTTTACCTCTCTAGGTCGTCTCGGTTCGGCTTGCCGGCTCAACGCCGCGCTCCGCCTGCTCGTGATCTACACCGCGTAGCGCCCGACGGCGTCTTCATCCAGCTCGACGCCCAGCCCCGGCGTGTGCGGCACGATCGCGTAGCTATCCTTGATCTCGATCGGCTGAACGATCAGATCGTCAACCCGCTGATAGGAGAGAATGTCGCTTGGCAACGTGCAGTTGGCCGCCGCGGCACAGGAATGGACGAACGCGGCATCCTTGATGCCTAATTCGTGCCCGGAGCCATGCCACACCGGCATGCCCGCTGCGCCCGCCACTACGGAGTTGACCACGAAACCCCGCATCGAAGGCCGCGGCGACGTATTGATGTAGGCGCAGGCCTGGGCCTTGGCTGCCTCGAAGATCCGAGCCGGGCTCGTCGTGGTCATTGTGATGGGAGTCTTGAGCGCCTTCGCGAGCTTCGCCAGCTCGGCCAGGTCGTCGACGGGATCCTCGATTGTCCGCATGTTGCTGATCTCGTCTAACGCCTTGCCGATTGGCAGGAACTTGTCGGCGGTCTTGTAGTGGCGGTTGAAATCGACCGTAATCTTGACCTCGGGCGCTACATCTACGACGGCGCGCACGGCATCCACGATCGGGTCGCCGGGCCGGCCCTTCATCTTGAGCGCCTTGAAGCCGCCTTGCAGCGTTCGTTCGGCGACCCGGCGAGCGTCGGCCGCGGTCTTACGCCCGCACCAATAAGGTACAAGCACTTTGTCTTGGGCCAGGCCTCCGAGCAACTGGTAGACAGGCCATCCGAAAGCTTTGCCGACCGCGTCGTAACAAGCGATTTCAAAAGCGGCTTGAGTCGATCTGTCGGGTAGATTCAGCCGTGGCAGGTTGAGGTCGAGCAGATTCTTGCCCGTCAGGCCGGCCGCATTGCGCTGCGCACCTTCCTTCTTCACGTTGCGCGAGGTCTCGCCGACGCCCACTACGCCTGAACCCGTGTGCAGCTTGACGATGATCTTGGGTCCCTTGGGGAACTCCGAGAGTGAGTCGGGGGTGAACTCGGGGCTGTTGATGATGTCGTCTTGGATGGGAATGACGACCTGGAAGATCTCGATCTTTGTGATCGTCAGCCGCTCAGAACGGCCGGCGCAAGAGAGCGGCAAGGTGGCCAATCCGGCGGCACCGGCGGCGCCCGTGAGCAGTGTACGGCGCGAAAACCCTTGCAGTTTCATGACGGACTCCTCGTTCTTGTTCGAAAATGGCGCTAAGCTCGGCAGGCGGCACACGATATGCCTTTACCGACTTGCCCGGGAGCGCCCGCCCCGAGCTTACACGATCTCTTTGATGACGCGCCCGTGGACCTGGGTGAGTCGTTCTTTGCGGCCCATGTGGAGGTAGCTGAGGCGATCTTGCTCGAGGCCGAGTTGGTGGAGCAGCGTGGTGTGAATGTCGCGGAAGTGGCAGCGGTTCTCGACCGCGTGTAAGCCGATGGCGTCGGTGGCGCCGACAACCTGGCCGCCCTTGATGCCGCCGCCGGCCATCCACATCGAAAAGCCCAGGTTGTGGTGGTCGCGCCCCTTGCCGCTTTGGGCCTCGGGCGAACGGCCGAACTCGCCACCCCACAGCACGAGCGTCGACTCGAGCAGGCCTCGGCGCTTGAGGTCGGTGAGCAGGGCCACCACCGGTTTGTCGGTTTCCGACGCCATGCGCAGATGGTTCTCTTCGATGTCGGCATGCGCGTCCCACTGCAGGTTGCCGGGACCGCCGCCGGAAACCACGGTGACGAAACGCACGCCCTTCTCGACCAGACGGCGCGCCAGCAGACAACGGCGGCCGTAGTCGTCGGTGGGTTCGACGCCGACTCCGTAGAGATCGCGTGTCTCCTGCGGCTCGTTCGAGATGTCGAGCAGCTTGGGCGCTTCGGTTTGCATCTTGAAAGCCAGATCGTAGGCCCGGATACGGGCGCCGAACTCGTCGTCGTCCTCGGCGAGCGTGGCTTCGTTCAACTCGCGGATGAGCTTGACGGTCTCGCGGCGCTGCTCGAGGCTGACGTTCTCGGGTAAATCGAGGTTCAGCACAGGCTTGTCGCCCGACCGGAACATCGTGGGCTGGTAGACCGCCGGCAGGAAGCCGTGACCGTACATCGGCTGCCCGGCCTCGAGCGCTCCGTCGGGATCGGGCATGACCACGTAGGCTGGCAGCGACTCGGCTTCCGAGCCCAGGCCGTAGATCGACCACGAGCCCATGCTGGGGAAGCCCGGCACGACGCGTCCGGTGAAAAGCTCGTATTGGGCGGCGGAGTGGACGACCATGTCGCCGTGGCAGCCGCGCAGGACCGCGATGTCGTCGATGCGCTCGGCGGTATAAGGGAAGAGGTCGGAGACTTCAATGCCCGCTTGGCCATACTTCTTGAATGTGCGTTTGGCGCCCAGCAGCTTGGCGTCGTCTTTGACGAACTGATACTTCGCTTCGCCGAACTCCTTGGGACGCGGCTGGCCGTCCAGCTCGTTCAACAGCGGCTTGGGGTCGAAGGTCTCGACCTGACTGGGGCCGCCCGCCATGAACAGAAAGATGACGGCTTTCGCTTTGGCGTCGTGATGCGCGGCCTGCGGCGCCAGCGGGTTCGGGCCCGCGGCCAGCAGCGGATCCCGCTGCAGCATCGAGGCCATCGCAATCGAGCCGAAGCCACAAAAGGCGTCGTGGATGAATTCGCGGCGATTCCGAGTAGGGCGGACGTGTTCGGACACGGCGGTCACAGGATCATTCTACTGCGATGCACGGCTCAACGGTGTATGACACGGTCGAAGCGACGCAGCAGCAGCACGGTCAGCACCGAAAGATAGGCGATGCCGATGAGGAATACCGGCCAGACGGCCGGTCCCTGCGCGTCGAGTTCCCAATAGAGTTTCACCTGCCAATAGGCCGGGCACAGTCCGAACGCCCACTGCCAATTCGAGTGAACGAAGTATGCGATAAGGGGCGGCCATGTGATGACCCCTTGGGCTGCCTTCGTCAGGGCGAAGCCCTGGACTTTGTTGTTTGCGAAAGCGGCCAAAAACAAAGCGAAGGCGGGCGCCAGCGGCGCCGCGCCCACCGCGGCCAGGAGTTGACGATCCAGACCGATCGTGGCGACGCCGCTCAGAGGCAACACCAACAGTGTCGTCACGATGCTCAGCAGCAGAGGGATTCCCATGCGGTACGCCAGATAGCCACCGGGCGTAAGCGGCGTCACCTGCAAAGCGGTCAGGGTTTGGTCATCCTTTTGGTCGAGCAATAGGAAACCGATCACCATGCCGTAGACCATGGGCGTGTTCATGACGAGTATGCTGGCAATCAGAGGGAAGTACGGCCCCAACTCGATGTCGAAGCGCTCGTCCAGCCACACCGCGAGGGGTGGCACGCCAAGGCGAACCACAGCAGCGAGCAGTAGCGGTAGCAGAAACATCCAACGCCGCAGCGAATCACGCCGCACGCTCTTGAGGTCAATCGGCCCTAGGGCCCACAGGACGCCGGTGACTCCCATCTCAACGCGCCCCGGCGCTCGCGGTGACAAACCGCTGGAAGGTGCGCCGGCTCCAGACGTAGGTCACCGCGATCCACAGCGCCGAATAGAGCAGGCCGTAAATCCATTCCCAGGCCTCCAGGGGGAAGATGGCGCCCTTGAGGATGACGAGAGGCGCCTGGAGTGGGTGCAAGTACATCAGGGGGGTCTCCCAAAGCCCGGCGTAATGCAGGAAGGGCAGCGAGAACGCCGCGATGTAGAGCATTGACGGGAAAAGGTACTCGTTGATCGAGTCGTAACGCGCGACCGCCACGAACCCGGTCAGGCAATAGATAGCGGAGGCGAGCACGATACCCAGCACCAGCGGCAGGACCGCGAAACCGATACCACAGGCCAGCAGAACGATCGCCGCGTTCTCGATCAGCGACAGTGCGGTCAGCGTCACCACCTTGGAGGCCAGGTATTCGCCGGTGCGCAGAGGAGTCACGACCTGGGCTTCGAGGGTTCCGTCGTCCTTCTCCAGCAGCACCAGCCCTCCCATGAACATGAATGTCGCCAGGACGAGATTCCCCAGCACCACCACGGGCATCACCGGTGCCCAGTCGAACTCCGGCAACTGGGTGATCAACACGGCGAAGGTCCCGAGCAGAAACGCCGCCGCCCAGTAGAAGCCGTTGCGCACCTGCAGCCGCACGTCGCAGCGCATGGTGGCGAGCAGGCGCGTCATTGCAGGCTCTTACCGGTGATGCGGATGAAGATGTCCTCCAGCGTCGCTTCAAGGGTGTGGATCGTTTGCACTTCGCTGGTGCGCAATAGATCCAGAAAAGTGCTGTTTTCGCCGAGGCCGGCGAGAGGAAACTCCTGGTGTTCCGTTCGGTCCCGGACTCGATACTCGACGCGCACACGGTGGTCGCCATAGCGCAGCTTAAGCTCGCGGGGCGCATCAATCAGGCTGATCTTGCCGTCTACGATGAACGCCACGCGATCACAGATCTGGTCCGCCACCGCCATGTCGTGGGTCGTAAGGAAGACCGTTTTTCCGTGCTGCTTCTGCTCGCGCAGCAGGTCTTTGATGCCCCGGCCGCCGACGGGATCGAGCCCACCTGTCGGCTCGTCGAGAAACAGCAGCCCGGGGTCGTTGAGCAGCGCCCGAGCGACGCTGAGCCGGTTCTTCATGCCCTTGGAGTACTGGGCGACGGGCATGTCGCCGTCGTCGGCCAGACCGACCTGCTCGAGCAGCTCGCGCGGCGACCGTGTGTGGTCGCTGTACAACGAACGAAAGTACGACAGATTCTCGAGCCCGGTTAGCTTACGGTAGTGGTTGGGAAACTCGAAGGCCACGCCGACGTGCTCGTAGTAGTCGGAGCCCCAATTTGCCAGCGACTTGCCCAGCACCGACACGCTGCCGTCGAAGTCGCGCAGCAGGCCGATCAGGATCTTCTGTGTCGTCGATTTTCCGGCGCCGTTGGGTCCTAGAAAGCCCAGAATCTCACCACGGCCGACCGTGAAGCTCAGCCCGTCGATGGCTCTGCCCTTGGCTTTGGGGTAGCCGAAGCTGAGATCCGTGACCTCGATCATGATGATGGTGGGCCCTGGTCGGTTCGAGGGAGGAGACCGCCTGGCTACACAGCACGGGGTGGACGGGCGCTCCCCTAGTTCACGTACAGAAAGGCGTTCAGGTTGAACACGGCGAGCGCAAACTCCTTGAGAGGCTGATGTGCGAGGAACGCGACTCCAAGCCGCAACTCGTCTTGGGTGGGCGCCCTGCCGGCCGCCAACAGATACGCTCGCTCGACCTGTTGCGTGGGGTCGCCGCCGACCTCGCGCTGCAACCTATCCGCCAAAAAGCGGGCCAGTTGATTCGAGAGGCGTCCGTTCAGCAGCTCGAGGGCCTGGGGGGCGTGGGTGCTGGCTTCACGCCGAGCGCAGGTCGTGAGCAGCGCCGGTTGATCAAAGACTTCCATGAACGGCAGCCGCAGGTTACGCTTCGCGATCAGGTACACCGATCGGCGGAAGTGCTCTGCGGGATCCTGGGCCACCTTCCACTGATAGGGCTTGTAGAGCAGCTTCACCAGTTCTTCTTCCACCGGCACGATCACGCTCTCGCCACCCGCCTTCCGGTTCAGCTTGCCCGAGACGGCCAACATGGCGTCGCGGATTTCCTCGGCTTCAAGGCGTCGCCGGCTGAAACGCCACAGCAGCCGGTTTTCGGGGTCCTTCGCTGTGGCCTGCCGCGTCACCGACGAGTGTGACGACTGCCGATAGGTGCTGCTGAGCAGGATCTTGCGGTGCAACGCCTTCACGCTCCAGCCGTTCTCGACGAACTCGTTGGCAAGATAATCGAGCAGCTCGGGATGGCTGGGGCGCTCACCGTTAAAGCCAAAGTCGTTCGGCGTGTTCACGATGCCGTTGCCGAAATGCCACGTCCACAAGCGGTTGGCCATCACCCGCGCGGTCAACGGATGGTCCGGCTCGGTGAGCCACTGCGCCAACTTCGTCTTGGGATTCGGAGTGTCGGGCGACATCTCGGGTGCTCCATCGGGCAAGAACACCCCCGGAAATCGCATGCCCACTTGCTCGCCCCTGTTGTTGTGATCGCCCCGTTGAAGGATGTGAATCGGCGTCCGCTTCTCCGGGTCGTTGCGGATCGAGGCAATCGCCGGCAAAGGCTCAGGAAGTTCCGCTTCGAGTTCCTTGACCGTCTTGTTGACTTCTTTCTGCTTGCGTTTCTTCTCCTCGCCGTCGAGGTCCTTGAGGGTCTCTTTGACCTTCTTGACCTCTTCCTTAATCGAGTCGGTCTTGGCCTGCCAGGCGTCTTGCTCCTCTTGCGGCGCCAGGATGATCTCGTGCTCCTGCGTTCCGGCCAGGAAAGCTTGCAGGCGGTAATAGTCCTTCTGCCGGATCGGGTCGAACAGATGGTCGTGGCAGCGCGCACAACCGACCGTCAGCCCGAGAAAAGCCGCGCCAACGATGTCAGTCCGCTCAGTGAGCACTTCGTTGCGGCTGCTGGCCACTTCCTGATTGCCGGCGTTGCGTCGAACCGGGCCGAGGCGATGCAGCCCCACGGCGATTTGCGTTTCCCGGTTGTCAGGTCCAATCTCGTCTCCCGCCAACTGCTCGAGGACGAAGCGGTCGTAGGGTTTGTCGTGATTGAACGCCTGGATGACGTAATCCCGATAACGCCAAGAGCCGTGCATCGAGCGGTCGTACTCGAATCCTTCGGTCTCGGCAAAGCGAACCACGTCGAGCCAATGCTGCGCCCAGCGTTCCCCGTAATGCGGACTTTTGAGCGTGCGGTCGACGAGGCGCTCGTAGGCGTCGGGCGACTTGTCGGTGAGAAAGTCGGCGACGTCGCCGGGGTCCGGCGGTAGGCCCAGCAAGTCGAACGACAGGCGGCGAATCAGAGTGGCTCGGTCGGCCTCGGGCGCCGGCTGCAAGCCGTTCTCGCTCAGCTTCGCCAGCACGAACGCATCGATCGGGTTGCGCACCCATGCTGCGTCCCGTTCGCGGAGTTGCGGGACTTCGGGCTCTGTCCGCTTCTGAAGCGACCAAAACTGCCTCTCGGTGTCGCGGTATTCTTTGGTGCCCTTCGCCCCACCGACGAGCAGCGGAACCGCGAGGACCAGGGCGGCCAGCGTGGCTAGCAGCAGATATCTCTTCAAGCGAACACCATCCCGACTCGGGGTGCGACTTAACGAACCCTTCCAATGCGATTGTAGATTGTGCATCCTGAGGGGTCAATCGCCCGGTTTCGCGGCCCGTAACGTATGAACCTGTCCGGCTCGATCGCACACACACTCCGCGCGGCGCGGGAGACGCTCGAGGACGCCGCGGTTCCCGAAGTCCAGCTCACCGCCGAGATCCTGCTTGCTCACATTCTCGGGGTCGAGCGCTCGTTCCTCTTCGGGCATCCCGAGGAACTGGCCGAGGAGGCAGCGGCCGAGCGCTTTCAGGGAATCCTCAAGCGGCGCTGTGAGGGTGAACCGACGCAATACCTCACCGGGGTCCAGGAGTTCTACGGCCTGTCGTTCAAGGTCGCTCCGGGGGCTCTGATCCCGCGGCCGGAGACCGAACTGCTCGTCGAGGAGACCCTGGCCCGCGCGTCGGACGGAGACCGCATTGTCGACATCGGCACCGGATCGGGGTGCATCGCTATCTCGATCAAGGTCAACAAGCCATCGGCGCGGGTCACGGCATGTGATATCTCCCGAGAAGCCCTAGAGGTCGCCCGGGAAAATGTCCGTGCGTTGAAGGCCGAGGTGGCGTTGGTCCTGGCGGACTTGGCCACGAGCTTCCGGCCTTCCGCATTCGATCTCGTCGTCTGCAACCCCCCGTATGTGCCCCTGGCGGATCTGCCCGGGTTGCAGCGCGAACTGCGATTCGAACCCGCCCAGGCGCTCTTCGGTGGCGAAGACGGCTTCGACGCCTACCGCCGGTTGGCACGGGGCGCGGCGCGGATCGTGCGCCCGCGCGGCTGGCTGCTGCTGGAACTTGGATATAATGGCCGATCGCAAGTCGAGGAGATCCTGGGCCGGGTGGACTGGGACGACCCCGTCGTGCGAGCCGATTTGGCAGGAATAGACCGGGTTCTGGCCGTGCGGCGACGTTGATCGGCTGCGCACCCGTATTTCGCAACCCGACTACTCGTTGCAAGTCGGCCGGGTACGCTCAATCAATCCCCGCTGAGGAGTGATTCTCCGTGAAGATTAAGAAAGTCGAAGCCTTCCTGCTGTCGAGTCCCTTGGATGAGCCGCTGCTCCTGCCCTTCTACGGCGGCGAGCGCACGATCCTCAAGCGTGACGCCATGTTCATCCGCGTCACCGCCGACAACGGCCTACAAGGCTACGGACCGGGGCCGGCACACGAGCGCGCCGAGCGCGAGATCAACGAAACGATCAGCCCGTTTCTCGAAGGCCGTGACCCGCTCGATTGGAGGGCCATCAACTTCGAAGCGGATCTCGAGACGATCAAGACCTACCGCGCGGTCGAAGTGGCGGTCATCGACCTAGCGGCCAAGTACGAGGGCGCGCCGATGTCGGAGTTGCTCGGCGGACGCAAGCGGGACCGCATCAAGCTCTACGGCAGCGCCGGGATGTACATGAGCCCCGAGGGTTATGCGGAAGAGGCCGAAGCCATCGCCGCCGCAGGCTTCACCGGCTATAAGATGCGCCCCGCCCGCGGACCGGAAAAAGATCTCGAAACCGTGGAAAAGATGCGTGCGGCCGTCGGGCCCGACATGGGCCTGATGATCGACGCCCACGCCTGGTGGCGGATGGGTGATAAGACTTATTCCTACGAAACGATCGAACAGCTAACGAAGGCCATGGGCGCCTACCACCCCACGTGGGTCGAGGAACCGCTGCCACCCGAAGACCACGCCGCGTACCGCAAGCTGCGGCAACGCCAGCCAGTACCCGTCGCCGCGGGCGAGCACGAACTCGACGAGGCGTCGTTCCTGGATCTAATCTCTTCCGACGCCGTCGACTACGTGCAAATGGATGTCTGCTGCCAGGGCGGCTTCGCGATGGGCCGCCGTCTCTTTGAGGCCACCGAGCAGAAAGGTATTCGGTTCGCCTTCCACTGTTGGGGCACGCAGCTCGAGGTGATTGCGGCGGCGCAACTGGGCGTTTGCTGGAGTCCCGAGGTGGTCGAGTGGCTCGAATACCCTTGCCACGCCAACCGCGGCAAGCCCGGCATGTATCCGTTCTTGGTGGCCGATGACATTCTGACGGAGCCGTTGCTGGTCGAGGCCGGCGACCTGGTTGTGCCCGATAAGCCCGGCATCGGTGTCGAGATCGACGAGAGCGTGATCGAGCGCTACCCCTATCTGCCCGGCCCATGGTCGATCTTCAAACTCGACTCACCTCCCGAAACTCAGGTGATGACGGGAGACCATAGCGCCCGGTAGGTCATAGGGCCAGTTCTCAGGTAGTAGCAGCCTGCACGGTTCCCGCGTCATGGAGCGAAGAGCTTCAACTGCGAATCGATCGCCCTTGACCCTACCTCCGCAGCCTCCGGCAGGTCGGGTTCGGGTCCCGACGCTAACCCGAAACGGGCGCGCACACGCTGCACTCTCTCCCGTATCCACTTCTCATACTCGCCGCGGAGGTAGGCGTCTCGCCGGTAGCGCGCACGGTAGCGTTCAGCCAGTGACGGATAGTGCTTTTCGAGAAACGGGAAGAACTGGCGCTGTGCTGAGGGCATCAGAAACAGTGTTCCGCCGCCGAAGTAGCGGGCGCCGGCCCGGGCCGCGGCGGACGCCACCGATTCGAGATTGGTGAGCGAATCGGTCAGCAACGGCATGATCGGGTTCGCGAACACACCGGCCCGGATGCCGGTCGCCGTCAGCAACCGAACCGCCTCGAGCCGCAGGTCCGGGCGCGCGGCTCCAGCTTGCGTGCCAGGGCGGCGTCGGTGGTGGTCACCGTCATGTTGACGTGCAGCTCGTTGGTCCGCCCCACCCGGCGCAACAGGTCGAGATCGCGAGTGACCAAGTCTGATTTCGTCGTGATCGACAGCGAGAGACCCGCGTGCTCGGCAAAGACCTCCAAGATCTCGCGCGTCGTTTCAAAGCGCCGCTCCGCCGGCTGATAGGGATCGGTGCTCGTGCCGATCGCGATGGAGCCCTCGCGATGCCGCTTCAACTCATCCCGCAGCAGACCGGCGGCTTCGGATTTGGAGTAGATCCGCTCCTCGAACAGGCGTCCATCGTTCATTCCCATGAACTCGTGGGTGTAGCGCGCATAGCAGTACTTACAACCGAACTCGCAACCCCGATAGGGGTTGATCGTCCAGCTGAAGGGCATCTTGGGATTGGAGCAGCGGTTGAGGACGCTGCGGGTGGGCAGCTCAAAATAGCGCACCTTCGACTTCGAGGACAGGACGGTACTCTGCTGGGCCAAACGGGCGATTCCGACCAGTTGCGGACCGGTACCGATCTCGAAGAGCACACCTCTATATTCTTCTTTTGTTCGCCATAATGTCAAGTTCCACAGAGGCCAATGTCGACCTGGTCGAAGCCCGCGGAATTGGTCAATTGCGACCATGGACCCGCTGAGGTGGAGGGTTCCGTTTCGTCCTAGGATGAGCGTGCTTTGCGCCGAAGCTTCGCCTTCTTGGTGGTAGGCGCCGCAGGCGCGGCCCCCTCCCGGGGCGCGGCCTGATTCATCCAGTGAGAGACCAACGCCACAGGGGCCAGCAGAGCCACTGGCGCGATTTGAGCCAAGATTCGGTCGGCTGACGTGGCCAGCCACCACTCGATGTCGTTGCGTCCCGTCGAGTAGGCGAGCAACGCCCCGAAAAGGTGCCACAAGGTCAGTGCTGGCAGCAGCCAAAACCGCCGTGGCGAGCCCAACGGTTTCGCGGCGACCAAAGCCGCAAAGAAGGCGACAAAAGTGAGGATAAACAGATCCGTGTCAAAGGCCTTTGCCAGCATGGCTTGCAGGGACGTCGCGAAGAGGTCGGGACGGAATCTCACCCCAACCGTGAACTCGGCCGCCTGGATTCCGTAGGACTGCCGCAGCAGCGACCAGGGGACAAGAACGGCTAGAGGGGGCACCGCCCACAGCGCCCACGCCCCCAGATTCTTTCTCCGGAAGGCCAAGCCGGCAGCCGCGGCGAGCATCACCGCTACAAAGAAAAACTGGCCCTCATTCTTTGTCCAAGCCGCCGCCGTTGCGGCCAAGGACACCCCGGCCAGGTTCAGCAATCCGCCGTCCTTGCACCACTCATAGAGAAACCCTGCCGCTGCCACTAGATAGAGCGAGAGCATCGTTCCTGCATAGCCTGCATAGTCGAACGCCAGCGAACCCACCATCGGCGTGCAGGCTACGATCGCGGTGAAGGCCAAGCCCGGTGTGTTCCCCAGCCACCGCTTTGCGAAGTAGTGAAACACTCCCAATAGAGCAACGAACGAGCAAGGGGAGAGGATCTTCACCGAGTAGTCGACCGCATCTCCGGCCAAGACATAGAGGAACGTCGCATACAGCGGCACGAGTAGCGGATAGCCCGGTTGCGCGGTTATAGTGGCGTGGCCACCAAAGAATCCGTCAAGGTTGCCGTCCAGGAAGAACGCCTTCGCCTTGTACAGCCAGATCGCCCAAGCATCCCAGGCATTGAGAGGCATGAGGCGTTCGAAGGGAACCCAGACCGCCAAGGGGATCAAAACGACGAGAAAGAGCGGCACGTCGAGTGCCGAGACGTCAAGCTTCTTCAGGGGCCACAACGGCTGCAGGATCCCCGAGCGGTGCCGGTACACTGCCAAGCCGGCCACCACCACCCAAGGCAGCAGCAGACGCAGTGGGCCCCACCCGAAGCCCGCCAAATCGTAGGCGAACATCTGTACCGAGACCGCGGCCATGCCCGTGGCGAAGGCGAAGCTCGCCTTGGCCCCGAGGCCCGTTTCCCACTTGGGTGGCAGCAGCACCCAGCCGATGAGAAAGGTGATCAGCAGCCCAACGTACACCATGGCCGGATGTCACCGCCTGCGATAGATGCCCAGCCCGTCTTTCGAGGCGATGAGATCCATCGACTCAAGCCGGCGATTCAGTTCCGTCTCGTTCCAACGGCCTTGGAACGGGTCACTTCTGAGGTCTGCAGCTGAATCTCGAAACACCGCTAGTGTAGTGCACCATAAATAATGTAACTTATATTGACTTCCCATCGTCTCTATTAACAGGAGGCATGGGATGCGAAGAGCACAACCAGTAACTTTGAACACAGCGCAATGCAAGCAGTTGGACCGCTACGCGCGCGGCCGCCAAGTCGCCGTTCGTCTCGCCCTGCGAGCCAGGATTGTCCTGCTGGCCGCCGACGGTCTCGAGAATAAGCAGATCGCCGCACAGCTCGGTGTCTCGCGGCAGTTGGTGGCCCGCTGGCGCACGCGCTTTCTCGAAAGCAGCATCGCCGGCATTGCAAAAGACGCCCCACGGCCCGGTCGTAAACCTGCCGTCTCGAAGCAGAAAGTACAGCAGATCATCCACAAGACCACCCGCGAGAAACCGTCCAACGCCACCCACTGGAGCCGCCGCACCATGGCCGCCGCGGCCGGCGTCAGCGCTTCCACCGTGGGACGGATTTGGCGCGCCCATGGCCTCAAGCCCCACCGCGTCAAGACCTTCAAGCTCAGCAATGACCCGCGTTTCGCCGAGAAACTCGACGACATCGTCGGACTCTATCTCAATCCGCCTGAGCATGCTCTGGTTCTCTCGCTCGATGAGAAGTCCCAAATCCAAGCCCTCGATCGCACCCAACCCGGCCTGCCGCTCAAAAAGGGACGCGGCCAAACGATGACCCACGATTACAAGCGCAACGGCACGACCACCCTGTTTGCGGCGCTCAACAGCCTTGACGGCAGCGTGATCGCCGAGTGCATGCCCCGACACAGCCACCAGGAATGGCTGCGCTTCCTGCGCTTAATTGACCGCCGCACTCCCAAGGACAAACAGCTTCATCTCATCGTGGACAACTATGCCACCCACAAGCATGCCGCTGTGAAGCGTTGGCTCGATCGTCACCCGCGCTTCCACATTCATTTCACCCCGACCTCGGCGTCGTGGCTGAACATGGTCGAGCGATTCTTTCGCGATCTCACCGTCAAGCGCCTGCGCCGCGGCGTGTTTCGCAGCGTGGACGAGCTCGTCGCCGCCATTGACGACTACATCGCCCAGCACAACGGGCATCCCACGCCCTTCATCTGGACCGCGACCGCCTCCGACATCCTCGAGAAAGTCAAGCGCGGACGTGCCGCCCTGCATAAGGTGCAATCTGCTTGACGCACTACGCTAGATAGACACAATTCTCCCGCTTTGCACTCGAGTTGGCAGCCACGTGAACCCGCCGCGGATAGAGATCGTAGCCCAGGCGCTGGCGGTAGAAGTCAAGCATCGAGGGCCCGGTGTAGGCCAGCAACAGGATGCACTCGTCCTCCGGCACCGTAGACCTGACCTCACTTGCCCAACCGACTGCACGGCGGATGGCCTCCTCGGCACGCTCGTCGAGACTCAGCCGCCCGTACCGGTTCCATGACGAGATCGTGTGGTCGAGTTGCTCGCTGAGGCGGGGTGCCGCGAGGGCCATTGAAAGGACAAAGAAAACGGCAACAGCGGCATACGGCTTTTGCATGGGATGAGCGCGTTATGATACCACGCGCTCGCCACCGCTTCGGCTGCTGAAAACGGCTGCTCGTTTCGTTCCGCTCAGGGACGCCGCTTGCCCGTTGGGAAGCTCTGGTCGAGTTCCTACTGCGGTCATCGCCTATCCAAGGAGTGGCCACAGACGCGGCACTCGGTACGGCGTTTCGCATTCAGATTGCCGCAAGCGGCACATTTAAAATAGGCGAGTCGCACGTAGACAGAGGTCGCCCACGCGCTGGACCCGAGGATCAGGACCACTAGACCGGCTTGCAGAAGAAAGTCAGCCATCTCCTCTTCCTAGGATGACACTGGCACGGATCAAGAAACGGTGACATTTATTGGCAAACAACAGCAACAAAACCTACAGGCTGAGCGTCTTTACATTCGCAGGGATCAGTGTGTTGCGCATGAACCCAGCTCCACGGCCGTTCTCGTCCGGGTGCCAGAGGCGGATCGCCGAAGACGAGACTGAAGCCCGGTTTCGATGGATTCGGGTGGGGAAAGGGAACCAATCAGAGTCCGCATGCGTAGGTGCTGATGGCTGATAATGGGGGCGGGGCGAAGCTCAGCTTTTGCCGATCGGGAGGCCAGCGGCCGCCGCCCGAGGATGTGTCCGTCGCCTTAATGCACCAACGGTCCAACGATTATCACGTCTACCCTTCAGAGGGTGCAACCGAATGAGTCCGCGGGTTAAGGGGTATGGGTTCCTCGCTCTGGTAGTCGGCGTGGGCCTGGTCGTCTATTTTGGGGACGATCTCGCCTCCGGCTCAGCCGCGAAGGGGAGCGCGAATGCGTCCACGAAAGCCGCGGGTAAGAAGGCAGCCTCGAAGGACGAGGTCGTGCCGGTCGAGCTGGCCGAAGCCGGCCGGGGCTCCATCTCTTCGTACCTTTCCTCCACCGCGAATCTGCGCGCCCACCGTGACGTAGAGGTCACCACCCAAGCGGATGGTGTTGTCGAGGAGCTGTCGGTCGAAGAGGGTGACTTCGTCAATCGGGATCAACTCCTGTGCAAGCTCGACGACCGAGAGTTGCAGATCAACCTGACCCTTAATCGCCAACAACTCGCTCAGGCCAAACTCCAACTTGAGAAATCGAAGATCCAGCGTGACAAAGCCACGGTCCAGATTCGAAACACCAAGGCCGAACTAGCACGCAACGAAACCGCCTTCGCCGAGCAACTCGTTAGCGAACAAGAGGTCGATCAGCTCCGCTACAGACTCGACGCCGAGGAGCACGACGAGCGGGTGGCCGCTTCGGAAGTGCGTGAGTTCGGTCACCGCGTCGAGGAGCTGGATGCGCAGATTGATCAAGGGGAGCTCGAGATCTCGCGCACGATCGTCCGTGCGCCTTTTACCGGCTACATCACCGAACGCCGGGTCGAACTGGGCCAGACGGTTCGTAACCTCGAGAGGCTGTTCCGGCTGGCTAGTTTCTCGCCTTTGTACGCCGACGTGCACCTCTCTGAGCTCGACACTCACCAGATTCAGCCCGGCCAACGGGCGAGGGTCGTGCTCGGCGCACAAGAGCGCGGCCGCGCCGACGGCCGGGTACTACGGATCAGCCCGGTGGTCGACGAGTCGACAGGGACGGTGAAGGTGACCGTCGAGCTGAGCGCCGCGACAAAAGATTATCGTCCCGGCGCTTTTGTCCGTGTCGACATCGAGACCGACACCCACGTGGATGCGGTGCTGGTTCCGAAGAGAGCCATCATCGAGGAAGATGGCGAGCACTATGTGTTCACGACCGATGGGGAGACGGCGCGCCGGCGAAAAGTGGATCTCGGATACGAAAGCGCCGTCGAGGTCGAAGTGCGCGAGGGAGTCTCGGCCGGTGAGAACGTCGTCGTCGCCGGACAGGGGAACTTGAAGGAGGGATCGAAGATTCGTGAGGTCGAGACCTCCTGAGGACTCCAAGTGCCCCGGCGCATGCCGCGCACAGCCAGTCGAGCGCCGCACGCCGCGTATCTACAGGCTCGCAGCTAGATCATGAACCTCACCAGGACGGCCATCCACAGGCCCGTCACCGTGTCGATGTTCGTCATCGCGGTGATCCTGTTCGGGGTTGTCTCGCTCGAACGGCTGCCTCTTAACCTGCTGCCCGAGATTTCCTACCCCTCCCTAACCGTCCGCACGGAGTACCCCGATACCGGCCCGGTCGAGATCGAGTCGCTGGTCACGCGCCCGATCGAGGAACAGGTGGGCGTGGTTCCCGGCCTGCGCCGGCTTAGCTCCACGTCGCGCTCGGGCGAGTCGGAAGTCGTGCTCGAGTTCGCCTGGGACACCAACATGGACTTGGCGAGCCTCGACGTTCGCGAGAAGCTGGACCTGATCGTCCTGCCCGAGGACGCCGAGAAGTCCGTCATCCTGCGCTTCGACCCCTCGTATGACCCGATTATGCGGGTTCAACTCTTCGGCGAGCCGACCCTCAGCCGCCTGCGCTACCTCGCCGACAAGGACCTCAAACAGGGGCTTGAATCGACCGAGGGCGTCGGGGCGGTAAAGGTAGTCGGCGGCCGCGAGGAGCAGATTCACGTCGAGATCGACGAGAAGCGGCTGGCCGAGGTGGACGTGCTGATCACCGAAGTCACCAACATCCTTAGACAGGAAAACCTCAACCAGGCCAGCGGAAGTCTCTACGACCAAGACGCCCGGTACATGGTGCGCATGCTCAACGAGTTCGACTCGGTGGACGAGATCGAGCGCATCATCATTCGCGACGACGAGGGCCGCAAGATTGTGCTTGGCGACCTCGCCCGCGTCTGGCGCGGAAGCAAAGAACGCGAAATCGTCGCCCGGCTCAACGGCAAAGAAAGCGTGGAGCTGGCTGTTTACAAGGAAGGAGATGCCAACACGGTCACTGTTTCAAGAGCGGTCCGGGCCAAGCTGAAGAGCCTGACCGGAGCGCCCCTGTTTCCGAAGGACGTCTCCTACGAGATCGTTTTCGACCAAGCCTCGTTCATCACCGGGTCGGTCAACAACGTTCTGACCGCAGCCATCATCGGCGGCGTGCTGGCGATCGTCATCCTATTTGTTTTCCTGCGAGAAGCGCGCAGCACGGTCATCATCGCGATTTCGATTCCGATCTCGATCATGGCGACGTTCGCGCTGATGTATCAGACCGGCATCACGTTGAACATCATGTCGCTGGGCGGGGTGGCGCTGGGCGTTGGCATGCTCGTGGATAACTCGATCGTCGTTCTTGAATCCGTGCATCGCCACAAGCAGGCGCGCGGAGGCTTGGCGGAAGCCGTCTACTTCGGTACGAAAGAAGTGGGCATGGCAGTCACGGCGTCGACGTTGACCACGGTCGCGGTGTTTCTACCTTTGATCTTCGTCGAAGGCATTGCCGGACAGCTTTTCAAAGACCAGGCTCTTACCATTACCTACTCCCTGCTGGCCTCGTTGTTGGTCGCGCTGACGGTGATTCCCATGTTGCTGGCGCTGCGGATGAACCGGCAGGCCTTGGAGGAGGAAGAGACGGCGCCGGATACGGACGGCCCGTCCGAGAGTCGGCCGCCCGGCGCCCTCTCGATCGTGTACCGGGACGTCGTGTCGGTTGGCCGCTCGCTCGTCCGGTTTGTGTTCGTGGACGTCGTGAACACGGTGGCGACCGACATACGGAGGGGATTGCGAGCCCTCGGCCGGGCGCTTTTATTCATCATCGATCCGGCGCTGCGGCTCTTCGAGCGGTGGTTCGAGCGGCTGACGGAGGTCTACTCCCGGGCCCTGAACCGGTCGCTGCAGGAGAAAGCGCTCGTCTTGACAATCGTCATCGGCCTGGTTGGGCTCTCAGCCATCGTGTACCCGTACCTGGGCGCCGAGTTGATACCGCCGCTGGCGCAGGGGGAGTTTTCGTTCGAGATCGAGTTCCCCGACGGGACGCCGATCGAGACCACCGACCGTGCCATGGCCAACATCGAAACCCGTGTCCGGGAGATCCCGGACCTGGAGACAGTTTTTTCGAGCGTCGGCGGCAGCAACGAGAACCAGTTCTCGCAGTCCGCCGTGGAAGAGCACATTGGCCAACTCCACCTGGTGATGAAGAATCGCCAGGACCGCGAGGGCGAGGAACGCGCGATCGAGAGCATCCGGGAGGAGTTGAGCCGCTATCCCGAGATTATCTATCGCTTCTCGCGTCCGACGCTGTTCAGCTTCAAGACGCCGATTGAAGTGGAAATCTTCTCGTTCGACTTGGAGGCCCAACAGGAAGCGGCAGACTTGGTGGCCGCAAGATTGGCGACCGTCGAAGGCTTGAGCGACATTCAGACGACGACCCGGTTAGGAAGTCCCGAGGTCCAGGTGCGCTTTCGGCGGGACGTGCTCGCTCGGCTGGGTCTGGATGAGACCCGTATCTCCGAGATCCTTCGCAATAAGATCCGCGGCGATGTCGCTTCCCGCTACCGGGAGGAAGAGAAGCAGATCGAGATTCTGGTGCGCGCCGACGAAAGCCAGCGCGACACGATCGCCGATCTGGGCAACTTGGTGATCAACGACCAGGGCGGCGCTAGCAACAATGCCGGTCAGCAGGGGAATCGGGCGAGGAGCGCGATCGCACAGAGGAATACACAAGCCCGAAGTAGCAGATCCAACAACGAGGAAGAGCAAGAAGGGCAAGCCGCCGAGCAGGAACAAGAAGAGGAGCAGACGGCACGCACGATTCCGATCCGCCTGGGAGCCGTTGCCGACGTGCAGATCGGCCGCGGGCCTGCCGAGGTGCGCCGAATCCGCTCTCAGCGTGCCGCCGTGGTCTCGGCGAATCTCACCGGAAGGGACCTTCAGAGCGTCGCCGCAGAGATTCGAGCGGAGTTGTCCGACTTGCGCGGCGAGGTCCCGGCGAACACGGTGATTGGTCTCGGTGGCCAGAACCAGGAGCTCGAAGAGTCCTATCGCAGTCTGCAGTTCGCGCTCGGATTGGCCATCTTTCTGGTTTATCTCGTCATGGCCTCGCAGTTTGAGTCGCTCATCCATCCGTTCGTGATTCTTTTCACCGTGCCTTTGGCGTTGGTGGGCGTCGTGCTGTCACTGTTCTTAACCGCGACGACGATCAGCGTGATGGTGCTGCTGGGAGTGATCATCCTGGCCGGCATCGTGGTGAACAACGCGATCGTACTTGTGGACTACACCAACCAACTACGCCAAAGCGGGATGGCCAAGCGCGACGCCTTGTTGCAAGCCGGGCAAGTGCGGCTTCGCCCCATCGTCATGACGACCCTGACGACGGTGCTGGGCCTGTTCCCGATGGCGCTTGGCTGGGGCGAGGGCTCCGAGGTGCGCGCGCCCATGGCGATCGCCGTGATGGGCGGCCTGCTGTTTTCGACCCTGCTGACGCTGCTGCTCATTCCCGTCGTCTACGACCTGGTCGATCGCCGCTCCTACGTGGCGGCGGATGCGACGACCACGGCCGAGGCTGCGCCCGGTGCAGAGGGATGGGAAGAGCGCCTGACCGAGGAGGGGCACGGGCCATTGAACCCCGGAGGAATCAGCGATGGAGTCGACTGAGCCGAACAACCAGCCGCGCGAGGAATCCGGGCACACGGAACCCTGGGGCACAGGCGGACGGACATCCGCTTCAGGGAACCGTTTGGCTGAGTTTTCTCTGCGTTATCCCGTCACCATTTGTATGGTCTTCGTTCTGTTCTTCGCGCTTGGGGTGATCTCGATTTTCAAGATCCCGCTGGTAATGATGCCGGCCATGGATTTCCCGTTCCTCAACATCGGGCTGGCCTACAACAACGCAACACCTCTTCAGGTGCTCGAGTCCATCACCAAACCTCTCGAGGAGGTTCTAAGCACGGTCCCCGGCGCCAAGCAGATGACTTCGCGCGCATCGAGCAGCTCCGCGAACGTCCAACTCACCTTTGGCTGGGACGAGGATCTCGACGCGCGGCGCGCGGAGATCCGGGACAAGATCGATCAGATCCGCGACGACTTGCCGGACGACATCGAGCACATCTGGATCCGCAACTGGAGCACCGAAGACATGCCGATCATGTTCGGCCGCATTGCCTCGGGAAAGGATCTTCGAACCGCCTACGACTTCCTCGACCTCAAGATCAAGAAACCGATCGAGCGCGTCCCCGGGGTGGCGGAAGTGGGTTTGTGGGGTGCGGGCCGCCGCGAGGTTGACATCGACCTTCGCTTGGATGACCTTAAGCGCTACCGCGTGGATGTGCCGCAACTGTTTCAGCGGCTCGACGACATCAACGTCAATCGCTCGCTGGGCCGGGTCGTGGACGGAGAGATCCGTTATGGCGCGATGACGCAAGGCACTCTTGCGTCTGTCACCGACATAGAAAATATCCCGGTCAATGACCGCGGCTTGCGTCTCGCCGATATCGCCGACATTGTTTACGACGCCCCTGCTCCGACGGGGGGCAACCGGCTGAACGGCAAGTCTGCTCTCGGCTTTGAGGTTGGCAAAACCTCCCAGGCTAACACCGTGAAGGTCGTCGACGGTGTGTTGGCCAAGCTTGAGGAAATCGGCAGAGACCCGACCCTCGAGGGCATTGATCTGAGGCTCTGGTTCAACCAAGGCGAGCAGATCACAAAATCACTGACCGGCTTGCTCTCGGCCGGCGTTTTCGGCGCCGTTCTGGCGGTCGTCGTCTTGATCTGTTTCCTGCGGAAGTGGGGCGCGACGTTGGTGATCGCGCTGGCGATACCGTTTTCGATCATCAGCGCCGTCGGTTTCCTGTATCTTTCGGGCCAGACACTCGATGTCTTCACGATGCTGGGCTTGATGCTTGCCACCGGCATGCTCGTGGACAACGCGGTTGTCGTGTTGGAGTCCATCTACCAGAAGCTCGAGATGGGGATGGACCGCGTGAGCGCGGCAAAGGTAGGTACGCAGGAAGTCATCACGGCGGTGATCGCCGCCACCCTGACGTCGGTGATCATCTTCGTCCCGCTCATTTTCGGTGAAAAGAACCAGTTCTCGGTCCAACTCGGCCACACCGGCATCGCCATCATCTATGCGTTGGCGGCCTCGCTGTTCATTTCGCTGACGCTCATTCCTCTGGCCATGGCGCGCCTGTTGCGGATGGACGTGCGGGAGCGCTCGGCCTGGCAGCAGCGGATGGTGCAAGGCTTCGAGCGCCTGATGCGCCTGCGACGGGCCGCGGAGTCGGTGCAGCCGCCACCCGCGGTGGCGCCGAGCGGGACGGGCCGCATCACGAGGTTCTATTTGCATACCGTCGCTTGGCCCTTGCGCCACCGCGTCCTGGTGGGCCTCTTACTCGTGCCCGCGCTCATCGCCGGGTCCTACTGGCTACTGATGAACAAGGTGCCTAACATGACGCCCGACGCGCTCGATGTTCGAGACGTACGCGTGCGCTACCGGTTCTCGGAGAACTTCCACTACGTCAAGATCCTGCAGGACTACGTCTTCCCGGTTGAGCGCTTTCTCGACGCCAATCGCGAACAGTTTGGCATCAGAGACATCTACAGCCGATACAACAACAACTCGGCGTCCACGCAGATCTACTTTGACACGGACAAAGTCGACCACGTAGCTCTCGCGAAGATCCGCGAGGAGATCACCGAAGGACTTCCCGAGATTCCGGGGGCTGAGATTACTCTAGGCAGCCAGCGGGGCGAGAGCCGGACCGGCTTCAGCGCGAATTTCTTCGGTGACGACCCGCAGACGTTAGAGGCGCTAGCTCAGGAAGCGAGGCGACGCGTGCTGGCCCTTCCCGACTTCACGAGGGTTACAACACGCCTCGACAGCGCCGAGGAGGAAGTTCAGGTTCGGGTGCGCCGCGACCTGGCCCGCCGCTACGGCGTCTCGGCGCAGTCGGTTTCGCAAGCCTTGGGCATTGTCGTTCGTGGCAGGCAGATACGGGGCTTCCGGACCCCCGAAGGCGAAGTCGACATCCAGGTCCAGCTGCGCCCCGAGGACCGAGAAAATCTGAACGACTTGCGGTCGCTGGTCGTCGGCGCCGGACAGGACGGGGCACAGATTACGCTCGAGCAGGTCTCGGACTTACGGATCGAGAAGGTGCCGGGCCAGATTCGCCGTGACAACCGCCAGACGAGTACCTCCATCTACGCCACCTATACTGGCGTTCAACGGGATGTTGGCAAGCAGGCCATGAGTGATGTACTGGATTTGCTCGACTATCCGCCTGGCTACGGTTGGAGCTTCAGCTTTTGGACCAATCGGCAGGATGAAAGCCGTGCAGGCTTCGTTACGAACATCGTGCTGGCCTTATTCATGGTGTACTTCGTGATGGCCTCATTGTTCGAGTCGGTAGCTCATCCCTTTGCCATCATGGTTTCCTTGCCGTTTGCGATGGTGGGGGTGGCGGGCTTCCTTTACGTAACCAATAGTCCGTTCAACCTGATGGCGTGGATCGGCTCCATCGTGCTGATTGGAATCGTCGTCAATAACGGCATTGTTCTGATCGACCACGTCAACAACCTGCGACGGAAGGGCATGCCACGCTCAGAAGCCGTCATGGCCGGTTGTGGGGAACGCCTGCGTCCTATCGTAATGACCGCCGCTACAACGATCGTCGGCCTCATTCCTCTGGCGTTCGGCCGCAGCAGCGTTTTTGATATGCAGTACTTCCCGATGGCGCGGACGGTCATGGGAGGACTGATGGCCTCGACCGTGCTGACGCTGATCGTCTTGCCAACGTATTACACGCTGTTCGACGATTTGGCGGTATGGGTCAAGCGGACCTGGCACAACTCGGACCCGTCGCGGCTCGATAAGACCGCCGGCGCCGTCTCCGGCGATTGAATTGCCGGGCTCAGGAAAGCTAGTTGCACCCGCTGAGGATGGCGCTCTGCCTGAATGCCGGCGAGATTACGACGCCCCGTTCTGCTTTCCGCGTTCTCGAACCCACTCGTCCATCATCTTGATCAGAGCATTGAATCGTTCGTCGGTCTCGCGGTGGGCTGCATCGTACCGCTGATGGGCTAGCCGGTTCTCTTCTTGGAATCGTTGCTGTGAATCAGCGATGTCAGCCACGACATCGACCAGCCGGTTCATGTTCTCCGCGAGCTGAATCTGTTGCTGAGTCAGCTGTTGCTGCTCGAGCTTGTTGGCCTGAGCGTGCTGCGCCAGCGCCGCCTCAGTCTTCGCTTGGGCCTGTAAGAGGAACTCTATGGATTTTTCGATGTCCATCTCAACCGCTAGTCTATCATCGCCGAAACCCACAGCAACCTGGATCTCCTCTACACCATGCTCTGGTAAACCCGGAACGTGTCATGTGCCGCCTTCACCCAACTGAAACCGGCGCAGCGGCTTAGCCCCGCCTCGATGAGCCTCTGTCGCACGCTACTGTCTTCGACCGTGTCCACGAGAGCGTTTCGAATCGCTGAGGGGTCCTCCGGGTCAATGATCAACGCAGCACCGTCGGCTACCTCGGGCAGAGCGCCGCGATTCGACGCTACCACGGGCAACCCAGCGGACATGGCTTCCAACACCGGCAACCCGAAGCCCTCGTCGAGCGACGGAAAGGCCAGCACGGCCGCCGTGCGGTACAGCAAAGCCAGAGTCTTGCGGTCTACGTAGTCCAAGCGATGGATCAGCGCTTCGACGGGGCTCCGCTCGATGCGCCGCAGAACCTTCTCGGCCCCGTAGCCGAGCGAGCCCGCCAGCACCAGCCGGTAAGGTGGCCCCATCCCCTCGAAAGCCTCGACCAAACGCTCGATGTTCTTGCGGGCCTGCAAGGCCCCGACGTGCAGAATGAAGGGGGCCTCCAGTCCGAGTTCGCGGCGAAAGGCCAGAAGCTGTTCGGCGGGAAACGCCGGCACCGGTTCGACCCCGTGGCGGACGACGCTGATCTCTTCACGCGGGTAGCGCAACAACGCCGCGACTTGCCCAGCCGTGTAGTCCGAGACGGCGATGATCCGGTCGGAGCGCTCTGCCGCGTCTTTGGCCAGCGCGGTGAAGCGCTCGCGGAACTCCGGGGTCGAGTAGTCTCCCGTCATCACGAACAGGTCGTGGAAAGTGGTCACGGTTCGCCGGAATCGGCACTTTGGCAAACGCTGGTTCAGTCCGTGAAAGACGGCCACCCGCGAGCGAAAGAGGAAGCAGGCGAAATCCTCCAGCAAGTGCCGCGAACAGTTAGGCTCGGGTACCGGCTGTCGCAGCGCCCGTAGAAGGCGATTCGCGCGGTAGCACAGAAGGAATCGCTCATCGGGTTCGCTTCTAGTCAGCGCACGGATGAGTTGGGAACTGTAGACGGCGACGCCCGTCGGAATGCGGTCGAGGCTGTAGCTTGCGTCGAGACCGATCGTCACCCAAGCCGCTCCCGAACCTGAGCCAGGACGGCCGCGGGTGCAACACCGGGACTCACGACCACTACATCGGCTGGCCGCGGGCCCCAGGGTCGCCAGCGCTCGATCATCCTCGGGGAGACGGCGCCGGCAAAAACGTCGATCGCAGAAACCCCCAGCGCCGCCGCGAGATGCCCTCCTGCTGAGTCATAGCCAACGTAGCGGTCCGACACCGCAATCAATCCGGCGAACGCACCCAGGCTGCCCCGCCAGGTGAGCACATCGGCTGTGCCATTCTGGTCGCCGAGCGGCCGAACCGTGTTTCCTGCTTGCTCCAAAGCATTGACAAGACGGGCTGTGCGATCCATCTCCTCGTCACCGGCGCCTCGGTCGAGGATCACCGTGTAATCGGCATTTCGCAGGGTTCGACAAAGTTCGTACTCGAACGGGTCCGCCACTCGCTTGGCGGCGTTACTTCCCACTCCCAGGTTCACCGCGGCCAGCCGGCCTCTCACGCGCCCGCGCAAGGCAGCTCCACGTTCGCGATCCTGTTCAGAAAGACTCACCTCTGGGTAGGAACGCAGCTCGGCAGAACCCCACTCCTCCGCAGCCCAGCGAGCCGCCAGATCCCCGAGAGCCGACGCCTCGGGCTGTTGGTATGAGCGAGATGGAAAGAAGCTATAGCGCGACTCATCGTGGATCAGGGGCAATAGCCCAAGCTGAGTCAAGCGCGAATCGGGGTCAACCACGAGATACTGTTCAGGTCGTAGGCCGCTCAGCTCCTCCTCAACAAACCGGACCAGCGACGGCCAGACTTCGAGCCTGTCGATGAGCGTTGTACTTCGTTGATAGTCGAAAGCTGCGTGCCTGACTCGCGGATCCGAGGCGAAGAACGCCGCCGCCTTCACGCCGCCCACCAGACACAGCTCAGCGCCGGGACACACCCGCTTCAACGTATTAAGCAGTACGCTCGTAACAGCAACGTCGGCCCCGAGCGTGACACGAGAGAGGATGAGGACCTTCTTGACCCTGGACAGCTCGTCAGCGCTGAAGCCTCCACGGCCCTTCACATTCTCTGCGCGCTGAACGAAGCCGTCCTGGTCAGTCAGGGCGAGGGAGCGGAGCATGCGATCAATCTCTCGGCCCACAGGTAGGTGCCTGCAGAAGTCGATCACCTGTGCGAAGAACTGAACGTAGACATGGCACAGTCGCGGTTCGAACCGGTCACCCCACGGCTCGACGATCGCGTGGAAGATCGCATCCGTGCCGGCGGTCGCGACGACGGGGTCACTGGAGGTGGCGAACTCGCAAAGCCTTTGCGCCAAATCCGCCGCGTGTGCCCCACTCTGCTCAAACCGCTCGAGGTACGAGGCAGTCAGCTCACTTGCTTCAATGGCCGCGGACTTCGCACGCACGTTCCACAGCATGACCGATAGCGGGGCCTGCTTCAAGACCGGTCAGCGGAACAGGCGCCGCTGAGGGCCATCGGTGTGTTCGGCGCGGTACTTTTTCAACTTGCGGTAGAGAGTGGTTTTGCCGATGCCCAGCAGGACCGCCGCAGTGTGAATGTCGTGCTTGGTGTGTTCGAGGGCCTTGAAGATGTGGCGGTGTTCCATTTCCTCGAGTGGCAGGATCTCAACCTCTCCTGGATTTCCGTTGGCGGGAGCACCCGCAGGGCACAGGTTGGAAGGCAGGTCGTGAGTTTCGATAACCGGGTTCGACTGCATCACTACCATGTGCCGGATCGCATTCTCCAACTCGCGAATATTGCCTGGCCAGCCGTGCTCCACGAACCGCCGCTCAACCGCCCCCGAGAGGCTCACTGCGTGGACGGCGTACTTCGCAATGAAGTGTCGAGCCAACGGCAGGATGTCCGCTTGGCGCTCGCGAAGCGGGGGCACCCGGATCGTCATGACTTTGAGTCGGTAGTAGAGGTCCTTCCGGAACGTTCCCTCCTCGACGGCGGCGCTCAGGTCGCGGTTGGTCGCCGCGAGGCCTCGTACGTTGACCTTGATCGGTTTGGTAGCCCCAATAGGCCGGACCTCACTCTCCTGTAACAGGCGCAGCAGCTTGGCCTGCACTCCGGAAGTCAGCTCGCCGATCTCGTCCAGAAACAGCGTGCCGCCCTCGGCGGCGCGCACGAGGCCGGGCTTATTGTCAATCGCGCCTGTGAACGCACCCTTGACGTGGCCGAACAGCTCACTCTCCATCAAGCTGCCGACGAGGGTCGCCGAGTCGACCGGCAGAAAGACGTTGTCGGCCAGCGGAGAGACCTCGTGCAGGGCGCGGGCGACGAGTTCCTTACCGACACCACTCTCACCGACTATCAATACCGGTGAAACGTCGTTACGAAGCTTGTTGATCGTCCGCAGGACGGTCTGAATTTGCGGCGAGTTCCCGACCAGGCCGAACTCAGCGGCGCCATCCTCGGAGGGGGCTTCCGTATTCACGTGGAATTACGTAGATATTATAGACAATTTACGGAATCATCTTCTGTGATCAGGGCCACGAACCCCGGGATGCGATCCTTCTCGAGGCGGGCATGCGATCGGTTCGCCCCTGCTTGGTCGGACGCCGGTCCGACGACCACTCGATACCGCAATCCCTGCGGCGTCAATTTGCGAATGATCTGCGTCTCGCCGTAGCTTCCGCTCATCTTGACCTCCAAGCGCTGTGCGTTCTCAATCTCACGAAAGGATCCCACCTGCACGCCATAGTAGGGCCCAAGTCTGCACGGGGCCTCGTTGCTTCCTGATAGCGCGATGGCGGGCTCGCGCATGATGGTTGGGGCCGGCGCTGCCCGCGCAGAGGTGGGCGTCGGCGGCTTGCGTCCCGGTTGTAGAGCGCGCGCTTTCCCGTCGGCCATCTCGGAATCTGCCCGCGGACGCGAGATCACTGTCATCCGGACCCTCGCAGTCCCTGGCCCCAACATGCCGATCTGTTGAGCGGCGGCCCGGGAGAGGTCGATCACACGATTCTTCACAAAGGGCCCGCGGTCGTTGATGCGGACATCCACCTCACGCCCGTTGCCGAGGTTCGCCACACGCACCCAGGCTCCGAACGGCAAGCTCAAGTGGGCAGCCGTTAGCTTGTTCATATCGTAGACTTCGCCGTTGCTGGTGCGCCGACCGTGGTAGGGAACACCGTACCAACTGGCTATGCCCGTCTCCGCCGCACCGACGACGGCGGGACGAGGTGGCGGCAACCTGATCTCTGGCTTGCGACCGCACCCGACTCCCAGGACCAGGAGGACCACCCAAGCCGGAAGGAGCCGCCGCCTCTCGTTCACGAATGCGAGTGTCCGCGTGGGATTGGGTTGTGATACGATGCCGCGGTTACATCAGGTGCGGGAAGTTTCGAGCTCAGCCCGGAGGCTTCGCGTCCCCTCTACTCTACCACGAGATCCGAAACGGTCCCCATGGCAAACCACCCTCTGCCCTCCCGCTCCAGCGGGCGCCTCTTTGTTTGGCTCGCGGGGGCAGCCTTCGTGACCGCCCTGGCGGCTTTGACCGCCGGCTACCGACCGCTGCTGGGGCCGGGCGTAGTGGGGATGCTGGCGCTGCTGGCCGTCTACTTTCAGCGGCACCCGACGCTGAAGATCTTCGCCTTCACGTTCTGGGTCTTCGCCTTCTTCGTCGGAGCCCTCTTCTATCCGGCGGTGTTTCTTACTTGGGGAGACTTCGAGCAGAAACGGCTGATCGTCCCTCTCATCCAGCTCATCATGTTCGGTATGGGAGCGACGCTGAGTTTGGCGGACTTCGGACGGGCGCTGCGCATGCCGAAGGCCGTGGGGATTGGGATAGGGCTCCAGTTCACTGTCATGCCCACCGCCGGTTGGGCCATCGCCTACACGTTCGGGTTTGATCCGGAAGTCGCGACCGGCATCATTCTGATTGGGGCGTGCTCCGGCGGCGTTGCCTCGAACTTGATGACGTATTTGGCGCGGGGCAACGTCGCGCTCTCGGTGACCATGACGGCCTGCTCGACGATCATGTCGCCGCTGATGACACCGCTGGCGATGAAGATTCTTGCCGGCCGGCTGATGGCAATCGACGTGTTCGGGATGATGATCTCGATCGTCGAGCTGATCATACTGCCGATCAGCGCTGGGCTGCTGATACACCACTTGCTGCAGGCGGAGATTCCAGGGCGCATCTGGCGTACCGCCGCTCTCTTCCTGGCGCTGGTCTGCTTCGCCGGTGTACTGATGAACGCGGAAGACTTCTTGGGGGAGGTGGGGGGTCGGCAACTGGGTCCAATAGGAGTCGCCTTCCTGATCATGGCCGTGCTGCGGCAGGAATGGCTCGAGCACGGGCTTCCGGTCGTGTCGATGGCCGGGATCTGCTACATCATCGCCATTATTGCGGCCAACAACTACGAGAAGATCCTGTCGGTCGGAGCGGGCCTCTTCGCCGCAGCGATCATCCACAACTGCATCGGCTATCTATCGGGCTACTGGGGGGCGCGGGCGGTTCAGATCAGCGAAAGCGACGCCCGGACTGTGGCATTTGAAGTCGGGATGCAAAACGGAGGCATGGGTACCGCGCTGGCCATGGAGGTCTTGAAGAGTTCCAGCGCCGCCCTTGGCCCGGCTATCTTCGGCACCTGGATGAATATTTCGGGCTCGATGCTCGCCTCGTGGTGGAAGGAGCGGCCGCCGACTGACGGCAGTGGGCATGTCGACGCCGGCTCGGGCTAGACGCTGTTCGGGCCGCCTTCATCCGCGGAACTTGAATCCTGGACTGCCGGAGCCGCTGCGATCGCCGGCATGATGCCAATGCGCTTGCTCACACGGTAAGCCAGGGAGCCTCGGATCATGGCCAACTCCTGCTGTGCCTCGTCCAGCTCGCTATCGAGCTGCCGCGCCCAGTCGGAACGCTCGATCACACGCTTCTCGGCGTCGTCGAGCAATTTAATGCACTTCTCCCGGTCGGCGCGGACACCCGCCAACTCTTTCTCAAGCCGCCGTGCCCAGTCGGAACGCTCGATCACACGCTTCTCGGCGTCGTCGAGCAATTTAATGCACTTCTCCCGGTCGGCGCGGACACCCGCCAACTCTTTCTCAAGCCGCCGTGCCCAATTCTCCTTGTCGGTGTTCTCCTGCTCCAACAGGGTGATGGTCTTCTTGGCGCTCTCCTGGACCGCGTCGAACTTGTTGAGCTCGACCCGCGCCGCTGCCAGCCACTCGTCCCGCTTGTTTACCTCCCCTTGCAATATGCTGACATGCTCCCGGAGCAGCCCGATGTGCTTCTCGCGCTCGCGAAGAAGGTTCGCCGAGGAAGGCAAATAGACGAAGGCCGGCGAGCCGTGCAGCGGCTGCTGAGAGCAGACCGCCAGAAAGAAGTGCGCTTCGTCCGGAGCCTGGTTCGCGGTCTTGAGACGCGAGCGAATGCCCTGGACCTGCTCGCGCGCGAACACCAACGCGTCCGCGTGGTTCTCGAGAAACACCATCACGTGCGGGAAGCAACGGCCCAATTCCTCGCGGAACTCCTGGTAGGTGAACTCATGCAAGTGGAACGGGTTGGGCTCTTCTCTCGACTCGCCATAGTAGAGCCGGTTCGGCGTCGAAACGATAAACTGCCCCGCGGGCGTCAACACGCGCCGCGACTCTTCGATCAGAGCTTTCCACTGACCCAGGTGCTCGATGACCTCGAACGCGACGACTGCGTCGAGCGAGCCGTCGGCGAAGGGAAACCGTGTGCAATCGCCCTGGACAAAACGCAAGCGGGGGTGGGAGTACTCCTTGCCGCCCGCCGCCAACGGATCTTTGGCCTGGTCGAGAGCGACCACCTCAGCCGCAACCTCGGCCAGCCTTGCCGCGCCGTATCCGACTCCACAGCCGGCATCCAGCACGCGTTTCGACCCGACCAAGTCCTCGGCGAAGGCGTACCGCGCCCAGTGTTCGTTCATCAAGTCGGGATCGGTCTGCCCGGGTATGGCGCGCTCGCCCGTAAACTCCATTTACACCTACACTCTCCGGCCGACGATGCCGTAGTCGAGGCCCCCGAAGAACCGTCCCCGAAACTCTTGCAGACCTTCGACGCGGTCGAGAGCCGCGATTTCCGGTGAGACGTCGACCGCAGGATGCAACTCGTGGACCTCGATGTTGACAAACCCGGCTTCATCGAGAAGGAAATGCATTAGGTGAGACGGGATCGGCCTCACATGCGTGGGGTCAAGGTAGAAATCACCGGCGAAGATCGCCAGGCAGTTCGGGTTCGGTGTTTCGAACGCGATCACTCCGCCCGGCGAAAGCGTACGAGCCCCTTGAAGAATCAATTCGGTCAACTCCCGTGGCTGCAGGTGCTCGATGACGTGAGAGCAGAAGATGCCATCCGCAGCATCGTCCCCCTGCTCGGTGAGGAACGCTAACAGGTCTCCTTGCTTCACCGCGAGGTCGTTCTCTAGGCACGCGGCCACGGCGACCGCATCCGCATCCACACCCCGGGCCGTGATTCCCTTGTCATGAAGGCACCTCAGAAACTCGCCGCGCCCGCAGCCCAAATCGAGAACCTGCTTGCAGTCCTTGAAGTAAGGCAGGTAGAACCTTTGGCAGTCCTCGACGTACCGTTCGCTGCCGCGAAACCGCTCTTCGAAGCTGGCATAGTCAAACCCCCCGTTCACCGCGTTCGGCCGCAAAGGTTGCGACGTGAGGGTCCGCTCTAGACCCGACACTTCCGAGCCGCCTTGTGCCGAAGCCGCGCTCGCTACCGCCGCCCGCCGGCGCATCGTCCGCAACTCCGTCTGGATCAGTTTCTCCTGCTGGGACTGAAGCTCAGCCACTCGAAGCCAGAACTTGTCCTGCACTTTCGCGAGATCCTTCCAGGACTTCTTCTGCACCTCTTCAAGGGCTTTCGAAGACTTGCTGTGCGCTTCTTGGAGGTCCTCCCCGACTTTGCTTTGCACGTCCTTTGTCGCCTTCGAGAGCGCGTCCAAGTACTGGCGATGCATCTGCTCCAAACTCTGGCGGAACATCTCCTCACGGTCACGGGCGCCCGCCTCCATCTCGCGCATGCTGTGGAGTAGCCGAATCTCGCTGTCGGCCAACCTGGTTTCCCACGCAGGGCGCCACTCGTTCCAGTGGCGTGTCAGCTCGTCCACCATCGCTTTGTACCCGGGGAACTGGTGCTCGTAGTCGGACCGTCGCCGCTCCACCTCCGCCAGGCTCTGAGCCACGCGTAACAGGTTCTGATTGTGCGTGGTCTGTGCATCGATGCTGCGGTCCATATAACGGACCACGGCGCGGTTAAAGTCGACCTGGTCGCGCACAAACCACCCGAGGAGCCGGGCAATCAACCTTTTCAAACGCTGTGCCAGGGAGTTGAGCAGGCCCTGTGGACGCGGGTTGACCGTGCCGATCGATGCGACCTTGCCTTCGGCGGCGTCGCGTGCTTCCCCCCGGGGATGAAGCGCCGGCAACTCGAAGTCCGGCAGGTCCGGCACCTTCCGCTCATATCGGCGCTGCACCCTCGCTCGAATCTCATCGACGACGGTTGCAAGGTCTTCAGGAGTCATCAACTCTATTACCTTACACGGTCCACGAAACCGCAGAGATGATTGCCCTCCCGCGGCCCGGCAGTCGCGCCCAAGGGCCTCGCAGAGACCGCTGGCGCATACACTATCGCTGGGCAGGTGTTTGAGACCGAGCGGCAACCGTGTCTAGAATCCAAGCTGCGGGAAGAACTTGGCGGAGGGACTACGCCTCTGTCTGGAAGAAATTGCCCATCAGGCGAAACTTCTTGTAGCGGTCTTCGATCAGTTCCCGTGCGTTCAGATCCAGGAGAGCGCGGAGGTGGTCCTCCAAGACGTCCCCAGTGGCCCGGGCTGCCTGGTCATGATCTGAATGCGCCCCGTCGAGCGGTTCGGAGATGATCTGGTCGATCAATCCGAGTCGCAACAGATCCTGACTAGTCAGCTTGAGGGCTTCGGCGGCCAGTTCAGCCTTGGCAGCATCCCGCCAGACGATCGCCGCGCAGCTTTCCGGTGAGATCACGCTGTAGACGGCGTTCTCGAGCATCAGTACGCGGTTGGCGGCCCCCAGCGCCAGCGCCCCGCCGCTGCCGCCTTCCCCGATGCAGGTGGCGATCAGGGGCACCGGCAGCTCAGCCATCGCGTAGAGGTTCTTCGCGATGGCCTCGGCTTGGCCGCGCTCCTCGGCGTCCACACCGGGGTAGGCGCCCGGAGTATCCAGGAAGGTGAGGATCGGCCGGGAAAACTTGGCGGCCAGTTTCATCGCTCGCAACGCCTTGCGGTAGCCCTCCGGCTTGACCATGCCGAAGTTGCGGTGCAGTTTCTGTTTCGTGTCCCGGCCTTTCTGCTGGCCGATCACCATCACCGGCTGCCCCCGAAACTGTGCGTATCCGCAGAGGATGGCCGGATCATCCGCGAAATAGCGGTCGCCGCAGATCTCCTGAAACCCCGTGAAGAGCCGCTCTACGTAGTCGATGGTGTGAGGCCGCTGCGGATGGCGCGCCAGCTGGACTCGGGCCCAGGACGAGCGGGATGCTCCTGGAGGAGATGAAGGTTGGGGCTGGGGTTCCGTTGCCATGAAGACCGAGTTTCATTATGCCGAAGTCGAGTGCCGGTAGTGATGTACGCTCTGACGCACCCGACTTCACCGCTTGCGAAAACCCGCGCCCCGAGCCGCGGCCGTCAGGCCGCGTTGAACCAGTACAGGTGTGAGGCGAAGCCGCGTTCAACAAGCCTGCCGGACTCGAAACGGATCAGCGCGAGCTAAAGCTTGCGACTCCGAGTGGGGCATGGCCCGATCGGCCCTCGGATCGGAATCTTTGTTTGGCCGTACACTACGACAGCACGACTTCCAGCGAGCCCGCACCACAAATCTGCTCGACCTCCGCCCTGAACTCTCGGTCGGCCTGGACATGGGCCGCCAGGTCGTAGAACGCGAGGAAGTCCTTATTGCGCAGTAGCCTCAGGCGCACATCCGTCCCTCCGGGCTTGCGGGTGAACAGCTCTCTTAGGCGCCGGGCCGCTTCGTCGGCGCCGTTGTCGAGCTGAAGGGTGATGGCGACCTGCTTCGGAAGCCGTGTGCGGGCCACGTCGAGGGAGACAATCTCGTTGACCGCTATCTTGCTGGGACCAGACTCATCAACGCGCATCTCGCCGCGCAGGAAGACCGGCTGATCTTCCTCGAGCATCGGCGCCAGGGACTCGTACTGGTTGGCGAAGACAAGCAGATCGACGCTGCCCTTGAGGTCTTCGAGCACCGCCGCGGCCCACCGGCGTCCCTCCCGATTCCGCTTACGCGCAATCGATCCCAGCACCCCGCACAGCGCCACGGGCGCTCCCGCCGCCAGACCGTTCAGCCCTGAGGAGTCGAGCTGAGAAAGTTCGGCGACTTTGTCACGGTAGGCGTTTAGCGGATGGCCGGTGACATAGAAGCCCAGCACTTCCTTCTCGCTGGCCAGTGTCTGCCGCTCGGGCCACGTGGGCACATCCGGCAGCCTGTCTTCCGTCGCGAGGCCCTCGACCTCCATCGCAGCGAACAGGCCGTGCTGCCCTGTCGCCCGGTCGCGCGCGGCCTTCTGCCCCATCTCGACTGCGCGGTCGAGCCCGGCCATGAGTTGGCTTCTGTGTCCACCGAGGGAGTCCATGGCCCCAGCCTTGATGGCACTCTCGAGCATGCGCTTGTTGAGGTGCTGCCAAGCAACGGACTCGGCGAAATGGAACAGCGACTTGAATTGCCCCTCCTCTTGCCTCGCGGCAAGAACCTCCTCGACGGCCGTGCGGCCCACATTCTTGATCGCGCCGAGCCCAAATAGAATGGCATCGTCGCCGCTGGGCGTGAAGCCCCAGTTACCCGAGTTGAAGTCAGGAGGCCGGATCTCGATCCCCATGTCGCGACACTCGCCGATGTACTTCGCCACCTTAGCCATGTCGCCGCTTTCCGCCGAGAGCAGCGCCGCCATGAAGAAGACCGGGTAGTGCGCTTTCAAGTAGGCCGTCACATACGCGACGAAGCCGTAAGCGGCAGAGTGCGATTTATTGAAGCCGTAGCCGGCAAATTGTTCCATCAGTTCGAACAGCTTGATGAC
Organism: Bryobacterales bacterium; assembly: GCA_965248255.1. GTDB lineage: Bacteria > Acidobacteriota > Terriglobia > Bryobacterales > UBA6623 > JAKZVK01. Next base: position 650,324 of record CBDFIW010000002.1, read on the forward strand.
CTTTCTCTTCGGAAAGTCTCTCTGTAGCGCGCCTTCGAGGAAGCGCTGCCGCTGGGCCGCCATTTCTTCCGGCTTCTTCTTGCCCATCGCCCGCCGCAGCAGATCGGCTTCGCCGAGTGAATAACCGGCGACGATGTTGGCGATCTGCATCACCTGCTCTTGGTAGACAATGACGCCGTAGGTCTCTTCCAGAATCTCCCTGAGGATCGGCAGCTCATACGTCACAGGCTTGCGCCCGTGCTTGCGGTCGATGAAGTCGCTGACCATGCCGCCCTGGATCGGCCCGGGGCGGTACAGCGCGTTGAGGGCGATCAGATCCTCGAGCCGTTCGGGCTCGTAGCGCCGCAGAATGTCGCGCATGCCGTCGGACTCGAATTGGAACACCCCGCTGGTCAGGCCCCGCGAGAGCAGGCCATAGGTTTTCTTGTCGTCGAGTGGTAACTCGTCCTGCCGCAGATCGATGTCTTTCTCTTGCTTGAGCAGCCGTAGCGCCTCGTCGATCACCGTCAGCGTCGTGAGACCCAGGAAGTCCATCTTGAGCAACGACAGCTTGTCGAGGCTCTTCATGTCGTACTGGGTGACAACCTCGTCCTTCGCCGTCTTGTAAAGCGGGACTAATTCTTGCAGGGGCTGCGGCGCGATCACCACGCCCGCCGCGTGGACCGACGGGTTGCGCGCCACGCCTTCCAATCGCTGGGCCACTGCCAGCAACTCAGCCACACGAGGGTCTTTCTTTTGCTGCTCGGCCAGGGCCGGTTCGCGCTTGATCGCGTCGGACAGTTTGATGTTCAGCACGTTGGGAACCAACTTCGTCAGCCGGTCGACCTCCACAAACGGCATGTCCATCACGCGGCCGACGTCTTTGATCGCCGCCTTGGCCGCCAGCGTGTTGAACGTGATGATCTGCGCCACCTGCTCGCGCCCGTACTTCTCGGTGACATACTGGATGACCTCCCCGCGGCGATGCATGCAGAAGTCGATATCGATATCCGGCATGTCTACGCGCTCGGGGTTGAGGAAGCGCTCGAACAGCAGCCCGTATTGCAGCGGGTCCATATCGGTGATTTCCATCGCGTAGGCGACGAGCGAGCCGGCCGCCGAGCCGCGTCCGGGACCAACCGGAATTTTGCATGACTTGGCGAAGCGGATGAAGTCCCACACGATCAGGAAGTAACCGGAGTACTTCATCTGCTGGATGATGCGGATCTCGTTCTCAAGCCTCTCGACGTACTCCGGCAGAGGGTGTTTGAGTCGTCCCTGGCCGGACAGCGCTTCGAGCCGCGGCCGGCGCTTTTCAAAACCCTGGCGCGCGACCCACTCGAAGTAGCTGTCGGTCGAGTGCTCGGCGGGCACCTCGAACCTCGGGAACGGATTCTTGACCTTTTCGAGCTGCAGATCACACCGCTGGGCGATCTCCCAGGTGCGGTTCAGCGGGTCCTCGTTGCCGTCGAGGGCCCTGAGCATCTCGTCGCGCGACTTGAGGTAGAACTCCTCGGTCTGAAATCGCATGCGGTTCGGCTCGTCGAGCGTCTTGCCTGTCTGGATGCACAACAGCGCGTCGTGTGCGGAGGCGTCGGCACTCGTCAGGTAGTGAGCGTCGTTGGTCGCCACTAACGGAATCCCCGTCTCCTGGCTCAAGCGGCTCAGTTGCGGAAGAAGCTGCTTGTCGAGTTCGAGCCCGTGGTCCTGCACTTCGAGATAGAAGTTCTCTTTGCCGAAGATGTCTTGGTACTGGTAGGCGAGCCGGCGGCCTTCGTCATACCCCTTCTGCAGCAACGCCTCGTTCAGGTCCCCGCGCAAACAGGCCGACGTGCAGATCAGACCCTTGCGGTGGAGGGAGAGCAGGTCTTTGTCGATGCGCGGCTTGTAATAGAACCCGTCGAGAAACGCCGTCGAGACCAGCTTGATCAGGTTGCGGTACCCTTCCTGGTCCTTGCACAGCAGCAGCAGATGGTTGTAGCGATCGGTCTCGCTTCGGGTGCGATGGCCTTCCTGCGAGACGTAAACCTCGCAACCGATGATCGGCTTGATGCCACGCTTCTTGGCTTCGTCATAGAACTGGACGGCCCCGAACAGGTTGCCATGGTCCGTGATGGCGACCGCCGGCATCTCCTGCCGTTCAGCCAAATCCACCAGTTTCGTGATCTCACAGGCGCCATCGAGAAGGGAGTAATCGGTGTGGCAATGGAGGTGAACGAAGGGGTCCAGCATTGCAGGTCTGCCTCAGTATAGAGTGGCCTGCCGAGGTGGTCAAACAACGGCTCTTCGCGGCCCAGATGTTGCCGTCGCCTCGCCCCCAACGAGAAGTTTACCCGGAAAAATCTCGAACGATTCTCGATTTTGTGCGTCTAAACTTAACGAAAGGGGCTTTCGGCTGAGCTTCTTGGAGCTATGAAGTCAGATCCGTGCCGAGCGCTCGGCAAGTGTAAGGGCTCAGCAACTCACAACCGGTCTCTGCCCGCGACAAGCATGACGGTCGTTGACGCGCTGGTCCTCCCCGAAGGAAACATCTAGCCCTCTCGTGCGTATTGCTGGTCAAATTCAAAGTTCACGCATATTCACGCTCCCATCTCATGGGAGAGGAGTGTATTCATGCCATTGAAGAAGGTCTTCGTGCTGTACATGGCGGTCGTCATCGGCTGCCTGACTTCCCCGCTCGCCGCTCAGCAAAGCGCCGGCAGCCCTTACCTAAGAGGCGCCGGGACATGGCCGAACTTCGCCATTTACAGACCAACCGAGGTGGCGCCGGTCGATCTGGCCGACTCGCCGCGCATCGGCCGATTGATTCGCGACGGCAAGTTGTACGTCTCCCTGGCCGACGCGATTGCCCTTGCACTCGAGAACAACCTCGATATCGCCGTCGCCCGGTTCACGCCGCTCCAAGCCGACGTTGGCCTCTTGCGCACGCGCGGCGGAGGCATCGCCCAGGGTGTCCAAACAGGCGTCACGACGGCGTCGACCGGGGCCTCGGCTGTCGGCGCTGGCCAGGTTCCCGGGCAGGCGACCGGCGTCAGCGAGGCTGCCAGTCAGACCGTAGGCGGCGGAGCCGGGGGGGGCGTCGGGACAGTTGCCAACCTTGACCCTTCACTGACCACCAGTTTCGGTTGGAACCACAATAGTAATCCGCAGGTCAGCGACTTTGTGAGCGGCCGCACGGCGATACTGCGCGACTTCCACAGCCAGCAACTCACCTATTCACAGGGCTTCTTGACGGGTACAAGTTTCCAACTTGGCTTCTCCAACTTCGGCCAAGACACGAACAACGTCAGGACCAACTTTAATCCCATTCTGTCGAGTAGCGCCGACCTGACCATCACCCAGCGCCTTACGCAGGGGTTTGGCCGGCGCATCAACTCGATCAACATCCGCGTCGCGAAGAACAACCGTGAGATCTCGGACCTTACCTTCAAGGAGCAAGTACGGAGCACCGTAAACCAGGTCGTCAACCAGTACTGGGACCTGGTCGGCTTCGTCGCTCAAGTCGAGGCGCGCCGCAAGGACCTTCAGCTATCCGAAGACCTGCTGCGCGACAACAAACGCAAGGTCGAGCTGGGCTTGCTGGCCGGCATCGAAGTGATGCGCACCGAGGCACAGGTGGCCACTAGCCGCAACCAGCTTACGCAGGCGCTGCGCACTTTCCGCGAGCAGGAGATCACCTTCAAGAACGCCATCAGCAAGAACGGCCCCTCGGGGGCCACGCTGGCCTCTGTGGAGATCACTCCCACCGATCGCGTTGTGATTCCGGAGGTGGAACAAGTCAGGCCGCTGCAGGACTTGGTAGCGATGGCGCTGCAGTCTCGTCCCACGCTCGTTCAGTCGCGGATCGGATTGACCAATACCGACATCCGCATCAAGGGCGTACGAAACGCGATGCTGCCGACGCTCGACATCGTGGGTACGGCGACCAACAACGCCTTGGCGGGAAGCGTCAACCCCGACCTGGTGTCTATCCCCGGCGTGGGCGAGCCGAACCCTTTCTTTGTCGGTGGTCTGGGCACGGCGCTGGGGCAGATCTTCCGGCGGAATTTTCCCGACTACGGCGTCCGGTTTCAGCTCAATATTCCCCTGAAGAACCGCCAGGCGCAGGCCGACATGACCGATCAACTGCTTACGCGGCGGCGGCTCGAAGTCCAGTTGCGCCAAGAGGAGAACAGGGTCAAGGCCGAGGTCGCTCAGGCCTTGGTGCGGCTCGAGGAAGCGCGCTCAAGCTACAAGGCGGCTGAAGAGGCGCGGGTCTTGCAAGAGAAACTTTTGGACGCCGAGGAACGCAGCTTTGCGCTCGGCAACTCCACGAACTTCCAGATCGTGCAAGTGCAGCAGAACCTCGCCACAGCGCGCATCGGGGAGATCAACGCGATGACGTCGTACGTCCGCGCCCGCGCCGAGCTGGAGTTCGCGACGGGGCAGACGCTGGAGGCCAACAACGTGTCGATCGACGAGGCCTTCACTGGCCGCGTATCGAAGAACCCCGACCCGCCGCCGCCCAGCGGGTGAGCCCCTTACGGTCACGGCCGGTTTGAATTTGCTCTTCAGTTCACGGGATACTACGCTGACGCCAGCGTGGGCAATCCGCCCGAAAGAGCTCTGTGATGACAAAGAACCCCTCTCTGCCTTCCCGCCGTGACGTGTTTCGCAGCGGTGGCCTCACCGCCGCCGGCCTGCTGGGCGCCCCGGCACCTGCCGCGGCAGCGGCGCGCAACGAGCCCTCCAAACCTGATATCTACAACCGCATCGGCGTGCGACCCTTCATCAACCTCACCGCCGCCGTGACGATCAACGGAGGCCTGCTTACGTTGCCGGAAGTCAAGCAAGCCATGGAGGAAGCCTCCTACTTCTCAGTTAACATCGACGAGTTGATGGAAGGTGTCGGCAAGCGGCTGGCCGAGCTGATCCAGTGCGAAGCCGCCATCGTCGCCTCGGGGTGCGCCGCGGCCCTCACCCACGCCACCTCCGCCTGCCTCGCCGGAGGTGACCCCGAACGCATCCAACAGTTGCCCGACCTCACCGGCCTTAAGACTGAGGTCGTCATGACGCGGCAGTCGCGCAACAGCTATGACCACGCCATTCGAGCTCTCGGCGTCAAGATCATCACGGTTGACGCGCGCGAGGACTTCCACCGCGCTCTCAGCCACAACACCGCTATGATCGCCGTGCTCGGCTCGAACGAAGACAAGGCCAAGATTCGCATTGAGGAAATGGCCGAGGCCGGCCGCAAGTACGGCGCCCCCGTGCTCGTGGACGCCTCTGCCGAGTGGCCCCAATCGCCCGACCCCTATCTCACCCGTGGAGCCGACCTGGTCGGGTACAGCGGCGGCAAGATCTACGCCGGCCCCCAGTGCAGCGGGTTCCTTTTCGACCGCAAGGATCTCGTCCAGGCGGCCTGGGTCAACGGCGCGCCGCACCACGCCTTCGGGCGCATGATGAAGGTCGGAAAAGAGGAGATCGTGGGCGCGCTGGCGGCGGTCGAGGCGATGTTCGCCCGGCGCAACCACGAGAGCGAGGTCAAGAAGTGGAACGGCTGGCTGCGGCGCATCGAGGACCGCCTCCAACAAGTCCCTGGTGTCAGCACCAAGGTCGGACGCCCGCCCAGCAAGAACCCGCACCCGTTCCTCGACATCTCCTGGGACGCCGCCAAGATCGGCTACACGGCGGGCGAGCTACATGACGTGCTTATGGACGGCGAGCCGCGCATCCAGACCCACGCCGCCGGCGACGGCTATTCCTTCCAAGTCCGCGTCGGCAACTGCCGCCCCGAGCAGATCGACATCGTAGCGGCTCGTCTTGAGAACGTCCTGCGCAATGCCCCGCAAGCAAGGCGGGATAACGCTCCGCCAGCTGCGGACTTGAACGGCCGCTGGAAGGCTGAGCTGACCTTCGTGCGGGGCAAGAGCGAGCATCTGCTCTTCATCGAAACCCACGGCAGCCGGCTGAGCGGCACCCACCAGGGCCGGCGTGGCCGCAGCGAACTGGCCGGCTTTGTCCAAGGGGATCGGGTGCGCTTTCGCTCGCGCCTCGTCCACCAAGGCGAGCATTCGAGCTACTTGTTCGACGGTCGCCTCGACGGCGACAGGATTGCGGGCGACCTCGATCTAGGCGAGTACGGCAAGGGAACCTGGAGCGCCCGCCGCTACGGCTAGGGCCACAAGCGATACGAACCGAGAAATCCATCCAAGGTGTCTCGAGAGCCTCTGGTGTCTTCTAAGAGCGCTCGACAGCGAAACCAGCCCCTACTGCGGGACGAAGCGCTGTACGCGCCAGGTGACGATCTCCGCGACATAGAGGTCGCCGGCGGGACCGACCGCCAGGTGATGCGCCACGTCGAAACGGCCGGGAACGCGCCCGTGTTTGCCGATAGACCCTACGATCCGCCCGTCAAGATCCATCTTCAGGACGCGGTCATTGTAGCCATCGGCCATGAAAAGGAAACCGTTGTCGGTGATCTCTAGCCCGAAGGGCGAGCCGACATGCGTCCATTGCTTGAGGAATCTCCCATCAGAGTCGAAGATCTGGATGCGAAAGTTCTCACGGTCGGCCACGTAGACGCGGCCCTCGCTGTCGAGCGCGACAGCATGAGGCAGGTTGAACTCGCCTTCTCCGACACCACGCGCGCCCCAACTCATCAGAAACTTGCCGTCTTTGGAAGATTTAACCACGCGCGAGTTGCCGTAACCGTCGGAGACATAGACGTTACCGTTGGGGGCGACGGCGATGTCGGTGGGCCGGTTGAACTGATAGTCCGTCTCGCCGGGCTGCCCGCGCCGGCCCAGGACCATTCGCACGCGTCCAGTGCGATCCGTTTTGACGACGGTGTGCGATCCCACGTCCGCGGCCCAGAGATTCCCTTCGGGACCGACGCGAAGACCATGGGCGCTGCCGAACACTCCCTCGCCCCATGAGCGGAGAAAACGGCCGTTTTTGTCGAAGACCATGATCGGGTCTTGGCCGCGGTGAAACACATAGACGTTGCCGTCGGAGTCGGTTGTGACAGCCGAGGCTTCGCCGAGGTAGCGTCCCTCGGGTAGGTGTGGCCAGTCGGGATCGGGTTCGTAAGGTAGGGGCGGTAGGCCCGTCTGGGACAGAGCCAGAAGGCTGAGAGCAATAAGACAGATCGTCAAACGAAATGTCAAGATTCACCTCCGCGGGGGCGACAGCATACGTAGTCGTACCTGGCCTGGGTAGCCGGCCTGGCCGACGTTCATCTTACCGCTCCATGGCTGTCGGGGCTCGGCTTGGGAGCTCACGTTGAGGGGCTATTTGGGTGAACGCGACCAGAACAAGTAGCTCACGCCGTAGAGGACAAGACAGATGCAGAAGTCGAGCACAATGCCGGCGTCGAAGGAATAAGGCTCGTGGCGGACGTCCGCCGGAAGGTAGGGCTCCGAGGCGAAGTAGATCAGGTTCCCCAGCAGAATGGAAAGTAGCGAACGCCACCACCCTCCCGGCCAGCGAAGCGTTATGGGTCTCCGTCTCACTTCCTTCTAAGGGACCGCGAGAGCCCTGTCCGCGCGGCGCTGCTTGCGGAAAGAGTCCATTGTAAACCGCCGGCCCACGGGTGGAAGAGCACACGGAGGCTCTGCTGGGCGTCGGCGACGGCCGTGGCTCTTCAAACTGATGAGCCCGGGCGGCTCGAGGTGAGAAACCGAGCCCGAAGTGTCGCTGTCGGGTTAGGGCCTTCCAACAGCTGAGGGTCTTCTAATCCTCGTTGGCGTTCGCGGCACGTTCTTCTTGGCTTGGGTCGCGGATCAACTACTGTTTGGCTCCTTCGGGATAGACGACCGGGTTACCTGCTTCTTTCCACTCGGTGATGCCGCCGAAAGTGACTCCCTTGTGACCGGCCTCAGCAAGGAGCTTGGCGGCGCGAGAGGCGCGTCCGCCACGCATGCAGTACGTGACGACCTTCTTGTCCTTAGGAATTTCGGACACGCGACCCTCGAGTTCGTCGATGGGGATGTTGACATAGCCCTCGATGGCACCGTGCTCGGCCAACTCTTCGGGTCGCCGGACGTCGAGTAGGTAGAGATTCGCTCCCTCATCAATCTGGGTCTTCAGCTCGGCTACGTCGAAGGGCTTGCTTTCCACCGCCTCGGCCGGCGGCTGATGCGCCGCCTCCGCGGTCGGAGCGTCCGACGGTTCCGGAGATGAACAGGCCCCCAAAACAAGGCAAGCGACAGCCGCAGTAGAGATGAACCCTTTGTGTTTCATACCAAGTAAAGCCTCCTGGACAGTTCAGTATAGAGCACGCGTTCGCGCTGGCTCAGCGCCGGCTGGGTAGCAGATCACTTCGTCATTCAGATGCTGCGGCAAGGGGATGCCCAGGTGTTCAAGAGGTACGGTCGCACCAAGCCGAACATGATGCGAGAATCGATGGTGAAGCTAGTGTAGGGCACCATAAATAATGTAACTTATGTTGGCTTCCCATCGTCTCTATTAACAGGAGGCATGGGATGCGAAGAGCACAACCAGTAACTTTGAACACAGCGCAATGCAAGCAGTTGGACCGCTACGCGCGCGGCCGCCAAGTCGCCGTTCGTCTCGCCCTGCGAGCCAGGATTGTCCTGCTGGCCGCCGACGGTCTCGAGAATAAGCAGATCGCCGCACAGCTCGGTGTCTCGCGGCAGTTGGTGGCCCGCTGGCGCACGCGCTTTCTCGAAAGCAGCATCGCCGGCATTGCAAAAGACGCCCCACGGCCCGGTCGTAAACCTGCCGTCTCGAAGCAGAAAGTACAGCAGATCATCCACAAGACCACCCGCGAGAAACCGTCCAACGCCACCCACTGGAGCCGCCGCACCATGGCCGCCGCGGCCGGCGTCAGCGCTTCCACCGTGGGACGGATTTGGCGCGCCCATGGCCTCAAGCCCCACCGCGTCAAGACCTTCAAGCTCAGCAATGACCCGCGTTTCGCCGAGAAACTCGACGACATCGTCGGACTCTATCTCAATCCGCCTGAGCATGCTCTGGTTCTCTCGCTCGATGAGAAGTCCCAAATCCAAGCCCTCGATCGCACCCAGCCCGGCCTGCCGCTCAAAAAGGGACGCGGCCAAACGATGACCCACGATTACAAGCGCAACGGCACGACCACCCTGTTTGCGGCGCTCAACAGCCTTGACGGCAGCGTGATCGCCGAGTGCATGCCCCGACACAGCCACCAGGAATGGCTGCGCTTCCTGCGCTTAATTGACCGCCGCACTCCCAAGGACAAACAGCTTCATCTCATCGTGGACAACTATGCCACCCACAAGCATGCCGCTGTGAAGCGTTGGCTCGATCGTCACCCGCGCTTCCACATTCATTTCACCCCGACCTCGGCGTCGTGGCTGAACATGGTCGAGCGATTCTTTCGCGATCTCACCGTCAAGCGCCTGCGCCGCGGCGTGTTTCGCAGCGTGGACGAGCTCGTCGCCGCCATTGACGACTACATCGCCCAGCACAACGGGCATCCCACGCCCTTCATCTGGACCGCGACCGCCTCCGACATCTTCGAGAAAGTCAAGCGCGGACGTGCCGCCCTGCATAAGGTGCAATCTGCTTGACGCACTACACTAGGCCGTCGCGTGAATAAACGTGCTCACAGATCTGGCACAACGAGGCTAAACTGAAGGCTCTGACACAATTCCCGCACGCCATGGCCATGCCAACCGATGCTTGCCACATGTGGGAAGTAGTGGAATGCTGAAAACAAAGAGCTTACAGGAAGCGGGCGGTTAGCTCAGCTGGTTAGAGCGCCTGCCTTACAAGCAGGAGGTCACTGGTTCGAGTCCAGTACCGCCCACCAATGTTTTCAACGACTTACGGCCACTTCGGGTCCCATCTGAAAACCCACTGTAGACGATTTTGTAGCTGTTCAAAGCCTCACAGAACGCCGACGACTGTAACATCTACGTTGGCAGCCGTCGGGCAGGTGAACGGGTGATGGCCAGCGTCTGCCGGTTTCTTACAAAGAAACTCCGACTCAAAGTCAACGAATCGAAGAGTGCAGTGGCTCGCCCTGACGAGCGGAAGTTCTTAGGCTTTCGCTTGACGACCGGAGCGGAGCCTCGGCGATTGATATCGCCGGAGGCGTTGCAAAGGTTCCAAGCGCGAGTGCGAGAGCTGACAAGCAGGACACGCGGGATCAGTATCGAGCGGATGATCGGCTCCTTGAAGCCCTATCTGCTCGGCTGGCGAAGCTACTTTGGCTTCAGCCAGGACCCGTGGGTGCTTCACACTCTGGACGCGCGGATCCGCCGGAGACTCCGCATGGTGATCTGGCGGCAGTGGGGAAGCGGGCCGACCCGATTCGCCAAATTACGGCGATTGGGCGTGCCCCGAATGAGAGCAGCCATAGCTGCCGGCTCCCCGACTGGTTTTTGGGCGATGTCGCGCCACGCGGCGGTCCAGCAAGCGCTGCCCAATACCTATTTCGACCGCTCGGCCTACCTCGACTATCAGCCGCTTCAAACGCTTAACTCATCCGAACCGCCGTGGTACGGGACCCGTATGCCCGGTGGTGTGACAGGGAACGCCCGCGAGGGCCTACCTATGTCGTTCTAACGGGGCAGCGTTTATCTATAAGGTCCACCCAACATGAGGCGGTTGCGGCGGACGGTCAAGGTCCGCACATTCCGCCTATTCTGCTATCGCATTTTCGTTCGGCATTCATGAGATAACTTCTAGACTTGCTCCCAACGGCTGGGGCTCATGCCAGGGCCTTCGGTGGCCATGTCGGCGGGCTTGTGGCCGGCCGCACTGTCGTCTTGCCGCTGGTTGCGGTCGCCAAACAGAGGCCGCACGGACGCGGGCAGCTTGGCCAGTTCCTCGGGGTCCCATTCCGGCACGTCCGGCTGCACGGGTCCCGCCCAAGCCGGCCGGTAGCCAATCTGCAGCATCTCGCGCGAACGGTTGCCCACGTTGGGGTAGCTGCCGTGCATTAACCGGGGGTGGATCACGCACGCCGACCCCGCCTTGAGGGTGATCATCACTTTGTCCGGGTGGTCGCTGTAGCGTTTGTAGGGGTTGGCGTCCTCGTGCATGGACAGGTGCGAGCGCGGGATCACGCAGAACGGCGACACGTCGGGAGTCAGGTCGTCCAGGTAATACAACACCTTCACCATGACCGGGCAGCTACACTCGAAGCCGAAGATCCACGAGCCATAAGGCTGCCCGTCGGCGTGAAGGCTGATGCCCGGATGACCAGGGTTCGACTGCGCCGTCTCGTAGGTCATGAAGACCAGGTCTTCCCCCATCAGCTTCTTGAGAAAGCGGATCATCGGCGGATGCGCAATCAGTTCCGTCACCAATCCACCCTCGGAACCGAACAGGTACGGCTTCCATGGCTGGCCCGGATATGGGTTGGGTCCCGGATGCAGCCGCCGATCGAGCTGGTGGGGACTGTAGTCCATGGGAAACCGTTCAAATTTCGCCGTCTCGGCTTTCAGTTTTTGGATATGCTCGGGCGTGAGCATGTCGGGGATGACCAGATAGCCTTCGACCTCGACCTGACGAATCTGCTCGCCGAGGGTCAATTTCGACCAGTCGCGGTCGTCGATGGGGTCGGCCTTAACGGCCGTCTGTGCCTCGGTGGCCATGTCCTCCTCTCCTCCCTGTGCCGGCCCGATTGTACACCCGCCGCTGGGGGAACGCAACGGTGGAAGAACGATCACGAGGAAGCGAAAAGCTTCGCGCCCGAAGGGCGCTGTTCGTCGAGGGCTTGGCGGAGGTAGGCGAACGTCTCTCGCTGTTCGTCGGTGTCGGTCCGTGCCCAGGAGTCCAGCAGTTCAGCGACCACCTCGGGGTCGGGACGGCGACGTACTACCTGCTGTTCGCCCTCGGCCTGGGGTGAGTCGACGCTCGGCTTGGTCGGCGCACGCATGCTGTGCTGATTCTATCGCAGCCGCGCAAGATGATCAGCGCCCGTAGTGTCTCAGTTTGCTACGGGTCAGGTGTGGCCCAGGTCCTTCTTCAAGGCTAGCCGTGTGATTCGTCCACTGTCCGCAGGCCCAGTCACCCGGTGTGCCAACTCGTGTTCAGGCCCCGGGCAAGGGCGTGGGAGAATGGGACTTTACAGGGTCGCCGGGGAAACCGTTCCTGCGCCCTTTCAGGGCTTCTTATCGTGAGTCTTCTTGACCCACCGTGGGCTAACATCCAACGCCCCGTTGGGGCTGTAATCGGATCAACCCCAGTGGGGTCGGAAACAGTCTTGGAACCAGACTGGGACACTACCTCAGCGCCTGCTGCATGCTTCTGCGTGGACGGCCTGGATCGACCTGAACTCAGTCATTCGCAGTAGAATGAACGCGTAACCGCTTTCCGGAGGGCCGAGTGAGAACCCAAACACTGGCTTTATTGGCAGCCGCAAGCATCTCTCAAGTCTTCGCGGCGGGTCCGGAACTAACCAACCTGAACCCGCCCGGAGGTCAACGCGGCACCGCCATCAAGCTCACGCTCACAGGCTACGGATTGACGGGCGAGACGAAGATCCTCTCGAACATGCCCGGCTCGTTCACGCGGCTCACTCCGGCCAACGCCGGCAAGATGGCCGGCCGGCAGCTGCCCTTTCTCGTAGAGATCCGCCCGGACGTTCCCGTTGGGCTCTATCCGATTCGGGTGGAGACGCAGGAAGGCATCTCCAACATCCTGTTGTTCAGCGTAGGTGCGTTCCCCGAGATCAGCGAGGCGGAGGCGGACGATGACGAAACGGAGAACGCCAACGACGGCCCCGACAGCGCGGAGGTGCTTGACACGCCGGTGATCGTCAACGGCACGCTCGAAGGCGCTGAGCGCGACGTGTACCGAGTCAGCGCCCAAGCAGGCGAGCGCCTGGTCTTCGAGGTCGAGGCGCGGCGAGCGGGTTCCGCGCTCGATCCGGCTCTTCACGTTTTCGATGCGGCAGGCCGCCCGATCGGACGCAACAACGACGCGCGGGGGCTCGGTGTCGATCCCCGTCTGGCCGTCGTCTTCGAGACGGCAGGGCATTACTTCGTCGAGGTCTACGACGCGCGCTTCAGCGAGCAAGACCGCAATTTCTACCGCCTCAAGATCGGACAGTTCGCCTTCGCCGAGACCCTGTTCCCCCTTGGCTGGCACCGGGGCGGCGAAGTGGAAGTGGAGCTTTCCGGAGGCAGTCTGCCTGCATCCGCCAAGGTGCGCCCTGACATCATAAACCTGCCCGACAAGGCCGATTTTGCTGAGGTCCGCGCTCCAGGTGCGCCCGGCGCCCTGCCAATGCGCTTTCTGGTCGGCGACGGGCCCGAAGCCATGGAGCCCGCTCCACCGCCCCCCGGGACCGCGGCGTTGGAACCGAACACTGTCATCAACGGCCGCCTTTCTGCGCCGGGTGAGACGGACCGCTACCGGCTCGCGGTTTCTCCCGGCGAGAACTGGTTCATCGAATTACAGTCAGCGGAGTTAGGCACGTCCGAGCTCTATGGAACTCTCGAGCTCTACGACACCCAAGGAGAACCGGTCGCCGAGGCCGGCTACGAGCTAGGCGCGCAAGACCCCAATGTTGTACTAGCGAGGTATCGCCCGAACAGCCGCCCCACGATCGCCTTGGAGATTCCCTCAGGCATCCACGAGCTGATCGTCGAGGTGGGAGACCTGTTGGGACAAGGCGGTCCTGGGCACGGTTATCGCCTGACGGCTCGGCCGCAACCGCCGGATTTTCTTCTCACCCTCGACAACCCGTTTGTCAACATTCCCCTGGGCGGCAGCGCCCTCGTGACCGTGACGGCCGAGCGCCGGGGCTTTTTGAAGCCGATCCAGTTGAGTATCCACGAGCCGCCCGATGACCTCATGGTGGAAGGTGGTTTCATTCTCGCGGAGTCCGATACGAGCCGCATCGTCAGAAAGTTTCAGAAAGGCATTCTGACCATTACGCCCAAGCCGGGTGCCAAGCGGCGGAAGCTGGACCTGTCTGTGTGGGGTGAGGCCGTGGCCGACGATGGCACGGTGATCCGCCGGCGGGCTCGCGGTCCGGGCATGGTCACTGCGGTCGGCGGACGTAAACAAAACGCCTTCACGGCTCCCTGGCTTGACCTGGAACTGCCTGCTGCCGTCGGTCCCCGGCTTCCGGCCGTCCTCGAGGTCCTGACGCCAAGACATGTCCGCCTCGGGCCCGGAACGACGCACGAGGTGAAATGGAGTTTTCTATCACGCGAGGATGGGATCGCGCCACCCGAGAAAGTGGAATTCGCCGGCAGCACGGGCGGACAGATCATCGGCACGCGTCCGAAGGTGAAAGAGAAAAGGAAGGACCGCGGGACGATCGTCGCTCGTACGACCGAACGGACCACGGTCACTAAGCTGGATGTGGCCCTGAGTGCCCAGGTCAAGATCAACGGTCGCGAAGAAACAATCTATTCCCCCATGATTCGCTTTGACATCGTGCAGGGCTACTCGATTGAACCTGCCGCCGATGTGACCTCCATCCGGCCGGGCGGCACGGCCGAATTGGCGGGGGTGTTGAGACGTGAGCCGGAGTTCACGTCAGCCGTGAATCTTGCGGCGCAGAATCTGCCGCTCGGCGTTGAATGCGAGCCGCTGGATCTGAGCCCCGAAGAGAGTGAATTTCGCCTGCCTTGCCACGCCGAGAAAACCGCTGAGCCGGGGGACTACGAGATTCAACTGATCTCCCGCTCGACGCTCGCCGGACCTCGCGAGACAAGTGTGCCGTATACGATCGGGCCGTTCAATATGCGGATGGTGGTGACGGAGAAAGCCGCACAGTCCGAACGCGCGTCGCGCTAAGTGGCAGGCTCGGGTGACACGTTCGGTCGCGCAGCCGCCCATCGGCCATGGCTAAGAACTCTGCGGTTCGCGGAAAATTACTCGGAGTGATCATTCCGGGCGCTCGTCCCGACAGCAGCTTCGAGGGTCGCGATTACGAGGTCTACCGCTACGACGATTGGATGCTCAATCACGAAGTCCAAGGCGCACGCTCGGTCTTTGAGATCACAGTCAGTGAGGGCTCCCATGTGCCGGACACGGCCTTCGCCACCGGCGGCGCGGACCTGTTGCGGGAAGCCGGCACAAAACTTGCTGACGCCGGTTGTAACGCTCTCACCTGGGCCTGCACCTGTGCTAGTTTTGTGGGCGGATTCAAGTGGGCTCAGGACCAGGCTGCGCGGCTGGCTGAGGCGACGGGGCTGCCGGCGACCAGCACGTCCCTTGCATTGCTCGCGGCCATTCGAAGCCTGGGCGCGGACACCGTCGACGTTCTGAGCCCCTATCCGAAGGAATTGACCGTGGCCCTGGAAGGGTTTCTGAATGAAGCGGGCGTGGAGGTGGCTGCCATCGCTGCTCTCGACTGCCCCGGTCCCGTGGACTCTCATGAACTCGACCTACCCAGTGAGGTCGCTCGTTTTCACAGCCGGTTGCCCAGCCGCACACACCCGCTGGTCATACCAGATACGGCCATCGACACGATCGCCCTTGCCCCTACCCTTGAGGCGGACATTGGGCGCCCGGTAATCGGGGCCACCCCGGCTACGCTTTGGCAAGGCCTAAAGCTGCTGGGAATAAGGTTCCGAGAGGACAATGGAGGAATTCTTTGGAGGCACTAATAAACCGGTACGGAAAAGTAATAGCGAAACGACAGTGATGAAACTAGATTTATCGAAGTCTTCCTGTGTGGAGGCAAGTTGAAAACGATGGAGAAACAATTAGAGTTCATCCGCGTTGGCCTTCGGAAGCGTGAGGTCAGTACAAGGCTACGATTGCGGTGGGACAGGGCGCCGATGACGTGCGCCGCGGTGGTGCCCACACTGCCGGTTGAGGGCCAGGTGTTCCACGCCAAGTACGCCAACAATGAGATCTACATCTTGACGCCGATGGTCGAGCGCCCGCCGCCTTCGGAGTGGCGCTGCCTCTATCCCGGGCCCGGCGATCTGATGTTTGCTCCCATAGACTCCGGGCACTCCGGTAATCTGGTGAACAATGCCTTGGCGGGTAAAGTCCCGGAGATGCATCCCGAGCGGGGTATCCTTGACTTTGCCTTTTTCTACGAACGCGGTAACAGCCTCATCGGACCAGCAGGTGTCAGCACGGCCAACCTTTTCGCCACCGGAACATCGTTCGAAGAGCTTGAGGTCGTGGCGGACGCGTGCCGCGATGTGTGGTTTTCTGGTGCAGTTGGCGAAACAATGTACATCGAACCTGCCTAACGACATGGGGTGTGGCGTGGTAACGTCCTCGAGCAAGGGCCGTCGGCGGCATTTAGACTAGCAGCCGTGGTAGAAGTGTGCTCTGGTGACAGTCACCGAAGGGAGACATTGTACTTTGCCACGGGCTGTCAGCGCCAGTGAATCGGGCGCCACAGTCATAGCCCATGGATGAATCCGCGGGCTGTGATTGTTCGACCCTGAGAGGCCGTGCCCCCAGGTTGTTGAACAACACCGTTCTCGGTTTTGCCACGGGCTGCTAGCCGGTGGTAAACGCAAACGAATCATAGGGGCAACGAATGCCCGATCCCACAAGCCAAACCGAAAAGTCCGGACTATCTCAATCAGACATAGCGGAGGGACTACGTCGAGTCGGCCTCAAGGCCGGCGACATTGCGCTCGTTCACTCGGCCATGCGGAACTTCGGCTATATCGAGGGCGGTGCCCCTACGGCTGTGGAAGCCCTTCTCGAAGTCCTCGGCCCGAGCGGCACGCTCGTGGTCCCGACCTTTACGTTTGCTCATGAAGCGGAGGACGATCCGATCATTGATCCCCGAGAAGATCCCTCTGAGATGGGAATCATTTCCGAGACCGCGCGCCTGCGGCCGGACGCTGTGAGAAGCACAGCCTTTCGCCACAGCTTTGCCGCCCTCGGCCGCCGGGCGCGGGTCATCACGGAGGTGGATCCGTCCCTGTCTTCCTTTGACTTACGCTCGTCTTTTGGCGTCATGCTGGCTCTGAACACGCAGGTGCTCTTGTTTGGCATGACCTATGCCAGCTCGACGAGTCATCACTTTGCCGAGTGGGTATGCGACGTACCTTACCGGCGCGCCATCCCGATGACCGTCAAGGTCCGCCGCGCCGACGGCTCGCTCGCTTCACAGCCCATGATCGACTATCAGCCGAAAAGCGAAGGCGGGTCCTACTATGGTTCGCGCGGGCCTGATTTCAACCGGCTGGGCAAGATGCTCGAAGACCGGGGCCTGGTCGGCAGGACGTTCATTGGCAACGCGGCGGTTCGTCGTTTTGCGATGCGTGACTTGATCGACTTGGCGCAGGGCGAAGCAGCCCGGGACTACAACATCTTCCGAACCTCCGAGGGTCAGTCCCATTCCTTCACGCAACTCGATTTCGGCAAGATCATCCTCAGCCCCGAGAGGCTCGATGGCGCTGGCCGTCCGGATCGGTACCAATGGTGCGTGAACCAGTAGAACCTATCTCATAAATGGCACGCACGAGGCTTGGTCCTCAGGGTAGTGGGACACCTCGCTCTGGGCTAGCTGGATCAGCACGTGCCAGCGAGGACTTATGGGACTTCCAAGCAAAGATGGGCAAAGACTAGCCAAGGGATGATCTGATCCGTCCACGAACGCCGTTTCAGAGCAGCGTGGCCCCGTCGACTTGCCCGGCTTGCTGACTTTTCGTCTGCGTGGAAGACCGATGCAACAACTGTGTCGCACCCACCGTGGCTTGCTAGTCCGCAGGTGCTTCATCAAAGTCAATGTAGTTATCGGTCAAGCACTTAAAGCCAAACCATTCTAATGTCCAACTACCTATGCTGTCCTCTATAGAGACTACGTCGTAGTGGATTCCTTCTATCGGCAGATAATGTCGGTTCTCTAGCCAAAGGCAGCACGCAGCCAGCCTCTGATTCCGGCGGAGCCTAGTCATCAGGTGTTGCACGTTTATAACAGGCACATCGGAACTTTGTACGTGGACTGCGCCAATCGAGGTTTCCGACGCAACAGCCCATGTGAGTTTGTACCGTTCGTCAACCCTATTGAATCCCGCAAATTATTATGACACTTTTTGACAGTGTGGAGCATCTATATATGTATGGGCAACCCCAAAGGTGTGAAGCGGGATTTCAAGGCGCTGGAGAAGCGCCGTTTCGAAGCGATGCGGCTGCTCCACCAAGGCCACAATCAGTCCGAGACGGCGAGACGGCTGAACGTCGCTCGCCAAACCGTCAGTGAGTGGCGGCGGCAATACCGCGAGCAGGGTGCGGCCGGACTCCGCCAGGCCGGGCGCGCCGGACGCAAGCCGCTCCTCGATGCCGCACAACGCGAACGCCTGACGTCGCTGCTGCTGGAAGGCCCGGAAGCCCACGGCTTCCCAACGCCCCTGTGGAGCTGTCCGCGGGTGGCTCGGCTGACCGGAGACGAGTTCGGGGTCGCATACCACGCAGGCCACGCCTGGAAGATCCTGCGAGCGCTCGACTGGAGCCCGCAACGCCCGGCCGGAAAGGCGCGCGAGCGCAACGAAGAGCGGATCCGCACCTGGAAGCGCAAGACCTGGAAGCGCATTAAAAAAAAGCCCAAAACGAAGGCCGTACGCTCGTCTTCATCGACGAAAGCGGATTGAGTCAGAAGCCGCATCGCTGCCGCACCTGGGCGCCACGTGGCCAAACACCGGTGCTGCAGTTTAACTTCAACTGGGAGAAGCTTTCCGTCTCGGCGGGGCTGACGCTGCGTAACTTCTACTTCCGGCTCTATCCCGGTGCGATCGGCAAAGAGCAAGTGACCGACTTTCTCAAGGCGTTGGTACGTCATATCGATCGCCCGCTGCTGATCGTCTGGGATCGGCTGCCGGCGCACCGTAGCCGCCTGGTGCAAGAGTTCATCGAACTCTCCGAAGGCCACATCGCAACCGAGTACTTGCCACCCTATGCGCCGGAGTTGAATCCGGTGGAATACATCTGGGCTTACTGGAAGCAGCACGAGTTGCCGAACGTCTGTCCGAAAGACTACGGCGAGCTGAACGAGCGGGCCCGCAAGGCACTCCGCCGCATGTACCGCAAACCGCGTTTGATCACGGCCTTCTGGAAACAGTCTTCTCTTTGTTTTGACTGACTCTATATTATGCGGGAGTCAATAAGACACGCTCGAAGGGTTTCTGGAAGAGTCCGCGCCTTTTCCATCCGATCATGGACTTGCTTGATTCCCTTCTGAATCTCCTCGGATCGCTCTCGAACCTCCCGAGGTTCAGCAGGTTCGATAAACGACTTCAGCTCAATGAGCAGGCACTGCCGCTCGTCGTCTGAGACAATTGCGAGATCGATCTCCGATGCTTTGCCCCATTCGGGAACTTGCCCATGCCAGAATCTAAATTGCATACCGGAAAGCCCTTCCACTAGACGTTGTCTGGACGCGATCTCTTTGCCTTGGCTCAGTGCCGAGTAGGTACTCTTCTCCTCCGGCAATCGATTCAGGAGAACTGATAAGTTGCGTTCCATTGAGCTGTTCAGGAGCAGACTGGGTGATATTGCGACCACCGATGGGGATAGCGGAATGATCGGCTGCAGCGCTGGATCGGGATTCGATTGACCACGTGCTCCATACGTCAGGATTTCAAGGATCGCGCCGACCGTCTCCTCCAAGACGCCGCTGTATCGCCGAACACGCCGCCGAATCTCGTTCATCTCCATAAGGAGGAGTGCTCTGGAAATACCCAAACCTTGACAACCAAGCTCGGCTGCGGCTATTCGCGCGTTGAAGTGTGTGAAGGCGGGGACCCATAGGACTCGAGCTACCTGTCGGAACTCGCTCAGGGTGAAATGGGGAAACCTCCAATCCTCAGGCAGTGCAAATTGACTGTCGATGGCTGGCGCTAGTGCTTCGAGGCCGGCATGGACGACCTTGCGGGTTGAGATCGTAGTCAAACGAATCCCCACGGAGCCGCACCGATGCTCTTACCCGCCCCGGGAACGACTTGTCAACCAAATCGATGATCGACGCATCGATCTTGTTTGGCATGAGACGATCATATGCCTCAAACCGAGTATCACTTCTCATCAGACCTGACGATTTGATCCTGGTCCCCTCGAGGTTGAGCGCAACGTGTCCACAACTTGCATGGTCGAAGGCCGCGGTAAAATTCATATACCGCATCGCCAATTCGGATAGTTGCCAGGCGGCCGAATACATCCTATCCTCGTACGTCTGCGGAATCTCCCCTCCGGGCGAGCACGTGCGGATCAGCCATTTGAGAGGCCACTGGGCGTGAATGATCAGATTGTCGACAAGTGAGAACCATTCATGTTCGGTCCTTGAATCGCCTCGGATGATGTCACACATCACCCGCTCCTCGCAGAACGCGAGGAAGAACCATCCCGCCCGCGCGAAAGGTTCGCGAACTAGGGCGTGTTAACACTAACGTAGGGTATCGAAACGTAGAGCCTCGACGATGAGGGCGAAGTGGAGGAAGGCGAGGAACATGACGTCGAGCTTGTCGAAGCGGGAGAAGATGCGGCGGAATCCCTTGAGCCGTCGGAAGAGTCTCTCGATCTCGTTGCGGCGGCGATAGAGCGCTCGGTCGTATTCCCACGGCTCCAGGCGGGTGCGCCGGGGCGGCACGACGGGAATCCATCCGAAATCCAAAGCCAGTTGGCGTGTCTGATCGTCCTCATAGGCGCCGTCCATCAGCAGCGGCAGCGGCTCGGGCAGTGGCCCCAGACCACCGAGCAGTTCGCGGCCCTGCTGGGCGTCGTGCGCTTGGCCGGGCGAGAGAGCGAAGGTTATCGCCGTTCGAGCATTTGCGGCAACCATATGAATCTTGGTGGTCCATCCGCCGCGGGATTTGCCGATCGCTTGCGGACCGTTTTTTTTAACGCGCCCGTGCCGTCGGGATGAACCTTCACGATGGTCGAGTCCATTGACACGGCTTCGATTCGGATGCGGACCAGCTGCTCGCGCTGCAGTTTCTCGAAGACGGCGTCGAGCACGCCGTTCTTCGACCAGCGGTTCATGCGGGTATAAATGGTGTGCCAGTTACCGAAGCGTTTAGGCAAGCCGCGCCATTTGCAGCCCTGCTCGGCGACATACAACATGGCGTTCAAAACCGTGAGGTTCGGCAGGCTCACATTGCCGCGCTGGCGGGGCAGGACCGGCTCGATGCGGCGGTATTGCTGCTCGGTGATCTCCATACCTCCGAGTATAGCAGCTTTTGCGACTTAGTGTTAACACGCCCTAGAATGTTCTCCAAATAACAGGCATCAATCTCCCGTTCGGCTGCGCGCAACTCCTTCGAGATTCTGTCCTCGGACATTCCACTACCCTGGCGTGCTCATCGTGGCGATCTATACATTCGATGTTCTCATAAACGACAGTTTGCGAATCTCACGTTGAGCGAACTCCCTGGCTCAGGAAGGCAAACGGCGTAAGATGGATCCAAGAACAGACGACCAAAGGGTGGGTACTTTGGATGAATAACGCCCTACTCGTAGAAGTGCCCTGAAGACCTCTCAGCGAGGTGGGCCTCCACACGGGGCTGTGGATCGATCCACCCTGACAGCGTGGCGTTTACCTATCGGCCCACGCGACCAGGAGAGAGTTACGGCGTACGGTTAAGGTCCGCAGTCCGCCTATTCTTCGGCGAATGCCCATCTGAACAGGCAGATAGATGGTGCGGTTCGTCTTGTCCCTCAACCGGCGCCCGCAACCCAGGCTGAGAACTCGTTGCGTTCGGGTAGCCGCTCGTGTACCATTCCGTTGGTAGCTGACGAGATCGGAAATCCCGCAATGAAGGATTTGGGGGAGGCGATGGATAATGCCCCCTCCGACAAGAGGATTCAGAATGCAGACGCGAAGGAACTTCCTAGGGCAGGCAGCGGCTGCCGTAGGAACGACGGGCGTCCTCGCAGTGCACGGCGGCATCGTTGTTCCACGGAGGACCATCGCCGCGCCAAACCCCCCGCCTGACTCCGCCAAGAAGCCCCGCATCAAGAACTTGCGGCATGTCGAGATGTATCGCGAGCCCACCAACTTCTGTGCGGACGTACAGGTGGAGAAGCTCGACGGGGGAGAGATGGTCGCGGTCTTTGGACGTGACCCTGGCCTGGAGCACATCGACGCAGGGAGCATCCCCGTGATCCGATCCCGGGACCATGGCCGCACCTGGGATCAGAAGAATCCTGTGACCGTCTTTCCGATCGGCGACGACTACGGATGGTCCACTCCGAGCATCAGCAAGCTGTCGGACGGTCGCCTTGTTGCGGTCGCTTATGGCTACGAGTTGCTCACGGAGAGCGGCGCGCCGGATTTCGGGAAGGGGTATGCGGGCGTTCTGAATCCTTCCGGCGGATCCGACTTCGTGAACCCCCATGTGGCCTGGTCCGAAGATCGCGGCCGCACTTGGACCCCTCCGCAGAAGGTTCGCATCGCGCCCTTGCGCCTGGCCGCGGTTCGCGATGCCATTGTCGAGCTGCCCGACGGAGCACTGCTGCTGGCCATATCCGGTTTGCGCTCCCGGCATCCCATGCCGGAGGTGGGCGGCGGAGAGACCTGGACGGCTTTCGTCGTGCGTTCGACCGACGGCGGCCGACAATGGCATTACTGGGGAACGATGGCCTACGACCCGCTGAACATTCGTTCCTACTGGGAACCCGCTCTGCTGCGGCTGCGCGACGGCCGTTTGCTGGGCATGATCCGCGCACCGCAGTGGGCCGGTCAATACCGCAGTGGCGGCTACTTTTTCATGACCGTGTCGGACGGTGGTGGCGCCAGTTGGAGCGAACCGAAGCGGACAGACATCTTCGCCTTTGGGAATCCCGCCGACTTGCTCCAATTGAACGACGGTCGTGTGGTTTGCACTTATGGCCGACGGCGGCCGCCATACGGGGTGTTCCTGGCCGTCTCCGACGATGGATTGAGCTGGGATGGGACCGAGGCCACCCTGAGGGAGTACAAGATACCCCAGAACGCCCGCCTTCGTGGAGCCGGCTTCCCGTTCCACATAGGCTATGCCAGCTCCGTACAGTTATTGAATCCCGCAAATTATTATGACACTTTTTGACAGTGTGGAGCATCTATATATGTATGGGCAACCCCAAAGGTGTGAAGCGGGATTTCAAGGCGCTGGAGAAGCGCCGTTTCGAAGCGATGCGGCTGCTCCACCAAGGCCACAATCAGTCCGAGACGGCGAGACGGCTGAACGTCGCTCGCCAAACCGTCAGTGAGTGGCGGCGGCAATACCGCGAGCAGGGTGCGGCCGGACTCCGCCAGGCCGGGCGCGCCGGACGCAAGCCGCTCCTCGATGCCGCACAACGCGAACGCCTGACGTCGCTGCTGCTGGAAGGCCCGGAAGCCCACGGCTTCCCAACGCCCCTGTGGAGCTGTCCGCGGGTGGCTCGGCTGATCGGAGACGAGTTCGGGGTCGCATACCACGCAGGCCACGTCTGGAAGATCCTGCGAGCGCTCGACTGGAGCCCGCAACGCCCGGCCGGAAAGGCGCGCGAGCGCAACGAAGAGCGGATCCGCACCTGGAAGCGCAAGACCTGGAAGCGCATTAAAAAAAAGCCCAAAACGAAGGCCGTACGCTCGTCTTCATCGACGAAAGCGGATTGAGTCAGAAGCCGCATCGCTGCCGCACCTGGGCGCCACGTGGCCAAACACCGGTGCTGCAGTTTAACTTCAACTGGGAGAAGCTTTCCGTCTCGGCGGGGCTGACGCTGCGTAACTTCTACTTCCGGCTCTATCCCGGTGCGATCGGCAAAGAGCAAGTGACCGACTTTCTCAAGGCGTTGGTACGTCATATCGATCGCCCGCTGCTGATCGTCTGGGATCGGCTGCCGGCGCACCGTAGCCGCCTGGTGCAAGAGTTCATCGAACTCTCCGAAGGCCACATCGCAACCGAGTACTTGCCACCCTATGCGCCGGAGTTGAATCCGGTGGAATACATCTGGGCTTACTGGAAGCAGCACGAGTTGCCGAACGTCTGTCCGAAAGACTACGGCGAGCTGAACGAGCGGGCCCGCAAGGCACTCCGCCGCATGTACCGCAAACCGCGTTTGATCACGGCCTTCTGGAAACAGTCTTCTCTTTGTTTTGACTGACTCTATATTATGCGGGAGTCAATAGACAGCGGCGAAATCTTTACGGCCTATCACCTCTTTGATGAGGAGGGCCTGCAGGTCCTCGAGGGAGCGATCTTTGAATTGGAGTAGGCTAACAATGATGTCGGCCCAACTCCACGGCCTGCAACGGGTAGCTTCTTCAGATACGTAATCGTAGGTATTGATGATCTGTCTGATGTTTCGTTCTGTCCGAAAGCTGGTTTGGCTGGTAGGCCTGATATCGGGTTTGGTCCGCCTCGACGTGGCCCTGGGCGCCGAAGAGCCGAAGCTCCCTCCCGCCGCCACAACGCGCGTGAGTTTCCAGCGTGACGTCCAGCCCCTTCTCGAGTCGCGCTGCTACCTTTGCCACGGGCCCAACCAGCAGATGAACGGACTACGGCTCGACCACCGCGAAGACGCCCTGCGCGGCAGCGATTCCGGGCCGGTTATCGTGCCCGGCAACAGCGCCCAGAGCAGACTGATCCACATGGTGGCAGGAGTCGAGAAAGATCGCTTCATGCCGCCTGTGGGAGAGCGCCTGAGTGCCAAGGAAATCGGCAAGCTGCGCGCCTGGATCGATCAGGGAGCAGAGTGGACCGAGGGCGAAACCGCCGCGGCGGACGATCCTTCCACTACCCTAAAATCAGGCCACTGGGCCTTTCAGCCGCTTCGGCGGCCTGCGTTGCCGGCGCTGCGGGATCCCGGCTGGATCCGAAATCCCATCGACGCCTTCGTGCTGGCGAGGCTGGACGCCGAAGAAATCGAGCCCTCTCCAGAGGCCGGCAAAGCAACCCTACTCCGTCGTGTGAGCCTCGACCTGACCGGTTTGCCGCCCTCGCCGAAAGAAATGGCCGAATTCCTGGCCGACAACCGTGCGGACACCTACGAACGGCTCGTCGATCGCTTGCTGGAATCGGATCACTATGGTGAAAAATGGGCCAGGCATTGGCTCGATCAAGCCCGCTACGCCGACAGTGACGGATACGAAAAAGACAACCCCCGGTCGCACGCCTGGCGCTACCGCCACTGGGTCATCAACGCCCTCAATCGCGACATGCCGTTCGATCAGTTCACCATCGAGCAGCTCGCCGGCGACCTGCTGCCCAACGCGACCGTCGAACAGAAGGTCGCCACCGGCTTTCACCGCAACACGCTCAAGAATATCGAAGGGGGCGTGAACGCCGAGCAATACCGCTTTGAGGAGGTCGTCGATCGCACCGCCACCACCGGCACGGTTTGGCTTGGACTGACTCTCGGCTGCGCCCGCTGCCACGACCACAAATACGATCCGATCTCGCAGAAGGATTTCTACCGTTTTCTTGCGTTCTTCAACAACGCCGGCGAGCTCAACATCGACGCCCCGCTGGCCGGCGAATTAGGTCCCTACTTCCGGGCTTTCCCTGCGTTCGAGCGCAAGAAAAAAGAGCTGCTGCGGGAATACAAAGTGCCCGAGCTGCAACCCTCTTGGGAAGCAAGAGTAAAGGCGGCGGGGGCGAATCCCGGGAAGTGGCCTCCCTGGGATCCCACCTATGACTTCATGCTTCTCTGGTTGGGCCCAGGCGACAACGGCCAGCCGATTCTCCACACCGCCCCGCCCCAGCGAACGCCCCGGGAATCGTATCTGCTCTCCAATTTCTTCGTCCAAAACTATCACCGTGTTCTCAGCGACGAAGAATTCGAGAAAACGAAGTTCAAGGATCTTCGAGAAAAGCTGGACGCCCTCGAGGAATCGTTTCCGGCGCTGAGCAAGGCGCAGACGGTCGCACGGAACCCGGATCCTCGCGAGACCCATGTTCATATCCGGGGTCAGTGGGACCGCAAGGGGACCGGGGTCGAATCAGGCACGCCGGTGTTTCTGCCCGCTTCGGGGCTGCCGGAAAAAGCCATCAGACTCGACCTGGCGCGCTGGTTAGTCTCGCCGGAAAATCGGCTGACCCCGCGCGTCACCGTCAATCGCATTTGGCAGGAACACTTCGGTCGCGGCTTGGTGGTGACTTCCGACAACTTCGGCACGCAAGGCGATCAGCCCTCCCATCCCAAACTTCTCGACTGGCTTGCCGCCGAGTTCCTCGCACGCGGCTGGAGCCTCAAGCGGATGCACAAGCTGATCGTCACCTCAGCCACGTACCGCCAGTCTTCGGACGTGCGGCCCGACATTTCCTCGCGCGACCCGAACAAACACCTTGCTGGCGCGCCAGTCGCGCTTGTGGCTGCCGGCGGAGCTGATTCGCGACAGCGCCCTTGCCGCCAGCGGACTGTTGAATCGCAAAGTCGGCGGGAAGAGTGTCCGCCCGCCGCTGCCCGAAGGCCTTGCCAAGCTCGGCTTCGCCAGCGGAATCAAGTGGAAAGACAGCGAAGGCCCGGACCTCTATCGCCGGTCGCTCTACATTCACTACCAGCGCACCGTGCCCTACCCATTGCTAGCCAACTTCGACGCGCCGGAAGCCAACGTCACCGCCTGCAGCCGCGAGCGCTCGAACACGCCACTGCAAGCGCTGGACCTGCTCAATGATCCGGTGTTTTTCGAGGCCTCCCAGGTCCTGGCGGCGCGGGTGTTGTGGGAGGCTCCCGGTGAGGATTTCAACGACCGGCTGGATCACGCCTTCAGGCTTTGCCTCATACGGCAGCCCACGGCAACCGAGCAGGAACGGCTGCTGCGCTACTTTGTCAAACAAAAAGAGTTGCAGGGAAAGGACTCTGAGGCTTCCAAGGCGTTGTTTCCTGCCGGGCTGGATGACATCGACCGAATGGAAGGAGCCGCTTGGGTGGGCGTCAGCCGCATCCTTTTGAATCTCGACGAATTCATTACCCGGGAGTGAAGCGATGACGTTCGAGGAATTCGCACGCATCCAGAGCCGCCGCAGTTTTCTGCATCACTGTGTGGGAGGTTTGGGGACCGCCGCCCTGGCCCATCTACTGGCCGCTGAAGGCCGGACCGCGGCCATCGACGCGCCGAAGGCCAACTCGCTCACCCCGAAGCCTTCCCATTTCGCTCCCAAGGCCAAAAACATCATCTTTCTTTTCATGGCCGGTGCGCCGAGCCAGATCGACTTGTTCGACCCCAAGCCGGAGCTGCAAAAGTGGCACGGCAAGCCTTTCCCCAAGTCGCTCACGAAGGATTTGCAGTTGGCGTTCATCAAACCGAACGCCTCCGCCATGGCCAGCGCCCGCGAGTTTGCGCCCTGCGGTCAGAGCGGGATCGAGATCAGTGATTGGCTGCCGTACACCCGCACCATCGCCGACGACATGTGCCTGGTGCGGTCGATGGAGAGCGAAGCGTTCAATCACCATCCCGGCCAATCGTTGTTGATGAGCGGGAGTACGCGCATGGGCCGACCCACCATAGGCGCTTGGGCCACCTACGGGCTGGGAAGCGAATCGCAAAACCTGCCTGGCTTTGTCGTTCTCAGCTCGGGCCGGGGAACCAGTGGCGGTTCGAGTAACTGGTCGAGTGGATTGCTGCCTTCGAGCTACCAGGGTGTCGTCTTCCGCAATTCCGGGGACCCGATTCTGTTCCTCTCGAACCCCCCTGGCGTCAGCCCCGAGATGCAGCGGCTGGGCCTGGATGCGCTCCGCGACCTCAACTCGCAACACGGTCGCGACACCGGCGACCTCGAAATCGCCTCGCGCATCGCCTCCTACGAGTTGGCGTTCCAGATGCAGTCGGCGGCCCCGGAGCTGCTCGATTTCTCCGACGAGCCCCAGCACATCCAAGAAATGTACGGCGTCAACAACGAAACCACGCAGCAATACGGCACCAACTGCCTCCTGGCCCGGCGAATGGTCGAGCGCGGTGTTCGTTTCGTAATGCTCGCTCACGCAAGCTGGGACGATCACCAGAAACTCAAAAAGAATTGTGACATCACCGACAAGCCCGCCACCGCTTTGATCAAGGACCTCAAGCAGCGCGGACTGCTCGACAGTACGCTCGTCGTCTGGGGAGGTGAGTTCGGCCGGACGCC
This sequence comes from Bryobacterales bacterium, assembly GCA_965248255.1. Taxonomy (GTDB): domain Bacteria; phylum Acidobacteriota; class Terriglobia; order Bryobacterales; family UBA6623; genus JAKZVK01. The sequence goes on from CBDFIW010000002.1 coordinate 678,253, forward strand.
GATGGCCGAGTTGACTAAAGGCGAGGAAGACGACGCCGGCCGCGATCACCATCCCAAGGGCTACAGCATGTGGCTGGCGGGCGGCGGCATCCAGGGCGGCCAGGTCATTGGGAAGACCGATGAACTCGGCCTAAGCGTGGTCGAAGACAAAGTGTTAGTGCACGACCTACAAGCGACCATCCTGTACTGTTTGGGCCTCGATCACACGCAGCTCACCTACCGGCACATGGGACGCGATTTCCGCCTCACCGACGTGGGCGGTCAGGTCGTCCAAAAAATGCTCGCCTAATTAAACCCGCATTAAGCATCGAAATCGAGAAGAGCGCCGAGGTGCACAAGACCGCTTCGGGGGTGGTCTACCAACGCTACGGGGCCCGGTCTCTGCCAGTCAAAGATGTCGACAAACTCGCACAGCTTTCATTCGCCAAGGGGGCGACCAGCTTCGAAGACCAATCCCTCGCGGACGGGCCTCCTGAACAGGTCGTCGATTCACATTCAGACATCCATCTCCTATAGAACCTTGGGGTCCCACCTTCCCAGCGGAGGCACCGAAATAGCCGCAGGCCATCGAAGTCCCCCTTCTCGTTCCGTTACGCAGCCCCGGCCAAAGCTAACTCCCTCGGCCGTTCGCCCGACTCCTGATTTACCGGCTTGCAGAGGTTCCCGATGCACAGGTGGCTAGGCCTTACCTGGGTCGACTGGTTCGTTGTCTTCGTGTTTATCGCCGGGATCACCTTCCTGGGCGCCCGTCTGTACACTCGCGTCCGAGACCGCGCCGACTTTTTTATGGGTGGCCGGCGGTTTGGCAAGATCTTCATGATGTTCTTTGCTTTCGGCACGGGCACCGGGAGCAACGACGCGATATCGGTTGTGGCAGGCAGTTGGCGAGCCGGGTTGGCGGGCATCTGGTGGGCCTTCTTGTGGTTGTGGTCCACGCCTTTCTACTGGCTGGTGGCTCCGGTGATGCGTCGAATGCGGGCACTCACAACGAGCGACTTCTTCGAAGCTCGCTACGGCAACCGCACGGCAACCCTTTATTCCATCTACGGGATCGTGATGTCGATCGCGATCCTGGCAGGCGGACTCTACAGCAGCGGAAAGATGATCAACGCATTGACCGGCGGCGAATTGAATGCCCTGGCCCAGCAGATCGACTGGCGCGTTCCGCACTTGGAGTGGAACAGTGCAACCGCAGCGGTTCAGGGCAGTTGGCGCCAGGTGGAAGGTTTTGAGCTCGCCATCCTGGCGATGACGGTTCTGTTTGTGATCTACGGAATCGCGGGCGGTCTCGGCGCGGCGATTATCACCGACTTCATTCAAGGACAGCTCACCCTCGTCTTCTCCTTCCTGTTGCTGCCATGGGTATTCGGGAAAATAGGCGGTCTCTCCGGGCTTCGCGCTCACGGCGAGATCAAGGAGGGCATGTTCGATCTGTTCGGCCGTCCCGAAGTCGCCCAAGCCCTCGGCACGGAACCTCTGACCATCTTCTATGTCTTCATGCTTTCGCTGACCGGCCTGGCCGGCGTCGTCGTGCAGCCTCACGTGATGAGTCTCTGTGGAGCCGGCAAGACCGAGATGGAAGGCCGCTTCGGTTTCACGTTCGGCCATCTGATCAAGCGCTTTTGCACGATCGCCTGGACCTTCACCGGGCTGGCGTGCATCGTTTGGTACCTCACTCCCGAGCTCAGCCCGCTGGATCGCACGACGCGTGAGAGATTGACCCCCGATCGCTCAGTGGTAGTTGTGCAACCTGTCGAAGGAGCAGCCGAAGCCAAAGTACCGTTCGATGAGGCCTCGAACCGAGGGTTTGCGGACGAACTCTTCGGCCGCGTGGCCTATGACATCTTCTCGAACACGTTTCCGGGACTGCTGGGCCTGATGTTGGTGGCAACCTTGGCCGTGACCATGAGCACGGCGGACTCACACATGATCGTCGCGAGCGGTCTGTTCACGCAAAACCTTTACAAGCCGTTGCTCGCGCGCGATCGGTCGGAACAACACTATCTCCGGGTAGCTCGCGTCGCCAGCTTCGCCGTTGTGTTTCTAGCACTGGCTCTACAAACAACGTTCGCCGATGTGATCGAGGCGCTGAAATTCGTGATCAAACTGACCGCGCCGATCGGCATCAGTCTGTGGTTCGGCATCGTCTGGCGCGGCTGGACGCCGGTCGCCGTGTGGGTCTCCAGCATGGCGGCCTATGCCACCTGGGCGTTTGCCGCCTACTTCCCGCAAGCGGTAGCGCAAAGCGGCATCGGCCATTTCATGCTGATCGAAGTGGGGGGTCAGATCAAAGTGGCCGACTCCTGGACGATGTTCTTGTACCTAACCGCCGGAGTCCTCTCGGGAATCCTGGTCAGTCTCATCACCCCTCGAACCCCGAAAAGGAAGCTCGACCATTTCTTCCTATTGCTAAGGACCCCCATCAAGGCGGGCGAGAACGCCACTACCTCCTGCACCTTGCCGCCCGACCCCCTCCCGCCGGAAGAGAAGTTCATCAATCACCCGGACGTCGAACTGCCAAAGCCCTCGATGGTCGGTATCGGCGGCTTCCTGCTGGCCTGTGTTGCCGTAGGTCTGATCGTGTGGTTGCCCTTTTGGCTGTCGAGAGGTGCTTCCGCCATCGAGTGTTGGCGACCCAACCGTAACTCCCGTAGCTGCTAGGATTTGAGGCTCAATGCCGAGGCGACCAGTCCTGCTGTCGACCGGCTCAAGAGCAATGAAGAGTCTCAGCTGCGCAAACAGGGAATGCTCGCTGGCGGGAAAAGCCGCCGCCGGAAGAATCGTCCGTCACGGCTTCTACCCGACGAAATGGGGAAGGCGTCGTCGATACCAATGCCGGGCTTGCGGTAAGACCTTCTGCACGAACACCGGGACTCCTTACCATGGACTGCAGCATCGCCGCACGACCTTCGATGAGGTCGCCGCCCTCAGCGTCAACGGCCTGAACAAGTCCGCCATCGCGCGCGTTAAACGCATCGGCTGGAATACCGTCGATCGCTGGCTCGAACGGGCCGCCGACTCTTGTCATCGATTCAACGATCGAACGATCGCGGGACTGGCCCTCGAGGAGCTCCAGGCCGACGAAATTCGTACGATCGTCGGCGGTAAGCAGCAGCCCATCTGGGTCTTCGCTGCGATCGACGTCTGGTCTCGGCTGTGGCCTGCGACGGTGCTCGGGAGACGCAGCTACCGCAACACGCTGACCCTCTTGCAAGACGTGGCGAACCGCATGAATCGGACCTCTTTTCCGCTGATCGCCACGGACGGATTCGAGTTCTACGAAAGAGTTGTGCGGCGCGTCTTTGGGCCGGCCTGTCTGTACGGCCAGGTGATCAAGATGCGCAGGAACGATCGTGTGGTCAGAGTGGAGCGAAGAACAAGGATCGGTGCTGCCTGGCGATGGGAGCAGGCGTTGGATGACTCCGGGGACTCTGAGAAACTCAACACGTCGTTCATCGAACGGCTGAATCTAACGATCCGACAGGGCTCGGCGTATCTTTTTCGTCGAACGATCTGCTACGCACGACGGAGAGAGCGACTGGCAGCTCACCTTGAGTTGTTGCGATGCTATTACAACTTCGTGAGGCCTCACCGGGCGCTGAAATTCGGACGAGAGGTCAGGACACCGGCCATGCAAGCGGGTCTGACGAAGCGGCGACTGACGTTAAGGGAGATCTTCTCATCGACGATCCTTTTGCTCGCATGGGAGAAGGTCAAGTCGGTGCTCACCCGCTGCACGATCTGGGTCATTGTGGGCGATAGGCGAGTGCAACTGGCGGCGTAGCAACACTCGATGACGGAAGCACCGACAGGGCAGCAGGTGGAACACCATAATCCCAGATCCTGGTCACCGATCCGCACCGGCGCCGTACGAGGTGACCCATGAGGGAAGAACATAAAGAATCCTTAGGATCTCTGGCGAAAGCACGCCATATCCTGCCAGATCCTGCCAAATCCTGCCACGAGTCGGAACCGTCCGCCGGCGAAGCTCAGGCTGGCTGCGGGACGAGGGTTCATGATACCGCCATAAGAACGGGCGGCCTTCAACGACCACGAGGCGCGAACGCTAATGGAATCAACACCACAGCACTGTAGGGACGGGCCCCTGCGCCCGTCCGTCACCGCATTTACGGAAGAGGCGACGACTTTGGAAGTCGGGACTTACTGCCGAGAACACGGTCACTCTATTCCCCAAACTCGCGAAGGCTGCTTGGGGAACAGTATGCCGAGCAAGACACACGCCTCCGGAGAGCTGATCACGCAGTCCGGATCTGCAAGCTCCAGATCTTCCACGGAACGAAAGCCGAAGAGTAACTGCAGGAAAGTCAGCTCAGGGAACAGGGCGTCGCGCACTCGAGGACTCAAGCGGCTGTCGGCCTGCGTTGGCTTCCAGCGTTCGACCCGTCGTACTTGGCCATTTGCGAAGACAAGCTTCAGGCCGTCGGCTACGAAGCTGATCTTCAATTCGCCGCTGTGCCCGGCCGCCACCGAGCTCGCGAGCCTGCTCTCGAGCACCGCTGCAATGTGCCTTACAAAGTCTGCTAAATCCGCAACTCGGATGTACCAGGCATGAGTCCGGTTCATCCGTGGGAGTCGCTCGTTGATTGCTTGATAGACCGGGTGTGCAGTACCCAAAGTGAAAGAAAACGCGCCGAAACCAACCTTGCTCTCACGCGCCGCGAATTCCTCTCCGGTTTTCACCAGGTACCGTAGAACGCTTGGCGTGACAGCCAGCCAGGACACCCCCGGAGTAACCTCGTAGGCGCAGATGGACAAGTCCGAACCGGCCAGCCAGGGGCGGTGCACGAGGAAACCTACGGGCTTGTGCTCCGCCGTTTCAACCACTCGTATCTCCATGCGGTCCATGGCGCGCTCGCTACGAGTGTGTAACTCATACCTCCACATCTCCTCGTCACGCACGCAGGAAACGAGGTAGCGGTGCATGGCCTGTCTGTACAAGCCAGCGATGAACGGCACATCTTGCTCACTGGCGGGCCGCACGCTGTACGGCTCCGCTTCTCCCGGTTTCAGGTCCGGTACGTTGGCCCTGTAACCGGCGCGGCCGCACCATTCCCAATGCTCGAGCGCCTGTTCGTAGCCAAACTGGCCATAGAACCAAGGAATCCCAGTAATGCCCTGGACCTTTTCACCCCGCTGTGCGCTCCACTCGTGCACGGCGTCCATTTGGTGGCGCACCAGTCCCCGGCGCCGGTACTCGGGGTGGGTACCGACCAGTTCGATGCGCCCGGCTCCGAATTCAATGCCTCCGTAGGACCATGTTTGCGAGATCAGATTCAGCGTCGATACGATCGCCCCGGCTTTGGTGTCCTCGACGATCGTAAAGTCTTCGGGGTTGAAGTTAGGGAGACGCCCGCTGATCAAGTCACCTGTCCAAGCCCTGACCTGCTCGTCCGGCTGGTCCGTCAGGCTATTGACTACGGCATTAAAGTCAGACAGAGCTTCGGCGTCTTCCGGTGTTGCGCGTCGTAGGATGAGTCCGTCCCCCAGATCCTTCAGCATGAGTTTTGAGTCGGTGCTCTCGTGGGACCTGACATTGTGTAGGCAAAGCTCTCATGTGCTACGCCGGCTTATTGGCCTACTCTTTCCGGACTTCAACCACCGTGCCACGGATCGTGTTCTTTTCCTTCTTGGTCCAGGTGTCGTGGTTGGCAAACGTCGGAGAATAAGGAAGGGGCTCCCAGCCACGAGGGACACTGTCATAGACCACCAGCAGGCGGCCGGGTTCTAACTCGATGAAGTCGGTGTAGCGTGTGCTCATCCCGGAAAAGATTTCCGTAACGTGAGACCACTTCTCGGCCGTTCCATCCGGGCTGAACATGATCGTTACCGGACCGGGCCGGCCATACGTACAGGCCAGGACCCCGTTGCTCAACAACCTAGTGCGAGGCGCGACTCCTTTGAAACCGCTTGAGGTTGGCTCAGTCCAGGTCTTACCATCGTCGGACGACCAGGCCTGCCCCATCGTCCCACCGCTACTGGTCCGGAATATCACATGCAGACGTTTATCGGCCAAGCGGACGAGGGCGGTTTCGTTCGGACCGTTCTCGCCAGCCCAAGGCCAGGGCTCCTGGCCCGGTTCAATGGCGGCGACCGTCGAGTACTCATTCCACGTCTTGCCATCGTCGGTGGACCGGATCAGGACGAGCCGGAAGAATTTTGGATCCTTTTCGGTGCGGTAGTAGAGGGTGTTAAGCAGGTCGCCGTTGCGCGCCTCGATGATCGCACCCCAGGGAACGGCGTTGGGTACCTCGGTAAGCTTGGAAACATCTCTCAGCCGTCCGAATCCCTCCATCCAGGCCGCCTCCATGTCGGCGGGTTGAGACAAGCGGATGACGGCATCTTGAATCTGGGTGAGCTCCATCCCACCTCGGGAGTACCTCGTCAGTGCGGTGTGAAACTGTTTGGTTTGACCGGACGGAAACGGATTCAGCGTGTTGTATCCGGCGCCCAGCACCAGCAAGGTGCCATCCTTGCGCGGCTGCCTGCTGTAGGCGTCGTCTACATTGGCTCCCGCTCCCATGGGGTATCTTTGGCTCCAGGTCTTGCCTCGGTCTCTCGAGATGCAGTAGGCGCCGAATTCGCCTTCCGGATGGTTCTCGTCCGGATGCATGCGCATCGTTGTCATGATTTCCCCTGAGGGGAACTGATGGACCGTGGGATACCAGCAGTAACGGTAGGAGCTGGTGATCTCCACGGTCGGCCGGACGGTCACCCGCAATTCACTGGCCTGTCCGATTTCCGATGCGGCACACAGAGCCAAAACCACCCCAACCATGCCGGCGATCAGTCTGGTGTGAGACGAAAGGCTAATCAAGCTCTCTCTGATTCTCATGGGAACATCCTCCTGTCGAGTCGACTTGCCATGCGGAGTGTCGCGGATGATCATTGCCGGCTCTTACTCTTTCCGAACTTCTACAAACGTGCCGTAGATCGTGTTCCTTTCCTTTTTGTTCCAGGTGTCGTGGTTGGCAAACGTTGGTGAATACGGCAGGGGTTCCTTGTTACGAGGGACACTGTCATACACAACCAGCAAGCGACCGGGTTCGATTTCGATGAGGTCGGTGTAGCGTGTACTCATCCCGGAAAAGATCTCCGTATGCTGTGACCACTTCTCCGCCGTGCCGTCCAGGCTGAACATGATCGTTACCGGGCCGGGCCGGCCATAGGTACAGGCCAGGACCCCGTTGCTCAACAACAGCGTGCGCGGCGCGACAGCCTTGAGCCCGGTTGAGACCGGCTCAGTCCATGTCTTACCGTCGTCGGACGACCATGCCTGCCCCATCACACCGCGATAACTCGTCCGGAATATGACATGCAGACGCTTATCGGCCAGGCGGACAAGAGCGACTTCGTTCGGCCCGTTGTCGCCTGCCCAGGGCCAGAGCCGCTCTCCTGGCTCGACGGCGACAGCGGTCGAGTCCTCGTTCCATGTCTTACCGTCGTCCTTGGATCGGATTAGGACGAGCCGAAAGAATTTTGGAGCCTTTTCCGCGCGGTAATAGAGTGTGGTGAGAAGGTCTCCGTTGAGCGCTTCAATGATCGACCCCCAAGGGACGGCGCTGGGTACCTCGATAAGCTGTGAAGCATCTCTCAGCGAGCCAAATCCGGCCATCCACACCGGCTCCATCAAAACGGGCTGAGACAAGCGTATCACGGCATCTTGAATCTGGGTGAACTCCATTCCACCTCGGGAATAGCGAGTCAGAGCGGTATGAAACTGTTTGGCTTGCCCCGCGGGAAACGGATCCAGCGTGTTATATCCGGCACCCAGCACCAGTAAGGTCCCATCCTTACGCGGCAGCCTTGTGTAGGCGTCGTCGACATTGGCACCCGCTCCCATGGGGTATCTTTGGCTCCAGGTCTTGCCTCGGTCTCGTGAGATGCAGTAAGCCGAGAGCTCTCCTTCCGGATGGTTCTCGTCCGGATGCATCCGCATCGTTGTCATGATCTCCCCGGTGGGGAATTGATGGACGGTGGGATACCAGCAGTAACGGTAGGAGCTGGTGATCTCCACGGTCGGCCCCACGGTAACCCGCAGTTCACCGGCCCGGCTGATTTCCGATGCAGCACCAAGACTCAAGACCGCCCCAAGCGAGCCGGCGATCAGCCTGGGGTAAATCGAAACACCAATGAAGTCGTCTACGATTCTCATGGGGCTTCTCATGGGAGTTCCTTCCTCCGGACCTCGACGAACGTGCCATAGACCGTGTTCTTTTCCTTGTCGTTCCAAGTGTCGTACTTGGCAAACGCCGACGCATACGGAATCGCAGCCGAGCCACGGGGGATACTGTCATAGGTAACAAGCACGCGCCCCGGTTCTACCTCAATGAAGTCTGTGTAACGTGTACTCTTTCCAGGAAAGATTTCCGTCACGTGAGACCACTTCTCCGCCGTTCCATCCGAGCTGAACATGATCGTTACCGGGCCGGGGCGGCCATACGTGCAGGCCACGACCCCGTTGCTCAACAGTCGGCTGCGAGGCGCGACTCCCGTGAAACCGGTTGACGTTGACTCGGTCCAGGTCTCTCCGTCGTCGGACGACCAGGCCTGCCCCATCACCGCACCACTACTGAAAATCACATGCAGACGTTTGTCGGCCAGGCGCAGTAGGGCGCTTTCACTCGCGCAATTGTTCCCCGCCCAGGCCGGCGGCTGCCCTCCCGGCTTGATGGCGCTGATAATCGAGTCCTGGTCCCAGGTGTTGCCGTCGTCAGTAGACCGGATCAAGACCAGCCGGTAGAATCTTGGATCCTTGGCGGTAGTGTAGTAGAGCGTGGTCAACAGGTCGCCGTTGAGCGCTTCGATGATCGCACCCCAGGGAACGGCCTTGGGCACCTCGGCAAGCTTCGAAACATCCCGCAGCCGCGCCTCAACCGGGAACTGCCAGGGGCCGGGACTGAATCCCCCGATCCGCGTCGGCTCCATGTGAACGGGCTGCGACAGGCGGATGACGGCGTCTCGAATTTGGGTGAATTCCATTCCGCCTCGGGAGTGCCGAGTCAGAGAGGCATGAAACTGTTTGGCTTGACCCGGCGGAAACGGCTTGAGGCTGCCGTATCCGGCGCCCAGCACTAGTAGAGTTCCATCCTTGCGCGGCAGCCTTGTGTAGGCAGCGTCGACATTAGCTCCTGCTCCCATGGGGTATCTGCGGCTCCAGGTCTTGCCTCGGTCTCGCGAGATGCAGTAGGCCGAGAATTCTCCTTCCGGATGGATCTCGTCCGGATGCATCCGCATCGTTGCCATGATCTCCCCAGTGGGGAATTGATGGAGCTTGGGATACCAGCAGTAGCGGTAGGAGCTGCTGATCTCTACGGTCGGCCCCACGGTCACCTTCAGTTCACTGGCCCGGCCGATTTCCGATGCAGCACACAAACTCAAAACCGCCCCGATCATGCCGGCGATCAGCCTGCGCGGAGTAGCCAGCGAGACTGTAGGGGCGGGCCCCCGTGCCCGCCCGGCTGTTCGTCTAGGATGAAGTTTTCCCGACGACAGTCCACTAGTTCTCATGGGGCCGCCTTCCTCCGGACTTCAACGAACGTGCCAAAGATCGTGTTCTTGTCCTTCTTGTTCCAACTGTCATACTTGGCAAACGCCGGTGCATACGGAATCGGCCCTGAACTATGGATACTGTCATAGATAATGAGCACGCGCCCCGGTTCCACCTCAATGAAGTCTGTGTAGCGTGTGCTCAGGCCGGGGAAGATTTCCGTAATGTGAGACCACCTCTCCGCCGTTCCATCCGCGCTGAACATGATGGAGACCGGGCCGGGGCGGCCATACGTGCAGGCCACGACCCCGTTGCTCAACAGACGGCTGCGAGGAGCGACGCCATTGACGGGGGTTGGGACGGGCTCGGTCCAGGTCTTCCCGTCGTCGGACGACCATGCCTGCCCCATCACCCCTTTCCGGTTGGTCCGAAATATGACATGCAGCCGCTTATCGGCCAAGCGCAGCAGGGCGCTTTCACTCGCCCAATTGTCCCCCGCCCAGGCCGGAGGCTTTTCTCCCGGCTTGATGGCGCTGATGGTCGAGTCCTGGTCCCACGTGTTGCCGTCGTCAGTGGATCGGAGCAGAACAAGCCGAAAGTATTTCGGGTCTTCCGCGGCACTGTAGTAGAGCGTGGTCAACAGGTCGCCGTTGAGCGCTTCGATGATCGCACCCCAAGGAACGGCGTTGGGCACCTCGGTGATCTTCGAAACGTCCTGCAGCTGCTTCTCAGCCGGGTCCTGCCAGGGGCCGGGACTGAATCCCGCAAGCCACGTCGGCTCCATAAGCACGGGTTGCGACATGCGGATGACGGCGTCTCGAATCTGGGTGAATTCCATCCCGCCTCGGGAGTGCCGAGTCAGAGAGGTATGAAACTGTTTGGCTTGACCCGGCGGAAACGGCATGAGGGTGTCGTATCCGGCCGCCAGCACGAGTAGGGTGCCATCCTTGCGCGGCATCGTTGTGTAGGCGTCGTCGACATTGGCTCCCCCGCCCATGGGGTATCTGCGGCTCCAGGTCTTGCCTCCGTCTCTCGAAATGCAGTAGGCCGCGAATTCTCCTTCCGGATGGATCTCGTCCGGATGCATGCGCATGGTTGCCATGATCTCCCCGGTGGGAAACTGATGGATGGTGGGATACCAGCAGTAGCGGTAAGAACTGCTGATCTCGACGGTCGGCCCGACGGTCACCTCCAGTTCACTTGCCAGGCTTTGCTGGGATGGCGCGCAGAGACTCAAGGCCACTACCAACATGCCGCCGATCAGCCTGGGAGAAATCGAAAGACGGATGAATCTTGCTTCTGCTTTCATGGGAACACCCTCCTGTCGAGTCGCTAGTACTTGCAGATTCTAGCAGATCATCGCGCCTGAGGCTCAGCCCAAATCCGTGAATAAGCCGAACTGGGGTATTTACTTGACTCAGGTGACCCCTACATCTTGTGGTCGACAGAAGCAGCATTTTCAGTGCCGCCGATGATGGACTTGTATGGCACGGGGTCGATGGCGACCGCCTGTTGCACAAGTCGATAGAAGAGCTTCCCTCGGCTGCGAGAGTTGCGTCGATTAAAGCGGAAGGTAAACTCGTCCAGGTAGTAGTCCAGATGCTCGGGGTTGACGGCCCCCTGATGCGTCCCCAGCAGCCAACGCTTCAAAAGCGACGCCACGCGGTGCACTCGGGGCAGCAGCTTCGAGGCCGACTCCGGCCCCTCATCGAGGAACGTTACTTCGTGCCGGTAGCCGCGCTTCTGTAGCGGCTCATAGCCCAGCCAGCCGTCGGTATGAACCGTGCTGCCCCGTTCAATCGCTTCTTCGGCAAAGGGCATCAAGCTTTCTGCGCTCGCATCCCGGACTCTGCGCATCCGAAGCCGTCCCGTTCCCCTGCCGTCCTCCTGGGCGGCGATGGCAATCAACGATTTGGTATAGGTCTGGCGACCGCGCACGCCCTCTTCTGGGCTGCCCCAGTACGTCTCGTCCACCTCCACACGGCCGCTGAGGCGGTCGCGACCGGGGCGCACCATGGCGCGGCGCAACTTGTGCAGCCAGCTCCAGGCCGTCTTGTAGCTGCCCAGCCCCAAGACCCGCTGCAGCCCCAGGGCACTCACTCCGTTTTTCTGACTGGTCACCCACCAGATGGCTCGCAACCACAGCCGCAGGGGCTGACGAGTGTCCTGGAACACCGTGCCAGCGGTGACCGAGGTCTGCCGACCGCAGCCCGAGCACTCCCACAGCCCTTGCCGGACCGGCCAAGCCGCGCCGTGTCCGCAGCGCGGACAGCGGAATCCTTCCGGCCAGCGCAGCTGGAACAGATAATCCCGACAAGCCTCCTCCGTCGCAAAGCGGGCCTCGAACTCAGCCAAGTTCCGCGGATAGTCCTCCATCGCACCGCATACTACATCTTGGGGCTACCTGAGTCAAGTAAATACCCCATTTAAGCCGATTCGAGCCCTGACAGGAGCGAAAGAGAGCTGGCGCCTGGGACACTCGCTCAGTGGTGTGCTTTTACAACAAGCGCGGCACAGCCGAACAGTGGATCAGGGAAGGCAAGCAAGCGACGAACTGGACGCGCCTATCGTGCCGTCGCTTCCGGGTCAACGAGGTACGCCTACAGTTGAGTGTGCTGGCGTACAACTTGGCAACCTGTCGCGGCGTCTCAAGCCTGCCCTCCAGCGAATCAAGAGCTGGTCACTAACGAGCTTGCAGCACCGGCTGATGAACACGGGCGGTCGGCTCGTGAAGCATGCACGGTATTACCGGTGATCTTCTGGGTGAGAGCCAAGGAACGGTCAGCAGAAAACGTTGTGGTGAAAGATCTCTCGGGAAACCGATAGAGAGCGAAGGGCGGCAGGACCAGGAGCAGAGCTACAGAAGCGACCCTTTGGCAAATATCTACGATCGATGCGCCCGAACATCCTTGTTGCGCTTTGGCAGGCCTGAGCAGTGGATCGCCTGCACAACCGAGAGCAGGGATACCGCGAGCAAGACACTGGCTCCGACGTAGAAGGCCTTGAGTAGAAGATTCCTGCGGCGGATTGAGTCTTTGGTCCAGACCAACTCAGGCTGCCCGGCACTTCGCATGACGAGGTCCTGGTTTGTCAAATGCGGAAAGCTCTGCTTGTGCTGTCGTCCGAGTGCCGTGAATTCCGAGCCGATGACTACTCGCCTCTCGCCATAATTTACGCTGTAAGTGCCTATCAGGTCCTGATAAACGAAGAAAGCGATCGTTGAAGCAAACACCGAACAAGCGGTGACCCGGGCCCAATCCCGTGCGCTTCGGTTCTGGTTATAGGATCGGAGGGGCAGCACCATGAGGCCAACCAGAATAGCGACGAGGTAATTGGTGAATCTAACGACCGAGCTAGTACTTAGTTTCATAAGTAAGAGTAACTATGAAGACTTTCATCAAACCCCTCATTCTTCAAGGCGTTTGCCGAAATTTCGCATCTCGTCCCACGGGTGTTCCGATTCACGAAAGCCCTGAGAACTCAACAGAAAACGAAATCTCGACAACGCACGCAAATGCCACGTGAATTTCTGCAACTAAGTACTAGTTTCATTTAGAGTGATATACTCTGGGGGTGGCAGCAGGAAAGTTCCGATCGTAGCAGTGATCCAGATGGAAGCTTGGGCAAGCGCGCGTCACTGTTTTCGGAGGTTAGGGAAAAAGTGCCGCCCTGCGCTGCTTTGCCAAGTCTACGACCCACTTGCCCAATTTGGGGTTGTACATTAACGCACTGTCAGCCAAGGGGCCTTGGGTGCACAACGTTGGGTAATCTTTGATGTCGACACACAATCCTCAATCAAGGTACCGCTATTTGCCATTGCGGCTTTTTCCGTCCGGTCCCGACGGTGACGGTAAGAGAGCCGCTCTTTAAGTCGGAGAACGGTTTTCTAGCCTGCATCACATAAAGACCGGCTGGAAGCTCGTTGGAGGACGGACTACTCAAATCAGGAAAAGGCAGCCACTCAGCGTTGGGATCAGTCTCTAGGATCTTGGCCTTATATAAGATCCGCCAGCCGTCCGCTCTGTGGCCGTCCTTGACCGTGTGTATCTCGATCGACACAGGACCCCCTAGACCTGAGCTGGAGCTACGACGACAATGCTCGGCCTTAATGTGGAAGTCTTGGGCCACATTCAGAACGGTCGCAGAGGCCTGCTCGATGTTATCCTGCTTCGTGGCCCGGTATAGCATGACCAAATAGTAGGTCACGCTTAGATCGTAGCCACGATCACTATCATTGCTGGACCAGGTACTCAACTTCGACCGTAAGAACTCGGCGTCCTTCTTGATACTGTTCAAGGCCTTCCGTAGTCTCGGTTTTGAGCTGCCAAAACTTTTGTCGAGAGTGTTGAGCAGCTGACCCAATGCACGATCGGAAAGCGTCTCCGTGAGTGAGAAAGGACTGTTCGCCAGTGGAAGCGGGTCCGGCGCGGCCTGTTGGAGCAGTGACAGGACTGCTTCCTTTCGCGTCAAGTGTTCTGAGTATTGGGCGGCCAAGAAAGTGGTCTCGTCAATCAACGCCCCGTTGCGAATGAGTACCTCCACCAGCGACTCCCGACCAAGGTTGATGGCACTCCTCAGCGGAGTGGAGTGGCCAGCGCTTTCCTTGTTGACGTCGGCGCCAGCATCGATCAAGAGTTACGCAGCTCTGGCAGCATCAGAGCCAAGATCTCCTTTCGGGGTTGACCGCCTTTTACCGCCCCAGTAGTGGATCATGATTGTTAAGAGGGAGCCTGGTGGAGCCGCGCCGTGATCCAGCGAGAACTTGATCGCGTCAGGGTTGCCGATGAACACAGCGTGGACAAGCACCTGATTGACGTTGGCACCCCTCTCTACGAGGACGTTGGCGATGTCTTGGTGCCCAGCATTCAGGGACAGAAGGGCGAGGGGAAGACCGCCGGAAGACCTTTTAGGATCGGCCCCTTGATCGAGAAGGGAGTGTACGCGGGCCATGTTTCCGGCCTCTGCAGCTCTGACAAGCTCGTCATGAAGTTGCGCCCCAAAGCTCGTTGCAACCCCTAGTGTAGTGCGTCAAGCAGATTGCACCTTATGCAGGGCGGCACGTCCGCGCTTGACTTTCTCGAGGATGGCGGAGGCGGTCGCGGTCCAGATGAAGGGCGTGGGATGCCCGTTGTGCTGGGCGATGTAGTCGTCAATGGCGGCGACGAGCTCGTCCACGCTGCGAAACACGCCGCGGCGCAGGCGCTTGACGGTGAGATCGCGAAAGAATCGCTCGACCATGTTCAGCCACGACGCCGAGGTCGGGGTGAAATGAATGTGGAAGCGCGGGTGACGATCGAGCCAACGCTTCACAGCGGCATGCTTGTGGGTGGCATAGTTGTCCACGATGAGATGAAGCTGTTTGTCCTTGGGAGTGCGGCGGTCAATTAAGCGCAGGAAGCGCAGCCATTCCTGGTGGCTGTGTCGGGGCATGCACTCGGCGATCACGCTGCCGTCAAGGCTGTTGAGCGCCGCAAACAGGGTGGTCGTGCCGTTGCGCTTGTAATCGTGGGTCATCGTTTGGCCGCGTCCCTTTTTGAGCGGCAGGCCGGGCTGGGTGCGATCGAGGGCTTGGATTTGGGACTTCTCATCGAGCGAGAGAACCAGAGCATGCTCAGGCGGATTGAGCCAGGATTACCGTTTTGGCCATCCCGGTACTGACAGCATAGGCGAGCCACGGCTGCGGTGCAACGTTTTCGCACTGCTTTCACGTTCGATCCTGCTTTCTTCGCCGGTCCGCCTTCAGATCGGGTCCGGTCAAGGCGTTCCGGCAACGCCAGCGGCCACTCTGCCGACACCGCTCCGACCTTGCCTCTCGGCAACTCCCCGCTCCGGCTGCCCCGCGCTCGCCGCGTTACCCTCCGGGCACAGGCAGCGCCCAGATCCTGCTCAGCATGTCACCGAACAGCCGCCGGTTCAGATGTCCCTGGGCCAACAGCAACCAGTAGTAGCGGGCATGTTTGACCAGACGGCCGCCGGTCTTCATTAGCCGCTGCTGCAAGCTCGTCAGCGACCAGCTCTTGATCCTGTGCGGCAGCCCCAGCCGCCGCCACAAGTTGCCCAGGTTATAGGCCAGCACGCTGAGTTGCAGTCGCACTTCGTTGGCCCGGAAGCGATGGCACGACAGCCGCGTCCAGTGCGTGGCCTGTTTGCCTTCCTTGATCCACTGCTCGGCCGTGCCGCGCTTGTTGTAGAAGCGCACCACCGAGCGGCTTGGCAAGCGCAGGCTCGTCACGATGAATCCGACCCGCGGGAACAGCTCGCCCTGGTGATGTTCGACCTGGGCGACGATCCGCCTCGCCTGCGACCAACTCTCCGCCTGATAGCGAAAACTCTTGTAGCGCACCAAGGGCTTCCGGGAGGGCCTTCCCGGCGGGCGAAACAAGATGTCTTCGATCTCCAATTCCAGGCTCTTGTTGGCCGGAATGCGAATGGCGTACTGCACTCCGCGTTTCTCCGAAGACTCATAAATCTCCGGCTTAGCAAAGGCCGCATCGCCGCGGAAGGTGACCTGTTTGCCCGCAGCCTGTTGGCGCTCGATCTCCGGCAGCAGCAACTCGTCCCAGTCGTCAGCGCTGTGCACATTGCCGGGACGCAGCTTGGCGGCCAGACAATCGCCGTGCTGGTTGAACAGCAACAGTGGGTGGTAGCAGATGGACTCGAAATGGCCGTTATAGGCGCTGCCTTCTTGTTGGCCATGGACGGGGCTCTCGGTGGAGTCCATGTCGAGAACGACGCGCTCGCAGTCGTCCGTCGTCTCGGCTTGCGCGACCAACTCGCGGTTCACCGCCATCAATCCCAGCAGATTCTCCTCACTCGCGAGCAGCCCTGTCTCGAAGCTCTGTAGCCGCGAGGTGAGCGCCCCGCCGCGATCCCAGTTCTTCTGCGAGCCGATCAAGCGAAAGGTCGGATCGGCGGATACTCGAACGGCGTCATTGAGGTCCTCGTAGCCGGCGAGTCGGCTGTAAACCGACTGCCGCAGCAGATCGGCCAGCGGGAACTTCTTGTTCAAGCCTTGTCGCGAGTCGCTGAGATGCTCCTCGATCAGCTTCCCGAGCCCGAGCCGTTCGTCCAACTCCCGAACCAGGATCAGCCCGCCGTCGGAAGTGACACGCGATCCTTGGAAATCGACTTTCAACAAACCGTTGAAGCTTAGCTGGAACGGCTTGTTTTGTTTTTCACCCATTGGGTGTTGGCCTCCATGGCGTCCTCATCGGGCTCTAGCCCCTATGAATAAAGA
This sequence comes from Bryobacterales bacterium, assembly GCA_965248255.1. GTDB lineage: Bacteria > Acidobacteriota > Terriglobia > Bryobacterales > UBA6623 > JAKZVK01. The sequence goes on from CBDFIW010000002.1 coordinate 694,998, forward strand.
CGCTCAAGGCCGCCGGAAGGTCGAGAGGTTTGAATCAAATTGGAAATGCGGGTTGAGATAGAGTCCGACGATGTCGTCGAGTTTCTCGGCGAAACGCGGGTCATTGCTGAGCTTGAAGGTCTTGACGCGGTGGGGCTTGAGGCCATGGGCGCGCCAAATCCGTCCCACGGTGGAAGCGCTGACGCCGGCCGCGCGCGTAGCGGTCCAACTGCTTGCATTGCGCTGTGTTCAAAGTTACTGGTTGTGCTCTTCGCATCCCATGCCTCCTGTTAATAGAGACGATGGGAAGTCAATATAAGTTACATTATTTATGGTGCACTACACTAGAGTAAGAAGCAGCAAGCTTCTCACGAGAAGGTCTATCCTTCTGTGAGGTCCGAGGCTTGAGCGTAGACAGACTCCCATACGACCCCGATTCTTCGGTCAGACAACCTCAGAGCGAATTGTACCTCAATAGTCAAGTTGGATGGGGCCGACTTCGACCGCCAACTCCGCGACCTCGAATACACCATCGAACCCAACAACCCTCTCGAACTCGCCCTCGTCCCTCCCGGCCGACTTTCCTTCCGTGCCGCATGTTTCAGCTTGCGGTCCCAGCCCTCACGAACCCGAGAAAACGAAACAAACCCAATCCCGCCTAAACTACTTGCAATCAATGGGCTGGGGTCCCGTGCCGCACGCTTCAGCTTCGGCCGGCGGTCCCGATGTGCCGTACGCCGCAGGTGTGCCGAGCTGGGAGCCGTCCGCGGGTCTTCATTAGCCGGTGCTGCAAGACTGGTCCTAGGAGTTGATAGTGCTTAACAGCAGGTCCAGTGGGCCGCCCGGTCAGCGACGACTTGATCACTGCCCCTATTGCCGTCACAGGTTTTCCAGAACTTTTCGCCCCGAGTTTTCAACGACTTGCGTCTCCGAACGCTCCTCCGGCCCGGCAACCGAATCGTATACTAGAGGCGACCGAGCCTGAATCAGCAGTACGGGTTGCCGCCCGGCACGGTCGTGGACGCTACTCAGGCCCATGCCTTACTTTTTGCCGAGCCGCGGCGACGACGTGCGGCGTCGACAATGGCCGACAACTTTTTCGAAAAACCTTGCCAAACCCGGCCAAACGGCCCGAGCAGGTCACCCCAACCAAAGAAACCGTCGGGACGGCCCCACCCGTGGCGCAAGTCCCCACATCTGCCGTGTCGTTACTCCCTGAAACCGGCTACAGCTCACCCCCGCCCTCACAAACCCGAGAAAACGAAACAAACCCAATTTCTCCGAACCGTCGTGGAATCAGTCACTTCGGGGCCCGCCACAACCGAGCCCCGACAGCCATGGAGGGGCCCCGCACGTCTTACTGTCGCTCTTGCCTCTCCCCCCGAGACACGCCACACGAAACACGAGACAGCATTCTTCCCCCAGGCCCGCCGTGTCGTTACTCCCACCGACACCGGATACCGCCCACCCCGCCCTCACAAACCCGAGAAAACGAAACAAACCCAATCCCGCCGAACCCGAGTGGAATCATCGGCTTGGCAACAAACGAACCGAGCCGCGACCCCGAGGGAGCGGTCCACCCCTTCCCCTTATCCCCTATCCCTTACACGTTGGCCGGGCCGGCCCAGGCTTGACAGAGCGGTCAGACTTGGAGATTCTTAGCACAAGCGAGAAAGCGCACTTGGCCACTCTGTCTTTTGTGGCGATCGGTTCTGCCAGGCTGACGAGATAGCAGGCCTGGCCGGGCCCTATCTCGAGCGAGGAGCGTTATGAAACGAAGAGACTGGCTTCGATGTGCCGCCGGGGGAGTCGTCTCCAGGCTGGTCTGCCCGGAGGTGAGCCGCGCCGCGCCCGAACCTTTGCCGTGGCCTCAAAAGGATGGCGATCTGAGAATCACGAGCGTCCACCTGGTCAAAGTGCGGCCCAAACGCCCCGTCCCGACCTATACGCCGGACCCCGACTCCTGGATCGCACGGATACGACAAGGCAAAGAAGAAGTCGCCAGCCCGATGCCGATCTACCCCAAATACAAGCCGTCTCGTTCTTTGTTCTCGCCGGACGAAAGGCTAGGGCGAGTGTACGTCGAGATCGGGACCAACCAAGGAGTAATGGGGCTGGCTCCGGCAGGTCCGGGAGGCGGACCCTTCATCGAGGGCCACCTGCTCAAACTTCTGCTCGGGGAAAACCCGCTCAACATCGAGCGGCTGTGGGACATTCTGTGCGCTCGACGATGTCCTACGGCCGCAAGGGAGCCGTTCTCCACGCCATCAGCGGCGTCGATTTGGCTCTATGGGACTTGACCGGGAAGGTTTGGGGTCTCCCTGTTTACAAACTGCTCGGGGGCAAGACGAAGGCTCGCATCCCGGCTTACTGCACCGGCAATGACATTGAGCAGCATGCCGAGTTCGGCTATACGAAGCTCAAGCTGGCGCTGCCGTACGGCCCGGTGGACGGCAAAGAGGGGATTCGAAAGAACGTGGCGCTGGTGAAGCGTGCCCGGGGGGCGGTTGGACGCGATGGCGAAGTCATGATGGACTGCTGGATGGCGCTGACCGAGCGATATACGCTCGAATTGGCCGAGGCGTTCGAGCCCTACCGGGTCTATTGGCTGGAGGAGTGCCTGCCCGCTCACGACTACGAAGGAATGGGGCGGCTGCGGAAGCTCATTCACTCGACTCGCATCGTCACCGGTGAGCACGAGTATACGCGCTGCGGGTTTCGGCAACTGCTCGAACACGACGCCGCTGAGATTTGGCAGCCGGACGTTCATTGGTGCGGGGGCCTGACCGAGCTGCGGCGGATCGGAGCGCTGGCTGCGGCCTACGACATCCCGGTCATTCCGCACAGCGGCGGTCAGCGTGACTCGGTGCACTACATCATGGCGACCCCCAACACCCCCTGGGCGGAGTTCTCCCGAGGAGGCATGCCAGCGCCCGGTGGTCCAGCCGTGGTTTATGAACGCTACGAAGAGGACAACCTATTGAGCCGGGGCCCTGAGGGCATCTATACACGTCCCTCAGACGAACCTGGCTTTGGGTGGGATATCGAGGTTGCGAGCTAACCCAGCCGGCCGGCTTTCAGAAAAACAACGGAGGTGCAAGTTGAAAAAGGCAACACGGAAACGTAACGCGCTGTTCGCAGTGTGGGTGGCCGTCACTACGACAGTGCTGGTCCCCTCGATCGCGTGTTCCTCCGGAAGCCGGAACCTCGACACGTCGCGGGCGAGAGTACTGGAACGGGCACCGACGACAGTCAGGTACTGGCTGTCACCAGGTTAAGGCTTGCAACGTTGGACAAGCGCAGGTCCTTTCAGGCACCCGATGGAACGATCTATATTCTCGGCCCGATAAAGACCATGGATGGCGGTCGGCGCATGGCTTCGCTGAACGAGTCGGACCCTCAGCTTGGAACTTCTCTCAACGAAATGGAAATGAACTCTATTTTTTCCCGCAAGGGTCTGTTCATTGCGTTACGGAACAAACTGATTTGTAAAGCTGACGGACGTTGCGTGGGGAAGATGTGGAGATCTCTCGACGACTTCAAGACCATACGGGAGGAGGAGACCACCGTCGTAATCCCCGAGGCAGGAAAAGTCGACAACGGCAACCGCCTGAAGAAACCGGCGGACGGATATGCCAATGAATTTGACGAATGGCTCGGCTTGTTCTTCCACCGAGGGATCCTAGAGATGCCGGACGGTTCTCTCATCGCGGCAATGTACGGGAACTTCGAAGAAGACAACATCCGGCCGACGAATCCCAGGAGTATCCTCGAGACACAATACAAACACAGGACGGTCGTCGTCCGCTCAACGGATGAGGGCGAAACCTGGCGATACTTGGCTTCGGTGGCCGTACCTCGTCACGACGTCGCTGATGATACTGAGGGATACAACGAATGGTCCATCACGAGGTTGGACGATGGTAGGCTGTTTGGCGTGATGCGGACAGGCCACTATACCTCACTAGTCGCTAGCTGGAGCAGCGATGACGGCAAGACTTGGACGGAACCCGTGGCTCCCCGGGGCCTCGATCCTGGCGGCTGTGATCCTTACGTGTTGAAGCTAAGCGACGGGCGGGTGGCCCTTGCCTACGGGCAGCTCGTTCCTCCCCCAGAGCCGGCCGAGCTGTATTGGAAAGAGTACAAGGAACGGGCAGACCATCGCCGGCGTTGCCGGATCGCGATCAGCGAGGATGGGAGCGGCGAAAGTTGGGTGGCGACCACTGTGGCAGACTATACCCGAAGGTGGGCCTATCCGACCATCCACGAAGTCGAGCCGACCGTGATTCTTTATCAGACCGACGACGAGGTCTGGAGGGTCGAAATCAATCCGCCGCAGAAGCGCTGACACGCTGTGACAACCGGGGAGTGGCAAATTCGTGAAACCGGTTTTTGGAGGTCACCCAACATGGACAAAGCGAAGAAAAGAGGCGTAGTGGTTCGAGTCTGTCTTGCCGGTCTGGCGGCAGGACTCTCGCTAGGCGCGCCGGGAGATTCCTCGAAAGCGAAGGCAGCAGATCAACTCCAAGTGCGCGTCGCGAAGCGCGTGGAGATTACTAGCTCGCGCCGCTATTGCTGGTTTCCGGGCATCCACCGATTCGGATCGGGAGAAATACTGGCTACGATCCGGATGAGCCCGGACGAGTGGCATCCGGAAGGAGCCTTTTCGGCCTATAGCATCTCGAAAGACGGCGGTCTCACCTGGAGCCGCCGCTACACCATGGGGCCGGGCGCCAACCCCGACGGAGCCTACACGCGCGAGCCGCGACCGGATGGATCGATCTGGCAGCTCTGGCATTGGCAGGAGCCTCATCCGCCCGGCCAGGCGAAGCAGTTCTATACCACTCTGACGAAGTATCTTCGGGCGGGCCGGGAGGTTACTCAGATTCGCGATACGATCGTGCGGTTTGACGAGCCGATGAATATCGAGCCCGTGCTGGTGCAGAACACACCGGTGAAGTCGGATCACTCGAAATTGGATGGCGTGCCCGACGTGTGGATGTTTGGGTCGATCATCGAAGCGTTCAACGGCGACCTGCTGGCTACGATGACCGGCCGCTTGCAACGCGATGAGCGCTATTACCGAGTCTTGCTGCTTCGCTCGGCCGACGACGGCAAAACGTGGACCCAGTATGCAACTGTCGCGGCCGTGGAACGAGACCAGAAGCCATGGCGGCGAATGGGCCCCGCCGGCCCGAGCGAAACCGCCCTTGTACGGCTGGCCGACGATCGCCTGTACGCGATCTTTCGCACTTCCGGCCAGGGCGAGATGGCGCATGCTTGGTCGTCCGATGACGGGAAAACATGGACCTGGCCGGAGCCGGTCGGATTCCAAGGAGTGGCGCCCCGCGCCCGCCTGCTTGCGAGCGGGATGCTGGCCTTAACCACAGGCCGGCCCGGACCTGTTACCGTTCGCTTCAGCCTCGACGGCACCGGCAAGACTTGGTCTCACGCCACGGAGGTCTTTGGTGGCATGAGCACCCGGTATACCGACTTTATCGAGGTCGAACCGGGTAAACTGCTGGTGATCCACGATAGCGTGCCCTACGGCTGGGATCCCATCCCGGATTCAGATAAGACGGCCAAGAACACCGTGTTCGGCGTGTTTGTCGAATTCGAGAAGCAATAGCCGGGAGGAACCTATTGACTCCCGCATAATATAGAGTCAGTCAAAACAAAGAGAAGACTGTTTCCAGAAGGCCGTGATCAAACGCGGTTTGCGGTACATGCGGCGGAGTGCCTTGCGGGCCCGCTCGTTCAGCTCGCCGTAGTCTTTCGGACAGACGTTCGGCAACTCGTGCTGCTTCCAGTAAGCCCAGATGTATTCCACCGGATTCAACTCCGGCGCATAGGGTGGCAAGTACTCGGTTGCGATGTGGCCTTCGGAGAGTTCGATGAACTCTTGCACCAGGCGGCTACGGTGCGCCGGCAGCCGATCCCAGACGATCAGCAGCGGGCGATCGATATGACGTACCAACGCCTTGAGAAAGTCGGTCACTTGCTCTTTGCCGATCGCACCGGGATAGAGCCGGAAGTAGAAGTTACGCAGCGTCAGCCCCGTCGAGACGGAAAGCTTCTCCCAGTTGAAGTTAAACTGCAGCACCGGTGTTTGGCCACGTGGCGCCCAGGTGCGGCAGCGATGCGGCTTCTGACTCAATCCGCTTTCGTCGATGAAGACGAGCGTACGGCCTTCGTTTTGGGCTTTTTTTTAATGCGCTTCCAGGTCTTGCGCTTCCAGGTGCGGATCCGCTCTTCGTTGCGCTCGCGCGCCTTTCCGGCCGGGCGTTGCGGGCTCCAGTCGAGCGCTCGCAGGATCTTCCAGGCGTGGCCTGCGTGGTATGCGACCCCGAACTCGTCTCCGGTCAGCCGAGCCACCCGCGGACAGCTCCACAGGGGCGTTGGGAAGCCGTGGGCTTCCGGGCCTTCCAGCAGCAGCGACGTCAGGCGTTCGCGTTGTGCGGCATCGAGGAGCGGCTTGCGTCCGGCGCGCCCGGCCTGGCGGAGTCCGGCCGCACCCTGCTCGCGGTATTGCCGCCGCCACTCACTGACGGTTTGGCGAGCGACGTTCAGCCGTCTCGCCGTCTCGGACTGATTGTGGCCTTGGTGGAGCAGCCGCATCGCTTCGAAACGGCGCTTCTCCAGCGCCTTGAAATCCCGCTTCACACCTTTGGGGTTGCCCATACATATATAGATGCTCCACACTGTCAAAAAGTGTCATAATAATTTGCGGGATTCAATAAGGGGCCCGACATGCCGTGTCCGCGGACTCGGCATGCCGAGCCCCTACATGCCAACCGAGAGTAACCGTATTTCCGAAACATACTACCTAGTCTTTGGGGCGGGAATCTTCACCCGCCAAAGATTTAGATCGGACTGGTAGACGATCATGTTTGGCTCGACTTCAAAAATACTTGGGTAGGCGCTTCGTGGAGCATAATCGGCTACGGTGCTGACCTTCCAGGATTTGCCGGTACCATCGTCGTTGATGGCGAGCCGGCATCGCCTGCGGTGGTCTGCCCCTGTTTCATACTCTTTCCAATACTTTTCCTTCGATCCTTTAGGCGGAACGATTTGTCCATAGGCCAGTGCCAGGCGCCCGTCGGTCAATTTCAATAAATAGGGGTCACAGCCGCCGGGGTCTAGTCCCTCAGGCACCACTGGCGTGGTCCAGGTCTTGCCATTGTCGCTGCTCCAGCTTGCGACCAGAGCTGTGTAATGACCGGTTCTCATCACCCCGAAAAGTCTACCGTCGTCAAGCTGTGCGATCGTCCATTCGTTGAAGCCTTCGGTATCGTCGACCACATCAGGGGTGGGGACCGCCACCGAGGCAACATAATGCCACGTCCTGCCCTCGTCGGTTGAACGGGCCGTAAACGTCCTCGCCTTGTACTTGGTTTCCCCAATGCTACGGGGATTGGTTGGGCGGATCTTGTCCTGCTCGAAGTTGCCGTACATCGCGGCCAGCAGGGAACCGTCGGGCAACTCCAAGATCTGACGGTGGAAAAAGATCCCCACCCACACACCGGGCCCAGGCCGGTCCACCTTCCCGGCCTCCGGAATGACAAGAACGGTCTCCTCTTGTTTGATGGTCTTCAGGCCGTCCTTCGATCGCCAGATCCTCCCATAGCAGCGGCCCTCTTCTCCACAGACCGTCTTCGAAGCCACGGCCAAGAACAGGCCCTTCTTGGAGAAGAAGGTGTTGATCTCTTTTTCACTGAGAAGCGAGCCCCACTGCGGATCACCCGCGTTAGTGGCCGCGATCCTCTTGCCTCCGTCAGTGCTCTTGAGACGTCCCATGAGATAGATCGTTCCATCCGAAGCCTGGAACGACCGGGCGTAGCGTGGCCCATCCGCCAGGGTTACGGCGTCGTTATCCGCTGCGCGAACCGAGTCCGCCTGAAAGGCGCTAAAGAGGAGCAGGGTCGCAGCGCAGGCCGAGCCAATGCACACAAAGGACTGGCCGTAGACAGAACGGCGCCTTTTGTTAACGTGTTGTGTTTTCTTTGACATGAGATAGCCTCCGTTGATAGTCAGCCTTCTGCTAGAGCAGCCGTGCGGGCACGGGGCCCCCCTTCAGGCTCGCTGGATACTCGTACGCCTAAACAATCTCTGCGACATTCCACTACGAGCGCAGCTTCCAGAAAGTCGTTTGAATACACGTGACATCGTTGTTCTCGTCCCGGCCGTAATAGGCGGTGAGCAACGTTTCGTCGTCCAGCTCGGTTGTGGTCGGATAGCCAAGATCACCGTTCTTGAAGTCGTCCCGTAGGACAATCTCGTTGTCTATATCCCACGTTTTGCCTTCATCCGTGCTGGTGCACGCTCGAATGCCGAATGGAGCACGCCGCCGCCCGTAAGTGGCCAAAAGCTTACCATTGCTCAACAGGCGAAGATCGGCCGGATGACCAAACATCGGCGTCTTTTGGGGAGCGGTCCAGGTGAAGCCGCGGTCGTCGGACTCACATTGATACAACCACTCGGTAGGCGCAGTACGGAGCAACGCAAGAACTTTGCCGCTGGGAAGCTGAATCAAAGAAGGCTCGTTGTATCCCCGCTCTTTGTGCGGGGCGATCTCGCTCGCGTCTCCCCAGCTCCTTCCGCCATCGCGCGAGCGGCAACAGAAAGAAGTCCAGGTTCTATCGGACTCACCTTGTAAGGTGGACGCCCTGAAAAACTCCTCATAGCAGGGCAGCAGCAAGGTTCCGTCGGTCAACTCGACGATCGGGCGGAGCTGACATCCGCAGCGGTACGGCGAGATGTCCACAGGCGCGGGTTCCAGCCAAGTTCTGGCGTTGTCGACGGAGTGGAAGATGGTAGTCGTGTCGTCGCTGTATCCAGTCGCCCACTGAAACGGCTCGACCTGAGCGTACCGGATATCCGTCCGGTTTTCCACCGCGGCTGCCGGCGCAAAGGACCGCCGGAAGGTGTTTGCCAGGATTCTTCCCGACGACAACTGCATGATTCCGGGATCGTCCATCCCCATGTACTTGTAGTCGCCAATCACCTCCGGTTGTTCGGACCAAGTTTCTCCCCCATCACTGGAACGCAGGATTGAGCCCGTCAGCGTTGGGTCGGCGTGAGTGATCTTCGCCTTCCGTCGCATCAACTCGCAGAAGGCGATGAGCAACTCACCGTCCTGGCATCTTAGGATAGAAGGCCATGCCGAGTAACCATACAAATCGTGGAAGACGACCGTATGCTTCAGAATCCCGGGATACGCCTTCGCCGTCGGCGGAGGTGGCGGCTGCGGGGGCGCGGGACCGCGCCGCTGAGGAAGTGCGAACGCACTTCCCAAGCTGGCCCACAATGCCGCACTGCGCTGCAGGAAACTACGTCTCGCTAAACCGTTTGTACTTTGCATTTCATCTCCCTTTAGTAATTCGTCTTCTCTCTAGGACGTGAGCTTCCAAAAGGTCCCTTGGAGGCAAGTCACGTCGTTATTCTCGTCCCGGCCGTAGTAGGCGGTGAGCAACGTTCCATCGTCCAGCTCGGTTGTAGTCGGATAGCCAAGATCACGGTTCTTGAAATCGTCCCTTAGGACAATCTCGTTGTCGATATCCCAGGTTTTGCCCTCGTCGATGCTGGTACACGCTCGAATACCGAATGGAGCGCGCCGCCGCCCATAGGTGGCCAAGAGCTTACCACTGCTCAGCAATCGAAGATCGGCCGGGCGACCGAACAGGCGTGTCATTTGGGGCTCAGTCCAGGTGTAGCCGCTGTCGACAGACTCACATTGATACAGCCACCCGCCGGTCGAAGTACGCAGCAAAGCCAGAACTTTGCCGCTGGGAAGCTGGATTAAGGACGGTTCGTTGAATCCCAAGTCCTTGTGCTCGGCGAGCGCGGTCGCGTCTCCCCAAGTGTGGCCGTCATCTCGCGAACGGCAACAGAACGCGGTCCAGGTTCTTTCGACACCGTCCCAGCTAGCAGACTTGGCCTGGCGGGTAGGCGCCCGGTAAAACTCCTCGTAGCAGGGCAACAGTAACGTTCCGTCGGTCAACTCGACGATCGGCCGGAGCTGGCAACCGCAGCGATACGGTGAGATATCGACATGCACGGGATCCAGCCAAGTCCTGGCGTTGTCATTGGAATGAAAGACGTACGTCCTCTTGTCGCTATAGCCGGTGGCCCACTGATATGGCTCCACCGGAACGTACTTCACGCCCGCTCGGTTTTCCACAGCAGCCCTGGGCGCAAAGGACCGCCGGAAGGCGTTAACCAGGATCTTTCCCGACGACAACTGGGTGATTCCGGGATCGTCCATTCCTCGGTATTTGTAGTCGCCAATCACCTCCGGCTGTTCGGACCAAGTTTCTCCCTGATCACTTGAACGTAGAATGAGGCCCGTCAGCGTAGGGTCAGCGTGAGTGAGCTTCGCCTTCCGCCGCATCAATTGGCAGAAGGCGATCAGTAGTTCACCATCCTGGCACTTCAAGAGGCTGGGCCACGACGAGTAACCGTACGGGTCGTGGAAGATCAGCGTATGTTTCAGAATGCCGGGATACGCTTTCACCGTCGGCGGTGGGGGAGGGTCCGGGGGCTTGGGGGCGTTGGGCTGAGGAAACGCGAACGCACTACCCGGGGCGCCCCACGATGCCAGACCGCGCCGAAGGAAACTGCGTCTTGCCCAAGGCTTCGTGTTTTGCATTTGCTCTCCTTACTAGTTGTCTGCTGTAAGCGTTATCCGAACAAAGGTGTCAAGTCTTTATGGAGCGGCGCCGCGGAAGAAACCGAGCCCGAACGCAAGGGAGGGGTCAATCCCTCGCCGGTAGCATAGCGGCTGCGAACCCGTCAGTGGCGTTCCGGGCTCGGTTTCCCCAATTCCACTGGTCGGTTTGAGGTCGCAGACTTCGTTAGGACCTGCCTCCTACCGGCGTGGGCTGAGATCGATCCTCCAGCACTCATCGCCGGTCTGGTAAAAGATGACGTTTGGTTCAATCTCAAAGATCGTGGGATAGGCGCTACGCCGGCTGGTGGGAGCAATCCGCATGTTTGTCCACGCTGCTCCCGTGCCGTCCTCGGAGATGGCCAGCTCGCAGGATCGCCCTCCGAACCGACCCTGCTGGGCGAATGCCGCCGCCTCTTCCGGCTTCAACGGCATATGAGGGTGGCGGTTTTCTTTCCGCGGAGCGGGGCGGTTGCGCCCGTATGCCAGTGCGAGGCGGCCGTCTCTCAGACGGATCAGGCAAGGATCGACTCCCCAATTCAGTCCAGGCAGCCTGGCGGGCGCCGTCCAACTGCGGCCCTGGTCGGAGCTGTAGCTGGCCAACAGCGGCGTCCAGTGGCCTGTCCGCATGACGCCAAGCAAACGGCCATCCGCCAGCTCGGCCATGTCCCACTCGGTATACCCCTCCTGGTTGTCGACCATGTTGGGCTTGGGCGCCGCCACCGTGGCGACGTAGTGCCAGTTACGGCCACCGTCTTTCGACTGCATGACAAAGTTCCGGGCTTTGATCGTGATGTCGGCGCCGTCGGGAGGCACGATACGGTCCTTTTCGAAGTTGCCGAACAAACTGGCAAGGAGAGTCCCGTCCTCCAACTCGATGAGGCCGCGATGACAATAGAGCCCGAAGCCTCCCCAATAGCCCGACTCTAGATAGCCGGCTTCCGGAATGTGGAAAACGGCCGTATCCATGGTGATTCTCTTCAGGCTCGGGTCGCCGTGCCAGAAGGTCGTTAGAAACTTGCCGGGTTGCGGCACTTCAAGAGGATAGAGCGGATAGTCGAGAGCGACGAAACGTTTCTTGCTCAGCAAGATCGACCGGTGCGTGAGCGGACGGCCCTTGTATTCTTCGACGACGCTCAGATAGTGGGTATCGTGAGTTCGGCCACGGTGCTGGCAGTAGGAAAGGAGCGGGTTCAGAAACGGATCACTGCGCTCGCGGTCGACGAATGACCAACCGCCGTCCGTACTCTTTCTTCCCCCGTGCAGATAGATAGTTCCGTCCGGCCCGAGGAGTGAACGAGAATACCAGGCCTTGTTACGCTCGCTGGTATAGCGGTACGGACCCATGATCGCCGACGCTGCCCGGCGCGGGGCCGCCGCAAGTCCACAGATCCCCAGACTGCGTACCACAAAGCCTCGCCGGGAAATGCTCGCTACATCTAGCATCAAACCGTCACCTCGTTTCGCACGGCGGTACCTTGCAGTCCTAAGTACCGCGTTTCACAAGTTCGGTCAGGTATCTGAGCCTGGCATCCGCCGCCGTCCTGGGCGGGCGGGCACGGGGTCCCGCCCCTACCTGGTAAACCGAGACGTAACCGTATTTTGCGACACACACCATTATGCCGCGCTTCGCATCCTTTCTGCCACAGATTGAACGAGCCGGTGGGCTGTGTTGAAGAACATGTCCTCCACCTGAGCCCTGGTCAGTCCGAACCGGACCGATGCTCTGCGCATGGCCCGCAGTTGCTCATAGACATAGAATGTCATCTCGCCGCCTAGTTTGTCAGTTTTCGGCGTGAGGTCACCCCATTTGAATCCGTAGACAATGGATTTGCCTCGGGCGAATCCTACATCGCCCGAGTCCGCTCCGTAGAGAATGCGGTCGATCTCTACGTTGGAGAACAGGGCGTCGAATGATTCCATCACGCATACGGCCGACACCTCGTACCACACATTCGGGAGGCCCCGAAACTTCGGGCCGGCCTTTTCAATCGGAAACGGTGCAAAACTGCGGGCCCCATGGGCCAGGATCCACTTTGCGCGCTTATACTTCTCCGTCAGATACAGGAAGTCATTGATATTGCGGGGGTCCGCGAACGATTTGCGCATTCCAACGTGCAGCATGATCATAAGCCCGTACCGGTCCGCAACGGCGATCTGGTGCTCAGGCAGAAAATCAGTGATGCGACATTCTTCCGTTACGCAATAGCTCGAGTAAGGTTTGACACCTAGTTGCCCTTGCTCCAGGATGGTCTTCTCAACGTGTTCCGCACTCATGGACGGCTGCACCAGCATCAGTGCGGCAGAACCCGGTTCTTTTCGGATCTCCCCGGCGACGAAAGGATTGGAGTTTTTAAAATCACATTTCTTGAACGGAAATGGGAAGGCCAGTCGCGTGATCCTGCGTCCCGGCATGACGACATTTTCCACCTGTTTTACGATTTCCAGGTCGCAGTCAGGCCAAACCGTCTGAGCCGTGAAGCTGCTTCCGGTGCGCAGCGCATCCTGGTACCTCAGATCAAACGACGCGCGAAACATGTGACAGTGTGCGTCAAATATCTTCTGTGGAACGTAGTCCGACAGTTCCTCTTCCCATATCTGCTTGTCAACCGGCTTGAGCGCGGTGGGAGGGCTTTCGCCTCCTCTCGTCTTAAACAGACTTGTTGTAGTAGGTTGCGGGCTTTGGCTTCCGCCCGGGGCGGTCGCAACGGTTTGGCCGGCCATCAAGGTTGCGGAGGTTTTGGTGAGGAAATCTCGGCGCGTGAGCTTCATGCGTGTCTCCCTAGGCGGTCTGTTTCTCGACATCGGTAGTGTGACATCGTCTCGTGGCGGAGGACGAGGTCCATTTTACTTTCCCAGTTTCTCCAGCGCCGATCTGGCTTGGACGTGATCCGGGTCTCGATCAAGCAGTCTCCCCAACACGGCTACGGCCTTCTCCTTCTCTCCATTCTTCCGATACAGCACGGCCAAGACCAGATAGGCCTTATCGAAATCGGGTCGCCTTTTCAGCACCGGCAGCAGGTGTCGGATTCCGGTGACCGTTTCCCCTTGCTGTGCCAACACGAGTGCGCGGTTGCTGAGCGTCTCCGGATCATTGGGTGTCACCTGAAAGGCCTTGTCCAACAGATCGCGCGCTTTCCCAAGGTCTCCGCGGCCCGCGTAAAGAAGGCCTAGGCTGTTGAGAAGCCTCACCTCGTTGGGATTCGATGACAGTGCCTTCGTCAATAGTTGCAAAGCATCCTGACTCCGGCCCTGCTGAACATGGATTGTAGCTAAGTTGTTGAGGGCCTCGGCGTAATTCGACCGCAGCTTTAGGGCGGCGTGAAACTTCGTTGTAGCCTCCTCCGGGCGGCCCTGTCTGGCAAGGACAACACCAAGATTGTTGTGCGCGTCAGGGTAATCCTGCTTGAGATGCAAAGCTTTCTCAAAAGACTGTTGGGCGCGGGCAAGGGCTCCCGTATTCATGTAGAGGATCCCGAGGTTGTAGTGCGTGTCGGGATCGGCGGGCGCTGCCTGGCCGGCTCGTTCCAAATGAGAAAGGGCCAACTCAGAGAAACCCTTGGCGTGGAAGGCCAGTCCGAGTTGAGAATAATTCCGCCGAGGATTGGTCAGATAGAAACGTCCGGCGAACGGCAGGGCTCGCGCCAGGCGTTCGGAACGATTGTCGTTGCGTTGAGAAAGATCCGCAAGTATTTGGCTGACGCCGACCGGACCTTCATATACCTTTGTTATCAGTCCTTCTTCGCTCAGCAGGAACGTCGTAGGGACCTGCATGTTGGATCTTCGATTAAAGAGATATCTCTTCAGGATATTGTATTTCCCGGTGAGCTCCTCGTCGGCCAAAAGGACCGGGAACGTCAACCCGTGTTCCTTGGCGAACTTTTTCACCGTGAGTCGCTGATCCGGCTCGTCCGCGGCAATGGCGAGGAGTCGGGCTCCGGCGCCGCGGAGTTGGTCCCGCGACTCCTGAAAGTGGCGTAACTCCGCCCGACAGGGAGGGCACCAGGTCGCCCAGAAATTGACGATCAGAGGCTTTCCGCGATAGTCCGCCAGACGATGCAATCGGCCGTTGAGGTCCTGGAGATCGAAGTCAGGCGCGGGCAGCGGGTCCACCAGCCACGTGCCGCTGTTCTCTGGAGAGGTTTCTGGAGACGCAGGGGCGGAAGCGACCTGTGTGGCTGGCGTTGCATCCTGCACTGCCCGAGGCCGTTGAAACGGTTCTGAGACCAGTTCGTCAGATCCCTCACGGACGGTGATTCTGTGGTTGATCGGCACGGCGGAGAGCTCCTGGACGAGTCCCGAAGGCCACTCGATCCTGAGCTTGCCGATTTCCTTTGTATCGCCAAGACCGAACAGAAGGCCTTTGGAATGCTGCGATAGAAACCCCGACCCCAGCCGCACCGCTTTGGTCATGGGTCTGCCGGAGCCGAATACAGTGACCCGAGCGCCCGCCGCGTCGCGATTACTCTCGCGGCCTCGAAGCTGAACGGTCACCGAGTTGCTCCGGTTTGCAAGGTCATTCCGCAGAATCACGAGACCCGGTTCTGTCCGAGACTTCAGAATCAAATCCTGGTCGCCGTCCTGATCCAAATCCGTTGTGACAAAGGCTCGGCTGTCGTAGCTGAAATCGAGTTCCGCAACTCCCGACACGTCAGCAAACGTTCCGTCGCCGTTGTTCAGGTAAAGCAGATTTCGTTCATGACTGCTCCACGAGCCGTCCTCGTGAAGGAGCTCTTGGATCGCCGCCCAGGCATTCTCATAGCTTCGTGATGTGCCCGCGTTCGCCGGCGATTGCGACACAACTTGCCGCCAGAAGAAACTTCAAAGGTCCGGCGCGTCGGAGTTGGTCATCAAACCGTTGGCAATGTAAAGATCCTCGTGCCCGTCGTTGTCGAAGTCGGCGCTGTCGCTGCTCCAAGCCCAGTGTCCGCGTTCCACCATTGCAGCGAAGCTCACGTCTTCAAAGGTCCCATCACCGCGATTGCGGAACAGCGAGTTACCCTTGGCGTGGCGCTTGTACATGCCTCCGAGTTGGCTCGAGACACCGTGTGGAAAGCGAGGCTGCGACGTGATGCGCAAACCTGCCGACGACCACATGTTTCCTGTGTATAGGTCGGGCAGGCCGTCGCGGTCATAGTCCAGCCACGACACGCTCATGCCCGCCCCGATGTCTTCCACCCCCGCCTCGGCGGCGATCTCGCTGAGCGTGCCATCACCGTTGTTTCGATACAAATTGTTTCTTCCGAAATCATTCGCGACATACAAGTCGGGCCAGCCGTCGCGGTTATAGTCCTCCCAAGATACGGCGAAGCTAAAGCGGCGGTTGTTCTGATCGACGCCGCTCGATTCGGTGACATCCTCGAATGTTCCATCGCCGCGGTTTCGAAACAGGAAATTCGGCGGCCCGTTGTTCGCATCGTGATAGGGTGTCGCGACCCTGTGCGTTCCCGTCCCGAAGTGGTATCCATAAGCGCAAATGTAAATGTCCAAATCACCGTCGCGGTCATAGTCCGCCATCGCCGCCGAAGTGAACTGCGCCCTCGGCGTCGCCGAGAATTGGAACGCCTTGGGTTTGTACTGGAACGCTCCTGCTCCGTCGTTCAAGAACAGGAGTGGCGAAAACGACGTGCAGACAATCAGGTCTTGGTCGCCGTCATTGTCCACGTCGGCGAACAGCGACATGGAAGTACTGTCTAGAACCGCCACGCCCGCGCGCGCCGTGATGTCATTAAAGGTTCCATCTCCTTCATTGCGGAGCAGGCGATTGGGGAGACCGGCCGGCTGAGCGACATAGAGATCATCATCCCCATCGTTATCGATGTCGCCCAGGCTGACTCCGTGGGAGCCTTGCCAATTGATTCCCGTGGCTCCATCGAGAACGGTCCGCCAGTAATCGATGCCCGGTTTGAGTTGGCGGCCGTAAACCGGGTTGTGCCCCAAAGCCTGCTCGCTGACGTCCACGAAAAGAGGGCGACGGGCTACATTGCGAGCCTGCTTGACCACCGCCCACTTTGTGACTCGCCATTGCTTGTCTGACGATTGCTTCCACTCGAGTTCCCACTCGCCGGTCTGCTGACCGCGCCACGAGCCGTCCGGAATCCCCACGATGTCATAGTGGATCCGTGTTGCTAGAACTGGTTCGCTATCCCGTGATGTTAGAGAGACGCCGACCATCTCGAACTCGGTTGTAAGGATGCGCCGGTATAGGGAGACGAACGTGTGGAATTCCTGTGGAAAGCTTTTCCGGTCCAACTCGAGGTCTGGAATCGACCTACCGCGAAGGACCTTCAGTAAGGAATCCTGGCGGAGCGTTTCTTCTCGTCCGGTCAGGTGAGTCCCCCGAAACTCGGAGGCCAAGATGTCAGCGATCCGAACCGCCTTGGAAGGGCTTTCCTCCAGCAGTTCAGCAAGTTCCGTCAGCTTCGAGAGGGTCTGCTCGGCGTAGGCTTCCGCGGTATAGGAGTCCTCTTGGGGGGAGACTTTCCTGAGCAGGTCATCTTCGGGTGAACTGACGTGATACCTGGGAGTCAGAAAGTAGTGCTTGTCCGCTTCTTGATCAGAAGCCTGACCAGGAATAGCGAAAACACAGAGCAAGGCCCAGACCACGAGAATCGTCTGCAACCAGCCCTGCGGGCTTCTTGTCCTCATCACCCTTTGGGTGCCCGAGCTGGCACGGTTGATCCTCGATCTTCCTGAACATGGAGGGCTTCCCATTCTCCCTCGCCCCTACCGGGGCTCCCTGTGTGGCGGGTGCCGAGTTCCCACGGCTCGCGCCGTGGGCTACTCTCCAGCGTCCGCTACGCGGACTAGGCTCCTCTGTTGCCGGCAGGCTTACGGACAGTTTAGGTCCGTGCCCCCAAATTCTGTGTGGAGGCACGGATCTCAGAGCATTTGCTAGTAGCTCGCTACACCGAAGGTCACCAGTGCAGCCGCAGACCGAGCTGGATCTCCCTGTGGCCACAACCCGCCGGTCTTCGACATTCGCCGAATATCTGGCCGAACCGCGCGTCACTGATGTTAGTGTTCGGTGTGCCAAAGTTCGTCCGATTGAGCGCATTGAACATCTCCGCCCGGAAGTCGATGCCGGCATCCTCGTTCCAGAACGGCAGGAAGAACGTTTTCTTGATCGACAGGTCCCAGGTTGCCAGCCCAGGCGTCCGCAAGATGTTCCGAGCCGAAGTGCCAAAGGTGAAAGGCGGCGGCGCCTCGAAGCACGCTCTGTCCCAGAATCTTTCTCGGCTCTGCGAACTCTTCGGAAGGTTCCCGTCGCAGATGCGGTTGGGCCTGACGCCTCGGCCGGTGTTGCTGCCGACGATACCGCTGACCCTGGGGGTGACCGGAAGGCCGCTTTGCATAGTCACAATGCCACCCAGCTCCCAGCCGTCGATGAGCACTCCCGCGCCCCCGGGCCGACTGCTGCCGAAGGCACGGCCCTTGCCGAAGGGTAACTCGTAGGCGTACGCTATTGTGAAGCGTTGCGGCAGGTCGAATTCGGCCAGCGCCTTCTCGCACTCCAGGCAGTTGATGTCCTGCTGCCGCCCATCGACAAGCTCGTCCCCGTTGCTGATTGCCTTCCCGAGGGTATAGCCCAGCAGGAAGCTGAGCCCATACTTCATCCGCTTGTTGGCTTTCAAGGTGAACCCGTGATAGGTGCTGAACTGGTTGTTGCTGTAGACCTGAACCGGTCCAAAGCCCGGGTAGGGCCGCCGTTCCTGCACGGGTTCCGGTCCGGGCACGGGCGCCTGGTTTCTATCGATGGTGCTGATGTTCTTCACACCGTGGTTGCCGGTGTAACCCACCTCCACCATCAAGTCGGGAGATATCTGGCGCTGGATGTTAAAATTCCACATCTCGACGTAACCGTTGAGGAACTTTTGCGGCCCTCCCTTAGCTGGGAAGGTCCAGACACGAATCGGTGGCGGAAGCCCCGCGTCGTCGAATCCGGTGGACACCAGCGAAAGGGTAGGCGTCAGTGGGTCGGAGAAGAATTGGGCGCGAAGCGTGAATGGCGGCACCACGGAGATGCATCGGATCCCCAGGGCCCCCGGTGAGGAAAAGAAGATCCCCCCGCCTCCCCGAATCACGGTCTTCCGATCGTCCCCCAAGGCGTACGCAAAACCGAGCCGCGGACTGAAGTTGTTCGTGTCGGCATCGTAAACCCCCTTCCCATCAATGAATCTGATAGGGATGTCGGGGCGCGTGTTCGCGTAGAAGCCCCGGACATCGAAATTGGGATTGTCGCCGACGCGATTCGGGAAAACAAACCCGCCGAGTTGCTCATCGAATCCTGCCAAGACAAGGTCATTGACCGGCAGGTGGAGGTCGTAGCGCAGCCCAATGTTCAGCGTGAGGCGGTCATTCACTCGCCAATCGTCCTGAATGAACGTGCCGATCTGCCACACCGCCGGCTCCGTGATGGGACTGTCACCAGCCTTCGTCAATCCCGACGGAACATCGAGTAGCGCATCAGCCACGGAGTGGCCGGTAAACTGTCCCGAATAGCTGCCGCTCCCATTCTGCTTGGTCCCGAGAGGGAAGCTCCTCATTTCGGAGCGAATCACGCCGCCGCCAAACCTGATCGAGTGTCGGCCCTTGATCCAGGTCGCTGTGTCATTCACCTCGGTGTTGTTCATCTCCTGGATTACGACCTGGCCGGTGCGAATGCTTTGGTACGTAGCCGGGCCGACACTGTGTGGGAGTGTGAGATCGTTCACTGCTCCAGGCGCCAGTCCGATGCTCTCCACACCCAGGTTCGTTCTGAACTGCTCCGAGTTGATGATCTCGGCATCGTCATTGTTGACCCAGCGGGTTCTGCCGAACCGCACTTCGTTGAACAGCGTGGGGCTGAAGATCTTCTGGTAGCCAATGGCGAGGCCGCTCGGGTCGATGGTTTTGAACCCGCCGCTGAGGCCGGGAATCAGACCGGGGCGAAATCCTTGGAATCTGCCTAGCGACCAGCGGACATAGACTTTGTCATCGTCCGTGATGTTGTGGTCCGTGCGCGCCAGGAACCGGTCGTTCTCCCCGGAGAGAGGCGACTGGTTGACGTAATTATTGGCGTCCGGTCCGGCCCCCGGAATGTTGGGACTGGGGTAGTAGCCCATAATCGCCGAGAGCACCGGATCAATCTGGGAGCTGGGGACTCGGTTGTTGGGGAAGGGGTCACCGGTGAACGGGTCGTGGATGTCCTGCCCGATGTCGCCACCTAACTGGGCCGGACTGGGAATCCTGCCAAACCTGATACTCTCGCGGCCCTCCCGTATGCCCTCGTAGCTCGCGAACCAGAAATGTTTGTTGCGAGCGAATGGGCCGCCGGCGGTACCTCCGAACTGGTTATAACGCAGGGCGGGCTGTTTGCGCCCCGCGGCGAAAAAGCCGGGGGCATCCAGCCTGTCGTTGCGCAGGAATTCGAACGCGGACCCGTGGAAGCTGTTGGTTCCTGATTTGGTCACCACCATGACGCTCAGCCCGGCGGCCTGGTGCTCGGCATTGAACGTGGCCGTCTCCGCCTTGAACTCACGGACTGCGTCCACCGAAGGCCGTTCGATCAGGCTGTTGGTGGCGTTCTCACGGTTGGAAATCCCGTCCATGTGGTAGTTGTTGTGGTCACCCATCAAGCCGCTGGCAGCAAACAGTTCCTCGCCGGTCCAAGCACTGGTTCCTCCGCGGTTGATGCCCGCGGTCAGGAGCGCTAACTGCATGAAGTCACGCCCATTCAGGGGCAACTCTACAATCTGGTCGTTCTCGATGACCTGGCCCGTTTCCGACGTCGCCGTCTCCAGCAGAGGCGCCTGGCCGGTGACCTCAATCGTTTCAGTCACCTCCCCCAACTCGAGCGCGATGTCGAGTTGGCCTCTCTGATTTATCAGGAGAAGGACGCCGGAAACGGTCTGCCGCTTGAAGCCGGACATCTCCGCGTGGACATCATAGGTTCCCGGTGCCAGATTCGGTATCAGGTACTGGCCGAACTCGTTGGTCTCCGCGGTCGCGGACACGCCCGTTTCGGTGTTAAGGGCCTGGACGCTCGCCCCAACGATCGCGGCGGCGGTCGGATCTGTTACGGATCCCAAAAGGGTAGAGTTTTGGGCCTGAGCCGCGGTTGGACCCATGACCAAGATCAGAATTGTGACGGCCAACGCAAGAGCGAATCGCCGCGAATTGTGTAGCCTGCCTCGCATGTTTACAACCTCCCTGAGTAGTGCGTAACGCGATGCTGAAAGTGCTTTTTGACTGAACCTCTAGGCGCTGGGAGTTCGCTTGTCCGTGCGGCTCCTTACGCCAGCGTATAACTAGCTCCTTCGACGTACTGCACGCCCTGTTCATCAAAAAGATGATAGGCCGTGAAAATCTCGCCGCTGTCTAGCTGCACCGAGCTGGGATAGCCGATGTGATACGGGAATCCACGCCCGCGGCGGGGAGGGTTCTGCGGAATCTCGTATGCGTGGATGACGAACTCGTTGGCCCCATCCCAGCTCAATCCATCGTCGGAGACGGCGCCGAAAACGCCCATGGGCTTCTCGGGCGGCCGCCGGCCATAGGTGCAAAGGATACGGCCGTCGCTGAGCTGAATCAGGTCGGCCGGGTTGTAGTGGGCGAACAAGGTGGTTCTCTTGGGTTCGGTCCAACTCGCGCCGCCATCGTCCGATACGGTCACAAACAGGTAGCCGCCACTGCGGTGACGGCCGGCCCACTGCGGTGCGCGGATCATGCCCAGCAAACGGCCGTCGCGGAGCCGCAGCAGAGCCGGCTCCCAGTAGGAACGAACGTTCAGCGGGTCGTACGCCATCGTCCCCCAGTAGTACCATTGCTTTCCGCCATCGTCGGAGCGGACGACAAAAGCAACCCAAGTCTGGCCGCCACCGATTTCCGGCATCGGATGACGAGAGCGAAGGCCGGAGATGGGCAGCAGCAGGGCGCCATCCGGCATCTCGACAATGGCGTCGCGGACAGCCGCTACGCGCATCGGCGCAATACGAACCTTTTGCGGTGGGGTCCAGGTGTGACCGTCATCTTCAGACCAGGCCACATGGGGGTTCACAAAGTCGGATGTCCCGCCCCTAGAATAGTCCGGTGCACCGTCGGCATCCAGAAGCTCGTAGCCGTAAGCGACGGCGACGAGGCGGCCGTCGGAAAGCTTGCTGATGCTGGGAGTCGACCACCCGGAATCGTCGCCCTGGGGGAAGATGGTGATTCTATTCTCTTGGTCCCAGGTACGGCCATGATCCCGCGATCGGATCAGGGGGATGCTGCCCGCGTCGATATGCTCAACGCCGGGGTCGCGCCCGAAAACGGCAACCAACTCGCCGTCGTCGAGCTTCTCCACCTGAACCTCTCCGCAGAAGTTAGTCGCTTCCCGGTACATCTCGAAATGTCGAAGGTTCGAGATGCGCGGTTTTGGGGTGGGGCGAGGCGGGGGAACAGGTGCGGCTCTTGCTCTCTGTGGAGCAACGATGTCGGCGCTTGCTGCGAGGGTCGCTGTCGCCCCCAGCACAACCGCCGATTCCCGTAGGAAGTTCCTTCGGGTTTGACTCACTCGACCGCCCTCCCGCAAGGGAAGTTGCCACCAGTGCTGCCCCATCTTAGGCGCATGGTCAATCGGTTGTCAACCCCAACCCGTGATCATCCTGCGTGACGAAGGGTAGGGAACGACGGAGACTTCATCAAGGTCTGGGGGGACGGCCAACAGACACGCTCCTACTGCTACATCGACGACTGCGTGGAGGGCATCTATCGACTGATGCAATCAGACCATGCCGATTCTGCCAATCTTGGCACCGAACAGATCGTGTCAATCAATGAGTTGGTCGCCCTCGTGGCGCGCATTGCACAAAAAAGATCCGTACCAAACACGACCTCACTAAGCCGCGGGGTGTTCGCGGCCGCAATAGCGACAACAGCCGCCTGCGGCAAGCGCTCCAATGGGAGCCCGCGCTCTCGTTGGATGAAGGCTTGTCGATTACCTACGAGTGGATTCGCAACGAGCTGATCCAAGCGGGAAGGCTGCCGAGTGAAACGGCGGAGGCTTCGGTCTGAATCCGCCCCTGTCGGCCGCCGCGCGATTTATTTCTTGCTAGCAGCGACGCCATTGCGCAGCACCCCGATCTTCGAGATCTCGACTTCCACAAGATCCCCCGGCTTCATGAAATGCCCCGTCGTGTAGCCGACTCCGGCAACGGTCCCCGTGCTGATGACGTCGCCAGGCTCGAGCGTAACGATCGCCGAGATGTACTCAATGATATGAGCCACCGGAT
Source organism: Bryobacterales bacterium (assembly GCA_965248255.1). Lineage (GTDB taxonomy): Bacteria > Acidobacteriota > Terriglobia > Bryobacterales > UBA6623 > JAKZVK01. The sequence continues at coordinate 717,894 of CBDFIW010000002.1, forward strand.
ACAGCATCTGCGCCGTGTTGTTGTGCTGTTTTCGTTCGCCGTTCACGAAGGTGCTGATGTCCAAGTCGTGGGGGTCGGGTATCTCATCGCTCGTCACGATCCAGGGACCAAAAGGAGCGAAGGTGTCGAGCCACTTGCCGTTGAGCCAGTCGAACCACTTATCCGCCGGCCGACTTTCGGAGCGCTTCTTGATCACCAGCTCGCGCTCGGAGATGTCATTCATGACGCTGTAGCCGGCAACGTAGCGCAGCGCATTCTTTGCTTTGACCCCCTTCGCTTTGCGGCCCATCACGACGGCCAGCTCACCCTCCCAATCGACGGTGCGCGCCACGGGCGGCATGAGGATGGGCTCCCCCGGGCCGATCACCGTGGTGCTGGGCGGTTTCATGAAAACGCGCGGCGTCTCGCGGTCTTGGATGTCCATCTGGCGACCGCTTTCTTCGATATGGTCCTGGTAGTTGCCGGCCAGACAGAGGACTTTGCGCGGAGACGGGATCGGCGCTTTCAGCCGCACTCGGCTCAGGCGATGGAGGGTCTTGCCGTCCGGCTTGCCGCCGAGTTTTTCAACCGCCGCTGCGGCAGCTTTTCTCGCTGCGGCCAGGCCTTTTGCTCCCGCGCCCAGCAGAGTCAGCATGTCTGTGAAAAAAGGGTGCGGCCGCCGCCTTTCCCGGCGCGCCAGGGCTGATCCGCTGCCGCCAAGTCCACAACGAGCTTGTCGTCGATCACCGCAGCGGTTCGTGGAGCTTTCTGAATAGAACACGTGGCTAGCTTCATCTTGTTTCCTCAAACCTCCAACCGATCCCCGCACGTAGGCGTCAAACGTCCTTTTCTTTCCTGGTTTGCTTTTCGGATTCCCTCAGGCGGGTTGCTATCAGCTTGATTGCTTCCCCCGTCAGGTTGCTCCCAGCTCAGAAAGATCAGCCGACTCCTTCTACTCCCGGTCCGGCCTACCGACCCAGAATCATTCTTCTAACGGTTCCGTTAGAGTGTGATAGCGGTTCAAGGCCGGTGTGTGGAGCACCTGTACGACCCCGCTCGGCCACCGAATCGTGACCGTATCCACCTTCTCCCTTTGGCCCAAACCAATCAACAGACGAGGATCGCTCGCGCTAAGGTAGCTGGCCCCACCGGTCGCCTGGAAGTGGCGTACCCACCCTCCCGCACGCAAGGTGATCTTTGCGCCGATGCCGTCGCGGTTACTTTTCGTACCTGTCAAACCGAGTCCTAGCCAATGATTGGCTTCGTTGCCGTCGTTGCGCAGGAGTTCCGCCGGACCTCCATTGTTGCTCACGAGCAGGTCGGGATCACCGTCATTGTCGAAGTCGCCGACAGCCAAGCCCCGCCCGACACGCCGGCGCGTGAACTCTTCTCCCATGGCCGCGGAGACATCCACGAACCCCCGGCCCGTATTGCGGTACATCTCGCGGGGCTCGGCATGGGTGACCTTCGGCAAGACGAGATCGATGTTGTCGATCACGTGACCGTTCACAATTGCGATATCCTGCAACCCGTCGCTATCGAAATCCAAAAACCAAGTCCCAAAGCCGACGGTGCGCTGCGCTCGCTGGGCTAGCCCCCACCGTACGGTCGCATCGCTATAGCTGCCGTCTTTCGCCGACATATAGAGACGATTCAGCTCATAGTGGTAGTGGGTAACGAACAGGTCTTGTCGCCCGTCGTGGTTGAGGTCAGTGATGTGTACCCCCATGCTCGCTTCCGGCAGCCCGTCTTCGTTGAAAGCCACTCCTGCTTCCCAGGCGACATCGGTGAACGTGCCGTCACCGTTGTTCTTCCAGAGAAAGTTCTCCATTGCATCATTGGCCGCAAAGACATCCAACAAGCCGTCATCGTCAAAGTCGAAGCAGACGATGCCCAACCCGCGGCCACGGACTCGGCCGACACCACTTTTGTCGCTGACGTCTTCGAAGACGCCATCCCCTGTATTTCGATACAGTCGTGCCGGTAGGCCTTGATAGGTTCGCGGATGGCAGTAGGAACCCGTCCCGGGTCCGCCCGTCTCACAGGGTGTGTTGGTTTCGGGACTCCAGTCGAGGTAGTTGATCACCATCAGATCGAGAAGCCCGTCGTTGTCGTAGTCGAAGAAAGCCCCACTCGTGCCCCACATCTCCGAATTGGCCACACCGGCCGTTTCGGTGACATCGAGAAAGCGCCCGTTTCCTTCGTTGTGGTATAGCTTCGATTCGCCCACTCCGGTGGCGTAAAGATCCGGGAATCCATCGTTGTCGTAGTCGCCCACGACGACACCCATGTAGAAACCCTCTTCTCCGGAGAGCCCCGCCTCCTCGGTTACATCGGTAAACGTTCCGTCTCCGTTGTTGCGGTAAAGGGCGTTCGACAACGGATCTTTCGGACGGTAGGCTACCGTCCGCCCACTATTCAAGAAAAAGGCGTCCAGGTGCCCGTCAGCGTCGTAGTCCAGCCAGGCACAGCCGGCGCCCATAGTTTCGATCAGAAGCTTTTGGGGGGATTTGGCGTTGTCGTGGTGGAACGTGATGCCGGCGGTGGCAGCAATATCCGAGAAGCGGGCCTCAGGCTCTGCGCCGGCGGCGCCCGCTCCCGTCCCCTTTTCCGCTTGCGAGGCCGCGCTTCCCGCTGGGCAGGGCCAACCTGCGAGCAGCACCGCCATGGCCAAGAAGGCAACCACGCTCGACAGGCGCAGCATATGAGCAACACTCACGGCCTCGCGCCCGTCGCCGGCGTGCCGGGTTGTACCGTCTGCTTCGCGGCTTTCCTCGAAATCGATCTGCCCTTGGCGAAAGCCTCCTTGGCCTCGCGATCTCGCCCCAGGGACTTATACCCACGCCCTAACATGAAGTAGACCTCCGCCTGGTCCTCATTGAGGGCGATTGCTTTTTCGAAGTGCTTGACTGCCTCAGCCGGTTGGTCCTCACGCTGTTCGATCACGCCTAGTTTCATATGCGCCGCATCGAAATCAGGCTGTAGGTTGATCAGCTTGCGGAGCCACCCGCGAGCTTGGTCGAGTTCGTTCTGTAAAAAATGAGAATCAGCCAAATAATACATGGCCCGAAAATGATTGGGTGTCCTCTGCAGCGCCCGGAGGAGCTCTGTCTTGGCGCGCTCCAATTCTCGCTGACGCCAGTAGAGAAGGCCGAGACCGAAAGGCAAGTCCGGTTGGTTGGGATCCATCTCCTGCGCCCGATGCAGATGCTTCTCCGCCTCGAGTAACTCGTCTCTCGCGTAGTAGACCTGGCCCAGCAAGAGATGGACCCAAGCAGCTTGCGGATACAAGGTCCGGTAGTGCTGCAACAGGCCGATGGCGACGTCCGTCCGGTCCTCTTGGATGTAGGCCCCGGCGAGCAGCCGCGCCAGTTCCGGATCGTCCGGCTTCGGGCCGAACGCGGCTTCAATTTCCTCGATCGCCTTTAGGCTTTCGGATAAGGCCAGGTAAGAGTTAATAAGGAAACGACGGATCTGCAGGTCGTCCGGGCTCAGCTCCTTGGCGTCCTGAAAAGCGGAGACAGCGTTCGCGTACTGCGCTAGCTGGACATAGCAGATACCGAGGTTTCGGTAAAACTCAGGACGGTCAGGCTGCAACCGCACGGCTCGCTGATACGCCGAGACCGCCTCTGTCAATCGGCCTAGCCGTACTAGCGCGATTCCTAGGTTGTTGTAGGCTTCGACCAGCTTTGGTGCTTTCTTTAGAGCAAGCTCGTAATCACGGACCGCCTCTTCATACAGTCCGGCTCTGCGATTCGCGTCAGCTTGTTCGAGAAGCGAGCCGATGTCTGCCGCGAGTTCCTGTGCCGAACCTAAACCACAGACACCCAGCACTGACATCGCCACAGCGGCACAAAGCATTGCGAAGATTCGGCCCATCTTGCGGCGGAGACCTTGCAATACAACCACGTTCCGCCGGACACTCATCGGACCCTGACTTTCACCCAAGTCACTTGGTTCTTTCCGTAGGCAGTGAGTTCCTCCGGGTCCGGTTGCAGCGGCTGCACCCTGCTCCGGGAGTCCACCGCGCGAGCGCCGATGGAATAACTGCCTGACTGCGGCTCCGGCCACGGGAACTCCCAGAGCCTCCAAGCGAACGGAGCCGAATCCGTGCCGAGCTTGGCAGCCTCCCAACTCTCCCCTCCATCGAGCGTAACGTCCACCCGTTGAATCTCCGCGCCACCGGACCAGGCAGCCCCGCGAATCGTGTAGGGACGCCGCGATAGAAGAGTGTTGGGCAAGGGCCGGGCAATTTGGGATTTTACCCGCATTTCTTGTGCCGGTGTCACCTGGAGGCCATCCGTCCCCTGCTTCAGAAACACATAACGCCGGGACTGAAAGAAACCATCAAACGGCTTGTTGGTCACGATGATTCGCGAAAGCCACTTAACCGAACCGGCAGCATACCAGCCCGGAATCACAGCTCGCAGGGGAAATCCTAGTGCCGGCGGCAAGGGGGAATCATTCAGTGTGTGAGCAAGTAGAGTCGCCTCGTGGTTCGCTTTCGAAAGAGGGATCGAACGCGCGAACCGGACGGACTGATCAATCTCCTCGACAAATCCCTCGTCGGCGCCCTCCAAAATCACTTCTTGGGCACCTGCGGCGACGCCCGCGGATTGCAGCAGGCTCTCAAGCGTCGGCCCAGTCCACTTTCCCGTCGAAATCATTCGTCCGCCCGCCGGATTACCCGTACACTCCAGCGTGGCCACCTGAGACTCAGCCGGCATCGCTTGCAAGTCCTCGTAAGTGAGTGTTAGAGGCTTCTCGACCTCGCCGTCGATTGTCAGCGTCCAGTTCGCGGCGTCGATAGAAGGCTGGGGGAAATGGTTTCGAACAAAAAACTGTCGACTCGGTGTGATCCAGGTGGAGAGATTCTGAAACGCATACGGCTTTACAAAGCCGACATCCTCTGCGACAGGTGGGCCGGGGGCCTGTTGTCCCGTGGCGATTCTCTCAGCCCCGAGAAGCGCCCCGCCGATCATGAACTCTCTGCGTCCAAGCATCAGATCCCCATCAAGCGCGTTGTTCTCGCTACGGCGCGGGCTGACGGGCGCGTAGCTGTTTCTGGATGGCAAAGTGTTTGCGCGCATTCTCTTTGTCGCCCAACTTTAGATAACACATCCCCATCTGGTAATGTGCCGAGATCAAGTCCTCGGAACCCTCGGGTGTTTCCGCGACCGATCTCTTGAGATACCCCAGTGCTTGGCCATATTGCTGCTCCGAGTAGTGGATCTTGCCGAGATGGTAGAGCGCGCCGGCGTGCCGAGGGTTGAGCTTGGCGGTCTTCTCCAGAAACTGCTTGGCCTCTGTGTTTTTCCCCTGACGTATGAGCACCAGTGCTAGACCAAACGGAGCTTGCTCATTGCGAGGAGACTGCCGGCTCACCGAATTGAATACTTCCTCCGCCTTGCTGAACTCCGCCTCGGCCAGATAGACGTTGCCCAGTTGCAGCCGTGCGTCTTCGTTAGCTGGTTCAAGAGTAAGTATCTTTTGATAAGCGCGGATCGCCTCATCGCTGACGAGGTTCACCAGGGCTGCGCTGCCCAGGGCTTGCAACACGTCGACCGACTCCGGATATTTTTCCTCAGCGAGACGCGCGGCATGCAGGGCGTCTTCCATCGCATCCACTCGCAGCAATGCTTTTATGAGTTCGACGTAATAGAGCTCTTTCGGATCAGCGGCGACGGCCTTCTCGTAATAGTCCAGCGCACGCAGCTCCTCCTTTAGGCCGTCATGTGCCGTCGCCGCCAGGTAGTGCGCTACACCCATCTGCGGCGGCGTCGCGCTTCCCGGTATCGCTGATAAGGTCTCAATAGCATCCGCATAGTTACCCGATCGGACGTACGCTTCGGCCAACTGCAGGTGTACCGGCACACGCTCCGGATGGCGATCGACGATCAACGCCAAGTGACGCGCCGCCTCTTCATACTGCGAGTGCTTCAGCAGTAGTAACCCGGCCTTCTCGTGTACGGCGCTGGTGAGGGGTTGATTGTCGAGCTGCCGCAACTGATGGACGGCACCGTCCACATCGCCCAGTCTAAGAAGCACCGAAGCAAGCTCCAGTCTCGGTTCTGGGATAGGAGCTGTGCCGACAACGTGCTCGAGCACTGACTTAGCCGCTGCCAGTTTTTCGGTCGACACATAGGAGAGCGCCAGATTGTAGCGTGTGCTCCAGCTCCGGTCACCCAGCGTAACGGCCTGTTCCAGTGCTTCCGCTGCCCGCTCCATCTGCCTTTGATCCATGTAAACGATGCCTAGATTGGCGTAGGGCGCGGGCTGCGACGGATCCAACTCAATCGCGTTTCTCAACGCAGCCGCGGCCGAGGTACGATCTCCCAGCGCGGCGTAGGCGATGCCCAACATGATGTGCACATCCGGGGAATTGGGCTCCCGTTCAATGAGCCCTCTACAGACCGCCACCGCTTCGGAGAACTTGCCACTCTCGACGAGTGCTCTGGCGGTAGACAACCCCGGGAGGCGGGCCAGCTGCCCTGCGCTTGCCGTCGCCAAAGCAAGGATCAACAGAATCAGTTTCCAGGTCGAGTGCGAAGGGCCTCTCAAAGTGTGCCCCCAGCGAAATGAGATCCGCCGCCTTGAACCTGTCTCATCGATGCGGTTGCCTTCTGCCTTCCCACCGCATTGTATTGTCTCTCACCAAAGGCTGTGAGTCCCCTCTGTTACGCAAGCAACTCGGCATTGACGCGGTCGCGGAGGGCCTTCATGTACCCGATCGTGAAGGAGTTGTTCACTTGTGGATAGCCGCCGCCAGGGACATGATCCGGGACGATGATACCGTCAAACTCGACTTCCCGAAGGGCCCGCATGACCTGATACATGTCCAGGTAGCCGTTGTCAACGAACGTCTCTTGAAACTTCGGCAAGGGGCGGTCGACGTTGCGGAAATGCACCTTGAAGATTTTCTTCCGCGGCCCGTAGTAACGGATCATTTCCAAAACGTCTTTCCCCATCATCGGACCGCCCTCCGCCCACGTTCCGGCGCAGAAGCAGAGGCCGAAGTTGCTGCTATCGGCGATCTCCATGGCACGCTCGCAGGCATGGAAACTGCGGAAGCAGCGTGCGACGCCCCCCAGCGATTCGACGGGCGGATCGTCGGGGTGGAGGCCGATGCGGACGCCCGCTTCCTCGGCCACCGGCATCACCGCCTGAATGAAGTCGGTAAAAGTGCCCCAAATGTGATCTTCCGCGTAAACTCGGCCGTGAGACAGCGGCAGCTTGTCGGCAACCTCGAGGTCGAATTCGCGCGTTGGCGCTCCGCCTCGATCAGGCACACGCGCTGTTTGATAGTAGCCCGGGATGGCTTGGTTTTTGAGGTTCGCCATATGGGCGTAAGTCGTGTAGTGGATACCGGCCTTGCCGAGGTTTCGCAGGTATTGCTGGTACTGATCGATCTTCTTCTCAACTCCCTTCAGCCCCAGCACAATCGTCGGATCGCAGTGCAGATCGAGGATACCGATGTTGTAGACACCGATGCCGTGGGCCTCCACAAGCCGGCGGTGCCGTATCATGGCCTCGTAGCCGGCACCGTCGATTGTCGTCCAAGTCGAGACGTATTCGACGCCGGCGTGGCGGAGAAACGTCCAATCGTCAGCGGCCCCTTCCTCACCGGTTGCCAGAGGCAACAAGCCTCCAGAAGCGCCACAGTGATTGGGCGGAAAGAGAGTCCCAATCTTGATACCCGCTGGGAAGTGACGGGGCTGCGGAGCATTCATCAGATTAGGTCCCACCTCCTGCGGGGATGGGCTTCCTTTTCTCCTGCGGAGTGAGAAGCAGCCCTTTCCCTTTTCCGTTATGCGAGCAGTTTCGTGTGGATCTTGGCATCGTCGGCTGGACCGATCAGCCGCTGCTCGAGACCCTGAGATGGAAACGTGAAGTGGAAGGGGTCGAAGCCGAGAAGGTGGAGAATCGTCGCCTGTAAGTCATGCACGCCCATCCGGTCTTGGGTGGCGTAGTAGCCGATTTCGTCGGTAGCGCCGTAGTTCAAGCCGGGCTTGATCCCTCCGCCTGCCATCCAAATCGTGAAGCAATCGGGATGGTGGTCGCGGCCAACGTATTTTCCATACTTGCCGCCGCGGTTTTCACGCATCGGTGTCCGGCCGAACTCCCCGCCCCAGATGACCAGGGTTTCGTCGAGCAGCCCGCGCTGCTTGAGGTCCGTGAGCAGCGCCGTCATGGGCCGGTCGACGTCGCGGCACTTTTGGGGGAGATGGAGAAAGATGTCCTCGCGCTCGCTGCCGCCGTGATGATCCCACCCCCAATCGTATAGCTGCACGAACCGGACGCCGTGCTCGACAAGCCGCCGCGCCAGCAAACAGTTATTCGCGAAAGACACCTTGCCCGGCTCGGTACCGTACATCCGGTGAACGTCGGCGGGTTCTTGCGAGGTGTCCATGACCTCCGGCACCGCCACTTGCATCCGGTACGCCAATTCATACTGATTGAGTCGAGCCACCGTTTCCGGATCACCGAAACGTTCATACTGCATCTGGTTGAAGTCCCGGATCGCGTCCAGTGTTTGACGGCGCAGCTTGCGGTCCATGCCTTCCGGGTTGGAGACGAAAAGAATAGGCTCCCCTGTACTTCGGCACCGTACACCCTGATAGACCGACGGTAGAAAACCGCTGCCCCACAAACTCTTGCCGCCACTGGGAACGTGGCCACCACTGACAAGCACCACAAACCCCGGCATGTCCTGATTCTCGGAGCCAAGCCCGTAGGTCACCCAAGAGCCCATCGAAGCAGAGCCGAGACGGGAAGACCCGGTGTGAAGATAAAATTGTGCCGGCGCGTGATTAAATTGCTCGGTATGCATCGACCGGATGACGGCTACATCGTCCACGACCTCTGAAAAGCGCGGCAGCAGTTCGCTGACCCAGGTGCCGGCCTCGCCGTGCTGTTTGAACTCATAACTTGTACCCAGCATCCGCGGTACGCCCTCGATGTTGGCGAATCGCTTGCCTTCCAACAAGTGTGCCGGACAGTCTTGGTCATGATATTTCTGTAACTCAGCTTTGTAGTCAAACAGCTCAAGCTGGGTAGGACCTCCCGCCATGTGCAAATAGATCACCGACTTGGCCTTGGCGGGGCGAGGGGGCCCCTTAGGAGCCAACGGGTTCCGGCCCTGCTCCGGCTTCTTCGAACCGTGCGCGGGGTGCCCCGCGAGCAAACTCAACGCCATGGAACCGAGGCCGACCTGACAGCGCCCGAAGAAATGGCGTCGTGTGATCAAGCGCAGACGTTCTAAATAGCTATTCACAACTACTTCCTCGTCAGAACCTCGTCGAGGTTCAGTAACACGTGAGCCACCGTGGCCCAAGCAGCCCGTTCGACGGCGGCGGCCGATTCCATTCTCGTTGGAGGAGGCTGCACAGCCGTCAGGCCCACGTCGATATACTGCCGTTCGGCGGCTTCGTCGTCGGATTTGCATACAACCGACAGAATATTCTTCCCGCGCCTAAGCACTCTTTCAGCCTCCGGAGATAGCGCGATCTCCATGTAGCCTGGCGAGCGCTCATGACCTTCGGCGGCCAACTCTCCGTTGATGTAAGCGCGGAAACTACCCCAGAAGTTCACATGTAGGTTGAAGCCGGAGAGGTCTTTCCGGGAAATCCTAAAAGAACGATGCAGCCAGATTCTTTCGGTCCCCCACTCGGACCCTAGTAAGGGTACTTTCTTCTTCCATCGTTCGTCTTTGTTCTTCTCGTTCTTTTCGACAATCAAGCCAAACGCACCGATGCCTTGCTTCCAACCCTTTCCCGCAGTCCGGTCTTTCGGCCAACGGTCGCCCGGATCATCGAAGGTGTAGCGCCAGGTTGGGTTCGCGGTACGTGCATCCGCGAGCAGGTTCACGATCCTGCTTTCGTCTACATACAAAGTGTGTTCTATGCCGGTAAAGGCCTGCGCGGCCTCTGGGTTGGTCGCGAAGTGATTGCCGGCGTCGTGGTAGAGCTGCGCGGCACGTTCGATCTCAGTGGGCGTTGGCGGACGGGCCAGGCAAAGGCGGAGGGCGTACTCGGCACGGTCGGCGACCGATTCGCCGCCGTCCCGTTCGATCCGCTCTGCGAGAGCCTCGGCGGCCTCCATATAGACCGGATCATTGAGAGCAACCAAAGCCTGCAGGGGAGTGTTCGTATGGATGCGGCGCAAGGTACAGGTTTCCCGGCTTGGCGCATCAAACGTGATCAGCGAGGGATACGGAGTGCTGCGGCGCCACATTGTGTACACGGCGCGGCGATAGCGGTCTTCACCCGGGCTCGTCTTCCACTGCTCATTGCTGTAGACCGGGTTCCACACGCCCTCGGGCTGCCAGGGCATCACAGGGGGGCCGAATATTTTGTCGCTGAGCAGTCCGCTGAGCATCAGCGCCTGATCACGAACCATCTCCGCCTCAAGACGATAGCGGGACCCGCGTGCCAGAAGCCGGTTCAAGCGGTCTTTCTCGAGCAGCTCCGGGGTGACCTCGGAGGACTGCCGGTAGGTCGCCGACATGACCATCAGCTTGAGCATCGCCTTCAGATCCCAATCCAATCGCGTAAACTCCGTGGCCATCCAATCCAACAGTTTGGGATGAGTGGGTAGCGCACCCTGGCTACCGAAGTCTTCTTCGGTAGGGACCAGTCCGGCGCGAAACAGTTGCGCCCAACAGCGATTCACGGCAACGCGGGCTGTCAAGGGATTGTCCTCGTCAACAATCCACTTCGCCAGGCCTAACCGAGTCCGCTCCATACCCTCAGGAAACGAATGAAACGCTTTCGGTACGTCTGGCTCAACGCGCTCACCCTTTTCCAAGAAATTGCCCCTTGCATGAATATGGGCTGCGCGCCGATCCGTCGCCGGCAAGTCCCGCATAATGAGCGTCGTTGCACTCCCTACATCCAAGCTGGGCCGATCATCTCGCTGGTCGCTGTCAGCGCTCTGATTGAAGAACGCATAGAGCTGGTAAAACTCCCTCTGGGTGATCGGATCGTACTTGTGGTCATGGCATTGCGCACAGCCGGCCGTTAGCCCCATCCATACCTGCATCGTCGTACTGACGCGATCTTTGACGGCGAGCACCCGGAACTCTTCGTCGTCCGTGCCGCCCTCGCTGTTGGTGGGTGTGTTGCGGTGGAAGCCGGTAGCGATGAGCTGATTCTTCGTGGGGACCGGCAACAGATCGCCCGCAAGCTGCTCCAGAGTGAAGCGGTCGTAGGGCATGTTGTCGTTGAGAGCGCGGATGACCCAATCACGATAGGGCCAAATACTTCGAAGGCTGTCACTCTCATAGCCTTGCGAGTCCGCATAGCGCGCCAGATCGAGCCAGACTCGCGCCCAGCGCTCGCCATACCTGGGCGAGTTCAACAACTCATCGACCACCCCCTCATAGGCGCCCGGCTCTTTGTCCTCCACGAAGGCAACCACTTGCGCCGGTGTAGGCGGTAACCCAATTAGGTCCAAGTAAAGCCGCCGAATAAGCGTATGGGGGTCTGCCTCAGGAGAGGGCGACAACCCTTCCTTCCCGAGTCGGGCAAGAACGAAGTAGTCTATTTCGTTCCTGGGCCAGGAAGAGTTCTGTAAGGGGGGAAGCGCATGCCGGATCGGCAGTGTGAACGACCAATGCTCATCATAGTTAGCACCTTGCTCGATCCACTTTCTAATGAGTTCAGTTTCTTGCTCACTTAGTAGCTTACCCGTTGCCGGTGGGGGCATTCTAGCCACCTCGGCTTCGTGGGTAATCCTTTGATACGCCCGACTACTCGTGGGGCTGCCGGGAACGATGGCTTGGTATCCTCCCCGATCAGCTACCGCTCCTTCGCGTACGTCGAGACGAAGGTTCGCTTGCCTCGCTTCTTCGTCAGGTCCATGGCAGGACACACAGTTCTTCACGAGAATCGGACGAATTTCGCCGGTGAAATCGACCTCCTTGGAAGACCGTTGGCTTGCCAGCGAAGCAAACGGAGCCAAGAGACTTAGCCACAGCAACAGTTGACTCCCGAGCAGAGGTCTCATTGTGCTACCAGTGTACTCGCCGAACCGCTGAGACGCACGCGGTGATCCCGCCGCAGCAAAGCAGAGACGGCCCGGTCGAGGCCCACCGAGAGCTGTTCGTCCCGCCTGATGAGGTCCGTCCGTTATCCCGGAGCGGATTTCTCAAGTACCCCCAGACCTTCTCTCGCGACGACCAACCTTCGTGGCCGCCAGAGACGGTCCGAGCCGCTTTGCACAACATGACAGGAGTATTGCTGGCTGAAGTGTGAGCCCTCGTCGAGGGCCCATTCTTTCAATTGATCTCCTTCTAGTCTGCGGTAGATCAGGCGTTCCCCGGCAAACCCATCGCGCCAAACGCTGTGGCCGGCTTGTCTCATCGCTTCTTGGTTCCTCACGATGACCGCAAAATGATTCCCGGGCATGGGACCTTCGGTAGGGGATATCAACAAATTGTTCCGGTCGTAGAACACCGCCAGATCGATGAGGCCCCGGCCGTCGACATCAAGCTCTCGAGATTCAAGTGGCGCCTTGTTGCCGGGGTCCAGATAGAAGTAGAGGATATCACCCGCTGTGGGAACTAGCGTACGGTTCTCACGGCCGGGTTCTTCGTCGGCGAAAGTCGCAACCAAAGCGTAGATCTCATTGCTGGCAAACTTGGCGTGATAGACTTGGCCTTCCAAGGGCAAAGCCTTCCAGACCGCTTCGCAGGTTCTTGGGGCTTCTTCATCAAGCAGACGCGCCACGCATCGGACATCCCGCTTCTTCAAGACAATTTCCATGTATCGAGCCATCAGCCACCTCAAGTCCACCAGTCGCGCGGGCTTATCCCTCTAGAAAGCAGGGCCCGTGGGGAGTGCGAGGGTCCATCCTCCAGGCCGTGTCCGCCGACTTATCGGGTATGTTGAAAATACTTGGTCTCGGCTATTTTCTTCTCCGCCCACTCCTGGTCCTTCGCGGACACCGGCATCAGCGGCGCACGGGGAGGCCCAGCCCTCAAGACCCCGAAGCAGTCCACCAGGGCCTTGTCGACCGCAACGTCGGAATAGCCGCGACGGCTCAGCGGCATGTAGACCTCTTCGATCATGCTCTGGAACTCGCTGTCCATGGCCTGGGCGGTATCCCAATCGCCCGTTTCGCAGGCCGCGAACCATCTCACAGCGAAGCGGGGTGAGAAGCTCGTGATCAGCGCGAAGCTACCGTGCCCGCCCGTCTTCATCGCACGCACCAGCCAGTCGTCGAGGGTCAGGTGCCGTAGCCGCGGCGCGGTCTGCTGGAGCTGCGCCCAGAGTTCGTCGGTGAGGACTCCATGCTTGGTTCCGAGAAAGTTCGGCACGTCGAGGAGGGAGTAGTAGTCTTTAGGCTCGAACTTCACTGCCGGCGCATAGTCGGTGTTGTAGTGGACGACGCCCAAGTCCGGGCAAGCGGCGGCGATCTCACGGAGACAACCGGTTCGTTCCCGTGCGTTCAACGGGACAAAGTAGGGTGGAATGGCGAGGACGGCGTCGATGCCGGAACTGTTCAGCCACTCGACCGTTTCGATGATCTCACCCAGCCGGGCCGAGCTGCAGCCGACGACTTTGAAGACGTCCGGGCCTGCCTCGTTCACGAAGAGCTGCACCGCTTGGCGGTACTCCTCGGGTGACAGGTTGAAGAATTCACCGCTCGATCCCATCAGGTAGATCGCTTGGAGACCGTCGTCAATCAATCGCCGGATGTTGCTTCGTAAGGCCCCCTCGTCGATCTCGCCACCCGGCCCGTAGACCATGGGCATGTGGGCGATCATTCCGTGGAGTCGTTCTTTCATCGTGCGCGCCCTTGGGTCCCGCCACGGCAGGCATTCACAGGAAGTCCCGGAACTCGTCGAGCAGCTTTTCAACCGCCGGCATCTTCTCGGACGGCATCGGGGCAAACGGTTTGGAGACCGCGGCGCCGCAGAGCCCGAGAACGTGCAGGGCCGCTTTGAGGCCGGCGAAGAACGCGCCGTCGGTCGGCGCGCCTTTCAGGACGAACAGCTCTCCGAGGGCCAGGGAGCACTTCTGTAGCTCGACGGTCGTGTTGACATCGCCGGCCGCCGCTGCATCGTACAACTTGACGTAGAGGCCGGGGACGACGTTGGCCAGCGCGGCAACCATGCCATCCGCACCCCACAGCAGGCTCGCGCCGACCAATCGCTCGTCGCCTTGAAGAAGCTTCCAGCCCGTTGCCGAGACGACGGCGCTCGCCAAAGACTCGAACCGGATGAAATCGCTGCTGCTGTCCTTCAAGGCGATGATTTCGGGGCGGTCTTTGAGCTCGATGTATGCGGCGGTGTCGAGCGTCGTTTTGGTCGTGACAGGGTTGTCGTAGAGGATGACGGGCAGCGGGCTGGATTCCGCGACTTGCCGAAAGAAATCGATCCCCTCCGACGCGTCGGCGGAGAAGTAGTAGGGAAGCATGGGGAAGCAACCGTCGGCGCCCGCCTGTGCGGCTTGCTCGATGTTGGCCACGGTTTCTCGAATGTCGTTGGCCGCGACACCGACCACGACCGGTAGGTTGCCACCGGCGGCCGCGACGGCAGTTTCTATCACCAACTTTCGCTCGGTTGCGCTGACCGCGGTAAACTCACCGCTCGATCCGAGCACCCAGAGCCCGTGCACACCGCCGCGAAGGACGTGCGCAACGACCCGTTCAAGCCCGGGCAGGTCGATCTTGCCGTCTTCGGTAAACGGGGTGGGCAGGGCCGGGAGCACGCCTCGGACCTGATCCTTTATGAGCCTGGAGGTCATTTGGTTTGGAGTCCGTGGGGGCAGTCTAGTATATTACGTTCCAAGCCCATTGGGGACCGGGGTGATCCGGGGACCCGGTGGGGCTTCGCGGGCGGAGACAGCGCTTCGCCCCTACCACCCGGGTGCGATAGCCTACTCGCTCGTCATACACTCGCTTTAGTCCGGTGGGGGGAGGAAGGCATGGAGCCGAGTTCCGAAGCGAAAGAGCTGCACCGGCGCTCGATCATTATCGACGGTCTCAACGTGAGCCGGTGGGGTGACGAGGACGTCTACAGCCACCTGCATGAAGGGGGAATCACGGCGATCAACGCGACCGTCGCCGTTTGGGAGGGGTCGAAGCAGACGCTCCAGAACATCGGACGGTTCTATCGCGACATCGAGACGTACTCCCAGTGGATCCGTCCGGTCGCTTCTCTCGCTGACCTTCATGCGGCGAAACGTGACAACCGAGTCGGTATCGTTTTCGGTTTTCAAAACTCTTCTCCCATCGAGGACGACTTGCACCTGGTTGAGATCTTCCACCGGCTTAGCGTTCGGGTGATTCAACTGGCCTATAACGACCTCAATTACGCCGGGGCCGGTTGCTATGAACGCCAGGACGTGGGCTTGAGCCAATTCGGCGTCGATCTCGTCAAGGAGATGAATCGGCTGGGGATGGTCGTCGATCTTTCGCATGTCGGCCACCGGACGACCATGGATGCCATCGAGCTTTCCGAGCATCCGGTGTGGTTCAGCCACGCCAACCCGAAGGTCTTGTGCGAGCATCCGCGCAACAAGACCGACGACGAGGTCAGAGGCCTCGTGGCGAGGGGCGGGGTCGTTGGGGCGAACATCTTCCCGGCGTTCCTCAAGCGGGGCTACGACTCGACGCTCGACGACGTGCTCGACACGATCGAATACTGGGTCGAGCTGGCCGGCATCGAACATGTGTCCATCGGTCTCGACTTCACCGAGAATCAGTCGGAAGAATGGTTCCGGTGGCTGATGGCGGGTAAGCGCCTCGACTCGCCTGTTTTTCCACTGGAGCTTCCTCTTAGGTTGCCGAAAGGCATCGAGCGTGCCGACGAGATGCCCAACCTGACCGCCGGTCTGCTCGGACGTGGCTACTCCCACGAGGACGTGCAGAAGATTCTCGGGCTCAACGTGCTGCGGCTGTTCGAGCAGGTGTGGAAGCAATGACCGACCTGGAGAGACAGGTGCCGCACGCAACCCCATTCGCAGCCGGCACGAGACTAACGGGAGCTCTGATTGCGACCGTTTTGGCTCTAGCATGCTCGGGGGACACCGGCTCGCAAGGTGGGTTTGGCCGTGATGGAGTCATTCGCATCGGCTACTCAAACGAGGCGCCGTTCGCCTATGTCGATATACAATCCGGGGACCTGACGGGAGAGTCGGTTGAAATCACCCGGCACGTCTTCGCGAACATGGGCTTCAGGCGAGTCGAAGGCGTGATCACGGAATTCGCCTCGTTGATTCCGGGTCTCCAGGCGGGCCGCTTCGATGTCATCGCGGCGGGGATGTGGATCACGCCCCCGCGCTGCCAGCAGATCCATTTTTCCGAGCCGCTTTCGTGCATTCCCCAGGGCTTCATCGTCAAGCAAGGCAACCCCTTGGAGCTGCACGGCTATGAAGACGTGGCCCGACATCCCTCAGCACGACTCGGAGTCGTGGCGGGCGGCATGGAGCTGAGCTACGCCCGCGCCTTCGGCATACCGGCAGATCGCCTCTCGATCTTCCCCGACGCCCCCAGCGCCATCGCAGGGCTGCAAGCCGGAAGGGTAGACGCCAACGCGGGCACCGTCCTCACGCACGAGGATATGCTTCGAAAAGCGGCTGACACCGACCTGGAGCGGGCCGAACCGTTTCACGACCCGGTCGTCGAGGGTCAGCCCACGAATCTTTGCAGTGGCATCGGGTTTCGCAAACACAACAAAGCTTTTCTTGACGAGTTCAACCGTCACCTGAAGGCATTCATCGGGTCGCGGGAGCATCTAGAGATGGTTGAGCCCTTTGGGATTTCAGAGATCGAGCTACCCGGTTCTCTGTCGACCGAAGAGCTGTGCCGCCCGTTGTAGGGGCGAAGCGCTGTTGCCGCCCACGCCCCCGACGATCTTCGGTAGGCCGAGCATTCTGCGCCACAGCGGTGGCGCCTCTGCTGCGATGGCCTGTTCGTTTCGTTGTATGGTGGGGAGGCTCAGTCCCCTGAGGGCGGGCCCGAAGACTGACTCGCTCTTCGGATTAGGTCTACCCTGTGCCGCCTCCCTTGGACTTACTCCCTACTCTGCTCGAGGGATTGGCCGTCACGGTTGGGTTGACCCTGGGCGCTGTTGTCGTGGCGGTTCTCGCGGCGTTTCTAGCAGGCGTCGGACGTCTTTCTCGCAACGCTCTTCTAAGGGCGGTCTCTCGCACCTACGTCGACGTCTTTCGTGGGACATCGGCCCTGGTGCAGCTCTTCTGGGTCTACTTCGCCCTGCCGTTGCTCGGGGTCCGCCTGGACGCGATGACCGCCGGCATCCTCGTCTTGGGCCTGAACGCCGGCTCCTACGGCTCTGAGGTCGTGCGCGGGGCGATTCAGGCTGTTCCACGGGAACAGTACGATGCCGCGGCTGCCCTCAATCTATCCGAGCGCCAAACGATGTGGCGCGTCATTCTGCCGCAGGCCGCTCTTGCCATGATCCCTCCGTTCGGGAACCTGTTCATCGAGCTTCTCAAAGGCACCGCGCTGGTCTCGCTCATCACGCTCAGTGAGCTGACGTTTCAAGGACAGACTCTGCTGGCGGCGACGCTGCGGTCCGGAGAAATCTTCGGCCTGATCCTCGTCCTATACTTCCTGTTGGCGTTGATGATCTCGTCGGGCATGAAACGCCTAGAACGCCGTTTGGCCGTGGGCCGCGATTGGGGAGGGGTGCGATAGTGTTCGACTGGAAGTTCGCCCTCGACATCCTGCCCAACCTGCTGCGGGCCTTTGTCGTCACGGTCGAAGCGACGCTGCTCGGAATGGGTATCGCCGTGGTGGTCGGCCTGCTATGGGCGCTCCTGCGTCGCTCGCAGAATCGCGCGCTTTCCTGGTCGGTGACGTGGTGGGTGGAGTTCGTGCGAAGCACGCCCCTGCTGATACAGATTTACTTTCTGTTCTACGTACTCCCCAACTTCGGTTTGACCTGGTCGCCCTTCGTCACGGGCGCGCTCGCATTAGGGCTGCATTACAGCGCCTACACGGCTGAAGTCTATGGCGCGGGAATTGACAATGTCCCGAAAGGCCAGTGGGAAGCCGCCATGGCCCTCAACCTGAACCGGTTTGATACCTTCAAGTCGATCATCCTGCCGCAGGCGATCCCCCCCATGATCCCGGCCCTGGGGAACTATCTCGTCGCGATGTTCAAAGAGACGCCGATCCTGGCGGCGATCACGGTCAACGAGTTGCTGCAAACCTCGAAGCTGATCGGAGCGGAGACCTTCCGCTACCTGGAGCCGTTGACGATGGTCGGCGTTCTGTTCCTCGCGGCGAGTCTCGTCTCGGCGCGATTCGTGGAGAAACTGGAGGCACGCTTTGCTCGAGGATGGTAACGCGGTGGAACGCGCCCCGATCGTACGGATGCGTCAAGTACGCAAGTCCTACGGCGAGTTGGTGGTTCTCAGGCAGCTCGACTTGGATGTGTATCCCTCGCAGAAGATCGCGCTGATCGGCCCCAGCGGTTCCGGAAAATCGACCATCCTGCGAATCCTGATGACCCTGGAAGAAATCGATTCCGGCCAGGTCGAGATCGAAGGTCAGAGCGTTTGGACCGACGCGGGCAACAGCAAGGCGACCCCCGTGGACACGAAGCGTCTGCAGGAGATCCGCGGCAAGGTCGGCATGGTGTTTCAGCACTTCAACCTGTTCCCCCACATGAACGTCCTGCGGAACCTGACCGAGGCCCCGGCCCGTGTGCTCGGCCTCTCGCGCGACGAAGCGCGAGACCGGGCTGTGGATCTGTTGCGAACCGTCGGTCTGGAGGACAAGATCAGCGCCTATCCCTCACAGCTTTCCGGCGGACAGAAACAACGGGTCGCCATCGCCCGCGCGCTGGCCATGCAGCCGAAGATCATGCTGTTCGACGAGGTGACGTCGGCGCTCGATCCCGAGCTGGTGGGAGAAGTGTTGAACGTCCTACGCGATCTGGCACATCAGGGCGACATGACGATGATGATCGTGACCCACCACATGCGCTTTGCCCAGGACATCGCGGATCGGGTGCTGTTTCTCGAGGCGGGAGAAATTCTCGATGACGACACGCCCGAGGTCATTTTTTCGGACCCCAAGCAGCCGCGCACAAGGGAGTTCCTGAAAACCATTCTCGAAAACTGAAGTTGGTTGGGCGGCAGGGGCAGGGCATGCGGTGTCCGGGGTTCCACTGGGTCGGCCGGTAGCAGCGCCGCGTGCTGTACGCCTACTTCTTAATGCCGGGCGGGCACGGGGACCCGCCCCCTACGACGCCTGAAACAGTGAGCCCAAGCCCTCTCGGCCCCGCGGTTGCTCCACGCCGGCAAGGCGAAGCGCCTGCCACATCGTGACCTGATTGGCGGTCAGGACCGTTTTCCCCACCGCGGCTTCGAGGTCGTCGACATAGCCGGCCGTGTGCATGGCCGTGTCCGGCACCAGAATCGCTTGGGCCTCGGCATGATCGTTCTCCCGGACCATCCGGATCGTTTCTTCCCTGCCCAGCTTGGCAACATCCACGGCAGCCAGGATACCGCGGCTCCCCGCATGCACAACCTGCACCCCGGCTTCGGCCAGGAAGGTTTCGAAGAACCTCGCGACGTCTTGGGGGTAGCTGGCCGCGATGGAGACACGCTCAACCCCGGCCGCCCGTAGCGCTTCGGCGAAGGCAAGGGAGGTGCTTGAAGTCGGCACGCCCACGATCTTTTCGATCGCGGCGGCCTGCTGCCTCGCCCCTTCGAGGCCGAAGATAAAGCTGGCGCAAGTGCAGGCCCACAGGGCCACGTTCACCTGCCTGCCACTCAGCGTCTCGGCACCGGCGCGAAGGCGCTCCGGGTCGGCCGTCTCGCGAACAAGGTCGACGCGATGGGCGTCCTCGCTGATCGTCGTGTGGACGACCTCGACGGCGACGCGCGGTGCGACGAGCCCGGCCATACGGGGATAGTCGTCTTCGGCCGAGTAGTGGGGGTACAAGAAACCCAGTCGCAACGCGGTTTGTGCGTTCATGCTTGAAGTCCCCAAAGGAAGGTCGGTGTGAAGAGGCTTGCTCTTACCGGCAGCGAGCGTCACACCGGCACGACCTGCAACCGCGCCGGACTCTTGCCCAGCGGTTCCGCCCCATCCTCGCCGACGAGCATCGTCTGGCTGAGATTGACGCCATACTCGCCGTACTTGCGAAACGACATGGGCAGATGGAAAACCATGCCTGCTTCCAGCGGACGGTCATTGTCCGCACGGATGAAGTAGCCCAGGTGCTCGATCCAACTCGGGGGATATCCGATGCCCACCGGGTACCCGAAGTTATAGTGAAAGACCATCGTGTCCAGCAAAGGCTCGACGTTCTTCAACGCGGCTTTCGCCACGTCGCTCGCCTTGACTCCCGCTCGCGCTTTTTCCAGGATCAGCTCCACCGTCGACGCCACGATCGACGCCACCCCCCGGATCTCCGCGCCGGGCTCACCCAAGATCGCCGTGCGCATCAGGGGCCCGGTGTAGCGGCGCGCTGCGCCCGTTACCTCTAGGAAAATCGTGTCTCCCCTCTCGATCTGGTAGCCGTTGAACGTGCTGTGAGCGCTCCCGGCTCGGTATCCGGCCGCGACGATGGGGCCCCAGCAAACGGTCTCGCCTCCTCCGCGATACATCGCCTCGGTAATGGCGGCGGCAATCTCGTAGTCCGGCCTGTCCGGCGCCATGGCTGCGACGCCGGCCGCCACGCCGGCTTCGGTCAGCTCGGCGGCCTTACGCATGTAGGCCACCTCCGCCGCCGACTTGATCAACCGCACGGGCTCGACGACTCCAAACGCATCCAGGATCTCGGCCTGGCCGAGGCCCTGCGTGATTTGCTGGAATCGCCCCACCGACAACGCCGCAGACTGCTGCTCCAAAGCGACGCGGCCCGTCCGAGTCGGCACGGCCGCAAGCGTCGTCTCGATAGGGTCCTCGAACGACGTGTAGGTCTCGACCTGTCGCAGCGGGCAAGAGTTCTCGCACCTCGCCCTTTCGAACTCGAAGATCACCAAGGTCGGCTCGCCGGCGGCCGGCACGACGAGACACTGGTGATCGACCAGGTTCTCGGTGTCCATCCCCGAGAGATAGAAAATGTTGTGCGGGCTGAAGAGCATCAGCGCGTCCAGACGGCGCCCAGCCATCGCGCGCTGGACCTGCTCCAGCCGCCGCTCGTATTCCGCATCTTCAAACGCTGGTTGTTTTAGGATCGCCATAGCTCGAGTCCAGGAACCTAGCCGGCCCGGCGGTCGTGGTCGCCGGTCGCCGCGCCAGTTGAACGCCTCACCCCGCTTGGATATAGTAATACGGACCGACGTTTCACATGTGAAATCAAGTGCGCGCGCCTGGAATGACCTTGACACGCTTTTACTGGAAAACCTATGGCGACTGACATCCAAGGGAAGATCCTCACCGTAACCGGGGCGATTGAGCCCGCGGATCTGGGCAAGACTCTCATCCATGAACACCTCTTCTTCGACCTGACCTGTTACTTCCGCCCGCCCGAGGATGAGCGGGGCAAGAGCCTCGTCGACGAGCCGCTGCAGTTGTCGAACATGGGCTGGTTGCGGCAGAACGTCATGAGCTCACGGCCCAACCTGCTGATGGACGATGCCAGCATCGTAGAAGCCGAAGTGGGGAAGTACCGCGACCTCGGCGGCGCCGCCCTCGTGGACCAAACGATTATTGGCATCGCCCCGAACCCGAAAGGGCTGGCCCAAGTCGCCGCCCGAACAGGCGTCCAGATCGTTGCCGGCAACGGCTACTACATTTATCCTTCGCATCCGCCGGACATGGACGACAAGACCACCGAGGGTATCGGGGCGGAAATCATCCGGAACGTGAACGAGGGCATCGAGGGCAGCGGCGTTCGGTCCGGACTGATCGGCGAGATCGGGGCGTCGTGGCCCCTTCACCCGAATGAAGAGAAGTGCATCCGAGCGGCCGCGCAGGCACATAAGGAAACCGGGGCGCCCATCTCGATTCATCCCGGTCACGATGCCGACTCACCACCCGCCGTGCTGGACATCCTCGAGGAGGAGGGAGTCGACCCCAGCCGCGTGATGATGAGTCACGTCGAAAACAGGTTCCGCGAGGTGATCGACCGCTACCGCAAGCTGGCCGACCGCGGATGCAACCTGAGCTTCGACACTTTCGGCCGGGATATCTACTTCGCCTCGGTGGGCCGCCAGCATCCTTCCGATGACATGCGAGTGGACGTCATCTCCGAGCTGGTTCGGCTAGGTTACGCCGGCCAGGTTTTCGTCGCCCAGGATTGCTGCTTCAAATCGGACCTGACCACCTACGGCGGGCATGGTTACGGCCATGTGCTCGAAAACATCACCCCTCGCCTGAAGGCGCAAGGCGTATCCGATGCGGATCTAGATAAGATTCTGGTCGAGAATCCCAGGCGGTTTCTGACGATCCAGTAACCGCAAATCTCATGTCGCGTCCGTCACGAGCACGATCCGCCGAGGTCATTCGGCACAACGAACAGTACATTCCCGGCGGCGTGGTGTCGTCGGTGCGTAAGGTCGAACCGGCAACCGCCTTTGCGCGGGCGGAAGGCGCCTACCTGTGGGACGTCGATGGAAACCGCTACATCGACTATCACGCCGCGTTCGCTCCGCAACTGTTAGGGCACAATGACCCGCACGTTACAGAAGCTGTTCAGAAGGTCCTTCGCGACCGGCTCAGCCTGTTCGGCGCCGGGACGAACGAGCTGGAGGGGCGCTTGGCGGAGTTGCTCTGCACTCAGGTCGATGCGCTGGAGAAGGTAGAGCTGTGCAACACCGGCACCGAGGCCAGCATGGCGGCGGTACGCATCGCGCGGGCGGCGACGGGCCGTGACCACGTGGTAGTCATGCAAGGAGGCTTCAACGGTTCCCATAACGACGTCGGTTGCAACGTGATCACACCGCTGGAGGAAATCGGGCCCAGAGTTTCCCCTGGCGAATATCGCTACGTGCCCTTGGGGGCCGGCGTTCCCGAGATCCACAAGAGCCTGGTGCACAACATCAACTTCAACGACCTCGAATCGGTGCGATACGTCTGCGAGCGCTACCCGGTAGCTGTTCTGGTCACCGAGCCGATTCTCCAGAACATAGGCCTGGTCAAACCGGAGCCAGGCTACCTGGAGGGCTTGTGTGAACTCGCTGATGAATATGGCTTCGTGTTGGTTTTTGACGAGGTAAAGACCGGATTTCGCTACTGCGTGGGGGGGTACAGCCAACTCTGCGGCGTGAAGCCGGACTTGGTTTATTTCGCCAAGGCCATTGCCAACGGCTATCCCCTATCGGCGATCGGAGGCAAAGCCGAGCTGATGGACTTGTGCGCTGATCCCGACCCGGCGAGACGGGTTCTCATCGCAGGAACCTACAGCGGCCATCCGGTCGGCGTGGCGGCCGCCCTGGCGACGATGGAGCGGCTGACGGAAAACGACGGGGAGGTCTACCAGCGCCTGGAGAGCCTTGGCAGCCTCGCGCAGGAAGAGATCGAAGCGACGCTGAAATCAGTCGGCATCGACGGGACTGTGGTGCGGCAGGGGTCGGCCTTTTGTACCTATTTCATGGATCATGCGCCAAGGGACTGGCACGACCTCGCCTCGCATCATGATTTTCCCTTGGATGTGGCGATGCGCCGGGCGATGGTCGACCGTGGCGTTTTCTTCTTCCCAGTCGCTACGAAACAGTGCTCGATCTCCGCCGCGCACACCGAGCAGGACATCGCCGACACCGTGAAAGTTTTAGCTGAATCGTTGGAGGAGGTCTTGGCCGTTCACCACGCCTAGCGGAATGTCGCGGAGATTCCTTGGGCGTGGGACTATCGAGCGAGTGTAGGGGCGGGCCCCTGTGCCCGCCCGGCTGCTCGTTTACCATTAAGTTTTCTTTGCGACAGTCCGCCAGCGAACCGGCAAGGCGCCATCGACCCTCCGACAAAAGGACGCCTTCACTCTGGGCCCTGTCTCAGCCTGACGAACGCGACACAACATGCCTGACTTTGCAAATCCGTTAAAAGAGAAACTCGCCGCCGGTGATCCCGGCTTGGGTACTTGGATCTGGTCCACCGACCCATGCTCGGCCGAAATGATGGCGCAGGCCGGGTTCGATTGGCTGATGATCGACGTGGAGCACAGTTACATCGGCCCGGAGTCATTGCGAAACATCATCATGGCGGTCGACCGCTACGACAGTGCCCCGATCGCCCGAACCAAGGTCGGCGACATCGACTCGATCAAGCTGTCGCTGGACTCGGGCGCCATGGGCGTGATCATCCCTCAGATCAACACTGCGGAGGAAGCGCAGTGGGCCGTCACGCACACCAAGTACGCGCCGCTGGGCAAACGCGGCATCGGGGCCCTGCGCGCAACGGCCTACGGAACCCGCTGGGACGACTACCTGAGTCAAGCGAACGAACAGGTCCTGACGATTGTGCAGATCGAGGACCAGCAGGCGGTCGACAACCTTTCTGCCATCCTGGACACGCCCGGGCTGGACGGCATCTTTATCGGCACCCTCGACCTGTCTCAATCGATGGGGATTCTCCCCGGCCAATCCGATCCAAAGCTGGCTGAATCCGTCGACCGGGTGATCGGCGCGGCTCGAGCCAAAGATCTGGCGGTCGGGATCTGCACGACCTGGGACGACGTGGATTCCTTCGTTTCGAAAGGCGTGACCATGCCGACCCTCGGCGCCGACGTTGAATTCATGTTTGAGACGGCTCGTGCGTGCACGAAAAAATGGCAGCAAGCGAGAGAAAGGGTGTCCGTCTAACCCCGTCCTCCTCGGTTCTCTCCATTCAGAAAATACGTCCGAAACAACGCCGCCGTCAACTCATCACCAGCCCGCCGCTGATATTCACAGCCTGTCCCGTGATGTTGGCCGCCGCTGGTGACGCAAGAAACAAGACCAGTTCGGCCACCTCGCTGGGCTCGATGATCTTCGCGAGGGGGATCTTCCCCAACAACCCGCTACGGAACTCAGCCACCGGGACCTTGGCTTGTCGGGCGCCCGTTTCTAGGTCGTGCCGCGCCATCTCGGTGTCCGTCCAGCCGGGGCAAACGGCGTTGACGGTGATGCGACGGGGCGCGACTTCAAGAGCCAGCGCGCGTGTAAAGCCGATCACGGCGTGTTTGGACGCACAGTAGGCCGTGTAGCCGGCATCACCGGTCTTGCCGGAGATCGACGAAATGTTGATCACCCGGCCGCCGTCCGGCATCGATCCTAAAGCGCGGCGAGTGCAGTAGAAAACGCCGTCGAGATTGGTCGCGAGAACGCGGCGCCACGTATCGTCTTCCGGATCGTCGATCGGGTTCGCGGGGCAAATCGCTGCATTGTTGACGAGGATGTCGACGCGTTCGTATCTCTCCATCACCGAATCAATGAAGCGGTCAACTTGGTCTCGGTCGCTCACGTCGCAGATCGATGAGAAGACTTCGACCCCATCTTTCTTCATCTCCTCCGCGGCCCGGATGAGCGGCTCTTCGCGGAGATCGCAGATGCCCACCTGCGAACCCTGACGTCCCAACTCGAAGGCGATGGCGCGTCCGATACCCGCGGCGGCGCCCGTAACGACAGCAACTTTGTTGGCGAGAGACATCTGCTTCGCCGAATCATAGCATTGGGCACCCGCGTGAGAGGTGGGCATGCCGTGGAGTTTCTACGTTTGCTCAGGCCAAAGCGGCAGCGTTTGCCCTCAGAGAGCTGGGATCGAAGCCCAGAGCAGCGAACAGGTGGGGCTGTTCGGCGTGGATTCCGCCCCGAAGGGGCCGGGAGATCATAGCCCACGGCTTCCAGCCGTGGGTGTCGGGCGGGCGACCGCCAGGAGCCCTGAAAGGGGCGACACAGGTTTCGTTAGAGGCTTCTGACCACCTACATAAGTCTCCGGCGTCCGGCGCGCCGATAAGGGAATGGCAGAGTCGCTTGTATCGCCCTTCCAGGGTTCCTCGCGTTCCAGCCTGTCCTTACCGGCACATGGTGGACACTTTTCCTCTCCTTGGGTAGAAGATATCAAGCTTCGTCTGTCCTCACACGGTCACGGCGAGGTCCCGTAGGTCCGTTCCATTCCCTCGCCGGCGGGGAATCGGCTCGATGCGGCCGCGCCGCTCGTCGAACCGGCCCAGCGCCAGCGTGCCGAACCACACCTGATAGACGCCGTCCTCCACTGCCTCGAAGCCAACTCGCCGCCCCACAACACCTCACTGACGAACACCTCCTGGCCTCGCCAGTACACGTAGCCGCTGCGTTGCACCTTCCTCTCCACCCAGGCTTGCTCATACTCGATCTCCGGCAGGCGCTGCGGATAGGGCCGCGGCGATCGCTGGTACACACTCGCCGGCGGGTCTTGCTGTAGCGCTTGGTGCGGTCGCTGTTCGTTGTACTCGCGGCAAAAACTCCGGAATCGCCGCTGTTGCGCCCGCCGGTTCCGAGCCGGCGGATTCGCCGTGTGTTGCTTCAGCGTCAGGTGGAAACGCTCTTGGCGACCGTTCTCGCTCGGGCGCGCCGGCCGAATGCGTTCGACCTGGATGCCCAGCTTGGTCCACCACAGGCTCAGCCGACTCAGCCCTCCCAGCGCCCGCGTCGCAAACGGCGGCCCGTTATCGCTGCCAATCGCTCGCGGCAAGCCGTGCTCGCGGAACACCGTCTCCATCACCGCGCGCACGTGCGGGTAGTCACAGCCGTCGACCGCCTGGCAGCACAGCACGTAGCGGCTGGCATTGTCGACGACGGTCAGCGGGTCGACGCGGCTGCCGTCGCCACAACGAAACCAGCCCTTGAAGTCGATCGACACCACGTCGTGGGGAGCGGCCGCATGAGCGAGCGGCTGGGTATGGGGCGGCGTGCGCCGACGCCTCGCGCGCGGGCGCGTCAACCCGGCGCTGCGCAGGATCTCGCCGATGGTGCTCTGCGAGGGACAGGGTTGGTCGGGATGCTGGCGCAACAGCAGCGCTCGAATCTTCGGCGCGCCCCACAAGCGATGGGCGTAGCGCAGCTCGAGGATGCGAGTGACCACGTCGAGGGGAGTCTGGTTGGGGTGATGGTGGGGCGCCCGCGAACGATCTTGGAGTCCGGCGGGTCCTTGGCGTTGATAGCGCTGGGCCCACTTGTAGCCCACAGAGCGGGCGATACCGTAGCGGCGGCAGAGTTCGGCCTTGGCTTCGAGGCCGTGCTGCCATTCGACGAGGAACTTCATGCGTTGGTCCATGGTGTTGTTTTCTTCCCAGGGCATAAAAACATCTTCGCTTGTTGATGTTTTCGCCTGGGCCGGTGTCCACCATGTGCCCGGCATGAACTGCCCACCATGTGCTCGGTAAGGACCAGCTCCTTTCCCACGGCTAAAGCCGTGGGCTATGATCTCTAATGATCTCTGGCCCCTCCGGGGCCATAACTAGCGCAGATCCAGGCCCTTTCATTGGCAAGGTTTTCATTTGGCAAATATAGAAACTCCAGGGCACGGCATGCCGGGCCCCTACATTGGCTGCGAAGACCGAATCGCTTCACGCGCGCACGAACAGAAATAGCACTTCGGATTCGAGCAAAGCAAGATGTCCGCTCTTTTGCGAAGCAGCTCGACCGTGGTGTCGATCACGTCCTGCGATTTAACAAGCTGGCACTTGGCTCGCTCGATCTTGAAGTCCTGGATGCATCCTCTCTCGCGCAAAGGCAGCTCGATCACCCCAAAACCGGTGCTGCAACCAGGCTCATCGTGAAGATCGACCGAAACAATCTCACCCGAATCCGTGCGGACTTGGGCCGTGCGCGGCCAGCCCGGGTCGTAGGGAACGCCCCGATAGGGTACCTCCGCATACGCCTCGCCCACATGCATTGTCGAGTCCGAGTCGTGCTTGACTCCCAACAGGAGAACGTAGCCGCCCGCCTTAGCGAGCCTGTCGATGGGGGAGCCGATCCCCACCGGCTCGGCCTTCCAATGCTCGGCCGTGAACTCGGCAGCGCGCTTGCCTGTCGCCGCCACGGAATAGGTGGGATGAATGCTGCGAATGGCCCCGGGCCGCGTCCGCAGTGCGTTGGTGATCGCCCCTGTCTCCGAATGCACGTTCGGGGGATCAAAGACCGGGTCCCAAAGCACGTAGTTGAAGGTTGGCGCCATCAAGGTGCCCTCCGGTCCCAGGACCTCCACGACGGCATCAATGACCGTATCCGCCCCTCCTTCCACGCGCCCGAGGCTCGAAAGCGAGCTGTGCATGATGACATCTCGAACCCTGTCGACGCCTGCCTCCCGTAGTGCGTCTGCGAGGTCCGCCTTGTCTAGTCGCTTTTTCGCCATATGCTATAGGGGATCGGAGTGCCGAGCCCTCGGGCAGACTACTCTTGCGATCAACTAGCGAAGTCTACGACCTCAAACCGACAGGTCGCAGCTCATGTGGCGTAAGCCTCCAGGCTTGCCGAGAACCGATTCCTCGGTTCTCAGGTCCGCGGCCAACAGCAGGTGCTCGGTCATTTGCCGTCCTGAGTCTCGAAGAATCGAGACTCGGCAAGGCTGGAGCCTTACGCCACATCCCGTCCGGCACTTCTTCTAAAACTTGACACACTTGTTCAGATGACGATCAGATCAGACAACTAGTAGAGGTGGTCCAGATCGACGAGGTTGCGGGGCCGCTCCCCTCTCGCCAGCATGTCGACGTTCTCCAAAGCGTCCCTCATGTAGTTTTCTTCCATCGTGTTGGTGAAGCAGGCCCGGTCGCCGGTTACGACGACGTTGTCCAGCCGGTGTACGCCGAGCCGCGACGGAACAGGGCAAAAGTACCCGATGTCGAGAAAATCTTCGCCAGGCTTAGGCCGGCAGTCGTAGAACCACCACACATCACTGGCGAAACCGGCGATGCGTTTCTCGACAAGCGCGTGGTAGATCGCCCGCTCTTCCACGAGTTGACCGCGCGCCACATTGATGAGAAAAGCCGTGCTCTTCATCGTGGCCAGCTCCGTTGCGCCGATGAGGTGATGCGTTTCCCTGGTGAGCGGCAATGTGAGGACGACGAAGTCTGACTGCGCAAGCACGGCGCCGAGGTCCTGAGGGCCGCCCAGGAAATCCAGCCCGAGTTCCTCCCGCAGCCCCGGCGCGGGCGTCCTTTTGATGGCAACGAGCCGCGCGCCGAACGGCTTGACCCTGGTTGCGACGTCTTGACCGATCGCACCCAACCCAATGATGCCGACTGTGCTGCCCTGGATCGTCACGCTGCGGTTCTCTGCGGTGAAGGGGAGCCATCCGCCTCCGGAGATCGCACCGTTCGCGGCCAGAATGCGCTTGGCGAGCACCAGCATCAGCGTCACGGCATGCTCCGCCACGAGCACACGGTTGCCGTGTATGTTCCCCATCAAGATCCTCCGCTCTTTCAGCATCGAAAGAGGGAACCCCAGATACGCCTGGTCGAGGTCGGGTTCAAGCGGGTCGGCCGCGACGGCTCCGGCATGAGTCACCTGCACCATCTTGAGACGAGCCGCGGCCCGGATCATGTCAGCAGGCACATAGCCGCCCACGATGACGTCCGCTTCCCGGCCGGCCTGGATAAGGTCCTCCGGCTCTCGACTCTTAGGGGATACGATTCGACACGGCGAGGCAACGTAGCCGTGATACCTCTCGATCACTTCTTTACGGACCGGCCAGGAAAGGGCGATCGTGAAAGTCTCGCTTTCAGCCATCAGAGGTTGGGCGAATCCATCATTTCCTTGTGCCCTGGAAGAATAAAGTCTCCGGCACACCGCTAGGACGCGCCCCCGTCATACTCCACAGATATCCGACCAAGATAGTGAGCGAGCCGCCGATTGCCCCATACCAGAAGAAGCTGATGTCGGTCCAGAAAGCGACGTATGTAACGATCGTCATGGCAATCAGGGTCCCGGCCAAGGCGCCGCTCGCATTCGCGCGCCGGAAGAAAATACCCAGCAAGAAAATACCCAGCATGACCCCGCCGACGAATCCTTGAATCTTTCCGAACGCCAGCGCCAGTTGACCCAGCCGGTCTGCATACAAGGCGCCCAGGGTGGTCAGCACCCCCCACAGCACTGTGCAAGACCGTCCGGCCCGGACGTAGTGTGGGTCGGACTCGTTGGGTTTCCACAGCCTTTGATAGAAGTCGACTACCGTACAGGTCGAAAGCGAGTTGATCCCGGCGCTCATCACTCCCATCGAAGCGGCGAAGACCGCGCCGATGAGCAACGTTCCCATGAAGCGCGGCAGTTGGTGAACGGCGAAATGTCCCAGTACGGCGTCGGATTGGGGAAGGTCCCTTGCCAGATCGGGGTTCTGATGATAGAAAGCGAACAGAAAAACGCCGATCAGAATGAGCAGACAGTTGTAGGGAATGAGAAGGACGGAAAAGAACTTGAGAGACAGGCTGCACTCCCGCTCGGACTTGGCCGTGAAGTAGCGTTGCAAAACCGCCTGGTCCGTGCCCATGGTGGCTACAGCCAATATGATGCCGCCGACAAACATCGCCCAAAAAGAGTGGTCGGACGTAATGTCAGTGGAAAAGTCAAACAAGCGCCACTTACCGAACTCACTGCCAATCTGCGAAATCGCGGGCAGGCCTCCCTCCACAGTGTTGATGGTCAGTATGAAAGTCGTCAGGATCCCCAGCGCCACGATGCTGAATTGGATGACGTCGTTCCAAATCACGGCGCGAATGCCGCCTAGCGTCGTGTAGATCGTTGTGAACACGCCCATTAGCAGGACTGCCGCGTAGAGAGGGATGCCGCTGATGAGGCTGAGGATAATCGCCGGAGCGTAAATGGCAATCGAGACGTGAGCGCCGCGGATGAACAGGAAGAGGGCGCTGGTGATGGTCCGCACTCGAACGTCGAAGCGCTGTTCCAAGTACTCGTAGGCGGTGTACATGTTGAGCCGGCAATAGAAAGGCAGGAAGATCACAATCACCAGCCATGCCGCCACCGAGTAAGCGAGGATGTAGAAGATCAAACGGAGGTCCCGGTCATAGGCGTAACCGGGATTACCCAGGATCGTAATAGCGCTGGTATCGGCGGCGATCACCGAGATCGCGACCGGCAGCCACGACATCGCCCGGCCGCCGGCGAAGAACTCCGCCGAGCTAGAACTTTTGCGGTAATACTTCGTCCCGACCCAGGTCAGAACGGCAAGGTACAGGCACAACAGAGCGTAATCAGCAACAGTGAACATAAGGTTTTTTAGAATCAGGCGGGAGGTTGACAGGCCATGAACGGAGGTCGTGACTCTTGGCCGACCGCGCTGACCTTCAGCTCAGCGCGGCCACAACATCACCGGCAAACAATCTCCCCCGGCCCGGTAACTGAGGCGGCAAGCCCATTAGTTGCAGGGCATGCCACGACGTCACCTGGTTGGCTGTAAGCACCGGCTTCCCAAGCGCTTCTTCCATGCCGTCGAGATAGGGAGAAAGGCGCTGCCCGGTGCAGCCTACGAAGACCGCCTCGGCCGCGGGCACGTCGGCGGACTCGGCGAACTTGCGCATCCCTTCTGGATCGACCAGCGAATGGCCGTCCGGCAGAGCCAAGGCGCGGCTGTTGGCCACCCGGATGCCGTGGGCCTCCATGAACCCGATGAACTCCTCTTCCACGTCAGGCATGTAGGGGCTCGCCAAGGCGACTCGCGAGATGTCCAGAGCCTTCAGCGCCAAAATCATCGCCGTACTTGTCGTTGTCACCGCGTCGACCCCGGTCGCCTCTCGGATGCGGCGCGAAATGTCCACGTCTCCCCCGACGCCACGGACGAAACTGATCGTGGTGCAGTAGTAGGCAAAGCACATAGGCTCGTAGCGCATCGAGCGCCGCGCGGATTCTTCAATGTCACCGTTCTCCGCCAGCCGCACGGCGCTCTCCAACTTCGCTTCGACCGGCGGAATCGGCGTTGAGGCCGTGATCACTTCGACCGACGGCGGAAGAAAAGCGGAGAACTCGTCGACGAACGTTTGGACGTCGCGGTCGACCCAGGCATCGTCCGGGTAGATGGCCCCGAGTCTTGCTGCTGAACGGTCCGACATAGTTATCGTAGGGGCCGAGCCCCGTGTCGACCCGGCCTTCGCGAGACACTGGAGACTGTTGTGGGCGGAGACAGCGCTCCGCCCCTACTGTATCCGAAACGAATACAAGCCGGCGTTGCCGAGAACAAACTTCAAACGAACGGCCCGCCCGGCCAACGCTTCGAGTTCGATCCCATCCTTCCAAGCCACCCCCAAGGCAACGCCGTCGCCGCGAATCAGCTCGCAATCGTCCGCAGCGTAGCCGGGAATCGGATTCCGGCTCTCATCCTGGATCTCAACCTGAACAAAGCCCTGGCCGTCCGGGACCCCGGTGAAAAGCTCTTTCCACACGGGGTTCCATCCCACGGCTTCTGAGGTGAACGATCGGGTCGCGGCGTTCACCGTCAATGTCGAGCCTTCAAACCGAACCGGCGGCGTCACGACGCTTCCCTCACTGGTTGCTTCCAACGACACAAAACCATCCAACCGCAATTTCGCAGCGCCGATCTGGCCGGTGTGCTTCTCGCCCAGCTCATTGTGGAGGTTGGCGAAGCCCGAATAGTAGAGCCACAGCTCATCGTCCTTGATGGCAGGCGCAGTGGCCGGGAAGATCATGTTGCTGTCGAAGCTCGAGCCGGGATACTCGTTCCTCATGAACCCGAGCGGCAGCAACACTCGCCGGTGCAGTGTGCGATCCCAAGTCAACCTGTCGCGACTCGAGGTCAACTGTACGTCCATGAACTGCGTGTACGTATGGAAGACCCACAGCAAGCCGAGGTATTGTCCGCCATAGGAGAGGCCGACAATCCATAGAACTCCGTATCAGGCCGATCGTACTCGTCCGGCTCCAACACGAGCCGGGAGTCCCGCCAATGAACAAAATCGTCACTGACCATACGCGCGACCTTGCGGATGGGCCTGATCTTCGACTTGTGGTAAAGAACGTACTGCTTGGTTTCGGCGTGTTGCATCACGCTGAACGTGTCACCCGTCGCAGAGCACGGTACCACCGGGTTCTCAGGATGATCGTTCCAGTGAATGCCGTTGGGAGAAAAGGTGACCCAGATCCCGCAGGCGCCGGGCTGCTCGGTTGTCCAGTAAGCCATCTTGTAGCGTCGGGCGGCATCGGGGTCGTGGACGTCCTTGATGACCGAGTGCGTCCAGTTCGAATACTTGAAGAGAATGTTGTTTGCTGTGGAGCCCTTGAACGCAACCAGACCCAGGTTCGGCCTATCCCACGTCACTCCGTCTCGTGACGTCGCGTAGCAGAGGAACTGCTCGACGTCGGGCTTGGCGATGGTGGCGATGGTGTTGTACCACATCTTGAAGATCTGCTCTTGTTCGTCGTAGATCACCGAGCCTGGCTGGAGAATCAGGAAGCCTTCCCAAGGCCGATCCGGCCTGAGAAGCGGGTTCTCGGCCAGCTTGGCCGGGCGGCCCAAAGCCTTGACCACGCCGTCCATGCGGTCGATCAGTAGGTCGTCCACGAAGAGCTGCGTCTGCGAGTCGAGCTCGATGACGGTTGCCCTGTCAGGACGGGCCGCACACGTACAGAGCAATACCAGGCCGACGAGCAAACCACACCAGGCAGCCGAAGGCGCACGGACCCAGATCCGGGCATCGTGACCTAGCCGAGACGAGCAAACCGTGTGTCGCGGTGCTTGTGTGATCACGTTCTCCTGCGGCTTCGGTGATGGCGAGGGGGAGCGGTCGGTCAATTACTGCGACTCGACCGCCTTGCGGATGGCGGCCACAGTAAGGTCGGCGCGATACTCGATGACTTTGTTGCCGATCTCGACACCTTTGGGGGGCGCGAGACTGACTCCATTGATCGACATCTTTCCCTTGGCCATACGCTGTTTCATGCGAACGGTGTTGGGGTCGACCACCATCATCTGCGACGAGATGCCTACGTCGTCGTGATAGCCTTCGTCGGTCTGATGGATGCCCTCAGACTCGAGGAACTTTCCGAGGCTCTCGTAATCGTAGTATTCGGCGATGTAGTGAATCCTCGCCTTGCCGGCCGACCATTTCGTGGCGAGCTCCGCGGCGACGGCCTTCATTCCCTCAACGTTGCCGCCACTGTCGGAGAGGAAGATGACGTGGTGGAAGCCGTGAACGCGCAGGCTTTCGGCGATGTCAGTCAGCAGCGCCCGGAAAGTATCCTCGCGTACCGAGATCGAACCGGCATACAGCATGTGCCCGCTAGGCGGATCGATGTCGCCTTCGGGAACGAACGGCACGATCGGGGCGACCAGCGCGTTGCCGAGTTTGCGGGCAATCGCTTCGGTCGTCGCCTGCAGAATGTAGTTGTGCTTGCCGAGAGCAAGGTAAGGTCCGTTCTGCTCGATACCGCCAGTGGCCACGATAACGGTGCGCTTGCCCGCACGCAGGGCGTCGCGCACTTCGATCCAGGTCAGCTCCTCGAGAAAGACAGAATCGTAGGCATCGATTGGGCGTGCCATTTCGGGGTCAGGTCGCATCGGGTCACGTTTGGCGGCTTGTTGACAGACGACGGAGAAAGCGAAGGAGAGAAGAACGAGAACCGAGATGACAGTTGTACGCATGGTGGCCCTATTGTGTCACAGAGAGCGTATTCTGGAGCACAACACCGCTGTAGTGAACCAGGGGCTTCAAGTGCATGCCATTGTAAGCTAGGATAACCTCGCGAGCCTAGGTTTGACCAGCTCTCGAAACCGGATTGGACGGCAGCTTCAAGACCAGCCACAACGCGCCGATCGCCGATGCGATGCCAAAAGCGAAACTGGCTTCGAAGCTGAAGACATCCGTAAGGCGACCGTGCAGCACAGGAGCAATCGAGCTTGCAGGGATCACCAGCTGCAGCATGGCCAGATTGCGGGCGCCGGTCGCGGGTGTCGAGGAGCTCATCATGTAGTTTGGAAAGTAGGCCCCCGCGAGCTCCGCCATTCCCATGAAACCGAAGGCCAGCAAATAGAAATACCCGGGCACAGTCCAGGCCCACACCATCGATCCGCCCACGAGCACAACCGTCAGAAGCAAGGGTGCGCGAACCCCTTGTCGGGCAAAGAGCGAGCCCAGGATCCAGCCGCCCAAAGCCTTGAAGCCAAAACGAAGGGCCATGATGTAGCCGGAAAGCTCTTTCGGCGCTCTCCCGACGGCTTCTCGCGTATATAACGACAGATTCGGCATGCCGTTCATGGCGAGAAACCACAAAAGATAAGCCAGCCACAACAGAGCGAAAGTACGTATTTGGACAAAGGATCTGACGGCCTCCCGGATGAACCTGGCGAGTGGCTGCCGCTCTTCCTCCTCCGCTACCGGCAGTTCCAGGCGACTGACTAGGAGTGTCATGGCGCCAATGCACAAGGTGCCGATCAGATAAAGGCTGGCAAAATCACGGGGATAGGGCAGAGCTGAAACATTGCCGGCTAGGACATACTGGGCACCGAGTGAACCCGCCACAGCAAAAAGGGGTCCAAGGGAATAGGCCAGTGTGAACGCCCTGGCTCTGCCTTGGACGGTGGTTCCGCGGTTGAGACAGTGGAACAGATACAGGACGGCTACGGAGTCAGAAAAGCCCAGGACCAGACCCTGTCCGATGACGACCGCCAGCTGCACCGAGGCAGGAAATGGAAAGAACAGTGTGATGAATACAACCGCAAGTGAGGAGGACGTAACGATACACGCAACGATAAGGACACTTTTTTCCAGACATTTTGGGATCATCCAAGAAACGAGCACCGGCGCAAAGAAGCCAAAAAAGTAAACCGAGGCGGGCAGGTTGGCTACGGTGGCGCTGGCGCCTAGCTGGTCACACAGAGCTGCATGGATTACCCCCACGTAAATGACTGGCGCCGCTAGGTAAATCAGAGCGTAGCAGAGAGCATAGATCAAGGAGTTGCGGTGATTCATCCTCTCGGTGACGCCATCAACAGCAGTCTCCGTGACCAGGTGCGGGCGCCCTGAATGAGTTTCTTGGTCAGAAGTCATACCACGGACACCTTTTTTGTTGCTTGGGAGAGTGGTCTCATCTCACGTTCATGCTGGCGCTGGAGAGCCAAGCCCCAGCTGGCAGACGCTGCTCCGACCTCCCTACTTCGGCGCCCTGATTTTTCAGCCTTAACCGGATTCGAGTGCTGACCTGAATCCGAGCATCCGAACTCTTCTGGACCCCTGCAAGTCACATAATGCCGTACTTCGCAAAGGCGTCGTTGGCGCTCATCCCGGCGGCGATGGCTTCGCCTACCATCTTCTCGCCACGAGCCTTTTCCAGGGCCTTGACGAAGACCTCCTTCTCGGCTTGGCGGGGCACGACGCACACGCCGTCCCTGTCGCCAAAAACGATATCGCCGGGGTCGACGTGGACGCCGTCGATCTCGCATGGCACACGGTAGTCGATGACCGTCGCCCGGGGAGCGAAGTCCTGCGAGTAGCCTCCCCAGGAAAAAGTAGGGAAATTCAAAGCCAGGATTCCTTGGGTATCGCGCGAGTAGCCGTTCATCACCGCCCCGGCCGCGCCGAGCTTGATGGCGCGAGTGCACATCAGCTCTCCCCACACCGCGTAGCGGGGCGAACCTCCCGTGGCCAGATAGATCTCGTTCGGCTTGAGGTCGTCGAGGGCGTCGAGCATCAGGCCGAACGACTTTTCCAGGCTTGGGTTTCGCCGCTCGGGAGGCGTGGTCGGTTCGATGCAGTCAGCGGCGAGCACGGTCATGGCACGGCCAATGGCGCACATCGAAGGATCCAGCGGCCGAACCTGGGGCGGCAGAAACTGACGGGTCAGCCCCAGCTTGTCCATGATGTCGCCGACCACCGCGGGGTAGAGTTCTTCCCGCGCCATCGCGAACAATTCTTCATCGGATTTCCATTCAACGCTCATCGTTCACCTTGTCTGTTGGGTCAGTTGAGAGAACAACCTCACAATGGGCAGGTCTCGTTCTCCCAGCCCTCGCCATTCAACATAGCTCAAGACCCCGACCGAGAGGAAGCCTCCGGCTGTTAGGGTAGAATCGGACCGGCAGGGTCGGCGCTACCATCAGCCACTACCGCATCGCCGAGAAGCTCGGTGCGGGCAGGGGAGGTTTAGTGTACAAGGCCGAGGACAGGAAAATAAACCGCACCGTCGCTCTCCGAGTCCTCGCAGTTCGCCTGCTCGACTCGTTTGCGATACGTAAGCAGAGGGACTGGCAGAGCTCGGTTGCTCCGCATCGATCCAAGCGCGCGCAGGGGCTGCCTTGGAGCTTGGTTGCCCTCGCTCTCATCGTTCCACTTGTTCCTTCCGCTAATGCCGATTCGGGTCCGGGCCGCTTGGACGAGATTTCCCAGCCGCCATCGCAAACCAAACCTGCAGATCCGGGCGAGCCATCGAGGGGGGTCGCGCGGGAAGGCGCAGCCGCCGACGCAGCTTCCGAAGAAGGTGAGGCGCCAACCGCTGTCCCCGCCGAATCCAATACCACAGAGCGAACAGCGCTGAATCTACTCGGAGAGGTGGATTCCTCAGCTGGTGAAAGCCGCCGCAACGAGAACGTTCAGATCACTCTGATCGACAATAACGTTCTCAACGAACTGAACCGCCGTATGGGGACCACAACGACGGTCGTTCGTGAGTTCCAAGTCGATCGCGGCTACTTCGGAGCGGAATTCGGAGGACCGCCGACGTCCTCTTTGCACTTGGATGATTCGAGGGTTTCACGCGTCCACGGGAGTCTCTACGGGTCGCACAACAACAGCGTTTTCTCGGCTCGTTCGTTCTTCCAAGTCGGCGACGTCCAGCCGGCGCGAAGCAATGACTACGGCTTTCGGTTGGGAGCGCCCCTCTGGCGTTACTGGGACCTTCAGTATTTTGTGGGTGACGATTGGCGGGTGCAATCCAACTTGACCCTGCACTTCGGTCTACGCTACCAACCCCTGACGAGGCCGCTCGAGGTGAACGCCCTGACTGACATTCCTTTTAGCTGCGACTGTAAGAACGTTGCTCCGCGATTCGGGTTTGCCTATCGCATCAACGAGACATGGGGGGCGATTCATGGCGCCTACGGGATGTATTTCGGAGAAATCTTTCCAGTGACTTTCGGGCCGGCACGCTTCAATCCACCGGGCAATCTTCGGCTACGGCTCGCCGCACCCAGTCTGATCAACGCACTGGAAGGCGTGATCGTGGACCCCACCGACCCAGACGCGAGAGCCTCCCTGTTCGTCATCTCTCCCGACCTCGTTGCCCCCTACTCCCATCAGTACAACTTCAGTTGGGAACTTAACCCAGCGAGGGATTGGACCCTTCAACTCGGCTACGTGGGAAGTCGCTCGCATCGGCTGATCAGCATGTGGGCTTCAAACCGGGCGCGGCCGGTGGCGGGGATTCCCCTACTCACCAGCACCGTCAACGACCGGCGACCCGACCCGAAGTACTTTGAAAACCGCGACATCCTCAACGGCTCGCGCGCGTAGTTTGACGCTGCGCGGGTGACACTCACGGTACCGGGCTGGCAGGGCCTCAGCTCGACTGTTTCCTACTGGATCAGTAAGGCGATCGACTTGGGGGCGATCTACTCCAGCACGGGAAACCCGGCAGACAGCGCCCGCGGGCGCAGCCAGACCGAGTTCGACGTTCATGGTGACGTGAAGGCGTTGAGCGAGTTTGATCAGTCGCACGCCTTCCTTTGGCGTATCGTTTATCAAGCTCCGCTTTTGGCTGGGAGGAGGACCTGGACTCGAAGGATGTTCGGCCGGTGGGAGCTGTTTTCGGCCGTCCTTCTGAAGTCGGGAACTCCGGTGACGGTGACAAGTGGCTCTGACGCCCCGGGGTTTGGCAATGTTGACGGGGCGTTCGTTGACCGCGTCCATATCCTGGATCCCTCGGTTCTCGGCCGCAGCATCGACCATCCGGATACGTCCCCTGAACGGCTCCCGCGGTCTGCTTTCGCTTTCATCCAACCGGGGGAGCAGGCCGGCAACATCGGCCGCAACACCTTTCGCAAGGACGGTAATGCATCACCGAGAAGCTCGGCGATGCCGGCATGGGTATCGTCTACAAGGCTGCGGATACGTCAATGGATCGCCTCGTTGCCTTGAAGTTCCTCGCTTCGCATCTGTTGCGCGACGAAGGAGGCCGCAAGCGTTTATTTGTGAAGCACAGGCTGCGATCGCGTTCGATCGTCCCAACGTCCATACGATTCAGGAAATCGACGAAGCTACGGACGGACATTCATCGTCATGGCCTTCCTGGAAGGTCCGACGCTGAGCAAGGGAATTGCTGATGACCCGCTCAAGCTGCCTGAAGTCATCTCGATCACCATCCAAGCGGCTAAGGGGCCCCATTGTGTTAGCCTGTACCAAGAGGAGAAAACTGTGACCGAGATAGAAAATTTCGTTGAGGCGCCTGGTCGAGCCAAGCTCGTCAACGAAGTACGTAAGAAACTTGACGAACTTGGGGTCACTTATATTTATTACCAATTCGTGTCGGTCACCGGTCGGATCATGGGCAAAGGAGCGCCCGCTGATCACTGGGAGAAATTCGCTGAACGCGGCTTCCAATTGGTTTATGGCTCGACGGCGAATCTTTTTATTGACCGTTCCAAAAAGTATATCGGTTACGGCCCTGAGGCGTGGGAACTGGTCGGCATTCCCGAGCCGGAAACGTTTGTTCAGCTTCCGTGGGACAAGCGTGTCGCGCGGGTGTTCTGTACGCTGTTCCGTGGCCGCGAGCACCCAGAAAATCCTGGTGCGTTTCTCAGCTCGGATTGCCGGGGCAATCTTCGACGCATCCATAAGGACTTCAACAAGAAGCACGGCCTAACGCTACGTGTCGGCGCCGAGCCCGAGATGATGTGGCTAAAGCGCGATGAAAACGGAAAACCGGCGGGCGGTTTCAGCAAGCCCTATTGCTACCACATCGATCAGTTCGAGTCGTTGCGCCCGGTGTATATGAAGGCCATCGAGTATAGCCGCGCGATGGGGCTTGACATCATCCAGGGAGACCACGAGGATGCGCCGGGCCAACTCGAACTCAACTTCATGTTCGATGAGGCGCTGCCGAACGCAGACCGTCTGACGACGTTCCGTCAAGTCTGTGCGCAGGTGGCGCGTGAGCACAATATCATCGCCTGCTTCATGTCGAAGCCGTTCATGAATGTGTCGGGCAATGCGTGCCATACGAACATCTCGTTGTGGCGCGGCGGCGAGAGGGAGGTCAACCCCATCGGCAACGAGCCCCTCCCTGGTATGGAGGAGGTCTTTAGCCTCACGCAAGGCGGCGAGAACACCTTCCTACCGGACACCGACAACCCCAGACAACCAAGTCAGACCGGCCTCTATGCTATGGGCGGACTCCTCGAACATGCTCGCGGCCTCACCGTGCTTGGCTGCTCGACCGTCAACTCCTATCGGCGCTTGCTGGACTTCGGCTTCTGGGCCCCGCTGTACGCGAACTGGGGCTATCAGAATCGCACCACCGCTGTGCGCAACTCGGCACCGGGACGATTCGAGTACAAGGTGGTCGATTCGATGCACAATCCCTACCTGCTGGCGGCCGGCCTGCTGACGGCGCTTGACGACGGTATCACTCGCAAGCTCGACCCCGGCCCGCAGGAGACTCGAAATGTCTACGATGTTATCGATGAGGTCAAAGGGAAGTGCCCGGCACTGCCTATGTCGTTAGGCGAGGCCCTCGATGCCCATGAGCAAGATACGGTCGTCAGGGAGGCGTTGCCGGGTGAGATGTACAAAGTATTCATGGAATATAAGCGTGACGAGTGGGACCGATTTCTGGCCACTCCTACCGAGTGGGATGTCGATAACTATATGGACTGTCTACCCTGATCGACCAGGATCAGCGCAATGTGCGGAATAGCCGGAGTGATGCATCGGGGTGAGAGCGCCAACATAGGGCACGAGTTGACCATGATGCTGCAGGCGCTCAAGCATCGCGGAGCCGACTCGGCCGGCCTCGCGCTCTACGGTGACCCCAAGGCTGATCGATACGTCATGCGGTTTAAGGTGGCGGAACAAGAAGATGTAAAGAAGGGCTTTAATATCTTCCGCCTAATGGACGAGCGCAAGAGCGCAGTCGACGAGCGCGTGGGGGAGATGGGCGCCGAGGTTGAATCTGTAGAAAAAGTTACTGAGTATACCTATCGCTACGTCTTCCACTTCGATGGCGACTTACGCCCTTTCGCAAACTACATTGAAGACATCGAGGAGGTCGAGATTTTGTCGATTGGTCACTCACTCGAGCTTATCAAGGACCTCGGCGACGCCAATCTCGTGTCTACACAATATCGACTGAGCGATTTCGAGGGCACGCACGCAATCGGTCACACGCGCATGGCTACGGAATCGGACGTGGATATTCGATCGGCCCACCCCTATTGGGCCTATCCCTTCAGCGACGTATCGGTGGTACACAACGGCCAACTCACAAACTATTGGAATTCCCGGCGGGCCCTCGAGCGCCGTGGCCACCGCTTCATGTCCGACTGTGATTCTGAGTTGATTGCGGTATATCTGGCGGACCAGATGGACGGCAGCGGCGACCTCCAGGAGGCCATGAACCGCTCGATCTCGGAACTTGACGGAGTATTTACTTATATGGTTGCTACAGAAGACAAGCTAGGCATTGCGAAAGACGTGATGGCAGCCAAGCCCCTGGTACTTTATGAGAGCGACACGTTGGTCGCGCTCGCGTCAGAGGAAGTGGCGATTCGCTCCATCTTCCCGCATGAGATAGACACCTATGATCCCTACGAGGGAGAGGTACGCGTATGGAACAACTAGAACCGGAACAATCCTCCCACGCCATGGGGATGCATACCGAGCAGCTCGCGGGGCGCACGCAACAGATCTTTTTCTCCCCTGAGGAAGAGGAGAACTTCACCTATCCTTCTTCCTACGAAGTCGACTTCAACAAGCGGGCGGAGCTGGACGCGGCCAAACTCGACAGCACAACACGGATCAACGACAGGATCCGGGAACTAGTAAGCCACGGATATGGCAGTATCGTCGTCAAGAACCCAGGTGCAAAGCATTCGCTCGGCGTGGGTATTCTCAATCGTCTTCAACTGTCTTTCGAAGGCAGCCTCGGTTACTTCGCGGTCGGCCTAATCGATGGTCCCAACGTGAGCATCTCCGGCCGAGTTGGCTGGTCGTGTGCCGAGAACATGATGGCGGGCACGGTCGTAATCGAGAAGAACGCGGGGTCCACGTTCGGGGCCGCCATCCGTGGTGGCGACCTCGTCTGCAAGGGTGATGTCGGCAGCCGAACCGGCATTGACATGAAGGGTGGAACCATCATCGTCGGTGGACGCAGCGGTGCCTTCAGCGGCTTTATGATGCAACGCGGACGCATGATCATCCTGGGGGATGCTGGCAAGAACCTCGGCGACTCCATGTACGATGGCACGATCTATGTCGGTGGGACGATTGCCAGTCTCGGCGTCGATGCGGTCGAGGGCGAAATGACCGACCTCGATGTCGAGTGGCACCGGCGCAAGCTTTCTCTTTACGGCCTGGAAGCGCCGCGGGGGGTCGAGGACATCACGAAAATCGTGGCTGGTCGGAAGTTGTGGAACTACGACAGCCTCGAGCCGGCGGAGAAGAAGCTGGTGCTTTAGCGCCAAGCAGCAAACTGTGGCGGAAGGAATGATGCGATGAGCAGCCGGACAAACGGACCGCGGCAGGTGCGGAGTTTGAAACGAGACAGGCACAACTTAGGGCGTAGCTCGATCTTCCCTCCGGAAGTCATTGACGATATCCATGTCAAGGCCGAACTCGGCCGCTATCGCATGCGAGGGTTTTCCATCTTTAAGAAGATTCCGAGTTGGGACGACCTCACGTTTTTGCCCGGCACGCTGACGCGCTTCGTAATTGAAGGCTATCGTGAGAAGTGCGATACGAAGACGGTGCTAGGTCCTCGATGCAAACGGCCGCTGGAGCTTGATATTCCGGTCTATATTACGGGCATGAGTTTCGGGGCGTTGAGCTACGAGGCAAAAACCGCTCTGGCGCGCGGCGCGACGATGGCGGGCACAGCAACCTGTTCCGGCGAAGGTGGCATGATCCCGGATGAGCGTCGCTACTCGGTGAAGTGGTTTTACCAGTGCATACAATCGCGTTATGGCTTCAATCCACATCACCTCCGAATTGCCGATGGCTGTGAATTCTTTATCGGTCAGGGCTGCAAAGTCGGCCTCGGCGGACATTTGATGGGGCAGAAGGTTTCCGACCAGGTGGCGGAGATGCGTTCGCTACCGGCCGGCATCGATCAGCGTTCACCGGCACGTCATCCGGACTGGCTGGGGCCGGACGATCTGGCCCTTAAGATACAAGAGATCCGTGAGGCGACCAACTGGGAGATCCCCATTCAATTGAAATTGGGCGCTGCCCGTGTGTACGACGATGTACGCATGGCTGCGAAGACGGATCCCGACTGCATCTATGTGGACGGCATGGAGGGCTCGACAGGTGCCGGGCCCCATTTGGCCACGGAGGAAACCGGCGTACCTGGCATTGCCGCGATTCGGCAAGCGCGTAAGGCTCTCGACGACGTCAACAAAACAGGGGAGATCTCTCTCATCTACGCCGGCGGCATTCGAAATGGTGGCGATATCGCGAAGGCCCTTGCGTTGGGTGCCGATGCAGTTTCGATCGGGCATTCCGCACTGATGGCGTTGAACTGCAACAAAGATATCCCCGAGGCCGATTACGAGGAGGAAGTAGGAGTGGAGGCCGGTTATTGCTACCACTGCCACACCGGTCGTTGTCCGGTGGGAGTGGCGACCCAGGATCCGGAACTGCGCAAGCG
Source organism: Bryobacterales bacterium (assembly GCA_965248255.1). GTDB lineage: Bacteria > Acidobacteriota > Terriglobia > Bryobacterales > UBA6623 > JAKZVK01. The sequence continues at coordinate 761,573 of CBDFIW010000002.1, forward strand.
GCTCAACCCCGATAAAGCCGCCGAGCGTGTCTACAACTTTCTGCACACGCTCGCTATGGAGTGCCAGATGCTGGCACGTGCCTGCGGTAAAACCAGCGTGCATTCGCTCGAGCCGGAAGATCTGGCCGCACTCACGATGGAAGCCTCCGCCTTGGCACAGGTGCCCTTGGCGGGTTCTCAGTACACCGTTGGACGGCCCGACATGACGCGCTACTAAGGAGCCACAGACGATGGCAAACGAGAGCGGAAGTAAAAAGGAGACTGGGGACTTCCAGTCCCAGCGTGGCCAGGAGATCGGCCAACACATCGGATATAGCTACGATGTCAATCTCCTGCCTGATTACACCCGTCTTACGCTATTCTTGAGAAAGTACATCGAGGTCATGGGTTGGAAAGATCTCAACTGGCTGGAAGACGTACACCTTGGATATGAAGAGGGCCAACCAGCAGTCTTTGATCGCAATATCAACGGTTGGGTGAAGGTCCCGAAGGATATCGATCTTCCGAAAGACCAGCAGGATAGAGATATGTATGCTCGCGAATTGCTGGTCAAGTTCCAGATGTCCCCACGCCACCCGCTTGTGGACTTGAATAGGGTCTACCGCAAGTTTTGACTTCCCAGAAGCGTACGACTGGACCGCAGGTGAAAGGGTAACGGCAAATAGCGCCGGGGGATTCACCTGACGAGAGCGCTGGTGGAACACGCGAACGTGCAGACAGGTTGCAAAACAAGTCTACCTGGCCTGCGATGAAGCGGCTGATTTCTCCTTGGAGTTGTTTCTAATGGTGACGAGGCCCGAGACTCGCGGGGTGAATTCATGAGTCCGTTCGCCTCGGGCAGACCGGGACTGCTTGAGCCCGGGTGTCTCCCACTAGAGCCGGGAACGGAGCGATACCGCGTGAAGGGCGGTGGCAGCATCACCTTGGCCTTGAACGCCGGTGACGAGGCTACCATTATCGACCTCGAGGGCATGCAGCGCTGCGAGCTGATCGTCCTGGGTCCAGACGGAAACGACGATGCGGCGGCCCTGGGCATCAAGGCAGACAGCCGGTCCCAAGGGCTGGCTTCGCTGAGAGGGGACGAAGAAGACACTTATGCTCTTCTTCGTTTCCTTAATCAATTGGCCGTCGAGGCTGTAGAAATGCCGGCGGTGCAGCTCTTCAGCGGAGAGACTCGTGCCGGCACCCAGGAGACTTTCAAAGCTGACCGCAACGTCTTCTGCATCATTACCGCGCCGGGTGGCCCAATGCGCGTTGATGAGCAGTGTCCCCCGACAGACTTGCGCGTCATCGTTCGACGAGCGTCGGTGACTGGACCCTCCGAGGTCGTCTTGCCGCTTCTTGCCGAGCCCAGCCTCGACCTGCGGGTTTCGAAGGCGACGGCCCGAACCTACGAAGTCAGGGCGGGAGAGTATATCCAGATCATTGATGTTGCCGGCCGGCAGTGTTCAGATTTCCTTGCCTTTGATAGCTGCCGCCTTCAGGACGGCACGGAGTGCGGACTGGATGCCACCACCACACGGACTCTCATGGGTGCGGCCTATCCTCGGCCCGGTCTTTACTCGAAGTTCTACGACCAGGACATGCATCCAGCGGTTGAGGTCGTGCGCGACACAGTGGGCCGGCACGACACCTTTGCTCTCGCTTGTACGGCCAAGTACTATGCCGACATGGGTTATCCAGGTCACCCCAACTGTACGGACAACTTCAACAGCTTACTGAGTTCCTACGGGGTTGTAAGTCGTCAGGGATGGCCAGCCATCAATTTCTTCTACAACACCGGAATCGACGCCGATAACCAGCTGTTCTTGGATGAGCCGTGGTCACGTCCGGGCGACTATGTGCTGCTGCGGGCGCTGACGGATCTCGTCTGTGCGTCTTCGGCCTGTCCGGATGATATTGACCCAGCCAACGGCTGGAACCCCACCGACATTCAAGTGCGAGTGTATCCCGCAAAGCACCAGTTCTCGAAAGGAGTAGCGTACCGCGTGACCACCGATGCCGATCCAGAAATGACACGGGAAACCGCCTTCCATCCGCGAACTTCCGCGTTGACTCGCAATTTCGTGGACTATCGCGGTTACTGGCTACCCGCCAACTTCCCCGCGCACGGAACCATCGAAGAGTACTACGCCTGTCGCGAACGGGCCGTGATCTCGGATTTGTCACCCCTGCGGAAGTACGAAGTATTGGGCCCGGACGCCGAGCAGCTTTTACAGTGGGCTGTCACGCGCAACGTGCGGAAGCTCTCAGTGGGACAGGTCGTCTACACCGCGCTGTGCTATGACACGGGCGGGATGTTGGACGATGGCACCGTCTTTCGTCTCGGCGAAAACAACTTTCGCTGGATCGGCGGCGACGACTACGACGGCGTCTGGCTCCGGCAACAGGCTGAAGCACGGGGGTTGCGCGTTTGGGTCAAGTCCTCCACAGATCAGCTCCACAACCTTTCCATTCAGGGACCTTTGAGCCGCGACATCCTCAAGCAGGTGGTGTGGACACCGCCGACGCAACCGACAGTGGAAGAGCTCGGTTGGTTCCGGTTCACTATCGGGCGGCTGGGACACATGAACGGTGTCCCAATTTTGGCGTCACGCACTGGGTATACCGGCGAACTAGGCTATGAAGTCTGGTGCCACCCCAAGGATGCGTTGGCTGTGTGGGAGGCACTCTGGGAATCGGGTCGGCCGAAAAAGATGATTCCGCTCGGACTGGAGGCGCTCGACATGCTGCGCATCGAAGCCGGGCTGGTTTTTGCGGGCTACGAATTCGATGACCAGGTGGACCCCTTTGAAGCTGGAATCGGTTTTACTGTAGCCCTCAAGAGCAAGGAAGAGGATTTCAGTGGTAAGGAGGCGCTGATCAGAAAGAAGGAGAACCCTCATCGGCGACTGGTGGGTTTGGAACTGCACGGCAACGAGCCGGCGGCACGAGGCGACTGCGTCCATGTCGGACGCCGGCAAGTGGGCGTAATTACAAGCGGCACGCGCTCCCCAATTCTGAACAAGAACATTGCCCTGTGCCGGATGGCCCTGGAATACTCCACGCTGGGGACGGAGGTGGAGGTCGGGAAACTGGACGGCTACCAAAAGAGAATAGGCGCGATCGTCGTGCGTTTCCCTTTCTACGATCCGGAAAAGAAGCGGGTGCGGGGCTGAGTCCCACACAGGGCAGCCTACAACCGGCTCGCCTTCGAGTCTGGCCGGTGCGCGAGGCCCACGCTCTTTTCTCCAACACACATTGCACAGTCAGGTGGTGGAAGCCTTCTTTACATCGATCTCTGCCAGAAGCTTCTCGGCCAGTTCCCGCTTCGCCGTCTCATCCATCTTCTTCAGCTCATTGTGTAGCACTCGCTCGTTGAGCGACTGGTTCCAGTAGTCCAAAGCGTCGAACCCGAGGAGCGAAGCCTTTCCTACGAACTGGCGCAAGACCTCATTCGTTGGTCCCATTACCCAGCCCGCCTTGCCGTCTCGTAGGTAGCGTTCGATGCCGAGCGCGGGCTTGTATCCCGTCCCTCCACAAGCGTGCAGCATTTTGTCGGAGACATGGGCAACGTTCTTAGCCGCGGCGAACTTTACCTGCCACATCCAGTGCAACAATGCTGACCTGGGCAGGTTGGTCAGCTCCTCGTGAATCGACCAGTCGCAGTGGTTGGTCTGCTGATCGAGAGCTCCGGCCATCTGAAAGACGAGCGCACGCGACGTATTGGTGTCGATGACGGCCTCACCCACATAGTCCTGAATTGTCGGATAGTCGCAGACCCGCAGGCCCACATCCACATGCTTCTTCCTTGTCGTGTGTCGCTTGGCAAGGTCGATGAGTCCCATTGCGATTCCATTCCAGCAGGCTGAAGAAAGCAGCAGGAAAAAAGGATCGACAACTTCGTCATTCGAGCGGGCGCCGTCGCCGACAGGACCGATCAAGTGATCCTCCGGAACCACGACGTTGTCAAATTCAATAGGGCCAGACTGATTGCCTCGCAATCCCAGGCCATCCCATTCGGAGGGATTGGCTTTGGCTTGATCACCCATCAGGAGAAAGCAAGATAAATTGGAATAGTCACCGGCGAAGTCCGGGCTGGTGGTCTGGACGACGTACCAATCTGCAAAGCCGCCCGAAGTCGTCCAGGAAGCCTTCTTCCTCACTTTCCATCCGCCATCCACCGACTCCGCTCCCGAGGAGTAGGGGTACCAAAAATGCGACCCCGTCTCAGGGTCAGAGTAGGACAGCGTTCCGACCAAGACTTTCTTATCGAGCTGCCTCATGAGTTCCTCGGTAGCAGCGTTGTCGTGGCTTCGAAACATGCAGGCGGCCACGGCACCCAGATGCATCGTGTAGCACATTGCGGTGCTCGCACATCCGTAGCGGGCTATCGTTTCGACCACCATGGCAGCAACAGAGTGGTCCTGCCCCAACCCTCCCCACTTCTTCGGGACGATCAGTCCCAGCAGGCCTAGCTCCGCCAATGCCCCGAAATTCTTTCTTGGGAAAAGCAACTCTCTGTCGCTTTCCACCGCGTTGTGGCGTAGCGTGCTGGCACACAGATCAATGAGTCTAGCCTGCAGCTCAGTCTGCTCCAGCGTGAACAGCCACTGCGGGTCCCATTCGTATCCGAGCCCCCAGAATTCGTCCTTTCCCCACTTCTTTCCGTCACCCATCGATGCCACTCCAATGAACGATTATTCAGCCCTAGCACCTTACAGGACTCACGACAGCAGCTCGAGACCGACTTCAAAGACAGGGCAAGACATGCTCTGGCGAAACTGGCTTTCGGAGTTCGAGTGTGCTTCCGTCAGTCACTCCTTCGGTCACCCCAGCCGCGGCAGCGGATTTCGGCAACTTGACCAGATCGGTTAGCAAGCTATCCCGTATTGTCCCAAAACTCGATCGTGATGGAAGTCACTTGCTGATTGCGAGTTGCAGTTGGTGCGCGGGCACGGGTCGCAGTTCGTTTGTGAGGACGCATTCGTGCTAGGTTGTGTCTCCATGCAAGCTCTGAACCCGTACTGTCCAACAACTGGGTCGGCTAGCTAGTTCCGGCTGCCTGATGAAGACGGAGGCTTTGGAACAGGACTGCGATTGTTGCGTGGCTGCTGGTGAATCCTTACTGAAAACCGCGCAGGGACCTCGACCAGACTCCGAACCGGCGAGCAGCAATTGCCGGCCCCACACGTCGCTGCCGCGGTGCGCGCGGCTTGCGCTTCCGATCGGCCTGTTCAAGCGGCCCGTCGATGGTCGTTTGTGTCCCAAAACTCGATCCTGGCTCAAGTTGTTATCTGTCAGAGAGTTGCCTCGGACGCTCCAGGCGTTGACAGTTCCTTGCGCTCAACAGGAAACAAACGCTCACTTCACTGGCATACCGTCCCTGTGCCAAGGGAAGGCGTACGTGGGCTGGTTCACGAAGCGTCGTGTGCCCAAATCGAGCCGGATGCCCGTGGCTGGCGGAAGTTGAACGATGAAATGTTTCCCGCCGATGGACACCGGCTGGGCCCTACCCGATTGCGGTGGGGACTCCTCTGCCGACCAGCCCAGGATCCTCGCTTCCGTAAAGGAGTGCTCCCCGAAAGCGCCAGCCTGAATAATCAGTTTCCGCGGATACATAGCGCTCAGATTGACCAGCCGAAGAACCACACGGTCCGCGGTCAGCTTCTCCACCAAGGCGGCCACATCTGGCGGCAGACCGGGCCGCAAGCGATCGGGATTGAAGTAGCGCACCCGTGCACGGAGCAGGCCCCCGTTGAAACTGGGGTGCGGCGCGCCCGTGGTCATCTGGGCCAGCCCGTTGGTGAAAACAGGGTTTTGGGTCGCGACGGTTTGGCTTCGCCATTTGTGCCGGAAGTCCCCACTACGAATTCGGTCTAACGCCCGCTGGACCAGCCGGTACTCTGCTCGAAGCACGTTCTCCGGCCACTCGGGGTTCTGGCCTGCCAGGTAGAGAAGATGCGGCGGCTCGTTGTGCCGGTGTTGGTTGCGTGCGATCAGGTCAGTTCTCACGTGCCGCCAGTCTACGGGGATTCCGTCCGGAACCCACACTTCGGAACCGGGGGCGGGGGGTGTGGGGGACTCCGCTCGGGCATAGGGTCCGGGACCGCTCCCGGAAGCCTTGCGAACCCGCTCAATCCGATCCCAGTCTTTCGTGTCCATCGAAGCGTGCCAGGGGTGACTGAGAATGTGCGGCTCCAGCGGCCGGTAGTCATACCAGCCTTGCGGTCCGTACTTGTAAGGCACGACCAGAGTGCCCCGCACGATCTTGGAGCGGCCTAGGAGCGCGTCGACCTGCGAACGCAGCAGATCGAGGTATTTGGGATCTCCGCTAACGAGGTGGGCGCACTCGGCTGCGGTGATAAGGGCGTTGAACATGATCTCGATCGAGTAACGACTGCTCCAGCCGAAGAATCCTCCCCACCACTGCCCCTTGCGGTGCTCGCCGATCTTGCCGGTGGGGCCCACGTTGTCCGGGATGATGCCGTTGTTCTCGCGGATGCGCTGCATCCAAGCTTCGACGTATTCCAGAACCCAGCGTTTGTACTTTTCATCGCCCGTGTTCAGATAGGCGTGTGTGACGAGGCCCGTCACGGCGAGGTTGATGACGACGTCCCCTCGCGCAACGACCTGGTCGTAGAGTTCTTGAATCTCGCCAAACCGCTTCTCGTCTTTGTCCCAGCCGGGCTCCAGTTGTTCAACGAAGGGATAGAGGCTCGCGTGGCCGTAGTTGAGCATATAGGTTGGGTCTTCGTGAAAGGAGGCCCCCTGGCTGCCCGTGTAGGGCGAGCGGAGGATCTTGTACTTGGGGTCGTAGTTGGGAGCGTCCGGGTCTTCGCCCAAATAGAAGCCCGCGAAGCGCCGCGCCCGCTCGACGTTCTCGGGAATGGTCGGGTCCGCCAGACCGAAGTACTGAAAACCGACATAGCCCTCGCTGGTGTGGAGCATGTCGTAGTGTTTGACGAATTCTTTATGCACGCTGCCGCGCTCGTAGGTCCAGTGGCGAGTGATGGCGCTCCATTGCTGTAAAGCCCAGTCAAAAACCTTCTCGTCTCCGCCTATCGCGTAGTGCAGCGCCCAGTTGCCGAAGCTTTCGTAGTCGTCGTCGACCTTCCCTCCCTGCTTCAAAGTTCCGCCGCGTCTGGCGAACTTCCGCAGGTAAACCTCCGCCGCCTCATCCATAGTCTTGATGAGATGACGTTGCATCAGGGCCCAGTCCGGAGGTGGAACCTTCTCGTGAGCTTCGATGACCGCCATTTCGGGAAGCTTGAGGCTTTGAGAATCTTTCGAAGTACCCGACTGATCCTCGGCCCTGCCAAATGAGGCAGCTACCAGCAGGAACACAAGAGGAATACCGAAGCGGAACAAGTACGTCAGCATCATGGACCTCCGAAAGTGGCCTGGCAAATCGGGATCCCGTGACCGTGCCAGGGAAAAGTGCAGGTCGGTTGGTTGGCGAAGCGCTTATTGACTCCCGCATAATATAGAGTCAGTCAAAACAAAGAGAAGACTGTTTCCAGAAGGCCGTGATCAAACGCGGTTTGCGGTACATGCGGCGGAGTGCCTTGCGGGCCCGCTCGTTCAGCTCGCCGTAGTCTTTCGGACAGACGTTCGGCAACTCGTGCTGCTTCCAGTAAGCCCAGATGTATTCCACCGGATTCAACTCCGGCGCATAGGGTGGCAAGTACTCGGTTGCGATGTGGCCTTCGGAGAGTTCGATGAACTCTTGCACCAGGCGGCTACGGTGCGCCGGCAGCCGATCCCAGACGATCAGCAGCGGGCGATCGATATGACGTACCAACGCCTTGAGAAAGTCGGTCACTTGCTCTTTGCCGATCGCACCGGGATAGAGCCGGAAGTAGAAGTTACGCAGCGTCAGCCCCGCCGAGACGGAAAGCTTCTCCCAGTTGAAGTTAAACTGCAGCACCGGTGTTTGGCCACGTGGCGCCCAGGTGCGGCAGCGATGCGGCTTCTGACTCAATCCGCTTTCGTCGATGAAGACGAGCGTACGGCCTTCGTTTTGGGCTTTTTTTTAATGCGCTTCCAGGTCTTGCGCTTCCAGGTGCGGATCCGCTCTTCGTTGCGCTCGCGCGCCTTTCCGGCCGGGCGTTGCGGGCTCCAGTCGAGCGCTCGCAGGATCTTCCAGGCGTGGCCTGCGTGGTATGCGACCCCGAACTCGTCTCCGGTCAGCCGAGCCACCCGCGGACAGCTCCACAGGGGCGTTGGGAAGCCGTGGGCTTCCGGGCCTTCCAGCAGCAGCGACGTCAGGCGTTCGCGTTGTGCGGCATCGAGGAGCGGCTTGCGTCCGGCGCGCCCGGCCTGGCGGAGTCCGGCCGCACCCTGCTCGCGGTATTGCCGCCGCCACTCACTGACGGTTTGGCGAGCGACGTTCAGCCGTCTCGCCGTCTCGGACTGATTGTGGCCTTGGTGGAGCAGCCGCATCGCTTCGAAACGGCGCTTCTCCAGCGCCTTGAAATCCCGCTTCACACCTTTGGGGTTGCCCATACATATATAGATGCTCCACACTGTCAAAAAGTGTCATAATAATTTGCGGGATTCAATAGCTTCCATGTCAATGGTGATCCTGGTCCCAGGTGACCACTCCCACCCGGAAGAACTTACGATTTACCGGGACTGAGTTTTTCTCCAGCGCTGGTTCGGGGCGAAGTTCGAGTTCTGACGTTTCGTCTTGCTCTGCCGCGGTCATTGCCGCGAAAGCGTCGCCGTCCGGCCGGTTAGGGTCACCTTGGGGTGACGGACCACGGCTCGATACTCCCACGCGCGGCCGCGGTCAAGCGAACGGACCTCTGCGAAAAAGGCGCCCGGCGCGGTCAGGCGCTGGAACCGCTTGCCAGCCGGCTTCCAGGGATTGTCGAGCTCGTACATCTCGGCGGCGGTCTTCTTGCGTCGGTACTCGATGCCGACCTCGACGGCGCCCGCGTCCCCGAGGTTCTCGAGCTTGCCTTCGAAACGGGCGCCCCCTGCCGAGGTCCACGACGCGGAGGAGCTGATCACGACCGGCGGCCGCAACCCGGCTTCAACGTTCGTCAACTTGATGACAACCGGGTTCGGCCAGCGACGATCGTTGTAGAGGCGCTGGGCGCGGTAGGCGCTGACGCGAAGGCCGTCGGACGTTTGCTCGAACTCTGTCCTAGGAGTGACGTCGGGACGGTATTCGAGCACGATGTCGTTCTGGCCGAGCACGCTCACCTGAGTTTTGTCCGTCGCCTTCACGGATTTCAGGGTGAACGCCTTCTGCGTTCCCCAGGGCCAATCTGTATCGGTGATGAACGTGTAGACGGTGTCGGCGTCCTTGGCCTTGGTGAACCAGATATCGCCTTCGTTGGTGATGACCCAGGGGCGGACCGCTCGAACCGCTTCCTGATTGACCAGGCGCCACAGAGCCATCTCGCGCATTCGGGCCTCCTGCTCGATCGGTAGCTCACCGTCGGGTTTGGGCCCGATGTTTAACAGCAGGTTGCCTCCCTTGGCCCGTGTTTCGATCCAGGTGTTGATCAGGGTTGTACCGGATTTGTAATGCTCGTTCGTGCCGCGGTATTGCCACTGGCCGCCCATAGTCAGATTGCCCTCCCAGGCGCCTTCAAGCGGAACGCCCGGCGTGTACTGCTCGGGAGTCTCCATCTCGCCGCGCGTGACGAGAGCTTCGGGGTCGGCGTCCCAGACGATCTGCTTGAGCTCGGATAGCATCTCTTTCTGGTTAGGAACCGCCGGCGCGTCGAAGAAGACCATGTCGATCTTGCCGTAGTTGCTCATCAGCTCCCGCATCTGAGCCTTGTCGAGCTCATGCAGCTCTTTGTTGTGAGTGGTGAGCGCTTCCGGGCGCAGGCGGCTGATGAGCGTGCCCTGGCGATACAGGAAGTGGAAGTCGTCAGGGGAGAAGTAGTGCCCGATGGCTAAGCCCTCGGCGCGGAAGGCGTCGAAGAGTTCACGAGGGATGTCGCGGCCGTAGGGCGTGTTCATGATGTTGAAGTCGGTCGTCTCGGTGTCGTACATGCAAAAACCCGAATGGTGCTTCGTGGTGAAGACGACGTATTTGAAACCGGCCAGGCGGGCGAGCCGGGCCCACTCGCGCGGGTCGAATTTCTTGGGGTCGAAGGAGCGCGGCAGCTCCTCGATGTAGCGCTTGAGATAGGCTTCGTCGGCCCCGGCCATCGAGTGGCTGATGACGGAGGTGATCTGGTTGTCCAGGCTCCAATGGATGAACAGGCCCAGGCCGAGGTCGCGAAACCACTCGACGCGCTTGGGGTCGTTAGCGGCGGATGCAGCGATCGTCAAAAGCAGGAGGGTGGCGACAAGGCGAAGCATGCTCAAAATTGTCACACAAACTGCTAAGTAGGATCGCTAGAAGTATGCGGCTAGGTCACTCTCGCCGTAGCTCCACCAAGATGTCAGAGCATTGGAGAGTTTGGGGCTCGGCTTACTAATCGCCGTCAGTGGGCCGCTCAGCGTACCTCTCCTCCTCTTCAACGACAACCGCAAGCTATACTCCCGTTTGTTCGCGTCGGGCGTACGGATGTCGCCCTTGAAGCGGCCAGTGAGGAAACTGGAGTGCGGGCGGAAAATGAGACCAATGAAGGAAGGACAACGTACCATCGAATGGAGAGGAGGATGGAATGTCCCGAAGGAGATTCACGAAGGAGTTCAAGCTGGCAGCGGTCGAGCGGATGCGCAGCGGCGAATCCGGGTCGGCCTTGGCGCGCGAGCTGGACGTCAAACGCGCCAAGCTCTACGAGTGGGCCGCCCAGCTGGAACGCTACGGCGATGACGCCTTTCCCGGTCCCGGCCGGCGGCCCGGCAGCCAGCCGCGCGTCGAGCGCGGCCGCGAAGACGAAGCCCGCGTCGCCGCGCTCGAACGCAAAGTCGGCCGGCAGGCTTTGGAGATCGATTTTTTGCAGCAGGCCTTGCGACGTGTCGAAGATCTGCGCCACGAAACTCTCGTCAGTGGCGGCGGCGGATCAGCGAACTCATTCGATCCGCAGCGTGGCAAGGCAAGCTGAGCCAGCGCAGAATGTGCCGGCTCAGCGGGCTCTCGCGAGCCACCTTGTATCACCAACCGCGGCGCGAGAGCGAGTGGGAAATGAACCTGCGCAACGCGCTCCACGAGGCGGCGCTGGACAACCCGTTCTATGGCTATCGGCGACTGACGCCGGAGCTGAAACAGCATGGTTGGCAGGTCGGCGAGACGCGCATCCGACGCATGATGCGCGAGGACAATTTGTTGCGTCTGCGCAAGCGGCGAACGAAGAAGACGACCGATTCGACGCATGGTTTGCGCGTCTATCCCAACTTGGCGCGCGATTGCAGACCGGTGGGTCCGAATCAACTGTGGGCGGCCGACATCACCTACATTCGCCTCGGTCACGAGTTCGTCTATGCGGCCGTGATCTTGGACCTGTTCTCGCGTCGTGGGCTGGGCGGTGGGCCCGGGTTTGGAGACCGAGCTGCCGTTAGCAGCTTTGGAGCAAGCGCTCGCGGATCGGCGGCCGTCGCCGGGCCTGGTGCATCATTCCGACCAAGGTACGCAATATGCCTCGAACAAATACGTGGACACGCTGCGCGAAAACAGCGTCAAGATCTCGATGAGTCGCAAGGGCAATCCTTACGACAACGCCTTTGCGGAGAGCTTCATGAAGACGCTCAAAACCGAGGAAGTCGATTGCAACGAGTATGCGACGTTGGCCGAAGCGCAGTCGGAGATCGGCGCTTTCATCGAGGCGGTTTACAATCGCAAGCGGCTGCACTCGGCGCTCGAGTACGTCTCGCCTGTGGAGTTCGAGGAGGCGTTTGCGGCGCGCAAGACGGCGGCTTGACGCCGCCGGAGTTTTCCAGGCATGGGCAGATCTATCGATCCGATAGGGCGTGGAGCAAGGCGGGATGCGGCGGTGGGGCCGCACCCCGCGCTCATCGTTTCGATGAGTCTGCGGCCGGGTCTTCCTTGGCGGGTTGCTCTCCAGCAGAGCCCGCTTCCGCTTCCTCGGCTAGGGCTATTGTGCGACGAACCCGTTGTGAAGGCAAGGCTTTTGCAGCGAACCGCAACCTGTCCCTTGTTTCGTGGTCTCACCAAACGCCCGCACCCCAACCGACAGTATCAAGCAAAGGATTCTCGATCGCTCTGATTCGCGGCTTGGATTCGGCGAGCTGAGTACTCCCACCATCGCACGATACGTCGGCCGTCTGGAGTTCTTTTCCGCCATCGAAAGAGCCGCCCCCACCGCGCTAGCAGAACTTCGCAGTGACGTGCTGCCGCTTTATGCGGCGGCCATGAAAAACTCACCTCCGAAGAACGGTGACGTCCCTTCCGTCATTGTTGAGACCTTGGACGACGACTACTTGGTGTCAGAGTGTCACACGGTGGGCAGCTGGCAGGCCCTCTTGTCAAAGCAGGCCTACCGAGCGGACCTCACGGCTCTGTTCCATGCAATCACGCGGTGGGCTGACCGGTATCGGATCAGGGACGCCTGGCTGCTCGAATGCGTCTTCCGTAACCTGGTGGGCTGGCACAAGGGCGACTCAGAGTGGGGCTACCCCGGTTCGGTTGGCTTCTCGCAAGGCGTGTTTCTCGTATCCGGGATAGAGGGTGACCAGCATGGTGTGCGGGACCTACAGCCCCCGCCGAAGCCCATCTACAATCCGCTCACCGAAACGCGGGAGCAATACCTGGCACGCATGGCGAAGTACTGCGCGGAACAGGAAGGGAAACTCGAAAAGCTCCTGCCCGACGTCAGACCGACCGAGAGCATCAGAGTGCGCGAACACTATGACTGGCTTGTTCAGTTCCAGATACGGGACCAGAACTACCGCCAGATCGCCGTTTCAACCAAGCGCCACGTGCTCTGGGCCGCGATACGCGCCGCGGTCAACGAGAAAGCGGATATCATTGGCCTCACCCTACGTCCCGCCAGGCGCGGTCGCCCTCCCATCCAGAAAAAGCATAGAAAGTCTTCGCAATCTACCTAGTCTTTTTTGAGCTCGCCTGAACGTCCTTCTTTTTAGAGGAGGACATAGAGATGGCGATGAAGTTGCTGACTATTGCCGAGATCCGGCAAGAGCACCTCACCAACCTGTCGGAGCAGCGCATCTACTCTCTGGTCCGGGAAGGCATTCTCCCGCCGGGCGTCGTTGTGCGCCTTGACAGGCAGGTTCGCATCAATGAGGGGCGGCTAGTCGAGTTTCTAGAGCGCGGCGGCGCGGCCTTGCCGGGTGGGTGGCGACGTGAGGCCCGCGACAAGACCGAGCAGGGCCGCGATATTCCCAAGTTTCGCGCGGAGCTATAGATGCAGACAGTCGCGCATGAAGACTCCTTGTTGCTCACCTACGCGGAGGCCGCCAGGCTGCTCGGGCTGAGCGTGTCCATGGTCCGGAAGATGGCTCGGACCGGCAGAATCGAGGTCGTACACATCGGTCGCTGCGCGCGGATACCTCGGGCGGCGTTAATGGAGCTTGCCCAACCCACCGAGCCCGAAAAGCGGAAACCGAAGTAGTTCTGGATGCGACACGCTTCTGAGATTGGCACTGGGTTGACTGATACGGGAGACCGTGATTATGTCCGATGAAAGAATCGACTCTCACCCCAACGAGAGAACACTGGGCTATCTCCGCCTTGCGCTGGAGCGGCTGCTTGAGAGCGCAGGGACCGACTCATCGGTGCCTGATGGGTCGAGCAAGGAGTGCCCTCCTGGGGGTTTGACGACATGACAAAGTTTGTTGTGCATGAGGGCGGCTCTTCTCGGAAGCCGGACCAGAAGCTACGCATCAACGCCAGAGACCGGGATCTTCCGACCGTCACAAGCGACGCCTGGGACGCCCTGTGTCAAGCCAACGATCCGCCCTACATCTTCAACCGTGGTGGGCAGCTGTGCCGCCTAGAGCGCTCTCCCACAGGTGCGCCCATTCTCAAACCCATCACTCAAGACCGCTTTCGATATGAGCTGGCTCGGGCTGCCGACTGGTACTGCTACGAAGTTCGCAAGGATGGTAGCTGTGAGAGAGTACCAGCCATTCCTCTCCTCGACGTGGTCAGAGACATGTTGGCGGACCCCCAACCTCCGCTACCACTGCTCGTCGGCATCACCACCGCACCCGCCTTCAACCGAGACGGATCGCTCCACTGCAAACCCGGATACAGCCGAATCGGCCAGACCTACTATGCACCAGCGCGGAGGTTTGAGGTTCCGCCAGTGCCGGAGAGCCCTACCCCCGCTCAGATCCGAAAGGCTGTAGCCCTGCTCAACCAGGAACTGCTTCATGATTTCCCGTTTGTGGACCCGGCCGATGGCGCTCACGCGCTCTCCCTCCTGATCGTCCCGTTCGTGCGCTCGTTGATTCACGGCCCCGGCCCCTTGCATCTCATCGAAAAACCCACCCCCGGTTCTGGCGGCACGCTGCTGGCGAATGTGTTGGCGTACCCGTCTCAGGGTCGCCCCCTCACCGCCATGACAGAAGGTCGGGACGAAGACGAGTGGCGCAAACGTGTCACCGCCAAACTGAGGTCCGATCCACCGATCATCCTGATCGACAATCTGAACCGCAAACTCGACTCACCCGCCCTGGCTGCAGCCATCACCTCCATGGAGTGGGAGGATCGGCTTCTGGGCAAATCCGAGACCATCCAACAAACGGTGCGCTGTGCCTGGGCCGCCACGGGGAACAACCCGACACTGTCGAACGAGCTGCTTCGCCGCGCAATCCGGATCAGACTCGACCCTGGGTTGGACCGACCGTGGCTCCGCGACGGTTTTCGGCGTCCCAATCTCCTGGAGTGGGTGGCAGCCCATCGGGCGGACTTGTGCCACGCAGCTCTGACGTTGGCCCGCACATGGATCGCTGCTGACCAACCCAAGCCCAATACGCCGACCCTGGGGATGTTCGAGTCCTGGTCCGAAGTCATCGGCGGCATTCTGGAAGTGGCGGGGGTGCAGGGTTTCCTGGGCAACCTAGATGAGTTCTATTCGGTCGCCGACGCAGAGGAAGAGGTATTTCGGATGTTCCTGGAGGGATGGCTGCAGCGTCCTGCGAAGACAGCAGTCAAGGCCGCGAACCTCTATGACACCGCAGTAAATAATAGCTTAGACCTCGGGCAGGGCAGCCAACAATCTCAGAAGATTCGGCTGGGAAAGATCCTGGCTAGCATGCGGGACCGTGTTTTCACTCTGGACGGGGGCGAAACTGTGCGGGTAGTGAAGGCCGGTGTCCAGCAGCGTGCGGTCCGTTGGAAGCTGGAGAAGGTGTGAGTGTGGTGAGTGTAGGTGAGTGTTTTCCAGATCTTCCCCCCGTCCGGCGAAACCGAGACCCGGGCCACATGACGGCCGGGCGCGATCATTGAGACAGCACCGGTCTCCGCGTCGAATCGGTAGATGGCGCTGTTTCCCTTGAAGTCTCGGGCACCGGCCACCAACCAGCTGCCGTCAGGAGACCAGCGAGGCTCACTGAAGTAACTGAAGGCGATCGGGAACGACCGTAGCTCACCGGTTTCGAGGTTTCGAATCGAAAGGAGGTTGACCCCGCTCACATCACTTGATTTGTAAGCAAGGTATTTGCCGTCACGTGACCAGTCCGGACGGTGACTTCGATAGCTTTCCACTACTGGCGGTCCCGTGACTCTTCCCACTTCGAGGTCAATCGGGGCAATGTGCAGTGCTATCGTGCTTGTGTCCTTGTAGATATGGAGAGACCCTGAGTCCGCCAAACCGAGTGATGACACCGAGCCGATATCCAGCTTAAGCATCGAAGGGGCCCCCTGAGGTTTCCCGTCTTCCACAGGCAATGCCCAAAGCGCGACGGAGCCGGTGCGGTCGCTGGCAAATAGGAGTTGCTTCCCGTCCGGCGACCAGCCCATGGTCAAGCCGTGCGCGGCATGCGCGACGGCCTGCGCCTCGCCACTTCCGTCGACAGCCGCCACATACACATCGCGCTGCACGGCTTCGTCGCTGACCGGCAGGTCGTAGGCGATGCACTTACTGTCCGGTGAAAAGAAGATCTTTTTGGGGCCGCGCCAGCCGACGGACCTCAAGACTCGCTGGGATCCGTCCTCGCCGACTAGGCTGATCTCGCCACCGCTGTTTTTCCGCACAAGATGGACAGCTAGCCATTTCCCATCGGGAGACCAGTCGATCGCGTCCATGCGGGTTACGTCTTCGCTCTCGAAGATTCGACGGGCTTCGGGGATGCCGGTTCGCTCGATGTTCACAACGCGAATTTCCGTGCGGCCTGGGTCATAGTTGATCCAGCCGTAAGCCACCTCTGTTCCATCTCTTGAGAACGCCGAACTCAGTGCGCTGCCTTCCCCGCCCCAATCTTTGTTACCGGTGAGGGGGCGATCCGTGCCCGAGGCAAGGTCGTGCAGCATCAGGTTGCCGGTCGACCACCAATCGGTATAGGAAATAAACCGGCCGTCCCGTGACACGCTGCCCCCAACGTGTTCGATGTCTTCTCCGGACCAAACCACGCGGTCACCGTTCGCAGGGGCGCTGGGCTCAGTGTTCCCGAGCCGCGCCCGGGCCACGGCGGCGGCCTCCGTCTGGTCGGCGTAATCGCGAAGCACGCGCTCGTAGATCTTGCGTGACTCCGTGTCGCCGAGCTTCGTGTAGCATCCCGCCATCCGTACGAGTGCGCTGGCTGTTATGGACCGGTTCGTCTTCTCGAATTTGGTGACGATTTCGTCATACTGCTCAATCGCCGCCTTCAGGTCGCCATCCACCACCTCGGCGTTCTGGGCGGCTTTGAGCATCCGCTCTGCTTCACCCTTGGTTTGCGCACTGGCCACCAGAATCGCGGCCGGGATCGCGGTAATGATTCGTTTCATTACTTCACCTCCAAGACCGAGGTTATTCGCCGTAGTTCATAATCGCTCCACGACCGTGTCACGATTGCGTCACGTCTTCGAGATCAAATCGGTATCCAATGCCGCGTATGCTCTTGAGGTAGCGAGGCTGTGCCGGAGCAGGCTCGATCTTTTTCCGGAGGTTTGCGATCTGGTTGTCGACCACGCGCTCGGTGATCATCGTCTCCTTGCCCCAGGCCTCATCGATCAGAATTCGCCGCGTCAGCACACGTCCCGGGCGGCGCGCAAACAGGCTCAGTAGCTTGAGCTCGAGCGGCGTAGTGGTCACGGGCTTGCCGGCGCAACGCAGTTCCGCCCTAGCAGAATCCAGCTCGCATTCGCCGAATCGAACGACCTCCACCTCGCCCGCCACGGGAGCACCGCGCAGCAGCAGCGCCCGGATCCGTGCCCGCAGCTCCTTGGGACTGTAGGGCTTCGTCACGTAATCATCGGCTCCCAAATCCAGCCCGAGCACCTTTTCAGTGTCTTGAGTGCGCGCGGTGAGCAGCAGGATGGCCGAGGAGACACCGGCCCGGCGTAGCTCGCGGCACACGTCAAACCCGTCCTTCTTCGGCAGCATCACGTCGAGCAGGATCAGATCAAACAGAATCTCGCGAGCGCGCCTGCTCGCCGCCTCGCCATCATGCACAACCTCGACCGCGTACACCTCGAGCCGCAAATCATCTTCCAACGCGATTGCGATCGCCAAATCGTCTTCGACAATCAGGATTCGTGACATGGGATTACTAATGTAAACGTGCTGCCCCGGCCGGGCTCGCTGACAAGCCGCACCGAGCCGCCATGAGCCTCAGCCACCGATTTCACCAGCGCCAGCCCGACACCGATGCCGCGGACTCCCGCACGCTGCGCTTCGTCGCCGCGGACGAATCTCTCGAATAACTTCCTCTGTTCCTCGCGCGGGATGCCAGGGCCCTCGTCCTTCACTGAGATGTGAACCGAATCCCCGGCGCGGCGAGCCGCCACCCGGATCGGAGCGCCTGGCTCAGAATACTTTCCAGCGTTCTCGAGCAGATTCGACACGGCCCGCGAGAGCGCTTCGCGATCGCCGCGGATCGGTGGAAGATCGTCCTCCGCCTCGCACACCACTTCCCGCCCACGTGACTGCGGCTCACGGCGAAACTCCTCCACGACGCCGCGCACCAGTTCACCCGTGTCGGCGGGCTCCAGCCGCCATGCGGACGGGCCGGCCTGCATGCGGCCGAAACTGAGCAGGCTCTCCACCATCTGGTGCAACCGCTCGGTTTCGTGCGCCAGTAACTGGTAATACTGAGCCTTCCGTTCTTCGCTCGACACCCTGTTGGCGGCAAGTAACTCCGTCAAGTGGCGCATCGACGTGAGCGGTGTTCGGAACTCGTGCGAGACTGCGGAGACGAAATCCACCTGCTGTTGCACCAGCGCCATCTCCCGCGTGGTGGCTCGATATAGACCGTAAGCCGCCGCCAGCATCAGTGCGAAGGTAAAAGCCAGCCCGGTGATCAGTACGGTCCGTCCAGATCCAAACTCACTCCCGTCCACCCACCCGCCAGCCGCAGAAACCCGCAGCAAGAAGGGAAGCCGCGTCTCGCCCGGCGTCAAGACGATGATTCCTTCTTTTTGAGGACCGTCAGTGAAGGAGATCTCGAGCCCCTGAGCCTGCCCTAGTGTAGTGCACCATAAATAATGTAACTTATATTGACTTCCCATCGTCTCTATTAACAGGAGGCATGGGATGCGAAGAGCACAACCAGTAACTTTGAACACAGCGCAATGCAAGCAGTTGGACCGCTACGCGCGCGGCCGCCAAGTCGCCGTTCGTCTCGCCCTGCGAGCCAGGATTGTCCTGCTGGCCGCCGACGGTCTCGAGAATAAGCAGATCGCCGCACAGCTCGGTGTCTCGCGGCAGTTGGTGGCCCGCTGGCGCACGCGCTTTCTCGAAAGCAGCATCGCCGGCATTGCAAAAGACGCCCCACGGCCCGGTCGTAAACCTGCCGTCTCGAAGCAGAAAGTACAGCAGATCATCCACAAGACCACCCGCGAGAAACCGTCCAACGCCACCCACTGGAGCCGCCGCACCATGGCCGCCGCGGCCGGCGTCAGCGCTTCCACCGTGGGACGGATTTGGCGCGCCCATGGCCTCAAGCCCCACCGCGTCAAGACCTTCAAGCTCAGCAATGACCCGCGTTTCGCCGAGAAACTCGACGACATCGTCGGACTCTATCTCAATCCGCCTGAGCATGCTCTGGTTCTCTCGCTCGATGAGAAGTCCCAAATCCAAGCCCTCGATCGCACCCAGCCCGGCCTGCCGCTCAAAAAGGGACGCGGCCAAACGATGACCCACGATTACAAGCGCAACGGCACGACCACCCTGTTTGCGGCGCTCAACAGCCTTGACGGCAGCGTGATCGCCGAGTGCATGCCCCGACACAGCCACCAGGAATGGCTGCGCTTCCTGCGCTTAATTGACCGCCGCACCCCCAAGGACAAACAGCTTCATCTCATCGTGGACAACTATGCCACCCACAAGCATGCCGCTGTGAAGCGTTGGCTCGATCGTCACCCGCGCTTCCACATTCATTTCACCCCGACCTCGGCGTCGTGGCTGAACATGGTCGAGCGATTCTTTCGCGATCTCACCGTCAAGCGCCTGCGCCGCGGCGTGTTTCGCAGCGTGGACGAGCTCGTCGCCGCCATTGACGACTACATCGCCCAGCACAACGGGCATCCCACGCCCTTCATCTGGACCGCGACCGCCTCCGACATCCTCGAGAAAGTCAAGCGCGGACGTGCCGCCCTGCCTAAGGTGCAATCTGCTTGACGCACTACACTAGTGGGCCGAGCATCGTTTCAAGCTCTGGAAACGTCACCAGCCGCGCGGTAGGGCTGTCGGGACCGTCAGCCCAGATCGCCAAGGTATGTCTGCCGGCGCCGATAAGCTCGCGGCCGCGACTCGGAAAATCGCGGACCCTCCAACGCGTCCACAAGGCGATGGCTGCTTCGGTGCGCGCCACTTCGTCGGGCGGCGGAGCTGGTCCGCCCCAGTCTCGCAGCATGTCTCGATAGAACTCAAAGGTGGCGCGATCCATCTTCGTCGCGCCTGGATAGAGGGCCTGGCGAAACTCATCCCAGTCCCCGGGCTTCTCGGAAAGCCGATAGCGCACCTGATGGGCAATCATCTCCGCGGGCTGTCCGTCCACTGGAACCGAGCCCAACCGCTGCAATTCTGCGTAAACTTGCAGTGCGCCACTTCGATTGTTCTGACGACGGAGGACCCGGCCGAGGCGCACGAGCGCTTCCGCACGGATCGCCGGATCGGGTGACTCCGCAATCCGACGGTATTTCCTCGCCGCCTCAGACAAATCACGGCGCTGAAATTCGACAGCTTCAGCCTCTTGGAACAGGGCTGCGAGGACGTGCCCGACTTGAATCGTTTCCGGTTGATAGAGGGCACCCGGACCCAACCCTTCCTCGGTGAATCGAATCCCTTGTCCCCTTGCGAGTTGATCTTCGATGTCGGCGAGCCTACCCTCCACCGTCAGTGCCAGTTGCCTGGCCGCCAGCTTTAGGTCTTCGGCTCGCCGCTGCCGCTCGATGGCACGATCCTGTTGCAGAATGCACGCGCTCAGCCATCCGAGCGCAGCGATCGGAACCAGCGTCGCCGCAGCCAGCAATAAGGGTATGGCCCGTCTGCTGGCCCATCTCACGACCCTATTTTAGGCCCGTTAGTTCACGGCCGCTTCATGGTCGTGTCACGAGTCTGTCACGGTGGGCTGAGGTCGGCAATTGCCTGCGGATCCAAAAGCAAAAATACCTGTCGCGAACAACCGATGTCACTCGCTATCGGCTCAGATTCTCGCTAGTCACCTGAAGGGACTCGATTTGGGTCCGCTCGGCGACCGGGTGAGGAAGCTCCGACGCCTGGATCGCTCAGTAGGAAATCGTTTCTCGGTAGCTATCCGACGGTGACGCCCTCTGGTCAACCATTCTAGCTTGGGCAAGCGGCACGAGGGGCGACCGGCCACTCGCAAGAGCATGCGTTCGACCACAGAGCCGATAGATCCGCCCTGACGGCGAAGGGAGAGTTTACCGACCCAGGTTGACACGTCTGCATGATTCCTGTCGCCTCTTCCAACCAGGGCTCCTGACCTCATGAGGTAGCCCACCTCCGGCTGAAGCCGAGGGCTAGGGTTCTGGGTCCGCTGCGCGGACGGGAGTTGATCTGGGCTCTCCGGGCTGTTGACTGGGGCGCCTTCTCGGGGGCTACATCGCCGTCAGAGGATTGATTCGGATTCGCAAGAAATGGTGCGCAGGAGGGACGGGAAAGCGCCTGATTCGTGAACCGTGATTCGTGCGGACGGCTCAAACGCCCCTGCCGGGGCTGGAATGGTTTTGGGGGCCGCGTACCCACTGCTTGCGCAGTGGGCTACTTTCATGCGCCCCTGCCGGGGCTGGATCATTGGGGGCCTGCGCCACAAGTGCTAGCGTGGGGCGCGTGCCCCAGGATGAAGGGCCATCAAGCAAAGAAACCCCGGTCCCTGGCCCCGAATCAATAGCGTGCATTAGGCGCGGGGTCCCCTGGGTTGGCGCGCTCGATTATTTGGTGAAAAACCAAACGCCTTCGCTTTCGCGCTGGGCTCGCACTGCGTCGCCGATTGCGACCGGGTCGCCTTCGATGCGGGCGGTCAGGCGGGGACCTTCTTCGAGCTCGATGATCGCCATTTGGAACGGCAGGTCCTGCTCGAAGGGCTGGGCGGCGACGTGGAGCGTGGTGTGGGAGTAGACTTTGCCTCGGCCGCTCAGCTCGATCTCTTCGATCTCGCCCTGAGGGCATTGGCCGCGGGCGGGGCGGTGCAGGAAGACCTTGCCGGAGCCGTCCCCGGAGCTATTCCCAGAGCCAGTCTTAGTGCAGCGGTAGCCGGTCATGCCGCGTAGATGCCGACGACACAGGTGGCGCCGGAGCCGCCGAGGTTCTCGGTTAGGCCGACGCCGGTCTTGGGAAGCTGCCTCTCGCCGCAGTTGCCGCGGATCTGCTCGACGATTTCGCGAATCTGCGCGACGCCGGTGGCGCCGACAGGGTGTCCCTTGGACTTGAGCCCGCCGCTGGTGTTGACCGGCTTGGCGCCGTCCGGGGCGGTGTGGCCTTCGAGCGTCGCCGGGCCGCCTTGGCCGCGTTTGACGAACCCGAGGTCTTCGAGCGCGATGATCTCGGCAATGGTGAAGCAGTCGTGCAACTCGGCGAAGTCGATGTCCTCGGGGCCGAGTCCGGCAGCCTGGTAAGCCTTCCGGGCCGCGGCCTCGACGGCGGGGAAGGTGGTGATGTCGTCCTTTTCGTCAAGCGCCACATGGTCGGAGGCCTGTGCCACGCCGAGAACGCGTACCGGCGTGTCGCCGAACTCACGGGCGCGGTCGGTGGGACATAGCAGGACGGCCGCCGCGCCGTCGCTGATCAGCGAGCAGTCATACAACGTCAGCGGCTCGGCGATCATGCGGGCCGCAAGAGCCTTCTCGATCGTGATGGGCTTGCGCAGGTGCGCCAGGGGGTTTTTCGCGCCGTTGGCGTGGTTCTTGACGGCAACTGCGGCTAGGTGTTCGCGGGTCGTCCCGTACTGGTGCATGTGGCGCTGGGCGATCATGGCGAACAACGATGGAAAGGTCGCGCCGGCCTTGATTTCACCCCCCAAGTCGCCCGCGGAGGCGAGGATGTCCGTTGTCCGGGCGGTCGATTGCGTCGTCATCAGCTCGACGCCGATAACCAGGACGAGGTCGTACAACCCTCCTGCAACCGCGCTGTAAGCGTGGAAGAAGGCCGAGCCGCTGGAGGCGCAGGCGGCCTCGAACCGCGTACACGGAACGCGTTCGAGGCCGAGCGCCGAGCCCACATAAGGGGCCAGGTGGTTCTGACCCACGAATGAGGGTCCGGCGAAATTGCCCAGGTAGAGGGCCTCGACGCGGTCCGAGGTAACGCCGGCGTCGTCGAGACTCTGCCGTCCGGCTTCCGCCGCCAAGTCCCTGATGGTAAGCTCGGAATGGACCCCGAACGGGGTCATGCCGGTGCCGACGATGGAGACGCTTCGCATTGTGTTGCCACCCCGTAGAAGTGTGCGTGAAGACCGCCGCGGCGGCTCGGCAAGGCCTCATATGGAGGGCTCGTCGGCTGAGCGGGCACGGCATGCCGTGCCCCTATATTGCCGTGTCGGCGTTCTCACACAAGCTCAGAGGGGCCGCCTAAGGCCCATTTATTGTTGCACGTTTGCCGGCTTGGGCCGTCATCCCTTAGTGGGGAGCTGAATCACGCCGGTATGTCTCCAGTTGCGCCGCCAGCGACCATGGAAGCCGACCGCTACTCCCCGGTAGAGGCCGAAGTGCGCGTCTCGACGGACGACGAGTTCGTCGAAGCCCACATGCGCCGGGTCTTCCGGCTGATCTACCGGGTTGTTGGCAATGTGCCCGACGCCCAGGACCTCACGCAAGAGGCGTTCATCAAGGCGCTGGGCCGCCGCGAGCAGCTCAAGGACCCGCGGAAGGCCGCCCAGTGGTTGGGGCGGATCGCGGTCAATACGGCGCTCGATTTCGTGCGGCGCCGCAAGCGGGTGACCTTCGAGGAGCTCGACAAAGCGCCGGAGATGCCGACCGAGACGCCCGAGCAGGCGGTCTTACGAAGTGAAAAACGGGCTTACCTCGAGGATGGGTTGAGGCTGCTCTCGGAGAGGGAACGGGCGGCGTTGATTCTGAGAGATGTCGAGGGCTTGCCCGCGGTGGAAGTGGCCGCGCAGATGGGGTGTTCGCCGACGACGGTGCGGTCGCACATCGCCAACGCGCGAGTGAAGTTTCGCAAGTATGCGAAGGGGCGGAAACGATGAGCCTGCTATTTGTCGGCCATCCAAAGGAAACTGACCTCGCCTTGTTTGCCGGCGGCGAGTTGGGCCCCCTTGCGCGCTGGCGAATCGAGAGGCACTTGCAGTGCTGCGAGTGGTGCCGCGAGACGGTGGCCGACTTTTTCCACCTGCAGGGCGACTTGGCGGAGTTGGCCGAGCTGCCCTCGCTTGACTGGGATGGGATGGCGCATCAGATCCGCGAGCGACTCGAAGAACCGGCGCCTCTCGGCGAAGACCTCGTCACCGAGGCATCCGTCGCTGAAAGCCCAGTGCGAGCACCTGTGAGGCCACTGGTTTGGCGCTTGGGATTCGCGATGGCGGCGGTTGTGAGCGTGGCGGTCGTGGTTTACCAGATTCCGAGGGGTCCGGAACCAAGCATGGTGGCGGAACCTATGGCCGAATTGAGCCAGGCGATGCCCCGCCGTTCCGTGCCGGCGGAGGAGGCTCTTCGAGGCTCCGTTGAGTCACGAAGCGAGTTGGAGGCCGCCCTGAAGGCGGCCGACGAAGCAGACCTCGCGGAGAGTGTCGGGCGCGGTGTCGGTCTGGGTGCGGCGCTCGTCTCCGAGAGTGACAGCCGGTCCGGCCGGCGCAGTGATACTCGCGAACTGATTGCAGCGGGTGAACGGCTGGAAGCGAAGCAAGAGTCGGCGGGGGCGAGAGGGCAGACCTTGCCCGGTGATACGGCCCGTTCGACGGTGCCGGGACCGGCGGTACAGGTGGCGGCGGACTACTTCGTACCTGCGGCGGCTCCCCGAGAGAAGAGCGGGAAGAGCGCCGAGTTGCGGAGGGAGGGGTCGGCGGTTTCGGCTGACAGGCCGGCTCGGCAGACGGTGGTGGCCGACGCCATTGCACCGGTGGGGGCCAATGAACGGCAACTCCGGAAGGCACCCTCGCCGAGGCGAGCATTCTCTTCCCCGGGTATGACCGTGACCGGCGGCTTGTCGATCGTCCCGGCGTCGTTCGGCGAGGCGGATGTGGAAGTCGGGGTCAGCGCGGACGGTTGGCTGCGGTTTCGTACGGTGGATTCGACTACGGGGAACATTACGATTACCCATGTCTACGCGCAATAAATGGATCGTGGGGTTGGCGCTGGCCGGGCTGGTCGCGGCGGCGTGGATCAGTGGTCCGTCGACCGCTCGGGCGCAGCGCGCCCCGACTGCCGCAGCCCAACGCAGCGGTCCAGAAGCGCTTTGGCAGGAGCCCGAGAAGGCGATTGACATTCGTCTGGCCGCCGACGTGCCGCTCTCGATCCTCTCGCGCGACGTGAGTGAGACGACGATCCAGATTCTCGGCACGGTGATGGTGATTGATCTGCGTTGCGCGCTGGAGATTCGCAACGACAGCAGCCACTACCTGCGCGGCCTGATCCTCGGCGTCGTGACGCAACCGCTTTCGCCCGGCGGCAAGGCCTCAGTGGGCCTGCCGAGTTTGAATGTACCTCCGGATGAGATCGTATCGGCACGAGTGGATCTGCGGTTGATCCGGCCGTTCCCGCTGCAAGGAGATCACGCGGTTTCGGTGGAAGTGGACGGCGTGTTGCTGTCGAACCTCTCGTTCTACGGCCCCAACGAGTTCAATTCGCGCCGCCAGTTGATGGTTTGGGAGCTGGAGGCCGAACGGGACCGCCGGTACTTCCAGGCATTATTGGAAGGAGGTGGCCCGAGTCGGCTGGAAAACGAAATTCGTGCCAGCCTCGATCGGCAGGCGCGGCGTCCACGGTTGGACGCCCGCATCGATCTGAGCCTGGCCAACAGGGTTACGGGAACAGCGCGCGCGTTCACGGGACGGTCCGTCGAGATGGCGTCTCTGAAGCTGCCGGATGCCCCGCTCGAGATGGTGGCCGGCGAAGCCGTGGTGGATGGCTCGCGGGCGCGGTCGCCACAGATCACCGTCAGGAACCTCTCGGGCAAGCCGGTACGCTATTTCGAGCTGGGGTGGTTGGTCAGCGATCCTCAAGGCACTCGCTACATCGCCGGATCGGTTCCGGCGCCCGGCCGCGGCTTCCGGCTGGAGCCGGGCAAGGTGACCTCGACCCGGACCGACCGTGCGTTCGTCTTCAAGCCGAAATCGGGGCGGGGCGCTTCGAGCTTCTCGATTAGCGGGATGAGCGGGTACGTCAGCCACGTGCAGTTCGAGGACGGCAGCTTCTGGATCCCGAGCCGGGGCAACCTCGAAGACGCGAAGCTGATTCGGTCCACACCGGTCTCCGCGGAAGAGCAGCGGTTGTGCAGCGTCTATTCTCGACGCGGCGTCGGCGCGGTGGTTCGGGAACTGGCGAAGTTCTGAGCCGCGCGTACAAGCGGTGGCCCCCCCAGTCCTTTTGAGGAAAGAACAGCACAAGGGATTCGACCGCCAGAACCGAAAACGGACCGGCGGTCAGAGTGGTTTCCGTGTTGTGGTGAGGGTTCGCCCCCACCCTGACGGGTGGGGCTCTGATTCTTGTTCAGAGGTTCCCGACCGGTTTTGGCTCGGAACGTGAACGAATCTTTCGAAATCCTCGAACACACGGCCGACATCGGGTTTCGCGCTTGGGGGGTCAGTCCGGCCAAGCTGCTTGAAAACGCCGCGAGTGCGATGATGGCGATCGCCACCGGCACCAATGCGATCGAGGAGCGCGACGAGCTGCCCGTCGAGCTGAGCGCCGACGACTACGAATCGCTCATGGTCGACTGGTTGAGCGAAGTGCTCTATCTCTTCGACGCTTCGCGGTTTGCAGCGCGTCGATTCGTAGTCGAAGAGATTCGTTCGAGGGGTCTGCGCGCGCGCCTGTTCGGTGAGCCTCGTGATCCGCGGCGGCACCCTTGGGAGTTGATCATAAAAGCGGTCACCTATTATGAACTGAAGGTAGGGGAGAAGAACGGCCGCTGGGAAACCGAAGTCTACCTTGACATCTGAGTCTGGGACATATGAGTCTCGCGCATCGGCTGGAACAGATCGACGACTGGCGCTGGCGCATCCCGCGTGATGACAGCATCGGCATGCGCACGGACGTCATTGTCTATGCCAGCAAGCCGATCATCGAGAAGATCCTCAAGGATCGCTCGCTCGAGCAGGCGGCCAATGTCGCGTCCTTACCAGGGATCGTCGGGCCGAGCCTGGCGATGCCGGACATCCACCAGGGTTACGGGTTCCCGATCGGAGGCGTCGCGGCGACCGACGTCGAAGATGGGGTGGTTTCTCCCGGAGGCGTGGGTTTCGACATCAATTGCGGCGTGCGCCTGGTGCGCTCGACCCTCAACCGCGGCGAGGTGCGGAACCGGCTGCGAGAGCTGGTCAATCAGATCTTCCGCGACGTCCCGTGCGGTACCGGCGGCTCGGGTTTCGTCAAGATCAATCTCAAGGAACTCGACGACGTTCTCACACAGGGGTCCGGGTGGATGGTGCGCCACGGCTACGGCGAGCCGCGCGACGCCGAGTTTGCTGAAGCTGCTGGGGCGTTGCCTGATGCTGATCCTGACAAGGTCTCGGACCGCGCCAAAGAGCGAGGGCGCCCACAGCTTGGCACTCTCGGCAGTGGCAACCACTTTCTCGAGATTCAGTTCGTGCAGCAGATTCATGACGAAAAGGCGGCCCGGGCGTTCGGGCTACACACCGGTCAAGTCGTTGTGCTGATCCACTCCGGCTCGCGCGGGCTGGGCCATCAAGTGTGTACGGATTCACTGAAGGGAATGGGCGCGGGCATGAAGAAGTACGGCATTGAGCTGCGTGACCGCCAGCTTGCCTGCGTGCCGATCCAATCACCGGAAGGGCAAGACTACCTCGCTGCCATGCGCGCGGCGGCCAACTATGCGTGGGCCAACCGCCAAGGCATCACTCACTTTCTCCGGCAGGCCTTCCGCAAGACGTTTGGGCCGGACGTTCACCTCGACCTCGTCTACGATGTCTGCCACAACATCGCGAAGCAAGAGCGCTATGCAGTCGAGGGTACAAGCCGCGATGTACTGGTTCACCGCAAGGGAGCTACGCGGGCCTACCCGGCCGGACACAAGGATGTCACCGAGGCGTATCGCGGCGTCGGACAACCGGTCTTCATCCCCGGGAGCATGGGAACAGCGTCGTGGGTGCTGGCGGGGCAGCCGGGGTCGGTCGCGGAAACCTTCGGCACGGTCTGTCACGGGGCCGGACGGCTGCTGAGCCGGACGGCGGCGAAGAAAGGCCGCAACGTGAACCGTGTCCTGAAGGATCTCGAGAAGGCCGGCATCATCGTGCGCAGCGAGTCTAAAAAGGGCATCCTGGAAGAGGTCCCGGAAGCCTACAAAGACGTCGATGAGGTCATCGAAGTGGTCCACAACGCGGGCTTGGCCAAGAAGGTGGCGCGGCTGCGACCGATGGGCGTGATTAAGGGTTAGATCGGATTAGTAGACCTCAGGGATGAACGTCTGGTCCTCGACCGGCGGGCGAACGTAGCTGCCGTCCTTCTGACGCAGGGGCAGCTTCACCGGCTCGGGAGTGAGGTCCTCGTAGGGAATCTTGCTTAGCAGATGAGAGATGCAGTTGAGGCGCGCGCGGGCCTTCTCCTCGGCGTTTACGACGTACCACGGCGCTTGCTTGATGTCGGCGTAGGCGAACATCCTGTCCTTCGCCTTGGAGTACTCAACCCAGCGGGCGCGGGACTCGAGATCCATGGGGCTCAGTTTCCAGCGCTTGGTCGGCCCCTTGATGCGCGCCTGAAAGCGGCGCTCCTGTTCCTCGTCGCTGACCGAGAACCAGTATTTGATGAGGATGATGCCTGAGCGAATCAGCATGCGCTCGAACTCGGGGCAGGAGCGCATGAACTCCTCATACTCAACGTCGGTGCAGAAACCCATCACCCGTTCGACGCCGGCGCGGTTGTACCAACTGCGGTCGAACAGGACCATCTCGCCCGCGGCCGGCAAGTGCGGCACGTAGCGCTGGAAATACCACTGGGCTCGCTCGCGCTCGGTCGGTTTGCCGAGCGCCACGACGCGGCAGCTGCGGGGGTTGAGGCACTCGGTGATGCGCTTGATGGTGCCGCCTTTGCCGGCCGCATCGCGACCCTCGAAGATTACGACAACCTTCAGGCCTTTGGCCTTGATGAACTGCTGCTGCTTGACCAACTCGACCTGCAGCTTGGCCAGCTCTTTTTCGTAGACTTTTTTCTTGAGCTTCTTGGGCTTGGAGTGGTCGGAGGTCATCGACGCGGCGATTCTAGCACGGTGCGGGGCGGAAGGCCGTGCTTGGTGTTCCAGGAGACATGTGCGTGATCTGTCCGTAAGCCGGCTTGCAGATTGCGTTGTGCGACCCCCAAGAGCGACAGGCGGGGCTTTGAAAAGCCCGCCTGTTTCTCGTGTTCCCCGCCCACCGGGTGTCAGGAGAAACAAATCTCAAACGCCCCTGCCGGGGCTGGGACTCGTTTGGGGACGGTGGACCCACCGCTTGCGCGGTGGGCTACTTTC
The DNA here is from genome assembly GCA_965248255.1 of Bryobacterales bacterium. GTDB lineage: Bacteria > Acidobacteriota > Terriglobia > Bryobacterales > UBA6623 > JAKZVK01. The sequence goes on from CBDFIW010000002.1 coordinate 790,684, forward strand.
AGTCGTCCCTACCGGGGCTGGGACCTGTCGTTGGAGGCGTTTGGTTGCGCCGAGGCGGAAGTGCAGCCCGCGGATTTACATCCGCGGCTCTGTCGTGGTGAGTGGCGCGGTTGCGTCGGGGTGGGGCGTTAAGCGGTCGTCTGAATCCTTATGTACGGATTTGGGACATGTGTCGGGAGTCGTGCTACCTTGCGCTGACAAGGTTGGCGAACAGGCGGTAGGCACCGGGGACTCCGGCGGGCAGTTGGCGGAACCAGGAGTATCCCGTGAAGATGTAGACGCCTTTGCCGTGACGCGCATACAGCAGGCCGCCGCGGCGAGGGGGTTCGCCTGGGTCGTTCGATTCGAGCAAGGCGTCGTAGCGCTGGTCCCATTCGCTCATGAAGTAGAGCCCGCGCTCCTGCACCCAGCCCTCGAAATCGTCGGCGGTGATACGGTTGGGCGCGGTGAGCAAGGGGTGGTCGGGATCGAGCATTCGTAACTCTGCGTCTTCGACGCTCACCCGCTCACGCGAGGGTGTCAGGGGGTAAGGCGCGAGGACAGAGGGCGAGCCTCCGCGACGCGAAACCGCGTTGTACTGCACGATGAGCGTGCCGCCATCGTGGACATAGCTGAGCAGACGCTCCCGCGCGGCTAGCGCGTCGGGCCGTGTGTTCAGCGCTCGAATGCCCAGGATCACGGTCTCGAAGCGGTTGAGTTCGCCCGAGGAAAGATCGTCCTTCGACAGCAACGTGACAGCGGCACCGAGCTGTTCGAGCGCCTCGGGGATGCGATCCCCCGAGCCCATGACGTAGCCGATTCGCTTGGAGAGAAGCTGCACGTCGGTGCGTTCGACCCGCATCTCCGCTTTGGGGAAGACGGTCTGCGTCCGGATGTGTGGGTACTCGATGATCCTCATCCCATGCGACAGCGTCCGGTCGCCGACACGGAGCCGCGCGGCGACATGGCCGCTTGACGCAGTTGCGGGAGGATGCAGGGTGAAGTGTAACGCCAGTTCCTGTCCGCGGCGGGCCAGCTTGAACGGGATGGCGTCGGGAATCGCCGTCCAGCCGGTCGGCACGTCGAGGGAGGCGTTGCCGGCGGCCTGATCGGTGTTCGAAACAATTCGCAGCGCTACCTCCCGCGGATCGGTACTGGGGAAGATCAGATTGCTCCTCGTAAAACCGACCGCCACCGCGGGTACAACCTCGAACGGCCGGGTGCGCTCTCCGAAGGCGCGGTCGACCCAACGATGCAGCACCGGCTTGGTAATCGACAGCTCCGTCCCGTGCCTGTCCCGCAGAGAGAAAGTGACTTCCAGGGCGGGCGGCGATTCGGGCTGCCCGATGAGGCCGGGGTCGTTCAAGTCGTAGAAGGCGTTCTGGCCGGAGCGCCGCAACCAGGCCGGCTGAGAGTACGATGCGTCGTTGGGAATCTCGAGGGTGAGAGGTTTTCGAGAGACGCGGTTATAGGCGAGCGGGCTCGGCTCGCCGTCGATGCGCGCGCGCGCGGCGCCGCGTACTTCGGTCCGCGACCACGTAAGCGGGTAGTGCGAACGGTTGAGCACGGAAAGGCTCAGCTCGACTCGAGAACCTGGCGGCACGTTCCAGATATCAGCCGCCGCATCGACCCACAGCCCGGCCGCCAGTTCGACGGCACGGACCAGTTCTTTTCGCTTGACTTCAATCCATGGGTCGTCGAGCTTCCCCATTGCGCCGTGGGCGCGGAAGAGCAGCGGCAGGATCGCATCCGGCTTATCCACGCGAAACTCATCACGGGCCTGGCGCAAGAGTCGGCCCACTTCTTCGGCCCCGGCAACGCGCTGCCACGACGTATCGATGTTTTCGAGAAGGTCTTGCTCGACGCGGTCCCCGGTGACGTGGCCGAAAAATGACGGGACGTAACCTTTTCTCTGAGACGTGCCCATGCCCTGGCTGCGGTGCATGCTGCGCGCCAACCCACCCAACTCGGCATAGGAGTGGCCCAGCACGGGGTCATATTCGCCGCTGTTGATGCGCACGCGGTCAGTGCGCTGGGCCTGCTCCTGTTCATGCCTGCGGGTGAACAGCGGCGGGCTCCAGTAGAGCCGTTTCGCCTGCCAAGGCTTGAGGCCCTGGCGGATTTGGTCGGGAAACCGATTGGGGTCCGCGGCGGCGCGGAAGGCCTCGGGAGCGATCTCGCCCACAGCCGTGTGATGGCCGTGGCCGCTGGAAGCGTCGGGCGCGAAGCGCGAGATGATCACGTCGGGCCGAAAGCGGCGGATGACGCGAACCATGTCACCCAGGACACGCTCTCGCCCCCACTTCGCGAGCGCCTCTTGCGGGGACTTGCTGTAGCCGAAGTCGATGGCTCGTGTGAAGAACTGCTCGCCGCCGTCGAGGCGTCGGGCGGCCAGTAGCTCTTGGGTGCGAATGACGCCTAAGTACTCAGACTGCTCGGGTCCGATCAGGTTCTGGCCGCCTTCGCCCCGCGTGGCCGAGAGGTACGCGGTGCGCAGGCGCCGGCCGCGGGCGAAATAGGCGATCATGGTTTCGCGCTCGTCGTCGGGGTGCGCTCCAAGCATCAGCAAACTGCCGAGAGTGTTGAGGCGATCGAGAGTGTGCTTCAGCTCGGCGACACCGGAGACGGGGCCCTCTTGCGCAGGCGAGGCGGCGGCTGAGAAGAGAGCGAGGACGACAACCAAGGTCGAGGCGAGGCTATGGATGGAACTTCGATGTAGCAGCCGCAATACCTTGCTCTCAACCATCTGGTTCTCACCATCGTATCGTAGGGAGAGAGAATCGAAGGCGCTGGAACCACTCGGCGGCGGCGTGCCTGTGATGGCTACGCGTTCACTGCCGAGAGAAACGAGAATGATGAGCGGCGGTCGGCACAGCTGGGGTGTTTGGCTCTCGGTGAGCGTCTTCAGTGTCACCTGGTGGGTGGGGTCGGAGGTGTTGTTAGGGCAGACCGCGCCGGAGCCTCCCGCCAGTCAGGAGGCGGAAGCGCCGGCACTGGTCTACCGTGGGGAACCGATCGTCGTTCCCCTCGAGTGCGGCTACGAGGATCTGCTCAACGCCGGAATGGTCTGCAACGAGGACGCTCCCTGCCGGCTGTTCCTGGAGTTGGTGGCCATTGAGGCCGCGGGCGGGAAAACGTTCGCTCTCGGCAATATCCACTCCCCGAGCGCCACGGTCACCTCGATCTTGCTCGTGGGTGACGATCAGGGTGTCACGTGGAGGGAGGAGGTGGGGCGCATTCGGGGCGCGACCCTCGATCAAATCCTGTTCCTCGACAATGGGCGCGGCTGGATCGGCGGACAGCGTTGGGAGCTGACCACCGAGGCCCGCCCGTTCTTGCTGTTGACTACGAATGGCGGTGACAGTTGGGAGCAGCGCGAGCTTTGGACGAGAGACGGCGACCGCTCGGGCGTCATCACCGCTTTCGACTTCAAAGACGATGGCCACGGCTTTCTAGTGGTCGAGCGGCTGAACTCCGAGGTCGATCCCTTCGAACTGTACGAAACGATGAACGGTGGCCGCTCATGGGGCATCCGCGGGATCACCAGTGACCAGCCCGCGATCCCCATCGAGCGATTGATCTCACGCGAACCCCTGTGGCGTCTGCAGTCCGACCACGATCACGGCGCTTACAGGATCGAAAGGCTTGTGGACGGCGCCTGGACACTTGCGGCCTCCTTCTCGTCCTCGGTAGGCACCTGCCACTCGATGGACCGGAAGGACGAAGAGAGGCGGTCGCAGCCGCAGCGGTTGGACTGAACTGATTTGAGCGGGGTGGACATCACCTGCGCTCCTATTGAGGCTCGCAAAATACAGTGACCTTCGAAGACGAGCAGGTATGCCGTGCCCCTACATGTGAACATGTGTCCTGTCGGCATGATTCGTAAGGGTCAGCAACCGAGCCACCACGGCTACATTTGCATGCGCCCCCTCCCCCCTCCCCTGTACTTCGGCTTGACTAGGGGTGTAGATTGTAGACGAAGGCCCCAATCACCATGATCTCCGCACGACTTCTTAACCAAATCCAAGATTGTGCCGATCGCCTCACCAACGATCTGATCAAGATCCTACAGTCCGATCCGCGCTGCCCGGCGTATCGCACCCTCGCCTCGGAACGGCTCATTGATCTCAAAGACGACCTCTACAGAAACATGCGGCGCTGGCTGAGCGAGCGCTCCCGTTCAGCCGTGGAGGCACGCTACGTAAAGCTCGGACGGGAACGTTACCACGAGAGTATCCCGCTCAGCCAGGTTATCTTCGCACTGAGTCTGACCAAGTCGATGCTTCTCGACTTCATCCGGCGCTGTACGGCGGGGAAGGCGGAGGAGTTGGCTCTCGAGTATGAGCTGGCGCTATCGATCTCGGAGTTCTTCGACCACGCATTGCACTCGGTTACGGTCGGCTACGAGGACGCGTCCCGCGCCCATCTAACGCCGCACGCGAAAGTGGCCGAACCGTCGGCGAAACCGGACCGGCCGCCGGCCAAGCGGGCCGCTGCCGAGACCGCGGATGAGATGGACCTACTGGTTAGCCGGTCGGGCCAGATCGGTGAGGCGTCAGGATAAGCGCCGACTTCATTCGGCGGGCTCGATCAGAGCCGCCATCGAACCAAGCGAGCGCGGCAACCGCCAGTCCGCCCCGTAGGCATGGATCTGGTCGCGCTTGCTTTCCGCTTCTTCCAGCGAACAGGTAAGCAGGCGGGTGTGGCCGCGCGAGTCTACCTCGTCCACGTGCACGTAGGCCTTCTGTTCACTGAAGTCAAATATCTTCGCAAGCATCTCGATGACGTAGTCGGCGGTGTGGTCGTCATCATCGAGCAGAATGACGTGATACAGACCTGCTACCTCGTGACGGTGCTCGTCTCCCTCGCGAAGCTCTTCTTCCACTTCGGGAATGGCGACAGCAGTGCCCATAGGGGTCCCTACCCCAGACCGTAACCGCAGGTGGCAGGACAGTCCAGGTCTTTGCCCGTTATGCTATCAGAACTTCGGCTGGGGTCGACCGCACCCACTGAAGGGTTCCAGTCTGGGCTAGAGCTTCTTAACATCCACGTACTTCACGCCCACGATCTTGCCACCGCGCACAAGCCTCGCCTGGGTCGTAGGGCCGGCCCCCGTGCCGGCCCGTTCGCGGAATGACGATCTACCATTGAATCGCAACCCGCCAGTCGCGGCCCCAGCGCCGGGCGGGCACCGGGGCCGCCCCTACGACATTGGGATATGCAGGTTATGATTTTTCCGGAGGAATCCACGAGAACTCCGGCCGCAGCTCTCCGTAGGGCACCCGGACCGCCAGCACTTCGACCCGATCGCCGAGACCGAACTTCTGCTTCGTTCTCGCGTTGATCAGTGCCCGTAGGTTCTCCCGGTACTGGAAGCGTCCCGGAAGCGACTCGAGCGGGACGAAACCCTCGATAAACAGGTCCGTCAGCTCGATGATCAGGCCGGCTTTCGTGACCTGGATGACGATGGCCCCGAACTCGTCGCCTAAGTGGGCCTCCATGAACCTCGCCTTCTTCCAGTCGATGAGGGCCCGCTCGGCGGCGTCGGCGCGACGCTCGGTGAACGACGTCTCGCGCGCGATCACCGCCAGATCGCTCTCGTGATACGGGCCGGACGCCGGCTTGTCACCATACGGGCTTTGGGGGTCCTGGTTGAGCCAATCTCCGAGGAGGCGGTGCACCACGAGATCGGGATAGCGGCGGATGGGCGAGGTGAAGTGCGTGTAAGTCGGCGCGGCGAGCGCGAAGTGTCCGCTGTTGGCTTCGCTGTAACGGGCCTGCTTGAGCGAACGCAGCATGAGGTAGCTCAAGATGCGCTCCTCGGGTTTGCCGGACAACCGCTTGATCAGCTTTTGATAGTGGCGTGGAGAGACCTCGACTCCACCCGCGGCGACTTGCGCTGCTTGCCGCCGCTTCGAACCGTCTCGCCGCCGTTGGGTCCAGGCGTGTCGGCGCACGGGGATGTCGACGCCGAGCGAGTGACCGAAGGTAGTGGCCAACTGCTCGAACTCGAGAATGCGCCCGGGATCGGGTGGTTCGTGAACGCGGTAGAGCGACGCGGCGCACTTCTGCTCGAGCCGGCCGGCCACGGTCTCATTCGCGGCCAGCATGAACTCCTCGATGATTCTATGGGCGATATTGCGCTCGGACGGGACGATCCCGGTCATCTCTCCGAACTCGTCAAACGTGATTTCGGGCGCCGGCAGATCAAAGTCGATCGAGCCGCGCCGTCGCCGCCGCCGGTTGAGGATCATCGCCAGATCCCTCATCCACCCGAAGCGCTCGGCCAGCGGCTGATAGCGCGTACGGAGTTCAGCGTCACCCATAAGCACGCGGTTCACGTTCGTATAGGTCATGCGCTCGACGCTGCGGATGACGCCGCGGCAAAACTCGGCCTGCACGGTGTTTCCGCCGCGGTCGATCTCGAGCAGCGCAGAGAGCACTAGCCGGTCGACGTGCGGATTGAGCGAGCAGATGCCGGTCGAAAGCTCGGCCGGCAGCATGGGCACGGCTCGGTCGGGGAAGTAGGTGCTCGTGCCTCGACGGTTCGCTTCCCTGTCCAGTGCCGTCCCCGGCTCGACGTAGTGGCTGACATCAGCAATATGGACGTGCAGGGCAAAGTGCCCGTTGTCCAGTAGGTCGACCCAGACGGCGTCGTCGAAGTCGCGCGCCGTCTCACCGTCGATCGTGACGATGTCGTAGTCGCGGAAGTCGCGGCGGCGGCGGATCTCGCGTGGGTCAATCGAGTCAGGAACCGCTTCAACCTCCTGTTGAACCGCGTCGGGAAAGCGATGTGGCAGGTGGAACTTGCGGATGATGATCTCGACGTCAATGCCGAAGTCGCCGGGTCGGCCGAGAATCTCGATCACCCGCCCTTGCGCCTCTTCGAGCCGTGAGGGAAAGCGTGTGACCTCGACGTTGACGATCATCCCGTCCATCTGCTCGGCCGTCTCGACCTCCGGCGGCGCGAGGTTTCCCAGCCGCTCGGCGCGGACCTTGGGCGGCGGCAACTCGCTCCCTTCCGGAATCACAACATGATGCCCTATGCGCTGGTCGTGGGGGATGACGTAGCAGCCGTGCTTCGAGTAATGAAACGCGCCCACGATCTCGACGTGGGTGCGTTGCAGGACCCTTTGGACCCGGCCCTCGGCGCGCCCGCCGTGGATCACGCGCAGCAGCCGCACGAGCACGCGGTCGTCGTTCATGGCCCCGCAGGTGGCATGAGGACGGACGTAGATATCGCCCTGGACCCCTTCGAGCGGCGTATCGGCCACGACGAACCCGAATCCGTCGCGGTGCTGTAGGAAGCGCCCGGCGACGAGATCGGAGTCTCTGCCCGGCAGCGCGTAGTGGCCCTTCTTGTACTCGATGAGCCGCCCTTCGGCGGTGAGCTGGTCTAGGGCCTGTTGCAGGGCCAGCCGGCGGGGACCGCGTGCGCCGAGCTGTTTGGTCAGGTGCTTGAAATCGGCGCGGCCGCGCGGTTGGCGCTCGAAGTGCTCCAACAGTTCGCGGGGCGCCATGAATCTACGGGACGAGGCGGAAACAGCGGATCTACTTTTCCGGCGGCGACCCGAGCTTCTCTCCGGGCTTGAGCAGGGTAGGCCGCTTGGTCTTGCGCTCGGATTCTTCCTGGGCCTGCTCCTGCTTGACCTGATCCACCTCTTTGCGGCGCTCGGGCGTCATCATGGCCCGGCGTTCCTTTTCCTTCCGGGCATCGGCTTCGACAATCCGACGACCGCGGTCGCCGAGGTCTTCCAGTGCCAGCTCCATGCTGTCGCGGGTGATGTCGACGGCGCCTTCGAGAACAAACTCGTAAGCCCATACGTCATCGGCGGGGTTTTCCTGTATCCCTTCCAAGCGCGCCAAGAACTCCTTCTCGGTCTCGGCCAGCAACGCCATGCCGTCGCTGAGGTCCGCCTTACGGGCCGCCGCATCGTCAATCACGAGATCGATTGTTTCGATAATACGGCCGTAGTGGTCGAGGTTTCGGTGGATCAGCTTCGAGCGCCCCACCCCTTCCTTCCCGAGGGCTTGGGTGACCAGTTCCAACCGCAGCCGAGCAAAGTGCAGGTACTGTTTGATACGCTCGGTCGGCTCTTGCGTCTCCCGAATGGTATCGGCTTCGTGATCGGTGAGGAAGTCGTCGCTGAACCCCCCGAAATCCTGTGCCACGAGGGAGACGCCCAGGAGCAATGCGCACCCAAGCCCTGCCACAAGCCGTGTCATCGTCCCCTCCTCATCTCTTTTTCGCCATGATACCCATCAGGATCTCGCCGTTGATCTCAGAGATGCGGGCACGAACCGCCTGTAGCGGCTTCCGCTCATCGAAGCCGAGCCGGGTCTCGAGGTCATCCAGCTGAACGATCAGCTTACGTGTCGCAATCTCCGCCCGCTTGAAATGCTTCGGTTTGCTGGATGGGTTCTTCCCGGTCGCGTCGAGTGATGCTTTCGCCAGCTTTACGGCAGCCTCGATCTCCTCGAGCAGTGCTTCTCCCGTCGCCGGAGCACCCTGATCGTAGGCCCGCCCCGCGCGATCCACACAAGAGGCGGCATGATCGAGAGCCAACCTGGCGCGCCGCTGCCGGTTCGGCTCGCGCTGAATCCTCTCGAGCGCCTCGCTTGTTCCGGCCCAAGCCGGGTGCAGACCGACCAGCACCGCCATGCTCAGCAAGCCGGCCGTTACGAACTTCATCGTCCGGATTTCCCTAAAATCTGCTTGATCAGTTTGGTGCGCTCGCCCGCTTTCCACTCCTCGTCTTCCATGCCGGAACGCAGAGACACAAAGATCTGGTAGCTCGCCAGGGCTTCCCGATACATCTGGAGCTTGTCTTGCGCCAGCGCCCGCAGGTAGACGTTAGCGGGCTTCTGGGGGCCACGCTGGGCGGACTCGGCGAGCGCTTTCAACGCGCCTTGATAGTTCTCCACCCGGAACAACGAGAAGGCCAAGCCGTTCCAGCCGTCGAGCAGGTCCGGGTTGTTCTTAACGGCTTCCAAATAGTTCTGTGCGGCTTGGATGAAGTCCTGGCTGTGAAGCAGCAGGTTGGCGTACCGGATTCGTAGATCGGCGTTCGCCGGTTGGGCGCTCACGGCCTCGCGCAGCAGGGGCAAGGCCTTGTGCGGCTGGTCATTCATCGAGTGGGCCTGGGCGAGTGCGGCCCGGTTGGCCGCCGAGGGATTCCCGCGAGTGGCGGCTTTCAGTACTTCGACCGCCTCGGGGTAGCGCTTGAGGTTTAGCAGCAGGAAGCCGACCCGCTCGCGTACGGCGATCTCCTCGGGGTGCGAGCCAAGGTATTCGCGGTAAAGCTCCAGGGCCTTACGGATGCGGCCCTTGCTCTCTTGCAACTCAGCCAACTCGAGCGTCATCTGAGAAAACGCTGGATTCAGGCCGGTGGCCTCCCGGTACGCACGGGCCGCTTCATCGAAGCGCTCCACGCGGGCCAACGATTGCCCCAGGCCGAGGTGCGCATCGGCCGAGGCCGGGTCCAGCTCCAAGGCCCGCTCGAACGCCGGAATCGCATCTTCAAAACGCTCCGCGTCAAATAAAGCCCGCGCGAGCATGTGTTGAAAGCGAGCGTCGCCGGGCCGGGCCTCGAGGACCGCCTTCAGATGCGGTGCGGCATCAGCCGGACGCTGCCGGCGCATGAGCAACATGGCGAGATTCGCCTGCGCTGGAATTAAGTCGGCCTTTTGTTCGACGACTTTACGGTAATGGCCGATGGCCTTTTCGTCTTGTTCCAGTTGGGTGTAGGCGAAAGCGAGGTCGAAGCGTGACTCGAAGTCGTCGGGCTTCGCGGCAACGATTATTTCGAGCAACTCCGCGGCACGGAGATAGTCTTTCTCGTCGAGGGCGGCACGCGCGTCCGTCAGCTCGCTCGGCGGCGCGGCGGCCAGAAGAAGCAGCGAAACCGCCGTCACCCAGATCATGAAATCATTCTAACAACGGGGGGCGAGTCCGCCCGTGAGCCACGGCGAGCCCAGTGCTAGGCGGAGGTTGATGCAGCCATCCACACCCCGGCCGCGACCAGAAGAACGCCCGCGACTCGGCTGACCCAAATCCCGGCGGGGGCCGCTTTTTCGATCAAGACGAAGGCCGCAATCGCCGCGACCCATAGCAGGTTCATTACGCCCCCGACAAACAACAGTGCCATCAAAGCCCAGCAGCAGACGGCGCAGTAGCTGCCATGACGTATTCCCATAATCAGCGCGCCCCGCGAGCCCTCACGCCACTCCGACGTGATAAATCCGATCGGAGACCGGCAGTGGTTGAGACAGGTGGACTTGAGGGGAAGCCACTGGAACACGCCGGCCGCCAGAAGCAGCACGCCGCCCAAGATGGGACTGGTGCTGACCATCATCGGTGAGAGTAGCGCCGCCGAGTGTAATCCCCACTGGGCGAGTGTGGCCAATGCGCTGTAGGCCGTCCATACGAGAAGGTAGCCGCCGACGAACGCGGCCGTGGGAACGAACGGTTGCCGCCGCGCCTGGCGCCGCCGGTTGATGGTGGCGAACAGGAGAATCATCGGGGCCGCCGAGGGTACCATCATGGCCACCATCATCACTGCCCACATGATGAACAGGAGGACGAGGTCCCAGGCCGTCCACGCCTGCATCTGCGGCATGGCCATCTCCATGTCCATTTGCTGCATGTGCCAGGCCAGGTAGACCATGTAAACCCACGAGACCACAGTGAGCAGCGCGAGGCCGACTACAACGACGATGCGGTCGCGCTTGAGGATCGCTTCCAGAGCTTCGTCGAGAGTGGCTTCGCGGGAGGCTTTTGCGGCAGCGGGCGCACTCATACGGCAAACCCTATGTTCGGGGAATCGAGTGATCGATGCGGTACTTTCCGTAACAGTAGCGGCCGATAGTGTGTGGCGGCGAGAAACGGCCTACGTCTGGTTCGTCCCCACCGGCGTGGCGTACACGGAGAATCGACCCGGATGCTGGAACGTGATGTCACCGTGCTGTACGGTCAATGTCTCGGTTGTGGAGGTATAGCCGTCATCCCACACAGTGCCAGGCACAATTGCAACTAGCAACACATTCGCCTAAGAGTCTCCGACGGGTTTGCGGCTCTACGTTCATGTTTGCTCCTCCCATCGAGATTCCACACCGCCCGTCTCAGAATCGAACACTTCCCGCGCGAAGATCTCCCCTCAACTACAGCTCTCCAAACTGCGCACCTTGACGCTGTGGGGCGCGCGAGCTGATTGTTGTTGACCCATCGATTCACCTCAGGAAGCCGCTAGCCTCGGACTCATCGAATGATACCCGCGTCCTGTTTGACCCTCTGCTCATCCCCAGTAGTCCTCCCCTTCCGCCAAATGCACCTTGACGACGTCGGGGTTCAGTTCGATCCCAAGCCCAGGCTTCTCGGGCACTTTGATATGGCCGCCCTCGACGATTGGACGGTCGTGCAGGATCACGTCGTCCATCCAGTCGCGCTTGCCGACGATCGTCTCGCACGCCAAGTAGTCGCGGATGGAAGCGGCCGAAGTCACGCTCGCCATGGTGTTGACGACGCTGCCGGTGTTGTGATGACACAGCGGCAGGTAGAAGAGGTCGGCCAAGTCGGCAATCTTCTTGGTTTCGAGCAGCCCGCCGGTGTTGCGGATATCGGGCTGCATGATGTCGACGGCGTGGTTGATGATGAAGTCCTTGAAGCCGTGTCGGCGCGCGAGGTTTTCGCCCATGCAGATCGGCACCGAAGTGCTCTCGACCAGCCGGCGCCAACTCGAGGCGTAGTCGACCGGCAGCGGGTCTTCGAGAAAAAGAGGCTTGATTGGCTCGATCGCCTCGGCCAACTGGATCGACGTGCGCAGGTCGTACTCCCAGTGGCAGTGGACGATGATGTCGTGCTCCCAACCGATGGCGTCGCGGCAGTTCTCAAAACCCTGTCGGATTTCACGCAGTTCCTGGGAGGTCAGCAGCCGGTGGGAGGGATCGCGGGCCTTGTCGACTGCGGGGTCCGAGTGCGTGAGGCCGAACTTAACGCAGGTCCAGCCCGAGGGGTCGGCCAGCTTCTGCTGAGCCCACTCGCGGCACGAGGCCTTGTCGAGCCACTTGCGCGGCCCGCCGTGGTTGTACATGCGGACACGGTCGCGGAACTTGCCGCCGAGTAACGTCACGGCCGGCACGCCGAGGATCTTGCCCGCTAAGTCCCACAGAGCGATCTCGATGCCGCTGACCGCGCGGATGAGCATATGGGCCGAGCCGTCAGTGCGGCGTCCGAGCTTGGTGTAGAGCGTGTCGATGCCAAGTGGGTCTTTGCCGATCAAGCTCGGCCGGATGTCGAGGATGCCTTCCTTGACACCGACGCCCGGGTTCCCGTAACCTTCGCCGATGCCATAGACACCGCTGTCGGACTCGACCTTCACCAGCGTGTACGTGCGCGGGCCTTGCAGCATCATCACCTTGATGTCACGAATCTTGTGGCGGCCCATCTCCGCGGCGGCCAGAGTGTAGTAGTTCGAAAGGAGGGCCGCGCCGGGTGCGGCGGCGAGTGTTCTGAGAAAACGGCGGCGTGAATGAGAAGTCATCAGTTACTCCAAGATCCTGTTCTCCGATTGGGAAATCATTCGAGCGAACACGTCAAGTCCCAGGCGACGCGGCGCCCGCCTCACATCTTGTCAAGAACGACACCCTCATGCTCGATGCGTTTGAACATCGCCCGGTACTCGGGCCGAACCGTCATCATCCCAATACTCGGTCGTCACCGCTGACGCATAACTCATGGGGATCAATCGCCGCCGGTCGGGCCGCACCATGAAGATCGACTGCTTGGGGTCGGCGATGTTGTACATCATCGTCCCGCTCGCAAAGCGCGTCTTGATAATCCACTTCGACTGCTCCGGCAGCTTGAGCTTCTTCAAGCGTTCGAGTTCCTCGCGGTCAAGCGTCACGCCCAAGCCCGGCTTCTCCGGGACCCGCAGGAAGCCGTTGACCGGCTCCAGACGCTCTTTGACGACGTCTGACTTCCAGGTCTCGGCGTCGCCGTGGAAATGGAAGCTCGCCGTCTTGAAGGCGGCTTGCATGTGGGTCGACATGGCACGGGTGATCTGTCCGCCAACGTTTTGGACCATGAACGGCACATTGGCGGCGGCAAACAGGCCTGCCCGGCGTATCGCGACACCGATCTTGTAGTGGCCCAGCATGTAGATGTCGGCCACCCGGCGCAGCACCGAATACGTCGCCAGCATTAGGAAATGGTGCAGCACCACGGGTAGCTTGACGCGCTTGCGCAGATCGGCGTAGCTGTCAAGGTCATTTGGTTCGAACGGGTCTTCAAAACAACCGGCGATGGGATGGCGCGCGAGTTTCTCGAGCAGTTCGAACATGTGATCGTCGGTGCCGCCCATCGTCAGGTCGTAGTGAATCTTGAATCCCTTGGGCGCGACGGCCTGCATTGCTTCGGCCTGATCAAAGACGTTCTCAAACGGCGAGAGATGATATTTGAGCCAGGTGTAGCCCTGCGCCGAGTAGCGCTGAACGGCTTCGGCCATGTGCTTGGGATCACTCGATACGGTCCAAGAGCCGACAGGCACCCAGGCACGGTACCGCTGGCCGAACAGCTTATAGACCGGGACCCCGGCCGCCTTGCCCATCAGGTCGTACATGGCAGTGCCCAATCGAAGCGAGGTTTCATCTCCCACCCAATCGAACGGGCTGGTGCCGAAGTATTTCTCGATGACCTCGTCCGGCTCGCGGCTACCCTCTCCGAGCCCCGTTAGTCCCTTGTCGGTGTGGACGACGTAGACGGTACGCTTGGTCGGTCCGTAGTAGTGGTTGAGGGGATAAGCGATCCAATCGTAGTCGACCGTGATGTCGTGGACCTCGATGTCGGTGATTCGGATGGGGCCTCGGACCGAATCGGCGGTCTTTTGGGCCGCGAACGCCGCCTGATGGAACAAGCCGCCGGCAAGCAGTCCGCCTCCGGCCTTCAGGAAGTGACGGCGTGAATAAGTCAGCATGGATCGCTTCCACGTTGGGCGGCGTCCAGAAGAACCCGCCGCTCCCCATCGCGTTCACGATCATACCGGAGCGCGGCGCTGACGGCCACCACTACCGACGACTACCACCCATGGCCCAGATCCGTACGTAGCAACTCTGCCGATCGCTGGAAGCCCCGGCCCGCGGCAACAAAGCCGCGGATGTAAATCCGTGGGCGCGCACCCACGGCTCCAACCAGTACAGGCTCCTAGATCCTGATCCGCCCCTGCCTTTTCCACAGCGATAAGCCCCGGCAGCGGCAGGGGCGTTTGAGGTTTTCTGTTCCTGCCACCCCGTGGGTGGGACTCGAAGAGAGCGGCCGTCTTTCGTCGATACCACCGCTAGTGTAGTGCGTCAAGCAGATTGCACCTTAGGCAGGGCGGCACGTCCGCGCTTGACTTTCTCGAGGATGTCGGAGGCGGTCGCGGTCCAGATGAAGGGCGTGGGATGCCCGTTGTGCTGGGCGATGTAGTCGTCAATGGCGGCGACGAGCTCGTCCACGCTGCGAAACACGCCGCGGCGCAGGCGCTTGACGGTGAGATCGCGAAAGAATCGCTCGACCATGTTCAGCCACGACGCCGAGGTCGGGGTGAAATGAATGTGGAAGCGCGGGTGACGATCGAGCCAACGCTTCACAGCGGCATGCTTGTGGGTGGCATAGTTGTCCACGATGAGATGAAGCTGTTTGTCCTTGGGAGTGCGGCGGTCAATTAAGCGCAGGAAGCGCAGCCATTCCTGGTGGCTGTGTCGGGGCATGCACTCGGCGATCACGCTGCCGTCAAGGCTGTTGAGCGCCGCAAACAGGGTGGTCGTGCCGTTGCGCTTGTAATCGTGGGTCATCGTTTGGCCGCGTCCCTTTTTGAGCGGCAGGCCGGGCTGGGTGCGATCGAGGGCTTGGATTTGGGACTTCTCATCGAGCGAGAGAACCAGAGCATGCTCAGGCGGATTGAGATAGAGTCCGACGATGTCGTCGAGTTTCTCGGCGAAACGCGGGTCATTGCTGAGCTTGAAGGTCTTGACGCGGTGGGGCTTGAGGCCATGGGCGCGCCAAATCCGTCCCACGGTGGAAGCGCTGACGCCGGCCGCGGCGGCCATGGTGCGGCGGCTCCAGTGGGTGGCGTCGGACGGTTTCTCGCGGGTGGTCTTGTGGATGATCTGCTGTACTTTCTGCTTCGAGACGGCAGGTTTACGACCGGGCCGTGGGGCGTCTTTTGCAATGCCGGCGATGCTGCTTTCGAGAAAGCGCGTGCGCCAGCGGGCCACCAACTGCCGCGAGACACCGAGCTGTGCGGCGATCTGCTTATTCTCGAGACCGTCGGCGGCCAGCAGGACAATCCTGGCTCGCAGGGCGAGACGAACGGCGACTTGGCGGCCGCGCGCGTAGCGGTCCAACTGCTTGCATTGCGCTGTGTTCAAAGTTACTGGTTGTGCTCTTCGCATCCCATGCCTCCTGTTAATAGAGACGATGGGAAGCCAATATAAGTTACATTATTTATGGTGCACTACACTAGGTGTCGGGAACAGCAAGGCTCAAACGCCCCTACCGGGGCTACGGATGGTTTTTCGGTCTTACCCACGACTTGCGTCGTGGGCTACTTTCAGTCGCCCCTGCCGGGGCTTGGACCCGTAGTTGGATGCATCAGGTTGCGCCGACGGGCAACCGCGGACTTCCGTCCGCGGCTCTGAAGTTGAGGGGCGGGCACGGTTTGGGGCGGAGCGTCAAGCGCTCGTCAGAATCCTTACGTACGGGTTTGGCCATGGAGATTTCTTCGCCGGTAAGCCACAATAGAGCCATGTCTGAACGCCAACCCTCCCGCCGTCAGTTCTTGGGAACCGCCGGGGCCACTGTCGCCGCCACAAGCTCGGCCGGCCGGCCGGCCCCAATTGCCGCCGCCCCCAACCGCGTGATCGGCGCTAACGACCGCATCAACCTCGGCTTCATCGGTGTCGGAGGACGCGGCCGCGGCCACCTCCGCGAACTCTACCAGCGCAGCCAAGAGCAATCCGACGTGCAGGTGGTCGCCGTCTGCGACATCTATTCGGAACGCAAAGAGCGCGCCCGCGAGATGGCCAAACTCGGGCCGAAAGGCATCCACCACGAATACCGCGAGATGCTGGTGCGCTCCGACGTCGACGCCGTCGTCATCTCGTCTCCAGATCATTGGCATGCGCCGCAGGCTCTCGACGCCCTCGACGCCGGCAAGGACGTTTACCTCGAAAAGCCCGTCACCTACACGCTGCACGAAGCGCACGAGTTGGCGGCACGTGTCAAGACCCACAGAGCCATCCTGCAAGTGGGCAGCCAGCACCTCTCCGACAAGCGCTACCATCGCGCCCGGGAAGTGATCGAAAAGGGTTGGATCGGCGAGCCGCTCTGGACCCAGAACACCTACTCGCGGAACTCGCTCCACGGCGAATGGAACTACCGCATTCCCGACGATGGCACACCAGAGAACATCGACTGGAACCTGTTCCTAGGGCCCGCCCCGAAGAGGCCCTTCAGCGCGGATCGCTACTTTCGCTGGCGCAAGTACTGGGATTACTCCGGCGGCATCGCGACCGACCTCTTCTATCACCGGCTGGCGCCTCTCGAGTTCGCCATCGGGCCGAGCTTCCCGGTCCGCGTCACCGCCAACGGCGGCATCTACGTTCACAGGGACCGCGAGGTACCAGACACGTACTCGACCAACATCGAATACGAAAACCACTACGCGCTGATGTCGGCCTCGATGGCCTCCGCCGCCGGCAATCAAGGCCTGCCGCCGATCATCTACGGTCACGAAGGGTCGATTCAGTTTCTCCCCGGGGCGGTTGCCGTACTGCCCGAGCACCAGTTCCGCAAGAAGTTCGAGGCCGCCACGGGCAAGCGCGAGCTCATCATCCCCGTCGAGAAACAGGAGCTCACGACCGACCACATCAGCAACTTCCTCGACTGCATGCGCTCGCGCAAGACGCCGAACTTCGATGCCTTCTTTGGTTACCAAGTGATGGCGGCGATCGACTTGGGGGTGAAGTCGTACCGCAACAACCGGTTGATGGCCTTTGACCCCAAACGGGAGATTGTGATCGGAGAGGCCCCAGTGCGCCCGGGCTACGAAGGAACCGGCGAGAACGTCGAAGAGCCTCCCCGGCGTTAGTTGTTCCCTGCAATGTGGCGCCAGCCTCCGGGCTGTCCCGTCCTGTGTCACGGCCCGATTCCTCGGGACTCAGGTCCGCTAGCGGCGCATGTGGCGGTATCGACTCGTCACCTGCGAGGATTATGTGCAGCTGCTCGGTCGGTCCCGCCGATAATCACCGGCGGCGAGAGAGGAACATGTCCAACGAACTTGTACAAGGTAGTGGGGAACACACCTACGAACTCATCCATGACTGGGGCGAGGCGCCGAGCCGCATCAAGTACGGCAATTGCCACGGCGTGCAGGTCGATGAAGCCGGATACATCTACGTGCACCACACCGTCCACGAGACAAGCGAAAGCCTCGATACGATGGTCGTCTTCGACCCCGGCGGCAAGTTCGTCAAGTCATGGGGCCCTGAGTTTGCCGGCGGCGCACACGGGTTGCACCTCAACAGAGAAGGAAACCAGGAGTTCTTCTACTTCTGCGATATTGAGCGCGCGATCGTCGTGAAGACCACGCTTGACGGAGAGGAAGTCTTCACGCTCGGACGCCCGGACGAGTCCGAGGTCTATGCAAGGCCCGGCGACAGCGGCGAGAAGATCATTTGGAAGCCCACTAACCTTGCCGTCGCGGGCAACGGCGACATCTACGTCGGCGACGGCTACGGGTCGAGCTACGTCGTTCAATACAACCGCAACGGCGACTACATCCGCACTTTCGGCGGCCCCGGGGACAGGCCCGGGCAGCTACAAACGCCCCACGGCATCATGATCGATGACCGCAGCGGGGAAGAACGGCTCCTCGTCGCCGACCGAAGCAACAACCGCCTGCAATACTTCAGCCTGGATGGCGAACACCTCGAGTTCGTGTACGGCGTGAATCTGCCCTGCCACTTCGACAAGCGTGGCGGCGACCTGCTCATTCCCGATCTAGCGGCCCGCCTCACACTAATGGACAAGGACAACCAGGTCATTGCCCACTACGGCGAAGGTCTCGACGATTATCGCCGGCGCCGGACGATGAGCCGGGAGAACTTCATGTCGGGCCGGTTCGTATGCCCGCACGGAGCTTGTTTCGACCACGAAGGGAACATCTTCGTCGTGGAGTGGGTCGAGATCGGCAGGGTTACGAAGATGAGAAAGGTCGGCTGAGGGCCGGGAGCGCACGCGCGCCCGGGCGGCGAGAGACTCGCTCGGATTTCATAGAGAACTCAGGTCCCGCGGCAGACCCCGCGGGTGCTGGTGAGATGAGATCAGGCCCGCCCGACACGGATCGGCTGTGCCGGGCGGGCCTGAAGAAAACCGTCGATCAGCTGCCGCTGATGTGATCGACTTTGTCGATCGAGTCGATCGACATGCCAGAGCCGGAACCGGTAATCTTCACCTTATGGCCGGCGTGGGGGGTGACCTTCGACTGCTCTGAATCGGCGATGGTCCAAACTTTGCCTTCTCCGTCTGCCAATACAGCCTTCTGACCACCTTTGATGCAGTTCTTAGCGCACCCGGCGTGGGCTTCACCCGCCTTCGTCGGGGCACACTTCGCATCGGTGACGTAGCCGGTGTACTCGCCGGCAAAAGCCATGCTGGCACAGAACAGAGCCAGTACAACCATGGTGACAGCTTTCTTCATTTGATTCTCTCCTTGGGGCGCGCCCCTCGAAACGTGGCTTGCGTGTGAAATTGATGCTATCAGGCGCGCAGCGCAGGTGTCAATGCCTCGATTTTACACAGGTTTCGGCTCCTTCTTCAGATCTGGGAGGGGCTCTATTGAATCACCGCTTCATAGCCCTTCTCGACGGCATTGAGCCCAACGCGAGCTTCTGCCGCCGCGCTGAGGTCGAACGCCGGGAGCCTTTCGCGGCGCTTGCGGCCCAAATCGGAGGCGACGTTCCCGCTGAGCGCGATCCTGTAGCAGCGACCCTTAGTGCGGACGGCCTCTTCGATCAGACCCGCGAAAAGGTTGCCGGAGATGGCGATGTCGGTCGTCCCCTCAAGCTCGATGCCTGTGCCATAGACCATCCGGGGCCACTCGGCTTCGTAGTCTTCCGGCCGGCGCGTCTTGCCCCCGATATGGCTGTTCGAGAAGGCATTGCCCGTCACGCTGATGCGTCCGCTGTCGGGGCCGATGCGCAGGGCCGGGTTCGGCATCAGGGTGAAGGTGTTCGCCGAGACCGAGCTGCCCCAGGCGTCGCGCAAGTCGACCCCCCCACCGTGGTTATGCGCGATGACGTTCGAGCCGATCGCGATGCCGTAGGAGTCGCGGTCGATGATGATCGCCGTACCTCGGCACTCCTCGATCATGTTGCCCGAGAGCACCGACCCGTAGGTGTTCTCAATCACCACGCCGTGGCGGAGATGGTCGTCGATGGCGTTGCCGGTCATGCAGAGGTTGAAGCTGTCGATGCAGCGGACGGCGTCCTGGTTTTCCTCAAACTGGTTCCCGTTGACCACGATGTCATGCCCGCCTTGGATGTTGAGTCCGGCCTTGCCGTTGTAGGTGAGGATCGAGTCGCTGATACGCGGATCTTCATAGCAGTCCACGCAGTGGATGCCGTGGCCGCCGTTATGATCAATCGAGAGGCCGCTGACGTAGATCTCATTGACTCCCTCGGCGTGGAGGCCGTGACCACTCTTCGGGTTGCCGCTGATTCGGAAATCGGCGAGTTGCACGCGCCACAGGAAAGTCTCGCGGCGCTGCTCGCGGGTGATCTCGCCTTTCCGGCCCGGGTGCCGGACGATCAGGGCGGGCTCGCCCTCCTCGTTGCGGTTGCGAATGTGCGTCGCCGCGCCCGAGCCCTCGACCCGCGTCTCCGCCGTGGACACAACCAGCGGCTCGGTGATGTCGAAGTCGCCGGGCGGAAGCCGCACGACACCGCCCTCGGCCGGCACGGCGTCAAAGGCCGCTTGGAGGCTCGAGTAAGTGGAGGCGTCGACCGTCACCGGCTTTGAGGGGTCGGCGGCACTCGCTTGCCACACTTGGCCGAGCCAGAAGCTCCCCGTCATCCCAATCAGAGAGAACGACAGTATCACGAGTAAACGAGACGTCTTCATAACGACCTCCTGCCCAAGAACGGTAGCATCCTCGGGCGCGCTGGTCCAGCGTGGGGTAAGAACAGGATCGCGGAGGCCCCAGGCGGTTCAAGGCAGAGGCAGCGGCTCACTCTCTGAATCCCGTGAAGGGTCGAAGGCATTCACTGGCGCTTCGGAATGAAGCTGCTCGAGCCAGTAGACGCCGTCGAACTCGCCGCTGTTGCCGCGGGTGCCGATGAAGTCGATGTCGCCGTCGGCGTCCATGTCGTGTGCGAGGAAGGCGTCGAACATGCCACGCTGGCGGCGCGAGACATCATGCCGCTTCCACTCGCCGGTGGGCGTGCCCGGGTTTTCAAACCAAGCAAGACGTCCGACCGGGTCGTTCGCAGTGACGTTTTCACTGTCCTCCAGATGCGGGCCGCGGCTGTAACCGCCGGCCATCAAGTCAGGATGGCCGTCGCCGGTGATGTCGGCGAGCGTGATGCCGACTAGGTCGTCAGGCTCGATCGAGCCGATCGGGTGGAGCTTCCAGGGAGCGTCGGGGGTCTCGGGCTGTTCGAGCCATACGGCGGAGTGAGGCATGGCGGGCAGGACGACGTCGAGCCGGCCGTCGCCGCTGAGGTCATGGAAGGCCAGGTTGAACCCCGTCAGCCGTAGCTCGCCCGTGCCGGGGCCCGACGGGGCGTCTATAGCAACGGCATGTTCCTCAAACGCTGAGTCCCCAACGTTCTCAAACCACAACACCTTAGATTCACCGCGTGAACCCGCAAAAACATCGAGGTCACCGTCGCCGTCGAGATCCACCGGTTGTGCGTTGATCGGAACCTTCACCCGGCCAAGTACGTGTTCCGACCAACCGCTTGGGTCCAGCGGGTCGTCGGGCGCTTCGAACCAGGATATCTCGCTCTCCTGTTTCTCGGCGATGGCCCGCTTCGATCGGCCGGTTCCTTTGTTGGTGGCGACGACCTCCAGTCGCCCGTCGCCGTCGAGGTCGGCGAAGAACACCCGGATAAAGGAGCCGCGGTCGCGAGTCACCTCGGGGATCACGCGGTCCCAGCGCCATCCGCGGACGGTGTTGCCGGGGGTGCGGCTGCCGGGGTTTTGGAGATACAGCAAGTGACCTCTCTCGCAGGCGACGATGGCGTCGGCGAAGCCATCGCCATTCAGGTCGCCGATCGCGACATCCTCGGCGGCGCGGGCCTCCTCCCCCTCGGCCAGCGAGCGGCGGAACCACGTATCCGGATCGTCGGAGCCGTAGGCGACGCGGACATGGTCGCTGTCTTCGTGGACGGAGATGATATCGAGCTGGCCGTCATTGTCGAGATCGGCCATCTGTAGGCCGTCGGCGCCACGAAGCGGTACACCACCAGCGAGGTCCTGGTCATCGATGCGGTGTTCCTGCCATGAGATGTAGAAGCCGCCGGTCGTCTGTCCTTCGACCGGCCTTTCCGCAACGGACGCCACGCGCTTGTGGTCGGAACTGCAGGAGGCCAGCAGCCCGCACAGGATGCCCACCAGAATCGCCGGGTCTCGAGGACGACGTGTCAAGCGATGGACCCTTTCACAGAACCTGCCTCATAAAGCAACTCCGACCTCAAATGTACTTGCGGAGCCGATGAACCGCAAGTTCGTCGAGCACTAGTGTAGTGCGTCAAGCAGATTGCACCTTATGCAGGGCGGCACGTCCGCGCTTGACTTTCTCGAGGATGTCGGAGGCGGTCGCGGTCCAGATGAAGGGCGTGGGATGCCCGTTGTGCTGGGCGATGTAGTCGTCAATGGCGGCGACGAGCTCGTCCACGCTGCGAAACACGCCGCGGCGCAGGCGCTTGACGGTGAGATCGCGAAAGAATCGCTCGACCATGTTCAGCCACGACGCCGAGGTCGGGGTGAAATGAATGTGGAAGCGCGGGTGACGATCGAGCCAACGCTTCACAGCGGCATGCTTGTGGGTGGCATAGTTGTCCACGATGAGATGAAGCTGTTTGTCCTTGGGAGTGCGGCGGTCAATTAAGCGCAGGAAGCGCAGCCATTCCTGGTGGCTGTGTCGGGGCATGCACTCGGCGATCACGCTGCCGTCAAGGCTGTTGAGCGCCGCAAACAGGGTGGTCGTGCCGTTGCGCTTGTAATCGTGGGTCATCGTTTGGCCGCGTCCCTTTTTGAGCGGCAGGCCGGGCTGGGTGCGATCGAGGGCTTGGATTTGGGACTTCTCATCGAGCGAGAGAACCAGAGCATGCTCAGGCGGATTGAGATAGAGTCCGACGATGTCGTCGAGTTTCTCGGCGAAACGCGGGTCATTGCTGAGCTTGAAGGTCTTGACGCGGTGGGGCTTGAGGCCATGGGCGCGCCAAATCCGTCCCACGGTGGAAGCGCTGACGCCGGCCGCGGCGGCCATGGTGCGGCGGCTCCAGTGGGTGGCGTTGGACGGTTTCTCGCGGGTGGTCTTGTGGATGATCTGCTGTACTTTCTGCTTCGAGACGGCAGGTTTACGACCGGGCCGTGGGGCGTCTTTTGCAATGCCGGCGATGCTGCTTTCGAGAAAGCGCGTGCGCCAGCGGGCCACCAACTGCCGCGAGACACCGAGCTGTGCGGCGATCTGCTTATTCTCGAGACCGTCGGCGGCCAGCAGGACAATCCTGGCTCGCAGGGCGAGACGAACGGCGACTTGGCAGCCCCGCGCGTAGCGGTCCAACTGCTTGCATTGCGCTGTGTTCAAAGTTACTGGTTGTGCTCTTCGCATCCCATGCCTCCTGTTAATAGAGACGATGGGAAGCCAATATAAGTTACATTATTTATGGTGCCCTACACTAGGGCCAGAGCCGTTGCCCGATTCGAGCCAACGTCCAGGAGTACCGCGTCGGCCTGCGACTGCCGGATGCGGTCACTGAGTCGGGCGGGGCTAGGGTAATCCTTGAGTTCGAGGCCGACCGTGAATCGCTCGAGCGAGGCACATGCCTCCTGGAACTGCCGGCTCAGGTTCGAATCGGGGCAGATCAGCAGCGCGGTCAACTGCCGGGGAGACTCCGAACTCCGCTCGCTCACGCATCACTCCCAGTCCATCCGACGCCGGCCGCGCGGCCCTTTCGGGTCCCTCGCCCGAGCGTTTGTCCCAGGCGGTGGCTTTCATTGCGGTTGAGACGCAAAGGACTCGACCGACCTCTGATTCCCCCGGATCACTTCCAGTTGCACTGGAGGCGGGGGCGCGGCCACCTGCACGATCGGCCGGGGGCGCCGCCGGGGCCGCACGACCTTCTTGGGCTGTTGTAGCTTGGCGAAGAAGATTTCCGGTTCGCGGACGCCCTTGGTTTCAGAAACGTCTTCGTCCCTCGAGTTGCGCAACACCATTTGCAGCTGGCCCTGCGAGCCGGCCAACGTGAGCAGTTCGGCCTGTTCAGGCGAGACTAGCAGCGTCACTACGGCCACGCGTTGGGGTCGGCCTGACGCATCGGGCTCGAGATTCTCCCCTGCCGAAATCACGCGCACGTTGCTCAAGATCGTCTTCGTCATGCGGCCATCCTTGGTGTCCCCTCGGGGGCTGCCTGTGACCAACACATCGACGCGCGCCTCGGGCAGGACGAAACCGGCGACGCCGATCACATCGTTGACGCGAACTGACATCGCGCGCATGCCAAGCGGGACTTTCGGGGCCAGCCCGAAGCCGGACCCTGGCTCCGCGAGGCGGCGCTCGACGATGGGCTCGTCGGCCAGGATTCGCCCGATCGGCACCCGGTCGATCAAGTCATCCATCTCCGTGAAAGCGCCCTCGGCGATCCTGTTGCTCGGCCAGCCTTCCATCTTGAGATCGGCCGGCCTGATAGTGGCCCCGATGTTGAGGTCTTTCGTCGCCACAACAACCTCCTTCATCGTGACCTCCTCGGTGTCCGACGCCTGATCGCGGACAGCGATCTGGTAGAAGAGTCCCGACACGACCAAGGCTACGGCGGCCGAGATCGCGAGGGCTAACAGAAATCTGGGGTTCATGACAGCTTCTCCCTTGCCAGACTCACCGGCGGGAGGCCGGCCAGTCGGCTATCCGGTCCGACCCAGCGACACCGTGCATAGACGGATCGCGGAGAGGGAAACTAGTAACCTCATCGGCCAGGGGATGGTAACTCGTGAGATCAGCCGGCGGCGTCCTAGGGGATAGTCCACGAGGGACGCCCCGTCATAACCCTACTTGTCCCAAGGTCACGATTGGCAGGTAACGGGCGGCCGGTTCTCTGACAGCCACCCAGGCTCAGGCGGAGACGTCTCAAAGGTGGCGACAGACAGCGAATCGGGCGGACAAGCATTCGCGAACATCCGTAGAATCAGGGCGTCCGCGGCACGGCTCGCTTCACAGGCGTGCCGGGATAGCAGCTGCTAGCCGGACGCCTCCACGAGTTTCGACGCCAGGCGGGAGTAGATCGTGTCCATACTCTCCGTCATGCCTGGAGCGAACAACCCGCTGGCGACTGCGACAAAGCCCGCCAGCAGCGCATACTCCACCAGGTCTTGGGCCTCTTCCTGTCGCCAAATCGCAAGCCTTCGCAGGGCTCGGGTGAGCGTTTTCATCCAGGGTCTCCTGACTTGCGGGGAGAGGTGATCTCCCTAGCAGGGGTTTCCCGCGGGGCAAAGCCCCGCGGGATCAACGGTTGGCAAAGACGCTTGCCTCGACGGGCTAGGTAGCCGCGACGGTAAGGACGCTACCCATACGGGAAAAGATGGTACTGATGCTGGTGCTGATACCCGGCAGCAGAGCGCCGGCGGCCACCGCAACGAAGCCGGCCAACAGGGCGTACTCCACCATGTCCTGGCCTTCTACGTCGTCAACGATCACGCGAATCCTGCACATCAAGCGATGGAACTTTTCTTTCATGAGATCTCCCTTAGCAGTGCTGGTCTGACAATTGAGATTGCGGCGGTGAGGTGGCACAAATTGGTCGCCTCCCGCCGCGTTCCTGCACTTCGGTCGCAGCGGCGCGCCGACCCTCCTGGACACACCGTGATTTCGCCGTCGCCCCTCTTATCGGCCGGTCTGCAGAATCTTTAGAGAAAACTTTGTCCGGCTTCGGGCGCCTCGCCCGGCCCTCAGGGACCCGGCCGCGAAGCCAGGCACCGCCGCGAGATCTACTGTAGGAATCAGGGGGATGTGACGATGAAAATTTGAGACAGCCATGCCACCCCATCTGTTCTGCGTGCGGGAAGACATAGGAGAAAGTGGCCTTCGATGATTTCTGTTTTCCTCTGCGACACCCAGCCGATCCTTCACGAGGGCCTTATTGACTCCCGCATAATATAGAGTCAGTCAAAACAAAGAGAAGACTGTTTCCAGAAGGCCGTGATCAAACGCGGTTTGCGGTACATGCGGCGGAGTGCCTTGCGGGCCCGCTCGTTCAGCTCGCCGTAGTCTTTCGGACAGACGTTCGGCAACTCGTGCTGCTTCCAGTAAGCCCAGATGTATTCCACCGGATTCAACTCCGGCGCATAGGGTGGCAAGTACTCGGTTGCGATGTGGCCTTCGGAGAGTTCGATGAACTCTTGCACCAGGCGGCTACGGTGCGCCGGCAGCCGATCCCAGACGATCAGCAGCGGGCGATCGATATGACGTACCAACGCCTTGAGAAAGTCGGTCACTTGCTCTTTGCCGATCGCACCGGGATAGAGCCGGAAGTAGAAGTTACGCAGCGTCAGCCCCGCCGAGACGGAAAGCTTCTCCCAGTTGAAGTTAAACTGCAGCACCGGTGTTTGGCCACGTGGCGCCCAGGTGCGGCAGCGATGCGGCTTCTGACTCAATCCGCTTTCGTCGATGAAGACGAGCGTACGGCCTTCGTTTTGGGCTTTTTTTTAATGCGCTTCCAGGTCTTGCGCTTCCAGGTGCGGATCCGCTCTTCGTTGCGCTCGCGCGCCTTTCCGGCCGGGCGTTGCGGGCTCCAGTCGAGCGCTCGCAGGATCTTCCAGGCGTGGCCTGCGTGGTATGCGACCCCGAACTCGTCTCCGGTCAGCCGAGCCACCCGCGGACAGCTCCACAGGGGCGTTGGGAAGCCGTGGGCTTCCGGGCCTTCCAGCAGCAGCGACGTCAGGCGTTCGCGTTGTGCGGCATCGAGGAGCGGCTTGCGTCCGGCGCGCCCGGCCTGGCGGAGTCCGGCCGCACCCTGCTCGCGGTATTGCCGCCGCCACTCACTGACGGTTTGGCGAGCGACGTTCAGCCGTCTCGCCGTCTCGGACTGATTGTGGCCTTGGTGGAGCAGCCGCATCGCTTCGAAACGGCGCTTCTCCAGCGCCTTGAAATCCCGCTTCACACCTTTGGGGTTGCCCATACATATATAGATGCTCCACACTGTCAAAAGGTGTCATAATAATTTGCGGGATTCAATAGGTCCATCCTGAGCCGGTCGCAGGACTATACTTTGGCCGGCGGCGCGGGCACCTTGGAAGAAGCCTCGGCCCGCTTGGAAGAAGTCGAGCCCGGCATTGTGATCGTGGACCGGGCCTATGGGATGCACGCCTTACTGGAATGGGTCGGAGATGTCCGCCGCCGCTTTCCCGAAACCCAGATCGTGATCTGGGCCGCCAACATCTCCGATGTCGAGTGCTTCCGCGCCCTGCAATGCGGAGCACGTGGCATTGTCCGTAAGACCGCAACGATCCCGGCGTTGTTTCATTGCCTGGGCACAGTCGTGCGGAAAGAGATCTGGACTGAGAATCTCCTTACTACTCAGGAATCCCCACTCGGGCATCCGCGGACTCGTCCGCTGACGCCGCGCGAACAGCAGGTCGCCGAGCTGGTCACCAAGGGCATGAAGAACCGCGAGATCGCCGAAACCCTCAACATCGCCACGGGCACGGTGAAGATCCATCTCATGCACATCTTCGAGAAGACCGGCATCCGCGACCGCTTCGAGCTCGCTCTTCATGGACTGCGGCTGGCGTGTGAGCGCAGCGACGAGCAGGCCAGCTCCTCGAAAACCGACGGTCGGCCCGACCCGAGGCGGACCTTGCCGCTCAAGCCGGTCCGCTGACGGGGCCGGCCACTCCACAAGCATCCGTTGCGCGCTTGCCAAGGCCTTTCACGTCGGCCCTAGCCGATTATGCGTAGCGACGAGGATTTTGTGCTCGTTAGGCGAGGCGTACCTGCAGCAGGCTGACGGGCTCAGTTCACGGTGTAGGGGCGGACCGCCGTGTCCGCCCCGCCCCGGGTATGCGGCGTCGCTTTCGCACAGAAACCGAGAGCAACTCCGCCGCGCCGGGGCGGACGCAGCGGTCCACCCCTACAAGCTGCCTCCTAGGCCCTTTGGGATATCAAGGGCGCAGCCCTTGACTAGTTAGGCTGTGGGCAGGCCTCTGCACGCATGTTCCCAAGGGGGGCACGTCCCTGCGAGTCGCTACAATGGAACCTCGGATTCCCCTTCCCCGGGTCAATGTCCCAAGCCTCCCCGCGTAGCTCCGACCCATCCGTGTTCGATGTCCTGATCGTCGGCGCCGGCCCGACCGGTCTCTCGTGCGCCATCGAGCTGAAACGGCGCGGGCTCGATGCCGTCGTGGTGGAGAAGGGGTGTGTGGTCAATTCGCTCTACCACTACCCCACCAACATGACCTTCTTCACCACGCCCGAGTTGCTGGAGATCGGCGATATCCCCATGACGGCGGTGCGTGACAAGCCCACCCGCACCGAAGCGCTCAAGTACTATCGCCGCGTCGCCGAGCACTACCGGCTCGACATTCGCCAGTACGAGAGAGTGGACGACATTCGAGGCGAAGACGGCGCTTTTTTCGTCGCGGCCACCTCAAGGCGGCACGGGGCCGTGCAGCACCGGGCCGGCAAGATCATCCTGGCCACCGGCTACTACGATATTCCGGTGAAGATGAACGTTCCCGGCGAGGACCTCCCCAAGGTCTTCCACTACTACCGCGAGCCCCACCCGTTCTATGACAGTGACGTCGCGGTGATAGGGGGTAAGAACTCGGCGGCGATCACGGCGCTGGAGGTCTATCGCGCCGGCGGACGCGTTACGCTCATCCATCGCGAGAGCAAGCTGAGCGACAAGATCAAGTACTGGGTCCGGCCCGACATCGACAACCGTCTCAAGCACGGCGAAATCACCGCTTACTTCGACTCGACCGTCCTCGGAATTACGCAGCGCGAGATCCTCATCCTCACACCGGAAGGCGAGAAGACGCTGCCCAACGACTTCGTCCTGGCCATGACGGGGTACTCTCCGGATCTCGAGTTCCTCCGGCAAGCCGGCATCGTGCTTGAGCCCGACACGCAGAAGCCGCGCACGAACGCCGACACGCTCGCGAGCGACCGTCCCGGGGTCTACTTGGCAGGCGTCATCGTGGCCGGCGTGCACACCAACGAGATCTTCATCGAGAACGGCCGCTTCCATGGCATACGGATCGCCGATGACATCGCCGCGAAGCTTGGCCGAACGCAAGAGCCGGTGGCCGTCGGAACCGAGCCGTGACCGCTAGCAGCCTGCGGCGCAAGCCGAAAGGCGGCGTTGTTTGCGATGTAGGGGCACGGCATGCCGTGCCCGCGTGCCGCAACACGTAGCCGTATCGGACGGGCTTGATGAAAAGTCTCACTTCCACGACGGTCTGCTAGGTACTTGGATTGTACGGGCAGCTCTTCCGTCTGCCACCGTCCGACCTCAAAGAACTCGGCCATGAGAATCGGCATCACCTGTTACCCGACCTATGGAGGCAGCGGCATCGTCGCCACCGAGTTAGGCATGGAGCTGGCAGTACGTGATCACGAGGTCCACTTCATTACCTATGCCAACCCGATCCGTCTCAGCGCCGAATCGTCGAACATCCACTATCACGAGGTCGAGGTCGCCAACTACCCGTTGTTTCAGTACCCTCCTTACAGCCTGGCGCTGGCCTCTCGTATGGTTGAGGTCGCCGAGTCCGCCAAGCTTGATCTGTTACACGTCCACTACGCGATTCCGCATTCGATCAGTGCTTTACTCGCAAGCCAGATGGCGGCGCCGCGCCGGCTGCCCTTCATTACGACCCTGCACGGAACCGACGTGACTCTCGTGGGCAACGAGCCCTCGTACTTCTCCATTACACGCTTTTCGATCGAGCAGAGCCCCGGCGTGACAACGATCAGCCGCTACCTGCACGATCGCACCATCGACGTGTTCGGGATCGAGCGCGAGATTCGTGTGATCCCGAACTTTGTCAATTGCGATCTGTACCACTCGGTCGATGATCCTGATGGTCGTGCGCGGCTCGCCGGGCCCGAGGAGAAGATCCTCTTCCACCTTTCGAACTTCCGACCGGTGAAGCGGGTGCTCGATTGTGTTCGCGTCTTCGCCCGGATTGCCGGCGACGTGCCGTCGCGGCTGGTCATGGCGGGCGACGGCCCCGAGCGCGGACCGGCTGAGTCGCTGGCCCGCGAACTCGGCGTGGCCGACCGCGTCTTGTTTCTCGGCAAGCAGCTTCAAGTGGCGCCATTGCTGGGTTTGGCGGACGTCCTTCTGTTGCCGAGTGAAATGGAAGGGTTCGGCCTGGCGGCGCTCGAGGCCATGGCCTGCGGCGTTCCGCCTGTTGCCTCGGACGTGGGTGGGCTGCCCGAGCTCGTCACCCACGGTCATGACGGGATGCTGCTTCCGGTCGGTGACGTCGAGGGAATGGCCCAAGCCACCCGCTCGCTGCTGACAGAGTCTGCCCTGCACGACTCGATGGCGTCAGCGGCACGCCAGACGGCACAGGACAAGTTCTGCTCCACGAAGATCATCCCGCTTTACGAAGAATACTACCGGGAGATCTGTGAATAGGCGGCCACTCGAGTGAGAGGTCATGCCGACGACTGACGGCTTTGAGGCTTCGGGCCCGTCACAGGCGTTCGGGCTCGGCATGCCGAGCCCCCACATTCAGTGAAGATGAGCGAACCGGACTCAGGCACTCACGCGCCGATCTTGTCTGCGAAGGCGGTGGAAGTGAAATCGGAATCGTAAAGCACACAGCTTGCGGTGTTGATGATGAGGAACACCCGGCTCCCCGAGGCAAGCTTCAGATCACTACAGGCCGCCGGCATCACCTCCACTGCCACATTGCGAACGTCATCGGCGACCGAGACGGTGATCAAGCGAAGATCGTCAACGGACTGGACGCTGACGACCCGCCCGGGCAGGACGTTGGGCGCCGACAGCCCCACCGGGTGCGCGGCGGAAAGGATGATGTCCCTGGCAGGCACCCCCACCCACATGCGCAGCCCAGGCGAGCTCCGGGCGCCCGAGACGGCCAGCCGAAGCGACGGATTGCCCGGGCTGAGCGAGACTTCCGTCGTCTGCTCAGCAACTTCGGCCACGGTACAGGGCAGGATGTTCTCGAAGCCGTCTGGCAGCGTCGCTGGGAACACCCTGGGGTCGGTGAGCACGTCCGGTGGTTCGCCTCTGGCCACAACTTCGCCCTTCGCGAGGACAATCAACTCGTCACAGAGCGCCTGCACCTCCATGGGGTCATGGGAAACCAACAACATCGGAATCTGAAACTGATCCACCACCCTGCGTAGGAACGGTAAGACTCGGCGGCGCAAGGGAAGATCGAGCGAGGCCAACGGCTCGTCGAGCAACAGCAGCCGCGGCCCGGAACAGATCGCCCGGCCGAGCGCGACGCGCTGCCGTTCGCCGCCCGACAGCGTCGCGACGTCGCGATCGAGCAGCGGCGTGATCTCCAAAAGCTCACAGACGGTCTGGAACGTCCGCTCGAGTGAGTTCCCCGAGCGCCTTGCACGGGAGGCGCCGGCGAGCAGGTTGCGCCGCACGTTGTGGTGCGGGAACAACAAGTCCTCTTGCGGCACGTAGCCAATGCTGCGCGACTCAGGGCGTACGTAGATGCGCCGCGGCGAGTCGAGCCAAACTTCCTCACCGAGCCGAACGTGGCCCGTGGCGCGGCGCTTCAGTCCGGCGATCGACTGCAATAGACTGGTCTTGCCCGCCCCGGAAGGCCCGAAGATGCCGGTTACGTGACGAGCAGCCGTGAAGGCGGCGCGCACGTCGAAGTGGTCCAGGGGAAGCAACACATCGACCGTTAGTTGTTCGGGACTCATCGCGCGTGGCGGTGTCGGGGCCGCTGCCTGGAGAGGTGTTCCGATACAAGGATGCTAGCGAATCCCACCAACAGAGCCATCGACACGAGAACGTAGGCCGAGCGGTCGTCACCGACTTGCTGGGCTGAAAAGATTGCCGATGCGAGAGTCTGCGTGTGGCCGGGGATGTTGCCGGCGATCGTAACCGTAGCCCCGAACTCGCCGATGGCCCGGGTGAATCCCAAGATCGTGGCCGCCAAGAGCCCGCGGGAAGCCAACGGCAGCGTGTACCGGACGAACGTCGAGACGGGTCCATGGCCCAACGTGCGGGCCATCATCTCCAGTCCCGGGTCGACGCCTTCGAAAGCCACGCGCGCTGTCCGCACCACCAGAGGAGTGGCCATGACGGCGGATGCCAAGATCGCCGCTTTCCAGGTCAGTAGGATGCTGAGGTCGAAGCCGATCGTGTTGCGGCCGAGCATGCCGTCCGTCGCGAGCATCCGCAGTAGCAGATAGCCCACGGCCGTGGGCGGCAAGACCAACGGCAATCCGACCAGCGTCGAGACGACGCTTTTGAAGCGGAACTCGACGCGAGCCAGCAAGTAAGCCAACAAGGTCCCGGGGATGAGAACCACGAGCGTGGCGACAGACGCGACCTGGAGCGTCAGCAAGATCGCGCTCAGAGTCGATTCCGTCATTCGATCGGTTGTGCTCCGGGGATCACGAAGCCGTGCTTGCCGAAAAGTTCGAGGGCTTGAGGGCTTGCCAGGAACCCGAGGAAGGCGCGCGCGGCTTCCGCGTTGCGGCCACCACGAACCTGGGCGGCTGCGTAGCTGATTTCGGGAGCGAGCGACTGCGGCGCCGGTAGCACGATTCGCACCTTATCAGATAGCGCGGCGTCGGTCCGGTAAACGATGCCCACGACATCCGGTTGGGCCTCGACCATTCCCAGGGCCGCGCGAACGTCGGGCGCCGGCGCTACACGGTCGCGTACGCGTGACCAGAGACTCCCGCCGTCGACGGCGACGTTTTCCAGGAAGGCTTTGGCGTAACCTCCCGCCGGAACAGCCTCTGGGTTCGCAAGAGAGAGGAAGCGGAACTCGGCGCCGGCGAGATCCGCCGGCTCGTTGAGCGCAAGGGGGCTGTCTCGGTTCGCGATGATGACGAGGCGGTTCGATAGGAACGAGCGCCGCGTGCCGGCGACAAGGAGCTGCTTCTCTTCGACGTAATCCATCCACCGCTCGCTGGCGGACAGAAAGACGTCTGCGGATTCGGTCGCCTCGACCTGCAAAGCCAGGACGTTGGAGCCCGCGAAGTTGAACAGCGGCTTGAGCCCGTGGCGGCTCTCGAACTCTCGGCCCACGTCTTCCAGTACGTCCTTGAGGCTGGCCGCCGCGAACACGAGCGGCCCCCGCGGTGCGGTCCCAGGCCCTGAGCAGCCCAGCATCGCCATCAGCATGGTGGTGAGCGCAACTGGAGGCGTCCGCTGCCGGAACCGAGGTTTGAGGTGATGCCGCATGAAAAGGCCAATCTTACCAGCCTGCCCCACCTACTACTGCAGCTGTGTTGAGCGCCGTA
Source organism: Bryobacterales bacterium (assembly GCA_965248255.1). Taxonomy (GTDB): domain Bacteria; phylum Acidobacteriota; class Terriglobia; order Bryobacterales; family UBA6623; genus JAKZVK01. The sequence goes on from CBDFIW010000002.1 coordinate 823,395, forward strand.
GGCGCGGCCCAGATAATAGCCCAGGGCGTGAGCCCTGGGAAACGGTGCAGTCTCTCAGCCACAACCTGTCGGGATGCGAGGGCGGGCGTTTTGAGCCCGCCCTCGCATCCCGACAGGTTTGATACGCGTTGTTCCCTAATCCTGGGGTTCCACCCCAGGCTGTTGTTTGGGCCACGCCTGCGGCGCTCTGATTCTACGCCCGTCTGACTGTGCTCTCGAAACAGCACATTCGTGCCCTATGTTCCCGCGATGGTCCCTGTCCGTTACCCAACCGCTACAATCTGAGAAATGCTGAGCGATTCGCTACCAGCTTCGAACACGCGACCGGTGACGCTGAGCCGCCGGGCGTTTGTCGAATCGCTGTGCGGCGGTTTCGGCGCTGTCGGCTTGGCCGGGATGCTCGGCGCTGACGCCGCGTCGGCGGCCGCGGCGACAGGACCGCTCGGGCCTCACTTCGCGCCCAAGGCCAAGCACATCATCTTTCTGTGGAATGGACCCGAAAAGCGAGACCAGTAGAGAAGGGACAATGAACCAGGGAACGGTAAGGAGGTTCGATTGTCTCGAAGACGATTCACGAAGGAGTTCAAGCTGGCGGCCGTCCGGCGGCTCGAAGCCGGCGAGTCCGGCTCGGCCCTCGCGCGCGAGCTGGAGGTGAAGCGCGAAAAGGTCTACGACTGGCTGGCACAAGTTGAGCGCTACGGCGTCGAGGAAGCCTTTCCCGGCGCGGGGCGCGTCCCGGCGGCAGCGCCCGTGTCGAGCCCGGCCACGAAGCCCAGGCCCGCCTCGCGGAGCTGGAACGCAAAGTCGGCCGCCAGGCCATGGAGATTGATTTTTTGTCCGCAGCCTTGCGGCGTGTCGAGGATCTGCGCCGGCCGCGCATCGTCAGTGGAACCGGCGCGTCGCTGAGGAAGTACGGGCCGCAAGGCGGCAAGGCAACATGAGCACGCTGAGCACGCGCGATTTGTGCCGCTTGAGCGGACTGGCGCGAGCCAGCCTCTACCGCCAGGCCAAACCCGACAGCGAGCAGGTCGGGGAACTGCGGCAGGCCATTGTCCACGCCGCCTTGGACCATCCGGCCTACGGCACCCGGCGGACGACCCAACAGCTGCGCCGTCAAAAGCTGCTGGTCAATCGCAAGCGCGTGCAACGGGTGATGCGCGAAGAGAAGCTCTTGCGGCGACGTCGCCGCACCGTTCCGCGAACGACCGATTCGAAGCACTCGCTGCGGCGTTATGAAAACCTGACGCGCGATTTCCAACCCACGGGTCCCAACAAACTGTGGGGCTCCGATCTCAGCTACGTACGATTGGGAAACCACTTCGTCTATGTGGCGGTGGTGTTGGACGTGTATTCGCGGCGCGTGGTGGGCTGGGCCGTGGGTCCGAACCTGAAAACCGAATTGCCGCTGGCGGCGCTGCAACAAGCGTTGAGCAGCCGGCGTCCGGCGCCGGGCTGGATTCATCATTCCGATCAAGGTTCGCAGTACGCCGCGGAAGCTTATGTAGCCACCCTGCGGCAAGCGGGCGCGAGGATATCGATGAGCCGCAAGGGCTGCCCGCAGGACAACGCGTACGTGGAAAGCTTTTTCAAGACTTTGAAAAGCGAGGAAGTCGACTGCAGCGAGTATGAAAGTTTGGCCCAGGCGCAGGCCGAGATCGGCGCTTATATTGAGCGGGAATACAATCGTACGCGATTGCATTCGGCGCTGGGCTATCGGCCGCCGCAAGAGTATGAGCGGCTGTGGGAAGAGGCGGCTAACGCCGCCTGAGTTTTCTTAAGGCATGAGCAGATCTATCGATCCGATGGCGCAGCACAAGGCGGGATGCGGCCTCAGTAGGCGAGCACCCCGCCCTCATCGTTGCGATGAGTCTGCGGCCGGGTATTCCTTGGTGGGTTGCTCTCCAGCAGAGCCCGCCTCCGCTTCCCCGGATGAGTTGATCATGCCCCCATTGGGCTGGATTGGCTATCCTTTTTCAGTCAACCGCGACCCGTCCCTACTTTCTTGGCCTCGCCACAGGGGTCCACTCCACGCTGAGATCCGCGGCACTCCCTCCCCGACGGCTCAGGGTTCAACGCCCAGCCAACGTTACCAAGGGTACACACCTGTTGAAGCCCAATGATAATGTCCCCTTGAGCGCCCAATAGAAATGTCCCCTAATCTGGACCTCTGCGAGGAGGTGAAAGATTGGGAAGGACATGGATGAGTGCCAAGGAGTTGAGGCGCGGCGAAGTGCTGAGCCGAGTGAAACGAGGGGAACTGAAGTTGACCGAAGCCACCGCACTGCTGGAGGTCAGCTACCGCCAAGCGAAGCGGCTCAACAAGCGTTACCGAGCAGGCGGGGTCAAGGCTTTGGTGCACGGTAACGTCGGCCGCGCTTCGAACCGAGCCGATGACAAGCGCCGCGAGCAGGTTCTCGAGTTGGTGCACGCAAACTATGCGGGCGAGGGGCACGAGCGCTTCGGGCCGACGCTGGCGTCGGAACATCTGGCAGCCGATCAGGGCCTGGAAGTGCCGCGCGAAACGCTGCGGCGCTGGATGCTCGCGGCGGGCCTGTGGAGCCGGAGTCGCAAGCGCCCACCGCATCGCAGCCGGCGGCAACGCAAAGCGCACTTCGGCGAGCTGATTCAACTCGACGGTTCGCACCACCACTGGCTGGAAGGACGCGGCCCGAAAGCCTGTCTGATGAACTTTGTCGATGACGCGACCGGTCTTGCACTGTGCCGCTTCTCGGGCCAGGAAACGACCTGGGCCGCGGCCGATCTGCTCCAAGCCTGGGTGCGCCAACACGGCGTTCCCAAGGCGTTGTACTGCGACTGGAAAAACGTCTACCAGCGCCAGCCGACGTCGCGGGAAGCACTGGAAGGCATCAAGCCCGAGACGCAGTTCGGGCGCATGTGCGCGAAGCTTGGCATTGGCATCATTGCCGCATCGTCGCCGCAAGCCAAGGGACGTGTCGAACGCCATCACGGCACGCACCAGGACCGCCTGATCAAGAAGATGCGGCTGCGGGGCATCGTTGATTACGAGGCGGCGAACCGTTACCTCGGCGAGGAGTACTTAGCCGAGCACAACGAGCGCTTCTGCTGCGAGCCGGCGGCGGGAGCGGACTTTCACCAGGCGCTACCCCGCGGCACCGAGCTGCGAGGCGTGTTCTGCTTGGAGTACGAACGGGTGGTGAGCAACGACCAGGTGGTGCGTTTCGAGAATCGTTGTTTGCAGTTGAAGCCGAAACGCAATCAGGGCGTGGGGGCGGGTGCACGGGTGACGGTCCAACAGGGGCGCGATGAGAGCTTGCAGGTGAGGTTTGAGGGGCACGAGATCGAGCACGAAGTGATCGCCACGCCGACGCCACGGCTGCGGACGAAGCCGGCACCGCAGGGGAACGTGGTGGCCAGACGCAAGCCGGCGGCGAACCACCCCTGGCGGCGAGCTGTGTTGCGGAAAACACGAGCTGCGAATTCATAAGAGGGCTGTGGAAATGCCGGGTCGGATGGAAAGCGTGGAAAACCTTGTGGCGGCAGCCGTGCCGGGCTCGCGGATCCGTGGATGGTTTTCCACCCTTCCCACCGCCCCTTGGAAATCGCTGCGCGATTCCCACAGTTCCACAGCCCCGACGATGACGATTCTCTCCTATCACCAAGGGGACACTTCTACTGGGCTACCGAAGGGGACATTTCTATTGGGCCTTGACATACCAAGGGTACACACCAAGACACAGAGATCCTTCAGAATGAAACTCAATGGTTCGACGCCGGAGGGAATCGGCCGCCACATGGTCCGCCTTATTGTCCTGACAGTGCTGTGGGCGGCCCTGCCGCTGACGCTCTGGGGCCGGCGGGGCGATCCGCCGATGAGCCTGGGCGGGCTTGTGGCGCCTCTTGACACCGTCGCGGTGATGGGCCTGGCCGTCGCCAACATCGAAGCCAGCCTGCTCCAGGATCAACAAGAGGACAAGTCGTTGCCCTTGCGCTACGCCGTCCCTCTGGAGGTCGATATCACCCCGGCGACCCATGGAGGCTGGGAGCAGCTTCCGGACGGCGGCCGGCTTTGGCGCCTGCGATTTCATGCCGCCGGCGCGACGGACCTCAACTTCGGTCTGACCAAGTTCTTCCTGCCCGGCGGTGCCACATTGCATGTTTGGAGCGAGGGGCACGACTACTATGAAGGCCCCTACACCCATCGTGATAGCAAGCCGCACGGGGAGCTGTGGCTTCCGCTCGTGCCCGGCGATCGCGCGGTCCTGGAACTGTACGTTCCGCCCGAATACAAACGGGAACCCGAGATCCACTTGACTCACGTGGGCAGCGGCTATCGTGACCTGCTGGGATTCAACGGCGGGCCTAATCTGTCGAAGGCTCAGGACTGCAGCATCGACGTAGTCTGCCCGCAGGGTGATGAGTGGCGCGACCAGATCCGCAGCGTCGCTGTTTACTCGCTCTCCGGCCGCCGCGTCTGCTCGGGCCAGCTCCTCGCCGACGTACCCCGCAGCTTCCGGAACTTCTTCCTCACCGCGAGCCATTGTCGCGTCAACCCCACGACGGCCCGATCGCTGACGGTTTTCTGGAACTTTGAGTCCGTGGGCTGCGGCGATCTGGGTGGCGGGTCGCTCGAACAGAATCAGGTCGGGGCGATGGTGCGCGCCACGCGAAGGGACGTCGATTTCACGTTGCTCGAACTTGACGACGATCCCGACCCTGAATTCAGTGTTTTCTACTCCGGCTGGGACCGTTCCGGCGAGCCTCCCCAGGGCGGCGTCGGGATTCACCACCCGGCAGCGGATGAGAAAGCCATCAGCATCAACACCGACCCGCTGACCACGACCGACAGTTGCATCGGCAGCGGGGGTATGGACACTCACTGGCTCGTCGACGACTGGGAGGAGGGCACCACCGAGCAGGGGTCCTCCGGCTCGGGACTCTGGGATCCGGCCACCAAGAAGCTCGTCGGTTACCTGTCCGGAGGCGAAGCCTCCTGCGACGTGATGACATTCGACTGCTTCGGTAAGCTCTCCGAGGCTTGGGACGGGTCGGATGCAGCGAGCAGGCTCCAGAACTGGCTCGATCCAGACGACACCGGCGCGATGATGGTCGGCGGAGCCGACCCGCCCAACGCCTTGACACTCTATTCCCTCGGCGCCATCGACCGCTGTGCGGGCGGGACCGGCACTCTGAACATGCTCTGGGAACCCGGCGAGACAATCGAACTGCCGGTGACGCTCCAGAGCTTTGCGCCTCTCACCAATGTCACGGGAACCTTGACCAGCTCCACGCCCGGCGTCACCGTCATCCGAGGGACGGCGTCTTGGCCCGATCTGGACTTCGCCGCGCCCACCCAGACCCAAGGGCCGCCCTTCACGCTGCGACTCGCTCCGGCCCTGCCGTGCTTCTCGCGGGTGGATCTTACTCTCGAAGTACGCTCCAGCGAAGGAGGACCCTTCTTCCTCTCTCACACCATGGCCGTCGGGTCAAGGCTGACGCCCGACGTGCCGGTGGAAATTCCCGACGGTGGAGGAGACGCGAGTGAAGTAGCAACTTCGACCTTCTTCGTCCATCAACGGGGGTTGTTGAGAGACGTCGACGTCTTTGTGGACATCGATCACCCATGGGTAGGCGATTTGCGGATATATCTCACCAGCCCCAGCGGCACGACCGTTGTGCTGCTCGATCGGCCGGGCGTGCCGGCAAGCACACTCGGCTGCAGCAGCAACAACATGCAGGTCACCTTCGACGACGACGCCGTGGCCGACCTCGAAGGCCACTGCCCGAGCTCGTTTCCCTGGTTCGCGGGCGATGCGCAGCCCCTTGAGGTGCTCGCCGACTTGGAAGGAGAATCTTCGGGCGGCGAATGGACGCTCACCGTATCGGACAACTCGACAGGCGACTTGGGCACGATTGAAGGATGGGAACTTCTCCTCGACCCTCCGTTCGAGGATTTGTGTCAGGTCTGCGCGGCGCCCGCTGGCCAGGCCGATCTCTTCATCACGAAGGCGCCCCTCACTCCGTCTCAACCCGGCACCGCGCGCTACCGGATCACCGTAACGAACCTCGGACCTTCCATCGCCACCGGCGTCGCCCTCACCGAGTTATTGCAAGGGGCCGTAGACAGTATTCTGCCGCCCAACGGTTGTTCTCTCAGCGGCCGAACGGTGAGCTGCGATGTGGGAGCCATCAGTCCTGGATCGGGGCGCAGCTTCATCGTCGGAGTCCGGAGGCAAGCGCCACCTCGCGGCCGGGCGGAGAGGCGGGTCACCGGAGCCGGCCAAGTTGCAGGCAACGAGCTGGACCCGGAACCCGCCAACAACTCGGCCCTCATCTCGATCGGGCCCCGGTAAACCGCCGGGGCCCGATCTGTTAACCTGAAAAGTGCTGTTCGACAGGCGAGATGGGCGTCGATGCTCCGATCGCCCGACGCGACATGACTCGCGTCCGACTGAGGGCTCGGGCGGTGATTCGCCGTCGCCGGGCCTGCCGTTTCAAGCCCGTCGGCGATAACACATCTGCGGAGGATTCGATGGCAGGCAACACACTTGAGTTGAAGGACGATTCTTTTGACACCGACGTGCTCCAGTCCGATGTCCCTGTCTTGGTGGACTTCTGGGCCGCTTGGTGTGGGCCCTGTCGCGCCATGGCCCCGGTGATCGAACAGATCGCCGACGAGTACGCCGGCAAGCTCAAGGTCGGCAAGCTCGATGTCGACAGCAATCCCGGTTCCGCCAGCCGCTACCAGGTGCGCGGTATCCCGACGCTCTTGCTTTTCAAGGACGGCAACGTCGTCGAGCAACTCGTCGGCGCCGTCCCCAAGGAGCGCCTCGCCACCGCCCTGAACGGACACGTCTGAACCGTTCCCTCCCCTCCAGAAGTCAGTTTTCCCCATCGTAGAGCGAGATCTGCCAGTGCTTCAGCAGCGGCCATCGCGAGGCGCTGTCATGAGGTACCGTCCGCGGCCGGCGTCGAGTGTGGCCCGACGAGCGCGTTCCATGATTCGATGGCATTGCCGTCGGGATAGTGCTTGATCTCGATGCGCACGGAGTCCTCCAGCACCTCGTGCTGATGCCGCACGCCCAGCGGGTGTCGATAGCTGTCGCCTTCCCCGACGATCGAGGTCTCTTCACCGATGGTCATGCGTACGCGGCCCCGCTTCTGGTATCCGATCGAATCGTGGTCGCGATGCACGTGCATGCGGTCGACCGCGCCTTTCGGCCGCGATGCCTCGAACACGATGAGGTGAGAGGTCGCCATCAGCACCTTGACGGCGTCCACACCGTCCTCCTCGCGCGAATACTCGGGCACCAGAGTGACCGGCGCTCGTTTGGAGCTGGGCACGAAGAGCTTTCCAATGTCGTCGGGGTGCATGAACGCCACGTCGGCGTCGATAGAGACCGGTTCACTCACTTTTTCTGCCTCCAGTGTCCGAACTTTCCTGGGTCGGAACTGGTACAGCTTCTTGCCCGCCAGCCCAGGTTCCCGCCACTGAGCGCCTGAGCGCCGACAGCGACTTCGCGGTCATGATCAGCTCGGCGATGGGGGTGATGTCGGTGAGACCATTTGAGACGATCTCAAGCCCGACTTTGATCTTGCAACCCCTCCGATTTCACAGTAGCAGGAGAGTGGATGGGGCTCGACCGCCCCGAGCGGCAGGTGACTGAAAGGCAAGAGCAGTAAGTTCTGGAAGACTCGTGACTGCAATGGGGTTCAAGGCGAAACGGCGAGGCTGGGGTCTGAGGGGAGTCTCACGGAAGAGGGCGAGGGCGGCGGGACCGTGAGAGCTTCTGAAGTCCCCCGGCAGGCCCATGGCGCAGGTCGCCACACCTTGAGACGAATCGGACACAAATCGCGGCAGCCCCAGTTTAGCCGATGACGGGCCGGTTGGGCTTGTAGATGATTGAGTTCATGAGGGTTAACCTGCCGACCTGCGTGTGCGTCCATAAGGGACTCAGGCACCCCGCACTGGGCGTGATCGGTTGAAACCAAAGAGACTGGCTGTGACTCAAGGCTGAATTGTTCGATTCTAAATGAGGCCGCCCGGTTCCCGGTGAGACGAACTGGGTTCCCTGAGACCCACCTTCTGCCGGAGTCTTACCCGGCCGACCAAAGACGCGGCTACGAGCCAGCCGCCGCAAAGCATCCGTAGTACAATACAGTCAGAGTATCTGACCGGTCGCCGCCTGGCGGCCCCGACGCACAGCAGGGTCTCCTAGCAACAGATCGCGTCGCCCAGTTTCCCTCACACCTATCGCTGTTGTATGGGTTTGAACGATTGCGGTGTTCGCACGCGCACCGGCGCGGCGGCCACCGAAAGGTAAATTTCTATATGAGTGAAGTTTCTTCCCGGTCTGAGACCGGGTTCTCGCAGTTCAACCTGCGAACAAGTCTCCAGCGTGGTATCGAGGGTCTTGGCTTTTCCGAGCCGAGGCCGATTCAAGCGGAGACCATCCCGGCGGGACTCGCCGGGCGTGATGTTATGGGCCTGGCCCAGACCGGTACCGGCAAGACGGCGGCCTTTGCCCTGCCGATTCTCGAACGTTTGCTCGCCGACTCAAAACGCGGTCCGGGAGCCCTGATTATTGTTCCCACACGGGAACTGGCGATGCAGATCCATACCGAGATCAGCGCCTTGGCCAAGTTCACGGACGCGAAGGCGATCACCATCTACGGGGGCGTTCCCAGTCCCCCGCAGATTCGAGGTCTGGCCAAGCGTCCCGACATTTTGATTGCCTGCCCGGGCCGTCTCCTCGATCTTCACGGACAGGGCCATGTGCCCCTCGACGGGATCGAGGTCCTCGTGCTCGACGAGTGCGATCGGATGTTCGACATGGGTTTTCTTCCCGATCTACGGCGCATCCTGGCGCTGCTGCCGGATAAGCGCCAGAACCTTCTCTTCGCGGCCACAATGCCGCGCGAAGTCCGCGCGCTGGCCGACGACCTGCTTACGGATTGTCACGTGGTCGAGCTGTCTCCCTCCGCGCCGCCGCCGACGATCGAGCATGCCCTGTACTTCGTGCGAGCCACGCAGAAAGCGCAGCTTCTGCGCCACTTGTTGGCGAGCGACGAGTTCCGGTCGGCCATCGTGTTCCTGAGGACAAAGCATCGCGCCAAGCGGCTGGCCGAGCAGCTCAGCCACACGGGACACAACGCCGTGGGCATCCAAGGCAACATGACGCAAGCGCAGCGCGACCGCTCGATGAAGGGTTTTCGCGAGGGGCGGTATGACGTTCTCGTGGCGACCGACATCGTGGCGCGCGGCATCGACGTTGCCAACATCTCGCACGTCATCAACTTCGACGTGCCGGGGACGCCGGACGAATACACGCATCGCGTCGGCCGCACTGGCCGGGCGGAACAGAGCGGCAAGGCTTACACGTTCGCGGCGGTCGAAGAGCTACCCGCTGTCCACGCCATCGAGCGCGTCTTGAAGTCGAAGATCCCCCGGCGGGACCTTCCCGAGTTCTCGATCGAAACGGCAACGCCGAGCGAACCGCGGGAACGGTTGGCACGCCGAGAGACGGTCGCGCGCGAGACCGACGTTCGTACACCCAGGCCGCGCCGCCGGGGCAAGCGGCGGCGCCCGCGACGAAAGCAGACCGCGTTAGTCTAGGCCCGGGGTTAGTCGTAGCCACGAAAGCTTTGTATTTGACAAATCGGAACAGCCTCTGTTTGGTCCACGGCTGACCTGTTGGGCTTCTAGGCGATTGAATTCATGAGGGTTAGGCTGTCGGTCCGAGTGCGCGGCCATACGCGGCTCAGGCCCGCCGCCTTGGCCGTAGTCGGTAAAAACCAAGAAGATTTGCTGTGATCTGCGTGTTCCTGAGTAAGCACCTGGCCCGGGAGTACGGCGCTGCGCAGCATGGCGAGTGAGACAAGCCCAAACGCGAGTCGGTTTCTTCATGCCATTCTCGTAGTGTACTCACCGGATCATACGTCTTCGATCGGGAGGAGGCGGATGAGGGGTGAAGGACGGGCGCAGGGGCCCGTCCCTACGGCCCTGCGGTGTTGATTCCATTAGCGTTTGCGCCTCACGTTCGTGGAAGGTCGCCCATTTTCATGGCGGTATTATGGATCCTCGTGTTCATAATGGCGTACCGTCCCCGGTTCCCCGATGCGTCGACCTCGTCGGGCGAATCACCTGTTGTTCGATCGCGGCCCCACATGTCGAAGTCGAGGGTGCGGCCTTCACGTGATTTGATACAACAAGACCTCCAGCATGAACATTCGTGAAATTCATCAGACCGGCCCGTATCGGTACACCTACTCGCCGTTTCACCCACCCATCGCCACCGTCGAGCCGGGTGAGACGGTCGTGATCCATACCGTCGATGCATTCGAGAACAAGATGACACCGCAGGTGCAGCATTTCGCTGACGTTTGTACCTACCCCTTTCTGAATCCGCAGACGGGACCGATCGTCGTCAATGGAGCCGAGCCCGGGGGACACGCTTGCCGTCAAGATCCACGAAATCGTGCCAACGCGGGACCACGCCGTCACGGGTACGATCCCCTACTTCGGCGGCTTGACATCGACCAAGCTCGACCCAACGCTGCAGCCGCACTTAGAGGAACAATGGTTGTTCCTGCCCATCGACGATGCGGGTATGCACTTCGATGAGCAGCGGGTTATTCCCTATGAGCCTTTCATGGGAACGATGGGTGTGGCACCGGAGATCGAGGCCGTCAACACTCTCATGCCCGATTACTACGGTGGCAACATGGATTGTGTGGAGACGAAGCCCAGCAACGAGGTGTGGTTCCCGGTCCATATCGAGGGCGCGCACTTTTTCACCGGCGATGCGCACGCCAGTCAAGGCGATGGAGAACTCACCGGCGTGGCTCTGGAGATTCCCGCCCGGGTCACGGTCTCGTTCGAAGTAAAGAAAGGGTATGCCGTCAAATGGCCGCGCATCGTGAGCGAGGACTTTATCATGGTTGCCGGCAGCGCTCGTCCCTTGGAGGCGGCTGCCCGGATCGCTTGGGTCGAGCTAATCGACTGGATGGTCAGCGACTATGGGTTCGATCGCATGAGGGCCTATCATTTGCTCGGACAGGTGGGACAAATGCGACTCGGCAACATGGTCGATCCGAAATACACGATGGTTGCCAAATGCCCGCGACGTTATCTTGACCGCGGTTGACTCCATGTCGCCGGAGGGTCATCTCCTTCCCCAAGCCGGCCGGCCCTCGGGTTTCGCTTATACTGAACACAACCTGGAATGAACCTTCTTCGCCGTCTCGCGATTCGCGCTGCACAGGAACTGGCCGCTAACCCCGAGGCCCGTGCCAAGGCCTCGCGGGTCATGGAAGAAGACATCAAGCCCCGCGCCAAACAGGCTTGGCGGGAGGCTCAGCCAGAAATCGAAAACGCCAAGCTCGGACTCAAGCGCTTTGCACAAAGGGTGCGCGACGAGTATCGCAAGGGGCGCGACGGCAACTAGCTACCTCGCCGCCGCAGGCGCCGTCGGCCTGAATCCGGCGATACCCCGGCTAGACGCTCGGAACGCCCATCCCCACCACATCATCCACTCGCAACGTCTCGCAAACCACAAAGGGCTCGCCGTAGCGGGTGTGAATCAATAAGCCGTATTGGCGGGCCACCACCCGAACGCGTTCAGCGATCTCTTCTTCGCGCGGAAACAGGCCGGCGGCGTCCGGTCGTGGTCCGTATTGGGTGCGATAGCAAAGCAGGGCTCGGAGCCTGCGTTCAAACTGCCCGCTGATGTCCACCACGAAACTGGGCTTCACATCGGCGTAGAGCGAAGCGTAGAGGACTTTCTTTGGACGGTACGGACGGCCCTCGATATCGAGTTTGACCAGCCCGGCCAGAAAGCAGGCTTCCGACCCCAACTCCGACGCGCGGTAATGGTCCGGGTGGCGGGCTTCGCCGTACGGCAGGATGACCACGCTGGGTCGAAGCTCCCGAATCTTGCCCGCGACCGCGAGACGCGCCTCCCACGTGTTCTCGAGGCGCGCGTCGGGCAGGTGAAGATTGTGCCGCTCGGTCAGCAGCATCTCCCGAGCTGCGGCTGTGGCTTCGGCCGCCCTCTGCTCGGGTGTGCCGCGCGTACCCATCTCGCCGGCGGTCAAGTCCACCACGGCGGTTCGGTAGCCTTTCTCGGCCATCCGAATGAGTGTCCCGCCGCAGGTTTGCTCGACGTCATCGGGATGGGCGGCAAATGCGACCACGTCCATGGGCCGGGAGGTAGCTTGCATTTCTCACCACCTGACGGTCGAAGCGCGCCGTGGTGAGGAATGCAAGTTAGTCATTCTCCACCCTCGCCTTGGAGGAGTCGCAGAAAGGCCTCAGTGTCGAGGCGGTGCCGGCAGGCCTCCCGCTCGTCGATCGCGACCACCGGCACATGGTCGGTGTAGCGTTCGCGGAGCTCGGGCTCGCGGTCGATGTCCACTTCGCGTAACGCAAAACCGTGCTGGCGCTGCAAGGCCGCTAGCTGCTGTTGGACCTCGTCGCAGAGGCCGCAACCGGATCTCGTGTACAACGTGACGACTCGCATCAAATCGGCCATTAATAGGAATACACGCGACGGTAGCGCCGGCGCCTCGGCCGCGACCAGATGAGCGCCGCGCCGGCCACGAAACCGCCCACGTGCGCCCACCAAGCCACGCCTCCCGAGGACCCTGAAGCGAACGAAGCAGCGCCGCTGAAGAATTGGATCGCAAACCAATAGAACAGCATCAGCACGGCGGGAATCTCGATCGTCGTAAAGAAGAAAAAGATCGGGACCAGCGTGACGATGCGCGCCCACGGGAAGCGCACCAGGTAGGCGCCCATTACTCCCGCAATCGCTCCGCTGGCGCCCACCGCGGGCACCGTCGACTCCGGGTTCGCCACGACGTGAGCCACCGACGCCAGCACTCCGCAAGCGACGTAGAACACCAGGTAGGGAAAGTGTCCCAGTTCGTCCTCAACGTTATCGCCGAAGATCCACAGGAACCACATATTCCCGATCAAGTGCAGCCATCCGCCGTGCAGGAAAATCGACGTGAAGACCGGCGCCACGCCCTCCATCAGCGGGTACTTGCCCGCCAGCGCATAGCCGGCTCTCAGCGGGATGGCGCCGAAGGTCTCGACGAAGACCACCTGGGCTTGCGCCGACACCAGGCTCAGATACACCTGGTAGAGGAAGACCGCAACGTTGAGAAGAGCCAGCACCAGCGTGACCGCCGGGTAGCTGAATCTGGGAGCATCGTCGCGAAGAGGAATCATAGAGGCTCAAACCCGAGAACCCTGCGCGGCATATTCAGGAGCCTCCCGCCGCTGTCCGCCGGCGATGAGGTTTTCGGCTTCGTCCAAGCTGCCGATGCCGCCCTGTGCGCCAAGCGCCCGGCAGTTCAAGGCCGCCAGGGCGTTCGAGACTTCCAGAACGCGGCCGAGCGGCCATCCCGCGAGAATCCCGTAGCAAAACGCACCGTGAAAAACGTCCCCCGCCCCGGTCGTGTCGGTGCAAGCGACGACGAAGCCCGCTGAGTAGTGGAACCGCCCCTCCGAAAGCGCCAGCGCACCGTCCTGCCCCAGGGTCATCGCGGCAACTTTCATCCCGTACTCAGCTTGAATCCTCTCGAGAGCGCGAAAGGGATCGTCTTCGCCGGTCCAGTCGCCGGGAAACTCCGAAGAGCCAACCAGGTAGTCTACGTAAGGAAGCACGCGGTCGAAACCTTCATAGATCGTGTCCACATCCACAGTGACCGGCATCCCGGCGCCTCGGGCGATGCGGGCGGCGCGTTCGACGGCGGGTGTGTCGTGTCCGTCGATGTGCAGCAGTCGGCCGCAAACAATCTGCTCCTCCTCGATTTGTTCCGGGTCGATTCGCAGGCAGTCCGGACGCCGCCAAAGTATCGTTCTTTCACCGGTCTCCCGATCCACGATGATGTAGGCCGACTGGTTTGGGCAGTTCTCGCGCCGTTGCACATGCTCGATGTCTATGCCCGACTTGACCAGACTTTCCATCTGAATGCGGCCTCGCTCATCATCACCGACCGAGCCGATGTATTTCGTGCGCAGCCCCAGTTTCTGGCACGCGGCCAGAGCACTGGCTACCTGGCCTCCAGGGCTGATAACCTCCTCGTCGAATGGAATCTTCCCGCCGTGTATGGGGAACCGGGATACCAGTAACACCGTGTCGGTAGCGTTGAGACCGACGCCCACAACGTCGAAACGCCGCGACATGGAGTTCACTCTATCACGTCGCCCGCGCCCCGCAAGCGGGAGATAACGTCGCTCGCGGCGGCCGGTCAAATAGGCCTCGGGGGCCAAGTCGGCGGGCCAAGGCAAAACCCCAAGCATCGACAAGAGTGTCGATGCGGCAGACGTAGGCGTCCGCGCCACCAGCCCCGATTGACGCACTGGGGGCACACTGGGGGTGTATGGCCTCACTTTTGCCTCTTGCTCGTCTGTGATTTTGCGTTGCCGGTGGCCCTTACCTCCCGAACGCTCCCGCCGCGGCACGGCTGGGGGCATGGGCCGCGGGGGTCAGTCGTGATTCGTGAATCGTGTTTCGTGATTCGTGGTGCGGCCGGAGTGGTGCGTAAGCATTCCAGCCCATTGATTCCAAGTAGCTTCGGCGAGATTGGGTTCGTCTTGTCCCCTCGACCCTGCCAGGGGTGGACGGGCCTGTCAGTCGTGCTTCGTGATTCGTGTTTCGTCATTCGTGTCTCGGGCCGAGGGGTTCGTACGCACTCCAGCTACCGATGGACGGAGCGCTGCGCGGGGGCAGAGCGCTACTCGTGGACTGGGAGGAACGGCCGCGGATGGAGTGTTTGCGCGGAAGCCGATGGGACGGCTGGCGGTCTGCGCTACCGCGGCGGGTGGCTCGTAGCGGGTCGGTTGCGGTTCCAGCGGATCGGGGGTGTTGTAGGGGTCCGGGTCGGTGACGCTCGGACGGTGGATGGCCCCGGTCTTGGGGTCGATGTTCTCGCGGTAGCGGGCTTCCTCGGCCCGCAGTTTCCCGATCATGTTCAAAGCCCGCAGCTGGTTGCGGCTCATGTGCGTTTGGTAGCGGGCCAGGTTGGCCAGGGCTTGGGTGCGGTCGGCCATGCTCTTGCCCAGAAGCTGGTTCTCGCCGTCGCGATCGGGGAGGATGGTGTCGGGGGCCCATTTCCTGGTGTCACGGTTGGTGTACGCATGTTGGTGGCTGACCAAACCGGCTTCGATGCGGGTGATGCGGCGCAGACGCCACTCGGCGTCGGCGATCTGGCGCACGAGGGCGAATTCGATGGCGTTCTTGGGGAAGATGTTCTCTTCGAGTAGTTGGAATTGGCGGTCGTACTCTGCGGGGTCCTCGTCGGCCATGACGGCGTCACGGGCGAGGAGGCCGTGCTTGAGGCCGTTTTGTGAGGAGCGGGCTTTGCCTTCCTCGGTGCGGGGACCGGTGGATTTCTTGGCGTTTTGACGGTTCGCCTTCCGTTGGGATTCTGTGGACATGATTCTTCCTCCTAAAAGCAAAAAGCCGCGCGGTTGGCCCGCGCGGCCGGTGCGCCGGCCAATGGACCGGCGGTCTTCACTTTCAGGATAGCGGTGGGAGGTGCGGGTGGAGGTGACGCGGTTGGGTAAGTGATTGGAAATGCAGGAGATCGGGATTTGAAAGTTCTGTGACTGGCGGAGGGAGTTGCGGCTAAGAGCAAGGCCTCGGATCTCAAAACCGAGATCCGCGCTACGCGCTTCGGGGTGGGACTGCTCGAAGGTGATGACACCGCCGGACTCGTCGCGGTGGCGGACGGCGAACGAGCGGAAGCCGGGAACGCCGGCGCGAGCGGTCATCCAAGCGACAAAGTCGTTGAGCGTTCGAGGCGCGAAGTCGTCGAAGACGCTCGAGCGGAAGGGTTTGGACCAGGCCCAGACTTGGGGCCAGAAGGCCGTGGGGAAGGGGGAAACGAGGGTGACTTGCGGTTGGCCCATCAGTGTAGAGTTCGGCGGCTGGGGGAGTTTTATTATGTGGGAATTGGTGGGAATGAGGGCTAGGAGTTGTCTTTGTCGAGCCAGTGAGGTGGGTGTTTGAGGCCGCCGGGGAGGGTGGTTTCGGAGTTGCCTTGCGCCTTGTCCAGCTGTTCCTGCGTGAGGTTTAGCGCCCCTTTCAGGTGGGCAGTGCGGAGCTTTGCGGTTTGCAGATGGGCGTCTCGGAGGTCCGCACCTTGCAGGTGGGCGTCGCGGAGGAATGCCAATTCCAGGTGAGCTCGGATGAGGATCGCCCCTTCCAGGTGGGCGCCGCGGAGGTCCGCTTGGCGTAGGTCGGTAGCGAGAAGGTTCAGTCGGCGACCTTGCTCACGTCCCTCGCCACGCTCGCGGCGGCCCAGGACTGTGAGAATGGCTTGGATGTTGATGGGAAGCTCGGGGATGCCTGCCGAGGGTTGGGCGGTGTCGGTTGGTGGTTCGGCGGTGTCGTCGGAGCTCGCTGGCTTGGCGTCCTTCCATGCGGCGTTTTTTCTGACGTAGGCGGTCAGGACTTCCATGACGGTCCAGTGGTCTCTTACGGAGTCGCGGGCGATGCGTTCCAAGGCGTAGATGCCGCCCAAGCGAACTTCGATTGCCGGATTGCCGTCTTTGTCGGTGGCGGCCAATTGGTCGATGGCTTTGGTGAAGCGCTCGGTGATCTGGCCTTCCTGGGCGACACGTACGTTCTCCTGGCCGACCTTTACGTTGTCTTCCAAGGCCCGGGTGCGACGCCAGGCGGCATAGAGTGCGACGATGCCGCCGAGGCCGAGAAGGATTTGAGCTAGGGCGTGTTAACACTAACGTAGGGTATCGAAACGTAGAGCCTCGACGATGAGGGCGAAGTGGAGGAAGGCGAGGAACATGACGTCGAGCTTGTCGAAGCGGGAGAAGATGCGGCGGAATCCCTTGAGCCGTCGGAAGAGTCTCTCGATCTCGTTGCGGCGGCGATAGAGCGCTCGGTCGTATTCCCACGGCTCCAGGCGGGTGCGCCGGGGCGGCACGACGGGAATCCATCCGAAATCCAAAGCCAGTTGGCGTGTCTGATCGTCCTCATAGGCGCCGTCCATCAGCAGCGGCAGCGGCTCGGGCAGTGGCCCCAGACCACCGAGCAAGTTCGCGGCCCTGCTGGGCGTCGTGCGCTTGGCCGGGCGAGAGAGCGAAGGTTATCGCCGTTCGAGCATTTGCGGCAACCATATGAATCTTGGTGGTCCATCCGCCGCGGGATTTGCCGATCGCTCGCGGACCGTTTTTTTAACGCGCCCGTGCCGTCGGGATGAGCCTTCACGATGGTCGAGTCCATTGACACGGCTTCGATTCGGATGCGGGCCAGCTGCTCGCGCTGCAGTTTCTCGAAGACGGCGTCGAGCACGCCGTTCTTCGACCAGCGGTTCATGCGGGTATAAATGGTGTGCCAGTTACCGAAGCGTTTAGGCAAGCCGCGCCATTTGCAGCCCTGCTCGGCGACATACAACATGGCGTTCAAAACCGTGAGGTTCGGCAGGCTCACATTGCCGCGCTGGCGGGGCAGGACCGGCTCGATGCGGCGGTATTGCTGCTCGGTGATCTCCATACCTCCGAGTATAGCAGCTTTTGCGACTTAGTGTTAACACGCCCTAGGGTGCGGCGGGCTTCGTTCTCGGCGTCGAAGTCTTCGGTTGCTTGGGTGGCTTGCCAACGGGGGATTTCCAACAACGCGATGCCGACGGCGCCGAGGACGAGCAAGAGGGCCAGGGCGGATCCGACAAAGCGCGCGGCTGGCTTGGAGGCCAGCCGCGTCAGGGCTTGCCAGAGGTTGGTCCAGGTGGTGCGGAGTTTTTGAAGCATGGGAGTTGCCCAGACCAATGATACCCGGGTGAGGGAGGGCAGGTTGGCCTTCGGTGGAGGAAGGCGAGGGGTTTCCTGCGCCCCTTTCAGGGCTTGTGGGGTTCTTGGGGATGGGGACCCACGGCTGAAGCCGCGGGCTATTTTCCTGGGCCCCGTTGGGGCTGGGACCGCTTGCTGACGCGCACGGTACGGGTGAAGCGGGGCGCGGCGGTCGTGTGCCCTGAGTAAGTGACCGCTCCCTGACGGTCACGGCTCGGTTCGGGCTATTCGGGGTCGGGGTGGAGGGCGGTGATGAGTTTGGCGGCTTCGGATTCGAAGGCGTCGTGGTCTTTCCAGTGGGTGAAGTCGGGGATGTAGTATTGGCAGATTTCTTCGATGAGGTCGCGGCCGAGGATGCCGTCCATCCAGGTGCGCTTTTTGATGGTGGGCATGGTGACGAGGCGGATGGGGAATAGGATGCGGCGGTTTTCTTTCTTCTCACGTTGGAGGCTTTTGCGGATTTCGAGCTTGACCCATTCGCTGTTCATCGAGTGTCGCGAGAGGACGAGCAGAAGACGGTCGTGGATTTGGAGGGCGCGGTCGATTTGGTCGGCCAGGTAGCGTCCGCCTTTGATGTCTTCGGGGGCGTACCAGACTTGGAGATTGGCGGCGCGGAGGTGTTGGTAGAGGCGTTGGGTGAAGGGCTCGTCGTGGTGGTTGTAGCTGATGAAGCAGGACTCGAATTGGATGGGCTCGTTGAGGAGAGAGGGGAGGTAGTCGATGAAGTGGTTGGGAAGGCCGACGCCTTCGAGGAAGGCGCGGGGGAGTGGGCCGGATTTGGCGAGGGTGCGGTAGTCGATGGTGGAGGGACCCAGGTGCCGGCAGGAGTCAAGACCCTTGGTTTGGCTCAGGTCCACGGCGACGAAGAAGGTTTCCGCGATGTAGGCTCCGTGGAGGTCCGCCCTGCGGAGGTCCGCCCCGCGGAGTTGCGCCTCGCCGAGGTCCGCCTCAATTAGCTTTGCCGCGCCGAGGTGCGTCAAGCTGAGGTTCGTCTTGCGGAGGTTCGCCTGGCTGAGGTCCGCCTCCATGAGGATCACCGCGCGGAGGTTCGCCTCGCTGAGGTCGGCCTCAATGAGGATCGCCGCGTGGAGGTGCGCCGCGCTGAGGTCCGCCGTGTGCAGGTTCGCCAGGCTGAGGTTCGCAACGTGGAGGTTCGCCGCGCCGAGGTCCGCCCCGCTGAGGTCCGCCGCGCTGAGATTCGCCTGGCTGAGGTTCGCCGCGTGGAGATTCGCCTCGCTGAGGTCCGCCGCGAAGAGATTCGCCTCGCGGAGGTCCGCCCCGCTGAGGTTGATCTCGACCGTCGGATTCTTGGAGCGCCAGGCGTTCCAGGCATCGGGGCCTTGGCGGAGGATTTCGAGTTGTTTTTCGTCGGCCACGGTGAGGTTATTATGGCGGGGTTTTGGGGGAATTGGGGGGGGGTTGTCGAGGTCCTGCGCCCCTTCAGGGCTGGTGAGTTTTTTCGGTGATGGGGACCCACGGCTGAAGCCGCGGGCTATTTTCCCGGGCCCCGTTGGGGCTGGGACCCCCGCCGAACAGCGCCACCTGGTCGCCGCTTTGGGCCTCGCATCCCGGTGGGTTTGGTGAACGCCCTGATCCCTGATCCTGGAGTTGCACCCTGGGTTTCACGCCAGGCTTTTATTTGGGTTGCGCCCGTGGTGCTGCTGGTTACCTGCTCTTCCGAGCGTAGTAGCCGTCTGACTCAATCGACATCTGAACAAACGTGTCAAGTTCTCGGCGGGCCGGCTGCTGTGGAGCCTCGTCGAACAGACGTTCGGCGTTACGGCGGCGAGTGCCATCTCATTCGCCCCTGCCGGGGCTCCGATCCTTGTGTTTGCGTTCACCCACGGCTTACGCCGTGGCTACTATCTCTCGCCCCTGCCGGGGCTCTCCGTTCGCAACCGATGACGTTAGCCGTTGAGGCGTGCGGACGGGCACGGGGGCCCGTCCCTACAGCGCGCGATGCCGTCTGCCGGGTAGTGGGTTCCGAGTGTTGCTGGGGTGGGCAACGCTGTGTCGCGCACCCTTACGAACCCAACAACTTGGAGCCGCCCGCTCCCCTGCGCTACGCTGGGCTCAGTGGCCCTGCCCGATACCATTTTGGTGGTCGACGATGAAGCGCCGTCACGGTACGCGCTGAGTCGGGTGTTTCAGTCGAACTTCCGCGTGGTGGAGGCGGCATCGGTCTCTCAGGCGAGAGAGCGGCTGCAATCGGACCGGCCGCATGTTGTGCTGCTCGATTACAACATGCCCGGCGAAGACGGCCTTGTCCTGCTTCAGGAGATGAAAAACGATCCCGATGCGCCGGCGGTGATCATGGTCACGGCTCACGGGTCCGAGCGGCTGGCGATCGAGGCGATGAAACTCGGCGCCTACGACTATTTGGCAAAGCCATACGAGCTGGATGAGCTGCGGCTGGTGGTCCAGCGCGCTTTGGAACGGCAGGATCTTCGCCGCGAAGTCCACGGCCTCCGCGATCAACTCGCCTCCGAGGGGCAGTTCGGCCCCATGATCGGGTCGTCTCCGGCCATGCGAGAGCTGTTCCAGACGGCCGAGAGGGCGGCCCAGAGTGATTTGCCGATCTTGCTGCTTGGCGAAAGCGGGACCGGCAAGGATGTTCTGGCGCAGCAGATTCACGCGCGGAGTCCGCGGGCTGCCAAGCCGTTCGTGGCGCTTAACTGCGCGGCATTGCCCGAGACCCTCGTCGAGAGCGAACTCTTCGGGTACCAGAAGGGCGCTTTTACCGGCGCAGTCAGCTCGCGTGCGGGCAAGTTCGAACTGGCTCACGGCGGCACCGTCTTTCTGGATGAGATCGCTGACATGGACCCGGCGACCCAGGCGAAGATCCTGCGTACCGTCGAGTCGGGGGTGGTCGAGCGATTGGGAGGGACCAAGCCGGTTGACGTCGATGTCCGCCTCGTCAGCGCCACCAACAAAGAACTGCAACAGGCCATCCGTGACGGAGCCTTCCGCGAGGACCTCTACTTTCGGCTGGCGGGTATCACCCTCTACATGCCGCCCTTGCGCGACCGGCGCGAGGATATCCCGCTACTGGTTGAGCGCTTTTGGACCGACTTGCAACGAAAGTA
Organism: Bryobacterales bacterium; assembly: GCA_965248255.1. Lineage (GTDB taxonomy): Bacteria > Acidobacteriota > Terriglobia > Bryobacterales > UBA6623 > JAKZVK01. Next base: position 844,278 of record CBDFIW010000002.1, read on the forward strand.
CGGCCGGCAGGGCCCCGAGCTCTCGCGCGATATGCTGTTGGAGATTGAGCAGGCCCAGTGGCCGGGCAACGTACGGCAGTTGCGTAGCGCGGTAGAGCGACTCTTCGTCCTCGCGCGCGATGAGAAGGTGCGCGGCGACGACGTCGCGGCCGCCATCGGTCCTGGGGCTGCCTCCGGGGCGGCGCAGGCTTCGGCGGCCATCGCGCCCGACGACTTTCGCGAGGCCCGCCGGCTGTTCGAGATCGAGTTTGTCACCTGCAAACTGCACGAGCACGGCGGCAACGTGACGCGAACCGCGGCGGCCATCGGCCTCGAGCGCCAAAGCCTTCAGGAGAAGATCAAGAAGCTCGGAATCACTCGACGCTGAGACCGCCTCGGACCCAGCCATGTAGGGGCACGGCATGCCGTGCCCGAGACGCCCAGGAGGGCGAATGCCCCTCTCGGGCACATGACCGAACTTGTGAAACGCTGTACTTAGTTTTTCCCTCAGCTATGCCACTGCGTTTTCACAAAGTTCGAGCCACGACTGGTCGCCTGAGCCTGCATCTCGATCTGTCCTTCGAAGACGGTGTAATCGTCGGGATCACGGGTTCGAACGGGGCGGGCCAATCCGAGTTGCTGCGCCTCGTGGCGGGAGAGCTCGCCTGCGACTCGGGGACCATCGACGGCTTCGAGGGTGCCGGCCTGGCGGGTGCCAGCCTTGACTCCGCCGATCCAGCGGCCATTCGGGCGTCGCTAGACCGCGTGCTTGAGAGTGGAAGCCAGGCAGTGTTGGTGGGGCCTTGTTTTGCCCTGACTGATCCCGAATACCAAACCCGAGCCCTGAGGCGGTTTGACGAACTACGCAGGGGGGGGTCGATCGTGCTTCTTGCATCGCACGACCTGGCGCTACTGGAACGGCATTGTGACGAGGTCGTCGTGCTCGATGAAGGCCGCGTCCAGGACCGAGGCGATCCTCGGCTTGTTGTTGAGGCGTATCGCAACCGCCTCATCGCGAAGCAGAGGGACGAGGCACCTCCGGCGGACCTGCGCCCGGTCTCGCGCCACGGTGACGGACGCGTTCGCGTGGCCACAGTGCAGATCCTAGGCGCCGACCAACAGCCCACAAACCTGGTTCGCAGCGGGGAAGACATTCAAGTACGCCTGCGATTGGTCTTCCAAGAGCATGTTGCTGTACCCGTGGTGGGAGTGTTGATCCGCAGCCGTGTCGGCATCAACGTCTATGGCACCAATACCGAGTTAGAGAAGACCGACATCGGACCTTGCTCAGCGGGGGACGAGGTCGAGCTACGGTTCGCTTTCAAGTGCGATCTGTGCGCCGAGCAATACACGCTTACGGTTGCCTCCCACGACCCCGACGGCACGGTGCATGACTGGCTGGAGGAAGCGATCGTCTTCACTGTAAGTGAGTCCCGCTATAGGACGGGGGTCGCTAACCTTCATGCTCAGGTTGATGTTCTGCGGCCCAAGCGGCTACCGGAGAGCCCTGGCAGGAGCGAGAGATAGTAGCCCACGGCTTCAGCCGCGGCGCGAGCCGTGGGTGAACGCTGCTGACCAACGAACACCACACGGCCGGACAGGTTGCCCCTAAAGTTTCGCGCGGTCCCGCCGATAAGTACAAGCGACAACCGTTTGTTCTACTCTTCTCCTTGATGGGTCGGGGCCGTTCGTCCTTGTGGCGGGCGGCCCCGATTTTCGCTGAGGGCTCCAGGCCCCCCTAAGCCCGGCTCTGCGCCAACCGCAACGGTCGTCTTCAACCTCCACGGCCGCCTGGGCGAAGAGAACGAGTATGAAGCTGCTGGTGTCGATAGGGGTGACGCTGTCGTATCCCCTGGCATTGCTGCCCCAGGCGCCGGATGTCGCGGCCGCCCCCGAACCTGCCGCCGCGGTAGCTGAGGGCGTGGTCGAAGAGCTCAACGCGAACGCCACGGCGCCGCCATCGGACGGCACGCAACCACTTGCCGCGTGGCGGGCGCTGGATCTTCCCGACAAACCCGATCCGTTTCGGCTCTCCCGCCTTGGGCGTCCGTGGCAACAGGCAGCACGACAGCGCCTGGAAGCCAGCAGACAGCGACATCGCGCGGCGGCCGTTCCGCATCACACCGAATCCGTTGCCGTTCGTCGCCGGGCCAGGGGTGGACTGGTAATCCCGCCGGCGGCTGCGGTGTTGACGCCTCCTGCAGCCCCCCCCCCAGCCGGACCGCGCTTCTCAACCAGTCGCGAACTCCCCTTGAGACGATCCGCCTAACGTCGCTGGGGTGGGCCCTGCGAAACCGCACCGCCTATGGTCTCGCCTCGACCTGCGCCAGCCGCATGAGGGAGTCCTGTGCAGCGGCGCGGATGTCTCCATTCGCGCTCTCAGCGGCTTTCTCGAAATGCACGCGTGCGAGCAGGAAGTCGCCCTCGACGGCGTATTGGTTGCCAAGGTTGAGATGGGCCTCATGGAGCCTTGGGTCCGCCTTGACCGCTTGGCGGAATTGCTCCTTCGCCTCGCCTGTACGCCCCTGACTTGTGAGCAGAGCGCCCAGATTGAAAAAGGCTTCCGCGAACCCGGGGTCGGAGCGGACGGCTTGCCGATAGGACTTCTCGGCCTGGGCCGCCTTGCCTCGCGCGGCCAACAAGGTTCCTAGCTCGTCGTGCGCCTGGGCCAGATTAGGCTGCAGGCGTAGCACCACCCCGAGTTGGGCCTCGGCTTCATCGAAGCGCTCGGAAGCGGCCAGTAGACGTGCGTAGTTGAACCGTGCTTCCAAGCCATCGGGGTCAAGCGCGATCGCCTGCTTCACGTGATGTTCCGCCTGCGCGAAGTCACGTTTGGCGGCCAGCGTGTTGGCCAGATTCGAGCGCGCGTTGACGTAGTCGGGCTGAAGGCGAATGGCCTCTCGAAAGGAGGCCTCGGCGGCGTCGGCATTCCCGAGTTGCACAAAGACGCCCCCGAGACTGTTGTGGGCGCCGGGCGAGTCGGGCCGCAACCGCAGGGCCGCCATCAGCTGCCGTTGTCCTTCCGCGAATTGGCCCGTCCGCATGTAAGCGAGACCCAGATCGCCGCGCAGCTCAGCAGCACCAGGCCGCCGCTCGACTGCTTTTCGGAGGACCATGATCGCTCGCTCGTACTCTCCCGCGTTGGCCAGCAGCCGGCCCGTAAGCTTCAGCTAATTCGTAGTGGTAACGGCCCCCGGCGGGCTCGTACTTGCGGATCGCCTCGACGAGCTGCGCGATGCCTTTCTGCAGGTTGGAACTCGCTTTAACCTGGGCCACAGCTACGTCGAGTTGGCGCTGCGAGTCCGCAGGCAGTTGCTGTGGATAGTACAGGGCCACCTCACCCCGATACGGCTCTTCGTGCAACTCTTGCTTCGGGGCCAGCAAGTCTCGTGGCGGCTTACGGCGCTGGATGTAGTGGTCGGTCATCACCACATGGACGGCATCGTCTGGACGCCGCCGGGGCATGTGGCATTCGAGACAGTTGCCCGACGACGTGTGGCGGCCAGCGGACACAAGGCGATCGAATGCGCCGCCATGGCAGTTCCGGCACACCGCGATCGCTTCGGCGGCGGCTTCTTCACCGTGCTTGACGTCATGTGGGTTGTGGCAGGTCGTGCAGGTCAGCGCGCTGTCGCTTGCCTGAAAGCAGGCCGACTTTCGAAGACGGTAGGCCGCGTGAGCGATCTCAAACTTGTCATCGTGCCCGGTGCCGGGGGCATGGTCGAAATGGAGCATGAAGTCAGCCAGGGGTTCCCCGGGACGGTAACTAAACGCCCCCCGATCCGGCAGACGTAGCGCATGGGGCAGCGACTGGACGGTCGATTCCAGGTGGCACTGCAGGCAGACTTCGAGCTGCTGGTCAGGGTCCAGCCGCGCCGGATTGACGATCGTGTCGCGAACGCGCCCGATCGGCGGTTCAGCCGACTCGAACACGGCGACGTGGTCGCGTCCGGGGCCGTGACAGCGCTGGCAATCGATCCCCTCGGGCATATCGACGGGGTAGGAGAGGTCGTCGCCTTCGTGCAGCGCCCCGGCCTCGAGCGCGGGGTAGCCGTCGTGGCAGAAGATACAGTCGCTGTTGGCCTCGCGGCGGAACCCCTGATGGTCAGGACGGTCGTACCCCGGGCTCATAGCCCAGTAGCCGCCGTTTTCGGCATACCAGGCGACCGGCATCTGAGCCAGCCCGCCGTCTCGTGTTCGCCACAGGTAGCTGCGCGAATGGTTGCCCGAGCCGATCACGTAGTCGATCGGTTTCTCTTCGATGTTGGTTTCCTTGCCGTCGAAACCGACTTGGTGGCGCCGTACAACGTATCGGCCGTCGCGCTCGGTCATCGTGTAGATGCGGTTGGACGCTTCATGGCGGAACGTATTGTTGTCAATGAAGTCCTCGACCATCTTGTCGGGCGTGGGCCGGTAGAACGACCGTCCCATACCGTTGCGGCGGTAGGTCTCCCAAATGTCTTGGTGGCATCCATTGCAGACGACAGGATCGACGTAGCCGGCGTCTTGGCCCGAAATGTAGACGGGCTTCTGCGGCGGAGGCTTAGTGCGGCCTGCGGAACCAAGGTAGCGAGAAAAACCCCAGTAGACACCTCCGAAGAGCAAAACGGCGATTGCGCCGAGCGCGCCAAGCAGCCTAGATCGTCGTTGCGCATGGCCCTCGCCCCGGCGCGGTTGGCCGCCGGCTCCAGGGTCTCTTTCCTGCGAGGTACGCTTCCGACTTGAACCACTCTTCTTGGACTTCACTTAATCGTCAGCGTAGTGGGCCTCGGAGGCGGGAAGCAAGTTTGGCTGGGCGGGTTTGTTTCGAGGACGCCCGTGTCCCCGCGACCCGACACGCAGAGCCCTCGGCGTCAGTCTGCGCTGAGATGCCTTCGCTTCCGACCGAACGAATTACCACTGCGGTCACAAAAGGGGCCCTGAGATCAATGGAGGGAGTAGGCCGGATCAAGATCAACGAAGCATCACGCACGCGCAAGAAGACCCACCCACGAGCGCCCGCCCTCCCTTGCTGTAGACTATATCCTGGATGGTGGGATTGTCTTCATGCGGATGGAAATCCTCGCGAAATCTGTGTTGACGGAAAGGCAATCCCGGAATCATGGTTACGGGGGCCGGCCGCGCGGCCTTCACGTCGTTTCGCGACCCAGCAAACAAGAGAGATCTGGGCGTCAATCTTCTTCTCCGATCTTTTCTCCGGTTCTGATCGCCACAATCCTTGTGATGCTGGGCGCGCCGCTAGCCCCAGTTTTTCCTCAATCGCAACAGCAATCGGACGAAGCTGCCCGGGCCATTCTTGAACAAAACTGTATCGCCTGTCACGGCGAGGCAAAGGCGGGTGGTCTGGACATGCGAAGTACGGAGACCCTCCTACAAGGTGGCAAGAGCGGAACGGCCGTCGTGCCTGGCGAGGCTCTGCGCAGCTTGCTGTACAAGGCGGCCTCCCATGCGGGCGCATTGAAGATGCCGCCTGGGGCAGGGCCATTGCCGGCCGCGGATCTCAGCATTCTGGGTGACTGGATCAATCAAGCCGAGTCGTGGAAGCCTCACTCGGATGAGCCCGTGTTTACCGACGCACAAAAGTCCTTCTGGTCCTTCCAGCCAATCCGCGACCCGAAGCCCCCGAAGATCGAGAACGACGAGTGGGCCAAATCCGACCTAGACCGTTTTGTTCTCGCCAAGTTGAACGAGCACGGGCTCTCACCCGCGCCACCGGCCGATAAGCTGACTCTCATTCGACGCCTGACGTATGATCTGACCGGCTTGCCCCCTACTCCCGAAGAGATCCAGACCTTTCTGGCCGAGTCTTCGGAGAAAAGCACGGACGGAAAAGACGCCTATTCTTCATCCCCGTGGGCCAAGCTTGTGGATAGGCTCTTGGCATCACCGCACTACGGCGAGCGCTGGGGCCGCCACTGGTTAGACGTAGTCCGATACGCGGACACCGGCGGTAGCGAAGGCAACTATGTCATGCCTTATGCCTACCGATATCGTGACTACGTAGTCCGCGCGTTTAATCAGGACAAACCCTATAACGACTTTATTATCGAGCAACTCGCGGGTGACCTGCTCCCGGCCACAAAAGACTTGGATCTTGGGCTTCAACGCATCATAGCGACAGGTTTCTTGATGCTGGGACCCAAAGGTACGAGTGAAGCAGACAAAGAGCAGTTGCGTTTGGACATCGCCGACGAGCAGATCGAGGTCACAGGCAAAGCGTTCCTGGGGCTGACCGTGTCTTGTGCGCGCTGCCATGACCATAAGTTTGACCCTATTCCTACACGGGACTACTATTCCCTAGCCGGTATCTTTATGAGCACCGAGACGTTGGCTGATCGCGAAATGTTCTCGATGTGGTGGCAATACCCGGTCTTAGAGATTCCGGGCGGAGAGAAGGTCACCGCCATGGCGCCGAAAGAGGGCCAGCCGACCGACCTCCGCGTGCACATTCGCGGCAACCACAACAACCTGGGCAAAGAGGCGCCGCGCGGCTTCCCTCGAATCATCGCCGGCAACCAGCCTTCCGGGATCAGTGACCAGGAAAGCGGACGCCTGCCGTTGGCTCGATGGATTGCCAGTCCCGAAAACCCACTTACAGCCCGAGTGATGGTCAATCGAATCTGGCAGGGTCATTTCGGAGTCGGCTTGGTGGCGACGAGTAACAATTTCGGATCCACGGGCGAAAGGCCGTCACACCCCGAACTGCTGGATTGGCTGGCCTCACGTTTCATCGAGAGCAAGTGGTCCATGAAGGCAATCCACCGCCTCATCCTGCTCTCCAACACCTACCAGATGCGGAGTCTCCCTGATGAACAAGGCCTGAGAGTGGATCCTGACAATCGGCTTCTATCGCGGATGCCCCGGCGGCGGCTCGACGCCGAGGAGCTGAGAGATTCGATCCTATCCATCAATGGTGAGCTTGACCGCACCGTCGGGGGAGATATCTTCGATTGGCGGAACAATAACGAGACCGTCGATGAGGAAAGAGGATTGTTCTCTGCTTCCATTGGAGGACAAGGCTTTAAGGCTTACCAGAGCCGCCGCCGTAGCATCTACCTTCCGGTAGTACGTAACATATTGCCTGATGTCTTCCAACTATTCGACTTCCCTGACGCCAGTTCCGTAGCTGCAAAGCGCGACGAGACGACCGTGCCCCTGCAAGCTTTGTTTCTAATGAACAGCCCCTTCGTGCGGGAGCAGTCTCTGCACTTTGCCAAGCAATTGCTCGAAGGCATTTCGCAGGACCCGTTGTTTGAAACGCTCTACCAGCTCGGTCTGGCGCGCGAAAAAGACGAGGACCGCCTGCGTTTGGCCCATCTAAGGGTCCTGGGAAGGGCGCCCACCGAGGAAGAACTTGCGCAGGTGGTCAACTTCTTGAACGAATATGTTGAGCGGACGAAGTCCGGGGGACAGTCCACGGAGCAGGCGCGACTGGCCGCCTGGCAAAGTTACTGCCAAACACTGTTCTGTATGAACGAGTTTCTCTACATTGACTAAATTAAAGCGTCAGTTCGGGCCTAGGCCTCTGGGGTTTGGCATGCGTATCTTGGAAGTCCTTCTCGCCGGCTTCGGTGCTATTGCTGCCGGATGGGCTTCTTGGAACTGGTGGACCTACCTGCACTCGGCAACCTATGCCGCGACCCTTCGAGCTGAGAGTGTTTGGCCCCTACCCGCTGGATATCTGCTTGAGATGACGGCGCTCGGTGTGGCTGGGCTTGTTAGCGTTTCGGCAAACCGCACTTCTTCACCGCCGTTATGGGACAACGTGACATGGGCGATCGCCGGCGTCTTCTTGAGTCTCGCGGTGCTTGGAGCCTGGAGCATTGGCCCGTCAGTAGTGCCCGCGCTCCTGGCGCTAGTCGCGGCTGCGATACTGGCCGGCGTTCGTCGGAGACAAAAGGTGTCGACGCAGGTTGGCTGGTTCGCTGGCGGCGTGATGGGGCAAGCTGTGATCATGCTGTTAGCGATTTTTTTGCTCCACAGAGTCGGCTAAGTTACCTGCGTGGGTCGTCGTGTTACAATCCCAGCGTTACGGCTGACATCGTAGCTGTGCTCATTGAAGAACGTGATCGGTTGGATCGGGCGATTGCGGTGTTGCAGACTAAAACCCCAGGCAGACCGGAGACGAAAGCATGAAAGAATTGTCCGTAGATTGCAGTCTCAGCGGTCTGGGGATGGCCCGCCGCGAGATATTGCGCCGGTTTGCCTGTGGATTCGGGTACTTGGCATTTTTGGGATTGGCCGCTGAGGAACTGAGCGCCGCGGAAGGGACCGCAGGATCCGTAAATCCGCTGGCGCCCCGAAAACCACAGTTTGCTGCCAAAGCCAATCGGATCATCTTCCTCTTTATGGGTGGCGGCGTATCCCATGTCGACACGTTCGATCCCAAGCCAACGCTGACCCGGCTGGACGGTCAGCCCATGCCGGGTGCTAAGCCGCAGATCACATTTGGTCAAACCGGCAACTTAATGAAGTCCCCATGGGAGTTCCGAAGGTACGGGGAGAGTGGGACCGAGGTCAGCGACCTATTTCCGCACGTCGGCGCCTGCATGGATGATATCTGCGTCATCCGCTCCATGCACTCTGACTCGGTCACGCACGGGGGGGCGATGTTGCAGCTAACCACGGGCAACGGAATCTTCACGCGTCCCAGCCTGGGCTCTTGGATGCTTTACGGATTGGGAACAGAGAACCAGAACCTTCCTGGGTTTATCACGATTTCGCCATCGTTCCATCACGGTGGGGCCCAGCATTACGGCTCGGCTTTTCTGCCTGCGTTCTATCAGGGTACCCGGATTGGCGATGGGGCTACACCTATAGAAGAGGCAAGTATCAAGAACTTGAATGCCGCTGACGCGCTGCAGCGCCGGCAACTCGATCTGATACAAGCGAGGAACAGGGAGCATGCCCAGTCGCGGAGTCATGATCAACGACTCGAAGCGCGCATCGAATCCTACGAGTTGGCATTTCGAATGCAGATGGAAGTCCCGGCAGTGATGGATCTTTTGACGGAAACAAAAGATGCGTTGGCGTTATACGGGATTGGAGATGAACCGACGGATGACTTTGGCCGGCAGTGCCTATTGGCGAGACGTTTCGCGGAAAAAGGAGTTCGCTTCATTCAGGTGTCAAATAGTTACCCGCGGGCCTGGTGGGACCAACATAGCGATCTCTACAAAGGACATGCGGGAAACGCTTCGAAGGTCGATAAGCCGATCGCCGGCTTACTGAAGGATCTGAAACAGCGCGGGATGCTGGACGATACGCTGGTAATTTGGGGCTCGGAGTTTGGCCGCAGTCCCGCCGGCCAGGGACAAGATGGCCGCGACCATAACAACTATGGATTCACGATTTGGATGGCGGGAGGCGGCGTAAAGGGAGGCATGACGTATGGGGCGACTGATGAATTTGGGTGGTACGCAGTGGAAAACAAGGTGCATATCCATGATTTTCACGCTACGGTCCTGCATCTAATGGGTCTGGATCACACAAAGCTGACCTATCGTTATGCCGGCCAGGACTTCCGTCTGACCAACGTCTCTGGCAATGTTCATCATGCCATCATGGCCTGACTGTGCTGCGACCTGATACCAGCCGTAGGCGTGAGCCGGCGCTGAGATGCCCCCGACCCAGCCACCCGCCGTTACCATGAAACTCCGCTGGTGGATCTGCACTCTGCTGTTCCTCGCCACGCTGATCAACTACCTGGACCGCCAAACATTCGCGGTCGCGACGCCGGCGATCGTCGAAGAGTTGGAGCTCAATAACGACGACGTCGCAAACATCAATATCGCCTTCACGTCCGCCTATATGGTCGGGCAGCTCGTCACCGGGCGCGTGATGGACATGCTCGGCACCCGGGCCGGTTTTGTTCTCATCATGGTGTTCTGGTCCGCGTCGGGGATCCTGTGTTCGACCGCGCGCGGCATCTTCAGCCTCAGCTTCTTCCGGTTTTGCTTGGGTTTGGGCGAGGCAGGAAACTGGCCTGCCTCCGTGAAAGCTATCTCCGAATGGTTTCCGGCGAGGCAGCGCGGGCTGGGGGTGGCTTACTTCTCAGGCGGTGGCTCGGGGTTGGGTGCGATGATGGCACCGCCGCTGATCGCCCAGTTGATCTTGTGGGGCGACTGGCGCTGGTCGTTCGTCATGATTGGGCTGACGGGCTTCGCCTGGCTGCCGTTGTGGCTATGGTTCTATCATGCTCCGCGCGAGCATTGGCTCAGTTCGCCCGACGAGCTTCAGGAGTTGGCGGAAGACCGCGCCGCCCAAGGCGACACGGGCTCAGCCGCCACGCCGCAAGGGATGTTCGCCGGCTGGGCGACAGTTCTGCGCTACCGCCAGGTCTGGGGCGTGGCGCTGGTGCGCTTCTTTTCTGACTCGATCTTGTGGTTCTACCTGCAGTGGTTGCCGAAGTACTTCGTCGACGAGCGCGGCTACAGCATGGAGGACATTCGCGACCGGCTATGGATAGTCTTCCTCCCGGCCATCTTCGCCAGTTTTCTCGGCGGTGGCATCTCGGGGAATCTCATCAAACGCGGCTGGAGCGTCAACCGTGCCCGCAAGACCGTGATGGTGGTTACCGGGTTGGCGATGGTATCGAGTGCCGGCGTGGGGATCGTCGCCTCCGATGTGACGGCGCTGGTGCTTTCGAGCATCGCGCTACTGTCGTTCTACGCCTATTCGACCAACACGTTGACTCTCCCCACCGACATGGTGCCGCCGCGGCTGGTGGCCTCGGTGTCAGGTTTTTCGGGTATGGCGGCCGGACTCGGCAGCGTTCTTGTCACCAAGCTCGTCGGCCATGTTGCCGACACCTATTCGTTCACGCCCGTCTTCGTCATGGTTGGGATCCTGCCGTTGCTCTCACTGGCGATGCTGCTGTTGGTGACGGGCCCCGTCAAGCGAGTCGTCACGGAGTAAAGCTTGCACTTCCTGTTGATGAGCCCCCCCCCCCCCCCCCCCCCCCCCCCCCCCCCGGGGGGGGGCTCTACGTTGGTACTGCACGTAGAGTGACCCCATCGGGCGCTGATCTGCGCGTTAACAGATAAAGTAGGTGTACAGCGCAAGCCAGAGAACGATTGACACAAGCCCTTTTCTACGAACAAGGAGCCTCTCGTGAAGAGCACAGGATGTTTAGCCTTTTGTCTACTTTTCGCCTCCGTTGGATCGGGTTTCGGCTTGGCTCAAACCGAAGCCGAGACTGAGCGATCCACAATCACGCCTCCCACCGGCCGCGTCCACGAGTTGCAGGTAAACAAGGGGAAAAGCGGCCGAATCGCAGATGTCCTTGCAGGCTTGATCGAGGGAGTCAAGCTGACTGCTGTTGGAGACCGGCTTATCTTCTCCGTCCGTGATGATGTACCCCGGCAAGTAGACGCTGACATTCGCCACCTGGTTCTAGTCCTTGACAACGTCCTGAAGGTTCCCAAACCTCCGAGCACGGATCCGAACGCGGGGCTGTGGGCGCGTGTGGAGCGCGTCTATCACGTGGACGCGGCAACCGTCGCCACCGCCCTCGACCAGAGCATCGAGGGCGTCAAGGTGAAGCCCGTCGGGGCGGACCGACTTGTGGTCTTCGCGGAAGGTGCATCGCAGGGCAGAAAAGTCCGGGAAATGCGGCGTCGCATCGCTCTGCTCGACTTGCCTCAACCGAAGATGAGTCTTCAAATGTGGGCTTTCCAGATGAGTGACAAGGACGCTGTCAACGTTCAGAAGGCCTCGGTCCTGCTGCGCCAGATTACCTATGATTTCGACCAACAGATTAGCGCCGCATTCGATCGCGCCTGGGATCATATCGTTGGGCTCTTCGCGACTCACGCCGCGGAGAAGTCGATATTCGATCAAGCTCTCTATGACTACCTGACCTCAAGTGATAGGTGCATCGAAAACCAGTCGTATTGTCTGGGATACCTTGTCGGCGAAAACGCCTATCCTTCCATGGCGAAAATGCTGGTGGCGCTCGCCCTTACACGTGAACCCGAGGGCCACATCGAAGCGCTATTGTGCGCCATGGAGTTGTCGAGCGCAGCTTCGAGGGACTCGATCTACGGGTGCCGGTCTCGCAAGCCAAGCACCGAGCCGGAAGTCAGAGTCGGATTGGGCGCTGCACCTTCATTTCCACGTTTTCGACGAGCGCTGGATCGGCTTTACGGACGAACCCGGCGCTACCTGCTTCAAGCAGCGGTGGCGGATTTCCTTTTCTCTTACAAGTGGAGCGTTGAACACTCGAATGACTTCAGTCCCTACGGTTTCTCGCGGAGCGCGGATCAGTTGAACTCGCTGTTCTCCCCGGTGTTTGAGGCGTTCATGCGGGACCTTGAGGTGTACGTCGATCAGTTGGAGCAGCATCCTCGCTGGGTGGAGATCACAACGAAGCTGCCCGAGAAGAAGCGGCTGAATACAGGGCTGCGAATTCGGGCGTCATTCGGGTGGCGGCCTTGAGCGGGACGCAGGCGAAAGCGGAAGGTCGCGGCGTAAGTTATTTCGATGTTACACAACCCCCGGATCTGGCGACGCTTCTGAGCAACAAGAATACCCAAGCGGAGGCTCTCTCGATTCACCTCGGAGGGATTCCGGCTCAAGCGTTGTCTTTTCTGGCCGGGGCCATGAGCGTGCAACCGACAATCGTCGAAGTATCGCGAGGGGTGCGGCTGGCGATCACTCCTACGGCCTTGGCCACCGGATCTGCTGCCGAGCTTGTAGTGGACTTGGAGGTCGGCGAGGGTGACGCCAAACCCAAACAGGTGGGCGCCGAAGGCACCGTCGACGCCTTGGACCGAATAACGAAACACACCGTCCAAACTAAAGTTCGTGTGGAGGCACTGCGGTTATTCGAGGTTTCGACTTTCTCAAACCATGTAACCCGGCCCATTCCCGACAAGCCGTGGCCTGTTGTCGGCACTGCATGGCACGCATTCTTTGCACCCATCCCCGGGTTGAACCGGCTTTTCCTGTCTCGCCGCAAGCCGGAAACGGTTTCCCATCGAAGCCTCGTTATGGTGTAGGCGGCTGTCGTACCGACCGCTGTCGATTTGGCTTGGAGCCTACGGTTTCGTTACTACGGCCGGCATAAGGCCCCGAAAGCTGCATCGTCCAGAGACGAACTTAGGAAGTTTCAAACGTTTCACCAATTCATGCGTCAGTGCCTGGTGTTGCCGCCCGCCTTCCGTAAAGCGGACCAGGTGTTTTCTCAAGGTTCCGAAAGCTTGACGTTTGAACGCGTTAAGAAGGAGAATCTCTCGATGCCCGAAACGGACCAGGGCAATGGTAAGGTTCTCACACACTAACTCGAGAATTGCTCTTCCCCCGCCACGGGCTACCTACCCCCCGGGGAAAAGGCACCCCTTCGCTTGCGGCGCTGTCCCGCTGTGGTTTCTCGATCCCTTTCGGGGCGGACAATCGAGATCGGCTCCCACCTACTACGCCTCATACTTCTTCGCGGCGGCGTCATTGATCCGTATGCCCAGACCGGGACGGTCCGGCACCGTCAGATAGCCCCTGTCGAGCGCCTCGGGGGGGGGGGGGGGGGGGGGGTCGACCAGCTCGGCGCGCCAGGGCACTTCGCCGTGGGAGAACTCGAGAATCAGCGAGTTTGGCAGGCCCACGCAGATCTGCGCGGCGGCCATGTTTCCCACTGGGCTGGCCGGACCATGCGGTGCGACCCGCAGTCCCGCGCCTTCGGCCATGGCGGAGATCTTCTTCAGCTCCAGCATGCCGCCGCAGTACTTCACGTCGGGCATCAGGATGTCGACGGCGCCGACGCCGATGTACTTGTGGTTCTGCTCCAGGCCAAAAAGGGATTCCCCACCGGCCGTCGGCATCGGCGCGGCTTGATTGATCGCCACCAGGTTCTCCAATGGCCGCGATACCTCTTCCAGCCAGAACAGATTCAGCGGTTCCAGTCGGCGAACCAAGTCGAGCCCTAACTCTAAGTCGAAGTTGCTGTGGGCATCGACCAGCACATCGGCCTCGTCTCCTATTACTTCGCGTACGGCGCGAACGCAGTCGATTCCCATCTGCGTGTACTTCTCGAACTCAGCCGGGGTCTTGGTCGCGTCGATGCCGTCGAATGGGGCGAGCTTCACGGCATCGAGGCGGGCTTCACGTGCGCTCTTGGCCATAGTCGCAAAACCCTCCGGGTCGCGCCTGTCGGTCGACCGATTGATGTTGGCGTAGTTTCGCACCGTGTCGCGGAGCTTGCCGCCAAAGAGGTGATAGGTCGGCACACCGGCGACCTGCCCTTGCAGGTCGTAGAGCGCCTGCTCGATCGCGCCGAGGGAACAGGCGGTGGCCCGCCCGAACTCCTGCCACTCCCCATGAATTCTCTGCCTTAGCCACTCGACATCGTAGATGCTCCGGCCCTTGATCAGCTCGAAGTACTCCCGCAGCTTGGCGATCTGCGGATCATCTCGACCCGCGTGCGAGGCGTCACCGATCCCACTCAGTCCGGCGTCGGTGTGGATCCGGGCGATCACCCAGTTCCCATGACGGTTGACGTGAACACGGATGATATCTAGACGCGTGACCTTGACTCGCGCGGCATAGCGGTCAGGCGGACCGCTCGTGTTGCACGCACTGCTCAGCGCGAGGGGTGCCGCAGGGATAGCCTTCAACAACTCTCGTCTCGTCATCAGAGTGATTGTACTAGTCGTCCCTGCCATCGACGCGCGGCAAGACAGCCACAGCTTTCGCCGCCGGGCAGGTGCCGTTACCGGCCTGCTTTCAGGTTGCTACTCTGACTTGAGCTGTACTAGGTTCCTCCACAAACAGTCCGAATGTGGAGCGCGGCCGCACTCTGGCCGTCGCAATCACGAGAGAGGAGATGTCGTCGTGACTCGAGTTGCATCCCTGCTCTGCACCCTGGTGGCGCTTGCTGCGGGCGCCGCCGTTGCCGAGCCCATTCCGAACGGCTCCTTTGAAAATCGAACCACCGGCTGGTTCGACGCCAAAGGGCGTACCTGCCCTGAGATCTGCAGGCGGCAGAAAGCCGTCGCCGAGAGCGAGAAGAACACGGCGCGCCCCGTCAAGGTGTCCTATGTGTGCAAGGTCAGGAAGGCCCAGCGGGGTCCCTATCTGTGGCTCTTCGGCAGCCAGTTCGATCGTCGCCCGGCGTGCTACACCACGGACCGGGATCTCAAGGGCGAGTACTCGGACGTCTTCTACTGCCTCTGCGTCAGGCCGAAGTTGCGCCGTGGCGAGCTGGCACCCGGCGCGTCAGTCCCGAGTGAACTGCCAGCCGAATAACCCCACCCGGATGTTCGAGCCGGTCCGCTTGCGCCACAGAGGCGTCGACTTGTCGGTTTGAGTCGCAGACTCCGCTCGAAACGGCCACCTGGATTCGATACGGTATAGTAAACCCAAGGTCAATGGGGTGATGTCCAGCTTCAAACCCTTGTATTTCCTTCCCGTTACGGTCGTACTCCTGCTCGGTGCGCAGCCGCCGGGCTCGTTGCTTTTCGCTCAGGCAGCGGAGAATTCGCCGTCTTCCGAGGCCGTCGACTACGCGCGTGACATTCAACCCATTCTCGAATCGCGCTGCTATGCCTGCCATGGCAGTGAGACTCACTTAAGCGAGTTCCGTCTCGATCGCAAGGCATCCGCCTTGCGAGGCGGCGGGTCGGGCGTACCGGCGATCCTGCCGGGCAACAGCAGCCAAAGCCTGCTCATACGCTACGTCTCCGGTGCAGATGAGAAGCTCATCATGCCGCCGCAGGAGCCTCGGCTGACCGCCGAGCAGGTCTCATTGTTGCGGACGTGGATCGACGGGGGCGCCGCGTGGCCGGAGGATGATTCGGACGATGGTTCGATCGGGGAGCACGCGGCAAAGCCGGATGGACGTGACCATTGGGCCTTCCAGCCGCGTGGGAAGCCGCTGCCTCCCGAGGTGCGGTCCTCTGCACTTCGCGGACGAATCCAGAACCCGATCGACCGCTTCGTGTTCGCGAAACTCGAAGGCCGCGGCTGGGAACCGAACCCTCGCGCCGAGCCCCATCAGTTTCTGCGGCGAACCTACGTGGATTTAATCGGCCTGCCCCCGACCCTTGCCGAGCAGGAAGCGTTCTACCGGGACCCCTCATCGCAGGCTCTGGCGGGCGTCGTAGATGACCTGCTGGCCCGTCCCGGATACGGCGAGCGTTGGGGGCGGCATTGGCTCGACCTCGTCCGTTACGCCGAGACCAACGGGTATGAGCGCGATGCGATCAAGCCACACGTGTGGCGCTTTCGCGACTACGTCATCCGGGCGTTCAACGACGACAAGCCTTTCAACCGCTTCCTCGTCGAGCAGCTTGCCGGTGACGAGATGCCCGACCGCAACGCCGAGACGCTCATCGCCACCGGCTACAACCGCCTCGGCCCGTGGGACGACGAACCCGCTGATCCGGCGACCGACCGCTACGACCAACTCGACGACTTGGTCAGCACCACGGCGCAGGTCTACCTCGGACTCACGCTCGGCTGCGCGCGCTGCCACAACCACAAGTTCGAACCACTCAGCTCGCGGGATTACTACAGCTTCTTGGCCATCTTCAATCCGCTGCAGCGGCCGCAGAACGGACGGAAGGAGTTGGACCTGCCCATTGGCAAGCCCGCCGAGGTCAAGAGACACAACCGGCGCGACGAGAAGATCAAGCCCCTTGAGGACGTCATCGCCAAGATCCGCGAGGATGTCCGCAAGGAGTTCCTAGCGAACGGTGAATCGAAGCTGAGTGCTGAAGTGCTCGAAGCGTTTCGCACAGAGCCCAGGGAGCAAACGCCGGAGCAGAGAGACCTCGTTAAGAAACACCAAGCTGATCTCGACCGAGAGATCGCGTTGGCGTTCCCCGCGGACAAGCGGCGGCAGATCGAGGCCCTTGCGAACATCGTCTGCGAGCTACAGGAAGAAACGCCCGACCTACCGCGCGGCTACTTCCTCAATGAGCCCGAGCCGCAACCGCCGGTCACAAACCTGCTGATCCGCGGGAGGGCCGGTGTGCTCGGTCCGGAGGTTGAACCCGCCGTACCGGCCATCTTGGATCCGGCAGGTAAGGCAGTGGCGACGCCCGACGTCTATGAGCAGGAACCGAAGCCGGAGACTAGTTTGCGCCGCTTGAGCCTGGCCCGCTGGACGGCCAGTCCTGACAATCCGCTGACGGCGCGTGTGATCGTGAACCGCGTTTGGCAGTTTCACTTCGGTGAAGGACTCGTGCGTACGCCCAGCGACTTCGGCGTGATGGGCGAGAAACCAACGCACCCCGAACTGCTCGATTGGCTTGCCAACTGGTTCATTGACAACGGCTGGTCGTTCAAGAAGCTGCATCGGCTCATCATGACGAGCGCCGCGTATGGGATGAGCAAGTCGTGGAACGATGAGTACGGGGAAGAGGACCCCGAGAGTCGCTTGCTTTGGAGATTCCCGTACCGCCGGCTCGAGGTGGAGGCGATTCGAGATTCGATGCTGGCCGTCAGCGGGCAATTGAACCGTGAGATGTACGGCCCGAGCATGTATCCATACGTTCCGGCGGCGGCGCTCGAGGGGCATCCCGACCCGGACAAGATTTGGAAGCCATTCCGCGAGGACGAGGCGTCACGGCGAACGATCTACGCATTCGTAAAGCGGTCGATGATCGTGCCGATGCTCGAAGTGCTCGATTTGTGCGACACGACGCGGACGTCGGCGCGGCGCGTGAACACAAGTGTCGCGCCCCAGGCGTTGACGTTGTTCAACGGGGATTTTGTCAACCGGCAGGCGCGGCATTGGGCCCGGCGGTTGGTCGAGGAGGTCGGCGAGAATCCCGAGCGGCAGATAGAGCGGGCGTACCGGCTGACGTTAGCGCGCCCGCCTACCGAGAAGGAACGGCGGTCGCTTGTCGGGTTTATCGAGAGCGAGTCGTCCAAGCTACGGCAAGAGCAACCTGACCTTACGCCCCAGCAAGTGGATCGCAAGGCATTGGTGCAGATGTGCCGGGTGATCCTGAATCTAAACGAGTTCGTGTATACGGATTAGCGGAAGGAGAGGGGTCAGGTAATGCCGTGCTGACCTCGCTGCATTGTGGAATCAAGCCCCGTAGCATTGTGGAACCAAGCCCCGGTAGGGGCGAATGAAAGTAGCCCACGGCGCAAGCCGTGGGTAGGCGAAAATCATAGAGATGATAAGCCCCGGTAGGGGCGTTTGAGAATGGCCCGAAGCTACACCAACGTGTTGTTGCACGTTGTGTTCTCGACGAAAGATCGATGCCGATGATCAAGGAGCCTATGCGGTCACGGCCCTTCGGTTATTTGGGCGGCGTCGTTCGAGAACAAGGTGGAAAGGCACTGGCCATCAACGGCACGGCCGATCACGTGCATATGTTGTTGTCGTTACCGGCGACGATGTCAGTTTCAGACCTCGTGAGATTCGTCAAGGCGTTGTCGTCGAAGTGGGTTCACGAGACGCTTCCCGACCAGAGCAAGTTCTCGTGGCAACCCGGGTATGGCGCCTTCAGCGTAAGCCAATCGAATGTCCCCGCAGTTTCGACGTACATTCAGACGCAGGAAGAGCATCACAAGAAGGTGTCGTTTCAAGATGAGTTTTTGGCGTTGTTGAAGCGAAATGAGATCGAGTTCGACGAGAGGTATTTGTGGAAGTGAGGGGTGCGAAAGGCTCATACGCCCCTACCGGGGCTGAGGATTGTTTGGGTTCGTTTACCCACGGCTTGCGCCGTGGGCTATTTTCATTCGCCCCTGCCGGGGCTCTCATCTGTTCGCAGTTTGGACTTGCCGCTCTGACGGGAGGACTTGGCCGTGCATGACCCTTCGAGTCGCCTGAACGCCATCCCGCGCGGTCGCAGCCGCCGCGAGTTCATCCGCAACGTCGGGGCCGGCTTCCCGATGTTGGCGTTGGTGGATCTGCTTACGCGCGACGGTTTCTTTGGGAATCAGGCGCAGGCGGCAGCCAAAGTCGCCTCGGAACCTGGCGGTCTGCTCGCGCCCAGAGAACCGCACTTTACCGCCAAGGCAAAGCACTGCGTCTTTCTGTTCATGAACGGTGCGCCGAGCCAGGTTGATACGTTCGACTACAAGCCCGCGCTGACGAAGTACAACGGCAAGCCATACAAAGGGGATGCCGTCGTGGGCTCGAACAACCGCCCCGTCGGCCACCTGATGCAAACTCCGTTCGAATTCAAACAACACGGCGAGAGCGGCCAATGGATCAGCAGCCTCTTCCCCCACACCGCAAAGTTCGCTGACGATCTTTGCGTCATCAAATCCTGCCAAACCGACACCGCCGCTCACGCATCGGGGTGTTTGCAGATGAACACTGGCAGCGTGATTATTGGCAAGCCGGCGCTGGGCTCGTGGCTCAGCTATGGGCTGGGCACGGAGAACCAGAGCCTCCCTAGCTTCGTCGTGATGACCGACCCGCGGGGTGGCCCCATCAGTGGGGCGTCGAACTGGACCGCCGGCTTCATGCCGGCGGCTTATCAGGGGACGCTCTTCCGCAGCGGTGGCACGCCCTTGCTGAATCTGACGACGCCGGAGGGCACGAGCGAGCGCACGCAGCGCCATGCGCTTGATGTGCTCGGAGAGTTGAACCAAGAACACCTTAAGTCGTATCCGGCTGAGTCGGAACTCGTCGCGCGCATGGAGTCGTACGAGCTGGCCTACCGCATGCAGACCTCCGCTACCGAGGCGGTGGATCTGGACAGGGAGAGCGAACAGACCCGCGAGATGTACGGCCTCAACAAGAAGATCACCGAGGACTTCGGGCGCAAGTGCCTCATCACGCGGCGTTTGCTCGAGCGTGGCGTGCGGTTCGTGCAGCTCTACTCCGGCGGCGGACACATCGAAGACACCTGGGATGGCCACACCGACTGCATCACCAACCACACGCTCCACGCCGGCGAGACCGATCAACCCATCGCCGCCCTCATGGCCGACCTCAAGCGCACCGGCCTGTGGGATGAGACCCTGCTGGTTTGGGGCGGTGAGTTCGGCCGCACCCCCACTAGCGAAGGCGTGGACCGTCCCGGACGCGACCACGACTGGCAGGGCTTCACTATGTGGCTGTCGGGCGCGGGCGTCAAAGGGGGCCAGTCGATCGGGTCAACCGATGAGCTGGGCTTCAAGGCCGTCGACGAGCCGGTGCATGTCTCCGATCTACACGCGACGGTTCTGCACCTGATGGGACTCGACCACAAGATGCTCACGTACTTCTATCAGGGGTTGGATCAGCGCTTGACCGGGGTGCGGGGGAACCTGGTCGAGAAGGTGTTTGCGTAAACCTGTTTCAATGCATAGGTAGTGGCGAAGAGGAATCCTCCCGGGGGCAAAATGCTGAGAACGACCAGCCGGTCGGCTCAGAGCCAATCCCAGGAGGATTCCATGCATGAACTCTACTACATCGGACTCGATGTCCATAAGAAAAGCATCAGCTACTGCATCAAAACGCAAGACGGAACCATCGTCGCCCGCGGTCAGGTCGCGGCCACCCGCGCAGCCCTCGAGCGCCCCTGGGTGGGCGCGCTCGAAGCCACGCTGTTCACGGGTTGGATTCACGATCACCTCCAGCCCTTCGCGCGCGAGTTGCAAGTCGCGCACCCGGCCATGCTCAAGGCCATCGCTTGTGGCAAGAAGAAGAACGACCGTCTCGACGCCACCAAGATCAGTGACCTGTTGCGTTGCGACCTGCTGCCACGCTGCTACTTGGCGCCGCCCGCCCTGCGCGAGTTGCGGCGTGTACTGCGCTATCCGCAATCTGCTGCTGGGCGAAGCCGTCCGCATGAAGAACAAGATCAGCGGGCTGCTGATGGAGGTCGGCGAACCCTACGATGCCCGGCGGCTGCACGGCCGGCGTTATTTCTATTCGTATCTCGACAGCTTGCGTGACACGCCCGAGTCGGTCATCGAACTGCTCGCCATCACCCGCGGCAGCCTGGAAATGTTCGATCGTTTGCAAGACGAGTTACTGCGCGGCTTGCGGCGCCATCCGCTGCTGCGGGAACGCGTCGAGCGCTTGCAGTCGATTCGCGGCGTGGGGGAGGTGACGGCGCTGAGTTGGGCGCTGGAGACCGTTGAGCCCGAGCGCTTCGGTTCGGTGGGCCGGCTGGTGAGTTACTGCGGGCTATGTGCGGCGCAGCGCGAGTCGGGGGGCAAAACGCAGCGCGGACCGCTGTCGAAGCAACGCAACAAGCATTTGCAGCGGGTGCTGATCGAGGCGGCGAAACTCGCGCCGCGCTGGAACCCGCAGCTGCACGACGTCCATGAGCGGGAGTTGCAGCGCGGCCCGCGCAATCGCGCGACGTTGGCCGTGGCGCGCAAGTTGGTGGCATATCTGCGGGCTGTGGACACCAGCGGCCGAGCGTTCGTGCCGCGGGTGGCGGCCGCGGCGTAACGAGGAGAATTTACTTTTTTTCTGTTGCAAGGAGAAACGAAGAGTTTCACCGACGCTGTGCGGTGTCACGAGCTGCCCGCCGGTCCTCGCCTGTGGGGGACTACGCGAAGGGGTTTCCTCGAGAGTTTACGGGGAAACCTCTGATGCGTCCGTATTGTCTGTTTCGAGGCCGGCGGGCCTGAAAATCCAAACTGAATCTTCCGCGACGGTCCCCCGCCGCTGAGGTGGGGCGACCCGATGCGCGCACATGGATGTCTGGTCACGTGACTCGTTGACCTTGTGACTTGATTCGCAAAAACGCTCGGGCTGCGAAGCGTCACTGCTGAACACCGCGCCCCCGCTGACGGGAGGTTCCGGATGACTGCGTCCATCCTTGACAGATACCTATCATGGATGCCCCCCCAGCCAATCGATCCTACTACCGAAACGCCCGCCCGCAGGACGCAAGAGCTTGACCTGCGGGCGGGCGGCGGTGTGGTTCTAGGTTTGCCGTTTTTCCGACTTTATTCCGGCTCGTGGGCCTGCTGGTTGCCTTTGTCTAGAGTGCCTGAAACGACGATCAGCGCACCAGCCAGCGGAGTGATGGTGATATCAGCCACGTCCACCCCCTTGCCGGGCTCGCCCGCATCGGTGAACGTGAAGTCGATCATTGCATTGGGCTCGCCGTTCAACCGACCCGTGCCACTGCCAACGTAGGTGTCAAAGCCCGCCACCGGATTGCCCTCGCTAATGACCGGATCGTTACTGCAGGTGGCTAACGTCAGGTCCTCGAGGTGGAACCGATTCTTCCCATTGCCCGAGTCCTTGGGCCAGTTGACCTGAAGATTGTTGGGGCTGTCCACAGCGCTGCAATGCAGCTCGAAGCCGTGTGTGAAGCGAGCGCCCGCGGAATCGAAAACGCTACTGCCGCCGGTCATGCGCCCATCAATTTGGGCCACTTCGGCCGGGCATTCGGGCACGGTGACCTCCCATACTTCCTCGCCCCCGGTGCCCTCGCCTCCGGTGCCGAAGTCATGAACAGTGAAAAAGACGCTGTTTCCCCCGGGGTTCCCCACGGTGCCGGTCGATGGCCCAAGAGTCAGGTCCTGGAGCCCCTCGTTCTGGCCGCCCTGGCCGATCGTAAGCACCAGCGTCGCCGCGGTAAGAGCCTGGTTCACCCGAAAAATTGCTGAACCTCCTACCCCACCGGAGTAGCTGATATACAGCTCACCGGTCGAATCGCAAACCGTCGCGCGAGATCCGAAAACGAATGGAAGTGGGCCGGTCGAAAGTAGGGGATCTTCAAATATGTGAAGGCCGGGGCACTGGCAACCGTGCTGTGGGGATCCGGTCCCGCCGGGTCGTAAGCGGTAAGAGGCCCGTCGAAGTCGCCCACGTGCACCCAATCGCCGCCAGGCTGGATAACGATGTCATCTCCGGGTTTGACGGGTGGCGGTGTGTGAGTGGTTACAGCATCCATGAGCCCCGTGATGGGAGCCGAATGGACTCCTTGCACGCCGGAGCCACCATCGTTAGTGAAGACGATCTCGCTCGCCGCTACGTCGGTACCTCCGACTCCGGCCGAGAAGTCCATCCCGAAGGTATTGCCAGAGAACAGGAAGGGGGGCACGAGCGTCCAGGTGCCAGTCATTCCCGTTCCCGGGTCCACCGTGGCGACGCGTCCAACGGCAAACGGGACGGCAGAGACAAAGTTCTGATCCTGCGTAACCAACAGCCCCTGGAGCCCCTGGGTCGGATCGAAATGGAGGTCCGTGCCTCGGGAGTTGATACCGAAACCGGTTCCGAGGCGGACAACCGACACGACGCCCGCGGGGGTCACCTTGAAGATATCAGTGCTGGTGCTCGTAAAATCCCCGCCTGGGGACTGTAGCTGAATGTACAGATCCCCGATGGTTGGGTGGACGCCAATGCTTTCAATGTCGCCGCTTGACAACGACTCCAGCAGTGCTTGGGTGCCACCGGGATCGAGGGGCGCAGTCGAATCGACCAACTGGTTTTTCATATGGCCGGCCTCGATAAGGTCTATTTGCGCGCGAGTCGGCTGCACGGTGACCACAAAAACTCCCGACCACAGGGCGACCGTCGCGGCGATTCTGAGACTGGTTCGTTTCATCGGTAGTTTTCCTTTCCCGGTATTCTGGTCATTCGTCTTCCTGTAGGGGGGTGTTTATTCTCTTTTAACGCGATCTCAACAGGCCCTGAAACTGGGGATTCCGCTTGACGAAGCTCCCTATTTTACCTTGGCACTCCTAAGGGAGTCAACTCATGCCTAGAACGTTGGTCCTGTACCTGACTCCCGAGTTGTGGCGCGCGCCTCCCGGCGGGCAGCGTCAGTCTCCGGGCTGACGTCAGACGAACTGGCGCGGCAAAAACTCTCGTGGGCTTGAGGTCGCCGACCTCACCAGCCGTCGAATCCACTCGACATTTGAGTAAATGTGTCAAGTTTTGAAGCAGTGGCCGGGGGGCATGTGGCACGCGCCTCCCGGCGGGCAGCGTCAGTCTCCGGGCTGACGTCCGTGCTGCCAGGAAGTAGACCGGCACAGATGCCGCCGCTGCCGCCCAGCAGGCCTGCGCCACCCTGCCGATCTCCTATTCCACTCCCATCCGGCGGACAACCGCTTACCCGGACTCCCGTGGCACCCAAGTACGGTGCCCGTAGGGCGTCATGCGGGTTGCCGCGATGTCGGTCCGGCTGTACGAGGGGGATGAAAGCGAAGAGGCGGCGATCCCGGCTTACGAAACGCTGCACGAGCAGCAGGACTCCAAGACTAGTTTGCGATCACCATTCTCGATCGGCTGCTCAGCTGGATCCCGTTGCCTCCGGTGAGGAAGCTGCCCGTGACAAAGACATACGGGTAGCTCACGTTGACCTGGACCACTTCCCCTCTTTCGTTGGTGGTGGGATACGTAGTGGTGACCGTGATCTGTGATTTTACTATGCCGATGGCATTCGACTTGACAACAGACTCTACGGTAGGGTCGTTGCCACCCAGTGGATACAGACTCCCGTGAACCATGGCGTAGCGCGCTCCCGCACGGGCGGCATGAGCCAGGGTCGAGTGGCTCCAGACAGCGAAGCCCAACTCGATCACGGCAACAACCAAGACGAAGAAAACCATGAAGAACAGTGAGAACTCGACCATCGTCGAACCACGGCGACTTTGCTTGCCAGCCGGAACTCCGTTCGCAAGTCTCAAGACTGAAGGCTGCTTTGTGGGTGTCAACATATTGCCATCTCCTTCTTAGACTGGTTCTCACTGCACACGCATAAAAGCGTTTCGGTTAACCGTGGTGCTCGACGGAATACCTGGATAAGGACCGAGGGTCGTGAAGTTCTCCGTCACATCGACCCGCACATACACCGCGGGGAAACCGTAACCGCCGCCCGGGCAGGTACCCGGGGTAGCCGCCAAGTCACAGCTAACCGCAGTGGGGGTCGAAGTGAAGTCAGTGGAGCTGGCGGCAGGGCACTCGCAGAATTGGGTGGCGCTGGCACTTGTGACGGTGATGTTTACAGCGTCTTCGGTCGCCCGATCCTCTATGGTGTCCGAGTCTGCCGCATTAACGTTGTTTTGTGCCCCGTAGAAAGCCCCGGTACCGGCGGCGTTGGCCACAGTGATCGCGTGGAAGAACAGCCGTCCAAAATCGGTCACCCCCATGGTCAGCATGAAGAGTAAAGGCAGGACGACGGCAAACTCCACCAGCGTGCTACCTCGAGTAGTTCTTCGGTTGTCGGGTCGATTGTCTCTTTGCATGGGTTTCTCCAGCGTTGTTTTCGGTCTCTTTAGAACTTATTCAACAAGAGTGACCGTTGAGAGTTCGGGGATGCTCACCCCATTTGGGGCGGGGTTGAATGTCATGTCCGCCGTGCCGTTCAGTATCACTTGGTTGGCGAAGATCGCGCCCCAACCGTAGAGTCCGTGAGTCCCTCCCCACCGCACCTCCTGGTTGGTGCAGTAGATCATGCCGACGATTTCAGTTTCCTGGTTGCCGGCAAAATTGTGACGCAGACTATCATCGTCAACGGAGTCGGAGGAGCACCAGACTACGACGTTGTCGTTATCGACCCCGGGCGCAGCTACCGTGGGAGCCGTGAACCGCAGGCCCGTAGCGTTGCCCGTGATGTCGATCGTGTGTGCTGCCAGGCCGGAGGCCCCCATGTTGTAAAGCGTTATTCCCTGCCCGACGATGGGGCCGCCACTCGTGATTTTCACACCCTCGATGAAATAGAAACCCGGCATGAATATGACCGATCCCCCGCTGATTTGGATCGACGCAGTGCCGTCAGTCGAGTGATAGTACCCGGGCCACAACACGGTGTTAGCGTTGATCGTCGGGTAGTCGACATGGTCCGGTATCACGGGAGGCACGGGTTCCCTTCGGTTGTAGAGCGGATCGTGCATCGGGGCTATGTCGTCCACTTCCTCGGGGGAGTAGCTGGGATTGCCGCTAGTTGCAAAGTCGCCGCAGGCGCCGAAGTATGTGGCGTTGACGACCGCTGTCGAGTTTCCCGTACCGCCGATACGGAAGGCCGCTTGGCCCACACCGGTCCCCCGGGAGCACGAATTCGAGACGACTCCAC
This sequence comes from Bryobacterales bacterium, assembly GCA_965248255.1. GTDB lineage: Bacteria > Acidobacteriota > Terriglobia > Bryobacterales > UBA6623 > JAKZVK01. The sequence goes on from CBDFIW010000002.1 coordinate 870,185, forward strand.
AGTTGATCTCTATGGTGCCGGTACCTGTGATTCCGATAGTCGAGGGATCGGTCTCGTCCAGGCCCAGGATGCACATCTGGCCGTTGTTTCGGATTCCCGCGACCGCTCTTGCTGCAACGCCGGCTGAGTGAACACCCAGCACGGGAAGCAAGTACGTAGGTACGGTCTTGCTGACCACAGCCTCCACATCGGTCGCGTTGAGTTGGGTCACTTGGACATCGACCGTGTCCACGCCGTGTGTGTAGCCATTGCGTCGGGCCACATACTTGCCCGCGCTGTCGATTCGGTCGGTGTTGCCTCTGCGAAGCTCCATGGCCCCACTGTAAGCACCGCTATCAGCGGCGATCTGAATGCGCCGCCGCTCGAAGTAAAGATGCCCACCGTCGAGCACAAGGCCCCCAAAGGCCAGCAACACGGTGATCAAGATAGCCATCATGGGAAGAGCGACACCGCGACGGCCGTCCGCTAGCCTCCAAACTTGCCGAAGAAAATCTATCTGGTATTTCATGGTTTGCCTCCGACCTTCGTCCATGGCGTCATCCGTCCTACAACCGATTCTCAACCCAAGGCACCAAATCGGTCTATAGTTCCAGGGGTTCAAATTGGCCGTGGTTCAAAAGTACTGAAAAGTGGGCGGAAACACTTAGGTGGCCCGCTACGCGACACCCCTTAGGGGCAGACTAGGGCGTGTTAACACTAACGTAGGGTATCGAAACGTAGAGCCTCGACGATGAGGGCGAAGTGGGGGAAGGCGAGGAACATGACGTCGAGCTTGTCGAAGCGGGAGAAGATGCGGCGGAATCCCTTGAGCCGTCGGAAGAGTCTCTCGATCTCGTTGCGGCGGCGATAGAGCGCTCGGTCGTATTCCCACGGCTCCAGGCGGGTGCGCCGGGGCGGCACGACGGGAATCCATCCGAAATCCAAAGCCAGTTGGCGTGTCTGATCGTCCTCATAGGCGCCGTCCATCAGCAGCGGCAGCGGCTCGGGCAGTGGCCCCAGACCACCGAGCAAGTTCGCGGCCCTGCTGGGCGTCGTGCGCTTGGCCGGGCGAGAGAGCGAAGGTTATCGCCGTTCGAGCATTTGCGGCAACCATATGAATCTTGGTGGTCCATCCGCCGCGGGATTTGCCGATCGCTTGCGGACCGTTTTTTTAACGCGCCCGTGCCGTCGGGATGAACCTTCACGATGGTCGAGTCCATTGACACGGCTTCGATTCGGATGCGGACCAGCTGCTCGCGCTGCAGTTTCTCGAAGACGGCGTCGAGCACGCCGTTCTTCGACCAGCGGTTCATGCGGGTATAAATGGTGTGCCAGTTACCGAAGCGTTTAGGCAAGCCGCGCCATTTGCAGCCCTGCTCGGCGACATACAACATGGCGTTCAAAACCGTGAGGTTCGGCAGGCTCACATTGCCGCGCTGGCGGGGCAGGACCGGCTCGATGCGGCGGTATTGCTGCTCGGTGATCTCCATACCTCCGAGTATAGCAGCTTTTGCGACTTAGTGTTAACACGCCCTAGGCAACCCGCCTGGCCAACGTTTGCAACGCCCCCGAAGAAGAGATCGTCGTCTGGACCCTTCTTGACACCGGACTCCGGGTCCCTGAGCTTGCGGTAGTTGGTCAGTTTCAGAATCTCGTCATCGTGGAGGTGCGGATCGGCAATGGAGAATGGCCGAAGCCGGCAAGGATAAGGACGCTGAAAGCGCCCTGAGGCTGAGGGAGTGGCAGGCCTAACCGGCCGTCCACGACCGGCCTACAAGCACTTCGTGCTGAACCCGCCTGAAGGCGACTCGGGGAACAACCGTGGCCCATTCGGCTGTACGTAACCGAGATCGCACCGATCCATGTAGTCCCGATCCATGTAGTCGATCGCGCGTTCGCGCTTGAGGAGTATTGTATTCGCCTATTTGTAGGGCTCCATGGCCTGCATCGCCGCTGCCTGTAGCAGGTTGTACTCGCTCATTCTCGTAGCGCCGAAGATCTGAACGCCTCGCCGGCGCTCGCGCTCGTAGCCGGCCTTGTCTTTCGGCATGATCGCTGGTTCCACGGCCAGGCCCCTGGCCAGGGCCGTTTCGATCACGGTCTCCATGGCGGCGAGGATGTCTGGGTGCTCCCATTGGCCGTGCAGGCTCATCGTCGCGGCCAGGTCGCCCGGACCGAAGACGATACCGTCGATGCCGGCCACTGACACGATGGCTTCGATGTTCCGCACCCCGAGGGCCGATTCGATCTTGAGGATGACGAGAATGGCCTCGTTGGCGGCCTGGCAATACCCGGCCACGTCGGAGCTGTCGTAGTCGGCGTTGGCGCCCAGCGCCAAGCCGCGCTCCCCTTCGGGAGCGTACCGGCACCAGCGCACCAGCTCTTCGGCCTGTTCGGCCGTGTCGGCGTGGGAGAGCACGATGCCAAGGGCGCCGGCATCGAGCGCGCGCGACACTAGCAGGCGATCGGGGGATACGACGGTCACCAGCGGCGCCAGATGATTGTCGCGGGCGAGGACGAGGAAGTTGGTGAACGTCTCGTCGTTGTGCACTACGTGCTCGGTGTCGACCATGATGAAGTCGAAGCCTGCCTGCGCCGCGATCTTGACGACCGACGGCCGCAGCGACTCGAAGACGTTGAACCCTTTCACCGTCTCGCCCTTCTTCAGGGCCTCTCTGATATGGTTGGCGATCATAAGGCGTCTCCGTGCACTGATGCTGCCGTCCGTCAGCTAACTAGTCAAGGGCGCAGCCCTTGACATCCCGGAGCGTTGAGGATGCAGGCTTGTAGGGGCGGACCGCTGTGTCCGCCCGGCCGTGGCGCTTGGCAGCGGGTTGTCCTTCTGTTGAAACGGAAAGCAACGTAGCGGCACCGGGGTGGACGCAGCGGTCCACCCCTACACCAAGAACTGAGCCGATGAAACTGCTGTAGGCACACCTCGCCTAACAAAAACAAGGTCCTCGTTGCGCTACGCATCAGCAACTAATCGAGCCCGAGAATGTCGGCCGAGTCGCGGTTGATGATCGCTTCCAGCTCGGCTTCGGGAATACGGGGCAGGTGGTGATCGGCCGCGAACTTGTCGAGCCCGCGAATCCAGTCGATCGTAAACTGCGGGTCCCAGAGCGGCCAATCCGACTCAAGAAGGATCTTGTGCATCGCGCCATACTCGTAACAAAGGCGCATCGCTTCCCAGGAGACCCACTGCCGGTTCGGCAGGCCGGACAGATCGGTCCACATGTTCGGGTGTTTGCGCACCACGGTAACGCACTCGGTGTGCCAGGGGTGCGCCATGTGGGCAAGTATGATCTTCAGATCCGGAAACAGCGTCGCGACCTCGTCCATGACGAAGGGGTGGGCGTACATCAGCCGTGCGTCGGAACTGACCGACGCCCCCTGGTGGAACATCACGGGCAGGCCGTCGTCCTGCAGTCGCTGGTAGAGGTGATGGATGGCCTCGCTCATCGGGTCTGCCACCTGATAGCTCAAGCTGAACTTCATCCCGCGGCAGCCGAGGTCGCCGACGGCCCGGTCGTATTCGTCGTCGACATCGGGCTGCCCGGGGTGCAGCGACATGAACGGGACGAACCTGTCAGGGGCGCTGCCAGCCACTTCGGCGGCGATGTCGTTCTGATTCAGGTCTTCGGGCCAGCCGGCTCGCCAGTTCATGATCGGTGGCTCCGGAATGTCGGGCCGGCAGGCGATGCCGAAGACGATGGCCCGATCCACCGGCGCCATTGCGGCCGTGAAGTCCGCCAGCGATCCAGTGAGACTCAGCGCGGCGCCGACGACCGCGTCCGTGTGCCCGTTTTCTTCCGGCACTGCGTCGCGGTGAGTGGGAATGTGGGTGTGGACGTCGACAATCACACGCGTAAACCGCGAGCTAGTCTAACACGTAAACGTTCTCCGCAACCCCTTGGTGTCAAGCGAAAATCGGGGCCAATCGGCGTTCAGCGCATCCTTGCTAGAGTCCTAAAACGTCGCGATAGGGTTCAGCGGCGACCCCGTGCCGCCGACAACCCGAATCGGCGCCGCGGTCAGCAGAAACTCCCAGCGGTTCTGTCGCGCGGCTTCCTCGCTGACAGCCTCCAGGTCGCAGTTGTCGAAGATCGGCATACCCATCGCGATCAAGACGAGCTGATGGATAGGTTGGCCGGCGCCCTCGACACCGGAAGGAATCACGTCACTGGCGGCGTCGCTACCCAGCATGGCCACGTCCCGCTGTTTGAGCCATGGGGCGCAAGACGCGTGGAGGCCGGCGGACTTTTCAGAGATCACCCAAGGGCCTTTTTCATCGCGTAGCTTCCAGCGTCCGCTGTGGATAAAGACGACGTCTCCGCTTGAGACTCTGAGGCCCGCTTTTTTCTCCCACGCGTCCAAGTCTTCGGGGTAGATCGGTGTCCCGGGCTCGAGATAGGGAACCCCTTTGAGGCGGGGAATATCCATCAGGATGCCGCGAGTAAAGATGCCATCCTTCATGTGGTGAACCGAATACTTCCGGGCGCCGTCTTGAGTCACCTCGTCTTTCGAATGGCCGTTGAACATCTTGCCCTTGTGAAACATGTGACAGATCGCGTCGAGATGCGTGTGGCCAAAACCGTGGTACAGGACGCTGTAGCGGTCCACGCAGAACGGGAACTCAGGGGTGGCGTCGACGCCGGTCGCCGTCATTTCATGCTCGAACGGTGATGGGTTGTCGGCGGCGTTCTGTGTCTCCGCATTGTGCGCCAACGACACAGAGATCCCTTTCTTGACCAGGGACGCGGCCTGCACGCTTTTCTCGGGGGTGATCAGGTTGACCGCACCCAATTGGTCGTCCTCCCCCCAGCGGCCCCAGTTGGAGAGATCTTTCATCCATTGCTCGACCGTTTCCTTGGTAACGGTCTCCCGTGCGGCGGCCGAATCAGTCGCGGACCCACATGCCAGAAGGCCCACGAGAGTGATCCCGCCGAGTACACCGGTGAAGTATCTGTTTGCGAATTGCATATACTGTTCCCTCTCAGGGTAAACCTCAGGATCGTATTCAGGAGAATCACTACGTTGTGGTTGGCCTACCCACTTGGCCGGCAAATAGCCCTTTGATTTCGTTCGCGCTCGACTCCCGCACCAGGAAGGCATAGGAAGCGGCGGCAATCCACAGAGAAATGGCGGCAAAAGCAATGGAAGAGGAGAAGTTTTCTGATTCGCCGACGAGAACACCGGTCAACACCGGTGCACAAATACCCGCCAGGTTGCTGATCGTGTTCTGGTAGCCAATCGCTCTTCCGATGAAAGCCCGCGGCGAGATCGCCTGGGTCAGAGCCCAGTAGTTGGCGCTGGTCAGGCCGATGCTCGCCAACGAGAAGATGAGGATCGCCATCGCCGCGGAGCTGGACTCGACCCAGATCAGAGCCAGGGTGGAGCTTCCAAGGATGTATCCACTGATGATGAAGATCTTGCGCACAAAGACGGGCCGTCCCGTGCGGCGGGCCAAGCGGTCGGCGACGTGTGCAGCGGAGGGAGCTACCACTGCCATCGCGATGAAAGGTAGTGCTGTGTAGATCCCCATGTCGAGAAACGACATTCCGCGCTCCATGACCAGATACGCGGGAAGCCAGCTCATGATGAAATACCAAAAGTACGAGTAGAAAAAAGCCGTAATCGTGATGCCCCAGACCGCTGGGTTGGCGAACAGTTTCCGCAGCGGAAGTTTAACCCGTGAAGGGACAGATGAAGGATGGTCGCCTGAAAGCTGCTTCGCTCGTCCGGCCGGAGCGAGCAGGAACCACGGCAAGAGCCATAAACACGGGACCAGTCCGGTCAGGATGAACATCTGCCGCCACCCCAACTCCTCGAGCAGCACACCTCCGAGGAACCCTCCCACCGCCGGACCGATCATCATGCCCAAGGCATAAAGGGCCGTTGGCAGACCCTGTTCCTCCTCGTCGAAGTTCGTGCGGACGTAGGCAAGGCTGGCCGGCTGGAGCGCTGCTTCGCCCAACCCGAGGATCAACCGCAGCACGAGGATCTGGTAGAACGACCGGGCGAGCCCGATCGCCGCCGCCGACAACGACCAGATCAAATAGGAAAGCCCATAGGTCCATCGCAATCCGAAGCGGTCAACAGCCCACCCGGAAGGAATCTGTAGGAAAGTGTAGGTCACATAAAACGCCGACATGAGCGTCCCGGCGACCGCCGGCGAGAAGTCAAACTCTTCCATCACTGGAACGGCGGCGACACTCAAATTGTTGCGGTCGACGTAGTTCACCAGCGCAGCGAAGCACAGGAGACCGATCATCCACCAGCGCTTCCTATCTGCTTTCATGTCCGCTGGTAGGAGTGGTGGGTCTGGTGCGGGGTTGGCGGGCAACTGAGTACCGGCTCCGTTGGGCTGATTTGGCAAAATTATTGACCCGGGTAAGTGGGTATCGTACCATCAGGTGGCATTTCCAACCGCCGCCTGCGGCAAGAGGAACCAATCCTTCCTGTGGGAAGATTGCTTCGGTCGACCCGCAAGAGCGGACTTACAAGGAAAACCGCCCCATGCTTCAAGCCGGCATCGCACGGTCCACCATCACTCCCCCGATCGGCATGACGATGCTGGGATACGCCGGCCGGGAGGGCGTGGCGCAGGGTACCGACGCGGACTTGACAGCGACCGCGCTGGTGCTCGAAAACGACGGCACCCGAGTGGCGATTGTTGGGTTCGACCTGGCATTCCTACACGGGGACATGCTTCAGGGGATCAAGAACGCGTTCAGTGAAGCCCTGCAGACGCCGACATCGCACATCTTGCTGAACTGCAATCACACGCACTGCGGGCCGACCATGAATGGTTACTTCTACGACGACGATCCCGAGCAGCACAAGATGCGGGCAGACTACGAAGCCGGAGTGGTGGAAGAGATGAGAACGCTGGCTTCCGCCGCGCTCGGGGACCTTGACGGGGCGCGCCTCAATACGACGGTTGGGGAAGCGCGCATCGGCATCAACCGCAGGGAGTTGGACGAAGCGGGGGATATCATTCTGGGTGAAAACCCAGACGGCCCGGTCGACCACGAAGTGCGGGTCATCCGGGTCGATGATCTGCAGGGCAGGCCGAAAGCGGTTGTCTTTGCGCACGGCTGTCACACCGTGACGATGGGGCCAAAGTACTTGAAATGGTCCCCTGACTATCCCGGGTCGGCGCGTCAATTGATCGAGGGTACGCTGGGATGTCTCAGTATCTTTCTGCAAGCGAACGCTGGCGATATCGACCCCATTACCGGGATCGGCGCCGATGAAGACAACTCAGACGCCAAAAACCGGCTGGGGTCCACACTCGGAAGCGAAGTGCTCAAGGTTTGCTCGTCTCTTTACACCGATACCGAGCGTGGCCCTCGAATTATCTTCGGGATGCTCGCGAAGGCCTCCGCCTATCCGCGAGTCCCGATTGCTGAGGAGCCTCAGCATCCCATCGCAGCGAAAGAAGTCGCCATCGAGTTGCCGCTCCAGGAATACCCGACGCTGGAGCACGCGCGAGAGACGCACCAGAAGTGCGAGGCGGAACTCGAGGAGGCGAAGACGAGCGCCGCTAGCCAAGTGAAGGTTAATGTTGCTCAACGCTACGTGTACTGTGCTCGCGCTCTGCTTGACCGCGCGGAAAACAACCGCAAGCGCGCCTTGGACGGCACGATCCAGGTGATCACGATCGGTGACCTGGCGATCGCCGCCTTCCCAGGAGAAACCTTCGCGGCGTCGGGCATCGCCGTGAAGCGGCGCTCGCCGTTCCCCCACACACTCTTCTGCGGATACAGCAACGGTTGTCTGACCTACATCCCGACCCGGGACGCCTATCCCGAGGAAGGCTGGTCCTTCTCCCGCCGTTATCACATCCCCGACATGCTGTTCCTGCAGTCCTACGCCGTGGGTTCAGCCCTGCTCCCCGGAACGGCTGAGATGGTGGTTGACAACACCGTGGAGTTACTCGAGGGAATGTGGAAGGAGCGAGGTCAAGGCCAAGCGGCATCCCCGTAGAGCCGCGCACGGCATGCCGCTGACTTGTCCAAAGTAGCGTCGCAGTGCCAATGTCTTGCACGCCTCAACACGTTGGGTTATCGGACGGGCTTGACCAAGACCTCACTTTGACCTCGGTCTACCAATTCGCACAGCAGGCGAGTCCGCGAAGCGGACGGAAGGATAGTAGCCCACGGTGGACCCGTCAGGCGGAACCGTGGGTCACCGAAACAGAATCACGAGAAGCCCTGAAAGGGCGTAGGAGAAGCTACGAGGCGCCTAGCGGCTGTACCCTGGACAAGATCGTGCAAGAAGCGCTGGGATGCCCATAAGAGGGATCTTCTCGAGCCCGGCAGTGTTCCTCTTGAGGAAGTTTTCCGTATGGACTGAAGCCGGAATCTCATAAACGGACAGTCCACGGTTACGTGTCCGCAACTCAAGTCTCCCAACGACTCCTTTCCCTTGACAACCAATATGAACAACCCTAAACGCAACCAAGCGCACTTTCTTTCAACCGCAATCGCCGTATGCATAACGATGACGTACCCTGCCGTCGCGGCGGACGACATCGGCTTGGAGCCCCGCGTCCAGGCCATGCCGCAGATCAAAGCGGCCCCCTACACGAAGTTGGCCGACGCCAGTGCCCTCACCGTCGAGGGCAATTTTTCCTACATCACACCCGATAACGGCCAGACATGGCTGGATCCGATTCCTCTGTTTCCCGAGGGACCGAATCTGAAGGTAAGCAACGAGCGCGTTCTGACGCGCACACGCGACGGCGCCATCATCCTGGGCTTCATGGATTTGAACTCGCGTAATTGGGGCTGGGACGACGCAAAGAACGCTCCCGATCGCGAGGTGCGTTTGGACGTGTGGACCATCCGCAGTCTCGACGAGGGCCGCACCTGGCAGGACGCACAGCGTGTCCAAGGAGGTTATTGCGGCGCGGTGCGTGACATCATCCAGACTAGTTCGGGCCGCGTCGTCGTTGTCGCACAGGTTATGGCTGACAACCCGCCTCGCCACGTCACGCGCACCTACTCCTCCGATGACGACGGCAAGACCTGGAAGCCGAGCAACATTCTCGACCTTGGCGGCCACGGCCACCACGACGGCGCGATCGAGGCAACCATCGTCGAGCGCCGCGACCGCAGCCTATGGATGCTGCTTCGCACCAACCTTGACTACTTTTGGGAAGCGTTCTCAGACGACCAGGGGCAGTACTGGAGAGAGATGCGGCCCACGCGCATCGATGCCAGCAGCTCTCCGGCCTCCCTGACGCGCTTGGCGAGCGGCCGGCTCGTGATGACCTGGAATCGGCTCTACCTCGAGGGCAAGAACAGCACTAAGCGCCGTGGCGGTTCTCGTTCGGAAACGCTCGCTAGTTGGGAGCGCTCCGAGCTCTCTATCGCCTTCTCCGACGACGACGGCAAGACCTGGGCCGACCCGGTGATTATCGCGCGCCACAACGATGCCACCAAGCGCGTTTCCTATCCCTGGATTCTCGAGCGCCGCCCCGGCGAACTGTGGATCACGACCATGCAGGGCGGTCTGAAGTGCCGCCTCTTCGAGAAAGACTTCGTGAAGTAGCCGAGCCGCCTTGCCGAGCCGCGACCGTCAGGGAGCGTTGATGGCCATCGCATCGTCTCGGACCGCCTGCTTCACGAGCGCTTATTCTTGTCACCGAGGCTAGACCGTCAGCTTCAGAACGCTTTCCAAGTACGTCTTGCTAGTCGTGGCGCTATCCTTGGCCGTTGTCCCCGTCATGTCCAGCTCGACCGTCATCCAGCCCTTCCAGCCGTTGTGGTCGAGCACCTTCTTGATACCGGGATAATCCACTCCGCCTTTGCCCAGCGGGAAGAAGATCAAGTTGTCCTTGTTGCTGTTGACGCTGCCGCGCTCGAGCGGCGGTCCCTTGTAGCCCCCGCGGTTTTTCGGCGCGCAATCCTTCATATGGAACTCGATGATCCTTGACACGTAGTCTTTCGTCAGCCGCACGGGGTCCATGCCGGCCATCGTCGTGTGGCCCGTGTCGAGGATCATGTTGACGTGGCGCGGGTCGGTCAACTCCATGATGGCGTCGACGTCCTCACGTTTCTCGTACTGGTTCCACAGGTGGTGGTGGATGCCGAACTTGATCCCCATATCGCTGATTTGCGGGCCCAACTCGTTGAACGTGTCAGCCATGTTCCGGTAGATCTCGGGCGTGTTGCCGCCGGGGTTTGCCGGCCCGCAGTTGATTTTCAGGTGGTCGCAGCCGAGCTTCTTGATGAACCGCACCAGCCGCATGTGGTCGGCTATGACCTCTTTGCGGTGAGCCGGATGCTGGAAGTAGGTGTTCATGTCCCCGCCGTTCGACACCGTCTCCATCTTGAGATCGAGCTTGGCCATGATCTCGATCAGCTCTTCGGGACGGTCTTCCCAGCGTTTGACGGAGGGCCAGAACGTCTCGATCCAGTGGTATCCGACCTCCGAGGCTTCGCGAATCGACTTGAGGAAGTTCTCCACACCGGACCAGTCCGGACGGGTATTCGACGTGATCCCGACGGTAATGTCCGCGCCCTTCGCCAACAAAGGTGCAGCCAACAGACCTGTGCTTGCGGCAAGAAACTGTCGGCGAGTTGTGCGTGACGACATGATGGGTCCCTCCAACGCTGGGCAGCTCGTGGACCAGTATAACCCTGTCCTGCCGGTGTGGCATGAGCCAATCTTCCAAACTGCCGGAGCGCCGGCCCTAATCCGTCCGTAAGCTTGTCGGCGACAGAGAAGCCTAGTCCGCGAAGCGGACGTTTGAAAGTAGCCCACGGCGCAAGCCGTGGGTAAGCGTGGCCAAACGATTCCAGCCCCGGCAGGGGCGTTTGAGCCGTTTTCCTTTCGCTGCCTGCCGGCTGGAGGAAAACGAGAAACGGCTGGTTTCTGAAACCCCGCGGGCTTGTTATCCTCATCACCCGCTGGGTGCCCGAACCGCCATGGGTGAACACCTCCTGGCCTCGCCAGTACACGTAGCCGCTGCGTTGCACCTTCCTCTCCACCCAGGCTTGCTCATACTCGATCTCCGGCAGGCGCTGCGGATAGGGCCGCGGCGATCGCTGGTACACACTCGCCGGCGGGTCTTGCTGTAGCGCTTGGTGCGGTCGCTGTTCGTTGTACTCGCGGCAAAAACTCCGGAATCGCCGCTGTTGCGCCCGCCGGTTCCGAGCCGGCGGATTCGCCGTGTGTTGCTTCAGCGTCAGGTGGAAACGCTCTTGGCGACCGTTCTCGCTCGGGCGCGCCGGCCGAATGCGTTCGACCTGGATGCCCAGCTTGGTCCACCACAGGCTCAGCCGACTCAGCCCTCCCAGCGCCCGCGTCGCAAACGGCGGCCCGTTATCGCTGCCAATCGCTCGCGGCAAGCCGTGCTCGCGGAACACCGTCTCCATCACCGCGCGCACGTGCGGGTAGTCACAGCCGTCGACCGCCTGGCAGCACAGCACGTAGCGGCTGGCATTGTCGACGACGGTCAGCGGGTCGACGCGGCTGCCGTCGCCACAACGAAACCAGCCCTTGAAGTCGATCGACACCACGTCGTGGGGAGCGGCCGCATGAGCGAGCGGCTGGGTATGGGGCGGCGTGCGCCGACGCCTCGCGCGCGGGCGCGTCAACCCGGCGCTGCGCAGGATCTCGCCGATGGTGCTCTGCGAGGGACAGGGTTGGTCGGGATGCTGGCGCAACAGCAGCGCTCGAATCTTCGGCGCGCCCCACAAGCGATGGGCGTAGCGCAGCTCGAGGATGCGAGTGACCACGTCGAGGGGAGTCTGGTTGGGGTGATGGTGGGGCGCCCGCGAACGATCTTGGAGTCCGGCGGGTCCTTGGCGTTGATAGCGCTGGGCCCACTTGTAGCCCACAGAGCGGGCGATACCGTAGCGGCGGCAGAGTTCGGCCTTGGCTTCGAGGCCGTGCTGCCATTCGACGAGGAACTTCATGCGTTGGTCCATGGTGTTGTTTTCTTCCCAGGGCATAAAAACATCTTCGCTTGTTGATGTTTTCGCCTGGGCCGGTGTCCACCATGTGCCCGGCATGAACTGCCCACCATGTGCTCGGTAAGGACCGCCTGAGTTCCCACGGCTTGCGCCGTGGGCTACATTCAAACGTCCGCTTCGCGGACTGGGCTCCTCGGTCGCCGCCAAGCTTACGGACGGATTAGGGCCCGGTATCGCGTTCTTTCTGCTTTGGATCTCCAGTGTTACAATCGACCCGGACCCGCCATGTTGAAACGAATCTCCCACTTGCGCTTCTTGCGCCTTTACGCGCTTGCCGGCTTCGCGCTCATGCTCGGCTACTCGCAAGTGCGCGACTCTCTGAGGCCGGATTTCGCCGCCCGGTTGACCGTCGTGACGCGCCGCGCCGACACGGGCGAAGTCGTCCCCGCACGGGTCTACCTGTTCAAGGGCGAGCGGCCCTTTCGCCTCAGCCCGGTGGACGCCATGCTGCCGCTACGCGCGGACACCTACTACCGTGAGCGCATCTGGTACGGGACCGAAGACCCCAAGGTGCTCGAAGTCACCGCCCGCGACGCCTCGCACTTCATCCTGCTCGAAGGCCGCGCGTCCTTCGACCTGCCGCGCTCCCGCACCGATCAGAACGAGAAGTACCGCCTCGAGGCCTACCACGGTCTGTTCTTCAAGCCGGCGATAGCCGAGTTCACCCTCGAAGCCGGCGGGCAGCGCACGGTCACGCTGGATCTCGAACCGATCGCCCCCGGCCGACAGGAACAGTGGCTCGCCGCCGACGACCATATCCACCTGATGCGCGCCAAAGAAGACGACGCGATCTTCTTAAAATGGCTCCGGGCCGAGGACCTCGCCGTCGGCAACTTCCTCGAGCTACAGCGCCAGCAACACGCCGCCGTACAGTATGCCTTCGGACGTGAGGGTGAAGGCCGTACCGCCGGCTATTCCATCCGCTCCGGGCATGAAACCCGCAGCCGCTTCTACGGCCACACCCTCGTGCTGGGGCCCGAAAAGATGGTGCGACCCCTCAGCATCGGCAACATTTACGCCAACTCTCCCACGGCTTATCCGTTCCCCACGGTCTTCTTCCAGCAAGGACGCGACCTGGGCGGCGCCGTCGGCTTCGCGCACTTCGACGGCGGACAGCCGAACTCTTCACTGCTGCTGAACCTGGCTCGCAACACCATCGATTTCATCGAGCTGTTCCAGTTCGGCAAGCTCCATATCGACCGCTGGTACGAGCTGCTCAACGCCGGCTTCCGCGTGGTTGGGAACGCGGGGAGCGACTTTCCGGCCGGCATCCGATCGGCGGACTGGCCGCGCATCTTTCCGCTGCTGGGTCCGGAGCGTGCGCTCGTAAAGGCCGATCCAGGCGAGTCGGCCTACGATGCCTGGGAAGAGGGCCTGCGGCGCGGGGCAGTGCTGGTCTCGAACGGGCCGCTGCTGGAGTTCTCCGTTGACGGCAAAACTTCGGGCGACGTGGTCTCGTGGAACGGCGCTTCCAAGACTCTCAAAGGGAAGGCCTCAGTCGTCTTTCACCGTCCGATCGAAAAGCTCGAGATCGTCGTCAACGGACGCGTGGTCGCCGTGAAGGGCGGCGACACGAAGAGCACAGAGCTGACGCTGGACTTCGAAACCTCCGTCACCGAGAGTTCCTGGGTCGTCGCCCGAGCGAGCGCCTTGCACCGCGAGGGCGAGTTCGAGATCTGGGCACATGCCAACCCAGCGTACTTCCACAAAGATGGAAAGCCGGTGTACGTCGAAGCCGCCCGCAAGGCTGTCGAAGAACGTTGGGGAAAGGAAACCGAGTACTACCGCAACCCCTCATTGGTTTTCGAGGAAGCAAGTCACCGGCAGCACCTGTTGAACATTGTCGAGGAAACTAGGCAACTACTCGCTGAACCGCAACCCCCTTGGCCAGGCGGGGGCTAAGCGCAGCGATCCCAGACCCAGGAGGCTCCCATGCGCCGATTCCCAAGGCTTGCGCCGCTCGCCTTGTTCGTTCTGTTCACTGCATCCGCTCCCGCCGAAGTCGTACGCGTGGAGATCACCGAGCGTAGCGCCGTCCTCGAAGGGAAGTCGTTCGGTGATACGGGACCTTACGAGCGGCTGGTAGGCAAGATCCATTTCGAAGTCGATCCCCAAGCCGAGGCCAACCGCAGGATCTCGGATATCGACTTTGCGCCGACCAACAACAAGGGGCGCGTCGAGTTCTCAGCCGACCTTTACCTACTGGCGCCCAAGGATCGAGCCAAGGGTAACGGTACGGTGTTCTACGAAGTCGTCAACCGCGGACGCAAGGGATGCCTCAGCAAGTTCAACCTTGGTGCGGGCTCTTTTGATCCGAGGACGGCGGAGCATTTCGGCGACGGGTTGTTGATGAACGAGGGTTTCACCATTGCCTGGCTGGGCTGGCAGTACGATGTCCCTCCCGAGCCCAATCTGATGCAATTCTTCGTGCCCACAGCGCGAGACGGGGACAAGCCGATTGTCGGCGTCGTGCGTTCCGACTACGTACCGGACAGCAAGATGTTCAGCTTCCACTTGGCTGACCGAAGGTTCTTTCCCTACCCCGTCCTCGACCCCGATGACCCCGACATCAAGCTTACCGTTCGCGATCGAATCGACGCTCCACGCCACGTCATCCCGAGGGATGAATGGCAATTTGCTCGGGAGGAGAACGGCAAGCCAGTCTCCAACCGCACTCACGTATTCGTGAACGCAGGCCTCGAGCCGGGCAAGGTCTACGAGATCGTCTACCGTGCGAAAGATCCCAAGCTGGTCGGGCTCGGCCCCGTGGCAACTCGCGACCTCATCTCATACCTGAAGTACGGCGGGGCGGGGAAGGCCGGCCGCGTCGGCGGCCTGCATCGGCACATCAAACGAGCCGTCGGATTCGGTTCGTCCCAGAGTGGGCGCTTCCTGAGGACGTTGCTCTATTACGGCTTCAACCAGGATGAGAAGAAACGCCGGGTGTTCGACGGCATCTGGTCGCACGTCGCGGGCGGCGGCCGTGGCAGCTTCAACCATCGCTTCGCTCAGCCGTCCCGCGATGCGCGCCCGCACTTCAACTTTCTCTATCCGACTGACATTTATCCCTACACTGACCTGCCCATCAAAGACCCGGAGACCGGGCTCGATGAAGGGATCCTCTCACGTAGCCTCGAACAGGACGTTGCACCGAAGATCTTCTACACGAACTCGTCGTATGAATACTACGGCCGCTCCGCATCGCTCATTCACACCGCGCTCGACGGTAAGAGGGACGCTCAACTTTACAAGGACACGCGCGTCTACATGTTCGCCGGTTCGCAACATGGAGCCGGCAGTTTCCCTCCCGGGGGTAAAGGTACTCAGAACCTCGCCAATGCGAACGATTACCGCTGGGCGCTGCGCGCGCTGCTTCTTGCGATGAACCGTTGGGTGACGGACGACACAGCCCCTCCCCCGTCCCAATACCCGCGAATCGACAAAGACCAGCTCGTAGCTCTCAGCGCGATGCAGTTCCCGGAGATCCCCGGCATCAAGATTCCCAAACGCATGCACCACGGCTATCGGGTCGACTATGGGCCAAAGTTCCGCACGAAGGGGATCGTCTCGATCGAGCCTCCTAAGGTGGGAAACGCCTTTACGATGCTCGTGCCCCAAGTGAACCGCGATGGTAACGAGACGTCCGGGATTGTTCTTCCGGTGATCCAAGCGCCACTCGCCAGCTACATGGGATGGAACCTTCGGTCGCCCGACATCGGTGCACCCAAAGAGCTTTACAGCATGCGTGGCTCCTATGTTCCCTTCGCCAAGACCAAGGAGGAGCGGGTGCAGAAGGGTGACCCGCGGCCCTCGATAGAAGAGCGCTATGCCGGCCGGCGCGAGTACCTCGAAGAGATTTCCGAGGCTGCCCGAAAGCTCACACTCGATGGCTATCTTCTCACTGGCGACATCGCCGGCGTGGTCGAGCAAGCCGCCGAACAGTGGGATTACTACGAGCGGCAGTAGGGGCGGAGCGCTGTCTCCGCCCAGCGGTGTGCGCCTCCCGGCGGGCAGCGTCGGCCTCCGGGCCGACGTTCGACTCGCTTCACAACCTTGACGGCATCAGGTGACGCCCCAGGGCCGCAGATCCTGCCATCGTCCAGCTCACCGGTGCCCAACCTTCTCGATCGCTTTGGTGTCTGCTTCGGTCTGCTGGTCGACTTGCGTCGCCACGATTTTCGTGCCGCCCGGACTTGGATCCGGATGATGTACGCCGGCTCCCATTCGTTTCCGGTCGCGATCGTAAAGTTCACGGGCTGGGCTCTCCGTCAGATGCTGGGCGCAATCCCGACAGCGATGCGCGACACGACATGGGCGCCCAAGGTGTCTAAGACACCCTTTTGGCTGGCGCAGGGAAATCCTTTGGAGAACCACCCCTGGCGGTCGAATCCTGATGCCGGCCTGCCGGAATCAGCTCATGTGGTTGTCATCGGGGCCGGATTTACAGGGGGTTCGCTGGCCTACCACTGGTCGAAGAGCGCGCCGGTGGAGTCGAAGATGGTTGTCCTGGAGATGGGCGACGCCGGCGGCGGCTCTTCAGGGCGCAATGAGGGGCTCGTGGTGATGGGCCGCTTCTATTCCTATGTCCACAAGACCGTTCGCAAGCATCTCGATGCGGTCCGCCGCGATCTCAGTGCCGGCCAGCGAGACCAGATGGGCCGTCAGTTCGCGGCGGCGTACGCGCACGCCGCCTACAAGAATGCCGACTTGATCGAAGAGACGATTCGTGAAGAAGGTTTCGATTGCGGCTACGTCCGTGCCGGTTGGGTGCAGGCTCAGGACCAAGAACGCCAGAGAGACCTCGCCACGTCGGTCCGTATGGCTGTCGAGACCGGATTCGCCGACTGGACGGAAATCTCACCCGACGACGTCTATCGCAAGACCGGGATGCGAGTTCGACACAAGGCCGGGTTCTCGATCGCGGCGGCGTCGTTCCATCCGGCAAAGTGGGTGTGGTCGTTGCTCTCGCGGGCCTTGGAGTCGGGCGCCATGGAGTTGTATTCGCGAACCAAGGTGATGGCCGTCGAAGACGAGGGCGGGAGCTACCGCGTGCGCACCGACCGCGGAGACATCCGCGCATCCCACGTCGTCAATGCGACCGAGTCCTACACGCCGCTGCTACATCCCCAGTTTCACGACCTGATTCAGCCCACCCAGACCCAGGCGGCCAGCGGCGAGGGTGGCCCACCGGAGATGAAGCCGCACATCGGTATCAGCGGCCATCAAGGGTTCTTCGGGCGGCACGGCTCTTCCGTGATGGTCGGCTCGGATGCGACCCGCGTCCCGGACGGTGAAGCCGGGCGTATCCAGCCGTCGCGCTTCATCACGAAGTTCCTGATTAGCGAAATGCGAGAGGGTTTCGGGCCTTCGCGCTACCACGTCACGAACGAGTGGAGCGGAACGGTCAGCTACACACCGGATGAGTATCCCGTCGTCGGCTTGATGGACGGCAAGAGCCAGTACATCATTGCCGGCATGGCCGGGTCGGGAACCGGGGTGTCGTTCAATGCCGGGCGATGCGTGGTGAACCGCATCTTGGGAAACAGAGAAGAGGAGGACGACTACCCGCCAGAATACTTCAGCCCCACCCGGCTCCTCGACCCGCGCAACCACCAATGGCCCAAGCTTGAAGCGCCGAAGACCGGCCGGCAGTAATGGAGTGTGCCGAGAACCGTTGGCAGGGAGGCGTTGGATATCAAGTGTCATACTCACGTCCGTGAGGTGGCGGCGCTAGGTGCCCCAAAAGACGTTCAACACAAAGAACACGTAGAGAGGAGCAGCCCCGGCAGGGGCCTAGGGGGGCTGCCAGAGAACCCTTGGCATCGGGTTTTCCTCCGCCCCTTGCGGGGCTCCTGTCCACTTCTTCCTGGCTACCCACGGTTTCGCCCTGACGGGCTCCACCGTGGGCTACTTTCCAGCGCCCCTGCCGGGGCTGACGGTTGCGAACGAGCCAGGTCAGATGACGCCTTGATTAGACGGCTAGAGTCGGTGTCACCCGCCGTATCCCTCCGAACTGTGCGAACCTGACGGAAGACGGTTCATGGAATCCCGGACTTACGGTCAAGTAGCGGACCTGATCGGCAGCACGCCGATGGTGCGCCTGGATGCGCTGTCGCCCGCGGGTGGAGCCACCATCCTGGGCAAACTCGAAATGCTGAATCCGAGCGGCAGCGTCAAGGACCGCATTGCCCTCGGCATGATCCGCGACGCCGAGGCGTCCGGCAAGCTCAAGCCGGGGATGACCATCGTCGAGGCCACCAGCGGCAACACCGGGATCGGCCTGGCGATGCTCTGCGCCAAGTTCGACTACCGGCTCATCCTTACCATGCCGGAGTCGATGAGCTTTGAGCGCAGGGCCTTGGTCGCCCGCTACGGTGCGCAGGTTATCCTGACGCCGGGGGATGACGATCTGGCCGGCTCCGTCAAGAAGGCTCGGCAGATCGTCGAAAAGAACCCCGGCTGCATCGAGCTGCGGCAGTTCGACAACCCCGCCAACCCGGAGGTCCACCGGCAAACCACGGGTCCGGAAATCCTTCAGGCGGCCGGAAACGACATCGCGGTCTTTGTCGCCGCGGTCGGCACGGGTGGGACGATCACGGGCGCCGGCGAGGTGCTCAAATCCGCCATACCGAACATCAGGATCGTCGCCGTAGAACCCGCCACATCCGCGGTGCTGAGCGGGAAACCGGCCTCCCCCCACCACATCGAGGGTATCGGCGCGGGGTTTGTGCCGTCGATTCTCAACCGGGATATCATCGACGAAGTGATCACGGTGGAAGATCGGGAGGCCTTCGACATGACCGAGGCCTTGGCCGCCAAAGAGTCCCTGCTGGTTGGCATCTCTTCCGGCGCGAACGTGCTGGCGGCCCAGCGCGTCGCCGAGAGGCTCTCACCCGGGCAGCAGGTCGTGACGATTCTGTGCGACACCGGTACACGATACTTCAGTGTGGAAGAGTATTTCCGGCGGGATGAGGAATATCCGACCGGCATCCTGTTGTAAGCCAGGGACCGTCGCCGATTGAAACTGAGCCGAAGAGAACGGGCTTTGGAGGGGCGGCTTCGCAAGAAGCTGATCGATTGGGACCGACCCAGCCTGTGGCCCGGCATCGGCGCCTGCGCCGTGCTGACGTGGCTGGCGTTCTACCTTCATACTCTCCCGTTCCCCCCGTTCACTCTGGCGGACGAGTATCACCCCTTGAACGCAGTGCTTCTGGCTCTGCTGCTGGGTCTCGCGATCCGCAACGTAGTACCGGCTGCCGCCCGGCTGAGGCCGGGCGTCGACGTCGTCATCAAGAGAGTGCTGCCCGTGGGCATCGTTCTGTTGGGAGCCCGTCTCGACTTCTACGACTTGCTTCGAGTGGGCTATCGAGTTCTCTTCGGCGCGGTCATCCTCATCGCCGTGATCATGCTGGTCACGCGATACCTCTGCCGCTTCTTCAACGTCAAGAGTGGACTAGGTCTTCTGATCGGAGTGGGCACCGCGATCTGCGGCACGTCCGCGATCGTGGCAACGGCCCCGGTGGTGGAATCTAAGGAAGAGGACATTGCCATCTCCATCGCATCCATCAACCTGCTGGGTGCATTGGCCATGCTGGTGTTCCCTATTGTGGGGGCCTTTCTTCTTGTGGACCCTCAGGTCTACGGAGAGTGGTGCGGGCTGGCGATCCACGCGACTCCCCAGGTCATCGCTGCCGGATTCGCCCATCACCTTGATGGAGAAACCGCCGGTGAGATCGCGACGATCGTCAAGCTCACGCGGATCTCCCTGCTCGGTCCGGTGGTCTTCATCATCGGAGCCATGTACGCCCACCAGCGCCGAAAACAGGCTGCCTTTGTGGGACCGTCGGTCGACTATCGAAGGCTGGTTCCGACTTTCGTCCTTTTCTTCGTTGCGATGGCATTCTTGAGGACGGTCGGCTTCTTCCCGGAGATGACCTTCCACTTGACCGACCGCTTCGTTTTCGGCGGGGGAGACCAGACCGTCGATCTGGCAGACATCTTGGGCCAGGCCGCGAAGTGGCTTCTTGTGGGCGCCATCGCCGGCGTCGGCCTTCTGACGGAATTCCGCGCCCTGCGACGCGGCGGGGTGCGGCCGTTCCTGCTTGGGCTGCTTTCGACGGCCCTCATCGCTCTGCTGGGCTTGGGCTACTCTTACTGGCGATGATTCCGGCCCCATCGGTTCAGAGTGGGATCGATAGGCTAGGACACCCGTTGGGTTGGGCGGAGCAAAAGTCCGCAGGTCTTCGAGCCCTGCGCTCCGCAGGTTGAGTTGGCTATGCTGTGACCCGACCGGCATAAGGGGCATTGGGATGCCGGTAAGGGCAAAGGGCTTCAAGTCGAGGAGGGTTCGATCATGTTCAGAAGTGCTACGCGGTACGGCGCCTTGGCGGTCGCGGGAGCGGCCTTGCTGGCTCCGCCACCGCCGGCGCGCCCGGCGGACCCGCAGCTTCCGCAGGTCAGGGTCGAGTCGGTGCGGCGTGTCTTTCACAACGGCGAACACAACGCCTTTACGGACTTGATCCGCTACCAGGGACGTTTCTACCTGACGTTCCGCAGTTGCCCGGACGGCCACATGGTGCACCCCACCTCCTCCATCTTGGTGCTGTCGAGCCCGGACGGCCGAGACTGGCAGCAGGTGCATCGTTTCCGCGTTCCAAAGCGCGACGTGCGCGACCCGCACTTCCTGGTCTTTCAAGGGAAACTCTTTGTGTATACGGGCACTTGGTATTGCGGCGACCGTTCGCCTGAACGCGCCGAGGTCAACGAGCATCTGGGCTACGCTGCGTGGACCGAAGACGGCCAACTTTGGCAAGGGCCTGCGATGCTGGACGGAACCTACGGGCACTACATCTGGCGGGCGGCTGCGTTTGGGGGCAAGGCGTATCTGTGCGGTCGGCGTAAGCGTGAGTTTGCCGAGTCGAACACAAACGAACAGCGGGATCGTCTGCTCGAGTCGGCGTTGCTCGAAAGCGACGACGGTCTCATCTGGCGAAAGGTTGGTTTCTTCCAAGAGCGCTACGGCAACGAGACGGCGTTCCTGTTCGAGCCGAGCGGCTCGATTCTCGCCGTGGCGCGCAGTGGCGGGGGGAGGAACGCGCAGGTCCTGCGTTCGCGCCCGCCGTACCAACAGTGGGAGCGAAAAGACCTCGACCGCTATATCGGCGGTCCGCTGGTGGCGAAGTGGGGAGCGCGATACCTGGTCGGAGGCCGCCAGTCCGTCGACGGCGAACCGCGCACCACGCTGTACTGGCTCGCGGACGACCAATTGAAGGAATTCGCCGAGCTGCCGAGCGCGGGCGACAACTCCTATCCCGGCTTCTTGGAACTGAGCCCAACGCGGGCACTTGTCTCCTACTATTCGACACACGAAAAAGACGAGGCAGGCAGGCCGATCACCGCCATCTACCTGGCTGAATTGGAGCTGACGAGTAGATAGCGAGGTCTCCGACTTCAAGCCGACAAGGCGGAGCTCAAGCTGCGTGAGCTTCCAGGCTTGCCGAGAACCGATTCCTCGATTCTCAGGTCTGCAGCTCACCGCAGGTATTCGGTGCTTGTTGTCCTGAGTCTCGAAGAATCGAGGCTCGGCAAGGCTGGAGCCTTACGCCACAGCCCTCCCGGACACTCCTTCAAGACATTGCACGCGGCCGCCCTTGTCGATGAACGACTTCCGTCGGGTACTATAGTGGCGGTGAGGAGTGTGTCCGCGAAGTGCCGCCGAGCAATGCAGCATTGCAGTGGCTAGTATGGCTGCTGGCCTTGACCCCAGCTCTGCTGGCCGAATCCCCCATCCCCTCGATCCGCCCCGCGGTGAACGGCGTGTTCCCGCACGGAGGCCGTCAAGGTACCAGCGTCGAAATCACCATTCGCGGCGCGGACCTGCAAGACACCTCCGAAATCCGTTTCGCGACCCCGAAGCTTCACGCGGAGATTCTCAAGACCGCGCATAACCGCATCGAAGCGCGCATTCACATCGATATGGCCGCCGAGCCCGGCCGTCACGACTTCCGTGTGATCGCGCCCCACGGCTCGACCCTGAATTGGTTTGTCGTCAGCACGCGCCCCGAGTCCTTCGAGCAAGAACCCAACAACGATCGCGACCAGGCGCAGGCGATCGAGTTCCCGGTCCTGATCAACGGCATTGTTGAGAGAAAAGACTACGACTACTTTCGTTTTGAGGCGCGTGCAGGCCAAACCATCACGTTCGATGTGTACGCTACCCGGAGCGGCTCCCGCCTTGATCCCGTCATCGGCCTCCTCGACCACAACGGCGCCGAGATCGCCTATTCCGACGACTACTACATCTTCAAGGACGCGCATCTCGTCCATGACTTCCGCCGGGACGGAACCTACTACCTGCGCCTCTACGGCACCAGCGAACAGGGATCCGATGCATCTGACTACCGGCTCACCGCGGGCGAGATGCCGCAAGTCGACCATGCCATGCCGATCGGAGGCCGGCGTGGCAAGCCGGTCGAGATCTTGCTGACCGGAGTGAACCTCTCCGAGGTCAGCGCCGTTGTACTTGGCGACGGACGAGCTCCTGGGCAGGTTCTCTCGCGAAGCCTGAAAGCAGCGAAGGTCCGCCTGGAGATCCCGGAGGACATGCCCCTCGGCGTCCATCAACTCCACGTTGATGGAGCAACACTGCCGGTGCCGTTCGTGGTTTCGGAGTTCCCCGAGATCACAGTCCTGGGCGACGCTGCGAGGCAGCGAGAGGACCCTTATCCGATCACCCTGCCCGTGGTCGCTAACGGCGTCATTGACAAGCGCAGGGCCGCCGACTATTTCTCATTTCGGGTGGACGCGCCGCAAAGGGTCTTGCTCGCAACTGCGTCGATGAAGCTCAACTACCCGTTCGATCCCCTGATCGAGGTTTACGACGAATCCGGCAAGCGGATTGCTTACCAAGACGACCCGGCCACCAACACCGGCAGGAATCCCGCGAACATGGACCCCCACCTGTCGGTCGACCTGCCCAAAGCAGGACGCTACGTGGCCAGGGTTCGCGACGCTGCGTTCCTTGGCCACCCCAACTTCCCGTATCGCCTCACCGTGAAGCGCGCCGAGCCGGAGTTCAAGGTTAGAGTCATTGGCACCGACGAGACCTTCTACCGCGGCCGAAAGAACATCGTGACGGTGTGGCTGCGGCGCCTGCAAGGCTGGGATACGCCTGTCGAAGTCTGGGCCGAAGACCTGCCGGAAGGAGTCACCGCTGAGGAGGTTGTGGTGGAGCCGGTCAACACGCCGTTCCGAAACACCTGCGGCGAGGCGCATACCATGGACGGCACCAAAGTGGACATCCCCATTAACGTCGCTGCTGATGCTCCCGCCGGCTTGAGCCGGATCCGCTTCCGGGCGCGAGGCGTGATGGAAGGCCGCACGGTCGAACGCGAGGGTCATACGCAGTACTGGTTTAAGACCAACGGAAAGATCATGGGCGACGCACAAACCGGAAGGCTGCTGGCGACTATAGCCGATCCCCCCACACTTGTGCTATCCACTCCCGACGAAGTTACGGTTGCACCGGATGAACCGGGCGAGATCCGCGTTATCGTCAACCGTTTGGACGAGGGCGCATCCCCACTCGAAATCGTAGCGGAGGGTCCCGCAGGAATCATTGTCGAACCAGCGATTGTCCAACCGAGCACCACCGTCGCGACGCTCAACGTCACCTCTTCGGTGAACGCCCCGGCATCGATCGTGCTGATCGGTAGAACCGAAGGCAAACAGCTCGGCAAATCCCATCCGATCGTGATCGCGCCCGCTGAGGAATCGGCCGCAACGGAGACGTCGAATGCGAACTAGTGGATTCTCGCAAAGAGAGCCTAGTGGTAGACGAGCAGCCGGGCGGGCACGGGGGCCCGCCCCTACAGGTGCACTCAAACATTCCACCAGAGTTCTGATCTTGCTCGCGGTTGCCGCGCCCGCCTGGGCGGCGGGCATCTCCGTTTATCCTCCGTCGGTTGACCTGCTCGGGGCCGACGCGACGCAAGTACTGAACGTCAGCGCCGGCGACCGCGATGTTACCGCCGGCTGTTCCTTCCGACTGGACAACGCAGATGTCGCCTCCGTCTCACGGGAAGGCGTCCTAAGCGCTTTGTCCAACGGGAAGACCAAGCTGGGAGTCGAGTGCGCCGACGGAAGCGCTACGGTCCCGGTTTCCGTTGCTGCAGCCGGCCAGAGGTCTGAGGTGAGTTTCGTAAAGGACGTCGTGCCGATCTTCACGATGGGTGGATGCGCCGGTTCCTCCTGCCACGGGTCGGTCAGTGGCCAGAACGGGTTCAAGTTATCTCTGTTCGGATACCAGCCTGACCTCGACTACGAGGCTATCCAGCCCCGCATCGACCGCGAGAATCCCGAGAAAAGTCTCCTTCTTCAAAAACCAACGTTTCAGACCGCTCACGGCGGGGGGGTGCGTTTCGCGGTCGAATCGCTCAACTACCGCACGATTCTGGATTGGATCCGCGACGGCGCTGTGTACGAGAGCGGCGATGCGCCCCGAATCGAATCTCTGACCGTCTACCCCGAAGAACGGATCCTCAGCGGCGTGGACGCCACTCAACAGTTGGTAGCAACCGCGACCTACACCGACGGAACAAGCCGCGACGTCACCAACGCCGTGCAGTACTCGTCGAACAACCCGGATGTTATCCAGGTTTCATCCAATGGGAAGGTAAAGGCGCTGCAGCCGGGTGAAACCGCAGTGATGGTGCGTACGTTGGGCCAGGCCGTGGCGGCCAAGTTCTACGTGCCGCAACCGGAAGAGTTGCGAACTTCCGACGCGGCTCGGACCCCGCGCAATAACTACATCGACGAACACGTCTTCTCAAAACTCGAGCGCCTCCACATCTCACCTTCTCAGCTCGCCGATGACGAGCAATTCCTTCGACGGGTCTACCTCGATACGATTGGCTTACTTCCCACCGAAACGGAAGCCGTGGAGTTCCTCGAATCGCCCAACTCGTCCAAGCGGGCAGGCCTCATCGACCGTCTGCTCGAGAGGCCCGAGTTTGCCGAGTTCTGGGCGCTGAAACTCACCGAGATGTTCCGAGCCGGTACCCACGAGGCCGGCGCCAAAGGCGCACGGCTGGTCTATCAGTACCTGAGGCGATCGTTCCTCGACAACAAGCCCTACGACCAACTCGTCACCGAGCTCCTGCTCAGCCAGGGCGCGCACCTGTTTGAATTCGGCAATATCGCGCCTACAAGCTTCTACAACATCAGCCGCCACTCGGAGGCCGAGGACCACGCCACCAACGTCAGCCAGCTCTTCCTCGGTGTGCGCATCGAGTGTGCTCGCTGCCACAACCATCCGTGGGAGAAGTGGACGCAGGACGACTTCTATGGGTTCGCTGCCTTCTTCGCGCGCATGGCCAAGAAGGAGGTTTATCAGAACGACGAAAACGGCCACTACTGGGCACCCGAGCCGGTCGATTTCGTAATGAAGCCGCGCCCCGTCAGGCACCCCGCGACCGAACAGGTCGTTGTACCCAAGTACCTCGACGGCGGCTTCGAGCCCGACCTGCCCGAAAAGGATGTTCGCGAAGACCTCGCGCGATGGATGACAGACCCGCAAAACCCGTTCTTCTCGCGAACCGTCGTTAACCGCGTTTGGAAGCACTATCTGGGTCGTGGATTGGTCGAGGAAGTGGACGATTTCCGCGTCACCAATCCGCCAGTCAATCCCGCGCTGCTCGACGCCATGGCCCAGAATCTCTCGAGCCACCACTATGACCTGCGTCACCTGATCCGAGCGATTCTCAATTCCCGGACGTATCAGTTAAGCTCCGAGCCAAACGACTCCAACGGCGCCGACCGAATCAACTCGTCACGCTATTACATGCGCCGCCTCCTGGCCGAACAGATCCTCGATACCATCGTGCAGATAACGGGCATACCCGAAAAATACGACGGCTATCCTCCGGGCACGCGCGCCATGCAGGTCTATTCCGGGACGCCCCACTACGTGCTCCAGACGTTCGGGCGGCTCGACCGTGAAACCATCTGCGAGCGAGATCACCAGCCTGACATCACCCAGGTACTGCACTTGATCTCGGGCGATACCATCCACGAGAAAGTATCCAAGTGGGCGCCCGACCCCGCGCTCACCGATGAGCAGCAGTTGAATCGCATCCTCCTGACATCGCTATCGCGCTACCCGCGCCCGGCCGAGCGTAAGGCGATCGCAGCCAAGCTGGCAGGGCAAGAGCGTCGCCAAGTCTTTCAAGATCTGTTGTGGGCGATCCTGAATTCGAAGGAGTATCTGTACAATCATTAGGGGAGAGGCCATGCGACGCTTCGACCGCCGTTCGTTCATCAAAATAGGCTCGATTGCACCGTTCGGCTTGCTGTCGTGGGGCGATGTGCTCCGCGCCCAAGCGGCGCCCAAGAAGGATCTTTCGATCATTCACCTGCTGCTGGGCGGGGGGATGAGCCACATCGACACGTTCGACATGAAGCCCGATCTGGGCGCGAAGTATCGCAGCATCTTCAAGCCGATCCCAACCAACGTCGCCGGGCTGCAGGTATGCGAGCACTTGCCGCTCACCGCGAAGCAGGCCGACAAATTCACCGTCATCCGCTCGATGACGCACAAGGACGGCTCCCACGAAGGTGCGACGGACATCATATTGACCGGCCACAAACCGTTGCCGACCATGAAACACCCGTCGATCGGCTCGGTGGTGACCAAGGAACTGGGTCCGCGCAACGAGCTGCCGACCTACGTGGCGATTCCATTCGCAAAGAGCAGGGAGCAATCTGGTTTCCTGGGGCCGCAGTACAACCCGTTCGGCGCGGGCGACCCGAACGCCGAGAAGTACTCCGTCCGTGACCTTGAGCTGCCGATGGGCGTCGACTGGACCCAAATGGAAAGCCGCTACTCGCTGCTGCGGTTGGTCGACTCGAAGATCTCGCAATGGGACACCGGCAACACCTTCGACTCGATCGATTCCTACTACGAACGCGCACTCGGGTTGATGCGCTCGCCGCTGGCAAAGAAGGCTTTCGACATCGCCCAGGACCCGAAAAGCTCCGGGAGAAGTACGGCCGCACGGGAATGGGACAGGGTTGCCTGCTGGCCCGCCGCTTGGTGGAAGCTGGCGTCCGTTTCGTCACTATCAAACGAGGTAACTGGGACCACCACTCCAACATCTTCGAAAACCTGGCGAACGACTATCTGCCCGAGTTCGACAGCGCCCATGCCGCGCTGCTCGAAGACCTCCACGACCGCGGCATGCTCGACTCAACCATCGTGCTGGTGACGGGAGAGTTCGGCCGCACGCCGGAGATCAACGTCTACACCGGCCGCGACCACTGGCCGAACTGTTTCTCGCTGACCATCGGCGGCGGAGGAATCGAAGGAGGGCGCGTCTGGGGCGCCTCGGACAGCGACGCGAGATTTGTCGGGGACGATCCGGTCGAAGTGCCCGACTTCATCGCGACCCTGTACAGCAAATTTGGGGTCGATCACACCAAGGAATACATGACGAACATCGGCCGTCCGGTTGTTCTTTCCGAAGGCACGCCCTTGTCGTTCCTCTAGTCAAAGGCCCGTTCTCAAGTAACTAGGAGCAGCCTGCGGGAGCCGGTGTCGGTCACAGCGGCAATGACTTCATCCCCCTGTTCGTAACAGCAAGCTCTCGCGCTTAATTCACTGCAACGGGAAGCTCGTTAGCACGAAGTCTGTGCCCGTCGAGTGGCAGCCGAAGCAACCGGGTACGCCGTTGCCGCTGGCGACCACTTTCGTCGCATCGCGCGTGTTGGTCGTCTCATACCAGAACCAGCCCTTGCCGCCGGCGCTGTCGGCTCCTGTCTTGACCATCACAGCCCAGCCCATCAGTCGATCGCCTTTCTCGTTGTACATCTCCTTGACGATCGCCGCCCCGGCCGGGTGGGAGTCATTACCGGCCTTCAGCGAGCCATCCATCTTGGAATCGAGAAACACCCGTACAGGCCAACCAAACTTCGCATGCGGACCCCGCGACGCGTGAACCGCAGATTCCTTGGCGGGAAACTCCTTGTATCCGCCGTCCTTCAGGAATCGGAACAGCGCCGAGGTGTCAGTCGGTACGGCGCTGTCAACCCGCGGCGTCTCGGCTGTCGCTTCCAACGCGGACGTCGTGGCGGCGGACATTGTGCTCGCCATTTCTTTGAACGGCTCCGACTCTTTCGCCATCGTCTTGCCGCTAGTGGCACGCGCCGCCCGCAACACAGGGTAGTATTGCGTGAAGACGAAGTCTTCTGCTGCGGACGCCTGATGGCAGGCGTTACACGCCGAAGTCGGGAAGGCGTCGGCCACGCCTGCTAGAGGATACTCGTGGCCGAAGCTGAAATAAGCCCAGTTGCCGGGCTCTTTCGCAAAGCGCTTGGCGTCTTTGATCGTAGCTTCCAGCCCGGTGAACTCGCCCATGAAGTAGCCGGTTCCGCTGACTGCCTGCTTGGAGCCGACGCTGACGAGTTCCTTGATAATCACCGTTCCGTCGCGGAACTGCCCAGTCTGTCGATGGTGGTCAAAGTCGACCGGGTGAATGTAGACGTTGTGGAAATCCGGGAACGCCGCCGCGGGCGGATTCAGATCGTTGGGGGTGAGCGGCGTTCCGATGTAGACTCACTCGCGGTAACCCTCCGGTCGAATCAACTGTCCTTTATCGTTGAATTGCGGCTTTGGCGGCTCGTGGCCGCCGCCCGATTGCGCCCAGAGTGTTGCAGCCGTAACAAAGCCGGCGGCCAGAACCAGCAAGCCGGCCAGGTAGCGTCTATTGGGGAATAGCATTTGTTTTCTCCTTGTCCTCCTTCAGATGGTTCGTTACCCATGTCAACCGTCAAGGGACTACGATTATTCCCGGTTGCTAGAATTTGTTTTACTGGGGTATTTACTTGACTCAGGTGACCCCTACATCTTGTGGTCGACAGAAGCAGCATTTTCAGTGCCGCCGATGATGGACTTGTATGGCACGGGGTCGATGGCGACCGCCTGTTGCACAAGTCGATAGAAGAGCTTCCCTCGGCTGCGAGAGTTGCGTCGATTAAAGCGGAAGGTAAACTCGTCCAGGTAGTAGTCCAGATGCTCGGGGTTGACGGCCCCCTGATGCGTCCCCAGCAGCCAACGCTTCAAAAGCGACGCCACGCGGTGCACTCGGGGCAGCAGCTTCGAGGCCGACTCCGGCCCCTCATCGAGGAACGTTACTTCGTGCCGGTAGCCGCGCTTCTGTAGCGGCTCATAGCCCAGCCAGCCGTCGGTATGAACCGTGCTGCCCCGTTCAATCGCTTCTTCGGCAAAGGGCATCAAGCTTTCTGCGCTCGCATCCCGGACTCTGCGCATCCGAAGCCGTCCCGTTCCCCTGCCGTCCTCCTGGGCGGCGATGGCAATCAACGATTTGGTATAGGTCTGGCGACCGCGCACGCCCTCTTCTGGGCTGCCCCAGTACGTCTCGTCCACCTCCACACGGCCGCTGAGGCGGTCGCGACCGGGGCGCACCATGGCGCGGCGCAACTTGTGCAGCCAGCTCCAGGCCGTCTTGTAGCTGCCCAGCCCCAAGACCCGCTGCAGCCCCAGGGCACTCACTCCGTTTTTCTGACTGGTCACCCACCAGATGGCTCGCAACCACAGCCGCAGGGGCTGACGAGTGTCCTGGAACACCGTGCCAGCGGTGACCGAGGTCTGCCGACCGCAGCCCGAGCACTCCCACAGCCCTTGCCGGACCGGCCAAGCCGCGCCGTGTCCGCAGCGCGGACAGCGGAATCCTTCCGGCCAGCGCAGCTGGAACAGATAATCCCGACAAGCCTCCTCCGTCGCAAAGCGGGCCTCGAACTCAGCCAAGTTCCGCGGATAGTCCTCCATCGCACCGCATACTACATCTTGGGGCTACCTGAGTCAAGTAAATACCCCATTTTTGTTTTTTCGATCCGCCGGAGGTCAGGGGGGCCGAACCTCGCGCTCGCCCGGGGCCCCTACGCAAGACGCCCTGAAAGTTGCCGGCACCGCTTTCTGATTCTTGGCGCCCTCGTCACAATCAACGGGCAGAGTGTCGAACTTATTCCCACAGCTCCAAGAACGCCGGGGAATATCTCAAGCCGGTCGGCAGTTTCCTATACATGAAGGGTGATCAGAGATTACTTCTACGCCCAGTCGGCACGAAGGTGCGAGCAGCGCTTCCATTCGTCTTACTCGTGTGGTCCATTATGAGTTGGAGTCAGGGCCCGGTCGCACCGGTCAACACAAACGCCAAGGGCCTCGCTCTCAAGGGATACGACGCGGTCGCCTATTTCGAGCGGAGCAAAGCCGTCAAGAGGTCGTCTCAGTATACCCACCCGTGGATGGAGGCGACCTGGCGGTTTTCCAGCGAAGAGCACCGCGATCGGTTCACGGCCGACCCGGAGCGCTACGCCCCCAGGTACGGCGGGTATTGTGCTTGGGCCGTGAGTCAAGGCTCCACGGCCGGTATTGACCCGAAAGCGTGGAAGATCGTGGACGGCAAGCTCTACCTGAACTACAGCCGGGGCGTGCAGAAGCAATGGTTGCGCGACGTTGAGAAGCGCATCGAAGAGGCTGACCGCAACTGGCCGCGCCTTCACCGTTGAAGCTTCATGTCCCGCAGAAAAAAAAGGGGACCGGCCGGGCCGGCCGAGCGAAGTAACAAGTGTGCCGTCGCGGTTTTTCAGATGAGGGCGGCCGGGAGTGGGCCGTCGGCGCGCCCGTGACGATCGGGAGACCAACATGCATTCTCTTCAATTCCTCGACGCTGCACATGACCGAACGCTCGCCCTGGCGGGCTCGTACGACCCGGTCCTCGTAGCGGCATCAATCATAGTAGCTTCACTCGCCGCCTACGCTGCCTTGGGACTTGCGGGCAGAATCGCGGCGGCGGAAACGTCCGGCGCCCAGCGGCTGTGGCTGGTGGCGGGTGCGATCGCCATGGGCATCGGCATCTGGGCGATGCATTTCATCGGGATGCTGGCCTTCCGGCTGCCGGTGACCGTCGCCTATGATCTTGGCACGACTTTACTCTCCGTGGCGCCGGCGGTCGTAGCAAGTTGCGTGGTCCTCTATGTCACCAGTCGCTCCGCAATCCGGCGGCTTCAGCTTGTGCCGACCGGCGCCTTGATGGGACTCGGCATTGGAGCCATGCACTATACCGGCATGGCCGCTATGAGGATGGCGGCGCACATGTTTTACGATCCGCTGCTCTTCGCCGGTTCCATCGTGGTGGCTTTTGTACTAGCCACTACCGTTCTATACCTTCATTTCCTGGCGGGCCATGGCGCCAAAACCGATGACCAGCGGACGCGCCTTGGCGCAGCACTCACGATGGGGTTGGCCGTGGCAGGCATGCACTATACGGCGATGGCCGCGGCGTATTTCTTCCCGACAGGCGGTCAACCGGCACCCGGCGGCGCTTTGCAGCCCATGTTGCTGGCGATTCTTGTGGGAGTCGCCGCCGTGCTCGTCCTGGCGCTCGCCATCTTCGTCGTCGTTGTCGACGGCCGGTTGAAAGCGGCGGCCCGCTCCGTTCGCACCAGCCGCTCGCGAATGATGCAAGCGATCGAAAGCGTGTCGGAAGGTTTTTGTCTCTACGACGCCGACGACCGTCTCGTGCTTTGCAACAGCCGCTACCGCGAGCTGAACCGTGACGGCGATCACGAAGTCGTTCTCGGCGAGACCTTTGAGCAGATCATCCGCCGCGCCGCCGAGAAGGGTCTGATTACCGCCGCGAACGGGCAAGTGGACGGCTGGGTTGCCGCCAGGCTGGTGCAGCATCACCGTCCAACCGGCCCGAGAGTGCAACAGCGGAGCAACGGGCGTTGGATCCAGATCAACGAGCAGAAAACCGAGGACGGCGGTACCGTCGCCATCTTCACCGACATCACCGAGCTCAAGAAGGCGGAACTCGAGCTGTCCGAGGCCTTGGAGAATTTCAAGGCCACACAGGCCCAGCTCATTCAGTCGGAAAAAATGGCGGCGCTGGGACAGTTGACGGCCGGTATCGCCCACGAGATGAACTCCCCGATCGGAGTCGTCAACAGCACGGTTGACAACTTCGGCCGCTGCGTCAACAAGATTGTCGAAGCCGTCGAGAAGAGCCGTACGCTGGACGAGGTCAGGTCAGACCAAGACTTCCAGCGCTGCGTGGGCATCATCCGGGGCAACAGCCGAACGATCTCCGAGGCCAGCGACAGGATCGCGAAGATCGTGCACGGTCTGAAGGCGTTTTCCGCCGATGACTCTTCCCAAGAGTCGGCGAACGTTGATGACTGTGTGGAAAGGTCGCTGGCTCTGGTTCAGCACCGGGTCCGTGAGGGGATTACGGTCGACAAGAAGCTGGGCGACGTGCCGCTGATTCCCTGCCGCCCCGCGGAGCTGAACCAAGTCTTGCTCGCGCTTCTCACCAATGCGGTACAGGCGGTTCGCGGCCAAGGGAAAGTCATGGTGGAGACGGCAAGGGACGAACTCTGGGCCCGCATCCGCATCTCCGACACCGGCGCCGGCATCCCGAAAGAAAGGTTGAAGGGTCTGTTCGATCTCGGTTTCACCACGAAGGGGACTCGCGTCGGCGTCGGGATGGGGCTTCCCAGCGCGTACAACGTGGTGCAGCGATGCGGCGGCGAGATCTCCGTTTCGAGCGAAGTCGGCAAGGGCTCGGTCTTTACCGTGACGTTGCCGCTGCAAGCCGGTGCAGCCACGGCCTATTGACTCCCGCATAATATAGAGTCAGTCAAAACAAAGAGAAGACTGTTTCCAGAAGGCCGTGATCAAACGCGGTTTGCGGTACATGCGGCGGAGTGCCTTGCGGGCCCGCTCGTTCAGCTCGCCGTAGTCTTTCGGACAGACGTTCGGCAACTCGTGCTGCTTCCAGTAAGCCCAGATGTATTCCACCGGATTCAACTCCGGCGCATAGGGTGGCAAGTACTCGGTTGCGATGTGGCCTTCGGAGAGTTCGATGAACTCTTGCACCAGGCGGCTACGGTGCGCCGGCAGCCGATCCCAGACGATCAGCAGCGGGCGATCGATATGACGTACCAACGCCTTGAGAAAGTCGGTCACTTGCTCTTTGCCGATCGCACCGGGATAGAGCCGGAAGTAGAAGTTACGCAGCGTCAGCCCCGCCGAGACGGAAAGCTTCTCCCAGTTGAAGTTAAACTGCAGCACCGGTGTTTGGCCACGTGGCGCCCAGGTGCGGCAGCGATGCGGCTTCTGACTCAATCCGCTTTCGTCGATGAAGACGAGCGTACGGCCTTCGTTTTGGGCTTTTTTTTAATGCGCTTCCAGGTCTTGCGCTTCCAGGTGCGGATCCGCTCTTCGTTGCGCTCGCGCGCCTTTCCGGCCGGGCGTTGCGGGCTCCAGTCGAGCGCTCGCAGGATCTTCCAGGCGTGGCCTGCGTGGTATGCGACCCCGAACTCGTCTCCGGTCAGCCGAGCCACCCGCGGACAGCTCCACAGGGGCGTTGGGAAGCCGTGGGCTTCCGGGCCTTCCAGCAGCAGCGACGTCAGGCGTTCGCGTTGTGCGGCATCGAGGAGCGGCTTGCGTCCGGCGCGCCCGGCCTGGCGGAGTCCGGCCGCACCCTGCTCGCGGTATTGCCGCCGCCACTCACTGACGGTTTGGCGAGCGACGTTCAGCCGTCTCGCCGTCTCGGACTGATTGTGGCCTTGGTGGAGCAGCCGCATCGCTTCGAAACGGCGCTTCTCCAGCGCCTTGAAATCCCGCTTCACACCTTTGGGGTTGCCCATACATATATAGATGCTCCACACTGTCAAAAAGTGTCATAATAATTTGCGGGATTCAATAGTAGTATGTTTCGTAGCCGTTGTTACGTGTCACATCGCAATGTAGGGGCCCTGGCACACCGTGCCCGGGGATCGCCTAACGGTCCGCTGAGTCACTCAAACTCCCTCCACTCTCCTTCAACCGGTACTCGCGATAGAGCCTCTCGCAATCGGCTTTGCAAAAGACCAGCGTCTCGCCCCGAATCTCGGCTTCCCAGTAACCCTTCGGAATCACCAGGCCGCAGCACGCGCAGTACGTCATTGACTGGTCGTACCACGCCACGTTCCTATCCACCCATTTGCCCATGGTGCGCCTGAACTCCTCCCTCAACCTGGGTAGCCGTAGGACGCCTTGGCCGCCTCGACCGAGATCAACCCCTGACGGACGTCATCCGCGACCTCTTCGGCCGGACGCTCCTCAGGCGGCCCGTAACCACCCCCGCCGGGCGACGAGATAGCGACCTCATCGCCTCCTTTCAGCGCGATCCGCGTAAACTTCGTTGCCGACACGGTCCCGTAGACCTCCGAGAAGGTTCGAAACTCACTATCGCCCTTCTTCTTCACCAACAAGCTGCCGCTTTCGCCTTGGCCGCCTCCGAACAGCCCCCAAGGGTGCGTCCGGGTACGGTCGAGCAGCGCGCTGACGGTAATCTCGGGTCCGACCACCCGCAGCACGCGCTTGCTGCCAAGCCCGCCGCGGAACTTGCCGTCTCCGCCCGAATCCGGCCG
Organism: Bryobacterales bacterium; assembly: GCA_965248255.1. Classification (GTDB taxonomy): domain Bacteria; phylum Acidobacteriota; class Terriglobia; order Bryobacterales; family UBA6623; genus JAKZVK01. The sequence continues at coordinate 904,645 of CBDFIW010000002.1, forward strand.
CAGACTGTACTCCAGCGTCAGGAAGGGATACTTCGTCTCCAAGACCTCCGCCGGTGTGTTGCGGCAGTTGCCGTTCACCGGACACATCACCGAGTTGCCGTCATGCTCGGCCGTCGCGCCCCAACCGCCGCCGTCGAAGTGATAGTTCGTGTAGTACTCGCCCGTATCCGGGTGCACGCCGCCGAACAAGAAGTTGCAAGCCGTGCCGGCCTCCGCCGCCGCTGCCCGCTCGGGGACCGCTTGGCTGAGCGCCGCCATCACGACATTCTGCAAGTGCGGGTGCGTCTCGGTATTCCCGCCGACCGACGGGCCCGGATGCCGCACGTTTACCAGCGTGCCGGGATTCGTAATCAGGCGAATCGGCCGATAGCACCCCGAGTTCACCGGGATGTCCTTATTGGTCACATGGAGCACCGCACTGTAGGTGGCCGCCGCGGTGACGACAAACGTCGCGTTAACCGGGCCCAGCGATTGCGGGTCGGAATCCGTCCAGTCGGCGATGATCTCGTCGTCCTTGACGATCAGTTTCAGCCGCATCCACACCGGCTGATCGGTGACTCCGTCGTCCTCCATGCAGTCTTCGAAGCGATACACGCCGTTGGGGATCTCGCTTATCTCCGAGCGCATCCATCGTTCCGAATAGTCCAACAACTGATCGCCGGCCGCCGCGAATAGTTCCGGCCCGTAGCGGCCCAGCAATTCCAACATGCGCGTTTCCGCGATGTTGAGCGAGCCGATCATGGCATGCAGATCGCCCCAGCTTGTTTTCGGCGTGCGGTGATTCGTCAGGATAATGCGCCAAACATCCTTCACATACTCGCCGCGCTGCATGATCTTGACGGGCGGCAAGCGCAGCCCTTCCTGGTAGACCTCGGTCGCGTCGGCCGCGAACGAACCCGGCGCCATGCCGCCGATTTCGCCGATGTGCGCTATGTTGCCGACAAAGCATCGCAGTTCGTCCCCGTGGAACACCGGCTTGAGAACCAAATGTTCCGGCATGTGGCACTGGCCGCGGTAGGGGTCATTGTGGATGATCACGTCACCGGGTTCGAACGACTCCAGACCCAGCTCTTCGATCGTCCACTTGACGGCGTACTGCGCCGAGCCGAGCATCGTCGGGCAGAACTCGGCCTGTCCGATCATATCCGCCTGCGGGTTGAAGATGATGCACGAGAAATCCAGCCCCTCGTTGAAGATCGGCGAGTAACTCGTGCGCATCATGGCCGTGCCCATCTCACGGCAGGCGTTGATGAGCGCGTTGTTGATGACGCTCAGGGTAACGCTGTCGATCTTCTCCACAGGTTCCTTTCCGCTAGACGTCCATCGTGATCACGCCCTGCTCATCGACACGGAGATGATGGCCGGGGTGCGCGAGAATCATCGAATCCACCTCTTCGACCAGCGCGGGGCCTTCAAGCGCAAACCCTCCCGGCAGATCTTCGCGGCGGTAGACAGGGCAATCCGTAAATCCGTGTTCCTTGAAGTACACGGGAAGAATCTCGCGCGGCTGCGGAGCACCATCCGACACCACCGGCTTGAGTCGCGGATTCGCCGTGCGGCCCACCACTTTCACATTGAAGCGGATCAGCTCGATGACTTCGTAGCCGATCGAGTAGCCATAGAAATGCTCGTGGAGACGGTGAAACTCCTCAAACGCCTTCTCCAAGCTCCGCGCGCTGATGGCTCCGCTCTCGACCTTCACGTCGTGCTCGTAGTTCTGGCCGGCGTAACGCATGCTGATCGTGCGCTCGACCTCGGGGTCACCGGTGAATCCTTCATTGCGAAGCTCGCCGATGGCTTCGTTGACCAGCTCGTCGAAGTGCTCGCCCACAACGGCCGCCTCGACACTGTCGGAGCGAAAATGCTTGCTCCGCACCTTGTCCACCTGATAATCGGCGATCAGAGAGCCGAACGCCGAGCACAATCCCGGGTAGAGCGGGACGACGATGCGCTTCATACCCACCCGCTCGACGATACCGCCCGCGTGTAGCGGACCCGCGCCTCCGAAGGCCACCAACGTGAAGTCACGCGCATCCAATCCCCGGTCGATCGAGACAACGCGGATGGCGTTTGCCATATTCTCGTTGGCCATCTCGATGACGGCCTGTGCCGTTTCCTCTGCATTCATGTTGAGCTTTGTGCCTAACTCAGCCAGCTTGTTCCCAGCCTTCTCGGGGTTCAGCTTCATCTTTCCCGCAAGGAAGTAGTCCGGGTTGAGTCTGCCCAGCACGAGATTTGCGTCCGTAACGGTTACGTCCTGACCGCCGTGGTCGTAGCAAACTGGTCCGGGGTCGGCGCCGGCGCTTTGCGGCCCCACACGGAGGAAGCCTCCTTTGTCGATCCAGGCGATACTGCCGCCGCCTGCCCCAATCGTCGTCAAATCGACGAACGGAGCGGCAATCGGGACACCCCACTCGATCTGGTAGTCGGTGTTGTACGCAATCCGGCCATTCCGCACGACGCCGACGTCGCAGCTCGTGCCGCCCATGTCGAGTGTGACGAGGTCCTTGTGGCCGGCAAGCTCTCCGAAGAATCGGCCCCCGATCATGCCGCCGCTGAGACCCGACAAGACAACACCGACGGGTTCGTTCTCGGCGGCCTCCGCGGTGGCGTGGCCGCCGTTGGACTTCATCACAGCCCAAGGACATGCGATACCCAAGCTGCCCAAGCTCTTCCTGACACCGTTGACGTACCGCTGCAGGGTGGGCTTGATGTAAGCGTCGGCGAGGACCGTGCTCCCGCGCTCGTACTCTCTCCAGATCGGCGCCACGCGGTAGGAGAGCGACACCGGAAGGTCGGGGAACCGGTCTTCGAGATACTCCCGCACGCGGCGCTCGTGCAGGGGGTTCAGGTGAGAGAACAACAGGCACACGGCAATGACGGTGTCGCCGCCGGCGCCCCCGTTCAACCGCCCTTCGATCCGTTCCGCCAGCCCTTGCAGTGCCCGGTCAGTCAGCGCGACGAGCACTTCGCCCTTGTGGTTGACGCGCTCATCGATCTCGAGGCAATCAACACGTTCCACCAGTGGCTTGGGCTTGGTCCACTCGAGGGAATAGTGGTAGCGGCGATTGATGCGCTGAATGAAGGGAACATCGCGAAAGCCCTTTGTTGTTACGAACAGGACCCGCGCCCCGCTGCGTTGCAGCAGTGCGTTCGTGGCCACGGTTGTTCCAAGGATCAGCGAGGAGAAAGCTTCAGGGGGAATGTGGGATTCACCGATCACCCCGACAAGAGCCTCGACCGGATCGCGCGGCGAGGACGGCCACTTCGCAACGACCAGATCGCCGCTCGCTTCGTCCAGCGCGACGAGGTCCGTGAAGGTTCCACCGGTATCGATGCCGCAGCGAACTCGTGTCGGGTTGCTCATGACAGGCTTCTGAACGGGACGTCAGGAAGTACAACATTATACGCGTGATGGCGTCACCCGCACGAGGGATTCGCAGCGCGGACTTCCGTCCGCGGCTCTGAAGTGTTGAGTGGCACGGTCGCGGCGGGCCGGGACGCAGGGCGATTCTCGAACCTTACCTATGGAGCCGGCCGCGGCGCATGACAACGCAGGTTAAAGGGCAGCGCTCAGCACGGTCTCCTCGGTTGCTTCGTCCGCGCTCAACTGCGAGACGATGCGACCCTGCTTCATCACCAGAATCCGCGTGCTCATCGAAAGTATCTCCGGGATCTCGGACGACACGAGCAGAACGGCCGCTCCGCGGCCAGCGAGTTCGGCAATGATCCGGTAGATCTCGCTCTTCGCGCCGACGTCGATTCCCGCCGTTGGCTCATCGAGCAGAAAGATCTTCACCGGCGTGCTGAGCCATTTCGCCAAAGCGACTTTCTGTTGATTTCCGCCACTGAGGCTGGAGACCGGCTGTCTGTGCCCAGCCGCCCGCACGTCGGTCTTGCGCATCATCTCGGCCACAAACTTGCTCTCGTTCCGGAGCCTGAGGATTCCTCGCTTGGCGAACCGCCTCACGACGGCCAACGTGATGTTCTCGCCCACACTGCGGCACGCCACCAGCCCTTCGCCATGCCGGTCTTCGGACAGATAGGCGATCCCGTGTGCCAAAGCTCGCCGCGGAGAGGTAATCCGAACCGGCTTCTCGTCGACGAGAACACGCCCGGCATCAAGCGAGCCGGCGCCGATGATGGACTTACAAACGTCCGTCCGCCCCGAGCCGACCAGCCCGGCCAGACCGACAACCTCCCCCGCATGCAACGTGAAGCTGACGTCTTGGAACACCCCGGACCGCGTCAGATTCTCGACGCGCAACAGTTCCCGGCCTCGTTCGCTCGGCTTATCGGGAAACTGCTCCGTCCACCGTCGGCCCACCATCTTCCCCACCAAGAACGCTCGATCCACGTTCTCGCCGAGTTCGTAAACGCCCACCAGCCGGCCGTCACGAAGCACACTCACCCGATCCGCGATCGTAAAGATCTCGTCGAGGCGATGTGAGATGTAGAGAATCGTCTTGCCTTCGGACCGCAGCTTGCGAATGATCTCGAACAGCGTTTCCATCTCACCTGGCCCGAGCACCGCGGACGGCTCATCCATGATCAGGACCCTTGCCGAAACCGACAGCGCACGTGCAATCTCGGTGACCCGCCGGCCGCCGGCGCCGAGTTCCCTCACGGGCCGGCGGGGGTCGAGATCGAAATCGAGCTGCTCCAACAGCGCCCGCGCCTCTGCAAACAGCCGCTTCCAATCAATGAGGCCCAGTCGCGTGCGGGGCTCGCGGCCGAGAAAGATGTTCTCGGCAACGGTCATCTCCGGAACCAGCGTGAACTGTTGGTGGACGACCGAGACGCCCGCCTCCATCGCCTCATGCGGGTTCTGAAAGTGCACCCGACGACCGTCCAGATAGAGCGCTCCGTGATCCGGCTGCAGCGCCCCGCAGACAATCTTCATCAGCGTGGACTTGCCCGCGCCGTTTTCCCCGAGCACGGCATGGACTTCGCCTGCTCGGGCGGAGAAGTCCACGTGATCGAGGGCTCGGGTGCCCCCGAAATGCTTGACCACCTCCCGAGCTTCAAGCATGGGGACACAGGAAACTACTGGTGTTTGCGCCAACCGCACCAGTCTACCAGCCGCCTCGGAGTTCGTTCCAAAGCCGTCGCATGAATGCCGAAGAAGCGTGCGGTGGCAGCGCGGCTGGAGTGCCGGCCTTCGTCGAAACACCCCACCATCTCGCCGTTTGGAGCCTCATGAATAAACCCTGCGCCGTCGGGGAGGATTTGGCGGCTGTGGACGATCGGAAACAGGCCCTTGTACGGCGCGCCCACGCTACAATGTCGAGCGAAAGGGCGTCACTTTCGCATAGCTGTCGAGAGTGATTTCACGTTGAACTGTGAGGCATCAGAGTTCCGCAACCCCGTCGTCGAGCTAGTCGAAATCGAGTCCCATCAGATGGCTAGCGAGACTCTGGGCCCATAGCGAGTGACATCGGTTGTTCCCGACAGTTATCGCACGGCGGTACAATCTAGCCGTCGATGGTCGGCCAAACCATCTCGCATTACCGCATCACCGAGAAGCTCGGGGAAGGCGAGGACGGCCAAAAAGGAAATCCTAGCTTAACGGTGACCGAAGGGTCATACTTGATAGGTTCTTATGATGGCGGCGGGTTCGACGCTGTCTTGGCCCGAGCGTCCGAGAGAGTGTAGAAACCAAAATGGAGGGAGTTCGTATGCAGCCTTTGTATGATGCGGAAGCAGTGCGGCCCATGTGGGAGGAGCTGGCGCAATGTGGCGTCACACCGCTCAAGACCGCTGCCGATGTTGACGAGGCTCTTGGCAAGCCTGGAACCACGCTTATTGTCGTAAACTCCATCTGCGGCTGTGCGGCCGGAGGCGCCCGACCCGGGGTCACCCAGGCGCTGCAGGCCGCTGTCATCCCGGATCACTTGACCACGGTTTTTGCGGGGGTCGATATGGAGGCGACCCAACGCGCGCGCGAGCGCATGCCGGAGGTTGCGCCATCGTCGCCGTCCGTCGCCCTGTTCAAGGACGGCGCGCTTGTCTATGCGCTGGAGCGTCGGCATATCGAGCGCATGATGCCTGATGAGATCGCCGGTGAGCTTGAGAAGGCTTACCGTCAGCATTGCACCTGCAAGGGGCCGTCCGTACCCGCCGATGTGTACGGGCAGATAGTGCACGCGCGGCAGTGCGGATCGCAGATCCCGAGCTTTAGAGGCTGATTCGGTGCCTTCACGGAGGCGCGGCAAACCGGACTCGGCCCAGAAACGGTTGTTGAACTAAGACCAGACTAAAAGCTCAGAAGGAGGTCGGGAAGATGGCCTTCATTATTGCCGAACCATGTATCGGTACGAAGGACACAGCTTGCGTCGATGCTTGCCCGGTGGATTGTATCCACCCGAGGACGGACGGGACGTACGAAGATGGCCGTCCTGGCTTCGAGAAGGTCCCGCAACTCTATATTGATCCAACCGAGTGCATCGACTGTGGGGCGTGTGTGCCGGTGTGTCCAGTCGAGGCGATCTTCGACGAAGCGGACCTTCCGGAGAAATGGCAGCACTTCGTTGAGATCAATGCCAACTATGTCGATGCCGGGCAGTTCCAGGCAGAGAAATACCCAAAAGATGGCTAATCTATGATATGCCTGCAAGTGATATGCCGAACGAACCATCGTTTTTGACCAGCCGCCGCGATCCTTGTTGAGTGAACCCACCTCGAACAGTAATCGATACTTGCCTGTCAGCCTCGTAGATCTCAGGCCGTAGAGGCTGCCCGAGAGGCAACCACCAACCGCCGTCGGATCTTGGGCCTCGCCGGAGCCGTGATGATCGACTTGGGCCAGTCGGCGTGGTGGCACATCTCCTGGGCCTGGAAGCTGTAGGGCGCGATCTATGGCAGCACTTTGTTGAGATCAATGCGAACTATGTCGATGCCGGCAGTTCCAAGCAGAGAAATACCAATCAGAGGAGTAACGTGCGCGACTCCACAGCGGCCTTGAGAAAATCAGAACGCGGTGCGGTACTTGTAGCCTGGGGAAGGGTTGCTCTCGGCGGCGGCTGTTGAAGCCGACGCGAAGGCCTTTCCGGAGGCGGCGATCTGGGACACCATTAGTCTCGTTGTGCTCCACGAGACAAGAAGAACGATGATGATCCCCCAGACTGCCATCGACCTAGCTCGCCAGACTGCACGAACTCGAAACGGTTGGAGCGGCTTCGCGCAGCCAGTGCAAAAGGCCTCGCGCACAACCAGCCTCGTTGGACAACTCTTGACTATTTAACTCTCCCTGTGGCGACCGTGGCTTGACGGTCGTCAGACAAGTGCCCATAGGCATCCAAGGACCGGAGTCGCTGATCCTCGACAGCTCCGCCCATGGTGAAGTGGTAGAGGCTCTGCCAGGAGTGGTCCTTGATCCCGAGGATCCGATGAACCTCGTCGTCGTAGAAGCAGCCGATGCCAGTGGCCCGGATCCGAGCCGCTTCGGCTTCCAGATAGAGCGCTTGTCCGATGACGCCGGTCTCCCAGAACATGCGCGGGTACATCCCTGGCCCTGCTGCGGAAAGAGCTTCGTCAAAGGATGCCAGCATCCCAGCTGAGAAGACTCCGTCCGCTGCGATCTCCTGGTCGCAGCTCACGGTGCGAGCAACCGCTCTTTCATCGCCCGTCAAGAGCAAATAGAGAGGAAGGGATTGGGGGCATCCTTCGGGCTTCCCCCAAATCAGATCAGGACCCAAGCTCCGCCGCAGACACTGCAACTGCTCGAGGTGACGCACCAGCACGTAGAGCCCTTCGACCAGGCCGCTGACGCGGTGCACAAACAGCACGAGAGAAACGGTAGGCCGCCAGGGTAGGGTGGCAAACGGGATGGGATTCGCTTCCGGCATGACGTTTTGCAGCATGCGGAAGAAGGTTCCGGAGGAGATCGTAGTCCGTCCGTCCAGCGCGACGGCACTGCGGCGCTGACGAATCAGCCGGTAGGCTGAAAGGCCCCGCTCGCCAGGCAAGCGAAGTCCCGAAGGGGCCTCCGTGCCCTCTACCGGAGCAGCGCCGGGCCAGGTGCAGGCTTCCGATACGTCGTCGCACCGGCCATGGGTGATGCTCGGAACTCAGGCGGTTCGGCTCGCCCAACCACTCTCCGTCGGCAAGCTTTGCCAACAGCGCCTCAGGCGGAGCGAAATCTGGGACGCCCTCTCCTCCTGGATGAAGCAAGAGCAGGCAGTCGCCGTGCTCCGCTTCGATGCCCTGCTGCTGATCGATACCGAGAAGGCGTTCGAGAGCCGGAGTGCTCACCCGTTCGAGTAAGCGGGTGCGCCATCCAAGGCTGCCTGCAGAGATCGTAACGGCTCCAATGGCGTGCCCCACGTCGTGCTGGCAGTAGCGAAAAGCTCTCTCGCCGTACTTCCAGGACTCCCGCCAGTAGATGGATGTCAGTCCAACGAGGCAGGCCTCCGGGGGAAGAAGCGGTGCGAGGATCCGCCACTCGGCGTCAGTCAAACGGCGGCGCAACTCCAGACCATGCTCGAACGGGGCGTAGTGGTAGATCCCTGGAAACTGGGCTAACCCCGGCACGGGGCCGGAGATCAGGTAGCCTTCCGTCGGGTGCAGGTTTCCGCTGGAAGGATTCACACGCAGCGACCATCGTGAGCCGACCTGGCCGTCAAGTCCCGTCACCTGCTTCCAGGCTGAAAGGGCCAGACTGAAGAAAAACAAGTTGCTAATGGTTTCAATCCCGATCGGAGCAGGGGTGGGTGCTGCGGCCAAGATCGCGTCGTAGGTTGGTTCCGCTTCGATCCTGGGCAGGGGCAGCGGGATCAGTTGGGCGCTCTCGAAGCGTCGGAACGGGTTCGGCTGGCTGGCCCAGTCCATGTAACCCAACGCCCGAGCGTAGCGGTCCACGTGATGCTTCGTACGGTCATGGTAGAGATAAACCGCCTCCAGCTTAGATTCAGATTCGGCAGCGACAGAAAGTGGGTGACTCGTCATCAGGCTTCTGTGCGGTTTCCTCATCCTACCGTCGGGCGGAAGGTGACGGTGTCGAACGGTGGAGGGCGTGGTGTGCGCTGGAGCCGAGATCAAATAGCGTTCGTGCCAACTAGCCGCTGACTGAGGCTCTCAGAAGGCCCTCGAACGAGTCGAAACCCGGCTCAGATCAGGGACCTGGCGGTGGTACGATCGGATAGCTCAACGGAAGGCTTGTTTTCGCGGTCCCGGGGGGCTTCACCAAGGCGGATCCTTTCCGTCGTTCCCTGGATGGCCGTCAACTACTACTCTTCGGCAATGCAGTAGAGGTTTCGCTGCCCGCGCAGAAACAGCTCGCCGCCAGCGACGGCGGCCGAGGCGCTGAAGCTGTCGTCGAGCCGGTTGACTGCCAGCATCTTGGGTAGGTTGCCGTGACTCATCACGAGCGTTGTTCCTTGGCGATCGGTGATGTAAAGGCGGTTGGCGGCGCCCACCGGTGAGGCGTACACGTTGCGGATGCCGCCGAGCCGAAACGGTCCGGTCCGTTCTTCACCGGTCTTTGCATCCACGCGTGAAAGGATCCCCTGGTAGTGGCGGAGGAAGTAAAGCGAGTCTCCATACAGCAATGGCGATGGTACGTACAGCGTGCCTCGTCTGCGCCTCCACGCGACCTGGTCGGTTCCGGTGATGTCGCCCTTGGCGCCGTCGAGGCGTATCGCGAGCATGGCCCGCTTGTCGTAGCTGCTGGCGGCGTACACCATGCCGTCCGCCGAAACGGGTGACGCGACGATGTTAGCCGACAGCCCGCCACATTCCCATATGACGTTGCCGGTGGCCAGATCGTAGCCTCGAACGCGATTGGTACCGCTGATGATGAGCTGCGGCTTGCCGCCGTGCTCGACCACGATCGGTGTTGCCCACGACGTGACCTCTTCCCGCGCGACCCTCCACCGCTCTTCACCGGTCCGTTTGTCGAAGGCAATCACAAATGACTGGCCTTCGTGATCCCAGTTGATGATCAGCGTGTCGCCGTGGAGCGCTGGTGAGCTGCCCTCGCCGTGCGCGTGCTTGGTCTGCATCTCACCGAGGTCTGCTTTCCACTGCAGCTCGCCGTCCAGGTCGAGACCATAGAGCCCACGCGAGCCGAAGAACGCAAAGACATGCTCGCCGTCGGTGACGGGCGAGTGGGATGCGAACGTTCCGGTGTAATGACCACCCTCGTGCGGGACCTCCGTATGCAGCGTCCGCTGCCAGGGGATCTTCCCCCCGCGGCGGCTGATGGCGAGCACCATAAACCGATGATGCTGGGTCACCGGCACGCTGTCATGCGTGCCATGGGCGCTGTCGTACCTTGGTTCCATAGGATCACCGTAAGGTACGGCTGCGGTGATGAAGACGCGATCGCCCAGACGATCGGCGTCGAATGGCCACTGCCGGGCAGTGCGATCTTCCAGCGTATGTTCTCCGTCTCGCTCCATTCCACTGGTGGGTTCGCGTGCGGTGCGGCACCCGTCCCCATGGGGCCGCGCCACTGCGGCCAGTAATGATCGCCATCTTCTGCCGCCGCCGGCAGCACCAGCAGACTGCAGATTGCGAGGATGAAAACGCGCACTCCTACCATGGTGTCCCGAAGCTATCCTGCCAGAGTAACGGGCTGCGCACCCAGCAGTCAGTCAGTACTCCGACCACGAATCAGCCTCAAGAGAGATCGACGAAGTAACCTCATCTTAGCGCTGGCCCGGGGGTGGCCTGCGACCATCGTGCCAATGCCCGTGGCCCGAAAACTAAGATGGATCAAGCGGGCCGGAACGTCGGCGTTGCGCAGGCGGTACTTGACCAACACCCCGCTACAGGACCAACTCCGGGCCTCTGGCGGGGTTTTCTGATTTCCGTGATGGTGAACGACCACACGGCGTTTCGCGTGGATGCTATGCCCTTCGCCGGCCTGCGGGAGTCGGGCCGCGGCGTCGGCGGCAGCCCCTACACCATCGAGGACATGCAGATCGACAAGATGCTGGTGGTGAAGTCGGTGGAACTGTGATCCGACCGGAGCGGTGTCAGCGTGTTTGCGCCTGGCGTTGCGAAACGCGTCTAAGTGCCCGGAAACGAGTTAGATAACGCTCATCCGTAGATAACTGATCGCGGTCGGGATGCCGGTCACCCGGCACCCCCCGCACAGATCCCGACGTGCACTGCTAATGCATCGGGCTCCTACCTCGGATGAGTAGCGCAGAAACGTGCCATCGGATAAGGGTGCAGAACGCGCGGGGTGGGAATCCAGCGGTCCAACAGTCGGTTGAGCTTCTTCCAGGACTTACGTCCCTTCTGGCTGCGACGAAACAAGATGAATCGCCACAGCACACGCAGCCGGTATTGGAACAACGCCAGCCGATCGATATTGCCCGGAACCGCGTGGTATTGGTAATAGCCCAGGACGACCCTCTTCAGCCATTCCCCGACTTGCGCCGTCGGCTCGTGCATCCAGCGGCGCAGAGCTGCCTTCAGTTGATGCAGCTTCGCCACCGTCCGCTTCTTCGCCGTCTTACGCCAGACGATGAATGTGCCGTTGCTCCTGCGCGTCCCGCAGTAGTGCGTGAAGCCCAAGAACGTGAAGGTCTCCGGCTTTCCCTCGCCACGTCTCTTCCGGTTCTGAGCGGCGAACCGCCCAAACTCGATCAACCGCGTCTTGCCCGCATGGAGTCCCAGGCCGAACTGGGCCAAACGTTCCTGAAGCTCTGCCCAGAAACGCTCGGCTTCCGCCCGATGCTGAAAGCCCACCACAAAATCGTCGGCGTAACGGACGACGATGACGTCGCCCTGGGCCACTTTCTTGCGCCAGGCCTCCACCCACAGATCGAAGACGTAGTGCAGGTACACGTTCGCGAGCAGTGGTGAAACCACTGCACCCTGCGGAGTACCCACTGTCGTCTCCGACCATTGACCGTCTTCGGATACTCCCGCCCGCAACCATTTCTGGATGAGACGGAGAATCCTCGGATCGGCCACGCGGTGCTGGATGAACTGGACCAGCCACCCGTGCGACAACGTGTCGAAAAATGACCGCACATCACAGTCCAGCACCCAGTTCACTCGCTTGGTTTGGATCCCCGCCGTCAGCGCATCCAGCGCCTGATGGGGACTGCGTCCCGGTCGAAAACCATACGAAAAGCCCTGGAAGTCGACCTCGTAAATTTGATTGAGGATCGTCACCACGGCCTGTTGGACAATCTTGTCCTCCAGCGCCGCAATGCCCAACGGTCGTTGCCGCCCGTCGGCCTTCTCGATATAGACTCTTCGCGAGGGCTGCGCCCGGTACGCTCCACGATGAACCCGGCCGTGCAGATCGACGAGTCGACCCTCCAACCCGGTCTCGTACTCCTGCCACGTCACACCGTCCACCCCGGGCGCAGCTTTCCGCTGTAGTGCGTAAAAGCTCTCCCTGAGTAGATCGACATTCAGATGGTGGAGTAAAGCGGTGAACTTCTCCTGCTTCCTCTCTTTGGCTGTTCTACGCACACCTCCCAGTCCCTGGGACACTCTCTTCCCGCTCGGTGTCGGGCTCGTGTTGGACTCTTCGGTGTTCTCCTTGGTCTGCGCCCTTCCCTCCCCGTCCTCCGCCGAAGGTTTCCCTTCTTTGTTCGGTCGGTTCATAGGTACTACGGCGCAGTCAGACCCCTCTGGAACGTACATGTCCGCCGTTCGGCTCAGCGCCTTCTCGGACCGGTCTCGATCAGATCGAGACATTCCAGAGGTCTCCCGGTTCTCGTGCATGTTGTTTCTCGGCGTGCTCAGGTTCCTCGACTACGCAGGGCCGGGCGCCCACTCGCGATCTAGCGCGAACGCCTGTGTGGCCTTCCCTTTTCACAAACAAGGTCGGCACCCTGAAACAGATTTTTCGAAGCTCAATAGCCCGGCCCGCCGATGCCCCTGTCTACGCTTCGAACGTCGCCTCGCGACGCCGTCCGCAAGACACGGCGTCAAGGTGGATTCGCTACTTCCTTTCTTGTAGGACTCTTTCATTCCTGACAACATGCCGGTTTATCCCGGCGCTCTCGAGATATCCGGTTCGCATGAGAAATCCGCCACCTCTCCTTCCAACTTGTTCCAACGTAGGCGATTAGATCGAATCGCTGGTGCACTTGGATATGTGGTCGGCTTAATCCGGCAGAAGGGCCGCTCTCCGCCTTCGACGGCCTCGACGACCAGGAGGCGCGGCCAAATCCTCCCTAGTCGGCCAGTGTTTTACTGATGTTGCCGGTCGTCACGGAACAGCCTTCTGGCGAGCCGCTGTGCCTCATCCAACCGACTCGGGTGCGTTCGCCCCCTACCCATCAAGACCGAATCTCGTCTTGGTGTTCGAGAGATCAACTCTAGGACTGTTCCCAAAGAAAACTTAACGATGAGGAGTATGCGGGCGGGCACAGGGGCCCGCCCCTACACGTGCTCTGGATATGCCGACGCTTGAGGAATCTCTGCGACAGTCCATTGGTGTTACGCTCACACACCGCCCTCTATAATTGGGGCTCGGATGGGCCGGGCCGCCGGTTCCGACCGCTAGGCGATGGCAGCACTACCCAACACAGGGGAACGCCCGACAGCCCGGGTCATTCAACGCCTGGGCCCCGGCGTGGGCGCCATTGTCGCCTTCCTGGTGATCGCCATCGCGGGAAGCCTACTCTCCCCAACGTTCCTGACCCAACGCAACGTCACCAACGTCATGCGGCAGACCGCGATGCTGGGCATCGTCACTGTAGGCATGACCTTCGTCATCCTCACCGCCGGCATCGACCTCTCTGTCGGGATGGTGCTCAGTCTCACGAGCGTGGTGGCGGCGATGTTGTTCGACAACGGACAGGGCTTGCCCCTGCCGGCCGTCTTCCTGGCGACACTGGCACTCGGCTCGGTGATCGGCGCTTTCAACGGCTTCATGATCATCTGGCGCGGCGCCGCACCCTTTGTCGTGACCCTGGCGATGATGGCCATCGCCAGCGGCGCCGCCTTGACGGTGTCCGGCGGCAAACCCATCGGCGGCATCCAGGGGACCTACGCTTGGCTCGGCGCCGGTTTTGTCGGACCCGTCCCTGTGCCGGCCCTGATCATGCTCGGTGTCTTTGTTCTCGGCGGACTTGTCTTGCGATACACGCCCTATGGACGGGAGGTCTACGCCGTCGGCGGCAACGAAGAAGCGTCGCGCCTCTCCGGAATCGCCGTCAACCGCGTCAAGGTGATTACTTACGGCATCAGCGGGTTTCTGTCCGCGCTCGGCGGCATCGTCTTCAGCGCGCGAGTCACGGTAGGCGACCCCTGGGCCGGCCGAGGTCTCGAACTCGACGCGATTGCTGCCGTGGTGATTGGCGGGACAAGCCTGTTTGGCGGCGTCGGGACGATGTGGGGCAGTCTGCTGGGGGCGTTGATCATCACGATGATCAACAACCTGCTCAATCTGCTCAACGTCTCTCCTTACATGCAAGGCCTCGCCAAAGGCATCATCATCCTCGCTGCCATCACCCTCTACAAGAAGAAGCAACTCTAGTACTCATCACATAGGCGGCAGAGGCTTCTCGCAAAGCCGCCAGGATCGCAAAGCTTGGGTTTTCTTCGCGGACTTTGCGGTACTTTGCGCCTTTGCGAGAAAGGGGTCTTGCCCTTGACTTCGGCCAAACCTTTCCCCTGGGGTATTGCGGACTGTCACGGCACGCTTTCGCTCTTCCGCTGAGAACGGCGACAATAGAGCAAGCTAGGTCCCATGGCATGAGTCTACTCGGAGGGCGAAGACGTTTTCTTGAAGCCCTGGGCGGCTCGCTCCTCTGCGGCGGCTGCTCTTCCTCGCCGGGACCGAGCGAGGCACGGAGCCCCAAAAAGTTCGCCAACCGGCGCTGGACTATCGGCTTCAGCAACGCATCGGAAACCAATACCTGGCGCACGGCGCTCCGCGAGTCGATCGAGCAGACCGTCGCGGCTTACGACAATGTCGACCTGCTCGTCACCGACGCCAACGACTCGCCCGCCAAGCAGGTCGCCGACCTCGAAGACCTGCTCGCGAAGGCCGCGGACGGCCTGATCATCGGGGCGGCCAATACCCACGTCGCCAATCCGGCGATCGAGGAATGTGCTCGCTACGGAATCCCGACGGTCATTGTCGACCGCAAGGTCTCGACGGACCAATACACGACCTTCGTTTCGACCAACCATACGTGGCTCGCGGCGACCGCGCTCGAGAAGCTCATGGAACTCATCGGCGGGCGAGGCAAGATCGCCATCATCGAAGGCCTGCCGGGCGCCGGTCCCGCCGTGGAACGAAACGCCGGCTATGACGAGGTGCTGGCGCGGCATCCGAACGTCCAGGCCATCCGCCAAGCCGGCGATTGGTCCCGCGCGAGCGGCCAGCGAGTGATGGAAAACATCGCGACCGCCAATCCCGACTTGGATGGGATTCACTTTGACGGAGGCGAGATGGCGGTAGGCGGAGTGCAGGCTTTGCGCGCTGCCGGGATCCCCGACGACAACATGCGCGCCGGCAAACCCTACCTGACCTGGATGGACGGCTACAACGGCGGCTTGAAACTCATCAAGGCGGGCATCGGCAAGTTTTCGATTCTGCACCCGCCGCGTTTGCACGGCAAGCAATGCGTCGAATCGCTAGTTAGTATCTTCCGAGGGGAGTCGGTGCCGAAGAATCAACCGCTGAAGTTGGACCTCATCACGCCGGACAACGTGGATCAATACGTAGCGCTCGACAAACCCGACGACTATTGGGCGCTATAGGGGCGGGCCGCTGTGCCCGCCCGCCCGGCTCGTTTACCACTAAGTCTTCTTTCCGACAGCCTCTAATCAGCCGCCAAGCCGTGGTCGTCGAGCCGGTAGTGGCGCGAGAGCACATCCAAGCCGAAATCGCCGCCGTAGTCACGCCAAACCGAGTGGCTGTGGTTGCTCTGGTTCTGGGTGTTGGCGTACTCGATCAAGAAGCTCGGCGCTTGCACGCGATAGTAGTTGCCCTTTAGCTCGCGGTTGCCGGTGGTCAAGCGGCCGATTACGACGGGCTTGGGCTTGGGACGGTCGATCTGACCGGCCCAGGCAAAGTAAAGCTGGTCCCGAGGAGTGTCTTCAGCGGCCTTCATGCGCGCGGCGGCGATTTCGGCGGGCATGTTGTAGGCGTACTCGGCGATCAGCTCCATCAGCATGTCGAACTGCTTCGGGTTCATCTTCGACGCCGGCAAGCCCTGAGGCGCGCCGTCGAGCTTAGCCCGCCGGTCGGCCATGGTGATGATGTCGAACGGCGCAGTGTCATCGTAGATGGCCTGCTTCTGCCGGCCGGCGTCGAGCGATTTGAGCAGCGCCACGGCCAGGTCTTCTTCCCGCGCCAGCGCAATCATGCCTTTGTGCGGCCCTTGGGCGACCTCATGAGGATTCGCGCCGAAGAAGGTCGGGCTGCTCGATACCAACTCGCCGTTCTTGATCGTGTAGTGCAGCGACAGGTGATGGCCCTCGACGCGCCAGCCCCAGTTTTCGGTGGGCGAGGGCGTCCCGAAGATCGTGAAGTGGAAGTTCTCCGCGTCGCGGTGGCCTGTCGTGTCGTCCTCGATGACCCGGACGATCTCCTCGAGCGTCATCACGTCCATCGCCTTGACGAAGCCTTGCCGGCTGAGGCCCGTGCTCATGAGGCCGTAGGCCAGGTGCCGCTGTTTCGGGTCCATGCGGTCCAGCGTTAGGCCGTTGCGCACATAGCCGTATTCCTGCGTGAAGCCGCCTTCGGGGAAGTAATGCCAGTTGGTGCGATCGGCGGAGTCGAAGTTGAAAACCGTCGAGGGCTTCTGGAACTTGTCGAGCGAATCGATGAGACGCGTTGCCACACCGACCATCATGGCCTCGGTCTTGGCTTGATGATAGGCGGCCGTCAGCGCGACAGCACAGAGAAGTACGAGTACAGCTCGGAAACAAACATGTCGGGTCATGGCAGGCTCCAACAGCAGTGAGGTCTATTCCGGCCAATTATAGCGTAGGCTGACTTCCCGGTTGTCACGCGCTAAGATTGGGACCGGAGCGACCCAGGAGCGCCCGTGACCGAAGCCAAAGTTCACCAGCTTCTACCATCTCCAACGCGGTTCATCACGCACGGCGCTGTCCTGGCCTTGATACTCGGCCCGGCCCCTGTCGTCCGTCCGCAAGATCAAGCGAAACGGACCGACACGCCCATCGAAGTGCTCAATGCCGACCGTCTGCCGCCCGGCGATATCCCAGCGATGCGCATCCCCCTCGGCATCCCTGACGACTACAAACCGTGGATCGCCAAGCTCAACAGCGGCGAGTTGCTGATCGTCGCTTTCTACTCGCGGGAAGTCTCGGCCAAGCAAAAAGCGCAAGGCAAGTCCCGTTCCGAGCGAGCCGTCTTCTGGCGCTCGAAAGACGGCGGGCGGACCTGGAGCGACCGCGAGGAGCGTCCTGACGTCAAAGGACGCGAGTTTACCTTGAACGTACTCTCGGACGGCGTCATCCTCATGCCCTGTCATTTCCTCAGGCAGGATGCAAACAACAAAGCCGGCCACACCTACAGCAAGCTGTTCCGCTCGGTCGACAACGGCCGCTCGTGGAAGGAAACGCGCATCGGCCCGAAAGGCTTTCCGCGCCACGCGGTGACCGCCACCGATTGGACGGCCGTCGAGGTCCCTGGCACGCGAAGCGGCGGCGGGAGCCTGGTCCTGTTCGGCGTCAGCGTCCAGCACGGCGAGGAACGCGCGCCCGGCAACGTCTTTCTCTGGCGCTCACGCAACAGCGGGCGGCGCTGGGACAAGTCCCTCAACCCCGACACTGCAGGCTGGATTGACGTCGACGGGTTCTTCTCGCAATCAACCACGTATCGGGCCGGCTCGGGCAAGCTGTTGCACGCCGTTCGTGTAGATCGCACCGGTCCGCACTGGCTGCTGCCGGGCGCCGACATGATCAAGCGCGAGGCCGGCGATCAGGGCGACCGCATGATGCTGTGGGAGTCTCTCAACAACGGCGCCAGTTGGCAAAAGCACAACGAGCACGGAACGTTCGGCACCTACGGCGAGATGTACCCGCGATTCCTCAAGCTCAAAGACGGGCGCCTCCTGCTGACCTTCACCGTGCGCAGCAACACAAGCGACGGCCGCGCGCTGGGCCTGCGCGCGATTCTCAGCTACGACGACCGTGACACCTGGGACTTCAAGCGCGACCGCCTCGTGATCGACGCCCAGAACGTCGGCCCGAGCGGCGGCGGCTTCGGTAACACGATACAACTCGACGACGGGACGCTCGTTTCCTGCTACAGCTACCGCGGCCAGGACGGCGCGACCCACGTCGAGGTCGTGCGCTGGGCTCTGCCGGAAGGGTAGATGCAGGCACTCTTGCCTGTCCGCCGGCGCGAAGCGTCGGCAGGCTTTGAGCCGACCCAATCACCATGCTAGAAATCATCGATACCGGCAACCTCTCCCACGTCACCGGTCGTGGCGCCTACATGCCCTCGGTCACTCAACTGAGCGATAACTCGCTGATCGCCTGCCAGCACGTCGGCGAAGCCCTTGGCTCACCCGACAATCACATCGAAGTGCTTCGCAGCGCGGACAGCGCCAAGACGTGGACGAACCAAGGCAGCATCCACGGAGATGGCCCGGCTCAAGATGGGTGGACGTATCGCGGACCCGACATTCAAGAGGCGCCCGGCGGGCGGCTCGTCATGACCGCCACACGTTTTGAGGTGGGCGAAGGCGCCCTGTTCGACGTGGACTCGGAAGCGCTGCAGCGCCCCGAGATGGTCCTGTTCTGGTCCTCCGACGGTGGCGCGACGTGGTCGGCCCCGCAGGTAGTGCCGGTCGATCTACCGCCTGACCGGTACACCGCGAACAAGGCGGGCGATCTGATGCAGCTCTCGCCGGCGCGTTGGATGTATCCGCTCGAGACCTGGAAGCCCGAGGGTTACGAGGGCCCGCCCGACCAGAAGGCCGCCGCGGTCTTCTCAAGCGACCGGGGAAAGACCTGGGGCGAATTCACGGTCGTCGCCGACGACCCCACCGGCCGCCTGCTGTGGTGGGACCAGATGAACACGCGGCTGCCCGACGGCCGCATCTACACGCTGCTGTGGACACACGGCTACGGCACTTCGGAGGATCTCGTCAACCACTGGGTTCTTTCCGAGGACGAAGGCCGCACCTGGTCAGAACCCAAACCGACCAACCTCCGCGGACAAGTCTGCACGCCCATTCCGCTGCCCGACGGCCGTGTGGCGGCGATCTACAACTTCCGCCACGAGCCGCAGGGCATTCATGTGGCGGCGACCGAGGATCTCTCCACGTACGACGTCGACAACGAGGTCGTGGTCTTTGACGCCGGCGCGGAGGCCACGCTAGGCCAAACCGACCACGACAACTTCCTCGCCGAGCACCTTCTGATCGCCTTCGGCAAACCCAAAGGGATCGTGCTCAACGACGGCACGCTATTGACGTTTTTCTGGTGCACCTCGGGAGGCGTTACGCACACGCGCTGGGTGCTTCTGCAAGATATGGGGGCGTCGTGGTGAGGTCCCGGAAAGAAACCTCGGACACCCAATCCCCGCCCCAGATTCCGATGGCGGCCGACCTGCCACTCAGAGCCGCAGGCGTGAGCCTGCGTTGGCCCCGTGCCGCCTGCCTGTTTGCTTTCTAGTGACTGCCGGCTCCGCACGCCGCAGATCAGCGCAAGCTTACGCTTGCGGCTCTGAGTTGTTTTTGGAACCGCGAGGTTCGTTGACGGTTTTGCGCCAGGCCGCTGCCGCTTAGGGGTGTGCTTGCGTGACGGCGCCTTCCGCGGCTGACGATACTAAGGCGCAGTACTTGGCAAAAACCCCGGATTGGTATCGGCCCGGGCGCGGTTTCCAAGCCGCGCGGCGCGCTGCCAGCGTCTCCTCGTCGACTTCAACATCCAGCCGCCGTTTGTCGACGTCGAAGGCGATGGTGTCGCCCTCCTCGACCAGCGCAATCGGGCCGCCGCGCGCCGCTTCCGGGGCGACATGCCCGACCATCAGGCCCCGCGTGGCGCCGCTGAAACGGCCGTCCGTCATCAGCGCAACACTATCGCCGAGACCCTGGCCCACAATCGCCGCCGTGACACCCAGCATCTCGCGCATGCCCGGGCCGCCCGCCGGTCCCTCGTAACGAATGACCACCACGTCCCCGGCCTGAATACGGCCTTCGGTGACCGCCGTCATCGCGTCTTCCTCGCGGTCGAAAACGCGCGCTGGACCCCTGTGCTGCGAGCGCTCATGGCCCGCCACTTTGACCACGCATCCTTCCGGCGCCAGATTTCCTTTGAGGATGACGAGGCCGCCGGTGGACTTGATGGGGTCGTCGAGGGCATGAATCACCTTTTGCCCCGCCGTTTCTGGCGCATTGCTACAAGCTTCGGCCAGGGTCTTCCCGGTCACAGTCAACTGCGAGCCGTCGCAATACCCGCCTTCGACCAGCCGCTTGACGATGAGCTGAATCCCACCCGCGTTGTGAACATCGGCCGCGACATAGTTTCCGCCCGGCTTGAGATCAACCAGCAAAGGCGTTTTGCGGCTGATTTCGTCGAAGTCATCAATGCTGAGCGGCACCTCGGCGTCGCGCGCCAGCGCCAGCAGGTGCAGTACAGCGTTGGTTGAACCGCCCGTGGCCGCGACACTGGCAATGGCGTTCTCGAAAGCCTGCCGGGTCAGGATGTGGCTGGGCCGCCGGTCGTGAGCCAGCGCATCCATCACGATGCGGCCCGCTTCCATGCCGACCTGGTCTTTCGCGGGGTCTGTGGCCGGCACACTGGCGCTGCCGGTCGGCGAGAGGCCGATCGTCTCCATCACGGTCGCCATGGTGTTGGCGGTGTACTGACCGCCACAAGCTCCCGCGCCGGGACAGGCAACGTTCTCCAACTCCAGCAATTCGGCGTCGCTCATCTTGCCGGCTGCGTGCCTGCCGACGGCCTCGAACACGTCCTGGATGGTTACGTCTTGCCCTTGGAAACGCCCGGGCATGATCGTGCCGCCGTAGAGCAGCACGGAGGGAATGTCGAGCCGCGCCAGGGCCATCGCACCGCCCGGGATCGTCTTGTCGCAGGCCACCAGCGCCACCATGGCGTCGAACAAGTATGCGTGTCCGGTCAGCTCAATCGAATCCGCCACCACTTCACGGCTCACCAACGACGCCTTCATGCCTTCGGTACCCATGGTGATGCCGTCGCTCACTGCGATGGTGTTGAACTCCATCGGCGTCCCGCCCGCCGCCCGGACGCCTTCCTTGACCTTCTCAGCGAGGTCGCGCAGGTTGAAGTTGCAGGGCATCGTTTCGATCCAGGTGTTGGCAATGCCCACAATCGGCCGCGCCAGATCGTCATCGGTAAACCCGATGGCCTTGAGCATCGACCGGGCCGGCGCGCGGTCCCGTCCGTCGGTAATGGTGCGGCTGCGCTGCTTCAAATCACTCGACACGACACAACTCCTTGACAAAAAGAACCATCATCTTAGCGTAGCGTGAGCCTCTTAGAGATCTGCGGCCTCTGCTCTTGCCAGCCCTCACACTCGGACCGCTGTGCTGATTTCAACTTGTCAGCCATCGAACATCACCCGCAGACGGCCACCAGACCGCCACGATATAATGCAGGAATTGCAGGACTTACACCGGATCTGGGCCGTTCTTTTCGTCCTCTGCCAGGCGGGCGCGGCCTGGGGCTACGTTCAGAATGCGACGTTCCGCGGCGACCCGCTGCACAGGTCCGACTTCACTGACATCCGCTATGTCATCAACGACCAAACCGTAGCCGGCCTTGAGAACCGAGGCGGTACGCCGATCATCAGCTCCGACAGCAGTCCCGCCGCCGCGATCCAGGCGGCCATGGAAACGTGGAGCAATGTGCCTTCTTCGGAAGTACGCTTCGCGGCACTGGAGGTGACCCCGCTTCTGAATCCCTCATCGAACGGGACGACCTGGTCACGTTCGCCGATACCGACCGCATTCGCTCGGTCATGGGCGTCGCGGTCGGGATCACACTGCTGTTCTGGGATGGCGCCGGCGCGTTGACTGACACAGACATCCTCTTTAACCCGGCATACTCCTACTCAACCACTCTGCGGCCCGACACCTTCGACATCCAGGCAACCATGACGCACGAGTTGGGGCATGCGCTCGGCATGGACCATTCCGGAGTGGCCGGCGCGTCGATGTTCGCCGTGGCAGCGCGGCAGAGCAACACGCTTGCCATGCTCTCGGCCGATGACATCGCCTTTGTCACGACGGTCTATCCCCAGCCGGGCAGCCCGCAGAGCGTCGGTCTGATTCGGGGGCGCGTCGAGCGAAGCACAGGCGGCACCGTGCGAGGCGCCCTGGTCGTCGCCCTCAATCCGGCGAACGGGACGATCGTCGGCGGTATCACGGACACGCAAGGAGACTACGAGATCAGCTCGATACCGCCTGGCAGCTATCTGGTCTATACCGAACCGCTCGACGGTCCTCTCGACCCGTCTCGACTGTCGAGGCCGGGCATCAGAGCTGATGTGGCGTTCCGGACAGGCTTTTTGGGCGACCGGCTTGCGCCGACCGAGGTCATTCTGCTCGCCGGCGCCACGCGTGAAGTCAACCTCACCGTCGAGTTCGAGGCCCCGGGGTTGAACATCTTGGGTGCTGGTGCCGCAGTGGACGGAGACATCGGCTCGCGCGTCGGCGCCGTCGTCGAACCGGGCGTGGAGTATCGCACGGAGGTACATGGCGAGGGGTTGGACGACCCGAGTCTCACCGAAGCGTCGCTTGCCTTCTTGGGAGCCGACATTGCGCCTGTCGGGGGCACCTTGGAACGAGACACTGTCAACTTCAGTGACGGTAGCTCGTTCCCTGTGCTGCGCTTCCGAATGACGGTGGCGGCCGGCGTCCCGCCGGGGTTGGCAAGCTTACGGATCTCAAACGACACCGAGTCGGTGATGTACACCGGCGGATTCAAGATCGTCGAGCCGCGCCAGATTCCGGCCTTCGAGGAAGAGGCCGTTGTGAGCGCGGCCAACTTCCTGCCACGGGGTATCGCGCCCGGCGACATTTTCGCCATCTTCGGTCTCAACTTGGGGCCCAAGCTGGGCGTTAGCGCCGGCCTGGACCCGGTGACGGGCCGCCTCGCAACGATGGTGGCCGAGGTGGCCGTGACGATTAACGGTGTCCCGGCGCCGGTGTTCTTCGCGAGCTGCGAACAGATCAACGGCTTTGTGCCGGTAGAGGTTGCAGGGCTGGCGAACGCCCTCGTGGCCGTTCAGTCCAAGCAAGTGCAGGGGGCCGCCCGAAGCGTCCGTATCGCAGCGGTCAATCCGGGGATCTTTGTGTTTCCCCACACCACCGAGGCGATCGTACTGAACCAGGACGAGACCGTGAATAGTGCGGAGAACCCCGCGCCGCGGGGGAGCATCGTCTCGCTCTTTGGGAGTGGTCAGGGGACCATCGATCCGCCGCTAGCTACCGGGCAATTGGCTCCGGCCGACCCGCTGAGCTTTGCGACCGAACAGGTGCAAGTAACGATCGGCGGCCGGGAGGCGATCGTCGCCTTTATCGGCATGGCGCCCGGCTTCGCCGGCCTTCTGCAGATGAACGTCTTCGTTCCAGATGGTGTTGCGTCCGGCCTCGTCGTCATTCATTTCGAGATCGGCGGCGTCCCAGCGCAGCAGGGAGTCACCATCTGGGTTCAATAGGGACAGTCGCAGCCCATGTGGCGTAAGCCTCTAGGCTTGCCGAGAACCGATTCCCCGGTTCTCAGGTTCGCGGCTAACAGCAGATGCTCGGTCGTTTGCTGTCCTGAGTCTCGAAGAATCGAACAGCCCATACCTCACGGGGGCAAGGCTGGAGCCTTTCGCCACATCCCGTCCGGCACCTCTTAAAACTTTGACACTTTTGTTCAGATACGATCAGATCAGACAACTAGCCCTCCGCCTGCCGCTTGATATGCCGCAACACCCGCAAGTGAATGCGGTGGATCAGTTCGTCCGACCACCAACGCCAGTAGAACGCAGGCCACATGCTGTGCCGATACCAGGTCGTGCCCACCAGCCGTGTCCGGTCCTCGTCGAGCGGCTCCAGTAGGAACTGCCCGCCCTCTGAGGCGAGAAATCCTTCCAGGTGCGGGGGATGGATCTCGTCGTAGGGCGTCCATTCCTGCATCGGAGGAGGGTTGGACGTCACCGAGAACTTGAGAAGCCGCGGTTCATCCCAAACCTCGATCGGCTCGACGAACGATCCAGTCGAGAACACGCAATGTCTCTCCGCGCCCGGGCCGCTGCCTTGCATCTCGGCCCGAATCGGGTACGCGATCCCCACCCGAAATGCCCAGTCCTCGGGCTCGGGCAGCTCGGCGAAAGGGACCACATTCCTCCATACGGTTTGGGGAGGCGCGTCGATTTCGACCGCCGTGCTCACGGCGAAGACCGGCGGCTCCGGCATCTGCTGCTGCTCCACGCACAACATGGCGGGCATCGCCAGCACGAGCACCGGGAACACGTGAGACGCCGTGGCCGCCCCTGGCCGTCGCCGTTGGATCAAATAGCCGACCGCACCCCCCAACCAGACCAAGGGAGCCGCCAGCGGCAAGAACATCATGATGCAGACCAAGCCTTCGAGGGCGACAGCCAAGAGGAGGGCCCCGGTGAGCAGCATCGAGATCGACGACACCAAGAAGCAGCCGACAAAGGGTCGGGGTTCCCGATAGCCGTAGATCATCACCGACGCCAGACCTTGGAAGAAAGGCACGCCGACGAAGACGCCCCAGCCGTAATTCTGAAACACCATCGTGCTGAGCCACACAAAAGGAACGGAAATCAGATTTGCTAGCAGCAAAGCCAAGGCGGCCGCTCCTACCGGGTTGTCGGGGACGACAGAGTCGAGCCAACTCGGGCGCCGTCCTTCGGAAAACTCCTCCGTGTGCCTCGGGGGCAGCGCACACAACAGCAGGAAGAAGACCAGGTTGAGGAACGGGAAGAAAAAGAACACGACCAGCCCAATCGGCCAACCGATCGACCGCAAGCGGCGTATCGTGAGAACCACACCCAACCAGATGAACGGGACGGCCAGGGCGAGGAGCGCCGCGATGAGGTTGCCGTGCTCGTTGAAAGCTGAGGCAAGAGTTGCCGGGCCAAAGGGTGAAATCCAGTAGTTGAACGGCCCCCACTCGCGCCCGAACAGAAACGAGGCGACGAAACGGTCGATGTTGTGTTTGAGAGCGAAGCCGATGAGGCCGATCAGGGCGTAAGGACCGCGCCCGATTGTGCCTTCCCAACGCCATAAATCGTCAAAGCGCATACAGACCCCCGATTCTATTTGGGCTTCACCAGCGTCTCGACCCACTTCCGCATCCGCCCCTTCACTGCGAACACGCCTCGGATCGCCGGCGGCGGAATCCGTCTCACCTCTTCGTAAAGCGATGTCATGCTTTCAAAGAACTCGAGCATGGCCACCAGCCGCCGCTTGACATGGGCATCCACCTTGGGCGCCGCTTCCAGTTCCTCGATGGAAGACCGCAACATGGCCAGTGTCGGGTCGGTTTCGCGGCGTTTCCGTTCTTCGATGATGACCCGGAACATCTCCCACACGTCCGACATCGACTCGAAGTGGTCGCGCCGGTCGCCCAGCACGTGGGTGACGCGTACAATCCCCCAGCTCTGCAACTCGCGAAGACTCGTCGACACGTTCGACCGGGCGACCGAGAGAGTGCCCGCGATGTCCTCGGCGTGCAGAGGCTTGCGAGAGAGATAGAGCAATGCGTGCGTCTGGGCCACCGTCCGATTGATGCCCCAGCGAGTCCCCATCTCGCCCCAATGCAGGATGAACTTCTCGGCCACAGGCAGTAGTTTCGGCATGGCGGTTCCGTAGTTTCTGTCTATACAGAAATTACAGCATAATGATTCATTTGTCAAGGGCCGGCACGAAGATTGACGACGTAGCGTGAGTCGTCGGGTGAGAGACCCGAGCCCGGAACGCTAGTGACGGGTACCCAGCTTTCGTTGGCTAATCGGGCTCCTGACCCCTCACCCGCGTTCGGGGCTCGGTTGCTTTCGGACGCGCTGCTGCAAACGGCGCTGGACTCACGCCACGGCTTCAGCCGCTTCGCGAGTCGGTGCGGGCTTCCGCAGCGCAATCACGACCGACGTCCCGAAGAAAGCCAGGATCGTCAGTTGCAACACATGCGACGCCGGCGGTGGAGCCAGGATAAAGAAGTAAACGAAGGGTGTGAGCAGTAAGGTCGCCAGAAGTTGCAGCCAACGGTTCGTCGCCTGCGTATAGATGATCATCGCGGCCGGCAACAGCAGGGCACAGTCGGAGAGGTAGGCGTGGTAGCTGATCAGCAACCCACCGCTGAGCGCCACGGCCAGCCCGTAGTGGAACGAACTGCGCCGCGCGACCTGCCACGCGGCTACCACGATCGCGACCGTAAGAAGGGCCTGCAGCGCAAGGCTCATCGGAGCGTCCGCCAACAGACCGTGCAGGTTCGGCATCTTCGCCGGGTTCGGGTGGACGCGTCCATCGGTGAGTGTGTGGAAGTATTCCAGTGGCCATCGCAGCCCGCCGACGGCAAACGAAACCGCCAGCAAGACACCGCCGCCGGCCGCCAACCCCTTAAGCATGTCCCAGCGCCTCTGCGCAATCAGAACCAGAGGCAGCAGAACAAACAGGTGGTACTTGGCCGCGCACAACGCGAGAACGCAGCCGGCGGCGAAAGCTATACCCTGACGATGAAGGTAAACGGCCAGCGCGATCCACAGTAACAGCAGCGGCGTGTCCTGACCATTCATCAGCGACTGAAAAGCGGGCAACGAGAGCGCGGTGAACGCCACTGCGTCCATCCCCGAGGGGGTCTGCCAGAGCAAGGCGAAGGCAACCAGCGCACCGAGGCTAATCGCCATCCAGAGTGTGTAGGCCGTCAGGTAAGGCAGCCGTCCCAGTGGCCAAAAGATCGCTGCGTGATAGGGTAGGCGCGTGTAGCGGAGCGAGTCGTTCGTGCCGCCCACGTGAGCCTCGAGCAGGTCGTAGTTGTGCTCGGCACTGTAGAGAAAAGGTGAACCGAGAAGCTGCGTGCCGTTGTACAGCGGGGCGAAATCGTTCTTGCCCGAAAGGATCTGCTCCTTGGCCGACATCGCCATGATGAACATCACCGTCAGACCGATAACGCTGATCAGCGCTTTGTCCATCCAGGGCTTCATGGGTTGGGGTCGCGGGGCGGGGATTGCTTGCGGCCTCGAGTAACAGGATTGTATCACTAGGCCTGGGAGCGGCCTAATACGGTGTTCCTACTACACCGAACCTGGGGAGGCTAAGTAGTGCGTTTCGCAACTACGGTTATGTTTCGTTTCGCCATGTAGGGGCGGGCCCCCGCCCGCCCACCCAGGATGGCGGATGCCCCGCTCAGCGATGTGACCGAACTTCTGAAGCGCTGTACTATTGACTCCCGCATAATATAGAGTCAGTCAAAACAAAGAGAAGACTGTTTCCAGAAGGCCGTGATCAAACGCGGTTTGCGGTACATGCGGCGGAGTGCCTTGCGGGCCCGCTCGTTCAGCTCGCCGTAGTCTTTCGGACAGACGTTCGGCAACTCGTGCTGCTTCCAGTAAGCCCAGATGTATTCCACCGGATTCAACTCCGGCGCATAGGGTGGCAAGTACTCGGTTGCGATGTGGCCTTCGGAGAGTTCGATGAACTCTTGCACCAGGCGGCTACGGTGCGCCGGCAGCCGATCCCAGACGATCAGCAGCGGGCGATCGATATGACGTACCAACGCCTTGAGAAAGTCGGTCACTTGCTCTTTGCCGATCGCACCGGGATAGAGCCGGAAGTAGAAGTTACGCAGCGTCAGCCCCGTCGAGACGGAAAGCTTCTCCCAGTTGAAGTTAAACTGCAGCACCGGTGTTTGGCCACGTGGCGCCCAGGTGCGGCAGCGATGCGGCTTCTGACTCAATCCGCTTTCGTCGATGAAGACGAGCGTACGGCCTTCGTTTTGGGCTTTTTTTTAATGCGCTTCCAGGTCTTGCGCTTCCAGGTGCGGATCCGCTCTTCGTTGCGCTCGCGCGCCTTTCCGGCCGGGCGTTGCGGGCTCCAGTCGAGCGCTCGCAGGATCTTCCAGGCGTGGCCTGCGTGGTATGCGACCCCGAACTCGTCTCCGGTCAGCCGAGCCACCCGCGGACAGCTCCACAGGGGCGTTGGGAAGCCGTGGGCTTCCGGGCCTTCCAGCAGCAGCGACGTCAGGCGTTCGCGTTGTGCGGCATCGAGGAGCGGCTTGCGTCCGGCGCGCCCGGCCTGGCGGAGTCCGGCCGCACCCTGCTCGCGGTATTGCCGCCGCCACTCACTGACGGTTTGGCGAGCGACGTTCAGCCGTCTCGCCGTCTCGGACTGATTGTGGCCTTGGTGGAGCAGCCGCATCGCTTCGAAACGGCGCTTCTCCAGCGCCTTGAAATCCCGCTTCACACCTTTGGGGTTGCCCATACATATATAGATGCTCCACACTGTCAAAAAGTGTCATAATAATTTGCGGGATTCAATAGGGTTGACCGAGGCCTACCGGGCCCACCGGTCTCTGCTCATGGGCGATCCCCGAGCCGCCCTCGCAGCCGCCGGGCAGTCCCGCGAACTTGCCGACGTCGCAAGTAGCGAGCGCGACATCATCCGGGCCGAATGGCTGCTCGGCTGGGCCCGTGAGGCCCTGGCGTTGCGAGAACCGGACCAGGGCGACCACCACCTCGCCGCGGCCGAAAAGCACCTCACCGAAGCCCTCACCCGCTGCCGCCAGATCAACATGGTGGATCACGAGGCCGACATCTTGGTCGCCTGGGCCCGTTGGCACCGCACCAAAGGCAAGCCGGACCCCGCGCGCCATGACGCCCAAGAAGCCCTGCGCATCGCCGACCGCTGCGAGTACCGCCTGAACCAAGCCGAGATCCGCAACTTCCTGGCCCGTCTCGACCTCGACGTCGGCGACCTCGCCTCCGCCCGCACCCACGCCCAAACCGCCCAAGAACGCGCCCAGTGCGACGGCCCGCCGCACTGCTACCAGCCCGCCCTCGACGAAGCCAAGCGCCTCCTCGCCGAGCTCGACGGCCACCAATAGCTGAGCCGCGCCGCCCCCGATCTCACCAGACCCCTGTAGGGACGGGCCCCTGTGCCCGTCCGGTGCCGCTTTGGGCGACAGAAACCGCGGATACTAACTGAGTCACAGAATCCAATATGAGACAAGCATCTTATTTTCAATCACTTCCCTCCGCCGACCCCGGCCCAGCCGGGTCGCGCACGCTACACTGGATGCGGAGAGCGCTTTGCCGGCGCAGCGAGCGGGACAGGCATCCGTACCTGTCCGCGCCCCGGCTCAACCAATACGAATGACGAAACGAAAGACGGGCCGCTCCTGGGGCCGCGAGAGTGGGTGCGGGGCCAATCTCGATTGTGCGCCCCGGAAGGGGCCGAGAGATCATAGCCCATGGCTTCAGCCGTGGGTACGCAGACGGCCATCGCCAGGAGCCCTGCAAGGGGCGATACAGCTTTGTCTGGGCCTTTGACAACAGAGCCCCACGTCCCCGGCTCATCCGGCTCCGGCAGGAATCAGGCGAGGAATCATCTGCCGGAGTTGCTTGTATCGCCCTTTCCAGGGCTGCTCGTTTTTGGTTCGTTCCCACGGCTGAAGCCGTGGGCTATCATCTCGGGCCCCTCCGGGGCCGCAACCGGCGCCGCCCCACGAGTCGCGTTCTGGCAAGGTCGTCGTCCTGCAAATGTACAAACTGCAGGTGTTAGTACTCTGACCGACAAGGGATTTCAGCCGCCCCCAAACCGCGTCAATCGAGAATCGCAAAAACGAACCCAATCTCACCCACCTCGATGGTTCACCAGATCGGCAGCTCAAGCCAAAAAACGAACCGAACCCAATTCCGCCCAAGCCACTTGGAATCAACGGCTTGCAGTCGAATCCACGCGCCGGATTCACGCTGCAAGCGACCAAACGACAAAACAAACCCGATGCCATGCAGGCAAGAGGGGCTCCAGCCTCACCGCTCAGGGGCGAAACACGAAACGAACCCAATCTCACCCACCTCCACGGTTCACCGGATCGGCGGCTCAAGCCAAAAAACGAACCGAACCCAATTCCGTCCAAGCCTACGGCATCAACCCGTCGGGGCGCCACCAGGACTGCTCGATCCTACAGTCACGTATCTGAGCGGGCATCCGTCGCCATCCTGGGCGGGCACGGGGGCCCGCCCCTACATGGCAAACCGAAACGTAACCGTATTTGCAAAAAACAGATTTGCATCACGGATTTTTAAAAACTTTTTACCCCTACTTTTCAACGACTTACATCTCGTAGGGGCCCACTGCCCGCGCAGGTGGCCCGTATACTAGGGGCGACAACGCGTTGCAATACACCTAGGCGTTAGCTGGGACGGTCAATCGGCCGCCGCCGGGACGCGGGTCCCGGGGTGCCTCGTGATTCGGACTCTTGTTGGTCGGGGATCCGATGGGCGAGGAGGGCGCACCCTGGAACTCGCGCCCGGCGGCTCGGTTGGCCGTCCCGCTTTTTTGACCGGGCCGGCCCTACGGAAATAAATGAACCCCGAACGCAAGTGAGCCCAGCCACCGGCAAAGCGGGATTGAACACAGGTGTGATCCAGCATGGTTCCTTTGCCGCAGGGAACCTCGCAACAGATTACGAGAGGATCACAAACGAGGTCCACAGATTACGCAGATTCACACAGATTGTTCTGAGAGCTGAGTGGGTGGATCTTTCATCTGCGAGAATCTGCGTAATCTGTGGATGAATCGATCTTCCGTCTTGAACCAGGATCACAAGTTACGAGGATCAAAGACGAGGGGTCAAGAACCCGACTAGCCAACGACAGCTGGGTACCCGTCACTGTCGTTCGGCACCCGGTTTCTCAGTCGCCGCTCGTCGGTTTGAGGTCGAGGACTTCGCTTGACTAGAACGTGAATCGCACAAGGAAGCGGAACGTGCGGCCGTCGTTGAGGGTGTTGGTAATCTGCCCGAAGTCGGCCGCGGCCAGGGTCCGTCCTGGTTCGGCGAACTGTGGCGCATTGAAGAAGTTGATGCACTCGGCGCGGAAAGTGAATGATTTGTCGGCCCGTACGTGCCACGTGCGCGAAAGAGCCGCGTTGATGTTCTGAATCCCGTCTTTGCGAAAAGTGTTGCGGCCGACATTCCCGCGCCGGTCGCCCGGCTGCAAGAACGCGAAGGCGGAGGCTGGAAGGAGGGAGGCCGACGTATCCGGATGCGCCATCGTGCGTCCGAGCACCGACGGATCGACCACGTGCGGACGGTCGCCACTCGTGCCGTCCACGTTGCCGAATCCCGGGGCGTCCGAGCCGGTCCTGACCGTGAAGGGCGTTCCAGTTTTCAGCAAGGTCACCGCGGACAGATTCCATTGCCCCAGCACGTGCCGCGCCCAACCGCCTGCTGCGGCTAGCGCCGGCGTCATGTAGTGCAGGCGCCACAGCAAGGCGTGCGTCTGATCGAACCTGCTGACCCCGCGCAGGTCCTCGTGAATCTGAAACTCAGACTGGTTGCGGCTGCGAAACGAGGAGGATCCCCCACCGGTGTCGGTGTAGCCGGCGCCCAGGTCCATCGCCTTGCTGAACCAGTAGGAGGCGTCGACCGTCACGCCGTTCCAGTCACGGAGCGCGAGCGCCGCCCTCGCAGCGTCGAAGTAGCCTCGCGAGGTGTTAAGGATTTTGCGGATGTCGAAGAAGTTCGGGTCCGGCCGGCGGTCGTTGACAGTCTTTGTGGTCAAAGGGATGCCGGGCACGTCGGCCGCCCGGTTTGTGTACCACTTCATGAATAGCTTCTGCGAGCGGCTGCCCACGTAACCGAGCTGGAGCCGCCAGACTCGCCCCGGCAGCGGCTCCCAACTGAAGTTGTACTGGTGCGAGTAGGGAGATACGAGTCTGGGGTCGTTTCGAAAGGCGGAGGCCCGGGCGTCCGGGGCGAGATCCTCGAAGCGGAGACCGCCAAGCGGGTCGGTCAGATCCGGGTTCGCCACGACGATCTTGAACACCGACGGCGGGTTGAAACGCACTTGGTGATAGGTCGACGGGAAGACCTCGGCGTAGTGCAACCCGTAGGCTGCCCGCAGCACGCCCCAATCGCGCGGCAAGTCGTACGCCAAACCGAAGTGGCCGCCGACGTTATTGCAGTCGCACGGAAAGCCGACGTCCGTTAGGCCGTTGACCTCGGCCGGACGGGTGACCGGAGAGTAGCGCAGGCCGACGCTGAGTGTGAGGTTCGGCCTCGTCCGCCACTCATCGCCTGCGAAGTATTGCATGTCCCAGTTGCGGAATCCGCGGTGCGTTTCTCCCAGCGCCCCCGAGAACCGCGTCGGTATGCCTAATCGCAGGTTGGTGATCGCGTCGCGGCCGAAGTCGTTGCGAAACGACAGGACACCGCGCCGGCTGCTGGTTTCGGTGCCGTTGAACTGACGCCTGAGCAACTCGAACCCGGCTGTGAGGTTGTGTCCGCCCCGCACGTGCCGCAGGCGTGCTCCATAGAGGAAATGATTCTGGGCACGGTCGATCGGGACCTCCGAGCCGGGGCCGAGGCGCTCGATCGCATTGCCAAACGAAATGTCGGTCGGGAGGGCATTCTCTTCCGGGTTCAGCGTCGATTCGACCCGGTCGAAGCCCGCCGACAGATCCATCAGCGTGCGGGCACTCCAGGTCCGCGTCCAGCCCAGGCGTGTGCTGTGACTGCGGATCGTCGTATCCGGGTTCTGCCCGGCGACGAACTGAAAGGCGTCGACCAGTTGAGACGTAAAGCGATAGCGCGCGATCAGCCGATCCAGCGCCCCGAATTCCTGGTCGAGTTGAACACTGCCCACGTCCGTGTCGATCTTCTGGGGAGCATTCGTGTTGAGGGCCCGCGGGTTGATGTCGGTGCGATTGGGAAGCTCGTTGGGATAGGCCGCGAGCAACTGCTCGACCGCCGCCAGCGTAGCGGGATCGTTGACGCGTGTGTCCGGATGATCGAAAATCGGCGTCCGTTCGTCGGGGCGGGGAACGAGAACGTTGCCATTCACGCTTCCTCGAATCCGCTGTCGGCTCCCTTCGAGGAACAGCGAACCGCCACGCCAGACCGGCGTACCGAAGGTGAAGCCGTAGTCGTTTTCGCGGGCGGGCTTCACGCTGCCGACCTGGAAGAACGACCGGGCGCTGAACGCGCTGTTGTTGTGCTCCCCGTAGAGGCTGCCGTGTACTCGCAAGGCGGTCCGATCGGCTGGGTGCACCGGCGTGGACGCCGAGCCGCCGAACTCGGCGCCGAAGTAGCGGCGGTCGGGTTCGAACTGTCGCACGATGGTCGCCGTCGTACCGAGACGGGTATTCAGTTCCCGTAGCGCGTTGTTGTCGATGGCGTTGAACTGCACGTTCTCGTTCCGGCGGCTCTCACCCGAAGAGGAGTCGGTCTGTCCCGCCAGATTGAGGCTCTCGCGATCTTCGAGTGCCTGCGATGAATCCACGAGCCGACCGCCCTCCGACGTCTCTTCTGCCAAGGTTGCGGCTTCGCCCGCCGGGGACGCGGGCTCTTCCGTGACCGCCGGGTGCTCGGGGGCCGGCCCGCTCGAGCCTTGGCCACCCTGCAAGAGTCCTCCGGGCGTAAGAGCCAGGCCGGCGGCCATGAACAGCGCGGCAGGCGACTCAGGGCTGCGCCAAGCTGGTCGTGATGATCGAGGATGCGTGGATTTCACACGTCCTCGGGGATTCGTAAACGACACCATCAGCGGGCTGGGGGGGGGTCCGCGGAGAGGAATCCAGCGACTGACTAGGATGCCGTTCTTTCCGCGTGGGAATACTGCCCCTATGATTGCATTTCGGCTGTGGCCAAGTCCGAGTGCACTGCCTGTGAGGGTTGGGACGAGCACTGATCCCTCCGCATCGGCCGTGACACGTGCGACCGCCGCCGCTCACCAGACTACAATGCTGTTGGGCCCTCACGTGCTCGAGGGTCAGCGGCCATGTCCAAATCCATCTGCGTGTTCTGCTCCTCAAGCGATCACGTCGACCAGCAGTTCTTCGACGCCGCGCGTCAACTGGGTCTCGGCATCGGCTGCCGCCGGGGCACGCTGGTGTTTGGCGGTACCGATCTCGTACTGATGCGCGCCGTCGCCCGAGCGGTCCACGAAGGAGGCGGGCGCGTGATCGGTGTCATCCCCGAGGTCTTCAGGAACAAGGGGATCGCCTACGAAGCGGCCGACGAGCTGATCGTTACCGAGGATCTGCGCCAGCGCAAGTCGGTTATGGAGCGCAACGCCGATGCCTTTGTTGTGCTCCCCGGAGGCTTCGGCACGCTGGATGAACTGTTCGAGATCCTGGCGCTGCGCCTGCTGCGACTCCATCAAAAGTCAGTCTTGATGGTCAACACGGCAGGGTTTTTCGATCCGCTGCTCGAGATGTTCGAGCGGCTCTACGGCGACCGCTTCGCCGACGAAGAGCATCGCGACCTGTGGCAAGTGTCGCCCGATCCCGAGCACGCCCTCTCGGTCCTTGACGCCGAAGGGTCGTGAAGGGACGGCTCTCCGACGCTCACTAGTGCGGCTAAAACGGCCGCCGGCTTCGTTTGGCCGCGGTTGCAGCTTGCCTGCCGCGTCCCCTATCTTGTGAAGGTCTTGTAAGGGCGGTCCTCCAAGACAGCCGCCCAAAGGAAGGGCCTCGTGCTGGGTGAACTACACCGCCTGTTGACCGATGCCGGACTTGCCGGCGAGTACGCGACGTGGGTGATCGAAGGGATCGAGATCCTCGGCGTCGCGATTCTGGCTTTCATTGCCAACAAGATCACCAAAGGGATCATTCTGCAGGCGGTGCATCGAGTTGCACTGCGAACCAAGACCGACTGGGACGACGTCCTCGTACAGCGCAAGGCCTTTCATCGGCTCTCGCATCTCGCCCCTGCCCTGGTGATCTACGGCATGGCGCCGTACGCGCTGCAAACGGAGGGCCTGATTACGCTGGCGCAGGGCGGGGCCAAAGTCTACATGTTGCTGGCAGGCTTGTTGGCTATCGATGCGGTGCTCAACTCCGCCAACGACATCTACCAGAAGTACGAAGTCTCTCGGCGCATGCCGATGCTGGGTTATTTGCAGGTCGTGAAGATCGTGCTGACGATCGCGATCGCTATCTTCGCCCTCGCGATTATCATCGGCGAGTCCCCAGTCGTTCTGTTCACCGGATTGGGGGCGCTGACTGCGGTCATCCTCTTGATTTTCAAAGACTCGATCCTCGGTCTCGTGGCCGGCATCCAGCTTGTCGCCAATGACATGGTGCGCCCCGGCGACTGGATCGAGATGCCCAAGTACGGCGCCGACGGCGATGTCGTCGAGATCACCTTGAACACGCTGAAGGTGCGGAACTGGGACAAGACGATCTCCACCGTCCCCACCTACGCGCTCATCTCCGATTCGTTCAAGAACTGGCGTGGTATGAGCGAGTCCGGCGGCCGACGCATCAAGAGGTCCGTCTTCATTGACATCAGCAGCATCCGGTTCTGCTCGCCGGAGATGATCGAGCAGTTCTCGAAGATCCACCTGGTTCGAGACTACGTCGCCGGGAAGCGGAAAGAACTCGAGGAATTCAACCGCAAACACGAGGTCGACGAGTCGGTGATGGCCAACGGCCGGCGCATGACCAACGTCGGAACGTTCCGCATCTACCTGGTGGCGTACTTGAGGAACCACCCCAAGATCCACCAGGACATGACGTTTCTTGTCCGCCAGCTTCAGCCGACAGAGAAAGGCCTGCCGATCGAGATTTACGTCTTCAGCAACGATCAGGCCTGGGCGAACTACGAGGCCATCCAGGCCGACATCTTTGATCACATCTTTGCGGCGCTCCCGGAGTTCGGCCTGCGGCCGTTCCAGAACCCCAGCAGCCACGACGTTGCCTCTGTAGGCGAGGGATTACAGGCAGCGATTCGAGGCTCCTGAGGGCAGGCGCCAAACAAGGTTCCACGCAAGGCCTCACACCGGGCCCGCGAGTTCGCGTTCCAGCCAGACGACCTTCCCCTGCACAACGTCGAGGATATTTCGGTTCTCGAGGGAGATCGGCCTCGAGATGGGGGGAGGGTCCCCCGGCTCGTCCACGACGACCACCAGGGCCTGCCCCACGGGACGGCAGCGGGCCAGATGACCCTTCTTCGCCCAAGAAAGCGCGTACACCCCTTCGAATATCGGTCGGCGGCGTTCGCGGGGAGAGCGGTCGAGAAGCAGCAAGTCTTGCGGCCAGATCAGCGGCCACATCGACTTCTCTGCCACGTGAACACGTGCCAGGACCGGGCTGATGAGCCTCGACAGTACCGAAGCAGGAAAGAAACGCCGCTCTACCGTTGCCGACAACCGCGGGTACGACGCGCCACCGCCCAAATAACCGTCGAGGACCGGTAGAGGGACTCCGCTCGCTATCTCCGGAGGGGCCCGCCCGGCCAGCTCCTCTTGCGTCAGCAGCGAGATGAGAGGGATATCGAGAAGCGTCATGACTTGGTCGGCCAGATCCATCCCAACCATACGGGCGCCCTTGAGTACGTTGTGGATGTGAGGCTGCGAGTATCCGGTCAGCCGAGCCAGTCCTCGCTCGGTGAGTTCCCCTCGCCGTACTCGCTGGTTCAAGTGGTGCAACAGGCGAACCGCGATCTCTCGGAAGCCTGGAGAGTCGCTCATATAGCTAACTGAAATAGGTCACGTTATGTTATCAAATTGAGAATTTTAAATGCATTATTGATCACAGCCTTAGTTAAGTCACTGATTCCGCTAGATTAAGCCGACGCGAGTTCCAAAAACATAAAGGATTCATCCCGAATCGGCAAATCCCTTGGCCAGAACATTAGTGAGCCGTTCTGTTGACGGTTCCCCGCTATGCCGGAATAATCGTTCGGTAGTGCCGTCCCTGGTTTCGCGTGGGTTTGGCTTCGGCCGCGGCGGCGCTCTAAGTAGAAAAAAAAGAAAACAACAACAAGACTACACATCAAGGAGTGGGGAACAAATGGAATG
Source organism: Bryobacterales bacterium (assembly GCA_965248255.1). Classification (GTDB taxonomy): domain Bacteria; phylum Acidobacteriota; class Terriglobia; order Bryobacterales; family UBA6623; genus JAKZVK01. Next base: position 941,570 of record CBDFIW010000002.1, read on the forward strand.
GAACGTGTCCGAACTGTACCTGCTGGGCGCGGCCTCGTGCTCGAACTGCAACGGGTCCGGTGTCCATCGCATCAAGAAAGACCAGCTGGCCCCCTGCGCTTGCGTTTTGCGGAGAGTCTTTCGCGGTTGTTACCAGCGCTTCCGAGACTGCGTCAACCGCGGAAAGTACCGTGCGGCTTCGTTTGAGAGGAATCCGCGAGGGAAGACCCACCGTGCCGCCTGGTCCCGGAAGGAGGAGGAGCACATCGCCGACTTCGAGTTGGTGAGCCGGCGGCATCTCGATGATTTTCACCACAGGATCTTTCGATACCACTTTCTGCTGGGAGCGGACTGGAAGCTCTGTGGCCGCCGGCTCGGAATGGGCCGGGGCAATTTCTATCACGCCGTCTATCGCATCGAACAGCATCTGGGCAGAATCTTCTATGAGCTGGAGCCGTATCCGCTTTACCCTCCGCACGACTACTTTGCGGTGCGGCGAACCAGTGCAGTCAAACCTTGTGCGACACCGGTCAAACCGGATCGGGTGATGCCTCGACCCTTCTACACGCTCGGCCCAGACGACGACATCCTGCCCCTGGCTGTATGAGAACCCGTAGGCCGTCGAGAGCAGCCACCTCGGATCGGCTGCTCTTCGGCGGCCCCGGAGCGCGCTTTCAGCCCCGCAGTCGTGATACGTTGGGGGTGCGCCGCCATTCGCTGACGCGGACCGGCATCGCGCTCCGGGCATGCGGACCGTCAGACTCCTCAACCGTTCCAAGCAGACTGTATTGGGAGGGGCCATTGAGGTTGCCGACAGCGCACGGACGCGTAATCGCGGCCTGCTCGGCCGGACGGGGCTCGAGAAAGGCACGGGGCTGTGGATCGTTCCCACCGAGGCCGTTCACACGTTCTGGATGAAGTTCACAATTGACCTGATTTTTTTGAACCGCAAGAAACAGGTAACCAAGGTCGTACACCGGCTCAAGCCCTGGCGCTTGGCCGGGAGCTTGCGCGCGTCGAGTGTCGTCGAACTTCCTGCGGGCGAGGCCGAGGAAAGCGGCACCGAGGCAGGCGACGAGATCGAGGTTGAAGAACACGGGGCTGAAGACTCCGAGACGCCCGCAGCCAGCTAAGACTTTCTGCGTCTCATCAGCGTCAATTGAGCAAAGGTCTAGCCTCTCGAACGAGGCTCTGGTGAGATGTGGCGCAAACTCTCCAGCTTTGCCCCGTTAGGCAGCGTTGCCGCCTGAGGTATCGCTGCGTGATGCTTCGCGGGGGAAAATCGCGGTTGACAACTAGTGTAGTGCGTCAAGCAGATTGCACCTTATGCAGGGCGGCACGTCCGCGCTTGACTTTCTCGAGGATGTCGGAGGCGGTCGCGGTCCAGATGAAGGGCGTGGGATGCCCGTTGTGCTGGGCGATGTAGTCGTCAATGGCGGCGACGAGCTCGTCCACGCTGCGAAACACGCCGCGGCGCAGGCGCTTGACGGTGAGATCGCGAAAGAATCGCTCGACCATGTTCAGCCACGACGCCGAGGTCGGGGTGAAATGAATGTGGAAGCGCGGGTGACGATCGAGCCAACGCTTCACAGCGGCATGCTTGTGGGTGGCATAGTTGTCCACGATGAGATGAAGCTGTTTGTCCTTGGGAGTGCGGCGGTCAATTAAGCGCAGGAAGCGCAGCCATTCCTGGTGGCTGTGTCGGGGCATGCACTCGGCGATCACGCTGCCGTCAAGGCTGTTGAGCGCCGCAAACAGGGTGGTCGTGCCGTTGCGCTTGTAATCGTGGGTCATCGTTTGGCCGCGTCCCTTTTTGAGCGGCAGGCCGGGCTGGGTGCGATCGAGGGCTTGGATTTGGGACTTCTCATCGAGCGAGAGAACCAGAGCATGCTCAGGCGGATTGAGATAGAGTCCGACGATGTCGTCGAGTTTCTCGGCGAAACGCGGGTCATTGCTGAGCTTGAAGGTCTTGACGCGGTGGGGCTTGAGGCCATGGGCGCGCCAAATCCGTCCCACGGTGGAAGCGCTGACGCCGGCCGCGGCGGCCATGGTGCGGCGGCTCCAGTGGGTGGCGTTGGACGGTTTCTCGCGGGTGGTCTTGTGGATGATCTGCTGTACTTTCTGCTTCGAGACGGCAGGTTTACGACCGGGCCGTGGGGCGTCTTTTGCAATGCCGGCGATGCTGCTTTCGAGAAAGCGCGTGCGCCAGCGGGCCACCAACTGCCGCGAGACACCGAGCTGTGCGGCGATCTGCTTATTCTCGAGACCGTCGGCGGCCAGCAGGACAATCCTGGCTCGCAGGGCGAGACGAACGGCGACTTGGCGGCCGCGCGCGTAGCGGTCCAACTGCTTGCATTGCGCTGTGTTCAAAGTTACTGGTTGTGCTCTTCGCATCCCATGCCTCCTGTTAATAGAGACGATGGGAAGTCAATATAAGTTACATTATTTATGGTGCACTACACTAGCGTGCGCTCGCCGGCCTGAGAACCGAGGAACCGGTTCGCGGGAAGCCTGGAGGCTTACACCACACGAGCTCCGACTTGTCGGTTTGAGGTCGCTGACCTCGCTAGACGCATGCCTAGCCACCGTTGGCTCGCCGTCGGATTGATAGGGGCTGGGCTTTTCCCTTCGGTCTGCACGGCTTTCGAGGGCAGGGTCCTCGAAGACCATTCGGGAGAACCGTTGGCTTCGGTGCGGATACGGGTTCGAAGGGCCGGCACGGTGGGGCTCATTGCCGACCTAGACACGGATCGTCGCGGCCGCTTCCGTGCGCCGAGCGTCCCGCCCGGAGATTACCGACTCGAGGTTTCCAAGCCGAACTACGTTGGGGCAACGCTGCCCGTCCACGTTCTGAGCGACTCGGATTCGCCCACCGCGGTGACGATCCGTCTGGTACGGCTCGGTGTAATCACCGGGCAGGTGAGAGACGGACGAAACGAGCCGATCCGCGGAGCGTTTGTGGTTCCCACGGTGCAGGTGGCGGACGGCGTCACGCTTCGCGATTTGAGGGGGACGCGAACCGACGAGCGAGGCGAATACCGGCTGCATGGACTGGCTCCAGGAATGTACGGCATGGCCGTTTCGTTGGCCGGGTTCCAGAGCGGCGTGGGCGCGGGAGCGATGCTCTACCCGAGCAACGCAGACCCCGCGTCTTTCACGATCTCTGGCGGTGAAGAGTACCGCGCCGTGGATTTCACGATGGGCGCTCCTTCCGTGAACAGTGTAAGCGGGCGCGTGGGCGTTCCCGAGTCGGGCGGCCGGTATTCGGTGTCGCTTGTCTCTGTCGATCAGCCGAGCCTCAGCGTCGCGACAGCACAGACGGACCCGGATGGCAGCTTCCACCTCGAGGGGATCCCGCCGGGGTCGTATCATCTGTTTGCCTCGGGGCCGGTGCGGGGTTACGGTGGCCGCGGGGCTTTGCTCGATGCGGAGCCGCGATTCGGCCAAGTGAGGGTCGAAGTGGGCGGTCAGGACGTGGAGGGTCTTGCAATTGAGGTGGGAGAAGGGCGAAGCGCGACGTTCCTCTTGGATGCCGAGGAACCGCTGCCGCCCGGCACGTGCCCGGCCACCGCCCGGTTGCGCCTACAGGCTGTGGAAGATCGGGCCGCCCACGGTATGCGCGGCGAAATACAGTTGGGCTTCGGCTAGGAACAGCAAGCCGCGAATCTTGCCCCCGGCCGGTACTCTCTGTCGCTCTCGAATCTGGGCGCGACGTGCTTCATGGCGGCCCATCCGATCTTGGATTTGAGGGAGGGTAGCAATCCCGGCGTGGTCAGGATCTTGGTGACGCCGGCGGGTGCGATTGAAGGCCGGTTGCTTACCGGCGACGCGTCGGCATCGGGATACGTGGTGGTGCTGATCGGTTCGGCATCGACAGCCGAATTACCGGCGGCGAAACCGCAGCCCGTTCAGGTCGCTTTTCCGGATGCCGAAGCTCGATTCTCGTTCGCCGGTCTTCGCCCGGGCACGTACCGAATTGCCGCGCGACCCGATACGCAAGAGTCCAGGGCGCGATGGGTCGCGGATCTATCGCGCATGTTCAAGATCGACGTGTTCGGCGGGTCAGCAACAGAGGTGGAGTTGCCTGTGCCATCAGAGTGAGGTGACTTTCCCGATAAGGTGACGGTTCTGGGCGACGTGACGGCGATGCGAAGGAGCTTGCTTATCTTATTGATTGCCGGGACCTCGGCGATGGCGCAGAGCGCCGGTCCCTCCGAAACCGGCTCCATCAGCGGCGTGGTTACGGACGCCGCGACCGGCGCGCCAGTGGTGGGCCTGAGAGTCTTCATCCTTGCCCGCGGCCAGCCACCCTCGACCACGACTGACGCCCAAGGCCGCTACACCCTGACCGACGTGCGCCCGGGCTGCCACCGTGTGATGACCGACTCCTCCGAGGGTGGCCCTCCCCTAGCTGATGGCCGCAGACTCGTCAATCTCCGCGCAGGTCAGGATCTTAGCTCGATCGACTTCCGCCTCCAGCCGAAGCAGTCCGTTTCCGGCAAGGTCGTCGATGACAACGGCGAGCCGCTGCCGGGGATGGAAGTCGTGCTGCTTGGCCGGGAATACTTCCTGCGTGAGGTGCGCTACTTTCGCCGCTCTTCCGCCCGAACCAATGACCAGGGCGAATACCGCATCGTCCGTCACAACTCCCGCCAAGTAGCCCCCGGGGCCGGCTGGCTGCTCTTGGCGCGGCAGTTGAATCGGAAGATGCACCCAGTTTCGGATGCACCTGGCGACCCCAAGTTGCGCAGGCCGGCCACCATCCCGACCTACTACCGGGGCGCCGTGTCGCCGGACGGAGGAACGCTCCTAATACTGCGGCCAGGCGAGCAGCGTGAAGGCGTGGACATCCGCATGTTGCGTTCGCCTGCATATTGCCTCGAGGCCCAACTTGACATCGAAGGTCAGGCCGGCGATCTGAGCTTCTGGATTCACCCAACTGAGCCTTCCTTCGGCTTCGGGGCAACGGGGGGAAGCCCCGGCGTACCCTCGGGCGGCGAGGTCGGCCCCGACGGCAAGATCCGCTTGTGCGGCCTCCACCGCGGAGACCACCGGCTCACCGGCTTCTCTGGTGATCACAACGCTCCGGATTCGTTTGGAGCTACGGTGGTCAGCATTACCGACCGCGACGTCAAGGGCATTACCGTCGTTCCCCAACCACGCTTGCCGCTCTCGGGCCAAGTAGTTTGGGCGGGAGAGCCTCCCGACGAGCCGGTGGAGTCGGAGGTTTCTATCAGCGTCTGGCCCGTGCATCGGACCGTAGGGGGCTTCAACCGCGGGCGGTCCTCCATTCCCGGAGAATTCGCCGTTCAGGCCCGCCAATCCCTGGCTGGCGGTCGAATCGACCCGTTGATGGACGAGTACTCGGTGAGGGCCCACTTGAGGCAATCGGGCAACCTCTATCTCAAGGACGTGACCTACGCGGGCACGAGCATCTTGCACAAGCCCTTTTACTTGGGAAGCGCCATGGCCGGCGCCGAGTTGCGCGTGATCGTGGACCACGACGGCGGTGTTCTCGAAACCCACGTGGCCGATGGCGACGGAGAACCGGTGGGCGGCGCCAGTGTCCTCGTCATCCCCAAGGCGGCGAAGACCGTGCACACTCTTGCCGCCACTCGCGTCACTGGCGAGACCGACCAGAACGGGGAGTACACCTCGCCCGGCTTGGCGCCGGGCGCGTACTACGTGCTCGCGACCCGGGCCGCGCTGACCGACCATTCTCCCGAGACGATATCCGTCCTCTTTGGCGCTCGGTTGAAAGCCGAAGAAGTCGAGATCGAACCCAACGATACCGTGCAACTGACCCTCGAGCCCGCGGAACTGGAGTAAGTGCAGTGGCGCAGGGTTCTCCCATGGAGAAAACTAGAGACCGTTACCCATGTGCTCGGGTCGCTCTGTCACCCATGCAGCCAGACGTTCGGGGCCGGAGGGTGATTGGTGGTGAGAGTCCACGCGGGGTTGACGCCCCGCGCCGGTATTATTGAGATGCATCGAGAAGCGGGTGCGTGCCGGGGGCTTTTCGTTTTCCAGTGTCGCTCGGGTTTTGGGAAGAGTGAGGCTCTGACGCCCCTACCGGGGCTGGGTATTGTTGCGGACTTTTTCCCACGGCTTGCGCCGTGGGCTACTTTCAAGATGCCCCTGCCGGGGCTTAGACCTTGGTTGGCCGCCGACTGCGTGACGACAATCTCTTCCGCCGTGGCATCTCAACGCAGGCTCCCGCCTGCGGCTCTGAATGGCGGGCCAGGCCGATTGCGCTGAGCTGGGGGTTGGACGCAGCGGCCCACCCCTACACGCAGCTGGACAGCGGGAGTAAGTAGCCCTCTGTGGTATGATTTGCGCCTATGGCGGACTCGACATTGCACCGCAGGGACGTGTTTCGAGGCTTGGCCGGGACCGCGTTGGCGGCCAGCGCGGCTTCCTATCAGCGCGTGCTGGGGGCCAACGACACGATCCAACTGGGCTTGATCGGCTGCGGCGGCCGGGGCCGCGGTGTCATGCGTGCTTTCCAGACGAATGCCGCAGTGCAGGTCGCGGCCGTTTGTGACGTCTACAGCGATCGAATCGACAAGGCCCTTGAAGACGCCGACGGGGCTCGTGGTTTCAGGGACCATCGCAAGCTGCTCGACCAGAAAGACGTGGACGCCGTTCTGGTCGCCACTCCCGATCACTGGCACGCCGGCATTGTGATCGACGCGGCCCGTGCGGGCAAAGACATCTACGTCGAGAAGCCGCTCACGCTGAAGATCGAAGAAGGGCCCGAGATTGTCAAGCAGGTCCGGTTGCATGAGCGGGTCTGCCAGGTCGGAATGCAGCAGCGATCGGCGAAACACTACCTGCGAGCCAAGCAGGAATACTTCGATGCCGGCCGGCTGGGCAAGATCACCGTGGCGCGCACCTGGTGGCACGGCAACGGCGCCCATCTGCGTTTGGCGCCGGAGTCGCTCCGGACCCGACCGTCCAATCTCGATTGGGCGCGCTATCTCGGCCCCGTCAAATGGCGCGAGTACGACCCGCAGCAGTACTTCAACTTCCGGGCGTATTTGGATTTCGGAGGCGGTCAGATCACGGATCTGTTCACCCACTGGATCGACGCCGTCCACATGTTTATGGAGCAGGACGACCCGGTTTCGGCGGTCGCCGCCGGAGGCGTCTACCACTACAAAGACGGCCGCACCGCGCCTGACACCATTCACGTCTTGCTCGAGTACCGGCAGGAGTGGACGGCAACCTTTGAAGCCACGCTGGCCCCGGGCCTGACGGGCTCAGGCATCGAGATCGTGGGGACGGAGGGGCGCTTATGGATCGACCGCCGCAAGTACGAGTTCTATCCGCCGGAGCGCGATGCCGTTCCCACCGTAGTGGAGGTCGAGGGTGAGATGACTGTGGATCACGTCAACAACTTCCTCGACTGCGTCCGCACACGCAAGCGTCCGAACGGCGATGTCTGGGTCGGCCACCGCTCGGCACAAGCGTCCCATCTCGGCAACATCGCCTACCTCGAGAAGCGACGGCTCAAGTTCGACCCCGACCGCGAAGAGATCTTGCCGCTTTAGACGTGGGCGGCCGCCACTGACTCGTATTCGGTGACAAAACAAGCGCTCGAAAGCCGGCGGTTTGCCGGAGGTCGCGCTCGCCTCCCGGCGGGCGGGGTCTGCGCCGCCCTGACGTCGGCCTGGAGGCCGACGCTGCCGGCCAGAGGCCCGCGCCCCTTGGCCCCTGAGATCAGCGCTTGGGGTACGCCAGTTTATTGCCGCAGAGTACGAGATTCCTAACTCCGTGTCCTCATACCCTGATTCCGGAACGGCTGTGGTTCGGCTGTGGCAGTTTCGACTGCTACTGCTGTCGATATCGGAGACATGCCGTGTTGTAGTCGGCTGTTGGGCGGATGCCGCGCCAGGCCCGTCCCTACCCACACCGCGCCGCCTGCCGCCGCGATCCCGCGCGGGCAGTGTGCACCGCGCGCCCTAGTTTAGCGTAGCGAGAGGAAGCCCCACTTCTTGTCCGGCTTCTTGCGGCTGGTCGCCTGCACGCCCGTCATGTTGTGCGCCAGCGAGGCCAATTCCCGGCCCAGCGTCGAGTCCGACGGCACCAGGCCGCCCTTGAGCGCCGCGTCGCTAACGCTTGAATAGTCGTTGCTCAGCCTGTCAGACACGGGGAGGCCGACCACTTCGGCGACATCGTCAACGTTCAAGGTCTTCTTGCTGCCGCTACGGTTGAGGACGAGGTGGATGTTTTTCCGGCTCAACCCCAGGTCCGTCAGTTCGTTCACCCGGCGGCGCGCCAAGTGAAGCGCAACGACCTCGGGGGTTGCGATCAGGTAGACCGAATCCGACAAGCTCAGGACGTCGCGGCAGGAGGCGTGTAGGGCTGTGGGCAGATCGACCAAAACGAACGGGTACGCCCGAATCGCCGACGTGAAGATCGCAGAGACGTGGCGAAAAGCTTGGGAGGGTATCACAATGCCCGGAGGGGGGGGCGGCCAAAACGTCGACGCTGTCCCGGTTGCAAGTCAGTCTGGCCCATAGCTCGTCGATGTCTTCGATTCGGGCAACTGCGTCGGCAAAGGAGAACTCCGGCTTTAGCCTCAGCCGGAAGGCGATCGTTCCGCTGTGGAAGTCGAAATCCACCACCAGCACCTTGTGGCCAACAGCCTTAGAGATCAGTTGCGTCGAGTGGACCGCAATCATCGAGGCTCCGCTGCCGCCCTGCGCCGGCAGGACGCAGAGCAGCTTCCCGAGCGACTGGGACGGTGACGCCGTGCCGGTGTTTTTATGACTCTGCAGCACGTGTTGCAGGTGGCTGAGATCAAACGGAGGGACGAGGAACTCCGAGGCGCCGGCCCGCATGGCGGCTAGGATCGTGTCCGCCGCAGATTGCGAATCGGCGGCGATGGCCAGCGACCCGGGGTACGAAGCGTTCAGCTCACGAACCAGCTTCAACCCCTCACCGACATCGGCCAGGCCCACCACAAATGCCGTCACCTCCCGCGAGTTGGAACGAACCAGCTTCTTGAGTTCTCCCGCAGTCGGGTAAGTGCTTACGACCTGCGGATCCGCCCCAACCGACTCATGTGTCAGGGCCTCCATCAGTCCACTGGCCAGCTCCCCGTCGGGGGAGATGATGATCACCCTAGGCAGCATCTTCTTGAGGTCACACACCCTTCGGCCTGGAAGGGATATTTCCAGGCAAAGAGTTCTCCGCTATCACAATCGGCTGACAGTGCTCCGATTCTTACCTTCGTCCCATGCGAATCGCCCGTCGGACGCCCCATCCCATGAGCCGCGCCAACGTCGAAGCTCTTCCGCAAGACCCGGCTCACCGTCGCTCGTCGTCCGCCACTCTGTGGAATGGGTACAGTGCCCCCAACTCCCCGATCCGAAGGCCGGCCACCCGGGCACGGAGAGGAGTCGGCCGAAAACCTGACTGGAAGGCCTCAGAACTCGTTGCCCGTGTAGAGAGAGGCGACAAACTCCTCATAGCCATTGTACATTAGGGTTGGTCGCACCCTCATGTCGGAGAGCACCTTTTCCTGCGCCTGCGACCAGCGTTGGTGGGGACGGTTCGGATTCACGTTCGAGTACCAGCCATATTCGCGGCCCTGGACCTGGTTCCATAGAGTGTCGGGACGCCGTGCGGTGAACTCGATCTTAACAATCGATTTGATCGACTTCAGGCCGTATTTCCAAGGCACGATCAAGCGAATCGGCGCACCGTTCTGTTTCGGGAGCGGTTTGCCGTAGATCCCGGTGACAAACAGAGCCAGCTCGTTCATGGCTTCGTCGAGCCGCAACGCCTCAAAGTACGGCCATGGATAGTGCTGCTGGCTGCGGATGCCCGGCATTTCTTGTGGACGGTAGGCCGTGACCATGCGCATGTACTTGGCCTTCGGCTTGGGGTCGACTTCCTTGATCAGCGCGGAAATGGGGAAGCCGGTCCAGGGTACGGCCATCGACCAAGCTTCGACGCAACGCATGCGGTAGAGACGCTCTTCAAGCGGGAACCGCCGGACCAAGTCGTCGAAATCGTATTTCTTCGGATTGTTCACCAACCCTTTGACTTCCACCCTCCACGGGTCGATGGTGAATCGAGCGACCTTGTCCTTAACGCGCTGCTTATCGAGGGTAAACTCGTAGAAGTTATTGAATCCCGTGGCCGCGGCTTCCGGCGTGATGGGCCGGTCGAGGATGTACTTGGAGTTGCGCTGAGCCGGGTACAGGTCGCCGGCCGTGTTTGCCCGAGCCGTCCCGGCGAGCAGTGCATCGACGCCCAGCACGCCCGCCCCGGCCAGCAAAGTTCGACGATTGAAGTAGGCGCCTTCCGGTGTGGCCTCGCGTTCGGGAATCTCCCATCCTCGGCGAACCTTGATCAGCATGCTTCCTCCCCTGCGGAACCATCCTTTTGGATTCACGGTCAGAATATCATAGACGTGGCGGAACTTCTCTCGTTTCGAGGTGCGGAGCACTGGCCCCCGCATCCGCCGGTCCGCCGTTCGGGACCGACAAGGGAGTCAGGGATGCCGGTCGGCGCAGCGAACGTACGAAACGATCCGCTCCTGAGGCCCGCCAGGCCGACTGACCTCAGCGAGCTGCTGGCCATCCAGTCACTTTGCCGCGAGGCGACTCCATGGTCCGAGGAGGATTATCGCCGGCTCCTGCGCGGAGATGGCACCCTACGTTGCACGGTGGTCGAGTCCCGAGACAGGCTAACCGGCTTCACTGTCTACCAGCCGCTCGGCACCGACACCGAGATTGCCAACCTGGCTGTCCACCCCGATCATCGCCGCTGAGGCGTGGGAAGCGCGCTGCTGACTTACGTCCGCCGGCAACACCCGGGGGACCTTTATCTTGAGGTCCGCAAGGTAATCAGGGTGCCATCGATTTCTACCGCGCACTGGAGTTCGCCTCGATTGCGACCAGGGCGCAATACTATCGCGACAGCGGCGAGGACGCGCTCGTCCTCAGGCGGACAAGTGCCGGGTGCGGAGCTGATGAAGGAGTTCCGGCGGGTCGATAGATAGGTTGAAACGCAATTGAAATCCGGATGCGGGTCTGATAACGTCTGGTAGACGCTGCGGGCCCGTGATGCTGAGAGTGGCCGAGATCGCGGTTGACGTTGCGGATCAGAAGCTTGTCTCCACCCCCCCCCCCCCCCAATGACGTCGTGCAGAGGAGGAAGACTACTATGGGAGTCGTCCCTCAAATGGGCCAATCCGCCCGCCTGATGGAAACGAACGAAGAATTCAAAAGCCTCGCCGAACAACATTCCAGCTACGATCGCCGGCTCGAAGAGCTGAGCGCCCGCCGTTACCCCTCGCAAGACGAGCAGATGGAGGAGATGCGACTCAAGAAGCTCAAGCTTCAACTCAAAGATCGCATGCATCAGATTCTGCGGGAATCCGAGCAGCAAGCCGGCTAACGGCCGGTCGGGCCAGGCAGCCTGAAGCGCAGAATGACCAAGCGCCTGATGAAGAGCATCCTCCCGGCCTGCATCCGTCGGTCCGGCAGTAACTTGGTAGTCCTCGTCACCACATAAATCGTCGCACCACGCCCGGCGGCCGACCGCGGCGGGCCCAGTACAAGGCTGCATTCGTCGAGCAGACGGGCCGGACCGGGAGCCGACGGCTGTTGTGGGCGCGACTCGATTTGCCATGGAACTTGCCTTGGAATCGGGCTTCGCGGGTTTGCTACACTAGGTGCTCTTTGCAGCGCGAGTCCACTCTCGCGCGGTCATATCGCCGGGGTTGGCTGGCGGGCACCGACCGGAGACTGTATGGCATTCTTGCTGGCACTTGTCATCTGGGCAATCTGTTTAGCGCTTTCCATTCCCTTCTTCACCAAGACCTGGTGGCCGCCGGAACCGATCACTGAGCACGCCAGGGCGGTGGACGATCAATTCGTACTGACTTGCATTGTCACCGGGGTCATCTTCATCCTGGCTCACCTGGCTCTGGGATACGCCGTGTGGAAGTTTCGGGGCCAGCGATCAGGCCCCGCCTCCTATGTGACCGGCAACGACCGTTGGGAGTTCCTGTGGACCGTGGCGGCCACGGTTCTGTTCGTCGGACTGACCTTCATGGGTTACACGATGTGGGCGGAAGCCCGGTTTGCCGAGGCTCGGTCGGCGGCGCCGTCGGAGGATCGCGTCGTCGTTGAGGTTACCGGGCAGCAGTTCGTTTGGAACATGCGCTACGCGGGACGAGACGGCAAATTCGGGCCGCTGGACGTCAACCAGATCGACGACACGCTGGGGAATCCCCTGGGCGTCGATCGCAGCCACCCCGACGGCAGGGATGACGTCATGGTGCCCCGCATGGCTGTGCCTGTCAACAAAGAAATCGAGGTCGTCCTGCGGTCGAAAGACGTTCTTCACAACTTCTTCGTGCCCGAGCTGCGGATCAAGCTCGATACGGTTCCCGGGTTGGTGGGGAGGCTTCGTTTCAAACCCGACAAGGTCGGCGAATACGAGATTGCCTGCTCGGAGCTCTGCGGCCTGGGCCATTACAAGATGCGCAGCTTCCTGGATGTGATGGAGCAGGCCCAGTACGAGGAGTGGCTCCAAGAGCAGTACTCTTTCCTGGAATAAGTGAGCACCCCGAACGACAGGAGTACCTGGGAGCCGCGCTAGTGCCTCCTCAGAGTTAGTCATTTTGAGCGGATTTCGGGGCCATCGTAGGAGAATCAGTTCATGTCAGAAGTAGCGGAATACGTTGAGGTTCACCGTCACCCTGAACCGAAGAGCTTCATCTGGAAGTACATCTTCAGCCTGGACCACAAGGTGATCGGCATCCAGTACATCCTGCTCGCGATCGTGGCGGTTTGCATTGGGATGGGCCTGTCGCTGCTGATGCGACTGCGCTTGGTGTGGCCGGGGGAATCTTTCGGCTGGCTGGGAGCCCTGTTCCCGGTGGGTGCACCAGACGGCATCATGACACCGGAGTTTTACCTGGCCATAATGACGATGCACGGCACGATCATGGTTTTCATGGTTCTGACCACGGCACCCCAGGGGGGCTTTGGCAACTACATCCTGCCGATTCAGATCGGGGCCGCCGACATGGCCTTCCCGCGGCTCAACATGCTGTCTTTCTGGGTCACGTTTCTTTCGTTCTGTGCATTAATGATGGCGTTCTTCGCCGCGGGCGGCGCACCGATTTCGGGATGGACGGGCTACCCGCCGCTGAGCGCGCTCGACAGCGCCCAGATCGCCGAAAACGGCCAAGACTGGTGGATCATCAGCATTGCGCTGTTCTGTGTAGGCGCGCTGCTCGGCGCGTTGAACTTCATCGTCACAACGTTGCAGTTGCGAAGCAAGGGGCTGACGATGATGCGTCTGCCTCTCACGGTCTGGGCTTGGTTCGTTACCGCCATTCTCGGGCTGTTGGCATTCGGCGTGCTCCTCTCGGCGGGGGTGCTGTTGCTGCTCGACCGCAACCTCGGCACGAGCTTCTTCATCCCGGGCGGCTTAGTCATCAATGACATCCCCGTCACCGGCCACAGCGGCGGCTCACCGATCCTGTGGCAGCACTTGTTCTGGTTCTTCGGGCACCCGGAGGTCTACATCGCCATTCTGCCGGGTATGGGTGTCACGTCCCACATCCTTTCCACCTTCTCCCGCAAGCCTGTTTTCGGCTACAAGGCGATGGTTTATGCCATTCTCGCTATCGGCAGCCTGGGTTTCGTCGTTTGGGGTCATCACATGTTCATGAGCGGCATGAGCCCCTACTCGGCGTTCGTGTTCTCCGTTCTCACCATGGTTATCGGCGTACCCTCGGCGATTAAGACCTTCAACTGGATCGGGACGCTTTGGGGCGGCAAGATCCGCTTCACCACGCCGATGATGTACTCGATTGGCTTTGTTTCGCTGTTCGTCACAGGCGGCGTCACCGGCATCTTCCTGGGTCAACCCACGGTGGACTTCTTCTTTCATGACGGCTACTTCGTGGTCGCCCACTTCCACCTAATCATGGGCGTGGCGGCGATCTTCGGCATGTTTGCCGGCATTACGTTCTGGTTCCCTAAGATGTTCGGACGCATGATGAGCGAGGGCATGGGCAAGGTCCATTTCTGGTTCACCTTCATTGGGGTCTACGCCATCTTCGGACCGATGCACTACCTGGGTCTTATCCCCCACCCGAGGCGATATGCCGAGTCCACCGGCGTTGACTATCTAGCAGCCGCCGGGGCGAACGAGCTCCAATACTTCATCACGGTCGCGGCGATGATCACGATCACGGCTCAGTTCCTGTTCCTGTTCAACTTCATTTGGAGCCTGCGCAAGGGCAAGAAAGTCACGAGCGACAACCCCTGGGAAGCGACCACTCTAGAGTGGACTGTAGCTAGCCCGCCGGTCCACGACAACTTCGAGGGCAAGATCCCCACCGTCTATCGCGGCCCATACGAGTTCAGCGTGCCGAAGGCCAAGCGGGACTACATCATGCAGTCCAACTCCGATGAAATGGCCTTCGGACCGGCCTCGGGTGACTAAAGCATGTCCGCGACCCTGACGCCAGCACCGCCGACGACGGACGTTGAGGAGCAACTCGACCACACCTCTGTCGGAGGGGGCGGCTTCGGCGGCCGTGGCGAGGACCACGACGGGGGTGGGGGCGGCGGGCCAAACGAATGGGACTCGGCGGCCCAGGCCGTCGACCGCTACAAGCTGGGAACGTGGGTCGGAATGGGCGGTATCGTCATGGTGTTCGCCGCCTTTACCAGCGCCATGGTGGTGCGCAGCGGGGTGGGTGGAGATTGGAATGCAATCGAACTCCCCAGCGTGCTCTGGCTCAGCACAGCGATACTGCTGGCCAGCAGCGTCACGATCGAAATCGCCAAGCGGCGTATGCGTGCCGGACTCAGCCAGGGACTGCGGGCTTGGTTGGCCGTGACCCTTGGTCTGGGAACGATGTTTGTGGTTTCGCAGGTCGCCGGATGGGCGGAACTCTCGGCGCAAGGCATCTACCTGGCGTCGAACTCGAGCAGCTCGTTCTTCTACCTGCTCACCGCGGCCCACGCCGTGCACATTGTCGGCGGACTGCTGGCGCTCACCTACGCGGTGTTCCGCGTCTGGTGGTCGACGGTCTGGGTGACGCGGGAGGCCGCCATCGAGGCGACCACGATCTACTGGCACTTCATGGACGTGCTCTGGATCTACCTTTTTGCTTTGCTGATGGTTTGGAGGTAAGGATTGATGGCTCATTCATCAGGGGCGACGGAAGCCACCTGGGGCGGCGGCGCGTCACCGTTCGCGGTCGGCGACAAGAAACTCGGCATGTGGCTGTTCATCGTCTCGGACGCGCTGACGTTCTCGGCGCTGATCCTCGCCTATAGCTACGTACGGATTGCCAATGAGTGGCCGCAGCCGTTCGAGTTTTACCCGGCCATCATCTTCTCTTCGGTGATGACGCTGGTGTTGCTCTCGAGCAGCCTCACGATGGTCTTTGCCGTGGATGCGGGCCATGCGGGCGACCGTAAGACCGCCGCCAAGTGGATCTGGGCCACGATAGTCGGGGGCGTCCTTTTCATCGCGCTTCACATGAACGAATGGATGCACCTGATCCACGATGGCGTCACCCCGCTCGAGAATCCTTGGGGCACACCGTTGTTTGGCGGCACGTTTTTCACCCTCACCGGACTCCACATGACACACGTGGCTATTGGCGTTATCTATCTGGGTGTCGTGGCCTGGGGCTTCAAGAAAGGCAAGTACGACGCCGAAGATGTTGAGGTCAGCGGCTTGTATTGGCACTTCGTCGACCTGGTCTGGATGTTCATCTTCCCGATGGTCTACTTGATGTCCACCAAGGTTTCATAGAGAAGGAAGGAATTCATGACGGCGGAAGCACAGTCACACACAGGATTGTTCATCAAGGTCTGGATTGTTTTATTGGCTCTGACGCTGGTGGAGGTCGTACTGGCCTACATACAGTTCGATTTCGTGTTGATGCTCACCATGCTGATGGGCCTCTCGCTTGTCAAGGCCGGCATGATCATGGCCTACTTCATGCATCTCAGGTTCGACCGGCCGGTCTTGTCGTGGGTTGTGGCCGTCCCCTTGGTGGCATGCATCTTGATCATGGTGGGTTACTTCTTCCCTGACGGCTATCGCATTTTGGATTTCGGTTTTGCCGGCTGGCAGTAGACTGTGAAGATATGAAGCTGGTCTCTCGGCTCACGTCGCCGTTCGGGCGGTTCCTGGCGCTCGGCACCCTCGCCGTGGCACTGGCCGGTCCTGTTGCGGCCCAGTGCGTGATGTGCCGAGAGTCGGCTAAGTATCAGCGTGGGGAAGCGCTCAGAGCCCTCAATCTCGGCATTATCGTGCTAGCCCTCCCGCCGGCCGCGATCGGCATCGGTATCGGGTGGGTTACCTACCGTCACCGCAACTCGTCCCAGCCAACTCCGCCGAGCCCGCCCGAATCATCTGAGTTCTGAGCCGCGACAAGCCGAGTCTCGGGTGCCGGCGCGAGGCCACCCTCCGAGTAGGCAACGCTTGTCCGTCCAGGCGACGCTACCCTAACGGTCCAGTAGTCGCTGATCCCAGACAACGGGTTGCTGTTTGCCGGCCTTGATTTTTGGGAAGTCCGGATGCTCCTGGTTGAGAATCACATTGCGCTCCACCCGCGTCACGACGGAAGGGACACGCAATACCGCGCTGTGTCGCCGATCATACCAATCGTCGCCGTAAGCCTGGAATGGACCCGAAAAGCGAGACCAGTAGAGAAGGGACAATGAACCAGGGAACGGTAAGGAGGTTCGATTGTCTCGAAGACGATTCACGAAGGAGTTCAAGCTGGCGGCCGTCCGGCGGCTCGAAGCCGGCGAGTCCGGCTCGGCTCTCGCGCGCGAGCTGGAGGTGAAGCGCGAAAAGCTCTACGACTGGCTGGCACAAGTCGAGCGCTACGGCGTCGAGGAAGCCTTTCCCGGCGCGGGGCGCGTCCCGGCGGCAGCGCCCGTGTCGAGCCCGGCCACGAAGCCCAGGCCCGCCTCGCGGAGCTGGAACGCAAAGTCGGCCGCCAGGCCATGGAGATTGATTTTTTGTCCGCAGCCTTGCGGCGTGTCGAGGATCTGCGCCGGCCGAGCATCGTCAGTGGAACCGGCGCGTCGCTGAGGAGGTACGGGCCGCAAGGCGGCAAGGCAACATGAGCACGCTGAGCACGCGCGATTTGTGCCGCTTGAGCGGACTGGCGCGAGCCAGCCTCTACCGCCAGGCCAAACCCGACAGCGAGCAGGTCGGGGATCTGCGGCAGGCCATTGTCCACGCCGCCTTGGACCATCCGGCCTACGGCACCCGGCGGACGACCCAACAGCTGCGCCGTCAAAAGCTGCTGGTCAATCGCAAGCGCGTGCAACGGGTGATGCGCGAAGAGAAGCTCTTGCGGCGACGTCGCCGCACCGTTCCGCGAACGACCGATTCGAAGCACTCGCTGCGGCGTTATGAAAACCTGACGCGCGATTTCCAACCCACGGGTCCCAACAAACTGTGGGGCTCCGATCTCAGCTACGTACGATTGGGAAACCACTTCGTCTATGTGGCGGTGGTGTTGGACGTGTATTCGCGGCGCGTGGTGGGCTGGGCCGTGGGTCCGAACCTGAAAACCGAATTGCCGCTGGCGGCGCTGCAACAAGCGTTGAGCAGCCGGCGTCCGGCGCCGGGCTGGATTCATCATTCCGATCAAGGTTCGCAGTACGCCGCGGAAGCTTATGTAGCCACCCTGCGGCAAGCGGGCGCGAGGATATCGATGAGCCGCAAGGGCTGCCCGCAGGACAACGCGTACGTGGAAAGCTTTTTCAAGACTTTGAAAAGCGAGGAAGTCGACTGCAGCGAGTATGAAAGTTTGGCCCAGGCGCAGGCCGAGATCGGCGCTTATATTGAGCGGGAATACAATCGTACGCGATTGCATTCGGCGCTGGGCTATCGGCCGCCGCAAGAGTATGAGCGGCTGTGGGAAGAGGCGGCTAACGCCGCCTGAGTTTTCTTAAGGCATGAGCAGATCTATCGATCCGATGGCGCAGCACAAGGCGGGATGCGGCCTCAGTAGGCGAGCACCCCGCCCTCATCGTTGCGATGAGTCTGCGGCCGGGTATTCCTTGGTGGGTTGCTCTCCAGCAGAGCCCGCCTCCGCTTCCCCGGATGAGTTGATCATGCCCCCATTGGGCTGGATTCGCTATCCTTTTTCAGTCAACCGCGACCCGTCCCTACTTTCTTGGCCTCGCCACAGGGGTCCACTCCAAACCGCGACCCGTCCCTACTTTCTTGGCCTCGCCACAGGGGTCCACTCCAGGGTCCAGGGCACGAGAAACAGGTACACTCTTCGAGGCTCGGCCTGTTGTTGCTGCGGATCGCACAACGCAACCTGCAGCCTCCTTACGGACGGATTACGGCGGCGGCCGCTATTGGATCCCCGGAACCGGGAACGAGCTGCACATGTCCTCGACTTCGCCGCGAATCAAGGTCAGCGTGGCTCCATCCTCGTGGCGGCTAAGAGCTTTGACGATCCAGCCGGCAAGACGGCGCATTTCATCTTCCTTCATGCCGCGAGTGGTCGCAGCGGGCGTGCCAATGCGGATGCCGCTCGGCCGCAGCGGCGGGTTGGGGTCATCGGGGATGATTTGCTTGTTAGTCGTGATGCTCACGGCGTCGAGCGTTTCCTCGGCGGCGCGGCCGTCGATCCCGTAGCTCCCCACCACGTCGATGACCATCATGTGGTTCTCGGTGCCACCCGTGATCAATTGGGCGCTCCCCTCCAGCAGCGATGCGGCCAACACCTGAGCGTTCCGCAACACCTGTTGGCAGTACTCGCGATAGGCGGGTTGCTGCGCCTTGCCGAGAGCGACGGCCACGCCGGCGACCTGATTCATGTGGGGTCCGCCCTGCAGGCCCGGGAAGACTGACTTGTCGATGTCCTTACGAAATTCTTTCTTGCAGAGAATCATCCCGCCGCGCGGGCCGCGCATCGACTTGTGCGTCGTGGTGGTGACGAAGTCGAATCCCGTGTCGCAAGGGTTGCGCATCGCGCCGCCCGCAATGAGGCCTCCGATGTGCGAGACGTCGGCCATGGTCAGCGCGCCGACTTCGTCCGCAATCTCTTTGAAACGCGCGTAGTCATAGTCGCGCGGGTAGGAGGAGTATCCGCAAAGAATCATCTTCGGCTTCGATTCGACAGCCACCCGTCGTAGCTCGTCGAAGTCGATGCGGCCCTTCTCTTCGGGATGCGTTTTGTAGCGGATGAAGTGGTAAATCTTGCCCATGTGCGAAACCGGAGCGCCGTGAGTGAGGTGTCCGCCATGCGAAAGATCCATCCCAAGCACGGTGTCGCCGGGTTTCAAATAGGCCATGTAGACGGCCTGGTTCATGGGGGAGCCGGAAAGTGGTTGCACGTTGGCGTGCTCAGCGCGAAAGAGGTCCTTCGCGCGGTCGCGGGCGATGGTTTCGACCTGGTCGGTAAACTCCTGACCGCCGTAGTAGCGTCTGCCCGGGTAGCCTTCAGAGTACTTATTGGTCAGCACGGACCCTAGGCACGCGAGCACTTCCGGGTAGGTGTAGTTCTCCGACGGGATCAGCTCGATGCCGCGCTTTTGGCGCTCTTCTTCGCCGGCGATAGCGTCATTCACCGCCGGGTCGTTGCTCTTCAGAGATTCGCGGTTCGCATCCATTGCGTCCTCGCAACAAAAAAGCCTGACCCGATCATCGATCAGCCCAGGCGAAACGGCTAGCAGCCCATATATCCATCTTTATAACCGCAGCGACCAACCACCCGCAACACGTATCCCAGATCCGTACGTAAGGATTCTGACGAGCGCTTGAAGCCCCGGTACGCCGCAACCCGATGAATCCAACCACAGGTCTGAGCCCGGTAGGGCGTCACAATCCTAGCCCATGGATGAATCCATGGGCTAGGATCGTTCGACCCTTGCCGGGTCGGCAGATCGACACACATTACCAACGAGTCCGCAGCCCCAGCCGCTGCCTTTGAAGTTTTCTACCCTCAACACCCGGCGGGTGAGCCAACCCCAAACCCACCCACTCTCTTCCCGCTCCCCCCGTCGAGTCATCACTGCATGACTACACACACTCCCCCTAGTTTATGTACGGATCTGGCGCAGCGTCGACAGCGTCGAGTCGGCCTGGTGTCCACGTTAGTAGGTACGCTGCTTTGCGGCTTCTAGTCAGACTGACCACGCACGTTCGAAGCGTGCAAGTGAACGATCCTCCATGCCCCGCTCCGCTTCGCCAACACGAATGTCCTCCTGCTTAGGCGGTTGTTGCGTCCAAGATGAAACGTGACAAGGGCGGCATCGTTGAAGAGCTTGATTTCTAGATCTTGCGGTTCGATGCTCGTATTCGGCGGACCTTCTCGGTTCTTGCGCCTCGCGACTAGTTCAATCATCTGAGGGTCGAGTCCTCTCACCCTTCGGTACTTCGAAACTCGAACATCGGGCGAAGGCTGGTAGGACATGATCGCTCGTGGGAAGGTCGTCGCATCGTCAGCGAATGCGCTCTTCATCGCATCCAAATCACCGTTCTCAAACGCCTGGAGAAAGCTCTCAATAGCGCCCCTCACTTGTTCTTCCTCCTCGACGGGCTGAGCGTATACGATCACTGCAGCCAAGACGAACATCACCCCGTTGAGGACAAGACGTTTTATCATGGTTACCCTCCCTCGGGTTTGAACCAGAATCCTTCGACCGCTGGTAGCTCTTGCCACGGCGCTGGCGTGGCTAGTATGACGTCCACGCCCCCAGCAGCTCCGGGGGCAAAGTCGGGACGGGCCGGTCGGGAGTGAACGTCGACGACAGGTAGTCGTACAGCGTCTCGAACTCCTTGTCGCTCAGCGCCTCCACGCGGTCCCGGTGCTCGAAGCCATTGCGGCGCCATGCAGCCTCGTCCATTTGCAGGATGACGATAGGGACCCACACGTGACAGCTCTGGCAATTGTCGAGAACCAGGTCGCGGCCGGGGCCTGCGGGAAAGATCTCGTCGAGGTCGACCCTGGTTGGCTCGCTCCCCGTGACGGCCCGCGTCTCAGACGGTTGCGCGCCAGACGGAGCCCACCCGCTGCACCCGGCGGCCAGGGTGAGACCGCTCGCGACAAGGAGCGCCCACAGCGCGTTACGGCAGCGGCCGCTTGCCGTCGTGCTGTCCATGCCGAGGACGAGGCCTGCCGATGGGCAAGACCTAGAACGGAGTGCAGCCGGCTGCCAGGAAGTGTGGAGGGACGCTGGGTTCCGGTTTGCTGTCGTTGAAGTGCTCCTTGAGATACGCGAAGGTGGTCTCCAGATCTTCCTCGCTCAAGTTCGCCACTTTGTCCCGGTGATCTTCCTTGAGGTTGTCCCACCGCGCCGGGGTACGCTGCCCAATCGCGCTGCACGCGACCGCGTGGCACCCGCCGCAGGAGTCCAGGACCAACGATTGGCCGGGGCCCTTCGGGAATAGGTCGGCGAGCGTCGCCGGCTCGGCCGAATCGACAGCCCCAACTGTCCCCGGTGCGGGCGCCGATGTCGCAGACTCGACGGTCCCACTATCGGGGGGGGCAGACTCCACACATCCTAGGAGCAGCGATCCGCCAAGGATCACGACAACCAATGCCCATGCCCGCAGCATCCGTGTCGCCGCTCGCGGCCCGCGCCAGTCGATGTTAGTCCACATAAGAGTCCTCGGCCATGGCTTTTCTCGTTCTGATGCGCCCAGACAGCGAGAACACCGGAACGACAAGCTCCCTCGTTGCCGCCTTCGCAGGGAAGCCCTCCTCGGCGAGCCGGCGCAGCGCGTCGCTGACGTCTTCGTCATAGAACTGCTCCATGCACGAGCTGCACACGTGAGCCGGGACATCCTCGACGATGGCCACGCGATCACCCTGCCAGATGGTCGTCTTCACCGTCTTGGCGGCCATGGTCTCCTGGCACCGTGGGCAGGGATTGCCACCTGATGCTGTCTGCTGTGGGGGCATTCTAGATGGCGGGACCGGCACCGATTGCCCTTGATCCCACGGTAGGTGAGAGGGCAGGGGGCACGAATACGCCTACGCCTTCATCAACTGAATGGCAGCATCCACGATCTTCGGAGCATCGGGACGCAGCCACGCCATCATGCCGCCTGCCCCCGGACCGGGGACGTCGGGGAAGGCGATCTTGCGGGTCTTGACGCCCGGGACCTCCTGCACGACTTCGGCGATGACGTGCGAGCTGAAGCCGGCCGTGTAATGGCCGTGCTCGACGACGAGCAGGCGCCGGGTCTTGCGGACCGAGGCGACGAGGCTCTCCACGTCGAGCGGCTTCAGTGACCGCGGATCGACGTACTCGACGCTGATCCCTGCTTCTGCGAGCCGTGGCAATGCCCTCCGGACCTCAACGGTTGCCGGCGACCAGGCCACCAGCGTGAGGTGACGGCCTTTCTGCCGCACGACCGCCTGGCCGAAAGGTACTTCGTAGGCCTCGTTCGGCACATCTGGCTGCGTACCCGACTTGACCTCCGGGTAGTCGACGTAGACCACCGGGTCCGGGTCGCGAATCGCCGAGATCAGCAGGCCCTTCGCATCGTAGGTATTGCTCGGCACGGCGACCTTGATACCCGGGAGGTTCGCATAGAGCGCCTCAGCGCCGACGTCCGTGTGCTGCCCAGCGCTGCCCCGCCGCCGGCCGGCGCCATCCAGCCAGAGGACGAAGGGCATGCTGGCCTGTCCGCCGGTCATCGAGCGAAGCTTTCCGGCCTGGTTGTAAACGTACTCCAGGGCGAAGACCTGGGCCATCGACGGGAGCCGGGCGATCGCCTTCGACCCCGCCGCCACCGCGCCAATGGCGGCACCGGCAATCCACGATTCGTCGATCGGCCATCCCCGGCCGGACGTGCGGATTCCGCCGAACTCCTTGACCAGGTCGAGCACCTCGCCGGTCGACGACGTCGTCACCGGCTTCTGGTACTCGTAGTAGTAGACCATGTCCGGATTGGCTCGCATCTCCTGGGCAACGGCCTCGAGCTGCGCGTAGTTGTATGATTTCTTGGCCATGAGAGATTCTCCGTTGTCTTATTGACTCCCGCATAATATAGAGTCAGTCAAAACAAAGAGAAGACTGTTTCCAGAAGGCCGTGATCAAACGCGGTTTGCGGTACATGCGGCGGAGTGCCTTGCGGGCCCGCTCGTTCAGCTCGCCGTAGTCTTTCGGGCAGACGTTCGGCAACTCGTGCTGCTTCCAGTAAGCCCAGATGTATTCCACCGGATTCAACTCCGGCGCATAGGGTGGCAAGTACTCGGTTGCGATGTGGCCTTCGGAGAGTTCGATGAACTCTTGCACCAGGCGGCTACGGTGCGCCGGCAGCCGATCCCAGACGATCAGCAGCGGGCGATCGATATGACGTACCAACGCCTTGAGAAAGTCGGTCACTTGCTCTTTGCCGATCGCACCGGGATAGAGCCGGAAGTAGAAGTTACGCAGCGTCAGCCCCGCCGAGACGGAAAGCTTCTCCCAGTTGAAGTTAAACTGCAGCACCGGTGTTTGGCCACGTGGCGCCCAGGTGCGGCAGCGATGCGGCTTCTGACTCAATCCGCTTTCGTCGATGAAGACGAGCGTACGGCCTTCGTTTTGGGCTTTTTTTTAATGCGCTTCCAGGTCTTGCGCTTCCAGGTGCGGATCCGCTCTTCGTTGCGCTCGCGCGCCTTTCCGGCCGGGCGTTGCGGGCTCCAGTCGAGCGCTCGCAGGATCTTCCAGGCGTGGCCTGCGTGGTATGCGACCCCGAACTCGTCTCCGGTCAGCCGAGCCACCCGCGGACAGCTCCACAGGGGCGTTGGGAAGCCGTGGGCTTCCGGGCCTTCCAGCAGCAGCGACGTCAGGCGTTCGCGTTGTGCGGCATCGAGGAGCGGCTTGCGTCCGGCGCGCCCGGCCTGGCGGAGTCCGGCCGCACCCTGCTCGCGGTATTGCCGCCGCCACTCACTGACGGTTTGGCGAGCGACGTTCAGCCGTCTCGCCGTCTCGGACTGATTGTGGCCTTGGTGGAGCAGCCGCATCGCTTCGAAACGGCGCTTCTCCAGCGCCTTGAAATCCCGCTTCACACCTTTGGGGTTGCCCATACATATATAGATGCTCCACACTGTCAAAAAGTGTCATAATAATTTGCGGGATTCAATAGGTTGTGACGACGCCCTTACGGTTATAGAACTGGGTTGCGATCACCGCGCCGTCGGCGTGCGTATTCAGAACCCCCGTCTCGGGGTCGGGGTCTTTGCCGTGGCGCGCGAACTCGATCGAGGCATCGACCGCCGCCCGGGTTTCCGCCTCGATCTCCGCCAATTCAGCCTCGGTAGCGAGATCCTTGGTCAACAGCCACCTCTTGTAGCGGGTGATGGGATCGCGTGACATCCACGCGCGGACCTCCTCGTCGGTGCGGTACGGAATGCCGAGGGCCCCGTCCTGTCCGACCCGCGCGCCGGCGAACCCGCTGTGGTCGTACCAGCGGTAGGTCATGCCCTCGATCATGCTCGGCCCCTTCCCGGCACGTGCCCAGTCGACCGCTTCCTTGGTGGCGGCGTACATGGCCGAGATGTCGTTGCCATCCACGAGGTAGTGCGGGATGTCCAGGCCCTTTGTGTACTCGGAGATGTACTTCGTCGGCACCGTGTCCGCCGCGGGGATCGACATGTACTGAAAGTTGTTCTCATTGACGAAGATCACCGGGATGTTGAGGTTCTTGCAACTGCGGATGGCGCTGAAGTAATACGGCGAGGCAGCCGCCCCGTCGCCGAAGAACGCCACGCCGACCTGCTTCGTGCCACGCACCATGCCACGCAGCGCGGCGCCGGCCGCCATATAGAAGCTGGCGCCCACGATCTCGTTCATGCCCATGATCCCCTTGGACATGTCGGTGATGTGCATGGAGCCTCCGTAGGCCTTGTTGTAGCCCTCCTCCTTGAAGAAGATCCCGGCGGACATGTTGTTCAGATCGCCGCCTTTGGCGATCAGGTGACCGTGGCCGCGATGGGTGCTGGCGATGTAGTCATCCTCGTTGAGCGCACCCATGACGCCGACCGCCATCGCCTCCTCACCGACATAGGTGTGGAACGAACCGTACAGCCCGTCCTCGCCGGCGAGGAACAGGTCCTTCATCGTCGTTTCCCATTTACGGCTCGTGCTCATTAGCCGAAAGAGCTTCAGCAGCTCTTCCTTGGGCAGGCCCGCCAGCGTGTCCGCCGCCTTCCCCCGCGTCGGGATGTCTTCGGGGGGGGGGGGGGGGGGGGGCGTGTACCCCGGCTGCCAGTTCTGGTTCCCGCCCGGGCCTGCCGTAGCGAGCCGGACCGTCTTGTCAAACTCGGCCCCAGTGAGCCTCTGACCGCTGACCGACTGGTCGCCACAGGCGGTGATTACGGTCGCCGACGCGCCGGCGGCACCCATCATCTTGATCAGCGTTCGTCGGTCGACCTTACCGTTCTGCTCTGTCATGGATCCCATCCTCCTTACGTGTCCGCGACGTAGACCCTTGCGAAACGGCGGATCTTGCAGCCTAATCTTAGCCTAAGTCTTGGTGTTGCTCTTCCAGAGTTCAACGGTAGCGAGGTCAACCTCGAAGAGCCCGAATCGGCAATTCGTTTGGCGTTTGGTAGTGGTGGCATCCCCACCGCTTTCAAGTGCTTGCTGGCAGTGTACGCTTCCTAAACTGCGGGGGGCAACAGGAACCTTTAACACAGGGGCGGGTCCTGCGACTGGTAGACAACACCGATGCCGCCGCGCTCCGTGGATGCGTTCTCTCGGCGGTTGGCCGGGCAGGCGAGACGTGAAGAGGTTCTGCACCTACCGCGTAAAGCTCGAGTGGCCTCAGCGAGCTGTCACCCAGATGGGTGACGACCAAGCCATCTCACCGTCATCCTGAATGACTCTGACGTAGTAGTAGTTCTCTCCAGAACCGACAGCGTTGTCTTTGAAGATGAAGCTGACTTCTCGCTCCAAGTTTTGACGGTTGTGAAGAAAAGTCTGGTTCTTGATGATGTCGATCTGGCGAATAGCGGCTGTGCCAATCACCTTGATCCAAAGCTGGAAAGGCAGGGAGACTTCCACAATGTCTCCCTGCAGGTATTCCCTGCCGCCGGCCTGCAAGCGGTAGTCCAGGATGATGTTGTCTGTGGCCGCGTAGGAATGCCTTTTGCGCATGGCCTCCAAGAGACCTTCGCGACTGAAATCAGTCGCAATCGTGGCAGCGTAGGAGATGTGAGTGGAAATGTGATCGGAGCTGGCCTGCACGCCGAGCTTGTAGCCTTCCTCCCAGGCGTTCCACACGAATCCGGCGGCCCGAACCCGGGGGCCCATCGTCATCGGCCGCTCGCGTGTGGCGGCACGAGGCGCACCTTCATACTCGGATGAATAACGATCCCCCTGATAGATCTCAACCAACGGCTCGACTTCGGGGTCGTTATCGCGCCAGTCGGTACCCATGTCGGTGGCGCTGGTGTGAGAGATAGCGATAGCGTTGTAACGCTTCAGATAGGCATAGAGCTTGCTGGTGCCTTCGTCCCCGCGCATCTCGGCTTCGGAGCGAACCAGCGTGGGCATACCGCGCTTCGCCACGAGGATGTTCCGATGGCCGTTGGGGAAGTCCAAACTGCGTTCATACGTGTAGATCGGGACAAAGCTGCCAGGCAAATGGAAAAGGTCCGAGAACTGTGGAACCAGCCAATTGATGTACTCAATGTCTTGTGCAAAGACGTTGTGCTCGCTTACACCGAGGAAATCTAGGTCAGCGGCGTCCAATGCATAGCGGTAGGCCTGCAGCAGGGAGCCATCGGCCCGGCCGTCAATCGAGAATTCCGTGTGACGGTGGGTGTCGCCACGATAGATACGGTAAGTCCTACCTTCGGACTCAATCCGGTAGTTCCGAATGCGGGCCACGTCTTGAGCCTCGTTGGGATGCACCGGATGGGTGGAGTAGGTTTTGGGGACGGGGTCTCGGAAGCGCGGCTGCTTGGGCTCGCCGGCCAGCGTGGGCAGTTTCGCCGCATAGACATCCGCGCTCCGAAACGCAAACTCAGCGGCATCGCGGTTGTCCGTGGGCCAGGCAGCGAGAAGGTTTCCTTCACCGTCAGAAGCCAAGCCCCAGCGAACGTCCTGACGGTTGCGGCTGAAAGGTAAATGGAGCGGCTCGGTCCAGCGAGAACCGTCGTAGGCAGTTCCGTGGATTTGCCAGGCGGCGGAACGCAATGGTGAGGGTTCAAGGATGTCTGGGTTCGCGACGTGACGGTGACGGAAAAACACCCACATACGTCCCGCAGCGTCTTTCTGCAGCAGCGGAAAATCGTTGTGGCCCTGGAGGTCGTTTGGCAACGATGAGTTGATATCGGCCACAGGAAGCCGCCAGCCGCCTCGGTCGCGGATGCGCACGCCGATCGAGCGTGACTCGTAGAGACGCGTCGCTTCTTTGGCAATGCCGAACCCTGTGTCTTTGCCCCACTGGAAACCGCTTTCGTTCCAGACAGCCCATAAGCGATCTTCGTTGTCACACTCCAAGCTTACGTGCGCCTCGAACAGAGGCGTGTCAGCGATCGACATGACGTCGTCCCACGTGCCCTGGGCGAAGCGCCTCATCACAACGTCGTAGTTGCCTTTGTCATATGTATCCCAGGCCACATAGACCGCGCCACGGCCGTCCGCGGCAATCGCCGGCTGCCAATCATTGGCCGGAGAAGTGGAGACCTTCTCCTCGGGTGACCACGACGAGCCGTCGTAATGCCGCACGAAGATATCGGACTTGCCGTTGCGAAACCCTTGCCACACGAGCCACAGGTTCCGATCGGAATCCATCGTCAGGGCATGTTCGATGTCAGGTTGGGGACTGCTGGTGAGGCGATGCGCGCGGGACCACTGCTTTCCGTCCCAAAGGCTTCCATAAAGGTCGAAGTTGCCGTCCTCTTGTTGCGACCACACCAGCCAAGGCCGGCCTTTGCTATCACGGCCCATCTGGGGCAAGTAGATGTCGGTCGGCTTGTCGATGACCTGCACGGCAGCCTCCCAGCGGTCGCCGTAAAGCCGCCGCGCGAGGATGTAGTTGCCGTTGTTACGGTACGCCGCCCATGCGACCCAGGCTTCTCCGTCTTGTCCGTCCAGCACAGTGGCAAAGTCGTTCGCGTAGTCGGGGGACGAAACGACGTCCGCCACCGGGACCCTATCGATGAGCACAGCGCCATCCAAATAGGCGACAGTACGCCCAACCTTGAGTTGGCGGGGTTTGACGCTGAAATTCCCTTGTTCCGTTTTGAATTCGACGCTTGTGCCGGGCGTCGTCCGAACGTCTACGACGATACCGGGATAGTCCATATAGGGAAGCGTGCCCCGGTGATATTCCTTCTGGAAGGCGCCGCGAGTAGCGGCCTTGTATCGCCGCGTTGCCAGTGACCAGCCGTTGTTTCCGATGATCTTTTCCGAGGGGTGGGGCGCCCAGTTGCGAAGTCGCCATACCTCACCGTTCGAGACGCTGAGCGCTCCGTTCCAGGATCGTGGTTCCTTGTCAGTCAGTCCGAAGCGAACCCGGAACGAGACAACCCCTTCGGCGACAGTAATGGTTTCGCGCCCCGACTTTGAGTCACTCGTCCTCTGCGCCAAAAAAGGACCGCAAAGGAGCACAGACGCGGCGACGGTCAACAGAGGGAAGGCGAATCGCTTCATGGATACCCGCGGACCAACGGGGAGATCAACCTGCCCAAAGTTGTACCACTATTCTCGTTTACGCGTGAGCCCCACGTAACGGCACAACGGTCTCTCGCGAAGCGAAGCTTCGACCCACCGCGTAGCGGTGAGGTTCAACGCGATGTCTCGGTAGGTATCTTCGATCGGCCACTCCATTCGCACCGAGTGTCGTCTGCACTGGCTAGTTCTCGCTCAGGCGGCGGAATCGGTCTGCCTTGGTAGAAGATGTCTCGCGTCTGATCTTCGGCCCGAAACTCGGCAGACTCGACACCCTCGAATCGCACTGGGAATGAGGTCGGGCCATGGCGGCTGCGATGAATAGGGTGGGTAGTCGAGTGAGGGAGGGCTGTCAACGCCGTCGGTCGACTCTAGGGTCGGTGCCATGGGAACGCAAAGGTCGGTTGGGAAGAGTAGCGATTCATCGCGATCCGGATTCGCCCCCCGGCGCCCGGCGCCAGCCGAACTTGAAAAGCGGGTGCCCCCACCGGGATGGTTTTGCCATCCACTTCGACCGCTGAACAATTGTGCTCGGCATGTGCACCCGCCTGTACAACTAGGTCCCTCCCAGAAACCGGATTTGTGTTCACCAGCGTGAGTGTCACACTCTGCGGTCCTATCTCCTCCACGAGAGCCGCGACATCTTCGGGCAGGCCGGCTCGACGCCTTTCAGGGTCGAAGTAGCGCACCTGGGAATGCAATATGTTGCCTGAGCCGCCAGGGTAATTCGCCCCCGACATCAGGTTGAGCAGCGTCCCCACGGAAACCGGGCGCGGAATGTGCGAAGGACCTCGCGTGTCGGCCGTCGCTGTGTCTTCCCGCACCCGCTGCATGACCTCTCGGAGAGTCTCAAACTCTGCATTCAAGGCTTTCGCCGGATAGCCGGGGTTCCTCCCTTCCAGGAACCGAATCCATGGTGCTTCCGCGATTCGTTCGATGTCGGCACGCTTCATCGACCAGAGATAGACATCAGTCTGTTCAGGGATGAAAAAGACCTCCCCATATCCATACCAGCCATCGTCGCCATGCTTGAGAGGAATCATCGTTCGGCCGTCAACGACCTTCTTGACCGCATAGAGGTTATCGAACTGCCGGCGCATCACATCCACGTACCCTTGATCCCCGGTCAGCAGAAGGGCGATTCCAAATGCGATTCGCGTTCCCCGGATGAACATGTTGTGGCTTGGGTTCTCGCGGCCGTCGTCAAGGGTGGGGCGAAAATTCCATCCATACACTCCGCCGTACCATTTGCCGTCCCATGCCCCTCCTATGGTGCCGTCCAACCCGATGTTGGTCGGGATGTTTCCGCCGTTCTCCGCGATGCGCTCCTGCCAGGCGCTCACGTACTCGAGAATCCAGTCGCGATATTTTTCCTCGTGCGTGAGAAGATAAGCGGTCATCGCGAGGTTGGTGGTCATCAGATTGAGCGGGTGATCACCGCTCATGGTCTCGAGGTAACCCTGCCGGGAGAATCTCTCGGTGCGACGCGGCTTCCCGGGTCGCGCGTCATGCCGGGGCCGCGGGTTTCCCGCCCAGTGCTCCTCGCTGGGAACGCCGATCAAGGGTCCGCGGCTGCCGTTGAAGAGGCTGCGGATGATGCGGTGCTTGGGGTCGTAGTTCGGCGCCTCGGGATCCTCATTCATGTAGAGGCCGGCGAACCGCCGTGCTCGGATTAGATATTGTGGATCTCGGGGCCGAGCAAGCCCATACCAATACCAACCCGCCATTCCCTCGCCAATGTGTTCCCAATCAAACGACGGGCAGAACTCCTTGTAGTACATGCCGTCCTTGGCCACGTCCACCAGGGGTTCCTTCGCTTCGGTGAACTGCTGCAGATGGCCTTCCCAGATTCTCTTGTAGGTCGTCAGCACCGACTCGGGACCGCCAAGGATGTAAAGCAGCGGCCAATCGCGGAAGCTCTCCATAATGTCGTCCGCGCCATCCATGCCGCCCCAATTCGGTGTGACACGCGCCCATCCGCCCGAGCCGATGTATTTGTCGGCAACCGCCTCCGCCGCTTCGGCATAGGCATCGAGCAAAGCTCGCTCTGCCAGCGCCCAATCGGGTGGAGACATCGGTGTCTCAATGACGACCGGCGGCTCTGCGGCCAGCACCGTCGCCAACGCCAGGCAGCAGTAGATTCCTCTGAGAACCATGGCTGTTTCCCCTTCGGTCTTTGGCTCAGGCCTGCTTGGTCGCGCAAGGACTGAGAACATCCCGAGACATGATACATGAGGTCTTGTTGAAGCGGCGGCGGCGCCCCGAACTGGGGACATTCCGAGGTGTTCAAACGGGGCATTGGTTCTCAGTTGACACTCACTAGCCTCGAACCACAGACGACCAGGGCACCATCCAACGCGGTAAGCTCTCGTTCAGCGGGGTAAGATGACAAAGCCTGGCGGCGCCAGCCTGGGCGTCGAGATTGGTCCCGGCCAGAATGGCCAAGCTGGAACAGAACGTGGCTCCCGCTAGAAAGCGGAACGACCTGGCCGACAAGGGGAACCCAAAACTACCGCCGCAAACAGGGCCAGAGATGCCGCTTTTGGGCCGGGGGTTCGCGGCACAAGCCACTCCCTTGCCGAGAATCGGCTTTGCCCGTTCTGAGCTAACAAAGAAGGGGAACAACGTTCAGGAGGAAAGAATGAATCGAAGGCAATTGGCAAAGCGGATGAGTCTGGCGCTCGGTGCCGGCGTTCTGAGCCTGCCCGAGGGCGCCGGCGGCGGGCAGGAGGATCGGAGAATATCTCCGACCGATTCCAGGAACGTTCCGGCGGCGGACGGAATCAAGGTGCCCATGAACGATCTACAGAAACTGGTGGCGTCGATTTTCAAGAAGGTGCCTGTCTCAGATGAACACGCTGAACTGATCGCTGAGTTACTCGTGGACACGGAAGTGCGCGGTGTAGTCAGCCATGGAGTAAAACAAGTCAAGCGATACGTGCGCTCTTACCAGGAAGGCAAAACCAATCCCCGGCCACGGGTACGGACGATCAAAGAAGGCCCCACCACCGCGGCGTTCACCGGCGATGGGGGTCTGGGAATGATCGTCGCCACAAGGGCCATGCGGACGGCGATCGCCAAGGCCAAACAAATGGGTGTCGCCGCAACTACAGCGACCTACCACGCCCACCTGGGCAGCACCGGCAAGTATGTTCGTATGGCGCTGCGCGAGGACATGATCGGGATCGCCTTCTCAGGTCGGAATGCGGCGCCCCAGTACGACCGAAGCAGAACCGTTCATGGATCGATTCAAGGAAGTCCACCGCTGGCCTTTGGCATGCCGTCGGGGCCCGATCATCCTCCGTTCTTGCTGGACATGGCCAGCCACATGCTGTGGGATGAAGATCTCTTTCGGCGAATGCCGCAAATCTACTTCAAGGCCATTGGCATCTCTCACGTAGCGAACATCATGAGCGGGACGCTGGGCGGCCAGATGCTGCCGCAGTTCGACCGCCGAAAGATCAAGTACACCGATGCCAACCAGTCGGGGTTCTTCATGGCCCTCGACATCACACGTTTCGTTCCCTTGCAGAGTTTCGAGAGCGACATGGACCACTTGATGGCTGAGGTAAGCCAGATGACATCGATGCCGGGTTTCCGCTCCGCGGACCTGCCCGGGGGGCCGGAGTGGAAGCGAGAAAAGGCATACCGCAAGGATGGCATCCCCATCTCCGAAGAGACCATGAAATCACTGAAGGAACTGGCCGGCGAGTTCAATCTGTCCGTTCCTTGGGGATGAAGGCACGAAGAGCAAACACGTTAAGATGTCCCGAAAGCAAGCAGCACGATTCCGTGCCGCTCTCGGGGGCCGTCGTGCATCGCAGTGAGCAATGGAGGACCATCCCATGCACCACCACGAACGACTGACCAAGAGTGGACGGCTGAGCCGCCGCCGCCTTCTGACCACGAGCGCGGGCGCGTTCGGGGGCTTCCTGGCGGCAACAACCGATCCTGCCTATGCAGCAAAGAAGACGGCGGATTCTGTCTTCGGCAACATCCGCATCACCGAAATCGAGACCCACGACATTACTGTCGACTACGACGATTGGATCGCCTATCAGCTCAATCACTTCTCCGGTCCCTCGACGCGCGCGGTCTACATCGTCCACACCGACAAAGGTCTCACCGGACTGGGCGAAGGGCAGAAGGTACCCGACGCCGTCGTCGAGAAGTACGTCGGCACCAGCCCGTTTGATTGGATCGGGGACGAGACCTCACTGCCGCTCGGCACGGCGATGTACGACCTGATGGGTAAAGCCGCCGGTGTACCCGTCTACAAGCTGTTCGGACAACGCTATCGCCGCTGGGTGCCGGTGTCGTCGTGGACCGTCTCCACGCACCCCAAGCGCATGGCCGAAGCCGTACAACAGTACTCCGCACAGGGCTACACATGGATGAAGTTCCATCTCTCACCTTTCGAGAATATCTTCGACCAGGCCGAAGCGATGCAAGCCGTCGCGCCGAAGGGCTTCAAGATTCACTACGACTTGACCATGGGCGGCACCGACGATCACATGTTCGAGTTGCTCGAAGGCCTTGCCGCGTATCCCGTCTCGGGCTGCGTTGAAGACCCGCTCTTGCCGAACGAGATCGACGGCTACATCGAGCTGCGCAAGCGCATCAAGCTTCCTTTGGTGCTCCACCACTCCGCCATGCAATTCACGTATTCCGTCTTGCACCGCGCCGCCGACGCCTACATGCTCGGGCACCAGACGATCGGCACCGCCATGCGCCGTGCCGGGCTGTTTGAGGCGGCGAACGTTCCGTTCATGCTGCAGAACACGGGAGGCGACATCACGCGCGCGATGACCACGCACATGCAGTCCGTCTTCCCGACCGCCAGCTTCCATTTCATCAGCAGCTCGGAGAAATGGAAATCCGACGTTGTCAAGCACCGTATGCAGCCCGTCAACGGCTTCCTTCGTGTGCCGGAGAAGCCCGGGCTCGGTGTAGAACTCGATTCCGGCGAACTCGACCGTCTGAAGAAACTGAAGCTCCCGGAACAGTCGAAATGGATCATCAAGACCAGTTTCGCCAACGGCACAAAGATGTATAACATCGCCGATCCAAAGAACTCGATCTTCATGGTTCGTCCGGACCGGTCGCGCTTGATTCCGATGAGATACGACCTCCCGATCACGACCGAGTACTGGGACGACAACGGCTCACCCGAATACGCCGCGATGTTTGAACGCATCGAACGAGAGGGAATAGTGCTGTCAAGGGAATAGCCTGTAAGGACCTTCATCCCTGTCTGCCGGAATACTGAGTAAAGGGAGCACAGAAGGGAATCGTAAGGATGTCAAGCAAAAACATCGCAGTCCTCACCGCGGTCTTCGTCCTCCTACTTATCAAGCTGGGTGCCCGAGCAGAGGAGTCGGTATGGTCCGTGGATTCATCGTTCGAATGGAAGCGGGCCGCAACGATGAGCGGAGTGCAGGTGCGAGACAGTCGCTTGGTACTCGACGGAAGCCACGACGGACGGTGGAGCAGCAACTGGCACGAATGGGGCCACAAAGTGGATGCAATCCGGGTCGAGGTGGATGCGTCCATGAACTTGTTCGACAACAAGACGATCGAGGTCGTCGTCGACGGCTCGGAAACTCCGTTCACCGATGCCGACCAGGTTCCTCACGACTGGTACGGGCGGTGCATGATCGCCATCGTGGATGACAGCCGCTGGGTGATGGTGATCCGCTCCGGCGTCGACCACATCAGTTGGCAAGACCGCGACGCGATTCACGTCCTTACATCCAACGACGAGGGACGGAGTTGGAGCAAGCTCGACCAGTGGCTCGACGGTACTCCCATTCGAGGGATGCCCTTCGAGGACGGGCATACTCACAGTGAGCCGGGGCCCTTTCGAATGCCTAATGGCGATCTTATCCTGCAGTTCTGGCGCACGAACTACGTGTCGGGGACGAGGCAGCTTCGCTCCACCGACAACGGAAAGACCTGGCTCGTGGATATCGATCGTATCAACGTCAAGGGAGTGAGGGGAGCCGACGGCAGTAGGGCGATCGGCACGGAAGATTACTTCGTTGACCCGGAGAATCCGGCGGATGTGTACATGGCGTTTCAGTATTTTCACTACGATTCAAAGGCGGGCACCCTACTCGCCCGATCCAGCGACAACGGCAAGAGCTATACATTCCTCAGCTGGATCGGACCCTTGGCCGGCGAGGACAATCCCGACTCCGGGGCGACGTTCGAGCCGGCGATCGAGTATGTCGGGAATCGGACCATTGTGGCCGTCATGCGAGACGCCGCCGGCAACCGACACACGTGGCAGTCTGTCAGCAGGGATATGGGAGCCTCCTTTTCGCCCCTCGTCGAGATCTCTGACCAGGTGAATGGAGGGGCGCCGAACGGGGTCTGGCAGCGGGTGAGACCCTACAAGGAAAGCAATCCGTATTTTCAGTTCAACAACAAGCTTGACTACTCGAAGGGCGAAGGACGGTTGTGGGGTTTCGGCCTGCACAGCAACGGTGGCGGCTACACGCGCAAGCCCGTGATGTACTGGTCCGATGACGACGGAAGCTCGTGGAGTGGTCCGGAACTGCTGCATGGGACGATGAGCCCCGGCACCGACACCGGCTACGGCGACTTGAAGCGCAGGGTGGACAACACCTTTGTGGCAGCCACCTACTACGCGACCCGGGACTCCAAGGTGGCCGATGTCGAGCAATACACTTTCGGCGGAGATCGGGTGAGCCTGCGCGTCGAAGTCGACCGCGACGGGGATGGCTCGCCGGACGCGAGTTCGGGCTGGCGCGACGTCTACGGCGGCCGGGATACGCTTTCCGTGAGTTTGCTCGCCGCTCCGCGCTGGCGCCTGAGTCTGTTGCTGAGCGCCACCCAGACTTCCGGGTCGCCGGAAGTAAGTAGTGTTGTGGTGACGCCGCAGTGATTCCAGCGCGGGCTCAATGGGCGGTTGACGGACCCTACTCTGCCCAGTTGTTCCAAGAAATCCTCGCCGCTCACGTCCGGCGACCCATCCCCGTCGCGGTACTACGGTTGGATCGCTCAACCGAAGCGTGCTCTCAACAGTTAACCGCGGAAGGTAGAATTAGCTGAACACACTGAATCTGCCTGGACGATCTCCAGGGAGTGCCGTTTCGACGACATGCCGGCGCTGGAGGAGGCCCCACGCTGAAAGTGCTGAATCAAGAAGCCGTCGGGCAGTACAAGCGGGATGGATACTACTTCCCGGTCAAAATACTTGACCGTAAGCAAGTCGCAGCCAACCGGGCGCTGCTGGAGAATTTCGAAACCAGTCAAGGCCAACCCATTGGGGGCGCGCTGCGGAACAAATCTCATTTGCTGTTCACATGGGTAGACGACTTGATGCGCCATCCAAAGATCCTCGATTTGGTCGAGGATCTGATCGGTGCCGATATCCTTTGCTGGAACACCTTTTTCTGGGTCAAGGAGCCCGGAAGCGAGCGTTTCGTCTCGTGGCACCAGGACCTGCGTTATTGGGGCCTCGACACCAACGACCTGGTGAGCGTGTGGCTGGCGCTATCACCGGCAACGCTCGACAGCGGGTGCATGCGCGTTCTCCCCGGAAGTCACGAGGGCGATCTCTTGCCCCACTTGGATGAATACAACACAAACAATCTCTTGACGCGCGGGCAAGAAATCTCCGTGCAGGTGGACGAAGCGAAGGCGGTCGCCATGCCGCTGCAACCAGGTGAGATTTCGCTACACAACGTGCGGTTGGCTCATGCATCGGGTCCCAACCGCTCCGCCGATCGACGCATCGGCCTTTCGCTGCATTACATGCCTACGGGCACAAAACAGACTGTCGGCGAGTGGGACAGTGCGGCTCTCGTCCGCGGCGAGGACCGGTATGGTCACTTTACTCTCACGCCACGTCCCTCCGAGGACTTCGATCCTGCCGCGGTGGCGTTTCACGAGAAAGCGACCCAGGCCGTTCGCGACGTGCTGTTCAAGGACGCCGCGAAAGTCCGTCATACGCTCTGATCCACCTGCACGTCACCATGCAAGGCGGACCGTTCATCGCGCCGGGCCACGGAGAGCAGCATGAAATCACACGCGCGTCATGTCGGCGCTTCGACCCGGTCGGGCCGCTGCTCAGCTAGCATGTCTACCGAGAACTGCATGGGTGCGCGCTTCCCCCAAGGCGCACTCGGAAATTCCGGCTAACTCGCGAGGTACTCTCATGCGGCGGCGTGACTGGTTGAAGTCTGTCCATCTGGGAGTGGCAGTAGCAGCGGCGCCGGCTCTGGCGGTTCCTCCATCGGCAAACACACAGCACTCCTCTCTGTCCGGGGTCACCTCCCGCACAGCCATCCAGGGCGTCTGTGCCTGGCCCAAACTCCGACGCCTGGGCGACGGTTCTCTCGTCGCGCTGATCTTCAACCAGCCCTGCCATGGCCTGTGGGAGGGCGACATCGACTGCTGGGGCAGCGAGGACGAAGGCAAGACATGGCGCTTCCGCGGACGGCCCGCCGAACACGAACCCACCATCAACCGCATGAACTGCTCTGTGGGCATCGCCAATAACGAAGACCTCGTCGTTCTCTGCAGCGGCTGGGCCGATCGCAGCCCCAAGGGTCAACTCAGCGGGCCGAAGCGACGGGTGCTTCGCCCCTGGGTGTGCCGTTCCTCCGACGGTGGCCGAACCTGGTCCGTCAGCAAACAGTTTCCAGGGCCGCCCAACACTGCCGCGGGGAGAGACAGCGAACTCCTCCCCTTTGGCAACATTCGTGCGGCGGACGACGGCTCGCTCTGCTCCACCGTCTACGTGGCGAAGGGCAACTTGCGGGAGTGCTACCTGCTCCGCAGTCGCGACGACGGACGCACCTGGGGCGACCGCGTCCCCCTAAACCTCTACGGCAACGAGACCGACATCCTGCACCTTGGCGGCGGTCGTTGGCTGGCGGCGTCGCGCCAGTTCCGGGAGAAGCGCGACGTGCACGTCGAGTTGGTGACGTCCGCAGACGACGCCCGCACGTGGAGCCGCAAGATGCCGCTCAGCCTCCCGATGCAGGTCCCCGGCAATCTGGCTTTGCTGGCCGATGGACGT
The DNA here is from genome assembly GCA_965248255.1 of Bryobacterales bacterium. Taxonomy (GTDB): domain Bacteria; phylum Acidobacteriota; class Terriglobia; order Bryobacterales; family UBA6623; genus JAKZVK01. Next base: position 979,253 of record CBDFIW010000002.1, read on the forward strand.
GTTCTGCTTAGCTACGGCAACCGCTGCTGGAACAGCTTCGGCGTCGACGTACGGCTCAGCGACGACCGGGGAGAAACCTGGAGCCCACCTATCCGCATCGCTGATTGCCCGCGGTCGGACTGCGGCTATCCGAGTAGCGTACAGCTTCCCGACGGCCGGGTGGTCACCGCGTACTACACGCAGGTTTCGAAGGACTTCCACTACGAGATGAGGACGGCCATCTGGGACCCCCGCCGTTTCGGGGTCGGCGGAAGGCCCGCCTGACTCGAGGACAGCATCCACGGGCTTGCCAACGCACCGGTCTTCGAGAGGTTCCCCAGGGCGAATTCGCCGTCGCCGCCTACCTGTGTTTCGAGCGAAAAAGAACGGCGCGAGATGGTTTTGAGTTGCTGCAGGTTTGCGGCGGGATCTCCGTCCGACTGCCGATCTCTTCGTTCTTCGGCGTGCGACCCAGTTCTTTCTCAAGTCCCGGTAGGGCTCGCACGAACTTGTTTATGTTGTTCGTTCATGTGGACCGGGATGCCGGACGTACAAGGATTCTCAAAGCAGAATCACAGGCTGGTAGACGGTGTGACCGGCGGTTTTGATTTGGAGGGCGACACGCTGGCCGCATCGAAAATTCGGGGAAGGTGGCAATGGTGACGGCGGAGGGTTTGAAGTTGCCGAAGCGGTACAGGCCAGCACCGCCGTACTGAAGACCAACACGTTACCCGCGTCGGCGCCGACAGGTGTCCGCGTGGCCTTCCACCATGTGAGCTGGAGCAGCGCAACCACAATCAGCAAACGAAGATAGAGGATCACGGCCTAGACCTCGATCGTCCGGCGGTCTTCGGAGAGAGTGGCCATGGCTCGTGGCAAGTCACCGAGATTGCTTCGTCGTCGATCGGAGTTGGCGGCTGTGCGTACGCGCCCAGGGGCCCGTCCCTGTGAGCCGTGGGGCAGTTCCCACGATGACCGTATCTCTGCGACATTCGACTGGGCGAATGTCCGCGAACACACCCACGCATGTCTCTTATCGGCTGGTTGGCGGCGGAGTTGAATGGAATTTGTGGCAGGGGCCCGGTGCCTGTGTGGCGGAAGGCCAACGGAGCGCCCCTTGACAGTCGCGGCCCAGCAGGAAAGGGAATCGCTGGGCCGACCGGAGAGCGTTTTGGCGATGGAGGAAGAGTGCTAGAAACAGCCAGCCACGGCGTGAACGGCTCTTGGCGATACGATACTTACCCATTGCCGCTTGCGGAAGTCCCCGATGCCTTCACGGCTGCTCAGTTGGTGGATCGGGCTTTCTTGGCCCGCGCAGAGGTTGTTTTGGGCTTCACGGGCAGGCGTTGGACGGTCGGAATCAGTGACTTGGAGAACGCCGCGGGGGGCTGCTTGGGCAGGGATCCCATGTGCTCGGTGACGTAGGATACGAATTCCTGCATTTGCTGCTGCATCTGCTCCATCTTCTCGCGCATGTTGAGGATGACCTCCACCCCGGCGAGGTTCACCCCCATGTCTCTCGTGAACGAAAGAATGACGTCCAGTTGCTTGATATCTTTCTCGGTGTAGAGCCGTGTATTGCCCTCGGTTCGGGACGGTTTCAGCAGGCCCTCGCGCTCGTATAGACGCAGGGTTTGGGGATGGATCGCGAACTGGTCGGCCACCGCCGAAATGGTGTACGCTCCGCTCGTCTTGCGTCGTCGAGCCATGAGGGTGAGCTACGGCCAAAGGCCGGCGCGAGGATCTTCGGGGTTCAGGTTAGCAAACTCGCGGAGCAGGTCTTTAGAACCTTCATCCGGCACTTCGGGAACGACAATCTTGACCCTCGCGAACTGGTCGCCGCGGCGGTTCGTGCGCCGGTTCAGGACTCCTTTCTCGCGCAGGCGGAACACCTTGCCGGACGACGTAGAGGGCGGGATCTTCAGGCGTGCTTTGCCGTCGATGGTGGGCACCTCGATCTTCGTCCCCACAACAGCTTCGGTGACCGTCACAGGCACTTCGATGTAAATATCGTCGGCCTTGCGCTCGAAGAACGGGTGGGGTCCGACGCGCGTGATGATGTAGAGGTCGCCCGGCGCCGCTGCCATCGTACCGGCATTCCCTTTGCGGGCCACGCGCAGACGCGAGCCGGTCTGCGCCCCCGGCGGAATACGCACCTCGACGGTTTCGGTGCGGCTGCGGCGTCCGTCGCCGCCACAGGCCGGGCAGACGTTGTGTACGGTGCCTTCTCCCTGGCAGCGCGGACAGGCAAGGTTGAACCGCATGGCGCCCACGGTCTGGGTGACCTGTCCCTTACCGCCGCACTCCTTGCAAACGGCGGCCTCGGCGCTGATGTTGCCGATGCCGCGGCATTGTACGCAACCCTCCTGACGCGCGACGTTGAGCCGTAAGCTTGTACCCTTGATGGCGTCCCAGAAATCGATGTCGACGCTGTATTCGAGGTCTTCTCCAGGCTTGGCCTGGCCGGCGTTCTGCGCCTGCTCTTGCTTGAAGAACTGGGAGAACAGGTCGGAAAAGCCGCCGCCTCCCCAGCCGGTCTTCTGCTGACGCCCGCCGCGGCCAGCCCCGCCGGCCTGACGAGCGAAGTCGGAAAAGTCGAACCCGCCGAAGTCGAACCCGCCCGTGCCCGGCGCGCCCGCGCCCGGGTAGGCACCGGTTTCGGAGTAGAAGCCGAACTGGTCGTACATCTCGCGCTTCTTCTTGTCGCTGAGGACATCGTGGGCTTCTTGAATCGACTTAAACTTGTTTTCGGCGGTCTTGTCGCCGGGATTGACGTCGGGATGGTACTTGCGGGCAAGACGCCGGTAAGCCTTGCGGATGTCGTCGGCGGACGCGCTGCGCTTGACGCCGAGCGCGCCGTAGTAGTCTTTTTGATCCGTACCGGTCACGGGATTTCCACTTTCAGCCGGCCGCCCGTCCGGCGGGTCGATCCAGCGTGGATGCTAAGGAAAACAAGAGGCTGCTTCGCCCGCAGCCCCGAACCGCCGGGAGACGTCACCGCCTCCCGGCTCAACGAACTCATCGTCTCCCGCGCTGGGGAGCTGCGTGATGGACCTGCCATTCGGTTGCGTTAGGAGTCCTTGGGCTTGTCATCGACATCCACGAACTCGGCGTCGACAACGTCTTCCTTCTTCCCCTCGGAAGCACCTTCGGCCGACGCGCCATCACCGCCCGGAGCCGCGCCCGCGTCTGCGCCGGCGGCGCCGTCCTGGCCGTCCGCGGTGGCCTTGTACATCGCCTCGGCTAGCTTGTGGCTGGCCTGGGTAAGCTGATCGACCGCTTGATTGATTCGCGCGGCGTCGCTGCTCTGCACCGCCTGCTTCGTTTCCTCGATCGCCGCCTCGATCTTCTTGGCTTCCTCCTCGGAGATCTTGGCGCGGTGCTCCTTGAGCGTGTTTTCAGTACTGTAGATCATGGCGTCGGCGCGATTGCGCACCTCCACCTCGTCGCGCTTCTTGGTGTCGTCGGCAGCATGGCTCTCGGCATCCTGGGCCATCTTTTCGACCTCCTCTTTGGAGAGGCCGGAGGAGCTGGTGATGGTGATCTTTTGCTCCTTGCTGGTGGCCTTGTCTTTGGCCGAGACGTTGAGGATGCCGTTAGCATCGATGTCGAAGGTCACCTCGACCTGCGGCACGCCGCGCGGGGACGGAGGAATTCCGACGAGCTGAAAGACGCCCAGAAGGCGATTGTCTCCCGCCATGGAGCGTTCGCCCTGGTAGACCTTGATCTCGACCGAGGTCTGGTTGTCGGCCGCGGTCGAAAAGACTTCGCCTTTGCGCGTGGGGATGGTCGTGTTGCGATCGATGAGCTTGGTGAACACGCCGCCGAGGGTCTCGATACCGAGCGAGAGCGGGGTGACGTCGAGCAACAGCACGTCCTTGACGTCCCCGCCCAGCACGCCGCCCTGCACGGCCGCGCCGATGCCAACGACCTCGTCCGGGTTGACTCCCTTGTGGACTTCTTTGCCGAACATCTCCTTCACTAGCGCTTGCACACGCGGGATGCGAGTGGAACCGCCGACGAGAACGATTTCGTCGATCTCATTCGGCGTGATGGCGGCGTCAGACATGGCCTTCTTGCAGGGCTCCAGCGTGCGCCGCAGCAGCGGCTCCATCATCTGTTCGAGCCTCGCCCGCGTCAGCTTGAGCTGCAAGTGCTTGGGCCCGCTGGCGTCGGCAGTGATGAAGGGCAGGTTGATCTCCGTCTCCAGCAGCGTCGACAGGTCCATCTTGGCCTTCTCGGAGGCTTCCTTCAGGCGCTGCAGGGCCATCTTGTCGCCCGACAGGTCCATGCCCTGCTCTTTCTTGAATTCGCCGATGATCCACTCGATCAAGAGTTGGTCGATGTTGTCGCCGCCCAGGTGGGTGTCGCCGTTGGTGGCCTTCACCTCGACCACGCCCTCGCCGACTTCGAGGATGGAGATGTCAAATGTCCCGCCGCCAAAGTCATAGACGGCGATCGTCTCGTTGGTCTTCTTGTCGAGCCCGTAGGCCAAGGCCGCCGCCGTAGGCTCATTGATGATGCGTTGCACATCGAGGCCCGCGATCTTGCCGGCGTCTTTCGTCGCCTGACGCTGGGCGTCGTTGAAGTAGGCCGGCACAGTGATCACCGCTTGGGTGACTTTCTCACCGAGATAGGATTCCGCGGCCGCCTTGAGCTTGCCCAGCGTCATCGCCGAAATCTCTTGCGGCGAGTACTGTTTGCCCGCGGCATCGATCTTGATGACCTCACTGCTCGGGGCGACGGTGTAAGGCACGAGCTTAGTTTCCTGACCCACCTCGTTGGGACGGCGGCCCATGAAGCGCTTGATCGAAAAGATGGTATTCTCCGGGTTGGTCACGGCTTGCCTCTTGGCCGCTTGTCCTACCAGACGCTCGCCCGTCTTGGTAAAAGCCGCCACGGACGGCGTCGTACGGGCACCCTCTTGGTTGGCGATGACGGTCGGCTGCCCGGCCTGCATGATAGCTACTACCGAATTGGTCGTTCCCAGGTCGATTCCGATGATCTTTGCCATTACAGTGCTTCCTCCTTAACGCCCGCCGGGTACTGGCGGGCTTGCCGAACCTCTATGATGGTCGTATCCGTTCCTTAGCCTATATCCATTATCAAACCTTAGTGGTTGATTGTCAATCTATGCTGTACTCAAGTCCTCATGGGAACCGCCGAAGCTACTTATCTACAGTGGTTTGCAATGGATTTGATGCTCCGAATAGTTTGTGGCTGACGCTTGCCTACTACATCTCAATCGGCTGCAAGGCATCGCGCGGCCAATGATCCTGTACTACATCAGCGATCGGCGCCAACTGAGGGGCGATCTGGTCACGACGATCCGCGCGGCGAGCTTCGCCGGGCTCGACTGGATTCAAATCCGCGAGAAGGACCTCTCGGGCAAAGAGATCCGGGAGTTGACCCAGCAAGCTGTTGCGCTCAGCCGACCGGGAGTTAGCATCCTGGTCAACTCCCGGGTTGACGTCGCGTTGGCTGCCGGTGTGGCGGGCGTCCACCTGCCCTCGGACGCGCTACCGGCCTCGGCGATGCGCCAACTCGCCCCGCCGGATTTCCTCGTCGGAGTCTCATGCCACACCGTGGAAGAGGTTCGGCGTGCCGAGGCTGAGGGCGCGGACTTTGCTGTGTTCGGGCCGGTGTTTGAGACCACTTCAAAGGGGCCGTACGGTTCACCGCAGGGACTGCGGATGCTTGCCGAAGTCTGTGGCAGGGCGAGGATTCCAGTGCTGGCACTTGGCGGAGTCACCATCGAGAACGCCTCGGGTTGCCTTGACGCCGGTGCGGCGGGGATCGCAGGTATTTCGCTTTTCCAGCAGAGTTCGTCCGTCGAGGAGACTGTGAGGGCCCTGCGGAACCTGCGCTCGTGAGGGCTCCCGTAAGAAATCGCTTTCGCCGGCGACTCAGGCCGTAGTCTATGATGTTCGGTCCCCTCAGGGCGGCGCGGAGATATCTGCGATCCCCGGGGTGGCGGATGCCAGTGAGCACGACCTGCTTTGGTGGGCGTGCCACAATAGGCTGCAATGCAAGAGTTCACCATTGCGGTAGTTCCCGGTGACGGTATCGGGTTGGAGGTCATGCCCGAGGCGAGAAAGGTGCTCGACCTGATCGCCAACCGTTACGACCTGGCGTTCCGCTACACCGAGTTCAACTGGGGCACCGAGTACTACTTCGAACATGGCCGCATGATGCCGGCTGCGGGCGTGGATCAGCTCCGCGAGTTCGATGCCATTCTACTGGGCGCGGTCGGCCATCCGGACGTGCCGGACCATGTCACTCTCAACGGCTTGCTGCTGCCCATCCGCCGGGCCTTCGATCAGTACGCTTGCGAACGGCCCGCCAAATTGTATGCCGGGGTGGAATGTCCTCTCGCTGGGAAAGAGCCGGGTTCGATCGACATGGTCATCGTGCGGGAGAATACCGAGGGCGAGTACACGCAAGCCGGCGGGATCGTGTACCACCACACACCCGACGAAGTAGCGGTGCAGACTTCGATCTTCACGCGCCGGGGGATCGAGCGAATCGTCCGCCACGCCTTTGGTCTGGCGCGGCGCCGTAGCCGCAAGAAGCGGGTCACGTCGATCACGAAATCGAACGCGCAGGGCTTCAGCATGGTGTTGTGGGACCGCACCTTTGCCGAGGTCGCTCCGGAGTTTCCTGATATCTCGACTGAATCGCTATTGGTCGACGCGGCGGCGATGAACTTCGTGCGGCGTCCCGAGAGCTTTGACGTGGTGGTGGGGTCGAACCTGTTCGGTGACATCTTGAGCGACCTGGCCGCCATGATCACCGGGAGCATGGGGTTAGCACCCAGCTCGAACCTCAACCCGACACGCCAGTTTCCCTCGATGTTCGAGCCGGTGCACGGCTCGGCGCCCGATATTGCGGGCCAGGGCGTGGTGAACCCGATCGCGATGATCTTGAGCGCCACAATGATGCTCGATTTTCTTGGGTTGACGGAGGCGGCGCGCGTGGTGGAAAACGCAACGGCCGCGGTCCTGGCAGAAGGGAAGGCGTTGCCTCGGGATCTTGGGGGAAAGGCTTCGACGGCTGAGGTGACTGAGGCGATATTGGGGAAGTTGCGGCAGTAGCTGTCGCCGGCGGCCCTGGGTTCCACGCGACGAGTTACTTGATCGTATGGCGCCGCCTCATCTCCTTTACCGTCGGGGCTCGCTTGGGATGCCTTCCTGTGGGGCGATTTCGCAAGCCTTGACGGCGCGAGCGCTCCCTGACGGTCGCGGCTCGGCAAGCAGGAGAGTGCTTGGCGTCTACAGTCCCTGCTCGAAGGTTACGTCGATCGGGATGCCCGCTCCGGCCAGGCGGTCGAGGTCGGCCTGTAGCGTAGGCTCGATCTGGCCCATCTCCTCAACCAGTTTCACCACCCCGTCGTAATCGCCGTCACCTTGTAGCCGCAGTATCTTCTCCGATAGCACGTCCACGGCGTGCTCCATGCGGTCAAGCTTGACCCGATAGACGCCGGCTGCTTCATCTCTTGTGAACGCACCGGCCTGCTTGAAGAAGTTGAAGCGCAGTAGGTTCGCTACACCGTGGGCACTCGATGCCCCGAAGCGGATCGAGCGGAAGATTCCGGCCAGGAAGGTCACGTAGTTGTCCATCAGGTCCGCATCGCCCAACTCGCCCCGCTCGTGGAGCTTGGTGACCATATAGAGCCCCAGCACGTCGGCCTTGCCTTCCTCCAGGGCCGAGGCCTTGTCTTTGAGCACCTCCCGAACTGTGCCTCTGCCGGTGAGGGTGTTCTTGATTCCCAGCCCGTGAGCCACCTCGTGGAACATGGTGTTGGCAAAGAAGGCATCGAACTGCACATGCCGTCGCTGGTCTTCGGCGATCAAGACCCCGGCGATCGGTATGAGAATCTTGTCAAATTTGGCCCGCATCGCGTTCTTGAGTTGCAGCCGGCGCGCACCCTTCCGAAGCTGGACTTCTTCGTCGTTGGGTAGGTTGATGGCGATGGTCTTGGCGCCGGCGTTGCAGTCGCCGGCGTAGTAGACCACGTCGTAGGCGTTGAGGTCCGACTCGGCGCCGAGGGTCTCCTGCTTGTAGGCATCCTCGATCGGGAGGCCGCGCTGTAGATCCGGTAGCAGCCCCGTGTATTTGGCCAGCCGCGCGCTCCACTCCTTGTCCTTGATCAGGACGTAGGCCTCGTAGGCCGCCTTGTACCCGAATAGCCGGTCTTCGTACGTCTCGATCGGGCCGATGATGATGTCGATCGTGTTGTCCTTCATCTCCATCCAGGCGAAGTCGCTTGGCTGGTAGTTGTCGTCGACCAAGGCTTGGGCACGCAGCTCGAGGTACTTCCGGAGACCCAGGTCTTCGGCGAGCTCGGCAGCCTGGAGGAGTTTAGCGGACGCTTGGCGCAAATCTTCCGCGAACACCTCATGGTAGGCCTGGGTGGCCAGCCGCCCCTCAGCGTTGCGCCGGACGAACGTATAGAGGCCCCGGAGCGACTCCGCCGCTTCGGACGACACCGCGGAGGCCGCTTCGAACTCCTCCTTGGTCATGTCGGGTGGATAGAACCGCGCCCCCGGCGGCTTGGGGCCGATGCCGTCGACGAAGGGCTCGTTGCCAGCGAGGCGGTCCCAGGGGCCATAGTTGATTTCGATGTACCGCCGAACGCTCGGACCCGTGACCCGCGCAATCAACTCGTCCTTGTCGCCAAAGGATTGACGCCAGAACAGGCCGTCCATCACTCGCGCCGCGTCAATCAGCAGCGGGAGCATCCGGCGCTCGTTTTCGGTAAGGACGCTGAGGTCGCTGTCGAGTCGAAAGGAAGTGTAGTCGTCCAGGCGGTCCTTGATGTCCATGGTTTCAGTGGCGCCCTCTTCCGAGCCAGGGGTGCAGGTGACGAGCAAGCATGATGCAACGATGAGCGCCAGGGATGGGCGTGCACGCTCACTGATGCGAGTGAAGGCCGTTGTCATCATCAGGCACTTCGTATCATAGTCGCCGGCTCGCCTAGCTGGCCGTTGCCGGCATGACGTCGACACCGATGGCGTCATGGTCCGACAGAGGCCGCTCCCGGCCTTCGCGGAGTTCGTGAAAAACGATGGGGTCACGCACTGTCACGGCGCGGGAAGCGAACCAGTCGATCTTCAGCGGGCACTTGCCGTCGTGGTTGCGCAGCGCCCAGCGGATGAAGGCGAAGCACCACTCGGGCACCCACTCGCGCAGGTTCTTGTGGGTCTTGACGTCATTGGCGTCGTAGCTTGTAGTGTGCTCGCCCAGGCGATTGCAACCGCGGAAATCAAAGCCCCGTGACTCGATCAGTTGGAACAAGTCCTTCTCGAAACGGTTATATGGGTGCAGGTAGTGGTTGTCGATGACGTTGTCCACGCCCATGAAGACGCGCAGCCAGAAGCCCATGATGGCGTGAAAGGCGCGCGAGGAATTGTAGGTCGTGGTGTTCCAGTCGCCGCCGATCACCGCCGGCCGGCCGGCCGGTAGAGCGTCGAGCACATCGCGCATCTGGTCGCGCCGGTGTGCCTGGCTCGACTGCGCGTCGAGGTGGACCGACACCGCCGTCAAGGGGCAGTGGGGCAGATCGATGTCGGCAACGAGCGCCGTCTGCCGCCCGAGCCGTTTCTCGCGGCCGGCCATCTTATCCTTACCGTTCTTGAGGTGAACCGGTCGGACGTTGCCAATCGCGTACCGGCTCAGGATGGCGTTACCGTGCAGGCCGAGGTCGTTCTCCTCGCGGCTGTCCTGCTCGACCCCCGCGCCTTTCGAGAGGTTCAGGTAGCAAGGCGCGAAAGCATAGTGCATCTTGAGTTCCCGCGCCAGCTCTTGCGCGACGGCGCGGTTCGCCGAGCGCGCCATGCCGACATCGGTTTCGGTGAGCAGCAGGACATCGCAGCTCGACAGATACGAGTGCCGGCGGAATTCTCGGAGTTGTCCTTCGTATTCGATGCCACGTTCGAGATTCCACGCCAGGAAGCGATACGACGACCGTGGTGGCGCCACCGCCGCAGTGAAATCTCCTGTTTCGGGCGACTCCAACACCGTCTCGACCGCCGGGCTGATTGAGCGGTAGGTCGGACTCGCCAGCAAATCGTCGGTGGATTGGCAGCGCCGCAGTTCTGAAAAGTACGGGGCCAGGTCCTCGCGAATGATCTGGTAGATCTCTTGTGGCGAAGGAGGCACCTTCTGGTTCGTACGTTCAATCATCCGGAGGTGCGAGTCCAGAAGCGCCAGCCCACTTCTTGATCTCATTCTATCGAAGCAGTGTTTTCGGGCCTCTTCGTACCATTTACGTTCTCAGTGAAAAGCCCGATAACATTCGCGCTCCGAGACAAGAGACCATGAAACCCTATGTTAGAATCGGACCTTGCGGAGCAACCCCCCGCGATTCTTACCGTCTTGAACGAGAGCACTTTGGAAGCTGTAGCGCGGGGGCAAGTCTCGCACACCTCACTCTTCTCCATCGCGTTGGTAGTGACCAGCACGGTGATCGGCGCCGCGGCGCAGATTCTGCTGCGTTTCGGTGCGGACAACCTGAACGGCACGGGACTGCGCGGGATCCTCACCAACTGGCCGTTGCTGGGCGGCTACGTCTGTCTGGGCGTCATGACGATTCTCGTCGTGTTGGCCCTGCGTGGGGGACAGCTCTCCGTCCTTTATCCCATCATCGCGCTGACCTACGTCTGGGTGACGATCCTGTCACCCCGGTTCTTTGACGACATCATCAACGCGCCCAAAATCATCGGCCTTGCCCTCATCATTGCCGGTGTTTCATTCATCGGAGCGGGGAGCCGTTCGTGACGACGCCGCTTTCGTCGATCCTGCTCGTGCTGGCGGCCAGTTTCATAGGCTCGCTGGCGATGGTCTTTCTCAAGACCGGCGCAGACAACCTCCAAGGCCCGCACCGCCACTGGATGCTATGGATCGGAGTCGGGATCGCGCTGTTCCTGGCCTCGTCGGTCCTCTACGTGCTGGGAATCAAGGAAGGCAGCCTGACGGTGCTCTATCCGATGGTCTCGCTGGGGTATGTGTGGGCGCTAATCTGGTCGCGCTGGTTCTTCGGGGAGCCCTTCAATCGCAATAAGATTGTTGGTTTGAGCCTCGTGCTGCTGGGCGTGTTCTTTATTGGGCTCGGCAAGTAGTTCGCTCGCCGGGGAACCGTTCCACCCAATCTCGTGTTATTCAACCCTGGCGTCGGGGTGGGGGTGTTTGGGGAGTAAGGCGATCGCAGCCGCGCCGAAGGCGGCCATGCCAAACACGGCCCACAATGCCGATCCATACCCACCCCACAGCGTTCGCAGAGACGCGATGCTGAGCGGGAACCAGAACTGCGCGATGGTGTCGGAGGGCAGGATGGCCGACATCGCCTTGCCGAGGGACGACAGGCCGAACTGGTCGGCGGCCATCAGCGGAATCAGCATGTAGTCCGCGCCCATGGCGAAGCCGAATACAATCGCGAACACGTAGACAAAGTTGGGCTGGACCGGCGTCACGAGGAAAAGCAGCGGGATCGCGCAGGCGACGATGGCGTAAGTCGCCAACATCACGTACTTACGTGGCAGGTGGTCGGAGAGATAGCCCGCCAGCAACCGGCCACCGATACTCGACAGCAGGTACCAGACCGAGGCGTCACTCCACACCTGGTCGCGGGCTGCTTGGTCGGTGAAGCCCTGCTCCTCGAACACAAATTTCATGAGGAAGTTGACGGCGGCGATCGATCCGATGGAGGCGGCGCTGCCGACCAGCAAGAACCAGAACGGCCCCCGGCTCGCCAGCGTGCCGAAGCTCTTGGCGGGCGCGAGCGGCTTGGGCGCGGCGGCTTCTTCCGAGCTTGCCTTGCCGTCGGGCAGTTGGCCGACGTCCTGCGGGCGGTCCTTGATGACGAAAAGCGCTAGCGGCCAGGCGATCAGCAGCAGAAAACTCATGACCTTCAGCGCTTCGGTGTAGGGCATCTGGGAGGCAAGCCAGGGGCTGAGCTTGGCGCCCATCGCGCCGATGACCGCCACCCCGACGTAGGTGATGCCCATCGAGCGGCCGCGTTTTTCCTTGTACCAGTTGGAAATGATGATCTGATGCGGAATCGGCCCGGACAGAAAATAGCCCAGCATGTAGAGGCACCAGGCCGCGTAGTACTCGTAGGTGTTGCCGCCCAGACGCCCGAACCATTGAAAGGCCCCGAAAGTCATGCCCGTGCCGATGATGATCAGCAGCCGCGGGCTGACGCGGGGGACGATCATCGGGCCGGCCCAAATGGTCAAGAGCACGGCAATCGGGGCGCCGGTGGTGACGAGTTCCTGGGTCCAACTGTGGCCGTCGCGGAAGTAGTCGAAGAAGAAAGCAATGTTGTAGTAGGGGAACCCGGTTGAAAGCCCGAAGGTCACGAAGCAGGCTGCGATCATCCAAGGCCCACGAAACGATTGGTTCTCCGATGCCATCCTTGCTCGCTTCCCCCCGCTGATGCGCGATTGCCGCCGCCGCGGGAAACCTCTTATACCACAACAGCAACAGAGCCGCGGATGTAAATCCGCGGGCGCTCCGCCACGCGCGGAAAGCTTCGCAAATGTCGACTTGCGGTTTAATGTCAACCGACGCGGCTCGTCGAACCCCGCCGCAGGCTGCTCCCGCGGGCCCGCAGGTTTACACCTGCGGCTCTGTCCCAACGACGGCGGCCCCTTTTCTTGACAAACCCTCGCCCGTCCATCGCCGTGATAGTCTACGGGGAGCGCGGGGTTCCGTCTGAGTTGTCACAGCGTGTCGTAGAGGAGATCTTCGTCATGAGACGTCATAAACCGGCCCGGACCACTCTCGGCCTGATCGCAGTTGTCTGCCTAGCCCTATCGGGCGCATCGAATCAGTCGGTCGAGCTCGTCAACCGGATGAAGAAGCTCGCGTTTGCGCAGGATGTCCCCAACGCCCACAAGACGCTCGAGCAGGCACGATCGTCACAGCACGAGTTGACGGCCGACTGGCTTTTGGCCGTGTCATGGCTGTGCCGTGGGGCGAGCTTCGCCAAACAATGGGACCTGGCGGAGAAGTATGCCCAAGAAGCGTTCGACGGCAGCCTCGAGTTGCTAAAAACGCGTGACCTTGACGCAGACGAGAATCTCCCCCTGGCGGTGGGAGCGGCGATCGAGGTCCTCAGCCACACCTACAACGCACGTGGACAGAGGGGCGAAGCGGTCGCGTTCCTCCAGGAGCAGCGGGCGCGGTATGAGGGCACTTCGATCGAGACGCGGATCCAGAAAAACGTCAACTTGCTGAGCCTTGAAGGCAAGCCCATGCCAATGCTCTCCGCCGAGGCGCACCTGGGCTCGAAGCGGTCGTCTGCCGAAGCACTGAAGGGCAACGTCACGCTGTTCTACTTCTGGGCGCACTGGTGCGGCGACTGCAAGGAGCAGGAGCCGATTCTAGAAATACTCCATGAGAAGTATGGCCCGCGCGGTTTCTCGGTCGTGGGACCGACCCGGCTCTACGGCTACATTGCGCGTGGTGAGGATGCCACTCCCGAGGAGGAGATGCGATACCTGCGCGGGGCTTATCAGCGCAAGCAGCCCGTGCCCTCGTGGATGACGGCTCCAGTGAGCAGCGAGAACTTCGTCCAGCTCGGCGTGAGTACGACGCCGACGCTCGTGCTCGTCGACCGAGAGGGTGTTGTTCGCCTCTATCACCCGGGCAACATGAGTTACAACGACCTGGCGGCGCGGATTGAGAAGCTGTTGGGTTAGAGCGCGCCGGCGACCCCAGCAATAAGGAAAAGGATGGTTACGTGACCCGGAAACAGTTTCTTAACGCCCGCCGCATCGTGATTCTCATCGTCTGCACCCTTGCTTCGACCGGCTGCGCTGCAGGGGAGATCATTTTCAGCGACGTCCAAGGCCAGAGCCGGCAGTTCATGGAATGGGAGCGCAAGATCCATCTGACACCGGCGCAAGAAGCCGTCAAGAAAGAGGCCCTGGGCGCCATGCCGGCGCCCTGTTGCAGCGACAATAGCGCCTACACCTGCTGCTGCCCGTGTAACCTCTCCCGCACGATCTGGGGGCTCGCGAACTATCTCATCGCAGAGCAGGGAGCAGGCGCGAAAGAAGTCCAAACCAAGACGTCCGAGTGGATCGCCTTTGTGAACCCTGAAGGGTTCAGCGGAAACAGCTGCTACCGGGGCGGCTGCCCCCGTCCGTTCAAGAACAACGGCTGCGGGGGGATGAAGGCGAACCAAGTCAACTTCTAGGTTAGTAGAAGCAGGGCGGACACAGTGGTCCGCCCCTACATCTGTGTGCTTTACGCGGCTCGGCGGATCGACGGCGCGGGTTCCACTTCGACGGCGGGCATCGCGGGGCGCTTCATCAATTTCATCGCCGCCTGACCCAGCAAAGTGGCCAACTTGCGCTTCGTGCCCCTGACGGCGCTGTCGGCGGACAGGCCATAGCGTTTGTACCGCGTGAGCAGGCCCCGGCACACGATGAAGTAGGCCAGGAATCGGCGCCAGTCCCCGAGTAGACCGAAGCGCTTCGACCGCTTGAGCACCGACGCGATGCTGTAGAAGTTACTCCAGGCGGCCTCGACCTTTTCGAGCAGCTTCTCTTCGCTGAGGTTGGGGTGGTGATAGAGGATGCGAGGGTGATCCGGATCGAGCCAGTAATCGTAGTCTTCTTTGACCATCTTCAGCGGCGCGCGTCCACGGCGCATCATGTGGAAGTCGACGGTGCCGGGCAGCGGCGTCAGGGGAATGAATTGGGCCATCGCGATGCCGCAGTCACGGGCGAAATCAATCGTGTAGTCGAGTGATTTCTCGGTGTCACTCGAGATCCCGAAGATAAAGGCCCCCATGATGTAGGGGAAGCCCTGGGTGCGGACCTGCTCGAGTTTCTCCGCCAGTAGATCGCCGGTGAAATTGAACGTCTTGTTCGTCGCCTTGAGCCCTTCGGGGGTGACGGTCTCAATACCGATCAGCGCGCCTTGGACGTGGGCTTTTCTCATCGCCGCCAGGTACTCGGGATCGTCGGCCACCTCCATCGTGATCTGGGTGCAGAAGAACATGTCCTCGGGCACTTCGTCGGCGAGCTGGCGGAGTAGTTCAAAACGGTTCTCTAGGCCGGCTTCGAGTATTTTCTTCTGCTCGGCGTCGCGGGCGTTGGCGATGTCCTCGCGGTTGTAGGGGTAGAAGTTGTCGTCGGCGAACATCACCAGCCGGAAACCGGCGCGATAGAGCGCGTGCACCTCCTGCAGGATGGCATCGTTGGCGCGCACGCGCGGCACACGCCCATCCTGGACCCACACCGAGCAGAAGGAACACTGCTTGGGGCAGCCGCGAACCGTCTGGATCGAACCCACCAGGTAGCGTTCGGTCTTCAGAAGGTCCCAGCGCGCCGGGGTGAAATAGTCGGGCTCCACCTGCCCGCCTCGATACACTTTTTCGAGCTTGCCGTCGGCGTAGTCATCAAGGACTTGGGTCCAGACAACTTCGGCGTCGCCGGTCACGGCCGCATCCCCGTGCTTGAGAGTCTCCTCGGGAAAGATGGACGGGTGCGGACCGCCGAAAATCACGGTCGCGCCCTTCTTCTTTGCCTCGCGAGCCAGGGCGTAGCCGTGAATCGCATTGAACGTGTGGATGCTGATGCCGAGAAGGTCGCCGGGCCGGACCTCGTCGATCGGAAACGGCTCGATCGCTTGGTCGACCAGGCGTACGCCCTCGAGATAGTCGCTTTGGGGCGTGCACGCTGCCATCACCGGCAAGGCTCGCGGGGTGATGAACGAGAAGTTGATTCGCTCGGCGGCAGGGGCCGGGTTGACGATGAAGAGTTGGAAGTCTTTCCGGGTATGCAAATGGGCCATGAACGAGGGCCTCCCGTTTCTCTGCTCTGAGGCAAGCCGCCGGGTGACACACCAGAACGGAATGTACCGCCGGTGGTCGCGCCGGTTCACACGGCGACCCGAGGGAATGTCTGACTATAGCGCATCTAAGCGGCTGCCGTAACGGTTGTCTCCCGCGTACAAGTGGGATCGGCGTCCATCGGCAAGCCTCCCGGCCGGTTAGTACGCCGAGATCGTGTTCCCTGCGGTCCCGATCGAAGGATGGTCTCGGCCTCAGTTCACTAGGATGAGGAAGGACCATGCCCATCAAGCGGCGTAGACCACGAAGGAGGTTTGCTGTCCCGCGCCTGTGGCTGACCCTGGCGGCGCTCGAAACAGGCATCGTTGCAGGATTGGTCACCGTGCTCTACCTGATGGCCGAAGGCTGGCTGCGGGGCGAGGGGCCTTGGCGGTTCCTCAATATCGTCGCAGCCGCCCTGCATCCGCAGGCGGCGTTCAGCGCGCGTTTCTCGATGGGCACACTGACCGGGTTGGCGCTCTATCTGCTGGTGGCCGGAGTGATGGGGATACTGTTTGGTTTGCTGCTGGTGAGATACCTGTCACACCCGATCCGCTCGCATTGGATCGGCCTGTTGCTGGGCGTGCTCTGGTTCTTCGTGGCGTTCCGCTATTTTTGGCCGCGCGTCAATCCGGCCGTCGTGACGTACCAGTCGCTTCCGGCAGCCTTTCTGAGCCATATGGTCTTCGGATTCTGCATGGGCTTGTATCCGCGGTTCGTGGCCCGGTTGGGGATGAGCCGCGCGCCGACTCGGCCGTCGCCGTTTCTCTAGGCCGATGCTCTAGCCTGTCTTCTCACCACGTCGCAAGGCGAAGTGCGTGAGAAGGCCGTCAGGACGAGGCGCGAGCAGCTTGGCGCCCCCGTCTTTGTCGGATTGGGCGTATTTGACGGTACCGGGAGCACGACAAGCAAGCGCAACAAAGTCACCGCGGTCTTATCGCGTGCTTCGTCCGTTAGGTGTTGAGAATGCGGGCCAGCCCGGCGACCGCCGGTCCCCGTCCCTAGAGTCCTTTCGCGGCCCTAACCTTGCGGGCGACTTCCGCCACCGGCCGGTGCTCGCCGTCGATCTCGTAGTTGAGCTTTTGCATTTCTTGCTCGGTTAACAGCCCGCCCAACTCGTGGATGACGGCCGCAAGCTCGGGGTGCTTCTCGAGGGTAGCGGTTCGGACCAGCGGCGCGGCGTCGTAGGGAGGGAAGTAGCGGCGGTCGTCCTCGAGCACACGAAGGTTCAATGCCGGGATGAGGCCGTCGGTCGAGCTTCCCACGGCAAGATCGATTTCACCGTCCTGCAAGGCGCGGTAGATCAGGCCGAGATCAACGGTCTTGGGCTCCTGTTTGAACTTCATCCGGTAAGCTTTGATGAAGCCCTGATAGCCGTCTTGGCGCTCGGCGAACTCGAAGCTGAACCCGATGATACGCTCAGGGGCAACACGGGAGAAGTCGGAGATGGTGCGCAGGCCGTCGCGCTCGGCGTCTTCACCGCGCACGACCATGGCATAGGTGTTGTTGAACCCGAAGGGCTTCATCCATCGGATACGGAACTCCTGCTCGTAAGTTCTGGCCACCTCCTCAAACACGGCCGCGGGATCCTGCATCACCGGCTTGCGGAGGATTGCGGTGAGGGCCGTACCCGTGTAGTCGGGGTAGATGTCGAGGTCCCCCGACAGCATCGCCTCATGGCAGATGAAGGTACCGCCCAAGCTCAAGCGGCGTTCGACTTTGAGATCCGTGCGCGCCTCGATGTGCTGGGCCAACAGTTCGCCCAGCAGGACGTTCTCGCTGAAGTTTTTCGAGCCGATGACGATGTCGGCGCCGCTCGAACAGCCGGCCAGCGTGAGGAGGATTAAGGTGATGGCGGAGATCCGCAGAGATTCAATGCCGCCGTGCAACCGAGTGATCGAGTGTATAGGGCCTCGCCGCGCGTAGCGGCGGGCGGCTTGTGCGATCACCAGTCCACCACCGAGTTGTCTTCAGAGAGGTACGTTTCGGGGTTGCGCCAGTCGTGGTCGATCTTGTCGGCCAAGGCGTTCTCGTCGAGTTCGATGCCCAGGCCGGGCTTGGTGGGTAACTCGACGTAGCCGTCTTTGAACACGAGCGGCTGCTTGAGATAGCCCTCGCCCAGCGAGCGATACTCCTGGCACATGAAGTTCGGGATCGTGGCGTCCAGTTGAACGCAGGCGGCGGTGGCAATCGGTCCCAGCGGATTATGCGGGGCAATCGCGGCATAGTAGGCCTCGGCCATGCCGGCGATCAAGCGCGTTTCGAGAATACCGCCGGCGTGGCACAGGTCAGGCTGCAGAATGGACGCGGCACCCTTCTCGAGTACTTCCCGAAAACCCCACTTCGTAAACACTCTCTCGCCCGTGGCAATTGGTAAATGTGTGCCGTGGGCGATCTCTGCCATGATGTCGTGGTTCTGGCAGTTGATTGGTTCCTCGATGAACATCGGCTGGTAGGGCTCGAGCGCCTTGATCAGCAGCTTGGCCGTTTGCGGACTGATCTTGCCGTGGAAGTCGATGCCGATATCGACCTCCGGTCCGGCGGCGTCACGCAGGGCCCCGAAGTTCTCGGCGACACGATCGACAAAGGCCTTGTTTTCAACGATCCTGGGACGCCGCGTCCCCGCCACACCGACCTTGAAGGCTGTGAATCCCTCACGAATGAAGCCGCGAACCGTGTCGGGATTGGCACCGCCCTTATAGAGCCGCACCCGGTCGCGTGTCGGACCTCCCAGCAGCTGATAAACCGGGACACCGATCGCCTGGCCGGTAATGTCTCACATTGCTTGCTCCACTCCACTCAAGGCGCTGGTCAGCAGTGGTCCGCCGCGGTAGAAGGCATGGCGGTACAACGCCTGCCAGTGGTGGGCGACCCGCCGTGGGTCCTGTCCCACGAGGTAGGGCTCCATCTCCGACACAGCTTCGGCGCAGGTCTTGGCTCGCCCTTCGAGAATCGGCTCGCCGAGCCCCACCAGGCCGGCGTTGGTGTACATCTTCAGAAACAGCCAGCGGGGCTTGACCAGGAAGGTTTCGAGCTTGGTGATTTGCAGCTTGTCGTTGGGTGAAACCGCCGCCTGTGAGGCCGCCGCGTTGACCGCGCTCTGCGCGCCCGCGGCCAGAGAGCCGACACCCAAGGCCGTGGCCGTGCCTTGCAGCAGGGAACGCCGGCGGATGGGATTCGCCTCTTCGCTTTTGTCGCTCATGGTCTTCCTCCCACCCTCTTCTGGCCCCTATGGCGGAGCCCCTACTGTAGCATCGGAAATCGACGCCCCGGACGGTGCGCTTACCCAGCGGCGCTGCACGCTTCGACCAGTGCCTCGTTGCGCTCGAGCCAGTTTTTCGTGTGACCCCGCAGCAGCGGGTCGACTGCGAGCCGCGCGAGATCACGGACGGTATCAACGTCGTACCAGGGCGGCAAGCGTAGCGATCGCAGACCGACGCGGAGAAAGGCAGCTTCAGTCTGAATCAAGGTTTCCCTGCTCGACCAAGCGATGTCTTCGAACATGTCCGCGCGAGGCCGGTGGCAGCCCACCGCATAGTATCCGCCGTCTTCAGCCGGACCCAGAACCGCATCCGTCTCGTGCAGTACCTCGAAACCCCGCTCGATGTGCTCGGTGGGCAGGGTCGGACTGTCGCTGCCTACGATCACGATTCGATCGTTACCCCGCTGGTGCAGTTCCTCAAAACAGTGGAACATCTTCTCGCCTAAGTCACGCCCCCGTTGAAGGCGCACCCGCTCGGCACCGGCGAACTCGACAAAGCCCGGCCACTCCACGTCGGAATAGAGACGAATCGCCACGGCCTCGATGGACTGCACGTTCTCCCAGCTGTCTCTTACCAAAGCGTGCTGTAGCTCGGCCGACTGTTGCGGAGAGAGAATGGGCTGCAGCCGAGTCTTGACGCGACCGGGAATAGGGGCCTTGGCAAAGAGCGCAAGAGCGTCGGACATGGATGGCGGCGGTGCAGTCGCACCGAGCCGTATCGTGTGATCGCCGTCCAGGCTTGCTGGTCGAGATGGGCAGACGACATTAGGCCGTTGCACAACGCGGCCTTGCGCTCAGCTCGATCGCCGGCCAGCCAGGAAATCCGGTGATCGGCAAATACGCTAGAATAGCGGCAAGCACTAGCTAGCTTACCCTAGAGGAGATACCCAGGCATGCTTCGTTGGAACGTTCTTGTTGCCGTCACTTCAGTCTTTCTGCTGGCCGGCCTCGCGACCGCTGAGGAGTGCAAGGGTAACGCGGAAGAAGGTAAGGCGTTATTCGAGACCAAATGTGGCATTTGCCACAACACCGACAGCAAGGACAAGAAGATCGGCCCCGGGCTGCAGGGCATCAAGGACGGCAAGCTGCCCAGTGGGAAAGATGCCACTTACGAGGTCATCCTCGAGAACCTCAACAAGGGTGGTGGCGGCATGCCGGCCTTTGAGAAGCTGATCAGCGACGAAGAGAAGTGCAACGTCATCGCGTATGTAAAGACGTTGTAGTTTCGCTTGGCACCCCCTCAAGCCTTCTCAGATCCGGTTGATACCAGGGCGATTCTTGCCCTCTTGGGGCCCAGCGATCGCTGATGTCTTGGCCACTGAATCGCTGGACTGCCTCACCGGAACGCTTGGATCGAGACGAATGCTCGACTCCGGATGTGGCTCCATCGAGAACGGCTGTCGTGATCTGTGTGGGTCTGATACAAAAGACAGAGCATGCGAACGCTTCTTTGCTTCCTGTTCTGCTCGACTCTCCTCTCGACCGGTGAGTCCGGTTGGCACGTCGACTTCGAGAAAGGCGGGCTGGAGAGTTGGCACGTCCCACTCCCCGCCGACTGGGAACTCGCGGTCGAGGACGGCAATCACTTCCTCCGACTCGCCGAGGAAGGCCCCATCGGCGACCCGCGCCGGCCAGTGAAGTTCGCCCTCTGGGAGCCTGGTTGTGTGAGCGATTTCCAGGCACAGGTCAAGATGCGCCGCGGCGGCAAGAGCCTGCTGGTCGCCTTCGGTTTCCAAGACCGCGGTCATTTCTACTACGCCCACGTCTCGCGCGACGACGGCGACTCCCGCGTGCACAACGGCGTCTTCAAAGTCAGCGGCGGCAAGCGTTATCGTATCGGAGGTATGGGTGCGAAGCCCGTACTGCCGACGACCGACTGGCGTACGGTCAGAGTCGCTCGCAAGACTGGACCGGGTAGCATCCACGTCTATATCAACGGCGAGGACCAGGCTCGCTTCCACGTTGTGGACACGTCTTTTTCCTACGGTTGGGTGGGCGTAGGCTCGTTCGACGAAACCGGTGACTTCGACGATTTCCAGCTACGCGGCACGCCGAGCCGCAAGTGCGATCCCTCTTCGATCAGTCCCCTCGATAGCGGGTAGGAGCCGCCGGCGCCTCGGCCTCGCCGTTCCTGGAAGGGGCCGTCGCCGGCGCGGATAACGCTACGCCCCTACCTGCTCTAGGTTAAGCAAGCAATGATTGAAACTCTCAACCCCGACGCCGACGCCTCCCGCGCAAAGGTCGTCCTGTTTGACTTCGACGGCACGATTTCTTTGATCCGCGCCGGATGGGTCGACGTGATGGTGCCGATGATGGTGGAGCCGCTGCTCGAGCTGAACAGCGGAGAGAGCGAAGACGAGCTGCGTGCTGTCGTTGAGGAGTTCGTCGGCCGCCTCACGGGAAGGCAGACCATCTACCAGATGATCGAGTTCGCCGGCCACATCGAGAAGCGCGGAGGAACGCCGCTTGACGCTGTGGAGTACAAGCACATCTACCTCGACCGCCTTTCCGAGAAGATCAAAGACCGCATCGCAGGGCTGGAGGCAGGTTCCATCGCTGCTGATGAAATGGTCGTCCCCGGCGGTCACCGCCTGCTCGATTCTCTCAAGGAGCGCGGCCTGAAGATGTATCTCGCCAGCGGCACCGACCAGCAGTACATGCGCGCCGAGGCGCGCCTGCTCGAGGTCGACTCCTACTTCGACGGCGGCCGTTACGGCGCTCTCGACGACTACAAATCGTTCTCGAAGAAGATTCTTATCGGGCGCATTATTCGCGACAGCGAGTTCGAGGGATGCGAGTTTCTCGGCTTTGGCGACGGCTTCGTTGAGATCGAGAACGTCAAGGAAGTCGGTGGCTTGGCGGTAGGAGTCGCCACCGATGAGCCTGATTGCGTCAACGTCGATCCCGTGAAGCGTGAGCGCCTCGTCTCGGTTGGCGCCGACTGGATCGTCCCCAACTTCAGCGCCCACGACGAACTGATGCGAGCGCTGTTCCGGTGACGTAGATCCTCACGGACCGGTCGCGACCTTGGTCAAAGGACGCAATGAAGTCGGCGGCGAGTCGAACCCTATAATGTGCAGGAGGGGAATCCTTCTTCTCGGTGGTGACTTCGATTCCTGAACGAGCCCTCCGTGCACCGCGTGCCTACGTCAGCCCGTTCCTGGTGGGTTGTTTGGCCACATGCACTCTGTTGCCCTGCGCCATAGGCCAAGGCGTTGCCGTCACAGGACGCCGGGCGCAGCCCCGACGACCCTTGCCGCAGGGGCTCGAAGCGCCGGCGGTGGACTACCGCGACATCGCGAAACAAGCCGGCCTGACTGGTGTCAACGTGTCAGGCGACGAGCAGGAGAAAACCTATATCGTCGAAACGACCGGCACCGGCGTGGCGATCTTCGACTACAACAATGACGGCCTGATGGACCTTTTCTTTGTCAACGCCGACCGCTTCGAGGGTGACCAGGGGCCCGTGCGGCACTACTTGTATCGCAACAAGGGGAACCTTGCGTTCGAGGATGTGACGGAAAAGGCCGGCGTCGTCCACACCGGCTGGGGCCAAGGCGTCTGCGCCGGTGATGTCGATGACGACCGCCACGTCGATCTGCTCGTGACCCACTGGGGGCAGAACGTCCTCTATCGCAACCAGGGGGATGGAACCTTCCGCGACGAGACGGAGAAACGAGGCCTCACTTTGCCCAAGAGACGATGGGGCACCGGCTGCGCGTTCCTCGACCACGACCGTGACGGGGACCTCGATCTCTTCGTGGCCAACTACTCTGATTTCGATCCCGCGAAGACCCCCAAGCCCGGTGAGAAGGCCGAGTGCCGTTGGAAGGGTCTGCCGGTGCTGTGCGGCCCGATCGGGCTGCCGCGCGAGACGATGTCATTCTACGAGAACGACGGCAGCGGTGTCTTTCGCGACGTGTCTGACGAGGCCGGTATCAGCGGTCCCAAGCGCCACTACGGCTTCACTCCCCTCACCGCCGACTTCGACAACGACGGCTGGACCGACATCTACGTGGCGTGCGACTCGACGGCGAGCCTGTTCTACCACAACCAGAAGGACGGGACTTTCGACGAAGTCGGTGTCATCTCCGGCACCGCCTACAACGTGGATGGCATGGAGCAAGCCGGCATGGGCGCCACCGCGGCCGACTACGACGGAAACGGTCACCTGGACATCTTCAAGACCAACTTTTCAAGCGATACGCACACTCTGTACAAAAACGAGGGTGACCTCATCTTCAGCGATGAGACGATCCGCACCGGCCTGGCGGTCAACACGCAATATCTGGGGTGGGGCACGGCCTTTCTTGATGTGGACCACGATGGCTGGAAAGACGTCTTTGTCGCCAACGGGCACGTCTATCCGGGCGTCGACGAAAGCCGCGTCAGCGAGACCTTCCATCAGCGCCGCTTGCTTTACTGGAACCGGCGCGACGGGCAGTTTCACGACCTGAGTTCGGACGCCGGAACGGGCATCAGCGAGGGGCATTCGTCCCGAGGCATTGCGCTCGGCGACTTGGACAACGACGGCGACTTGGAGATTGTTACCGTCAACATGCACGAGGGGCCGTCGCTGCTTAAGAACGACGCTGCTAAAGGCAACTTCCTGCTGGTGCGGGCCCTGACCGCTTCAGGCCGAGACGCCATCGGCGCACGCATTACGGTAAACGCGGGCACGCGGGCACAGTTTGATGATGTGCGCAGCGGCGGCTACCACATCTCGCAAAGCGACTTTCGGGTGCATTTCGGCCTCAGCTCGGAGGCAACGGTGACCGTCGAAGTCCGCTGGCCGGACGGGAGCACCGAAGCGCTTGAAGGTGTTGAAGCAAATCAGGCTGTCGTGATACAGCAGGGACAGGGTCTAATCCAGTAAGGCAGCCTACAACTCGTCCTTGCTGCGACGGAGCCGATACCAGGTTGTAAAGTCGGACTCCCCTACCTGCTCCGGCGGCTCGAAGTACATTTCGAAAGCCGGGTGCGACACCCGCAGCGACCTCACCTCGAAGCTCGCAAACGCCCGCTTGGGCGGGCTCTTCTCTTCGACGAAGTAAATCGTCGCATAGCGGTCGAGTTGCCGGTCGCCCCAATAGGGCAAAAACTCATGAACGGCTCCGCGCGGAAGGCCCGCCCGCTCGGCATAGTAAAGAAGCGGTTCGCTGAGAGGGATGCCGGCCACGATGCGATCGTTGTCCGCGAGTAACGGCTTCAACTCCTGGAGGGCCTTGGGCAGGTCGGTGAACAGCCCTCGTGGAGGTTGCCGCTCGTACAGCAGGCCGGCTCCCAGCAGAGCTACGGCCAGCGCCACCGTCACAAAAACGGGCCGTCTCGAGCGCGATCCAAACGAGCGCGGGGTCCAATCGATCAAACCAGCGAGTCCCACGACCGCCAACCCGGAGTAGATCGGGAGCAGGAACATCAGAACCCTCAAGAACGGCACCACCTGCTGCACCACAATGATTGGAAGAACCGACAGCAGAACCGATGCATGAAGCCGCCGGGCCCGGCGGCCCCGGTCACCGTGTAGCACCGGCGAGACAGCCAGGCCGATGAGCAGCAGTATCCGCAAGGCGAACGGAAACGAGCTACTCCCATACTCGGCCAGACCGCCCGGAAGCATCGGGAAATAGGTCGCCCACACCGAAAAAGGCAGCGGGCGTACGAAGGGATTCGCCAGAATGTTTTGGACCGTGCAGCGCACAGCCGCCGGGGTGTACAGCAGTAACACCAGCGACACTAGCGCGGCCGAGGCGACGACCCATTCGACAAGCAGGACCTTGCGTCGTTTCCGCGCTGCCGATAGAAACATCCAGACCGACACCAATGCGTACCCGTAGAGCATCACCGGAATGGTAAAGAAGCCGAGCACGAACACGATCACAAACAGCCCCCACGCCGCCAGGTTGCGCTTCTCCCGAAGACGTGTCGCCAGCGTGAAGCCCAGCAGAAACAGCAAGGTCAGCCAGGTATAGCCGCGCGCGTTGGCCGAGTAGGAGATCAGCGGCGCCGACAGCGCCACAAGCCCCGCGGAGATCAAAGCGATGCCGTCGTCAAACAGCCGGCGGAGGAGCCAGAACGATGCCGGAACCAGCAACAGTCCTGCCAGTAGAGCCGGCAGGCGCAAAGCAATCGGTGAGGCGCCGAACCATCGATAGCTGAAGTGCACCAGCACCGACTGGAAGATATGATTGTTCGGCGTCGTGTAGTCCGAGACGATGTTCAGTACGTCCCGTTGCCCGTGGTAGTTGAAGGTGTACGACTCGTCGTAACGCATCGGCGCGTCGAGGGCGGCGATACGCAGAGCCAGCCCCACCGCAAAAAAGACGCCGAGGACGCCCAGCTTCCACCGCTCGCCGGGCGAGAGTAAGCCGAGGATCTCGGCAGTCACTTCCCTCCGATAGTCGCGAACATCGTCGAGGACGATCGAGAGAAGGGGGATCAACCGTTTCCTGCTCGCGTACGCCACCATCGCGAGGACGAAAAGGAGGAGCGACGTCCCGAGCGACATCCACCGGAGTATTCTGACCAGCGGCAGTCGCAGGGGGGTGGTCGAGTTGTTGTGGTCCACCAGGATGATGCTTGCCTGTACCGCTGGATCCGGCGTGAGGAAAACAGCCAGAAAGGCAATCGCAATCAGAACGAGTGCCCCCAACCCAACGGCTAGACAGTGGTCTAAGGAAGGGCGTTTCACCACGGTGGAGTGACCTTGGGAAGCCGTAAAGCCAAGGCGCCAGTAGCCGGTCGCCAACTCGTGCGCCGCGCCTTTTCAAATCGTCGCCGCGGCCGCCTCCGCATTGGTGACTAGATTCTTTACAAACGCGAGCGAAGACTCCACCAACTCCCACGATCCCGGCCAGAAACACATGTCGATGGCCCAGTAGTCGATATTGGGCACCGCCAACAGCTTCGGCGAGACCGACTTGAAATCGACATCGCCCGTGCCGAAGGGGTTGTGCGTGCTGGTGTGGTTGTCGTGGAGGCCGCCGTCGGAGTCGATCAAATGAATGGCGCCGATCTTGCCCTGCAGGTTCGCCAATAGCTCTTCGATCCCGCCGGGCAACGTTTCTTTTTCTCCGTACTGACGAGAGCCGACCACCGCGCACATGTGGGCGTGGCTCGTGTCGTACATCACCGTGAAGTTGGGATGCGCCACTTTCCCGTGCAGCTCAACGATCTCTGAAGGCTTGTTGAAGATGAAACCCGGCTCGAACTCCCAGTGGAGCGCGACAGCGGCGTCCTGCGCCTTTTGTGCCGCCTCTTGGAAGACCTCGACGACTCGTCCCTTGGCGGACTCGTAGTCGTTGTCGTTGGAATACTTGCCCGGGTCAGCTACCGTGTCCACGCGGATATCGCGGATTCCGAGGTCGTTGCACATCTCGATGTTCCGGGCGAACTGGTCTAGATACTTCTGCTTCGCTGCTTCTTCAGTGGGATCGGTCGCGTACTGGTCGCAGGCGTAGCCGGAAGTCTCCAGGCCCAAATCGTCCAGCATTTTCTTGACGTCCTGCCGCGATTCCCTGGTCGGATACGCGTCGAGTGTGATGTGCTCCTGGATGCCGCAGATCTCAATTCCGTCATAGCCGGCTTCGGTAAGCCGTTTCGCGGTCTTGTCAAAAGGCACCGGATCGGACGCGTAGGGCCCGAAAGCAAAGGCCCAACTGCCCAGAGAGACTTTCTTCATCAGATGAACTCCTTACGCAGACGTTGCCGGCTCGGCCCCGACCGACATTCCGAACCCTCAGTCGAGCGGCCGGATGCGTATATTGCGGAACTGCACTTCCATGGGCGGGCCGCGGTGCAACTGCAAAGCGATGATGCCTTCCGACGACATCTCGTCTACGATGTCCGCGGTGACCAGCCCGTTGAGGTTGAGCGTGATCTTCTTGCCGTGGCAGATGATCTCGTATTGGTTCCAACCTCCCTCACGCGCGACCTTCTCGCCCTTGCCGTGATATCCGTCGACGATCACGCCCCGATTCGTCTTTTCACCGTACAGGCTGCCCCACCACTTGCCTTCGGCGGCATCGGCCTGGTAGCCCCGCACGACCCAATTCGGCAGCGCCTCGCTGCGGAACTGAACGCCGCTGTTGTGATTGACGACTTTGATATCGAGTCGCAGGATGAAGTCCGAGAAGCTCTCCTTGCTGATGAGGAAACTGTTCCCGGTCATCTTCTGGTTGTGGCTCGAGCCGATAATCGCGCCCTCCCGGACGGACCACAGGCCGGGTTGCGCGTCCCATCCGGCGAGCGTCTTGCCGTCGAAAAGAAGGCGGTACCCTTCCTTCTCTTCCTGCTCGGCAAGACTATTCAACCCGTCCGCGGCGGATGCCACCGGGATCAACGCGATCACGAGAAAAACGGTTCCAAGTGCTGTCATAACAATCCTTGAGCTCGACGATTTGTTGTACACCAGTCGGACCGTAGGGTGCAAGC
Source organism: Bryobacterales bacterium (assembly GCA_965248255.1). Classification (GTDB taxonomy): domain Bacteria; phylum Acidobacteriota; class Terriglobia; order Bryobacterales; family UBA6623; genus JAKZVK01. The sequence continues at coordinate 1,006,771 of CBDFIW010000002.1, forward strand.
AAGTACACACGCTTTTTTGAGAAGAGGGGGCTTTGAGCAAGGTTTTCGTACAATTCGCCGATCCAACGAAGAGACTTGGACTCTTGCGACAAAGGGAAGTGATGCGCGGAGAGTCCGATCGTGGAGTAACAGTCTCGCTCAGCATCACGCAGAATGCATCGCGGACAGTGCTGCCCGCTTCGGCCGATCGACAGCAGATGAATAGGGATATGATTGGATAGCAGTTCGACCCCAAGGAGGGGTGTGGATGAGAGATTACGATGTAGTCGTTGTCGGCAGCGGGCCGGCGGGGCGCAAGGCGGCGATCTCGACCGCCAAGCTGGACAAAAAGGTGGCGGTGATCGAGCGCCACATGAGCGTCGGCGGCATCTGCCTGCACCAGGGCACGATTCCGAGCAAGACGCTCCGCGAGGCGGCCTCATACCTCACGGGTGTTCGCCAACGCGAGCTTTACGGTTCCGCGTATCGCGTCAAAGAAAAAATCACCTTCCAGGACCTCACGTTCCGCACGCAGCGGGTCACCGAGGCAGAAGTGAACGTCGCGCGCGACCAGTTGATTCGCAACTACATCGACATCGTGCCCGGCACCGCCTGCTTCATCGATCCCCACAAGATCCTGGTACAGACCGATGGCGGCAACCGGGTCATCAGCGCCGACAAGATCATTCTGGCCGTCGGAACCAGGCCGGCCCGTCCGCCCGGCATCGAGTTCGACGACCGCAAGATCATTGATAGTGACGGCTTGCTCAACTTGACAGAGTTGCCGCGCACCATGGCCTTCATCGGCGCGGGCATCGTGGGGGCCGAGTACGCAACGATCTTCCGCACTCTTGGCGTTCGGGTCACGCTGATCGACGGCCGGCAGCGTCCGCTCGAGTTCGTCGATGACGAGATCGAAGATGCGCTCTACTACAACATGCGCGACCAGGGCATCACGTTGCGATTCGGGGAACGTGTCGATACCGTCACTCGCACCGACGACGGCAAGGTTCGTGTCTCGATGGAGAGCGGCAAGGAACTCAAGTGCGACTCCGCCATGTTTGCCGCCGGCCGCCAGGGGGCATCCAGTGACCTGAACCTCGAGGCCATCGGCCTGCCGGCCGACGAGCGCGGGCGCATCAAGGTCGATGAGCACTACCGCACGGAAATTGAGGACATCTACGCCGTCGGCGACATCATCGGATTCCCGAGCCTCGCCTCCACCTCCGCCGAGCAGGGACGGCTGGCCGCCCTGCATGCGTGCGGCGCCGAAGCCGAGAAGTCCTTCTCCCGTCTTCCGTTTGGGATCTACACCATCCCCGAGATCTCGATGATCGGTCCCACCGAAGAAGAGCTAACGAAAGACTCCGTGCCGTATGAGACAGGGTTGGCACGCTTTCGCGAGCTGTCGCGCACCCATATCAGCGGTGGGAACAACGGTGTGCTGAAGCTGCTCTTTCATCGTGAGAACCGGCGGCTGCTTGCGGTGCACATCCTTGGAGAGAACGCCACCGAGTTGGTACACATCGGGCAGGCCGTCATTGATCACAACGGCACCGTCGACTATTTCCGCGACGCTGTCTTCAACTACCCGACACTCGCGGAGGCCTACAAGATCGCGGCCCTCAACGGGCTGAACAAACTGTAGTGGCCCGCGCGCAAGGCTCCCTGGCGTAGGCTTTTCGCACGCTGGGTTCGCACTCCTTCGGATACCTGTTTCTACCTGTTGGCGCTTGAGCCCGACCCCCTCGCCGACTTGACCTGAGCCATCGAACGCGGCAATACCTTCAGCTTGAACGGCCTTGCGGCATACTGCGGTCGCAGCGGCGAACGGGTATCGACGGTCCCCGTCACATGCACCAAACGCTCGGTCGGCTCGACATCCGGCAGCGCCTCCAAGACGAACTCCCGGCGTGTCTCGTCTTCCGTAATGAGCACGCCGTTGAGACCAACGTCGGTCACCCGCACTCCGAAGGGCAAGTTCAGGATCGAGATGGGCACGCGGCCGGCGAAGCCGTTGTTACGCCGAATGTTCACCGCGACACGGGTGGTGGTTCCCGCTTCAAGCGAAACTTCGGGCGTCTCGACGTGCACCGTGACGTCCGCAGGTTGTGCTAGGGCGACGTAGCGCAGCCTGTCGTCCGCTCCCGCTGTGCGTGTGACATTCTTTCCACCGAGTCGCGCTGTCCCAACCACTTCGAGCCGCGCCGGATGCGCCGGCTCCGCGTTCTGGTCAGCCCAAATCGTCACGGCGGTCGAGTTCTCTCGGGGCGCAATCGTTTCGCGCGTGGCGCTGAGCCCCGCTGGCAGGTCGAGAACCGCGACATCGATCGCCTCGTCGAAGCCATCGATTCTCAGCGCATTCACCGTGACGGTCGCTCCGCCTCCGCGGGGGACGTTGGGGTTCGGAGGGTCCAAAGCCAACCGGAAGTCCGGCCTCGTTTCACGGATTGTCATGCGGTACGCGAAGTCTTCTCCCTGGAGGCCGCGCAAGTCTCGTAAACGGACCAGGTAGTCACCGTCCGCCGGTGCGGTGAACTGCAACCGCGAATCTTTGCCGTAACCGGGGCCGCCGTCGTCGTTGCGATAGTAGAACTGCTTGAGCGGCAGCCCGTTCGGTTGGAACTTCGTGTGCGGAGGGTGCAGGCTCACCTTGTAGACCGACGCAAGAAGTGCGCGGGCTTCCGGGGTGGTGTTGTAGTAACCCAAGCGCTGCCCGCCAAAGGCGTCGAAGCGGGTGCCGTCGTCCGGACCGCGCGGCAGTGCACTGATTCGTAGAAGCTCGTTGCCGATCATGACGTAGTCGCCGACGCCGAATCCCTTTTCGATCGGCGCACTCACGCGTATCGCCCCCGAGACCGAGTCGTGGTCGCGAAGCTCGATCTCGGTCTTCAACTCGGCGCGTGCCGTAAGTTGGGAGATCAGCTTCCCCTCGGGGTCGAGCACCTCGAGTACTGAGTCGAGCGGAGAGCCGAGGCGGCTCGCTTCTACCTCCATCACGTAACGGCGGTCTTTCTTGGCCTCGAAGCGGAAGTAGTCTTCGTCGGCCGTCGTCCCGTCATCGGCAAAGCCGCTCACTCGGCCGTTGACGGTGGTCCCTACGGAGATGTCCATCGCCGACTTGGCGTTCACTCCAGCTTCCGTTTCGCTGACTTCCCGATACTCACCGACGGCCAGTTTTAATTCGTTGTGAGGACGCCCCAGGTCGAGGTCGGGCCGTAGGTCTTTGCGAGCCATCGACTGATAGTCGGACTCGCCTTCGACCGTCATCGTTCGTTGGTCGCCCAAGTTGTAGCCGCTCAGCGAGACCTCCGTCTTTTCGCCTTCGGGTACGCCCAGCGGATAGACGCCGGTCAGGTACGGGAAATAGCCGATCTTCAGGCGATAGAAATGGTTCCGACCGCCGCCGCGCTCGATGTCCGACACAGCCAGGAAATACCTCCCGTCGGCGGGAATGCGATACGCCAGCACCGGCTCGCCGTCGCCGTACGCAACCGACTTGCGGGCCACGGCGACGCCCTTTTCATCCAACAGCGCCATCGACCAGCGCAGTTTCGAACCCAACTCGGCCGCCGTGATCTGCGCCACCAGCTCGTCGCCGGCGGTCGCGTCGAAACGCAGATGATCCACGTCGCCCGGCTCGTTGAGCTTGCCGGTGATGATGGTCGGCGGGAAAACGTAGTCCACCTGCAACGAGGCTTCCTGCAGCGTGTCGTTCGGCTCGATCTCCGGACGCGCTCCGTAGAACGGCTCGACGCTCACCTTGCCGGTGTTGGTCGTGCCCTGTTTCGTCACCAGCCGGAAGCGGTAGAGACCGAGCTTGGCATCGGAGTCGGCCTTGACTTCGATCGTGACTTCATTCAAAGGAGGCGGGTCGCCGCGGTTGACCGTGCTGCGCAGGCCGTTGGACCCAATGAACCTGCCGATGAACTCACCGAGCGCATTGACGTGCAAGAGGCGGCCCTTAATGGCCGGGTCGTCGAACAGTACCTCCGTCGCGCCGACGAGGTTGATCCCCTCGACCTTGACCTCGGCGGCCAAGCCGCGCGTCACAGCCCGCGGCGACGTTTTCTGGATGGTCGGCGGGTTCGTGCGTGGGTCCGCGAATGCGATCGTCGTGCATCCCCAGATTAGGATAGCCGTGAGTAAACGTTTCATAAGCCTCTCCTCAAGGCGAAATTTCAATCACCGGGCCTCGGCCGTGACCTCCGGCGCGCGCCACAGCGTGCGCTGCTCTTCATAGAACTCGGTTTCATAGAACGTAACGGAACCGTCGTAGCGGCCGACGACGAGCGTCGAGCCGTCCGGGCTGTAGGCCAGCGCCGCGGCCCAGTCGGGCTGGCCGGCGAGAGTGTGCTTCTCTTCGAGCGTCGTCGAGTCCCACACCTTGAGCGTGTGGTCAGTTGACGACGAAGCCAGCGTTTCGCCGTCGGGCGAGTAGACGATCTTGAGGATCGAACCTTCGTGGCCCGTCATCGCTTTGATGAGCCGTGCCTCGCTATTGTTCTCGCTCGTGATCTCCCACGTGCGGATGGTCTTATCGGCCCCAGCGGCGGCGATGCGGCGCGCGGAAGGATGGAACGAGACCGACAGCACTCCGGCCAGCGGCTCGCTCAGTGTCAGGCTCGGCTTGCCGCTTTCGAGCTGCCATAGCTTGACCGAGCGGTCCGCCGCGCCCGACAGGAGGTCGGTCGCCTGCGCGCCAAAGTCAACGGCGTAGACGGCATCGACGTGGTCTTTGAGCGTCTTGACCTTTTCGCCAGTCGAAGCGTCCCATAGCTCGATGAGCTTGTCGTAGCTGCCGGTGACAAGCCGCTTGCCGTCAGAGGAAAAGTCGACGGCGTAAATGCAGTCGCTGTGCCCCCGGATGGTGCGCACGGCCTCCCGCGACTCGAGATTCCAGATCCTGACCTCGCCGTACTCGGCAGGCGCACCCCCGGCTGCAGCGAGAAACTTGCCGTCCGGGCTGAATGCGAGGGCCCGCACAAGGTCGGCGTGGCCATCGAGCGTCGCGGTGACGTTGCCGGTTAAGGCGTCGAGCAGTTGGACCCGCTGAAAGCGGCCGAGCGCAAGTTGCTTCCCGTCGGGGCTGAAAGCCAGCGCGGCGATCGGCGCAGACACCTTGACGCGCGCCTCGATCGCCGGCAGGCTCGGGCCGCCCGCGGTGACCTCCTCGCCCTTGGCTCCAGCATCGACCCAGGCTTTGAGGACGGCCAGGTTCTGCGACGGGAGTTCTCCGCCGCCAAAGGGCATCTTGGGCTGCGCGCGCCCGTCAAGCATGCGGATGAGCAGGCTCGAGTCGCTGTCGCCGGGAACGATCGGCTTGCCGCTCTTGCCCCCCAGCATCAGGCCGTCGTAGTCTTCCATGACCAGCTGGCCCATCTTGGCCTGGGCGCTGTGGCAGGCCAGGCAGTTGTCACGCAGGATCGGGAACACCTCATTCTTGAAGGAGGGCTCGGCGGCGCAGAGGGTCATGGCAGTCATCAAGACCGAGAGGCCGCGAAGAACCCGTATGCCGTAACGAGTCGCCATGTTCAGTGTGGGGGCACGGCCTGCGCTAGCTGAAACCTAGTGGTTAAACAGAAACTCCTTGCCGGTGAGCATCGCCCACATCAAATCCTCTAACGGCTTGCGGCGCGGGTCGCGTTCCAAAGGATCGGCCGACGTCTCCCGCTCCGCCTCCTCCAGCACACCCAGCAATGCTTCGTTCTCGCGCGCCGTCGGGTAACGGCTCAGCGCCGACAGGTACAGGTGCTCCAGGACCTTCTTGTTGGAAAGCCCCAGCTTCAAGAACATGTCGATCGCACCGTCGTCGGCGCGCAGCATCTGATTCAGCGTGTCGCCGTTGATCACGTGCAATGCCTGCTTGATCGTTGGAGCGTGCTCGCGCTCGGCGGCGTCTACGTTGATCCGCGGCGGCCGGCCGAAGACCTCCAAGAAAAACGAGTTGACCTGTGTATCCGGCAACTGTAACGCGCGTGTCCCCTCGGGGTAGCCGCTGAACCTCGTGGGCACGCGCGCGACTTGCGAAATCGCATCGAGCACGACCTCGGCCGGCAGCCGCCGCACGATGTAGTGCGAGTAATACTTGTCGTCGTTCTGGTTGGTTTCGCTGGTGCGAGAAGACCGCTGATAGGTGGCCGAGTTCATGATGCGGCGTACGAGATGCTTCACATCGAAGCCGTGTTCGACGAAGTCTGCTGTGAGAGCGGCGAGCAGCTTCTCGTTGCTCGCGGGATTGGTCGCGCGCATGTCGTCCACCGGATCGACCACGCCGCGGCCCATAAAGTTCGCCCAGATCTTGTTGACCACCGCACGGGCGAAGGCTGGGTTGTCCGGCGACGTCAGCCAATCAGCGAGGTGCCGCCGGCGGTCCTTCTGACTCTCGAGGTCCAGCGGCTCACCGTCCAGCGGACGCGGCGGCAGCGGCTTGCCGAGCTTCGGATGATTCATCTCGCCCGCCGGGCTGCGGTAGACCACCACGTCGCCCGGCTCGGCGCCGTTCTTCTGCGAGATGCGCGAGAGCAGATTGGCGAACTGGTAGTAGTCGTTCTGCGTCCACTTCTCCAGCGGATGGTTGTGGCAGCGCGCGCAGGTGATGCGCAGCCCCATGAAGGCCAGCGTCACATTTTCGGCCAGGTCGATCGTGTTGCGGTGGAGTTGGTAATAGTTGAGCGCGCCGTTCTGACGGCTGTTGCCCGTCGAGGTCAGGATCTCGCGAACAAAGCGGTCCCAGGGCTTGTTGTTCTCGACGCTGTCACGAATCCAGCGATAGTAAGACCACATCGCGCTGGGGGCCAGATCACGGCTCGAGACCAGCAGCAGGTCCGACCATTTGTACGCCCAATAGTCGACGAACTCTTCGCGCTCGAGAACCGTCTCGATGAGCTTCCTTCGCTTGTCAGGTGCAGTCGAAGAAGCGAAGCGCTCGACTTCGTCGGGGGTCGGCAGCACACCCATGGCATCCAGGTAGGCGCGGCGTAGAAACTGCTGGTCGTTCACACTCTCCGACGGAGTGATATGAAGCGCCTTGAGCTTTTCGAGCACGAGTTCGTCGACGTAGTTGGTCTGCTCTGCTTCGCTGTAGACCTTAGGATCGATCTCGCGGTCGAAGGCCACACCCAAGCGCGCAAACACGACCTTGCTCGAATACCAAACCGTGATCGCCGCTTCGCCCGAGCCCTGCATCTTGACGTGGCCGAGGTCGTTCACCGTGGCCACGCCCGAATCTGTGCTCGAGAACTTCACCCGGCGCGTCACGTCGCGCTTCGATCCGTCGGAATAGTTGGCCTGCACCAGGATCTGCTGCTCGGCGCCGGGTGTGAGCCAGGCTTGCTCGGGAAAGACCGAGACACTCTCGATCACGGGTTCGGAGCCAAGCGGCGGCGGCGCCCCGTTGGCGATCCATTCGGAAAGAACGCGAAACTCGGGCGAATCGACCGCGAAGCGCTTACCACCCTGGTGAGGTAAGGTCAGCGTGGGCTTGCGAAGCACCAGACTGCGCTCCGGGGCCCAGCGTGCCACGCGGCGGCCGTTGGCCTGCCGCGTCAACATGGCGTGGTCGAACTCGGGATCGTAACCGCGCAGGCTCAGCTTGAAGCCATTCTTGCCGGCTTCTGAGCCGTGACATGCGCCCGAGTTGCAGCCGGCCTTGGTAAGGACGGGCTGCACGTCGTTGAGGAAGCTGGGGACAAGGGGCTTGTCGAAGTCGCGAACCTCAACCGTCACGCTGGTCTTGACGCCGGAGAGTTCGGCCTCAACCTTGGTGCGCCCATTCGACGCCGGACGTAGAATGCCCTCGTCATCGACGGTCACGACCGAAGGGTTCACCGAGGTGATTTTGGCTTTCGAGGTAACGTCGTTCTCATAGCCGCTCGCCAGCGTGGCCTGCACCACAAGCTGCTGGCCGGCCTGCGGCCCGGTGAGCAGGACGTCACCTGGGAGAATTGTCAGCGATCGAGGAGGCTCAGCGATGCATGGAAGGGCAATGCAGAGGGCCAAGAGCAGCAAGCGTCGCATGTATGTGTGATTCCCTTGGTGAGAGTATGAGCGCGACATGCCGTGCCAATTTGAGCCCCGGCAGGGGCGAGGGAAAGTAGCCCCGGGCGCAAGCCCGGGGTCGGAAAACCAAGGATTGGTGCAGCCCCGGCAGGGGCGTTTGAGAACTAGGCCCTCTGTGCCGTGGCCGCTCTAAACCCTCCTACGCCCCTCCAGGGCTTCTTTTACGTCCGCTCCGCTGACCCACGGCTTGCGCCGTGGGCTACTTTCCATCGCCCCTGCCGGGGCTGTCAACCCTTGCTCAACCTTGCTTACGCGCGAGGGTCAGAATCCCGCTTACACAAACAATTCCCGGATCGGCTCCACGCCGTGGTCGACCACGCGGATCGGCCGGTCTTGCGGGCCCGGCAATTCGGTCTCGAGGTCGATACCGAGGGCGTGATACACTGTCGCCGCCACTTCCGCCGGCGTCGTCGGACGGCTCTTCGGCGCACCACCGATGTCGTCGGATTCACCGACGACTCGTCCACCCTGAATGCCGCCACCGGCCATCACGATCGGCCAGCAAGCCGGCCAGTGGTCGCGGCCGCCCGCGGGGTTGATCTTCGGTGTACGTCCGAACTCACCCAACGCCAGGATCAGCGTGTTGTCGAGCATACCTGTCTTCGAGAAGTCCTCGACCAGCGACGTGAACGCGTTATCGAACATCGGACCGACCAGGTCGCTGTAGCACTCGATCGGGCTGAACGGGCTGGAGCCGTGAATATCCCAGGTGATCTCATCGAACACGGTCTCGAACATGTTCACGGTCACGAACCGCACGCCCGCCTCGATCAGCCGCTTCGCCATCAGGCAGCTCTTGCCGAAACGGTTGTTGCCGTAGCGGCGGTGCGTATCGTCGGATTCCTGGGTGAGATCGAACGCCGCCCGCGCCTTTTCCGACGACATCAGCGTGTAAGCCTGATGGAAGGTCGTGTCGAGCAGCCTGGCGTCGGGCACGTCCTCGAAGTGCTTGACCGCCTCGTCGATCATGTCGCGCCACTTGCGCCGGCGATCAACGCGCACCGCCGAGATGTAATCGGGCGGCAGCATATCGGGCACTTCAAAGTTCGGCTCGGAAGGATCGGCGTTCAACACGAACGGGTCATGCGCCTTGCCGAGGTAACCGGCGTCCTGTCCGTGAGGCATGTTGCCGCCGGTGTTGCCGATCGGACGCGGCAGCAGCACGTGCGCCGGCACGTCGCCCTTGGGCCCTCGCAGCTTCCCGAGCACAGAGCCGACATGAGGGTGCTTGAGCCCGCCCTGGAAAAGCCGGCCCGTCTGCATCATCTGGTGGCCGGTGTCGTGAACCGCCGCGGCGGTGTGATAGAGCGTCCGCACCAGCGACCATTTGTCGGCGTGCCTCGCCATGCGCGGGAAGATTTCCGAGATTTCGATGCCGGGGACGTTCGTCTTGATCGGCTTGTAGGGGCCACGGATTTCCGCCGGCGCGTTGGGCTTCATATCCCACGTGTCGAGCTGGCTGGGGCCACCGACAAGGAAGAGCATGATGACGTTGACATCGCTCTTGTCTTTCGCAACCGCGCCCTGGGCCTTCAGCGAAAGGAAGTCGCTTAGCCCCAGGCCGAGCATACCCACCGACCCGGCGTGCAGAAAGTCGCGACGCCGCAGCCCGTCGCAGAATTGAACCGCTTTGTGGTGATCGAGTCGAAACACGGCTAAGCCTCCCGTGAGCTGGAATCGCCTACACCAAACCCAGGCCGTCGGCCTGACGGCTGTGCTCATTGTACTGCCGCAAATTCAGCCATCGCAAGGGTTTCCGCAGGGCTTACGAGGACCCGCTGTGTTTGCCCCGCGCATCGCCGACTGTCGGGGTACCGTATGCCACGGACTTGTCCGAACTAGCGTCTCAGCAGCATGCCGTGTCCGACGTGGCGCATGCCCGTGGCGTGCCGAGCCGAGCCGTGCTCGGCTCTTGTTTCCCACCCGCAGAAACCTGTTCTAGAAACGCACACGGTCTCCCCAGCAGCAGCCGCGAAGCGCCGTAGGATGTTAGCCCAGCGAGCAACCAACCATAAGGGCGAAGCTGCCCGGGTTGGGACGGCGGAGCCCTGGGTATCGAAACTTCTGTGGTGGGTGGAAGCCCCGCGCCTGCCCGTAGCGCAAGTCGATGCCTCCGAGCACGGTTGGCAGCCCTGGCAGGGGCGACTGAAAGTAGCCCACCGCGCAAGCGGTGGGTCAGCAGGTTCCAAACGATCCTCAGCCCCGGTAGGGGCGTTTGAGACGTGTTCTTCCTGACACCGGGCTTGCTGGGACACGAAAATGGGACACGGAAAACAGGGGGCTCTCGCTGGGACTCCGTCTGTCCCGTCATGAGGGCGTTACGATGTAAAGGGCTGCTGGCCTACCGACGGATTACGGGGCTAGCAGTAGGCTGGCCCGCACCTTGTCTACTCCTGTATTCTCGTTTGTACTCCCGTGACAACCCCTTACCGCATCGCCATCGGCAACATCTTCACCGAATCAAACGATCTCGCCGGCAACAAAACAACGCTAGCCGACTTCGAGCGCACCGAACTGCGCCGGGGCGCCGAGGTCCTCGAAGCCGACGACGGCGTGGTCGGCGGCGCGCTGAGCGTCTTACGCGAGCGGGACGTGGAGATCATACCGACGCTCGTCACGAGCGCCTACCCTGGCGGCATCCTCACCGCCAATTGCTATCTCACGCTCAAGAACGAACTAGTGGACCGTCTCCGAGCCGCCCAGGCCGTTGACGGCGTGATCGCCCCGATGCATGGTGCGGCGGCGGTCGAGCGAACCGAACACTTAGACGGGGACCTCGACGGCGACCTACTCGAAGCAATCCGGCAGACCATCGGACCGGACATCCCCCTGGTCGCCACCCTCGACTTGCACGCGCACGTCACCGAAAAGATGGTCCGAAACGCCAACGCCTTGTTGGCATGGGAGACCTACCCACACCGCGACAGCTTCACCACGGGCGCCCGCGGCGCGCAAATGCTGCTCGACATTCTTGACGGCAAAGTCCGGCCCGCGATGGCGCTGGCCAAGGTGCCCGTGCTCGTGAGCGCTTTCCACGGCCATACCGAACCACCTGGCCCCTTCGCCGACGTCATGCAATTCGCCAAGTCGCTCGAAGACCGACCCGAGGTGGCCTCCACCAGCGCGCTGCTCGTCCACGCGCAGCTCGACCAGCCCGACATGGGCGGCGGCGGGCTCGTCATAACCAACGGTGATCAAGAGCTGGCCACGCAACTCGCCGTCGAGATCGCTGAGATGTATTGGCACCGCCGCTTCGACCTTGAACCCACCGCCCTCCAACCCGCCGACGCCATCGCTGCGGGACGGAAGGTCGACGGCCCGGTCCTGCTGATCGAAACCGCGGACTGCGTCGGAGGCGGCGCCGCGGGCGACAGCGTGGCGACCCTGCGCGCGCTGTTGCAAACCGATCCGCCGGCACAGTCGCTCGCCATGGTGGTCGATCCCGAAGCGGCCGCCGCTTGCCGGGCCGCAGGCGTCAACAGCGCACTAACCCTCAAGCTGGGGCACAAGGTCGACCCACGTTGGGGCCAACCGATCGAGGTGACCGGCCGCGTCGCAATGCTCACCGACGGACGCTTCGTCTACTCGGGCGGCATCTGGGGCGGGCAGTACGGCGAGATGGGTCCCTCCGCAAAGTTCGTCTCCGGCCCGGTCGAGATCCTGATCGCGACGCACCCGACCTATGATTGGGCCGACGAGCAATACCGCTCGATGGGCATGGACCCATCCGCCGCGAAATTCTTCGTGGCGAAGAACCCGATGAACTACCGCGTCGGCTACGGCGGCCGATACAAAGAGGCCTTCGTCCTCGACACCCCCGGCCCCACCACCGTCGTCCTCTCGAGCGTCGACCTCCCTAACTGGCACCGCCCGTACTTCCCCAAGGACCGCGAAATCCCTGGCCTCACCCCGACGGCTTACTGCAACCCAGGCTAGCGAATCCGCGACCCGCCGCATCAGAACCGCGGACGGAAGTCCGCGGTCCGCACCTTCGAACGTCACCGGCAACTGCTCAGACGTAACCGACCGACCGCCCAGGAAACCGAGCCCGGAACGCCAGTGACGGATGCGCTGCCTCTGAGCCAACGGGTGGTGGATTTACCCCTCACTCGCGTTCGGGGCTCGGTTCAGGGGTTGCGATCCTCAAACTCGGCGAACCAGTTTTGAACGACCCGGATGGACTGCTGCGCCTCTTCCTCAGCCTCGATCGGCTCCCGAACCACAAAGCGCTGCCCGTCAGGGGTGACGTCGTAAGCAAGAGCGTTGACGTTGCTTCTGTTTTCGCCTTCGGTAGAGCTAACGGCCACACGGCGGCCGTCCGGCGAAAGCGCGAGATGCCGAATGCTGCTCTGTGGCTGACCGATTCTCCCCAGCTCATTCCCTGCGCGGTCACGCCACAGGAGTTCCCGCCCGCCTCCCACCGCACGAAGGTAGACCAATGTTCCGTCGTTTGAGACCGAGGGCATTCGAGTGTCCTGTGCGACCGGAAAAGGGTCTCCCGTCGCCTTCATTTCCTCAAGCGAGAAGGGCAATGCCCATACATCACCTGCTGGAAGCCGACTTTGACTTTGGTAGAGGATATGCCCGGTCGGGGAGTACAGCGGCCTCGCCCCCGATCCCAGCTCCTGTTGTCGCCCCGTTCCAAGATCGAGCACGTGGAAACTGAGTTCTTGACCGCTGCCATAAGCAAAGAAACCGCCGATAGAAAAGAGAAGCTTCCGCTGTCCCTCCAAGGGCAAGAAGTGCGGAAAATTGTAATACCCACCTCGCTTATCTTCTTCGTCGATGTCAACGGTCTTCGGGACGCCACCCTGAGAAGACACCTCAAACAAGCCTTCCCGGTTGCTGAAAACGATGGTGCTGCCGTCGGGGCTCCACGAGCATCCCGACATAGCGCTAGAAGTCGAAGCCTCGCACAGCGTCGTTACGGGGCCTCCCTGAAGCGAAGCCTTCTTGAGGTCCGTGCCGTCGAGGAAAGCAACGAACCGGCTGTCAGGAGAGATGCATGAGAGATAAAAGTTCCCGGCGCCTTCGAGGGGACGGACCTCGAACTGATCGAGATCGCGGACCCAAACGTTTCCGGTGTTGTCCTGAAACAATATCTGCTGACCGTTCGGCGTGATATTAGCGTTCCTGATCCCCGCTTCCACAGGTATGACAAGCTTTCGCAGCAGAACTTCTTGTGAAGCTCGGGGACTGCCAAGCCACAACGCGGCGAAGCCCACCGCGGCCAACTTCAACACCCCTAAGCCAATCTGCTGAAGACGCTGGTTGCGCGCGGCGGCACGAGCGGCTGATTCGGTGACAACCCGCACATCGACGACACGCTTCCTCTGAGTGTCCTCGGCGCGGTACACCACGCCCTCACCCGCTTCCTCCACGTCCTCGATGACGCGGTACTTCGCCAAGGGGCCAGGTGTGGGCTGAGTTGAGGTGGCCGGACCTGCCGGCTCTGTCTTCAGGCTCGTCGACTTGGCCGACGACAGATTCTTCTGTAACGCACGCAGATCCACGCGCATGTCAGCAACGTGCTGGTAACGCTCTTCGGGCTTCTTCGCCAGGGCCTTGCCCACGGTTCGATCCAGCTCGGTGGGTAAACCCGTCCGACGCGCGGTCAACGGTTCCTGCGCTTCGTTGATGACCGAGTAGACGATCGCCTGCTCGTGTTCGTGGTCAAAGGGCGGCTTGCCCGCGATCATCTCGTAGAGCACCACCCCGACGCCCCAGATGTCGCCGCGCCGGTCCGTGGCCTCGCCCAAAGCTTGCTCCGGGGACATGTAAGCCGGGGTGCCGAGTGTCGTGCCGCTCTTGGTCAGCTTCGATCGTCCTGCCAGATGGGCCAACCCGAAGTCGGTGATCTTCACGCGGCCCTTCCGCGTCAGCATGATGTTTGCCGGCTTGATGTCGCGGTGGGTGACACCGTTCTCATGGGCCTCTTGGAGCCCCTCGCAAATCTGGACGGCGATATCCAGCGCTTCGTCGAGCTTTAGAGGACGCTCTTTGATTCTCTCGGCGAGGGTGGGGCCATCCACAAAAGCCATAGCTATGAACGTACGGCCATCGGAATCACCGATGTCATAGACCGCGGCGATGTTGGGATGATCGAGAAGGGCGACGGCTTGGGCTTCCCGCAGGAAGCGCTGTTTCTCTTCCTCGTTACCAAGCTCCTGCAGCGAGAGGAACTTCAGCGCGACGGCGCGGCGCAGACGTGTGTCCTCGGCCTTATAGACAACGCCCATCTCGCCCTCACCGAGCTTTTCGGTGATTTTGTAGTGCGAAATGGTTTGGCCGATCAAAGGTGTGCTCCTTGGTGAGGCGATTTGTCGTTTGTTAGCGCGACTGTAGCGCCTAAAGGCAATCGATAAGCCGTGTGTCGGTCAGATTCTCTCACAGGCTACTCGAAAACCATAGTCGGCGTATTCCAAATGCAGAGGGATGCTGCTTCGCGCCGCGCAACGGGAGATATTGATCTGATGCCGCCAGGCCCCGCCGCGCGACGCCCGACGCAGCCGTTCATTCGGGCCCATTGGATTCACCCGCGGCGACACGGCGTAGTAGTCTGGGTCATACCAGTCAGAGCACCACTCGTGCACGTTCTCGCACATATCGAAGAGGCCGTAGCCGTTCGGATCGGACTCTCCCACGCGCTCGGGCCCCTGCCGCCACCGCTCGGCGTAGCCGTCACGCTCGGTGACCGGCGCATCGCCCCACGGGTAGAGTTTCTCGGCTAGGCCGCCACGCGCAGCCCACTCCCACTGCGCTTCGGTGGGCAGCGAGAACGGCTCGCCGGTGTCGACGCGCAACCATTCACAGTACGTAGAAGCGTCGAACCAACTGACCGCCGTGACCGGTTGTTGCGGATGGTCGAAGTGTTCCTGATTACGAAAGCGCGTGGGCTTGCGGCCCGTCGCCCGGACGAACTCGTCATACTGCGCGTTGGTTACCTGGCAGCGACCCAGTCGAAACGCTCCGACCTCGACCTCGTGAACGGGTCTCTCCTCATCACGCCCGTCCGCTTGTCCCATCAAATAGACCCCTGCCGGGATTTCGACGAGGTTGGGGATCAGCGAGAGCTGGGTCCGAACCTGTTGAGACATTTTTTGCGAGGTTTCCACGGGCTCCGCCTTGCCGTTTTCTGCGGGTGGGGTATGCGTTGGGATATTGCGATTATAATGATCGCATGCTGACCCTACCTCGACTCTATCGTTGGGCGTTGCTCGCCGTCTCCGTGCCCGTTGTTACCTCGCTGTCGATCGCCCCCGCGGCGGAACACAAGACGAAAGTCTACGGCCATCGAGGCATGGTCCAACAGTATCCCGAGAACACCATGGCGGCCTTCAAGGCCTGCGTCGACCAGGGCATCAGCATCGAGTTGGACGTCTATCTCACCAAGGACCGAGTGCCGGTCGTCATCCACGACGCCACCGTCGATCGCACCACCAACGGCTCGGGCGAAGTGATGTCGATGACGCTGCGCGAGCTGAAGGCTCTCGACGCGGGCTCGTGGTACGACCCGAAGTTCAAGAAAGAGAAGATCCCTACCCTGGGGGAGGTCCTTGACATGATCTCCCGCCGCGACAAAGACAAAGACACTTACATCGCCATCAACATGAAGAAACTCTCACGGGGCATCGAGGAAAAGATCGTCAGCCTGGCCGAGCGCTTCGATATGGTCGAGCGCGTCTTCAGCTTCGGGATGGACTCGCGTTCGACCGAGCGCTTCAAGATCGCCAGCGCCCGCTTCCCGGTTTCCGGCCGCGCTCGCAACCAGGAAGACGTCGAGACTGTACTCCGCACGACCTACTTCGACTACATCTGGGTGACGCCGCGGCCACCCTACATGCCAACGCGAGAGACCGTGCAAACCGCAAGCGAGGGCCGCAAGCGAATCCTGGTCTACATCCGCGAGAACGAACCCGGGCGCTGGAACGCCGCCCACGCCGCCGGCGTCGCCGCCATCGCCACCGACTACCCCGTCGAGGCGAAAAAGCTCCTCGGGCTGTAGGAGGCCGGCGCACACGCTGCGCCCTACACGATGTCGCTGAGTTTCTTGTCGGCGGTCGGAAAAGCTCTGACGCCGGCTTGAAGGGCTTCATCAGCGACGGTCAGGTAGAGGTCACCGACGGTACCGGTCGTCTTGGTGTGCATGCCGGTCTTCAAACCGCCGGCGTGCCCGGCGACGATCATCGCCAGGCCGTTGTTCTTATGGGCGTTGGCTTCGGCATGCTCGTGAACGTAGACGAGCGCCGTGTGGTCGAGCAGCGTCCCGTCCCCTTCGGGCGTGGACTTCATCTTGGCGACAAGATAAGCGAACTCTTCGACGTGCCAGCGGCAGATGTCACGCAGTATGCGCATGCCGCGCGGCGTCTCGACCCCGATGTGGGTATACTCGTGATGGCGCTGCGCCGTATGCCCGAGCCACGGGAAGCGTGACAACCCCTGGCACTTGCTGAGCATGTAGGACGCCACGCGTGTCTGACCCGACGCGAGCGCGTGCACCAGCAGGTCGCTCTGCAGCTTGGCAATGCGCGGCCAGTCGCGCATGTCGCCGCCCTCCGCCGGACGCTCCACCGGACGGCTGTACTCGGGCGGCAAGCTCGCAATCGAGCGCTCCAGGTCGCGCACCGAACTCAAATACTCGTCCAGCCGCACTTTGTCGCCCGCGCCTAACTCCGACTTCAATGACGAGGCGTCGTCACGCACGGCGTCGAGGATGCTCTTCTGGCGATCGATCCAGTGCTCTTCCTTCGAGCCGAACAGCCGGTCAAACAGCCGGTGCGGGATCATCTCGGGCGGCAGAGGCCGGTCGCGGTCCGCCCAGCTCATGTTGTTCTGGATGCTCTCGCCGAACGACTCCTGCGTGACGCCGACCTGCAGCGACCGGAAGCGCGAGTTCCGACCGATCTGGCGCGCGATCACCTGGTCGATCGACGGCCCGCCCGCGCCACGGCCCGTGAAGACCCGGCCCGAGAGCAACGCGCTCATCGACGGGTAATGGCTGTTTCCGGGTCCGGGCAGCCGCGCAGCGGGACTGTCAAGCCCAGTAACGATATGGATGTCTTTGCGGAACGGCGCCAGCGGCTTGAGGCAAGGCGTGAATTGATAGTCGGCGCCCGTCTCGGCGGGAACCCAATACTTTTCCGGGATGCCGTTGCCGTTGAACCAGAAGACGAAGCGTGACTCGATCGACTTGTCCGCCAGCCTGCCCGCGGCGGCGTAGGCCGTCCCGTTCGAGTTGAACATCGCGTCGAGCGCCGGCAAGCCCACGCGCACCGCGGCTCCGGCGAGTCCCACTCCGCCCAGGAGCGTGCGCCGCGAAAGCGATCGACGAGTCGCCATGGATCAACTCGGCCCGCCCAGAAAAGACTCCGACGTGGCTATTGAGATTATAAGCTCCTCGAAGCGAAAACGCGAGGTTTCAAAGCGCTCGACCGCGCGATCGATCGAGGGCCGGTCGCCCTCGGCTTCGGGACGGCCCAGGGCGTAGCGGAAGAGCTGCTTGACGACGCACTTCCGGCACCCTGGGTCGTCAGCCAGAATCCGCCCCAGCTCTCTTAGCGACGAAAACTCGCCTTTGTCGAACCCTTGAACGTAGGCCGAGGTGTCGATCTTGAGCGCATACTCGGTCGGCTCCGTCTTCACCTTGCGCCGCTTTTCATCTTGCGTGGGGAAGATGGTGACCTTCTGCATTTCGCGGAAGCGGCCGATAGCATCGAACTTCTCGAATCCGAACCCGATGGGGTCGATCAGGCGGTGGCAACCGACGCAGGCCTCGTTCGAAAGATGGACTTGCAGCCGCTCGCGAGTCGCCATCGGCTTCTCGTCCGTCAGAGGCGGCAGCGTACTATCGATGCCCGGCGGAGGCGGCGGAATCACCTGGCATAGGAAGTGCTCGCGAACGAACTTGCCGCGTTCGGTGGGCGACGTGTCGGCGGGCTTGCTGGTGACGGTCAGGAAGGTGGCCTGCCCGAGCAGGCCCGCTCGATCGGCTTCGGACGGGAAAGTAACGCGCTCGAACTCGCCGCCAGGTGCGGGCACGCCGTAAAGCTGCGCCAAGCTCGTGCTCAGGAAACCATAGTCGGCTCGAAAGATATCCATGAAGTTGCGGTCGGCCCACGCCACATCATCAAAGAGCCGCCTGGTCTCTTCAAGCATCGCGCCCACCAGCTCGGCGCTGAACTCAGGGTAGATGCGGCGGTCGCGTACGGTACTCTCGATGCGGTCAAAGCGCATCCACTGCTCCAGGAAGCCGTGCATGGCCTCCCGAGCGCGCGGGTCGCGCAACATCCGGCGCACGACCTGCTCAATGCCCTCCGGCGTGTCCAACTCGCCAGCCTCGGCGGCGTTGAGCAGGGCGTCGTCGGGCATCGTGTTCCAGAGGAAATACGACAGCCGAGCCGCTGCCTGGTAGGGATCGGCTTTGCCGAACGACGGGCGCGCATAGAACAGGAACTTCGGCGACTGCAGCATCGTTTCGACGATGATCTGTGCGCCCGCCAGGAAGTCGTTCGCGCGTTCGGCCTCGCGGCCAAAGAGTCCTTCGTAACGGGCGAACTCGTTATTGGTCAGCGAACGCCGGAACGCCTTGCGCCCGAAGGCACCGATGAAGCGGCCGCGGCACGCAGCGTCGTCCGCCGACGCGGGACGGCATGGAACGAGGCGACGGTAGTCGCCTGTCTGAAAGGCAATGCGCGCAACGGTTTCCGCGGCCTGGTTGTAGGCCTCGGCGAGCAGCGGCGCGATGTTCTGCCCCTCGGCCTGATTGGTGAAACCGTGAACGAAGTCTTCTTTCGGGAATGCGTTCGCGGGACGGGTTTCATCGCCCAGCAAGTCGCGCACGGTGTTGTTGTACTGCTCGTGGGTGAGCCGACGGATCTGCACGCCGGTGATCGGCTTGCGGCCCAGTTGGTCTCTCTCTTGCTGCGCGGCGTCGATGCGATCACCCGGCAGCCTCGTGAGGTAGTCGATCCAGGCGCGGAGCGTCCGCTCTTCGTCGCTGCCTTGGCGAATGCGCTCGCCGCCGGTGTGCTCGAGTCGGTTGGTGGGCTTGCGAAACAGGAGTGACTGCTCGGGCGCCTGGCGGTCGACGAACTGGCCGAGGCTGAGACCGAACGACGTGATCTCCGCCTGGCCGGCGTCGTCCTTGGGGAACCGTAGCTGCGTGCGCGACGCAATCCCGTTGTCGCTGTGGCACAT
Organism: Bryobacterales bacterium; assembly: GCA_965248255.1. GTDB lineage: Bacteria > Acidobacteriota > Terriglobia > Bryobacterales > UBA6623 > JAKZVK01. The sequence goes on from CBDFIW010000002.1 coordinate 1,026,007, forward strand.
AGCGCATTGGGCCGCTTCCAAGATCGGGTACAGGTCGTCAAGGAAGGCCCGTTCGGTCGGGGTGGGCGTTTGGGAGGTGGTGGGGTTGCTGATGAGGCCGCACGCGAGGACGAGGGTCGGGAGGGCCAGTCTGAGGCTTAGGCTACGCTTCGAGCTGGGCCCAGGGAGGCTCGTGGCTGGACGATCGGCCAAGGTTCGTTCTAGTTGGCCCACCGCTAGCATCCTAACAGTCATGACGGAAGCCGGCGCGCCGGTCTGACGCCAAAACGACGGTCGCGTGAGAGGTGCATGAGTCGGGAGAGTGTCGACTCGGCAAGCTGCGAGCTTGCGCCACCGCTGGAGGGGCCAGAGACATTTGCCGCGTACCTCCAGGCCGCGTGACCCCGCCTGTGCTACTCACACCGACGACTTGGTGATGCCTGGGTCTCATGGTGGAGGCCGCCGGGCCTCCAGGAAGCCAGGATGGTCTCACGAATCAGTAGTGGCCGCTATCTCCGCTGGTGGGCCGCCCCACTCCGAAACACACCTCTCTAGCTGATGCAGGATCAGGAGGCCGGGCTGGGTCAAGAAGCCGCTTTTTCTGCGCAGCTCCGCGACTGTGAACCTCGACGGCTCGACGAACTTCCTCGACCGTTCCGGCATCTCCGTTCTTATGAAGAAGTCCGCCAGGACCGCCGCTACACAGGCGGAGTGAAATGCGAGATCGTACGGGCGCTTTGCCCGGCGAATGGCGCTGATCACGAGCGCGTTCTCCGTTGTCATCTCGCGCGGTTCCCGAACGAACAGGCGTCGCACCATATCTGCGAGGAACACGCTCTGGTGTGTAGCCTCGTGAAGAATGGTCTCAGCATAGTCTGCGGATTCCCACGAGGGGGGCGGGTCGAACCACACAACTCCCAGCGAATCACCAAAACTGCCACCGCCCGAGCCCGATTTCTTCGCACACAAGAAACAGGCAATCAGTAGACCAATCGCTTCGACGACACGTTCATCGTAGCGTCGCAGCAGCTCAAAGGCCGCTCGCGACTTCTTACGGATATCCGCTTGCTCGTCTTCGGCGAAAGCGTTCCCCTCCGCTACCACATTTGTTTTCAAGAAACGCCGTACGGTGGCAAGATTGACAGGTTGGAAAATATCAAAGTCGAAAAACGGGCCGCTGAGACCCTCGGGAATCGGGAAGAAGCCTTGTTGCAGCTCATTGAGACCCGCGAAATAACTGGCTCGCAAATCCTTCTGTCGCGCGGAATCAGGCTTTGCGAAATCGACGAACAGACGGGTATTCCCTCGGACCTCGTCAGGATCAAGTAGGCCCAACATCCTAGGGTTTGCGAGTCTACTGTTTCTTACCCTGACTTTCGGGGTTTCAAGCGGGAGTAACTTCGGTCACGCTCTCTGTTTGTAGCCTCAGGAATCTATTGATGTTGACGGCGGCCAGCTCGGCCGATAGAGCGGTTGCTTTAGCCGCTTCGACAAGTTCAGCGGGCGTAAGAATAATGACCTGAGTTGCAAACTCTCGTTGTAGCTTCAAATACCTTTTGATATTCGCTGCTGCCAACTCGGCTGCGCGTCTGGCTTCATCGGCGGCCTCGTCGAGCGTGGCAGCGTCCGGCGCACCTTCCTCAGGCTTCCTCATTGCATTCTCCTTTTACGAGCCATGGGAGATTATGCCACAGATTTGCGAGGGATTGTCAAGTTGACGTTGAGCGGACAGGCGCCGGTGCGGTCGGGGAGATTGGGCGGTTGTGGCTGATCGGTCTGCGGCGCAAGATCGTTGAATCGCCCTTGCAGGGCTCGACAGATGTTTGTGGGATTGGTGTCCCTGGGCTCACGCCCAGGGCTGTTACTTGGATCACCCCTTCGGGGTTCGCCTTGGCCGGTGGGGCGCCGGCGCGGACTTCCCGCGTCACCACAAACCTATGCTTTTCCGCGACCTAGGAAGAGTGGTTGCGCGGTACAATTCCCCTAGGTATAAGGCGGGCCATGATCGGGCAGGCCATCTCGCACTACCACATCACCGAGAAGCTCGGTGAAGGCGGGATGGGTGTCGTCTACAAGGCCGAGGACACCAGCCTCAAACGTCCGGTCGCCCTGAAGTTCCTTGCGGCCCACTTGCTCGGGGACGAAGAGGTCAAAGCCCGCTTCCGGCGCGAAGCCGAGGCGGCTGCCGCGCTGAATCACCCGAATATCTGCACCGTCCATGAAATCGCCGAAGCCAACGGCAAGACCTTCATTGCCATGGCCCTCCTCGAAGGGGAGCCGCTGGAGAAGAAGATTGAAGCCGGGCCGCTGAAGTTGAAGGATGCCCTCGAAACGGCTATCCAAACCGCGAAGGGCTTGCAGGCCGCGCACGCAAAACGGATCGTCCACCGAGACATCAAGCCCGCCAACCTGATGATCGGTGAGGACGGCCACGTCACGATCATGGACTTCGGCCTAGCCTTGCTGACTGACCGCTCCAAGCTCACCCGAATGGACGAGACGATGGGCACGGTGACGTATCATGTCGCCGGAGCAGACCTATGGGATGGATCTGGATCACCGCACTGATGTCTGGTCGCTGGGTGTCGTGCTGTACGAACTGGTGACCGGCCAGCGGCCTTTCAAAGGCCACTACGACAAAGCGGTGATGTATTCCATCACGAACGAAGAGCCGGAGCCGATGACGGCGTTGCGCACCGGCGTGCCGATGGAACTGGAATGGCTTGTGAACAAGTGCCTCGCCAAGGACATCGACAACCGCTATCAGAACTCGAGTGAGATCGTTGTCGATCTACGAAACCTGCAAGGCAAGCTCAAGTCAGGGAAGTCCACCATCTTGCGGGCGCAAGCCGTGGGCGATGTGGGGGCGCCGCATGCTGTGCCCCTACATTCCGCCGGTCCGCTGGCGCGCTATCGGGTGATCGAGGGCATCGAAGAATCGGATGACTCGATCAAGTACGTCGCGGAAGACACCGAGTTGCATCGGTCGGTCGCCATCCGGGTATTGCCGCAGTCATCAGAGCAGCAGATCGAGCGCCGGCAGCGTCTGCAGCGGCGAGCCGTCGTGGGCATGGAGGCCCTGCTGGCCGCCTCCTTGGCCCGATGGGCTCTACTGTGGTTCCGCGGCCCATCGTCGGATGCCCCCCCCCCCCCCCCCCCCCCCCCCCCCCCCGGCAGACGGTGCGGTTTTCCTTGACGCCTGAGACGCTGGGGACCACCCCCGAAGCCCGCGCCGTCATTTCGCCCGACGGCAAACGTATCGCCTTCCTCACCGAGCAAGATGGTCAACGAACGCTCTGGGTGAGGGGCCTGGTCCGCGAGAGGCCGCGCAAACTCGATGGAACGGAGGGGGCTGAAGATCCCTTCTGGTCGCCCGATAGCCAGTGGGTCAGCTTCGGAGCGGGCACAGAGCTAAAACGCATTGCTTTCAGTGGGGGTGAGCCGGTGACGCTGTGTGAGCTACCCCAAGCGGTCGGCGTATTCTCGTTGGTCGGAGGGTCGTGGAGTCCAGACGGCGGTCGCATTGTCTTCTCTTCGGGACTTCAACTCTATGAGATCGCGTCTCGGGGCGGCACGCCTAAGCTTCTCTTAGAGCCGGATGAGGGCGAACGATTCGTGGTTAGCCCACACTTCTTGCCTGAGGTGGATGGCCCCCCGGCGTTGGTGTACGCATCCGGCACCGCCGGCGACTCCCGGTTAGGAGTCCTGGATCTGAGTACCGGGCAGCGCCGGGAACTGGTTCCCGGGTCCAGACCCATCTACTCAGCCTCGGGGCACCTTGTGTACCGGGAGAGCTTCGTAGGGGACGCCGGCCTGCGAGCCTTACCGTTCTCGTTGGAGACGTTAGCCACGACCGGAGAAGCCTTTCCGGTCACCGAATCCGGGGGTGTTCCCAGTGTTTCCCGTGACGGCACGCTGGTGTATCCCGACGCCTGGTCGGGCGGCTCTCGCCGGATCGCGGTGCGAGATCGTTCCGGAAAAATCCTGCGGACCGTGGGCGGTCCGATCGATTCCGCTAGGACGCCCGCCGTGTCGCCAAACAGCCGGTTCGTGGCGGTCAGTGTAGAAGGCGACATCTGGATTTACGATCTCGAGAGAGATATTGAAACACGATTGACCTCTGCCGAGGGTGACGAGAGGACGCCGGTGTGGCTCTCCTCCGGCCGCGAACTGTCTTACCGATCGAGGGGCTCGGGCCTTCCCAGGTTGATGACCCAAATAGCCGACGGCAGCGCGGAAGCGAAAGTCCTATGGGAGCCGCAGCGAAGCCGAGCCCTTGGCACCTTCAATTGGTCTTCGGATGAACGGTATCTGGCCTATAACGTGGGAGCCGGCTCTGGAGACGAAGAAGGCGGCATCTGGTATCACGAGGTCGGCCCGGACGGCTCTCTGTCGGAGGCCAAAGAGTTTCTTCTCACCCCCGTGGGTGAGGGAAACGCTACGTTTTCACCCAATGGGCGCTTCCTAGCTTATGCTTCCAATGAATCGGGACGCTTTGAAGTCTACGTGCGGCCGTTTCCGCCCGGTCCCGGGAAGTCGCAGGTCTCAACCGATGGCGGCGCCCATCCGATCTGGTCGGCTGACGGTAAGGAGATTTTCTACGTCGAGGACTCGACGCTCATGGCCGTTCCTGTCTCGGCGGAGGGGAATTTCACACCCGGGCCGCCTCAACGACTCTTCGAATCGGATCTCTTCAGAGCGGGCCGGCAGCAGAGACCGTACTACGTTTTCCCCGACGGCCAACGATTCGTGACGTTTGCGCCACACGAAGACGGGAGCACAGAGTCCGCGAGCATTCGCGTGGTCGAGAACTGGTACGAAGAGTTCCGCGACCGCGAGCAGGAGTAAAGCTCTCGTCAGCAAACTGCAAGGCTCGCATCAAGGTGGCAAAATCTGGCGCCCAGTCGCGTTTACGCGGCTTGAGGTCGATTAGGCCACCGTTGTACGGCTGGTTTGTCCGATGGCCCCCGACAGCCCGTAGGCCGGTTCATTCAGCGGCCTTACGGCAGCGGGCTTGAGCCATTTCCCAACGGGCGGCGGCACCTCGATTCGTTCGAGACGGTCGGGCTGGTTCGTGGCTCAAGCCGGTTTGGGTAAGGCCCCTCGAAGGGGCCTGATGCATTCAGTCGGGGTCGCTCTACCAGGCGTAAAACGCCTGGCCAGTTGTGTGCCGGGCATGTCTGACAGCTTGGAGGTGAAAGTCCTCTGCACAGCCTGATGGAGGTGAAGTGCTAGGGAAGCGCAAGGGCGTCGTCGCGAGGCGGGGTCCAGAGGAAGCGTGGAACAAAACCGCGACCTGACGAACAGAAACCGGATAAGAGGCATCTTTGGTCGGACGAGCGGACAACTGATCGCGAAGTCCAGTTCCATCAAGGGCCAAGGCTGTAGATTCGGCAGGTGTGCGGCGAAGGCGGTCAGACTTACCCCGGGAGGTCTGCGTTCCGTCCCGCTGTTTGGGACTGGGGGGAGCCGCGAGGCGACCTGATCGGGGCGCAGAAGTCAGCAGAGGGCATAGTAGGCCATGCAGTCGGCAAGGCTAGTAAGGCACTCCACAAGTCGAAAGACGGAGCCAACAGATAGGCCGAACCGAGAACGATGGCCGAAGGCCCGAACGGAAGAGAGCGGCAAGTAAGACTCGCAACTCATGGACGGCAAGCGGCAGAAAACCCAGCAACGACTGGCCTTCATGGACGAGCCAAAGGGTGAAGCCCCGAGGCGCGCTCGGCAAGGGACCGAACCGTCCGCGGTGAAGCGGGAATCTGAAAGCCCGGCGCGAGAAGAACGACTGATGGAGGAGGTGTGCGAGCGAAGCAATCCCGTAAAGGCTTGGAAACAAGTTCGGGGTAACAAAGGGAGTCCGGGTGTTGATGGCAAGACCATCGACGAAACGCTGGACGACCTTCGCAAGCACTGGCCAGCCATCCGGGAACAGTTGCTTCAAGGAACGTACAAACCGCAACCGGTGCGCAGGGTGGAAATCCCGAAGCCCGGCGGCGGGGTCAGGAAGTTGGGCATCCCTACGGTGCTCGACCGACTGATCCAGCAAGCGGTCTTGCAGGTTCTGCAGAAGCGCTGGGACCCGACGTTTTCCAACAACAGCTATGGCTTCCGACCGGGACGTTCGGCGCATCAGGCGGTGACTCAGGCGCAAGCCTACGTCGCCGCAGGCTATCAGTGGGTCGTAGACATCGATCTGGAGAAGTTCTTCGATCGAGTCAACCATGACCTGCTGATGGCTCGTGTCGCCAAACGTGTCCCCGACAAGCGATTGCTGAAACTCATCCGGGCGTTTCTAACCGTCGGGGTGATGGACGACGGGCTGGTGAGTCCTGCCGACGAAGGCACGCCACAAGGCGGACCGTTGTCGCCGTTGTTGTCGAACCTCGTGCTCGGCGATTTGGATCGCGAGTTGGAACGGCGCGGCCATCGCTTCTGCCGCTACGCCGGCGACTGTAACATCTACGTTCGCAGTCGCAGGGCGGGGGAACGGGTGATGGCCGGCGTCTGTAAGTTCCTTACAAAGAAACTCCGACTCAAGGTCAACAAATCGAAGAGTGCGGTGGCTCGACCCAACGATCGGAAGTTCTTAGGCTTTCGCTTGACGACCGGAGCGGAGCCTCAGCGATTGATATCGCCCGAGGCGTTGCAAAGGTTCCAAGCGCGAGTGCGAGAGCTGACGAGCAGGACGCGCGGGATCAGCATTGAGCGGATGATCGGCTCATTGAGGCCGTATCTGCTCGGCTGGCGGAGCTACTTTGGCTTCAGCCAAGACCCGCTGGTGTTTCGCAACCTGGATGCGCGGATCCGCCGGAGACTCCGCATGATGACCTGGCGGCAGTGGGGGAATGGGCCGACCCGATTCGCCAACCTACGGCGATTGGGCGTGCCGCATTATCGTGCGGCCATTGCCGCCGGTTCCGCCACTGGTTTGTGGGCCATGTCGCGGCACGCGGCTGTCCAGCAAGCGCTGCCCAATGTCTATTTCGATTCGCTCGGCCTTCCCAGATTGTCGGCATCTTCGAACGCTTAACTCCTCCGAACCGCCGTGGTACGGGACCCGTATGCCCGGTGGTGTGACAGGGAAAGCTTGCGAGGGCCTACCTATGTCGATCAAACCCAAGGCCCGCAAGCGGGCCTGTGGGCGTTTGGAGGGTTCAGCCAAGGGGCTTGATTCATTCAGTCGGGGTGATCCACCGCACGTAGAGCGCCTGGTCTTGGAGTTTGGACATTTGCCAGACGAAAACTATGCCAATGAAGGGGCCTGGATCGGTGCTCGTGATGTCCCTGGAGGGAGCAGAGACCATAGCCCCTTGTTCACTCTGTTGCGGTGGGGACGGGTCGAGGACACCGCGACAGCAGCGTTAGCGCCCGTGAATCGGGTGTCACAATCATGCCCATGGATTCATCCATGGGGTCGGTCACAGGGCCGCCACAGGCCCGTTGCTGTTGCTCCTTGCAGGCGGTCGTCCGACGGCCCGCAAGGAGCAATGGCAACGGGAGGAACGAGTCAGGGGTAGGCTTTTTCGAGACCCACGGATGAATCCGTGGGCTATGATTGGGTCCTTACCGAGCACATGGTGGGCAGTTCATGCCGGGCACATGGTGGACACCGGCCCAGGCGAAAACATCAACAAGCGAAGATGTTTTTATGCCCTGGGAGGAAAACAACACCATGGACCAACGCATGAAGTTCCTCGTCGAATGGCAGCACGGCCTCGAAGCCAAGGCCGAACTCTGCCGCCGCTACGGTATCGCCCGCTCTGTGGGCTACAAGTGGGCCCAGCGCTATCAACGCCAAGGACCCGCCGGACTCCAAGATCGTTCGCGGGCGCCCCACCATCACCCCAACCAGACTCCCCTCGACGTGGTCACTCGCATCCTCGAGCTGCGCTACGCCCATCGCTTGTGGGGCGCGCCGAAGATTCGAGCGCTGCTGTTGCGCCAGCATCCCGACCAACCCTGTCCCTCGCAGAGCACCATCGGCGAGATCCTGCGCAGCGCCGGGTTGACGCGCCCGCGCGCGAGGCGTCGGCGCACGCCGCCCCATACCCAGCCGCTCGCTCATGCGGCCGCTCCCCACGACGTGGTGTCGATCGACTTCAAGGGCTGGTTTCGTTGTGGCGACGGCAGCCGCGTCGACCCGCTGACCGTCGTCGACAATGCCAGCCGCTACGTGCTGTGCTGCCAGGCGGTCGACGGCTGTGACTACCCGCACGTGCGCGCGGTGATGGAGACGGTGTTCCGCGAGCACGGCTTGCCGCGAGCGATTGGCAGCGATAACGGGCCGCCGTTTGCGACGCGGGCGCTGGGAGGGCTGAGTCGGCTGAGCCTGTGGTGGACCAAGCTGGGCATCCAGGTCGAACGCATTCGGCCGGCGCGCCCGAGCGAGAACGGTCGCCAAGAGCGTTTCCACCTGACGCTGAAGCAACACACGGCGAATCCGCCGGCTCGGAACCGGCGGGCGCAACAGCGGCGATTCCGGAGTTTTTGCCGCGAGTACAACGAACAGCGACCGCACCAAGCGCTACAGCAAGACCCGCCGGCGAGTGTGTACCAGCGATCGCCGCGGCCCTATCCGCAGCGCCTGCCGGAGATCGAGTATGAGCAAGCCTGGGTGGAGAGGAAGGTGCAACGCAGCGGCTACGTGTACTGGCGAGGCCAGGAGGTGTTCGTCAGTGAGGTGTTGTGGGGCGGCGAGTTGGCTTCGAGGCAGTGGAGGACGGCGTCTATCAGGTGTGGTTCGGCACGCTGGCGCTGGGCCGGTTCGACGAGCGGCGCGGCCGCATCGAGCCGATTCCCCGCCGGCGAGGGAATGGAACGGACCTACGGGACCTCGCCGTGACCGTGTGAGGACAGACGAAGCTTGATATCTTCTACCCAAGGAGAGGAAAAGTGTCCACCATGTGCCCGGCATAAACTGTCCACCATGTGCCGGTAAGGACAATTGTTCGACCCTGAGGGCCGTTTGCCGAGAAGGCGATGACCGAACACGAGGAGCCCTGGAAGGACGATACAAACCTACACTCACTGCTCGACGCAGCAGGTCATACCGCCGTCGCTTGAGTCATGTCGAAACTCCCGCACCAGGGGTAGAACGCCTGGCCTAATCGAAATAGGGCCCCTGAATTGAACGGGCCTGTTTGCGTCCAGAACGTTGGGCAGATGGGTGGGTAAACGAGCAGCCGGGCGGGCACAGGGGCCCGCCCCTACACCGGGTATTGACCGGGGACATGGGTAACACCTAGTGTAGTGCACCATAAATAATGTAACTTATATTGACTTCCCATCGTCTCTATTAACAGGAGGCATGGGATGCGAAGAGCACAACCAGTAACTTTGAACACAGCGCAATGCAAGCAGTTGGACCGCTACGCGCGCGGCCGCCAAGTCGCCGTTCGTCTCGCCCTGCGAGCCAGGATTGTCCTGCTGGCCGCCGACGGTCTCGAGAATAAGCAGATCGCCGCACAGCTCGGTGTCTCGCGGCAGTTGGTGGCCCGCTGGCGCACGCGCTTTCTCGAAAGCAGCATCGCCGGCATTGCAAAAGACGCCCCACGGCCCGGTCGTAAACCTGCCGTCTCGAAGCAGAAAGTACAGCAGATCATCCACAAGACCACCCGCGAGAAACCGTCCAACGCCACCCACTGGAGCCGCCGCACCATGGCCGCCGCGGGCCGGCGTCAGCGCTTCCACCGTGGGACGGATTTGGCGCGCCCATGGCCTCAAGCCCCACCGCGTCAAGACCTTCAAGCTCAGCAATGACCCGCGTTTCGCCGAGAAACTCGACGACATCGTCGGACTCTATCTCAATCCGCCTGAGCATGCTCTGGTTCTCTCGCTCGATGAGAAGTCCCAAATCCAAGCCCTCGATCGCACCCAGCCCGGCCTGCCGCTCAAAAAGGGACGCGGCCAAACGATGACCCACGATTACAAGCGCAACGGCACGACCACCCTGTTTGCGGCGCTCAACAGCCTTGACGGCAGCGTGATCGCCGAGTGCATGCCCCGACACAGCCACCAGGAATGGCTGCGCTTCCTGCGCTTAATTGACCGCCGCACTCCCAAGGACAAACAGCTTCATCTCATCGTGGACAACTATGCCACCCACAAGCATGCCGCTGTGAAGCGTTGGCTCGATCGTCACCCGCGCTTCCACATTCATTTCACCCCGACCTCGGCGTCGTGGCTGAACATGGTCGAGCGATTCTTTCGCGATCTCACCGTCAAGCGCCTGCGCCGCGGCGTGTTTCGCAGCGTGGACGAGCTCGTCGCCGCCATTGACGACTACATCGCCCAGCACAACGGGCATCCCACGCCCTTCATCTGGACCGCGACCGCCTCCGACATCCTCGAGAAAGTCAAGCGCGGACGTGCCGCCCTGCATAAGGTGCAATCTGCTTGACGCACTACACTAGCGCCCAGCACATAGGTAAGTTCAGCCTCAGCTCATCGCTCATATGGGAGGCGTGGGTGCCATGCTCTGCGCCGAGCGTCGCGCACTTCTCTACGGCATCACCCTGACGTATTTCTGCAGCAATCGGCGAAAGGGCTCGCCGGCGTAGAGGTTGCCGTCGCGGTCGACCGCTACGAATTCGGCCCCGCTTCCTTGCGTGCTGCGCGGGTCGGCCCAGGGAAACCGGACGAAGTAGTGCACCCAGCCGGTTTTCGCTTCGCCGATCCGGATGCCCATCTCCCAACCCGGGTTTTGGACGTCGTCGGATTCTGAGTCCGCTACGTAGATGCGGTCGTTGTCGTCGAAATAGATCCCACTCGGACGGCCGAACTGTGTCCAACTCGCCAGGTGGGTCCCTTGTTGGTCGAAGATTTGGATTCGGCTATTCGAGCGGTCGGCCACGAAAAGGCGGCCGCGTGAATCGATTGTTACGGCGTGTAGGGTCCGGAACTCGCCGGGACCGTAGCCGGTCTTTCCCCACGCCTTGATGAGCTTGCCGTCACTCGAGAACTTCACGACGCGGTTGTTGCCATCGTCGAGGTGTCCATCGGCGACGAAGATGTCACCGTTGTCCGCGACGACAATGTCGGACGGCGCCTTGAAGTGGTCCGGCCCGTCTCCGGGAACGCCGGGCGTGCCAAGAGTCATCAGAACCTTTCCCGTGGAGCTGAATTTGATGACTTGGTGCCCGCGCGTCCCTTGCGGCGTTCGCGCGGGGCTGACGGCGTCGGTCACCCACACGTTGCCGTCCGGGTCGACATCGATCCCGTGGGGCCAGATGAACATGCCGCCGCCGAAGCTCTCAACAGCCTTGCCCCTTTCGAGTTCGAACTTGACGACCGGGTCCAGGTCCGAGTCGAGACACTCGTTGCCAAACCGTTCCCGAGCGGTGGCGTCGCAGCGGATGACCGCCCAGAGATGCTCGCCGTCGGGGTCGACGGTCACGCCGCCGACGGCGCCCATCCGCCTGCCTGCCGGAAGCTTGGCCCATCCTTCCACCATGCGGTAGGGGTTGGGGTAAGGCTGTGCGAAGGACTCAGTGGCACCACCGAGACATGTGATTACGGCCAGCACTAGCGGAAATGGGATTCGACTTGCTTTCAACATCTGCACACCTCGCTCCTAAGGATACCTTCGATGTTGCGGAAGTGGATGTTGAAGACTTTCTTCCGCGAGCCGAGGGACTCGCTGGATACTCCTACGCCAAAGGAATCTCCGCGACATTCCACTAACGTCGCCAGCGCAGGATCTTCTTGAACAGGCGCTTCACCGTCGGCGTCAGACGGGTGCGGTTGTAGGCGTCGGCGGCCTTCTTGATGACATCGGCGTGCGTGGGGTAGGGGTGGATGGTCTTGGCGATTGACCCGAGGCCGACGCCGCCGACCATCGCCACCGTGATCTCCGAGATCATATCGCCCGCGTTGCGTGCCACGAGCGTCGCGCCCACAATCCGGTCCGAACCCTTCTTCACATGCACCTTCAAGAAGCCTTCGTCCTCGCTTTCAAGAACGGCGCGGTCGACTTGTGACATCTCGATCGTGAACGTATCGATCCCAACGCCCTTCTCCTCGGCCTCTTGGGGATAGAGGCCGACGTGCGCGATCTCGGGATCAGTGTAGGTGCACCAGGGAATCGTCAAGGCACTCGTCTTGCCGCGCCCGAAGAATAGTGCGTTGCCGATCACGATCCTCGCCATGGCATCGGCCGTGTGCGTGAACTTATACGGGAAGCAAATGTCACCCGCCGCGTAGATGCGGGGATTCGAGGTACGCAGTCGCTCATCGACCGTCACGCCGGCCCGGCCGAACTCGACGGCCGCCTCTTTGAGGCCGAGTCCCTCGACGTTCGGTGCGCGTCCCACGCCGACAAGAACCTCGTCCACTCGCAGCTCCTCACGGCCGCCCTCCCCGTCGACCTCGAGAACCTTTTCCTCTCCGTCCTTGCGAACCGCCGCCGTCTTGCCACAACAGTGGATGCGGATGCCGTCGCGGATCAAGGCCCGTTCGATCCGCTCCGCGGCGTCACGATCCTCGCGGATGAGGATTTGCGTCTCGGCTTCGATCAGCGTCACCTCCGAGCCGAAGCGTGCAAACGCCTGGGCCAACTCGCAGCCGATGGGACCGGCGCCGATCACGGCCAGCCGCCGCGGCAGCTCGGTCAGCGAGAAAACCGTTTCATTCGTCAGGTAGCCGGCCTCGGCCAAGCCCTGGATCGGCAAAGCCGCCGCGCGGGCGCCGGTGGTAATGCACGCTTTCGAGAACTTGAGAGCTTGCCCCCCAACCTCGACCGTTTGGCGGCCGGTGAAGCGCGCCTCGCCAATAAAGACGTCCACGCCCAGGCCGCGGAAGCGCTCAGCGGAGTCATGCCGGCTGATGCCGGCCCGCAAGCGCCGCATGCGCTCCATGACGGCCGGGAAATCGACGCCGAACCCGTCCGGTACGTGAACGCCATAGCGATGGGCATCGCGAACGTCGGCATAGGCTCGGGCGCAACGCAGCAACGCCTTCGACGGCACGCAGCCGACGGTGAGGCAATCGCCGCCCAGCAGGGCACGCTCGACCAGGGCCACCTTGGCGCCCAAGCCCGCGGCGCCCGCCGCGGTGACGAGTCCCGCCGTTCCCGCGCCAATGACCACCATGTTGTAGCGTCCGTTGTGGCGTCCGGAGGGTGTGGGATTGACCCAGTCGGGCGGGTGAACGTTGCGCACCAGTTGCTCGTTGTACTCGTCGAGCGGGCGAGTTTGAGGGAGTTGCTCGGCAATCGCTTCGGTCGTGGCCATAGGATGATCCATACCGGGAAACGCCGGGCAGCACCCGGCATTTCAGTTGGCAAGGTTTTGGGTGTTGAGGTTCCAGTCGTATACGAGCCAGCCGATGGCCGGTACGTTTCCGGCGTCGAGGGCCTGCTGGAGCTCGGGCGAGTACTGTGCCGCGTAGTCGAGCACCGAGCCGGCGGTCTGTTCAAAATCGCCACCGTACCATTGGTACAACTGCGTCAGATGGACCGTGCCCTGCCCAGGCTCGAACCGGAACCAGCGGCCATGCTCGTGAACGTAGCGCAACTGATCGGCGAGTTGCTCTTCCAGCCGCTCGGCTTCGTAGGCTTCGTTGCTCAGCTTGGGGCAACCGGCAGCGGCGCAGACGAGCGCGAAATGGATTCGAGGCTCGATGAACTTCGGGCGGATCTGCTCGTGCTCAATCTGGGTCAGGCTCCAAACATGGCCGCCCACGTTCCATCGCGCATCCTCCCAGCGCTCGCCGGAGGGAATGTCGAAGATCGACCGGATCGGCTGGTAGTCGAGAATCAGCCGCAACGTGAAGGCGTTGTAGGCGTTGATGAGCAGCGCCAGCTTGTGGTCGCGGCCCATGTCGTCGAAGGGCGCTTCGGCAACCGCCGCGATGTAGGCGTCCAAGTCCGCCTGGTCGCCGCTCAGGCCTTGGTAGTCGACCCAGCCGTCGTCGTCGACGTGGTTCCATAGCAGCGTGTCGAATTCCGAATGATCGAACGTTGGTCCGTCGGGCTTGGCTGCGTAGGCCTCGGCCAAGGTGATGCGCGGCGGACCGAACAGCTCCATCAAGCTGTCGCGCTCGATGTAGGCGTAGAGTGCCGAGCTGAAGATCAGCACAGCGACCAACGCCATCACCGTGGCGCCCGTGGGCCATCCGTGGGGTTCGGGCGGCGGGGGCTTCGTTGCAGCTTGGGCGGGCAGGACGTTACTGGCAGTGTGTTTCTGGATCGCCCGGTTCGCGAGCCGCGTAACGTAAACCGTGACGCCAACGGTCGCCAACAAACCGACCACCAGCATGATCCACGCACCCGTGCCGCGGCCTTGGGTGCCGGCGCCGGCGGCGGCCGAGAGGCCTTGCCCGCCGAGATGTCCCAGGTAGACGTACAAGAACGTGCTCGGCAGCATGAAGAGCCAGCTTGCCAGCAGGCACGGCCAGAAGCGGATGGCGGTCAGACCGTAGAGGTAGTTCTGCAGATTGAAAGGGACCGCCGGCGACAACCGCAGCATCGCGACCATTTTCCAGCCCGCCTCCTCACCGATGGCCTTGTCGATCGCGCTGAACTTCGGGCTGGAAGCGGCCATCTGGGCCACTTTCTGCCGGGCCGCATAACGAGCGATCAAAAACGCCAGGGCCGCCCCCGCTGTCGCGCCAATCGAAACCGCCACCGTGCCCCACCACAGTCCGAAAATCGCTCCGCCGGCCAGCGTCAATGCCGAGCCGGGGATGAACAGCAGGGTGGCCACCGCATATACAAGGGCATAGACGAGCGGCGCCCAAACACCCAGGCCCCGGATCCACATCTCGAGAAACTGAATGCCGTTGTCGATCGGCAGCGCGCGGCTCAGCAGAACGAGCGCTGCGACAATCAGAACGGCTGAGACCAGTTTCACGATCGTGGCCATTCGGTGTACTGCTGTTGAATCGCTCATGGCTCTTCGCCCGTAGTCACGCTGCATGTTAGCGGGTTTTCAAGGTCAGACGGTTCCCCGGAGGGGAGGGTAGGCGCCTCTACATTACCGTGTTCGCCTTGCGGGATAAGAAAGTTACACGCCGTGCCGCGTGGGTCAGCAGGCGACGGCCAGGGAGGCAGCTCTCAAGCCAGAACGTGGTTCGTTTGCGACCCGCAGCCCCGGCAGGGGCGCTGGAAAGTAGCCCGCGGTGAAGCCCGTTAGGGCGAAACCGTGGGTAACCAGGCAGAAGGGGACACAAGCCCCGCCAGGGGCGTAGGAAAAACCGATGCCAAGGGTTCTCGGGCAACCCTCCTACGCCCCTGCCGGGGCTGCTCCTCTGCGATGGTTCTTTGACCCACGGTTCCGCCGTCCGCTTCACGGACTGAGCGCCTCCTGTGTTAAACGCCTTCTGGTCACCTAGGGCGCCTCCACATCGAAAACAAATTGACGATGTTGTGCAAATCATTTGCTTCCAACGCCCAGAAGGGGTCACTCATTCTGGGCGAAGTCCTCGAACGAGCCTAGACTCTTATTGAATCCCGCAAATTATTATGACACTTTTTGACAGTGTGGAGCATCTATATATGTATGGGCAACCCCAAAGGTGTGAAGCGGGATTTCAAGGCGCTGGAGAAGCGCCGTTTCGAAGCGATGCGGCTGCTCCACCAAGGCCACAATCAGTCCGAGACGGCGAGACGGCTGAACGTCGCTCGCCAAACCGTCAGTGAGTGGCGGCGGCAATACCGCGAGCAGGGTGCGGCCGGACTCCGCCAGGCCGGGCGCGCCGGACGCAAGCCGCTCCTCGATGCCGCACAACGCGAACGCCTGACGTCGCTGCTGCTGGAAGGCCCGGAAGCCCACGGCTTCCCAACGCCCCTGTGGAGCTGTCCGCGGGTGGCTCGGCTGACCGGAGACGAGTTCGGGGTCGCATACCACGCAGGCCACGCCTGGAAGATCCTGCGAGCGCTCGACTGGAGCCCGCAACGCCCGGCCGGAAAGGCGCGCGAGCGCAACGAAGAGCGGATCCGCACCTGGAAGCGCAAGACCTGGAAGCGCATTAAAAAAAAGCCCAAAACGAAGGCCGTACGCTCGTCTTCATCGACGAAAGCGGATTGAGTCAGAAGCCGCATCGCTGCCGCACCTGGGCGCCACGTGGCCAAACACCGGTGCTGCAGTTTAACTTCAACTGGGAGAAGCTTTCCGTCTCGGCGGGGCTGACGCTGCGTAACTTCTACTTCCGGCTCTATCCCGGTGCGATCGGCAAAGAGCAAGTGACCGACTTTCTCAAGGCGTTGGTACGTCATATCGATCGCCCGCTGCTGATCGTCTGGGATCGGCTGCCGGCGCACCGTAGCCGCCTGGTGCAAGAGTTCATCGAACTCTCCGAAGGCCACATCGCAACCGAGTACTTGCCACCCTATGCGCCGGAGTTGAATCCGGTGGAATACATCTGGGCTTACTGGAAGCAGCACGAGTTGCCGAACGTCTGTCCGAAAGACTACGGCGAGCTGAACGAGCGGGCCCGCAAGGCACTCCGCCGCATGTACCGCAAACCGCGTTTGATCACGGCCTTCTGGAAACAGTCTTCTCTTTGTTTTGACTGACTCTATATTATGCGGGAGTCAATAGGTTCTGCTTGTGACGGAACTTCGCCGCTTCTGCCGCGGCTTCCAACTCCTGGGCGGCCTCGTCGAAACGACCTTCATAAGCCAGCAGGCGGCCCAAGTTCTGTTGGCCGACGGCCTCTTTGAACTCGTCCTTGATCTCGCGGGACAGCTCGATCGGGCGGCGCAGGTTGCGCTCGGCGGCCTCTAGCTCACCGAGTTT
Source organism: Bryobacterales bacterium (assembly GCA_965248255.1). Lineage (GTDB taxonomy): Bacteria > Acidobacteriota > Terriglobia > Bryobacterales > UBA6623 > JAKZVK01. Next base: position 1,042,722 of record CBDFIW010000002.1, read on the forward strand.
CGCCTGCTCGAGGGCCAGGTTACCCAGGCCAGCGGCGAGGTTTCTTTTGTCGTCGGCCTTTTCACGGAGGGTGTTGTGCGCCTCGTGCAGCGGCACCGCCCGGCGCGGCTGGCCGGACAGGCCGTAGGCGTTGGCCAAGGCGGCGAGGGTCCAGGCCTGGTACGTCTCGTCCTTCAGCCGAGGCGGGCGAGCCTCGCCGCCAGGGAATAGGGCGCCGAGGAGTTCGATGATCTTCTGGTAGGCTCCGAAGCGGTATAGGAGCGGGTCGCCAAGGCGGTCGTAATACAGGTGGCAGGCATTATCGAAGCCTCCGGCACTCACAGTGTGGTGGTACAGCTCGATGACCGGGGCGAGGTCGTCGACCGACTCCACCTTGTCCGGTGCAGGCAGGGCGTCGAAGTAGTCCCGCAGTTGGCTATGGACGCCTTCTTTGTCGCCCAGCCGGTCGTAGGCATATTGGCGGACGATCGGGTGCAGGTCGCAGTGTCCGCTCTCCTGCTCGATGAAGAGCAGGCCGCGGGATTCCAGCTCCTCCAGCGCTTGCTCGAACTCGTCCTCGCTCTTGAACGGGTTCAAGTGCAGCAGCGCCTCGTAGTCCATCGGACTGCGGAAAGCGGCGAAGCGGCTGAGCAGGTTGCGCTTCTCCTCGTCCATCTCGTCGTAGGCGACTTGCAGGATGTGGTGCTGCTGTTTGCCCTTGAGCTTGTCGAGGACGGTGTGCCGCCCCGCCGCCTGAATGTCGCCTCGCATCCTCGGGTCTCTGCGGATCGCACCCGCCAACAGCCGCAGCGAGAGCGGGTGCCGTCCGTAGGGCGCGATGGCCGCACCGATCTCCGCTCGCGTCCCGTGGATGCCCTCGGACTGGAAGAAGGTGACCGCGTCTTCGGGGTCCAAGTCGAGGAGGTCCTCGCGCCGGCAGCCCGCTGCCCGGGCCTTGCAGCTCTTTCGGAAACAACCGGCTGGTCAGCAGGACCCGCCCTTGCTGGTGAGAGGCGGCCATCGCCTCCAGAAAGTCCCCCGCATGGCGATCGACGCAGCCGTTGTCCTCGCCCTCGGCAGCATCGCCTTGGTACGCCGCGTTGAGCCCCGCGTAGGCGCGTAGCTCGCGTTCGAAGCCGTCCAGCACGAGTAGAATCCGGCGTTGCTGAAGCTGCGTGAACAAGGCCCGGAGCTTTTCCGAAGGCGAGCGGATCGCAGCCGGGTCGATCCGGCCACCGCTTGCGTAGGCGAGAGCTTCGTCGAGAAACGAGGCGAAGCGCGCCTCGCGCTCGTAGAACGACCACCACAGCACGTCCTCGGGCCGTTGCTCGTCTGGCACACGGCAGCCCTCGGCACTCGCGGGGTCTTCCTCGGCATGTCCCGGCAGCGGCAAGCCCAGCACGTCCCGCTGTAACCAGGCCCAGGTCAGCGCCGACTTGCCCATGCCGCCGAAGGCGATCAGCGCCATCACCGGCTGGTTGCCGCCCGTGAACCATTCGGTCAGCGTCCGCCGCTCGTTGATCCGCCCGGTGAAGTTCGGCTGGATCGGGTAGGGGTGGGCGAAGTGGGGCTTCGGCGGCAGTGGGCGGACCTGTGCGGTTGCGGGGGTCGTTCTGAGGCGGGCGCGCCGAGGCGGGGACGGCTCTAGTAGTTCGGGCGGTTCAAGCTTGCGCCGCCATCTGGCCCCCTCGGTTGTTACGGCAAGGCCGTTGCCTTGCAACCGCAACAGACTCTTTGGCACGGCCCGCTCGTTGGGTCTCCAGACGCGGGTCTTGAGGGACTCGCGAACGTCTTCGACGCTTGCGGCGTCGGGGAACCTCGCGTCCAGATACTTGACGATGCAGTGGTCGATCTTCTCGTTTCGCCGCCGGACGCACCAGCGCCCCACGCTGACGGGAACACCGACGATAGCGGCGACGCTCGCCAATACTGTGATGACCGTGAGAGGGTCCATAGCTGGTGCTCTCGAAAGTCCCCACCGATTCTAGCGTCTATTCGCATGAAATGCCTGTCGTTCTCCGGGTCCCTGCTGTAGAGAGTCGGTGATTTGGCTGAGGCCGGCCAGGAAGGACGTTAGAAACGCCCTACAGAGCAGCCGGGAGCGCGCAACCAGCCGTAAACGGCTGGCCTACAAGCGCTTCGCGCGGAAGCCGCCTGAAGGCGGCTGTTTCGACATCGAATGAACCGCCTAGGGTGGACAAAATAGAAGCTTGAAAGGACACAGCCCCGTGAAATCGGAGGGCGAATCAGGATGTGCGGCTAAAGCACTCTTTGAACTCGGGATTCGCCCACTGCGATGCGGGATGCTGTCCAAGATGCAGCCGCTAGGCAGCTCGTGGCTTCTCCTACGCCCGTTCAGGGCTTCTCGTGATTTTGTGTCGGTGACCCACGGTTGCGCCTTACGGCTCCACCGTGGGCTATTATCCGTCCGTCCGCTTCGCGGACTCGCATCGTGTGTGGTCTGGTGGACCGAGGTCAGAGTGAGGTTTTTCGTAAAGCCCGTTCGATAACCTACGCGATAAGGCGCCAGGCGGACAAGACATGGTGCTGAGAGCCTAATTTGGACCAGTCCGCGACGTGTCGTGCCCCTACATCGCGACTTCCGCGACCCTCGACTTCTGCCACGGGCGGCTAACCGATAGTGGTCGCATCTTCGTTTCGCCCTACAGGTGTGCGCGGATGCGGAAGGGGGTTGCCTTGCGTGTAGTTCCGCGGAGTGGTGTGAGTATCAGGTGGTGGTGTCGTGGGGGCCGGCGCTCTAGCCTACATTTCTGACCACCTGACGGACGAAGTATGCGACAAGACCGCCATGACCTCGTTGCGCTTGCTTGCCGTGCTCAACGTACCGTCGAGTACGCCCCAATTCGACAGTAGCAGGGCGCCAAGCGGCTCGCGCCTCGTCCTGACGGCCTTCTCACGCACTTCGCCTCCCCACGTGGTGAGAAACGCAGGCTGGCCCGAGGTACGGTGGGTCGGCGTTGGACAACTCGCGTATGGCAGGCCTGTCGCCCGGTCACCGGCGCTAGGGGAATCAGAGTGGCAGGCCGGCGCGCCCGAGTGCTGCCCGCAGCGTTCGCTGGGAATGCAGGCCGACCAGGTAGGACGCAATCCGGCCTTGGCGGTCGATGATGACGGCGGTGGGGATGGCCCCGACCCGGTACTGGTCGGCTACCCTGCCGCCCTCGTCCACTAGGTTCGGGAAAGTGTATTGGCCCTGCCGAAGGAACTCTCCCGCACGGTCCGGCGACTCGCTGTTGACACCCAGCAGAACGAGGCCTCGGGGGGAAAGCTCTTGGTGCAAGGCTTGGAGCTGCGGCATGTCTTCGCGACACGGCCCGCACCAGGTAGCCCAAAAGTTCAGCATCACGACGCGGCCTCGGAGAGACCTCAAGGAATACGATCTTCGCGACAGATCACTCAACGTAAAGTTGGCGGCGGGCTGTCCGAGTAGGCCACCTTGCTTCGGCTGACCGGTCCGAGGTGGTGCGTTGCCGCCCGTGCCGGTTGGTTCCGGCAGGCGGCTGCTGATCACACTGACAAGGACTTGCGTGTCCGCCGAAGCTGCGCGACGCGTCTTCTCGAAGTCTTCCGCACCGCTTACTGAATCCTTCGATACGTAACCCCGAACCGTGCCGCCGTCAATTTCGGCAGACACCGAGTAGCAGCCGCTGTTGCCGGTCGCAATGGAGAATCGCAGGCGTAGCGTCTGGCCTTTGCTTAAGCGGGCCACCTCGCGGGCATTGTCGGAGCATTCAACGCGCAGTGGAACGTCATCTTGCTTGACGACAACGTCGGTTGCTCCCTCGGTCAACGGCGGCCAAACGAGTAACCAGCCCACCGCCAGAACGATCAAGGATCGGTGAAACGCCATTACTATGGATGTTACCGTAGCTCGATTGGATGGACAACCGGGACCGGCATGGTGGGTAAGGTGGGCGACGCGCCGGGGCTGGGTAGCTGACGGTTACCGAGATCGATCTGCCGTGTTGACGAGCTTCCAGACTTCCCGGTCCATCTTGCCCTTGTCACTGCCGCCGATCATCCACAGGGCGTTGTCGTGGACGAACACGCTGCCGGCGTGGCGGGGCTTCCAGGGAGTGTCCGGTAGCTCGTACCAATTCACGCCGTCGGCGGAATACCAAACGTCGTTTCGACTGACGCCCGGCTTGTTTGAGCCTTCCAGGACCCACATTCGCCCATCGAAGACAGCGACATCGTGGTATTGACGGGGTTCCCAGGGCGGCGCTTTGAGCTCCAGTGTCCAGTGCACGCCATCCGGTGAACTCCACACGTCCTGGTAGAAGCGTCTGACGGGAGTTTGCGGGGTGCCGTACCTGCCTCCGCCCAGGATCCACATGCGGCCCTTGAAGACTACGTTGCCGCCGATCATGCCGCGGGCGGACCAGTAGGGCTCCTTGGGCCGAACCCGAATCCAGTGGATGCCATCGGTGGTATTCCAGACATCACGATAGAAAACCTCGGCCGCGGGCGCCATCTTGGGCATTGTTTGGCCGCCCATGACCCAGATCTTGTCGTCGAAGACCAACGTGTAGTGCAAAGCCCGCGGCCCCCACGGGACGTCGTGCGCCTCGTTGACGTGCGTCCATGTTTTCCCGTCGTCCGAATTCCAGACGTCGTTCTGATAGTGCCCCTGGTTTGCGTCACCGCCGACGATCCACAGTTTGTTCTTGTAAACGACGTAACCGGCGGTGTGTCGCCCCTCCCAATCGCTCTTAGGGTCGAACCGATCTTCCTTGAATGTGTTGGGCTTGACGAGCGTCCACCGAACGCCATCCTCCGAGCTCCAAACTTCGTTGTTGCAGATTCTTGGGAAATACACTTTGTCGTAGGGATTCCAGCCACCGAGGAGCCACATACGGTCCTTGAACACCAACGCCCCTGCGCCATCCCGCGGGGCGTATGCCGCTGTCGTGGTGACATTGACCCATTGGTAATCCAGAACCTCCTGGGAGGGAATAATGGAGAAGGGCGACTGGGTCTGCGGGCCGGCGTCTGCCGGTGAAATCCCGATGCGGCAGTGGGCTGAGACGAAGTCCGGGACCTTCCATAGATACTGCCCATTGTTCGGTGCACTGATCGCAATCGCCTTCCAATTCGCGCCGCCATCCGTGCTGTAGGCAATCCGAACTCTGCGACCTGCCTCGCTCTTCGGCGACTCCCACGTGATGTAATGCAGGCTCCCAACACCCCAACGCTCATTCGCTCTTGGCGACGTCAGGATCCATGTCGCTGCGGACTCGGACTGATCCGCCAGAATCGGCTCGCCGATTGCAGTGGACAAGGCGAGGCAGACGAAGCTGAGGCTGATTCTCACGGACACACCTGGTGCCTGAGACCTCGATGTTGGGGCGCTAGGCAGGGGAAGAACGTGCTGATCCCGTGGACGTGGTGCTGGAACACCCGCCGCGGGGCTGTCCGGCAGGCGTCCCACCAGACTGCCGAAGGCCGAATTGTCACTTGCCGAAGCAGTAAAGGCCTTCGGTTGTCCGGACGAAGATCTTGCCGTCCGACAGGGCCGGGGTGGCGTAGATCTCTTCGTTCAGCTCGTTGACGGTGATCACCTCCCAGGAAGCGCCGGGCTTCAGGACAGAGATCTTCCCGGTCTCACTGGCGAGGTAGATCTTGCCGTCCGCGGCCACCGGAGAGGCGGAATAGGGATCGATGGCGCCCTCGAGGCGACCCTGCTTGAGCAGCTTGCCTGTCTCTGCGTCGATAGCCGTGAGGATGCCGCCGTTCTTCACGTAGTAGAGGACCTCGTCGTAGATCAGCGGCGAAGGGATGATGAACTTGAAGCTCCTTTCGTAGCGCCAGAGTTCACGGGTGCGGAGGGTCTCGCCATCTGCCCCCGGCTCCAAACGCATCGCCACCAAAGGTGAGGGCCCGGCGTACCTGGTCTGGACGGCATCCCACTCTTCGCGGTCGAGAACGCCATCCTGGTTGCCCCGGAACTTCGCCATCCCAGTCAGCCACACACTGCCCTCGTACTCGTTGGCAGCGAGCTGGCCATCACCGTCCTTGTCCCGCTTCGAGAGTGGACCGTCAAATGAGAGGGGCTGCCCAAAGTTGTAGCCGAAAGCGTAGAGGGTGTCACCCTCTAGAATCGGACTGGCCACCATCGCCCCGGCCATGCTGGATTCGGTGAAAGTGCGTTGGCCGCTTCTCAATTGGTGGGCGCCGAACATCCGGTCGCCGACGGTGAGGATCTGAGGGGTGCGGCCGGCGGGGCGGTAAAGCAGGGGCGTCGACCAGCTCTCGGATTCGGTGCGGTTCGTCTTCCAGACCGTCTCGCCGTTCTCAAGATCGAACGCGGCGATGAAGGAGTCGGCGAACTGATCCACCTGCACAATGAGCAAGTCGTCGGCAACGATGGGCGAAATACCCAGCCCGTGTGAATTACTGAACGGGCCCAGCGGGGTCTTCCAGCGAAGGTTGCCCGAAGCGTCGTAGGAGAGCAGGCCCCAGTCCTGGAAGAGCACATAGACATTCTCGCCGTCGGTCACCGGGGTGATAGCCGCGGGGTCGTTCAGCTTGTTGACGAGAGGTTTCCGCTTCCGCCCGACGGACTTCTCCCATAGCAGCTTGCCGGTCTGACGGTCGAAGCACTGCGTAAAGAGCTTCTCGTCGGCGAAGCCCGTGAGGAAAACGTGCCGCGCGGTCAGAACCGGAGACGACTTGGCGGACCGAACCTCGGCTTTCCAGAGCAGATTCTTAGCGGTGCCGAACTCGGTGGGAAATCCGGTGTCGTCAGAAACGCCGGAGCCGTTGGGACCCCGGAAACGGGACCAGTGCTCGGCGTGCATGGTTGATGCCGCCATGAAGAGAGCGAGCAGAACGATGGTTGAGCGTCGGCAGCGGAGATGCATCATGGCGTGACTCTCGGTCGTAGGTAGCCCCGTCCCGCGACTACGAGTGCGCGATGGGGGACGGTCGTATGTTCGTATCAGTCAAGTGCACGGTGATCAAGTGGTAGTGTCTCAGTTTGCTAAGGCTTTAGGGGGGGGCCGCCGGAGAAAACCTTCCTACGCCCCTTTCAGGGCTTCCTCTCACGAGGTTCTTCGACCCACGGTTCCGCCTTCTGGAATGGACCCAGGATTTGAGACAGCCAGTTAACCCCTTTCGTACAGCGAAAGGAGAAACTGGAGTCATGAAGAAGTCTCGTAGGAAGTTCAGCAGGGAGTTCAAGTTGACGGCGCTGCGGCGCATCGAGGCGGGGGAGTCGGTCAACGAAGTGGCCCGGGCACTGGAGATGGATCCCAGTGATGTGCGCCGTTGGCGGCGGGAGTTGAGCACGCAGGGTGAGCGCGCCTTCTCCGGCCAGGGCCAAAAGCGTCCCCCGCCCGGCCGCGAGGCCGAGTTGGAACGCAAGATCGGCCAGCAGGCCATGGAGATCGATTTTTTAAAGCGAGCCTGGCAGCGTGTCGAGGAACAGCGCCTGCTGCGGGCTCTGCCTGGCGGCGCAACGTCTACGAACAGATCGAGAAGGAAGTGAGCGGGGCGACGAAGCTGACGGTGCAGAGGATGTGCGAACTAGCGCGGCTGAGCCGGGCCGGTTTTTACCGCCGACCGAGTGCGTCGCAGCCCGCCGAGCCAGAGCCCCCACTGCGTCGCCAGATCCGCAAGCTGGCGCTGCAATGGCCCAGCTATGGCAGCCGGCGCATCCGCCAAGAGCTCGGGCGACAAGGTTGGCGAGTGAGCCGCAAGCGGGTCCAGCGCCAGATGCGGGAACAGAACTTGTTGTGCCGGCTCAAACGCAAGTTTGTGGTGACGAGCGATGCGCAACACGGGCTGGCGGTGTACCCGAACCTGGCGCCGACGCTGGCTCTGGACGGGGTGAATCAGCTGTGGGTGGGAGACCTCACCTACATCCGGTTCAACGAGGAGTTCCTCTATCTGGCGGTGTTGCTGGACGCTTATTCGCGGCGGGTGATCGGTTGGCAGCTGGGAACGGGCCTGGATCACACGCTGCCGCTGGCGGCGCTGCAGATGGCGCTGGCGAAGCGGCGGGTGCGGCCAGGGCTGGTGCATCATTCCGACCGCGGCGTGCAGTATGCTAGCCAGGCCTATACGCAGTTGCTCACCCAGCATCAGATTCGGATCAGCATGAGTCGGAAGGGGAACCCCTACGACAACGCGCGCCGTGAGAGCTTTTTCCGAACGCTCAAGGGCGAGGAAGTGGATCGCAGCGAGTATCGCGACCTGGCCGACGCGCAGGCACGGATCGGTGACTTCCTGGAGCGGACCTACAATCAGCGACGGCTGCACTCGGCGTTGGGGTATCGGCCGCCGGCGGAATTCGAGCGGCAGCTGCGCCGCGGGGCGGGTGCGGTGGAGGTGGGGGCATGAGTTTTTTGAGGCATCGGGAGATCTATCGATCCGATGGGGGGACAGAAGCAGGGAGCGGCGAGGTGGCCGCCCCCTGTCTCATCGTTTCGATGAGTCTCCGGCTGGCTATTCCTTGGCCGGTTGCTCTCCAGCAGAGCCGGCCTCCGCTTCACCAGCTAGGGCCATTGTGCACCCAGCCGGCTGGCAAGACAACGATTTTTCAGCGAATGGCAAAAGCGGGGTTAACTGCTTGTCTCAGCCTTGGGGTCCACGCTATGACGGCTCCACCGTGGGCTACGATCCTTCCGTCCGCTTCGCGGACTCGGCTCCTTGGTTGTCTGGTAGACCGAGGTCAAAGTGAGTTCTTCGTCGAGCCTATCCGATAACCTGACCGTGTTGAGGCGAGCCACGCAGGCAAGACATGGCGCTGAGACGCTAATTTAGACAAGTCAGCGGCATGCCGTGCCCCTACATGGCAAACAGAACACCTAGGCCGTGCTTGCTACAGCAACTCATCTACCGGCGCGCCCGTGGTGTCGTCAATCGAGTTGGCGATCTTGATCGGCCGGCCGATCGGAGTCATGTATTCCTTGGTCCAGTCAATGCCGAAGGCCTTGTATACCGTCGCAAACAGGTCTCCCACCGTGACTCGCCGGTCCGCGATCTCCCCACCGATGACGTCGCTGGCACCGACAACGCGACCGCACTGGATGCCGCCGCCACCCAGCAGAAGCGACCAGCACCTGGGCCAGTGATCCCGGCCTCCACTGGCGTTGTACCCCGGTGTGCGGCCAAACTCACCCATCACCACAACGACCGTTGACTCGTGGAGCCCACGCGCCACGAGATCATCCAACAGTGCGGAGAGGCCCCGGTCCAGAGTCGGACAAAGCCTATCTCGGTGGCCATCGTCGTTGAAATAGTGGGTGTCCCAATTTGAAGAGTGGTAGCCGGCGGCGGTCACAAAACGTACGCCGGACTCTACCAACCGGCGAGCCAGCAATAAGCTTTGGCCCACGGAGTCACGCCCGTAGTCGTCTTTGAGTTTCTCGGGCTCTTTCGAGAGATCGAAGGCCCGGCGGACCTCCGGCGCCAGGAGCATCTCCCACGCCTTTTGCGTAAAGGCGTCGAGCTTCGCGTGTTCGAGGCTTTCGGAGCGCTGACGGTACTGGCGATCAACAATCTGGCGGAACTCGAGCCGCTCGGAGATCGCGGCCGGCGCAAGAGATTTCGGGAGGCTTAGGTCGGCTAGCTCAAAATCCTCGTGGGACGGATCCGGAACGCTCATGGGGTCGAATTCCGGCTCGAGGAACGCTGCACGAAAATAGTCCTGGTAGTGGGGCTTGTTGGCAAACTTCGGAACCAATACGTAGGGAGGAAGGTTGTTAACCGCCCCCGCCTCTTTCGCGACGATCGAGCCCCAGCACGGGAACTTCATCGCTGGGTTAGGGTTATGGCCTGTAACAGAGTGGTAGGTCGCTTCCGGGTGGTCGTCGCCAACGCTCTGCATCGAGCGGATGATCGAGATCTTGTCCATCCGTTTCGCCAGGCGGGGGAAGAGCTCAGAAATCTGGATGCCGGGCACGTTGGTCGAGATGGGACGGAACGCGCTGGTCGATTTCGGGTCGAATGTGTCTTTCTGGCTCGGTCCTCCTTCGAGCCAAACCAGAATCACCGATTGAGCTTTCCCTTCCGGTTTGCGGCCGGCCGTCGCGGTCGTGGCGCTCTCGAGCATAAGGGACTGGCCCAGATGCATGCCCAGAAAACCCAGCGACCCGACCTTGATGAAATCACGGCGCAGCCAGTCCCCTTCGCTGGGACAGAAGCAATCCATCCTTTTCATGCCGTGGCTCCTTTCACCGATCGGTCCGCGTAGGAACTGTGTTTAGTGATTCTCCGCAAACTCACGCGAGGTGAGGATGGCCCACTGAAGGTTCCGCAGCGTCTCTTTGCGGCTCGTCGCGCTCGCCATTAGTCTCTTCAGCCCCGTTCGTTCCTGCTTTGTGGGGTATCTCGTCAGGGCAGCCAGGTACAGCTCGTCGAGAATCTCGTTGTCCGAAGCACCTGACCGATGAAGCTCATAGACCCTGCCACCTTCCTTCCACAGTTTATCGTTGTACGTATCACCGGCGAGCATGTGAAGCGCCTGGCCGAGATTCAGCGCCGGCTTGCGCTCGGGCAGGGCGGCACGATTCGGCCTCCCATACAGATCCAGGAAGGGCGACTTGTACATGTCCGCTTCGGGGAGCTGCACGGCCCGTGTTCCCTGCCGCAAAGGACTATTCGCGGGAACCTTGCCGCCCTGGGTCGTGAAAACTTCCGGAACTCCGGTGACATCCGTGATCGCATCCAACAGGATTTCCGCGTCCAGTGGGCGAGGTACGGAGTAAACATAGTTAGCGCCGGACCCCCGGCTCGTTTCGCTGGTCGGCCCGGAAAGCTGATATGTCCGCGACGTCACGATCAACCGGAACATGTGCTTGATGTCGTACCCGCTCCTAACAAACTCCTCGGCGAGGGCTCGCAGCAGCTCCGGATGTGTCGGCGGATTCGTCGAGCGCAGATCATCCACGGGGTCGACAATCCCACGACCGAAGAAGTAGCCCCAGAAGCGGTTGACCGCGGCCTCGGCGAAGTACTCGTGGGAAGTCATCCATTCAGCCAAGTCCAGACGAACGCTCCGCTCGTTCTGGTGCGACAACACGGTTCCATCCAGCAGCGTCGGCGGGACCTCTTGGCGCGTTCGGGGATGCAGAACCCGATACTCACGCCCACCGACCACGTCCGCCCCGATCTCTTTGCCCATCGGGTAATCGAAAACCACGGAATCGTGACCTGACCAGCCGGTCCGAAACATGTGGCCGAAGAACGCTGTCAGCCCCCAAAACTGGTCTTGCGTCCAGTCTTCATAGGGATGATCGTGGCAGCGCGCGCAGTCGAAACGGCGGCCCAGGAACGCCTGGACCTGTTCGAGCATGGCGTCCGGCGGCAGCTTGATCACCTGGCGCGGCAGGTAGTGGCGGGAGGGACCACGGTAGCCCTGGGCCGAGATCTTTTCACGAGCCACCTGATCGAAGGGCTTGTTGGTCGCCACGTTCGCGCGGATCCACTCCCAGTAGTCGCGGCTCCACTTGGGGTTGACGCCGTTCTCATAGACCGACACCCGGAAAAGATCTGAGAAGCGGTAGGTCCAATAGTCGATGTATTCCGGGGAGTCGAGAAGAATGTCGATGAGCCTTTCCCGTTTTCCTGGATCTTTGTCCGCGAGGAACTCAGGGACACGCTCAGGAGGAGGTAAAGCTCCCGTCAAATCGAGGCAGATTCTTCGCAAGAACTCCTCGTCACTCGACAATTCGGCGGGAACAACATTGAACTTGCGAAGCTTGCTGAGGATATGGCGGTCAATGAAGTTGAAGGGCTTCACATCGGGATAGTCGGTCAGCTCTTTCCCGATCACGCCGATGCGAAGGTTTGCCAGCCGGCCGGACGCACGTACTAGCACGAAGGTCTCACCAGGCCGCTGTGCCTGCACCACGCCGGTGGACGACACCTCAGCAACCTCGGGCTCCTTGACCTCGTACAGAACCTGGCGGGTGAGGTCTTCCTCGGTTCCATCGCCATAGCGGCCGGTTATCAGAAACCGGTGTTCCTGGCCCGGTCGGAGAAAGACTTGGTCAGGAAAAACCCGGAGTTCCTTCAGGCGCGACGATTCGGCCCCTTCCTCTCCGAGAGGGGCGCCGGTTCGGACCCACTCGAGAATCGTGTTGTAGTCGTCCGAGCCTGTTTCGAATCGCAGTCCGCCCCCGTGCGGGATTTGCATCGTCGGTTTCATGAGAAGCAGGCTCTTCTCGGGGTTCTGCTTGTCGATACGCGGGACCTTCGGTCCGCCGGACTCTGTACTCATGACCTGAAAGATGCCACCCTCGACGATCCACTTATGGTCTTCGCGAGGATGTCCGGCGTTGTCGGACAGCCGAAAGCCGTTCTGGCCTTTTACGCCACCATGACAGGCTGCGCCGTTGCAGCCCCGTTTGGTTAGAATCCCGCCGATGTCACGGGCGAAACCAGGCGGCCTTTTTTTGGCTGACTGCCGCACGCGAAAGCGGGCCGTTGCCTCCAGGCCGCGCGCGGCCGCCTTGATCTGGGTCTCTCCGTTCGACAGCGGCTGGAAGCGGGCTGAGGCATCGATACGCCCGACGCTGCGGTTCGATAGCTCGAACTTGGCTTCAGAGGCCAAATCGACCCGCTGGCCGTCGTCTGTCGTACCGATCACTACCAACTGCTGGGAGGCGCTAGCCCAGTTGAGCGTTCGTTGGGTGGGCGCCAACTCAATTGAGACCAGCGTCGAGGACTCTGCGTCCTGCGCGCTGAGCGAGGGAACCGGCCCGGCTAGCAGGCCGAGGACCGCCGCCGCGGCCCATCGGATCCGTGGGCTGCCACCGCCGGCCGCGGGGTGCGGGCCTTCAGCACGGTTATCGTGTTGCCGCGGGTCTCGCAACATCGGGCTGATCGATCTCCTCGGTCCGCCGCAGAACCATCACCGGCAGTTCTTTCACCACGATGGGCCGGCCCATCTCTCCCTTGCGAACTGGTGTCGCCAGGACTCGTGCCTGGGCCGGCGTTCGTGTCGGGCGTGCGCCTTTGTCCGTTGCGAGCAGCAGAGTGGCGGTGCGATTCTTCGCTAGATAGCGTTCCACCCGTCCCTCATCCAAGCGCGGCTGTTGCACCTTGAGGAATTTCACCTCCGTCGCAGGAAGGACCCTCACACCCTCGGGTAGACCATCCAATGCAAGAGCGATGTAACCATCAAAGCCCTCTTCCTGGTCAGTCACGATCGAGAGCTTGTGTATTTCCCCTGCAACCAGATTCAGGCGATCCTCCTCGATGTGAACAGCGCCCACATGCGGGACCTGCGGACGAATCAAGATGCGGTAGTCGAAGCGGTCGCCGCCGCGCTGCGTTGTGAGGTCACGAACCTCGAGGGTGAATCTGCCATCGCGCCGAAAGTCGAAGACGGTCTTCGGCTCCAGCGTTTTCATGATGAACCCGCCGTTGGCGTGGACCATCGAGCGAACGTTGGTGAAGACTTCGACCCCTGCATCGTCCACGACTCTCAAATACGGAACGAAGTCCGGGGGGCCGGCATCGGGAGTCTCTATTTCGATGGTGACCCCGTCGCCTAGTTTTGCCTCGAACCGAACATAATCGATATCGCCGGGGCTCTCTACGGTCCCCTCGACCAAGACTGGCAGCGAGACATCCACGGGCTGTGAATTCGACGACCCGGTATCGGCGTTGGCAGCGACGATCTCCCCACCAACCTCTTCGTCAGGCCGGCCGGTGGAGCGCGACCAGAGCACTTCTACCGCGTTCGGCCGTAGTGGGCGCGTAAAGCTTCGTTCCTGCCAGAGAGGCTCTACGGCCTGGGCCGAAAGAAAGCGAGAGCGATGCGTCGGTGCTCCCTTGGCCAACGGCGGTCGAGCCACGCGAAGCTGGTACACGTGATCCGGTCCCCCGCCACCGGTGAAGGGCTCGATGCGCAACAGATACCGTCCGGCTTCCTGGAATAGGTAGGTGATCCACGGCTCATTGGAACGGCCCGGGTAGTGAGTCGGGTCGTCGTTGTAAGCCAAGCGCGTCAACCGGCCGGGGTTGTGCCAACTCCCTGTCGGGGCAAAGAGCGTTAGTACCGGATCGGTCAGGGCAGATCCGGAGTAGACTTCAAACTGCAGCCAATCTCCGGCAGTCACCGCGAATTCATAGTAGTCGGCCTCGGCCTTGCGGCTGAACCTTCCGTTTACAACCACCGGAAACTCGTCCAATCGCTGTGCCAACTCGGGACCGGAGTGCACCGTCCCAACTTCGGGGATCACCGGATCACGATTCACCCGCAGCCGTAACGCGTCCGTCAAGCCATTCGGAGTAAGCAGACGCATCCAATACAAACCGGCCTTTGCCGAATCCTGAATGCGCAGCCGAAGCACGGCCCTGTACTTTCTTTTAGACGCGTCTTGCTTCTCCTTCTCGTCCTCCGCCGCCGGCTCTATGGGCTCGACACGCTCAATGCCCGCGCTCAACTCGTCGGTATCGAACCAAGCGGCGTAGGCGCCTTCCAACGCGGTTCCATGCAACTCCGCTGTGAATTCCGTTCCAGGGTTTCCTCCCATGGGAAATATAGAAAGCAGCTTGGGTTCCGGGCGGGGTCCGGCCTGCGACAAACCCAAAAAGACTCCGGGCGCGAGCAGGACCACGAGCCAACACGACAGGCGTAGGATGGAACGAAGAAACTCTGGAGGCCAACCGGTGGCCGGTGGGTCTGGCGGAACAGCCCGCGGTGAGTCGGAGGCCGCCAGTGCGGCTGCGGGAGCTGCACGCAATCTAGTGCCCGGGCCTACCCTTCGCCTCCAAGCCATGGATCGTTTAATGGGCAGCCGCTTACCCCATCACAAACATATCACAAGACGTCAGGAGGGAGGAGAGGAGGAGCTCTTGGTTGAAGGAAACGGGGCTTCGTCCGATAATAAAGGCTCGCTTCGCCAGTGTTGTGAAGCGTTTGGCTCGGTAGGGGCACGCCATGGCGTGCCTGCCTTGCTTCCCCGCTGTGACGACATCTAACAGCACTGCCGTACCTAGCGGCACGACCATCCGCCACGATTGGACTCTCGACGAAATCGAGGCGATCTACTCGGCGCCGTTGCCCGACCTCGTCTTCCGGGCGCAGACGGCCCACCGTGCGCACCATTCGCCCCATCAAGTGCAGGGCTGCTCGCTGCTGAGCATCAAGACCGGTGGATGTCCGGAAGACTGCGCCTACTGCCCGCAGTCGGCGCACTACGAGACCGGTGTCGAGCCCGACGCGCTGATGAGCGTCGAGGAAACGCTCACTACTGCGCGGCAGGCGCGAGACAACGGGGCCACACGCTTCTGTATGGGAGCGGCCTGGCGGGACGTACCCGACGGGGAGCCGTTCGAGCAGGTGCTTGCGATGGTCCGCGGCGTCCGGGCGCTCGGGATGGAGGCGTGCTGCACGCTCGGTATGCTGACGCAGCCGCAGGCCGACCGGCTGGCCGGCGCCGGTCTCACAGCCTACAATCACAACCTCGACACCTCACCCGAGTTCTACGGCAAGATCATCACGACGCGCCGATACCAGGAGCGGCTCGATACGCTGGCGTGCGTCCGGCAAGCGGGTATCACCGTCTGCTGCGGAGGCATTATCGGGATGGGCGAGTCGCCGCGCGACCGCTTCCGCCTGCTGGCTCAGTTGGCGGCGCAACGTCCTCATCCGGAGAGCGTGCCCATCAACACACTCGTGCGAGTCGAAGGGACGCCGCTTGCCGGCAGCCAAACGGTGGAGCCGCTCGATTTAGTTCGCATGGTCGCGACCGCCCGCATCCTGATGCCTCGCTCGGTGGTGCGTTTGAGCGCGGGACGGCTCTCACTGACCGACGAGGCCCAAGCGCTCTGCTTTCTGGCGGGAGCCAACTCGATCTTCCTGGGTGATAAGCTGCTGACCACACCCAACCCCGAGACCGACCGGGATCGACAACTCTTCGAGAAGCTCGGGATGCAGCTTTGCACCGAGCCCGTCACGCACCGAGCGGCCGACGGGCCAAGCAGTGTCGAGGTAGCCGAAGGCGTCCCAGCGACCAATGGATGACATCGAGCAGCGCGTTCGGCGGCGGCTGGCCGACATCGACGCGGCCGGGCTGAGGCGACGGTTGCGCCCGCCGTCCGGCATCGATCTCAGTTCCAACGATTACTTGGGGCTCGCCGATCACCCAGCGATCAAAGCCCGATTGGCCGAAGCGGTGTGGACCCAAGGCTGCGGGTCGACCGGCTCGCGTCTGCTGCGCGGTCATCGGGATAGCTTCGAGGCGGTCGAGCGGCGGTTTGCCGCGTTCAAAGGCACGGAGGCCGCGCTCTACTTCGGCAGCGGTTACGCGGCGAATGTCGGTGTGCTCTCGACGTTCCTCGAAGAGGGTGATGTCGTCTTTTCCGACGAGCTGAATCATGCCAGCCTGATCGACGGCATCCGCCTGGGGCGCGCCCGCAAGGTGGTCTTTCCGCACTGCGACGTCAAGGCGCTCGAACGCGTCATCGCAGCGGAGCGGGAAGCGAGGCAACGCTTTCTCGTCACCGAGTCGCTGTTCAGCATGGACGGAGACGTCGCCCCGCTCTCGGAGTACGGGGCCCTGTGCCGCGACATGGGCACGGCGCTAATGGTGGATGAAGCCCACGCGGTCGGCATCTACGGGGAACGCGGAAGCGGCTTGATCGAACAGACGGGGTGCGATGATTCCGTCTTCCTCTCGGTCAACACGGCCGGAAAGGCCCTCGGGGTCGCAGGCGCTTTCGTGGCCGGCCCCGAGTGGGCGATCGAGTATCTCGTGCAGCGGGCTCGGTCGTTTGTCTTCTCGACGGCGCCGCCTCCTGCGCTGGCCGAGGCGGTCGACGCAGCGCTAACAATGATTGGCGCCGAACCGGAGGGGCGGCAGCGCCTGAAGCAGTTGAGTGCGCGACTGCGTGTTCTTCTGGCGGAGAGCGGTCTCGATGTTCCTCCAGGCGAGTCGCAGATTGTTCCGGTCATTCTCGGCGACAATGATCGAGCTGTCGCGGTTGCGGTGGCCTTGGCGAAGGAAGGGTTTGACGTGCGCGCGATCCGCCCGCCATCGGTGCCCGAGGGGACGGCACGCTTGCGAGTGTCGGTGAATGTGAAGCTGAGTGATGCGGCGTTGGAGCGTTTTGTCACGGCATTGGCCTCGACCGTCGAGACGATGGGGTCCGTCGCCCCCACCCCGGTTACCGCCGGACCGTGATCGCATTGCAACTGACTCCAGGCGTGGCCCTCGCGATCTCCCGCATTGACGCGGCTGACTTCTCATCGTTGGACAATTCCCATGCTTCGTGGCATCTTCGTAACCGGTACCGATACAGGTGTCGGGAAGACGGTAGTGAGTGCGGCGCTGCTGCAGCGCTACCGTGTCGGAGGGCCGGTCCGTTACTGGAAGCCTATACAGACGGGGATCGAGGAAGATGACGACACTGCGACGGTTTGCCATCTTGCGTCAGTGGCCGCCGAGGAAGTGCATTCCGAAGGCATCCGGCTGCCACGGCCGCTTTCGCCCCATCTTGCCGCGAGACTGGCCGGCCAGGCGATCGATCTCCCACACCTGGAAGCCCTCATTGAAGCTCTACCTGCAACTAGCGCTTGGATCGTCGAAGGCGCCGGTGGCGTGCTGGTGCCAATCAACGACTCGTGGCTCATGACCGACCTGATGAAGACGCTCGGCCTGCCGGTGGTCATCGCGGCTCGTTCAGGGCTCGGCACGATCAACCACACGCTGCTAACCATCGAGGCCCTGCGTGCGCGCTCGCTGCGGGTCGCGGGGGTGGTCATGGTAGGGGAGCCGAACGTGGAGAACCGTGCGGCGATCGAACGATATGGTGAAACGATGGTCGTGGGCGAGATGCCGTGGTTCGGCCCCCTGAGTGCGGAAGCCCCCCTGAGTGCGGAAGCAGTAGGCCAATGGGCCCGCGCCGCACTCGACCCCGAGGATCGCCTGAGGGAGTTTTTCCATGGCTGATCCAGCCGACCTGGCGGTGCGCGACCTGGCCTGCGTCTGGCATCCCTACACACAGATGGCGACGGCGCCGCCGCCGATCCCAGTTGCCTCGGCCAAAGGGGTTTACCTTCACACCGCAGACGGTCGCCGTATTCTCGACGGCATCTCGTCCTGGTGGGTCAATATTCACGGGCACAGCCACCCCAAGTTGAACGAAGCGCTGGCGGCGCAAGCGCGCGAGGTGGAGCACGTTATCTTCGCCGGTTTCACGCACGGCCCGGCGGTCGAGTTGGCCGAGCGGCTGACCCAAATCCTCCCGGCAAGCCTCACACGAATCTTCTACTCCGACAACGGCTCGACAGCCGTTGAGGCGGCGCTGAAGATGGCGCGCCAGTACTGGGTGAACCTCGGCGAGCCCGAGCGGCAGACGTTCATCGCGCTGCGGTTTGCCTATCACGGCGATACGGTCGGGGCGATGTCGGTCAGTGATGACTCGGTCTTCACTCGCGCCTTCGAGCCTTTTCTGTTGCGGGTAGCCCGGGCGCACGCCCCCTACTGCTACCGCTGCCCGCTGGACCTAGAGCGTGCCACGTGCCAAATCGACTGCCTGGGTGATCTTGAACGTCTTTTGCGGGAAGAGGACGGCCGCGCGGCGGCGGTGATCGTAGAGCCGATGCTGCAAGCGGCCGGGGGGATGATCGTTTGGCCGAGTGAGTTTCTTGCCGGAGTCCGCCGTCTCTGCGACCAGTTCAACACGTTGATGATCGCCGACGAAGTCCTCACCGGCTTCGGGCGCACCGGCCGCATGTTTGCCTGTGAGCACGGGCCGGTGGACCCCGACATTCTGTGCCTCTCGAAAGCACTGACAGGCGGCTACCTGCCGCTCGCCGTCACCGCCGCCACTGACCGCGTCTACGAAGCCTTTTTGAGCGACGACCGCGCGAAGACTTTTTTCCACGGCCACTCCTACACGGCAAACCCGCTCGGCTGCGCGGTGGGACTCGCGAGCCTCGACCTGTTCCGAACGGACGGCACTCTGGAACGTGTCCGATCGCTGGAGCAACGATTGCGGTCGGGCTTGGAGCCCTTGCACGGGTTGCCGAACGTCGGCGACGTGCGGGTCATCGGCGGCGTTGGGATCGTCGAGCTTGTTGCGGATAAGCAGAGCAAGGCAGCGGGCGGCTACTTGGCCGATATCGGGCCTAAGCTATACAGGGAGTTTCTCGGACGGGGACTGCTACTGCGTCCGCTGGGCAACGTGCTCTACTTCATGCCGCCGTATGTCATCACCGATTCCGAGACCGACTGGGCTCTGGAGCAGATCCACGAGGTCGTTTGCAGCGCCTAGGCTTGTAGCTTGCTAGGGCGTGTTAACACTAAGTCGCAAAAGCTGCTATACTCGGAGGTATGGAGATCACCGAGCAGCAATACCGCCGCATCGAGCCGGTCCTGCCCCGCCAGCGCGGCAATGTGAGCCTGCCGAACCTCACGGTTTTGAACGCCATGTTGTATGTCGCCGAGCAGGGCTGCAAATGGCGCGGCTTGCCTAAACGCTTCGGTAACTGGCACACCATTTATACCCGCATGAACCGCTGGTCGAAGAACGGCGTGCTCGACGCCGTCTTCGAGAAACTGCAGCGCGAGCAGCTGGCCCGCATCCGAATCGAAGCCGTGTCAATGGACTCGACCATCGTGAAGGCTCATCCCGACGGCACGGGCGCGTTAAAAAAACGGTCCGCAAGCGATCGGCAAATCCCGCGGCGGATGGACCACCAAGATTCATATGGTTGCCGCAAATGCTCGAACGGCGATAACCTTCGCTCTCTCGCCCGGCCAAGCGCACGACGCCCAGCAGGGCCGCGAACTGCTCGGTGGTCTGGGGCCACTGCCCGAGCCGCTGCCGCTGCTGATGGACGGCGCCTATGAGGACGATCAGACACGCCAACTGGCTTTGGATTTCGGATGGATTCCCGTCGTGCCGCCCCGGCGCACCCGCCTGGAGCCGTGGGAATACGACCGAGCGCTCTATCGCCGCCGCAACGAGATCGAGAGACTCCTCCGACGGCTCAAGGGATTCCGCCGCATCTTCTCCCGCTTCGACAAGCTCGACGTCATGTTCCCCGCCTTCCTCCACTTCGCCCTCATCGTCGAGGCTCTACGTTTCGATACCCTACGTTAGTGTTAACACGCCCTAGTGTAGTGCACCATAAATAATGTAACTTATATTGGCTTCCCATCGTCTCTATTAACAGGAGGCATGGGATGCGAAGAGCACAACCAGTAACTTTGAACACAGCGCAATGCAAGCAGTTGGACCGCTACGCGCGCGGCCGCCAAGTCGCCGTTCGTCTCGCCCTGCGAGCCAGGATTGTCCTGCTGGCCGCCGACGGTCTCGAGAATAAGCAGATCGCCGCACAGCTCGGTGTCTCGCGGCAGTTGGTGGCCCGCTGGCGCACGCGCTTTCTCGAAAGCAGCATCGCCGGCATTGCAAAAGACGCCCCACGGCCCGGTCGTAAACCTGCCGTCTCGAAGCAGAAAGTACAGCAGATCATCCACAAGACCACCCGCGAGAAACCGTCCAACGCCACCCACTGGAGCCGCCGCACCATGGCCGCCGCGGCCGGCGTCAGCGCTTCCACCGTGGGACGGATTTGGCGCGCCCATGGCCTCAAGCCCCACCGCGTCAAGACCTTCAAGCTCAGCAATGACCCGCGTTTCGCCGAGAAACTCGACGACATCGTCGGACTCTATCTCAATCCGCCTGAGCATGCTCTGGTTCTCTCGCTCGATGAGAAGTCCCAAATCCAAGCCCTCGATCGCACCCAGCCCGGCCTGCCGCTCAAAAAGGGACGCGGCCAAACGATGACCCACGATTACAAGCGCAACGGCACGACCACCCTGTTTGCGGCGCTCAACAGCCTTGACGGCAGCGTGATCGCCGAGTGCATGCCCCGACACAGCCACCAGGAATGGCTGCGCTTCCTGCGCTTAATTGACCGCCGCACTCCCAAGGACAAACAGCTTCATCTCATCGTGGACAACTATGCCACCCACAAGCATGCCGCTGTGAAGCGTTGGCTCGATCGTCACCCGCGCTTCCACATTCATTTCACCCCGACCTCGGCGTCGTGGCTGAACATGGTCGAGCGATTCTTTCGCGATCTCACCGTCAAGCGCCTGCGCCGCGGCGTGTTTCGCAGCGTGGACGAGCTCGTCGCCGCCATTGACGACTACATCGCCCAGCACAACGGGCATCCCACGCCCTTCATCTGGACCGCGACCGCCTCCGACATCCTCGAGAAAGTCAAGCGCGGACGTGCCGCCCTGCATAAGGTGCAATCTGCTTGACGCACTACACTAGGCTCAGAGGGAACGTTAACGAGGTTGGGACCGCCGCGCAAAACGCACATGCGTCGCTACCTCCAACTGCTGCTTCAATACTTCCTCCAGTACGCCAAGGTCCGCCTGGCGTACAAAGGCGACTTCTTCGTCTCGATCGTCACCACGCTGATCGCGACGGCCTTCGGCATCGCGGTTGTCTTCCTGCTCTTCCACCGCTTGCCGGAGATTGCCGGCTGGAAGTTCCACGAGATCCTGTTCCTCTACGGCTTCGGTTTGATCCCACTCTCCTTCTTCAACGTCGTCAGTATCAACCTCTACTACTTCAGCGAAGCCTACATCGTCGAGGGGAAGTTTGACCGTATCCTGCTGCGGCCGGTGCACTCGCTCTTTCAGGTGATGAGCGAACAGTTCCGCTTGGAATCGTTGAGCGACGCGGTTGTCGGGGTAGGGATCGTCACCTACACGGCCCGCGAACTGGGCATAACCTACGGGCCGCTTGACTGGGCGTTCCTCGTCTTCGCCTCGGTTTGCGGCGTGGCCATCTATCTGTCGGTCTTCTTGCTCCTCACCAGTGTCTCGTTCTGGGTGGAGGACCGCGTGGGGATCATCCCTCCGATCTTCAACATGCTCGCCTTCGGCCGTTACCCGCTCAATATCTACAGCCCCTTCATTCAATTCCTGTTGAGCTGGATCATTCCGTTCGGCTTCGCAAGCTTCTACCCCTCGACGATCCTGCTCGGGCGGGTTGAATATCAGTCCTACTTTCTGTACCTGCCCGTGGTCACGATCGTCTTTATGACGGCCTCCATCCTGTTGTGGAACCGCGGCGTGGCGAACTATTCGAGCACGGGCTCGTGAGGCCGCAAAACGCGCAGTGAGTATGAGCCCAAAAACGGGTTAGTAGCCCCGGCAGGAGCATTTGAGTCTTGCGCTTCCCGATACGCAGTCGTTCGGGACGAAACACATTCGCCGGTTTCGTGTTCCGGCAAGAAACACCACCAAGGTGCGGACGCCGGCATCCAAGCCTACTCAGTCTTGAGCGACCACTCACCGCGGAGTTCCGTCCGCGGCTCTGCGTGGCGGGTGGAACGGAGTGCCTTGTCCAGCGGCGGCCTTACGCCTTCACGACCTTCTGTCGCCGCTTGTCCCAAGCCAGGTACTTCTTCTTCCGCAGCGACTCCACGGCCATGCGGCAGACCATCATGCCGTGGAAGCCTAGTTCGGCGTCGCACTTGAGCGGCTCGTTGAAGCGGATGGCGCGGTGGAGGTTCTGATGGTGCAGGCTGATGTCTTCGCCGCCCGTCTTGGTGTGGACGATCCGCTCACGGCCTTCGGCGAAATCTTTCTCGGGTTCGATGATGAAGCCTTCTTTGTTGAACTCGAGCGTCGCTTCGTGCCCGCGGATCAGATGGCGAACTTTGGTTGAGTTAGCCATCGAGGAAACCAACAGCACAGAGATGCCTCCGGGGTAGTCGACCATCATGTTGAATGTGTCGGGAATCTCGGCCTTGCTCTTGGTGAAGTAGTTCTTCCCGCCCGTGGCGACCACGCGGCTCGGCACGGTCAGGTTGCAGGCCTTGATGATGCGCGTGATGCGGTGCACGAAGAGGTCCGACGCAATCCCGCCACAGTAATCCCAATAGCGCCGCCAGGCGAAGAACCGGTCGGGGTCGAACGGACGCTTCTTGGCCGGTCCGAGGAAGGCGTTCCAATCGAGGTTCTCGCCCGGGCGAACATCGTCGTCGTAGGGCCGGGCCCAGTAATCCTCCAGGTGGTTGCGCGAGTAGTCGATTTGCGCCATGACGATTTTCCCCAGCGCGCCTTCGTTGATGTGGCGCTGCGCCGTTTCATAGGAATCGTCCGACATGCCCTGCACGCCGACTTGCATCTTGACGCCCGTCTGCTTGATCTTGTTGACGACCTTCTTACCCTCGTCGATGGAATAGGTCATCGGTTTTTCGCAGTAGATGTGCTTGCCGGCGTCGGCGGCGTCGAGAATCATTCGGGCGTGCCAGTGCTCCGGGACGGAGATCAGAACGTAGTCGATGTCGGGGTCGTCGAGCAGCCGGCGGTAGTCTTTGTAGGGCTTGCCCGCGGTCCGCTCGACGGCCTCATCGAGGCGCTTCTGGTAGATCTCGCACACCGCAGTGATCTCGATGTTGTCGTCCTCGCGCATCTTCATCAGCCGCTTCATGTGGCCCGTGGCATTGCCGCCACCGCCGATCACGCCGATGCGCAGACGGTCGTTTGCACCGATCACCCGCGGAGAGCGGGCCGCGGCGCCGCGCGCCGACACGGCCATCGAACTGGCAGCGACCGATCCGGCCACAAACGTACGCCGGCTGATGTGGTTATCAGAACTCATAGTTTCAACCTCCGTGAAGGGAGTGGCCGATTTGCCGACGTAGCGAACCTGAGAACCGAGGAATCGGTTCTCGGCAAGCCTGAAGACTTGCGCCACCAAACACACCTACTCATTCTCATATGTCACCCAGATCGGCGAAGCCCACGCCAGCTCGCCGTTTTCCTGCTCCACGCGGATGTAGTAATACGCTTCACCTGTCTCAATATCATTATCGACGTAACTGAAGCTCAACTCGGCTCCTCGCCCACGGTGCACGTGAACGTAGGTATTGTTCTTGATGACTTCCACCTTGCGGATCGGCGCCGTGCCGACAATGTTCGCTTCGAGCTTCGGCCGCCGCCGGGTCTCGAACGCTTCACCCATGAAATGCCCATTGATCTGGAAATCGACCAGGATGTTGTCGGTGGCGGCATAGGCCCGCCGCGCACGGATGCCCTCGATGATGTTCTCGCGCGTCAACTCCTCGACGTAGATCATTCCATGTGACGCGTGCGTCGAGACATGATCCGAACTCGACTGCACACCCAGCTTCAAGCCCTTCTCCCAGGCCTTCCACACAAATCCCAAAGGACGGCTCCCGCGATTGCTCGACCGCGGCGCCCCTTCGTGCTCGTAGTTACGGCGGTAGCCCTGGTAGATCTCGACCAACGTCTCGACCTCGGGGTCGCTGTCGCGCCAGTCCGTGCCGGCGCCCGTGGCCGAAGTGTGGGACATCACGATGCCGCGGTTCTCCCGGAGGTTTTCGTAGAAGGGCTCGACGCCGACCTCGTCGTTCTTCTCGCGCTCTTCGTCCGTAATGTCCACCACCCGCACACCGCGCTGCGCGAACATGGCATTGCGGTGGCCGCTGGGATAGCCGCGGCTGCGCTCGTAGCCGTAGAGGGGCGCAAACTTACCCGGAATCGTGAAGAGGTCCACGGCCTTTTGAATCATCCACCAACTGTATTCGACCTCTTGCCCGGCTTGATGGTCGGCGACACCGAGGAAATCGTGTGCGGCGGCGTCGAGCGCGTAACGATAGGCGTCAAACAGCGACCCGTCGCGGTTGCCGTCCCAGGAGATATCGGTGTGGCGGTGCATGTCACCGCGGACGGGCCGATAGGTCTTGCCGCCGACCGTGATCCGATGGTTGCGCAAGCGGGCGACGTCAGCGGCCTCGTTCGGATGAACGTTGGCCGGTTCATCCTTCGAGGGCTCGAAGGCAACCAACTCCGGTTTCTTGCTTGCCGAAGGTCCCGAGTCCACTGTGGCGAAGTAGAGATCCTGCTCCCGTTGGAAGCCGTCGGGGAATTGGCGTCCGTCGCTTGCCCAGAAGACGTTCACAACGCCGTCGAGCCCGGTATGGACCGAGACCGGGAAGTCGATCCTTCCGTACGCAAGCGGGAACTCGATCGCAGGCGTCCAACCGCCGTTCTGGAAGCTCGTCGCGCCAAGGCGGAACATCGAACGGAACCTACTTTGGCTCCTGGTAACCGGCGAGTTGGTGCGGTAGTGAAACAGCACCCACAGGTTGCCGTTGCCGTCGGTGGCGAGCCGGGCGTCGTGGAAAACTTGGCGCTCCTCGTCGGGGAGGGCATCGGGCAGCTTGCCGGGTAGTTGCTTGAGCCGTCCGCCCGCGTAGGTTGCGACGCGCACTTGCCGCCGCATCAGCAACCCCATGCCGGCGTCTTGGATACCTTGAGCGTAATCCTTGCCCCAGTTGGCGTCCCCTTCGTCCCAGGCGAGCCACAGACGGCCTGTCGGATCGTAATGGGCCGTGGCTCGCGCTTCGAACGACGGGGAATTCGCCACGGTGATGACCTCCGACAACCTGCCGCCGCTCACCTGCTTCATCAAAACGTCGTAGTTGCCTTCGCGGTATGTGTCCCAGACGATCGTTGCACGGCCGTCGGACGCTCCCGCGACGTCGGGCTCCCAATCGTTGGCCGGGTCGTTGCTGACCTGTGTCTCCACCCCCCAGCCTTTCTCGTCGCGAATGCGCAAGTAGATGTCGCCGTTGCCGGAGCGGAAGCTTTGCCAGACGAGGTAGAGACGGCCTTGCCCGTCTCGGGTCAGGGCGTGAAAAATGTCAGAGCCCGGCGCTTCGGTGAGCCGCTCCGTCTCCGACCAGCCGTTGCCGTCGAAATGGCGGGCGAACAGGTCCCAATTGGAATCCTTTTGCTCGCACCACACCGCCCAGAGGCGTCCCTGTGAGCCCTCGGCTAGGTGCACCCCGAACAGGTCGGCGCCGCTCGGGGTCAAGGCCACGGGATCGTCTCGGTCGCGCTGCACCCAAAGCCGGTCCCCGCCGGCCTCATAGCTCTGGTAGGCGATCCACCGATGTCCGTCGGACGATTCAACGGCAGCCACGTAGTCTTCGGCTCTTGGTCCTTGGGTGAGACGCCGAGGGGCGGGCGAGCGGCTGACAACAACGGCCCCGCCACCGAACGATTTCGGACGTTCCCATGTGACTTCGTCCGGAACGAACGAGAACTCGCCCTGCATCGTGTCGACGCTCACCTTGCCCGGACCAATCATCTCCAGGCGGAGGTGTAGGCCTTTTTCGGTGAGCTTTTCGCGCCGCTTGGTGCCGTGAAGGCTGCGCTCCCAGGGCGCGTACCAATAGGTCTCGCGCCGGGTGCTGCAGGTCCATTCGTTTTCTGGGAGAACTTCGTCGGTCTGCGCGAACTGCCAGCCGTTGAGCCCAGCGACACGGCCGTTGTCGACTTCGACGCGCCCGCTCCAGTCGCGCGGCTGCTCTTCGTTGACGCCGAAGCGAATCAGAAAGGCGGCCTGGTCCGGAGAGGGGACCTGCGGAGAAGCGGCTGCAACGCTGTGGGAGGGCGGGGAGTCCGTCTGATGCCACCAGACCGCCCCGGCCAGCAAGAGGGCTGCGGGCAGCAGGCGGCGCGCGCGCATGCCTGCAGTGTAACGCGAAGGATTGAAACGCCGCGTTCCGAGCCATGCGCGCAAGGAAGCGCTGAAGATGTTCGTATCACCGCGGCCGAGGCTAAAACACAACCTGAAAGTGCCCTTTGAAGAGAATGGCACTCAACATCGACAGCACGACGAACCACACCAACCAGTGAAGATCGAGTCCCGCGAACTCCATCGAACCGGCCGGATAGCCCACCTCAATCCATTCCACCTCGTCGGCCGGCAAGCGGTCCTCCCCCGGATGCAGAAACGCGTCCCATGCGCTCGTTACACGACGGCTCGAGACGTACCGCCGGGCCCCACCGCCCGCCACCGACTTGACCCACTCCTTGTCACGCCAGACGAAGCGCAACTCCCCCGTGACCGGCTTGGAAGCGCGAATGCGCCAACTCATCTGGCCTGAGTCGATCGCCCGAACGGCGGGCGTCTCGACCGCAATGCCGTCAGGTGCGTGCAGCGCCGGGGCGGGGGCATTACTTCCCAACCGCCCGCTGACTTGCATCGTGACGACGCCCGCTTCCCCCACGCGGAGCGGAGCACGGCCGTAGAACGCATCCAGGTGGATCAGCAGCACGGCCAGCGGCACGGTCAGAACCAACATCGGGCGCAGCATCAACCCGATATAGCGCAGGTTGCTCGTAACGAGGTTCTTCTGCGCCTGCCAAACGAGCGACAGGTCATCTCCGTATAGCCGCAGCTCGAGCAGATAGGCTTGCAGACGTTTCTTCGTTTCCGAGATTGCCTTCTGGTTCGACGTCCGGCCGAACACCCACAACATGCCGATGCCGGTGAGGACCGAAACCAGCGCCAGCCCCACCAGAGGATGAAGCGCGCCGGCCAGAGAGCACACTCCTCCGATGAGGGTCCGTAGAAGGCTGTTCAGCAGGTCCACGTGAGAAGGGCAATCACAAACCGGAAGGGGGGATCAGTCGATGTAGCCGAGCCCCTGCATCTTTTTGACGATCTCCTCGTCCGACTCGGCCTCTTCCTCGATCTTGACCAGCTCCCGCTCGAGCACATGCTGGATGAACTCCTTGGGCGACGAGTACCCGGCTGCGTCGGAACAACGCTTGACGCGTTCGTAGAGGTCTTTGTCGAGTTTCAGGGAGGGTCCGAACATGATGCGGTTGTTCCCTTGCGCGCGGCGCCCACGCGGGCCAGTGCGTTACCGAACTTGGCGTGGCTTGCGCACTGGCCGCGGACGATCGGGGCTCAGCACATTACTATACGGCGTTTGGTGATCCAGGGAGTGGGAAGCTGAGTTCTGGGGCGAACCTACCCGGCGGTCCACCCTGGTCATCGGTGCTGCACGGACAAGCGCACTCCTTAGGCACGCCTATGCTTACGGCCCTACGTTGACTTGCACCGTGTTGCTCATCTGGCCGTCTACCGTGGAAACGATATCCACCGTGCCTCGTCCGGCCAGCGTGCGGGCAAGGCGCAGGTTGATCTGATCGACACCGGCGAACTGCTCCTGGGGCCCGGCGAAAGGTACTTCGGCGGGCGATCCGCCGAGGCTCGCGGTGACGGCGGTGAGGTCGCTCCCGTACCGGAACCCGGTACCGAACAGGATCAGGAAGACCTGTTCGTCTTCCGGACCGAGATCGATGGGCTCGGAGACAAAGCTTTTCTGCACGGGATCAAATCGCGCGACCGGTTCGTAGGTCTGCGTGCCGTCCGCCTTGACCCGCAGCACCAACGCGGAGGCCGTACCCATGCCGTTGGCATTGGCGGCGAAGAGAGCCGGAGCTACAGCCGCTATTTGTGCTGTCCCCCTCGCTACAAGAGCGCCGGCGCGCAAAACCGAAACGGTGGCCTCGCCGGGGACGGTGCCGGCCGGGATCAGGTAGTTGACTTGTCCCGGCGAACAATAGAAGAGCGATGCCAACCGTTCGCTGCCCGCGCTGTCTTTGACGACAACCGTGCTCCCTGCCAGGACCGTGGGCAAGGGCAGCGAGACTGCCGTTACGGTGGACGATGCGAGGTCCACTCCAAATCCGCTCACGATCGATTCGGGCGCAACGAATCCAAGCGCCAGGCTGGCGGCCGATACGCTCGAGAGAAGCGCAGCCGGCGCCGAAGAGACACCTGCCCCGAAAACCGTCATCTGAAACACAGGACTCACCGCGACTCCCCCCGAGGCACCGGCGTCAAGCACGAATCAGCGGCCGAACAGGGTTGAGCCGAGCTTGGTCGAACCAAGCAGGGCGTCGTCGTTGGGAATGGCCACGCTCACCGAGGCATAACCCTCGCCCTCGCCGGCGACCGCCACCGTCTCCCGCGCCAGTGAGGCCGCGGCGGGGATCGCCGGCCCCGTCCCGGGGTCCGCGTCATCGATCACCAGCACGGCCTCCGCGCCGCCAAGAGCGTCCGACAGCCCAACTGTGAAACTCGGATTCCCCGCGAACGGCGGCTCGATCGCGATCACTTTCGGAGCAAAGCCCCCAGATCCCGCCTTGCCTTCTCCCACGATGCGGGGCACGCGCGCCGACTCGGAGTAAAGCATCGGACGATCGAACAGCGGGCCCGACTCGCTCGCGACGCGAGGGTCGGTCAGATCGTTTCGTAGGAAGGCAACAAGGTCGGCCTTCTTCTGTACGCTGAGCCGAATGACCTGCATCAGACTATCTTGGTTGCGTCCGGGGAAATCGCCGCCTCGGTCGTAGAAGTCGACGACTTCTTCCAAGGTGGCGAAGCGTCCGTTATGCATGTAGGGGGCGCGCTGCCCGATATTCCGCAGGCTCGGCGTCCGGAATCTTGCGAGGTGGCGTAGTTCACCGGTGAACTCGAGGCGACCCTTGTCTTCGTGGTCGGGACGAACGCCGAGGTTACGGAAGAAGCTGTCTCCCGTGAGTCCCCGCTGGTGGCACAGGTTGCAAGAGGTGCCGAGGAAAATATCTTGCCCTCGTTCCCGTTGAGGGGGGAGTTGCCGGATGTTTGCGGCGTCCAAGTCGAGCGGCGTGCGGTCGGAATAGAGTGTTCGCTCGTAGCCGGCGATCGCCATGGCGATACGCGGCGCGGTCACTTCTGGAGTGCCGAAAGCTTCCGCAAACAAATCGGGATACGAGCGGTCGCCAACCCAAGCGGCCAGCGCGGGGGGCAGCGACGGCGAGAGGCCCAGCGGCTTCGACGCGGCGATGCGAGCGATCACGTTCTCAATAGTGGCTCCGATATGTCCCATTTCGGCTTCGTCCGTAAGGGGAAGGAGGGCCTGACTCTCCAGCCCGGCGCCGCTCTCGATCACAACGACCCCTGTGACAGGGTCGGTGAATCGCGCGGTCGCGCGACCGTCCCAAAGCAGCGATTCGAAGTAGGCGGCGTTGACGACCGAAAGCGCCTTGCGGCGGGTTGCCTGTTCCCGTAGGCCGAAGTGCTCGTGGCTCTGATAGGAGCCGTCGGGGAGGTTCAGCGGCACGCCCGGCGATCCCACGATGTCATCGTCTGTACCGAACACGCCGTCCGGTCCCGGGTGCGTGGAGCGAGCAACCTCCTCACGGGACCGCGGGTCCGAGCTGCCGCTGCGCCCCTGGTGGCAGGTGCCGCAAGCGACCGTTCGCGTCGAGGAAAGCTGCTCATCCCAGAAGAGCGTCTTGCCCAGATAGACTCTCGCGCCCGTTACCGGATTCTCCGGCGGCACCGGCGGCGGTTCCAGCGGCCTCGGCAGGATGAATCCGGCGACCGGTATCTCTCCGACTGCGCGCAGGCCCTGATCGGAAACGCTGAGGCTGCTGCTGCGATTTCCGTCCTGGGCCTGCACCCAGTAGAAGTAGTTCTGTGCCGGCTCCGCCGTCGAATCGTAGAAGATGATCGACGCCGTCGTTCCCACGCTCATCGCCGATGCCGCATCGTCCGTCGTGGCGCGGAAGACCTCGTAGGTGGTGGCGTTACGAATGTGATCCCAGCAGATGCCGACCTTCGTGGCGTAGACGCCGTCCGACGCTTCGACGCCCGTGGGCGCGGACAAGCCCTCGCCGTCCTGGCCGGCGAGCCCGGACCACACGAGCAGAAAAAAGATCGGCGTGATCCCCCGAGTCACGACTCTCCAGCTCGTGGGTCTACAGCGTTTGGGGCCGACGCGCCCGTGGCGATCAACCAACATCTAGGGCAACCCCCTCGATCTGTTCGCGGACGACGCCTTGCCGCGCGGCCCGTTGCCCCTTCTGCAGACCATGGTCCACCCCATGTTCTCACAGGGCCGTTCTCACGGTGTGGGCCTTGGGCCGCAACGTTGCTGTTCTCCCGCGCTCCGTTCGCACGGCCCGCTACCTTCCCAAATCCTTTCCCACTATCTGCGCCGCGTTGTAACCCGCCGCCCCCATCACACCACCGCCAGGATGTGCCCCCGACCCGCACAGATACAGGTTCCGGATCGGCGTCCGGTATCGCGCCCAGCCCATCACCGGCCGGCTCCAGAACATCTGGTCGAGGCTCATCGCCCCGTGAAAGATGTTGCCGCCGGTGAGGCCGTAGGTTCGCTCGAGGTCCAGCGGCGTCAGGACCTGCCGGCCGAGGATGATCGAGCGGAGATTGGGAGCGTACTCGGCAATGCAGTCAATGACCTGGTCGGCGTAGGAGTCACGGATTTCATCCCAGCTCCCCTCGGCCAGGCGGTAGGGGGCGTATTGAAGGAAGATCCCCATAATGTGCTTGCCCGGCGGAGCCAGCGAGGGATCGTAGACGGTGGGCAAGGTCATCTCAATGATCGGACGTCGGGACGGGTGCCCGTACTTCGCATCGTCCCAGGCGCGCTCCATGTACTCGATCGTCGGGCAGATGTGCATCG
Source organism: Bryobacterales bacterium (assembly GCA_965248255.1). Taxonomy (GTDB): domain Bacteria; phylum Acidobacteriota; class Terriglobia; order Bryobacterales; family UBA6623; genus JAKZVK01. The sequence continues at coordinate 1,074,016 of CBDFIW010000002.1, forward strand.
TCGCTGCGTGATGCGGTCCCGGCCCCGGTGCGGCCGTGAAGTCAGGCAGCGCGTCTAGCGCCAAGTTGATCTTGAGCGAGGTGCCCCCGCAGCGATAGTTACGAATCGCCCTGACGAACTCGGGCTCCAAGTCGCGGCCATCGACCAAGCTGAGGAAAGTCCGCTTGGGGTCGGCATTCGAAACCACTACCCGCGCCCGGATCTCCTCGCCGCCCTCGATCACGACCCCCGCAGCCGAGCCGGCCCGCACCAGCACCTGCTCCACCGCCGCCTGGGTACGAATCTCGACGCCACGCGACCGCGCCGAGTCTGCCATCGCTTTCGTGACGGCCCCCATGCCGCCGCGCGCGAAACCCCACAGGCCACGCACGCCGCCGACACCGCCCATGTAGTGATGCAACAGCACGTAGGCCGTGCCGGGCGACATCGGCCCGCCGTTGGCCCCGATGACTCCGTCGGTCGCCAGCGTCGCCCGAATCGCGTCCGACTCGAACCATTCGGCCAGGAACTCATGGGCGCTCTGAGTCATGATCTTGGCCAACCCATTGAGCGTGGCCAACTCCAGCCTCTTGAACCGGCTCGCTAGCCGCAGCCACGCCACGAAATCACCGACGGATCGCGGCGGCACGCGCGGCGGCGTCACGAAGAGCAACGGCTCGATCACCCGCGCCAGCCGGTCCACATGCTCGCCGTAGCGCGGATAGGCCTCGGCGTCGGCCTGCGAAAAGCGGGCGATTTCGGCAACAGTGCGGCGCTCGTCTTGCCACATCGTCAGGGTACGTCCGTCTGGATAGAGCGAGAAGAAGGCTGGGTCCTTTGGGTCGACCCGGTACCCGAAGCGCTCCAACTTCAGCTCGTCGATCACCCGCTGCTGCATCAGGCTGACCAGATAGGCCGCCGCCGAGACCTGGAATCCTGGAAATATCTCTTCGCTGACGCAGGCTCCGCCGACCAGCTCCCGACGCTCGAGCACCACCACTCTCAGCCCGCGGCCGGCGAGAATCGCAGCGGCCACCAGGCCGTTGTGACCTCCGCCGATGACCACGATGTCGTAGGAAGTTGCCACGGACCGACCATTATCCACCGCAAGCAAGCTAACAAGCATCCGGGTACTCGCCCCTCGTGCGTCGGCATGCCTGCGGGCTTAATACGTAGGATGCTCCTGACACCAATGGCTCGTGGCTTTGCACCCTTGAGTGCCCGGCGGTTCCGCGAGGTGGAAGGTTCACACGTCGCCCAGGACGTCAATCCTGGTTGTAGGCCCGATGGGACTCTCCTAACTCTACTTCGCGGACTCGCATCGTGTCTTGCCCCCATGGCTAGCGACGGAGCTAGGACTCCCCTCCGTCTGTTGAAGCCCAATGATAATGTCCCCTTGAGCGCCCAATAGAAATGTCCCCTAATCTGGACCTCTGCGAGGAGGTGAAAGATTGGGAAGGACATGGATGAGTGCCAAGGAGTTGAGGCGCGGCGAAGTGCTGAGCCGAGTGAAACGAGGGGAACTGAAGTTGACCGAAGCCACCGCACTGCTGGAGGTCAGCTACCGCCAAGCGAAGCGGCTCAACAAGCGTTACCGAGCAGGCGGGGTCAAGGCTTTGGTGCACGGTAACGTCGGCCGCGCTTCGAACCGAGCCGATGACAAGCGCCGCGAGCAGGTTCTCGAGTTGGTGCACGCAAACTATGCGGGCGAGGGGCACGAGCGCTGCGGGCCGACGCTGGCGTCGGAACATCTGGCAGCCGATCAGGGCCTGGAAGTGCCGCGCGAAACGCTGCGGCGCTGGATGCTCGCGGCGGGCCTGTGGAGCCGGAGTCGCAAGCGCCCACCGCATCGCAGCCGGCGGCAACGCAAAGCGCACTTCGGCGAGCTGATTCAACTCGACGGTTCGCACCACCACTGGCTGGAAGGACGCGGCCCGAAAGCCTGTCTGATGAACTTTGTCGATGACGCGACCGGTCTTGCACTGTGCCGCTTCTCGGGCCAGGAAACGACCTGGGCCGCGGCCGATCTGCCCCAAGCCTGGGTGCGCCAACACGGCGTTCCCAAGGCGTTGTACTGCGACTGGAAAAACGTCTACCAGCGCCAGCCGACGTCGCGGGAAGCACTGGAAGGCATCAAGCCCGAGACGCAGTTCGGGCGCATGTGCGCGAAGCTTGGCATTGGCATCATTGCCGCATCGTCGCCGCAAGCCAAGGGACGTGTCGAACGCCATCACGGCACGCACCAGGACCGCCTGATCAAGAAGATGCGGCTGCGGGGCATCGTTGATTACGAGGCGGCGAACCGTTACCTCGGCGAGGAGTACTTAGCCGAGCACAACGAGCGCTTCTGCTGCGAGCCGGCGGCGGGAGCGGACTTTCACCAGGCGCTACCCCGCGGCACCGAGCTGCGAGGGGTGTTCTGCTTCGAATACGAACGGGTGGTGAGCAACGACCAGGTGGTGCGTTTCGAGAATCGTTGTTTGCAGTTGAAGCCGAAACGCAATCAGGGCGTGGGGGCGGGTGCACGGGTGACGGTCCAACAGGGGCGCGATGAGAGCTTGCAGGTGAGGTTTGAGGGGCACGAGATCGAGCACGAAGTGATCGCCACGCCGACGCCACGGCTGCGGACGAAGCCGGCACCGCAGGGGAACGTGGTGGCCAGACGCAAGCCGGCGGCGAACCACCCCTGGCGGCGAGCTGTGCTGCGGAAAACACGAGCTGCGAATTCATAAGAGGGCTGTGGAAATGCCGGGTCGGATGGAAAGCGTGGAAAACCTTGTGGCGGCAGCCGTGCCGGGCTCGCGGATCCGTGGATGGTTTTCCACCCTTCCCACCGCCCCTTGGAAATCGCTGCGCGATTCCCACAGTTCCACAGCCCCGACGATGACGATTCTCTCCTATCACCAAGGGGACACTTCTACTGGGCTACCGAAGGGGACATTTCTATTGGGCCTTGACACTAGGACTCCCCTCCGTCTTGACTTTTCCGGCGACGGTATGCGATCGTTTGCTATTCCTTTCGTAGGAGGCGGTTTATACCCGCACTGATGCGCCCGCCTTATGGCCCAAGGTAGAGAGCTGCACCTGAAGCTGGAAAGCAAGCTGTCGAGTGTGGAGGCATCAGAGCTGATTGTTCAGCGCATGCTTGAGCAGAGTGGATGCAGAGCCGGCTTGGTCGAGCGCATCGGCATGGCGGTACGGGAATGCATGGCCAATGCGGTGACCCACGGAAACGGATATAGTAGTGAGAAATCGGTCTACTTGTCGGTCGCTACCGACCCAAGCCGATTATCCGTCACCATCAAGGACGAAGGCAACGGATTCAACCCCGACGAGGTGCCCGATCCCCTAGCCGGGGATAACCTGCTGAAGAGTTCCGGGCGCGGTTTGCTCCTAATGCGGTCGTTCGCCGACGAAGTGAGCATCCGCCACGCGGATCCGCACGGCACCGAAGTGGTGATGGTCAAGAATTTCAGCCAAGAGCCGAGCTATAAGGAGGAGGAAGTGAGTCTATCAACCAACATTCGTGAAGTGGACGGCGTCACGATCGTCGATCTAAGCGGACGGATTACCCTCGGAGAAGCCTCCGAGAAGCTGCGCGACACGGTTCGGGAGATTGTCGCCAGGGGGGAGAAGAAGATTCTGCTGAATCTGGGCGACGTGGGCTACATCGACAGCTCGGGCTTGGGTCAGTTGGTATCAAGCTACACGACGGCCAAGACGCAAGGGGCGACTGTAAAGCTGGTCAACGTGCAGGAGAAGGTCAACGATCTGCTGCAGATCACCAAGCTCTATACCGTGTTTGAGATCTTTTCAAACGAAACCGACGCCGTTCTCAGCTTCTCGGAGTAGCGAGACCGGCCTCCTATTCCGCGACGAAGCCCCAGGTGCAAGCCTGGGGTTGTTGTGTTTCCTGCATACCGAACATTGCTTGATGGAGTGAAGTGCCATCGCTGGGCGCGGCGAATCGCCTAGTCATAACGGACCCGGTACTTCTGGACGATCTGCTCGTCCAATTCAATACCCAGGCCCGGGCCTTGCGGAACCGGCACCCGTCCGTTTTCAAGCGGAGGGAGGTCCTTCACAAGCTTTCTCATCAGCGGCGACGGCCGCAAGCAATACTCGACCAGGTCGCCGTTGGGAGTCGACGCCATCCAGTGCAGCGACACGGTGAGGTTGATGCCCGTGCTGAAGCAATGCGGCACGCAGCGCCGCCCAGCGTCCTCGGCCATGGCGGAGACCTTCCTGCACACCGTGAGTCCGCCGCAGAAGGCGACGTCGGGCTGGACCACCTGCAAACCTCGCTGAAGCAGGTCTTCGAAGTCCCAGTGCGTGACGTCGCCTTCGCCCGCGGCAATGGGTACGGGCGACCGCCGACATAGTTCCTGGTACCCTGTGCGGTCGTCTTGCTTCAGGGGCTCCTCAAGCCACCCAAGATGGAAGGGCTCGAACAGCCGGGCTCGCTCCAGGGCGGTCTCCCAGTCCCAAGCGTGCCCGGCGTCCGCCATCAAGTCGTGGTCGTCACCGAGCACGTCGCGGGCGGCTTCGATGTGAGCGACGTCGACGGCGGCGTCTTTACCGAACGGCTCCCAGCCGAACTTAACCGCCGTCAACCCCAAGCCGACCGCGTCCCGCGCCAGCTTGGCGGTCCCTTCCGGCGTGTCGCCGAACAGATAGCTGGCGTACGCGCGGACGCTGTCGCGATACCCGCCGCCGAGCAGCTCGTAGAGTGGCTTGCCTTCGACCTTGCCACGGATATCCCAAAGCGCAATATCCGCTCCACTGATAGCATGGATCGCCACCCCGCGCCGCCCGTAGCGGTTCGTGTGATGATACATCCGCTCCCAGAGCCCCTCCACATCGAGAGGGTCTTGCCCGATCAGAATGTGCCGCAAGCCATGCCGCCGCTGGGCCGAGCGCGGCGCTTCGAACACCGCCTTGGCGACGTAGGACTGGCTCGTGACTTCGCCGATCCCGGTCACTCCCTCGTCGGTGTGGATGAGAACGAGTAGGACGTCCTGGGTGCCGTCGGCGAGCTCGGCGACATCGGGCAAGCGTAGGTGGATGGCTTCAACGTCGGTGATTTTCATAAGTCAGGTTCACGCGTGTCCCCAGTGTACCCTCGGAGGCATCTTGGGACTAGCCGCATGGGGTCAGCGTGTTTGTGGGGACAGGTTCGGAGCAGGCGCAGGCGGCCCGACGGTGTTCCTTGGTGAGGCACAGCGGTCCGACATCGGAACCGGGCAGACGGGTGGCGGATAGCGATCTGTCTCTCGAAGAATCACGAGCACGTCAAGGCTGGAGCCTTGCGCCACATCTCAACTGGTCACTGCTTCAGACACTTGACCTATTTGTTCAGATGTTGATTGGATCAGACGGCTGTTAGGCCGCATCGCCGCGGAAGGTGACCTGTTTGCCCGCAGCCTGTTGGCGCTCGATCTCCGGCAGCAGCAACTCGTCCCAGTCGTCAGCGCTGTGCACATTGCCGGGACGCAGCTTGGCGGCCAGACAATCGCCGTGCTGGTTGAACAGCAACAGTGGGTGGTAGCAGATGGACTCGAAATGGCCGTTATAGGCGCTGCCTTCTTGTTGGCCATGGACGGGGCTCTCGGTGGAGTCCATGTCGAGAACGACGCGCTCGCAGTCGTCCGTCGTCTCGGCTTGCGCGACCAACTCGCGGTTCACCGCCATCAATCCCAGCAGATTCTCCTCACTCGCGAGCAGCCCTGTCTCGAAGCTCTGTAGCCGCGAGGTGAGCGCCCCGCCGCGATCCCAGTTCTTCTGCGAGCCGATCAAGCGAAAGGTCGGATCGGCGGATACTCGAACGGCGTCATTGAGGTCCTCGTAGCCGGCGAGTCGGCTGTAAACCGACTGCCGCAGCAGATCGGCCAGCGGGAACTTCTTGTTCAAGCCTTGTCGCGAGTCGCTGAGATGCTCCTCGATCAGCTTCCCGAGCCCGAGCCGTTCGTCCAACTCCCGAACCAGGATCAGCCCGCCGTCGGAAGTGACACGCGATCCTTGGAAATCGACTTTCAACAAACCGTTGAAGCTTAGCTGGAACGGCTTGTTTTGTTTTTCACCCATTGGGTGTTGGCCTCCATGGCGTCCTCATCGGGCTCTAGCCCCTATGAATAAAGACGCTCAAGGCCGCCGGAAGGTCGAGAGGTTTGAATCAAATTGGAAATGCGGGGTTAATAGATGGTCGCCGGCAACATCGATTTGACGCGGCCGATCATGTCACCGACCGCGCCCACGAGCTTGACCACGTTCTGGGCGGTCTCGATGTTGTTCTGGATGTCGGTGATATAGCCCTGGACCGTCTCGTTGTGGGCCTTCACGTCTGCCGCCAGGGCATCGGCCTTCGAGGCCCAGGTCTCGGCGGCGAGGCCGCGGATCCGGTCGATCTCCGCACGCAGCTTCTCGCGCTGCTCTTGGATCTTCTCCGCCTCGTCGGCCTTTCCGTCCGCTATGAGCTTCAGCCTGGTGCTCGTCAGAGCACTGTAGGTGGCGGTCATCTCATCGAGCAAATCAAGCTTGTTCTCACCCATGGCAGATCCTCCTTGCAGCCGGTGTGGCTTCTGATCAGATTATTCCGTGCCCTTTAGAGACGTGAACAGCTCGTGGAGCGCGACGGTCTCGTTGTAGAAGTCCAGAATTCCCGGCAATCCGGTCTGACGCTCGTCGAGGGATGTCGCGAGATCGGCGTGGGCCTGAGGTAATTTCGCGTAGCTGTTCTTGAGTCGTTCTAGGGTGCGAATGGTGTCGACCGTCTTGGAGTTCTGGGAGAGGATCGCTTGCAAGGCGGCGGTTTTGTCGGTGGCGGCAGTGGCGGCAAGGTATTTTTCCGCGCTGCCTGAAAACTCGTCATCATAACGAGGTCTGACACCCTGGACGATGACCACCAGCGCCTTCTGAGCTGCCTCGGAGTAGAGCTTCATCCGGTCCTGCTGTGCCAGGATGGCTTCGCGCAGTTTTTTCTTTCGCTTCCGCTCGATGATTTCTTGGAAGATCTTGGCCGCGGCCGTCGAAAAGAACGCCGGTGCCGTGCCCGACACCCCCAGGTTCAGAGTGGCCGCTGCGGACGTAACATTCTTGTTTAGATCGGTTGCCAGTTGATCGAACTGGCCTTTATTCACTGTCTCGTCGCCGGCGAGCGTAGCCAGCAGGCCGGCATAGTCGCCCATGGCGATGTTGAGATTCTTGAGCGCCCGGCGAAACCCGTCGAGTTGAACGTAGAGCGGCGGCTGGTCCCGGTTGTACTTGAATCCGACGGATCCCCTTGCGGGAAAGTGAGTTGCAGCTCTAGAACCTGAGCGGACGGCGCGCTGAGGACATTCTGCTCGAATTCCTCTCGCGCAGCCTGATAGTCGGTCTCCGCCTGCGCCTCCACGCCGGTGGAGAGCGTGCGAAGACTCTCCGAGAAGGTTTGGAACGGCTGCGGGTTGACTTTGGTGCAGCCGGCCAAGGCCCAGGCGATAACAGCGATCAGGGTTATCAGTCCGTAAGCGGTGATCCGGTCGTCTTTCCGCAGAGAAAGAAACATGGAACCCCCACAATAAGGACGAATAGTGACGAATACTGTTCCGGTACGTCCGGGTCTGTTTCGGTCGACGCTCTAGTATAGCTTTTTCAGAAACGCGTAGGCCGAAAGGGTGTGGGGTCAACGGCGGGCGTGTTTCCGGTGCAAAGGTCGGCCACGAGTTGCCCCGTCGCCAGCGACAAAGTCAGCCCCAGCATGGCGTGGCCGGCGGCGATCGTGAGGTTGTTCCAACCCCGAGGGTGTCCGATCATCGGGATCCCGTCGGGCGTACAGGGCCGCATCCCGCACCACGTCTCGAGAATCCGCGGCTCCCGCGGCAAACTCACAAACTCGCGCGCCCCCCGCACGATCGCATCGACCCGCCGTTGCGTAATTGACTCATCGAGCCCGGCCAACTCCATCGTCCCGGCGAGCCGCATCGACCCGTCGCGCGGCGTGAGGCCGACACGTTTTTCGACCAGCGCGGTCGGGACCGTCAGCTTGGGCGAAACGGGTTCGACGATCAATGCGTAGCCCTTGCCGGCTTCGATCGGGACCCGCAGCTTCAGCAGGCGAGCCAACCGCGGGGTCCACGACCCGACCGCCAGAACGAAGTGGGTGCCGCCGATCCGACCGCGCGTCGTACGTAGCGCCTTGATGTGCCCGCCGGCAATCTCGATCTCCCGCAGTTCGGTGTCAGGAATGATCGCAGCCCCCTGATCGGCAGCCAGTTCGGCCAGTTTCTCGACGGTCTTCAAAGGCTCGGCGTGGGCTTCGCTTTCATACCACACGCCGCCGGTGAGTGGGCCGGTTAGCGCCGGTTCTTTCTCCCGCAACGCATCGGCGTCGAGCATGCGGCCGGGCACACCCAGCTCCCCGACCACCTCTAGCTCCTCGCGAGCCTTCGCGAGGCCCGTTCGAGTGTTGCACGCAAACAGCAGACCGGCCTGGCGAAAGCGGATCGCCTCGGCCCCGTGCTTCTCAACGAGGGCTTGGAACAAATGGAGGCTATGTCGCGCCAAACCGGCTAGCACGGGCGCGGCGTGCCTCACATGGCGATGCGTCGAGCACGACAGGAAGCGCCAGAGCCAACGAGCGAGGTCCGGGTCAAGCCGCGGCTTGATGTAAAGCGGGGAATCCGGCTGCAACAGCCACTTGGTCGCCTGCCGCAGCATCCCCGGCATGGGCAGCGGCAGCGAGTGGCTCGGGACGATCCACCCGGCATTGCCGTAGGAGCACCCGTATCCGACCTTGCCCTTTTCGATCAGCGTCACCGAGGCGCCGCGGCGCGTCAGGAAATACGCGCACGCGCACCCGATCACACCCCCACCGACAATGACGACATCGGATCGTGGAGGCATAGACAAAGGCATGCCCTCACGGCCCTCACTCAGGGTGCCGGTCCGGCCCACAGGCTCAGTCACCGACAACGGCGTCACCCTGCGCCGGCCGTTCGATCCCCCGCAACCAACGACGCAGCGTCCTCGGGATTCACCCTTATGACGGCGTCAGTCATCCAGCAATTCACATACGGGGCTTGCTCTTGTTTGGAGAGGATCCACATGAAAATCGCGCGACGGCCGTGCTTGTGGATCAGAGTGACCCTCTGTTGTACCCTCTCCCCGTCACGTTCAATCGGCGCCGTCTCGTAGGACTCGAAATCGAGCATGACGCTGTACGGAGGGTTCTTCACCATGCTGATGAACCGCGGCAGCGGGCCCGTCGTCGCGCGGTTGGCCGGCGACGCGAAGTTGAAGGTGATCTCGATGCCGCGGTTGTTCTCGAGCTGGCCGTTGTTCTGGAGCGCGTGGAGCTGGATCGCGATGACCTGCTCAGGTGTCAACGAGGGGGCGGGCTCGGTTGCATCGGGTACGGCCGATTTGCCGCTAGCACCGAGGCAGATACCGCCCGTGAGGATCACTGCAAGGAGAGTCTCAGTCAGGGTTCGCATGGCGTAACTCCTGAAGGCGGCCGGCCCGCTCCGCCCCATTCGCGCCTAGCCGGGTCTGACGCCTGGCGCATTATAGGTCTCATCCGGCAGCTTCGCGCGCGGCCTGCAGTCGCCTCAACGCCTCTCCGGTGGGAATATTGATGAAGAGCACCCCCAGCAGGCCGTCGCCCGTGTTGCTGACTTCGTGCTCGGCGCCTGGAGGAATGTAGAGCACATCCTCTTGCGACACATCGTGCGTTTCCTCACCGATCGTCGCCGTGCCGACCCCGCGGGTGATCACGACCAACTCCTCGGCGTCCGGATGGATGTGCAGTTCCGCGACGTGGCGTCCGCCGGGTGGGATGAGCATGTGATGAACGAACTGTACTGTCTGGAGACACGTTCGCTCCCGTGGTGCTTCCGTCTCGTACAGCCGCCGCACCGGGGCCGGCGTTTCCGAGCGTTTTCGCCACTCGCCCTTCTCGTCCCGGACAAGGTAGTCAATCACCCGGCGAGGATTATTGAACAACAAGCTTTGAATTGCGTTATAGGTTTGAGACTTCCAATTAGCAAGCGGCATGGATAATCACGAAAGACTTGGGTCTTCATCAACGCAGTGCGACCGCAGCCGGAACTGGCGGGGGTAGCCCGCTGCGCCCCTGCGCGTCGTAGCCGAACGTGCTACGACAAGATCACGCCGCTTCCGAGGCGACTTCTGCCTCGAGCTCTATCGACTGCTGTTCACGCAGGCTGTTCCGATAGCCCTTGAGCAAACCGAACGCGGTAGCGACGACCAGCGGTCCCAGCACCACTCCTAGAAAACCAAAGGCCTGGATGCCTCCGAGGACGCTGACGAAAACCAGTAAACCATTGAGCTGGGCACGGCCAGCGATCAACATGGGCCGCAGGACGTTGTCCGCACCGCTCACTACCGCAAACCCTAGGATGAGCAGCGCGATCCCGCGCCCTGTGCTGCCGGCGATCAGCAGCCCGGCAGCCGCGGGTCCCCACACCAGCCAAGGCCCGACCACCGGCAGGAAGGCGAGGAACCCGATGATCACACCCCAGAACACCGGTGAGGCCAATCCTAGCACCCAGAACACGATCCCCCCCCCCCCCCCCCCCCCCCCCCCCCCCCAAGGAATCCTTGAACGATCGCGACCGCTAGGCCGCTCGAAACCGTCACTGAGATCAACTCGGAGACCTCCGCCATCATCCGATCCCGATGTTCACCACCGAGCGGCGAGATCTCTCTCAGGGTGTTTAACACTTCCCGTCCGTCCCGAAACAGATAGAACATGGCAAACAGCATCACGACCATGTCGAAGACGAACCGGGCCACGTTGCCTGCAAAGCGGGCCGACAACTCTGCCAGCTCCGCGCCGACCTTCTGCGAGATGTCCCTGACGATCTGGTCGAGATCGCCTACGGGTATCGGCATCTGCCGGACAAACTGCTCCAGGAGCGCCTGCGCCTTGGGCAATACGTCGACGGTCGGCACCCGGCGCACCACGGCGAAGGCCTCGCTCACGAAAGCTTGTGCCAGCCAGCCGCCCGGTACGACAAGAATGAACGTCACGACGCTGACGGAGATCAGGGCCCCGAGGTTGGCGCTCTCGATCTTCCGCAAGACCGCCCGGTGCAGCGGGAAAGCAAAGATCGTAAGCACCGCCGCCCATGTCAGCGGCACGAGGAACGACTTGACGACCAGGAAAAGAAAGTAGATCACCAGCGCCGTCAGCGACCAAGTCACAGCGCGCTGAAAGATCTGCGTGTTGGTCCCTTGGCGCATCGTTGACCTGAGTATAGCTCCCATGCTGTGGCCGATAGAGCTCTGCGATCGTAATGGGCCGCCTTCGCTGTCTGTTGCCCGTGTAGCCTACAACTCGGCATCGAGCGCGCGCAGAACGGCGACATACTCGGCTACGACTTCAAGGCGGATGCCGTCACCCGGGAGTACTGCGATGCGGAGGGTCTTCGTTTCTGGCGTGGCCAACTGCGTTGGTGGTACTTGGGCGGCTGCTAGGGTTTCGGGGCGGAGACAACGCACCACCCCTACGATCCGCGCGGCCTTGCACCAAACTTGCCGGCGACTCGGCAGACGGCAAGTCCGGCGGGTTATGTCAAGTCAGCCCACCTCTTCGTTGGCCCGGCGCAGCAGGGCCCGCATGTAGGCGATGCAATACGCGGTGCCGGCGCGGCGGATGCCCTCGTCGCCCGTCAGCTCGGGGACATGGTCGGGAACGACGGTTCCGCTGTAGCGCACTTCCCGCAACGACTTCATCACCTGATACAGGTCCAGATAGCCCTCGTCGGGGAAGGTCTCGACGAAGTTCGGAAGAGGCCCACTGACTCCCCGGAAATGGATGCCGAGGATCTTCCCGCGGCCTCCGAAGTCTCGGATCATCTCAAAGACGTCCTTGCCCATCTTGTCGCCGCCCTCCGACCAGGTGCCGACGCAAAACGTCAGACCCCAGTGCAGGCTGCCCTTGCCTTCGATCGACTCAGAGATTTGCTCGGCCCGGCGGTACCCGTCGTAGTGCACCAGCACTTTTGCGACGCCGTTCATCATGGCGAGCGGCGGATCGTCGGGATGGAGGGCAAGCTTGACACCCGCCTCCTTGGCGACCGGCAGCACGGCCTTCATGAAATAGGTGTAGCTGGCCCAGATGTCGTCCGCCGAGTACTCGCGGTCGAACTTCTGCTTCTCGACCCTGTTGCGGAAGTCCGCCAGCCGGAACTCGCGAGCTCGGTAGCCGCGCGCCGTCGTGATGTGGGCGGTGGTGTACGTGTTCGCCGGGTGAAAATCGTAGCATGAGACCGGAATACCGAGCTTGCCGAGGTCGCGCAGGAAGATGTTGTACTCCTCTATGTGCTTGTCACGTCCGGGCTTGCCCAACTGCACGTCCAGCTCGCGATAGGCGTAGTGGACGGCGGAGAAGATCTTGATGCCGTGGGACGCGTAGCGTCTCTGCGTACTTGCGATGAAGTCAAGGTCGACAGGAGGGCGGAAGTTGACCCGCGCCCAGCGCAGACCGATCTGCTTGAGGAACAGCAGGTCGTCGTCGCTGATGTCGGCCCTCAAGCGGCGGCAGAGTTTGGTGTTGGAGGGGTCATACTCGTCGATCACGGACGCCGCTCGAGCCGCGGTCGAGACCAGTCCTGTCGTAGCAACGGCCCCCAGCGGCAGTTTCAGGAATTGGCGCCGAGGCGGTTTCAGAGTTGTCATGGGAGCCTCTCTGGCAGCGGATCGTTGAAGCCATCCTACCATCGGGATGCCGTGCCGCAGGGGTGAGGGGCCGCCGAAGTGAGGCGAGGAGCCGCCGGATCTCACACCGGCAGGTGTATCTTCAGCGTTGGTCCCATGTCGTAGGTGGGAGGATGGCGGTCTTGGATCAGTTCGGTGTGCTCGGACAGGGCCGTGACTAGCAACGGCATCGCGATCGTCGAGTCGCAATGACAGTTGACCATCTGAGCGCCTTTGGCCAGTTTGCCCCAGCTTTGCGACTCCTCGAACGTACACCCCGAGAGTCCGCCCCAGTGCGGCGCATCGGTCACGACCTGCACGCCGTAGCGGTGTCCGGACTTGTTCTTGTTCATCAGGATGGCGACCACTTCCGTCTGCTGTACATAGTTCTTCGGTGTCCCGCCGCCGAAGTAGATCACGCCCGTGGCCGGCGAATCGGCGACGACGTTGGTGATCTCGAGCACGTCGCCCATCATGTCGAACATCAGCCGGTTCTCGCCCCGGTGGCGGCTCTCCGCGACGCCAATGCCGATCGAGCTGTCACCGATCGCCGGGCAGAACAGCGGCACCCCGTGCTTGGCCGCCGCCGTCACGATGCCGTCTTCCTTGCAGTCTTTGCCGACCTCTTGGCCGAGGAGGTAAAGGAATTCCCGCGTCGTGTAGGGCCGGCTTTGGTCCAGACGCGCGGCAAAGCTGCCGATCCACAAGTCGTGCTCGCGGAAGCGGACCTCATCGGCCAGCACGTCGTACATACGATCGACCATGTGCTCGCCCAGGTGCTCGTCGTCCATCTCTGAGGAACCCTGGTAGTGGTGGAAGCCCTTGCTTTCGTGGATGTCGTGGAAGAAGTTCGCTCCGGTCGAGGCTAGAACGTCGATCAGACGGTTTTCGATCATGTAGGTGACCAGCCGCCGCATGCCGGCCGGCACCATCGCCCCCGACATGCCCATCAAGATGGTGCACTCCGGGTCGGCCAACATCTGCTTCCACACATCGAAGGCGCGTCCGAGTTGGCGGCCCTGGAAGGCCGTTCCCGCCATCTTGTCAAGCACCGATGAAGCGGCCTTGGCGCTGTCAATCGCGAAGGGCCGGGTGGGCTGAGAGAGCAGATCTTCCTTAGAACGTCTCATCGGATCGGTCGGGCCGGGAGTGAAACAGACTTCTTGACGATGCCGACGGCGGGTTGAACCGACGCGCGGCCCGGGTGAGCCCATGCGCGAAACTCACCGCGCAGAACAGCTGCGTCATGATAGCAGAGACTCCGAATTGGTTGCGTATATAGACCTTGGCGCGCACAATAAAGAGGTGCCGGCCGATCCGGCAGAGGAATCCAGCCGCATGGCCGTCTCCCCCAACGACACCACAACCTTCGACGATGTCGCGCTGGCCAACCAGGCGAAGCAGGGCGACACGGGTGCGTTCACCGACCTCGTCGAACGTTATGCGTCACGCGTGTTCCGGGTCGCACGGCACATCACCCGCAATGACCAAGATGCGGAGGATGTGCTGCAAGAGGCGTTCCTCAAAGCGTACTCGCGGCTCGATCAGTTCCTGGGCAACTCCAAGTTCTACACGTGGCTGGTGCGCATCGCCGTTAACGAAGCGTTGATGCGGATGCGCCGCGGCAAGGGTCGCACCATGGTTTCGCTCGATCAAGAGCTGGAAACCAGCGACGGTTCGTTGGCCCGCGAAGTCCCTTCCGAGGGAGAAACCCCTGAAGAGATCTATGGGCGGGAACAGTTGCGCGACTACATCGCCACGGCCATCGACGGCTTGTCGGAGACCTACCGTCCGGTCTTCGTCCTGCGTGACGTCGAGGGCTTCTCAACCGAAGAAACAGGCCAGCTACTGGATCTTTCCGAATCAGCGGTGAAATCCCGATTGCTTCGAGCGCGGCTCCAGTTGCAACAGAAGCTGCGCCGGGTTCTGAACAAAAATGGGAACGAAGCGAAAAGTACCGTGTAAAGACTTTCTCGAGCAGGTCTCGGACTACATCGACGGGGCTCTCGAACCGGATCTTCGGGTGACCCTCGAAGCCCACCTGGGGAAATGTCCCGACTGCTGGGTGGAGTTTGATGACACGCGAAAGACGGTCGAGATCGTGCAGCATACCAACTGCCATCCACTGCCCCAAGAGGTTCACGACCGCCTCCTGAAGAGCCTCGAGAGTCATTGGGATCAGGACGAGCGCTAGAGCGGCACCGCTCCTAGATTCCGCCCCCGCGAGGGTTTCGCTGTCCGACAGCCCGCGTTTGAACCTCCCCTTGGCTTCCTCACCCGACCCGATTAGGCACAGATTCCTGTTCCGCAACGAAACCAACCGTGGCCCGCCGGGGTCTAATGACGTGGGAATCGAACATCCGGACCCCGTGTTTAGGTGGCCGGCTCGATCTCATTGTGTCGAGAGACGGGTCTTCCGCCTCACGGCCGGCCATCGCCGCCGGAGGCGCCATGAAGCAGGAGGTAAGATTGATGTCTCTTGGGGTTGTACAGTCTCTACCCGTCGCGGCGGCCTGGGACGACCCGCTCGATATACTGCCTCGCCGAAAGCCGCAGGAATTCAGCAAGGATCAGACCGTCTACACCGCCCACGACCGCGCCGAAAGTCTCTTTCTCGTCGTGGATGGCTTTGTCAAGCTCAGCCGCATCTCCGACACCGGCAAGGAGACGGTGATCGACTTCTGTGCCCAAGACTCGTTTTTCGGGGAGTCATGCCTGCTCGGCGCGCCCTACCGGGGTGAAATGGCTGTGGCTCAAGAAGATACGTCGATCATGGAATGGACCACGACCGACCTGCACAGCATCCTGATCCGGTTGCCGGAACTGGGTCCTTCGCTGTTGCGGGTGCTGGCGCGCAAGCTTCAGCACGCCGACGCGCGAATTGAAAGCCTGGCCATCGACCCGATCGCCCAGCGCCTGATCAAGGCTTTGCTGCGGCTGGCCGACGAGCTAGGCGAGCCCAACGGCCGCTCGACGATCCACATCATGCCCGTCACACACGAATTGCTGGCGCGCTACGTGGGGACGTCGCGTGAGATCATCACCCAACACATGAGCCAGTTTCGCCGGAAGGGGCTGGTGCGCTACTCGCGTGCTGGTATCGAGTTCGATCCCGCCGAGCTTCGTGGTTTGGCGGGAGAACACGGCGCGAACTAACCGACCGGGCCGCACCGGCCGGGCCTAGCGAACTCGAGGAGGATCTTGGGCCCGAAGAGCTGTCGCTCCTCCGACCCCCCCCGGCGCTAAGGATCGACGCCGCTCCGATCGCGGCTGATCGTCCCCAGCCGAACGGGCTCTAGAAGCGCCGCCCGCGGCGGACACGGGCACGACCGCCCAAACGGCTTCTCCCCCGATAGTGCCCGTAGCGGAACGAAGTGTAGTAGCGCGGATAATAGTGGCGTCCGTACCCGACACCGAGCCCGTAGCCGTGATGGCCGTAGCCGTAGCCATAGTGACCGGAGATGAACGACGGCCAATAGCGGGAACGCCGGCCACGGTTTTGGTCGAGCACCTTGTCGCGGCGCTGGTTCCACTCATCGAAACCGTCCTTGCTCGGAGCGCCGGCCAAGCGAACGCGTTCGGTGTCCTGGTCCCCGTACACCGTGAGCGTCTTGCCCTTCTTGGCGGTGCGGAAGCCGCTGGGCGTGCCGACGTCGGCCTCGCCCTTGCGGACGGTGACCACGGCACGGCCGGACGGCTCGCGGTCGACCCGGTAAGATCCCCGCTTGAGGGGAATGACCATCAGGCCGCCGGCTTTGATTTCAACGTCTGCCGTAGCGCCGTCGGCCTGGCTTAAGCTGACGTGGCCCACTTCGAGATCCAACTGGAAACGCCGGTTGCCGAGCTGCACCACGCGCAACTTGGTGGTGGCGCTGAGCCGCAGGAAGTTGCCCTGGTCAAGCTGGACCTCAGCGCGCGAGGCGCGGCCAGTCTCGACCGTGTCTCCGGCCACGAGTTCATCGCCGGCCCGGAGCGCGGTCACATCACCGTGCAGGCTCAACTTCGTCACATCGCCGTCGGCCACGCTGACGTAGGCGACCCCAACGAGGGGCCCCCGATCTCGATCGTCGCCAGATCGACCCTGCGTCGGCAGAGCGGAAAGAAGAATAATAGTGATCGATAACCCGAGGCCGTGTCTCACACTCATAGTCAACCCTCCAGACCGAAGTTTGTTGCGCTCATGGAGAGGCACGACCGCTGCCAATGTAACAACACGTTAAAAAGAAACGACTTAACGCTCGGGCTGCCTCCTTTGCGGTGGTGGAATACCACCGCCGGCACCGGCTTCTCTGGTATCGCGCCGATGCGCCATGATCTTGCAGCCACGTCAGGACTCGGGATGCTAACCTGAGGTTCGATGGCGACGACAACCACCCAGCCCGTCTACGTCGAGCGCCGCCAGGGCGGATACTGGATTCGAGGAAGTCGGGTCCCTCTCGATTCAGTGGTTCACACTTATCTCGCGGGCGCGTCGCCGGAAAGCATCGCGCAGGGTTTTTCGTCCCTCTCGTTGGAACAGGTCTACGGCGCCATCACCTTCTACCTTCACCGGCGTGCCGAGATCGACGCACACCTCCAGGAGCAGGAACATCTGTTGGAATCGTTCCCGGAGGGCATTCCGGAGCAGAACACAGTTCTGTTTCGTAGGCTGCTCCACTTGCAACAAGAACAGCCGCAAGAACCTTGAAAGTCCGGTTCCTAGCCGATTCCAACCTTCACCAGGCCATTGTCGAAGGAGTTTGTCGCGGCGAACCTGAGGTCGACTTCAAGCGTGCGTCCGAGGCGAAGCTCCACGGCCAACCCGACATTGAGGTGCTTGCGATTGCGGCTGAAGAGGGTCGAGTCCTCGTCACCCACGACATTAGGACGATGCCGTTGCACTTCGCTGAGTTTGTCGAAACCAATGAGCCCCCGGGCGTCTTGTTGGTTGCCCAGCGGGCCTCAATCGGAGCCATTGTCAGGGAAGTCGCAGCGCTTCGGCGCACCACCGAGGTGGAAGACTGGGTGAATTAAATCGCTCGTCTACCGCTTACGCATTCAGAATGACGGTGGAGCCTTCTTCTGGCTACGTACTCGAGTACTTCCACCTTGTACCCCCGGGCGTATCTTCAAGGACCACCCCGCGGGCCTTGAGGCCGTCGCGGATCGCGTCGGAGCGGCTGAAATCGCGGGCCTTCCGTGCGGCGAGCCGCTCTTTGATGAGTTGCTCGATCTCGTCGGCGGGAACCTGCCCTGCTTCCTCAACCAATAAGACGTCGAAGATCGAGTCGAACAAATCGAGGACGCTGTCAGCGTCGGCGACATTGCCCGCCTTGAACTCGCCCGCGTCCATCTTAGTGTTCACGTCGCGCACGAACTCGAACACGGCGCCGAGAGCCTGGGCGGTGTTCAAGTCGTCGTCCATTCCCTTTTCGAATTGCTTGCGGGCCTCGTCGGCGAGCGTGGAAACGTCGGCGTTTGAGCCGGCGGGGAGCGGTTCGCTATCGAGGCGGCGCTTGAAATTGCGCAGACGCTCGATGGCGGTCTGGGCCGCCTTGAGACCGTCGAAGGTGAAGTTGATCTGCTTGCGGTAGGGAACCGAGGCCAGCAGGTATCGGATCGCGCCGGCCGCAAAGCCGCGTTCGAGCAAGTCGCGCAGGGTGTAGAAGTTGCCCAGCGACTTCGACATCTTCTGCCCGTCCACCAGCAAGTGCTCGGCGTGGAGCCAGAACCGCACGAACGGCTTGGCCGTAGCGCCCTCGGTCTGGGCGATCTCGTTCTCGTGATGCGGGAAGATGAGGTCGACCCCGCCGGTGTGGATGTCGAAGCTCTCGCCGAGATACTTCATCGCCATCGCCGAGCACTCGATGTGCCAACCGGGGCGGCCGGCGCCGAATGGACTCTCCCATGAAGGCTCATCGGGCTTCGAGGCTTTCCACAGGGCGAAGTCGCGAGCGTTGTCCTTCTCGTACTCGTCCTGGTCGACGCGCGCCCCTGCCTTGATGCCCTTCACATCGAGGTTCGAAAGCTTGCCGTAGGAGTCAAAGCCGGCGATGCGGTAATACGTCGAGCCCTCGCTTTCGTAGGTGAGGCCGTTCTGTTTGAGCCGGCGGATCAACTCGATCATGTCACCGATGTGTTCGGTGGCCGGGGTGATGCGCTCGGGGGTTTCGAGCCGCAGTTGGGCTGAATCCTCGTCGAACGCTCTGCGATACTCGGCCGTGTACTCAGCCAAAGACTGGCCTGCTTCGCCGGCGCTGCGAATGATCTTGTCGTCCACGTCGGTGACGTTCATGACGTGGAACAGCTCGTACCCGCGATGGCGCAGGTAGCGGCGAAGTAAGTCCTGAAAGGTGAACGTGCGCAGGTTGCCGATGTGGACGAAGTTGTAGACCGTCGGACCGCAAGAGTACATGCGGACGCGGTTGCCTTCGAGCGGCTCGAACGGCTCGAGGCGGCGGGTCAGGGTGTTGTAGAAGTGAAGTGCCATCGGATGAACCTGAGAATGGGCGCGGGGCCGGCTAAGAGCGGGCCTTCGTCGCCGCTTCGCGAGCTAGTTCATCGCAGCGGTTGTTGTCATCGTGATCTGCGTGGCCCTTGACCCACTTCCACTCGACTTCGTGCCGGGCGATGGCGTCGTCCAGTTTTCGCCACAACTCTTTGTTCTTGACGGGCTGCTTCGCCGACGTCTTCCAGCCACGCTTCTTCCAGCCGTGGATCCACTTGGTGATGCCGTTCTTGACGTACTCCGAGTCGATCTCCACACGAATGCGGCAGGGCTGCTTGAGCGTTTCGAGCCCCTCGATCACCGCCGTCATTTCCATGCGATTGTTGGTGGTTTGGGGATCGGAGCCGGACAGCTCTTTCTTATGCCTGCCGTGTCGGAGAATCGCCGCCCAGCCGCCCGGCCCCGGGTTCCCCAAGCAGGAGCCGTCGGTGATCAGCCTGACGGACTTCATGCCGCGGTGGCGAGGTTCTCGTGGAAGAAGGCGTCGACTTTCGCCGCAATCTCGGCCGGCGAGCGGCAGGAGTAGATCTCTTTGCGCAGGCGCGCGCCGTTACGCACGCCGCGGGTGAAATGCGAGGCGAACTGCTTCATCTTGCCCGAAACCTCGCCTGAAATCCTGTCCGCCTTTTCGATCAGCAGCTGGTAGTAGTCGCGGATCATCTGGTAGCGGTCGAGCTCCGTGGGCTCGTCGTAACACCCGGTCGCAACGTACTGCTTGATCTGGCGGAAGATCCAGGGGTTGGTCGAGGCGGCGCGTCCAATCATCACCCCGTCGCAGCCCGTTTGCTCGGCCATGCGCACCGCGTCTTGGGGTGTGAAGACGTCGCCGTTGCCGACCACCGGAATCGAAACGGCCTGCTTGACCTCGCCGATCAGGCTCCAGTCGGCTTTGCCGGCATAGCCTTGCGCGCGCGTGCGTCCGTGCAAGGCGACGCCCTGGAGGCCGCAGTTCTCGGCCATCCGCGCCATCTCGATGGCGACGATATGGCTGTCATCCCAGCCCGAACGGAACTTGCAAGTGAAAGGGATCTTGACCGCCGCCCGCACCGTTCGCAAGATGTTTTCAACCAGCGGCAGGTCGCGCAGCAGCCCCGAACCGCCGTTGCACTTGACGACTTTCTTCACCGGACAGCCGAAGTTCAGGTCGACGGTGTCGAAGCCGAGATCTTCGACCACGCGCGCCGCGTCAGCCAAGACTTTCGGATCGGAACCGAAAAGTTGCGCCGAGATCGGGTGCTCGTCGGGCTCGTAGTAGAGGTAGTTGAAGGTGTGCTGAGCTTCTCTGGCGCCGCTGCGCGTCGCCACGACGCCGTTCGAGCTGGTGAACTCGGTCATGATGAGCCCGCAGCCGCCCAAGCCCCGGATGAAGCGGCGAAACACCGTATCAGTCACACCGGCCATCGGCGCCAACACGACGGCGGGCTCGATCCGCACGGACCCGACCGAGAACTGTTTCGGGAAGCTCAAGCCACCATTTTATCAGAGGGGTCGTTGCCGCTTGAAAGGTGGTGGGAGTGTGCCGGCATGGTTGACTTTTAGTGCAGGAATGTATACATTATCCCAGTCGTGGATGGTGCCCATCAGGCAGACGGACTTACTCAGGAGATTCGCAAACTCGTCCTGACTGCGGCTGTCTCCCTAGATGCGCCGCTGACGGAACAGCGACTGGCCCAACGCTTCGGGGTGAGCCGTACGCCGGTCCGGGACGCTCTTCGCGTTCTCGAAGAAGAGGGATTGGTGGAGCGCCGCAAGAAGAAGGGTATCTATCTACGCAGGCCGTCGATCAAAGAGATTGCCGAAGTCTACGAGCTACGCGCCGTGATGGAAGGTTTCGCCGGACGATTGGCCGTGCAGAATGCGACGAGCGAAGATATCAAGCAGCTTGGCTCGTATGCGAAGCAGTTTACGCGCAGTCGCAAACGAGAGGATACCGCCAAAACCGAGCAGGCCAACATTGCGTTCCATAACAAGATATTGGACCTGTCCGGCAATGCTCTTCTGAAGAGTATTGTGGAGAGGTTCAGCATTGTGCGCCGGGCTTTCCGCCTGACGCACCAGGTGCCACCGGAACCCGCGGGCCAGACGACCCCTTATCCTCACGAAGCGATTGTCGAGAGGATCGCGGCCCGTGACGCCGACGGGGCGGAGAAGCTTCTGCAACAGCACATTCGAAGGGCCAAGCAACTTCTTATCGAAAGAGCACTGGGGCTGGAACCCGGAATCATGTACCCGAGTCCGAATCGGTTGGCATGAGGCCGATCGCCCCCATCAGGCAGACCCATAAGGCAGAGAGGAAAGCGGAAGATGACACCTGAACAACTGCGAGAGAAACTGAGCGGCCCGGTCATTGCCATGACCACCCACTTCAAGGACGATTATTCGCTCGACCTGGACGGCATGCGCCGCTTGACCGAGTACTACGTGGAGGAGAGGGTCCCCACGGTGATTGTGACCGGTAGCACCGGCGAGTTCTTCTCGCTGACCGACGACGAGCGTAAGGCGACGATGAAGGCCGTGATCGACACCGCCGCTGGCCGCATGACGGTGATTGCCGGCACGGCGCACTCGGGCACGCAGATGACGATTGACATGACGCGGTACGCCCAGGACGCCGGCGCGGACGGCGTCATGATCACCCCGCCCTACTACACCTACAGCGGCTTCGACGGTTTGCGGACGCACTACGACCTGGTGACGCAAGCCAGCGAGATCGGGCTGGTGATCTATTTCAGCGGGGCCGTCCTCAACGGCGTGACGAATCTTGGGATCTTGGCGAATCCGTCGATGATGTCCAACCTCGTCGACTCGTGCAACGGGCACGCGTCGGGCTTCAAGGACGCTTCGGGCAACTTCGCTTTCTACCGCAGCGTCAGCCTGCTGATCGGTGACCGGGTTTCGGTCATGGGAAGCGCCGGCATGAGTTACTACTTTTATGGGCAGCGCTTCGGGTCGCGATGTTGCCTGACGGGCTTGGGAAACATCTGGCCGAAGTGGGAAATTCAGTTCTGTGACCACATGCACAGCGGCGAGATCGACGCGGCAGAGAAGATCGTCAAGGGAAAGGACCTGCCTTATATCGCAGTGACCAAGAAAACGGGCCGCTACTGGGCCTGCGTGAAGGCGTTGCAGGAAATGAGCGGCTTACCGGGCGGGCCGATGCGTCCCCCGCTGCTCGACTGTACGGCAGAGCAGCGCGATGAGATTCGGCGCGTCTGTGAAGAGATCGGGATCCTCGAAAAAGTCGGTGAGCCGGTCGTGGCCGGCTGAGCCAAACGTCATCTGAACAACGGTGCCAAGTTTTGAAGGAGTGTCCGAGCGGCTGTAGCGTAAGGCTCCAGCCTTGCCGAGTCTCGACTCTTCGAGACTCAGGACGGCAGACCTGAGAACCGAGGAATCGGTTCTCGGCAAGCCTGGAGGCTTAGGCCACATGAGCTGCGCCTTGCCGGTTTGAGGTCGAAGACCTTGCTAACTACTTTCCGGCGCAAAAAGGGTGGGAGCCGTTCCCTTCGGGGCTTTTCCAACGCCCCTTTCAGGGCTTGTCGTGATTCTTGTGTGGGGGACCCACGGTTCCGCCTGACGGCTCCACCGTGGGCTAACATCCTTCCGTCCGCTTCGCGGACTCGGGTCCTTTGTGGGTTGATAGACCGAGGTCAGAGTGAGGTTTTCGTCAGGCGAGAAAATGGTGACAAGTCCCGAAGGGAAGCGCAACGCTTTTTGCGCCGGAAAAGTAGCTAGTCAGGGTCAATGAAGATCACGGGGCTCAAGGTTTTCCTGCTGAATCCCGGAAACAAGGTTTCCTTCGGCACCGGCTGGGGGAAGAACACGATCCTCGTCAAGGTCTACACCGACGAGGGGATCGAGGGCGTCGGGGAGGCGTTCGGCACCGGCAAGGCCAAGACGATCGAGGCGGCGGTTTACGAGTTTGAGCGCTGGCTGAAAGACAAAGATCCGACCGAGGTTGTCCGCAACTGGTACGCCTACTATCGCGGCTCGCGCTACCCGCTGGGGACGGCGACGATGGCGGCGCTGAGCGCCGTCGAGCAAGCGTTGTGGGACATCTCGGGAAAGGCGTGCGGCCTGCCGGTCTACAAGATGCTCGGCGGGGCGTTTCGTGCCAAGATTCGCTGCTACGCCAGCGGTTATTTGGCGCAGCCCGCCCACTTCGACTTGGCCGACACACCGATGGTCGAGGCGGCGAAGGCGGTTGTCGAGCAGGGCTTTTCAGGAATCAAGGTCACACCGCAGCCGGACAACTACAAGGACCTGACGCCCGAGCAGGTTCTGCGGGAGTCGATCGAACGCGTGCGCACGCTGCGGGAAGCGTTGGGCGACGACGTCGATATCGGGCTTGATTATCACGGGCGCAGCTTCAGTCCGGTCGAGGCGATCCGCCTGGCGAGGGCCATCGAGGAATACCATCCACTGTTTCTCGAAGAGCCTGCTCTGACCGAGAATCCGGAATCTCTCAAGGAAGCCGTCGGGAAGACGACGATTCCCATCGCGGGCGGCGAGCGCTGCATTAGCCGCGACCGTTTGCGGGATATCCTCGCAACGCGAGCCCTCCATATACTCCAGCCGGAGCCTACGGCCAACGGCGGCATTCTCGAAACGATCAAGTGGGCCGCCATGTGCGAGATGCACCACGTCGTGCTGGCGCCGCATCAGGCTTG
The DNA here is from genome assembly GCA_965248255.1 of Bryobacterales bacterium. GTDB lineage: Bacteria > Acidobacteriota > Terriglobia > Bryobacterales > UBA6623 > JAKZVK01. Next base: position 1,097,848 of record CBDFIW010000002.1, read on the forward strand.
CGGCCCCGTATCTCTGGTTGCCTGTGCGCACATCGACGCCTGTATCCCGAACTTCTTGATTCAGGAATGCAATATCGATTTGAACTCCAAATTCGTCAAGGATCTCTACCGCCACGGGCCCGTCATCGAGGACGGCTATCTGCAACTCCCCGAGGGGCCCGGCCTAGGCATCGAGTTCAACGAAGAAGCGGCGGAGAAGTATCCTTGGAAGCCGTATGACCGGCCTGTGATCATCCAGCACGATGGAGGCGTCGGCCTCGAATAGAACGCCATGGAACGCCGAACCCTGGGACGGACTGGCCTCAACGTGTCGCTGATGGGCATGGGCACTGGCGGGCACGACCCACTCGGCCAAAAAAGCGGCCGGCCCGAAACCGAGATGCACAGGCTTCTCCAGCGGGCCTACGAACTCGGCATCAACTACTTCGATACGTCGCCGGGCTATCTCGACAGCGAACTGATCCTGGGACGGGCTTTGAAGGGCCTCCCGCGGGACGAACTGATTGTCTCGACCAAGATTCCTCTCGCGGCGGGCGATGCAGGTCAGGTGCATGTGATGAGCCGGGACGAGGTGGCCGCCTCGGTGGAGTCGAGTCTCCGGCGGCTACAGCTCGACACGATCGACATCATGCTCGTCGCGGTTGCAACGGACGATTATTTGGAGCCGGTCATGAACGACCACATTCCCGTGTTGCAACAGCTCCAGCGGGAAGGGAAGATCCGTTTCCTCGGCTCCAGCGAGCAGTCGCGATCGGACGGCTCTCATGAGTGGCTGCGCAAGTCGCTGCCCCTGGGTATATTCGATGTTGCCATGGTCGCGCACAACATGATTAATCATTCCGCGCAGCGAACCGTCTTTCCTGTCTGCAAGGAGCAGAATGTTGGCGTGATCAACATTTTCACGGTGCGCAATGTTTTCTCGTTGCCGAATCGGTTACAGGAAGTTGTGGCTGATCTCAAGCAACGTGGGCTGGTCGATGCCGCGGAAATCCCTGACGACGACCCGCTGGGCTGGCTGGGTGGCAACGGTTCGGTCAGTTCCGTGGTCGAAGCAGCCTATCGCTTCGCCGCCTACACCGAGCCCGTCTCGACCGTGATGAACGGAACCATTCTTGTTCACGAGTTGGAAGAGAACGTCGCTAATATCACTAAGGGACCTTTGCCCACTGCTGTACTGGAACGCCTGCGGAGTGTGTTCGGGCGCATCGACGAGCCTATCGGCAACTAGGCGGCTCATGCGAGCAATGTTTGGGCAAGCGGGTCAAGTCTTGAAGAAGGGCCGGACGGGATGATGTAGGGTCTCGGCATGCCGAGACCCTACATTTGCAGTGCATGCATGAGGCGTGTGATGCAACCACTATAGGGGGATAACGATGAGCTTTTTTCAGATCCATCGCAGAAGATTTCTGGAGCTCCTCGGCACTACTCTGGCGGCAGCGGGACAGACGCTCCGACGGGCGCGGGCGCAGAGCGCCTCGAAACCGCAAAGAGCAGGCAACCCAAAGGCTTCCGTTCTCTTGGCGGACATGAGTCAGTGCCTGCCCGCAACCGCTCTTTCAACCCGCAGAAGGAAACATCACTGGCAAATGCTAGACTACGAAACCGCGGCGGGGAAAGGGGTGATGATCAGCGCGGGCCTGGAGACTCAGGCTCCTGATGTGACTCTTCCCCTGAATCGGCAAGGGTGGCACGCCATCTACCTGGGAATCTGGCAGGCAGGACAGAGCGCCGGAGGGTATGCCCGAAGCACTCAAGGGGGGCAGACCGTCGGCGCCGTCAAATTCAAACTCAATACGGACCCCTGCTTTACGCTCTTTCGGAGGGAGCAACCGGGTCACTCCACTCTCGAAGAGGCTTTCTGGAAATACGCCGACCTGACCGGCCAAGACCTCATCATCGGTCAGCTCAAGGAAGGGTTCCACAACGACTCTTCTCTGGCCTACGTGCGGCTCGAACCTCTCGGACCCCAACAGGTCGAGGAAGTGCAACGCGACAGGGCTCGCGAAGACACCAAGAAGCTGATCGCCACCAATGACCATTGGGGCGTCTTTGCTCGGGGCCGGATCACCACCGAGGAAGGCATCTTGCAGCACGTCGAGCTCTACAGGAACACTGACTTCAAAAAAATCTTCTGGGAGGTCGGTTGCGGCTGGCTCGGCGGTTGGGGCGGTGAAGGGAAACTTTACGCGGAAGGGGTCGAGGATTTCCCTCGAGCCGTGGACCGAAACATTGCCGAGAGCATCGAGATCCTCCATGGCAAGGGCATTAATACGATCAAGACCGCCATGGACCACGCGCATCGCATCGGCCTAGAGTTCCATGTGAGCCAGCGCACCCAGATGTTTCAGATGGCTCCTCCTTATGAGGAGGTCTACTCGACCGAATTCTACGGGCAGCATCCCGAACTGCGGCAGATCGACCGTGACGGAACGATCATCACTGGTTTGAGCTATGCCTATCCCGAGGTACGAAAGCATCACATCTCTTTCTTTGAAAAGGCGGCGTCATTGGGCGCCGACGGCGTCGTGATTATCTATCCCCGGAAGGGACCGTATCTGCTCTACGAACCGCCGCTCGTCGAAGGCTACAAGAAACGATTCGGTGTGGACCCGAGGGAGATCGACGAAAGGAACGAGCGCTGGCTTCGCTACCGCGCAAGCTTCATGACGCAGTATATGCGGGAAGTCCGGGAAGCGATGAACAAGGTCGGCGAAAAGCTGGGCAAAAGGCTGCAGGTCTCGGCGATCATCAATCAAACCCAGGAGGACGACCTTTTCATGGCACTCGATCCCGAGACGTGGGTCAAAGAGGGCCTCGTTGACAACCTCATCCCGCTTTTCTACCCCAGCACCACGGTCGACTCCCACACTCGGTATATCAAGCACCTGGCCCGGATCACGCGGGGAAGCCCGTGCAAGGTCTACCCCAATGTCATGCCGCGCCACATGCCTACTGAGGAATACCGGATGAAGGCGCTCGCTTACTATGACGCCGGAGCGGATGGCCTTCTTTTCTGGGACACTTACCAACGAAACGACGCCACGTCCCAATGGCCTACGCTAAGACGGTTCGGCCATTTGGATGAATTGCGAGCCTGGACCGAGACCGACGAGCATGAAGAAGAGCCTCGTCTCGTCCCACTCTTGAGCTTGGCCGGTCACACGATGACGAGTTACTCTCCCTACCGCGGGGGTTAGCCTCTTGTTGAGGCTCACAAAACACTGTGACCTTGGAAGACGGGCACGGCATGCCGTGCCCCTACGTGTGAACATGGGTCCTGTCAGCATAATTCCCGGCGGTCAGTAAGATGGCCTACAGAGGATGTTATAAAGGCCATGGCGCCACTTGATTACATTATCATCGCCGTCTACGTGATCGGTGTCACGCTGGTCGGACTGGCTGCTTCCCGGCGCAGGCAGTCTTCCATCTCCGAATATGTTCTCGCGAACCGCCGGGTGCCGTGGCTGGCCGCCACGGCCTCGATGATCGCCACGGGCATCAGCGCCAAGAGCCTGATCGGGCTGCCCGGGCTTTCGTACACACGAGATCTGACCTACGTCCAGATGTACCTCGTGCTGCCCCTGGCGGCTCTGATTGCCGTCGTGGTGTTCCTTCCTTTCTATAGCCGGCTCAAAATCATATCGGCTTACGAGTACCTCGGCAGGCGGTTCAGTCCGCGAGTGCAGTCGTACGCCAGCTTGATTTTTCAGATCGAGACGGCGTTGACTCTGGGGACGGTCATCGCCGCTCCGAGTCTGGTTATGTCGGAAGCGACCGGCATCTCCTATAACGCTGCCGTAGCAATCTTGCTCGTAGCCACGCTGCTATACACATCGATTGGCGGCATGAGAGCGGTGATCTGGACCGACGTCGTGCAGTTCTTCATCTTCGCGATTATTCCCGTGTCCTTGTTGACCTATACGATCTCGCATACGGAAGGGGGGCTCTCGGCTCTGGTGCAGACCGCGGTCGAGCACAGTAAGTTCCGGACATTCAACTTTTCATTCGATTTCACGGAGGAAATTACCTTCTGGGCGGCGCTGGTGAGCATGATCTTTTGGCATGCCGGTAATCAGAGCGTGAATCAAGTGCTGATCCAACGCTACATGTCAACCCCGTCACAGCGTGACAGCCGTCGAACGATCCTGCTGAGCAGTGTGGGGATACTGGGGCTTTGGGTGACCTTTCTGCTCTTGGGCATAGTGCTCTTCGCGCACAACACCCTGCATCCGGGCAGTGTGCCGCCGGGCACGCAGCCTGACCGGGTCTTTACCGCCTTCGTCATGGCCGCGCTGCCCACCGGCTTGAAAGGGGCTTTCATTGCCGCGGCGTTTGCTGCGGGCATGTCGACTCTCAGCTCGATGCTGAACTCGATGGGAACGGTGACTTTGATTGACATCTGGAAGCTGCACTTCTCCGACGGCGCCAGCGAACAGACGTGGATCCGCCGCGCCCGCCTGCTCACGCTCATGTGGGGCGGCTTCAGCTTCGGCGCAGCTCTTTTCGTCCTGCAGTTCGGAACCGTTATCACCGCCGGTATCAAGCTCGGTAGCGTGATCACCGGCGCCCTCTTCGGAATGTTTCTCCTCGGCATCTTTGTGAAGCGAGCCGGCGGGAGGAGTGCGGTGGTCGGCTCGATTCTCGGAATAGCAAGCGTGGTGATAGTCTGGGTCGGCTCAGAGATTTCGTGGTCCTGGTACTGCGGGATCGGGACGGTCGTGACCCTCTTCTCAGGGTATGTCACCAGCTTTCTTTCACCGGCGACGGGCTGCCCGGAAGACCTCTTGTACGAGGCGCGCCGCGCCTCGGCCAACTCGAAACAGGAAACCTAGAGTGGTAACGATGAAGGCCCCTCAACCGCCTTTGGGCGGCAGTGCGGATCTGGAACTGATGATCATCGGCGTGACGCGGGTCAACGGACATCTCGACCGGCGGGGGTTCTCAATTGACGGAGGCTCAACCACTCACGCGGAAGCTAATCTGGACAAGAGTGGGATGACCTGGACCCTCGACACGTCTCGGCTGAAAGCCTTCCTGAGCTGACCCTGCTGGGAATCCCGTAGGACCGGACTATCTGTTTATCGGTTCACCCGGCTTCGCGGACCGAGACTGCCTGACTTGTTTTCGACATGCCAAGTCACACTAAGCGTGCCGCCACATTCCTCGCGGTCGCCTTCCTTCTCTGGATGGCGTCTCCGCCGGCGAACTGGAGTCAAGAAGGGGTAAGAGGGGCTTCGCGCCGTCGTGATCAGCTGGAAGATAGGGCGCTGCCCGGGTATGGACGGGCGGAGTTCACCTTTGAAACGACACGTGAGGGGTTTCGGCCGATGGCGTTCGCCGGACCCCTGGCCTATCCCGACATGATGCGGCTCTTGCTTCGCCGGTCGGGAGATTTTCGGCGCGAGATCACGGGAAGATTTCGGTTGCGCCGGCGCGCACCGGAGGCGGATCTGTGGGCGGCGGCATTGCCGGATGTTTTCAAGGTTCGTATTCTCGGTGGTCAAATCGCGATCGTGGACCAGCCCCGGCGCCTTCGGCTTGGAGTGAACACAGTCCATAATCTGCCCCTGATCATTCGCAATGATCTCTCATCTCCCGTCGACGTGAAAACGATCGCCCGCCCGGCAGGTGTGGGCTCGACTCAACGGTTCACTGCCGATCCTGGACTCACTTACGGGACGATCAATCTCCGGCCGACGACCGTTGGTTCCACGCAGCTTACCGTTGACTTCTTTGCGGGAGCGGATGCTCCGGCCGGAGGGCCTCCGCCGGAAAGTAAGGTTGCCGCGTCCGCGTCCCTCCCACTTGGGGTCGTGGGCTGGGGAACACTGAGACTCAAGACTCCTGAACAAGGCAAGCCCGTCCACGCCCGTGTTTATGTCACGGGTTCGGATGGACTGAGCTACTCGCCAGCTGGAACCTTGTCACGCATTACTTGGACGTCAGGAGATTATTACTACTACAGCAGGGGTGAGCACGAGATCCGGCTTCCGGAAGGTTCGGCCAAGCTGGAGGCTCTGCGGGGGTTTGAATATGAACCGGCAAAGACAACGGTCGAGATCAGTGCCGGGCGAACATCATCAACTACGCTGGACCTTCGGCGCCTTGTCAATATGGCCAACGAAGGATGGTACAGCGGTGATGTCCATGTTCATGTGAACTATAGCTACGACGAGTTCCTGACGCCGCGGGATGTACGCTTGCAGATGCTTGGTGAAGACCTGAATGTACCGAATTTGGTCGTTGCGAATCGTTCGGGTGCGCACATTCATGACGAGCAATACTTCGAAGGCCGGCCTAACCGTCTCAGTGGGGCCCGCCACATCCTCTCCTGGGGAGAAGAGATGCGTAATAAGGCCCTTTACGGTCATCTCTGTTTGATCGGGATCAAGAGTCTGATCAAACCGATCTATACGGGCTTCCCGGGCACTCCTTATCCCTATGACTACCCCGCCAACTACGAACAGGCTCACGCCACGATCCGCCAGGGAGGCGCGGTGAGCTACGCCCATCCGGCGTGGAACTTTCCCAGTCCTGAGCTTGACTCGATCAGCGCACGCGAGCTGCCCGTCGATCTAGCTCTGGGGTCGGTTCATGCGATGGACGTACTGAGCAACCAGATGGAGGATTCGTCCACGGACTTCTACTACGCGCTGTTGAATACCGGCCTGAAGATAGCCATCTCGGCCGGTACGGACAGCTTGCTCTACCGGCGACATCACTGGATCCCGGGTGGCTCGCGAGTCTATGTGTATGTCGGCGAACGGTTCGACTACACGACGTGGATTCAGAACTATAAAGTGGGACAAAGCTTCGCCACCAATGGTCCGATCCTTCGTTTCACGGTAAACAGAAGACGGCCGGGAGCGGAGTTGCATCTTGCCCGGGGCCAGAGGGTGAAAGTGGAGACCTCGGCCGTATCCATTGCGCCAATGGAAACGCTGGAGATCGTGGCCAATGGAAGGGTCATTGCTTCGGCCGGGGCCGAGGAGCATCGAACCTCAGTGAGCTTGTCGGAGGAGATCGTGCTTGACCAAAGCGCATGGTTGGCGGCCCGGGTTCGCGGGCCCTACCATCGTTACGTTGTGAACGATGCCTTTCTGTACGCCCATAGCAGTCCGGTATATTGTTACGTCGCCGGCAAGAAGATCCACTCCCGGGAAGATGGAATTCTTTTCGTGAACTGGATCGATCAGATCATCACACCGGTGCGTGAACGAGGCAGGTACGAATCCGAGACGCAGCGAGAGAAAGTGATTACTCTGTTTGAAGAAGCGCGAGCCTACTACGAGGGGGTAGCCCGCGGCGGCGACTGAGGCGGGTGGCCCGAGGACGGTCTAGATAACGGCCGTTCAAAAGAGAAAAGCACCATGAAAGTCCGAAGCGGGGGTCAGCAGCCTGCAGGATCGCAATCGGAATATGAGGGGGACGTTGAACAGACAGGCCGGGATGACTCGATGCTGGGTCGTTAATTCTCCTAGTCAAACAGATGGAGCCACGGGTCGGACTCGAACCGACGACCTGTGGTTTACGAATGCGTTGTCAGCCATACCGCTTGGTACCGTCACGTACCCTAACGTGTTGAATTCTTGTGCTTTCCGGAAGGCGCGCTTCACACGCTGTAGCGCCCTATACCGGCCCGTGCCACCCAGTTGGTTTGCAATTTGGTTTGCAAACTGAGCCCTCGAATCGCCCCCCCGTTCTGCTCGCGCCGGGCTAGCTAACAGGGAAGCCGGTTGGGCCGATTCCGTCCATTGAGGTAGCCAGGAATCCATCCCCGTGGCTACCTAGGTGGCTACCCAAATCCCTGGTTGTCGTCGGCTCGTCTGGTTGAACAGGCCATCGGATCGTGCTTGCCAGCGCCTTGCCGATCCGGGCACCAGAATTGGAACCCCTCAATGCGACTCCACGAATCAACCGTTCTAAAGGCCCTGGGCGGTCAGCCTCCCAGCCAATTGCTGACGACGAGCACCAACCCCGTACCCCACCACGCCAAGGCTGCCTGTTTCAATGCATAGGTAGTGGCGAAGAGGAATCCTCCCGGGGGCAAAATGCTGAGAACGACCAGCCGGTCGGCTCAGAGCCAATCCCAGGAGGATTCCATGCATGAACTCTACTACATCGGACTCGATGTCCATAAGAAAAGCATCAGCTTCTGCATCAAAACGCAAGACGGAACCATCGTCGCCCGCGGTCAGGTCGCGGCCACCCGCGCAGCCCTGACCACTTGGGCGTCAGCCCTCGAGCGCCCCTGGGTGGGCGCGCTCGAAGCCACGCTGTTCACGGGTTGGATTCACGATCACCTCCAGCCCTTCGCGCGCGAGTTGCAAGTCGCGCACCCGGCCATGCTCAAGGCCATCGCTTGTGGCAAGAAGAAGAACGACCGTCTCGACGCCACCAAGATCAGTGACCTGTTGCGTTGCGACCTGCTGCCACGCTGCTACTTGGCGCCGCCCGCCCTGCGCGAGTTGCGGCGTGTACTGCGCTATCGCAATCTGCTGCTGGGCGAAGCCGTCCGCATGAAGAACAAGATCAGCGGGCTGCTGATGGAGGTCGGCGAACCCTACGATGCCCGGCGGCTGCACGGCCGGCGTTATTTCTATTCGTATCTCGACAGCTTGCGTGACACGCCCGAGTCGGTCATCGAACTGCTCGCCATCACCCGCGGCAGCCTGGAAATGTTCGATCGTTTGCAAGACGAGTTACTGCGCGGCTTGCGGCGCCATCCGCTGCTGCGGGAACGCGTCGAGCGCTTGCAGTCGATTCGCGGCGTGGGGGAGGTGACGGCGCTGAGTTGGGCGCTGGAGACCGTTGAGCCCGAGCGCTTCGGTTCGGTGGGCCGGCTGGTGAGTTACTGCGGGCTATGTGCGGCGCAGCGCGAGTCGGGGGGCAAAACGCAGCGCGGACCGCTGTCGAAGCAACGCAACAAGCATTTGCAGCGGGTGCTGATCGAGGCGGCGAAACTCGCGCCGCGCTGGAACCCGCAGCTGCACGACGTCCATGAGCGGGAGTTGCAGCGCGGCCCGCGCAATCGCGCGACGTTGGCCGTGGCGCGCAAGTTGGTGGCATATCTGCGGGCTGTGGACACCAGCGGCCGAGCGTTCGTGCCGCGGGTGGCGGCCGCGGCGTAACGAGGAGAATTTACTTTTTTTCTGTTGCAAGGAGAAACGAAGAGTTTCACCGACGCTGTGCGGTGTCACGAGCTGCCCGCCGGTCCTCGCCTGTGGGGGACTACGCGAAGGGGTTTCCTCGAGAGTTTACGGGGAAACCTCTGATGCGTCCGTATTGTCTGTTTCGAGGCCGGCGGGCCTGAAAATCCAAACTGAATCTTCCGCGACGGTCCCCCGCCGCTGAGGTGGGGCGACCCGATGCGCGCACATGGATGTCTGGTCACGTGACTCGTTGACCTTGTGACTTGATTCGCAAAAACGCTCGGGCTGCGAAGCGTCACTGCTGAACACCGCGCCCCCGCTGACGGGAGGTTCCGGATGACTGCGTCCATCCTTGACAGATACCTATCATGGATGTCCCCCGGCTACCAGGCCCATGGAGTAGAGGGGGCGGTCTTCAATGTTGAGCTTGTCAAGGAGAAACCCAACCCCTCGGGCAGGCCTCACTGTTTGCGGTCCCATTCAAGGATTTAGACGAGCCTCAGACGGTGGAAGCGCGATGTAGTTGTGGGCAACCTTCTTCCACTTGCCATTCTCCTTTGTGAAGACCATGAAGACTTTGGCGAAGGCGGTAACTGTCTTTTCCCACCCCCTCATCTTGACCCGGACTCGGCGATGTCCCCAGACAAGACCTGTGTCGCCGATGACTTTGTATTCGGTGTTGTAGGGTCTAGCGTTGAAGGTCTCATAATTCGACCAAGCCCGCCGCTGCCCATCTTGAGTCCGCCTACGGTTACGGACGTTGAAGAACGGATTGACCGCTGTCGTCATGACATGGAAATCGGCATGCTGGGCGTCGATCATGGCCTGCGGGTTGTCACGGGCATTGATGATCTGGATGTACTGCTCGTAGGCTGCCTGGAGATCCCCCATGTCTCCACTGAACGCACTGGGCGGAAGCATCAGAACTCCGAGTGCTACGGTGATCCACATCGTTTGTCGCATTAGTACCCCTCCTCAGGGTCTACTCTCGGATTCCATAGTTGGCCTCCGGGATGGCCCCAAGGCTACCTCACCAGCTCCCCTGAAAGCAACGGGCAAAGACGGCAATGACGGTGAACAATCCGATGCCGATTCCCAGGTGTCGGACGAAAGGACTGGCGATGAGTTCCTCAAGCATCTGGATCTTCCCTGGGCTGCTACCCCGCCAAGTAGGCCTTGAGCAGCGATCGGAACACCTTCCCGTGATTAGGCACGTTCAGATGGAGCAGTTCCTCCACAATCACCCGCTTCCTGGCCTCCGGGGGGGGGGGGGGGGTTGCTTATGCCACCCTTGCAGGCCAGCTCTGGGTTGCAATCGAAACGTGGGTGTGCCTACACTTTGGGCCGAAGGCGTTCTGATGGCCCGTCAGTGCCTGCGTTGCGGTCGGCTCAACCCTGATTCGGCTGAGACAGATATGCGATTCTGGCTATTCGTTTCCGGCCAGGCGTGCCCCTTTTCATCAACCGCCTTTCGATATCCTCCGAGACAATTTTCGGCACAGCTAGTGATATGGAAGGAGTGCAAAAGCGATGACTGAAAGCGACGAACCTTATGCCCAGTCTGCTGAGGTTGAAACAGATGAGTTGGGGAAGGCGAGAGAGATACTTCTTCAGATTCTCCGCCAACAGGACGGATGCGTAAGTAGTCGATCCCTACGAAGACACTTTGAGGCGAAAGGCATTCTCAACGTTACCGAGCTCTTTGCAAAATTGAAGTTCTACGAGCCAGATGGCAGCAATGTCAACGAGACTCGCTACTATCACCGTGGAAGAAGCTTCTACTCCGAGGAAGCCTTTCGTGAGCTTGAGGAAAGAACTAGAGCTGCGGCCGACGCCGAAGCAGAAGCCGACGCTGCCGCTCCAGCTGTCAAGCCAATCGCACCCACCCGTGATTATCGTCAGGATGAGGCGCGACTGGTCACATACGTAAAAGATACATTGGATAATCTATATGCGACAGAATTTGGCCCCGAGTGTGAATATGTTTTCGACGTTCATAACGATCGTGCAGGTAGCGGGTACGAAAACATTGATCTCATTGCAGTGCACTGGCGTTCCGACGAAATAATTGAATTGGCGACTGTAGAGGTTAAGCTTGACTTTCATGTTAGGCTCGTCCAACAGGCCGGTAATTATATTCGAAATGGGGTATTTACTTGACTCAGGTAGCCCCAAGATGTAGTATGCGGTGCGATGGAGGACTATCCGCGGAACTTGGCTGAGTTCGAGGCCCGCTTTGCGACGGAGGAGGCTTGTCGGGATTATCTGTTCCAGCTGCGCTGGCCGGAAGGATTCCGCTGTCCGCGCTGCGGACACGGCGCGGCTTGGCCGGTCCGGCAAGGGCTGTGGGAGTGCTCGGGCTGCGGTCGGCAGACCTCGGTCACCGCTGGCACGGTGTTCCAGGACACTCGTCAGCCCCTGCGGCTGTGGTTGCGAGCCATCTGGTGGGTGACCAGTCAGAAAAACGGAGTGAGTGCCCTGGGGCTGCAGCGGGTCTTGGGGCTGGGCAGCTACAAGACGGCCTGGAGCTGGCTGCACAAGTTGCGCCGCGCCATGGTGCGCCCCGGTCGCGACCGCCTCAGCGGCCGTGTGGAGGTGGACGAGACGTACTGGGGCAGCCCAGAAGAGGGCGTGCGCGGTCGCCAGACCTATACCAAATCGTTGATTGCCATCGCCGCCCAGGAGGACGGCAGGGGAACGGGACGGCTTCGGATGCGCAGAGTCCGGGATGCGAGCGCAGAAAGCTTGATGCCCTTTGCCGAAGAAGCGATTGAACGGGGCAGCACGGTTCATACCGACGGCTGGCTGGGCTATGAGCCGCTACAGAAGCGCGGCTACCGGCACGAAGTAACGTTCCTCGATGAGGGGCCGGAGTCGGCCTCGAAGCTGCTGCCCCGAGTGCACCGCGTGGCGTCGCTTTTGAAGCGTTGGCTGCTGGGGACGCATCAGGGGGCCGTCAACCCCGAGCATCTGGACTACTACCTGGACGAGTTTACCTTCCGCTTTAATCGACGCAACTCTCGCAGCCGAGGGAAGCTCTTCTATCGACTTGTGCAACAGGCGGTCGCCATCGACCCCGTGCCATACAAGTCCATCATCGGCGGCACTGAAAATGCTGCTTCTGTCGACCACAAGATGTAGGGGTCACCTGAGTCAAGTAAATACCCCAGTATATTCGATTGTCAGATCGTGTTGGATAGCGGTGCCTGTGCATGCTCAACTCATTGACGCGGCGGCGGAACTACGGGAGCTAGATCCCCTTCTGTTCGAACATCTTGTCGAGGTTGGGTTGGGAATACTGGCTTGCCGCCGGGGTCGGGGAGGAAGTTTTGAGATTGCTCCAATTCATTGGCCGCGCTTGCTGAAGCCGGATGGGACTGAGAAAGCTGCATTTATCGAGCGGCACCGAAGGATCTTCGAGGATGCTTGCATAGTGGCGCCACGGGAGGCGCAAAGGTACCCTAAGATTCACCAATGATTTGAGCGGCACCCTATTAGCAGTACTAGCAGAATTAGGCACACTATCAGGAAAACCGTTCGCACCCGCAGACTAATAACGCGGCGGGCCCGCACTCTGGCCCTGGCCCTCGGCAAACTTCCGTAGCAGGTACTCGCAAGGCCGGGCCAGGATGTCCGGCTCTACATCATCGAGGCGCAGGCGGTAGTCCGGCTTGCTGAGAACCTGGACTAGGGCCGCCAACCGGCCATCATCAATGATCCGTTGCCCGGCAGCCGTGGCGTTGAAGTCGGTGATGTCAATGACGCCGGAGAGCTGGGGATTCTGCCGGGCCACGGCCCGGACAGCATCGGTGAGGTACTGACCCAGGCCGGTTGTCTTGCGGGCCACCTTGGGCCAGCGGGCAACCTCGGGGACGTAAAGCCGGACGAGCTTATGGTCCTGCTCCACCAGCTTGGCGGCGGTGTCTCTGTCGCCGAACTCGTGGGCCAGGTAGCCGACCTCATCCTCAAACACGTCCGACAGACGCTTGAGGAATATCACGGGCAGGATGTAGTCCTTGAACTTGGGCGCATCCAACGGCCCCCGAATCGAGCAGGCCGCATCCCACAGCCAGCCCTCCAGAGTTGAGACAGTCAATCCGGTCATCATGCCACCCGTCTGAGATTATGCCACCCTGGAGGCCAGCGAATGGGCACGGCACGCCGGATAACAGGGACCGACAGCAGGGCTAGAATAACACCCTGGCCAGCGTGAGCAGAGAAGGTCAGACCATCCGAAGAATAAGGGCGGCAGTCCAGAATGCCAGTCTCCGCGAGCCGTTCAGCCCCGCAGCAAGTGAACCGAGCCATCGGGATCGCCTTTGCCGGAGTGTTCCTGCCAAAACACCGGATCGGCAACCCTGGCCAACACGGACGACGGAGTTTGAGGGATCTTGGTTCAACCCTGCGCCGTTACAGCGGATTTGGGAATCTGTGGGCGAACGGATGCCTCAAAGTGGAGGCCCTCGTAGGGCCTGTCCACGCTAGAATGTTGGGCGCAAAGCTTCACCGTCGCATAGATACTGAGAAACGATTTCGCATTGAGGAATCAGCCGTCGGAGCGGCTGGAACCCGGCTGCCAACCGAACCCAAATCGAGTCCCATCAGAGGGCTACCGAGACTCTGGACCGATTCCGAGTGACATCGGTTGTTCCCAACACCTATCCGCAGTCGGTTGCCGAGTGCTCCAGGGCGTGGGATGATAGCGGCTCAAGAAGCCGCCACATGCGGACCGGCAGCATCGTCAGCCAACTTAACGGCGGAAGCCTGGGAGCTACTCACCTTGATCAAATTCGTCATGTCTTTATGTCGTCATCCGGACATGACTCGCGAGCAGTTTCAGGACTATTGGCTCAACAACCATGGCCCCTTCTTTCAGAAGCACGCTGGCGACATGCGGGCGAAGAAGTATGTGCAGTCCCACACCATAAACACGCCGCTCAACAAGGAACTCAGAGTATCAAGAGGGATGCTTCCCGAATATGATGGCGTGGCAGAAGTGTGGTTTGAATCAGAAGAAGACATGATCGAGGCGATGAGTTCACCTGAGGGGCAGAAGCTGAGTGTCGCACTCCTCGAGGATGAGGGGAACTTCGTAGATCACTCCAAGTCCTCCGCTTTCCTTGTTAGAGAGCATGAACTATAGGGGGCTAGCAGGCCGTGTCGAAAGGGTCGTTTCTGGCAAGGGGGTGGCATGTCCGGCAATTGGGTGATGGCTGGCGGCGAATCCGATGTGGCCGACGGAATCGAAGCATGAGCGGCTTATCGAGCGCATGCGGGTGTTCTGAGAGCACCCCAAGCGGGAACCCCGTACCGGGCCAGTACAAGGAAAAAGAGCTGGGGCCGGTCGGGATGCGAAATCATGCTCCAGTGGAGCAAGTCGAGCGGTATCACACAAAGCAAAACTACAACTATCCGGCGTCAGAACGCGCTCGGCACCGTCGGGAACCCGCGTAGGACGGCGCCACGGCTGAAGAAAATCTGTCTGATGGACGGATCGGTTGTTCTCACCACGTATCTGAATCGCGCTAGAATCGGCGTGTCGTGATCGGCTCCACCATCTCGCATTACCGCATCACGGAGAAGCTTGGTGAGGGTGGGATGGGCCTTCCGGTCCGTGACGTGAGCCGTACGTTCGACCTCACCAACGAGCAGCCCCGTCTGTTGTCCTATGTGATCGCTCGCCAGCGGTCACGCTTAAAAGGATCGGCGTGAAGCGACTCGCCAGAGAACTCGAAGCCGTGGCTCCCTCCTGCCTACGGGTCGCGTTTGCGACGTCTCAGGTCGTAACATCGCTGATGCTTTTGCTTCTCGAGTGTGCAGCGAACCTCAGCGCGGCCCCTGCCGAGGCTACACCGCAGCGGCCAACTTTCTCCAACGACAATTCGACCACAGCCCCCGGGGCGGTCGAAGTCCAGCTTGGAGGGGCCGGCAACGGAGAGTTCTTCGGGCTGCCGACGGTTTTCAAGTTCACACCCGACGCACCGCAAAGCGTCATGAGCGGTATGGAATTCAGTGTGGGCTTCGACTCCATCTCGAGCGTGGAAATCGGGAGCAACCGTGACACGCGCTTCGGCGACCGAATCGGCTTCGCTATCCGCCGAGCTCTCTACAAGAGTGGCGGATTTTCCTTCGGCGTAGCCCCCCAAGCAGTCTTGTTCCTGCGCGATGAAGCGGGCGCGCGTTTGGGCGCGTCCGCAATCGCCGTGTATAGCTTCGGGCCTAACAGCCTGGTCACCAACGTGGTTTGGTCCGCGGCGACAGACGCATCAGAGAACAATCCGTCGCGGCAGACCAGCGTGATCGCAGGTTACTCACGGACACTCGGCTCAGGACCGCGTTCAAGCCGTGCCGCGGCTTTCGCCGAATACCTGCAGGAATTCCCAACTGGCCAGCCCTCCCGAGTTTCCCTCTTGCAAGGGATCAGCTACCGCTTGCGTGCCGACCTAGTTCTCGACTTTGCAGCGGAACAAAATGGACTGGCGGCGACCCCATTTGATCTTGTCTTCGCCACCGGACTGACCTATAACCTCGGTCGGCTCTTCTGAAGCCTTTTGGGGTCTAATGATCGAGGCCTGCAAGCAGAACCAGTCCGGCATCTACAGGCGATCTCGTGGGCATGGGTTTGTTCCCAGCAGATCGTCGCGCCAGCGATACAATACCGCCCGCGCTACGTCGAACTCGCGACTCAACCTCATGATGCTCTCCCGGTTAAGCATGCGGCGCACTGCTTCTTCCTTGAACCTCGCCTCAAACGAGCGCTGCTTCCTTCTCCCCATGGGGAACTCCTTTTCCATTCGCTGAATTCTGTCCCACTTTAGCTTGTCTCACTTCAGGGGTTCACTCCACTAAGTCCCACGAAACGAACGGCATAGAGCCCTTCCGAGCGATAACTGTCTGGATATCGGGCTCGCACTACCTTTCGCCGGGCTGAGGCGCTCAGAGTACCGTCGGAGGGGTCGAAAACCACCCCAACTCAACGGCCTGGCGGTGCTACCATCGGATAGCTCGACGGATCGGTTGTTCGCGACAGGTATCGTGCGGCGGTACAATCTCACCAAACTCGGAGCGGCCCATGGTCGGCCAAACTATCTCCCCCTACCGCATCACCGCGAAGCATCGGTGAAGGCGGGATGGGTGTCGTCTATAAGGCCGAGGAACTGAAGGTTGGAACGGCCCGTCGCAGGTGAGAGATAGCATCATGTCTGTGGAACGGCAGAACGTATGCCCGAAGCCAAGCGCAAACTCGCGGCGATCTTGAGCGCCGATGTCGCCGGTTACAGCCGGCTGATGGGAGCGGACGAAGAGGCGACAGTCTCCATGCTCAACGACTGCCGAGCGATATTCAAGACCAGGATCGCAGAACACCATGGCCGCCTCGTGGACACGGCTGGTGATAGCGTGCTCGCGGAGTTTCCCAGTGTGGTGGAGGCGGTGCGGACGGCCGTTGAGGTGCAGGACGCCTTGGCACGGCGGAACGAAGTTCTGCCCGAGAACCGACGGATGCTGTTCCGCATCGGGGTCAACCTCGACGACGTGATCGAACAGGCCGACGGCTCGATCTACGGTGGCGGAGTGAATGTGGCGACGCGGCTGGAAGCCCTGGCAGAACCCGGCGGCATTTGTGTGTCGGCTTCCGCGTTCGAGCGGGTCAAGGGCAAGCTCGACAAAGGGTTCGAGCCGATGGGGACACACGAGGTAAAGAACATCGCAGAGCCGGTCCAGGTCTTTCGCGTTACGCCGGGTGATGATAAGACGCAGTCTGCCGGTGTCAGGGGCGCTAACGAGCCGACTCACAAAGCGCCCCTGAAACGGGCCCCAGCCCGGCAGACGTCCCCCGCCGTTCTAGGGCTCGCCGCAGCGGCACTAGTCGCGGTGGCTGCCGTCGGCTGGTGGCTGGCGCGATCAACCCAGGAACCACCACCCCGGTACAAGCTGACCGAACTCACAAAGGATGCCGGCCTGACGACGAACCCGACACTGTCTCCTGATGGAACGTTTGTCGCCTACGCCTCCGACCGCGGTGGCAAGGGAAATCTTGACATCTGGACCCATCCCGTCAGCGGCGGCCAACCGATTCAACTGACAAGCGCCGAGGCCAACGATTACCGGCCTTTCTACTCCGGAGATGGCAGCCAGATCGCCTTTCGCTCTGACCGAGATGGTGGCGGGATCTATTTGGTCTCCGCGACGGGCGGCGGCGCGCGACTACTGGCAAAAGGGGGCAATTTGCCCAGTTTCTCCCCCGACGGCCGGTGGGTGGCGTACAGCGTCGGACGTCTCGGTCAATCGTGCCACATTTATGTCGCACCCGTTGCGGGAGGGGCATCAAGGCGGGTCGAGATCGACCTTCCTTGGTCTAGCGCGCCTGTCTGGTCACCTTCAGGAAAGGAACTGCTGTTTCTAGGAGCTGACAAAAACGTTGTCTATGCAGCTACGGACGCGAACCTGTGGGTTGCTCCGTTTGATGGCGGCAAAGCTATCAAAACGGGCCTCTTTGACGTGCTCGATTCTGCCGAGCTCGAGTATCCCGGCGAGACTTCTTTCAGCTATGCGTGGAGTCCCGACGGAAGCCATCTAGTGTATTAGTGCATCGTTTGGCGACAGTGTCAACCTATGGCGGCTTCCCAAATCCCGTACGACCTGGCAGATCACCGGTGAGCCTCAACAACTGACGGGAGGGAGACGAGACGACCAGCCTTCGGTGTCGAGGGATGGACTCCTGGCGTACTCGCGGCAAACGGTAGACTTTGACATCTGGAGTGTGGAGATCGATGCCAATCGGGGAGAAAAGAGAGGTGAACCAACGAGAGTGACTCAAGGTACTGCCTGGGATCAGTTCGCATCGGTCGATGCTGATGGGAGCACTCTCGTCTTCATGTCTGACAGGTCGGGAAACTAGGATGTCTGGGTGAAAGACCTAAAAAGCGCGAAGGAGCCTCGACAATTGACCTTCACCCCAGAGCGCGAGTGGCGTGCGTTGATCTCCCCAGATGAGTCAACAGCAGCGTTCGCTCGCGGACCGTACGGAAAGGTTGAGGTTTATGTCCTGCCGGTGAGCGGAGGAGTCGAAAAGAAGGTCGTGGATGACGCAATTAGCATCTTCGGCTGGTCATCCGACAGCAAGAAGGTGCTCTACGCTAGCGGTGAGCCTGTTCGCCCTTCGGTGGTCAACATAGAAACCGGCCAGATCACGGACCTTCTTCCTCAGCCGGAATACCCGCTTCACAATTCCCAGTACTCGCCCGATGATCGCTGGCTCTCCTTCACGATGGTAGAGGGGCCTGAGGACGCGCCCATCTACATCGCACCGCTTCGCGAAGAGTCCGTCGCCGAGCAGAGCGAATGGATTCAGATAACGAAAGGTCCTCTGGCTGCTACGGGTGGTCGTAACTGGTGGTCCCCTGATGGTCAGATGCTTTATTTCCTGGCTGGTACTGAGGGATCTCGCCGCATCTGGGCGCAGCCACTTGACCCAGAGACGAAAGAACCCCGGGGGTCGCCCTTCGAGGCTCTGACGTTTCCGGGACCGCGTTTCCAGTTGTTCGTGCTCTCGGGGTACGGACTGGCCGCAGATAGGCTCTACCAAGCAGTGCAAGAAGCCAAAGGCAATATCTGGCTGGCCGAGCCCGTGGAGGGGGAGTAGCGCACGGTCTTCGTATCGCTAAGGTGGCCGTGGGACTCAAAGGCGGAATCTCACCCTTCAGGTGACCCCAAGATCTTGCGGCCACCTGAATGAAATGGATACCCCACTAGAAGCGATAGTGATGAAGATCGCTGATAACATGGAATCTATCGTGACGCCAATAACCTCCGGATCTCGCCGCAGCAGGTTCAAGCTCAGCCGCTATGGTCAAGAGGAGTCCCTGCGTCTACTTTTGGCGCAGGCAGAGCTCGATGCCCCGCAGGGACGGGTCGCGGACTACATCCCTGAGCTTCGGCGAGCCAACGCCGAAGACCAGGGGATATCGCTATGCTTCCTCGATGGCGCTGTGGTCTCCGCTGGGGCATCCCACCAGACGTTCACCATCCAATCGATCTCCAAGACCATTGCTCTGCTTTACGTCTTAGAGTCTCTGGGTTCCAAGCAGGTGTTCTTACGTGTAGGCAAGGAGCCGACTGGCGAGCCATTCAACTCCGGTCTCAGTTTCCAGGTCGGAAGCAAGCGCCCCACGAACCCGATGATTAACGCTGGCGCAATCGTCAGTAGCTCGATGTTTCCCGGTGGTGATCCTCATCAGCAGTTTGAGGGGTTCCTCCGCTTCATACGAAAGATTTGTCGCAATCCCAATCTGAAAATCCAAGAGGATGTCTACCGGTCGGAGAAGGCCACTGGCCACAACAACCGCTCGCTGGCCTGGATCATGAATGACCGCCGGGTTTTCTTGTATAAGCGAAACATACCTCCGGTAGAGTACATCGAGGGGGTCCTCGATGTCTATTTCCGGCAATGCTCGATTGGCGTGACCACTGAGGATCTTGGCAAGTGCGCCGCTGTGTTTGCGAACCTAGGAGTCGAGCCAGTAACGGCTGAACGCATCGCCAGCGAAGAGCACGTCACAATGGTTCTAGCGCTGATGGCGAGCTGTGGCCTCTATGACGGATCGGGGACCTTTGCAGCTAAGATTGGCTTCCCCGCAAAGTCGGGGGTCGGCGGCGGTATCATGGCAGCGGTACCCGGACGGCTCGGGATCGCCACATACGGTCCTGCCTTATTGAATCCCGCAAATTATTATGACACTTTTTGACAGTGTGGAGCATCTATATATGTATGGGCAACCCCAAAGGTGTGAAGCGGGATTTCAAGGCGCTGGAGAAGCGCCGTTTCGAAGCGATGCGGCTGCTCCACCAAGGCCACAATCAGTCCGAGACGGCGAGACGGCTGAACGTCGCTCGCCAAACCGTCAGTGAGTGGCGGCGGCAATACCGCGAGCAGGGTGCGGCCGGACTCCGCCAGGCCGGGCGCGCCGGACGCAAGCCGCTCCTCGATGCCGCACAACGCGAACGCCTGACGTCGCTGCTGCTGGAAGGCCCGGAAGCCCACGGCTTCCCAACGCCCCTGTGGAGCTGTCCGCGGGTGGCTCGGCTGACCGGAGACGAGTTCGGGGTCGCATACCACGCAGGCCACACCTGGAAGATCCTGCGAGCGCTCGACTGGAGCCCGCAACGCCCGGCCGGAAAGGCGCGCGAGCGCAACGAAGAGCGGATCCGCACCTGGAAGCGCAAGACCTGGAAGCGCATTAAAAAAAAGCCCAAAACGAAGGCCGTACGCTCGTCTTCATCGACGAAAGCGGATTGAGTCAGAAGCCGCATCGCTGCCGCACCTGGGCGCCACGTGGCCAAACACCGGTGCTGCAGTTTAACTTCAACTGGGAGAAGCTTTCCGTCTCGGCGGGGCTGACGCTGCGTAACTTCTACTTCCGGCTCTATCCCGGTGCGATCGGCAAAGAGCAAGTGACCGACTTTCTCAAGGCGTTGGTACGTCATATCGATCGCCCGCTGCTGATCGTCTGGGATCGGCTGCCGGCGCACCGTAGCCGCCTGGTGCAAGAGTTCATCGAACTCTCCGAAGGCCACATCGCAACCGAGTACTTGCCACCCTATGCGCCGGAGTTGAATCCGGTGGAATACATCTGGGCTTACTGGAAGCAGCACGAGTTGCCGAACGTCTGTCCGAAAGACTACGGCGAGCTGAACGAGCGGGCCCGCAAGGCACTCCGCCGCATGTACCGCAAACCGCGTTTGATCACGGCCTTCTGGAAACAGTCTTCTCTTTGTTTTGACTGACTCTATATTATGCGGGAGTCAATAGAGCCGAATCTGGGCCATTACACCTTGTCGCAACTGCAACCTCTGCAAATACAGAGCTACTACTCAACTGCGCAACACAGCGGAAGAAAGGACCGGCGGGCTGGCAACCTGTCCCCACAAACTGTAATGCACCACCACAGGGTCTTGCGCGAGGCCCTTCAGCGGGCGATCCGGTGGCGTCTGCTGCCGCGCAACCCAGCCGACGCTGTCGCACCTCCACGCCCTACCCGCAGGGAAATGCGTGCGCTGGATGAGACCCAGACGGCGTGGCTGTTGACGCTAGCGGAAGGCACAAGACTGTATATGCCATTGCTCCTAGCGGTGGCGACAGGCATGCGGCGTGGTGAGGTCTTGGGCTTGCGGTGGGAGGACGTGGACCTCCTGTTCTGCACGTTGGCTGTGCGACAGGCTGTAGAGCAAACCAAAGCTGGACTGCGCTTCAAGGAACCAAAGAACCAACGAGCGAGGACGATTGCCCCGTCCTCTTTCGTTGTGGCGGCGCTGAAATGCCACAAGGAGCAACAGGACAAGCTCCGGGAAATTCTCGGTTCCGACTACAAGGACCTCGGACTTGTTTGCCCAATGGAAGACGGCGAAGTCTGGAAGCCCAATTCCTTCACACCTGCCGTGTCAAAGTTCATCGGTCGGGCTCGGCTCAAGGGTGTCCGGTTTCACGACCTTCGACACAGCCACGCCACCCAGTTGTTGAAGCAAGGTGTCCATCCAAAGGTTGTCAGTGAACGTCTGGGTCACTCCTCTGTACAGGTCACGTTGGACACCTACTCCCACGTTCTGCCGGGCATGAAGGAGGCCGCAGCAAGCCAGTTTGACCAAGCACTGCGAGCGGCCTTGCAGAAACAGCGCGAAAAGGTTGTCTGAGAAATTCCGGCAGCAGAATGTTTGCAAACGATGTCTGGCGTTCGAGGGGACGCCCGAGCGCCCCGCATCTAAGTTGTTTGTTGTCAGATGAAAGGATGGAGCCACGGGTCGGACTCGAACCGACGACCTGCGGTTTACGAAACCGCTGCTCTACCAACTGAGCTACCGTGGCTGAACGGAAGGTTTTTGTATTTTAGCAAGGCGCTGATCCGCAGGACCGCTGCCTGTGCCGGATCGGCAGGCGATTCGCGGCGCGGGCACGGCATGCTGTGCCCCTACATTTCACGGCTTTTTCATGTCACGCCAATTGGGGCCGACCTTGACGTCGGCCACCAGGGGAACATCGAGGGCGTAGACTTGCTGCATCTCGTCCTTGACCATCTCGACAAGAGGGGCAACCTCGGCCTCGGGAACCTCGAACAGCAACTCGTCGTGCACTTGCAGCAGCATCACGGCGTCGCTCCTCTGCTCGCGCAATTTCGTGTCGATGCGAATCATAGCCAGTTTGATCAGATCGGCCGCCGAGCCCTGGATGGGTGAGTTGATCGCGGTTCGCTCGGCGAAGCCGCGGACGTTCGGGTTGCGGCTGTCAAGGTCGTGGATCGGCCGGAGCCGTCCGAGCAGGGTGCGCGTGTGGCCGTTGCGGCGAGCCTCGGCTACGGCCTTATCCATGAACTTCTTCACGCCGCCGTAGCGCTCGAAGTAGGAATCGATGTACGTGCGGGCGTCGGCCTGTGGGATGTCGAGTTGCTTGGCGAGCCCGAACGGGCTCAGCCCATAGACGATGCCGAAGTTGACGGCCTTGGCGCGGCGGCGCTCCTCGGGCCCGACCATCAACGGCGGCACGCCGAAAACCTCTGCGGCCGTGCGCGTGTGGATGTCCTCGCCGTTACGGAAAGCCTCGACCAAAACCGGGTCGCGCGAGATATGCGCCAGGATGCGCAACTCGATCTGCGAATAGTCGGCGGCGAGCAGCGTCCAGCCCGGTCGCGCGATAAAGGCGGCGCGGATCTCGCGGCCCAGCTCGGTGCGAATCGGGATGTTCTGCAGGTTTGGATTGGCGGAAGAAAGCCGACCTGTCGCGGCCCCGCACTGATTGAACGTGGTGTGGAGACGTCCCGTCGCTGCGTCGATCAGCGCGGGCAGCGCATCGACGTAGGTCCCCTTGAGCTTCATCAGCCGGCGGTATTCGAGGATGTTGG
Organism: Bryobacterales bacterium; assembly: GCA_965248255.1. GTDB lineage: Bacteria > Acidobacteriota > Terriglobia > Bryobacterales > UBA6623 > JAKZVK01. The sequence goes on from CBDFIW010000002.1 coordinate 1,120,889, forward strand.
CAATCACCTCGTGCCGGTCCACCAAGCCTTCCAAAACGTCGGATGCTGTCGAGAGGGCGCGCGTCTTGCCGCGCCGTGCCGGGGCCGGCAGCCCCAGGTCCTCGAAGAGCACCTTCGACAACTGCTTCGGCGAGTTGATGTTGAAGGCCGTGCCGGCGAGGGTATGGATTTCCTCGCTCAGAGCGATCACCTTGCGTTCCATGTCCTGGGAAAGCTTGCTCAGGATCGCGCTGTCGAGCAGAACGCCGGCGCTCTCCATGCGGGCGAGAATCGGTGCCAGCGGCAGCTCGACGTCCTGGTAGAGGTCACGAAGACTCAGTGCGTCAATCTCCCGGTCGAAGGTCTCGCCGAGTCGCCGAACCAGGTCCGCCGTGCGGCAGAGATCGGAGTCGGCCGCGACCCCCAGGTACCGCCCGATCGCCTTCTCGAGCGAATAGTCGCTGCGGCTCGCATCGAGAAGAAACGCGGCCAGCACCGTGTCATCCGTCACCCCGGCCGGCGTGATGCCGCGGGACTCGAGTTGATGGATGGTGGATTTGAGATCGTGAACGCGCTTAGGCCGCGAGGCGTCCTCGAGGTAGGGCTTGGCGTCGTCGAGCCGGCTCGCCGGCAGCAGAACGGCTTCCCCCGGCACGACGCTGAAGGCCACCCCACCGCCGTCGAGCTCGTCTCCCGGTAACTCCACCACGACCGCTGAATCGTGAATCGTGAATCGTGATTCGTGATTCGTGCCGAGTTCGTCTCCCGCCAACTCCACTACTACCGCGGCCGGCGCGCGGGAATCGCGAGGGGCCCTTTGCTGAAGCCATTCTTCGAACTCCTCGATGGACTGTAGGGTTCGATACCGCACCTCGACCGGGGCTTTCGGGACATCGAGTTGGCTCAGCAGACTGTTGAATTCCAGCTCACGGTAGAGGTCGGCCAGCGCTTCGACGTTGGGGTCCGCGATCCGCAGCGAGTCGAGATTCAGCTCGATCGGCGCATCGCGGGCGATCGTTGCCAGCTCCTTGCTCATCAGGATCTGTTCGCGGTTCTGTTGCAGGCTCTCGCGATAGGTCTTGCGCTTGACTTCGGCGGCGTTCTCGATCGCGCCCTCCACGCCGCCGTAGGCGGCAATCAGATCGCGAGCCCCCTTGTCGCCGATGCCGGGCGCGCCGGGGATGTTGTCGACCGAGTCTCCCTTGAGAGCGAGCAAGTCGACAATCTGAGAGGGCGCGACGCCCTGCAACTCCTTCACCTTGTCCGGGTCGTAGAGCAAGTCGCCCTTCATGGGGTCGAGCATGTAGACATGGTCGTTGACGAGTTGCGTCAAATCCTTGTCGCTCGAAATGACGTAAACGTCGATGTCTTGGCCGCCGGCCTGCGTGGCGAGGGTGCCGATGACGTCGTCCGCCTCGTATCCATCACACGAAAGGACAGGGATGCGCACCGACTCGAGGAGTCGCTCGAGGTAGGGGAACTGCAGCAGCAGCTCGTCGGGAGTCTTGTCGCGGTTGGCTTTGTAGTCCGCGAAGATTTCGTCGCGGAAGGTCGGCCCGGCGCCCTCCCACACCGCCGCGAGGTACTCGGGCCGGTGCGTCTCGACAAGCTTCCGCATCATGTTGTTGAAGATGTAGACGGCTTCGGTCGGAAGGCCTGCCGAAGTACGCATCAAGGGAGCCCCCGAGCGCGCCCGCCCGTAGTAAGCGCGAAAGATGAGCCCAAAAGTATCGATCAGGAACAGCCGGGGCGTGCCGGAAGGCATGGTGCTAGTGTAGTGCGTCAAGCAGATTGCACCTTAGGCAGGGCGGCACGTCCGCGCTTGACTTTCTCGAGGATGTCGGAGGCGGTCGCGGTCCAGATGAAGGGCGTGGGATGCCCGTTGTGCTGGGCGATGTAGTCGTCAATGGCGGCGACGAGCTCGTCCACGCTGCGAAACACGCCGCGGCGCAGGCGCTTGACGGTGAGATCGCGAAAGAATCGCTCGACCATGTTCAGCCACGACGCCGAGGTCGGGGTGAAATGAATGTGGAAGCGCGGGTGACGATCGAGCCAACGCTTCACAGCGGCATGCTTGTGGGTGGCATAGTTGTCCACGATGAGATGAAGCTGTTTGTCCTTGGGGGTGCGGCGGTCAATTAAGCGCAGGAAGCGCAGCCATTCCTGGTGGCTGTGTCGGGGCATGCACTCGGCGATCACGCTGCCGTCAAGGCTGTTGAGCGCCGCAAACAGGGTGGTCGTGCCGTTGCGCTTGTAATCGTGGGTCATCGTTTGGCCGCGTCCCTTTTTGAGCGGCAGGCCGGGCTGGGTGCGATCGAGGGCTTGGATTTGGGACTTCTCATCGAGCGAGAGAACCAGAGCATGCTCAGGCGGATTGAGATAGAGTCCGACGATGTCGTCGAGTTTCTCGGAGAAACGCGGGTCATTGCTGAGCTTGAAGGTCTTGACGCGGTGGGGCTTGAGGCCATGGGCGCGCCAAATCCGTCCCACGGTGGAAGCGCTGACGCCGGCCGCGGCGGCCATGGTGCGGCGGCTCCAGTGGGTGGCGTTGGACGGTTTCTCGCGGGTGGTCTTGTGGATGATCTGCTGTACTTTCTGCTTCGAGACGGCAGGTTTACGACCGGGCCGTGGGGCGTCTTTTGCAATGCCGGCGATGCTGCTTTCGAGAAAGCGCGTGCGCCAGCGGGCCACCAACTGCCGCGAGACACCGAGCTGTGCGGCGATCTGCTTATTCTCGAGACCGTCGGCGGCCAGCGGGACAATCCTGGCTCGCAGGGCGAGACGAACGGCGACTTGGCGGCCGCGCGCGTAGCGGTCCAACTGCTTGCATTGCGCTGTGTTCAAAGTTACTGGTTGTGCTCTTCGCATCCCATGCCTCCTGTTAATAGAGACGATGGGAAGCCAATATAAGTTACATTATTTATGGTGCCCTACACTAGTGTACTGCCCTACCCGTGGCACAGGCTGTCAGAGAGTGGGCCAGCTTGGCGCTCGCCAGGTGGTGAGAAAAGCAGGCTAACTCCCCTGGCGGGCAGGGGCCGCGCTCGGCTGGGCCGATGGCCGCATCAGTAGGAAAACGCCGGCCAGCACCAGCAAGACCGCAACCCACTGCGTGACGCTGAGCGGCCCCTCGAACGGGAAGCTCCTGGACGTCTCGGCCCGCAGGAACTCGACCAACAGGCGGAACGTCGAATAGAGCACTAGATACCAAGCCAGGATGGTCCCGGGCCGGTGCGGCTTCTTGACCAGACGCAGTAACACGAGTCCGATAGCCAGCGTTCCGCCGGCCTCGTAGAGCTGAGTGGGGTGCAGATGGATATTGAGCGGTACGCCCACGAAATCATGAGCCGCCGGATCGGTGAAAGCGATGCCCCACGGCAGCTCGGTCGGCTTTCCCCAGCAGCAACCGGCGGCAAAGCAGCCCAGCCGGCCGATTGAGTGCCCCACGGCGACGGCAGGAGCGAAGATGTCGGCGGTCCGGAACCCGGGAAGCCCGTGTCTGCGTGAATACCACATAGCCATTCCCAAGGCCCCGAGCAGCCCCCCATAGAAGACCCCGCCCGCCCGGAGCAAGCTCAGAGAGAACAGGCGCTCGGGTTGCTCCAGGTACGTGTCGAGATCTGCAACCACCAGGAACAGCTTGGCTCCAACCATGGCTGCCAGCACCACCCAGACACCTAGGTTGGTCATCTTGTCCGGATCGAGCCCGGCCCTCTTGGCGAGCCGTCCAACCAGGTAAAGCCCCACTAGGAAGCCGATCCCGACCAGAACTCCGTAGGTCGGGATGGATAGGGGACCGATCGAAAACAAGCGCGGACACATGGCGGGACCTAGGCCGTCTCGACCTCCCCGTCCGGGCGCGGCGCGTGTCGAAACGCGTCGAGCAGCAACAGGCCGGCCCCGATCGTGATCGAGCTGTCGGCAACGTTGAACGCCGGCCAGTGATAAGAGCCGACGTAGACATCTAGAAAATCAACCACGTAGCCGTAAGCAAAACGATCATAGAGATTTGCCACGGCGCCGGCGAGGATGAGGGTAAGGCCAATCCGGATCCTAGGCTCGGCCGCGCCCGACTTCCAAAAGAGATAGGCGATGCCAACGACGGCCGCTGTCGAGAAAACGGGGAGAACCACTCCCTTGACCAGCGGCGAGCTGTCGGCGAACAGGCTGAAGGCGATCCCGGTGTTGCGCGTATGGACCAGGTTGAAGAAGTCCGAGACCACAGCGCGGCTCTCATAGAGTCGCAATCCAGACGCGACCGCTGCCTTCGTGACGCGGTCGAGCACAATGATCGCAACCGCCAGTGCGAGATACGGTGCGATTCGCGACTCCGCGTTCCTCGGCATCTCGGAAGGTCTCGTTCTGGTAGCGCTGGCCGGAGAGGCAGTGGAGATCCCGACTTCTGGGACCGGCTCGATTCAGTCTAGCGCAGGGCGGGGGTTTCGAGTTACGTCCCTAATCCGTCCGTAAAGGTGCGGGTAACCGAGGAACCTAGTCCGCGAAGCGGACGTTTGAATGTAGCCCACGGCGCAAGCCGTGGGAACTCAGGCGGTCCTTACCGAGCACATGGTGGGCAGTTCATGCCGGGCACATGGTGGACACCGGCCCAGGCGAAAACATCAACAAGCGAAGATGTTTTTATGCCCTGGGAGGAAAACAACACCATGGACCAACGCATGAAGTTCCTCGTCGAATGGCAGCACGGCCTCGAAGCCAAGGCCGAACTCTGCCGCCGCTACGGTATCGCCCGCTCTGTGGGCTACAAGTGGGCCCAGCGCTATCAACGCCAAGGACCCGCCGGACTCCAAGATCGTTCGCGGGCGCCCCACCATCACCCCAACCAGACTCCCCTCGACGTGGTCACTCGCATCCTCGAGCTGCGCTACGCCCATCGCTTGTGGGGCGCGCCGAAGATTCGAGCGCTGCTGTTGCGCCAGCATCCCGACCAACCCTGTCCCTCGCAGAGCACCATCGGCGAGATCCTGCGCAGCGCCGGGTTGACGCGCCCGCGCGCGAGGCGTCGGCGCACGCCGCCCCATACCCAGCCGCTCGCTCATGCGGCCGCTCCCCACGACGTGGTGTCGATCGACTTCAAGGGCTGGTTTCGTTGTGGCGACGGCAGCCGCGTCGACCCGCTGACCGTCGTCGACAATGCCAGCCGCTACGTACTGTGCTGCCAGGCGGTCGACGGCTGTGACTACCCGCACGTGCGCGCGGTGATGGAGACGGTGTTCCGCGAGCACGGCTTGCCGCGAGCGATTGGCAGCGATAACGGGCCGCCGTTTGCGACGCGGGCGCTGGGAGGGCTGAGTCGGCTGAGCCTGTGGTGGACCAAGCTGGGCATCCAGGTCGAACGCATTCGGCCGGCGCGCCCGAGCGAGAACGGTCGCCAAGAGCGTTTCCACCTGACGCTGAAGCAACACACGGCGAATCCGCCGGCTCGGAACCGGCGGGCGCAACAGCGGCGATTCCGGAGTTTTTGCCGCGAGTACAACGAACAGCGACCGCACCAAGCGCTACAGCAAGACCCGCCGGCGAGTGTGTACCAGCGATCGCCGCGGCCCTATCCGCAGCGCCTGCCGGAGATCGAGTATGAGCAAGCCTGGGTGGAGAGGAAGGTGCAACGCAGCGGCTACGTGTACTGGCGAGGCCAGGAGGTGTTCACCCATGGCGGTTCGGGCACCCAGCGGGTGATGAGGATAACAAGCCCGCGGGGTTTCAGAAACCAGCCGTTTCTCGTTTTCCTCCAGCCGGCAGGCAGCGAAAGGAAAACGGCTCAAACGCCCCTGCCGGGGCTGGAATCGTTTGGCCACGCTTACCCACGGCTTGCGCCGTGGGCTACTTTCAAACGTCCGCTTCGCGGACTAGGCTTCTCTGTCGCCGACAAGCTTACGGACGGATTAGGGTCACGGGTTGCGGACCCGGTTGACTGGTCAAGATCAGGGCGATCTTGGCCGAATAAGTTAACATAGATGTAGGAACGTCGGTCTTGCGATGTTGAAGCCCAATGATAATGTCCCCTTGAGCGCCCAATAGAAATGTCCCCTAATCTGGACCTCTGCGAGGAGGTGAAAGATTGGGAAGGACATGGATGAGTGCCAAGGAGTTGAGGCGCGGCGAAGTGCTGAGCCGAGTGAAACGAGGGGAACTGAAGTTGACCGAAGCCACCGCACTGCTGGAGGTCAGCTACCGCCAAGCGAAGCGGCTCAACAAGCGTTACCGAGCAGGCGGGGTCAAGGCTTTGGTGCACGGTAACGTCGGCCGCGCTTCGAACCGAGCCGATGACAAGCGCCGCGAGCAGGTTCTCGAGTTGGTGCACGCAAACTATGCGGGCGAGGGGCACGAGCGCTTCGGGCCGACGCTGGCGTCGGAACATCTGGCAGCCGATCAGGGCCTGGAAGTGCCGCGCGAAACGCTGCGGCGCTGGATGCTCGCGGCGGGCCTGTGGAGCCGGAGTCGCAAGCGCCCACCGCATCGCAGCCGGCGGCAACGCAAAGCGCACTTCGGCGAGCTGATTCAACTCGACGGTTCGCACCACCACTGGCTGGAAGGACGCGGCCCGAAAGCCTGTCTGATGAACTTTGTCGATGACGCGACCGGTCTTGCACTGTGCCGCTTCTCGGGCCAGGAAACGACCTGGGCCGCGGCCGATCTGCTCCAAGCCTGGGTGCGCCAACACGGCGTTCCCAAGGCGTTGTACTGCGACTGGAAAAACGTCTACCAGCGCCAGCCGACGTCGCGGGAAGCACTGGAAGGCATCAAGCCCGAGACGCAGTTCGGGCGCATGTGCGCGAAGCTTGGCATTGGCATCATTGCCGCATCGTCGCCGCAAACCAAGGGACGTGTCGAACGCCATCACGGCACGCACCAGGACCGCCTGATCAAGAAGATGCGGCTGCGGGGCATCGTTGATTACGAGGCGGCGAACCGTTACCTCGGCGAGGAGTACTTAGCCGAGCACAACGAGCGCTTCTGCTGCGAGCCGGCGGCGGGAGCGGACTTTCACCAGGCGCTACCCCGCGGCACCGAGCTGCGAGGCGTGTTCTGCTTGGAGTACGAACGGGTGGTGAGCAACGACCAGGTGGTGCGTTTCGAGAATCGTTGTTTGCAGTTGAAGCCGAAACGCAATCAGGGCGTGGGGGCGGGTGCACGGGTGACGGTCCAACAGGGGCGCGATGAGAGCTTGCAGGTGAGGTTTGAGGGGCACGAGATCGAGCACGAAGTGATCGCCACGCCGACGCCACGGCTGCGGACGAAGCCGGCACCGCAGGGGAACGTGGTGGCCAGACGCAAGCCGGCGGCGAACCACCCCTGGCGGCGAGCTGTGCTGCGGAAAACACGATCTGCGAATTCATAAGAGGGCTGTGGAAATGCCGGGTCGGATGGAAAGCGTGGAAAACCTTGTGGCGGCAGCCGTGCCGGGCTCGGGGAACCGTGGATGGTTTTCCACCCTTCCCACCGCCCCTTGGAAATCGCTACGCGATTCCCACAGTTCCACAGCCCCGACGATGACGATTCCCTCCTATCACCAAGGGGGCATTTCTACTGGGCTACCGAAGGGGACATTTCTATTGGGCCTTGACAGAACGTCGGTCTTGCGATCGACGGCGGCAATCGTTAACATTGACCATGGGCGGCTGTGCCACGCCGCCTCGGAATTTTTCCGAAACGCCCTGATCCGACGTTTCGTCTCATTGAGTAGACCCTTGTTCGGACCGGGGACGCTACTAGCATGAGTACTGGGCCGGAAACAGACACAGGCAAAAGCCCCTTGGGATCGATGCTCGTCGATTCCATCTACGAGCCGTGGTACGTCTCGATCAAGCGGCAGGTTGTGGAGTTGTTCTCTGAGAAGGAGAAGCTCCCTCCTCTGCCCACCTTTCGTCCGCCTCAGGAGGGGGAAGAGGACTTCGGCCCGAAGGTCCTCGAGTCGGTCCAAGATCCCTGGTTCGTCACCCTCTGGCGCAACCTTCGGCAGATTGGCGAGGAAAAGAAACTGCCGCCCTTACGGCTCAGCTCGCGGTCGGTTCGAGTGAGGAGCATCTGGGGCGCGTACGACAACAAGAAACAGGGCGTTCTGTCGTCGGTTGCCGTGCATGTGACGGTCGTCACGCTGTTGTTTACCGTCTTTGCGGCGCCCGCGATCCAGAACTCGCTGCGAGGGTCCGTCACGCTCATCATCCCGGTCGACATCTCGCCTTACCTGGCGGACATCAAGATGATGGCGCCGGGCAAATCCGGCGGGGGCGGTGGCGGAGGCCAAAACTCGCCGCTGCCGCCGAGCAAGGGCAAGCTGCCGCGATTCGACCTCAGGCAGTTCGCGCCTCCGACGCCGGTCATCATGAACAAGAACCCGAAGCTGGCCGTGGAACCCACGCTGCTGGGTCCGCCTCAGATTCAGGTGCCCAACGTGAACATGGCCGTGTTTGGCGATCCGTTGGGCAAGATCGGTCCGCCCTCAGCCGGACCCGGCACGGGCGGCGGCATCGGCAACGGGCGGGGAACGGGCGTCGGGCCCGGCACGGGCGGCGGCGCCGGTGGCGGTGTTTTCCGCGTCGGCGGCGGCGTCAGCGCTCCACGCGTGATCAGGAAGGTCGAACCCGAGTATTCCGAGGAAGCTCGCAAGGCGAAATACCAGGGTACCGTCGTGCTGGCGGTGCAGGTGTGGGAGGATGGCCGCGCCCACAACATCCGGGTCGTCCGCACCCTCGGGCTCGGGCTGGACGAGAAAGCCGTCCACGCCGTGCGGCAGTGGCGCTTCGCCCCTGGCATGAAAGCGCGCAAGCCAGTCAAGGTCGCCGCGACCATCGAAGTGAACTTCCGCTTGCTCTGACCGCGCGCCCGCGGCCACCCCGTGACGTGCGCCAAGTTGCGCCCCCCAAATCCCGACTCTATACTGAACTTGGTTTCCGCACGCCGCTGGGAGGTAGTGTAACGGTAACACGGCAGATTCTGGATCTGTTTATCGGGGTTCGAATCCCTGCCTCCCAGCCAACTCCTCTGTGCTTAGCGTTACTCCATTTCGGTCAGTTGAAAGATGGACACCGGCTGTGAGGTGACTTCAGGGTTGTGTCGGGCAAAAAATGCTATTGCCGGCACGGGTGCGATGCTTCCCGTTCGCGCAGTCGTCGCGCCCGCGGATCCGCCAGCGCGGGCCCATGAGTCGACCCTGGCCGGATCGCCCTCAATCCCGCCCCTCCCCGCGGTTGCGGGTGGGGCCTAATGGCATCATGTTCAACTGGGTGCCTCAAAGATTGATTGCCGGTTTCGCACTGCTCATGTTCCTGTCCTGCGGCGCGCATCACGAGGAAAGGCCGGCCTCATCTGGGAGCCAAGCCCACGCGCTCGACCCGCGTCCCCAGCCTTGGCACCGGCGCGAGGATCCGATTCTGTCGATCGAGATGACGAAGCAAGCCTGGTCGAAGACGATGCTGTACAGTCCCAGTGTGGTGGTCGTGGACGGCGTGTTCAAAATGTGGTACGTCGGATCAGCAGGGGACTATAAAAGCGAGCACGGCGTCTTGAACATCGGCTATGCCGAGTCGGAAGACGGTGTTCACTGGAAAGCGCACCAAGGAAACCCAGTCCTGGAAGGCAAGGACATCCCTTTCGCACCAGACTTCCAGACGCCGTTTGTACTGTTTGACGAAGAGGAGCAAGCCTACAAGATGTGGTTCGTGGGTATGTACATCGATGATCAACGCATGGATCAGATGCTGGGCTATGCCACCAGTACCGACGGGATCCAGTGGAACGTTCATCCCGAGCCCCTCTACTGGTCAGGCCGCTCACCTTCCGTCATCAAAGAAGGCCCCAACCGTTATCGCATGTGGATGAACTCTCGCCCTTCACGCGACACCGACGACATGGTCTTGTATGGCTATATCTACGAGTTCACGTCCCCTGACGGTATCCGTTGGGAGCGTGGAGCCGAGCCGGTGATTGAACCGTCAGACAAAGCGCATCAAGGCGTGATCTACCCCTATGTTCTCAGGGAGGAAGATACGTTTCATATCTGGTACGGGTCGTACGAGGAATCGGGCGAGAGGCTTCACCTGTACAGCGCAACGTCGCAAGACGGCTCTGATTGGAAGCTGCGACACGACGACGCAGCTTTCTCCGCGCGGGACGATTCTCAAGCCTTCGACGCAAAGTATGTGTCAACGCCTTGGGTGTTGAGTCTGAAGGACCGCTACCTGCTGTATTACTCGGCGAGAGACCAACGCGAGGTGCCGGGAGGCAATATCTATCAGCACATCGGGCTGGCGGAGATTCCAAAACGCAACTGAACGACCACCGGTTCCAGCGAAACCGAGCCGTGACCGTAAGGGAGCGGTCAAGCAGGGACCTTTGACCCCGCACGCAAGTGCCTACACGCAGCACTCGCTGCGTGTGCGCTACCGGGGAAACTGAGCGGTCATGGCCGGCGGACGAGGTGTTCCGGGCTAGAGGGGGCTAGCGGCTGTCGAGTAGCGTCAGGGTTCGTGCCGGACCGCTCCCTTACGGTCACGGCTCGGCTTGGGGGCCTGCCGCCCCGCGGACGCGGAGCGGCCACACATTCGGGTCAAGACCGCTTGGGTGCTCAGTAGATGAACTTCAACCCAAACTGCATCTGGCGGGCGGACTTGGCGCTGGAGATCACGCCCGTCGTACTAAGCCCGACATTGGTGACGGGATTATTAAAGTTGACGTGATTGGGTGCGTTGAACATCTCCCACCGGAGCTGAAAGTACTTGCCCTCTCGGATGTAGAAGTTCTTCATAAGTCCGAAGTCAAGGACGTGCTCGCCGGGACCATCGAGCAAGCCTAGTGCTGAGTTGCCGAAGGTGAAGGGGGCGGGTCTGGAGAACGCGTCTTTATTGAACCAAGCAGCCGTGCTCGGATTGGAAGCCTCCGCGCTCCCCGAGACATCAGCCCGGGTGCTCCTGCCGTTACCGAGCGTGGCTCCCGGCTGGCCGAAGCTCAGCGGCGAACCCGACCAGAAGCGGTAGATCCCGGTCGTCTGCCAGCCGCCCAAGATCCCGTTCAGGATCGGGTTCGCGTCCGAGAGGATTTTTCTGCCGCGCCCGATCGGGATTTCGTAAACGGTGTTGAACGCAAAGATGTGCGTTCGATCGTTGCTGTTGCGGCCGCGGTTGTAACTGTCCGGGGCATGGGGTTCCCTCGCCGCCTGCTCCATGTGCCTGCCCAATGCGTAGGCCATGGTAAACAGGAATCCGTTGGTGAAGCGCCGTTCCCACTTGACATGTAGGCCGTTGTACCAGGTATGGCCGATGCCTTCATAGACCCGCAGACCTGTGCTAAAGAACGGGAAAGGCGCTGACCCTTGGAGGTCATCGTACTGACCGGGAGGGGGAACATTGACGAAATTCCCGGCGTTGTTCCAGAAGTTGTTGACGCGGTTCCCAACATACGAAACAGTCAGAGCCGAACTGGCCGGCAGCGCTGTCTGAACCGACATATTCCATTCATGCGTGGTTTGGATGTCGATGTCCCATGCGGGTCCCACCACCGTGGGGGCGAGGAAGGCGCTCGGGTCATCCGGGAAGGCGGTCTCCCATCTTGTGTTGGAGGTCCTCGAGAAGGTCGCGGACTCGAAGTTCCAATACGGTGGGCCGATGATGGCGGAGGCGGCGCGGTTCCCGTTACCGATTCCAAAGGGGAAGATGCCGTAGCCGCCTCGGACCACCAGATTAGAGTCGCCCTTGGGCCGCCACGCGAGGCCCAGACGCGGTGAGATCACCCCCTTGGGGTCGAACAGACCGTGCGGCACGCCGGCTTCGGAAGCGGACACCCAAAAACCGTCGGTAAACGCAGCCAAGGCCATCGCAACGGGCTGCGCCGTCAGATCGACGGTGCCGTCGGGCTTCTCGCCGGCAATCGCCTTGCCAAGGCGCGGATCAAAGGTGGCCTGATTCCCGCGCAGGGCCGCCTTCGCATGCCAGTAGTCGAACCGCACGCCCAGGTTGAGGGTCAACTTCCGGTTCACCTTGAACGAGTCGTTGAAGAAGGGAGCCGTGTAGGGCGAATCGGACATACCGAAGCTCTGGATGGGAAAGTTTCGACGGGCCCGGTTGACCAATCCGAGAGCGTAGTCCGCGAACCCGTCCCCGGTGTATTGGCCGTTGAACCTCATGTTGCCCCTGGCACAGCAAGAATCGTGCTGGCTCGCGGTCGAGCGGTTGTTGTGGTGGACGCCGATGTTGAGCGTGTGGCGGCCACGAACCAGATTCAGCGTCGCTCTCGAGTCAAAGCCCCACGTCTTGTGGAAACCGTCGCGAGGCGAGGCGAACCCCGTATAGCCGATCACGCTGAGCGAGGGCAGTCCCACGTGTTCACTTCGACCTTCGGTCTGAAATCCTTGGATACCGGCCTGCTCGGTGAGGTTGCCGATATCAGAGCCCGTGTGGGAGCCGTCGAAGTCATTGATATTGCGCAGATAGCCCATGCTCAGGTTCAGCAGGGTCGTGGGGTTGACCGTCCAGTTGTAGTGAAGGCCGATATTGTCTTGGTCGGATTTGTCGGTGTTGGTGATGTCTGGCCGAGCTTGGGGATCGACAAGGTCGTGGTTTGACGCGATCCAGCGACCGTAGATGCGATGATTGTCGCTGACCTGATGATCGACCCGCGCGAGGAACTCCCAAAAGTTGTCCGGCCGTGGCTCCACATGACGGAAGCGGTTGTTGGGAGCGTTGGGCAAGAGGAAGTCATTGAAGAAAAACTGCGACGCACCGGAGAACATCGACTGTGGGATCTGGTTGTTCGGGAATGCATCTCCTGTAAAGGGGTTATTGATCGTCTTCGACAGGCTCGAGAAATCGCCTTGGAGAAACTCCGGCGAGATCGTGGCGCTGTTGTAAAGATCTTCACGCCGACGCCGCGTGTACTCGTTGGAGAGGAAGAAGTGGGTGCGGTTACGAACGACGGGGCCGCCGCCGGTCGCGCCAAATTGATTTTGGACAAACTTCGGCGTTGAGTTCGCGAAGGTGTTGCGGGCATCGAGGCTCTCGTTGCGTAGAAACTCCCATATCGCCCCGTGGAAATCGTTCGTGCCCGACTTGATCACCATGATCATCTGAATGGGGTTGCGGCCGTTTTCGGCGCTGAAGCTGCTGGTCTCGACACTGAACTCGGCGATGGTGTCGACATTCGGGATGGTAATGCCCCGCTCGTTCATCGACGCGTTGGCGCTGAGACCGTCAATCAGAAACTCAGTGTTTTCCAAAGGAATACCCGCGCCCTGTGCCGCGTTCCCCCGTTCACCGGTATTCTCCCTGCCGCTGTACCGCATGCCCGGCACCAAATTCACCAGCTCGGCGGGGTTTCGTCCGTTGATCGGTAGGTCGGTGATCTGGCGCGCCTCGACCGTGCCGGTGACGGAGCTTTTCTCGGTCTGGATCAACTCGATGCCGCCGCTTTCGACGGTGATCTGCTCGGTCACATCGCCTACCTCGAGCACCGGACTCACGCGCAGCCGTTGGCCGACGAGCAGTTCGGCGCGCTCGATCGTCCAGGTCTTGAAACCCTCAAGCGTCACCGAGACGTCGTAGAGGCCGCGGTTCAAACCCAGGACCTCGAAGATCCCCACTTCGTTCGTGGAGGTTGTGACGCTTTGACCGGTTTCGACGTTCGTGATCCCAACCTCGGCGCCAGGTATGACGGCGCCGGTCGTGTCAGTGGCTACGCCAAGAATGGACCCTTGTGTGCCAAGCTGTGCGGAAAGCTGGGAAACGCCCAGCAGAAACAGAACTCCAAAAAGCGTGACGGACAACCTATTCCTCATGGAACTCCCCCTGTTGCGGCCAGCAGCCCGAGAGTAGGCCCTGCCACGCTGAAACGTTTGCCCCTCACTCTGCTGAAACTCACAGAGTGCCGTCTTGAAGGCGTCCGTAAAGAGCCTTGAAGCGTCCCTTGCGGACCCTCCGTCGTGTGCTCAAGAACCTCGGACAGGTTTCACCTGGCTCTCGATCAAGATCTGCCTTTTCGGGCCGATCCATTGTATCCAAACGCCCATTATTCCTCTCCTCAAGAACGGCTGTCAAGCCCACAACGGAAGAATGTGTGTGGCCCGCCACTCAGAGCCGCAGGCGTTAGCCTGCGTTGAGGACGTTCGATGCGTGCCATTGGCTGGTGCGCCACGGAGCAGATGGGTCGGCATGACCCGCGCCTGTCTCGGCCTGGGGGCCTCAGCGCAAGCTCGGGCTGGAGGCTCTAAGTTGCGGTTGGCGCCTTCAGGGCTCACATCAAGACCCGTACCAAGTAGTCGCAGAGGCCGCTAGCCGTTCTTCCAACCAGGCCCGCGTACAACGCGTCCGGGCTTTGCGCCCGTATGCTCCCCATCTTTCAGCACCGGCACGCCGTTGACGAGCACATGGAGGATGCCGGTGGAGTACTGGTGGGGCTGCTGATAGGTAGCGTGATCTTGGATGGTTTCGGGATTGAATACAACCACGTCGGCGAAGTAGCCCTCCTTCAACATTCCGCGCCGATCAAGCCTGAGGGTGTGGGCCGGCAGCGCCGTCATCTTGCGGATGGCTTCTTCGATCGTCATCACCTTCTCTTCACGGACGTACTTCGCCAAGACGCGCGGGAAGCTGCCGTAGGCGCGCGGGTGGGTATGTGACTCGAGGAAGATTCCCTCGGTCGCCATCGAGGGCGAGTCGGTACAAAAACTCATCCACGGCACGGGGATCTTCTTGCGTACGTTTTCCGCGTTCATCGAAAACGCAACGGACATGACGCGGGTGTTGTCCCTTACGATCAGGTCCATGGCGGCCTCCTCGGGCGAGGTGCCCCACAGCTCGCCGATCTCGGCGACGGTCTTTCCATTCAGGTGCTTGAGTTCAGGGCTCTTCAGGCCGACCACCATGTAACCGGTGGGGCCGCCCACCGCCAGGTACAGGTTCTCCCATTCATCCGACGGCTCGAGCATCTTGCGGGCCACACGCTTGCGAGTGTCCGCATCTGTAAGTCGTTTCACGCGCTCTTCGTGACCGCCCTCTCCCACCCAGGGCGGCATGGCCGCCGTGAGCCCGCCCGAGCCTGCGTTGTAAGAGTAAACGTCGCCGGTGATCTCGAGCCCCTCGGCGCGGGCCTTGTCCACAAGCTCGATCGCCGGGTCGAGTAAGCGCACGTTCTCCCGGCCGACGACACCGAAGTGATAGACCTCACCTCGAATTCCGGCTTCCCGGGAAATCGTGATCAGCTCTTCGATAGCGTCGAGGAAGCGCGCTCCCGTGAAGCGCAGGTGGGAGATGTAGAGGCCGTCGTACTCGCCCGCCGCCTCGGCCAGCGCGGTCAACTCCGCGGTATCGGCAAAGGGCCCCGGCACTTGCATCAGGGCCGAGGAGACTCCTACCGCACCTTCTTCCATGGCTTGCCGAACCAAGGCACACATGCGATCAAGTTCAGCGGGGCTCGGTGGCCGATTCTCCTGCCCCAGCTCGTGAACCCGCAGGGTCGTAGCGCCGACAAACGATGCGACGTTGGTCGAGACGCCGCGGCGTTCGAGGTACTCGAGGTACCCGGCCAAGGTGGTCCACTCGAAGTCGAATGGCAGCTCCCCTCCGCGGAAACTCAGATCTTCTCTGGATTGATCGTTCACCGGACCCATCGAGCGACCCTCGCCCATAACTTCGAGCGTGATGCCCTGGCGGATATCGCTCTGCGAGCGGCCGTCGACGATGAGCGATTCCTGCGCGTGGCTCAAGATGTTGATGAACCCGGGAGCCACGGCGAGCCCCTGGGCATCGATCTCGACCCCCGCTTGCGCCTCCGGCAGCGGTCCCACCGCGGCGATCCGGTCGTTCCGGAGAGCGACATCACCCTGAAACGGCTCCGCACCGCCGCCGTCATAGATCGTGCCGTTGCGGATGACGATGTCGTATTCGATGGGCATGGTGAGTGGTCCGGAAGGGAATGTGACTCCACAGTGTAGCGGCCTGGATCGGCTGTGTGGCGTCGTGGCCGCCCCTAGGCAGGCCACAGTGATTCCAACGGGGTCGATTGTCCATTGTCATGCAGGCATCCTGTGTTGACACAAGTGACCCTCACTCGTATTGTTGTAGTAACGTCAGGTAGGGGAAGTCGTGATGTCGAAACAATGTGTACGGAGAAACCTGGGTTTGGCTTTGCTTGCCGCGGCTATAGCCGCGGGAGTCTTCGTTGCTCCCCAGACGGGGCCGGCCCAGTCCGCACCCGCTATTTCCTCCGAGCAGGCCGGCCGAAGGCTGTTCACCAATCACATCCAGCCGCTGTTTGAAAAGCACTGCCTCGCTTGCCACAAGCCGGACGCCAAGCAGGGCGGGCTCGAGATGACCAGCCGCGAAGCGCTGCTCCAAGGCGGCGGCCGGGGTCCGGCCCTCGTCCCGGGCGATTCACGAGCGAGCTTGCTCTACAAGGTGATCGCGCATCATGCCGAGCCCCGGATGCCGTTCCAGGCCGAGAAGCTCTCCGATGAAGCGACAGGGCTCATCGGCTTGTGGATCGACCTCGGCGCACCTTACGTTGAGGCTGTTGCCGCGGCCGCCGGTCCCGACGACCCGGCCGGCAACGTGCTTTTCGAGGACGTGCGCCCCATCCTCGAATCAAGATGCCTCGTCTGCCATGGCGGCAAGTTCAAGCAAGCCGGCCTCGATATTTCCACCCGCGAGAAACTGCTCCGCGGCAGCGACGAGCACAAAGATGTCGTCGTTACCGGAGACGCCGCCGCCAGCCTGCTGGTCAAGAAAATCCGTCACCAGCACGAGCCGGGCATGCCGTATCAGAGCGACAAGCTGTCCGACGAGGCCATCGCCAAGATCGAGTCCTGGATCAACTCCCAAGCGCCCTATGCCCAGGCTCTCGAAATGCCCACGGACGCACCACAGCAGGCTTTCTCCCACGGGAGCGACCACTGGGCGTACCAGAGGCCAGTAAAGGTGCCCGTCCCGAAGGTACGTAATCAAGAGTGGGTTGGCAATCCCATCGACGCCTTCATCGCCGCCGAGCACGAGAAGCGCGGCCTGGAACCTTTGCCCGAAGCCGGTAGGCGCACCTTGGTCCGCCGCCTCTACCTCGACTTGGTAGGCGTGCCCCCGACACCCGAACAGGTCCGCTCCTTCCTGAACGACCCTGCCGACAACTCTTACGAGAAGGTCGTCGACCAGCTCCTCGAAAGCCCCCAATACGGCGAGCGTTGGGGCCGCCACTGGATGGACATCTGGCGCTACAGCGACTGGTACGGACGCCGCTCCGCCGGCGATGTGCGAAACGGCCAGCCGTTTGTCTGGCACTGGCGCGACTGGATCATCGAGTCGCTGAACAAAGACAAGCCCTACGACCGCATGATCCACGAGATGCTGGCAGCCGACGAGATCGCACCCACCGACACCGACGCCCTGCGGGCTACCGGTTATCTCGTTCGCAACTGGTTCATCTTCAATCGCAATGTCTGGGTGCGCGACACGGTCGAGTACACCGCCGCGGGCTTCCTCGGCGTCACGATGAAGTGCGCCCGCTGCCACGATCACAAGTTCGACCCGATCGCCCAGGAGGAGTACTACAAGCTGCGCGCTTTCTTCGAGCCCCACGATGTCCGTACCGACCGCATCCCAGGCGAGCCGAATCTCGAGAAAGACGGCCTGCCGCGGACTTACGACGCGGAGCCGCGTGAAGCACGGACCGAGGTGCCTTTCAAACCCGGCATCTTCGAGAAGACGTACCGCTTCATCGGCGGCAACGAGAACAATCCCGACAAAGAGAACCCTCTCGACCCGGGCGTGCCCGAGATTCTCGCCAGTGCCTCGAATCCGATCGAGATCCAACCGGTCGATCTACCCATCGAGTCGTACTATCCCGACCTGCGGCCGGCGATCCATGACGATCTTTTGTCGGAAGCGCAGCAGGAAATCGACCGTGCCGAAGCCGCGCTCGACAAAGCGAATCGTGACTTGCGGCAAGCCGAGACCCAGCTATCACAGGCAGAAAGCGAAGCCGCCGTCATTCCCGAAGCCGAGAAAGTCGACTTCGAAAAGGACCTCAAGCCGATCTTCTCCACCCACTGCACGTCATGTCACAGTAGCCGAGTTGCCAAGAGCGGCCTGAACCTCACTTCGGCGGACACGATCTCGCAGGGTGGGTCTGTTAGTGGTCCGGTTGTCATCCCCGGGAAGAGCGCCGAAAGCCCACTCATCAAGTTCATGACGGGCGAGGCCCAGCCGCGCATGCCCTATCGGCAGTCGCCGCTTGAGGAGGCCAAGATCGCAACCATCTCCAAGTGGATCGACCAGATGCCGCGCGAGGATCCTGAGATTACCTTGCACCGTGCCAAGGATGCGGTCGCAGTTGCCGAGAAGAAGCTCGACTGGGCCCGTGCCAACTTGCCCGCGGTCGAAGCCCGTATCGCCGCTGAGAAAGCGAAACACGCCAAACTGGCTGACACCAACGTCGACGAGCTCGCCAAAAGAGCGCTCGACGCCGAACGGTATGCCCATCTGCTGCGCGGACAGATGGAACTCGTCGATGCGCAGCAACGTTTGGACGATGCGCTGCACTCCGCCAAGCCCACCGACGACGATGCCCGCGCCGTCCGCGAGAAGAAAGTTGCCGCCGCCACCAAGCGCCTCCAACAGGCGCAGGACGCTCTCGGCAAAGCAGCTAAGGAGCACACGCCGCTTGGCAAGATTTATCCTACAAAGAGTACCGGCCGCCGGACAGCGTTAGCGAAATGGATCACGAATCGGGATAACCCCCTCACCGCGCGCGTCGCGGTCAACCACATCTGGATGCGCCACTTCGGCGAGCCGCTCGTGCCGAGCGTATCGAACTTCGGCCTCAACGGTAAGCCCCCGACCCATCCCGAGTTGCTCGACTGGCTCGCCGTCGAGTTCATGGAGAGCGGCTGGAGCATGAAGAAGCTGCACAAGCTCATGCTCACCAGCAACACCTACCGCATGCAGTCCAGTGTGCGCGACGCCAGCCATCCGAACCGATCGGTCGACGCCGACAATCACTGGTACTGGCGCATGAACCCTCGCCGCATGGAAGCCGAAATCGTCCGCGACAGCGTCCTGCACGTGGCCGGTGAACTCGACACGACCATGGGCGGCCCCGAACTTGACGAAGCCATGGGTGAAATCTCACGCCGCCGCAGCCTCTATTTCACGCACACGCCGAACTCGCAGATGCAGTTTCTCACGCTTTTCGACGGCGGCAACGCAACCGAGTGCTACGAGCGCTACGAAAGCATCATCCCGCAGCAGGCCCTCGCCCTGTCCAACAGCAAGCTCAGCCTGTCGATGGCACGCTTGCTAACGGGGAAACTCCAGAAGGGCGCGGCAGGCGACGCCAAGTTTATCACGGCCGCGTTTGAAACTGTTCTGGGCCGCCCGCCGGCGGACGCCGAGCGGACGGAAATCGACAAATTTCTCAAGGGCCAAACCGCTTTGTTGCACGACCCGGCGAGACTCACCCGTTTCCGTGCAGGCGAAGAAAGCGACGTACCCCCGTCCGCGGACCCGGCAGCGCGCGCCCGCGAAAACCTGGTTCACGTTTTATTCAATCGCAACGAATTTGTAGTGATACGATAGGAGCGATGTAGGGGCACGGCATGCCGTGCCCGCAGGTAGCGACAAGTTACTCCTGGCTGTCGGGGGCGGCCCGCAGGGACGCCCCACCGCCCATCACCCATCGACCCAATCCGTCGAACGGAGCAATCATGAAACCCTTACCCATCTCCGCCGCATGCTCCTGCCACCGCCTCCCCCGCAGGGCCTTCCTCGCCGACCTCGGCATGGGTTTCACCGGCCTGGCCCTCGGCGCTATGCTCCACGGCGACGGCATCGCCCGCGCCGCCGCCACCCACGAGGCCGCCACTTGGACGCCCCCCACGGGCCTGCCGCACTTCGCCCCCAAGGCCAAGAGCGTCATCTGGCTGTTCATGCAGGGCGGCACGAGCCACCTCGAGAGCTTCGACCCCAAGCCCGAGCTGAACAAATACGCCGGTAAGACCATCTCCGACACGCCGCACGCCCACATCCTCGAATCGAACCGGCTCAAGGACAACGTGGTCGAGTTCACCGCCGCCACCCGCAAGTTGATGAAGACCGTCTTCCCCACGCAGATCGGCTTCACCAAGCGCGGCCAGAGCGGCATCGAAGTTAGCGACTGGTGGCCACACCTCGGCGGCGTCATCGACGACATCGCCGTCATCCGCTCGATGTGGACCACCGACAACGACCACGCGGCCCAGCTTCAGTTCCACACCGGCCGTCACATTTTTCAGGGCTACTTCCCCTCGATCGGCTCCTGGGTCCACTATGGCCTGGGTACGCTCAACCAGAACATGCCGCAATTCGTCGTCCTCGGCGGAGGCGTGCCACCGCAACTCGGTGGACCCGCGGCCGTCGGCGGCGACTACCTCGGCCCCGAGCACAACGGCGTCAACCTCAACGTCGACCCCGACGACCCGCTGCCGTTCGCTCGTCCCGGTGACATGTACCGCGAAGAGCAGGCGGGTGAGTTCGAGCTGCTGCAAAAGCTCAACCGCATGGAGGGCGTCCAATACCCCGACGATCCGGCGCTCAAAGCCCGCATCAAGTCCTATGAGATGGCGTTCCGCATGCAGACGTCCGTCCCCGAGCTGTTCCAGTTCCAGGACGAATCGGCGGCCACGCGCAAGCTTTACGGCATCGGCGAGAAGCCGACCGACTATTGGGGCCAGATTCTCCTTACATCACGCCGGCTGGTCCAACGCGGCGTGCGTTTCGTGCAGTGTTTCCACGGCTATCACGACTCCGGCGGCGGCGGTTGGGACGCCCACCAGGACCTCAAGGGCAACCACAGCAAACTCTGCGCCGAAGCCGACCTGCCCATCGCCGGCCTGTTAAGGGACCTCAAGTCCCATGGCCTGCTCGACGAGACACTGGTCGTCTGGGGCACCGAGTTCGGCCGCACGCCCGGCGTCGAAGGCGACCGCGGCGGACGCGACCACCACCCCTTCGGCTTCTCCTGCTGGATGGCGGGCGGCGGCATCAAAGGCGGAGTCGTCCACGGCGCCACCGACGAGCTAGGCTTCCACGCCGCCGAAGACCGTCACTACGTCACCGACATCCACGCCACGGCGTTGCATCAACTCGGCCTCGACCCCAAGAAACTCGACGTCCCCGGCCACAAACGCCTCGAAATCGACTACGGCAAACCGATTCAAGACATCATCGCGTAGTTGCCTGACGCTCCGGATCTGGCGCGGCAGATGTGCGACTGCGTTCACGAAAACCGATGAGCCTAACGAGACGGCGGTTTCAGGGGCAATTTGTGAGAACAACCCTGGCGGGGGCCTCGGTGGCCGCGCTGGGCTGCAGCCGGCCGTCATCGGAAGACCGGACCACCCAAGACCAGCCTTCCATGCCCGACCAGCACGCCTGCAACTTCCAGGCCTCCTACATGACCTGGGACCTACCGCCGCGTCCCGACCCGCGCCCTTACGCGCGCCACAACATCCCGCTAGGCAACAAGGCGCGCATTCAGATCGAAGCGCTTATCGACGTAATTGACGAGGAGACAGGCGGAGCGGAGCAGTTCGTATTGATCGCGCCGTGCCGCACTGAGTGGGTCTACGCGGAGACGGGTTTGTTCCAGATCCCGAGTCGCGAGTACCGCAACATCTACTCGCTGACGGAAGAGCGCAGCATGGGGCGAGCCATAACCGATCAAGGCGAGCGGACCCAAGGCGGTCCTGTGGCAGACCACTTCCGGTCGATCGAGATCGATATAGTTCGCTTCCCGTCGTCCCGGGCCCTCGACTCCCCGGCTGCGGTCAATGCAGCTACGGAGAACAGCGTCCCCCTCACAGGCCGCACCGAGATTCGTCGGCCTGACAGCGGAAAGCGCTACATCCTCGAATACCCGATCAAGACGATGAACTTTCGCCCCGAGAACGGGTCGTTTCAAGTGGACACGGGGCCGCTGCTTGTACCGGACTTCGACAGCGACGAATCGAAATCAATCGACCGGCTGGAGATGGCTCACATCGCCTACAACCGATTAGACCGTGCCGAATTCATCTTGCGGCGGCCGACGCCGATCATCGATGACGCAGGCCGCGAAGTTGCTCGGGTTCTGCACTACTCCGAGGTTCGCGAATATCCTGCGACCACGACGCTGCTTACCGGGCAGTCGAGCTGAGCACCCTGAGTTCGTGGCCTGAAGTTAGCGAGTCCGGCGGCGCGATCTCAAGCCGAGTTCCTCGTGGCCGCCACCTGGTCGCTAAGTGAGGTTCCGCGATTCTGCCAGTTCGCAGTATGGCCCAACTCCGGTGCTATTAGGCGCTCGCGAGAGTGGTCCCAGAAGGGTTCGTTTGGGAGTCGTTCGCCGGGGCAGCACGAGTGGTGCGAGCCGTCGCCGATCCCAGTGGCTCAACCGAACAACCAGACCGATCCCACCGACATCGAGAGCTTTTCTTGGCACCCTTTGCGGTTCTTAGCGACTTTGCGAGAAACTCGCATGCCGCTGTGTCACTGGCACCTCCGGCCGGATCGCCAGCCAGCACAACGAACCCACGACGTGGACTGCGGCAAACACGTAAATGACTTGGTTCCAATCGCCGCCAGTCCGCTCAATGTCTCCAATCAAGTACCCGAGCGCCGCCGCCATCGCGAACGCACCCCCCGTGCTCGCCATGTTGTTCACGCCGATCACGACGGGAGTCTGGTCTCCGGCCACGTCCATCGTAATCGCCCACGTCGACGAGTACGCCAGTCCGGACAAGAAGGCGGCGCCGGCGATGACCGCCACGAGTTGACTGGGCGTGGACGCCCCGGTCGCGAACAGGCTGCACAACCCGCACAGGGCTAGCGCTACTGTAGCGACGCCACAGCGGCTCATTCGCTTCGAGTGAGTCCGCTTCAGCAACCAATCTACGATCAAACCGCCGGTCATCGTACCTACGATCGTCGCTAGCAGCGGCGACATGTTCATAAGGCCGGAGTCCTGCCTAGACACGCCGTACCCTTTCTCGAGAAAGGCGGGGAACCAACTAACGAACAGGCCATAGCCGGCTGATCGAAAAAAAGACTGGCCGCAGATGGCCCACATGTTGGGCGACGTCGCGATGGCCAGGGCGACATCGGCCGTGAGCCAGCGTGACCTCTTCTTTCCGTCATCGCCGACAGATTCGTTGCCGGCGCTGCCAGGCTCCTTGTCGGCGTTGCCGGGGTCGGCGTTGTCGTCCCTGCCGGCCGCGATCAGGGCACACTCCTGCGAGTTCACCCATGGATGTTCAGCGGGCTTCGTCCGCGCAAAAACGAAATACCCGAGAGCCCACACGATTCCAACGAGCGAGAAGACGTAGTACACCGTGCGCCAATGAAAATGCTCGAGCAGGACGGCCGTGAGGCCCATCGTGATCACCGCGCCAATCGACATGGCTGCACCGATCGTTGCGCCGGCGAAACCCCTTCGACTGACCGGGATCCAATCGTGGAGAACCTTGGCCGTATTCGGAACGAGGCCTGCCTGCGCGGCGCCGTAAACCGCCCGCGAGAGCATCATTGGGATGTAACCAGAGACCGAACCGGTCCAAGCGGCAAGCATCGACCACAGCACGCTCAGCGACGGAAGAGACAGCCGCGTTCCCAGCCGGTTGCCGAGCGCCCCGCTTGGCACCTGAAAAGCGAAGTAACCGAAGTTGAAGACGGCCAGAATCCAGCCCATCTGCTCCGTGGTGAACTGGAGGTCCCCCTGAATGGTGGTGTTGGCGACGACAATGCAGTGGCGCGTCAGGTAGGCCGTCGATGCCGCTAGAGCCACGCTGGCCAGGATGAAATAGCGGACGGACGTGGGGCGGCCCGCCGGCGCAGCAGCCGTGCCAACCGAAGGCTCCGCCCTTGTCAGGTCATTCGCCATCGGTAGACATTTCGGACACCGTAGTTGTCAGCCA
The DNA here is from genome assembly GCA_965248255.1 of Bryobacterales bacterium. Lineage (GTDB taxonomy): Bacteria > Acidobacteriota > Terriglobia > Bryobacterales > UBA6623 > JAKZVK01. Next base: position 1,144,785 of record CBDFIW010000002.1, read on the forward strand.
CCAAACAACGCGGGGCGCTACGGCATGGACAAACCGCCGTTAATCTCGATTACCTGGCCCGTGATGTAGCTCCCCTCGTCGCTTGCGAGGAGCAGGACAGGCCCGACACAATCCTCCGGCAAGCCGTCGCGGCGCAGCGGGATCAGCTCGTCAGTTAGCTTGCGGTAGACCTCCGGCGGGGTCCACCGCTCCTGTATCCGGGTGCGGATGACACCCGGTGCAATGGCATTGACCGTGATCCGGCGCCCGGCGAGTTCCTTGGCCCATTGGCGCACCATATTGTTCACCGCAGCCTTGGGCGCCGCGTAGCTGAGGTTGTTGCCTCCTCCTGTGCGGGCGTTGATCGACGAGTTTACGACGACCCTGCCAGTGCCCTCTTCCAACACCGGGATGGCATGTTTCACACACATGAAGACCGAGCTACAGTTAACGGCCAACCCGTGGTTCCATTGATCCGTGGTCAGCTCCGTGGTCGGACCCATCACCGTCGGCCCACCGGCGTTTGCCACGAGGATATCGAGACGGCCGAATCGGTCCGTCGTGCCGGAGATCAAACCCTGGATCGCGGCCTCGCTGGTCACGTCAGCCTGAGTTGCGATCGCCGTTCCGCCCTGCTCGTTGATCTCAGCGACCAGCTCTCCCGCGGCCTGCTCGCTCGTGTGGTAGCCGACGACGACCGACGCGCCGCAGCGGGCCAACCCTAGAGAAATCGCCCGGCCGATGCCGGTGGCGCCTCCGGTCACGATCGCGCTACGGCCCGTGAGATCGACTTGCATGGGTTTGGTAGGCATGGCTCGTTAGTGGAACCGTCCAGTGTACTACGCGCTTGGCGGGTGTGTGCGCTCACCCGGGGCTCGGTTTGTTGCGGCCCGCAGGTCCGCTTTCGAGTATCGCGACTCTGCTACCATCGCTTCTCCGCCGACCTCGGGGCGGAATCAAGCGACGGTCGTGGCCGTCAAGGAACGATCCTTGCCGGGCAGCAGTGATTGCCCGCGAAGCACGAGGGTTCTCACAGGCATCATGACCTCAGACAAGGCCCAAGTCGGGCTTGCCTTCGGCCTCTACCTGGGCATCACGTTCCTGTTCGCATACCTCGCACACCGCCGAGCCAAGAAGGGGCGCTTCCTCGAAGATTTCTTCGTTGCAGGCCGTGAGATCGGACCCTGGGTGCTGGCGCTTACCTGGATCGCCACATCAGCCAGCGGCGGGACGTTCATCGGCGCGCCCTCGTTCGCGCATCGCTACGGATGGGTCCTGCTGCTCTGGATCGCTTCTCTGATGGTGGTCGCGACCGTCGGCATGGGGGTGCTCGGCAAACGGGTTGCAGAGATAGGGAGGAGGACCGGCGCCCTGACCTTTTCCGACCTTTTGCGTGACCGCTTCGAGAGCAATACCATCGGCACCGTCTCTGGAATCGCCATCATCATTCTCTACACCGCCTACATGGTGGCCCAGTATATCGCGGGCGCTCGCCTGGTGGAGGCAGTGGCGGGTATCCCCTGCGTTTGGGGAGCGTTGGGCTTCGCCGTCACCGTCAGTCTCTACACGGCGTACGGCGGATTTCGAGCGGTTGCATGGACCGACAGCTTTCAGGCGTTGGTCATGCTGGCAGGTGTGCTGGTCACGGTGTTTTTCGCCGTTCGACAGGCGGGCGGCTTTCCTGCTGTGTTTGACAATCTGGTCGAGCAATCACCCGACTTGGTGGGGGCGCCGGGACCAGAGCAGTTCTTGCCGTTGCCGGCGGCGATCTCTTTCTTTCTCATTTGGCCGTTGGCGAACCTGGCCCAGCCCTCTCTGATGACCCGTTTTCTGGCCTCCAAGGACACCCGGACCTTGAAAAAAGCCTCGTTTCTTATTGGTCTCTACATCCTGCTGCTGTATCCCGCTATCATGACCCTCGGAGTCGTCAGCCGAGTGTTGGTACCCGACCTCGAAGCTCCGGACCACGCGATTCCCGCAGTCATTCTGGCCACCGTCCCGCCACTGCTCGCCGGACTGGTGCTGGCATCTCCGCTGGCGGCCATCATGTCGACGATTAGCTCGTTCTTGCTCGTTTCAAGCAGTGCGATCGTGCGCGATCTGTATCAGCGCAACGTGAAGCATGAGATCTCGGAACGTAGCGCCCGCTGGCTGACTCACGTATCGACTTTTGTCCTAGCGGCGGTCGCCTTGGGTTTCGCGCTGCGCCCGCCGGAGTACCTGCAATACATCGTGGTGTTCTCGGGCACCGGGTTGGCAGCCACTTTCCTGTGGCCCACTTTGCTCGGGATCTACTGGCCCAGGATGAACAAGGCCGGTTGCCTGGCGGGCATGCTGACGGGCTTTCTCTCCTTCCTGGCTCAGTATGCGGCTTTCGGAACCCGCAGTCTCGGCGGATTCGATCCGTTCATCTGGGCCGTGCTGGTGTCACTTGTGGTGTCCGTGGGAGTTACTTGGATGGCCGCACCACCCTCCAAAGGAGTCCAGCGACTGTACTTCGGTGACGAGTCACGTCCTCCCTAGCTTGAAAGATATAAGGGCTCGGCATGTTTATCCCCGGGCACCCTATGATGTGCCCTACATTCGCCTAGAACGCGCTTCGCTCCGACGTTCTCCTCCTCTCGCCACGACCCTCATGTAGAATGGCTTTCACATGAAGAAACGGATCGTTCTTGTCGCGGCACTTCTCGGTACGTCCCTCGCTTGGGGCCAGACGGACGCTAAGCCCATCCGCGGCTTTTCGAAGGCTGCCGCTTCCAGGCACCGTGCGCTGGAGGAGAAACTCCTCAAGACGCCCCGCGCCGAGCTGGTCCGCGAGTACATCCGCGTGATGTCGGAAGAACCCCACCACACTGGTAGCCAGGCGAGCGTCGACGTCGCGAAGTACGTTCTCGGCAAGTTCAAGGAGTGGGGTCTCGACGCCGAACTCGAAGAGTTCGAAGGTCTGATGCCGACCCCGCGCGAGCGCTATCTGGAGCTGCTCGAGCCCGAGAAGTACGTCCCGACCTTACAAGAGCCGGCGATCGCCGAGGACAAGGACTCTTCCGACCCGGGGCAGCTACCCAGCTACAACGCCTACTCACCCGATGGTGACGTGACGGCCCAAATCGTCTACGTCAACTACGGCATGCCGGCCGATTACGAAAAACTGGAGGAGCTGGGTGTCGAGGTCGAGGGCAAGATCGTCCTGGCGCGTTACCTGGGTGGCTGGCGCGGCATCAAGCCCAAGGTGGCTGCTGAACACGGGGCGATCGGCTGCCTGATCTTCTCCGACCCCAGGGACGACGGCTACTTCAAGAATGATCCCTACCCGAAAGGCCCAACCCGGCCGAAGTTCGGCGTGCAGCGCGGCAGCACCATGGACATGCCCATCCACCCCGGCGACCCGCTGACACCGGGCTGGGGCTCGGTGCCCGGAGGCCGCCGCTTGGAGATCGCCGAAGCGAAGACGCTACCGAAGATCCCCGTCTTTCCGATCTCGTGGGGCGACACGTTGCCAATCTTGCGAAACCTAGGCGGTCCGGTCGCCCCCGAAGCTTGGCGTGGCGCGCTACCGCTGACGTATCACATGGGGCCGGGGCCGGCGAAGGTCCGGCTCAAGCTCAAGTTTGATTGGACGGTTCCCACCGGCTACAACGTCATCGCCCGCATCCGGGGCAGCGAGTTCCCCGACGAGTGGATCATCTATGGCAACCACCACGATGCCTGGGTCAACGGCGCCATGGACCCCGTCAGCGGCAACGCCGCTTTGATGGAAACCGCGCGCGCTCTCGGAGAGGCGGTCCAGCAGGGTTGGCAGCCCCGGCGCACCGTCATCTTCGCCAGTTGGGACGCCGAAGAATGGGGCTTGATCGGCTCGACCGAGTGGGCCGAGAAGCACGCCGACGAGCTGCGCGGGAAGACCGTCGTCTATTTCAACAGCGACAGCAACCGCCAGGGCATCTTGAGTTTTTCCGGCTCCCATACGCTCGAGCGTTTCTTGAACGACGCGGCGCGCGACCTGACCGATCCACGCACGGGCAAGAGCGCCTGGGAGGTCATGAAGGAAGACGCGCTCAAGAAGGCCGGCGACGACGACGAGAAGAAAAAGAAGATCGACAGTCGCCGCGACCTGCGTATCGGCGCGCTCGGCTCAGGGTCCGACTACACGGTCTTCCTCGACCACCTCGCGATCGCTTCGGTGAACACGGCGTTTCGCGCCCCGGTGTTCGGAGTCTATCACTCGATCTATGACTCGTTTGATTGGTACCGGCGCTTCGGTGATCCTGAGTTCATGTACGGGCGTACGTTGGCGCAGTTCCACGCGCTGGCGATCGCCCGCATGGCCGACGCGGATGTTTTGCCGTTCGAGTTCACGAACTTCGCCGACACGTTGAGCGTCTACTTGGATGAGTTGGACAAGTTGCTCAAGAACAAACAAAAGAAGAACCCAGCAGTTTCGCTCGATCTCGCGCCTTTACGGGAAGGTCAAGAGCAGATCGGGAAAGCGGCCGAGGCGTATGAAGAGGCTTTGGAGAAGGTCTTCTCAAACGGCGGCCCCAACGGCGACGTCGCGAAAGTCAATGCCGCTTTGCGGGAGGTCGAGCAGATGATGCGCCTCGAGGGAGGCCTGCCCGGTGAGCGCGAGTGGTACAAGCATGCCCTCTACGCACCGGGGTTCTACACCGGCTATGGCGTCAAGACGATTCCCGGCGTGCGGGAGTCGATCGAGCAAGACGACTGGGAGACGGCGCGGAAGCAGGTGAAGGTGGTTCGGGGAATATTCGATGGCCTGGCGAATCAGATCCGGAGTGCCGAACGAGAGCTGATCGAGTTGATCCCGTAGGAAAGAAACCGAGCCCCGAACACCAGTGAGGGGTGCGAACCCTTATCACCCACCGGAAGGTCAGAACCCATCACTGGCGTTCCGGGCTCGGTTCCAGTAACGCACGGTTGCGTGACGCCGGCTACTTAGGCGTCGCCATGTCGGGCTCTTCGCACGTGATGAACTCGAGCACCGCAGGTTTGCCTTCGCGCGTTTGGGCGATGCCGCGTTCGATCGCGGGAAGCACACCCTCGGGCCGCTCGACTCGTTCGGAGTACGCACCCAGCCCGCGGGCCACCTCGCTGTAATTGCCGGTCAGATACTTGGTCCCATAGCGCTCGACCGTCTTGGGGATGTGCGTCTCGTAGTTCCCCATCGCCGAGTTGTTGAGCAGCAGCGTCAGGACTGGGACCTTCTCGCGCACCGCCGTCTCGACATCCATGCCCACCATGCCGAACGCAGCGTCCCCCATGAAATTGGCGACGAGCTTATCGGGGGCGGCCAGCTTGGCTCCCATGGCCGCACCGAGCGAGAAGCCGAGTTGAGTCGAGTGTCCCCAGCCGAGGTAGCCGCGCGGGTTGACTGACTCGTAGATCGGTACGAGCTGGTCGCGGGGATTACCCGAATCGTGCGTCACGATCGTCTCGGCCGGGTCTATCGTCTTCATGAAATCACCCATCACGCGGTAGGGGTTGATGGGCGTTTGGTCCGAAGTGAGCTTGGGCGCCCAGCGCGCGTTCCACTGCTGGCGCAACCCTCGCAGGTGCTCTTCAACCTGGTCCCTTCTCGGCCGGCCCGATCCGCGGGTCTGCGAACGGATCTCTGCAATCATCTGTTGCAGCACGAGCTTGGCATCGCCCAGGATCGGTACGTCGGCGACGTAGTCTTTGTTCAAGTCGCGCGAATCGTTGGTGGAGTGGACGATCGTTTGTTGACCCGCGGGGATGGCCGGCGCGAAGAGCGTCCGCGTCAGGCTGGCGCCGATGCCAAACAAGGCGTCGCTGTGAGCGAGAGCGTCCTCGACCATGGAGGTCCGGCTGTAAGACCCGGCGCCGAGGGCAAGCGCGTGGCGCTCGTTGAAGGCGCTCTTGCCGAGGAGCGTCGTCATGACCGGCGCGGCCAGCAGCTCCGCGACCTGGGTGAGCTCGTCCGAGGCCTGCGCGTAGAGCACGCCCTGCCCGGCCCAGATCATCGGCCGCTCGGCCGCGAGCAGTACCTTGACGGCCTCGCGAACGGCGCTCGGGTCGGCCCCGGTTCGCACGGGCCGCACCGGCCGGTAGTCGAGCGTCCCGTTGAACTCTTCTTTGGCGACGTCCACCGGCACTTCGAGCATGACCGGGTTGGGCCGTCCCGTACGCAGGGCCGTGAAGGCCCGCCGCATCCGTTGAGGTATTGCGTCCGCCGATGGGATCATGTCCGCCCACTTTGTGACGTCGGAGTAGCTCTTCAGCGCATCAAAGTTCGGCGGCACGCCGGCCAGGTTCCGCCCGGGGTGGCCTGGCAGGAACAGCACCGGGCTGGAATCCGTATGGGCATGAGCAATGCCGGCGAAGGCGTTTTCGACCCCGGCGCTCTGCTGCACGGTAATAACCCCGATCCGGTCGCCGCAAGTCGTTCTCGAAAAACCGTCCGCCATGTTTTCCGCGACCCGTTCCTGACGCGCAACGATGGGGCGGATACCCTCCTCGGTCAGCGCCTCCAGGATGGGCGTAAGCGGGAAACAGAAAACGTGCTCGACTCCCTCGAGCTTCAAGATTTGTGCGATCATCTGGCTGCCGGTCATGACGTAGTCCCTATATCTGCGACGCGATCGAATCACCCGCGCCCCCGCGGTGACCCACTATACCTTAAGTGACGGAAGACCTCATCTGAGCACACACGCCGCGTGAAAGCTCCATTCAAAGCACCGGGCCTAAGCTGGGCGTTGTCTCTGTGCGGCACCGTGATTGTCCCGACACCCGTGCCATACTGAATGGCAGAAGTGATCACCGTCACGGCAGCCGACCGGCACGTGGAACAGATCTTTGATGTCCTGAGGCGCATGACCAAGGCGTTTCATGCTGGCGGCGTCCCTTACCGCGTGGTGGGCGGTCTTGCCGTTTTCCTGCACGTGGACCAGAAGGATCCCCTGAAGGCTCGGTTCACGCGCGATGTGGATGTCGCCGTGGCTCGATCCGACCTCGAAGTAGTCAAGAAAGCTGCCGAGACGGAAGGCTTTAGCTTTCGGCACGTTGCTGGAATCGACATGCTGGTCGACGCAGAGAAGCCGAGGGTGCGAAGCGCGATCCACTTGGTGTTCGTGGGGGAAAAGGTCCGTCCCGAACACGTCGAGGCCGCGCCCGATTTCTCTGAACCCGTAAACAGCATCGAAGGCACGCTCGTCGCGCCCGTTGCCGACCTCGTCCGGATGAAGCTAACTAGCTTTCGCCTACGGGACCAGGTCCACATCCAAGACATGGATTCGGTCGAGTTGATCACGCCGGAAATCGAAAACGCATTGTCGGAGACCCTGCTACGACGGCTTGATCAAGTCCGCAGGTCGGAATAGACGCGACGTCGGTCCGCCTCTCTCTCGTCACTCTCACACTCGGGACCCGAAATGAAATACTGGCTCGGTCTCGACATCGGCACCGGCGGCTCCCGCGCGCTCCTCGTGGACGCGGACGGACGGGTCGTCGACGGCATTACCGCCCCGCATGAAGAGATGCAGATGCCGCGGCCGCTGTGGGCCGAGCAGCATCCCGAGGACTGGTGGGAGGCCGCCCAGCAAGCCATCCGCGGCGTGCTGGCCGAGTCCGGCATCGCCGGGGACGACATCGGCGCGGTGGGCCTTTCCGGGCAGATGCACGGTTTGGTGTTACTCGATGCCGATCACCGGGTCATCCGGCCTGCGCTGATCTGGTGTGACCAGCGAAGCCAGGCCCAAGTGGATTGGATCAACGCCACCGCCGGTCCTGAGATGGTGCTCGAGCAGACCGCCAATCCGGTGCTGACGGGCTTCACCGCCCCCAAGCTGCTGTGGGTGCGCGACAACGATCCCGCGTCGTACGAGCGTGCCCGTCAGGTTCTGCTGCCCAAGGACTACATCCGCTTTTGTCTGACCGGTGAGTTCGCCGGTGAAGTCTCCGACGCCTCGGGGACAGCCCTGTTCGACGTCGTGCATCGCCGCTGGGCCGACGCACTGATCGAAAAACTCGGCATCGACCGCGACCTGCTGCCCCCGGTGGTCGAGTCACCCGAGATCACCGGACGAGTCAGCGAACTCGTCGCCGAGACGACGGGGCTGAAAGCCGGCACGCCCGTCGTCGGCGGCGCCGGTGATCAGGCGGCCAGCGCCGTCGGCAACGGAATCGTGGAACCGGGTCTGGTGTCCGCCACGATCGGCACCTCGGGCGTCGTGTTTTCGCACCTCGATCAAGTGGCCTACGATCCCCAAGGACGGGTGCATACCTTCTGTCACGCCGTCCCCAGCAAGTGGCACGTGATGGGTGTCACCCAGGCTGCGGGACTCAGCCTGCAATGGTTTCGCAATCAACTCGCGCCGGACGTGGTGGAGGAGTCCCGCAGGCGGGGCGTGGATCCCTATGAACTCCTTACCGCCGAAGCCGCCGAGATCCCGCCCGGCAGCGAGGGCCTGTTCTGGCTGCCCTACCTGATGGGTGAGCGGACGCCGCATCTCGACGCCCAAGCCCGCGGCGGCTGGATCGGCCTGACCGCCGGCCATCGCCGCGCCCACCTCATCCGCTCGGTGCTGGAGGGTGTCTCCTACAGCCTGAAGGATTGCTTGACGATCCTCGAATCCCTCGGCGTCGAGATCGAGTTGGTGCGGGCGTCGGGCGGCGGCGCCCGCAGTCCCCTATGGCGCGAATTGCTGGCCGCGATCTTCCAGTGCCCGATTACCACGCTGCAAACGCAGGAAGGCTCGGCGTACGGGGCGGCTTTGCTGGCCATGGTCGGGAGCAGTCAGTACTCCTCGGTCCAAGAGGCCTGTCGTACCGTCGTGCGGGAGCAGGACCGTGTCGAGCCGGACGAACAGCAAGCCGCCCAGTACGAGAAGGCGTATCGCGTCTTCCAAGACCTTTATCCGTGCTTGAAAGATACCTTCCCGAGAATGGCCGCGGAAGACTGATCAAACCATGTCACGCGCGTCAGTATTCAGGAACTACTGTCGCTCGGTCGATCAACCTGGGGGCTCGCCCCTGCGAGACCAGGCCATAGCTTCGCCGAGAATCGACTCATCGGTCGTGTAAGCGGCCAGAAAACGTCGTAGCTCGTCTGTAGGTGCTGTTAGGACGACGCAGGTATACACCCTCGGCTTCCTGGTCGGTCCAGCTCCCTGCAGGTCAGAGGCCGCGCCAGGCGCGACCTTCACCTGCCTCCGAATCTCGTGTGAAACCAACAGCTTTCCTGCCAAGCTGTCCTGAAAGAGCCGCTTGTGATCGAGAGGCCTGAGCCGGAACATCTCTTGATCGATCTCGAACTGGAACATCAGATAACAGGTCTGATCCGCCTGCTCGTCGAAGAACAAGTGCTGGGAGCAGTTTTCTTCGGTCGCCTGTAGGAAAAGTCTGCCGCCGATCCGGGTGAGACCGATGTCGATCTTCTCCGTTTCGCCTTCCTCCTTCGAAACACCTACATAGGCCTCTCCGTTTCGCCGAATGGTGAATGTGTCGGACTCCGGATCATCGGATTCACTCCAGGTTCCCAGAAGTCTGTCGTCTACAATCGCCTCCCCGTCTCGAATCACGGGATGGGTCAGTACGACATCGTCACAGCCGGAGCTGGCGAAAGTTGCCCAGGCTAGTAGGAGGATCTTGGCCTGTCGCATCTGGCTCACCGCGCGGCTTCGAGCCGCGTAAGCAATCTCGTCGGGCTTGTCGTTGTTCTTCGCCGGCAGGAACTCTATTGACTCCCGCATAATATAGAGTCAGTCAAAACAAAGAGAAGACTGTTTCCAGAAGGCCGTGATCAAACGCGGTTTGCGGTACATGCGGCGGAGTGCCTTGCGGGCCCGCTCGTTCAGCTCGCCGTAGTCTTTCGGACAGACGTTCGGCAACTCGTGCTGCTTCCAGTAAGCCCAGATGTATTCCACCGGATTCAGCTCCGGCGCATAGGGTGGCAAGTACTCGGTTGCGATGTGGCCTTCGGAGAGTTCGATGAACTCTTGCACCAGGCGGCTACGGTGCGCCGGCAGCCGATCCCAGACGATCAGCAGCGGGCGATCGATATGACGTACCAACGCCTTGAGAAAGTCGGTCACTTGCTCTTTGCCGATCGCACCGGGATAGAGCCGGAAGTAGAAGTTACGCAGCGTCAGCCCCGCCGAGACGGAAAGCTTCTCCCAGTTGAAGTTAAACTGCAGCACCGGTGTTTGGCCACGTGGCGCCCAGGTGCGGCAGCGATGCGGCTTCTGACTCAATCCGCTTTCGTCGATGAAGACGAGCGTACGGCCTTCGTTTTGGGCTTTTTTTTAATGCGCTTCCAGGTCTTGCGCTTCCAGGTGCGGATCCGCTCTTCGTTGCGCTCGCGCGCCTTTCCGGCCGGGCGTTGCGGGCTCCAGTCGAGCGCTCGCAGGATCTTCCAGGCGTGGCCTGCGTGGTATGCGACCCCGAACTCGTCTCCGATCAGCCGAGCCACCCGCGGACAGCTCCACAGGGGCGTTGGGAAGCCGTGGGCTTCCGGGCCTTCCAGCAGCAGCGACGTCAGGCGTTCGCGTTGTGCGGCATCGAGGAGCGGCTTGCGTCCGGCGCGCCCGGCCTGGCGGAGTCCGGCCGCACCCTGCTCGCGGTATTGCCGCCGCCACTCACTGACGGTTTGGCGAGCGACGTTCAGCCGTCTCGCCGTCTCGGACTGATTGTGGCCTTGGTGGAGCAGCCGCATCGCTTCGAAACGGCGCTTCTCCAGCGCCTTGAAATCCCGCTTCACACCTTTGGGGTTGCCCATACATATATAGATGCTCCACACTGTCAAAAAGTGTCATAATAATTTGCGGGATTCAATAGGTCATGACGGCGTGGTGACGCCGTCGGTAAGCTTCAATTCCAACAGCGCTCAGGCCGACGGCAAGCCCGGCGACAGATCAATCCCGTAGCGTTTCATCTCTTCTTCGTAGTAGCGGCGGTAGAGAAGAGTCCACTCCTCACTACCCTCGGGAATCTCGCGCTGTTGTTTCGTAATCTTCTCCTGGGCGAGTTTGTCGATCGCCTCTTCCTTGGTGAGGATGTCCCTCATCTCCTTGAGGATCTCCAGGCGCACTTCATTCCAGCGTTTGTTGAGCCGAACGCCGGATATGCGGGGGAGCTGCCCGGCGAGCTTGTGCGACATCTCGGTGACCTTGTCGCGCGAGATCTTCATATTCTGCTCGGCAGGTCCGCGCGGCTGGGCCGAGACCGCTTTGCGCTCGTCGAGGATGCTCCGTTTGACCTTCTTGAACATCTCTTGATAAGGGATGCGTTGGCTGCGCATGTAGTCGGTGTACTGGTTCAGCAACTCCCGGGCCTCGGCGTTGATCTCGTCCTCCAGGCTCAACTCATCGATGATGGCGGTCTCGAAGGCTGACTGGACCGCCGCCTGGTCGGGGATCACGCAGGTTTCCTGCCCGAGCCGATGGCCGAGCTCCCGGGCCATATAGGTAATGAATGTTCTCGGCAGCAACATTTTGACAGGTCAGTTTATCGGGCTGTCGCGGAGGGTGTCAAACGCGCCGTGCCCTAATGGCTCCGGCGACATGTCCCGTCTATTTCTCTTTGCCGGCGCCACGGGCTTTGGCGGACGCCGTGCGCGCTCCCGACCCTCCCACCGTGATTCCCCGCAGGGCGAAATCCCAGACCCGAACATTCCCCTCGCCCGGCGTATACTCGATCACGGCGTACTCCCCGGGCACCAGCGGCTCGACCGGCCAAACCTTGTACACGTTAGAGGCGAGCTGCTGGCGGAAAATCTCGATCGTCTCCTGTTCCTCCCACTTGTCCTCCACCTGCTTGACCGAGGAGATCACCTGTACCACTCGGGCCTTTTTCTTGGGTTTCAGTCTGAACAGCTCGATGCGTGAGATCTTCTCCAGCCGCACATAGAACAGGGGCCGGCTGCCGTTCGCCGTGAACGCGGAAGTGGCTCCCTCGATCTCCGCGGTCGTCTTTCCCGCTACCGTCGGCAGAGGGGAGATCACCTGCAGCACCGTCCTCGTCTTGCTGCTGTTGTGGGTAACGACGTTCTGCTTGACCTCGACGATACGGTCCTCGTCCAGGTGGTAGACTCCGTCTTCCAAAGGGACGCTGTGCAACTCCGTGCGCGCCTTGCGTTCGGCCTCGCGTTCGATGCGCTGTTCCTCGCGAAGCTCGTGTCGGCGGGCTTCTTCCCGCTCCGCTCGGCGGTGTGTTTTTTCCAGATCGACCAGCTCGAGAGGTATCTCCTCCCAGGCGCTGCGCTCGACGCTGTAGTAGCGCACGCGGTCGCCGGTGACCTCGTACTCACTGACCAGCAGGTCGCCGCCGCCTTGCAGGTACAGGCGCGTCCGGGCCGCTTCGAGCGGCAGTAGGATAATCAGCACCAGCAGGGTGATTCGGGGCAGCATCGGCTCTACTCATGGTAACGTGGCCCGCGGCGGGTCCGTTGCTAGAATAGGAAACCTCATGTCGCCGGCTACCCACGCCGTGTTGGGCGCGGCGATCGCCGGGGCGGCACCCCGCCTGTGGATCGCTCTGCCGCTGGCGTTCGTTTCCCATTTCGTCTGCGATGCGATCTACCATTTTGAGGCCTTCTACCCGCTTTCGCGGAAACTGGGCGTCAGCCATAACGAGGCGTTCGCCGTCACCGTAGCCGGACTGGCGTTGGCGCTGCTACCGGCCCTTTGGTTGTTCACTCGCCGTAACCGGCTGCTGCTGCCGTTTTGTCTCTACATGGCCGGTGTCAGCCTGTTGCCGGTATTGGAGCAGGGCGTTTATCGTCTGGCGGCCGGCCTACTGATCGCCGGCCTATTTTTCTTTTCTCGGACTCAGCGCGGTTGTGCCGCTGGGTGTTAGGCGCCTTCGCCGCCAATCTGCCGGACCTGGCCCGCTGGGTCTTCGAGCCCCTGAACCGGCTTCACATGGCCGCGCACTACGAAGGAATCAACGACCTCGGAGACGTGCTCTACCGCTCGATTCGAAAGCAGCCTAGCCTTCTTGTGGGCGACCGTTTCGACGACACCTACTACGTGCTGGGCTATGCCATCGAGCTAGCCGTCGAAGTGTCGCTCCTGCTCGGCGGCCTCTACCTGATGTCACCCCCCGTTCGCACTTCCAAATCCCGGCCATCCATGTAACCCGGCCGCTCGATCCCAAACAGCGACAGCGTCGTCGGCGCGAGGTCTTCGATACCCGGGTCCTCGGCCTCAAACGAACGGTTGCAAAATACCACGCCGGGCACTAGGGCCGGGTCCATGCAGTGGTCGCCGCTCCAGGCCTTCGAGTTGTCGGCGAAGACCGGCCCGCCCACTTTGCCGAGAGCGGCGTCCCAGGCACTGCGGTAGCCGGAGCTATAGCCGATTACGACGTCCGGCGCGGCGTCCATGTAGGGACCTCGGTAGATCCGCTCCTTCGTCCAAGCCTCGCGAATGGCCGTCGTGCCGCGCTCGGGGTCTTCGAGACCCGTGAGCTTCTCGGCCAGCTCTTTCTTGAGCGCGGCCGCCTCGGCGCCGGGCGGCACAATGCCTTGTGACTCGCGGCCCTTCTGGTTGAGGTAGACGCCGGCCAGCCCAAAGGTGTACGCGCGCGTGCGGCTCCAGTCGACCCCTTTGAGATAGGGGCCGCTCTCGGTCGCGCCGTCCTTAAGGACGAGGTATCCGTTCTCGAGCAACCATGTGTTGAGGTTGACGCCGCGCTGGAACGACTTGAAGCCGTGGTCCGACAGCACGAAGAACACGGTCTCGTCATCGACGTACGCCAGACTTTTGCCGACGATGCCGTCCATCCGGCGGTACAGATCCTCGATCACGTGCCGGTAATCGGCCCCCCCGGCTCCATTGGGATTCATTCGATGCGCGGGATGGTCCGGCTCCAGGTAGCGATAGAACATGTGCTGCACGCGGTCGCTCGTATCGAAAACACAGGCGACCACGCCCTGTCGGGTCTTCTCGAGCGCATTGACATACATGCTTTCGCGCTCGTCGCAGATCAGGTAGGCCTGTTCGAGAAACGCCTTCTCGTCGATGACGCGCTCGTTGAGCGCCCAGGTGTCCTCGGCCAGCCCCAGGGTCGCGTACGTCCCGAGCAGCTTAGCGAGGTGGGTCGCGTAATAGCGCGGATGGGAAATCGGCAGCGCCGGCTTCTCGGGGTCGATGTTGATCGGCGTGACGTAGAGCGAAACCTCCGGGGCCGCCTCGGTCAACAGAAACCGGGCGACGCCTTGGACCTTGACGCCCCAGCCGGCGCGGAAGGTGAGCCGCATCCACGGCGAGTATTCGCCGCGCTCGAGGGTGAGCGCCTCGCCGTCGAATTCGAGCTTGGCCGATTGCGAATCCCCGGCGAGCCTCAGCCGAAACGGGAGCCGCATCGGTCCCGCATCGGTCCGCAGAGGATTGGGGGGCCCTTCGATCGAACCACTGAAACGGTCGCCGTCACGCTTCAACGCAAACCGGTTGCCGCCCTCGAAAAAGGGTTCGGCGGTCGTGTTGGTGGTGAACTGCTGAAAGCTGCCCTGCGTGCCCAGCAGGTCGGGCGTACACATCGCGGACAGTTGCTTCCCGTTGAACTTCTCCGGCGGGAACGTGATCGGTACCCGCAGGATCGACGACCCAATGTGGTGGTCTCCGAGGATGCTCCAGAACGTACGGCTCTTGCGCCGCATCTCGACCGTCGCGTGGTTGAGCGGGATGCGCCAGCGGCCCAGCGTCAGCCACCGCGACGGCGGCCGCACCCGCGAAGACGACAGCTCGGGAACATACGTGCGGATACTGCGGTTCAGGAAGTCGTACAAGCTGTGCTTGGCCGGATTGACGCCCGTCGCGAACGTGGCCCAGGCCACCGGCGACAGAGGGGGGTAGGTTGTGCGCAACCGGCTGAACGTTCCTTCGTCCCGCAGCCGCTGGAGGTTGGGCAGTTTGCCCGCGGCCATGAATTGCTCGGTGAGGTCCGGGTCGAGGCCGTCGAGCCCGAGAAAAATCATCTTGCGGATGCGCGCGTTCTTGAGGCCCTTCTTACCCGACACCACTCGCCACAGCACCCGGAACGGCCAGATCAAGATCGACGCCGCCCCCAACAAGAAGGCCATTAGCAGACTAAAAAAGGAGCCGAGAAAGGCGAAGCCGGCACCGGGGCCGATGTAGGCGCGGTGAGTAGCCGTTTCGGGAGCGTCCACGGGCGCGATCGTCGCGGACACAAGCAAGACCGCCGCGGCGGCAAGCGCCCAGCAGATGGCCCTTACAACCCGAGCCGTGACCATGAGGGAGCGGTCCACATCACTTCTCCGTAGCATTGGCTCCGCTCACAGCAAGAATCCGCCCAACTCGCTTGCGTCTCGTGAAGCCGGCGCTCGGGGCCGGCCCACGAGCAAGAGTCCTTGTCGTTACCCCTAGCGGATCTTACCCTCCACGAAGGGCACCTCGAAAACTTTGTCGTGCTGAATCGGGCCGTGGCCGAAATAGCCGTCCTCGCCGAACAGCTCGCCGTGGTCGGCGGTGATCGTGACGTAGGTGTCCTTCGGGACGATGTCGAACAGCTCTTCCACGACGCGGTCGAGATACTTCACGGCCTGGATTTGCCTTTGCCGCAATTCGTCCAGCGCCTTCTGGTTGAAGAAGCGCTCCTTCCCCTTGACCAGCTTGCCGCCGACCACATGATCGTCCAGGTGCTTGAAGACGCCGTGGACGCCACTGATGCGCGGCCACTCCTCGGGTGGCTCGTCCGGCAACGCATACGGATAGTGCGTCTCGCCCACGTTCAAGATGTAGAACGACGGCTTGTCTTTGGAGAACTTCATCTCGCTCAACATAGCCCGCATGTCATTGTGCTTCTCCATCAATTGGTAGGAGTCGAACCCGTTGTTCAAAATGGTCTTTGGGTTCAGCACAGGCAGCGACACCATCGCATGCGTCCGGTAACCCATCTTGTGTTTGAGAAAAGCCGGGAAATAGAGCTGCGGAACCAGCGACTTGAACTCAATGTTCTCCGCGCCTAATCGTTCGTTGAAACGGAGAAAGTCCTTCTTGTAGTACTCGGACGCGAACACCCGCTTGGGACTGTGGTGCGGCAGCAGTCCGGTGAGCAGATTGTAGTGCGACGGTGCCGTCCACGAGGCGTACGACCAGCGCTTCTCGACCTTGCCCAGCTTCCGCATCACCTTCGGACGTCCCTTGACGAAAGCGTCGTAGCGGCAGCTATCGAAGATGACGAGAACGTAGTTATTCAGGCGGGTGCGCTTCTTCCGGACAGCCATTCGAAGAGAGGCTCAGTATAGCATCGGGTCCCGTAAACCCCGTCGCGAGGCGTCCGTCACAGACTGGGGAAGCAAAGGTGGCGAGCCGTTTCGCCGAGAATCTTCGTGCGCGCGGAGTCGGCCAGCGGCAAGACCTCAGTGAAGATCTTCAAATGCTCCGCGTAGCTGACCCGAGGCGTCCAAAGGCTTGACGGATAATCGCTGCCCCACACGCAGCGCTCCGGCCCGAAGGCGTCGGCAACCCGCAAGCAAGCCTGGTGCATATCGGCGCACGGAAAGCCCGTGTGGCTTCCGGTTGGAACGAAGGTCAGCTTCGCATGCAGGTTCTTGTGCCGCGACAGATAGAGCACCTTCTCGATGGTCGAGTTCAGGTCAGGCCCGGCCTTCGGGTTTAAGCAGTGGTCGAGCACGACGGGCAGGTCCGGGAACTGTCCCAGCAGACGGTCGGCATGGCCGGCCAGGCTCGGCCCGATTAGAACGTTGATCACGATGCCGACGTCGAGGGCCGTTTTCCACAAGGCCCGCACGCCGGGATGGTCCAGCTCCCGACTCTTGGCCGGAATACTGCGCATGCCGCGGATGCCGTACGCGCGGACGTACCAGGCTAGCAGACTGGGACTCTTCGGGTCATCGGGGTTCAGCGTGCAGACCCCGGCGACCCAGTCAGGATTCGCCTTCGAGCTGTCGAGGATGTAGCGGTTGTCGAAACGATAGAACGTGCTGGTCTGGATGGCGCAGACCGCATTGACGCCGTTGGCTCGGCTCTCCTGCTTCAAGTCCTCGAGAGATCCCTTGCCTTTGGGGGGCCGCAGCGGCTTCTCGATCGTCGGGTAGCGCGACTCGTCCGGCGAATAGATGTGCGCATGCGTATCGATGATCAACATGGTTCAAGGTCCCTCGGCAACGCGTAGCATAGCGCAACGTGTCTTCTGCTGACGTTCCCGATTACGAATTGCTAGAGGCCGATGGTCCGCCCTTGCGATCTACTCCCAGCACGCGTCGGACGTACCAGCCCTTGAGTCGTTGAATTGGTTTCCAGTTCGTAATCGCCAGTGCCTCCAAGTCGGTGGGGCTGCGTGTGAGTGGCTCGCAGCCGTCTCGCGTGACAAGCACCGTATCGGAATGACGAACGCCGCCGATTCCCTGCAGGTAGATGCCCGGCTCGATGCTGATCACCATGTTCTCGGCCAGAATATCGGGGCTACCCTGGGCAACCCAGGGAGCTTCGTGATTTCCCAACCCAATGCCGTGGCCGGTTCGGTGCAGTCGTGTGTCTTCGCCGCTGTACCCTTCCCGCTGCAGAAAATCGTTGACGGTACAGTCCAGCTCGGCGCAAGGAACACCCGGACGAGCTTTCTTGAAGGCGAGCTGGCGGGCCTGGCTCATTGCTTTGAACGCCTCCCTGATCTCCGCGGACGGCGGAGCTGTGAAATAGGTTCGCTCGCACTCTGCCGCATAGCCGTTGACCCGGGTGAGCACCAAGGCGACGTGCGGGCCGCTATTCAGCCTATCTCCCAGCTCGGGAATCGAATGCGGTTGCTCACTACGAGGGGCCGCCCACGTCGCCATCCTTAATTCCGTCGTTATCGGATCCCAATCATCAACCTCGCGGATGATCCGCAACGTAACGGCGCGCGTTTGAGCAAAACCTTCAGCGACCGTGGCGCCCCGGTACGAAGCCGTCAGGAGCTGGTGAACCCCGAGGTCGGCGTAGCCGGCCGCGCGTCGAATCAGGTTGATCTCGGTTTCGGACTTAACGATGCGCAACCGTTCGACCAGCGGCTCGGTGCGGAGGGTGTAGTGTTTCATCTCCGCCGCGATTTCTTGCGATAGCGTGGGCTCGACTCCGATTTCTTTGGCGTCACCGATTAGCTGTTGGATCACGTCAGGCCACCCACGACCACGCGGGGCTGGATAGTCCCAGTAGGTGCGAATATCCGGCTCCGCAATATTGCGGGCTTTCTTTTTCATGTGTTCGTGTTCAAGCTTCGGCACCAACAGGATTGGAGCCTCACGGGGACGGATCAAAAGAAAGAACGGGCGCTCCAACGGCTCAAATCCGGCACCAGTCAGATAGAACAGGCTGTCGAACGCCGACACGATGAACAGGTCCAGGCCGGCTGCCGCCACGCTGCCCTGGAGAGATTCCAAACGCCCTCGATACTCGTCGGTGGAGATTCCCAGCATCTGTCTATCCTTGTGGTCGACTCCTACCTCTCTCGACCTCTATGGTGGTTAGGTCTTCAGACCATGACCAGGACCAACATGACACTTTCATGAGTGTCACAAGGTCGTGAAAGAGAGCCGCGCCCCCTGAGGTTGGTTGCCCGGGTGGTTACGAGATCTCCTCTGCCGTAGAGTCCTGCATCGCCGACGCAACATACTCCAGGCAGCCGGATGAAATGAGGCGATACCGAATCACCTTTGCCTTTTTTCTCTCGGGCCGGACGACGCGGTGAGTAATCGAATCACAGAGGACAAGGTCGGCGGGACCCACATCGACCGCGCTGCTGGCGGTCAGGAGATATTCACGCATCGCGTGCCGGTCACCCACCACCGGTGCGAGCACACCTCGGGCCGTTTGCAGGAAGAACTCGCTGATGGAGGCAATCGCGATCAGGGAAAGAGCCGGCAGGTTGCGTACCATCTCCACCTGTTCATCGGCTTCGGAGTATGTCACAGCCACAGGGGGCCGGTCCTTCGGCAACAACGAAGCGACTTCCGGCATTAGCCCCGGGGGACCCAAGACAAGGGCTCCGATCGCCAGGCCCGGGTTTGCGGCTAGCTCCTTCGGGGAGCAAGATTCCACCGCACACGCGAGCGTCTCCTTCAGCTCGGTTTGGAACAGGAAACGCATTCCCGAATCAATCGAAAGCACAAGTACGTGGTCGGGTGGTTCGGACAGCATTCGCTCCCGAACCCGCTCCCTGAGCTGTTGTAGGGTGTATCCATTCCGCCGAGCGGCATCAATGGCTTCGTTGATCAAATCGTCGAGATCTTTTACGACCGGCGGCCGCAACGGCTGCTCCGGCGGACGCACCAACATCCGGCTTCCCCGTTTTCGAACGAGCAGACCATTCGCAACCAGCTCCCGATACGCCTGACTGACCGTGTTGTGGTGGATTTTGAGCCGCGTCGCTAGAGCCCGGACGCTCGGCAAGGCGTCCCCGGGTTTCAACTCACGCGTGGCGATGAGGAACTGCAGTTGAGCGACGAGTTGCTCGCGAATGGGTACCTCACTCTCCCTGCTAATGCGGATGCGCATTCCCAGCCGCCTGGTGCGATCCGGGTCGGCGGCGCCTGGCTGAAGTGTCAGCCTCTAGGATTGTGACACCTCAAAAACTGTCACGCCACATCTGGCGAGATTCCTGCTATCCGGATACTCTTCTTGCAGGTTCCTGATATGCCAACCCGAACAGAGTTGCCCCGACGAAACTCTTGTCCCGGCCCGGAGGTGTTGTGACATGCATCCCTTTGCATTTGAAGAAATCCTAGCGAACACGGGTGAAGCTCTTATCAAGCATTGTCGCCAGACCTGCGCCGAGCTTCTCGGAGTGCTCTACTCTGTTGTGCAAGGGTCGGCTGAGCCCCTCCTGGTCGCGGCCGCTGCAATCTGGTTGTGTGTCTGCGTGCTGATGAAGAGGTCGCTGGCCGGTTAGCGGAGGCGTCGAGACGCCCGGACCACCTGGGAGACGAGATCACATGCCGATCGGAAAGTTCAGAGACTCCCTCGGGGTTCGGGGGTTTCAGCCGTTCCTGTGGACAGAATCCCTCGGTGCCCTCAATGACAACATCTACAAGATGGTGGTGTCGCTCGCGGCCGTCAACATCGCAATCGGCGCGGGCGGAGGCAGCCAGTTTCTCTCCATGGCGCAGGGAATCTTCATCCTGCCCTTTATCCTCTTCTCGGGGTACGCCGGCTATTTCGCCGACGCTTACAGCAAGCGCACGGTTCTGATCGCCACCAAGTCGTTTGAGATCGTGGCGATGGGTCTGGCCGTCGTGGCTTTCTCGACCGGTCGGATCGAGTTCATGCTCGCGATGCTCTTTCTGATGGCGACACAGTCGGCCTTCTTCAGTCCGGCGAAGTACGGGATTCTGCCGGAAATGCTGGCCGACAAAGACCTTTCCCGCGGCAACGCCTTGCTGCAGATGACGACGTTCGCGGCGATCATCCTGGGCACGTCCCTGGGCACCTTGTTCGTCGACTCTCTGTCTGACCGACTGTGGGTTGTTGGACTGATGTTGCTGGCCATCGCGGTCGCCGGCGTCACGGCAAGTCTCGGAATCGCGCCGGTCCCAGCGTCGGGCAGTGCCGGGCGCTTCCGTCTCAATCCCTGGGGTGAGATCTCGGTCGGTGTCAGACGGCTCTGGAATGACCGGCGTCTATGGCTGACCGTGGCCGGCATTTCCTACTTCTGGTTCCTCGGCGCCCTGCTGCAGATCGCGGTCCTGTTCTTCGGCAAGAGGGCGCTGGGCGCGGACGATCTGGAAGTCGGCGCGCTGCTGGTTTTCTTCGCCATTGGAATCGGCATCGGCAGTATGGCGGCGGGCCGCCTGTCAGGCGACAAAGTCGAGCTTGGTCTCGTGCCGCTCGGTGCGATCGGCATGGGAGTGTTTTCAATGTTGCTGTCAGCTTCAGCCCCTTCCTATTCCTGGGCGGCCACTTGGCTGACGGCCCTTGGCTTCTCGGGCGGATTCTTCATCGTTCCTCTCAACGCGTTCCTACAGCAGCGTGCGGAGCAGGGAGAGCGGGGCCGTCTGATCGCCGCCGCCGGGTTTCTTCAAAATGTCGCGATCCTTGTCGCCTCGTTGCTCAGTTGGGTGTTGAGCGACCGACTGGCCTTTCGCGCTGACCAAACCATGCTGCTGGCGGGAGGCTTGACGCTGCTCGGAACGCTCTACGTCCTCAAAGTGCTGCCCGATTTCCTGATTCGGTTCCTGTTGTGACTGCTCACGCATACGGTCTACAAGATCCGCATCGAGGGACAACAGCATGTGCCTTTCCGCGGTCCGGCCTTGCTGGTCTGCAATCACATGTCGTTGGTAGACGGGTTCCTCGTGGGCGCCTGCATCCAGCGCTTTGTTCGGTTCATGGTCTACCGTCCCTATTTCGACATGAAGGTGTTTCGCTGGGCCCTCCGACTGACGAACGCGATCCCAGTCGCCGCCGGGAGCCCCAGAGAGATCGTCGAGTCGCTGCAACGGGCGCGCGAAGAACTGCGGCAGGGTCATGTTGTCTGCATCTTTGCCGAAGGGTCGGTCAGCCGGACCGGTAACCTGCTTCCCCTCGCGCGCGGCTTCGAGAGGATCACCAAGGACCTCGACGTCCCCGTCATCCCAGTGCATCTCGATCGGCTATGGGGAAGTGTGTTCAGCTCCAGCGAAGGGCAGTTCTTCTGGAAATGGCCGAGAAGGATTCCCTATCCCGTTACCGTTTCCTTCGGGGCCCCGCTCCCCTCGACGGCGAAGGCTCACCAAGTGCGGCAAGCCATCGGTGAGCTGGGTGCCGAAGCGGCTGAGTTGAGCCGTGAACCGGACGACTTGCTCGATCGCCGTTTCATTCGCACCGCCCGCCGGCGCTGGTTCTCGCTATGTATGACTGACTCGACCGGCAAGGAGTTGACCTACGGGAAAACGTTGATCGGCAGCCTGGCGCTGTCGCGCTGGATCCGCCGGCACTGCCGGAACGAGGAGATGGTGGGGCTGCTGCTTCCCTCGTCAGTGGGCGGCGCGGTGGCGAATATCGCCGTGCTGATGTCGGGGAAGGTGCCGGTGAATCTGAATTTCACCTCGGGCGCCGAGGCCATGCGATCCGCCATCGAGCAGTGTGGAATCCGAACGATCCTGACCTCGAAACGGTTTCTGAAGAAGGCCAAGATCGAGGAAATAGAGGGTATGGTCTTCTTGGAACGGGTCATGCAGCAGGTGACTCCGGTACAAAAGCTTGCTGCCGCCGTCGCGGCGGCCGCGCTTCCCTCGCGCTTACTTTCACGACTCTACACGCCGGAAACGCGGGACTCATCGGCACTGGCGGCGGTGATCTTCTCGAGTGGCAGCACCGGCGTGCCCAAGGGCATCATGCTTTCGCACCACAACATCTTGTCGAACATCGAGGGCGTCGCTCAGGTTTTCTGGGTCACCGAGAAAGACCGGATGCTCGGCGTGTTGCCATTCTTCCATTCGTTCGGCCTGACGGTGACGCTTTGGTTCCCGATCCTGTCGGGCTTTGCCGTGGCCTATCATCCGAATCCCTTGGACGCCAAGACCGTGGGCGAAATGGCGGCTCGGCACAAAGCCACCCTTCTGCTGGCGACGCCGACGTTCTTTTCGGCCTATATACGCAAGTGCTCCGCCGAGCAGTTCTCGTCGCTACGGCATGTTCTTGTGGGAGCGGAGAAGTTGCGTCAACCACTCGCGGAAGCGTTCCAGGAGAAATTCGGGCTGGACCTGCTCGAAGGATACGGGTGTACCGAGACCGCTCCCATCGTGGCCGTCAACGCGCTCGATTATGCGGGCCGCAGCGGGCGGCAGACCGGACACAAGTCTGGAACCGTCGGCCATCCCCTTCCTGGCGTCGTTGCGAAGGTCGTCGACATTGACACCGGTAACGACCTCCAACCGAACGAAGAGGGGCTGCTGCTCGTGAAGGGCCCGAATGTGATGAAAGGGTATCTCGGGCAACCGGAGAAGACGAAAGAAGTCATCACCGACGGCTGGTACCACACGGGCGACGTGGCGGCGATCGACCGCGACGGCTTCATTCGCATCACCGACCGCTTGTCGCGCTTCAGCAAGATCGGCGGTGAAATGGTCCCGCACATCAAAGTGGAGGAAACGGTCTCGCACGTGCTGGGAGACAAGCCCGCCGCGGTTACCGCCGTCCCGGACGAGCGCAAGGGCGAGCGTCTCGTCGTCTTCTACACCGAGCCCGTTGTGTCAACCGAAGAGTTGTCTACGCGTCTCGGCGAGTCCGAACTGCCGAAACTGTGGATGCCGAAGCGCGAGAACTTGCACCTCATCGACGAGATCCCGATCCTCGGGTCCGGCAAGACTGACCTGAAGAAGATCCGCGCGATGGCCCTGAGGATGGCGTAGCCGAACCGAGCCGTGACCGTAAGGGAGCGGTCCGAGACGAACCCGCCCCAACGCAACCCTGCGATAGAGACTCACCGAGTGCCTAACCGACAAGTGGCGTTAGCCTCGAGGCTTACCAAGAACCGCTCCCTCGGTTCTCAGGCCTTCACCCCGGCACTCTCCCGCCTGGAACAGGCCACCTCCCTGCTGCGTGCCTTTCTTCCCTTCTTCAGTCACAGATTTTGAAAAACAATTTCCCCTATCCTTTCAACCACTTACCTCTCCAGCTACCCCGCCGCCTCACAGCCGGCCCTTACACTAGAAGCGAAGAAAGCTAACGGGCGATCCGTCGCCCCAACAGGACAGCAGTGGAACACCACAATCTCAAATCTTGGTCACCGATCCGCACCGGTGCCGTGCGGGGTGACCCATGAGTGAAGAACATGAAGAATCTTTAGGATCTCTGGCAAAACCCCGCCATATCCTGCCATATCCTGCCAAATCCTGCCACGCTTCCGAACTTCCGAACCGTCCGCCGGCATGGAACCCATCCTCGCTCAGGCGTCGTCGCGCCTCCAACAGGCCGCGGCCAACGCGGTGGCAGCCATGTACGAGCTGATCCACTCCGACCGGCCCATCGAGTCGGCGCGGACGCCGACCCTGCTCGCCGGGAGGCGCGCACCACCGCAGCACCATCGAGCGCCCTTCGAACGGTTACTCTTGTCACCGAGTACTGGCGGCGGAGCAGTCTAATATCAGCGCTGCGAAGGGTAAGGGTACAGGGAATCCGCAAGCAAAGGGCAAACATCGTGAAGCTTCTTATTGCCATCGGTCTGATCCTTCTACTCGGCGCTTGCCTGTGGGCCGTCATCATCCGGATGCCTGGCAAGAGCTACCAGGGGCCGCTGCCGGCCTTCACACAGCGGGAGACTCGACTGCGAGACGAGTTGCGGAGACACGTTAAGAAGCTGGCCGGTGAAATCGGCGAGCGGAACCTGTTCCGCTACGACGCCCTGACCGCCGCGGTCGAGTATCTAGAAGACGAACTAACGGCAGCCGGCTACGAAGTGCGGCGGCAGCCGTTCGTGGTGGTCCCCGGTGTGGGCGGCCTGGCGGCCGAGGCGGTGGCGGGGCAGGCCCGTACGGTCCACAACCTTGAGGTTGAGATTCCCGAGATTGAGATTCCCGGTGCGCGGGCGCCGCGGGAGATCATCGTGATCGGCGCGCACTACGATTCGGCGCCCGGCACCCCTGGGGCGAACGATAACGGTACGGGCTCGGCCGCCGTGCTCGCCCTTGCCCGCGCCTTCGCCGGCAAGACGGTTGGCCGCACTCTGCGCTTCGTTCTCTTTGTCAACGAGGAGCCGCCGTATTTCCAGACGCCGGCGATGGGTAGTCTGGTGTACGCGAAGCGTTGCCGGGAGCGGGGAGAGCAGGTCGCCGGCATGCTGAGCCTCGAGACGATGGGATACTTCTCGGACGACGCAGGAAGCCAGAAGTACCCGTTTCCCATCAATCTTTTCTATCCCACAACGGGAGACTTCCTCGGTGTCGTCGGAGACGTCTCATCGCGAAGCCTGGTCCATCGCGTCATCGGGTCGTTTCGGGCCGCCGCGAAGTTCCCCTCGCAGGGCGCATCGCCGCCGAGCTTCATTACTGGCGTTGATTGGTCCGACCATTGGTCGTTCTGGCAAGCGGGCTACCCGGGCATCATGGTCACCGATACGGCCCCGTTCCGGTACGAGCATTACCACACGCCCGACGACACTCCGGACAAAGTCGACTATGACCGCCTGGCCCGCGTTGTTGCCGGGCTCGAGGCGGTGGTCGAAGACTTGGCCTCCGGCGAATGAGGGTAGGCCCACGCGGTGTGTGGACCCGCTTCAGAATTCCGGCATGCCAACACGTTGTGCAAATCGTCTGTTGGTTTGGAATCATCAGAGGGCCTGTGACACTTCAGAAAGTGTCACGGTCGTTGTGGCTCTTGGCCTGAGGCTCTCGTACTGTTGAAGACGCAAGGATCAAGACTCTTCATCGGGAGTGGATAACGAGAAAATGCTGGTCACAAAGCCGAACAAGAACCTGTCTGATTCGCAACCACTGATGGCGGCTGTCGTCAGTGTCCTGGGTCTGTTTTTGCTCACTTCCTGTGGAAACGGAGAGGGCGGCCCCGGGGGGCATGCATCTGCCAAGCACTTCTCTCCGGACCACGTGACCGCCCGAACCCGATTCCGAGGGGCAGTGGAGCAGGCAGGCGGGAAACTGACGGCGCTCGAACTCGCCGCCAAGGGCCCGAAGGGGGAGGGCCTGACGATCGACATCGCCTGGTTCGGGGCGGAGAAGCCCAAGCGCGCGTTCGTCCACTCGTCCGGGCTGCATGGGGTGGAGGCTTTCGCGGGTTCGGCTGTCCAGTTGCAGTGGCTGAACGAAGGGATTCCCGCCCTGCCTGAGGACTCGGCGCTGGTTTTGATCCACGTCTTGAACCCGTACGGGATGGCTTGGTTGCGTCGATTCAACGAAAACAGCATTGACCTCAACCGCAACTTCCTGGTTCCAGGCGAAACGTACGAGGGCGCCCCGAAAGGCTACGCCGAACTGGACGGCTTCTTGAATCCTCCCAGCCCCCCGTCCTGGGACTTCTACTACGTCAAGGCTCTATGGCTCGTGGCGCGTCATGGGATGTCCAGCCTGAAACAGGCGATCGCCGGCGGGCAGTACATCAACCCCAAGGGACTTTTCTTCGGTGGAAAGTCCCTGGAGGAGGGGCCGCGCAAGGTTCAGGCGTATATCAAGGAACGGCTGTCGAGTGTCGAGCACCTTGTGGTTGTCGATGTACACACCGGGCTGGGGCCGTTTGCCTTCGACACCTTGCTACTGCACACCGCGGACGAAGGGACTCCATTGTTCAAAATCATGCGGGAGACCTTTGGCGAGCGAGTCGCTTCCCTGGACCCCGACGCGAGCGTCGCGTACCGAATCAAGGGAGCCTTCGACACCGTATACAAGGTGACGCTGCCCCGGGCAGAGGTGTACTTCGTTTGCCAGGAGTTCGGCACGTACCACGCCGTGCGAGCTCTGAACGCGCTCCGAGATGAGAATCGCTGGCACCACTACGGCGATGGAACAGTTGACCATCCCACGAAAGCGGAACTGAAGGAGAAGTTCTCCCCGGACGACGAGTTCTGGCGGCAGACCGCGTTGGACCGTGGCAGAGAAGTGATCGGTCAGGCGTTGGGGTTGGCATTCGCAGATTGACGAGGGACATGACAACACACGGAGCTAGACGGGTCACGTGGCATCGAGTTCTGGCCAAGTTGGCTATTGCCCTTTCGATAGTCGTTTTGCTCTACCTAGTGTAGTGCACCATAAATAATGTAACTTATATTGGCTTCCCATCGTCTCTATTAACAGGAGGCATGGGATGCGAAGAGCACAACCAGTAACTTTGAACACAGCGCAATGCAAGCAGTTGGACCGCTACGCGCGCGGCCGCCAAGTCGCCGTTCGTCTCGCCCTGCGAGCCAGGATTGTCCTGCTGGCCGCCGACGGTCTCGAGAATAAGCAGATCGCCGCACAGCTCGGTGTCTCGCGGCAGCTGGTGGCCCGCTGGCGCACGCGCTTTCTCGAAAGCAGCATCGCCGGCATTGCAAAAGACGCCCCACGGCCCGGTCGTAAACCTGCCGTCTCGAAGCAGAAAGTACAGCAGATCATCCACAAGACCACCCGCGAGAAACCGTCCAACGCCACCCACTGGAGCCGCCGCACCATGGCCGCCGCGGCCGGCGTCAGCGCTTCCACCGTGGGACGGATTTGGCGCGCCCATGGCCTCAAGCCCCACCGCATCAAGACCTTCAAGCTCAGCAATGACCCGCGTTTCGCCGAGAAACTCGACGACATCGTCGGACTCTATCTCAATCCGCCTGAGCATGCTCTGGTTCTCTCGCTCGATGAGAAGTCCCAAATCCAAGCCCTCGATCGCACCCAGCCCGGCCTGCCGCTCAAAAAGGGACGCGGCCAAACGATGACCCACGATTACAAGCGCAACGGCACGACCACCCTGTTTGCGGCGCTCAACAGCCTTGACGGCAGCGTGATCGCCGAGTGCATGCCCCGACACAGCCACCAGGAATGGCTGCGCTTCCTGCGCTTAATTGACCGCCGCACCCCCAAGGACAAACAGCTTCATCTCATCGTGGACAACTATGCCACCCACAAGCATGCCGCTGTGAAGCGTTGGCTCGATCGTCACCCGCGCTTCCACATTCATTTCACCCCGACCTCGGCGTCGTGGCTGAACATGGTCGAGCGATTCTTTCGCGATCTCACCGTCAAGCGCCTGCGCCGCGGCGTGTTTCGCAGCGTGGACGAGCTCGTCGCCGCCATTGACGACTACATCGCCCAGCACAACGGGCATCCCACGCCCTTCATCTGGACCGCGACCGCCTCCGACATCCTCGAGAAAGTCAAGCGCGGACGTGCCGCCCTGCATAAGGTGCAATCTGCCTGACGCACTACACTAGGAATCTGCGGATACATCGTCAAGGTCATGATGACGCCCGAGCGAAAGCTTACAGACCCCATACCCTCACCCGCCGAAGCCATTCGATTTGAGAGTGCCACCGACCACGTGCCCCTCGCGGGATGGCTGCTCTCGTCGTCGGGAGAGCGAGCCATCGTGCTCGTCCATGGCGTCAACAGCAACTGCTGGGACGGCGCCCATCCAGACATCGCCCGGGCGTATGTTGCGGCAGGATTCAACGTGCTGGTGTTCGATCTTCGGGCGCAGGGGCTGTCCGGGGGCGATCGGCTGGGTCTTGGCTGGCTGGAACGGCGAGATGTTCGCGCCGCGGTTGACGTTCTTCTGGCCCGAGGATTCGAGCCGGGACACATCGGCATACACGGTACCTCTTACGGGGCGGCTACCGCGATTCTCTCAGCGGCAATCATACCCGAGTTAGGGGCGGTCGTGGCGGACAGCGCGTTCGCCGATGTACGGGGTGTGATGTTGGGTGAGATCGAGAGGAGAATCAAACTGCCGTTTGGCTTCTTGTTCAAGCCCGGCGTGACTTTGGCGGGCTCGCTGCTCTACGATCTGGATTTCCCCTCCATCGCTCCCGAGCAGGCCGTCGCGTCCATCGCGCCGCGGCCGATCTTGTTCATCCACGGCAGTGACGACCCGATCATCCCACCGCAGAACGCTCAGAGGCTCAAGGCAGCGTCGGGCAATCCCGCAGACGAGCTGTGGATTCTTCCAGGGCTCGGGCATACGCAGGGGGTGAGGATGGGAGGTCCGGACTCGGCTGCGTCTCCCCTGCGAGAAGCCTTTCTAGGGAAGGTCTGTTCATTCTTCGACCAGTCGTTGAAGTGACATCATTCAGGAAAAAACGACCGTGAAACTCATCAGGTGCCTGGCCCTCCCAGACGCTCTGCTATGCAGACTGCACCCCTAAACAAACTCGTGTAGGGCCTTGTCAAGTTGGACTAGAGACCTAAGCAAGTCGCCTTATTGAATCCCGCAAATTATTATGACACTTTTTGACAGTGTGGAGCATCTATATATGTATGGGCAACCCCAAAGGTGTGAAGCGGGATTTCAAGGCGCTGGAGAAGCGCCGTTTCGAAGCGATGCGGCTGCTCCACCAAGGCCACAATCAGTCCGAGACGGCGAGACGGCTGAACGTCGCTCGCCAAACCGTCAGTGAGTGGCGGCGGCAATACCGCGAGCAGGGTGCGGCCGGACTCCGCCAGGCCGGGCGCGCCGGACGCAAGCCGCTCCTCGATGCCGCACAACGCGAACGCCTGACGTCGCTGCTGCTGGAAGGCCCGGAAGCCCACGGCTTCCCAACGCCCCTGTGGAGCTGTCCGCGGGTGGCTCGGCTGACCGGAGACGAGTTCGGGGTCGCATACCACGCAGGCCACGCCTGGAAGATCCTGCGAGCGCTCGACTGGAGCCCGCAACGCCCGGCCGGAAAGGCGCGCGAGCGCAACGAAGAGCGGATCCGCACCTGGAAGCGCAAGACCTGGAAGCGCATTAAAAAAAAGCCCAAAACGAAGGCCGTACGCTCGTCTTCATCGACGAAAGCGGATTGAGTCAGAAGCCGCATCGCTGCCGCACCTGGGCGCCACGTGGCCAAACACCGGTGCTGCAGTTTAACTTCAACTGGGAGAAGCTTTCCGTCTCGACGGGGCTGACGCTGCGTAACTTCTACTTCCGGCTCTATCCCGGTGCGATCGGCAAAGAGCAAGTGACCGACTTTCTCAAGGCGTTGGTACGTCATATCGATCGCCCGCTGCTGATCGTCTGGGATCGGCTGCCGGCGCACCGTAGCCGCCTGGTGCAAGAGTTCATCGAACTCTCCGAAGGCCACATCGCAACCGAGTACTTGCCACCCTATGCGCCGGAGTTGAATCCGGTGGAATACATCTGGGCTTACTGGAAGCAGCACGAGTTGCCGAACGTCTGCCCGAAAGACTACGGCGAGCTGAACGAGCGGGCCCGCAAGGCACTCCGCCGCATGTACCGCAAACCGCGTTTGATCACGGCCTTCTGGAAACAGTCTTCTCTTTGTTTTGACTGACTCTATATTATGCGGGAGTCAATAGAACATATTTGCTGTTC
Source organism: Bryobacterales bacterium (assembly GCA_965248255.1). Taxonomy (GTDB): domain Bacteria; phylum Acidobacteriota; class Terriglobia; order Bryobacterales; family UBA6623; genus JAKZVK01. Next base: position 1,174,676 of record CBDFIW010000002.1, read on the forward strand.
GTCACTGTGAAACTAAGAAGATGGATCTATTGAATCAGCGCCTGCCCGGTGTGATGATGGAGTTGCCATTGCCGTGCGTCCCACGCGCCGATGAGTCTCCACACCAAGTACGAGCTGGACAAGCTGGTCTACGACGGCCTCACGAAAACCTTCCAGGGCAAGCAGATCGGAACGGGTCAGGAAGTCTATCTTCATCTCTTGGCCGAGAACGGCGATGCGCTCTCGCAAGAGAAGCTGCTTGAGAAGATACGATCGCTTACAGAGCTCTCGCAAGCCGTCGGCTCACAACCAGTGATTGAGGTCGGTGGCGTCGGGGAATCGCCGTATGTTGCCACCCAAGTGCTGGCGTCGTTTCGTGGCCTGGAAAAGTGGGTTGAAGCCGCGTATGGCGAGGCGCGCAGCCAGGTGCAGCAGAGCGCCAAAGCCGAAGCCGAAGAGCATCTCGCCGCGGGCGACACGGCCCGTGCGCTTCAAGTTGTCTGCGAGGCGCTGGAGCGGATCCCCGACGAGCCCGAGTTAGCCCGCGTCGAGGGAGTCCTGCGGCTGCTCAACCGCGGGCAGGAGCTCTGCCAGCAGGGCCACGACGACAAGGGGATCGACCTCTTTTGGCAGGCCTATCGCGCCTATAAGACCAACGCCCGAGTCCGCTCCACGCTCGTGGACTCTTTGGCCGCACGCGCCAACCGGATCATGCCGTCGGACCGCGAGACAGCCGACGCGTTGCTGCAGCAGGCTCTAGAGTTGGACCCGAGTCACGCTGAGGCCGGGCGCCTGAGTAAGACCGTCGACCCCGAGCGCGAAGAGTTTATCCGCTGGTGCTTGGCGCAGGCCAAGCGGCTCCAACAGCAAGGCGACCGCAAAGGTGTCCGGGCGGTCGTGGACCAGGGGCTTGCGATGTACCCGAAGGACGTCCGTCTGGTCGAGCTTCAGTCGGCCACGGCGAAATCGCCGCGGCGGACAATTCTCCCTGCGGTGAGACAACCGAGTCTAAAGTGGAGCGAAGCCCTCGATCAACTGCGCCGTTTGGGGCGCGCGATCACGATCCCCGTTGCCAAGGTGTGGCGCGACGCCCTCGCACTTTGCAAGGAGAAACTGCCGTCGTTTTCCTCCAAGCTCTTGCGTATTCACGAGACGTCCCCCCTGCTCCCGGCCGTCCTGGGGGCCGGCGTCGTGGTGGTGCTGTTCACGGTCGGATGGATCGGGTCGCGAGCCGAGGAAGAGCCGCCGCCTGAGCCGCTCGTCGCTGCCTTCCCCGTTAGCCTGCACAGTTCTCCTCCGGGCGCCACGCTTTGGGTCGGTGGAGAGCCCTGCGGAACGTCCACCTGTGAGCTCGAGTTGGGTGCCGGCAGCTACCAAGCCGAGGCTAGGCTCGCCGGCTACCGGTCTGTCACGCTCTCGTTCGAGGTTCTGGAAAACGACACAGGTCCCCTGCCGCTCATCGTCACGCTCTCGCCGTTGCCGATGGTCCTTCGCATATCATCGGATCTGCCGCGAGGCGAGGTGACCCTTGATGGCGAACCACTCGGCGTCCTGGAGGAAGGTGAGCTCGAGGTCGCACTCGACTCAGTCGACCCCGGTGAGCACGTGCTCGCCATTGCCGGTGCCGGCGCGAGCGCCACGCTGCGGTTTGAATCGCCCGCCGGATCTCTGCCCACGGTTCAGGAAACGGTCGAGACGCGCGAGTTGCGAGCCGTCGTCGTGGCCGGTTTCGGCCCCCAAGCCAAACTCTACAGTGATGCGGTCATCAGCGAGGCCAGGCTTGACGAAGAAGATTTGCCCGGGCTCCCGGCAACGTCCCTCGGCTTCGACACGCTCGACGAGGGCGCGCACGAGTTGGAGCTCAGCGCCGGCGGTAAGACCCGGCGCGTGATCTTCGACAGCGCCGAAGACCCCAGCTTGACGGCCTTCCTTCAAACCGACCGCAACGTCGGCGGCCTACGCATCCGTACCGGCGAAGACGACGCGACGATCTACCTTGACGGCAAGAAATACCGCCGCCGTACCCGCCGCGGACGTGCCCTGATCTACCTCTATCCGAACCAATACTCCGTACGCGTCGAGAAGGAGGGCTTCCGGGCCCCGCCCGAGCAGGTCGTCCGGATTCGCAAAGGTGAGCAAGCCCGGCTCGACTTCAAGCTGACGCCCCTCCCCACGACCGCCACATTGAAGGTCCTAAGCGGTGTTCCCGGCGCTACCGTGCTTGTCGATGGCAATGAGATCGGGATCATTCCGCCAAACGGCCGATTCTCGGCCTCGAACATCGAGCCCGGCCGGCGGCGTGTAGCCATCCGCAAGGACCTCTATCAACCCCAGGAGTCGAACCAGCGATTTGAGGCGAACGGCACCGTCGAGGTCAGCGGCCTGCTCGAAAATGCCCTGGGCACGCTGCGCATCGAAGTCAGCCCGCCCGACGCGAAGGCGCGGCTGAGCCTGCGACGGGAACGCCAGCGCAGCGATCGGGCCATCATCGACTCGTCGCTACAGCTCGAAGCGGGCACCTACACGGTGACCGCCGTCGCGGAAGGCTTTGAGGAGTATGGCGCGACCATCAACCTGCGGGCGAACGAGTCCAAGACGGTCGGCTTGACCCTGCGGCCACTGAACACCGAACCCGCGTCCCGGGCCGCCCTGCGGCTGGAAGACTGGGCCGAGAACGGCCGCTGGCGGCGCGCGGGAGACGTTCTGACGCGGTCCGGCGGGGGAATGATTCTCGCGCCGGTCGACGACGGGCCTGGCGTTTACGAGTTCTCCGCTTTCCTAAGAAAAGGCCGCCGTCTAGAATGGGTCGTCCATCACGTCGATCAAAACAACTATGCTCTGTTGCAGATCGGCAAGAACTACTTTCACCGCACCGAGGTCGCCAACGGCCGCAAATCGAAACCCTTCAAGGTTCCTCACTCCTTGCCGTGGAGCAACTCCATCACGGTGCAGATCGAAGTCGCCCCGGACTCCATCGTGCACCGTCTGTTGCAGAACGGCGAATGGTCCGTGATTGACCGCTGGGTACACACCGGAGCCGAATTCACGGCCGGCAGGTTCGGGTTCCACATCCCCCGACGCGACCACATCGACCTGCAACGATTCACCTTCACCCGGCGCAACTGAGTCGGCCGTCTAGAACCGTTCGACCTGCTCCCGGTAACCCTCGAAGTTCCGTCGGGTCTCCTCCAAGGAATCGCCGCCGAACTTTTCGAGGAAGGCCCCGGCCAGCGTGATCGCGACCATCGCCTCGCCAATGACGCCGGCCGCGGGCACGACCGCGACATCGGAGCGCTCGTAGGCGGCCGCCGAGGGCTCGCGGGTGTCGAAGTCAATCGACTCCAGCGGCCTCCGCAGCGTCGAGATAGGCTTGAGGTACCCGCGAACGACGACGTCCTCGCCGTTGGTGATGCCGCCCTCGAGCCCGCCCGCATAGTTCGAGCCTCGATGGAAACGGCGCTCGGGCTTGTTGTAGTGGATCGTATCCTGGGAATCCGAACCGTGCGAAACCGCCGCCGTCATCCCGCGCCCGATCTCGACCGCCTTGAGCGCCTGCATCGACATGATGGCCTGCGCAAGCCTGCCATCCAGGCGCGAATCCCAAGTGATGTGCGACCCCAGCCCGGCGGGTACGCCGTGAGATACGACTTCGAAGACGCCGCCGCGCGTGTCGCCCTGCTTGTAGGCGTCGTCGACTTCAGCCTTCATGCGTTGCTCCGTTTCCGGATCGACGCAGTTGAGCAGCACTTCGGCTTTTTCCGCCAGCGCCGCAATCTCTTCCCAGGTGGCCTCCCGCGCCAGGGCGGCGTCACCCACGGCGATCACGTGGCTGAGGATCTCGACGCCGAACTCCCCTAGGAACAGCTTAGCCAGCGCACCGACCGCCACCCGCGACGTCGTCTCGCGCGCGCTGGCCCGTTCGAGTACATACCGCGCGTCGCGGAAGTTGAACTTCAGGCAACCGGCCAGGTCGGCGTGCCCAGGGCGCGGACGTTTCACCGGCTTGGCTTTATCACCACTGCCCGCGTAGTCTTCAACCGGCAGCACCTCGGTCCAGTTCTCCCAATCCCGGTTGGCCAGAAGAATCGCGATCGGCGATCCGATCGTCTTCGAGTGGCGTACACCCGAGACAATGTGGGCCTTGTCGGTTTCGATCTTCATCCGCCCCCCGCGCCCGAACCCCTGCTGGCGGCGCCAGAGCTGGCGGTTGATGAAGTCGAACGACACCGGCACGCCCGCGGGAAGCCCCGTCAGAATGGTGACGAGGGTTTCCCCGTGCGACTCCCCGGCTGTTTCAAATCGAAGCATGGGATTTGTGGCGGGCTCGCGCCCGCGGGTTCGACAAGCCTTGCGGAAACAGGAAGGTCCTTTGGGAACGCTCTGGGACTGTTCTTTCCTGGCGCGCTGCTGGCGTGCGTCGAGGCGGCGTTTCGAACCTAATTCACTATCATAGTCACAACGCAATGGAGTACGCCTTGGAATGAGCCTGTTGATCGGCATCCATGCCGTGAGGGAAGCTTTGCGGGCCGGGCAACCGCTGGATCGTGTGATGATCGCTCGCGGCGCTAAGAACCCTCGCCTCGATCCGATCGCGGACGATTGCCGCCGGCGCGGTGTCCCCCTGCACTACGAGCCGCGCGACGCACTCGACCGTCTCGCCCCGGGAGGCCACCACCAAGGCGTCGTGGCGATGACGGCCGGCTCACGTCCCGCCGATCTCAAGGGTTTGCTCGATGCCCTTGACCACCCGGGGCTGGTGGTCGTCCTGGAGGGGGTCGAAGACCCGCACAATCTCGGCGCGATCATCCGCTCCGCCTACGCTGCCGGGGCCGATGCCGTGGTCGTCCCGCAGCGGCGTGCCGCGGGCTTGAGCGAGGCTGTGTCGAAAGCCGCCGCCGGGGCCCTCGAATACCTCCCCGTCATCCGCGTCAAGAGCTTGAACGGCGTTCTCGAACGGCTCAAGAAGAAGGGCTTCTGGGTTTACGGGCTGGATGAAGAGGCCGGGCGTCCCCACACCGGCGCCGACTACCGCGGCAATGTGGCGCTCGTCCTTGGTGGGGAGGGGAAGGGCCTCAGCCGCTTGACGGCCGAAAAGTGCGACTTCCTCGTACGCATTCCCGTCGCCGGCCGCATCGCCTCGCTCAACGTCTCAGTCGCCGCCGGCATCGCACTGTTCGAAGTGCTTCGGCAACGAAGCGCAGCGTAGGCCCAAACTGGCACGAAACCTCTGGAGGGAAACCAGAGCCCCGCCCGTCAGGGTGGGGTCAAGCCCGCGCCGGAACACGGAAACCATTCCTGCCGCGGGTTCCCCTTTCGGTTCCGGCTCGGCCGGCGAGACCGGTCGCTACTTTTTCACCCACTGCTTGTACAGCGCTCTAACACCGGCCTGCTTCATGTCTCCGGCGTGAATCACCACCCGATAGCGAAACCGTAAGGATTCCCCGGGCTGCAAAGTGATACTGCCGTCGCGCGAGTCGTCCGCGTAGAAGTGGTGCTCGCCGAACACGTTGGCCGCGAACAGACCGTAGCTGCGCACGTGCCAGTAGGTAGGGTGCTTGGGGTTCGACGGGTGGTCGAAAATAGCGACCCCGACCGCCTTCCCATCGATCCTGCCGCTGTAGTCGACCCAAGGCGAACGCGTGCCCCACACCTCGGGCTCGCCCGTGCGCCCGTCGGTAGCCGTGATCCGGCCCGTCCGCGCAATGCCCTCGGCACGCTCGTGCGGCTCCTCGAGCGGCGTCGCCAAACGGATCGCGAACGTCCCCTCTTTGGTGTCTCCGAAATTGACCACCTTCGGGCCGGCCGTGAGCTTCAGGTCGAAATCAATCGAGCGTTGGTCCCCCGCGGAGCGGAAGGCCATCGTACGATCCTCCATGACCAGCAGGTCGCCGCCGGGCCCGCGCCACTGGAACGCGCCCTCAATACGCCCCCCCGCCTTGGTACGCACTTGCTTCGCAATCACCCGGCCCTTGTGGGGCCGGTCCTGCGTGTCCTCATTGGCCCAGAAGTCAAAGCCGTTCACTTCGCCGTGAGTGAACCACAGGCCGCGATGGTGTGGATGGTCGCGCCGCTCGCCCTCGATCATTTCCATTGGATAGCCGCGGGTCACGATGGTCCCATCGGCTGCACGCACCGGATGCAGATACGGCTTTGGGGTCCTCGGGCCGTAATAGAACGTAGTGAACGGTTTGCCGTCGATGGCGACATCGATCCTGCCGTCGCCCTCCTCCAGCTTCACCTGAGCCGTTGCGGCCGAGGCAATCAGAACCAAGCAGGCTAGGCCGGAGCGGAAAATCATGCTAACAGTGGACCACATCCTGAGGCGATTGCCAACACTCGTTCGTAGCTTCCGTGCCTCGCGCGTCAGCAAGCGGTGAAGCGCTGCAACAGAAGCACTGAAAGGGGCTATACAAGAAGCGCGACAGGTCGGCCGCGGGCGTCCCTCGAACGAAACGCCTATCCCTACTTATTCTCGTTACGGGATTCTGAACGGGATTCAGAGGACGAAAGCTCCACCTTTAGCTCGGCGAGCTTGGCTTCGACCTTGGCTATCTCTGTGGCGTCCTGGTCGGCCTTGGCGCTGTTGTGCCACTCCTGGAGCGAACGCTCCCAGTGCTTGCGGGCCTGATCAACCTTGCCCTGCTGGAAGTACACGTCCGCCAGGTGAGAGTGAACAATGGGGTCCCTCTTGACGCTTTCCAGCGACCGAAGCAGATATCGCTCGGCAAGGTCCAGCTTCTGCTGGCGGAAGTACAACCAGCCCAGACTGTCCAAATAGGCTCCGTTTTCCGGCTCGAGGTCGAGAGCCTTTTGGATCATGTCGTGGGCCTCGTCCAACTTCCGATTCAGGTCAGCCAGCATGTAGCCCAGGTAGTTCAGTGCCGAGGCGTTGTCCGGGTCCTTCTCGATCAGCTCTCGAAACTTCTCCTCCGCCTCGTCATGCCGCTTGGCTCGCTCAAGGACGGAACCCTGCGTGAACAGCACCGTCAGCTTCTGCCCGCGCGTCTTGGCGAGCTTCTGCGCGTCTTTGACGGACTTGAGAGCCCGATCGAACCTCTTCCCTTTTTCGTAGACCTGCGCCAGCGCCAGGTGCAACTCGAGATCGCCTTCTTTGCCTTCGAGCAGCGACTTGAGAATCAGGGTCCCCTCGCCGGACTCTCCTGTCTCCGCCAAGACCGTCGCCCGCAAGACGGCCAGGCGGCGGTCGTCGGGAAACTCCTCATGCGCTTTTTGCGACCATTCCCGCGCCTGCTCGTAGTGGCGCGCGAAGCGGTAGGTATCGATGACGTGCGCCAACGCCCTGGGCCTCGACTGCGAATCGATCTCGGCCATGGCCTCGAAGGTCTCGGTCGCGCGCTCGACGTTCTCCTGACGGCGGTAGAGTGTGCCGAGCTGCTCGAGAAACATTGCCCGGTTCTGGCGGTCCCGGGCCGTGTAGCGCTCCTTGGCGGTCTCCTTGACAAGGCGCTCCATGCCCTCAATGGCCTCGTCCGTCTTGCCCTCGGCTTCAAACAACAGCACGCCGTTGTACCGGATCTCCAGTGATTCCGGGGCCAGCTCGGCCGCCTTCTTCAGGTGTGCCCACGCCTGCTCGAAGCTTCGTTTCTGGCGTTGGATCTGAGACAGCCGCAGGTGATGCTCAGGGTTGTTGGGCTCGGCCTCCACCAGCTCCTCGTAGTGGGCCAACGCCTCGTCGAACTGCCCCGAGAGCACCAAGTTGTTGGCCAAGGCCCGCCGCATCCGAATGGCATTGCCGCTGCTCCGCTTGAGCAACTCACCGAAAACCTCGGCCGCCTCGCGGTGACGGCCCACATTCTCGTAAGCGCCCCCAAGGGCCGCCAAGCTGCGAGGGTCGGCCTCGCCCGCGGCTTTGACCTTCTCCAACGCCTCGATGGCCCGCTCGACTTGTCCCATCGACAAGTAGAGCTGCGCTAGATTGCTCAACGCTTCGGTCGAGTCCGGCTTGATCTCGAGAAGCTTCCGCAGCGATTCCTCGGCTTTCTCGTTGTCTTCGAGGATGCGGTAGAACGTGGAGAGCTGCAGCAGCGCTTCGTCGTCCTCGGGATCGATCTCAAGCACCTTCTCGAACTGCTCGACGGCCCGCTGCAACATGTCCTTATCGAGGGAGCCGCGTCCCGACCCGGCATACGAACGCAGGAAGTTCCCCAGGACCTTACGGATTTCCGTGTTGTTGGGGTCGCCTTCGAGGAGCTTCTCCGCCTCGGCTACGGCTTCGTCCAGGCGGTTGGTGCGGCCGTAGAACTTGACCAGCTCGAGCCGCAGGAAATCCGATTCCGGGTCGGCCGCGATGGCCTTCTCGTAGTGATCGAGTGCTTTGCGGATGTACTCCTGCCGGCCGAAATCAGCAGCGCGCATCATGTTGAGATGCGCCAGCGAGTAGTGGTAGTAGGCCCTCGCTCGATCCGGATCGGCGGTCTGCACGCCCGCGCCGGACGCCTCCTGCGGCGACGCTGCCAACACCCCACCCGACAGCAACAGCAGCGCCGTCGCTCCAGCCAGGCTTCGCAGAGCCGACAGCAATTTCTTCACAGGAGTTCCTCTCTGAATGCCCAGCAGGTTACAACACATCCAGTATAAGTATACCGTGAATCAGGCGATTCTCTTGTTCCGGCCCGCCCTTTCTAGAGCGACTCTTCCGTGAGACGCGGTGGAGGCACGCGCCGTTCCCGGGCTGACGACACAGCCGACGTGAGCCTGCGGGCGTGCGGCCTCACCGGCATTGTTCCGCTTTCCTCAATACAAGGGCCTTTCCCCAGGCGGCCGCGTTTTCCAGCGCCGGTGGATCCACAGCCACTGGTCGGGATACTCGCGAATCGCCTGCTCAATCGCCCTCTGGCAACGTTGTGTGTTGGTAACCAAGTCCTTCTCATCGTCCCCGGTGCGGACCATTTCTAAGGGCGGATAGAACTTTAGCGTGTGGCATCGTTCCCCCGGTTTCCAAAACGCGAACCCGGGAATAACGGTAGCCCCAGTCCTCATGGCGACCTTGGCCACACCGTTCGTCGCGCTTGCCTTCACACCAAAGAAATCAACGAACACGCCGTCCTCGCCGGCCGTGTTCTGGTCCGCCAGAATGCCGACGACTTCGTTTTGCCGCAAGGCGCGTAGCACGACCCGGCCCGACTCCTGCTTACGCACACCTTGGTTTCCCGACAGGGCCCGGTAGCGGTTGAGCAGACGATCGAGGTAGGGGTTGTCGAGGTCACGCACCATCACGTACATGCGGTGCCCGTGAAGCGAGTGTGTGAAAGCGCTCAGCTCCCAGTTGCCGAGGTGTCCGGTGAGGCAGAGCGTGCCGCGGCCGTTGCGCACCGCTTGCGCGTAGTTCTCAAAGCCCTCGTAGCGCATCCATTGGTCCACGTTGCCCTCATGGATTCGCGGCATGCGGGCTACGAAGAGCAGAACGCGGCCCAGGTGCTTGTAGACGCCCCGGACGATCTCAGCCCGCCCGGTGGTATCCAACTCCGGCATGGCCATGCGCAGATTGCGGTCGGCCACCGCTCTCCATCTCGGCGTCACTCGATAGGCGACTCTTGCGGCGCCTCGGGTCACCAGGCCAGCCAATGGCAGCGGGAGCCACTCCAGCGTTTTGAGGAGGGGCCACAGCAGGAGCAACTCGATCAGGTCGCGAAGGCGGCTGCGTTTCGACACTCGTCCAAGATATCAGGCCCGCGCGTAGGTGATCGATGCGGTTCAAACGGAGGGAGGCCGCGCGTGGCGGCCGGTGGGTCGCTAGTCGTCCTGTGCCCGCTGGTCGTGGCGGCGGGCGCGGCATGCCGTGCCTCTACGTTTCGCGTCGAGGCTGTTGTACGGGATGAAGACACACTTATCCCGCAAGCCGCAATTTCGTTGGATTGTTGCCTCTGGGGGGCTCCGGCTCTTTGAGCGGAGCCCCCCGAGGCCGCCCCGTTACTTCACGGGGCGCAGTGCGAAGGGGTCAAGAATGCTATCGGACGGCCGCAAGAAAGGGCCTCGGCCGGCTTCCTTGCCCCTTCGCGAAGGGGCGTTCGGCCCGTGACCTTGGCTTCCCAAAGACAACCGTCCGCATTCAAAAACCTGCAAATCCTTACTTCCGGAACCGATTCCGGGGCGTCGCGGCCCTTTCTTCCTGACTCTGGACCGCCAAGCTGCCGGCTGCCACCCGTTCAGTTTTGTTTCGACGGGATTCGACCGGAGCCGCCAACACTTGTGCGCTTGAACGAGATCTCGATGCTAGCTTGCGCTTGAGGGTCGGCCACCATGTGACCTGCCCTCACCTGGAGAGTAACACGCCGGGGTGCGGATTGCGGAGTGCGCCGGGTGATCGCAATTGAAGGTAAGTCGATTGATATCAACGTATGAGAAAAACTTCAAGCTTCTGTGACTGGTGGCGGCGCGGACGCCTACGTCTGCCCGATCGACACTCTTTTGGATGCCTGGGTTGCGGTCTGGCAGGGTGGCAGGGTGGCAGCAGCAAACCCCTTGTGTCGGTAAGAGTACCGACACGGCAGGTCTGGGGACCTGCGCCACTTAGGGGCGGCGTTAGAACGTATACAGCAACTCCGCCTCACGAACGGCCACGCCGCCTCCGCCCTCAGGCTCTTCGCCCTCCCTGCCCACATAGCGGTAGTACATGCCGTTCTCGCCCAGGAAGATCTCGAGATCAGCCGGCCGCTCGAGAACCCCTTGAATAAGTGTTTCCGAGAGCGGGTCCTCGATGTACTTCTGCAGCGCACGCCGCAAAGGGCGAGCACCGTAGTTGCGGTCGCCGCAGGTCTTGTCGAGGATGCATTGCGCGGCGTCTGCCGCCAGCCGGATGTGAATGTCCTTGCGGCCCAGGTTCTCGTTGATGTGCCCCACCATCATCTCGATGATCTTCAGCATGTCATCGTCTGTCAGCGACTGGAAGATGATGGTCTCGTCGATGCGGTTCAGGAACTCAGGGTTGAACACGCGCTTCACTTCATTCAAGACCTCTGACTCGGCCTTCTGGTTCTCGGCCGACTCTGAACCCCCGGCGAACCCCATGCGCTTCTGCTTTTGCAGATAGCGGGCCCCGATGTTCGAGGTCATGATGATGATCGTGTTCTTGAAGTCGATCGTATTGCCCAGCCCGTCGGTCAACTGGCCGTCCTCGAACACCTGCAGAAGGATATTGAACAGGTCCGGGTGGGCTTTTTCGACCTCGTCCAGCAGAATGATCGAGTAGGGCGCGCGTTTGACCCGTTCGGTCAACTGTCCGCCCTCTTCATAACCGACATAGCCCGGCGGCGAGCCGATCAGCTTCGAGACGGAGTGCTTCTCCATGAACTCCGACATGTCGAAGCGCACCAGCGACTTCTCGCTCCCGAAGAGACACTCGGCCAACGCTCGCGCGACTTCCGTCTTGCCAACGCCGGTCGGTCCCAGGAACAGGAACGAGCCCGCGGGCCGGTTGGCCGACTTCAACCCCGCGCGCGAACGGCGAATGGCGCGCGACAGCGCCGAGATGGCGCTGTCCTGGCTGACGACGCGTTTGTGCAGCTCCTCCTCGATCCGCAGGAGCTTCGCCATCTCCTCTTCCTTGATCGAGGTCATCGGTACGCCGGTCCACTTGGCCACCACCTCTTCGATGTCGTCCTTGGTGACCGTCGCCGTGGCCGTCTCGTCGAGGTTGTACTTCTCGCGCAGCGTCCGCAGGTTCTCGCGTTCCTTGCGCTCCTCGTCGGAGTAGAAGCGCGCCTTCTCGAACTCATGGTTCGCGATGGCGTTCTCCATGCGGTGGACGATGAACTTGATGCGCTTGTGAACCTCGGCGATCTCCTCCGGCATTGTCGTTTGGCGCAACTTGACACGGGCGCCGGCCTCGTCGATGAGATCGATCGCTTTGTCGGGCAGGTAACGGTCGGGGATGTAGCGGCTCGAAGCGTAAACCGACGCCTCGAGCGAATCATCCGTGTAGGCGACAGCGTGAAACTTTTCGTAGCGGTCCTTGATGCCCAGGACGACCTTGACGGCCTCTTCCTCGGTGGGCGGTGCGACCTTGACAGCCTGGAAGCGCCGCTCGAGCGAGCGGTCTTTCTCGATCGACTTGCGGAACTCACCCGGCGTGGTCGCCCCGATGCACTGGATCTCCCCTCGCGACAGCGCGGGCTTGAGGATGTTGGCGGCATCCAACGAGCCCTCGGCCGAGCCGGCCCCTACCAGCGTGTGAAGCTCGTCGATGAAGATGATGGCGTTCTGGTTCTCCATCAACTCCTTCATGATGGTCTTCAGCCGCTCCTCGAACTGGCCGCGATACTTCGTGCCGGCCACGATCAACGACAGATCGAGCGCCAGGATGCGCTTCTCAGCCAAGAACGACGGCACCTCGCCGTCGGCGATGCGCTGCGCCATGCCCTCGACGATCGCCGTCTTGCCGACACCCGGCTCGCCGATCAGCACCGGGTTGTTCTTCGTCCGCCGGCAGAGGATCTGCACGACCCGCTCCAGTTCGTTGTCGCGCCCGATCAACGGGTCGAGAAGGTCGTCGATCGCCGCCTGCGTGAGGTCGCGGCTGAATTCCCCCAGCAGTGAGCTTTCTTTGGGCCGGCTCGAGAGCAGCTTTTCGGACTGCGAACGCGCCAGCTCTTCGCGAATCGTGGCCAGACGCAGGCCCCGCTCGTGCAGAATCTCGGCCGCGAAGCACTTCTCTTCGCGCAGCAGGCCCAGCAGCAGGTGCTCCGTGCCGATGTGCTTGTGCGAGAGCCTCTCGGCCTCCTCGGCCGCGTACGCCAGCACCCTCTTGCACTCGTGACTCAGCGGCAGGTCGACCGAGGTGGATACTTTCTCGCGGATGGTGGTGTGCGCCTCGATCTGCTTTCGAATCGACTCAACCGCCGCGTGGGACCTGAGGAACCGGCTGGCAAGCGCCTTGTCCTCCCGGATGAGCCCCAAGAGCAGGTGCTCCGTCTCGATGTAAGGACTGCCGAATTGGCTCGCCTCGTAGCGGGCGAAGAAGATCACCCGTCGAGCTTTCTCGGTATACCGTTCGAACATAACGAAACCTCGCCACTCAGAACGCGCGGCACTCCTTGGCTGGACGCAGTTCTTTCATGATATCAGCCCCACCCGCAGCGCCGTAGGGGCCTACCCATGTCCATTCGGGCCTAGGCCCGTAATCCGCCCGTAGGCCGATCCGAGCCCCGCCAGCAATCTGTGCGAGACCCCCAGCGGAAAATGTAGCCGGACTCTCCGCCCTCGAGGGTAGTGAACGTTCACAAACACGAACGCACCTCCGGGCCGGACCGGTTCGCCGGCAACAGGTTCTACTCCGCCAGGGGAATCGGATCGTTTGCTGTTTGCTTGCCATAGCGAGCACCCACGGCCTTGATTAGCCGTAGTTCCTGCCCGTCAAGCCGAGGACGTTTGTTGATTCTAAAGGGGTTTACGGTGAGGCGGCGGGGACTCGAACCGAGGACCCACGGCCTAAGAGTTCTGTTCTCTCGAGTTTTGGGACCATAGGGGCCACTCCGGCGGGAGAAACATCGAGACGACGGACAGAGCATCGCCGAAGATGATGCAGTTGGCCAACTCCGTGAAGAAGGGCGGCAGACTCGTGTTGGGCCTTGACATGGGGCGGCTGGAAACGTTGCGTCCGACGCCGTCAAGGCGTACACTTGGGCGCGCGAGGACGCAACTCGGAATCTCCGTTTAGATAGCAGGTTGACCTCTGATTTGATATGGCTATGTACCCCTTCAGGGCTCTGTGTGCCCCTGCTCTCCTGATTTGTCTGGCTTCGTCAGCACTCGGCGATGAAAAGCCCGAACCCGGCCTCTCTCGCCTCGGCGAGGCCTTCGACTCGGGTCCCCGACTCAAGCCCTGGAAGATGGAGGGCTTGGGAAAGGTCGATTTCCCCATCACCACGTCGCACCCTGAGGCTCAGGAGTGGTTCAACCAAGGCGTCGCCCTGCTGCACGTCTATTTTCGAAACGAAGCGGAGCGAAGCTTTCGGTGGGTGCTGAAGCTCGATCCTGATTGCGCGATGGCGTATTGGGGACTTTCGATGACAACGTTTGGGAAGCGCTCGCGCCAGTTTCTCGACCTGGCTCTCGAACGTCGCGACAAGGTCAGCGAGCGGGAGAGCCGCTGGATTGAAGTCTGGGATGCCCGTACGGTGCCGGACACTCCAGAGGAACTGTCCGAGAGCGTCAGGACCCGTCCGCTCCGCGAGAGGGAGTTCACCAGGCGTATGGAACGGCTGCTGTTTGATTACCCCGATGAAGTCGAGTTCCGCGTCTTCTACGGACATGAGTGCTACCGCCGGGCGCGACGCGGCCGACACTCAGACGACGACCGCGCGCCGGATCGCCTCGCCTGCGAAACCGTGCTCCAACAGGTCCTCGACGCCAATCCCGACCATCCCGGAGCCCATCACTATCGTGTTCACAACTGGGACGGCCCCGACGCGACAGTCGTCCTCGACAGCGCTCGTCGGCTGGGCCGGCTGGCCACCGATTCGGGTCACGGCCTACACATGCCGGGCCACATTTTCAGCGGTCTCGGTATGTGGCACGAGGCCGCCATCGCTCAGGACACCGCGAATCGAACCGAGCTCGCTTATCAACGTGAGCACAACATGCTGCCTTCGGACTCCTGGAATTATCGCCACAACCGTGACTATCTGTGCTACGTGCAGGAGCAGCTCGGCATGGCGGAAGAAGCTCTGCGGGGTGCTCGGGAGTTGGCAGGTGCCGTCGCCTTAGGTCGAGAGGCACGCTCTTTGCAGCGGGTTCTCATCAAGTTCGAGCACTGGGAGGAACTTGTAGGAGACAATCCGCCTCCCTGGAACGAGAAGGGCCTGTCCGCCCGAATCAACAAGTTGTACGGTCGAACTTTGGCACAGATTGGCCTGGGTAATCGGAAGGAGGCTCGGGAAGAGTTCGAGCGATTTCGCCAGCTCAACGACGAGGTGGAGAAGAGTCACCCCTTAGACAAACAACTCTACCACTTCCAGTCGCTCGAACTTCGCTCCCGGCTTGCACTCGCTGACGACGACGTTCACCGCGGGCTGCGGCTCCTTACCGAAGCGGCTGAGGCAGAAGCGGCGTTTCGCAAGGTGCACAATGACCCTCCTCACGATCAGCACTTCCTCTATAACGCTCTGGGCTGGGAGTACCTCCGCCTACGCAGCCCTCTGTTAGCTGCGCGCGCCTTTGAGAAAACGCTGGAGACGGTTCGTAATGACGGCTTTGCCCTTGCGGGTCTGGTCGAGGCCTACCTGGGCATCAGCGAGCGCGACAAGGCCCAGCACGCCTACTCCCGTTTGCTACACGTCTGGTCGCGGGCCGACTCCGGCCTGAAGTGGTTTGAGCGGGCCAAGGCCGCTGCGGAACAAGCCGCACTCAGCGCGGCACCCGAGGATGATTCGCCGGCCCCGCAGCGGACGTATGATCCCGCCCGGCTGACGGACGCCGGTCCGAACGAGTGGCGGCCCAATCCGGCTCCTCGTCTGACCGTCGTCGACTCCGAGAAAGGCAAGGTGACGCTCGACGATTACCGTGGCAAGACCGTCGTGCTGGCCTTTGTCGCGGACGCGGAATGTGATTCTTGCCTGGCCGGGCTCGATAAGCTTGCCGCGAAGCGTAAAGAGCTTGACGAAAAGAACGCTGTCGTCGTAGCCGTCGTGCCGGTGGAACCGGCTCGACTTGCCCAACTCAAAAAAGAGAAAGAACTGTCATTTGACCTGTGCTCTGACACCCAATGGGTAAGTGGCAGGCGCTTCCAGTCCTACGACGAGTTCGAAGAGATCCGGCTGAACTCCACGATACTGATCGACGCCGAAGGCCGAATCCACTGGGCGAAGTACGGGGGCAAAGCCTTTGAAAACATAGAGATGCTCCTTGAGATGATCGGCACCGTTAACCGCATGGCGATTCGGCTTAATAGTCTGTGACAACGCTAGGCGCTCGAACGGCAGGCTATGCATGCGAGTCTTCTGTCGCGGGCGACTACTTCATACCGTCCAGCCCAGCCGGGGAGGATCGCTGCTTCTGCCAGATGTTGTCCAGCTGCACAAAACTCCGCGAGCGAAACACCGAGCTCAGACCGGCCTTTGCCGCGAACGTATCGAGTGCACCTTCGGAAGGGAATCCCATAGCGGGCAACAGACGCCTGCCGACCGTTGCGAGCCAGCCGGGAACGGTCAAGTCCGTGTAAACCAAGTACCCCCCCCGGCCTGAGCACTCGCACCATCTCGACCAGCGCCCGCTCGTAGCTGGGGATATAGTGGGTCGTCTTGCTGGTCGCGACAATATCGAACTCCTCGTCACCGAATGCCAGGCCGGTCGCATCCATTACCTCAAACTGCAGATTCGACAAAGCGCCAGACGCTCGCGCGGCCTCGATCTGCTCCGGATCGATGTCAACACCGACGACGGACAGCGACCGTGTTTCGGCAACCCTTCGGGCCGTGGCGCCCACGCCGCAACCGACGTCGAGGTACCGCCATCCCGGCTGGACTTCAATTCTGTCGAGCAGACTCTCCGCATGCCCCGCCACCCCGGCAGCGTGTCCGGGAGAGTTCACAAACAGTTTCTCAACCGCTGTCATCCTCATGCTGGTTCCTTTCCATGGCTCCAGGAGCAAACCGGCGGCCCCTGCCGAGACGCCCACTCCGGTTGCCAGCATCCATTTCCTTCTTGTCATTGTGTAGCCCTCCATCTATCCCGCATTTCCAATTTGATTCAAACCTCTCGACCTTCCGGCGGCCTTGAGCGTCTTTATTCATAGGGGCTAGAGCCCGATGAGGACGCCATGGAGGCCAACACCCAATGGGTGAAAAACAAAACAAGCCGTTCCAGCTAAGCTTCAACGGTTTGTTGAAAGTCGATTTCCAAGGATCGCGTGTCACTTCCGACGGCGGGCTGATCCTGGTTCGGGAGTTGGACGAACGGCTCGGGCTCGGGAAGCTGATCGAGGAGCATCTCAGCGACTCGCGACAAGGCTTGAACAAGAAGTTCCCGCTGGCCGATCTGCTGCGGCAGTCGGTTTACAGCCGACTCGCCGGCTACGAGGACCTCAATGACGCCGTTCGAGTATCCGCCGATCCGACCTTTCGCTTGATCGGCTCGCAGAAGAACTGGGATCGCGGCGGGGCGCTCACCTCGCGGCTACAGAGCTTCGAGACAGGGCTGCTCGCGAGTGAGGAGAATCTGCTGGGATTGATGGCGGTGAACCGCGAGTTGGTCGCGCAAGCCGAGACGACGGACGACTGCGAGCGCGTCGTTCTCGACATGGACTCCACCGAGAGCCCCGTCCATGGCCAACAAGAAGGCAGCGCCTATAACGGCCATTTCGAGTCCATCTGCTACCACCCACTGTTGCTGTTCAACCAGCACGGCGATTGTCTGGCCGCCAAGCTGCGTCCCGGCAATGTGCACAGCGCTGACGACTGGGACGAGTTGCTGCTGCCGGAGATCGAGCGCCAACAGGCTGCGGGCAAACAGGTCACCTTCCGCGGCGATGCGGCCTTTGCTAAGCCGGAGATTTATGAGTCTTCGGAGAAACGCGGAGTGCAGTACGCCATTCGCATTCCGGCCAACAAGAGCCTGGAATTGGAGATCGAAGACATCTTGTTTCGCCCGCCGGGAAGGCCCTCCCGGAAGCCCTTGGTGCGCTACAAGAGTTTTCGCTATCAGGCGGAGAGTTGGTCGCAGGCGAGGCGGATCGTCGCCCAGGTCGAACATCACCAGGGCGAGCTGTTCCCGCGGGTCGGATTCATCGTGACGAGCCTGCGCTTGCCAAGCCGCTCGGTGGTGCGCTTCTACAACAAGCGCGGCACGGCCGAGCAGTGGATCAAGGAAGGCAAACAGGCCACGCACTGGACGCGGCTGTCGTGCCATCGCTTCCGGGCCAACGAAGTGCGACTGCAACTCAGCGTGCTGGCCTATAACCTGGGCAACTTGTGGCGGCGGCTGGGGCTGCCGCACAGGATCAAGAGCTGGTCGCTGACGAGCTTGCAGCAGCGGCTAATGAAGACCGGCGGCCGTCTGGTCAAACATGCCCGCTACTACTGGTTGCTGTTGGCCCAGGGACATCTGAACCGGCGGCTGTTCGGTGACATGCTGAGCAGGATCTGGGCGCTGCCTGTGCCCGGAGGGTAACGCGGCGAGCGCGGGGCAGCCGGAGCGGGGAGTTGCCGAGAGGCAAGGTCGGAGCGGTGTCGGCAGAGTGGCCGCTGGCGTTGCCGGAACGCCTTGACCGGACCCGATCTGAAGGCGGACCGGCGAAGAAAGCAGGATCGAACGTGAAAGCAGTGCGAAAACGTTGCACCGCAGCCGTGGCTCGCCTATGCTGTCAGTACCGGGATGGCCAAAACGGTAATCCTGGTCAAGGCCAGCTAGGGTGGCCATTGCTCTGCCCTCGGAAGATTCTGGTGTATTCTTGGACTATAAGGGCCTGACAATGGGGAGCGAAATCGGTGCACAAAATCCTAAGAGCAGAGAGCAGACCCGCCGTATCAACGGGGCATGATTGTCAGGGCTCGCCATCTCTTTCATGCCAAGTCTTGCCGAAAGTATCACTCTTGAATGATCCGCTCCGCTACGGCGGGGGACTAGCCCGCTTCGCTGCGGCACTGCTGCTGATCGCCTTCGCCCTGCCGTTCATCCCCGCCGCTGAGGCCCAAACCGGCATCGGGACCATCACCACCGTCGCGGGCACCGGAGAGGGCAGCTTCGGCGGAGACGGGGGTCCGGCGGTCAGGTCGCAGCTCCACGAACCCCGTGGCGTGGCGGTGGACGGGGCGGGCAACCTCTACATCGCCGATTCCCAAAACAATCGTATCCGCAAGGTAGACTCCACGGGGACCATCACCACCGTCGCGGGCACGGGAGCATTCGGCTTCAGCGGGGACGGGGGTCCGGCGGTCAGGTCGCAACTCTACTTCCCCAGTGGCGTGACGGTGGACGGGGCGGGCAACCTCTACATCGCCGATTCCGGCAACCACCGCATCCGCAAGGTGGATTCGAGGGGGACCATCACCACGGTCGCCGGGACGGGGTTCGGATTCAGCAGCGGGGACGGAGGTCCGGCGGTCGAGGCCCGGCTAAGCTACCCCGAAGGAGTGGCGCTGGACGGGGCGGGCAATCTCTACATCGCCGCTTCCGGCAACCACCGCATCCGCAAGGTGGATTCGAGGGGAACCATCACCACCATCGCGGGGACGGGAGAGAGCGGTTTCAGCGGGGACGGGGGTCCGGCGGTCAGGTCGCAACTCTACTTCCCCACAGGCGTGGCGCTGGACGGGGCGGGCAACCTCTACATCGGCGATCTCTACAACCACCGTATCCGCAAGGTGGATTCGAGGGGAACCATCACCACCATCGCGGGGACGGGAGAGAGCGGTTTCAGCGGGGACGGGGGTCCGGCGATCGCGGCGCAGTTCAACAGCCCCACAGGCGTGGCGCTGGACGGGGCGGGCAACCTCTACATCGGCGATCTCTACAACCACCGTATCCGCAAGGTGGATTCGAGGGGGACCATCACCACCATCGCGGGGAAGGGAGTGCCACCAGGTTTCAGCGGGGACGGGGGGCCAGCGACCGAGGCGCACCTCTACGCCCCCTGGGGCGTGGCGGCGGACGGGGCGGGTAATCTCTACATCGCCGATACCTCCAACCACCGCATTCGCAAGGTGATACCCGGCGGAAGCGAATGGTTCTCCATTTCAGCCGCGACGCCGTACAGCCTGACGGTGGAGTGGAAGGAGCCGGAGAATACCGGGTCGGCCATCACCGATTATGACGTGCGGTACCGGGAAGTCGGCAGCGGCGGCGACTTCATCGATGCGCGGCACGAGGGGACGGCCCGTACCGCGACGCTCACGGGACTGAGACCGGGCACGGCCTACGAGGTGCAGGTGCGGGCGAGCAACGCCACGGGAACGGGCGCCTGGTCGCAGTTGGGCGTAGTGAGGACCAGCCCCCTGCAAACGGGAGATCAGATCTATTACTTCCCGCATCTTGCGGCGGGAGCGAGTTGGCAAACCACGATCACCTATATCAACTATTCCTCGGAGGTAGTGAGCTGCACAACCGAGTTCCTTTCCGATCAGGGAACTCCGCTGCTGGTCTCGTTTGCGGATCGGGGAACGGTGGTCAGCCGCAGCGACGTTCTGCCGCCCCAGGGGTCCGTTCACCAGGAGACCAACGTGGGCTTGACGCTGGCGCCCGGCTGGGCGCGGGCCAGCTGCACCGGGCCGCTGAAGGCCAGCCTGCTGTTTCGTCAGCGCAACGGCGCAGGGGTGCCGGTGGCGGAAGCTGGAGTCAATGCAACGAGAGTTGCGGCCACCCGCTTTGTCGTCTTTGCGGAACAGGGAGTAGGCAAGGCTGGGACCGGAGTGGCCTATGCCAACCCATCCGCCACGGCGGCCCTGGTCACTTTCACTGCCAAGGACGCGGAGGGGCGGGTGCTGGCTAGAGCCAATCGGACGTTGTTGGCCGGAGGGCATGATGCGCAAAATATGGCGAGCTTGTTTGGTCTCAGCAGCTTTAGCGGATCGCTGGAAATCACCTCCACGGAGCCCATCGTCAGTCTGTCGCTGAACTTCGAGGCGGCTCCCGTATTCTCCTCCCTGCCTCCGGGAGAAGTGGATGCTGCCGCGCAGGGAACGACGACCTATTACTTCCCGCATCTTGCGGTGGGAGCGAGTTGGCAAACCACCATCACCTATATCAACTACTCCTCGCAGCAGGTGAGCTGCACAACCGAGTTCATTTCCGATCACGGCAGTCCGCTGCTGGTCTCGTTTGCGGATCGGGGAACGGTGGTCAGCCGCAGCGACGTTCTGCCTGCCGGGGGGTCCGTTCACCAGGAGACCAATGTCGATCTGAGCGCTCCGCTGGCGCCCGGCTGGGCGCGGACTACCTGCTCCGGGCCGGTGAAGGCCAGCCTGCTGTTTCGTCAGTACAACAGCGCAGGGCTGCCGGTGGCGGAAGCTGGAGTCAATGCAACGAGAGTTGCGGCCATCCGGTTTGTCACCTTTGCGGAGCAGGGAGAAGGCAAGTCGGGGACCGGAGTGGCCTATGCCAACCCATCCGCCACAGCGGCCCACGTTACCTTTACTGCCAGGGACACGGAGGGACAGGTGCTGGCCAGTGTCGTTCGGACCCTGTTGGCCGAAGGGCATGACGCGCAAAATATGGCGAGCTTGTTTGGTCTCCCCAGCTTTAGCGGATCGCTGGAAATCACCTCCACGGAGCCCATCGTCAGTCTGTCGCTGAACTTCGAGGCCGCTCCCGTATTCTCCTCCCTGCCTCCGGGAGAAGTGGATGCTGCCCCCGATGTTCCGGGGATGATTCCTATGACAGGTGCTCCGGATTTGGTGGTCCAGATTCCTTTTGTGCCGGTAAGCGATAGCGCCCCGGCAGCCGGGGCGAACTTCATCTTGTCGGTGACGGTGCGGAACGTTGGGGACGCGAAGGCGTCGGCCACGACGTTGCGTTATTACCGCTCGAACGAGCCGACGATATCGAGCAGCGATACGCCCGTGGGCACGGACGCGGTGAGCGCTCTTGCCGCTTCCGGAGCCAGTGCCGAGTCGATCCGGTTGACGGCCCCGGCGAGTGCCGGGACCTACTACTACGGCGCCTGTGTCGATCCCGTCAGCGGAGAGAGCCAGAGTGGGAACAACTGTTCGCAGAGCGTTCTGGTGACGGTCAGCGGGGGTGGTAGTGGCGCCGGCAAGATGTACTGGACGGACTTGGTGACGGACAAGATCCAACGGGCCAACCTGGACGGGAGCGGGGTGGAAGACCTCGTCACCTCCACCTCGGGATTGATATATCCCAGCAGTCTGGCGCTGGACTTGGGCGCCGGCAAGATGTACTGGACGGACTCGGCGACGCACAAGATCCAGCGGGCCAATCTGGACGGGAGCGGGGTGGAAGACCTCCTCACCCGCACCTCGGGATTGCTCTGGCCCAGCAGTCTGGCGCTGGACTTGGGCGCCGGCAAGATGTACTGGACGGACGAGGATTGGGACAAGATCCAGCGGGCCAACCTGGACGGCAGCGGGGTGGAAGACCTCGTCACCCGCACCTCGGGATTGCGCAAACCCACCGGTCTGGCGCTGGACCCGGGCGCCGGCAAGATGTACTGGACGGACTGGTTGACGACCAAGATCCAGCGGGCCAACCTGGACGGCAGCGGGGTGGAAGACCTCCTCACCTCCACCTCGGGATTGATGTATCCCCTCAGTCTGGCGCTAGACCTGGGCGCCGGCAAGATGTACTGGACGGACTGGTACACGGACAAGATCCAGCGGGCCAACCTGGACGGGAGCGGGGTGGAAGACCTCGTCACCCTCACCTGGTACTTGGACGGTCCCACCAGTCTGGCGCTGGACTTGGGCGCCGGCAAGATGTACTGGACGGACGACGGGATGGATAAGATCCAGCGGGCCAACCTGGACGGGAGCGGGGTGGAAGATCTCGTCACCTCGGGATTGGGCACGCCCCTCGGTCTGGCGCTGGACACCTCAGGAGCCGGAGGAGGGGGGGGCTCATCACTCCCGGATCTGGTCTTGGAGACTCCTTCCGTCAGCGTCTCCACGCTGAGGACCGCTCAATCCTTCGATTTCAGGGTAACCGTCCGCAATCAGGGAGGCCTCCGGTCGGTCGCCACGACGTTGCGTTATTACCGCTCGAACGACCCGACGATATCGAGCAGCGATACGCCCGTGGGCACGGACGCGGTGAGCGCTCTTGCCGCTTCCGGAGCCAGTGCCGAGTCGATCCGGTTGACGGCCCCGGCGAGTGCCGGGACCTACTACTACGGCGCCTGTGCCGATCCCGTCAGCGGAGAGAGCCGGACCGGGAACAACTGTTCGCAGAGCGTTCGGGTGACGGTCAGCGGGGGTAGCAGCGGGGGTAATAGTGGCGCCGGCAAGATGTACTGGGCGGACGCGGGGACGGCCAAGATCCAGCGGGCCAACCTGGACGGCAGCGGGGTGGAAGACCTCGTCACCTCCACCTCGGGATTGATCACTCCCATCGGTCTGGCGCTGGACCTGGGCGCCGGCAAGATGTACTGGACGGACGAGGTGACGGACAAGATCCAGCGGGCCAATCTGGACGGCAGCGGGGTGGAAGACCTCCTCACCTTGGGATTGAGCGCGCTCTCCGGTCTGGCGCTGGACCTGGGCGCCGGCAAGATGTACTGGACGGACTCGGCGACGCACAAGATCCAGCGGGCCAACCTGGACGGCAGCGGGGTGGAAGACCTCGTCACCTTGGGATTGAGCGGTCCCCGCGGTCTGGCGCTGGACCCGGGCGCCGGCAAGATGTACTGGACGGACGCGGTGACGGACAAGATCCAGCGGGCCAACCTGGACGGGAGCGGGGTGGAAGACCTCGTCACCTCGGGATTGCGCGCGCCCTTCGGTCTGGCGCTGGACCTGGGCGCCGGCAAGATGTACTGGACGGACGCGGTGACGGACAAGATCCAGCGGGCCAACCTGGACGGGGGCGGGGTGGAAGACCTCGTCACCTTGGGATTGAGCGGTCCCCGCGGTCTGGCGCTGGACCTGGGCGCCGACAAGATGTACTGGACGGACTATGGGACGGCCAAGATCCAGCGGGCCAACCTGGACGGCAGCGGGGTGGAAGACCTCGGCACCTCCACCTCGGGATTGAGCGCGCCCTTCGGTCTGGCGCTGGACACCTCAGGAGCCGCAGGAGGCGGGGGTGGTAGTGGCGCCGGCAAGATGTACTGGACGGACTATGGGACGGACAAGATCCAGCGGGCCAACCTGGACGGCAGCGGGGTGGAAGACCTCGTCACCTCGGGATTGCGCGTCCCCCGCGGTCTGGCGCTGGACCTGGGCGCAGGCAAGATGTACTGGACGGACGATGGGCCGGACAAGATCCAGCGGGCCAACCTGGACGGGAGCGGGGTGGAAGACCTCGTCACCTCGGGATTGATATATCCCAGCGCCCTGGAGCTGGACCTGGGCGCCGGCAAGATGTACTGGGTGGACGGGGGGACGCGCAAGATCCAGCGGGCCAACCTGGACGGGAGCGGGGTGGAAGACCTCGTCACCTCGGGAGTGATCGGTCCCTCCGGTCTGGCGCTGGACCCGGACGCCGGCAAGATGTACTGGACGGACGTGGGGACGCGCAAGATCCAGCGGGCCAACCTGGACGGGAGCGGGGTGGAAGACCTCCTCACCCGCACCTCGGGATTGCTCTGGCCCAGCAGTCTGGCGCTGGACTTGGGCGCCGGCAAGATGTACTGGACGGACGCGGACACAAACAAGATCCAGCGGGCCAATCTGGACGGGAGCGGGGTGGAAGACCTCCTCACCTCCACCTCGGGATTGCGCACCCCCAACAGTCTGGCGTTGGACCTGGGCGCCGGCAAGATGTACTGGGTGGACTCGAGGACGGACAAGATCCAGCGGGCCAACCTGGACGGGAGCGGGGTGGAAGACCTCGTTACCTCGGGATTGATCTCTCCCACCGGTCTGGCGCTGGACACCTCAGGAGTCGGAGGAGGCGGGGCGCAACCGCTCGCTCCAACAAGCCAAGCGGCGTTCGACAGCCTCTTCGTCGGGAAGGTCCTGTCTTCGACTTCTTTATCCCGAACCACTTCGGCGGACAGGAGGAGTTTAGTATTTCATTCCTCTCCTCCGGACGTGCTCGCGTTTTTAGCGGCCATTCCGGTGGGACCTATGAGTACGTGAGCACTGGGCTGAACACGGGGACACTCACGGTGGCGACCAGCCGCGACGGCGGTGGGAACACTCCCATAGCGCACACGCACGACATCATCGCGCAGTTGACCTTCACGACCACGACCACCGGCACCGCCACCGGGTCCCTTGACGGAAGCGCGGGCCCTAGGACCTTGAACTTCCGCATCATCGATCCGTGACGGCCTTCTGCTGGGTTCGCCGTGTGAGGCACGCTTGAACTACTCCAGCAAGGAGGACGCTTCCTCTCGGCGCACCCGTGCCGCTAGTAAGGGTAGCGACCCGATTCGTGCAGAAATACACGCTAAGGGCTCGGCTTGAGCCCTCGGGTGCGCAGGAAGCTGTAGAGGGTAGTACGGGAGACGCCCATGAGCTTGGCGATGGCGGTCTTGGAAACGCCTGACCTGACCGGCCCTTTTTGTACCAAGTGGAAAGAGCGAGAATCCACTTGAGGAGGAAGTCAGGTCATGCGCGCTCCGACGACGGTCTGGTAGTGAAGAGAGCGGGAAAGGGCGAGGATGGCAATTGGCTGCTGCTCAGCGATAATCCCTTATGGAAACCCTTGCCCTGGCCTGGCAATGCTGAGATCATTGGCGAAGTGAAGTGGATGGGAAGGACGTGGTGAACGGAGACAACCATGAGACTGCACCGCACAACAAGCCGTTCGTCGAGGCTGTCACGCTCCTCCAAGCCGCTAAGAACGAGCCGTTAGCGCCAGCCAAACTGGCGTTGCTCGTCTATAAGTACGTAAACCGGCAGGGGAACGCTTGGCCTCTGGCGCCGGATGGTTTGTCATTTTGCGCCAAGTGCCTTCTTGGGACTATATTTGGTTTCAATGAAGCCGGAACCGGGGCTGTTGGTCCGCGCCTTTTGGCCGAAATGGGGTATTTACTTGACTCAGGTAGCCCCAAGATGTAGTATGCGGTGCGATGGAGGACTATCCGCGGAACTTGGCTGAGTTCGAGGCCCGCTTTGCGACGGAGGAGGCTTGTCGGGATTATCTGTTCCAGCTGCGCTGGCCGGAAGGATTCCGCTGTCCGCGCTGCGGACACGGCGCGGCTTGGCCGGTCCGGCAAGGGCTGTGGGAGTGCTCGGGCTGCGGTCGGCAGACCTCGGTCACCGCTGGCACGGTGTTCCAGGACACTCGTCAGCCCCTGCGGCTGTGGTTGCGAGCCATCTGGTGGGTGACCAGTCAGAAAAACGGAGTGAGTGCCCTGGGGCTGCAGCGAGTCTTGGGGCTGGGCAGCTACAAGACGGCCTGGAGCTGGCTGCACAAGTTGCGCCGCGCCATGGTGCGCCCCGGTCGCGACCGCCTCAGCGGCCGTGTGGAGGTGGACGAGACGTACTGGGGCAGCCCAGAAGAGGGCGTGCGCGGTCGCCAGACCTATACCAAATCGTTGATTGCCATCGCCGCCCAGGAGGACGGCAGGGGAACGGGACGGCTTCGGATGCGCAGAGTCCGGGATGCGAGCGCAGAAAGCTTGATGCCCTTTGCCGAAGAAGCGATTGAACGGGGCAGCACGGTTCATACCGACGGCTGGCTGGGCTATGAGCCGCTACAGAAGCGCGGCTACCGGCACGAAGTAACGTTCCTCGATGAGGGGCCGGAGTCGGCCTCGAAGCTGCTGCCCCGAGTGCACCGCGTGGCGTCGCTTTTGAAGCGTTGGCTGCTGGGGACGCATCAGGGGGCCGTCAACCCCGAGCATCTGGACTACTACCTGGACGAGTTTACCTTCCGCTTTAATCGACGCAACTCTCGCAGCCGAGGGAAGCTCTTCTATCGACTTGTGCAACAGGCGGTCGCCATCGACCCCGTGCCATACAAGTCCATCATCGGCGGCACTGAAAATGCTGCTTCTGTCGACCACAAGATGTAGGGGTCACCTGAGTCAAGTAAATACCCCAGTTTGGCCGATTGCGGATGGGCTGCGAGCGTTGGGATTCGACCCGTTGACCATCCTGCGGCGGTCAGGCGTTTCCCAACTCGACCTGAAGAATCCCGATGCGCGCATCCCACATTCGGCTGCTATCGGGTTTTGGGATCAAGCTGTGAACGTCACGGGAGATCAGGACTTGGGCCTGCACTTAGCCGAGCGCGCCCTTGACCGGCTCGACCACAAAGCCAACGAGCATGAAAGTACTTTCAGAACAGCACGACCGAACTGACCGACTTTTGGAACAGTCCTGGTACAGTTGAGCCCTTTCGGGGGCTCGGATACTGTCCATGGACACGGGGGCAGGCTGAAAACAGTAGAGTTAAGTGGTGAGCCGCTTGCAACCCTCTTCATAACCACTCACCGTTTGGCCTAGAGAATAAGTCCTTATATATAAATGGGTTATGGAATTTAGGCCGTTGCGAAAAAGCGGAAGCGGGGTTGACGTGGATTTCCGTTTTTCCTATCAAGAAATTGGAGGTGGAAACGCTGTCAACCGTATTTCCGCCCTCTATGTTAAAAATGGCCTTCCGCTGACCTGTGGTCCAGGATATCTGGTTCGTCATTCCGGACGCTGTTGCCAGACCCTTGCTAGCCCAATCGTTGCTCAGTCGTCATCGTGAGTCTCTGTTATAGGACCGCCTCCTCCAGGCTCATCCCATCTCTCTGCAAGGCCACCAGCTAGTTGGCCTCGTCAGGATCTAGCGCTCGACGCGGGACAGCGCGGTTAGCCCGTCCCCTACAAAAGCACATCCGCCTCAGCCGACGATCTTCAAGGCCAGATACGGCACCAGATTGAACAGCAGCACGCCAAACTTGAAGACTGCCATGCCGCCGTAATGGATCGCGTTGAACGCCTCAAGCGAGATCTTGAAGAGCCTTCGATGACAGCGATAGGTAAAGTCTTGCGCCACTGTGACGAACAGAAACCACCAGATAAGAATCCCTACATTAATGATCGTACACCAGCCTAGAAAAGCGCTCACAGTTTCCATGGTCATCGGATTACCTCCTTAAAGGAATGTTGTTGCGGGCCGGCAACGACAGGAGCATCAATGTACGAACGGGCGCCTCCACGACCACCCGTCACTCGCTCCTGGTCACGACCGACCACAAGTAGAGCAGCATCCCGGCACCCACAAGCAGGACCCCCGGACCCAGGAAGAGAAAGAGTGAGACGGTGTGGTTCCAGAACAGGGTGGCCACTTCGATGACGATCCCCGCCGCGATCAGTATCCCGGCCCATCGAAGGCGGGTGGCCAGTGCGGGGGGAAGCCTGGATTGTCGATCCGAAATCACGGCTTCACCTCCGGGTCCCAGCGCCCAAAGCGGTCCAGCTTGTCCACTTCGTGGACCAGGTTGTGACACATGAGACACGACTTGTCGCCGGCCAACAGCTCGTTCTTAAAGGGCGCGTGGGCTGTTTCCTGCTCATAGGATCGAGCCCCTTGATGGCACTGGAAGCAGGCCCGGTTTGAATACGGCTCATAGAGCTGGACCGGGTCGGAGGCGGCACCCCAAAAGTTGTGCCATACGTGCCTCACGCCCCGCATCTTGTCGTCCAGATCCCCAAACATGGTGTAGTCGGTGTGGCAGGTGTAACAAGCCCGATCGGCGGGAATCCGTTTGTTCTGATAGTGAGACGCGGGAAGAAAACGGGCATCGTCGATGTAGAGACTCTCCCCGTAGGGCTTGATGGTGTGACACGACAGGCAGAACTCGGTCGTCTGGGCCTGCTGATAGTGCCGGCCGGCACCCCCCAACAGCAAGAGCCCGGGCAGCACGAAGAGAACGACAAATGCCAGCACCTTGCCTCCCACGGTGGCCGCCGTCTCGGGCCGGCGAACCAGAATCGCGATGACGGCAAGGGTTGCCGCGGCCAGAACCAACACGCTCACGGACAAACCGGACAATTCCTGCTCCTCCTCGCTGGCCAACAGCCCGCGGCATAAGTCACGACGGGCTGCTAACGGTTTCTGCGCAGTTCCCGGGCCAACGTCTTGATCTCCGTCAAGTCCTGCAACATCTCGCTCCAACCGTACCAGAGAGCGTAGTCCGGGTTGTTGTGAAACGTTCCCTGAAACGCCCGCATCCGGTGTTCCAGGTGCATCTTGAAGAGTCTCTGCTCGATAACGGTGGGCGCATCGTGGAAAGCCAGCAGATCGGGAAAGTCGTAGGCATAGTGGTCTGGTTTCTGAAGCACTCCGTCGCGGTAGAGGGCTGTAACGATCCGGATCGCCTCGGCCAGCAATCGGTCCGCCTCCCGGATCATCTCGTCCCCTTTTTTCAATTCGGCGTGAACCAGATTGGTGGAGTGGCACTGTTCGCAGACCTGGATCATTCGGTCCCGCTCCGCCTGCCAATCCTGCTGGGTGAGCCGGGCAACGTCGGCTCCCTTGACCACCTCCAGGCGCGCCGTCGGATTTCCTTCCGGATCCAGGACGCCCAAGGCCTGGAGAATGGTGACGCGGTCGGCCGCCCATTGCTCGTCCTCCGGCAGGGGTAGGCGTACCGCCAGAAAGCCCCAGGCTGTGCGCACTTCATGATTCCCTTTGGGCATGTGGCAGATTTGACAGGTGGGCGCCGCGGCTTCTGCGGGCAGAATTCCGCTCTGTTTGAGCGCGTGTCGCACTCCGTGCTTCGACGAGGAATACATCTCCCACTGCGGGTGGTCCATCCCCATGTGACACGTTCGGCAGGCTTGTGGCTCACGCGCCTCCTTGACCGAGAAGAGGTGCCGGGTATGGCAGGCGTCACAGGAGGCCAGACCGAACAGGACGCCCTCGTCCTTCAACTGTCGGATCTCGTCTTCGCTCTTAACCCCGACTTGATGGCATCCCCCGCAGCCCTTCATGCCGCCGGTGAGGGCCATGGGCAGCCAATGGGTCGTCGGCATAGCCTTCATGCTGGCCCACGCCAAGGCGTGCTTGCCCGCATTGAATTGCTCGGTTTGGATCGGATGACAGGTCCCGCAGACCTCCGGCGTGGCGGTCTTGACCAGCGCGACGTCGTCCGCCGTGCGATGCTCGTCACCATGACAGAGAGAGCAATCTACGCCCTCGGACCGGTGCCGGCTCAATTCCCAGTCGGTGACGATGTTGGGCGTCACCTCCCGATGGCAATCCACACACGCGGACGTGGTTAGGGCCGAGTCTTCCCCGCCCCCGCACGCGGCCAGCGCTAGTAAAACCAGTAGTAGCAGGCAGCCGACTGTCCGGCGCTGTCTTCTTGGTCCCACCTGGTTGCGATCTGGCCGAAGTCGCCTCCGCAGCGTGCATCCCTGTCGAACACTTGTTGTCCACATTCTCGCCATTGTACAATTCTCTTCAATAATCACTCGCCTTGCTTCAAGGCGTATGGTTGGAGTTCCACCGACTCGTTCCTCTACGGAAGCGCGAATTCGTGCTCTGGATGTTTGATGGTCAACACCGGGCACGGAGCCATCTGCACGACCTTTTCTGCCACGCTCCCGATCAGTGCGTGAGATATTCCGGTCCGGCCGTGGGTGGCCAGAACGATCAGGTCGATGTTGTGATTCTTGGCATAGCGGACAATAGAGACGTGCGGTACGCCGGTCTCGAGACTGGCTTGGACATCGACGCCCTCGACCTTGCTCTTTATAGCGCTCACTTGGGCCTGGGCGGCCGCTTCGTATTGGTGAAAAGCATCGGTATTCACTCCCGGAAAGTCGGCACTTGCCATGGCCAACAAGGGCAACTCGAGAACGTGCAGTAGATGCAGCCTTGCGCTGCAGGCCGAGGCAAATTGTCGGGCACAATTCGGCTCTTCCGGGTTTCTAGTGGGTGGCACCGGCCCACGAGGGGGCAAGCAAGCGACCGCACTTGAGGACCGTCGATCGATGGAGTGCCGATTGGGGCGCACTCGCGCTGATGGTGGAAAGGTGGCTCGTTCCGCTTATCTCCTTTCCCTCGTAATAAGTTAGGCTCTTCAGATCGACCCGGAGCGGTCAAGGGCGCGCGCTGGGCGTGGCGAAGCGAACCCTTGACGGCGAGGACCGATCTGGAATCGTTCGAGGCGAGGGAAAGGGGATTCAGGCCGTCCTAGCCCAGGCCACCCTCTAAGAACCCAGAAGAGCCCCCTTTTTCCGATCCAGCAAATTCGGGGCGGAAGCGTTGTTTAGGACATTTCCGCCCCGCCGGTCAGAATAGCCCCCTCTCCGGCATCGCCGCCGTCTCGATGTGCTCCGGCCGCACGCCGATACCAACGAGGCGAGCGGCGATCCGCTGCAACACCGGCACGCGCGAGATGACTCGCACCGGCAACGGCGGCGCCAGCTGTTCCGATCCCCTGCCCGCGAGCACGCGTTTCGTCACGTGGTTGTGAACGGCGACCTGCGTGCGTTGCGTGATCCATGTCTGGAAGAGCCGCCGCCTCTGCACTGCGGCCAGATCGCTATCTGTGAGGCCGCCGTCCCGCAGCGGCGGCGCGATCCGATTGGCACACGCGACTGCGTCCTGAATCGCGAGATTGATACCGACCCCGCCAATCGGCGACATCACATGGGCGGCATCCCCGATGCAGAGCAGTCCCGGCTGGTGCCACCGTTTGAGCCGTTCGACCGCCACGGTCAGCAGCTTGACGTCGTTCCAGCTCGCGATCTCCTGAACGCGATCAGCCGCGAAGCGCGCGAGTTCGGCGATGGCCCCACGAAAGGCCTCGATTCCCCGTGCGCGCAAATCATCGAAGGTGTCCTTGGGAATCACGTAGCCGAACTGCCAGTGCGCGGGGTGGTTGATCATGATCAAGATACGGCCCGCCGCGTAATGTCCCATCGGATCTTCTGGGTCGCCGGCCTTCCTCGACAGGCGAAACCACAGCACGTCCATCGGGGCGCCGAACGCCTCGACTTTGAGCGCCGAGCAAGCGCGTACGACCGACGCGCGTCCGTCTGCGCCGATCACGAGATCGGCCCGAACTTCCAACTCACCTTCGGGCGAACTCGCGCGTACCCCGCATACGCGCCCGTCCTCTTCCAGTAGGCCCGTGACCTCCGTATCCATGCGCAGCTCGAACGCGCTGTAGCGCCGGCCCTGACGGACAAGAAAATTGAGGAAATTCCACTGTGGCATGAAGGCGATGAAGCGGCAGCGCGTCGGCAGACGCGTGAAATCGGCAACCCGAAACCGTGCCTCGCCGAATTGTGCGTAGATGTGGTGCGCCTTGTGGTGCGGCAGCGCCAGGAACTTGTCCAACACGCCCAGCTCGTGCATCAGCTCGAGCGTCGACGGGTGGATGGTGTCGCCCCGGAAATCGCGCAGGAAGTCAGCATGCTTCTCGAGCACGACGGTTCGAACACCAGCGCGAGAGAGCAGCACTCCCAACATCATGCCGGCGGGCCCGCCGCCGACGATGCAGCATGTAGTTTCAAAGGCCGCGGTCACAAACGCCGCTCCCCGACACAGAGGTAGATGGCACCGGCGTAGAACTCCTCGTACAGGACCTCGTCCAGGTGCCGCCTGACTGACTCCCAGGGCGTTCGCTCGGCATAGGCAGGGCGCACTCCAAAGGGCCGGAGGGGCCAAGCTCCGAAACGAACCATCCACTCCGGCAGCCCTTCCGGTCGCTTCATCTCCAAGATGGCCAGGCGTCCTCCGGGACGCAGCGCCTCCGCTGCCCTCCGGATGACACCGTCGTAATCATCGACCATCGTCATCGCGTAGGTGGACAACACGCCTCCAATGTTGCCCGGAAGCTCACAGTCGGCCACGTCGGACTCCACCAGCTCGCCATTCGCCCATCCAGCGCTCTCCACGCGATCCCGCGCTTCCCGCAGCATGGCATCGGTAAGGTCGACGCCGACGATACGCCCGGAGGCGGTGATGGTGCGTTCCAACCACGGAAAGTTCCTTCCCGTGCCACATCCGAGGTCCACCACGGTGTCGCCTGGGGAAACACTCAGCGCCTTCACCGCGGCGGCGGTACGTGCTCACGCGCGCGCCCCCGAGGCGGAAAAGCCCGGCGAGCCGGTCATAGTGGGGTGCACGCCGACGGTGGAGCGCGCGTGTCTGAGACGGGCCAGCACCACTTTCGGGTCCCTTCCCAGCGTGCGGTGATTGAATCAAGCGACAGACTCTGCCCCCTAATGAACCCCTATCTGACCTCTATTAGCCCCCCAGGGGTCAAATGCGTCTCTATTGGTCACGCACCCGTTTCCATCGCGCCACTGGAACGCGACCAGTGGGCACTGCCAGCTCGCAGTGGGCGATAGCAAATAGCATTTCGTGAGTCTGATGCGTTTGCTATCTGCGGTTCACCTGTCTCTCCAGTTGGGCACCTGAGCATTAGCCCGATGTATAAATCCACGTCTAAGCATCATTCTAATTCTTACGGCGGTTTCGAATACCTCGAACCCAGCCTTCAAGCGATTTGATGTCCTTCTTGAGCTCGTGCGGCTCGGGAAATGGTACGTTCTCTGCGGCTGATTGGTCGTGACCCGGAAGCCACTTCGAGCACTTTGTCATTCCGGCATCAAGTGCATCGCAGTCAGCCTGGCAGATGTCAGAGAGTAGACGTGCTTGCTTTGTCTGAATGCTGTTCCGGTACCTTTCAACGGTTCCACCCAGGAGCACTTCTTCGATACCCCGCTCCCACGCTTCGCGAAGAAGACCGTATATGTTGGACGCGTCACGCTCGTACTTCTGCTGATGTCCCTTGTGATGGGTTGTGTCTGCGTCCTGCCAGAGATCGTTCAAATGACGGATGCGATTCTTCACCTTCATTGCAATCCATGGCAGCTGCTGGGACGATAGTCCCGCAACCGTCGAGTCTCTGCGTAAGTATTGGTGCTTGAGGTCTACGTGGAGCTGTTCAGCTTTCTCTATAAGCGCGAGAAGGAAAACGATGTCATGGGCGAATACAATTACCTGCCGAGAATGCGATTCTACGACGAGACGCTTCGCAACATTCGCGCGCCAATTGTGGTCCAACGATGAGACAGGGTCATCAAACAGAATGGCCGGTCGATCTGCGGCAGTGCTCAATTCTGCGAAGAAGGAAGCGATTGAAAGACACCGACCTTCACCGTCGCTCACGACCTTTGAGACTTCTACCCCCGGCGCTCTCCTGAGCTGTAGTTCATGATATAGTGCGCCCCTATTGAATCCCGCAAATTATTATGACACTTTTGACAGTGTGGAGCATCTATATATGTATGGGCAACCCCAAAGGTGTGAAGCGGGATTTCAAGGCGCTGGAGAAGCGCCGTTTCGAAGCGATGCGGCTGCTCCACCAAGGCCACAATCAGTCCGAGACGGCGAGACGGCTGAACGTCGCTCGCCAAACCGTCAGTGAGTGGCGGCGGCAATACCGCGAGCAGGGTGCGGCCGGACTCCGCCAGGCCGGGCGCGCCGGACGCAAGCCGCTCCTCGATGCCGCACAACGCGAACGCCTGACGTCGCTGCTGCTGGAAGGCCCGGAAGCCCACGGCTTCCCAACGCCCCTGTGGAGCTGTCCGCGGGTGGCTCGGCTGACCGGAGACGAGTTCGGGGTCGCATACCACGCAGGCCACGTCTGGAAGATCCTGCGAGCGCTCGACTGGAGCCCGCAACGCCCGGCCGGAAAGGCGCGCGAGCGCAACGAAGAGCGGATCCGCACCTGGAAGCGCAAGACCTGGAAGCGCATTAAAAAAAAGCCCAAAACGAAGACCGTACGCTCGTCTTCATCGACGAAAGCGGATTGAGTCAGAAGCCGCATCGCTGCCGCACCTGGGCGCCACGTGGCCAAACACCGGTGCTGCAGTTTAACTTCAACTGGGAGAAGCTTTCCGTCTCGGCGGGGCTGACGCTGCGTAACTTCTACTTCCGGCTCTATCCCGGTGCGATCGGCAAAGAGCAAGTGACCGACTTTCTCAAGGCGTTGGTACGTCATATCGATCGCCCGCTGCTGATCGTCTGGGATCGGCTGCCGGCGCACCGTAGCCGCCTGGTGCAAGAGTTCATCGAACTCTCCGAAGGCCACATCGCAACCGAGTACTTGCCACCCTATGCGCCGGAGTTGAATCCGGTGGAATACATCTGGGCTTACTGGAAGCAGCACGAGTTGCCGAACGTCTGTCCGAAAGACTACGGCGAGCTGAACGAGCGGGCCCGCAAGGCACTCCGCCGCATGTACCGCAAACCGCGTTTGATCACGGCCTTCTGGAAACAGTCTTCTCTTTGTTTTGACTGACTCTATATTATGCGGGAGTCAATAGACCCACCCGCGTCTACCATTTGCACCTCAACGTGATGGAACTCGAGCGCGGCCAACTCTTCCGCAAAACTCCTAGTGAGTTGCTCGGTGACTGCGCGTTTTGTAACCTCGCTGCTCTTCCGCGTGATCGCATTTGTCCGCGTTTCCTCAACGCACAGTTGGTAGGCAGCGATCTTCTTCTTCCGTTCGATTGCTTCTAGGACATTACCCACGTGATTTGCTAGCAGCTGGCGCGCGTCAAGTTCGTTCAACTCGCTTCTTAGCCTACTGATCGTCTCTGGCTGACTTGCCTCCCGAAGCTGTCTTGCCCGATCTCTCAGATTCCCGACGTAATTCGTCAGGATGCGCATGTCGAGTGACCGCACAGGCAGATTCTGAGGGCACGGCAACTCCTCGGTTAATGAGTTGTTTAACTGCTCTCTTCGGGTCTCCGCTGCGTCCAGACGCGCGCGAACTGCGTCAGTGAGGGCAGGGTCGTCCAGATGAAGCTCGTCGAGTGCTTCCGCTGCTGGCTCGTCCAAAACGAGCGCTTCGTTGATCTGCGAATGCTTCTCGCGGTATTTCGCCGCCGCTCTATCGTGCTCGCCCTGAGCGGCTGAGCTGAGGAACTCCCTGAACTGCCTTAATCGACGCATGCCCTCGTTTGTAAGTTCCTGTTGGCATAGGACGCAGCGTGAATCTTCTTCCGTGAATGGGAAGCCGCGATCCGGGTACGCATCGGCTGTTGAGAAGCGCTCTGCGGCATCCCACAGCGCTCGCCACGCGTCTGACCCGGTGTTTGTAAGCGGTTGCTCTTGGAAAGTCGCCGTACGTAACTCGTCCGCTACAAGCCGGGTCTTGTTTTTCCGCTCGCGCGCCGCGAACAACTCCCCAATCGAGGTATTAGAGAGGACTTCACCAGCAGTCTTGACTCTCGCAAACACGTAGGACGCGCCGCCGCTGACCATGTCCTCCGCCGGCGACATCCACCGCACGGGGATACCGATTCGCATCTTCTCCACCGTGCTCACCATGGCGCCGTTATTTGCAAGCACCGTGTCGATGAACGACGGCAGGTCTTGCCCGTTCGTCAGCGAGTGATAGAGTCCATATCCCTTCATCTGCTTCTCGAGGTCTTGATCCGAAAGATCGAACCGGTATTGGTGTCGATAACCGGCCGTCTTTCCGGGGAGGCCAAAGGCCGTCTGGTGCGTGCCCAGCGGTTCGTAGCCCGCCATGCGCGTCAGGTCTTTCACGCCCAGCCGCCGCTCCCAGAAGCCACGCATGGTCTGAATGCGCTCCTCCTTGCCCACCGCCCGGCGGTCCAGCCCCTCGATCAGTTGTTGGTATTCCGGCTCCCGATCCACCTTGCTTAGATAGGCCTGTTTGTGAAGATAAAGCAACTCGGCGTCCTGGGGCGTAGCCGCGCCGGTTTTGAGTCCCAGGGAATCCATTTGCTCCAGCGCCCGATTCAGGCTCTTGGCGTCGGGACGATCCGGCAGCATCAGCTCGAGCTCGCCCCGTTGTGCGAACAGGTTCTTGTCGGAGGAAGGCCGGTAGACGGCGCGCACGCCGTCGCCGAAGTCGATCTCGTACTGCTCGCCGGCTTTGAGCGATGCGCCCTGAAACAGTGCCTTGTTGTCGGCAGCCTCCTCCACCACGACCAGGTCACCGCCCTTGAGCTGCCGTTTGGTATGGAGCACCTTCGTCCGCCGGACGGTGAAGGGGACATCTTTCCGCTTTTTCTTCCTGGTCGCACGCTTCTTGAGATAGGCCTCGAAATGTTCCCCGATGGGGGTCTTGTCACGGGCCGCCTTTTGCACCTTCTCGATCCAGGCGATATAGGTCCCGGCCATCTCCTTGACGTCCCGGTCGTCGGCCTGGCGCAAGCGCTTGAGCGCCGCCATGTGATCAGCGAGCTTGCCAAGCGTCGTCTGGTTGTATTGCGCGTCCGAGACATGGTGGTTGACGGTCTTTACCGCGGCCAGGATATCGTTGGCAAACACATCCTCCGGGATCGGCTGCCCGACCTTGGCCGGCGTCGTCTCGATCCCGGCCTGCCGCAGCACGGCGAGCAGCTTCTCCTCCGCCTCGGGTCGAACCTTCATCTTGACGACGGTGCGCTGCCGGCCACCGAAGGTCTCCGCGAAGACAAGCGCGTTCTGGTCCTCGATGTCGCCCTCATCGAACCTCATGGCCTTGCCCTGCCAACCGAGGTCGCGCACCTCCTCGAGCAGTTCTTGCTCCGCCGGCCCGAGCTTCGCCTGGGCGAGGGCCTCAACCACGTCGTCGAAGCGGAAGTCCTTCTTCCCCAACATGTCGGCGTAGTAGGCCTCGAAGTCCAGGCGCAGGTTCCGCTTGCGTTCCAGAGCCGTGTCGTAAAAAGCCCGTCTTTGGGCTTCGTTACGACCGAAACGACCTTCGGCATAGGGACGAAGGATGGCCAGGTAGTCCTCGTCGGGAATCTTTTCGACCTCGCCGATCGTGCGCAGCGTCACGGCCGGATCAACCTCGACGTCGCCGCCCTTCACGGCGCGGAACAGGGTGTTGTAGAAGGGCTCCTTCTCTCCGAACCCGCCGTTGGGGTGGTAGTCGATGGACAGGCGGTCCTCGCCCAGGTGTTTGAAAGCCTGGCCTTTGTCGATGCCGTAGACCGCGCCGTCGCGGGCCCGCAGGAATTGCTTGGCATGGCCGTCGTGGTTGGCGATCAGCCAGTCGATCACGTGCTCGCGCTGGACCTGCTCGACGTCGAGTGTCGTCAGCTCGACCGGATTCACGCCGTCGAAGTCGATCTTGCGCTTCAGATCGGTCCGCCATTTCTGGATGGAACCCACTCGGCCGTTGAGCCGAATGGTTCGAACCTCGATGGCGTCGGGGTCAATGAACCGGCCGATCTTGTAGGCCGCTTCCTCTCCGTGGGGGATGAAGGCATCAGCGGCGCCTTCCTTGGGCTTGAACAGCCACCGGTCGCCCGCATCGTCGGTCCAGAACTCCTTGCTGTGGGCGCCGCCGACCTTGGCCTTGCCGGCGTAGGTGAAACTGTCCGGCTTGCCCTTGTCGGCCCAGGCCGTGTCCACGGCTTCGAACTCGCTGCCCTTCTTGGTGAAGGCGGGCGGTGCGTCGGGTTCGGGCGCCTTGAGCGCGGGCTTGGGCGTTTTTGGCGCCTTGGGCTTTGCGGCCTTTTTCTTGCCGCCGTGCTTTGCCAGCCAGGCGGCGTGTTTGGTTTCGATGCTGTCAAGCGCCGCCTGCACCGTGGCCGGGTCGGTTTCGGTAAAGAGCGTGACCAGTTCGTTCTTGTTGGTCCATTGCCAGTGCTTGAGCTGGGTTTCCTTGGCCAGGTTCTTGAGCTGGGCGGCCTTGAGGGCCGCCACCTGATCGCGGAAGAGCTGCTTCTTGAGGAGAATTTCCTTGGCCTGGGCCTCGAGCAGCTCCTGGGGGAGACCGGAGCCTCCGGCAAGCGCAGCTTCGGCATCCTTCACGGCTGAGAGGAAGTTCGCGTAACCCGAAGGTGATTCGGGCACGACCACCTTGGCGCTCGCCTGCTCCAGCGCGTCTTTGGCCTTGTTGAGCGCTTCTTTCTTGGCGGCCTCGACGGCTTCCTGTTTGGCTTGCTCGGCCAGCTCCTCGCCGGCGGCTTTCTCGATGGCCTGGATCAGCTGTTGCTTGTTCTTGAGCGGCCCAATGTGGTGTTTCTTCTTGGCCTCGATGAGGAGCTTTCCCTTGAGGCCGGAGTGATCCACCCCTGGCTCCAGCTCGTCGAGCAGGGCGATCACGTCCTGCTTGGTGAGGTTGAGCGAGACACCCTTGGCCTTGGCCATCTCCTTGAGCTCGACCACGGTGAGTTGGTCGAGCCCACCTGGCGCCGGGACCTTCTTTAACTGCTCGGCCAGCTGCTGGGCGTGTTTGAGCGCCGCCTGCTTCTCGGCCAGCAGTCCCACCAGCTCTTGCTTGGTGCGCAGCAGACCGATCTTGTGTTCTTTCAGCTTGGCCTTGAGCGCCGCTCCCGAGAGGTCGGCGTGGCTGAGGCCCGGTTCCACCTGGTCGAGCAGGTGGATGAAGTCGGCCTTGGTACGGGCGATGGAGACGCCGTTTTGCTTCGACAGGGTCTGCAGCTGCTTGACCGTGAGGTCGGAAAGGCCTCCGATCTGGCCGCTCTCAAACGCCGCCTTGAGCTGGGCCGTCTCCTGGGACTTGGCCTTGGCCTGCTCCTCGATGGTTTGCGGCGGCAGGATGCAGGCGGGCCCGGAGGAGACCTGGGCTGCCTTCGCGCCCAGCTCGCCGCCGCAGATCTCCAGCGGCCAGGCCACCACACTGGTGCAGCGGCAATTGGGGTGGGCGGGCTGTGGCGGGAACCGGCCCGTAGCGAAGCGCCTGCCGTCGAGTGGACCGCAGACCGGGCAGACCCGCTCATCCTCCATCGTCATCCATTCGAGCTTCTCGACGCCGACCTCTTGGTGGAACTTGATGCGGCCCTGGTTGTGGGCGCGCAGCACCTCGGTGCGGGCGATCACCTCCATGCGGACCTGCGCCTTGCGGAACACCTTGGAGCCGGCGTGCCGGAACGATTCCGGGTCCTTCACCACGTGGCCGAGGTCGCGGACAATGCCCTCGACGCCCTTGCCCGTGGCGATGCCGCTCATCACGGTGCGCCGGATTCCGTCGGCCAACTCGCGCTGGACGTCGCCAGTGAGCACCAGGTTGTACTGGCTCATGAAGTCGAGCGCGTCGGTGTCGACCAGGGTGAAAGCGCGCGTGGCGAGCTTGTTGATCCCCTCGGGGGCAAGGTTGCGGTAGAAGGGCAGCTGGGCGGTGGCGAAGTCCTCGATGCCGCCCGAGATGCCCTGGCGGAAGGAGGTCCTCGCCGCCTGGCGAAAGCGCAGCGTCTGCTCCCGCCGCAACCGGGTCATTGATTCCCGGATGTCAGCCTGGAGTTTCTTGAGGCCTTCGAGCGCCGCCAATTGGTTGTCGGGGAGCGAGCCGAGGCTCTTGTAGTGCAGGATGGCCCCTCGCACCTGGTCCTCGGCACCGGAGAGCATGCCGGTCAGCTCGGCGACCGTTGCTTCCGTGTAACGATTCCGATGGCGGACGCTCCTAGCCGTGGCTTGCCTAATGGCCTCGGCCTGGGGCAGGGGTGGTGTGGAGGCGGCAAGTGCATCGAGCATGCCCTACGCCCCTCTGTCGAGCGTCGGGGTCTTGGGATCGAGGAAACGGCAGGCTGGAGTGTCGAACGTCACCTCGCTGCGGTGCACCCGGCAGTGGTTGCGCGCTTCTTCAAAGTGCACGCAGTCGTCGCAGACCGCATCGCCGACGTCACCGCGGGCGCTGGGTCCTCCCCAGGCGGCCTCCGTCCCGATTGGCGTGTGCTTCTCGGGGTCCAGGCCCAGCATCTTCTGGGCGCGCTCGACACTCATGATCCCGGCCAGCACCATGTCGACCATAGGCTTGACCTGCTTGGCGTCGAACAGGTCCACCGATTGACTTTCGCTGTCCCGGTTGGCGGCCTCGATGTCGGGGTCGAGGTCCATCTTGAGCTGGAGGCTGGAGCGGCTGATCAGCTTGCGGTCGTAAAGCTCGATGAGCAGGCGTTTGAAGTCGACCGCATCGGAAGGATCGAGATCGTTAAACAGGAACTGGAGCGTCTTGCCCTTCCACCCGTTCAGTTCCAGCCAGTCGTCAAACACCCAGTAGAGGATCGTCTTGGCGGTCTGGGTGATCTCCCGGATCATCACCAGCATCTTCCTGAGGCTCACCGAGGCGGTGGCGAAGTTGGGACCGTCGCCGGTGACCAGGGACCGTGAGAGTCCCAGCGCCACCACGATGTCTTCCTTCACCTCCTTGACCTTATCCTCGACGTTCAGCACTTGGCCGTCGGTGCCGTGGGTCTCGACCGTGACGTAGAAGGGCACCACCAGGCCGCTCTTGAGGTCCATCTTGTTGACCCGCTCGCGGACCTGCTCGAGCATCTTCTGGTCGGGCATGACCATCTTCTGGCCGAAGGCCCCGCCCACCTTGATCAGGCGAAAGGGCGTGGCCCAGCGCTTGGCGATGGCCTGCTCGGCCCTCCGGTAGTCGCGCAAAAGTTCGATGGACTGAAACGCGGGCAGGACGAGCGAGTTGCCCCGTGGCGAAAAAGACGGGGCGTCCCACTTGAGATGCAGCACCTGCTCGCCCGGGAGATCGAGACCCTCGCCCGCGCCAGGATGCTCCTCCGGGAACTGGCGCGCCTCGACCAGCTCTCCCTGGGCGTACTTGACCTTGACCGAGACGGGATTGACCGAGACCAGCTCCTCCAGCGCCTTGCCGTCCCTCGTGTAACGCTTGAACCCGACCCCGTCGCCCTTGACCAGGAGCTGCAGCACCATGTCCTTGACGAAGGCGAAGACCCCCAGTTGGGCGGCGAGCTCTACGGCGCCGGACTTCACCTCCTCGTCGTCGCTCGCGATCTTGATCTCGTCGCCCACGGCGAAGGTGCGCCAGGAGTTGACGCAGTTCTTCACCAGCGGCTCCTCGAGGTAGTACTCCCAAGCCTTGCGGGCCCGCTCCTCCCAAGAAGCGGGGACCGCTTCGGTGGCGTTGATAGAACGGAATGTCGATGCGTCCAGAGCGGCGGCCGTGGCCAGGGGGACGAGCACGTCGGCGTCGGCTGCAAGCGACGGGGGATGGCTGCCCGCCGCTGCGGCCGAAGTAGCGGGTTGTGGGTCGGTTCGCGTTTCCATCAGGGTCCTCCCGGTCCGTGTGTTGCCCTTTCCGGCGCGACATTCGCGCCCTGTGGCGAGAACACCTCGCCCTAAGGGTTACTTACCGGAGGCAGGGGGGAAACGTCGGGCGGGCAGAAACGACGGGATTTGGGTCACAGGCGAATTGGGCGCAAAAACCCAACCTCATCTCGCCTGATTGTCACAGGCCGGGCTGCGAGGCGTCCTGGGCTGTACGCCGTCGGATGACGGGTTGGGAGGTAGTTTGTCTCGATGGAAGGGTGCCGACTCAGCTCCACGGACCGGGAGCGGTCCAGGTTGTTGGCCTTGGTTTTCCGCAGAAAAGAGCGGCGGCGAAGGACAACAGAAACTCGCCCGGCCGGGGGTCACTTAGTCCCGACGCGGATGATTTTCCGGCTTTCCGGAAGCCTTGTCCTTAGCACCGGGCTGCTGGCTTCCTGCCGGTCGAGTCCGATGCTTGAGCGGTACCTCGTAAATCCCTCCCATCCGTGAGCCGTAGAAAAATGCGGCGGCGGTCGGAAGAGTGATTAATGCGTGGGCTTGCGGGCTTGATATCGGCCTAGGATCATCGGAATCCAGAGGCATGGCAGCCAATATGGTTAGCGTAACCCCCAAGGCGACCCATCCCGGCCATCGTTTCGAGAACGGACGACGGGTGAGAACCTTACGCACAGCCTGCTTCTGCAGAGTATGCAATTGCCCGTCCTTGAGCTTCAGCGTGATGGAATCGGCCGTGGCCGAGTCGAAGCGACCCTTGATCTTCCGGCTTCTTCCTTGGGGCGCTTTGTCCTTGTACAACTGCACCTCGGTTTTTGTTTTCGGGACCACGGCTTGCACTCTGGACCAGTCGGGCATGTGCCTTGCCGCGCAGGCCGGCAAGCCAGCCAGGAGCAGTAGGGCCACGAGTACTCCGGCTGTGTTTTTCCTGAAAAACCTTCCGGGGTTTCTGGTGAGACTCGTCATGGCATCGTCAAGTTAACAGCCTGTCTGAGGTCAGTCAAAAAATCAAGGAGGGGGTTTGAAAATCACACAAACACCGGATCGGTCATCACCGGCACCAGGAAGACCGTCTCCTCTCCGACCTGATCGAGATTGGCCTGTTCCCTCACCAGCATGGCGCACCGTACGGCGTCGACGATGTGATCGTTGCCCTTGGCGTAGACCACCCGACCGTCGTGGAGCGTATAGGTGTGGGTCGTGAACTGGTCCTCGATCTCCAAGTCCTCGACCGGGAACACGACCTGACGGCGCTGCAACGCACCGTTGATGAGGCTGGTCATGAATTCCTTCGTGCGCTTTCTGACCTCCTTGCCGTCCCGGACGGCCAGGGTCGTCATGCCCCCGAAGTCGTAGCCGCGCAGCCGTCCGTCCAGTTGCAGGTCCCGGTACTTGTCCAGGGTCAAGAGCTCCTGCACCACAGCCAGGCCGTTGCCGCCGTTGTCCACGCCGATGCCGGTCGCCGCGTAGTAGCGATCCAAGAGCCCAATGGCCTGGGCGATGTGGGGATAGGCGACGTGCTCCATGCGCACGCGAAGGATCAGCTTCAGAACGCGACGCTCCGGTAGCTCGACTTCCTGGAAGACCACGATCTCGGTCGGGTCGTTGGTGTAGCCCAGGTCGCCGCCGATCCAGAACACGCCGGTCTGCGGCATCAGGTTCAGCAGCATCTCCAGCCGGTCGTGGGAGGCCTCCTCGGTCTCGCAGCCCCGTAGCTCCTCTCCCGTGATCACGCATTTCTGGTACTCGATGACGTCCTGGCGGCAGAGGTTCAAATGCTCGACGTTAAATGCCCCGTAGGAGGGCTTGCCGTGCTCGCCGGCCACCTCGTGCTGCCACCCGGCGCTGTCCTTGCCGCCGTAGAACTCCTCGAGTTCCGCCTCGCGCTCCTCGTTCCAGATCGGGTTCAACCAGGAGGGCCAGCGGAACACTTGGAACTGGGTCGAACTGGCCAGCCGGTAGTAGGTGGTGTCGCGCAGTCCGTTGGGGGTCGAATAGATGCGGAGCGTCCCGCCGGCCTTGAGACACTGGCGTAGGGCCTTCCACGCCCGCTCGGTGAGCCAGGCGCCTTCGTCCACCCAGACGCGGTCCACGTGCAGGGACCGGAAGGAGTCGCCATAAGCGCCCGCCGGACGGAAGTAGAGAATGGAGCCGTTGGTGAATTCCAGGCGGAAGTAGGGTTTGCGGTGGATCTTGGGCTTGCCGTACTTGCTCAGCGCGATGCTCGACATCAGGTCCGGGTTCGCGTCGAGCTGGAACTCGAACTCTTCGATCAGCGTGTCCAGGTGCCCCTGGTGGGGCGCGCCGACGAGACCCTGGCTGCCGCGATGCGTGAAGGCGAAGTGCAGCGCATCGGTGCTGATGCACACACTCTTGCCGACGTCGCGCCCGTCCAGGTGAATGATGTTGCGCTCGGGGCACCGCAGGTCGTCGATCTGATGCGGCCAGTAGACCCTCTCTTGGCCATCCCGGTTGCGCAGGTAGGCCTGGCCCCAGAGCACCGGGTCGGCCAGGGTCTTAGCCACTTCACGTTCTTTGGTGGATAGCGGAGCCATTCAGGGCAGCCTCGGTAAGAGCGCCGCCCGGATGATCGTTCCCAGCAACTCGGCTAACTCCTGCCGCGTGGCCCGCATCCGCTGCCGGTCCCGGATCACGCCTTCGATCTCGGCGCGCGCTTGGTCCAGCTCCTCCCAGGCGCGGTAGGTCCGCCGGGCGGTTGCGGCCCGGGTCCGCACCTCGTCCATCTTTCCTTCCGCCAGCACCGCGCCGATCTCCATGAGCCGGCGCCCGACCGCGCGGACGGCTTCCCGGTTCTCTTCGAGAATCGTGTTCATCGCTTCTTCTTCTTCTTCTTCTGCGGTTCCGCTTCGCTCCGCTCTTGCGGCGGCTTCTCACCCTGCGCCCAAGCGTCCAGGGCGGCCAACCCCTCGGCCAGACGCTCGCCGATTCCCTTAAGCCGCTCCCGCTCGGGGTGCTTCGCCTCCTCCAGGGACTGGTTGGCCTCGGCCACGTATTCGGGCATGTGGCGGTTCATGGTTTGGATCGCGTGCTGGATGCGCTGCGGCGGCCGCTTCGCTGCACAGCCTGCCAGGGAGGCCGCCAGGGTGAGGACCAGCACCGTCCGGGTCACGGTTTCAATCGGTCTTTTCATGAGATTCCTCCCCGCCCGCGTGGATGGCCTTGACTTCCGATCGACACGAAGCGTCCATGGTGTCGAGCGCATAAGCGTTTGT
Source organism: Bryobacterales bacterium (assembly GCA_965248255.1). Lineage (GTDB taxonomy): Bacteria > Acidobacteriota > Terriglobia > Bryobacterales > UBA6623 > JAKZVK01. The sequence continues at coordinate 1,219,438 of CBDFIW010000002.1, forward strand.
AGATCAACCATTTCAACCCACCGAAAAGGAGAGTCACATCATGACCGACACACTGCACGAGGCTGGCCAGGCCTACCTCGAACACCTGAAAAGCCAGGGCAAGAAGGAGCGCACGGTCTATACCTACGGCAAGGACTTCGAGCAGATCGAAGCCTTCTTCGGGGCCGACCGGAAGCTCAAAGGCATCCTGGCCCCCCACGTAGGCAAGTTCTTCCGCTCCGACGCGCTTCTGAAACTCGCGAGCGGCAAGCAGCGCGCCGAGCCCACCGTCAAGAAAACCATGCGGGTGCTGCGCATGTTCCTGGTCTGGGCCCACGAGACCGGCCGGATCGACAAGCTGCCCCTGCCCAAGGGGACAGCCATGGGCCGGAGCGCCAAAAAGGAAGGAGGTCGCTAGCATGACCAACGCCGCAAGCAGCGCGCTTCGGCTCCTGCCCGGGCCTGAGCCGCTCGAGCAGGCGGTCGAGGCCTTCGGTAGAAGGCTGGCCGCCGAGGGTCGCTCTCCGAACACCATCAGCGCGTACTTGCGGGACCTCCAGCAGCTCACATCCGTCCTGTTGGAGCGCCACCCCGGGCTCACCCTGGGCCGCGTGACCAGTGCCTTGCTCGACGAAGCGCTGACCTCACCGGCGGTCGTGAACTCGGCCGCCGGCACTCCCCGGTCCCCGGCGTCGCTGCACCGCTTCAAGGCGGCCGTCCGGTCGTTTTTCGCCTGGGCGGAGGAGACCGGGCAGGTCGGGGAGAACCCGGCGCGCTCGGTGACCTTGAGACGGCTGCCGCGCACCACACCGAGCTTCCTGACCGAGGCCGAGAAACGGCGGCTGTCGAAAGAACTGAGGGGCCGGTCCTCTAAGATCGCCCGCCGGGATCGGGTGATCATCGAGCTGTTCCTGGGCACCGGTATCCGCCTGCGAGAACTGGTCAACCTCGACATTGACGACGTCGACCTCGACGCCAAACATCTCCGGGTCCGTGCCAAGGGCGGCGTGCCCCAGGTGAAGTTCCTAAAGTCCACGCTGCGCTCCCTCCTCCGCGTCTACCTGAACGAGCGCCGCTGCCAGGGCAACGGCGACTGCCGGGCGTTGTTCCTTTCCAACCGTGGCTCGCGCCTGTCTGCAGGTCAGGTCGCCAACCGGGTCAAGCACTGGCTCGGGAAGGCCTGCATCCGCAAGCGCATGAGTCCCCACGCCCTGCGGCACACCTTCGCCACCCACCTCTACAGCCGTACGGGGGACATCCTGGTGGTCAAGCGGGCCCTCGGGCACCGGGACCTCTCGACCACCGAGATCTACACCCACTTGGTCGACGACGCCCTCGAGGACGCCCTCGAACGTCTCTAGGCCACACGCCCATCCAGAACCCCAGCGGTCCTTCGGGGCCGCTTTCCTATTTCGGCTCCGGGACGGGTACTCACAGAAGCTGGAGACCGTCTGCTGAGAGTCCCCTCGCTGAACACAATGGCCGAATGTGAGCTGTCGATCATCGGAGCCCCCCCCAATCCGGTTGTTCTCACGAGATACTTACCGGAGCGAGCCGTAAAGTGTCGGCCTCAAAATTTGGGACGGTCGAGGAAGCCGCAGGTCCGAACCTTCCCACGGACCTAACGCATTGATATTGAGATAGATTGGAAATCGTGCTGGGGAGGATCGGGAAAGAACGATTGACGAGAGATTCCCCTGCGTGAGATCCCCCTGAAGGTGTCCTTTGGGCGAACCGGAAATAGATGGCGCGGTCTTGCCAGATCGCCTACAGTGACGTCTTCCAGGTGTAGCCCAGGCGGATGTAGTAGTAAGCGCCGTTGAAACCCCACGGCGTGTACTCGCTGTACCGCTCTCCAACACTCCTCGCGTTGGGCGACATATCGGGAAACGTGTTGAACACGTTTTGGGCGCCGACCGCCAGCTGGGTCCCCTCCGAGAGCGGAACGCTGACCTCGACATCGAAGACCGGCTTGCCGCTCAATAGGGCCTGAGCGCTGTCCCAGTCAAACCAGGCACCGTAGTAGTTGACACGCCCGAGGAGTTCCCAGCGGCCGACCCTCTGGTTGACGCTGAGGTTCCAGCGGTTCTTGGGCAGGGCTTCCTGCAGCTCCCGGATTCGCCGCGACACGTTGAGCAACTCCGGATTGAATTGCTTCACCTGGGTGGTGGTGTGGTTCAAGACGGCGCCGAACACGGTGTTGCCGTTCAGGCTGGAGGGCGCGTAGCTAAAGACCAGATCGACCCCCTGCGTCTGGGTGGAGATTTCGTTTGTGAAGAACCGGAAGCTCGACAGGCCGCGGGCGTTCTCGACCCCCTCTTCCACAAGCTGATCGACTTCTTCCGGTGTGAGGGTGAAGTCCTGCGTCACGGCGAGGCGGTCGGACAAATCGATGTGGAAGTAGTCCGCCGTGAAGATCAACGGCCCGTTTTCGATGACCGCGCCGACGGCGTAGTTGACCGACTTTTCGGGGTCGAGCGGCTGCCCGCCTCTCAGTCGCGCCATCGGGAAGATCGACGGGATCGTGCCTCGTTCCACCAGGTCATTGACCGTCGGGTCGAAAATCGTGGACAAGTTGAACCCATTCTGCTGACCGGGCGTCGGTGCGCGGAACCCGCTGCTCACGCTGGCGCGAAGCGAGAAGGCATCCACCAACCGGTAGCGGCCCGACAGTTTGCCGTTAACCGTAGTACCGAAATCCTCAAAGTTTTCTATGCGCGCCGCTGTGCCGATCGTCCACCGGTCTTGGGGCCCAGACAGTTCGACATCGCCGTAGGCCGCGATGCTGCTGCGGCTCCATTTCCCCGCGGCAAGCGGGCTGTAGCCGCTGAAGCCGTTGGAGCCGACGCTGAAGCCTTGTGCGGCGTAGGGGCCGATGTCCCACGACTCGCGCTGGCCGAGCCTGCTCTCGTACTGCTCCTGCCGCCACTCAACTCCGCCCGCGATGTTGACCCGGTCGCTAATAGCATAGGAGACATCCAAGTTGAGACTCGTCTCCTGCTGCCGGTTACTCCCCAAATTGAAGTCCGTCGGAGTGTCCGGGCCGAGCGAGGCGTTGACCGTGTTGACGATAAACAGGTCGGTCTCGTGAGCGCCGACACTGACGCTCGCGTTCCAAACGAGGCCACTGGCCATAAACCCGCGTAGGCCGGCGACCACCGAGGAATCGGTCGCGTCCCCGCCGAAGTTCGGGGTGAACCCGCCGGGGAACCGTTCCTGGAAGGAAAAGCAGTTCGGGTCGGAGCGCACCCGTCCCAGGGCGTCCGGATCGGGCACATGGTTGGTGATCCTCACCGTGGGGCAGTTGGCGGAGCCCTCATTGCGCGCCGCTAGCACGTCGCCGATGAGCAGGGTCCGGCCGCCGTCGGCGCTGAAGACACCCCCTCGGGTGTTGGGGTTGCGGAAGAAAAAGCCGCCGGTCACCTTCTTGCTGGCGTAGTTCGTGTGTCCGTAGAACTGAAGGCCATTGCCGAACAGATAGCCGAAATTGCCGAAGAACTTGAGGTCGTCGTCAATCTCGGGAGAGCCCCAGATCTGGGCTGGCTGTCGGACATCGTTATTACCGGCTGCGATCAGAGCCGCCACGTCGCTGCGCTGGATGCTGCGGTCGGTCGGATTCGAGCTCCCATACTCGAGGCTGAGGTTGGCGAAGCCGGTCTCGCCGAGCGGCAATCCGACGTTGCCGGCGACGGTATACGCTTTGCCGTCCCACCCTTGGCCGTAGGCCCCCGTGGTAAATTCGAGGCTGCCGCCGGAACGATTGTCCTTGGGCAGCAAATTGATCACGCCGGCGATGGCGTCCGAGCCGTATTGCGCCGCCGCGCCGTCCCGCAACACTTCCACCTGCCGCAGGGCAATCGACGGGATGGACGAGATATCCGGACCCTGTGACCCGAACGCCACGCCGTTACCCCCGTGCCAATCGATGATCGACGAGCGGTGGCGGCGCTTCCCGTTGACCAGCAGCAGCGTGTGATCGGGCGCCAGGTTGCGCAGCATCACCGGCCGCACGATCGTCGACGCGTCGCTGATCGGTTGGATGTTGACATTGAACGAGGGAACGAGCGTCCGCAACTGATCTCTCAGATCGGTTACGCCCTGACTGCCCAGCTCTTGGATGTCGATGGCGTCGATCGGCACCGTCGACTCGGTCACCGACCGTGGCTCCCCCCGCGTTCCAACCACGACGACCGTGTCCACCGCGCCTAACTGGAGGGTAAAGTTCAGCAGGGCCGGTTCCTCTGCTCTCAGTTCAACATCGCTGTAGATTCCCGTTTCAAAGCCGGGCACCTCGGCGGTGAGCGTGTAGAGCCCGGGTGGCAAACGAGTGAACTCGAAAGTTCCCCTCTCGTTGGTCATGCGGGTCGTGACCATCCCGGTCGTTTCGTTAGTCGCCGTGACGACAACACCGGGGATGACGGCTCCCGTGCTGTCGGTCACGGTTCCACTCAATGTGGCGTTCCCCTGGGCCCACGTGCTGGTGGAAAAACCCAATAGCAAGACAACACCTACAAAAAGAACCTGATGCATTTCTCGCATGACTTTTCCCATCGTAACCCCTTGGCTCGCCCGATCAGGACGAGGTTATATACTCATCGTTGTGAGAGATAGTTTAGGTCACAGCCCGAGCCTTGTAAAAGTGGGTTCCAGGGTGTAAGAGTCCTGCCGCTCCCGGAGCATGCCCGCCAGCCCGGCGTGCGGCCTCACCCTGTTGTATTGCGGCTGCCACCCGGTCACGATGAGGGACCGCCTTTTCCGTTCCTTGCCTCCAGACAAGCACTCCCAAGAAGCTGGAGACAGTGAGCTGACAGTCCGCTCGCTGGCCTCCCTGAACACAATCGCCGAATGTGAGCTGGCGAGCCGCGGAGCCTTCCGGTGAGGCCCGGAAGGATTGATTGACGAAAGTTTCCGCCGCGTGGGATTCCATGGCTAGCACCCGACCCTATTTGTCCGCGCGAGGGTCCGTTTTGCACACTTTTGGGCCGGTTTTTGCACCCAATCGACCCCTTTTTGCATCGTTTTTCCTGCGATTCTGCGCCCAGTGGGGACACAAATCATCCACCCCCCGAGCGAAGCGGCAGACCGCCTCCGGCGAGCGGTTCCCAACCGCCACGGGGAGGTCCACTGCATCTCTGCCGGACCTGCTGGGGGCGTGACGCCGATAGTCGCCGGTCGCCACAGCCCACTTGCGTGTGAGCGCCAGCAAGGCCTCGCGGGGGAGGTCCCGGATAGGCGGTTCGACCTGGGGGCCGAGCCGACGGGATCGTCTCCGCAGCTGCCGGGACTGGGCCATGGAAGCGTCGATCGTTCCTCGCCTCCGGGGTGGCCGCCTTTGCTCGCCAGGTCCGCGACGTGGCGGACGCGGTATCCCATTCCCCGCTTCCAACCGAGGGCTGGGCGTGATGCTCGTTGGACGCCTACAGCAGAAGTCGAACGAACACGTCTTATGCTGGATTCCGCCAGAACGGATCGCCGTAAGTCTTTGTGTTTTCGGGGCCGTGTCCTCCCTCGGTCTGGTGTTATCCTCAATCATTTTCGCGTTTTCCGTCTCTTGCCCCGCTTTCGGGCCGGTTTCTTCTCCGACTCGGCCAGCTTTTCCAGCAGGGTCGTGGCCCACTCGGCCGGTGTGGTTCCGGGACCGCTGGGGACCTCGCCCTCGCGGGCGATCTTGGTGGCCTTCAAATCCTTGAGATGGCAGCGGATCATCCGGTCGAGTTTTTCCGAGGCGTCGATGTCCCCGTTGATCTGGGCACGTACCAGCTTCACCGAGTACACCGCCACCAGCTCGACCTGCATGAAATCCGAGCTCTTGTTGAACACGAAGTCGTTCTGCAGCCGCTCGATGATCTCCCGGAAAAGCTCCCGCTCCTCATCGTCCAGGCACTGATTGGCCCAGATGCCGTGGGTCATAGGATTGAGGTTGTTGTGGCGGCCGGTACGCTTGGGCGGCTGGGCCTTCCCCTCGGCGCTGTGCCAAGTGTCGAGGTTTTGCTGGTCTTTCTTGTTCAATGCCACCGATTCGGCTCCAACGATGTGTTCACGACGGGCTCTCTGGCTTCCCCACCTCGGGGTTCGGGGGGGGGGGGGGGGGGGGGGGGGGGGGGGGGGAGATGAATTTCGCCCCCAAACGAGAAAGCCGTCTTTGGTTACTTACCGGGAGGCGTCGGAATGTGTCGGCTTCGATGCGCGGTCCTTGGCCAGGATCTGACGTACCCGGCGCGTTGTGACACCGGCCAGCTTGCCGATCTCGCGGGTGGAGACGCCTTGATCCGTCAGGGCCAGCACGAGCTTGCGACGCGTCTCATAGAATTGCGTATTGGCCGGGACCCACAGCAGGCCCGTGAAGTCTTGCTGGACCTCGCTGAACAGCTCCGGCGGCAGCACATCCTTGGCGTTGGCATATCGACGGTTCACGGTTTGCTGGTCTGTTCCTTGATCCATGGTTGATCCACGTCGGGGTTGTAAAAGCGCAGACGGTTTTCATTAGGCGGCGGGCCGACGATCTCGATGGACTGCCGGGTCACCTCGCCGATGCGCTTTCTCTCGTCCAGGAAACACACAAGGCCATAGTCCTCGCCACAGGGAAAACGGAATCGTCCCCGGTTCTGGTAAAGCCGAGCCTCACTCCATCCTAGGGATAGCGCCTGGTCTCGGATGGCATCGACCTGGGGCACGGCTGAGGACCGAACTCGCTGGATAAACCGCCAGTCGCCGTCTTCGGGGAAAAGATACGGTGGGACGGCCGGTGTCTCCTTCACTGGAGGGCGCACACGATCAGATCGGCCATCAAACGCATCGATCCGAGGCGGTGCATAGGTCTTGGGGTCGAGCGACTGGACGGCCGCACGGAGCGCCTCGTCTCCGAAGTGCTCGATGGCCCAGGCGTGAATCTCGTTGAACCGGGTGCGTAGCATATCGAAGGCCTGGGCCGAGAGACGTCCTGAGCCCACTCTCTTCTTGGCCAGGTCCATCCGGTGCCGCAGCCAGGCGTAGTAGTCCGGATCGAGCCGGCGAAAACAGGTCCCGAAGACACCGACGAAGTCTCGACCGTAGTCGTGCGGCTGGCTGGTCTCAAAGAACGTCAGGTTGGTCGATGCGTAGAGCGCGGTCTCCCGCCTGCGTGATTACTTGCCGGGGACATCCCGCTCCCTGATCGGGATCGGGTCGTCTCCGGTCGTGTGGTCCTCAATTCGTTTCAGATGGCTCACGTGCGTCTCTCCGGTTCGTAGGTTTCCCCATGGAGATACCTACCGGAGAACCCGCCGAAGTGTCAGGCCACCGAAAGCGCAGCAAGATGCTGTAGATGCCGTTCCCGTGTGGGAGGTCTTACCAACGGGAGGGTCACCCTCGGCAAGCCTGCGGGTGTTGCGGGTGTCGTGCGGGTGTAAAATAGAAATATATCTCTACGTGGGGCCGTTTTTAAAGGGTGTCCGTGAGAGGGGGACTGTCTTTTTCTTTGCTCTAGGGGGGGGGGTAAGACCTCTGGAAATACACCCGCAAACCCCAGGATCGATACCCGCAACACCCGCAAAAACGACGAGGAGCGGCATCGATCTTGCGTGACCCACTTGGTCGTTGACCTGTTTATAGTCTAAACAACCACCGCCTGAAAGGCGGTGGGCTGGGTTACGACTGAAAGTCGGCTTGCGGCTTAAGCCGCCTGAAGAGGTCCCGGCTGAGAGCCGGCTCAAGGCTTGGTGGGCGCTGTAATCTTGAAGCCCTCCTCGTCTTCATCCCATTTCTGGCTCTCGATGTAACTCTGGAGTTGCCTCGTCGACCGCGCCCACCGTCGCGCAGAAATACCCGCGCGCCCACAGATGCTGCCCCCAATACCGCTTCCGCAACTCCCCAAACTCGTCCTGCAACCGCCGCGACGACCTCCCTTCAGGTATTGCACCAGCTTCGACGGCGCCAACTGCGGCGGCGCCGACACCAGCAGATGTACGTGATCCGGCGACACCGCGCCCCGAACCACCACCACGTCTCGTGCCTGACAGCTCTGCCGGATCAAGTCTCGCGCCCGCTCGGCCACTCTCCCTCGCAACACCTTATAGCGGTACTTCGTGATCCAGATCAGGTGATACTTGATGTCGTAGACCGCATGCGCCCCTCGCCGATACTCGCCCATCCCCCTATTGTCATCCAGACCCGCTGGAAGCTGACCGCCTGAAAGGCGGTGGGTTTAGACCTGGCGATTGAACTAAATTTGGGTCGTAAGCGTGGCTCCCATGAAACTGCCCAGCCGGATCAAGCCGATCATTCAGCTCAAGGCCGCCGCCGCCGAGATCGTGTGCACGCTCCGGGATCAGCAGGAACCCTTGATCATCACCCCGAGAACGGGGAAGCCAAGGTGGTGGTGCAGGATATCGACAGCTACGAGACGCAGGAGACCATGGCGCGGCTCAGGATTCTCGCGCTGGGTAGCCCGTCGGATCAAGGCCGGTTTGTGCCGTTGAGTGAAAGTTGGAACAATAGGTCCCATCAATTCAAGGCCCACTCGATCCCAAGGAGTCATCGATGACACTCAACACCTATCTGACCTTCGACAGCAATTGTCGGGAGGCGTTTGAATTCTACCGCTCGGTATTTGGCGGGGAGTTTGCGGAAATCCACACCTTTGGCGAGGGGCCGCCCGAGATGGGCGTTCCCGAAGACGAGCGTGATCTCATCATGCACGTATCGTTACCCATCGGGTCGAGCGTGCTTATGGGCAGCGACTCCAGCTCCACGCAAGGACCGCCGCCGGTCATCGGCAGCAACTTCTCCATTTCCGTCATCCCCGACAGCAAGGAGGAAGCCGACCGGCTGTATGCCGGCTTGTCGGAGGGAGGCACAACGGTGATGCCGATGGCGGACGCGTTTTGGGGCTCCTACTTCGGCATGTGCGTCGACCCGTTTGGCGTTCGCTGGCAGATCAACTTTGAATATCCGGTGTCGGGGGCCTCAGGCTGACCCTGCGTTTCTCTCTCCACCTGGAAGTCTCTGAACTCGATCTCCGGTCAATCCCGACCGCCCTCATCGAAATTTCGCTGGGGGTGCGGAAAGAAAATCAAAAATAGTTTCCCTCTCAACGATCTTTGTATCCCACTGATTGATAAGTCTTTATCTTCTTCTTCGCCTCGACCCGCCCGGGAGAGGCCGCGTCCCTCATCGAAATTTCGCCAATAGAGGGTGAAGGCTCCGGCGAGAGCTTCACTTCGACACGGGCACCCGGCAGATTCGGGTTACGCCCCCAGGGGGTGTTTTTCGTTGGTGCGCCCGATGGCGCGAAAGGAGGTCCGGAAATGACGGATGTAACCAAGGCGTCCCTGAGTCCTGCCCGGCGCCGGCTCGTCGAGCTGATGCAGGAGATCAACTACGGGCGGATCGAATGGCTCGAAGTACAGGACGCAGAGCCCGTGTTCGACCCACGGCCCAAGGTCGTGCGCCAGGTCGTGTTCGGAAAGAACAACCGACCCAACGCTTGCCGTGCCCATACCAGCTTCGCGCTCAAGAAGCAGGTAGAGGAGCTGTTCGAGTTCTTTGAACGAGCGCAGTGGTTCGTGGTCCAGGAACTCGTGATCAACGACGGGCTGCCCGTCCGCATGACGGTGGCGGACGCGCCCCGGGTCTGAATCCGAGCCTGACAAGTAACAAACACGGTCCACAAACACCAGACAACCGGCTGGCCGCGAGAGGCGGAAGCGCGTTGTGGGTGTCGCCGAAACCGGCGTCCCGCAGCGCACTTTCCGCTCTTTTCGTTTGAGAGCGGCCCGACCCGGCACAGGTCGACACCCACGCGAGCCCCTCCTCGGCCCCGAGGAGGCTCGATGAGGCGCAACAAGTACGACGAGGGCATCGATCCGTATGCCGTCGAGATCATCCGATTCAAAGCAAGGCAATTAGTGGGACAGGCGGGTTTTACGGTCGCGGATCGTGAGGATCTGGAGCAGGAGTTGATCCTCGATCTGCTGCGCAGGATGCCCAAGTACGACTCCAAGCGGGCAAAGCGGAACACCTTTATCGCCCGGGTGGTCGAGCATAAGATCGCCAACCTCATCGAGGCTCAGACGGCCAGCGATCGGGATTACCGGCGCTGCCGTTGTTCCCTGAACGAACTCTTCAAGGACGAGGACGGCCGCATGGTCGAGCGAGCCGAGAAGCTCGACCAGGAGGATTGCCTGCTGCGCACCCTTGTGCAGCCGAGAGCGGCGGAGGAGCTGCGCTCTCTCGCGCTCGACGTGGCCGCCATCGTCGAAACCCTCCCACCCGAATTGCGCGCCTTTTGCCGGCGCCTCGGGCAGGAAACGGTGTCCGAGATCTCCCGCGACACGGGCGTTCCGCGCGGAACGCTCTACAAGTCCATCCATAGGCTGTGGGAAATCTTCGAGGACGCCAGCTTGAAAGATTATTTGTGACGCCCCCCGACACTTTTCGTTCGCTGCCGGTAAGTATCACTTGAGGGCGTCCTCCTAACGGAACAAAGACCTGAAGGAGGCAAAGCAATGAATCGAGAACTGTATCGCTACAACTTCGCCGCGACGGCGCCAATGCGGGACGTCGAGGAATCCGTGTTCCTGGCCGTGCTGGCCACCGAATGCTTGCACGGCCGATCCCTGGTGCGCCTCATCCTTTTGTCTCGACAACGACAAGCGCTCCTGCGTGGTGCCCCCAAACGAGAAAGCCGTCTTTGGTTACTTACCGGAAAGTTTCGGAATGTGTCGGCTACGATGCGCGGTCCTCGGCCAGAATTTGACGCACCATTTCCGGAGTGACGCTTATGGACTCGCACACACCGGCGGCGCGGTATAGTCCAGACTCAGCAATCGGAAGTAATTCCGCCCCAAGGCGATGTTCCGAAAAGCGGCATCATTCAAGTCACGAAGGATCCGACTCGTAACGTGCAGTTCCGTGCGATAGACATCGATGCCCTTGTCCCTCGAGGCCAAGAAGTCGGTTCCAGGCAGGATCCGTTCCGAGTAGTCGTTCAAGAACGCAACATAGAGTGCTCGCTTATCCGGCTGTGAGAAGTAGACATCGTCGATCACCCGCCAGGAAATATCCAACATCAGCTTCGGGTAGCGATCCAACAGCAACATCATCGTTTGGATGTGCTGGGCAGCGTCCATATCGACCAGTTCCCGGGACAGTCCCATATGAACCCAGATGATCGTATTGTTAGGATACAAACGCAGCACTTCCTGCATGAGGGGTAGGTATCGGATCGGGTTCTCGTCGTTGCCCAGATCCGCGTGGATCGCGAGCGGAATGTCCCGTTCCCGCAGCGTCTCCATGAAGTTTGCCCACTCCGTGAGTACGGCCATGGGGACAGGACCACGCCCGTTGCTAAACAACGCCTGTTTCACCAGATTTACCTCGCCCATCCACTGAAATGCGCCGGGGTACTCCTCCTCCAAGAGTTGCATTCCCGGGAGGATCGACTCCGGTCGTGACAAGTCCGGAAAGGTCATCGAGAGAGTCAGGTGGACACCTGGAGGGGCGTTCGCGACGTAGTTGGCGGCATTGACAAAATCGTTCTTCAGCGTCGGCGTCACCGGCGTCCCGGGACAGTCCAAGTAGTAGGTGCAGGACGAATCCGGTGGCAGCATCTGACCAATGCCAGAGACGTTGGCGAACAGGACGCCGGTCTCCTTGAGGTAGGAGACCATCTCCTCGAACGGGATCGCAGGACCTCCAAAAGGTCGGAAGTGCAGGTGGGTATCCACAACCGCAGTTTGCGGCTGGGCGGAGCGGTCGTAACAGGGTGGGTCGTCGGTCTGGAACATCTCCAACGTGGGTTGCGAGACGCAACCAGCGAGTCCCAAGACGCTGAACATAAACAGCAGGAAAAACGAGGATCTCCGCAGGTTGTCGCCCGTGAGCATCGATCGACATTGCATCATCGTCACACCTGTAGCGAATAGCCTTGGTTGCGTCTGCCTCTTCGTTGAGATTCCCTGTCGTGGCCGAGCTAGATTATCTGGGAACAAACAAAGGATAAGCAAGGAAGATGCCTGGCTACCATGGGCAATGTCGATGAGTATTTTACAGAGTCCCTTGCATGCAGCGGTGTGGCGCCAGGGCGAGCTTATCTCAACTCGGATCACATCAATACGCGAGAGCTTCCGTTGGTTACCTACCGGGAAGCGCCGGGATGTGTCAGCTGAGATGCACTACCGGCCTTCGCCAGGATCTGACGTACCCGGCGCGGGGTGACGCCAGCCAGCTTGCCGATCTCGCGGGTGGAGACGCCTTGATCCGTCAGGGCCAGCACAAGCTTGCGACGCGTCTCATAGAAGTGCGTATTGGCCGGGACCCACAGCACATCCATGGTTGATCCACCTCCGGGTTGTAGAAGTGCAGACAGTTTTCCTGGAGAGGCGGTCCGACGATTTGGATAAACTGACGGGTTACCTTGCCGATGCGCTCGTCTTCATCCAGGAAGCAGACGAGGCCGTAGTCCTCGCCACAGGGAAAACGGAATCGTCCCCGGTTCTGGTAGAGCCGGTCCTCACGCCATCCCAGCGACAGTGCCTGGTCGAGGATGGCATCCACCTTGGTCATAGCCGAGGAGCGAACCCGTTGGGTAAACCGCCAGTCGCCGTCTTCGGGGAAAAGATACGGACGGGTGGCCGGGGACGTCACCTTGGGTTCGGCTCGTGCGGCGGCGGGTTGGTCCTCGGGCGGAAAGAGCATCGGTGGCACATAGGTTTTTGAGTCGAGCGACTGGACAGCCGAGTGGAGGGCCTCTTCTTCTCACGTACTCCATCGCCCATGCGTGGACGGCGTTGAACCGGGTACGCAACTTATCGAAGGCCGGAGCTGTGAGACGACCGGATTGGGTGGCCTTCCTAGCCAGCGCCATCTTGTGCCGGAGCCAGGTATCGGCGGACATGGGGACTACGTGTGGGAGCAGGGCTCATTCGCCGATCCCCCGGCGCACGGGCTTCAGACCTGGTTCATCCGTGGGGGCTCGGCTGGGGCGGCAATCTACAAGTTCAGGCAGCCGGGCGTCTATGCTTACCTCACCCACAACCTGATCGAGGCGGTAGAGTTGGGCGCTTTGGCCCATGTCGTGGTCGATGGCGAATGGGACGATGATTTGATGACGCAGGTTCAGGCACCGGCGCCAATTTCTGCGTAAGGCGCTCCGTCGACGAGGATGGCGTCTGAGTCAGGGCCTGAACGAATACTATGCCGCCGGACCGGGACCGGTGTTACTACTTTCACCCGGCCCGCGACCAGACGCGCCCACATCTTGCGCTGACGGCTCCAGTGCGGCACGCCGGCGATGGGGCGAAGGTCCTTCTCGCGGATGGGATCGCGGCCCTGGAGGGTGCGCGGCAGGAACAGCAGCGCCTCCTGAATGTCGGGCGCCAAGTGGAGCAGGCACATGATCTGCGAAATTCGAGCCTGCGTCACATAGCCGAGTCGTGCCAGGTCCGCATAGTCACTAACCTCGCCACGCCGGACCAAATCGTCGAAGCAGATGGCCAAGGCCATAATCCTCGAGACACGGGGCACGTTCCCCGGTTCGACCGCTCGGTCCTTGCCTCCATGATTGCGATTCCGGCCGTTGGCGGTGCGGAAGGTAAAGGAGACCTCAACCGAACTCGGCCCCGGGTTCGTTGAGCTGGATGGGGTTGCTCTCATGTTGTCGCCTCCTTTCCGGCGATGTCCCCTTCGCTGCAGAGCGCCTTGATGCCCACCGAGCGAAAGGCCACTGTAACCCTGCCGTCCCGCCCGTCGTACCCGACCCGCTCAATGAGCAGCCGGATGATGCGCGCCCGCTCGCGAGGCGACAGCGACTCCCACACCGGATCGAAGTGCGCCAGGGCCTGGGTCAACTCGCTTTCGCCCACGGTTTCCCGCTCCAGCGCAATGACCTCTTCGCGGATGGCAGTGATCCGCTGCTCGGAGGCTCGGATTCGATCCTGCAGGTCGGCCAGCTGATCGGTCGTGGATCGGCCGTTGGAGCTTTCCGAACCGGCCCCGTGAACCAGCTTCTCGACGCTGGAATAGAGCTGCTTAAGCTCGCTTTCCTGTCGGCGCCGTTCGACCTCCAGTTCCGTCATTCGCCGGTCGCTCTGCTCACGCACCCCCTTGACCGTCGCCTGGACGATCTCCTCGTTGCGCCCGACCCCGCGAATGTGTTCCACCACGGGCGTTTCAATCTCGTGAGCGTTGAGCGCCTTGCTCGGGCACGACGACCAGCCCCGCTGCTGGGCGTTGCGGTAGACGTAGTAGCGGTAGCGCTTTTCCCGCTTACGGGTGTAGGCGTGCACCATACTGGATTCGCAGGGCGTGCAATACAACAGGCCCTTGAGCAGCGCACCGTGCTTGTTGCGCACCTTCCGTCCTCCCGAGAGGCCGTTTCTACGGAGCCTCTCCTGGACCTGTTGCCACACGTCGGCATCCACGATGGCGTCGTGTTCGCCCTCGTAGAGCATTCCTTCGAACCGTACCTTCCCCACGTAGAGCACGTTGGTGAGGATTCGGTACAGTGCGTTCTTGGTGAAGGTCTTGCCGCCAAGTTCGCGGCCTTTCTTTGTGACCCAGTGTTTAGTGACCCATCCCCGGCGGTTGAGTTCCTGGACGACCGGGAAGGCGGCCTGGTGTTCGAGATACAGATCATAGATGGCCCTCACCTGGGCGGCTTCATCTGC
>CBDFIW010000003.1:0-2594251 GCA_965248255.1 Bryobacterales bacterium
GGAAACCGCACGGCGAACGAGTCGTAGAAGTAGCGCTTCTGCTTGGTCAGCAGATACAGCTTTTCGTGCGCCGATGTCGGCCGGTCCATCACGCCCTCGGGCAGCGGGTTTTTCTTGGCCCAAACAATCTCCGAGCGCAGCCACCAACCGTCGGCTTGCAGCGCCAGCGCGACGCGGGCTGGCATCATCAGCAATTGCTTCGCGGCAAGGCCCGTCGCCGGACGAACACCCGCGTAGGCATCACCGTAGTTGAGCCATAGGGTTCCGTCCGGGCGCAGCACGCGCCGCACCTCCCGGAACACGCGCACCAACACGTCGAGATGCGCGTCGAAGGTCGCTTCCAGGCCGATCATCTTCTCTTCGCCGCCGTAAGCCCGCAGGCCCCAGTAGGGCGGCGAAGTCACCACGCAATGCACCGACTCGTCCGGCAGTTGGGCCAGACGCTCGAACACGTCGCCGACCAGGATGCGAATGTCTTTCATGCCGCCTTGAGTTCCACCAGCCATGGCTCCCGAGAGCCGCGCGGCGTCGCCAGTCCCTCCAGCGCGAACTGGCAGCCGTGTTCAATCGGGGCGATGCCCGACGGATCGCTGACGGGCCACACCACGGCGCAGCCCGCGAGCGGCTTCATCCAGACCCAGCTGCGGGGGAAATAGAGCTCGCCGCCCTCGTAATCGTGGTTCAGAAACAGCATCCAACGCCGTGCCGCGGGTGACTTGATATCCGGCCGCAACCGCGGCGGACGGACGCCGCTGTCGCGCTTGACCAGACGTGTCTCCACGGCAACATCGTTGCCGGCGAGGTCCCGCCGCACGCAGTCGATCAGATCGGCGATCAGCGTGTAGCTCGGCCGCCGGAGAACAACCGTCTCGATGTCACGCGGGCCGAGCTCGGGTTTTCCGCAAAGGCCCGCGGCGATCTGTCCCAAGTTGATGAGTTGCAGGCACTCCTGTGGCTGCACAAACCCCTCGATGTAGCGGATGCGGTGTTTTTCCCGGGTGCGTGTCACCGACAACCACTGCGGCGGCAGTTTCTTCGCAAATTCGGCGTATTCCATGTCAGTCTTCCTCCGGCACGGCGCTGCCCAGATCGACCCCGTGCTGCTTGCACACCTCGATCGGGATGCGTACGGCGCGCAGCCGCATGCGGTGGAAGCGCAGCGGATACGTCGTCACCGAGGCCCCCTGGAGCTGCCCTAGCAGCCGCCGCAGGTCGACGTTTTCAAACGCCGTGCGTCGTAGTTCGTTGAGCAGTGAGGGGTGCGCGGTGGCGATCACCAAGGCGTCGTCGTCGTCGAGCCGCACGCCGTAGCTCGCCGGCAGCTTGACGTCATACTTCACCGGATCGCTCAGCAGGTCGAGAAGCGGCACCCGCTCCACACCCCGCGCCTGCACGCGCAGATTGAGGATTTCCCGTAGCGCGTCGCCGGCGTCGTTGCGCGCCGTTCCGACATGAGCGTCGGAGAGTGGCGGCACTATTCCCCTCTCGCCCGTCCACCAACGCCAACCGGCCGTGAGCGCGCCACCGATCAGGCTGCCGCGCGTTCCGTGGCCGATGCGCATCATCTCGCGCGAGACCGACACGGCCTCCTCGACGATCTCGTGCCCCTCATGAATCAGCGCCGTGCGGATGCGCTCGCTGGCGCCGTTCGCCAACGAGTCGTCGATGCCACGTTCGACCGCCGGCCAGTCCTCGACGCCCTCTTGCGAGAGATGGACCAGCTGGAAGCGGCTGGCGTCGGCCGCCCGCAGGTTCGCCAGCTTGGTCGAACTCATGCAGACCGAGAAGCGCGGGTTCAAGGTCTGCACAGCGTCGCCGTCGGCGCGGATCCTCTCTCCGTCCCCACCCGCGGCGATCCGTATCACGTCCATCAACCCCTCGATCCACCGCCGGTCGGGTTCGGCCTCGTCGAGAATCAGCGGCAGGGAATCCGAGCGCATGCGCCGCGCGATCGCCGCCGGGGTGGCGTCCGCCACGCGCACCACCATGGGACCCAGCAGACGGGCCGCGACGCGCTTCAACAGCCAACTCTTGCCCGTCTCGGCCGCCGCCGCCATCCAGATATGAGGCCGCCACTCCAAGGCGCCGCCGACGACGCTGGACACCAGCCAGCCGAGAAAGCGCCTGCCGTCCAATGGCTGCCGCCAGCGGTAACGCTCGACGGCCTCGGCGACGCGCTTGCGCTCGGCGGGCTTGGCGCTTTGCTCGGCGACATTAATGCGCGCGCCGGTGACGCAGTGCCAGCCGCCCTCCAGGCTGTCGAGTTCCTGTTCTCTGCCGTCGACCAGCAGGCGGTCGCCCAGATTCCACACGTAGCGGCCCTTGTCGGTGCGGAAGTAGCCCCGCCCGACCACCCGCGAGAGGTCGATTTGGCCTTGACGATCCGCCGCGCGGATCAGCGCCGACCCCACCGAATGACAGACCGGCCGCGTCAGCGATGGCTCTCGTAGGGTTTCGAGCCACCAGTTGTAGGCGGCCAGTGAGATCAAGGTCGAGGATTGCGTGAGCGCCGGGCGCGAATAGAGCAGGATGCGGTGCGTGCGCAGCTTCACGGCCACGCTGTCGGCAGCATTGCCGAGGATGCGGAAATACTGGTTCTCAGCGACGATGGCCGGTGGTGGAGGCGGCGGTTCCTTCTTTTTCTTCGGCTGCTTCGGATCGGCCTGCTTTTCCCGTGCCTGCTCGGCCTCGGGCGATTTCCAGGGCGCGGCCAGGCGGCCGAGCCAGTTCTGGGCGGCTTGCCGGCCGCCGCCCTCGGCGATCTCGTCGGCGATGTCACGGTGATCCTCTCCCTCGGGCAGGGCGACCCTAATGTCCGAGCACCCCAGCGCGCCGAGGTGCTCGGCGAGGGCCAGCATGCACCCTCGGCCATCGCTGTCGGCGTCGGAGACCAGCAGCACGCGGCGGCCGCCGAGCGGCGACCAATCGGTGCGTTTCCATGACTTCGCGCCTCCCGCCCAACTCGTCACGACCACCTTGGGGAAAGTCGCGGTCACAGCGTCGGCGCACTTTTCGCCCTCGACGACCATCACTTGCTTGTCACGGGGCGCTTGGGCCATCTCCCACAAGCGGTACAGCGGCCGTCCTTCGCTGAGCGCCAACTGGACGTTCCAGCCGTCTTTGCCGTTGCGCTTTGCCGGTGTGTAGGGCAGGCACTTCGGACCCTTGGCGAAGCGGCAGATCGTGAAGGCGGGTGTCCCGTCAGCCAGCAGGTAGCGATGCCGCGCGACTGCGTCGTCGGGCAGGCGCGGGACCCAATGCGGCGGCTCTTTCTTGCGCGGTTTTGGCTGCGCCGGCTGACGGCCGTTCTGCAACGCGCCCCTGACCGCCCGCAGTGCATTCTTCTGGCTCCAGCCGTGCTTTTTCTGCAAGTAGGTCACGGCGTCCCCTTCCGCGCCGCAGCCGTGGCAGCAGTAGACGTCCTTGTCGACGTTGACGCTCAACGACGGCGTCTTGTCGTCGTGAAAGGGGCATTTCGCCATGCGCTCCTGCCCCTTGCCGCGCAGCGTGACGCCGTCCTCGCGCAGTAGGTCAACTAGCTTTTGAGTCATTCTCGATCGGCACCTTCAGCACGGCCGCGAGAGTTCGCGCCCAGCCCGGCTTGAAGCCGAAGTCCTCGCCGATTCTGACCAGCCCCCGGTATCCCTCCCGTCTGCGCATGACAGCGGCGATGCGCGTTTTCATTGCACGCCGGGAAATCTTTGGACGGCGCTCGGACGGCGCGGCATCGCTCAGTTCGGTCTCAACCTCGACCGGGGCGGGCAAGGCATGTTCGGCGCCGCAGGAGGGGCAGGCCGACAGGCGTGAGGGGTAGACCTCGGCGCACTCCGAGCAGCAGCGCTGACGCTGGGCGGCCGGGCGCTTGTCGACGGTCGTGCCCTGTCTGGTTCCGTCGAGATCCCAGTGCCGGTTTTCCTCCGGCAGGCCGAGGTCCCAGGAGTTGCCGGCTAAGTCGAGCAACAGGGCGGTTTTTCCTTTTCCGGGCCGCATCGCGCGGCCCGCCTGCTGCAAGTACATCGTGACGCTCTTGGTCGGGCGGGCCGCCATGATCACTTCGCATTCGGGCACGTCGGTGCCCTCGGAGATCAGATCCACGTTCGAGACGACCTGGATCAAGCCCTCGCCGAACTCCTTGAGCACCAGGTCGCGGCGCCGCACGTCCGTCTCGGCGTCGATGTGCTCGGCCCGGAAGCCCTCTTTCTTCAAGCTCTCGACCACCGCCTTGCTGTGGCGCCGGTTCACGGCGAAGAAGATGGCCCGCTTGCCGGCCCCATAGCGGCGGTAAGCCGCTGCTCCGGCCGCGATCACCTGATCGGTCAACCGCTCGTCGAGGTCCTTCTTGTTCCAATCGCCCGCTATCGTGCGGACACCGGCGGTCGACAGACCCTGTACGGGACGCAGGACCCGCATCGGAGCTAGATGGCCCCGCTCGACCAGCTCAACGATCGATGGACCCTGTACCAGAGCGTCGAAGTGATCGCCCAACGGTTTTCCGTCGAGCCGTCCCGGCGTCGCCGTCAGGCCGAGCACCCTGGTCGAGGGGAAGCGGTTCAGCACGTTCTCCCAGGTTTTCGCCTTCACGTGGTGCGCCTCGTCGACGATCACGAGGTTGGGTTTCAGCCAGTGGGTCTCGCGGCGGTTGATGGACTGCACCGAGGCGATCTGGAAACGCGCCCAGCGTGTCTCGGCGTGGCCGGCGGCGATGATGCCGTATTGGTCGCCCAGCCCCGCTTGGGTGAGCGTCTTGGCGAACTGGCGCACCAGCTCGCGGCGATGGACCAGCACCAACGCCTGCTTGCCGTTCTCGGCCAGCCTGGAGGCGATATAGCCGGCCACGATCGTCTTGCCCGCCCCGGTAGGCAGCTGGTAGACGACGGCACGGACGCGCCGCAGCTCTTGCCGCAGTCGGGAGACGTCCTCCAGCTGATAGTCATGCGGGGTGAGCATCGGGGATCCTCCCTTCCTCTACCGTGACCGTGGCCCAACGCTGGGGAAACAGTTCGCGCCCTCCGGTGGCGCAAACGATCACCGACAAGCCGCTCTCGGCGGCAAGGGCGTCGCACAACACGACCAGCTGCGTCAGCCCATCGGCGTCGAGCACATCCGCTCCGTCCAGAACGGCGTAGTTATTGCCCAGCGCCAGCGCGACCCCGGCCTGAAGCGCTGTCTGCGCCCGCCACTGCTCCGAAGTCGAGCACAGCGCCACGGGCCGCTCCCCGGCACTGACGGCGTAGGATTGGTCGAGCTTGACCAGCGGCCAGTTAGTTAACTCATGCACCCGCCGAAGGCCCCTCGCCAACCGCCCCAAGCCCTCCTTCATGGCGCGGCCGCGGATGCCGCGTGGCCCAAGCAAGTCCGCGATCAGCGAGTAGGAGGCGGCCGAGCGGTGGGCTTCGGTGGCTTCGGCGCGCTTTTGGATCAGATTCAGCGCCTCACGCCGCGACTCGACCTCTTGTTCGGCCAGCGCGATCCGCTCCTCGGACTCGTCCGCCTTGACCGGGCTGTCCGCGCCACCGGCTTGCGCTTCCGCCGCCCGTAGATCCGCGGCAACATCGGCCCTGGCTTCCTCGGCCCGCTCGCGCTGCTTGAGAATCGGCAGGCCCTTCTGCTTCGCCGCGGTCAGCTTCTGGCGTAGAAAGTCGAGTCTTTCGCTGAGTTCCTCTCCGCGCTTCTCCCACTCCCCGATACGCTGCTGGAGGGCCGCGTCGTCCTCCGCCGCGTAGAGCGCGTGATCCCGCACCACGATCTTTCCGCCGCACAAAGGACAGGGCCTGCCGTCGCTCGGCTGGGGCTTCGAGCGCTGGTGCTCTTTGTATTTGTCCTTCGCTTCGATACCGTCCGTTCGAATCCCGGCGATCTCTTCCTCGACCGCATCCGCCGCTTTTCTGACCTCGTCGAGCCGCCGGGCCGCATCGTCCCTTCTTTCGCGCAGCCCGGGCAGCCGCGCGGCGGCGTTTTGCGCCTGTTGCGCTTCCGCTGCCGAGACCGCTCCCGAGACATGAAGCGCCTGCAGAACGTCCCGCGCGTCACCGAGCGCGGCTTCGGCCTCGAGCGGCGTTACGCCGTCGTAGTCCGACCTCCAGCCGGCAGGCGTCCAGTTGGGGGCCTTCGCCGTGCCGTATGGTTCGCCCGTGATCGAGGACCAGTCGCGCTTGCTTTCCTTCGCCTTGGCCCGGTAAACTCCCTCGACCGACTCCCACCCCTGCTCCCGCAGGACCTCGATGACATCCGCCACCATGCGCTCGCCGGCGAGAGCGGAGCGCAGTTCCTTCTTCAGCTCGTCCTCGATGTGCTCGGGCAGCGGCAGGAAAGCCGACTCCCAGATCTCCCCGCGGGCGCGGGCAGTGGCGCGGGAGATGAAATCCGTTAGTCCGACAGCTGCACGGTGCAGCGGCGGGGGAGCCTCGGCGAACACCCTCATAGCCTTTTCCGCCAACACCCAACGGAGGTACTCCGCTCCGCCTGGACCCGACAGCAGGACCTCACCGTAGTCGGTCCCCTCGCGGAGGTAGGGTTTCGCGGTCGGCGCCAGCCCTAGAGGATTAGCCTCGCGCGACAGCACCGAGCCGATCGCCGTGGCGAGCGACGTCTTGCCCGCGGCGTTCGGGCCGGCGATGCCCAGCGGCGCGGCTTTCGGCAGGGGGATCGCCGCCTGCTCGATGCCCAGCACGTTGCTGACGGTGACGACAAGCTCCGCCATCACTAGAACTCGTCGCCTCCCCAGCGATCCGTGTCGTTGGGTTCGTTATCTTGTTCTTGCGGCGCAGGTCCTTCGATCTGTTCCGGCTCGGGCTTGCCGTTTTGTTCCTGCCTGGCCTGCCAATCGCCGCCGCCTTGCGATTCCATCTCCACCGCGGACGTGTCCGCTTCCTCTGATGCCGGCCAGAAGTCATCCATCGCTGTGCGGGCTAGACCACGGATCGGCAAGCGCTTCAGCAGCGTCCGCAGCGCCGTTTTTTCGGCCATCTGCGCGTAGTCCGTTACCCAGGGGCCGTCGTTGCGCGCCGGAGAACGCTTCCTGCGAGCATCGATCTCATCGCGGGAGAGGACCGTGAATTCCGGCTCTGGATTGCCCGGTATGTGGGCCACGGCGTAGGCCGCGATGATCTCTTTGTCATCGCGCCCGCCATCCAGCTTCGTGACGTGGCGTAAGACCGGGTGTAGCCCGTCCTCATACTCGAACTCATCGGCAACGTAGACGCAGCGCGCCCGCAGCACAATCCCCTTGATGGACTCACGGCACTTGTCGAGCATGCCGCCGATCATGATGTCGAGACGCGCCCTCCGCTTCCCGCCGCTTTTGGGTTTGACGGGAACGATCACGGCGGAGTGGCCGTCGGGGGCAGCGGCTCGCTGCCGCCGTCGAAGAGTTCAACGACGCGCCGCACCACCGCCATCGCGTCCGCCCTGGCCGGGCCGGAGGGACGGAATTCGATGTGCGCCGCCTCGGGCCTGCCGACGCGCGGGCGCGGGCAGGCGATCAGGCCGACCGAGGCAGGCCCTTCGCCCTCGGCCTCGAGCGCCGCGGCATAGGCTCCCAGTTGCAGCCAGGAGTGGTAGGCGGCATGGCCGGTCTTGACATCGAGCACGGCCTTGCCGAGCCCGGTATCGACCACGAAGTCGCACGTTCCCGTGATCACTGCGCCCTCGATCAGCGCGCGGACCGGCATCTCGCGTGCCAGCACCTTCCAGCCGACTGGATCGACCGTGGCCTCGATCGCTTTGACGACCATGTTGATCTGTGCCTTCGCGTGCCTTGCGGTCGGCGTGCGGTCATCGAAGAGTGCCGGCTCCGGCATGGCGGGAAGCTCTTCCCCCGCCAGCCTGGCGTGTACCGCCGAGCCGATCCAGGACGCAATATGCTCCCCGGCGAAGGGCTTGGCTTCGGGGTGCAGGCAGTCCCACATCGCCCGCCGCTCGCAGCTCCGCCAAGCAGCCAGACGCGAAGGATGAATCTCAACGCACCCGTACACGCCGGCCCCTCTCTAAAAAAACTGGGAATGGAAACGGGGCGCGGACAGAATTGTCCAAATGTTTGTCCAAATACTGAGTGTTGGTGGGTATGGATAGGATTACTTGAACACTGTATTCAAACCAGTTAGCATCTATTGACCCCCTGTTTGTTCTTAGTTCATGCGATCGGTTGTTATCACCAGGTATTCGGTAGCGGTACAATCTCCCTGTCGATGATCGGCCAAACCATCTCCCACTACCACATCACTGAGAAGCTCGGTGAAGGTGGGATGGGCGTGGTCTACAAGGCTGAGGACATCAAGCTCAAATGCGGGCGAGCGAGGACGCGAAGCTCGTGGACTACCTAGCTAGCAGACAAGCAGATCCCGCTTGAGGTTTGCCCCACGAGCAATCTGCGCACGGGGGTGTATCGCTCGTACGAAGAGCATCCTGTGCGGCGGCTCTATGAAGCGGGCGTGCCGATCTCGATCAACACGGACGACCCCACCTTCTTGAGTACCTCGTTGACGGAGGAGTTCGAGCACCTGATCGCGTTGGGTTTCATCGACGACGAACTGCTGGATCTACTAAAGAACGGCTTCCGCCACGGCTTCTTGGACGAGAACGATGTGGCTGCATATGTGGCACGCCTTGAAAGCCCCGCCCGGGGCGAGAGCCGAGCGACAGGCTGCACCGCTGCTTCCCGCCAGACGGACGGCAGGGATTAGTCACGGCTGCCCAATAGAAACCGATACCGGGGGTGATGGCTGATCACCCACCGAAATCACAATCTCGGCATCACCTGGCGGTAGGCCATCGGGAATGGTGACGTTGAGCTGGTAGAGGCCCGCAAAGCCAGGAGCCAGGCCGGAAAATAGAACGGTCGCGTTCTGCCCTCCGATCGTCACGGTGATCTGCTGGGTTGTTACGGATAACGGATTCGCGGGAGCTGCCACGCCGGACTCCACAGCAGGTGTCACCTCGCCGAGGCCGGTGCAGAAGATCTGAACGATGTCGCCGGCCTTCACCGGGTTCTCGGCGGTAACCAGCTGAAAACCTAGATCGAGAATCGATCCGGCTCCGGCTCCCGAAGTATTCTGGGTGTAGCCTCCAGGCCGCGCCCCGACAAGCAACACCGGTTCCGGGAACGACAGGCTCGAGCCACGACGGACTACCAGCGGGAGGCTCTCATTGACTCGATCGGCCAGCGCGAAGGGTAGGATGCCGTTGACCTGGTCCTCGCGCGAAAACAGCAAGGGGATCGCGAAGCCACCGAGCAGTGCCTGGGTGCCGGCCAGTTGCTCCGGTAGGGGCAGGTCTGGGGCCAGTTGCCCGAAGCCAGTCACGGGCTCCGTTGATAGATTCTCTCCAAACAGGGTCACGATCGTGCCCGGCGCCAGAGGGTCGCGTGAGAAGGTGGCCGAGTGGGCCACGCCGCCGGGGAACACACGCGGGGCTGCATCGGCGTTCGGCTCAAGGCTCAGGTCTTGTCTGAAGGTCCCGGACAGGCCGTCGTTGCTTGACGCAGTGACCGTGAGGCTTGCGGCGATGGTCTCGGTCGTGCCTGGGGCATTCCACGTCCCGGACCAAGTGCCATTTCCCACAGCAGCTAGCGCCAGGCTGGGCGAAGCCACACCGTCAAAGTCGACCACGACGGCTCCCTGGTCCACGGGACGGCCACAGTCTGTGAAGACAGCCGCGTCGATCGACACGGGCCACCCCGCGGGGACACTTGCACCTCCTCCAAGGGTGGTGAAGCCCGCAGCCAGCTCACTCGGGATACATGCGCCCTTGGAAACACCAGGCTGCAGGCTTACTCCGGTGCCATCAGGGGCCACGATCAACACCAACCCGACGGCAACGTCGGGCGATCCGTTGTCGAACATCAGGTCCAGCGAACCTCTATGAATGCCGGGGGCCTGACCGGCCGAGGCGGCACCAAGCGCCAACGGAACAGACTGGCTGCCAGGGATGTTCACCTGAGCAGCTGAAACCTCGAAGACATCGGCATCTTCGGGATTGGCAACGGAGGCCAGTACTGTAATCGGATTTGCTGTCAGGTTTGTGATCTGCACTTGTTGCGGGCCCACCCCACCGCTGCCGTCGGCCACAAAGAGTAGGCCGCCCGGTTGGACCACCGGCCCCGGGTTGACACCCGGCGCCACAACCTCAAAGACCACCGTTACGGTTTGCGGCGAGCCCGCGGCCTGTGCACCGAACGTGGGGGTCGTAGCGGCCACTCGCACCAGCGCGTAGTACACGCCGGGAGCCAACGCGCCCGGGTCGGCCGACAGTTCGAGCGCTCGGCGGCTGAACCCGGGGAGCGCTTCTGCAAGCGGCGACACCTGGAGCCAGTTGCCGCCCGCGAGCGTTTCCACGTCCGCCCGCAACTGCAAGACAGCGGAGGACAGGTTGACACCCTCCACTAGCTGCACGGGCGGGACAGCACGCCCGCTGACCGCCGTAAAGGTAACCCCGGTGCGCGAAAGACTCAACCCGCATTTCCAATTTGATTCAAACCTCTCGACCTTCCGGCGGCCTTGAGCGTCTTTATTCATAGGGGCTAGAGCCCGATGAGGACGCCATGGAGGCCAACACCCAATGGGTGAAAAACAAAACAAGCCGTTCCAGCTAAGCTTCAACGGTTTGTTGAAAGTCGATTTCCAAGGATCGCGTGTCACTTCCGACGGCGGGCTGATCCTGGTTCGGGAGTTGGACGAACGGCTCGGGCTCGGGAAGCTGATCGAGGAGCATCTCAGCGACTCGCGACAAGGCTTGAACAAGAAGTTCCCGCTGGCCGATCTGCTGCGGCAGTCGGTTTACAGCCGACTCGCCGGCTACGAGGACCTCAATGACGCCGTTCGAGTATCCGCCGATCCGACCTTTCGCTTGATCGGCTCGCAGAAGAACTGGGATCGCGGCGGGGCGCTCACCTCGCGGCTACAGAGCTTCGAGACAGGGCTGCTCGCGAGTGAGGAGAATCTGCTGGGATTGATGGCGGTGAACCGCGAGTTGGTCGCGCAAGCCGAGACGACGGACGACTGCGAGCGCGTCGTTCTCGACATGGACTCCACCGAGAGCCCCGTCCATGGCCAACAAGAAGGCAGCGCCTATAACGGCCATTTCGAGTCCATCTGCTACCACCCACTGTTGCTGTTCAACCAGCACGGCGATTGTCTGGCCGCCAAGCTGCGTCCCGGCAATGTGCACAGCGCTGACGACTGGGACGAGTTGCTGCTGCCGGAGATCGAGCGCCAACAGGCTGCGGGCAAACAGGTCACCTTCCGCGGCGATGCGGCCTTTGCTAAGCCGGAGATTTATGAGTCTTCGGAGAAACGCGGAGTGCAGTACGCCATTCGCATTCCGGCCAACAAGAGCCTGGAATTGGAGATCGAAGACATCTTGTTTCGCCCGCCGGGAAGGCCCTCCCGGAAGCCCTTGGTGCGCTACAAGAGTTTTCGCTATCAGGCGGAGAGTTGGTCGCAGGCGAGGCGGATCGTCGCCCAGGTCGAACATCACCAGGGCGAGCTGTTCCCGCGGGTCGGATTCATCGTGACGAGCCTGCGCTTGCCAAGCCGCTCGGTGGTGCGCTTCTACAACAAGCGCGGCACGGCCGAGCAGTGGATCAAGGAAGGCAAACAGGCCACGCACTGGACGCGGCTGTCGTGCCATCGCTTCCGGGCCAACGAAGTGCGACTGCAACTCAGCGTGCTGGCCTATAACCTGGGCAACTTGTGGCGGCGGCTGGAGCTGCCGCACAGGATCAAGAGCTGGTCGCTGACGAGCTTGCAGCAGCGGCTAATGAAGACCGGCGGCCGTCTGGTCAAACATGCCCGCTACTACTGGTTGCTGTTGGCCCAGGGACATCTGAACCGGCGGCTGTTCGGTGACATGCTGAGCAGGATCTGGGCGCTGCCTGTGCCCGGAGGGTAACGCGGCGAGCGCGGGGCAGCCGGAGCGGGGAGTTGCCGAGAGGCAAGGTCGGAGCGGTGTCGGCAGAGTGGCCGCTGGCGTTGCCGGAACGCCTTGACCGGACCCGATCTGAAGGCGGACCGGCGAAGAAAGCAGGATCGAACGTGAAAGCAGTGCGAAAACGTTGCACCGCAGCCGTGGCTCGCCTATGCTGTCAGTACCGGGATGGCCAAAACGGTAATCCTGGTCTGGAAGGGCTTCGAGCATAACTTACTGGTCGAGGGCAGCTCGAACATCGTCATCGGTCCGAATGTGTTCGACCGTAACCCCGACTACCGTCCCCACGATAGCCGTAATAGCTTGCTGTTTGTCGATTCCGAGGATTGCACCTTGAACGGGCTGCATATCAACCACGTGAAAGGGGCCGAAGCAGCGCTGACGCTGCGGCGTTGCCGGCGCTTCAATCTGACGAACTCGATCGAAACACGCCATTTGACCTTGCCAAAGAGGTCAAAAGTGGAACTATTGACTCCCGCATAATATAGAGTCAGTCAAAACAAAGAGAAGACTGTTTCCAGAAGGCCGTGATCAAACGCGCTCAATACTCCGACCCGGTTGGTCAAGGCCATCGCGACATCGATGGACATCGTTCTCTTCTGGTCGCTGCTAACGTCTATGTTTCCCAAGTAAACCCCGCCCGGCAGTGCGAGCGGCTCTGCTGTGATCTGTAGGATGACGGGGAGATCCGGGGACACTTCGGCGTTCGCCGGCACCACGCTCAGCCAAGGCCCGCCGGATTCCGTCGTGACTCCAACGTCGATTGGGATGGCGCCTTCGCCGCGGTTTGTCACCAAGACACGCTGCGTCTGGGGAGGGGAACCCTGCGCAAATTGAAATCTCAGAGTGTCGGAGCCCAAGGTCAGCAAGGGTCCCGACCCGGCCTGCGTGAAGGTCAACGTTGCGAGTTGCGCACCGCCCGGTGCACTCCCCGAGGTGACATGCACCTGGCCCTCGCGCCGGTTGGGCAGAGGGTTCGGATCGATCCCGAATACGTAGAAAAACTTGAACGTTCCGGTAGAGAAGTCGAACTCTCCGAACCCCCCTTCCACGAGCCTGATCCATTCCGGCTCGATGTCGAACGAAATGGTCTCCGGACAGGTCCCGCCGCCAGTCGTTGTCAACAGCAGATCGACCTGGAAGGGACCTCCCTCCGCAGCCAAGAAGAGGTCAGCGGGACTGAAAGCAAAGGAGCAGCCCTGAGCCAACGCCTTTTGCGGAAGTAAGACCGCCCCGAGCACCAGCAGGATGATCGATAGCGATCGAACTCGAAAGAGCCGTAGCCTAGTCTCTACAGGGCCGTTTTGTCGAGACCCTAGTGTAGTGCGTCAAGCAGATTGCACCTTATGCAGGGCGGCACGTCCGCGCTTGACTTTCTCGAGGATGTCGGAGGCGGTCGCGGTCCAGATGAAGGGCGTGGGATGCCCGTTGTGCTGGGCGATGTAGTCGTCAATGGCGGCGACGAGCTCGTCCACGCTGCGAAACACGCCGCGGCGCAGGCGCTTGACGGTGAGATCGCGAAAGAATCGCTCGACCATGTTCAGCCACGACGCCGAGGTCGGGGTGAAATGAATGTGGAAGCGCGGGTGACGATCGAGCCAACGCTTCACAGCGGCATGCTTGTGGGTGGCATAGTTGTCCACGATGAGATGAAGCTGTTTGTCCTTGGGAGTGCGGCGGTCAATTAAGCGCAGGAAGCGCAGCCATTCCTGGTGGCTGTGTCGGGGCATGCACTCGGCGATCACGCTGCCGTCAAGGCTGTTGAGCGCCGCAAACAGGGTGGTCGTGCCGTTGCGCTTGTAATCGTGGGTCATCGTTTGGCCGCGTCCCTTTTTGAGCGGCAGGCCGGGCTGGGTGCGATCGAGGGCTTGGATTTGGGACTTCTCATCGAGCGAGAGAACCAGAGCATGCTCAGGCGGATTGAGATAGAGTCCGACGATGTCGTCGAGTTTCTCGGCGAAACGCGGGTCATTGCTGAGCTTGAAGGTCTTGACGCGGTGGGGCTTGAGGCCATGGGCGCGCCAAATCCGTCCCACGGTGGAAGCGCTGACGCCGGCCGCGGCGGCCATGGTGCGGCGGCTCCAGTGGGTGGCGTTGGACGGTTTCTCGCGGGTGGTCTTGTGGATGATCTGCTGTACTTTCTGCTTCGAGACGGCAGGTTTACGACCGGGCCGTGGGGCGTCTTTTGCAATGCCGGCGATGCTGCTTTCGAGAAAGCGCGTGCGCCAGCGGGCCACCAACTGCCGCGAGACACCGAGCTGTGCGGCGATCTGCTTATTCTCGAGACCGTCGGCGGCCAGCAGGACAATCCTGGCTCGCAGGGCGAGACGAACGGCGACTTGGCGGCCGCGCGCGTAGCGGTCCAACTGCTTGCATTGCGCTGTGTTCAAAGTTACTGGTTGTGCTCTTCGCATCCCATGCCTCCTGTTAATAGAGACGATGGGAAGCCAATATAAGTTACATTATTTATGGTGCACTACACTAGGTTCGACGAAGTCGATCTTGGTAGCGCCGCTGCGGTACTGGTAGTCGATGGCTTTCGCCGTCCTCGGGACGACGGACGTACGAAAGAGCGGCGTCTCGTCTAGGTGTTCGACGCCCGCAGCATCCTGCCGGGCTGGCGGTTGTTGTGCTTGCGGGTAGGCCGTTACCGTCATCACGAGCAGCAGGAAAAGCTTGGCATAGGTCATGACTCTCCTCGGGGGTGGTGGCATGGTTGTTCAGGGGCTCTGAATCAGGACCAGCCGACAACTAGCAGAATACTGTAGCGGCAGTGGAAAAGTCACTCGCCCTTGGTTCGCTGAGCACGGGTTAGCTCGTTCGGTGATCGGTCCCTGCGGCGGCGGCAATTCTTGCGAGCGGCTGTGCGTGAGTGGGGAGTGATTCTCCATGTGGCTGCTGCCAGACGGACGAACCGAAATGGGCCTGGCCTGCTACACCGGCATAATCGTTGACGGCCGCAAAGCGGGCGTTGATGATCATGCAACTTGAAACAGCCGCAGTGCGAGGCCAAGAGCGATTCTCATAGTGCCCGACTAGATCGCCGGCATCCGGCAGTGTGCCCGCAGAAATGCCACGTTCAGTATCGTGGACTGGACCACTTGCTCGGGCCCTGCATGACGTGACTCGAAGACGTACCAGCCGTCGTAGGCAATGGCGTTGAATTGATCAAACGCCGCCTTCCAATCGACCGGCCCGGACTCTTCGATCAGGCGTTCACGGTTCTTGACGTGAACCTGGCAGATCCGCTCCTTCCCGAGCACACGGATACCGGGCACGGCAAGTCCCTTGTGGCCGTAGTATTCCACGTTAAAGAGGTCGTAGTAGACCTTCACGTTGTCTTCAGCGACCATGTCGGCGAGTTTCTTGTTGTCGGAGAGGCTCAGGGAGTTCTCAAGTCCCAGGGCCACACCGGCATCGCGTGCCGGAGCCGCGGCGGCGCGCAGCAAATCGACGACCGGCCCGTAGGAAGCCTCGTCACTCATGTCGGGAGCGCGATCGCGGAAGAACGCAACGAGAATGACATGCGCACCGATCAACTCCGCGTCGAGGATGGCTTTGAGCAGCTCAATGCCGGCGACCGGGGAATCCTTGATCGAGACCCCTCGGCTCCAAACCCCGGCCAACGATGGAATCTGAATCCCCCAACGGTGCGCTTCTTGTTTGTAGCGCCGCACGGCGTCGAGGTCCCAGAGGTTAGGATTGCCTGCCGCGACCTGCAACTCAACGCCCATCAGGCCGGGAATGCGACTCGCCAAGCGAAAGATGCCGAAGTCGCCGACCATCTTCATCGACGCCGCCCGGTGGCCGATCTTGAGGGGTACTCTCGGCTCGAACGTTTGGGCCGGAGCAGCTACCGCCGCAAGTGAGGCGGAGAGAAGCTGCCGTCTCGTGGTCATCGCAAAGCGAGGTTACTGGTGGACTGTCGCAGAGATTCCTTCGGCGTTGGAATGTCCAGAGCGCGTGTAGGGGCGGGCCCCGGGCGGGCCCCTGTGCCCGCCCGCATACCCCTCATCGTTAGGTTTGCTTTGCGACAGTCCACTAGGAGAAGTCCTGATCGGTGACGAAACGATCTTCGTCGATGCTCATCCATGCCGCGTAGGCCAGCTTGGCCGCTTCGATCGCAAACTCGGGATTGGTTGCCGGCTGCGAGCGATCGCGCACGCTGCGGAAGAACTCGCGGTACATTTGCACTTCCTTACTCGCCCGCTCCTGGGTGCCGCCGGGATCGAGTTTGCGGGGCTCTTTGCCCTGAACACGGATGACTGTCTCCTGTCGGTTGTACTGCAGCGAGCCCCGGTCGCCTGCAATCGTCAGCTGCCAATTCGCCCCGCGAGCGAAGCCGCAATACGTGTGCTGCAGCCGCGCATCCCCGAACTCGGCGATGACGGAAATCACGTCTTCGGTCGTCCGCTCCGGCCAATGCATCGCGCCCCCGGTCGCCGAGCACTTCGTCAAGGGCGTCTGGATCATCCCGTAGAGGAATCCGTAGGAATGCACGGAGAACTCGAGCAGACTGGAACCCGCCAGGCTTCGCAGGTGACGCCACGGCGTGCTCGTGCCGGTCGCGGGATCGGGCCAGCGCCACGTCGTCGGGTGCCAAGCGCCGCGGTACTCGTTGAGCGCGTAGAGATGGTCCTTACCCAGACCACCTTCTCGAACGAGATCGATGATGCGCCGATAGTGGTCGTTGTAATGCTGCTGCATACCCACGGCCACGATCCGGTCGTGCTTCCGCGCTGCCGCGGCGACCGCCTTGGCCTGGTCGTAGGTGAGGCCTATAGGCTTTTCCACCAGTACGTCTTTGCCCGCTTCCATGGCCTCGATTGCGATCTTGGCGTGCAAGTAGTTGGGAGCTGCGATGACGACTGCCTGGACGTTTCGATCCGCGAGCAGCTCACGGTAGTCCACGTACATTTCCGCCTCGGCCGCGGGACCGTTCCGAGCTGAACGCATCCGGTCCGCCTGGATATCACACAGCGCCACGACCTCGACGTCCCCTAACTCTTGATGCGCCCGAAGGTGCCTCCGAGCCCGCTTGCCGACCCCGATGACTCCCAGTTTCGGATTGCCTCCCTGCGCCGTGAGCTTCGCCGTCGTCGTGGCGGCGAGACCCGTGGCCATCAGTGTTCTGCGTGAGATGTTGGCCGTCTGCTTCGTTCGGTTCATTGTCTAGAGCGGGACTCCCGATTCGAACGTTTGGCTCACGCAGCGTACACGACCTACCTCCCCCAACACAACGGTTCGAATGGTGGTAGTTCCGGCAGCTTCCTTGCAGTCCGTACGGGGCCTGCGCTACAAGGGAGAGAGGGAAGACGGTATACACGTGAACGATCTCACCGGCCTTCGGCAGCAGCTCTTTGACAACGGGTATTGCGATCTGGGGCAACTGATTCCTTCTGGCCAGATCGACCGGGTCCGGCGGGAAGTCACCGGCGACGTTTGGGCTCACAGCGTCATGGATAGGCCGAAGGGCTACGTGCCGGGATTTCTGCGCTTCAATCAAACGCTCGCTCCGTATCTGACGCATCCCCGCTTGCTCGGACTGATGGAGTCTGTTCTCGGCCCCCACGCTCGCATCTCGATGTTCACGGGAACGGTCAACGCTCCCGGTCTGACTCGCGGCCGGCTCCATGCCGATTGGCCCTTCAACCAGCGCAGTCGGGCGCACGTTCCTGCGCCGTATCCCGACGCCGTGTTCCATCTGGTCACCTTTTGGATGTTGACTGATTTCCGGCCCGAAAACGGCGCCACGATTATCGTGCCCGGCAGTCACAAGAAGGATCGGAATCCCAGCGCCGATGCCGATTCGGATCAGCCCCATCCAGACGAGACTCGCCTCATCGGCGAAGCCGGATCGGTGGCCGTTTTGGACGCTCGGCTCTGGCACGCCGAAGCACCCAACGTGAGCACCGAGGAACGAGTATTGGCCATCGTCCGATTCGCGCCCTGGTGGCTAAATCTGGACACGTTGCGGCCCGGAACGGTCGATCACCACGACATTGTAGAAGCCAACGGGGCCACGGACTCGACAGTTCCCGGGCTCCCGCGAGAGGTCTACGACCGGCTGCCCGGGGACGTGAAACCGTTGCTGCATTACTCCGTGGAGGACAGCTAGGGGCGGAGCCAACCGCGCTCCAACCTTGAATACGCGGATCTACACCCGCCATACGTGCGAAGGAGTGGGGACCTGAAGCGCACTTGACCCTGTACCAGGGCTAGTGTTACAAGGACCGTTCCGAAGCCGAGGTTTGGATGGCTGGATTCACCTGGCTCGACTATCTCATTGTGGTCGCATACTTGGCGGGCGTGACCGTGCTCGGGAGTCTTTTCTCCTCCGGTCAGAAGAGTTCTCGCGACTTCTTCCTTGCAGGGCGCGGCATGTCGTGGTTTCCGATGGCTTTGAGCGTGATCGCCACGGATTTCTCGGCTATCAGTTTCTTGGGTGCGCCGGGGTATGTGGTCGCCCATGACCTGGTCATCGACCTGCAGCCCCTGGTGTTTGTTTGGGTGCTTCCCATCTCCCTGTACCTGTTCGTTCGATTCTTTCACCGCCTGGAGTTGATCTCGGCTTACGAATATCTTGAGAAGCGCTTCAACCTCCCTTTGCGCGCCGGCTGCAGTCTGCTTTTCATCTGCGTTCGAGTGAGCTGGATGGCGACGGCGCTCTACGCGACGAGCCTAGCTCTTACTCAGGCGACACCCCTTCCGTTTTGGCTGTGCGCGGTTCTGATCGGGGGATTGACAACTTTCTACTCTAGCCTCGGCGGAATGAAGGCGGTAATTTGGACCGATGTCTCGCAGTTCTTCATTTTCGTCACGGCCATCGCCTTGGTCCTGGTCCGGTCGGTCGGGGCGCTTCCCGGTGGAGTGGCCATGGCTTGGGAAACAGCCAGCCAGGCCGGCCATACTCGGCTGCTCAATTTCGAGGGGGGATGGCCGGCGATCACAACGCCCGCGGTGCTGATCGGAGGAACCTTCCTCGTCCTGATTTCTTATGGCGTCGACCAGGTTGTGATCCAACGTTACCTCACCGCGCGCAGCATCGATGAGATCAAGCGCAGTATGGTTTTCCAGGTTTGCGCCGCTCCGGGCCTGCTGTTCATGCTGGCCGTGATCGGTCTAGCAGTGTTCAGTTTCTACAGTCACTTTCCTGAACGGATTCCGGCCGGGCTCGAAACGGACAAGTGGTTTCCTTACTTCATCGTCCACGAGCTGCCGGCGGGCCTTTCCGGGCTGGTCATCGCCGGATTGTTCGCCGCCACGATGTCATCGATTAGTAGTGGGGTGAATAGCATTACTGCTGCTTGTGTGATTGATTTCTATCGACGCTTGCTTGCACCGGACACTCGGGGGAGCCAAGAGCGAGGAGCTTCCCCATCGATCGCGGCTTTCGCTCAGCGAGACCAGCGCGAAGTCCGGATTTCTCGGATCCTCTCGGTCTTCTGGGGTGCCGCGGCGACGGCCCTGGCATTTGCCGTGGGACGCATCGGCGTGATTGCCATCATCTCCAAGACGCTGAGCGGTTTTTTTGGGGGTGTGTTGTTGGGGGTATTCCTCTTGGGCATCCTGGTACCGAGGGTGAACGGTCAGGGCGCACTCGTTGGAGGGCTGCTCGGTTTCGCCACGATTTCCACGGTGGGTCTCGCGACCCCGATCAACTTGTTCTGGTATGCTCCCATCGGCTGTTTGACCACGTTTGCTGCCGGGGCGGCCGTGAGCCAGTTCTTTGCGCCCCCTTCTGAGAGGCAAATTACAGGTCTTACATTGAAGACGGACTAGTCGATAGTAGTTAGGGCTCGGTTAGCCGCTACGCTACAAACCGAAACGCATACAGATGGGCGTCGCGGAGACGCACGCGGCTCCGCGGGGAACGCCAATACTCGGAATAGTACATCGAGAGTTAGCTGGGGCCGGTTTGGATGCGGGTGTATACTGGAGCGGTGAATGCACACGAGCGCAAGTCGTTCTGAGTGACATCGTCGTTTTGACCGTCTCCAGACGAATGCGTTGACGTTTTCCCACGGGCATCAGCCATGAGACACAATCAAGCCAATCGCCGATCGTTCCTGAAGGCTGCGGGGGTGAGCCTCACCCTTCCTTGGCTGGAATCTGTCTCGGCGCTCACCGCGGCTCCGACAAAACAGGCGGGGGCTCAGGCGCCGATTCGCTTTGTGACGACCTTTTTCCCGCTCGGCGTCAATACGCATGATTGGGGAGCCTGCGGTTCGGGAGACGATCTAGAGCTGAAACCGACGCTTAAGCCGCTGGAAGTGATCAAGCACAAGGTCAATGTCCTTCAGGGCTTGTCCCATCTGCATCTGACCAACGTGCGCGGACATGCCGGCAAGGTCGCCGCGTTTCTGACCGGCGAACCCGGCGGACGGGATCACAATGCCTCGGCCATTTCTTTCGATCAGCAGATCGCCGGCCGGATCGGCGACCAAACCGAGTTTCGTTCGCTGGTACTGGGCATTGCTCCCTCAAGAAACGGCCGCGCCTTCTACGATTCCAGCATCTCTTGGCGGGGCCCTGACAGGCCTCTTGCCAAAGAGATCGATCCCAGCATGACGTTTGCGGCCTTGTTTGCCGACAAGTCCTGGTTGAAGCGGGACGAGAGCGTGCTCGACTTTGTGCTTGATCAGGCCAAGGAGCTGGAAAAACGGATCAGCGCGCAGGACAGCCAGACGCTGGCTGAATACTTCGAGGGCATCCGCGAACTAGAGCTGCGGATCGCGCGCCTGGACCGGGAAAAGAACGACTGGCAACGTCAACAGGCACGGGGGCCTTCCATCTCCAAGCGTTTTCACGCCGACGATCCGAGCGGTGCAGGCGAAACGCCGGATTTCGCTCTCTATCAGCCGGAGAACTTCCGTGAACACACCCGCTTAATGCTTGATCTTATCGTCCTTGCACTGCGAATGGATAAGACCCGCGTGCTGACATTCATGTTCGACAGCTACGGTCCAAAATATATGGACTTCAGCTTCCTACCCGGCGTCACGGGCCAGTGGCACGCATTGAGCCACCATAAGGAAACACCGAGTTCGCTGCACCAATATCAGTTAATCAACCGGTGGCATATCTCTCAATACACGTATTTGCTCCAGAAGATGGATGAGGTGAAAGAAGGGGATCGCACGCTACTGGACAATTCGATGGTCATGATCGGCTCCGATATGTGGGACGGAAACCGCCATACCTGTACTGAGTATCCATTGCTCCTGGCCGGCGGTGGCGGCGGTCGGATCAAGACCGGGCGCGCCATCGACTTCCAAGGCGGCTCGATGGCTCGGCTCTTCCTGTCCATCGCCGAAACCATGGACGTCCCGCTGGACCAATTCCAGGAGGCGACCGAGTCGTATGCTTCGACGCTAGCGGGATAACAAGGTCTCCATGAAACCTGCCCGCAGCGCCATCCGGCCCCTCTTCACTTCCCGCAGTCTCGCTCTTTTCCTCGGCATCGGGATGATCCATTCGCCCGCTCTGGCGGCGAAGAAGGATCTGTCCGAATCATGGGATGCGAAGGTTCGACCGATCTTCGAGCAGTATTGCTTTGGGTGCCACGGCTCCGAAACCCAGACGGCCGGCTTACGGCTGGATCGCCGTGAAGCTGCACTTCGGGGCGGCGACAGCGGCTCGGTGATCATCGCCAAACAGTCTTCCAAGAGTCTGCTGATACAGCGCCTGTCGACCCCTCCCGCGGACGCCGACACCATGCCCCCCAAGGGCAATCCCAGGCCTACCGCGGAACAAATCAGGATCATTGCCGGATGGATCGACGCGGATGCGTCCTGGCCGGCTAGCGAAGCAGAAGCTAAAGCTCTAGCAGAGGAGGCTCCGGAACAACTTGTGCCGTACCACGAATTGTCCGGGCCTGCCAAGGAGTTGACATTCGAAAAGGAGATCCATCCTTTTCTCAGGCATTACTGCTACGACTGTCACGGCAAGAAGAGCCGTGAAGGCGGGCTTGCCATTGAGGACTACTCGGAGCAGTGGCCCGGCGAGGACCTCAGTGGGTGGAATCAGCAGTGGGAGAAGGTTGCGCGCGCCATCACCGGCGGAGCCATGCCTCATCCAAGCCAGAAACGCCAACCCTCCGAAGAGGAACGCGAACTGTTCGGACTTTGGTTCGAAAAGGAGCTGGAATCGCGCATCACACCCGACTCGTCCCGCGCTAGCAACGCGCGGCTGCGACAGATGACGCCTTTCGAGTACGACAACACGGTTCGTGACTTGACCGGGCTCAACCTGGGCCTCAGTAGCCTGACGCAGCCGGGCGGTCCGGCCAGTGACGGGGGCTTCCTGAACCAGGGCCTCGAGATGCAGTTATCCCCCTCGAAACTGTCGCGCTATCTGCTGGCCGCGGATCGGATCGTCGCCTACGCTTCGATCGATCCGTACGAGGGCATCCATTTCCACCCTAAACCACGAGCGGCCCATTCCGACTCCTCAAGCCCGGCTCCGGCGGACGACCTACGAACGGCGGCCTCCAAACACCTGTCCACTTTTGCCGCACGGGCCTACCGCCGTCCTCTGCACGAAGCGGAGGCGGCCGGCTTGATGGCCCTTTATGACCAGCAGA
The DNA here is from genome assembly GCA_965248255.1 of Bryobacterales bacterium. GTDB lineage: Bacteria > Acidobacteriota > Terriglobia > Bryobacterales > UBA6623 > JAKZVK01. The sequence goes on from CBDFIW010000003.1 coordinate 22,508, forward strand.
TCGAAAACGGCAGGGATTTCGAGGGCGCCTGCCGACAGGTATTGCAGGGCATCTTCGCCTCGCCGCAGTTTGTCTACCTGGCCGAAGAGCACCGCTGGGAAAGAAAGGTGATCAATTGGAGTGACAAGAAACGGAAGAAATCCGAAGCGACGGCTCCGATGTCCGATCACGAAGTGGCGTCCCGGCTGTCGTATTTTCTGTGGTCCGCTCCACCGGATGAGGAACTGACGCGTTTGGCCTTTGCGCGGCGGCTGCATGATCCGGAGGTATTGAAGGCTCAGGCAAAGCGAATGCTTTCAGATCCGAAGGCCGCCGCCCTGGCAACGCAGTTCGCTGGCTACTGGCTCAAGTTCAACAAGATCGCGGACCATCTCGACATCAGCCGACAGCGTTTTCCGGAGTTCACCGAATCGGTGCAAAGGGCGATGTATGACGAAGTGCACTACTTCGTCGAGGAAATCATTCGTCGTGACCTGAGCATCCTAAATTTTCTCGACTCTGATTTCACGTTCGTGAACCGCGAACTGGCCGCGCACTACGGAATGGAAGACATCACGGACGCGGGTTTTCAGAGGGTGCAACTCACGGACCGCCACGGTCGCGGCGGCCTGTTGGGCATGGCCGGGATTCTGAGTCTGACTTCACATCCGGACCGACGCAGTGCCGTGGAACGGGGTGCCTACATCCTGCGCGAAATTCTTGGTACGCCGCCGCTGCCTCCACCGGTCGCCGTTGGCAAACTCGAGGACGTCACAGCGGAGCATGGGCGCCAGTTGACGCTGGCTGAAACGATGGAACGGCATCGGCGGGAGATCCGTTGTGCCGGGTGTCATAGCCGCATGGACCCGCTCGGCCTCTCACTCGAAGAGTTCGACGGGATTGGTCGCCGGACGAAACCGCATTCAGCAAACGGCGCCTCACTTGCCGGCCTGGACGCATTGCCGGACGGAACGACACTGCACGGACTCGAGGATCTCAAACGCTACCTTCTCCAAGGTCCGCAGCGGCGGAAGTTCGTCAGCAGTTTTTCCAAGCGTCTCCTGACCTACGCCCTGACCCGCAAGCTGCAATCCGGCGACTTCTACACGCTGCTCTCGACACGCCGTGCTTTGGAAGACAACGGATATCGAGTCTCCGCAGCGGTCAACACGATTGTCACCAGCGACGTCTTCCCCCAGCGGGCGGAAGAGTAGCGGTGCCTTTTCAACGTCCACTTGCGCCAGCATAGAGCGGGCTTCCGGTCGGCGTGACGCCGAGGTTTCGTTGGGGTGATCACCGCACGAGCCGCGATTGGGGAAACTGGGCGTGCCAGCCGAACCAGAACGCTCGGTGCGCGGCAAGGCGGTCAAGTTGGTGCCCAGTTGGGCCCAGCAGCGCGTTCTCGGTGACCTGCCAGGTCTGTCCTTCCTGATCGACGAGAGTCACCTTACGATCCCATTTCGAGAACGTCACTCCCTTCGCATCGTAGACGCGATTGGCGCCTGAAGAATCGGTCAGGATCACGATATTCCGCCGCCCGACGGTGTCGTGGTGAAGAGCGTGTTTCTCGAGAAAGGAGGTATCGAACGCCACTGGCTCGCGGCCGAGGATCACCGCCAATACTTCCCGCTTGTTCTTGAGCCGCTTGTCGTCGAACGGCACCGGAAACATCAGCCGGTCTGTCGCGAAGTAGTCTCGATAGGCAACGCCTTCCCCGTAGTCGCGCTGATGTCCGGTCTCGAGCGAGAGCACCCTGGTCTCGGGATGCGCCTTACGCCACGCCCCCCAGGTCGTAGTGACGATCGGCAACCGCTTCAACCGCAGTCCCGAGCCCACCAGCTTGCCCGTCACGGGAACCCCTTCCAGCGCCGACCACAACGACCGCGTTTCACGGTCGTACATCAGCTTGTTCGAACGGTAGAGAAAACCGCTCGTGCCGAACTCGAATTGCCGGTCCCCAACCTGCTGGTCGTAAAGGATGGCTGCCCCGCAGAGCGTGCAGTAGACCAGGGTGAGATCCATGCCGCCCACGGTGTCGTTGGTCATCTCATGCCAGGCCAAAACGCGCTTCGGGTACGCACGCGCCTCCCCGTTGATGTAGATGCCGAAGACGATGTTCTTTTTCCCGAGATAGGTTGCCTCCTCGGCTGAGATCACGGAAGGGTGGTTCAGGGGAGGAATGCCATCGACCTTAACTCCTCTCCACATGATCTCGTCGAGTCGGATAGTGTGAGCCATTCCCCGGTAGAACCACCACTGGAAGCGCGGATCGATCGGGGCATGCACCGCGGCCTTGAATTCGGGATAGTCCGGGTGCATCGTGAATTCCTGTTTCCAAAGCCATTGGGCCGCCCGAAGCGTGTCCGACCGGAAGGATTGTCCCGTCATTCTCTTGAGCAGTTGCCACAGAACCGCGTTCCGCGGATCGTCGGCAGGCACGAGGGTGAGACTGTCACGGATAAAAGGGACGAGATTGATGTCCCAGTTCGACTCGAGAGCCTCCAGGCTTTCCAGGCGCGTCGGTGTTTGCTTGCGGAGGAAGGCGGCCAGGGCTCGCGTCGTGGGGGCCTCTACGCCGGATGAGGACTCGCTTTCAGTTGCGCTCGTGGAGGGGCCCTTGGCGTCGCCGCCAGGAGACTCCTGCGCTGTGACAGTAGAGACCCATAGCCCGACGGAAGCGAGCGTCAAGATCAGTAGTCGATTGCCGGCGAATTGCGGTCGCTCGACGATCGTCGGCCGCCGGACCGATTCCGGGAGCAGTTCATGCACAGCTTTCTTTGATGGGATGTTGGCCTTTCGCATGTTTAAGGGTCAAGTGTCTGGGGGCCAGTACTTGAGCGGCCGCTTGAGAGCGCTACCATATCCTTAGTTAGAGGGGCATCCCGGACTCGGTGTACGAACCGAATCAGTATCTACGGGATAAGGAGCGGGACGAATTGGTGCACAAAAACGAAACTTCCCAAACTATACGCACACAAGACATACACGAGAGGGCCAGGGCGAATCCAAGTAAGCGCGGTGAACGATTGAATTATTGACTCCCGCATAATATAGAGTCAGTCAAAACAAAGAGAAGACTGTTTCCAGAAGGCCGTGATCAAACGCGGTTTGCGGTACATGCGGCGGAGTGCCTTGCGGGCCCGCTCGTTCAGCTCGCCGTAGTCTTTCGGACAGACGTTCGGCAACTCGTGCTGCTTCCAGTAAGCCCAGATGTATTCCACCGGATTCAACTCCGGCGCATAGGGTGGCAAGTACTCGGTTGCGATGTGGCCTTCGGAGAGTTCGATGAACTCTTGCACCAGGCGGCTACGGTGCGCCGGCAGCCGATCCCAGACGATCAGCAGCGGGCGATCGATATGACGTACCAACGCCTTGAGAAAGTCGGTCACTTGCTCTTTGCCGATCGCACCGGGATAGAGCCGGAAGTAGAAGTTACGCAGCGTCAGCCCCGCCGAGACGGAAAGCTTCTCCCAGTTGAAGTTAAACTGCAGCACCGGTGTTTGGCCACGTGGCGCCCAGGTGCGGCAGCGATGCGGCTTCTGACTCAATCCGCTTTCGTCGATGAAGACGAGCGTACGGCCTTCGTTTTGGGCTTTTTTTTAATGCGCTTCCAGGTCTTGCGCTTCCAGGTGCGGATCCGCTCTTCGTTGCGCTCGCGCGCCTTTCCGGCCGGGCGTTGCGGGCTCCAGTCGAGCGCTCGCAGGATCTTCCAGGCGTGGCCTGCGTGGTATGCGACCCCGAACTCGTCTCCGATCAGCCGAGCCACCCGCGGACAGCTCCACAGGGGCGTTGGGAAGCCGTGGGCTTCCGGGCCTTCCAGCAGCAGCGACGTCAGGCGTTCGCGTTGTGCGGCATCGAGGAGCGGCTTGCGTCCGGCGCGCCCGGCCTGGCGGAGTCCGGCCGCACCCTGCTCGCGGTATTGCCGCCGCCACTCACTGACGGTTTGGCGAGCGACGTTCAGCCGTCTCGCCGTCTCGGACTGATTGTGGCCTTGGTGGAGCAGCCGCATCGCTTCGAAACGGCGCTTCTCCAGCGCCTTGAAATCCCGCTTCACACCTTTGGGGTTGCCCATACATATATAGATGCTCCACACTGTCAAAAAGTGTCATAATAATTTGCGGGATTCAATAATTGGTGCGGAGAGGGGGACTCGAACCCCCATGAGATTTCTCCCACTAGCACCTCAAGCTAGCGCGTCTGCCAGTTCCGCCATCTCCGCATGTTTTAATTCAACAACTTACCGGCCGCAATTTTCTCCCGAATCAGAGAGTTGCCCGGTCACGAGTCTTTTCAACTTCGCCGAAGTGTCGTTCGAGCTTGGCTGCCGCTTCGTGCAAGTCACGCTCACTGACGATATTGTAACGATCGAACACTCTCCCTGTCTTCCAGCCCCCGATCACCCTCCCGAATCACAACCTCTGATTCGCCAACCACGAGTCGTAGGAGTGCGCACGTCGTCCGGTGTATTGGTACGTGTCGAAGATCCATGCCTCTCCCAAGGCCCGAGGGTCGTCCTCCTCGCGAAGCATTTCCCGAAGCTCCTTCTTGACTTCGAGATGTTTCGCATCGGACGCAAGGTTGTTGACGCACTCGGTGTCGTTCTTCTTGTGGAGTAGCATCCCCGACGACCGCTTGCTGACCCTGGCCGAGCGCGGCCAACTCAGGAATTCGGTGGTTCTGGAAAAAGAAGTGCGGCGAATGCTCGCCGATCCCCGTGCGACCGATGCGCTCGTGAACGATTTTGCGGCGCAGTGGTTGAATCTGCGCCGCGTCGCGGAAGTGGTGGTCGATCCGGAGCGTTGTCCCAACTTCGATGAGAGCCTTTTGGAGGCGTTCAAGCGCGAAACGGAGCTGTTTGTCGCCGACACGCTGCGCGAGGATCGCAGCGTGGTCGATCTGTTGAACGCGAACCATACGTTCGTCAACGAGCGGCTGGCGCGGCATTACGGGATTCCGGGTGTTTACGGCAGCCGCTTCAGGCGAGTTCGCCTCCCGAACCACGATCAGCGCGGCGGCTGCTCGCACAGGGGGCGCTGCTTGCGAAAGCGCCGACTTGCTGATTCGCGCCGGCGCCAAGGTGAACGCCGCGACCGATCTTGGCGTTACGCCGCTTTGGTCGGCGAGTCTGAACGGAAGCGTGGCCATGGTCCGTCGTCTGCTGGAAGCGGGGGCGAACCCGAACGCGGCGCTCCTACTTGGAGAGACGCCGCTAATGACGGCGGCTCGCTCGGGCTACCCTGACGTCGTCGAACTGTTGCTCGCCGAAGGCGCAAACGTGAACGTGCACGCCGCGCGTGGCCAGACGGCGTTGATGTGGGCGGTGGCGCAGAAGCACGCCGACGTCGTCGAGGTGCTTCTCGCAAACGGCGCGAACGTTCAGGCCCGCTCTGAGGTTTGGAGCCAAGTGATGGCTGTGCCGCCGCATGGCTATCCCGACTACAACCGAACCATCCCGCACGGGGAAGACACCGCATTGATGTTTGCGGCGCGCGTGGGCGATCTCGCCTCGGCGAGGCTTCTCGTGGCTGCCGGTGCCGATGTCAACGATGCGGACGCGCGTGGGGCGTCAGCGCCACGGTACTTGCCGCCCACTCCGGTTATCGGGAACTCGCCGAGTTCCTGCTTGAAAAAGGGGCCGATCCTAACATGGCAGCGGCCGGTCTCAGCGCGCTCCACGTGGCGATCATGCGCCGGGATGAGAAGATGGTGAGCGCTCTACTCGTCCACGGCGCGGATCCGAACACTCCACTTCGGACATGGACGCCCACGCGGCGCTCGTCGAAGGACCGCCACTTCGCACCTGCGTTGGTCGGAGCGACGCCATTCTGGCTGGCCGCCCGTTTCAGCGAGCCCGGGGTCATGCGCCTCCTGGTGATGCACGGCGCCGACCGGCTGGTTGTCCACCGTTCCAACTACGTGACAGGGCTGAGTTGGTAAACCCAGATACAGGCGACCACGGCTCTGATGGCGGCAACGGGAATGGGTGGCGGGACGGCCTGGGTTCAGCCCGCTCCCGACCAGCGCGAGTCTCTGACGCTTGAAGCCGTCAAGCTAGCCACAGAGCTTGGTGTTGATATCAATGCCGTCAACACCGACGGACGCACGGCGCTTGACGCTGCAGAAGCCCTGCGGTACGCGTCGGTGATCGAGTTTCTCGTCGAGAAGGGTGCGCGATAGATCGGCCGGCTCGGTAGGGACTAACAAACGGGATTGATCGACGATCTGCGGCTTCGCAACCGCTGGCCGAAGACGATCCGCTCTTACGCCCGCGCTGTGGCCGATTTCGCGCGGCCCCTTCCAGCAGTCAGGTGAAAACCCCTTGTTGTACGAGGCTCACAGGGAGTCCGACAGGATCTCAGACACGAGAATTGGGCTAAGATTTGAACTCATGCGCTTCCTCCTACCGTCTCTGCTTCTCCTCCTCGCCGGCTCGGCCCACGCCGAGGCCAGCACCCGGGCCGGCCAGTTCACGGTCGAGCATCCAACGCTCCACAACCTCGGCTTCGAGTGGGTGATTACCGGCGATGCCAACCGCAACGCCTCCGTGTTGGTGGAGTTTCGTCGCGTTGGCGAATCCGAGTGGCGCCGGGCGCTTCCACTGCTGCGTATCGGTGGCGAGCGAGTCTTCCGAAAACGCGAGCATCTCGACTACACCGTCCCCGACGGTTTCGCGGGGAGCATCCTCAACCTCGAGCCCGGCACCGAGTACGAGTGCCGCTTCGAGTTGACCGACCCCGACGGCGCCACGGGCCAGACCAGCCAAACCGTGCGGGTCAAGACGCGTACCGAGCCTCGGTCTTATGCCGGCGGGCGAACGCTGCACGTCTACCCGCCCTATCACGAGGGGGATCGCCAGGAACCGCATTTCACAAGCCTGCTCGAGGCCTACTACGGCGCCGGGCTCGGCGACTGGAACGTCGTGTGGGAGCGGCGGGTGCAGCCGGGCGACACCATCCTCGTCCACGCCGGCCTTTACCGCAACGACCGTCTCAACTACGTTGACCCGATGATGACGCCGTTCGACGGGACAAACTGGCTAACCGTCAAGGGCACGCTGGAGAAACCGATCACGATCAAGGCGGCCGGCGACGGCGAGGCCGTCTTCGACGGAGCGGACAACCACCGGATATTCGATGTGATGGCCACTGCCCATCACATCTTCGATGGGCTCACGTTCCGCAATACCGACGTCGCCATCTTTGCCGGCCAGAAGGAGGTGCTGGGCGCCGTCGGGCTGACCGTCAAGAACTGCCGCTTCGAGGACATCGGTTTCGGCGTGTGGACGGAGTACGCCGGATCGAGCGACTTCTACGTCGCCGACAACATCTTTCTCGGTCGCATCGAACAACGCAACCTGCTTGTCGGCTGGACGGGGCCGCTATGGAAGAGCGCCGGCCCCTACGGTTCCCACGAAATGCGCAGCTACTACGCCGTCAAAGTCTACGGACCCGGCCACGTGATCGCTCATAACGCCATCGCCTACTTCCACGACGGCATCGGCGTCTCGACCTATGGCACGCCTGAGCAGGACCCCGGGCGGCGTGCCTCATCGATCGACATCTACAACAACGATATGCACGTGTTTGGCGACGACTTCATCGAGACCGACGGCGGCGTGCACAACATCCGGGTGTACAACAACCGGGGCGTGAATGCGGCTCACGGCGGCTACAGCTCGCAACCGGTCTTCGGCGGCCCAGCCTATTTCATCCGCAATATCCTCTACCACGTCCCCAGCGGCGTTGCCTTCAAGTTCTCCGCCAAGGCCGCCGGGCTGTTCGCTTACCACAATACGATCATCGGCGAACAGGTAGCGGCCGACCCGTCGTCGAACATGCACTACCGCAACAACTTGTTCCTGGGACGCGATACCCCAGATCGCGGCGTGATGACCTGGTCGAATGCGACCGAAGACTACAGTTCGGACTACAACGGATACCGGCCCAACCAGGGAGTCGCGGAGCAGTATCGCTGGCTCGCTCCGAGAGGTGGCCGGGTGATGTACGAGCCGCGGCCCGAAGACTGGAGGACTTTCTCAACGCTGGAAGAGTTCCGAGCCGCAACCGGCCAGGAGAAGCACGGCCTGGAACTTGACTTCGACGTCTTCGAGCGGATGACCCCGCCCGATCCTTCAAAGCGGCACGCGGTTTATCACGCTATGGACCTAAGCTTCCGCTTGAACCCGAACAGCAAGGCCGTGGACGCCGGCGTTCAGATCCCGACGGTCAACGACGACTTCACCGGAGATGCCCCCGACCTCGGTGCACTCGAAACGGGCCGGCCCGAACCACACTACGGCCCGCGCTGGCTCAAGACCCAGCCCTTCTATCGCTGATCGATGGACTGGATGACTGCACGCCGCGACCAAGCCTCGGAGGGGTACTCGGCCCCCCCCGTCACCCGCAAGTCACACCGAGTACACGCTTGGCCGCACAGAGCAATCCACCATCAGAGTCGCTACAATGGCGCCCATGCAGCGACGGGACTTCCTCTCTAACTCTTTCGCCGGCGGCCTCGCCGCCGCCTCCCCCCAACAGGCTTCCCGGGAACGCCAGGCCGACGGGGACGATAGCACCTCCTACGAGATCGAAACCACCATTGAGCGCCGCGTCTCAGGCAAGCCCAACCAAGGCAAGACGCTCGCCGCCATCCAGCCGCACTGCGACGACATTCCGATCTTCGCCGGTGGGACGATCCTCAAGCTAATCGACGAGGGCTACGAGGGCATCCTCATCACCATGTCCAACGACTCGATGGCAGGCAACCTCAACCCGGATCTCGGCCAGACCCGCCGCGGCGAAGCCACCTACGGCCAGATCGTTCACGCCAATGAAGAGGACACCATCGAGGTCGGTCACAGGCTCGGTCTCAATGAGTCGATCTTCCTTAACTACCCCAACCACAACATGGACGCTTGGCCGGTGATCGAGATGCGCGCCCGGCTCATCTTCCTCTTCCGCGCATACAAGATCGACACGGTCTTCGTCTACGATCCGTCCGGCCTCTATGAGCGCAACCCTGACCACTACGTCACTGCTCGCGCTGTCGAATCAGCGTACTGGATGTCCAAGTCCGAGTGGGACTACCCCGAGCACTTCAAGGTCGGGCTCGAACCGTATGGCCCCAACGAGGCTTACTACTTCGCCTGCGGGCCGCAACTCGTTAACCGCGTGGTCGACATCTCGGACTTCATCGACGAAAAGTCCTACGCCAACATGGCCAACGTTACACAAGGACCGTCGGGCAACAGAGGAGCCGCCCTGCGCCGCCGTCTCGCCTCCGAAGGCAAGAAGCTACCGCTGCTGGGCGACGATGACGAGACCGCGAACCGCGAATATACCAAGCGCTTCGCCCTAGATCGGGACCGCATCCGAGGCCGGCAGCACGACCTCGAGTACGCCGAGTATTACCACTACGTCGGGCCGGGCGAATCGCGCCTGCGAAGCTACATCGACGAGAACGCCCAGCCGCTCTAGCTCGGCGGCAGAGTTGCCGTGGCCGTGTCTCCGATCATCCCCAGTCGCCTCGGTGACGCCGGGACAGATGTGTTGAAAGGAGAACAACGATACGACTGGCTGCTGGGTGGCCTTGGCGCGGATACAATCCGAGGCGGGCCGGAGGATGACCTGATCGTCCTCAGAGCGGGTGACATCGGTGTCGAGGGGAACGAGATGATCGATGGTGGCGCTGGTCAGGACATCCTCGTTCACAACGGCTTTACCCATAGCGAACTGCGTACTTTGCCTGGATCCAGCGGCGGCTTCCTGTCGGACCCCAGAACGGGTGGAACTTACCACGTCGCAGCCATTGAGCAGGTGCGGCATGCCCACCTGTTCACGCACGTCGGTCCGGCTGAAGGGCGCGCCGTTTCCTTCGTACTCGTCAACCCATGGAGGACCGCGGCGAGTTCCGGGCACATCACCTTTCTGGACGGAGAGGGACAGCTGCTTCCGTTGTCGATAGGCGGCGCCACTCCACAGCCGACCTATTCGTTTACAGCGCCCCCGCTCGGACGCATGACGATCGAGAGCTCAGTGCCCGATCCCTCTACTCTTGGAACCGCACAGCTACTGGTGGACCAAGGGTTGAGCGGTTTCATACAGGCCGGAGCGGCGGTGGCCGAAGTCGGGCTTCTGGACAGCTTCATGGCCTGGGTTATTCTGTTACCCATGTACCCGGACGTACAGGCCCGGAATCATGTTCTTGAAGCCCTGAAAGGGGCGGCACCGCTTTGCCGGAGGCTTCTGACCACCGAGCAAATATAGAAACTCCAGTGCATGCCAACTCAGGGCCGCCAACTCGGGGGCCAGCATCGTGCGTCCCTGCATCTACGTAATGAGACAGCCAGTCCGATAGGGGGAACTCAAATGCCGAACCGCAACCAAACCTCACGCCGAAACTTCCTACTCCGTAGCGCCGCCGTCCCAGCCGCACTCGCTACGCCGCTTTCTAGAGCATTCCCAGCCCAACTCGACAACCCGCAACTCGTCTCAGTCGAGCGCATCTGGGACCGCGGCGTCTACAACATGACCACCGACTTGATGCGGTTTCGCGACCGCTGGTACTGCACGTTCCGTGAAGGCACGGGCCATGCCGGAGACATTGGGAGTGTCCGCATCATCGTCTCCGACGATGCCCGGCGCTGGGAATCAACGGGTTTCCTCAGCGAAACCGGCACGGACCTGCGCGACCCCAAGCTGTCGATAATGCCCGACGGCCGGCTCATGCTGCTCATGGGCGGCTCGAAGGTCGAATTCGGCCGCATCTGGACACGCTCTCCTCGCGTCTCCTTCTCGGCCGACGGCGCGCAGTGGACCACCCCGCAGCGCGTCCTCGCCGAGGACCACTGGCTGTGGCGAGTCACCTGGCACAAGGGGATCGGCTACTGCCTCTCAAAGCTCAACGTTGGCACGCGGCCGCGCCGCGGCTTCCTCTACACCACCAAGGATGGCCTTCAGTGGGACTACGTCACCGAGTTCATGGCCGAGGGGGTCAGTGAGACGACCTTGCGCTTCATGCCCGACGACGAGATGATCGCGCTGGTCCGTCCCGGCTGGATCGGCCGTAGCCACCCGCCCTACAAGTGGTGGCAGTTTCACAAGATCAACGAGCGCATCGGCGGACCGAACTTCATCCGACTGCCCGATGGCGGGTTGTGGGCGAGCGCGCGCCGCTATCACGCACACGGTGGCACGACCGTGCTCGCCAGGATGACGCCCGAGAGCTACGAGCCGGTCCTGACTTTGCCGAGCGGCGGCGATACCAGCTATCCCGGCATGGTCTGGCACGACAACCTCCTGTGGATGAGCTACTATTCGTCCCACGAAGGAAAAACCAGCATCTATCTCGCCAAGATCCGCTTCAGCTGATCGAGCGCCGAATAGCGAGCACTTGCGGAGATTCCTTAGTAACAGGAGCCCCATCGTCTGTAGGGGCGGGCCCCTGTGCCCGCCCGCCTGCTCGTTTACCCTTAGGTTTTCGTTGCGACACGCCACTGTGGACTGCTGCGAAGGGTTCGGCGAGAATGTAGGTGCTCCACATGCCGAGCTCGTGGCGTATCATGGACGTCCCTCATTGGGCCGTCCCCTCGGGGCCCTAGAGCCGTCTCCTGCCTTCGGACTTTTCCTGTAGGCGGTCAGCGGGGTCGGTCGGCCCTGGCCTGTGGCGTCCCTCTTTGGAGGGCGAACTCCGCGAGCCGATCGTGCTCTTTCTCCGATTGTGCAAAGCAGGCCTCGTCCGCCAAGAACACCGACGGCCTGGGTTCCGATCGTCTAGCGGTATTTTGGTATACTTGCATAACGCACCTATCAATATCAGGTTTACATCGATGAGGCTTATTAGTAGTAGGCAGAGATACTTTGACTTAACTATTGCCAATTCACTATTTCTCATTCATACAGCGTTTGCTATTCTTGTTCTAGTGGGATGGGCGATTCCTAGTGTGTCTTACATTTATTTCCCCGTGTTGATTGCGTCCCTTGTTTCAGAATTAGTATTAGGTCACTGCGTGCTAACAAGGTGGGAATTTGATATCAGGAAACGACTCTATCCGACTTTGCATTACGAGCATTCATTTCTCATCCATTATGGCAGTAGGTTGCTTCGTATTAAGAGCTCGGACAAATCCAGCAAGAAGTCGACCAAATGTGGAGGATATGCGTTTGTATTAATCCTACTTTCATCTTTAGCTTTAAGTGTAGTCTTTCGTTTATTTACGGAGAAATAGAAAGAGGACGAAGCCCTTTTCTGAGCGGCGGGGAGCTGTGAGGATAATCGCGCCGTTCTCGCGCGTTTCGTGCCCGGCGTTCGCCAGGCAGCGCTTCACAGCAGTGGGAGACGCAGCCGGAAGGCCGGCACCTCCCGGGTTAGGGTTCAACCTGGGATATCGGTGGGGATATCGGTGACAGTCAGGGATAGCGAGCGGCGGCCGGCCCCGGCGCGGTCGAAGAACCACCACCACAATCGGCGATGTGGCACATGGCGAGACGGGTAAAGGCGTCCCGGCCAGCAACCCCGGGATTTCGGGCGGGACGTTTCAGCGTTCGCGAGAGGACACGAAAAAGCGGTTAGCCTTTCTTGCTCGGGCGAAAACCTATCTGGCGGACTGCCAACGGCCTCACAGGGTAGGTCTCATTGACGTAGAGCTTGCCGCTATGCGTGCGCTCGTATCCACTGCTCCGGTCTACCGTGATCCTAGTCTAGATGGTGAGCGTCCCCGTCGCAGTTCTACTTTGATTCCAGAAGGTCGAGAATCGCTCCTGTGGGCGTGAGTCCTGCGTTCTTGGCCTCCGAGACGTCATCTCGCTTCTCCCTGTAGGGTTCCGGCGCCTTCTCGCCTTCACCCGACCTGCCCCCCCGCTCCGGACAGCACGTCGCCGGATCGCACGTCATTCCGGTGGCCTCCGCGATCCGGGTCATGTCCTCGTCAGTTATCCTTCGCCGGCCCAAGCGGCCCTTCTTGCCCATCAGGGTCCCCCGCGCCCCGAATACCACGTCCTTTCGCGCTGAACCCTGCACTTTTCCTCCGCCGGTAGGCGCCAGTGTTCGTCCATCGTCTCGCGCAGATCCGTAGGTGACCGTTGGGGTGGAAGGGTCGCAGTAGGGAGGCTGGTTGCCAAACGCTCCCCCGCACAGATCCGAGCCCGAACTTGGGTGGCAGTTCGGGGCAGTTCGGGTCCATTCCAGTCACAAGAGCGCGCCCTCGTCGCCCTCGGCGAAATGCCGCTCCACCGCCACCGCCGCCCGCAAGGCACGGGTCGGCGACCGCACTCTCCGCCGCTGGCTACACGAGGACGCGCGGTTTCAAGTCAGGCTACGGCAACTCAGCCAACAATCCCTCGCCCACGCCACCCTTCGCCTGCACACGGGTGCCTCTGACGCCGTCGAAATGATGTTCGCTCTCATCGAATCGCCTCAGCGTGTCGAAAGCGCTCGTGTCACCCTCGTGCGCACCGCACTCCACTTCGCCTTCCGCACGGGTGCCGACAGCGATCTCACCGGCCGCATCGCCGCCCTCGAAGCCGCCTCGGGGGAGAACGCAAGGCCCTGCCTGCCCGCCGCAACCAGGGCAAAACCGAGATGAAATGAGGAGGTTCGCCACCTCGGGAGTGAGCTAAGCTCCTGGCGCACGCTGACTTACCAGGCCACGTCGGTAGGGCCGACCTTGCAGCGAAATCCGACCTCGGCGGGTTCCACCAAGAGCACCCAGGCTCTCCAGCTCAACCGTCTGATTCACGAGAGGACGCGGCTTGCCATCGTGAGCGTCCTCGCGGTCAACGATTCTCTCAGCTTCACGGAACTGAAGGACATGCTGCAAATCACCGACGGCAACCTCAGCGTGCACGCCCGCAAGCTCGAGGACGCCCTCTATATCGAGTGCTCGAAGACCTTCGAGAAGCGTGTCCCGAAAACCACGTACCGGTTGACGCGAACCGGCCGGCGCGCACTGCAACGCTATCTGGACCATATGGAGGCTCTGATCGAAGCAACGCGGGCCCGCTAAAATTTTTTGGAGATTTACTTTATGAGACAAAGTACTTGGCAAGAGTCGCCACTGCATGTGGCCATCATCATGGACGGCAACGGCCGCTGGGCTGCGGCGCGGGGCCGGCCGCGGGTCGAGGGCCATCGCCGCGGCGCAGATGCCGTCCGCCGCACCGCCGAGGCCGCCCCCGGCCTCGGCATCGGCACGCTGACCTTGCACGCGTTTTCCTCCGACAACTGGAAGCGGCCTGCTCGCGAGGTGGGCGCGCTGATGAAACTGTTCCGGCGACACCTGCTCGTGGAATCGGCACGCTGCGTCGAGCGGGGCATCCGCGTCAGCGTTATCGGGCGGCGCGACCGGGTCGATCGAGCGCTGGTGTCCGTGATCGAGCGTACGGAAACGGCGACTTTGCGCGGCAGGGCTTTGCATCTGCGCATCGCCGTGGATTACTCGGCAAGAGGCGCCGTTCTCGCCGCGGTGCGTTCTCTGAAAAGCCACGTCAACGTTACGCGAGCAACCTTCACCAAGGCCCTCGCTGCTGCAGCCAAGGCCGACGAAGCGACCCCCGACGTAGACCTTCTCATTCGCACGGGAGGCGAGTTGCGGCTCAGCGATCTGTTGGGTTGGGAGAGCGCCTACGCGGAGCTGGTGTTCAGCCAGAAGATGTGGCCGGACTTCGATGCTGCGGACCTCGCGGCCGCCGTGGCGGAGTTCCGGAAGCGCGATCGACGCTTTGGAGGACTGCCGAACGGTTACACGCTGGTCGCCCGTGCGCAGATGTCCGCCGCCGGTACGACCCGAAACGGCTTCAAACCAGCGATCAGTGACCGCCACGGAAAGGAAACCCGATCAAGCAATGAACACCATCAGCCGTGACACTGAAACAGCACCAGAGACCTCACCGAAGACTCCACTCGAGACGTTTCGATTCGAGCTTCGTCCTCCACCTCCTAGACCACGCTGGCCAAAGACGCCCAACCGCAAATCGGCGGCAGTACTCGTGTTCGCCGGACTATTTGGAATTGTCCTACCTGCGGCAACGGTGGCCATCGAGCTGTACACCCGAATGTGTGCCGAGACCTTCTTCGACCCGATACCGACCCTCTGGCATGCCGTGCTGGCGGCCCTTGTGCCAGCCGCGAATCTCGCGTTGGTTTGGGCATTGATTCGGGGAAATACGAAACGGCCAGGCGCGCTCTTCCTCGCGAATGGGGTCGCGATCGGCGTCTCGGGCTTCTATGCACTTCTGTTCCTCCCGCTCGCTCCGCTAGCCGCGGTGGCCGTGGTGATCTACGGCTTGGGGTTGTTGCCGTTCGCTCCACTGTTTGGTCTCATCTCCGCCCTGATGCTGCGCCGCGCCCTACGACGCCAAGTTGAAACGAGCGGCCCTGCCCGTGCGACGCCCAGTGCAATGCCCCGGGTATGGCGCGGCATTGCGCTGGCGGCCGTGGCGATGGTCTTAGTGGAACTACCGGTGGCCACGACGCGCGTAGGGATGCACTGGGCAGCGTCATCGACTGCCGAGGATCGCTCGTCGGCCATACGATTCCTGCGGACGTTCGGCAGTGAGGAAGTCTTGCTGTGGGCGACCAGCGCTAGGCGCGGACGCGGATTGGACTTGGTCGGGGTACTGTTTTCTTTCGCGGATCCAGTCTCCCCGGTCAAGGCGAAAGAGATCTACTATCGCGTCACCGGACAAACGCCCCAGGCGCACACTTCTCCGGGCGTCCTGTTTCCTGACTTCGACCCCGAGCAGGGAGGCAGCACTGTGGGCAACCTCTTGCCGGGTCTGAGCCTGGCTGAGTCTCGTCTCGACGGCTCGATCGACGCCGGTGCCGGCCTTGCCTACTCGCAGTGGACGATGGTGATCGCCAACGCCGAACCCGTGCAGCGCGAAGGCCGCGCGCAGCTCAAGCTTCCGGCCGGGGCCGTGGTCTCGCGCGTCACGCTCTGGATCAACGGAGAAGAGCGAGAAGCCGCCTTTGGGCCACGAGCCCGCGTGCGAGAAGCATACGAGCGGGTCGTCCGCGCAGCAAGAGATCCTCTTCTGGTCACGACCAACGGCGCCGACCGTGTTCTCATCCAGTGCTTCCCGGTTCCCGCGCAAGGTGAGATGAAGATTCGAATCGGGATCACCCAGCCACTCGAAAGCCGTGACCGTGGGACATTGCTGTTCAGTTTCCCCCACTTCACCGAAAGGAACTTCGGCGTCGGTGCGGATGCGAGCGGGCTGGAGCATCAGGTCTGGATTGAGGCCGATTCCGAGATCGCGCCACAGCATGATCAGTGGACTGTCGAACGGTTTCCCGACGGGGCCTTTGCCGTTCGTGGATCTCTCGAGGACTCGGCCCTGCGGCAAGCAGCCTTGACGATTTCCAGTGATCCGGCGGCGGAGCACGCTGCAGTTTGGACGCCCGACCCTCTAGCGCCCGAAACTCACGTCATTCAACAGCGGTTCGAACGAACAGAGCCGCGGGCTCCCGAGAAGGTCGTCGTGGTCATTGACGGGTCCGTCGCGATGCGCCGCTTTCTGCCGCACATCACCGATGCTCTTTCCGCGATGCCGCGGACGTGGAAGACCGACGTGCTGGTCGCGACCGACGAGGTGCAACAACTCGACGACGCCTCCGATTTAAGGAACATCCAACTCGAAGGCGGCACCGACAACGTACCGGCGTTGCAGCAGGCGTATCGGTTGGCGACGGTGAGCCGCGGCGCTGTGATCCTGTGGGTGCACGGCTTCCAGCCGGTGCTCATGGATAGGACCGACGGCATGCGGCAAAACTGGGAGCGTCGGCCCGGGCAGGTTCCCCTTTTCGCTATCCAGGGGCCGGCCGGTCCGAATCGCATCCTCGAGAGCCTGGACGGCATCCCGGAGGTGCAGTCCGTCACGCGGACGGCGAACCTTAGCGCAGACTTGCTGAATCTGTGGGCCCGTTGGGCCGGAGAAACAGCGGAATGGGTACCTGTTCGTCAGAGGCGGTCAAGAGGTGAGGTGAGTCAGCCGGAGTTGGGACAGCGAACCTCCCCGCACCTGGCGAAGCTCTGGGCAGCGGATGAGGTGGGGAGGCTGTCGAAGTTAGGCGCTGCGGATCAGGCGCGGGCCGCCTCCCTTGCCACTTCTTACCAGATCGTCACTCCGGTTTCCGGCGCGGTGGTCCTCGAGACGCAGACACAATACGACCAAGCCGGGCTGCAACCGGCCGATCCGGCGAACGTTCCAACGATCCCCGAGCCCGAGGTTTGGGCTCTCATGCTGATTCTCACCTTGCTGTTGGGGTGGCAAATGCTCAGAGGGAGGGGAGCTTGGAAGAGCGCCTGAGACAGCCTCTCGTGTTGCTGCTCCTTCAGTTACTCGCCTTCTGGCCGGTCTGGAGATGGTATGCCGCCCGCGTTACCGACGGCTCGGATGACCCTTGGTGCCTGGTGGCGCTCTTGACGTTTGTCGCGTTGCTATGGAGGAGTGATGGGAACCACGATCGCTTCACCGGGCCCCTCTGGCTCCCGGCTGTGCTGGCCGTGTTGTACGTAGCGGCCGCGATCACGCTCCCGCCGATCTTCAGTGCCGTGCCGGCGGTACTCGCTGTCGGGTCGACACTTCTCTACTACCGGCATGGGTGTCTCTTCCACCTGGGCAGGTGGGGCCTGCTTGTGCTGTCGCTGCCGCTGTTTGCGTCGCTTCAGTTCTACCTGGGGTACCCCCTGCGCTCGGTGGCCGGCGCTCTGGCCGCCTGTCTTCTCAATCTGACCGGGTTCGGAGTGGTCGCTGAGGGGACGGTGCTCAACTGGGGCGGGCAACTCGTTGAGATCGACGCTCCGTGTAGCGGCGTCAAGATGCTGTGGGCGGGCGGATATCTGGCTTGCGTGCTCGCCTGCCTGCACGACTTGAGGGCCGGCCGGGTGGTTGTTCTTGGGGTCGGCGCCGCTGTGTGCGTCATCTTGGGGAACGCGTTACGGGCGGCTGCTTTGTTCTACCTCGAAGCGGATGTCGTGCAGCTCCCGGGTTGGTCGCATAGCGGGGCGGGGATACTCGTGTTCGCTGTGATGGCGATGCTGATTCTCCAGTTCGCCGGGCGGCTTCGAGCGGAGGCGGCGTGAGGAGCACCATCGTGTTATTGGCAACCCTGCTTGTGGCCGCGGTCGCGCCGTTCTTCGCGGTTTCTCCCGACGGTGCGAGCCGGACGGTCCTGTTTCCCGGATGGATGAGCCACTGGCAGGGCGAGCCCCTGCAACGCTTGCCGCTCTCGGACCGCGAGGCGCGATTCGCCAACGGCTTTCCCGGCAAGATCGCGCGCTTCACCGATGGCGAGCGGCAGTACGTGATCCGTTGGGTGCACCGCAAGACAAGACAGCTTCATCCTGCGGTGGACTGCTTCCGCGGATCCGGATACTCCATCCGGCCTGCGCCGGTCCGAATCGACACCGTGGGCGAACGTTGGGGTTGTTTCGAGGCGGCTCGGTCCGGCGAGACACTTGATGTTTGCGAGCGCATCTTTGATGATGCCGGCAACTCGTGGAGCGATGTGTCGGCTTGGTATTGGGCCGCGGCCTTAGGGCGCAGCGACGGTCCGTGGTGGGCGGTCACGCGCGTTTCAGCCAGGTCTTCTGAAGCCCAAGAAGGCCCACCCGGCACTCAGAGCCGCAGGCGTCTCCTGCCCCATGTGGCGCACATCGCCAGACCTGCCGTGTCGGTACTCGTACCGACACCGGGTTTCATCTCTCCGCGGTAGGCCGCGACCGGTCAACAGCCCCGGCGCCAAGTTCCGCGGCAAAGCTGCGGGCTTTGTTCAAGCAGGCACTCCAGCGACCGGTGGGCGGGAGTGTTGAGGAGCGGGCGGCCCGTGCCGGCGGTCAAGTATTGTCGTCAAGGCCGTTCGATACGCCGAGGTTTTGCGCCTGGCCGGGCAGGCGGGCACGGCATGTCGTGCCCCTACATTGTGAACAGCAGCGCTCGACGCCGACCGTGGAGTGAGGGTTGGGGCGGAAGCCGATCGGGCGGCTGGCGGTCTGCGCTACCGCGGCGGGTGGCTCGTAGCGGGTCGGTTGCGGTTCCAGCGGATCGGGGGTGTTGTAGGGGTCCGGGTCGGTGACGCTCGGACGGTGGATGGCCCCGGTCTTGGGGTCGATGTTCTCGCGGTAGCGGGCTTCCTCGGCCCGCAGTTTCCCGATCATGTTCAAAGCCCGCAGCTGGTTGCGGCTCATGTGCGTTTGGTAGCGGGCCAGGTTGGCCAGGGCTTGGGTGCGGTCGGCCATGCTCTTGCCCAGAAGCTGGTTCTCGCCGTCGCGATCGGGGAGGATGGTGTCGGGGGCCCATTTCCTGGTGTCACGGTTGGTGTACGCATGTTGGTGGCTGACCAAACCGGCTTCGATGCGGGTGATGCGGCGCAGACGCCACTCGGCGTCGGCGATCTGGCGCACGAGGGCGAATTCGATGGCGTTCTTGGGGAAGATGTTCTCTTCGAGTAGTTGGAATTGGCGGTCGTACTCTGCGGGGTCCTCGTCGGCCATGACGGCGTCACGGGCGAGGAGGCCGTGCTTGAGGCCGTTTTGTGAGGAGCGGGCTTTGCCTTCCTCGGTGCGGGGACCGGTGGATTTCTTGGCGTTTTGACGGTTCGCCTTCCGTTGTGCTTCTGTTGCCATGATTGTTCCTCCAGAAAGCAAAAAGCCGCGCGGGTGGTCCGCGCGGCCGTTGTGCCGGCCAATGGGCCGGCGGTCTTCACTTTCAGGATAGCGGTGGGAGGTGCGGGTGGAGGTGACGCGGTTGGGTAAGTGGTTGGAAATGCGGGAGATCGGGATTTGAAAGTTCCGTGACTGAAATGAGTCAATGCCGCGGATCTCAAAAAACGGAGACCCGCGTCACGCGCTAGGAGTGAAAAGCCGCGCGGACGCACTCACCTGGTGTCGGAGAGCGCACGGCTCAAACGCCCCTGCCGGGCTGTGGACTGTCGGGGGCGGTTCACCCCCAGCTTGCGCGGGGGGCTACTGTCTCCTGCCCCTGCCGGGGCGTAAGGCGGTTTTCAAGGCCGTGCTTCGTTGTGTGGGGGCGGGACAAGAGCCGAGCGGGGCTCGGCTCGGCACGCCACGGGCGCGCGCCACGTTGAATGGTAGTTGCGGCGATGAGCGGCGGTCCAACGCCCCTTCGCGGCTAGGCGAGGACTCGGGCTTGCAAAGGGCTCCGTCACCTTTGGCTTCTTTGGCCCGTGAGGGAGGCTCCCGTCTACCCTGGCGCAACCACCGTGTCGGACGGCCCCGCCGCTTCCCCTTGCCCCGGGATTTTTCTGAGGGCTCTGCTTCCTGGGGCTTGCGCCCCAGGCTAGTATTAAAGCGCCGCTGCGCGGCTTGGAATCGTATCTCTCTCGGCGGGGGAGGCCCGCGCCACACGGCACCCCGTTCTGCTGCGCAGGCCAAGCCCACCCCAAGCAGCGACACGAGTGTCGAGTGCGGCGGACGTAGGCGCCACCACCTGCACCCTCAACAGCGCTACACCTGATCTCCTGCCTCTGACTCCTGCCCCCACTCCTCCAACTGGCGCCGAACCTTGGGGGCGTTGGGGTCTTCGATCTGCTCGAAGATCGCCAGCGCGCCTCGGGCGTGCTCGATGGCCTTGGCCCGCTCGCCCAGCCTGTCGAGCGCCAGGCTCATGTTCCATAGCGCATTCCCTTCGCCCCGCCGGTCGCCCGTCTCGCGCGCGATCGCCAAGCGCTGCTCGTAGTACCCGATTGCCCGCCGCGTCTCCCCCAAAGCGGCGTAGGCCAGGCCCAGGTTGTTCAGCGTCTGCCCTTCGCCCCGCCGGTCGCCCGTCTCGCGCGCGATCGCCACGTGCTGCTCGTAGTACTCGATCGACCGCCGCATCTCCCCCAATTGGGCGTAGGCAATGCCCAAGTTGCCAAGCGTCATCCCTTCCCGGTCTTTGTTCCCCAGCTTGCGGGTGGCCTTCAGCGAGGCTTCCAGCCAGCGTATACGTTCGCGCGGGTGCTGGCGCAGCTCGAGCACGTTCGGGGCTAACAGGGGATAGTCTTGCGCCAGCGTGGCCGCGCGATCGTCTGATTGCACGTGCGCCCCAGCCCAGGCTTGTCCGGCCTCGATGTGCGTCCGCTCACGGTCGAACAAACGCAACCCCTCCAGCACACCCTCGGCATCTCGCAGGTAAGCCGCGTTCGTTTCACCGGCCACCTCTAGGTAATGCTCGGCATGTAGTTTTGCCGCATCGTACACGTCTTGATCCTTCCGGCCCTCCCGCGCCAGATCCCGCATCAAGTCGTGAAGCCGGAAGCGCTTGTCCTTCACGTCATAGAGCACCAGGCTGCGGCCCACCAATGTATCCAACTCCTCGGCCTCGAACTCCCCCACCGCCTCGGCCGCCGCCCGGTCGAACGGTGCGGGAAACACCGCCAGCGATCGCCAGCGCGCCGCCAGTTCCGGGGCGTCGCGCTCCAGCGCCTCGACGCTGTCGGCCAACACTGCCATGACATCGCGTTCTTCAAAGCGCAACGCCAAGGTCTTCTCTTCCAGGCGCTTCACGTAGTCCCCCACCGGCAGCGCCGGCGACGCCGCCAGCCGGTTGCCCGCCACCCGCAACGCCAGCGGCAGGTCGCTGCAGAGCGCGGCCAGCCCTTCGATTTGGCCATCTTCGGCGGGCTTGTCTCCCAGGATTGCCCGCAACAGCGCTACCGACTCGGGCCGGGGCAACTCGTCGAGACTCACCCGCTCGACGCCCGCCAACTGCACCGTCTGCCGCGAGGTGACCAGCAGCGCCGAGGGCGACTTCGGCACGAGCGGCCTCACCTGCTCACTGTCTTTGGCGTTGTCGGCCAGCACCAGCACCGGCTGCTTGGCCAGCAGCCCGTGGTAGAGCCCGGCGATCTGCTCGGGCTTGTCGGGCAACTTCTGCTCGGGGTCGACGGCCAGGATCACGCCGGCCATGGCTTGCTCCGGCGCAAGCGGCTCGGCATCGAGCCCGCGCAGGTTCACCATCACCTGCCCGCCGGGATACAGCTCGCGCACCTCCCGCGCCACGTAGTACGCCAGCTCGGTCTTGCCCACGCCGCCCTGTTCGCCGATGGCGGTGATCGCCGCGCCCTGGCGGTTGCGCAGCCGCGCGATGAGTTGTTCGGCCTGGCTCGTGCGGCCGGTGAAGGCGGCTACTGGGTCAGGGAGTTGGGGTGTAATGCCTGCCGCAGAGGGCTGCGTCGCGGCGGTGGGCGCAGTGGCGGCTCCCCGAGCATCGGACTGTCGGGCGCCATCGTTTTCCCTGGTCTGGGAGTCTCGCGGAGCGTTCGTCCTGAAAAGCCGATGCCAGAAGCGAAGTCCCATCTCCTCCAGATACTTCTGGCCACCGGTAGCCAGGGCAATCGCGACTAGCACGATGACAAACAGTGGAAGGCCGATGGCGAAGTAGAGCAATGTTTCCATGTCCGGCTCGTGCCCGCGGTTTAGAACAAAGCCAGCTTCACCAGGAAAGTGTTCCGCCGCCCTTGCAGGGCTGCAAGGGTGCAGGGGGTTCGGATCGGATGCGGTGTCGGGTGGCAGGGGTTGAACCGCCCTTGCAGGGCTCAGGCCGGATGGGTGGGTTGTTTTCCCAGGGTTGACACCCTGGGCTGATAGTTGGGACGCCTCCTTCGGGGGCTCTGTTTTGAGTTGAGGTGGGCGTGGGTGGAAGGAGCTTGAGGCGGTGAACCGTTGAAGCGCGGGCGCGGGCGGGCACGGGGGCCCGCCCCTACGGCTGGGCTGATAGTTGGGACGCCCCGTTTGGGGCTTTGTTTTGAGTTGCCGTGGGCTTGGATGGAAGGAGCTTGAGGCGGTGAACCGTTGAAGCGCGGGCGCGGGCGGGCGCGGGGGCCCGCCCCTACGGCTTCGAGAAGCGTGTGGGGGCGGGAAGTGCGTGGACTGGGGTGGCGGGAGCGCGTGAGGCACCGAGCGGTTGACGCATGGCGTTGCGGGTTCGGCATGCCGTGCCTCCCTAGGGCGTGTTAACACTAAGGCGCAAAAGCTGCTATACTCGGAGGTATGGAGATCACCGAGCAGCAATACCGCCGCATCGAGCCGGTCCTGCCCCGCCAGCGCGGCAATGTGAGCCTGCCGAACCTCACGGTTTTGAACGCCATGTTGTATGTCGCCGAGCAGGGCTGCAAATGGCGCGGCTTGCCTAAACGCTTCGGTAACTGGCACACCATTTATACCCGCATGAACCGCTGGTCGAAGAACGGCGTGCTCGACGCCGTCTTCGAGAAACTGCAGCGCGAGCAGCTGGTCCGCATCCGAATCGAAGCCGTGTCAATGGACTCGACCATCGTGAAGGTTCATCCCGACGGCACGGGCGCGTTAAAAAAACGGTCCGCGAGCGATCGGCAAATCCCGCGGCGGATGGACCACCAAGATTCATATGGTTGCCGCAAATGCTCGAACGGCGATAACCTTCGCTCTCTCGCCCGGCCAAGCGCACGACGCCCAGCAGGGCCGCGAACTTGCTCGGTGGTCTGGGGCCACTGCCCGAGCCGCTGCCGCTGCTGATGGACGGCGCCTATGAGGACGATCAGACACGCCAACTGGCTTTGGATTTCGGATGGATTCCCGTCGTGCCGCCCCGGCGCACCCGCCTGGAGCCGTGGGAATACGACCGAGCGCTCTATCGCCGCCGCAACGAGATCGAGAGACTCTTCCGACGGCTCAAGGGATTCCGCCGCATCTTCTCCCGCTTCGACAAGCTCGACGTCATGTTCCTCGCCTTCCTCCACTTCGCCCTCATCGTCGAGGCTCTACGTTTCGATACCCTACGTTAGTGTTAACACGCCCTAGCGTAGTGCGTCAAGCAGATTGCACCTTATGCAGGGCGGCACGTCCGCGCTTGACTTTCTCGAGGATGTCGGAGGCGGTCGCGGTCCAGATGAAGGGCGTGGGATGCCCGTTGCGCTGGGCGATGTAGTCGTCAATGGCGGCGACGAGCTCGTCCACGCTGCGAAACACGCCGCGGCGCAGGCGCTTGACGGTGAGATCGCGAAAGAATCGCTCGACCATGTTCAGCCACGACGCCGAGGTCGGGGTGAAATGAATGTGGAAGCGCGGGTGACGATCGAGCCAACGCTTCACAGCGGCATGCTTGTGGGTGGCATAGTTGTCCACGATGAGATGAAGCTGTTTGTCCTTGGGAGTGCGGCGGTCAATTATTGAATCCCGCAAATTATTATGACACTTTTTGACAGTGTGGAGCATCTATATATGTATGGGCAACCCCAAAGGTGTGAAGCGGGATTTCAAGGCGCTGGAGAAGCGCCGTTTCGAAGCGATGCGGCTGCTCCACCAAGGCCACAATCAGTCCGAGACGGCGAGACGGCTGAACGTCGCTCGCCAAACCGTCAGTGAGTGGCGGCGGCAATACCGCGAGCAGGGTGCGGCCGGACTCCGCCAGGCCGGGCGCGCCGGACGCAAGCCGCTCTTCGATGCCGCACAACGCGAACGCCTGACGTCGCTGCTGCTGGAAGGCCCGGAAGCCCACGGCTTCCCAACGCCCCTGTGGAGCTGTCCGCGGGTGGCTCGGCTGACCGGAGACGAGTTCGGGGTCGCATACCACGCAGGCCACGCCTGGAAGATCCTGCGAGCGCTCGACTGGAGCCCGCAACGCCCGGCCGGAAAGGCGCGCGAGCGCAACGAAGAGCGGATCCGCACCTGGAAGCGCAAGACCTGGAAGCGCATTAAAAAAAGCCCAAAACGAAGGCCGTACGCTCGTCTTCATCGACGAAAGCGGATTGAGTCAGAAGCCGCATCGCTGCCGCACCTGGGCGCCACGTGGCCAAACACCGGTGCTGCAGTTTAACTTCAACTGGGAGAAGCTTTCCGTCTCGGCGGGGCTGACGCTGCGTAACTTCTACTTCCGGCTCTATCCCGGTGCGATCGGCAAAGAGCAAGTGATCGACTTTCTCAAGGCGTTGGTACGTCATATCGATCGCCCGCTGCTGATCGTCTGGGATCGGCTGCCGGCGCACCGTAGCCGCCTGGTGCAAGAGTTCATCGAACTCTCCGAAGGCCACATCGCAACCGAGTACTTGCCACCCTATGCGCCGGAGTTGAATCCGGTGGAATACATCTGGGCTTACTGGAAGCAGCACGAGTTGCCGAACGTCTGTCCGAAAGACTACGGCGAGCTGAACGAGCGGGCCCGCAAGGCACTCCGCCGCATGTACCGCAAACCGCGTTTGATCACGGCCTTCTGGAAACAGTCTTCTCTTTGTTTTGACTGACTCTATATTATGCGGGAGTCAATAAGCGCAGGAAGCGCAGCCATTCCTGGTGGCTGTGTCGGGGCATGCACTCGGCGATCACGCTGCCGTCAAGGCTGTTGAGCGCCGCAAACAGGGTGGTCGTGCCGTTGCGCTTGTAATCGTGGGTCATCGTTTGGCCGCGTCCCTTTTTGAGCGGCAGGCCGGGCTGGGTGCGATCGAGGGCTTGGATTTGGGACTTCTCATCGAGCGAGAGAACCAGAGCATGCTCAGGCGGATTGAGATAGAGTCCGACGATGTCGTCGAGTTTCTCGGCGAAACGCGGGTCATTGCTGAGCTTGAGGGTCTTGACGCGGTGGGGCTTGAGGCCATGGGCGCGCCAAATCCGTCCCACGGTGGAAGCGCTGACGCCGGCCGCGGCGGCCATGGTGCGGCGGCTCCAGTGGGTGGCGTTGGACGGTTTCTCGCGGGTGGTCTTGTGGATGATCTGCTGTACTTTCTGCTTCGAGACGGCAGGTTTACGACCGGGCCGTGGGGCGTCTTTTGCAATGCCGGCGATGCTGCTTTCGAGAAAGCGCGTGCGCCAGCGGGCCACCAACTGCCGCGAGACACCGAGCTGTGCGGCGATCTGCTTATTCTCGAGACCGTCGGCGGCCAGCAGGACAATCCTGGCTCGCAGGGCGAGACGAACGGCGACTTGGCGGCCGCGCGCGTAGCGGTCCAACTGCTTGCATTGCGCTGTGTTCAAAGTTACTGGTTGTGCTCTTCGCATCCCATGCCTCCTGTTAATAGAGACGATGGGAAGTCAATATAAGTTACATTATTTATGGTGCACTACACTAGCTCGTCATCGCCTGTCTGCCGGCAGCCGCACTCGACTAGAATAGGGAAGATTTTCGTCCAAGACGGACCCGTGAGGAGACCACATGAGTGAAGACCTGCAAGACATCCAGTACGGCATGTTCATCATGCCTTTTCACAACACCCCGAAACCCTTGGCTCAGTGCTACGACGAAGATCTCGAGCTGATCGTTCGTGCCGAGGAACTCGGTTTCTCGGAGTTCTGGATCGGCGAGCATCACACGATGAAGTACGAAAACATCGTGATGCCCGAGATCTTCATCGGGCGGGCCCTGGGCGAGACCAAGACGATCCGCCTCGGCCCGGCGCCGGTCTGCTTGCAACAGCATCACCCGGCCCATGTCGCGAGCCGCCTGGCGTTTCTCGATCACCTCTCCAAAGGACGGCTCAACCTGTGCTTCGGCCCCGGCAGTGTCACCGCCGATCAAGAACTCTACGGCGTCGAGCCAAAGGATGCCTCGCGAATGGTCAGCGAGGCGACCGACATGATTCTCGAGCTGTGGGCGTCGGACCCGCCCTACGAGATCGAGGGGAAGTACTGGACGATTCGCTTGAAGGAAACCGTGGACACGGAAACCGGTATCGGATACATCCACAAGCCTTTTCAGAAGCCGCACCCTCCGATCGCCATGCCCGGTATGAGCCGCAACTCTGCTTCGATGCGAGAAGCGGGCCGGCGGGGGTTCCAGCCGTTCGGCCACTGCCTCGTCACCGCCAACGTACTGGCCGACATGTGGAACAGCTACAAGGCCGGTGCTCGCGAGGCCGGTC
Organism: Bryobacterales bacterium; assembly: GCA_965248255.1. Taxonomy (GTDB): domain Bacteria; phylum Acidobacteriota; class Terriglobia; order Bryobacterales; family UBA6623; genus JAKZVK01. The sequence goes on from CBDFIW010000003.1 coordinate 49,316, forward strand.
GAATACCCGACCGCAGCCAGTTCAAGATCTCGCGATCGATCTTCTTGGCGGACACGACCGAAGAGGCTGTGGCAAAAGCACGTACCAACTCGCTGGGCCAAAACTATGAGTACATCGGGCGGTTGTTCGACAAGGGGCTTGGGCGCAAGATATACAAGCGCGACCTCGAGATGAGTGACGCCGATTGCAACCTCGACTTCCTGATGACCGAGCAGATCATCGCGGGAGATGTTGACGAGGTGCTACGACGGCTGCTGCTCATGGTGGAAGAGACGGGGTCCTTCGGCACGCTCATCCTGATGAGTTACGACTGGGACGACAAAGAAAGCTGGGTACGCAGTATGGAGCTGTTTGCGCATGAGCTGATGCCGGCTCTGAATAGAGCGGTTCGGGGAGTCGCGGTAGCAAGCTAGCGGGGACAGGTGCGCCCTGGCAGGGGCCGGAGAAAGGTACGTCCCCAAAACGATCCCACAGCCCCGGCAGCGGCGTTGGAGATGTGCTCTTCCCGACGCCGGGTGGGTGGGGAAGACGAAGGCCGCCGGTCTCTAAGGCCGCTGTAAGAACAGTTCGAACTCGCTTGTTTCCCAGAGCCCTTGGGGTTGGCGGCGCTGGAACAGCAACAGCACTTCCTTCCTGCCCGCGTCCGCATAACGGTACATACGCAAAGCCGCCCTCCAGTCTCGCTTCGTCTCGTGGTATTGGGCGTGGCCGGTCTTGCTGCGGTGGCGCTCGGCGTCGGTGCCGACCGGGTCCTCGGTTGAGCGCAAGAAGAGGGTCCCCGCGATCGGGATGGTGGGAGCGGCGGCTCTGTCGTGGGTGACGGCGCGTCTTCCCTGTACGGCGGTTTCGGCATCCGCCGCGTTGGTTAACAGGAGAGAGGGGCGTCCCTCGTCGAACTGCACACGGATGTGGTAGGCGCCTGCCGGCAGCAAGTTTCCGTCAGGGGTGTAGAGGTCGACGGGAAGGCGGGTTTGGTTTTCGTAGGCCTCGGTGGGGTGGGGGTTAGCGGGCTCGGCGGACCGGGCCAGCGGCAAGATCACGACGGCGATGATCAACAGGGCGAGCGGGGGCGGACACAGGGGTCCGCCCCTACACCAACGTCCCGGTAGGTTCAACCCGACGCGTACTGCGCTTGTCCGTACCAGCTCAAGCCTCCGTCAACCGCGAGGCGATGCTTTTGTTGCCCGACTCCCCGACACCCGTGGGCCGCCTATCGAGGCCTTCGAAGAAATAGGTTAGGCGATGATGGTCGAGGCCGAGCAACTCGAGCATCGTGGCGTGGAGGTCGTTCACGTGGATTCTGTCGTCCACCGCCGCGAAGCCGAACTCGTCGGTCGCCCCAATGACCTTGCCTCCACGGATGCCGCCGCCGGCCATCCAGGCGCTGAAGCCGTAGGGGTTGTGGTCGCGGCCGTTCTTGCCCTGCATGACCGGTGTGCGGCCGAACTCACCGACCGCTACGACCAGCGTGCTGTCGAGCAGGCCCTGCTGCTTTAGGTCCTTGAGCAGGCCCGCGACGGGCCGGTCCATATTGGCGGCCACTTTCAGGTGGCCTTTGTCGCACTCGCTATGGCCGTCCCAGCCGCTGCTGTAGAGCTGAACGAAACGCACGCCGCGCTCGACCATGCGCCGGCCGAGCAAGCACATGCGGCCAAACTTGCCGGTTTGTTCCCCGTCAAGGCCGTAGAGCTTCTTGACGTGCTCGGGCTCCTTGGAGAGATCCATCAGCTCCGGTGCGGCCATCTGCATGCGGAAGGCCAGCTCGTAGTTGCTCATGCGTGCGTCGAGGCGCGTGTCGTCGGCGCGCGTTTCGAGATGTCGGCGATTCCAGCGGTGGAGCTGATCCAAGATGCGGCGCTGCCGTCCCGTATCGATCTGTGCCGGCGGATGGAGGTTCTCGAACGCGGCGCCGTCGGTAGAGACCCAGGTCCCTTGGTAGGTGGCGGGCAAGAAGCCCGTCCCGAACAGCGCCTTGCTGGACCGAAGATAGTTGTCGGTCATCACGACGTAAGCCGGGAGGCTGTCGGTCTCGCTTCCGAGGCCGTACAGAATCCAGGCCCCCAGACTGGGCGTGCCCAGGCGCAACGACCCGGTGTTGAGAATGTTCAGAGCGGGGCCGTGGATAAACGACTCGTGATAGCAGGATCGAATCACCGCTAGATCGTCGGCCATCTCGGCGGTGTGCGCGAATAAATCCGAGATCTCGATGCCCGACTGGCCGCGCTTCTTGAACGTGCGGCGCGTCTTCATGAACTTCGCTTCGAAAGCGTTGATCTGCGCTAGTTGCAGTGTGCCTTCAGCAAAGTCGGGCGGGAGGAGCTTGCCATCCCAGCGTGTGAGGGCGGGCTTCGGGTCGAAGCTATCGACCTGGCTCAATCCGCCCTGCATGAAGATGAAGATGACGCTTTTGGCCTTTGCCGGGAAGTGGGGAGCTTTTGGGCTGAGCGGATTGGCGAGCGCTCGTGGAGTCGCGGCGAGCGCGCCGTCGCGTTCAAGAAGATGACACAGGGCCAGCGAGCCGAAGCCGAAGGCCGACTTACGTAGGAAGTCGCGCCGCGAGCGGGCGTAGTCGTGACCGGAGCAAAGGGCCGGTGTCATTGTCGTTGGTAGGGGCTCGGCACGCCGAGCCCGGGGGCACAGCATGCTGTGCCCCTACATTTGCGCTTGTCAGTCTACAAACAGGAACTCATTCAGATTAAACACCGCCAGGCACAGTTCCGTCAACGCGCCGGCTCGCGCCGGGCCGATGCCCGCTAGGGCGCTCGGAACGTCCTTGGGACTCTCTTTCCAGCCGCCTTCTCGAGATGTGGCGTCCAGCATCTCGAGGGCCTCCCTTTTCTCGGTCGCGGAGGGGGCTCGGGCCAGGCCGATCTGCCATGCTTGCTCGACCCAAGCGGCAGGATTGTCACCGCTCTCGCTGACCAAGCGCGCGGCAAACTCCATGGCTTGCTGGAACGCGGTCGGGTTGTTGAGCAGCCATAGCGATTGCGGGGCCACAGTCGTGACATCGCGTCCGGGGCTGCTCACTGCCGGGTCCGGCGTATCAAACTTGTCAAACATCGGGAAGAGGAAAGTCCGCCGGGTGAGAATGTACACGCCTCGCCGCGTGTGTTCAGAAGGGTCGGCCGCAACGGTCCACCACCACTTGTTGCGTAGTGGCGACAACTCAGCCTCCGACAGCGGTGGAACGACAGGCCGTCCACCCATTTTCAGGTTCAGCGTTCCCGCGACGGCGTGAATCGCGTCCCAAACGGCTTCGGCCTCCAAGCGGCGGCGGTTGGCGCGCCACAGGTAGCGGTTGTCTTTGTCGATCGCGAGGTTTTCCGCGTCGGAGAAGCGGCTGGACATCTGGTAAACGTACGAGGTCATGATCAGCCGGTGCATCGATTTCAGGCTCCAGCCACCCGCGATGAATTCGGTTGCCAGCCAGTCGATCAGTGCCGGGTGCGTGGGCGGTTGCCCTTGCCTGCCGAAGTCATTCGAGCTGTCGACGATCCCGCGTCCGAAATGCCACTGCCAGATGCGGTTGACCATCACGCGGCTGGTCAGCGGATGGTCGGGGCGGGTGAGCCAGAGCGCGAGTTTCCTTCGGTATCGCGGTCCGTTGGGGTCCGGGGTTTCGAACTCATCGCCATCGCTGAAGGCAGCGGGCAGGTCTGGGCCCACCTTGGCCTTGTTGCTACCCAGGTCCCCTCGATCGAGGACATGGGTCTCGGGGATGATCTCCGGCATGACCGGCCCGAGAACCATGGCTGACGGTACGTCGAACAGGCCGTCATAGCGGACCTGGTGTGAGCCGTCGTGTCGTGGAACGGCGATGACGGCCTCGGCGATCGCGTGTAACAGGTTTTCCTTCTCGGACTCTTCTTCAGGTGTGAGATGCTCCTCGGGCTTGATCGCCTTGACGGCCTCGGCGAGGGGCTCGGCCAGCTTCTTTTGCTCGTCCGATCTCTCTTCCTCGGGGGTCTCGAAGGCCTCCACGACCGTCGGCTCGAACTCGGCCTTCTTTTGATCGATCAGCCGCTGCTTGACGCGGTCGAGGAAGAGGTCGTAGGCGTTCCGGCTCTCATCGAGCGCAATGTATCGCGGGTAGGCTTCGTTTCGATGAAACTCGGTCATCTTAGTGACGACCGAAAGCCGCACCGGTTGGCTCGCCGCAAACAGCGCCTGCATCCGGAAATAGTCTTCCTGCGTGATCGGGTCGAACTTGTGATCGTGACAACGCGCACAGCCAAGCGTGAGTCCTAGAAACGCCGCTCCGGTCGTATCCACCCAATCGGTATGCCGCTCGTAAAGCAGTTGCGGCGTTGCCAGGAACGATTCGCCGATGGCGGTTCCAAAGGTGTAGAGGCCGGTACCGATGCGCGCCTCTAGGTGCTCCACCTTCTCCGGGCGGATGGCATAGCTGCTGTCGTAGAGGTCGAGGTTGTCGGGCCAAAGCTCGTCGGCGGCGATTTGCTCCTGGACGAAGCGGTCGTAGGGCTTGTCTTCGTTGAAAGACTTGATGACGTAATCTCGATAGCGCCAGGCGTTGGGGTAAGGCTCATCGGTCTCAAACCCCGCTGTATCGGCATAGCGCACCACGTCGAGCCAGTGCCGCCCCCATCGCTCTCCGTACTGCTCCGAATCGAGAAGCCGATCGACCAGTTTTTCGTAGGCGTCGGGCGATTTGTCGTTGACGAACCGGTCGGTGTCCTCAGGGCTGGGAGGGAGGCCGATCAGGTTGAAGTAGGCGCGCCGGACCAGCGCCTCTTTGCGGACCGCGGGAGCGAACTCGAGACCCTTCTGCTCCCACTTCGCGAACACGAAGGAGTCGATGGGATTGTTGACGAGTTCCTCGCGCTTGACGTCTGGAATCGCGGCGCGGACGGGCCTCCGGAAGGACCACCATTCCTCATCCTCGCCGGCATTGCCCGCGGCTTCTTGGGCTGGGTAGGGAGATCCCCCATTGATCCAGAGTCTGAGAGTGTCCAGTTCCAGCTTGGACAGCGGCTCTGCGCGGCCCGGCGGCATCTTCAGATCCCCAAGATGCGCCGCGGCACGATACAGCAGGCTCGACTCCGCGTCGCCGGCCACAGCCGCCGGTCCGCGGCTGCCACCCCGCAGCAGGCTTTCGCGCCCGCTCAGGTCGAGCCCGGAAGTCTTCGCGGAACCGTGGCAAGAAAGACAGTGCTCAGCCAGGATCGTGTGCGCTTTACCGGCGATGCCGGAACCAGACTGCGCGCAAAGCTCCGCTCCTCCGGCTGAAAGCCCGACGAGCGTCACGACCCTGACAAACTCGACTCTCAGCATCACCCGTTCCCTGAATAAACGTTAGCATTTCGTGGCGTCAGAGAGATGGGATTGCGAACGGATGTGTTCCGCGATCCGTTATGGAGAGGGGCATCTGCCAATCGCGGGCGTCCGGGGCACGGCATCGCGAACGACGCAAGGCACCGGCCTCACCACACATTGCTGCGGCGGCCTCGTGGCTTTTCCTACGCCCCTTGTATGTTGATAAGCAAGGGAGGAGGCGGGTCGCGGATGCGACCCGCCGTGCATCGGAAGATCGTACGCCCCTGGGTGCCTCAGACACCGTCCTGAAGCCGGATCTCCGACGTACCCTCCCGGATCGAACCCCGAACAGTCGCTAGGGCCGGTCTGTGACCGAGCCCGCATAAACAAGGATGGGAGGTCCGAATCGTGTCGCAATCGAATTCTATCGCAGTCTATCTCGGCGTGGACGTTTCCAAACAGTCTCTCGATGTCTGCGCCCTATCGGCCGAAGGCAGGTTGTTGTGGAGGCGGCGAATACCACGCACGGCAGCCGCCGTGGGCGCCCTGGCGGCACGGCTGGAAGGTCCTGCGCTGGCCGTGTTGGAAGCCACCGGCGGACTCGAGGCGCTCCCGGCCCGGGCCCTGGAGGAGGCGGGCGTGGGCGTGAAGGTTGAGAATCCGGCCAAGGTCCGACACTTCGCCCTCAGTTGCGGATGGCTGGAGAAGAGCGATCGGCTCGACGCACGCATGCTGGCCGAGTTTGCTCGCGAACGCAAGCCGGCGGCGCGCTCACGTCCGGATCCATTGATCGAGAGCTTGGCTCAGTTGGCCAGGCGACGCCAACAGCTGGTGCGGTTGCGAGCGGTCGAGCGCACCCGCCTGCGCGGCGAAACGCTAGCGTTTAATCGCGGCAGCCTCGGCGCAGTGATCGCGACCTTGAGCGAGCGCATCGAGGAATGTGAGCAAGAGATCCGCCGTTGCGTACACAGCTCAGAGGCGTTGACACAGCGGGCTCGGTTGCTCGCCAGCGCGCCGGGTGTGGGCGAGCTGACGGCGTATCAGTTGTTGGCCTGGCTGCCGGAGTTGGGAAGCTTCAATCGCGGAGCGATCGCCAAGCTGGCCGGGCTGGCGCCGCTGGTCAAGCAGAGCGGGCGCTGGCGCGGGCGAGCGATGACACTGGGCGGACGCTCCCACGTACGCTCGGCGCTCTATCTGGCGTCGCTCAGCGCGGCGCGTTGGAATCCATATTTTCGCGACTTCTATCAGTGGCTGCTGGGACGCGGCAAAGCCAAGAAGGTGGCGTTGATCGCGGTCGCTCACAAGTTGCTCAGCCTGTTGAATCAGATGGTGCATCAGCTGCGCACGTTCGATCCCGCGTTGCTAGTCGATGGCTGCAGGGAAGGGGGTTTCACGCCGGAGCCGTCCGTCGCTCACCCCCGGCGCGACGGCGGCCCGGCGGGACAACCCCTTCCCGCTGGTGAGTCCCGAGCCCTTTGTTCTTGACTCTCGCTCTTGACTTTCAACACAGTCGCTTCAGGGCTTCCTGCCGAAGGGTAGCGTGGACCCCAAGGCTGAGACAAGCAGTTAACCCCGCTTTTGCCATTCGCTGAAAAATCGTTGTCTTGCCAGCCGGCTGGGTGCACAATGGCCCTAGCTGGTGAAGCGGAGGCCGGCTCTGCTGGAGAGCAACCGGCCAAGGAATAGCCAGCCGGAGACTCATCGAAACGATGAGACAGGGGGCGGCCACCTCGCCGCTCCCTGCTTCTGTCCCCCCATCGGATCGATAGATCTCCCGATGCCTCAAAAAACTCATGCCCCCACCTCCACCGCACCCGCCCCGCGGCGCAGCTGCCGCTCGAATTCCGCCGGCGGCCGATACCCCAACGCCGAGTGCAGCCGTCGCTGATTGTAGGTCCGCTCCAGGAAGTCACCGATCCGTGCCTGCGCGTCGGCCAGGTCGCGATACTCGCTGCGATCCACTTCCTCGCCCTTGAGCGTTCGGAAAAAGCTCTCACGGCGCGCGTTGTCGTAGGGGTTCCCCTTCCGACTCATGCTGATCCGAATCTGATGCTGGGTGAGCAACTGCGTATAGGCCTGGCTAGCATACTGCACGCCGCGGTCGGAATGATGCACCAGCCCTGGCCGCACCCGCCGCTTCGCCAGCGCCATCTGCAGCGCCGCCAGCGGCAGCGTGTGATCCAGGCCCGTTCCCAGCTGCCAACCGATCACCCGCCGCGAATAAGCGTCCAGCAACACCGCCAGATAGAGGAACTCCTCGTTGAACCGGATGTAGGTGAGGTCTCCCACCCACAGCTGATTCACCCCGTCCAGAGCCAGCGTCGGCGCCAGGTTCGGGTACACCGCCAGCCCGTGTTGCGCATCGCTCGTCACCACAAACTTGCGTTTGAGCCGGCACAACAAGTTCTGTTCCCGCATCTGGCGCTGGACCCGCTTGCGGCTCACTCGCCAACCTTGTCGCCCGAGCTCTTGGCGGATGCGCCGGCTGCCATAGCTGGGCCATTGCAGCGCCAGCTTGCGGATCTGGCGACGCAGTGGGGGCTCTGGCTCGGCGGGCTGCGACGCACTCGGTCGGCGGTAAAAACCGGCCCGGCTCAGCCGCGCTAGTTCGCACATCCTCTGCACCGTCAGCTTCGTCGCCCCGCTCACTTCCTTCTCGATCTGTTCGTAGACGTTGCGCCGCCAGGCAGAGCCCGCAGCAGGCGCTGTTCCTCGACACGCTGCCAGGCTCGCTTTAAAAAATCGATCTCCATGGCCTGCTGGCCGATCTTGCGTTCCAACTCGGCCTCGCGGCCGGGCGGGGGACGCTTTTGGCCCTGGCCGGAGAAGGCGCGCTCACCCTGCGTGCTCAACTCCCGCCGCCAACGGCGCACATCACTGGGATCCATCTCCAGTGCCCGGGCCACTTCGTTGACCGACTCCCCCGCCTCGATGCGCCGCAGCGCCGTCAACTTGAACTCCCTGCTGAACTTCCTACGAGACTTCTTCATGACTCCAGTTTCTCCTTTCGCTGTACGAAAGGGGTTAACTGGCTGTCTCAAATCCTGGGTCCATTCCAGGGATCAGTACCCACGGTTCCGCCTTGCGGCTCCACCGTGGGCTATTATCCTTCCGTCCGCTTCGCGGACTCGGGTCCGGTGTGGTTGGTTGAGCTAGGCCAAAGTGAGGCTTTTCGTCAAGGCCGCCCGACGCCTTGGGGCATGCCGCTCCCACACTGGCAAAACGAAACGCGTGTGTATCTGCGAAATGCACTGCCTAGCGGTGGGCTTTCCAGGTTGCTTTGCTGTACTCGCACAAGCGACGAACCGTGGATACGGTATACACTCAGTCTTCCTGCCCTTACCTGATGCGCGGACTCGGCCTTAAACTTCTGCGATCGCAACCGCGCAACGCCTCATGAGTTGGCTCGACTGGTTTGTGGTGCTGGCGTTCAACGGCCCGATCATCATCTACGGGCTTTTTCAGAGCCGCGAGACCAAGTCGAGCGCCGACTGGTTTCTTGCCGGCCGCAGTCTTCCTTGGTGGATCGTCGGCCTCTCTCTATACGCGACGGCGATCGACTCCAGCGATCTCGTCGCCGACGCCGGGGGAACGTACGTCCTCGGCTTCAGTTATTTCGTGACGAACTGGTTCGGCATCATCGCCGGATGGGTCATCTCCGCGCATTTCATTGCGTTGCCGATGTACCGGGCCGGGATGTACACCAACGCCGAGTATCTGGAGGCCCGGTTCGGGCCGGCCGCGCGTGTCCTGAGCGCTTTCGTGCAGGTACAGTACCGAACCCTCGTCCTCGGCATCATGGTCACCACGATCTATCTCGTGCTGGCGATTGTCGCGGGCTGGGGGAGCGGCGCGTGGTGGACGGTCGGGGCGATCGCGCTGCTGGCCTCCGTCTACACCGCTCTCGGCGGGCTCAAATCGGTGGCGCTGACCGACGCCTTGCAGACGATCGTGATGATCCTCGCCTCGATCAGTCTGTTCTCGGTCACTTGGAACACGGTCGGCGGGTGGGACGGCCTGGAGGCGAAGCTCGCTGCCCACGACCCGGCCCTGGCCGAACAGATGCTCCACGTTGGCCATGACACGACCGACAGCCGCGCGGTCGGAGGCAAGTCCGCCACGGAGATCGAGAACCTTCTGCGCCTCGGCGGTAGGATCGACCAGAGCGGCGATGAGACCGAGCAACGCATCGTCAGAAAAACCTCGGCCTGGGTCGTCTCCGCCGCCTTTTTCATCATTGGGCTGGGCTACTCGATCGTGAACCACACGCAGTCGATGCGCCTGTTCGGCTCGCGCAGTGAGTGGGACTTGAAGATGTCGGTCGTCGTATCGAGCGGCCTTCTGCTCGTGACGACCTTCACGAATCTGATGGTGGGCGTGATGGGCCGGGCACTGTACCCCGATCCGAGCATGATGCCGCTGGAGGCCACGCTGCAGGTTCGGGACTCGATTTACCCGTTGTTGGTGCGGGACCTGACCTCGGTTGGGCTCAAGGGGCTCATCGTGGCCGGCGTGGTCGCGGCGATCTTCTCGACTTTCGACTCAATCGGCTCCTCGCTCTCTTCGCTGCTGGTGCGCGACGTGTACGCGCGTTTCCTCGTCGTCGACCGTGACGACCGGCACTACTTGCGCGTCGGCCAGTGGCTCACGCCGGTGATGATCTTCGGCTCTTTCGGTTACGTGCCCTTTCTGCTGCAGGAGAGGGGGATGCTGCTGTTCTATGTCGACGTCGTCGGAGCATTTGTCGTGCCTTTGCTGACCATCTACCTGATGGGCGTCTTTACGCGCGTGCACCGGCGCAGCGGCGCTGTCGGCCTGGCGGTCGGCGTCGGCTACGGGACCTTGCGTTTGCTGGCGCCGGTCATCGCCGAGAAGCTGGGTATCGCCATTCTGCCGCCACTGCTGGTGGAGGCCTATGCAAGCTACATTTTCGGTGCTGTGTTCACCGGCGGATCGATGCTTCTCATGTCGCTGGCGGTCGGCTGGGAGTCGCCGGGTAAGCTTCTGCACGTGGAAGCCACGGGCTGGCTGCGGTCTTCGCAGCTTCAGGTGACACAGATCGAACCCGGCCAGCAGCCCGCCCGCAGCGATGCGTGGCCGATCTCTCTCGGGCTGGCGGCGGTCGCGATCGGCGTAGTGCTTTGCTTCGTCGTGTTCTGGTAGCGCCGGATCTGCAAGAAGGTCCGCTTGAAGCTTCCCAAGGCGATCACCCTCCCCCGTGGGCGGGCCCCCTTTGAGCGGGCAAGCCGCGGTACAATTCATCAGGCAGAAACGGAGCGGGGCGTAGCGGCCGACACAAGAGAACGGACGGGGCCCCGAACCTGGAAGGAGCATTCCATGCAACGGATCATCCGGTCCTTGCTTGTGGTCTTGGCCGTCTCAGCGACGCAGGTTGAGTTGGCAGGGGCGTCTCTCTCACAGCCCGAGCACGAGGTGAAGCTCTCCTATGACGTGAAAGTCGCCATGCGTGACGGAGTGAAGCTGTCCACGGACATCTATCGTCCGAAGGCGCCGGGCAAGTATGGCGTGGTCGTGATCACGACTCCGTACGACAACAACAGCGAGAACAACGTACGGAGCGCCATGTACTTTGCCAAGAGGGGCTTTGCGGTCGTCGTCCAGGACTGCCGAGGGCGAGAAGATTCAGAAGGCGAATGGATACCGTTTGTCCATGAAGACGAGTACGGATACGACACGATTGAATGGGCCGCCGCGCAACCCTGGTCGAACGGCAAAGTGGGGACCTACGGGGGTTCGTATGTGGGACAAACGCAATGGCGTCCGGCGACGTTGACACCTCCGCACCTCACGGCGATGTTTCCGATCGTCGCGTATTCGGATTTCTATCATAACTGGGCCTATACCGGCGGGGCCTTTCAGCTCGGGTTCAACCTACGGTGGATGGCTATTCAGATGCATACGCGGACCCGTCAGGTGCAGTACCTCTGGTTTGACCCGGCGAACCATTTGCGGAATCTGTACTGGCACCTACCCCTGATCACCGGCGACGAGAATGCCGGCCGTGTCAATCAGACGTATAAGGAATGGATTCGCCATCCCAGCTATGACGACTATTGGAAGAAGCTGAATCTGCGCGACAAGTACGAGAATGTCGGGGCTGCCGCTTACAGTTGGGGAGGGTGGTTTGACGTCTTCCTGCAAGGAGCCACGGACAGTTTCGTCGGGGTGACCAAAAAGGGCAAAACCGAGCAAGCGCGGAAGAGCCAGAAGATGCTTATTGGCCCCTGGATTCACCGGACCGAGGGACGACACGTCGGAGATATGGACTTCGGGCCGAAGGTCGAGACCATTGACCGTGAGGCCGCCGCAACCCGCTGGTTTGATTATTGGCTCAAGGGGATCGACAACGGGATCATGAGCGAACCGCCCGTGAAGATCTTCGTGATGGGCGAGAACGTATGGCGTGAGGAGCAGGAGTGGCCGCTGGCGCGCACCCAATACACGAAGTACTACTTTCATAGTGACGGTAAGGCCAACTCCCTGTTTGGTGAGGGCCAGTTGACCGCCGCCGAGCCCGCAGGAGCCGAACCTCCCGACCGCTACGTCTACGACCCCAAGAATCCGGTCCCGACGCTTGGCGGCGCTACGTGTTGTGGCGAATCTACGACGCCGATTCCGATGGGACCGCGCGATCAACGTACGGCGGAGCGACGGGACGATGTGCTGGTCTATACTACCCCGGAGCTCGAGAACGCTGTGGAGGTGACCGGTCCGATAGTGGTGAGACTCCATGCATCGTCAAGCCCCCCGGATACTGATTTCACGGCGAAACTGGTCGACGTGTTTCCGAACGGCTTTGCCATGAACGTAGCCGACGGAATCATCCGGGCTCGCTATCGCGACTCATGGGAGACGCCACGGCTGATGGATCCCGGCCACACTTATGAATTCACTATCGATCTCTGGTCGAGCAGCAATCTCTTCAAAAAGGGCCATCAAATCAGAGTGGAAATCTCGAGCAGTAACTTTCCCCACTACGATCGGAACCCCAACACAGGGCACGAGTTTGGCATGGATGCCGAACTCAAAGTGGCTACTCAAACGGTCTATCATGATGCCGACCGCTCGTCCCATATCGTCCTCCCTGTCATTCCGGTGGCAAGATGACGATGCGGTGACTACGCGTGCCGGGGGCAGCTTCTGACAATTCCCGGAAGTGGGCCGGATCGCACTAGTAGTGCAGGATGACGATGCGTTTTGGCCCGCCCAATCTGCGTCTGGGCTAGCGCTATAGAGCTCCTGCGTGGAAACTCATTCGCATTCGACGCAGACAAGAACTTGATGGCACTCGCCATGGAAATCCGGAAGCTGACCGGCCGGGATGCGGAGCAGTACTGGCGGCTTCGGCTGGAGGCGCTCAAGAGCGAACCGCGAGCGTTCTCGGCGTCGGCCGAGGAGCATCGCCACACTTCTGTCGACGTGACCGCCCAGAGGCTGGTCGAAAACCCGGACAGCTTCGTGTTGGGCGCGTTTGCTGAGGACTCGTTGATTGGGACGGCCGGGTTTTATCGAGAGCAAGGACGCAAGTGTGCACACAGAGGCCACGTCTGGGGAACGTATGTGACGCCGACCTACAGACGTCATGGCGTCGGACGTGCGCTCATGGCGGCGACACTTGATCGCGCTCGGGCTCTGACGGGCCTTGAACTAGTTGTCCTAGTGTAGTGCACCATAAATAATGTAACTTATATTGACTTCCCATCGTCTCTATTAACAGGAGGCATGGGATGCGAAGAGCACAACCAGTAACTTTGAACACAGCGCAATGCAAGCAGTTGGACCGCTACGCGCGCGGCCGCCAAGTCGCCGTTCGTCTCGCCCTGCGAGCCAGGATTGTCCTGCTGGCCGCCGACGGTCTCGAGAATAAGCAGATCGCCGCACAGCTCGGTGTCTCGCGGCAGTTGGTGGCCCGCTGGCGCACGCGCTTTCTCGAAAGCAGCATCGCCGGCATTGCAAAAGACGCCCCACGGCCCGGTCGTAAACCTGCCGTCTCGAAGCAGAAAGTACAGCAGATCATCCACAAGACCACCCGCGAGAAACCGTCCAACGCCACCCACTGGAGCCGCCGCACCATGGCCGCCGCGGCCGGCGTCAGTGCTTCCACCGTGGGACGGATTTGGCGCGCCCATGGCCTCAAGCCCCACCGCGTCAAGACCTTCAAGCTCAGCAATGACCCGCGTTTCGCCGAGAAACTCGACGACATCGTCGGACTCTATCTCAATCCGCCTGAGCATGCTCTGGTTCTCTCGCTCGATGAGAAGTCCCAAATCCAAGCCCTCGATCGCACCCAGCCCGGCCTGCCGCTCAAAAAGGGACGCGGCCAAACGATGACCCACGATTACAAGCGCAACGGCACGACCACCCTGTTTGCGGCGCTCAACAGCCTTGACGGCAGCGTGATCGCCGAGTGCATGCCCCGACACAGCCACCAGGAATGGCTGCGCTTCCTGCGCTTAATTGACCGCCGCACTCCCAAGGACAAACAGCTTCATCTCATCGTGGACAACTATGCCACCCACAAGCATGCCGCTGTGAAGCGTTGGCTCGATCGTCACCCGCGCTTCCACATTCATTTCACCCCGACCTCGGCGTCGTGGCTGAACATGGTCGAGCGATTCTTTCGCGATCTCACCGTCAAGCGCCTGCGCCGCGGCGTGTTTCGCAGCGTGGACGAGCTCGTCGCCGCCATTGACGACTACATCGCCCAGCACAACGGGCATCCCACGCCCTTCATCTGGACCGCGACCGCCTCCGACATCTTCGAGAAAGTCAAGCGCGGACGTGCCGCCCTGCATAAGGTGCAATCTGCTTGACGCACTACACTAGCGGTTGGCGTCGACCAAACGGGGGCGACGAATCTATATCGCTCCCTGGGTTTTGAGTCTCGGGGTCGAGAGCCTGATTGTTTTCGAGCCGACGACGAACCGATCGAGGTCGATTGGATGACGCTTCGGCTGGATGGCTAGCTCGGAATCTGTGGGCTAAGGGTCGACACCAACAAGTGGGCTGGGCGCAAGCCTTACGGGGAAGAAGCTCGCATGGGCCGACAAAGCCAACAGCGCACATTTCTTGCAGGGTCACGGTGCCGTCGTAGTTGAGGTCGACCCGTGCCAGGAGTTCTCGAAATCGTTTCGGCCTCTTCACTCGACCTTTCGCCTTGCGAGATCACGCCGTCACCGTTCTTGTCCAACAGAGCAATCAGGCGAGCTGCCTGACTGGCTGTGCGAGTGCGGGCAGCTTCGTCAGCAGGGGTAGTTGCCAACCTTCGTTCGAGTGGTTGAGGGGATTCGACCGGCTTGCAGTCGTTCGTTGTTAGATCGTTGCTGCCGGCGCGGCGAGGATCTCGGCGAGCTTGGCCGGGAGGATGTTGCCGCCGCTGAGGACGCATACGACGTCGAGCCCGCGCGGGTCGATCTTACCCGCGAGAAGGGCCGCGGCCCCGACCGAGCCGCCGCCCTCGACGACCAGCTTTTGCTGCTCGGCCAGCATGCGCACCGCCGCCGTGATCTCGTCCTCGTCGACGCAGATGACGTCGTCGACTACTTGCTGGACGATGTCGAACGTACGTTCGCCGGGCTGGGCGATCATCAGCGCGTCGGCCAGGGTCGGGCCCGGGTTGGTCGTGACGCGTTCGCCCTGCTCGACGGAGCGTGCCATCGAGCCGTTCGCGGCCGGTTGGACGCCGATGACCCGGCAGGCCGGACGCCTGTGCTTGACGGCGGTCGCGATGCCTGAGACCAGACCTCCGCCACTGACCGGAACGACAACGCAGAAATCACCGTCGAGCTGATCTAACAACTCGAGGCCGATCGTTCCGTCGCCGGCGATGGTTTCCTCCGAGTCGTAGGGGTGCAGCAACAAGCGGCCGGTCTCGCGTTGGATGCGAAAGGTGGTATCCCAACGGTCCTTGAAGGTGTTGTCGCACAGGACCACGGTTGCACCCAGTTGGCGGGTACGCTCGATCTTGAACGACGAAGCGCCGCGCATCATCACGACTTGGAGGTCGACGCCGAGGCGGATCGCGGCGTAGGCGGCGCCTTGGGCGAAGTTGCCCGAAGAGGACGTGACGACGCCCGCCCGGCGCGCTTGATCGAGGTGGACGAGCATGCCGTTCATCGACGGACGCACCTTGAAGGAGCCGGTCGGTTGGAGGCACTCGAGTTTTAGACGGACCCGCTGTTGGCGGCCGCGGCCGAGATGTTCGGACTCGATCAGCGGGGTGGGCGGGAAGTAGGGTGCGAGGCGTTCGCGGGCTTGTTGGATTAGCGGAAACAAAGGGGGCTCCTGAGTTGTGGACGGGGTGATCCTAGTCGATCCGGAGCGAAAAGCCGCAGGTCTCTTCGAGCCCTGCGCTACGCGTACTCAGCTGGTGTGCGCGGATCATGCTACGAGCGGACTCTCGTGAAGAGATAGGCGCCGCTCAAGCCGAAAATGATGCTGGGTGACCAGGCGGCGATCATCGGCGTCAACTGGCCTTGTCCGCCGAGCTTTTCGAAGAATGCGTCCAAGGAGTAGTAGACGACCGCGAGGCCCAAGCACATTACGACGCCCGTAAACGCGCCGCGATGTCCGGCGAGCATCGAGAACGGCGCCGCCAGAACCGCCATCACAAAGGCAAACATGGGAAAAGCGAGCTTCTTGTGGAGCTGCACCTGCAACTTGACGGTGTCGAAGCCGGCTTGGTTGAGCTCGCTGATGTAGGCCGCGAGTTCCTGCCAGTTCATCTGCTCGTACTTCTTCGCCTCCTTGAAGAAGTGACTGGGGTCTTCTTCAATGTCGGGGAAGGGGCGGGCATCAAACGGCTCGAAGGAGACGACGTCGTAGTCTTTGATCTCGGGGACCCAGCCAATCTCGCGCACCCAGCCGTTCTCGAACACCCAGGCCTGTTGCGTGTCATTCCAGCGGGCTTGCTTGGCCGCGATGTGCCGGCGTAGCCGGAAGTTCTCTGCGTCGAGGTCGTACACGTTGACGCCGGCCAGCAGGTTCTGCTCGGAGTCGAAGAAGCTGTGGTAGAAGATGCGGTCCCCTTCGCCAAAGGTCCATTGACGATAGGGGCGGAGGTAGGTCTGCACCGGGTTGCCTTTGATCTCGTCGCGGATGGCGTCCTGGGTGCGGTTGGTTTCTGGAAGGTAGTTCTGGTCGAGCCAAAACAAGCCGCCGCTGACCAGCAGTGAAACGACAACGATCGGCGCGGCCAGGCGATAAAGACTGATGCCGCACGCACGGAAGGCGGTCAACTCGCGATGCTTGGCCAGAATGAAAAAGCAAATCAACGTCGCGACCAGGATGGCAAGAGGCGCGGTCTCGTAGATCAGGAACGGTGTCAGGTAGTAGATGTAGGGGATGAAGAGCCCCATCTTGTCCCGCTCAAGCATGTCCCCGAGGAGCTCGAAGAAGCTGAAGACGAACCAGATTAGGACGAAGGCCGCGAGCAGCAAAACGAAGTAATACAGAAAGTTCAAGAGCACGTAGCGATCGACAATCAGGAACCCGGGAGAAGAAGACGCGCCGTTGCTGTTGTTCCACCGCGGGACCCCGCGGGAGCGGCTCCCTCCATTGAACGCAGCCCGCGCGAAGGTTTGTGTCCGCTTGGACCTGAATCGGGACGCCAAAGCTCGGAACGGGCTGAGCAGCCTGGCCGAGACGTCTTTGCGACCTGGCGAGTCCAGTTGGAGTAACAACAGGACGCCGCCTACAGTGAACACGATGTTCCCTGACCACACAGCTGGTGCGACAGGCAGGATGCCCGCCTGGGCAAGCGCGATACTGCCAAGCCAGATCATCCAGTAGATGAATACCAGCACGACGGTGAGCACTACGCCCACCGATCGGCCCGAGCGTTGAGACGACAAGGCCAGCGGAATGCCCACCATCGGGAACACCAGGCAGGCGAAGGGGAACGCGAACCGTTGCTGAAGCTCGACGGCGGCCTCGATGCCGCCGTCTTCACCGGCCTGTTTCGCCAGTAGCTCTTCGGTCGTTAGGTACTCGAGTGAGCGGGCCTGAGAGAAGCGGGCCGGCTCGATTTCGAGCACCTGATCGATGTCGCCGTACTCGAAGCGGTGATATTGGCTTGGGTCGTAGGACTGCTCGTATCGGCGTGCGACGGGGAGGTGGAGTTGGACACGATCTTGGTCGGGCCTTGGGACGGCGATGGCCTCTGGCGCCAACGTAATGGCGGGGCCGTCGACGGTCGCGTTGAGCCCGCTGAAGGAGCCGCGCTCCTGTGGGTCGCGCATATCGGCCATGAAGACGCCCTTCCACCGGACGATCGGTCCCGGGACGACCTCGCGGACATAGAGAACGAACATGGGGAAGTTTTCGATGAAGACGCGCGGGCGAATTTGGGCGGTCGCCTGAGAGATTTTCAGCGTGTCGCCGATACGACGGGACTCGCGCTGTGCCCAGGGGTTGAGCATGAGGGTTGTCGCCGCACAGGCTGCCACGCCCAGGGCGGCCCACATGCCGATCGGCAGAATCAAGCGGCGGCCGGGAATGCCGACGGCGCGCATAGCCGTGATCTCGCCGTCGGTCGAGAGGCGGCCGAGCGCCACCAGCACGCCCACGAGTACGCTCATCGGTATGGTGAACCTGAGCGTCTGGGGGACCGTAAGTAGAAAAAGGTAGAGCACCTCGGCCGTCGAGGCGTTGGGGCCGACCAGAAGCTCCATGACGCGTCCGATCGACTGCAGAAAGAGCACGAACGTAAACAGCAACGTGCCAATCAGCGTGGCGAGCGCGGTTTCACGGAGGATGTAACGGGACAGGATTCCCACGAGCGAGGGGCCTCGGGGCTGCCACTCGAATGCGGAGGGCGGCTTATGTCGATTCTATCGCAGGGCCGGAACGGACGGTGGAGGGGGCCATGGTCTACGGGATCGTCGGGGGGTGTACCGGACGCTTGCTGGAGGTGCAACGAGAGCCAGCGGTCTCTTTGAGCGCGCGCTCCGGACGGCAGTGTGACCTGACGGCCGGCAGAAAATGCGCGGGGGTGCCCTGGCCGGAGTCGTTTTCGTGGTATTTTTATAGGTTACCTCTCGTCTGACCGAGCCGCTGGATCGGATGGGCCGAACCCCGGTTTACGCAGCAGAGGGTACGTCGGCGCATCACGATCGAACCAAGATGTCGGTGAGAACCCCATTTCCCAACCGAAGGTTCCACTGAGCAGGTCTCCTGACCGAGTCAGAAGCAATCCGCCGCAGATTGGTTTTCTGAGGATTTGTACCGAAGGGTTAGGGCGCAACCGTGAAGAAGATACTCAACCTCGGCCATCGCGGTGCGGCGGAAGTGCCGGAGAACACGATTCCCAGCTTCGAGAAGGCGCTCGAGCACGGAGCGGACGGCGTCGAGCTGGACGTTCGCAAGACGGCCGACGGTGAGTTGGTGGTCGTCCATCCGCCTGTCGTCGCAGGCCGAGCGGTTCAGTCCAGCAGCTATGAGGAGATTCGACGGTTACCGGGCGGACTCGAAATACCGCTGCTGAAAGACGTCCTCCACCAGTTCGGCAAGCAGACCTTCCTGAACATTGAGTTCAAGGAGACGGGCTACGAGGAAGAGGCGATCGGGCTGATCCTCAAGCACGGCGATCCTGCTAATACGATGATATCGGCCTTTCATCCCGAGACCCTGACCAAGGTCCATGAACTTTCCCCTGCTTTGCAGCTTGGCTACATCTACAACCGCACTCAGGATGAGGAATCCCGCCATAACGCGCCCATCGACTACGTGATTCCCCAATTCAAGCTGGCGTCACGTGAACTGATCAGCGACGTCCATGATGAAGAGCTGCAAGTGTTGGCGTGGACCGTCAACGAAGAGGCGGACATGAAGCGGCTGATTGATCTGGGCGTGGATGGGCTGATTACCGACTACCCGGAGAAGTTGGCCGGGGTTTTGGCGGAGTAGGACGAGCCGAGATCACAAGATTCTGCCGCCGCTTGGCGGCCGACACGTTTGTGACCTTTGATTGAACGTGGCCACGAGCGCCGCGTTGAGGCGTCTTTGAGGCGCCGAATGTCCTCAGCTCGGGCTGACTCTCACGGTTCGGGGTGCTGGGTGGGCTGGTGATCGCGTATCGGGCCACGATAGCAGCTCGAACGATTGACTACTGCACCGGGCCCTCCGGGGCGGAGTCAGAGCCCAGCATCCCGTGGAAGTCGAGCGACTTGAGAAAAGCGGGATGGTCGCGCCATCTTGTGCTGACCTTGACGAATGTCTCCAGGAACACCTGGCGGCCGAATAGAGCTTCGAGCTGCTTACGGGCTTGGGCGCCGATCTCCTTCATCTTTCGTCCCCGCGCGCCGATCAGGATCCCCTTCTGCCCTTGGCGCTCGACATAGACGGTGGCCGATATCCGCAGCAGTCTCGGTTCTTCCTCCCAGGCGTCCACGGTGACGGCCGTGGCATAAGGCACTTCGTTGTGGGTTTGAAGGATGATCTGCTCGCGTATCAATTCCGCTGCGAGAAAGCGTTCCGGCTGGTCGGTGATATAGTCCTCTGGATAATAGCTCGGGGACTCGGGCAGCCGCTCGAACACCAGCCGGACCAGCACCTCGAGGTTGTCGCCCTTGTGGGCAGAGATGGGAACGAGTTCCTCGAAACTGTGTAGCTTCCGGTACGCCTCGAGTTGCGGAAGGAGTAGCTGCTTCGACCTGAGCAAGTCGATCTTGCTGACCACCAGGAAGACGGGTTTTCCCAGCTCGCGCACCATCTCGATGGCGGATCGGTCGCCCACCTGGTTGGGTTGGGCTGCGTCCACCAGGACAAGGACGAGGTGACAGCCGGAGGTGGCGCGGCGGATCTCCCGCATCATGCGGCGGCCCAGTTCGAGGCTCGGCTCGTGAATGCCGGGGCTGTCGACGAAAACGATCTGACCCTCCGGGTGAGTCAGCACGCCTTGAATCGCGTCGCGAGTCGTTTGAGGCTTGGGGGTGACGATGGCGACCTTCGAGCCAACCAACCGGTTCAACAGGGTGGACTTTCCGACGTTCGGCCGTCCGAGAATCACGACAAAGCCGGCTTTCAATTCTCCTCCTCCCGCGATTTTGTCTTCGGCGCAGCCTTTGATTCCGGGGCCTGAGCTTTCGCCTGCCCGGCTTCCCCCGTGTCGGCCCCATCTGTGTCGCCTCCATCTCGCTCGGGGGTGTCGCGGACGCGCCACAGGCGCACCGAGTCGACACGGCGCTCATCAGCGGCCAGCACCTCGAGCCGGATGCCGTCAAGCGCCAGCTTGGCCCCTGGGCCCGGCACCTTGCCGAGCTGTTCGCAAACCAACCCGCCGACGGTCGTTGACTCGAACTCCTCGTCGGGACGGAAGCCGACCAGCTCCTCGAGCCGATCGAGATCCATGCTGCCGGGGACGACGAACGAGTTGTCGGACTGCGCCAGCACGTCGGTGCTCTCCTCGGACTCGTCGCGAATCTCCCCGACAATCTCTTCCATCAGATCTTCCATCGTCGCCAAGCCGGCCGTCTGGCCATATTCGTCGATGACGATCGACATCTGCTGGTTGCGCTCCTGCATCTCACGAAGCAACTCGCGGATCGGCTTGGTCTCTGGTACGAGCGGAAGCGGCCGGACCAAGTCACGAACCTGCTTACCTCGGCCGTTGGTGGCATCGAGCTCGAGCGTGTCGCGGCTGTGCACGAAGCCGATGATTTGATCGATGGTACCCTCGTAAACCGGGATGCGGGAGTATTCCCTGTTGATGAAGAGCTGGCGCAGATCCTCGACCGAGTTGCCGGCGTCGATCGAGACCACGTCGGGCCGCGGCGTCATGGCCTCGCGCACTGTCTTGTCGCCGAACTCGACGACGGACTGGATGAGCTTGCGGTCCTCCTCCTCGATCAGGCCCTCTTCCTGACCTGCGTCGAGCAGTGCTTCGATCTCGTCGGACGGATTGGCCGGTTTGTCGGGAGCGGGTTCCTCGGCCCCCAACTCCGCGAGCGACGAGACGAACAGGGCCAGCAGGGTCACGGGCTTGATGGCCGTGGCGATGATCCGGGCTGCTGGCACGAGGGGAACGGCCCAAGCTCCCGCGGTGCGCATGACGAGGATGGACGGGATCATATGGGCAAATACGACGAGGGCAACGACGGAGAGAACCAGCACTTCCAGAAGCGCGAGATGGAGGTCGGCCCCCGGAAACCTCAGGAGTACCAAGTCGAGAGCAACGACGATCAGCGCCACCTGGCGAGCGACCGAGAATCGTCTGAGCGCTTCTTGCGGTTCGAGCTTGAGCCGCCCGCGGATTTGTTGCTCGAAGACTTCATAAGAGCGGGAGGTCCCACGCGGCCGAAAGCGCAATGACTCGACGTAGAGCCAGTGTAGGTACGACGCCAAGACGACCACGCCGCACAGGACGGGCAGGATGATGAGTTGGACAATCATCTGGGCTCAAGAGTCACGATCGGGTCGTCCTTTCGATGAGGCCCGGAGCCAAGCCGTATTTCTTGCGCCAACGCGCCTCGGCGCGCCGCATCCGTCCGTCGTCACTCTCGTGGTCATAGCCGAGCAGGTGTAGCAGGCCGTGGAGCGCGAGGATCTTCAGCTCGTCCTCCACGCGGTGGCCGTGCTCGTGAGCCTGGCGTTGCGCCCGGGCGGCGGAAATGAGGATGTCGCCCAAGCGGCCCTCCTCGCCGTCGGGGAATGAGAGAACGTCGGTTGAGGCACTCTGGCCCCGGAATCGCCCATTGGCCTGGCGCACCGACCCGTCCCCGGCAATCATGATGGCGAAGGGCCTGCGCCGGGCCACCTCGCGCGAGATGAGATGAAGGAAACCGGAGAATTCCGCTTCGTCGAAGCGGACGTTTCGCTGACGATTGCGGTACCACGCAGGGTCTTCGCTGGGTTGAGGGTCCATCTGAACTCAGTCGTCCCGTGGCGGCGACGCGGAACCGGTGGCGACCGCCTTCCCTAGTGCCGCAGGCTGGGCGGTTGCGGTAGGCGGCTCGAGTTCGCTCTGCTGGTACTCTTCGTAGGCCCGGACGATCCGTTGAACAAGATCATGCCGTACAACATCCTTTTCGTTGAAGTAGATAAATGAGATTCCTTCAACTAGAGCTAGAATATCGATGGCTTCGAGCATGCCGCTGCGCCGACCGGCGGGGAGGTCAATCTGGGTGATGTCGCCGGTGACAACTGCCTTGGAGCCAAAGCCGAGGCGGGTGATGAACATCTTCATCTGCTCGGCGGTGGCATTCTGGCCCTCGTCGAGGATGATGAAGCTGTCGTTGAGCGAGCGACCGCGCATGAAGGCCAGGGGAGCGATCTCGATCACTCCCTTCTCGATGAGTTTCTCGACGCGGTCGGCCTCGATCATGTCGTAGAGGGTGTCATAGAGAGGCCGCAGGTAAGGATCGATCTTCTGCTGCAGCGTACCGGGTAGAAACCCTAGGCGTTCACCGGCCTCGACGGCGGGCCGCGCCAGTACGATGCGGCGGACTTTTTTCGCCAGCAACTCGCAAACCGCCATCGCCACGGCCAGGTAGGTCTTCCCCGTTCCCGCGGGGCCGATGGCGAAGACCATATCGCAGCGTTCCATCGCCTCGAAATAGGACATCTGGTTGAGACTGCGGGGCGCCAACGTCTTACGGCCGAAGGTGCGTTGGCGGCTGCTGTGGACGAGGTTCCGCAAACTCACGTCTGAGTCTTGTCCGGCGACCTTGGGAAAGTCTTTCAGATCCCCGTTGCCGAAGCGGTAGCCCTCGTGCAGAAGGGCGTCGTAGTCGCTGAGCAGGCTGCGGGCCCGCTCGACGCGCTCGGGCTCACCTTCGATTTCGATGCTGTCTTCGAGCAGGTGGGTGGTGACGTCGAGGATGCTCTCGAAAAAGCGGATGTTCTCGTCGCGGGTTCCGAAGAGAGTCTCGAGGCCTTGGGAGATGGCGATCTGGGCTTTGGTCAATTCGCAGTGGGTCGCCCGGAGGCCATGGAAATCAGAGCCGGAAGGCGATTCGCGCTTCTGCTCAGAATATAGCCGACGGCTGAGGGCAAGTCAATTGGGGTCGTGGGTGACGTGGGTGAGTAGCACGCTTTGGTGTGGCCAAGTTTTTTGCGTTCAGGAGGAGAGAAGGTTTACCCTGTGCGTGCCGGAAGCCGAAACGACTTCCAACGAGACGAGGAGGCACCATGGCCCAATATGACGACCTTAAGAGTCTTATAGACAGCCTCGAAGAGGACTTCGGGAAGTTCTACGACAAGGGCAACAAGGCAGCGGGCACCCGCGTCCGCAAGGCCATGCAGAGGCTCAGGGCCATGGCGCAGGAGATTCGGAAGGAAATCCAAGACATCAAGAATCAGTAGTGGGCCTTGGGCCGTAGTTTGCAAAAAGGGCCACGAGTTCGGGTATGGCCTTTCTCATGCGGCACCGAAGGAACGTCGGCCGGGAGGCCGACGCTGCCCGCCCGGAGGCGCGCGCCACTTCCCGGCCGAAGCCGATGCCAGCGGGCTCCGTCCCCGAACTCCCCAGTTCTCGGCGTCTTACTCCGGGGGCAGCACTCGTTCACACGTCGCGACCACCTCGGCCGAGGGCAGCAGATCCACCGTGATGGAGGGAAGAACGGAACCGTCCGAGCCGTCAGGGTCCGCCCCAACCGCCGTCACTGTGAAGGCCGTCAATCCCGTCGTGGCGCCTTTCAGCGATGCGTAGCCGTCCTTGACATCGGTGCTCACGTCGCTGTCATACACTACCGCGCAGACCGTTTGCTCATTCAGAGCCGCGATGTCTGCTGCACCCAGTGGGACAACACCGTCGATCTTGTCCAGGTTGTTCTCATCGGCAGCGGCACCAGTTGCAAAGATGAAGTCCTGGATGCTGAAGGGGGCGCCGCCGTCTTGGCTCATCTGTGGATTGGGGTTTGTGAACATGAACAGACCCTCATCACCCGCTTCGCCAGTCGGCAGCACAAGCCCGCTAAAGGGCGTAATGTTGTTCCCGTTCGTGAAGAGCAGCTGTCGCACGCCGGGGTTAGCGATATCGTCGTTCACGCAGACGGACGGGTCTCCGCCGCCGCAGGAGGGCGCACCGAAGGAGATGTTCTCGATCGACTGGATGCCGTTGTCGATGGTGTCCTCGTCGATGATCAGCAGGATGGGCTTGATGCACGAGTCGTTGATCACGATCGTGTCCTCACCGGTCTTGGTGAAGGAGGTGCAGTCCTTTTCGGTCTGGCCGAACTCGTTCGTCGAGGCGTTCATCGAGTTGGAGCCGAATCTGCTGAAATAGGCATATCCTGCATCGCACAGGTTGAGTTCACTGCAGTTCCCACCGCCAGGAGCCGCCACATTAGTGGTAAAGCCGTTGTTGTCGAAGATGCAGATGGTTTCACTCTCACCTCCGAACTGCACATCGGCCCGCACCCAGGACACATAGGTGTGTCCGTTCATAGTGAACTCCAGCGTGTTCGGGCCGCCAGCAACCCAATTCGCTAGCAGACCTGCATCGCTGACGCTGAAAGCCCGCAGTGGAGGACTGCACGTGCAAGTTTGGCTCGGTTCTACCTCGACAGATCCAAGCGAGACTCCGTTCAGGAAGAATTCATACGTACCCCTCGGAGTCTCGCAGGTTGTGTTGAGGATCTCGAAGGTGATCGAGTCCATGGTCGCAGGGGGAGGCGGCGTCGCGGAAACGCACAACTCGGAGTCGCCGGGGGGGGGGGGGGGCAGCGACGAGAATGTCGATCTCTCCGGGGAGTACGGAGTTCGTGTAGGGGGCGGTGCAGAAAGTCTCCCTCGAGAAGGAGCTGCGCGTGTATGAGAACCCTCCGCCGCCCCGATTAGGATTCGAGCATATGGCACGAGGACCACATGGAATGGACCCGAAAAGCGAGACCAGTAGAGAAGGGACAATGAACCAGGGAACGGTAAGGAGGTTCGATTGTCTCGAAGACGATTCACGAAGGAGTTCAAGCTGGCGGCCGTCCGGCGGCTCGAAGCCGGCGAGTCCGGCTCGGCTCTCGCGCGCGAGCTGGAGGTGAAGCGCGAAAAGCTCTACGACTGGCTGGCACAAGTCGAGCGCTACGGCGTCGAGGGAGCCTTTCCCGGCGCGGGGCGGCGTCCCGGCGGCAGCGCCCGTGTCGAGCCCGGCCACGAAGCCCAGGCCCGCCTCGCGGAGCTGGAACGCAAAGTCGGCCGCCAGGCCATGGAGATTGATTTTTTGTCCGCAGCCTTGCGGCGTGTCGAGGATCTGCGCCGGCCGAGCATCGTCAGTGGAACCGGCGCGTCGCTGAGGAAGTACGGGCCGCAAGGCGGCAAGGCAACATGAGCACGCTGAGCACGCGCGATTTGTGCCGCTTGAGCGGACTGGCGCGAGCCAGCCTCTACCGCCAGGCCAAACCCGACAGCGAGCAGGTCGGGGAACTGCGGCAGGCCATTGTCCACGCCGCCTTGGACCATCCGGCCTACGGCACCCGGCGGACGACCCAACAGCTGCGCCGTCAAAAGCTGCTGGTCAATCGCAAGCGCGTGCAACGGGTGATGCGCGAAGAGAAGCTCTTGCGGCGACGTCGCCGCACCGTTCCGCGAACGACCGATTCGAAGCACTCGCTGCGGCGTTATGAAAACCTGACGCGCGATTTCCAACCCACGGGTCCCAACAAACTGTGGGGCTCCGATCTCAGCTACGTACGATTGGGAAACCACTTCGTCTATGTGGCGGTGGTGTTGGACGTGTATTCGCGGCGCGTGGTGGGCTGGGCCGTGGGTCCGAACCTGAAAACCGAATTGCCGCTGGCGGCGCTGCAACAAGCGTTGAGCAGCCGGCGTCCGGCGCCGGGCTGGATTCATCATTCCGATCAAGGTTCGCAGTACGCCGCGGAAGCTTATGTAGCCACCCTGCGGCAAGCGGGCGCGAGGATATCGATGAGCCGCAAGGGCTGCCCGCAGGACAACGCGTACGTGGAAAGCTTTTTCAAGACTTTGAAAAGCGAGGAAGTCGACTGCAGCGAGTATGAAAGTTTGGCCCAGGCGCAGGCCGAGATCGGCGCTTATATTGAGCGGGAATACAATCGTACGCGATTGCATTCGGCGCTGGGCTATCGGCCGCCGCAAGAGTATGAGCGGCTGTGGGAAGAGGCGGCTAACGCCGCCTGAGTTTTCTTAAGGCATGAGCAGATCTATCGATCCGATGGCGCAGCACAAGGCGGGATGCGGCCTCAGTAGGCGAGCACCCCGCCCTCATCGTTGCGATGAGTCTGCGGCCGGGTATTCCTTGGTGGGTTGCTCTCCAGCAGAGCCCGCCTCCGCTTCCCCGGATGAGTTGATCATGCCCCCATTGGGCTGGATTGGCTATCCTTTTTCAGTCAACCGCGACCCGTCCCTACTTTCTTGGCCTCGCCACAGGGGTCCACTCCACAGGTCGAAGCGCCAGCGATGGTCACCGGTGAGCGGGTCCATGGCAGCGATGGCTCCGCCTTGAGGATCCGTCGCGGCGTAGGTATACCCAGTGCCCGTGTAGGGACGGCCCCCGATGGGCTCCTTAAACTTGCTCGTGTAGGTGGCGCAGGCCTCGCGGATCGCTACATAGTAGAGTCCGGTTTCGGGGCTATAGGAGGGGGCTGCCCAGTTCGTTCCGCCCCAGGCGTCGGGACAGGTGCGGTTGCCTTCCTCGGTCGGGTCGGTATTAGGGATGACGATCGGACGGCCGTTGGAGTCGAGGCCGTCGGCCCAGTCCTGGTGAACGAAAACACGGCCCAGGAGGAACTCGCCCGTAATGCGGTCGAGCACGTAATAGAAGCCGTTGCGGTTGGCTTGGATGAGCAGCTTGCGCGGCTTGCCTTTGAAGTCAGCATCAAGAATGACCGCCGCTTGGTTCGAGTCCCAGTCGTGCGTGTCGTGCGGCGTGTGCTGGAAGTACCACTTGAGCCGGCCGGTGTCGGCGTCAAGCGCGAGCACGCTGTCGGAGTAGAGGTTGTCACCCTCGCGGACGGTACCGTCATAATCGGGCGCGGGGTTGCCGGTGGTCCAGTAGAGCGTCTTCGTGTCGACGTCGTAAGAGCCGGTGAGCCAGGTGGGCGCACCGCCGAAGTCGGCCGAGTTGCCGGCCCAGGTTTCGCGGCCGGGTTGTCCCTCGAGCGGAACGGCCCAGAAGCGCCAGAGTTTCTCGCCCGTGGCGGCGTCGAAGGCGTCAACCCAGCCGTTCAGGCCGCATTCGCCCGAGGTGACGCCGACGAACACCTTGCCGTCGACGGCCAGCGGGGCCAGGGTGATCGAGTAGCCCTTGGTGTAGTCGTCGACCGCGACGTCCCAGATGACGTTGCCGGTTTTGGCGTCGAGCGCCACGAGGCGGGTGTCGAGAGTCGCCAAGTAGAGACGGTCGCCGAGCATGGCGAAACCATGGTTGGTCATGACCGTGCAGTAGTTGTGAATGTCGTCGGGGATCGTGCGGCGGTAGCGCCAGATGACGCTGCCGGTGCGCGCGTCGAGCGCGGCGGCGTCGTTGAGCGGTCCGGTGACGAACATCACGCCGTCGACGACCAGCGGAGTCGTCTCGACCGTACCCCCGCCGAAGTGGAAGGACCACTGGTTGGTCAACGAACCGACGTTGTCGCGGGTGATCTGATCGAGGCGGCTGTAGTGCGTGCCCCGCAGATTGCCCCAGTAGGTGAGCCAGTTGTGGGGCTCGCTGTCGGCGTTCCGGAGGCGCTCGGTCGTGACGTTGAGGTCGGGGCTCGGCTTCCACTCAGCGGTGCCCTTCGACGACGAGGCTTTCATCAGGAACGCGATCACATCCTCGACCTGGGACGGTTCGAGTTTCGCCGTAGGCATCAACGATTCCTGGATCTTAGTGACACGCTTGAGATCTGCTTTCGAGTGAAGCTGGAGCTTCTCGTTGGTGTCGAGGAATTGGACCGAGAAGGTGTCCTCGCTTTTCTTGGCGCCGCGAAGAATGCGTCCGTCGGAGAATTCGACCTCGACGGTTTCGAATGACGGGCGCAGGCTGTCGTCGGGATTGGTAATGGCCTTACGCAGATCGCCGACGTTCTTCTCGTCACGAATCTTGGTGAGGTCGGGCCCGAGGCGTCCACCGGTGCCGCCGAAGAAGTGACAACCGATGCAACCGGCCGAGCCCAAGAAGAGCTTACGCCCGGCCTCGGGGTCGCCGGTGACGGGCTCCTGCGTTTCGCCGGAGAGCATGCGCAGATAGGCGACGATTTCTTTGGACTCGTCCTCGGAGATGGCGAACGGAGGCATCTGCGTACCGGGGATGCCTTTCCGGATGTTGAGGATGATCTCGGAATCGGACCCGCCCCACTTCCAGTTGCCGGTGGTGAGGTCGGAGCCGCGTCCACCGGTGGCGTTTTCACCGTGACAGGCGCCGCAGAGTGCGGCGAAGCGTTTGCGGCCGGCGGCAACGGCCTGGTCATCGGGGGCCGGCTGCGCAGGTGTGGAAACGGCCGTGAGCGCAAACGTAATGAGAACTGCGAGGAGATGTAAGGTGCGATGAAGCGTGTAGTTCATGAGTGTTTTACGAGTCGCGTCGAGTTTGCGATCACTCTATCAGAATCTCGACGGACGGCCGAAACAAAGAGATGGCCGCCACCTCCGCACCACAACCAGGACTGCGGTCCAGGCGGTCCGGTGATAAACGTCCTTCCTGTGGCCGACGTTGACGACGAGCTATCAAGCCGAGCGGAGAGACCTCGTTGGTTCCAGGGCAAAGACCTCGCTAGGATGTAACCATCGTAGTTGGCCCTCGCCCCACGTTGCTTTCTGAAGCTTCTATGAGGGCCGTTGGAAAATCGGAGAGCAGATGACCGCCGACACGGACTGCATTGTTATCGGCGCCGGCCACAACGGGCTTGTGGCGGCTTGGTATCTGGCGCGGGCCGGGCTGAAGGTCACGGTGCTCGAGCGGCGGGGTGTCGTCGGAGGCGCTGCGGTGACCGAGGAGCTTTTCCCGGGCTACCGCTTAAGCGTCTGCTCTTACCTTTGCCACATGTTGGAGCGCAAGGTCATAGACGATCTCGAACTTCGCGAGCACGGTCTCCACATTTATCCGTTGGATCCGGTTTCCTTGTTTCCGTTTGCCGACGGGAGCCACTACTGGGCGTGGCACGACGCCGAGAAGACCGCCGAGGAGATCGGCCGCATGCTTGGAGTCCCTGCCGCCGATGCCGAGGCGTACCCAAGGTGGGTTCGGTTTTGGGAGCAAGCGGGCGGTCTGTTGAAACGCTATTTCTTGCGGCCGCCCCCGGCACTGGAAGAGCTGGTGTCAGAGATTCGGGGTACGCCGGACGAGCAGGTTCTCGAGACTCTGCGTACGGTCTCGGCGCGCGAGTTGGCCGCCCGCTACTTCAAAGACCCAAGAGTGGCCGCGACGGCCGTTGGCAGCCCCGACTTTGGGCAGATCAGCGAGCCGGGCAGCGCCCTAGCGCAGGCCTACTTCAAAGTCAACCTGCTGACCGCGCACGAAGATCTGGGTGTGGTGCGCGGCGGGATGGGTGGCATCACGCAGGCGATGGCTTCGGCGGCGATGTCGGCGGGCGTCGAGATCCACACCGACACGTCGGTGAAGAAGGTGGTGGTCGAAGACGGTGCTGTTCGCGGCGTTGAGCTGGAGAAAGGTGAATCGCTCAGCGCTCGGCTTGTACTGTCCAACGCCGACCCGAAATCGACCTTTCTGTGCCTGGTCGATGAATCGGATCTATCGAACGAATTCGTCGCCAAGGTGCGAGCGCTCAGGACGCGGTCGGCGTCACTGAAGTTTCACGCCGTCCTTCGGCGGCTGCCCGACTTCGACCGGTTTCTGCGTCCCGATCTCGACGAGACGAGCCTGGCCATGATTCGCGTCTTGCCCAGCGTCGATGCGATTGAAGCGAGCTGGAACGACGCGATGTCGGGAGTGCCGACCCGCTACCCTCTGATGCAAATCCAGATTCCCTCGGTGCTCGACCCCACGTTGGCTCCCGCAGGCGAACACGTCATGTCTGCGTGGGTAACCTACCAACCCCCGCATGTGCGAAACGGGTCATGGCACGCGGTCCGCCGGGAGGTCGGCGACGCGCTGATCGATGAGTTGGCGAAATACGCGCCTGACATTCGAGAGTGCATAGTGGAGTGCGATTTGTTCACACCGGAGGACATCTCTCAAAGAGTGGGGATGACGGACGGCAATATCCGCCACTTGGACATCTTACCGGGTCAGATGCTGTCCGACCGCCCATTACCTGGGTGGGCGGACTACCGCACGCCTATCGAAGGGCTTTATCTGTGCGGGTCCGGAACTCACCCCGGCGGCGAGGTGACGGGGGCGCCAGGCCACAATGCCGCCGCGGCAGCGATCACTCGGATGTGACGGGAGTCCTGCCACGTTGGTACAGCATTGCTTTGAGAGTCTCAGTCGCAACCAGAGAAAGCACCTTCTGAACTCGCCAGACTCAGCAGAACCTCTCGAGGCATTCCACGACCCACTCAAAATACTGCTCGGTATAGACGTGGTTTGACTCGGGCTGGTGGACCTTGAAGTGCTCCGGGTGGTCCGCCGCTTCGTAGGCGGGCTTGACGATGCTCATCATCTTCTCGACGCCGGAGTTCGGCATGTCTTCGTCCCGCGTGGGGGCGATCGCCATGAATGGGCGGGGACAGATGCAAGCGCTGACGATCTGCGGGTGATCGAAATACCGCAGCATGTGTGGGATGTAGAAGTAGGAGCTGTGTCGGTTGACATCTCCCTCGTGAATGGCCAGCGCCAGACTGCCGACCGAACCCGCGACCGGCACGCCCACGCGGATCGACGGGTCACACGCCATGCCGTACCACGTCGTGTTGCCGCCGAGCGACATGCCGGTCAAGCCGATGCGGGTCGCGTCGACGTTCTTGTGGGCGGCAAGGATTCGCGCCGCGCGCAGGGCTTCGTCGACCATCACGCCCATCATGGTGCGGCCGTAGGGAGCCAGAAAGCGGATGTGTTTTTCCCAATTGACAGGGCTGACGTGCCGGCTCGTCGTGCCGCGCAAGGTGATCGAGAGGGTCGCAAAGCCTCGGCGGGCCAGTTCGCGCCCCCAGCCGATGAGCGGTCCCGTGCCGGGTTGCTGATTGCCGAACTTCGGGGCGGTCAATCTTTCGACGTTGCCGCTTGTGCCGGAAAGGCATACGACGCCGCCGAGCGAGCCTGTACGGGCGCCGGCGGGAACCGCCAGTACGCCGGGGACCGTGTCGCCCAAGACGTTTCGATAGGTAAGCGTCGTCAGATCGAGTCCGTCGTCGGTTGTCTCTGACTTTGCCGTGCGGAAGGGTACTTCGCCCGGTATCGGCTCCAAGCCCAGGAGTTCCTTCAACTTGAGGCGGATCTGGTCGTTCGATAGACCTTTCCGCGGATGGGCCGGCCGAACATCTCGCGGGATGCGTGCTCCTTCTCGAGATGCTTTGGGCGACTGTCCCGCGCCGAGAGAATGCGAGGCCACGGTTGCGAGGCTCAGCCGCAGGAGGGTTCGCCGATGGAAGACATTCGAAAGGGAAGGAGCGGTGCGCGTGACCATGGCCTCTAGACCGATCATTCCCGAGCCGTTCGAGACTCCCGGAAGGATTGACTGGGATTGTACAGTACCGAGGAGGTGCTGGCGGACCTCAGCCGCCATACGCCGAGCCGGCGGGCAGACGGGGCGTTGGGATGTGCTGCCTGGTCGAGAGCGCGAGTCGCACGAAGGACGTTGAAGGTTCAGTACCGTGCCCGCTGGCACTTTGCCGCAACTTTTGTAAGCATGGATGTGTTTGGAGGGATCAAGGAGGCTCGTCCGATCATGAGAAAATTATTAACGCTGGTGACCCTCGGGATGTTCGTGGTCAGTGGCGCGACGTTCGCCGGCCAAGCCAAGAAGCGAGAGAAGCGGCAGCAACAGCGCATCAACCAGGGAGTCAAGAGCGAGGAATTGACCAAGAAGGAAACTCTAAAGCTCGAGAAGAAAGAGGCTAAACTGCACCGCCAGATCAAGAAAGACCGCAAGGACGGCGGTGGCTTGACCGCGAAGGAGCGGGTCAAGATCGACAAGAAGCAGGACAAGCTCAGCAAGCAGATTTACAAGCAGAAGCACGACGATCAGAAGCAGAAGAGCTAGCCCGTACCCATCCCTCTTTGCGGCGTCGACGGCGGGCGCACGGCTGTGAGCCGCAGGCGTCAGCCTGCGCTGAGTCGGTCGAGCCGCCGGGGGCCGGTAACTTCCAGCAGTCTGGCTTCGCCTAAGCCGTAGACTGATCCTCGCAACCGGGCACGCCGGCTCTGCTTGACTCGCCTCGTTTCAGGTGGCATCGTTATAGGGATTCAGTCCACTCTTCCCTTCGACTTCTGACCGACAAGAGGCACTTCCCGTGAATACCAGACAACTCGCGCATCTCCCCGCTGTGTTTTTGCTTGCCGCCCTGGCGGTGGCGGCCGCCACGCCCGCCTCGACCCTACAGAGCGGTAAGGCGGACCTGCGCTCGGCCGGGGCACTGGCATTCGCTCCGGACGGCATCCTTCTTGTGGGCGACTCGCTAGGAGGCGCGGTGTTCGCGCTTGATACCGGCGACCGCACGGCGGGCTCATCCGGCAAGGTCGAGGTGAGCAGCGTCAATGAGAAGATCGCTGCGCTGCTGGGGATCGCCCCGGACCAGATTCTTGTCAACGACATGGCCGTCAATCCCATCTCGAAGAACGTTTATCTCTCCGTCTCGCGTGGCCGGGGCCCGGACGCGCTGCCGGTGATCCTTCGCTTGAGCCACTCAGGCAAGCTCGAAGCACTCTCGCTGGACGGCGTGAAACACGCGAAGGTGAGTCTTCCCAATGCTCCGGCGGCCGATGCGAAAGACCGCCGCGGACGCAGCCTGCGGGTGCAGGCCATAACGGATCTCTCTTACGTCGACGGCAAGGTGCTCATCGCCGGCCTGTCGAATGAAGAGTTCGCTTCCACGCTCCGAGCGGTTCCGTTCCCGTTCGGCGACGCCGACAATGGAACAAGCGTGGAGATCTTCCACGGCGCGCACGGACGGTGGGAGACGCACGCACCGGTTCGTACGTTTGTACCGTATGAGATTCAACAAGAGCCGCATCTGCTGGCCGCCTACACTTGCACGCCTTTGGTTAAGTTCCCGATCTCGGATCTGAAGCCCGGGACGAAGATCGTAGGTACGACGATCGCCGAGTTGGGCAACCGCAACCGCCCGCTCGACATGATTGTGTACAAAAAAGGCGGCGCTGACTACATCCTGATGAACAACAGCAGCCGTGGGGTGATGAAGATGTCGACGGAGAAGATCCATACCTTCGGCGGCATCAAGGAAAAGACCGGTGTTGCCGGGTTGCCCTACGAGACCATCGCGCATCTCAAGGGAGTGCAGCAGCTCGACCGGCTGGATGATGAGAACGCGTTGATTCTGGTGCAGGCCGAGAGTGGCGCGCTCAATATTGAGACGATCGCGTTGCCGTAGCAGAGCCTCTGATCGCGAGTCAGAGCCGCAGGCGGGAGCCTGCGGTGATCCGCTTCGAGCCTCGGTGAAATCCTCTGTACAGCTTTTCGGTTGCGGAGGCGCCCCACCGCGGACTGCCGTCCGCGGCTCTGACTGGCTGGCTGCGCTTGCAGCCTCTTACCTTGTTTTGAGTTCGCTGTCCGCGGCGCTGGCGCAGAGGTCCGGTTCCGCGGTCGACATTCGCCTAGACCGCTTCTCGCAAACCAAGCCTGTTTTCCGCGTCTCAGGCGCCAAGTACTCGGCTGCTGAGGGGCGCAAGGCCTTCGCGGTGTACGTCGAGGGCGCGGGTGGGTCTGTGAGCGCCGGACAGCCCCCCATCCTGGGGTCCTATCGCATCGAGGGCGGGGCCCTTGTTTTCGAACCACGGTTCCCGTTGGAGCCCGGCATGCGCTACCGCGCGGTGCTCCGCCCGGCTGGCCCGGTCGAGCCGCTGGTCAAGGTATTCGAGATCCCCGAAGAGGGCCCGGGGCCGCCCACGTTCGTGGAGCACATCTACCCTTCGGCGAGCCGGCTGCCTGAAAACCAACTGAAGTTCTACCTCCATTTCTCGGCGGCTATGAGCCGGGTCGAAGCCTATCGCCACGTGCATCTGCTCGACTCGGACGGGAAGCGAATCGACCTTCCGTTTCTTGAACTCGACCAGGAGCTTTGGGACCGGGCCGGCCGGCGGCTGACCGTCTTCTTTGATCCAGGCCGCGTCAAGCGTGGGCTGTTGCCGCGTGAAGAGGCAGGTGTGCCGATCGAGGCGGGAGAAAGCTACACGCTCGTGGTTGATCGTGCCTGGCCCGACGCGAAACGCCGTCCGCTCGAGCAGGATTACAAGAAACCGTTCACCGTCGCGCCGGCGGATCGCGAACCGCCCAGCCTCGAAACATGGAAGCTGGCCCCGCCCGCGGCCGGCACAGTCGCCGCCCTGACCGTCACCTTCCCTGAGCCGCTGGACCATGCGCTCTTGCTGCAGCTGGTACGGGTGGTAACGCCGGCAAGGTTGCCTGTCGCGGGCCGGGTGCGCGTCGATCGAGAGGAGACACGGTGGCGCTTTACACCCAGCCGGCCATGGGAAGCAGGCCGGTACGACTTGGAGGTCGGTACTGTGCTTGAGGATCTGGCGGGCAACACGCTGGACCGTCCGTTCGAGGTGGACGTGTTCGAGCGCGTGGAGGAACGCATTATTGAGGAGACACGATCGTTGAGCTTCGAGGTGCAGTAAACTGAGCCACATCGAGCCTTCGATCAGGCCGCTATGACGAATTCAGAGCCGCAGGCGGGAGCCTGCGGTGATCCGCTTCGAACGAAGGTGAAACTCCTGTAGAGCCGTTGGGCCATCGGCGCAGCTCAACGCGGACTAACGTCCGCCGCTAAGAGTCGCACGGCGCGCCGGCTCTAGGCCAGCCTGGGGGACTACGCCGTTGAGCCCAAGCTGAACGCAAAGCGCGGCGCCTCAAAAGATCAGAACACGAATTGACAGCCTCGTACACCATTCCTAAGCTGAAAACAGCTTCCCCTGTGCCTTGCGGCCATCCGTGAAACTCCCCATCTACATGGACCACCACGCCACCACCCCGGTGGATCCGCGCGTGGTGGACGCCATGCGGCCCTACTTCACCGAGCATTTCGGCAACGCGGCCAGCCGCAACCACTCTTTCGGTTGGAAGGCTGAGGAGGCCGTGGAGACGGCGCGGACCCAGGTGGCCGACGTCCTTGCCGCTCGGACGCGCGAGATTGTGTTTGCCAGCGGCGCCACGGAGTCGATCAACCTTGCTTTGAAAGGCGTCGCGGAGAGGTACGCGGACCGAGGCGACCATATCATCACCTGGCAGACCGAGCACAGGGCGGTTCTCGATGCGGCCAAACGTCTCGAGGGGCGAGGCTTTCGAGTCTCGTACTTGCCTGTGGGACGAGACGGCCTGATCGACCTTGATGCTCTGGAACGCGCCCTGACCGCCAGGACGATTCTGATCTCGCTTCTCCACGCCAACAACGAGATCGGAGTGATTCAGCCGATTCGTGAGGTCGGCGCGATTGCACGACGGCATGGCGTGGTGTTTCACGTCGACGCAGCACAATCGTTCGGCAAGGTCCCGATCGACGTCAACGAGGATTACATCGACCTGCTTTCACTCAGTGGACACAAGATATACGGCCCCAAAGGAGTCGGCGCGCTGTACGTGCGGCGGCGCGATCCCCGAGTCGAGATCGCCGCGCAGATCGATGGAGGCGGGCACGAGCGTGGCATGCGTTCCGGGACCTTGAACGTGCCGGGGATCGTCGGCCTGGGCAAGGCGAGCGAGATCGCGGCGGCGGAGCGAGACGCCGCGGCGCGTCGCTTGGGCGCGCTGCGCGATCGCTTAAAACAGGGCTTGCTCAGTGAACTAGAGGACGTCT
Source organism: Bryobacterales bacterium (assembly GCA_965248255.1). Taxonomy (GTDB): domain Bacteria; phylum Acidobacteriota; class Terriglobia; order Bryobacterales; family UBA6623; genus JAKZVK01. The sequence goes on from CBDFIW010000003.1 coordinate 85,433, forward strand.
CGATCAACGGCAGCCTCGACCGCCGCCTACCGAACAACCTGCATCTGAGCTTTGCCGGCGTGGACGGCGAGTCGCTGCTGATGGGTCTGGACGACGTGGCCGTATCGAGCGGCTCGGCTTGCACGACCGCCGAGCCCGAACCGAGCCACGTGCTGCGGGCGCTGGGCCTCCCCGAAGACCTCGCTCACGCCTCGTTGCGGTTCGGTCTGGGCCGCTTCAATACCGAGGAGGAAGTCGATTACGTGATCGAGAAGGTGAGGGCTGTGGTCAACCGCCTCCGCCAGATGTCACCTGTCAGCCCGCCAGCGTAGCGACGCAGCGTGCCACGCCCGGCCGCACCGCCGGGCCGCCTCAAAAGCAGCAAGGCTTGCTCCAGGCGGTCTTTTTGACTGCCTTTCCTACGATTCTTTCAGATACTTGTTGAGGATCAGGCGGAGGTTGCGGTCGTTGTAATAGTTGCGCTCGGTGCCGGCGTGCTCTTCGCGGACCATTCCTTCGCGATCGATGAAGAGCATGTGCGGCACGTAGGGCGGATGCTTTACCACCGAGAATCCCCCGACGCGGGCCCACAGGGCACGGTTGCCTACGGCCACCGGGAAGACGACGTTGAACTCGTCCACGAACTTGGGCAAGTCGGTCTTGGCGGACTCGTTCGCGGCGATCCCGATGATCTCGAGGCCGCGGGACTTCCACTCTTCGTAGATCACGTTGAGAGTCTGCGTCGCCTCATGACACAGGGGACAGGTCGAGTAGAAGAACATGACGATAACCACCTTGCCCTTGAGGTGATCGAGGCTGACCAGTTCGCCCGTGACCGTTTCGAGCTCGAGTTCAACGGCAGGCCGGGGTAACTCGGCCGCGGCCGACGCACCAACGAAGGCCAGCGAGAGGATCGCTAGCTGAAGTGCGGGCGAGAGAGTTCCGCGAGACCGGTAGACTGATGGCAAGGAGTGGTCCTAGCTGGGCTTCTTGCCCTTGGCGGGCTCGGCGAGCAGTTTTTCCAGTTCCGCCTCGATGTTCTTCGCTTGCGCGGCGTAGAACTCTCGGTCTCCGCCAGGGTGCTCGGCGCGGATCTTGCCCTCGCGGTCGAGGAAGAACATGTAGGGTACGAAGAACCGCGACATGACGGAAAGCCCGGCGAACCGCGTGCACTCGAAACGGCTTGAAACCGCGAGCGGAAACAGAACCTGATAGGTCTGATGGAACGTGGCGAGGTCGGCGGCGGCGGAGCGATTGATCGCTAGGCCGACGATTTCGAGGCCGCGAGACTTCATCCTCGCGTAGAGCGGATTCAAGACCTTTGTCGCCTCCTGGCAGTGCGGGCAATTCGTATTGAAGAACATGGCGACCACGACTTTGCCGCGCAGTTGCTCTAGCGACATGGCTCGGCCGTCGATCGTGGTGAACTTCAGCGGTGGCGAGGGACGTGGAATTTTTCCGGCCGGCAAAGTCGCAACGCTCAGCAAGACAAGCGGGGCAAGGAGAGCAGGCTTTAGGATTCGCATAGACGTTCGCTACCTTGGTTCGGTGATTTCGGCGGATTGGAAACCAACTGCCGTATAGGCCTTCAATGTATCACCGGGCAGTCCCTCGATGCTACTGACGACCGTGCCGTGCAGCGCGAGGACGAATCTACCTGTTTCACTCACGCCGGTGACGCGTCGGGGCGTCTCACTCTCGAAGACCGCCGAGCGCCACTTCTTCTTGCAAACTTGCTTGTAAAGATCGAAGAAGCGCGCGGCCGCTTCGGCGTCTTGCCAGCGGGAGGCGTAAGCCAGAACGGCGCGGTCCTTCGCCTTGTTTTCGTAGATCCGATAATGGCCGCCGCGCCACCGCGGCGACAGGGAGTCGGCCTCGTCCTCGGAGAAGTACTGCTTCAGCAGGACGTGATGATCAAGTTGGCCGACTGCGCCGCGGGCGACCTGCTTGAAACCACGTCCGGGTTTGGCCTTCGGCAGAGGTGGGTGCGCCGCTTTTCTTCGAGCGAAGTAAGCCTCGGGCTCCATGATGTGCTGTGACGTCAGGGGCGGTCTTTCAAAGACTTCTCGGAATCCGGCCTTGCCCCTCTTCTCCACGACGGCCTGCTGGAAGAGCAAGCCCTCGACGTAGGGGAACAGCATCGTCTCGCGTAGGAGGAGCGGCGCGGCGGAGAAGACAGGATACTGCTCTGCTTCGAAGCGCGACGCCGCGGTCGTGGCAATGGCCGCGAGACGATTGGTAGCAAGCGATCGTCCGGTTTCTTGGAAGACGTACTTGGTCATCAGCCATGAGGCCTGGCCCTCCATGACGGCGGACCGGGCGATGTCGCCGTCAGCGCTCTTGGCTTTGTTGACATACTTCTCGAGGTTGAAGTGTTGGTCCGCCAGCGCGTGGGCGAGCTCGTGGACGAGCGCGAACTCTTGCATGTCCTCGGGGGTCCAACTAGCCAGGTAGAGCTTGCGGGTCTTGAAGTCGTAGAGGGCGGTGGCTTGCTCGGTCAGCACGTCGACGAGCTGCTGTTGGAGGTCGAAACTGTCATCCACGAAGCCGAACAACTTGAGGAACAGCTCGTCGAGACGGATCTGTTCAGTCGACGTCTCTTCGGCGATGCGGGTCTCGATCAACTCACGGATCTCGTCGCGGGTGATCAACTCGCGGGGGATGGGCTTGCGGATCTCGAGACCCGTGATGTCGCTTAGGATGGCCAGCATGCCGTCCACCTTGGCGAATAGATCGTCTGCGCGCTCCGGGGCTATGGCGGAGTCCTGGGCCGCCGCTGGTGTGAGCAAGAAGGCGAGGACGAGCGCCGCGGCGCCGAGACGCTTGACGGCGGCGAAATAGTGGAGCACGGGGGCGCGTGGACTCATGGCCGTTGATCGAGTGACGAAGTTGGCGACCGCGGCGTTTCCTCGGGGCGTACCACAGACCGAGAACTGAGAGCCCGAGAATAGCAGAAAAGCTGAAGGGTTCCCGTCTCTCATCCGTCGGTAAGCTGCGAAGTTGACGGGAACGACCCTGTTGACGGTGTAAGCTTGGGCTTTGCGGCCACGAGCGGCTTTTTGGTCTCCGTCCACGGCTAGGCGTACGACCCGGAATGGGTTCGCGTCTTTGCCCTAACTGTGGTCCTCGATGCCCTGTGACAGGTCTTCCGCTGGTCAGAAAGGGTCTACCGCACCCGAACGCGCGCCGACCAAATGTCACCCCATTGCTCGGCGTCGCCCAGCGCTAACTTCGCCCAGACCACGACCAGGGTTCCGTCGTCTAGCTGAGCGACGGACGGATACGTGACCTGCCGTCCCCAAACGCGGGCGCCCTTTTCCGGGATCGGGACCGAGGCAAGCTCGGCCGGCGCCGACCAAGTCTCCGCGTCGTCCGAGGACACTCGCAGCGTCAGCGGCGTGCGGTGAGGGGGAGGGCAGGCGTCGTGCGTGAGAGCGATGCGTCCGTCGCGCATACGAAACAGATTGTGTGACGCGCGCGCGGCAACGAGGCCGGTTTTGACCGGGGTGCCCCATGTTTCACCCTTGTCGTGAGAGGGGGTCTTCCAGAGGCGACCGTCTCCGGTTCGCAAAACCATCAGGACGGCGCCGGATGTCAACTCGGCGATGGTCGGCTCGTCCTGTCCGGCGGCGGTGGTGACGTCGCCGAAGCGCTTCCAGGTTTCGCCCCTGTCGGTGGACTTCAATACCCCCGCGGGCCCGCCAGCCAGCTTGTAGACCGGCAGGAGCAGCTCGCCGGTTGTGAGTTGAATGCCGTTGGCGCGGCAGTTGTAGCCGGGCTCGATCGCAGCGGCTTGGGGTGGGGACCACGTGTTCGGCGAGTTGTCGGTGACGCGAAAGTACATCTGGAAGGAATCGACGCCGACCCCGCCCTGTTTCTCGTCACGCACGAATGGGTAGCGGTTCCAGCGGCCTTCGGAAAAGAACAACCAGGTTTGACTGCCCGTGCTGACGAAGGCGGGATCGAAGTCCGACGTGCGTGGAAAGTCCTGCAGGATCTCGGCCGGAGTCCACGTGTTGCCGCCGTCGGAGGAATAGGAGCCCAGGATCACTTGGTGTACCGAAGCCTCGAAGGGCCCGGAAAACCAGGCGCATGCCAGGCGGCCGTCGGGCAACACCGTAACGCTCGGCCCATGGTTGAATCCATAGCGGTTCCGGCGGTCGTAAGGGTCGGCGTTGGGGTGCTCATAGATGAGGGAGCGGGAGAGGATCTCGATTGGTGGTTGGGCTCGGGAGCCTGAGGCGACCAGGAAAGAAGTGAAAGCGAGCAGTAGCACGGGGCGGGGGAGAGGCATTCGTTTTGTTGGCCGTGGCCGTACGAACCGCGAACTCGGTTCTTGTCAAGCCCGAGGCTTACGCCACATTTCGCAAGCCGTGGCCATCGTAGCAGAGCGAATGCGTCTATTCTTGGCGGAGGCAGCATGATCCGTCCGTAAGGACCGCTGCCACTCTCCGAGGGACCGGATCAGGTGTGGAGACCGGCTCTCTTGCTGGGGAACTCGCGAGCGTATAGTGGCTTGAGGACAGCGAGGGTTTCTGCGATGGATTTACTAGTTCGACGGGCCAGCACGAGCGATGCCCAAGTGATTGCGCGCCACAACTCGGCGATGGCACGGGAGACCGAGCAGCTCGATCTCGATGAGCAAAAGCTCTTGGCGGGTGCCAGCGCGGTGCTGGAGGACGAGACCAAAGGCTTCTACCTGGTTGCTGAGGCCGACGGTCAGGTCGTGGGCCAGTTGATGATCACCTACGAGTGGAGCGACTGGCGCAACGGTGTGTTCTGGTGGATCCAAAGCGTGTACGTCGAGACCGCTTATCGGCGTCGCGGGGTGTACACCCGGCTGCATGGCGAGATCGTCGAACAGGCCAAGAAGGCCGGCGATGTCTGCGGCATCCGGCTCTATGTGGAGGAGAACAACGGAAACGCACAACGCAGCTATCGGCGGTTAGGGATGTCGCGAACGGCTTACGACATGTACGAAGTCGACTTCGTGCTCGAGCGCTGAATCGGCACTGTGCGGTGCGACAGATGCGGATCGGCCGCGCGCCCGCAAACGTGGGCATGCTTCATCTCCCCTGCTCCGGCCCGCCCCGCGAAACGCCCGTGATACGATTGAGGCGGCCAGCCGCTGGCCGCTGGTCCGGTTTCACTCAACCCCCCTTTACTCGTGGAAGACCTACCCATCACCCTGCGGATGGTGGTCCTGGCCCTGTTGCTCGGGATCAACGCCTTCTTTTCGGCGGCCGAGGTTGCGCTGGTTTCCGTGCGCGAGACCCGCATCCGCGAATTGGCCGAAGGCGGCAGCCGCGCGGCAAGGATGGTCCTCAAACTGCTGGCGTCCCCCGACCGGATGCTCTCGGCGACTCAACTCGGTGTCACGTTGGCGAGTCTGGGCCTCGGGTGGGCCGGGGAAAGCACCGTCTTTCGCGTGCTGGAACCGGTTACCAGCTCCTTGCTCGTCGGCCGCGCGGCTGAGTTCGCGCACGTGATCTCGTTCGGTGTCGCGTTCACCCTCATTACCTTCCTGCATATGGCCGTGGGTGAGGTGCTCCCGAAGAACCTGGCGCTCGAACGGGCCGAGCGACTGGCGCTGTCGGTTGCGCCGCCGCTGCAGTTGTTCTCTCAAGCGACGAGCTTCTTCGTCACGTTGGTGGAGCGCACCGCCCGGCTCCTCTCGCGGATGCTCGGGCTCAAGCTGACCGTCTCGCCAAGCGGTCACACAGCCCAGGAGCTGAAGCTGATCGTGAGCCTGAGCCAGCGGCAGGGAAAGGAGGCGGAGTTGCGGGAGGCCATGCTCCATCGCGCGATTGACTTCCACGACGTCACGGTGCGAGAGGTCATGGTGCCACGGCAGGAGATGGTGGCGTTGCCGATCGATGGCACGCTCGACCAAGTTATCGACTGCGTGGTCCGCTCGCAGCACTCGCGGATCCCGGTTTATGACGAGTCCCCCGAGCACGTTGTCGGCGTCGTCTATGCCAAAGAGATCTGGTCGTTTGTCCAACAGACGCGACGCTGGCAGATGCTCGACCGTCCACACCCGCCGTTTCTGTTGCGTGCATTCACCCACAACGTCTCGTTCGTGCCGGAGACCAAGTTCCTCTACGAGCTGCTCGATGAGTTCCAGCGCCAGCGGTTCCATATGGCGATGGTGGTGGACGAGTTCGGGACGCTGTCGGGTTTGGTGACGGTCGAGGATGCGTTGGAGCAGATCGTGGGTGAGATTCGCGACGAGCACGAACGGGTCAAACCCGAAGAGCTACAAATCGGCGCGAGTGTTGTCGAGATCAACGGCAACACGAACATCCTCGACCTCGATAACCAGTACGGGGTCGAGCTTCCTTACGACGCCGGTTTTGAGACGCTGGCGGGCTTCCTGTTGAGCAAGCTAGGCTATGTCCCGAAGGGCGGCGAGTCTGTCACGTACGACGGGAGAGTGTTCACCGTGCTTGAAATGGAACACAATCGCATCAGTAAGGTGCGGATCGAGCCGCGGACAGCTCCTGCTGAAGTGGATGCGGAGCCGGAGTCGGTGGAGGGATGATGGCGAAGCGAAAGGGGTCGGCGCGCAAGCACCGTGTCTCAACTTACCGCTCCCTTCCGATTGCTGCTCGGTTAGGAATAGGGTGATCTCCTGGACGTACTGAAGGAACTACACACTGATCTCAATAGCCTCGTCTGGGGCCCCCCGATGATGATCCTCTTGATAGGGGCGGGCCTCGTGCTTACGTTCGTCACGCGCGGCGTTCAGTTTCGCAAGTTGCCCTTCTCGTTCCGTGAAGTGCTCGGCAAGCTGCTCCACGGCGCCGAGGGGGAAGGCACCGTCACGCCTTTCCAGGCCCTTTCGACCGCCCTGGCTTCGACGGTCGGGTCAGGTAGCATCGCGGGCGTCTCGACGGCCATCTTCCTGGGCGGACCGGGCTCGCTCGTTTGGCTGCTGCTCTCCGGGTTGGTCGGCATGGCCACCAAGTACTCCGAGATCGCGGTCGCTCTCAACTACCGCGAGCGCGACGACCAGGGCATCGTCCGCGGCGGCGCTATGTATGTGCTCTCGAAGGGGCTCAACATGCGTTGGCTGGGAGCGGTGTTCGCCGTGTTCACCGCAACCGCTGCTTTTGGGATCGGCAACATGGTCCAGGCCAACACAGTGGCCGATGCCGCCCGGACAAGCTTCGGGGTCCCTCCGTGGATCAGCGGCCTCGCGCTGTGCGGCGTGACGGCGCTGGTGGTGCTGGGGGGCATCCGCCGCATCGCCGAGGTGACCCAGTTCCTCGTGCCGTTCATGTGCGCCATCTACTTATTGGGCTGCGCGGTCATCGTGGTGAAGTACTTTGGTGAAATCCCGGGCGTGATCGAGCTGGTCTTGTCGTCGGCGTTTGAGGGCCAGGCGGCGGTGGGAGGGTTCGCTGGCGCGACGGTCGCGGCGTCCGTTCGCTATGGCATCGCGCGTGGGATGTTCTCGAACGAAGCAGGCCTGGGCAGCGCGCCGATCGTTCACAGCTCAGCCGTCACCGACCACCCGGCGCGGCAAGCGAGCTATGGCATCTTCGAGGTCTTTGTCGACACGATCGTCGTCTGTCTGCTGACGGGATTCGTCGTGCTGGCCACGGGCGCTTGGCAGTCGGGCGAGACCGGCGCTCCGCTGGCCGCCAAGGCCTTCGAGATCGGGCTGCCGGGCGGCATCGGCGGGTTGATCGTGAGCGTCGGGCTGATTCTGTTCGCCTTCTCGAGCGTGATCGGATGGGCCTACTATGGCGAGACCGGCGCGACTTACCTGTTCGGAACGCAGGTGAGCGTCCCCTATCGTCTGCTCTGGCTCGTGTTCGTGTATCTGGGAGCGACCGGCAGCCTGCGCCTGATCTGGGACCTCGCCGACACGCTCAACGGCCTGATGGCGATCCCCAACCTGATCGGTGTGCTGGGATCTCTGGCCCTGGTCGCCAAGCTCACCCGTGAGTTCTTCGACCGACGCGCTTGACTCCGCCGCCCTGCAACGCCTTTCCTTAATGCTGGCCCGGGCCCGGGAACCGGTACCCGTGGTCTCTGCATCCATCCACAGATTGCACAGATTCACGCAGATTTCTTTCAGGCCTCATGCCCCGGCCTTTCATCTGTGAGAATCGGTGTAATCTGCGGATAACTCCTCCGCGTCGTTCTATGGACATGGCGACCATGAAGATCTCACTGTTGCTGCTCGCGTTCCCGCTACTGTTCCCGCTACTGTGGGTCGGGATTTCGGTGCTGACGGGCCGGCTGAGTGGGTGGGCGCGCCTTGCCGAGTTCTACCGCTACTCAGGTGTCTTCACAGGACATCAATGGAAGCGGCGGACCGCTTTTCTTCGGTTTGGCATGGGAGCCAAGAGCGGGCTCCATCTCGGCGTCAGCCACGAGGGGCTCCATTTGGCCGTGATGCTCCTATTTCGAATCGGCTTCCCGCCGCTGCTCGTCCCGTGGCACGACATCTCGACGTCCATGAAGACCCAACTCGGCGTCCGCTATACCGAGCTACGATTTCAGAAATGCCCCACCATCCCTTTCAGCATCAGGACGTCGCTCGCGGAGGAGATCATGAGCTCGCGGCGCGACCTCTGGCAGGGATGCGCACCAGAAACTTGGGAGTGGAGCCCTTGAGGCCTTGAACTGCCCGCCGGTTGAAGTTCGGGCTCTGGAAGCTGTGAATAAGTCGGGTCTGGCGGCTGCCGCCGAAACCAATCAATTCACAGCTTCCTGTCCCCGAACTACCCCCGGGCGTGGAATGGACCCGAAAAGCGAGACCAGTAGAGAAGGGACAATGAACCAGGGAACGGTAAGGAGGTGGAATGGACCCGAAAAGCGAGACCAGTAGAGAAGGGACAATGAACCAGGGAACGGTAAGGAGGTTCGATTGTCTCGAAGACGATTCACGAAGGAGTTCAAGCTGGCGGCCGTCCGGCGGCTCGAAGCCGGCGAGTCCGGCTCGGCTCTCGCGCGCGAGCTGGAGGTGAAGCGCGAAAAGCTCTACGACTGGCTGGCACAAGTCGAGCGCTACGGCGTCGAGGGAGCCTTTCCCGGCGCGGGGCGCGTCCCGGCGGCAGCGCCCGTGTCGAGCCCGGCCACGAAGCCCAGGCCCGCCTCGCGGAGCTGGAACGCAAAGTCGGCCGCCAGGCCATGGAGATTGATTTTTTGTCCGCAGCCTTGCGGCGTGTCGAGGATCTGCGCCGGCCGAGCATCGTCAGTGGAACCGGCGCGTCGCTGAGGAAGTACGGGCCGCAAGGCGGCAAGGCAACATGAGCACGCTGAGCACGCGCGATTTGTGCCGCTTGAGCGGACTGGCGCGAGCCAGCCTCTACCGCCAGGCCAAACCCGACAGCGAGCAGGTCGGGGAACTGCGGCAGGCCATTGTCCACGCCGCCTTGGACCATCCGGCCTACGGCACCCGGCGGACGACCCAACAGCTGCGCCGTCAAAAGCTGCTGGTCAATCGCAAGCGCGTGCAACGGGTGATGCGCGAAGAGAAGCTCTTGCGGCGACGTCGCCGCACCGTTCCGCGAACGACCGATTCGAAGCACTCGCTGCGGCGTTATGAAAACCTGACGCGCGATTTCCAACCCACGGGTCCCAACAAACTGTGGGGCTCCGATCTCAGCTACGTACGATTGGGAAACCACTTCGTCTATGTGGCGGTGGTGTTGGACGTGTATTCGCGGCGCGTGGTGGGCTGGGCCGTGGGTCCGAACCTGAAAACCGAATTGCCGCTGGCGGCGCTGCAACAAGCGTTGAGCAGCCGGCGTCCGGCGCCGGGCTGGATTCATCATTCCGATCAAGGTTCGCAGTACGCCGCGGAAGCTTATGTAGCCACCCTGCGGCAAGCGGGCGCGAGGATATCGATGAGCCGCAAGGGCTGCCCGCAGGACAACGCGTACGTGGAAAGCTTTTTCAAGACTTTGAAAAGCGAGGAAGTCGACTGCAGCGAGTATGAAAGTTTGGCCCAGGCGCAGGCCGAGATCGGCGCTTATATTGAGCGGGAATACAATCGTACGCGATTGCATTCGGCGCTGGGCTATCGGCCGCCGCAAGAGTATGAGCGGCTGTGGGAAGAGGCGGCTAACGCCGCCTGAGTTTTCTTAAGGCATGAGCAGATCTATCGATCCGATGGCGCAGCACAAGGCGGGATGCGGCCTCAGTAGGCGAGCACCCCGCCCTCATCGTTGCGATGAGTCTGCGGCCGGGTATTCCTTGGTGGGTTGCTCTCCAGCAGAGCCCGCCTCCGCTTCCCCGGATGAGTTGATCATGCCCCCATTGGGCTGGATTCGCTATCCTTTTTCAGTCAACCGCGACCCGTCCCTACTTTCTTGGCCTCGCCACAGGGGTCCACTCCAAGGAGTTCGGGAGGAGTTCGGGGACAAAGCCCGGACTCGGGTTGGCAAGGCGACCTCGGGGCGCTGCTCGGTGTGGGCCAGCGTTAGACAACGATTCCGCTGTGCAACCTCCTCCTGCTTCGGGAATCCAGTCACAGAATCTTCATCCCATAGAATCAATAACATACGGCGAAAAAGGCCGATTACCCCAGACCTGTTTGCTACCCTGAGACTGGAGAGGGGGAACGTGAGAACCCATGAATTCGATGAATGACAACTTTGCCGAAAACGTTGCCAAACTGTGCCAAAAGGCTGACCAACCGGCGCAGGTCACCGACGCGGCTGTCGCGGACAGAAGCGCGAAACTGTGTGCCCTTATGACGGTCCTCGAAGGGAAACTCAGCGCTTTCGGGGCGGAAAGTAGCTAACCCTCCGGACTGGCGAGACTTACGTCTCTGACCGATATAAATGACTGAGGGATTCGTATACCAGGAGTGCGTTCAGGTCAACATGCGATGCGAGCCGGCTTGCCGCGGCTCGGGCTGTTGTTGCGTAACGGCTGGTGCGAAAGGGTGTGGGTCGCTGCCACCGGCCTGGCCGGGCTCGCTCTGCCTCCCGGGGCCGGCGTGCCGTCGCCATGGTTTGCCGCTCCGGCTTGGGTGGCTTTCACCTACCTAATCGCCCGCTACTGCGCGAAAAGGGCGAGGAACGACCGCGCACACTATCGCCGGGCCTGGGAGGTCCTGGCGTTTGCGGTCGCGGCGAAAGGCGCCTGGGAGTTGGCCGCTCTGCTGGCCCCGCAACCGTGGACGGCGAATGTCTGGGGCCAAGCCTCCCAAGGCGCCCTTGCCGAGCTGGGGTACGGCGCGCTGGCCATGGGCTTCTGTCTGTTCTCTTTCTTGGCGTTTGGACAAGAGCGGTCCAGCCACCGCAGTCCCCTTCGTATCGACATCCTACTGATAGCGAGTGGTTTGGCGTCGATTCCCGTGTTGATGGTTCCCGTGTTGCGCTTCGTCCCGGGGAGTGTAGAATCGCCGGCCTCGGCCACTCGTGTGATGCTGTGCCTCGGGGCGGTGCTGGCCGTCCTGATCGGCGAGTGGCGCGCACGGGACTTCGAGTTGAGCGGCGCATGGACGGCGCTGAAGGTGGCCGTTGGCATCGACGCAGCACGGGCCTTGCTGCTGAGCCTGCCGGCCGCGGGGCTGCAAGGTACCACGGCGGACTGGCTCGTAGGCCCGCTGGGCTTGGCGAGTGTCGTATCGCTGGCGGCCGTGGGCTTCGGGGCGGTGGGCGACCGGCCCCCGCCGATCGTGCGGCTGTCTGGCGAGGTGTTGCGTCCGAGCGTAGCGGCCCCGGCGTTCGCCGCCGCTTGTCTCGCCGTCGCGTCTTTGCTTCAGATCATCGCGCGGGATCTGCTGGGCGCCAACCTGTCCGCAACCGCGTGGCACGCGGCCGCGCTGCTGGGTTTCTTAATTGGGTTTCTCGTCCTGATGCTGCTGCGTGTCTACACCGACCAGTCCCGAAGCCTGCGAGACCTGGGGCAGCTCCGAACCAAGACGGTCGAGTTGGGGAGCCTACTCGACAACATCAACGATGCCGTCGCAACACAGAATCTCGACGGGCGCATTCTGTTTGCCAACCGTGCCTTTCGGGAGTTGTTCGGCCTGCGGCCCGAGAGTGCGCACTTGCCGCCTCTTGACACGCTCGTTCATCCCGCCGACAGCGACTTGTGGCGCAAGTTCTACGCGCGCAGCCTGACGGGGACGCGCGGCGCCGGCTGCCTCCGTCATCGCGGCCTGCGCGCCGATGGAATCCCACTCGAACTGGAGACCTGCATTGCGCGCTTGTCGTCGGGTGGAATCGCGTGGGGTACGCAGTTTGTGATTCGAGACGTTGCACGGCAGCGCTTGATCGAGAAGTCGCAGCGCGCGATGGCCCAGCGGCTGGAGTTCTTCGTTCGAGAGATGCCGCTGGGATGTGTGATCTGGGACCACAATTTCGCAGTCCAGGAGTGGAACGAGAGCGCACAGAGGATCTTTGGCTGGTCCGGCCCCGAGGTCCTGCATCGCCGCTATGCCGATTTCCTCGTGCCTCCCGACGGACGCGCCGCAGCCGAAGACCTTTGGCGCACCCTTTGCACCGGCCAGGCCGCCAGCCATGGCGTCTGCGAAAACCAAACCAAGGAGCGCGGCGGCGTCGAGTGCGAGTGGTTCCACACTTCGCTGATTGACGATGCAGGCTGCGTCGTTGCCGTCGCCTCGATGGTCCACGATCTTACCGAGCGCAAGAACCTCGAACGGCAGTTGCTGCAGTCCCAAAAGATGGAAGCCGTGGGAACGCTCGCCGGAGGGATTGCTCACGACTTCAATAACCTGCTCACTACGATCCTGGGCCATGTCAGCTTGGCGTTGATGAAGCTGGGACCCAGCCATACCGCAACGCCCGGCCTCAGCGACGTCCAGACCGCCGCCGAGCAGGGCGCCGACCTGGTCGGACAACTGCTGCGGTTCAGCCGGCACGTTCCAACGAAGCTCAAGCCCGTCTGTCTCAACAGTTGCGTCGCGGAAGTCACCCGGCTGGTCCGGCCAAGCATCGACGCCCGGATTGAAATCAGCACCGAGCTTGATCCGCAGTTGTGGAACGTGGAGGCTGATTCCGGACAGATCGAACAGGCGCTCATGAACCTGGTCATCAACTCTCGTGATGCCATCGAAGGCGATGGCCGCATCGTGATTCAGTCGGCCAACCGCAAACTCCCGCCGAACATCGGAGCGGAGGATGAGTCCGCGACCGAAGACCTCGTCGAGCTGGCCGTTGTGGACAACGGCTGCGGCATGGATCGCGCGACGCAGGAACGCGTCTTCGATCCGTTCTTTAGCACGAAGCAGTCAGGACGCTCCGTGGGGTTGGGTTTGGCGATGGTGTTTGGCATCGCCAAGCATCACGCCGGCAGCATCAGTGTTGCGAGTGCGCCCGGCGAGGGATCGACCTTTCGCCTCCTTATCCCGCGCAGTAAACGGCATGCCGAGCCCGAACAAGGTTCCAACCACGAGACAAAGCTCCGTGCGGGTGAAGCGACCATTCTGTTTGTGGACGATGAGCAGCCGCTACGTGCTCTGGGGCGCGCCGTGCTAGAGGGCGGCGGACATACCATCCTAGAGGCGGCGGATGGCCAGGAGGGCGTCGATACCTTCACTCAACACCAGGAAGAGATCGGCTTGGTGGTTCTGGACCTAACCATGCCTAGGAAGTCCGGCTGGGAGGCGCTCGAGGAGGTCAGAAGGATCAAGCCCGACCCGCCGGTCATCGTCTCGAGCGGCTATTCGATCGAGGGTGGCGCCCAGGCCGCGATCGAGCGCGGCGCCACCGCTTTTCTACCCAAGCCCTATCGCGCCCAGCAACTGCTCAGCACCGTTCAGGAAGTGCTGGAGCACCGGGTCCTATGTGGGTTTGGGCTCCGGACGTGACAACTCCGGTCATGACCCTCCGCGTGACCGCCTCCGGTTGCAGGCTGTGCTGTTGGCTGCTCGATTCAACCCCCGGACCTCATCGGCCGATAGGGTGGAAGAAGAGTAACAAATCTCACGAATGCCACCGGAGTTCGCTCGGGGTGGCGCTGAGCCGGTAGACGGCCTACTCATCAGCTCCGATCCGCCTGGCCCCTAACCAAGACGATGACCGAGCGCGAAGGCTAGGGCGTGTTAACACTAAGTCGCAAAAGCTGCTATACTCGTAGGTATGGAGATCACCGAGCAGCAATACCGCCGCATCGAGCCGGTCCTGCCCCGCCAGCGCGGCAATGTGAGCCTGCCGAACCTCACGGTTTTGAACGCCATGTTGTATGTCGCCGAGCAGGGCTGCAAATGGCGCGGCTTGCCTAAACGCTTCGGTAACTGGCACACCATTTATACCCGCATGAACCGCTGGTCGAAGAACGGCGTGCTCGACGCCGTCTTCGAGAAACTGCAGCGCGAGCAGCTGGCCCGCATCCGAATCGAAGCCGTGTCAATGGACTCGACCATCGTGAAGGTTCATCCCGACGGCACGGGCGCGTTAAAAAAACGGTCCGCAAGCGATCGGCAAATCCCGCGGCGGATGGACCACCAAGATTCATATGGTTGCCGCAAATGCTCGAACGGCGATAACCTTCGCTCTCTCGCCCGGCCAAGCGCACGACGCCCAGCAGGGCCGCGAACTGCTCGGCGGTCTGGGGCCACTGCCCGAGCCGCTGCCGCTGCTGATGGACGGCGCCCATGAGGACGATCAGACACGCCAACTGGCTTTGGATTTCGGATGGATTCCCGTCGTGCCGCCCCGGCGCACCCGCCTGGAGCCGTGGGAATACGACCGAGCGCTCTATCGCCGCCGCAACGAGATCGAGAGACTCTTCCGACGGCTCAAGGGATTCCGCCGCATCTTCTCCCGCTTCGACAAGCTCGACGTCATGTTCCTCGCCTTCCTCCACTTCGCCCTCATCGTCGAGGCTCTACGTTTCGATACCCTACGTTAGTGTTAACACGCCCTAGTGTCCCTGGATCGAGACAAGCTTCGTCAAACCATCATTCACCTGCAAGATCTCTCTTGCGCCCTCCCTGTAGTACGCAAGGCGATTGAGGTCATAGAAGACCCGACCTGCAACCATTTACAGCTCGAGCGGATCATCGCAGCCGATCAGGGTCTCGCGGCCCGCGTTCTGAGGCTGGCGAATTCCGCCTACTTCGGAGTCAGTACCCACGTTTCCACATTGTCGATGGCGGTCGGCGTGATCGGCTACCGGCGGCTGCAGATGCTCTTGCGGCACGTCCTGGTCGCGGAGATGTTGGCGTTACTCAAGGTGGACCCCGAAGACGCTCGGCCTACGCGGGAGCTGGCTGTGGCCACGGCCGCTGGGGCTCATGAGATCGCGCGTGTGAGCTGGCTGGGAAACCCTGAGGAGCTGCTGACGGTCGGACTGCTGCACAACATCGGCGAGTTAGCCCTGCTTTCCCTCTATCACGACAAGTTCTTGAAGGTACGCGAGAGGGCGCTTCAGATACCGCGTGAAGCCGCTGAGCAGGAGATATTCGGAGTCCACCAAGGGGAAGTCGGACGCTGGTTGCTCGATTCCTGGGGCTTCCCGGGCCTGTACGGGCTAGGCTGTGAGCATTGGGCCTCACCTGAACGGCCCGTCCTTGACGATGCCCAGAGAGGCTGCCTGTTTGCTTTGCACGCCGCCGTCAAACTTGCCCGAGCCTTCCTCGAGAAGAGCGGCGAGGACCACGCCTACGCGCAGGTTTCCTCCGCTGCCCGCGACCGCCTCGGGATGGACCCGCTTACGATGGCGGCGATTCTCGGAGGGTTGTCCGAGAAGTTAAAGCAAGTGCATGAGGTTCTGGCGGCGTGAGCAGGGGGTTATCGGTGGATCCAGCGCTCCGGCGACCCCGTCACATCGGCCAATCGACCCGAACAGGTAGGGAACCCCCGCTTTGGCCCGCTACTGTTCAGCGGGAGCTACTGGCACACCAGGCGAGCCGACGTGGAAGTGGAGTTGCAGCCCGTGACTTGAAGGCTGACAGCTCGGCCCGGTTGCAGTGGCTTCCCGACGATCCTTACGTCGAGGTAGTTGTCAGTCAGGGCCCTTGTACAGGTCCCATCCCCACCCTCCAGTGTCACTGCGGCAAAGCAACCGCCTACCAGGCTGTGCCGGAACGCCAGGTTCTTGCCGGCAGCCAGTTCACGCAGCGTCCGGTTCCGTTCCTTCTTGACGGCGCGAGGCGGTTCGCCGGGGATCTCAGTGGAATCGGTACCCGGCCGGGCCGAGTAGCTGAACACATGAAGGTAGGTAAAGGGCATCTCCTCCACGAAGCGGCGAGTCTCCTCGAACTCACGGTCCGTCTCGCCGGGGAAGCCGACCATCACATCGGCGCCGATGCTCGCCTTGGGCAGCAGAGCGCGGGCCTTTTCGACTCGTTCCACGTAGTGTCGCGAGCGGTAGCGACGGCGCATGGCTTTCAGAATCGAATCCGAGCCCGACTGCAAGGGCATGTGCACGTGCTTGGCGATACGTTCCTCGGCGGCCATGAGTGCGAGCAGGTCGTCGGTCCAATCCATCGGCTCCACCGAGCTGAGCCGCAGCCTGACCGTGTCGGTTTCTGCTAAGAGCCGGCGTAGCAACTCGAGAAAGCGGGGACGGCCAGGCAGGTCGCGTCCCCAGCGGCCCAAGTTGATGCCGGTCAAGACGACCTCCGGGTAGCGGACGGACAGCCTCCGGATTTCTCCAACGACACGGTCCGCCGGAGCGCTGCGGCTGTTGCCGCGCACCGACGGAATCACACAGAAGCTGCAGCGATTATGGCAGCCATCTTGAATCTTGAGATTGGGACGGCTTCGGTCTGGCGCAGCGTCGATGACCGGGGCGCTCAGGAAACTCTTCTGGTCGAAGATGTCACCCACCAGCACGCCGCCGGCGCTGATTTCTCCGTGATAGCTCAATGAAGCAGGGCGCCCTCGCCCCCCGATCGTCACCAGCGATGGAGCGGCCAGCTCGCCGATCACCGTCTTATGCGAGTTCCCGACGACCCATTTCACGCCCGGCAGAGCAGCCAACTCCTCGGGCCGACGCTGCGCGTAGCAGCCCGTGACGAGGATCTGCGCTGCCGGATTCTCGCGGTGCACGCGGCGGACGGCCTTGCGGGCGTCCTGGTCGGCCTCGGCGGTAACCGTACAGGTATTCACAACGACAAGATCGGCGCCGCTACGATCCGCCGTGGGACGCAACCCCCGGGCCTGTAAGTCGGCCGCCAATGCCGCGCCATCTGCCTGCGTCGCGCGGCAGCCGAAGTTCTGGACGTAGAACTGGCGCCGTTTGTCCATGAGGATCGTGGAGAGGGAGCGCCTCAACTTGGAAACGAGGCGGGATGACCTTCAAACACCGAGGCAATGCAACTTGTGGAAGCCCAGAGACATCGGAGTCCTTGCGGCTCCGGTCCTAGCTGTATTCCCGGCGCATCTTCTTGCGGTTTCGCTTGCGGGCGAGCGCCTGCTTGACCCGCTTCTTCTCACCGGGCTTCAGATAATACGAGTGACGCTTGACTTCCTTGATGATGTCTTCTTGCTGGACCTTTCGCTTGAAGCGCCGTAACGCGCCGTCCAGCGATTCGCCGTCTTGGACGTGAACTTCAGCCACGCAGCATCCCTCCCTTGGTAGACACGTCTCTAGGACCGGCCTGGAGACGTAAGAGAACCACCTCCAAAGACCTTTGTCATGATTGTAGCGTACCTGCGGGAGAAGGGCGTTGTCGCTTGACCTTGCCGGGGCGAACTTGGCGGGCGTAGCACGCCACGACCCTGCTTCTTGCGCCGCTACTGCTTGTCTGCCATAGTGATCACCGGCGCCAGCAAGTTGTCCACGGGGGCGAAGTCGTCGGTGAGGACGAGTCCTTTCGAGCGTCTCCTCAGCACGGCAAGCTGGTCGGGATCGAGTACCATCCCGAGGTAACTATCCCAGTCCATTTCGTCCAAGGGGAGCGGCCGCGCCGAACCCACCACGATGAACGTGTCCCGCCCGTCGTCGTCCGACGGCCCCATCAGCTCACTCGAGATCGCGTAGACGTGCGGAAAACTTTGCTCGACTGTATTGATCATCGCGCCGATGAACCGTCCGGAACGATAAACGTCGATGACATTCGCCATGAACACTCCCTCGGGAGACATGAGCTGGCGGATTTTTTCGTTGAACTCGTACGTCGTCAAATGGAAAGGCGGCGAGTAGTGATTGAAAGCGTCGGCGTAGACGGCATCGAACGGCTCGAACGCTTCGCCACTCTCCAGCCGCGCCAGGGAATCGTCGACGTGGTTCCGCGCGTCGAGGTCGAAGATTCGGATCGGCGTGGTTCGGGGCAAGCCGAACGCTTCAAGGGCCGCCACCGTGACTTGCGGATCGATTTCGGCCACTTCGACGTGACTTCCCGGCCACCGTCGCAGGAGCCACCGCGGGAACACAAAGCCTCCCCCGCCCAGGCACAGGGCGCGCAGCTTTCGCCCCGGCGCCCAGTCGCGGACAGCCAACTCGGTCACGCCGGCGTAGATGTCCTCGTACTCGTAGATCAAGTCGTCGGGATCGTCCATGTTGATATAGGCGTGGATGAGGAAGTCGAGTGTCATCGAGCGGACGCCCGGCTGGTCCGGCTCTTGCTCTACGGTGATCGTGGCATATTGCGACTCGTCGTGGAAGTGAATCGACTGGTCCTGAAAAGGTCGCAGGCCTAAGCGCTCTCCGATCGTGGCGGTCCAATCCCAAGGACCCAACATGGCGAGGAACGATGCTCCAACGACACCGGTCCAGAAGTACGGCAGAACGGTTCGCGAGCCGAAAAGCAGGGCCATGGCGAGCAGCACTGCCGCGACCGAGAGCAGCACCGCGACGGCGCCCAGGTGGGCGATCAGGTAGTAGCCCGTGAGAAACGTCCCGAAAATACTGCCTACAGCCCCCCACGAATAGACGCTGCCCACGGTGCGGCCGGTCTGTCGTCCCAACTCGAGCGCCATCTTAGCGGCAACCGGACTGATGGTTCCCAGCAGCACCGATGGCAAGAAGAAAACCACGACAACGTGGAGCGCGATCCGTAGGGCCCACTCCTGATCGCGCAGCAGCATCCAAGCGCCGGCCCGGCTGTTCACCAACGGGATGACCAAGCACGTGGCCGAGGCCACCAGGAAGAGCGAAGCCAAGGCATCCCGGGGGCGATAGCGGTCGGCGAGCCGCCCGCCGATGTAGTTGCCGGCCGCGATCCCGGCGAGGACGATGCCGATCACCGAGGTCCATGTATAGAGCGAGCTGCCCACGTAACGGGCGGTCAGCCGCCCGGCGACCAACTCGACAACCATGATGCAGAAGCTGGAGACAAAGACGGTAAGGTTGGGCAGGATCCAAAACCAGACGTTCGCCCGGTCGGACGTAGAAGACTCACCTGTCACGATTCCGGTTCTCATGCCTGGCCGATTACGCGCTCTATGCCGTGCCCGTCCCGTGTGAGAGCGGCTCCGCCTTTCTAGGACAGGCGTTTCCTATCGTGTCAAAGTAACGGCTCGGTACACTGCTAGCACGCGGCGCGCCGATTCGTCCCAACTGAACTGCTGCGTCTGGGCGTAGCCCCGCCGCCGCAGGTCCTCGCGCAACGCCTCGTCCATCAGTACCTCGCGTAGGCCGCGCGCGATGTCGAAAACATTCACCGGGTTTACTAGGACGGCTGCCCCGTTGACGACTTCCGGCAACGACGACACGTTGGAGGTGACCACCGGCGTCCCTTGCGACATCGCCTCGAGTGGTGGCAGCCCGAATCCCTCGTAGAGCGAAGGAAATAGAAATACACGCGCCGCCGCATAGAAAACCCTCAATGTCTCTGCGGGAACGAAGCCAAGAAAACGCACCCAGTTCTGCATCCGGGCCTTCATCACGGCAAGCCGTACCTCCGGCAAAGCCGTGACCTGGTCTCCGATGATAATCAAGCGGAGGTTGTGATACTGCGGGTGCTTGTCCAACTCTTTCTTGACAACGGCGAAAGCCTCGATCAGACGTGGGAGGTTCTTGTGGGGCTGGATGCGTCCGGCGTAGAGCACGAACGGTTCCCTGATTTGATAGCGGTCGAGAATGGTGTCGCGTTCTTGCTCGGTCACCGGTTGGGCGATTCGCCGGTCGACCGCGTCGGGGACGACCTCGAACTGAGCCTCGTTGAGCCCCAAGTACTTGACCGCATCTCGTTTTGTGGTCTTCGAAACGGCCATGATGCGGGCTGCCCGCTTGAGCCCGTGGATCAGCAAGTGCCGGCGTAGCGCTCCAAGCCACCGTGCCGGCCTGTCCACGGGGTAGAGGATGTTGTTGATGTCGTGCAGCGTCGCCACGTAGGGGCTGGACAAAAAGTACGGGATCGTACGATGGGGCATGTGGAACACATCCAGTCCCAACCGCCGAACCAATAAAGGAAAGCTGACGTGGCTGCGTCGAGAGTCGAATCGGCGCGGGTACATTTCGAAACGGAAGTTCTGCGGCAGATCCCCGAGCTTGCCAAACTGCCCGGCATGGCCGACCAAGACGTACTCCTCGTCCCGGTCCACGCGGGCCAGACCCAGGACCAGGTTGCGGATGTAGGTACCCACCCCGAAGTCATCGGAGCGTCGGATGTCGATTCCGATCAGCATGGCAGGGCGACGACATCGATAAGACCGGTGTTGAGGTGGAAACTCAATTGCCGCCGGCTAGTGAAGGAATTCTAGCATGCTAAAATGAGCGGTCTTTCCGCTGGTCCGCCGTCGCCTCTCCGGCCTTTCCGCCACTCGTTGAGTCCTTATGCGTTGGAGCCAGTTGTACGTTCCTACCTTGCGTGACACGCCGGCCGAGGCCGAGGTCGTCAGCCATCAGCTGCTACTGCGCGCCGGTTACATCCGGCAGCTAGCGGCCGGTATCTACAGTTATCTGCCTCTGGCGCGGCGCTCGCTGCTCAAGATCGAGAGAATCATCCGCGAGGAGATGGACGCTATCGGCGCGCAGGAGTTCTTTCTACCTGAGCTGCATCCGGCCGAGGTTTGGCGGCAGAGCGGGCGCTGGGAGGCGATGGGCCACGACATGTTCCGGCTGCAGGACCGCGGTGGCCGCGAGCTATGCCTCGGCATGACCGAAGAAGAGGTGATGACAACCATCGCCCGTGGTGAACTCCGCAGCTACAAACAACTGCCGCAGCTCTGGTACCAGATCCAGGCGAAGTTCCGCGACGAGCCCCGCCCAAAGTCCGGGCTGATACGGGTCCGCCGGTTCACGATGAAGGACTGCTACTCCTTCGACCTCGACGCCGCCGGCCTGGACGTCAGCTACGAGAAGCATCGGCAAGCCTACTGCCGTATCTTTGACCGCTGCGGCCTCGACTACATCGCGGTCGAAGCACATTCGGGCGCCATGGGCGGCAGCCAATCACAGGAGTTTTCAGTGCCGTCGGACGCGGGTGAGGATGTCATCGTCGTCTGTGGTTCCTGCGGATACGCGGCAAATCTGGAAAAGGCGGTATCGAAAGCAGTCCAACCCTCGGCGCCAGATGCCGAAGGTGAAGCCGGCCCCGAAGAGTTTGAAACACCCGGGAAGAAAACTATCGCCGAGGTCGCCGAGTTCACCAGTCTGCCCGAGACCTCCCAGATCAAGAGCTTGGTGATGGTGGCCGCCGAGAAGCCCGTCCTAGCGCTTCTTCGCGGCGACCACGCCCTGAGCGAGTCGAAACTCGGCAGCGTGCTCGAAACCGCCGACCTGCGCCCGGCCCATCCCGAGGAGATCCGCGAATGGTTCGGCGCGGACGCCGGCTCGCTCGGCCCGGTCGGGGTGACGACAATCGACCTGATCGCCGACGAGGCGTTACGCGGCCGACGCAACATGATTGCCGGCGCCAACAAAGACGGCTACCATCTGCGGAATATCACCGCCGGACGAGACTTCGAACCACGTTATTCCGACCTGCGCCAAGTAGTCGAAGGCGATCCTTGTGCGTCATGCGGCGCAGCGCTGGAGCTGAAGAAATGCATCGAGGTGGGCCACATCTTCAAGCTGGGCTACCGCTATTCTGAGTCAATGGGTTTACGAGTCCTTGATCCTGACGGCAAAGAGGTTGCCCCGATCATGGGCTCGTACGGAATTGGCCTCGAGCGCATCCTGACGGCGGCGATCGAGCAGGGTCATGACGACGCCGGTATGGTGCTGCCCACATCGATTGCACCGTACGAGGTCGTCGTCACGCCGATCAACATGAAGAACGACGGCCAGCGCGAGGCCGCTGAGGCGCTCTACAAGCGATGTTCAGGTCTGGGGCTCGACGTACTACTCGACGACCGCCAGGAGCGCGCCGGAGTCAAATTCAACGACGCCGACCTGATCGGCATCCCGTATCGCATCACGGTGGGGAGGAAAATCACGGACGGATTGGTGGAACTCACCGCTCGGTCGACACGTCAATCCACCGATGTTACACTCGAAGAAGCGCCCGAGTCGATTCGTGAACGGCTCGCAAACAGCCGCCCTGGGTTGCCTACTTCGAGCACTTCGGAGTGACGCCAGTTCTGCGGGAGGGACGCCTCGCGAAAGGGCGGCGACCGATTCCCGGATGGCGCGACGGTCTTACTCGCAGCGAGTGTTCTCCGGCGGTCGCCCACCCTGCGTAGTGACAGAGCATGCCCTATCGGCCTGGCAAACTTATTCTCGACTGATATCTTGCGATCTGTGTAGTCCCTTTGAAGACTTCGGTCTAGCAGACAGCCGGGGTCGTGATGCGGCAGGTTCATGAAGAAGCGGCGCCGGCGTCAACAACAGAAGTGGGTGGTTCGCTCCAGAGTGCTGAGCTTCGCTGTCCGCGTGGTCAGAAGCCCTGTGGGCAAGGTCTTGCTAGCCCTGATGCTGATGGCGACGGCCGCGGGGCTGATTGTCTTCAATCACTATTATTGGGAATTCGCGAAAGTCGTTGATGCCAAGCTGCATCGCGGCCCCTTCAATCGCACCTCGAAGATACTGGCCGCTCCCGATCCCGTCTTTGTCGGCGACGAGCTGACGCTCGACGAAGTGCTTTCGCAATTGCGGGAAGCGGGGTACTCCGAGTCGAGACACAACCGCGTCGGGCATTTCAGCGTCAGGTCCGACAGCATCGAGATCTATCCCGGGGCGCTTTCCTACTTCCGGCGGGAGCCGGCCGTTCTTTACTTCGGCGAAGGCGGCGTCACGCGCATCGTTTCTCTCAGCGACAACACGCCGCAGACGGTGTATGAGCTCGAACCGTCTCTCGTCACGAACCTGTTCGACCGGGAGCGGTCCAAGCGCCGGTTGGTCGCCTACGACGACATCCCCGACGTACTGCGCCACGCCGTGCTTGCTATCGAGGACCACCGCTTCTTCGACCACTACGGCATCGACCTGGTCCGCACGACGCGGGCAGCGTATGACGGCCTGGTCGAATGGCGGCGTCCGCGGGGTACCTCGACACTGACGCAGCAGCTCGCGCGCCAATTCTTCCTCACACCCGAGCAGACCTATCGGCGCAAGCTGGCCGAGCTGATGATCGCCGTGCAGCTCGAGATGCGGCTGAGCAAGGAACAGATTTTCGAGTTCTACGCCAACCAGATTCCCCTGGGACGCCGCGGCAGCTTCAATGTGATGGGTATGGGTGAAGCCGCCGAAGCCTATTTCGACAAAGACATTCGCGCGCTTCGCGTGGATGAGGCGGCACTGCTGGCCGGATTGATCCAGCGGCCGAGCTATCTCAATCCGTATCGCCATCCCGAGCGCGCCAAAAGCCGCCGAAACACCGTACTGGAGGCCATGCTGCGTGAACGTTTCATCACGGCCCAGGAATACCGCGCCGCCGTGCAGCAACCGGTGGATCTCGCGGTCGGCAAGATCGAGTACAGCAACGCCCCGTACTTTGTCGACCTAGTCAACCGATCTCTCAAGGCCAACTTCGGCAGCGAAGAGCTGATCACGCAGTCCTACCGCGTCTACACGACGCTCGACATGCAGCTCCAGAAGGCGGCAGTCGAAGCGATCCGAGTCGGCATGGCCGAGGTGGATGAGAAGGTCAAGCGGCAACACCGGCGGGGCAAGTACGCCGAGTTCGGGTACCCGGTCCATGGTCCGGCGCCCCGGGCGCAGGCAGCCCTCGTGGCGGTTGATCCGGATACCGGCGAGGTAAAGGCCATCGTCGGCGGCAGGAACTACGGCGAGAGCCAGCTCAACCGCGTCCTCGCCTACCGCCAACCGGGTTCGGCTTTCAAGCCATTCGTCTACGCGGCGGCGATCAGTACCGCGATCGAGCAGGAAGAAGATCTCTTCGCGCCGCTGTCCCGCGAGGTGCTGACACCGATCTCGACCGTCGACGACGTACCGACGACGTTCTGGTGGGATGAGAAGCCCTACGAGCCGTCGAACTTCTCCAACAAGATCTACGGCATCATCACTCTGCGGACGGCATTGGTCAAGTCAATGAACATCGCCACGGTCAAGGTGGCAGAGCTTGCCGGCTTCGACCGCGTTGCCGACGTGGCGCAGCGCGCCGGCCTGGGTGCGAACATTCAGCCAACCCCGGCGGTCGCTCTAGGGGCGTACGAGGTTACGCCCTTGGACATCGCCGCCGCCTACACGATCTTCGCCAACGGCGGTGAGCGTATGGAGCCTTACTTCATTCGTTCAGTCAGCAATGAGACCGGTCGGGTTTTGCTTCATAACCAACCCCGGCCGCAGGAAGTGCTCGACGCTCGTACGGCCTACGTCGTCACGCACATGCTTGAGGACGTCATTCGTAGAGGGACCGCAGTCCGCGTGCGCGGCATGGGTTTCCGCGAGCCGGCCGCCGGCAAGACCGGTACGGACGACGACGGCTGGTTCGCCGGCTACACGTCGAATCTGGTTTGCGTCGCCTGGGTCGGGTTCGACGACAACACCGACCTCGCCCTTGAGGGTGCTCACTCCGCACTGCCGATCTGGACCGAGTTCATGAAGCGCGCCCATGCGCTGCGCGAATACCGCAACCCGGAGCCGTTCGAGCCGGTGGACGGCATCGTGAGCGCGCAGATCGACCTTGACACGAACGAGTTGGCCACCTACGCCTGCCCCAACCGCGCGAGCGAGGTGTTCATCGCGGGCTCGCAACCGTCACGCTTCTGCTACCTGCACGGCGGCGGCCGGCGGCTGCTGCTGGCGACCAACGTGGCCGGTTGGGACAGCGGCGACCCTGATCCGAAGAACGATGAAGCGGTCGCCGAAGTGGAAGACACCGGCGAGCAAGCCCTGCCGCCGCCGCTGGTCATCGAGGTCCCCCCGCCGATCGCGACGCCCGCCGATCCATCGCGTCAAGAGCCCCAGAAGAAGAAGGGGTTCTTTGGCCGCATCCTCGACGCCTTCCGCTAGCGAGGTCTGCGACCTTAAACCGATGGGTACGATTGTCCGCGCCGTGTTTGACCAGCATCTTTGGTTCGAGGGCGGCAGTCGAAGTTGGCGCTTCCACGCGGGCCATGAGCGAACTGCTCAGCCACTTTCTCGACGGGACGTTTCCTATTCTCCCGTTCAGAGTATCGTCGCCGAGGCCCGAGGCAAGCCCAGCAGTCTGACCAGCTCGGTCTCGAACTCCTTCGCGGCGCGAGTAGACCGCCGGCGAACGGGTGCGTCCCGGAAACTTTCCAGGGCCAGTGAGTAAGAGTCCCAGGCTTCGTCCGTGCGGCCCATCCGGCTCAGAATGACGCCCCGCCGATGGAACCAGCGTTCCGGGGGGCCATGGAAGGGCGAAGCTGATCCAGCCGTTCCAAAGCCCGGCCATAGCGGTTCAGCCTCAACTCGATATCGATGGCGAAGTCGACGAGCGTGAAGATCGGACCCAATCGTTCGATTCCCTCACCGACTCCATCAAGCGCCTCATCGAAGTGGTCCAGACCGGCGGAGGTCAGAGCTTTCGCTCGCTCCAAGTAGTATTCAGGGGTCGGATTCTCAAGGCCGGCGATGACCTTGTCGTAATCGGCCACCGCAGCCAGCGGCTGCTCCAGCTTGACGAGAAGCCGGGCGCGCGTCAAAAGCCCCTCCCGGTGGTCAGGGCGCGCCCGCAGGAGACGGTCAAGATCTGTCTTTGCCTCCACGCAGCGACCTGCCTCGAAAAACATCCGTCCGCGGACGAATGGAACGACATCTGAATCGGGATCACGGTCATCCGCGCGCTGATAATCAGCCAGAGCCGCGTCCCAGTCACGATGCATGCGGTACAGCTCGCCCCTCTTGATGTACAAGTCCGGGTTTTCCGGGGCAGCGGCAATGCGCCTGTCCATGTCCTTGAGGCGCTCGTGGATGCCCGCGTGGCCGTTTACTCCGATGGGCAACAAAAGGACCATCACCACCGCCAGAAGCGGGGCCATCCACAGCACACGACCCGGCGCTGAAGCCTTCGCTACGCGTTTCATGACCACAAAAAGATCGTTTTGACTGGCTTATGGCACGGACGCGGTATCCGAAGTCTCCACGTTGCTTCCCGCATCGTAGACGTACCCGGCGAGGTTCAGACTTGTGACGATGAAGCGGAAAACCTCGCCCGATGACGCTTTCTCCTTCGAAGAGTTGATCGTCACGGACCCGTTGCCAGACGTCGTGCCGGATCCGTTACCGATCGGGAGATTTTCCAGTTCCCAAGATCCCGTTACCTGCACACCGCCTATCACCGAACCGTTCTGATCCTCAACCGCGACGGTCGCGGCGGCCCGGTAGTTCTTCCCTTGCCGGCTGACCGTCACACCGATGTCAGAGACGTGAATGCTTTGGCCAACCACCTCTTCCGGTGTCGCGGAGGCCTCGTTCGAGGGCCCGGACTCGTTCCCGCTCGTGTCCCTCGACGTCACGACATAGTAGACCGGTACCCCAGCTTCAAGTCCGCTGTCCGTGTACTGGCTCGCCGACAGGCCCGAAGCGACCAGGCCGTAGCTGCTGCCTGATACGGTCGAGCGATAGACCAGGAACTCGGCCCAGTCGGCATCGGTTGTGTTGTCGGGCCAGTCGAGAGAAACGGAACCGGGACCGAGTGCCGCCGACAAGGGACCCGGCACGGCTGGAGGATCTGTATCAGGCGGACCGACCGAGCATAGGGTGCCATCGATGTCGACGCACGCCGCCGTTTGAACGTTGGCGTCAGGATCGTACTCGAAACCGCCGGCCGAGACTCCCGTGACGGTAATGATGAATTGGCCCGAAGCCGAGCGGTCGACGCGGTCCGAGTCAAACTGCACGCTTCCACTGGAGCCGGTGAGGCCGCTATCCACATCGCTGGTCAGGCCGCTCCATTGGGTTGTGACGGTCGCGCCGTCAACCGGCGCACCACCGTCGTCCGCGACGGACACAATCGCGCGGGCGTAACGTCGCTTTCCCGCGTTACGCCGTTCAATGGAGATCGAACCCACGTGCATCTTCGGCAAGGTCGCCGAATTCGTGGTCACGTTCAACACGCCGCTTGGGTCCGACTCGTTCCCTGCGGCGTCCCGGGCGATTACGTGATAGGCGAAGGCCGTACCGGCGGCAAGGCCGGCGTCAGCAAAAGTTGTCGTAACGCCCGTGGTGCTTCCGGCCAACCCACCGTCGCGGTAGACGTCATACGCCGTAACCGCCACGTTGTCCGTCGAGGCCGCCCAACTGATCGTCGCGGTCGTCTCCGTCGTTGAGACCTCCACTGGTGTGCCCGGAGTCGTCGGCTTCTCCGTGTCCGGGGCCGGATCCGTGGTCACCATCAGGGTCGAACTCGCGCCCGACTCGTTGCCGGCTGCGTCGACCGCCGTCACGGTGTAGTCGTAGTCCGTTTCCGGGTCTAAACCTGTATCAGTGAAGTTGACCGCCGAGGGTGTGCCAACTTCGCCTCCGTCACGAAAAACCCGGTAGTGATCGACCCCAACGTTGTCCGCCGAAGCGTTCCACTGGAGATCGACTTGAGTATCGGTCTTCGAAACGAGCGAGAGACCGGCGGGAGCATCGGGTGCTTGGGTATCAACGAACGAGCTATACCGAACTGTCAGGCGGGGACGCTGCGAAGCCGTCGAGTATTCGCTGGACCGAAAATCCAGCCCGTCCGTCGTCGACGAGTTGGCGATGATCACGCCGTGATTCACCGACGGGGCGTCCACCCATCCCTGCACCACAGCGATGCCGTCGGCGTTCAGGATCACCTTGTATAAACCCAAAGATGCGGCCGTAATAGTGCCGAGGATCGATGAACCTCGGTCGCCGGCTCCCGATGCGCCCGGGGCCTCCCAAGCATTCCCCGGCGAGTAGACATTCCAGGTGGCTCCGGTCTCAAACCAATTTCGCTTCATCTCATAGATGTCGTAAACGCCGCCGCTGACGTTGAAAACCTCGATTTCGATCTCGGTCGAGTCGATCGTTGAACCGGGCGGGATCGACGACAGATCCCATAGGATCAGCGACGCAAGATCATTGCCACTGCTCGAGGGGTCATCGCCGTCGACCAGCAGCGTCGCCGACAATCCGAAGTTCGAGGTCGGGGCATTCTGGGAAATGTAAGTGTCGCTCGTACCGTCGTAGCTGGGATCGGGCGAAACCCCTTCTTGAAACGATTTGGTCACGATGTCGATATGCTCGAACGCGGCCTGCGAGTTGAGAGCGATCGGATTGGACGATAAGTCGATGACGTTGTTGACCGTCAATGTATAGGTGATCCCGATACCCAGGGGCGTGACGGTCAAAGTCACAGCGCGACGCGGCGGTCACCGTGACGCCGTTATTGATTGAGTAGTTCGGCGCCGTCTCCGCGCTCGCCTGGTCCACTCGTTCACTGAAGTTTACGACCACTTCCGTTGCCGCTCCCTCCGACTCGACCGAAGAAATCACCGGTGCCGTCGTGTCGGGCCCCTTCAAGATCGTGAAGTCGTCCAGCACGTTCGCGTTGTTGTCCAGATACTTCACGTCGAGCCGGCTGCCGTCGAAGTCAAGTACCACCGATCCCAACGCATTAATCGAAAGCACCATCGCCGGATGATTCAGCGGCCCGCCGCTGATCTTGCCCGACGCCCCCGCCACCGCATACACGGCGCCCTCGTGGGGAACATCCGGCAAGAATGTCTTCGCATAGGCGCCATCGCCGAGCTCATTCCCGTCACCCAGGTCCTTTTTCATTGCTTCGGTGAAGGTGCCGGACACGCCGTAATGACCATCGATCAGGTACGACCGCTCGTAGGAATGGCTGTGACCGGTCAGCACCAGATCCACGCCATGCTGCTCTAGAATCGGCAGAGAGTTCTGGCGCATGTCGGTCATCCGGCCATCTGTATCCGAATCATGAGAGCCCTTCGAATGGGGTGGGTGGTGCCAGAACGCGATCAGCCACGGCTTGTCGTTGGCTT
The DNA here is from genome assembly GCA_965248255.1 of Bryobacterales bacterium. Lineage (GTDB taxonomy): Bacteria > Acidobacteriota > Terriglobia > Bryobacterales > UBA6623 > JAKZVK01. Next base: position 114,628 of record CBDFIW010000003.1, read on the forward strand.
GAAGATCGGCTTCCAGCCACGTCAACATCGCCCCGCTCGTCGAGCGGTCGGTTTCGTACGACTCCAGGCACACGAAATGAATGTTGCCGTAGTCAAACGAGTAATACGCCTCCGTTCCCGAGGCGACGCCGCCGGCCTCGCCGCTCTTGGGCAGCGTGAAGATGTCGTAGTAGGGCCCGCTCTGGCTTGCCGAGTCCGCCGTGTGCCCGTCGTGATTGCCGAGCGTCGGCCATAGGAACGTATTCCGCAGGAACTGCGGATACATGTTGAAAACGGCGCCCTGGTACTCGGCATCGGTGCCGTCCTGATAGGCGTTGTCGCCCAACATTAGGAGAAGTTCAGGGTCCTGCGTGCCCGTGTAGGTGACGAACGCATCGCGCACCGCACGAGCGTTTGCGTCGGCCGTTCCCGAGTCACCCAGCACCCAGGCGCGGGTCTGTTTGGCCGTACCCGCCGTCGGCGATGTCACAAAGAAATGTTCGCTGTCACCGCCCGCCAACTCCCCGGCGGCGTTGCCTACCGAATAGTAGTACTTCGTGTCGGCTACAAGCCCATTTACGAGAACCTCGTGGTCAGTGACGGCTCCCCCCACCGACGCCGACTGATTCAGGTTGCCCTCCTGCGTCCCGTACCGCACAACGCTGTCCGTCGTGCTGTCGGTTCGCCACTTGACGACGGCGCTGGCGGGCGTGCCGGTCTGAAGGTACGGCCCGCGGATCACCGACTGTGCCGGTGCTTGCGAAAAGCCGCCCGATAGCGCAATGAGAAGGACTAGATAGGAAGAACAGCAACAGCGATGAAAGAGCTTCACGGTTTCGACCCGAGACTTGGGATTCAGACGGCCGGGAGGAAGGACGTACCGTCTCTTCTCGGATCGTATCAGCGGTCGCGCGAACCGTCCATAGGACAGTGGTGATAGTACGTTCTAGCTACTTATCGATCGCCCATAGGTCGGCGGTTACGGAAGCGCTGATATGAGCCGAGCAGCGACAGCGGCAGATCTCCGAACCGAGACACAACTCCCTCTAGCGGGGTGGGTCAGCGCACGTCAGTGCCCCAAACCTGCTTACAGAGGACGACGGCCAGGCGCAATGGGCGCCGCGACCCGAGAACCGATTCCTCGGTTCTCAGTTGCTCGGCTAGCCGTGGGTGCTCGGTCGTTTGCCGTCCTGAGTCTCGAAGAATCGAGACTCGGCAAGGCTGGAGCCTTACGCCACATCCGGCGAGGGCACTTCTTGCAAAGTTGACACTCTCGTTCAGGTGACGCCTGGATCAGACGGCTAGTTGTACCGCCGATGCACGGCCAACACACGGCCCTGAATCTGCAAATCCGCAAGCGGCACGATAATCGGCTCCATGTCGGCATTGGCCGGCTGCAGCCGGGCTTTCTCGTCCGGCTCACGGTAGAAGCGCTTCAGCGTCGACTCGGCGCCCCCGACCAGCGCGACCACGATGTCCCCGTCCCGAATGCGATTGGTTTGCTGGACAAGCACGTAGTCGCCTTCCATGATGTGGTCGTCGATCATCGACTCCCCACGGACCTCGAGGGCGTACACATCCTTGCTGCCGGCGAAGTCGGCGAACGAAATCGACTCGGGATTGGAATAGCTCTCGATGGGCCGCCCGGCCGCGATCGTACCGAGCAACGGTGTCTCGGCCGGTGACGCCGCCAAGGCTTTCTTCTGTTGGCGCAGCTCGCGATGGTACTTGGGGGCGAGGTCGAGCGAGCGGCTTTGGTTGAAGTTCCGCTTGAGGTATCCCTTGCTATCGAGCGCCGTCAAGTGCTTGTGGACTGTGGCGATCGATGCCAGCCCGAGGCCCTCGGCGATTTCCTCGAAGCTGGGACTGTAGCCGTTGTGGGCCAGAAAGTCCGCGATGAAGTCCAGAACTTCCTTCTGTCTCCGTGTGAGAGCCATAGCGGCCTCCTTCGCCTTCTATTCTAGGAGAACAAAGAGGGAAAATCAAATGGTTCTGTTCTCCTGGGCCTTCGTGTGAAGTCGCGACGACAGCCGGCACGGAGCCGTTGGGCCTGTGCGATGGACGCTACAGTCCCGCCATCCCTCTGGCAATCCCTGGTAGATGTGTCGCCAACTGAGCTCCCACGCGCGGCAAGAACGTCAGCAGCGGCACGCAAAACCACCAACGTCGCAGCGACAACCCCAACATCGCCAACCAGATCAGTACCGGCGAGACCAGCCGGCCAAAGGCATAGGCCTCCCCCCAGACCTTCTGGTTTTCCACGAGTGAGATTGCCAGCATGAAGATCGCCGATGCGACGACGACCGGCTCCATCTTGTGCTTCCAAATCAGATAGAGCACAAGCGCCAGGGCGAGGCAGACCCCTAAGAAGGCCAGGTAGTCAAGCGCCGAGGCGATCGCATGCTCCGACCCCCGCCAGAGCCTCATGACCGGTCGCAAGCTGCGCTGGTACAGGCCGGCCAGCGGAATCCAACCTGTCCAATGGGTGCCGTCGCCCAGGGCATTGGCATTGACGTGAGAAGTCCAGACCAGGAACGGCATGGAGGCGGCAACACTGAGGACCATGCGCCGCCACTGCCGCCTTCCCAAGCAGAGCAGCGCATGGCTGAGGCAGAGCAACAGTCCCGTCTCGCGCACCAGCGGCGCCGCCACGAGCATGGCAAGGCTTTTCCACGGCGAACGGTCTTCGGCGTACAGCACATATCCGACACACAGCGTCACCAAGGCCATGTCGATCGTCAGCCTTTCGATCGCGATCATCGTGGCCGGAACCAACAGATAACCAAGGCCCCAAGCCGGACGCCGCCCTGCACGAACGGCGTACACGCTCAGCCAATAGCTGCCCAGAAAAAGAAAACCCAGCGTCACGGTGAGGAACGCCGTGTCGACCCACTCCGACCGTCCGAATGCCAGCAGGTGAGCCAGAGCCGGGACCAGAATACGCCGCCACCGCAGGGTCGGACCGTCCACATATTTCGAGAACTCCTCGGGCGAGAGCGGGCTATGAGCGATGTAGTGATAGAACTGACTATATGCCGCAGGGTTTAAGGGCCGGGCAGCTCAGGGAGCTGCTACCGTGCCATACGACCAGAGATCCCGCAAAACGGGTCAGATCGCCTATCTACATGCCGTGACGAATCTCAAACACACCCTCTCCGAACAAGACCTGGAATACCTATACAAACAGCAACCGCTGGGCATCGACCCTAAAGGCCGCATCCTCATCAAGCAGGAAAACTCAGTAGCCGTGTCCACACCGGATCGCAGCAAGGCGCTCCATCTGGTCTCCCGAGAACTGGCTAAAGGAGATTGGGCAACCGGGCTCTCTCTCCAGTACGCGGAAGCACCGGCTACTCATTCAAACCGCTTCAAGAAACTGCTCTTCCTACCGCGTTTCCTGGTCACCATGACGCTACCTCACCGAGCGGTCAACGGCAACGAGTTCTGCCGGCGCAACGGCTCCCAGCAACTGAGCATGCTAGCCCCGCGATCGATCGGGCTGCCCTACGGCTCCTATGCGCGGCTCATTTTGATGTACCTGACCACCAAGAGGGTGACCTCCAAGGAACGCAGGTTTCACCTGGGATCGAGTTGGCGCGACTTCCTAGAAAGTATGCAGATGCCCTGGGGTGCGGGACCGCGTGGCTGCTTCACCGCAGCGCAGGATCAGCTACAGCGGCTCAGCTCGACTCTGTACACCATCCACATCGTAGGGGGAGAGCGTGAAACGATCAGCAACGTTGTACTGACCGATCATTGGATCAGATCCCCCGATGGCCTCCACGTATCGCTGAGCGAATCTTTCTACGTCCTGTCCGGCGAATCAGTTGTCCCGCTGGAAACGAAAATCGTACACAGCCTCAGGAGATCGCCGTTCACGCTGGACCTCTACGCCTGGCTGACCTACCGAACATGGACCACGAAGAAACCGACAACCATTCCCTGGCCGTTGCTTGAGCTGCAATTCGGCGCCGACTACAAACGGCCACGCGCCTTCCGGGCCAACTTTCGGAAGAGCCTCGAAGTGGTGCTGAAGCAGAAACCTGTGGCTCCACAGATCAGCCTCCATCCGATGGGTCTACGCCTGGAACCGGCCAACTATTCCGACGTCAATTGGACGGAGCGAATCCGCCAGATCGCTAAAACGCACACCTTGTAGGTGCTCTTCCCGTAAAACCTTGGTGGCGCTCCCTTGGGCTGAAACGGTGGCGCTCCCTTGGGATGAAACGGTGGCGCTCCCTTGGGATGAAACGGTGGCGCTTTGTTGGGATGAAACGGTGGCGCTTTGTTGGGATGAAACGGTGGCGCTTCCTTGGGCTGAAACGGTGGCGCTTCCTGGGATGAAACGGTGGCGCTTCCTGGGATGAAACGGTGGCGCTTTGGCGGGTTTGACCTTATATATCCATCCTGTAGTTAATCCTGTAAAGAAATCCTATAGGCCGGGCGCGCGCGGCTACACCCCAGCAGTAGATCTGACTTACGAAGAGGGGCAAGCTCCACACGGCGGCGCCTGCCGGCGCTTGAGAGTCCTTCGGTTCGATGCCACTATTTGACAGGAGCTGCTTATGCGAATCCTCACCAAGCACGGAGCGACAACCGTGAGGGCTTTTGCGCTCGCCGTGCTGATCGTTCTGTACGCGGCGCTGCTGGGGGCGGCGGCGGCGCCGGCAACCGGGCCTTGGGTCGATGCCGTGACCAACTTGCAAACCGCATTCACTGGTGCCATCGCTCGATCGCTTTCGCTCATCGCCATCGTCGTCGGCGGTCTGATGTTCGCTTTCGGTGAGGGCGGCTCGAAACGGGCAATGGCCGGTATCGTCTTCGGCCTGGGCATGACGCTCGGGGCGGCCAACTTCATTGACTGGCTCTTCTGAGGCCTCATGAGCGTTTGCGGGAAACGCTCCTGGCAGGCTTGCCGGTCCCTGGCCCGGCCGCTCACCGTCATGGGCTGTGAGCGCCGGGTCTTCATTCTGTCCGCCACCTTCGGGGCGGCCACCTTCAACATCCTCAACTCCCTGCCGGCCGGACTTCTGCTCTTCGTGCTGGGCTACGCCGTGGGATGGTTCGGAACCCGCCGCGATCCTCATATGCTCCACGTCGCACGGGCGGCGGCGGCGGCGAAAGTCCGCTATGACCCCGCGAAAAGGCCGGCTGCGCTGGAGGACGTCGAGATCATCACCGCTGCCCAGCAGGCGCAATGACCCCCATCGTTCAAGCGGCTCAACAGCGGCATGACCAAGCCGGTTCGCTGGCGGACGAGCTGCCCTATTGGGCCTGGATTGACGAGCGAACCCTGCTCACCCGCCGAGGCGAGCTGGTATCGCTGGCGGCCCTGGAGCCGCGAGGAATCGCCGGCAATACGCCGGCGGACCTCGATCATGTCCTGACATCGTGGATGCGCTTGCTTGGGCAACTCGAGCATGACGTGCGCTTCTCTCTGATCGTGACGCGGCGGCCCGTAGCGCCGGACGCGGTTGCCGAGATCGGCAACGACTTCCTACCGGCAGAAATCTTCCGAGGGCGAGCGGACGAGCTCACGCGGCGCAACGGCGAGCTGCGGTTTTACGCAGCCTGGACACTGAATCCTCACTTGAGCGATGCGCGCAAGAAGGGCAGCGTGATCGCTTCGTGGACCAAGCGGCTAACGAGCAACGGATCGGCGCAGCGGGTTTACTTGCGCGACTCGATCGCCAGGGCGGCCGAGCAGCTACAGCGCATCGTTGACGCCGGCCGGGCGCTGGTATCCGATGTTAGCCCCGCACGAGTGCTCCCAGCCGGAGAAGCAACCGCCGTGCTGGGTGATCTCATCAACCGGCCGGGCGCCGTTACGCCGTCGCACGAAGGCGGCGCTCTTCATTGGGCCTGGGGATTGTCAGACCTGGAGGCGCACCGCCGCTATCTGACGTTGGACGCAGAGCCCCTGTCTGTCTATTCGCTGCTCGAACCGCCGCCGCAGGCGACCGCCAATATCCTGTGGGAGCTGCTCAGCTTGCCAGCGGTCTGGACCTATGTATGGGAATGGCGCGGCTTATCGATGGGCCGGGCGCGAGGGAAAATCCGGTCCGCTCAGAAGCATTTCTTTTCGGGCCGCTATTCGATGATGGCGCACGCCAGAGGCACCGAGGCCACCGAGGCGGCGCTCGTTGATTCCGCCGCCGCCGCAGAGTCGGCCGTGCTGGGTGAGGCCCTGGTCGAGCTGCAGAGCGAAGGGATCCCCTGGGGCGAGCTTTCAGCGTCATTGTCGGTTCATGCGCCGAACGTGCGGCAGCTCGAGGAACTCGATTCCTCCATCGTCAAGATTTTCGCCGGCCGCGATATCAAGATTCTCAGAGAAGGCTACGGCCAGTTGAGCGCCTGGTTCGCCAGATTGCCCGGGCAAGCGGCCAGCCGGCAGTTGCGGCGGATGCCCGTATCGGCGGGAACGGCGCTTTGTTGCGCCGCGATCTTCGCTCCGCGGCGCGGCAAGCAACGATCCAAGCACCTGGACGCGCCGGCGCTGGCGACGCTCGAAACCCGCTGCGGCACGCTGTACGACTACGACCTGTTCAACGGCGGCGACGTCGGACATTCCCTGGTCCTTGGATCGACCGGCGCGGGCAAGAGTTTCCTGCTCAACTTCCTGTTGGTCCACTCTCTGAGATACGCGCCAAGGGTCTCGATCCTCGACCTCGGAGGCGGCTACCGGCACCTGACCGAGCTGCTGGGCGGCAGCTATCTCCGACTGGATGGAGAAGGCGGCGGCACGGCCTTACGGCCGTTCAGCTTGCCCAAGGGCGAGCGGACGTTCTCTTTTCTCACTGCATGGATCGGGCAACTGCTGCGCTTGGGAGGCTACACCACCAGCGGAGAAGATGGCACCGAGATCCAAGGGCGTATCGAGGACCTGTACCGTTTGCCGGTGGCCCAGCGGCGCATGGGCGCACTGGCCGCAACTCTGCCTCCCCGGATGAAGGCGGCTATGACCCGCTGGACGAGCAGCGGGCAGTGGGGTCGGATCTTTGATGCAGCCGGACACGGCGGCGATATCACGGGCGCGGACTGGCAGGTGGTCGATCTATTCGGCGCCAAGGATCACCCGGACCTGGTGTCCGCCGCCTTGACGTATTGCCTGGAGCGGTTGCGGCTCGAGCTCGAGCGGCCCGAGGAAACCGCGAGGCTCAAAATCCTGGTCGTGGACGAGGCCTGGAAGTTTTTGGCGGAGCCGGCCACGGCCAATTATCTTGCCGAGGCCGCGAGGACTTGGCGCAAGCGCAACGCGGCGCTGATCCTGGCAACGCAATCGGTGTCTGATGTTGTCGGGGGAGCCGCGACCCGGGCGCTGATCGAGTCGATCCCCAACCGTTTGTTTCTTGCCATCCGCGACCTATCCGACGAGGCGGCGGCAGGCTTGCAGTTGACCGCAGCGGAGGCGGCGGTGATCCGCAACCTGTTGCCCAAGCGCGAGCTGTACGCACGGAGCGCCGGCGCAGCGGAAGTGTTGAGCTTGAAGGTGGACCGGCGCAGCTATTGGCTCTTTACCTCCAACCCCCGCGAGGAGGTAAAGAGGGCCGAAGCAATCAAGAGAACGGGCGACCTGCGAACTGCAATCGAAGAACTGGCGCGAGGCGGCTGACAAGATGCCCTGGCGAATCGCTACTGGATTGAGCCTGATCGTTTGGGTTGTGGCGTTCCTGCTCGTGGGAGAAAGGCTCAAGTATCTGCAGCCCTACTCGAAAATGCTCTTCGAGCAGTACGCCTGGACCATAAGCCTGTATCTCACGGCGGCGGCGGGGGCGCTGTTCGCCTTCATCTACTGGCTGGCGCGGCGGGCCGGCCTGGGCGACCTGGGCGGCAAGCTGCAATTGATGGATAAACGGCTCGCAGCCGGAGAGGCGCATGACGCCGAGCTCGGGCGGCGGTTGGCGCGGGAGCGAGCGGGAGACGTGCAATGAACATTCCCTCATGCCGGGTTTGCGGATGTACCGAGTTCAATCCTTGCATGGAGCCAGACGGCTTTCCCTGCTGTTGGGTCGAGAACAATCTCTGCTCAGGGTGCGCCTATTGCGCCACTCACAACGGCAGGGTTGTATTGCTGGAAGAAGCGAGACATTTCATCCGAAAGGAGGGCAGTTCTTGAGAGGCCTCGATATCGAGGTCGAGGCGCGAAGCGGGGCTCGCTCCGAACGGGCGGGCCCCATTCGCGGCCGGGAAGACTCACCGGAGATTGTGCGGCAAGCCGACAAGCTCGAAAAGGACGGAGCCGTCATCGAGCGGATTTGGGACAAGGCAGGCCTGGAGAGCTGGGTTGAGGAAAGGGCTCACAAAGCCGCCAGGGAATCGCCCAGCCCCTATGCAGGCGACGACGCGCGGCTCGATGCCGCGCGGGAATTAGGACTTCGCTGCGAGCTAAACCGGGAAATCGTCCGCGTGCGCTACCCGGAAGCCCAAATCGAGTACAGCGACGCGGCGGGGCAGAGAGGACGCCTCAACATCGGCTCGGTAGATGAGCGGCGGCAGAGTCAAGGACAGTTGAGGCGGGAATCATATCGTTGGCGCGAGCAAGACCCGCAGCGCGAACGGGTATCGTTCGATGAGCGCAAGCGGCAGGCCCTGACCGACATAGCCACCTATCGCGTAGTCAGTGTGAAAGACCTGGTTGAGCAACGCTTCGGGGGGAACCCCTACGCTGCCCGCAAAGGCCTCGAGAGCATGAAGCGCCAAGGCCTGCTCCAAGAGCAGACCGTGCAAGTCAAAAGCGGTAAGAGCTTTAAGGTGCTCACGGTGACGGATCGAGGGCGGCGGGAGGCCCGCGACCGCAGCTCCAACGGCGAGCAGCGGTATTGGGCCGGTTTCGTCAAGCCGGCGGAAATGCGCCACGACGCGGCGGTCTACCAGGCCGCACGATGCGAGATCGAGAAGCTGGAGAAGGCCGGCGCGAAGATGAAGCGCGTCGAACTCGACTACGAAATGAAGAGCCGAGTAGCGCGGGCCTCAGAGCGGGCACGGGCAAAGGGAGGCGGCGAAGAAGCTCAGCAAGCGCGAATCGCCGAGGCGCGCAAGATGGGGTTGCCGGTAGATGAAGAAGGCCGTGTCAGCTACCCCGATGCCCGGATCGAGTACGAAGATGAAATGGGAGTATCGGGGCGCGTAAGTATCGAGGTAACCAGCGACAGCTACCGGAGCAAGGACATCCAGGCCAAGGCCGCTGCGGGCTTCGCCTTGCACGCCAACGGCCGGGGCGCGATGCGGCAGCTCGCTTCGGCGCTCGGCAATCAAGAATCGCGGCGGGGCGCTGGAGGCGGCGGCCGTAAAGACGACGAGCTGTTCGAGCTATGACGTTTCCTCACCTCAACGGCCGAGGCGGCAAGCTGGCGGAAGAGCTGAACCTACCGGCAGAAACAGCGGAATGGCTGGCGGTCGTAGCGCTGCATTCCGGCTGTTACCTGCGGTCGCAATACAGCCATTACAACGATCTGAAAGATGCCACCGGCCGCAAAGCGGCTGAGCGCTTCGTCGTAACCCTGACCCAACAGAACTTTATTGTCGAGACGCCCGTCGATGATATGGGGTTGCTTTCCAGAATCACAAACAAGACGATCTATCGCGCCCTGGGGGCAGCCGATATCCGCCACCGGCGCTTGGCAAGCTGGCCCATCATGTGCCGCCGCTTGCTCTCCCTGGATTACGTGCTCGATCACCCCGATCTTCCCTGGCTCCCCACCGAGGCGGAAAAGATGGCCTGCTTTGATGCGCTTGAGATTCCGCGCAGGGAGCTTCCCAGCCGGCTCTATCGAGGAGCTGTGGGGCAAGCGAGACGCTACTTCGCCAACAAGCACCCCATCGCCGTCAATTCTCACGCCAAGACCGCCCTGTTCGTCTATGTCGATTCCGACGAACAATCCCCGCAAGGCTTGCGGAGCTGGCGAACAGAACACGCGGCGCTGTGGTCCCGCCTTTGCGGCCGGGGCTTTCGCCTGAGCATCGTTCACGCCAGCCGCAATCCAAGGCTTGCCAACAGCGTCCGAAGCGTTTTCGAGGGTTGGTCGAATACCTCTGGAGGATCGGCGAGCGGCGGCGAGATCGAGGCAGAGCGGCGGCGGGTCAGAGAGGCGCTGGAGAAGCTCGATAAAGCCGTGCTCGACACCTACGGCGGTTTTAACGGAGCGTTGCGGCGGTCTGTGGAGCTGAAGAAGCGGCTGGAGAGAGGCGAAGATATTGCCGGCTACGAGGCGACCTACAGCGTCTGGCTCTCCCAGCGTATTCAACCGAGAAGCGCTTGGCGCAACGCCTTAGGAGACCGCTGGAGCGAAGCAGAGGCGCAAGGAGACGAGCCATGAAACCGGAAGAATACATCGCGGACCTGTTCGATTCCGACGACCACATCGCTCTCGTTCTCGTGCCCCGCGATCAAGATGCGAAAACCCAGCAGCGTATCTGGGCCGCCGGCAAGGCCGCTTCCGAGAAGGTCCAACGCTGGCTGAGATATGAGAACGCCAGGGGCTCCGATATCTACGTGAGCATGAATCCCTTGCGGGCCGGGGCGCTGCGGCGGTCCAAAAAAGATATCGCTTCTGTTCGGCGGCTTTACCTCGATCTGGACAAGGAAGGGAGCGTCAAGCTCAACCACCTGCTCAGGGATTCTACTGGCGGCAGGATCATCCCCAGCCCGTCTTACATCATCAACACATCGAAGGATCGCTTTCAGGTGATCTGGAACGTGAAGCCTGGAGCGTTTACGTCCCAGGAAGCCGAAGGACTCATGCGCGGACTGGCCGATGAGTATGGTGGAGATCGAGCGGCGACTGACGTTACACGGGTGTTGCGGCTGCCCGGTTTCAAGCATCGTGGGCGAAGTACATGGATCACCATGAGCGCTACCCGTCAGAAGGTGACCGAGAAGAAGGACTGGCCGCCACGGCTGTTCCGCGAACCGAAACGCGAACCTGCGACGGCCACCAGAAAGTCGGCCTCCAAGCGGGGCTCGCTTCCAGCGGGCGGCGACAAGTCGCCTTCCGGGCAAGATTGGGCGCGGACCCGAGACGGACTGCGCCGAGGCGAGAACCCCGGCGCGATTGAACACGAGATCGAGAAGAAGCGCCAGGATAAACACAACCCCGCCGACTACGCCCGCAGAACCGTTCAACGCGCCGCCGATTCGCTGGCGTTGGAACGATGAAAACGACGCTGGCGCCCTTCGCCCTCGCTGTGATCCTGTTGGCGGAAGGCTGGGCCTCGCTAGGGACGGAGATTTTGGCGCTGCGGCGCATGGTTCCGTGGGCGGGCTCCTCAGTCGATGTTACCTCGGTGCTGCTCGCCGTCTACCTGGCGGCGCTGGCCGGAGGCTACCGGCGCGGGGGGCGGCTGGCGCGGCGCGGTGACCCCCGCCCGAGATTGGCCTCACGGCTGGCCGCCGCGGCCTTCTGGGCCGCCTTCTGGCTGACCGACCCCGGCGTCGGACTGGTCTTCTCCCTGCCCCTGCCGCCGCTGCTGCAGGCGGCCATCTACTCGATTCTGGGCATTGCGCCGATCGGCTGGTTGCTAGCCGAGTGTGTCTTGCTAGCCCATGCCTGCGCCCCTCGCCGCGACCCCTCCGAAACGGCCGGCCGAGTCTTCGCTCTCTCCACTGTCGGCAACGTGGCCGGCGCGTTGGGAGCGACCTTCCTGCTGATGCCCTCGTTGGGGCTAGCCGCCTCTGTCTTCGCTGTGGTCGCCGCGCTGGTGGCGGCCGCGCTAGTCGCCTCGCGCCGCGACGTGCCGGTCATGATGCTGCTCATCGCCTGCTGCTGGCCCGCGCTGGACCTGTGGGTCGAGGCCACTGACTACGTTCGACGCAACGCCTACGCCGATTACCGCTTCGTGGAGCTCAACACCAGCCGCGTGCTGATGATCAACAACCAACTTGCTTCGCGACATAATCCGCAAGATCGGGGATGGGACTACGCCGAGCTGCTGGAGCGCACCTTGTGCGGGGCGGGCGAGACTCGCACGCTGGTGCTGGGAGCCGCCGGCATGACGATCGGAAGAGGGGCTCCCTGCAAACTGGACCTCACCTTCGTTGACCTTGATCCGGCGCAGCAATCCATTGCCACGCAATTCCTCGAAGTCCCGGAAGGAGCCGCCGGGAAATTCACCGCGCAGGATGCCCGCGCCTTCTTGCGCGGCGATCCCGGAGGCTGGAGCGCGATCGTTGTAGACGTATTTTCCAATCCGCGCACGGTGCCTCGGCACCTGTTGAGCGTTGAGTTCTACCGCTTGGCTAGATCGAAGATTGCTGGCGGTGGTTCGCTCTACGTTAACCACACAACCTATCCCGGCGAAGAGCTGTTCTTCACGCGTGCCGAGCGCACCCTCCGCAGTGTCTTCGCAGACTGTTCGTCGCGGCCGGTGCATCTCGATCCGGGAACCGGCTGGCACGCAGAGGCTGCGGTAGCGCACAACCTGCTGTTTCGCTGCCGCAAGTCGGGGCTTGATACCGACAGGGCAGTGTATTCCGATGCAGTGCCCAGGGCCGACCTAGACCGCTCGCTGCGGTTGCATAGCGGGCCGTGATGATTTTGGAGCCAGTAATCCCATAGGAGGCACCACCATGAAGCAGTCAATCACCTACGGCGAATATGCCGGACCCGACGGCGAGCTGGTGACAGTTCCGGTCATCCCCCCGGACGCCACGCCCGAAGAGATCGAGGCGCTAGTGATGCAACAGGGCGCGGCGGCCATGACCGACGAGCAGGCCGACGCTGTTGATGCCCTGCTCAGCGAGGGAGTCACGCGAAGAGGAGTCGCGAGGTAGCTCATGCCGCAAGAGAGCTGGAAGAAAGGCGGCGGCGCCAGACGGTTTGCCGAACGCGCCGCAGAGCGGATGATCGAGCAGCTCAACAAGGGTGTCGCTCCCTGGCAGAAGCAATGGGACAAACCAACGGGCGCGGAACTGCCGCCCTATAACCCGGTCACCGCAACACACTATCGAGGCCTCAACTCGATCGTGCTGCGCTCCGAGGCCCAAGAGCGCGGCTATGCCGATCCCCGCTGGGTCACCTACCGCGGCGCACAGAAAATCGGAGCCCAGGTCCGCAAGGGCGAGCGCGGAACCACCGTCGAGTATTGGAAGTTCCCTCCCAAGGATGAAGGCAAGGACAAGAACGCCGAGGACGGCAAGGAGCAGCAGCAGCGCAACATCATCCATCGAACCTATACCATCTTCAATGCCGAGCAGGTCGATAAGATGCCGGCGCTGGAGCTGGAGCAACAGAAGCAACCGCAGCAATGGGAAGTCTGCGAACGCGCCGAACGCTTGCTCCGGGAATCGGGAGCCAACATCGAGCACCGGCGCGGCGACCGGGCCTTTTACCGGCCGTCCGAAGATAAGATCGTGCTGCCCGAACAGAAGCAATTCCACACGCCCGAAGCCTACTACTCCACAGCCGTTCACGAGCTGGGCCACTGGACCGGCCACGAGAGCCGCCTGGACCGCCAGACTTTGAGGAAGGGCTGCCAGGACGGGTTCGGCTCGCAGGAGTACGCCAAGGAAGAGCTGCGGGCGGAAATGACCTCGATGACCGTTAACGGAATGATGAAGCTGCCGCACGAGCCGGAGCGTCACGCGGCCTATGTCGGTTCTTGGATCAAGGCTCTACAGGACGACCCCAACCAACTACGCCACGCGGCCCGCGACGCCGGCCAGATGGCCCATTACATCCTGCAATACGACCAGCAGCAGGAACGCCAACCCGCAGAAGTAGCCCGAGAAGCGGGTACTACCGTCGAGGCCCCTGAGCGTCGAATCGCTGCTCAGAGGGAACCACAACAGGTTGAACAAACCCCGGAAGTGGAGCTGACCCGGGAACTGACTCTCAACAGGTGATTTTCCATGTCACACAACTCCTTTTGCAGTGTGACATCACAGTGTGACAGACCCAGTTTCCTCTATCTCGTTGTTTATCAAGCAGTTAGAGCGTTTCGGCCTATCGTGCTGTGCCGCAGGAAAGGGGTAGGGTGTGCGCGTAGCGACCCCCCTAAACCGTGCCCTGGTTCGGCACGGGTTCTCTTGCCGCTGGCCTTCGAACGGGGGGTCGCTACGCGCATCATCGATCCCTGCGGGAAGGCCGCCCCTACGGGCCGTTGGCCCATCTCAGCGCCCCTTGGGGCGCTTTTCTCTCCAAACCGGCCTCTACGGGCCGTTTTTATCGTTCTCAGTGCCGTTTGTAGTGTAGGTTTCTAGTGCCGGTTTCTAGTACCAGTTTTGCGGGGGGCTTGGCGGCAGCATGAGCGGAGAGATCATTGCCATCGCCATGGTAGAACCGCTCTGGCATCGCATGAAATTCGGAAAGACGCATTCAATGTATGGGAAACCGCGAGTGCGGCCGCCTGAAAGGGAATCCATGCGGGCCTTTGCGGCTCAACACGATTAACGTGACAATGCCGCATTGACGGCGATGGGCTGCTTGGGGGTGAAGTAGTGCTTGGCCAGGTCCGCGACGCCGTAGTAGATGCGGCAGGGCAGATCCTGCCGCGGAACGTTCAGCGTATCGAAGCAAGCCAGCTTCTCGGCCTCGGTAGCCAGCCAGGGCAGCTCCGGGTGATCGAGCACGTAATCGAGCGACAGCAACCGCCGATACAGGATCGGCCGGCTCACCCGGCGGCGGATTTCCGCAGCTCCCAAGGCGCGGTAGACCGCTTTGCTCGTCAGCCGGCACAACAGGCCCCAGCGGCCCGGCGTCGTGCTCGGCGGCGATCCGCCTCTCCATCAGGCTCCCGACAAAAAGCCGTCCGGCCTCTCGGGAGTGCCCGCCGTAGGCGCAGTACTGCGAGCGCAGGAAACAAGCGCCGCCTGGGCTGAGAGATCCAGCTCCCGCGCCAGCGTCTCCGCCCGCCCGGTGAGATGAGGGAACGTCATCGCTCCAATAAACCACACCCCCTCAATCGGGTTAACGTGCCACAGCAGCCTCGCGGGCCTAGCCGAGCAACAAGGCTGGGGTAGTCTCCATGTCATGGTGCGAGTCTCACCATGCCGTAGGCTAATCCAGCAGATTTAGCGCCGCCCGCCGATCAAGCTTCGAGCCGCTGAATTGACCCGAGAAATCCAGAATGCAGTCAAGGCAAGCTCGCTTGCATCGACGATGATGGTCCTCGTCACCTTTTAGAATATGGCCGGCTTTCTGAAACCATTCTTTGCCTCTCTTGAAGATCTCCAAGCAATGCCCAGCGGCGCTCGAGCCAGCGTCGAAAACGATTAAGTCGAATCGTCCCTGAGACGCTGCCGGCTTTGCCCGCGCATCGATTTCCCTGCTATCCACTTCCAGAAGCCGTGCGCCTGCCATCACGAGTGCCCGCCCCAAAGACACAGTCGCGCTCTCGGTGGTCTGAGCACCTTCTGAAAACTGGAACACGATTAAGTCGGTTCGCTCACGCGCCGCCAGCGTACGGTTCCTCAAGACGGGCGCTTCGGTTTTGTTCCAACAACACGGGTGTTCCTTGGGCGAAAAAACTGCCCCATGCGAGGCGAACCTGGGAGGAAGTCGCTCCCTCCCTTCGCCCTTGTGGCGTTCGCTCATGGCAAACCCGCAGCGCGTGCAAATAGCGAAACCAGCCCTGTCGGCGCCTTTGTTGTGCAGTAGCAGCTCCGATTCCTCGTAGTAGCTGGCGCGCAGACCGGGTACTTCTCCGAATGGTTCTTTCAGAAGCGGTTTTGTTCCTCCCAAAAAGGCTTCGGTCGGATACACCTCCGTCTCGCCCACGCGGTCAAGGCCGCCGCTGCGCTTAAGAGGCTCCCAGGCTGCTGTCACGTAACCGAACCGAGGGAAGAGCAAGAGATGGCGCGACTTAGGCTCTCCTTGGCATTCTGGACAAAGCGCCTCTTGGTCGTCGCTTCTGTAAGAGTGTCCGGCGGGACATTCGATCAAAAACTGCTCGCGGCCCAAGGCTTGATCACGTGTCGCCTCGGTCCAGTACTTCAGCAATCCCCTTGACGTAGCAGTCTTACCGCCCACTAAAACCTGGGCCCCTGGCACGTATTCAGCCAGGGCCAACAACGACGAGCGTTCTAGACGGAATCGCTCGTCACGTCGGGACTGGTCGGGGCGCTTCTGGTCGGGCTGCCGCACCTCGAGCCGTTGCAAGTTGATCGGGAAACCGTAGCGGGGCAGGACCCTCTGGTCGGCCAGCCATTCGATGACGGTCGTCTCACACAGCAGCTTGATCTGATACCTAATTGCGTTTGCTTCGTTGCGGGCGCGGCTGCTCTTGGTCGTCGGAGGCGCCGACTCGACTGCCTCCCAGGCCGCCTGAAGGCGCTCGACGTCTTTGCGCCAGGGCCGAACGGCATTCTCAAAGGCCTCCGTCGCTTCGTCGAGAAGCTTCTTCCAGGCCTGATCATCCTGAGCCTCGCCCTCAAGAATCGTCCCGACAGTCAAGACGCGGGCTGTCCGGACGACCTCCTCCGACGACGGGTCGCTCGGTTCCCGCAACCACTCCATGAATCGCTTGTCGAGCGCCTCGCCGTCCAACTTCAGTCGGAGAGGCTTATGACACTCACCCGGCTCCCACCAGGGCGGCGGTCGCGAACAGCAGAAGCTACCCATCTGGGAGTACGCGTTCATGGCCCCGGTCCATTTGCCCTGAAGATCCTCGCGACGAAAGAACTCTCCAAGCAGCAAGGCGTGGAGATGCCGGCGAACAACCCGCTCCCGTTTGAGGTGCACCACGGGCCGACGCAACTTCTGCCCCAAGAAATCCCCGAAGCGCCCAAAAACTTCGCGGTCGAAAGGACGTGCGCGTGCGAACGTCGCGACAAGGGACGAGCCATCGGCACGGCGACCGGCGCGACCGGCCCGTTGTCGATGATTGGCGAGACTGGGAGGCGTGTTGCTCAGCAAGACTCCGTTTAGTCCGCCGATGTCGATGCCCAGTTCCATTGTGGTCGTCGACGAGAGAATGTTGCGGACGCCGGCTCGAAACAGCTCCTGAAGGCGGCGGTTGTCACGAGGGCCTAATTGGGCCGAGTGCTCTTCCGCCCACAATCCCATGCGGAAGACAGGCTTACCCAGCTCTTCGTGCTCGCGACGCCAACGTGGATGCTCGTTCACTTTGTCCGCATCGATTCTTTCCAGCCCGCCACGGCAGCCTCTTAGCGGTGCCCAGCCGAGCACACTGCGCGGCCAGAGGGTCAGGCTGTCGGGGCACGAAAACGGGCGAACTAGCCGCCGAATGGAGAGCTGATCCAGCTGGATCTTAACGGCTTTCTGCGTGAGCCCCTCTTGGTTGATCTGCAGCGTCGGTTCATGAGCGAGCCATGGGAGCTTGCCGTCCGAAGCCGCGCGAAACAGACTGTCAAAGGCGTCGCCAAGCAGGGATCTCCAGTCGGAGAGATGCGGAGCCGGGCAACCGGCCCGCTCCAATAGCTGAGCCGTGAACCAGAGCCGCAGTTGCCGCTCGCTCGCGCCGACAAAGCGGATGGAGTTCCAGCCCCGGCTATCTCGAGCCGCCCAACGATTCAGGAGGGGAGATTCGTCCTCCCACTTGTGTTTCGAGCGGACATCGTCCCCCTCCGACCAGCCAGCCGCGCCATCAAAGCGCAAGGTGTCCAGCAATGCCGCTAGATAGTCAGGCCAGCCCTCGTCGAGCGCCTCCCGAAGCTTGTGCGAAGGGGCAGTGCCAAGAAACTTGGCCGGAGGTCGAACACGATCCAAGCTCGGGTAGACCACTTCGACAACGCCGACAGATTCGAGTGAGAACTTGGTCGGCAAGCGTCGGTTCAGCTCTGTCGCCAGGAGCGCTTCCGCGTGCTTGGCAACCCTGATGTGGTTGTCTTTCAAGCCAGCCTGATTCCACTTGTCAGCCTGATGTGTCTCCCCCGACTCACGGTCGAAGATCTGATCGAGGTGGGGGTCTTTGCAAACAAGCCTCGCGAAATCGGAGAATGGCATGCCCGAACGAGCCTGTTCGTACTCTGCATGCCGCTCTTCGAGTTGTCTTTTGAGTCTCACGCGAGCGGGCTCACTGAGATCGGAATCCGAAAGCTTGTGTTTGAGTTCCTCTATCTCATTCTTGACATCTTCCGCAAGATCTTCTCTTCCAAGTTTTCCAATCGCGTCGGTTATCGCCGCTCGAACCAACCAAGTCTCATGCTGTCGGGTTAGTTGCGGACCCAGCTGGGCCGCTTCGCGCCGGGAATCGCTGAAGCACAACAAGCGCCTCCCTTTACCCGGCTTCCAAGCGCGGGAAGTGTCCGGAAAGGTCGGCATGCCCGCCAAGAGCGTCTCCGCCAGAACGGAACGGGCAATCGTCTCGGACCCGCGAAATGGCTTACACATCACGTCCTCGGCGCCTTCGTCGTCCTCGTCACTCCGGCCTCGGACGGACCACTCGACCTCACAGCGCGGGCATTTCTGGCCGCTACATCGGGTCATGTCAAGGCACTCCGCCCCATGCTGCGGGCAAGGGGCCCGAAAAAGGCGCAGCCCCTCCGCTCCATCGCCCAACTGGTCCCCATGGCGCGGGTCCACGATGGTCTGACTCAGCCCCTTGCTCCCAGCGTCCGTTCCCAGGTAATAGCGACGTTCACCGGGGGACTCGAAGAGGGGCAATCGCAACTGCATTGTGGCAGGGGACTCCAAGGCGGCGAAGGCCCACTCTCCGCAGACGTCGCAGCGATGAACGGCGAGCGTCGACGCTTCGCAATAGCGGCAGCATTCGGAAATCGGTTGCAAACAACCAAACCCGGGCAGGCGCTTCTCGTCAGGCCCCGAGCACTCCGGATCCAAACACGCACACAAGCCCTCCGGCGCCCGAGTCAGAAAGTGCAGGCGATGAGGGATCAGCGGCGGCAGGTTCGGCCGCTCGCGCGCTGACGCGCTCAGCCGCAGCAGTGCAATGGTCGCCCGCTGGGCCGCCGTGGAGTTTGCGGAGAAAATCTCTTCGGCCAGGTCTTTCAAGGCGATCGCCCCATCGACCGCGTGCAATTTCTTGGCGACCCGGCGAACGAGCCGGGAGCTAGAGAGCGCCTCAAAGAGAAACGGCCCGCTATACAGTTGGTGATGCCGGTTTGCTCCATCTATGGCTTGTTCGGAAAGTAACGTCTTCAGTGCATCGCGCAATGGCCGCCGAGAGTCCGACGTATCGTTGGCGAACTTGTCCTCCGCCGTAAGCGTGCGCAGCTCGACGTCGGCGTGTTTTGAAAGGATAGCCGCCTCCGTTGCGGGTGCAGCCGGGTCGACGTTCCCCTGAAACCTCGGGGCGGCTTTCTGACCGAAAACGACGAATGTGTTCGCTGGCTTTGTCGAGAACACCGTCGCCGCGAAATCCCGTAGGTCCGCCTCGTCGCCTCCCAGAGTGGCGGAAGTCGCGATCTGCAGCAGTTGTTCCGGTCTGACTCCGCACCTCAGCCGCACACGCCGCAGCAACAGAGTGATTTCGGCTGCAAGAACGCCAGCATACAGATGCGCTTCATCGAGGACGATCGCTCGCAGGTTCGACCCGAAGAAAGGGTTGTCCTGAGGCCGGCAGAGCATGTACTCGAGCATCGAGTAGTTTGTGATCACGATGTCGGGAGCGTTTTCGCGAGCTTCCTCCCGAGTGCGCTGTCTCCACGGCGTAGATTCCGGCTCCCCGCACTTCACTCTAGTGCGATTATCGTTCGGGGTCTCGCTTGTGAAGTGGAAGACACACAGGCCAGGCGCGTTTTCTGCAAGCCACCGATCGACGCGCTCGACTTGATCGGCCACAAGTGCATTCATCGGGTACAACATCAAGCAACGCATGCCACCGGATCCACTCGTGCGAGGATTCCTCCAAAGGTCGTTCAGAATCGGCAAGAGGAAGGCCTCGGTCTTTCCGCTGCCGGTTCCGGCCGAAACGACCAGAGCTGGTTTCTCGTTTGTACCAGCGGTCGAGCGGCGCACAGTCTCGGCCTGGTGCCAATAGAGCGGTCGCTGAGCGGGGAAGATCTGCGGGCGGTCGAGATGCTCAACTAACTTCCTGTCGACAACCGAAGCATCGGCCAGCGATTGCAGAGTGTGGTCAGAAAGCTTCGGAGTAAAGGCGCCCTCGACCCAGAGTTCGCTGACCAAGCCGCCCTCCTCCCCAGGTCCAGACCAAACGGCCCGGCAGGCGTCGGCGACTTGCTTTTCTCGAACAAAATTCTGTGAGAGCGCCAAGGCGACTAAGCGCTTTTTTACGTTCTCGACGAGGCGGAGACTGTCCGTGCCTTCCATGCTTACTCGTCCCCCTGTGCCGCCGCCTGCAAAACAATAGCTGCCAGATAGCGGCTCCCTTCCGGAGCCTCGGCCAAGCGGCGGAGGAGGGGCTCGTTACCAGGAGACAAATCTCTAGACGCCAGAGTTCGGGCAGCGACCTCGAGTGTCTCTTCGTCGACGCGCAAGGAGCGGGCGCTTCTACGACGCAAATCGCTCAGCAAAGGATTTCCCTCACTCATGGGAGCTTCCTCGCCGAGGCCGAGAGTTGAGCGAAAGGCTCGCTTGGCAACTTTGTTCCCCTTCTTCACCTTGGTCAACACTTGGCGTGCAAATGGGGCGCACAGTTCCGCGAGCCTCTGTGCCGCGGTGGTCTGAGCCTCCCGTCCCGTTAGACTGGCGGAACACTGCACTCGGCTAACAAAAACTTCCAGGATTTGTTTCGCGTGGTGCGGGTAGGGTGAGTGCACGTTCCAAAGAGCGACGCGAATGACGGGATAAAGCTCCTCTGGAGTTTCAGAGTGCCGGAGTCCGTCCGGCAGCCCGTCGTCGCGCATCCATGCCCTGAGAAACTCTACAGGGTGTTCACGAACCGCTTGGCAGAACGCTTCACGCATCGCTCGACCCAATACCGGCACCTTGAACCAGCGCAGCAACCCGAAGTTCGCAACCGTGGGCTGTCGCAGAATGAGTTGGGCCAACTCCTTTTCTCGCCATTGCGATCCGATTCGCTCGCCTTCATAGACCACAGCCCAGGCCCAAGGGTCCGCAAACGGGGGCAGTACCCATCGCCGCCCCTTCAGCTCGGAACGCAGAATCCCGATTCGATGGACTTGACCTGATCGATCCCAGAGCGCCACTTCGTGCCGTTCGTCGATGTCCGGCCTTGCGTTCAGCAGCACGAAAGAATACTCACGTCCGAGCATAGCACCATAGAAGCGCACTACGCAGCCGTGATCTTGCACCGATTGCGCCAACTGCACTCCGCCGTCCGTCGTGAGCGGTTCGCCCCAACCGGCGGCAAATTGCAGAGGGAACGGCCGACGGCCCACCGCAATCACCCGGAGACCCTCAAGGACGCGCATTCGCCCTTCGTCGTCAGACGAGAACACACGAACCTGCCGTCCTCCGGCGCGATTCAACAGGTCTTCGGGGTTGACGATTTCCCAACGAGACGGCCGTTTCTGCTCCTCGTCTTGCTCCAGGGTCGCCAAGCCCACAACGTTCCATCGTGTCTTGGGCTTCCAGCAGCGGTCGTGCATTTCCGTGCGAATGCGGATCCGCAGCCGGGTCGAACCGAGCAAGAGCTCCGGATTTAGTTGCAATTCGTCACCTGTCATCCAACCGCGTTGTATGGGTATTGCGGCTAGGTGCCCGGATGACTTGCCGAGTAATAAAGTGACTTCTAAAGCGTCCTCCGGAACACCCTGTATCAGCAGCGGGCAGTATTCGCCGAGTCCGACAGGCTGCTCCGAGTCGTTGCTGACTGTTAAGTCCAGCTTCTCAGGGATCCGGCGACTCTTGACCGTGGGCTCCCAATAAACCAACTTCTCCAATTCGAGCCGCAGAGTATCGGGCCAACCTCGCGCCAAGCGATACAACATCCTGCCCTGCTTGTGGCGTTTGTCGATGATCGCCGGTTCCACGCCACCGGCTAAATCCAGGCAATCGTCGAACAGAAGAGCGTATTCGCGCTGAGGGTCGAGCCCTTCGCGAGTTCCGAGCAGCCTCCCGTTTGCGACCAGATCAAAAACCAGCACATCTTCGCCTAACCCTACTTCGGTGAGGTCAAACTCCCGCACGTTGCGCCCATCGGCGGACGATACTGCCAACGTGGACGCGTCCCAAGCTTGCAACTGCAAGATGCGCTCGCCTCTCCACCCTTGTCCGGCGCGCAGCCAGGTGCGGACAACATTTCCGTCGGTGCCAAACTGAATTTTGGAAGCCCTCCAATCGCCGACGACATCCTCGATACGGTCTCCGTCGAGGTGCAACATCAACTGGGGCTCTCGACCGCTCCAATTGAGCACAAGTTCAGCCGGGGCGTCGGCTTGTTCCGGTTCGGTGCCGACATCGAAGTCGTACTCCCCGCCAGTTCCGAGCTGCTCAAGATGTACTAGAGCCTGCTTGAGAAGATCCGGGATCCAACTCGGCCGCACCCACCGTGACTGCTCCAGGATTTGGCGCGTCTCCGCCTCCCCTAATTGCCCTCTACGGTAATTCAGCAGGGCTAGCCAGAGCTTTCTGAACGAGCGCGACTCAAGATCCGGATGGTCGGGCGCTTCCCCAAGAAGCGCCCGCACAGCGACTGACTCTCCGATTCCGACCAACCAGTAAGCTAGCTTGCGACGTGCACCCCGCCTTGTAAAGCCAAACTGAAGCTTGACGGTATTGAAGTATTCTTGCGAGTCTTCCCAGTCCAAGGCATGCCGCAACTCGAGCCGCCGAGCCCCATCGGCGATTGCTTGCTTGAGGTTGACGGAAGGCTGCCCCCCCGGGAAAAGCTCTGCTCGGAGTCCATCGGGAAAACACTGGCGAACGACTGGCCAGACGGCACCCTCTGTGCTCTCCTCCCGACAGACCTCGCTGCTAAGAGCAAGGACCAGTGAACCGAACATCTCGGAACGGGAGACTTCGAGGCCACCGTCCAGCCGCACAGGGACAAGATCCCAGGCCCAGATATGGAAGTCCAAGGGAAGGTTGCGGAAAAACTCCTTCAGTCTCCCAACCAACTCGGTTCCCGGCTCGATCTCCGCGATGGACCGAGGCTTCGGCATTTCCCGAAGCTGGCGGTAGAATTCTAGAAAACAGTCCTCTAACCCCACGGGGAAAGACGTGCACATGCCGGCCTCCCTCTAAACCAGAATTTCCAATTTGGAACTCCGACTCCAACATGGTACTCGCTCTCTTCTCCTGAAATACCGTGCCGGCCGCTTTGTGAAATCCCTCGATGCTGGCATCCTCACTACATGAAGTTCGTGATCCCCTGGCTGGTTGGCCTGCTTCTCACTGTCTCGCGCTTGCGCTGGGAGCCGTTCCCCGGCGCCGGCGAGAATCCCTTTCTCGATCTGATTGCTGCTCACGATCCAATCCTCTACTACCTCATCGCGGGCTGGTACTATCTCGCCCCTTGGGCGGCTGCCGGCATCGGCGGCGCGATGCTTCTCTCCGTCTGGCAAATCTGGTTTGCCGCCGGAGGCGCGAACGGCAGCCGGGGCTCTCTCCCACGCTGGCCCGTTTCGGGCCAGGCCGATGTTCTCTCGCTTGTGGTGGGTGAAACGCACCATCCTACCGAAGCGGTTGAATCCCAGACTCCCGGCTGGCTTGTGCTCTCCGAGAAGGGGCTCTTCACTGGAGTTGCCGTCGTCGGAGCCGTGGGAACCGGCAAGACTTCCGCTTGCATGCACCCCTTCGCCGAGCAGCTCTTCTCCTGGCAGGCTCAGGACGTACACCGCAAAGCCGCTGGGCTCGTGCTCGAAGTCAAGGGCGACTTCTGCTACCAAATCAAAGACCTGCTCGAACAGCACGGACGCCGTGACGACTACCTCGAAATTGGACTCGGCGCCCGCTGGCAGTGGAACCCCCTTGACGTTCCCTGGATGGATTCCTACTCGCTCGCCTACACCATCGCGGGGCTCATGAATCAGCTCTTTGGCCGTGGCAAGGAACCTTTCTGGCAGCAGGCCTCGACCAACCTGATTCGCAACATCATCGAGCTGTACCGTGTCACCGACGGCTGGGTGACCTTGCGCGATATCTACCGTTGCGCCATTGACCCCAAACGGCTCGGCCGCAAAATCGGCCGCGCAGTTCAGCAGGCCTGCCCCCCCGAAGACGTGAAGCCCCGTATCGTCGTTCAGCACCGGGACTTGGCGGCAGAGGAGAGCGAAGAGGTCCTGGCTCGCTGGCAATGGCGGCTCGAAACCGACTTTGAAATGTCGGCACAGCAAGAGCCTGAGCTGCTCCAAGCACTATCCAAACTCGGAATCGATCACAAGCCGCTCGAACCGCCGCAACGGCGGGCCTTGCCACGGCTGGAGCGCATCGAAGCCGTGAAGCGCTGGTACGATCACGACTGGCAGCAAATCGACAAGAAGCTGAGAACGTCCGTCGTCGAGGGAATCTCCGTGTTCCTGGGGCTCTTCGATATGCCCGAAGTGGTCCGCATGTTTTGTCCCGACCGGCCGCCCGAACAGACGCAACTCGATACGGAGCCGGCGAACAATGGCCTGGCCCCGGCCGCCGTCGCTACGCTGCGGCCACTGCCTTCTCTCAAGCCCTTGATCGAATCCGGCAAGGTGATCTGTCTCAATATGCCCACATCGGGCAATCCCGCTTTGGCCCGTGCTATCGGCGTCCTGCTCAAGCAATCCTGGCTGCAGGCGCTGTTGCTTCGGCCGGCGGAAATGCGCCGGGCGCCGGCAAAGTATTTTCGCCCGGCCGTGTTTCTCTGCGACGAATATCAGGCCTTCGCCACCGTCGGGGAGGCCGACCCCTGCGGCGACGAGAAGGCCTTTGCACTCTCCCGCCAGTCCCGCTGCGTGCCCATCGTCGCTACGCAGTCCATTTCCTCGCTGCGATCCGTCACCGGCAGCGGCGAGGCCTGGCGGACGCTGCTGCAGACCTTGCGGACCAAGGTCTTTCTCTCGCTGTCGGACGATGCCAGCGCCCGCATCGCTTCGGAAATGTGCGGCCAGGTCGAGCGCTTGAAGGCTTCCTGGAACTACAACGAGTCCACTTCCAGGGCGGGCGTCTCTCTCTTCTCGGGAGCGCCCGGAGGCGGCAAGTCGTCGATGGGAGCCTCGAAATCCTATCAGGCCCGCATGGAGCCGCTGTTCAGACCCAAGGCCTTCGCGGAGCTGGACACCGCCCAGGCCGTCGTCTTGCCTTTTGACGGCAAGCGCAACCTGCCGGCCACAAGGTGTTATCTCAAACCCTACTTCCTGCCCCGTGATCTCGGCTACTGGCGGCAGCGCGACCAGAGACTGCTCTGATGCTATCGCTCGGAGAAGTGCTCACCGCGCTGCCGGACCGGCTCCAGAAGGTCTTCGAAGACTCACGAGTAACCGAGCTGATGATCAATTCTCCCGATTCGGTTTGGTACGAGCGCGACGGCTGCCTTTACCCTGTGCCAACTCATGGGCTCACCCAGCGGGACCTCAAAGCCACGGCCATGCGTATTGCGCGGCCGCTGGGCCTGGACGCCGACAAACGAGCGCCCATTGTCGATGCACGGTTGCCGGACGGCTCCCGTGTAGCGATCGCTTGCCCGCCCATCACCGAAACCTACGCTCTCTCGATCCGGCGCTTCGGTACCCGGCCCTGGACGGCCGATATGCTGGTCGAGGCCGGCTCTCTGCCCCGCGAGGTCTTGGAGCTCGCCGGGCGGGCTTTGAGCGAGCGATCCAACATCCTCATATCCGGGGGAACCGGAACCGGCAAGACAACGCTGCTCGGCGCTCTCGCTTCGCTCATCAACGAGCAAGAGCGGATCGTCTCGATCGAGGACACCCGCGAGCTGCAGATTGCTGCCCCGAACTGTCTCAGACTGGAGGCGCGGGGAGATAACGTCACCATCCGTAATCTGGTCCGCCATGCGCTGAGACACCGCCCGGATCGACTGATCCTGGGCGAGGTTCGCGGCGAGGAAGCCGAAGACCTCATCCAAGCCCTCAATACCGGCCACGGCGGCTCGATCTCCACCGTCCACGCCAACTCCGCTCGGGCCGCCTTGACCCGCCTCGCTACTTGCGCTTTGCAGTCCGCCACTGCGCCCCCCTGGGGCGTGGTCTGTGAGCTGGTCGCTCTTGCGGTGCAGTTTGTCATCCACCTGGAGCGGTCCCTTGACGGCAAGCGGTCCGTGCGGCAGGTCCTGCGCATCAATAGCTACGACCAGGCAAGGGGCGGCTTCGATTGCTCCATCGTTTGGAATTCGGCCGGCCTGCCAAACGATGGCCTGTCGGTGGATGATGAGGCGACGGAAGCGACCGAGGAACCGGTCTTGCTCTGCTGCGCGGGCTGTTCCGACTCCTTTCCGCGGAACAGCCGAGGGCCTCGGGCGAGACTCTGCAAGAGGTGCAGAAAACGCGAGCAGAACAAGCGGGCCGCCCAGCGGCGACACGTCAGCGCAAACAGACCCGGCAGCTTTCAAGAAACCTAATCAGCCCACACCGGGTACCACCAGGCGGCGCTTGAGATCGAGTCCTTGAACAGCCCCACACAGACGCAAGGGGGACGGATCGCCAAAAAAACACGCGCTCAGAGCCCGTCTATGGCATTTCGGTCGAGGCGCTGGACCTGCAGCACCCCCGCTTTCGCGGCCGTTCGGCCGCTTCGGGGCGAAGGGCTCACCACAACATCTAGCGCTCAGTGTGACGACGCGAAGATCGATCGGCGCGAGCGCGATCACCCTGCAGCGGGGCGGTGCACATCCCCGGCCACTCCTCAGCATCCAGCTTGAGCCGCTGCCCGCGCTTCTCTCCGAGATAGCGCTGAAAAACGATCTTCTCGAAATAGGCGTAGCGGTTTGGGGCGTACTGCTCAAGCTCCCGGTAGGTCTTGAATCCTTCAAGGATTCCGTACCAGGGCCACTGCAGCATCAGCGCTTCGGGCATGAAATAGTCCCCTGCGAACCAGGCCAGGGTTTCGCTGCCGCGACCAACCTCGTCTAGTTCGTAGCCGTCAGGCTCTCGCAGCGGCAGGCCCAGCTGCTCCAATCGGCGGCGGTCCGCATCATAGACCCGCAGCCACCTTTCTTGCAGAATCCAGCCGTCAATGTCTCGGTTCTCATACCAGCAAGCATCCCGCAAGCGGAACTCATATAAGTGCATCGCCTCGTGCACGAAACCACGATTTTCAATGAACCGATTCCAGCCGTGGAGGAAGTTGTTCCAAACGATCCAGGGACTCGCGGCCCCGCCGGCGCCGGGGAGGCCAGGGATTTCCCCTTCGCGCGTGACGTAGATCGCGCCGTCAATGAGAGGCATATAGCGGAGCATCGTGTCCTCGATCCCTGGCGGCCACTTCGCGCCGAGGATCGTGCGGGTCCCGGTCGCCAAGACCTCTTGTCGAGGCTCAAGAGGCTCGCACTCCAGATCGGCTTCGGGGCAGGGCGGAGGGTCGAAGCGCAAGCGGACCGAATCCAGCTCCAGGCCAGGAATGGTGAACCATCCGCCCGCATTCGTTTGGACAGGCGCGGGACAATTCTCTTCGCACTCCAGAACGCGGACCGTGGCGCCTTCCAGCGGAAACGAAGGCATGCTGTCAGGTGTCAGCAGATACCAGTCTTCCCCGAGCTGAGCTGCGTCGAGACGGCCCACATACCCCTCAAAGTCGTGGGGCGCTTGCGCGAGCGCCGGCGCGGCGAAGAGCAACAGTGTCCAAATCGGAGTTGAGCGGGCCATATCTATTGGACGTTTGAGGGGTTGCCAGCGTTGCGGAAATGAAGCCGATCAGCCCCTCAAAACTAGCACAAGACGCTTGTCAGAAATCCGATTCGGTGGTAAAACTCCCCTTATGACCTACTTGCGAAGTATCTTTCAATTCCTAGTTCTGTACTTGACACTGGCGGGAATCACCGCCGCGGCCATCCCCGCCGGCTGGGTCGCCCTGCAGTATGTCCCCGCCGTGGGAGAAGAAAAGGCTTATTGGGTTCTGGTCAAAGAGCCCGCCGAAGGGCTTGATGCTTCGTGGAGCGATGAAGAGCTTGCCAAGATCATCGCCGGCGACCAGGACTATGTGCAGCACCTTGAAACCGACTGGAGCCCGGCAGATCACCCCGTGGCCGATGCCGCCGAAGCTACGAGCTTGGCAGAAGAACTGGCGCGGTATTGGGGCGGCGACGTGCCCCAGGCGAACTATTGGGCGCATGGAGCCCTGACGCGGCGCGGCGAAACGCTACAGGCATTTCGCTGGGAGCAGGACGGCTTGACGCAGCGCACCGAGCTGGAGGATGAAGCACAGCGTCCCCGCATCGCGGCAGCGCCGCGCGATCCCAACCCGGTCGATCAGAAATACGACAACGGCGAGGACGTTGTGACCTACGGCGACCGCTGGGGCGACCACCTGCGGACCGCTACGCTCAATCACGTCTACCAAGCCGAGCTAAACAAGGCGAAGAGACAACACTCTCCGAACCCGCCGCCCGCCGGCGAGGTCGCAGAAGCGACACGCCGAACGGTTCAGGCTTGCCGCGAAGCGAGCCTCGAAGCTGAGATGGGCGTGTTCGAGAACTACGTCCGGCGCTGGGGGGGGCTTGATCCTAAGGACGTGACATTCGGGCTGCCGCAGAATTGTGTAGTCGACCCAGGTAAGCTGGCGCTGCTTTCGCCTCCGCCACCTCCGCCTCCGCCACCCCCGCCTCCACAACCCGTTACCCCACCGCAGCCGCCTCCACAGCCCGTTACACCACCTCCGCCGCCTCCACAGCCCGTTACACCACCGCAGCCGCCTCCACAGCCCGTTACACCACCGCAGCCGCCTCCGCCCGTTACCCCACCGCAGCCGCCTCCACAGCCCGTTACCCCACCGCAGCCGCCTCCGCCCGTTACCCCACCGCAGCCGCCTCCGCCCGTTACCCCACCGCAGCCGCCTCCACAGCCCGTTACACCACCTCCGCCTTCGAAGCTGATGTACCCCGATTGCCACGGCGATCTGCACCCCACCCAGGCCCAGGCTGATGCCGTGGCCTGCGTTCCCGAACAGCAATACAACGCTTGCGACGGTTCGCTACACGACACCCAGGCCCAGGCCAACGCCGTGAGCTGCTCAACGGGGCACTTTAAAGCCTGCGACCGGACAATCCATAGCTCGCAAGCGGCGGCGGACGCCGTAAGATGCGATGCCGCGGCGGGCACGCATCCTGGCTCGACAGAGGTGATTCAGTGGTCGTCATGCGTCAGCAACGACAGACAATTCTGCATGTACTATTAGCTGGAGGAAAGCATGTCAACCACCATGAGACCCCTACCCGTACTCACCTTCTCCCTTCTGTTCCTGTTGGCGGCCTCTGCGGAGGCCGCCAAGCGGGTCTATCTCGAAACCCTGGAGACGGACATTGTGATCCAGGCCCGTATCCGGCATACCACCGTAATCGTGCTGCCGGAGCAGGAGCGTATTCTCGACTTCGTAGCCGGCGATACCGACACCTGGGCCGTATCCGGCGCGGCTAACGTCGCCTACATCAAGCCCGGCCAGGAAGCCGCGCGAACCAACATCGCCCTGATCTGCGAATCCGGCAACATCTATTCCTTCAAGGTCTACGAGAACAACAAAGCCGAGCCTGACCTCATCGTCTACGTGGACTATGAACCGCTAATCAACAGCGGTGATGCCGCGAGCAGGAAGCCTACTCCGCACCAGCCGAAGTACATTTCACGCATGGACGTTGCGGTGTACCAGGAGGCAGCCAAACAAGCTGAATTGAACGCCAGGACCGCATGGGACCAAGCTGAGAAGCGGATGCAAGCTGCGATTGACCAATTTCGAAGCTCTTACCCCACGCTGATTCGGTTCGAGTACCGCCTCCACAAGAAGGCCCAGAAACCCCCCTTCGCGATCGACGGCATGTGGCACGACGGCCGCTTCACCTACGTTCGCAGCCATGCCGCGGAATCGCCGGCGCTGTACGAGACGCGCGACGGCAAACCTTCTCTCGTTGCCTACGATCTAACGCCCGATGGGCTCTACATCGTTAGCCGCGTGCTGGAGGACGGCCACTTTCAGATCGGCAAGAAGACAGCCAAATGGAAGCGCCAGCGGCCCGCCGCGCAGCCCCATCCGCAACTCGTGCAAGGCCGAATCAGCCTTGCCGCATCCGAGGTGACCGATGGCGCTTCCCAACCTGCTACCGAAGTGGATCAGTAATCGCATTGCGGACCCGGAAGGCACCGCTCCCAAGGGACTCATCACCAAGGTTGGTGTCATGTTACTGGCGGTCTTGATGGCTGTGGTCATCCTACTCGCACCCAACGAGGAAGGCGGCCGCGGACAAACACCCACAGAGCCTCTTTTGCCGCCGCCGGGCGGACCGGCGGCGGTCGCCCAGGGACGGCAAGGCATCCAAAACGCCGAAGACCGCCGCACGAGCGAAGCATCCCAACAGCAACGACGGGAACGACACAAGCTTGAAGCGGCCGAGCGAGCCCGCGGGCTCGAAGAACAGTGGAGGCGCCAGCAAGCGGAAAGCGAAGCATCGGCCGCCGGCGTTGCTGGTAACGGCGCATATGCGAGCGAGGAACTCACGCCGGAACAGCAGCTCTATGAGAGCATCCGGCTTGAACGAATCCAACGCCTCGAAGCCAGCCTTCGCGCCAACCCCGTTGCCCTCAGCTTCCGCGAAGCCGGCAAGGTAGCGCCGCACAACGGCTCTGAGGTA
The DNA here is from genome assembly GCA_965248255.1 of Bryobacterales bacterium. Lineage (GTDB taxonomy): Bacteria > Acidobacteriota > Terriglobia > Bryobacterales > UBA6623 > JAKZVK01. The sequence continues at coordinate 145,147 of CBDFIW010000003.1, forward strand.
ACAGCAACAGAGCCGCCCGCGGAATCAGAGCCGGTCAGCTCGCCGGCGCCGCCGCCAGCGCCGCCCGTAGCGACAACACCGGCCGAACAGGCCCTGGTTGAAGGCGATCTGGTAAGGGCGGACCCCCAGCCCCGAGCTCCTCATGGCTGGGAACGCATTGAAGGCGGGCAGTGGATCGAAGCGGTACTGGTTACCCAAATCCGGGGCGACTCTCCCGGACCGGCCATCGCCCGTGTCGCGACACCCTTCTGGTCCCGTGACCGCCAGCGCATCCTGATCCCGCGCGGAGCCCGCTTCATCGGCCGGGCGCAAGCCGTCAATGCTTGGCAGCAAGCACGGCTGACGGTCACCTTCGACCGGCTGATCTTCAACAACTTCAACCTGCGCTTGCCCTTCGCCGGACTCTCCCAAGCCGGCGAGGCGGGGCTGCACGACAAGGTGAATCGCCATTACCTTGCCACCTTCGGCGCGGCCGGCGCTGTTGGTGTCATCAGCGGTCTGACGCTGCGCAACACTCAAAGCTACGGATTCAACCAACCGGCCGGCCAGGCCGCCCGTATGGAAGCCGGGCGCGCCCTTGGTGAAGCCGCCAGCTCGATCATGAACCGCTACCTGAACCGCTTGCCCACCATCACCATTCGGGCCGGGCAGCGCATCCGAATCTATTTTACATCCGATTTGCTTGTACCCAGGAGACCAGCATGACAACACAAAAATCAGCTCATTCCAGCGTGCCGGCCGAATCCGGCCCGGATCGCCTGGTGAACACGCGCTCAGAGGCCGCTAACGGCCTTTCCACGGAGTCAGTGGACCCTCGGCGCCCCCCACGCAGGCGGCACACGCTGCGCCTGCTCGCTGCAGCCATGCTGTTGCTCATGGGAATCGGGCAGGCCGCATGGCCCGTGATCGACTTTTCCGCCGTGGCGCAACTCATTGAACAGGTCCGAATAGCATCCGACTCGCTCGACGAAATGACGACGGCCAAGCGGGCCTTGCTGGGAGAAGTTGCCGCGCTGACCGGCGTTTGGGACGACCTGACGGGCGACGCCTATCAGCTTGCCGAAACAACCAGCACATTAGTCATGAATCACAGCCTGACTGGAATCGAAGCGGACCTCGAACTCCGAAGAGATCGAGAGCAGCTCGCTTGGCCCACATCGAGTCATATCCAAGACGCCTACATCGGGCAGCACGCCGACGTGATTCAGCAAGTCCTCGCTGCTCACCAAACGGCGACTCAGACCCGCAACGCCGAGCGAAGCGCTTGGCATGACGCCCAAATCGTAATCGCGCAGGCCGGCCGGTTCCTTGCACAGATCGAAGCCACCAGCGGAACGCAGAACAGCGAAACCACCCAAGGGCTGAGCGCCCAGCTCGACCGGCATATCGCCGTCTCATCGGCAAGCCGCGACATTGCCGCCCGGCAGCTCGAAATGCTTGTCTCGGCCGACCACCGCCAAGCCCGCCTTGACCACTTGCAGGCGGTCGAGCGGGCCAACCGGCAGCGTAAAGCCCTGGCGCTTCGCGCCGAGATACAGGACGTACTCGATCAGCAGCAGACAGACTTTGACGCCGCTGGCTTCGACCAACGGCTCTATACCCCCGTACTGCCCTCTTACTGAGCCGCCGCACGAGCACGTAGTAGTCCATGCAGATCACCCCACCCAGCAGCCCGAGCGACTTCAAGTTCGTCCTCGATGACCTCACCCGAGGCCTGATGGTCGTGGCGGACGGACCGCTGCTTGCGGCCGGCAATGCGCTCTGGATGGGCTTGAGCCTCATCATCCTGGTCTGGACCGGCCTGCGCACCGCTTTCTCGGGTGAAGGTTGGAACCCCTGGGAGGTTATCAAGCTCATCATCCTGCTCTCGATCCCGCGAGGGATGCTGCAGTTTTACGCTACGCCGTTTCCCCCTCTGGGCCTCACCTTCCCTCAGATCATCGTCGAACAGGGTTCCTGGCTCAACGGCCTCATCGTTGGCGACACCGGAAGCACCGTCTGGACCTGGCTGCAGAACTACATCGGTGACGCTTGGAAAACTTTTAGCGAGCAGGAAGTCGGTCTTGGAATGATGCTCGGCTCCTACGACGCGGGCGGGAAAATAGTAGTTCTCGCGGTGCTGGCCTTTTCGTCGCTGCTCACTTTGATCGTCGTGCTCGTAGGCTATTCCTACATCCTCTTCGCGCAGATCGCTATTTCGATCCTCACACTGTTCGGGCCGCTCTTCATTCCCTGGATGATCTTCGCACCGATGAGCTTCCTGTTCTGGAGCTGGTTCCGGATGATGATCACTTACTCGCTGTACGCCGCCGTTGCCGCTGCGGTCTTCCGAGTGATGATGGGCCTCATCATGACCGTCGGAACCGCCTATCAGAACAACGTCAGCCCGGACCGCCTGCTTGCCGCCATAAACGATCCGCTCAGCACCGGAGTCAGCGGTATCGGGCAAGCTCTCGTATGGTCCATCAGCTACCTGTTGGCGCTGCTCACCGCTCTGCTAGCGACGTTCAAGATCCCCGAAATCGCGGGCGGACTTGTCAGCGGCGCCGGCGGCGGCGGCGGCATCGCCGGAGCCGCTCTCACTGCCGGCGCGGCCGTGAAAGGCGGCCCGGCGGCGGCAAAAATCGCCGGCCAAGCTACACGAGGTTAAGCCACCGTGGCAGAGAAAAACGTTCGAGAGTTTGTCGAGGCCTGGGGCGCGCACGCCGCCGCCGCCCGCACCTTGCGATGGATCACCGCAGGGCTGATTGTCCTGCTGCTGATTACGTCTATCGGCTGGCTCCGAAGCGCTTCGCGAGAGCCGCAGCCGCTATTCGTTCGCGTTGACGAGCTCGGCAGGGCCGAGGTCGTCAACTACGAGGCGCTGGAGTTCGACAAGAATCCTGTCTCACCCGTCACCAAGTTCTTTCTCGCACGTTTCCTTCGCGACCACTACGAGCGCCGGCGCGGCGGCGTCCGCGAGGCCTGGACGCGAAGCCTGTACTTTCTTACCCGCGAGCTGGCGCAGGCTTCAAATGAAGACGACGCAGAGAATGTCGCCGCCGTCATCGCCGGCGCCACGGCCCAAGTCGAGCTGGCTGATCTGACGCTGAGAATCGCGCCTTCCGAACAGCCGCCCTATACCGCATCGGCCACCTACACCCTCCTCTACCGCCGTCGCGGGCAAGAGTTTCACCGCGAACTGTGGAGCACGGAGCTGCGCTTCCATTTCCTCGACAGCGTGCCGGCCGAGTACGTCTTGCAGAACCCCATCGGCCTCAGCATTTCCTACTTGCGAGCCGATCGCGCCATCAGTGAGTAAGGAACCCCACCGTGAGCCTCACTCCACCCGAAACCACAGCCATTGCGGTCTTGGGAATTGTGATCCTACGACAGCTCCCTTCGGAAGGTTCGGGCGACGGCTCTATCGACGACGCGCCAAACTTCGTCCCCCCTGGTTGCGCCGGTCATGGGTCCCGCTTGCCTTCGGCGTCTCCTCTCGGGCCGGGCAACGCTCATGCCAGAGCAGCTTCGCTTCGCCTGCGGCGTCTGTCACTCCCCGTTGCTCTCACCGGCCTTCTCCCTCCCCCACCTCGGCGGCGCTTTCCCCCCTGTCCGTGTTCTACGCATTTCCGCCGGCTGGGGGTGAGCGGAACGCTCCAAACACTTACAACAGGAGGAAAACACATCATGACCAGCAACACCAAACCCGTTGACGAAGTTCGAATCGGCAAAGTCAAGGCCACCATCTGGCGCAACCAGACCGACAACGGCTCACGCTACAACGTCACCTTCGGCCGCATCTACAAGGACGACCAGGGTGAATGGAACACCACTCACAGCTTCGGCCGCCACGACCTGCTCGTTCTCGCCAAGGTGGCCGACATGGCGCACACCAACATCGTCCGGTTCCAAGCGGAGAGCCGCCATGAGAAGGCTGCCGGCAAGCAGGACGAAGAGCAGCAGCAGTCCTGAGAACCGCAACAGAGGCGGGGCCCAAGCCCCGCCTTTTTTTTGCCCTTAACGCCCCCACAGAACGCGGTGAAGGCGGCTCTTTTCCTTTACTTGCCCCAGTTGCTATAACACAATCATCGGCTAAACTGTTTCCAAGGGTAATTGCGACATGCGCATCGGCTACGCCCGAGTGTCCACCCTGGACCAAAATCCCGAGTTGCAAATCCACGCGCTCGAGCAGGCCCAGTGTGAGCGAATCTACACCGAGCAGGCCACCGGCTTCGCCCGCAAACGCCCCCAGCTCGATCGCCTCTTCGGGTCTCTCCGCGCCGGAGACACCCTGATCGTTTGGCACTTCGACCGCCTCGGGCGCAACGTCCGCCACCTGGTGTCAGTCGTCGAGCGGCTGCGCATCAAGCAAGTCGGACTGCATTCTCTCACCGAAGGCATCGATACCAATACGGCCATAGGCGAGACCGTCTTCACCGTCATCGCCGCCTTCGCCCAGATGGAGCGGCGGCTCTTCTTCGAACGCACCCAAGCAGGCATCAAGATTGCCCGCAGAACCAATCCCTATTGGGGCAAGAAGTCGAAGTTCCACGACCCGGAAACCGTTAAGCTGGTGCAGACCCTGCTTCGGGAAGGCACTATGACCAAGGCCGCCATCGCCCGCAAGATCGGCATTCATCCCTGTACTCTCTACCGCTGGTTCCCCGGCGGCGACCCCGACAACTTCCAGCCCAACGGAACTCAGCTCGCGTTCTGGAAGTACAAGCGCCCATGAAACTCTCCGAAGCCTGCGAAGCCTACCTGAGTGACATGCAGGCGAGGCATCTTCGCGACTCGACCCGCAAACGCTACAAGTCCCTGTTCCGTTCTTGGCAGTCCTACGCTGGCGAGCGCGGGCTTACCGATCTGACCAGCTTCGACCAGGCCGAGATGCGCGCCTGGCGCGAATCATGGATTTGCAAGCCGAGCACTCAGCGTCTACAGCTCAAGCTATTACGAGCGTTCTTCACCCATGCCACTCGAGCGGGATGGATCACCACATCACCGGTAGAGTACCTGAAAGCCCCTAAAGCGCCTGATAAGCCAACCATGCCGCTCTCGAGGGACGAGGTGGTATCTCTTATTACCGCCGCCGACAAGGCAGGCAAACTGAAAGAACAAGCGCTCATTCTCTTCATGCGCTACTCAGGTCTCTCGATCCGCGATGCCGTCACGCTGCGACAGGACGCCATCGACACTCACAGCAACCTTACATTGCGGCGGGCCAAAAGCGGCGAGCTGGTCATGGTTCCACTACACAGCCTAGCGATCGAGGCCCTTGAGCGAATCACGAGGCCGAACCAGACGTATTACTTCTGGACGGGAAACTCGCAGCCAGTAACCGCGACGAACTACTGGCGACAGCGGTTGCATCTCGTCGCTTCTAGGGCAGGGGTCCAAGACTTCAGACCCCATCGCCTTCGAGACACCTTCGCCGTCGAGCTACTCCTCGCCGGCGTTGCGATGCAGAACGTAAGCACGCTGCTGGGTCACAGCAGCGTGATCACCACGGAGCGATACTACGCGCCGTGGAACGTGTCCCGCCGTGATCAGCTTGTCGAGATCATGCGCGCAGTACACGCGTGCGATCCGTTGCCTGAATTGCTCAACAGACACACGCTCAAAACGAACACGGGGGCCGCTGAAACGGCCCCCGATGACAGCCCGGCACCACTCTCGGTGATGCGAAGCTCTTCTGTCTACAAGAAGAGTATAGCATAGTCAGTTCTTGTAGAACTGCGCGTCGTAGCCGAACGTTCGAGGGAAACGATAGATGTTCTCGGATTCCAGCGATGGCGGAACGATTTGCTTTACGCCCGCGTGGAAGAGGACGGTCCAGTTGTCTCCGAAGTTGTAATGGACCGTGAGGAACTGCCAGCACAGTGCCAACAGAACAGAGAGGGTCGCGTAGAAGAGGCACGACCGTCCTGGTCCTGCGCCAGCCGGGCCCGGGGCTGCTGCCGGCTGTCCTTCCGTCAAGCGAAGTACACCATCATCCACAACATCAGGCCCACCAGCAGCCATGCCCAGGGGCGTTCGCTGCGCCAGAAGGGGCGCGGGGCCTCGTCGGGCGCGGACGAATGGTACGCCCACCAGGTAAATGTCTCGCCGTGGCGATTGCGGGAGTGCTGCGTCAAGCGGCTGACCACAATCAGTACCGCCGCCGCGAACACCACCGTTAGGGCCGTCCGGTGCATGAAGTTCAGACTCGGTCCGAAAGTTTGGCGAATGGTTTCCGCCAAAGGACCGGACTCACCCGCCCACACGCCGTAAGCCCGTTCCACAAGAACCGAGAAAAACGGAGCGGACAGAATCGCCGCTACGGCCCCGTGACCGGTGGCGCCGTGCCAGAGGACTCCGATCAAGAACGCCACGAGAACGCCCGGTATCAGGTGGCCTTGCTGGCTGGCGATCTTGAGAAAGAAGTTGTCGCCTTCCTTTTCCGTATAGAAAACGGCCGCCAGCGTCGCCGCGATCACCACTAGCACGACGATCGCCACGCGTCCGACCAACAACAACTCCCGCTGCGAGGCCTTCGGCCGCACATACTTCTTATAGAAGTCAAACGTGAAGAGCGTCGCGCCCGAGTTCATCATCGAGTCGATGCTCGACAGAATCGCACCGATCAGACCCGCGGTGATGAGGCCCGTCAGACCATATCCGGCGGGCACGACAAGGCGGACGAGCAAAGGGAACGCGTCGTCGGGTTGAGGAAGCTCCGAGAGTATCCCCGCGGCGAGCCGTGCCTGGAACAAGTGTCCCGCGGCGATGCCTCCGGCGATGGCGAAGAAGGGGATCAGCAGCTTGAGGTAGCCCGCGGCGACGATGCCCATGCGCGCGTCGAAGCCGCTGCGGGCGGCGAGCGCCCGCTGGACGATGAACTGATTCGTGCCCCAGTAGAAGAGATGGAGAAACATCAGCCCCGTCAGTACGCCGGTCCACGGCAGGTCTGGGTGGTCGGGCGGCAGGTAGAGTTGAAACTTCTGCTCGGCGACGGGTAGCGCGGCGTCGTGGGACATCAAGCCGCCCAGCCCGCCAACCTCGGGCTGGGCGAAGACCAGCAAGGCCACGAAGATGCCGGCCAGCAGCAAGAGTGTTGACTGGATCACGTCGGTCCAGATGACGGCCTTTAGACCTCCGAGCACGGTGTAGACCGTCGCCACAGTGGCGAAGATCAGGATCCCGGTGGTGTAGCTGAACTCGAGCGGCGTGTCACGCAACAGGAACATCATCGACCGCGACCCGATGTAGAAGGCCATGACCATCTGAATCAGGGTGATGACGATCAGCGCGACCAGCGAGTAGAGCACCTGGCAGCGCTGGTCGTAGCGGCGGCCCAGGTATTCGGACAGCGTGTAGACCCGCATCCGGCGGTAGAGCGGCAGCAGGATGTAGCACAACACCATCAAAGCGGCGATGGCGCCGAGTTCGAAATGCGATTGGGCGAAGCCGACGGAGTAGCCGATGCCCATCATGCCGACCAGGTGGTTGGCGCTGACGTTCGTGCCGAAGATCGAACCGGCGACGCCCCACCAGGGTACGTTGCGTCCGGCGAGGAAGAAGTCTTCGGCGTTGTTCTCCTTGCGGCCGGTCCACAGGCCGACACCCATGATGAGCGCCAGGCTGCCAAGGAAGATGGCGATGTCAAGAGCGGTGAGGGCGACGTTCACGACGGGCCAGCAGGCTGGACGATAGGCGTAACAGCTTAACAGACGAAATGGGGGAGGCACCCGAACATACGAAGACCTGGCATACAATGACGGCGATGGTGATGCGAGCGAAGAGCGAACTGCAGTTTGGCCGGTACGACATCGGGCGGTCCTACGACTGGAACTATGAGCACGTGCCGGATCCGCTGGAGAAGGAGGCGCCCGCCATAGCGGACGAGTGGCAATTCTGCGGCATCCCGGTGGCGTCGCCTCTCGGCATCCCGGCTGGCCCGCTGCTCAACAGCCGCTGGATTCTGTACTACGCGCGGTTAGGGTTCGACGTTCTCACGTACAAGACCGTGCGGTCGCGTTACCGCGCTTCGTATGATCCTCCGAACTTACTGCCTGTCGGGATCCAAAACCTCTTGGGTGAGGGCGGCGAGGTGCCGACCGCTTCGAGCAAGAGTGGGTATAACACCTGGGCCATCTCGTTTGGGATGCCCTCAAAGGAGCCGTCGGAATGGCGCGCCGATGTGGAGACGGCGCGGCGCGGACTCGGCCCCAAGCAGGTGCTGTCTGTCTCGGTGGTGGCGTCACCGGAAGACGGCTGGACGATGAGCGAGCTGGCGGACGATTTCGCGCAATGCGCGGCCTGGGCCGTCGATGCCGGGGCGCAGGTGGTGGAAGCGAATCTCTCCTGTCCCAACGTCTGCACGAAGGAGGCGGACCTCTATCTCGCTGCGGATGCGGCGGGTGAGATCGCCTCGACCATCCGCGCCCGCGTGGGCTGCACGCCTTTGGTGCTGAAGATCGGTCTGTTCCAGAATGCCGAGCAAGCCGAGGCGTTAGTTCGCGCGGTGAGCCCATACGCCGACGCGCTCAGTTCCACCAACTCCATCACTGCCGCGGTGCGAGGTGCGAATGGCGAGCCGCTGTTCGGCGGCCTGCGGCGGGGCATCGGCGGGGCGACCATCCGGTCGCGGTGTAACGACGAGTTGGCGATGTTGTCGCGGATCATCCGCGAAGCCGGCTCGGCCCTGTTGCTGGTGGGAGTCGGCGGTGTGATGACCGCGGATGACGTGCGGACTCGGCTCAGCGCCGGCGCTCACAACGTGCATCTTGCCACCGCGCCGATGCTGGACCCCCTCGTGGGCATGAGGATTCGCGAAGAACTAGCCGGCTGATCCAAGCGTGATCTGAACAAGAGTGTCAGGTCTTGAAGGAGTGTCTGGGCAAAATGTGGCGTAAGGCTCAAGCCTTGCCGAGTCTCGATTCTTCGAGACTCAGGACGGCAAACGACCGAGCAGCTCCGGTTGGCCGCGGACCTGAGAACCGAGGAATCGGTTCTCGGCAAGCCTAGAGGCTTACGCCACATGATCTCCGACTCGTCGGTTTGAGGTCGAAGACCTCGCTAGCCGGCTGAGGCGGGAAGATCCCGGCCGGGACACGATGCTCCTATTCAGACACCCTTCGTCGTATCTCTTCTTCGTACTCGGGGAAGTAGCGGCCGATCACTGGCAGGGCAAAGCTTCGCAGGATGGACTCTTTGGGTTCGCGCTCGAGGAGAAACTCGAATGAGTGTCGAATCAAGTCCTCCGCGTTTGCATTGCCTCCAGTCAGCTTGGCGATGTAATCCGGCTGTGCGGTGACCGTGTGGGACGTTCGGCTGCCTCCCTCGATGATGGTGACCAGGTATTCGGCGGCTTGCTGCTTCGCCACTTCGATGGTTGCCTTCATTGCGGGTCTCCCTTCGGGGTTTCGATCGGTCAACGCTTCCCGTTTGCCGCGGTCTCAAGAGCGCCCTTGCCAGTTTCTGCATGGAGCGGGGCCGTCTCGCCCGTCGAGGACTTCGTGTCGCGACGGCCCGCAAGGAGGAGCGATAGCAACGTCGCGGCCAACAACGTCGTGAGCAGAGCATCGGTCCCCATCACCTGAAACAGGCGGTGCCACGCAGGTGTCGGCAGAAACACTTGTACGACACCGAGAGCGGCGGCCGAGATCAGGCAGATACGGCCCCACAAAGGAAACCGGCGGATCGGTCCTGAGACGGCGACCAGGGCCGGCCACACCAGGACGACTAAGGCGCTGTGTTTCTGAGAGTAAGGCTGCAGCAGCACGAGCGCGCAGAAGGCGAGGCCGTCCACCTCCGGACGGAATCGGTAACGTGAGTTCGTGGCCAGCCACAGCAGCAGGCCGTAGCCGGCGAAAACCACCAGCGCCCACAGCACGTCTACCGATTCCGGCGCCAGTGAGGCGAGGTGGATGTTGGGATAAGCCGGATCCGGGAAGCCGCTGTAATCGATCTCGGTCAGATAGCGTGTCAACACGCCATGTAGGGACTGGCTCGGAAACCAGATCTGCGCGACGTTGTCGACGATGCCCATTTCTTGCTGGTACCACTCGCCGAGCAACGTGACATTGCTCTGCCAGCCGAAATAAGCGGAGGGCAGCAGCAGCAAGACCAAGACCACTGCAACCGCCATGGCGGGGATGCGCCACTCGCGGCGGGCGACAAGATAAGGTGCGAAGAACAACGGCCACACTTTGATCGTGATGGCCAGGCCCAGGCTGAACGCCGAGAGATAAGGACGGTCTCGGGAGTACAGTAGGGCATAAGCGGCCAGGACGAAAACCAGAAACTGAACATTCCCGTAGCGGAACTCCATCGCCACATAGGGCCCGGCGACGCAGACGGCGATCAATCCATTGGCGGCGCCGCGGAGCCCCCCGAAACACCGGTGCAGCGCATAGACGAACCATGCCAGGACGCCTGACTTGAGTAACGTCCACAGGAAGGCCGCCGCCTCGAACGGAATGTGCAGCCATGGGGCCACCATGAAAAGGAACGGAGGAGGATAGCGGTAGTACATGGGCCATTCCATTCCATCGGCGGCGATGCCGTAGGCGGACGTCCCGCGGTAGAACACTTTATACGCGATGGAGTAGTAGACGCCAAAGTCGATGGCGAACTCGGTGGCGTAGTAGCTCAGCCCCAGAGCGCAGGCTGCCGCAACGACCCCAAGGAGGATCGTTCTTGGATTGAGTGGGGCCCCCATGACGTCGTGTCGTTCGTCCGACCTCAACAGCGCCTCTTGACGAAGCGCGGGCGGTGGTACACGGTGCGGAAGCCCAGGCTCTGGTAGAGCCGTTCGGCGCTACTGCCCGTGGCTGTCTCGAGAGTGGTCCAGCGGTTCCCCATGTCCAGCGAATCGGCGACCGCCCGTCTTACCAGGGCGGAGGCGATGCCCCGCCGGCGGTACTGGGGCAGGACCCCCACGAAGTCAAGGTATCCCATGCCGTCTTGCGAATTCAGCAGAGTCGAACCGACCGGCTTGCCGTTAACGCGTACGAGATAGCGTCGGTCGGCGGGGGTCATCAAGACCGTGCGTCCGATGTCTCCTTTCTCCGAGGGTTGCTCGAAGCTGCGGCACATGACGTCGGCCCAGGCGTCGTAGTGGTCGGGTCCCGCGAGGCTTAGCTCGGCGCCGGTTTCGATGGCGATGCGAGGCGAGGCCGCATCGTACACCATGGCGGACGAGAGGGTGCTTTCAACAAAGCCCCGGCGCCGGAGGTGCTCGGCGAAGTTGGCCGGGCGGTCGAGCGGCGAGAGCGTGAAGATGCAGTCGAAATCCTGGTCCTCGAAAAAGCGGATGGCGTCATCAATGACCCGGTCCGCGTCGGACTTGTCAACGTTGACTCGTGCCGCCCGGTGGCAGTACGAGATCCGGAGGTGGCGGTTGCTGAACGCCGTCGCTCCCTCGAGGTCGTAGCTGTCGGACCAGCGCGCGTGCTGCTGGAACCAGGTGTTCTCAAACGCCACCATCAATTCGTCGGACACTACGATTCCTCACCCACCCGGCTTACCCGCGCGTGCCGTTGGCTGCTCAAGGATTCTCGCGAGCATCTTGTCCAGGGCCGACGACAACTCGGCCGGTCTTCGGATGCGGTAGGACCGGCCGCCGAGCGTGCGCACTGCCTGCCCCACGATGCCGCGCCATAGGTGGCGGCTGACATTCAAGTAGAAAACCGGGTGCCCGGCTTTATTGAAGCTGCGAACGAATTCCGCGGCGACCCTCTTGCCGACGACCGGATCGTGCCCCAAGAACACAAGAGCGTCGAGGGGTACGTCGTCTTGGACTTCGTCGTACAGCAAGCGGCCGAAGAAATCAGCTTCCTTGCGTTTGCCGAGATGGCCGACCTCGACCGTGCCGGGCGACAGGCTCATGATGGCGCGTCCCAAGGCGGGGAAGTTCACTCGATTCGCCAACGGTTGGCGATAGAGGACGCTTTGGTCCTCAAAGCTGTAGGCCACTACGGAGAATTGGAACGTGGCGGGGTGACGTGCCAGCAAGCGTAGTGTGGAGAGCATCGGTCCAATCTGCCAGGGCCGCAGCGTGACGCGCCGTCGCGAGCCGCTGTCGAGATTGAGCAGCACCTTGATCCGCAAGTTGGGGCCGGCGGGGTCCCTCTCTAAGGCCGGCTCCCTGCGAAAGAGATAGATCCCGGACGGCGCGACCTCACCCGGCTCGAGCGCGACGTCGACCTTGCGATCCGCGCGGGAGAGCTTGCCTTCCACTGCCCATGCTACGTCGCAGTAGCGCCCGCTGGGATCGCGCATATGCCACGACACGGCATAGCGCCCTTCACCCATGGCAAACGAGCCGCTGAACTCAACCGAACCCTTGGTCTCGGAAGGGATCGCCGCCGTTGGAACTCTCTGGTCGACGCGGGTGGGCTCCAGACCTTCCTTGGAAAGGGGTTGAACAATCAACGTGACATACCACTCGTTCTCAGGCCCCGCAAGCTGCTTGGTCGGGATCTCGATCCAATAGCCTGTGAAGAGACGCAGTTCGTAGTCGAGCCGCGGTTTAAGTTTGTGGAGTCTGCACTTGAGGGGCGTCGTTGGGGGTGCGAAGGCTGCAGCGCGGTCGTCCTGGGGTGTGGGAAAGCGGACGACCTTGTCCCTGTCCTGCGCATAGGACTCCGTTGCGACCAAGGGAAGAAGGCAGAGAGCGATCGCCAGATGAGACCCCGCCAGGGCAAGCCGAAAGGTCAGCCGCTCGATCGGGATGCAGTCCGTAGTCACCGATTCTGCCTCTTTGCCGACAGACGGCCCGCCAAGACGGTAAGGAAGGACCGTGATAAGGTTTGATGCCAGCCTAGCAATTCCTTTGCGGTTGCACGAATGTGCTATGAGGCGCGTAGGGGCACCACGTGTGGCACCGCCTCCCCGGCGGGAAGATGTTACTGCACCGCGGGGCGCGTCGGTTCGCGACCCTTGCTGTCTTGTTGTTCCTTCGGAAGTCGATGATTCCGTGGGGGGCTGGGCGAGAATGGCTTTGTTTTGTGGCTTGGGGTTTGCGAGGACTGGGACCACAAACTGAGGTTGACGGCACGGAACGAACGCCGGCCGTGAGGCCGACGCTGCCCGCCCGGCGGGCGCGCCCCTTCCTGCGTGGTGGCCGATGCGGCTGAGCGGGCGGCACGCCACCGAGAGCAGGAGACGGGTGCTGCCGGCGTGACCGTCCGGGGTTGGCAGGAGGTACCTGCTACGGGTTTCTGCGAACCCTGCCCTAGGAGTCTGTCCAACCGGTGTGTTCGGGACGGGTCAACAGCGGCAAATAGTCGAAGATGACGAGACGGCCAATGCGGTGGTATACAAAGGTCAGCAGGCTGCCAAACAGCCTCCAAATGTTTCCATCGGTCCTCCTCCGCTCTTGTCGACACAACAAGATCATCGGACAGCGACCGATGGCATCAGAACTTCAGATTTCCGGTAGACTCCTCCGAACAGATGCCCTTCCGGCTCGCTTCCTCGTATGAACCACAGGGTGATCAGACGACCGCCATCGAACAGCTCGTACGCGGCGTGCGCGATGCCGAGATGCACCAGGTGCTGCTCGGCGTAACCGGTTCAGGAAAGACCTTCACCATGGCCAAGGTGATCGAGGCCGTGGAGCGTCCGACATTGGTCCTGGCCCACAACAAGACGTTGGCGGCACAGCTCTACCACGAATTCAAGAGCTTCTTTCCTGAAAACGCGGTGGAGTACTTCGTCAGCTACTACGACTACTACCAACCCGAGGCCTACCTCCCCGCTTCCGATACCTACATCGAGAAAGAAGCTACCATCAACGACGAGCTCGACAAGCTGCGGCTCTCTGCCACCCGCTCGCTTTTCGAGCAGCGCGACTGCGTCATCGTCGCCAGCGTGAGCTGCATCTACGGACTCGGCTCGCCCGACGCCTACTACGGCATGCTGCTGATGCTCGAGAAGGGTCAGGCGATCCCGCGCGAGGAGATCACCAAGCGGCTCGTCAAGATCCTCTATCAACGTCGCGACGGGGAGTTCAAACGGGGCGCCTTCCGCGTCATCGGCGACGTGATCGAGGTCTACCCGACGTATGACGATTACGCCTACCGCATCGAGCTGTGGGGTGACGAGATCGAGAGCCTCTCGCAGATCGATCCTCTCACGGCGCAGGTCCGCCGGACCTACGTCCGGTTGCCGATCTACCCGGCGAGCCACTACGTGATGTCGGACGACACGCGCGAGAACGCGATCGAGTCGATCCTCAAAGAGCTGGATTGGTGGAACGGCGAGCAGCACAAGCTGGGCAAGCCCCTCGAGGCGCAGCGATTGGCCCAGCGGACGCTGTTCGACATCGAGATGATGCGCGAAGTCGGCTACTGCCACGGGGTCGAAAACTACTCGCGCCACTTCTCCGGACGCCTGCCAGGCGAGCCGCCGCCTACACTGCTTGATTATCTCCCGCAGGACTCGTTGGTCTTCGTCGACGAGAGCCACCAGACCATCCCGCAGTTGCGTGGCATGTATCACGGCGACCGCTCGCGCAAGACCGTGCTGGTGGAGCACGGCTTCCGGCTGCCCAGTGCGCTGGACAATCGGCCGCTGACCTTCGAAGAGTTCGAGCACCGGGTGAATCAGCTTGTGTATGTTTCGGCGACACCGAGACCGTACGAGCTGACCAAATCGTCGGGCGTGGTGGTGGAGCAGGTCATCCGGCCCACCGGGCTGCTCGACCCGCAAGTGGACGTGCGTCCCGTGAAGGGTCAAGTGGACGACCTGCTGGGAGAGATCCGCCGGCGAGAGGAGTTGAATGAGCGGGTGCTCGTGACCACGCTCACCAAGCGAATGGCGGAGGACTTATCAGAGTATTACACCGAGGCCGGCGTGAAATGCCGCTATCTGCACTCAGAGATCGATACACTAGAGCGGGTCAAGCATCTGCGCGACCTGCGCCGGGGCGAGTACGACGTTCTGGTCGGAGTGAACTTGCTCCGCGAAGGTTTGGACCTGCCGGAGGTATCGCTCGTCGCCATTCTCGACGCGGACAAAGAGGGTTTCCTGCGTTCGGCGGGGTCGCTCATCCAGACCATCGGCCGCGCGGCGAGACACGTGAAAGGCACCGCCGTCCTCTACGCTGACCGCATGACCGACAGCATGAAGCAGGCGATCGACGAGACAAACCGCCGGCGGGCTCTGCAAAGTCAGTACAACGACGCCAACGGGATTACGCCCGAGTCGATTTCAAAACCGGTCGACATGAGCCTCGCGCGTATCGTCGACGCCGACTACGTGGACGTCCCTGTCGAGGACGAGACTACGGAGCTACCCGCAAGTCCGGAGGAGATGGCACGATTGGTCGAGCAACTCGAGACGCAGATGCGGGAAGCCGCCAAGATCTTCGAATTCGAGAAGGCCGCGAAGCTCCGGGATCGCATCAAAGCGCTGAAGACCCAAGACCTGACCGGCGCGGTCAAGGCGGACGCGTGACGAAGGTCGGTCTGATTGGACCGGGGAGGGTCGGGCGCACCCTGGTCACGCTGTTGCCGCGAGACAAATTCAGGCTGGGCCCCGTCCTTTCGCACAACTTCGCCTCCGCCCGCCGCGCCGTGCGCTTGCTCGAAATGGGAGAGCCGAGTGACGACCTCGCAGAGCTTGTCGCCTGTAACGTCGTTCTGATCGCGGTGCCCGATGAAGTGCTGGAGTCGGTCGTCGAGCGGCTCGTCGACGTCATTTTCCGGTATGACGGAAAAGTACTGTTGCACACGAGCGGGTCGTGGAGCAGTGTTGTTCTCCGACCCTTAGCCGCCCCGGGGGGCGCGGTCGGCTCGATGCATCCGCTCTACGTCTTCCAGAAACCGGTTCTTTCCCTGGCGGGCGTTCACTTTACGGTGGAAGGGGGGCCGGTGGCCTCACAGATGGCCCGTGTGATGATTCAGGCATGGGACGCGGAGTTCGAGCTGATCCGGCCGGAGCACAAAGTCCGACACGCCATTGCGCGATCGATGGTTTCGGACCTGCTCACAGGTTTGCTCGAGAGCGCGGTCCGGCAGATGATGAAAGGCGGTTTCCCGCGCAAACGGGCTCTGCATGCGGTCTCGAAGATTCTGGATGTGAGTATGAAGGAATACAGCCGCGCGGGACTCAGCAGTAAGTCCGGACCGATCTTGCAGGGGGCGATCGAGAGGACACGCAGAGACTTGGCCGCCTTGCAGCGCGTGGACCCGACGGCGGCCGAAGATTATCGCAACCGCGCGCTCGAAACCCTACGCGTCCTGCGAAGGGATGGCGATGAATCGAGATTGCTGGAGAAAGCTTAGGCTGGTTCTTGTGTTGTCGTGTAATTCGTGGCCGCTGGCGGCCGAGAAACCGCCGTGCGCCGTCCGGCTGGACCTGAACCAAGCCGGCGTCAAGGAACTCGAGGCTCTGCCACGCGTGGGCCGGTCGCGCGCCGAGATGATCGTCCGTGTCCGGGAGCGCAACGGCCCGTTCAAGGCCGTGGGGGAGTTGTGGGCGCTGCCGAGGCTGACCAAGAAGCAGTTTGCGAGCTTGGAAGGGTGCCTTACTGTCACCGGGCAGGCGGCAAAGGGCCAGACGGAGCCTGTTCCTTCCGATCAGACGCGATGAACAGCCGATAGAGCCGCGAGGTTGAACAGGGCGGAGAATACCGGCGTGCGGTGCCGGGTGGAACGGCCGGGGGTGGCACGCCACACCCCTGGCCGGCGCTTCTCGCGGGCCAACGAGCAGGAGTGCCCGCCGCTAGCTTTGATTCCATGAGCGATGATACGGCGCCGGTTCGCCCCGGCGAGGAGTTTGACACCCGCTCTCTTGCCGCCTTTCTGTGCGACAAGCTGGATGAGCTGGACGGACCCTTGCAGATCGACCAGTTTCCGGGTGGGCACTCAAACCTCACTTATCGCCTGCGCGTCGGCAGGCAGGAGTACGTGCTACGGCGCCCTCCGATGGGGCCGGTGCCTCCCAAGGCGCACGACATGGCGCGTGAGTTCCGCGTGCTCAGCCGCGTCGGCCCATATTTCAAACCAGCCCCGCGCGTCTATGTGCTTTGCGAAGACGAGTCTGTCATCGGGGCGCCGTTCTTCGTGATGGAGCGGCGGCGCGGCTCGATCGTACGCCGAGAGGTGCCGCCGGAATTGGCTGCCGCTGCATCGTACGCCTCGCGGATCAGCCAGGGCTTCATCGACTGCCTGGCCGAGCTGCACTCGATCGACATTTGCCGCCACGGGCTCGACTCCCTGGGACGTCCGGACGGCTTTCTCGAACGCCAGGTGCGAGGTTGGTCGGGCCGCTGGGAGCAGGCCCGGATCTCTGACTTGCCGGAGATGAACCGGCTCGCCGCGTGGCTCGTCGAGCGGCTCCCGAAGTCACCGCCCGCTACGGTCGTCCACAACGACTACAAGCTCGACAACCTGATGCTCGACCCTGCCGATCCGAGCCGAGTTAACGCCGTACTCGACTGGGAGATGACGAGCGTTGGGGATCCGCTGGTGGATCTTGGCATTGTGTTGTGCTACTGGCCCCAGGGGGACGACCCGCTGATGCGACGCGAGGCCATCAGCGCCGTCACAACGGACCCGGGCTGGTTCTCCCGCAGCCAGTTGCTCGATCGATATGCCTCGGCAACAGGCCGGGACCTGAGTGGCATCGCATACTATGAAGTGTTTGGTTTGTACAAGTTAGCGGTGGTACTTCAACAGATTTATTACCGTTACCGTGTAGGCCAAACCAGCGATTTGCGCTTCGCCGACTTTGACCAACGGGTCCGCGGCTTGGCCGAGGCCGCCGTCCTGGTCATGGAGCGCGAGCCGTGAGTCGACTGTATCTGATCCGGCATGGGCAAGCCGGACCGCGCCACCGGTACGACACCCTCTCGGCCCTGGGCCGGCGTCAGGCGCGGTTACTGGGGGAGTATCTGGTGCACCAGCAAACGGAGTTCGCCGCTGTTTTCAGCGGGGCCCTCAAACGGCAGAAGAGCACTGCTTCCGTCGTCGAACGCGCTTACCATGACGCGGGTGTTTCCTTCCCTGGCATCACCGAGGAGCCTCTCTGGGACGAGTTCGACCTGGGAGCCGTCTACCAAGCGCTGGCCGACCCACTGGGCAATGATGACCCCAAGTTCAAAACCGAATACGCCGAGATGATGCGGCTGATTGAAAACGACGACGAAGAAGTGCACCGCAATCACAACTACTGTGACATCGCCGTCGTTCGTGCCTGGACCGAGAAGAGGTACCCGTACGAGGGTGAGTCGTGGGAGGAGTTCCGCCGGCGGGCGACAGCGCCGTTGGAGAGGCTGCTACGGTACGGCCCGGGCGAAAAGATCGCCGTTTTCACGTCGGCGACCCCGATCGGGGTTTGGATGGGGCAGGCGCTCAAGCTCGCCGACCGGCAGATGTGGCGCTTGGCAGGCGCTACCTATAACTCTGGTCTGACCACGCTTCGCGTTGCCGAGGACGATTTGCGAGTGTTCAGTTTCAACGCCCTGCCTCACCTACCGGACCCCAGCACGTGGAGTTTTAGGTGAGCACTGCCGATCCAGCGTGCGCCCCGCCGATCGAAGTTGCCGTTGATCTCGAGTTAGAAGACTTGGTCCACGCGAGCTATGCATTGTTCTTCCGGCGTGCACGGTTCGCGCTAGTTCTGCATGGGTTCCTCGTTCTCACCGGGGTGGTAGTGGCGGTGGTCTACGGCGGCACATTCAGCGGCAACCCGGCGCTGGTACTGTTCGGGGTTGTGCTTCTGCTCGTGCTGCCGGGTTTGGCGTTGGGCCTCGTCTGCTGGAGCGCCGCGAGCCAGTTCCAGCGTGGCGCGCCTCACGCCGCGACGATGCGCTACCGCTTTTCCCCGACGGCCCTCGAAATCGGCTCCAAGATCCGTGCGGGCCGGCTCCCGTGGCAAGCGATCTCAGAAGCGTTCGAAACCAAGAAGGGCTTCCTGCTGTTCCTTTCACCCGGGGAGCACTACATCGTTCCCAAACGCTGCCTTCCCAAGGCCGGCGATGTCGACCGCCTGCGCGCACTGCTCCGGGAGCAAGTTGCGAGTAAAACGAGACTGCTACCCTAGGCGAATAGCTTGGCAGTGCTCGACGAAGGAGGCTGCGCTTCCAACAACATAAGGACCAACATCATGGCACTCACCCCCTCTACCATGCTCGAACTTGGCACCGAGGCGCCGTCTTTCGATCTACCCGACACAGTCTCGGGCAACACGATCAGCCTGAGCACGTTCGCTGACAAGAAGGGCCTGCTGGTCATGTTCATCTGCAATCATTGCCCCTTTGTCAAGCACATCAATGAGGAGTTGGGGCGTCTGGGCAAGGACTACGCCGGCTCGGACATCGGCATCGTTGCGATCAGCGCCAACGACGCGGCGAACTATCCCGACGACGCTCCCGACAAGCTCAAAGAATCGGCCGAACAGCACGGCTATCGGTTCCCGTATTGCCACGACGAGAGCCAGCAGATCGCCAAGGCCTACACCGCGGCCTGCACGCCCGATTTCTTCTTGTTCGACGCGGACCGCAAGCTCGCCTACCGCGGCCAACTCGACGAGAGCCGCCCCGACAGCGGTATACCCGTCACCGGACGGGACCTGCGTGCCGCCATGGACGCCGTCCTAGCCAGGACCGCCGTCGGGCCCGACCAGAAGGCCAGCATCGGTTGCAACATCAAGTGGAAGCCGGGCAACGAACCCGGCTATTGAGCCGCCAGAAAGAGTAAGGCTCCCGTATCGCGTCGCGCGTTCTACCGCCGACACATCCAGCGAAGGTGCCTCCATGCCCGAACCCGAGGTCTACTTACATGGCAAGTTCGTCCCCTCTTCCCAAGCTCATCTGAACATCTACGACTTCGGGATCGTGTTGGGAGCGACCATTACCGATCAACTGCGAACGTTTCGCCACCAGCCCTATCGCTTGAACGATCATGTCGAGCGCTTTTACGAGTCAGCCAAGTACGCCCGTCTCGATATACCCATCCCGCGGGATGAAACCGCCGAGGTCACTTGCGAGTTGATCCGGCGCAATGCCAAGCTGATCCCGGCGGAGGCGGATCTCGGCGTGGTTTACTTTTTAACTCCGGGCGAGAACTTGGGCTACGCGGGGACGGCGGCCAGCTTCGCACCGACTGAACCTACCTTCTGTATTCACTCGTTTCCACTTCCGTTCGCCGCCTTCCGGCGCCTGTTTACGGACGGGATTCACCTGGTGACGCCCTCGACGCGGCACGTTCCCTCGCAGTGCCTCGACCAGAAGATCAAGCACCGCAGCCGGTTGCACTGGTGGATTGCCGAGAAGGAAGCGCAGCTTGCCGATCCCAACGCCGTGCCGCTGCTGCTCGACCTCCACGGCAATCTGACCGAATGCAACGGCGCCAACTTCCTGATGGTGAAAGGCGGGGCCGTCCATTCGCCGACCGCGGCCAACATGTTGCGCGGCGCGAGCCGCCAAGTGGTGTCCGAGCTGTGCGCCGAGGTGGGTATCGCATACCACGAACGGGATCTTCAACTCCACGACGTGATCAATGCCGACGAGGCGTTTGTCGTCACGACGCCCTATTGCACGGCGCCGGTCTCGCGTATCAACGGTTTGCCGGTGGGAGACGGCGTAGGTAGCGAGGCTGTCGGCGGACCCGTGTTCGAGCACATCCTCGCCGCGTGGAGCGAGAAGGTCGGCGTGGACATCCGAGCACAAGTGATGGGCGACGCCGCCGAGGAGAGGGGCGCAGCGTGAGGCACACGATGGACTTGTTCCGTCTCGACGGAAAGGTCGCGTTGGTCACCGGGGGCGCCGGCCTTTACGGACGCCATATCGTGCGGGCGCTGGCCGAGGCGGGAGCGACGGTCGTCATTGCCTCGCGCAACGCGGAGCGTTGCAAGGCGTATGCCGCGGAGCTTTCGGTCGAGAAGCTGCGGGCCGAGGGACAGCGGCTCGACCTGGCTTCCGAACGCTCAATCCGCTCAGTGCGGGACCGCATCCTCAAGCGTCACGGCCAGCTCGACGTGCTCTTCAACAACAGTGCCGCCCGCGCGCGGGGCGATCTCAGCCAAGTGACAGCCAAGCGTTGGGAGGAAGCGATGAAGGTGAATTCGACCGGCCTGTTGCTCGCGTGTCAGATCTTCTCCGAGCCGATGCAAGAGCGGCGCTGCGGCTCGATCGTCAACATCGCGTCGATCTACGGCATGGTGGGACCGGACTGGTCGATCTACAAAGGCACCAGCATCACCAACCCCATCGATTACCACTTCGCCAAAGGCGGCATGATCCACATGACGCGGTATCTAGCGAGTTACCTGGGTCGCTACAACATCCGGGTCAACGCCCTTTCGCCGGGCGGGTATCAAACCAAGAAGCACTCCAAACGGTTTGTCCGCCAGTACAGTGCGCGGACTATCCTAGGCCGCATGGCCGACGATGACGACATCAAGGGCCCGGCCGTCTTTCTCGCATCTGACGCCTCCAGCTACGTCACCGGGGCTAACATACCTGTTGACGCCGGATGGACCGCGATCTAGGGCCAGGGTTCTTGCGGGCCGTGATCCGCTACCCGCCGGCTGCCTCGATATTGGTAACAACAAACATCGGTTCTCCCGGCTCGACCATCCGGAACTGGCGTAGCAGTGCGATGACACCGCTCGAGGGCGCCCGAAAAGTCTCGATTGTGTTGCCGTGGAAATCGAGGGTTCGTCCGAGTTGCTGTCCTTCTTCAACTTGATCGAGTAACCCGGCCTGGGGCACGAAGAATCCTGCTTTGGTTGAAAGCGACCCCTCCTCAATGTTGCCGTCGCCTTGGAGCCGCCACTCGACCTGCCGGTCGGAAGCGGGCTCGCCGGGAAGAACACCCAGGTGGCGAAGGAGGTTGAAGATGCCCTCGCGGAAAGTTCGCAAGTCTTCCGCGTCAATTCGTCCTGCTCCGCGCGCTTCGGTGTAGAGCCAGGGGATGTTGCGTTCATCAGCAAACGAGATCGTGCGCCCTGGCGCGATGACCGGGTGTCCCCAGATCACCTTGGCTCCAAAGCACAGGGCCGCCTCGCGCCCGCGCGGATCGTTGGCGTCGTAACCGACCATGGTGGGCATGAGCCATCGCACGCCGGCGCTGTGGAGATCGAGATAGAAGTCCGCGCGCGCGATCACGGCCTGAGCCAAGGAGTGTGCGATGGCCTCGCTGGGTCCTCCATCCGGGTCGCCTGGAAAGACACGCGCCAGGTTGCCGCCATCGAGCGGACTGGTGCGCGTCCCGTTCCAGAACGCGGGAGGATTCGCCACGGACACCATGAGAAGGTCGCCGCTCATCTGCCCGGTATCGACTGTCTCCCATGCGTCGAAGATCGCTTGTATTCCTTCGTACTCGTCGCCGTGAATCCCGGCGGTCACGACCAGCGTCGGGCCGGGCCGAGCGCCACACGCCAGCAGAACCGGGAGATCGATGCCGTGCTCCTCCGCGCGTACTGCCAGCGAGAGCGTGTGCTTCTGATGACGTTCGAATTGATTCGGGTCAAAGTCAGCAGGTTCCATGTCGATTCAGCTCTTCAGCGTTTCGGAGGGTTGCGGCTCGGGAAGTCTGGGGCGCGCTACGGTTCTCGCTCAGCGGCCGACCCCCTTTGCGTTCCCTTATTGAGGTAACCGTAGAACCCTAGATCCTCACCGGTCATGCGTTTTGTCGCCCAGATGATTTGACCGGTGTGTTCGGCAAAGTGCCAGAGGACATGGTAAATCGCATGGAGCACCGTGAGTTCGTAGACCTGAATCTTGCGCGTGCGCAGCAAGTCGTTCGGGGAGAGCTCTACCAGGACCGCATCGGCTTCGTCGAGCGTCCGGCGCAGCAGACGTAGGAGTTCGTCGGACGGAAGCGGCTCGCGTCGCGCGAACTCGGCATCGCGGTCTCTTTCGTTCTGCGCTCCGCCAACGCCGCTGACGATCCACTGCTGGACGTTGCCGGCCAGGTGAAGAACCAGGTTGCCGACGGCGTTCTCGGTCTCGTGGACTCGCGACCAGATTTGCTCGCGGGTCAGTTTGGCAAGGCAGGTCTCGACCCGGTCGCCGTACTGTTGAAGCTGTCGTCGGCTGAGATGGATGAATTCCTGCGAAGCACCGTCTGAACCGGCGATGGGCTTGTCACGCGGCATGAAGCTCTCAGACACCAGGGTCCATAGTGACGCTCGACAACGTTGAGTTGCAAGTCAAGACGGATCGACGGCTCGTGTCCGAGAAGCGGCCTCAGGTGACAAAAACAGTTCCCGGGCGTTGACTGATGGCCTCGGCCCGGCCAGAGCCGCTGCTCTCCCACTACGGGGTTGGAGGGGCCGAGCCCGCCGACCTGGCCGTAGCCGAGACCAAGCCTATTCCGCCGGTTCGTGCACGGAGATCACTCGCGTCACGGCCGCGGCGGCTCAAAGGTGTCCGCGCAGATAGGCCCGCACTCCGGTTACAGAGGAAGCCGGCCACGAGCCCTCACGCAGCACCTTCTGAAGATTGTGTACCCTCTTATCGGCTCCGCCGGAGGGAGTTCGAGGAGGTTGGCGATGGATTGCGATTAAAACGATTACCGTCTCAAAGCCGGTAGATTCTGTTGGGACAGCAAGTCAATCGGATGCGCCGCGGTGTGAGTGCCGCGCGCGTCAGCAGACGGCGACCCTTCGACTTGTTGAGGAACGTGCAGCTCGCAGTGATAACAGCGCTCTCACTGCTCCCTCACGATCGCGGCACGGAAGCGCCTGGCTTCTGGACACTGGCCGCGGCGAAAGACAGCAGGTCGCCCTCCTCCCGCGCCACCCGCCCCCACTCGTCGTAGTTGTTGGCCAACTGACAAAGCTGCATGCGCGTAGGACAGGACAGATAGTTGGGATCGACGTCCTTGAGAAAGCTCTCGGACACCTCGATGGCCTCGTCGAAACGGTTGAGCTTTATTAGAAAGCGCACCAGGACCTGGGCGGGGTAGCTGCCTACCTGATCGGGATCGTAGCCTTCCACTTTGGTTCTGAAGTGCTGCATCGCCGCGCCGACATCTTCGCCGAGCAAGGCGCGCAGGTAGACCCCGTGGTCTTCGTAGACGTTCTCGAACGGGGGCTCCCCCGGGTGCTGAAACATCTCGGAAAGATGCTTGCCGTATTCGGTCAGCTCGACAATGAGCTGCAACGTTTCGCGCTTGGTCAGCTCGACGCCGAACTGTACGACGGAGATGACGTGCGAGGTGTCGATGTAGTAGCTGTTCCCCTCGAACAGCCATGAGCGTCCGGCGATCAGTTCGGGAAGGCTTTCGGACTCGGGCGCTTTTCCGTCTTGCCGTTCGATCACACGTTTGAGGCTGCCGACGAGCTCGGCATGAAGGGTTTGAACCAACAGGTGTGCACTTTCCTCGCGCGTGGCCGGATCGGGGTACTGCCCGAAGCAGGTGATGGCCCGGCAAGTGCCGTGGTTGGCCAGAATCAGCTCGAAGCCCTTACTGGGATGCACACGCTCATGAAAGGCGACCTCGATCACTCCATCGAGGTCGTCCCGCGGCGCGAGTTTGTCGATGGCTTCCACGACGGGCTTCGTTTCCCCGACGGCCCGAAAGTAGGGCCAGGCACGGTCAATCTGTCCTTCAGCCAGAAACAGCTCGCCCGCTTCGCGCGCCGCTTCAATCGACTTCTCGTCGTACGCGATTCGTGTCTCTTCCGATAAGTCGCTAAGTTGTTCCGTTGGCATCAGCGGCAGCC
Source organism: Bryobacterales bacterium (assembly GCA_965248255.1). Taxonomy (GTDB): domain Bacteria; phylum Acidobacteriota; class Terriglobia; order Bryobacterales; family UBA6623; genus JAKZVK01. The sequence continues at coordinate 169,798 of CBDFIW010000003.1, forward strand.
CCAACTGGTCGCGCGCCTTCATCAGCCGCGCCTCGAACAGCAGGGGGTAGTTCTTCTCGCCGCGGAATCGCTCGATCAGATAGTCAAACGCCGCTTTCGAGCCGTCGCTCTGCAGGAGGCTCGCAACTTCATCAAAGGCATCGTTCATAGAGGTTCATAGAGAAGGAGGGGTAGCGCCCGCAGCCTTATCCAATCTTACCGTCACAGCGCCGTGCCCGTCAGGGTTGTGAAAGAATGCCCACGGTGTCACCGATCAGAGTGAGGCAGGTTCGCCTACCCCGCCCGTTCTATTGAATCCCGCAAATTATTATGACACTTTTTGACAGTGTGGAGCATCTATATATGTATGGGCAACCCCAAAGGTGTGAAGCGGGATTTCAAGGCGCTGGAGAAGCGCCGTTTCGAAGCGATGCGGCTGCTCCACCAAGGCCACAATCAGTCCGAGACGGCGAGACGGCTGAACGTCGCTCGCCAAACCGTCAGTGAGTGGCGGCGGCAATACCGCGAGCAGGGTGCGGCCGGACTCCGCCAGGCCGGGCGCGCCGGACGCAAGCCGCTCCTCGATGCCGCACAACGCGAACGCCTGACGTCGCTGCTGCTGGAAGGCCCGGAAGCCCACGGCTTCCCAACGCCCCTGTGGAGCTGTCCGCGGGTGGCTCGGCTGACCGGAGACGAGTTCGGGGTCGCATACCACGCAGGCCACGTCTGGAAGATCCTGCGAGCGCTCGACTGGAGCCCGCAACGCCCGGCCGGAAAGGCGCGCGAGCGCAACGAAGAGCGGATCCGCACCTGGAAGCGCAAGACCTGGAAGCGCATTAAAAAAAAGCCCAAAACGAAGGCCGTACGCTCGTCTTCATCGACGAAAGCGGATTGAGTCAGAAGCCGCATCGCTGCCGCACCTGGGCGCCACGTGGCCAAACACCGGTGCTGCAGTTTAACTTCAACTGGGAGAAGCTTTCCGTCTCGGCGGGGCTGACGCTGCGTAACTTCTACTTCCGGCTCTATCCCGGTGCGATCGGCAAAGAGCAAGTGATCGACTTTCTCAAGGCGTTGGTACGTCATATCGATCGCCCGCTGCTGATCGTCTGGGATCGGCTGCCGGCGCACCGTAGCCGCCTGGTGCAAGAGTTCATCGAACTCTCCGAAGGCCACATCGCAACCGAGTACTTGCCACCCTATGCGCCGGAGTTGAATCCGGTGGAATACATCTGGGCTTACTGGAAGCAGCACGAGTTGCCGAACGTCTGTCCGAAAGACTACGGCGAGCTGAACGAGCGGGCCCGCAAGGCACTCCGCCGCATGTACCGCAAACCGCGTTTGATCACGGCCTTCTGGAAACAGTCTTCTCTTTGTTTTGACTGACTCTATATTATGCGGGAGTCAATAGATTGCCAGCGGAGGTGGCGGCAGGGCAGGGAAGCCCTCCCCTCTAGTTTTTTCACGGCCCCTTGGACTCAGTCTCTGGACGCGGGAGCGGCGGCCTGCCCACACAGTTTCGTTGCGGCGGCCGCGGCTTGGCCGAAAAGGGGCTGTACGATCAGTTGGGGCCGGCTGCCTGCTGCTTCTCGGGCCCCTCGGGCTTCTTGGTAAACAGATCGAGGAGACCCCCACCTGCTGCTTCAGCAGGCTGCCGATGTCGGGGCGGACCTTCGGCTCGGCAAAGGTCCCGCGGACACGGACCGGCACGCGCAGCGAGCCCCCCGAGCCGGAAAGACCCACCAGACTTCCCAGCGTTGACGACAGTCCGCCGAGCATGTCCGTCATGAGGTCGATGTGCAGCTCTTCGTCGAACGTGAAGTGGCCTCCACCGGTGATGCTCGACGAGGAGTTCTCTAACGCCAGGTTCGCGAGATGAACCTGGCGATCCCGGATCTCAAACCCGCTTTCGGCGCGAACGAAGTCCGTGTCGCCTTTGGCGGCGCTCTCTCCGCCCAGTATCTTCTTCATGTGCCGCTGGATCGTGTCGAGCAGATCGAACATCGATACGCGTCCCTCGCCAAGCGCGATCGTCCCTTGGCCAGTCAAGGAGTTGCGGATCTCTTCCGACGTCGCACCGGCGAAACGCAGGCGGTACTGGGAGATCTCGGCCTTGCCGAACAGTGCGTCGCCGGACTCGGTGAACGCGCGCAGCAGTTCCTCGATGCGCACGTCGGCTATGGAGCCGCTGCTTCCTCCCTGAAAGCCAGAGCCGTCATAGCGGAGGCGGCTTTGCCCGCGCCATCGGCCCTCGCCGAGCTGCAGGTCGGCATCGGTCATACGGAGTTCGAAAGTCGGAGCGCCCAACGCGTTGTTGACGATGAGTTGCAAGGGCGCCTGACCTTGCATGGGTAGCCGGTTTTCGCTTCCCCGACCGACCTGCACGTCATCCACCGTCAGTTCGCCCGTGCCCTCGAGCTTGCCAATCAGATCTCCCTGCATCGCGGCGGCGAGCGTAACTCGCGAGCTGCTGCCCGGATCTGCCAGTGAATGCCCCCAGTACTTAAGGCGGATGTCGTCAGGGATCTCGGCCGGAGCAAGTTCGACCGAGAGGTCTCCCTGGGCCGGTGCCGACCCTGCGCCGAACGGTCCCGCCCGGCCGCTGAAGCGTAGTCGCGACGAGTCGGAGCTGAATAGACCCGTGCTAAAGGTGAGCCGGCAGGTTTCGTCGTCCGAGAAGTCTTTCACCGACACATGGATGTCGTGCAGAGTGAGCGACGGCTCGGACTTGCCCGGCTCGAGGTAGCGGACCGTGCCCGACTCCAGCAGGAAGCTGTCGATTGAGAGCCCGAGACCCTTCTCGTCGTCGCCCGGCGCATCCGCTTGCTTGGTCACGGGCGCGCTCTCGGAAAGGGCGGCGAACAGCGTTTCGAGATTGGTCCGCCCGGCCCGGTTTCGCTCGATGGTGAGTTGTGGCTCGTACAGCGTAAAGGCACCGACCTTGATCTCATCCCCTAGCAACGACAGGAGGGCGAAGCGCGCCGAGACTTCCCGCGCTTCAAGGAGCGACGGGGACGTGAAGCCCGCCGGATTGCCGATTGTCACATCGGCAATGCTCACCGTGGGACGGAAAAAGAACCATTGCAACAGATCGAAATCTCCGTCGCCCATTGAGATCGGAACCGGGACACGTTCTTCAACCGACTTAAGCAGACTCTCTGTTTTAACCCCTGACAGCACTAACTCGATCGCGAGGCCGGTAACCAACGCGGCCACGAAGTAGCCGCCCAACGCCACGATTAAGGTCTTCCGCCAGTTCTTCATTGGGCCCTTCCCTTTGAACTCAGAGCGGCGGCCGTGGGCACGGCCGCCGGTTGCCCACAACGGCCATAGCCCACTTCGTTCGTTCGCGCTAGATCACACCCACGGCCCGCAGGAACACCAGCACGATCGCCACCGGCACGAGGAACTTCAGCAGCAGCAGCCAGCCCTTGTAAAAGAACTGCAGCTTGCTACCCGAGAGGAAATGGTCGTGGCGAATAGCCTCATCCATGCGCCAGGCCGTGTAGATCGCGATGCCCAGGCCCCCTAAGGGCAGCATCCAATTCGACGCCAGGTAGTCGAAGGAGTCGAACCAGTTCTTACCGATCACCGCGGCCATATCGGCGCCGAAGAAGTTCGTACCGCCGCTCAGCGCCGAAGGGATGCCGACCAGCGCGATGGCCGCGCCGGAGACGGTCGCCGCCTTTCGTCGATGCCACTTTCTCTCGTCGATGAAGTACGAAGTCGTGACCTCGAGCATCGAGATCGCGCTCGTCAGCGCCGCGAAAACCAGCAGCCCGAAGAAGACGGGCGCGAGGAACGTCCCACCGGTCATCTGTCCCATTGCCATCGGGATACTGATGAAGACCAGACCCGGCCCCTGGGCCGCCTCCATCCCACGGCTAAAGATGAACGGAAACAGGATCATCGACGCCATGATGGCGATCGCCGTGTCGAGGAACGAGATCGTGATGGACGAACTCATGATGTCGTCGTCGCGATGCAGGTAGCTGCCGTAGGTGAGCATCGCGCCCATGCCGAGACTGAGGCTGAAGAAGGCCTGTCCCAAGGCGTCGAGCGCCGCCTCGGCCGTGAACTTCTCGGTGTGGAAGCCGAACACGAAGTCGACCGCCTGGCCGAAACCGGGCACGGTGAAGGCCTTGACGAGCAGGATGAGCATCATCACAAACAGACCCGGCATCAGGATGCGCGACCAGCGCTCAACGCCCTTGGCAACCCCGCCCAACACAACCGCCACCGTCATCGCCATGAAGACGATATGCCAGAAGAGGTTGAGCCCGACCGACTCGAACACGCCGTTGAAGAGAGTTTCGAACACGGCCGTCTCCCGCCCCACGAGATTGCCGGTGAGTGAGAGCCAGGTGTAGTGCAACGACCACCCGGCGACGATACTGTAGAACGAAAGGATCACGAACGCCGACGCCACGCCCAGCCAGCCCGTCGACACCCAAAAGCTGCGCGGTCCAGCCAGGGCCTTAAATGCGCCGACGGGCGAGTTCTGTGTCGAGCGGCCGATGAGAATTTCGGCCACCATGACCGGCAGGCCGACCAGCGCGACACAAAGCAGATAGACGAGGACAAAAAGGCCGCCCCCGTTTTCGCCTGTGATGTAGGGGAATTTCCAGATATTGCCCAGCCCCACGGCCGACCCAGCTGCCGCGAGAATGAACCCGACGCGCGATCCCCAGTGTGCTCTTGCAGCCAATGTCTAAGACCTCTCAGTTTCGCTTGATGATCGGAGTGCTTGATCTGATGGAACCGCCAAGATACCACAGTCCCGGTCAGCGCATGACCGAGGGTGGCGACAAGCGGATAAACGGTCCGACGCGGGCGGTATGGTGTTCATACGGCTCCAAAGACCCGTAGCGTGGGGCTCGCAGAGACCCGCGGTTTTTCGTGTTCCTCACCTGCTGGGTGTCGGGAGCAGCGCGGCTCAAACGCACCTGGCGACATGATCAAGATGTGCGGCCGGGTGGACAAGCCGATCACCGGCTTGATCCAAGACCTGAAGGGCCGCGGCTTGTTGGAGGAAACTCTCGTTATCTGGGGAGGCGAGTTCGGGCGCACGCCGACCGCCGAGAACGAAGATGGCCGCGACCACAACCCGCACGGTTTCACGATGTGGCTAGCCGGCGGCGGCATGAAGCCGGGCCTCGTCTACGGGTGCACCGACGACTACGGCTACTACAGTGTTGAGAACAAGGTCCACTTCCACGACCTGCACGCCACGATCCTGCATCTGCTCGGCCTCGACCACAAGAAACTCACCTACCGCTACGTCGGCCTAGATTTCCGGCTAACGGATGTGCATGGTGAGGTGGTGCGGCCGTTGCTCGCGTCAGGTCGAAGCAAAGCCGCCAACGCCTAGCAGACTATCCGACTCGCGCCAACTGGTAGGTCGCGCACGCCAGAACCTCACTTGACAGCCAAAGGTGGCGCAAGTCAGCCCTCTGGCCAATCGGCCCATAAGAAAGCACGGGAAACCATAGCGCTATTGACAACCTAATGCTATCGTGATAGCATATGGTAATGACTCGGATAGCAGATCGTAACGGCCTCGATATGGACGGTCTACGTCAACTCTATGGGTCGTCCGAGACAGCTCGGCTCATGCTGAAAATCTTTGCGGCTCGTGAGCGGAATGCAACCAAGACGACCGTTGATGGGATGTTGCCACTTCTGGCTCGGCAGGGCACACTTGTAGACAGACCTGATGTGATTGCCACGCTGAAGAGGTTGGCCGAGCTCGGGTGCGGTAGGTATATCGTTGCCCGCAGAGGCGGAAAAACACGTTTGGAGTGGAGCGACGACGTCAGCATGATTGACGTGGGGCGGGCAGCGTCGGGCGGTACCAACCAGGTGGAGCCTTTCGCCGAACCAGTACAAGAGTCGCCCAGCCTAGGGAGGACGGAGTCGGATCTGATCAGCTACCCGTTCCCTCTTCGAGACGGTCTGACGGTATCTTTTCGGCTGCCGAGAGACTTGCGTGTGTCGGAAGCAGAACGCATTGCGGAATTCTTGAAGGCTCTGGCGATCCCAGAGCAAGGGAAGGGGGCAATCTGAAGATGAAGAGCAAGAAAGGGTATCAACCTGCGATTCGCGGCGTTAGTCAGTTGGGGAGTCTAGTGCAAGACGTTACGGCACTGACCGATCTCAGAGGGGAGATGCTGACCTCTGTTGATGAGCTGCCAGAGCGTCGAGTGACACGCCGAGAGCTGAAACGTGACCTTGAGTTCTCAAGTTCAGGTCTCAGGCTACTGGGGAAATCGGGTTTTCTCAAGCCAGAGCAGAATGGGGGGAGCCGAGAGACCTACAGCTTACGCCAGGCACTCCGGGCATTGCTTTTCTTTCCCGGTTTTGCGCAAGCACCTACAGCCCGCACCGTGCGAAAACACTCGAACATCACCACAGTTGTCAAGCAGGTCGCACAGAGACTCATCAGCACGAGTGGCAAGTTGGCCTAAGGGTCGAACAGACAAAGTACCGTCTAGTGAGCATCCAAACGATGAACCGACTCATTTCGGTCGTACTCGCATCAGTCCTGCCGCTGGCCGCCCAGCAGTCCGACTTCCCGATCAACCTGCGCCAAGGCATCATGGCCGGCGAGGTGGGCGAGACGTCGGCGATCTTGCAAGCGCGTTTGACCGACAGCAGCCCCTACCAGGACCCGCACTGGGAGGGGGTTCGAGGCATCGAAGGGTGGGCGTACTTCGAGATCGCCGATAACGCCGCGTTCCGCGGCGCCCGCAAACTCGATTGGATGGAGGCCACACCCTTCCACGACTTCATCGTCAAGATCAAAGCAACCAACCTCGCGCGCGCCACGCGCTACCACTACCGGTTGCACTACGGCCCGGACAAGGACAACCTGCGGACGTCCGTAACGGCCAGCTTCCGCACGCTCGGGGGCGCGTCCACCGCCGAGGCCTACACCTTCACCATTGTCACAGGGATGAACTACTCGGCCTTCCACCACACCGGCGGCCCCCGCAAGGAGACCTACCAAGGGCCGGACAAACACCTCGGCTATCCGGCGTTGAAGTCGATTCGCGATCTGGACCCGGACTTCTTCGTCGCGACCGGCGACAACGTCTACTACGACGCCCCCGGGCATCGCGGCCGGGCGCAAACGCAGCACGAGATGCGCAAGAAGCACCACGAGCAGTACTCCCAGCCGCGCTTCCTCGACCTGTTCCGCAGCGTCGCCACCTACTGGCTCAAGGACGACCACGACCACCGCTTCGACGACTCCGACGCCGTCAACCCGGTCCGCATCCGCCAGCCGAAACAGCTCGACTACTATCCCAAGACGAACCTGTTCGAAGGCGAATCCGGGTCGGGCTTCGCGCCCTCGCACGAACTGGGCCTGCGCGTCTTTCGAGAACAGGTGCCGGTGGTCGATCCCGAAGCCAACAGTCCGGTGACCTACCGCACGCACCGGGTCAGCCGCGACCTGCAAATATGGATCGTCGAGGGCCGTGACTACCGTAGCCCCCTCGACCAGAATGACGGACCGCTCAAGACGATCTGGGGCGCTGAGCAAAAGGCCTGGCTCAAGCGCACGCTCAAGGAGAGCAACGCGACTTTCAAACTGCTGATCTCGGCGACGCCGATGATCGGACCGGATTCGGCCGCCAAGCGAGACAACCACAGCGACATCAACGGCTACCGGCACGAGGGCGAGGAGTTCTTCAGCTGGCTCGCCGACAACGGCATCTCGCCCGACGAGTTTTTCATCACCTGCGGCGACCGCCACTGGCAGTACCGCGCGATCCGTCCGGACGGCTATGAGGAGTTTTCGAGTGGGGCGCTCGTCGACGCAAACGCCATCATCGGGAGCTTTCCGGGCGACTCCGATACGACCGACCCGGAAGGAAAGATCAAGCAGCCTTACCACAGTCCCGAGCCCAGCGGCGGCTTTCTAGTCATCTCGGTCAAGCCTGACGGACGGGCCGCGGTCGCCGAGTTTCGCTTCTACGACGAGAAGGGCAAGCTCCTCTACGAGCACAGCAAGCGTTCACGGTAACCGAAAGACGCCGATTCCTCGCCGCCCGCCACGAACGCCACGACCCCAGACGCGCCCTATCGAGCAACGAGGCGTTGATCGCGCGCGGTTTCGATGCGGTCGGTGCCGATTAGCCGCAACGTTCTGCCGTCGCCGGCCGGGCTTGTGCGAGGATTCAGTCAGGGCCCGGCGAGTTCTCGCGGCCCCCGGCTTCATGCGCCTGACGCACGAGGAGAAACAAGCCGCCGAAGAGCGCGGCGTCCGCCACCGCATGGATAACTTTTACTTGCCGCTGTTTCGCGAGTTCGTCGGACAGAGCGGCCGGGGCGCCGACCGTGTCCGGGTGCTCGATTGCGGCTGCGGAACCGGCCTGTCACTTGATTGCTTGGCCGGCGCGGGCTGGCACGCCTACGGGATCGACACCTGGGCGGCGCGCGTCGAGCAGTGGCGCGAGCGGTCCGGCATTGCGGGCTTCCGTCCCCCAAGCGCCAAGCCCCTATGCGGCGATGCCACCCGACTGCCGTTTCGTGATCGTCAATTCGACATTGTCTTTAGCTGCGGCTTACTGGAGCACATCGGCGTGCGCGAGGAGTGGGAGCCGCGCTATCAGGTGGCGGCGCAGGCCGACCAGTTGGAGCAGCGGGTCGAGTTCGTCAGGGAATGCCTGCGCGTGCTGCGGCGGCCGGGCGCGCTCTATTTCGACCACCCAACGGAGCCTTCCCGATCGATTTCTGGCACGATGACGCCAAAAGCGGGCGCGTTCATTGGCCGGGTGAGAGGTTTCTGCCGACTTACGAGGAAGTGTGCTCGCTGGTGAGCGCTGCCGGCTGTGAGGATCGTGTGGAGGCGCTGGGCCCGGCCGGCCGCTTCACCTTCGGGCAGGTCGGCGCCAAATGGTGGGGCAGACTGCTGGGCTCACCCTGCGAGGCCTATTTCCGGCTCATGCGGCATCGGCCGTTTCGCCGGCTGGCTCGATCGCCGCTCAATCCCTATCTCGTGCTGCGCGTGGCAGCAACGTAGCGAGGCCGCGCGTCGCGTACCGCAAGGCGGCCGTAACCGTCTGGGAGTGGTTCTCGGCGATCGCTTCCCGGAGAGTGCGAAGTGAACCTGCGGGGTTCCGGCTTGTTTGAGTCAGGGGAAGGCTGGAGGGTGGCTACGCATCGTCGAGGAACATCTGCGTGGACTGGAAACCGTTGGCACGCATCGCAACACCCAGCTTTTTCAGGGCTGTTTTGTGGATCTGCGAGACACGGCTTTCGTTGACGCCAAGCACGCCTCCGATCTGCTTCATGGTCCGATCGTGATCATAGTAGAGCTTGATCACCTCTTGGTAGCGAACCGGCAGCGTGGCGATCACCTGGTCGAGGGCAAGCCGCAGCTCATGGTGGGCAAACGCTTCGTCGGGCCGGTGTCCCGGCGCTTCGGCTGCCTCCGCGAGACTCGTGTGATCGGGTCTCTCCACACGATGCGGCTGGCCCGCGGTGAGACCGGCATTGTACAGTTCCATTTTCATCTTGCGAAGCTGCACTTCGGATACGCCCATCCCGGCGGCGATTTCCGGCTCGGTCGGAGCGCGTCCCAGGTCCTGACCGAGCTTCTGCGTCAAGCTCTCAATCGCCTTGAATCGTTTTCGCAGGTCGGGCGAAGCCCAGTCCAGCTGGCGTAAGCTGTCGAGAATCGCGCCACGAATTCGATGCTTGGCGTAGAGATGAAAAACAACCTTCTTCTCGGGGTTATACTTCGAGATTGCATCTACCAGTCCCAAGATGCCCGCGTGCACCAGGTCGTCCAACTCGACCTGTACGGGCAGGCTCTCGCGGACTCGATTGGCGATGGCCTTCACCAGCGGTAAATGCTTGACGATCAGCTCGTCTCGCTTTGCTTTCTGACTTTGCTTTCGTTGCCTCTCCTTTCGCTTCGATCGTCGATGGGCAGTGGCAGGGGCGGTCCCAGCAGATGGCATTCCCTCTCGCTCCTCAGGTCTTCAAGAACACAGGACATGTTGCCGGACATGATGTTTCGAGGCCGCCGCAACAGACCCGTTGCTCCCTGGACAGTGATCCTCTGGGCCCGCTGGGTAGCGATCCCACAATGCCCGGGACGCCGGCTATTCAGTTGTCCGTTCTGACGCCGGCGCGCTTAGATGCACCGACGATGCCACTTCTCCGGCTTGTGCTAAGTCATTGGCAACAAAATGGCACTTTACTAGATAACTGACAGATTATCGTCAAAAGTATGACGGCGCCTGTCAGAAACCTGGATGTAGCGGGCACAGAGTAGCAGACCTTGATTACGAGAAATACTTCAGACCATGTCAGTAGGTCACGGTAGGAGTTGGCCGGGCCGACTGCGGGCCGGGCTCAGTTCCAGATCGGCACTGGTGATCCGATTTGATATTTCGCCAAACACCTCGTTGGTTTGCGGGGAATCAAGGAGTTGAAGCGGTCGTGTCGAGTTTGGGCTGTTTCATATCGGGATATTGGCGCTCGCGTCAGCTTCCCGCAGTTTCGACGCAACGGCGACGATCTGTCGGTTTTTCAACGCGTTGCCTACTTCCGCCGCCAGATTGGCCCTTGAAGTGCCTTGGCTAAACCGCGGCCGGCGTCACGGGGAGCCGGGGGAAACCATGATCGATAGCTCTTTCAACCCGGCGGGCGGCGAGCACCGAGTGTTGGTGGTTTGCGCGGACCCGGCCAGCAGCGACCATCTGCGGTCAGTGCTAGAGACGCAAGGATTCCGCGTAGACATGGCGTCTCGTATCGAGGACGCGCGGCAGCAAATCACGGCCTTGAGTCCGAGTGTGGTTCTTGCCGACATCCCGCACGCACCGGAGGTGAGAAGCCTGGAGGACTGCGGCCAACTGGTTATACAGGCAGTCACAACCGGGTCCGCAGTAGTCGTCTTAGCGGAAGTCGGCCAATTCGGAGCGGCGCTGGAACTACTGGAGAAGGGCGCGGTTGACTGTGTCACAAAGCCGCTCTCGGCCGACGAGCTTGTGCGACGGATCACGATTGTTCTTCTGAAGCAGAAAGTGGAGCGGCGTTCGGAAGCGGGCAATTGCCCCCAGGGTCGGCGCGGTCCGCGGATGGCGGTCGTGGCAAGGCGGAACGTAGCCCCGACGGAGAGCAGGTCTTGGGCCTACCCACCGACATGATTGTGGGCCGCAGCGCCGCGATCCGGAAGGTGATCGAGCAGGTGAGAATGGTGGCGCCCACGCAGACGACGGTGCTGATCACGGGGGAGACCGGTACCGGCAAGGAGCGCGTGGCGCAAGCGATCCACGCGTTGAGTCCTCGTCACCAGCAAGCCATGGTATCGGTCAACTGCGGAGGCATTCCGGCCAGTCTGTTGGAGGACGAGTTCTTCGGCCACGTCAAAGGGGCTTTCACCGACGCTCACCAGGCTCGTGTCGGGCGTTTCGAGCAGGCGCATGGTTCGAACATCTTCCTCGACGAGATTGGAGATCTGCCGCTCGAGCTGCAACCAAAACTACTGCGCGTGCTCCAGGAACGCGAGATCCATCGTATCGGAGGGGTGGAGACGATTCGCATCGACACCCGGGTGGTCGCAGCCACCAACGTGAACCTTTGGGCTGAGGTCGTCGACGCACGATTCCGCGAGGATCTCTTCTATCGCATCAATGTGTTTCCGATCCATTTGCCTCCGCTGCGAGAGCGGCGGGAGGACATTCCGTTCTTCATTGAGTACTTTCTGGAGCGGTTTTGCCGGCGTGACGGAGCATCGAGAAAGGAACTGCACCCCAGCGCGGAGGCCGCGTTGATGTCGCGATTATGGCCCGGTAACATTCGGGAGCTGGAGAATGCGGTCGAGATCGCGGTGATTCGATCACAAGACCGTGACCTCGTCGACATCGAGGACTTCCCTGAGCCGCGGACCCTTTTTGCATCCCGACCCGGACAGGAAGAGAACGCCGAGCCGGCAGACTTTAAGACGATTGTGGGCCACTTCGAGCGTGACCTGATTCAGCGGGTACTCGAGCGAACCCACGGTAACAAGACGCAGGCGGCCGAGTTGCTGCGGCTCAAGCGTACGACGCTGATCGAGAAGGTGAAGAAACTTCGACAACTCGAATCGCAACAGGCGCAAGGGTCGCCGAACGCCGAGACGCCGCCGGTGGCTCAGGAAGCCCACGGAGTCCCGTTAGATAGTGCCGCAAGCGTGTAGGGCACGAGAAAATCGGGCCCGCCACAAGCGGCAAAGGCTACGTCACGTCCCTTCAATGCCCGGACGACGCCGCAGTTGGCGCTCCACTAGCGGCAGCGCTCGCGCAGCCTTCGATCGAGTTCTTCACGGATACGAGGGAGACTCGAGGGATCATTCATCAGGTTGCGCAGTCCGTAGTATTGGTGGCGTTCGAGGAAGATCTCCGTGGCGGCCAGCGATACGCCGTACGCCAACTGCGCTGCCTGGCTGTTCAGCCCCCCCCAGCCGCCCGCTAGTTGTTCCAGTTTTGGAAGCTTGTCCTTGCCGACCAGTGTCACGAGCTGGGCCTCCACCAGCGGAGGAAGCACATCACCTGAGAGCTTCTGAGCCAACCCCTCGTGCAGCCATGAAGGCCAACGGCCGATCGTTGCCAGGCAGGCATGGACGAACTCATGCGAGAACGTCTGGCGCACAAAGCCGTCCACTTCTCCACCTGGCGGCAAGGAGATACGGATGCGCCCGTCATAGCGTCCACCGCTCCAATCCGCCGCGCCCGTGGTGTTCCGGTAGTTTTCCCGGCTCTGGATGATCACAGGCAGGCGATTGGTCGTCCGGCACCCGGGGTGCTGTGAGATGCGCGTGACCTCGCCTTCGAAAGCGGCGGTCAAGCGGCGTGCGGCATCGGCATCGAGCGTGGCGCCCTCGTAGCGGAGAGTGAAGCGGGACCCGTAGCTCTTTTCGTGGCTCTGATCAGCTGCCGACTCCCTCTTGACCTTGCGGTACACGCTCTCCACCCAAGGGGAGGGATGAATGGCGAGGGACTCACGCAAGTACATCTCGGCGGCCCGAATGTCGTCGAGCTCGAACGAGCTCAGGCCGGCCATCGCCAGTAACTGCGCGTCACGGCCGTGGGAGCGGAGAGCCGGATCGAGCACATTGAGGGCCTCTCGCGGCCGATGAAGCTGCATCAACGCCTTCGACCGTAAGAGTGCCGCGTTCCGATGGTCGGTCGGCAGGTTAGATTCGAGGAGCAGCCGCTCCGCCTCCGCCGGACGGCCCTCCTGTATTTCCGCGGCGGCCTTCAGCAGCACCGCTCGCTGCGCCAGCGACTCAGAGGAAGACGTCCGGGAGGCGGGCTCTCCCTCCTGCAGCCCGATCATCTGAATAGCGCTTTCGACTAACTGTTGACTAGATGCTTCCCGCCGGCGGTTCTCGAACTCGTCGAGCCCAGCCAACACATCTCGATAGACGTATCCCTTGTAGGTTCTTCCTTCGATCTGGGTGGAGACCGAGTAACAGCGGCTGCCCGCGCCCGCCAGGGCGAAGCGCAAACGGACCCTTTGTCCCTCGGGCAGTTCGGCGACCATGGCGCTTCCGTCGAGGCAAGAGGACAGCAGCGACGCCTGGCTTTGCTTGACGATCAGTTCCTTGGGGGCACCTTGGGCCACCAAGGCAACACAGGCAACCAAGGATAGAAGGCCGGCAGCCGGGCGCGGAGCGGAGGACATCAACAACATCCTACTATGCTGGCGGTCACAGCCGATCTCGGGGAAACGGCTGATTTCAGGTGGGATTGAGGTACTATCCTGCTCTGGCTGCAGGTCTCGATACTTCCCTCGCCACGTCCAGCGCCGGGGGCGAATCAGTAGGCCAGGATCCGCTCCATCTCGTGCTCGATGTCCTCGGTCTGCGGTAGGATTTCGCGCTCCAGCGAGGGGTTGTAGGCCACCCAGGTATCGAGCGCCCCGATGCGGCCGACGGGAGCGTCGAGCCGATCAAAAAGATCGCTCCCGATGCGTGCGGCTATCTCAGTGCCGTAACCGAACGACCGGCAGTCTTCGTGGGCCACGATGGCGCGGCTGGTTTTCGATACCGAATTCGCAACCGCCTCCCAATCGTAAGGGCTCAAGGTGCGCAGGTCCAGAATCTCGATCGACACCCCCTGCCCCTTCTCCACGGCTTTGGCCGCCTGCAGCGACCGGTGGACGAGGGCCCCGTAGGTCACGACGGTGAGGTCGGAGCCTTGTTTCGTCCGCGCCGCCGCGGCCAAAGGGGATCATATAGGCCGGCCCTGGGTAACCGTGACGGTTGTACGTCTCGCGATAAAGCTTCTTGTGTTCGAGGAACAGCACGGGATCGTCGCAGCGGATAGCCGTGCGCAGAAGCCCGTTGGCGTCAAGAGCGTTCGACGGGAACACGACCCGCAAGCCGGGGATGTGGGTAAAGAGCACTTCGCCAGACTGGCTGTGGTAGAGCGACCCGCCTCCCAAGTAGCCGCCAATCGGCACGCGCACGACCAATGGGCACGAAAAGCCGTTGTGCGAGCGCCAGCGCAGGGTGGCCAGCTCGTTGTGAAACTGCATCATCGCCGGCCAGATGTAGTCGAAGAACTGGATCTCCACGACCGGCTTCAAGCCACGCGTAGCCATGCCGATGGCGCGGCCGACGATCGCCGCCTCAGCGATCGGTGCATTGAACACCCGCTTGCTTCCGAACTCGCGCTGCAAACCGGCCGTGACCTTGAACACGCCGCCCTTGCCTTTGACCCGGCTCAAATACTCCTCGCGCGTACAGTCGGCAACGTCTTCGCCGAACACGACGATGCCCGCGTCACGCTTCATCTCGTCGTGGAGACAGGCGTTGATCAAGTCGACCATCGTCTTCGGCGCGCCCGAGTAACGCGGAGCGGTCCGGAACTCGTCGGCTGTCGGATCGACAGTTGGTGAGTAGAGGTAGCGTTGGGCCGACCCTGCGGCCGGATCGTCGGCGCGCAGGGCCTGGTCCACCGCTTGCCGAATCTCGAGATCGACGTCGTAGTGGATCGTAAACAGTGTGTGCTCGTCGGCCACGCCTTCGTGCTGCAGGTGCTCTCCGAACAGGGGGATCGGATCGCGCTCGGCCTCACGTTGACGCTCTTCCGGCGGCTTGTAGAGCGTCTCGTCGTCCGAGAGCGAGTGGCTGTAGGGCCGGATCGTATGTGCGTGGACTAGCGCCGGTCCGGCGCCGCCGCGGCAATAGCGAACCGCCTTGTCGATCGCCCGGTAACTCACCAGGAAGTCCAGCCCGTCGATCTCTTCCACCGCCAGGGACGGAAACGACTCGACGA
Source organism: Bryobacterales bacterium (assembly GCA_965248255.1). GTDB lineage: Bacteria > Acidobacteriota > Terriglobia > Bryobacterales > UBA6623 > JAKZVK01. Next base: position 185,052 of record CBDFIW010000003.1, read on the forward strand.
GCTTCGAGAGATTCCCCCCGCTGGCTTGGGCTTCCACCGGCACGGAGATGGCGTACCCGTTGTCCTCAATCAAGAACAAGACGGGCAAGCGTTCGAGGCACGCCGCGTTCAACGCCTCCCAGAACTCTCCTTCACTTGTCGCGCCGTCGCCCGCGCACACCAGCACCACCTCCTGCTGCACGTCGAGTCCCGCGTCCCGCTTCTCGTCGGCGTGCGGCTGGAGCCGGCCGGCCTGAGCGCACCCGACGGCCTGCAGAAACTGCGTGCCGGTTGGACTCGAGGCGGAGACAATGTGTAGCGGCGGGCTCGACCAGTGCGACGGCATCTGGCGTCCGCCTGACGCCGGGTCCGCGCCCGAGCCCACGGCCTGTAGCAGCATGTCGAGCGGCTTGACCCCGAGAGCCAAGCACAGCGCCCGGTCACGGTAGTAGGGATAGATCCAATCGTAGCCCGGACGCAGCAGCATCCCCGCGGCCGTTTGCACCGCTTCGTGCCCCGCTGCGCTGACCTGAAAGTAGATTTGGTTGCGCCGCTTGAGAATGATCTCGTTGTCATCCAACCGGCGCGAGAGATACATCACCCGGTAGGCATGCAGCAGTTCGTCGGTGCTCAGCCCGGCGACGGTCCGCTCCCTCAGGAGACTGCTTTCGGCCCCCATGCCTACTATTTTGACGTGCCCGTCAATGCCGTCGTTGCTGCGGCCGGGGTTTCGGGCCTCCCGAAGCATTGAGAAGGTGAAACGAATCAAGAACTTCGATCACAATGTGAAGTCAGGGGGAGCAAGCCGGTGCGAAGCCGCCCCCAGGAAACACATCGGGTTCTCCGGCAGCAGTTTTAAGAACAAGCGGCTGTGGTAGGGCAGCAGGGGCGCGCCCCTGTGAGGGGGTTTGGGCGAGGCGAACGGTGCAACACGTTGCCGTACCGGTCGACCTCGATGTCGCGCAATCCTCTAGCAGGAGCTTCAGCTTCTCGCGCCCGCGCTGCACACGCGACTTCATCCCCGACAACGAGAGGCTCAGGGCATCGGCTGCGGCTTTCTGTGTCAGTCCCCCGAGGTCCGTGAGCTGAAGGGCCTGCCGGTAGCTCTTCGGCAACTGCTCCATGAGGGGGTCGAGGCAAGGCGTCAGGTCGTGACTGTGCTCCTCGCGAACACCGCTTCTCGAGGCCGCTTCGATGGCCTCGCCGGGCCCATCCGGACGACGGCGACGAAGGTGGTCGATCACGGCGTTATGTGCCACTCGAAAAACCCAGGCACGCAGGTTCTCCTCTGCTCGCAACGAGTCCAGCCGCCGATGGACCCGCAGGAAGACCTCCTGAAGCATATCTTCCGCATCGGCCTGGTTGCCGATTCGCGCCTTGATGTAGCGCCTCAGTTGAGTGTGGAAGTCCCGCCAAACCTGGTTGGTGTTGGAAGTCATCTTGACTCTGCTTTCAGCGTAACAAGAGGCGCGGGCGTGAGCCGGTGGGCTGCCGCGGCCGGTGAGTGAATGGCTTGCGAATCGAAACTGCCAGGCACAGCCTGCTACAGACGCTGCTAGGCACGCTTGGTTAGTTCTCCTTCGCCCCTTCGGGGCTCCTGCCGCAGGGTTTCGATACCCAGGGTTCCGCCGTGCAAGACCCGGACGGCTTCACCTTGGGCTACAATCCTGCGTCCGCTTCGCGGACTGGCCTAGTGCTTGGTCCACCTGCCCGAGGTAACAGTCAGGTTTCTCGTCAAGCCCAACGGATGCTTCTACTGGTTGCGCCGGTCGGCCGGGCCCGCCATGACGTGCCCCGCCATGACGATCCACCCTTTTCACACAGCCTCCCGGCTCGGTCCCACTAGCAACATCTAGCTCCCGACGTCGGTGTCGGTCCTTGTTTGCACTCGAAGAACTGTCGAAGTTGAAGCGGCGGCTCGACGGCCTCGCGACGATCGGATTCGGATACGTCTTCCCGACCCAGCAGGCTCTGCATGACCGCTTCAGCGATCAACCCGGTCGGAGCCTCTCGATAAACCGCCCCGCGCCAGCGCCAGATGCGGCACTGGAAATCTTCCCCGCAGCCGCAGAGGTCGCCACAAGGCTCGCACACAGACTCCTCGATCTGCGGCGCTATGTCGGTGCCCCCAATGCGGATCGTTGGTGAGCTGACGAAGCCGAGCTCGCGGGCCTGCTCTACGGACTCGATCTTCGTCTTCCGAACAGTCATCCCTACGCCAATCAACTTGGCGACAGGTTGCAGAACTTCCAGCGCCGCGTCTAGATTGGCGTCCGTATCGCGGCATCGTCCGCAGACCTCGCGGTCCAAGAAGTGGAAGTCAACCTCGACCGGGCCGCGCTTGCCCGTATCGCTCGGGGTCGGTCCAGCAGGGTGGGATTTGGTCATTGTCCGTCCTCCTTCGTAGTGAGTTGTCGATCCGAACCGGATCTTCACTAGCTCAGACGAGGGTGGGCGAAAAAGGACGCAAATCTAGACACGAAACTGTCGAGGGGTCAGCCGGGCCGCCGCCACAGCACCGACATGTCGTCCTTGGGCGCAAAACCGAGGATGCGTTTGGCCTTCTCATTGAGGAACTTGCCATGGGGCATATCGCCGAGGATGAAGAAGACCTCGCACTTCGAGGGCAGCTTCGACAAATCGACGTCGAGGCCGAGGCGGAAGACCTGCCCCGCATCACCCCACGAGACGATGAACGGTACGCCGCCGGCCCCCGGCTTCAGTTCGGTCACCTCGCGGAAGTTGTAGAAGAGATACTCCTGGACCCAGATGTCGTGATGCTCAGTGAAGAGCCGGCAGATCTCTTGCCCTAGCGACTTGGAGTGGGCGTAGAGGTTGATGCCCGACTGAGGCGGCACCTCGGGGACGATGCCGTGATCGAAGCCCTCGTACGGAGGCCCTGTCACGGTAAAGTGCGGGCCCGTGTTGATGAACCGCTTGATCCCGTGCTCGACCGCGGCCAGCATGAGGTTGTAGCAGCCGATCGTGTTCACGTCGAACGCGATCTTGCGGTGGTTGCGCAGCACCGAGAGGTTGACGATCGCGTCCATGCCCTTGGCCGCTTGCATCACCTGTTCGAGCGACGTTACGTCCACTCGCCGGAACTCGTGCTGGGTGGGAGAGGGCGGCGGCTTGATGTCGGTAATGAGCAGTTGGTGGTGATTCTCAAGCGCGCGGACGACGTGGGGCCCGAGGTAGCCATTGGCGCCGATGATGAGGACCTTCATGCTGCCCCTCCACTAACGCGGGGTTCGTATCCCAACACGTTCTTGGCCCTGTCGGAGGAGAAACGTGCATTCGCTGAGCCGGACGACACATGCAAGACCGCCCACCGGCCCAAGGACTGCGAGTTGTCCTCGACTTCGGCGGTCAAGGCGAGTGAAACCGCTTGCATGGCATCCTCCTCGGCGATGGAGGTGGGCGTCTGCGGGTCAGACGATGCGACAACTTCGCCCATTCTGAGAACCACGATGTCGAGCTTGCACGCGCGTGCGAACTCACGGCAGGTGAATTCGCCCAGGTACTTGGGCAGCGCCGGGGCGGACAGGCTCGGCCGCGGCCGCCACCGCTCTTCAACGAGGAAATCCGGGCCGTACGCGGTCATCATCTCAAGCGTGCTGATGAAGACGACTCGGCGAACGGCTGCCTCTGTCGCCGCCCGCAAGAGGTTATAGGTGCTGCGTGTCAGGTGATCGATCTGAGAATGCAGGTCTTCGCCCGGCAGCGTTTCGGCCACGTGGACGATGGCATGGACGCCCCGCACCAACTCGTTTGTGGGTTCCTCGTGGCCCAAGTCAGCCTGCGTGAACGGGTGGCTGGTTTCCACCTCCTGGCGCGACGTGAGTAGGATTTCGTGGTCCGCAGCGAGCGCGTCGGCGAGAACCTGCGCCAGACGGTGCTCCGCCGACGTGATCAGGATGTGCCCAGCACCGGCATCGCCGTCTCCGGGACCACAGGACATCGCGGCACCGCTGACAGCTGCAAGCCCAGTGTTTCGGACGAAGGTTCTGCGATTCACGACAGGTTCCCTCCCATGCATCGAGGCACGCCTGCCTCGCCGAGCCGCATCAATTTCCGCCGCGCTTGGCCTTGATCTCCTTCATCCGCTTCTCCTTGAACGCCTCGAACTCTTTCTTCAGTTCGGGGGTCAACTCGCCGCCGTAGAGCTGGCTGGCGCGCCACTTGCCGGTCAGCAGCTTCCCCTTGGTCCACTCGTCTTTGATGTGGATGTAGTCGGCTCTCTCCAAGACTTCTCCGACCAGATGTGGAGGAATGAAGATTACGCCCTCGCGGTCGCCGAGTACGACATCACCCGGCATGGCCACCGCACCACCGATCTCGACCGGAATGTTGATGCCAACCGTGAGAACCCCGCTCACCGCTGAAGGGTGTGCCTTTCTGTAGTAGAGGTTTAACGGTAGGTCAAATGACCCTTGCAGGTCGCGGATGGTGCCGTCGACGACGGCCCCGCGGCGCGTGGCTCCCCAAATGGCTGAATGAAGGTTGTCGCCGCCGAAGTTGTGTCCCGGCGTCGCGCCCATCAGATCTACCACGGCGACGTCGTCCCGCTGCAGAACGTCAATCACCTTCTGCGTGTTGCCGCGGGCGAGGCCCTTCTTCTTGGCGTCGGCATCCACGACTTCCTTAAGGTCGGGACGGAGCGGCAGGTACTTAGCTGTGAGGGCACGGCCGACAAGGCGCTGACCCGGCTTGAGGATCTCAAAACCGTCGGCGTACTGCCGCATGTAGCCCTTGCCGCGGAGAACACCCCAAGCCTCCTCGACGCTCAGCTCGGCGATGCGTTCGAGCAGATTCGCCGGCACCTTGGGCCGTCCGTCGGGAAAGCGCTCGTAGGGGTTGTGTTTGGTCCACTCGATCATCTGCTCGCGGGTCAGGCTGAAAATCTGGCCCGAGGCCGGCAGCGCGAGAATGATAGCAACGATGAGAGTCGAAAGAGGTTTCATAAGGTTCGTCCCTTGGGAGGGTTCCGCGCGATCATCATAGCAAGGGCGGTTCCCGTAAAGACGCAAAGGTCCGCAAAGAGTTTCCTTCTCTGAGTTCCTTCTCGGCCAGTTTTTCTTTGCGTCCTTGGCGGTCCTTTGCGTCTTTGCGAAAACCGGCTTTGCGAGGAACCTACAGCCGCTCTGCCGCGGCCTTCATGTCCGCGAACCCGGTTCGTACCACGAAGAGGTCGTGCCCCGGGCAGACCATCCGGAAGCCCTGGTCGACGCGCCGTTTGGCTTCGTCAAACCCGTTGGTGACGTAGCCCGCGGCCACGCCGGTTTCTTTGGAGGCTGCCAGCACCTCCTGGACGAGGTCTTCCACGATGTCGTCGCTCATCGACGCCGCCCCGACCGACCGCGACAAGTCGTAGGGGCCGATCAAGATGCAATCGATGTCCGGCACAGCCATCATCTCGCGCACGTTGCCGATGGCCACGGGGCTCTCGACCATGGCGACGACCAGAATCTCGTCGTTGGCTTTTTCGACGTACTCGAAGAAATCGTTATTGGAAAGGTGCGCCGTGCGAAACCCCGTAGCCGAACGCCCGCCTCGCGGCGGAAACTTCGACGCTTGCACGATGCGTTCACATTCCTCCGCGGTTTCGACCATCGGGATGATGATGCCCATGGCGCCGAGGTCGAGGACGCGGCCGATCCACGAGGGCTCGAGTCCGGGCAGCCGCACCAGGGGTGTTGTCTGGCGACCGACGCAAACAGCAAGCGCCCCGCTGAGAGTAGTCTCGGTCCATCCGCCGTGCTGCCACTCGAGCCAAAGGTAGTCGAAGTTGTGTGGCAGGGCCTCTTCGACAATCTCAGGCGCGGGGTAGGAAACCGAGGGGCCGGAGATGACGCCGCCGTCGAGGAGTTTGCGTCGTGCGAGGTTAGGTGTCATTCGTCGTTTGCTTTCTATCGCCAGTCAGAGGTGTTGGCTCGTCGAGTGTGACGGTGTTCGGGAATGAAGAGCGTAGCACCCTGGGGATATCGCGTGTGGGGACCGGACGCTTCCTACCCTGGTGTTTCGTAGTGCAGGTTCCAATTCCCCAACTTGCGGAGGCGCGAGCCCGCCGGCTTGTGCGCTGGCATGCCGGCGGCGGCCCACTCCTCCAGTTCCTGGCGATGGCCCAGCCTACGCAGCGCATCCCATGACGGGCTGAAGTCGTTGCGCGCGTTCGTGTCCCAGAAGAAGAAATGGTCCGAGCCCGCGTGATAGAGCGCGTGTGCCCGGCGGCGGTACTCATCGGCGCTCAACCGCCGCGGCATCAGGTTCAAAGCCAGCTTGCAATTCGTCCGGCGCGTGATCCGGTAGAAGAACCCGGCGTCCTCGGGGTCCACGAAAGAGTCTTTCGAGCTGTTGATACCCCTGACCGAGGAGTACGGCATCAACGTGTCGACCAGGCCCTGCTCGACCCATTCCTCGAGATCAAGGCCGTAGTAGAGGTTCTCCTCCTCGCTGCTCAACACGATGGCGCTGACCTCAAACGGCTTGTCGCGCCTCTTGCGTCTCTGGACATTCGCCAATCCTGCGCGAACTTGCCGCATGAACTCCGTCATGAAACGCGCCCGGTAGTTGAGCCACTGAGGGTCCTTGTCGTCGAGTTCACGCGGATCTTTGCCGAACTTTCCTCGGAAGCCTTTAATGAGGGGCTGCTCGTGTTCGAGATAGGGCGGACGTCGATTGTAGGCGAAGCAAATGCCGTCCACCGGATAGCCAGCGATCTCCTTGACAAACTCAATAACGAGATCTCGGACACCCAGAAAGGCGTACGACAGGCGCGGTGTCGGCCGCCCTTGCTTGTCACGCCCTCGCCATTCCGGATGCTGATCGTAGGCGCCCCCTTCGTTCCACTCATCCTGCGGAACGGGAAAGTGAAAGCCGCTGGGGCGGTAGGTGGCGTGAAACTCCAGCCCGATTCCGTGTGCGTAGTCGGCGGCGACCCGCAGCGGGTCGATGCCCTGTCGGCGCCAAGTCTGCCAGGTCTCCTTGGCGAGACGATCGCCCACGCGATAGGGATCGTCGATCCACTCGTCGGCGGCGGTGATGCGGCCGAGCCGGCTCGGGTAATACAAGCGGTCGCCCATGCCTGCTTCCCAATAGATCCGCGAGAAGTCGGTCTCGCGAAAGGGCTCGATCTCGCGCCGGATGTCCGCCTCGGTCGTGGGCCGGTAGGAGTAGGTGTAACTCCAAGCGTCGTTGTGGCAGTAGGGGACTCGGTGCTCGCCATTTTCCCGCTCGGCTCCCAGCGCCGACGCTTGGGAGTCCGTCAGGGGAACGAGTTTGATGTAGGCCAGCCAGACGCCGCTGCACGAGTTGCCGAGCGAGTCAGGACCATCGGGCACGAGTCGCCGGCAGAACTGCCGGAAGACCAGCTCATCCTCGCCATGCAGTTCGACCGTGCGCCAATGGTAGTCGTCAAGCTGCTCTTCGGCGCTGTGGTGATGGCGAATCATCGAGAACGTCGAATCACGCGCAAGCCGCACTTGAAGCTTTGTTGCCGCCTCGCCGGGTCCGTACGAGCGCAGACCAAAGGAAATCGCGTACCAGCCCTTCTGCTTGACGGGGTAACGAATCTCGGGCGCGTCGGTGTTGCGTCCAGCGACCAGCATGACGCCTTGGAACGTCTCGGTCTCGTAGTCAAGCAAACGCCAGTGGTTGCGCCGCGGTTTCTTCGAGAGCGCCGAGCCAGGCAGGCAGCGGCTCATGTCCGACAGGTAAACGGTCTCCGCCCCCGGATCAGCTGCACCAGAGGAGGCCGCAAGGGACGGGCTCGCCGCCACAGCCGATCCGGCCACCCGTAAGAACACACGCCGCGAAACATCTTTACCCGTCATCGCGATCCATTATGGGTACTTGAACGGCCCAGTATCAATGCCAACCGAGCCATGGGGCACGTCTGCTCCCTATCCAGGGTCCGGCTGTTGGTGGATGCAGCGGCGAGGCAGGGAAACTCGCGCGAAGGATAACGCGGCCCTCAACAGCTCTGCTACATTAGCGAATCAACGCTCACGGACCGATAAGACCCTCGGCGGTCAGCGGTGTAGAGCAGGAGAGCTGAAACTTGAGCTATCAGCCCATTGAGAACTACGGCATCATCGGCAATATGCGGACCGTCGCCCTGGTGGGCATGAACGGCTCGATCGACTGGCTCTGCTTTCCCAACTTCGATTCCCCCAGCGTCTTCGCCGGCATCCTGGATCACGAGAAGGGAGGGCATTTTTCCATCAGCCCCACCCACACCGACCGGATGACCCCGAAGCGCTTCTATTGGCCTGACACGAACGTGCTCGTCACCCGATTTCTGTCGCCCCAGGGAGTCGCCGAGATCACCGACTTCATGCCGATCGGCTCCTCGATTACGCCGTCCGAGGAGCACCCCATCATCCGCTTTGTACATGTGACGCGCGGGGAGATGTCGTTCCGTCTGGAATGCAAGCCGGCTTTCAACTACGCACGCGAAGAGCACAGCGTTGAGGTGCATCCAGGCGGAGCCCGGTTTCGCTCGTCCGCCCTAGGTCTGGCCCTCACCAGCCGCATTCCCCTCAAAGAGTGGGACTCGGGCGTGACGGCGGAGTTCGTGCTCAAGGAGGATGAGTCGGCGACCTTCGTCTTGAAGGAGGTACCGCAGTACGGCGGCGGCGGCGCGGCCCTGACCGAAGCCGAAGGCCTTCGGGCCTTTGAGGAGACGGTCGACTACTGGCGCCGATGGATAGCCAAGTGCACCTACCGCGGCCGCTGGCGCGAAGTGGTCCACCGCTCCGCCTTGTGCTTAAAGCTACTGACGTTCGAGCCCACCGGTGCGATTGTGGCCGCCCCGACCTGCAGCCTGCCGGAAGACCTCGGCGGAGAGCGCAACTGGGACTACCGCTACACCTGGATTCGCGACGCTGCCTTCACGCTATACGGCTTCCTGCGGATCGGGTTCACCGAAGAAGCAGCGCACTTCATGAACTGGCTGGAGGCGCGCTGTCACGAGCTGGGCCCCGACGGCTCCCTGCAGATCATGTACGGCCTCGACGGCCGCCGCCACCTTACCGAAGAAAGCCTCACGCACCTTGAAGGCTATCGCCGCTCGAGCCCCGTGCGGATCGGCAATGGCGCCTACGACCAATTACAGCTGGATATCTACGGCGAAATGATGGACTCCATCTACCTCTACAACAAGTACGGGAGTCCCATTTCCTCCGACCTGTGGACGCACCTGCGGCGGTTGGTCAACTGGGTCTGCGACAACTGGAGCCTTGAAGACGAAGGCATCTGGGAGGTGCGCGGCGGCCGCAAGCATTTTCTCTATTCCAAACTCATGTGCTGGGTTGCAATCGATCGCGGACTGCGGCTCGCCGACAAGCGCTCGTTTCCCGCCGACCGGGACCGCTGGATCAAAGTACGGGACCACATCTACGAGGAGATTCTGGAAAAGGGTTGGAGCGATAAGCGACAAGCTTTCGTACAGCACTATGGCAGTGACACGCTCGACGCGTCAAACCTGATCATGCCGCTCGTGTTCTTCATGTCACCTACCGACCCCCGTATGTTGCAGACTCTCGATGCCATCATGTTGCCTCCATCCAAGGGCGGTCTAGTCTCCAACAGCCTGGTCTATCGGTACAACCTCGCCGAAACCGCCGACGGGCTCAGCGGCGATGAAGGCACGTTCAACATGTGCACGTTCTGGCTGGTGGAGGCGCTCACCCGAGCGGGGCGGAGCGACCGCAAATTGCTAGAGCAGGCGCGGCTCATTTTCGAGAGAATGTTGGGGTACGCTAACGATCTGGGCCTCTATGCCGAGGAAACCGGACACAGCGGTGAAGCCCTGGGAAACTTCCCTCAAGCGTTCACGCACCTGGCGTTGATCAGCGCGGCGTTCAATCTCGATCGCGTGCTCGGCTCCAGCAGGCGATGAAGCGCAAAGGGCCGACAGCGGGCGCAAAGCGCTGTACCCGAACATCGCCCAGCGCTGCCCGTCAGTGAAAGTAGGGCGTAGCGAGCTATGCCCCGCGGCTGACCTGTTACCGGCGTTCCGGGCTCGGCTCCCTCCCTCGCCGTCGGTGCTTTCCGCGTCGAAGGAATCAGGCGGCAAACCGAGATGGCTTCCAGACGATCCATAGAAGCGGAGAGCCAAGAGACGGTTCGCCGTTTCGTCGAAGAACGTCTCGAGGGAGCGCTGATCGTCTCCGTCTCGAACCGTGAGCCCTATGTCCACTACATGGACCGCGATGAGATCCGCTGGCGGCAGTCGATCGGTGGCTTGACTGTGGCGCTGGACCCGGTGATGCAAACGGTCGAGGGCATCTGGGTTGCTCACGGCTCGGGCGACGCCGACGCGGACGTCTGCGACCGCAAAGGCCAAGTGGCTGTTCCGCCCGAAGATCCCCACTACATCCTGCAGCGAGTTTGGCTCTCAAAAGAGGAGGAAGAGGGTTACTACAACGGATTCTCGAACCAGGCCCTCTGGCCCCTCTGCCACAACGCCTTCGCCAGACCCGTCTTCTTGCAGTCGCATTGGGACGCCTATCGTGCCGTCAACAAGAAGTTCGCCGACCGCGTGGCGGAGGTCATCGGCGACCGTGACGCGCTCGTCTTCGTCCAGGACTATCACTTCGCCTTGTTGCCGCGCATTATCGCGAACAAATGCCCCAACGCGACTTGCATTCAGTTTTGGCATATCCCTTGGCCCAGTCCGGAAGTGTTCGACATCTGTCCCTGGAAGAAAGAGATCCTTGAGGGTGTATTGGGTAACAGTCTCATTGGCTTCCACTTACAAAACTACTGCAACAACTTCCTCGATACGGTTGATCGTGGGCTGGAGGCTCGCCGCGATTTGGAGGACTCGGCCATCATCTATAACGAGAACGTCACGCAGGTCAGGGCCTTTCCGATCAGCGTCGACTTCGGTGCGATCGCCCGCCTGGCCGACAGTGACGCCTGCCATAAGCAAATGGAGTCTCTGCGCAAGGAGTTGCGCCTCAGAGACACTTTTGTGATGGCCGCGATCGACCGGATGGATTACACCAAAGGCTTTCCCGACCGGTTGCGCGCCCTGGACCGTTTTTTCGAGAAGTACTCCGAGTTCGTCGGCAAGCTGGTGCTGGTACAGGTCGTCGCGCCAAGCCGCCAACGCATCCCCCAATACAAGGCCTTGGCGTGGGAGGTCGAGAGGCTCACCGAAGAGATCAACTGGCGTTACGGCACCGCAAGCTGGCAACCGATCCTCACGATCAATCGCAGTCTTTCGCACCTTGAGGTGCTGGCCCTCTTCCGGTTGGCGGACGCCTGCATTGTCAGCTCGTTGCAGGATGGCATGAACTTGGTCTCCAAAGAATTCGTCGCGGCCCGCACGGACGAGAAGGGCATCCTCCTGCTGAGCCGGTTCGCGGGCGCCGCATGCGAGTTAGGCGATGCACTCATGATCAACCCCTATGCCCTCGACGATGTCGCCGACAAGATGCACGCGGCCATCAGCATGAGCACAGCGGAGAACCGCCGCCGCATGAAGCGTTTGCGCTGGACTGTCCGCCAAAACAACATCTATTCCTGGATACTCAACATCCTCGAATCGCTCACCACGATGAAGGCCCTGGGCCGCGGGATGGGCTGAGGTGGAACACTTGTTCGAGCGCTGGAGCGAGATCCGCCAAGCCCTCGAATCCGCCCCCCGGTGGCTCCTCCTGCTCGATTTCGACGGCACGTTGTCGCCGATCGCCGAGCGTCCCGAGGACGCCACGCTGCCGCAGGTGAGCCGTGAGCGCTTGGCGGCACTGGCCCGGTTGCCACACGTCGACATTGGTATCATCAGCGGCCGAGCGGCGCAGGATGTGCGAGCCAGCGTCGGTCTCGACGGGGTCGAGTACGTCGGCAATCACGGCCGTGAGCGGCTCGGTCTCGGAGCCGAGGTTGCCGAAGAGGACTCCGAGGCGAAGCGGCGCTTGGGTGCCGTGACGGAAGCGTTCCACGAAAAGCTCCGCGACATCCAGGGGATCTATCTTGAGAGTAAGGGCCTCACTCTGGCCGTCCATTTCCGGCGGACACCGGACTTGCGGCACGCAGAAGTCAGGCAAGTAGCACAAGAAGTCGCCCGCGCCTTCGCCGGCAGTTTCCACATCACCGAAGGCAAGATGGTCTTCGACGTCGTGCCGGCGGACGCTGTTAGTAAGGGCTCGACTGCACTTGAGATGGTCCGCAAAAGGGGCGGTCTGTCGCGGGTCCTACCCATCTACTGCGGCGATGACACAACAGACGAAGCGGCGTTTCGCGACTTGCCTCGACAGTCCGTCACAGTCTGTGTCGGCGGCCCTGAAAAACAGTCCGCCGCCCGCTACCGACTCAACGACCCCGGCGAGGTCTCCACGTTTTTGGATAGAATCTTATCGTGCAAGACGCCCACCGAACCGTGACCGCAAGGGAGCAAACTCACTTGCTCCGGCCGACGCTCCCCTCGCGGGCGTATGCGCCCTTCCTTCCCTTCCTGCTCCTAGCCCTCGCCCTCCCCGCCCAGGAGAAAGGCTCGGTCCTCGTCCTCACTGCGAGCGGTCGCGACTATCTCTTCGGAGCCGGCGGCACCCTGGCCAAGATGATCGACCAAGGCCGGCCAGTCTACGTCCTGCAGTTCGGCAACGACGAAAAGGATTCGGTCGATCTGGGCCCGGCCGAAACCCGCATCGCCAACAACGCCGAAGCCGAGAAGGCAGGCAAGATCCTCGGGGTCAAAGAGGTCCTCAACATGGGCCACAAGAGCGGCGAGCTAGGCTACATCTCAAGCAGCGAGATGCGTAACCAGGTCATGACGATGGTGCGCTCTTACAAGCCCGAGATCCTGTTCTTCCCGGATTGGTACATGCACTATCTCGACGACCAGGATATCTACCGGCTCGGCCGCATGGGCGAAGAGTCACCCTATGGCGGCGGCAACTACTTCCTGCAGGAAATGACCTACATCGGCCTCAAGGGCTACGCCGCCCGCTTCTACTACTTCTACTCGCCCTACCGTCCCTATCGGCCAGGGGAAGGCGGCGCAGGGCGCGCCTCATTCAAGAGCGTCGACATCACGCCGACGTTCGAGCGTAAGGTCAAGGCCATCCTCGAGATGAAGACCTCGAACCACCGCTACGCAATACAAACGAAGGAGCGCCTGGAACTCGCGGGGCGCCCGACTCGGCTGCTGAACCCTTTCAACGACGCCGCGGTACAAAACCTGGCGCGCGCCTACCTAGAGGAACTGGCCGAAACGATCGGCCGGAAACACGGTCATCGCTACGCCGAAGAATTCAACCACCTGGGCCAGAGGCCCGCGATCCCCGAACACGTCCTGGAGCGAGCAAAACCGATTCAGTGAACAAAGTGTCGCCGCCGGAACGAGGACCGCCGCATTACACCACTCTGCGGCTACCTACTGTACAGATCTGTGCCGGGGGTTCGGCTGACCGGCATCCCTCCCGCGACAGTTGTCGGAATCTAGTCAATCGCCGTGGCCTCGATTTCTTACTAGCAGCTCGGGATACGCGAGGCGGGCCACGCCCAACAGGGTTTGCGCCGGCTTCACTCCCGCCGCATCCAGCCGCGCCACCAAGGCGTCGAAGTTTTGAATCATCGCGTCCACATCGGTCGTGTAGACGATCAGCCGGACGACGTTGGACAGGGTCCTGCCGGCTTGGTTGAGCACAGCTTCAAGATTGTCGAGCGCCAGGGTGGTTTGGGCGCGGATGTCGCCCGCATGGAGCGGTTTGGCGTTTTCAGAACTTCGCACTTCGTTCGACCAACGCCTATCTGTGCGCGAATCCACTGAAAACAAAGACGAGGACAGAATTCCGGAAGGTCATGTGTTATGACGCGCACTTTTGCGATTAAGTACTAGTCGCTTGGTTGGATGAGATGTGATTTCCAGACAGGTTTCATTATTTTCCTCGGGTGCCGCGAGAGGCTCATCGCAGACATCTGATTCCGAGTCGTCTCCGAGGTTTCTTATTGAGGCTCGCAGCACACAGTGACCTTGGAAGACGGGCACGGCATGCCGTGCCCCTACATGTGAACATGGGTCCTGTCAGCATAATCTGCGAGAGTCAGTGAGTAAGCAACACCGGTGAGGGTGAGTAGGTTCGCGGGGCAGAATCCTCGTGGTCCAATCGACGCCTCGAGACGCGAAAGTTGAGACACTACGAATGCCTGCGATAGGAGTAGCCACCGCGTGAAAACCACCAGCATCCTGAAATTTCTTATCGTTATCGCCATTGGTGCGGTCTGGTTTTTCGGCGGTTCCGGACCACAGACGGCGGCCCCCGCCAGGGCAGGTTCGATCGAAGACTGGCTCGGTCCGCAGGACTGGCGAAAACACAGGGTCGGTCCTGCCATCGCTCTCGGCCCCGAGGGTGCCTTCGACGACATGCACGTCTTCGCGCCCTCCGTTGTATTGGAGAAGGGCCTATTCCGGCTTTGGTATCCGGGTTCGCGGGGCACGGTTGCGGACCGCGTCTTCCGTGTGGGTCTCGCCACTAGCTCCGATGGAATTCACTTCGAAAAGGCCGCCCGGAACCCTGTGTACGCGTCGGGCGGCCGGAGGTCAATCGTCACACCCACAATCCTACGCGACACAGCCGGGGAGCCGATCCGGGAGGGCGGCAAGTTGCGGATGTGGTTCACCAGTGTCGACTTCAGCGACGGTGTTCATCGATTGCACGATTCCCTTAGCAGCAATGGACTGGAGTGGTCAGCTCCCTCTGAATCCCTCCTCGAAGACTCCTATGCACCAACTGTCATCAAGGATGGTCCGATCTACCGCATGTGGTATACGGACGTTGGCGTCCCCTCGTGGACGGTCCGCCATGCCTCAAGCACCGACGGCAAACGCTGGGACGTTACGCCAGAACCCGTCCTTACCGTTGAGCAGGGGTGGGAGCATCGCCGCCTGTTTTATCCGACCGTCGTGAAGTTCGCCGACCTGTACCTTCTCTGGTACGCCAGCTACTGGATCGAAGCACCCCATGCCGACAAGACTGCCATCGGCTTCGCGGTCAGCGAGGACGGCCTTCATTGGCACAAGAACCCCAACAACCCGGTTCTCCGTCCCGATCCCAGTCTAGCTTGGGAATCGCACTACAACAGCAGCCAGTCTGTCATGCGCCTGGCCAACGGCACTTGGCGGATCTGGTACGGATCCCGAAAACACCCGCCGTTTGTGAACAAGTACTTCGCCATCGCGACCGCCGCCTGGTCCGGCCCGAAGAGCTAGTACCCGGATCCGTCCGTGAGGCGGCGGTAGTCTGTGTCGTAACGCCCTCATGACTCGACTAGTGGGGCTCAAAAGGAGCGGACATGTTTGCGTCTGGCCCACCCGCCGGGTGTGGAGAGCAGAAGACCTTGAACGCCCGATTTACGGGCGCTAAGGCCCATCTTCGTCGTCGAAGAGACTGCGCATCCACGTTTGAAGCCATTCAGCCGCCCTGCCGGGGCTCGCACCCGTGGTCGGATGCGTCAGATTGCGCCGAGGCGCAACCGCGGACTTCCGTCCGCGGCTCTGAAGTTTCGATGGCGCGGTTGAGGCCGGCCGAGCCATCAAGCGATCGTCAGAATCCTTACGTACGGATTTCGGGCTACTAGCGGTATCGCAGGCTATGCGTGGACAACTTCCGGGGATCTTCCTCCTTAAGCTTCGGAATCTAGAGGCAGCCCGGAGCGGCCAACCACCACACCGGTGGCGATGAACCAGGCCGCATTCAGATGAAAGAGTGGTGCGTAGTACTCGAGGTCGTCCGGCAGCCCCATCGTCAACGCCATGGTAGCTAGCCCGAGCAGAATGGCCGTGATTCCGATCCCCTGCGGAAGTACCTTCCATTTCAAGCAGCCGAGTGCGAATACAAGCAGACCCAGCCCAAAGAAGACACGGCCGAATCTCACTAGGCAGGTGACGTACTCGGTGTCAAGGCGCAAGGCCGCCACATAGGAGCGGACAGCCTCGGGTGACTCACCTGCCATCTCGTTTGCGCCCCAGGCGCCGTGGTGGTAGTAGAAGGCTGAGGCAAGGGCGCTGACGAGTAGGCCGGCGACGGCCACCGAGACACCGGGCCAAACGAGGACCCGAGCCGGTGTCTCAACGGTAAGCGCGCTGAACCCGACCAGGGCCATCATCATCATCACGTAGCCAAAGATATGGACGCGATACATCCAGACCCAGAGATGCCACTGCTCGTGGATCGCGGCGAAATCCCCCTCTTCAAAATACGTGCCAACATGGACGGGCAGAAGCATCCAGCCTAGCCACAGCATCAACGCCGAGACGATCAAGAGCCACGAAGTGAGGTTTGTCGAGAAGTCACGCCGCATTTGCGTTGTCCTTTTTCGATACCGAGGGAGCCTCCATCTCAAGATCACCGACGTAACGGTGTCTTTGTGGAGCCTCGATTGCTCCTTGCGAGGTCACTTGGAGGGTCCTGCCAATGCCCTTACGGTTTTTCGGGATGAAGACACCACGCTGCTGACGCCCGCTGGCGCCCCCTGGCGCCCCCACTTCGTTCTTCCTAGGAGGGCGGGTCAAGCACCCGTTTCCAGCGCTTGCAGAATCCCTTTGATGTAACCGAACCCGAAGGCGAATGCCTGTCTTCCGAAGTCAGGGTCATCCGGGTGCCGCGGCATGTGATCGGGCATGACCATGTAAGGGTAGTCCACTTCGTATAGGGTGCGGGCGACCTCAACCATGTTCATGTCGCCCTCGTCGGGCCAAACCTCCATGAACTCATCCCGCCGTCCCTTGATGTTCCGGAAGTGAATATTGAAGAGTTTGCGGCGTTCCCCGAAATAGCGGATGACGTCATGGATCTCGCGGTTCGGGTCTTGCAACATCTCGGCTGTGCTGCCGAGACAAAGATTCAACCCGTGATAAGGACTTTCGTGCATCGAGACAAACTTCTTGAGACCCTCCGCCGTGCCGAGAACGCGGTACACACCGCGATAACCTTCCGGCGGGACGCCGGGGTCGTGGGGATGGCAGGCGATACGAACCTTGTTCTCGTTGGCGACGGGCACAACGCGCTCCAGGAAGGAATCGATCCGTTCCCAGAAGACATCCGCCTCGATACGTCCCGCCTCGGTCAACTCACCTACTTTTTCTTTCGCATCCTCCCAGCGCCATGTACTGTAGCGTGACCCACCACGACCGGGCGTCGATCCTGTGCGCTGCATGCTGAGAAACGAAAGATTGTACTTGACGGCCGGGATGCCGGCTTCGGCACAGTCGGCAACGAGCTGCTGCATGCCTTCGACCGCCCGATCCCGCGCCGCTCCTTCCATCACCAGGTCGCGACTGCGGATACCGCTCGGAACAACGAAATCAAGCGTCACGCCGTGCTCCTCGCACATCTCGCGGGTCCGTTTCAGAGTTTCTACAGACCAGAGCTCTTTAGAGGAGGGTGAGTACCCGGCGATGTGCTCTACTCCGTGACGCCTGAAGTACTCGAGCATCTCGGGAGTCGTCGGGTTCCTTTGCGTACCGACGTACATCCGGACAGGCTTGCGCGCGGAACCATCCCGCTCAGGCGCTGGTGACTCTCCCGGGGAGCAGGCGGTTAGCGAAACCGCGGCGGTGGCGGCGAAGTCTCGACGAGTCATTCAATACGGTGTGCTAAATCTCAAATCGGCTGAAGCCCGAGGACAAGACCCGCACTAGTCGTCAGCTTATCCACAGGTCCGAGAGACTGTCAATTGCAACTCTTCTCTGAGGCAAGGCGTGCGGCAAGCCCTGATTCGCCAAGGTCCGCAGCCGTAGCAGACTGCTTGGGCTCAGTTTCGGCCCGTTCGGCCGGCGCTCATCTGCTGATGAACCGGATGGCGTAAAGATGGGCGTCTTTCAGTTCGAAGCGTAACCGGACCGGTTCGCCCGCCAGCTTGCCGACGTCCGCTCCCGCCTTCCACGAAATGATGCGGTCGAGCTGGTCGCCGCCCTCGTCTTGAATCTCGACACGAAGCGAACCGCCGGCAGAGGTGGCGAAGTTGATCGCCAACCGTCCACCGGCAAACAAGAGTGGCTTGGTAAGCAACTCGCCCCCCCCAGTGACGAATGCACGGAAACGAAGCCGTCCATGCGAAACGTGTAACGGCGGAGTCTCCGTGGAGCTTCCTGCCGGGCGTTCTCGGCGACGTAGGTCGACAGTTCGCGAGGAGCGCCGTCGAAGCCGGACTCCGTTTCCACCATCCCCAGTGCCTTGCTGCTGCTGCCGTAGAACCAGGCCCCGCTGCGTTGAATACCGGGCGGGATGATCGCTGCCGGAAAAACGTCAAAACGGCGTCCGTCACGGCCGGCCATGAACAGCACGTCAGTGACGGCGGTGCCGAGCCGCGTCGGTCGACCGCCACGGACGTTTTCGGCGGCCAGTTTGCGACGCTGTTCCAGATTGGGTAGCGCGTCCGTCGAGGCGGTCCAGCCGCGGTCGATGTAGCGCATCGGGAAACCCAGCAACAGGTGTGGGGCGCGGTGATACGGCTGCACGCCGTTGGTGTAGAACTGGTGAGCAGACGCGGGATCGGCCGGGCGCTCGCCGGTGCCGTTACGGCCCGGGTCATAGTTTAGCCACTCCGCGTCGCTCCAGTTCACGAGGTCTGGCGATACGGCAACGCGGACGTCGCGCCCGTCAGGAATCTTCGGGTCGCCGCGGCGATGGTCACGCCAATAGGCTCGATACTCCCGACGCTGCCCATCCCAAAAGATGACGTTTTGCGAGTCGAAGTTGCCCGTCAGCGGCAGCGGCTCGTCCCTCGTCTTCGCCCAATGAATACCGTCGGCGGATTGAAACAAGGTAAGCCCGACACGGAACAATCCACCCACCGATTTGTAACGGGCTTCGGGGAGGCAAGCCGGATTCTGGTCACGCCAAGGCGTGATGTTGTGCGAGGTAGCGCCTTGAAGAACGATGTCGTTTCGTTTCGAACCCTGAAACTCGACGATTCCCAATTCCGGTCGTGTCCAGTGGATGCCGTCTTGGCTCTCGGCGTAGCAGGTGACCTGTCTTATGTCACGCGGGCCCTCGCCATCGGGCAGTGCCCGGTAGTACATCTGATAGAGATCTCCGTCCTGGAAAACGGTGACGTAGCCAGGACCTTCCGCCTCCCAGGGGCGGTCGAGTGTGAGGGACACCTCCTGCGGCTGCGGCCGATGTACGACGAGCTGAGCGTTCTCGAGACGCTCAATCAGGTGCCGGTCCACGAACAGTTCGCGCCGCGATCCGATGTCGATCGCGTCTGCCGCCGAAATAGCGAGGGGAAATGCAAACGGCAACAAGGCAAGCAGAGAACGTCTCATGGTTCCTATCATCCTGTGAACTGAAACGAGTAGAGTTTGCAGGACCTCATGGCCACGTGCAGACGGATGGGAGTCCCCGCAAGGTCGCCTACATTATTTCCAGAACTCCAACGAGCGGGTGCGGCAAGGCGGTTGCGGTCAATGGGAAGCGCTTCGGCGAGCGAGTAGCCGGGTACGGCCTTTCCTTTTTCGTCCTGAATCTCCACGCTCAGGTAACCGAGCGCCGAGGCGTTCATGTTCAACTCGAGGCGCTCACCCGAGAACACCAAGGGCGGCGTTGTGAACGCTCCCCCACGCGGACCAGCGTCGGCCGAGACAAACCCGTCCAGTCGCTGAACGAGACGAAACAGACCACCCTGGGGCAGACTCGCGGACTCACCATGAGTGCGGGCGGCTCCGCCGTAGTATTGGTACAGTTCATCACCTTGTCGCAAGAGGCCCAGTGCGGGCCACTGCAGCGATGACTCGGGGCTGCCTACGAGACCAAGAGAGATGTAGGGGCGGCGGTCGGGACGCGTCCAGTGAATCCCGTCACGGCTGACGGCCAACTGCACATCCTGGATGCCGTCGTTCTTCTTCGTCCCACCGGGGAACTCTAAGTTCTTGGCGTTGGGCGAATAGCCCCAATGGCGGTAGTTGGCCCACAGCGCCAAGTACACGTCTTGGGCGTATGGATACTTGATCACAGGGGCCATCTGCACATCGGTGTGCGGCGGGTCTTTCTCATCGCAGGCCATCACCACGTCATACGCTTCATGTTGGCGGTAGATGAGAGGCTTTTCGGACTTGGTTGTGATTTCTCGGTACGGCCAGGGCGCCTGCATCGGATCGTCTAGCTCGATGCGGCCGACTGCTCGGCCGGGATCGAAGTATCCCACCTTGCCGCTTGGATCGGCCTCGTAGAGCTTTCGGGCCTTATCCACGAACATCACCTTGTCGTTGAACCACATCGGGCTGTCGCGCGGGGCGTTCTGACTGGAGAGGCGCAGATACACGACATACTTCCCGGTGCGCTCCTCATACATCAGCTGATTCAGCGAATCGTGGAAGAACGGTGAGACCGTTTTGGTGAGGCGCTTCCAACGGAGCCCGTCCGGACTGGTCAGTAGCTGCAGACCGCTGGCCGGACCTGCGAGGCCCGATCCTGACTCGCTCCAAAGATCGTTACTCCAGATGAGCCCGAGCGACTTGTAGCGGTGCTCGGGAGGAGCCTTGGGATCGCGCATGACCGAGGCGGTCGTCCCCGGCATCACGAGGTTATTGCCTTTGTGGCCGTGCCAGTCGAACAGGTTGACGTTCTCGCGTTTCCAGTGGATTCCGTCCTCACTGGTCGCGTAGCACAGATTAAACGGGGTGGAGCGGGTCTGCTTGTCGTAAAGCCCGACGTAGCCGCCGTACCACATCTTGTACGCGTCGCCTTCCTGAAGGACGGTGGCGTACCCGAGTCCACGCTTCTCCCAGGGCGTCTTCGGAGAGAGGATTTGGCCCGCCTTCACTGGCGGATTCACGGTCAACTCAACGCCGCGCCGGTCGGCGAAGAACCGGTCGTCGATGAAAAGCTGTTTAAGGCCGGGCTCGAGCCGGATCGCCCTCTGATGCTCCTCGCCCTCGCCGCTCGCGCCGCCGGCGCGTAGTCTTGTCGCTGCGAGCGCCAGCAGACTCGTGGATTTCAACCAGCCTCGTCGCGAGAATCGGTTTCCTTCATAGCATTCTTCTCCAACAGGATGAGTCTGTCGAGTTCAAGTGGTTGTGGCGGTCGCGTATTCCAATACCCAGATACCCCAGTTACGCCCGCTTCCCAGCGGCCTCCATGGTCAAGATTCTACTGGGGGCACTGGCCCAGTGGATGAGTCCGTAAGTTTCCCGTAAGAAGCAACCAGCCGTACCAGCGTAAGATGTACGTGGAGGTAAGGGAGAACCTACGCCTTGACTTCGACCCTTCCAGACGGCGACGCGCCTGCCAACGCTGGTTCGACCAACGTTCCCGAGGATGCGGTTCGCCAACAACTCGAAAAGGTTGTATCGAGCAGCGTTTTGGCTCCGTCGCGGCGCCTCGTGCGTTTTCTGCGCTACGTGACGGAGCGCAGCCTCGAGGGCCGCGCCGAGGAGTTGAAGGAGTACACGATTGGGTTGGAGGTGTTCGACCGAGACGCGTCCTACGATCCTCGCATCGACACCATCGTTCGGAGCGAAGCGCGGCGCCTGCGGTCGAAACTCAAGCAGTACTACGACACCGAGGGCCGCTTCGACCCGATCGCCATCGACCTGCCGAAGGGCTCCTACGTGCCGGTCTTCCGAAGGCGAGACCCTCATGCAAAAGGTGTGCACGAGGGAAGCTCGATTGCCCACTACAAGCTGATTCAAAAACTTGGACAAGGAGGTATGGGAGTTGTCTACAAGGCCGAGGACACGAGGCTCAAGCGAACCGTCGCCCTGAAGTTCCTCGCACCGAACGTCATCGAAAGCGCGGAGCATCAAGCCCGCTTCGTTCGGGAGGCGCAGGCGGCAGCGGGTCTCGACCATCCCAACATCTGCACGGTTTACGAGATCGGAGAAGCCGACGGGCAGACCTTCCTCGCCATGGCGTACATCGACGGCGTAACGCTGCAGGAGCGGGTCGAGCCGGGACCGCTGAAACTCGGCGCCGCTCTCGAAATCGCCAGACAGATCGCTGACGGTTTGACGGCGGCCCACCGCAAGGGCGTAGTGCATCGCGACATCAAGCCGGCCAGCATCATGATCACGGAATCTAACGGAGTCCAAGTCAAAATCACGGACTTCGGCTTGGTTCAACTGGCCGGCTGGTCGAGACTCACCGGCGAGAGATCAGCGCTCGGCACGTTACCGTACATGTCCCCCGAGCAAGCCCAGGGTGAGGAAACCGATCGGCGTACTGACGTTTGGGCCCTGGGTGTCGTGGTGTATGAGATGCTCACTGGCCGGGTGCCTTTTCAAGGAGAATACGAACCGGCCGTCGTCTACTCCATATTGCACGAGGACCCTGAACCGATCACGGGCTTGCGCTCGGGGGTTCCGATCGAGCTTGACTGGATCGTTTCCAAGCTCCTGGCCAAGGACCGTGAGGAGCGCTACCAGCATATGGACGAGGTCACCGTCGACCTTATCACCCTTCGGAAGAAACTTGAGACCGGGAAGACCACAACACTGCCTTCCGGTCGGCTCCTGAGACAAGACAAGGCTCCCGGGAAACAGCTGGGGCAGCAGTCCCAGCAGGCCGGGACGATGCCGGCGGACCTCACAGCCGAACAGGACGGGGGCGCGCCAAGCCCCGAAGCAGCTGCTACCCCATCAGCCGACAACCCCCCCCGTGCAACCGCATTGGCTGGGCCGACGCATTAGCGTTCTGTCGGCTGCGATGCTGACCGCCGCCGCCGTGTTGCTTGCTGCGGCTGTAACGTGGAACCTCCGCTCCGGCCCGGAGCCACCGCCGCAGGCCCCGACCTACCGCATGAACCGCCTCACGTGGGACGCAGGGCTGACTTACCAGCCGGCACTGTCGCGCGACGGCCGACTGATGGCTTATGCATCGGATCGCGGGACGGAGGGGAACCTCGACATCTGGGTGCAGCAGGTTCCCTACGGCAATCCGATCCGGCTCACCGACAACGAAGCGGACGATCACGACCCACACTTTTCGCCCGACGGGCTGACGGTGACCTTTCGCTCCGAGCGGGGCGGCGGCGGCATCTACACCGTCCCCGCTCTGGGCGGCGAGGAACACTTGATCGCCGCGCAGGGCCGAAGGCCGCGATTCTCGCCCGACGGCAGCCAGATCGCCTACTGGACCGGCGAATCGGCCTTCGCCTTTAACTTCGCGAAGATCTACCTGGTCAAAGCCACCGGCGGCACCCCCCGAGAGTTCCAGCCCGGCTTTGACTGGATCAGCCATCCGGTCTGGTCGCCCGACGGGACTCAGCTTCTTTTCTCCGGCGCGACAGACCGTAATTTCGACTGGTGGCTGGCGCCGGTCGAGGGCGGTGAGGCGGTTGCCACCCACATAGGTGAAGGGGGCCCTGTTCCGAGCAGCGGGAACCTGATTCCCCTGCGGTGGCTGTCCGACGACGACCGAATCCTGTTCAATGCGTACCTGGGGAATTTCAACCTCTGGCAGGTTCGCCTGTCGAGGGAAAAGTCCCGGCTGATCGGCCCGCCGGAACGGCTCACGACCGGTTCGGAATGGCACCTGTATCCCTCGGCGGCAAGG
The DNA here is from genome assembly GCA_965248255.1 of Bryobacterales bacterium. Lineage (GTDB taxonomy): Bacteria > Acidobacteriota > Terriglobia > Bryobacterales > UBA6623 > JAKZVK01. Next base: position 208,535 of record CBDFIW010000003.1, read on the forward strand.
GGGCGGATCGTCTTTTCGAGCATCCGCGAGAACAACGACATCTGGAGCTTCCCTCTGGATGTGCAAGCCACAAAGTCACAGGCCCGCCCACGCGGCTGACCACAAGCGGAGCGGGAGACCACATGCCGTCCCTCTCGGCCGACGGCACGAAGCTTGCGTTCGTCTCGGGCCGCAACGGCAGCGACGACATCTGGCTCAAAGACCTCGCCGGCGGGCGCGAACGGGCCCTTACCTCGACTCGCTATGGGGAAAGCAAGCCGGCGATCAGCCCTGACGGCAAGCAGGTCGCTTACCGCGCTACGGAGAGTCGCAATCCGGCGCTGTTCGTTGTGGCTACCGAGAGCGGAATCCCCAAGATGGTTTGCGCTGGCTGCTTCTACCCCTGGGCGTGGTCGGCGGATGCCTCGCGTTTGCTGTTTGGTCTTCAGCCGATGCCGCCCACCGTGAGTCTGCTTGATGTCGAATCCGGAGCCCAGACGGAGGTGGTCAAGCATCCCGACGAGGGTCACGGCCTGTGGTCGGCCGCGCTGTCTCCCGATGACCGCTGGGTTGTGTTCCATACCGACAACACACCGCTGACGCGCCAAACGTTTGTCGCTCCCTTTCGCAGTGACGGGCCCGTCAGCCGGGACGAGTGGATCCCCATTACCGACGGGTCGTCCCTCGATGGCGAGCAGCGCTGGTCGCCGGACGGCAATGCGATCTACCTGCTGAGCGAGCGTGACGGATTCCGCTGCGTGTGGGCCCAGCCGCTGGATCCTGTCACCAAGCGGCCGGTGGGTGACGCAGTTGAGGTGCACCATTTCGGCCGCGCCCAGCTTTCGCCGCTGCACGTCCACCCCCCGTACGTCGGGTTGTCGGTGGCGCGGGATAAGTTCGCCATCACGCTCGCGGAAACCACCGGCAACATCTGGAGGATGCGGCCCCTGCGTCCGCGGTAGGCCCTTTCGGGCACTTGTCTCATGGCTGCCTAGCCAGGCGCTCAACCCTCTTTATTTCAACGTGTTCTCCTGATCTCCCAAAGGTGAGGAGGGCCCATCTCACCGTCAGAAACGCACCCCTTACTCCTTCCAGAGCAGTGTCCGCTCATAGACTCGACCCATGCCAACTAGGCAATGGAGGAATCGAGCAATGAGACGGAGTCAGTAGCAGAATCCACGGATGCAAAGCACAAGGTGCGCCCGTCTTGCCGGCGTACTTGCTCTCTTGGCGGTCTTCCCGGCGACCGCGCCCGAGGTGGCCGGTCAGACCTGGCCTGATGCGGACCGCCAAGCCCGCCAGACGATGCAGCACGGGTTTGGGCACATGCCCCTCTACTTCATCGAAAATCGAGGGCAGGTCGGCGACGGCCCAAGCTACTACATCCAGGGTCGCGACAAGACCATCTACTTCACAACCACCGGAGTCACCTTCGAGCTCAACGCCCCTTCGGGCTTGAAAGCCAGGCGCGGCCAACGCTGGGCGGCGGACCTGGATTTCATCGGTGCCAATCCGGATGCCCGGCCCGAAGGGAAAGATCCGACGCCGGCAACTATCAGCTACTTCCGGCGAAGCGAGCAAGCCGACACGACCGGCCGGCCCACCTACACTCGGCTGCGGTATGAGAACCTTTGGCCCGGCATCCACCTGGTTTATTCCGGCGAGGGAAAGCAGCTCAAGTACGAGTTCATCGTCGATCCGGGGGCGGACCCTGCCCACATCCGGCTGGCCTATCACGGAGCCGAGGTCTCCCTCAATTCGTCGGGCCAGTTGGCAGTCTCGACGCCCCTTGGCGGCTTTGAAGACGACCGGCCGGTTGCCTTTCAGCGTGCAGGAGTCAGGCGGACGGAAGTGGATGCCGCTTATGACGTTGCTGAGCGAGCGGACGACGGAACCGTGGCCTACGGCTTCCAAGTGGGCGACTACGACCGCGGCCAGACACTGGTCATCGACCCGGCGGTGATCGTCTATGCCGGATTCCTCGGGGGCTCGGAAGACGACGCCGGCAACGACATCGCCGTCGACGCACAGGGCAACGTCTACATCGTTGGCAACACGAATTCCCCCGAGCAGAGCTTCCCCGTGCAGGCGGGTCCAAGCCTCAGGTTCCGCGGCGGTGGCGCCTGTGTTTTCGGACTGCCCTGCGGAGACGCCTTCGTGGCCAAGCTCAACCCGGCCGGCGAGTTGGTGTATGCGGGTTACATCGGGGGCGACGGAATTGACACGGGAGCCTCGATCGCCGTCGATAGCAGCGGCGCGGCCTACATCACCGGCTCGACGACCTCTCGGGAAACTAGCTTCCCCGTCAAGCTCGGGCCCGATCTGACCTACAATAGCGCTGCGGTGCTTCTTAGGTTCGACGCGTACGTCGCCAAGATCGACCCTAGCGGAACGTCGCTCGTCTACGCCGGGTACATCGGCGGCGCCGAGAACGACAACGGCACCGGGATCGCTGTCGACAGCTCGGGGAATGCCTACGTCAGCGGCAATGCGAACTCGCCGCAGAGCAGCTTCCCTGCGAGGGTGGGCCCCGACGTCACCCACAACAGTTTCACTCCCAACAACCAATCGACCGACGCCTTCATCGCGAAGGTCCGGGCCGACGGCACCGGGCTGGTCTACGCGGGGTACATCGGGGGCGTCAGCGGAGACACCGCCGCCGATGTGGCTGTGGACGATACCGGCAGCGCCTACGTCACTGGGACAACGTTCTCGCGCCAAGACACATTCCCATCCCTGGTCGGGCCCGACACGACCTTCAACGACGGCCCGCTCGACCACAACGGCGACGCGTATATCGTCAAGGTCAACGCGGCAGGTACCGGCTTCGAGTACGCAGGTTTCATCGGCGGCAGAAGCAGTGATCTCGGCGCGTCGGTAGCGGTCGACCACCTCGGCAGCGCCTACGTCTCCGGACAGACGACGTCCGACGAGAACAGCTTCCCGGTCGCGGTCGGCCCGGATTTGACCTACAACGCCGGCGGCGAATGTCCGTCCTTCCCTTTCAATGCGCCTTGCACTGACACGTTTATCGTCAAGGTGAAGGCCGACGGCACGGGGTTCGACTACGCCGGCTACATCGGCGGAACGAATAACGAGTCGGGCCCAGTCGCGGTGTTCGGCAACGGCGGCGTCGCCGTCGATCACTCGGGCAACGCCTACGTCACAGGGATGACCTTCTCGACGGAAGCAAGTTTCCCGGTGACACACGGCCCCGGCTCGGTCTTCAACGAAGCCACGTGCGGCTCGTTTCCATTCCAGGGGCCTTGCGACGAGGCGTTTGTTGCCAAGGTAAAAGCCAACGGGACAGCGCTTGACTACGCCGGTTACCTTGGCGGGAGGGGTGCCGATCGAGGTAACGGCATCGCAGTGGACAGAGCAGGCAACGCCTACGTCGTCGGGACGACCGACTTCACCGCGGCCGGCTTTCCGGTTGCGGGTGGGCTGGCACCGACGCTGGGTGGCGGCTCCGATGCTTTTGTCGTCAAGATCAGCTCCAGCTCGGACACCCATGAGATCACGGGCGTTTTCGACGCGGCTGGCTTTCAGAATCCCATTTCGCCCGGCGCCATCGTGGCGGTGTTCGGTGACTTTGCGGAGCGGACCCAAAGCTCGGACTCACTCCCTCTTGCGACAACGCTCGACGGCTTCTCCGTCACGTTCGACGGGATCGAGGCTGCCCTGTTCGGTGTCTTCGGGGACGACGCCGGGCTAGGCTTCCACCAAGCCAACGTGCAGGTTCCCTGGAACCTTGACGTCAGCGATCGTACCGTCGAGGTGCGTGTCCACTGGCAGGACGCCTCCGGCGAGGTCTGGAGCGGACCGTTCCAGGTCGACGCCGCTCTCTCTTCCCCCGGCATCTTCACCTTCGACTCGGGCGGCGGCCCGGCGGTGGTGCAGAACTTCAGGGTGGAGAAGGGCGATGTGATCCCAAACTCCTTCGCGCAGCCCGAAGGCTCGATCCAGGACGTCGCAACTCAACCGGCCCCGATTGGCGGGGTCATCACGATCTGGTCGAACGGACTCGGACCCGTGACGGTTCAGCCTGCGACAGGCGACGTACCCGGCGGGGGTGCGGAGACCACCAAGACCGTCCGCCTCTTCATCGGTGGCGTCGAAGCCGACATCATCGGCAGCCCGATCCTTCACCCGACGCTGGTCGGCCTGAACCAGATCAACGCCTTCGTACCTGACGGTGTCACCCCGAGCGATGCGGTCCCGATCGTGATCGAAGTCGAGTGCGGTGACGGCACGACGCTTCGCAGCCGTGGCGATGTCACGATCGCCGTCCGCCAGCCTCTCTAGCCGCGCCGCAACAGTCTGGAGCGGTACGGTGAACGCCCGCCATGGCAACTTCCAGCCCCGGAGATAGCCCGGGGTTGGACGCCATGGGTCCTCCCTGCTCACGCGGTTCCGCCAAGCGTACGCGAGCAACCACGGAAACGCCGGCTACCGTGCAGCCGGAAGAAACCTCTGGGCGATCGCGATGCCGTAGCGCGGCGAGTCGAAGGGAAGGCCGTTGGCCTGGAGGGCCACCACAACGCCCTGCTCGTGGTAGTTGGCGAGGAAGCTGCGTGTGCCTTTGACTGTGCCGGTGTGGCTTGGGAACGTGCGTCCGAGTTGATCTTCCAGGATGCGCCACACGAGAGCCTGCGTGAAATCGCGTGGCTGAGGCTCGCCGTCGGGAACGAAGCGTTTGACCGACGGGTCGAGCTGGGGTTCGTGCATCATGTGGACCGTTTCGGGCTGTAATAATGTCCCGTTGTTGATGGCCATCGCGAAGCGCACCAGGTCTTCCACCGTTGATAGAATCCCACCGCCGGCGTACTTGTAACTCGGGTTTTCCCATATTGGATGGACGAAGCGGCCCTGGTCGTCTCGCACGTATCCGTGGCCGCGATTGCGGATGACACGCGACGGCACGTCGAATTGCGAGGCCAGCATGCTTGCCGGCTCGAAGACGTGACGCCGCAGATAGTTTTCAAAACCTTCGCCGGTTAGCTTCTCAACGATGCCGTGGATCAGGTTCGTGGCGTGAGAGGAGTAAGACCACAGTGTTCCCGGTTCGAATAGAAGCGGGTCGTCCCGCCACAGTCGCGTCGCTTCCTCGAAATCGTCGTAGTGGCGCATGGCCAACAGCCGGTGCTCTCCGAACTCGACTCCGCTGTAATGTCGTGTGCCGGAAGTGTGCGTCAGGATGTGGCGTACGGTGATGGGCCATTTCTTCTGCGGATAGTACGGCAAGTAAGTCTGGATCGTCGCATCAAGATCGAGCTTTCCTTGTTCGACCAGTTGCATCAGGCCTACGACGGCCAGGATCTTTGAAATCGAGCCGACGTTGTGCACCGTGCGGCCGGTTTGCGACGTTCGATTGTCCAGCTCGGCGTCGCCCACTCCTCCTGAGAAAACGATCTCGCCATCGACCGCAACGGCGACCGACAAACCCGGCAGGTCGTTGTCGTCACGAACCCGCTCCATGTAATCGAGCAGTTGCTGCCGGTCGACGGGCGGGCCCGCGGGAAGAGGGTAGATACTCGTGAGGAGTCCGGCGGCTGCGAACCGGATGACTAGCTTTCTTGCGTAGGGGGCGGTCATAGGTCTTGCTCGCGCCATCAGTGTATCCAGGATGCCGACTGGACACAACGGTGAGCCTGGCATTCTTGTGAGCGCGGTGATTTTGGCCGTCTCTGCGCTGAACCGAGCTGGGGGACCCGATCAAAAATGAAAAATGGGGTGTTGGCGGGACGGCGAGACCGGGGTCTCAGCGGGGCGTCACGGATGCGTAACGTCTCCGTTTGGGTTTCAATGGAGAAGAATGGGAGAACTACAGGTCATGACCGTCCGAATCGCGCACGCTCCGAACGGGGGAATTCAGGTTAGAAACTCACGACGACCGCGTCCGAGCAATTTGCCGGATCACCAGCAACGCAGACTTGGTAGGTATAGGTAGCTCCGCCCTTCGCAATGGGTCCGTCGGTGTAAGTGCCGCTGCCCACGGTCCCGGCCGCAATCCCAAGGGCAACCAGCGCCGCGCCGGCGCCATCATCCCGCCAAATGTCGATCGAACCCAGGGGCGCGCCCGACCAGCTTACATCTACGTACTGCCAGCCTTTGTCTTTGTAGCCGCTCGCGGTAGCCGAGATTCCCAAAGGAGTAGTCACTTCTCCGGATTCAGCCCAAGCCGAATCGCCGGCGGCGTTCGTCGCGGCCACCCGGTAACGGTGAGTTCCTTGGGAAGGCAGGCCCGTGTCGACAAACGTAGTGGCGTTTGCCCCCGCCGTGCCGACCTCGGTCCACGAACCCCACGTGAGGTCCGGGTTGCGAGTCTGCCGCTCTACCTTGAACCCCGACTCGGTATCACCGCCGTGACTCCAAGCCAGCTCGACACTGCTGGCCGAGAGCGGGGCTGCGCTAACGTTGACGGGGGCTTCGGGAGGATCGAGGTTCGTGTGATCCTCCACGCGAATGAAAAGATGATCGACGCTGACCGAGTCGAGGCTCCGGGCCCCTTGACTCCGGTCAGTGTCACCCAGGCTCACGGTAACCATACCGCTTAGCTCGTTGGGCAGAGCCAGCGTTTGATAAGCGTCCGTATCAGTCGTTTTGTCGATCGTGAGGACCTGGCTTGAACCCGAGACCGTTAGTTCGAATTGGTCGCCGTCGCTGGAAACACTCGTAAAGGCATCCACCCACAGAGTGACGACGCTTCCGCCCAGCCCAATGTCGATGTCCCAATCATGGTCAAGGAAGCTGTAACGATTCTTGGGCTTGCCGCCGCTTTCCCGCTCGGTGAGGACCTCAGTAGCGCCGTCGTTCTGAGCCTGCGTGTCCAGGTAGCTGCCTGCTTGGGTTCCGCCATGAAGAACCTCACTGATCACCGTGTAGTCGGTCGACGATCCCGGCTGACTCGAGCAGTTGCCCCACTCGGCGGTCGATGTGCCGCCGGTGGCCTCGTGCACTGTTGCAATGAGGCAGGCCGCAGGACCTTCCAGCTCCCTGAACACGAGGTTCAACGTGTAGTTCCCCACGGCATACTTCGTGGGACGGATCTCGACGCCGTTGAATTCCCCCACGAGCGGGTCAGACGGCAGTTGCCGGTCCATATGAATGTGCGGGTCATAACTCGTTCCGTGGTTCAGGTGGTACGGACATTCGTTACCGCCGCCCGTGTCAAAGCTTTCCCAAGGGACTGCAGAGCTGTTCTTATGTGTGTACTGGAAATTCCAGTCATCCATCCCAAACCAGGAAGGATGAACGTTGTAGCCTCTGGCATCTGCTGTGTTTCCAGGCTGGGGAACGGTACTCCCCGACTCGTCGCGGACTTCCAATTCGATACGTTCGATGTCGATCCGCGACGTGTTGACGGCCAGCTCAACAATCGGATTGTTGGGGTTGCCGGTGTCAACCGACTCGAACGTAATCGATGGAGCCGCTGCACTCTGGTACGACAGGACTCCCAGCGGGTGGATGCAATCACGCTGCCAGGAGCTGAATTTGTCAAAGCCGGGAGCATCCCGAATCTCGAAATGCAGATGAGCAAAGCCGCTGGCGCTACTTCCTGTGTATCCGATCAGGTTGCCCTTGCTCACAGTTGCATCAACGGCGACGACGGCTTGCGTCAAGTGCATGTAGTTACTGTGGTAACAGCCAACCTCATCGCACGAAGTTCGACCCGGGCGGAAGTGGCGAAGTTGGACGAGCGGGTCTGAATAGCTGGGGTGACCGCCGGCGATGCGCGCCACCCCATCCGCGATCGCGAAGACAGGCGTACCCTCGGGCGTGGCGATATCGATTCCTTGATGAAAGTCGTAGCGGTCATCCTCTGACGCCAGTGGTCGCGGGCCGAACGGCGAAGCGATCGGCAAATCGGTGAAGATCGTGTTGTCCCACCGTTCCGGCGGACAACCATCGGAATCGATCCAGTTCTGGGGCGGCGCCTCGCTGATGCGCCCACACAGAGGCCAGGGCGGAGTCGGGTCGAATTGTTGCGGCAACCCGATCCCAGGCCACCCGAGCACCGCAACCGTACAGAGACACCAGAAGGAAGCGATGCGCGGAGCGTTCCTCTCCATAGCTATCCATGATGGCAGCAGGAGATGCCGAAATAGAATAGTACCCCTGTACTGAATGGCTGGTGGGACTCTTGGCCCACCCAAAACCCGCTTGGCCCAGTACCGGCACCGCTCCTAACATCGGTCCGCCGACGCGAGTCCACCGCGACGCCTCGGAGACCACCGTTCAGGTCGAAATCGGAGACCCTTTCGGACCCCACGCTGTTGCTTATCGCTGCCAAACAGCGCGCCGAGAAGCACTACAGGACGTTGATCTCTACTACGTTCGCCACAATGCCATCGACTGTGACGGCGACTGGCACCAGGCCGCGTCCAACGAGAACGCGCTCAAGCAGTACGTTGAGCTGGTCCAATCCCCCAAACTCACTCGACGGCTCCGGTCCGAAGACGGTGGTCATCGGCACGCCGTCGATGGTGACTTGCACATTGTTGCCGTTACGGACGCCGGTCAAGAACAGCGACAGAAACACCTGATGATTGGCCGGTCCGAGGTCGATCGGCGTCGCCTGGAAAGGAAATGTCCCGGCGTCGAAGACAAGGGACGTATCGGTCAATACGCTGTCCACGAAACGGAGTGAATTCGCGACCGGCACGCCCGAGCCCGAGGCATTCGCGGTGAAGATGACAGGCGCGACCTCGACGACGTTGATCGCGATCGAAAGGCTTCCGCCGCTGGATCGCCGCACCGTGAGCGTTGCTGGACCTGTCGCAGTGCCGTCGGGAATCATGAAGTTCAGTTGGGAGAACGCTCTTTGTTCATTCTCGGTAACGGCCGCGAACATCAAGCACGGCCGAGTGACACCCTGGCTGTCGGTGACGTCTACGCTTGCGCCTCCGAGTTGGGTGCCGAGAGGGAGCACAGCACTCGCATCGAAATCGGCAAGGAAGAGACCGAACAACGAGACTATCTCTTCCTCGGCTACATCGCCGGCTTCCAGCCGCGCCGAATGGACCAGACCGTCAGCAGTAAACTCGATCGCAGGCGGCCCACCCATGCCGCCTCCAACCTTGAAGATTACAGCGTCGCTCGGACCGCCGCTGTAGTTCTCCCCTGCAACTCCAGCAGTCGTCCTGAATCCCTCGCTGGACCCAAAGAGCAACACTCCACCATCGGGCGTAGTCTTGGGACGACTCAGTATGTCCTGCCCGACCCCTCCGAAGTACGTCGAAAACTCCACGGCGCTGGAACCCTTGGCGTCCAAGTTTAACGTTAAGAGATAGCCATCGATTGATCCGGCAAAGCCGGGCTGCAACGCGTCTGGCGACGATGGCAGATTGTTCGACGACGTCAACCCGCCAACGTGAACTCGGTTCCCGTCAGCAGCATCAGCAAAGAAGACGTCGAAGCCCTGCCCGCCGACGTAGGAACCATACTCAACGGCCTGAAGATTACTATCCAGGACCGCGACAAACCCATCGAAATCACCCCCGCCAAATGTAGATTGGAACGCACCGCTCGACACGGGAAAATCCGAGGACGACGTCATGCCCCCGACAACGACATTTCCGTTGCTCTTTCCATTCGTCGAAAGCGCGATGGATGTCGCCCCGTCCAGCGCGTCGCCACCTATAAGGGTTGACGCCTTTACTGAATAGTCGTCGGCAGCGAGTCTCATGATGAACGCACTGTGGCTGCCCTGAAGGGGGCTACCGTCGGTGGTGACAAAATCGGCGGAACTAGTCGTGCCGGCCAAATAGACGTCACCGTCGTCGTCGATAGTCAACCACGGAGCCAGTCCGAATTCGATCGCTATGCCGAATTGAAGATCGGCAAACTGAATGACCTCAAACTCAGAACCTGAACCTCCCAGGAAGGTCGAGTATTCAATGCTGGGAGGGTCCAGTCGCAAGACGCTGAAGAAGCCATCGGACGTTCCACCTTGATACTGGGCTGACTTGGCGGTCGGCGTCGTTGGGAAGTTCTGAGATTCGGTGTAGCCGGATAGCAGTAGTTGATTTTGGCGATCCGCGACCATCCAAGTGCAGTTGTCGTTCGACGACCCGCCGAGGTAGCTACTCAACGGCAGCGTGCTGCCGCCCTCGGTCAGGTGGGACACAAACCCGGAGGAGAAGCCGCCGATGTTGGCCTGGATCGCATTTGGGGTCGTCGGAAAGTCCATCGACGCGGTGAATCCACAAATCGAGACCGATCCGTCCGGCATGATCGCGATTCCGTTCGGTGCTTCGATGAATTGTCCTCCCAGATAAGTCGAGAACACAATCTCCGATGCGTCGGGCCGAAGCATCGTGACGAAGATATCCTGAAAACCCGCGTTGTTACTCTGAGCGGCAGTGGCCGAGAGGGGGAAGTCGAGGGATGTCGTGGCTCCGGCGACTGCAATATTACCGTTGTCAGCTATGGTTTGGGTGGTAATGAAATCGCCTCCGGACCCACCAAGAAAGGTCGAGAAGACCAAATCCGGATCGATGATCAAAGGATCTGAACGCATCGGACCCTCGATCTCAAACCCGACGCTGCCATCGTCGCGGATTGCGTACGTTGCGTCCACTCGAATGAGTCCTTGAGCGGTCTCCCAGAACGCTTTCGGTGCGGTCCAGGTTGCTCGTCCGACCGCAGTAGAGATCTCGATTTCTCCCTGAGCGTTCAGGCGAATCCCGTCGTGACCGCTGAACCGGAGCGCGATCTCATGTACCGCATCGCCGTGATCGAGCTCGATGCGATACCCCAGGCGACCGTTGTTGTTCTGAAACAGGAAGTCGACTCCCGGGTAGACCTCCGGGTACAGCACGGATCCGTAGAGAGGTACCCCTCTCCTCCATTTCTTTGGATCGTTGCCGATGAAGTAATTGGCCTTGCCAGGCAACTTCTTCTTTCCAACTGGGACGCTTGCCTTGTTCGTCCCGTGAAATGCTAACTTTAGCGTTGCCGTATTGGGGGACGTGGGCCTCTTGACTTCTCTGGGCGCGCGAATCCTGGGATCGGACAGCCGGACTGCAATGGAGCGGGAGTCCAAGAGGACAGCATAGTTTGGGAAGCGCGCGCGATATCGCGGCGACGAGACATCCAGCTCCACTGCCTCGAACGCGACCGGCAATTGACGTATATCAATACGCACGTCAGCCGCGGTTGGGTGCGTCGGCGACAAACCGCCAATGGTTGCGGCCATGCAAGACATGCCGGTCATCAACAGAGCAAGTCTCGCAGACCAACCCACCGAATGGGCGAGGCATCGAAGCAAACGAAAGATGACGGACTGTAGGTCATCATGAATGGAATGAGTGGAGCGTAGTAGAGTGGTCCGCTCAGAGTGTAGGCGGCTAGCTCGTCGCAACGCAAGGCCGCGGACACAAGCTGTCAAGGCCCAATAGAAATGTCCCCTTCGGTAGCCCAGTAGAAGTGTCCCCTTGGTGATAGGAGAGAATCGTCATCGTCGGGGCTGTGGAACTGTGGGAATCGCGTAGCGATTTCCAAGGGGCGGTGGGAAGGGTGGAAAACCATCCACGGTTCCTCGAGCCCGGCACGGCTGCCGCCACAAGGTTTTCCACGCTTTCCATCCGACCCGGCATTTCCACAGCCCTCTTATGAATTCGCAGCTCGTGTTTTCCGCAGCACAGCTCGCCGCCAGGGGTGGTTCGCCGCCGGCTTGCGTCTGGCCACCACGTTCCCCTGCGGTGCCGGCTTCGTCCGCAGCCGTGGCGTCGGCGTGGCGATCACTTCGTGCTCGATCTCGTGCCCCTCAAACCTCACCTGCAAGCTCTCATCGCGCCCCTGTTGGACCGTCACCCGTGCACCCGCCCCCACGCCCTGATTGCGTTTCGGCTTCAACTGCAAACAACGATTCTCGAAACGCACCACCTGGTCGTTGCTCACCACTCGTTCGTATTCGAAGCAGAACACGCCTCGCAGCTCGGTGCCGCGGGGTAGCGCCTGGTGAAAGTCCGCTCCCGCCGCCGGCTCGCAGCAGAAGCGCTCGTTGTGCTCGGCTAAGTACTCCTCGCCGAGGTAACGGTTCGCCGCCTCGTAATCAACGATGCCCCGCAGCCGCATCTTCTTGATCAGGCGGTCCTGGTGCGTGCCGTGATGGCGTTCGACACGTCCCTTGGCTTGCGGCGACGATGCGGCAATGATGCCAATGCCAAGCTTCGCGCACATGCGCCCGAACTGCGTCTCGGGCTTGATGCCTTCCAGTGCTTACCGCGACGTCGGCTGGCGCTGGTAGACGTTTTTCCAGTCGCAGTACAACGCCTTGGGAACGCCGTGTTGGCGCACCCAGGCTTGGAGCAGATCGGCCGCGGCCCAGGTCGTTTCCTGGCCCGAGAAGCGGCACAGTGCAAGACCGGTCGCGTCATCGACAAAGTTCATCAAACAGGCTTTCGGGCCGCGTCCTTCCAGCCAGTGGTGGTGCGAACCGTCGAGTTGAATCAGCTCGCCGAAGTGCGCTTTGCGTTGCCGCCGGCTGCGATGCGGTGGGCGCTTGCGACTCCGGCTCCACAGGCCCGCCGCGAGCATCCAGCGCCGCAGCGTTTCGCGCGGCACTTCCAGGCCCTGATCGGCTGCCAGATGTTCCGACGCCAGCGTCGGCCCGCAGCGCTCGTGCCCCTCGCCCGCATAGTTTGCGTGCACCAACTCGAGAACCTGCTCGCGGCGCTTGTCATCGGCTCGGTTCGAAGCGCGGCCGACGTTACCGTGCACCAAAGCCTTGACCCCGCCTGCTCGGTAACGCTTGTTGAGCCGCTTCGCTTGGCGGTAGCTGACCTCCAGCAGTGCGGTCGCTTCGGTCAACTTCAGTTCCCCTCGTTTCACTCGGCTCAGCACTTCGCCGCGCCTCAACTCCTTGGCACTCATCCATGTCCTTCCCAATCTTTCACCTCCTCGCAGAGGTCCAGATTAGGGGACATTTCTATTGGGCGCTCAAGGGGACATTATCATTGGGCTTCAACAGGCCGCGGACACAAGCCGACGCGGCCTTAGGCCCATTAGCCGTAGCGCACCATTCGAGGTAGCCCTCCCGGCACGCTCGACACTAGGAATCGGTGAACCGTTAGCGGTGAGCCGGACCGGACGTCGAGATGAATCGCGATGTGGCAGGCTGAGAGCCCGCGCCGCATGGGTCAGCTCAGTCGCCAGAAGTTATTCGGTTTTGGGGAAGCCGATGTGGCTGAAGGCCTCTTTGATCTCGTCGAGAATGGCCGGCTCATCAATGGTGGCGGGCGTCTTGTATTCTTCACCGTTCGCCATCTTTTGCATCGTGCCGCGGAGGATCTTGCCGGAGCGCGTCTTCGGGAGATGCTCGACGACCGTCGCCGTCTTGAAGGCAGCCACGGGCCCGATCTTGTCGCGGACTAGTTGGATAACTTCGTCGGCGATGTCGCCGTGGGCGCGTTCCACACCGGCTTTGAGCACTAGTAGGCCGAGAGGTAGCTGCCCCTTGAGAGGATCGTTGACACCAATGACGGCGCACTCCGCTACGTCGGGATGCGCCGCGAGGACTTCCTCCATGCCTCCGGTCGACAAACGGTGTCCCGCCACGTTGATGATGTCGTCGGTGCGCGACATCACGTAGACGTAGCCGTCCTCGTCGATGAAGCCGGCGTCGGCGGTCTTGTAGTAGCCGGGGAAGTCGGAAAGATAGGACTCCACAAAGCGCTCGTCCGCGTGCCATAGCGTTGGGAACGTCCCCGGCGGAAGGGGCAGCTTGACTACCAGCGCGCCGATTTCCCCTGCGTTGACCTCGCGGTTGTCAGGATCGACCACGCGAACGTCCCAGCCCGGGACGGCTGTGGTCGGCGAGCCGTGCTTGACGGGTAGGGGCTCGATGCCGAGGCAATTGGCGCAGATCGGCCAGCCGGTTTCGGTCTGCCACCAGTGGTCGATGACCGGAACACCGAGGTGGCCTTCGGCCCACTGTAGGGTATCGGGGTCGGAGCGCTCGCCGGCCAGGAACAACGCGCGGAAATGCGATAGGTCGTACTTCTTGATAAATACACCGTCGGGGTCGTCTCTCTTGATGGCACGAAAGGCCGTCGGCGCCGTGAACAGCACCTGGACCTTGTGGTCGGAAATCACACGCCAGAAAGCACCGGGATCGGGTGTGCCGACGGGTTTGCCTTCGTAGAGGACAGTCGTGTTTCCGTGGAACAGCGGTCCGTAGACCAGGTAGGAGTGACCCACGGCCCAGCCGATGTCGGAGGCGGCCCAGTAGACGTCGCCGGGATCGACGCCATAGATGTTCTTCATCGTCCACTTGAGTGCGACGGCGTGGCCGCCGTTGTCGCGCACAACGCCCTTGGGCTCTCCCGTGGTGCCGGAGGTATAGAGGATGTAGAGGGGATCGGTCGCGGCCACGGGGACACAATCGTGCGGTTCGGCGCCTGCGATCGCTTGGTCCCAGTCAAGGTCGCGGCCCGGTGTCAGCACGGCCGGATGGGCTTCCCGCTGAACGATGATGCAGTTGCGCGGCTTGTGACAGGCGATCTCGATCGCTTCGTCGAGCAAAGGCTTGTACGCGACGATGCGGTTGACTTCGATGCCACAGGACGCCGAGACCACCACCTTCGGTTGCGCGTCGTCGATGCGTATGGCGAGTTCATTGGCGGCGAATCCGCCGAAGACGACCGAATGCACCGCGCCAAGCCGTGCGCAGGCGAGCATCGCGACGATGGCTTCGGGGACCATGGGCATGTAAATGATGACACGGTCCCCCTTGGCGACACCCAGGCGGTCAAGCGCGCCGGCGAACGTGGCGACTTGGTCGCGTAGTTCACGGTAGGAGAACGTCTCGACGGTGTCGGTGACGGGGCTGTCGTAGATAAGGGCGGTCTGGCCGCCACGTCCGTTCTCGACGTGCAGGTCCAGAGCGTTGTAGCAGGTGTTCAGCTCGCCGCCTGCGAACCAGCGGTAGAACGGCTTGTTGGTGTCGTCGAGAACGCTGTCCCAGCGCTTGTGCCAATGAATCGCTTCCGCCGCTTGGCCCCAGAATGACTCCGGCTCGCGCAGCGAGTGTTGGACGGCGGCTTGGAGCGTTGATCTAGCCACGGTGGTTCCAGGGGGTTGTCGGGCGCACGAATCCCGCCAAACGACGTTGAGGCCCTGTCGTCGAACATTCTAGCGTGCAAGAAGCCAGTAACACCCGACGGTGATCGTACAGATGACCACGCTCGCCTCCTTCGCGTACTTCCACGGCGTAATGTCGACTTGACCTGTGTACATCGGTTTGTAAACGCGGTGCGCCGGGCGGAACCGGCTGATCGCCAGGATGAGAACGACCGTGAGGACGAAAACCAAACCCAGCAAGTGCAGAAAGTGTACGTCCTCCGTCAAACCAAACCAGCCTTTCAAGACGGTTTGTACTTCGTCTCCGAACGAGAAGACGAGAAGATAGAAGACGACCGGACCGACGATGAGGCCGACCTTCGCGGCGATCGCTGATGCGTGCCTAGTAAGGAAACCGAGCAGGATCACGGCCAGCAGCGGCCCGAGGAAAATCGCGTTGACCCTTTGCAGGTAATTGTAAAGGCTTCCCGAGGTATCGATGAGCGGCGCGATCGCCATGGTCACGACGGCCAGCACGACGCTGCAAATCCGTCCGGAGATGACCATCTGAGGACCCGTGGCCTCGTTATTGAAGATCGCTTGGTAGATGCCCTGGCTGAACAGTGTTGCCGAGCTGTTCAAAACACTGTTGAATGTACTCAGGATGGCCCCAACCATCACGGCGGCATAGAACCCGATCAGGGGCGCTGGCAAGACCGCCTTCACCAGCGTCGGATAGGCCATCAGGTAATCCTCGGACGTTAGCGTGTCCTGGAACATGTGGTAGGCGATTACGCCGGGCAGCACGATGATGAGCGGGCCCAACAGTTTGAAAACGGCCGCTAGCAAGACTCCTTTCTGGCCCTCAACTAGGCTGTTGGCGCCGAGCGCCCGCTGGACCTTCTCCTGATTGGTGCACCAGGCGAAGATCTGATTGACGATCATGCCGGTGAATAAAACGCCGAACGGCAGGAATGACGCCGGTTCATCGCCGGTGATGTCAAACTTCGGACGCTCCTTGGCGTAGACCTCGACCAAGCCCGCCCAGGCGTTGCCGTCGCCGATTGCCAACAGAGCCAGAATCGGAACCAGAAGCCCGGCGATGAGGAACCCCACTCCGTTGACCGTATCGGAAATGGCGACGGCCTTAAGTCCGCCGAAAATCGCATAAAGGGACCCCAGTGTCCCAACGCTCCAAACGATGAGGAATGTCGACTGCGTCCTCGTCATGCTTAGGTTTTCCGCGACCTCGAAGAGGCTCTCGAGACCTGTGGCGCCAAAGAGGAGGACGACGGGCAGTCTCGCGAAAACGTAGGAAAAAAGGAACAGCAGCGTCGCGATGACCCGCGTGGCCTGATCGTAGCGGTCGGCCAAGAACTGGGGAATGGTAGCGAAACCGCTCCTGAGGTAACGGGGCAGAAAATAGAGTGCCGTCAGAACCAGCGCCGGCGCTGCTGTGGTCTCCCAGGCGGTTACCGCGATGGTGTGATTGAAGGCGTCGCCGTTGAGGCCAATCAGGTGCTCGGTCGAGAGGTTGGTCATTATTAGCGAGCCGGCGATGACCCAAGCCGTGAGGCTCCGCCCACCGAGGAAGTAGGCGTCGGAAGTATTCATGTGGTCCTGTCGCGTCTTCCAATAGGAAATCGTCGCGACAGCGAGCGTAAACGCGAGAAGGGAGGTGACCGTCCAGAACATCGTGCGCTAACAGCCTAGCTGACCCGGGGATCTGCCAGCATCCGCTCGGAGAGCCCGTTCCGCAAGGCCGACCTGCCTGCACCGGTCTACGCCGTCGGCGTCTCAGCCGCTTTCCAGTCCCTCGCCTACTTGTCTTTCTCAGTGACCGGGTATTCGCCGGGGCTGCCCACGAACGGCAGGGCCAGCATCCAGGGGAGACGGTCGACCTTGGTGTCGCGGAACTGCGACAGACCGATCGTCATCCCGAGATGCCCGCCGCCGGGTTGGGCGCGATAGGTGCCCATAAGGCGGTCCCACCAAGGAAAGTTGAAGCCGAAGTTGCTGTTGGCCTCGCGCCGCACGACCGAGTGATGAACGCGGTGCATCTCCGGGGTGACCACGAGCAAGCGAAGGAGGCGGTCTACCTTCTGGGGTAGGAGCACGTTCGAGTGATTGAACATGGCGGTCGCGTTCAGCGCGACCTCGAAGAGGACGACGCCGGCAGCGGGTGGTCCTAGGAGCAGGACGACTGCCATCTTGATGCCCATCGACAATAGGATTTCGATCGCGTGGAAGCGCGAGCCGGTGGTCACGTCGAAATCCAAGTCGGCGTGATGCACCATGTGTAGGCGCCACAGGCCCGGCACGGCGTGGAACATGACGTGCTACAAGTAGATCGCGAGATCGAGCACGAATACGGTTACGGCGACGGCTAGCCAGTTCGGCAGCGTGATGTGATTGAGGAGTCCCCAAGCGTTCTGTTCGGCGATCAAGGCGGTCCCCACGGCGGCGACCGGCAAGAGGGCACGAACGGCCAAGCTATTGAGCAGGGTGAGGGCCAGGTTGCTCGTCCAGCGCAACGGTTTGGAGACGGTGAGCGGGCGGCGGGGCGCCGCCAGTTTCCAGATCGCCATTACGATCAGTACACCGAAGAAACAACCGAGGCGGATGAAGGTTTCCTGCTCGATGATCAGGTCCATGAGCGCGCGGGTTAGACCAGACGTCGTGTAAGAGCTGCCTGACGGGACCCTCATTTAATCAGATTCCACTCCCACCTCTGTGTCAAGCTGGTAGCGGATGCGAGGCCCCCGGGTGAACCTCGTTGATCCGGCAGCGCGCATCCGCCAACCTCTCCGTTATCTCGGACCTGCGTCTTGTCTCAACCTTCGGATAGCGCCTCGCGCTTGGCGAGCCACCTGGCAAGCCTGTGGAAAGTCGCGGCGGCCTACCTGCTGCTGGCGCTGCTGATGACCTTCCCCTTGGCGCTCGACCTGACGGGCTCGCTACCTGCCGGGGCGGGGGACATCTGGCAGAACTACTGGAACTTCTGGTGGTGGAAGACGGCTCTGCTCGACCTCGGCCATCACCCCTACTTCAGCCCCTACATCTTCCACCCCACGGGCGCCAAGCTCATCTTCCACACACACTCTCCCTTCAACATGCTCGTGGCGCTGCCGATCACGGCGACGGTCGGTCCGACGGCGGCCTACAACTTCTGCGTGATTCTGGCCCTGTGGTTGGCCGGCGTCGGGATGTACCTGTTGGTGAAGGAGATCACCGATGATGCCCGCGGGGCCTTCCTGGCAGGTCTCGTTTTTGCCTTCTTCCCTCAGCTTATGGAGCAGATCCTCGAGCACCTGAACCTGGCAGCGGTGCAGTTCATACCCTTGACCCTGTTCTTTCTGCTCCGGCTCGTAAGGCTAGGAGGGCTGGGGAACCTGCTGGGGCTCAGTGGATGTTTTGCGCTCACGGCACTGTGTAGCTGGCACCTCGGACTGAAGTTGATTCTGGCCATCGTGCCGCTCGCGGGGGTTGAGTTGATTCGCCGACGGCATCGAGCACGACAGGCGCTGCGTGACTTGGTGCTGGCGAGCATGGTGGCGGCGGTCTTGTTGCTACCGTTGGCCACCCCGCTGGTTGTCGAGATGATCGGTGCGGACTACTACCGCAAGCCGCCGCAGAACCAGGGGGTGGACGCGCGGTTCTTGATGGTCCCGCACTACGGGCATACCCTTTGGGGAGGGCTAGTCTCTACTCTTTACGTTGATCAGCGGTACCGCTCGCCGGGGTTCATTTGCTACCTCGGAATCGTCCCGCTGGTTCTTGCTGTTGTGGCGGGGGTTCGCAGACGGCGGGGGACCCTTTTCTGGTGGGGCTTCACGGCCTTTGCGATCTTGCTGGCCCTGGGACGGCATCCGCTGTGGGGCAGGGAAGTGATCGAATCGATCACGTTGCCGTTCTACCTGCTCGAGCAGACCCCCGTGTTTGACCTGTTGCGGGTGGCGAACCGCTTCATGATCCTGGCGAGTTTGGGTCTGGCCGTGCTGGTGGGCCTTGGGTGGACGGCGCTTCGGAAGAAGAGCGACGCGTGGTTCCTCGTACTGGCGGGTTTGATCTGCTTCGAGTATGCGTGGATCCCATACCCGGTGAAGACAGTCGAGGTTTCGCCCTTCTACGAGGAGTTGGCACGGTCGGGACGATCCGGCGCCGTTTTCAATGTCCCGTCGCACCAGCGGAGTCGTTCGGGCCAGAACCTGCTGGCGCAAACGATCCACGGCCGCCCGATCGGAGACGGCTATGTTTCGACTCGCCCGGTGGAGGCCGACGAGTTTATCCTGCGCGAGCCGGCTCTTGACGACCTTGTGCCCATTCCGGAGCTCGATCGGCCCGTGGACCGCGAACGATTGCTCAAGTTGGGCTTCGATACACTCGTGATCCACAAGTTCAGAGTGAACAGCGTCCGGACGAAAGCACTGGCTGAGGCGGACCCAACCGACATGGTGGGTAGGCGGAGGGTTCAGCGGCTGGGCGGCATCCCCGACGAGACGTACGAGCGGCTACGCGCCGAGCTGAAAAGCCTGTGCGAGGAACCCGCCTTTGAAGACGACAAGATCGTCGTTTATTACCTGGAACGGCGGGCCGGGACTCCTTGACGAGTGCCGCTCAGCGCTTATAGCCGATCGTGCGTAGGAATTCGTGCCGGTGCGCGATGTCGGTGGCCTGTTCGACCCCCTTGGGAGTTTCGCCGTCGATGACGCCCAGCACGCCGCGGCCGAGGTCGGTCTCGGCCACGATCACCTCGAGCGGGTTCGCCGTCGCGCAGAAAATTCGCACGACCTCCGGGCACTCTTTGATGCGGTTGAGCACGTTGATGGGGAAACCCTCTTTGAGAACGATGACGAAAAGATGCCCTGCGCCGACGGCTGTGGCGTTCTCGGCGGCCACCGTCTTGAGATCGTCGTCGTTGCCTTCGACGCGAGTCAGCCGGTCCTGGGAGGCTTCGTTGAAGGCAATGCCGAATTTCATTTGCGGCACGCTGGTCACGATGATTTCGTAGAGGTCCTCGACGGTCTTGATGAAGTGCGACTGGCCCAGGATGAGATTAGCGCCTTCGGGGATGTTCATTCTGACGGTGGTTAGGTTCATGGTCGGGACTCGAGAGGGCGCAGGGGAGCGTACTGAGATGAGGTCTTATTCTAGCGGCCTGTCAGAGAGGGCCTGGTTCATGCGGCGGCGCCCGGTAGCTTCCTCGATGCAATTGTCTGCCTGGGTTAGGCACCGCGTATTGTAAAATGCTTTCGAGCCTCTGAGCTTCGTTTCCCGCTGCGCTTCGGCCCTATGCGCAAGATCATCCTCACCTCCGTTCTGCTGGTTCCCCTGCTACTTCTCTCGCAGAGCCTCGGGGACGACCCGAAGCCACCGAATCTGGCGCCGTACTTCCCGACGCCCACGAAAGTCGTGAAGGCCATGCTTGAACTCGGCGAGCTGCAGCCCGGCGAACTGCTCTACGACCTGGGCAGCGGTGACGGACGGATCGTGATCATGGCCGCCCAGGCCTTCGGGGCCCGGGCCGTTGGCTTCGAAATCGATCCCAAGTTGGTGCACCAAAGCCGCCAACGGCTCGTCAAGCGTAAGCTCACCGACCTGGCCCGCATCGAGGAGCAGGACCTGATGACGGCGGACTTCTCGAAGCCCGACCTGGTCACGGTCTACCTCCTACCGGCCTCGAACGACAAGATCCAGCCGTTCCTCGAAGAGCAGATGAAGCCGGGCTCCCGCATCATCTCTCACGATTTCACCTTCTGCGAGTGGACGCCGGACAAGGAGATCACCGTCCACGACCCCAACGACGAAGAGATCCCAACGCATAAGGTGTATCTGTATCGGCGGTGAGGATGTGCCCGTCCGTGACATTCGCCAGCCGAGCCGTGCTCGGCAGACTTTTGTAGGAAAACCGAGACGTTTTGCTATATAATGACGAGTGTAACCCCTCCGCTGTGAGCCCTTCCCGAGACCCGGTCGCGGTCTCATGATTTCTTTCTAGCTTCTCGATCGTTGTCTGCCGGCGGCGGCCATGATGGAACGTTTCGTTGAGGTTGGCCTGATCCTCGGTCTGCTTGGGATCTGGTCCCGGTATTATCAGCGGGCCTGTCGCGTGGAGTCTTCCGCCGCGCATGGTCCCAAAGCGAAGCCCATGACGCAAGCGGAGATTCCCGAAGAGCCCGCCGCCGTGCGCAAGACGGCAGGCGCTTAACTCGAGACGGCCTATGCCACTGTTCAAAACCCGCACCGCCGCGATCTACGGAGTGGATGCCCTTTTGATCGACGTGGAAGTGGATGTGTATATGGGCTCGATCAAGGACTACTTCACCGTCGGCTTGCCCGATACGGCGGTCAAAGAGAGCCGTGAGCGGATCAAATCGTCGCTGATCAATGCCGGCTTCGGGTATCCCAACAAGGCGATCACGGTCAACCGGGCGCCGGCCAACATCCGCAAAGAAGGTGCGGGATTCGATCTGCCGATGGCGCTCGGCATCATGGGTGCGATGGGGACGATTCCCTCTGACTCGATGGAGAACTTCCTCGTCGTGGGCGAGCTGTCGCTCGACGGCGGCTTGCGGCCGGTGCGTGGCGCGTTGCCAGTGGCTGTTTGCGCCAAGACCTCCGGCATCCCCAACGTGATCGTGCCGGCGGCGAATGCCGCGGAGGCGGCCGTAGTGGAAGGCGTTAACGTATACGGAGTCGACTACCTCGGCGACGTCGTACAGTTGATCGAGAAACCGGATTCGCGCAAACCCGTCAACGGCGAGCAAGCGCTCGAGGGGACGGGCGAGCAACACAAGCACGCCTACGACTTCCGTGACGTCAAGGGTCAGGAAACCGCCAAGCGAGCGCTCGAGATCGCCGCCGCCGGCGGGCACAACATTCTCATGGTCGGCCCCCCCCGGCTCGGGCAAGACCATGCTGGCGAAGCGATTCTCGGGCATCTTGCCCGGCCTAACGTTCGAGGAGGTGCTTGAAACCAGCAAGGTTCACAGCGTCGCGGGTGTGCTGGATTCGGAGCACGGATTGATCCGCGAGCGGCCCTTCCGCGCGCCGCACCACAGCATTTCCAATGCGGGACTCGTGGGCGGAGGTATGGGAGTGGCCAAGCCGGGCGAGGTCAGCTTTGCGCACAACGGTGTCCTCTTCCTCGACGAGTTTCCCGAGTTTCCCCGGAACGTCTTGGAGCTGCTGCGACAGCCGCTTGAGGACGGCGCCATCACCATCGTCCGCTCAGAGCTTGCGTTGACCTTCCCGCCAGCGTTCATGTTGGTGGCCGCCATGAACCCCTGTCCGTGCGGCTACTTCGGCGACCCGACGCGCGACTGCCGCTGCACGCCGGCGCAGATTCAGCGTTATGTCGCCAAGATCAGCGGCCCCCTGCTCGATCGCATCGATATCCATGTCGAGGTGCCGTCGGTGCGGTATCGAGAGCTGCGTTCGACTCAGGGGACCGAGGGCTCGGAGGCGATTCGAACGCGTGTCGAGACGGGTCGCCGGCTGCAAATGCAGCGTGGCTACCCCAACGCCCGCATACCCGTGAAGATGATTCGAGAACACTGCAAGCTCGACGAAGCGGGGGAGAAGACGCTGGAAAGGGCTGTGCAGCGAATGGGCCTCTCCGCCCGTGCCCACGACCGCATCCTCAAAGTCGCGCGCACAATTGCTGACCTCGACGGCCAACCGCAAGTCACCGTCAAGCACCTCGCCGAAGCCGTCCAATACCGCAGCTTGGATCGGACTTACTGGGCGTAGGAAGAATCCGTGGTCCGTTCGTGTCTCTTCGAATAACGGCGGAGCCTAGGGCGTGTTAACACTAAGTCGCAAAAGCTGCTATACTCGGAGGTATGGAGATCACCGAGCAGCAATACCGCCGCATCGAGCCGGTCCTGCCCCGCCAGCGCGGCAATGTGAGCCTGCCGAACCTCACGGTTTTGAACGCCATGTTGTATGTCGCCGAGCAGGGCTGCAAATGGCGCGGCTTGCCTAAACGCTTCGGTAACTGGCACACCATTTATACCCGCATGAACCGCTGGTCGAAGAACGGCGTGCTCGACGCCGTCTTCGAGAAACTGCAGCGCGAGCAGCTGGCCCGCATCCGAATCGAAGCCGTGTCAATGGACTCGACCATCGTGAAGGCTCATCCCGACGGCACGGGCGCGTTAAAAAAACGGTCCGCAAGCGATCGGCAAATCCCGCGGCGGATGGACCACCAAGATTCATATGGTTGCCGCAAATGCTCGAACGGCGATAACCTTCGCTCTCTCGCCCGGCCAAGCGCACGACGCCCAGCAGGGCCGCGAACTGCTCGGTGGTCTGGGGCCACTGCCCGAGCCGCTGCCGCTGCTGATGGACGGCGCCTATGAGGACGATCAGACACGCCAACTGGCTTTGGATTTCGGATGGATTCCCGTCGTGCCGCCCCGGCGCACCCGCCTGGAGCCGTGGGAATACGACCGAGCGCTCTATCGCCGCCGCAACGAGATCGAGAGACTCTTCCGACGGCTCAAGGGATTCCGCCGCATCTTCTCCCGCTTCGACAAGCTCGACGTCATGTTCCCCGCCTTCCTCCACTTCGCCCTCATCGTCGAGGCTCTACGTTTCGATACCCTACGTTAGCGTTAACACGCCCTAGGCTAAGCCTAGTCCGCAAAGCGGACGTAGGAAAGTAGCCCGGGGCGCAAGCCCGGGGCAGACGTCCCAAACGATCAAGGAGCCCCGGCAGGGGCGAAGGAGAATGGACGGGAGCCGAGGGCCGGGAATGTCCGCTTCGGGAGCATTCCACGGCGGACACCCCGACGACGCTGAGGACCAGGGGCGGCGGGTCTCTGCGAGGCCCGCGCTACAGCGCTGGGCCTGAGGACGGGCTTATTGAAGCCCGCAAATTATTATGACACTTTTTGACAGTGTGGAGCATCTATATATGTATGGGCAACCCCAAAGGTGCGAAGCGGGATTTCAAGGCGCTGGAGAAGCGCCGTTTCGAAGCGATGCGGCTGCTCCACCAAGGCCACAATCAGTCCGAGACGGCGAGACGGCTGAACGTCGCTCGCCAAACCGTCAGTGAGTGGCGGCGGCAATACCGCGAGCAGGGTGCGGCCGGACTCCGCCAGGCCGGGCGCGCCGGACGCAAGCCGCTCCTCGATGCCGCACAACGCGAACGCCTGACGTCGCTGCTGCTGGAAGGCCCGGAAGCCCACGGCTTCCCAACGCCCCTGTGGAGCTGTCCGCGGGTGGCTCGGCTGATCGGAGACGAGTTCGGGGTCGCATACCACGCAGGCCACGCCTGGAAGATCCTGCGAGCGCTCGACTGGAGCCCGCAACGCCCGGCCGGAAAGGCGCGCGAGCGCAACGAAGAGCGGATCCGCACCTGGAAGCGCAAGACCTGGAAGCGCATTAAAAAAAAGCCCAAAACGAAGGCCGTACGCTCGTCTTCATCGACGAAAGCGGATTGAGTCAGAAGCCGCATCGCTGCCGCACCTGGGCGCCACGTGGCCAAACACCGGTGCTGCAGTTTAACTTCAACTGGGAGAAGCTTTCCGTCTCGGCGGGGCTGACGCTGCGTAACTTCTACTTCCGGCTCTATCCCGGTGCGATCGGCAAAGAGCAAGTGACCGACTTTCTCAAGGCGTTGGCACGTCATATCGATCGCCCGCTGCTGATCGTCTGGGATCGGCTGCCGGCGCACCGTAGCCGCCTGGTGCAAGAGTTCATCGAACTCTCCGAAGGCCACATCGCAACCGAGTACTTGCCACCCTATGCGCCGGAGTTGAATCCGGTGGAATACATCTGGGCTTACTGGAAGCAGCACGAGTTGCCGAACGTCTGTCCGAAAGACTACGGCGAGCTGAACGAGCGGGCCCGCAAGGCACTCCGCCGCATGTACCGCAAACCGCGTTTGATCACGGCCTTCTGGAAACAGTCTTCTCTTTGTTTTGACTGACTCTATATTATGCGGGAGTCAATAAGTAAGTCATGGGACCAGATGATATCATATTGATATCACTGCTCCGGAGTTAGCTATGCCCGACATATTGGTACGCGACCTGCCCAAGAAGACCGTCGAGAAGCTGAAGAAGCGGGCTAAACGTCACAATCGCTCCCTGCAACAAGAGGTCCGAACGGTCCTCGATGAAACGGCCCACAGCGATCTAAGCGACCACCTGGAAGTCGCCCGGCGACTCCGAGCTAAGATCCATCGCAGCCACCCGAATCAAAGTGAAAGCGTTGAGTTGATCCGTGAGGACCGAGAGCGTTGAACCGCTGCGTGGTGGACGCCAGTGCTGTGCTGAAGTGGTTTGTCCCGGAGAACCTGCAGGCGGAAGCGGATGCCCTGTTCGAGTGGTTTGCGGAGAACGGGATCGCGGTCCATGCTCCTGACCTGATTGAACTCGAGGTGGCCAACGCCATCTGGAAGAAGTTTGTTCGCAAGGAACTGAGCCGGCCGGAAGCGAACGAAGTGATCGCGGACGTGGATGCGCTCCCCCTGCAGGTGCATCGTTCAGGACCGTTGGTGCGAACAGCCTTCGACATCTCCTGTGAGTTGCATCGAACGGTTTACGACAGCACCTATCTATCGCTGGCGGCCTCGTTGGACTGCGAGTGCTTTACCGCGGACCACGCACTCTTCAGTCAGGTACGGAACAGCCGATGGGGAAAACACGTTGTCTGGTTGGGCGACTGTACGCCGCATGGCAGCGTTTTACAAGCAGTTCTTGATGGACGAGTAGTTTCGCCCGCGCCGCCATCAAGTGGTGTGGGGCACCCCTAGTGCTTCACCATCCACCCGCGGTCCCACGGCTGGGCCAAAGTGGGGTGGTGGGCGTAACGCTTCATCTTGAACTCCAGCCGCTGGCCCGAACCCGGCTCGATCCGTACCTGCACCACGGCATTGTCGATCGACGTGGTCTTGCCGTCCACAGTCACGGAATCGAAGTGGTGCTCGCCATAACCGCCGGCCTGTACGATCACCGTCCGTGCCCTGGTCTGATTCAGGTTCACCAGCGTCAGGGTAACGGAATCATCGGTCAGCTTCTCGACCAGCGCTCCAACATCCTCTGGCGGACCTGACCGGCGCCGCTCGGGGTCAAAGTAGCGCAGCCGGGAGTGCAGCGTCCAGATCCTGCCGCCGGCGAAGTAGCCGCCCAGCATCAGGTTCGTCAGGGCCTGCGTCTGCGCGGGATTGAAAGCGAGCAACCAGTCGGCCAGCCGGGTATCGGGCGAGGTCGGGTCGTTATGGATCATTTCGACCGTGTCGCGTACTCGCTCGAACGCTGCCTGTAGCGCTTTCTCAGGGTAGCCAGGGTCCTTACCCTCCAGATAACCGAGCCAACCCTCCTTCGGGAGCCGCTCCAGGTCCTTACGATCCATTGACCACAGGTAGATTTCCATCAGGCGGTCGTGGTGCAGCTTGGGCTGCCAGAGGTACCACTCAGGATCTCCCTTGTGCTTGTAGCCGCGCGGATCACCGTACATTTGCGGCAGCATCACCTTGCCGTCGACAATCTTCTTCTGTTCGTAGAACAGGTCCATCTGCCGGCGCAGGATGTCGATGTACTTGGCGTCGCCGGTGAGTAGGTAGGCGTTGCTGAAGCCCGGCCAGGTCCCCGCGGTGAAGTAGTTGCGATGGGCGATTCGCTCGATCTCGCCGTCGAAGATCGTGAAGTTCCAGCCGTAAGTGCTCTTCCACCATTGGCCGTTGAAGTTGCTGCCCGGCTCGCCGTCCAGGCCGATCGTCGACGGGATCATTCCGTTGGTCTTCGCGGTCCGCTCGACCCAGGCATCCATGTATTCGAGCGTCCAGTCGCGGTATTTGGAATCGTGATCGATCATGTAGGCGTTGAGGCCAAGGTTCGTTGCCGCCATATTCAGCCAGCTATCGCCGACGCTGTCGACGTACTCGGTGCAGTGTGCCAGCATCTTGTCGTAGACCGACATCAGGTCGAGCATCTGGTTCCGGCGCTGGGGGCTGTGGAGGATGTGGAACCGTCCCGGCACGGGGTCGCCGACCCAGTCATACACCGTCGCCTTGTGCATCATCGGGCCTTTGCTGCCGTTCCAGATACTGCGGATGACTTTGTGCTTGGGATCGTAGTTCGGCGCGGCGGGGTCTTCGTTCATGTACATCCCCGCAAAGCGCTTCATGCGTTTGCGGAAGGTCTGGTTGGTCGGGTCCGAGAGTCCCTGGAACATGAAGCCGCGCATGCCTTCGCCGGTATGGAACCAGTCCGACTGTGTGATGAATTCGTTGTGGTAGGTGCCGTTCTCGGCGATTTTCGTCTTCTTGGTGCGCAGCTCGTTGTACTGGATCAGGTGGCCTTCGAGCCCCTTCTTGAAGAGCTTCAGGACCGAGTCAGACCCGCCCAGAGCGTGCAGCAGCGTCCAGTTGTAGTAGGTTTCGATGGCATCGTCGGGACCGTCGAGCGTCCCCCAGCGAATAGTGTGCAGCAGGTAGCCGCGATGATCGATGTAGCGGTCGGCGAACAGCTCCACCGCTTCGGAGTTCGCGCGTAACAGCTCCCGCTCCATCAGCGCCCAGCCGGGGGGCGGCATGGGCTTGTCGATGACAACGGTTACTTCATCAGCATGCAGCAAGCCGGTGCCCGCACAGGTCGCGAAGAGCAAACAGCCAATGACATAGAGCCAGCGATTTCGCATGATCAACCCCTCCGCTCAGATACTCTCAGGTGTTCCATTGTACTGGCCCGGCTGTATATGGAGTGAGGACGTCTTGATTTCGTTCTGGGCGTGTGGATGGATCTAGGGTCTCAGGCGGTCCCATGACTGAGCTATGGTATGGACGTGTCTGTAAACAGCGAGACCTACGAAATCCAACCCGATTGGCATCAACTCCCCGAAGGCTGGGACCTGGTCGAAGTCGTCGGTACCGCGACGGATTCAAAGGACCGCGTCTACGTCTTCAATCGCGGTGAACATCCGGTCATTGTTCTTGAGCGCGACGGGAGCTTCGTCGGCTCTTGGGGGGAAGGACAGTTCGTGCGGGCTCACGGGATCCACATCGGGCCTGACGACGCCGTCTACCTGACCGACGATCTCGACCACACCGTGCGCAAGTATACGACCGACGGCGAGCTGCTGATGACTCTCGGCGAAAGCGGCCGCGGATCGGACACAGGCGTCGAGAACAGCGACTACCGCACGATCAAGCGCGCCGCCGGTCCGTTCAACCAGCCGACCAACGTTGCGCTCACACCCGAGGGCGACCTCTACATCACCGACGGTTACGGCAACGCCCAAGTACACAAGTTCTCCGCAAGCGGCGAGCTGCTGTTCTCGTGGGGCGAGCCCGGCGTCGGTCCGGGACAGTTCAACTTGCCCCACGGCATCGCCATCGACAGTCATGGCGTGATCTACATCGCCGACCGTGAGAACGACCGGTTGCAGCTCTTTGACCTCGAGGGCAAGTTTCTTAGTGAGTGGACCCAGGTTGAACGCCCGATGCAAGTGTTTATCGATAACGAAGACCGCGTCTACGTGGCGGAAGTGGGTTGGCGCGCCGGCTTGTTTGCGGGAGTCACGCCGCCTCGACCTGAGCCAATGGGTGGACGGGTCTGTATCTATGACCGCAGCGGCACTCGGCTTGACGAGTGGGGTGGCGGAGACGACCCATGCGCGCCCGGCGACTTCTACGCACCCCACGACATCTGGGTCGACCGCTTCGGTGATATCTACGTGGGCGAGGTAACTTGGTCCGCCGGTGGACGCAAGGGGGCGGTGCCGCGCGACTGCCCGTGCTTACAAAAGTTCACCCACAAGTAGAGCGCGGGACCTAGTACATCCGACCCGGGGCGGTCGGCCCATGTCCCCAGAGGAAAGGATGGCGTTAACACGCACGCGATTCAGTTTTTTCTATCTTGCCGGCTACTTGTATGCCGGTGGGCTCGGGCTGCTTTTCGTTCCGGACATGGTGTTTGAGGTGTTTCTTTCAAACGGCTCGTACGGCGACATCATGCCGCGGCTGGCCGGAGTCCTGATGCTGGCGCTCGGCATCCTGATCACGCAGATGATCCGCCTCAAGGTCGAAGGGCTCTATCCAGCCACCGTGGCCGCCCGCTCGCTGATTCTGGCCACGTTGGTTTGGCTGTACCTTCGGTCCGGAGATCCAATGATGCTGGTGCTGTTAGGAATCGTTGGACTCGGCTTTGTCCTCACCCTGGCGAGTTATCTGGCGGACCGAAAACAATCCCCTTCCTAGCCGTCAAGACCAACCCATGTTCCGCGACCCGAGTCTCGTTCCTCTCTCCCATCAGCACCAGCACGGCCTCGCCCTGAGCGTGATTATCGACCGCGGCCTGAAGGCCGATCCTTCGCCCGGGAAAGGGGCGGAGCTATCTCAAAAGGTGGCCGCCTTGGCTGACGCTGAGTTGCTGGGACACTTCAAGGTTGAAGAGGAGGTACTGTTTCCTTCCGTCCGCGCGGCGCTGGATGACGACGGGGTCTTGGACGAGTTGATCTCACAACACCGCACGATGGAGCAGCTTGTCGAACGTCTAGCCAAGGCCGATGACAAGACCCGCGCCGCGTTGCTGAAAGAGTTCGGCGTGCTGCTGAGCCGCCACATCCGTATCGAGGAGCGCCAACTGTTTCAGGAGATCCAAGCTAAGCTCACGCCGGAAGAGTTGGGCAGACTCGGCATCGAGATTGACACGAGGGTTCAGAATACCTGCCCTGTCACCGCATCGCTGCCATGGGAAAGATAGCGAACAGGCCGCCGGCGGCTCCCTAAGGACTCTCCGGCGCGTTGACACGTGCTACAGCCGAACGTACACTTGCGTTAGGTATACAGCGGTACTGCAAGCATGCGCTCTCGTCCTATTCGCGCCTCTTACCTTACCGTCACTCTTACCGTTGCCGCGACCCTTCACGCCGCGGATCCGATTTCGTATTCCAACGACGTACTCCCGATCCTCAAGCAAAGTTGCTACGGGTGCCACGGCATCGACGAGCCGCTGGCCAACCTCGATCTGCGCACACGTGCGGGCATGCTGAAAGGCGGAGCGCACGGCCCGGCGGTGGTCCCCGACGACCCCTCCGCGAGCTTGGTGTATCTGCATGTCTCAGGCTCGGCCGCACCGATGATGCCGATGGGCGGGGCACTGACCGACGACGAGATCATGACGATCCGCTACTGGATCGAAGAGGGCGCGAAGTTCGACATCAAAGAGGGACAGGACGAAAAGCAGGCGCACGGACAGAAAGCCGACGAGGGTAGCACCGGTATCTCCGAGGAAGACCGCAACTGGTGGGCGTTCAAGCAGCCGGTGCGGAAACCGACACCTCAGGTCGAAGATGTCCGCTGGGCTGATCACCCCGTCGATGCCTTCCTGTATCGCAAGCTGGCGGCGAAAGGATTACGCCCGGCCGGCCCGGCGGATCGCCCCACTCTGATCCGCCGCGCTTACCTCGACCTGACCGGCCTCCTGCCCGGTCCCGAAGAAGTCAACGCCTTCGTGAATGACGCCTCGCCGGACGCGTACAGCAAACTGATCGACCGGCTGCTGGCCTCGCGGCACTACGGCGAGCGCTGGGGACGCCACTGGCTCGACGTCGTGCGCTACGCCGATAGCCACGGCTACGAGCACGACTACGACTTTCCCAACGCGTGGCGCTATCGCGACTACGTGATCCGCGCGTTCAACGACGACAAGCCGTACAACCGCTTCCTTCTCGAGCAACTTGCCGGCGACGAGTTGGACGAGGTCAGTCACGACAGCCTCATCGCCACAGGCTTCTATCGTGTTGCGCCGCGCGTCGGCTTCCGCGAGAAGGATAATCCGCAGTACCGCTACATCTATCTCGACGACCTGATCGCCACCACAAGCCGGGGCCTCATGGGGCTGAGCGTTGATTGCGCCCGTTGCCACGACCACAAGTTCGACCCCATCCCGCAGGTTGACTATTACCGCATGATGGCCGTCTTCTTCCCCTACGTGAAGTACGACTATCCGCTGGCGCCGGCGCACGAGGTTGCGGCCTACGACGAAAAGAAGGCCGCTGTGGAGGCCCGCACGACGCCGCTCAGACAGCGCATCGCCGACGTCCAGGCGCCCTACCGGGACATCGCCTTCGAGAAACAGCTCGCCACGTTCCCCGAGGAGATCCAAACCGCCGTACGCACACCCGAAGCCGAGCGCACAGCGGGACAGCGACTGCTCGCCGAGCAAGTGCTGGCCATCAAAGCCGGCGGCGTCAACGACCTTTTGAGCCCCGGGGAGGCCGAACAGGTCAAGGGCATCAAGGAGCAGATCGAGGAGTTCGAGAACGAGTTGCCGCCGCCGCTGCCGATGGCGATGGGGGTCCGTGACGGCGACTACCGCTTTGCGCCCAACGGCCTCGGCGATGAAGTGTTGCCCGGCAAGGGCGAGCGCGAGTTCTACGATTTCGAGGGCACTTTCCTACCCCAGGCCGGTAAGCCGTTCGACTTCCCCGTTGCGCACATGTTGCCCACGGGCGACTACCGCAACAAGGGTGCGGCAGTCGAACCCGGCTTCATGCACGTTCTCTCGACACCGGAGTCGTTTCGGCCACAGCCACCCGCCGCCGGCCACGTCACTACCGGCTACCGGCGCGCGCTGGCGGAGTGGCTGATCGCAGAGGACCATCCCCTGACGGCCCGGGTGATCGTGAATCGCATCTGGGCACATCATTTTGGGACCGGATTGGTACGCACGGCGAGCAATTTCGGCCGCATGGGCGAGCAGCCCTCCCATCCGGAATTGCTGGACTGGTTGACGCTGGAGTTTCGGGACAACGGCTGGAGTATGAAGCAGATGCATCGGCTGATCATGACGTCCGCAGCCTACCGGATGTCGTCGGTGGCAGGCGATCCCGAGGCCGCGGACGCCGATCCTGAGAACCGCTACCTGTCGCGCTATCCCCAGCGGCGTCTGGAGGCCGAAGGAGTGCGCGACATTATCCTGGTGGCGAGCGGCAAGCTCAACCGGCAGTTTGAGGGCGAACCATTCTTCCCACCACTTCCCGAGAGTGTCTGGAAATCGTCAGGGAAGGGTAAGTGGATTCTGACCGAAGAGGGACCCGACGTGTGGCGGCGCAGCGTCTACTCCTACTGGAAGCGCGGACTGAAGCACCCAATGCTTGAAGTGTTCGACCAGCCGAACCCCAATGTGACGTGTGAGCGCCGCAATACGACTACAGTGCCGACTCAGGCGCTCACGCTGCTCAACAATGAGTTCGTGTTGCTCCACGCGAGGCATTTTGCCGAACGTGTGATCGAGGACGTGGGTACGGACCGCGAAGCGCAAGTTCGCCGCGCCTATCAGATCGCCTTGGCCCGCAACCCGGGCTCGAGCGAACTCGCCCGCAATATTGCATTCCTCGACCAACAGGCCACCTATCACGCCGGCCGCGACTCCGAGCAATCGACAAACCAAGCGGCTCTGACCGACCTCTGCGACGTCATCCTTAACCTCAACGAATTCGTCTACATCAATTAGTGAAATGTCGCGGAGATTCGGTGGAGGTAGGTGTGTCGAGCGGGACTGTAGGGGCGGGCCACTCGTCCGGGGTGGGACCGGACTGCGGTCGGCCCCACCCCGGACGAGAAGTGTTACCTATGTGCTTGGCATAAAGTGTTACCTATGGCCCGGTAAGTTCAACTCAAGCCGCGAAGCGGCGTAGGAATTTAGCCCAGGGTGAAACCCTGGGTTGGCTAGTAATTGTACAGAGCAAGCCCCGGAGGGGCGTAGGAGCGGATGGAGAGAAGCTCCTGCGCCGTTTCGCGGCTGAAGCGTGGTGGCCAGACGCACGGGATCAGATCTATGTGATTCCCGCTTGCTGGTGCCGCACGGAAAACCAGCCATGATCGGCCAAACCATCTCGCACTACCGCATCACCGAGAAACTCGGTGAAGGCGGGATGGGCGTCGTCTACAAGGCCCAGGACACCAAACTCGACCGCCCCGTCGCCCTCAAATTCCTGGCTCCTCATCTCCTGCGCGACGAAGAAGGCCGCAAACGTTTCGAACGTGAAGCCAAAGCCGCCGCAAAGCTCGACCACCCCAATATCTGCACCGTCTACGAAATCGACGAGGTCGACGGCCGCACCTTCATCGTCATGGCCTTCTTGGAGGGCCGGCCGCTGAGCCAGCAAATCAACGAAGGTCCGCTGAAGCTCCCCGCGGCCCTCTCGATCGCCATTCAAATGGCCGAGGGACTGGAAGCCGCGCACGAAAAGGGCATCACCCACCGCGACATCAAGCCCGACAACGTCATGTTGATGTCCGGCTCGCGCGGTCTCGTCAAGCTCATGGACTTCGGCCTGGCGCAGCTCGCCGAAAGCTCGAAGCTCACCCGTGAGGGCACGACGCTAGGCACTCCCGTCTACATGTCCCCTGAGCAAGCGTTGGGAGATTCTACCGACCGGCGCTCGGATGTCTGGGGACTCGGTGTCGTTCTCTATGAGATGGTCGCCGGCAAGCCGCCTTTCGGGGGCGAGGTCGATCAAGCTGTCATCTATGCCATTGCCAACGAGCAGCACGAACCTCTGACGGCCCTGCGCACCGGTGTTTCGAAAGATCTGAAGCGAATCGTCGACAAATGCCTGGCGAAGGAGGCCGACGAGCGCTACCAGCACGTCACCGACATGCTCGTCGATCTGCACGCGTGCCGCCGCGCCCTGGAGCCCAAAACCTCCCGAGTCGCCACCAAACCGGCCCCGGCCGAGCGCCCTTCGCCCGTGATCCTTGGCGCGGTGGCGGCTGTCGTCGTAGCGGCGATGGGCCTGGGTTGGTGGTTCGGGCAATCGTCGGAACCACGAGTCGACGCGGCGCCGGAGTACAAGCTCACACAAATCACCCGGGATACGGGCTACACGGGGGAACCGGCACTATCACCGGACGGCAGGCTTCTGGCTTATGCCTCCGACCGTAGCGGCGAGGGCAACCTCGACATCTGGGTGCAGCAGCTTGGCGGCGGCGATCCGATTCGCCTCACCACCCATGAAGCCGATGACAGCAGCCCATCATTCTCACCCGACGGCAACCGTATCGTCTTTCTGTCCCGTCGCGACGATCGTGGTATCTATGTCGTGCCCGCACTCGGGGGAACCCCGAGACGGATCTCCGATCGCGGCGCGGAGCCGCGATTTTCTCCGGACGGAGACCGGGTGAGCTATCTCAGCGTCGAATACAACGCGGCAAATCAGCGGTTTCGTAGAGCCTGGATCGCCTCCGCGTCTGGGGGCCGGGGCCGGCAAATCGAGACGAAGCTGGCCGCGACCAATGCACAGGTTTGGTCACCGGATGGACAATACCTACTGGTAGTCGGCAGCATGGAGCCCTTTGAGTTCGGTCGGACTCCCGAATTCGACTGGTGGCTCGTGGCTGCGGAGGGCGGCGAAGCCGTCTCTCTAGGAGTCCGCGAGCCGTTCGAGGCCGCCGGTTTGGTCCTTGCCTCGGGGTGGCGTGGCCATCCTATGCCACGGACTTGGCTAAGGGAAGGGAACTGGCTGATCTTTGACGCTCAAACGCGGGGCGGCACGTGGAACCTGTGGCGCGTTCGGGTCTCTCCTGAGCAGAGGACGCTGCTTGGCACGCCCCAGAAGTTGACGGCCGGCATCGGGGAACAGGGGGCTTCCGCTGCGCAGGACGGCCGCATCGCGTTCATGAACGTTAGCGCTAACTGGGACATCTGGAGTCTGCCCCTCGATGCCAACCGCGCGGAAGTGACCGGCGCACCCGAGCGCATCGTGTCGGGCCTCAGCACGGACTGGTACCCGTCCGTCTCGGCGGACGGCCGCAAGCTGGTCTACACGTCCGATCGCGCCGGCAACGACGACATCCGGCTGCGAGATCTCGAGACGAACGAGGATACGGAGGTCACTGTAGGTCAGGGATCGGAATACAGGGGCATCATCTCCCCGGATGGCACAAAGGTCGCCTTTCTGCGGCGTGAACGAGGAAAGACAAACGTCTATCTGACCCAGCCCGGCCGCGGCGGGGAGGAGCTTCTGCTGGAGGACGTCGGCAGTCACATGGACTGGACACCCGACGGTAAGA
Organism: Bryobacterales bacterium; assembly: GCA_965248255.1. Classification (GTDB taxonomy): domain Bacteria; phylum Acidobacteriota; class Terriglobia; order Bryobacterales; family UBA6623; genus JAKZVK01. Next base: position 243,612 of record CBDFIW010000003.1, read on the forward strand.
AGATTCTGTTCTACACGACCTCGCCCATCCGTTGGAAGACCGTCGACGTCGAAACGGGCCGACAGCAGGATTTAGGACTTCAGCACTCACAGTATCCGGTGAGCGCTGTCCGGTTCTCTCCTGACCAGAGCTGGGTCTCTTTCGCACTGCCAAGTCCAGCGCTTTCGGTCTCCAGGATGATTGGTGGCACCGCGCAGGATCAAGACCAATGGATTTCCATCGAGGGGCATCCGCGTGACGGGGGTCACTCGTGGTGGTCGCCCGACGGCAACACGCTGTACTTTCTGTCGAGGAGGGATGAGTTCCACTGCATCTGGGCCCGGTCGCTTGATCCGGCGACCAAGCGGCCGCAGGGGCCGTTCAAAGCCGTGCAACATCTCCATGGACGCCTTCGCTATGGCACCGCGGGTGGCGGGCAATTCGGCTACGCCCTTACCGGCGACAAGCACTATCTTCCGCTCAGAGAAACCAAGGCCAACATCTGGCTCGCCGAGCCCCAATAGGTGGCGCGTGCCTCTGGTGGGCAGGACCGAAGTCCGCGCCGGTCTTCTCCCGTGTCTGGGGAAGGAGGTGTGCGCGCGGCAACGTCGGCCCGGAGGTCGACGCCTGGAGTTTGAACATATCGCAAGCGGCGGCGGCATAGCCCAATGCTTGGAGCCGTGGGTGCAGGCTGGTGTCGCCCTTCCAGGACTCCTCGCGTTCAGTCATCTCCTTCTGGGCAGACGGCCCCTCGAGGCCGAACAATCATAGCCCACGGATTCATCCGTGGGTCTCGAAAACGCCTACCCCTGACTCGTTTCTCCCCGTTGCTGTTGCTCCTTGCGCGCTGTCGTTCGACCGCGCGCAAGGAGCAACAGCAACGCGCCTGTGGCGGCCCTTCGACCGACACCCATGGATGAATCCATGGGCGATGATTGTGGCGCCCGATTCACGTGCGCTAACGCTCCTGTCGCGGTGTCCCTCGAGCTGTCCCCACCGCCACATAGTCAACAGAGGGCTATGATCTCTGGCCCCTCCGGGGCGATAACGACCACAGATCCAGGCCCCTTCATCGGCATGGTTTCGTCTGGCAAATGTCCAAACTTCAGACGTCGACCCGGAGGTCGACGCTGCCGGCCAGGAGGCCCGCGCCACAAGGCACGCTTCGTCGTTTCATGGGGCTGCTAGAATCCTTGCATGTTGAAGTTGCTGCGAATGGTTCTCGCGCTCTTCGCGGTTAACCTCTCGGCCCAGGGAACACCCCAGGCTTTCATCGGCGCGCATCTCATCCCAGTCGAGGGCGCAGACATCGATCCAGGTGTTCTCATCGTCCATCAAGGTCGGATCACCGCCATCGGGCCCGCCGCTTCGACACCGATCGCCGACAACGCCGAGCGCCACGACCTCACCGGCAAAGTCGTGATGCCCGGTCTGGTCGACACGCACAGCCATGTCGGCAGCGTCGAGGGCGGTGACCGCAGCGACCCGATTCAACCCGACGTTCGGGCCATGGACTCGATCAACGTCCGTGACGCCCGCATTCAAAAGGCCCAGGCCGGCGGCATCACCACGGCCAACATCATGCCCGGCTCGGGACTCCTGCTCAGCGGCCAAACCCTCTACGTCAAGTTCCGCGACGGCACCACGATCGACGACCTGCTGATCCACACGGCCGACGGAGAAGTCGCCGGCGGCATCAAGATGGCGAACGGCACCAATTCACGCCGCGATCCGCCGTTCCCCGGGACGCGCGCCAAGTCCGCCGCCCTGGTCCGCGAGCAATTCATCAAGGCGCAGGAGTACGCCGAGAAGATCCAGCGAGCCGCCGGGGACGATGAGAAGCTGCCCGACCGCGACTTAAGAATGGAAGCCCTCGTGGAGGTGCTCACGGGAAAGCGAATGGTTCACCACCACACGCACCGCCACGACGACATCTTGACCGTGTTGCGGCTGGCGCGCGAGTTCGGCTTTCGCGTGGTGCTACAGCACGTTAGCGACGCGCGCTTTGTCGCCAAAGAGATCGCTGCCGCGGGCGTGGGTTCTTCTCTGCTCTTGATCGACAGCCCTGGCGGCAAGATCGAGGCCAAGGACCTCACTTTCGCCAACGGCATGGCTCTGGAACAAGCGGGTGCCTTGGTTGGCTTCCACACCGACGACGGCATCACCGACTCCCGGCTCTTCTTCCGTCAGGCGGCTCTAGCCGTCCGTGCCGGCATGTCGCGTAAGAAGGCGCTGTACGGCCTGACAATGGCCGGCGCCATCATGCTCGATCTGCAGGACAGAGTTGGCTCGCTCGAGGCCGGCAAGGACGCTGACTTCATCCTTCTCTCGGGCGACCCGCTGAGCGTCTACACCAAAGTCGAGCAGACCTGGGTCGATGGCGTGAAGGTCTTTGACCGGGCTGACCCCAAGGACCGCCTCTACGCGGTCGGAGGGTACGGAGCGAGCCACGATCAGGTCTCAATCCTCGATCACATCGCCGAGGCCGAGTACTGATGCGCGCCGGCAGGGTGACGCTTCTGGTCGCGCTGGTGGGCCTGTGCGTCGCTCCTTTGCCCGCCCAGGTGGCGGTCCGGGGCGAGACGGTCTACCCCATGGCGGGACCGCCCATCCCCGACGGCGTCGTCCTCATACGGGAAGGCAAAGTCGCCCAGGTGGGTCCGGTCGGCCAGGTCTCCATCCCGGAAGGCTTTCGCCAACTTTCCGCCAAGGTGGTCACGCCGGGCCTGATCGATGCACACACCGTGATCGGGCTCTCGGGATACCTCAACCAGAATCACGATCAGGACCAACTGGAACGCTCCAACCCCATCCAGCCCGAACTGCGGGCCATCGACGCCTACAATCCACGCGAGGAACTGGTGGGTTGGGCCCGAGCGTACGGTGTGACGACCATCCACACGGGCCATGCGCCGGGAGCTCTGATCTCCGGCCAGACGATGGTCGTCAAGACCAAGGGCACGAACGTAGAGGATTCCGTGCTGAAGCCGATTGCCATGGTGGCTGCCACCCTAGGGGAAGGGGCCAGGGACCGCCGCAAGGGAAAGTCCCCCGGCACGCGGGCGAAGATGGCGGCGATGTTGCGCTCGGAATTGATCAAGACCCAAATCTACACCGCGAAGCGACGGTCGGCGGAAGACGACAAGAAGCCGGATCGTGACCTGAAGAGCGAGCTGTTGGCCCGGGTACTCGCGGGTGAGCTGCCCTTGTTAGTGACGGTCCACCGCGCCCACGATGTTCTGACCGTGCTCCGCGTCGCCGAGGAGTTCAACGTGCGGGTGGTGCTCGATGGCGTGGCCGAAGCCCATCAGATTGTTGACCGCCTTCGCGAAGCCCAGGTGCCGGTCATCATCCACCCGACCATGTACCGCGCCGGCGGCGAAACCGAGAACCTCAGCTTCGAAACCGCCGCCCAACTCATCGAGGCGGGCATACCGGTGGCGTTGCAGAGCGGGTTTGAGTCCTACGTGCCCAAGAGCCGGCTTGTCTTGTTCGAAGCCGCCATCGCGGCCTCCAACGGCCTTCCTTTCGAACAGGCCTTGGCGACGATTACAATAGAGGCAGCCAAGATCCTTGAGGTTGACGACCGGGTCGGCTCGATCGAACCAGGTAAAGACGGTGACGTCGCGCTCTACGACGGCGACCCTTTCGAGTACACTACTCACTGTGTAGGCGTCGTAATCGACGGTGAAGTAGTCAGCGAAGAGGTCCGTTAGCGGCTATGGCGACCGAACGCAACCAGCACACAGACCGGCCGGGCTGCCCAACCGTCAAGCCCCGCTTCGTCTCCCGCCGGGACTTCCTCTTCAACGCGGGGTCGGGGATCAGCGGCTTGGCCCTCGCTGCTCTTCTTCAACAAGACGGCCTCTTAGCAGCCGACCCCGAGAGTGGCTGCGGGGCCGCGGCGGGGCTGGAATCGCCGTACGCACCTAAGCCCACCCACTTTGCCCCGCGCGCTAAGTCGGTCATTTCGCTCTTCATGAGCGGCGGGGTCAGCCACGTCGACACTTTCGACCCCAAGCCGATGCTCGACAAGTTCCACGGCCAGCCGCTGGAGGGCAAGGGCCGGGTGCGGGTACGGCAAGGGTACCCGGGCCCGCTGATGCGCAGCCCTTTCGGCTTCAAGAAGCACGGTAACAACGGCATCGACGTTTCCAACCTGTTCCCCCATGTGGCCACGATGGTGGACGACCTGGCCTTCATTCGCTCGGCTCAAGGACGCTCGAACGACCACGTACTCGCGCATTATGAGTGGAATACGGGCTCTCTCTTGATGGGATACCCGAGTGTGGGCTCGTGGGTGGCCTACGGGCTGGGGTCGGAAAACCAGAGCCTGCCGGGCTTCGTCGTGATATACGACTATCGTGGCGGCCCGTTCAGCGGTCCCACCAACTGGAGCAGCGGGTTTCTGCCGGCGGCCTATCAGGGGACCGTGTTCCGCTCCTCGGGCGACCCGGTGCTCGACCTCAAGCCGCCGCCCGGCCAGGTTGCACCTGAGCAGCAGCGAGCTCGACTCGACCACTTGGCCTGGCTCAACGAAGAACACGCGCGCAAGCATCCTGGCAGCTCCGAGCTAGCGGCCCGCATCGCTTCCTACGAGCTGGCCTTCCGGATGCAAAGCTGTGCCCCCGAAGTGGTTGATCTATCGAAGGAATCCGAGAAGACGAAGCGGCTCTACGGGATGGACGACCCCACCACGGAGCCGTTCGGCAAGCAGTGCCTTCTCGCCCGGCGCCTGGTCGAGCGGGGGGTGCGTTTCGTGCAGCTATACAACGGCGCCATTCGCCAGCAGAACATCGATACCTGGGATGCTCACAGCAATCTGGTCGAAAACCACACCCAGCATGCCGCTGAAGTGGACAAGCCGATGGCGGGCCTGATCCATGACCTCAAGCAGCGCGGGATGCTGGATGACACGCTGGTCATCTGGCATTCCGAGTTCGGCCGGATGCCTATCTCCCAGCGGGGTGTGGGCCGCGACCACAACCCGGGCGCCATGACCATCTGGATGGCCGGAGCGGGCATCCAGGGCGGTCAAGTCATTGGCTCCACGGACGAATTCGGTTACAGGGCGGTCGATCCGATCACGCACTACGACGTTCACGCCACTCTCCTCCACCTGCTCGGCATGGACCACAAACGGCTTACCTACTTCTTTAACGGCCGTCACATGCGGCTCACCGACGTCCATGGAGAGCTAATCCCTCAGATCGTCTCGTAAGCATCGTTGAAAGGTCTTCATCCTGGATTGTAGGGGTGGACCGCTGCGTCCACCCGCACGCAGTTATCGTCCGCGATCGTTCAACCTGGATTGTAGGGGCGCGCCCCCGTGCGCGCCCGTCCGGCTCGTTGTCGGCCCACGATTCACACCAAAAAAGGGCCGGGCGGGAATGATCTCCCACCCGGCCTGAATCTGGCCTCAGATTGGGGTCTTTCTATGGGTCGCCCACGATGGTCGTCACTCTGGCAAACGACCGCAGGCCCTTATCATCGGTGACTTCGAGCTCGAACTCGTACAGCCCGCGGCCGCCTGTGTAGCGGATGCGGAGACGAGCCGCCCCTTGGCCAAGGACCTCGGCCGCTTTGTCTCCGACGTTGCGCCAGAAGAGGGTGATCGGGTCGCCGTCGGGATCTGACGAAGCGCTGCCGTTCAGTGTCCCGATCGTGCCGTCGCCGTCGCCACGGGTCAGCCATACGGCCGTGGCCACGGCAACGGGCGCGCGGTTGATGTTCTCGATCGTGACCAGCACCACCGCCGACGCCTCGGTTCCGTCTATGTCCGTGGCGTTGAGGCTGTACGTCGTGTCCACGGTCGGATTGACGGTGACCTCACCATTGAGGGCAACCTCGCCCACGCCGGTAATCACAACCTTGGTGGCGTTGCGCGTCGTCCAACTCAAGACAGCCGGGTCGCCCGCCTGCGCCAATTGGCCCGGCGTGGCCGAGAAGCTGAGGATCTCGACCTGTGTGCCGAGCTCGCGCACCGTTACCGTGGCAGTCGCCGAGGCTTCACCCACGTCGTTGCGGGCTGTCAGCGTATAGGTGGTGGTCTGATCGGGCGTGACCGTACTGGAGCCCTGCGCACTGACGGCCCCGATCTCGGAGATCGTGACGTCGGTCGCGTTGCGGACATCCCACGTCAGTGTGCTCTGCGCCCCCGCACAATCGCCGATGGTGTGGCGAAGAAGTTGGCGATGATCGGCGGATCCTCGACCGGCGGAGCATCAACCGTCACGGTTACGGTCTGGCTGATCTCCCGCTTGGGGTTGCGAGCGGTCAGGGTTTACGTCGTCGTCTCCGTCGGACTGACGGTCGTGCTGCCGCCCTGCGAATCGACGCTGCCAATACCGGAAATCTCCACTTCCGTGGCGTTGCGCACCTCCCAAACCAAGGTCGCTGCCTCGCCGGCGGTGATCCTCAGCGGCTCGGCCGAGAAGCGCAGAATCGTGATCTGACGATCGAGTGTGCTGACCGTCACACGGTCGGTACCCACGCCGTTTTGATCATCCCTGACGGTCAAGCGGAAGTGGTACGTTTGCCCCTCGTCGGCCGTGAAGCCGGTCTGGGCGGTCGTCGCAGAGGAGAGCGTAACGCCCGGACCGCCGACCTGCTCCCACGCGAACGTGATGGGATCGTCATCCGGGTCAGTCGAGCCCGAACCATCGAGAGCAATGCTGCCGGCCTCGACGCCAATCTGGCCTGGTCCGGCGTCGGCCACCGGCGCATCGTTGCCGGTCCGGACGGTGCGAGTGAGCACCTCGTAGCGGATCCTGGGAACGTCGACCGGTACGGGCCCTTCGGTTTCTGCGTAGTCCTTCGGGCTCAGCCACTTACCGAACTCGAGGCCCACCGTGAAGCTGCCCGTGTTGTCGGTCGAGATGAGGGTTTCGTTCAGGCCGCCGGCAACGGTGAAGGCGAGATGGTCGGTGATCGGATGGATGTAGCGGAGGCGTCCGCCGGCTTTGTTGCCGTCGAACTTCCGGAACTGAGCTCCGATATTGCCCTCAATCCAGGAATCGCCCCATGCGGCTAGGGCCGTGCTGAATCCGACCTGATCCACGATGCTCAAGTAGGTCTCTTCGATCCGATTCGGGCCCAAGAGACGGCTATTCAGGATGGAACCGTCCATGAAGCCCTTGGTGCCAAACAGGCCAACCCGGCCTCGGGGGAAGATGTAGTCGAGGGTGCCGGCCGCCTGTCCGAGTGCTCCGGCATGGCTGAATTCGTCGAACTTCACGTACTTGAAGCTCGAGAAGATGCCTGCCTGCATGGGTCCAAAGCGGTTGACGATGCCCAGATCGACCTGGCCTTCATCCCGCTGGAAGCTATGTAAAAAGTCGCCCTGCGCCTGGACGGCATGTCGCCCGCCAAACGGTACAAACACCTGGCCCTGGGCGCTGACGGTCAGGTTGCCGTTGTGCGTGTCCGGACCCGCCATCAGGTTGTAGCGCGAGTACTTGTTGGAGGGCCTGGAGGTCTCCTCCCGTACGATCTCGCGAACCTGGGTCTCGGTGGCCGGCTTGGGAGCTGCCGCCACCTTGGTTTCCAGGCCGCGCTGAGCATCTTTGAGCTTGTCGACGTCGTCCCTGAGCGCTGCATTCTCGTCCTTGAGGCCCTTCAGGGCGGCGAGAATATCGTCGAGCTTCTCCAGCTCCTTGAGGATCTTGTTGCAACATTCCTCCTGCGCTTTCATCAGGTCGTCGAGCGAGGCGATGGCTTCCCCGACTCCCTGATCGCTGATCACATTACCTTCTGCATCGGTTACGGTGACCTTGACCCGTCGGTTCATCCAGCGGCCTTCGCGCAGATTGTTGTCCGCCGTCGGGCTGTTCTCTCCGTAGGTCTCGATCGTGATCTGGCTCGCCTGGACCCCGTATTTCACTAGGAAGTCCCGCACCGTCTCCGCACGCCTGCGTCCCAGGGCCACGTTGTAGCTATCGGGGCCAAGGTGGTCTGCGTGTCCCTCCAGCTTCACCTTGTAGTCAGAGTGCTGCTACAGCAGTTCCGCCAGGCGCAACAGGCTCGGGTAACCGTCGGTCAAGACCGATCGGTCGAAGGCGAAGTTCACCTCCTCCCAATCACCCTTCTTTTGATTGGTATTGAGCCCTTGACTGAACAGAGTTGCTGTCGAGAGACAAACCACGGCACAAAGGCGTAGGAATCGCGTACTCATAGCGGTAACCTCAAACGGGAATATCAACGGGCCGGGCGCGGGTGCGGGGGGGCAACCATTTTCTACTGGAGGTGTTTTAGGATACCACAGGAGCCCTTCAGCATCAGGCCATTTCGACTGCTTTCCAGCGAAGAACGCGCACGATTGGACCCTGCAAACGGACGGCTGAAGAGTGGGCGTGAAACCGCCGGAGAGTGCCGTTGTGGCGCAAGCTCCCAGCTTGCCGAGCCGACACTCATGTCGGCTCATGCTCGGCAACATGTTCGAAGCTCTCGCAACCCGCCCGTCCCGACATCGAGAAGAGTCTCGACGCTGCACACCGAGAGCGTGCGCCACGACAGAACTGGGTGTGTCATCACGAACTCCGAAGGTTACAGGCGGCTTCGACCTCCCCGTGTGGCCCCCAGCCAACACCTGCAGGCGAAGATCGTCCCTGTGCGGTATTGCACTCTGATCGTCTCCTATGTATGATATGTAACCATTGTTTTTACAATACTATACAGTCGTATCAAAATGTATAGGATGAGTCCGTCCCAGATCCGTACGCAAGCTAGGGGGAGTGTGTGTCGTCATGTACTGATGACTCGACGGGGGGGGGGGGGGGGGGGGGGGGGAGCGGGAAGAGAGCGGATGGGTTTGGGCATGGCTCACCCGCCAGGTGTTTAGAGTAGAAAACTTCAAAGGCAGCGACTGGGCCTGCGGACTCGTTGGTAATGTGTGTCGATCTGCCGACCCGGCAAGGGTCGAACAATCCTAACCCATGGATTCATCCATGGGTTCCGAACGTACCCACGTCGCCTCGCACCGGCTGGAGCGTGCTCGGGACCGACAAGCATGGAAAAATCTACCGGGCTCAGACCTGTGGTTGGATTCATCGGTTTGCGGCGTACCGGGGTTTCAAGCGCTCGTCAGAATCCTTACGTACGGACCCGGGTCCGTAGGTCTGCACTGTAGCCCTCGGTTTGATGCAATATCATCAGATGTATGCGCACCACATTGGACATTGACGATGACGTGCTCTTCGCCGCCAAGGAGCTGGCGGCCGTCCAAAAGAAGACTGCGGGCAAGGCGCTCTCCGACCTGGCTCGGGCGGCGCTCCAGCGTCAGCCGGCCGAAGCCTCTGTAGTACGGAACGGTTTCCAGTTGCGCTCCGGGAAGAGAAACATCGTGACGGCCCGCCAGGTCGACCAGTTGCTTGAGGAAGAACCGGGAGCATGAGGATCCTTTTTGAGTTGAACGTACCGATCCCTCCGTTCGACCCGGGGCAAGCAAACACCTGGCCTTGCTGTAGTGGGAGATGATCTGGCCGATCGGCCCATCCCGCCCGACGGTCCGAACCCAGGTACTGTGTTTCGCAGATACGGTTACGTTTCGATTTGCCATGTAGGGGCGGGCCCCCGTGCCCGCCCAGGATGGCGGCGGATGCCCGCTCAGATACGTGACTGTGTGTATGAAACGGTGTACCAAGGAGGCCCGCTTGCAGGCCTTGGTTTCAACTAGGCCAGGCCTTCTACGCCTGGTGGAACGACCCCCGAATGGATGAACCAGGCCCCCTCCAGGGGTCTTACCCAAACCGGCTTGAGCCATGAATCGGCAAGACCCACGGCCGTCCGGGAGGCCATTGCCCAGTCGCGAACGGCTCAAGCCTGGTCACTGTAAGACCGCTAGATTAAACCGGCCTAGGGTTGCTGCGAGGCGAGCAGGGAAACCAGCCGTACAACGGCTGGCCTAGTCGACCCCAAGGCGCGTAAACGCGACTGGGCGTGGAATCCATGACGGGTTGCTCTGGGCCGGGGCTGAGCCGTACCGCCCCCTGACGGTCACGGCTCGGTTTTACGGCCTGCCGGGTTGGCGGTCTTTGAACTCGGCGAACCAGTTTTGGACTACGTGGATCGAGACTGGCTTGGCGCCCTCGAGCGTCTCTTTCAGCACAAACCGCTGGCCGTCGTTCGCCACGTCGTAGCGGGGCGACACTTGGGGGTCGGCAAGAAGGCCGGGGTGCCCAAACAAGACCTGCGGCGAGTCCGCAGAAAAGCTGGGTGTCGTTGTGACGCGAACTGCCATCAACGTGTCCCGCTCGACGTAGAAAGTCTCTTTCCCGTCGCGGCTCCAGCGCGGCTGGGTGCCGCCGCTGGTCGAGATCTGCCGCTTCCCGGTGCCTCCTGGGAAGCTTCGTACGTAGACTTCAAAACGCCCCGACTCATTGGACGTATACACGACAAACCGGCCGTCCGGCGAGAATTTCGGCGCGGCGTCTTCGAGCTCGGTTTGTAAGAACACGACGGCCTCGCCCAGGCTCCCGTCCTGCTGCCGTTCGCGATACACCAGGTCCCGCTGGGTTTCTGGCCGGCGCGGGTTGTAGATCAGATACGTGCCGTCCAGCGACCACTCGGGTGTGTCTTCGTGCACGGGAGTACTAACCAATACTTCGGCCTCGCCGCTGCCGTCGGCGAGCTTTGTGAACAGGTCCGCGTTCCCGCTCCGCGCCGAAGTGAAGGTGATCTCCTTGCCCGAAGGGGTCCAGGCGGCAACCCAATCACCGGCGGGATCGAATGTGAAGCGGGTCTTGACCGGACGATCGACGTCGTGGATCCAGATGTCACGGTTGTCGCCTTCGGCCCCCGGGGCAGCGACCCGCCGCTCGTCGGGTGATAGGTCCGGATTGCCGATCGAGTTCTGCGGTTGCCCGATCTCCCCGAGCTTCCTGCCCTCTCGATCGATCCAAACGAGTTGTTGAAGGCCACCCCCCGCGTCAAAGTCGGCATACACCAAGGTGCCGTCGGTGGCGATGCTCGGGGACCCAGCATCTTGCGCAATCGGGAACGCCTCGCCGGTCGGCTGTAGCGTCTTGATCGAGAAGGGAAGTGCCCAGAGCCCGCCGTCTCTGTCATTGGTCTGGTAAACAATATGTCCAGTCGAGGAATACCGAGGAAAGACTCCGGTACCAAAGGACGACCGCTCTCCGGTTTCGAGGTTCTTGAGAACGATCTCCGTATTGGAGGGCGACCCCTTTGCAAACACCACACTACGCGCTGCTGCTTCGGGGGCAGGAAATGCGGGAAGATGGCGTGCGGCCCCTTCTCCGAGTCTTCCGGCTCGAAGAGCAGCTTCGGGGTCCCTCCGCTAGCCGGGACTTCATAGAGCTTCACGGGGTTATCCGATGCGAACACGATCGAGTCGCCGTCCGGGCTCCAGGAGCCCCCGAAAGAGTACCGGAATGGCAACTCACAAAGGGTGATCGTAGCCGCGCCTTCGACAGAGATCTTTTTTAGCTCTTTGTCCGTGCCGAACCCAACGAACTGGCTGTCGGGCGACCAGAACGGGAACTGTGCGTTCTCGGTCCCTGGGATCTCACGCGCCTGCTCGTTGGCCAGGTCGCGGATCCACACCGACCGCGCATCGCCTGCGACGAAGGCGACGTATCTGCCATTGGGTGAAACAGCTACGTGCAAGTCAGCCCACTGTCGACTCAGCTTCTCGGGCGGCGTGAACGAGAACTTGCGCAGCGGCATCGCCTCGGTTGCCGAGGGTTTGCCGAGCCACTGAGAAACGCCAAAAGCCAGCGACAGTACGGCCAACGCCGCCATCCCGAACATTGCGCGGCGCTGAAGTTGCCGGCGCTTTTCAAGCCTTTGGGCCTCGGATTCAGGGACAACACGAATCGCGACCGAGCGGTGGAGTTGGGTATCCTCGGCGCGGTAGGTGACCTGGTCGCCTTGCTCTTCCAGGTTTTCGATCACGCGGTACTTCACCAGCGGGTGCTCGGAGGCCTCCCCGGCGGAGTGTAGGGGCACAGCATGCTGTGCCCGTGTTCCTGACTCCACAGAAGCTGCGGGCAGGGCATGCCGTGCCCCTACATCGCTTTCTGCGGCGCCAGCGCGCTGGGTCGCGGATTTGTCGGCCTCTAGCTTCTTCTGCAACCTGCGCAGGTCCACCAGCATGTCGGCCACATGCTGGTAGCGCTCCTCCGGCTTCTTGGCCAAGCCTTTGAACACGACGCGGTCCAGCTCCGTCGGCAGGCCGGTGCGCACGGCTGTCAACGGCTCGGGGTCTTCGTTGATAATCGAGTAGACGATCGCTTGCTCGTGCTCGCTGACAAACGGCGGACGGCCCGCCATCATCTCGTAGAGCACGATCCCAGCTCCCCACACGTCCGAGCGGCGGTCGGTCGGCTCACCTAAGGCCTGTTCCGGAGACATGTAGGCCGGCGTTCCCAACGTCGTACCGCTTTTCGTGAGCTTCGATCGCCCCGCCAGGTGAGCCAGTCCAAAGTCGGCGATCTTCACCCGGCCTTTGCGGGTGAGCATGATGTTCGCCGGCTTCACATCGCGATGCGTGACGCCTTGTTCGTGGGCCTCCTTGAGTCCTTCGCAGATCTGGATCGCGATATCGAGCGCCTCTTCCATCTTGAGCGGACGTTCTTTGATCTTTTCGCCAATGGTCGGTCCGTCGATGAAAGCCATGGCCATGAAGGTCTGGCCATCCGTCTCTTCGATGTCGTGGACCGCGGCGATATTGGGATGATCGAGCAGCGCGGCCGCCTGCGCTTCTCGAAAGAAGCGGGCTTTTTCGTCTTCGTCCCCCAGCGCGGCGGTGGAAAGAAACTTGAGAGCAACGATGCGGCGTAGCTTGATGTCCTCGGCCTTGTAGACGACACCCATCCCGCCTTCACCGAGCTTGTCGGTGATCTTGTAATGCGAGATGGTTTGACCGATCATCAGGGTCGTCCGTTCCAGGCCAAGGTGGAGCTAGTTCATCTTACCTCTCTAGCGGTGTCGGTTCCCCAAAGGCTGGATCTGGTTCAAGGCACGAGCCACCTCGAACTCATCAGGTAACAAAGTGGACTCTGCGAGCCCCACGCTACGGGTGCTGTTCCGACAAGCTGAAACGCAGCAGGGTTGTCCGGAATCCGTACGTAAGGTTGCGGATAACCGAGGAGCCTAGTCCGCGAAGCGGACGTTGGATAGTAGCCCACGGCGCAAGCCGTGGGAACGCGGCGTCCGCATACCAGGGAGCCCCGGCAGGGGCGAAGGAGAATGGAAGCAGCCCTCCATGTTCTGCAAGATCGAGTAGCAACCGTGCCGGTTTGGGCACCCGAAGGGTGATAAGGATCAGAAGCCCGGGGGCTCTTCAGAAACCAGCCGTTTCTCGTTTTCCTCCAGCCGGCAGACAGCGACAGGAAAACGGCTCAAGCGCCCCTGACGGGGCTGGAAATCGTTTGGCACTTTTACCCACGGCTTGCGCCGTGGGCTACACTCAAACGTCCGCTTCGCGGACTAGACTTCTCTGTTGATGACAAGCTTACGGACGGATTAGGGGTTGTTCCTCCCGCCGGGAAACGCGCTATCATGGATCAGGGGTGAAGTAGGTGAAATGACCTTCCACTTCGCAGCGATTCGCTTCACTGCCACCGCTTTCGCGCTATCCGTCCTCGCCATCCAACTCTCGGCCGCCGGTGCCAAGGTCGAGTTCAACAGAGACATCCGGCCCATTCTGTCTGACCGGTGCTACACGTGTCACGGCCCGGATGCCAATAACCGCAAGACGCCGCTGCGGTTTGATACGGAACAGGGCGCGACCCAAGACCTTGGCGGACGCGTGGCCATCGCCGCGGGCGACCCCGAGAAGAGTACGATCATTGAGCGCATCACGAGCGACGATCCCATCCGCCGCATGCCGCCCTCCTATGAGGGACATAGCAAGCTCTCCGAGCGCGAGATTGGGTTGATTCGCCGTTGGGTCGAGCAGGGAGCCGAGTGGCAGTCGCACTGGTCGTTCGTGACTCCCACGCGTCCGCCGTTGCCCGACGTGAAGGACCAAGCCTGGCCGGTCAACGGCATCGATCATTTCGTCCTCGCGCGGCTCGAGCGCGACGGGCTCGCCCCTGCCCCCGAGGCCGCCCGCGCCACATTGATCCGGCGGGCGTCACTCGACCTGACCGGCCTGCCACCGACGGTGGGCGAGATTGACAGTTTCCTCAGTGACTCGTCTCCGAATGCGTACGAGAAAGTCGTGGATCGCCTCCTCCAGTCGCCGCGCTACGGCGAGCGAATGGCGATCCGTTGGCTCGACGCTGCCCGTTACGCCGATACGAACGGCTACCAGACCGACGCCGAGCGTTACATGTGGCGCTGGCGCGACTGGGTCATCAACGCCTTCAACGACAACATGGCGTTCGATCAGTTCACGGTCGAACAGATCGCGGGCGACCTGCTGCCGAACCCTACTCTTGACCAAGTCATCGCCACCGGCTTCAACCGCAACCATCGCGGCAACGGCGAGGGCGGCATCATCGCGGAAGAGTACGCCGTTGAGTACGTGGTGGATCGGGTTGAGACGACCTCGACCGTATGGTTGGGCCTCACCATGGGCTGTGCCCGCTGCCACGACCACAAGTACGATCCCCTGACGCAGAAAGAGTTCTACAGGTTCTTTGCCTATTTCAACAACGTCCCCGAAAACGGCAAGGCGTTCAAGTACGGTAATTCGCCGCCGTTCATTCAGGCCCCGACGCCCGAACAACAGACGGAGCTGAAAGAACTGGACAAGAAGCTAACTGAGGCGGAAGCCGAGTTTGCTTCCCTGGAGGCCGAGATAGAGAAGACCCAAGCGGTCTGGGAGAAGTCGGCGGCCAAGTCGCAGTTCCTCGACTGGTCACTGCATGACGGGATGATCGCCCACTACGCCCTAGACGGCAATGTCTTCGGTGAGACACCTGGGTTGGGCCGCGTCCCGACCCGGCTGGTGGACGGCCTGCCCGAATTCGTTGAGGGCCAGGTCGGTCAAGCCGCTAGCTTCGATGGGAAGCGCTTTCTCGACGCCGGTGATGTCGCACCCTTTAGCTTCACCGAGAAATTTACGTTGGCCGCTTGGATCTACCCCACCAGCCCCGACGGGGCCATCATCACGCGAACCAAAGCATCGACGACCGAGATCAAGGGGTACGGCCTGTATTTGAAGGACGGTAAGATCCAGCTCAACCTGGTGACGCGTTGGCTCGACGACGCGACCCGGGTCGAGACAGCCGGCGAACTAAAGCCGAACCGCTGGTACCACGTGACCGCGACCAACGACGGTTCGCGGCTGGCCCAAGGCATGGCGATCTACGTCAATGGAGAGCCGTGGAAGTTGACCCACGTCCTCGACGAGTTGAACCAGCCCTTCGGCGTGAAGGCGCCGCTGCGCATTGGGTCGGCGGCGGGGTCAGGACCGCGGTTCCAAGGCCACATTGACGATGTCCGTGTTTACGATCGTGCGCTTACGCCCAGCGAGGTAGCGGTCGTGGCGGCCTCCAAGTCCGTGAGTAAGATCGCGGCGAAGAAGAGCAAGTCTAGAAGCCAAGCCGAGGCCGACAAGCTGCGGCTTTGCTTTTTGGACCAGTACGCTCCTGAGAACATTCGCGAAGCTTGGCTGAAGTCAACGGACGCGCGCAAGAAACACGAGCGATTCGTCGACCGCCTCCCGACCGTGATGGTGATGAAGGAAAGGGAGGCGCGCCGGCAGACTCACGTGCTCGTCCGAGGCGCCTACGACAAACCCGGCGAGAAGGTCTCGCCCGGGGTGCCCGCGATTCTCCCGCCCGTCAAGGACGACCACGCTGACGATCGGCTGGGATTCGCTCGTTGGCTCGTGAGCCGCGACAATCCTCTCACTGCGCGCGTGACGGTCAACCGCTTCTGGCAGATGTATTTCGGCACAGGGCTGGTAAGAACAGTGGAAGACTTCGGCTCCCAAGGCGAATGGCCGACGCATCTGTCGCTGCTCGACTGGCTCGCGGTCGAGTTTGTCGAGTCGGGCTGGGACGTCAAGGCAATCCAGAAGAAGATCGTGACGAGCGCCGCGTATCGCCAGTCGTCCAAAGTCCGGCCGGAACTGCTACAGCGAGACCCCAACAACCGGTTGCTCGCACGAGGCCCGCGGCTGCGACTGCCGGCCGAAGTCGTGCGCGACCAGGCATTGGCGATCGCCGGCTTGCTAGTGGACAAGATCGGTGGACCGTCCGTGAAACCCTATCAGCCAGCCGGGCTTTGGACCGAGCTTGCGGACAAGGAGTATAAGCAAGACCACGGCGACAACCTCTACCGCCGCAGCTTGTACACCTTCTGGAAACGCACCGTGCCGCCGCCCTCGATGCTCAACTTCGACTCGGCAGGCCGCGAGGCTTGCACGGTACGGGAATCTCGAACTAATACGCCACTGCAGGCGCTGAACTTGATGAATGACGTGACCTTCGTCGAGGCGTCACGGCTGTTGGCCGAGCGCATGATGACGGAAGGCGGGCGAACGGCACGCGAGCGTGTCGGATATGGGTATAAGCTGGCCACCGCGCGTGAACTACGCGACGGGCAACGCGAGGTCCTGCTGGGCAGCTTGAACCACTATCGGGATAACTTCGCGACAGACCGCAAGTCGGCCCTGGCCCTCGTAAAACAGGGCGAGCGTCCGCGAAACGAAGTGCTTGACGTTGCCGAGCTGGCATCGTATACGACCGTCGCAAGCTTGATTCTTAATTTGGACGAGACGATCACTAAAGAGTAGTTGCGGGCGCCGACTCGGGCCCTGACGGCCCAACGATTCCTCCTACAGGAGATGTTCTATGGCTGAGGCAAAGGATCCTCGAATCGAAAACAAACTCCTCCTCACCCGCCGGCACTTCTTCGGCAAAACGAGCGTAGGCGTCGGCGGTGCCGCTCTAGCGAGCCTACTGAACCAAGACCTGTTCGGTGGGGCCGCGAACGTGCCCACAGCGGATGCCGCGGCCCGTGGCGGGCTTCCCGGTCTGCCTCATTTCGCCCCCAAGGCCAAGCGCGTCATCTATCTGTTCCAGTCCGGCGCGCCGTCACAGATCGACTTATACGACCACAAACCGAAATTGCGGGATGTTCGCGCTACCGAGTTGCCCGACTCGATTCGCAAAGGCCAACGCCTGACCGGCATGACGGCAACGCAGACCAGCTTTCCCGTCGCGCCGTCCATCTTCAAGTTCGAGCAGCGTGGCCAGTCCGGCGCGTGGATCAGCGACTTGCTGCCGCATACCGCCAAGCTGGCGGACGATCTAACCTTCATCAAGACACTCCATACCGAGGCGATCAACCACGATCCGGCCGTCACGTTCTTCCAGACCGGCTTTCAACTTGCCGGACGACCCAGCATCGGCTCGTGGCTGTCGTATGGCCTGGGAACGCTCAACAAAGACCTTCCGTCGTTCGTCGTGATGGTGTCGAGCGGCGCGGA
Source organism: Bryobacterales bacterium (assembly GCA_965248255.1). GTDB lineage: Bacteria > Acidobacteriota > Terriglobia > Bryobacterales > UBA6623 > JAKZVK01. Next base: position 260,998 of record CBDFIW010000003.1, read on the forward strand.
CCGTACCGGCCAGCCGCTGTACGATCGCCTCTGGGGAAGCGGCTTTCTTCCGACGCGCTATCAGGGTGTGAAGTTCCGCTCGGTCGGCGATCCGGTGCTGTACTTGTCGAACCCGCCCGGGATCAATCAGGGAGCGCGCCGGCGGTACCTTGACGATCTGGCGAAGATGAACGAATTGAAGCTCGACGAGTTCGGCGACCCCGAGATCGCGACGCGGATTTCGCAGTACGAGATGGCCTACCGTATGCAGAGTTCGGTGCCGGAGTTGACCGACCTGTCAAGCGAGCCCGAAAGCACTTTCGAGAAGTACGGGCCCGATTCACGAAAGCGTGGCACCTATTCCGCCAACTGTCTTCTCGCGCGGCGGCTGGCCGAGCGTGGTGTACAGTTTATCCAGCTCTTTCACCGCGGCTGGGACCAGCACACCGAACTGCCCAAGGGCATCCGTGCGCAGGCGAAAGACACCGACCAAGGCACCGCCGCGCTGATCCAAGACCTCAAGGAACGGGGCATGCTTGATGAAACGCTGATCGTCTGGGGTGGCGAGTTCGGACGCACAGTGTATAGCCAGGGTCGCCTTACCGAGGACGACTACGGCCGCGACCACCATCCGCGCTGCTTCACCATTTTCATGGCCGGCGGTGGCATCAAGCCCGGTATGACCTACGGCGAGACAGACGACTACAGCTACAACATCGTGAAAGACCCCGTGCACGTCCACGACCTGCAGGCCACGATGCTGCACCTGCTGGGAGTCGACCACACCAAGCTCACCTTCAAGTACCAAGGCCGCCACTTCCGCCTGACAGACGTGCATGGCAAGCTGGTGGAGAAGATTCTGGCGTAAGGAGTAACAAGCGCGTAGGACAAGAGCCTACCAAACCGCCTGTTGATGGTGACCGCGGATCTGCTGGTCCTTCGTACCCAAGGAATTCGGGGTCAAACGATGCGAAGACCCGATCAGGGCCCAACGCAATGCAGCAGCCTCCCCCTTAACCCCACCACCCAGAAGGTCCATGTTGTCCGCGCGCGCGGGAGTTTCATCGGCTCATTCGCGCTCGCCATGGGCGTGCTAACAAGCACGTATCCTGTAACCGCTTCGGCCCAGCAGACTGCCGCCCTGCGCGACGTCGTCGTCGTCGGGAACAACTGGGAGGGCACCGCCGATGTCTTTGACCCGCATACCTTCGAGCGAATCAAGCGCATCAATATCGTGCCGGATCGCGAGGAACGGCTGAAAGAAATTAACTCCAGCCTGGTGCGGCGGTTGGAGGCCCGCTTTATCCGCAACCAGATCGGCGAGGGGAACGACCAGTTGGTGGATGACATGTTCACGTCGCATGACGGCCGCTTCCTCTACGTGTCCCGCCCGAGCTTCGCGGACGTCGTGGCCATTGACGTGAACACGGAGCAAATCGTCTGGCGGACGCCGATCGAGGGTGCACGCGCGGACCACGCGGCCATTTCTCCGGACGGCAAGACCTTCCTAGTTTCGGCCTCGAGCGCGCGCAAGGTCCAGGCCATCGACACCGCCACGGGCCGCATCGTTGGCGAGTTCGAGTCCGGCGACGCGCCGCACGAGAACAATTACTCGAAGGACGGCAAGCGGATCTACCATGCCAGCATCGGCAGAGTGTACATATCGACGACCGCATCGTGGCTCGACTGGCTCAAGGGCGACCGCTGGTTCCAGATCGTAGACGCAGAGACGATGAAGGTCTTAAAGCGCATAGACATGGGTGAGAAACTGGAAGAGTTTGGCATGCCCTGGATTGACAAAGCGGTGAGGCCGATGGCGGTAGCGCCCGACGAGCGCTTCGTGTATCTTCAGGTGTCCTTCTTCCACGGCTTCTTCGAGTATGACCTGCAGCTCGACAAGATCACGCGGCAGAAGGATTTGCCGGTTCCCGAAGAGGTCCAGAAGCTGAGCCACGAGGACTATCAGCTCAACTCCGCCCATCATGGGCTGGCGATCAACCCCGAGGGCACCAAGCTGTGTGTTGCGGGCACGATGTCCGGCTACGCGGCGATCGTGAACCGCGCGACCTTCAAGCACACGATCATCCCCTTGGGCTCCGAGCCGTTAGACGCCAAGCCCTACTGGTCCACGGAAAGCGCCGACGGCCGCCACTGCTACGTGTCGATCAGCGGGCAGGACCGGGTGGCGGTGATCTCCTTTGAGGAGGAGAAAGAGATCGCAAGTGTTCCGGTCGGCGATCACCCACAGCGCGTGCGCACCGGCAAGATGCTGCTGACCGAAACGCCGGCCGGCGCCACCGAAGAAGCGGCACCTGAGTAAGTCGAGTAAACGCTTTTCGCCCTTTGTCCAGTCCCGGCGCCTGATGCGAAGTTCCCTCCTCATCGCGTCACTCTTGCTGTTGGTCGCTCCTTGCCGACCCGTGCCGGCACAGGCGGAACTCGATATTCGAATCATCTACGACAACACATCCGCCCGCGAGGACGTGGAGGCCCACTGGGGCTTTGCCTCCGTCGTGACCTTTCGAGGCCGCCGGGCGTTGTTTGATTCCGGAACGAAACCGGACCTCTTCTTGAGGAATCTCAAGATCATGGGGGTCGAGCCGGGTTCGATCGAGAGCGCCATGATCTCTCACCAGCACCCGGACCATCGTAACGGCATCTACAAGCTCTTTCCGCTGAACCGAAGCATGCAGGTCCACTTCCTCGATGTGTTTTATGAGAAGGCCTACGGAGAAGCGTTGGCGGTCGGCATGAACCCTCACCGCGAAACGGGCGAGTACGAACTGATCCCCGGAGCTTATTCCACGGGGATGATTCCAGGCGATCCGCCCGAGCAGTCATTGGCGATCGAGACCTCGAAGGGCCTCGTGCTGCTGGTGGGCTGCAGCCACCCAGGTATCACCAAGATCGTGGCAACGGTTCAGCGCCAGCGGCGTGTGGACTCGATCCGTCTCCTGCTCGGGGGGCTGCACATGTTTCAGCAGTCGGCCGAGGAGATCCGCCCACAGATCGAGCGCCTCAAGCAGTTGAACATCGAACGAGTCATGCCGGCCCACTGTAGCGGTGACCTGGCCAAGCAGATGTTTCGGGAGGCGTACGGAGAGAACTTCGAGCCCTTAGGGGCAGGGAAGGTGTTGCGGCTCGACTAATGTCGACGGTCGCCCAACCATTGATCGAAAACCCTGCCCGCCCGCGGCTGCTTCGGAACACCGAGATACTGCTGCTCGCGTACTTCGCCTACACGGCGGTGCTGTCCCAGTTTCTCGATATTCCGTCGCAGATCGCGGTTGAAACCGTCATTGTCAACCTGACCGTCTTCACCACGTACTTCTTACTGGCACATTGGGACCGCACCGTGCCCAGTGTCTTGTCAACGACCGTGCGCGATTGGCTGCCGCTTGCCACGATGATGCTGGCCTACCAGCAGATGGGTTGGTTCGCGCCGGCAGAGCACACCTACGAACTCGAGCGGGGGTGGGTTATCTGGGACCGGATACTGCTGAGCGATTGGGGCCTGCGGGAAGCGACGGAGCTGCTGGGGCCGGTGCTGCCATCGGCGGTCGAGCTTTCTTACACGTTGGTCTACGCGATAGGCCCATTCGGCCTCGCCATGTTGTACCTGCTGGGGCAGCGCAAGCAGGCCGACCGCTTCCTGTTCGTACTCGTACTAGGTACGATCCTCTCCTATGCGCTGTTCCCGTTCTTCCCCTCTGAACCGCCGCGGCGCGTGTTTCCTGATGAGCTCTTCCCGAACATCGATACGGTGTTCCGGCAGTTGAACTGGTGGATACTGAGCGGCGGAGGCATCTCCACGAGTGTCTTCCCTAGTGGGCATGTCTCCTCGGCGTTCGCCGGCGCCTTCGCGATGCGGATGGTCATGCCTCGGCCGCGTTGGATTTACCGCGGCATGGTTGTACTGGCGTGTCTGATCTTCTGGGCGACGATCTACGGCCGTTACCACTACGCGGTGGATAGCGCGGCAGGGTTAGGCATAGGCCTGATCGCCTTCGGTGTCGGCCAGTGGGTGGATCGGAGGTCCGGGCGAACCAGGTAAGCGGACCGCCGGAGTCCTACATCTTTCCCGAATCGACAAACTCTTTGCCGAAGCGCGTGAAGGTGATGAACTGGTAGCCGTCGCTGACTCCGCGTTCCCATAGTACGCCGACCGTCTTGTCATTGAGGATGCTGATGTCGGAGTAGGCGGCAAATCCGCCATAGGGGACGTGTTGGCTGCGGAAAGTCTGGCCTTCGTCGTAGCTGACACGGAGGACGAGGTGCTTGCGGCCTGGGCCGGTCGGGCCCGTCCATAGAATGCGATTCCGATCGTCACCGGCGGATTCGAGCGTGTAGCGTTCGATCGAGGTGCAGATCGGGGTTGCCTGCTGGCCCGGGATCGGCCTTGACCACGTCTCGCCTCCATCGGAACTCATGGCGAGCCAACGGCGGTCGCCGCCTCCTTGCCGCGCGTCCATCATGACCGTACCGTCGGCCAGTTCCACCACCTGATTCTCGTCGGTGAGAGCCAAAACCAGGTCGCCGCGCTTCCACGTGGCGCCATGATCGTCGCTAGCAAAGGGCTTGGCCGGGGAAACCGGGCTGATGGAGATCGAGTTGAGCGGACCCACCGTGATCGAGCGGAGTGATCCCGACTCAAGGGGCACCATCCAGACCGAGATGGTATCACTGTCGCTTACCGGCTCGGGCGGGACGAGAATCCGGCTAGATCCCACGCAGCGGTCGTTGGGCCAAATCCAAGCAAACCCTGAAAACCCGTTCCAAGGCGACAGCTTCTTCGACATATTCGTCGAAATCGACATCCCCCAACTGGGCGTGCTCCGGCTGATCGATGCCGAGGGCCAACCAACGCCGGTACGGATGAGTTCGTCGATCGGCCATATCCCACCCATCGGATCCGTGTATTTTGGGGAGCAGCAGGTTAGCCTCGCTTTTGTCACTGATCGTATTCCCGTGGCCACGCTGATCCACGTCCAGCATGACGTGGGCCGCCCTCCGAAGCCTGAAACCCGCGGGGAAGTAAGCCGCGTCTTCTCGTGCTTCTGCGAGTGCAAGCCGTCAGGCCTTCAGGGCTTCTGGCAGGAGATCACCACGCTGATGCTCGTGAACCAAAGCGCGACCTTCCCCATCACCGCCGACGTCCTGTACTTGAACGGCAACGAGCGACCGATCGCCAGCACCACGCTGGAGCTCAGCCCGTTGGACCTGGATGAGATTAATGTCTGCTCGACGTTGGAAAACGGCGTTGGGTCGTTCGGCGTACCACAAGCCGGGGTGATCGAGGTGGTTCTCTCTCCCGCCGGGGGAGTCTATGGCTGGGTGAAGAACTTGACAGGCCGATTCAATCGTCTGCAGCCGGAGCCGTACCTGGGCTTTATCTGGGGGGTCGGCAAGACACAGTGTCGATTGGTCGGACCCAATGTTGTAACGCCGGACCAGCTCCGTCCCATCCTCAATGATACGCGGAGAGTTGAACCGGTTCTGATCGAAGGAACCGAGGATGACCCGTTCTAGGCCCTAGCCGTCTGACTCGATCGACATTCGAACAAATGTGTCAAGTTCTGAGACAGCCTGCGGGCGGGATGTGGCGCAAGGCTCCAGCCTTGCCCCCGTGGGGTATGGCTGTGCGGTTCTTCGCCAGACAGGGTCGCTCCCGGCCACCAGTGTGCCATCTCGAGGCCCTGAGTCCCGAGGAATCGGGACTCGGCAAGCCGCAGGCTTGCGCCACAGAGGCAGGCGGAGGTGAACGATGAGAACGCAGCGGAGGAGCGCTTACGGGATGACAGGAAAGAGTCGTACCGCCCAAGTCTGGACCCGATGCGGGCGAGCGCGGCGATTCGCAATGGCGGCGCTGCTGGCAGCCGGCGTGTCGTTCGCCCAGGTCCCCCCGGCTGGGTTTCCCCCGGCCGGAATCGATGAGTTTGATTCATCCGCGATCATCGCCCTTGACCTAACGTCCAGCGGCGGACCCGAGACCACCGTCACCATTGTCGGCCCCACTCGGATAGACCGCAGCGATCCGTTTGATTCGGGCGATGGGCGCGACGTCATCGAGACGGAGATCCTTTCGCTGGAACTTCGGGGCGAAAGCGCCCTATTTGACTCCCGCATAATATAGAGTCAGTCAAAACAAAGAGAAGACTGTTTCCAGAAGGCCGTGATCAAACGCGGTTTGCGGTACATGCGGCGGAGTGCCTTGCGGGCCCGCTCGTTCAGCTCGCCGTAGTCTTTCGGACAGACGTTCGGCAACTCGTGCTGCTTCCAGTAAGCCCAGATGTATTCCACCGGATTCAACTCCGGCGCATAGGGTGGCAAGTACTCGGTTGCGATGTGGCCTTCGGAGAGTTCGATGAACTCTTGCACCAGGCGGCTACGGTGCGCCGGCAGCCGATCCCAGACGATCAGCAGCGGGCGATCGATATGACGTACCAACGCCTTGAGAAAGTCGGTCACTTGCTCTTTGCCGATCGCACCGGGATAGAGCCGGAAGTAGAAGTTACGCAGCGTCAGCCCCGCCGAGACGGAAAGCTTCTCCCAGTTGAAGTTAAACTGCAGCACCGGTGTTTGGCCACGTGGCGCCCAGGTGCGGCAGCGATGCGGCTTCTGACTCAATCCGCTTTCGTCGATGAAGACGAGCGTACGGCCTTCGTTTTGGGCTTTTTTTTAATGCGCTTCCAGGTCTTGCGCTTCCAGGTGCGGATCCGCTCTTCGTTGCGCTCGCGCGCCTTTCCGGCCGGGCGTTGCGGGCTCCAGTCGAGCGCTCGCAGGATCTTCCAGGCGTGGCCTGCGTGGTATGCGACCCCGAACTCGTCTCCGGTCAGCCGAGCCACCCGCGGACAGCTCCACAGGGGCGTTGGGAAGCCGTGGGCTTCCGGGCCTTCCAGCAGCAGCGACGTCAGGCGTTCGCGTTGTGCGGCATCGAGGAGCGGCTTGCGTCCGGCGCGCCCGGCCTGGCGGAGTCCGGCCGCACCCTGCTCGCGGTATTGCCGCCGCCACTCACTGACGGTTTGGCGAGCGACGTTCAGCCGTCTCGCCGTCTCGGACTGATTGTGGCCTTGGTGGAGCAGCCGCATCGCTTCGAAACGGCGCTTCTCCTAGGTCCCATTACGGTCCGCGAGAGCGGCCCAAAGCAGTCGTCCGGCATCATCAGGCAACAGACGCCCGCCCAAGACTTCCCGGCGGACTCCTTCTTCGATGTGTTCGTCGAGATCAGAGTTGGCGCTGGCGTGTTTCACAACCAGGACCCGATCCGTTTGCAAACTGTGATCGATGAGATTCCACCTTTTCAGGCGATGTACATCCCGGACGCGACTTTTGTGGGCGTCGATCTCTTCAACGCAGCGGGAGTGCGCGTGGGGATTCTGCGGCACGCCGCTCATTTCGTGGGCCAAGCGCCGTCTTTCTCCGTGGCGCCGGCGGGGCCATCGGGCCTGTTTCCGGCCACGCTATTCGATGTCCCAACGGCGCCCGCGATTCTCAGCGCCAACCTGGGACTCGCCGGCGGAGATGATGTCGATGGCCTCTCCTACGGCATCGATTACATCGCGCCCATCTTCGAGGCTCGTTTCTCCGTAGACGAGCGGGCCCTCGGCCTTCGCGGCACCGCCGTTTTCAGCGAGGCGGGCAAGGCGCCGCCTCAGGCCCATGGCGATGAGTTTCGCGTCTCGTCCCCGCCGGCTTCGGGCAATCTGAACACTCAAGTGCTTGACGAGAATGGCGACACGGCGCCCCGCTTTCCGCTCCTTGTCTCCGACGACGTCGACGCCCTGACGGAGCCTCCCACGAGCTTCGTGGATCCGGACGGCAACGGCACGCCGGATCTACCGGTCTACCTTTCCCTAGCAGCCGCCTCGCCGACGTTGCCCGGGATCGGCGCCGGGCCGGCCGACATTCTTAGAACGATCGGCGGCGCCCCGCCGACCGTGCTTTTCACGGCCGCCGACTTGGGACTTCAGGCCGCGGACGACATCGACGCATTCTGCTACGACGACCGTGCGCAGACCCTGCTCTTCTCCCTTGCGCCGGGGTCGCCCACGCTCGGTCCCGCCCAAGGCCCGGCAACGCTGTTTCTAGTACGGAACCCGCCGGTTCCCGCGCCGCCGTTGGAGTTCGCCTCTCCGAACTCACTGGGGTTGCGGATCGAGGACAACCTGAATGCACTCAAGTGCATCCTGCCGGAAGTCGACCACTTCCCGGAATCAGTGGCGGTTGCCTCGGTCAACGCGACTGAAGTGGTGCTGCGAGGCTCAACAACGGTCCACGTCGGGGTGGGCCCGGGAGGCGATACAGGCGACACGCCGGCGAAGGAGCATCAACCGGTCGATGTGGTGCCCGTCGAGATCGTACAAATGGACCTCGTAGGGGACACTCCTCTGGGCCCGATTCAAGCGACCGTTCGGACCGAGGATGGAAGTCCGTTCGAGAGGTCACTCGGGTTCTTCGTTGAGACGCAGAACCTGACCGAAGGTATTCTCGACGTGCGTCCGTTTAGGCGGGAAGGCAGTCTGGAAGCACGACTGAAGTTGTTCCTGCAAGTGCAAGCCGGGGAACAAGTCTTCCATCACGAAGAGCCGATCCAGTTGTTCGGGCTCTTCAGCAACAAGCCCCCGCTGTTTGGCGAGCAGCTTACCAGCCCCAGCCAAGTCGATCTGGTGAATGAGGAGGGCATTCCGGTGGGTATCCAGATGGCGGCGTTCTCGGTGGTCCCGAATGCGCTGGGTCCGCTGCCGGTTCTGAACGCCGGCGGGACGGTGAATGCCGGGGACTTTCGCCGCGGCAGCGCCCCGGATTCGATCAACTCCTCCTTCGGTGTCAACTTCTCCGACCGAGTCGAGCTGGCTACCTCGCTTCCTCTTCCCACGACACTGGCGGGCGTGAGTCTGCGGGTAAGAGACAGTGCCGGGAACGAGCAAACTCCCGGACTCTTTGTCGTAACGCCCAACCAGGTGAACTGGTTTTTATCAAGGGACACGGCTCCAGGACTGGCGCAGCTTACGCTTACGAGAGAGAATGATTCCAAACAGGTGTTCTTTGACGAATTTGAATCGTTCCGCACGTTTGTTGTGGTACCCGTGAGTCCCTCGATTTTTACGGCCAACGCCGATGGCCAGGGAGTGCCGGCCGCGAATTCCATCCGGGTGCTGCCCGACTTCGCCCAGGAAATCGAGCTGGTGTTCGACCCGGCCTTGCCTTTGGGCCAGCGCGTGCCTGTGCCGATCAGTTTAGGAGACGAAGGAGACCTGCTGCTCCTGAGCCTGTTCATGACTGGCATCCGGGCGGCCATCCCGGCCGCACCGCTGACCCCTGACCTCTCGAAAGGCGCACCGGCGGATGTTACAGCCACCGTGGGGGGAGAAGCCGTGGGCGTGATTGTGGCTGCCTCACCGCAGTTCTTGGGTGTGGAGCAGGCCAACCTTGGTCCGTTCCCGCGCAGCCTGATGGGTAGTGGGGACGTGTCTGTTCAGTTAACGGTTGGCGGCGTCCAGTCAAATACCGTCACCGTCGACATTCAGTAGGAGAAAGCAGCTAACAAGCCCGCGGGTTTTGAGAAACCAGCCGTTTCTCCTTTTCCTCCAGCCGGCAGGCAGCGACAGGAAAACGCCTCAACCGCCCCTGCCGGGGCTGGAAATCGTTTGGCCACTTACCCACGGCTTGCGCCGTAGGCTACTTTCAAACGTCCGCTTCGCGAACTATTGAATCCCGCAAATTATTATGACACTTTTTGATAGTGTGGAGCATCTATATATGTATGGGCAACCCCAAAGGTGTGAAGCGGGATTTCAAGGCGCTGGAGAAGCGCCGTTTCGAAGCGATGCGGCTGCTCCACCAAGGCCACAATCAGTCCGAGACGGCGAGACGGCTGAACGTCGCTCGCCAAACCGTCAGTGAGTGGCGGCGGCAATACCGCGAGCAGGGTGCGGCCGGACTCCGCCAGGCCGGGCGCGCCGGACGCAAGCCGCTCCTCGATGCCGCACAACGCGAACGCCTGACGTCGCTGCTGCTGGAAGGCCCGGAAGCCCACGGCTTCCCAGCGCCCCTGTGGAGCTGTCCGCGGGTGGCTCGGCTGATCGGAGACGAGTTCGGGGTCGCATACCACGCAGGCCACGCCTGGAAGATCCTGCGAGCGCTCGACTGGAGCCCGCAACGCCCGGCCGGAAAGGCGCGCGAGCGCAACGAAGAGCGGATCCGCACCTGGAAGCGCAAGACCTGGAAGCGCATTAAAAAAAAGCCCAAAACGAAGGCCGTACGCTCGTCTTCATCGACGAAAGCGGATTGAGTCAGAAGCCGCATCGCTGCCGCACCTGGGCGCCACGTGGCCAAACACCGGTGCTGCAGTTTAACTTCAACTGGGAGAAGCTTTCCGTCTCGGCGGGGCTGACGCTGCGTAACTTCTACTTCCGGCTCTATCCCGGTGCGATCGGCAAAGAGCAAGTGACCGACTTTCTCAAGGCGTTGGTACGTCATATCGATCGCCCGCTGCTGATCGTCTGGGATCGGCTGCCGGCGCACCGTAGCCGCCTGGTGCAAGAGTTCATCGAACTCTCCGAAGGCCACATCGCAACCGAGTACTTGCCACCCTATGCGCCGGAGTTGAATCCGGTGGAATACATCTGGGCTTACTGGAAGCAGCACGAGTTGCCGAACGTCTGTCCGAAAGACTACGGCGAGCTGAACGAGCGGGCCCGCAAGGCACTCCGCCGCATGTACCGCAAACCGCGTTTGATCACGGCCTTCTGGAAACAGTCTTCTCTTTGTTTTGACTGACTCTATATTATGCGGCAGTCAATAGGCTTCTGTGTCGCCGACAAGCTTACGGACGGATTAGGGTCTCGAGTCCCACTTCCGAACCGCTCACGGCGCCGCAAGAGACACTTATCCTGCACGGAGCGGCTTGGTTCGGATTGTTGCCCGAGAGGCTCCGTCTCAATGAGCGGAGCCCCTCAGGCCGCCACCCCATTGTTCCTGGCGTGGCGTGGCGTGAAGGAGGATCCGGAGTGTGACCGGGACGGCTGCGAGAGAAGGCCCCGGCTTGGCCGATTCGCCCCTTGCAAGGGGGCTTTCGGTTTATCGCCGAGGCTTGCCAAAGGCAACCGTCTACACTCGCGATCCTACAAATCCTTACTTGCCGGAATCGATTCCGGGGCGTCGCGGCTCTCTCTCACCGACTTTGGGCCGTCTAGCTCCGGTCCGGTTTAGGAACGGAGCCGCCAGTACACCATTGCGTTAGCTCGAGGCCTCGAGAACATCAACGCGTGAGGGTCGGCAAGCGTGTTACCGGCCCTCAGTTGCAGCGTAACACCCGGGTCCAAGGGTAGAGAGGGGTCGACGGAGCCAAGTCGTTGGACGGAAGTGACTTATAAATTTGAAACTTCTGTGATTCTATGAGAACGCTGCCAGAGCGATCGGTAGAATGGGCCTGGGTCTGGGATGTTTCCCGACGCGGCCGGCGGTCGTGCTCGATTCAACCACGGGCTGTTTCGAGACCTGTCGGGACCAGGACGGGCAAGACCCGAGGCACAAGACTGACCTCTAGCGGTAGGGTTCCAAGAGCCTCCCCGTCGACTTCGATACGGGTGGTCTCCCGCGACTCAGCGGTGACCCTCATCGACCGGAAGTGCCGAACCTTGGGGTGTTGATAAATGTTGTCGGAGTAGAGCACGGGCAGGTCACGGATCAGGTCGAACATGTTGAGCCGGTCGATGGTGGTGACCTCCAGAAGTCCATCATCAAGCACGGCCCGGGGACACGGGTGCATGCCGCCGCCGTGGTAGCGGCCGTTGCCGATGGCGATGTTCGTGATGCAAAACTCCTCCTCCAGCGGCGTATCGTCGAGCTGCAAGCGCACGGGCTTGGCTTTGTAGGTCAAGAAAACGGCCAGCGTGGCGTACAGGAAAGCGATGCGTCCTCCTAACGGGCTCAAGAAGTTCTTCGCCCTCTTGGAGACGTCGCCTCCCATCCCGAAGCTGACGAGGTTGACGAAATAGCGCTCGACCGGCAGGCCGTCGTATCCGACCAACTGCACGAGCCCCACGTCGATGGTCAACGCCCGGCCGGTCGCAATCACCTCCACCGCCTGGTCGATCCGCGACGGAATCTGAAGTGTCCGTTGGAAGTCGCCGCCTGTGCCGATGGGGATGATGCCAAGGCGGGCTTCGGGTTGCACAGGCTTACGGTCCCGCAGGAAACCGTTGGCGACCTCGTTGATCGTGCCGTCGCCTCCCACGGCTATAACCAAATCGCTGCCCGCCTCGATTGCGTTTCGAGCCAGGTCTGTCGCGTGTCCAGGATAGGACGTCGACCGCTCTTCGACGCCACCGAAGCGCTGTTGCAACAACGCGGCGACGCCGGGCCAGGCTTTGGCCGCCCGACCGCCGCCTGCCTTTGGGTTCAAGATTGCGACGGGATACTTGGCTCGAGGCAAGACCTATTTTCGCAGCTGGGGCATACGGCGGTAGATGTCGTCGATGGTGTCCCGCAGGGTCTCCATAGGATCGCGCGTGGTGAAACCTAGCTCGCGGCGGGCTTGCGACGAGTCGCAGTACCAGTAGAGATTCGACATCTCGATCGAGGCATCATCGAGTTCGAAGCCTCGTCCAAACAAGGGCAGAACGCGGCGGGCGGCCCGCGCCCCAAACAGCGACAACCCCACAGGCAGTGACAGAGCGGGCGCCTTGATGCCGGTGAGCGACGAGACGCGGTCGATCCACTCGCGGAAAGCCCAATTGGGTCCGGCCAGCAGATACCGCTCACCGATCTTGCCGCGCTTCATGGCGGCGATCAGGCCCGCGGCGGCGTCTCGCGCGTCCACGAGGTTGAGCCCGCCATTCGGAACCGCTGCAATCTGACCTTTAAGGAATAGAACGATATCGTCCGTCGAAGACTGCCTGTCGTCGCCGGGGCCCAACAGCAGGCTGGGATTGGTAACGACGATAGGCAGACCTTCATGCTCGACGTACCAGAACGCAAGCTTCTCGGCGTAGATCTTGCTCAAGTAGTAGGGCCATGCCGCGACGATGTGGTTGGTGTAAGGGGACTGTTCGGTATGGAGCACCGGCTTGCGGCTCACGGCAACCGTCCCCGAAGAGGAGACCACGATGATTCTCTCGACGCCGGATTGCCCGGCCGCTTCACAGACATTACGCGTGCCCTCCACGTGCGTCTGATAGAGCCGCCACGGGTCCTTGGGGTTGCGATCGACGATTCCCGCCAAGTGATAAATCTCGGCGGCACCGGCAACGGCCCTGTGAACGTCCTCGCGTGAGGTAATGTCGCCTGTGGCGATCTCAATGCCGTCGCCGTCGGCTGGAGCTGCGCTTCGGCATAGTAGCCGCAGCCGCGCGTCGGGCTCTTCCACTTTGAGTTGTTCGACGAGATGTTTGCCCAGGAAACCGGTGGCCCCGGTTACGAGAATGGTCTTCATCAAGCGCTAGATCGATTCGGGGACGCCCGACACGTCGGCCATACCGATGGGCGGAATATGCATCAACGTGACGCTCGGTTTGCGGCCCACGTGCGACTCAGCCATCTCGAGCGCCTCGTCCATCGTGGCGGCGCAGTCCCAGCCCATGATACGCGCGGCGCTCGGATCTTCGGCGCCGACGACGATCACCTTGCCGACGTGGGCGCGGCCGTTCTCGCCCCAATACCACATGTAGAACGGGTGCACACCGTGATAGGCGTGACCGTGACGGTACATCTCGATGTACTCGGGGTTGTGGGCGAACTCAGCTTCGTATTTCTGTTGCAGGACGAAGGAGTCCGTTGTCTCGGGCAGGACGCGATGGAAGAATTCGATATAGGAGGGATGGTGCCTTGGGTCGAAGTCGTTGTAGAGCGGGTGAGTCAAGATCACCACGCCGTCCTTCTTGACGACGGGCATGCCGCGGTACATGTTGTGGAAGTAGCCAAGCGCCAGCACTTGCACCAACAGCGGGTTGAGAATCGAGTTGACGTTGTAGGGCGAGATGAACGGAATACCGTAGACCACCGCGTCCGCCTGGCCTTCGAGCGGAACGCCATATTGCTGATAGCAGTAGGCCAGGGTTTTGTCGTGCGTCGGCAGCGTGGCGCCGGCGTGGACGGCGATCATCTGATACGACGCCGGTACCGAGAACAGGATCTTGCGCTTCGCGTTGCGCGGCAGGGCTTTGAGCGACAGCTGGGCCGTCCGAAAAGCCACTTTGTCGAAGATGTTGTAGTGGTCCTCGTTCTTGACGAAGAACGACATCGCCGGATTAAACATGGCGTTGTTCACCACGGTCTCGACGTGGAAGACCTTCAGCGCCGCGTTGATCACCTTCGCCATGCGGTCGCACGAGTGGGTAAGCGCCGAGCGCTTGTGGTCGAAGTACGAGTCGCACTCGCGGATCGTCTTTGGGTCATGGTGCGCTTGCAGTGATGGGTAGTCACAAAGGCCGACGCCGATCGACTTGCTCCCGCCATCCATCGAGACGAGGCTGATGTTGACGTAAATCAGCAGGTCCGACTCGACCGCGCGGCGGTTGATCCGCACGCGCTCGCCTAGCTCGGTCCGGCCGAGCTCGACCATGCCGTCCGGCGCTTCGCCATCGTGGTTGTAAAGGCGGTCGGGGTGATAGGCGTCGAAGATCCGGTGGCCAACGGCGTGGCGAATCTCGAACTCCTCCATGCGGCGGTGAAACGACGTGGCGATGATGATGTGGACGTCGCTGACGCCCTTCTCGGCCAGAAGATTGAGTACGATCGTCAGTACGGATTCGCGCAGGTCGGGCCGCGGCATCTTGGGCAGGGGCAGGGAAACGTCGTCGATGGCAATCGTGACTTTCATGCCCGGCCGCAGCATGGCTTCGAGTGGATCCATCTCCTCGGGGTGGGCCACCGCATAGCGGATGCCGGCATCTCGATCCGGCAGGCCGGCGATAGTAGGTTTGGGATAAACCACGCGCGTTCCCGCGGGCATCTTGACGTCGAGCAGGTCTTCGCCGTACCAAAGCAGCCGCTTGGCGGAACGCTCCTCCAAATGCACGACACAGCCGTCGGTGGGGACCAGCGCGTTGCGGCCGACGGCGTTCGGCGTAGGGTCGCCGAACTCAAAATCGTTGACAACGTGGATGGGTTGGACTTGAGTTGCCATGTATTTGCTAGCAGGGGCACGCCATGCCGAGCCCCTACGCCGTGCCGCCTGCGGCCGTCTTCAGATCTAGAATCGGCCAGCCACGCGCGGCCGCCACACGCCGCAAACGCCGCTCGGGATTCACCGCGGCGGGAACGCCCACGGCTTCGAGCATCGGCAAGTCCGACAAGCTGTCGGAATAAGCCTTCGCTTGCGCGGTTTCCACATTATACTGGCGGCAGTAGGAACGAATCGCTTCGACCTTAGCCTCCTCGGCGAGCAGCGGGGGTGCCACGTCGCCCGTTGCCGCGCCGTTTTCGTACACCAGACGATTCGAAATCACATCGTCGAAGCCGAAATAACGCACCGCGGGGGCAAGGGCGAAGTCAAGCCCGCCGCTGACGAGAACCAAGCGGTAGCCTTCGCGGCGGTCCCAGTCGAGGTGTGGTTTGGCGCCGGGAAAGATCTTGGGCCGGACTTCGTTTTCGAACAGCTGCTCGGCCTCTTCGAGCAGCCATTCCTCCGAGAGACCCCGATACTCGCGGTAGAAAACCTCGTTAAAGAGCCGCCGGGAATAGATGTCGAGGCCGATCCACACAGGCACCGTGGCGAGGAGCTTGCCATATCGCCAGCAGGCTTGCCACGGCGACGGGTGGTTTTTCGCGAAGTGCGCGTAGCGCGTGACGACGTTGCTGGAGACGAGCGTCCCATCGAAGTCGTAGAAGGCGGCGCGGGTGGGTTGGCTCATCAGATTCTCGACGCGTCAGAGTCGCGACCGTAAGGGGCCGTGAAAAAATCGGCGGCCCAGGCTCCAGAAAGCCCAAGCAATGCTTTTTCAGATGGCAAGGACGGAGCCGGCAGCCCGAAGCACTCTTCGAAACGCTCCTCACCCTCGACCAACACGAGCAGATGCTTGAGGGAGTACGGCGTCAGGACGAGATGGGCGGTTTCGAGAGTCATTTCGCTTGTGTTTCTCCTGCCGGCCCAACGCCGCGAATCAGCCGCCGCGCTGGCGGTCGGCTGCATTGCCCGTTAGGTGATCCTCGACTCATGCGGTGACACCTTTTCAAGCCAATACGCTGCTACGGCTGCAACCGCTCCCGAATAAGCACGGAGCACATTCAGTATCATGCCCCCAAATGGGATCCTGAGCGACCTGAGGAAAACCATCAGGGTCGCACCAACGAGCGCACCAATCACGAAACCTGTTAGCGCTACGAAACCGCGTCTTCCCTTAAGCGCATTCGATGCCAGACCAGTCCCGAGACCCGTGATTAACCCCGCGATGACGGACAGCGGCGATATCGCCATTGTCCCGAACACGGAATAAGCCAGTGCTCCAACGATCGCCAGGCTAAGCTCCCCCCTTCCATCCTTCAGGTAACCAGACAGAAAGAACACCACGCAGAACGGATAGGTAGATGCTAAGGCAACTCCTGCTCCCAAAATGCTTGCACTGATGATCCTCTTCATCAGAACCCGATCTTGAACTGCTCAAGTACGTTCTGCAATCGGCCACCTAACGCCTAGCCGAGCAGCCGCGGCCAAAGGCGGTCCACTGCATCGGACCGTTAGGCCGGCCACATCATCGCCGTCAGCCACAGGATCGCAACGGTCATCTGAATAAAACCTCTCCAGAGCGGCCAGTTCCTTTCGAGAATCTGCCTCCGGAATCTTATGCGGACCGCTCGGTTCGGATAATCCCCTCAGGATCGATCCCTATTCTGGCCCTGCCACGGACACAGTATATTCAGTAGAATACAGTCCTCGTTCGATGCCGGGGCCGCGCTTTGTACTCTGCTTGCTGCCCGCGATTCCACAGGAAGTAGTCGAGTTCCATCGCTGTGACCGCCTGTCCGGTCCGCCGCAACTCCTCCGCAATCCTCTCAACCGCGTGCACCGCACAGGCCCGGATCTCAACCTCCTGCTTCGAACCCGGCGCAAGCAACTCTCCGGCATCGATCGCCTCTATCAGCGCCGGATCGTATCGCAGGACCCCGTCCACCCTCAGTACGTGCGGCACTAGGTTGTCCGCGAATATCGTCAGTTTCGACCGATCGTCGAAGCGGCCCGGCCCCCGCCCATCGAACGCGAGTGCCAGGTCCGCCGCCATGAGCTGTGCACGTTTATAGAAAGCGACGCCGGCACCCTCGTAGGTCTGAACGTCTCGAAACAGCGGCATCTCGGCCAGGATCTCGATCAACCGATCCACCGAGCCGTCGGCCGCCAGGACGAGTTTGGTGAAACTGTCGTCGAAGCGCTCCTGCAAGCATCCGCCCAAGTCATTGAGCGCTTTCGCAAATAGCCCCATCAGCTCAGCGACCGTCGGATTGGAAGGGTCCTGACCAAACAACGACGTACAGCGCTCTGGCGAGATTTCACACAGTTGCTGGGCCGACAGCGGGCCATGGTCGCGGAAATAATCATTGAGCGAAGACGCAATCGTAAAGTAGCCCGACAACCCAGGCCGCTTGCACAGGGCAGGGAAGTACCCCGAACCGAAGTTGACGCTACCGAGTGTCAGGATGAACGCAACGGTGTCGTCTCCGTGCCCCAGGTGGTGGTGATTCGGATCGAAGCTGGAATTACTCAGCTCAGATAGGGTTAAGTTGCGGGCGTACGCGGCCAGAAGATCGTCATCGATCGAAACGAACCGCGCCCGCTCAGCCACCCGGCAGCAACCCGCGCGCACCCGTGCCGTGGGTGACATTCCTACGGCATCCCTTTGATCGCTAGCCGTTCGCAAACAAGTTCCGGAAATTCTGCTTGTGGCGCCAAGCAAGGAACAGGGTCATCAGTAGTGCGTTTTGGGTATGGGAGCCCCCCACCCAGACGCCCATCAGGATGGCGAAGAGAATCCAAGTTGCGATGGAGGCGATCGTGCCCGCTTCTCTCCACCTCAGACGGCTGCCCAGCAGGCGGGCCGCCACGAAGAACACCAGGCAGGGAGCCGCCCACTGAGGAAACATCTTCAACATGACTCCGGCCGAGGTGGCGATACCCTTGCCCCCATTGAACTTGAGAAAAGGCGAGTAGCAATGTCCGAAAACGGTCACGAACCCGAACAGCCAACCGTACGCTTGCGGGTCGCCGGGCTGCGGAAACAGCCACACAGCCAGGTATCCTTTGCCTAAATCGCCGATTAGCGTCAAGACAGCCCGCGGCTTGCTCACGCGCAGCACGTTGTTGAAACCCGGATTACCGGAGCCGACCTGGCGGATGTCGATGCCGCTTCCCAACATCGCCAGTACCGCGAAGGGAATCGCGCCGACAAAGAAACAGCCGAGGATTCTCAGCGCCGTGTTGAGATCGATCATGGAACTTGTCGCCCGTCCTCACGTTTCGTCGTTATGGGAACTGACTCGGCCAGCTCGACAATCTTCCGGCGCAGCTCGTCGCGGAGTTGTGCCACCCCATGCAAACCCTTGTTTGACGAAACCAATGGACGGCCGATCTTGACAACGACACTGGCCCTGGCGTGTGCCCCGTTCCGGCCGGCAAGCCCTGCGTTTGCCTGACCGACGTAGACCGGCACAATAGAGCAACCGACATCTCCCGCCGCCTGGATCGGCTCGAGCCGAAAGCGGCTCCGCGGGGGCCCCCAGTGCCCCGGTGCATCGGAAAGCGAGAGCACCGGGCAACCGCTTTCGAGCGCCCGCCGAATGTCCTCCTTTGAAACGGCGCTCCCTGATACGCAATCCGACGACGGCACTAGCAACGGCTCGAGCAGAAAGGTCAAGGCCCAGGGCATCGAGCGCAAACTTTGCTCGTCGGCAAGCAGCGTGGGCCCGGGAAGCACTCGCAGCAGGTACAACGCATCCTCCGGCCCGGCGCGGTTGGCGACGAACAACGCCGGTCTCGCCGATGCTTCGCCGTCCGCCCGCAATTCGTCAGTGGTGACATGGCCCAGTAGACCGGCGGTTTGCCACACGATCCATGCAGCGGCTCGTTGACTCGGGGCGAGTCGGGCCAGCAGCCCCCCCGTGAGGGCCATCTTTTCCTTGCCGGTCTTCACGATGAAATCCCCGGCCTGATCGATGGCGTTGCTCAAACCGTGTCCCACCCAGACCCCCGCATGCTCCAGCCAAAGACCCGCCACTTGCAACCAAGCCGGCTTGGCCGTGCTCCGCAGGCGGCCTTCTTCGTAGAGGGAGCGAGACTCAAGCCGGCGAACCTTGCCGCTGGAGGTCTTGGGAACCGTTTGCGGGGGCACCAACTCGACGTGGTCGGGCGGCAGACCGATCGCCTCGTCCACTAGGCGCACCACCTCGGCTCTGATCCGCTGGTGCTCGCTGGGATTCGTCGACCGTGTCTCGGCCACCACCACAAGCTTTTCGGTACCACTCTCGGAATCGACGCTGCCGAAGGCGGCGACACAGCCGCGGCGGACGCCGGGCGCATCGGCCGCGGCCATCTCAACTTCTTGCGGGATAATGTTGTGACCCGCTTTGATGATGCAGTCTTTCTTGCGCCCGGTGATGTAGATCTCTCCCTCCGCTAGGTATCCGAGGTCTCCGGAATCCATCCACCCGTCCTGGTCGACCACGGCAGCCGTGGCCTCGGGGTTGTTGAAGTATCCCTCGGTCTTGGACGGTCCGTGAAACAACACGCGGCCCTGGATACGCTCGGCGACCTCCCGCCCCGCGTCGTCAACGATGCGCACCTCATGGGCGGGTAGAGGCTTGCCGCTGGCGACGAAACGTAGCACACTGGCCGTACTCGGCTGCGCGGCGACGGCAAGCCCGTCAACCTTGAACGCTTCACGCTCGATGACGTCCGTCTTCGGCAGGCGGTTGAGCGGCGGGAACGTCAGGGCCACGGACGACTCGGCCAACCCGTAACACGGCACGTAGCTTTCGGGACGGAAACCGTAGCGGGTAAAGCGCTCGGCGAATCGTGATAAGGTGTCGGGCAGCACTGGCTCGCCGGCATTGATCGCCACGCGCCAGGCACTCAGATCGACGCCCTCGATCGCCTCGTCTTGGATCTTGCGGGCACAGAGTTCGTACGCGAAGTTGGGCGCTGGGCACAGCGTGCCGCGAGAGTCGCTCAGGGCCCACAGCCACCGTTCGGGCCGCGACAGAAAGGCTAGCGGCGACATGACCGTAATCGGGAACCCATGGTAGACGCTGAACAGCCATGAGCCGATCAAGCCCATGTCGTGATAAAGCGGTAGCCAACTCACAACCGTGTCGTCCGGCTTGGCCTCCATCGCCCAGCCGATGCCGCGGATGTTCGCCAGTACGTTGTCGTGTGTCAGCACTACACCCTTCGGGTCCCCGGTGCTGCCGGAGGTGTACTGAATGAAGAAGACGTCGGCCGCAGGGACCGTCGGAATACGAGTCCCTCTGCCGCGGTCTTGAAGCGCCTGGGCTGTGGTCAGTTGGACGTGTCCCGGCAGGCTCAACCCCATGACCTTCGAGACCGCGCGGACCTGGTCGAACGAGATCAGAAAGCGGACGCCCGCGTTGCGGAGGATCAGCGATTGGCGCCGAACGTACTCCTCTATTTTGTCGGGACGGGCCGGTGGATAGATCGGCACGGCAATGCCGCCCGCCAGCATCACACCCAGAAAGGAATAGAAGAACTCGGCGCAGGTCGGCAGCATGATGGCCACCGTATCATTACGCTGCAGCCCGCGGGCCGCCAGTCCCGCGGCAACCTCCGAAGCCTCCTGGAGCAGGCGGCTGTAGGAGATCCCCTGCCCCCACCGCTCCTCGAGCAGGTGCACCTGAACCCGCTCGGGGACTGAGTCGGCATGTCCGCGCAGCACTTCGGTGAAACTTCGTGCTTCGGCGGGAGCGCGCGGTGCGTCCTCGGCAGGCTGGCGAATCGGGTAGCGGAATTCTGTAAGGTGCGACGATTCCGCGTCGCTCAGGGCCTGAAGCCATTCGGCGGGTGACTCGGCTGTCTGGGCAGTTTCATCGGGAAGGCGCCGGCCGAAGTAGCGCTCGACCCGTACGAGTAGCTCCACGCGCTCCAGGCTGCCCAGCCCCAAATCGCGCTCCAATGACGAGTGAAGTTCGACTCTGTGGCCCGCTTCTTGGGAGCCGATTTCCTTGAGCAGGCTGCCGATGAGCGATAGGAGTTGGCGTTCCGCAGTCGAGGAATCCACGCTGGCTGCTGGTGTTGCCATCAAGAACGAACTTCTCAGTGTACCGTCTGTGCCCGAGTGCTCTCGGTGGAGTGTTAGGATCGGGGGTTGTCGAACCAAAAGGTAACGACAGGCACTGTTGCCTGTCGGCGGTACGCAGCGCCGGCAAGCCTTTCACGCACTGATTCCCGATAGCAACGTAACCATCATTCAAAAGCGTACCGATGCCCGCCGCCAAGAACAGACGCTGGATCTGGGCCGTTCTCTTCGTGGTTCTTTTTCCGCTCTTCGCTACCCATTTCTCATGCATAGCTGTGCTCGGACCCGGCACTTGGGGCTCGGGGCTCGACGAGAGGTTACCGACGATCATGCCTGCGAACTCTAACCCCCGGGTGGCGGGGTATGTCAAAGAGTTCGCCTATCGTGCTCGCAAAGCCGCTTCCCAGGTCGAGGCGCCCCCCGGGGCCAGCCCGTTTCCCGGGCGCGCCGTCTACTCGGATTCGATCGCGCCGGGGAACCTTTGGGTCGTCCAAACACATGAAGGAGAGCGGTGGATCGACGAACAGCGCGTGTTCGTGCTGCGCGGAGGCGGCGCGGAACGACAGGAGGTCCGCATCCCGGAGGCCATGCTGGTGGAGAACCCGGTCTTCCTTCGCCGCGGCGGCCGCGTGGTGCTGGTCTTCGGCCGCTGGCACTCCTGGCACCTCTCGATGGGAGGCAAGCTGGCGCGCTACTGGGACAGTCTATTCGACGAAACTCTACGGCCTGAGTACTCCCTCTATCTTTACGACCTCGACGAGAAGCAGAGTACGTACTGGGGTCCGGGCCACACACTGGTTGCTTCACCCGACCGGCGCCGCGCGCTGCTCTTGCGTTCCGGGGCCTTGGGCGGCAGTTACTACAGCCTTCATCTGTGGGACTTCGACACGGACGAGTTGGAAACGATTGTTTCTCTTCGCGAGTCGGACCCCGGCTCCGGCCGATCGTTCGACTATCGCTGGGCGAAGGATTCACGAGCGTTTCAACTCACGGGACGCACCGGAGGTTTCGTGCGCCGGCAACGGGAAGGCCGGGACTTGAACCTGATCTACTTGGTCGGTAATCCGAATCTGTACGAAGTGACCGAGTGAGGAAGATCGCCAACTGTGGTAAAACAGTCTTCTTCAACCATGCAAACCAATACGATCAAGCGCAAGCTTCAACAAGGCGGCACTGTCCTCGGTACCAGCATCACCGACTACACCGGCCCCGAGGTCGTCACCATCCTCAAGGCGGCCGGACTCGACTTCTTCTTTATCGATACCGAGCACTCCCCCACCGACTACCGTGAGATCCAGGCGTTGGTCCGCGTCGCAAGGGCCGCGGACGTCATCCCCGTGGTTCGCGTCACGCAGTCAGAGTATTTCTTGATCGCCCGCGCGCTTGACTGCGGTGCGATGGGGATTATCTCTCCGCGCACCGAGTCCGTCGAAGAGGGCCGGCGCGTGGTCAGTGCGATGAAGTTCCCACCCCTGGGCCGCCGCGGCTACGGCATGCGCAGCATCATTACCGACCTCGACTTCCACGGAGCCGGGGCCGAGATGGAGTCGGCGAACGACGAAACGATGGTCATCCTGCAGATGGAGACGCAGTCCTGTGTCGACGCCATTTACGACATCACCGCCATCCCCGGGGTCGATGCCATTATGGTCGGTCCATTTGATCTGTCGGTCTCGCTGGGCATTCCGGGTGACTTCGAGAGCCCTGTCTTCTGGGACGCCTTCGACCGTATGGTCGACGCCTGCAACAAGAACGGCGTCGCACCGGGCGTACACATGGCCAAACTGCCTCTGCTGCAAAAGGCCCGCGAGCACGGCGCCCGCTACCTGACCTTCGGGTCCGATGTCTCGGTGCTGCTCAACGGCTGGAAGTCAGTGAGGCAGGGCATGGAGGCGGGAGAACAAGTCGAGGCGGGGAAGAGCGGCTACATGTAGCGGAACGCCGCCCCACTGACCTGCCCGTATCCGCGTGTCAGCGCCATGTCTTGCCCGCCTGGCACGCCTCAACACGTTAGGGTCATTGGACGGGCTTGACACAAGACCCCACTCTGCCGTTGGTCTACCGGACAACACAGGAGACAAGTCCGTAAAGCGGACGGCAGGATAATAGCCCACGGTGGAGCCGCAGGCGGAACCGTGGGGCGAAGAACCATGGGAGAGTAGCAGCCCCGGTAGGGGCGTAGGAGGGTTGCCAGAGAACCAACCCTTGGCATCGGTTGTTTCTACGCCCCTTACGGGCCTTGTGTCCACTTCTTCCTGCTTACGTTTACCCACGGTTTCGCCCTAACGGGCTTCACCGTGAGCTAAGATCCGGCCCCCTAGACGACGGCCAACGTGGCGGCGTGCCGGCTCACCTTCCATAACTCGATGTAGGGCCTGAGGTCGTCCATCATGGCCTCGAATTGATCCGGGTTGAGCGACTGTGGGCCGTCACTCCACGCGGATTCGGGCTCGGGATGGACTTCGACCATCATGCCGTCGGCGCCGACAGCCACACACGCCCGCGCCAGCGTCGGCACCAGGCTCCGCTTGCCGGAGGAATGAGCCGGATCAAGCACGACCGGCAAGTGCGTCAACTCGTTCAGCACCGGCACCGCTTGAATGTCAAGAACGTTGCGGGTCGCCGTCTCGAACGTCCGCAGGCCGCGTTCGCACAGGATAACGTTGGGATTACCGTGGGAAACGATGTACTCGGCCGATAGCAGCAGCTCTTTGATCGTCGCACTCATCCCCCGCTTGAGCATCACCGGACGGTCCACGCGCCCGACCGCCTTGAGCAAGGGAAAATTTTGGACGTTGCGGGCCCCGATCTGGAGCACGTCGGTATACTCGGCCACGAGGTTCACGCTCGTCACCGTCATGACCTCGGTGATCACCGCCAACCCGTGGGCGTCCCCCGCCTTGCGCAGTAGCCTCAAGCCCTCTTCCTCGAGGCCTTGGAAGTCGTAGGGCGAAGTGCGTGGCTTGAAGGCGCCGCCGCGGAGCAGTTTGCCGCCGCCTCTCGCGACCACCTCGGCCGTCACCATGATCTGCTCCTCAGTCTCCACCGAGCACGGGCCGGCCATCACCACAAACTCATCGCCGCCAATGACCACGTCGCCGATCTCGATCTGCGTGTGGTCGGGCTTGTACTGTTTGCTGACGAACTTGTAAGGGGCCGAGATCCGAACCGCGCTTTCGACCCCTTCGGTGGCGCGCAGCGATTCCAGGCAGTGCGTTACGTCCCCCACGCCCACCGCCGCAATGACGCTTCTCTCTTCGCCTTGGATCGAGTGGACGTGGTATCCGAAATCCTCGATCCGTTTCCGCACGTGGTCGATCTGCTCTTGGCTCGCGCCGAGCTTCATCGAAATGATCATGACTTCGACCCCTTGCAACAAAAAACCCACTCTCTTGAGTGGGTTCGGTTCCTAAGACGATCTGAGATTCCAAACCTACGCCACTCTACGGGTTAACGGCCCGTAAATCGATACCAGCAGGTAAAGGCGTAGCTGAACCTCATGGTAGACCGTGATTATAACAACAACCCGCATGGGTGTCTAGCAAGGTAGTGGCCCAATGGCTCAAGTCACTCGATAACGTCCTGCGCTGGCTGGTGACCGGTGCGGCTCACCCGTGCTTCTCAAGGGCGAAGTAGCAGAGTTGGTGAGATGCCATGGAGACGAAAAGCCCTGGTGATTTGTATTCTTCGGGGCCTTACCGGACCAGCCGCAGGCGTCTCAAATCCCCTTCTCCCCACCCTGTTGCCGATAGAAGCTGAGCGACGACCTTGGGTCCGAAGGTGTCTCCCAACTTGTGGTAGACAACGAGAACCCGCCGGCCGTCTCCGTGTTGATACAGGTGGTGTGAGCCGCGGCTCTTGAAAGCTCTGAAGCCGTCCCTTTCAAGCGCTCGCACCCAATCTCGTGCCGTAACGTTCTTGAGTTCCGGCTTCATATCAGAACGCCGATGGTGAACGTGGCGTTTCTGATAGTGTCGGGATCGTCGATCTCGATAGGCTCGTCGGCCTCCCGCTTGGCCTCGATCCAAAGCTCCAACGCTTCTTTGACGTTGCCTAGGGCTTCTTCGAACGTGTAGCCCCAGCTGTAGCAGCCCGGCAAGCGAGGTATGGCGGCATAGAACCGGTCGTCATCGGGCTCGATGACGACCCGGTAGACGAAAGGCACGGGCCCCGACGCAGCGGGTGCCTCACTCTCTGCGGTGCGGCCGAGTTTTCCAGGCATGTGCTTCTATTCTAGACTGGCGCCCTTCGAAGCGGCTCTTTGGAATCTCGGTAGCTGCGCCCCTGCCGGCTGTGAGATCGTTTGGGGACCGATTTCCTACGTTCGGGGGGAGTTCCCTGGCCGTCCCTCCTCTGCCCAGTCCAGTGCTCGCGGGAACATCAACTAATCGGTCCATTAACGAGCCTGGCATAACGATCGGACAGGGCTTCCCTACGTGGCGAACTTCCAGTTCGTCGAGTTCAGTTTGGAGTAGTAAGCAGCGGATCGGCTCTCTGCCGTGCGGCGCGGCGCGCGTTGGAGTGGCTCGAGCCGACCGCTATTGTCCGCCGAGAATCTCGCCATGCGGCTTGCCCTGGGTAATCTCTTCATAAGCACTCCGCACCTGCTTGGCTAGGTTGGGTCCCACCCAATTTCGCACCGCCGATGACAGCTCGATCGTGGTGGACTGCGGCTCCGTGTCCCGGCCGAATCGAACGAAGTCCTCAAGCTTCCGGTTGTCATCGACCGCTTTGCGAACCGCCTGGTGGAGTTCGGTCATGAACCGCTCCTCTCCATCGAGCAATTCTGGACCGCCGAGACCGCCGTGGCCCGGCAACACGACCTCTACATCGAGCTTCTTGGCTTGGCGGATCACGTTGGGCCAGTTCCCAATGTAGCCGTCACCGGTGTAGTTGAAGGGGCCATTGGTGATAGCGTCACCTGTGCATAGGATCTTCTCCTTCGGCAGATAGACGAACCCGTCGCCGCGGGTGTGGGCCCAGCCGAAGAAGTGGAACTCGACGCGCCGAGTCTCGTCCTCGAGGACGAGTGGCGACTTGCGGAAGGTCTGTTTGGGTGGCTCGGGACCGTCAAGCTTCAGCGCCGCGATCCCTTCTCGCTGCTTGGCCGCCTCCTGCCAGCGGGCGGGCTCATAACGCTCGATCTCCTCGGCGACACCGATGTAGGCCAGAGTGGTCGCGCCGTACTGCGTCCAGACTGGGTTGCCGTAGGCATGATCCCCATGATGGTGCGTGTCGAAGACATACTTCACTCGTTTCGGTAACAGGTCCTCCAGATCGCGAAGCACCAGCCTCGCACCACTCGGGAAGTTGGCGTCCACCACGATGAGATAATCCTTCATCTCAATGATGACGTTGTTGCAGTGGCCTTGATGGCGCTGCTCCCCTTCCCGAAACCACACGCCGGGAGCGACCTGCTTTACGGTTCCCGGCTGGGCCTCGCCGGGAGCGGTCCAAAGAGCCGCCGAGACCAGCCCGAGAAAGGCTGCAGTTACGATGATCCGCCGATGACGCATGACGTGTCCTCCGGTGCCCTGGTTGTTTGATCTAAGCGTTATCGGAGCGAACGTGTCAAGTCAGACCGGAGTGGCCGCGCGTGATGTGCCGCGGGTCCCCAGGCCTGCCGTGTCGGTACCCTTACCGACACGCGACTTTAGTTCCACGCAGGAGGTGATAGCACCAAGCATCGACACGAGTGTCGATGCGGCAGACGTAGGCGTCTGCGCCACCTCGCGCGACGATTTACCTTTGCGGACCTCCAACACCTCTGGGTTCGTCGGCTTGAACGCACTCAACTGCGCTACCATGCGTTCCCTAGATGACGCGTCCCACCCCGACCGACCCCTATCAACTCACGCCCGGCGCCGTCCAAGAGCCCCCAACTCGATTCGGTGTCATCCTGCGCCGCATCGGCCCGGGCCTCATTCTTGCGAGTGCCATCGTCGGCTCCGGTGAGCTGGTCGCTACCACGGTCCTCGGCGCGGAGAACGGTTACACCCTGTTGTGGCTGATCCTTATCAGTTGCGTCATCAAGACCGTCGTCCAAGCCGAACTGGGGCGTTACACGGTCGGCACGGGAGAGACGGCGTTAGAGGCCTTCGACCGAGTGCCAGGCCCGCGCTTCCGTGCCTCCTGGGTGGTCTGGCTGTGGTTCTTGATGATCGTAGCGACTCTGCTGACGATCGGCGCGATGCTCGGTGGCATCGGGGAAGTGCTGCAGCTTCTGGTCCCGTCGGTGCCGATTAACGCTTGGGTGTGGATTATCAGCGTCGGCACGGTCATTTTGCTGGCCATCGGGCGCTACGCGCTGGTAGAGAAGATTTCGATGGGGTTGGTCGTCAGCTTTACTGCCCTGACAGTCAGCGCTGCGTTCCTGCTGGGTTCGCGACCGGAGTATTTCTCGTGGAGCAGTGTGGTCGACGGCCTGTCATTTCACATGCCCGAGGGTGGCCTGCTGACGGCGGTGGCCGTATTTGGAATCACCGGCGTCGGAGCCACCGAGTTGGTCATGTATCCCTACTGGTGCATTGAGAAGGGGTACGCCCGCTTCACGGGCCGGCGCGACGACAGCTCGGCGTGGCGAGGGCGCGCCTCCGGCTGGATTCGCGTGATGGGCGTCGACATTCTCAGTTCCATGGCCATCTACACCTTCGCGACCATCGCTTTCTACCTGCTGGGCGCGGGCGTTCTTCACGGGATGGGCGTCATGCCGCAAGGAACTGAGATGGTCAAGGCGCTCTCGAACATGTACACCGAGACGCTGGGTGAGTGGGCCCAGGGCCTGTTCCTGATTGGGGCGGTCGTCGTCTTCTATTCGACCGTATTCGCCGCCACGGCCGGTCATGCCCGCATGCTCGCTGACTTCGCTGGAATGGTGGGTATGGGGTATTTACTTGACTCAGGTAGCCCCAAGATGTAGTATGCGGTGCGATGGAGGACTATCCGCGGAACTTGGCTGAGTTCGAGGCCCGCTTTGCGACGGAGGAGGCTTGTCGGGATTATCTGTTCCAGCTGCGCTGGCCGGAAGGATTCCGCTGTCCGCGCTGCGGACACGGCGCGGCTTGGCCGGTCCGGCAAGGGCTGTGGGAGTGCTCGGGCTGCGGTCGGCAGACCTCGGTCACCGCTGGCACGGTGTTCCAGGACACTCGTCAGCCCCTGCGGCTGTGGTTGCGAGCCATCTGGTGGGTGACCAGTCAGAAAAACGGAGTGAGTGCCCTGGGGCTGCAGCGAGTCTTGGGGCTGGGCAGCTACAAGACGGCCTGGAGCTGGCTGCACAAGTTGCGCCGCGCCATGGTGCGCCCCGGTCGCGACCGCCTCAGCGGCCGTGTGGAGGTGGACGAGACGTACTGGGGCAGCCCAGAAGAGGGCGTGCGCGGTCGCCAGACCTATACCAAATCGTTGATTGCCATCGCCGCCCAGGAGGACGGCAGGGGAACGGGACGGCTTCGGATGCGCAGAGTCCGGGATGCGAGCGCAGAAAGCTTGATGCCCTTTGTCGAAGAAGCGATTGAACGGGGCAGCACGGTTCATACCGACGGCTGGCTGGGCTATGAGCCGCTACAGAAGCGCGGCTACCGGCACGAAGTAACGTTCCTCGATGAGGGGCCGGAGTCGGCCTCGAAGCTGCTGCCCCGAGTGCACCGCGTGGCGTCGCTTTTGAAGCGTTGGCTGCTGGGGACGCATCAGGGGGCCGTCAACCCCGAGCATCTGGACTACTACCTGGACGAGTTTACCTTCCGCTTTAATCGACGCAACTCTCGCAGCCGAGGGAAGCTCTTCTATCGACTTGTGCAACAGGCGGTCGCCATCGACCCCGTGCCATACAAGTCCATCATCGGCGGCACTGAAAATGCTGCTTCTGTCGACCACAAGATGTAGGGGTCACCTGAGTCAAGTAAATACCCCAGTTGGTGGGTTTCTATGACAAGCGGAACTACCGCTCACGGTTGAAAGCCACGCGCCTCTTCGTCGCGGCCTACCTGATCGTGCCGGCCTTCTGCTACATGTTCATTCGCGAGCCGGTCCTGATGGTGAAGATCGGCGGCGCTGCCGAGGCCTCGCTGTTGCCCGTGATCGGCTTCTCGACCATCTACCTGCGCTACCGCCACCTGCCCAAGGGCGTGATACCCACAGGTTGGATCACGCTCGCTCTGTGGGTGACGTCAACCCTCATGCTCTTAATGATGGGCTACTCCCTGTTGCTACAGCTCGTTTGAGATCCTAAATCGGTCCGTAAAGCTTGAGGCCGGAGAGTCCCCCAAGCCACGTTGACCATATCTGAGATGCCCGGCGGCCCTACCGCGCCGCCTCTGAGCCGCTTGTGCTATCCCGGCGGTGAAAAATCGCCCTCTGCCGAGCAGACAGACCGAGTGAAAAGGCTCTTCCGGGTACTATTGACTCCCGCATAATATAGAGTCAGTCAAAACAAAGAGAAGACTGTTTCCAGAAGGCCGTGATCAAACGCGGTTTGCGGTACATGCGGCGGAGTGCCTTGCGGGCCCGCTCGTTCAGCTCGCCGTAGTCTTTCGGACAGACGTTCGGCAACTCGTGCTGCTTCCAGTAAGCCCAGATGTATTCCACCGGATTCAACTCCGGCGCATAGGGTGGCAAGTACTCGGTTGCGATGTGGCCTTCGGAGAGTTCGATGAACTCTTGCACCAGGCGGCTACGGTGCGCCGGCAGCCGATCCCAGACGATCAGCAGCGGGCGATCGATATGACGTACCAACGCCTTGAGAAAGTCGGTCACTTGCTCTTTGCCGATCGCACCGGGATAGAGCCGGAAGTAGAAGTTACGCAGCGTCAGCCCCGCCGAGACGGAAAGCTTCTCCCAGTTGAAGTTAAACTGCAGCACCGGTGTTTGGCCACGTGGCGCCCAGGTGCGGCAGCGATGCGGCTTCTGACTCAATCCGCTTTCGTCGATGAAGACGAGCGTACGGCCTTCGTTTTGGGCTTTTTTTTAATGCGCTTCCAGGTCTTGCGCTTCCAGGTGCGGATCCGCTCTTCGTTGCGCTCGCGCGCCTTTCCGGCCGGGCGTTGCGGGCTCCAGTCGAGCGCTCGCAGGATCTTCCAGACGTGGCCTGCGTGGTATGCGACCCCGAACTCGTCTCCGATCAGCCGAGCCACCCGCGGACAGCTCCACAGGGGCGCTGGGAAGCCGTGGGCTTCCGGGCCTTCCAGCAGCAGCGACGTCAGGCGTTCGCGTTGTGCGGCATCGAGGAGCGGCTTGCGTCCGGCGCGCCCGGCCTGGCGGAGTCCGGCCGCACCCTGCTCGCGGTATTGCCGCCGCCACTCACTGACGGTTTGGCGAGCGACGTTCAGCCGTCTCGCCGTCTCGGACTGATTGTGGCCTTGGTGGAGCAGCCGCATCGCTTCGAAACGGCGCTTCTCCAGCGCCTTGAAATCCCGCTTCACACCTTTGGGGTTGCCCATACATATATAGATGCTCCACACTATCAAAAAGTGTCATAATAATTTGCGGGATTCAATAAGAACAACCCTCTCAGCCGGCGCCGGTGGGTTTTGGCGTCAGAGGTTTCTCTTGTTGATGAGGGGACCCTGGAGCCGTACCAGTACGTTGATACATAGTAATAGATCTTATCAGAGAAAAAAATCTGCTAAACCTATTCATTCCTAGGATAGAATAGGTTAGTCGTTGCCCCTATTGAATCCCGCAAATTATTATGACACTTTTTGATAGTGTGGAGCATCTATATATGTATGGGCAACCCCAAAGGTGTGAAGCGGGATTTCAAGGCGCTGGAGAAGCGCCGTTTCGAAGCGATGCGGCTGCTCCACCAAGGCCACAATCAGTCCGAGACGGCGAGACGGCTGAACGTCGCTCGCCAAACCGTCAGTGAGTGGCGGCGGCAATACCGCGAGCAGGGTGCGGCCGGACTCCGCCAGGCCGGGCGCGCCGGACGCAAGCCGCTCCTCGATGCCGCACAACGCGAACGCCTGACGTCGCTGCTGCTGGAAGGCCCGGAAGCCCACGGCTTCCCAACGCCCCTGTGGAGCTGTCCGCGGGTGGCTCGGCTGACCGGAGACGAGTTCGGGGTCGCATACCACGCAGGCCACGCCTGGAAGATCCTGCGAGCGCTCGACTGGAGCCCGCAACGCCCGGCCGGAAAGGCGCGCGAGCGCAACGAAGAGCGGATCCGCACCTGGAAGCGCAAGACCTGGAAGCGCATTAAAAAAAAGCCCAAAACGAAGGCCGTACGCTCGTCTTCATCGACGAAAGCGGATTGAGTCAGAAGCCGCATCGCTGCCGCACCTGGGCGCCACGTGGCCAAACACCGGTGCTGCAGTTTAACTTCAACTGGGAGAAGCTTTCCGTCTCGGCGGGGCTGACGCTGCGTAACTTCTACTTCCGGCTCTATCCCGGTGCGATCGGCAAAGAGCAAGTGACCGACTTTCTCAAGGCGTTGGTACGTCATATCGATCGCCCGCTGCTGATCGTCTGGGATCGGCTGCCGGCGCACCGTAGCCGCCTGGTGCAAGAGTTCATCGAACTCTCCGAAGGCCACATCGCAACCGAGTACTTGCCACCCTATGCGCCGGAGTTGAATCCGGTGGAATATATCTGGGCTTACTGGAAGCAGCACGAGTTGCCGAACGTCTGTCCGAAAGACTACGGCGAGCTGAACGAGCGGGCCCGCAAGGCACTCCGCCGCATGTACCGCAAACCGCGTTTGATCACGGCCTTCTGGAAACAGTCTTCTCTTTGTTTTGACTGACTCTATATTATGCGGGAGTCAATAGGGTGCCCTTCCGGAGGTAAACCGGCCATGGCCACTTCCAACATCACAAGATCCCGCCAAGTCACGAACGACGACTTGCCATACCGAAGCAGAAGACGATCGGGCCGTCGAGGGATTGCCTTGCCGATGATGGGCCTCCTCCTCGCTGTGTTCTTTGCCTTCATGGCGATCATCCTGGATGGGGGGTACCTCTACTTCGAAAAGCGCCGCATGCAGCTTGCCGCGGATGCAGGCTCATGGGACGGGGCGTGGGAGCTTTTGCGGGGCAACTCGAGTCGCATGGTGAGCGCCGGAAGATACAGTGCGAGGCTCACGGATTTACTCACGGCGAAGATGGCGCGGACGTGCAAATCACACTGCTCAATACCACGGACGTTGAGGCCGTCGTGCAGAAGCCCGTGCCGACGTTTTTCGCGAACGTTTTCAATGTCAGTTCAGCAAACGTAGCGGCGCGGGCGGTTTCTTCAATCGAATACCCTGGTGAGCTATGCATATTGGCTTTGAACGAAACCACAGATAAGGCCGTCAACGTAACCGGCACAGGCGTCATCAACGTGCAGTGCGGCGTCCAAGCAAACTCTTGCTACGGTAAGCCCGGCGGTAGCGGGGGCGGGAACGGTGCTTTTCGCGTTGCGGGCACTGGGGCCGAGCCTGCCGGCTTCTACACCGACTGGGCCGGCTCGTGCGGCACGGAAGCTACACCAGGGCACCCGACCGTCGTCCCCGTCGTCGAGGGTTATGACGCTGCAGATCCAGAGTACAGCCCCGGGATGCCTCCAACTCCCGATCCGTTCAAGTACCTTGACGAGCCGGACGGCCCCGGGACTCTCGATCACCCTGCTGGAACGCCGGCGTTCACTGATTATCCAACGATCGACGGCTCGCTCCCGGACCCCGATGGCAACCCCGATGGTACGACATACTTGGACCCGGGCTACTACGGTACTACCGACAGCACGCCATCGATCGAAATCGGAGGCTCCGCGGTGGTCGTCTTTAACCCTGGCCTCTATTACATCGAGGGTCTGAAGATCACCGGGGGATGCGTCGAGGGGATAGGCATAACCCTCTACAACATGGGAGCCGGCGGGGAAACCATCGACATCACCGGCAATTCGGACTGTCCGGATCCGAAGCCGGGTGTGAATTTCGAGCCGATGTTGATGGACGCGGCAATGACGGCAGAAACCGAAAACATGGTTGTGTGGTGCTCGTCAGACTCCCCCACCGGCCCGCGGCATAACTTCGCCGGTAATTCAGAAACCAGAGTCGCGGGCCTCATCTACTGCAAGACCCAGGAGATCCGCTGGGGTGGCACTCACGGTGCGGATGGCTGGGGCATCATTGTGTCAGACACGGTCGTTCTTAACGGGACCGCCGACATGACCTTCGAGCCCCCGCCAGAGGGCGGTATTGTCATCCCAGAGCTGCTGACGGTGACTTTGATTGAATAGGTTGGGCATCCGCCAACGAGAGACAGTCATGCTAGGAAACGATCGATTCGAGCGAAGAGCGAGAACCCACGGCGGCGCGCTGGTCGAGTTCGCACTGGTGTTGCCACTGCTCTTCATGTTAACGATGGGAGCCACGGACTTTGGCCGGGTTTATTTCCACGCGATCACCTTGGCTAACGCCTCGGCCACTGGGGCGTTTCATGGAGCCCAAGGCGGTTACTGCGCCGCGCAGATCGATGTCATGGAGCAACGGGCGATTGACGACGCGGGAAACCTAACCGGCGTGAGTGCTAGCGCAAGCATACGCTGCGAATGTCCTCCCGCGGGAGCAGATGACTTCACTTCGGATCCCACGGTCGTCGATTGTAGCTTGGCTGCCACGGCGGGTACATGCACGGATGGTGCATACGGGCTGCCGAGAGTCTACGTCCGAACTGATGTGAGGGAGACCTTCAGCACCCTGGCTCCCTACCCGGGTGTCATGCCGGCGGGCTCTAGTGTGATCGGGCGAGACGGCTTCATGCGCGTGCAGTAGGCAAACACAAAGGAGGAAGGTGGCATCATGCCGGCAAAATCGGGAGCGTATTCGAGTTCGAGAGTAACGCGTCCAGTTCCAGCCGCCAAGCCCAGGCGACGCGGCTCAATCATGGTCGAGTTCGCGCTGTTTTTCATGCTGTTTCTCGGCCTGACTCTCTTCTTGATGGACTTCGGTCTTGCCATCTGGACGCACGAAACGCTGGCTCATGCTGCCCGTGCCGGTGCACGCTATGCTATTGTCCATGGGTCAATAAATCCCATCGACACCGACAACGGCGACAAGACCATCGAGGAGGTTGTCAAGGCGAACGCCATCGGCCTGAACCCGTCCAACATCACCGTCACCACAACATACCCCACTACGAACGAACGATCCGAAATCGTCGTCGTCGAAACGAGCTACCCATTTAACTTCGTCACGGGAAGTTTTCTCGTGGGCAACTCCTCGATCAACCTGGGCAGCAAATCGAGGATGGTGATCGCGAATTAGACAACCCAGCAGCCAGAAAGTCCAGCCGCAACCTGAAGATTGCGACACCGGGCACGTGAAGCGCGGCGCCTCCGTACCCTACGCTCCCGCTTGTGGTCTCAGGCTGTCTTCCCCTCGAAGATTCTTGCCGTCCTGCACCCACGCACGGATGTTCGCCCTTCGCTGCGGCCCCACCATACGGCCGGCCGGCCGTACCAACCGATACACTTGAGGTTGGATCAGCCCACCGTTCCGGTTCTCCAACTGGAGAACGTTACCAGGACCTATCACGCTGACGGCGAGGAGGTGCACGCTCTCGACGGCGTGTCACTAGAGGCGGTGACGGGCGAGTTCATTTCGATCGTCGGCCGTAGCGGCTGCGGCAAGACGACTCTACTGAACCTGGCCGGAGCCATGGATTTCCCCAACTCCGGCCGTGTCCGTATCTGCGGCGCCGTCACATCCGACCTTGGTGATGATGAACTGACCGCCATCCGCAGGGAGCGGGTGGGCTTCGTGTTTCAGTTCTTCCAGCTTTTCCCTAATCTCACCGCGGTCGAAAATGTCGAGATGCCCCTGATGCTAGCCGGCGTCTCCCGACCGCGAAATGCCGCGCGGGAACGTCTCGAATGGGTCGAGATGGACTGCTATGCCGACCGCCTCCCACACCAGCTCTCCGGGGGCCAGATGCAGCGGCTGGCCGTCGCACGGGCCCTAGTGCACTCGCCCAGCCTCGTGCTGGCGGACGAGCCGATCGGGAATCTTGACGAGAGCAGCGCGGAGGTCGTGATGAAACTGTTGCGCCGCGTTACGGCCGAACTCAGCACCACCATCGTTATGGCAACCCACAGCATGGAGACCGCGCAGGTTACTGACAGAATCGTCGGCCTCCGCGACGGGCGCATCGAGGAGATTCGGCAACTGTGAGCCCGCCCGCCGCTCTCTTCTTCCGCCTCATCGTCCGGCCCTTGGGCCGCGAGCCGGGCCGGACCGCGCTTACGGCGTTCGCCGTTGCCCTCGGCGTGGCGGTGGTGGTGGCGATTCATCTGGCGGGCGAGGCGGCAACGGGCTCGTTCCGGTCATCGCTCGAATCCCTGACAGGTGAAGCTGATTTCGAGATCAGCGCGGTGGGTGGTTTGAACGAGAAACTGCTGGCCGATCTGACGGCCCTGCCGTATCCCTTTCGGTTCTCGCCCCGCGTGGAGGGCTTTGCCCTTGTTGAGCCCAGTCGCATCAGCGCGCCTCTGTTTGGGTTCGATCTGATCGGTGATGTCCCTCTCAAAGGGAGCTTCTCAGGAGAGAAGTTCGATGTCAGTCTGTTGACCCGCCCGGACTCCCTTTGGGCGGGGCCGCGCCTCGCAAGCAAAGCCGGAGACACGCTGCGCCTTACAGTCAACGACACCACGCACGACTATGTCGTGCAAGGCTTGCTTGAGACCGAGGGACTCGCTGGCTCGGGCCGCGACAGTATCGTCGTGATGGATATTCCCACGGCACAGCAGGCTCTGGGGCGGCTGGGCCGCTTGGATCGCATTGATGTCTTTCTCCCCCCGAGAGCGCGGGCCACGGACGGAGAAACGGTTCTGCACGAGGCCTTACCCAACGGCGTTACGCTCCAAGTCCGTGGCGCCCGCTCGCAAGAAAACCGTAAAATGCTCAGCGCGTTTCGCTCGAATCTTAAAGTATTGAGTTATATCTCGCTGGTCGTTGGTGCGTTTCTGATCTACAACACCATCGTTGTCTCGGTAGTGCGGCGGCGGACGGAGATCGGCGTGGCTCGCGCCCTCGGTGCGACCCGCCGCGGAGTGCGGGCCGCCTTTCTCGCCGAGGCCGGAGTGCTTGGACTGATCGGCAGCCTGCTCGGGCTCGCTTTGGGGAGGCTCCTGGCCGAAGGCGCCGTCGAACTGATGGCCGCCACCGTGAACGCGCTCTACGTCAGTAGCACGCCGGGCGAGATCGCCGTTACTTCCGAAACCGCCTGCGTGGCTCTGGTTGCCGGCGTCGGTGTGTCGCTGTTGGCTGCCTGGGCGCCCTCGCGCGAAGCGGCACTCGTATCCCCTACTGAGGCCATGGCGCGAGGACGCCACGACTACCACGCTCGCCTGGGCGTCGGCCGCACCCTTGCGTATGCTGCGGTGCCGGCGGCCAGTGCGTGGCTAGCGGCGCTGGCCCCTCCCCTTGCCGGCAAGCCGTTGCTGGGTTATCTCGCGGCGTTCTTGCTGATCGTGGCAACGGCCATGGCCACGCCGGCGTGTGTGGTCGCGGTGACACGGGCATCCTCCGGCCTAATCCGGCGTACCCTTGGGGCCGAGGGGATGCTGGCTTCGCGCGGCCTCATTGGGGCGCTGTCGAGGACCTCCGTCCTGGTCGCAACACTCGCCAGTGCCGTTGCCATGCTGGTGAGCGTCGCCATCATGGTGGGCAGTTACCGCGAAACCGTGATCATGTGGCTTGAAGAGCGCATCGGGGCTGATTTCTACGTCCGGCCGCCGGGAAGGCGGGGGGCGGGACAGCATCCAACGATGGACGCGTCCATTCCCGACCGCATCGAGGGACAGCCCGAGATCCTCGCCGTCGATCGTTTTCGCGCCTATCCGATTCGATACAACGGCCGCCCGGCCACGCTGGGCGCGGGGCAAGCCGACGTTGTCGCTCGACTCGGCGACGTCCGATTTCTGTCGGGCCGCTCGCCGGACCGCATCCTGGCCGAGCTGTCCGCCGGCGACCATGTGATCGTGAGCGAGGCATTCGCTGACAAGCACTCGCTGCGGGTCGGCGATTCATTGCGCCTTCCCCTGGGAGAGCACAGCCCCACCTTCCGTGTGATCGGCGTTTACTTTGATTACTCAAACGAGAACGGCTATGTCATCACCGACCGTTCGGTCTTACTGCGGCATCTCCCCGATCCGTCCCCTAGCAACCTCGCGGTCTACTTGAGGGAAGGGGTGAGCATCGAGGAGGGACGCTCGGCGATCGAGAGTGCGACTGCGGGACGAGAGATCGTCATTGCTGCTAACCGGACCCTCCGCACCGAGGCCATGCGTGTCTTCGACCGGACCTTTACGATCACCTATGCGCTCGAGGCGGTTGCCATCCTCGTGGCCATTATGGGTATGGCCGGAGCGCTGCTGGCCCTGGTGATCGATCGGCGCGGCGAATTCGGGGTGTTGCGGTTCCTCGGGGCATCGGCGGGTCAGATTCGGCGGGTGGTCTTGTTCGAGGCCGGCCTTCTGGGGCTCCTGTCGAACCTGATTGGCGTGGTTTTGGGGGCGGCATTGTCCTTGATTCTTATCTTCGTCGTCAACAAACAGTCATTCGGCTGGACGCTTCAGTTCCACGCTCCTGTGGGCCTTCTGCTGGCCGCCCTCACACTCGTGTACGTCGCTGCCATTGTCGCCGGACTCTATCCGGCTCGGATCGCCACCCGGCTGGAGCCGATTGAGGTACTACACGAAGAATGATCCGTAGCCTATTTATTCTGCTTGGCCTTTCCGTCATGGGATGGGCCTGGGATTTGGCCATCCCAGGCTATCGTTACGAGTTTCCCAAGGATCACTTCAGTCATCCGGCCTTCAAGACTGAGTGGTGGTATTACACCGGCAACTTAAAGACGCGCGAGGGCCGCCGTTTTGGTTTTGAGCTGACTTTTTTCCGCCAAGCGGTTAGCCGGGATTTGCCAGGCGAATTCTCCTGGCAACTCGACGACTTGTATTTGGCCCACCTGACCCTCAGCGACCTTGACGGCAGGCAGTTCTTTAAGGAGGATCGCCTGAACCGGGCCGGTCCGGGCTTGGCGGGAGTCGACGCCGGCCAAGGACGCATCTGGAATGGAAATTGGGACGTGCGGTGGCTCGAGATAGACATTCCCGGAGGACCGCAACGCCTTCGGGCCGTGGCGGACGACTTTGCCCTCGACCTCGATCTGACTTCCACCAAGCCGCCGGTCGTCCACGGGCGGGACGGCGTCAGTCAGAAAGCGGCTGGGGTGGGCAAGGCGTCGCACTATATCTCGTTTACTCGTCTGGCGGCGGACGGAATCGTCACCCTACGCGAGGAGCGCTACCAGGTCACGGGCACGGCGTGGATGGATCATGAGTTTTCGACCGACAGCCTGGGAGAGGGCCAGGTGGGTTGGGATTGGATGAGTATTCAGCTAGAGGATGAGACCGAGCTGATGCTCTACCGCATGAGACGCTCGGACGGCTCCAGCGATCCCCACTCATCCGGAACCTATGTGGACGCAGCAGGGCTAAGCCGCCATATCGAGTGGAAGGACATCCGCATGACGCCCGGACGAACCTGGACCAGCCCAACAACAGGCGGCCGCTACCCGCTCACGTGGCGCGTCGAGATGCTCCCGATTGCCCTCAATCTGGAATGCCGGACCTTGCTCGAAGACCAAGAGGTGGTCGCCGAACGTGGCGGCCCCAGCTACTGGGAAGGCGCGGTTCAGTACAGCGGCCGCAAGGGCGATCGGAGCATCACGGGGGTGGGCTATCTCGAGATGACCGGCTATGCCCAGCCGCTAACGATCGGCTTCGCCGAAGAATCGGCCCGCTGACACCGCCGCCGGCCCCCAGCGTACCGGCGTTTTGCACTTCCACATAACTTCGGCTCAAACATTCCGGCTTCGCGCCGATAAGCAGCCATAACGAACGCAACAGGTGTGGCTGTGCCACGCCGGCCAGAAAGGGACTTCTGGCGACAAATTCTTATTCCCAAGGAAGGAAAACATGCCTGGATTTTCAATCGTAACCAACCTAGCATCAATACTGGCCCAAGAAAACCTGAACAAAACGAACCTTTTGCAGCAGACGACCATTCGAAGGTTGAGCTCGGGCTTGCGGATCAACTCCTCCGCGGACGACGCGGCCGGGTTGGCCATCGCCAACCGGTTCCGGTCCGACATCTCCGTGCTGCGGCAAGGTGTTCGAAACGCCGCGGACGGCTTAAGTACCTTGCAGACCATCGACGGTGGTCTGAACAACATCTCGCTGCTGATTGACCGTGCCCGTACCCTGGCTACGCAGTCGGCATCGGGAACCTTTACCGGTGACCGCAGTACCCTGAACACCGAATTCGCGTCGGTGCTTACCGAGATCGACCGGCAAGCCCAAGCTGTGGGTCTGGATCCCGGCGGCACCTTCAACGCGGCGCTGTCGGTGTTTATCGGCGGCGGCCCCGCCAACAACAACATTACCGAAGTCACGAACGGTTCGGTTCAAATCGATCTGTCGAACTCGTCCGTGAACGCCAACCGGCTGGGTTTGCAGGGCGTGCAGGCTCTTGGCGGCACCGAAGGAACCACCGATATCGGAACGAGTTCCACGACGAGCGTCCAAAGCATCGTCACGGACGCAACCAATACCGGTTCGGTGACCACCAGTGGCTTTACCGAGTTCTTCTTCTCAGGGTCGGGATTCGCCGACGACGAGAAAGCTCGGCTTTCGGTCAACCTCTCCGGAGTGGTCGACACGACCACGCTGGCGGCGGCGGTCAACGCTGCGATCGACGGCTTCACCGCTACCTCGGCAGCCGGGCAAACCTTCAAGGAACCCGGCATCAAGGCTGTCATCAACACCGACACCGCCGGCGGGCAGCAGTTGGCATTCACGTCCAGCAACACGGCCTTCCAGGTGCAAGCGGGTGATCGGCTGTCCAACGCTCTGCTCGGCAACTTCAGCGCCGGCGCGACCGGAGTTCCTCTGGACGTTACCGTGGTCAGTGGGACGGCCGCGGGCGCTTCTACGGCGGTCAACACGATTAGTGTCGTCCTCCAGGCGGCGGACTCGTGGGATCTCAAACCGTTTCGATCACGACGGCGAACGGGGATACCCAGGCCGACGTTTTCACGGCGTTGGGTACGGCTTTCGCAGCCAATACGACTCTCACCGCAGCGGGCTTCACCGTAACAACGGACACCGCGGCCGATACGGTCACGTTTACCAACGACCTGGGTGAGAAGTTCCGGGTATTTGTTGCCGGTGATCAAGAGAACCTACTCGGCCTCGGCACGGCCGAGTTGGGAGGTGCGGGCGGAACGGACGCAATCTTCAGCGAGATTACCGACAGCGGCGCGTTAGCAGTTGGCAACGACGGAAGCGCCACGTTCTCTGTGTTGGTCGATGGCGCCGGTTCGGCTGAGACGTTCTCCGTCACAGTGACCACGGCGAACAACACGGACGCCGCCGACATCGTCGAACAGATCAACGCTCAAATCGCTGCCAACACGACACTGTCAGGCGCCGGTCTCATTGCTTCCGAGGCCGCCGGGGTGCTGAAACTCGAGTCGGCCGCCGGAACCACCTTCCTGCTCTCGGTGGATGACGATGACGCCAATGCGATCACGGGCTTTGTCGACGTCTCCGCCGCGGGGCTCGCGGTGGTGACCAACGGTACGCTCGCCGAGGCCAACGGTCTGGTCGAATCGACCGTGAATGCCGGTGGCGCTCAGGCTACAACCGGTGGCTCGGCCGCTCCCACCTCGTTCACCGAGTTGTTCTTCGGCGGGGATGAACAGAATATCGTCATCACCGCGAAGGACAGCGCGGGCGTCGTGCAAACCCTGAGCATCACGCTCAGCTTTACCAACGCGAAGACCCTCGACGAGGCGATCGACGCCATCAATGACCAGTTGCAAGCCTCCAACAACGTCACCTTGCAGCAGATCGTGGCTGTCAAGGAGCGTGTGGACGGAACCAACGACGGCCTTCGGTTTCTCGGCACGCTGAGTAACGGCTTCACCGTGGCGGTTGGCGATCTGGCTAACGACCACGGCGTCGATAATGCCGATTCGAACGCTCTGCTGCTCGCATCATCGCAACTCGCCGGGGGCGCGATTGCCGACATTTCGTCGAAGGAGAACGCCGAGTCCGCGGTGACCTTGCTGGCAACAGCGGTCACGAAGCTGGCAGCCGTCCAAGCTAATATCGGTAAGGGTCAGAACCAGCTGCAGTTCGCCATTGGCCTGGCCTCGACGCAGCTCACCAACCTGTCGGCAGCCGAAAGCCGCATCCGAGACGCGGATCTGGCCGAGGAAGCCGCCAACTTGACCAGAAGCTCAATCGCTCAACAAGTCGGCGTTGCGGCGCTGGCCCAAGCCAATGCGGCGCCCCAAGCCGTGCTGGCGCTGCTCCGAGGATAACCCCCGCCTTCTGAGTAGTCTTTCGGTCCGCCCGGTCCCCGCCGGGCGGACCTTTTTCGTTGATCTGTGGCGCGGGCCTCCCGGCCGGCCTTTTCTTCCCCGGCCCGCGATAGTTGCTGGAAACGCAAGTTAGTCCTACGTCGGCGCGGAGGCCGACGCTGCCCGCCGAGAGGCGCGCGCCACCATGGCCTCAGGACGCTTGCCGCATGGGCGGCTGGGCCCCAGGCAGTTGCATGATTTCGGTCAGCTCAGGGAAGTCGTCGGGAGCGAACGCACGTCCCACCTCCCAGCCCTCGACGCGTTTCAGTATTCGCCGGCAGAGCGGCTCGCTGCCAGCCGACAGCCGCACTTTCTCACCCCACCGCAGCAGCCCGGTCGTGGACTTCACAATGAGCGAAAGGATGAACGCCAGACAAGCCTCCTTCGGATTGGTTTGATCCAAGGACAGGGGACTCTTTTCCAACGTATCAAGCGCGCGCTGGTGCTTCTGCTGGCGGACTTGGATGTAGGCAAGGCGCGGGCGCACCGCTTCCATGCCCTCCACCAACTCTTCGTAAAGAGTTTCCGCCTCGGCCCATTGCTGTTGCCTTTCTCGCAGTTCGGCCAGGGTCAGCTTGGCGAGCCGCCAGCGGGTCTCGGGGGGCAGGACATACTCCTGGTGACGATAATCAAGTTTCGCCTCAGGCGAGAGCGCAATCTTCAACTCCTCTTCCGCCCGTTCAAGCCGGCCGGCCGCCAAGTGCCCTCCGGCAATGAACGCGTGGAGGATGGGGGCTTCACCGAACTCGGCGA
The DNA here is from genome assembly GCA_965248255.1 of Bryobacterales bacterium. GTDB lineage: Bacteria > Acidobacteriota > Terriglobia > Bryobacterales > UBA6623 > JAKZVK01. The sequence continues at coordinate 303,371 of CBDFIW010000003.1, forward strand.
GCATCCGCCGCGCCACGTCGGCCGACTCGGAACGGCGGCCGGCGTTTCGCAGAGCCGCCGCGTAGTGCAACAGGCCGGATGGTATCCAGGCCATGCGTTCTTTGAGATCGTCGAAGTGCGTGTCGACATATCGCGAGAACTCTTCCAGTCGCCGTAGCCGCTCGGTGCCTTGGGAATTCATGACCCAGTAGTGGAGGTAGCTGCTGCGCAGCATCGCTGAGCCCCCGTTCTCGGTGTCCTTGAGGCCGAGTTCCAGCAAGCGCACGTTGCGGGCGATCTTTTGTTTCTCCTCCATGACCGTGGGGTGGTAGCCCTCATGATGAATCAACGCCTGCGAATGGCCGGCCACGGCCTCGGCTAGATTCTGCATCAACTGCTCGTGAATCCGTCCGGCGTAGTGCATGCCGGGCGTCCGGCGAAACAGGCGAACCAGACGCACTTCCGCGCCGCTCTCACCGTCCGGATACAGGTTCAGCATCCGCAGATACCACAGGTCGACGTTCGGCGTGGCGGCGGCCTCGCGTACGTGCTGCTTGGTGCCGGGATCAAGCTTCTCGTCCGCATCCAGACTGAGGATCCAGTCTCCGCGGCAATGCATGAGCCCGTGGTTGCGAGCCGCGCTAAAATCGTCCGTCCACGGGAACGAAAGAACCTGGGCTCCATAACTGGCGGCGATCTGGGTGGTGTCGTCGGCCGAACCGGTATCGACGACAATCATTTCGTCGACAACGCCTTCGACCGACTCCAAACAACGGCCAATCGACGACGCCTCGTCCTTTGCAATCAGGTTGAGGCTGATCGTGAGTCTCTGCGGGGACGTGATACGTTGCCGTTTTTGGCTCGCCCGCTTCTTGCCCTTGGCTCGTTTCATCGCCGCCGGGAACGTACGGCTTCCCAACTGTCTATCGGCGCGCTGAGGCGGATACGCCAGCCGGGCTCGGTTCCGCGCCCCCTCTACAACTTTGTAGGCGACGGGCCGATCGGCTCCGCAGGGCAGGGAAGTGCGGACAGCAGAAGGCAGCTCCGACATGCAGCTTCAAGCCGATATCCGCGGTTTCTACGAAGCACATCCGTATCCACCCTTCGACGTCAACCTTGATCTGCACTCCTCCGGCTCCCGCGGCAGCGTGGGCAACCCGCGCGACTGGTTCCATCTGTACTTCCCGTGCCGGCCGTACGCAGAGCAACTCGACATTCTGATCGCCGGCTGCGGGATGAGCCAGGTGGGACTCGTCGGTTTGGCGGCGCGGCAAGCTCGCATCACGGCCATTGACATCAGCCGTGTCGCGCTCGACCGCAGTCGCCGGACGAAAGACAAGTACCGCATGGATCATGTCGAGCTGCTCGAGCTGCCGATCGAGAGCGTGCCGCAACTGGGCAAGACGTTCGACCTGATCTACTGCACCGGGGTCCTTCACCACCTGGCCGATCCTCTCGAAGGGCTGCGAGCGCTGCGGTCTGTCTTGCGGCTGGAAGGTGCGATCAACGTGATGGTGTACGGCTGGTACGGCCGGTTGGGCCTCACCATCATGCAAGAACTGCTCCGTCGAGCGGGGGTGAGGGCCGACGACGCCGGCATCGCGAAAACCCGCCGCTGGGTCGCTGCCTTGCCGGAGACTCACCCGCTTCACCACGCCGCCGCGCAGTTTCGGGACCTCGACCAAGATGCGGGCCTGGCCGACCTGCTGCTGAATCCGCGGGAACGCTCGTACACGGTCCCTGAGATCTACGACTGGCTGGATCAAGCCGGCCTGCGCCAACAGCGCTTCATGTATCAGTCGCGCTACTGGCCAAGGTGCTCGCGGTTGAGAGAAACGCGACTGCTCGGCGACATCGAGAAACTTCCTCCCGCCCGGCAGGACGCCATCAGTGAGCTGTTCCGCTCTTCGATCAGGAAGCACCAGTTCATCACTTGCCGCAAAGACCGCCCCGAGGCTTCCACGCGAATCGATTTCACGGGAACCAAGTGGCTGTGCTACGTCCCGATCAGGACGCCGGGGGTGCGGCTGACGGAAGGCCGTTTCCCGTCAGGGAAAGTCGCTCAGTTGCACTGGCCGGTCTACGAAGCCCAGGACACCAAGATCAACCTGGACCAGTCCGCGTACCGCATGTTCCAAGCCGTGGACGGCCGCCGCAACATCGAGTCCATCATCGAAGCCGCCGAGCTGACCGGCGAGCCGAAACAGAAAGAAGGCACCGCCCGCGAATTCTTTCAAACCCTGTGGGACTTTGATCTGGCCCTCTTCCGAACCCTGGAAGCCGAGCGCCGGAGCGGCCCACTGTTGCGGAGAAACTCCGCTTCGGACAGGCAGCCAAGCGCGGCGAGCACGGATAGGTCCCGCACCCCCTATGAGCGCTGCCCGCTGTGCAACTACGACGACTTTGCGCTTTACAGGGAAGGGAAGTGCGACAAGCATCCGCTCTACCAACCCGCCTTGGGCCCTCGAATCCGTTGGAACCGCTGTGCTCGCTGCCGGCACATTTCTACCGACGGCTATTTCGAACAGGTTCATTGGGAGCAAATTCTCGAGAAATCGAATCCACACCAGGTGCCCGGCCGGGCTATCGAGCCGCAACGCCTGGCCGCGTCCCGCATGGTCGGTCGCGTCACCGGGCATGTGGGCCGGGCGTCGGGCCGCTGGCTCGACGTCGGGTTCGGCAGCGGCAGCTTGCTGACGACCGCCGCCGAGTTTGGGTACAAAGCGAAGGGAATCGACGTGCGAGCAGGCGTGGTACAGGAAATCCAAGCGTTGGGTTACGAGGCCGAGTGCGCGGATCTGTTGCGATTCGACGACCCAAACTCCTTTGACGTAATCTCTTTGGCTGACGTGTTAGAACATCTACCGTTTCCCCGACCGGCGCTAGCCAGCGTCAGCGCGTTGCTTCGGCCTAGAGGCATTCTGTTCGTCTCCACGCCGAACATGGACTCGGTTATCTGGAGAGCCCTGGACCGGGAAGGGAACAATCCCTACTGGCAAGAGCTGGAGCACTATCACGTCTTCACACGCCGAAGCCTGGTTCGTCTGCTTCGGGAAACCGGTTTTGAAGCCCTGGAATTTGCCGTCAGCGAGCGCTACGTCGCGGGGATGGAAGTCATTGCCCGAAAGACCAAGAAGAAACCTACTAAGATCTGAGATGGTTCCAGTCCTTCATTACGGTGAAATAAGCGCTACTTGACCCCTCCCACGGAGCGTTGAATTCGAAGACGACCTCACTCTCCTCACGCCTATGAAGCTCTGGACCGACGTCACGCGTGGAGTCGATAAGCCAATCGTCAACAAAAGGTTCAAGCCTCGAACCAAGCTCTGCGACGCTCTTTGAGTTGCGCTGTTCATCGCCTGGGATATCTCCTGCCTACGTGACGACGGTCACCAGCCCCCGCACCCGCCACTGCCGTCGATACCTCATGGCAACGTCTCATGATGTTTTCTCCCTCTGAGAAGTTGACCGGCGAAAAAAACCGGGCGAGGTTCTCAATACCTGCGGACGCTGGAGACCCTGATCTCCCCAATCTGACCAAAGAAGTTTCCGGTGCCAAGGAAGTTGAACTTGCCGCCGTACTTCGTATAGCCTCCGAGCCGGGTGAAGACGCTGAACTGGGACTTGTGTTCGCGATCGTTGACCAGCTTGCGGCCGTCAGGGGTCTTCATGCGCCAGATCAACTTGCCGTCCAGGAAGAGCTGATGGAGATCCTCCTCGTAGTTGTACTGCCAGGCCACGTGGCGCCACTCGGTGTCGCTGATCCCGACTTCCGACTGATCGGCCACGATGCCCTTGGGACGCTTCCATGGATCGAGATCCTTCCAGGTGTGGTCCGCACTCTGGAACTGGACTCCCGGAGCCATGCTCCCGTCGGGTGAGTCGATGCTCGAGAGATACAACTCCCACACGCCACGCCGGCTGTTGTCGTACGTGCCGCAGATATGGCCGTACTCGAACTTCCTTTTGATCTTGTCGCTGCCGAAGGCCTCATAGGGTCCGCCGCGACGAACCCATGCTTCTACCGTCCATTCTCTGTTGCATGTCTTCAGGTCGAGCCGAGGGTCCGCTTCGAAACGATCTCTGGCTTGCGGATAGACGCCCCAGTCTTTGCCGATGTTCGCGTAACCGTGTTCGCCGTGTCCGGACTCCTGAGGGAATCGTCCCTCTCGGCCGGGCCAGCTATAGCGCCGGTCGCCGCCCATGTTCGTATACGTGAGGGTCAGTGCCTTGTCGCGGCTGATGCGTTCCTCGAATAACCGGCCGCTGGGCCCCTGCCAGTCGTAGAGCACGACCGTATTCTCGTCGGCGCCCATGGTTCGAAGCGTTTGTGGCAGCACTCTGAGCAACAGCTCCGCACGATCGCTCAAGCCGTTGGCGTCGGTCACTTGTACAGAAAGCGGTGACCGGCCTGCCTTGACAGGAGCTCCGGTGAGTAGTCCAGTCCGCGGATCGAGCGTAACGCCACGAGGCAGGGTTCCTGAGACGATCTTCCAGCGAAGCGGACCAGCCATATGTTTCGTTTTCAACGGAGCGAAATACGTACTCCACTCGTACCCGGGCGGCAGCGACTCGGTGAGCAACTGGCCGCGGGCGACCGTGATCCTGAAAGTGTGCGAGTCGGTCTGCCCGGTCTCGTCCTGGGCGCGGAGGGTCACCTCACGGTCCACGACCGTTTCCTTGGGGAGGCCACGAATGGCGCCGTCTTTTGCATCCAGCGACAACCCCTCGGGCAAATCGCCCTCTTCAATCTTCCATATGACGTTGCCGTTGGGTGCATCCGTGCCCAGTTGCACCTCGTAAGGGATCTTCAGTCCTGCGTCAGGCAGCTTCTGGCGCATGATGGCCAGTTTGGCGGCCACCGGGTAGCGCATGATGTTCGATATGCGAAGCTCATCGATCTCGCCTTCCAGGTTGCCGAGCGCTGGACTGAAGTGTATTGGGGGGTCGTCGGAATGAGGAATGCCGCCGACCATGAAAGGAATGCCACAGGTCGGAGCGTCGTTGAGGATTCCAAATCTGTGAGGTTCATCAGGTGGCGGAAGCGACACCTTTCTGACGATCTTGCCATCAACGTAAAGGAAGCCGGTCTGATCCCGGAAGCGGAACTGCCAGACCACGTGATGCCAGTCCGTGTCGCGGATGTGCGCCCGCTCCCTGTCGATCCAGCCGTATTTCGTCCACGGAAAGAAGCCGCCGGGGTCGGCACGGGGGTCTCTGTCTCGGTGATATCCCAGGAATCTGGCCCCAGGCAGGATCCCGTCCTTCAGCGTGACCTTGCCCTTAGGCGTCTCCCAACGAGTCGTGTGGAGAGAGAAACTCCAGCCGTGCCGGTAGCCGTGAGGCAGGCTGAATCCTTCATCGTCCGTTCCACAAAGGTTGGCGTAGGTATAGCCTTCAATGGGTTCTCTCCCGGTGAACCCCTTCCAGTGATCCTTCCCGCCGGGGCCCGAGTACCGCACCCACATTTCGACAGTCCATTCTTCAGGAGAGGTTCGCAGCTGAAGTTTGTCATTATCCACGGGGCCGATCAGGATTCTGGCGTCTTGTCGGTCGAAGCGGACTGTGGCCCCGAAACCGGGCCGACTGCCCCATAGCGCCGTTTCCATGGCACGCAAAGTCAGCTCGGGATCGCCGCCGGCATCGTAGGTCTCGTTTCCCTGGCCCTCGTCGAAATGGTAGAGCACGACTGTGTGCTCGTCCGGCGTGAAAGGCCTGGTCCAGTCCGATCCTGCAGCCTGGACCGCGCCTGCCACAAGGGCAAGAGCGAAACCCAGTGGAGTCGTGAAAGAACGAAGTCGTCGGTCCATCCTGTTTCCTTTCGTCTTCATGGTGGGACTGCTTTGCTTAAGGCCGGGCCGGCGTTGCGATCGCTTTGCGAGTGTAGATGGGAGTTTTCGGTTTCGGCCTCCAGCCATTGCGATTGTAGATACCCATGCGCTGCAGCGCAATGATGTCGCGGCATCAAGGCGGGCACGAGCCAGGTCGAAACCGGTTCGCGACTCCTCGTTCATTGACAATTCCACGCAAGACGCCGATCTATTAGGTTGAGGTTGCCGCCCACGACAGTGAATCCATGATGTCCTTGCGTGGGAGTGATTGATGTCCAGCAGCTTACAAAAGTTCCAAGTCGAACCAACTGACGCGTCCCGAGTCCCCAGCGCCTAGGAAGGGTACTGCCGCTCCGAGCCGAACCCCGTTGTGGCGAGCCCGCTCCTCTGGTTCCACCTGTACTTTCCCGAACGGAAGTTCACAGAGGACCTCGAGGTGCTGGTCGACGGCTACGACATCAATCAAGCAACGATGCTGGCGTCGAGCAGCCCCGGGGCGGCTTTTCTTGTCGCCAACAAGCAGGGCGGGCCGTCCCCGCCGCTGAAAAGCCCGACCAACGGCCGTGGCCAACCGAACCTGACGTTCTCCAGCCTGAATACAGAGGAACTTGCCAGGCAGGGAAAGGACTTTGACCTGATCTTCGCGGATCGGCGCTGTGAGAGCCGGGACCAAGCCGCCCAGTGGCTCGCTCAGCTTCGACACATGCTGCGGCCTGACGGCGTCCTGCACTTGACCCTGCCGGGACGGTACGGAAACCAAGGGCTGGAAATGTTGCGGCAACTCATTCGCCTGATGGAGATCCGCCCGGACGCCCAGGGACGAGAAAACGTCGATACGCTTCTACAAAGCCTGTGCGAGAACGACACAGTCAAGCTTGACCCCTACGAAACGCAAATGTTGAGTCAGAACCCCCGGCTCGCTCGCATGCTCTTCGAGCCCAACCACGTCTCATTCAGCGTCCCTGAGTGTCTGTCACTCATTCGAGCCGCCGGGCTACGGCTCCAACGGTTCTTCTATCTGGCCCACTATCTTCCCCAGTGCAGCACGCTCGCAAGGCAACCTGACCTGCTGGCCGACGTGTTAGCGTTCCCGGAGGAAGAGCAATACGCAGTCATCGAGCTCTATCGAGCTTCAGCCGCGAGCCATGAGCTGGTCGTGCGCCGCGATGACAACCCGGCGGAATCCTACCGGGTTTCGTTCGACGGTGGCGATTGGAGGGTCTACGTGCCGGTGCGAAACCCACTGGTTGCTATCGAGACCGATTCGCTCCCGCCGGGCGCCGTGGCGCGCTTGCGGTGGGAGGCGCATCAGTATGACGAGATCGCCGTCGCCCTTGACCCGAAACAGGCGGCGCTGTTGGACATGGTCGATGACCGCACGTCGGCGTCCGACCTGTTGTCTGCAACCGGCCTGAGGGAGGCTGGAGGGGGCGAGGAGTATGTCCGAACCTTCCTGGAGTCGCTGTGGCGCTTCGACTACCTCTGGTTTCGAACTACGTAGAGCCACGAGCTAGCTCCGCCAGAGGATTCCGCCCTTGCTCGCTGCCGGAGACGAACGAGCCAGCCTCCGGGAAGGTGAAGAACCCTGGACATCGGTTGGCCTGTTATGGATAGTGCAACGAGGACTTCGTGCTGGGCGTTCCCAAACCTCCTAGTCATCCGCCGCTGCCAGACCACCTCTCGATCTCTACCAGGGCATGAGCGATACGCCCGCGCAGCGCCTCGGCGGCTTCCGGTGTCCAACCGTAGAATCCTCGGCCGGTCTTGACGCCCAGCTCGCCCCGCTCGACCTTCTCACGGAGCACGGGTGAAGGCTCCGTAGAGGTGTCCAAATCGGGCATCAGGTAAGAGCAAGCCGCCAAGATCAGGTCTTGCCCCGCCAGATCGAACACCTCAAAGACGCCCGCCACCGCCCAGCGACGTCCGATGCCGGACTTGAGAATCGTATCGATGTCCTGCGCCGTGACAACGCCCTCCTGCACAAGGTAGAGAGCCTCTCTCAGCAGTGCCATTTGAAGGCGATTGGCGACAAAACCCGGCACCTCCTTCTGTAGGACGACCGGCTTTTTGCCGATTCTGGCCAGCAGGTCGCAAAACGTCGTGACGGTCTCCTCAGAGGTGGCTTTGTTGCGAATCACCTCGGTCGCGGGAACCAAAAAGGGAGGGTTGGTGTAGTTCGCCAGAAGGACTTTGTTAGGACGGTTTGTCGCCGATGCCAGGTCGCTCAAGCTGAGGGTCGAGGTGCCACTGACAAATATCGTCGGCTGAGGGCAGAGCGTGTCCAGGTCTCTGAATATCTCTTGCTTCAGCTCCAGGTCTTCGTAAACAGCTTCATAGACCACGTCCGCCTCTGTAACAGATGATCGGAGGTCCACGTCGGTCTGAATCCTCGACTGGGCGGCATCCGTTTGCTGCTGCGTCGCCAGCCCAAGGCCTATGAACGTCTGGAATATTCCCTGTATGCCGTCGATGCCTCTCGCGAGACTGTCCTCGGAGCGCGAGTTGAGGTTCACATCGTAGCCGCCAAGTGCGAATTCCGCGGCGGTTGACTGGCCTATCGTGCCGGCACCGATAACGGCCACACTCTTGATGTCGTCAACATTCATGGCCTACTCCTATTATTTTAACATAATATATCTTATACGGCATAAACTATCCGGGCTCGGAAGCGACCTTCTGGTACACCGTACGCCACCCTTCTCACCGCCATCTCGCATCCCTTTACTGCCTTGTATTGAATGCTATACAGCCAGTGAGATAAGCAGAACATGATCCCTTTGACTCCTTACCCGCCAGCCTCTGCACCGTACCGTACCCCCTCACCCAAGCTTAGCGAGGTCTTCGAAGTTCGCTCGTTGTCGCGAGGAGATCACTTTGCCGGCGAGAGGAGCTCATGAGCCAGCGTAGCGACGAGTTGCGAGGGAGACTCCACTCGACGGAGTCTCATACCGGCCGCATGTGCCGCCGCCGCGCCAGTGTCAGAGTCTTCAACGACCAGACAATCTTGGGCGCGCATTTTCCCTGCCCCACCCGTGGCAGCGAGACGATTCGCCAGTGTCAACGCCAGGTGGTACGGTTCCGGGTCCGGTTTCCGTTTGCTGACATGCTCGCCACATACGAGGACATCGATTGCGGACCGGATCTCGTGCCGAAACAACAACGGCTCCACCTCCTCAGTGAGGCTGGAGGAGACGACGCCCAAGATGACGCCGTCGCCGGAATTCGATGTAAACCAATCGCAGATGTCCTGAGCGATATCTAGCTCCGCGACGAATCGGGCCTGGTACATCGCCTTCTTTTTGTGGGAGGCTTCGCGCGCATCGGCGTCAGATGGCGTTACGCCCGCTTCTCGGAGCATGATTCTTCCCGCTTCCAAATCGGCCACTCCGACGAAGCGGCGAACGTAGTCGTCCCACTCGACATGTCCGCCGTAGGGGTGAAGAGTCCGCATCCAGCAGTCGTAGTGGAGAGGTTCGCTGTCAACGAGTGTACCGTCGAAATCGACGAATACTGCCTGGATTGGATAAGGCTTCACAACTCGTCTTCAGCCCGAACAGTCTGTTCGAGGGTAATGGGCCGTGCCGTGCCAGGTAGGTCGAAGCATGGGAAGGGCTTTGCCTCGTCGATCGCATGGCCCTCACTCAGGCCAAGGCGGACTAGTTCCGCCACGGCAGCTCCGAGTGAGATTCGCTTCAGATTGGCGTGCGAACGGACAATCTCGTACACGTCATCCGGTATGTTGATGGTGGTTCGCATCATGCTGTTTGTCGGGTGCCGACTAGAAAAAGGCTACAGATCGCAGCATCTGCTCATACGGCCGACGCAACTCGTTGAACTCCCTCTCGGGCGAAACAAACGCAATATCGAACAGGCCTTTCGGGCGCTCGGCCGTAACGAGCCACACCAGTTCACCCTGGTTATCGACGACTGACTGCCCAGCCATCAGGATGCTCTCTGCTGTCTGGCCGTGGACTGACGCTCCCCTACGCTGCCCACTCAATGGCGTGAGGCCGGGGTTGGAGTTCTGGAAACCAGCGACCAACTCGTCGTCGGTCGCGGTACGAAGGCCGCCGCGGGCCGACGGGAAATAGCCAGCCAGCACTCCGCGCACGAGAGCAGGCGACCCGGAGGGAGTCCGCACCATTCCGTTCGGTAGGGTGATCGTGACGCTCGCTCCCCGACTCGCCTCATGCACTTTCCACGAAGAGGGAACGGCTAGCTCGTAGGAGGCTCCTCGATAGCGCTGGGTGCCTCCCGCACCAGGCGCCGGATTCCCTGCCCCGCCCGGCGGCGCGGCCTCGGCCTTTGGCTTGGGCGCCTTGACCTTGGCTGCACGCGTTTTCATCACTGAGAATTCACGGGTCGACCCCTTCGAATAATCCCGCGCGGGGACGTACTGCAGCTCTTCCTCGACGTAGCGCACTCGGTTGCCCGGGTTGGGGTGGCCAGAGAAGAACTGCGGCATCCGGCCGCCTCCTCCGCTCTCCTCGAGCTTCTCAAAGAACCTCGCCATCTCGACCGGATCGCGTAGCCCACGTCTGCCATCATGCGGGCGCCCAGGATGTCGGCCTGCTTCTCGGCGGTGCGCGAGTACTTCAGGAACATCGAGTTCAAGCCGAAACCAATGCCGAGCTGCGCCAGGCCCCCCCCAGCATGCCGCCTTTCTTGTCGAGAAGGCCACCGGCCAGAACCAGGGGGAGCTGAAACATTTGTGCCTTCGACGCCCGGTTGGTGGAATGGCGTAAGGCCACGTGTCCAACCTCGTGCGCCAGAACGCCGGCCATCTGTGCTTCGTTGTCGCTGGCCGTGATCAATCCTGTGTGCACGTAGATCGGCCCCCCGGGCAGCGCGAACGCGTTGATCGCGGGGTCAGCCACGACCTTGAAGGTGTAGGGATACTCCGGCGCCGGCGATGCGTCGGCCAAGCGTTTCCCAATGCGCGCCACGTACTGGGTCAGCCGTTCGTCCTTAACCACGCTCACCTGTTTCTCGATCTCGGCCGCTGCCTCCCGACCCAGTTGCACGTCTTGCTCAGGACTGAAAAAGTTCAGGCCCGGCTTGATCCTCTGTTGGGCCTCCGCTAGGCCGGCAAGCAGAATGACGGCGATAGGCAGGCCGCGGAGGGTGTATCTTGCCATCGATCTCACCGCAGTTCCTCCTCGATACCCGTGGGACGCACAAGTCTCTACTCAACGTTACATCAACCGTGTGGTCCGTCTCAATGAGCAGCCGTCCCAAAAGGCCGGGACCGTGCCCGCTATCTTCGCTACGCCGAGCCCGGCTTCAACATCCCTCACTTCCTTCCGGAGCCGTATCCCCCAAATCCTGGCCGATAAGAAGCATGAAACCGCATGTCCTCTTTCGGGGCACCGCTCGAGACAAACTCCATCCGGATCGTCATCGCGGATGAACAGACTCTGTTCCGGCAGGGCCTACGGAAGATTCTGGAAGAGCAGCCCGACATGGAGGTGGTGGCTGAACTGTCCGACGGCCGTAGTGTGCCAGGCGCCCTGCAGACAAGCCGCCCCGACGTGCTGCTCCTGGACCTAGAGGTCTCCGGCCTGGACGGGTACGAGATTCTGCGGCAGATGCGTACGGACGGAATTAGGGTTCCTACCATCATTCTCACATCGACTGAGGACCGCATTGACCTCTCCATGACGCTTGAGCTGGGAGCGGGCGGCATCCTCTCCAGGCGCGCTGCGACAACGCAACTCTTGATCGCAATTCGTGAGGTCTATCAGGGCGTCACGTGGTTGGATGAGACGCTTCACAATGATCGTCCGAACTACGTCTCGCCGAGCCGACTCGCGGAGGACCTGATCGCCGTCGAAAGTTCGTCCGGTGGCTTCACCCACGCGCCCAACGACCTCACGCCCCGCGAGACGGAGATCACCGCCCTCGTAACGCGGGGCCTGAGATACAAAGAGATCGCAAGCCGCCTCACCTTGAGCCCCCACACGTTGAACAACCACCTGCGACACATCTTTGAGAAGCTACAGGTACGCAGCCGAGTCGAATTGGCCCTGTACGGCATCAAGCGCAAGCTGTGAGGTGTGTCGTGAGCTTCCGGCTTGCCCCGTCCTGTAACATGGTCCGATTCCTCGGGACGCAGGGCCACGAGACACCACTCGATCGGTTGTCATCAGTGCCGCGCCGCGAATTGGTTGCCAATCCAACGGTTCGTCCATTCTGGACCCCACTCCTCCCACATCAGCCGCCTTTCCATGCGAGAATGAAGTCCTCGCGAAGCTGCTCGCCTTCGTCAAAGGTGTCGGTTCGACTGTCTGCATCTGGCCAACGCTCCGACGCCTGCCGTTACATGTTCCTCTCCTTCCTCAGCGTTCTTCTCCTCTTCGGCGCCTCGACCGCCTCGGGAGCAACCGAGATTGCAACGGGCTCCATGCTGGGGCCGCGCTACAAGACACACAGGTTCTACATGCGCACGTCCACCTCGCGAGACTGGAAGCAGACGTACTCCGAGGGACGTTATCGCGGCAAGGCCCGAGGCAAGCTGATGGGCATCCGCCTCTCCGAGGCCGTGTTCGACGGAACCGGGCTTTCTGGCAAGGCCTTTGGCCCCGATCGCAACACCGACCGGGTCATTCAGGCGCTGGGTTTGTACGCCGAGTACGGGATTCGGGCCATCACCGTTAGCCTGCAGGGCAGCCGGGTTGATGGGGGTTCGCCAGCGAACATCGAGGGGGGCTCGGGCGCAGTGGGCTCGGGCGCGGTGTCCACTGGCCCGGTTCAGTTCAGCGCCTTCGAGCGGGACGGCGCCTTGAAATCTGGCTGGATGGCGCGTCTCGGCCGACTGCTTCAGGCCGCCGACCGCAAAGGAATGGTCGTGTGCGTGACGTACTTCTCGCACGGCCGGGAGGAGATGTTCGATTCCACCGGCGCGATCGTCGCCGCTGCGCGCAACGTCACCGATTGGCTCATCGAGAACAACTTCCGCAACGTTGTCATCGACGTGGCCGACTCCTGGAACGGAGCGACCGGCGAGTGGGGCCAGGGGAACTTCGTGCCCGAGTACATCTCGCACTTGGTAGAGGACGTGCGCGAACGCTTCCATGGCGCCGACTTCGCGTTACCTATTGGCGCCTCGACCGATGGCAACATGACCTACCCTGCCTCGCTGGCACAGATGTGCGATGTGGTCCTCGTCCGGGGCGACGGCAGCTCGCCCGGACAAAAGCGCAGCCGGCTGCGCGAGCTCGAGGCCAACCTGCGGCCCGTCTGGATGGTCGGCGACGACAATGGGCGTGAAATCTCTGAAACGAACCTCCTACGCGAAGTGTCCAGCGCGGCCGAGGTCTTCCAAAACGGGGCCGGCTGGACCTATCGCCCCTGGCGCCAAGTCCGCCGCCCCCCGTTCGCGTATCAGCCCGCCCAAGACCCCGAGCCCACCGAGACAGTGTCCGCGCTGAACCCCGAGGGCGCCTACTTCCGTTCGGTGCTCGAAGAGATCGCCGCGCTCGTGCTCAAGAAGCCGCCCCAAAAGAGAAAGAACAAGAAGAAGCGGTGATCCAGGCTTCAGGTTCCGGTAGGATCTCAGTTTCACGGCATTGCTAGACTGCCCAGGCCGCGTCCGGAGTTACAGCGCGATCGTATATCCAACCGCTCTCTGCTCCTCGACGAGATTGAACGCGATACACCGAGAACCTCGAAACGGAGGCACCGCCGCCGACGCCAGATCCTCTCACTTCGGAGAAGCTGGCCATCTCCCGAGACCTCGAGCGTGAATCCGGGACTACCGGCGACCACCTGCGGCGGCTGTAGTCGGGTAATAGTACCCGATGCCGAAGTGGCCAGAGAAAGCAGGACGAGAACATGAATCGGGGCCGCCGCGTGAAGAAGATGCCAGCTCATCGCTCTCGTCGTTTCATTCCCAATTTTCGGGATAGTCCCAGGATACATCAAGTCTAATCCCCAAACTGCTATTCTGGCCGGTCCTTTTGGGTATTCAGTTCACCGTCACGGTGCTGTTCTTCTATTGAGAAGAGATCTCCAGCGCCATCCGACAGTCATATTTTCGCCTGGCAGCCGCCGGTGACCGGAAAGGATGGCACCTTATAACCTTCGCCATATTTGGGGCTGCGGTCTCTTGCGACCGGCGCGAGGATTTTACGAATCAACGGAGGGTCTTGGATACTTCTCCTTGTCAGGGGACTTGTAGCGTATCGATGTTACAATAAATACGATTCGCCAGCTCCCTGAGTTGGGATCCACCTCACTCCTGATAATACCATCATCTTCACCTTCTACTCTTGCGTGGAGTATCTTATTGAATCCCGCAAATTATTATGACACTTTTTGACAGTGTGGAGCATCTATATATGTATGGGCAACCCCAAAGGTGTGAAGCGGGATTTCAAGGCGCTGGAGAAGCGCCGTTTCGAAGCGATGCGGCTGCTCCACCAAGGCCACAATCAGTCCGAGACGGCGAGACGGCTGAACGTCGCTCGCCAAACCGTCAGTGAGTGGCGGCGGCAATACCGCGAGCAGGGTGCGGCCGGACTCCGCCAGGCCGGGCGCGCCGGACGCAAGCCGCTCCTCGATGCCGCACAACGCGAACGCCTGACGTCGCTGCTGCTGGAAGGCCCGGAAGCCCACGGCTTCCCAACGCCCCTGTGGAGCTGTCCGCGGGTGGCTCGGCTGACCGGAGACGAGTTCGGGGTCGCATACCACGCAGGCCACGCCTGGAAGATCCTGCGAGCGCTCGACTGGAGCCCGCAACGCCCGGCCGGAAAGGCGCGCGAGCGCAACGAAGAGCGGATCCGCACCTGGAAGCGCAAGACCTGGAAGCGCATTAAAAAAAAGCCCAAAACGAAGGCCGTACGCTCGTCTTCATCGACGAAAGCGGATTGAGTCAGAAGCCGCATCGCTGCCGCACCTGGGCGCCACGTGGCCAAACACCGGTGCTGCAGTTTAACTTCAACTGGGAGAAGCTTTCCGTCTCGGCGGGGCTGACGCTGCGTAACTTCTACTTCCGGCTCTATCCCGGTGCGATCGGCAAAGAGCAAGTGATCGACTTTCTCAAGGCGTTGGTACGTCATATCGATCGCCCGCTGCTGATCGTCTGGGATCGGCTGCCGGCGCACCGTAGCCGCCTGGTGCAAGAGTTCATCGAACTCTCCGAAGGCCACATCGCAACCGAGTACTTGCCACCCTATGCGCCGGAGTTGAATCCGGTGGAATACATCTGGGCTTACTGGAAGCAGCACGAGTTGCCGAACGTCTGTCCGAAAGACTACGGCGAGCTGAACGAGCGGGCCCGCAAGGCACTCCGCCGCATGTACCGCAAACCGCGTTTGATCACGGCCTTCTGGAAACAGTCTTCTCTTTGTTTTGACTGACTCTATATTATGCGGGAGTCAATAAGCAGCTCTGTAGTCCAGTAGTTTGAAGGGAGCGTCGAAGAAAGTTTAGGTACAGGTAAAAAATACATGTCGAAGCTGTACTCACTCACCGCATCTGGAGCACAGTTCTCTTCCGGAGCTGGTGGTGGCCCCCACTCTTCGCTGATTCCAACACTCCAGCCGGAGGACTTTAACTGATCCTCAGTTTTATCGTGGGAGTAGGTACCACCGACCAACAAAGAGGCTTCAAACTTTTCCCCAATGCCGAAGAAATCAATTCCGCCTCCGCCACTTACACCGCCATAAAGACTGCCGTCAAACTTCCAAGCCTGTTCAGTAAACGAGGATTTGAGCTGACTGGATTTCTCGCCACTTGTATTTCCAAGAGTCCATGTGAAGCTCGGGAAATCATCGAGATCGGTCAACGGGTAGGCATTCTTGAAGATGACATCGCGAACGTAGTCTTCGCCTGCATAACCAACGTCTTTCATTTTTTGATTGATCGCTGGAGCTGTATACGATTCTAAATCGCCAGGTGTCACCGCAAAAGCCTTAAAACTGTAGAGAGATTGATCTGCTGGTTGCGCCATCCTTGTCAGGATGGCACCAACTTTTGGGCTCTGAGATTTGTCGCTGCTCAACGCATCGTTTACTACCTTACCCTTCGCATCGATAAACTGAAAACCCCTGATATAGAATCGAGCGCTCAGCGCCTTTAGCGCACCGGTCCCCTCCGCCTTCGGGTTTTTCTGGAGCAGATCAATGGCCGCTGCAGGAATTCTCAGTGAACTTTCGGCTTCTGACGACTTGGTGTCTTTCTTCACCGACTCACGCCCGCCCTAAAAAGATACTCTGGGGTATTTACTTGACTCAGGTGACCCCTACATCTTGTGGTCGACAGAAGCAGCATTTTCAGTGCCGCCGATGATGGACTTGTATGGCACGGGGTCGATGGCGACCGCCTGTTGCACAAGTCGATAGAAGAGCTTCCCTCGGCTGCGAGAGTTGCGTCGATTAAAGCGGAAGGTAAACTCGTCCAGGTAGTAGTCCAGATGCTCGGGGTTGACGGCCCCCTGATGCGTCCCCAGCAGCCAACGCTTCAAAAGCGACGCCACGCGGTGCACTCGGGGCAGCAGCTTCGAGGCCGACTCCGGCCCCTCATCGAGGAACGTTACTTCGTGCCGGTAGCCGCGCTTCTGTAGCGGCTCATAGCCCAGCCAGCCGTCGGTATGAACCGTGCTGCCCCGTTCAATCGCTTCTTCGACAAAGGGCATCAAGCTTTCTGCGCTCGCATCCCGGACTCTGCGCATCCGAAGCCGTCCCGTTCCCCTGCCGTCCTCCTGGGCGGCGATGGCAATCAACGATTTGGTATAGGTCTGGCGACCGCGCACGCCCTCTTCTGGGCTGCCCCAGTACGTCTCGTCCACCTCCACACGGCCGCTGAGGCGGTCGCGACCGGGGCGCACCATGGCGCGGCGCAACTTGTGCAGCCAGCTCCAGGCCGTCTTGTAGCTGCCCAGCCCCAAGACCCGCTGCAGCCCCAGGGCACTCACTCCGTTTTTCTGACTGGTCACCCACCAGATGGCTCGCAACCACAGCCGCAGGGGCTGACGAGTGTCCTGGAACACCGTGCCAGCGGTGACCGAGGTCTGCCGACCGCAGCCCGAGCACTCCCACAGCCCTTGCCGGACCGGCCAAGCCGCGCCGTGTCCGCAGCGCGGACAGCGGAATCCTTCCGGCCAGCGCAGCTGGAACAGATAATCCCGACAAGCCTCCTCCGTCGCAAAGCGGGCCTCGAACTCAGCCAAGTTCCGCGGATAGTCCTCCATCGCACCGCATACTACATCTTGGGGCTACCTGAGTCAAGTAAATACCCCATTAAGATACTTTGTAGGCCGGACCAATCCCTTCCGTCGTTTTGCCTTCAGACTCAAACCCAAAACTCCAACCAGTTTCTGTACCGAATTCACTGTCCTTCCCGTCGACAGTTCCGTAATCGAAATAGCCAATATCATGCCTCTCAGTGCCCGAGTTTCTTTGTCCAACAAAGTTTTGAATTGGAAACGGAATGGGGCCGTCAAAGTAGCCACCAACGATGACTCTCTTACGTTCTTCGTCGGTTCTTTTATCGAGCTGTTCCGTGTCACGGGCTACTAGTGTTTTACCATAGTCATGTAATTGACATTTGTTGCTTCCATAGAATACAAACTCCAGCATCGGATATTCTGTGGCATCCACTTCTCCCGGTTGCCCGTCTTGATCTACAAACTTGACTTTAGTTTGCTTGCTTCCAGCAGAGAATGCGTAGAAAACCACAAATGGTGAGGTACGCTGATCAGTCACAGTAAAACTCGGGGCTCTGGCAAAAGTATTATCACTTACAAAGCCTAATACTTAAGATCATAAGTTAGCGTATGAGTAAGAAAGAGGCCGCTGCCTCACGCTGGCCTTGGTCCATTCGAAAGGGGCGGCGTTTTCGTTGTGTGCCTCGAGGAAGCGGTCGATGGCTGCGCGTACTTCGTAGGGCGAGGTGAAGCTGGCTCCCTGCAACGCCCGCCGACTGAGGATACTGAACCAGATCTCAATCTGATTCAGCCACGAGGCGTAGGTCGGAGTGTAGTGCAAGTGCACGTTGGGGTGGCGCTGGAGCCAACGATCCCGTTTCGGCTTGTGGGTGTTGAGATTGTCCAGCACGACGTGCAACTCGAAGCCTTCGTAGAGATCCACCAGTTGGTTCATGAAGTCTAGAAACTCTCGCCGCCGGCGACGCTGGTAGTGACCAGCCGTGACGTGACCGGTGGCCACCTCCAGGGCGGCGAACAAGGTCGTTGTGCCATGGCGTTTGTAGCCGTGGCTGAAGCCCGTCAAGGCCTTGCCGTCGGGCAGCCGCAGCCAGCCCTGAGCGCGTTCGAGGGCTTGGATGTGGGGCTTTTCGTCGACGGCTAGCACGACAGCGTTCTCGGGCGGGTCCAGGTAAAGTCCCACGATGTCGGCGGCTTTACGGGCAAACTCGGGATCGGTCGAGAGGCACCAGCTGCGACGACGCCGCAGCGAGATGCCCCGGCGGCGCAGCACGCGCCAGACTTGTTGGTCACTCACCTCGCCGAGCGCTTGGGCCAGGAGTTGGCCGGTCCAAGTGGCCTGTCCGCTGGGCGGCGATTCATCGAGTTTCTTGAGAATGCGTTTCTCGCTCGCGGCGTCGTATTGCCGCGGCTTGCCGGGTCGCGCTTCGTCGGCCAAGCCGGCCAGCCGTTGGCGGGCAAAGCGGGTGCGCCACTTCGACACCCGTGCCGGCCGCGTTCCCAACTGCGCCGCGATCTCCAGGTTCGACTTTCCTTGGGCCGCCAGCAGGACGATGCGAGCCCTTTCGGCGGTACGCCGTTCGGTCTTGTGGGCCCGTCGCCAGCGCTGTAGCGTCCGTTCCTCAGCAGGACTCAAAAGGATGGGCGTGGCTCTTTTAGCCATGCCCTTATTCTATCACAA
Source organism: Bryobacterales bacterium (assembly GCA_965248255.1). Taxonomy (GTDB): domain Bacteria; phylum Acidobacteriota; class Terriglobia; order Bryobacterales; family UBA6623; genus JAKZVK01. Next base: position 322,026 of record CBDFIW010000003.1, read on the forward strand.
GTGCGTCTATTTATGATAGTAAGTACTAAGTCATTCTCAGGATTCGGCACCTGGACTGTATTGTAGTAGAAGGAATAGAATATCTTGTCGAATGAGCCATACCGCTGAAGTCTCCCCGAAGGATCACGTTTGATTGACGATTCAAGAAAATCGCCCTGAGTATGAAACATGATTTTGCTTGTGCCCCAGGGGTTGTCAGCGAGGACTCCAAGCTCCTGGCCATCTTTGGTAGCCAATGAGAGCGGTATAAAACCTGTAAAAGTATGACCCATCAATATAGGAACTGAAGCTCCATATTCATTTGGCGCAATGGCAAGTGCAAGGCAATGTGTCGCTTTTCCGTTTTCGGGTCTGTCGTTAAGAACCAATCAAGATCTATTTTTTGACCCGCCCATACCCAACCACGAAGCACATCAATTGCTAGTTTTTTGTTGCCCTTGTAATAGATGGCATCATCTGTGGTATCGATTGCGCGCATGGATCGGGCAGTCCAGCACGGCATATCTTGTTTGTTGTCAATGTTGCCCAGGTCAAAAAGATACAACGTGATTGTGTGCCAGGCTGCGGAACGAGTTCCTCCTGTCCCGCGATCCCCGGTTCCGCATGTCGCCACCAGAATTTGATTGTCGCCAAATGCGCACGCAGATACTGCGCCGACATCGTGGACCTTATTGTCGTTATCTTGCTTACCGCCCGGCTTATACAGGTGCATCTCTGGACCCCAAGATCCTATCGAATCATTCGGAGCAGCCAGATACTTCCGCGCACGAAGGAACACCCAGTCCCCAAGGGACCAGGTGTAGAACATCCATAACCCGGTAGAGTCCGCGGAAGTCAACGAGACGCAATCACTGTTCGTGACTTCTCCAGAAAGATCTCGAGCACCTGAGGCTTCCTGATTTAGCGGTGTTTTGCTCCAGTTGTCTGGATCTGATATTTGGCTGGCAACCCAGTCTTTCTGACTGCCGCTGCCTGCTTGAATATTCTTTAAGGGAAACTTTACGTGGTGAAGCTTTTGCGTTCGAAAGGTGCCGCGATTTGCCCCAACTACATGCAGCACTTCGTGATAGATGGCTGCTGATATTTTAACATCTGATTTCAGATCGGGTATTTCAAACTCTGACGTCGTTTTTGGATAGTCACTCATTCCCTATACCCTCTTGTTTATGAAATTCACTTTCGGGTACGATTCTTCTGGCCAGCAATCCCGAAGTCGATCTCTGTCCCTGAATGCCAACCGTTTTGACCCCAGTCCACAGGCGCTTCGCGGCGCGCTCGAGCAGCGCGTTGAAGCGCTGGCGGGCGCGAAAAAGCACCCGGTTGAAGTTGCAGGCTCGAGAGCTCGAGGTCGTCGGTCTGGCGGCGCGCTTTCTTGCGGTAGTCGGCGATGAACAGGTTGCGCGCCGTGCGGTTGAGGAAACCGGCCAACCGCTCGGGCTTCGCCAGGCCCTTGCCGCGCAGCCTCTCGAGCACCATCTGGAAGGTGTCCTGGTGGAGGTCGTCGGCGAGGTCAGGCCTGCCGGTCATGCGGCGCAGCATCAAGAGCAGGCCGCAGCTGTAGCGCTCGAGCATCTCGGTCTCGGCAGCGGCGTCACCGGCGGCGATGCGCGCCACCAGACTCGCCGCGATGCGGGTTTCATCGGCCTCCGGCTCGGTCATGACCGCCGCAGCATAGCCGCATCGGCCCGGGTTGCCAAGAGAAGATCGGCGAATACACACTCTCTGTCGTACTGCCGGCGACGGGATCCGTATTGAGCAATCCGCCTGGCATCGATTGCCCGACAGCTTGCGAAGCACAGTACTCACACGGCACAGATGTAAGTCTCCAACCTCCTGCGGACCAAGGTTCATTCTTTCAGATCTGGGGCGAATCGGGTTGCCGAGAAGAGAACCAGAATTTCCGATTTGGAACTCCGACTCGAACATCATACTCCGTCTCTTCTCCTGAAATCAACCAGGATTACCGTTTTGGCCATCCCGGTACTGACAGCATAGGCGAGCCACGGCTGCGGTGCAACGTTTTCGCACTGCTTTCACGTTCGATCCTGCTTTCTTCGCCGGTCCGCCTTCAGATCGGGTCCGGTCAAGGCGTTCCGGCAACGCCAGCGGCCACTCTGCCGACACCGCTCCGACCTTGCCTCTCGGCAACTCCCCGCTCCGGCTGCCCCGCGCTCGCCGCGTTACCCTCCGGGCACAGGCAGCGCCCAGATCCTGCTCAGCATGTCACCGAACAGCCGCCGGTTCAGATGTCCCTGGGCCAACAGCAACCAGTAGTAGCGGGCATGTTTGACCAGACGGCCGCCGGTCTTCATTAGCCGCTGCTGCAAGCTCGTCAGCGACCAGCTCTTGATCCTGTGCGGCAGCCCCAGCCGCCGCCACAAGTTGCCCAGGTTATAGGCCAGCACGCTGAGTTGCAGTCGCACTTCGTTGGCCCGGAAGCGATGGCACGACAGCCGCGTCCAGTGCGTGGCCTGTTTGCCTTCCTTGATCCACTGCTCGGCCGTGCCGCGCTTGTTGTAGAAGCGCACCACCGAGCGGCTTGGCAAGCGCAGGCTCGTCACGATGAATCCGACCCGCGGGAACAGCTCGCCCTGGTGATGTTCGACCTGGGCGACGATCCGCCTCGCCTGCGACCAACTCTCCGCCTGATAGCGAAAACTCTTGTAGCGCACCAAGGGCTTCCGGGAGGGCCTTCCCGGCGGGCGAAACAAGATGTCTTCGATCTCCAATTCCAGGCTCTTGTTGGCCGGAATGCGAATGGCGTACTGCACTCCGCGTTTCTCCGAAGACTCATAAATCTCCGGCTTAGCAAAGGCCGCATCGCCGCGGAAGGTGACCTGTTTGCCCGCAGCCTGTTGGCGCTCGATCTCCGGCAGCAGCAACTCGTCCCAGTCGTCAGCGCTGTGCACATTGCCGGGACGCAGCTTGGCGGCCAGACAATCGCCGTGCTGGTTGAACAGCAACAGTGGGTGGTAGCAGATGGACTCGAAATGGCCGTTATAGGCGCTGCCTTCTTGTTGGCCATGGACGGGGCTCTCGGTGGAGTCCATGTCGAGAACGACGCGCTCGCAGTCGTCCGTCGTCTCGGCTTGCGCGACCAACTCGCGGTTCACCGCCATCAATCCCAGCAGATTCTCCTCACTCGCGAGCAGCCCTGTCTCGAAGCTCTGTAGCCGCGAGGTGAGCGCCCCGCCGCGATCCCAGTTCTTCTGCGAGCCGATCAAGCGAAAGGTCGGATCGGCGGATACTCGAACGGCGTCATTGAGGTCCTCGTAGCCGGCGAGTCGGCTGTAAACCGACTGCCGCAGCAGATCGGCCAGCGGGAACTTCTTGTTCAAGCCTTGTCGCGAGTCGCTGAGATGCTCCTCGATCAGCTTCCCGAGCCCGAGCCGTTCGTCCAACTCCCGAACCAGGATCAGCCCGCCGTCGGAAGTGACACGCGATCCTTGGAAATCGACTTTCAACAAACCGTTGAAGCTTAGCTGGAACGGCTTGTTTTGTTTTTCACCCATTGGGTGTTGGCCTCCATGGCGTCCTCATCGGGCTCTAGCCCCTATGAATAAAGACGCTCAAGGCCGCCGGAAGGTCGAGAGGTTTGAATCAAATTGGAAATGCGGGATCAAACCGCTCCCCGCTGTGCCACGTTGCTTCTTCGTTGAAGATGTATGCCAACCCAGAGCAGAGGTTCGCCTGCGAGTCGAACAGAACATCGAAGGCTTTGAGTAGGTCTCGTACGATCGTCGCCGTTGCCCAGCTCTTGCCTTGCCGGCCACAGTATACACGCGTGCCGCTCGGAACCGACCGTGTTTCTGCCCACAGAGTTCCGACAACCTCCTCACCCGCCAGCGTCCCTTCTGACGCTTTGCCTCGGTCGACCGGCACGACAACCCAGGGTGCCTGTCGCCACGATTTACACTGTGCTACATTCATCCGCATGAAACGACTGGTGCTTGCGCTTCTCGTCAGTTCCCTGCCCCTGTGGGCGCAACTGGACGGGTTCTCGAAAGAACAGCTCCTGAAATACACGGCCAAGAATCCCTTCGACCGCTTTCCTGACGGGCGGCCCAAGATCCCCCAGAAGTACATCGACGCGTTGAACACCGCCTCGTCGGAAATGCTCTGGGCCCCTTGCGCGGCGCCGGCTTCCACAATCAATGGGATGGCGGCTGGCAGATTGTTCGCCCCGAGAAGAAGCTCATCGGACGCGCCTTCACCGCTCAGTTCATGCCGGTGCGGCCCGACGTCAACGACATCATCGAGGCCGACAACAATAGCCGCGACAAGAAGGTCAGCAACAACCAACGTGTGATCAACATGCTCCAACCCGGCGACGTCTTGATCGTCGATCTTTTTGGCAAGATCGAGCAAGGCACCTTTGCCGGCGACAACCTGACCGCCTCGATCTACGCCGCCACCGGCAACGGCTTCGTCATCGACGGCGGCGTGCGTGATCTCGACGGCATCTACCCGCAGAATGTGCCAGTCTACGTTCGCGGCTTTCACGTCTCGACCCTGGGCAACGTCATGCTCACCGGCGTTAACGTGCCGATTCGCATCGGCGAGTCGACCGTCATGCCCGGCGACCTGGTCGTCGGCGACCGTGAGGGTCTGACCTTCGTTCCGCCTCACCTCGTCGAAGACGTGGCCAAGAAGGCCAAGGAGACCGAGCTGCACGACATTTGGACCAAGCAGAAGTTCTCCACCGGCAAGTACAAGTCCAGCGAACTCTACCCCCGGCCCAAAGACCCCGCACTGCAAAAAGAATACGCCGATTGGCTAACGGCGAAGTTGAAGGAACTAGGCCTGGAGTAGCAGACGTCATGTAGGGGCACGACGTGTCGTGCCCGAGCACCCCCAACCATGAACAGCCGCCGCAACCCGATTGACGCTTCGCCTTGGCCCATGATGCTCCGCGCAATTGTGCTGTTCGCGATCGCACTCCTCGCGCTCGCCCTGCCCATCGACGCGCAGTTTGACGGTTTCTCCAGGCAACAGCTCATCAAATACACACCCGACAACCCCTATGCACGGTCAGCCGACGGCCGCCCGCACGTCCCCGACTATTGGCTGAAACGTCTCGAGGCCGCCTCATCGACGTCCGCGACGGAAGTCCTCAGCAACGCCGGCTACCCCAACCAATGGGAAGACGGTTGGGCCACCCTTCACCCCGAGAAAAAACTCATCGGACGCGCCTTCACCGTACAGTTCATGCCCTCGCGGCCTGATCTCGAGCAGATTCTGGAAGGCGACGCCAAGAGGGCCATGAGCGAGGAGGAGGTCCCCACGCCGGTCACGCAGCGTGTCATGGAGATGTTCGGCACCGGCGATGTCCCAGTCGTCGACGTCATGGGACGCATCAAGGAGGGCACCTTCGGCGGCGACAATCTGATCTTCAGCATGTTCGTCGCCACCGGCAACGGTTTCGTCGTTGACGGATCGTTCCGCGACCTCGACGGCCTTTATCCGATGCAGACGCCCGTGTTCAGCCGCGGCTACCACCCTGGCGTCCGAGGCAATGCCATCCTCACCGGCCTCAATACCCCCATCCGTATTGGTTCGGCCACCGTCATGCCCGGCGATGTCGTCCTGGGAGACCGCATGGGTCTCGTATTCATCCCGCCGCACCTCGTCCAGAAGGTTGTCAAGCACGCCGACAGGGCGCCGTTGTTCGGGCCGTTCGACCCGTAGGCTTCCACAGCTACGCCCTGGCAGCAGGGTCGATCTCACACCAAGCAACGGCCATGGAGATTGGCCGGAAACAAAACCGTGGCTGCGCTACGATAGATCGTGCCCACGAGCGCTTATAGGAGGATCGATATGCCCGACTCACATCTCTTACCTCGACGTGCCCTACTCCGCAGCGGCGCTATCGTAAGCGCCGGCTACGCCTTGGCGCTTCGTCCGGGAGCCACGGCCGCTCCCCAGGCTCGTGTGCGTTCGACCGACGTCATCAGCATGCGCCCGAACCTCTACCACGGCTGGCCCACTGTGGCCCGACGCCGTAACGGCGAGCTTCTGGTCGTCTGCTCCGGGGGCCGAGAGGCGCACGTGTGCCCGTTCGGGTGGGTCGAGATGATGCGCTCGACCGACGGCGGCCGAACCTGGGGATGGCCGCGCGTCCTGATGGATACCGCCATCGACGACCGTGACGCCGGCGTGTGCGAGACGGCGCGAGGCTCGTTGCTCGTCACCACCTTCACATCGCTGGCCTACATCGAGTACATGAAAGAGGCAAAGCCGGGCACGAAAGGACGGTTTACCAAGTGGACCAAAGAGGGCCTTGCGCGCTGGAAGGCCGCCCACCGGCGCACCCCCGCCGCCGAGCGCGAACGCATGCTTGGCACGTGGATGCTACGTTCGACCGACAGCGGTGTGACTTGGTCCGTCCCCTATCGCGTCCCAGTCAATAGTCCCCATGGGCCGATTCAGCTGTCCGACGGACGCTTGATCTACGCCGGGAAGCGTCTTTGGCACGAGAACGAGCGCAACGGTGTCGCCGATTCCTCGGACGACGGCAAGACGTGGCGCTGGCTGGCCGAAATCCCCACACGTGAGGGGGACAGCTTCGCGGACTACCACGAGCTGCACATCACCGAGGCCGCGAGTGGCCACTTGATCTGCCACATTCGCAATCACGCCAGCGCCAATGAGCGTGAGACCCTACAGACGCAGTCAAGCGACGGCGGGCGCACGTGGTCTATGCCGCACCCGATCGGGGTCTGGGGGTTGCCGTCTCATTTGTTACGGCTGCAAGACGAACGGTTGCTGATGTCCTACGGGCATCGGCGGGAGCCCTTTGGGAACCTGGCGCGGGTGAGCGAGGACCACGGCAAGACCTGGTCCGACCCGCTAACGATCTCGAACGACGGGTTGGGCGGTGACCTCGGGTACCCTTCGACGGCGCAGCTTGATGACGGATCGCTTGTGACCGTCTGGTACGAGGTGATGAAGGGTTCTCCGCGGGCTGTTCTGCGGCAAGCGAGGTGGTCGTTGAGCGAGTAGGGGCTCCTTAATACAGCAGTTCGGCACGGCTTGGGATTGCTACAATAACCGCAGGAGGCGGCGGACAACGTGACCTATCCTGAACACTTCATCGCTCCCATGCGCGAAGAGCTATCGCGGCATGGGATACTTGAAACGCGCACGGTCGAGGCGGTGGACAACTTGCTGAGCCCCGGCAGTGGGACGGTGCTGATGGTGGTGAACTCGGTGTGTGGCTGCGCCGCGGGATCCGCCCGTCCCGGAGTGATCCGCTCGCTGGAAGGCGACACGCGTCCCGACAAGGTCGCAACCGTTTTTGCGGGCGGCGACGTGGAAGCTGTGGCGCGAGTGCGCGAAATCCTGTCCGACTATCCCCCTTCGTCACCCAGCGCGGCGCTTTTTCGAGATGGGAAGCCCATCTACATGCTTCACCGCCAGCAGATCGAGGGCCGAGATCCGAACGAGATCGCGGCGACGCTCACACAAGCCTACCAGGAGCACTGCGTTACGCAGCCACAGGAGTAGCGTAGAGCAACGTCACGCGGAGCGAGGCGGCCTTGGTTGCTCGGCCGGCCTTTGGGAGGGCCATTCCTCGATCCGCTCAACGACGCCGGCCGGAGACACACGTACTACCCCTTCCAGGGCACCTCTCCAGCATCGACAACCTACCCACAGCGGCTGAAGCCGTGGGCCATCATCTCCCGCCCTCCGGGGCCGTCAACTGTGCGTGGCTCGGAGGGTTCTTTCTCGAGAGATCTCGTCAGGGGCCGATCGGGATCTTGATGATCTTCTTCTGGATCGCGTACTGCACCAACTGCGCCTTGTTGTGAATGTCGAGCTTGCGCATCAGGTTGAACTTGTGCGCCTCGACCGTCTTCACGCTGAGGTTGAGGTGCTGTGCGATCTCCTTCACCGACTGCCCTTCGGCGAGGAACTTCAAGATCTCTTTCTCGCGCGGCGTCAGTGTGGCGAACCGTGGCTGCCAATGCGTCGATTTGATCCGGCTGCGGAAGTCATCGACTAGCTGCGACAGCATTTTCGGGCTGAGATAGCTGCCGCCCCGGTAGACGTCCCGAATAGCCAGAAGCAGTTGCGGCGCCGGGCTGTCCTTGAGTACGTAGCCGCTACCGCCGACTTCCATGCACTCAACGAGGTAGTCCTCGTCGTCGTACATCGTCAGGAACAGGATCTTCGTCTCCGGACGGGCTTTCTTGATCTGCCTCGTTGCCTCGAAGCTCGACAGGCCGGGCATGCCGATGTCCATGAGCACGACATCGGGCCGAAGCGACGCGATCTGTTCCACCGATTCGGAACCGTTCGCCGCCTCTCCCACAACCTCGATGTCGGACTCGTTCGACAGCAGGGTACGGATGCCCTGCCGAAACAGAGTGTGATCGTCAGTCAGAAGGATGCGAATTTTTGCCATAGGTTTAACCTCACTCAAACAGTTGATCCGGCCCAGCTACTCAGGCCGGTATCGCGATTTCCACCTTCGTTCCCTTCCCCAGGGAAGATTGAATCTGGATGTCGCCCCCCAACAGGGCGACCCGTTCCTTCATGCCCGAGAGTCCGAACGAGTCTTGCTTGCGCCCCGCCTTTGAGAGGTCGAAGCCGACGCCGTCGTCCCGCACCTGAAGATGAATCTTGCCGTTCTTGCGGCTCACTCTTAGCGCCACCGAACCGGCGCGAGAATGCTTGATCACATTGGTGAAGCACTCCTGCACCAGCCGGTACAGCATGATCTGCGTACCTTCCGGCAGGTCGTCGAGGCCCGACATTTGGAGGCGTACCTCGCCCTCGAAGGTTCGGCGGAAGTCGCTGACGAACTGTCGAATACTGGCCGGCAGGCCCAGGTTCTCGAGGACGTTGGGGCTCAGCGCCGAGATTAGCCGCCGCATTTCCTTGATCGTCTGCTCCGCCAACCGTTGGGTCTCATCGAGTTTTGGGGCCAGTTCTTTCGCCGCGGCAGGGAGGTCGGTGCGCACCATCTCGAGGTAGAGCCGGATCACCAGCATCGACTGGCCGACTTCGTCGTGAAGCTCCCGGCTGATGCGACGCCGCTCCTCCTCTTCGACCTTGAGCATGTGTTCGCCCAGTTGGCGGATCTTCTGTTCACGGTCGTGAAGGTCTTCCAATAGACGTGCTTTGTCGATCGCCATGGCGCATCGCTCGGCGATCGCCTCGAGCAAAGCCATATCGCGAGGCAGGCAAACGTACTCGCGCGAGAACCCCAGGTGGAGCACGCCGCGGACCTCGCCCTGCACCGTGAGGGGGACTCCCCAGATGCTCCGGAACGATTGTCGAATGGCGGCCTGGCGGACCAGGCGCTCGCCGGCGACGTCCATCACCACGAGCGGCTTGCCGCTGGCGGCGATCTTACCGGCCAGCCCGCGCCCCACCGTTGCGTTGAACCGTGCGGCCAGGGTCTCGTCCATGCCGTTCCAGGCCTTCGCCACCAGCTTTCTCGATTCCTCGTCAAGCAGCAGAATCACGCCCCCTTGAGCACGGAAGGTACGCGTCAGGGTTTCGAGTACGCGAGCCATCAGGTCATGAACGCTCAGTGACTGGAGCTGGTCCTGGAAGACCTCATAGAAAGCCTGAGCTTCGGAGTCGCGCACCTGGTAGTAGGCGTTGTTGAGCGTCAGCTTGATCCAAAAGTTGAGATGATCGAGGGCTGAAAGGTAGCGGCCGTGCTTGCCGGGGAAGAACTTCTTGAGATCAGGCGCTAAGGCCAGCTCGTATTCCTTCAGGGACGCGAGTACGGTATTGGGTGGCACATCCAGTTTGGCCAGCCGGCGGCCGTGGTAGTCCACCTGCTCAAGGAAGGCGCTAATGTTACCGGCCGCCAACAACCCCACCCATGTCCCCGGATTGATCGAAGCCAGTGCGCGGGCTTCCCTGGAGCTCGGCTCGCCGTCGAAGACGGTCTTGAGCCGGCGGCGGCACCGTCTCTCCACCGTCGAGGTGCGGGGAGAGAGCTTGGCCGCCAGTCTCTGGAGGTCGCGTTGGATGTTCTTACTTATGACTACGTCGTCCCGCGACAGGACCGGTGTACGTTCGAGATCACGCATCCTTATCACCGCGAGTATACATCCCTAATGCTTATTTACCAAGTGTTTACCTTAAATTGCAGGTGTTTCCCTTAGAAGTGACCCCTCTGTTCTTATTGACTCCCGCATAATATAGAGTCAGTCAAAACAAAGAGAAGACTGTTTCCAGAAGGCCGTGATCAAACGCGGTTTGCGGTACATGCGGCGGAGTGCCTTGCGGGCCCGCTCGTTCAGCTCGCCGTAGTCTTTCGGACAGACGTTCGGCAACTCGTGCTGCTTCCAGTAAGCCCAGATGTATTCCACCGGATTCAACTCCGGCGCATAGGGTGGCAAGTACTCGGTTGCGATGTGGCCTTCGGAGAGTTCGATGAACTCTTGCACCAGGCGGCTACGGTGCGCCGGCAGCCGATCCCAGACGATCAGCAGCGGGCGATCGATATGACGTACCAACGCCTTGAGAAAGTCGGTCACTTGCTCTTTGCCGATCGCACCGGGATAGAGCCGGAAGTAGAAGTTACGCAGCGTCAGCCCCGCCGAGACGGAAAGCTTCTCCCAGTTGAAGTTAAACTGCAGCACCGGTGTTTGGCCACGTGGCGCCCAGGTGCGGCAGCGATGCGGCTTCTGACTCAATCCGCTTTCGTCGATGAAGACGAGCGTACGGCCTTCGTTTTGGGCTTTTTTTTAATGCGCTTCCAGGTCTTGCGCTTCCAGGTGCGGATCCGCTCTTCGTTGCGCTCGCGCGCCTTTCCGGCCGGGCGTTGCGGGCTCCAGTCGAGCGCTCGCAGGATCTTCCAGGCGTGGCCTGCGTGGTATGCGACCCCGAACTCGTCTCCGATCAGCCGAGCCACCCGCGGACAGCTCCACAGGGGCGTTGGGAAGCCGTGGGCTTCCGGGCCTTCCAGCAGCAGCGACGTCAGGCGTTCGCGTTGTGCGGCATCGAGGAGCGGCTTGCGTCCGGCGCGCCCGGCCTGGCGGAGTCCGGCCGCACCCTGCTCGCGGTATTGCCGCCGCCACTCACTGACGGTTTGGCGAGCGACGTTCAGCCGTCTCGCCGTCTCGGACTGATTGTGGCCTTGGTGGAGCAGCCGCATCGCTTCGAAACGGCGCTTCTCCAGCGCCTTGAAATCCCGCTTCACACCTTTGGGGTTGCCCATACATATATAGCCCGCATTTCCAATTTGATTCAAACCTCTCGACCTTCCGGCGGCCTTGAGCGTCTTTATTCATAGGGGCTAGAGCCCGATGAGGACGCCATGGAGGCCAACACCCAATGGGTGAAAAACAAAACAAGCCGTTCCAGCTAAGCTTCAACGGTTTGTTGAAAGTCGATTTCCAAGGATCGCGTGTCACTTCCGACGGCGGGCTGATCCTGGTTCGGGAGTTGGACGAACGGCTCGGGCTCGGGAAGCTGATCGAGGAGCATCTCAGCGACTCGCGACAAGGCTTGAACAAGAAGTTCCCGCTGGCCGATCTGCTGCGGCAGTCGGTTTACAGCCGACTCGCCGGCTACGAGGACCTCAATGACGCCGTTCGAGTATCCGCCGATCCGACCTTTCGCTTGATCGGCTCGCAGAAGAACTGGGATCGCGGCGGGGCGCTCACCTCGCGGCTACAGAGCTTCGAGACAGGGCTGCTCGCGAGTGAGGAGAATCTGCTGGGATTGATGGCGGTGAACCGCGAGTTGGTCGCGCAAGCCGAGACGACGGACGACTGCGAGCGCGTCGTTCTCGACATGGACTCCACCGAGAGCCCCGTCCATGGCCAACAAGAAGGCAGCGCCTATAACGGCCATTTCGAGTCCATCTGCTACCACCCACTGTTGCTGTTCAACCAGCACGGCGATTGTCTGGCCGCCAAGCTGCGTCCCGGCAATGTGCACAGCGCTGACGACTGGGACGAGTTGCTGCTGCCGGAGATCGAGCGCCAACAGGCTGCGGGCAAACAGGTCACCTTCCGCGGCGATGCGGCCTTTGCTAAGCCGGAGATTTATGAGTCTTCGGAGAAACGCGGAGTGCAGTACGCCATTCGCATTCCGGCCAACAAGAGCCTGGAATTGGAGATCGAAGACATCTTGTTTCGCCCGCCGGGAAGGCCCTCCCGGAAGCCCTTGGTGCGCTACAAGAGTTTTCGCTATCAGGCGGAGAGTTGGTCGCAGGCGAGGCGGATCGTCGCCCAGGTCGAACATCACCAGGGCGAGCTGTTCCCGCGGGTCGGATTCATCGTGACGAGCCTGCGCTTGCCAAGCCGCTCGGTGGTGCGCTTCTACAACAAGCGCGGCACGGCCGAGCAGTGGATCAAGGAAGGCAAACAGGCCACGCACTGGACGCGGCTGTCGTGCCATCGCTTCCGGGCCAACGAAGTGCGACTGCAACTCAGCGTGCTGGCCTATAACCTGGGCAACTTGTGGCGGCGGCTGGGGCTGCCGCACAGGATCAAGAGCTGGTCGCTGACGAGCTTGCAGCAGCGGCTAATGAAGACCGGCGGCCGTCTGGTCAAACATGCCCGCTACTACTGGTTGCTGTTGGCCCAGGGACATCTGAACCGGCGGCTGTTCGGTGACATGCTGAGCAGGATCTGGGCGCTGCCTGTGCCCGGAGGGTAACGCGGCGAGCGCGGGGCAGCCGGAGCGGGGAGTTGCCGAGAGGCAAGGTCGGAGCGGTGTCGGCAGAGTGGCCGCTGGCGTTGCCGGAACGCCTTGACCGGACCCGATCTGAAGGCGGACCGGCGAAGAAAGCAGGATCGAACGTGAAAGCAGTGCGAAAACGTTGCACCGCAGCCGTGGCTCGCCTATGCTGTCAGTACCGGGATGGCCAAAACGGTAATCCTGGATATAGATGCTCCACACTGTCAAAAAGTGTCATAATAATTTGCGGAATCCAATAGTATCGGTAGTATCTGTAAAACCCTTACCCCATGGCTACGAGCAGGGCTCCACGATAGTACTCTCGGTGGTAGGCGGTTGCCCGTAGCGATTGACAGGATTTCTCTCGATTGCTAGTATGATCGCATAGCTCGAGCCCCGGTGCAGACCTCCTTAGGCCGCGGCGGCTAACCTCCTGACAAGCGATTGGGTTCAGCGATCGGGACGAGAAGGGCCGGCGGTTCCCCGACCCGCCTAGGAACAGTTGTGGCAAGGATCAGTCGCAAGCAGTTGAAGAAGGACCGTTTCGCCGAAGAGGTTGGCCACCACGTTAGCTACATTCGAGAGAACCGCACCAAGGTGACGGTGCTGGTCGTTGCGGTGATCGTGGCGATCGTGGCAGGGTCGGGATTCTACCGCTACCGGCAACAACAAACGGCCGCCGCGCGGCGAGCCTTCCAGGACTCGATGAACGTCTTTCACGGTGTCGTCTCCTTGGACGAGAAGGAGGGCCAGGTAACTTTCGCGACCACGATCGAGAAGGAGATGCGCACTACCCAGGCGCTGCAACAGGTGATCGACGAGTATTCCGGCCGTTTCGAGAGCCGCATGGCCCGGCTGTACAAGGCAATGTTCGATCTCGAAACCGGCAAGTATGACGAAGGCCAAGCGAAGCTCGAGGCCCTGACCGAAGACTCTGATGAGGAGGTCGCGACGCTGGCGCGTATCGCCCTGGCTGACCTCCTCCGCCACCAAGGCAAGCTCGACGAGTCCAGGAAACACTACGAGCATCTCATCGAGAATCCGTCCGTCATGGTCCCCAAGGAAAGGGCTCAGTTGGGGCTGATCGACGTCATCAAAGAGTTCGATCCTGCAGACGCTATGAAGAGACTCCAAGAGATTCAGGAGGGCGGCGGCCCCGGTGCGGAGCAGGCGGGTCGGGCCCTGGCGGCGCTTCAGCGAGCACAGATGAGCGCTGCTGCCGCTGCGCCGACTGGCTAGCCGTCGAGCGCGGCCCCGCCCGGACTTTCGATGCCGTCCGAGCTCCGATTCTGCCCTGCCCACAGCCGTGGCCGACGACACGCCGAAGCGCCCCACCCTTACCGCAACGTCTACCAGCGCGACCGTGATCGTCTGATTCATTGCCGCGCCTTCCGCCGCCTTGAGCACAAAACGCAGGTCTACACGGTTCGCGACTCCGACCACTCGCGTAACCGTCTGACCCACACCATCGAGGTGTCACAGGTCGCCCGGACCGTCGCCCGCGCCCTCAACCTGAACGAAGATCTCGTCGAAGCGTTGGCCCTGTCGCACGACATCGGTCACCCTCCCTTCGGCCATGCCGGCGAGGCCGTTCTGGATCGCGAGATGAAGCGGCACGGCGAAAGCTTCGACCACAACTTGCATGCCCTCCGCATCGTCGAGACGTTCGAGCAGCGCTACCCGGCGTTTCCCGGCCTCAATTTGACCTTCGAGGTTCGGGAAGGCATTGTGAAACACTCGCGCGACTATGATCCGAAGGATCACCCTGAGCTCGTCGAATATTTCCTCGACCAGAAACCGCCGCTCGAAGCCCAGTTGATCGATCTGGCCGACGAGGTCACCTACATCTCCGCCGACCTCGATGACGCCGTCGATGCAGGCCATCTCGACGCCGGCCTTGTCCGCCGCGAGGTGGCGTTGTTCGACCGCGCCATGACAGCAGCCGAGCGTGACTTCCCGCAAGCGCCCGGCCGCCAGATTTTTAACGAAGCGCACCGCCGGTTGCTGAATGCGCTGGTGTCGGGCCTGATTGATGGTACTCGTGAGGCAACGGAGGACGCCGGCGTCAGCTCGATCGAAGAGGTCCGCGCGTACGGCGAGAGGCTGGCTCGGTTGGGGCCCTCGGCGGCGGAAGCATCTGCCGCACTAAAGCAGGTTCTGTCGCGCCAGGTGTACAACGCGCCGATGCTGGTGGAAGTGCGTGAAAGCACCGGAGAGAAGCTGGCCTCGCTGTTCGAGGTCTTCCTGCGCCGGCCCGAGCTGTTGCCGGCTTCCTATCGCGGCCAGGCGGAGCGGGAGCCGTGGCACCGGGTTGTCTGCGACTATTTAGCCGGCATGACCGACACATTCCTTCTGTGCAAAGCCGGCGAGATCCTTGAACAGGAGCCCGTGCATCGTGGCGCCAACTGAGCAGCGTGAGAGCGGACGACGGTCGCCCCGTTATAATTCGATCTCATGAGGCGATGGGCTCCCGCTGTGGGCGTGTTGGGTGCTGCCTGGTGGCTGTGGGGCTTCGCTCCCCCCGTGGTCGAGTGCCCCTGTGACCACTCGCGGCCGGAAACGCTAGAATCTCGCGTCTGCGGCCTTTGCCGAACCGCCAAAGACCAAAGCAGAGAGTTTTACTTCCTCAAAGACATCAACCCTCACAAGCCCCACCGCTATCTTGCGCTGCCCAGGGGCCACGACCGTGGTCTGCAGACCGGGGGCACGATGCCGCACGAGCAGCGGGTCCGTTATTGGGAAGCGGCCATCGACAGGGCCAAGGAGCTATACCCCGGCCGCTGGGGTCTTGCCTCCAACGGGTACTTCTTCAGGACACAGTGCCACGCGCACATCCACATCGGACCTCTCAGTCCTCAGGTCGAAGATGTCGGCGGACGTCTCTACGACTACCCCGCCGCCTTCCCCGACGTGGGCCCTGAGCAGGGACTGTGGCTTCACCCCAAGGACGGCCGCTACTGCATCCACCTGGATCGCGATCTGGCTGAGGTTGTGCTGGTGCGGTAGTACTCCAAGGGCGTGCCGCGCCACCGTGCAACCCACAAGTAACAGCGTTCGGCAAGCTCATTGTGATCCTGGCAGCTACGGGTTAAGATGCAGACATGGACCCCGAGAAGACCATGGAGTTCATCCTCGAGCAACAGGCGGCCATGAGCGCTCGCCAGGACGCGATCCTTAACATGATCGAAGCCGGCATGAAGCTGATCGCCAGGCATGATCGTCAAATCAAGGCCCTAGCGGATGGCTTCGAGCGGGTGGCGGAGTCGCAAGGGCGCCTCGTCCACGCTCAACAGACAACGGAAGAGCGTCTTGGCCGCCTCGCCGACGCTCAGCAGACAACGGAAGAACGTCTTGGCCGCCTCGGTGAGGCACAGCAGTCCACCGAGCGCACGGTTGAGCGGTTAGCCGCCGCTCAAGCGTCCACCGACGAGAAGCTCAACCGGCTGATCGATACGCTCCAGCGCAACGCCTCCAATGGCCGTCCCCCGACCTAGAGTGAGGCGTCGCCGAGATTCCTTAGGCGCAGGAATATCCAGGGACTTGAACTTACCGGGCCAGATCTGGAGACGGTCGGCGACAGGCAGGTCCTCACTCGTCCAGATGATTGCTGCGTTCTCGCCTCGACAGCTTGGCCATGTCTCCTGCTAACTCGTAAAACCGCGGCAGGCTGTCATTGGCGCGGGCCAGCAGGGCTTCAAACGCCGGGATGTGGGCGTGATACGTTGCGACAGCGGCGAGATAGGCGTTGTTCATCTCACGAAGCTGCCCAGCGGCTGCCCTCGGAAGCGCCTTGTTTTCACAACTACCTCCGCCTCCACAGAGGGCATCCCGCAACTGCTGTAGAAGCGCTCGCTTGCGCTGCTGCTTTTCGACCGCGGTAAGCTCGCCCGCATACAACCGCGCCAAGGCATCGCGCGTTTCAAGGATCAGTCGAGCTTGGGCGTCGGTCTCTTTCCAGCGCGCGCTGACGTTCTCGAGTGCCTCGTCTTGCTGCTCGGAACGCAGCCACCGGCGCACGCTTTCACGCTCGACGGCTACTGCAAATCCCTCGTTGAAAGGGGAATCGCCGGGGACGTAAAGCTGTTGGTGGGCCAGCTCATGAAAGAGAATCGCTGCCAGGTTCTCGGGGCTCCGGTCAAGCAAGGTGCTTAGAACCGGATCATCGAACCAGCCCAGCGTGGAGTACGCCGCGACCGGCGCAATATACACATCATTGCAATCTTGCTGTTGCTGCCGGGCGAACTCTCGGGCGGCCTCTTCAGGGAAGTGACCACGGTAAACGACGCAACCCGCTATAGGGAAACACCATTTCACCGGAGTGGTTGAGAGGCGCGGCGCAGCGAGGACATTCCAGGCTACCTCAGGCCGGCCGAGATCGACATAGCTGGTGTAGCTCTCGTTATCGGGCAAACCCAGCGTCTGGGAAGCGAATCGCCTGGCGCGAAGCACCAGCTCCAGCTTCCGGCGCACGTCCGGCCGGGTGTCGGGCGACTCGATCAAGAGTTGGATGGGCTGTCGAGCTGCCATGAGGCGCAGGTGCTCGGTCGCCGCAACGGTGAGATAGGACAACTCGGGGGACCCAAGCCAAGAATCAGCAGTGTAAGAATCAACACCGCGAGTGCGGCCGATCCGCCAATCTTGGTATGTCGCTTCATTGCAAGATCCGGCTTCGGCGACCGGGACGGACTCCGCGCCGCGCAGGATCACACGAGCGTGTATCCGTCAGAAAGGCAACCACACGGCAGAGCCCTAATCCGTCCGTAAGGTCCAGCCCCTCACCTTGACGCGGCGCCACTACCACTACAGAGGCGTGGACGGAAGTCCACGCTTAACCACCTTCGGACACAGCGCAGGAACGTGGACTCCCGTCCAGGCCTCTGTAGTGAGGGTCCCGCACAGAGTGCCAAGCAGGCTGCACAATCTTGTTGATTCCCCCCCCCCCCCGTTCGTAGACTTGGGAACAAGGAAAGATTGTAGTCCAGCGGCCAAGCACGAGCACCCATCCACCGGCTTCCCATGCTAATCGGCTCGATCGGCTTGGGCCCGGGCGAGCACGTCGGCCCTTATCCGGTTGGCCTGTTTGGTGCTGAAGCCCAACCTCCCCTCGGCGGCGCGCTCCATCTCCGGTTTGCGCCAGGGAGTCCGCATGATTCCTTTCCCCGCATGGCTTCCTTCACCCAGCAGCAGATGACCGATTTCGTGTGCCAGGGTGTACCCCAGCATCTGGGCATTTGAGGCGGAGTAACCGGCAGCCAGGTTCTCGGCGGCCTCGTAGAACACACTGGCATGGGTTGCGAGCTTCCCTTTTTCTTCTGGCAGGGCCGCAAAACCCAACGGACAGCGCGGGTTCTGGGAACGAGGAGCAATCCGGATTACAAGTTCGGTGGGTGCTGGACGGCCGCGGCAGGCCGTGTTCGTTTTCATTTCTGCCAAGGACGTGAGGCAGTCCAGCCATCGGATGTTGACCTCCGCCCGGCTCAGCACCTCGCGTGCATGCTTCTTGGCTCCGGCCAGAGTCCTCTTCCCCACGTTGGCATAGTTGAAGACGCGTACGGTAATGACCGGCACCGGATCGTGTTCGTGACTGGACGCTGTGCCAGCCAAGCCTACCGAACCGAGGTGCGTGATGTTCACGACAACTCCCCAAACCAGCCAACTTCTGAAGGGCTTTCTCATGGCGCTTACCTCCGGGCTTCGAATCGAGAAAGCCGGGGCTCGAAAGCCGCCCGCGTCTTCTCAGCCCGGTAAGCGCCGTCTCCGGTGAAAACCGATCAAAGAAAAACAGGAGGAAAATCTGCGCACCTCGAAAGGTGCATCGTTTGGAGTCCTAGAAGGAGGGGAAATTACGGTAAAATTGGTCGGCAGGTACCAGCAGAGGTCAGCCAAATGACGCCGGCAACCGGGGAAGTCACCGCCTTGCTGCAACAGGCGGGCGGCGGCGACCGGCAAGCGGTCGACCGCTTCATGCAGTTGGTGTACGGGGAGTTGCGGCGGCTCGCCGGGCACTACATGCGCCACGAGCGGGTGGCCCATACCTTGCAGCCCACCGCTCTGGTCCACGAAGCGTACCTACGCCTGTTCGGGAGGGGCTCGATCGACTGGCAGAACCATTCCCACTTCGTCTGCACAGCCGCCAGGGCCATGCGCCAACTACTCGTGGACCACGCGCGTAAGCGCGCACGAGCGAAGCGAGGTGGTGAATTCAACCAAGTTACGCTCAACGAAAGTGGAATGGACCCGAAAAGCGAGACCAGTAGAGAAGGGACAATGAACCAGGGAACGGTAAGGAGGTTCGATTGTCTCGAAGACGATTCACGAAGGAGTTCAAGCTGGCGGCCGTCCGGCGGCTCGAAGCCGGCGAGTCCGGCTCGGCTCTCGCGCGCGAGCTGGAGGTGAAGCGCGAAAAGCTCTACGACTGGCTGGCACAAGTCGAGCGCTACGGCGTCGAGGAAGCCTTTCCCGGCGCGGGGCGCGTCCCGGCGGCAGCGCCCGTGTCGAGCCCGGCCACGAAGCCCAGGCCCGCCTCGCGGAGCTGGAACGCAAAATCGGCCGCCAGGCCATGGAGATTGATTTTTTGTCCGCAGCCTTGCGGCGTGTCGAGGATCTGCGCCGGCCGAGCATCGTCAGTGGAACCGGCGCGTCGCTGAGGAAGTACGGGCCGCAAGGCGGCAAGGCAACATGAGCACGCTGAGCACGCGCGATTTGTGCCGCTTGAGCGGACTGGCGCGAGCCAGCCTCTACCGCCAGGCCAAACCCGACAGCGAGCAGGTCGGGGAACTGCGGCAGGCCATTGTCCACGCCGCCTTGGACCATCCGGCCTACGGCACCCGGCGGACGACCCAACAGCTGCGCCGTCAAAAGCTGCTGGTCAATCGCAAGCGCGTGCAACGGGTGATGCGCGAAGAGAAGCTCTTGCGGCGACGTCGCCGCACCGTTCCGCGAACGACCGATTCGAAGCACTCGCTGCGGCGTTATGAAAACCTGACGCGCGATTTCCAACCCACGGGTCCCAACAAACTGTGGGGCTCCGATCTCAGCTACGTACGATTGGGAAACCACTTCGTCTATGTGGCGGTGGTGTTGGACGTGTATTCGCGGCGCGTGGTGGGCTGGGCCGTGGGTCCGAACCTGAAAACCGAATTGCCGCTGGCGGCGCTGCAACAAGCGTTGAGCAGCCGGCGTCCGGCGCCGGGCTGGATTCATCATTCCGATCAAGGTTCGCAGTACGCCGCGGAAGCTTATGTAGCCACCCTGCGGCAAGCGGGCGCGAGGATATCGATGAGCCGCAAGGGCTGCCCGCAGGACAACGCGTACGTGGAAAGCTTTTTCAAGACTTTGAAAAGCGAGGAAGTCGACTGCAGCGAGTATGAAAGTTTGGCCCAGGCGCAGGCCGAGATCGGCGCTTATATTGAGTGGGAATACAATCGTACGCGATTGCATTCGGCGCTGGGCTATCGGCCGCCGCAAGAGTATGAGCGGCTGTGGGAAGAGGCGGCTAGCGCCGCCTGAGTTTTCTTAAGGCATGAGCAGATCTATCGATCCGATGGCGCAGCACAAGGCGGGATGCGGCCTCAGTAGGCGAGCACCCCGCCCTCATCGTTGCGATGAGTCTGCGGCCGGGTATTCCTTGGTGGGTTGCTCTCCAGCAGAGCCCGCCTCCGCTTCCCCGGATGAGTTGATCATGCCCCCATTGGGCTGGATTCGCTATCCTTTTTCAGTCAACCGCGACCCGTCCCTACTTTCTTGGCCTCGCCACAGGGGCCCACTCCAATTGGGATGTTTACGTCAAGCTCATCGGGCCCGGCCCGCCGTTGCGACTGACGACCGACCCCGACGTGGATCACAGCGCCGCTTGGTCGCCGGACGGGCAACACATCGCCTTTCTCCGTGGACCTTTCCCAGGGCAGAAGGCTGACGTCTTCCTCGTTCCCGCCCTTGGAGGGCCGAAACGTAAACTAGCTGAGACGCGGATACCGCCCGTTTATGTTGTGGGAACCTGCCTGAACTGGTTTCCGGACAGCCGTTGGCTGGCTGTGTGCGATGCGGATGATTCCGAATTAATGAAGAGCTTGTTTCTGTGTTCGGCAGTTTTCCTACGCCCCTGCGGGGCTTACGGTGTTGTGGTGCCCCTTGACCCAGGGCTGATCGCCCTGGGCTACTTTCCGATGCCCCTTCGGGGCGCCAAGGTCAACGACGCCGCGAGCCCGGCCCAGAATGAATCGGTCGACCAGCCCTGGGACAAGAGGCCGAGCACAGAGTCAGGAGCCCCGCAGGGGCGCGGAATAGTAGCCTATTACTTAGTTGCACAAGTTCGAATAGTTATTCCTAAGGCCTTTGGGGCGAACGTCGCTCTTGGTCCACTCGAAGGGGTGGGCGTTTTGGTTGTGTGCCTCTATGAAGCGGTCAATGGCCTCGCGTACCTCCAAGGATTCGTGAAGCTCGCTCCCCGCAGCGCTCGGCGGCTCAGGATGGAGAACCAGATCTCGACCTGATTCAGCCACGAGGCCCGCGTCGGGGTGTAGTGGAAATGGACGTTGGGGTGGCGCTTCAACCAGCGGTCGCGCTTGGGCTTGTGGGTGTTGAGATTGTCGAGCACGACGTGGAGTTGGTAACCCTCGTAGAGAGCGACCAGACGGTTCATGAAATCGAGGAAGTCGCGCCGGCGGCGGCGCCAATAATGAGCGCCGGTGACGTAGCCGGTGGCGACTTCGAGCGCGGCGAACAGCGTCGTCGTCCCGTGGCGCTTGTAGCCGTGCGAAAAACCGGTCAAGGCCTGGCCGTTGGGCAGTCGCAGCCAGCCCTGGGCGCGCTCGAGCGCCTGAATGTGCGGCTTCTCGTCGACGGCCAACACGACGGCGTTGTCAGGCGGATCGAGGTACACCCCGACGACGTCGGCGGCCTTGCGGGCGAACTCGGGATCGGTCGAGAGGCACCAACTACGCCGCCGTCGCAGGCTGATCTGATGCTTGCGTAGCACGCGCCAGACCTGATGCTTGCTCACGTCGCCGAGCGCGGCGGCGAGCAAGGCGCCGGTCCAGGTGGCGTGGCCGGAGGGCGGCGGCTGGTCGTGTTGGGCGAGGATGCGCTGGCGTGTCGTCTGGTCGTAGCGCGGCGGAGCACCCGAGCGCGGCCGATCGCTCAGGGCGGCGAGGCGTTCGCGGGCGAAGCGGGTGCGCCACTTCGACACGCGCACCGGGCTGGTCCGCAAGTGCTTGGCGATCTCATCGGTGCGCCGGCCAGCGTCGGCGAGCAACACGATGCGCGCCCGTTCGGCGAGCTGCTGTTCGGTCTTGCGGCCGCGCACCCAGCGTTCCAGCGTTGTACGCTCCTCTTGGCTCAAGGTGATGGGCGTAGCTTTCCTGGGCATGCCCCACGATCCTAATACTACAATCTACTTATACAATTATTGAATCCCGCAAATTATTATGACACTTTTTGACAGTGTGGAGCATCTATATATGTATGGGCAACCCCAAAGGTGTGAAGCGGGATTTCAAGGCGCTGGAGAAGCGCCGTTTCGAAGCGATGCGGCTGCTCCACCAAGGCCACAATCAGTCCGAGACGGCGAGACGGCTGAACGTCGCTCGCCAAACCGTCAGTGAGTGGCGGCGGCAATACCGCGAGCAGGGTGCGGCCGGACTCCGCCAGGCCGGGCGCGCCGGACGCAAGCCGCTCCTCGATGCCGCACAACGCGAACGCCTGACGTCGCTGCTGCTGGAAGGCCCGGAAGCCCACGGCTTCCCAACGCCCCTGTGGAGCTGTCCGCGGGTGGCTCGGCTGATCGGAGACGAGTTCGGGGTCGCATACCACGCAGGCCACGCCTGGAAGATCCTGCGAGCGCTCGACTGGAGCCCGCAACGCCCGGCCGGAAAGGCGCGCGAGCGCAACGAAGAGCGGATCCGCACCTGGAAGCGCAAGACCTGGAAGCGCATTAAAAAAAAGCCCAAAACGAAGGCCGTACGCTCGTCTTCATCGACGAAAGCGGATTGAGTCAGAAGCCGCATCGCTGCCGCACCTGGGCGCCACGTGGCCAAACACCGGTGCTGCAGTTTAACTTCAACTGGGAGAAGCTTTCCGTCTCGGCGGGGCTGACGCTGCGTAACTTCTACTTCCGGCTCTATCCCGGTGCGATCGGCAAAGAGCAAGTGACCGACTTTCTCAAGGCGTTGGTACGTCATATCGATCGCCCGCTGCTGATCGTCTGGGATCGGCTGCCGGCGCACCGTAGCCGCCTGGTGCAAGAGTTCATCGAACTCTCCGAAGGCCACATCGCAACCGAGTACTTGCCACCCTATGCGCCGGAGTTGAATCCGGTGGAATACATCTGGGCTTACTGGAAGCAGCACGAGTTGCCGAACGTCTGTCCGAAAGACTACGGCGAGCTGAACGAGCGGGCCCGCAAGGCACTCCGCCGCATGTACCGCAAACCGCGTTTGATCACGGCCTTCTGGAAACAGTCTTCTCTTTGTTTTGACTGACTCTATATTATGCGGGAGTCAATAAGATCATCAGTTTCGACAGCGAAGCGGCAATGCGCACCGCAATCAATGAGCGGACTGCGATGGCGATGGTCGTGGCGTCGCCTCGCGATCGGGGGCCGCTGGGCCTGAAAGAGGTGGCCTCGATTGCTCATGAGTACGACGTCCCCGTGCTCGTGGATGCGGCTGCGGAGGTGCTAACGATCCCTAACGTCCACCTGCAACGCGGCGCCGACTTGGTCGCCTATAGCGGTGGCAAGGCGTTGCTGGGGCCCCAGAGCTCAGGTCTGTTGATCGGCCGCAAGGATCTCATCAAGGCCGCCAGGCTCAACAGCGCACCGCACCATGGCTTTGGCCGTCCCATGAAGGTGGGGAAGGAAGACGTTATGGGTCTGCTGGCCGCGGTCGAGATGTGGGTCCGTCGTGACCACGAGGCCGAGTGGCGGACTTGGGAGAATTGGCTCGATGAGATCGCAGTCGCCGTGCGGCGGCTGGACGGCGTCACAACGGAAGTCCTTCAGCCGCGAGGGCTTTCCAACCGCTCTCCGCGAATGGACGTTCGTTGGGACGGCGAGCGTTTCAGGATGAGCGGCGATGAGCTATACGAGCAGCTCTACAACGGCGATCCCCGCATCATTCTGGCTGAAAGTACCGGGGATCGCCGGCACCCTCGAGACAGCTCCGTTACCGTCATGCCCTGGCAATTGCATCCCGGCGAGGCACAGATCGTGGGGGCCGAGATCTACCGCGCTCTTTCCAGCCCGCCGGGCGATCCAGACCCTAGCAAGCCTGCGGGCCCCACCGCTGGCGTTAGCGGCCAGTGGGATGTAGAGATGAGTTACGTGCGCATGACCGCGAAACACCGCTTCCTCTTCGACCAGGACGGAGACAGCCTGCTGGGCACTCACATGGGCGAAACCACCGGCGGCGACCTCAGGGGTTGGATCGAGGGGAATGAGATCCGGTTCCGCAGCGCCCACCCGCTCGAAGGCGCGGGCTTCCACTTCGAGTTCATGGGCAGGGTTAACGGCGAAGAAATGGCGGGTGAAGTGGATCTCGGGGAATACGGCACCGCTCAATGGTCCCCCAAGCGCCACTCCTACGACGGAGCCGGCAAGCCGAGACGCCTTCGCCTTCGCGACCGATTTGGGAGACTTTGGGGACCGCTCTGATGTCACACCCGGATACGGGGCGTAGTTTATCCGGCCGTCCCGAAGGCCGGACGTCGCCGGCTCAAGTCCCGTCCGCTACCGCCGCTCAACATTGCGCTCAAGATACGGCTTCAGACCCGGCAGGTCATAGAACTCGTCCATCAGGAAGTATTCTTCACCGAACGTGACCCCGGCGTGCGAACCGTGGAGACGCGAGATGTACTGCATCCACCAGTCAGAGATCTGTACAGAAATGGCCTGGTCATCAAGGTCCTCGAATTCCGGCACGTACAGATTGCGTTTGGCTAGCGCCGCACGGGTTGACTGCACTTGCTCCGGGCTCGCCGCGTATGCGCTGAAGTGATAGCCGAGTTCCTTCCGCTTCTGTTGTTCGGTGTTGAACTCCATAACGATGTTGGGCCGGTGGCCAAGCCCCCAGTCCAGTCGCGCCTTGCCGTAGTGGTACGAGGCCTCGTGGGGCTCCAGTCCCAACTCGAAGTGCTCCGGGTGGACGTTCCGATACCCCGCGAGCCAGTAGGCCTCGGCCAGCGCCCAGGCGTTGTTTCGATGGCCGGGGTTCTTCTGATAGTGCTCCCAGGCGTTGTGCCCGAGCACGACGTCCGGCTTGTACTTGCGAATCAGAAGAATCAACTGCTCGCGCATTTCATCAATCGGGAAGGGGGTCTCGAAATTGTTGCGCCAGTTGAGACTGATGACCTTCTCCATACCCAGGGCGGCAGTGGCCTCCTCGGTCTCACGCAGGTTGATGATGTCGTTGCGCGGGTACCCGTGCGGGCCGTCCTTCTCGTCGTTCGACGCACGGACGTAGATGGCACGGTAGCCCTCGTCGACCAGCCGGGCGATCAGGCCGGCCAGACCGTGGTCGGTCGTGTGATCGTCGTGGTGCGGCTGAGCGACGAGGACGACCTTGCCGGGCGGGATTTCGCCGGTGGGGAGGAGGTCCGTGCCTTGGGCGCCCAGCGGCGCCAAGCCGAGGCCCGCTACCAGCAGCAACCGTTGCATCAAGATCGACATTGCCTCTTGGCCGAACCGGACGGTCATTCTATCATAATCAACACTACTATCCGGTCGACCTCCAAACCCTGACGAGCGGCACGCGGGCCATGCGGGCCAAATCGGAGGCCCTAAAGGGGACGGAGCCCTTTTCAGCAGAGCCCTTTTCAGCACGAGGAGGACGAGGGCCAGCCACCCAACCCCCGCCGCACCGGGCTGTCACCGATTTTCGAATCACAGATTTTACAAAGCTTTATTCCCCGCCGTTTCAATCACTTGCCTCCCGGTACACGCCTAAACCTCGCATCACGCATGCTATGGCGTGTTAACACTAACGTAGGGTATCGAAACGTAGAGCCTCGACGATGAGGGCGAAGTGGAGGAAGGCGAGGAACATGACGTCGAGCTTGTCGAAGCGGGAGAAGATGCGGCGGAATCCCTTGAGCCGTCGGAAGAGTCTCTCGATCTCGTTGCGGCGGCGATAGAGCGCTCGGTCGTATTCCCACGGCTCCAGGCGGGTGCGCCGGGGCGGCACGACGGGAATCCATCCGAAATCCAAAGCCAGTTGGCGTGTCTGATCGTCCCCATAGGCGCCGTCCATCAGCAGCGGCAGCGGCTCGGGCAGTGGCCCCAGACCACCGAGCAGTTCGCGGCCCTGCTGGGCGTCGTGCGCTTGGCCGGGCGAGAGAGCGAAGGTTATCGCCGTTCGAGCATTTGCGGCAACCATATGAATCTTGGTGGTCCATCCGCCGCGGGATTTGCCGATCGCTTGCGGACCGTTTTTTTAACGCGCCCGTGCCGTCGGGATGAGCCTTCACGATGGTCGAGTCCATTGACACGGCTTCGATTCGGATGCGGGCCAGCTGCTCGCGCTGCAGTTTCTCGAAGACGGCGTCGAGCACGCCGTTCTTCGACCAGCGGTTCATGCGGGTATAAATCGTGTGCCAGTTACCGAAGCGTTTAGGCAAGCCGCGCCATTTGCAGCCCTGCTCGGCGACATACAACATGGCGTTCAAAACCGTGAGGTTCGGCAGGCTCACATTGCCGCGCTGGCGGGGCAGGACCGGCTCGATGCGGCGGTATTGCTGCTCGGTGATCTCCATACCTCCGAGTATAGCAGCTTTTGCGACTTAGTGTTAACACGCCCTAGCCTGATACCGGAAACGACTGCTGCGGACAGATCGCCGGACCAACACGACCGTTTCCTGGCCAGCACAGATTTCCCAGGACAGATTCGATGTTGTTTTCTCCCGTAACGCGGGCCTCCAGTAGCGTGGATCTCGGTTTTGAGATGCGTGGGTTTGCCCCCCCTCCCCCCGGTGGCACCGGGTCCCCAGACCGGCCGTGTCGGTACTTCTACCGACACCCCCAGGGTCGCACTCGCCGCCGGCTCGGTCCCAACTCGGCCCCGCGCAAAACCTTGCCAAACCCTGCCAACCACGCCTCCTCCGCCCGTCCAGCTGGCTGGATGGCCTAGGGAAAAGCAGGCCAAACCGGACATTTCCGGATATTCCGCCCGCGAGCGCCCGGCCCCGTCCGCTGTTGTGTTCCGGGGTGGCAGGGGGCTGGCCCACAGCAGACAGCCGCAAGAGCGATAATTCACGCATGGATACGACCCGAAGGGACCTGCTACGGGGTGTGGCGGCGCTGTCCGCCTTGCCCGCCGCCTCGCAGACTTCTTCCACCGCAAGCGGCGGCCCACCGGCCTATCGAATCATTTACAACTGGGATGGCGTGCCGCACGACTATTCGGCGTTCCCGCAAAGCCTCGAGCAGTTCCTCGATAAGACCTACGTGCCCATGAAGGGCACGCAGGTGGACGCGCACTTTTGGTGTATCGGCGAGCACCAGGCCAAGTGGCGATCCAATCACATGGAGATGGTCGGCGACACCGAGAGCCGGGTCTACGGTTCGGCCCGATCCATGCGCCACAACGAGGGTATTCGGGCGATGCTCGATCGTGGGGAGGATCCCTACGCCGCGCTCGTGAAACGCGGCCGTGAATTGAATATCTCTCCGTGGGCGTCGGTGCGCATGAACGACAATCACTTCAACGGCTTGCAGGTGGAAGACATGGCCACGGCCGTGATGCCCGGTCTGACGCGGCTGAGGAAGGAACATCCGGAGTGGTGCCTGGGGAGTGGCAACGCGCCGAAGTGGTTCGCCGCGAGTTGGAACTTCGCGCACCCGCAAGTTCGCGAGCACCGGCTGCAACACATCACCGAAGTCGCCCGCCTCGCCGACTGGGACGGCATCGAACTCGACTGGCAGCGGCATGCGTATCACCTGCCGCTCGACGGCGCTTACCGCTTGCGCTATACCCTCACCGACCTGCAACGTGCCGTGCGCGCGCTGACGAACCGGATCGGGCGCGAGCGGGGACGCCCGATGTACTTGGCGGTTCGCGTGGCGACGATGCTGGAGTCCTGCCGCCGCATCGGCTACGATCTGCCGGTGTGGGTGAAGGAGGGGCTGTGCGACATCGTCACCGCGGGCGGCGGGGCGCTGACGGATCCGGGCGTCGAAGTGGAGGGATTCCGCGAGCTTCTTCATGGCAGCGGCATTCGGTTCTACCCCGGGTTTGACAGCGGCTTTTGGGGAGAGTATCAGGGCCTGATGCCGCAGCCGGAATGGAGCCAGGCCTGGGTGAGAGCTACGGCCGAGGGTTATTGGGCCCGCGGCGCCGACGGCATGTACGTCTTCAATTGGCACGCCAACGAGCGTACGCGGCGGCCTCTGCTGACCACGATCGGTTCACCCCAGTCGTTACGCGGCAGTGACAAGGTGTATGCGAGCCTCCACCGGCACATCGCTCCCGAAAACGGCCCCTGAGCCGGCGCCGATCTGCACGACCGGATCTATGGGGAGACGCCGGTCGAGCTACACCAAACCCTGACCGGGGACGGCCCCCGGTTCCATGTAACGGTGCACGAGTCCGTGGCCGCCGCTCGGACCGTGGAACTCCATGTCGAAGTCGATCACTACACGGCCCTCGACAAGGTGCGCGTTACGTTCGATGGGAAAGAACTAGACCGCCCGGCGGTTCGCAGCGCAGCGCGTGAGCTGCACGACGATCCGGCCGACTTCGGGGAGTCGAGCTGGCTGGTTTGGCCGCTCGCTCGGCCAAGCGCCGACTCCGGCACGCACGCTGTTCAGGTCGTACTCCTCGAACGCAATCCTCGTGTCAGGCCGCCTCTGGAGGTGAAACACGTGGAAGTTCACGTCCGGTATTAAGGCGCTCCTCGAAGTGCGGCTCACTTGCCGCCTAATCACATTGGCCGCAGACCTCGATCGGATTACAGGGCTAGGGCGTGTTAACACTAACGTAGGGTATCGAAACGTAGAGCCTCGACGATGAGGGCGAAGTGGAGGAAGGCGAGGAACATGACGTCGAGCTTGTCGAAGCGGGAGAAGATGCGGCGGAATCCCTTGAGCCGTCGGAAGAGTCTCTCGATCTCGTTGCGGCGGCGATAGAGCGCTCGGTCGTATTCCCACGGCTCCAGGCGGGTGCGCCGGGGCGGCACGACGGGAATCCATCCGAAATCCAAAGCCAGTTGGCGTGTCTGATCGTCCTCATAGGCGCCGTCCATCAGCAGCGGCAGCGGCTCGGGCAGTGGCCCCAGACCACCGAGCAAGTTCGCGGCCCTGCTGGGCGTCGTGCGCTTGGCCGGGCGAGAGAGCGAAGGTTATCGCCGTTCGAGCATTTGCGGCAACCATATGAATCTTGGTGGTCCATCCGCCGCGGGATTTGCCGATCGCTTGCGGACCGTTTTTTTTAACGCGCCCGTGCCGTCGGGATGAACCTTCACGATGGTCGAGTCCATTGACACGGCTTCGATTCGGATGCGGACCAGCTGCTCGCGCTGCAGTTTCTCGAAGACGGCGTCGAGCACGCCGTTCTTCGACCAGCGGTTCATGCGGGTATAAATGGTGTGCCAGTTACCGAAGCGTTTAGGCAAGCCGCGCCATTTGCAGCCCTGCTCGGCGACATACAACATGGCGTTCAAAACCGTGAGGTTCGGCAGGCTCACATTGCCGCGCTGGCGGGGCAGGACCGGCTCGATGCGGCGGTATTGCTGCTCGGTGATCTCCATACCTCCGAGTATAGCAGCTTTTGCGACTTAGTGTTAACACGCCCTAGTCTCGTTGCCACGGAAAAGCTAAGGTGGGTTGATGTCGGTATCGCTCGATAGCGAGGGCCACGGTGGCACCCGAACCTGCTTTGAGAAGTACTTCGAAGTGAGCACTGTTGACCGGAATGGACTGCCCGTTCCGCTCGACAAGTCGAATCTGATGCTCCCCGTACGCTCCAGCCTGTACGGTCACCGTCCGTGCCTCGACTTGGCTGGCGTTTACGAGGGTGACAACCACTCCCTGCTCGGTGATCTTGCTGACCAGCGCCGCTACATCTTCGGGAAGTCCCGCCCGACGCTCGACGGGATCGAAATACCTTAATCGGCTGTGCAGCACGTTGCCCGCACTGCCCGGGCTGTTCCCGCCCACGGTCAGGTTCACGAGTACATTGGTAGCAACCGGGTTGAACCGCTGCGAGTAGTCCGAACCCCGCGAGTCAGGAGTGCTCTGATCCTCCCGAAGGCCCTTCACCTTGGTGCGGAGACGGGCCAGGTCGCCCTGAAGCGCCTTCAGAGGATACCCGGGATTCCGTCCGTCCAAGTAGGAAATCCACGGGTCATCCTGGATTCGCTCCCTGTCCGCTCGATTCATCGACCACAGATAGATGTCCTTTTGCACATCGAAATGCTGGTTTCGGGAGTAGCCATACCAGCCTTCGTCGCCGTGCTTGTTGGGCAACAGGATGCGTCCATCCTCCACTCTCTTTGCTTCATACAAGTTATTGATCTGCCGGCGAAGCGGCTCGGCGAAGCCCTGGTCGGCCGTCAGCATCAACGCTTCTCCCAGAGCGATTCTGGGACCTCGGGTGTAGTAGTTGCGGCTCGCCGTCTGTGGCCAGAAGTTCCACCCGAACACCCCGCCATACCACTTCCCGCCCCACTCTCCGCCAACCGTTCCATCCAGTCCAATGTTGGTCGGAATGTTGCCCCCGTTCTCGATAATCCGGTCCCTCCAGGCCGAGACGTATTCCAGCAACCATGCACGGTACTTGTCCTCGTGCGCCAGCATGTAGGCATTCATGGCCAGCGTCGTCGAACACAGGTTCAAGGGATGGTCGCCGCGAATGTTGGAGGCGGTCGCATAGTTGGTGTGTCGCTCCGGTTGCCCTTCCACCGCAAGGCCGCCCCACTCGGCCTCGCTGGCAGGGCTAATCTTGGAACCCCGGCTACCGTTGTGCAGACTCCTGATGATCTTGTGCTGGGCGTCGTAGTTGTTTGCGTACCGGTCTTCCCCTGTGTAGAAGCCCGCAAACCGGCGGACACGCCTACGGTACAGCGGGTCGTCTGGCTTCCCCAGTCCGTAGAAGTGGAACGCAGCGAGTCCTTCGCCATTGTGCTCCCAGTCGAACGCCGTGACGAACTCCCGCCAGTACATGCCATGCTCGGCCATCTCTATGCCGGGCGCCCTGGCCTCGGTGTACTGCCGGATGTGCCCCTCCCAGGCCTTCTTGTACAGCTTGAGCAACCTCTCCGGCGAGCCCAAAGCGTAAGCCAGGGTCCAGTTCTGGAAGTTCTACATCGCGTCATCGGGACCGTCCAGCCCTCCCCAACGTTCCACGCAAAACAGATACCCACGATCATCGAGGTACCGATCTACAAACTCCTGTGCTCCGTCGGCATTGGCTTCCAGCAATTCCCTCTCCGCCAACGCCCAGGCGGGTGGCGGCATCGGGCTATCGATGACAATCCTGACCTCAGCACTTAAGAGCCCGTCTAGCACTTGGGACGTACAAAGCAGGACCGACAGAAGCTCTAGAGCCTTCCCGACCCAACCATTCACAGTCATACCTTCACCTTCGCCCACTTCTTGCCAACCTGAACGACGAGTTCAACCTCCGCCGCGTCCAACTCGTAGCTCATCTCTCGCTGCTTGCTTCCGTTGATCGAAACCGCCCCCTCTTTCAGCTTCCGATTCGCCTCCGCCCCCGACTTGCAGAGCCCGATTTCACGGAGCAGCTTGTCAACTCGGATCGCCGATCCCTGCCGCATCGGATCCGGCAGGTCAAACACGGGCATGTCCTGAGGCACCTGTCCCTGTTGGACAACGCGGCGAAATACAACGGCCGCTTCTTTCGCGGCATCCGCCGAGTGAAAGTCGGTCACGATTCGTGTCGCCAACTCCATCTTGGCCTTCATTGGGTGCTCGCCACCTTGCCGGACTCTGTCCCGCAAGGCATCAATGTCCCGTAAACTCACGTCGGTGAGCAGCTCGTAGTAGCGATACATCAGCTCATCGCTGATCTGCATCACCTTGCGATACATCACCTCCGCCGGCTCGGTAACGCCGATGTAGTTGCCCAGGGACTTCGACATCTTCTGCACACCGTCGATGCCCTCCAGGAGCGCCGTCATCGCAATGATCTCCGGGGGCTGGCCGTAGTCCCGTTGGATTTCCCGCGCCACCAACAGGTTGAACTTCTGGTCCGTACCGCCCAACTCGACGTCCGCCTCGAGGACCACGGAGTCATACGCTTGCGTCAGCGGGTATAGAAACTCGTGGATCGAAATCGGTTGTTGCGCCCGGTATCGCTTGCTGAAGTCGTCTCGCTCCAGAATCCGGGCGACCGTGTAGTGGGAGCACAGTCGAACCAGGTCCTCAAAACGCAAGCCCAACAGCCATTCACTGTTGAATCGGATCTCCGTCTTTTCTTCGTCGAGAATCCCAAACACCTGCTCCTTGTAGGTCTCAGCATTGGCGAGAACCTGCTCCCTAGTAATCGAAGGTCGAGTTACATTCTGCCCTGACGGGTCACCGATCAACGCTGTGCCGTCCCCAATCAAGAAGATCACCGTATGCCCAAGGTCCTGAAAATGCTTCAGCTTCCGAAGCACGACCGTGTGGCCCAGGTGCAGATCGGGCGCGGTCGGGTCAAAGCCGGCCTTCACTCGCAGGGGCCGCCCCTGCTTGGCCGCCTCGACCAAACGCGCCTTCAACTCCTCTTCGCGGATGATCTCCGCAAAACCCTTCTTCAGGTATTCGAGTTGCTCCTCAATCGTCAGGTTCATGAAAGACTAAGTACACGCTTTCATAAATACGGTCACGTATCTGGGCAGGGCATCCGCCATCGTGAGCGGGCGGGCACGGGGGCCCGCCCCTACATGACAAACAGTAACGCAACCGTATTTGCGAAACACACTACCAGGCAACACGAGCGGGCTTAGTCCTTGTCGAGTACGCGCCGTCCCATGATGCGGAACTTCCCGCTCAGGACGAGATTGATCGCTTCCGTGTAGATGCGGTGCTCTTCCTTAAGTATCCGCGCCGACAGGGTCTCTTCCGTATCGTCATCAGTCACAGTTACTACGGCCTGCCTGATGATGGGACCCGCATCCAGATGTTCGTCGACAAAATGAACCGAGCACCCGGTGAGCTTCACTCCGTAGTCCAACGCCTGTTTCTGCGACTCCAAGCCCGGAAACGAGGGCAGCAGGGACGGATGCACGTTCAGAATTCGGTTGCGAAACTCCGCCACGAAGTACGCACTGACCAGACGCATGAACCCGGCCAGGCATACCAGGTCCACCTTTCTTTCCCTGAGAAGCGCAACCACTTGCCGGTCATACTCCTCCCGCTGCAGACCCTTTGACGCGATGAACACGGCAGGGACATCACGTTTACGCGCTCGCTCCAGGCCCGTTGCATTCGGCTTGTTGCTGATGACGACCGCGATCTCCGCGTCGATTCTACCCGCGTCGACGCTGTCGGCAATCGCTTCGAAGTTGGAGCCCCGGCCCGACAGGAGAATACCTAGCTTCTTCACTCGTAGACCACTCTGCGGCGTCCTTTGGTAACCTCGCCAACCCAGTACGCCGTCTCACCCAAATCCGCTAGAACGGTTGTCGCTCGCCGCCGCGCTCGTACGGGAACAGCTGCGATTAGCCCCAGCCCCATGTTGAACGTGCGGTACGCCTCATTGTCGTCAAGGCTGCCCAACTCCCGAAGATAGCTGAAAATAGGCTGATCTGGCCAAGACCCCCTGCGGATAGTCGCACTCAAACCCTGCGGAAGCATGCGGGGTGTGTTCTCGGTGATGCCTCCGCCGGTAATGTGCGCGGCTCCGTGAACCAATCGCTTCTTTAATAGAGCCTGCAATGGCTTCAGATAGCTCCGGTGAATCCGCAGGAGCTCCTGACCCACGGTTTTCCTGAGAACCGGTACGTGCTTTCCCGGGCGCAGCCCGGCAACGTCGAATAGTAGCTTTCGCGCCAACGAGTACCCGTTCGTGTGCAGCCCGTTAGAGGGTAATCCCAGAAGAAGATCCCCCTCTCTAACTCGTTTTGAACCAAGTAGTTGTACCTTATTAGCTAAACCAACAATGAAACCTGCCAGGTCGTAGTCACCAGCCTGGTAGAGTCCCGGCATCTCGGCCGTCTCGCCGCCAATCAGAGCACAATCGTTCTCTCGGCAGGCGCGGCTCAGCCCCTTCACGACACTCGCGGCCAGCTTTGCATCCAGCTTCCCGACGGAGAAATAGTCCAAAAAGAATAGTGGACGTGCGCCCTGCACGGCGATGTCGTTGACGCAGTGGTTCACGAGATCCTGGCCGACGGTGTCGTGAACATTCATCGCGGCGGCCACTTTCAGTTTGGTCCCCACGCCATCCGCCGAGCTGACCAGGACCGGCCGCTTCACTCCAAGCCGATCGATGTCGTAGACCGCCCCGAAAGCGCCGACTCCCGCCAATACCCGCTTGTCGAAGGTCTGGCGCACCAAACGTTTGATGCTTGCCGTGGCACGATCGGACTCGCTGATATCGACACCGGCATCGGCGTACGTAATCGGTTTTCTCGAAGCCATTCGCGAAGAGACTCATTATCGCACCGTGGCATGAGCCACCAAGCTGGCCGCCTTGCGAAATGTGCTACGTCTCACGACGAGAGCCCCTTAACCAAACAATGCTGACAACCACGCGAACCCCAATCGCCTCGTTTACCATGGAGACTCGTCAAACCCAACCGATGCTCCACCTGAACCGACGCGAACAGATCTCGCTCTTGCTGGCCCTAGGGCTCTTCTCTGTCTGTTCGTTTCCGTGGCTATCTCTGCCCGGCCCGTACCAGGACGAGCTTCTCTTCGTTCAGGTCCTGGAGCCCTTTGCCTTTGGCTCGACGCTCTATTCCTGGACGATCGCGGGCGCAGAGATTCCCGTTATGGTCATGACCTACGTCGGGACCCTGAAGACGTTGGTCATGAAGGCAGTCTTCGCACTGTTTCCGGTGACGGTTTCAACTGTTCGGGCTTTCGTTCTTTTGTTGGGTGCGGCGACCCTATGGTTGACACTCATCTTCCTGCGGAGGCACTATTCTTCCGCTGTTGCCGTCGTGGCCACGCTTTTGCTTGCCACCGACCCGAGTTTTATCCACACCATCCGCATTGACTGGGGCCCGGTAGCTTTCATGCAGTTGCTGAAGATGGCCGGCCTAGCTCTGATCTCCGGCTGGCTTGTGGGCGGCAACGTGCGACTTTGGACCGGCGGGATGTTCATCTTTGGCTTGGCCCTATGGGACAAAGCGACTTTCGTGTGGTTCTTGCTGCCGCTAGCCCTCTGCGTCCTAGCGCTTTCCCCCAAGGAGACCGCAAAACGCTTCAGCTATCGCATTGCAGCCCTTGGTCTGGTCGCGTTTCTACTAGGTTCCCTGCCGTTCTGGATGTTCAACGTCACCGAACGAGGAACGACCGCGTCGGAGAACTGGAGCTTCGAGTTCCGCCCCGAGAAGCTGTACCCAGCACGCGGCACACTCGACGGTAGCGCGGTCCTCTGGCTGATCGTTCGAGATGAGTTCGAATCGGCCCCGGTTCCCGAAGACATCGCTGCGCCTCAGATGGCAACGATTTTCAAGCGCCTGGGTCACGCCCGCACCTCACTGAGTTGGCCGCTCATGGTGGTCTCGGTCCTTCTGCTCCCGATCACGCTCCTTACCCGCCATCGGCGAGCCGTACTCTTTCCGCTGCTCCTGTCACTCGGCAGCTATCTCCTGATGTTCGTCTTCCGGGGGGCTGGCGGTAGTGCCCATCACGTCGTGATGTTTTACCCCTTCCCGCTCCTTTTCGCGACGGTCTCGTTGGCCGCAACCGCGGAGCGATGGAAGCTGCGAGGCGTCTTCCCGGTCGTAGTCGCGGCAACCGTCCTCTGGAACTTGTCTCTGAATGCGCGCTATCTGGCCGGCTATACCCACACCGGCGGCTCGGGCAGCTTCACTGACGCCATCTATCCACTGATCTCACATACCCGCGATCACCCTGACTGCAAGTATTACCTGTTTGATTTTGGATTGAGCACTCCGTTCGCCTTCCTAGGCCAGCCGTACGAGATCGGCTGGGAAGAGCTATTCGGCCTGTATATGGAAACGGATTCTGCCCAACAGAAGGAACAGCGGACACGAGAGGTACTGGCCAATGATGACAGCCGCTTGATCGTCCGTGGCAAGGGCAGAACGGTCTTCCCGGGAGGACGCAAGCTCATAGAGCAGTGGCTGGCAGAAGGGCGTATCGAGAAGAGTGCGGAGTTCCGTGAACGGATGGGCGTGGTCGCGTTTGAGGTGTACCGCCCCACGAGCACGGACGGCACATCTATTGAATCCCGCAAATTATTATGACACTTTTTGACAGTGTGGAGCATCTATATATGTATGGGCAACCCCAAAGGTGTGAAGCGGGATTTCAAGGCGCTGGAGAAGCGCCGTTTCGAAGCGATGCGGCTGCTCCACCAAGGCCACAATCAGTCCGAGACGGCGAGACGGCTGAACGTCGCTCGCCAAACCGTCAGTGAGTGGCGGCGGCAATACCGCGAGCAGGGTGCGGCCGGACTCCGCCAGGCCGGGCGCGCCGGACGCAAGCCGCTCCTCGATGCCGCACAACGCGAACGCCTGACGTCGCTGCTGCTGGAAGGCCCGGAAGCCCACGGCTTCCCAACGCCCCTGTGGAGCTGTCCGCGGGTGGCTCGGCTGACCGGAGACGAGTTCGGGGTCGCATACCACGCAGGCCACGCCTGGAAGATCCTGCGAGCGCTCGACTGGAGCCCGCAACGCCCGGCCGGAAAGGCGCGCGAGCGCAACGAAGAGCGGATCCGCACCTGGAAGCGCAAGACCTGGAAGCGCATTAAAAAAAGCCCAAAACGAAGGCCGTACGCTCGTCTTCATCGACGAAAGCGGATTGAGTCAGAAGCCGCATCGCTGCCGCACCTGGGCGCCACGTGGCCAAACACCGGTGCTGCAGTTTAACTTCAACTGGGAGAAGCTTTCCGTCTCGGCGGGGCTGACGCTGCGTAACTTCTACTTCCGGCTCTATCCCGGTGCGATCGGCAAAGAGCAAGTGACCGACTTTCTCAAGGCGTTGGTACGTCATATCGATCGCCCGCTGCTGATCGTCTGGGATCGGCTGCCGGCGCACCGTAGCCGCCTGGTGCAAGAGTTCATCGAACTCTCCGAAGGCCACATCGCAACCGAGTACTTGCCACCCTATGCGCCGGAGTTGAATCCGGTGGAATACATCTGGGCTTACTGGAAGCAGCACGAGTTGCCGAACGTCTGTCCGAAAGACTACGGCGAGCTGAACGAGCGGGCCCGCAAGGCACTCCGCCGCATGTACCGCAAACCGCGTTTGATCACGGCCTTCTGGAAACAGTCTTCTCTTTGTTTTGACTGACTCTATATTATGCGGGAGTCAATAGGAAACCCTCCAGCTGATTCCCATCGCCGGATGCTCCATCGTTGGCAGCACTATGCGATAGTGGGCCGGAGGTCGACATCGTCATGAGCGAACCCATAGGCGCCGGCATGATCGGTACGGCCCATTCCCACGCCCGAGGACATCTCGACGCGATACGCCGCTCGGAAAACTACACTTTCATCGCCGCGGCGGAACCCAACTCACAACTCCTCGGCAAGGCCCGCAACGATCCCCGATGGAGCGGAGTGAAATGGGTAAGCGTGGATGATCTGCTCGCCGACAAGTCGATCCAGATGATCTGTATCGAGACCGATCCCCTCGAAGCGCTCTACTACTCACTCCGCTCGATCGAGGCCGGCAAGCACACCAAGATCGACAAACCACCTGGAATGAACCTGGGGCTGCTGCGCAAGGTCTACCAAGAAGCCGAGCGGCGCCATCTCTACGTCCAAATGGGCTTCGTCTTCCGTTACAACCCGGCCTTCCGCCTCGCCCATCGGGCGATTCGAGAGAACTGGCTCGGGCCCGTTCGCTCAGTCATCTGCCAGATGAACGACAGGCTGAGTCCGGAAGGACGGCGGCGGCTCGACCGCTATCCTGGTGGCCAGATGTTTGAGATCTGCTGCCACATGATTGACCCGCTTGTCTGGCTGTTGGGCAAGCCCGTGCGCGTCAGCCCCACACTCCGCCATAGCGATCCGGACGACGACCAACTGGAAGACGACGTCATGGCGACGTTCGAGTTCGACCCTGCGCTCGCCATGGTCAAAAGCCACACCCGAAACGGGGACCGCTATTTTCACATCTACGGAGAACACGGCTCAATTCAGATCAACGATCCGGACCGTCCCAAGGTGCAGTTGGCGCTCAGCAAGCCGCACGGCGATTTCACGGCCGGTGTCCACCAAGTGGATGTTGGGCCATCGGTGCGCTACCTACCCGACATGGACGACCTGGCTCAAGCAATTCGCGAGCGCCGTCCCGTGGAGTTCTTCACACCCGAGCACGACCTGACTGTGCAGAGGACTTTGCTTCAGGCCTGCGGCGTCAACGTTTGACCGTTCCGTTGCGTAGAATGTAGGAACTCGGCGTGCCGCCGCAGTCAGCCAGCCGGTTCGCACAGCCGGTTGGGAAAGGAGCTACCCGCATGAAATCCATACCCCGGCGTGAGTTTCTGTCCCGCTCGACCGGCGGAGCGGCGGCTCTCGCGGCTGCCGGTACCCTCGCCATCCGCACTTCATCCGCCTCCCCGAACGACCAGCTCGGTGTCTCGGTCGTGGGCGTGCGCGGAATGGGCCGCGGCCACGTCGAGCGGCTGTTGACTCGCGACGACGTCCGGATCACAGCCATCTGCGACATCGACCAGGCCGTTGCTGAGCGCGCCGGCCAGATGGTGAACAGGGCAAAGGGCCACACACCCAAGCTCGTGGAAGACTTCCGCGACCTACTCAACGACAAGTCTATCGACGCCGTCGTCGTCGCCACACCCCACCACTGGCACGCCCCGATCGCCGTCCGAGTGATGCAGGCCCGCAAAGACGTCTACTGCGAAAAGCCGGCCAGCCACGTGTTCCGCGAAGGGCGACTCATGGTCGAAGCGGCCAAGAAATACGACCGCATCTTTCAGCACGGCACCCAGATGCGGTCGAGCGAGGTCACCAAGAAAGCCGGCGAGCTGCTGAAACAAGGTGTCATCGGCAAAGTCAAGATGAGCAAGGCCTGGAACGTCCAGACCCACAACCATCGGCGTCCTGTTGCCAACGCATCCCCCCCGCAAGGTGTGAATTATGACCTCTGGCTAGGCCCGGCGACCGAGCGCGACTTCAACGAGAATCGCTTCCACGGCAACTGGAACTGGTATCGCGCTTTCGGTAACGGCGACATCGGGGGCGACGGAATCCACGACCTTGACATGGCTCGCTTCGGGCTAGGTGTCGAAACCCACCCCGTCCGCATCACCGCCCATGGCAGCCGCATCGATCTCGAAGGCGAACGTGAATTCCCCGACAACATGATGGTTGCCTACCAATACGAGGAGGGCAAAGTCCTGCTTTACGAAGACCGTGGGTGGACGCCCTACGGTCTCCACGGCTTCGACAGCGGCAACGCCTTCTACGGCACCGACGGCTACATGATCTTCTCGCGCCGGGGCTATTTCCAGGTCTATCGCGGTAAGAAGGATGAGAAGGGCCCGGGTATGAGTGATGGGCCGGGCGGCCACCCGGAGCACATGTACAACTTCATCGACTCGGTGAAGTCGAGGAAGCAGCCCACCGCCCCGGCCCTAACGGCCCACCTGAGCTGCGGGCTGGTTCACCTAGGCGAAATCGCCTATCGCGTCGGCCAGGTGCTCCACTTCGATGCTGAGAAGGAGAAGTTCCGCGATAACTCCAAGGCCGACGCGTTTCTCACGAAGGAGTACCGCGAGCCATGGAAAGTCCCCGACCCGGTCTAGAAAGCGCTGCTTCGGTGCCGCGCGCGTCAAGGGGCTGTAAAAAAATGGGGCAGTCCGCTTCGCGCCGCTTGTCAAACTTGAAAACAGCGAAGCTACGTGGGCGGCGCTAGGTACAGTTCCCATTTTTTTCACAGCCCCTCAGCGAGCGGTCAA
Source organism: Bryobacterales bacterium (assembly GCA_965248255.1). Taxonomy (GTDB): domain Bacteria; phylum Acidobacteriota; class Terriglobia; order Bryobacterales; family UBA6623; genus JAKZVK01. Next base: position 361,733 of record CBDFIW010000003.1, read on the forward strand.
CCGGCACGCCAACAATCACAGTCAAGCAACGATTCCAAGGAGACAGACAAAATGAGCGCAGTCAGCCGCCGGAAGCTCTTCTCGGCGACCCTGGGCGCAGCCGCGACTAGCCTTGCCATCCGAACCAGCTCTGCCTCCCCAAATGAACGGGTGACCGTTGCCGTCGTGGGCGTCAACGGTCGAGGAAACAGCCTCGCCCGGTATCTCGCGAAACGCTCCGACACACGCATCACGGCGCTGTGTGACGTCGACCAAAGCGTTCGTGAACGTGCTGCCCTAACGGTCCGTAAGTTCAGCGGCGAAACGCCCAAACTGGTGGCCGACTTTCGCCTCCTATTCGACGACCAAAGTATCGACGCGCTCGTGCTCGCCACGCCGCATCACTGGCACGTTCCCATGGCCATTCCGGCCCTTGCCGCCGGCAAGGACCTTTACATCGAGAAACCCGCTAGCCACGTATTTCGCGAAGGGCGCATCCTGGTTGATGCGGCGAAGAAGCACAACCGCATCGTGCAGCACGGCGGCCAGACGCGCTCTAGCAAGGTCACTGAACGGGCAAGCGAGATTCTCGCCTCGGGCCTGTTGGGTGAGATCAAGATGACCAAGGCCTGGAACATCCAGCGCATCCAGCCCCAGCAAGCGAAGCCCGACAGCGCGGCACCGCCCGGCGTGGACTACGACATGTGGCTTGGGCCGGCTCCGAAGCAACGTTTCAACGCAAACCGCTTCCATCGAATCTGGCGGCCCTATCGTGACTATGGCAACGGCGACCTCGGCGACGACGGCGCCCACGACATCGACATCGCGCGATGGGCGCTGGGCGTGAAGACCCACCCGGTCCGCATCACTGCGCACGGCAGCACGATCGATCTTGAAGGCGAGCGCGAGTTCCCCGACAACATGTCGATCGCCTATCACTACGCCGAGGGGAAGGTCCTGCTCTACGAAGACCGTCTGTGGACCCCCTACGGCATGCACGGCTTCGACAGCGGCAACGCCTTCTACGGCACGGAAGGCTACATGATCTTCTCGCGCCGCCAGCACCTGCGGGTCTATCTCGGCAAGAAGGAGACCAAAGGACCCAGCATGGGGCCCGACGGCCTGCCGCCGCCAACCGGTCTGCACGTGGGCAACTTTATCGAGTCCGTCAGGGGCCGCAAGCAACCCGTCACGCCTGCCGAGGAGGCGCACCTCTCTTGCGCTTTGATCCACCTGGGCGAGACGGCCTACCGCGTTGGCCGGGTGCTGCACTTCGACCCTGTGGCTGAGAAGGTCAAGAACGACCCCGAGGCCAACGCTCTGCTGACCAAGAAGTACCGCGCACCTTGGAGTGTGCCGGAGAAGGTTTGATAGCGGAAGTTCCCGATTTCCGTGCCGAGCGCGTTTAGCAAACGGGGAAGCAGGTTCAGTTCTAAAGGCCCGCACAGCCCAGCCGATCCGACGGTCCTCAACGCTCCCTCACGGTCGCGGCTCTGAACCGCTCGTCCAGGCCAAGGAACGTAAGCACGTCCACAAGGAACACACCCATGCCCGACAGAGTCCGTATTGGCATCATCGGCGCCGGTGACATCTTCCGCCAGCGTCACTTCCCCGGTCTCGCCAAGATCGACGATGCCGAGGTCGCTGCCATCTGTAACCGCAGTGAGGAGTCCGCCCGCAGTATCGCGGCAGAGTTCGGCCTGAGCCCCAAGATCATGACCGACCCGCAGGCCCTGATGGCGCGCGACGACATCGACGCGGTCATGATTGGCACGTGGCCCTATCGGCACTGCCCCTTCGTCCTTGAATCGCTCGACGCCGGCAAGCATACCTTCGTGCAAGCACGTATGGCCATGAACCTGCGCGAGGCGAAGGCTATGTACGCCAAGGCCGAGGAAACGGGTTTGGTGACCCAAATCTGCCCTTCTCCATTCGGCCTCAAGGGGCACAATGTCATGAGGCGACTGATTGGTGGGGGCTACCTTGGGGATGTCTACAACGTCCACGCACGGTTTCTGACCGGCGACCTCGTCGACCCGGCGAAGCCTCTTCACTGGCGGCAGGTCGGCCGCTACTCGGGCCTGAACGCCTTGGCGATGGGCATCGTTGTTGAGACCGTCCACCGCTGGTTCGGCTACATGAAGACCGTTTCAGCTCAGGCGGAAACGTTCGTCAGAGAACGTCCGCTGCCATCGGGAGACGGATTGGGTGCCGTCGAACGTCCCGACACCGTCTACATCACGGGAAGAATGGAGAACGGCGCGACCGCGGCTTTCCTATTCTCAGGGATGGCTCGCTTAGGGGTCCACCCGCTCGTCGAAGCCTACGGTAGCAACGGCACCTTGATCTACAACCTCGCGACGGACGCCATCATGGGGGGGCAAGGAGGGGACGACGCACTAGCTGAGATTCCGATCCCCGAAAACGAAGCCAGGGCCTGGACGGTCGAGCAGGACTTCATCGACGCTATCCTCACAGGAACACCCGCCGACACCACGTTCTACGCGGGTGTCAAGTACATGGAGTTCACGGAGGCCGTCTTTCGCTCGGTTGAGACAGGCGCTACCCTCAATCTGCCTCTAGCAGACTGATCCCCCAGCCGAGCCATCCCCCCTACTGCACACGACGCGCAACTACATGTACTGCCGGTGATACCCCTTCACATTCAACCGCACGCGATACAGGCTCAAGTCAATCGTCACGTAGAGCACATCCGCCTCATCACCAATTCCAAACTCAACATTGCTCGGCAACCCCTGGGCATTGTCCGGGTCCGTCTGATTCTCCGGCCCCGTCGCAATGAACCCGACTTCCTCCCCTTCGGGATTAACGATCAACACACCCGGCCGCTTCAGGCTCCGTGCGGTGAGGTAGATGTTGCCCTGCTCGTCAACCGTCATGCCATCACAGCCGGCTTCTTTCCCGAAGTCGACGAGTGTTCGGCGCGGACCATTGACAAGACCGTCGTCTCCTAGCGGAAACGCGTAGACCTTCATCGCGCCATGCTCAGCCTTGGGCGCATCCGGGTCCGTGATGCGCTCGCTGCCATTGTTGTGGTCAACAAGGTAGAGCGTCTTCTCATCCGGGCTCAAGGCAACGCCGTTGGGCTTCTCGACCTCGTGAGTGACCTCCACCACGGTCCCATCGGTATCGATGCGGTAGACAGCGAGATTCTCCAGTTCGCGCGGTTCTTGTCCTAGGTAGCGCGGATCGCTGAAATAGATTCGGCCCTTGCTGTCTTGGCAAATATCGTTAGGCGCATTGAACTTCTTACCCTGGTAGTTGTCGGCCGCCGTCGTGCGCTCGCCGGTCTCCACGTTCCAGCGGGAAATCCGCCGCCCCCCGTAGTCCGACCCCTCAGCCGCCAACAAGTGCCCGTCCGCGTCAAAGGTAAGGCCGTTCGACTTGCCGCTGTCTTCCGCAAACACCGTCGTCTCCCTCGTTTTCGGATCAAACCGCATGATCAGGCCTTTGTCGGTGCCGAACGGGATGTCGGAGAAGTAGATACTCCCGTCCGGCGCCACCGCGGGCCCTTCGGTGAGTCCACCCTTGATATCGGCCGTGCGGGTAAAGAGCTTCTCCAACTCGAAGTCAGCCGGGACAATCGGCTCCACGGCGGCGGGCTCGGGAGGGGGTGCTTCGTTCCCACAGAAAGCGGTGCAAAGAACAACAGCAAGAATCAGGAAACCGTACGGGCGCATCGGAGGACCTCCGGACAAACTTGACTGAATTGACGCAAGACAGGCTGTCTCTGGATCACTGTTACGGACCAGCCGCACTGCGCCCTCCCATGCTAGTCCGCGGCGGGCTGAGCGGGCAACTGCCGTATCCAGTCGTGAATCAGCTGGACGGCCTTCTCATCCACCACACTCGACGCGATATGAGGCATCCGGCCCAGACCGGTGATCTTCATCCGGTGGTAGACCATCGACCGCTCGGGAGAGCCGGGTATGAGCACGCCGGGCCGGCTGAGGTCGAAGTCACCGTGCTGTGTCGGGGTGTTGACGATGCCCAACTCGTCGACCGGCAGTGTCGAAAGCAACTGGAACTCGGCGTTGCCGCCGCCCCACTTGCGGTGACAATGAGCGCAATTCGAGGCCAGGTACGACCGGGCCCTTTTGCCAAGCGGAACAGCGGTATCTTCATGGTCGTAGAGGCGCGGCAGCTTGTCAGGCTGATCCGGCAACGGCTGGTCAAACAGTCCCAAATGTTCAAACGTCGCCAGTTGGTTCGCGACAACCCCACCGTAGTCGTGGTCCTTGTTCAATTGACGGGTATTGATTCCTAACACGTACTTGGCCGGTACGGTGTGGCAGAGCGTACACCCGGCTCGGCTCGGGAAGTTCCACACCTGTTTGCGAACACCGCCGGGCGCGCTCGCATCCTTGATCGTCAACTCACGATCAAGCCCCTTGGCGTCAAGCAAGTAGGCGTCGCTCTGATCGTCGTTCCAAACATAGGTATAGCCGGACCACAGCTCCTCACCATACTCGTCGGTACCCGGAATCTTCTCATGCACCATCAAACGCGTCTCGAGCCGCCGCAGGCTCCCCGGTTTGCCGGCCTCCATCTCGATCGAAAAGGTCTTCACGGCGACAGCCCCATCGGGGAACTGCCACCCCGGGGGAGCGCCTGGCGCCGGCTGCGGATACGTGAGCGTGTTGTAGCTGATCTTGGAATCACCAGGCAACGCCAAGTAGCGCTCTTTACTCGCGCCGTCCGACCACAGCGCCGAGTTCACCGAGTAGGGAATCAGACCGGGCGCGGGCGTCATCTCTTCCGTCGACGTGAACAGCCCGGTTTCACTCAGCCAGCGCGGAAATCGCGGTGCCAAGGGGTCAGGAGGTGGCGACGGCGCCAAGCGATATAATCGGCCGCTCACGAAGTCAGCGAAATAGACCTCGCCCGCATCGTCCTGTGCGAATTCGATTACACGGAGCTGTGTATCGGTCAACTGCCGATGATCTCGAACCTGACCATCCTCATAGCGCAGCGTCCACACTCGGCCCGTGTCGTAATCACCGTAGACGTAGGCTCCGTTCAGCTCCGGAAGACGGTCGCTGTAGTAGAAGTAGCCACCGGTAATCGAGCGGAAATCAGTATGGCTGTGATCGACGATCGGATCGAGTATCGGCGTCGGTCCCTTGCTTCGCTCTGGCCGAAACGGGTGGTTGCCCTCACGCACGCTCCACCCGTAGTTGCCGCCTTTCTCAATGCGGTAGATCATTTCCCAGAGATCCTGGCCGATGTCTCCACCCCAAAGCTGCCCTGTCTTACGATCGAAGCTGAATTTCCAAAGCTGCCGCAAGCCGTAAGCCCAAATCTCACCACGCGCATCAGGCGTGTCGACGAAGGGATTGTCAGCAGGGATCGCATACAGCAGATCCAAGTCTTGCTTGTCGACGTCAATCCGAATCAACGAGGCCGGTAGATCGCTGACGTCTTGCCCGGTGATGCGGCCGTCGGCAATGCCGCTAGCATCCCCTACAGCCAGGTAGAGATAGCCGTCGGGCCCGAATCGCATGCATCCTCCGTTGTGCCCGCCGGAAGGCCATTCCAGAAGAACCTGTTCCGAGTGGGGATCGACGCGATACGGGAACTCGGTTGCCGCGCGGAAGCGCGACAGCCTGCTGCCGGTAGCGGCTTCGAACCCCATTTCCGGGATGGTTACAACATAGAGATAGCCGTTCTCTTGGAAACGGGGATGCAGCACGAGGCCGAAGAGCACTCTGCCCAGATCGATCATCAACTGCTTGTCGTTCGCATCCCTTTCGTTCGTGAAGGCGAAGATCTTGCCGTAGCGCTCGCCCACCACGAAGCGGTTCTCGCCCGGCACGTTCCCGATCGTGATCGGCTCATAGAACTGGACGTTGGGGAAGGCGACCTCGGCCCGGTAGGGATCGGGGGCCTCGGCACGGCCCTGAATGCGGGACATGGTCCAGGGAACCCGCTCTTCGATGCCGTAGGCCTTACGGACCGAGGCCGCTCCTGGAGCTGCTGCCGCCTTGAGACTCGAACGCCCGGTGACGAAAACCGCTGAGCAGACGAGAACCAGAGCGACCGATCGGAGACAGCGCAGCGGCTTAGCTGAAGGAATCAAGAAGGCAGCCACTCCACAAGCAACGGAGTGGTTTCCGCATCGGGCCCGCTTCATGCGCTTTGAGTACCTCGGTGACGGAATCCTGCACGGGACCCAAACCTGAGACCGTAATCGGTGGCGTCGCGCGTCAGGTTCGGGTTGTAATAAGGGTCATCTTCGATGTAGGACTTCCAGCGCTCTTGCATGTAGGCCAGTTCTTGCGCTAAGGGCCGGCTTTGGGCGGCTGCCTTCGTCGAACCCTCGTAGTGGTAAAGCTCGGCGTAGGGCGTATATACAACCAAATAGCCGTGCTCCAGTGCCTTCAGGCACAGGTCCATGTCCTGAAACGTCGAGGGCAATTGGTCTTCGAAGCCGCCCAGTTCTTGAAACACGGCGTTCCGCATGAGCATGCAAGCAGCGGTAACGGACGAAGTATTGCGAATGACATCGGTCAGCCTTAGGTCGGCATCTCCGGCAGGGTCGGCACCCCGAAACGGGTGGCCACAGCCGTCGAACAGACCCATGACCACACCGGCATGCTGGAGTTTGCCGTCAGCAAACAGCAGCCGCGCTCCAACTACGCCGACCTCGTCCCGTTGGCCGTGCTCGACCATGGCGGTAAGCCATTCATCTCCGATAACACCGACGTCGTCGTTGAGGAACACCAACAACGGTGATTCGATCCCTTCGGTGCCGAGATTACGCAAGCGGGAATAATTGAATGGTACCGAGCGCGCGTCGCGGTACTCGACTGCGACTCTCCCCGGCTCCAGACTGCACACCAACTCCTTCACGGCGGCATCCCGCGAATTGTCGACGACCACAATTCCAAAGCTCTCGTAGCTCGTTCGTCCGCGCAGCCCCTCCAGGGCGACGCGGAGAAGGTCCACTCGCCCCCCGGCTGTAAGGATTCCTGTCACGGCGGGCGGCCCCGTCACCCGGTACCGCACGCGAAAGCCAGATGACCCGACCTTGACAATCTGTGCCTCGCACTGGGTCCGGTCAAGATGCTCCCGCAGGGCTTTTCGCTCCGCCTCCTTCACTCCCTCGACACCCGTCGAGGATTCTTCTGTGGAGTTCAAGCGGGAGTGATAGAGTACGGCGGGGATTCGCTGGATGCGTTTCGTTTTCTCGCTCAGCCGCAAAAGAAGGTCATACACGTAGGCGCCTCCGACGCCGGCGCGCCAGCCACCGGTTTCATCGACCAGTGCTCGACGGGCGACTACGAAACAGCCAACGTAGTCGAACGACCGCAGGAGGTCGGGCGACCACCCTGGCTTGAAGTTCCACGCAGTGCGGCGGCGCGCCTCATCCAGCTTGTCTTCGTCGCCATAGAGTACATCCGGGCGGGGTTCACTATTCAACTCATGAACGACTTCCACAAGTGCTAAGTCGCCCAGTTCGTCCTCCGCTTTGACAAATCCAACAAAGTCCCCGTTACACTCTCTGAGGGCTGCGTTCGCCAGATGAGCCACGTCGGCTTGCCCGTCCAGTGACAGCACACGAACGCGCCGGTCCTCGTGTTGCGCGACTTGCACTTGCTGCTTGGCTTCCTCTTCGAGCGAATCATCGTGCGCCACAATCAGCTCCCAGTGCTGATAGCGCTGTGCACGCAAAGACGACATCGTATGTGACAAGAAACGGGGCGCCGTCCTGTCTATCGCGATCACGATGCTGATGCGAGGCTTACAGGGGAGTCCTTGGGTCTCGATTGTCAGCGCTTCCTTCTGCTGGTCGGAGGCCTCATTCAGAAGAATCCACCGAGCGTACTCCTCCCTCTTGGACTCGGCCGGATCACCTGCAGGCAGGCGAAGCTCGGGCTCTGGGCCCGCACCCGACCCCCTTCCCGGGCCAATGACCTGTCCCACTCGCAGTGCCCAGCTCGCAGCGACTTGCAGCAACTTCCAAATACGACTCGCGACAGGGCTTCAATCTGGACGGCGTGCGCACCCACGCGGTTGTCAAGAATCGCCACGGTCCGCTGGGTTGCCCTCAGCCGATCTGAACTCAGCGCTGCGTCGACTTTGAGCTTGTCAATTTCCTTGGACAAACAGGTGATTAGTTGTTGCTGGTGTAACGCTAGGGTCCGGCCGTGCAACAGCTCACACAGGAGAGTTCGTGTTTCAGGGGTGTGTTTCGCACCATCTCTCTTGAGCAACAGGAAGTGAGGCCCGGCGAACGTCGTGTCGAACGACAGATCGGCCTCGAAGCCGTTCGTGGAGAACGTCTCCAGCCAGGTCGCTGCCGAGGGACAACCGGAGCGCTCACGAGTGTCCCCCTCGATCCCCGGGGCCCCAAACAGAACACTCCCCGCCGCGCTCGTCAACCTCTCTACCGACTCCTTTAGGGCGCCCGTATCGGGAGGGCAATCCCCGTCGATCCAGAGCACCAAATCACAGCCCTCCTCGACTGGATCGACGTTGGAACCTTGACCCAAAGAGACCGAAGTCGCCGGCACAGCACCGCCTCGGTTGACCGCCGGCTGCACACTCCCAGCTGCAACACCCTTATGCTCCAAGCACCCGACGAGACGATCCACGTCCCGGCCGACAACCAGCACAGAGCGAGGCCGCAGAGCGCGCACGACCCCCTCGGCCAGTCGCTCATCGTGGCTCGCAGGCGAACTCATGCGGTTCCCTAGGGCGGTTACACTCAGAAACCGAAGCGTTGGGGATTACGGCCGATGATGATGGCCGCAACGATTTTGGGGACGTACTGACGTGTCTCGACGGGAAGGGCGCGGACACGGTACAAGTACCAGAAATTGCGCTGCTTGATGGGGTCTTCCACTGTGCGCACGGCCCGCCTCACTTTGGTCGGACCCAGATTGTACGCTGCCAAAGCGAGCATGACCGAACTGCCGGAGCCGAAGTTTAAGATTAGTTCCCGCATGTAACGGGTCGCCGCCATGGTGGACTTCTCAATGTCACGTCTCTCGTCGACGCCCTGGCCGACCTTCATTCCATAGTACCGGGCCGTGGCCTCCGTGAATTGCCACGGGCCGACGGCTCCCGCGCGGCTCACACTGTCTCTGAGAAAGGCGCTCTCCACGAGAGCCATGTACGCCAAGTCCGGAGGCAGCTTGGCCTCCTCGAAGATTCGACGCATCGTGTCGAGGTCGTCACGGGAGCGGCCAAGTGCGCGTTCGACATGTTGCTGGTCGCGAGTCTGGTACTGCTCGATAAAGCGCTTTACCTGTTCGATAAACTCCGGTGGAACACTATAGACCTCCGCCCCGAAATCCTTCATCAGCGCTCGGATCTCACGCTGGACGAAGATCTGTTCTTCTCCCCACACCCCCCATCGATAGAGCAAGCCGCTCTGCAGTGCCCGGGCACGCCGCTGCTGTGCCTCCAACTCGTCAAGCAGGCCTTCAATCTCGCTGGCTTCGAGTCCTCCGCCGGCCAGTTTCTCCTCGATCACCTGAATCTGCTGATCGATACCGCTGTTCTCGAGTTTGATCTCCTCAATCGTCCAGTAGCCATATCCGCCCAGGGCAAACAAGACGACCACAAGGGCGCCGATCATCAGCTTGAACTTCTTGCCCGACCGGTCAATGGCCTGACCCAACGCTTCCCGCATGATGATGACCGTCTGATTGGACTGGCCCATGCGGCGTGCCTGACGGGCCTTGCTGACCGCATGCGAAAGCAGCTGCTCGTCTTTTCCACTGATGGAGCCGCCGGTCGCCTCGGCGTCCTCGTTGGGCTGGACGGCCAGAGCTGACATCACCACTGTCTTGTCGACCCGGCGAGTACGCACGTTCTCGACTTCGAATGCGAAGCGAGGTCCCCCTGCCCCAAGACGGATGACCATGTCCTGACTGAGGGTCACGTCTGATACCCGGCCGTCCCCAACATAGGTGCCGTTCGTGCTACCGAGGTCACGCAACCGGAAACGGTTCCCATTCTTGCGGATCTCCAGATGACTTGACGAGACCACTGATGCGTCTTCGCCATCGACGACAATGTCATTGGTGGCCGCGCGGCCCAATCGCGTGGCAACACCGCGTAGCGGATAGCGAGCCCCCGCTTTTGGTCCGCTCAGGAGGACCAGCCAGGCTTGCGCCTCCGCGGGTGTATCTGAGCGGGAAAGTTTCATGCTGGAAGCGCTAGGTGTCAGCGCGGTTGCGCGGAGAAGGAAGCCCGTGGCGGTGTCCCACCGCTGCTGTCATTATAGGGGCCGGGGGAGTGTTCTTCGGTCGCGGGCTCGCCGACTCGTTGAAGCGAACTCCGTAGGTCGCTCCATTGCCGCCCACGCGACTGCTACGTAGTCGCGGCCATTGCGATCAGCTCCGGCGGCGCAGCCACTTCGCAAGGTGCAACTCAGCGGTCTCGGCCTCTGTTTGACGATTGAGGGCGCCTTGATGTACCCGAAGTCGCTTGACACGCAGTTTCTCAAGGAGCTTGACATTGCGACGGATCTCGATCAGACGCTCCATCTGCTGACGGCGCTGCTCCACGAGGTCTTGCTTCTCTTTAAGGGCCGCACCACGCTGCTCATCCAGAGCTTCTGCATACTCGCCGGCGGCTCGCAGGGCCGCGCCATGAATCTCTTTGCGGCCGGCCGCGAGCCCACGGCACATCAACGCCTCCTCTTCGAACTCCTCTGCCCGCTTCCTCAGCAGTGACTCCTGCTGCAGTGTCCGTTTCAAGTGCGATTCGGCTACGTCCAGTTCTCGCCGACGAAACGAAAGGACTCTGCCGAGCGGAAAGGAGAACCGCTTCATAGGTTTTGAGTGAGGGCGTGCAGATCTGCCACGGTCTGTTCCATGGACTGGTGTGCCGCCGTGTCCTGACGCAGAAAGTCCAGAACGTGATCACGTTGCTGAATGGCGGCATCGACCTTGGGGTTCGATCCGGCAGTGTAGGCGCCGAGGTTGATCAGGTCCTCCGTAGCTTGGTAGGCCGCCATCGAGTCACGCAACCGGGCCACGCTGGCGAGGTGATCGTGGTCCGCCAGGCTGGGAGCCAATCGGCTTACACTCGCTAGGACGTCGATCGCCGGGTAGTGATTGGCGGCGGCTAGGTCTCGGGAGAGCACGACGTGTCCGTCGAGGATCGCCCGGGAGGCGTCGGCGATCGGGTCGTTGAGATCATCACCCTCAACGAGCACCGTGTAAAAGGCTGTGATCGATCCCGTGCCGAAGTTTCCCGCGCGCTCAAAGATCTTGGGAAGCATCTGAAAGACGGAAGGTGTGTACCCCTTCTGACTGGGCGGTTCGCCTGCCGCAAGCCCGATCTCGCGTTGAGCCATTGCGAAGCACGTGACGGAGTCCATGATGAGCAACACGTCTCTGCCCTCGTCGCGAAACGCTTCGGCGATTGTCGTTGCCAAGAATGCCGAGCGCACACGAACCGGCGCTGGCCGGTCCGACGTCGCCACAACGATCACCGACTTCCGTACACCTTCGGAACGTAGCGTCTCCCCGAGAAAAGCTCTGACCTCTCGATTCCTTTCGCCGATCATCGCAATGACGTTCACATCGGCGGCACTGCTGCGGGCCATTGCACCAAGCAGAGTGCTCTTGCCGACTCCCGAGCCTCCAAAGATGCCTACGCGCTGACCTCGGCCACAAGGAAGCATGCCATCGATCACACGAATGCCTGTGCTGAGTGGCGCTGAGATCGGCTCACGCTCCATTGGGCCGGGGGCTTTCTGGTACAGTCCTCGGAACTCAGAAGGATGTAGCGCACCGCCGCCGTCGATCGGACGACCCAGGCCGTCGATTACGCGGCCCAAGAGCGAATCCCCGACCGGTGCTTGTGCTTGCTCGTGCCGGGCGACGATTGGCAAGCCGGGTTGTGGGCCGTCCACCTCGTCTAGGGGCATCGACAATACCCGATTTGCGCGAAAGCCCACCACCTGAGTACGAACACGGTTGTTCTCCGAGATTCGGATCTCGCAGATGTCGCCCAGAGACGCGGACGGGCCATCCGACTCAACAAGAAGACCGACCACGTTCGAGACCACCCCGCTGCAGCGAACAGGGTCGATGGACTCCACGCGTGCCGCGTACGACCGAAGCGCCTCAAGCAAGGCGGCGTCGTTGCTACCCGTCGCTGAGTCCACGCTCGATCTCCTGCATCTGGGTTTCGATGCGGGCGTCAATGCGTCCCCGCGTGGTTTCGAGAATGGCGCCTCCTCGGCCGACAGCTTCATCGGGAATCACCTCAAGGTTCTTGGCCGGATGCTGCTCGAAATACTCGATCACAGTATCCAAGTCCGCTCCGCTAACCCTCAACCGATGTACCTCTGCGCCTCGGAGTTCATCCAAACAGGTTCTAACAATGGAGAGGATTGTCGTGGGGTCCACCGTAATTTCTCGATGGATCACGCGCCGCGCGACGGCAAGGGCCAGGTTGACGACCTCGCGCTCCGCCTCCGTGCGCAAGCGCTGCTTGATCGTCGCAAGATCACCGACCGTACGTCCAAGGCCGTCAATTGCTTCCTTCCAACGTCCCGCGGCTCGCTGCTCTCCGGCCGCTTCACCCTCCGCATAACCTGCCTGGAAGGCCTGCTTCCGCACTTCGTCCAAGTCGACCTTGGGTGCCGCCGGCTCGGCTTCAGTAGGCTCTTGCTCTTCGCGGCCTTTCTTGAGAGTCTGAACATCCCGCCCGCCCCCTGGGACTCCGCTCACTGGGACTCCGCTGAGGTCGGGATCGGCGGCTCGCAAGACTTGTCCGTCACCCGATGCGGGATCGGCGCCGACCCGACGAAGCTCAAAAGCGTGGACACCGGGTTCGGGCGGCGTTCCCGCGGCAGGAAGAACCATCGACTCGAACTCGTCCGCACCCTCCAGCGGCTTGAAGATCCTAGACAACGTACTGCTCACCCACGGCACCCTTCAGACTCAGAACGCCTTCAGCCTCCAGAGTCCGGACAATACCGATGATTTGCTGCTGTGACGTCTCGACGTCTCGAATCTTAATCGGCCCCAGCGCTTCCATGTCTTCTTGGAGCATCGCTGCTCCCCGCTCCGACATGTTGCTGAAGAAATGATCACGCAGCTTTTCGCTAGTACCCTTGAGTGCCACCGTGAGGGTCTTTTTGTCAACACGCGAAAGAATCTCCCTCATTCCGATCGTATCGATGAGAAGGATATCTTCGAAAACGAACATCAGGTTCCGAATGGCTTCACCCAGCGCCGCATCCCCCTCTTCCACTTCCTGCAGCAACTCTTGCCCAGCGTTTGACTCCAGGCGGTTGAACATCTCCGCGACCGCCGGAACACCTCCGTACGACTCGCGGCTGAACTGGCCAAGCGACTTCAGCTTTTGCTCTAGAATCGTCGCGATGCGGCCAACAATCTCGGGCGAGATCTGATCGAGCTTCGCCATGCGGCCGGCTACGTCCGACCGGACCTCCGGCGGAAGCGCCATCAGCATGCCGGCCGCCGAGCTGCTGTTGAGGTGCGAGAGAACCAACGCGATGGTCTGCGGGTGCTCGCCCTGAATGAACTTTGCGACCTGCTGCGGATCGGCTTTCTGCAGCGGCTCAAAGGTCGAAAGCTCATCGCCCAACGACTTAACCAGACGGTCGATGATACTGCGGGCACGATTGTCTCCAAAGGCGCCATTGAGCACACGTTTCGCATAATCAATACCGCCCGTCATCAGATACTCGTGTGCCATCGAAAGTTCATGAAAGTCTTGGAGCGTCTTTTCCGCTTGTTCCGGAGTAACGTTCCCTAGTGTAGTGCACCATAAATAATGTAACTTATATTGGCTTCCCATCGTCTCTATTAACAGGAGGCATGGGATGCGAAGAGCACAACCAGTAACTTTGAACACAGCGCAATGCAAGCAGTTGGACCGCTACGCGCGCGGCCGCCAAGTCGCCGTTCGTCTCGCCCTGCGAGCCAGGATTGTCCTGCTGGCCGCCGACGGTCTCGAGAATAAGCAGATCGCCGCACAGCTCGGTGTCTCGCGGCAGTTGGTGGCCCGCTGGCGCACGCGCTTTCTCGAAAGCAGCATCGCCGGCATTGCAAAAGACGCCCCACGGCCCGGTCGTAAACCTGCCGTCTCGAAGCAGAAAGTACAGCAGATCATCCACAAGACCACCCGCGAGAAACCGTCCAACGCCACCCACTGGAGCCGCCGCACCATGGCCGCCGCGGCCGGCGTCAGCGCTTCCACCGTGGGACGGATTTGGCGCGCCCATGGCCTCAAGCCCCACCGCATCAAGACCTTCAAGCTCAGCAATGACCCGCGTTTCGCCGAGAAACTCGACGACATCGTCGGACTCTATCTCAATCCGCCTGAGCATGCTCTGGTTCTCTCGCTCGATGAGAAGTCCCAAATCCAAGCCCTCGATCGCACCCAGCCCGGCCTGCCGCTCAAAAAGGGACGCGGCCAAACGATGACCCACGATTACAAGCGCAACGGCACGACCACCCTGTTTGCGGCGCTCAACAGCCTTGACGGCAGCGTGATCGCCGAGTGCATGCCCCGACACAGCCACCAGGAATGGCTGCGCTTCCTGCGCTTAATTGACCGCCGCACTCCCAAGGACAAACAGCTTCATCTCATCGTGGACAACTATGCCACCCACAAGCATGCCGCTGTGAAGCGTTGGCTCGATCGTCACCCGCGCTTCCACATTCATTTCACCCCGACCTCGGCGTCGTGGCTGAACATGGTCGAGCGATTCTTTCGCGATCTCACCGTCAAGCGCCTGCGCCGCGGCGTGTTTCGCAGCGTGGACGAGCTCGTCGCCGCCATTGACGACTACATCGCCCAGCACAACGGGCATCCCACGCCCTTCATCTGGACCGCGACCGCCTCCGACATCCTCGAGAAAGTCAAGCGCGGACGTGCCGCCCTGCATAAGGTGCAATCTGCTTGACGCACTACACTAGTTTGGAGATCTCACGACTGACCCGCTGAACTTCCTCCTCGGTAAGCAGCCGAAAAACTTCCGTCGCGACGTCGTCACCAAGCGCAACGATCGCGATGGCGGCCTTGCGCATGCCGGAGAGAATTAGGTTTTCGTTTTCGGCGTTACTGATAGCCATAGCGGCCCCTGTGGCTCCCTCGGTGACCTAACGCTACAGGCAACTTTCAGCACTATTCGTCGTCTTCGTGGATCCACGAGCGAAGCAGTTGCACGAAGGCGTCCGGATCGTTCGCAGCGGTCTGCTCCAGGTGTTTCTTCAGTACTTGTGCCCGGCTGGTGCCGAGGGCGGTGTTCCTCAGCCCTTGCAGTAGCTTGGCCTCTTCGGCTTCTTTCAACTGCTTGGCCTCCTCGGCGGCTTCCAGTTCCCGCCGCGCCTGCTCGGCTCTAAGCTCGGCTTCCTTCCTGGCGCGGATGGCCTTCCTTTTCGTCCGGCGGCGGTTCCACCAAAGGAACGCCACCGTCAGAACCGCGATCAGGATTCCCGCGCCTATTATTGAATCCCGCAAATTATTATGACACTTTTTGACAGTGTGGAGCATCTATATATGTATGGGCAACCCCAAAGGTGTGAAGCGGGATTTCAAGGCGCTGGAGAAGCGCCGTTTCGAAGCGATGCGGCTGCTCCACCAAGGCCACAATCAGTCCGAGACGGCGAGACGGCTGAACGTCGCTCGCCAAACCGTCAGTGAGTGGCGGCGGCAATACCGCGAGCAGGGTGCGGCCGGACTCCGCCAGGCCGGGCGCGCCGGACGCAAGCCGCTCCTCGATGCCGCACAACGCGAACGCCTGACGTCGCTGCTGCTGGAAGGCCCGGAAGCCCACGGCTTCCCAACGCCCCTGTGGAGCTGTCCGCGGGTGGCTCGGCTGATCGGAGACGAGTTCGGGGTCGCATACCACGCAGGCCACGCCTGGAAGATCCTGCGAGCGCTCGACTGGAGCCCGCAACGCCCGGCCGGAAAGGCGCGCGAGCGCAACGAAG
The DNA here is from genome assembly GCA_965248255.1 of Bryobacterales bacterium. Lineage (GTDB taxonomy): Bacteria > Acidobacteriota > Terriglobia > Bryobacterales > UBA6623 > JAKZVK01. The sequence goes on from CBDFIW010000003.1 coordinate 377,668, forward strand.
AGCGGATCCGCACCTGGAAGCGCAAGACCTGGAAGCGCATTAAAAAAAAGCCCAAAACGAAGGCCGTACGCTCGTCTTCATCGACGAAAGCGGATTGAGTCAGAAGCCGCATCGCTGCCGCACCTGGGCGCCACGTGGCCAAACACCGGTGCTGCAGTTTAACTTCAACTGGGAGAAGCTTTCCGTCTCGGCGGGGCTGACGCTGCGTAACTTCTACTTCCGGCTCTATCCCGGTGCGATCGGCAAAGAGCAAGTGACCGACTTTCTCAAGGCGTTGGTACGTCATATCGATCGCCCGCTGCTGATCGTCTGGGATCGGCTGCCGGCGCACCGTAGCCGCCTGGTGCAAGAGTTCATCGAACTCTCCGAAGGCCACATCGCAACCGAGTACTTGCCACCCTATGCGCCGGAGTTGAATCCGGTGGAATACATCTGGGCTTACTGGAAGCAGCACGAGTTGCCGAACGTCTGTCCGAAAGACTACGGCGAGCTGAACGAGCGGGCCCGCAAGGCACTCCGCCGCATGTACCGCAAACCGCGTTTGATCACGGCCTTCTGGAAACAGTCTTCTCTTTGTTTTGACTGACTCTATATTATGCGGGAGTCAATAAGTTATATCGGTTCTCTTTGATCCAATCGAGCCAAACCGCAGTTGGTTCCTGCTCCGGTTCTGGAGGGGGTTCGACGGGCGGCTCGAAGATGGTAAAGGGTAGGTTCTCGATCGTCAGGGTGTCGCCACATTGCTCGTTGATTCCCCCCGCCGCGGCGACTAGTTCACGCAACGAGGCCATCTCTTCGTCTTGGCGGGATCTGCGAACCAGCTTGCCAGCCGATTCGTCCCATTCGATCACCTGGTCGATCAGCACGGCCACGGACAATCTCTTCACCTCCCCGCGCTCGATCTTCATGCTGGTGACGGTGCGGCTGGTCTTGTAGTTGGTGGTCTCCAGGGTGCGCGAGTGCCCGGTGGCCCCGACTTGCGGCGTGGCAGGCTGCCGCGGCAGGTTCGCTGCGGTCCCGGGCACCCCGCCTTGCTGGGTGGGCTGGGGCAGCTCTTCTGAACGCTGGGTCGACATTACTACGGTATTCGGGTCGTAAATCTCCTCGGTCTGTTCCCCGGCGTTCCAGTCAACCCCGGCGATGACATTGGCTCGGCTGCGGTCGAAGCCGATATAGGGCTCGAGAGTCGCCAGGATCTTCTTCTCTACTTGCGACTCGATGCGCTGCCGGTACTCGAGCTGCTCGGCGCTGAACGCCTGGCCGTCGGGCCGCGGCTTGGCAAGAATGCGTCCGCGAGTGTCGACAATGACCACCTTGCTGGAATCCAGACCCTCTACCGCGCTGGCGACGAGGTAGGTGACCGCGTCAACTCTCTCCTTGGGCAACTCCGCGGAACGCTTCAATTGAAGTACCACCGACGCCTTGGCAGGCTGCTCGTAGTCGAGGAAGAGGGAGCGCTTGGGCAGGCTGATGTGAACGCGAGCCCGATCCACCTCATCCAGTGACTGGATCGTTCGTTCCAGTTCACCTTCCAGGGCCCGGCGAAAATTCACCTGCTCCGCGAACTCGGTTGCGCCGAAGCTAGATTGGTCAAAGATCTCGAACCCCTGACGCCCGCTCCGGGGAAGCTGCTCTGTTGCAAGCTTCAGACGGGCATCGTCGAGCTGTTGCTCGGGCATCATGATGGTGCTACCCCGGGCGACCAGCTTGTAGGGAATCTCGAGCTCTTTCAGGCGGTCAACGGTCGTTCCTGCTTCCTCGGGGGTTAGGTTGGTATACAAGGGCCGGTAAGCCCTCTCCGCCATGTAAGAGCGGAAAGACCAAACGCCGGCAAAGATCAGGACCGCGGAAGTGACAAGGATGATTCGCCGCTTGAGGCTCACGCCGTTCCATGATTCGAGAAAACGGTCCCTGAACTGACTCAGGACGGCAACAATCCTCCCCATCAGCGCCGCGCTCCTTGGCGTGTCGCCGTTCTAGTCACGGTCCGCATCATTACAGTCCGCTTCATGGTGGTAGGCCGTCCGCCGGGATGACACATCACGCCCCCGCGGTGTGGGAGTCCAACTGAGGCCCAAATCGAACAAAGAGGCGTCTCGCACCGTGGCGTGTGTGGCTGGAACCTCGGCACGGCCCGACAGGCAAAAGTGCCTTCCCAGACACTCACACTTGCATCCGCATCACCTCCTGGTAGGCGTCGACCGCCTTATTCCGAATGCTCATCATCAGCTGCGACGCGAGTCCCGCTTTCTCACCCGCCAACAGCACGCGGTGGAGCTCGACCGGTTCACCAGCCAGCAGTTTGCGTAACTCCTTGTCCGCTTCACCTTGCAACTGGTTGAGACGGCCGATGGCATCCGAAAGAAGATCCCCGAAGGAACCCTCCTCCTTTTCCGGCGTTGCGGACGCCGGTGGCTCGATGGACACGGGCGCTTTGATTCCGCCCAGGGCGACTGCGTTCATGGCTAGCCCTCCTTGGAAACACACCTGACAGCACACTTAGCGGCTGCTCGGGCAACGGCCCACGACGCCCTAGCAGCTGATGTCGATGGTGCGGTTGATCATTTCTTTGACAGCGGCGATGACCGCGAGATTGGCTTGATAGGCTCGGACGCCGGCGCCAAGATCCACCATGTCTTCCACCGGGTTGAAGGGAGGAAACTCCACATAGCCGTCCGGGCCCGCATCGGGGTGACTGGGCAGATATCGCCGCTCGGGCGGCGAATCGTCTTGTATCACTTCGGCGACGCGCACACCAGTCGTCGCGGGATTCGCCGCCGATCCCAACCGTGCATGAAAGCCTGCCAGCATCGTGCTGAAGGCGGATGCGAGCTGAGGCTCTGACTCGAACATGGCGTGCTTTCGCCGGTACGGGCCCCCTTCGGGCGTACGTGTCGTCTGAGCGTTGGCGACATTCTGCGCCAGAAGCTCGACGCGTGTTCGTTGAACAGAAAGACCCGAACTGCTGATATTTAGGGTCGAGAACAGACTCATAGCCACACTCCTTAGCCGCCGCGGCCCTCCAAGATTGCGTTGCGGACGGCACTGATATTTCCGCGCACCAGCAAAGAGGCGAGCCCGTAGCGGATCACACTTTCTGGAAGTCGCTCCATCTCGCGGTCCAAGCTCACGTCGTTGCCGTCGTTCTTCACCGCCAAGCCTCCCACTTGGTGGACCTCGAGAGGGCCGGGCTCTGCGGCGTCTACACCCTGTAGCGCACGGGCCAACTCAATATCGAAGTGGATGTCACGGGTCTTATAGCCGGGGGTGTCAGCGTTGGCAATGTTCGTACCCGTCACCTTTTGCCGTACCGACAGCAAGTCCATGTATCGTGCGAGCAGCAGCGTTTGTGGTCCGAGCACGTTCTTCCTCCTATCCAGAGCCCAGACGAGCAAATGCCTCTTGTCCGGCCCTGGCGGCTTGCAGACTACGCAACTTGGCCGCGAAGGTCGTTCGTTTGATCCGCAACAGCTCAGCCGCGCGTTTCTTGTTGCCACCGCAGCGATCCAAAGCTTGATGCAGCAACCCCAACTCGAACTGCGTTACGACGGAGTCGAAGTCCAATCCGTCAACTGGAAGTCTCACTTCGAGCGCCAGCGGCGACGGAGCCGCAATGGGAGACGACGGCAGCGGAAAATCGCTAGGGTAGAGGACCTTTCGGTCTCCACTCAGCGCAACGGCCTTCTCGATGGCGTTCTCGAGTTGGCGGACGTTGCCCGGCCAACTGAACTCCATGAGCCGCTGCAAGGCCTCCGGCCCGGCACGCTTGACCTCCAGGCTCTCGCGACGGCAAACCTTGGCCAAGAAGTTGTCGACAAGCAGCGGGATATCCTCGGCGCGTTCAGCGAGGCTCGGCAGCGTGACAGGCACTACGTTGAGCCGGTAGTAAAGGTCCTCACGAAACTCGCCGCGCTGCACCATCTGCTTGAGGTCGCAGTTGGTGGCCGCGGCTACTCGTACATCGACCTTCAGAGTCTCCGAGCTGCCGACACGCTGCAGTTCTCTCTCCTGCAGAACCCGCAGCAGCTTGCTTTGCATCTCAAGCGGCAGCTCGCTGATTTCGTCAAGAAAGATCGTGCCACCGTGCGCCTGCTCGAATCGCCCGACGCGGTGATTGACAGCCCCCGTGAAAGCGCCCTTCACGTGGCCAAAAAACTCCGCCTCCATCAAGCTCTCGGGGATCGCACCGCAGTTGACCATCACCATGGGACGATCCGGGCGCGCTGAGGCCCGGTGAATCGCCCGCGCGACGAGTTCTTTTCCAGTACCCGTGCGGCCGGCCAATAGCACCGTCGATTGCCGAGGGGCGATTAGGCGAATTAGGTGGATCACATCCGCGATCGCCTTGCTGGTCCCCACCAGCTCCGACAGCTCCTGATCTGCCGGGCCGTAGTCGGCAAGCGGGTCGCTGGGAGACGCACAGATTTCCTGAATTCGCCTCACCAAGAGCGCACCCTGGCTATCGAGAGCATCATCGAGCGGCAGGTAACTGTGGGCCCCACAACGCGACAGGCGAACCGCCTCGTCGTAGCTCGGCCGCCGTGCCAGAACCACCACCACCAACTTCGGCGCCTTGCGGAGCGACTCCTCAAGCAGCTTCTCGATCGACAGCTCGAACAGGCCCGCTGACAGCAACAGAAGCTCGTAGCGCCCGTCTTCTAAACCGCGGAGAGTCTCGTAGACCGTGTCCGCGTGATCGAGATCCCAGGCCATCGTCCGAAACCCTGACTCCAAGCAACGACTCTCGTTCTGATCCAAACCTAGAGACAGGACTCTGATCTTCTTCGTCATATTCCTCGCCATATGGACAACGATCGTCGCCGGCGGCCTTCAAGCGGCCGGACACGGCAGCGCGGCTTGGCCGGACCGGCCCGGCGCCGGCTTCCATACCAGGCGCCGGTTTCACCCCTTCCATCGGTGTTTTCCGCAGCTTCGTACATCTGCCGCTCTCTCTCCCGGTGTCTATGACCGCCTAGTCGTATCTGTTGTCCATAAAGAAGTTACGTGCTCCTACCGACACCACCAGCGGGTCTGACTCCGCTCGAATTGACTCAAGCCGGGACTGCGAGGCTCCGCCCCAGTCTGTTGTCGAGAGTGGTGCTGCTGGGAGCCGGACGAAGAGGGCAGAAGACGGTTCGAACTGCCACTTGAGGCGGCTCAGGGAGGAGCAAGGTTCATTGTTCCCCGCAATCGACCGTTTTCAATCGGAGTGTGGCAAATCCAGAGCACACGGCCCGTTTCAGGACGGTGGCGCCGCATGGAGCCTGTGGCGAGAAACGAATCTTGACGCTGAAGCCTGAACTCACCGAGGCGGACCAAGCGGCCCCCAGCCGGGCGGAGGCAATGCCTCAGCTATTACAGCTCGGCTCCTGAGGACAGCCTGTTTTCTTTTGCTCTCAGCAGCTGTGTAGCTGTTGTCTTTCGTCTTCATCCATCGCCGGGACCCTCTTGGTCTCTTACGCTGGCGCACACACGGTCGCGGAGGAAGGTGCTCCGCGGCGAATCCCTGGCTCCCTTCGCATTCCCAGGCCGGTGCTCGTTGCCTTGAACCCTGTGCCCTATGCTAGAATCGGTACGCTTTCCTTCAAATGCAACTCGAGATCGTGTGAAGAGTACCGCTGAAAGGGCGTTACCGTCGCGAAGCGTCGTGATCTGAAGCCGCCCACATGCCGAGTTTTAACGACAGACTGCGTCGGATGCTCCGAGCCTATTTTGCCGATGCCCTGACGCTGGAAAAGTGGAGCGAACTCGTCGGCGACATCTACGCAACAACGCGACAGCGCAGAAAACAATACACAAAACAGAAGCAGCTCAGCGTTTTCGTAGACCTCGAAAAGAAAGTGATCGGGGCGCACCTGGAGCGTCTAACCCTGGACGCCTATCGCGAGATCGCCGGTCCCAGCGGTAAACACGCGCCGGCTCAAAAAGCTCAATCGGCGGCGTTGGAGTTGGCAAGACAACTGATTGAGACGGGCGTCGTGCCGATCTTTGGCAGGTCAAGTGAATTGATAGTCGTCCGCTGCGACAGGACGATCAACCAGAAACTAGTGTAGTGCGTCAAGCAGATTGCACCTTATGCAGGGCGGCACGTCCGCGCTTGACTTTCTCGAGGATGTCGGAGGCGGTCGCGGTCCAGATGAAGGGCGTGGGATGCCCGTTGTGCTGGGCGATGTAGTCGTCAATGGCGGCGACGAGCTCGTCCACGCTGCGAAACACGCCGCGGCGCAGGCGCTTGACGGTGAGATCGCGAAAGAATCGCTCGACCATGTTCAGCCACGACGCCGAGGTCGGGGTGAAATGAATGTGGAAGCGCGGGTGACGATCGAGCCAACGCTTCACAGCGGCATGCTTGTGGGTGGCATAGTTGTCCACGATGAGATGAAGCTGTTTGTCCTTGGGAGTGCGGCGGTCAATTAAGCGCAGGAAGCGCAGCCATTCCTGGTGGCTGTGTCGGGGCATGCACTCGGCGATCACGCTGCCGTCAAGGCTGTTGAGCGCCGCAAACAGGGTGGTCGTGCCGTTGCGCTTGTAATCGTGGGTCATCGTTTGGCCGCGTCCCTTTTTGAGCGGCAGGCCGGGCTGGGTGCGATCGAGGGCTTGGATTTGGGACTTCTCATCGAGCGAGAGAACCAGAGCATGCTCAGGCGGATTGAGATAGAGTCTGACGATGTCGTCGAGTTTCTCGGCGAAACGCGGGTCATTGCTGAGCTTGAAGGTCTTGATGCGGTGGGGCTTGAGGCCATGGGCGCGCCAAATCCGTCCCACGGTGGAAGCGCTGACGCCGGCCGCGGCGGCCATGGTGCGGCGGCTCCAGTGGGTGGCGTTGGACGGTTTCTCGCGGGTGGTCTTGTGGATGATCTGCTGTACTTTCTGCTTCGAGACGGCAGGTTTACGACCGGGCCGTGGGGCGTCTTTTGCAATGCCGGCGATGCTGCTTTCGAGAAAGCGCGTGCGCCAGCGGGCCACCAACTGCCGCGAGACACCGAGCTGTGCGGCGATCTGCTTATTCTCGAGACCGTCGGCGGCCAGCAGGACAATCCTGGCTCGCAGGGCGAGACGAACGGCGACTTGGCGGCCGCGCGCGTAGCGGTCCAACTGCTTGCATTGCGCTGTGTTCAAAGTTACTGGTTGTGCTCTTCGCATCCCATGCCTCCTGTTAATAGAGACGATGGGAAGCCAATATAAGTTACATTATTTATGGTGTACTACACTAGGGCGTGTTAACACTAAGTCGCAAAAGCTGCTATACTCGTAGGTATGGAGATCACCGAGCAGCAATACCGCCGCATCGAGCCGGTCCTGCCCCGCCAGCGCGGCAATGTGAGCCTGCCGAACCTCACGGTTTTGAACGCCATGTTGTATGTCGCCGAGCAGGGCTGCAAATGGCGCGGCTTGCCTAAACGCTTCGGTAACTGGCACACCATTTATACCCGCATGAACCGCTGGTCGAAGAACGGCGTGCTCGACGCCGTCTTCGAGAAACTGCAGCGCGAGCAGCTGGCCCGCATCCGAATCGAAGCCGTGTCAATGGACTCGACCATCGTGAAGGTTCATCCCGACGGCACGGGCGCGTTAAAAAAACGGTCCGCAAGCGATCGGCAAATCCCGCGGCGGATGGACCACCAAGATTCATATGGTTGCCGCAAATGCTCGAACGGCGATAACCTTCGCTCTCTCGCCCGGCCAAGCGCACGACGCCCAGCAGGGCCGCGAACTTGCTCGGTGGTCTGGGGCCACTGCCCGAGCCGCTGCCGCTGCTGATGGACGGCGCCTATGAGGACGATCAGACACGCCAACTGGCTTTGGATTTCGGATGGATTCCCGTCGTGCCGCCCCGGCGCACCCGCCTGGAGCCGTGGGAATACGACCGAGCGCTCTATCGCCGCCGCAACGAGATCGAGAGACTCTTCCGACGGCTCAAGGGATTCCGCCGCATCTTCTCCCGCTTCGACAAGCTCGACGTCATGTTCCTCGCCTTCCTCCACTTCGCCCTCATCGTCGAGGCTCTACGTTTCGATACCCTACGTTAGTGTTAACACGCCCTAGTTGATGACCGGCTTCGCTGGCTCCTAGCCGCTTGGCCGCCGTTGCCCGACCGAAGCCCCGACCCACCTGACCCCCCTAAACCGTCTCGGCCCGCTAAGCCATCTAAGTCTCCCAAGACACCTGAGGAGGAGCCGGGAGACTAGGTATACTGCGAGTAGGGATGCCGAGCGAGCACAGCGTCAAAGCTGGTCTGGACGTCGCTGATCGAGGCGGAGATGTGTAGCCGCTACTACGGGCACGTGGCGGCGAAACTTGATCGCCGTGAGAAACGGCTGTCCGGGCTCATCTTTTTCCTGTCATCCGGCGCTGCTGTATCGTTTCTCGCCAACGTCGACGTGTGGCTGCCGGCAGTGTTAGCCCTTTTGGTTGCCGGTCTCAGCGCCTGGTCCTGGAACAGCAAGTATTCGCAGAGGTCCTTCTACAGCTCGGGGCTGCGAAAGAAGTTCGCCGACCTCACGGCTGAGACCAAGTTGCTCTGGGGCCACCTCACGCAACTCGAAGACGATGACATCGAAAGTCAATGGCAGGCGCTGGACCGCCGGGCGACCGAGATCAGCGAGCAGGCTCCCAGCCAGGTAGGTCTCGACAGGCAGCTACAGGAGCAGAGCTTCGATGAGGCGGTAAATGTCCTATCCGGCTCCTAGCGGCATCGGCGAAATTCCGCCTAGCGGGCCGAACCCAAAACCTGATCGCATGGGGCCTTATCCTCCCAGCCCGAAGCCCATCCCGCCGCCGCCGCCCCCACCGAAACCACCGTCTGGAAATTGAGACCCGCCGGCTTGGTCACCGTTGCCGCCGTTCGGACCGTTCGGAGCGTCCGCTTTACGTCCCCAGCTCTCTGCGCTACCATGAAACCACGACTCCCCGGCTTCACACTGGTTGGGCACCTATATGGCTGCCTTCCGTTTTTTGGCAACCTGGCCTAGAATGGCCGAATGCCCCAGCGGTCCAACATCTACGTCAGGGAATTTGATCCCGCGACGGCCCGCAGAGTTAGCGGTTAACCTAGCGATCGATGCCGACTCTCCAGATGGCAATACCCGTAGCCGCCGCCGCTCTGGCAGCGACTTTGGCAGCCGCCTTCCCTCTGCCCTTCGGCACGAAGAGGATGTCGTCTTGGTGGAGCGGCACGTCAGGCATTCTGCCCGCCATGATCGCCTTCAAATCGAGCGGGATCTCCTTCTTTTCCGAAGGGCTGTCCAGAGGCCTTAGGATCTTGGTCCGCTTGAGGGCAGGGCTCTTTCCCAACCCGCCGGCCATCGAAAGAGCTTGCAGTACGGTTACACTGTCGCGCTCCTCCAGTACGAAGCCTCCCGAGCGAACGACCTCGCCAATCACGTACACCATATCGGCTCTGGGAACCGAGATCACATCGTGCGGATGGACAAGGATGTTGTGGGACGGCGTTGTAGCGTTCATCAGCCCGGCCAGATCGACTTCGGCGACGTAGAACTCCCCTGTGTCGTCCAAGCCGGCTCCGGGCAGATCAATCGGCCCGACGTCCAAGCGCCGTGTCATCTTACGCATTTCCAATTTGATTCAAACCTCTCGACCTTCCGGCGGCCTTGAGCGTCTTTATTCATAGGGGCTAGAGCCCGATGAGGACGCCATGGAGGCCAACACCCAATGGGTGAAAAACAAAACAAGCCGTTCCAGCTAAGCTTCAACGGTTTGTTGAAAGTCGATTTCCAAGGATCGCGTGTCACTTCCGACGGCGGGCTGATCCTGGTTCGGGAGTTGGACGAACGGCTCGGGCTCGGGAAGCTGATCGAGGAGCATCTCAGCGACTCGCGACAAGGCTTGAACAAGAAGTTCCCGCTGGCCGATCTGCTGCGGCAGTCGGTTTACAGCCGACTCGCCGGCTACGAGGACCTCAATGACGCCGTTCGAGTATCCGCCGATCCGACCTTTCGCTTGATCGGCTCGCAGAAGAACTGGGATCGCGGCGGGGCGCTCACCTCGCGGCTACAGAGCTTCGAGACAGGGCTGCTCGCGAGTGAGGAGAATCTGCTGGGATTGATGGCGGTGAACCGCGAGTTGGTCGCGCAAGCCGAGACGACGGACGACTGCGAGCGCGTCGTTCTCGACATGGACTCCACCGAGAGCCCCGTCCATGGCCAACAAGAAGGCAGCGCCTATAACGGCCATTTCGAGTCCATCTGCTACCACCCACTGTTGCTGTTCAACCAGCACGGCGATTGTCTGGCCGCCAAGCTGCGTCCCGGCAATGTGCACAGCGCTGACGACTGGGACGAGTTGCTGCTGCCGGAGATCGAGCGCCAACAGGCTGCGGGCAAACAGGTCACCTTCCGCGGCGATGCGGCCTTTGCTAAGCCGGAGATTTATGAGTCTTCGGAGAAACGCGGAGTGCAGTACGCCATTCGCATTCCGGCCAACAAGAGCTTGGAATTGGAGATCGAAGACATCTTGTTTCGCCCGCCGGGAAGGCCCTCCCGGAAGCCCTTGGTGCGCTACAAGAGTTTTCGCTATCAGGCGGAGAGTTGGTCGCAGGCGAGGCGGATCGTCGCCCAGGTCGAACATCACCAGGGCGAGCTGTTCCCGCGGGTCGGATTCATCGTGACGAGCCTGCGCTTGCCAAGCCGCTCGGTGGTGCGCTTCTACAACAAGCGCGGCACGGCCGAGCAGTGGATCAAGGAAGGCAAACAGGCCACGCACTGGACGCGGCTGTCGTGCCATCGCTTCCGGGCCAACGAAGTGCGACTGCAACTCAGCGTGCTGGCCTATAACCTGGGCAACTTGTGGCGGCGGCTGGGGCTGCCGCACAGGATCAAGAGCTGGTCGCTGACGAGCTTGCAGCAGCGGCTAATGAAGACCGGCGGCCGTCTGGTCAAACATGCCCGCTACTACTGGTTGCTGTTGGCCCAGGGACATCTGAACCGGCGGCTGTTCGGTGACATGCTGAGCAGGATCTGGGCGCTGCCTGTGCCCGGAGGGTAACGCGGCGAGCGCGGGGCAGCCGGAGCGGGGAGTTGCCGAGAGGCAAGGTCGGAGCGGTGTCGGCAGAGTGGCCGCTGGCGTTGCCGGAACGCCTTGACCGGACCCGATCTGAAGGCGGACCGGTGAAGAAAGCAGGATCGAACGTGAAAGCAGTGCGAAAACGTTGCACCGCAGCCGTGGCTCGCCTATGCTGTCAGTACCGGGATGGCCAAAACGGTAATCCTGGTCAAGACAGACTAGTTTTATTCTTGATCCAGTCTCACGAGCGGTGACGCATGGGACATCCCACGAACAAGGAACGCAGCGGCCTCTGGAGCCGCAGGGACGTTCTCGCGACGGGAACTCTTCTGGCCGCTCTCCGTTCCGGAGCCTATGCGCAAGAGCGAGCCGTGTATCTTTCGGATTTCAGTCAATGCCGGCCGCCCGCGGCGCTTTCGCGAACGCCCCAGCGCCACCGTTGGCGCCTGCTCGACTATGCGAGCGACAAGGCCGAGGGAGTCATGCTTGTCGCGGGCCACAACACCGCCGCTCCCGAGATCACGCTACCCCTCAACCGCAAGGGTTGGTATGCGATTCACTTCGGCCTTCGTTCGCGTCATGGCGAGTCACGGATCGAGGCGCGTCTCAACAGCGACTCTACCTTCGCGCTCATCACCCACAACGACGTCGTCGGCCGGAAACAGAACCGCAAAGACTACGAGATACGCCCAACCCACTTCGACACCGGGACCCGCATCGACGACCTGTTCTGGAAAATCGCCGACTTGACCGATGAGGATCTGGTCCTGCGGCAGTTCTGCCCCGCGCTCGTGCCCGAAAACGAAGCGTCGGTGGCGAACTCATGCTTTCCGCTTTGGCTGGCGTACGTCAAACTGATTCCGCTGTCGGAGCAAGAGGTTGAACAGCTTCGAGCGGACCTCCGCCGAAAAGACACCCGCCGCCTTTACGCACACAACGATGCCTGGGGATATGTAAGCTGGCTGCGGCCGTCGACGGAGGCCGAGATCCGGCGCGAACTCGAGCCCTATCGCGACACCGATTTTTCGCGGATCTATTGGGGGGCCGGCGCCGGCGACAGGATGTTTTACCCCACCAAGATCGGCCTCACGGCGGCGGATGACTGGATCAAAGATCCCTTCCGTGTCCGCGACCGGCTCGCCGCGGAATCGTACCGAACGTTTCGCGAGAAGGACATCGACCATCTTCGTGTCGCGGCCGACCATGCCCACGAAGTAGGCCTCGAGTTGCATGCTTCCTACCGCGTGGCGGGCTTTCACTTCCCCGTACCCGCGGATGAATGGAACACCGGAGGACTCTTCGATCAGCACCCCGGGTGGCACGGCCGCAACCGGCACGGGCGTCCCACGCCGCGTCTTTCGTACGCCTACGACGGTGTGAGGCAATATGTGGTCTCGTTGTTTCGGGAGATTGCCGCCTACCCCATCGACGGCATCTGTCTTCTGTACAACCGCAGGCCGCCGCTCGTCGAATACGAGGAGCCCATCGTCGAAGGCTTCCAGGCGCGGTACGGCGAAGATCCGCGCGAGATTGACGAGCGTGATGCCCGCTGGTTGAAGTACCGTGCCACGTTCCTCACGCAGTTCATGCGCCAAGTTCGAGAAATGCTCAACGACGAGGCGCACAAGCAAGGCCGCAAGCAGCCCTTCGAAGTGTCGGCCATCGTGATGGGCGCCGAACGCGCGAACCTCTACTACGCGATGGATCTGGAGGAGTGGATCCGTGAGGGGCTGGTTGACACTTTGATCCCCTACACCTCAACCGGTACCCTGAACAGCGGCCAGGATACTTTCGTTGACCCTGGCGACGCCGAGTACTTCTTACGAATCACCAGGGGCACTTCATGCAAGTTGGCGGCGAGCCTGCTGCCGCGGCAAATCACTCCCGAAGATTACCGCACGCGCGCTCACGGGCTGTATCAAGCGGGCGTCGAGAACCTCTTCTTCTGGGACTGCTACCAACGTTGTGACTACAGTCCCTCCTGGACCGCCCTGCGGCGGCTCGGCCATCGTGAGGAGATCGCTGACTGGGTCAAGGCCGGCTCGCCGCCGATCGAGCGGCCAGGTAGCCGCCTACAGAGATTGGGCGACTGGGACCTCCGCTACGATACGCCGGGTTGATGCTGGGCTGGGTTAGCTTTCAGGTCATGAGGCGTGCAGGCGCAAGATAACTACTTGGTCGGTCTGGGCTTTCGGAAGAAGCCCGTTGAAACGGGCTACCAGTCTGCGCCTGCATGGTCCGCCACCAGCCGTAAAACGATTGGCCTCTCAATGGTTGCGTTTGCGTCTCTGCAGCACCCGGGGATGAGTTCTCGGCCCAATCGCGCCAGAGGTCCAAGAATGGGAGAGCGGAGAAGGCTCCGTCACTATTCGTCACATAGACGGATTCGGACGCCGCCGCTAGATCGGGCGCCGTACCATAAAGTTCTTCGGCCCTTAACGCCCTGCCCCGCGTCCCGCCGAAGACCGCCGGCCAGGGACAGAACCTCGAGCAGCGTTTTCGGACCCCGTAGCTGCTGTACGCCTGGCTGATTCACGGCACCAAGCACCGACACAGGGCGGCTTTGGAACTCCGTGACCGTCACCGAAACAGTGGGATCGCGAACGACGCGCCGTAAGCGTTGCGTTATCTCCGCTTCAAGCTCTTCCGTTGTAAGGCCGGCAGCACGGAACCGCCCTGCCATGGGTACGTTGATGTAACCCGAACTCTCGATCCTTAGCGGCTCAGTGGGGATTTCATTCGATTCGATGACCCAAACCCGGACCCCATCGTTGGGCCCCAGTGTGTACGAAGAGTGAATCTGTACCGGGGAGGGCGGCGTGTCCACAGGGTCACTAGACAACGAAACGGGCTCCACCTGAAGCGCCTCGATACTCCTCACAGGTTGGGCCTCGACCGAGAGGACACCCATCAGCAGCAAGGGCAGCGGCATCCAAAGCCACGTTCTATGCGGTGATCCGTTGTACGGTTTCCGTGCTGGTTGTTGTGCCACTTGCTCCATCCTCCCTTGGTCGCTTCTGTGTTCGACCGCCACACAGCGGCGAGCGGGCCGCCGATTCCAGCCTCGATCACGCCAAGCCGCGGACTTCTCACTCATGGCTGTCCAGCCCAGTACAAGCCGGTCAGAGGCTTACCGACAAGCTCGTCGCCCGTCGGCAGCAACTCTACGTCAGCTAAAAGTCGCGAGATTCGAAGAAAAGGACAATCACGACGGGGATCAGCGGAACATTACGTTTCCGGTCCCCAGGGGGTGAGAAAACGACTTGCTTTGCGGTTCGAGGTGTCAGGTTTTGATACCACATCCACTGAATTGCTGTCAAACGAGGGCGTACGAGGCCCTGATCTGCCTATCGGAGTTGAGCACCGCAGGAGGTGAGTCCGCGAAGCAGCCGTAACAACGTAGCCTCGAGGCCTCAAACCGAGAAGTCAGTTTCCGGCAAGCTGGTGCTTGCGCCACAACATACCTGTCCCGCGTGTGATACCTTGCATCCTTGGCGCAACCTCGGGCCAATTACGCGCCGGCTAGGCTGCTTGCACTCGACGCCATCGAGAAGCGCTTCGGGGGCGCCCCGGCGCTCAAGCGCGGCGACCTGTACGTGAACCAAGGTGAAGTGCACGCTCTGGTCGGCGAGAACGGCGCGGGCAAGTCGACGCTGATGAAGATTGTCGCCGGCATGCTCAAGCGCGACGGTGGCGTGATGCGGTGGCGCGGGCAGGCGGTGGACTTCGACCGTCCGGCGGACGCTCATGCCATCGGCATCTCGATGGTGCATCAAGAATCACTGCTCGCACCGCATCTGACCGTCACCGAGAACCTCTTCCTCGGACGCGAACAGCAGCGGGGTCCGTTGCTCGACGAGCGCGCCATGGAGAGCGAGACGCGCCAGTTGATCACCGAGCATCGCTTCCCGCTCGACGCCAAGGCGCGCGTCCACAACCTGAGCCCGGCGCAGAAACAGCTCGTCGAGATCTGCCGCGCACTCCACAGCGCGTCCAGCCTGTTGATCTTCGACGAGCCGACCTCATCGCTGTCAGAAGCCGAGGCCGCCGAAGTCTTCCGCATCGTGCGCGGTCTGCGCGAGCGCGGCATGGGCATCATCTATATCACGCATCGCCTGGACGAGCTGGGCGAGGTCGCCGATCGCATCACAATCCTGCGCGACGGGGAGACCGTCTTCACAGGCGCTTACGCCGAGGTGAACACCGACGACATCGTGCATTACATGGTCGGCCGCGAGATCTCGCGCATCTACGAGCGCCAGAGCCTGCCGGTGGGAGAGGAGCGGTTGCGGGTCGACCTGCCCGGCAGCGAGTTCGCTCTGCATGCCGGCGAGATCGTCGGGCTGGCTGGGCTGATGGGCGCCGGACGCACCGAGCTGTGCCAAACGCTGTTCGGCGTCACGCCGCTAGACGAGGGTACGATCTATATCGACGGCGAGTCCGTCTCGATTCGGTCACCGCAGGACGCGGTCGACGCCGGGATCGCCCTGATCACCGAAGACCGCCAGCGAACGGGTCTTGCGCTTGCCATGCCCTTGCGCGCCAACGTCACGCTCGCCAACTTAGACGGCGTCTCGCGCAGCGGCTTCGTGCAGGCGGGCAAGGAAGCGAAGGTGGTCGAAGACTATCGCGAGAAACTCAAGATCCGCGCCTCTTCGATCGAGCAGTTGGCCGGGCGGTTGAGCGGCGGTAATCAGCAGAAGATCGTCATCGCCAAGTGGCTGTTTCGCAACGCGCGCGTGCTGCTGTTCGACGAGCCGACGCGCGGGATCGACGTGGGCGCCAAGGCCGAGGTGTTCGCCCTGATGGATGAGCTGGCGCGCGCGGGCGCGGCGATCTTGATGGTCAGCTCGGAGCTGCCCGAGCTATTGCAAGTCGCCGACCGCATCCTGGTCATGCGCGATGACTGCATCGTGGCCGAGCTGCCGCGCCAAACAACGCAGCAGGAAATCATGCACTTGGCCGCAGTGGGTGGTTGAGTTGGACAGACGTAGGGGCACGGCATGCTGTGCCCGCGGGCTTCACGTACCGGGCTCCTGCATATCGCGATCGCTAACGACATGAAGATTCGCTCGGACATGATCCAGCGGTTACTGCCCTTCTTCAGCCTGATCGCGCTGTTCGTGTTCCTGTCAATCGCGTCACCGAACTTCTTGTCGGGGACGAACCTGGCCAGCGTGGTCCGGCAGACGGCGACGATCAACATCATGGCACTGGGGATGACGCTGGTGATCGTCTCGGGTGGGATCGATCTGTCGGTCGGCGCGATTCTGGCGTTTTCGGGAACGATCGGTACGATGTCGATCGTGGCGGGCGCGCCGATTTCGGTGGGCATCGGGGTGGGTCTCGCGTGCGGGCTGGCATGGGGATTCGTCAACGGCCTGCTAACAACGAGCCTCAAGATTCCACCGTTTATCGTCACGCTCGGCACACTGGGCGTTGTGCGCGGGGTGACCCTGATCATCTCCAACGGACTGCCGGTCGTCGGGCTGCCGCGCGACTTCAGCGCGCTAGGGGAGGGGTCAATCGCGGGAATCCCGCTGGTGCTCTTCGTGCTGGGCGGTTGCGCACTTGTGACATACATGATCCTGCATTCGACGAAACTGGGCCGCTACACTTACGCCATCGGCAGCAACCAAGAGGCCGCGGTCTACGCCGGGATTCCGGTCGCGAAGTATACGGTTGCGGTGTATGCGATCTCAGGAATGCTGACGGGGCTGTCGGGGATGATTGAAGCGTCGCGCCTGATGACCGGACAGCCGACGGCGGGTCAAGGCTATGAATTGCAAGTGATCGCGGCGGTCGTCATCGGTGGAGGGAGTCTGAGCGGCGGCGAGGGCAGTGTGGTCGGTACGTTGATCGGTGCGTTCATCATGGGACTCCTCTCGAACGGCAGCGACCTGCTCGGCATCAACCCATACTTGCAGCAAGCGATCATCGGCGGCATCATCATCCTGGCTGTCGCGCTCGACGAAGCCCGCAAGCGGCGCTTTGCGGGGTAGCGGGCAATAGGAGAACTTGAATCCATGAAGATCGAACGCGTCCGAGTGCAGGTTGTGGCTCCGGAGGTCAAACGCTATACGTGGTCGCATGATCTGCCGGAGCAGTACATGACGAACACCATCGTGCGGATTGATACCGACGAGGGGGTGGAAGGCGTCGGCGGCGTGTCGAACTACACCTCGCACGACTATGACCGTTATACGGCCGAGACCCTGCGGCACATGACGCCCGACCTGATCGGTCGGAATCCGCTCGAGCGCGAGGCGATCCGGTGCAGCTTGTGGTCGCGCGTCTTCCCACTTGCCCCCGGTGCGCTGGCCGTCGTCGATGTCGCCCTGTGGGACCTGCTCGGCAAGGTGTCCGGGCTGCCGATCTATCAACTGCTCGGCGGCGCCCGAGATCGCATCCAGTCGTACGCGAGCACGCCGATGCTCGAAGACGTGCCGGCCTATCTCGACTTCATCGACTCGATGCTCGAGCAGGGCTTTCGTGCCATCAAGTTCCACGCCTGGTGCCTGCCCGACAAAGACCTCGAGCTGTGCCGCGCGGCGCGCAAAGAGCACCCTGACGTGGCGTTCATGCACGATGCCGAGAACAACTACGACCGCCTCAGCGCGTTGCGCGTCGCACAGGAGTTGGAGGACCTCGACTTCACATGGTTCGAGGCGCCGTTGCTCGACTTCGATCTCGAGGGATATCGAGACCTCACCAGCCGCGTGAACATTCCGGTGATCCCATCGGGTAACTGGATCCAGGATCTGCCCGCGTTCGGCGAGGCGCTTCGAACCCAGACTTGGCGGGCGGCGCGTACCGATGTGACGGTCTGTGGGGGCTTCACACAAGCGCGCAAGTTCTTGGCTCTGGCCGAGGCCGCTGGAGTCAACTGCGAGATCATGTCGTGGGGCTACACGCTGATCTCCGCGGCCAATCTTCACCTGATGCTGTCCACTCCGCGGTGCACGTACTACGAGCAGCCGGTTCCCTACGATTCCTACGAATACGGGATGAGAGACGTGATCCGCACCCACGGCGACGGGTATGTCGAGGCGCCACGCGGCCCGGGCCTGGGAGTCGAGATCGACTGGGACGCGATGGAGAAGGCGACGATCCTCTCGTTCAGCACGCCGGCGTAGCCGGCCTTCCTTTCGAAGCGTCGGGGCACGGCATGCCGTGGTCGCCCACGTGGCGCACGCCCGTGGCGTGCCGAGCCGAGCCCTGCTCGGCTCTTGCCCCAACCCGACCGAACCCTTCTAGAACTGAACACGGCCTCCCCTTCACGAGGTGCCAAGCGGCGCTTTCGGGCTTTACAAACCCGCCGGGAAGACATATACTTAACTTGATGGTTAAATATAAAGTCGCCCCGCTGAATTCCGTCTTCGCCGCGCTAGCCGACCCGATTCGCCGCGGCATGCTGGAACGCCTGGCGCAGGGGGAGGCATCGGCCGGCGAACTGGCCGAGCCCCACCGCGTCTCACTTCCGGCGATCTCGCGCCACCTGCGCGTGCTCGAGCAGGCCGGGCTGATGACGCGCCGCAAGAAGGGACGCGTTCACCGCTGTCGCCTGAATGCGCGGCCGATCCGTGACGCGGCCCAGTGGATCGAGCAGTACCGGCAGTTTTGGGAACACCGCTTCGACGCACTCGAACAGTACCTTGAACGCACTCAAAAGGAGGAAGAATCAGCATGGCCACACCCAGCCCCGCCGCCGAAACCACGCTCCAAATCAAACGCACCTTCCAAGCGCCCCGGGAAAAAGTCTTCCGGGCGTGGACCGAACCGGAAGAAATGAAGCATTGGTGTGCGCCGACCGAGGAGTACGAGACCAGTGCGGAGGTCGACCTGCGTGTCGGCGGCAAGTATCGCATTGAGATGAAACACTCGGGCGGCAGCGTGCACACGGCGATCGGCGAGTACCGTGAAGTGGAGCCTCCATCGAAGCTCGTCTACACGTGGTCGTGGGAGGACGGCACGGTCGAAGATACGCTCGTCACGGTGGAGTTCCGCGACTTGGGCTCGGCAACGGAAGTCACGCTGACGCACGACCTGTTCCCGACCGACGAGTGGCGCGACAAGCACTCCGAAGGCTGGACACGGTGTCTGAGTCGGCTTGAGGCACGGTTGGGACGCTGAGGCCGCCGGCGGGACGTAAGGCGTGGATTCGAAGGGCCCGTAGGGGTCATGTTGAAGCCCAATGATAATGTCCCCTTGAGCGCCCAATAGAAATGTCCCCTAATCTGGACCTCTGCGAGGAGGTGAAAGATTGGGAAGGACATGGATGAGTGCCAAGGAGTTGAGGCGCGGCGAAGTGCTGAGCCGAGTGAAACGAGGGGAACTGAAGTTGACCGAAGCCACCGCACTGCTGGAGGTCAGCTACCGCCAAGCGAAGCGGCTCAACAAGCGTTACCGAGCAGGCGGGGTCAAGGCTTTGGTGCACGGTAACGTCGGCCGCGCTTCGAACCGAGCCGATGACAAGCGCCGCGAGCAGGTTCTCGAGTTGGTGCACGCAAACTATGCGGGCGAGGGGCACGAGCGCTGCGGGCCGACGCTGGCGTCGGAACATCTGGCAGCCGATCAGGGCCTGGAAGTGCCGCGCGAAACGCTGCGGCGCTGGATGCTCGCGGCGGGCCTGTGGAGCCGGAGTCGCAAGCGCCCACCGCATCGCAGCCGGCGGCAACGCAAAGCGCACTTCGGCGAACTGATTCAACTCGACGGTTCGCACCACCACTGGCTGGAAGGACGCGGCCCGAAAGCCTGTTTGATGAACTTTGTCGATGACGCGACCGGTCTTGCACTGTGCCGCTTCTCGGGCCAGGAAACGACCTGGGCCGCGGCCGATCTGCTCCAAGCCTGGGTGCGCCAACACGGCGTTCCCAAGGCGTTGTACTGCGACTGGAAAAACGTCTACCAGCGCCAGCCGACGTCGCGGGAAGCACTGGAAGGCATCAAGCCCGAGACGCAGTTCGGGCGCATGTGCGCGAAGCTTGGCATTGGCATCATTGCCGCATCGTCGCCGCAAGCCAAGGGACGTGTCGAACGCCATCACGGCACGCACCAGGACCGCCTGATCAAGAAGATGCGGCTGCGGGGCATCGTTGATTACGAGGCGGCGAACCGTTACCTCGGCGAGGAGTACTTAGCCGAGCACAACGAGCGCTTCTGCTGCGAGCCGGCGGCGGGAGCGGACTTTCACCAGGCGCTACCCCGCGGCACCGAGCTGCGAGGGGTGTTCTGCTTCGAGTACGAACGGGTGGTGAGCAACGACCAGGTGGTGCGTTTCGAGAATCGTTGCTTGCAGTTGAAGCCGAAACGCAATCAGGGCGTGGGGGCGGGTGCACGGGTGACGGTCCAACAGGGGCGCGATGAGAGCTTGCAGGTGAGGTTTGAGGGGCACGAGATCGAGCACGAAGTGATCGCCACGCCGACGCCACGGCTGCGGACGAAGCCGGCACCGCAGGGGAACGTGGTGGCCAGACGCAAGCCGGCGGCGAACCACCCCTGGCGGCGACCTGTGCTGCGGAAAACACGAGCTGCGAATTCATAAGAGGGCTGCGGAAATGCCGGGTCGGATGGAAAGCGTGGAAAACCTTGTGGCGGCAGCCGTGCCGGGCTCGAGGAACCGTGGATGGTTTTCCACCCTTCCCACCGCCCCTTGGAAATCGCTGCGCGATTCCCACAGTTCCACAGCCCCGACGATGACGATTCTCTCCTATCACCAAGGGGGCACTTCTACTGGGCTACCGAAGGGGACATTTCTATTGGGCCTTGACATGCTATCCAAAAACAGCTTGACACCCCCCTCGGCGTTTGCCATACTCTCGGTGGTTACGTCTTGCCATTTCCATCGGCTTTAAGGAGGGGGTCCTGTGAAACACACGTTTTCTCTCTTTTCCGGAACGAGCATTCGAATCCCAACACTTTTTGTCCTCGGCCTCGCGTTGAGCGTGAGCGTTTTCGGTCAGGCCGAGCGAGGTGTCATCCTGGGGACCGTCCAGGATTCAACAGCAGCCGTGATCCCCGGCGCATCCGTGGCAGTCATCAACGAGGACACCGGGTCAACTCGGAACCTGGTCACGAACGCCGAGGGGCAGTACACGGCCAATCTGCTGCCGAACGGGCAGTACGCAGTGGAAGCCGAAAGCGCCGGCTTCAGCAAGTCGGTGATTACGGGCATCGTAGTCCTCATAAACCAAACCGTTCGAACTGACGTCGTCCTACAGATCGGCGAGGTCACCGAAACCGTGGAGGTGACTTCCACCGTCCCTCTCATCCAAACCGATACGTCCGATGTCGGACAGGTCGTGGAGGAAAAACAGGTCGTGGAGCTGCCGCTCAATGGCCGCAAGTTCATTCACCTCGCGCGCCTCAGTCCGGGAGTTCTCAACAACGCCAAACTGGACGGGGTGCTGGGCTCGGCGACCCACGGTGGCGGCATCGTCGCCAACGGTGCCAGCACGAACGCCAACCAGATCACTTTGGACGGCGTCGAGAACCAGGACTGGCTGATCCCGCGGGTGGGCACCAGTCCCAGCCCGGATGCCATTCAGGAGTTCAAGATCATGGCCGGCTCCTACTCGGCTGAGTACGGCCGCGGCGCCGGAGCCCACATCAACGTGTCGATCAAGTCGGGCACCAACGATCTCCACGGAGGCGTTTTCTACTTTCACCGCAACGACAACCTGGACGCCCGCAACTTCTTCGACCGCTCCGCGCCGCCGGAGTTCAAGCGAAACCAGTACGGCGGAACGGTGGGCGGGCCCTTCGTGAAGGACAAGACTTTCGGCTTCTTCAGCTTTGAAGGTCTGCGCAGCGGCAAGGGGCGGACGATCAATGCGACCCTAGCGACCGCGGCCCAGCGGCAGGGCGACCTGTCGGGGCCCGGAGGAGATCCAATTTTTGATCCGCTGACCACCGCGACGGGCGCCGATGGGGTCACAAACCGGGACCCGTTCGTGAACAACCAAATCCCCGCGAACCGGCTGTCACAGACAACCCAGAGGGCGATGCAGCTTCTGTGGCCGGCGGTGCAGTCGCCAATCCCCAACGAGCCGAACGCCGTCTTTAACCCCGTCGAACTGAACGATCAGGATCAATACATTGTTCGGGTCGACCACCACTTTTCCGACAACGACAACCTCTTCGGGCGCTACGCTCATACCGACAATCCAAGGTTGCTGCCGGACTTCCTTTCCCCCGGTTTGCCGACGCAGGGCACAGTTTTCGCGTTCACGCAGCAGAACGCCGTCCTCGCCTATACCAAGATCATCAGTCCGACCATGGTCAACGACGCGCGCTTCGGCTACAACTACTTTTTCCAGGATTTGACCTTGGAGCTGAAAGACGCCAACATTGTCGGTGAGATCGGCATCGAGGGAGCACTGCAGGACCCGGTGACGTGGGGGCCGCCGAACGTTAACGTCACCGGCATGACCGGCATGGGCGCCTTCCCGTTTGCGCCGAGCGTCCCCAAGGTTCACGGTTTTCACTACATGGATACTTTGGCAATTACCAAGAGGACGCATAACATGAAGATGGGAGTCGACATACGCCGGGGCCGACAGAACGGCGGACAGTTCCCCTACCCACGCGGACGTTATGGGTTTACGGGTGCATTCACGCGCAACCCGGCCTCCCCTGCCGGCACGGGCCAAGGCCTGGGCGACTTCCTGCTAGGCTTCCCGCAGAACTCGTTTATCATCCAGGGCCGCACCGATAACGACATCCGTACGCTCAACGCGGGCTTCTACTTCCAGGACAACTGGAACGTCCACCCGAACCTCACGTTGAACTTGGGGCTTCGGTACAACTACATGCCGGCGGCCGTGAGCGCGGCCGACCGCATCGTCAACTGGAGCCAGGAGCACCAAGCACTGATTCTCGCCCAGAACGATCTAGATAAACCGACGGCTTGCGCCGGTTGCAACGGCCGGCCGTTGCGGGAACTGATCCAGGACTTTGACGGAATCTTCAACTTCATGACACGGGACCAAGTCGGCTGGCCGCGCTCGTTGTACCAGAGTGACAACAACAACTGGTCACCCCGTCTCGGTTTCGCGTGGCGTCTTTTTGGCAACACCGACACCGTTCTGCGGGCGGCCTGGGGCCGTTTCTATGAGATTATCGCCGGGAACGTCCACTGGAACTTCACGACCAACCCGCCTCTGTCCCGCAACTTGTCATTCAACGTAGACCCGAACGCTTTGCCGGCCATTACGTTTGCGCAGCCGTTCCCGGGTGTCGGCGTCCAAGGCGCTCCCGGTACGTCCGGCGCCCTTCAGTTCGATTGGGAGGATCCTTACCAGGACAACTGGAATGTGTCGATTCAGAGGCGGATTCTGCCCAGCACCTCCCTGAACGTAGGCTATGTCGGTTCCCGCGGCGTCGGGCAGCGCATGGGTGTGGACTTCAACTCCCCCGAGTTCGGAGAAGGGCCCACCCAGCCCCGGCGGCCTCATCCCGAGCACGGCGGCACGGGACTCGGTGTCCCCTGGGGTCACCGCCGCTATGACTCCCTGCAGGTGAAACTCGAAACTCGAGCCAAGGATCTCAACATTCTGAGCGCCTACACCTGGGCGAATGCGCTCACTTGGGGTGGTGGCGGCATCAACGAGAGTGGGTCGGGGGCTCGTTTCAATTGGAACTTCCCGGCGGTACGGCAGCCGGTCTTGAGCGGAGTATTGGATCCGGGCGACCCCTACTTGGCGGTGGACAAAGGATCGTCCCGAGCCGATGTGGAACACCGGCTTTCGGTTGCTTTGGTGTGGCAGTTGCCTTTCGGAAAAGGCAAGATGGTCCCGCTGTCGGGGCCGTTGCACTGGATCGCGGGTGGCTGGCAGTTGAATGCGATTGTCACCCATGAATCAGGCATCGCCCTGCCGGTGAGCTACGGGATCGACAACACGAACGGGTCGGCCTCGACGCGGCCCGATCAGGTAGGGAACCCGAACGAAGGGTCCCGTACTATTCCGGAATCGTGGATCAACAAGGGAGCCTTCACGGATCCCGTGCCGCTCTCCGCGGTGCTTGCGGCCGGGCTGAGCCCGACCGTGGCGGCGGGCAATGCAGGCCGCGCGCCGGTGATCGGCCCGGGCGTCCAGCTTTGGGACCTGGGCATCTATAAGAACTTCACCTTTGCGGAGGAGAGCTTCCGGGCGCAGTTCCGGTTCGAGATGTTCAACGCCTTCAACCACGCCAACTTCGGCAACCCCAACACGAGCTTCCTGAGCAACAATTTCGGACGAATCACCAGCACGTTCGGATTCGCCCGTGAGATCCAGTTTGGGTTGAAGTTGAACTTCTAGGAGGCTGCCGCCAGTCGAGCGATCGATCCAGATGACCGGGAGACCCAGCCCGCCGCCCGCCACTCGATTCGGGAAGCGCTGGGTTTGGTCTTTCGGTCTTTTGGTTTCCCTGTGTCTCCAAGCGACCGACGTTGCGCTGGTGGGGACGAAGCCTCTCATCGATGAGAGCTTCACAGGCTCGGCAGCAGAAGCGCTGGACGCCCTACGTCAGAATCCCGATCAGATCGGACCCTATCTGTATCTGGGGTCCTTCTACAACCGACAAGGGAAGATTTATCTGGCTCGCAGCTATCTTCGGCGGGGCTTAGCAGTTTTCCCGGACAGCCCTGAAGCACATCACCTCTTGGCGGTCAACTATGCCCGTCAACAAATGTGGGACCAGGCGTTCGAACACGTCGAGATGGCGATGGAGGGGCAGCCGTC
The DNA here is from genome assembly GCA_965248255.1 of Bryobacterales bacterium. Lineage (GTDB taxonomy): Bacteria > Acidobacteriota > Terriglobia > Bryobacterales > UBA6623 > JAKZVK01. The sequence continues at coordinate 402,414 of CBDFIW010000003.1, forward strand.
CAATCCCGCGCTGTCCTACAATCACGGTGCGTTCCTCTACAACACCCAACGATACGACGAAGCTGTGGAGCCGTTTCGCAGGGCGCACGAACTGGAACCTGAGAACCTCCAATACCACCAAGCCTACGCTTCCTCTCTCGAGGCGGCCGGACGGCACGAAGAATGCGTAGCGGAACTGACAACGCTGCTGGACAGCCACCCCCGCGAAGCGAGCCTCTATTACGATCGAGGCCATTCGTGGATGAAGCTCGGTGAAACGGCGAAAGCTCGCCGAGACGCGAAGAAGGCCATCTCCTTGAGTCCGGACCTTGCCGGCGCGCATTATCTGCTGGGAAAGATTCACGAACAGGATGCGGAAATGGCCAAGGCGCTGGCAGCCTATTCCAGAGTTGTCGAACTCGAACCGGGTCACTTCAATGCACGTTATCGACTGAGTCTTCTTCACACCCGCCTCGGTGATCGGGAAGAAGGCCGGCGCCAGCTCGAGACGTACCGCTCGTTGAAAGACAAAGTTGACGCGCAGAACGCCATCTTGCGGGCCGGCGATGCTCTCAAGGCCGGGAACTATGGCTCCGCCGAGGCGCAGTATCGCGAGGCCTTGGGAAAGGATCCGGACAACACACAGGCGCTCTACTATTTGGGTCTCATACAGAAGAACAAAGGACAACTCCGGGAAGCGGCTGAGTCTTTCCAGAAAGCTCTTGCCGTCCGGTGGGACTTGGCGGTCGCGCGCGCCAATCTGGGCCTCACGTTGGCCGGACTCGGTCAAGCGGATCAGGCGCGCATCCATCTCCGGCAGGCGATTGGTGCGGACCGGGATGACTTCGAAGTCACCTACGCCGCCGGCCGTGGCTTCCTCACTCTGCGAGACTTCACCGCGGCGGAGGCCCCGCTGTTGCGCTCTCTCGAGCTTTGGCCGGACCATCCGAGGGTGCTGGCAGACTTGTTCCAGCTCTATGCGCAGTGGGGAAAAATCGACGCAGCTCGAAAACATGTACGGTCGGCCATCGACGCGAACCCCAACGACGGCCGTATGCACTATCTCGCGGGGCTGTTCTGGGCGGGAGACGGCCGGCTCGACCGTGCGCGAGCCGTGTTGAGGGTGGCGGCAAAGCTTTCTCCCAATGACGTCAAGGTGGCCCGCCTGCTCGCTAGAATGGAAGGGATGAACGCCAGGGAGGCTCCGAGCCGGTAAAGTCGCGGCTTGATCGCTTAGTACACGGTTCACAAATAAGGTCACGTAGCTGAGCGGGCATCCGCCGCCATCCTGCGCGGGCGGGCGCGGGGGCCCACCCCTACATGGCAAACCGAAACGTAACCGTATTTGCGAGACACACTACTTAGGGAAGAACGTGCAGACAACTTTCAGTAGCCTGGATGAGCGCCAAAAAGCCTACTACGGGGACAACGGCTATCTCTTCCCACTGAAAGTGTTGGACGCCGCCGAGACGGAACGGCATCGCCGGCGCTTCTTCGAGTACCGGTCACAAATCAGCGAGCGCCTCCAGACTCTGCCGCCGAGGCAACAGTACTACGTCTTCTCGGAGACCCACACGTTTCTCCATTGGGTTTATAAACTCGCCGCGCACCCGAGAGTTCTGGACGCGGTCGAGGGCGTGCTGGGGCCCGACCTATTGATCTGGAATACGCGGTGGTTCGCCAAACTGCCCGGCGAAAAAATGTATATCGGTTGGCATCAGGACGCCGCTTACTGGGGCCTTCATCCGCCTAAGGTCGCAACTGCCTGGATTGCTCTCTCCGAGAGCACTGCAGAGAACGGTGCCATGCGCATGATTCCCGGCTCGCAAAAAAAGGCGCTCCTCCCGCAGCGGGACACTTACGCGCCCGACAACGCTTTGTCGCGGGGCCAGGAGATCGCCGTCGAGGTCAACGAAGACGAGGCCGTGGACGTTACACTACAGCCGGGAGAGATGTCGCTGCACCACATAGGCATTGTTCACGGTTCGAAGGTGAACCAGTCAGGCAGGCCGCGAATCGGCCTCGCTGTTCGATTCGTCACGCCCGAGGTGGAGCAGGAAGGTCCCGAGAAGCAAGTGGCGATCTTGGTGCGTGGCCGGGACGACTATGGCCACTTTGATCTGGTATCGCCCCCCGAACCGGGTCAGAACGACGGCGACGGCTCACGGCACTCGGAAGCAGTGCGGCGAATGCTGAAGAATCTGATGCCCGAGGACTACACGGACTAACGAGGGAGGAACAAATCATGTCGGACACAACGAAGCAGGTGCCAAGCTCGATTTCGCGGAGAGAGTTCCTTCCGGCCGGAGCGGCCGCACTGGCAGCCGGGGCTTCGGCTCCCTTACTGAGCGCGAGCGCCGCCGCCACTTACAAGCCTCTCGACCCCTCCAAACGGCTGCACATCGGGGTCGTCGGTGGTGGCTTTGGGGCCAGTTTCTCCTGGCACATGCACCCGAATTGTAAGGTGACGGCCGTGGCCGACCTCCGTGAGGACCGGCGGAAACGCCTGATGGAACGGTTCGACTGCTCGAACTCCTACGGGGAGTTCCACCCGATGTTGAAGGACGCCCAGGTGGATGCCGTGGCCATCTATACCGGCGCCCCGGTCCACGTTCCCCATTGCATCGATGTGATGAATTCGGGACGCCATGTCATCTCGGCTGTACCGGCAGCCACCACGCTCGAACAGTGTCAACAACTCGTCGACGCCGTCAAGAAGACCGGGCAGATCTACATGATGGCTGAAACCAGTTGCTTTCGCGCCCCCACGATGGCGGCGCGCGAATGGCGGAAGCAAGGAAAATTCGGAAGGATCTATTACACGGACGGCTACTACCTTCACGACCACGGATCGTATCTCAAGAAGGGTACCGCCTCAAAGCGACTCATGGCGATGTGGATCGACAAGGGGAAGCGCACATGGCGATATGGGAACTCGCCGGGTCTGTACGTAACCCACGCCACCGGCCCGGTGATCTACGTGACCGGTGAAAAGTTGACTGACGTCTCGGCCATCGGCACACCGATCGACCATAAGTTCTACCGGGGCGACAACCAATACAACAACCCCTTCATCAACATCACCTTCTTCCACAAGACTTCGGGAGGGAACTCCTCCCGTATGGCAGTCCACTGGTGGACGGCAGCGCCAGGCCGCGAGGGCGCGGACTTTTACGGGACGGAGCTGAGCTTCTTCGAGCCGCACTTTGGCCAGCCGGGAGTGATACGCCGCCCTGACGGCAAACCGGAGTCCTGGAAGCTCGACGACCACGCTTGGATGCTTCCGCCGAATCTGAGGGAACGAGTCACCAGGGGACACGGCGGGGCGGAGGCGTTTATCGTTCACGAGTTCGTCTCGTCCTGCCTGGAAGAGCGGCAGCCCGCCGTGGATGTCTACCAAGCCGTCGCGTATACAGCGCCCGGGCTCGTCGGGCAAGAGTCGGCCATGAAGGACGGCGAATGGATGAAGGTGCCAGACTTTGGTCCGATTAGCTAGTGGACCGATGCAAGCGTCATTGGACAAGGATGTCAAGTTTTTGGGGATCGACGCTGCGGAGGAAACCGAGCCCCGAACGCGAGTGAGGGGTCAACCCTCGCCGGTGGTATAGCAGCTGCGAACCCGTCACTGGCGTTCCGGGCTCGCTTGCTCGATTGCCGCTTGTCGGCTTGAGGTCGTAGACCTCGCTAGAATGAGGACGCAGCTACGGAGCGCGAGGCATCCCCTGGCACCTGGGGCGCTCCCAGCGCGGGCTTTCGCGCGTGCGATTGAGCGGGGCATCTGACCTCGCTGGAAACGTATGGCTCTAAAAAGAGCGGGATTGCTGGCGATCACTTCCCTAGCTGTTGCCTGGGCGGTCGAACCTCCCCACCCCGACTCACCCTTCATTGAGTCCATCTACCCGCGCGGGGGGCGGCGGGGAACGCAGTTCGAAATCGAGATCGCCGGCAAGCATCTTGCCGGAGCCTCGGCGATACGCGTGTCCGGGCAAGGCGTCGCGGCGCTGGTCCGGGAATCGACTGACAAGCTGGTTACCGCCGAAGTCTCGATTGCAGCCGATGCCGCCGTCGGACGGCGCGATCTGCGGATCATTTCGCCTCGTGGCAGCTTCGTGCAGGTCTTCGAGGTAGGGAGCCTTCCCGAGCAATCCGAGACCGAGCCGAACGACGACTGGCGGGAAGCGCCGCCGGTCGAGTTCCCCACGGTCATCAACGGCAAGGTGACCCCAAAGGACTACGATCATTTCCGCGTCAGGGCCCGACGCGGCCAGGTGCTTACCTTCGATCTGAATTCGTCCCGCAACGGGACGCGTTTCGACGGGGTCTTGAGCCTTCTCGATCTCGAAGGCAACGAGCTGGCGGCTCAAGACGACTACTACTTCGATAAAGACGCGCGCCTGGTCCATCGGTTCGCTGAGGCGGGTGAGTACGTCTTGCGATTGATGGGATTTCGTGAGGCCGGCTCGGCCTCCGCGGATTATCGCCTTACCGTCGGTGACATCCCCTCCGCCACCCATGTTTTCCCGGCAGGAGCCCGACGTGGACACACTACGGAGATCGAGCTGTCGGGCGTGAATCTTGACAAGCTAGACCGTGTTGTGTTGGGCAGCTCGCTGGCAGCGGGTGAGGTTCTCCATCGATCTCCCGATCGCGCAAAAGTGCGGATTGAGCTTTCGAGAGACATCGCGCCGGGTCCGTATCTGCTTTGGCTGATGAGTGAGACAGGCCACCTGCCGAACCCACTCACCTTCAGCGTTTCCGATCATCCCGAGGTCGCCAAGCGCCGATTCGAGGGATTTCAGATTAGTGCTCCGGTGGTTATCAATGGCGTGATCGATCGCAGCGAAGCAGTGGACCGCTTCGAACTTGTAGCTCGTGCCGGAGAAACGTACACGTTCGACGGCGTAGGCATGAGGTTGGGGAGTTTCTTGGACCCGGCGATTCTTGTTTACGATACAGAAGACAACCTCGTCGCTTACTTGGACGATACCGCCCCCAACGCGTTTGACAAAGAACCTCCCAGCGTGGATTTTCATCTAGTCCACACTTTTGAGCGAGCTGGACGATACAAGGTCTTGTTTCGCGACGCCGGAAAACGCGGTCATCCCACGTTTGTTTATCGCCTGGCTGTGCAGCGGGCCAAGCCGGACTTCGAGTTGAGTGTGTTGACGAACCAGATGACCTTGAGGAAAGAAAAGCGCTCCACTCTTCGTGTGCGTGTCCGCCGAGTCGGCGGCTGGAACGTACCGGTGGACGTCTGGATTGACAACCTCCCGAAAGGGTTCACGTCTCAGAAAACGACGGCGGCCCCAACCAACACACGCATTCGCGGTACATTCGGCGAGGACTTTTTCGTCGATGGGACCAACGTGGAGCTACCGCTGGAGGCGCTTGCAGACGCGCTGCCGGGGCGGTGGCCTTTAGTGGTTAGAGGAAGAGGCGTTCTCGACGGGAGGGTTGTTGAGCATGCGGCCAGGGTGGCTTACCCTTGGCAGAAGACCGGGTTCGTCCGTGGTTTCACCGACGAGCAGCAAATGGTCTTGACGCTGGCCGAACCCGAAAGCATTTCCGACGATCGCGAGAGCGCTGCTACGGTGGCCTTGAAATGAGAATCGTACCGTTCTGGGCGATCGCAGCCCTGCTGCTCTCGACCGCAAGCGCCGAGACCACCTTTGTTGGCGACATTGCCCCCATCCTGACGCGGAAAGGGTGCTCCGGATCGAACTGCCACGGCTCGGTTCGCGGTAAGAACGGCTTCAAGCTCTCGCTGTTCAATTCCGATACCGAAGAAGACTTCAAAGAGATCCTTTCCAATGACGATGGCCGCCGAGTGAACCTGGAGCAGCCTGAACAGTCGCTCATACTTAGAAAGCCGTCTTTCCAAGTGACCCACGGGGGCGGGGTGAGATTTGAAGTCGATTCCCCCGAGTATCGAAATATCCTCGACTGGCTTTCCTCGGGTGCTCCCTACCGCGTGCCCGGGCGGCCGGAGTTGCGAAACCTCGAAGTATCACCTGCGGAGACGATTCTTCTGGGTCCCGAGACAGAACAGCGTTTGACGGTCACCGGAACCTACTCCGATGGTGGCCGACAGGACCTCTCCCGAACCGTCCAATACTCCGCCCAGGACGACACCGTCGCCACGGTCGACGAATCAGGCATTGTCACATCTCGCGGGCGCGGTGAGACCGCCATCATGGTGCGGATGCCCGGTCTGGCGGCGGTGGCGCGCATTGCCGTCATTACGCAGCCTCCTCCGGAAGACTATGCTCGAGTCCCGCGAAGCAATCTGATCGACGAACTTGTGTTCGACAAGCTGCAGAAGCTGGGCATCGTCCCCTCCGACCTGGCTGACGACTCGACATTCGTTCGTCGCGTCTACCTCGACACCATCGGTGTGCTCCCAACGCCCGAGGAGACTCGCCGGTTCCTTTCGTCCCGCGATCCGAACAAACGCGCGAAGCTGATCAATGACCTCCTGGAGCGGCCCGAATACGCCCAACTCTGGGCTGCGATCATGGCCGACCTATTCCAGGTGGGCTGGGGTACCGGACTCAAGGGCGGGCATCAGTTGTTCCGATGGCTCCGCGACTCCTTGGAAGAGAATAAGCCTTATGATCGCCTCGTTCGAGAACTCCTCATGGGAAGCGGCCCGTTCGTCTACACTCCGACGCCCAATTTCTTCGTGGGCTTGATGAAGGGTCCGGAGGGAATGGCGACCCAGTTCAGCCAAGCCATTCTCGGCGTCAGGTTGGAGTGTGCCAAGTGCCACGATCATCCGTTTGAAAGTTGGACACGGGATGATTACTTCAGGTTGGCGGCGTTTTTCTCTCGGCTGGAAAGGAAAGAAGAGCCCTACGGCCGCTTTGAGCACACCGTCGCAATCCGTCCGAATCACAAACCCGTCTATGACTACTTGGGCAACAAAGAATTGAAACATCCCGAGACGGGAGAGTACGTCCGTGCAAAGTTTCTTGGGGGCGCCTTCGCGGAGGACGGTCCGGGTGAGGATCCACGCCCCAAGTTGGCTGAGTGGTTGAGCCGTGCGGACAACCCGTATTTCGCGAGGACCATTGTCAATCGCATTTGGAAGCACTGCATGGGAAGAGGCCTCGTCGAAGGCGTGGATGATTTCCGAATTACGAATCCGTCTTCGAATGAGGCGTTGTTGGGGGCGCTGGCCAGTCACTTCATTGAAGGACAATTCGATCTGAAAAGCCTCATGCGGCTCATTCTGAATTCGCGTGCTTACCAGCTATCGGCTGAACCGAACGACACCAATCGCGACGATACGATCAACTATTCTCGTTTCTATCTCAAGCGACTGATGTCGGAGGCGCTCTTTGATGCGATGGGCCAAGTCGCCGGCAAACGGCTGAAGATCCCCGGGTACCCGGCTGGTGAGAAAGCGATCTCGGTTGCCGTCGGATCAGGCAACTACTTCATGAAGACGTTTGGTAAAGCCAACTTTCGCGACGTCATCTGTGAACGCGACCACCAGCCGACGGTGTCTCAGGCCATGAATTTGGTAAGCGGGGAAACGATTCAGGAGTTGGTGACCTCCCCCGGCAACGTCATCGATAAGCTATTGGAACAGCAAGAGCTGTCGCAAGAGGGACACCTCCAGCAAATCTACGCCGCCGCCTATTCGCGGGCTCCTACGCCCGCTGAGCAGACCGCCATCCTCGATCTGCTTCGCGATGCGGATGCAGATCAGAGGGAGGCTATTTATCAGGATGTTCTCTGGGCGATCTTCAACTCAAAGGAGTTCGCCTACGTCCACTGAGGAAGTTCCCTTATGGCTTTCAATTCATTCAGCCGCCGATCTTTCCTGAGCGTGGGTGCGCTGACGCTGTTCGGTCGGATCGGACTGGGCGACGCCCTCGCTTTGCGGGCGGCCGCGCCGGGAGTCGCTCCCAACCCCAAACCCGAGGACCTCTCGATCATCCTCCTCTGGCTGGCCGGTGGCCTCAGCCAATTCGAGAGTTGGGACCCGAAGCCTCGGGCTAAGGAAAGCTATCGCAGTAAGTTCGGGTCCATCCCCACCAACGTCCCGGGCATTCAAGTCGGCGAACTTCTCCCGCTCAGCGCGAAGCATGCGGATAAGTACACCATCATCCGCTCGATGACCGGCAAAGACGCCGTGCACGAGTCGGCCCAGGCGTTCATGCTCAGCGGTCATGCGCCGCGCGCCACGTTGCACTTCCCTTCTTACGGCTCGGTCATTGCCAAGGAACTGACGCCCCGCAACGAACTGCCTCCCTACATCCTTACGGGGGGGCCGGTCAGTAAGTGGGAGCAAGCGGCTTTCTTGGGTCCGAAATATAATCCGTTCCTGGCCGACGATCCGAACAAAGAAGATTACAAAGTCCGCGACTTGGATCTCCCCTTGGGTGTCGACTGGGCACGCATGGATCGGCGTAACTCCCTGCTTCGGTTGGCCGATGAACGTTTCCGCCGCATGGATACGATTGGCATTGTCGATGCCATGGAAACGCATCATCAGACCGCTCTCACGCTCATACGTTCCGAGAGGGCGAAACGCGCCTTCCGCATAGAATCCGAGCCCGAAAAACTGCGGGACAAGTACGGAAGGACATCGCTGGGACAAGGCTGCCTGCTGGCTAGGCGACTTGTTGAAGAGGGCGTGCGGCTTGTCAGTGTTCGCAGCGGCGGATGGGACCATCACTTCAACCTATTCAACGATATCTCCACAAAGAAGCTGCCCGAGCTGGATCGTGCCTTTGCTGCATTACTTGATGACTTGGACGAGCGTGGCCTACTCGGAACTACGATGGTCATCGTCGGTACAGAGTTCGGGCGCACCCCGGAGATCAACGTCAACGATGGTCGGGATCACTGGCCTGCCGCTTTCTCGCTCGTCGTGGCCGGTGGTGGGATCGAAGGAGGAAGGACGTTGGGGGCGACGGACCATAACTGTTGGGAGGTCACCGAGCGGCCGATCCACGTTCCCGACTTCATCGCCACGATCTACGCCAAGTTAGGTATTGACTATCACCAGATGTACCAGAGCAACGTTGGCCGCCCCGTCCGCGTGATTGACGAGCCCTTTGAAGCTGTGAAAGAACTACTCACTTGACTCGTTCGAGTGCGTCCCTTTCCCGGGACTCCTTGACCGTCTACGTCAGAGCCGTCTGGGTCTTACTGAGTCTGGGCATCACGGGGGCTCTTTGGTGGGGCTACGGTTCCGACACCCTCCTCTCGTCCCGGCCGGAGGCCGCCGCACGTCCCCCGCAGGCCCCTGCGCCACCGAAGATCGAGGCGCCCTCCACCGCGATAGCCGGCGAGTCATTCGAGATTGCTGTCTCCCTCCAGGAAGGCCAGTCGGGCACAGTGCAATTAAAGTGTGAGAGTGACCCCTTCGCGGAACTGCCCGCGACCCAGTCTCTTCCAGCCGGGGGGAAACGGTACGGCCGGTTCGCTGTCGTCCTCAAAAAGCCTGGAGTTCATCGGATCGAGGCGAGGCTGCGGCAGAATTCCGGGGTTCGGCGGCTCAGCAACCCAATTCAGGTCTTGACCAAGAAGCCGGTTTACAAGATCTTCTGGGGCGAGCTTCATGCCCACACCCTGGGCAATCATACGATTTTTGCTGCCTACAAGGATTTGATCGGCCGATACCGGGCTGACCTGGACCAGGCCTACGAGTACGCCAGAGAGGTCGAACGCCTGGACTTCTGTGCCCTGACCAACCACTATCAAGATCTCGGCGGGCTGATGGCGCTCTATCGTGACGTCGAGGTTTCTCCCTGGGAGCTCACACGGCAGGCTGTCATCGACAATCATCAGCCCGGCAGATTCGTGACCTTGTTGTCATACGAATGGCAGGGAACCGAAGGCGACCACAACATCTTCTATAAGGACGACCAGGGACGGATCAACCCGTTCAATCGCCTCCGCTTCGTGCTCGACGATCTGGAGAAGACCGAAGCGCTGATGATCCCTCACCAGGTTTCGCTGCCCACGCGCTGGATGTTTCACCGCCCCGAGGTTCAGCGGCACGTGGAGATCAGCAATCGGGGACGAAGCGCGGAATTCAAGATGGCGCTTCCGGGGCTTGCCCGCGGCTACCAGGTGGGTTTCGTGGGCGCCAGTGACGATCACACCAGCCACCCGGGAATCAACTCGATCACGGCCGTCCTGGCGGAGGATCTGACCCGCGAGGCCATATGGGAAGCACCCAAGGCGCGGCGCTGCTACGCAACCAACGGCGAGAAGATTCTTCTAGATGTGAAAGTTGATGGTCATTTGCCCGGCGCATTGTATACAGCCGTTTCCCCTCCCCGGATTCAAGTGAGCGTCGCGGGAACCGACCGGATTCGAGAAGTTCACGTCGTCAGAAATGGCGAGACCGTGCACGTTCACAAGGGTCAGAGTTGGCAGGAGACCTTTTCCTTCCACGATCACGATTTCTCGCATTCGGCCATGCCCCGGAATTACTACCATGTGCGTGTGATCCAGGGTGAGGGAGAGATCGTGCGGAAACTTTCCCAGCCGAGGTTCGTCTCCAACAATCCCTATGACGAAGGGGGCCCAATGGGCCTGGTCGTCTCCGGTCTGGGTGGACGTGCCCAAGAAACTGCTCCGGGGCTGGGCACGCGAATCTCTAGCTGTGGATCCGGCGGGACAGGTGGCGGACGCTCTCGTTGAGCTGGCCGCCGCCTACCAGAGGGCAAGAGCGGACCCAGAAAAGAACCACGAGTCGCAGTCTTTTCTAGGCTTCAAGGAAAGCCACTTGGAAGACCCCACTATCCTGGCGGCGGTCTACAAAGATGGCAAGAACACCTACCACGGGGCCCGCTTCAACACGCTGGAACAAACGCCCAAGTGGGTGCCGGCCGGGATTCTGGAGGTAACTCCGGAGACCTACCCGGCTGTCAGCAGACGATTGCGTATCCAGTGGAGTTCCGACGCGCTGAAGCACGGGACGAAAGCCCTGCGACGAGCGGTGCGCAACGGTGGCACGGGCAAGAAAATTGCAGCGCACATCGAGGCCGCCGCTCTTTACCTTGATTTCTGCCGCAATTATTACTCCGGCTTAATGTACTATCAACTGGCAAGAAACTCCTGGCTGCGGGACTTGGCGGCCGACTCGACGATCGCCGAGTGGATTCAGGCCGCCCAGGACTCGACTGAGGCCGCGGAGAGGAGCCATCAACAATGGCTTTCCATTTGTGATGCGCACAGCGATGACCGGATTCCGTTTAACTTCTTGAGGCGATCACACCTGAAGGTGCAGGGAGCATCGTTACTGCAGGAAGCCTTCGAATCCCTGACGGAAATGCAGAGCCGATCCACCTCTCTGCTGTTGGGAATGGGCCACATTTTCGGAGATGCGGTTCCTTCTCGCGATCTCTGGGTGCACTCTCTTGGTGATTCCGAGGGCGACGGGCCGGCCGTCCCGGAAAAGTCTTCGCAGTCGGCGAGCGGTGCAGGCCGGCTCTTGCCGGAGCGGGTCTCCGCGGATTTCCGTGTCGATGAAACGTACGTGACGTCGATGCACCAGTGGACAGCGCGCCACCACGAGTTGATCAGGGGCCTAAGGGAGCGGTATGGAATGGCGTTGCCGAAGGACTACAATCCGCGCCGCACGGCCGAGGTCTATATCCGCGTCACTTTTGAGGACACGGGTGACGGAACCCTGGTGTTGGAATACCCCGGGATCGGAGGCAAGAGACTTGAGCGGGAGGGCCAGGGCTTGCTTGGAGAAGGAGGAAGCAAAACATATCTGTTCCACCTGCTGGATGGGGATTTCGCCTCCGTGGATCCGGCGGCGGCTCATTTCCGGCTGACCGCTCACGAGGGGCCTGTGACGCTACACTCGGTTCACTTTTATTCACCGGCGGCCGCCAGAACGGAGCCCAGCGGGCGGGTGACGGGTTTCACTGCGCAGAAAAGGAGATCAGGAGAGGTGCACGTCCGTTTCCGCCTCGACCGTCGGGCAGACCTCAACCTGGGTGTCTTCAACCGCAACGGGGAGTTCGTCGCCGCTCTTTCCGGCGGCATCCACCCGCCAGGGGTCCACGAATACTCCTGGAGCGCGGACAAGCAGGGCGCCGGTGAATACGAACTCAGGCTCCAGGTGGGTTTTGCCGGTCTTCGGTTTCTACGAAAGCTGGAGTCCCCGCCGGCCCGTCTGAACAGCCCCAAGCAGAGTGTGGAAAAGAAAAATAACCATCCCCTCTCGGATCGTTTCGGGAATACCTACCACCTGCTCCCATCCCGAACGCGCGCACTCAACTTCGATGTTCTCTACTTTGTGGAGATGAAAGACCGCCGAGGCAACCTGGTGTCGGAGTTTGCCATACCTGCGAAGGCTAAAGCTGTCGGTCCCGACCCATGGTACGTTTTGCCGGGCAACCGAAACTGGCTTTCGCTGAACTCCGAGGGGAATCTGCTCGTCTCCGCGGCGGATCAGACCTGGCCGAAGGACGATCCAGGGTACATTTTTTCCAAGGAAGAGCTTACACTGTGGAAGCCTCGCTACGCACAGGTTCTGGTGGAGTCCTTCGATCTCAACGATCCGCCGGTTGCGAGGAATTGATAGTATGCAGCCTCCGGCAAGCTCCGGGCCAACCCGGGCCTGTCTTCGATGCAGCGCATTCATTCCTCGGTATGTAAATTCCCCTCACAGAAGGAGTTGGTCATGTCTACTCTTTACGCATCGCAGGAGAAAGCAACCTCCCGCAGGGGTTTTCTGCGGAGTGCCGGAACTACGGCCTTTGTGACGGGGACGGCAGCTTCCCTTGTCGCCCGATCGCTGGCGGCCGGCCCGTCAGCCGCCAAACACCAGGAGCCTCTTGACCCCGGCAAGAAGATCCGGATGGGTATTGTCGGCGGGGGGTTCGGGACCTCCTTTCAGTGGCATCTGCATCCGAACTGTATCGTTCACGCTGTCAGCGATTTGCGAAAGGACCGCCGCGACCGGCTCATGCAGGTCTACAGCTGCAGCCGCTCTCACGAGTCTCTGGAAAAGATGCTGCTGGACAAGGAAGTCGACGCCGTGGCGGTCTTCACGGGAGTCCCCGACCATGTGCGGCACTGCGTGGCGGTGATGGAAAGCGGCAAGCACGTGATCTGCGCGGTGCCGGCATGCATGTCGCTGGAGGAGGCGCGGAAGCTCAAGGAGGCAAAAGAACGGACCGGCCTCAAGTACATGATGGCGGAAACCACTTACTACCGTTATCACACCATTGCGGCCCGTGATCTTTTCGGTGAGGGGAAATTTGGAGAAATCTTTCACAGTCAAGTCGAATACCATCACCCCCTGAGTGAAAAGGACCGCAACTACTACTGGTACTACCAGGGACAGAAGACCTGGCGCTTCGGCTATGCGCCGATGATGTACCCGACTCACTCCACCGGTTTCCTTGTAGGTGTCACCGGCGAGCGGCTGACGGAGGTGTCGTGCCTCGGTTGGGTCAGCCCGGAGCTATCCGACTTCTACGGGAAGGGCAAGAACGCTTATGACAATCCTTATAACTGTCAGGTGGCTTTGTTCAAGACCGATCAAGGCCACATGTGTCGCAACGGCCAGTTCCACGAAGGGACCGCCCACGATGAGCGAGCCGAATGGTACGGCTCGAAGCTGACTTACTACATGCCGGGCTCGGGAGGCCGGCCATTCCGCATGGATGGACCCGACGCGCCGAACTGGAAAGAGGCGCCGGTTCCCACGTTCTGGGAACGGCTGCCGGCTTCGATGCGGGTGAAGACCGGACACGGTGGTTCTCACACGTTTCTGACCCACGAGTTTATCGCTGCCTTGGTTCAGGACCGCGAGCCGGCGGTCAATGTGTACGAGTCGCTGGCGATGACGGTGCCCGGTATCGTGGCCCAGGAATCTTCCGTCAAGGGCGGCGAGCAACTCAAAGTTCCAAACTTCGATCGAAATGCGTGAAGGGAGACCTCAGTGACGTAACGGCCGAGGGAGCCCCAGGCTCCGATCATACTGCGTCGCAAAAGACCTCCCCCACCTGTCGATGATCTAGCCGCTCCCGGTTCCCCCTGCTTGCCGGCGGTGCTCTCCGAGCTACAGTAGACGGCATGAATGCTTTCCAGCCAATCGATGCCGAGGCGCGGGACCCTCGGGAAGTTCAAGACGACCGCCATCACTTGAGCCGGCGCGGCCTACTGGGTTCAGCGGCCTTAGCGGCATTCGCCGCCGGATCGGGAAGCGGCTGTCAACGAGAGTTGCAGCCTAAGCGGCACGCCTCCAGCGATCCACGGGACTTTGAACTGAGCGAAGTCACAATCGACCGCCTCCAACAAGGGATGGAGCGCGGGGAGTACACTGCCGAGTCCATTGCAGAGAAGTATCTGGCCCGGATCCAGCAGGTCGACAAATCCGGTCCGGCGGTGAACGCGGTGATCGAGGTTAATCCTGACGCCTTGTCGATTGCCTCTGACCTCGATCAGGAACGCAAAACTAATGGTCCCCGAGGCCCGCTGCATGGGATCCCTGTGATTCTGAAAGACAACCTCGACACAGGGGACCGCATGCAGACCACCGCCGGATCGCTGGCGCTTGAAGGGTCGATCGCGCCACATGACTCCTTCGTAGCCGAACAGTTGCGCGAAGCGGGGGCTGTGATTTTAGCGAAGGCCAATCTCACCGAGTGGGCGAACTTTCGCGGCGGGCCTTCGACGAGCGGATGGAGTGCCCGAGGCGGCCTCACCCGCAACCCGTACGTCTTGGATCGAAATACCTGCGGGTCGAGTTCCGGCTCGGCCGCCGCGGTGGCGGCGAATCTGTGTCCGCTGGCCATCGGGACGGAGACTAACGGGTCGGTCATTTGTCCGTCGTCGATCAACGGAGTTGTGGGCATCAAGCCCACCGTCGGGCTAGTGAGCCGGTCGGGGATCATCCCGATATCCCACACGCAAGACACGGCCGGGCCGATGGCGCGAACGGTGAAAGATGCGGCCCTCCTGCTGGGAGCACTGACCCGCGTCGACCCGGCTGACCCCGCCACGCGAGACCGCTCGGGCAAGGTGTATTCCGACTACACGGAGTTCCTTGTTTCAGGAGGGCTGCCGGGGATCCGAATCGGTGTCTGGCGTGAGGCGTTTGGCCGCCACGCCCGAGTCGATGAATTGATGGAAGACGCGCTGAGCGCGTTGAAAACGGAAGGGGCTGTCCTTGTCGATCCAGTCGAACTGTCTCCCGGAAGCGCTTACGGCCGCTCGCCGACCGACGTGCTGCTCTACGAGTTCAAAGCCGGCGTCAACGCTTACCTTGCCAAGCTTCGGGCGGACGTTCGAGTGCGGACACTAGCCGACGTTATTGCTTTCAACGAGGCGCATCACGACGAGGAACTCCTCTACTACGGCCAGCAAACGCTCATCGAAGCCAATGAAAAGGGCTCCCTCGATTCCCCGGAATACAGGCGTGCTTTGGCGGAGGTCCGCCGCCTCACTCGTACGGACGGCATCGACGCGACGATGCAGAAACACCGACTCGACGCCATCGTGGCCCCCAGCACGGGACCCGCATGGGTGACAGACCGTGTTCACGGTGACCGCTCTTCCTACGGAAGCTCGGGGCCCGCGGCGATGGCAGGCTATCCCAACATCACCGTCCCCATGGGATTCGTACACGGGCTCCCTGTAGGAATCTCGTTCTTCGGACATCCCTTCAGTGAGCCCACCTTGCTGAAACTGGCCTATGGATTCGAGCAGGCGACGAACGCCCGCAAGCCGCCAAGATTCCTGGCCAACGTATAACTCGGAATGTCCTCGGGAATCGACACTGCGAAGTTGAGGCCCACTGAAAGGCGTGCACGGCATGCCGTGCCCCTACAGTCGGTTCAGTTGAGCTTTCGGGGGACGGTGACTGACCAGCTCTTGTGGAAATGGCGCATGCCGTTGATCGTGATTTCAATCTCGACCAGGTGGTGGTAAGCGGCTTTGTCACTGGCGAGTGTGGACTGGGCGCTGACAAGGACTTCCGAGCCAGTCAGAGGAACCGGAAACTCATAGCTCGATTGGATCGTTGCGTCAGCCGGATCCTTCTGAGAGACCGTAAAACTCGACCGGTTGACTCCCCTAACCGGTGTCCCCGGCGGGCTCGCAAAGCTGGTGGTCGTCGTCTGATTCACGAGGTCCTGCGTGACGGTGTGCTCGGGGCGCGCCACATCCTCGAGTTTCGGGTCGGGATGAGGTGACGGCTTGAAGTCGGGAATAGGCAAGACCGGATTCTGTTTCGGGATGATCGGCAGCATGAGTTGAGAGGCGTGCGTGGCGTTGCGATACACGGCATTCACCGCCGGCTTGCCGGTCGGCCAGGCGTTTTGGAAGTCCGAGCTGGTGACGTCTACCCGAATGCGGTGGCCTTTTTCGAAGACGTAGGCCGTTGATTTCAGTTCAAACTTCAGCTCATAGACCTGGCCCGGCTCGAGCGGCTTTGGGTCTGCGTGAGACTCTCGATGAGTGGCCAGCAGGCCGCCGTCGGTGACAAGCTTGGAGGTGCCATCCGGCGCGACGTCACAGAGTTTAACGACGAAGTAGGCGGTGTCGGCCGTGGAGGAGACGTAAAGTGTCGCAGCGGGCTCGCCGGTGACTTCCGTATCTTCTTCCAACGGCGGGGTCGTATAGGTCAGCGAATAGGCTTCATCGACTCGCTGGTCCAGCGGCATGGCCCAGGGGGTGATGTTGCCCCGTCCGTGCCGGCCGGAAGCGATCCCGACGGCGGGATTGTACTCGTAGCTGTCGTGCGCGTCGTCAGCCGCCTGCGGCGCCTCGGGTGTTAGACTCCCGTCCGGCTGGAAGTACATCGGTGTGTTGCTCGCCCGGGCGAGGGGCCATTCGTTCTCGTTGCGCCAGAACCCGTTTTCCTCGAGGTAGATCGGCGCGGGGTCCTTGTACTGGCGGACGAAGAGGGTCACCGGCGGCTCGTCCATGACGCCTGTGTCGATGTCCTTCAGCCAGTAGTCGAACCACTTGAGATACTCGTAGCGGCCGTCCACCCGCGGGCCGGGGAGAGCCACCTTTTCCTCAGGGTAGTAATGGCCCCAGGGTCCGACCCAGGCCTTCTTGGGGACGTTCAGGTTCGTGTAAGCCTTCAAGAGTGGCGTCGCGTACCAATCGGCCCAGCCGCCAACCACGTACACCGCGCACTTGACCCGATCGTAGCCGGGCTGCAGCGAGCGGCTTTGCCAGTAGGGTCCGTGCAAGATGTTCTTGATGTAACCGATGCTCCACGGGACGCCGTTGTCCAGGTGTTCCTGCCAGATGTCCGACCACTTTTCGCCGACGATGTCGATGTCGGGTGGGGCGAAGTTGTAGGCCGTCATCAAAGGACCGTAGCTCTCGAACATGTAAGGGCGGATGGCCCCGCCGGGGTTGGTCCAATCCTCGTAGACATCGTGATTGGCGGAACGGACGATGATGGCCTTCAGCGCGGGCGGGTTTTGTACGGCCACGTGCCACTGCACAACCCCGCTGTAGGATTTGCCCAGCATCCCGACCTTGCCCGTACACCAGGGCTGCTTGGCGATCCACTCGACCATCTCGTAGGCGTCTTGGCGCTCTTCGTCGGAGTAGATGTCGGTGCTGTAGCCTCCTGAGTTACCGGTACCACGGACGTCGAATTGCACGATGACGTACCCTCGCTCGGCCAGGTAGGGAACCGGTGGAGGGTACTCGTCGTTGTAGTCCGAGAGTGACTTGGCGATGCGGCGGTAGGGATTGTATTCCATGATCCCCGGGAACTGACCTTCGGCGTCGGGCCGGGTGATCTTGACGGCCAGTTCCACCCCGTCGTGCATGGGAACGCGTACGTCGGGGATGATCGTTACCTTGTATTTGGCTTCGGAAACGGCGGCCTGTGTGGTCATCGTGATCGTGGCAAAGACGGTTGCGATGAGGCGGATCGTCGCCTGTCTCGACATGTCGTCACTCCCCCTCGTTCGTCGGAAGGTTCTGTCAACTGGGTTGTACTATCCTCTTGTGCGCCGGTGCTAGCCGTCTGATCTAGGCGTCATCTGAACGAGAATGTCAAGTTCTTGAAGCAATGCCCGGGCGGGATGTGGCGCACGCCCATGGCGTGCCGAGCCGAGCCATGCTCGGCTCCTGGCTCGCGACTGTTCACGAGACAGGATCGCTTTCTGCCGCGCAGCGTACCCGTTTCGCGGACCTGCGAACCGAGGAATCGGTTCTCGGCAAGCCTAGAGGCTTACGCCACATGATCTCCGCGACATTCCACTCAGTTGAGCCTACGTGGGACGGAGACCCGCCAACTCTTGTTGAAGTGAGTCTTGCCTTGGACGGTGACCTCGACTTGAGTCAGAAACCGGAACGAGGTGATGTCGCTGACCAACGTTTCGCTTGACTCGACTTTGATCTCGCCCTCGGGGCCGTCCATTGTCAGCGTGCATCCGGACCGCATCGAGGCGTCCGCCGGATTGGCCTTTGACACGGTGAAGTAGGAAGAGAGATGTCGCTGGGCTTGCCTGAGGCCATCGTAACTCTTCCCTTTGCTCTTCGCCAGCAGGTGAACGGTGATGGTGTCGTTGACCAGGTCGCGCGTGATCTCATGCTCCACGTCATTCAGATCCTCCAACTTGGGCGCGGGCCGTGGCGACGGCTTGAAGTCGGGCGGCAGCAGCTTTGGATTCTGGACCGGTGTAATGGGCAAGATCACATGTGACGGATAACGGCCACCGTAGTGGATCTTGTTGACGGCGTTTTGCGCGACCGGCCAGGCGTTCTGGAAGTCCGCGCTGGCTACGTCCACGCGGATGCGATGCCCCTTGGGGAACACGTAGGCGTAGTATTTGAGATCGATTCGCAGCTCGTAGACTTTGCCGGGCTCGATGGGTTCGGGCTCGGCGTGGGAATTGCGATGAGACGTGAGGAGTCCTTCGTCGGCGATCCACTTTGAGGTGCTGTCGGGCGCCACGTCGGTGATCTTGACATGGAAATAGGCGCTGTCCGCCGATGAGCTGACGTACAAGACGGCCGTGGCGCCGCCGATCGACTCCACGTCTTCCTCCAAT
This sequence comes from Bryobacterales bacterium, assembly GCA_965248255.1. Lineage (GTDB taxonomy): Bacteria > Acidobacteriota > Terriglobia > Bryobacterales > UBA6623 > JAKZVK01. The sequence continues at coordinate 421,406 of CBDFIW010000003.1, forward strand.
GGCGGCGTTGTGTAGGTCAACGACAACGCTTCATCAGCGCGTTGGTCGACGGGCATGCCCCAGGGAAGGATGCCGCCGCCCCAGAAGAGGCCGGATGTCGCTCCGATCGTGGGATCGTAGACGTGCTCATCGGCCTGCTCTGGAGCGGATGCGGAAGAGTCCTCGCTGAGCTTTCCATCGGCGTGGAAGTACATCGGCGTGTCTTTGTTTCGCGCCGGCGGCCACTCGTTCTCATTCCGCCAGAACCCGTTGTCGTCGATGTACATGGCGACTTCCGGTTCCTTATACTCCTTCACGAATACGGTCACGGCAGGCTCATCCATCACACCGGTATCCATGCCCTTGAGCCAGTGGTCGTACCACTTGAGCAGCTCATAGCGTCCGTCGATGCGCGGGCCGGGCACGGCCATCTCCGGCCACCAGTGCCCCCAAGGCCCGACGAGAGCTTTCTTGGGAACGTCGAGCTTGGCAAAGGCACGCAGGATCGGCGTGGGGTAGACGTCCGCCCAGCCGGCCCATAGGAGCGTGGGGACCTTCACCCGGCTGTAGTCGGGCTGGAGTGAACGGTCCGTCCAATAGGACCCATGAACAGGGTGGGTAATGTAGCCAATTCCCCAGGGACGATTGTTCGCGAGGCGCTCTTCCCAAATCTCGGTCCACTTCTCACCGACGTGGTCGATGTCGGGTGGGGCGAAATTGAAAGCCGCCATCAGCGGGGAGTAGGTGTCGAACATGTAGGGCCGCAGCGCCCCGCCGGGGTAGACCCAATCGAGATACACGTCGTCGTTGGAAGAGCCCACCACCAGCGTCTTGAGGTGCGGCGGGTTCTTGATGCCGACCTGCCACTGCACGACGCCGCCATAGGAGTACCCCCACATGCCGACCCCGCCATCGCACCAGGGCTGGGCGGCAATCCATTCGACCATGTCGTAGGCGTCGTTTTGCTCCTTTTCGGCGTAGATGTCTTGGCTAGATCCGCCGGAGTTGCCGGTGCCGCGGACATCGTAGTAGACGACCGCATAGCCGCGTTCGGCGAAATAGGCTGGTCCGTGCGTGGTGTTGCTATACTTCTCTTCTTCGTAGGAGGATTTGACCCGGCTCAGAGTGCGATACGGCGTGTAGTTCATGATGGCGGGGAACTTGCCCGGCGCATCGGGACGCACGACGACCGCGCCGATCTCCACGCCGTCCCGCATCACGGGCCGCACGGTGCGTTCGATTTTGACTTTGTATTGTGGTTGCGAGACCGCCCCCAGGGCCGTTGCCGTGAGCAGGGAAACCAAGATGAATCGCGCCGGGTGTTTGCTGAGCATCAATCGTATTTCCTCCTAGCGCGCTATTGTAGAACACTCTGCGTGAATTAGTCATCCATCATGCGACCGCAAGGAGAACCTGAGTTGGAAACAAGTGACTCAACCAAGCGTGCCGAGACCGGCCAATACGACGAGACCGAACTTGATCTCATGGACCAGGTGCCAACTCCCCGCTTCAATCCCTGGTTGGTTTTGATTCTACTGATGCTCTCCGGCTTCCTCTACGTCTGGATCTGGGGCGTCCTGCTGCGGGGATAGCTAATGGAGAATCTGGAAGCATCCTGGTGGTTGATCGGCGTCTACCTCGCCGCGATGCTGGGGATCGGCATCCTCGGACGCGGAAAGGTGACCACCATCGAGGATATGGCGGTTGCCGGACGCCGCTCGGGCGTATGGCTGATCGCCTTCTCGGTGGCGGCGACGTGGATCAACGGCACGACCCTAGTGGGCAATTCCGCGCTGGGCAAAGAATTTGGATTGAGCAGTTATTGGGCCGGCGGCTCGTTCTTATTTGTCACGGTGTGGATCGGCTACTACATCGTGCCCAGGTTGCGAGAAACCGGGATCATCACAATCCCTGAGTTGTTTGAGCGCTACTTCGGCCCTAAATATCGGCTGGTGTCACTCTGTTTGGTGATCCTTCGTGATTTAGGCGTCACGGCGGGCACGCTGGGGGCACTGACGGTTGTGACCACCGCCTTGCTGGACATTTCGGTCGTCGAGTCGCAAGCCCTTTGGCTTGGCGTCACGGTGATCTATGTTTTCTTGGGCGGGATGTGGGCTGTTCTGGTAACCGACTCCATCCAGTTCGTCATTATTGTGATCGGCACCGTAGGACTTCTATACTCGGGGGTTAGCCAAGTAGGGGGCCTCTCCGAACTAGGCAGCCGCGTGGACCCGGCGCTGCTCGACCTCTTCGGGCGAGCGGGCGGCCTGCAAGTCTTAGGGTGGATTGTCATCGGTATCGGGGTTACGTGTGGATACCAGGGGATCATCCAGCGAGGTTTCGCTGCTTCCAGCCCCGAAACGGCTAGGAAAGGCTTCCTATATGGCGGAGTGCTCGGCATCCTTTGGTATATCATTCCACCGTTGATCGGCCTGCTCGGCTTGGCGCTGCACGGGGACACCGTAAGAGCGGAAGACACGTTCGTCCGAGTGGCTTTTGACTCGACGAGCGGTCAGATGGCAACCTTGATCGTCGTGAGTGTTCTCGCGGCGAGCATGTCCACGCTGTCGTCGACGATCAACACCCTGGCTTCGAACTTCACGATTGACCTTTACCAGCGCTTCATTGATCCGCAGTCAAGCGTCCGACGTCAACTGTGGGTCTACCGTGCCAACGTTGTACTGGTAGGGCTACTGGCAGCCGTAATTTACTACCTCGTTCCACTTCTGATCGAGCTGTTTTGGCTGGGGGGCCGCATCATGGGATCTTCGGTGGCGCCGGCGTTGGTCGCTCTTGTTTTGTTCCCGGCTGCCAGAAGGGCTCCCAAAACAGTTCTCTCGGCAATGATCTTGGGAGCCACAACCGTGACTCTGTTGCAGATTTTCGGGGCCATTCAGGAAGTCGGATCGGTCGTGATTATTTGGCAGCTCGACCCAATCCTGGTGGGCTTGCCCATTGCTGTTCTTACCCTGTGCTTGGGCACTTGGATCGAAACTCGGCAAAGGTAGCGACAGGCACTCCTGCCTGTCGGCCGGCGCGAAGCGCCGGCAGGGCACAACACGTCGCGCCCCTATCAGCCTGTGGCAAGACCGGGAGCGATGAAATGTAGGGGCACGGCATGCCGTGCCCGGCTGCCCGGCCAGACGACGGGCTTCACAAGATGAGCCATTCGCCTGCGGCCATTTCTATCGAGCTACCGGAGGCGACATTTCTATTTGGCCGCGGGCCCCTATCAGCCTTGGCAAAGTCGAGGGCCGTGTATTTTGCTATGTGAGGACGTATCGTGCCTGGGCTGGAGTTTCCACATCTGATGAGGCCACACGGCCCTCTAGGCCGAACAATCATAGCCCACGGATTCATCCGTGGGTCTCGAAAGCGCCTACCGTGACTCGTTTCCCCCCGTTGCTGTTTCTCTTTGCACGCGGTCGTTCGACCGCGTGCAAAGAGAAACAGCAACGGGCCTGTGGCCGTGCCTTCAACTGACACCCATGGATGAATCCATGGGCTATGATTGTGGCGCCCGATTCACGGGCGCTAACAGCCCGTGGCAAAGTACAATGCCTCCCTTCGGTGACTATCACCAGAGCACACCTCTACCGAGAGCTGCTACAGACAGAGAAAGCGCTACACTCACAAGAAACCAAGCACGAGGAGTCGACGATGCGCAAAGGCGAACGCTTGGTGAAAACGACGGTGGGATCCGACGATCGGCGGACACGCCGGCCCGAGGACAACACCGAGCACCGCAGGTCCGCCGACCTCCCAGTTACACTCTGCGTTGGGAGGTGCCGCCGCCGCTGCCAGGGATGATGTACCGGCAACAAGCCAGCTATCTTCTGATTGCCGTGCTCAGCCTCTGCTTTACCCCACAGATGAGCCAGGCACTTCGGGCACAGGATCTCGTGTGGGCCAAGCGCGCCGGCGGCACAGGCGATCTTGACCTCGGCTTTGACATAGCGGTGGATGGTGCGGGCAATAGCTATGTCACGGGCGGGTTCTCTGGTTCGGCCACCTTTGGCCCGGGGGAGACCAACGAAACCACCCTGACCAGTAGTGCGGGCTCTTTTGAGATCTTTGTGGCCAAGTATCGTCCGTCCCCGCCTCCCACCGCTGACGCGGGGCCTGACCAGACGGTCAATGCCAACCTGGGCACGGCAACCGTGACGCTCGATGGTTCCGGGTCAAGTGATCCCGACGGCGATCCGCTGACCTTCGTATGGACCGGTCCGTTCGGCACCGTGGGTGGTGTAAGTCCGACGGTGACACTCTCAGGCGGTGTCCACACGATCACCCTCACCGTCGATGACGGTAGAGGCGGAGTCGATACCGACACCGTCATCGTGGCAGTGCGTGCGCTGAAGGTCTCGCCCAATTCGCTGAGCTTCCTTTTCGGCAAGAGTGACGGGGCCTCGGAGCCAGTGTCGATACGCAGTGTCGGGGGGCAGGTGAGCTATTCCATTCCGCGTATTGCGAGTTGGCTACTGACGAAGCCGGACCGCGGCGAGTCGAACGGCGAAACCGACACGATCCAAGTGATCGTCGATCCCGCCCGGCGGGCGGGCACATACAGCACGACCATGATCATCCGCGGAAACGGAAACATCATGGCGCGGATTCCGGTGACGCTGGTCGTTCCGGAGGGCGGAGTGGCGGGAAGCCCGAGGCTCCGGCTGCCCGACAACTCGGCGGTCGATGCAGTGGACTTCATTCCTCACGGCGAGCCGGGCCATGCGATGGCGGGCAAGTCGATCATCGCTATCTTCGGCGAAGGCTTTGTGGCGAACGGCGAGTTCCGGGCGGACACGGTTCCGTTACCAACGAAACTGGGAGGCGTACGGGTGCTCTTTGACGGCACTGCGGCCCCTCTCTACTTGGTGACACCGGGCTTGATCCACGCACAGTTGCCGATGGGTCTGCGGGGTCCGACGGCCACGCTTCCCATCATCAGAGATTTCGAAAAGGCCGCCAGCAACCCGCAGGAGATCGAGATCCACAACTACTCACCGGGCATCTTCACCCTGTCGCAAAACGGCGAAGGGCAAGGCATCGTCGTGTTCGCCAATACGCCCGACTTGGCGGCTCCGGTGGGCACGGTAGGAGACAGCCGTCCGGCAACAGCGGGCAACCTCCTAACGATCTACGCCAACGGGATGGGCCCGGTGGATCCGCCGATCGAGGACGGTCACAATTCCTGTGAGCCCGCTGGCGTCTGCCTGCCCGACGGGTCGAACGTGGTGCTGCATCACACGATGATGACCCCGGTGATCCGGATTGGAGGGGTCGAAGTGCCGGAGGAGAACGTCCTGTTCTCGGGCGCATCGGTGGCCTCGGTGGCGATCACCGAGGTCGTCTTCCAGATGCCGGCCGGCACGCCCACCGGCCCCGACGTACCGCTGACGATCGAGATCGGCGGCGTGATCAGCAAGGGCGGCGTGACCATGGCCATCGAGTAGGCCGTGGCGCACGCCCGTGGCGTGCCGAGCCGAGCCCCGCTCGGCTCTTGTGCCCGACCCACGGTACGTTCTACCCCTGCCCCCTAGCAGCTTGCTGGGGAAGGGATGAGCCGCGAATTGAGCTCTAGCCGGACCGAAAACCCAGGAGCCGAGCGGGGCTCGGCTCGGCACGCCATGGGCGTGCGCCACGTCCCTTCACCCCTTACCCGCAGCGCTGGACCAGGGGTAGTCCCGCGGATCCGTCACCAATCCCGCTTTCACCGGGTTGTTTTCGATGTACGCCGTCACGCGGCTCATCTCCCGGCCATTCCGTATCCAATGGTCGTAGGACTCGCGCTGCCAGAATGGTTGGCCCACCCGTCCCAGCAGCTTGTTGGCCATCCTTGCAGTGAACGACTTCAGGGACCGCAAAAACGCAGTCGGCGGGGTCTTGGGGGTCACGAGCGTATGCACGTGGTTGGACATCACCACGTAGCTCAGTAACTCATAGTGATGTAGCTCCTGGTCGCCCCGTCGAAGGGCGTCCACGACCAGTTCAGCCACTCTTGGCTGCCGCAAGTAGTGAGGTCCCGTGCGGACCGTATCAAGGTAACGGTCCATCCAAACAAAGGCGCGTCCGGAGTTGAGCTTTCCAGGCGGGGGATAACGCCCCGGTGGCACGCTGCCGTGCAGGTACCAGGTAAGAAACAGGGGCCGGCCCTCCGGATAAACATGGGGCAGCCGGCGCCGACGGGTGGTCACCGGAATGTGCTGTGACTGTAACTCTTCAGAGGGGCTGAGCGCAAGGGCCGTGGCGCACGCCCGTGGCGTGCCGAGCCGAGCCCCGCTCGGCTCTTGTGCCCGACCCACCGAGGAAGCCTTGCCCTTGCCCTTGCCCAGCCGCTTGTTGGGGAAGAAGGGGGCCATGAACTTTAGCTCTTGGGCGGGACAAAGCAAAAGCCACGAGCCGAGCATGGCTCGGCTCGGCACGCCATGGGCGTGCGCCACATCCCCCCCTAGCTCTGGAAACAAGCGCTTCCGCTCATCGGTCCCGATCAGTCACAAGAAAATTCAAATTTTTCTCCTCACGTTTTCAATCACTTACATCCAGCCTGCCCGGTTGCCTCCGTGTCCGCATGTTACTTGGAGCTTGAGCAACGATATTCACTCTGGCCAGAGCTTCGTTGCCCCGTATGGTGATGCACGTCCGGTTTGGTGCTTCGGTGCCGGGCCGGACTCGGCGCTCCGAACTTGTAAGAGAGGGGCGCGACAAGCAGCGGAATCGATTCCGTAACAGTTGAAGTTTGAGTGGCACGCAAGGCCGGGCGGTTCGGACCGCCTCGGTGCGTCGGCCGGTTTCGACCGGCGCCGGACGTTCCCGGGGCCCTCTCCACGCACGGATGCTAAGCGGACCTCCACCAGATCTTCGCACCGCCGCCGGGGAAGGATCTTTCTGAGATCCTCCCCGGTGGTTCAGCGGGACCAAAGTTTTGAACCCGTCCTCGCCGCGATGGCGAAGTGCGTCTACGATCAGTAAGTGAACGGTATTAGTCTGAAGGTGACTCGGACGTGGCCAGTCTCCGACCGCCACGAGTAGCCGTTGCAGGCCCCAAGCGCACCCGACGCCAAACTGACCCACTAGCCCGCTTCGTGTAATCTACAGATTGCACCTTACGTTTCGAATCAAGCACAACGTAGCCGAGGAAGGTTAGCAGTCCGTGGTGAACGTCGAGAGCGGTGGACTTTGGCAGCCGGCCCCTCAGGGCCGAACAATCATAGCCCACGGATTTATCCGTGGGTTTCAAAGATGCCTACCCCCAACTCGTCTCCCCCGTTGCTGTTTCTCCTTGCCCGCGGCCGTTCGACCGCGGGCAAGGAGAAACAGCAACGGACCTGTGGCGGCACCTCGACCGACCCCCATGGTTGAAATCCATGGGCTATGATTGTAGCGCCCGATTCGGGCGCTGACAGCCAGCGGCAAAGTACATGCCTCCCTTCAGTGGCTGTCACCCTTTTTCGCGCCACCGTGATTCCATAACCTACGGACGCGTTCCTGCATGAAAAAAGGCTGACGGTCATCAGAGCACACTTCTACCAAGGGCTGCTAGGATTCTCCTCATGAGTACCTTCAGATTAGGCGTCGACATCGGGGGCACGTTCACCGATGCGGTGATGATGAACGAATCGACGGGCGAGATTCGGTTGGTCAAGATGTCGAGCACGCCGAGCGATCCGTCTGTGGGGTTCGTGAACGTCATTGAGCGCATTCTCAAGGAGTCGAAGGTCCCGGCGCAGAGCGTCACCTACAACGTACACGGCACCACGGTCGCCACGAATACCATCATCGAAGGCAAGGGCGCCAAGGCCGCCTTGATCGCCACCGAGGGATTCCGGGACGTGTTCGAGATCGCGCGGCAAATCCGTCCCAAGCTCTACGACATCTTCTGCGACAAGCCGAAACCGCTGATACCTCGATCGCTCTGCTTCGAGGTACCCGAGCGACTCGATTTCGCCGGGGAGGTTCTCGAGCCGCTCGATGAGGCGAAGGTGCGCGAAGTGGCGCAGCTCATCAAGCAAGAGGGAGTCGAGGCGGTGGTGGTCTGTTTGCTGCACTCCTACGTGAACGCCGCCCACGAAAAGCGAGTGGGCGAGATTGTTCGCGAGGAGATGCCGGGGGTGTTCGTCACTCTCTCCTCGGATCTGTGCCCGGAAATGCGGGAATACTTTCGCGCCAGCACGACGGCGATCAACGCCTTGGTGATGCCGATCGTCAGCCGTTACATCGAGCGCCTCGAACAGCGGCTCACGGCAATCGGCCTCCACGCCGGGCTGCACCTGATGACGTCGGCCGGCGGAATCATGTCGTCGCAAGTGGCACGGCAACAGCCCGTCAATCTGATTGAGTCCGGTCCGGCGGCGGGGGTTACGGCGGCCACTCACCTGGGGAGCCTGTTGGGGACGGAAAACCTCATCAGCTTTGACATGGGTGGGACGACCGCGAAAGCCGGCTTGGTGGAGGGAGGTGTTCCGAAGATCGTGCCGCATTTCGAAGTCGGTAGTGCGGCGGTCTCCGAGAACCGCGCGGCAGGGTACCCCGTGCGCACACCGGTAGTGGATCTGGTCGAGATCGGAGCGGGCGGCGGCTCGATCGCCTGGGTCGATCCCGGCGGAGGACTGCGTGTCGGGCCGCAGAGTGGAGGAGCCGATCCGGGTCCGGCTTGCTACAGCCAGGGTCAGACCGAACCCACCATCACCGACGCAAACCTTTTTCTAGGCCGCATCGACCCCGACTACTTCCTGGGAGGAGAGCACAAACTGGATCCTGATCTGGCTGAAAAGGCGATTGAGCAGCTCGCCCGAAAGCTTGATCTCAGCCCGGTCGAGGCGGCTCGGGGAATCATCGAGATCGCCAATGCCAACATGGTGGGGGCCATCCGGCTGATTTCGGTTCAACGGGGTTTTGATCCCCGCGACTTCATGCTTGTAGCCTACGGAGGCGCGGGACCGATGCATGCGAATGCCTTGGCTCGGGAGTTGCACATACCCAAGGTGCTTGTGCCCATGAGCCCGGGCGTGACGTCGGCGCTTGGGCTCTTGGTGACCGACGTCAAGCATGACTACGTGCAAGCCCATATCCGCCCGATGGCGTCGATCGATTTCGACAAGCTGAACAGCGAGTATGGGGCCTTCGAACAGCAGGCACGAGAGGTGCTGAGTTCCGAAGGAATCTCGGAGGCCAACATCTCATTCGCGCGCTCTGTGGACATGCGATACGTCGGCCAGTCCTACGAGCTGAGTGTCGAAGCGCCGGCTCGGGATTTGAAGCCGGGTGATGAAGCTGAACTCAACTCCACCTTCTTCGAAGCTCATGAGCGTGCCTACGGCTACGCGGACACCTCCGAGCCCACCGAGGTCGTGAATCTCCGGCTGACGGCGTTGGGCCGCATCCGGCGACCGCAGTTGCGGCAGCTCGCCACGGGAGGGGAGGACTGCTCCGAGGCCGTCAAGGGTCTACGGCAGGTCTATTTTTCCGAAGCGGGCGAGCGTATCGATTGCAAGATCTATGACCGCTACCGTCTCCGCTGCGATAACCGTATTGCCGGACCGGCGATCGTCGAAGAAATGGATTCGACGACCGTGATTCATCCGGACTGCCACGCCACGGTGGATGTGTACGGAAATCTGATCGTTCAGGAGTCGCACTGATGGCGACCGTTGCTCCTTCCGAAGAACAGCAGCGCTCGAAACTGGGGATGGACCCGATCCAGTTCGAGGTGATCCGGAGCGCCTTCGATGCAGCCGCCGATGAGATGGGGGCGGCACTTCGCAAGGCGGCCTATTCGACGAACATCAAGACGCGGGCGGACTTCTCGTGCGCGCTGTTCGACGCCAAGCTGCGTATTATTGCCCAGTCGTTCTCGCAGCCGGTGCACCTGGCGTCGATGTCGCGGATGGTCCCGAACGCCATCCGCCAGTACGGTGTGGAGAAGCTCGAGCCGGGCGATGCGCTGGTCATGAATCACGCTTATCGCGGGGGCGTCCACCTGAACGACATTGTGATCATCGCCCCCTATTCCGGCGGTGAGAAGCTGCAGGGGTTCGTTGCTGCTCTGGCGCATCACGTTGATATCGGCGGCTACGCCCCGGGCGGGTATTGCATATCGACGGAACTCTATCAGGAGGGCATCATCCTGCCTCCGGCGAAACTCGTTTCGCGTGGCAAGATCGTCGACGATCTGTTTCAGGTGATCCTGGCCAATATTCGATCGCCGCGACAATCGGCGGGAGACTTCCGAGCGCAGATTGCTTCCTCGTTGCTGGGGCAGAGGCGGATGGGTGAGATCATTCGCAAGTTTGGCGAGGAAACGATCGAAACCTTTGTGGACGAGCTGATCGACTACACCGAACGTTGGTCGCGGCAGGCGATCTCGGAGCTGCCTGAGGGCGAGTACTACTCGGAATGTTATCTCGACGATGACGGCATCACGGATGAGCCCATCAAGCTAGCGGTGACCGCCAGAATCAAGGGCGGGCGGGTCTCCTACGATCTGACGGGCTCGGCTCCCCAGAGAAGCTCGCCGATGAACGCGACACTGACTCAGACGTATTCGCCCTTGGCCTACGTGATCAAGTGCCTCATCGATCCCAACATACCGACCAACGACGGGTTTTACCGGTTGATTGACGTTAGTGCGCCGGAGGGTACGGTCGTCAACGCGAAAGCCCCGGTTGGCGTGGTAGGGGGGTGGGAGGTCGCCATGCGCCTTTGCGATCTTACTTTCCGGGCTTTCTCAGACGCCATGCCGGACAAGGTGATGGCGAGCACGAAAAGTATCAACTGCCACATGGCCTGTGGAGGGCTGGATCCGCGCACAGGAGAGTATTATACGTTCATCGAAACGATGGCCGGCGGTTACGGCGCCCGGCCCACCAAAGACGGCTTGGACGCCGTTCAAAGCCACATCCAGAACACCGAGAACTCGGCTATCGAAGAAACGGAAAATAACCTACCCTTTTTGATTACGCGTTACGAGTTGATACCCGACTCGGAAGGTGCGGGCCGCTACCGGGGAGGCCTGGGCGTGAGGCGCGATTGGAAGTTCCCGAATCATGAGGCCACGCTAACGGTGTTCTCTGACAATCGCAAGTATGCTCCCTGGGGCCTGTTCGGCGGGGGGAGTGGAGCCAGTTCCAGGTATATCCTCAACCCGGACGGCGAAGCCAAGGAGCTGCCGTCGAAGATCACCCTGCATCTTGCACCGGACTCGGTGATCAGCTACCGCACGCCGGGGGGCGGTGGCTATGGGCCGCCTTTCGAGCGCGATCCGGAAGGGGTTCTCGGGGATGTTCTTGACGGTAAGGTATCGGTCGCGCGCGCGCGGGAGGCCTACGGGGTGGTCGTGGACCTCGACCGACGTCGCGTCGACTTAGAAGCGACTCAGAAACTGCGTGAGAAGGACGGATGAGTCAACCACGGACCATCGCCGCCGGAGCGGGACGCTCGGACATAACGCCGCCCGCCGGCTTGCCTCATCTGAACTGGGGCGCCGCTACTCACCAGATCGCCGCCGGTGTCGACATGGAGCTGTACTCCACGGCGCTCTACCTGTCGGACGGTGCATCTGAGATCGTTCTCTTGAACCTGGACGTGGCGACGCTGCCCGAGGAGCTTGCTCTGGAAGTGCGACGCGCCGCAGCGAAAGAAGCCGGACTCTCGATCGACAGAGTTTTCGTTACCTGGACGCACACGCATTCCGCCGTCCTGCTGCATGACACGCCTTGGATGGAACAGGGCCGGGACGCCTTTGTCGTTTACAAAAACGCGTTTGCGTCCCGGGCCGCGCAAGCGGCCGGGGAGGCCAAGAGGAACGTTCAACCCGCACGGTTGGGCTGGGGCAAAGGTCAGTCCGACATCGGAATCAACCGCCGCCAGTACCTGGACAGCGGTCGAATCATCACAGGCAACAACCCCAACGGGCCGGTGGATCGGGAAGTCATCGTCTGTCGAATCGACGATACGAACGGCAAGCCCATCGCAACTGTGGTGAATTTCGCGATGCACCCGACGATTGCCGGTCACGAGAACGATAAGATCACGCCGGATTATCCGGGTGCCATGAAACGGGTTGTCGAGCGCAACTTGGGAGGCTTGAGTTTGTTTCTCCAGGGCGCCACGGGCGACATCGGGCCAGTGGAGGGATTCACTGGCGACCTGGCCGTCTACCGGCGCGCCGGGGCCCGTCTCGGATATGAAGTTTGCCGTGTCGCTGAGGGTGTTCGTACTGCCGGGGGGACCCTCGCCTTCCAACATGTCCTCGAGTCAGGCGCTCCTCTGGGAATCCATACGTGGAACGACGAGCCGGGAACGGCGATTCAGATTCGTAGCGGGCGGAAGGTAGCCCACCTGGCGCCACAGTTGGTTGAGCCCGTCGAGAAACTCGAGAGACAGTACGAGGTCGTCGATCAGAAGCTGCACCTTGCCCATCAGCGCGGTGATAAGGACGAGATCCGTGACTTGCACTACCAAGTCAAGCGAGCGGCACTCCAGCTTCAGCGCGCGCAGCAGCTCCCTAAAGCAGGGGCAGTCGACATCCCGGTCCAAGCTGTGGCTCTCGGTGATTTGGCTCTTGTTCTGACACCCCTAGAGCCGTTTTGCGAAATCGGAATGAATGTGAAGAGAAGGTCCTCCTTCCCGGCTACCATGTTTTGCGGTTACTCCATGGGTGGAAACTTTCTTTGCTATCTTCCCACCGACCAAGCGCTAGATGGTGGTGGTTATGAGGTGGGCATTTCTCTGTTTGGCAAAGGCTCGGCGGGAACGCTCGAAGAAACGACGGTATCATTGCTCGATGAGCTTCGCGCGGAGGTTTGCTGAGGCTCGCAGATTCCAGCGACCTCGGAAGACGGGCACGGTATGCCGTGCCCCTACATTTGGCCACGGGCTGCTGGGGTCACTGTGAGGATGTCGAGCGAGCGCTTTTGCTCGACGAGAAAGGGCTCTGTTTAATGAAGTCGGTTGATGCGGTTGTGATTGGAGCAGGTGTCAACGGTGCAAGCACTGCGTATAACCTAGTCAAGCGGGGCGTCAAAGACGTTGTGCTTGTCGACAAGTATCTTATTGCGTCCGGCGGCACAGGCCGTTCGGCGGCGATTGTCCGCCAACATTATTCCAACGAAGAACTGATCCGGATGGTCAAGCGCTCCGTTGAGGTCTTTCATCACTTCGACGACGAGGTCGGCGGTAATCCGGGGTTCGTCAACACCGGGTATGGGTTTCTGGTCCCCGAAGAGTCAGCCAGCGGCTTCGCACGCAATATTGCCCTGCAGCAAAGCTTGGGCATTGACACCCGGGTCATCTCGAAAGAGGAGTTTCAAGAACTTCAGCCGGGCATTGAACTTTCCGACGTTCATATCATCGCCTATGAACCCGGTTCGGGCTACGCCGATCCCCACGATACGACCTACTCCTACGTGCAGCGGTTTCGGGATCTCGGTGGTGAATTACTTCAGATGACCGCGGCGACCGGGCTGTTGATGGAGAACGGATCCGTCAAAGGGGTCCGCACCAGCAAGGGTGATCTTTCCACCGATGTTGTGATCAATGCGGCCGGACCGTGGGCGCAGAACGTAGCCAAGTGGGCCGGCGTGGACGTGCCCATCAAAGTGACTCGCGAAGAGGAAATGATCATCGAGACGCGAGATGTGGGTGGCCCGCCCAAAATGCCGATCTCGGATGCGTGCAAGGCGATCTACTATCGGCCTGCCGGGGGAACCCATACTTTGCTGGGCAGAGGTTTTCCGAAAGAATACGAGTACGTAGACCCCGACCACTACAAGGAATCGGCGGACGTAGAGTTCATCGAACAAGCCGTCAGCCTGTTTGTTGAGCGGTTTCCGTCTTACGAGAACGCCCTCCTGGTCAACGCGTACACCGGACTTTACGATGTGGCCGAAGACTGGCATCCGATTCTTGGAAAGATCAACGGGGTTGATGGATTCTACATGTGCGCCGGCTTCAGCGGACACGGCTTCAAGATTGCCCCCTCAGTGGGTGAGCTGATGGCCGAAGAGATCGTCGAGGGGAAGGCGCAGACGATCGATATTGAGCGCTTCAACCTTTCTCGTTTCGAGAAGAACGAATTGCTCCACGGAAGCTACGGCGCCAACCGTGCATAGGACGGACGGCCCGGCCGACGAATGGGTAGTGTGCGCAATCGAAGGATCCAGCGGCCACTGATCCTCCTGCTGGCTTCTGTGCCGCTAATGGCGGCTGACTGGGAGGCGGCTCTGCAGCGCGGATTGAGCGCGGTGCGACAAGGCGACTGCCCCTCGGCGCTTCGCGAACTGCGAACTGTCGTCACTGAGAGGCCAGAGCTTGCGCAGGCGCATCAGGGGATCGCTATTTGCGAGACGCGGCTCGGCCACCCGGACCGCGCGACCCGCTCCTTTGAGCAAGTGGCAACACTGCGCCCCCGGGACTGGCAGGCGTGGAACAACCTGGGCGCCAACCTGATCGAGACCGATCGCCCAGACAAAGCGCTAGCGGCCTTTGGAAAAGCGGCCGCGCTAAACTCCGGTAATGAGCTGGTCTGGTTCAATGTCGGATCGACTCTGCTCAGTTTGCGAAAGAACCGAGAAGCCTTTGAGACATTGAGTCGTGCCCTAGAAATCGCACCCCGAGATTCAGAGATTGAGGCCGCCCGGCAGGCGGCGGCAACAGGCACCGCCGAGCAGGCGCGCGAGCTGTTTTCACAAGAGCGCTACGCCGAAGCGAAAGCGCTTCTCTCGGCGGTGCGGCCGACACTAGAAGACAGTGGCGCCTGGAACAACCTGCTTGGACGAATCCAATTCAGACTCGAAGAGCCCAAACCAGCACTTGAGCATCTCCAGAAAGCACTGGATCTGGAGCCGACCAACGAGAAGTTCCTTGTAGATATAGGTCAGTTTCTTATTCACTATCGTGCTTTCGCCGCGGCGCTTGAGATGTTCGAAGTGGGTCACCAAAGGTTCCCTTCCTCGCTACGTGTCAAGTTTCTGCTCGCGCTAGCTTATATCTTGGAGGAGCGACGACCGGCGGGTGTGGAACTACTCGAGCAAATCCTCGCTGATGATGAAGGCTTCGAGCCGGTGTATAACGCGCTCGGCGAGTGCTACGAACTTGACAGGAACGGGGAGGCCCTGACCTCGCTCGGACAGAGGTTCATCGCACTTCAGCCGTCCAGCGCCACCGGTCACCATCTGAAGGGCATGGGACACTTTAGGCTAGCGACAGACAGCGGCACCTCGATGCTGCCCGCCATCGAAGCGTTGCAGAGAGCGATCGAGTTGGAACCGGGCGTGAGCGACCGGCATTTCACCCTCGCCAAAGCTCTCGAATGGGAGAAGAAGCATGACCAAGCCATCGCGGAGCTAAAGGAAGCGATCCGGTTGGATCCTAAACACGACAGCGCTCACTACGTACTCGCTACGTTGTATAGGCGCACCGGAAGCCGTGACCTCGCTACCGAGGAACTGAAGATCCACCAAAGCCTGCCTGAGCGTGCCCCGAGGGGCATCCGGCTGCTGGTAGAAACCCAGCCAAGGTGAGAACCGCGGGCTGGGGCGAAGCAGTAACAAGCCGCAGGTTTCTTCGAGCCCACGCTACCCGCCTAGCAGCCCGTGGCAGAAGTGGCCATTTTCAAGTAGCGTAGCCGACGCTTGAGCAGAAGGACTTCGGCTTCGCTTCGATGAATATCGAGCCCAAGGCGCGGCGGTAGCGTTGCCAAGTCTGCCGAGCAGGCTGGAGACGCTCCCAGAGAGGTTTTTCGAGCCGTTGGAGGACCTTTTTCGCCGCCCGCAGGCCCCGCGGCGGCCCCGCTCCGAGTTGTTGACGCAGTACGGGCGACAAGTTGAAGCCGCCGACGTGAATCAGCAGTCGCTTCAAAACATTTTTTCGGCCCCGTAGGTGCGTCCGCCTCATCCCGCCGTTCTCATACAGATGTGCGAAGCTGCGTTCAACCCGCTCGGCTCGCCATCGCAATAAGCGTTGCCCTCGCGCGCCTCGTATCCGTCGCCGATTGGCATAGACCGCTTCCCGCGCCCGCGGCTTGTCGCGCCAGCGTCGTCGCCCACGATCCGGTTCGCTGACGTAGGAACGGATCTGCAAGGCCGTCAAATCCGTCAGCACCTCGTTGCTGTGATAACCCTTGTCGGCCACTACTTCCTCGATCCCCACTGGGGCCATCTTCTCGTTCGCCTTCTCGTCGGTGGCGACCGCCGCCACCTGTTCGGCGGCTTCGGTCACCGTCTCGGCCAGCGTCGTCGTGTCGCCTTGATCGGCCCCTTGCACCGTCACCGCCAGCACCGCGCCCGTCTCCAAGTCCACCGCCTGTTCGGCCTTGTGGACCAGGTGCGTGTGGCCGTCTTTCATCTTGGTGATCTTCGCGTCGGGATCGTGCGGGTGTTGCCAATCCTCGTTCGAGCCTTTGTTTTTGCGCTTTTTGTCGAACTTCGCCAACTGCTCTCTTGTCGGCGTCTCGATCCCCGACTCGGTGGCCAGTCTGGTTAAGAACTCTTCGTAGCTCTCGCCGCTCGACCGCCGCACGATCGAACGCAACGCCGCGTTCGCCTCCAGCGTCGTGGCGTCCACCCCGATCGTGCCGCCCTGGAGCAGCCCGGCTTTCGCGATCAACTGCAAGACCCAGGTGAACACCTGGCGATGTGTTGCCACATCGATCAGCCGCCGGGTGCGTGAGATCGTCGAGTGGTCCGGTGTCGCCTTGTCGAACTCGATGCTCAGGAAGCGCCGCAGCGACAGCGAGTCGGCAATGCGCCAGCCGATGCCGCGCTCGGAGTCGATGCCTTCGAAGTAACCGATCAGCAGAGTGCGGAAATACATGCCCGGCACCAGCGAGGGCCGCCCCATCGTGGGCGCGTAGAACTTCTCGCAAAGTCCCTCCACAAAGCGGTCGAAGCCGTGTTCGTCGAGCAGATCGTTGAGCTTGCGGTAGAAGGGGTGCGCCGCGGTCTTGGGCATATCGACCGCAGCCACCCAAAGATCCTTCTGCCGCTGCCGCCGCCCTCGTCGTCCCATGGCCATAAAACAATTGTCCCATGAAATGTACTTTTGCCACGGGCTGCTAGTACTTACTATCATAAATAGACGCACTTGTGATAGAATAAGGGCATGGCTAAAAGAGCCACGCCCATCCTTTTGAGTCCTGCTGAGGAACGGACGCTACAGCGCTGGCGACGGGCCCACAAGACCGAACGGCGTACCGCCGAAAGGGCTCGCATCGTCCTGCTGGCGGCCCAAGGAAAGTCGAACCTGGAGATCGCGGCGCAGTTGGGAACGCGGCCGGCACGGGTGTCGAAGTGGCGCACCCGCTTTGCCCGCCAACGGCTGGCCGGCTTGGCCGACGAAGCGCGACCCGGCAAGCCGCGGCAATACGACGCCGCGAGCGAGAAACGCATTCTCAAGAAACTCGATGAATCGCCGCCCAGCGGACAGGCCACTTGGACCGGCCAACTCCTGGCCCAAGCGCTCGGCGAGGTGAGTGACCAACAAGTCTGGCGCGTGCTGCGCCGCCGGGGCATCTCGCTGCGGCGTCGTCGCAGCTGGTGCCTCTCGACCGATCCCGAGTTTGCCCGTAAAGCCGCCGACATCGTGGGACTTTACCTGGACCCGCCCGAGAACGCTGTCGTGCTAGCCGTCGACGAAAAGCCCCACATCCAAGCCCTCGAACGCGCTCAGGGCTGGCTGCGGCTGCCCGACGGCAAGGCCTTGACGGGCTTCAGCCACGGCTACAAACGCCATGGCACAACGACCTTGTTCGCCGCCCTGGAGGTGGCCACCGGTCACGTCACGGCTGGTCACTACCAGCGTCGCCGGCGGCGAGAGTTTCTAGACTTCATGAACCAACTGGTGGATCTCTACGAAGGCTTCGAGTTGCACGTCGTGCTGGACAATCTCAACACCCACAAGCCGAAACGGGATCGTTGGCTCCAGCGCCACCCCAACGTGCACTTGCACTACACTCCGACCTACGCCTCGTGGCTGAATCAGATTGAGATCTGGTTCAGTATCCTCAGTCGGCGGGCGTTGCAGGGAGCCAGCTTCACCTCGCCCTACGAAGTACGCGCAGCCATCGACCGCTTCCTCGAGGCACACAACGAAAACGCCGCCCCTTTCGAATGGACCAAGGCCAGCGTGAGGCAGCGGCCTCTTTCTTACTCATACGCTAACTTATGATCTTAAGTACTAGCCTGGGCTAGTCTTGGTTACCTCTCAGGGATTACCGGTAGAAGGATGTGCGACGGGTGCTCCGAGTCGTGATAAATGGTTTGATGCGCCACCCTCCGTTCGGCGTCCTCCCCGATCGGGTGGCCGGTGTTGGGGTTGCGGTCGTACTTGGGAAAGTTGCTGCTCGAGATTTCGACTCGAATTCGATGGCCGCGCCGAAAGAGATTACTTGTTGACCAAAGGTCGATGAGATACTTCTCGATCTTCCCCGGCGTGACGAGCTTCTCCCGCTCGAACGACTCGCGGTAGCGGGCCCGGAGGACGCCCTCCAACAGAATCTGCGCGTAGCCGTTCGGCCAAACATCGACCAGTTTGCCAGTGAAGTCTGTATCGGTGACGTCGGTCGAGGCATACAACTCGATGAAGACCGGACCGGTTACCTCTACCTCTTTGGTCAATGGAGGTGTCGTGAAGACGAGGATGTCGTCTCGGCGCTCGATCGCTGCCTGATCATAGGGCCCGGAGGACGCAGGCTTCATCGAAACGTTGCCGCCCAAGGTGGGAACAGGATTGTCGGGGTCGTAGGTGAAATGATCGGGCGACTCCGCTTCGGGCTTTTCGGTCGATAGTGAGCCATCCCCGAGGAGGCTATTGGCGCGGCCCTGGCTGTGCAGATAGTACCTGCTATATTTCGTGCGGGCCAAGGGCCACTCGTTCTCCAAGCGCCACTCATCCGCTCCCATCACATAGATCTGAACCGGAGGATCGTCCATGAAGTCGTTGTCTGTCCCTTTGAGCCAGGAATCCATCCAGCGCAAAACCATTTTTCTCATATCGGGGGCGGCTTCGGGCGGAAATGTTACATCGCCCTGCTTGCGAGTCACCCCGAAGCTAACAGAGTGAGTCCAGGGGCCCATGAGCAGCTTGTGTTTGTCGCGCAGAGGTTCGGGGCCATGACGGACCATTCCCAGATAGTTGTTAATCGTGGCCTGGCTCACCTGGTCATACCAGCCGGAGATGTTGTAGGAGGGCACCTTGATCCGGTTGTACTTGCCCGGACCGTTCTTGCCGGGTGCGATGCGGTGACCGGGACCGGGCCAGTAGTCGTCGCGGGTAGGATGGTCCAGCCAGTCCGACCAGAATTCTGCTCGCAGCCCGAGGGCTTCTCTGTCCAGATTCCGTAGGGGCAGATGGCGGTATACCTTGTCCCAATCCAAAACGGCGTCGGGATTCTGGTTGGTATGCTTCCCCAGGATCCACGCTAGGTTGACGCTGTTGGAAAGCTGGAAAGCTCCCGACGGGTACACATTGTCGTAATGGTCGTCCGGGCTTACCATCGGCACCATGCAGGTGTAGTTCGGATTACCCTCCAGGGCCGCTTCGAGTTGCACAAAGCCGAGATAAGAACCTCCCGTCGTTCCGATCTTGCCCGTCGACCACGGTTGCTCGGCCGCCCAAGATTGAATGTCATACAAATCGGGCCCGTCGTGTGGGCCGTAGAGGTAGTTGTCGCCGTCGGAGTCGTAGCGGCCCCGCACGTCCGCGATGACGGACGCGTAGCCGCGCTCGGCGAAGTACTGTCCCCATTCCAGATAGGGTTCCCTCATCTTGTCGTAGGGAGTGTTGATGAGGAAAACGGGGAATCGTCCCGGCACGTCGGGCCGGTAGACGATGGCCCGCATGATGACGCCGTCCCTGGCTGGAATCTCCTCGACGCCGAATCGCAGTTTGCCGTGATATGTGGGCTGAGAGAGCATCTTGTGCCAATCCGGATCTGCGGCGGTCGCGTTGAACATCGCTGAGCAGAGCAGCCCCGTCAGGGCGAGGAGAGCAGCCGGGCGGGCACAGGGGCCCGCCCCTACGCCTGGGGAATCCCTGCGACACTCCACTAGTCGATTCCTGCATCCTACGTTTTTCCGCATGATCCTCCGGGTTCCTCCACGACCATGATTCTGTTCACCTCGTCAATGGGAGCGCTCTGCTCCGTTCCGCTCGGCCAGTGTATCCGAAGCGACGGGACCTCGGTGTGTTCGCCGAGTCCGAAGAATACCCTCGGATCTTGCGAAGACAAATAACTAGCCGTCCTGGAGGCGGTTGCATGTTGCTTGTTCCCGTCCGGGGTCGTGAGCACAATCTTCGCACCGATGCCATCACGATTGCTCACACATCCTCGCAGCTTTAAGCCGAGCCAGTTGTGTTTCGAGCGCCGGCGGCTTTGATTTTTCGCCAGGTAGGCCGGTCCTCCACAGTTCGTGACGACGATGTCCAGGTAGCCGTCGTTGTTCAAATCACCGACGGCGGCTCCCCGGCTCGCCCAGCGGCGCTGGAAAATCGGCCCGGACTGCTCTGACACATCCGTAAACCGCCCGTCGCTGTACCGAAGCAACAGAGGCGGCTGCAGATAGAGAAGCGAGGGGTCCGCCCGCTCGATGTTATCCATGACGTGACCATTTGCAAGAAAGACGTCCCTATGGCCGTCGTTGTCGAAGTCAAAAAACTTCATACCCCAACCGGTGTACGAGTGAGTAATAGTCCCTAGCGTACTGCGGCCAGTCTCGTAGTCGAACATCGAGTCGCCGAGGTTGAGGTAGTAGGCGTAGCGCTGAAGCGAGATCGTCGTGGTGAGGATTTCCGGCAGGCCATCTCCGTTTAGATCTCCCAAGTCGGTGCCCATACCACCGAAGTCCTGACCATCCTCATCGAGGGCGACTCCCGCATTCATTGCGATTTCAGTAAAACTCCCGTCGCCTTTGTTTTGAAACAGGAACTGGGGGACCGAGTCGTTGGCGACTGAAATGTCGATGTGACCGTCGTCGTTGATGTCGCCGAACACAACGCCGAGACCCTTGCCTTCGGATGCCTTGATGCCGGCAGGACCACTCACGTCGCTGAACGTCCCATCGCCGTTATTTCGGAAGAGGTAATTGGAAGTGGGCTCGAACGTATCGGGATGACAGTAGGACCGGCCCGCTGCCCTACCGGCGGGCGAATCTAGCCTACAGTCGTGATCCTCGCTAAAGCTCCATTTCACGAAATGGCAAACGAACAGGTCCAGGTCTCCGTCGTGATCGTAGTCGAAGAATCCAGCGCTCGTCGTCCACCCCGTGGTCTTGATCCCCGAGTGCTCGGTGACGTCGACATACTTCTTGCCTGACTCGTTGCGATACAGAACCGAGGAAGGGTGATCTCCCGTACCGAAGTTCGCGACGAAGAGATCCGTGTCACCGTCGTTGTCGTAGTCACCCGCCGCGACGCCCATGCCGTAGCCGCGGCCTTGAACGCCGTACTCTATTGTGACGTCGCTGAATGTTCCATCGGCGTTGTTGCGAAAAAGGCGATTCCAGAACTCGGGCGCGGATTTGTCCGGCTCTTTTCCATCCGCATGAGGCACTGCCAACTTCGCGCCGTTCACAAAGAAAACGTCCATCCAGCCATCGTTGTCGACATCGAGAACGGCGACGCCCCCGGCCATCGTTTCAGGGAGGTACTTGCGCGGCGTCTTAGAGTTGTGGTGGTGAAAAACGAGCCCAGAAGCTTCCGTGGCATCAACAAAGAAGGGTACGGGGACCGAGTTCGCCGACAGGGCCAAGGCAGCACCGGCAATCGCCGAGAACAACTGTGGCCTCAGCCGCATGTGGAGAGTATAGTCTTGATCGGCGTGGTCAGGCTTGCCTGGGATCGCTCCCTCACGGTCACGGCTCGGTTCTGGACCGCTTGGTTTTGATGCTTATGAAAGAATGGCTCGGGAGCCCAAGGGGTTCCCGAGCCAAACCTTTCACCGACGCTCTGGTCTCAGAAGTCGTACCGCAGCGCGAACTGAATCGTGCGGTTCGGCACCGAGGTGCTTCGAATCGTGCCCGTCCGACCCGCGACAAACGGCAATGATGCATTCGGAGTGCCGAAGCTCGGGTGGTTCCACGTATTGAAGAACTCGGTTCGCCACTGTATCGAATGGCCCTCCCAGGGCAAGGGGAAGCGCTTCATGATGCCCATGTCCCAAAGGTTCAGGCCCGGGCCGACGATACTGCCCCGTCCGGCATTGCCTATGGCTCGCCAGGGACTCTGTCCGGCATCCAAAACCTGCTGCAGCGTTGGCGGATTGACGAACACCGTGTGGTCAAACCAGTTGTCCAAGGTCCTGGCGGCATTCGCCATGGGATCACCGATCTGGTCCGGCCGGTTGCCGCCCGCGTTACTGTTGTTGAAGGTGAGAGACGGCGTGACGCGAATGCCTGTCTGGAACGTGGCGATGGCCGAGATTTGCCAGCCCCCGATGACCGCATCGAGCCCTCGGGACGCGTTACCCCCGTAGCGCTTTCCGCGGCCGAACGGCAGTTCTAAAACACTGCTCGCGACCAGCCGGTGACGAATATCAGCAGGTCCTGGGCCCTTGTCCAGCCGAAAGTTCGTTGGGTCGCGAAAGCCTTGGCACTCGTTCTGTGAGCCGACGACACAGCCAATGGCGTTCGACTTGCCCCAAGTATAAGCACCGACAAAATTGAAACCGCCTGTGAAGCGCCGCTCCATCCTCACCTGGAGGGAGTCATACCAGGACTGGCCCACGTTGCTCACGTAACCTATGTTCTGCAACTGCGGGAACCTGCGGCGAGACGCCGTCGACCCGAGTCCGGCGCCGACGAAGTTCGGGTTCCAGCCGTGGACCGTGGCGATACCGCGATTGGCGACATACGCGACATCGAGCACTGTTTCAGAGAACAACTGCCTCTGGAGGCCGAACGACCATTGGTGGACGTAGCCCATCCTTAGGTCACGAGCCACCGCGGTTCCACCGGTCGCGTCCGCCGCCGTCGGAGTGGCAGGAATCGGCCCAGGAAAAGGTTCTCGAAACGTCAAGCTGGGGACGTCCGGATCGCTGCTCCGCGGATCCTGGAACTGCCAGGGAGGAGACTGGTTCATGTTAAAGAACGAGTTGGCGATGCGGTAGTCGTAGAAGATCCCGTAACCACCTCGGACCACCGTCTTGTTGTCTCCAAACACACGCCAGGCGAAACCAATACGGGGCATGAAGTTGTTGTTGTCCGGATCAAACCCGGCCCGCGGCACGCCAGGGGTGGCAACCACCGGGCAAAACAGCTCGGTGTCGAAACAGAAGGTGTTGAAGCGGTCGAACCGTTCGTAGATGCCCGAGTAACGCTCCCAGCGCACCCCTAGGTTCAGCGTGAAATCCGGGCGGACCCGCCAGTCGTCGTGCAGGTATACGCTCCACCAGTTCGACTTTGTGATGTTGTCCGGGAAACCAAAAGCGCGGTTGCTGGAAGTTAAGTCCCCCAACAAGAACTCGGCAAACGCGTTATCGACCCCCCCGGGTCCACTGACCAGCTCCGTTGAGTAGCGCGGACGAAACGCGTATTGGCCGCGATCGTTGGCGTGGAAATGGAGCGGCGACGTCTTGTAAGTGAACTCGACCCCCGCTTTGAGCGAGTGGCCGGTAAGCTCTTTGCTGATCTTGTTGAAGATCTGGTAGCTGTCGTCGGATTGGAACAGCGGAGCAAAAGCATGTTCGTGGGGCATATTAAAGCCCGATACCGACAGCGAAGGGAAACCGCCAGTGCGCTGGCCCGCGGGCAGACCGGATACCTCGGCCAGGCCCAGTTGCGCCCCGATATCCTCCCCCTGGTGCCCATGAAAGCGGTTCTGGAAGAAGCGGTTGTAACCGAGGAGCAGCTCGTAGACCATGGTGGGACTAATGATCTGGGTGTGGTTGATATTGGCGTTCTGGGCCGGGAAGTTCTGAACCTCGTGGAACCCCGGGAACAACACACTCCCCAAGAAACCCGGGACAATCCCATTTCGTTCGTTCCATGTGTACCGCCCGAAGCTGATGGAATTGTCGTTCCAGTGATGGTCTCCTTTGAACGTGTACTGGTTGGTGTCGGTGGTTGCGCCCGGGGTGGCGGTGTAGTTGTTGCTTTGGCCCGGGCCGTTGGGAAGCGGCGTGAAACCCAAGTAGTTATTGGACACCGGGTCGATGCGGCTGGCCGGGATCATGTTGTTAGGGAACGGCGAGCGGGAGTTGGTAGACGTGTTCAATGTCAGCGGATCGTAAATGAGTGCCCGTTGGCTAAAATCGCCTACTCGCAGCGCCGCATCCGGCACAGTCAGAACCCCACGAGCCTGCTCGCGGATCCGCTTAGCCTCGTAGTTGAAGAAGAAGAATGACTGATTCCTCTTCACGGGGCCACCGATGGAAGCGCCGAACTGATTCCGAATGAACACCGGTCGCGCTGAAAGCCCCGCCGCGACGCGCTGCTCCGTAGAACGGTCAAACGTGTTGAGCGCAGCCAGCTTGGCAACACGATTGAACTCGTACACGGAGCCGTGGAAGTCGTTCGTGCCGCTCTTGCTAATCGTGTTGATCTGGCCGATGCCGGCTCGGCCTTGGGTGGCATCGTAGTTGGATGACTGGATCTTGAATTCTTGGATCATGTCCATGCTAGGGACGATGTTGGGCCGGCCGAAGGCCGCCTCGAAGTTGTCGACTCCATCGATCTGCATGAGGCTGCCGCTTTGGCTTCCCCCGCCGTTGATGAAGACGCCGCAGGTCTCCCCGCAAGCCACGCCTCGCCGCTGCGCCACGCCGGGCGTCAACCGGGCAAGGTCAAGGAATTCGCGGCCGTTCATCGGCAGCTCGATAATCTTCTTGTTGTCGATTACCTGGCCGACGGTCGCATTCTCGGAGGCCACTATCGGTGCGATCGCCTGTACTTCAATAACTGTGCCGACCTGACCTAGCTGCAGGGTAAAATCGGTGCGAGCCACCTGATTCACCTGCAATATCAGGCCGTTCTGCACCTGTGTGGAGAAGCCATCGGACGAAACCTCGATGGTGTAGGAACCGGCCGGCAGGGGCGCCAGACGATAGCTGCCCTCGGCGCCGGACTGCACTTCGCGGACCGCGGCCGTAGCCTCGTTGGTAGCTTTTACTGTGGCTCCGGGCACAACCGCTCCCGTAGGATCCATGACGGTGCCCACTAGCTCGGCCGCTTGCTGGCCGAAGGCGGGTACCGCGATCAGTAACACCGCGATCGCGGTGACTGCCCAATGGTAAAACGACTTGCTGCTTCTCATCAGATCTCTCTCCCTTTCAGTGGTCTACAAAATTTACGAAAATCATACGTTCGACCAGTCAAATCTCTTGCGATCTTTCCACTTCCCCTGCGTGTAGTCGGGGATCTCCTGGGGCATGCCCTTCTCGCGAATCGACTTCGCCGACAGCGGGATCAGGGAACTCCAGGTAACAGCGTCGTAGACATCGATGCCGAAAGGTTTACCCTCCCGGATGCAACCGTAGAAGTGCTGTAGCGTGAAATAATCTCCGCCGCCA
The DNA here is from genome assembly GCA_965248255.1 of Bryobacterales bacterium. GTDB lineage: Bacteria > Acidobacteriota > Terriglobia > Bryobacterales > UBA6623 > JAKZVK01. The sequence continues at coordinate 446,883 of CBDFIW010000003.1, forward strand.
TGTCCATACGTCTTGGCCTTCTCAGTGTGGCGGAGCCAGTAAGGGTGCTCGTAGTCTGCGTAGTAGTTCGCAATCGGGTCCCATCCCTTGGATTCGCCGTCGATGAACATGCCGGACTCATCGTCGTAGGAAGCGCCGGTTCCTTGCAGCGTGTAGAAGTCCAAATGGTGCGGCCGCGGCGATTGGACGTCAAAACGCAGCGAGATGACAACCCCGTTTTCGGTCTGAATCAGACTGTTTGTAGTGTCGCCGTTCCAGGTAGTCACCTTGCCGGCGGGGCTGTCGGGACCGAAGCGCTTGAGCGCAGTTTCGCGGAAGGTGGCCGAGCGGCTCATCATGGTGGTCGCGCGAAGCATGCGATCACCCCGCGTGATACCCAGCCACATCGAGACAGGGCCGAGAGAATGGGTGGGATAGGAATTGCCAAATAGCTCGGTGGAACTGTTGAGTCGGCCGCGCCAGTTCAGCGTGCCGTCCGGATTGAACTGCAAGTCACGCGCTTCGTGGATGTAACCGCATTCGGCGAACGTGAAGGTCTTGAACAGCCCTTTCTCAACCATGTTCAGCACCAGCAGGTTGTGGCGCATGAAGCAATAGTTCTCGGCCATGAAGTATCCCTTGCCGGATTCTTCGGCCGCATGGATCAGATCCCAGCCTTCCTCGATGGTGTTGCAGGCAGGCACCTCGCTGAACACCCATTTCTTGGCCCGAAGGCTCGCCGCACCCATGGGGCCATGGAATACCGTGGGCGTAGTGATGAATACCGCGTCGATGTCGTCACGCTGCAGCATCCGCTTGTAGGCGTCAGGGCCGCCGGAGAACAGAGCGGGTTTGTAGTCGAGTTTGGTCTGAACGAAGTCCGCGCCGCGATTGACCGCCTCGCGCCTGATGTCGCACAGAGCGGCAACATCAATCCCGCCGATGGCGAGGGATGCCTTCACCACGCCCATCCCGCGCCCGCCGACGCCGATCACGGCGATGCGCAGGTTCTGATCCTTCTTGGTTGTGGCAGCGGAGCCCTGGGTTGAAGCGGCAGTCGGGCCGGCGAGGGCCGCTGCGGCCGTGGCGTTTTGGAGAAACTGCCTTCGAGTGGCGCCCGAAGGGTTTCGAGGTTGACGGCTCAAGCGGGCGCCCTCCCGAAGTCGGGGATTTTCTTCCAGGCGCCTGCCTCGCGTGCGGACTCGTGGGCGACGATGCCCGGGGCGCAGAAAGCGGTCGCCTCATACACGTTGATCGCCGGCCACCGTTGTTCGGCCACGCTGCTTACGAATTCATGGGTGAGGTGCGTGTGCGACCCACGGTGGCCGCTGGACTTTCGCAGCTCCGGCGGGAGCGTAGCCTGATGGTCCTCGGGCTCCCAATCGGCTATTTCGTGGGGAGGCTTACTGACCGTCGCCTTACCGTTGCCCATTTTGTCGAAGAAGCTCATCTCGGACCCGTAGAAGGCGTTTCTCACCATCCCGGCGGGCGCACAGTGGCGGAACTCGGTGATGCGCGCCGCATGGCCACCCGAGGTCTTGAACAGCGCTACCGAGTTCGAGAAGGGATTGTCCCGATACCGATTTTTACCTAGAGCATCATGATCGTGACCCCATCCCAAGCAGGCCACCTCGGTCAGCCGTTCGCCCGTCACGGAGATGACCCCAGCGGACGAATGCGTGATGTAGAACATCGGGGGCAGCCCCAAGCGCCAGGTGGGTTTGCCCTCGTAGTAGAACCACTTGGGTGTGCTGCGAAGGTCTTCGATGTCGTGGTTGTATTCGCCCTCCGAGTAGTAGATCTCTCCGAACTTCCCTTCCTGCTGCCACTTGCGGCACGTCATGACGCCGGGATAGTAGTAGCTGGTCTCGGCGTTCATGTAGGTCATGCCGGTGGCTTTGACCGTGTTGATCAACCGCTCGCACTCCTCAAGGGTGATGGCCGCCGGCACGGCGCAGACGACGTGCTTCCCGCGCTTCATGGCATACTCGGCCATCGATGCGTGTTTGGGGACGCCTGTGAAAACAGTTACGGCATCGACCCTCTTGTCCCTAACCAGATCCTTGAAGTCAGCGTAGCCTTCGGCCTTCGGGTTCTGCTTCTGAAGTTTAGTCCGCCGATCCTGGCGCAACTCCGCCACAGCAACGACTTCCGCATCCGGGTGCTCGTGCCAGTGAAAGCTGGCGCCGAATCCGCCCCCGACGATTCCCATGTGGACCTTCTTGGCGGCCCGGGGACCAGGGAGCAATGCGGAGGGAGTAGCCAGAAGGAGACTCGATGAGGCGGTGATGTTCTTCAAGGCTCTCCGACGCGAGACTCCGCCTACAGCGCGGGCTCGCCCACTCGTGTCCGCCATCAGCACTGATGCCTCAACCGTCGACAAGGAAGGTCGCTGGGTTCGCGCTCCGATCTCGCTGCCGGAGCCCAAGCCTAACTTGCTGCCAGTATTGCAAACCGGGCCGCGGGGTGTCAAGCGCTGTTCGTCTGATGTCTCAAGGCCCAATAGAAATGTCCCCTTCGGTAGCCCAGTAGAAGTGTCCCCTTGGTGATAGGAGAGAATCGTCATCGTCGGGGCTGTGGAACTGTGGGAATCGCGTAGCGATTTCCAAGGGGCGGTGGGAAGGGTGGAAAACCATCCACGGATCCGCGAGCCCGGCACGGCTGCCGCCACAAGGTTTTCCACGCTTTCCATCCGACCCGGCATTTCCACAGCCCTCTTATGAATTCGCAGCTCGTGTTTTCCGCAACACAGCTCGCCGCCAGGGGTGGTTCGCCGCCGGCTTGCGTCTGGCCACCACGTTCCCCTGCGGTGCCGGCTTCGTCCGCAGCCGTGGCGTCGGCGTGGCGATCACTTCGTGCTCGATCTCGTGCCCCTCAAACCTCACCTGCAAGCTCTCATCGCGCCCCTGTTGGACCGTCACCCGTGCACCCGCCCCCACGCCCTGATTGCGTTTCGGCTTCAACTGCAAACAACGATTCTCGAAACGCACCACCTGGTCGTTGCTCACCACCCGTTCGTATTCGAAGCAGAACACCCCTCGCAGCTCGGTGCCGCGGGGTAGCGCCTGGTGAAAGTCCGCTCCCGCCGCCGGCTCGCAGCAGAAGCGCTCGTTGTGCTCGGCTAAGTACTCCTCGCCGAGGTAACGGTTCGCCGCCTCGTAATCAACGATGCCCCGCAGCCGCATCTTCTTGATCAGGCGGTCCTGGTGCGTGCCGTGATGGCGTTCGACACGTCCCTTGGCTTGCGGCGACGATGCGGCAATGATGCCAATGCCAAGCTTCGCGCACATGCGCCCGAACTGCGTCTCGGGCTTGATGCCTTCCAGTGCTTCCCGCGACGTCGGCTGGCGCTGGTAGACGTTTTTCCAGTCGCAGTACAACGCCTTGGGAACGCCGTGTTGGCGCACCCAGGCTTGGAGCAGATCGGCCGCGGCCCAGGTCGTTTCCTGGCCCGAGAAGCGGCACAGTGCAAGACCGGTCGCGTCATCGACAAAGTTCATCAAACAGGCTTTCGGGCCGCGTCCTTCCAGCCAGTGGTGGTGCGAACCGTCGAGTTGAATCAGCTCGCCGAAGTGCGCTTTGCGTTGCCGCCGGCTGCGATGCGGTGGGCGCTTGCGACTCCGGCTCCACAGGCCCGCCGCGAGCATCCAGCGCCGCAGCGTTTCGCGCGGCACTTCCAGGCCCTGATCGGCTGCCAGATGTTCCGACGCCAGCGTCGGCCCGCAGCGCTCGTGCCCCTCGCCCGCATAGTTTGCGTGCACCAACTCGAGAACCTGCTCGCGGCGCTTGTCATCGGCTCGGTTCGAAGCGCGGCCGACGTTACCGTGCACCAAAGCCTTGACCCCGCCTGCTCGGTAACGCTTGTTGAGCCGCTTCGCTTGGCGGTAGCTGACCTCCAGCAGTGCGGTGGCTTCGGTCAACTTCAGTTCCCCTCGTTTCACTCGGCTCAGCACTTCGCCGCGCCTCAACTCCTTGGCACTCATCCATGTCCTTCCCAATCTTTCACCTCCTCGCAGAGGTCCAGATTAGGGGACATTCCTATTGGGCGCTCAAGGGGACATTATCATTGGGCTTCAACAGCGCTGTTCGTCTGATGGACTTCAGCTTGGACCGCCCTTCCAAGACCACGGATCCATCCGTGGCTGGCGATTTGCCAGCCCTGAAAAGGGCCAAACAATCATAGCCCATGGATTTATCCGTGGGTTCGGAAAACACCGGCCGCGATTCGTCTCCCCCGTTTCTGTTTCGCCCTTTGCGCGGTTGGTAACCGCGCAAAGGGAGAAACAGAAACGGGTCGGGGGTGGCCCTCTCGGCCGACACCCATGGATGAATCCATGGGCTATGATTGTGGCGCCCGATGCACGGGCGCTAACGGTCCTGTGGCGCGTCCTCGACCGGTCCCTATCGGGACATCGTGATTCAGCAAACTCGGCCCACGGGTCGAGCGCCGTCCCCTGACGAACCAGAGAAAACCGTACCTCGGTTGATTCACCTGATTGAGTCAGAGTAGACTGCCACAGGTGGGGAAGACCGAGCCCAAAAAGGCCCCTGATGGATTGGCCAGGGGATTTGAGCTTTGCCGTGTCGGCATTCTGTTGGCGACAGTGGCCTATGCAGACGGGCCAACGTTTACCGATGTAACGGACGAAGCGGGTATCCGGTTCGTCCACGACAACGCGAGATCGGAAGAAAAGTACCTGGTGGAGACGATGGGTTCCGGTTGCGCTTTTTTAGACTATGACCAAGACGGCTTCTTAGATGTCTTTTTCGTGAACGGCGGCCAGACGCCTGCGTACCAACCAAAGAAGGTCCAGAAGAATGCACTTTATCGATCTAACGGAGATGGTACGTTTGCGGAAGTGACCGAGGAAGCCAGCGTGGGATCCAACCGAGGCTTCGGCATGGGGGCCTTCGCCGGAGATTTCGACAACGACGGCTACCCGGACCTGTACATCAGCGGCTACGGCTCGTCCACCCTCTATCACAACAATCAGGATGGGACCTTCACGGATGTGACCGAACAGGCCGGTGTGGCTAACGGGGGAAACTGGGGTACCGCCGCGGCTTGGTTCGACTACGATAACGACGGCCATCTGGACCTGATCGTCGCGAACTATCTCGATTACAAGTACGCCGGCAATGCCTACTGCGGGGAGCGCGAACCGCAGGCCCGCATGTACTGCCACCCGCAGAACTACGGCGGAGTTTACCCGACGCTCTATCAGAACAATGGCGACGGAACGTTTGGTGTCGTGGGCAAAGAGGCGGGCTTGATAGGCGAAAAGGCAAAGGGTCTGGGTGTCGTCGCAGCCGACTTCGATAACGACGGTTGGGTAGACGTCTTTATCGCGAACGACTCGATTCGCAATCTACTGTATCTCAACAAGCAGGATGGAACGTTCGAAGACGTGACGCTGCTGTCAGGCGCGGGCTACAGCCAGGATGGAGTCGCCGAGGCAGGGATGGGCGTAGACGCCGGCGACTTCAACGGCGATGGCTTGCTCGACATCTTTGTCACCCATCTCGATTTTGAGCTGGACCGCCTGTATCAGAACCGAGGCGAGATGGACTTTGTCGACGCTACGCTGCTTTCGGGTCTGGGCCGCGCGGGGGTGTTGAACAGCGGCTTTGGCACGCGCTTTTTCGACTTCGATCTGGACGGCTGGCAGGATCTCCTGATTGTCAACGGCCATGTCCTTGACAACGTCAGCTACTACCGGCCGGCGGTTCAATACGCTGAGAAGAAGATGCTGTTCCGCAACGATCAAGGGAGGTTTCGCGATGTCAGCGCCGCACTGGGTCCTTTTTTTTCTAGGCCCACGGTCGGGCGCGGCCTGGCGTTGGGGGACTACGACAATGACGGCGATCTGGACCTGCTTGTTTCTAACAATGGTCAGCCCGGTGAGCTGGTTCGAAACGATCGAGCCAACGATCATCACTGGCTAGCTATTTCGCTTGAAGGGGTGACCAGCAACCGGGACGGCATTGGCGCACGCATCAAGGTGGTCGCGGGCGCCCGCCCTCAGCACGCTCAGTCGAAGGGCGGCACAAGTTACTTATCCAGCTCTGATCCCAGAATCTTTGTTGGTCTGGGCAGTGAAGCCAAGGCCGACCTCGTGGAGATCGTGTGGCCGTCGGGCACGGTTGATCGACTCGACGATGTGGACGCGGATCAATTCCTCACCGTGAAGGAAGGCGTGGGCCGGATTTCGAGTTCCGAGCCAGCATCCCAATGAGTTGCTTGCTGGTTTGTGTTCTCGTCGCGCTGAGCTCGGTTGCGCAAGCGCAGAACACTCCACTCAGCGAGCGTCACCAAAAGGGCATGGCTCACCTCAAGCAAGCGGCCATACACTCTCAAAATCAACGTGACCACGAAGCACTTTTAGAGCTGGAAAAGGCATATGGGCTGCTACCGCCTTCTTATGGATTGGCGAAGTTGCTCGGCGAAGCCTACCTGAAAACAGAGAACGACCGGGCGGTAGAGGTGCTCTCCAAGGCGGCCGAACTGAATCCCATTCCAGAAGCCTGGGAGAATCTTGCCAAGGCGCTCGCGGCCAACCGCCAATTCGACAAGGCCATTGACACGTTCGCGGAACGGGCGAATGCTGACCCGAAGAACACCCTGTTTCGCCTGTTGCTCGGTGAAGCCCATTGGAACCGTTCAAGGTTTCAGGACGCCCTACAACAGTTCCAACTCGCCGCGAAGCTGAGCACTGATTCCGCGCGCGCCCACTTCTGGACCGGGTACGCTCAGCAATTGCTCGGCAACTCTGCCGGAGCGAAACACTCCCTGGAAACGGCACTAAAGCTGGATCCCGCGCATGCACTGGCCAACTTGAGCATGGGGCATCTCCTCGCCGATGAAGGGAAGGGGCAGGAGGCCATTCGCTTCCTCGAACGCTTTGCTGAGCAGAAGCCCGATGATTCCGAAGTCCGCCTGAAGCTTGCACAGGTCTACTTGGACCTTCAGCGCTTCGACAGCGCGCTAGCCCAACTGGAGACAGCAGAGCGCCTCGCGCCGAAGGACAAACGGGTCTTTTACCAGCTCGCGCGCCTGTACAAAGCCACCGACCAGGCCGAGTCGGCCAAGCACGCCCTCTCGACGTTCAGCAAGCTCGAAACAGCCGAACTGGAGAAAAAGCGCCTGCAGAAGGTCCCCTACATCACTCCTAGATAACTAGGCTCGTTCGAGGACTTCGCCGTGAACGAGTGGCCCTTCGCGACCGTTGAAAACAAATGATTTGCACAACATCGACAATCTTCTGTCGAGGTGCAGATGCCATGCGCCTAAAAGGCGTTCAACACAAGAGGAGCCCAGTCCGCGAAGCGGACGGTGGATAATAGCCCACGGTGGAGCCGCAGGCGGAACCGTGGGTCAAGGAAGTATTAAAGAGCAGCAGCCCCGGCAGGGGCGTAGGAGGGTTGCCAGAGAACCGGTGGCATCCGTTTCTCCACCGCCCCTTGGGGGGCTGGGGTCCACGTCTTCCCGGCTACCCACGGTTTCGCCCTAACGGGCTTCACCGTGGGCTACTTTCCAGCGCCCCTGCCGGGGCTCACGTCAAGCCGGCCTTTCAAACGAAGGCACCTTCAATTGCTCACCACCTTTGAGGGCCGAGAGATGGGCCACGATCCCGGGCACAGTCATGGCTAGCGACTCGTAGAGGTCGATTTCGGGCTCACGCTCTTCCACGAGCGCGTTGATGAACTCCGAACAGATAAAGCCGGCGCTACCACCGTGGCCGCCGGACTTGACGGTAAGCTGGTCGCTTTGCCAGTACTCGGGAAGTTGAATCGTCTCCGGCTTGCCAAATCGGGGATGCCACATGTCACCATGGTAGCCCCGTTTGGCCATGTAAAAAGACGCCTGGTCGCCGAACCACTGCGCCCGAACCCAAATACCGTCCGTCGCCGCTACCCGGAACTCATTGCAGCGAACCATGTGACCTTGGTCGGTTTCCATGAGTGCTATTTGGTTGAAAAACGTCTTGGTTGGGGATCGGGCCTTGACCTTAGCGAGCAACTTTTGGTCTGCCCAACCCAGGCAGCCAACCTTCCTGATGCGTTCGCCGCTAACCCCCACGAGGTACGCCAGCGAGTGCGTGGGATAGTGCATCGGCTGCCATCCTTGACGCCAGCTCGCGGATCCGTCCGGGTTCCAGTACAGGGACTTCTTGTTGGCTAAGTACTTCTCAATGTTGAGGTCGTGGTAGTATTCAATCTCGCTATAGAAAAGCTCACCGAAATCACCGTTACGAAAGCGCTCTCGAGCGTAGATACAGCCGCCTCGGTAATAGCTCGACTCGGCCATCATGTATCGGAGCCCTGTCTTCTCTTTCATCTCTTTCAGTTTCTCGGCATCCTCGAGCGTGTGGCAGGCGGGAACGGCGCAGCAAACATGCAGGCCGCGCTCGAAGCTCATCTCAACGTGTTTCACATGGGACGGAGCGTCACTGAAGATCGCCACCGCATCAAGGTCGTTGCGCCGGCTCAGTAGCTCCTCGAAAGAGTTGTAAGCGTTATCGCAGCGGTACTGATTCCGCAGCCGGTTGCGGCGTGCTTCGTGAAGGTCCGTGACCGCTACAACTTCACAATTGGGATGCTCGTGCCACAGAAAGGTGGCGCCGAACCCGCCGCCGACCACGGCCAGCCGGACTTTCTTTTCCGAAGCTATTCGTGCCTGTGGCGAGGCGGCTCGCGCCGCTCCCTGCGGCATCGCGGATGCAGCGACCATAGACGTACCGAAGAACTCTCTTCTTGTTTTCATCGGTGGAGACCTCCCTTCAGTTTCGGTTTTGTCCGCAGGATCACAAGGGAATGACAGGTAGCAAGACGTGCGACGGGTACTGGCTACTATGCAGCACCGTCTGATGAGCGACTTGCATTCTCGTGCCTGTCGCGACATCCTCGCCCGTGTTGAGGTTGCGGCTGAAGCGCGGGAAGTTGCTGCTAGAGATGTCTATCCGGATACGGTGGCCACGGCGGAACACGATGCTGGTGGGGCACATCTCGATGCGTAACTCTTCGACCACCCCCGGCGACAACAGTTCTGTCCGATCGGGGCCGTGACGATAGCGGGCGCGCAGGATTCCCTCGGAAACGAAATAGGCCGTGCCCATCGGATCGACGTCGACCAACCGCACGGTGAAGTCCGTGTCGTGGGCCGACGATTCGGCGTACAGGACGGCCTCGATCGGGCCCGTCACCTCCAAATCCTCCTCTAGCGGCGACGACGTGTAGACCAGGACGTCGTCGCGGCGTTCGATCGGCCTCTGGTCGACCGGGCCGGGCGCGAGCGGCTCCTCTGCGTGCCTGCTCATCAGCCATACCGAGAGGTTTCCGCCACGCGTTGGAACGGGGTCCTGAGGATCGTAATCGAAGCGGTCCGGCTCCTCGGCGCCGGGAGGATCGGGGCTCAGTACGCCGTCACCGCTCAGCGAGTTAGCCCGGCCGCCGCTGTGGATGTAATACGGCGTGGTCTGGGTCCGCGCGAGCGGCCACTCGTGCTCTCCACGCCATTGGTTGACCCCCATCACGAAGATGCGAATGGGTGGCTCGGCCGAGATGCCGTTGTCGATTCCCCGCAGACAGTAGTCGAACCACCGCAGATCTTCTTCGCGCATGGTCCGCAGCGAAGCCGGGCCGAAGTCGCGATCGCCCAGGCTCATCTCTGTGGGTGCTTCGTGCGTCCACGGGCCGACGAGTACCCGCTGGTTCGCTCTCGCCTCCGGGGTTGCACCGTCGCGAATCATGCTGTTGAAGTTCCGAAACCCTGCGCCCGTGTACGGGTCGTACCAGCCGCATTGCTGGAAGATGGGCACGGTGACGTGGTCGTGACGGCCCCTGATGTTGAACTGCGGCCAGTAGTCGTCGTAGGTGGGATGTTCGAGCCACTCGCGCCAGTATGGGATCTTGCGGCCGATGGCGCGCTCGTCTAAATCGACCAGCGGAAGATGTTCCCAAAAGCGCCGGTTCTGAAAGATCGCCGCGGTGTCGGCACCGGCAACCGTGACCATGTTCGTTTCCCATATGACCGCCGCGCCCAGGGACAGCATGAGCTGAAACGCGCCTCCCACGTAGTGGCAGTCGCTGAAGAAGTCGTCACAAATGACGTGCGGGGCCATGCAGCTCAGGTGAGGGTTGGCGAGCGGCGCGGGCAGCCACTGTGTCAGGCCTCCGTAGCTGCGGCCCCAGGTGCCGATCTTGCCGTCGCACCATGGTTGCCCGGCGAGCCAATCGAGCGTGTCATAGCCGTCTTCCGCGTCGTGGGCGTATGCATGAAAGACCCCTTCAGACTCAAACCGCCCGCGGCAATCCTGGATGACAAAGGCGTAGCCGCGCCGGGCGAACCACACGGCCAGCGTGATAAACGCATCCCGCCCGCTCTCATACGGCGTACGGGTCAGGATGGTGGGAAAAGAACCCGCAGAGCGCGGCAGGTAAACGTCAGCGGACAGCCGAACGCCGTCGCGCATCGGCGCTCCCCGGTCGTGGAGTAGGCGGATGTCGTGAACAGGTGGGGAAGGCGTTTCTTGGGTCATGGGGGCGTCCTTCGTCGAACTGCGTCGCGATCAGGATAAGTGATCTTTACCACAAGACGCCGAAGACCATGATGCCCGACGCCGTGATCAGGAGCGCAGCCGACAGAGCCGGTTGGGCCCACCAAGGCACCCTCCCACGCATGGCGAACGGCGAGGCAACCATCTCCGGCAGCGTCTCCCGCGAATCGGCCAGCCAGCCTGACGGGCGAATCGCTTGCTGAGGGTCTTTGGTCCAGCCCCACAGCAGCGAAGCAGCGAGCATCGCCGCCGCGGTGATTCCCATGCTCCACGAATACGCGGCGAATCTCTCGGTGAACCAAAAAGGCAGCAGACCGGGCGCCTCGGCACTGCCCCCCAGATTCGACGCCGCCAATCCGTAGATCGCACCGGCGATGAGCCCCACGAGCCCGCTGCGCCGATTCACCGGAGTCAGCACGCCCATCAGATAAACGGTCATCAACGGGGTGACGAACACACTGGTGATGCGCACGAAGAAATCAACGATGGTCGACGAGCCGAGGATAAACGGAACGAAACCAAACGATAGGGCGACGATGAGGATCGTGGACATGCGGCTGACGGCAAGATAGTGGCCTTCACTCGCCCTCTTCACGAGAAACCGGCCGTAGATGTCGCGTGTAAAGACGGCCGAAAGGGCCGCGCCGACACCTTCAAATGTGCTGACGGACGAGGCCATCACCCCGGCTACGACGACTCCTTTGATACCGCTGCCGAGATACTGATCGACCAGCCGAGGGTAGATGACGTCGGGCTGTGTCAGCCCGGGCATCAAGGCCCTTCCAAAAAGGCCCAGCGTGGAGCTGAAATAGCCCGACAGAATGATCAGGCCACTGCCGACGACCACGCTCATCCTGAGGTCCCACAGCGAACGAGCCCCAAACATCTTCATGGTCTGCGTGTGGCTGACGACGTGGTATCCCGTGGCGATCAAGCACCAGCCCATCACCACGACCAGGGCGGGGCTTCGTCCGGCACGCTGTCCGCCCATGCGCAACAGCATCTCCGCCTGGGCAGCACCCTCCTGCCTCACCAGGGCCTCGGCGGCGCCTTGGAGACCTCCGACTTCTCGCCAGATGGCCAGCCACAGAACGACGATGGCCGATAGCATCATCGCGCTCAGCAAGACGTCCGCCGCGGCGACGGTCTTCAAGCCGCCCCAAGCTGAATACAGGGTCGTCCCGGCGGCCACGATCACGACCAGAAACCAAGCGGCTTGCGAGTCGAGATGTGCCACCTCGGTAAAGATGAGGTGTAAGGCGACGATGACGATGGCCAGCGCGCTTGTGCGGTACTGGATCTGGACCAAGGCGCTGATGACCCGCATGCTGGGACCGTAGCGGCCCTCGAGATATTCGGCGTTGGTGAAGAGCCCGCTGCGGTACATCGAGGGCACGACAAGGAAGGCCGCGATCACGCCGCCCACGCCGACGCCAAAGATGAGTCCACTGATCATCACCAGGCCGTCCTGGTAGGTGGCCCCGTTCATGGAGATGTACTCGCCGCCATCGACGCTTGTGGCGAACATCGATACGCCCACCACCCAGAACGGCAGGGTGCGCCCGCCGAGGAACCAGTCGACGTTGGTCTTGGTCTTTCGTGACCGAGCCCCGGCAAAGCCGAACACGAGGAACATCAGGCCCACAACGATGGCCCAGTCGAGATGCGTCATGGTTTACTTGCCGAGCACGGGAAACGCTGTGAACGGATTTACCCAAGAGCGACGTGCGCCCCGCTTCGGCCCGTGTGCCCTGGGGATGGTCAACGAAGTGCCAGTCACCGAAGGGAGGCATTGTGCTTTGCCACGGGCTGTTAGCGCCCGTGAATCGGGCGCCACAATCATAGCCTATGGATTTCATCCATGGGTGTCGGTCGAAGGCGCCGCCACAGGCCCGTTGCTGTTTCTCCTTGCCCGCGGTCGATTGACCGCGGGCAAGGAGAAACAGCAACGGGGGAAACGAGTTAGGGGTAGGCGTTTTCGAGACCCACGGATGAATCCGTGGGCTATGATTGTTCGACCCCGAGGGGTCGTCCGCCAAAGTCCACTGCTCTCGAATTCCACCGTGGACTTCTAGGCGCGGTTGCCGCTGCCCCAGGCCGAGGTGAAGAGTTCCCCTTCGATAAAGCGATTGGGCCGGAAGGCGTGGATGTCTATTTGTGGCTGGTTGCCCGCGATCATGTCACTCAAAGACTCGGCAATCGGCGGCCCCAACTTGAAGCCGTGCCCGCTGCCACCGAAGGCCGCGTAGTATCCGTCAAGACCCGGCTCCGGACCCACCAGCGGATGCCAATCGTCCGTGATCGCGTACATGGATGCCCACCCTTTCACATAGTCTTGATCACGAAGGGTCGGCATCCTCCGATAGAGCCCATCCTCGATTCGCGCTCGCTGCTTGGCGTCAATCTCAGGATCATAGTCGTCGATATCGAGCGGCTCGACCTCTTTGGGCGGGCCCAGGCCTGACAGGACTTGATCGTCACCTTGCGGCCGAATGTAAACCTGGAGGTTCGGGTCCGCGATGACGGGAAAAGTCCCGAAGTCCGGTGGCCGCCGCACGACTATATCGGTCTCACGGCTCCATCGCAGTGAGTAGTTCAAGCCGATGGTCAGCCCCAGGGCTCGGCCCCAGCCGCCGGCCGCGTTGACGGCAACCCCGGTTTCGATTGTTCCCTGGTCAGTCTCGACACCCGTCACCCGATTTCCATCCAAGCGAATACTTGTGGCACTGACGCCTTCGTAAGCCTGTAGTCCCCAGTCCTTCGCGCTAGCCACCAGATTCTGGGTCGTCTTGGTCGGATCGACGTACCCGGAAAGGGGTTCGTAGATACCAAAAATCACGTCGTCGACGTTGATCTGCGGGGCCAACTCTTTGATCTGCGCTCTTGAAACCCTCTCCGCTACGACCCCGGCGGGTCTCTCGATCTGAAGCAATTGCTCGCCGGTGGGAGACGCCTTCTCCTCAAAGATGCAGCAATACCCGATTCGCCGAAACTCGCAGTCTCCGCCAAGCTCCTCCGCGGCGTTCTCGAACATCGACCGTGCCCGCAGGGCAAGCTGTAGCGTCAGGGGGTTCGAGTAGAATGTTCGTACGATGGCGGCCGAGTGGCCTGTGCTCACAGCCGCCAGTCTACCTTTTTCCAGGAGAACTACCTTCCCGAACTTCTTCTTAGCTAGGAAATGGGCCGTGGCGGCTCCCATGATGCCGCCGCCGATGACGACGGCGTCTGCTGTCTTATCCATTTTCAATTCCTTCCTGCCGGTTCGTTGGAAGATTCCTTCAGATCAGGTGGGGTGAAGTCGGGCCGGTAACCTAGTTTCTCGAATCGTTCAAAGAGTTCCTCGACCCTCGACCCGAAAAGAATCACGCCTCGGCGCACCCTCGCCTCGCCGGGAGCAAGATCCCCGAAGAACGGGATCGAGTGCATGCAGTGGTGACTGTCGGAGTTCTGCATTAGCCCGATGGAGTGCTCGTATCCGATGCCGACCGCACCTCTCCCGTCGGATGCCTCGGTAGCGACCAGCGCCTCGGTGGGCCTGGTTTCGCTGCGTCCCCAAAAGTATTCCCAAGTTCGCACTCGCCGTGCTTGGTACCACAACGGTTCAAAGGCGTACATCGCTCGGACACGCTGCGTCCTGTCGGTTTCGGACAGGCGAACAAGCCCATGAGCCGTTCGGATGAAGGTTCTGGAGGCATCGTTGTCGATGAATCGCTCCGTTTGATGTTGGAAGTCGCCACCATCGCTCCAAGCCTGTCGCAGGGGCTCGGAGGTGAGATTCTCGAGCTCGATCGATAGATCGATCCTGTCCCTTGAGGGAAGCATCCGCGCCGTGAGACCGATCCCTGACTTGATGGGGAAACCTCGCCGGTCCACTTTCTCCGAAGCATTCTTAATCCACTGCTTGGATGCCTTCCAGGCATAACGAATCTCACCGTTCGCCTGCGTTTTCCACTCCGCCGAGATCGGGTACCAAACCAGGTAGAACGCGTCACCGGTGCCAATGGCCTCGGGGAATTGAATCTTCCAAGTTGCTTCGAGCCCAGGGTGCGTGATGATGACCCACTGTTTGCCTTCTGTTCGCAGCACCGGAACGTCTGATGCGAGGAGCGCCGGAGCAAGAACTAGGGTGGCAAGCAATCGCCTTTCGAAAGCCGTCATTGTTGACTCCGTGGGTCTTCCCCCGTCTCTGATCGTCGCGCGACGGTTGCTTCGACGCACGGAACATTGTACACTGCGCGCTTGCGATGAGCCAGGACATGGAAAAATGGCACTCCAAGCAGGCTTCGGCCGTACGTTGATCAACCCTCCGCTGAACATCCCTTCCGGGACCTGGATGGCCCAGAAGCACGTCCGCGCCGAAGGACTGGACATGGACCTGCGGGCTACGGCTCTCATTCTCAGCGATGGCCCGTTGTCGGTAGCGCTCATCGACCTGGACATGTGCTTCCTCTCGGACAACCAGGCCGCGGCGATTCGACAAGCGGTTCACGAGAGCACAGGCATTCCACCAGAGAAAGTTCTGCCGTTCTGCAGCCACACTCACGCCGGGCCTGTGATCCTGGAAACCTACCGGGGAGAAGGTGAAGACCAAGTCACCAGCTATGTCGAACTGCTTCCGCATTTGATAGCGGGCGCCGCCGCTCAGGCCGTCAAGTCGCAACAGCCCGTGCGTGTCGAGGCAGGCTGCGGACACTCCGACATTGGCGTAAACCGCGACCTGCGCCTGCCGGACGGGCGTATCATCACGGGTTGCAATCCCGACGGTTTCTGCGATCGTGACGTCGGCGTCATGCGGTTTGACAGTCTTGACGGTGAGCCGGTGGGGTCCATTCTCAACTACGCCGCTCATCCAACGACGCTCGGCCCAGGCAACAAGCTGGTCAGCCCGGATTATCCCGGCAGTGCGCGGCAGATCGTCGAGCAGGTAACTGGCGCACCCTGTTTCTTCCTTCAGGGCGCCTCCGGAAACATGGGGCCTGTGGAGACCTTCGTTGCTGACGCCGCGGTAGCAAGGCGGCTGGGCACACGCCTCGGCCTCGAGGCAGCCCGCGTCTTTCTCACGCTGGATACTCGCCCCGTCGAGAGGCGCTTGAAGGATGTCATCGCCTCGGGCGCTCCTCTCGCGAATTATGAGGACGTACCGGTCGACGCTCCGACTCCGCGCTTGAAGCTGGCCACGGAGTACGTCGATTTGCCGGTGCGTTCACCGATGCCCGATGTATACGAGAAAGCGCCCGAGCAGTTGGCCGAGTGGAACGCCAGGCTGTCGGAGCTCGAAGCCAGCAACGGAGAGGCCAAAGACATTGCGGTCGCGCTGCAGCAGGTGACGCGCCTCGCCCTCAGGGCGGACCGCATGATTCGCTACCGTTCGAAGCCGAGCTTGGCGGTCGAGACACAGGCGATCCGTCTTGGCGATACCGCCATCGTGGCGGTTGGCGGTGAACCGTACAGCGAGATCGGCGTGGCGGTCAAAAAGAACTCGCCCTTCCCGAAAAAGACACTGGTCGCCGGCTATCTCGGTGGAGACATGATGTACATCCCCACCGCCGAAGTTTTCGATTACGACCCGCCCCCCATGGAAGTCGACAACTCGCCCTACACACCGGAAGCGGAAGAAATCATTACCGGCCATCTCACCCGCCTGTTGGAGAGTCTTTGACCTCCGAGCCAACCCAATCGCGGCCCGAATCCAAGGGCCCAGGCTTCGACCGCACGCAGTGGCTCGTGGCGTCCCTGTTGTTCGCCATGCTGTTCCTGAACTACGTGGATCGACTTGTGCTGTCCGTACTGGCGCCGATCATGCGGGACGAAATTGGTCTGAGCCAAACCGACTATGCATGGGCCGTGAACGCTTTCCTGCTCTCCTACGCGGTCATGTATTTCGGGTCTGGGGTGATCCTCGACCGGATCGGATCGCGGAAGGGTCTGACTCTGTTCGTGGCTTTGTGGTCGCTGGCGAGTGCCTTGCACGCAAGCGTACGAGGGTTCCTGGATCTGGCCTTCTTCCGCTTTCTTCTTGGCATGACCGAGCCCGGCGGCTGGACGGGAGCCGTCAAGACCGTGTCGGAGCGCTTCAATGCAGCCCAGCGCGCCATTGCGACCGGAATCTTCAGCACCGGGGCCAGCATTGCCACCATGGTGTCGCCCCCGCTGGTCGTCTACCTTCGCAACCGCTGGGGCTGGCGGCTGGCGTTCTTGATTCCAAGCTGCGCCGGCTTTCTTTGGTTGCCTTTTTGGCTTAAAGTGACCCGGCGTCCCGCTTTGGATCCCGCCTCCGCGGACCGCGGAGCCGGCTTCAGTCGCGCCCAGCTCAAGCTGCTCGGAAACCGTCGCGTGCTCGCTTACGTTCTGGCTCGGTTCTTCGGCGATTTTTCCGGCTACTTCCCTCTGTTCTGGATGCCGGATTATCTGATCAGCCACAAGGGATTCAGTTTCACCATGATGGGCCGGCTCGCCTGGATTCCGTTTTTCTTTAACGACCTCGGGCCGCTCTCTGGCGGCTTCGCATCCAACCGTCTGATCCGTAAAGGCAAACCCGCCGTGTTTTCGAGAAAGCTGATCATGACGTTGGCGGCGGTGTTGGTGGCAGCCGGTGCGCTGTTTAACGAGGCCACCAGCACGGTAGGTATTTTGGCGGCACTAAGTATCTCCACTTTCGGGGTGGGCGTGTGGGCTGGGAACCTGCACACCTTGCCGAACGATGCCTTTCCTCGCAACATGGTCGCGACGGTCCATGGCTTGGCGGGCTCGGCGGGGGCTGTTGGCGGCATGATATTCAACACCATGGTGGGGTACTGGAGCGCAGCCGGCTCGTACGCGGCCGTCTTCACTCTTTGGGCGATACTCGAACCGCTGGGGCTCATCGGCATGTGGCTATGGTTGTCCGAACCCCCGACCAATACGAGTGATCCGCAAACAGGCCCACAAGGCGGCGAGGTCGGCGATGCCTCGTGAGTCAACGAGTGATCCCATCCTCTTTGAAGTCATCCGGAACGCTTTGGTCGAGGCGACGGAAGAGATGTCGGTCTCTCTCCAGAGGACGGCCTACTCGACCAACATCAAGACGCGCCTCGATTACTCGTGCGCTTTCGTCGATGCCCAAGGCAGGATGGTCGCGCAGGCATTCTGCCAACCCGCACACCTAGTGACGATCGGCCGCATTGTTCCTCGAGCGGTGCGCGAGTACGGCAGTGGGTCGCTAGAGCCCGGCGACGGCTTGCTGGTCAATGACCCCCACCGCCAGGGGAGCCATCTCAACGACGTCTTCCTCATTTCGCCCTTCTTCTACGAAGGAGATCTGATCGGCTACGTCACCAATGTCTGCCATCACGTGGACGTCGGGGGAGGGGCCCCCGCCAGCATCGGCGTCTTCCGAGAAATCTATCAAGAAGGTTTTGTTCTTCCGGTCGTGAAGTTTCTCTCTCGCGGTGAGATTGTGGAAGATGTCCTGAAGATGTTTCTCGCGAATGTGCGGGCAAGGAAGGAAGTTGCGGGCGACCTACGCGCGCAGGTCGCCGCCAACAAGATCGGCATTCGCAGTTTGACTCACTTGATTGAACGTCACGGCGTCAACACCTTCAAGTTTCACATCGACAGGCTGATCGAGTACACCGAGCAGCGTACACGCGCGGTGGTTCGCAAGCTGCCACAGGGAACTTGGGAAGCGGAAGGCTCGCTGGACAACGATGGCATCACCGACCAGCCCGTGCACTTGAAGGCGCGCGTCACGATTGAGGGTGATGAGCTAACCTTCGATTTCACCGGATCGGACCTGCAACGACCCGCTCCGATGAACTGCAACCTGACGCAAACTTTCACGGCCTGCGTGTACGTGCTGAAGTGCCTTGCGGATCCTGACATCCCGCTGAATGAAGGTTTCTATCGCCCGATCCACGTCATCGCCCCGGAAGGATCGGCGGTGAACCCGAAGCCGCCTACGGCCATCGTGGGAGGTTGGGAGGTGAATGCCCGTTTGTGCGAGATAATCTTCAAGGCCCTCTCTACCCCAATGCCGGAGAAGGTCCCGGCCGGCACCAAGGGGATGATTTGCCAGATCGGCTTCGGAGGGCGCGACCCGCGCACCGGCGAGTACTACTGCTTCTACGAGACCATGGCCGGCGGCTACGGAGGCCGAATTAGTTCGGATGGGCCTGACGCTGTGCAGACGCACGTCCAGAACACGCAAAACGCGCCCGTCGAAGAGACGGAGTTGAACTATCCGGTGCGCATCAATCAATACAGCCTGATACCAGACTCCGAAGGACCGGGCCGCTTTCGTGGCGGCCTCGGCCTCCGCCGCGAGTACGCGTTCGTCGACCACGAGCCGGTCTTTACGATCCTGGCCGACCGAACTCGATTTCCTCCGTGGGGTCTTTTCGAAGGGCAGGCCGGCAAGCGGGCACGATACGTGCTGATCTCGAACGGATCGGAAAAGGATCTGGGGTCAAAGGCGACAGTGTCGGTGCCGACGGGTAGTGTTGTCCGCTTGGAGACCTGTGGCGGCGGAGGGTACGGTCCGCCCTGGGAACGCGATCCGAAGCTCGTCCTCCAGGATGTGCGTCGGCGAAACGTGAGCGCGGCTCGGGCCAACGACCAGTACGGAGTGGCATTCGATCCCAGCCTCAGCGCTGTCGACATCGACGAAACAGAGAAGCTCCGGAGCAAGCTCAAATGCAGCTCGACCCCATCCTCTTCGAAGTGATTCGCAATGCCTTGGTCGAGGCGACAGAGGAGATGTCGGTCTCCCTGCAAAGGACCGCCTATTCGACCAACATCAAAACACGCCTGGACTATTCCTGCGCCTTCGTTGACGCACAAGGCCGCATGGTGGCCCAGGCGTTCTGTCAGCCCGCCCACCTGGTGACCATCGGCCGGCTCGTGCCCCGCGCCGTGGCCGAGTACGGCCAAGACAACCTGGGTCCGGGCGATGGGTTGCTAGTCAACGACCCTCATCGCCAGGGCAGCCACCTCAACGACATCTTTCTGATCACGCCTTTTTTCTACGAAGAAGAACTGATCGGCTACGTGGCAAACACTTGCCATCACGTTGACGTCGGCGGCGGGGCTCCGGCCAGCATCGGCGCCTTTCGGGAAATCTACCAGGAGGGCGTGGTCTTGCCTGTTGTTAAATTCCTGTCGCGCGGACAAGTCGTCGAAGACATCTTGAAAATGCTGCTGGCCAACGTGCGAGCCAAGAAGGAGGTCGCCGGCGACTTGCGAGCGCAGGTCTCCGCCAATGACATCGGAATCAGGCGGCTGACTCATTTGTTTGACAGGCATGGCACAAAGACGCTGCGGTTCTATATCGATAAGCTCATCGAATACAGCGAGCAAAGAACTCGCGCCGAAGTGCTCAAACTTCCCCAGGGAACTTTTGAGGCCGAAGGGTGCCTCGACGACAACGGCGTTACCGACGAACCGGTAAGGCTCAAGGCACGGGTCACTGTAACGGGCGACCACGTGTGCTTCGACTTCACGGGAACCGACGCGCAAAGAGCGGCGCCCATGAACTGCAACCTTACGCAGACGTTCACCGCGTGTGTCTATGTACTGAAGTGTCTCGTCGACCCCGATATTCCCCTGAACGAGGGCTTCTACCAGCCGATCGAAGTTGTGGCGCCCGAGGGGTTGGCAGTGAATCCTCGGCCGCCGACGGCCATTGTCGGTGGCTGGGAGGTATGCTCCCGCCTCTGTGACATCCTCTTCAAAGCCTTCTCCGCGCCGCTGCCCGAGAGAGTCCCCGCTGGCACCAAGGCGATGATTTGCCACGCCGGTTTCGGAGGCCAGGACCCGCGCAGCGGAGAGTACTACTGTTTTCTCGAGACACTGGCAGGCGGGTATGGTGGCCGCTGCTCCTCCGACGGACCCGACGCCGTACAGACCCATGCCCAGAACACCCAAAACGCTCCCGTCGAGGAGACCGAACTGAACTACCCCGTGCGCATCCCACGCTACAGCCTGGTGCCGGACTCCGAGGGACCGGGACGTTTTCGCGGCGGGCTCGGCCTGTGCCGGGAGTACACATTCGTCGATCACGAGCCGATCTTCACGATCTTGGCCGACCGTGCTAAGTTTCCGCCGTGGGGGCTGTTCGGCGGACAGGAGGGCCTGCGGGCCAAGTACTCCCTGATCTCGAACGGTGTGGAGCGTGAGATCGGCTCGAAGACTACCGTGACTGTCGCAAAAGGCGACCTGCTGCGCATGGAGACCTGTGGCGGCGGCGGGTACGGCCCGCCCTGGGAGCGGGATCCGGAGTTGGTGCTCAGCGACGTTCGTGAGCGGAAAGTCAGTGCGGCCCGGGCCAGAGAATGCTATGGTGTGGCGATTAATTCGGGGGGTCTCGCAGTTGACTTGCAAGAAACCCGCCGCCTTCGGCGCGAACTAGAACGGAGCGCATCGTCTCATGAGTAAGTCTTACCGGTTGGGAATCGACGTCGGGGGAACCTTCACCGACGCAGTATTGCTCTCGGAAGACACCGGTGAGCTGCACATCGCCAAAGTGCCTTCGACCCCCGAGGACCCTTCCGTCGGATTCCTCAACGCACTCTCTCGAGTGCTGGAGAAGACGAACGTCGAGGCGGAGAGCATCTCCTACCTGGTACACGGCACCACCGTGGCCACGAACTCGCTGATTGAGGGCAAGACCCCAAAGACCGCTTTCGTCACAACAGCCGGCTTTGGCGACATGCTCGAAATCGCCCGTCAAGTCAGACCCTCGCTCTACGACGTGCACTTCAAGAAGCCGCGGCCTTTGGTCCCGCGGAACCTGGCGTACGAAGTGCCGGAAAGGCTGGATGCCGACGGCAATGTTCTCACTCCCCTGGATGAGGCCGTTGTGGGCGAGATAGCAAAGGAACTCGAAAAAGAAGGCGTGAATTCCGTAGCGGTATGTTTGCTTCATTCTTATCTCAATCCAGATCACGAACACCGTGTCCGCGATCTCTTGCTCGAGCACAGTCCGGGACTCGGTGTCTCGCTCTCCTCGGACGTACTGCCCGAATTCCGCGAGTATTTCCGTGCCAGCACCACGGTCGTGAACGCCTGCTTGCGTCCGGTCGTCGCTTCCTATCTCAAAGGCATCGCGAGCGAACTGCAGGGTCGGCGGATCAAAGCCGAACTTTTGGTGATGCAATCGAACGGCGGCGTACTGACCTTCGACACCGCGGCAGAGAAACCCGTCTATATGGTCGAATCCGGTCCCGCGGCCGGCGTCATCGCGGCGAACTTCGTCGCCCAGGCTCTGGGACGGCAGGACCTGATCTCCCTCGACATGGGAGGAACCACTACCAAGACAGGACTCATCCTCGGCGGCCAGCCGAAGGTCACCAAGGAGTATGAAGTAGGCAGTGAGGCCCTCCCCGGCGTGGGCCAGTCTCGGGGAAGCGGGTACCCGATTCGAATCCCGGTGATCGATCTAGTTGAGATCGGTGCCGGGGGCGGAAGCATTGCTTGGGTCGACTCGGGCGGGATTCTCCGAGTCGGGCCCCAGAGTGCGGGAGCGGACCCGGGCCCGATCTGCTACGGCCAGGGCGGCCAAGAACCTACCATCACCGACGCCAACCTGGTTCTCGGGCGAATCAACCCTCAGTACTTTCTCGGCGGTGAGATGAAACTGGACGCCGACTCGGCCAGGGCAGCTCTTGAACGTTGTGGGAAGTCCTTGGGCTTTGACGCGATCGAGGCGGCCAACGGTGTCGTCGAAATCGCAAACGCCGCCATGATCAACGCGCTGCGGCTGGTTTCGGTACGGCGCGGGTACGACCCCCGCGATCTGGCGTTCGTCGCCTTCGGCGGCGCCGCGCCCCTTCACGCCAACCGCCTGATGGCTGACATGGGAATCCCTTTGTTGGTGATCCCTCCGAGCCCGGGCACGACTTCCGCCCTGGGCCTGCTGGTCACTGATCTGAAACATGTCTACTCGAGTACCTCCGTGATCCGGCCCGACCAACTTGATCTCGACGAGATCACCCGGACGTTTGCGGCGCTGGAAGATGACGGGATGCGGACGCTGACTCGGGAGAGCATCCCACCTGACAGGATGCAGTTCCAACGAGAAGTCGAGGCGCGCTACGTGGGCCAATCTCACGAGATCCCAATCCCCTGTCCAAGTGGGCCGCTAAGCCGTGAGACGGTTGACGAGGTGATCGC
The DNA here is from genome assembly GCA_965248255.1 of Bryobacterales bacterium. Classification (GTDB taxonomy): domain Bacteria; phylum Acidobacteriota; class Terriglobia; order Bryobacterales; family UBA6623; genus JAKZVK01. The sequence continues at coordinate 469,565 of CBDFIW010000003.1, forward strand.
GAGCTTCCATCAGGAACATGAACGTGCGTACGGGCATGGCTATCCCGAAGAAGCCGTCGAGTTCGTCACTTTTCGGGTGACCGCGACGGGTGTCCTGTCCAAGCCAAAGCTGCGCGAACTGCCAACTGGCAGTCACGACCTGGCGGATGCTCGACGAGAGGTTAGGCCTGTTTACTTTGCTGAGGCAAAGGGCTTTCAGGAGACGGCAGTGTATGACCGCTATCGCCTGTGCCCGGGTCACACGTTCACGGGGCCGGCGATTGTCGAGGAGATCGATTCCACCTCCCTGATTCACCCCGGGTTCAAGGCCGAGGTCGACCGCTACGGCAATCTGCTGGTGACATCGGCAACCTAACTAACGGCGGTCGTGAGGTTGCCAATCCCCCGCACGGCGCACCTTACCTCGACCCACCACTGTCACGCATAAACCTTGCTCAGCCAGTGGCGATACTGGGGCAACTCCCCATGGACCGCTTTGAGGTAGGATTCGCGAATCGCAGTGGTCAATTTCCCAGGTTTTCCGTTGTTGATTTGATGCCGGTCGATCGAGAGAACAGGGGTGACCTCCAAGCCGCTGCCGCAAACGAACAACTCTTCGGCGAGATAGAGTTCCGTCCGGTCAATGTCTCGCTCTGAGACTTCCAAGCCTTGCTCGTCACTAAAAAGCACCATAAGGGTGTCGCGCGTGATACTTTCCAAGATGTCGTTTGTGACCTTGGGTGTCGTGACACGGCCACCCTTGATCATGAAAACGCACCCTCGGGGCTCCTCGGAGACTTTACCGGCTGCGTTGAGCAGAATAGCCCCGCCATAGCCATCCTCGCGAGCCTGCAGAAGTGCCAAACGGCCGTTTTGATAGTTGGCGGCGCATTTGATCCTCGGTGGCAACGAGGTGTCGCTGATCCGCTGCCAAGAACTCACACAAACGTGAATGCCGGCCTCATCTTCAGAGAACCAACGTCCCTTAGGGCTCGCCACCACCGAGTGGCTCACTGGCCCGGTTCCAAACATCTCCCCGGGGCCGTCGACATAGATCATCTGGCGGATGTGCGCATCTTGACGAATCGCATTCGCTTCGAGGACCCGCAGTACCGCGTTACCGTAGTCCGCCGCAGTTAGTTGGGTTTCCATCCGCATGATTCGGACGGAGTTCTCGAGGCGGCGAGCATGGTCCCCAAGTCTAAATGCGAATAGCTGCGCCTCAGTCTCGTTCCAGTAGGCCCGAACGCCCTCGAAGACCATCGCCGCGTACTTAAAGGCGACGGTGTCGAGCTGTACTTTGGTCTCATCCTTAGGAATCAGGCGGTCATTGTGAAGGGCCTTCATTGACGAGCCTGGCGGCATCTCAGCTCCTTATCTTCCTGGCCGCTGCCGGTGAAATGGAAACGGGTCAACGACGGTGAGCATCATATCAGACCTCCTGACCTTAGACGTTCTTTCGCTCACTGGTTCCCTGCCCCCGCAGAATCCCCGAGCTCGTCTTGGAGACAATCGATCGTAAAGTCGATCTCCTCGTCAGTTACGTCACCATGCGTAACGAATCGTAGTTGGCCGTCCTCCAGCAGATGAACCAGGAGTCCTTGCTCCCGCAAACGTTCACACACCGCCGCCCCGCTGTCATCTGATAGCCGTGCGATGACGATATTGGTGACCACACGTTCTGGATCGACCCCCACGCCGGGGAGCTTGGAAAGGGCCTCGGCAAGTCGACTCGCCTTCCTGTGGTCGTCTTTCAAACGCGATGGGATGTCTTCCATCCCCTGAAGACAGGCGGCAGCCAGAAAACCTGGTTGATGGATTGCTCCCCCAAGCAGCTTTCGCACGCTCCCGGCGCGCTTGATCCACTCAGCCGGGCCGACAACAGCAGCACCCGCCGGGGCGCCCAACCCCTTAGCGAAATCGATCATCACCGAGTCAAAACCCGCCGACAGCTCGGCCAATGAAAATCCGCTAGCCACCGACGCGTTCGGCAGCCGCGCCCCATCCAGGTGCATCTTCAATCCGAGTTCGTGGGCTCGGCTGCACAGATCGTCCACTCGCTCGTTGTCGAGCACCGCACCGCCACAGAGGTTGTGAGTGTTTTCCAAACAGATCAGTCGTGTTTGCGAGCGGCTGTAAACCCGCGGCCGTATTCGCGGCTCTATGTCGCCCCAGCACAGCATGCCGTCCTGATCTCCGGGTATCGACCGGGGCAGCAGCCCGCAGACGGCCGACACCCCAGCCATCTCAGCATTGTAGATGTGGCTTTGTTCTTCGAGGATGACCTCTTCACCCGGCCGCGTATGGACCTTCAACGCAACTAGGTTGCCCATGGTTCCGGTAGGAACAAACAGCGCGGCCTCCTTGCCGAGCAACTCTGCAATCCGTTCTTCCAGAAGATTGACGGTCGGGTCTTCGTGCACCGAGTCTTCCCCGACCCGTGCGTCGGCCACCGCTTGCCGCATCTGCGGCGACGGTTGTGTCGCCGTGTCGCTACGAAGATCGATGGGCTTCTGCTTCCGGGACCTACTTATCGTGCTCACATTGCCTCCTGGCAGCGGTACCCACTTCGGGATCGGGCCGGCAGCCGGTCCCGGTCCTGCCCGACGCGTTCCATCGCATCCGTCAGGCTCTTGCCTATCAACTCACACATCTCGTCGATGTCTGACTCTTCAGCGATGAGGGCGGGCGAGACGGCAAACCAGGTGGGGTCGACCCGGATGATCAAACCGTTTTCCAGCGCCGTACGTTTTAGTGCGCGCCCGAGTTCAGGAAAAGGTTCCATCGTTTCCGTATCTCTTACCAACTCCACCCCGCGGAGCAAACCCTTGCCGCGGACCTCCCGTACAACTCCGAGCTCCTTGAGTCGCTCCAACTTCGCCGCGAGATAATCTCCCAGCGTACTAGCCCTGCGGTGTAGTTTCTTTGCGACGATTTCATCAATCACGGCTATGCCGACGGCGCAGGCCAAGGGATTGCCCGCAAACGTGTGCCCATGAGCGAAGTGCACATCATCTTGTACGGCGCCATAGAAACTCTCGGCCATATCTTCCCTGACAATCATGGCTCCGAGAGGAATCGCTCCGCTTGACAGCCCCTTACCGCCGCAGATAATGTCCGGGGTGACCTCATACGTTTGTGCCGCGAACATCGACCCGGTCTTACCATATCCGGTGATGATCTCATCGAAGATAAGCGCAATGTTGTAACGGTCGCAGGTCTCCCGTATAATCTGAAAATACTCGCGGGTCGGCGTAATCACGCCACCCGTATTGCTCACAGGTTCAAGAATGATCCCGGCAACTGTATCGGGGTCCTCGTGGACGATGACGTCTTCAAACGATCGGGCGGCGAAACGGTTACACTCGTCCCATGACGAGAAGCGATCCCGGTAGAAGGTAGGAGGAAAGACTTTGAGAAAGCCGCTCATGTGTGGCTCAAAGCGGCTTTTGCGAGCGCCGGTCCCACTGGCGGCCATAGCCCCGTACGTCGCCCCGTGATAGGAAAGATACCTGCTGACGAATTTGTACTTGCCAGGGTATCCGGTCTGTTTGAAGTATTGTCTCGTGAACTTGATCGCAGCCTCAATCGACTCCGAACCTCCACTGAATGGCTTGATGTAGTTCAGATTCCCCGGTGTCACCGTGCCCAGCTTTTCAACGAAGTCCAGAGTGACGTCGGCGGTTCCATGAATGGGAGGCGCAAAGCTGAGCTGGTCCATCTGTCGCCGCATGGCTTCCATGACGCTGGGGTGCTTGTGTCCTAACGTCGCGGCAAAGATGCCGCCGATGCCGTCGAAGTAGCGCTTCCCGTCGACGTCCCAGTAAGACAGTCCCTCCGCCTTGTGCATGACGAGCGGATACTTCAGAAATTCCGAGGTCTGCTGATAATCCAGAAAAGTCCGTCGAAGCAACTTTTCCTGGCGCTCACTTGTCTTCATCAAGTCCATCCTTGTTGCGGAGCTCTTCAAGCGACGGCGCTTCTGGCTAACGGCGCACCTTGATCCCTCAATAGGGATCAATTAGCCGGAATCACGGGCAGTAGGATATGCGAGGCGCGCTCGAAATCGTGATAGATCGTTTGCTTGGCAACCACAATCTCAGGATCGATCCCGAGCTTGCCTCCGTTGTTAAGGTTCCTATCCGACTTAGGGAAATTACTGCTGGACACCTCGATTCGAATGCGGTGCCCTCGCAAAAACATTTGGCTGATGACTCCTATTTCAACGAAAAACTCATAAACCTCTCCCGGTTCCATCAGGACAGGATTCTCATATTGTCCCGGTGACGGCAGAGCGGTTCGGATCGCGTGGGGCTCGCGAAAGCGGGCCCGCAGCACGCCGTCACAAAGGTTGATAGCTCTGCCATCCGGATAGACATCCAACAACTTCACCGTCCAATCGGTGTCCACCGCCGAACTACTCGCGTGGAGGATGGCCTGGACGGGTCCGGTAATCTCTACCCCCTCTTCCAACGGCTGCGTCGTGTAAACAAGCACGTCATCTCTGCGCTCGATCGGCCGATGGTCCAGCGGATAGATCTGCCCGTTCGGCTCCAGACCCAGGGAGGGCACCGGGTCGGACGGATCGTACGTATAGGAATCAGAAGGCTGATCGGGTAGGGGCTTTTCCTTCTTCAGTTCTCCGTCCCCGAACAACGAGTTGGCCCGCCCCTCGCTGTGTAAGTAATACGGAGTCCACCGCGTCTCCGGCAGCGGCCATTTGCCGGCTTCCCGCCACTGGTTCTTGCCCATCACGAATAACTTCAATGGCGGCATGTCCTCGGCGCCATTCTTGATTCCTTTCAGCCAGCGATCCATCCAGCGGAGCCACAATTCATAAAGATCTATCACCGACTGTTCACCGAAATTGAGCACCCCGTATTCTTGTTGCGGTTTGTCGGTATGAACCCACGGGCCGACCACCACTTTCTGGAGCCTTCGGGCGCGTTCGGTTCCGTCTCTCTCGATCCCCTCGTAGTTGGCAAACAGGGACCGGGCATGCCAGTCGAGCCAGCCACAGATCTGTAAGATCGGCAGGTCCATCTTTTGAAACTTCCCGTAGTTGCTGATCTGTTTCCAATAGTCGTCGTAGGAAGAGTGGCGGACCCAATCCCGATAGAAGTCGATCTCGCGGCCCGTGGCGGCCTTATCCGCCTCGATAATCGGCAGATGCTTGAACAGCGCATCCGGGTCGTACGGGACGTAGGTTTGCATCGATCGACTGCTCGTGCGGATGGACCACGGCAGGTTGATGAAATGCGTGAAGACACCGCCGAAATAGTTCATTCCGTAGATGTAGAAGTCCGCGGACGCCATCTGCGGAATGATGGCTTTCAAGTGGGGCGAGCCGGTGGGAGCCGCCAGCCACTGCACCAGGCCCATGTACGACATGCCGTTCATGCCAACGTTGCCGTTGGACCACGGCTGGGTTCCACACCAATCGAGGCTATCGCGCCCGTCGTCGATTTCGTCGAACCAGGGGTACCATTTGCCCTCGGAGTCGTAGCGCCCGCGGCAATCCTGCAACACGTAGGCGTATCCGCGCCTGGCAAAGTAGAGAGCGCGGTTGACGTACCACTCGCCGCTGTTGTCATAAGGAATCCGTTCGAGAATGACCGGCCACTGGCCCTCTTCCTTTGGAAGGTACACATCCGCTGACAGCCTCACGCCATCGCGCATCCGAACCTTTTGGTCGATCAAGGTTGCGACTTCATGCTCTTCCTGTGACAACAAATCTCTCCAGTCTCCCGTTTCGCCGAATAGCAGGCCGCTCCAGGGTAGCAGGAGAAGCGACGCAAGCATCATCACAGTTTTCCGATTCATCGCGAACCTCGTGAGCTTGAAATCCGGGTCACAGAAGACCCTCAAGATTATCCACCACGGGACAAGACCCTGTAAAGAAGGGTCCGTCTCGGCCCAGGGACGAGCGCTCAAGACTTTGGCCCGCCCATACTGGGCAGGCACTCGCTGCTTCCCTGGTATAGTGTCAAGTCATGTTGTGGTCTCGTCGCAACCTTTTGACGCTCCTGGGAGCATCGGCGACCCGACTGTGGTCGCAAGGTGTCGCGACCCGAGGCGTCAAAGCGATTCCGCGTGGCAAACCCTCGGGTCTTCCTTTTAGCGCTAATCTTGTTGACGTGACCGAGAAAGCCGGACTTCTCTCGCCGGTCGTTTACGGTGCGGCTGACCGTAAAGACTACATTCTCGAAACCATTGGCTGCGGGGCCACCTTCTTTGACTACGATAACGACGGATGGCTCGATATCTTTCTTCTGAGCGGCACTCGCCTTGGAAGTGATCCTGAAGGAGCTACGAATCGACTCTATAAGAACAACAGGGACGGAACATTCACCGACGTAACACGTGAAGCGGGCCTGACGAGGACTGGCTGGGCCTCCTCCGTTTGCGTCGGCGATTACAACAACGACGGCCACGAAGATTTGTTTGTTACCTACTGGGGTCAAAATGTGCTGTACCGCAACAACGGCGACGGCACTTTCACCGATGTCACCAAGGAGGCGGGTCTGTGGGCGGAAGAAACGCGCTGGGGGGCGGGCTGCACCTTTATTGATTACGACCGCGACGGACATCTTGACCTGTTTGTTGCGAACTATCTCGTCTTTGATCTCGAGAAGGTCCCGAAGCCAGGGGAAGGGGGAAACTGCAACTGGAAGGGTATCCCTGTGAACTGCGGCCCACGTGGCCTTCCGCCCGGAACGCATCTCCTCTACCGCAACAACGGTGATGGCACATTCACCGACGTCAGTGTCGCTTCCGGAGTGGCCGCGGCTGAGGGCAGCTACGGTATGACCGCGGTAGCTGCTGATCTCGACAATGACGGTTGGACCGACATCTATGTCGCCTGTGACTCCACCCCCAGTTTCCTTTTCCGCAACAACCACGACGGCACTTTCACTGAGGAAGGAATGGAGCGGGGCGCCGCTCTCAATGAAGATGGGATGGAACAAGCCGGGATGGGTCTGGCCATCGGCGACTACAATCTTGATGGTAACCTCGACATTTTCAAAACTCACTTCGCCGACGACACGAACGTCCTTTACCGAAACGACGGCCGGGCGAATTTCGACGACGTCACGATCCGAGCGGGTCTTGGCGTCGAGGTTCGCTTCACCGGCTGGGGTGCCGGGATCGTCGATCTGGATAACAATGGGCTGCCGGACATTTTCTTTGTGACAGGCAGCGTCTACCCTGAAGTCGAAAAGGTGCTCCCAAACTATCCTCATAAGACGCCCCGCGTGATCTTCCGCAATCTGGGCAACGGGAAGTTTGAAGAGCTGATGGAATTGGGCGGGCCGGCTGTTACGTCGGCGCACAACAGTCGAGGCTGTGCTTTTGGAGACTTCGACAATGACGGCGACATCGATGTTCTGATCGTGAATCTCAACGAACCTCCCTCCCTCCTGCGCAACGACCTCGAGAACCGCCATCATTGGCTAAAAGTCAAAGCGATCGGCGTGAAGTCTAACCGCAGCGCCATTGGTGCGACCATCATCGCCCGGTACGGCGAGCGTACCCAGGCTCAGGCAGTGACGAGCCAAACCAGCTTCTATTCCGCAAACGATAGCCGCCTCCATTTCGGCCTAGGCGAGGAAAGCACGGCCGACCTGGAGGTTCGATGGCCCAGCGGCGTGATCGAGGAGATTCCCAAAGTGTCCGCAGATCAGCTAGTAGTCGTCCAGGAAGGCTCCGGGATTATCCAGAGCGGGAGCTTGGGCAAGACGATTCCCAACGGCAGAGTTGAATGAGCGCGGCTCTGAAAACGGTCCTCAGCATCTGGGAGCGGAGATCGGCGGCTCGGCGGGTGGTGCCCGCTTTACTTCGCCTTTTCGACTGTCACGACAAGACGCGGGTCTTGTGAGTCGTCAAGATGGTTGCGGTCGTAGCGCGGCGTCCAGCCGAGAGCCGTGATCATTTGGTGAAGTGGGCCGTACATGTCCTGGTTGAGACGGCCGACGGAGCTCTTCATGTACCGAGCCAAGTCGCGAGACTGGCAGTAGAAGCGGCCTTGATAGAGGTCGGACGGGATTTCGTGTGTGGAGTGGGTACCCGGTCCGCGGCTCGGAACCTTGATAATCAGCTTCGGTCCCGAGGGAGGCGGCGGGTCGTCTTGGTAAAACCACTCAAGCGGGATGGCGCGCAGACGGCGGCCGGTGACATCGCCCGGACGCGCGTTGACGACGCTCCTTCCCCACGAGACGAACACTATATCGCCGACCGGGCTGAGCATCGGATAGCTGACCCCACCGTAGTCAGCGGGCAGCTCCCCCACGTAATCGAGTCCGCGGGCCATACGTGGCTCGGGGTCCGGAGCGACGCGCCCGGCCGGTGGCAGGACAGAGGTGTCGATTGTACGGAAGTGCTGCCAGGTTTTGCCGTCGTCTTTGCTAATGGCCGAGGAGAGCCGTCCGCGACGGTAGCCGGCGCGGATCTCATTACCCGAGACCTGGTTCCACGCCAGCAGCAGGTCGCCGGTCTTAGGGATGCGGACGATGGCACAGGGGGAATATGAGCCCGCGAGGGGCGTCGATTCAGGAAGATCGAAGCGTTGACCGGGTCGGTAGACGACTGGCTCGCCCTTGGACGTGACCTGGTCCGTTCGGCGGCTGCGGGCGGTGTAGATTCGTCCGAGCGTGGTGCGGCAGTACATCACGACATCGCCGTTTTCGACCTCGATCACGCTGGGCTCGTCGCATGGCCACATGCCGCCATGTCCGTCTTGGTGCCAGACCATGATGCCACCGTCGCTGCGGTGCCAGGTCCGTCCTTCATCGTCGGAGTAGAAGGCGTAGGCGATATCGGGCTCCGGCCAGTGAGCGTGGCCCTCAATCGGGGCCATCTTCCCGTTGAGCAGGCCCCAGGAGCCGGTGTCCGCATACAGTCCCTTATGGCCGGCGCCGCCTGTGAAGCGGACGGGCTGTATCAGACGTCCGGTGCTGGTCTGGATGAGTGTGTTCTTGTAAGGCCAGGCAGGGACGTTGCCGACGGACATCTTGCCGCGGCGCTCCCAGGTCGTGCCTTCGTCGCCGGAGACGAAAAAGTGGAGGCCTGCGAGGTGGTGTTCCCAAAGCTCACCCTCCGCGCGGTCCCGTAGCGGCGCTGGCCCGCCGAGCTTGCCCGAGTCGAGCCTAATGGCGCCCTCGAGCCGAGTAGGCAGCGGATTGGGCTTGGACCAAGACCGCCCGCCGTCCCTGGAATAGGCGATCTTGCCGGCGCCGATCATCATCAACCGCCCGTCACGATGTTTCAACACGGGCGCTTGGCCGATCGGGGCTGCCGTTTCCCAACCGACATCCAGCTTCCTCACGCCCGCGGCTGGAGGGTCGGGGACACGATGCTCGATGATGTCGGCCGCGGAGGGCTGCTGGGCTGGCAGAGTGCCTACCACGGCGATGACCACACACGTTGGAGCTAGTTTATGTAGAGCAAGCACCTTGCTTTCCCTTCCTTCCCGGACCGAAGCCAGCATACCATCAAGTCTTTGAATTGAGTGCTGGGCAGAGCCGACCAGCTGGCCCAATCATGTTCCGGGAGGCGGAATCAGCCAGGTCGGCGCGCCATCACTCGGCCGGGGCTTCGGCGGGCGAGTCCTTCGCGCAGCGAAAGCCGACGTTGGGCGTCCGCTGGTTGGGACGCACCCAGTTTCGGAAGAACACGGTGATGCGGCGCGGGCCGGACGACCAGGAGCCGCCCCGGATGATCTTGTACATCCCTTGCTCGGGCCCCCGCGGGTTTACGCCCGGACTTTTCTCGTAATAAGTGCGTTCGAACCAGTCCGAGCACCACTCGGCAACGCCACCGGCCATGTCATGGAGCCCAAACTCGTTCGGAGCATGGCTGCCTACGGGTCCCGGACCGAGCGGCGTATTGAAGCGGGCGCGCGTGCGTTCGGGCAGGTCCTCGCCCCAGGGATAGTGCTTCTCCTCAAGGCCGCCGCGCGCGGCGCGTTCCCACTCCGCTTCGGTGGGAAGGCGCTTGTCCTTCCATGCGCAGTAGGACGTGGCGTCGGACCAGTCGACGTTGTGGACGGGCAAGTCCTCCGTTCCTTCCGGTAAGGCGCCATCGAGCCAGTGATAGGGAACGCGATGACCGGTCGCCTTGACGAACTGCTCGTACTCCACCTGCGTGACCTCACGGGAGTCCATGAAGTAGGCATGAAGCCGAACCGGATGCGCCGGCAGGTCGTCGCGCAGCACCAGCGGCCTCATACCCGTCTTGTCGTCCTCGGTTTCGTAGGACCGTCCCATCATGAACTCGCCGGCGGAGACTAACACCATCCCGTCCGGAGGATCGAGCTTGGGCGCCTCGCCCCCAAACGCAGCGGCAACAACACACAAAAGGAGTGCGGCCCGGAGCAACATGACGTGATTCGGTCCTAGACGAAGAGCTCTTGGATCTCGTCGTCAATGCAAGGCTCGGTGGCGCCGAGCGGGTCCACGTAGCGGTAAACGCGTTTGGACGGCGTGTTGGTGATCGCTTTTCTCCAATCGATGCCGAGGGCGGAGTAGACCGAGGCATAGATGTTCTCGGTCTTTGGCTGCATCCCGTATTCCCAGCCGGTCTCGAGCGCATTCTCGCCGGCAGCGTCGGTGCGGCCGATGATGCGTCCCCCCTTGACCCCGCCACCCGCGAATAGGCCGATGTAGCACTTGTTGTAGTGGTGGCGGCCATCCACGCCGTTGAGCACGCCCGGCACGCGGCCGAACTCGGTCGGCACGACAATGATCGTGTCGTCGAGCAGCGTCTTCTCGGAATCGTGCGGCGATGGCGCACTCCCAAGGTCACGGATCAGAGCGGCCACGGCCCGGTCGAGGTGATTGCAATGGCTGTAGTGATTGCTCTTCTTCTTGTGATCGAAGATGTTCTTGTGGTGGTCCCAGCCGGCGTGTTTTACGTGAATGTAACGGGTTCCCGCGTCGGCCTGGATCAGGTTGCGCGCAAGCACACACCCGAGCCCCACCGTGTTGTCGCCATAGCGCTTGCGGTCTTCGTCGTTGACAGCGAGAGCCGCAGGCCAGCGGCTGTCTCCCAGGATGCGATAGGCATCCTGCTGAAAGCTGCTGAATGCCGAAAGCTCGCGGCCCCGCTGCTTTCGGTCCCGTGCGATGACCCTTTCCAAATCGCGCAGCAGCCGATAGCGCTCCTCGAGAAGGTAGAGCACCTCGCCCTGCGCGGCGACGCTTCCCACCCCTGCCTCCGCATTGATGTCCATGCCGGAAAAACTGGGGTGAAGGAAACCGCTCGGCAGCGCCGCGGAACCGAGGTTGAACGTAACGAAACTGGGAAACGTATCGGTCTCTCTTCGCTGCGATTCAAGCTCGTACGCAACCACCGAACCCACCGGCGGAATTTCCGACACCTGGGCAGGATTGAGCGGCCGACCCGCCCGCGTGTAGTATTCACCCCGAAAGTGAACCACTTCGTGGCTCCAGAACGAGCGGACGATGGACACCTTGTCCATCTCGGACGAAAGTTTGGGGAGCAGGCGGTGCGAGAGATAGAGGTCGTTGCGGACTTGCCGGACATCGAAATCGTCTTGCGTACCGGCGTTCTCTTTGAAGTCGAACGTGTCGGTATGGCTGATGGCGTCGGCGGCCTCGACGACGATGCAGTTTCGGGCTGTGCCGCGCGGGTTCGCACGCCCGGCCGCGCGCAGCTTCGGGGGCCACAGGCCCTGTTCGACGAAGGCCCCCGTTAAGCTCAGGGTGCCCAACTTCAGCACGTCTCGCCGGGCGGGAAGGATGTCCTTAACCGTTTTCATGGCTCGGAATGCTCAGTAGTTAAACAAAAACTCCGGCTTGTTGAGCAGCGCCCACTGCAAGCTTTCAAGCCCTTGCTTACGGTCCTTATGCAGCGCGCCGAGCGAAATACCCATTTCCTCCGGCAACGGCCGCCGTGACAGTGTCGCCAGATAAATCTTCTCGACGAGGCCACGATCGAGTACCCGCTCTACTTCTTCCGGTTCGGGGTCGCGTCCCACCGCCGCGCGGAAGCTTTGCTCGATCATGATGCGGTCGTCCGTCAGGCGGTCGAGCAACTGATCCACACGACTGTTACCTTCCGCTTTGACGCGGTCGAGCACGACCTGCGAGTTCATCATCAACATCGCCTGCAACGACGACGTTTGGGTCCTGGCAGGGAGATTGTCACGGCTCTGCTGGCCGAAGGCACGTAGAAACTCCGACACTTCCCGATTCACATGGGCCGGGTCCAGGAGCTGCATAGCCATGGCCACGTCATCAACACCGCTCTTGTACGAGCCCGGCCGGGCCGTCGCGGTCACGATCGAGTCATGCAGCTCGACGGCGCTCAACATCCTCACGAACTTACGCGGATAGTAGTTCGCGTACTCGGGCTTCCATTCCGCTTCGAACTTCGACGACAGCCGATAAGCGTTCGACTTCATGATCGTGCGCACCAGGTGCTTGAAGCTGAAGCTGTGGCTCTGGAAGTCGCGGGCCAAATCGTCGAGCAGCTCGGGGTTGGAAGGTTGGGTCGTCCAGCCCTCGGGCAGTTCTTGGTCCGGGTAGTAACGCGCCAGGTCGAACCCATCCAAGGGCTCGACGATGCCGAAGCCCATCAACTCGGCCCAGATACGGTTCGTGATCGCTCGCGAGAACTGAATGTGCCCGGTCAGCAGGCGCGCCAGCTCGTCGCGAGGCATGTGGTCGGGCCGGGCCGCCTCGCCGGTGAGGATAAAGCGCGGCTCATTCGACCCGCCTTTGCGAGGCACCCGAACGATACTCTCGCCCTCGGTCGGGTAGCCCGGTTCGACGTCGTCCACCGTGTACTCGGTGTTCGCCTGGAAGCCGTTCTCCCAGTTCATGACCATGCGCGTCTTGCCGAAGAACGCTGCTTGCTGGAAGAACTGCTCCCGTGTCTTCCCGGTGAAAAAGACGTTCACCTTCTCGAGGTAACCCGCACCGTCGTGGCACGACACGCAGCCGGGATTCACACCCAGCAGCACCTTGCTGTACGTGATCGTGAACTCGTCGATCGAGTCGGCGCGGTTTACGAGGTCGTGCGCGTCCGCCTTGTCAGGGTCGTCCTTGGCTTTGACGAAGTCGCGTGCGAAGTAGAGCGCCCCCGGCGACGAATGACTGCTCTTCCCCCCCTTGCGTCAGCAAGTCGGTCACCACGTCGGCGTAGGAGCGGTCGAGACGAAGCCACTCCACAATCCAATAATGGAAGAGATTCTTGCCGAAGCCCATGCGGTTGCCCGCCCGGAAGAGATCCTCGAAATAGTACGACCAGCGCTCGACGAACTCCTCGCTATCGACTAGGCGATCGACCAGCTTGTCACGCTTGTCCGGGTCGGAGTCGTCGAGGAAGGGCAGCAGCTCGGCCACCGGCGGGACGCGCCCCGTCGCATCCAAGTAGGTCCGGCGGGCGAACTCGCGGTCCGAGGCAAGGCCGGCACGCGGGATGCCGTCGTGCTCGATGCGCCCGAAGATGTCGTCGTCGATGAAGTTCCGCCGAGGAATGGCAGCGTTCAGGGCGGGGGCTTCCAGGCCGGTGGTGCCCAGGGCCGTGGCGTTCAGCGCAGCCTCGCCCGGCCGCACACCGGCAGCCTGCTCGGTGAGCTGCTCCGCCACCTCGGACGCCGGCACGCCTTCTTGAACCTGGTGTGCCCGCTCCATGCGCTCGCGAGCTTCGGGAGCAAGCTGCTGCGCCGTCAAGAGCACAGGTGCTACCGCCAGACAGGCCAGAAGGCGGGGTTTCATCGTAGCGGCTCTCAATGCCATTATCTCAATGCGTCCATCGGCCTGCGCTCAAGAATCTCCCGACGTGGCGCACGCTCGTGGCCTGCCGAGCCGAGCCGTGCTCGGCTCTTGTGCCCCACACACCGAACCCTCTCAACTCATCAAATCCATCAGGCCCGTCTTCACGGGCCTTGGGTTTCCCTAGCAGCCCGTGGTAAAGGTGTGCTCTCGTGACTGTCACCGAACGGAGGCATTGTACTTTGCCACGAGCTGTTCGCGCCCGTGAATCGGGCGCCACAATCATAGCCCATGGATTTCATCCATGGGTCTCGAAAACGCCTACCCGTAACTGGTTTCCCCCGTTGCTGTCTATCCTTGCTCGCGGTCGAACGACCGCGGGGCAAGGATAGACAGCAACGGGCGTGTGGCGGTACCTTCGATCGATACCCACGGATGAATCCGTGGGCTACGATTGTTCGACCCTGAGGGGCCGTGTGGCTTGAGCAGATGTAGAAACTCCAGGCGGGAACGACATGTGGCGCCCCCGCCTAGCAAAATCCACCACTCTCAACTTTTGCCACAGGCTGCTAGTGTAGTGCACCATAAATAATGTAACTTATATTGACTTCCCATCGTCTCTATTAACAGGAGGCATGGGATGCGAAGAGCACAACCAGTAACTTTGAACACGGCGCAATGCAAGCAGTTGGACCGCTACGCGCGCGGCCGCCAAGTCGCCGTTCGTCTCGCCCTGCGAGCCAGGATTGTCCTGCTGGCCGCCGACGGTCTCGAGAATAAGCAGATCGCCGCACAGCTCGGTGTCTCGCGGCAGTTGGTGGCCCGCTGGCGCACGCGCTTTCTCGAAAGCAGCATCGCCGGCATTGCAAAAGACGCCCCACGGCCCGGTCGTAAACCTGCCGTCTCGAAGCAGAAAGTACAGCAGATCATCCACAAGACCACCCGCGAGAAACCGTCCAACGCCACCCACTGGAGCCGCCGCACCATGGCCGCCGCGGCCGGCGTCAGCGCTTCCACCGTGGGACGGATTTGGCGCGCCCATGGCCTCAAGCCCCACCGCGTCAAGACCCTCAAGCTCAGCAATGACCCGCGTTTCGCCGAGAAACTCGACGACATCGTCGGACTCTATCTCAATCCGCCTGAGCATGCTCTGGTTCTCTCGCTCGATGAGAAGTCCCAAATCCAAGCCCTCGATCGCACCCAGCCCGGCCTGCCGCTCAAAAAGGGACGCGGCCAAACGATGACCCACGATTACAAGCGCAACGGCACGACCACCCTGTTTGCGGCGCTCAACAGCCTTGACGGCAGCGTGATCGCCGAGTGCATGCCCCGACACAGCCACCAGGAATGGCTGCGCTTCCTGCGCTTAATTGACCGCCGCACCCCCAAGGACAAACAGCTTCATCTCATCGTGGACAACTATGCCACCCACAAGCATGCCGCTGTGAAGCGTTGGCTCGATCGTCACCCGCGCTTCCACATTCATTTCACCCCGACCTCGGCGTCGTGGCTGAACATGGTCGAGCGATTCTTTCGCGATCTCACCGTCAAGCGCCTGCGCCGCGGCGTGTTTCGCAGCGTGGACGAGCTCGTCGCCGCCATTGACGACTACATCGCCCAGCACAACGGGCATCCCACGCCCTTCATCTGGACCGCGACCGCCTCCGACATCCTCGAGAAAGTCAAGCGCGGACGTGCCGCCCTGCCTAAGGTGCAATCTGCTTGACGCACTACGCTAGTGTGCGTTCCACCGTCGGCGTGGGTAACCCGAAATTTTGGAAGACGTCGCCGGGAACTGCGCCGCTTGCAGCGACTACGGGGATTCTACGAACGGGGGGTTCGGCGGCTTGAGCATCGTTGGCAGGGAAACGGCGAGGATGGCGAAGAGTTCAGTCCTCCAACCCATCCCTACGGCCGAGACCTAAACCTATTCGGAAAGGGTTCGTTGTTCGAACTGCTCTGCACGGTGAGAACCCAGATTGGCCAACGCCGGCTTGGTTCCTACCTGTTGCACGCCCCTGAGCTAGATGAAACGATTCGTCGTCAGGAAGCGGTTCACGAACTGCAGAGCCGACAGACGCTCCGAGAGGAGATCGCGCTGCTCGGCGGCTATGACAATCAGGAATCAAGTTGGGACACCTTTACTCTGTGGCTAGACACCCCCCTGACACCGTTCCACGGAATGACCCGAATCGTCGTGGCCGTGTTGGCGTCCGGGGCAGCAGCGTTGGGGCTGGGTGGTCTTCTGGGATTGGCGTCGGCCCATTTTCTGATGAGCGCCTTGATCCCACTTGTCGTTGTTGAGGGCATACTCGCGCTGGTCTTGCTGAAACGAGTGTGCCGAGTTATCGCGGACGCGCAAGTTGTTGGCATCGAGCTTGGCGTGTTGAGCCACGGGCTAGAACTTCTGTCCAAGCAGCATTTTGCTTCTGTAAAGCTGAAGAAAATAGTGGCGCAAATAGGCTGCGGCGCCGCGGAACGGCTTAAGAAACTTGAAAGACTGACTAGAATTCTTGATGAACGAAACAAAGATTGGTTCTATCTCCCCTCGCTGCTGCTTCTGGTTGGAACACAGACGGCGATGGCGATCGAGAATTGGAGAGCTACGAACCGCGATGACCTCCTTGTATGGTTGGACGCGTGGGGCGAGTTTGAGGCGCTGAACGCCCTGGCGTGCTACGCTTTTGAGCGCCAGGAGACGACCAGTTTCCCGGACCTTACCGATAAGGAACAGGTTTTCGAGGCACAGGGGCTTGGTCATCCACTGCTCTCCAGCGAAGAGCGTGTGTGCAATGATTTCGTATTGAACTCTACGTCAAGATACTACGTGATCAGCGGCTCAAATATGGCTGGAAAGAGCACGTTCTTGCGGGCGGTCGGTTCCAATGCTGTCCTCGCCATGGCAGGGGCTCCCGTGACCGCCAAGAAGCTCAGACTCTCTCCGTTCAAGGTGTGTGCATCGATCTCGATAGCGGACTCTCTTCTTGAGGGCAAGTCCAAGTTCTTGGTCGAAGTCGAACGGCTGCGAGATGCGATCGTATCCACGAAGGAAGCCCGACCCGTCTTGTTCCTGATCGACGAGATCCTCGGTGGGACGAACTCGCGCGATCGAAGGGTCGCAGCCGAAGCGGTGGTCAGGACTCTCGTCGAGGCTGGAGCGCTGGGTGCTCTCTCGACCCATGATCTGGCATTGACCGAGATCACTGACTCAGTGGGCGGCGGCGCCAACGTACATATGTCATCCCGGCGAGGAACAGATGTTCTCGATTTTGACTATTTATTGAAGCCCGGGGTCACTCCAGAAGCAAACGCCACTGCTATCGCTCGACTCTCTGGTGTGCCGGTCTGAGAACTACCTTTGCGATGGAGATTCTTGCCTCGGGCTAGGTTGAGGACATTGTGCCTGGCGAGGGGCCGACGTTTCCGAAAAACCTTGCCAAACCTTGCCAGTTCGCCGTTCAGTTGCTTCCCGCGAAGCAGTACAGGTTCTCGGAGGTGCGCAGGTACATACGCCCATCGACAATCGCCGGGGTGGCGAAGATGTCTTCGCCGAGGTCGTTGGTGTGAAGGACCCCCCACTCGCCGGCGGCCTTGAGGATCGATACCTTGCCCGTCATGCTCGCCATGTAGACCTTGCCGTCCGTGGCGACCGGAGAGGCGTAGTAGTCATCGAGGGCATCGCGCAGGCGGCCGATCTTGAACACTTTGCCGGTCTTGGGGTCGAGACTCGTCACGATGCCGCCCTTCTTCACCTGATAGAGAACGTCTCGGTACAGCAGCACGGATGGCACGTCGGGGAGTGACTTCTGGTGACGCCACAGAACGTGAGTGTCGGTGACGTCGCCGCGTCCGCCGAGCTTGATCGCTAGGGTCGAATTGGTCGAGGTGCGGCGGGCGCTATAGTACCTCCACTCGCGGGCATCGAACACCGTGTCTTTGTCGAGGTCCTGCATAGGCCAGTTGCCGGGGTGCCATTCCTTCGGGACCTCGGCTTTGGAAAGCTTGCCGTCTTTGTCGGCGTCGTAGGTGGCCAGCGTCTCGGAGAACTTGGGCAGCACCAAACGGCGCGAAGGCATCCCGCCCGGCGCCCAACTGTTGAAGTAAAGCGTGTCACCTTCGATCACGGGGACGGATTTGACCTGGTAGGTCAGCCCCCGCACGCGCCACAGCTCTTTACCGGTCGCAACCGCGTAGCTGACCATCTGATAGGAGCCCGGAACGATCAGCTCGGCCGGACCGCTCAAGGGACGGTACACGATCGGCGTTGAGAAGCTGTGTACCACGTCGGGCCGCTCGGTCTTCCACGCCGTCGAGCCGTCGTTTTTGTTGACGGCGGCGACGTAGGCTTGCTGGTCTTGATCGACAACCATCAGCAGCTTGCCGCCCTCGAGGATCGGTGAAGCGGCCATGCCGTGGAAGTTAGTGAACGGTCCCATCGGGCGGCGCCAGCGCTCGTTGCCGTCCGGGCCGTACGAGAGCAGGCCGAAGCCACCGAAGAAGACGTAGACGTTCTCGCCGTCGGTGACGGGGCTCGACGAAGCCTCGTCATTGAGCGAGTGCATCTTTTCGAGCCGGCGGCTTGGTGCTTCGCGGCGCCACAGGATCTGGCCGGTCCTGCGGTCGAGGCAGAGCGTGTAGAGCTTCTCGTTCTCGTGGGCCGTGAGAAAGATGTGATCGGAGGTGAAAACGGGAGAGGATTTACCCATCGGCAGAGCGGTCTTCCAAGCGACATTGGTCTCCGGACCAAAGTCATCCGGGAGTCCGCTCGTCTCGGCGACGCCGAGGCCGTCCGGTCCGCGAAAGCGGGACCAGTCGGCAGCGTGTAGGGAGGAGAGAACGAGTAGCAGCGAGAGGATACCGGCCAACAAGACCTGCATGGGATTTTGGTTACTCCTTGGGGCCGAAGGCATAGAGCGCCGACTCGGTGCGGACGTACAGTCGGCGGTCGCCGATCGCGGGTGAGGCGTAAACGGGTTCTTGCATGTCGTTGACCCTCAGCAGCTCCCAGTCGCCGCCCGGCTTGACGACGCTGATCTTGCCCAACTCGCCCGTGAAGTAGAGCTTGCCGTCACCAGCCACGGGCGAGGCGTAGTACTTGTCGATGGCCCCGTCGAGGCGTCCCTGTTTGAGGACGGCGCCGGTTTCCGGGTCGAGCGAGGTTAGGATGCCGCCGTTCTTGATGATGTAGAAGATGCCGTCGTACAGCACCGGTGAAGGTACGACGGGAACGGCCCGCTCATACTCCCACACAACATGCGACTCGGTGAGGTCCCCGCGTGCGTTGCCCGGGCGGACAGCGATCGTCACGTTTCGCGCCGAGCGTCGTGCGCGGTAGAAGTGCCAGTCACGCGCGCTGAGGAAGCCATCAACGTCGAGGTCGATGGCGCGCCAGCTTCCGGTGGGCTTCCACTTCTTGGGTAGCTCCTGCGGGGAGATCCGGTTGTCCTGGTTCGCGTCAGCCTCTTTGGCGGCCTCTTCGAAGAAAGGCAAGAACTTGCGCTGGGCCGGTTCGACACCGGGTGCCCAGCCGGTGGCGTAGACGGTCTCGCCGGCGATGACGGCCGCGGGCTTCACCTGCCAAGTCAACCCGCGCACCCACCACAGCTTGGCGCCGCTCTTGGCCGAGTAGGCGATCAAGTGGTACGAGCCGGGGACGATGATCTGCGCTGGCTCGCCGTTGGGTTGAAGGACGCTCGGTGTCGAGAAGCCGTGTACGACCTCCGGCCTCGGCGTCTTCCAGGCGACCTCGCCGCTGTCCTTGTGTACGGCGAGCAGATACGAGTCCTCGTCCTGATCGCAGGCAACGATCAACTTGTCGCCAACGACGATCGGGGAAGCGGACATGCCGTGAAGATTTGTAAACGGCCCCAGTGGCAGCCGCCAACGCTCGTTGCCATCAGGACCGTAGGAGGCCAAGCCGAAATCGCCGAAGAAGACGTAGGCGTTTTCACCATCGGTGGCGGGGCTGGCCGAGGCGGGACTGTTGAGCCTGTGCATCCTCTCTTCGCGGACCCGGTTCAGATCGCGGCGCCATAGGATCTTGCCCGTCTTGCGATCGAGGGCGAGAGTCCACAGCTTGCCTGGCTCATAGCCGGTGAGAAACACATGCCGCTCGGTGAGGACGGGGGACGACTGGCCCGGCGGCAGTCAACGATGCTGCTGCCAGCAAGAAGCAGGCTGCCCGCAGGCCCCGCGCGTTGAGCCGCCGAGAAATCACAGAAAGACTCGCATTGTTCAGAAGACTATACCCCACCTGATGCCTCAGCTTGCACGGGGTGAGGTTGCACGTTGTGACCCTTCGGGGCTGGCCAACCCGGCTAGATTCGGCAGTGGGCGATGCCCCGTTTCGCGAAGTATTGCTGGTGGTAGTCCTCGGCCCGGTAGAAGGTCGGGGCGGGCACGATCTCGGTAACGATCGGGCGCTGGAACGTGCCGTTCGACTCGAGGGAGCTCTTCGATGCTCCGGCGGCGGCCTCTTGCTCCGGCGTGTGGAAAAAGATCGCCGAACGGTATTGCGTGCCGATGTCGGGTCCCTGGCGGTTGAGGGTCGTTGGGTCGTGTACGCCCCAGAACACCTCGAGCAGTTGCTCGTAGGAGACCTCGTCGGGGTCGTAGTCCACCTCGACGGCCTCGGCGTGCCCCGTGGTCCCGCTGCACACGTCTTGGTAGCTGGGGTTCTCTAGATGTCCACCGGCATAGCCGACCGCGGCTGATCGAACTCCCTGCACTTCACGAAAGGCCGATTCGACGCCCCAGAAACATCCTGCTCCAAAGGTGGCTTTCTGTGTCATGTCGTTGCTCCCCAAGAACGCTCTACTTAGCTTGGAACTGAATCGTTGCGATCGTCAAGTGGGGGGCCGAGAACGCCCTACAGCGGGAGTGCTATAAGGGTGGGGTTGAAAATCAGTCGCGTTGCGTTGGTAGGGCTTGCCGTTTTGGCACCGGCGGTGGTGGCCGCCGAAGATGCCGCTTCCGCGGCACAGCGGGCCGTGGCCTACCTGGCCGAAGAAGTACCGCGCTGGTCGAAGGAGAATCACTGCTTCTCGTGCCACGACAACGGGGATGGTGCTCGGGCGTTGTATGTCGCGCGGGCGCTCGCGTACGAGGTTCCCCCAGCGGCGCTGGAAGATACCACCCGTTGGCTGCGCCGCCCGTCGCGCTGGGATGAGAATCGGGGCGATGCGGCTTTCAGTGATAAGAAGCTGGCCCGCATCCAGTTTGCCGCATCGCTTCTGGCGGCCCGAGAAGCCGGGTTGCTCGACGAGCCCGCCGCCCTCGTCAGGGCCGCGGAGTCACTGCTGCCCCATCAGGAGCCTGATGGGTCCTGGCAGGTGGACGCGGTGGGATCGGTCGGTTCGCCAACGACCTGGGGCGCTCATCTAGTGTAGTGCACCATAAATAATGAACTTATATTGACTTCCCATCGTCTCTATTAACAGGAGGCATGGGATGCGAAGAGCACAACCAGTAACTTTGAACACAGCGCAATGCAAGCAGTTGGACCGCTACGCGCGCGGCCGCCAAGTCGCCGTTCGTCTCGCCCTGCGAGCCAGGATTGTCCTGCTGGCCGCCGACGGTCTCGAGAATAAGCAGATCGCCGCACAGCTCGGTGTCTCGCGGCAGTTGGTGGCCCGCTGGCGCACGCGCTTTCTCGAAAGCAGCATCGCCGGCATTGCAAAAGACGCCCCACGGCCCGGTCGTAAACCTGCCGTCTCGAAGCAGAAAGTACAGCAGATCATCCACAAGACCACCCGCGAGAAACCGTCCAACGCCACCCACTGGAGCCGCCGCACCATGGCCGCCGCGGCCGGCGTCAGCGCTTCCACCGTGGGACGGATTTGGCGCGCCCATGGCCTCAAGCCCCACCGCGTCAAGACCTTCAAGCTCAGCAATGACCCGCGTTTCGCCGAGAAACTCGACGACATCGTCGGACTCTATCTCAATCCGCCTGAGCATGCTCTGGTTCTCTCGCTCGATGAGAAGTCCCAAATCCAAGCCCTCGATCGCACCCAGCCCGGCCTGCCGCTCAAAAAGGGACGCGGCCAAACGATGACCCACGATTACAAGCGCAACGGCACGACCACCCTGTTTGCGGCGCTCAACAGCCTTGACGGCAGCGTGATCGCCGAGTGCATGCCCCGACACAGCCACCAGGAATGGCTGCGCTTCCTGCGCTTAATTGACCGCCGCACTCCCAAGGACAAACAGCTTCATCTCATCGTGGACAACTATGCCACCCACAAGCATGCCGCTGTGAAGCGTTGGCTCGATCGTCACCCGCGCTTCCACATTCATTTCACCCCGACCTCGGCGTCGTGGCTGAACATGGTCGAGCGATTCTTTCGCGATCTCACCGTCAAGCGCCTGCGCCGCGGCGTGTTTCGCAGCGTGGACGAGCTCGTCGCCGCCATTGACGACTACATCGCCCAGCACAACGGGCATCCCACGCCCTTCATCTGGACCGCGACCGCCTCCGACATCCTCGAGAAAGTCAAGCGCGGACGTGCCGCCCTGCCTAAGGTGCAATCTGCTTGGCGCACTACACTAGCAACATTGTTCGCTCGGCGAGTGCTCGTCGCCGCCGGGAGTGAGCGGTTCCTGGCGGCGGCGGCGCGAGCCGAGGGATGGCTGTTGGCCAAACCACTCCGCGCGGTCATCGACGCGGCGGCCACCGTAATGGCCCTCGCGGATCGCCCCCCCCCCCGAGGGACGATCGGTCGCACGCGCATGTGAAGCTCGGCAAGGCCATCGACCTGCTCTTGAGGGCACAGGTCAGCGATGGCGGCTGGGGCCCCTACGCTCGGTCCCCGTCAGAACCCTTCGACACGGCGGTGGCCGTGTTGGCCCTGACGTCTCTACACGAATCGCAGTATCAGAAGCCGATTGCCCAAGGCCGGGCCTATCTTCTCAAGACTCAGCTACCCGCCGGCGGATGGCCTGAAACGACCCGTCCGCCCGGTGCGCAGAGCTATGCGCAACACATTTCGACTTCGGCCTGGGCCACCTTGGCGCTCCTGTCCGCAAAATAGAGCCCAGAGACGTTACTCAAAACACGAAACACGTTTCTTCCAGAGGAGATCGTTCATGTCCGAAAAAGTCCCCTACTACTATCACCACCACACTTGGCCGGAGTTGAAAGCCCGTGTCGAAGAGCAACCGATCGTCGTACTGCCGATCGGCTCGGTCGAAGATCACGGCTTTCACATGCCGCTTGACACGGATAACTTCCTCATCTCGAGCATCTGCGAGGAGGCGGCCAAACGCGCCGACGGCGACATTCTTCTCATGCCGCTCATCCCTTATGGCCTCGAGACGCACCACATGGACTTCCCCGGCACGATCGACATCAGGCAAGAACACCTGCTCAACTTCGTGCTCGACGTGACCAAGAGCATTGCTCACCATGGCTTCGAGCGCATCCTCATCGCCGACGGACACGGCTCCAATATGCCGATCCTCGATCTCGTCGCCCGCCGCACGATTCTCGAGACCGATGCCTGGTGCGGCTGCTTCATCTGGCCGTCGCTCGACATGGACACGATCAAGGAGTACCGTGAGTCGGCCCTTGGCGGCATGGCGCACGCGGCTGAGCTGGAGACATCCGTGTACTTACACCTCGCGCCCGAGCGCGTCGAGATGGACAAAGCCGTCAAGGACATGAACCTCCCCGAGTCCGACTTCGTCTGGCTCGACCTGCTGAAGAGCTCGCCGGTGAATGCGATGGACCATTGGACGCGCTTCAGCAAGAGCGGCGTGGTCGGCGACGCCACGATCGCGACGAAAGAAAAGGGCGAGAGGTTCTTCGAGGCCACCGTCGAAGCGTTCCTGCGTCTGGTGAAAGAGTTGAAGACGCGCAAACGCGGTGACCGCACCGACTACCACACCGAACCCTGGGACAAGTATTTCGAATCGCTGCGCAGCACCGGCAAGCCGGAATGACCGTGATTCGTGATCCGTCATTCGTGTTTCGTGACCCGTGATTCGTGACCCGTTGAAGTGTGGGCCGTTTGCCTGAGCTGGGCCGATAGCGTGGGAGGCGCATGAGTCGAGAAGAGTCTCGACTCGGCAAGCTGAGAGCTTGCGCCACGGCGGGCACGGCGGTAGGTAGATGTTCGCGGTGTCGGGGTCTGGCAGGATCTGTCAGGATTTGGCGTGGTTTTGCGACGGCTTCTAAATCTTCTTTATGTTCTTCGCTCATGGGTCACCTCGCACGGCACCCGTGCGGATCGGTGACCAGGGTTTGAGATTGTGGTGTTCCACCTGCTGTCGTGTTGGGGCGACCATCGCCCTCAATCTTTCCTCGCTTCCAGTGTAAGGGCTGATTGTCAGCCGACGAGGCAGCCGGAGAGGCAAGTGACTGAAAGCATGAGAGAAATCAATTCTGAAAACTTGTGACTGAACGGCCGCCGCCTCACGAATCACGGGTCACGGTTCACAAACCGAGCTGCGGGCTCATCCGGCGGGACGGATTCCCTTCGGGGTGTCAGCCCGCGCCACCCACTCCCGCTCCCGGACGGTTGGCCCGCCGCCCAAGACCATGAGCGGTGCAAACGGTATAGTAATCTCATTAGGACGCAAATCTCGAAGGTGCGGTACGAGCTGCGTGGCACCCTTATGTCAAAGTTGGCCGGAATCTACATCGCACCATCAAAAGGGGCGAAGCCCCGGGCCGTCGAGGAGGCACGGGCAGTCCCGGGTCTAGGTCTCGAAGGCGATCGCTATTACCAGCAGGGCGGGACGTTCAGCAAGCCGGGAGAACCGGATCGCGAGGTGACTCTCATCGAGGAAGAATCCATCACCGCCTTGGCTGCTGACTATGAAGTCCAGATCCTGCCGGGACAGGCGCGCCGGAACCTGGTGACGTCCGGGATCGCCCTCAATCACTTGGTCGGCCAAGAATTCCATGTCGGTGAGGTGCGCCTGCGCGGTTTGCGGCTCTGCGAACCCTGCGGTCGCCTCGAAATCCTCACAGCCACCGGTGTCGAAAAAGGCCTCGTGCATCGAGGAGGCCTGCGGGCACAGGTTCTCAAAGAAGGGATACTGCGAAAAGGCGACCCGATTCGCAGCCTGCGCCCCGATCCCTGAGCGCAGGCATTGCTCTTACAGGGCGTCCAGATAGCGGCTGCAAAACATCCTTATGGCTGTTGCCTGTTGGGTGATCTGATGCGGTGCACCAACCGCCACACTCCGTCCCCTCGAAGGCTACAAGCCGGAGATCCCCGAGTGGGCTCTCGACATGCACACCTCGGTCGGCCCGAAAAAGGGCCGCGGCGTTCAGCACTTTTGGGAGAAATCCTGCAAGCTCGACCGCGACGTAACCAACGGGAGCGACGCGAACCGGGTTGAGGTCGACGTAGCGTAGCGCCGACACCAGGTGTCTGTGGCCGAGGGGCGCAGAGTAGAAGCGGTTCTGCCACAGGTGCCCCGAGCGTCGACGCACAAGGTTGAAGTAACGGCTGTAGGAGTTGTGAGCGCGTCCAAGGGCCTTCAGGGTGCGGGGTCGAACTCGAATGCCTTGATGATCACTTCCACGTCTTGGCCATCGGTCGGCGGTTCGCCTCGAAACAGCCAAACATTGAACCGGAAGTTCTCGTCGACGCTTGACGGGATGCCCTGTGTGAACAGGGAGCTTGCGTACAGGGTCCCCGGGTCGGTCGGACTCCAATGTCCTGAGCGGCTCTCGAAGAGCACCTGCCGGGACGTCCAAGTCAGGACCTGAGTCGACTGCGCCATCGCGCTGGGCTGCCAAAACCGAAAAATGTTTCCGGGCTGATCGTACGGCTGCACGACGTACTGGGCGTTCTGGTTTGTAGGGTCGGCCCAGCGCGCAAATTCAATGTCCAACTCCCGGTGGGCCTCGGCCGGCTGGTCGCTCCAGGTGAAGAGTCCGAACACCACGTTGGGATCAAGCGCATGAACTTCGCTGTCAAGAAGAATGCGGTAGGAGCCATAGCCCAGCGTGCAGAGATTGATGACCTCTGAGGCGTACCACTTCCCCTTGATCCGGCGGATCTCATGTGCAGCCGTCCGTCGTCGTCGACCCAGACGCTTCCGCTGCTATCGGAGAAGCGATTCGGCCCGGGACCGGCAAACGATTTCCCGTGATCCTTCACGGCCCAGACGTAACCCGAGAATGCGATGCGCGTCTGGTAGCCGTCATACGTAACGCTGCAATCGGGCGGTGGCGGTGGCGGCGGAGGTTTGTTCCCGCCTTTGCCGCGGCCGTTGCTCTGCCCGGCAGTAAGTATGCAGCCCAGCGCTGTGTTTAGTACAACCGCCCGAAGAATCGCCGTCTTCACCTGATACATTCGCGTCTCGCGCCCAAGAACCCCGAAGATGCTTACGCTCTCACGCTGCCAGCATACCGCAGCACGGAGACGTTACGGGGGGAAATCGGGACGGCCTCAATTTTCAAGACGAGAAGGACGAGTGGCCGGAACCGAACCCCGGCCGTACTCAGCCGTCACTGGTTCTCGGAATCACAGATTCGCTGAAGCAATTTCCCCCATCCTTTCAATCACTTATGTCGCTCTGTCTCGACGCGGCAGACCGCGAGCCCGCGCCACATTTCGACCGCCAGAACGAAGCGGGCACGGCATGCCGCGCCCCTACCGCCAATTCAGAAGCACAACACACAAGACACGATTCAGTACGGCCCAACGCCCAAGGGGCCCACGACTCGTGGGCGCGGAGTCGCCCGCCCGGTTCCGTATAATAGACACTTCGCCAAAGCGCCATGGAAATCGAACTGCACTGGCTCGACTGGGTCGTTATCGCCGGCTACTTCGCGCTGATCGTGGCGGTGGGGTTGATCGTCGCCCGGCGAGTCAAGAAAACCGAGGACTACTTTCTCGGCCGCCGGAGTTTCAGCGTGTGGTTGATTCTGGCGCAGGCATTCGGCGTCGGGACGCACGCGGAGATGCCGGTCTCGCTCGCCGGAGCCGTCTATCAGTCCGGCTACTCGGCCATCTGGTACCAGTGGAAAAACCTGTTCATCACACCCTTCTACTGGATTCTCGGCCCGATCTTCCGGCGCTTCCGGCGAACGACGATCGGCGAGGTCTACGAGGACCGCTACGGCAACGCGATGGGCGGCGTCTACACCGTCTTCGCATTGGCGTTCTTCACTTTCAGTATGGGCGCCATGCTCAAGGGCGCCGGCAAGCTCGTCAGTGCGGCTTCGGGCGGGACGGTAAGTCCGAACGCCGTCGTGCTGGTCATGACCGCTTCGTTTCTGGTGTACAGTTTGGTCGGCGGACTGGTCTCGGCGGCCTATACGGATTTCGTCCAGAGCTTCTTTATCATCGCGCTGTCGTTCCTGCTTATTCCGCTGGGCCTGTCGCGCGTCGGCGGTTTCACCGGCATTCGTGAAACACTCGACCCCGCCATGCTCTCGATGGTGACTCCCGGGGACGTCGGTGTGTTCACCATCCTGATGCTGACCATCAACGGCCTGATCGGGATTGTTTCGCAGCCACACATGCTGGCCGCCATCGGTACCGGCAAGAACGAGCAAACCTGCCGCGTCGGCATGGCCTACGGGAATTTCATCAAGCGCTTCTGCACCGTGGGCTGGGCGATCGTGGGGTTGATCGTCGTCGTGATGCTCATGGAAACAGGCGGGACCCTTGCCGACCGCGAGGACGCTTTCGGGTACGCGACAAAGGAGTTGCTTTTCCCCGGTGCCGTGGGATTGATGATCGCCTGCGTGCTTGCGGCGAACATGTCCACCTGCTCAGCGTTTACGGTGGACGGGGGCGCGCTGTTCACCCAGAACTTCTATCGGCGCTACCTGGCAAAGGACCGTCCCGACCACCACTACTTGACGGTCGGGCGCATCGCCGGCGTGACGGTTACGACGCTGGGTGTGGTCTTCGGGCTGCTGCTCGATATCGTGCTCGAAGCCTTCCTGTTTACCGAGACGATGGCGGCGTTCATGGGCATTAGCATGTTCGGCGCGATTTCATGGAAGCGTGCCAATCGGCAAGGGGCCTTCGCAAGTCTGGTTATCTCGAGCGTGCTGTTTTTCTATCTGACCTACACCGAGTTTGGCGTTATTCTACGGTGGGAGGCGACGAACTTCGGGATCTCGCTGCTTGCCGGGTTCATTGCGCTGGCTGTCGTCAGCTTGTTGACCAAGCCCGAGAGCCCGGCCAGGCTTCAGTCCTTCTACGAACGGCTCAATCGGCAAAGCTACTTGGACGAGGCGACCGGTGAGGAGAAGGACGTCGACGAGCCGGGCCACGACCTGCTGGTGGTCAACCTGTTCCAGCCTGAACTGTCAAAGGGCCTCGGTCACTTCTACCGCCGCTTCCGGGTGGACATTAATGGGCTGCTGTTTGCGTTCGGTGTGGTGGCGGTGATTATCGCGCTGGGTAAGGGCGTCCTCTACTTGCCGTAGCAGAGGTTGAACCGCAGATGCACGCAGATAAACGCAGATGGGACAGATTCTTTCACCTGCGTTTATCTGCGTGCATCTGCGGTTTCTAAGAGCTTCACCGTCTCCCGTGCCACAACCAATTCCTCATTCGTCGCCAGCACCAGCACCGAGACGGGCCAACCGGCCGACGCAATCAGCCGGTCACCCTGACCGAACACGTTCTGGACCGGGTCAAGCCGGACACCGAGGAACTCGAGGTTCTCACAGCAGAACGCTCGGACCGGCGCGGAGTGCTCGCCGATGCCGCCGGTGAACGCCAATCCGTCGAGGCCGCCCATGGCTGCAGCGTAGGCGCCGATCGTTTTTCGCACGCCGTAGGCGAAGGTCTCAAGAGCCAGCGTGGCACCGTGGTCGCCGCGCAGCGAGGCTTGCTGGATCTCGCGCACGTCTCCGCCCGGGATACCCGAGATGCCGGCCAGGCCCCCGTGCGCAAGAAGCTCATCACGCATCTGCTCGGTCGTTAGGCCGAGACGGTCCATCATATACAGCACCGCGAAGGGGTCGAGATCCCCGGAGCGAGTGGCGTTCTCGACGCCCGACTGCGGCGAAAAACCCATCGTCGTGTCGACCGATCGTCCGTACCGAATGGCGCAAATCGAGGAGCTCCCGCCCAAGTGGCACGAGATCAGACGAAGATCGTCGTGTCCGCGGTTGAGAAACTCTGGCGTCCGCTCGCTGATATAGCGGTGAGACGCTCCATGGAACCCGTATTTGCGGACGCCGTGCTCGCCGGCCCAGGCGCGTGGCACGCCGTAGGTGGCGGCCGCCTCGGGCATGGTTCGGTGAAAACCGGTTTCAAAGACCGCCACTAGGGGCAGGTCGGACCGCAGTCGGCGAAAGGCCTCCATCGCCGCTAGATAGATGCGGTTGTGCAGGGCCGCGGCCGGCAGGAACTGCCGCATGGCGGCAAGCAATTCGTCATCGACCCGGTACGCTCCTCGAAACCGCGGGCCCCCATGCACGGCCTTGAAGCCGATAGCATCCACGTCTTCGGCAAGCAACAGTGTCTGCTCGATCGCCTCCTCGTGGCTGGGAGAGTCTCCCTCGGATTGCCCGATACGCTCAAACTTGCCGCGGCTGATGACGTCTTGCGACGGGAATTCAATGAGTTGGTACTTGAGGGATGTGGAACCGAGGTTAGGAACGAGGACCTTCATAGATTTCGGCTGAACGCCCGATTCGGTGAGACGGACCACTCCGTGACCCGGACGAGCCGGAACCAAACGGGTTTCCGTGTCGGGATCGGACAGAGATGGGCATCGAGGGAGCACGCGGGTTTACACCCGCGCCTCTGTCCGGGCTCCTGAAGTTTTCTGCCACGCTTGGCAAGGCTTTCACTCGCTAGGTACTCACGGTCACGGCTCGGTTGGGCCTACTCCGCCGCCTTCCGGATCGCCGCGAGGGTGTTCTGCGCCTCACCCTGATAGGGGCTCGCGGTCTCGGAAGCGATGCTCATCCACTTGGTCGCGACGGCGATATTGTCTCCGCCGATGTCGAGCTTCACGTAGCAGATACCCAGAAAGTACGCCAGCGAACCCCAGACCTGGCCTCCCTGTTCCTTCAGAGTGTCCTCTAAGGTCAATAACAGTTTGCGGGCATCACGATAAGCCTGCTTCGAATCGCCTGCCTGGATCACTTGCAGCTTTCCCAGCACGTAGTTGCCGTAAGCGGTGAACAGCGCTTGATGCTTCGCCCAACCCTCCGGGGTTTGGCCGTCGGGCATCGGCTTCTCCACCATGACCTGCAGCAACTGCTGCGCGTAGTCTCTTGCCTTGTCGTGCTGGCCTTGACCAACGTAGGTGTCTGCCAGGGTGAAGAGATATCCCTCGTTGTTGGGGTTAGCCGCGATTGACGTCTCCATCGCCTCGAACATCTTCGGGAAGTCGCCGAGCTGTTGGTATGCCTGAACGTAATAGTCCGCGGTCTGCTTGGCGTACTCGCTCTCGGGATAGTGCTCCCGAAGAGCATCCATATAGTTGACCTTCGTCTGCGGATCGGTGATCTTCAGCGCCGAGGTATAGATGGAGTATTCGATGTACTGGACGACGCCCTTGGCATAGTCGATCTTCGCTTGCCACGCCTCGACTTCGTCTTCGTATTCGGGCTCCGGGGCCTGCGTGTCTGTCTCGGCGAAGGGTTTGGTCTCGAGTAGGTGCGGCAGCAGAGCATCCCAGTCTTGCTTGCCCTCATAGCCCTTGGTTAGGTTGTGCCGGACCTCTACATCGCCAGGCACAATGACAACGAGCTTCTGCCCGTACTCGATCACTTTGTCAAAGTTGTTTTGGGGCAGATAGAGACCTTGAAGCTGAAGATAGGCGTATCCAACCGCGCTGTGCTCACCGTACCTGCTAATGAAGGTCTCCAGAAGTTGGATCTTCTCGGCCGCGTCCTCGGCCATGCCGGCCTGGGTGATCAGGGCTCCCTGCTCACTCTCACTGTTGATGGTGGGGTTCCGGATGTCAGTGGGGTCCTGGGCCAGAACGGATCCGCCGATCCAACCCAGCAGAGAAAGTGCAACCGCAAATCGTCTCATTGTAGGCTCCCGTCGTTCGCGTGAGCGAACTTCCCAAGCATACTACGCCAATCGTGAGCGGGATATCAAGCCAGGGACCGACAGGTCCGGCGGGTCGGCAGGCTGGAGCCTGCATTTCTTACCACTTGACGGACGAAGCACGCGATAAGACCGCCAGACTGCGTTACACTTGCTTGCCGTGCTCAACATACCGTCAAATACGCCCCAACCCGACAGAGACAGGGGCGCCAAGCGGCTCGCGCTTCGTCCTGACAGCCTTCTCACACACTTCGTCTCGCCACGCGGGGAGAAACGCAGGCTAGCTTTGATGGGGATTGTATCGCTCGCTCTGGTCGTGACCGCCGTTTGGGGGTCTGTGGCAGGATGTGGCCGTGCCATACGGCACGCCGAGAACGCGCCCGCGGAAGCGGGGCGGGCGGCGTTCCAGAGCTACTGTGCAGCCTGCCACCAGTACGACGGGCAGGGAGCCGGGGAGGCCCCACCTTTGGACGATTCTCCCTGGGTGACGGGACCGGAAGAGCGGCTAATCAGAATCGTGCTACACGGCGTCCGCGGAGCCATGGTGGTCCACGGCAAGAGGTACAACCGGGAGATGCCGGGCTTCGGACAGATCCTATCGGATGCGGACATTGCTTCGTTGTTGTCGTACGTCCGCCGGCGCTTCGGCGCGCCTGGCGAGCTGATCACGGCGACGACGGTACACCGCGTCCGCGCCGCGAGCCCGGGCCGAACGGACTACTGGAGTGTCGACGAGTTGTTACGGGAACCGTAGCGCCCAAAGGAACCCTTTTGTCCGCTTCAGCCCCCGGCTTGCGTGAAAGCTCACTGAAGTCGAGGCCTGAGTTGATCTTTATCACGGACGTCGTGATCTCCGCCCGCTTGACATCATCATGGAAGTTGAGTAACTTGTGCGGCCACTTTATCTCTTCCACTGTCTGCCACTCGAGGAACTCCAGTCTCTGGTGGATTCGCCGGTAGGTCGTAGCCGGCGTCCCGGATAGATGGGTGCCCGAGATGCGAAGCGGCAACCCGGACCCGGGATCGACGACGAGATCCTTGGCAAAGTCACTGCCATCCCTGGTGATCCGGATGATGCCGGGACCCCCGGAATCGACTTGAAGACGAGAACCACGATCTGGAAGCCACTTGTTTGGATAGAAGCCGCCGGCCTCTCCGCGGACGAACTCGAGCTCGCGACCTTTCAGTTCCATCAATCCTCCCTCCGGCACGATTTCCCAGCCTCCCTTGCCGCCAAAAAAGTAGCTGACGGCGACTTCGCCAATGTGCTGGTCCTTCCGCAGTATGTTTGGCCGAATCCATCTGATTCGTCGTGTGGCGTTGGGGCCGGGGGCACCGGACGCTTTCCAAGTCTTCACGGGTGTAGTCCAATCGACGTCGCGAACCGCGACGAGTCGCTCGACACCGCCCAGAGCAGCCTGCATACGCCGAAGGAGCGCTATCCCTTGCTCGTCCGTTGCCGGCGCCGTGCTCGTCTGTTGTGTCTGGCCGCGGAGCAGCATCGGCGCCGCCACTGCCACTGCTAACAGATCGCGTCTCTTCATTACGTAAGCTCGTGAGGCCCGCTAGGACTAGGTCCCAGAAGTTCAAGTGCCCGGGAGGAGCGCTGGATCAGACGTGGCGCGCGCCTGTGGCGGGCAGGGCCGGCGTACGCACCGGTCTTCTCCCCGCGCCTTGAGCAGGGCGGCTTTGCGGGCAGGGATGTCGACCCAGAGGTCGACGCTGCCGGCCAGGAGGCCCGCGCCACAAGCTGCGCTCCGTCGTTCATCCGCGCTAGCCACTGCAGGAAACACATAGGAGCAACGTCGAGCGAATCCGAGCCCATCCCGGCTCGGCCAGGTCAGTGAGAACCACTGGGCGGATATTTGCGACCAAGCCCAAACTCGTTGCTCATTTGCACGACTTTGCCGTCACGGAAGTGGACCTCGATGAACTTGGAGCCGCTGACCGGAGTGCCGTGTTCGTCCTTCAAGGTAGTGACGAGCTTCTTGGTCTTCACGTCAAAAACGTCGGGCGCGTGAGACCAGGCGTACTTGCCGTCGAGGCTAAAGCACACCCAGCCGTGACCCCCTTGGGACAGCTCGACGTGGCCCTTGGGCTCGGGAGGCATTTTTGTGGCATCGAAAATGAACAGCTTCTTGCCCCTCTGGTCACTGATCCACAATTCGGTTTCATCGGGCGTTAGACCGGCGCCATGAGTGCGGTGGGGAATCTTCTCCTCCCCGGCGAAGACACGGTGTAGATGCTTCCCTTTCTCCAGGTCGACAACGTCGAAACCGACGTGATCGCCGAGGCACACGTAGGCGATCGTTTGCTTGCTGTTAATCGTGTAGGGGAAGATGGCACGTTCGCCGACGTCCTTGATCTGCCGGATCATCTTGTCGCTAGCCGTATCGAAGACCGACAATGTCGTTCTGGTGCCCAGGTACACTCTCTTGCCGTCCAGACTCACGATGCTGTTATGGGCTTGCGGCCCGACGTGCATCCGTTTGATCAGCTCGCCGTTGTCCGCGTTGACGACCAGAAAACCGGCATCCTCGCCGGAATACCAGAACCCGGTCGGAGCGTAGATCTTCTTGCCATCCATGGTGATCGACGACCGATCACAGCCCGCCTCATAGGTTTTCTCCCATACGATCTTCTCGGTTTCCAAGTCGAAGGCACCCAAGCGCTGGTTGGTTGAGGAATAGTAAAGACGATGGGTCTTCAGGTTGCCGGTGAAACCGCGCAGGCCCTCTTTGAAGATCGGGATGTCGATGCGGCGGACGAACTTGTGACCGTTATCGATGTCGAAGATGAGAATGCCGGCCCCGGAACGGCCTTCTTTCTGAGCACCGTCGGGCATGCTGAGGTAGAGGTAACGCTTGGTCTCGGATTGGCTAAAGGCTAGGGTGGCGATCACGAGGAGGATCGCACCCAGGGAGGTTAGGCGGCGCATGGCGGAATTGTACGGACCGATGCCGTAGGGTGTCAAGATGGTAGTGTCTCAGGTTGGGTCCGGTAAGGCGGTTCCTACACGCCATCATGAAAATATCCGACATCGTTGCGGGCATCGAGAAGGACGGTTACTCTGTGGTCGAGGGAGTTATCCCGGACGACGCTGTCGGGGGCGTGTGCCGCGAGATCGTCGCGGTACAGCGAGCCCATCACGAGCAGGCCGAAGCCGAGAAGGCCAAGACACGGGCGCGCGGCCACCGCATCGGTGTCCAAGGAGTGGCGGGGCTCCGGCAGGTCATCAATACGACGCAATGCTTTGCACCGTATCTGGCCGACCAGCGGGTCCTGGGTGTCGCGGAGTCGTTTTTTGGCGAGTTCGTACGGATCTCCTCCACCGGTTGCGTGGTCACCCACCCCGGCAGCGGCCGCGGCTATTGGCACGCGGACTGGCCCTACAACGCGACCAACTCCACCCACGTCAAAGCGCCCTATCCCGACGTGATGATGCACCTCTCCACGATCTGGATGCTGACACGCTTCGGCGAAGACAACGGCGGGACCTTCGTTCGACCCGGCAGTCACCGGTTCAGCAATAACCCCGCGACCGGCGAGTTGGCGGGCGTCGACGAGGACGCGCCGCATCCCGATGAGCGGCAGGCCGCTGGGCCGGCGGGCAGCGTGCTGCTGTACGACAGCCGTCTCTGGCACGCCGTCGCGCCGAACCACAGCGACGAAGCGCGTGTGGCGCTGCTCGTGCGGTACGCCCCGTGGTGGCTCAACCTCACGCCCACCATGCGGGGAACGCCCGATCACCAGCGGATGGTGCTCGATACGGGCGGCAAGAACTACGACGCGATTCCGATTCGCCGAGAGGTGTTCGAGAGGATGCCGGAGAACGTCAAGCCGCTCTACCGGCATTGGGTGGAAGGGTGAGAGCCAGAGTCTAACAATTGCAACGGCACCGCGACGATCCAAGGAGTGCTTCCACTATGCCTGACTCCTTCACCAGGCGAAGTTTCCTGCTGACGCCGAGCCTGCTTGCGGTGAGGTCGGCGCGGGCGGCGTCGAAGCCGTGGGACGTGGGTTCGCGCAAACAGGTGTTTCTCGACCGGCGATTCATCGAAAGTGCCAATAGAGTCGAGCTGGTGGTGAATCGTCCGCGAGTGACGGGGGAGAAGTTGATCCAAGGGGACCGGCCTTGGGAATCGTTTTTCTTGGGAGGGTACCAGTCGGTGATCCAGGAAGACGATCGGATCCGGCTGTGGTACGAATGCACGGACCTCAAGAAGGATTTTGGCTACATCGCCTACGCGTACTCAACGGACGGGGGAGCGACGTGGACCAAGCCGGACCTGGGGGTGATCGAACACGGGGGATCGGAAAAGAACAACCTAGTCATCAAAGACGTTCACGGAACCCACGTGTTTCCAAACCGTCCGGACGCGCCGTCGGATGAGCGCTACCTGATGTACGCGGGCAACCCCAACCAAGGATACGCATCGCCGGACGGGTACCGCTGGAGGCCGGTCGGAACGGAGCCGTTTCTCGACAAGTCCGCCAACCCGCACATGACGCTCGATTCCCAGAACGTTGTCTTTTGGGATTCGCGGATTGAAAAGTACGTCACGTTGGCGCGGTTCAACGTACCGACGACACGCGGCACGGCGAGTTTCAATCGCCGTTTCGGGCGGGCAGAAAGCCCCATTTTCGGCGACTTCGGGAAGTTCGAGATCGTGCTTCAGCGCGACGAGAACGACCCCGAGGATTTCGATTTCTACACGACGGCGGCGATTCCATATCGCTATGCGGCGGACGCCTACTACATGTTTCCGGCGGCTTATCACCACGCGCCGCCACCGCCTCGCAACGACGGACCGCTGGACATTCAGTTTGCCGCGAGCCGCGACGGCATCCGCTGGCTGCGGCCCGATCGGCGTCCGATCATCCGGCGGGGGTTTGACGGGGCTTGGAATGACGGCACGATGTATGCCGGTTGGGGGCTGTCGCGGCACAGTGACGAACTATCGCTCTACTACAAGGCCAACGACGTGACTCACGGAGCCTACAGAGAGCGCGAGTATGTGGGAGGCATCATCTCGCGGGCGGTTTATCGGCTTGATGGCTTCATGTCGGTAGACGCTCCTTTCGGGGGCGGTGACTTCGTCACTCCCGCACTGATTTTCGATGGGCGGCACCTGGAGCTGAACGTGGACTGCTCGGCGGGGGGCTGGGTGCAAATCGAAGTGCTTGATCAGAACGGACGGGCGATAGAAGGTTTGTCGCGGCGCGAGGCCGACAGGGTGACGGGCAACGCCGTAGCGAAAGTAGTGACTTGGGGAGGTAAGCGTCGTCTGTCGTCGTTGCGGCGGACGCCGGTCAAGCTGCGGTTTCTGATGCGCGATGCGAAGCTGTATGCATTTCAGTTTCCCGCCGAGGCGTAGCGTGGATCTCGCGTTTGAGGTCCGTGGGCTAGGGCGTGTTAACACTAAGTCGCAAAAGCTGCTATACTCGGAGGTATGGAGATCACCGAGCAGCAATACCGCCGCATCGAGCCGGTCCTGCCCCGCCAGCGCGGCAATGTGAGCCTGCCGAACCTCACGGTTTTGAACGCCATGTTGTATGTCGCCGAGCAGGGCTGCAAATGGCGCGGCTTGCCTAAACGCTTCGGTAACTGGCACACCATTTATACCCGCATGAACCGCTGGTCGAAGAACGGCGTGCTCGACGCCGTCTTCGAGAAACTGCAGCGCGAGCAGCTGGTCCGCATCCGAATCGAAGCCGTGTCAATGGACTCGACCATCGTGAAGGTTCATCCCGACGGCACGGGCGCGTTAAAAAAACGGTCCGCGAGCGATCGGCAAATCCCGCGGCGGATGGACCACCAAGATTCATATGGTTGCCGCAAATGCTCGAACGGCGATAACCTTCGCTCTCTCGCCCGGCCAAGCGCACGACGCCCAGCAGGGCCGCGAACTTGCTCGGTGGTCTGGGGCCACTGCCCGAGCCGCTGCCGCTGCTGATGGACGGCGCCTATGAGGACGATCAGACACGCCAACTGGCTTTGGATTTCGGATGGATTCCCGTCGTGCCGCCCCGGCGCACCCGCCTGGAGCCGTGGGAATACGACCGAGCGCTCTATCGCCGCCGCAACGAGATCGAGAGACTCTTCCGACGGCTCAAGGGATTCCGCCGCATCTTCTCCCGCTTCGACAAGCTCGACGTCATGTTCCCCGCCTTCCTCCACTTCGCCCTCATCGTCGAGGCTCTACGTTTCGATACCCTACGTTAGTGTTAACACGCCCTAGTCTAGGAAGCCCGCAACGGCGGAGCGGGTCCGGCGGGTCAAGTTGAGATTCGGTGGCCGGAATCCGTGGGCTTACGTTCCTCCGGAGGAGATCCGGATGGCCTTGTCTCTGATTCGTCCATGTCGACCGGCCCTGCAACACGCGGTCTAGACGGCGGTGCTGTATGGGATGCTCCTATTTGCCGGCGCTGGCCCGTTGAGCCTGTTGCCGGAACTTTCGTCCAGTGTGATGGTCGAAACAGCAACTCCTGGCTAATACTCCTAGAGCGGGCAACGCCGCGGTTGGCTGGCCCCAAGATTTCTTCCTCATCCGCTCTGATAGACTCACAATCGCGGGATGGGTGAAGCCAAACCGAGCGCGGTCGAAACACCGCAAGGCGATAACGCCGCGCGCCTCCTCAAGATCGTCAAAGAACTCGTCCTCGAACTCCACCCCCACCGCCGCGGACGCCTCCAGCTCACCCTCCACAGCACCCTGGACCGTGATTTGGCCATAGACAGCCTCGGGCTAGCTGAACTCCTGACGCGCATTGAAAGCACGTTTCAAGTCCGGCTCGCCGATGATCTGCTGGCCCGTGCCGAAACCGTCGACGAGCTGCTAGCCGCGCTTGGACCCGAATCCATCCCGGTCCCTGCGAGCGTCGTCGAGCGGACCGCTCCTGTCGCCGAACCGGCGCCCGAAACACCGTTTGACGTTTCAACGCTCACCGAGCTCCTCGACCGGCGCGCGCGCGACCATCCCGACCAGCGTCACGTCCTGTTCCCCGACCGCACGAGCGGCCCGGTCGAGCTCACCTACGACGACCTCGCGCGGGGCGCACGCGCCGTCGCCGCCGGGCTGCTCAAGCGAGGGCTGACGCCCGGCGATCGTGTGGCCCTGATGCTGCCCACCGGCCCCGATTTCTTGCTCGCCTTTTTCGGCGCGCTCTATGCCGGAACCGTCCCCGTGCCCATCTATCCGCCGTTACGCATGTCGCAGATCGAAGAGCATCTGCGCCGCCAGGCGGGGATTCTCAACAACGCCGGAGCCGGGGCGCTCATCACCGTGACTGAAGCACGCACGGTGGCAACACTGCTACGGGGCCAGGTTTCTTCACTTGGCGTCGTGGAGACCGTCGAACAGTTGAGCGACGGCCCCTCAGACTCCGTGCCCCGCCGCGAGGACCCCGAGTCCATCGCCTTCCTTCAATACACCTCCGGCAGCACCGGCGACCCCAAGGGTGTCGTGCTCACTCACAACAACCTCTTCGCCAACCTCAGCGCCACACGTGATCTGTTCCAGCCCGACGCGTCCGACGTGATCGTCAGTTGGCTTCCGCTCTACCACGACCTGGGCCTGATCGGCGCTTGGCTTGCGAGTCTGGCGTATGGCGTCCCGGCGATCCTTTTGTCGCCGCTGACGTTCCTCACCCGCCCCCAGGAATGGCTGTGGGCCATTCATCGTCATCGCGGCACGTACTCGGGCGGCCCCAATTTCGCTTTCGAGTTGTGCCTGCGAAAGATACCCGACGAGGCGATTGAGGGCCTCGATCTCAGCTCGCTACGCCACATGGCCAATGGGGCCGAGCCGGTCAGCGCTTCGACGATCCGCCGCTTCACCGAAAGATTCTCGAACTACGGTTTTCGTCCCGACGCTATGCGGCCTGTCTACGGCATGGCCGAGAACACCCTCGGGCTGTCGCTGCCCATTCCGGGCACACTGCCGGTGATCGACCGAATCAACCGCGACCGGCTGACGAGGCGCGGCGAGGCCGTTTCCGCCGGACCCGACGACGCCACAGCCATCGAGATCGTGGGCTGCGGCCCGGTCCTGAAAGGTCACGACATCCGCATCGTCGATTCCAAGGGAAGTGAGCTTCCCGAACGCCATGAAGGGCGCCTGCAGTTCCGCGGCCCTTCTGCAACGCAGGGCTACTTCCACAACGAGGCCAAGACGCGTGAGCTAATGGACGGCGACTGGCGCGAGAGCGGCGACCGCGCCTACATCGCCGCCGGCGAGATCTTCGTCACCGGGCGATCGAAGGACATTATCATCCGCGCCGGCCGAAACATCCACTCCCACGAACTCGAATCCGCCGTCGGCGACATTGAGGGCATCCGCAAGGGCTGCGTCGCCGCTCTGGGAATTGCCGATGCCGTCTCGGGCACGGAGAAGATCGTCATTGTCGCCGAGACGCGCGAGGAGGACCCAAGAGTCCGCGCTGCACTCGAAGACCAGGTCGCCGACACGGCCGCCGAGTTCCTCGATACACCTCCCGAAGAGGTCGTGCTCGTCCCGCCGCACGCGGTGCCAAAGACATCAAGCGGCAAGCTTCGCCGCGCGGCGATGAGGGAGGATTACGAGCGCGGGCAGATCGGGTCACGGCGGCGGGCCTTGTGGTGGCAATTGGCGCGCCTCAGTGCGCGGGCATTTCTCCAGCGGGCCAAACAGGCTCTGACAGCCGCTCTGACGACGGCCTACGGCGTCTACTGGTGGCTCGTTGCCACTCCCCTGCTCTTGACGGCCTGCCTAGGGGCGATCATCCTTCCCCTACCGGCATGGCGACGAGCCGTCTTGCGCGTTGCTTCGCGGATCGTGCTGTGGCTGACTTTTGCTCCGCTGACGGTTTCGGGCCGTGAGAAGATACCGAAAACCGGCGCTGTCCTTGTGGCCAATCACACGAGCTACCTCGATGTGCTCGTCCTTGCCGCCGCCCTGCGGGGGCAGATGGTCTTTGTCGCGAAAAAGGAGTTCGAGTCGCAGTGGCTCATTGCACTCTTCCTCCAGCGGATCGGTAGTATCTTCGTCGAACGCTCCGACGCGGCCGGCGGCGTCGAAGACACCAAGAAGATTCAAGACGCCCTGAGACAAGGTTCCCGCGTCTTCTTCTTTCCCGAGGGGACGTTCGTCCCCAGCGGCGGCCTGCTTCCATTCCGCGGCGGCGCTTTTGTCGCGGCGACCGAGGCAGGAGCGCCGGTCGTGCCGATCACCATTCGCGGCATGCGATCCATCCTGCAGGATGAAAGCTGGTTTCCCCGCCCCGGGCGCATTGCGGTGGAGGTCGATGATCCGCTCATCCCGCTCGGAAAAGGTTTTCAGGAGGCCATTCGGCTGCGGGACGGGGCCCGCCGCTCGATTCTGAAACGCTGCGGCGAGCCCGACCTGGCGCACGAGCACATCATCTTCCACGAGTCGGGCATCGAACGGCTTCGGCCCGATGGCGATTGAGGTCGCGCTGCCTCAATGACCCAGCGGGCCAGTGCTCCTCCAGGCGGAACAACCCGCAGATTCCTTTCAGCCCCCGGACTCGATCGCCGCGAGCTGCGCGCCTGGGCGATGTATGACTGGGCGAACTCCGCTTTCGCTACGACGGTGATGGCGGCGGTCCTGCCCGTCTACTACCACCAAGTAGCGGCGGTCGGCCTGCCCGAGAACCTCCGCACCGCCTACTGGGGATACACGCAGACCATCGCGCTGGCTGTCATCGCATTGATCTCACCAGTGCTCGGTGCGATGGCGGACTACCTGGGCGCGAAAAAGAAGTTCCTGGCCTTCTTCGCCTTCACCGGTGTCGTCGGATCATCACTTCTCTGGTTCGTACGAGAGGGTGACTGGATGCTGGCTTCGGCGGCCTTCGTTGTGGGGAACATTGGGTTCGCGGCCGGCGGGGTATTCTACGAATCGCTGCTGCCACATCTCGCGCGGCCCGGAGAGATCGACCGAGTCTCGACGGCAGGCTACGCTCTGGGCTATGTCGGCGGCGGTTTGCTGCTGGCAGTGCACTTGGCGTGGATCAGCTCCCCGCAGACGTTTGGCATGTCCGATTCCGCGGAAGCTTCCCGAGCGGCGTTCGCGACGGTGGCTCTGTGGTGGGCAATGTTTACGATCCCGATCTGGCGTCGGGTCCCCGAGCCCGCACTCCCGCCGGCCGACTTACAGCGCTCGGGCGGCCATGCATTGCGGATCGGCATGCAGCGCGTCTTCGCTACCCTCCGCGAAGTCCGACGCCGGCGACAAGTCTTTCTCTTTCTGCTGGCGTTCTGGTTCTACAACGACGGCATCAACACCATCATCAAGATGGCCACAATCTATGGCGCCGAGATTGGCATCGGCGAGACCGATCTTATCGGCGCTTTGTTGCTGGTGCAGTTCGTCGGCATCCCGTGCACGTTCGCCTTCGGTACTCTAGCCACCCGCATAGGAGCCAAGAACTGCAT
The DNA here is from genome assembly GCA_965248255.1 of Bryobacterales bacterium. GTDB lineage: Bacteria > Acidobacteriota > Terriglobia > Bryobacterales > UBA6623 > JAKZVK01. The sequence continues at coordinate 510,712 of CBDFIW010000003.1, forward strand.
CTATGTGTCGCTGGCGGTCTACACGGTGGTCTCGGTCTTCGGCTACTTCATTAGCACGGCTTGGCATTTCTGGGTGTTAGCCTGTGGCGTTGCGGCCGTGCAGGGCGGCAGTCAGGCGCTGAGCCGGTCGCTATTTGCAACGCTGATCCCGGCCGGGCAATCGTCGCAGTTCTTTGGCTTCTACAACATCACGGGCAAGTTTGGGAACCTAGTCGGCCCGTTGGTTTTCGCCGTGGTGAGCCACTGGACCGGCGGCAGCCGCCTGAGCGTGCTTGCGCTGGTCCTGTTCTTCCTCATTGGCATGGCGCTGTTGAGCCGCGTTGACGTCGAGGAAGGCCGCGAGGCGGCGCGGGCTGAGGCTTCCATTCCGTAGGTGCGTGGTCGAGCGAGTAGCGAATCGCCAACCCGGCGCTTCGCCCCGCCAACATACTACGAGGTCGCCGGCATCTCCGACGCTCGAGTCGAGAACTGTCCCGGCGGCATCCCGAAGTACAGCGTACCCGAATCGGCGTCCACCCCCGACTGCCGCAGATACCAGAAGAGCTGCATCACATGATTGGCGGTGTGAATCAGGCACAACGACACGCCCATCTCCTCGGCCGTCCCCTCCATCGTGACCGGACCCGCTGCAATCTTCGAGCGCGCCGTCTCGAACTGCTCTTGCGTCATTTGGTTGAGCGTCGTCCGCGCTTGCTCGAAGGCCGACTTGACGTCTGCCAGCAGTTGTTCCCTGCTCTTCCCCCGACCTCCATCGAGGTCCGCGGGGCGCGGCCATCCCTTGCGTCGAGTCGATCAGGTGCTGGACCAGCGCTCGCGTGGTCATCGTGTTCTCCGCCGGGCTCCAATCGAGCTTGTCGTCCGGCAGCAGCGAGAACATCTGGGTCACAGGCCCCTCGAATCGGCAGTACTGATTGATGAAAAACTCTTTCGTCATCCTTCACCTCCGTCCCAGCTTGGGACTAAACAGATCCTTCCAAAGACCTTAAACTTTACCAACTTGTTAAGTATTATGCAACAGCTCGCCCAAGCAGCGGGGGCACTGCTGTCAGGCGGAGCACCGTCGGCCATGTTTTCACAGCCAGAATGGCCCTGGCCGTATGTTGATCGGAACCCGCTCAGCCGATCATGCGGATTGAGCGACGGTTTGGCGAAATGATAAGATAACTCTCTGGGCTCGTTCGAGTTTTACGGTTCGTTCCCCCAAACTCTGGGCGGCGGATGGAGTCAGCGACGGCCTGAGGACCGACCGCGGGCCCGAAGTTGACAAGCTCGGCGCCCCGTTCCCGGACCGACGCCCCAGCACACCATGAAAGGGATTCTGCCCCTCCTGGCGCTGATGGCGTTCGCCGTCGGCGTGATCACGTTCACATCGCAGGGTTCGCACGACGATGCCGGCGACGCGGGGCACGTGTCCGTCTACGTCTTCCTGTTTGAGGTAGTCATCATCCTACTGGCAGCCAAGGTAGGCGGCGAACTGTTCGAGACGTTGAATCAGCCGGTCGTGCTGGGCGAGCTGGTCTTTGGCGTCGTGCTGGGCAATCTCGGCTTGGTGGGTCTCATGGCCCTCGAGCAACTCAAGAGTGAACCCGGACTTGCCTTCGCCGCCGAAGTCGGCGTGATCCTGCTGCTGTTCGAGGTCGGTCTAGAGTCCGACCTAAGCGAGCTGTTAGCAGTGGGCACTTCTGCGCTGCTTGTGGCCATCCTAGGCGTCACGGCGCCAATCCTTCTGGGCTATGCGGTCTCGTACTGGTTTCTCGCTGACGCCGCCTGGTATGTGCACCTGTTCGTGGGCGCCACGTTGGCTGCCACGAGCGTCGGCATCACGGCTCGGGTCCTCAAGGACATCGGCAAGATGGATACGAAGGAGGCACGCATCATCCTCGGTGCCGCGGTCGTCGATGACGTGCTGGGCCTGGTGATCCTGGCGGCGGTCAGCGGGATCATCACTTCCATTGATGTAGGGGCCTCAGCCGATATTTCTCTCGGGCCCGTGGTGTGGATCGTCGCCAAGTCTGTTTTGTTCCTCGTCGGGGCGGTGGTGGCTGGACGTTACATCGGTGGGAAGATCCTCAGCATCGGCGCCACAGCGAAGGTCGGCGGTATGGCCGTCGTGCTCAGCATCTGTCACTGCTTCTCGCTGGCCGCGTTGGCCGAAGTCATGGGCTTGGCCCCCATCGTCGGCGCCTTCGCCGCGGGTCTAGTACTCAACGAAGCCCACTACGAGGGCTATACCCAGATGAGCAGCGAGAAGTTCGAAGAGATCGTCTCGCCCATCAGTTCGATCTTGGTGCCGGTGTTCTTCGTGCTGATGGGTCTCAAGGTGGACCTGCGGTCGTTTGCCGACATCAACGTGATGACCTTCGCCGCCGTGCTCAGCATCGCGGCGATACTCGGCAAACAGGTCTGCTCGCTCGGCGTGCGCGAGAAGGGTTTGAACCGTCTTGCGATTGGTGTTGGCATGATCCCGCGCGGCGAGGTGGGCCTGATCTTCGCGGGAATCGGATCCTCACTGATCGTAGCGGGCCAGCCCGTCTTCGGCGCCGAGACCTTCTCAGCGATGGTCGTCATGGTCATGGTGACGACCCTGGCGACACCGCCGCTGCTGAAGGTGCTGTTTAGTCGAAGCGAGGAAGCTACCCCTTCGGAGCCGAGCTAGCCTCGGCAGGTGACTTCGCCAGTCGCCCCCTGGTTCGGCCCAGCGCTTCGCTTACCACTGCCATCACTTCGTGAATCATCTTGGAGCCTCCGGCAAGCAGCCCCGCGGTCAACAGCACGTCCACAACAAATAACCACTCCTGTTGCCCAGAACTCATCCCAGCAGTCTGTACTAGGGGACTCAGAACCCTCACTCCGGCCAGGCTGATGAAGAAACCAGAGCTCAAGCTAACAAGCGACACATATCTGCCGGTCGTGGCTCGGTACGTCTGCAACTCACTTTCCGCAGCCGCTTTTTTCTGTTCGTCCTCGGCGGCGTCCTTGACAGCCTGCTCCTTCTTGTACCGTCCCTCCTGCCGCCACGCGATCACATAGATCTCTTGTGCTCGCTCCTTGAAGGTCGCGATCAGCAAGAGCGAGAAGAGAAGATTCTGCAGCGACTCAGCCGTCACATTCCTGAACGTCAGACCCGGTACGACGCTGGAGAACCTCAGGATGACGGCCAACGCGACGGCCATGCCAACGAGAACAGCAACGTACCCCCAGCGCTCTTTGGTCAAGGGCATGTTCCACCACTCTCCTTCCGAACAGAATCGCTGTCTGTTGGTATCGTGCTAGCGAGCAGTACACGTGCAGAATACACGTACATGTTTGGAATTGCAATGAAGTAACTCAGCAAGGGCCTAGTGCCCGGCAAGACCGCCGGTGACCTCATCCAGCTCATCATCGGCATGCGCCAGCATCTCCTCGGCCGTGTGTTGCGAGATCAACCCCTCGGTGACGGCTCGCTGCACGGCGGTCTTTTCCGCCGTGAGCAGCTCGGCCCTTGCCACCTTGATCTCCTCATCCGCCCGGGCGCGGTCGGTTAAATGCATCGCTTCGATGCGTTGTTGCGCCTCCGCGATCTGCTGCTCCCACTCCGCCCGGAGCCGCTTGTAGACCAGCGTCGAGATCACGTGCCGGCCGTGCAGCCCCTCTAGCTCTTCGAGGGCCGAACTCAGCGCCATGTGCCGAACCTTCGCCCGATCGTACTCATCCTCTTGGCCCATCCTGATCCCGAGCCGGCGCATCAGCGGCTGGATCGTCAATCCCTGCACCACGATCGAGAACGCCACCACACCGAATGTCATGGCCAGGATCTGGGTGCGGTGTGGAAAATCTGAGTCCAGCCCGAGGGCCAGGGCCATTGACACGCCGCCGTGAATACCGCCCCACACTAGGACGTGCTGCCAGGCGGTCGGCACTTTTTCGACAAAGCGGTTAGCGATCGGCGTAAGCGTATAGACGGCGATCACGCGTCCCAGCAACACCGCACCGAGAGCGATCAGAATCGCGGCCCAGGAGTCGAGCAGGTCGGCGATGTGAACCTCGATGCCGATCAGCAAAAAAATCAGCGAGTTGATGACAAAACCTAGATATTCCCAGAACGACCACAGCGCGACCCGCGTGCGCGAGCTCATCCCCGACGGGGCGCCAAGGTTCCCGATCATCAGGCCGGCACCGACGGTCGCAATGACGCCCGATACATGAAGCTGCTCGGCCACCAGAAACGAGCCGTAGGCCAAAATCGTCGTCAACGTGATCTCGACCTGAGGGTTGTCAACCTGGGCGGTCAACTTACTGATGAGATAGCCCATGCCAAGGCCAAGCGCCCCCCCGCCCAGCGCGACTTTTAGGAACTCGCCCACGCCCGCCACCGGATCGAGCGTGCCCGTGGCAATGCCGGCCAGCAGGATCTGGAACAACACCACCGCCGTGCCATCGTTGAAAAGGCTTTCGCCCTCGACGAGCACGGCCAGCCGTTTCGAAACACCCATCTCCTTGAACAGAGCCAGCACAGAAATCGGATCGGTGGCCGAGATCAGGGAACCGAACACCAACGCCACGAGCAACGGCAGCCCGGCCGCCCAATGGACGGCATAGCCGATGATTACGGTAGCTAGCAGGACGCCGACCACCGCCAGCACCAGGATGGGTACGAGGTTTCGCTGCAATCGCCGAATCTGAATGTTGAGGCCCGCGTCGAACAGCAGACCCGGCAGGAAAAGCATGAAGATCACATCCGGGGTGAGGACGTCCGTTGTTCCACCGTCGCCGAGAGTGCCTGTGATCGGTACGTGAAAGATGTCGATGAGAAAGCCGCCGATCACCAGGGCAATTGTGTAGGGGACTTTCAACCGGATCGTCACCATCGCGATGAGCGAGGCAGCGATCAGCAACAGCAGCAGGAACTGGATGATCGAGTGCGTTTCCATCGTGTGGTGGGAGCAACGCCTAGCGCGGCGAGTCCGGGGATGGCGCTGCCGCCAGGCCATGATAGCGAATCCTGGTGAGTTTTCCCTGTCCAACCATACGCTAGCGGACTGGGCGGGGCGCTTCCCGCGTCCAGGCTAACCAGTCGGAGGGGTGACGCGTGACCATCCGCTCGAGACGGCGGAGGAACTCCCCCACTGCTTCCTGCACGAACGCCCTGCGGCCCACCGTGCGGTCCGCGTCGACGGCGGGTTCGATCAGTACCCGATAGTGGAACGGAGCAACGCGGATGACGTGGGCCGTCAGGAGCGCAGCCCCGCTCGTCCACGCCAGCGCAGGCGCGCCGGAAGCGAATTGGACTTCCCGGCCGAGAAGCGTTCCGGGGATGTTTTGCCTTCCACGGTTCTCCCCGACGATGGAAAGGACCGCGCGATCCCGCAGCCGCTCCAACAGGACGCGCATATATCCCAAGGAACCGTCACGTGGAATCTCAACGCGCTCGGCAACGTAGGGGTCCTCCGCCTGCCGGTACAGACGCCCGGCGCAACGAACTCCAAAACGGCTGCGATCCGGGGAGCCGTGGGCCTCGTTGCTGAGGTGCACAACAGGAACTCCGTGTTGCCAGAGCCCCCGAAGAAAGACCGCGTTGTCGGCGAACCGCGAACACCACAATACGACTCCCTGCCCGCAGTCACGAGCAGCGTCCAAATGCACGCGGCCTTCCAACGCGATCTCAGGCTGCCAGCCAAACTTTTTCAAGCCGCGGAAGCGGCCCCACCAAAGCTCCACCAGCAAGCGATAGTGCTGTTCCGCGACTTGACCGGCCTCCGCTTCCGACAGGCCCGGCAGGGCGGTCCGCATCCGTTCGCTCAGAGCGCGGACTCGACCTCTTCGGGCAGCAAGGAAGACCCTTTGCAGTACCGCAATCCACTGCCAATCCCAACGGCGAGGGACCGCAAGCGTAAGCAGAAAACCGCACAGCAGGACAACCGCTAAAGCCAAATCGCGGGGGCCGATGAGGGGAATGGGCTTGGGCCGCGGCATCTGTGTTGTGTCCAACGCTGCCTAGCCCGCAGGCCTACTCAAGCGCCCGGATGAAGCGGTACTTTTCCCCGGGACCCGGCTCGAGTTCCGGTACCGAGCCCACCTCGACAGTGACATCCGGCGGGAAGATCTGACGGCAACGGGCAAGAACTTCCCGGCAGGGGTGTGACGACTCTTGCGGCAGCGGCTCCACCGTCACGCGGACTCGGTCGCGGGCAGTCTGGACCACCTGAAATCGGGCAAGCCCCGCAACTTGGCGCAGCGAATGATGGATCTTGATCGGGCTGATGAGGCGCCCGCCGCTCAGGGTGATGAACTCGACGGAGCGTCCCTGCAAAGCGTCGATGCGGCCGAACGAGGTTCGACACGGGGGACTGTGTGCGGGCCGCCGTGCGATATCGCCGGTCTCGAAGTGGATGAAGGGCATAGCAAACGAGTGCAAAGCCGTGGCCACCACCTCGCCCGCCTCTCCGGGGGCGGCGGGACGGCCGTCCTTGAGAATCTCGACAAACACGGAGTCATCCAAGATGTGATAGCAGCGGCACCGCGGACAGCTCCAGGCGATCATGTTGAATTCGCGGGCGCCGTACACGTCGATGACGGGAGCCTGGAACGCCTCTTCAACCCGCCGGCGAGTCGGCGCGGTCAACAGCTCCGAACCGGAGAAAACCATTCGGACACCCAATCGGCGAAGCCGTTGCCCTTCGTCTTGAGCCACAACCCGCTCCAACACGTTGGGGCGGCCTCGAATGGCTTCGGGGCGGCGGCGGACGAGTTCTTGGACGAACTGTGCCGGGTGGAGAGCCGGGTCCAGCGGAGTGGCAGAGAAAAGACCCAGCCGGTGGGGGAGCACCCGCCGCGTGTCTCCGATGCCGACTGCCACGTTACGGTAGTACGGTTCGATGCCGAGCTGAACGGCGGTTCGCAAGCGGTGCGCGAGAAGGAATTGCTCTTCCCACCAGGTTCTCACAATCAGGTCCGGCTGCCCCGTCGAACCCGAAGTGGTGTGCCGCACACAGCGTTCGAGGTTGACGCCGCGCGCAATCTTCTCGTCCAGGGGGGCCCGTTGACGTTGCCGTTTGGTGCTGACCGGAATGCGGGACAGGTCGTCCACGCCCTGGATCTGCTTGGGGTGGACACCCGCCTCCTCAAAGAGCCGGCGATAGTAGGGCACACGTTCCCATGCATGACGTACCAATCGTTGTGCCTGACGGTCCTGGAGCCGCTGAGTCGTTTCTACGTCGCCCGTGGGCCGGTCCCAGAAAGTGAGCCACGTGTCTACGGCCCCCCCAACGATTCCCCCTCCACACCGTTCGCTATTCTAGCTTGTGTACCGAGGCGACCGCCGAGGGTATCGCGGCTTGTGGCCCCCTGCTACCGGCCGGGACACGGGAGGAACGTTCAGCTTCCCTCAAGAAGTGTCGATAAGTCATTAGAGGGCCGTGGCTTGGAACCGTCCTCCGGACCTCGTACAACCCAGCCATTCCCAGGTGTCGCAACGCTTCGACCCCACGACCGGAACAGGAATCTTCGGGCAACCGGGAACCCAATGGGCCGTTTTTTCGTCTGAATCGCAGGAGGGCCGGATACGGTGCTCTGTAGGTACCCCGTGCCAGGCTAGACTTCCGGGGAACGTCAGCGCAAGACGGCGGCAGGTCGATCAGGTTGATCCACGGGGTTGAATTCGTTGGGATTCTGATGTATGCTGCAAAGAGATCAACGAAAATCAGGGAGCGTCCCTACCCTCCGGGACGCCAGGTGTCGTTCAGGAATCCGTCACTGCGTTGATCATCAAGAGTCCGACCTCTCGCAAGGTCGACCAAAACCTTAGCCAGATGAGTTGTATCGGGCCTCGGGCCCACGCGGAGTTGTACTCGAAACACATGCGAAACCGAATGTCAGAGAAACGGTCTGCAAGGCCGCCTAAGTCCTTTCGCAAGAAGAAACGGCGGAGCGGGTTCGGCGGGGCCCCAAAGAACGGGAACCACGAACAGGCGATGGTCCAGCCGATGGGGGGCGTTTGTCAGAAGTGTGGCCACCCCGCCCCGGATGGAAAACTCTGCCAGTTTCACCGTAACCTGCTGAACTCCTTGCGCGACGGCTACCGCTAGCCGTCTCCTGCTAGGCCATCTCGCTGTCTGTCCTGCTGCTCCTGATCGGGGTAGGCGGGCTGTGTGTAAGCTGTGCCCGGCCCCCAGTTGTGTGGTGTGCCCGCAACATGTCTGAAGCCGTATCTGAACAAATGTGTCAAGTCCTGAGCCGCTTCGTTCAGATCACCGATCGGACAGACGGTTAGTCGCTTACCCTCCTTTCTCGTTGACCCCGCCTACAATGAAGGCGTGATTCGCAAGGTCGCGCAAACCATCGCCCGGCACGAGATGGTCCGCAGCGGTGACCGCGTAGCGGTCGCTGTGTCGGGCGGGCCCGACTCGGTGGCACTCCTGCACGTGCTGCGGGAGCTGGCCCGGGACCTCGACATCTCCCTCGCCATCGCCCACCTGAACCACCGCCTTCGCGGAGACGAGTCCGACGAGGACCAAGCCTTTGTGCAGGGCCTGGCGTCTGAGTTGGAACTGAAGTGCTTGCTTCATGCGGTGGATGTCCGAGCAGAGGTCGAACGGCGGCGGGAGAACCTCGAACAAACGGCCCGTCAGGCCCGACATCAGTGGTTTCACCTATTGATTAGGGACGGCCTTGCTGACAAGGTTGCGGTAGGACACACTCGATCCGACCAGGCTGAAACCGTTTTGTACCGCCTTCTGCGCGGGGCGGGCAGCGCGGGACTTTCGGGCGTCCATCCCGTCCTCGGAGGGGAATTGGTTCGACCGTTGCTCGACGTTAGCCGTGCAGAAGTGACCGCTTACCTGGAAGCAGGCGGGCACGCTTGGCGGGAGGATTCCTCGAATGCCGACGAGCAGTTCGACCGTAACCGTTTGCGCCACCGGCTGATGCCCTTGCTGGCCCAGGACTGGAACCCGAATGTCGAGCAGACGCTCGCCCGCATCGCTGACTGGGCCCAAGCCGAAGAAGCCTATTGGGCGGAGAGTCTACCGACTCTCGTCTCCGAGATCGTTGAGTCGGGGCCGACTGGGGCTGGCTTCAGCGCGCGTCGAGTCGCCGAACTGCCTCTCGCCGTGCAGCGAAGACTGTTGCGCGCGGTCCTCGATCAGGTCCGCGGGGACCTGCGGGGCATCGGCTTCAAGCACATCGAGAATCTCCGGCGGTTGCTCGCCACCGGCTGCGGGACGGGGTCGGTCCACCTGCCGGGGGCCACTGCTACGCGGTCCTTTGACCGGGTCTTGGTGGCTCCAGCCGACCCTGCCGGGGAGTTGGCCCCAGGCGGCTTCAGCTTGGAGGTGGACGTGCCCGGACGCGTTGAGATCCCTGGGACATCCAGCGTTTTAGTATTGAGATTGCTCCATCGAGTCGATGTGAAAGATGGTTATAATAGTAAACAGGCGCAAATCCTTGATTGGAATAAAGTCCCTAAACCGTTGCGCTTGCGTAGCTGGCGCGCCGGCGACTCTTACTGTCCGCTGGGGCGGTCCAGGCCCAAAAAGCTCAAGTTGCTGTTTCAAGAGCGACACATCGAGGCATGGAAGCGCGCCCGCTGGCCGGTCGTGACCGGTTGGTGCGACAAGGCCGAGCGGGGGTCGCGTGAGGATCAGGGCGCCGAGACCATCGTGTGGACGCGTGGGTTCGGTCCCGCAGAGCAGTTTGCCGCGCGCGAGGGAGCCGAGACGTTTTTGGAGATCAGTGAAACCGGCTGAGCGCACCGTTGCGGTGCGAAAAACAGTTTTTTGAAATCGAATCCTGAGTTGGGGACGTCTAAGAGATAGAATCACCGCTCTCCCAAGCCGGGTGCCGGCGGCAAGGAAATCCACATCGTGAACTCGACTGTCAAGACCGCCCTTTTCTGGCTCGTAATGCTGCTGACGGCCATCCTGTTGTGGAAGGTCGTGCAGACGGGCAGTGCCGACCGGGAGATGGAAATCAGCTACTCCGAGTTCCGCGCCGAGGTAAAGGCCGGCAACGTTGAAAGCGTCAAGATCAGCGATCGGAGTCAGGCCACCGGAAAGCTCAAAGACGGCCAGACCATCAAGACCGTCTTCCCTCCGGAATACCCCGGCATCATTCAGTTGCTCGAGGAGAGTGGAACGAAGATCGAGGTTGAGGAGTCGAGCACCCCCACCTGGCTGGCCTTTTTGATCAACGCTTCTCCCTTTATCTTGCTGTTCGGCTTTTGGATCTTCATGATGCGCCAGATGCAGGCCGGCGGCAACAAAGCCCTCAGCTTCGGCAAGAGCCGGGCGCGGCTGCTGACCAGCCAGCAGAAGAAGATTACCTTCAAAGACGTCGCGGGCGTGGACGAGGCCAAGGACGAGCTGCAGGAGATCATCGAGTTCCTGCGCGAGCCGCAGAAGTTCCAGAAGCTCGGCGGGCGTATCCCCAAGGGCGTACTGTTGGTCGGACCTCCCGGCACCGGCAAGACGTTGCTGGCGCGCGCCATCGCCGGTGAAGCCAGCGTACCGTTCTTCTCGATCTCGGGTTCGGATTTCGTCGAGATGTTCGTGGGCGTCGGCGCGAGCCGCGTGCGCGACCTCTTCGAACAGGGCAAGAAGAACGCCCCGTGCATCATCTTCGTGGACGAGATTGACGCCGTCGGCCGTCACCGCGGCGCGGGCCTAGGCGGAGGCCATGACGAGCGCGAGCAGACGCTCAACCAATTGCTCGTCGAGATGGACGGTTTCGACTCGAACGAAGGCGTGATTCTGATCGCGGCCACGAACCGTCCCGACGTGCTGGATCCGGCCTTGCTACGGCCGGGCCGTTTCGACCGCCGCGTGGTGGTGAACCGTCCGGACGTGCGGGGCCGCGAAGGTATTCTTCGCGTTCACGTCCGCAAGGTGCCGCTGGCCAAAGACGTGGACTTGACGGTCGCGGCGCGAGGCACGCCCGGCTTCTCGGGGGCCGATCTGGCCAACCTCGTCAACGAGGCGGCGCTGTTTGCCGCGCGTCAGAACCGCAAGGTCGTCACGATGCACGACATCGAGCTGTCGAAGGACAAGGTGCTCATGGGCGCCGAGCGCCGGTCGATGATACTGACCGATGAGGAAAAGAAGACCACGGCGTATCACGAGGCCGGACACGCACTGGTCGCGGCCATGGTGCCTCATTCCGATCCGATACACAAGGTCACCATCATCCCTCGTGGCCAGGCTCTCGGCGTGACCATGCAGTTGCCGATCGACGACAAGCACACCTATCGGAAGAAGTTCCTCAAGTCCCGTTTGGCGATTCTCATGGGCGGCCGCGTCGCCGAGGAGATGTTTCTCGAACAGACGACCACCGGCGCGGGGAATGACATCGAGCAGGCCACCGACGTCGCCCGCCAGATGGTCTGCGAGTGGGGCATGAGCGCGATGGGCCCGCTGACCTTCGGCAAGAAGGAGGAGCAGATTTTCTTGGGACGGGAAATCGCACAGCACCGCGATTACAGCGAAGCCACGGCGATGCGCATCGACGCCGAAGTGTCCGGCTTCGTCAAGGGAGCCTACGAGCAGGCCAAACAGTGCATCAGCGAGAACTCCGACGCGCTGGTGCGCATCGCTGAAGCGCTGCTCGAGCGCGAGGTTCTCGACGCCAACGACGTCCAGGCGCTGCTCGAGGGCCGTGAGTTGCCGGCGCTCCCGGTAAGCGCTCCGCCCGAGGAGACCCCGGACGAGCAGGAAGTTCTGCGCCCCGAGCCCCCCAAGCCGTTACCGGGCCTCTCCGAAGGCGAACAGCCTTCTCCTGCCTAATCTGCTGCAAGTTGCGATGGGTGGTGCCCATCGTGCTAGTGGAATGTCGCGGAGATTCCTTAGGCGTAGGAGTGTCCAGAGAGACTGTAGGGGCGGGCCCCTGTGCCCGCCCGGCTCGTCACCTATGTCCCGGTAAGCTCACGTTTAGCATTGAGTTTTCATTGCTACAGTCCACCCGCCTCGCCGATCGTCTAGCAACCAGCTAGCTCCCGGCCCCCACGTGCTCCACCGAGGCCAGGTCGATGGTCTCGATCCACTCGTGGTGGTTAGGATCTGCTACCCTCAGCCAAGCTTGAAACCAAGAGCAAGGCTTTGGTCGGCCATGAGCGTCTCCTCTACCCGATTACTGCGTTACGTGGCTGTTCTGAGTGGTTGCCTGCTGTTGAGTTGCGGCTCGGAGGGTCACGGGGCTGCATCCCTCCGCGTCGGCACGTTCAACGTCGATGCCACCCCGCCGATCGGCAGTCCGGTGGCCTACGCGCCTGCCCGATCGATCACGGACCCGCTAAGCGCCCGAGGGATCGTTCTGCTCTCTGAGGACAAGCCCTTTGTCCTATGCGCTGTTGATTGGATTGGGATCGCGAACGGTGCTCACGACGCTTGGCGCAAGGCGCTGGCTGAGGCCGCGGGGACCAGCCCCGAACGTGTCGCCGTGCATACGTTGCACCAGCACGATGGCGTACGCTGCGATTTCACGGTGGAAGCTATCCTTCGTGAGCAGGGCATTGCTGAGAAGTCTTTCAACCGTGAGTTTGACGAGCAGGTGATCAAGCGAACCGGGGAAGCGGTGCGCGTGGCCGTCGAGACGAGCCGGCCGGTCACGCACCTCGGTGTGGGGCAGGCGAAGGTGGAAAAGGTCGCTTCGAATCGGCGCATCCTAGGGCCCGATGGCAAGGTCAAGATCGTGCGCTACAGCAGCTCGAAGAACCCGGAGGCCATCGCAGCGCCCGAGGGCGTGATCGACCCCTACCTCCGGCTGCTGAGTTTCTGGAATGAAGAGGTCCCGATCGCTTCTCTCACCTACTATGCGACTCACCCGCAAAGCTACTACGGTGACGGCGATGTGACAGCGGAGTTTCCGGGCATCGCGCGCGCCATGCGCGAGCAAGAGCTGCCGGGGGTTGCTCACATCCACTTCAGCGGCGCGGGCGGCAACGTGGCCGCCGGTAAATACAACGACGGATCGCCCGAACGGCGCCCGATCTTAGCGCAGCGCATGGCCGATGGGATGAGAGCCGCTTGGGAGAGCGTTCGAAAGAGTCCCATTGCGGCGAAGGATCTGGAGTGGAGAGTGCAGCCGGTCAAGCTCCCCCCGGCTGCTCACATGGTCGCCGAAGACCTTCGCAAGATCGTCGAAGACACGGATCGAGAACATCGTGACCGTCTCAACGCCGCCAGCCATCTGGCTTGGACCCAACGGAGCCGGGAAGGCCGGCAGATTGACCTGACTTCTCTACGTCTCGGCGACGCTTACCTGCTGCACATGCCCGGTGAGCTGTTTGTCGAGTATCAGTTGGCGGCGCAAGAAATGAAACCGGGCAAGACCGTCTGCATGGCGGCGTACGGCGACTATGGACCAGGCTACATCGGTACGACAATTGCGTATGGCCAAGGAGGCTATGAGACCAGCGCCCGCGCCTCTCGCGTCGCGCCCGGGGTCGAGCCGGTGCTGCTGAACGCAATGCGACAACTGCTTCAATGAAAGGCGCCCGAAAACGAGCTGCGATGCGCAAACCCTGAAACCAGGCGCAAGGCGCACACTCTCCGGATGTGACCGAAAGGAGCTTGAAACATGGACATGAAGAAATTCGTTCTTGCTTCACTCGCTGGCGGAGTGATGGCGTTTGCTACGGGGTTTGTATTCTATGGGGTCCTGCTACGTGACTTCATGGAGGCAAACTCCGCTCCCGGGCTGATGAAAGCGGTACCCGATTGGGCTCCGTTGATTCTTGGGGAGCTTGTGTTCGCTGCGTTCCTGACACTTATTCTTAGCCGCTGGTCCGGCATCGGAACTTTCGCTGACGGGGCGAAGGCGGGTGCGATGCTCGGCTTACTGCTGGGGCTAGGCCTGAATCTTGTCTTTTACGCCACGGCAAACATGATGGAAGCTGTCGTGATACCGGTGGATACGCTCGTAACACTGGTCCGGATGAGCCTTTCCGGTGGAGCAATCGGCGCTGTATTGGGCCGCGGGTAGGCTGGTTCGGGGGCACACTCCGCTGCCCTGCGGGTGAAGGCGGAATGAGCATCGTCCAACCGAGCCGTGACCGTAAGGGAGCGGTCCGGCACCGCACTTAATGGCCGGCAACAGAGTCCCCGCCCTAAGTCCGCGCACTCGCGTCGTTCCATACGCTCGACCGCCATGCTGATCATCACCTATGATTGAGCAGAGCCCATGATTGGCCGCACTATCTCGCACTACAAGATCACCGCCAAACTCGGTCAAGGCGGAATGGGCACCGTCTACAAAGCCGAAGATCTCAAGCTCAAACGCCCAGTCGCTCTCAAATTCCTCGCTGCCCACCTCCTCGACGACGAAGAAATCCGGGCACGCTTCACGCGCGAAGCCGAAGCCGCGGCGGGTCTCAACCACCCCAACATCTGCCACGTGTATGAGATCGATGAGGTCGAGGGCAAGACGTTCATCTCGATGGCCTTCGTCGAGGGCGACGGCCTCGATAAGAAAATCGAGGCCGGACCGCTCAAGTTCAACGACGCGATCGACATCGCCATTCAAACCGCCAAGGGCTTGCAGGCGGCGCACGCCAAGAAGGTCGTTCACCGCGACATCAAACCCGCCAACCTGATGATCGGCGACGACGGCCGGGTCACGATCATGGACTTCGGCCTGGCCCTGCTGGGCGACCGCTCGAAGCTCACCCGCCTGGGGCAGACGATGGGCACGGTCACCTACATGTCGCCCGAGCAGACCTACGGCATGGAGTTGGACCACCGTACCGACATCTGGTCTCTCGGCGTCGTCCTCTACGAAATGGTCACCGGCCAGGAGCCGTTCAAGGGCCACTACGACAAGGCGGTGATGTACTCCATCACCAACGAAGAGCCGGAGCCGATGACCGCCCTGCGGACGGGTGTCCCGATGGAGTTGGAGTGGCTGGCCGGCAAGTGTATGGCTAAGGACCGTGAACAGCGCTATCAACACACCGACGAGATCATCGTCGACCTACAGATCCAGAGCGACAAGCTGAGGTCCCGCGAGTCCGCCATCATCCACACCAGCCCCGCGCATGTGGGGCCATCCGGAGGGGATGTAGGGGCACGGCTTGCCGTGCCCGCGGGCCCCGCAACGCACCACGGCGATCGGACATCTCACACCGCACCCCCAGATGCCGAAGCGGAAGGCATCGAACACGCCCTAACCCCCTACCGTGTCATCGAGCGTGTCAGCGACGAAGGCGACGCGGTCACCTACCGCGCCGAAGACACCCAACTCCATCGCTCCGTCGCCATCAAGATCCTGCCCGAGAGCGATGCACAAAAGGCCCAAACACGGGAACGGCGCAGGCATCTGTTGTCCGCAGCCGTTTCTCTGTTGGCCATAGGCCTCGCGGCTGTCTTCGCGTTTCCCTGGTGGAACCAACCGGTCCCCGAAGTGCCCCTGCGTCGGTTTTCCTTCACTCCGGACCATCTGTCTGCTCCGGACATTCTGTCAGGGGGAGAGGTCGCGATCTCGCCCGATGGCAAGCGGATCGTGTATGTCGCCGGTGAGGGAGAGACGAAGCTCTGGATTCGCAACCTGAACCAGGCAGAAGCTCGCGAACTGGCGGGCACCGAAGAGGCCCGAGGCGCCTTCTGGTCCCCTGACAGCGAGTTCATCGGTTTTGTCACAGAGACCGAAGTAAGGAAAGTCTCTGTGCGCGGCGGGGCTCCGGTGACTCTCTACAAGTTGCCGCACCGGGTGTTCGGCGGGGGCGCTTGGAGCCCGGACGGAGATTTGATCGTGTTCAGCTCGGACGTCCCGCTGCGGCTTTTCCAAGTCCCGGCACGCGGCGGAACTCCTGAGATACTTTTCGACCCCGAAGGATCGATGGGGCCACATAACTGGACGCCTCACTTTTTCCCTGCCGAGCTGAGTGCGCGCAGCATCACGTTTGGTGCAGGCACCTTCGGCGTGTCGAAGATCGTTGTCAGGGACCTGCAGGATCGGCAGAACAAGGTGATGGCGGATGGACGCTGGCCCTATTACTCGACTGGCGGCCATCTGTTATTCGAGCGTGATAACGATCTGTGGGCCCTGCCGTTCTAGGTGGCAACCTTGAAAGCGACCGGCGAGGCCTTTCCGGTTGCTCAGAATGCCTGGAGGCCGAGTGTGGCAAGGGATGGCACGCTTGTGTATGCCGATGCAGCGAGCGAGGACCGGCAGTTGGTCTGGCGAAGCCGAGCCGGCGATAGGCTGGAGGCCATCGGGCAACCGCAAATCAACTTGCTTTGGCCGGTCATCTCACCCGACGGCCGTCAGGTGGCGGTACAGAGCCAGATCAGTGGCAACGGCGACATCTGGGTTCACGACATCGCGCGAGGGGGGCAACGCGCATCACTTTCAATCCGGCCGGCGATCTCGAAGCCACCTGGACTCCTTCCGGCCAACAGATCACCTATGCTTCTTTCCGGGGTGGGTTCACCGAGATTTTCAGCGCATCCGCCGACGGAAGCGGCAACGAAATACAGCTAACCGACGAACCCCTCGACGAGTACGCCCCGGACTGGTCTCCGGACGGCAGGTACCTGGTTTATCACACCCGGGGGGATCCAAAGACGCAGCGGGACCTTTGGTACCGGGAGATCGAGCCGGGAGGCGGCACTTCCGATCCCGTCGTCTTTGTGCAAACACCCTTCAATGAGCGAGTCCCGACGTTCTCGCCGGATGGGCGTTTCGTCGCGTACTGCTCAGATCAATCGGGTCGGTACGAGATCTACGTGCGGCCGTTCCCGGAGGGGGGGGTGACGAAAGTCTCTGTGAACGGAGGCGACCAGCCGCGTTGGGGAAAGAATGGAAAAGAGCTTTTCTACGTCGAGGGCACGACCCTCATGACGGTACCGCTCAGCGGAAGCGAAGGCTTCTCGGCGGGCGTACCCAAGCCGCTTTTTGACAATCCAGGGTTACTGGCCGGCGCTGGCCTGAAGCCGCAATATGACGTTTCCGACGACGGCCAGAGGGTTGTTCTGGTTGAGCCGGTGGGGGATGAAACCGCCAAACCGCGCTCCATCCACGTCGTCCAAAATTGGTTCGCCGAGTTTCGCGACCGCCAACCCAACCCGTAAACCGCCGCGTAAACCGAGCCGTGACCGTTAGGGAGCGGTCCGGCACGAGCTGTCGACCTGCCCCCGCATGTGCCTAGGGCAGTAGACCCTCGCCGCCTCTACGTCCGCCCCAGCGGCCACTGCACGTGGCCTCATGGGTCAACGAGGCAGGTCCCTGACCTAGAGGCTTTTTGAGGTAACATCAGGGTCCATCTCGGACCGCTCCCTAACGGTCACGGCTCGGTTCGCCTTGACCTTCCCAAACGGCAACTGATACCTTCCAGGATGGACGGCGGAGTCAGAGGGCTCAGCCGTACGCGTACGGTGCTCCCACCCGCCGAACCGAGCCGTGACCGTTAGGGAGCGGTCCGAGATGCACTCGCCCCGGCGCATGCAAGGCCGAAGGGACAGAAGCGGGGGGAGAGAATAGGGAAGCGGGTGAAAGTCCCGCGCGGTCCCGCCACTGTGATCGGCGAGGGCGCGTTGCCGGCACTATAGGCCGCCCGGTGTACAAGGGTAGGCTCGGTGACACGCAGCCGAAAGCCAGGAGACCTGCCGCACGCGTTGCCAGACACTGCCTCGAGGAGAAAGGTGCGGTCGGCTGGATTGTTAGCGACGTTTCCCACCTGTGGTTCGAACCCCGCTGAACCGGTAGTTACTTTCCGGGGTAAAAAGCGATGCGCTTCCCTTCGGGGACTGTCACCGCGGGCACGGCCCCCGCCTTTTTTGTGCCGGAAGGTAGCCAGAGAGGTCTTCGACCTTAGACCGACCAGCGGCAGTGGCGAAACTGAGCCCGGAACGCCAGTGACGGGTTCGCAGCCGCATGCCACCGGCGGGGGATTGACCCCTCACTGGCGTTCGGGGCTCGGTTTCGTCCCGGCGCCGCTCCCTGAAAACTTGACTCGTTTGTCACGGTCGTTCGTCTCTCAGACGGCTAGAGACGCGTCGGTTTGCCGTCGTCTGTTGCAGACGGCAAGCCGGGCCGTCATGTCCAGATACCGCCTCTTGGTGGCGGCTCTCCCGCTGTCGCTCTTCTGGGCGGGCCTGCCTCTGCACGCCGAGGGGCCGGAGCGTATCATCTCCACGGCGCCCAGCATTACCGAGATATTGTACAGCCTGGGTCTCGGCGAGCGGGTTGTCGGGGTGACCGACTTCTGCCACTATCCGCCGGAGGTGCGGCGGAAACCCAAGATCGGGTCCTACCTGCACCCCAATCTTGAGACCATCCTCGCGATGAAACCGGACCTGGTGGTCGTGCTCAAGGAGCACGGCGAGCTGGCTGGGCGTCTGCGCAACGTCAAACTCGACGTCTTCGAGCTACAGCACAACGACCTCGCCGGCGTCTACGACTCGATGCTGCTTATCGGGCGGCGCACGGGGATCGTCGCCGTAGCGGAGGAGAAGGTACGAAAGATCCGAGAAGCCCTGGAGGAGATCGAGGCACGCGCGGCGGGCCGGCCGCGACGGGGCGTGATGTTTGTCGTCGGCCGAACACCGGGCACGATTCAAGACTTGATGGTTGTCGGGCGCG
The DNA here is from genome assembly GCA_965248255.1 of Bryobacterales bacterium. GTDB lineage: Bacteria > Acidobacteriota > Terriglobia > Bryobacterales > UBA6623 > JAKZVK01. The sequence goes on from CBDFIW010000003.1 coordinate 529,258, forward strand.
GTTCGTTTTTGAATGAGTTGATCGCGATCGCCGGAGGGCGCAACGTCTTCGGCGGCGCCAACAGCTACTACCCGCGCATCCCGCGGGAGGAAGTGTACGCCAAGCGTCCCGACGTGATCATCGACATGGGCGACATGGGTGACACCGATCAGGCGACCGAGCAGTACACGCGTTCAGTGACCGCACTTTGGAAGCGAATACCCGGCTTGCCGGCCGTCGAGAGCGGACGGGTCTACTCGGTGGCCGAGGATGTCTTCGTCGTGCCCGGCCCGCGGGTGGTCGACGCGGCGAGCTCGCTGTTTCGCATGATCCACCCCGAGGCACCCGAAGCAACCGGGGCGACACCGTGAGCGAGGTCTACGCCCTCGACGGCCTGCGCGTCTGGCTCGGGCAGGCCGAGATCTTGCGGGGCCTCTCCCTTACATTTGGCGAAGCAGCGATGGTCGCGATCGTCGGTCCGAACGGGGCCGGCAAGTCGACGATGATGTCGGTGTTGTCGGGCGTGCTGGGCCCCTACCAGGGAAGCTGTCGCTTTCGCGGCCGCGAAGTGTCCGCCTGGAGCAAGCCGCTCTTGGCACGAGAGCTGTCGTTCATCCCGCAGACCGTGCGTCTCGAATTCCCGTTTACCGCCGAGCAGGTGGTCTACATGGGCCGCACGCCGTACTGCAATGGTCTGTTCGAGTCGCCCGAGGACGGAGAGATCGTCCGCCGGGCGATGGAGACGACCGATAGTTGGCAGTTCGCCGATCGTGAGTTCCGTGCGTTGAGTGGCGGCGAGAGGCAGCGCGTGGTTCTTGCCGGGGCGCTGGCGCAGGAACCGAAGGTGCTGTTGCTCGACGAGCCGACCAGCCATCTCGACCTCAAGCACCAAGTCCGGACGTACGATCTGCTGCGGCGGCTGGCGCGACAAGGGCTGACGGTCTTGGCCGTCACGCATGACTTGAACCTGGCGGCGAGTTACGCGGATCGCATCGTCGTGCTGTCGGAGGGGACGGTGGCGGCGGACGGCAACGTCGAAGAAGTACTGCGCGAGGAGCTGCTGCACGAAGTGTTCGAGGTGCGAGCCGAGATTCGCGAAGGGCCGCGGGGACGTCCGTGGGTGTTCTATGAAGAGGCGGACGAGCGATGATGAGCCGCCGGAGGTTCTGGGTGGCGGTGGGTGCGTCGTTGGCGTGCTTTGTTGTCATCACTGTGCTCATGCCCTTGATCGGGTCGAGCGATGCGACGCTGGGGCGAGCCTGGGCCGGTGAATCGCCCGACAGGGAGATTCTCTTCCAGGTGCGGCTGCCGCGGGTGTTGCTGGCCGGGCTCGCCGGCGGCGCGTTGGCCTTGGCGGGCGTCCTGTTTCAGGCGCTGCTGCGGGACAACTTGGCGACACCCTTCACGCTAGGTGTGCAGAGCGGCGCGGCGCTCGGCGCGGTGGTGGCGATCTGCCTGGGCTGGGGTATGTTCGGCATCTTCCCCGCGGTTTGGGTCACGGGCTTCGCGGGCGCGGCCATCACGATCGCCGTGGTCGTTTCCATCGCGTCGCAAGGACGCCGCATGTCTTCGTTCACGCTGCTGCTGACCGGCGTGACGATCAACAGCATCTGCATGGCGGCGATCTTGTTTCTCCACTACTCGGCGGGGTTCACGCAATCGTTCGCGATCGTGCGCTGGCTGATGGGCGGCATTGATTCGATGGAGTACGGCACGCTCGCCATCTTGGCGGTGGTGGTGGTCGGCGGGCTAGCGACGGTGATCGTGAAGTCGAACGAGTTGAACCTGTTGTCGGTGGGAGAAGAGTGGGCCGCGACGCGGGGCGTGAGCCTGGGGTCCTTGATGCTGACTTGCTATCTTCTGGGGTCGTTGTTGACGGCGTCGATCACGTCGCTCACCGGGCCGATCGGCTTCATCGGACTCATCGTGCCGCACGCGCTGCGGCTGGCTTTGGGGGCCGATCACCGAGTGCTCGTGCCGACGTCGTTCTTCGCCGGCGGTGCGTTCCTAATGGTGTGCGACACCATCGCGCGAACGGCCATGGCGCCGACGGAGATCCCCGTCGGCGTGATGACGGCGATGATCGGGGGACCGTTCTTCATCTGGCTGTTGCGATCGAGCCGGGGCAGCCTGTGGGTATAGTACTCGTGGGCGGCGGCGCGCGTAGCGGTAAGAGCCGCTTTGCGCTGGAGTATGCCGCCAAGCAGTTCGAGCGTCGCGCGTTCATCGCCACCGCACAGGCGGGCGACGAAGAGATGGCCGAACGCATTCGGCGACACCAAGCCGCGCGCGGCCCTGAGTGGACCACGATCGAAGAGCCGATCGACTTAGTCGACGCGCTCAGCCGCAACGCGGGCCCGTTCGACGGGCTGGTGGTCGATTGCCTCACGCTTTGGTTGAGCAACGTTCTGCTTAGCCCGGAGCACGACGCCGGCAAGGAAATCGCGCGGCTCGAGCGCCATTTGAGCCAATGGAGGGGGCCGGGGCTGGTCCTGGTCACCAACGAAGTCGGCTGCGGCATTGTACCCGAGGACCCGCTGGCGCGAGAGTACCGCGACCTTGTCGGCGAGCTGAACCAAGCCGTCGGCGGCCTGGCGGACGAGATCTATTGGATGGTGTTCGGCACGCCACTCGCCGTGAAACAACGGACCCCCGAAGGCCAGTGAGGGGTCAATCCATCGACCGGGGGCTGGGAGCCGCAGCCGGTTGCTAGGCCCCTGACTCGATCTCCCCGCCAGTCTCTTTCAACAACCGTTCCAGCTCGCTCTTCATCTCTTCCAACGCACCCTGGGAGCCGGGGTCATCGATCAGGTTCTTCATCTCGTAGGGGTCCGCTTCCAGGTCGTAAAGCTCGTTCATCCCCTCGAGATCGACATAGCGGATGTACTTCCACTTCTCTGTCCGCACGGCCTTGTAGCCCATCGTCACCAGACGCGGCATGACCGTGTCGGAGTAGTACTCGATCAGGAACGACTTGCGCCAGTCCGCGACATCCTTCCCCTTGAGGAACGGCACCAGTGACCGGCCCTGCATCTGGCCCGGGATCTCCACACCGGCCAACTCAAGCAGCGTCGGAGCGTAGTCGATGCTCAGGGTGAAATCATCAATCTCACTACCGGCTGCGATCAAAGGTGGATAGCGAATGAACAGCGGCACGCGGGCCGTTTCTTCGTACGCCAGCCGTCGCTCGCGCCCCATGCCGTGTTCGCCGTAGAAGAACCCGTGGTCGCTCGTCAGCACGATCACGGTGTTGTCGAGCTCGCCCGTTTCCTCGAGCGCCTGGAAGATGGCGCCCATCCCTTCGTCCGCTGACGACAGCATGCGCAGACGGTTGAGGATCGTCGCGTCATCGGTTCCCGTGGTCGGACCGATCGGGGGCAGGCCCGGGATCTCGCGCTGGAGTGCCGGCTTGCCTTCGGCGTAGCTCTTCGTGTTCGGCCGGCGCGGGACTTCCTTGCCGGCGTAAAGATCCTTGTGGCGATTGGCGGGCGTGTATTTCTCCGCGCCACCCCGTGGACCGCGCGGGCTGCCGTCGGCGTTCTGAAAGATGTTCGGATGAACCACCTTGTGCGCGAAGTAGAGCGCGAACGGCGCATCGCGTTCCTTGTGCACGAATTCAACGGCTCGCTCGGAGAAGATGTCGGTCGTATACCCCTCGACCTTCTTACGCTGCCCGTTGTCGTTGACGTCGGGGTCGAAGTGGTATCCCTGCCCTTGCAGGCTGTACCAGTAGTCGAAGCCCGGCCGAGGCGAGTCGTCCACCCCCATGTGCCACTTGCCAATGTAGGCCGTCCCGTAACCGGCGTCGTGCAGCAGTCGCGGGAAAGTCACGAGTTGGTGGCTCTGCTCGCTTCGATCAACGTTGTCGATGATCCCGTGCGTGTGGGCGTACTGCCCAGTCAGGATGCTGGCGCGATTCGGGGAACACAGCGGCGTGGCGGTGAAGGTATTGCGAAACAGAACGCCTTCGTGAGCGACACGGTCGAAGTTCGGCGTTCGCACCCAGGGATGTCCGGCCGCGCCCAAGTCGTCCCAGCGCACGTCGTCGAGCAGCACGAAGACGATGTTTGGACGGTCATCGGCGGCGGGCGGCTGAGAACAGCCGCTCAGCAAAGCGAGGCCAAACGCGACGGAGACGGTAACCAGGATGCGGTTCATGGCCGGCCTTCTTTCGGAGTGCTCTCAGTCAGAGCACAGACAAAGGGTACCTCAATCGCTGCGACAAATCAGCCGAACGCCCACCACCGTCGTCGTCGGAGCTTCGGTGCCGGCACCTCGATGCGCTCGCCCCACAGCACCGCCCACGGATCGTCGATAAAGAGCCGATCGGCTTCTTTGTCGCTCCAGCGGTCGGCCACTAGCTCGTATGCCTCATCGAGGGTCGGCGGGCGGCCATTCAGGTCGTGCGAGTCGGACGCCACGAAGTGCACCATGCCGGCATTCATCATCGCGATCGCGGTCTGCTCCGCCCGTTGCCCGAAAGAGCCCAGCAGCGACTGGCTGGTGATCTGAAGCAGACAGCCACGCTCGATCCATTTCGCGAGCCGGCGCAGGTCTCGCCTCAACAGGCGGTTGCGCTCGGGATGGGTGACGATGGGGACAATCCCCGCCTCCTCAAACTGCTGAAACACGCGCGCTGTCCCCTGCATGAGGATCTCGTCGGAGAACTCCACCAGCAGGTAATTGTGACCGTTGATCGTGAAGTCGGAAGGACTCGCCAAGGCGGCTTCGATATTTCGAAAGTCCAAGTGCAGGTCGCAGCCGCGGTGCAGGCAGAGCCCCTCGCCGATGGCCGTCTGCAACTCCTGGCGCTTCTCCTCTGTCTGCTGAGGATCGAAGCGGAACTGCGCGTTGTTGTGGGGGGTTAGTACAAGGTCGGTGGTGCCGGCCTCGGCCGCCATCTTGCACATCGCGATAGCAGTCTCTTCGTCGGGAGCGCCGTCGTCCACCCCCGGCAAGGCATGGGTGTGGATGTCGATCAACTCAGCCCACCTTCACCCAACGCTTGGAGCGGGACGCTCTCTCGACCGCGTCGAGCACTTCCTGGTTCTTGAGTCCATCGTCGAAGTTAGGGTGGATCTCGCCGCCCGACTCGATCGCCATCAGGAAGTCGTTCACGCTGTGCGTGAAGGAATGCTCGTAACCGAGGATGTGGCCGTCCGCCCACCAGTTATCGGCGTAGGGATGCTTGCCTTTCGAAACGGCGATGATCTCGTGGAAGCCCTGCACGTCGGGCGCGTCATCGGCCGAGCAGAAGTGGAGGTTGTTGAGGTTCTCGAGGTCGAAGACCAGCGAACCCTTGCTGCCGTTGATCTCGAAGGCGTTGTGGTTCTTGCGTCCGAAGGCAAAGCGAGTGCCTTCGAGCGTCCCGATGGCGCCGTTGGCGAAACGCACGCACATCACGACCGCGTCATCCACGGTCACGCTCTCTTTCTTCCTCGCGCCGGCGGAGCGGGGCCGTCGTTTGATGAAGGTCTCCATCGTCGCGGAGACCTCGGTGATGTCGTCGCACAGATACTGGGCTAGGTCGACGATGTGGGACCCCAGGTCGCCCAGAGCGCCGCTGCCGGCGAGCTTCTTGTCGAAGCGCCAGAGCATGTGAAGTTGAGGCGACATGGCCCAATCCTGCAGGTATCGTGCGCGGAAGTGGAACAGTTTTCCTAATCGACCTTCCTCGATGATCTTCTTTGCCAGGGTGACCGCGGGCAAGCGGCGATAGTTGTGCATTAGAAAATGCCGCACGCGGGCCTTGTTGGCCGCTGCCGCCATCCGTTTGGCTTCGCGCAGCGTGTTGCCCAGCGGCTTCTCGCTGATGATGTGCTTGCCGGCTTTGGCCGCCTCGATGGCCATGGGGTAGTGCTGATCACCCGAGGTCGAGATGTCCGCCAGATCGATATCCTTGCGGCGCATCACGGCCTTCCAATCCGTGGAGGCTTCTTGCCATCCGTAAAGCCGTGCGGCCTGCTCGGTCTCTTTTGCGTTGCGGCCCACCAGCACCTTCATCTCGACCGGCGGCGCCTCGGGGAAGAACATGTTCACGCTGCGATAGGCCTGACTATGGGCCTTCCCCATGAATTTAGTGCCAAAAAGAGCGACGCGAACCGACATGTTCTTTCCTCTAACTTCGTGAGAGCCGCGACGATGGGGGGCTGTGAAAGAATGCGAAGAAACCGGGGATAGCCCACTTCGCGCCGCTTGTTAGACTTGAGAACAGGGAAGTTACGTGGGCGGCGCTCGATCCAGTCCCCATTTTTTCTTGCGCCAATTGCCTGGCCACACCGCTCTTTCAGATGAACATCTCTTCATCCAGCGTCGCCCGGTCGACCGGCGCCTTGCGGCGGCCCATCAACCCGTCGATCACAGCACTTAGCGCCACCGCGAATGCCCGGATCTGCCTCACGGGGACCAGCAGAGTATCTTGGAGGGCGGCAGCCGTCTGTTGCACGCGGTCGGTAACCGCACCGATGGTCTGTTCCACGCGCTCGATCTGGGCCCGCGCGCTACCGGTCAATTCGTCAAGCGCTGCGTCCGCCTTGTCGAGCTGGCTCTTGGCCGAGGCCACCACGCCCTGCGCCTGTTTCAATAGCTCGCCCGATTCCTTGCGCACCTGCTCCATCGTCTCGATCGAAGCATCCGCCACCGGCTCCCAGCGGTCCATAAACTTCGACGTCCGCTTCTCGATCGCCTTCGTGGCCCGCCACATGCCGAACAGAAAGGCCGCCTGGCCCAACAAAGCGACCGCCGCGATACCGGTGAAGACCGCCATGACGATGAGGAGGTTTTGTTCCATCAGTCTTGCCCTTCCCAGGTGGATTCACAACGGGCGGCTACGCCCCGCCCGCCCACAACGCCTATTCGGAAGCCGCCTTCGAACTCGGCGGGATGTCTTCTTTCACGGCCCGGCGATAGGCCTCGCGTCCGGCTTCCAGGGCGGACGTGAGATGCTCCCGCCGCAGGGCCGCTGTCGACCTGCCCCTGTCCAAAATGTCCTCCGCTTGGTGGGCCAACTCTCTGCTACGCCGTTTCACGAAGTCGCGGCCCTCCGAGACCCCCGCCCACAACTGCTCGCGGATTTCACGGCCTTCCTTCGGGGCCATCAGCAGCCCGAAACACGCACCGGCACCCAACCCCAGGCAAAAAAACGATATCCTCGAGCCGGCCATCAATCAGCCTCGTTCGTCCTTGGGGATACTCCGCGCAAGCGTGATGTTAGCATATCCAACCGCCCAAGCTCACAGCGGTGACGGACGGGGCGCAGGGGCCCGTCCCTACAGCGCTGTGGTGTTGATTCCGTTAGCGTTTGCGCTTCATGTTCGTTGGAGGCCTCCCGTTTTCATGGTGGTATTTATGAACCCTCGGGTTCATAGAGGCGGGCTGTTCCCGAATGATGGCGAGGTCGTCGTTCTGCAAATGTAGAAACTCCCAGGCTCCGCATGTCGAGCCCCTGCCTCTGACGATCAGACGGCTACGCGGCGGACTGGCTCGGCTTCCTCACGATCAGGGCGAGGACGATCCCGAGCGCCGCAAAGCCCGCGAGCGTCAAGTAGACCTGGTTATACCCGGCAGCGAGATTGCCGGCGTCGCGCGCCTGGTCCATCACCGAAGCAAAGTAGCCCGGCACGAAATAGCCCGCTAGCCCGTACGCCGTGAACATGATGCCGTAGTTCGCCCCGATGTTCTTGGCTCCGAAGTAGTCCGCGGTAAACGATGGCAGCAGCGCCAAGTAGCCCCCGAACGAGAAGCCCACCATACAGAGTCCGATCAACACCGGCCAAAAGCCAGACGCGGTCCGTAGCAGAAACACGCAGGCCACGATGTAAACCAGATACATCGCGAGTGTCGCCGATTTGCGTCCGATCTTGTCGGACAGGCTGCCCCAACTGAGCCGGCCCATTCCATTGAAGAACGACATCACCCCTAAGGCGGCGCCTCCGGTGAGCAGGGCGCCTCCGGCGGCGATCTCACGAATGATCGGCGCAGCTTGTCCGATCGCGACAAAACCGACCGACGTGCCCAGGGCGTAGATCAACCACAGCACATAGAATTGCCATGTGGAGAGCATCTCGCCCGGGCTGAAGTCCTGTTTCGCGCCGGCCGCAGCTGCTGGCGGGTCCCACCCCGCGGGCTTCCAACCCGGCCGGGGAACACGGTAGACTTGCGCGGCCCCGATCACGAAGATGTAGAAGACGACGGCCATGATGATGAAGGTTCGCGGGATCGTCGACGCATGCATCGACGGGTCGGAGCCGATCAACGATTCGAGCAACGGGGCAAAGATCAGGGAACCCGCGCCGAAGCCCATCACCGCCAGACCGACGATCATGCCGCGCTTGTCGGGAAACCACTTGATGCACGTAGCCACAGGCGTCACGTACGCGAACCCGACCCCCAAGCCGCCTAGCACGCCGTAGGAGAGAATCAGCCCCCCGGACGTTTCACCGATCCACGACGCCAGCAGGCAGCCGGTTCCCAGAAGGGCGCCTCCGACACTACCGACCAGCCGGGGGCCCTTCTTGTCCTGCCAGAAGCCCGCGATGACCATGGCGATGGTAAAGCACAGTAACGACGTCGTGAAAGGGGCGATGCTGGTCTCCTTCGACCATCCGTGCAGGTTCTCAAGGGGCCCCCGGAAGACGCTCCATGAATAGAGCACCCCTAAGCAAAGCTGCATCACCAAAGCCGCGCCGACGAATCGCCAGCGGTTCCCCTCGTCTTGTGCCATGTCGTTTGTTCCTCGTGTGGTTGCCGGGGCGGACGGTCCCGGTTTTTGAGCCTAACGATGCTAGCACAACCGGCGCAGGGGGTTAAGTAGTCCTGGGAAACCGGGCCGTGACCATCAGGGAGCAGTCAGCCGACCGGGCTGATCACCACGGCGTAGAAGCCCTACTGCGTGCCGGAACTGAAGCGGGTCGCTGCCATTAGGCCGATGGGCCTGTCTCAGATACGGCCGCCGATTCGAAGGTCGCCATCTCTCGATACAGACGCAGGGCCGACTCCAGCACCCCCACCGCCAGCGCCGCTCCTGTCCCTTCGCCGAGGCGCATGTCGAGCGACAGCAACGGGCGCGCCGGCACCAGATCGAGTGCCACCTGATGTCCCGGCTCAGCGGACCGATGCGAGAAGAAAAGGTAGTCCCCGACGTTCGGCGCCAAACGTATCGCCAGCAACGCCGCCGCCGATGCAATGAACCCGTCCACGACCACGGGCGTGCGGCTCGCGGCCGCGCCTAGCAGGAAGCCGCACATTCCCCCGATCTCGAATCCACCGACGGCCGATAGGACGGCCAGTGGGTCGGCGGGATCAGGCGCGTGCAACTCCAGCGCCCGCTGAATCACCCGAGCCTTCGCGCGGCGTTGCTCGTCGGTCAATCCCGTCCCCGGACCGGCAACCTCATCGGCCTTCCTGCGCGCCAGCGCCGCAACGATAGCACTCGCCGGGGTGGTATTGGCGATGCCCATCTCACCGACTGCCAGGATGCCGTACTCGAGTTTCACGGCCGCTTCCGCGAGGGACACCCCGGTCTCAACTGACTGGACGGCCTCCCGCCCGGTCATCGCCGGCTCCCGCAGCAAGTTGCGCGTCCCAAAACCGATCTTGCGGCCGATAATCGCACGCGAGGAGTCGAACGTATGGTTGACGCGCATGTCGACGACCACAGGATCGATCTCGTACTGGTGGCACAGCACGTTGACGGGCCGCCCCGCCTGCCAGGAAGTTTTCGACCATCTGGTGGGTCACGTCTTGGGGATAGGCGCTGACCCCCTCGGCGGCGACGCCGTGATCTCCGCAAAAGACGAAGAGCGTCTTGCGGGGCAACTCCCACTGGGACTTGCCCACCGCCAACCCGTACCGCAGAGCCAGCTCTTCAAGCCGCCCGAGACTGCCGCGCGGCTTGGTGAGCCGGTCAAGACGAGTTTGGATCTCACTCGCCAGGGACGAGTTTTCGACCGCCGTCACCGCCCGGACGGTGCGGGCCAACAGCGTCTCCGACGCCCAGGCGTGCGACCGCCCGGGCCAACTCGGCGGCCTGGCGGCGGCCCTCGTCCGTCAGCGGAGGGTCGGTCGAGCCGAGCACGGCGTCGGCGCCATCGCAGGCGCCGTGGCGAGCCAAGTAGATTTCGGGCCCCGGCTTGCCCGTCGAGGAGTTCATCTTCCAACGCTTCCAGCCACAACCATGAGAAGAAGAACCGCTACCTCTTGCAGCAGGACCGCCGCTCCCAGGCAGTTGCCGGTGACGCCGCCGATCCTGCGCCGGAAGTAAGCCCCCGAGGCCAAGACGACCAGCAGGCACATACCCGCGGCCGCTGCCGTTTGCCAGCGGAGCCAAGGGGTCAATAGGAGTGCAGCCATCAAGGCCGTGGCAACCACATGGCGTCCCCGCAAGCTGCCGGCGAGAGAGCCTCCGGAGCCGGCGGTCGCCGGACCGGCTCCTCAAGCCAGTACAACGACGCCCGCACGGGGGAAGACTTGGCTCATCACTAGGGCGAACGAGGTGTCGCTGTCGGGCATCAAGGTCAGGCTTTGCCAACGAATCAGGCTCACGAGGATCAGAGCCAGAGCCCCATAAGTCCCAATGCGGCTATCCCTCATAACCGCCAGGATCTCTTCTCGCGTCGCGCGGCTGCCGAAACCGTCGACCGTGTCGGCCAGGCCGTCCTCGTGCAACGCACCCGTCAGCAATGCCCACAGGACGAGGACCCCAAGCATCAGGATGGTTCTGGGGACGTAGTCGTACAGCAACAAGTGAAATCCCCAGCCGGCAAGGCCAATCACCAACCCGACCAACGGGTAGAAGACGGCGGAGAGGGCCATCATCGTTGGGTCGGACGGCCTGCGGGGCGATGGAACGGGAATGCGGGTAAGCGTCTGGACGGCTGTGAGGAGAGCCGACAGCATGGTTTCATTCAACAGCGGCGTTCATGCGTGCCTGACCTGGACGACCCGGAACCAATGGAGTTGAACGGTCCTGCCATGAGGTGATCGCGGCCTCGAGGAAACCGCTCCCTCACGGTCACGGCTCGGTTCTAGGGTCTGCGCGACGTCGGGCAAGTGAAGGGCTAGCGGTACTTGGCGGGAATCCGGAACTCCGTGCCGGCGTAACGGAACTCCTCAGCCGCCTCGTAGCTCGTCCCTTCGGCTGATACCGCTGACAGTCCGCGCACGCGCTGTTCCACCAGCTTGTTGATGGACGCCTCGTCGACCTTGCCGAGTGCTCGGAGGCGGCGGTCGGTCGAGTCGAGGCGCTGCTTGAGTCGCATGGCAAGGCTGTGGTTGATCGTCTTGAGCGCTTGGGCAGCCTTGAGTTTCTTGTCCAAGGTGCCGGAGATGTCGACCCTCTTCGGCTGCGGAACAAACGTCTCGGTCGACTCGGCCTCGCGGCGGTGGGGGCCGACCGGCGCTGCGAAATAGTAGAGTTCCGGCGTGAGATGAGGCTTGAGGTCGGTGTCTTTGGTAGCCGGCAGATAATTCCCGAACGCCGCCGCCCGCCAGGCGTCTTCGGCGGCGCGCCCGGTGTAGTAGCGGTCGTGATTGCGCTCGTGGTGGGTATACGGATTCGGAATGAACATCACTTTGGGCTTGTGAACGCGGATGTAGAAAATCAACCGGTCCCGCACAGTCGAAAAAGGAACGTCGTACAGCTCCGACGAACGGAAGCCTAGCGAGATCACCCTCTTCACACCGAGAATCTTGGCCGCCGCCTCGCTCTCTTGCTTGGTTCGCAGCACGGTCTCCTCGATTGACAGGTCCCAGGAGTCTTTCTCGTCGTTGCCGACCCGAATGACGATCGCGTCCATCCCATCTTCAACCATCTTGGCGACGGTGCCGCCGGCGTGCAGGACGTAGTGACTTGCGTCGGACGTGACGACCAAGACGGTGTTGTTGGTATCTCCGAGCTGGGCCGACGCGTGAGGCACGACCCACGGGCCCAGCGCCAACAGCAATCCGACCGCGATCCTGCGCTTCATTTCTTCTCCACCTTATTTCTTCTCCATGTTCGAGGCGAGGTATTTCTTCAGGCCGGGCAGGTCGCTGAACTCGTCCATGTAGTAGTAGTCTTCCGCGTACTTGACACCCGCCTCTTTGCCCCAGCGGCGGGAGATCCAATTCATGTGCCACTCGATCATCATGTTCCCGGCGGTGGTGTCGTCGTCGATGTTGTCGAGTTCAGGCAGGTAGAGCCCCTGGGCCGCCAGCCGGCTCTTCATCGAACGCGCGCCACCGGGGCTGGCGTAAACGTTCTGGTGCGCGTGTATCGCCTTCTCTTTGATCTTGACCTGGCTTTCGTTCATTTGGATGGCGACGTTCGGGCGGTGTCCCAGCCCCCAGTCGAGCCGCGCTTTGCCGAAGTAGTGATAGGTCTCGTGCGGCTCGACGCCCAGCTCGAAGTGCTCGGGGTGAACGTTGCGGTAGCCGGCGAGCCAGTAGGCTTCTTCGAACATCCAGGCGAGATTGCGGTGGCCTGGGTTCTTCTGATAGTGCTCCCAGCCATTGTGCCCCGCGACGACGTCGGGCTTGTACTTGCGCACGAGAAAGATCAACTGTTCCCGCAGTTGGTTGAGCGGAAAGGGACTCTCGAAGTTGTTGCGCCAATTGAGACTGACGATCTCGTCTTCCATCCCGAGGATGCGGATGGCGCCGTAGGTCTCCTTGAGGTTGATCATGTCGTTGCGCGGATAGCCGTGACGCCCGTCCTTCTCGTCGTTGGACCCGCGCACGTAGTAGCCCTTGTAGCCCGCGTCGATGAAAGCGGTGACCAAGCCGGCCAAGCCGTAGTCGGTAGTGTGGTCGTCGTGGTGGGGTTGGGCGACCATCAACACTTTCCCGGGGGGGATCTCGGCGAGAGGCAGCTCCGCGCCGGAAGCAGCCTGGGCAAGCAACAGGCTGCCCAGTAACGCCGCAGAGCACAACACTCTCGTTTTGAATCGAGGCATCTCTTGGTTTTGGTTCGCCCGATGTGATCGGAGATATCTTAGCATGCTGATCGGCTCTGCCTTGCGGATAGTTGCGGCATGTTGCTCACCATGGCGAGGGGCCGTTGGGCGACTCTACAACCGTTGGAGGCGCGGTAGCTCGGTGGCAAAGTCGCTGCCTCCCTAGGTATCGGGCTCGTCTTCGAAAAAGCGATTGGGCCGAAGAAAGAACCCGATCGTCAACGCGCCGTTGGGGCAGTGCGCTTCATGGCGGCTGCCGGCGGGCCGCCAGACATAGTTGCCTGCGGTCACTTCGCCCTCGTCGTCCACTAAGCTTCCCTCCAGCACGTAGGTCTGCTCGATCTCCACCTGCTCATGAAGCGGCAGCCGAGCGCCCGGAGCGCAACGGAACAACGCCGTCAGCAAACCCGATTCCTTGTCTTCGAGCAGCACCTTCATGTCGATCCCCGCGTATTTGGTGGGGTTCCAGGGAAGCTCGTTCATCCTAACGTAGCGCGAGGCTAGCGGCGCAAGGTCTTTGTGGTTGGCGTTGGGGGTTTCGGCAGGCATAACGCGCCCAATCTTAGCACAGGGCGATGGCCGCTCTGGTGCACTACGAAACCGACGTGGAGAGCTTTCGATCAGAGCCGGCCCAAGCCAAGCCAACGGCTGGCGTTTGCCATTGCCGGTCTGTATACTAACCTTCCCGCCACGGTGTCCGGCACAACGCGGCCGGGTGAAACGCAATGTGTGGAATCGTCAGCTATTGGGACAAGACTGGCGGCAATGATGGGCCCGTTGGCGCGACTCTGTTGTCGATGCTGAGGGCCCTGGCCTGCCGGGGGCCGGACTCGGCCGGGGTCGCCCTCTATGCTCCGAAGGCCCGCGCCGGCCTGGCGGTCCGAGTGAAGCTTCCCGACGACGGGCCTCAAGAGTGGCAGAGCCGGCTTTCAACGCGGGTCGGGTCGCTCGGAGCGGTGCAGGATGTCGCGATTACGGGGGATTATCTCTCGTTCGTCATCCACGGGGATGTGGACCCAATCGCCCTGGAGGCCGCGCTCCAGCTTAACGGACAGCAGATCGAGGTCGTCAGCATGGGGCGGAAGCTGGACATCGTCAAGCAGGTGGGCTCGCCCGATCAGCTCGAAGCGACCTATCACGTTGCCGGCCGCCGAGGCCTCCACGGGATCGGTCACACTCGCATGTCCACGGAATCGCGCGTCGACTTGAGCCATTCCCAACCGTTCTGGGCGCACGGCTTTCCTGACGTCTGCATCGTGCACAACGGCCACATCACCAACTACCACAAGCTTCGCCGGCAGTACGAGCAAAAAGGAGTCAGATTCTATACCGAGAACGACTCGGAGGTCATTGGCGTCTACCTGGCGGAGCAGCTACACAACGGCCGGACCCTCAAGCAGGCCTTGGAAGCGGCTGCGAGTGATCTCGACGGCTCTTTCAGTTGCGTCGCCGCCACCGCGGACGCCGTGGGCTTCGTCAAGGATCCTTTCTCACACAAGCCCTTGCTGATTGCCGAGACCGACAAGTTCGCCGCCGTGGCTACCGAAGAACTGGCCTTTCGGGGCGCTCTGGAGGGCGACTTCTCCGTGCGGGAGGCACAGAACCGGGAAGTGCGCGTATGGCGGAACTGAGCTGTGAGGGCCGCTCGGTCCGCGAAGTGAACGCGGAGCTGCGGCGGCGGCTCGCGGCCGGCGAAAGCGAACTGGTCGTCAACGAGCCCGGCGCGCGCCACAATCTGGGAGTCGCCCTGCTCTCACCGGGAAAGGTGACGTTTGCAGGGAGCGTTGGCTACTACTGCGCCGGACTCATCGACGGCGCGAGCGTGGTGGTCGAGGGCAGCGCCGGCTGGGGACTCGCCGAGTCGATGCTGACGGGCGAGGTCGTCGTCCAGGGCCATGCCGGCAACAGCGCGGCCGCCGCGCTTCGAGACGGAACCGTAGTCATCCACGGGGACGCCGGCGCGCGCACGGGCGTGTCGATGAAAGGCGGGACCGTTCTGGTGGCGGGCGACTGCGGCTACATGTCGGGCTTCATGGGCCAAAAGGGCACGCTGATCGTCTGTGGCGATGCGGGCGAAGCCTTTGGCGACTCCATGTACGAGACGGTCTGCTACGTGGGCGGCCGGGCCGACGACTTGGGCGGCGATGCCGTCTTCGCCGACCTCTCACGCGACGACACTGACTTCTTGGACAGCGTGTTGACTCGACATCTGCCCGCACCGATCCGCGAATCGAAACCGCTGGCTTCACAATTCAAGAAAGTAGTAGCCGGACGCAAGCTGTGGAACTTCGACCGCGCTGAGTGGAAGAGTTGGCAGGAGGCGTTGTAAAGATCCATGGCAGACTCGCCCCCGCCCCGTCCAACCCTCGAGCCGAGCGGCTTGTTCTCGTCGCGTGTCATCGAAGACATACAGACCAAGGCGGAAACCGGGATCTATCGCATCCGTGGCTACGGCACGCTCCGCGAGCGGCGGTGGGCGACGTTCGATGACCTGACCTTCCTCCCCTGCTCGCTGACGCGCATTCCACTCGAAGGCTATCGCGAGAAGTGCTCTTCAAAGACGGTGCTGGGCACGCGCTACGCGGAGAAGCCGATCGAGCTCGACGTCCCGATCATGATTACGGGTATGAGTTGGGGGGCGCTCTCCTACAACGCCAAGGTGGCCCTGGCTAAGGGAGCCTCCGCGATCGGATCTTCCAATACGACCGGCGACGGCGGCATGTTGGCGGCCGAGCGCGAGCACAGCCGAACTCTGATCTATGAGGTGCTCCCGTCGCGCTACGGCATCAACGTCCACGACATGCGGAAGGCCGACGCCATTGAGCTGACCATCGGCCAGGGCGCGAAACCCGGCACGGGCGGGCTGCTCTTGGAATCGAAGATCTCGGAGGTGATCGCAAAGCAGCGCGACTTGCCGGTGGGGGTCGACCAGCGGAGCCCGGCGCGGCATCCTGACATGCTCGGCCCCGACGACATGATTATCAAGATCGAGGAGCTGCGGGAGGCGACTGATTGGCAGGTGCCGATCTTCGTCAAGCTGGGGGCAAGCCGCGTCTTCGATGATGTGAAGCTCGCCGTCAAGGCGGGCGCGGATGTTGTCGTCGTCGACGGAATGGAAGGCGGAACCGGCGCGTCACCCGCCATCATGCAGGATCACACCGGGATCCCCACGCTGGCCGCGGTTTGTGAGGCGCGGCGCGCTCTCGAAGCGAGCGGCGTCTATGGAGAGGTGCAACTGATCATTGCCGGTGGCATTCGTGACGGCGTCGACGCCGCCAAAGCCATGGCGCTGGGCGCTGATGCCATCTACATCGGTACGGCGGCGCTCATTGCGCTGAACTGCAACAAGCCGCTGTGGGTCGAGGACTATCACAAGCTCGGCACGGAGCCGCATTTCTGTCACCATTGCCATACTGGCCGATGTCCTGTTGGAGTGACAACCCAAGATCCGGAACTCATGGAGCGGTTGCCCATCGAGGAAGCAGCCGAGCGAGTGACGAACTTACTGCGCGCCATGACCTTCGAGATCCAGATGCTGGCTCGATCCTGCGGGAAGTCGGACGTCCACAACCTGGAGCCCGAAGACATGGCCGCTTTGACGGCCGAGGCTTCCGCGATTTGCGAAGTTCCCTTGGCAGGCACGAGAAGGGTTTGGGGTGCGCGGGACTGAATATGCTTCTTGTCGTTTGATGCAAGCAATGTCTGAAGAAACGTGGCGACTTTTCAGGGCGGAGCGTGACGCGGAAACAGCCGAGCCCCGAACGCCAGTGAGGGGTCAAGACGCCCCCCGTTGGCGCAGGAGCAGCGAACCCGTCACTGGCGTTCCGGGCTCGGTTTCTCCATTGCCAACTCGTCAGTTTGAGGTTGGGGACCGCGCTAGCTAGCTGGCCGTGCTCGATCTGCCTGTGTAGCCTTGAGAGATAGCCGATGTCGTTTCTGATTCCCTGTCCCGAGTGCGGTGGCCGCAGCGTCTACGAGTTTCGGTTCGGCGGTGAGGTATTGCAGCGTCCCCAAGTGGATGCTCCCGAAGAGGAGTGGCACCGCTACCGTTACGTTCGGGAAAACAAGGCGGGCAACCAAACCGAGTGGTGGTACCACCGGTCAGGATGCCGGCAGTGGCTCCAGGCGGTTCGTAACACCAAGACCAATGAAGTGATCGAGGCCTTCTTGCCGGAACAGAAGCCGAGGGGGTTGCTTGGCGGCTGACAGGGAGGGTCACGACTTTACGTTCTCGTTCAACGGCAAAACGATCCACGCCAACCCGGGCGACACCGTCGGTTCGGCGCTGTTTCGGGCCGGCAGGCGGATCTTCAGCCGGGGGTTTAAGACGCACCGCCCGCGCGGACTGCTGTGCGTGGCGGGGCGGTGTCCGAACTGCCTGATGAACGTGGACGGCGTGCCCAACGTGCGCGCTTGTACCAGCCCGGTCCGCGCCGGCATCGTCGTCAAGCCTCAAAACGTCTTTCCCTCGCTCGAATTCGACTGCTTGGCGCCCGCGCAGAAGTTGCTTTCCCCGCTCATGCCGGTGGGCTGGTATTACAAGACCTTCACCAGCCGCCGCGCTTGGAAAGTCGTCGAGCCCGCGATTCGGCGCGTCGCCGGCTTGGGAGACGCGCCCCCCACGATCGATCAGATCAAGGGAGAGTTCCCTCATTACGAACATATTCACCTCAACACCGATGTGGCCGTAGTCGGGGGCGGACCAGCCGGGCTGACCGCCGCCCTTGACGAGGCCGGCCGAGGCAGGCGCGTGATCTTGATCGACGATCAGTCCGAGCTTGGGGGCCATCTGCGATACGCCCGCGACGGGCAAACGGAGGCGGAGGCGCTGCTGGGGCAGGTCCGCGAGTCGGAAGCCATCGAGATCTACTCGGGCTCGCAGTGCTTCGGGCTCTACGAGGGCAACTTACTGGGGGTCGTACAGCCACGTTCACTCGGGGCCGCACAAGATCGGTTGATCCACGTCCGCACGAAACAGGTGACCGTCGCCACCGGATGCTACGAGGCGCCCTTGCTATTCGAGAACAACGACTTGGTCGGCGTCATGCTCAGCTCCGCCGTCGAGCGGCTGATTGGGCTCTATGGGATTCAGCCGGGTGAGCGCGCCGTCGTCGTGGGGGAGGGCACGAGGGCCAAGACGATTGCCGCCAGGCTCCGCGAGGCGGGGACTGATGTCACCGCGATTCTGCCCGTCGGCCAGGTCATCTCGGCAACCGGGCGAGGCAAGGTTCGAGGTGTCCGTACCACCGGTGGTGACGTGCCCTGCGACCTGCTCGTGATGTGCGGTTATCAGATACCCGATGCCGGACTGTTGCACCAAGCCGGCGGCAAGCTCGAGTGGGACGAAGCGAAAGGCGCTTTTCTTCCGACGAAGCTCCCGCCCAACATCACTGCCGCGGGCGAGGTCACGGGCGAAAAGCTGACGCCGGTCCATCCGCTACCACCCGAGACGTTCCCCGACTCGAAAGGCTGCTACGTCTGCCTATGCGAGGACGTCACCACGCGGGACCTCCGCAAAGCCGTGCACGAGGGCTTTGACCGGATCGAAACGATCAAGCGCTACACGACTGTGTCGATGGGCCCGTGCCAAGGGCGCATGTGCCAGCTTTCCTCGATCGCCGTGTGCGCGGGGGAGACGGGCCGCTCGATGGCCGAGACTGGTGTGACCACGAGCCGGCCGTCGAATCCGCCGGTTTCGCTGGGAGCGCTCGCCGGCCCGCGGCACCCGCCAGTCAAGCGGAGCCCGCTGCATCACGAACACGAGGCCCTCGGCGCCGTCTGGATGAACATGGGGCAGTGGAAGCGCGCCCGCTATTACCACGGCGACCCGGCTCTCACCGAACGCGAATGTCTTGAAAACGAATACCGGGCGGTGCGGGAGCGAGTCGGGGTCGTCGACGTCGGACCGCTTGGAAAGATCGAAGTCAGGGGCCGTGACGCAGGCAAGTTGTTGGACAAGATCTATACCCATCGCTTCGCCAACCTGAAGGTGGGACGTGTCCGCTACGCTGTCATCTGTGATGACACCGGCATTATTCTTGACGACGGCACCATCTCGCGGCTGGCCCCCGATCACTACTATCTGACGACGACCACCGGCAATCTCGAGTTCGTGGTGCAGTGGCTCGAGTGGTGGCTGATCGACACGGGCTGGGACGCGCATGTCACCAACGTAACCGGCGGCCGCTCGTCGGTGAACGTCGCGGGACCGCGGGCGCGCGAAGTGCTCTCGCTCCTCACAGACATTGATCTCAGCACCGAGGCCTTCCGCTATATGGCCTGCCGCCAGGGGGGAGTGGCCGGCGCTCCCGCGATCTTGATGCGGATCGGGTTCGTCGGCGAGGCGGGTTGGGAGGTCCACATACCCGCCGAGTACGGCACGCATGTGTGGCGGTCACTGCTGTCGGCTGGAGAGCCATTCGGTATACGTCCCTTCGGCGTCGAGGCACAACGCATGTTGCGTCTTGACAAGAAGCACGTAATCGCGGGAGTCGACACCGATGCGTTGAGCAATCCGTTCGAAGCGGACATGGCCTGGGTGGCGAAGCTCGACAAGGACGACTTTATTGGAAAGCCGGCGCTGCAGAGCTTGCAGTCAGCCGAGATGCGCGAGCGCCTGATCGGTTTTGTCATGACGGACGACAGCCTGCCCGAGGACGGAGCCGCAGTGGTCGTCGCGGGACGTCCGGCGGGCCGGGTGACGAGCGCGCGCTACTCGCCCGTCAACGGCAGGGCTGTCGGCATGGCTTGGGTGGACGCCGCGCTCGGAGATGACGGAAACGAGATCGAGGTACGCGTAGCAGGGAAGCTGGCCAAGGCGCGAGTGCAACAGGCGGCCTTCTACGATCCGGAGGGTAAACGCTTGCGGATGTAGCCCGGTATCCCGACACCGAGACACCGAATGATGGTTGAAAAAGCTGGCGCCGCTTTGAAACGCACCGCTCTCAGTGACCTCCACGCACGTATGGGGGTGAGGCGGATAGAGACGTCCGGGTGGGAAGCGACCGATCATTTCGGCGCGCCCGAGCAGGAAGCTCAAAGAACCCGAACGGGCGTCGGGCTCGCCGACTGCGGTTGGTTACCCAAGTTTCAATTGAAAGGTAACCGATTGGACCGCCCACCCGAGACAGGAGGTGACGGCCGCGCTTGGAAGCTCGGCACAGGCCACTACCTTGTCACTTGCGGGTTCGACGAGAAAGATGCTTTGGAAGCGCGCTTGGACTCGCTAAGCCAGGCTCAAACGGAGTCGGACACGCCGCCCTTCTACACAACGGATGTGGCCTCCGTGTACGCCTCTCTGCTGCTCGCGGGGCCGCGTAGCAGCGAGGTTCTGCGCAAGTTGACGGACCTAGACATTTCGGGTTCGGCTCTTCCCGATCTAAGCAGTGCACAGACTGAGATGGAACACGTCCACACCATCGTCATGCGCGAAGACATGGGCGTGCTGCGCGCCTACCTCCTTCTCACGGGACGCGAGTTCGGTGAGTGGTTCTGGCAGGCGGTCATGCAGGCCGGCAAGGAGTTCGACATTACGCCGTTCGGCCTCGCCGCGCATCAATTACTGAGGGAGGCTTAACGAACCGCCGGAACGCGCCATGCAGCTATTTCGCAACGATCGGATGTGGCGGACGCACGAGTTGAAGCCGAGCTACGACGTCGTGATCATCGGCGCTGGGGTTCACGGGCTGGCGACGGCCTACTATCTCGGCAAGATGTTCGGCATCCGCAACGTTGCCCTGCTCGAGAAGTCTTATTTGGGCGCGGGCGCCAGCGGACGCAACACCGCCATTCTGCGCGCGAACTACCGTACGACGCAGGGGGTGGCGTTCTACGATGCGTCCCTCAAGCTTTACAAGAACTTATCGAGTGAACTGGGTTGGAACGTGTTGTTTAGCCAGTGCGGCCACATGACCCTAGGACACTCGGACACGGCTGTCTCGGGCCTGCGGGTACGGGCGGAGACGAATCAACTCATGGGCGTCAATAGCCGCATCATCGGCCCGGACGAAATCCAGAAACTCGTGCCCGGCATTGACTGTAGTGACCGGCCCCGTTACCCTATCATGGCCGCGCTTTACCACCCGCCGGGAGGGATCATTCGCCATGATGCGGTCGTTTGGGGCTACGCTCGCGCCTGCGATCGATTGGGAATCGAAATCCACCCCTACACGGAAGCGACGGACATCCGGCTGGAGGGCGGCCGGGTGGACAAAGTCGTGACGACGCGCGGCGAGATCGCGGCGGGCGCGGTCGTCAACGCGACGGCGGGGTGGGCGAGCACGATCTGCGACATGGCCGGCGTACCAATGCCGATCGTGACGCACCCCTTGCAGGCCTGCGTGACCGAGCCCCTCAAACCGTTTCTCGATACCGTTATCGTCTCCGCCAGTCTGCATGTCTACGTCAACCAGACGTCGCGGGGCGAGCTGGTCATCGGCGCCGAGATCGACCCCTATCAGTCCTACAGCATGAGCAGCACGCTGCCGACGCTCGAACACATGGCCGCCTCGGCGCTGGAGCTGTTTCCTCAGTTGCACTACATCAAAGTCTTGCGCCAATGGGCGGGCATCTGCGACATGACGCCCGACTTCGCTCCGATCATCGGCGGTTTTGAGGACGTCGGCAACTTCTACGTCGATGTCGGCTGGGGGACCTACGGCTTCAAGGCGGCGCCCGCGGCCGGCCGCTATCTGGCCGAATTGATCGCCACAAAGAAAGTGCCCGCGGTGATCGCGCCCTTCACTCCAGACCGTTTTCGTAAGGGAGACTTGGTGGGTGAAAAAGCGGCGGCGGCGGTTTCTCACTGACCGGGTCATTCACTAACGAACTGGGGAGGCGAACGTGATAGCGGAAGAGGTGAAGAAGCGGATCGAGAAAGAAGGCATCGAGTACTTTCTTTGTTCCTTCGTCGAGATGGGCGGCGCGCCCAAGGCGAAACTCGTACCTGCCACCAACTTCGACGAAATGGCCAGCGACGGGGCTGGCTTTGCCGGCTTCGCGGCGGGCCATCTCGGGCAGGGCCCGCACGATACCGACATCATGAGCATCCCCGATTTGAAGTCGATGACCGTTCTACCGTGGCGAAAGAACATCGCCTGGTTGGCCGGGAACCTGCATGTCGACGGCGAGCCGTGGCCCTACTGTCCGCGCACGATCCTCATGCGCCAACTCGAAAAGGCAAACGCGAAGGGCTACGTTCTCAACGTCGGGGTCGAGCCGGAGTTCATGCTGCTCAAGCAAAACGACGGCGGGCAATTCACCCCCTGGGACCCGCACGACCGGCTCGAGAAGCCTTGCTACGACCTGCGCGCCCTGCATCGCAATCTCGATCTGATGACAACGCTGATTGGCTACATGCAGGAAATGGGCTGGACGCCCTACGCCAACGACCACGAAGACGCCAATTGCCAGTTCGAGATCAACTGGACCTATAGCGACGCGCTGACGACCGCCGACCGCAACACGTTCTTCAAATGGATGGTGCGCACCGTGGCCGAAGAGCATGGTCTCTGGGCTACCTTCATGCCGAAGCCCTTCGCTCACCTCACCGGCAACGGAACGCATTACCACATGAGTCTGGCCGACGCGAAATCGGGCGAGAACCTGTTCCTCGACGACGGCGCCGACCTCGGGCTCTCGCAACTGGCGCGCTGGTTCATGGGAGGCATTCTCCGCCACGCCAAGGCCTTGGCCGCCGTGACCGCTCCGACCGTGAACAGCTACAAGCGTTTGACCCGCGGGGCGCCGAGTTCGGGCGCAAGCTGGGCGCCGGTGTATGTCACCTACGGGCCGTCGAACCGCACGCAGATGATTCGCGTACCCGGTCCGGGGCGCATCGAGAATCGCACGGCTGACGGCGCGTCCAACCCCTACCTGGCGTGCGCGGCGTCGCTGGCTGCGGGGCTCGATGGGATCGAAAACCAGCTCGACCCCGGCGTGAAGAACAACGACAACCTGTACGAGTTGTCTGAGACCGAGCTGAGTGAGCGAGGCATCAGCTACTTGCCCACGACCCTGTCGGAAGCGCTCGATTGTCTCGAGCAGGACGATGTCGTAAAGGGCGCCCTCGGGGAGGCGTACGCACCCTATTACATTCAGGTCAAGAGGGAGGAATGGGGCCGCTACCACCAGAGCGTGAGCCAGTGGGAAACCGATAACTACTTATTAGTTCATTAGCACCCAAGGCCGTTATCCCTGCATGTTGATCCTATTGACTCCCGCATAATATAGAGTCAGTCAAAACAAAGAGAAGACTGTTTCCAGAAGGCCGTGATCAAACGCGGTTTGCGGTACATGCGGCGGAGTGCCTTGCGGGCCCGCTCGTTCAGCTCGCCGTAGTCTTTCGGACAGACGTTCGGCAACTCGTGCTGCTTCCAGTAAGCCCAGATGTATTCCACCGGATTCAACTCCGGCGCATAGGGTGGCAAGTACTCGGTTGCGATGTGGCCTTCGGAGAGTTCGATGAACTCTTGCACCAGGCGGCTACGGTGCGCCGGCAGCCGATCCCAGACGATCAGCAGCGGGCGATCGATATGACGTACCAACGCCTTGAGAAAGTCGATCACTTGCTCTTTGCCGATCGCACCGGGATAGAGCCGGAAGTAGAAGTTACGCAGCGTCAGCCCCGCCGAGACGGAAAGCTTCTCCCAGTTGAAGTTAAACTGCAGCACCGGTGTTTGGCCACGTGGCGCCCAGGTGCGGCAGCGATGCGGCTTCTGACTCAATCCGCTTTCGTCGATGAAGACGAGCGTACGGCCTTCGTTTTGGGCTTTTTTTTAATGCGCTTCCAGGTCTTGCGCTTCCAGGTGCGGATCCGCTCTTCGTTGCGCTCGCGCGCCTTTCCGGCCGGGCGTTGCGGGCTCCAGTCGAGCGCTCGCAGGATCTTCCAGGCGTGGCCTGCGTGGTATGCGACCCCGACTCGTCTCCGATCAGCCGAGCCACCCGCGGACAGCTCCACAGGGGCGTTGGGAAGCCGTGGGCTTCCGGGCCTTCCAGCAGCAGCGACGTCAGGCGTTCGCGTTGTGCGGCATCGAGGAGCGGCTTGCGTCCGGCGCGCCCGGCCTGGCGGAGTCCGGCCGCACCCTGCTCGCGGTATTGCCGCCGCCACTCACTGACGGTTTGGCGAGCGACGTTCAGCCGTCTCGCCGTCTCGGACTGATTGTGGCCTTGGTGGAGCAGCCGCATCGCTTCGAAACGGCGCTTCTCCAGCGCCTTGAAATCCCGCTTCACACCTTTGGGGTTGCCCATACATATATAGATGCTCCACACTGTCAAAAAGTGTCATAATAATTTGCGGGATTCAATAGGAGGCCTTCCCTCATTAACTGATACAAGGCGTCATGCACAAGAGAACCACGCATGAAATTCAATGTGTCAAGAGTTGGTCCTGATGGCCCGTCCCAGGCATAGCCTTCCTTGATTGTGAGCTTGCCCTCCACCGACAAGGCTAGAAACCTTCCGACGATCGGCTGATCGGGCGTGACCCCAATGTCAACAACATAGCCTGCTTTGAGCTGGTATTTGTAGCCAGTGCGGTACGAAATGCATTCCATCGTCACAGCCTCCTTTGGGCGAACAAGAGCGGGATGCGGACCGGTTCCAGGGCCTAGTAAAAGAAAATCACATGCGGCAGGATGTGGCGGTCTTCACCCTCGCTCGGCCGGCACGGGCCGCAGGAGATCTGGTAACCAGCTTGGGCATCTTGAATCACTGCCGGCAGGGATTCCCACCGGTTGCTCCCCTGATGCACGTCGACCATTAGACGGGGTTTTTGCGTCTGAAGGATTTGCACGGCTCCTTGGAGGACTTCGACCTCGGCGTTTTCCACATCGATCTTGATGAAATCGACGGACGGGAGCCCCAGGTCAGCCACAATGTCGTCGATCCGCCGAACCGGCACGTCCAGCTCGCCGGCGCCCAGTTGATGGACAAAACTATTCCACGACGAGTAGTCTCCTATGTAAAGAGTGAGCGTAGTGTTCTCGTTCCACGCTCCGTTGGCAACGACGACCACCCGGCCGCTTTCGATCTCCTTTGCAAAGTTCCGGCGCAGGCATTCCACGTTCTGTGGATAAGGCTCGATCGCAACGACCTGCTCGGCGCCGAGTTGGAGAGCTTTGCGCGTAAACACGCCTACGTGGGCGCCAACATCGATGACGATGTCACCCTCACGAACGCTTTGGTCGGCACTGGTCGCAGCCACCCAATCATGCTCGGCGATCAAGTAGCCGATTCCCCTTTGCGGACCCTCTTCATGCGGAACCCAAAAAGGGCCCACCGACGACGAGAACTTCTCGAGGTTGCTACTCACATCCCGCTCAAGCACCCTGACTCTCGATTGCGCCGCCTTGAGCATACGGCTAAAACGCGATAGGTCGGCGTAGAACTTGAAGACCCTAGACCAGGTGCACAGAGTTGCCCGGTCCGTCAGCTTCAGACTGATGGCCCAGCCGGCCTGCAGTCCAACCGGAAGCACGTAGAAATAACCCACAAGGCTAAGGACGGCCACGTAGGCCACTATGAACAACGGTCGGCCACGGGGTTTCTTTGGGGTTGCCTGATGGCTCATCTCTGGATCGGAGGGGGTGATGTCCTCACGAGGTCGAGGGCCTCGTTGCAGGTTAGTATTCGACCCGATCGTGTATACCCCTCGTCAAGCATTGGGCAGTAGGTGACCTAGTACTTGGTTGCAAAAGTAAGCGTAATTATGACCACTTGGACGAACCTATCTATTTCTCAGGGGTTGCAGAACTTCGCACTTCGTTCGACCAACGCCTATCTGTGCGCGAATCCACTGAAAACAAAGACGAGGACAGAATTCCGGAAGGTCATGTGTTATGACGCGCACTTTTGCGATTAAGTACTAGCGGGAAGGCGAGCGATAGAGATAGCAGTTTAGCTCATCAATGAGTATAACGTCGGCGATCCGGGTTGCCTTTGCTCTGTGACAACGCTCTTGCGAGAAGCAGTAGGGTGCCTGGATCGCACTCGTCGAACACCGCGTGTCGGATGATACCGACTGTCGCGTTATTCAGTTGCTGCGTGCCGGCTCGCACCGACCCGATGACGACGCTGCTCCCTGATTGGCTCCGACAACCGGGAGTGGTCGAAGTAGCGGATTAGGCGGTGACACTCTGGGACGATTTGGACGAGAAAGGAGTTTGCTTTACGGTGAGCGTCTCCTTATCTGGCCTGCCAGCTGCGCTACTGATGCCGCGCCGCGCTCTCGCACATCGTCCCGCCCGTGGCCGCGAGATTTCGCGTTTGGCGCTACACCGCAATCCCTGCACCAAGACGTTAGCCCTGTCGTGAGTCACAGGTTCTTGGGGCGGTCAAGGCCCTTGTTTTCAGTTACTTCAATTTGTAGATCGCCATCAGGCGGGAAACCTCGCGCTACACTGGAACTGGAACGGCTCTCGACGGCCGCGACCCGGGATGCATTCGTTCCTATGGACCGGTACCCCCTTGCCGAGTGGCAAGCGTAAGGGAGCGCTTCTACTCACGACCGGCCCAATCACAGCCGGCGAGCTCCATTCCAAGACGTCGCATCCACTCAAGGGAAGCACGTGGTCTTCAAGACTCAGCCAGACGACACCGGCAAGCGGCTGGACCTCTTCCTCGCCGAACACATGCCCGAAGCAAGCCGCGCCCGAATCCAGGCATGGATTCGCGCCGGGCGCGTCGACGTGAACGGTACGGCAGGCAAGGCGTCGGTTCGGTTACGGGGCGGCGAGACCATCAGAGTTGACCCCGCGCCCGCACCGCCGCTCAAGGCCTTCCCCGAGGAGATCGACCTCGACATCCTCCATGAAGACGGCGACCTGGCCGCCATCAACAAGCCCGCCGGCATGACCGTCCACGCCGGGGCCGGCAAAGCCGGAGGGACTCTCGTCAATGCCCTGCTCCACCATTTTGGGTCGCTGTCGACAGTGGGCGGTGACGTGCGTCCGGGGATCGTCCATCGCCTCGACCGTATGACCAGCGGTGTGTTGCTGGTCGCCAAGAACGACAGGGCCCATCGCACACTCGCCCAGCAGTTTCAATCACGAAAGGTGAGGAAAGTTTATTGGGCGCTGGTGGAAGGCGATTCCACGAAGCCGGCGGCCCAGGGCTGCTCTGTCGAAGTAGACGGCGTGCGCTGGACGAGGCTCGAAATGCCCATCTCGCGCGACCCACGCCGGCGCATCAAGATGGCTGCCCGCCGTCAGGGAAGGACGGCGCTCTCCGACTTTCGGGTGCTGCGCCGGCTGGGGAATTGCTCGCTCGCCGAGGTACGCATCGGCACAGGCCGTACGCACCAGATCCGCGTTCACCTGTCGGCCATCGGCCATCCGGTGGTAGGCGACACGCTGTACGGGGCGGCGCGACGCCCCACCGGAAGACCAGGGTCGGCGCGGTTCTATCTGCACGCCAAAGAGATCGGCTTCGAGCACCCCACCCGCGGCGAGGCCATGACGATCGAGGCGCCGCTGCCTCGAGACTTCTCCGAGATGATCGACAGCCTAGCTGCCGGGTGATGCCGACCAAGGCCACGGACCGATGCGAGATCCGTACGAGCGAAGCACTAGCAAACGGGTGCGCGACACAAACGTGCTGCTTCGAGAATGTAGCTGTATTGATGGGCCCAGCCCGATTCCTCCGAACTCAGGTTCGCGCAGTGGCTCCCCCAACGCCGTAGGGGCGGGCCCCGTGCCCGCCCCCTACCAGGACTTCACAGATCCCGAGTAGTATATCTCGCGCACCCCTGGAAAACCAGCAAACCGGGACCGCTTTGGACGCGTGGACGAGACGCTATAATGAGGTCGCCGGTTGGCGTGAATATGAAGCGGTGGTTTGCAGTCTTGCTCCTTGGCGGGGCGCTTTGGGCCCAAAGTACCCAGCCCATCGGCAGTGAGACCAGCGAGGCGCCGCCGTTGCTCGACCTCAACACCACCATCCGCGTGGACGTCTCGCGCGTCCCGCTGCTGTTCACTGTTACCGACAAGAAGAACCGCTTCATCACCAACCTCGGCCGCGAAGACTTTCGTGTGTTCGACAACAAGGTCGAGCAGGACATTCGCGAGTTTGTGCGCGAAAGCGAGCTGCCGCTACGCATCGGCATCCTGGTCGACACGAGCAACAGCATCCGCGGGCGCTTCAAGTTCGAGCAAGAAGCCGCGATCGAATTCATCCGCAGTGTCTTGCGCGAGGAGCGGGACAGGGCCTTCCTCGTGAGCTTCGACACCCGCGCCGAGTTAATCGTCGATTTCACAACTGATCCTGAGGAGTTGGCGCTGGGCGTACGCCGCCTGCGCGCCGGCGGCGGAACAGCCCTCTACGACGCCATCTATTTCTCCTGCCGCGACAAGCTGCCCGAAGACTGGCCGCCCGAGCAATTCCGCCGGGCACTGGTCATCCTCGGCGACGGCGAAGACAACCAAAGCACCGTCACACGTGACATGGCGCTCGAGATGGCACACAAGGCCGAAACCGTGATCTACACGATCTCGACCAACCGCAGCGGCAAGCAGATTGCGGGCGACAAAGTTCTGCGCAAGTACGCGCGTGAAACCGGCGGCTTGTCGTTCCACCCGTTTCAAGCCCGTGACCTCGAACAGTCATTCGCCAACATCGCCAACGAGTTGCGGCATCAATACTTCATCCTGTACTCGCCGAAGGATTTCGCCGCTGACGGAACCTTCCATCGTGTCCAGATCAAGACCCGCGTCAAGAACACGCAGGTGCGCGTACGGCGCGGCTACTATGCACCCCTGCCCGGCGAAGAAATACGCTAGCGGTTGCGGCCTGCCATTCGCTGCCTTCCGTCACGGTCGAAGAAACGTCTTGACCCACTTTCGCTTTTTATTCGCCTTTGGTACAATCTCGTATCAGGGGTGGATTTGAGACCACAAGGAGGAGTGAACGATATGGACGAACGTGAACGCACGCGCAGCCTCGAGCACGCGCTAGGTGAGATTGAGCGGGCCCATGGGAAGGGCTCGATTGTACGGCTGGGCTCGCGGGAGGCATTGGTTCCCGTGAGTGTGATCCCTACCGGGTCGCTGGCGATCGACAGCGCCCTCGGCGTCGGCGGGCTGCCGCGCGGACGGCTGGTGGAGATATTCGGTCCCGAGGCATCCGGGAAAACAACTTTGGCCTTGTCAACGGTCGCACAAGCACAGAAGTTGGGCGGCATGGCGGCGTTCATCGACGCCGAACACGCCATGGACCCCATCTACGCCCAGCGCCTCGGCGTCGACGTGGACAACCTTCTCGTGTCACAGCCCGACAGCGGCGAGCAGGCGCTGCAGATCGCCGACGTATTGGTGCGGTCGGGCGCGATCGACATCTTAGTCGTCGATTCGGTGGCGGCGCTGGTGCCGCGCGCCGAGTTGGAGGGCGAGATGGGCGACATGCACCTCGGCTTGCAGGCTCGGCTGATGTCACAGGCACTGCGGAAGCTGGCCGGGGTGGTCTTCAAGTCGAACACCTGCTTGATCTTCATCAACCAGATCCGCGAGAAGATCGGCGTCATGTTCGGCAGTCCGGAAACGACGACCGGCGGGCGCGCGCTGAAGTTCTACACGTCGGTGCGCATCGACATCCGGCGCATCGCGGCCATCAAGGACGGCGATAGGATCGTCGGCAATCGCACTAAGGTGAAAGTAGTGAAGAACAAGGTCGCCGCGCCCTTCCAGCAAGCTGAGTTCGACATCATGTACGGCGAGGGGCTGTCGCTCGAAGGCGATCTGCTCGACCTGGGTGTCGTCAATAAGCTGGTGGCGAAGAGCGGCGCGTGGTATTCCTACGGCGGCGACCGCATCGGACAGGGCCGCGAGAACGCCAAGCAGTTCTTGGGCGATCACCCGGACTTGCGGGACCGGCTGGAACTCGAGCTACGCCAGGCGTTAGGTCTGCACATTCCGGCTGAAGCCGAAGCCCAGCCGGGGCCGGAAGCCGTGGAAGAAACACCCCAGGCGGAGCCGGAGCGAGGTTCGCAACGGGCAGCACAGGCGTGACCCGCCGGTTGTAGGGCAGCGTGCTAGGCCCAGCAAGTGAGGCAACGGTCCGGCCTGGCCGTCGCGCGATTTTTCGCAAGACAGGATCGTTATCTGGCTAAGGGCTGCGCCCTTGATATCCCAATGGAACCGCGACGAAAAAGTAGGGGCACAGCATGCTGTGCCCGTGTTAGGGTCAAGCCGTCCGTTCGAAACCGGGCACGGCATGCCGTGCCCCTACATTGTCCTTGACCAAGCCACAACCGATCATGGCTCGCGAGACATTTGACGTTTGCGTGATCGGTTCCGGCGCGGCAGGTGGAACGCTTGCCGGCCAACTCGCTGAGTGCGGGGCCCGCGTCGCTTTGATCGAGGCAGGCGGCTACCGCGACCCGGCCAAGCTCCGCACGCACGCCTGGCCGTACGATCAGGTGCGGCCGCCGGTGATCCCGGAGGTCACCACCGATCCGGAGCGCGAGCCGGTCGAATACGCCGGCGATACCATCTCGGTAGGCCGCGGTCGCGTGCTGGGCGGCCGTACGACTCACTGGAACGCGGTCGCGCTGCGCTTCTCAGAAGATGACTTCCGCGAGTGGTCCGTCAACGGCAGCGAGGAGGATTGGCCGCTCAGCTACCAAGAGTTGGCGCCGTACTACGACCAAGCCGAAGAGCTGATGGTCGTTTGCGGTACTCGCGAAAACCTCGAGGTTCTGCCCGACGGACACTTCATCCCGCCGCTCCCATTGCGGTGCTCGGAGAAGATCCTCAGCCGCGCCGGCAAGAAGCTGGGCATGCGCGTGATCCCGGTGCGCAAGGCTCTGGCGACCGGCGACGGTCACGGACGCGCGCCGTGCCACTGCTGCGGCCACTGCATGGAGGGATGCGGCGTGTCGGCGATCTTCAACACAGCCGAGCACGTGTTGCCGAAGGCGCGGGGCACGGGCCGCCTCACGGTTCGCTCAGGCTGGATGGCGCGTGAGCTGCGGACAGACCAAGAAGGCCGTGTGCGCGCGGCGATGATCTTCGACCGTGAGAGCAGGCGGGAAGACGAGGTCCGCGCCCGAGTCTTCGCCGTGTGCGGCGGCAACATCGAGTCGGCGCGACTACTGTTGAATTCACGCTCGCAGCGCTTCCCGAACGGCCTGGCCAACAACAACGACATCGTAGGACGGTACCTCCACGGGCATGTGACTGCCGAGGTCTTCGGCTACTTGAAAGAGTTGATCCGAACGAAGTCGACGAACCGGGATGGTGCGCTCGACCACGCCTACATCCCGCGCTTCCCTCCCCTCGGGCGAACCGATTACGTCGGAGGATTCGGCATTCAGCTCAACGTGCGCTCGTATATGAGACCGCACCAGGCGTGGCATGTGCCGGGGTTCGGGCTGGACTTCAAGCAGCGAGTCCGCGACCTGCAACCGGCGCAGACGTCGGCCCTCACGTTCGGGAAGGTTGTCGCACACCCGGACAATCGTGTCACGCTGCACCCCACGCGCCGGGACGACTACGGGCTGCCGGTCCCGCGGGTGCGCTTCCGGTGGCAACCGAACGACATGGCCATCTACGAAGCTATGCTCGACGCCTGCCATAAGATGTACGACGCAGCCGGCGTAGCGTTCCGCATGGAGCGACGCGGCGGCCCGCAAGGGTTCGCCTCCCACGAGGTCGGTTGCGTGCGCATGGGGAGGGATCCCAAGACATCAGTGCTCAACCGGTTCAACCAGGCACACGAGGTGAAGAACCTGTTCGTCGTCGATGGGAGCAGTTTTACGTCCTTCCCAGAGAAGAACCCCACGCTGACGATTGTGGCGTTGGCCATTCGAGCGGCGGAAAACATTCAGCGGCTGCGAGGCCGCGGCGAGTTGTAACAGGAGGTGGCAGCTCACCGCTAGCAGTTCGTCGTGGAAGCGAAGTTTTTGTCAAGTCCGTCAGATGCGGTTGCGGATTGCAGCACGCGGGTACGGCATGCCCCTACATTGTGAATAGCGCGGCTTCCGACTTTCCATGGCTATTTGGCTAGTTTCTTGAGAACGTAACGATGCTCCTGCATCACCTGCTCGGCTATGTCCATCTGCCGGTCAGACTCCGGGTCGTAGGGCCGGAGTTCAACACCGTTGGGAGTCTCGATCGCGAGCACGGTGTCGCCCTCGCGTGCCCGGAGCCGCTTGAGAATCTCCTCCGGCAACACAATGCCGGCCGAGTTGCCGACGCTGGTGATCTTCAGGAGTTTCATAGACTCGTTATAACAACGGTTGCTACGGCGTCAGTAGATTCAATCGAGAGTAGACCGCTACAATCGCGGTCGGAGAAACGACAGTCATGTTGCAACGCAGAGATTTGCTGAAGGGCCTTGCCCTCACACCGTTCTGGGCAAGCGACCTGTACGCCCAGGCGACGCGTGGGTTGCCGCCGCTGAAGATCGAGAAGGTGGACGTGATCGGTACCAGTCCGCGGGGGTATCGGTGGGTGTTCATCAAAGTCCACACGAGTGAGCCCGGACTTTACGGACTTGGCTCGGCCAATTATGCCTACTTGTCCTGGGCCGCCAAGGCGGGGCTGGAGAAACATATGGCGCCGTTCTGGGTCGGCAAAGATCCTGATCGGATCGAGGACCTTTGGCAGTGGAACCACGTGCGTTCGTACTGGCGCAATGGACCGGTCACCAACGTGATCCAAGCCGCGCTCGACTCCGCCCTGTGGGACATCAAGGGGAAACGCGCCAACATGCCGGTCTATCAGCTCCTCGGCGGCAAGGTACGCGATGCCGTTCCGCTGTACGCGCACGCGGGCGGTCCCACGATGGACGCCTGTGTCGAAAGCGCCCAAAGCTGGATGGAGAAAGGCTTCCGGCACGTGCGCGTGCAAATGGGAGGCTACGGCGGGGGCGGCTTCATCCCTCCTGGTGAAGGCAGCCGTCCGGAAACAGGGTACAGCGGCAAGGCGTTCGACGAGGAGACGTACGTCGACACGATCCCGAAGCTGTTCGAGCACCTGCGCGACAAGCTGGGATGGGACGTCAAGCTCCTGCACGATGTTCACGAGCACCTCACCCCAACGATGGCGCTCGAGTTGGCCAAGCGCATGGAGGCGGTGCGGATGTTCTTTGTTGAAGACATTCTGCCGCCCGAGCAGATCGACTACTTCAAGAAGATCCGTGCGCTAACGTCGACGCCGATGGCGATGGGCGAGCTGTTCGTGCATCCGCACGAGTGGCGTCCGCTGATCGCCGGGCGAGTGATCGACTTCTTCCGCGGACGAGTCGGGATGATCGGCGGCATTACGCAAGCCAAGAAGATCGCGGCGCTTTGCGAGCAGTTCGGCGTGCGCACTGCTTTCCAGGAGGGCGGCGAGAACGACCCCATCAATCAGTTGATCGCCTACCATGTCGACTTGACGATCCCGAGCTTCGGCATCCAGGAGGAGAACGACTATCCTGACGAGATTCACGAGATGATGCCCGGCGCGGCGCGGATCCGCGGCGGCTATCTCTACGGCAGCGATAAGCCCGGTCTCGGCATCGACCTCAATGTTGAGATGGCCGCCAAATACCCGCTCAAGGACGACCATCATGTCTCCGATTGGACGACGGTACGAGGCATGGACGGGTCGCTGGTGAAGCCGTGAGAACTCAGTCTTAGCGACGATGCGCCGGCTTGGGGGACAATGGAGGCATGACGCCCGGTGAACTTCGCGAGGGCAGTGAACGCGTTGGTTCGGTCCGGTTCGCCGTGACTTGCGCGGCGCGGTGAACCTTAGTAGTGTGTTTCGCAAACCCGGTTACGTTTCTGTTTGCCCGGTAGGGGCGGGCCCCCGTGCCCGCCCGCCCAGGACGGCGGCAGAATGCCCCTCCGAGATACGTGACCGAGCTTGTGAAACGGTGTACCTAGACTAGCGGGCACACGGTCGAGATCAATGCTGTCGAAAACACTCGCACGCCGCCTGACGGGAAAGGCACGCCCGGGGCCCTCATCTGTCGGGTTGGGTGCCATGGGCGTGTGCGCTCTAGGCGTCCTGCTGTCTATAGTCGGATGGCAAGTGCTCCGAGGCGCATCCACCCCCGACAGCGCCGATCAGGATAGGGCAGCGTATAGAGCCGTCCAGACCCGGCGCTCCTACGGGCTCGCCCAAGGCAAGTTCCTGATTGCCCGCCGAACCCTGATGGATCCGAACTTTGCCCAGACCGTGGTTCTCCTCTTCCAGTATGACGAGGAGGGGAGTGTGGGCTTGATCATCAATCGCCCGACCACCATCAAGCTTTCCAAAGCCGTCGATCACTTCCAACAGTGGGAGGGCGAAGACGACCGGATCTATGAGGGAGGGCCGGTTGCGCGACGCCGGGTGACCGTGCTCGTTCGCACCGATGACGAGATCGAGGGCGCTCATCCGGTGTTTGATGATGTCCACCTCGGTGCCAGCAACGGTCTGCTGCAAAGCCTGGCCAACGGATGGGACAAACCAAAGGCGTTCCGCACGTATACGGGCTACGCGGGATGGGGCGCCGGCCAGCTCGAAGGCGAGATGAAGCGGGGAAGCTGGCATGTCTTGCCGGCGAAAGGTGATATTGTGTTTGACCCCGACCCTGACCGCGTGTGGACGAAGTTGATTGAACAAACCAATCTTCGCTGGGCCGAGGCCCAGGGCGTGCCCCGGCGCCACACGGAACGGCCTGTCTTCCAGTGGCATTGGGAAGTCGCCGCCTTGGGCTACTCGCGGGCGTCCGCTTGGGAACCTCGCACCGGCTGAAGAGACCGAGCGAACTCCAAGCCTTCTTCCAGACCTGAGCCGGTGCGTGGACGAAGCATCCGACGCCGGAACGCGATTTCGGGGGAATTCGTCGGTGCATTTCTCCGCGAAGGGTGTTATCCGTCCAAGTGGCTCGCCGGGGTTCGTGCGATGGCTCCTAGACACCCGGAGACTACTCGCGACCATCTACCTCAGAATCCATGAACCCGACTCGACGTCATCGGGTTGGTCTAGGACGTCCCGGCCGGTCCGGTCTTTCGCGGCTTGCGCCGCAACTCCATTTATACTACAATGCAGGAATTATGTCGCGCACGCACAATTTGGGGGGGTTCGAGCAGATCGTTCTCCTGTCGATCCTCCGTCTTGGCGAGACCGCCTACGGCGTTCGCGTCCGAGCCGAGATAGCCGAGCACACTGGGCGTGACGTCACTCCAGGCGCCCTGTACACGACGCTCGAACGTTTGGAGGACAAGGGGTTTGTGACCTCCCGTCTCGGAGACCCGACTCCCGAGCGCGGGGGACGCGCCAAGCGGTACTACAAGGTGAGCGCCTCGGGTTTCAAGGCTGTCAAGAGGGTGCAGAATGCGTATCAGAGTCTGCTCACAGGTCTGGAACTTATCGGAGGGGCCAATGCCTAAGCCGAAGTCGTCTTTGTCCTTCACGCTGCTGACCCTGTTCACGTCCCCTGAACGCGCTGAATCGATTCAGGGCGATCTGATGGAAGAAGCCCAAATCCGTGGACGGGGCTGGTTCTGGTCCCAGGTGATTCGGACCACAGGCGCGCTGTGCTGGAAGGAGTTTGCGCGGTCTCCGTTTGCCGTTCTTGGATTGACCCTGTTTGGTGGGGTGGCGTGGTTCTTGATGACGCTTATCATGCTGGCCGCGGAAGACGCAGTCGAGTTCGCGCTCGACTCTCTGGGAGTCCCCGCCAATATACCAGTGCTGCCGGTCTTCCTTCTTGGAGCCTTGCTGGGCGGAATCATCTTGGGACGGGCAGCCCCGGTCCGGGGCATGTACGCCTCGGTCGGCCTCGCATTCGCGTCAGTCCCCGTTCTGGTACTTCTTCTCTTCAGCCCCCAACCCTGGGCGGGAATCGCCGACCTTCGATGGATAGCTTTGGTTTTTTCTGGACCGCTCCTGCTTCTCGGTAGCGCTCTCTCGAGGCGATGGGCGGTACACTCTCGATCAACGCCGTAGCGTTTACGAATCCACAGTTGACGGTAAGTCGGCAAACCGGACGTGTGCCACGCGGGTACACTGCCTCCAAACGGCGTGCGAAGAGGCCCGCATTAACAAGCTACGAAAGGGGTTCACCGCTTGCTGGCGCGCGGCCCTGAAGCGAGCCGGTACTCCGCGCCGGCGCGACAGGCAGGAGTTACTTTCAAACTTTCTCCGGCGCCTGGAAGTCTTTGTGATAGTTGCGGCTCAACAAGTGGTTCGCTACGTTGTCGCCGGCGAAGGTCTCGGTCTTGGGATCGAAGCGCAGCTCGCGGCGCAGACGATAGGAGATGTTGCCGAGCAGACAGAACGCGTTTGAGAGGAAGATGTCTTCGATCTCGGCGTTCAGCATCTCGGGCTTGCCGGCGCGGATGGCGTCAAAGAAGTTCGTGAACTGAATGCGGTCCACGAGATCGAAGCCGCCCTCCAGCTCGGGCACGTCGCCGACGCCCGGCTCGGGCTTCTTGTTGCGGCCCAGGAAGACTTTGAAGCGGCCGCTCGAGAAGAGGCGCATGTACCCCTTCGTTCCGTAGAAATGCCAGCCTCGGGGCTCGCCGGTGTAGTAGCCGCGGATCTCGCCGATCAGGAGCGTGCCGTCGCCGAATTCGAAGGTGGTGGTCAGGGTGTTGGGCGTCTCGGCCTGGTCGTTGTAGCCGAAGCGTCCACCGACAGCGTGGATGCGCAAGGGAAGGCCCTTCTCCTTGCCCAGGCCCCAATGGCAGATGTCGGTCGCGTGGCTGCCGTTGTTACCCATCTCCCCGTTGCCGAAGTCCCAGAACCAGTGCCAGTTGTAGTGGACGAGGTTACGGTGGAAGGGCTGCTCGGGAGCGGGCCCGCGCCAGAGGTCCCAGTGCAATGAGCTTGGTACGGCCTCTGGCTGTTTGAAGCCGATCGACTCACGGGCGCCGGTGAGAAGCCAGCGCGTCATGTAGATGTCGCCGATGACACCTTCGTGGATCTGTTTGATCGCAGCTTGGAAGTGCGGGTGTGAGCGCCGCTGCGTTCCACCCATGACGATACGTTTGTGCTTGCGGGCCGCGTCAACAAGCATGCGTCCTTCGCGGATGTTGTGCGCGACGGGTTTCTCGATGTAGGCGTGCTTGCCCGCCTGGCAGGCCCAGATGCCGGCGAGCGCGTGCCAATGATTGCAGCAGGTGACGAACACGGCGTCGATGCTCAGATCGTCCATGATGCGGCGCAAGTCGGGTTCGAGTTTGGGCTTCTTGCCGGTGCGAGCTTCGAGTTCCCCGCCGCGCTCGCGCATGCGATCTTCGTCGGGATCGCAGAGCGTGGCGACCTCGACGCCATCCATCCCGGCAAGGGTCTTCATGACGCTGCCGCCGCGTCCGCCCATGCCGATGATGGCGAGCCGCAATCGGTCGTTGGCGCCGGCCCGACTCAGGCCGGGGCCGAGCAACGAAGCCGCGCCGACTGCCGTTGAAGCTCGCAAAAAGCTGCGCCGTTTGATGGATGCCATGATGATGCTCCCGAAATCTTTGTTGTCAGAGTTCCGGAGCCGCAAGCTGGGCCCCGTCACCGCGCTATCGTTCCTGCGCTACTACTATAGCTCGTTCGCGGATCGGGTCCGCGGCTATGATGAGTAGCTCACGGTGCCGCGACGGTGGCGGTCACGACTCAGCCGAGTGCATTCAGACATCGAACACAGGGTCCCGACGCAGTTCGCAGCGACGCGGCCTTTTCGTCCGCTGCTGCGGAACGGCCACGCCCAGACCGTTGTGGCCCACTACTGGCCGGCGCCGCTCGACGAGTCCCGTTGGCCCACACGGCCGCGATTGTTTCGCACGGAGCCCGGCGTCCAGGTCTTGGCGCACGAAAATCGACAGCCGTGGAACCGACAGCCGCCCCACAGACAGCCAACGGGCTCGGCGAGAGCGACCATTCTAGCCCTGCACGGGCTTGCGGCGTCGAGTGAAGCTCCCTATCTGCGGCGGCTGGCGCAGTCTGCTCTGCTCGCCGGCTTCGATGTTGTCCGGCTGAACGTACGCAACTGCGGCGGTACCGAGCACTTGGCGCCGACCCTGTACCACTCCGGGTTGACTGTCGACCTCCGGGCGGTCGTCGAGCAGTTGGCGCCCGAGCCGCTGTTTGTGATCGGGTTCTCGATGGGGGGCAACCTGGCGCTGAAGCTGGCCGGGGAGTGGGGGGAGGATGCACCCGCGCACGTTCGAGGAGTGTGCGGAATCTCGGTGCCGATTCAGTTGGGCGCCTGTGCCCGCCGCTTGGGAGAGCCGCGCAACCGTGTGTACCAGATCCGTTTCTTGCGGGTGTTGCGGCGGACGCTACGGCTCAAACAAACCCTGATGCCGTCAAGGTTCGGGGACGTCAGTGCGGACGGGCTGCGCTCGATCTACGAGTTCGACGACCGCGTTACGGCTCCGGCCTTCGGCTTTCGCGACGCCGAGGACTATTACGAACAAGCTTCGGCGGCCGGGTTTCTGACGGAGATTCGCCGTCCGTCGCTCTTGATTCAGGCTGATGACGATCCTTTTATTCCGGTTGAAGTATTTGATGACCCGGTGTTTGAGCGAAGCCCGCACTTGTCACTCTTGCGGGTGGCACACGGCGGGCATGTGGCGTTCCTGGGGAAGGGTCAGCCGCGGTTCTGGGCGAGCGAGCAGGCATTGGAGTTTTGCCTGGGGGTTGGGAGTCTGGGAGCCAGCCCCGCGTGAGCCTGCGCCTACGGTATATTCGTGGGTTTGGAGGAACTATGCGACTTCGCGCTTTGGCGGCACGTTCGTTTCTGACGATCAGCCTGTCTGCGGCTTTTCTGACGGCCGGGGATTGGTCCCGTTTTCGAGGACCGAACGGCGCCGGGGTTGCCGATGATACAGGGCTGCCGGTCAAGTTCGGTCCCGATAAGAACGTCGTCTGGAAGACCGAGTTGCCGCCTGGGCACTCCTCGCCCGTGTTCGGCGAGGAAGCGATCTTTCTGACCGGGTGGGAGGGGGAGAGTCTCTTCACCTTCGCGCTCGATCGGCAAACGGGCCGCATCCTGTGGCGTCGCGAGATCGCTCAGCGGCGCAAGGGGGAGTTGCATGAGACGAATAGTGCGGCGTCACCCAGTGCGGCCACCGACGGCAAGAACGTGTATGTGTTCTTTCAGGACGTCGGAATGATCTCCTACGGCCCGGACGGCAACGAGCGCTGGCGGCTGCCGCTGGGGCCGTTCAACAACCCGATGGGTATGGCCACGTCGCCAATTGTCGCCGAAGGGTTGGTGATCCAGATCTGTGACTCGGAGACCGACTCGTTCATGCTGGCGGTGGAAAAGGACAGCGGCCGGGTGGCGTGGCGCAACGAGCGGTCGTTCGTAACACGTGGTTTTTCGACGCCAGTGCTTTACGATCCCAAGGACGGCAGCGGGCTCCAAGTGCTTGTGGCGGGCTCGTATGAGTTGATCGCGTATTCGGTCGCTACCGGTGACAGGGTCTGGTGGGTGCGCGGGCTGACGTGGCAGCTTAAGCCGACACCCGTGATGGACGAGGACACGATCTATATTCTGTGTTGGGCCGGGCAGGCGGACCTGGGCCAGCAGCAAGACGTCCCGCCGTTTGAAGAGGCCCTCAAGCTCCACGACAAAAACGGTGACGGCAAGATCGCCCAAGAAGAAGCGCCCGAGCCGGCAATGCAGAAAGGCTGGAACTCCTACGACCTGGATCTTGACGGGCACATGAACGAGCGTGACTGGCACCACTATCGGGCGAAACGCTCCTCCGTAAATGCGGTCAACGCGATCCGGCTGGGTGGCAAAGGTGACATGACCGAAGGGGCGTTCCGCTGGCGCTACTACAAGACGCTGCCGAATGTGCCGTCGCCCTTGCTCTACCGGAATGTCCTCTACCTGGTGAAAGATGGCGGCATCGTTACAGCGCTGGATGCCCAAAGCGGTGAGGTTCTCAAGCAGGGACGGTTGAGGAACGCGTTGGAGAAGTATTTCTCCGCGCCGGTGGCGGCCGACGGCAAGGTCTACATGATGAGTCAGGCCGGCAAGGTGTCGGTGCTCAAACCCGGCGCGGAGTGGGAAGTCATGCGGACGAACGAGCTGGGGCATGATGCGTACGCCACGCCGGCGATCGTCGACGGGAAGCTGTACATCCGCACGGATTGGGGCCTGTACTGCTTCGCGGAAGGCGCGCAGGGTGGCTGAGATCTGGGCCGCAACGTCACGGTCGCGGCTTCGGATCAAGCGGCTGCTCGGCTAGTCCGAGCACGCGCCGTGATTCGGGATCTTGCAGGAAAACCAAGGACCGTAGGTGAATCCCGCTTCCACCCTGGTTGTAGGCATACTCCCGCTGTAGTTCCGATGGTTCGAGCGGCACTCGTATTAATCCTGTTGAGGACCTTCACCCGGAGATTCGGTCGAGGCTGAAGTGGCCGATATTTACCACCGCTGATGTCGCCCTCGATGTGGTCACAGGCGCCGTTGATCTCGCCCACCAACGCGTTGGACGAGCCGGGCTGTCCGGAGAGCGTGGTGAAGATGATGATAGTCGCGTTCGACCCCATCTGCCACGCCTGCACGTCGCCCGAGCCGAGCGCGATGTCGTCGGCGCCCGTGAAACTCCAGTCGCCCGAATCGCCGAGGCCGAGGCCCGAGATTGTTACGTCGAGTTGTACGTTCGCAGCCTCAGTCACATAGCTTCCGCGCCACTGGCCTAAGAGGCAGCCGTCGGGAGGGTTGGCGTTGCCGCACCCGGTCAGCGCCATGAGGCCGAAGGCGACCGCGAGGGTGACGCACCGCCCAAGCGTCATAAAGGGTTTCTGAAGCATTTTCCTATTCTCCGTTGGCTGAGTTCCAGCCCTGCCGCCTTCCACCGCGGTCACACAGCCTTGGTTTGGCCGCCCCGGAAGAATAATCCCAATGGCGACTACGATCTGCGCTGGCGCTGTTCTGGACGCCGAGCCTCCAAAGGCCCTCGCGCTCACGACAGGAGTTCGTCAGATCATACCAGATTGATCAGTCTAATCACGATCGGGCTGCCTTCTTGTTTGGGAGCGCCCTAGGGCCGTTGGATCACCCCCCCCCCCCCCCCCCCCCCCCCCCCGAACGGCCGAACCAAGATTGCTCAGCCCGGTGGAGAACAGCTCCCTGTCACAAACTGAATGGATCGGTCATAGAAGCTGGCGTTACTATGAAACCCTGCCGAATGTGCCGTCACCGTTGCTCTACCGGAACGTCCTCTATCTGGTAGAAGATGGCGTCATCATTACAGCGTTGGATGCCCAAAGCGGTGAGGTTCTCAAGCAAGGACGGCTGCGGAACGCGTTGGAGAAGTATTTCTCGGCGCCGGTGGCGGCCGACGGCAAGGTCTATATGATGAGCCAGGCCGGATTGGGAAGTGACTCAGGTGAATGAACTGGGGCATATGCCTACGCGACGCCGGCGATCCTGGACGGGAAGCTGTACATCCGCACGGATCGGGGCCTATACTGCTTCGCGGAAGGCCCG
This sequence comes from Bryobacterales bacterium, assembly GCA_965248255.1. Lineage (GTDB taxonomy): Bacteria > Acidobacteriota > Terriglobia > Bryobacterales > UBA6623 > JAKZVK01. Next base: position 570,576 of record CBDFIW010000003.1, read on the forward strand.
AAGGGTAGCTGAGCTACGGGCGGGAACGTCACGGTCGCGGAGTTGGATCGAGCGGCTGCTCGGTTACTCCGAGCACGCGCCGCGATTCGCGATCTTGCAGGAAAACCACAGCCCGTAGGCGATCCCGATTCCACTCTGGCTGCAGGCGCACTGTCGTTGCGGTTGCAAAGGTTTGAGTGGCACTCGTATCAATCGTTTCCAGGATCTTCAGCCGGCGCACCACACGCTGGTGCTCGAGCGACTTGCCGGCGTTCTCCCCACGTGGCACCTGGACTTTAAGTTCATCCTCGGTGATGGCCAGCAGAACGTCGACCCGGCGCAACCGCATCTCCTTGGGAATATCGGAAACCGAAACGTTCAACCGCACGGCATCACTGTCGCCAAGGCCGCCTGGCGGCACGGAGACCTTGACCTCGGCCTTCCGATTGCGCGCTGCCTTCTTGAGGGCTCGGCACAGTTTGCGAGCCTCACTTCCGACGAACTCCTCGGTTCCATCGACGATCATCTGAGGAGTGTAGATCTGCGTGTTGCCAAAAGCCTCGCTGTAATCGGCTTGTCGTGCGCTGAATTGCGAGGACGAAAACGGGTCCTTCCAGCCCAGTCGATCCCAGTAGTCAACGTGTTCACTGAGACCAATCACCTTCATGCCGGCAATGGGCTGCTTGGACACGACGTCAGCCAGAATCCGATCGGCGGGGGGACAGATCGAGCAGCCTTCGGAAGTGAATAGTTCCACCAGCACGACGGCGGGCTGTTGAATACTGTTTGGGCCCGTAGCGTCATCGGGATTGGACTGAGACCTTTCTTCCGAAAGGCCGAGGACAACGCCGAAACCGAACACGGCGACAATCAAGATTGCGTGCCAGGATTTCATAGTTCTTATTGACTCCCGCATAATATAGAGTCAGTCAAAACAAAGAGAAGACTGTTTCCAGAAGGCCGTGATCAAACGCGGTTTGCGGTACATGCGGCGGAGTGCCTTGCGGGCCCGCTCGTTCAGCTCGCCGTAGTCTTTCGGACAGACGTTCGGCAACTCGTGCTGCTTCCAGTAAGCCCAGATGTATTCCACCGGATTCAACTCCGGCGCATAGGGTGGCAAGTACTCGGTTGCGATGTGGCCTTCGGAGAGTTCGATGAACTCTTGCACCAGGCGGCTACGGTGCGCCGGCAGCCGATCCCAGACGATCAGCAGCGGGCGATCGATATGACGTGCCAACGCCTTGAGAAAGTCGGTCACTTGCTCTTTGCCGATCGCACCGGGATAGAGCCGGAAGTAGAAGTTACGCAGCGTCAGCCCCGCCGAGACGGAAAGCTTCTCCCAGTTGAAGTTAAACTGCAGCACCGGTGTTTGGCCACGTGGCGCCCAGGTGCGGCAGCGATGCGGCTTCTGACTCAATCCGCTTTCGTCGATGAAGACGAGCGTACGGCCTTCGTTTTGGGCTTTTTTTTAATGCGCTTCCAGGTCTTGCGCTTCCAGGTGCGGATCCGCTCTTCGTTGCGCTCGCGCGCCTTTCCGGCCGGGCGTTGCGGGCTCCAGTCGAGCGCTCGCAGGATCTTCCAGGCGTGGCCTGCGTGGTATGCGACCCCGAACTCGTCTCCGGTCAGCCGAGCCACCCGCGGACAGCTCCACAGGGGCGTTGGGAAGCCGTGGGCTTCCGGGCCTTCCAGCAGCAGCGACGTCAGGCGTTCGCGTTGTGCGGCATCGAGGAGCGGCTTGCGTCCGGCGCGCCCGGCCTGGCGGAGTCCGGCCGCACCCTGCTCGCGGTATTGCCGCCGCCACTCACTGACGGTTTGGCGAGCGACGTTCAGCCGTCTCGCCGTCTCGGACTGATTGTGGCCTTGGTGGAGCAGCCGCATCGCTTCGAAACGGCGCTTCTCCAGCGCCTTGAAATCCCGCTTCACACCTTTGGGGTTGCCCATACATATATAGATGCTCCACACTGTCAAAAAGTGTCATAATAATTTGCGGGATTCAATAGTAGACGCAGGTAGAAAGGTCCGGGATTCAGCAAACCCGCTGCGGTGACAACCAACGACCTAATGTCCGGGGCCGGTCGGTGAGTCTCGATCGCCGCCACGCGTCGGAGCGCGTGCATCTCGGACCGCTCCCTGACGGTCACGGCTCAGATTAGAGGTGGCTGCCCAGAGCTGAATTCACTTGCGTTGTGGGCCTGTCACGTCCCACCAGCGGCCGCCGTTGGTGGTCTTGAGTACGCCGCCCTCGCCGCCGTAGTAGAGGGTGGGTGGGTCGGTTTTCGTGTCGAACACCAGCATCCAAGCGCGGTTGGACCAGCGGAGGCCTGCCGGCTCGAAGGTGCGGGCGCTGTCGATGCTGCGAAAGACTCCGGCGCGTGTTCCGGCGTAGACGTGCTTTGGGTTGGCGGGGTCGACTGTGATCGTCAAGATGTCCTCCGCCAAAACCTTCTCTCCCGCGGTCCAGGAGACCCCGCTGTCGGCAGATCGGTAGACACCGCGGGGGTTTGTTGCCTCGTAGAGAACCTCAGGGTCGCTCGGATCGAGAGCCAGAGCGCGGACATCCACGTCGTAGAGGCAGTTAGGGTTGGTTGTCCATGACTGGCCGCCGTCGGTCGTCTTGTACACGCCGTGCCACGTCCCGGCGTAGAGCGTGGCGGGGTTCGTCGGGTCGATCACGAGAGCACGCACTGTCTTGTCGATGAGTCCGCGATTGATCTCGTGCCAGTGGGCGCCACCGTCGCTTGAGTTGAACACGCCGCCTCCATCGGTGCCGGCGTAAAGGGTCGTACCGTCGGCCGGATCGATCACAAGGCCGCGGACACGCGAGTTCGAGAGCCCGTGGTTCACCGGTTGCCACGAGCCGGCGGCGTTGGTGCTTTTGTAGACCCCCATTTCATACGTAGCGGTGTAGATGACGTCCGGGTTCAAGGGGTCGAGGACGATCGCGCGTGGCGAGAGGTTCTCGAGTCCGGTGGAGGGCCAGTTGTCTTTGCCGCCGCTGATGGTCTTGCACAACCCCTTCGCGGCCCCGGCGTAGATGATCTGGGTATTGGTCGGATGCAGAGCGATAGCTTGGGTCTCACCGCCTCCCGGAGAACCCATCTGCGCTTGCAGGGGCGCGAGGGCGATCAGAATTGTGGCCGCGCGGACACCTGCCTTCATCGGGTACGCTCCAAGGACCGCCAGGGAAGGAAGTATGACGGCTTGTTCTTGTAGCGGCGCATTGTGATGCGCAGCGTGGTACCCGCGCCGGGTTCTAGATCGACGCGGAAGAGGGTTCCGTTGACTTCAGCTGTCCGCGTCTCCGCCTCCAACGCGTCGCGCGGGCGGACGCCGATTGGCTGGCTCGGCTTGGCGGCGCGGTAGTCTACCGAAGCGATCGTGTGCTCTCCGTACGCCCCTCCTTGAACGAGCATCCGCTTTGTTTCAAATAGGTTGGTATTGATTAGCTGTAGTTCAACATGATCGTCCGATATCGCTGCAACGAGGGCCGCGACACCCTGCGGCAGGCCCGGTTCCCGACGGTCTAGGTCGAAGTAGCGCAGCCGCGAATGCAGCATCTCACCGCGCTTGTGGACCGGCAGGCCGCCGATCGTCAGCCGTACCAGGTTGTCAGTGGGCATGGGTTCGAGAGCCAGCCACTGGGCGTCGAACCAGGTCTCGGGATCGCCGTGCTCGTTGAGAATGCGTTTGAGCTTCTGGGCGACGAATCGCAGGTCGGACCGCAAGGCTTCTTCGGGGAACGTTGGGTTCGAACCCTTGACGAATTGGGCCCAGCCGAGATCGGCATCACGCAGCGAGCGGCGAGTCTTGCGCTCGGCGGCGGCTAAGCGGTCGATGTGACGCCGGTCCTCGTCCGACTGCGACATGAACCACAGGTGAACGTAGGGGGAGGCGGGCTCTGGCAGGTAGTGGTGCCAGCCGTTCTTGTCGTCGTAGCGAATCGGCATCACGGGGACACCGTCTTTGACTTTGCCGCGACCGCGCATCACGGCCAACTGGCTGCGCGGGAGTTCGAGCCAATAGTCCTCGCCGGTCAGCAGCGTTGCCACCTTGGCGGCGGTCAGCGTGGCTAAGACGATGTCGGTGCCGCCTCGCACCCACTTCCAGCCGTAATAGCCACCCCACCAGTTGCCGCTGTTGTACTCGCCGATCCGGCCGTTCAGGCCGACGTTGTCGGGCGTAATGCCGTTGTTCTGCTTGGTCAGCTCGACCCACTTGCCGAGATAGTCCTCGATCCACTGGCGGTATTTCTCATCACCGGTGTAGAGGAAGGCGTTCGCCACCAGGGGCGCGGCGGTGAGGTTGATGGGCACGTCGCCACGCGCCATGCGGTCGCTCATCACCTGGACGATGCGGGCAAACTGGTCGTCTTTGGGATTGTCGTTGATCCAGCCGGTGGACGACGTGACGCCGGGGATGTCGTCGAACGGCAGATGATAGTAGACGAGGTTGGCGTTGGTGGGAATCCAGTCGCGCTTGGTCCAACGCATTTTGGGGCCGCGGCTGCCGTTCATCGACGCCCGCATGAGCCTGAGATCAGGATTGTAATTGGGCGCGTCGGGGTCCTCGCCGGTGTACATGGCGGCGAATCGAATAGCGCGCTCACGAAACTTGGCGTCGTAGGGATCGGCCATGCCCAGCGGATAGAACGAGACGTAGCCCTCGCCGTGGTGCATCCAGTCCCAGTTGCTGTCGAACTCGCGATAGATCTGGCCGTAGCGGGAGAACTGCCGGGTGATGCCTTCCCAGACGTGGCGGTGGAGCGTGTCGAGTTGCTTCGAGCCGCCCAGGATGTGATGCAGCGAGAACCCGCGGAAGCCTTCGTAGGCGTCGTCAGAGGAGTTCATGCCTCCTTCGTAACGCTCCTTCCATCGCAGCGTGCCGTCGGGCCGCGCGTAGGTCTTGACGAACTCCTTGCCGGCGCGGTCCATCGTTTCGATCAGATGGCGCTCGAGCAATGCCCATTCGGGCGGGGCTTGAGGGAGGTCGGCACGGATGGTGGGCCAGGGAGGATCGGTTTCCTTCGTCTGCGAGGCCCCGATGGGGGCGGAACAAACCAGCATTGCCAGTACGAGCACCGGCAACAACGTTCCCGGCAGGAAGCACGGTACTGTGCGATAACTCTTCATCAGGGACCTGGCCGTCTGATTCAATCGATATCTGAACAAGTCGTGTCCGGGTGGCATGTGGCACCAGACTCCCGCCTTACCGTCTCGCGGTTCGTTGCGAGGCAGGTTCGCTCTTCACCACAGCTGTCCCATATCCTGGACCCGGGCCCCCAAGGATCAGGACCCGGCAAGCCGGCAGCTCGTGCCAGACAGGGCTTGTTGCCTTCCTGCTTCGAACTGGAAGCAAGTAATCAACGTTCCGTCGCGCCGCCGCCTGCGAGACAAGGTGGTAAAGTCTATTGTTACAACGGATCGAGTTTAGAGGGCTCGATGGTTAAGGGCGCTTGATGATCCACCGTTGCGTGCTGTTGTCCTGTTTGGTCCGGGTTACGACAGCAAAATCTTTCTGAGGGTGCTCATGTGCATCCAAATAGCGGCCGTTGCTTTTTTGCCGGATGGTGTACAAGTTGTTGCCTACGCCGGTCAGAATCCATCTCTGCGTATTGTTGCTCTGGGCAGTGCGCGTCACCACTGCATAGTCGCGCGCCTTAGTGGCATGTGCATCTAAGTAGCGACCCCTGGTCCTTTGCTGAATGGTGTATGTATTCTGGCCCAAGGATTTCAAGATCCAACTCTGCGTATCGTTGTCTTGGGCGGTTCGCGTCACGACCGCATGGTCTTTCCCCGAGTGCTCATGGGCATCCAGGTAGCGGCTGTTGCTCCTCTGCTGGATCGTGTACACGCCGCGCAATCTATGCGGAGGTGCCTTATTGAATCCCGCAAATTATTATGACACTTTTTGACAGTGTGGAGCATCTATATATGTATGGGCAACCCCAAAGGTGTGAAGCGGGATTTCAAGGCGCTGGAGAAGCGCCGTTTCGAAGCGATGCGGCTGCTCCACCAAGGCCACAATCAGTCCGAGACGGCGAGACGGCTGAACGTCGCTCGCCAAACCGTCAGTGAGTGGCGGCGGCAATACCGCGAGCAGGGTGCGGCCGGACTCCGCCAGGCCGGGCGCGCCGGACGCAAGCCGCTCCTCGATGCCGCACAACGCGAACGCCTGACGTCGCTGCTGCTGGAAGGCCCGGAAGCCCACGGCTTCCCAACGCCCCTGTGGAGCTGTCCGCGGGTGGCTCGGCTGATCGGAGACGAGTTCGGGGTCGCATACCACGCAGGCCACGCCTGGAAGATCCTGCGAGCGCTCGACTGGAGCCCGCAACGCCCGGCCGGAAAGGCGCGCGAGCGCAACGAAGAGCGGATCCGCACCTGGAAGCGCAAGACCTGGAAGCGCATTAAAAAAAAGCCCAAAACGAAGGCCGTACGCTCGTCTTCATCGACGAAAGCGGATTGAGTCAGAAGCCGCATCGCTGCCGCACCTGGGCGCCACGTGGCCAAACACCGGTGCTGCAGTTTAACTTCAACTGGGAGAAGCTTTCCGTCTCGGCGGGGCTGACGCTGCGTAACTTCTACTTCCGGCTCTATCCCGGTGCGATCGGCAAAGAGCAAGTGACCGACTTTCTCAAGGCGTTGGTACGTCATATCGATCGCCCGCTGCTGATCGTCTGGGATCGGCTGCCGGCGCACCGTAGCCGCCTGGTGCAAGAGTTCATCGAACTCTCCGAAGGCCACATCGCAACCGAGTACTTGCCACCCTATGCGCCGGAGTTGAATCCGGTGGAATACATCTGGGCTTACTGGAAGCAGCACGAGTTGCCGAACGTCTGTCCGAAAGACTACGGCGAGCTGAACGAGCGGGCCCGCAAGGCACTCCGCCGCATGTACCGCAAACCGCGTTTGATCACGGCCTTCTGGAAACAGTCTTCTCTTTGTTTTGACTGACTCTATATTATGCGGGAGTCAATAGTTCCCGTCCGGGGAAAGGGTGCCGAGGCACTTGAGGGTACAGAGAGTTTCGGAGGTTTCGGGACTGGAATGTCCGCTTTGGCATTGCTGCTCACCGTCACAGTCCTTGCCCAATTCACAATCGCTTGTGCATCGTCTCTGAACTGGTTATTCAGCCTCGGGAGTGGCGATCGCCCTCGCAAAGCTGCTGCTGTGTAGTTCGATGCCCTGTCGGAATCTCCAATCTGCGCGTATGTGCAGCCAAGCATGAAAGCCGTAACTGGTAACGGTACTTGCCCGTAGCTAGCGGTTATTGACTCCCGCATAATATAGAGTCAGTCAAAACAAAGAGAAGACTGTTTCCAGAAGGCCGTGATCAAACGCGGTTTGCGGTACATGCGGCGGAGTGCCTTGCGGGCCCGCTCGTTCAGCTCGCCGTAGTCTTTCGGACAGACGTTCGGCAACTCGTGCTGCTTCCAGTAAGCCCAGATGTATTCCACCGGATTCAACTCCGGCGCATAGGGTGGCAAGTACTCGGTTGCGATGTGGCCTTCGGAGAGTTCGATGAACTCTTGCACCAGGCGGCTACGGTGCGCCGGCAGCCGATCCCAGACGATCAGCAGCGGGCGATCGATATGACGTACCAACGCCTTGAGAAAGTCGGTCACTTGCTCTTTGCCGATCGCACCGGGATAGAGCCGGAAGTAGAAGTTACGCAGCGTCAGCCCCGCCGAGACGGAAAGCTTCTCCCAGTTGAAGTTAAACTGCAGCACCGGTGTTTGGCCACGTGGCGCCCAGGTGCGGCAGCGATGCGGCTTCTGACTCAATCCGCTTTCGTCGATGAAGACGAGCGTACGGCCTTCGTTTTGGGCTTTTTTAATGCGCTTCCAGGTCTTGCGCTTCCAGGTGCGGATCCGCTCTTCGTTGCGCTCGCGCGCCTTTCCGGCCGGGCGTTGCGGGCTCCAGTCGAGCGCTCGCAGGATCTTCCAGGCGTGGCCTGCGTGGTATGCGACCCCGAACTCGTCTCCGGTCAGCCGAGCCACCCGCGGACAGCTCCACAGGGGCGTTGGGAAGCCGTGGGCTTCCGGGCCTTCCAGCAGCAGCGACGTCAGGCGTTCGCGTTGTGCGGCATCGAGGAGCGGCTTGCGTCCGGCGCGCCCGGCCTGGCGGAGTCCGGCCGCACCCTGCTCGCGGTATTGCCGCCGCCACTCACTGACGGTTTGGCGAGCGACGTTCAGCCGTCTCGCCGTCTCGGACTGATTGTGGCCTTGGTGGAGCAGCCGCATCGCTTCGAAACGGCGCTTCTCCAGCGCCTTGAAATCCCGCTTCACACCTTTGGGGTTGCCCATACATATATAGATGCTCCACACTGTCAAAAAGTGTCATAATAATTTGCGGGATTCAATAGATGTTTCCCTGCATCGTCGAACCGCTGCTGATCGTAAGCTCGCTTGCCATTCTTGTAACTCGCTTCGGCGCTCCCGATCGTTGCGTCCGAATACTGTGGTGTCGCAACCGCCGGAAGCAAAACAGCAAACGAAATCACAGTCTTCAACAGCAACTGAAATCTATTCAGGGTCATTCTTGAAATCCTCCTCTGTTGAGGAAAGACGACCGCCATCCGTTCCGGCTCCTGGTTCGAGCCCACCGTTTTTCCTCAGAGCGTCAAACGGCGAATCCCCTTCAGGCACGTCCACGACAGGCGATGGGCCTGGGTTGATCTCGGTTGTAACCTCCTTTTCGACGTAAATTGCATAGCCGATCAGAAGGACTCCGAGTAAAACAAACAGCAGCCCTGGCGATACACTTGCGAGGTCCGCCTGAACGCCAGCCAGCTTCGCCGAAAACTTAAACTGTCCCTTCACCCCGGAACTTATAAGCAGGTATCCCAGCCGAATAGTGAGATAGCCCAAGATGAAGCAAACAATCTTCATCAAGATGATGAGCCCGAAAGGAATCACGTGATTCCAGAAGCCCATTTCCGTGGCCGTCATGACCGGTTCGAGCCGGGCCATCCGACGGGGATCTCCGGCTGGCGCATGCTGCGGTCAACCTCTTTCGGTCTCCCTCACCGCGTTTCACTTGTATAAGCGCGAAAACAATCAATGTGGGGTCAGAGTGTACCGTACAAACGAGAGTTTTTCCGATTTGGGTTCTCCGCCCTCGGCAGTATACACCTCCACCCGCCGAAACGCAACGAGTTTTTCACGTGTGCGGCCCTTGAATCGCACCTGGAGATGGCCTTACCATTGGCAAGTACTTTCTGGTGCACGCATGCCGATCAAGAGCAAGCCCGATGTCGTTGTCTATCGCGGCAACTATCCCGGATGGCCGTGGGTGGCGTCCGCTTCCGGCAATCGGCTGCTTTGTGTCTTTCGGGACGACGGCATACACGGGTTCTCGCCCAGCAGCAAAGTCGTGCTTACCGAGAGTCAGGACGGCGGTCGGACGTGGAGCGGTGCCCGGACTGTGGTGGATGACCAAGGGGTCGACGACCGCAACGCGGCCATTGTCGAGCTGCCCGATGGAACTTGACTGGTCTGCTACAACAGCTACACGCGAGAGCTGGTCTCGAAGTGCTGGGTGACGCTGTCGCACGACCAAGGTGGAAGCTGGAGTCCGCCAAGCCCCGTCGCGGACATCGACGCCCGTACCCGCGGCGCCGCGATTGCTCTTTCGAACGGTGACATTCTACTGCCGATCTACAAGGCTCCGGGCAGCGGTTCGGTTGCCGCGCGGTCGGGCGACGGAGGCAAAACCTGGACGCTTGCTGCTGTGCCTGACACAGACGGTTTCATCGGCGACGAGTGGATCGTGCGGCAGCTCGCTGACGGCCGCATCATCGGGCTGATCCGCAACAACAAGTCTCGCGACGGCTACTTTTGGAAGACCGAGAGCCGCAACGGAGGCCTCACTTGGGACGTGCCGTCAAAGACCAACGTGCAGAGCGACCGGGCACCCTCGCCGCCGCACCTTGACTTTCACGGCGGGACGCCAGTGCTTACCTACGCGGACCGCCGCATGGTGTCGGTATCGATGGTGATCACCGGCGATCCGGCGTTCCTTCAGTGGGACTTGGGCCACCGGCTGCCGTGTTATCAGTACCGTCCGGATGGCCGGGCGATTGATGACGCCAGTTACCCGGTGTCGGTCGCGGTTGGTGAACACCGGCGCTTTGTCGTTGACTATGAGATTCGCGACGGGGGCAAGTGGATTAGCGGGTACTTCGTTGATCTACCGGAAGGCTGGCGGTGAGTTCGGGTATGATGTCGGCTCAGCGGCGAGGGTCGAGGCAGGGCCGAATCTGATGAACGGCTGCGAACGATTCCGGTGTGAACAGGCGGGGAGCGATCGAGACGACAAGCCACGGGTCTCTGCGAGTCCCGCGCTACGCTTGCGACTGAGCGCCGGACGCATCACGGCCCGCATCCAGCACTCGTGAAACTGCCCGCCGGCAAACTGCCCCCGGACTTGCTGCGGGGATTGTTGGCTTCTCTGCCCTCGGACGATTCGTCGGTCGTTGTCGGCGGCGCCGTGGGGGAAGACGCAGCGGTCCTCGACACCGGCGCACCCGATCTGCTCGTCGTCAAGACCGATCCGATCACCTTTGTGGCCGAGGATGCGGGGCGGTATCTGCTCGCCGTCAACGGCAATGACCTGGCGACGATGGGCGCCGAGCCTCGCTGGCTGCTCGTGACGGCGCTCTTACCGGAAGGCATCGATAGCGGCCGGGCCGTGCAGGTGTTCGAAGACGTCGCCACCGCCTGCCGGGAAACGGGCGTGTCGCTCGTCGGCGGGCACACGGAGATCACCGTTGGGCTCGACCGGCCGATGCTGGTCGGCTGCCTGCTGGGTACGGTTGCGCGGGACCGGCTCGTGCGAACGTCGGACGCCAAACCCGGTGACGCTGTGTTGCTGGCCGGCGGGATTGCTATCGAGGGCGCAGCGATCCTGGCCACCGAGCACGCCGCCGCGCTACAGGAGGCGGGCGTCGATCCGGCGATCATCGAGAGCGCGGCAGGGTGGCTCCACTCACCCGGGATCTCGGTCCTGCCGGCGGCGAAGGCACTGCAATCGGCGGTCAAAGTTCACTCCATGCACGACCCGACCGAAGGGGGGCTTGCCACAGCTCTGCACGAGTTGGCTGAGGCGGCCGGCGTCGGGCTGCGGATCGATCGCTCGGCGATTGCTGCGCTGCCGGAGTGTGAAGTCATCTGCCAGGCCCTCGGACTTGACCCCCTCGGGCTGCTTGCCTCAGGGGCGCTGCTGGCCACGGTGGACGAGCGGGATGCAGGTGCCGCCCTCGAGAGCTTGCAGGTCGCGGAGACTCCAGGAGTGGGAATCGGCAAAGTGCTTTCCCCTGATGCAGGCCTGACACTCGTGTCGGACGGGAGAGAAGGTTCGATTCCGAAGTTCTCCCGGGACGAGCTAGCTCGGTTTCTCGCGGTGAACTAAGCGATCCCTCCGACGCGTTCCAACAGTACTGTGCTCTTCAACCGCACACGGCCGCAAGACACACAGGGCTGACCTGCAGACGTACCTCGTCTTGTGTTGGTCGCTGAACTTGGCGTTGCGGCGGCGGTGCGCTCCTTGACCGTCGCGGCTCGGCTGGAACAGCGCTAGCTGGTGGGGGCGCAGATCGTTTGCTCGACGCGGATCTCTCCTGCTTGCTCGTCGTAGCGGAAGAGCATCAGGTCGGCCAGGTCACCCGGCTCGAGGAAGCCTTGGCGGCCTTCGAGGCGGATGCCCTTGGCGGCGTTGACCGTGCCCATGCGCAGCGCCTGGTACAGCGTAATCCCCGCAAACTGGATCAGTCGGCCGAGGCCGTAGTCCATCTTGAGGGCGGAACCGGCGAGACGTCGTGTCGTCGTCAGCTCAACGCGGTTCTCGGGCGTTAGCTCGACTTCGATGTGGCCGACGCGATAGATGCCCGGCGGACACCCGGCCGGCGCCACCGCGTCGGTCACGAGAATCGACTGGTCCAAGCCCTTGGCGCGCACGGCAATCTTGACGAAGCTCGGTGTCAGGTGGATGCCGTCGACAATCAGGCCGGCAGACAGCTCGTCGGCGGCCATCTGCTCTTGGATGTAGTTGGGGAAGCGCGGCAGCACGTGATGCGCGCCGTTGCCCAGGTGGGTGCTCATGGTCGCGCCGGCCTGGATGGCGTCTTGAATCTGCTCGCCGGTAGCGTTGGTGTGGCCGATCGAAACCGTCACGCCCTGCCTGGCGACGTGCTCGGCCACGGCGAGAGCGTCCTCCTGCTCGGGTGCCAAAGTGAGCAGGCTGATGCTCCCCTCGGCCGCGTCCTGGAACTGCTCCCATTCCTCCACCGTCGCGGCGCGTGTATGCTCAACCGGATGCGCCCCGCGCGGACCGTCCACCCCGGAAATCCACGGGCCCTCGACATGAAAGCCTGCCATCGAGCCGCCGTTCGGTAGCTCCCGTTTCGCCTGGGCCAAATTCTTGAGCGAGCCGCGGATGTTCTCGTTCGAGCCGGTGATCACGGTCGGTAGAAAGCGCGTGACGCCGGTGGCGCGGATGACATCGATCGAGCGGGCAATTTCGTCCTGGGGCGTGTCGGGCGAGTTGTAGTCGACGCCGGCGAAGCCGTTGACCTGGATGTCGATCATGCCGGGCGCGATCCACGGTTCCCCGTTCGGGCTGCCGGCATCTTCTACACCAGTGATGCACCCGCCCTCGTGGTGTATGTGGACGAGACACCCTGTTTCGGGGTGACGGCCGGTGTGTATCATTGGAACAATCCGCCCCGCGGCTCACCCAGTGTGGCACAGTGTGGCACAAAGGAAATCGTGGGACAAGAAAGCGGCCCAGCCGGCTTCCTTGAAGAACCTTCGTGATTCGAACCTGCTTGCGGTGCTGACGCTGCTGGCCGCCTATGGCGTCAGTGCTTACCTGTCCTTTGGCGTCACGCAGATCGACGTCGACATCGGGCGCGACTTCGTCGTCGCCGACCTGATGCTGCAAGGCAGGGTGCTGTACCGGGACATTGAATACTGGTTTGGACCGTTTGCGCCGGCGCTTCACTATCAACTGTTTCGAATCTTCGGACCGTCCGTCGAGGTCATCTTCAGCGCCGGGATCGTGGCCGGCTTGGCGATCGTGCTTCTGAGCTATGCTCTCGGCCGGCGCGTTCTCGGCACTTGGCCGGCCTGCATCGGCGGGCTGATCGTTCTGACCCACGCGGTGTTCGGCGGATCGATCTTCAACTACGCTACGCCCTACACCTACTCGGCGACGTATGGACTTTTGTTCGCCCTTCTCGCCCTGTACACATCCTTGCGTGCGGTGGACGACGCATCGCCGCGGTGGCTTGCTCTCGCCGGGAGCGCCGCCGCCGTCGCCTTCACATGTAAGCAGGAGTATGCCTTGATCGCCGCCGGCACGGTGTCAGTCGCACTGGCGCTTCTTTGGGTCGAAGACCGCCGCAAAGCGCCGCGTGCTCTCGCCGAAGCCATGCTGGGCTTCGGGGCGGTGGCGGCGGCCGCCGGCGCCACCCTGTTGCGAACTGTGACCTGGCGCGAGTTCGTTGCCAACTACTATCCCCGCGACTCCATCGCGGCGCTGGCGCACTTCTACCGAAACATGCAGGGCTGGGGCGATACGGCTCCATCGTTTTTGCTCGACGCGCACATTGTGCTGCTGCTGAACCTAGGGTTCATCCTGGCCGCTGCGTCGCTGCTGGGCCTGGGGACGAACTACCTGCGCGGCGTACGGCCCCGTGGTGGGAGAGTGCTGATGGTTCTGGCGGTCGGGGCTCCGCTGCTATGGATGCGGGGGTATTTGTGGAGCTATCCGGCTACCATCGCCCTGGTTGTGTTGGTGGTCGCCTGCAAGCAGCAGCACTTGGCCAACCGAACGCAAGTCCTGTTACTGGCCGTCGCCGCAGTACTCTTCGGATGGAGGGTACTGCCCAACCCCGACATACGCTTCTACGCGCTGCTCTATTTCATTCCTACTTTGCTGGTGTATCTATACCTGCTTTTCGAGATCATTGTGCCGCGACTTGAGCGCTGGGCCGGCGGACGAGGCTGGAACAAAGCACTGGCTGTCGTGCTCACCGCGTGCTTCGTCGCCTATCACTTCTTCCAAACGAACATCCGCATACTCCGATCATCCGTGCCGCTCGTCACCGAACGGGGGACGGTCCACATCCCCGCCGATCGCCTCGAGGTGACACGGATCGTTCTCGATGAGATCCGCCGCCGCACGCAGGAGGGCGACCCCATCCTGCTCATCCCCGGCAATACCATGTATTATTTCCTGACCAAGCGCCAACCCGCCTCGCGCTACCTCGACCACATCTACGCCACGGTGATCGATGGTCAGCCGGAGGCGGCGGAGGTCCGTGCGCTGACGGCTCGGCCGCCAAGCCTGATCCCGATCTTCCCCCTGGGCAGTTCCATCTACATCCCCGGTGAAGAAGAAGCGCTGTTTGGTGAAGCCTACAACCGGCGCGTTTACAGCTGGATCAAAGAGCACTACGAAGAGGCGGCCGGCGTGCCGGAGCGAATACGGCACATCAGGGTGCTCGTGCCGCAGGGCCGTGATTCCGTGGGAGCACCGGCAGCCGAGCTTGAACGCCGGTGACGGGTCCCGACGTCCAATGACTCTGGATGGCTGAACCTGTTACTCTCGTGCCGGCTCGGCTCGTTCACTGCCACTGCTCAACAAGAAATGGTATACAGAATGCACACCATGCGTCACGAACGAAACCAGCGACTGTTTTGGTTGGCTATCACAACGTTGTTGATAGCGGCGACGCCTGCCGATGTGAAAGCCGCCGGCACCCACCCCGCCCAAGTCGTCAAGGTGGAGGACCTGACCCACGATGTGAAACGCATTCGCTTCAAGGCGCAGGAGCCGGGGCGCTTCCGCTTCAACGCCGGTCAGTTCGTCCCCCTCCATCTGCCTGAGAGCTACCTGGCTGAGTTCAACCGGCGTCACGGTACGTCACACAAAGACGTTGCACGGCCTTATTCATTCGCCTCGAGCCCGAGCGAACTGCCCTACTTCGATTTGATCATCAAACACTACCGTGCCCCGCGCGGCAAAGACGTCCCACCGGGGCTCGCGTCAACCTACGTCCACACGAAATTGACACCCGGCACAGCAGTCACGTTCAGTGACCCCATCGGGAGCCTCTACCTTGGCGGCGACTCGACGGACCCGATCATCTGTGTGGCGGGCGGCGTGGGGGTCAGCCCGTTTGTCGGCCTACTCAAGTACTGGTTTGATCAAGGGCTCAACGAGAAGCGGAAGGTCTACCTCTATTTCGGTGTCCGGTCGAAGCGCGACCTTCTGCTCGACAGCGAGTTCAAGCAGTGGGCCCGGACGAAGAAACAGTTTGCATACGTTGCCGCGCTGTCGCGCCCGGAAGAGTCGGACCAGTGGACCGGCGAGACCGGCTACATCAACCTCGTGCTGGACAAGCATTTCGAAGCCCCGCTCGCGGCGGACGTCTACATCGCCGGCTCACCCATCATGCTGCGCGAGACCGTGAAGGTACTCACAGCCAAGGGACTCACTGACAGTCGCATCCACCACGACCCCATCGAAGTGAAGTAAGCCGCGCCGCGCCGCGCCGGCATTGCAACGGCCGCGTTGATACTACACTGTGTGAGGCGTGACGGCCGGCTGTGAAGTCGAGCCGCCGGCCCTCGCCGACGAGGAAGGGTTCCCATGATCCGACGTGACTTTGTGAAGACCAGCTTGGCCGCGGGCGTGCTCGGTTCGGCCGCCGGGTCGAGCGCGACGCCCGCGACCACCGGCGGCGGCGGCAAACCGCGCATGATGTTCTACCACGACGGCCGCCACCCGTTGATCTACATGTACGAGCCGCCCATGCAGAAGGAGGAGTACGAAGCCGCTGTGGACGAACTCGTCGGCACGCCGGTCGATGCCCTGATGTTCTGCCTCGGCGACGGCCGCACCGTGCTGCACGACACCCAGGTCGGCGAACTGTGGGGGCACAACGTAAAGAAATGGCCCCATCTCATCTTCCGCCGGGCCCACCAGAACGCCAAACATCTGATCGAGCAGGGTCACGACCCGCTGCGCATCGTCTGCGACCGCGCTCACGCCAAGGGGATGTTGCTCTATCCGACTCTGCTCGTCCAGCAGGGCCTGCGCGACCGCTCCGCTGATGTGCGCGCGTCCGAGTTCCGGTTTAACAACCGGCACCTCGAGATCGGCGCCCGAGGGGACATCGACACGAACCATCCCTGCGCCACTTGCCTTGACTTCAAACACGACGAGGTCCGCGACGAGCGCTTCGTCCTGATCGAAGAGACGCTGCGAAACTACCCGCTTGACGGATTCGAGCTGCAGCTCAACTATCAGCCGTATTACTTTCATCCTAAAGAGGTTGAGGCCGGTCGTGACATCATGACCTCCTGGATCCGGCGCGTCCACCGGGCCGTGAAAGCGAGTCGTGCCGAGTGCGAGCTAGTGCTTCGCATTCCAGCGGATATTGAGGGCTGCTACAGCGTCGGGCTCGACGTGCGCGAGTGGATACAACAAGGGCTGGTGGACGTCGTGGTCGGCCAGAACTTCGGCGGCCCCGAGCTGCACGACCAGACATCGGACCTGCGGCCGCTACTGGAAGCCGCCGAGGGTTCAGGGTGCCGTGTCCACGCAACCCTGCAAGCCCTGGTCGATTCCGATCGGCTGAACCAAGCGACCATCGAGATGATGCGCGCGGCGGCGGGCAACTATTGGACACAGGGGGTGGACGGTTTTTATCTAGCTCACTGGTTCGGCTATTGGCCTTACCAAGCCCCGTTTTACGAAACCTTGCGGGAGCTGCCGCACCTCGAGGTTATGGCGCCGAGGGACAAATCCTACTACCTGCCCACCGTGACCGGTCGCTACAGGAATCCGCGCCTCGAGCCGGGCTGCGAGATGCAGTTGCCCGCCGACCTTCACGCTGGGAGTCCGGTCCAGCTCAACCTGACGATCAACGACGACCTGCCGCGATGGCACAAAGTCGGGCGGGTGCACGAAGTCCTGCTGCGCCTGCGTGTGATGAATACCACTGAGCTGGACGACCTGACGTTCCGGCTCAATGGCAGAGAGCTTCCCGATTCCTCCCTCCGCACACTTAACGAGATGTACCGCATGAGCCAGCCGCGCTATCGCCCGGGCTCTGGGTACTGGTTCATCTACAAGCTCGGCCCCGGCGACTGGCCGGTCGAAGGAAAGAATGCTCTCGAGGTCACATTGAATAAGCGGGACCCGGACGCGCTTCCTCAAGTCTTCCTGCGCGACGTCGAGTTGGAAATCAAATACCTGCTGGGTCACAACTTCCACCGAGGCCAAGATGCGGACTTGGGACCGACCGGTCCCCGATCGTTCTAGCGGTCTGGGCGAGACACCCCGCGACGGCCGACGCGCGATCCAGAGCCGCACGCGTCGTTCCCGTTGGGCCCCTACCAGCCCACCTCGCGGCTGCTCCGTATTGGTGAAACCGGGACACTCTACAATGGAGTAACTCTCGAAGCTGGTTGGTGGTCGAGCATCCCGGAACCCATGCAATACGACTTCCTCATCGTCGGCGGTGGAGTGGCCGGGAGTGTCCTCGGCGGCTTGCTCGGGCGACAGGGGAAGAAGGTCCTTGTCCTCGAGAAGGCGCTCGAAGCTCCCAGATTGGTCCGCCCTGAGATCGTTTGGCCGGCGACGACCAGGGTCCTCGGCCTGTTGATTCCTCGAGCGCGGCTTGCAGCGGACGTACTCCTTCGCCTGGGAAGCGTGGAGGTACGGGGTGGGAACCGTGAGTCGCTTCTGCTTTCACACGATCTGCTCCTGAGAGCCGACATCGAACGCTGGTCTCTCGAACCCAACGAGTTGCGGGAACAACTGCTCAACGCCGACACCTTTGAGCTTCGGCGTGGATTCGAAGTCACCGGCATCCTCAAGGAGAACGAGAGAGTGGTCGGAGTACGCGGCCGTGAGGCAAACACGTCGGAGGAACACGAGTTCCTAGCGCTGCACACGGTAGGCAACGACGGAGCCCGTTCGTTTGTTCGACGGGAATGCGGCTTGGCCATGCGAACACGGATGTTCCCCTTGGATTTCCTTTGCTTCGGCTTCTCGTGGCCGTCGAATTTTGCAGGGCCGACAACCAAGGTATGGCTCAACACGGCGGCCCTCGACTCGGGCATTCTCGCGATGTTTGCGGTGCCGCTTCCCCACGGCAAGGGTGCCGGCCTGATTGCCGTGCGCCCATGGATCTTTGACAGTCCCAGTGAAACTCAACAAGGATGGAATCGCTTCTGCGCCATCGACGACGGGATGATGGACGTCATGGGCCACCGCCGGCTCCCTGACGATCTCACACGGATTCGCCGCCCCTGGGGACACGCCACCCGCTATGGCCGCGACGGAGTAGTCCTCATGGGTGACGCCGCTCACCCCGTCAGTCCTGTCGGTGGGCAGGGCACCAACATGGCGGTCGCGGACGCCGCCACGTTTGCGGACCTGGCCGCAGGAAACGTGTCTAATCTGCTGGGAGAGTACGAGCAACGCAGAAGGCCCGCGAACAGGCGTTCGCTTCGCTTCACGCGAAACGCTGCGCATCTGCTGCAGCTACCCGGCTACTGCCTGCCCGGCTTTGCGCTACATGGCGCCTTCCGATGGATGTGCCGGCATCCATCGACTCTCATTAACATGATCCAGTATGCCTCGACCGCGTTCGAGGCGAACACCGAAAGGCTGTCGCCCGATTCCGTGGCGTGATGGGATCGTTCCCGAGCGGTTTAGGTCCTCACTTGCCCGAAGAGCATGCCATTAGCGCCCCACCGGCGCTTGTCGCCCTACTTGGCTCCAGCAATCTCACGATCGCGTTGCCCCATGCCGTGAATCATCTGCTGTCACGGCTGGGCGGTAGGGCGATCACAGTGTTTGTCGCCCACGGTCCCGGCCGATCTTACGGAGTTGACACCGGTAGCCTTGGCATCAAGTTCCGAGCTCTATCGCAATGCGATTTGCCCGCTGCATTCGAACAAGCAAAGAGAGGCAGCCCGTCCGCCGATGCCAGGGTCCTCCTCACAGATATCGGAAATGACATCATGCACGGGGCCGGCGCAAAGCATCTCACGTCTCTAATCCGGGGAATCATCCAACGACTGGGCAGCCCGGGCACCGCCGTCGCTGTCACCTCGCTTCCGGCGGAGGGTCTGGCCTCGATTCCACCATGGAAGTACCGCCTGGCGCGGAGCCTCATCTATCCCACCAGCCGCGCGCCGCAACAACTTGTGCTGTCGCACGTCCACGCGATCCAGAGGGACCTGCAAGAGATGGAATCGCAGGGCAAGCTTCAGTTGCTCGGGGCACGCCGCGAATGGTACGCGGCCGACGGATGCCACCTGCGCTTGAGCAAGAGCCGCGAAGCCATGGCGGAGTGGCTTGATCTGCTCCTCGGAATCGACCCGTCCGCTCCCAATCCGGAAGCAGGCTTCCAAGCCCCAGCGAAGGAATCGCTCTACTTTCACTGTCCTCCCGAGTATCAACTCTTTGGCAACCCACGCAAACATCAGTGCAGGCCCTTTGCCATCGCACCCCGGGCCACGGTGCGCAGTTTTTAGAGGACCAATCGCAGCCGGCTCGCCACCGAGCAGACGTCGAATAAACACACCTCGACCGACGACAAACGGGCCTAGCTCACCAGACAACCTCCCTGGAGTGATTCTTGTCAGGACAACGGTAGATCACTGTCGCCCATGAGGTAGAGGTCGATAGCGCGAGCGGCTTTACGGCCTTCAGCGAGGGCCCAGACGACCAGTGACTGGCCGCGGCGCGCATCGCCGGCCGCGAAGACGCCAGGGATTGACGTGGCCTGCTCGCCGTACTCGGCCTTCACATTGCCGCTGCGATTTTTGTCGACGGCGAGCTGATCGAGCAGGCCCTCTTGCACCGGGTGCAGGAAGCCCATCGCCAGCAGGACCAGGTCAGCCGGGAACTCGAACTCCGATCCGGAGCTCTCCTCAAACTGGGACGGGCGCTTGCCGGTTTCGGGATCAGGGTCCGGCCACTCGAGACGAACGCCACGCAGGGCTCGAACGCGACCCTTCTCACCGATGAACTCCTTGGTGTTGACCGCCCAGTCGCGCACGTCGCCCTCTTGATGAGAGCTCTCGGCCTGGAAAGTAAACGGCCACAGCGGCCAGGGCTGCCCGCCGGGCTCGTCGCGCGTGATGGGTGGCTTGGGCAGCAGCTCGAACTGGCGGATCGACTTGGCCCCCTGGCGGCGTGACGTGCCCAGACAGTCGGCGCCCGTGTCGCCGCCGCCGATGATGATGACGTGCCTATCCTTGGCGGTGATGTCAAAGTTGGGGTCGACGGGTCGTCCACCGAGGCGGCGATTCTGCTGCGGCAAGAAGTCCATGGCGAAGTCGATGCCTTCGAGGTCGCGTCCGGGGATGGGCAGGTCGCGGGGCTGCTCGGCACCGGTGGCGATCAACAGAGCATCGTATTCGTCCTTGAGGTCGTTGGCGTCGATGTCGACGCCGATGTGGACGCCGGTCTTGAAGGTGACGCCCTCTTCCTGCATTTGCTGTACGCGTCGTTCGACCAGATGCTTCTCCATCTTGAAGTCGGGGATACCCAGGACCATCAAGCCGCCAATGACTTCGTTCTTCTCGTAGACCGTGACGTGGTGCCCGGCGCGGTTGAGCTGCTGTGCGGCGGCCATGCCCGCCGGACCGGAACCAATCACCGCCACTTTCTTGCCGGTGCGCGTCGAGGGCGGTTCGGGGACGGTCCAGCCTTCGGCCCAACCGCGGTCGGCGATGGCTTTTTCGATGCTCTTGATGGTGACAGGGTCGTCGTTGATGCCGAGCACACAGGCGGCCTCGCACGGGGCGGGACAGATGCGGCCGGTGAATTCGGGGAAGTTGTTGGTGGAGTGGAGTTGGCGCAGCGCGTCCTGCCAGCGCCCGTGATAGACCAGGTCGTTCCAGTCGGGAATGATGTTGTTGAGCGGGCAGCCGGTATGGCAGAAGGGGATGCCGCAATCCATGCAGCGCGCGCCTTGGACTTTGAGGGTTTCCTCTTGGGTCGGAGGGTAGACCTCGCGAAAGTCTTTGACGCGCTCTTCGACGGGACGGCCCTTGGGCGCCTCCCGGGTGTATTCCTTGAATCCGGTTACTTTGCCCATGGACGCTACAACCACGCCGCCTCAGGTAGGCGGCATAGCCCCGGAAGGGGCGATACATACAGAGCCCGGGATCTGCTCTCGAAACCGCAGGCCACGCCTACGCCGATACTAACGACCTCTCCGCCTCGTAACGATCGGCCAAGGCCCGTTTCAACTCCTTCGGGAAGACCTTGATGAACTTCGGCAGCATCGACTCCCAATTCTCGAGCACCCACTGACCTTTCGGACTCTTGGTGTAGTCCACATGCCGCTCGATCAGATCCTTGACGAACGCTATGTCCTCCGGATCATCCAGCGGGTCCAGATCCACCATCGAATGGTTGCAAGCCTTCTCCGAGAAATCGCCCACCTCGTCAAGTACGTAGGCGAAACCACCGCTCATGCCGGCTCCGAAATTACGTCCCGCGGAGCCGAGAATCACCACCCGACCGTTCGTCATGTACTCGCAGCCGTGATCCCCCACGCCCTCGACGACCACGGTGGCTCCGCTGTTACGGATGCAGCAACGTTCACCCGCCATACCGTTGATGAACGCCTCACCGTCGGTAGCGCCGTAGAACGTCACGTTGCCGATGATGATGTTCTCTTCAAAGACGAAGTTTGATCCCTTCTGCGGGAAGGCGATCAACCGCCCCCCGGAGAGCCCCTTGCCGAAGTAGTCGTTGGCGTCGCCCTCGATCGTCAGCGTCATCCCCGTCGACGCCCAGGCAGCGAAGCTCTGTCCCGCCGAGCCGGTGAAGTGGATCTTGATCGTGTCTTCGGGCAGGCCGTGCTTGCCGTACTTCCGCGCGATCTCGGCACTCAGCATCGTGCCGACCGTGCGGTTGATGTTGCGAATCGGCATCTTGAACTCGACGGGCTTCTTGTGTTCGAGCGCGTCCTGGCTCCACTCGATCAGGTTGTTGTCAAGTTGCTGCTCAATACCGTGCTCCTGCTTGCGTGTACAGTGGCGCGGGACGCTCTTGTCCACGGGTGGATCAAAGAAAACACGGCTGAAGTCGAGCCCCTTCGCCTTCCAGTGGTCGACCGCCTTCTTCACGTCGAGCTTGTCGACCCGTCCAATCATCTCTTCGAGCTTGCGAAAACCCAGGTCCGCCATGATTTGCCGCACTTCTTCAGCGATGAAGAAGAAGAAACTGATCACGTTCTCGGGTTTGCCCTCGAACTTCCTGCGCAGCTCAGGGTCCTGCGTCGCGATGCCGACCGGACACGTATTCAAGTGGCATTTGCGCATCATAATGCAGCCCATCGACACCAACGGCATGGTCGAGAAGCCAAACTCCTCAGCACCTAACAGCGCCCCGATCACCACGTCGCGGCCGGTCATCAACTTGCCGTCCACCTGCACTCTGATGCGGCTGCGCAGGTCGTTCATCACGAGCACTTGCTGGGTTTCCGAAAGTCCCAACTCCCACGGCGTGCCCGCGTGGCGTATCGAGCTCATCGGCGACGCGCCAGTGCCGCCGTCGTGCCCACTGATCAGTACCAGGTCAGCGTGGGCTTTCGACACGCCGGCGGCGACCGTGCCGACACCAACTTCCGAGACGAGCTTCACTGATACGTTGGCACGGGTGTTCGAGTTCTTCAGATCGAAGATCAACTGCGCCAGATCCTCGATCGAATAGATGTCATGGTGCGGCGGCGGCGAGATTAGACCCACGCCGGGTGTCGAGTGACGGAGCCGGGCGATGGTCTCATCGACCTTGTGGCCGGGGAGCTGGCCGCCCTCGCCGGGTTTCGCGCCCTGGGCGATCTTGATCTGCAGCTCGTCGGCGTTGACGAGGTACTCCGCGGTCACACCGAAGCGCGCCGAGGCCACCTGTTTGATGGCGCTGCGGCGCCAGTCGCCGTTGGGGTCCTTCTTGAAGCGCGCCGGATCTTCGCCCCCTTCGCCGGTGTTCGAGCGCCCGCCGATGCGGTTCATTGCAATGGCCAGCGTCTCGTGCGCCTCGCGGCTGATCGAACCGAACGACATGGCGCCCGTGCAAAAGCGTTTGACGATCTCCTTAGCCGGCTCGACCTCGTCGAGGGGTACGGGCTTCTCGGCCTTCTTGAACTCGAACAGGCCCCGGAGCGTGCACAGGGTCTTGCTCATGTCGTTGATAGTCGAGGTGAACTCCCCGAAAGTCTTGAAGCTCTGCCGCCGGACGGCGTGCTGTAGTTTCGAAACCGTTTCGGGATTTAGCAGGTGCTGTTCGCCCCGCAACCGGAACTGATACTCGCCGCCCACGTCCAACCGTGTCACCGCTCCGGTCACGTCTTGATACGCGAAGTCGTGACGCCGAAGCGACTCTTGCGCCAGCACGTCCAGCCCGACGCCCTCGATCTGCGACGCGGTACCGGCAAAGTAACGGTCGACAATTGACCTGCTCAGACCGACGGCTTCGAAGATCTGGGCTCCGTGATAGCTCTTCACCGTCGAGATGCCCATCTTCGACATCACCTTGAGCACACCCTTGCGGATCGCCGCGACGTAGTTCTCGCTTGCTTCCGCGCGCGACAGGCTCGATGAGAGCAAACTCCGGCTCTCCATATCGCCGATCGTCTCGAACGCCAGGTAGGGATTGACCGCTGTCGCCCCGTAGCCGATCAGCAAGCAGAAATGCATCACCTCGCGGGGCTCACCGGACTCGACGATGATGCCGACCCGGCCACGCGTCGTGGCGCGAATCAAGTGATGGTGGACCGCCGCCAACGCCAGTAGGCTGGGAATCGGCGCCATCTCGCGATCTACTCCCCTGTCCGACAGGATCAGCACGCTATAGCCCAACCGGGATGCCTCCTCCGCCTGCTCGCAAAGGCGGTCGAGGGCATTCTGAAGACCTTCGGCCCCGTCTCTGGCCGGAAACAGCGTGTCGAGGGTTTTCGCGCCGAAGCGTATGCGGCCGCCGTGCCCGTCGAGAGCACCCTCGCCATTGCCATACTCCGCCGAGCCCGGCTCGCCGACCCCGCGAAGCTTTTCGAGTTCGTGGTCCGTGAGGATAGGCAGGGGCAGCTTCAAGGCGTGTGCGTGCTCGGGAGACTCATCAAGAAGGTTTCCCTCTGCACCGACATGGACGTTGGTCGACATGACAAGCTCTTCGCGGATGGGATCGATGGCCGGATTAGTGACCTGCGCGAATAGCTGCTTGAAGTAGCTGAAAAGAAGCTGCGGCCGGTCTGAGAGGCAGGCCAGCGGAATGTCCACGCCCATCGAGCCTAGGGGCTCCTGGCCCTTCTCACACATCGGCCCGATTAGCAAGCGCTCGTCTTCGAGCGTGTAGCCGAAGGTGCGTTGCCGCTGTAGCAAAGTGTTGGAGTCGGCGCCTTGAACCGCCCTGGGCTCGGGCAAGCAGTCGATGTGAATCAGATTCTCGTCGAGCCACTTTCGATAGGGGCGGCGTGTCGAGATCGTCTCCTTGATTTCCTCGTCCTCGACGATGCGCCCTTGCTCGGTATCCACCAGGAACATGCGCCCCGGCTGCAGACGGCCCTTGTAGCGCACCCGCTCCGGCTCGATCGGCAGTACGCCGGACTCTGACGCCATCACGACCAAGTCGTCGTGCGTCACCCAGTAGCGGTTGGGACGCAGGCCGTTGCGGTCGAGCACGCCGCCAACGTAGCGTCCGTCGGTGAAGACCACCGAGGCCGGGCCGTCCCACGGCTCCATCAGGGTCTCGTGGAACTCATAGAAGGCCTTTTTGTAGTCCTCCATGTGAGGATGCGAGCTCCACGCCTCGGGGATGAGCATCATCATCGAGTGCGGGGTCACGCGTCCAGCTTGGATCAGCATCTCTAGGGCGTTGTCAATCATCGTCGAGTCGCTGCCGTTCTCATCGATGACGGGCAGGATCTTCTTGATGTCGTCGCCGAACAGCGGCGACGTCAATGTCGACTCGCGCGAGCGCATCCAGTTGATGTTGCCGCGCAGCGTGTTGATCTCACCGTTGTGTGCCAGGTAGCGAAACGGCTGCGCGCGCTCCCAAGTGGGGAACGTGTTGGTCGAGAAGCGTTGGTGGATAAGCGCGATTGCTGATTGGAACTGCGGGTTGCTGAAGTCCTGGTAGAAGTTGGGAATTTGGGGCGCGATCAGCAGGCCCTTGTAGCAGATCGTCTTCGCCGACAGGCTACATGGGTAGTAGCGTTGCAGGTCGTGTTTTTGTGCCTCGGACTCGGTGCGCTTGCGAATCGTGTAGAGCTTGCGGTCGAACGCGTCGAGGTTGAGGCTTTCAAAACCCGCGCCCTTGCCGATGAAGACCTGCTCGATCTGAGGCTCGGACTCGCGAGCCAGCCAGCCGATGGCGTCTCCGTCCGCGGGGACTTCTCGCCAGCCCAGGACCCGTTGGCCCTCCTCCTGGACCACTCGCTCAATCATGCGGCGCACGGCGCCCCGGTCTTCGGGCTTCTTCGAGAGGAAGAGCATCCCGACGCCGTACTCGCCTCGCCGGGGCAGATCGAAGCCTAGCGACTCGGCCTCGGCCGCGAAGAACTCGTGCGGCATCTGGATCAACAATCCGGCACCGTCGCCGGTTTCCGGGTCGCAGCCACAGGCACCGCGGTGGGTCAGGTTGACGAGCACTTCGAGACCCTGTTCGATGATCTGGTGCGACGCCCGGCCCTTGATGTCGGCAACAAAGCCGATCCCACAGGCGTCATGCTCGTGCCGAGGGTCGTACAGCCCTTGTCGCGCAGGTAGTCCGCAAGAATTCATCAGATGTCGATCGTACTCCCGCCGCAGCCGAGATTCCTGGTGTAACTACACTTGCATGCTCGGCAGATTTCCGAACACGCCCGTCGTGTAGCCGAGACAGGCCTTCCCCAAGAGGAGCCCACACAGAATAACACCTATGACACTATGAATGCAACAGAAGATGTATCGGCTATATTATAAGAACTACTAATTTTAATCTGACCTCCTAACCTACCCTAAGTCATTGTAAATCAATAATGTACATCGCCAGGACGTTGTATCCACTTGAATTCTATTCTGTATCGACCTCTGGAGGACAATCTCCAAGCTTGCTGGGAACTCAAGCCTGCAGGCGACCTAAGGAGCGACCCGCGATCCTTTTTGGCCCTCACCGGCCTGCAGGGCAGTCGATACCAAACGGGTCTCTGCCCCTTCTGCCATGCCCGCCCGCTGCGCGATCTGTGCATAATGTGTAGTCTCGACATCACGTGCTTGATGGCGATCCCGGAGCCAGAGACAGGAGCAGTAGCGTCATGAAGCTGGTCATTCATCCCCCCGTGGAAGCCGAGCGCTTGGGCAAGATCACTCAGGCGGCCGGCGAAATGGCGATCGCCAACGCCCACAGCCCGGAGGAGGCCCTAACGGAGATCACCGACGCCGATGGGTTCTTCGGCAAGATGACGCCCGAGCTGTTGGCCGCGTCGACGAAGCTTCGTTGGGTGCAGTCACCGACCGCCAGCCTGGAGCACTACGTCTTCCCGGAACTGATCGAGCACCCCTGCCAGATCACCAACATGCGGGGCCTGTTCTCCGACAACATCGCCGACCAGGTCTTCGGCTACATCATTTGTTTCGCACGGAATCTGCACCGCTACATACGCTTCCAGATGGAGCCGCGGTGGGAACCGATCGGCGGCGAAACCGAGCGGGCGGGTTTCACGACCGGACCGGGCGTGATCAACGCGATCGACCGCGCTCACATGAACCTGGGCGATGCGACCTTGGGTGTGGTGGGCTTGGGGGCGATTGGCGCCGAGATTGCCCGCCGAGGGCTGGCCTTCCACATGCGAGTGCTGGCTGTCGATCCGATCCAGACGCAAGCGCCCGAGGGGGTCGAGGCGCTATGGAAGCCCGACCGCTTGTCCGACTTGCTCGCCGAGAGCGACTTCGTGGTGATCGCAGCGCCACACACACCCGAAACCGAGAAACTGTTCCGGCGGGCACAGTTCCAACAGATGAAACCCACGGGCTATCTGGTCAACATCGGCCGTGGTGCGATTGTGGTCTTGGATGATCTCGTCGCGGCGCTCGAAGCCGACGAGATCGCCGGCGCAGCGTTGGATGTATTCGAGGTCGAGCCTCTGCCGGCGGACCATCCGCTATGGAAGATGGAGAATGTCATCCTCACGCCCCATATCGCCGGCTATTCACCGCGCATCTCGGAGCGTCACTTGGCCGTGTTGATCGAGAATGTGGGCCGTTTCGCGCGAGGCGAGTCGCTGCGGAACGTCACTGACAAAGCCAGGTGGTTTTGAGCGAGGGTGGTGCGTTTGGCGAGGGTAGCCTAACCTCTTCTCGGCCCGTTGGCCGATTCGCCTGCGCGCAGCCCCGTGGGTTTCGTGGCTAGTTGAAGATCAGTTCGACGTCCACCGTCTTCTCGACCTCGCTGATTTGCACCTTCGAGTTGGTCTTGGCGAAATTGTCGAACATCTGCTCGGCGCGGATGCGTTCGATGAAGAACGTCGGGTAGGTGGCGTTGAATGGGTCGCCCACTTTGAGGCCCCAACGCTTCTTGACCGCCGCCTCCCCAATCAGGTTGAGGCCGCTGATCTTCAAACTCTTGAACGTATACTGCGACCCCGGGCTCACTCGCAGGGCGATGTCGATCGTCTTCGCTTCGGGGTCACGGTTTTCATCGAAGCTTGTCTGGACCTTGAGAAACCCCTTGCGCTTCAACCTGTCTTCGATACGATCCAACGTCTCCTGCACTTGACCCATCTCAGCGCGCCGGCCGGAGGTGAACTGCATCAGCCGGCCTAGCTCGTCCGGGTCGATCCCGGTGGCCAAGGGCATCTCGACATCTCCGAACTTGTACTCGGCGCCCTCCTCGACGGGAATGGTGACGATCAGGCCTTCGGTGTCAGGGTCGGGCTCCGCGCGGCAGGGGCAGAACTTCGCCTCCAGACGCCCGATGGCGGCGTACTTCGGGAAGAGATTGAACTTGAGAAGCTCCGACAACCGGCGCTCGGAGTAGGGCTCGCCGATGGCGACCTGGTTGAAGTCCCGCTGCAGGTCAAGAACCGAAATGGCATCGGCGTTCTCGAACTTGGCGAAAGCGATAGTTCGAATCGTTTCCAGCGGTTGGAACAACATTTCGAACTCATCTTCCGACCCGAGGTTGATGTCACCGACGATCTTGGTCTCGTTGCCTTGCTCGCGCCACAGGGCCTGCAGAGTATTCCCAATGCGCCGTACCATCGGCCCCGTCGGCGGGACTTTGGACCCGAATAGCGGAACCTTTTCCCGCAGGGTGTCGAGGAGCTCGTCCTCGGGAACGCCGAACCCTTCGAAGCGCACCGGGTACAGCTCGACGACTTCCGCGACGGTGTAGGTGACAACATACCCGTCGTCTTTGGGTCCCCAACGGAACTCCCATGAATCGAAAACGCCGGTCTGCTCGAGTCTGCGGCCACCGCGCTCGAAGTCGTACGGACGGGCGGGCTTGCCCATCTCCAGCCCCGTCACGGCAATAATCTCGTCGGTCGGGAAGTTCTCATTGCCGACGACACGAATCTCGCGCAGGGGGAACGGCTCGTTGTTCTTGGTCTGATTAAGGGATGGTTTCTCGACCGTGGCGATCGGTTTCGTGCCGGCGCGTTTGCGCTTGGTCGTCTGAGCGTCTGCAACGCCGGCGATCAGAAGGAGGGTGAGGAAAACCGCTATCATTACCTTGCGCCCATCCAGTATGGCAAAACCAATGCCTTTCTTAGTGGACGCCGGGGTGCTAGACAGGGTTGCGTCGAGGCATTCGCGAGGTATAGGAAACACAGATGGATGCTGTCTTGAAGCAAATCGGCTCGCACATTGGCCGGGTCGTCTCGGATCTGGAGTTGACCGACGACCTACGCCAACAAGTGGCGAGATCGGTCCCCCCGAGTGACGAGGGCTGGAGGCTTTTCTACCAGTCTTTGTCGTGCCACCCGGCGGACCCGGGCACGTTCTATCTTGCAGCGGACCGGCTCGGCGATCCGGAGCCACATAAGCTATTGGTGTTCTCGGCACCTTCAGGGGAAGCTTCCGAAGAAGATGTCATTTGCGAGGTTCGTCCCTTTGCGGCAACCGATCGCAAAGCGGTGTGGGATTTCGCCTCGACGATCAACCCATCGTTCCTGCCTCGGCCGCAGAGAGAACAACCGGCGGTGGCCGTCGGGAATCGGCATCCCGAGGTTTCCCTGCCCGCCGCGTTCGACGCCTTTGGCCGCATCCTGAGTGACACCGGCGTCAACATGGCAAGCACCGTGCAGCTCTCCGCTACCCGCGAGATGACCGTCGACGAAGGCATCGCTCGACGCGATGGCGAGGATCCCACCGCGATCGGACGCGCGCGCGTTTCGATCGAGCACCTTTACCACGTGGGTCTCTGGGCCGCGATTCGAGCGGGGTGGCGCCACGGTTATACAGCCGAGGCCGACCACTTCATCATTAGCGGCTCCACGCCGGACGAGATCGCGGCTTCGACCGAGGCCACCAAAGAAGCAATACGCCGTGCATCCGGCTATACGAAGTTCACCACCGACACATCACGGCTCTTCCGGCTCGAAGCCGACACACGCCATCCCAATGCCTGGAGTGACCAGCAGGTTGAAGCCGAGTTCGCGCAAACCCTCTCGGAGGATGAGCGGAGCTGGGTGCTAGTGTAGTGCGTCAAGCAGATTGCACCTTATGCAGGGCGGCACGTCCGCGCTTGACTTTCTCGAGGATGTCGGAGGCGGTCGCGGTCCAGATGAAGGGCGTGGGATGCCCGTTGTGCTGGGCGATGTAGTCGTCAATGGCGGCGACGAGCTCGTCCACGCTGCGAAACACGCCGCGGCGCAGGCGCTTGACGGTGAGATCGCGAAAGAATCGCTCGACCATGTTCAGCCACGACGCCGAGGTCGGGGTGAAATGAATGTGGAAGCGCGGGTGACGATCGAGCCAACGCTTCACAGCGGCATGCTTGTGGGTGGCATAGTTGTCCACGATGAGATGAAGCTGTTTGTCCTTGGGGGTGCGGCGGTCAATTAAGCGCAGGAAGCGCAGCCATTCCTGGTGGCTGTGTCGGGGCATGCACTCGGCGATCACGCTGCCGTCAAGGCTGTTGAGCGCCGCAAACAGGGTGGTCGTGCCGTTGCGCTTGTAATCGTGGGTCATCGTTTGGCCGCGTCCCTTTTTGAGCGGCAGGCCGGGCTGGGTGCGATCGAGGGCTTGGATTTGGGACTTCTCATCGAGCGAGAGAACCAGAGCATGCTCAGGCGGATTGAGATAGAGTCCGACGATGTCGTCGAGTTTCTCGGCGAAACGCGGGTCATTGCTGAGCTTGAGGGTCTTGACGCGGTGGGGCTTGAGGCCATGGGCGCGCCAAATCCGTCCCACGGTGGAAGCGCTGACGCCGGCCGCGGCGGCCATGGTGCGGCGGCTCCAGTGGGTGGCGTTGGACGGTTTCTCGCGGGTGGTCTTGTGGATGATCTGCTGTACTTTCTGCTTCGAGACGGCAGGTTTACGACCGGGCCGTGGGGCGTCTTTTGCAATGCCGGCGATGCTGCTTTCGAGAAAGCGCGTGCGCCAGCGGGCCACCAACTGCCGCGAGACACCGAGCTGTGCGGCGATCTGCTTATTCTCGAGACCGTCGGCGGCCAGCAGGACAATCCTGGCTCGCAGGGCGAGACGAACGGCGACTTGGCGGCCGCGCGCGTAGCGGTCCAACTGCTTGCATTGCGCTGTGTTCAAAGTTACTGGTTGTGCTCTTCGCATCCCATGCCTCCTGTTAATAGAGACGATGGGAAGCCAATATAAGTTACATTATTTATGGTGCACTACACTAGCAGAGTTCGAGAGCCCAGCCGCCCTGGACGGCTACGACTACCTATTCTCGCCCGCGGAAGTGCGCCGGCTCGCCGTCAAGTTCGCCGAGAGCCTGAAGCTCAACGAAGAACTCTATGACTTCATTCGCGAACAGAGGCAAGGCGGCGACTTCGACTTCGAACCTTCGATCGACGAAGCCGAGACGCTGACCACCCCCAAGGAGCTGCTCTTCTACATGCACTGGCTGGCGGCCCGTGGGCGGCCGGCGAGCTTGTGCCACCGAACCTGGGCTTCAAGAAGCGGCAGGCGTACCCTGAGGCGCAGAGTGCACTGGAAGAGTATGCCGCCCGCAAGATGTGGCCCGAGTTGGCGCCCCGGACGGCGCAAGAGTTCAACGGCGAACCAGTGGATGAGTTGGAGAACCGTGTCGCGGAGTTGGCGGCGGTGGCACGTCACTTCAACGGTACGCTCAGCATCCACTCCGGCAGCGGCAAGCAGGCGCGGGTGCTGTCGATGATCGGACGGGCTACGCGCGGGCGGGTCAACTACAAGATCTCCGGTGAGCTGCAACTGCAATTGCTGGACGTGTTGTCGCAACAGCCCGCGGGCAGTCCGTGGCGGTCGCTTTTTGAGCGGATGGTGGATCGCTGCTACCAGTTCGCCGCGCAAGGCGCCTTCGGCACGGAGAGCGCGTTGGCAGCTACCTACCGCGAGCGCGGACTCGGCTATTACCTGGGTAACGCTTCCCGGGGGCGCGTGGACGGCAATCTGTTCCTCGTCTTCTGGATCGGGAACCTCGTCGGCACGCGTGACCGCAACTCTCCCGACGGCGACCAGCGCTTCTTCAAAGAGAAGATCGACGAGCTTCCGACCGACCTGCTCGACGAAGTGCGACGCCGCAACAGCGACTACATCGTTTGGCTGGCCGGACACCTCAAGGCCTGAGCGGAACTCCTTCATGAGCGCACCAACTCGTCGCAGCTTTCTCACCTCTACGGCGGCAACTGGCGTTGCTAGCGCCCAAACCTCACCATCTCCGCGCGCAGGCGGGACGACCTCCCCGGAGCTGAGCGGTCAGAACCTCAAGAAGCTCCGGGATCACTACCGCCACGAACTGTTCAACATCCAGCTACCTTTGTGGGACAAGCACGGTATCGACCACGAGCGCGGCGGGTTCATGACCGCGTTCGACTACGACGGCACGCAGCTCAACGACGACAAATACCACTGGTATCAAGGCCGCGGCGTCTGGGTTTATAGCTACCTCTACAACCACCTGGGCCGTGACCCCCGCCACCTTGAGATCGCCCGCAAGACGAAAGAGTTTTGGCTACAAAATGCGCGCCAGGACGACGGTTGGTACGCGGTCAACCTCTCGCGCGAGGGCAACATCCTCACGCCGTTCAACGACGACGTCTACGGTATGTACTTCCTGGCCGAGGGCCTGCAGGAGTACGCCGCCGCGGCCGGCGACGGCGAAGCGCGCGACCTGGCGATCAGCCTCGTCAAGAAGCTCTTCCCCTACATCAACCGCCCCGATTTTGAGGACAAGTACGCGCCTCACCCCGGTGCGCGCATCCAGGGCAACTGGATGCTCAACCTGCAGACGTGCACGCAGATCCTGAACCGCGGCCACGACACCGAGATCGCGCGCATCGCCGACTTCTCGGTCGATGCGATTCTCCACAAGCACCACAACCCCGATATCGGCCTGACCAACGAATACCGCAACCACGACTTCAGCCCCATCGAGTCCGAGAAGAACAAGTCTCTGCTCGGCCACTGCTGCCAATGCTTGTGGATGGTGATGGATGAGGCTCTTCGCAGGAAGGACCAGGCGACGTTCGACCTGGCAGCGCGGCAGCTACGGCAGCACCTCGACATCGGCTGGGATCACGTCTACGGCGGGTTGCCGGAGTGGATCAACGTCGATGCGGGCTGCTATGAGTGGCCCCCAATGCAACTGCCAGGCAACCGTCCCGAACTGCGGCTCAAGGGCGAGTACTTCTACTACAAGAGCATGTGGGCCCAGCAGGAGGTGCTGGTCTCGACCTTGAAAGTGTTCGAGCACACCGGCGCCGCTTGGGCCGCCCGCTACTTCAGGTTGGCGCAGGATGTCGCCGACAACAAGTACTCGCTACGCCGCTTCAGCTACCCCACCTACAGCCTGGGCGAAGACCGCCGATTCAGTTTCAAGCGCGGATACCGCGGCGCGCGCCAGGACAATTACCATCCCCTGCGGCGATTGATGATGAACCTGTTGGCCTTGGAGCGGATGCTGGCTCGCGAAGAAACCGCCTAGCGGCCACGCCGGACCTGATGTGGCGTAAGCCCACCGGCCTGCCCTTCCCTACTCCACCTCCACTGCCCGCGTGTACTTATACTCAACTTCGCCATCCACAGCGTGCAGCCGAAAGGCAATCGTACTCTCCCCACCTACCTTCTTCGCCTGCACCGACAGGAACCCACCCATCTCCCGGTGGAACTGATGGTAAACGGGATCATGTCCAGGCGAACCGCCTGCATGGATGTCGCTTATTGGGCCGGACGAGAACTCATGCATGCCCGACTTCGGATGAATCGAGTGGTACTGCCAATGGCGATCGCCGCAGGTCCCGAAGTAGTTGTCCGCCAGGTTCTCTTTGATGAAGTTGCGGAACTCGTCGCCCTCGTGTGTGAAATCGACGTTCGAGTGATTGTCGTGCTTGTTGCTGCGGTCGGGCCCGACGATCGGCGTCGGACTGATGAGCACCTTCCAATCGGCATCGCTGGCAAGCAACGTCGCCTTCAACCACTTCTTCTGCTCGGCTCCCCAGATCGTCTTCTCCGGGCCGTCTTCCATCGTGTTGGGAGAACGGAAGTCGCGCCCCTCGACAACCCAGACCTGCAAGCCTTTGCCCCAACGGAACGTGCGGTAGGGCTTCTCGCTCATGGGCACCTGCTCGTTGTAGACCTTCAGGCCCTCCTCGAAGGTGAACGGGCTCATGAAATCGCGCATTAATCCCGGCCAGCCATCGTTGAGGTGCGAGTCGTGATCATCCTTCTCGAAGTAGGTGGGCACCTTGAGATGGAACTCGATCAGCTTGGGGAAGCTGTACATGCGGTTCCAGTGGTATCGCGCAATGTCGATCGTGGCGGCGGGCGGGTCGTCGCTGTCGTAGTAGACGGTGTCGCCGGTGGGCACGATGAACTTGGGGTTCAGTGCGGCCATCGAGTCGTAAGCCATGAAGCCGTCTGTGTGGTCTGAGTGCATGTACATCTGGCCCGTGATCACGGTAAAGGTCACATCGGCGTACTCGTCGGCCGGTGGCGCTGTTTCGAACCGTCCACGGAGCGGCTGATGCAAGACAGAGCCGTCGAGGTTCGAAGTCTCGGCGGAGAAGTGGTACGTGGTGGCGGGTTGCAGGCCGCTGAGCACGAACTGATGCGTGAAGTCGTCCTCGGCCTTAACCTCGTGCCAAGGTGTCTCCTGGGTGCCGGCCGCGGCTTCGGGGAAGTTGTCGGACGCCCCCGCCTGCGTGCTGTAGCGCACACGAACACGCCCGGGCGCGCCCCGCGCTGAGCCTTCGAGGTCGGGGATGTTGGGGATCTCCGGAGGGACCTTTCTTTCGGAACGCTTGCGCCGCAAGATGCCGTCGTTGCGACGTTGAGCCTTCTCGGTAAGGCGCATGGCAACGATGGCTGACGCTTCGGTCACCTCGCCGACCTTCACGCCCGTCGCCTGTCGGCTTGCGTCAAGGACTTCGTAGGAGGGCCCGCACGACGCTACCAGAACCAGGCTGGTGAGCAGGGCAAGCAGGTAGTGAAGAACGCGAGGGGCCAGCCGCGTTCCGCTGTGCACTAGCATGGCGGGATTGTATCAGGAAGCTTCGCGGCCGAGCGCGCGAGGTGTGGCGCAGGCCTCCTGGCCGGCAGCGTCGACCTCCGGGTCGACGTCTCTACCAGCACAGCCGCTTCTCCAAGCAAGCAAGGAGACCCGCGCTGACGCCGGTCCTGCGCGCCATAGGTGCGCGTCACACCCATCACGCGCCCCAGCCGCGAAGCGGCGTTGGATGTTAGCACTGGCCGCAGGCCTAAGAACCCGTCCGATACGACAAGAGCACGACGCCGCTCTCGTAACGCTTCACGTCCAACAGCTCCAGGTCAACCGGGGAATCGATTCGAGCGAATAGGGGAATCCCTTCGCCGATGAGGAGCGGGTTTAGCTTTACGACCACTTCATCGATCAGGTGTGCCGCGAAAAGTGTGGCGGCCAAGTCCCCCCCCCCCCCCCCCCCCCCCCCCGCACAGATAGATGTTTCCACCGGGCCTGTTCTTGAGGTTGGCAATGACACCCGAGGCATTTTCCGAAATCACGTGAACCCGGGGGTCGGGACTCTCTGCCATCGAGCGAGAGAACACATAACTTTCCATCGACGGATACGGATCCGTTTTTCCTTCGCGCAGGCCCACTTCGTACGTCTTCCGGCCCATCAAGACAGCGTCGAAATTCTTCAGCATTCCGAAGTAGTCTTCGACGTGATCGCCTTCCGTCGGAAAGCAGTCAAAGGACCCGTCGGGTCTACAAATGCGGCCGTCCAAGCTGGCAGCTACCAGGTATTGAACCTTTCTCATTCGCAATCTCGTTGGCGCTGTCCTCAGCTCGATACAGGTCCAACTGTTGCGGCTGGACCGGGGACTACAACTCCAGTCCGTCGCGCATGCGCGCTGTCGGCATGTCGGCCAACTCACCCAACCAGTTGGCAGCCATGGAAGCCGCCTCGTCGCCGACCTGCCGAATCGCCTCGACGTGCGACGCACCCTGGCGGGAGCGCTCGTAGTCTCGGACAAAGACCTCGGGCGGCGGTGGGCTCTCGGGTCTCGAAGTCACGATCTCCTCGATCTGCTCCCGGTTCTTCAACAGCAGCCGATGCCCACCGTGAAAATGCGCCGCCGCTTCCCCGCCCGATGCCGACGACTTCTCGATTGACCGCTCCAACCTGTCGACGATCCTGCCGAGCCGCTTGGCCCGCTCGGCGATGTGCCGCCGGATCTGCTCCCGCGCCGCCCCGTAGAGCGCTTTGTCGTGATCGTCGGCGAACGGCATCCGCACATGCTCGTACCACGCATCCAGCGCGTGCAGGTTCCCGGCCAGTTTCGCCGTGGCGAGGAACTTCCGCTTCACCCCGCCGTAGATCTCGCGATCGAAATCATCGGTGCGCTGCGTCTCCGCCGACTCGAACTGCACGCAATCCGCACCGACGTCCTTGCGAACAATCGACCCCGCCGCCACGACCGCGCCAAACTCGACGTGCCGCGGCCCCACCAACCCGCAGTGCCCCCCGATGAAAACCGGCGCCGACCGCAACAGCACACCCCGCACGTCACCGATCAGGCTGCTCCACTTATCCCCGCGCGGATCGAAGTTGAAGTGGATCACGCCCGAACCCACCTCGCTGTGGTCGTCGCGCGAGGTCCCGCCGCTCATGAAGATGTCGCAGAAGTTGATCAGCGAGCCCGTGACGACCGTTGCGGTCAAGATGGTGTTCTTGAAAGCGACGCTGTGAGCAGCTTCGGTCTGCTCTTCAAGCAAGGTGCCTTCGCGCAGCTCGGCGAAGCCGCGTACGCGGGCCCCATCGAGGAGCGTGGCGTGTTCGTAGGAGCCCGCCCCCAGCTCGACATCGCGGCCGATCTGGCAATCCGCCACGCGCGCGTGACCGGAGACGCCGATCCGCGATCCACGGCCGATGTGCAGTTGCGATCCTCTGAGCGCGGTATTCATCAGCACGGCGCCCGGCTCGATGTTCTCGAGCGGCACGTCGGCGGCGACGTAGACCCGCTCGGGCCCCCACGCGTCCACGCCACGCTCGATCAATCGCTCGACACGTTCGCGATTCCCGGCGTCGTCGTAGGGGGCAGGTCGGGACACTGGATCTTCCGTCTGTATCTGAGAACTGTGAAGAGTGGATCACGCAAAGACGCAAAGCCCGCCAAGAAAACCTTTGCGTTTCTTTGCGCCTTTGCGTGAAATGCTTACGGCGCCGACTCGGCTACGCACCCGCCATCTCGCCGACCAACTCGTAAACCTTCTCCAACGCCGCGGGAACAGCCCCGGTGTTCTTACCGCCGGCCTCGGCCAGGTCGGGACGCCCACCGCCACGGCCATCGACCGATTGAGCCACGGCTCCTACCAGCTTCCCCGCATGGATCTTCTTCCCGGCAAGGTCTTTCGTCACCGCCGAGATCAGCGCCACGTTGCCGTTCAACGTACTCGCTAACACCACCACGCCCGAGCCCATCTTGCTGCGTAGCGAATCAGCCAACGACCGCATCTGGTTCCGGTCGAGTCCCTCGACGCTGGCGGCGACGACCTTGATGCCTTTCACATCGCGCGCGGTCGCTGTCAAATCGGCGGCGCTCGAACCCGCCAGCTTGCTCTTCAGCCGATCGACTTCTTTCTCCAAAGCTTTGCGCTCGGTGACAAGGCGCTCCACCGAATCCAGCATGTCCGGCTCCGACACGCGCAGCACGGCCGACAGGCGCTCGATCTTATCGGTAGCCTGCCGGTACTCTTCGTAGGCCCTCAACCCCGTGATCGCCTCCAACCGCCGCACCCCGGACGAGATGCCGCTCTCGGACGTGATCTTGAACACTCCGATGTCGCCGGTCCGCGCCACGTGGGTGCCGCCACAGAGCTCTTTGCTGAAGTCGCCGATCCCGACGACCCGCACGTCTTCGCCGTACTTCTCGCCAAACAGGGCCATGGCGCCGGTCTGGAGTGCCTCGTCCAAGCCGAGAACGTCGGTCGTGACGGGGGTGTTGTTGAGAATCTCTTCGTTTACTAGCCGCTCGACCTCTTGTTGTTCAGTGTCGTCGACGGCTGCGTAGTGCGTAATGTCGAACCGCAACCTGCCTGGGTCGACGACACTCCCGGCCTGCTTGACGTGGATCCCAAGCACCCCGCGCAACGCCGCGTGCATCAAGTGCGTCGCCGTGTGGTTTCGCATCGTCGCACGCCGCAGTCGATCATCGACTCGTCCGGCCACCGTCTGGCCGACCTGGAGCGGAGCCGTTGCCTTGATTTGGTGCACCGAGAGTCCCCGAACGGGCGCGTACACGTCCAAGACCCGCGCCGCCGTCTCAGACCCGGAAAGGATCAAGCCGTGGTCGCCCACCTGTCCCCCCGCTTCGGCGTAGAAGGGCGCGCGGTCAAGGATCAGCTCCGCATCAGCTCCGGCGGGAACCTTGTCGACCGGCTGCCGATCGACAAGCAGGCCGACGATCGTGGCCCCCTCTGTCTCCAGGCTGTCGTAGCCATCGAACGCTGTCGCGTGTTCTTTTCGCAGAGCCTGATACACCTCGGCGACAGCGGCAGTGTCGCCTCCCTTCCAACTCGCCCGAGCACGTGTGCGCTGCCGGCCCATCTCCGTGTCGAAACCCGGGTGGTCTATCGTGAGGCCTCGCTCACCTGCAAGCTCTGTCTGTTCATAGAGTGAGAGGCCAAAGGTGTCGTAAAGCTTGAAGGAAATCTCACCCGGCAGGACACCATCGCTGAGCTTGTCGACCGATGACTCGAACATCCTCTCGGCCAAGGCGAAGCTGTGTCGGTAGCGGATTTCCTCTTCCTTGACGACCCGCGCCACGCGCTGAACCGACTCCATCAGTTCCGGGAAACCCGGCTTCATCAGCTCGGCGGCAAAGCCTGTCATCTCATAGAGAAAGGGCTCGCCTCGGCCCGCGAGGCGTGCGTGACGCAGGGCACGGCGAATGATCTTCCGCAGCACATAGCCGCGTCCTTCGTTCGAGGGCAGGACACCGTCATGAGCAAGAAACGCGGCCGCGCGGCTGTGATCCGCGATGATACGAAGCGTGGTGTCGGTCTTGGGATCCTGGTGCAGCGAGATCCCCCCGCCCAGGACCTCGGCCGCCCGGTCGATGATAGGCCGAAGCAGGTCGGTCTCGAAGTTGCTGAACTTGCCTTGCAGCACCGCGGCCGTCCGCTCCAAGCCCATGCCGGTATCGATGGAGGGCTTGGGGAGGGGTGTGAGCTTACCTTCGGCGTCGCGGTCGAACTGCATGAAGACGAGATTCCAGATCTCAACAAAACGGTTGGTCTCGCTCGGGAAGGGCTCGTCGTCTTCGCCGGGTTCGAGGGCCTCGGCGCCGAAGTCGTAGAAGATCTCTGAGCACGGCCCACATGGGCCAGTGTCGCCCATCTGCCAGAAGTTGTCTTTGGCTCCGCAGCGAAAGACGCGCTCCGGTGCGATGTCCGTGACTTTCTTCCACAGCGCCTCGGCCTCGTCATCTTCCTCGTAGACGGTTGCGTACAGACGGTCCTTCGGCAGGCCGTAGACTTTGGTGACCAACTCCCATGCGTAGGCAATGGCGTCGTCCTTGAAGTAGTCGCCGAAGGAGAAGTTGCCGAGCATCTCGAAGAACGTGTGATGACGGCGAGTCTGCCCGACGTTTTCGAGATCGTTGTGCTTTCCGCCCGCTCGAACGCATTTTTGAGACGTCGTGGCTCGGTCGTAGTCACGTTTTTCCAGCCCAAGGAAGACGTCCTTGAACTGGTTCATGCCGGCGTTGGCGAACAGTAGGGTCTGGTCGTTGGCAGGCACCAGCGACGAGCTGGACACGATCCTGTGACCGTTTCCCTCGAAGTAACGCAGGAACTTCCCTCGGATTTCGTGTCCTGTCAAGATCGAGCCTCAATGGCGGGCTTCGAGTGCGAGGCATCCGCACTGCCGGCGGCCCCTTGCAGTCCGCGAGTTAGTCCGGAACCTCGTCTTCGGGGTGATCGGCAAACCCATCCAACCACTCGCTTTCGGAAGCGATTTCCCGGAGTGCCTCCACGATTCTATCAGAGGCAAATCCGGCCCTGATGAGACCGCGATGGAGTCGCGCCAGATACTTCGGATCGGCGATCAATCGCTCTTCGTACTCCCCACCGAGTTTGCGGCGCAGGTGCGCCCGGATGAGTTGCGCTTCATCGGCGTCCTGATAGGCCTCCTCGACGGCTCCCTCGGCAACGTTTGGCGCAACGCCCCGGCGCCCCAACTCCCGCAGTACTCGCTTGGGCCCGAGGGACTCATACTCGCGGCGAAAGCGCGAGTACGATTCGGCAAGATTCGCGTCGTCAAGGTACCCCACCTCGGCCAATCGCCCGACGACCTCCTCGACGTCTTCCGCCCGAGCCGCCCGGCGGCCCAGACGCGTGCGGAGCTCGGCAACCGTCAACGAGCGCCGCCCGAGCGCTCGAACCGCGTATTCATAGAGGGCTTCAGCAGCCAGCAGGCTGGGTCCTCTCGAGGCCACCGTGTGATTCTAGCGTGCGGCGCCACCTCGCGACGCAACGTTAAGGCTGGACGCAATGAGGGGCACAATCTCGAACTGATCCCGGACCTCGAAAACGGCGGATTCGCCACACGCGTCCCGGACATCCCTGCCTGCGGTGAAGGCGACACCGAGGCCGCTGTCGCCGATCTCAAAGAGGCGCTTGGGGTGCACATCGAGGAACTCGGGCTGGAAGAGTCACTGTCGCCCATCACTGCCACAGCAGAGTTGCGCCGACTCGATGTCAGCTGACGGAAGTCGTGCGCGTCTAACCGTCGGCCGACTTTCTAAAGACCCTGATCAAGGCTTGATCGAGGCAGGTGGGCGGCTCCCCGCCTGCTCCCGCTGCTGCAGCGCCTTCTGAATCTGGCTCGGACCCACCGTTCGCCGTGGCTGTACTCTCGCAACACGCTGTTCTACAATCCATCGGTATGGCAACCACTCTGACGCGGCGTGACTTCGCCAAAGGCCTCGGAGCCGCGGCCGTGGCGGGAGCCCCAAACTGTGGCGGAGAGCCCCCTGCACCCAAAGAAACCGCCGCCCCTCTCAAGATCGTCGACCCGCATGTGCATGTTTGGGTCAACGATCCTAAGTACCCGTGGCCTGAAGAGAACAAGAATCCGCCCAAAGAAGACGCCACCGCAGAGATGCTGTTGGAGCTGATGAAAGCCCACGGCGTGTCGAAGACGGTGATTGTCCATCCGATGCACTTCCGTTGGGATTGCCGCTACGTCGGCGATGTGCTCAAGCAATACCCGAGGGAGTTTCAGGGCGTCTGCCGCGTCAACCCCGAGGCTACCGACGCGGTCGACGAGTTGACCAAATGGACGGAGGAATGGGGTTTCAAGGGCGTGCGTTTGAGCCCGTCAGTAAGCGAGGCCGGCGACTGGGTCAGGAAAGCCGACTTGATGAACCCCATCTGGAGCAAGGCACAGGCGCTGAAGATCCCGATGCTGATCCTGACCAAGACCGCGCGGCTGCCTGACGTGCAGCAGTACATCGAGAAGTACGGCGACCTCGATGTCGTCATCGACCATATGGGCGACTGCAAGCCGACCGACCCTCCGGCCGAGTTGGAGAAACTGCTGACGCTGGCACAGTTCCCACGTGTCTACGTCAAGATCTCGCACACCTGGAGTATCTCGAGCGAACCGTATCCCCACCGCGATACGTGGCCCCAGGTGAAGACGGTGCTCGATACGTTCGGACGCGAGCGCACCATGTGGGGCACCGACTGGCCGGTTTCGAAAAACAAGATCGACTACGGCAGAACACTCGAACTCGTGCGCGACGAAATGGACTTCCTCACCGACGAGGACAAGGAGTGGGTGCTGAGCAAGACGATCGAGCGGCTGTGGCCGTTCCCAGCCTAATCAGAGCCGCGTCCCACGCGCCACCCGTAATGACCCGACGAACCGCACTAGGAACGCTCGCCGCGGCCGTGTTGACCGCCCCCACTGCCCGGTCACAACAAACACACCGTTACGACCTCCTCATCAAGAACGGCGAAGTGCGCGACCCGAGCCGGGGCTTTCGCCAGAAGGCTGACGTCGGCATCCTCGACGGCAAAGTTGCAGCCATCGAGCCGAACATCCCCGCCGAGAAAGGCATCGACGTCGTCGATGCCAAGGGCCTTTACGTAACGCCAGGTCTCGTCGACCTCCACACTCACATTCACACGGGGATGGGGATCGGCGTCGACGCCGACTCCGTCGCCGCGCGATCGGGAACCACCACCTGGATCGACGCGGGCACGTTCGCATACAACCAAATCCCGGGCTTCCGGCGCTTCATCGTCAAACCGGCCCAAAGCCGCATCTACGGTTACGTCTACCTCTACCCGAACAATCGCAATCCCGATGAGGACCCGGTGAAGTACGTCCAGGGTGTGATGGACCGCACCGGGGAGGCCGCTGTCGAGAACCGCGACATCATCCTGGGCATAAAGTTTCAGGTGGGCTCGAACATGAACGGACGCTACAGCCCGCCGTTCCTCAAGATTGCCCGCGAGCTATGCGACCGCTACAACCTCCCGCTCATGGCTCACATCAGCTTCGCGCCGCCGTCCACCGATGAAGTGATGCCCCTGATGCGCCCGGGCCACGTCGTCACCCATTGCTTCAACACCCACACGCTTGGCATTCTCGACGCCAACGGAAAGATCCAAGACAGCGTCAAAGATGCTCGCGCCCGAGGCGTCCACTTCGACGTGGGACACGGCGCCGGCAGCTTCAACTTCGAGATTGCGCGCAAAGCACTTGATCAGGGCTTTCTGCCCGACTCCATCTCGACCGACATCTACACCCTCAACATCAACGGTCCGGTCTACGACATGCCGACCACCATGTCGAAGTTCCTCCACCTCGGGATGAGTTTCGACGAGATCCTGCTTCGCTCGACAGCAAACCCTGCCAAGGGGGTCAACCGTGTTCCCGGTATGGGTACGCTTTCGGTCGGCGGCCCTGCCGACCTAGCGCTGCTCGAAATCGTGGACGGCCGGTTTCAGTTGATGGACGCTCAGAAGAACGTGGTCACTTCAGACAGGAAGATCGTTAGCGGGCTGACGATCTGCCGCGGGAAACGCCTGGCCGCGCCGATCTAGTGTCAATTCTTGTGGTCATCGGCGCGTTGGGAGGACACCTCCGTCTCCCTCCCAGTGCAGGTGACCTCGCCAACGCAACAGCTTCTTTCGTCGCTTGGTAGCACTTCCCTATCAACGATCGCCCCCCTCCAGCCGTCGACCATAGTGGAGGTGCTCGTGCGAAACGCTCTCGTTGTTACGCTTCTGGGATTCGGTCTCTTGACCCCTTACGCCGGGGGCCAGACGGTGGACCTGCCCATTCGTAAGGTTGTTCTCTACAAGCACGGCGTCGGGTTCTTTGAACGCGCCGCCGACGTGGCCGCCGGCGGGGCCGTTCGCTTGCAATTCAAGGCGGACGAGATGAACGACGTGCTCAAGTCGCTCACCGTCGACTCGCAGGGGGGGGTCTCGGGCGTACGCTACGACTCGAGTGATCCGCTGTCGAAGAAGCTCGAGAACTTCCCGTTCCGCGTCGGCGATGCGCAGCCGCTGAGCCGCATCCTCGACCAGTTCAAAGGCGCGCGCTTGCGGTTGCGGTTCGCGGCGGACGAGATAGAGGGAACCATCATTAGCGCTCGTACGATCGCCGCCACCGACCGTCAATCCGAGCGTCATCGCTTACTGCTGCTCAACGACGACGGTGAGATCCAAACCGTCGATCCGGCGGCGGCGCTGGGGCTGCGGTTTGTCGATTCGAGACTGCAAGAGCAGTTCCGCGAGTACTTGGTGCTGATCGCCGGATCCCGCAATCGCGAGAAGCGCAATGTCATGATCGAAACGGCGGGCGGTTCGGGCGGGCGCGTCAGCGCCCGTTATGTCGTGCCGACGCCGGTTTGGAAGAGCAGCTACCGGCTTGTCTTCGATGCGGAAGACAGGCCGTTGCTCGAAGGCTGGGCGATTGTTGACAACACGTCAGGCGAGGACTGGGAAGAGGTACGACTCTCGTTGGTCTCCGGACGGCCAGTGTCGTTTATCAGCCGGTTGTACGAGCCACGTTACGTGCAGCGGCCGGTGGCGGAGTTGGC
The DNA here is from genome assembly GCA_965248255.1 of Bryobacterales bacterium. Taxonomy (GTDB): domain Bacteria; phylum Acidobacteriota; class Terriglobia; order Bryobacterales; family UBA6623; genus JAKZVK01. The sequence continues at coordinate 614,329 of CBDFIW010000003.1, forward strand.
CCGGGACCAGGCGCAACGGCCAATCGTCCACGGGGCAGTCATTTCCGCGGAAGCGGAAGAGGCAGCGGGTGCCCGAAGAGATAACAGGAAGGCCATGGCACAGCTGAGAGGCATGCCCAAGCCTCCCGCGGCACCGAGAGAGTTCACCGCGTCGCTCGAGGACATGGCGTTGGGGGCGGTCGGCGGATATGTTGCGCCCGCCAGCGCCGCTTCGAAACTGGCGCTGACGGCGAGTACGGGAGCGTTGGGCGACCTCTTCGAGTACCGCATCGAGCGTCCGATGACGGTACGCAAAGGCGAGTCCGCCATGCTGCCGTTCCTGCAGCAGCGGGTTGCCGGCCGCAAGCTGCTGATCTTCAACGAAGCGAACGGGTCGCAGCATCCCCTCAACGCAGTTGAAATCACCAACGACAGCGGCAAGACTCTGGACGGCGGCGCGGTCACGGTTTACGATGCCGCGGCGTACGCCGGCGAGGCGCTGTTTGAAACGGTCAAGACCGACGACAAGCGGCTCATCAGCTATGCGGTCGATCTCGGGGCTCGCATCACGACGGCCTTCGATTCGAAAAGCAAGACCCTCAGGGAGTTCACGCTGCGCCGCGGCGTTTTGACGACGCGCCGCTCCGTCCAGGAGATCCGTACCTTCACGATCCGCAACGTTGACCAGAAGCCGAAGACTGTCATCATCGAACGGCCGGCGCGGCAGGGATACAAAGTCGTCGGCGAACAGCCTTCCGAGAAGACCGCGAAGAATTACCGCTACGAAGTTGAAGTGCCCGCGGGCGAGACGGTCAAGTTTCCCGTGACCGAGGAGCGCGTGGTTTCTCAAAGCATCGGCGTGACCAATCTCACCTACGACCAGCTCGTGGCCTACGTCCGCAACAAAGAGTTGAGCGAGGCAGGTCGCCAAAAACTCGAGCAGATCGCCGAAGTAAAGCGCCGTATCGCTGATGCCGACCGCGAGCTACAGCTTCTCGAAAAGCAGGTTCAAGAGCGCGTGCAAGATCAGGACCGCCTACGGCGTAATATATCGAGCCTACGCTCGGTGAGCGGACAACAGCAGCAAGTGCAGAGCTATGCCTTGAAGCTGTCACAGCAAGAAGGCGAGATCGCGGGGATGCGTGACCAGCAGGCCGAGCTTCGGCGTCAGCGGGAGCTGTCGCAGACGGAACTGAATCGCCTGATTGAGACGCTGGTGATTTGAGGCGATCGTTCCGGCGCTCCAAGCAGGCTTCGACCAGCAGTTCGGCTGGAGGTTCGCTCTCTAGGCTTGCGGGTCGCGGAGTTGCTCAGTGGGGATGCCCTGCTCGACCAGCATCACCGGGATCGAGTCGTCGATCCGGTAGATCACCGCACCGTCTTCGGTGACGAGCCCTTCTTGCAGGGGCTTATCGACCGCGTTGCCGTCATAGTACTTGACAGCGCCCTGTCCGATCTTCCCGTTCAGTTGAGTGAGGAGTTCCTCAGAGAGCATCTCGACGGGTACTCGCGTTCGAGGGCAACAAAGGATTTCCAGTAGGTCTTGGCTAATCGGCATGGCGGGTTCTCTGCAATCGTTTCTCGGTGAATGTTTCCGCCGGCAGATCCTATCGTAGCGGAGTGGGCGACGAATCCGAAAGTCATCCGGCGTATCCGGCGTGGAGATGGGCGCGTCAGCTCGACTGTTCGGTCAGATCGGAGGCTTGGCTGGGGGACCAGTCGGGCACGGCGCCGGGTTGCGATGCTACCAGGGCTCCGACTCGGTTGGCAAAGTCGGCCGCCTCGCGAGGAGGCCGTTCGCCGGCAAGGCCATGGAGCAAGGCCGCGGCGAAAGCGTCGCCGGCTCCGATCGTGTCAGCGACTTTGACCGGGTAGCCGGGCGCTTCGAGGTACTGGCCGTCGGCGAGTAAGCTGCATCCCCGGGCACCCCGAGTTACACAGACGGCTTCCAGCGCGAAACGCTCCGCGGCGCAACGGCAGAAGTCTTCGAGCGTACCCGACGGGAGGCCTGCCATGGTTGCTACTTCGCCGGCCTCCTGTTGGTTCAATTTCACGACGTGGGCGGCTTCGAGAAGACCCACAACCAAGCGATCGTTATACCAGCGCTTTCGAAGGTTCACGTCGTACAATCGTTTCGCGGTCGGGTTGCCCTCGAGGAGGAGCCGTGTCAGGCGCTCGGCGGGAGCGCTGATCTGATGCAGCGTGCCGAAGTAGACCCAGTCGGGCCGCCAGGTGTGGATGGCTTCGAGTTCTTGGGCGGTCAGCTCGGGGAAATCGTAGGCAGCGGGGCGGTGAAGGGTGTAGCTAGGTTGGCCGGCCCCGGCCAAGCTCACAGTGACCATACCGGTGGACTGGTGGGGAAGAGTCTTCAGGAATGGCGTCAAGACGCCGAGTTCGTCGGCGCGGCCGCGCGCCCGTCGGCCGCGGTCGTCGCCGCCGAGCGCGCTAACGAAATGCACTTCGTGACCGAGCCGGGCGGCGTGGGCTGCGAAGTTGAATGGGGCGCCGCCGAGATGTTCGTGCGTGCCGACGACGTCCCAGAGGATCTCGCCGATGGAGAGGATTCTCATCTAGGTACTGAAGTGCCGCGGCTTCCATGAGAAGGCCGCGCCGGGCGGGACAGGCAAGAGTGCCTGTCCCTACTGGTTCAGCTCCCACTCGACCAGTGCGCCGACGATGCGTTCGAGGGCCCGGACGTCACGCAAGTCAGCTACTTCGCCTGCCGTGTGCGCGTAACGCAACGGCCAACTGAGCGGAATGTTCACGCTCCCGTAGCGCACGAATCGGGAGCCGTCGTTGCCTCCCGCCGTCACGCCCCGCTGCATGGGGATGCCGAGCTTGGCCGCGAGTTGGGCCACTCGTTCTACCTCTGCCGGCGGCGTCATGCCGCTGTTGTCGAGGGCGCGGAGCACGAACCCCTTACCAAGCGGCGAGAAGGCGATTCGTTGGTCCTCGAGGGGCGAGTCGGAAGTAACGAAGCTATCGACCGCATAGACGCGCCGGCCCGGGTGCCCTCGAGCAAGGTGGCCGGCGCCTACGAGACCGATCTCCTCCTCCACGCCGAACACCAGCCATACCGGGGGGCCCGTCGTCACCGCCGAAGCCGGTTTCACATCGAGCGACCGCAGCACCGACAGCAAGACGGCACAGCCGATGCGGTCGTCGAACGAACGACCCGTGGCACGGGCCCCGAGGAGGCGACGCATCCGCTTGGATACGGTGACAGTGGTTCCCACGGTAACGCCGGCCGCCTCGACCTCTTCGGGAGATGCCGCTCCGAGGTCGACCACTTCTTGCCGCAGCATGACGCCGCTGACGGGCCCACTCTTGCCGTGCACCGCAACCGGCCGCCAAGCAAACAGATCAGCCAAGAGCCCACCCACCGGCTCGACGTCGAGTTTGCCGTCGCTTTCGATGCGTCTGACTTTGAAACCAATCTCGTCCATATGGGCGATGAATACGGCGCTTGGCTTAGCCTCGCGGCCCAGCCGTACAATCAGGTTCCCTTTCTCGTCAACCCGAGTTCGTTTGAGAGCCCAACCGGGAAGTTGCTCTTGGATATGCGACCGAACCGGCCCCTCGGCCCCGCTGACAGCAGGCAGGACAACGAGCTGTTCGAGTAGCTCGGTCATCGGCCGGCTCGCCTCTCGTGTGTTCGCCTCGGGCTTCGGTTTCGTGCGAGGTGGCTCGTGTCCGTCCGCGGTCACTTCACTGAAAGAGCCCTTCCCGCCCGGCAGCTCGCACCATGCCGCCAACAAGGCCGCGATTTCCGAGAGGTGCTCCAGGTCAATGATCTCGACGGGCGTCCCGCTGTTCTCGACACCGAGAGTGACCACGGCGCTCTGCTGGGGCTCAGGCCACACGTCATCGGTCGCGAAGGGACCGAACGAGAGTTTCTCGCCACTCGAACGACCCACGTCGTAGCCGTTCTTCTCGGCAAGCGATTGAAGCTCGTCCACCAGTTTCGACGACCAACCCTCCACGGGCGTGACCTCAGGGCGTGCGTCACCGGCGGGCCGCAGCACAATGACGCGATCCGCTTTGACTCGCTGCAACACTCGAACCAGCCCCGCCTGGTAGTAGTACTGCTGCGTTACGAAAGCTAGCGTCACGCGGCCGTTAGGCGGGGTGACGGTCATGGTGTCGGCAAGCCGGAGCAACACGGCGGCTCCGGCGCGGCTCGATATCCAGGGGGCGGTAACGCGAGTTCCCTGCCCGAAGCGCGCGAAACTCTTGACGAGGCTGACGGGTTGCAGCACCTCGACGCCGGCTGCTAGCGCCTCCTGCCGGCTCGCAGCGCCGATGTCCAAGAACAGGCCATCCTCGCGGCGCGAACGCGCACCGTACGGCCGCTGGTCGTCGAGATGCACTGAGCGCGCGGCAACAACGCCCGACAGCGGCTTGCCGTCACCAAGCGTCACTCGCACGGGCTGCCCGGCAAAGAAGCTGTCGAATTGGTAATGCGGCGTGGGGTCCGCGAGGCGATGAAGCCGGACGTAGCCTTGCTCGTCGATCAGCGAGACGACATACCCCGGCTCGTCGAGACCCGCCACCAGAAGGGTGTGTGGGGAGCCGCTGCCGAAGGTGGCGGAGAGGGAACCGGTGTTGTCCACGACCTGCTCCCCACCCAGGCGAGCCTGCACGTAGCGGCGGGCTGCTGTCTCCCGTCCCGCGACGGCGTCGAGGGTTGCCAGAGCTTGTAAGTCGGCAAGCTCCGCGGTTCCGGCGCTCGAAGCCGACGGAAGCGCGACGCTGCAGGCCACGATGCAGAGCGATAGAAGCGCCTGCCGGGCCGCCCGCAACCACTGGACCCGCGGGCGCCGTGAAAAGTGGTTAGGCCGAAGCGCCAATTCTCTTTCGCCCCTGCCGGGGCTCTCCGTTTGCGCCCGGGCTTTAACGGAAGGCAATGACGTCGATCTCCACGAGGGAGTTTCCCGGCACGCCGCCATAGGTCGCGACAGTTGTCCGCACTGGTGGATTCTCCCCGAAGCGCCCACCGAATACCTCGTTCATACCCTTGTAGTCGTTGAGGTCATGAAGATAGACGTTACACTTCATGACCTGGTCCATCGACGAGCCGGCGCGCTTCAGCTCTGCCTCGATTGTGTTGAGAACGTGGTCGGTGTGCGCCTTGATGTCCCCTTCAAAATGCGCGCCTTTGCCGGCGACAAAAACCAGGTTGCCGTAGGTCGCAAGGGGACTGAACAGCGGGTTGTCCGGCTTCTTATCTCCGCGCCAATGAACCTTTCGCTCCGGTTTCGACTGCGCGGCTAGTGTAGTGCGTCAAGCAGATTGCACCTTATGCAGGGCGGCACGTCCGCGCTTGACTTTCTCGAGGATGTCGGAGGCGGTCGCGGTCCAGATGAAGGGCGTGGGATGCCCGTTGTGCTGGGCGATGTAGTCGTCAATGGCGGCGACGAGCTCGTCCACGCTGCGAAACACGCCGCGGCGCAGGCGCTTGACGGTGAGATCGCGAAAGAATCGCTCGACCATGTTCAGCCACGACGCCGAGGTCGGGGTGAAATGAATGTGGAAGCGCGGGTGACGATCGAGCCAACGCTTCACAGCGGCATGCTTGTGGGTGGCATAGTTGTCCACGATGAGATGAAGCTGTTTGTCCTTGGGAGTGCGGCGGTCAATTAAGCGCAGGAAGCGCAGCCATTCCTGGTGGCTGTGTCGGGGCATGCACTCGGCGATCACGCTGCCGTCAAGGCTGTTGAGCGCCGCAAACAGGGTGGTCGTGCCGTTGCGCTTGTAATCGTGGGTCATCGTTTGGCCGCGTCCCTTTTTGAGCGGCAGGCCGGGCTGGGTGCGATCGAGGGCTTGGATTTGGGACTTCTCATCGAGCGAGAGAACCAGAGCATGCTCAGGCGGATTGAGATAGAGTCCGACGATGTCGTCGAGTTTCTCGGCGAAACGCGGGTCATTGCTGAGCTTGAAGGTCTTGACGCGGTGGGGCTTGAGGCCATGGGCGCGCCAAATCCGTCCCACGGTGGAAGCGCTGACGCCGGCCGCGGCGGCCATGGTGCGGCGGCTCCAGTGGGTGGCGTTGGACGGTTTCTCGCGGGTGGTCTTGTGGATGATCTGCTGTACTTTCTGCTTCGAGACGGCAGGTTTACGACCGGGCCGTGGGGCGTCTTTTGCAATGCCGGCGATGCTGCTTTCGAGAAAGCGCGTGCGCCAGCGGGCCACCAACTGCCGCGAGACACCGAGCTGTGCGGCGATCTGCTTATTCTCGAGACCGTCGGCGGCCAGCAGGACAATCCTGGCTCGCAGGGCGAGACGAACGGCGACTTGGCGGCCGCGCGCGTAGCGGTCCAACTGCTTGCATTGCGCTGTGTTCAAAGTTACTGGTTGTGCTCTTCGCATCCCATGCCTCCTGTTAATAGAGACGATGGGAAGTCAATATAAGTTCAATGGGGTATTTACTTGACTCAGGTAGCCCCAAGATGTAGTATGCGGTGCGATGGAGGACTATCCGCGGAACTTGGCTGAGTTCGAGGCCCGCTTTGCGACGGAGGAGGCTTGTCGGGATTATCTGTTCCAGCTGCGCTGGCCGGAAGGATTCCGCTGTCCGCGCTGCGGACACGGCGCGGCTTGGCCGGTCCGGCAAGGGCTGTGGGAGTGCTCGGGCTGCGGTCGGCAGACCTCGGTCACCGCTGGCACGGTGTTCCAGGACACTCGTCAGCCCCTGCGGCTGTGGTTGCGAGCCATCTGGTGGGTGACCAGTCAGAAAAACGGAGTGAGTGCCCTGGGGCTGCAGCGAGTCTTGGGGCTGGGCAGCTACAAGACGGCCTGGAGCTGGCTGCACAAGTTGCGCCGCGCCATGGTGCGCCCCGGTCGCGACCGCCTCAGCGGCCGTGTGGAGGTGGACGAGACGTACTGGGGCAGCCCAGAAGAGGGCGTGCGCGGTCGCCAGACCTATACCAAATCGTTGATTGCCATCGCCGCCCAGGAGGACGGCAGGGGAACGGGACGGCTTCGGATGCGCAGAGTCCGGGATGCGAGCGCAGAAAGCTTGATGCCCTTTGTCGAAGAAGCGATTGAACGGGGCAGCACGGTTCATACCGACGGCTGGCTGGGCTATGAGCCGCTACAGAAGCGCGGCTACCGGCACGAAGTAACGTTCCTCGATGAGGGGCCGGAGTCGGCCTCGAAGCTGCTGCCCCGAGTGCACCGCGTGGCGTCGCTTTTGAAGCGTTGGCTGCTGGGGACGCATCAGGGGGCCGTCAACCCCGAGCATCTGGACTACTACCTGGACGAGTTTACCTTCCGCTTTAATCGACGCAACTCTCGCAGCCGAGGGAAGCTCTTCTATCGACTTGTGCAACAGGCGGTCGCCATCGACCCCGTGCCATACAAGTCCATCATCGGCGGCACTGAAAATGCTGCTTCTGTCGACCACAAGATGTAGGGGTCACCTGAGTCAAGTAAATACCCCAGTTAAGTTCATTATTTATGGTGCACTACACTAGAGGCACCGCCGCTCCGGCAACCGCGGCAGCCGACACGCCCGTAGTAAGAAAGCGTCTGCGATGTGTCTTTCTCATGGTAATTGACCTCTCGGACTCTGTATGAGATTCCGGCGGCATATCGCGCCGCTGCTTACGATAGCATTCCAACTCAGGCCCGCGTGCCAGATGACTGATAATGGGGTGGATGTCTACGAACACCGCACCGCGGACACTTCCGGCCTTGATCTCTACGCACGCTCGTGAAAACCCGGAAAAGGAAGTGATCCTCTCTCCAGGCCGCTCGCCTCTAAGCTACAGCGCACTCCTCGCGCAGGTCGAAAGCACCGTCTCGGGGCTCAACGTGCGTGGAATCGGCCCGAATGACCGGGTCGCCCTCGTGCTTCCGAACGGGCCGGAGATGGCGGTCGCCTTTGTGGCGGTTGCTTCCGGAGCAACGTGCGCGCCGCTGAACCCCGCGTATAAGGCCGAGGAGTTTTCCTTCTACCTTTCCGACCTCGACGCCAAGGCCCTGGTGGTTCAGGAGGGTGTAGACTCCGCCGCCAGGGCCGTCGCCCAAGAAAGGGGTGTCCCCGTCATTCAGTTAAGGCCCGACCGCACTGCACCGGCCGGCGTGTTCTCGTTGGGTGACGAGGTTCCGGCACAAAGCACAGCGCCTCGGTTTTCCGGCGTCGATGACGTCGGTCTGGTGTTGCACACGTCCGGAACCACGTCACGTCCCAAGATCGTCCCCCTCACCCACGCCAACCTCTGTGCTTCGGCGTCCCACATTGCAGCGACCTTGGCCTTGACGCCTTCGGATCTCTGCCTGAACGTCATGCCGCTGTTTCACATTCACGGATTGATTGGCGCTCTGCTGTCCACGTTCGCGGCCGGCGCTGCCACTGTTGCGACGCCGGGCTTCGACGTTATGAAGTTCTTCACATGGCTCGACGCATTTCGCCCGACCTGGTACACGGCGGTCCCGACGATGCATCAACTCATCCTGTCGCGCGCCGGGCGCAACCAGGACGTAGTTCGTAACGCGAAACTAAGGCTCATCCGCTCCTCGTCGGCTTCCCTGCCGCCACAAGTAATGCACGAGCTGGAAGAGGTCTTTCGGGCCCCGGTGATCGAGTCCTACGGCATGACGGAAGCGACCCACCAAATGGCGAGCAATCCCCTGCCCCCCCGCGCCCGGAAACCGGGTTCGGTTGGGCCCGCCGCTGGCCCCGAGGTGGCCATCATGAACGAGGCCGGCGTCCTGCTGGAGCCGAATCAAACCGCCGAGATCGTCATTCGCGGGCCGAACGTAACGCACGGCTACGATCGCAACCCCGACGCGAACGAAGCCGCCTTCACCAACAGCTGGTTCCGGACCGGCGACCAGGGCTACTTCGACGACGACGGCTATCTCTTCATTACGGGTCGTCTCAAGGAACTAATCAACCGTGGGGGAGAGAAGATCTCGCCTCGCGAAGTCGATGAGATTCTGCTCGACCACCCTAGCGTTCAACAGGCCGTCACGTTTGCTCTACCCCACAAGCGCCTGGGTGAAGACGTCGCCGCGGCCGTCGTCCTCAAGAACCAGCGAGTGGCCGAGGAACGCGAGATTCGCGACTTCGCCCGGGAGAGGTTGGCGGAGTTCAAGGTTCCATCCAAGGTCGTTTTCGTGGACGAGATCCCCAAGGGGCCCACGGGCAAGCTGCAGCGCATCGGCCTCGCCGAGAAGCTGGGACTCGCCTAGATCAGTTCCAACGCCAGCGGCAGCATCATGTCACGTTCTCCGGTATCGGCCGTTTCCGCATGCCCCGCAGCCGGTTGGGAGCCACCACCAGTGACACTCTCCCTGCCGGCGGACGAAGTCCACGTCTGGCAGGCGGTGTTGGACCCCGACCCATCCTCGGCGGCAGGTTTCCGTGAGTTTCTTTCCGAAGACGAAACCGTCCGAGCCGACCGATTCCATTTCGCACGCGACCGGCACAGGTTTGCAGCGGCCCGCGGCATTCTTCGTGAGCTTCTCTCGCGCTATCTCAATCGGAAACCCGCCCGGCTCCGCTTTGCGTACAACGAGAACGGCAAGCCGGCCCTCGCCGATACCGATCGCGGAGGGATCGAGTTCAACCTCTCGCACTCTGACGATCGGGTTCTCTATGCTTTCACGCTAAGGGGGCGTGTCGGTGTGGACATTGAGCGCATCCGCCAGGCTGCATCGGATGCGAAGATTGCGGAGCGCTTCTTCTCGAACACGGAAGCTGCAACCCTCGCGGCCCTTCCCGAGGCCGACCGCTGCCGAGCCTTCTTTCTCTACTGGGTGGCCAAAGAGGCGTACATCAAGGCCCGCGGCGAGGGCCTACCGGCGGGGTTGCAACGCATGGAACTCCAACTCGATCCCACCGCACAGGACGTGCAGCTTCTCCCGATGGGCGCCGCCGAGCAAGCCGGTTCCTGGTCGGTGCAGATCCTAAACCTGGAACTCACCTACGCCGCCGCGCTCGCGACCGAAGGTGCCCCGCGACGAGTTCGACGCTTTCTGTACCGGCCAGCAACCTCGGCAGCCGCCGAGCCTGCCTTTCTCACCACCTGACGGCCGAAGCACGCGATAAGACCGCCATGACTTCGTTGCGCTTGCTTGGCGTGCTCCGGTACCGTCAAGTACGCCCCAACGTCAAAAGGCAGGGGCACCAAGCGGCTCGCGCCTCGTCCTGACGGCCTTCTCACGCACTTCGCCTTGCCACGTGGTGAGAAACGCAGACTAGACCGAGAGCGCATTTTCGAAGAAGACCTTTGTATTCTGTGCGGTCTTGGCCCACGTGAACCGCCGCGCCCGTTGGCGTCCCGTCTCGCCGAGGTGGGCCGCCAGGGCGGGGTCTTCCAAAACACGTTGAATGGCGGCGGCCAGCTCACTGGCGCTGCGCGGGTCGACGAGCAAGCCGGTCTCGCCGACGACTTCCGGCATCGCCGAAACGTTCGAGGCGACGATCGGAAGCCGTGCCGCCATGGCCTCGAGCAGGGGCATCCCGAAGCCCCCGTAAAGCGACGGGAATACGAAGATAGAGGCAGAGCTGTACACGGCCGGCAGCAGCGCTCGCCGCACATATCCCAACGCGACTGCGTTCTTCAGACGTGCCAGCTTTCTCTTGACTCGGCCGCTTTTCCACCCGCTGGTTCCGATCACCAGAAGCGGATAGTGCTGCTGCAGCTCCCTCGGCAACAAGCGGAAAGCCTCGATCAGGGTAGCGGGATTCTTTCGAGGCTCCATAGCGCCGACGAAAAGGATGTATCGCTCGGGCAAATGGTAGGTCTGCCGCGCCAGGTAAACGCTCGACAGTGCGACATCAAAGAAATCCTCATCCACGCCGTGGTAGACAACGGAGATTCTCTCCTCGGGCACGTGAAAGTGCTTGACCATGTCGTCTTTGACAGCCAGTGACGGTACCAGCATGGCTCGCAGCCGGGGGAGCGTGTGCTCTGCAAAGTACCGAAAATAGCGAATGTTGCTTCCACGATGGCAGTGCGGCAGCAACGCAGGCGTCGGATCGTGGACGACCGACGTCAACGGAATCCGACTAGGCAGCTGACGGGGCAATTGGGTTACATGAAACAGGTCCGCGCCAGCCATTAGAAAGGGCGGCAGCGGCAGGCGCAAGTGGTTCGACGCAACAATGCCGCCGAGGCGTAACTTCGTCGCCAGCGCAGAGTAGCTCGATCGTTCGTTGTCGTTCTTGGTCAGCCTGCTCAACGCCGGGAAGAGCTTCAGCTGGTGGGGTTCGAGAATTGGGACCAGGTGCGTCAGTAAGCAGTGGTGGTAGTTTTTGACGCCTGCGCTCCGCATCAAGAGCGGACTTGCATCATAGAGGATGTTCACTTGCCGCTCCTTACGATACTTACATTCTCGTCCTCCTGATGCTCGCCTCGCAGCTTCTTGATCTCGTCCTTCTGCCGCCGGACCCCCCACTCGAGTAGACCGACTTTTTGCGCCAGGACGATACTGTGGTCCTTCAGGCTCGACAGCTCGACCGAGAAGCGGAAGAACGTGAATAGAAACAGCAGACCTGCCACCATCAGCAGGATGAACGCCGAGCCCCGCAACCCCAGCAAATCTGAGATCCAGTTCAGCGCCTGGTCCGACAAACCCAGCGCCAATAAGAGCAACGCCGCCGCGAACCATCCCATCGAGATCTCGACGCGAATGTGCTCACGCCTGACCGCTCGAACTATCTGTACGAGCAGCAGGATGCAGAAGATGATCGTCGCGATGCGAATCCGCTCCACACCCTAGCCTTTCGTGCCCATGTGAAAGCGGCGCTCGTACTTGATGACGTTGACGAAGACGCCCAATAGCACTCGGAGCATGCAGTAGATGGCCGCACGGCTGCCGATCGACGAGCGGCCGGCAAGCCGCGCGTGCATGCGCGCCGGAACCTCCTTAAAACGTAAAGCATTGCGTCTGAGAACCACGAGTGTCTCGATCTCGGGGTATTCCAAAGGAAAGCTACGGCTGCAGACTTCGAGCGCTTGGCGGTTCATCGCCACAAAGCCGGAGGTCGGATCGGTAATGCGCTGGCTCAAAACCGGATACAGGATCCACGAGAACAGCAGTCCGCCAAAGCGCCGTAGTGGTTGGATCGGGTAGTGGTTATTTTCCAGGAACCTCGAGCCCGTCACCACGTCGTAGCCTCCTTCGTCCATCGCCCTCAGCAGCTTGGGGATGTCTTCGGCTTCGTGCTGGCCGTCCCCGTCGAGCCGCACAACCCGCTCAAAGCCTTGCTCAAAGGCAAAGCGGTAGCCCATCTGCACGGCGCCGCCCAGACCCAGATGGTGGGGTAGTTGCAGGAGTTCCGCCCCGGCCCCGACGGCGGCCTGGGCTGTGTCATCGTCCGAGCCATCGTCAACGACCACGACCGGGGCTTGCGGCACGGCACGGCGCACCGCCCCCACGACCGACGCGACGGAGCCGCCCTCGTTGTAAGCCGGGATGAGAACCATCAACGACCGCATCCGGACCTTCGCTTACTGCAGCGCCACCTCAGCCGCTGACGCCCAATAGCGCCTACAGAGGCGTCGGAAATCAACGGCAGTGAGCGTGCGCTGTCTACGGATAAGTCGCCTCTTTCTAAGGAGATCAGGCAACGATCTGAAGGCGCTCCCGTATGCACGAGCTACTATTATCACAAGTCGCCACCATCTTTCGCCGTCTCGCGGGAACTCTGACACTAGACCGCGGCCCCTGATCAAGCTCCAGAGGTGGCACAGATAACGCCACAAAGAGTAGCAGGGCACCAGTGGTAGCCGGCCGGCGGGAAAGAGCTTTACCACCGTGTACAGCCGATTTCGCTCGACGTAGTACGCTTTGAGACGCGAGGCCCGGCCCGCCGAACGGGAGTAATCATGCTCGACCACGGCACCCGGCACGTAGAGGCACGTCCAGCCGGCAAGTCGGGCGCGCAACCCGAGGTCCGCGTCCTCCCCATAGAGAAAGTAGTCTTCGTCGAACCAGCCCACCTCGTCGAGCATCGAGTGACGGTAGAGCGCAGCGCAGGCACTGGGCAGCAGGACTTCCTCCTCATGCTGGAACGCCTCGACAGGGCGTCGGTGACCGCGTTGCTTGGTCGTCCCGTCACCGTAGATCGAGAGGCCCGCCGAATCCAGTTGATTTGGCCGGCTGCTAAGGCGGATCTGCGAGGCGCACATGCCCACCCGCTGGCGATTCCGGCAGCCCCCCAACGGCCCGGCTAACCAGTGCGGTTGAGGATAAGCGTCGTCGTTGAGCACCGCGATGAACTCAGCCGCAGACGTCCGGCCCGCCTCGTTTACCGCCTTACCGAATCCCTCATTCCACGTGTTGCGGATGATCCGGACGTCGTCCGCCTCCACCACCTCGGCGGCGCCGGACCCGCTGTTGTCCACAACGACAATCTCAAAGTCGGTCAAGCTCTGGCTACGAACCGTTGCCAGACAGCGAACCAGCTGCGGTCCGGCGTGAAGAGTGGGAATAACCACCGTGACGAGCGGGTGCGACAACCTTGGATCTTAGCATTGCGTCCGCCGCCCCTATCCGGCGCAGCCAGATCGCTCGGTGAGCCCTGACTACGGAGACGAGTCCAGGCCGCGAGGTGCACAGGCACTTTGCCGGAACCTCCGTAGCCCGACGGCAAGCTATCATGGAAATCTTCCCGCTCGGCCCCGCCCGCCGGACACGTGTTCTGGGTCGGTGGGTCACCCTCAAGGCATGCCCGTACAGCGTCGGATTGGCGTCAACGCACTCTACTTGATCCCCGGCGGCGTTGGCGGTACCGAAGTCTATCTCCGCAATCTACTCCGGGCACTGGCTGAGATCGACTCACGCAATCGATACCTCGTCTTCGCCAACCGTGAAACGGATGACGACCTTTGCCCGTCCGCGGCCAACTTCCGACTGGTAAGGAGCGCCGTCCCGGCGCGGGTGCGAGCGGCCCGGTTACCCTGGGAGCAAACCGTCCTTCCGTGGCAGACCGCAAGACACAGACTCGACGTCTTGTTCTCGCCGGGGTTCTCGTCACCGTTGGTTTGCCACGGCCGAAAGGTCACCGTGATCCACGATCTGCAGCACAAGCGTCAACCCCAGAACTTCAGGTTCATCGAGCGCAAGGCGTGGGACGCCATGGTGTGGTCGTCCGTGCGGTTCTCCGATGCGCTGATCGCCGTTTCGGAAAGCTCCCGCCGAGACATGTTGGACGTCTACGGAGCCGACCCGGGACGCGTCCACGTCGTGCCTCACGGCGTTGAACCGGAGTTCTTCGACATCGCCGACGCTCCCGAGCGCTATGATTCGCTCCTCCACCAAGCCGGCGTGCCCCAGTGTCGCTATGTTCTGGCGGTCTCCACGATCCACCCACACAAGAATTGGCTGCGGCTGCTTGATGCCTTCGCGGCGCTGGTCGACGCTGGCCGAGACGAACACTTGGTCGTGGCCGGTCTGCGTGGCAAGGCAGCGGCCGACGTAGAGGACCGCCTGAAAGACCCTCGAGTGGCCCCTCGAGTGCATCTGCTCGGCTGGCAGCCGCGGCGCGTCGTGGTCGCCCTGTTTCAGAGCGCCCAGGCGTTAGTCTTTCCCTCGACCTTTGAAGGCTTCGGCCTGCCGGTTCTCGAGGCCATGGCAGCAGGCGTTCCCGTGGCTTGTTCCGACATTCCACCCCTGCGGGAGATTGCCGATGAGGCAGCGTTGTTCTTCGACCCCCTGTCGCCCAACCAGATCACCGACGCCCTCCGGCGTGTTCTCGACGACCCTGACCTTCGCGCATCGATGATCGCGCGCGGAAAGGAACGCGCCGCGCTCTCAACGTGGCCCCGTGCCGCGGAACGCACGCTGGCCGTCCTGCTCGAAGCCTCCCGCCGGTGAGCCGGGCTGAAGCTGAATCCCTGGATCCGGGGGCCGCACTTCAGGGTGCGCCCCTTCGTCCATGCCGACGGGATGCCACCCTTCGAACATGTTTCGGCGGTTCCAAACACTCCCGCGTGTCTAGCCACGCCTGCATCTTCGGGGCCTGAGCTTCTTGCCGGACGCCGTTTTTGGGACAATGGTCCCTCGGCGCCCCGACTCGAATACGATCTGGAAGGACATTCCAAGGAGGACATCGTGGCCACACCTGCCGCAGACCTTCAGGCCAAATGGAACGAAGACTTGAGGGACGAGGGGATCGAAATCCGCGGTTCCGTTACTGAGTCTTACGCCGAGATCCTCACCCCCGAAGCACTCAGATTCCTCGCCAAGATGGCTCGACTGTTTGAGCCCACGAGGCAAGAGTTGCTCCAGGCGAGAGTGGTTCGCCAACAAGAGCTTGACGACGGCCGTCATCCCGATTTTCTGCGCGAGACGACTTGGATCCGCGAACGGGATTGGCAGGTGGCGCCGATCCCGAACGACCTGCAAGATCGGCGCGTGGAAATCACCGGCCCAGTGGACCGGAAGATGATCATCAACGCCTTGAATTGCGGGGCCAACGTCTTCATGGCGGACTTCGAAGACGCCAATTCACCGACCTGGTCGAACAACGTGCTGGGGCACGTCAACCTGCGAGACGCGGTGCGCAAGACGATCTCGTTTACCAATCCCGACGGCAAGGAGTATCGCCTCGGCGACAAGCTCGCCACGTTGCTCGTCCGGCCGCGCGGTTGGCACCTGGTGGAGAAGCACCTGCTGGTCGACGGCCAACCAATCTCGGGCTCGCTGTTCGACTTTGGGCTCTACTTCTTCCACAACGCCGCTGCTTTGCTTGAGAGGCGTACCGGGCCCTACTTCTATCTGCCGAAGCTCGAAAGCCACTTGGAAGCGCGCTTGTGGAACGACGTGTTCCACTTCGCCCAGGAAGAGCTGGGAGTTCCGCATGGCTCGGTTCGCGCCACGGTTCTCATCGAGACGATCCTGGCGGCTTTTGAAATGGATGAAATTCTTTACGAGCTGCGCGATCACTCGGCCGGCCTGAACTGTGGCCGCTGGGACTACATCTTCAGCTTCATCAAGAAGTTCAGGAACGACCCGGCGTTCGTGTTGCCGAACCGTATTCAAGTGGGCATGGATCGCCATTTCCTCCACTCTTGCGTTGAGCTGCTAATCAAGACCTGCCACCGTCGAGGCATCCACGCTATGGGCGGGATGGCTGCCCAAATCCCGATTCGCCGGGACCCGGATGCGAACGAGAAGGCGATTCAAAAGGTTCGCGACGATAAGCTGCGGGAAGTGAAGGCCGGTCACGACGGAACTTGGGTCGCCCACCCGGGGCTGGTGTCAGTGGCCAAAGACATCTTTGATGCGGACATGACCACTGCGAATCAGATCGATCGTAAGCGGGAGGATGTCCACATTACACCGCAGGACCTTCTGACGGTCCCGCGCGGCGACATCACTGAAGAGGGACTGCGCATCAATGTAGACGTCGGGATTCAGTACTTGGAATCGTGGCTGCGCGGCAGCGGCTGTGTTCCGATCTACGATCTAATGGAAGACGCGGCCACGGCCGAGATCTCCCGCTCGCAGGTCTGGCAGTGGGTCAAGCACCGGGCCAAGATGAATGACGGTCGTCCGGTGACAGCCGATCTGGTCCGAAAGACAATCCCCGAAGAACTGGACAAGCTGCGTGGTCTCGTCGGTGACGAGCGCTTCGAAAAAGGGAAATATGAACTCGCTTCCCAGCTGTTCGAAGATATGATGACCCGCTCAGACTACACCGAATTCCTCACCCTTGTCGCCTACGATCACATCGACTGACCGGAATCCGTACGTACGGTTGCGGATAACCGAGGAGCCTAGTCCGCGAAGCGGACGTTGGATATGTACGTCCGGGTACATGGGTAACAGAATAACCCAGGCACATGGGTAACACTTTTCTATGTTTCTCCAGGGCAAGGCCCTTTCTCAGCTGCCTCCCTCGAAGCTGTGTTTGGGGCGTGACGCAGGGAGCCCGTAGGGCGACCGGAGTCGCGTCCCAAACACTCGGCCGGCACCCGTGGCCGGGTGCTCTTCCCCGTCCGCCTCGCTCGCTGCAGGTGCTCCCGCTCCAGAGGCGTCAACAGCAGCGCACCCAACCAGATCCGCCAGCCCTGCTCGTCCTCCTCCAAGCCCACGGTCTCTCCCGCCAGCACCTCACTGAGAAACACAACCCGATTGCGCCAGTGGATATCGCCGCGTTCGGCCACCTGCCGCAGCTGGTATCGACTCGGATACTCCATCTCGGGCAGCCGCGCCGGATACTCTCGCGGCGAGGGCACGTACGCGCTCGCCGGCGTCGCCATCCCCAGCGCCTCGTGCGGCCGCTGCTCGTTGTAGTCGCGTTGGAAGCTGTGGAAGGCCCGTTGCTGTCCCCGCGCCGTCGCGCGCGGCGGACTCGCCGTCTCCTTCTTCAGCGTGCGGTGCATGCGCTCGTGCCGCCCGTTCTGCTCCGGGTGGCCCGGCTCGATGCGTTCCGGCACCACGCCCAGTCGCAGGAACCACACGCTCAGCCGGCTCAGCCCGCCCAGAGCAACCGACGCAAACGGCGGCCCGTTGTCGGAGCGCAACGCCCGCGGCAACCCGTACTCGCGGAAGGTCGCTTCCAACAGCGGCTGCACGTGCGCGTAGTTGGGCCTCTCGACCGCCTGACAGCGCAGCAGATAGCGGCTCGCCGTATCCGAGATCGTCAGCGGATCGCAGCGCCACCCGTCGCCGGTGCGGAAATGTCCTTTGAAGTCGATGGCCCAAACCTGGCTGGGCGCCGTGGCGTCGCTCAGCGTCGAGCTGGGGGTGGCGTGGCGGCGTCGCCGCCGAGCGTAGGTGAGGCCGTGGCGTTTGAGGATGGCGCCGATAGTGGATGGCGACGGCCAAGCCTGCTCGGGGCGCTCGCGCTCGAGAAAGGCATGCAGCTTGCGTTCGCCCCAGCTAGTACTTACTATCATAAATAGACGCACTTGTGATAGAATAAGGGCATGGCTAAAAGAGCCACGCCCATCCTTTTGAGTCCTGCTGAGGAACGGACGCTACAGCGCTGGCGACGGGCCCACAAGACCGAACGGCGTACCGCCGAAAGGGCTCGCATCGTCCTGCTGGCGGCCCAAGGAAAGTCGAACCTGGAGATCGCGGCGCAGTTGGGAACGCGGCCGGCACGGGTGTCGAAGTGGCGCACCCGCTTTGCCCGCCAACGGCTGGCCGGCTTGGCCGACGAAGCGCGACCCGGCAAGCCGCGGCAATACGACGCCGCGAGCGAGAAACGCATTCTCAAGAAACTCGATGAATCGCCGCCCAGCGGACAGGCCACTTGGACCGGCCAACTCCTGGCCCAAGCGCTCGGCGAGGTGAGTGACCAACAAGTCTGGCGCGTGCTGCGCCGCCGGGGCATCTCGCTGCGGCGTCGTCGCAGCTGGTGCCTCTCGACCGATCCCGAGTTTGCCCGTAAAGCCGCCGACATCGTGGGACTTTACCTGGACCCGCCCGAGAACGCTGTCGTGCTAGCCGTCGACGAAAAGCCCCACATCCAAGCCCTCGAACGCGCTCAGGGCTGGCTGCGGCTGCCCGACGGCAAGGCCTTGACGGGCTTCAGCCACGGCTACAAACGCCATGGCACAACGACCTTGTTCGCCGCCCTGGAGGTGGCCACCGGTCACGTCACGGCTGGTCACTACCAGCGTCGCCGGCGGCGAGAGTTTCTAGACTTCATGAACCAACTGGTGGATCTCTACGAAGGCTTCGAGTTGCACGTCGTGCTGGACAATCTCAACACCCACAAGCCGAAACGGGATCGTTGGCTCCAGCGCCACCCCAACGTGCACTTGCACTACACTCCGACCTACGCCTCGTGGCTGAATCAGATTGAGATCTGGTTCAGTATCCTCAGTCGGCGGGCGTTGCAGGGAGCCAGCTTCACCTCGCCCTACGAAGTACGCGCAGCCATCGACCGCTTCCTCGAGGCACACAACGAAAACGCCGCCCCTTTCGAATGGACCAAGGCCAGCGTGAGGCAGCGGTCTCTTTCTTACTCATACGCTAACTTATGATCTTAAGTACTAGACCGTTGCGCCCGCAACGCCAGGATGGCAGCCTCGTCGTCGGCGCCGACGGCGTTAGGATGGCTGCGCGGCGCGCGCGCGGTCGGCCAGCCCGGCCACCCCCTCTTGTTCGTAGCGCGCCCACCACTTGTAGCCGGTCTTGCGGCTGACGCCGTAGACGCGGCAGAGAGCGGCGATCGATTCGTCGCCGGCTTCGACTTCCCTCACGAAATTCACTCGTTCGTCGTGCACATGGGTCTCCTTCCAAGCCAAAACAGAATCACCTCCTTCTGTTCTGGATTCTGGAACAATCTGTTACCCATGTGCTCGCGTAGATCTGTTACCTATGTCCTCGGGACGTACCTGAGAGTAGCCCACTGCGCAAGCTGTGGGAATGCGGCACCCGCATACCAGGGAGCCCCGGCAGGGGCGAGGGAGAATCGAAGCAGCCCTCCATGTTCTGCAAGATCGAGTATCAACCGTGCCGGTTTGGGCACCCGAAGGGTGATCAGGATCAGGAGTCCGCGGGCTTTCAGAAAGCAGCCGTTTCTCGTTTTCCTCCAGCCGGCAGGCAGCGACAGGAAAACGGCTCAACCGCCCCTGCCGGGGCTGGAAATCGTTTGGTTTACCCACAGCTTGCGCAGTGCGCTACTCTCTCGTGACCCTGCCGGGCCGCAGGGGGGACTCGTCACGGACTACGTACGGATTTGAGTCTAGTGTGCCCGGCAGCAATACTGAATCTCCCGTGAGCTATCCGCGAACGAGCGCTATGTAGTTCGCTCCAGCCCTACTCGCGGTCCTTGAACTCTTCGTACCAGTTTTGGACGATGCGGATGACGGGCGGCGTTTCAGCCTCTGCTTCGAGCGCCTCAGGCAGAACGAACTTTTTGCCGTCAGGCGTGACGTCGTACTGGAGAAACCCGCGGAGAATAGGAGACGAGAAAAGACTCTCTGGCGGACCCACGGTCAGCGAGGGCGACGTCGACACGGCAACCGCCATCAAAGTGCTGCCTTCCACGTAGAAGAGTTCCTTGCCATCGGCCCTCCAGCGCGGCGCCACGCCACCATCGACCGAAACCCCCTCTTTCCCGCCGCTCTGCGGGAAAGACTGAATGTAGACTTCAAGCCGGCCCGACTCGTTGGAGACGTAGGCTAGGGCGTGTTAACACTAAGTCGCAAAAGCTGCTATACTCGGAGGTATGGAGATCACCGAGCAGCAATACCGCCGCATCGAGCCGGTCCTGCCCCGCCAGCGCGGCAATGTGAGCCTGCCGAACCTCACGGTTTTGAACGCCATGTTGTATGTCGCCGAGCAGGGCTGCAAATGGCGCGGCTTGCCTAAACGCTTCGGTAACTGGCACACCATTTATACCCGCATGAACCGCTGGTCGAAGAACGGCGTGCTCGACGCCGTCTTCGAGAAACTGCAGCGCGAGCAGCTGGTCCGCATCCGAATCGAAGCCGTGTCAATGGACTCGACCATCGTGAAGGCTCATCCCGACGGCACGGGCGCGTTAAAAAAACGGTCCGCAAGCGATCGGCAAATCCCGCGGCGGATGGACCACCAAGATTCATATGGTTGCCGCAAATGCTCGAACGGCGATAACCTTCGCTCTCTCGCCCGGCCAAGCGCACGACGCCCAGCAGGGCCGCGAACTTGCTCGGCGGTCTGGGGCCACTGCCCGAGCCGCTGCCGCTGCTGATGGACGGCGCCTATGAGGACGATCAGACACGCCAACTGGCTTTGGATTTCGGATGGATTCCCGTCGTGCCGCCCCGGCGCACCCGCCTGGAGCCGTGGGAATACGACCGAGCGCTCTATCGCCGCCGCAACGAGATCGAGAGACTCTTCCGACGGCTCAAGGGATTCCGCCGCATCTTCTCCCGCTTCGACAAGCTCGACGTCATGTTCCTCGCCTTCCTCCACTTCGCCCTCATCGTCGAGGCTCTACGTTTCGATACCCTACGTTAGTGTTAACACGCCCTAGTGTAGTGCACCATAAATAATGTAACTTATATTGGCTTCCCATCGTCTCTATTAACAGGAGGCATGGGATGCGAAGAGCACAACCAGTAACTTTGAACACAGCGCAATGCAAGCAGTTGGACCGCTACGCGCGCGGCCGCCAAATCGCCGTTCGTCTCGCCCTGCGAGCCAGGATTGTCCTGCTGGCCGCCGACGGTCTCGAGAATAAGCAGATCGCCGCACAGCTCGGTGTCTCGCGGCAGTTGGTGGCCCGCTGGCGCACGCGCTTTCTCGAAAGCAGCATCGCCGGCATTGCAAAAGACGCCCCACGGCCCGGTCGTAAACCTGCCGTCTCGAAGCAGAAAGTACAGCAGATCATCCACAAGACCACCCGCGAGAAACCGTCCAACGCCACCCACTGGAGCCGCCGCACCATGGCCGCCGCGGCCGGCGTCAGCGCTTCCACCGTGGGACGGATTTGGCGCGCCCATGGCCTCAAGCCCCACCGCGTCAAGACCTTCAAGCTCAGCAATGACCCGCGTTTCGCCGAGAAACTCGACGACATCGTCGGACTCTATCTCAATCCGCCTGAGCATGCTCTGGTTCTCTCGCTCGATGAGAAGTCCCAAATCCAAGCCCTCGATCGCACCCAGCCCGGCCTGCCGCTCAAAAAGGGACGCGGCCAAACGATGACCCACGATTACAAGCGCAACGGCACGACCACCCTGTTTGCGGCGCTCAACAGCCTTGACGGCAGCGTGATCGCCGAGTGCATGCCCCGACACAGCCACCAGGAATGGCTGCGCTTCCTGCGCTTAATTGACCGCCGCACTCCCAAGGACAAACAGCTTCATCTCATCGTGGACAACTATGCCACCCACAAGCATGCCGCTGTGAAGCGTTGGCTCGATCGTCACCCGCGCTTCCACATTCATTTCACCCCGACCTCGGCGTCGTGGCTGAACATGGTCGAGCGATTCTTTCGCGATCTCACCGTCAAGCGCCTGCGCCGCGGCGTGTTTCGCAGCGTGGACGAGCTCGTCGCCGCCATTGACGACTACATCGCCCAGCACAACGGGCATCCCACGCCCTTCATCTGGACCGCGACCGCCTCCGACATCTTCGAGAAAGTCAAGCGCGGACGTGCCGCCCTGCATAAGGTGCAATCTGCTTGACGCACTACACTAGCAGTTCGCCTTTGATCAGGAAACCTGGCGATGAATGACCCGCGGGGCTGCCGTACCACCAAAGCACCGGAAGTGCGGCCAGGAAGACGGAGTCCGCCACAACAGCACCTAGCCCGACGGGCGTGAGCCGTGCCTTTCGCCGCGCGAGGGCGAGACCGTAGCACACGGCTGCTCCAATGGAGATCGCCAACGCAAGCACGCCATACGCATCACTATCGGCCTCGGCCCCAACGCCCGGCGGAAGCACACGAAGTAGGTGCAGCAGAGACAAGCTGCCGGCGATCGTGAGAGAAACCAACCGGGCGGCGAGCGACCAGACAAGCACCCGCGCCTCACGAGCCCGCAGGATCTCTTCAGCCCGGCTGAGTTCCGGTTCGCGATCAGCCGTGTTTTCCGTCGTTTCTGTCACAGTCTCGATTCAGTACCTACAGAGTCAGATTTTTGCTAAACCCGGCAGAAGAATCCGCCGGGGTGGCGCAGACGCTCAAAACCGAGCCGTGACCGTAAGGGAGCGGTTGCCTCGGGGCCGCGGTCACTCTTGACAGCACGGATTAACCCTACCCGGTTCCGGCTCGTCCGGGTCAGGGTAGAAGGAGTCCAGGTCATTCCTGTTCCCGCAACGCTGATCTAGGATGAAAGCAGCGTCCAGCCGGAAGCAAGAGGGTAGTGACGTGGCGCGCGCCACTTGAGCCGGCTCCTTACCACCCCATGACGTAGTCGTCCTTGGCGGGACTGACGCCCCCCATCAGCACGCCCCGCTCGGAGTCAATCATCACCATCTTCACTGCACCGGCGCCCGACGGCTGCTGTCCGTAGGGCGGTTGCAGAGGCCGAACTTCGATTCGGTGGCCTTTGGCCGCCAGCGCTTCACCGATCTCGTCGGCGAGCACTTTGGGCACGAGCAAGCCGTCTCCAACTTTTTGGGGATACATCGCCGCACCGAAGGCCGTGCTGCGGACCGTGGCCGCCTCGACCGCTTGCTGAATGTTCATGCCGAACACAACCACGTTCAGAAGGGCCTGCAGCATCGCTTGCGGCTGGTTGTCGCCCCCCGGGGTGTTCCAGGCTAGATAGGGTTTCCCATTCCTCATCGCGAGCGCCGGGTTCACCGTATGGCGCGTCCGCTTGCCGGGAACGAGGAAGTTGACGTCATCGCTATCCAAACTGAAGTACGGCATACGGTTGTTCAGTACGTAACCGCCGCCCTCGACCACCATCCCGCTCCCGAACGTGCCGTTGACGCTGTGCGTGACCGAGACCAAGTTGCCGTAGCGGTCGGCAATCGAAAACGACGACGTCTCGCCGTCGCCGCCGCCGGAACCGCTCGGCTTGATCGCCCGCGGCCCCGATTCGTAGGTGGCATCGTGTCCGGCGGGCAACGCCTTCCCTGCCCTGGGGTCGCCGGGAGGCGGCGGGGACTTCAGCGCGCGGTCCTTGCGGATCAGGCCACGGCGTTGCTCGGCGTAGTCCTTCGACAGCAGCTCATCCACAGGCATGTTTTTCGCGAATCGTGCGTCGGCGATGTATTGATTGCGGTCGGCAAAGGCCAGCTTGAGCGCCTCGGTGACCACATGTACGTACTCCGGCGAGTTGTGGCCGAGCGAAGCAAGATCGTAGCCCTCCAGAATGTCCAGCGCCATCAGCATGACGATGCCCTGCGAGTTGGGCGCGCTCTGGTAGACGTCGAGGCCGGCGTAGGTTGTCTTGATCGGGTCGGCCTGTTCGGCCTGATAGCCGGCTAGGTCTTCGTAGCGCAGCAGCCCTTTCTGCTTTTTGTAGAAGTCCGCCGAGAGGCGCGCCAACCGGCCCCTGTAGAACACGTCAGCGCCTTCGTTGGCGATGGTTTCAAGCGACCGCGCCAGGTCCTTTTGAACGAACACGTCGCCGGGATCGTACGGTCCGCCGTTCTTGAGCAGTGCTTTCACAGAAGTCGGAAACGGCGAAATTTTGGAGATCGCCCCGCGATGGTATCCCGAAGCCCAGAACGACAGCGGATGCCCCTGGCCCGCCGCCTCGATCGCGGGCTTCAACAGATCGGCGTAGGCCATCGTGCCGTACTTCTTCAACGCCAAGTCGAATCCGCCGACTGCCCCCGGCACGTCGGTCGAATACGGCCCCGCATCGGGGATCTTGCCCAACTTGCGATAGAACTCCGCCGTGGCAAGCTTCGGCGCCGGTCCGGTGCCGTTGATGAAGATCACGCGGTCTTCTTTGGCGATGTAGGCAAGGATGAATCCGTCGCCTCCGATGCCGGCCTGGTGCTGCTCGACCACACTGGTCATGTAGAAGGCTGCGACAGCGGCGTCGATGGCATTGCCGCCAGCCTCGAGCGCCTTGATCGCCGCACGGCATTCCATGGGATGTTCGGCCGCTACCATGCCGTTCGTTCCCATCACAACCGTGCGCCAGAACGGACGGTCGCCAGGCCGTTCAGCCGACAAGCCGGCCGCCAGCCCGACCACCGCTACCGCGCCTGTCATCGCACCTGCAATGCTTCGCGTCATCGAGATGTCTCCCGGAGTCGGTCCCTATTATAGGCAGCCTCGTATCGGGTATCCTGTAGCGCGTAGGCGCGGACAGAGCCTACCTGCCTTCTTGCCGAGCCGCGACTGTCAAGGAGCGGTACGTTGACGCATCAAGCCAATGATCGGTGCACGGTGATGATCTAGCCGATCCCAAACAAGTGAGCCATCCTATGAAACGACCCTCGACGATCCCGACCCGTCTGCTTTCCTGCGCCCTGACCGCGATCCTTCTAGCGGTCCTTGGGTGCAGCCCTGCTGTACAAGAGGCAGGCCCCGCCGGCCCGGAGCAGAGTCCCCTTTGGGTCGCCGGCGAAGGCGGTTACCACACCTATCGCATTCCCGCTTTGCTCACAACGAAGCAAGGCAGCCTGCTTGCCTTTTGCGAAGGGCGCCGTAACAACCCACGCGACCATGGTGATATCGACCTGTTGGTCAAGCGCAGCACCGACGGCGGCAAGACGTGGTCCGCACATCAAGTCGTCTACGAAGAGGGCGGTGAGGAAGAGATCACCATCGGCAACCCCAGCCCGGTCGTCGATCAAAGCACCGGGGCCATCTGGCTGCCCTTCTGCCGCAACAACAAAGAAGTCCTGATCACAAAGAGTACGGACGACGGACTCACCTGGTCCCAGCCCGTCGACATCTCGAAAGATGTCGTCAAGCCCGGATGGGTATGGGTGGCGACCGGCCCCGGCGTCAGCATCCAACTCCAGCGTGGTCCGCACAAGGGCCGCCTTGTGATCCCCACCGACCACGGCGTGATGGTCGGCGAGCGGCGTATCATGCACTCGCACGTTTTCTATAGCGACGATCATGGAGAAAGCTGGCAGCTGGGCGGCTTGTTGCCTGAACACACTGATGAGGCGCAGGTCGTCGAGCTGGCCGACGGCGCGCTACTGCTCAACATGCGAAGCTACTGGGGCCGTGTTGCGAAACGCGCTGACCGCGACGGCAAGCGCGCTCTGGCCCGCAGCTCGGACGGCGGTGTCACCTGGGGTGAGCCGACCTTCGACGAAACGCTGATCGAGCCGGTCTGCCAGGCGAGCTTTCTGCGTTACACGAATGCCGAATCGGGAGGCAAGAATCGGCTGTTGTTCTCGAATCCGGCGAGCAAGACTGACCGAGTCCGGATGACCGTTCGCCTCAGCTACGACGAAGGCGAAACCTGGCCTGTGTCGAAACTGTTGCATGAAGGCAGGTCCGCCTACTCCTCGCTGGCAGTGCTCCCCGACCACACGATTGCTTGCCTGTATGAACGCGGCGAGGAACGCTACAGCGAGAATCTGTATTTCGCACGTTTCACACTCGATTGGCTGACCGACGGCGCGGATTCGCTGCCTTAGAAACTCGCTTGCTCACAGGCCGCAGCATGGCCGCCGGATCGTTGTATTCTGATCCCTGCAACCTTTTCACATTGACGCTCAGCTAGAGGGGAGAAGAATACCGTGAATCCACAATCGAGAATCCTGTTGACGGTTTTACTTTCGACGATCCTCGCCGCCGGCGGCCTTGTCGCCGCACCGCAAGCCGAGCAAAAACCGCAGATTTCCCCCGAGGAGGTACAGGGCCTCGCCCAGCAAGTGACGAGGCAAATCGTCCGGTTGTCCAACTACGGTCTCTTTGATCAGATCACGTTCGGCATAGGGAAAAACGAAGCGGGTTACGTCGTCACCCTCAAGGGGTTCGCATCCCGGCCGACGCTTCGGAAGTCTGCCGAGCGGGTAACGGCGAAGATCGAGGGCGTTGAGCAGGTAGTGAATCAAATCGAAGTCCTGCCCAACTCACCGAACGACGACCGCATCCGCACTGCGGTCTACGTCGCCGTCTATGGCCATCCGGCACTCAGCCGCTACAATCCAAACCGAGGTACGCCCCTGTTCAGCTCTGTCGGGCGGCGCACAAGCGGCCTCACCTACGACCCGCCGATCGGCTACCACCCGATTCACATCATCGTGAAGAACGGCAACGTCGTGCTCGAAGGCGTGGTGGACACTCCCGGTGATAAGGTGATCGCCGGGATTCAGGTGAACCAAGTGTTCGGTGTCTTCAGCGTCGACAACGATCTGGTCGTTGCGAACGAGTCCATGAAGAAGGCGAAGGGCGTTGAGAAGAAAAAATAGCAGTCGCTCATGGCGGGGATCTCGCTTGTGAGATCCGCGGCCCTTGTCTCCCGGAATTTCGCTACTCCGTCTTCTCAGCAAGGATCTCAGCACGTCCGATGTAGAAAGCGAACCCGGTCGGCTTCGCTTCCGAGTCCAGGTCAAACACCAACCGGCCGGCGGTCCAGCGAAGGGAAAACTCTTGCTTGGAGTGGGTCAGTAGTTCAAGCTTCGGCAGCTCATAGATGTGCGCATATAAGCGCGAGCCCTCTCGACTGATCGCAAAGCCTCTACCCGACGCGACGTCGTACTGACCGGCGTAGAGGTCCAATACCTCAGGCGCCAAAGTGATCACGGGTTCCGGTTCTTGGCTCGAAGGACCGGGCCGGCTCTCTTCCTGGAGCTCTCGCAGCCAGATATTTCGATAGCGAACCGGGTTGCCGTGATCCTGCAAGGCCAGAGGTAGCTTGTTCTGGTGGGACTCATACGGCAGGTGCTTCAGCCAGGAAGTCGGTCCCCAAAACTCGACGTTGTCCTGCACCAGAATGCCGTTGTGCAAGACCGTTATTCGGGCCGGCTTCCAAACGCTGCCGTCAGGATGGAAGCGTGGGCGGCGGAAGAAGATGTCGTAGCTTTGCCACTCGCCGGGCGGCCGGCCGGCGTTTCGCAGCGGCGGGTACTGGCCGTACACGGCCGCCGCCTGGCCGTCCGCATACGTGTAGTTGTCGAAGGAGTCGAGAACCTGGACCTCGTATAGACTCATCAGGAAGACGCCGCTATTCCCTCTGCCCTGGCCCTTGCCCATGGCGGGCACAGGTGCGGCCCACTCGACGTGAAGTTGTACGTCGCCGAAGGAGTCGCGCGTATAGACGTACCCGGCTCCCGTGACCGACTCCATGTAGCCGTCCTTGACAACCCATCCGGCCGGCCCGCCTGCCGGGTTTCGCCACTTCGAGAGATCACTGCCGCCGAACAGCACCACCGCATCGGACGGGGCAGGCGCCGGAAGCTGCTGAGAAGAGCTGACTACCGGCGGGCGCGGACGGTTCATGTCGTGGGCCTTCCAACGCGCCGGCGTCTGCGCCGAGGTGCTCAGGCTCCCTAGTAGATAGACGAGGAGGCCTAACAAGGCTGTGGCGGATCGCCGGCATCCGCGGAGTACCGTTGCTGTTTTCGGGTTTGCTGGCTTCATGTCGATCCTTCGCCTTCTCCGTTAAGAAGGTCCTCTAGGTCCGCTTCACTGAGAACAGACACAGCGAGCTTGTTCGCTTTCTCGAGCTTCGAGCCGGCCTTCTCACCGGCCACAACGTGGTCCGTGCTCTTGCTCACTGTACTGGTGACCTTGCCGCTCGCCGCCTCGATGAGCTGTTTCGCCTCATCGCGAGTGAGGTTGGGCAGTGTCCCGGTCAGGACAAACGTCTTCCCGCGTAAGTGCCCTTCGGTTTGCTGCTTCGACTCCTGGCTGAATTGCAGGCCGGCCTCGCGGAGTTGATCGAGCAGCTCACGATTCTTGGGTGCATCAAAGAAATCGTGAATCGCTTCGGCGACACGCGGACCGACGTCCTCTACATCCTGCAGCTCTTCGAGCGACGCGGACCCCAGAGCGTCGATGCTGTTCAGGCGGACGGCGAGAACCTGTGCCGTGCGCTCGCCCACAAAGCGGATGCCTAGCGCAAAGATGACCCGAGACAGCTCGCGCGAGCGTGACTCGTCGATGTTCTGCAACAGGTTCGACGACGACTTCTCACCCATTCGCTCGAGCGCTTCGAGCTGCTCGGCGTTGAGCTTGTACAGTCCCGCGACACTGCTGACAAGGCCGCCGTCCACAAGCTGATCGACGAGCGCTTCGCCGAGACCGTCGATGTTCATGGCGCGGCGCGAAGCAAAGTGAAGGATCGACTCCTTCAACCGTGCCGGACAGTCGGCGTTCACGCAGCGTCGAATGGCCTCGCCCTCGGGCCGTACCACCCCCGTGGCGCAGACAGGGCACAACTTCGGCATTTCAAATTGCTTACGATCCTTCCCCTCAACGGTTACTCGAATGACCTTGGGGATCACGTCACCACTGCGTTCGATCAACACCGTGTCGCCGATCCGAAGGCCCAAACGCTCAATCTCGTCTTCATTGTGCAGCGTGGCCCGTGAAACCGTCACTCCCCCGACCCCAACGGGCGTGAGCCGCGCGCGGGGCGTCACCGCGCCAGTGCGCCCGACTTGCACATCGATCCCTTCCACGACCGTTTCGGCCTGTTCGGCTGCGAGCTTGTAGGCAATGGCCCAGCGCGGCGCCCGGGCCGTCGCGCCCAGCTCCCTCTGTTGGCGCGTTGAGTTGACCTTCACTACCAGGCCGTCGATAGCATACGGCAGCGTGTCGCGCTTGGCCAACCACTCGTCGGCGAACTCACGCACGGGGTCGATGCCCTCAAAGTGGACGCGGTGCGGGTTCACCCTGAAGCCAAGCGACACCAGAAACTCCAACGTGTCCCAGTGGGTGTCAAGCAACGGGATGCCGTTCCGCAGCAAAGCGTAGGCGAAGAACTCCAGCCGGCGTGACGCGGTGATCTTGTGGTCCAACACCCGCAGCGACCCGGCAGCGGCGTTGCGTGGGTTGGCGAACGTCGGTTGTTCCTCGGCCAGCCGCTCGCTGTTGAGTAGGTCGAAGGCCCGGCGGGTCATCACCACTTCACCACGGACCTCTATCTCACCACGCAGATCCACGGGCCCGTTCGATTGCTCGGACGACAGAACTAAAGGCAACGAGCGGATCGTGCGGGCGTTCTCTGTGATGTCCTCGCCGGTGAAGCCGTCGCCGCGGGTCAGCGCCTGGTTCAGCCGGCCTTCGGTGAACAGGACGGCCATCGAAATCCCGTCCAGCTTCAGCTCACCGACGTAGTCGACCACGTCAAGCCCTGTCCGCTCGCGCACGCGGCGCTCGAAATCGTGCAACTCCGCAACACTGAAAGCGTTGTCGAGACTCAGCATAGGCGAGGGATGCTGCGCTTTGACGAACCCCTCGCGAGGCGCGCCACCGACTCGTTGCGTCGGGGAATCGGCGGTAATCAGGGCTGGGTATTGCGTCTCGAGACCGGCAAGACGCTGCACAAGGTGGCCGTACTCGGCGTCGGAAATCGCCGGCTCATCGAGTACGTAGTACTGCTTCTCGTGGTAGCGAATCGTCTCTCGCAGCGCCTCGATGTCGCGCTGCACGCGGGCAGGAGCGGTCCTCGGCGCCATCGACGTTTTATTATAGGGATTGGTCGCAATGGACTTTCGCCACGCAGTCCTCATTTACAATCCGGCCTCCGGCAGGCGGCGCAACGTTCGAGAGAAGAAGGTCGAGCGAGCACGTGCGGTTCTGTCCCAACGGATCTCTCGCGTCGACGCCACGGCCACAGCCGGCCGTGGTCACGCCACGCAGCTCGCCGAGAGCGCCGTGTCCAACGGGGCGGATCTGCTCGTGGCCTGCGGCGGCGACGGGACGATCAACGAAGTCGCCGCGGGCATGGTCGGTTCGAACGTACCGCTGCTGACCCTTCCCGCCGGCACGGCCAACGTTCTCGCCGAAGAGGTTGGCTTTCCGCTGAGCCCGGAAAAAATAGCCGCGTTGCTACCCTCTCTTGTTCCTGAAGAAGTCCCCTACGGCGTGGTTCGTTACGAGAATCCAGAGCCGGGAGGGCGGCATTTTCTACTGATGTGCGGCGTCGGTGTTGACGCCACCATCGTCTACCACCTCAACACGCGTCTGAAGACGTACATCGGACAAGGGGCGTATTGGCTGGGGTCGCTCGAGCAGCTGCAGCGCAAGTTCGAACCGTTTCAGATTCGCCTCGGAGGCGAGACCTACGACAGCACGTTTGCTCTCATAAGCAAGAGCCGCCGATATGGCGGTCGCCTCGTCATTGCACCCGACGCTCACCTGCTGGCCGACGAGTTCCAAGTCGTGATCTTCCACGGCGACTCCCCTTTGCGGTACGTCGGTTACTTGGCTCAGATCGCGACGCAGACTCTTGACCAGTTTCCCGATGTCAGCTTTCATCACACCCGCCGCGTCGAGCTGCTGACCCAGGGCAAGCGAGTCTACATCGAAGTCGATGGGGAGTTCGCGGGCCGTCTGCCCGCGGTGGTTGAAATCGCCCCGCAGCCGATAACGCTCATGCTACCCGCCGAATATGCGGCGTCCCGCTCGGCAGCGGAGTCCCGCGTCGCGGCCGTCGCTAGTGAAAAGGCCGGCCTCAGCCTTCGCTGACGCGCCGGGTGCTCCAGCGGTGAACCAGCAAGAACGACAGGATAATTGCGATCGCAACGCCCACCCCGAGCGGGGCGTTTTCCTTGAGCAGCGTCGTCGTCTCGGCGCCGTACAGGCGGGCTGCATAGGCGATTCCGAAGTAGCGGATCACCCGCGCGAATACGATCACCGCGACGAAGCGATACAGATTCATCTGAAAGACGCCCGCGGCGATGACGAAGATCTTCATCGGCAGCGGTAGGGGGATCATCGTCGGCAGAACAAGCACCAGGGCATCGTACTTTTCGATTTGGTGGCGCATACGCTCGATACCCTTGCCGCTAGCCTTCTTCTCGAGCATGGCGCGGCCGACGCGCCGGGCAATCGTATAGAGGATGTAGGAGCCGAGCCCGGAACCAAGTACTCCCAGTGCGGCCGCAAGATACGCTGTGTCCGGAGCGGCGATCGTCTGCGCCACAATTAGCGCATCCACCCCTTGTGGCAGCGGAACAAACGCGGAGTCCCCCAAGGCGACAAGGAAGATACCCCACGGCCCGAACGCCGCCGCGTATTGGGAAAACCACAGACCGACTCTCTCAATCACCGTGGATTCTCTCTCGAAGGACTAGAGACAGAAGCACCTGCCTGTCGGGTCGACACGGGCCGTCGTCGCTATCTCGTGACCACACCCTCCAGCAGATCATAAAACTCGGGGAACGACACCGAAGCGGCCTCCGCCCCATTCATGCGGCAAGGTCCCTTCGCCGCCAACGCCGCGATAGTGAACGCTATCGCCACGCGGTGGTCGCCGAACGAGTCAAGCTCAGCCGCCTGGAAGGCCTGTCCACCGGGGATCATCATGCCATCGTCGCGAACCTCGACGCGGACACCCATTCGTTGCAGATTCTCGGCGACTGTTACAATCCGGTCGGTTTCTTTGACGCGAAGCTCGGCGGCATCTCGGATGTCCAGGCCCTCGCGTGAAGCCGCTCCAAGCACCGCCAGCATCGGGATCTCATCGATCACACCTGCCGTCGTTTCTCCTTCGATGACGCCACCCTCGAGAACCGGCTCGCTCGCGGCGCGACCACGCACACGCAGATCACCCGTAGGCTCACCATGCTGCTCACTCGTTTTGAGAATCTCGGCATCCGCTCCCATCCCGCGAAGCACCTCCAACAGCACGGTACGAGTCGGGTTCAGGCCGACACCTTCGATGACCAAGTCCGAACCAGGCAGCAACAAACCTGCCGCCAAGAAGAACGCCGCGGACGACAAGTCGCCTGGCGCCCGCAGTGCGAGACCCCTGAGCTTTGGACGGCCCTTGAGCTGTACGTCGAGGCCGTCCACATCTA
Source organism: Bryobacterales bacterium (assembly GCA_965248255.1). Taxonomy (GTDB): domain Bacteria; phylum Acidobacteriota; class Terriglobia; order Bryobacterales; family UBA6623; genus JAKZVK01. Next base: position 646,612 of record CBDFIW010000003.1, read on the forward strand.
CCTGCGCGCCGAACTCCCGCAGGGCAATTTCCGAGTGGTTCCGCGTAAGCAGAGGCTCCCGGACGCTCGTCGTTCCTTCGGCGAAGAGTCCGGCAAACAACACCGCCGTCTTCACCTGCGCGCTTGGGACCGGCAAGTCGTAATGAAGGGGCTGCAACGGACCCCCACGAATCCTCAAGGGCGGAAGGTCGCCGTCGCGGGCCTCGATGTGAGCACCCATCTGCGCCAGTGGCGTGATGATACGGCGCATCGGCCGCCGCGAAAGCGATTCATCACCGCCAATCGTCGTCTCAAAGGGCTGCCCGGCAAGAAGGCCCGGCAACATGCGAATGGTCGAGCCCGAGTTACCGGCGTCCAGGGGTCCGTCCGGCACGGACAAGCCGTCGAGACCCACTCCCGCAACCGTGACCCGACTCCCTGTGTGACCGATGTCGACACCAAGATCCCTGAGACAGCCGAGCGTCGACGCACAGTCGGCACCCGTCGAATAGTTCTCGATGACAGTCGGTCCCTCGGCCAACGCCGCCAACATGGCATAGCGGTGCGATATCGACTTGTCGCCAGCCAGTCGGATCGTGCCGGAAACAGAGGCGGCAGGCTGGATCTCACGCGTCATGTAGAAGTAGCAGCCGCCGCCAACTCGCGTACGAAATCCACGTCCCCTTCGAGAAAGTCGAACGTTGGCATCTCTGCGGGCTTGACCCAGCAGACCTGGTCGAAGTGTGCGTAGTCCGGCTCGCCGCTGAACTCTCTCACACGGAAGAAAACCAACCACACCGGCTTGCGGCCCGGATATCGGTACTGATAGCGGGTGATCTCCGACTCAATCCGCGCCTCGATTCGCAGCTCCTCGCGCAGTTCCCGCCGCAACGAGTCCTCCAGCGACTCCCCTTCCTCCAACTTCCCGCCCGGGAACTCCCATTTGCCACCATGTTTCTGCTCGGGCCGGCGGCGGCAGATCAGTATGCGGCCGTCGCGCTCGATAACGGCGGCGGTAACCGTGGTCATGGAGGGGAAGTGGCGGAGCGGTCGCTCGTCGCTCGGGGTGTGAGCCCCAGGTGAGAAAGAGCCGTTTGATTCCGAAACCGGTGAAGGTTGATCGGACGGCCCTTCCTCCAGGCAAAGAGTTCCGTTGGCCGAAAAGTCCGTCCTACCGTAGCCCCGGAGGGCCGGGTGCGAACGGTCAGCCGGCTACGGAATGCCGATTAGGGTTCCCCCCGGGTTTTACGAGTGGGGCAGAAAACCAATCCACGCCTGTCAGCCCGAGGCTCACACCGCGAACGACGCCGGCGCGAGAGGCAATTCTTAATATTACATGACCTCGGGAGCGGGGATGCCCATCGTTGCGAGCACGCCGGTCAACTCGCGTAGAAAGAACTGGGCCATCCACAGCAGGAAAACCTTCTTGCGGGCGTCGGTTTCATTGAGGATGTGGTGCTGGTGGTAGAAGTTGTTGAAGCTCTGCGCCAGCTGGAAAGCGTAGCGCGCCAATTGGGCGGGCTCGCCGGCGGCGATGGCTCGCTCGACCGTCCAATCAGCACGCGAGGCTTCCAGTAGGAGCTGCCAGAAGTCTTCATTCTGCAATTGCTCGTCGAATGCGGCGCGGTCGAGTTCCTTGTCAAAGTCCGGCAGCGACTCGCCACGCTGTTCGAGCTTGCGTAGGATGTTACGCGCGCGCACCACGGCGTACTGCACGTAGGGGCCGGTCTCGCCCTCGAAGCTGAGCGCTTCTTGGAGGTCAAAGGCGATGACCGTCCTGCGTGTGAAGCGCAGCATGAAGTATCGCAGGGCACCGACGGCGATCTGCGTGGCGATCACGCGCTGCTCGTCCTCGGGCCGATCGGTGTGGCGGCAGCGAACCTCTTCGAGCGCCTTTGCAATCAGCATGTCGATCAGATCGTCGGCCTTGACGCCCAGGCCCTTGCGGCCCGACACCTCGACATACGGTCGGCGGCGGTCTTCTTCCGACAGTTCGATGCCCAACTCGGCGCAGCAACGCGGCGTCAGAGCCACCACCTCGTAGGAGAAGTGAACCGAGTCATGGGCCTGCTGCTCGTAGCCGAGCGCCCGCAGCCCGGCACGAACCACGTCTTGCAGATACGACTGGCGGACATCGATGACGTTGAAGACCTTCGAGCCGTGGCCGAACGAGGGGGTGATACCGCTGTAGGGTTGGGTCGTTGAGGCCCACAACATTCGGCCGGCGTCGTACTCGCGGAACTCGGTGTAGTGAAAGTCTTTGTCGAGCAGCCCAAACTTCCACAATTGGTAGGCGATGTCTTTGCCGACATAGGTGACGGTGCCGTCGGAGCGGACGATCACTTTCGAATCGTCTACGTTGGCCTGCTCCGACCCTTCCTGGGCCGGCTCTTCGCCGTCTTGCTTTCCCTTCGGTTTCCCGGGTGCCCCCTCCCTCTGGAACAAGTGCGCCGGCATGACCCAGCAGCCGCGGTTCTTGCCCTCGGCCTCGAGATGAATGGCCTTTCGCTCTCGGAGCAGCTCGAACGCCGCATCCCAGAAATCGAGGTGCAGGATCTCGCTCTCCCGAGGCAGCAGGTCGTACTCGACCGCGATGCGCAGCATCGTGTCGAGATGGGCATTGACAATGGCGTCGGAGACGATGTGGGCCAGCTCCGACAGTTCGCCTTCCCCGGACTCGATGGCGTGGAGTGTTTGGGGCCGCCAGCCCTGGCTTGAGGGCTCGGCTTCGTAATGCGCCGACGTGCGCGCGTAGAGGTCCCAGCAGTAGTAGTCGAAGCGCACTTCTGGATCGTCGATCAGGGCCTGGACGTCGGTCGGGCCTTTCTTCTCTAAGAAGTGGAAGCCAGCCACCACATCGGCCACTTGCACCCCGGTGTTGTCGATATAGTTTTGGACCTCGACCTCGTGGCCCAGCTCCCGCAGCATCCGAACCAGCGTGTCGCCTAACACCGCATTGCGTAGATGCCCGATGTGCGCGGTTTTGTTGGGGTTGATGTTGGTGTGCTCGACGATGACCTTGCCTGCTGAAGCAGAATGACCGGCTCGAGAAGCCCTGCGGAGGCCTTCACCGTACGCCCCTCGCTCGAATCGCAGGTTGATGTAGCCCCCGCCGGCCACCTCGACGGCCGCAACTCCGGGGATCGGTGGCATTTCGCCCACCAACTCCTCCGCGATTTTTCGCGGAGCCTGTTTCAGTTGCTTCGCCAGCGCAAAGCACACCGGCAGCGCCAGTTCGCCGAACGCCGCCTGGCGCGGCTGCTCGATGACGGTGGGCACATCCAAGCCGTACCGCTGCCTGATGTGAGCCCCTACAGCGTCACGAACCTGATTGGCTAGAGCTAGAAACACCGGAAGCGGCCAGACGAGGGGCGAGGGAAACCGAGGACCCTGCGTTCCGAGGTGAGTCCTCCCGTGTTGCAGGTATCACTCATTGTGGCACAAGCAAACGGTTGACCAGGGTTTGCTATGGCAGCTTGCGGAACTCTTCAGGCGTCCGAGAAGGACGCCCAGGTGACAACTGACCAGCGTTCCTGCGATGGTATGAAATCGACCAACAATCGCTACACACGCCAAACCCATGGGAACCCCTGACACCGCCGCATACGGCTTCTGGAAGTCGCCCATCACGTCCGACCTGGTCGCGGGGGAAGCGATTCGGCTGGCGCCGCCGACGTTGTCCGACGGGCTGGTCTATTGGAGCGAAGGGCGCCCTACCGAGGGTGGCCGGAACGTCATCGTGCGTCGCGAGGCCGATGGAACGCTCCATGATCTCAACCCAGCTCCCTACAACGCGCGCACCAGGGTTCATGAGTACGGTGGCGGCGCCTACGTGATCGAAGGCGGGACCGTCTATTTCTCGAACGACGCCGACCAGCGGATCTACCGACTCGAAGCGGGCCAGCCGCCGGCCCCGGTCACGCCCAAAGGCGCCTGGCGCTACGCCGACGCGGTGGTGGACCGTGCCCGTGGGCGGCTGATCTGCGTCCGCGAGGATCACACGCCAACAGACCGGGAGGCTGTCAATACGGTCGTGTCCCTGAGCCTCGACGGCCAGACCGGCGTGCGAGTGCTTGCCTCGGGCAACGACTTCTATTCGAATCCTCGCCTCAGCCCCGGCGGCTCGCGCCTGGCTTGGCTGAGCTGGAACCACCCCAACATGCCTTGGGACGGAACCGAGCTTTGGGTCGCTGAGCTCGGCGTGGAAGACCTGCCCAACGAACCCCGGCTCGTTGCCGGCGGGGCAGAGGAGTCGATCTTTCAGCCCGAATGGTCGCCTGATGGTGAGCTGTATTTCGTTTCCGACCGTAACGGCTGGTGGAATCTGTATCGAGCCCGCAACGGCGCGGTCGAACCCGTCGTCGAGGCCGAGGCCGAGTTCGGACTGCCACAGTGGATCTTCGGACAGACGACCTACGCCTTCGAATCCGCCGGCCGAATCGTTTGCGCCTATCACCGCCGCGAAGGGTGGCGGCTGGCGTCGATCGAGTTGCCCGATGGCAAGCTCACCGCTATCGACACACCCTTCACCGAGATCTCCGGCGTGCACGCCGCCGCGGGACGGGTGGTCTTCCGCGGTGGATCGCCGGCCGAGCCCGACTCAATCATAGACCTTGACTTATCCAGCGGCGAGCGCCAAATCTACCGGCGCTCATTCGAAGTCCATGAGGAGGTGACGCGGTACTTCTCGATCCCTGAGCCTATCGAGTTCCCGACCGACAACAGCTGTACGACCCACGCCTTCTTCTACCCGCCGAGAAATCCGGACTATCAGGCCGTGGCCGATGAGCTGCCGCCTCTGATGGTCGTCAGCCACGGCGGCCCGACGGGTTCGACATCGAGCACGCTTTCGCTCTCCCTCCAGTACTGGACCAGCCGCGGTTTCGCCGTGCTCGACGTCAACTACGGCGGCAGTAGCGGCTATGGCCGCGCCTATCGCGAACGGCTGCGGGAGCAGTGGGGCATCGTCGACGTCGCTGATTGCGTGAACGGCGCGAACCATATGGTCACGCAGGGATGTGCGGACGCGGAACGGCTCATCATCCGCGGCGGGAGCGCCGGTGGCTACACGACCCTGGCCGCGCTGGCTTTCCGTGACGTCTTCCGCGCCGGTGCAAGCTACTACGGTATCAGCGATCTAGAAGCCATGGCCAGAGAGACGCACAAGTTCGAGTCGCGCTATCTCGATTCGATGATCGGACCTTACCCGGAGCGGCGCGATGTCTACCTGAAGCGCTCTCCGCTGCACTATGTCGATCAGCTGTCTGCGCCGGTAATCTTTTTGCAGGGAAGCGAGGATTTGGTCGTGCCTCCGAACCAGGCCGAGATGATGCTCGACGCACTGCGCAAGAAAGGCATCCCGTCGGCCTACCTGCTATTCGACGGTGAGCAGCACGGCTTCCGCCAGGCCGCGAACATCAAGAGGGCGCTCGATGCGGAGCTATATTTCTACGCGACGATGTTGCTTAGGAAGGGCTTGCGGTTTTGAACGTCGCAGCTGCGCCTGCCTAGCCGTCTGATGTGAGCGTCATCTGAACAAACGTGTCAGTTCTCAGGGAGCAGCGCCGCGGAGGAAACCGAGCTCCGAACGCGAGTGAGGGGTCAATCGCCCGCCGGTGACATAGCGGCTGAGAACCCGTCACTGGCGTTCCGGGCTCGGTTTCCCCCATTGCCGCTGGTCGTTTGAGGTTGCAGACTTCGCTAGCTGCTGTCCGCCGCAGATACCGATACGCTCCGCTTTCGGGGACGGCACCGCAGGCGTAGCACGCCGCGTTCCGAGCCGCCTACTCAGTAGAGCCCAACGCATGCCGCGACCGTCTCTCTGCGTAATCGTCCAACGACGGCAAGCATCTTCGTTCGCGAACCAGACCGTCGCCGACTATCAGGTTCTTCACGTCGCCGACGAGCAAGCGGCCCTGCGTCAATCTTCCGCCAACTTCTTCCTGTGGTACACCGGCGATCGGCCTCTGCACGATCACGCCTTCGAGGAATGCATCTGGGCTTTGCGCGACGCCGAGTGGGTGACCTGGGCCGATACAGGCCAAGCGCCGCCCCCTTCTCTGCGACAGTTCGCCGGGCCGCTCGGTGTCACAAGGCTGACCCTCCAGACGACCGAGGCCAAGAGGACCGGGCGAGTCCGCCGGCTGCCTTGGCGCTGCCGCTTGGACATTGCAGCCCCCGCAGCCGGCGTCCCGACGCCGCACGCCCTCTATCCGCCCGGCGGTGAGCCCGAGCCGACCACCGTCGACGACGGCCGCGGAAGGGGCCTCGCCGCGGCCTTCTTCCGCGTGCTCCAGCACCTCGAAAACGCGGAACTGCTCTCGCTACGCGACTGGGTCGAGCACCCTGCGCGTTCCTTCTCGAGGCTCATCCCGTTGCGCCTCAAGGAGCAAGTCAACCGGTGGGCCGAGCGGCCGGTGTTCGACCTGAGTTTCTATCTGCGATTCAAGCCAAAATCGGTCTTGATCGACGGAAGCTTGGTCGAACACGTGCGCTATCGCATTCGCGAACGGACGGGCTCACGGCGCCGCATCGCCCTCTGTACACCCCACTTGGGAGTCGGGGGTGCGGAGACCGTCCTACTGGAGTTTGCGCGGCAAATTGACCGCGACCGCAACGAGATCCTCCTTCTTGCAACGCATGCCGGCGACACACGGCTACTCGAACACTGGCACAGTGCCGTAGATCACATCTACGACCTGGGCACGATTCTTCCCATCCAGCACAGCGTTTCCGCGATCTACTCCATGGCGGTGAACTGGGGGTGGGATGAGCTGGTCATTCAGAACACGCTGCCTGCGTACAGTTGCCTTCCGGCTTTGAAAGAGGATCTGCCGGGCCTGCGAGCGATCGACATTCTCCATAACATCGATGAGGAGTGGGACTTCTTCTCCGCAACCCTCAACGTGGCGGACTCGATCGACCGGCGGGTGGTGATCGGCGAAGTCGGCCGCCAATGGCTCATCGAGATGAATATTGCCCGAGACAAGATCCGCCTCATTCGCAACGGGGTCGACCTTGACCGATGGAACCGCGGCCGCCCCGGCCGAAGAGACCTTCAGAAGCGGCTGGGCATCTCGCCGCGAACCAAGATCATCCTCTTCGCAGGACATCTGGTCCCCCGCAAGCGGCCCCTGCTGTTGGTAGAGATCGACCGCCGTTTGCAGACGATCGGTACCTCCACTCCTTACCACTTCGTCATCGCGGGCGACGGCCCCGAGGAACGATCGCTGCGGGCCAAGATCGCCTCTGAGGGTGTCGGGTCCCGGTTCAGCATGCTTGGCCATGTTGGCGATATCGCGCCACTGCTCGCCCAAGCCGACCTGTTGATCGTCCCGTCGCTCGAGGAGGGTTTGCCGCTAGTCATCATCGAGGCGCTTGCCATGCAAGTGCCGGTTGTAAGTTCCCGGGTCGGGGCGATCGACGAGGCGGTTCCCCCCGAGTGCGGCGTGCTGATCGAGAACGACGGCCTCGAGGCCGGGGGGCTCGCCCGCGCCGTCGCCGAATTGCTCGCGGATGACGCCCGTCGAAACGCCATGGGACTGGCCGGCCGAGCCCTGGCCGAACGCGACTACGATCTGGAGAGGGCCCGCCGCCAATACCGTGAGCTACTCGCCGAAAGCAGCGAACTCTCTTAACAGCGGCCCTATGCCGAGCGGGTCATGCTGGTACGCTAGGGGTCTTTTCCCACACCATCACCTGCAGGATGAAGGTGGATGTACGGTGCACCTGCCGGAAATCATGCTGTTTCAAGATGCCACTTACCAGCGTGTTTGAATGAATGTAAATACGAAAGTTGCGGTAGCGCAGCTTGATGAACAAATTGGCTACCGCACTGATCACCCGGGCCAGCCAGGTATCGTGCGGATACACGAGCGCCACCAGATGGTTGCTATGCTGGGCAGCCTGGTTGATCAATTCCTTGGCATCAGGGTAGCAGCAGATCACCTTGTCCATGCTCACGATATCGTGAGCTGCAAGTTGTGGGGCGATATCCACAAAATCGCCCTGCTGGTAGGTGATCCGTTCCTTTATGCCCTGCTGCGCTGCTTCCTCTTTCGCTACCACGTGATAGGCAGGTGATGCGTCCACGTTGGTTGCCTGGGCAACACCGTGGTTTAGCATGGCGATTTGAATGGCGCCTACGCCACCTCCGACATCCAGCAAGCTGGTATCACCGTTCTTGCGCGATGAGATGGCCTCGATGAGCAGTTTGGTGGCCTTGTCCGCCCCTTTCTTCCGGTAGCGCTTCAACATCTTGCGCGCTCCCTTCTGGTCGAACACTTGTTCTATGCCGCAACACTGGCCGCAGGTCATGGGGTAAAGGTAGAAACTAAACTGTTGAGTTTACTTAAATACATGTTAATTCAAGACTCAGACCCGCCATGAAGGTTCTGGAAGGGGTGACGCGTGCCGGCTGCCAGTGGGTTCTTAGCGTGAAGATAGATCGGCAAGCACAGGTTGGTCAACTTTCGTCAATTATATCAAGAACGTCTCACACAGGCGGTCCGGCCGATCCCTTCTCCACCAGCGACAGGATCTTCAACCCGTACTTCGCCGCCAAGCGCGGACCAAAACCCGAGATCGCTAACAGTTCGGCTTGCGACTTCGGTTTCTTGGTCGCAATGGTTTGCAGCACATGGTCGTTGATGACAAGAAAGGCGGGGACCTTCCGCCGCCGGGCTTCGGAGACACGCCAACTGCGAAGAGCGCGAATCAGTTCCGCGTCGCCCAGGGCCGCCGTGGAAGCCGCCGCTCTTTCCTCCGGCGCGGGGGCCGACTTCCGCCTTCTCGGACTCGCTGCCCTCGCAGCCCGGGGACGGCGCGTGCGCTTCCTCTCTTTCTGCTTCTTGGTAGGCGTTACCGGAAGGGCGATCGTCTCGTCCCAACTATCGCGCGGCTCCCGTCCCTCGGCAGTCAGCCGAAGCCAACGGAATTCGATGCGCTGGCCCGCTTTCTCGAAGCTATCCGCCGTGATCTCAACGAACCCGGCCCGTGCCAAAGCGTTGAGGAGCGTCTCGAAACGTCGCCGTTCGATGCCGCCCTCGGGAAACGCAGCCTGAAACAGGCGACCTGAAGTGTGACGCCCCGCCTGCCGCAGCACCTCGACGATGCTATCGAGGTGGGCCGCGTCCTTCGCATTCGGTGCACGGAAGCGCTGCGCCAAACCCCCACCCGAGCAAACATCGCAGACGCCGCAGGGACGCTTGGCATCTTCGAGGTCACCGAAGTGGCGCACCAGATGAAGCATACGGCATTGGGGGGCTTCGGCGAGGCGCAGCATCAGTTCGAGTTGCGTCATCTTGTGCTCGCGCTGGGCTCGATAAGGTTGCTTCCAGTTTGCCTCTCCCCGCGTTACTCGTTGGTCGCCATCGATAATGGCGCCGCCATGAATCCATAGCTTCTCGAGGGCCTTCTCAAAGACCATGCCCCCGTGAACAACCCTGCCCTCGAGCTGTTCGACCGTCTGCGGCTCGCCCGTGAGCACGTTGTAAAGGCGCTGGAGGTCAGTGGGCTCGGGGTAATCACGGTCCCAGAAGAACTCGTGCGTCTTGCGGTCGGCCCAGGAATACATCAGCACGGCACACGAGGGTTCGCCATCACGGCCGGCGCGGCCGATCTCTTGGTAATACGCTTCGAGACTGCCCGGCAGCGCGGTGTGGATGACGCTGCGGACATTGGGTTTATCGATACCCATGCCGAACGCAATTGTGGCCACGATGACCTCACAGCTTCCACCGAGGAAGGCGGCCTGCACTTCGTCGCGCCGCTCGGGAAGCATGCCGGCGTGATAGGCGGCGCTTTGAAACCGCCGCTCGAGTTGTGCTGCCAGAGCCTCGGCGTTTTTTCGTGAGGATGTGTAGACGATGGCCGGACGCCGCGCGGGATCCTCGAGAATCTCTTCGGTTTTATCCGAGCGCAGACTCGGTACCATCTCGGCCATTTCGATCGCAATGTTCTCGCGGCGGAAACCGTGGATGAATCGGCCTGCCTCGGAAAGGCCGAGTTGCTCGATGATGTCGTCTTGCACCAACGGCGTGGCCGTGGCTGTCAGCGCGATCACGGGCGAGGGACGCAGCATGGGCAGACGCCGCCCCAGCATGCGGTATTCGGGTCGAAAGTCGTGACCCCACTGCGAGATGCAATGGGCCTCGTCCACCGCCACAAGAACCGGCTTGCGTTTGGCAAGCATCTCGGGAAACCCGCTCACGCTGAGGCGCTCGGGCGCGATGAAAAGGAAGTCGAGTTTCCCTTCCAGGTAGTCCATTGAGACGGCGCGTGATTCTGCACGCGCACGGCCGGAGTGAATCCTCTCCGCGTGAAAACCCATCGCTCGCAGTTTCGTCACTTGATCTTCCATCAAAGCGATCAACGGGCTGACGACGAGCGTGACGCCGCCGCGGGCGATCCCGGGAAGCTGATAGCACAGCGACTTCCCTGCCCCGGTCGGCATCACGAGGAGTACATCCCGACCACCGCGGACGGCGCTGCACACCTGCTCCTGGTAGCGGCGGAATGACTCGAAGCCGAAACGATCGCGAAGGATGCCGGACAGGGCGCCGGCCTGTGGCTGCTGTGATGGAGTGCCCTCCCTGGGAAGTGGCGCGGTGCGGCCGGCCATATGGGAATCTCCATCGTCAACGGAGCCGTTGACTCCCGCGGCAGCCCGGGTGACCTTGGGTGCGCTGGAGGCTTGCGATAACGGCTGTGCGGAGCGGTCCGAGGTCGCGGCGACCGGCTCCCCGGCGGCTTGCCAGTCACCCTTGGCAGGCGCTTCGCCGACGACATCTTGTACGTAGCGTTCGATCCTCTGCATAAAGGAGGCGAGGTCCGTCTTCCCTCGTTCCATCTTCTTCAGTTCCGACTCCCACTCCCCCGTCATCGACGGGCTCTTCACCGCCGGGTGCACTACGTCTATCAGCCGGATGCCCTTGTCCGTCGCCAACAGGGCCTTGCCGCTGCGGGTAATGTATTCTCGCTTCAGCAACGTCTCAATGATGGCGGCTCGCGTGGCCGGCGTACCCAGGCCGCGGTCCTTCATGGCATCCGACAGTTCCTTTTCCTCAAGCGTTTTCCCGGCGGACTCCATCGCGGTGAGCAACGTCGCTTCGGTAAAACGGCGGGGCGGCCGCGTTTGCTTTTTCAGCGGCTCCACTTCGAGAACAACTTGCGGCTGTCCCACTGCCAGGCCTGCAGGAAGAGCCTGTTGCTGGCCGGCGTCCGCAGCACCTCCGCCGCGAGGCGGCTGCCCGCGGTTCGGGTCTGACTTGCGTGCCGGGCGCCGCTCTTTCAGGTCCAGGACCTTCCATCCCTCCTGCTGGATCAACGTCCCTGAACTGAGATAGCGGTCAACGATCGGCTCGTGGCTGCCGGCATCCGCGGGCGAAGTGATAGTCGTGATGACCGTGGTCACCGACCAGACATGCTCTTTGTGCCAGGCACTCAGCAGACGCCGGCAGATGAGGTCGTAGATGCGAGCCTCGTCCGAGTCGCGCGGTAGGTTCTTCGGCGAGACGGTTGTGGGAAGAATAGCGTGATGGTCAGTGACCTTCGCGTCGTCGATGAAGCGGCGTCCCAGCGGGTGCGTGCCGGTTCCCGGGGCCACGTGCTCGCGGTAAGGCGCTTCGATGGCCCGGACAACGCTCTCAAGCGTATCCGCCACATCGTTCGAAAGGTGCCGGCTGTCGGTGCGGGGGTAGGTGATCAGCTTGTACTTCTCATAAAGCGACTGCGCCAGCTCGAGCGTGCGCGTCGCACTGAAGCCGTAGAGCCGGTTGGCGTGGCGCTGCAACTCGGTGAGGTCGTAAAGCAGCGGCGCAGGCATGCGCCGGGTCTTCCGGTCGATCGACTCGATACGCGCCCCGCCCGTCTTCGCGCGCTCAATGATGCGGACCGCCTCTTCCCCGTCGATGGGCAAGTGCGTATCTCTTGTGGTCTTGCTTTCGTTCCCCTGCGCGTTATGTTCAGAGGGGGGCCCGGCCGTGGCCGCTTTCGTCTCGGCATCCCGAAAGTAGACGCCTCCGTAGGTCTCGGCTTCCTTCGTTTCGCCCTCCCGCTCAAGCGGCGAAAACATCGCGCGAACCTCGAGATAGTCTTCCGGCACGAACCGGCGGATCGCCAGTTCGCGCTCGGCCAATATGGCCAGCGTCGGCGTTTGAACTCGGCCCACGGAGAGATCCTGACCGTAGCCGAGGCTGTAGGCACGGGAGAGATTCATCCCGACCAGCCAATCGGCGCGGCTGCGGGCGCGCGCCGCGTCCGCCAACGGTTCGTAGTCGGAGGCCGGTTTGAGGGTGCGCAAACCGTCGTGTATGGCTTCGGGAGTGAGGGACGAAATCCAGAGGCGCTCCACCGGTTTCGTCGAGCGGGCAGCTTCGTAGATGTAACGAAAGATCAGCTCGCCTTCACGTCCGGCGTCGGTGGCACAGATGATGCGGCCGATCTTGGGACTCGTGAGAATGCGGCGGACGGTCTGGAATTGGTCCTTCGTGTGTTCATAGACAACGAGCGGCCACTGACTCGGCAGAATGGGCAAGTGCTCGCGGCGCCATTGCCGCCACTCGGGGTTAATCTCGTGCGGCTGCGCGAGGGCAACCAGGTGGCCGATCGCCCAGGTAACGACATACGCGCCACCGTGCTGATAGCCGTCTCCGCGCCGGGTGGCGCCTAGGACCCTTGCGATGTCTCGTGCGACTGACGGCTTTTCGGCAACGACGGCCGTGGCCTTGCCGTGTTGGGTGGGCACAGGTACGTGCTTATTGTAGATGAGCGGCTCGGAAGCGGGCTTCTCGTTGACATTCTCGGACTCGCAGGATGCTTCGGGGCAACCGAACCGCAACCGGCCGTGCGGATTACACATCCAACGTCATGAGTTGTGAGATCGACGGGCATCGGGTCTTCCCCTCGTTGTCCACACCCCCGCGCCGCCATACGGCATAGTACGCTGTTGGACGACACCGGATGCGATTGCCGCAGATTCGAGCGCTCGACGCCGTTTGGCTGATCTTTCTTGCCGCCTTGGCCGGCTTAGGTCTCACCAAGCAAGAGCACACGCCGTACGAGTGGTTGGTCCTACTGGCGCTGGGCGCCCTTCAGATCGCCGAAACACGCCTCGACGTCGCCTCCGATCGCCGTATGGCTCTGCTCTCGATCAGCGTCAAGTCAGTCCTGTGTTACTGGCTGGTGGCGGAAACGGGGGGTGTCGAGAGCAGCTACTATCTGATCTTCCTGCTGCCGATCGTCTCGGCGGCATCGCTGTTCGAAGCGGGTGGTGCTCTGCTCGCTACCCTGTTGTGCTCGGGGCTCTACCTCTCGTTCTTGCTGCTTGTGGATTTCGAGAGGTACTACCTGATGCCCGAGGGCGTCGACGAGCTGACGGTCCGGGTGATCTTCTTCTTCGTGAGCGCTATTCTCGTCAATCGTCTCGCCACCGACAACCGGCGAAAAACCGAGAGTCTGGCGGAGGCGTACCGCGACCTGAAAGAGGCGCAGGCCGAGGTGCGCCGCTCCGAGCGCCTCGCCGCGCTGGGGCAGCTCTCAGCCGGGTTGGCCCATGAGATTCGGAATCCCCTGGGCGTGATCTCCGCTTCGGCCGAGTTGCTGGGCAAGCATGTCTCCAGTGAAAATGACGTCGCAAAGGAAGTAGCCGGATTCATCCGCACCGAAGTTAACCGAAGTAACCTGCTGGTCACTCGTTTTCTCAACTTCGCACGCCCGTCACAACTGGACCCCAGCATCCACGATCTCAATCACGTCGTCGAGCGAGCCCTGAAGCAGCTTGCCGATAAGCCAAACAGCGGCGAGAGCAGGATCGAAGTCAAGAAGGACTTGGCGGCGCTGCCTGAGTTTTCCTTTGACTCGACCCTCATCGAAAGTGCGGTCCTAAACTTGCTGGCGAACGCCCAGGAAGCCATGCCCTTCGGTGGCCTCCTGTCGGTCCACACTCGCCACTTGAACGGAAACGTGGAGATCGGGGTCTCCGACACAGGCGAGGGTATTCCTGCCGAGCAGATGGAGAATATCTTCAACCCCTTCTTCACGACGAAGCCACGAGGCGTAGGGCTGGGACTGGCGATCGTATCGAAGTTTATCGATAGCCACGGCGGCAAGATCACGGTGACGAGCGAAGCCGGCAAGGGCTCGACCTTCCGCATCGTCTTGCCGATGGGAGTCCCATCGTGAAAAAGAAGATCCTCGTCATTGAGGACGAGGCCAAGATGCAACGCGTGCTGCAACTGCATCTCGAAGACGCCGGCTACGAAGTCGTCCAATCGTCGACCGCGGAGGAAGCGCTCAAGATCATCGATACCTCGGAGGGACCGGCGCGGCTCGCACTGGCTCTCACCGACTTGCGTCTGCCCGGGATGGATGGTCTGGCTCTGCTCAAGCGTATGAGTTTCGTGGCCCCGACGCTGCCCGTCATCGTGATGACCGCCTTCGGCACCGTCGAGACAGCGGTCGAGGCGATGAAGGCCGGCGCAAGCGACTACGTCCTGAAACCGTTCTCGCTCGAAGATTTGATGCTCACGATCGAGAAGGTCCTCGAACTGCACGCGTTGCGCGATGAGAACGTCAAGCTCAGGGCTGAGCTGGGACGGCGCCACGAGTTCGAACAGATCATCGGACGCAGCGAGAATATGCAGGAGGTCTTCGACGCCGCGCAGCGTGTCGCGGCGACACGCGCGACGGTCTTGCTCGGAGGGGAAAGCGGCACAGGTAAAGGTATGCTGGCCCGCGCGATCCATCATCACTCGCCGCGGCGGGCCGCGGCTTTCGTGAAGATCAACTGCTCGGCGTTGCCGGAGAACCTAATGGAATCAGAGTTATTCGGCTACGAAAAGGGAGCGTTCACGGGCGCCACACAATCGCACCCCGGCAAGTTCGAGCAGGCCGACGACGGCACGGTGTTCCTCGACGAGATCGGCGACGTGCCACCTCCAGTCCAGGTGAAGCTGTTGCGGGTGCTCCAGGAAAGGGAGTTCGAACGCCTCGGCGGAACGAAGACCATTCACATCGACGTGCGCATCATCGCCGCGACCAATCAAGACCTGCGGGCCGCGCTCGAGCAAGGCACGTTTCGCGAAGACCTCTACTACCGCCTCAACGTCGTGCCGATCAACCTGCCGCCCCTGCGGGAACGCAAAGAGGATATCCCTCACCTAGTCGACCACTTCCTGAAGAAGTTCGCCGCTGATTCCGGGGGCCGGCAGCGCTCCCTGTCGGCGAAAGCAACGGAGAAGCTTGGCGCCTACCACTGGCCGGGAAACGTACGTGAGCTTGAGAACATCATCGAGCGCAGCATGGTGCTGGCCCGCACTGACCCGATCGAGCCGGCCGACATTCAACTCGACCACGGAAGCAGTCTGGCTGTGCCTGCCGGCGGCGTGCCCTTCCTTCCTGATGGCATGACGCTCGACACCTACGAGCAGGAGCTGATCCGCGAAGCGCTTCGGCGTAGCGACAACAACAAGAGTCAAGCGGCGCGCATGCTGGGCCTGACGCGCAACGCGCTGCGCTACCGCCTCTCGCAAATGGGCATCGACGAGTCCTGAGGCGCCCGGGTCCTTTCGCATTTTGCGGGCCGCTTCCGAGCATGGCTGGCGTCGCTCCACGCCCCCTCGCGCTCGTAGCGCTGCAAGGAGGTCATCAGCTTGGCGTCCCCAGCGGGATTTGAACCCGCGTTACCGCCGTGAAAGGGCGATGTCCTAGGCCTGGCTAGACGATGGGGACGCGGAAAGACGGTGGGGGCCGGCGCAGTCGACCTTTTTTAGTCTAGACAGGGTGTTTTGAGCCGTCAAGCTGTCAGTACAACGGGTGTGAGTACAGCGGGTACGCGGTCTTGCCTTTTTGGCGTTCCCCTTATCCCTGCCTTAGTCCCGGCTGAGGTACGGTCCAATCGGGACGATGATGTAGTTCATCGTCTGGAGCGGCTGCGGGGCTGCGGCTTGTTGTAAGGCCCTTTCTCCGCCTGGGTGTTAGACTGTCCGTACGAATGGCGTGATGCCCACGGCAATCGAAGTACCCAACGAGATCCACGCCCGACTCACCGAGTTGGCCGAAAAAACCGGACGATCCCCGAATGAGCATGTGCGGGAAGCCCTGCTCGAGTACCTAGCGGACCAGGAAGACTATCGCATCGCCGTCCAACGTCTCCAAAGGGACGGCCGCCGCATCCCGCTAGAAGAATTGGAACGAGAGCTTGAATCGGATCGTTGAGTTGGCCCGCAATCCTCCGCTTGCAGCTCTGCATGCGCAGCATAGCGATCAATCGCTAGGCATGCGTTGCGGCATTATACTAGTACTGTGAAGAATGAGTTCACCGCGATCTTCGAGCGAGACGGGAAGTGGGTCATCGGATACTGCCCCGAGGTGCCCGGCGCGAACGGTCAAGGCCGTACGAAGCAACAATGCAGGCAGAGCCTAACCGAGGCGATTGCGTTGATTCTGGAGGACCGGCGGGAGGACGCGCTACGGGGCGTGCCTGAAGAGGCTGAGACCGAGACGATCGTCGTGGCATGAAGCGGTCATCGTTGCTGCGCCACCTCCGAAAACACGGTTGTTTCCTTAAGCGGGAAGGCAAGGAGCATTCTCTTTGGACAGGACCGTCCGGAGGTACGGAAGCCGTACCCCGCCACAACGAGATTCCAGACAATCTGGCACGAAAGATGTGCCGAGGGCTCGATGTACCGGAAGTAGGCCGGGGGTAACCCAAACGGGCCGGGGAGAGACCCTCACAAAGTTGCGGAACTCTCGCGCAATCTGCTGTTGACTGGGTGAGGGGTGTAACCCGTCACGGTGTCCGGACACGGTTCCTACCAGGCGGCGGCGAGGCCGTCTTTGCGGGGATCGGTGCCGCCGATCAGGACGCCCTGCTCCCAGTCGATCTCAATTGCCTGATAGCCCCCGAAAACGCCGGGCGAGCGGACAATGTCGTGGCCCATGCGGCTTAACTCCGTCACTGTCGTGGCGTTGACGCCCGACTCCACCGAGACAGCGCCCCCCTGGCTGTGCTTGAACCGCGAAGCCTCGCCGGCTTCCTGCACATTCATGCCAAACTCGACGCGATTCAAGAACACTTGTACGTGTCCCTGAGGCTGCATGTCGCCGCCCATGACGCCGAACGTGATCCAGGGTTTGCCGTCCTTGTAAGCCATGGCCGGGATGATCGTGTGATAGGGCCTCTTGCGGCCCTCGATGCGGTTGGGGTGGCCTGGGTCGAGCGAGAACAGCGCGCCACGGTTCTGAAGTAGGATGCCCGTCCCGGGGACCACAACGCCCGAGCCGAAACCGTGGAAAATGCTGTTGATGAACGACACGGCGTTACGATCCTTGTCGACGACCGTGAGGTACACTGTGTCGCCGGAGCCCGTGAGAGCGCGTGCGGGGTCGGCGATACCGGTCGTCACTTCCTGGGCGGCCTTCCCGGGATCGATGCGCTTCCTTTGCTCAGCGGCGTAGTCCTTCGAAATGATGCGGCCGACGGGCAACTCGGACCGGTCGGGGTCCGCCAGCCAGGCATCGAGGTCGGCGAAGGCCAACTTCTTGGCCTCGATGAGTCGGTGCAGATACGCCGCGGAGTTATGGCCCAGCGATCGTAGGTCAAAGCCTTCGAGGATATTCAGCATCTCGAGCGCCGCCATGCCTTGGCCGTTCGGCGGGAGCTCGTAAAGACGGTAGCCCTTGTAGGTCGTGCTGATGGGTTCGACCCAGTCGGAGTGCTGAGCGGCCAGATCGTCCATCGTGACCGGCCAGCCGAGCATGTTGAGATGCTTGACCATCCGGCGGCCGATCTCACCCTTGTAAAAGGCATCCCGGCCGCCTTCGGCGATCTGGCGAAACGTCCAGGCCAGGCCGGGATTGGCGATCACTTCGCCGTGCTTGGGGGCCTGCCCGTCGAGAAGGTACTCGGCGGCGAAGTGCGGGTCCTTGCCAAAGCTGGGGACTTTGGAAGCCCAAGCCGCGGCGGTGATCTCCGACACGGCAAAGCCGTGCTCTGCGTACTCGATGGCCGGCTGGAGAACTTCGGCGAGTGTCATCGTGCCGTACTTGCCCAGCAGCGTGGCCCACCCATCCACAGCCCCCGGCACGCTCACGGAGAACGGACCATGGACGGGAATCTGGTCGAGGCCGCGCGACTTGAAGAACTCGATGCCGGTCGCGGCGGGTGAGAAGCCGCTGCCGTTAAGGCCCGCGATCTCACCGGTTTCGGCGGTATAGACCAAAGCGAACATGTCGCCGCCCGGCCCGGTCATCATGGGCTCAACCACCGCCAGCGTAGCGGCGGTCGCTACCGCGGCGTCGACGGCGTTACCACCTTGCTGCAAGATGCGCAGGCCCGCCTGCGCCGCCAGAGGCTGGCTGGTTGCCACCATGCCGTTGCGGGCGACGACGGCTGAGCGCCCGGCATCGGCCTGGCCCGCGGGACGGTCGGCCACTAGAAGCACGGCCGAGAAGGCAAGTGCCGTGAAGAGAACTTTGGCAAGCAGTATGGGTTCGAACATTGCCAACGATTCTATATGGTCTAGGCCGGCAGCGCGCGTTAGCAAACGGGAGGCGTCACCGGACCAGCTATCAGAGGGGTACGACCGGCGGGACTCAACTGGCGCCACGGCCGGCCAGCACGCGCGGGATCGAGCGCAGCAGGATCTTTAGATCCAGCCAAAGAGACCAGTTGTCGATGTACTCGAGGTCGAGCTTCATCCAAGTGTTGAAGTCAACCATGTCGCGGCCGCGGACCGCCCACAGGCACGTGAGCCCGGGCCGCATCCGGAGCCGCCGCCGCTGCCACGTTGCGTATTGCTCGACCTCGCCCGGCACGGCGGGCCGCGGTCCGACGAACGACATGTCTCCCTTGAGAACGTTCCAAAACTGCGGCCACTCATCAATCGAGAACCGGCGAAGGTAACGGCCCAGCAGGGTTAGCCGGGGGTCGTCCGCAATCTTGAACACCGGACCGTCCCTCTCGTTCAGGTGGTGCAGCGAGCCCTTCAGCTTGTCGGCGTTCTCAACCATCGAGCGGAACTTGTAGAACACGAACCGTCGGCCGTTGAGACCACAGCGCTCTTGACGGAAGATCGCAGGACCCCGCGAGGTCAACCGCACGAGCAGAGAAAGCACCAACATCGGCAGGGCAAGCACAACGAGCGAGAGCAGCGCCAACGTGACGTCGAACGCTCGTTTCAGCAGCAGGCGGATCTCGTCATCCGGGGTGGTCGAGAACGTCAGCAGTGGGACCGCGCCGAAGTGGTCGAGATACACATCGCTGTGGACAAAAGGAAAGAAGTCCACCACCACGCGGGTCCGCACGCCCTCTTCGTCACACAAAAGCAGGATCTCCTCGAGGTCGGAGAGCTTCTCGCTCTCCACCGCAAACACGATCTCGTCAATCACGTGCCGGCGCAGCATTTGGGGTAGATCGCCAAGGCGCTTCACCGGATAGCTGCCGGCCAGCCGCACCGACTCCCCGAGCTGATCCGATGGATCCACGAAAGCCAGAAGCTTCACGCCGTACTCGCCGGACTCCTCCAGGCGGCGGCCCATTTCGAGGGCGCTTTCGCTTGATCCCACCACAACGTAAAAAGACTCCGCACCGAAAAGCTTGCGTATATGTCCGCGTACGACACCGGCGAAGACCCGGTAGGACAGCAGCAGGACGAGAGTAAAGAACCCAAAGAAGCCGATGAATACGCGGCTGATATCAAGCTTAAGGATGTATTGGAAAGCGACTAGGCACAGCGTCGTGACGATGAGTTGCCGGAAGGTGTCGTAGGCCGCCGCGCGGGCGTCACGAGCGTAAAGCTGCTGATAGACGCCCATCCACCATCCGACGCCAAGCCAGGTCACGATGGCGAACCCAAGCACCAAGGCCTTGGTCGTAGTCAGCAGATAGAATTCCAGCGGGAGCGGCAAAGCCTTGCGAAGCTGATATGCTGCTTCGAAGGCGACCAGCAGGAGCACCAGGTCTGCCACGGCGAAAAAAACCGCGGCCTTTCTTTTGTGCCGGTCAAACACTAGCTAGACCCTCTTCTGGAAAACGTCGGCTCTAGGATAACAAAGGGATTACGGGTGCACACCGTCCAGGTGTGTCCCGGGGCCTACGCACCAGTTGCTCCTGAGAACTTTGGCGCTGCGTTTACGGCCCGGCCACGCGGATCGAGATGCCGTCTTGCGACTGGACGCCGCCGATCTTGGCGAGGACCAGAACGTCGCCGGGCGGCACATCGGGAACCGTGACGGTGATCTGGTAGAGGCCGACGAAGCCCGACAGACCGGCGAAGTTGGGCTCGACTTCGATGTCGCCGAAGCAGATCCTGACGGCTTCTACCGTTGTCGAGATGGTGCCGGGCGGCGGAATCGTCCCCACATCAACCGGAGGTGTCGTGGGACCGAAGCCGGTGCCGAACAGCAAAACAATGTCGCCGGGATTCGCCTCGCGCGTGGTCACACCCGGAATCAGCCCCGGCGGACCGACCCGCACGCCGTCGAGGTGGACCGCCGCCACGTTTGGGGCCACCAGCGGGAAGAAGCTGGGCGAGAGCGCCTGATGGATGACCATCGCTGGGGCGCTCCGCCCGCCGGCGGTCTCGACTTCAACCGGGACCAACCCGCCCGCGCCCTTGCCGTTCGTGTCGGGCACAACGAAGTTGATCTGGTCAAATGGGACTCCGAAGTCGTCGGCCTCTCCAGCAAAAGATATAAAGGCCGGCACGCCGTCATACAGCACGCGCGCGCCACCCAGCATCGTCGGCGCCACACCATCAACGAAGGCATCGTCCCAAACGAGAGTCACATTGGTCAGGTCAACGCCGAAGATGCTTCCAAAGGTATTGGACGAGAAACCATCGTCGGCCGAGAAAGTATTGCTCGGAACCACGCCGCCGTCATTGATCGTCGGTACGCCGGGCGGCGCGGCGGGTTCGATCTCGAAGCTCTGCAGGTGAATGCGGTTGCCGGTGACACCTTGGTTGCCGTTGGCGGCGTTGGCGGCCACGTACATGGTGATCGTGCCCACGTCGGCGGCGGTGTCCACTCGAAATCGAAAACACCTTCGGCCTTGGGATTGATGTTATGCCCCAAGTACTGAATCCCACTGCCCGGGGTATTTACGCTGGTCGAGGCATCGACTGACGCCAGGTTGCCCGCCTGTTCGTTCGCCGGATCGCGCGAGCTGAGTTCGAATCCAAACACGACCCCCGCCGGATCATCGATCTCAAGACGCAGGTTTTGCGGAGCCCCTGGGCTGTAGGTCGGCCCATCGGGGAAGTTGATCGAAACGGCATCGGAATCTTCAATCAGGGCGCCCGAATCGGTCATGTGGCAGCCGGCCGTCCAACAGGTCCCCTCACCCGGCGCTCCCGTGTTCTCCGGGGGAGGGGACGAGCGGAATCCAACAATGCCGATCGGGAGAACGCTCAGAGCAATCAGGAGCCTGCCAAGAACCGATAGAGCTCGACGGCGTTGCATCGATTTCTTCCTCGATCAGGAGACCGTACGCACCTTACTGCTGAGCAGTAGCCGGGCCACCAGGCGCACAATAGGGCACAGAAAAGCGCTCCCTATCATAAAACAATCGTGCGAGATGTGGGTGGCGCTGCCCTGCCGCCCTTGCTGCCTTGTCGTGAGTGCCCCCTGACGATCTTAAGGTTATGCCTGGGGCAGATCTGCTCGCTATCTCACGATTGCAAGCACGCCAAAGCAAATGACGAGCGTGACGACAAATGTGATCAATCCGACGACGCGGGGATCGAGCCCCCCCCCTCGCCGTAGAACAACTCTTGGATCGTTGGGCGACCCTGCGTACGGGTTTGCGGAACGGTATCCAGGGCCGTCCCCTGGGCCATGGAGTCGGCGGCCGGGGACGATTTCTCCGAGACCCAAGTCTGGACAATCTCGTCGGGTAGAGGCGTCTCGACCGGCTGCCGCGCGGTAGCAGGCACCGCCGCCGCCATAGCTTGTGGAGCCCCTGCCGGGGCACTTCGCACTTTTTCGAGAACCTCACGGAACTGGCGAGCGTTGCCGAATCGGGCGTCCCGCTCTTTCGCTACTGCTGTGAGTACGATCTGGTCCAGCGCAACAGGTAGGCCGGGCCGGAATTCGCTCGGCGGCAGCGGCATCGCGCGTACGTGCGCCTGCATCACCTCGAACTGGCTTGACGAGTCGAAGGCTTTCTGCCCTGTGAGCGCCTCGTAGAGAACCATCCCGAGTGAGTAGATATCGGTGCGGGCGTCGAGGGCGGTTTCGCCCTTTACCTGTTCCGGAGCGATGTAGTACATCGGACCAAGCACCGTACCGGTGAGGGTGAGTCTTGGGTCGTTGGCCGACTTCGCTAAATCGAAATCGGTGACCTTGACGACGTCGTCTCGTCCGATGATCAGGCAAGAGGGGCTCAGATTGCGGTGGACGACCTCGTTGGCGTGCGCGTGCTCCAGGGCCGAGAGCGCCTGGATTGTACTGGCGAGCGCTTCATCAACGGGTAGTGGGCCGTCGGTGACTTTCTCGGCCAGCGTCTCCCCTTCGACAAGCTCAAGCGTCATAACCATTTGCCCTTCGATCTCAAAGGCGCCGTAGAAGGCCGCTAGGTTGGGGTGGCTAGGCCGCTCATGGATCTTGACCTCACGCAGAAAACGCTGGACCCTCTCTTGGTCGTCCCGCAACTCGCGCGAGAGAACCCTGAGAACCTCGAGCCGCCCGGCGGTTTCATTGCGGACCTTGAAACTGAGCCCAGCGCTCTTGGTTTCGAGTTCCTCGATGAACTCGTAGCCGCCGATTGTCGTGCCGAGATGGAAAGCCATGGGATACGCTGCCCTGAAACCGCTGGGTCCATCGTAGCGCGCCTGGGCTTTGCCGTCATCCTTGGCTCGTCCCACGTATTCTGCCGGGGCCCGGCTTAAGGAGCCGATTTGCGGCCGACGACGAAATGGAGGTCGGCTTCAGCGATCTTTGCCGCGTAGAGTCCTGCGAGTTGGTCAGCTTCCGCCTGTGCCAAACGGCTGTCGGCGTGGTTCAGATCGACCATCGTGCCGAGCTGTTCCCGATACCGGGCGCGTGCCAAGCGAACCGCCTCGCGAGATGCCTCGGTCTGGACTTCCCGCAAGGGAATCGCCTGCAGGGAGCCTTCCAGCCGGTGGTATGCCGAGCGGATCTCGAGGGTCGCTTGTTGGCGTAGGTCTTCGAGACGGTAATCGAGCAGCCGCAAACGTGATTCGGCTTCCTCGATAGCACCCTCGTGCTTGCCGAAGCTAAGCAGTGGGAACTGGAGTCCCGTTCCGACCGCCGTCAGGTTGCGTAGCGTGAGTGACGTAAACCGCGCCCATCCCCCCGTGAAGAAGAATGACAACATCGGCTTACGCCGACTCTGGGACAAACGCACGGTTTCGAGGGCGCCATCGCGACGAGCCGTCAGCGCCCGGATCTTCGGATGCCCGGCCTGCGCCTCGTCCAAGAGGCCGTCGAGGGGCTCGAGCCGGGGCGGTCCGGCTGGAGGGTCGGCCAGGGCGTCAAGCTGAGCTTTCGAATCACCCAACACGCGTCCAAGCCCGGCGAGCGCAAGGCGTAGATTGGCCGAGGCGTTCAGCCCCCGCAGTTGGGCTTCCGCCAGGGAAGCACGGGCGAGGCTTAAATCCACTTTGGAGCGGATCTCAGCGTCGACAAAGGCTTGTGCCTGTCGTACCGTGAGCTGCTGTCCCGCGACGGCCGTCCCGGCGGCGTCTTCGAGCTTCCGTGACTGAATCACGCTGTAGAAGGCGCGCGTCACATCGAGAACGACGGCCGCTTCGACGGCCTCGACGTCGGCCATGGCGGCTTGACGTCCGTACTCGACGACCCCGACGGCGTGCTTTGTCCTGCCGAAGTCAAGGCCTGGATGGTACACACCGATGCCGTCGGCAAAGTTGCGGTAGAAGGGTGAGTTGGGCAGACCCACGGGTTGGAGTCCGTTGAGAGCGCCGGAGAGTCCGGCCTTCGCGAGCCCGCTGTTGCCGAATTGGGGATAGTAGTCCGCACGCGCTTGCCGCACCCGGGCGTCGGCTTCGTCGACTGCGGCTTGGGCCTCGGCAATCGCCGGGTGCTGGGCAAGTGCCAGCGAGATGGCTTGATCGAGCGTGAGAGGAGGTGTCTGGCCCGAGGCGGTGAGAAGTGACAAGGTGCAAACTGCAACTGCTAGAAGGGCTGGTGTATTCATAGGAACTCCTGGAAATGGAGCCGGCGCGGCGCGGCGGCCGACAAGCAAGAGTGCCTGTCACTACCGGTTTAACGCTTCGACCAGGGCACCGTCCGATAATGGGCCCGCGGACGAAACCGCCACCTGTTCGTTGCCCGTCAAGCCCTCAACGACTTCAACAACATCGAGCGACTCGATGCCGGTCGCGACAACACGCCGCCGCGATTCCGCACCGTCAATAACAAACACCGCCGACTCGCCGCCGCTCGATTGAATCGCCGAGAGCGGCACCGTCAGGGCATCTTCGACACGTCGTAGCACGAGCGTCACAACAGCTGACATGCCGGGCCGCAGCCGCCGATCTCGATTCGGCAGATCGATCTCCACCCGCATCGTGTGTGTGGCAGGGTCGAGCACAGCCCCCGTACGAGACACCTTCGCCTCAAATGCCTCCCCTGGGCTCCCCTCCACCCGAATCTCAGCGTCGGCACCCCGGCGGATATGCGGCGTAGCGGGCTCGGGGGCGTCTACGACCACGCGGATCCGGTCGACGCGGGCGAGAGACACGAGGGGCGCAGCCTGGGTACGGGAAGATGCCGCTGCCTGCACGAGCGCACCCGGATCGACGAACCGCTCCGTGACGACGCCGCTCATCGGGGCGACGATGCGGGCGTAGTCGGACAGGCGATCCACCGTCTCGATCTCGGCCTCGGCGGTCGCCACCGCCGCCTCACTTGCCCGAATATCGGCTTGTGCCGTCCGCAGCTTGCTCTCCGCCACACCCAGAGCCGCGCGCGCCTGGTCGACTTCCTGCTGCGGCAGCACGTCGGGGTCACGCTCCCGAATCGCGCTGAGGCGTTTGTGCTGGGCCTTCTTGAACTCCAGCTCCGCCTCGTACTGGCCGACGCTCGCCTCGGCTTGATCCACCTGAGCCTTCGCCCGCACCAAAGCCGCGCGCTTTTCTTCGCGTGTGGCAATCATCTCTGGCACATCGATCTCGGCAAGCAACTGCCCCTTGGTAACACGGTCCCCGATATCGACGGAGATTGATTTCAGATAGCCGGTCACCTTGGCGTAGAGCGTGACCTGTTCATCCGGCACGATCGTGCCCGCGAGCGTGATCTCATCGGTGAGATCACGCCGCTCGGGCCGAGCAACGGTCACGGAGATGCGCTCAACCGCGGGACCGCTGTCCACCAGAGTATCCGCGGATGCCTCACCCGGCGTTCCCGCGGAAGAACAAGCACCCAGCAACAGCGCAGCCAAGACCGAAATCAATCCCATCCACCGCCAACCGCCCACTCGTCGACACTCTTCGCGCGTAAGCAACGCAACCCCCTGCCGAGCCACGACCGAAAGGGAGCGTTGAGGACCCACGAACAACGTCCGCTGCCGGTCAAACACGCCACCAGCTCCCACAACCGGTTCCATCACCGTTTGAACTCCCGATAGAGCAACGGAACCACCACCAAAGTCAACAGGGTGGAGGATGTCAATCCACCAATAACCGCCCGCGCCAACGGCATAATCGGCTCAGCCGGGTTTAGCGCCGGCGGCAACAAGGCCAGCAACGCAGTCCCCGTGGTCATCAGAATCGGCCGCAACCGGATGCGCGCCGCCTCCAACACCGCGTCACTCGCGCTCAAGCCGTCCGCGCGCAACCGGTTCGCAAACTCGACCAGCAGAGTACTCGTGGATGCCGCTATGCCGATCATGAAGATCGTGCCCATGAAGGATTGAATGTTCAACGTGGTATCCGTCGCCCAGAGGATCCAAACGACTCCGATCAGCCCCAGCGGCACCGAGAGCATCACAATCAACGGGTCAAGGAAGCTGCGGAGCAGAGCCACCATCACGAAGTAGACCAGCACCACAGCCATGGCGAAACCGAACCGCATGCCGCCGAACGACTCGCGCATCGAGGCCACCTCGCCGCGGATGTCGACGTGGTAGCCCTCGGGCCACTGCTTGCCGTCCAGCTTTTGCTCGATGTCGGCCGCCACGCTCCCGATGTCCCGCCCATCGACGTCGGCATACACGTCTGTGACTCGGCTGATGTTGAGGTGCGTGATCTCCGTCGGCGCGGTGGTGCGGTTGATCTTCGCGATGTTGCGTAACAGCACCGGCTTTCCATTTGCCGCGGTTGCGGCCATCCGCGGCGCTGGGCGGAAAAGCTTGCTCATGGCAGCACCGGCTTGCGCCTGGCCGGCCCCCGTGATCGGTATATCGAGGATCGTGTCGATCGAATCGATATCCTCTTCGCGATACTGGGCGCCGACGAAGTAGTGATTCCCGTTGCCTTCATCGATCCAAAACGCCGGGTCGAAGTTGACGCTCGAGTTAAGGCTGGTAACGATGTTCTTGACGGCCTCGTCGGCGTTGATGCCAAGAACGGCGGCCTTGTTGCGATCGATGTCGAGCGTCAACTGCGGGTAATCGAGCTTCTGCTGGATATGGACATCGACCGCCCCCGGCACGCTCTCGACTTCCCTCTTGATCTCACGCGCGATCTGCTGCGCGACTTCGGGCTGGTTGCCCCCGACTTGGATGTTGATCGGCGCCGGCAGGCCGAGATTGATCGCCGAGTTGATCATGCCGCCGGTCTCAAACGAGAACTCCAGCATCGGGAACCTCTCGCGCAGCAACCGCCGCAGGCGTCGAACGTATTCGAACGACGGCGTGCGGTGCCCGTCGTGCAGTTGCACCATTAGGCTCGAGTCCATGGGGCCTGCGTTGCGCGTATAGGCGGCGGGCCAGTCGTAGAGCACACCGGTATTGGAAATGAGGATCTGCAAATCCTCGGGAGCGATCGTCTCGGTGATGGCCTTCTCGACCTCGGCCACATGCTCCTCGGTACGCTCGATGCGCGTGCCGGACGGGGCACGCATCTGGACGCTGAACTGCCCGGTGTCGAGCCGCGGAAACAGCTCGGTCCCGATGCGGTCGTAGATAAAGACCGACCCGGCGACGAGGGCAGCCAGGACCACAGCCGTTGCGAACCGTAGTCGGAACAATCGGCTCAGCACGCTCGCGTAGATCGCCTGGAGACCGTCAATCATGCGGTCCGAAGCCGACGGCGCACCTGTGGCTTCACCCTCCCCTCCGCCCTTTCGCATGAACTTGGCACAGTAAACGGGCACCAGCGTCACCGCGACCACGTGCGAGGCCACCATCGCGAAGCTGACGCTCGCCGCCAGCGGCAGGAACAGAAACTTTCCGATCCCCGTCAGGAACACCACCGGTGCGAACACGACGATCGTCACGACCGTCGCCACTAAGATGGGCATGCGCACCTGGTCGGCGGCTTCCCGCGCCGCCAGAGCGGGGTCTTTTCCCATCGCCACGTGACGGTGCGTGTTTTCGAGCACCACGATCGAGTCGTCGACGAGACGTCCAACGGCCAATGCCAGCCCGCCGAGCGTCATGGCATTCAAACTGTCTCCGGTGAAGTAGAGTCCGGCGATGGCCGCAAGAATCGACAGCGGCACTGACAGCAGAATCACGAACGTGTACCGCAGGCTTCCGATGAAAAGCCAGATCATCAGCCCGGCCAGGGCCGCCCCCAGCAGCGCCTCCTTCTCGAGGCTGGCAATCGCCTTGCGCACGTAGACCGACTGGTCGAGGACGACATCGAGGTTCACGCCCTTCGGCAGCCGCTCGAGGATCGAGCCGATCGTCTCCTTGATCCCGTCGACGACAGCGATGGTGTTGGCGCCAGGCTGGCGGTAGATGGGAATGTAGACCTGCCGCCTGCCGTTGACGCGAACGACGTTGGTTTGGATCTGATGCGTGTCTTCCACCTTGCCGACGTCGCGGATCTGGATCGGAGCACCGCCCTTGCCGACTCGCACCGGGAACTCGTTCATCTGGTCGACGTGCCGCACCATGCCGTTGGCGTTGATTTGGTAGTCGAACTCTCCGATCTTGGCGTTGCCGGTCGGGATGAATGTGTTGAAGTTCTTGAGCGTGCTGACCACGTCCATGGGCGAAAGGTTGCGCACCGCCAGCTTGTCGCGATCGACATAGGCCAGAATGCGGCGGATGCGGCCTCCGTACACCGCCGGCGCGATCACGCCGCTAATGCCCTGCAGTCGGTTGCGCAACTCGAAGTAGGCGATGTCGTAGAGCTCGGTTTCGTCGTGGCTCGGGCTACTGACGCTCACCAGACACAACGGCATGCTGGCCGTCGGGTCGAAGGGCATGATCATCGGCGGCACGGTGCCCGGGGGCAGGTAATACATGTCGGCGATGGCCAGCGACGACACCTGCGACATGGCGGTATTGGGGTCGATGTCGGGACGGAAGTAGTCGCGCACGATGCTCACGCCGTTCATCGAACGCGCTTCCTGGTGGGAGATACCGTTGGCCTGACCGGTCCAGCGTTCGAGGCGGTTGGTGATGTCTTTCTCCATCACCTCCGCGGGCATGCCGGGATAGAGCGTCAACACCTGCACGGCAGGCGTTTTGAAGGTGGGCAGAATGTCAGTGGGAATGCGAGTGGCCGCAACGACGCCCAACAGAACGACGGTCAGAGCGCCGACAACGACCGCATGCGGGTTTCTGAGCGAGCCGGCAACCATGAGGGTTCCCCAATCTTAGCGCCTTCGCGCGCGGGCTGCGGGAATCATGCGCGAGTGCGTGCTCCGGATGGGTGGGGGTATGCCTCGCCGGTTTTGTATCGAGGCCACAGCAACCTCGAGAGCCGCGTGTTCTCCATCGGTTTGCAGTGCGTCAGATATGACGCGCCTTGAGAACACCCGTGCAGAAACACAGGATATGGGCCGCGGCAGCCCGGGCACGGCATGCCGTGCCCCTACTTTTCAACGTCGAGTTCTTTCGCGGATGCAGGCTGGCCGGAGGATGATGCTCGGGTTCAAGAGACACTTATCCTGAACGGTGAGTCGTGGTCGAGATTGTCGCCTGGGAGGGCTCCGTCTCAATGAGCGGAGCCCCCCCCCGAGGCCGCCCCGTTTTCTGGGGGCGCAGTGCGAAGCAGGTCTCGAATGCTATCCGGACCGCTGCAAGAAAGAGCCTCGGCTTCGGCCTACTCGCCCCGTCGCGCGCGGGGGGGGGGGGGGGGGGGGGGGGGGGGTCATCGCCGCGGCTTTGCCAAAGGCAGCCGTCCACATTCAAACCTGCAAATCCTTACTTGCCGGAACCGATTCCGGGGCGTCGCGGCCCTCTCTTACTGACTTTGGACCGCCCAGCTACCGGCTGCCGCCCGTCGAGTTTCCAACGGGCTTGGGCCAGAGCCGCCGCACACTGTTGCGTTTAATCGAGCGCTCGATCTAGCAAACGCGCGAGGGCCGATCATCGTGACCGGCCCTCACCTGGAGAGTACCACGCGAGTCGGCGGCGGGTGGGTGGGCGGTGTGGCGCGGACGCCTACGTCTGCCGCATCGACACTCTTGTCGATGCGTGGGTTGCGGCCTGGCAGGGTGGCGGCGGCAAACCCTTTGTGTCGGTAAGAGTACCGACACGGCAGGTCTGGGGACCTACGCCACACCCGCCTCGGGGCCTGTGTGCTTAATTGGGACCAATGCGTGAAGCGGGGGTCGAGAGTGCCGCGCCGAGATAGAGGGTCTAGGTTTTGCGCGAGCCCAATGCCAGGATTACGTCGAACTCGTCCTCCGTTGCGGGCGAAACGGAAAGGCGGCCTTGCCGCACGAGCTTCATGTTCGCGAGCCGCTTGTCGTTCTTGATCTCCTCCAACGTGACGGGCCGTTTGAGGGTCTTGACCGGCTTCAAGTCCACGACGGACCAACGGTCATCGTCGGTGGTGGGATCCTGGTAAGCCTCTTTGATCACTCGCGCGACACCGACGACGGCCAGCCCTTCGTTGCTGTGGTAGTAGAGAACCAGGTCCCCCTTGCCCATCGCCCGCAGGTTGTTGCGCGCTTGGTAATTGCGCACACCATCCCAGTACGTTGAACCGTCGTTGAGGAATTGCTCCCAGGAGTACTTGAAGGGCTCGGACTTAACGAGCCAGTAGCTCTTCGGCTTCTTTGTGGTTTTCTTCGCGGCCATGTTTCAGAGGATACCCGATTCAACCTTGCCAGGACCGTGCTAAGGTCCCAGCGAGAATTCAACGACACCGAATCGCTCCGGGTCGTGGAATCCCCGTTCGACCCGAGTGGGCGACCAGGCCAGCCATTGCCGGCCGGCGGTAAGCTTTTCGAGTTCGTCCTGCAGGTTCTTCTTCCATGTGCCCGAAGCCGCGGTGATCTGCTGTCTCAGTGCGCCCGCCTTGGTCGAGAGCGGTACGCCGCCCGGCCTCTCGATGCGATAGAGACCGACACGCCAGCGGTCACCCACGTTCGGTTTCGTGCTCGTACCGGCCTCGCCCAATGATGCCCAGGGGATGGCGATCTCCACCGTCCAGCCGGCGCCCTGTTTGGCAACGGCGGTGCGAAGGCCTTCGATGTCCCATCGAATGGCGGTATCCACGCCGGAGCCCGCTGCGGGAATCAACAGATCGACGACCACGTTGTGGGGGCTGACCTCCAACTCAGGGTAGTTCTTGCCGTCGCCGTCGGGATCGAGAAACACCTCGACGACCTCCTGTTCCCACAAGCGGCTGTCGCGCTCATACATCGTGCCCCAGGGCGTATCGTCGGTGCAGACAAAGGCGACGTAGAGGTTACGGTCATCCCAAGCGACGATGGCTTGGGTTTGCGCGGCGCTCGCTTGATCCGCCTGGCGGATGTTCGTGAAGGGGCCAACCCTGGGTAGCGCGGCCCACGTGAACTCCGCGATCCTACCGTCAATCGTGATCGCATCAAGTGTACGGGCCGCCCGGTAGATCGGCGGCTCGACTTGAGCCAAAGCCGTACTCACGAAAAGCGTGCCAAGCACCAAACGCCTGTACATAATTCACCTGTCCACGAAAAGATCAGCGCTCTCGGCGGCAAGCCGTCGCACCTGTTGCATGATCGACGAGTACTTGAGCAGGTCCGCCTCTTGCTCAAGACGCTGCGTAGTTTCAAGAGGCAGCCGCGTGACGTAGACATCGGCCTGATCGGCATACGAATAGCGTTGGTACACGGGCGCCAACGCCGCCAGCATGGAGATCAAGACATCCCAGTAACTCCGCTTGCGCAGCAGCCGTCGTTTCGTGGCTGTGTCGTAATCGATCTCGACCGTTCCTCTCACGCCGTGCAACAACACCCGCCGGCAGCGCGCGGCGTCAAAAGGACGGTCCGGCTGCGGGTCGGGGAAAGCCTGCAGCAGCGGCTTCAGGTCAGCCTCATCGGTTTCAACCCCGGGCCAACGGTAGCGCGAGGCGCCACTGACGAACGAACCACGGTCGAGAATCTCGCGAATGCGCCCCACGTCCTTTCCCGTCACCGCTAGAATGCGCTCCACGAGTTCGGCGACCGACAGTTCCTGCCGGGCCACCGGGGTCATGCTGATGTAGCCGGCGGCCTCGGAGCTGATCCGGGTGGGGATGGTTTCAGGTAGCGGCACAGCGGGTATCAGGCGCGGAGCAACGCCCAGCACAAGGGCCGCACCCCGGTCGGGCTAGGTCGCCGCGGCTAGTTCACGAAGCCTAATTCGTGCAGCTTCTCGCCCAACTCGGGCTCCTCGAAAAACATCAACCGCTCGCGAACCAGCCCGTTTTCGATGGCAACCGCGTACGGCGGGTCCCCGAACGGAAACTTCTCTCTGAGGAGCTTCACGTCGGGGGAGAGCTTGACGTTGCGGAGACCCGAATCTTCCACGAAGCCCGGGGCTAGATCGAGATCCTCGGTGGGAACGCCGACAAACTCAGCGTCCCAATCGTGCTTTGCCATGGCGGTCGCGGCGTCGAGGCAATGCAGGCACATGGGATTCAAGAAAAAGATGAAGACACGGCCCTCGTGCAATGATAGCTCGCCATTTTCGATCCGGACCGAAGCCGGCACATCAGTTGCCAACGGTGAGAGACGGTCGTAAGCAAGCATCGTGCCGCCTAGCGCGCACACGGCAATCAGGACATAGCCGGCCCCTCGAAAGCGGCTCATCGGCGGCGCGAACCAAGCGGCCAGAGCCGCGACGGCCATCATGGCGGCGTCGGACCAAAAGAAGGCCGGACCGACCGCTCGCTCGAGCCAGGGGAAGCAACTACAGTCCTCGCCTTGCAGCGTCTCGTAGTTGATCCCCATGTAGGCCATGAAGCCCAGCAGCAGTACCACCGACAGGTAGCCCCCCATCCTGCGCCACGCAGGCCGCAACAGCAGCACACCCGCGAACACTTCCGCGACCGCAACCACCAACGTACCCGGCAGACTCCACTCCACCGGCACCAGCAACTGGGTCAGTTTGAGCTGCCAGCCGCTGATGTCGCTCAGCTTCCAGAGTCCGGCGCTGAGCCAGAGAAAAGCCATTATGACGGCGGCAATCCAACCCAGTGTGTTCTGCCATGAAGGCCGAGGTTGAGAGTCGAAGTCTTGCATGCTTGAAGCAGCCGAAGGCACCCACAGCGCTCAAGAGAATGGACGCTGTTGACGAGAAACGGTTAGGAAACCCCAGTATATTCGATCTCCGGAGCAGCTCGCCGCGATCCGCCAGCCGATCCGAGAGCGTCAGGGAGCCGTACGCCGTACACACAAATCACCGAGGAACCTCCCAATGGCCACTCCGCGGCGTAGGGTCGCTACGCCCCTTGTGGTGCCGGCGCCGTGACCGCGCGGTACTCTGATCCTTGCCGGGCAAGCTCCAAAAGAAAGAGGCCGGTTTCACCCGGCCTCTTCAGTGCTCTGCGAGCTCCGCAAGCGGCGAGCCCACGCCGTGAACGTCGTACCTACTAGTAATGATCAGGAGGCATGCCGCCCGGCGGCCCGGCCGGTTCGGGTTCCGGAATCTCGCTGATGATCGCTTCGGTCGTCAACATCAGCCCGGCGATCGAGGCTGCGTTCTGCAGAGCGTACCGCGTCACCTTGGCCGGATCGATCACGCCGGCCTTGACCAGGTCACCATACTCGTCCGATTGCGCGTTGTAGCCGTAGTTAGCTTCGGAACTCTCGCGTACCTTGGCGCACACGATCGCTCCTTCCTGGCCGGCGTTCTGAGCGATCCAGCGCAACGGCTCTTCGAGCGCCCGGCGCACCATGCGAACACCGACGGCCTCGTCCGCGTCGTCGAGCTTCAAGTCGTCAAGAGCCTCGGCCGCTCGCAGTAAGCAGACGCCGCCGCCGGGAACAATCCCTTCCTCAACGGCCGCCCGCGTAGCGTGCATGGCGTCTTCGACACGCGCCTTGCGCTCCTTCATCTCGGTCTCGGTGGCAGCACCGACCTTGATCACGGCCACGCCGCCCACAAGCTTCGCCAACCGCTCCTGCAGCTTCTCGCGGTCGTAGTCCGACGTGGTCTCCTCGATCTGGGCCCGCAACTGCTTGACGCGCCCCTCGATGTCGCCCTTCGCACCGCCACCTTCGACGATCGTCGTGTTGTCTTTGTCGATGACGATACGCTTGGCCTTGCCCAGGTCGTCCATCTGGACGCCTTCAAGCTTGATGCCGGTCTCCTCCATGATGGCCTTGCCGCCCGTGAGGATGGCAATGTCTTCCAATATGGCCTTGCGGCGGTCACCAAAGCCCGGCGCCTTGACGGCCGCAACGTTCAGCGTGCCACGCAGTTTGTTGACAACGAGCGTCGCCAGCGCCTCGCCTTCGACCTCCTCGGCGACGATCAGCAACGGCTGCCCGGAGCGGGCGGTCTGCTCGAGCAGAGGCAGCAGGTCCTTCATGTTGCTGATCTTCTTTTCGTGGATCAGAATCAGCACGTTCTCGAGCACAACTTCCATCGAGTCCTGATTGGTGACAAAGTACGGTGAGAGGTAGCCGCGGTCGAACTGCATGCCTTCCACCACGTCCAACTCGGTCTCCATGCCTTTGCCTTCCTCGACCGTGATGACGCCGTCCTTGCCGACCTTCTCCATGGACTGCGCGATAATGCCGCCGATGGTTGCATCGTTGTTCGCCGAGACCGAAGCCACTTGCGCAATGGCCTCGCCTTCCACCGGCTGGGCCATTTCCTGGATACTCTCCACGAGCTTGTTGGCCGCGAGGTCGATGCCGCGCTTGAGCGCCATCGGGTTCGCGCCGGCCGCGACGCTCTTCACACCTTCACGAAACATGGCCTGCGTGAGAATCGTGGCGGTTGTCGTGCCGTCGCCGGCGACATCGCTCGTCTTCGAGGCGACTTCGCGAACCATCTGCGCGCCGATGTTTTCGAGCTTGTCTTCGAGCTCGATCTCCTTGGCGACCGTCACTCCGTCCTTGGTCACGGTGGGTCCGCCGAATTTCTTCTCGAGGACCACGTTCCGGCCCTTGGGCCCAAGGGTCACCTTCACCGCGTTCGCAAGCTTGTTCACACCCGCCAGAATCGCCTGGCGCGAATCTTCTCCGTAGCTAATCTGCTTTCCAGCCATGTTTTCCTTTCTCCCTTTGAGCGGCCGCCGCTGCGTACCGCGCCTTCGATGAGAGCCGCCGAGTTGTCCGGCCCTATTTCGAGTCCTTTTCGGATTCCTCGTTCTTGGTTTCAGTCTCCGATTCCTTCAGATCCCAGCCGGTGTTCACATCGAGGTCCGGCAAGGCTTTTTTCAGTTCCGCGATTCCCTGCTCCGTCGCCTTGGTCTGCCACACGTAGAGCTTCTTGAGGTTCGTGAGCCCCTTCAAGTGGACCAGTCCGGCATCGCCGACCGAGGTGCCATATAGGTTCAAGTACACGAGGTTCTTCAACCCTTTCAGGCTCTCCAGACCCGCGTCAGAGATCTTGGTGTTCTCCAAATGCAGGGCTTCGAGCGAGGTTAATCCTTTGATATGGCCCAGCGCTTGGTCAGTGATCGGGGTCTTGCCCAAGTGCAAGCGCATGACGTTTTTCAGCATCGCAACCGGCACGACCGCATCGTCGCTCACCGAGCCTGAGGCGAGATGGAAATCCACCTCCAGGCGCTCATCGTCCTGTGCGATCTCCCGTACGCTGCCGCCGGCCTCCTCAATGGCCTTGACGGCTTCCTGCTGCTCCGGGCTTTGTTCCTCTCCGTTGGCCGGGCCGCCCATCAGGGTTAGCAAGCCAATGCATGCCGGCACGATGGCCATGAATGTCTTCATCGAAGCCTCCCTGCCAATGAAGCCGGTCCGGTTGACGACCGAGCTACAACCGGAATCAGGTAGTGATCACTATTTCTAGAAAGACAAGCGGGATTCGACGACGCTTCGAGAGTCTTCTCAAAAGAGGTCAGTACGTCTACCGCGAATCCCCTATTGTAGAACAAAGTGGGCCAAGGCTCCAGTCTCGGCGGGACGCCGGCTGAAGTGCGATCTTCTCCGGCTCCCCAGTGGACGCCGCTGGAGCCGTGGGCCGAGTCTACTGAATCACTATGTCCCGGTAAGGACAGGTCGAGGACACCGCGACAGGACCGTCAACGCCCGTGAATCGGGCGCCACAATCATAGCCCATGGATTCATCCATGGGTGTCGGTCGAAGGCGCCGCCACAGGACGGTTGCTGTTTCTCCTTGCCCGCGGTCGTTCGACCGCGGGCAAGGAGAAACAGCAACAGGGGAAACAAGTTAGGGGCAGGCGTTTTCGAGACCCACGGATGAATCCGTGGGCTATGATTGTTCGACCCTGAGGGGCCGTCTGCCCAGAAGGACATGACCGAACGCGAGGTAAGGGCGATACAAGCTGAAGCCCATCAGACGGGACGCCGGTTCACAGGGCGGATAACCGCCTGCTTACCCTCGTGCCACGGCATCAGCGGGCCTCAGCCGTAAGGGCCTCGACGGTCTCAACCCCAAGTGATTGCAGAACTAGCGAACCCAGTGCCTCGATGAAGCGCGGCTGGTCATTGAGTCCCGTGGTCATTTCGAAGCGTTTCACGCCGTGGGCGAGAGCTTCCTCTCGAGCTTCGATGTTGATCTCTGAAAGGGTTTCCACGTGATCCGATACGAAGGCAATGGGAACGACCAGCATGGCGTCGACACCTTGCGCGCCCAGCCGCTCGTTCGTTTCGTGAAGAGTGGGGTGCAGCCACTTCCGGCTGCCGACCTTGCTCTGGAAGCAGACGGTGCGGGGGTTCGGCCACCGCCCGCGCGCCAGGACGAGCTCAACCGTCTTCTCGATCTGCGCCTTGTAGGGGTCGCCGGCGTCAATCACGCTTTGCGGCACGTTGTGAGCGCTGAAGACCAAGTGGACGTTTTCAGCATGTTCGAACCGCGCCAAGCCCTCCTCAATTCGCTCGACGACTGAATCGAGGTAAGGACCGTGGTCGTGAAACTCGCGAACCAAGTGAGTCGGCAAGTCCAGTCCAGCCTCTCGACAGCGACGGTCCCACTCGTTGAGACTGCTACCGGTGGTCGTCGACGAATACTGAGGATAGAGCGGCAGCAGCACCAGTTCGTCACAGCCGGCCTGGTGTACTTGTGCGACGGCCTCTTTCGTAAACGGGTGCCAGTACCTCATCGCCACGAACACTCGCGCATCCAGCGTCTCCCTAAGGGCGGCTCCGAGAACCTCGGCCTGTCGCTCGGTGACCTCGCGGATGGGCGAGCGGCCTCCGATTTCGGCGTAGTGCTCGCGAACCTTCTTGGCCCGGCCCTTCGAGATCAATTTCGCGAGAACCGGTCGAGCGACCTTGGCGAGCGGGAAGTCGATGATTTCCGGGTCGCGGAATAGGTTATAGAGAAAGGGCTCGATGGCGTCGAGCGAGTCGGGCCCGCCAAGTTGAAACAGTACGACACCTATCTTCTTGTCTGCCACGCTCGGGCCTTTTCTCGGGGAGCCGGGCCGACAGGCCCGTCGCGTCTGTGGGAGGGCGCGTCGAACTCTCGATGATAGGTCACTCGTGACCGGTTCCGCAAAAGGGGACTAGGCGGGATGTGGCGTAAGGCTCCAGCCTTGCCGTCTCGCGATTCTTCGCGAGACAGGATCGCTACCTGCTACAAGGTCGCCTGTTCGAGGCCCTGAGTCCCGAGGAATCGGGACTCGGCAAGCCGGAGGCTTGCGCCACGTCTGAAACCGCAGCCGACCGCTAGTCATCGGATAGCGCGAAGGTCAGCGAGGCCCACCAGCTTTGCCAGTCAGCACGTGCGTCATTCTCGATCCGCTCCATGTGCACGGCCTTGATCAACCACGGGCCGGCTTGGTCAAGCTTCAGACGCACCCGGCCGTCGTTGCCGGTCCGGCCACGAACCGCACGCGCCGGGTCGCCGTAGGGATATCCAACAACGAGTGTCCCGGTCAGCGGCAGGCCTTCGCGCAGCATCCGTACCGCGAGCTGATCTCCAGGCTTGAGCCGGTAGGGGTTCCGTTCAGGAACCAACTCGACTGGGAACCCGAGGACGCGATCGAAGCCTACCGCCTCGGCGGACTCTCCAACCGACAGCAGTGACTTCACGCAACGGGCGAAGAGTTCTCTTCCTTTCGCGTCTCGTTCGCCTCGCCGCCCCCGCTCGTCGATGATACGCTCGAGCCCCTCCTCACGCAGATAGCTCTCAAACTCGCCGGCTCTCAACTCGACCGGCGAGAACGTGCTGTGATAGGCAATCAAGTGAAGTCCCGGCTCGCCCAGCCGAACGACGCCCGCCGGATCGACTCCGGGAATGCCACGCACGACCGTTTCGGACTTCGGTGTGAACTGTCTGAAAACGATGATGCGTTGTACGTCGCGCGCAACGGGGTCTCCGCGAAAGTGTTCACCCACGCGGAACCGAATGGTGACGTTGGTCCCTACGGGAGAGTTGTAGGTGGAGGGTTCGATCCAGAAGTCGTGGGCAGCTAGACCAGCAAGGGCAAGAGGGAAAAGGACGGCCCACCGGAGGCTGCCCCTCGCAAGGGATCGTCCCACCGCGCCGCCACCGTCAGAGGCCAGTTTGAGGGTCCCCGGCACGTCGGCGGATTAGCGGAAGGGGCCGGCAATGATAGGCCCGGCCGCGGCCCCCTTGGCCTTGGCACCAGAGGTCGCGCTGGTCCAGGCAGTGGTGTCGCCCGACTCGAAACCATCCGCGAAGATCAAGGGGTCGCCTCCCACTGCATTGTTCGCATCGAGGATCACTTCCTGATCCCCTGTGTCTTCGACATCGACGGCCCAAATGACCGTACCGTTCGGGCCGCCATCCAGAACGTTAGCAGTGTACGGCGGGTCAAGGTTGTTTCGGAAAAGGAATCTAAACGAGAACTCCGCGCCCTGCACCAGCGTGAGTGAAGCGAAGCCCCGCTGGTCGGTCTCGGCGGGCGGGTCGAGGTTCTCGCCGATCAGGTTAGCCTCACGGGTCGTTTCGTCGTTGGGCGAGCCGGGAAGTGGGTCTCCCAGATACGGGAAGACGTCATCAAACTGGTCGGGGCCCTGGAAGGCGCCGTCGTTTAAGGGCAAACTACCCGCGACCGCGGCGGCGGGGCCGCACATGCCGAGCGTCGGGGGCATCGGCGCGTTAACCTGGCCGCGGGCCGCGCCGTTCGAATTGTTGATGGTACTCAGCTCGATGTACGTTTCGTCGTTGAGGAGTGCATCCAATTCCTCCTGACTGAGGAAGCAGTTAGCAAACACCACCGGCATCGGACCCGTGTCGTCTCTACAGATCTCGGGACCTTCTTGCCCGACCGCACCCATGCGGAAGGAACCGCGGATGACGTTCTGGAGGTTGTGATTACAGGTGGCGCCGAAGTTGTTCCCGTTGAGTGCGCCCAAGCATGTCCCACCCTGCGTGCTAGCGACCGGCGGCACGACGTTGGGGCCCGTGAGGGTGGCGAAGAACTCGTCGCCCGCGGGCGGCGCGTTGGGGTCGGGCGTGTAACAGAGAACGCCCATTACCACTCGCTCCGTAATATCCACGACATCGTCGCCGGGCCGGCGGCCGTTGGGAAAGGCCGCGAGGTCACCGCCGGTCACGCCCAGGCGGTTCTGGTCGTCGACCGGTGTGGGCGGAATGTTGGTGTTCAGGCGCATGACCTCGCCTACGGAGCCGTCTTCGTTCAGACCTGAGAAACCCGTAAGGAAGAACTTGACAAGGTCGTTGCGAGGGATGTTGGTCGGCGCGGGGACCCCGAAGAGAGTCTCGATCAGGGCAGGCAATGTCGGGTTGGTGACATATTGCAAGAAGTTCGCGCCATCGTCGCGCGGGTGAGCGGCGTTGAACAGGTTCTTGTCGGGCAGCCCGATGGCAACTTCGTTCACGAGTGGGTTGCCCAGGCGCGAGACCTGAACAAAGTCGCCTAATTGTTGGTCGGGCTGTTCGAATGTCGGGTCATCGCTGAGGGGGCGATTGCGGGGCAGGCGTGCAGTGGTCCAGCCACCGATGATGCCGGAGCCACCCTCGGTAAGACAGTCGGTGGGCACTTCCAGAATCAAACTGGTAATGTTCTTGTCCTTCGTGTCGGAAGCTTCGGCATCCGGGTTGCCAAGGGGGTTCAGGTTGATCAAATCAAAAACCTCTCCAAGGTTCACGACGAACGGCTCCTTGCGTTGGCCAACGAACACCTTGCCGTCGTCGCAGCCGGGGATACCGATGTCATGAATGAACTGGTTGGCGTAGGCCGCATAACCATCGGGAATCGAGTTACTGCCGATGTTGTCGAAGGGCATGTCGAAGCGGGTTGCGCCCGTCCCGACCCGCGTCACCGGATTAATGGAGGTCGGGTCATCGATGTTGCCCCGGATGAGTTGCAAGCGGTAGGTGCGAATCTGACTAAGCAGGTCCGTGCCAAAGGGAGGACCAAAGGGACCGACGTTGACGAGCGGAACGGCCACCGCCGTACCGCCCACATTATTGACTCCCGCATAATATAGAGTCAGTCAAAACAAAGAGAAGACTGTTTCCAGAAGGCCGTGATCAAACGCGGTTTGCGGTACATGCGGCGGAGTGCCTTGCGGGCCCGCTCGTTCAGCTCGCCGTAGTCTTTCGGACAGACGTTCGGCAACTCGTGCTGCTTCCAGTAAGCCCAGATGTATTCCACCGGATTTAACTCCGGCGCATAGGGTGGCAAGTACTCGGTTGCGATGTGGCCTTCGGAGAGTTCGATGAACTCTTGCACCAGGCGGCTACGGTGCGCCGGCAGCCGATCCCAGACGATCAGCAGCGGGCGATCGATATGACGTACCAACGCCTTGAGAAAGTCGGTCACTTGCTCTTTGCCGATCGCACCGGGATAGAGCCGGAAGTAGAAGTTACGCAGCGTCAGCCCCGCCGAGACGGAAAGCTTCTCCCAGTTGAAGTTAAACTGCAGCACCGGTGTTTGGCCACGTGGCGCCCAGGTGCGGCAGCGATGCGGCTTCTGACTCAATCCGCTTTCGTCGATGAAGACGAGCGTACGGCCTTCGTTTTGGGCTTTTTTTTAATGCGCTTCCAGGTCTTGCGCTTCCAGGTGCGGATCCGCTCTTCGTTGCGCTCGCGCGCCTTTCCGGCCGGGCGTTGCGGGCTCCAGTCGAGCGCTCGCAGGATCTTCCAGGCGTGGCCTGCGTGGTATGCGACCCCGAACTCGTCTCCGGTCAGCCGAGCCACCCGCGGACAGCTCCACAGGGGCGTTGGGAAGCCGTGGGCTTCCGGGCCTTCCAGCAGCAGCGACGTCAGGCGTTCGCGTTGTGCGGCATCGAGGAGCGGCTTGCGTCCGGCGCGCCCGGCCTGGCGGAGTCCGGCCGCACCCTGCTCGCGGTATTGCCGCCGCCACTCACTGACGGTTTGGCGAGCGACGTTCAGCCGTCTCGCCGTCTCGGA
The DNA here is from genome assembly GCA_965248255.1 of Bryobacterales bacterium. Taxonomy (GTDB): domain Bacteria; phylum Acidobacteriota; class Terriglobia; order Bryobacterales; family UBA6623; genus JAKZVK01. The sequence continues at coordinate 687,440 of CBDFIW010000003.1, forward strand.
CTGATTGTGGCCTTGGTGGAGCAGCCGCATCGCTTCGAAACGGCGCTTCTCCAGCGCCTTGAAATCCCGCTTCACACCTTTGGGGTTGCCCATACATATATAGCCCGCATTTCCAATTTGATTCAAACCTCTCGACCTTCCGGCGGCCTTGAGCGTCTTTATTCATAGGGGCTAGAGCCCGATGAGGACGCCATGGAGGCCAACACCCAATGGGTGAAAAACAAAACAAGCCGTTCCAGCTAAGCTTCAACGGTTTGTTGAAAGTCGATTTCCAAGGATCGCGTGTCACTTCCGACGGCGGGCTGATCCTGGTTCGGGAGTTGGACGAACGGCTCGGGCTCGGGAAGCTGATCGAGGAGCATCTCAGCGACTCGCGACAAGGCTTGAACAAGAAGTTCCCGCTGGCCGATCTGCTGCGGCAGTCGGTTTACAGCCGACTCGCCGGCTACGAGGACCTCAATGACGCCGTTCGAGTATCCGCCGATCCGACCTTTCGCTTGATCGGCTCGCAGAAGAACTGGGATCGCGGCGGGGCGCTCACCTCGCGGCTACAGAGCTTCGAGACAGGGCTGCTCGCGAGTGAGGAGAATCTGCTGGGATTGATGGCGGTGAACCGCGAGTTGGTCGCGCAAGCCGAGACGACGGACGACTGCGAGCGCGTCGTTCTCGACATGGACTCCACCGAGAGCCCCGTCCATGGCCAACAAGAAGGCAGCGCCTATAACGGTCATTTCGAGTCCATCTGCTACCACCCACTGTTGCTGTTCAACCAGCACGGCGATTGTCTGGCCGCCAAGCTGCGTCCCGGCAATGTGCACAGCGCTGACGACTGGGACGAGTTGCTGCTGCCGGAGATCGAGCGCCAACAGGCTGCGGGCAAACAGGTCACCTTCCGCGGCGATGCGGCCTTTGCTAAGCCGGAGATTTATGAGTCTTCGGAGAAACGCGGAGTGCAGTACGCCATTCGCATTCCGGCCAACAAGAGCTTGGAATTGGAGATCGAAGACATCTTGTTTCGCCCGCCGGGAAGGCCCTCCCGGAAGCCCTTGGTGCGCTACAAGAGTTTTCGCTATCAGGCGGAGAGTTGGTCGCAGGCGAGGCGGATCGTCGCCCAGGTCGAACATCACCAGGGCGAGCTGTTCCCGCGGGTCGGATTCATCGTGACGAGCCTGCGCTTGCCAAGCCGCTCGGTGGTGCGCTTCTACAACAAGCGCGGCACGGCCGAGCAGTGGATCAAGGAAGGCAAACAGGCCACGCACTGGACGCGGCTGTCGTGCCATCGCTTCCGGGCCAACGAAGTGCGACTGCAACTCAGCGTGCTGGCCTATAACCTGGGCAACTTGTGGCGGCGGCTGGGGCTGCCGCACAGGATCAAGAGCTGGTCGCTGACGAGCTTGCAGCAGCGGCTAATGAAGACCGGCGGCCGTCTGGTCAAACATGCCCGCTACTACTGGTTGCTGTTGGCCCAGGGACATCTGAACCGGCGGCTGTTCGGTGACATGCTGAGCAGGATCTGGGCGCTGCCTGTGCCCGGAGGGTAACGCGGCGAGCGCGGGGCAGCCGGAGCGGGGAGTTGCCGAGAGGCAAGGTCGGAGCGGTGTCGGCAGAGTGGCCGCTGGCGTTGCCGGAACGCCTTGACCGGACCCGATCTGAAGGCGGACCGGCGAAGAAAGCAGGATCGAACGTGAAAGCAGTGCGAAAACGTTGCACCGCAGCCGTGGCTCGCCTATGCTGTCAGTACCGGGATGGCCAAAACGGTAATCCTGGATATAGATGCTCCACACTGTCAAAAAGTGTCATAATAATTTGCGGGATTCAATAAGGTGGATCGGATTTAGATCCTCAAAGAACTGGAAACGAAACGTCAAGTCCTCAGTAATTTGACCGTCAGGATTGCCGCCCCCGTTATTATTGATGTGGATGTCGTAGCGGGCGTCTTGATCAAGAGAGAAATAGTTCGGTCCGCCGTAGGGGTCCTGCAGAGGGAGGTAATTGGCAACGACTGTTATGAAGTCCTGGCGGCCCGGTTCATAGCTGCGGAACATGTAAAAGTCCGTACCGTCGACCTTGGGCGTGCTCAGAATCGCCGGCGCTTCGCGGTGACTCGATGCCACCGCCGAAGGAAACTTCCAAGCCACCACAGCCGCGACCACGGCCGAGGCCGTCAAGATGGCAAACATCGCTCGCTGTTTCGTCATCGGTTTCTCCTTCGGGCTAGTCGCTGGGCGAACCGGGAAGCGGCGTCTTCAAGTAGGGAAAGGTGTCATCAAACTGGTCAGCGTGTTGTCTGGCGCCGTCGGTGTAAGGCAGTTGGCCGTCGGGGGCGTCGGCCGCCGGCAGCAGGACACCCATGACCGCACGCAGTGAGACATCCACGGTGTTATCGCCGGGGCGGCGGCCGTTCGGGTAGCCGGCCAAGTCTCCCGCGATTACACCGAGATTGTTCCGGGCGAAGGAGGGCACCGGCGGAGTGGCCGTGTTCAGGCGCATGATTTCGCCGTTGGAGCCATCCTGGTTGAGCCCCGGTACGCCGGTCAGGAAGATCTGCACTAGATCCGCGCGCGGGAAAGCGGTGGGAGCGGTGACGCCGAAGAGAGCCTCGAGCAAGGCAGGCAGTGTGGGGTTCGTGACGTAGACCGCAAACTGGACGTCGCCGCTAGGATGGCTGGCGTTGAATAGGTTCTTGTCAGGAAGGCCGATGACCACCTCGTTGACCAGCGGATTCGCCAGCCGCGAGACCTGCACCAGCTCTCCAAAGTTCTCGTCATTCTCATAGAAGCCTGGGTTGTCGCGCAGAGTCCGATTTTGGGGCAAGCTGGCTGTTGTCCAGCCGCCGATGATCGGGCCGCTGCCGGTCAGGCACGGCGTGGGAACTTCGAGAATGAGGCTGGTGATGTTTTTGTCCGCCGTGTCGGACTGTTCACCATCGGGCGGCCCCAGCGGGTTGGTGTTGACTAGATCGAAGATCTCACCCAGGTTCACCTGGAACGATTCCTTGCGTTGACCCGCAAACAGCCGACCGTTGGTCACGCAGTCCGGAATGGTGATGTCGTAGATGAAACTGTTGGCGTAGGCCTCGTAGTCAGGGATCGACTTGTTGCCGATGTTGTCGGTCGGCATGTCGAACTGAGCGCTGCCGGCGGCCTGTGTTACGTAGCCGATCTGCGTCGGGTTGTCGACGGGGCCGACGATTCGTTGCACGTAGAAGTTCCGCTGGACGTTGAGGGCGGCGGTATCGTCCACGCCGATCGGGCCGGCGTTGATCAGCGGGATCTCGATGTCCTGGCCGCCCGACGGAACGGTGATAAACCGCGCGCGGCGGTTGAAGCGAAAGCGGAAGGTGACGTCTTCGATCGCGTCGCCGTTGTTAGTGATGTGAATGTCGTAGGCCGCGTCCTCATCAAGAGGGAAGTAGTTCGGCCCGCCGTAGGGATCCTGCAAAGGGTTGTAGTTCGCGATGAGCGTTGTGAACCCCTCTCGGCCGCTCTCGTAGCTGCGGAACATGTAGAAGTCCGTCCCGTCCACTTGCGGCAGCCGGGTAATGCCGGGCGCCTCCCGGTGGCTGGACGCCATGGCTAGTGTAGTGCGTCAAGCAGATTGCACCTTATGCAGGGCGGCACGTCCGCGCTTGACTTTCTCGAGGATGTCGGAGGCGGTCGCGGTCCAGATGAAGGGCGTGGGATGCCCGTTGTGCTGGGCGATGTAGTCGTCAATGGCGGCGACGAGCTCGTCCACGCTGCGAAACACGCCGCGGCGCAGGCGCTTGACGGTGAGATCGCGAAAGAATCGCTCGACCATGTTCAGCCACGACGCCGAGGTCGGGGTGAAATGAATGTGGAAGCGCGGGTGACGATCGAGCCAACGCTTCACAGCGGCATGCTTGTGGGTGGCATAGTTGTCCACGATGAGATGAAGCTGTTTGTCCTTGGGGGTGCGGCGGTCAATTAAGCGCAGGAAGCGCAGCCATTCCTGGTGGCTGTGTCGGGGCATGCACTCGGCGATCACGCTGCCGTCAAGGCTGTTGAGCGCCGCAAACAGGGTGGTCGTGCCGTTGCGCTTGTAATCGTGGGTCATCGTTTGGCCGCGTCCCTTTTTGAGCGGCAGGCCGGGCTGGGTGCGATCGAGGGCTTGGATTTGGGACTTCTCATCGAGCGAGAGAACCAGAGCATGCTCAGGCGGATTGAGATAGAGTCCGACGATGTCGTCGAGTTTCTCGGCGAAACGCGGGTCATTGCTGAGCTTGAGGGTCTTGACGCGGTGGGGCTTGAGGCCATGGGCGCGCCAAATCCGTCCCACGGTGGAAGCGCTGACGCCGGCCGCGGCGGCCATGGTGCGGCGGCTCCAGTGGGTGGCGTTGGACGGTTTCTCGCGGGTGGTCTTGTGGATGATCTGCTGTACTTTCTGCTTCGAGACGGCAGGTTTACGACCGGGCCGTGGGGCGTCTTTTGCAATGCCGGCGATGCTGCTTTCGAGAAAGCGCGTGCGCCAGCGGGCCACCAACTGCCGCGAGACACCGAGCTGTGCGGCGATCTGCTTATTCTCGAGACCGTCGGCGGCCAGCAGGGCAATCCTGGCTCGCAGGGCGAGACGAACGGCGACTTGGCGGCCGCGCGCGTAGCGGTCCAACTGCTTGCATTGCGCTGTGTTCAAAGTTACTGGTTGTGCTCTTCGCATCCCATGCCTCCTGTTAATAGAGACGATGGGAAGTCAATATAAGTTACATTATTTATGGTGCACTACACTAGGGAGATTGCCATGATGAGAGAAACCGCGACCAGAAGACCCATCTTTTCGCGTACGCCTGGTTTCATAGCGTTGGTCCTTGTGATTGACCTAAGGAGCGGCTGTGCGTGCGTGCGCACAGCGCGTGTAACATAGTACAGCAGGTTCAGGGGTTCCCGAAGGTATGGTCGGGAGAACTGCGCGACGCGGCGAACGGGCCGCGCGGGCGCCGTGTGGCGGGCACGCTGCTACACTGTAGAACTCTCAAAAGCGCTCCTGCCTGAGTTTCTGGTCCGCGCATCGTGCCCGAACCCACTCCGATCACGGTCGCAAGAAAAAGCACCCTCGAGCGCTTCCTGTCGATCTTCACCCAAGTGAGGGCGGGTGAGGGTGTTTCGGCGCTGTTGCTCGCTCTGAACGTCTTCCTCCTGTTGGGGGCCTACTATCTACTCAAAACGGTGCGCGAGCCGTTGATTCTCACCGAGGCGGGAGCCGAGATCAAGAGTTACGCCGCCGCCGGGCAGGCCCTTCTGCTGCTGTTCGTCATCCCGGCGTATGGCGCCATCGCGGGGCGAGTCAATCGCGTACGGCTGATCACCTGGGTGACGTTGTTCTTTGTCTCGAACCTGGCCATCTTCTACGTTCTCGGACAAGCGGGCCTGCACGTCGGCGTCGCGTTTTTTCTGTGGGTCGGCATCTTCAATGTCCTGGTCGTCGCTCAGTTCTGGGCCTTTGCGAACGACGTGTTCACCGAAGAGCAGGGCAAGCGGCTGTTCCCGATGGTCGGCGTGGGCGCCTCGCTTGGTGCATGGGTCGGTTCGGCCTCGGCGGGTCAGTTGTTCGGCGCTTTCGAGCCCACGATCGCGCCGTATGCGTTGATGCTCATTACGGCCGCCGTGCTGGCGCTGACGCTCTTCATTACCCGTGAGGTGAGCCGAAGAGAGCAAGGCCGCGAGCGGGATCAGGCCGAGGAAAAAGCCGCGAAGCCGCTGGGCAAGGAAGGCGGATTCAAGCTGGTTTTCAGCCAGAGGTACCTGTTCCTGATCGCCATGTTGATCTTGTTGTTAAACGTGGTCAACACGACGGGCGGCTATATGTTGGACCGTGTGGCGACGGCTGAAGCAGCGAGAGCCGTCGAGTCCGGCTCCGGCGGCGAGGCCGACAAGGAAGCCGAAACCAAAGCCTTTCTTGGACGTTTCTATGGCAGTTTCTACGGATGGCAGAACCTGCTCGGGTTCCTGTTCCAACTGCTTCTCGTTTCCCGGATCTTTAAGTACATCGGCGTACGGGGAGCGATGTTCATCCTGCCCTGTCTGGCGCTAGGGAGTTACAGCGCGTTGATCTTCCTCCCGGTGCTGAACTTCATCCGCATCACCAAGCTGATCGAGAACAGTACCGACTACTCCGTCCAGAACACCGCGCGGCACGCGCTCTTCCTCCCAACCAGCCGCGAAGCAAAGTACAAGGCCAAGGCGGCGATCGATACGCTGTTCTGGCGCCTCGGAGATATGATGCAGGCGGTGATCGTCTTTGTCGGCACGCGCCTGGCGTTTACCGTTTCGAACTTCGCCATGGTCAACGTCACGCTGGTTGTGATCTGGGTAGGATTGGTTGTGGCCATTAACCGCGAGCATAAAAAGATCAGTGTAGAAGAAGAGCCGCTTGCGAAAGCAGCCTAGTACTTAAGATCATAAGTTAGCGTATGAGTAAGAAAGAGGCCGCTGCCTCACGCTGGCCTTGGTCCATTCGAAAGGGGCGGCGTTTTCGTTGTGTGCCTCGAGGAAGCGGTCGATGGCTGCGCGTACTTCGTAGGGCGAGGTGAAGCTGGCTCCCTGCAACGCCCGCCGACTGAGGATACTGAACCAGATCTCAATCTGATTCAGCCACGAGGCGTAGGTCGGAGTGTAGTGCAAGTGCACGTTGGGGTGGCGCTGGAGCCAACGATCCCGTTTCGGCTTGTGGGTGTTGAGATTGTCCAGCACGACGTGCAACTCGAAGCCTTCGTAGAGATCCACCAGTTGGTTCATGAAGTCTAGAAACTCTCGCCGCCGGCGACGCTGGTAGTGACCAGCCGTGACGTGACCGGTGGCCACCTCCAGGGCGGCGAACAAGGTCGTTGTGCCATGGCGTTTGTAGCCGTGGCTGAAGCCCGTCAAGGCCTTGCCGTCGGGCAGCCGCAGCCAGCCCTGAGCGCGTTCGAGGGCTTGGATGTGGGGCTTTTCGTCGACGGCTAGCACGACAGCGTTCTCGGGCGGGTCCAGGTAAAGTCCCACGATGTCGGCGGCTTTACGGGCAAACTCGGGATCGGTCGAGAGGCACCAGCTGCGACGACGCCGCAGCGAGATGCCCCGGCGGCGCAGCACGCGCCAGACTTGTTGGTCACTCACCTCGCCGAGCGCTTGGGCCAGGAGTTGGCCGGTCCAAGTGGCCTGTCCGCTGGGCGGCGATTCATCGAGTTTCTTGAGAATGCGTTTCTCGCTCGCGGCGTCGTATTGCCGCGGCTTGCCGGGTCGCGCTTCGTCGGCCAAGCCGGCCAGCCGTTGGCGGGCAAAGCGGGTGCGCCACTTCGACACCCGTGCCGGCCGCGTTCCCAACTGCGCCGCGATCTCCAGGTTCGACTTTCCTTGGGCCGCCAGCAGGACGATGCGAGCCCTTTCGGCGGTACGCCGTTCGGTCTTGTGGGCCCGTCGCCAGCGCTGTAGCGTCCGTTCCTCAGCAGGACTCAAAAGGATGGGCGTGGCTCTTTTAGCCATGCCCTTATTCTATCACAAGTGCGTCTATTTATGATAGTAAGTACTAGCGGACCGCCCGAGATTTGCTGTTGGGACTGTATGTCTGTCGCCGCCCGGCTTCTGCTGGTAGTTGTGGTGACGGCGGTTTCCCCTGCCTGCGCGCAACAAACGATAAGCCAACCCCCGGCGCTGCGGCTGCGAGATTTCAGCGAGGGCTTTGAGAAGCTCGCAAGCCACGCCGGGGCGGCCGTCGTGCAAGTGGTCGCGTCGGGGTACGGCGCGGCCCCGGGATCGGACCCCGCAGCCACGTTTCTCGCCAAGCAACGCAGCGGGGGCTCCGGCGCGCTGCCCTCACCCGATGGCCACATCGTGACCAACGCCCATGTGGTCGAGGGTGCGCGGCGGGTGCAGATTCTGCTGCCGCAACGTGTCGAGACACCGGCGACACAGAGCTCGATCCTCAAGGCCCAACCCAGATTGCGCGAGGCTCGGGTGCTCGGCATCGATTCCGAGACCGACCTAGCCGTCCTGAAGATCGACGAGACGAACCTCCCCTATCTCGAGTTGGGCGACTCCGATACGGTGCGCCAGGGCCAGATTGTATTCGCTTTCGGCAGTCCGCTAGGGCTTGAGAACTCAGTGACGATGGGCGTGGTCAGCTCGGTGGCCCGGCAACTCGAGCCCGAGTCGCCGATGATCTACATTCAAACCGACACGGCCATCAATCCGGGCAACAGCGGCGGACCGCTGCTCAACACAGAGGGCGAAATCATCGGGATCAACACCCTGATCTTCTCGCAATCCGGCGGACATGAAGGCGTCGGGTTCTCCGCCCCGAGCAACATCGTTCGATACGTCTACAAGCAGATCAAGGAGAACGGCGCCGTCCGGCGCGGCGAGATCGGCGTGCGCGCCCAGACGATCACACCTCTGCTGGCCGCCGGCCTTGGGCTCGCACGCGACTGGGGTGTGATCCTCGGCGACGTCAGGCCAGGGGGGCCCGGCGACATTGCGGGTCTCGAAGTCGGAGATGTGATCCTGGCGATGAATGGCAAGGAGATGGAGAACGGCCGCCAATTTCACGTGAATCTCTATCAGCGCAGCATCGGCGACGTCGTCAAGCTCAAGGTCCTACGCAACACGGAGACGCTGACCGTCAACGTCGCCGTCCTCGACCGGGAAGACAATCCCGCTCGTTTTGCCCGCATGATGTCCCGCCGGCAGAACCTGATCGCGGAACTTGGCATCCTCGGGTTGGATCTCGACCGCAAGCTAGGGTCGATGCTGCCTCCGCTGCGTCGGTCGTCGGGAGTGATCGTGGCGGCCCTGGTCGTGGACGGTCCGTATTGGAAGACGTTGTTTCAGTCCGGCGACGCCATTTACGGAGTCAACGGCACACCGGTCCACAGCCTCAGCGACCTCCGCTCCGCCATGGCCGCGGTAGAGCCGGCCCACCCCGTGGTCGTCCAACTCGAACGCCGGGGCCAGATGGTCTTTGTCCCCTTTGAGTTGGAGTGACTTGCGGCGGCGCTTCCAGCCGCAGCGCAACGGCATCAACAAACTTCGACGTGGCAAGGGCACTGCATGTCGTGCCCGAATGGCCCTCTTTGAGCCGAAACCATGTGTGCCGACGGCCTCCGGCTCGTGGGAGCCCGCTTCAGGCCACCGGGATCTCTTGCCAGTCGCGTCCTTGCGACTCAGCAACGGGAGGGTTGGTGAGGACGCCTCGGTAGGTATTCACACCGCAGCGTAGGGCGGTGTTCTCAGCGATGGCAGCCTCCACTCCTTGGTCAGCCAGCCGTTTCAAGAAGGGCAGCGTAGCGTTGGTGAGCGCGAAGGTCGAAGTGTTGGGCACCAACGCAGGCATGTTCGGCGCCGGGTAGGCGAAGAACAGGAACGCCCGTGCCGTCAGCGCCGGATTCAGAATGTTCATTCCCGTCCCGCCGAAGATTTCCTTGCCGACGATCACTCCGAACGCAATGCCGAGCGCCACCTGCCACAGCGGAATCGTCGGCGGCAGAATCAAAGGGAAAAGCATCCCTGTCACAAGGAAACCCTCGTTGATCTCGTGCTTGCGTACCAACGCGAACAGCGCTTCACATCCGACGCCGACAGAGAACGTCATGATCAGCACCGGCAGATAGTAGAGGGCGCCATGGACGATGCAGGCCCACGTGTCATTGGGGTCCCAGGCGCCGAGACCGAGAGCAACTGCCGAATCGGTTTGCCAAGCGATCAGCGGCGGCGCGCCTTTCGCGATCGCTAGGTGCGCCTGATACCCCGTGTTGTACATGGCCATGAAGACCGCCGGGATGAGCGCCACCACCACGGTGACCATCATCCGCTTGAGGTCCAGCCCATCCCGGACGTGCGATGCTCCTTTGGTGACCGCACCCGGCGTGTACAAGAAGGTGTCGATCATCTCGTACACGGGGAAGGCAAACTCGAGACGGCCGCCCCTCTCAAAGTGCTTGGCCTGCGAGTCGAGTATGGAGCGCAGCAGCCTCATCAGCCTTCCTTCTCAATGATCGTGAGCACGTGCCGAAGCAGGGGGCCGTATTCAATCTTGCTTGGGCATACGAACGAGCACAGCCCCAAGTCCTCTTCGTCCAACTCCAGGCAGCCCAGTTCCTCGGCCTTCTCGATATCACCAATCAGCAGCGCCCGAAGAAGAAACGTGGGCAGGATGTCGATCGGGAAGACCCGCTCGTACATGCCGATCGGTACCATGGCGCGGTAGGAACCCTTGCGGGACGTGGTGAAGCGGAATCTCTTTCTCGGGCGCAGTTTCGAGATGAACGTGTTAGTTGTGGAATACTCGTCTGCCCCCGAGGTCAGCCAGCCAAGGAAGTCACGGCTTCGGTCCTCGGCCAGCACGGAGATTTGAAGGTGATAACGGCCTATTGAATCCCGCAAATTATTATGACACTTTTTGACAGTGTGGAGCATCTATATATGTATGGGCAACCCCAAAGGTGTGAAGCGGGATTTCAAGGCGCTGGAGAAGCGCCGTTTCGAAGCGATGCGGCTGCTCCACCAAGGCCACAATCAGTCCGAGACGGCGAGACGGCTGAACGTCGCTCGCCAAACCGTCAGTGAGTGGCGGCGGCAATACCGCGAGCAGGGTGCGGCCGGACTCCGCCAGGCCGGGCGCGCCGGACGCAAGCCGCTCCTCGATGCCGCACAACGCGAACGCCTGACGTCGCTGCTGCTGGAAGGCCCGGAAGCCCACGGCTTCCCAACGCCCCTGTGGAGCTGTCCGCGGGTGGCTCGGCTGACCGGAGACGAGTTCGGGGTCGCATACCACGCAGGCCACGCCTGGAAGATCCTGCGAGCGCTCGACTGGAGCCCGCAACGCCCGGCCGGAAAGGCGCGCGAGCGCAACGAAGAGCGGATCCGCACCTGGAAGCGCAAGACCTGGAAGCGCATTAAAAAAAAGCCCAAAACGAAGGCCGTACGCTCGTCTTCATCGACGAAAGCGGATTGAGTCAGAAGCCGCATCGCTGCCGCACCTGGGCGCCACGTGGCCAAACACCGGTGCTGCAGTTTAACTTCAACTGGGAGAAGCTTTCCGTCTCGGCGGGGCTGACGCTGCGTAACTTCTACTTCCGGCTCTATCCCGGTGCGATCGGCAAAGAGCAAGTGACCGACTTTCTCAAGGCGTTGGTACGTCATATCGATCGCCCGCTGCTGATCGTCTGGGATCGGCTGCCGGCGCACCGTAGCCGCCTGGTGCAAGAGTTCATCGAACTCTCCGAAGGCCACATCGCAACCGAGTACTTGCCACCCTATGCGCCGGAGTTAAATCCGGTGGAATACATCTGGGCTTACTGGAAGCAGCACGAGTTGCCGAACGTCTGTCCGAAAGACTACGGCGAGCTGAACGAGCGGGCCCGCAAGGCACTCCGCCGCATGTACCGCAAACCGCGTTTGATCACGGCCTTCTGGAAACAGTCTTCTCTTTGTTTTGACTGACTCTATATTATGCGGGAGTCAATAGTACTTGGTTGCAAAAGTAAGCGTAATTATGACCACTTGGACGAACCTATCTATTTCTCAGGGGTTGCAGAACTTCGCACTTCGTTCGACCAACGCCTATCTGTGCGCGAATCCACTGAAAACAAAGACGAGGACAGAATTCCGGAAGGTCATGTGTTATGACGCGCACTTTTGCGATTAAGTACTAGGTAGCCGAAGACATTCCCCTTGGCGGTGTGTCCAGCGAGTACGGAACCCGAGATGATACGTACCTCCTCCCCATTCGTCTCACTACTCAAAAGATCGTCGGTCGAGGCCCCCAGCCGTGTGCGTACAAGCCGCGGGCTCCTCACCGCTGGACCCGCGATGGAGACGACCCGCTCGACGTCGAGTTGCCCGCTCTCAAACAGCCTGCCGATCGCCGCCACATCCTGATAGTTCACATGCCAAACGAGCTTGTTTCGGTCCACTGGATCGAGCCGGTGGATGTGGACCCCCGCCGTGCCCGTCGGATGAGGCCCTGAGAACGTCTCGTCGCGGAAGCGGGAATCGGAGGGGACCGCGATGCGCGACGCCGGCCGCCGGCACACGAAAACAGGACCGTCGGTGAGCTTGGCCAGGGAATGGAGCCCCCGCTCAAATGGCGCTTCCTTGCCGCTCAAGGCGACGTCAGCGGCGGGTGCCAGAGGGTTACTGTCCATCGCCGTCACGAAGATGGAGTGCGGCCGAGTGCCGGGGTCGGCGACCTTGCTGAACGGGCGCGTGCGTAGGGCCGTCCAGAGTCCCGATTCAATCAGCAGATCTTTCACCTGCTGGTCGCGAAGGGCCCCCGGCGGATCACCCGTAAAGCTACTGAACTCCACGCTCTCAGCGCGGCCGGACGACTCCGAGGCGTCGAGCTGAATCACCACGGATTGAAGCGCCCGGCGCGCGCCGCGGTTGATGGCGCTAATCTTGCCGGCGGCTGGTGCGGTGTAGCAGACGCCCGCCGTCTTCCTGTCTTCGAACAGCAGTTGACCGCGCCGAACGTCGTCCCCGACCCGGACGTGCATGGCAGGCTTCATTCCGACGTAGTCGTCGGCTAGGAGTGCCACACTGCCCGGCTGGCTGGCTTCGTCGATCCGCTGCTCGGGTTCTCCCGCAACCGGGAGGTCGAGCCCCTTCTTGATTCGGTGCAGCCCCATCGAGAGATCTACCCTGGATTCCGGTCGCAACCGCGTCGGGAGGTAAGGACCGTCGCTTCAACCGGATTTCGTATCCGCGTTCGCGATCCCGGCACGGTCGGCGCTTTCGGGACGCCTTGGCCGAACACAATGTTCAGGACGACCGGTTAAGCTGTTTTATTTCTATATTTTAGATGATATTCGATCAGTCCCGCGCTTGTGATGCCGGCAGTCGGATCCGGGCCGTGGAGAGTCGGCGTTGCCTCCCGGCTCGCGCACAACGTCCCCTCGGGGCCACAGGCCCTACATCACATATCGACGTAAGGAGGCGGGCTCAGTACAGGTCATACGCCCCCCCCCCCCCCCCCCCCCCCCCAGGAGCTGTCATTCGCTCCAAGCCTGGCCACGGCTGGCAGCTTCTCAACGGCGGTCAAGAATCTCTCGGAGTGCGAGTTCGAGATCAGGGTTACGGAACTCATACCCGCTTTGCGAAGCGCTTTGTGGCAAGACCTTCTTGCTTGAGAGAAGCTCGGTCGCGAAGCCTCCCATAACGATCTTCAACGCGAAGGCGGGTGCGGGCATGAATGCGGGCCGGTGAAGGACGCGCCCCAGTACCCGAGCGAAGTCCTTCTGTCTGACCGGCAGGGGGTGAGTGGCGTTAAAAGCTCCGCGCAGATCGTTGTCGATCAGGTGCAGAATCAAGCCAACGAGGTCGTCACGGTGAATCCACGACCACCACTGGCGGCCCGAGCCCAGGGGGCCACCGGCACCCAGCTTGAACGGGGTGAGCATAGCGGCCAGCGCGCCGCCACCGAGGCCCAGCACCACGCCGATACGAACGCGGGCAAGACGCACGCCAAGAGGTTCGACCTTGAGAGCTTCGTCCTCCCAGGCGAGGCACGTATGCGCTAGAAAATCATCGCCGGGAGCGGCCTGTTCGGTCAGCTCCTCGTCCCCGCGGTCGCCGTAGAAGCCGATTGCACTAGCCGAAACCATGACCGCCGGCTTTGACTCGGCCTGCGCGATCCCGGTAACCAGGTTCCGCGTGCCTACGACCCGGCTGTCGCGAATGGAGTTTTTCTTGGCCTCGGTCCATCGGCCGACGACCGTTTCCCCCGCTAAATGCACGACGGCGTCAAGCCCGGAAAGGGCCTCTCCGGGCGGGGGCTCGGTGGTTGGATTCCACGGATAGGCCTTGCCGATGGCCGGCACCCGGTGCTGAGCGGCCGCGGGATCACGGGAGAGGGCTACGACACGATCGCCACGCTGGGACAACGTCTCGCACAGCCGGCGGCCGACAAACCCCGTTGCACCTGTGACGAGGACTCTCACTAGGTCGGGTGGGGACTTGCCGCAAGCCGGCTGAATCGGGTTTAAAGCCACCCCGTGCGCTTCGTCCCGCCTGCTCCAAACCTAGCGCCGCCCGCCGGCGAAAGTCAACTTTCGCCTTGGTTCTTGTCGGTTTTGAACTGTTCGAAGACGACGAACAACTGCGGTCGCCGACTCGGAAGCTGACAGCCTCTTCCGGACTTCGCGTACACATGTCAACGCGTGCGAAACCCGCCTGGGCCGGCGCCCGTATTTACTTTCAGTACGGCAGGTCACAGATGAAAAGTGTCGTCTACGCTCTAATGTTGGCCGTCGTAGTCTTCTCGCAGGCTTGGGGCGGGAAGGAGTCGTCCCAGGGGGCCGAGGGCTCAGGCGGTGATTTGGTGACCCACGGGAAGGCTTTCGGCAAAGCAGCCGGCGTCACGACTGTTAAGGCCGGCCGAACCGTGGGAACCACGACCGCCAAGGGTGGCAAAACAGTAGGTGTGACGGCTGCCAAAGGAGGCGTCGTGATAGCCAAGGGTTCCAAGACGGTCGGCGCGACGGCCGCGAAGGCAAGCGTCGAGACTGCGAAGGCCGGCAACACTACAGCACAGGCTGTCGGCCATGGCGCCAAGAAAACCGGCAAGGTGATCAAGCAGGGCCTGGGGAAGGTTTTGTGAAGGTTAGCGTGGACCCCAAGGCTGAGACAAGCAGTTAACCCCGCTTTTGCCATTCGCTGAAAAATCGTTGTCTTGCCAGCCGGCTGGGTGCACAATGGCCCTAGCTGGTGAAGCGGAGGCCGGCTCTGCTGGAGAGCAACCGGCCAAGGAATAGCCAGCCGGAGACTCATCGAAACGATGAGACAGGGGGCGGCCACCTCGCCGCTCCCTGCTTCTGTCCCCCCATCGGATCGATAGATCTCCCGATGCCTCAAAAAACTCATGCCCCCACCTCCACCGCACCCGCCCCGCGGCGCAGCTGCCGCTCGAATTCCGCCGGCGGCCGATACCCCAACGCCGAGTGCAGCCGTCGCTGATTGTAGGTCCGCTCCAGGAAGTCACCGATCCGTGCCTGCGCGTCGGCCAGGTCGCGATACTCGCTGCGATCCACTTCCTCGCCCTTGAGCGTTCGGAAAAAGCTCTCACGGCGCGCGTTGTCGTAGGGGTTCCCCTTCCGACTCATGCTGATCCGAATCTGATGCTGGGTGAGCAACTGCGTATAGGCCTGGCTAGGGCGTGTTAACACTAAGTCGCAAAAGCTGCTATACTCGTAGGTATGGAGATCACCGAGCAGCAATACCGCCGCATCGAGCCGGTCCTGCCCCGCCAGCGCGGCAATGTGAGCCTGCCGAACCTCACGGTTTTGAACGCCATGTTGTATGTCGCCGAGCAGGGCTGCAAATGGCGCGGCTTGCCTAAACGCTTCGGTAACTGGCACACCATTTATACCCGCATGAACCGCTGGTCGAAGAACGGCGTGCTCGACGCCGTCTTCGAGAAACTGCAGCGCGAGCAGCTGGCCCGCATCCGAATCGAAGCCGTGTCAATGGACTCGACCATCGTGAAGGCTCATCCCGACGGCACGGGCGCGTTAAAAAAACGGTCCGCAAGCGATCGGCAAATCCCGCGGCGGATGGACCACCAAGATTCATATGGTTGCCGCAAATGCTCGAACGGCGATAACCTTCGCTCTCTCGCCCGGCCAAGCGCACGACGCCCAGCAGGGCCGCGAACTGCTCGGTGGTCTGGGGCCACTGCCCGAGCCGCTGCCGCTGCTGATGGACGGCGCCTATGAGGACGATCAGACACGCCAACTGGCTTTGGATTTCGGATGGATTCCCGTCGTGCCGCCCCGGCGCACCCGCCTGGAGCCGTGGGAATACGACCGAGCGCTCTATCGCCGCCGCAACGAGATCGAGAGACTCTTCCGACGGCTCAAGGGATTCCGCCGCATCTTCTCCCGCTTCGACAAGCTCGACGTCATGTTCCTCGCCTTCCTCCACTTCGCCCTCATCGTCGAGGCTCTACGTTTCGATACCCTACGTTAGTGTTAACACGCCCTAGCATACTGCACGCCGCGGTCGGAATGATGCACCAGCCCTGGCCGCACCCGCCGCTTCGCCAGCGCCATCTGCAGCGCCGCCAGCGGCAGCGTGTGATCCAGGCCCGTTCCCAGCTGCCAACCGATCACCCGCCGCGAATAAGCGTCCAGCAACACCGCCAGATAGAGGAACTCCTCGTTGAACCGGATGTAGGTGAGGTCTCCCACCCACAGCTGATTCACCCCGTCCAGAGCCAGCGTCGGCGCCAGGTTCGGGTACACCGCCAGCCCGTGTTGCGCATCGCTCGTCACCACAAACTTGCGTTTGAGCCGGCACAACAAGTTCTGTTCCCGCATCTGGCGCTGGACCCGCTTGCGGCTCACTCGCCAACCTTGTCGCCCGAGCTCTTGGCGGATGCGCCGGCTGCCATAGCTGGGCCATTGCAGCGCCAGCTTGCGGATCTGGCGACGCAGTGGGGGCTCTGGCTCGGCGGGCTGCGACGCACTCGGTCGGCGGTAAAAACCGGCCCGGCTCAGCCGCGCTAGTTCGCACATCCTCTGCACCGTCAGCTTCGTCGCCCCGCTCACTTCCTTCTCGATCTGTTCGTAGACGTTGCGCCGCCAGACAGAGCCCGCAGCAGGCGCTGTTCCTCGACACGCTGCCAGGCTCGCTTTAAAAAATCGATCTCCATGGCCTGCTGGCCGATCTTGCGTTCCAACTCGGCCTCGCGGCCGGGCGGGGGACGCTTTTGGCCCTGGCCGGAGAAGGCGCGCTCACCCTGCGTGCTCAACTCCCGCCGCCAACGGCGCACATCACTGGGATCCATCTCCAGTGCCCGGGCCACTTCGTTGACCGACTCCCCCGCCTCGATGCGCCGCAGCGCCGTCAACTTGAACTCCCTGCTGAACTTCCTACGAGACTTCTTCATGACTCCAGTTTCTCCTTTCGCTGTACGAAAGGGGTTAACTGGCTGTCTCAAATCCTGGGTCCATTCCAGTCATAGGTTTGTCCCTTCCCGTAGTTGCGGGCTTTGCGAAGCCGCTCGGCGAGGCCGGGGTCGCGAGTGACGATTAGCCCGCCCTCGCCGGCGACCAGGGGCTTGGTCGGAGTCAAGCTGAAGACCGTTGCGTCGCCCCACTCGACGACGTTCGTACCGCTGAGTTGGGAACCAAACCCGTGCGCTCCGTCGAAGATGAGCCGCAAGCCGTGGCGGGCGGCGATGGCCTCGAGTTCTTTCACCGCGGCCGGACATCCAAAGATGTGGACGGCGAGGATCGCCGAGGTGCGCGGCGTGATAGCCGCTTCGATCCGTTCGGGGTCGATGTTGAACGTGGCGGGGTGGCAGTCAACAAACACCGGCTCGAGGCCGTTCCACAGCAAGCTGTGTGCGGTGGCGAAGAAGGTGAAGCTCGGAAGGATGACCTCGCCGGAGAGGCCCAGCAAGCGCTCGACCAGCATGAGCCCGGATGTGCAACTCGAGACCGCAACCGTATCGGGCACGCCAAGGTAGGCGGCGGCCCGCTGCTCGAACTCCGCAACGGCGGAGGCGTTGGTGAGCTGTGACTGTTCTAGCAAGGCGCGGATCTGTTCCAGCAAATCGGCGGTAGGCGGCAACGTCGGTGCCGCCAGCGGAACCTGGCTCTCGAACAGGGGCGAGCGGAGCGAATCGATGCCCGACAGTGCCGGCGCCGGCTTGAGAACCGGATGTTGAACCAAGGAATCTGAAGTCATCTCTGCCTCTCTTGTCTTCTGAGCAGCTCACCGGCTCTAGGCTGGGCCTTCGACAGCACATCCCTGGTAAGCCACGGGACGGCGGTACCCCGGGAAGAAACCTCCGCCGCTTCCCGCGGCGCCCATCGGGTCCGCTTCATCACGGCGCCGGCATAGCTCTTCATAGGCAGCCGGGGCAATCACGGCACTCCAAACGTGAAATGGATGCTTCCGTTTCGAGAAGCTCGATTTGAACTGAAAGAGGCTGTCGCTGCTACCGCCCGTGCCGCCGCCGAGGTGAAAGCTGTGGTTCCCACGCTCGGCGCTCCGCAGGCGCACCTCCTCCAGCAGGAGCTTCGTGGGCGCCAGCCGGCCGAACTCTTCGTCGCTGGCGCTCAGATGGTACTGAACGACTCCGTCGTGCTCGACGAAAATACCACCGGCCAGGATCCTTCCCTCGAGTTCGGCGATCATGAGACAGGCTCGCGTCCCGAGCCGTTCGAAGAACCGCCGAAAATAGTCGCCGCTGAAGAAATAGTTCTCCCCCGCCCTCTTGCGCCGCATCGTTTGGTGGTACAGCCCGATGAAACAGTCCAGTTGGCGCAACTCGACGTCTTCGGCAACGGTGATCCCGGCACGCCTTCCCTGCGATATCTCTATAAGGGGCCGGACTCGCTTCTCGACGCCGCCGAGATTTGCGCGGCCGGCGATGTCGACTTCAGGCTCCGCTTTGTCGGCGGCGGGCGCTATCTCGAGACCCTTAGGCAGGACGCGGCCAGACGAGGGTTGGGGGAACGTGTATTTTTTCTTGGCCAGCTCCCGGCGGGGGAGACGGTGCGCGCCGTACTGGACGAGGCTGACCTTTTCGTTCTTCCCTCGCGCTCGGAGGGACTCCCCCGGGCCATGATCGAGGCCATGGCGCGCGGCCTACCCTGCATCGGTACCAGGGTTGGAGGCGTCCCCGAGCTTCTGTCGCCGAATGATCTAGTGCCCCCGAGTGACGCCAAGGGTCTGGCGTCGAAGATCATCGAGGTCTCCCGCAAACCGCAGCGGCTTGTCGAGATGTCGGTCCGTAACCTAAGCCAGGCGCAGTCCTACCGTGACGAGGTTCTGCGGGAGCGCCGCACGCGGTATTACGCTCGCCTACGCGAGGTCACTGAGCGCTGGCTGGTCCGCCATGTCTCATGAACCCCGGGGCTGAAACCGCGGGCTCGACCCCCAGTGGGCGTCGTTTATCTAGAAACGCCGCCTGGATGCAGCCCCGGTCTCAGAGTCGTTTGGCCGTGGGATACTCTGTTCGTCCGGCGCATGGAATAGAGCGAATCCGCAACCACTCGTGAGACGAAGACAACCAAGAGTCCCCAGATGGCCGGACGGAAGAAGGCGTCGAAGGCCCCTCGCGTGGTGAGCAATAGAGGGCCAAGTACCGTTGCCCACATGGCGAGCCGGGTCGGTCTGGAGCCGTCGAAGCGGTCCGCCCATACGAGCGCCATGGCCAGGACCAGAAAGTAGGCCACCACGCCGGCGACCCCGAAGTTCATATACGGCTCCGCTACCGCGGAGAAGCCGATCCCTCCATAGTGGTTGTATTTCCATGAAGCGGCGAGACGCGTAACCCAGTGCGTCGGCGGCAGGTCTTCCAACGGGATGTACCTTGCGCCTTGCCACTGCGATGACATGCTTGGCACTACACGTTGCAGCGCCAGCCAATAAGTCCGGCCCCAGCGATAGGACTCGTTCTCCATGAGTCGTACTGTGTGGACCAGCGGTTCCAGGCTTCCGCCCATTTCTTCGATTGCGGCGAGAGGTTTGACGGCGGCGACGGCCTTGCTCACCGAACGATTCGTCAAGCTCGAATCGCGCATCGACCGGACGGCCGGGATTGCGACCAGCACGGCGATCAGCCCCAGAGCGTAGACGTACCTGGGCACGTGGCACCCCCGTTTCTTCAGCACCGCCATGCAGGTAATGAAAGCCACCAGCGCAAAGCTGCGAAACCCAATGAACAAGATCACGACGGTCCACAGCAGTGCCAGCGCCGTCACCCATCGAAAGTGTCTCCTCGGCGCGCACGCGGCTGTGAGATAGAGGCCAATAGGAGCGACCGTCAAGCTTGTGACAAAGAGTCGGGGGTCGTACTCTCGCACGAGACGAAATGTGTCGATATAGCTTGCCTGCAGGAATCGCTGTATCCCTATCGAGCGCACGCCCCAGACGAAAAAAGCGAATCCGATGGCTGCAATCATCAGACCCAGATGGAACAGCTCGGTATGGGAGCGCAGCAGCGGAGGTGTTCGAACGTCCGGATTCCTTGCGCCGCGGCTAACGCTGAAGTACGCTCCGGCCTGATAGGCCAGCAGCGCCACAATCACTAGAGTCAGAGCCGGCGTGATGCCGTACTTGATAAGCCAGCCGGGAGGCGCGACCGAGTTGATTCCCAGCGACCACGGCACCACCAAACCCAGATGAAAAACCCCGAAAACATAAAGGTAGACCATCGCCGGCGACAGCCAGTCCAGGCGCAAGGTACGCTGGCATACCCAAGAGCAAGGAGCGAATACGATCGCTGCGCAGACGGAAGAAACATGGTCGTCACCGAAGGCTCCGACGGTGACGAGGAGGCCGGCTCCGGCCAGCCAACAGAACCAGAATGGGAACAAAGCGTGACGGCTGTTACAGCTGAGCGCTCGGGCCCGGGGGGCCTTCGTACTCGCTGAGGCGTTCCTTCGGGACGTCATCAGGAGGTTAGCGGTGGCGGATCGGGGCGGGGAAATCCCATCTGGAATGAATCGACGGGACTCTGCCGAGGCTTTATCGGGGTTCTAGGCCCCGCAAACGGGGTGCAGGCTACCTGCCGCCCCTGCCGCCCACGGCCACAGGCGTTAGCCTGCCTTGACCCGGTGCACAGCAAGCACGCCGCGCAACTGACCCCAAAAGTCCAAAAGTGTTGGATTCACGACCCTTATTGGCCAAGCTCGCTCGATTCCAGGTACACTGGATGAGACGAGCCAGATGCGCCCGCCCGCAACACCCAGCTGCGGATCCCCTCGTTGGAGCGGGGTCGTGGCGCAGCATCTGGGCTAGCTGGCACTTGCGGGAAGGTTGACGTGCCGGACCGTTTGTGCGGCCGGATTCGCCACGGCTTTAGGCTCGGGATGCCATGAATCTTCGATCCATCTTTAGTTTGTTCTCGAGAGACTTGGCTATCGATCTAGGAACGGCCAATACCTTGGTGTATGTTCGAGGCGAAGGCGTTGTCGTCAATGAGCCCTCCATCGTAGCCATTAACAGGACCACTAACGATGTGGAAGCCGTGGGAAAAGAAGCCAAGGAAATGATCGGGCGGACTCCTGGGAACATCGTGGCTATTCGGCCGATGAAGGATGGAGTCATCGCCGATTTCAAGTACACCGAGCGCATGCTCAGCTACTTCATTCAGAAGGCGCACAATCGAAAAATGCTGGTGCACCCGCGCATCGTGATCGGCGTGCCGAGCGAGATTACGCCGGTGGAGAACCGCGCCGTGATGGACTCGGCCTATCGTGCCCACGCCAGCGAGGTGCACTTGGTGGAACAGGCTATGGTCGCGGCTATCGGCGCCGGGCTGCCAATCACCGAACCGTCGGGCAACATGGTGGTCGACATCGGTGGAGGCACGACCGACGTGGCCGTGATTTCGATGTCGGGCATCGTCTACTCGCGCTCCGTCCGGGTCGCCGGCAACGAGATGGACGAGGCCATCATCAACTACCTTAAGCGCAAGTACAATCTTCTCACGGGCGAGCGCACGGCCGAACGGGTAAAAATCGAAGTGGGCTCGGCCTCCAAGCTCGACAAGCCCATCTCGATGGAGATCAAGGGCCGCAACCTGATCGAGGGCGTTCCTCGGACGGTAACCGTGAACGACACCGAAATCCGGGAGGCCTTGGCGGATTGTGTGGATACGATCATGAATGCAATCCGCGTTGCTCTCGAGCGGACGCCGCCCGAGCTGAGCGCGGATATCAGCGACCGGGGTATCGTCTTGACCGGGGGCGGCGCCATGTTGCGGAACCTCGACGTACGGATTCGGGAGGAAACGGGAGTGCCGGTCTCGATCGCCGAGGATCCACTGGCTTCGGTCGTCCTTGGAACCGGCCGCATGCTGGGTGACTTCCGCTTGTTAAGGCGGATCTCTATCGAGTAGAGGTCAAGCCGCAACCGTCGTGACAGACTTCATCGCCCGTTACCGAAACGCCTCTTTGCTGATCGCAGTCCTGTTTCTGCAGCTCGTAGTGCTGGGCTATCAAGTCCGCCGAGGCGAAGACGGTCGTTTGCTGCGGGTATGGACCGTCGGGGTGATCGCGCCGTTCCTGGATCTACTCTCTAGCGGCACCGGATTGGCAGGCTCTCTTTGGGAAGACTACGTCTGGCTCCTGGACACCCGGCTTGAGAACGAGCGGTTGCAGGCCGACAATACGCGCCTTCAACTGCAGAAGCAGCAGCTCCTCCGTGCGCTGTCGCGCTTCTCGCGAGAGGAGGAGTTGCTCGCCTATCAGGAGCAGCTCACATCGAGCACCGTCCTGGCACAACTGATCGGAGCGGGTCCAAACCCAAACGCTAAGGAATACTTCCTCGACAAAGGAACTCGCGCCGGGGTGCGGGCGGGCATGCCGGTGATCACTGCCGACGGCGTCGTCGGGAAAATCCAGGCCTCCTATGCGCAGGCGTCGCTCCTACTTCTGATCAACGATCGCGACTCGGGGGTGGGCGTGACCCTTCGCGACTCGCAGCAGCACGGTGTCATGAAGGGTACCGGGAGCTATGAGTGTCTCCTCGACAATGTCGACCTCGCCGTCGAGGTCAAGCCGGGCGAGCCCGTCTATACCTCCGGTGACGACCGCATCTATCCGCGTGGACTCCCGGTTGGAGAGGTCGCGCGCGTCGGTCCCGGCCCGGAGTACCAGGAGATCTACATCCGCCCCTTCGCCCGGCTCAGCCGCTTGAGCGAGGTCCTGGTCGTGACTTTCGGCGTGCACCGGGACCTGCCGCGCTATCCTCGGCCCCAACCTCCCGACGTGCTGATGCCTCTGCCTCCAGCGGTGGTGCCGGCGGGACCGACGGCGGCCGCTGACGACAGCGCAGACCGGAGCGGGGAACCCCCGGCGCCGGCTGAACAGGTTCCCCCCGGCGAGGCGCCTCCCGAAGAACGTTTAACTCCACTTACCGACGCCGATTACTTGCGTGAACGCTATGAGGCGATCGGCGAGGCCCAGCAACATCGCTTCGGAGAAGGAGGGCCGGGCTCGCCGCCGCCCGATTTCAACCTCGGGATGAACTCGCCGCCGGCGCCCGCTCGTTCACCCTCCCAGCCGGTCCTGGTATTGGATGTGGGCGGAAGTCTCGCCGAGTCACGAGCTCAGAACGACGTCGCTCCCCAAGAGTCCCCTTCCACCGAAAGTCCTTGAACACGCGCTCGACATGCAGGCAAGTGCACCTCCGGTGGCCGAGCAAGTCGCTAGGCGCCTCAGCGTAGGCGCGGCAGTCGCGCTGGTGGTCATGACGCTGCTCCTGCAGAGCTACTTGCCGCTCTACATTCCGCTGGTCGGTTTCTTCGATCTCCCCCTGCTGTCGGTGATCTATCTGGCTTTGATCAGTCGCAACGTGCCGCAAGGCATCCTGATTGGCGTCGCCGTCGGCCTTGCCCAAGATGGCTTAACGCACGGGCCGATCGGGGTCTTTGGTATCATCAAAACGTTGATCGGCTACCTGGCCTCGTCGGTCAGTCTGGTGATTGAAGCCGACTACCCCGGCGCCCAAAGCGTCCTTGTGGCGCTCTTCTTCCTGATTCACCAACTGATCTACTGGATCATGCAGCGGGTGCTGCTGGGCACCGACGCGTCCCTCGATCCGGCGCTCACCCTTGTATTGGCGGCGGCGCATGCGGCCCTTTCGCTCCTGGTGTTCCGGCTGTTCGACGGACTGAAGAGGACGGGCTGAGGAAGGCGAGGTGAACCTCTACCCCAACGGCCAACGTAAGAGCGGCGATGTTCAAATCGCCGTGTTTCAGTACTTCAGTGCGTTGGCCTTCCTTTGGCTGCTGTCCGGCTTCTGGCAACTTCAGATCCAGAGTCCGCAAGTCTACGCCGATCGCGCCGAGCGGAACCGTGTGAAGTCGCTTCCGGTGCTGGCCCCCCGCGGGAAGATCCTCGATCGGGATGGCCGTGTGATCGTCGCCAACAGCCCCAGCCACAAGGTTCTCCTCTCGCGGGCTGCGCCCAGCCGCAAGCACCTGCGGATCATCGCCGACGGACTGAACATCCCTTTCGATCAACTCATGGCGAAGCTCCGTCGCGTGGAGGGGTCGAAGACGCCCGAATACCAATCCTCGATTCTGAAGGAAAACCTGACGCGGTCGGAGGTGGCCTTCGTCCAAACCCACCGGCCGCAGTTTCGTGAGTTGGAACTGATCCGCTCCCAGCAACGCCAGTACCCACGCGGCGGCTTGGCTTCGCACGTGGTGGGCTACGTAGGCGAGATCAGCGACGCGGAACTCGACCAGGAAGAGTTCATCTTCTACGAACCTGGGGCCGAGATCGGCAAGGCCGGTATCGAGCGCCAATACAACGACCTACTCAGCGGCTCTGATGGCAGCCGTCTTGTTGAAGTGGACAGCCTCGGGCGCGAGCGAAAGTTGTTCGGCACGGTGGAGGCCAAGGCGGGACGCAGTATCCGGCTCACCTTGGACCTGGATCTCCAGGTCGTTGCCGAACTGGCCATGGAGGGCCGCAAAGGCGCGGTGGTCGCTCTCGATCCACGTGACGGTGGCGTGTTGGCTCTGGTCAGCCGCCCCAACTACGATCCCAACAAGTTCGTGGGAGGAATCCGGCCCGAGAGCTGGCGGGAACTCATCCGGGACCCGGATAAACCAATGCTGAATCGCGCCATCCAGGCACAGCTGGCGCCCGGTTCGGTCTTCAAGCCCGTCGTCGCTTTAGCCGCGCGCGAAACCGGCGCCATCGACAAGGACTTTAGCGTCTTCTGCCAAGGCGGAGCTTCCTTCTACAACCGCTACTTCCGTTGCCACCTTTCCAAGGGACACGGCCGCGTCAGGCTTCGCGAGGCGCTGGCCCAGTCCTGCAACGTTTTCTTCCACACAGTAGGCAACAAGCTGGGAATCGACCGCATCGCTGAGTACGCCAAACTGATGGGGCTGGGACACAGGACGCTGATCGATCTGCCGCACGAGCAAGAGGGCCTGGTACCGTCGGCGCAGTGGAAACTGCGATTCTATCGGGAAAAATGGTACGCCGGGGAGACGATCTCGGTGGCCATAGGGCAAGGGGCCGTGACGGCGACCCCTCTCCAGATCTCGTACCTGATCGGCGGCCTGGCGATGGGTGGCACCTGGCATCGTCCACACCTGATCTCCTACGAGGACGCCAAGCACGCCCGTCCCGACTTCGAGCCGCCGCCGCCGGCGAAAGTGGAGCTCAACCGACGCCACGTGGATGCCATTGTGGATGGGCTCTGGGCGGTAGTAAACGGCCCGGGAACCGGGATACGAGCCCGCCTGCCGGGCGACGATGTGTGCGGCAAGACGGGAACCGCACAGCGTGCTTCCAGACAGCGGACGGCCGGCAGTGACGACCCGGATCTGAGGGATACAGCCTGGTTCGTGGGTTTCACCCCCTGCCGCGAGCCGGAGATCGTCGTGACGGCCCTGTTCGAAGGCGGCGAGCATGGCCACCTAGCTGCACCGATCGTTCGCGACGTGATCAAGAGCTATCTCGACAAGAAGCAGCGCATCCAATGGGCGCGCCGGTCCGCGCTTCCGGCAGAAGGACGGCCGGAGCGCGGTGCCGATGCCGGGCCGGTCGCGCTTGTCCGCCCTCGCTAGAGATGAAGGGTCAACACTCAGCCCGGGACGCCGACTGGACCTTGATCGGTCTGGCGTTGAGTCTGTCGATTCTAGGGCTGATCGAGATCGACAGCGCCACCCGCAATACCGTCTGGCAAGACAGCCATTACCGCCAGATGGTGTGGGTCGTGCTCGGTCTGTGCATGCTGTGGCTCGTCTCCACCGTGGACTACACCTGGTGGGTGGAGTACGTGCCGGCTTTCTATGTTGCCGCCCTGGTGTTGCTGGTCATGGTGGCGCTGTTTGGCCACATTGGGGGCGGCGCGCGGCGCTGGATCCCGCTGCCTGGGGGCGTCAGTATCCAGATCTCAGAGTTCGTCAAGGTGGTGTTAGTATTGTTGGTGGCGCACGTGCTGGGCGAGTCGCCGCGCGAGCGTATTACGGCGTCGACACACCTGCGTATGGCCGGGCTGTTTGCGGTCATGATGGTGGTGGTAGCCGCTCAGCCGGATCTGAGTACGGCGCTCAGCTACTTGCCCATCCTCGGGGTGGGCGTCTTTATGGCCGGGCTTCGCTGGAAGCACCTTGTGTTGCTGATGTTGGCGGGCCTGCTGGCGGCTCCGCTAGGCTGGTATATGCTCAGGCCATACCAGAAGGAAAGAGTCATTGCGTACCTCGATCCGGAGAGCGATCCGCGAGACAAAGGCTATCAGTCCATTCAGTCGCAGATCGCCGTCGGTTCGGGTGAGGTATGGGGCAAGGGTTTCGCGCGCGGAACGCAGACCCAGTTGCGCTTTCTGCCCACAGCACACACCGATTTCATTTTCTCGGCGTTTTCCGAAGAGCGTGGTTTCGCTGGAGTCATGGTGGCGCTAGGACTTTATTTCGCGGTGCTGATGAAGATTGTCGGCAGCGCCCAGACGGCTCCTGACAATGCCGGCATGTACATCTGCATGGGCGTGGCCTCGCTGTTTTTATTTCACTTGATTGTCAATGTCGGCATGGTCATTGGCAAAGTCCCGGTAACCGGTATTCCGCTGCCGCTGATGAGCTACGGCGGGTCGAATACGATTGCAACCTTCATGTTGCTGGGGCTGGTTAACAACGTTCGCTTGCGCCGTTTTACGAACTGAGGGCAGCACAGGCGTGAGGCGGCAAGGAGCATGGAGATGGACGGGCGCAGAAATCCCGTCCCGCAGAATTCGAACTTGCATAGTGAAAACAGGGAACACAAGGCGCCCACGCTTTCGAGCAGAGGGTGGTTCTCTTGGTGACAGGCGTTGAGCAGGCGGGATGTACCAAGCCGCTCCGTCCGGTGACCGAAGACAGACAAGCTTGCGGGTCAATACGAAGCGCCCCACCGAGGCGCGCGTCTGGCTCCGGCGGGTTTCTAGACGCTTTTACAGCGCCGGATTCCCCGGCTTCGTCAGAGCCGCACTCTGTGCCTGGGCCCTCCGTTCCCTGGGAGGCGTCCGAATGTCTAAAGAACTGGTCGTTTCTTCGACCCCGCATCAAACTCGCCTCGCCCTGCTGGAAAACGACCGGCTGGCCGAGATCTACGTCGAGAGAGAATCCCACCAAGGGTTGGCCGGCAGCATTCACAAAGGCCGTGTGGCCCGCGTTCTGCCCGGCATGCAGTCGGCTTTCGTAGATATCGGCCTCGATCGAGACGCGTTTCTTTACGTGTCAGATTTCTTCGAGGGACTTGACGAATACGAAGCTACCCCAGACGACAAAGAAGCCTCCGGTGACAGCAAAGCCCGCCCGGTGCCGGCGGATGCCGAGCCCTCCCCGGGCACGGGTTCGTCGACGAGCCGCCCCAGGGAGCGCAGGGGCCGCCGCGGACGGCGAGGCCGCCCCGCGCGGCGTCGCGAGTCCGGCGGCGGTTTCCCAGAGTCCAAGTACGCTCAGGTCGGCGAAGACGGTGAGGGCCTCCCCAAGACCGGGCCGGACGACCTAGCCGCGACGGGGTCGCCCGCGATCGAGGAGGCGGAACGCCCCGACCCCCTGCCAGTTGCAGAATCAACTGCAGAGGTCGAGCAGGACTTCGCGGTCCTGCCCGGTGAATCCCTGGCCAAGTACGCCGACACCGGGGAGTCGCCTGCGGCGCGGGCGGACGACGACCCAGGTGGGGAAGGAATCTCCGCAGAGGGTCAGGAACAGCCAGCCGCCTCAGCCGAACCGGATCTCTCTGACCCCGTGGAAGGCGACCACGCAGAGGACCATCCTCCTCTCGAGGCCGACGAAGCCTCGGCCGATCCGCCAGCCTCCGGCAACGAGGCGTTCGATGGCGGTTCCGCGGGCGCGGCTGTTGCCACTGCTCCGTTGACCGAGCCTGACGCCCAGCAGGCGCAAGGGATTGGCGTGGCGGCCGCCCCCGAGCACACCGATGTGGAGTCACCTCGTTCTGAGTCCGCTTCTCGACAAGATCAGCCTGAGCCGGCCACCGACGATGCGTCCCTCTTAGCAGGTGACGCCTCATTCCAGCCCCAAGAAGAGGCTCCCGAGGATTCGGTCGAGCTGCCCGAAACATCCTCGGCTGCGGAAGACGGCGTAGAAGCTCGGGCCGTGGCCGTCGACGACGCTCTTTCCGAGCAAAGCGATGAGTCGGTTGGATCCGGTGATGAAGACGGCAAGGCGGTAGAACATCCAGTGGATGCCGAGGCCGCCCCAAGCGGGGATTCCGACGAGCCGAACCACTCTGCACCCGGGCCTCCGCTTCCCGAACCCGACGGATCAGGTAAGCCGGAGGCCGCGAGCGCGCGCGAACGCTCGGGTTCCTCACGTCCATTCCGCCGCCGCGGACGACGCGGACGACGCGGACGACGCCACCCAGGCCGCTACCGTGAAGAGACCGCGGCTGTCGAGACGCCCACAGATCATGCCACCGCGACGTCTCCTTCGAGCGACGGGACCGCCTCGGTGCCGTCCACCAGCATCAGCGACATGCTGTCCAAGGGCAACGAGATCCTGGTCCAGATCGCCAAGGAGCCTCTGGGCAAGAAAGGCGCCCGTATCACGTCGCACATCGCCCTGCCGGGTCGGTTCCTCGTCTACATGCCCACGGTCGACCACGTGGGAGTGTCTCGCAAGATCGGCTCGTTTGACGAACGCCGCCGGCTACGGGCCATCGTCAAGGAACACCGCACCGGCATGCCGGGTGGATTCATCGTGCGCACGGCCGGAGATGGCATCAAAGAGGAACAGATTCGCGGTGACATGCTTTTCCTCTACAACCTGTGGCTCGACATCCGCCAGAAGGCCGAAAGCCGCTCGGGCGTGGGCCTGGTTCATCAGGATCTCGACATCGTCGAGCGGGTGCTGCGTGATCAGTTGGACGAAGACTTCAAGACGATTTGGGTCGACCACGAAGAAGAGTACGAGCGGATCCTGCGATTTGTAGAGCGCTTCCAGCCAAAGCTGATTTCGCGCGTCAAGCTCTACACGCGACCGCGGCCGGTGTTCGATGAGTTCAATGTCACCAAGGACATCGAGAAGGCCTTGCGGCCAAGAGTTTGGCTTAAATCGGGTGGCTACATCGTGATCAACCACACCGAGGCGCTGGTGGCGATCGACGTCAACACCGGCAAGTACGTCGGCAAGTCCGACCGCCTGGAGGACACCATCGTCAACACGAATCTCGAAGCTGCCAACGAGATCGTGCGGCAGATGCGGTTGCGCGATCTCGGGGGAATTGTGGTCGTCGACTTCATCGACATGGAAGACCGCCAGAACCGTGTCAAGGTGATACAGGCGCTCGGGGCGGCGCTGCACCAAGATCCCGCCCCGTCCAAGTCGCTGCCGTTCAACGAGTTCGGCCTGGTGGCGATAACCCGAAAGCGAATGAAGCAGTCGCTCGAGCGCACGCTGTGCTCGCCATGCTCGGTCTGCAGCGGTTTCGGGTTGCTGAAGTCGATCGAAACCGTGATCTACGAGATCATGGATGAGGCGCGTGGGATGGCACCCGACATGGAGCCGCAGAAGGACGTCACCCTGCGGGTCAATCCCGAGGTGGCGCGCACGCTCAAGTCGCGCAAGAACCGCTACCTGCAAGAGATCGAGGAACTGCTCAAGAGCCACGTGCTCGTACGCAGCGATCTATCGCTGCAGCGCGAGCATTTCGACATCAACTGATTTAGCGCGGGAAGTCGGCGACGGTCGCCAAGGCATCGATTCGCTCCGCCATCCGAGCCCGCATCCGTCGCGCCTCCTCCGGATGGAACAGCAGCGTGCCCTGAGACATGCTTTTCAGGTCCGCGCGACTCCACCCGCCGCGCATCAAACCTCGATCCGCGTGCTGTTGCAAGCCGAGCAGCAAGTGACCGATTTCATGCGCCATGATGTGGCCGAGAATCGCGGCGCCGGAGGCAACGCGCCTGGCAGCCTGTTCCTCCGCCCGAAAATAATAGACGGCCGCGATCGTTCCAAATCCGTTGACCCCAAGCGGGATGCGGGCGGCGCCCACCCGGCTGGGGTCCCTAAAACGGCCCCGGACTTGTGGCCGCGGCACGATCTGAAGCATGAGATGCAGGGGGTCCGGGACCTGATTGCAGGTGGGATGTTGTTGGAGTTCTTCGTCCGAGGTGGGGCAGCCGGTCCAGATCACCTCGATGCCCACTTGGCGGAAAATCCGCGCTGCTTCCTCCTCGGCGCGCTTCAAGGCGCCGTGCGGAACGCCGTCGTAGTCGTAGACTCTTACCGTGAACCGCAAGGGCTGCTTGACCTCACTCGCCGCCGGCGTCCGCGCCGAAGCGGGCAAAGCGAACCCGACAACAGCAACAAGGGACCAATCTCTCAATGACCTGCTCATGGCTCTCACCTCCGTGAATGGGTTGGTGAGGACGAGAGTGCGTCAGGTCAGCGGGCAGCTCAAGACACCTGGGGCTGAGTTGGCGGTGAAACGTTTGTGACAGGGGAAATACTTGAAATGAAGCCGGTTACGGCGCAAGTGACGCGCTGCTCGCGGCTTGGCCCGAAGGGTTGCGGGTGATATAATCCCTGAGATCACAAGCCGGTAAGCAAAGTCATCTCCGGGTCATTGTTTTCCGGTGCCATCGCCCGTACCAAAAGGCGGCGACTTTTGATGGAGACACCAGTGCTATCGCGAAGGATGCTGCGCTTTGCAGACTTCGAATTGGACCTGGCGGCGGGCGAGCTGCGGCGGAATGGCCGCAAGGTCAAGCTGCAGGAACAGCCTTTTCAGATCCTGGCCATACTGCTGGAGCGGCCCGGGTGAAGTGGTCACGCGCGAAGAGGTCCAGCAGCGGCTGTGGCCCGGCGATACCTATGTGGAGTTCGACCGCAGTCTCAACACGGCGGTGAAGCGGCTGCGGGAGGCGCTCGGCGACTCGGCCGGCCGGCCCCGCTTTGTGGAAACTCTCCCCCGCCGCGGCTATCGCTTCGTTGCTCCGGTGGAAGGGTCGAGTGGCGACGTGCAGCCGGGCCTTGCTGCACAACCAACGCCGGTCCCGCCGGTCCCGTCCGAGGAGCTGGCCCCAAAGCGCAAGCTGCGCTTCCAGCAGGCTCTGTTCGGCGTCACGGCCATTGCGTTACTGGCGCTCGCGTTCGTCCATTTCCGCCAAACCCCTCTGGAAGTCCCGCAGGCCCCCATGCGCCGATTCGCCATTAGCCTGCCGATGCCGTTGGTGGACACTTACACCACCGACCTCGCCATTTCACCCAACGCAAGACACATCGCCTTTACCTCTGCGGGCACGGAGGGAGAGCTGTGGATTCAGGATCTTGATCGCCGGCAACCGCGGGTGTTCGAAGGCACCGAAGCGGCTGATAAACCCTTCTGGTCGCCCGGCAGCGATTTCGTCGGCTTGTTCTCCTTCTCCCAGCGTGAACTCAAGAAGATCTCGGTGCAAGGCGGTCCGGCCATTTGGCTATGCAAAGTGCCCGGTCCAGCCTGGGGGGGGGGGGGGGATCCTGGAGTCCCGACGGCGAATCGATCGTCTTCAGCTCCGGGTCCCCGCCCGGCCTCTATGAAGTTCCCGCAAGCGGAGGCGCTCCTAGGCTGGTCGTCTCGCCGGAAGAGTCCGAGGTGCCGTCAGGAGCGTCAACGGGAGGCATATACTGGCCCCATTTCTTGCCCTCTGGAGCGGGACCCCGCGTCCTGGTGTATGCGTTCGGGTCTCGATACGCACCCACGATGACGGTCCAGGATCTCGAAAGCGGCCGGCGAGAGTTTCTGGGACCTGGTACACGTCCCATCTATTCGCCCAGCGGCCACATCATCTACCAGGCGAGTGAGCTGATCTACGATCTCTGGGCGCTGCCCTTTTCCTTGGACACGTTGCAGGCCACGGGGACGGCCTTCCGCATCTCCGCGCACAGCCACGAGGCGACGGTTGGTGCCGACGGAACGCTGGTTTATCGCGAAGCCCCCGTCTCGCGGCGTCAACTGGTTTGGCTCGACCGTGGTGGCGAAAAGACCGGCGAGATCGGCCAAGCACAGCAGGAAATACGTTACCCCGTGCTGTCCCCGGACGGGCGGCTGGTGGCTGTTGCGGCAGGGGAAAGGTTTATTTCTTCGGACCTGTGGGTTCACGATCTCGCCCGGGGAGTTCGGACTCGCTTGAGCCCCGCACCGGACAATACTTCTAAGGTTTGGACGCCGGCTTGGTCGCCCACGGGAGAAGAGGTGGCGTTCACCACAATGAATCGAGCGGGCAACTTTGACATCTTCCTTCGGAACGCCGATGGAAGCGGAGAAGCGACGGCACTGGCAGCCACGCCCGCCGGCGAGTTCCTACAAGACTGGTCGCGGGATGGGAAGTATCTCCTCTATGAGGTACTGCATCCGCAAACCAGGCCTGACCTGTGGTATCTGGAGCGGAACGAACGTGGCGGCGGCTGGGAACCACGCCTGTTCTTGCAGACACCCTTCCTCGAGGAGGCAGCACAGTTCTCGCCGGACGGCCGGTATGTCGCCTACGTGTCGGATGAGTCGGGTAAAAACGAAGTCTACGTTCGGCCCTTTCCCTCGGGCAGTGGCAAGTCGACGATATCGAGCCATGGGGGCCGGCAGCCGCGCTGGAGCCGCGACGGCAAGGAGCTGTTTTACGTCGAGGGGAGCACGCTGATGGCCGTCTCTGTTTCGCTCGACCCGATTTTTTCGGCAGGTGCAACGACACCCCTGTTCGAGCCTCAGAGCTTGGTAAGCAAGACCTAGCCCCACACCTATCCCCAGTACGACGTCTCCCCCGACGGCCGGCGGTTCCTCTTCGCCGAACCGGTGGGCCAAGAGGCCGCCGAGCCCGCGATCCACGTCGTCCAA
Organism: Bryobacterales bacterium; assembly: GCA_965248255.1. Classification (GTDB taxonomy): domain Bacteria; phylum Acidobacteriota; class Terriglobia; order Bryobacterales; family UBA6623; genus JAKZVK01. The sequence continues at coordinate 720,219 of CBDFIW010000003.1, forward strand.
AACTGGTTTGCCGAGTTCAAAGACCGGTAGGGCGACCCTGCCGGGGCTGAGATGATTTGCACAACATCGACAATCTTTGGTCGATGTGGAGGTGATAAGCGACTAGGCTCGCTCGTGGACTTCACCCCGAACGAGTGGCCCCTTCGGGCCGTTGAAAACAAATGATTTTGCGCCCCGCAACGCCGTAGGGGCGGGCCCGCGTGCCCGCCCGGCGCGGCTGGGGGCCATGACTGGCGCGTCATGATTGCATGACTCGATCGTCGCTCCCGGAGCGGGCCGGCACGGGGGCCGGCCCCTACCAGGACTTCAGAGATCCCTGCGTAGTGGAAACATCGACAACATTTTGTCGGTCTTACTGAGCTAGGCGCCCATTGAATCCCGCAAATTATTATGACACTTTTTGACAGTGTGGAGCATCTATATATGTATGGGCAACCCCAAAGGTGTGAAGCGGGATTTCAAGGCGCTGGAGAAGCGCCGTTTCGAAGCGATGCGGCTGCTCCACCAAGGCCACAATCAGTCCGAGACGGCGAGACGGCTGAACGTCGCTCGCCAAACCGTCAGTGAGTGGCGGCGGCAATACCGCGAGCAGGGTGCGGCCGGACTCCGCCAGGCCGGGCGCGCCGGACGCAAGCCGCTCCTCGATGCCGCACAACGCGAACGCCTGACGTCGCTGCTGCTGGAAGGCCCGGAAGCCCACGGCTTCCCAACGCCCCTGTGGAGCTGTCCGCGGGTGGCTCGGCTGACCGGAGACGAGTTCGGGGTCGCATACCACGCAGGCCACGCCTGGAAGATCCTGCGAGCGCTCGACTGGAGCCCGCAACGCCCGGCCGGAAAGGCGCGCGAGCGCAACGAAGAGCGGATCCGCACCTGGAAGCGCAAGACCTGGAAGCGCATTAAAAAAAAGCCCAAAACGAAGGCCGTACGCTCGTCTTCATCGACGAAAGCGGATTGAGTCAGAAGCCGCATCGCTGCCGCACCTGGGCGCCACGTGGCCAAACACCGGTGCTGCAGTTTAACTTCAACTGGGAGAAGCTTTCCGTCTCGGCGGGGCTGACGCTGCGTAACTTCTACTTCCGGCTCTATCCCGGTGCGATCGGCAAAGAGCAAGTGATCGACTTTCTCAAGGCGTTGGTACGTCATATCGATCGCCCGCTGCTGATCGTCTGGGATCGGCTGCCGGCGCACCGTAGCCGCCTGGTGCAAGAGTTCATCGAACTCTCCGAAGGCCACATCGCAACCGAGTACTTGCCACCCTATGCGCCGGAGTTGAATCCGGTGGAATACATCTGGGCTTACTGGAAGCAGCACGAGTTGCCGAACGTCTGTCCGAAAGACTACGGCGAGCTGAACGAGCGGGCCCGCAAGGCACTCCGCCGCATGTACCGCAAACCGCGTTTGACCACGGCCTTCTGGAAACAGTCTTCTCTTTGTTTTGACTGACTCTATATTATGCGGGAGTCAATAGTTTGGTGTTGAACGGTCACGGCTCAGCGCGCAGGCTCTTTCAATACCGCCGCCAAAGCCGACCGCATCGTCTCTTCGCACTCGGGGAACGCAATCCAACTGTAGTGGTCGTCATACCCTTCCGCGGCGTTCGCGGCTGTCGGGATGTACCCGGGAGCACACTCGCCGTACCCCATCACCATAACGAACGAATCCGGCCGCAGCTCCCGCGCCCAGAGCTGATACTGCACAAACGCCTCGGCCGGCAGCAACGCCAGTTGCGCCCGCCCGAAATCGACGCAAGGGACGTCGATCGCGTGCCCGGCGTCGTAACGCTGCCTCCAACTCAAGCCCAGCGCGGCCGTTAAACGCTCGCGAAACGGCTTCGATCGATCGGCGATCGTTTGCCGATAGTCCTCCGGCGTGTAGCCGGGCGACTGCCGCGGATCAAGCCTCATCTCAACCGAGCGGAAGCTGACTCCATCAACGGAGGGCCGCTCCGTCGCGTCCCAAGCAGCGGCCATCCCCTGGTACAGCCGGTCGGCGAAGATCGGGCGGTTCTCGCGGCTGCCGTCGCTGTACTTGCCCACCGTCACGTCGCCGCTGCAACCGGAGACGTAGATTTGCGAAGTGGACGGCGTGTCCTCCTGGCGGCGCGCGCGGGCCATGCCGACGAAGTCCGCCGAGATGTCCCCGTCGCCGTAATAGCTCATAGGGTGCGTCGCGTAGCAGCTGAGGGCGGCCACCGCGTCATCCCCGTCCCAGAAACTGATGGTCTTAACCCACGGGTCAATCGGCCCCACGGGCTTAGCCCGAATCTCGGGGTCGCGGGTCGTGCTGCCGCGCCCCCAAGAGACCGTACCGTCATCTCGCACGTAACGGCGATTCGAAGCGAGTTCGCTGATCTCCGACTGCCCCAACCCGAGGTGGGTGATCGGCCGTGCGTCGGGCAGTCCCGCACGCAGGGCCTCGGCGACGCGGTCGATCATTTGATCTTCGAACGCGACGTCGCAGATGTCTCCCGGGATCTCGTGCTCATCGAAGAACTTCTGCGCGACGCGATCGGTATAAGGCGCATCGTGCTGGTGGATGCACGTGACCAGCACGCGCTGCTTGGTCGTCTCCGCGGCTTGCGCCAACACGGACCGCCAGAGCTCGTACGACTCGTTGCGGATCTCACACCAATCGATCGCTGCAAGGACAATGGGTTCGCCCGCGCCGAACAGGACAAAGCCCTTGGCAAACAGCGGATCGACCACCGACCGCGACACACGGTTGGCGAGAAAAGGATGCCCGTCGGCGGGCGGGGTGACGTCGGCTTCAAAGAGCGCCAAGCGAAGCTCCGGCCCCGAGGGCCGGCGGCAGCCTGGTGCAGCGAAGGCTCCACCTACCACGCCGGCCAGCAGATCGCGTCGAGACAGTGCGTTCGTCATGGATCGTGGCTCGGCGACATTGTCATCCATTCTTAGGCCTCGTAGCAAACGCTCATCCAAAGCCACTCGGCAGAGAAGCAGCCCAGACTTCCGTTGTTGTACGACCTTAGGATTACGGTCGTTGAATCAGCAGGAGCTAACCGTACTGCCTACTTCGAGGCGCCCGCAGTCACGGGCTGACCGCCCTTGACGGTTGTCACACCAAGATGTCTTTGATGACGTGACCGTGTACGTCGGTGAGACTGACGTCGCGGCCGCCGAAGCGGAAGGTCAGCTTCTCGTGGTCCAGCCCGAGTTGATGCAGGAGGGTGGCGTGGACGTCGTGCACCGAGATCGGGTGCTCGACGACCGAATTCCCGAACTCGTCCGTGGTCCCATAGGTCATACCCTTTTTGAAGCCACCGCCGGTCAAGAAGATCGAGTAGCCGTTGACGTGATGGTCGCGACCGACGCCATCTTTGATCTTCGGCGTGTGCGGGGTACGGCCCATCTCCCCGGCCCACACCACAGCGGTGCTATCGAGCAGGCCGCGCTGCTTCAGATCCTGGATCAGCGCGGCCACCGACTGTTCAGTGATCATCGCGTTCTCTTCGTGATACTTCTTCAGATTGCTGTGCTGATCCCACGGCGAGTTGTTCTGGTGGGTGAGCGGGCAAGTGATTTCCACAAAGCGCACGCCCGCCTCGACTAGACGCCGCGCACGGAGGCACTGGAGACCGTAATGCTTCTTGTAGTCATTCGAGGTTTCGAGCCCGTACATCCGGCGGGTTGCGGTCGACTCGCCGCTGACGTCGGCCAGCTTGGGAATCGTTGTCTGCAGGCGAAACGCGGTCTCGTAGTTCTTGATGGCCGACTCGATCGAGTCACTCGCGGTCTGGGCGGCGAACGAGCTGTCCTGTTCCCCTAGTAAGTCGAGCTTACGCCTCTGGATAGCGGGGAGATCGGACGGCGTGATGTTGTCCATCGCCATGCCCTTGGCCCGCAGCATCGTGGCCGCGTGAGACGCGGGCAGGAACGCGCTGCCAAAGTTTTCCCAGCCGCCGTTCGGAATCCAGTCGTTGTTGAGCAGCACGTAGTTGGGCAGGTTGTCGCGCTCGGTGCTCAGGCCGTAGGACACCCACGATCCGAAGCTCGGGGCGCTGCCGGTGACGCGGCCCGTGTGCAACAGCAGGTTTTGTTGGCCGTGCAGGGGTTGCCGGCCAACCAAGGAGCGCAGCACGCAGAGGTCGTCGGCGACCTCTGCGATGTGCGGCAGCAAGTCACTCACCCACAGCCCGCTCTGGCCGCGCTGCTGGAACTGCCAGGGACTGCCCAGCCAAACCCGGTCGGCCGTGGACTGCGACTTCGTCGAGACGGCGGATTCGCCGATGGCCTCGCCCTGACGTTCTTTCAACGCTGGCTTCGGGTCAAACGTATCAACATGGCTCGGACCGCCGTCCATGAAGCAGAAAATGACGCTCTTTGCTTTTGCCGGGAAATCCGCGTTCGACTTGACGGCAGAGCCGCGCAGCTTGTCCTCTTCGGCCAGCAAGGTCGAGAGAGCCAGCATGCCGAACCCGTTGGAAGCGGTGCTAAGCCACTCACGACGCGTGATGGGCCTTCGGCCCGTCCATCGACTATCGGACATAGAGAAACTCCTTGGCGTTGAACATCGCGTGCGCCATGTCCTTCCAGACCGCAAGCGAATCCATCAGGCCGCCCGGCGGAGGCCTTTTTTCCGGGACATCCTGGTAGAGACCGCTGATGTCGTGAATGGCACTCATCCAGCGCGCTCTCTCCTGCTCGTCAGGATCGCGGCCAAAGGCGCGCTGAAACATGACCGCCAGTCGCTGCTCCGGCGATTCGTGCGGTGTGGCGACCAACTGCTGAGCCCAGAACTCGGCCTGACCGACGGCAAAGGGGTCGTTGAGCAGCGTGAGGGCCTGCACGGGAACGTTGGTGACGTCGCGGGCGCCGGTCGGGATCTTCGGGTTGGGTTGGTTAAAGGTACTGAGGAACTTCGGTGGTTCCATGATGGTGACCTTGAGATACACGGAGCGGCGGCCTTGCCCGTCAAGAGGCCCTGAAAGAAGCCACTTGCTCGCATCTTCGTTTGACCGGTAGGGGTTGATGGGGGCACCGAACAGCTTGCGGTCCAGCCGTCCGGAAACCGCCAGCAACGAGTCGCGGACGGCTTCGGCATCCAGGCGCCGCAGCGGATAGTGGTGGAGCAGCCGATTGAGAGGGTCTGCGTCCCGGGCGGCGGCGGTCATACGGCCCGACTGCTGGAACGTCTCACTCATCACTAGCATCCGCACAAGCTTCTTCACCGACCAGCCTTCCTCGACAAACCGGTCAGCGAGGTAGTCGAGCAGCTCGGGGTGAGACGGTTTGTCACCTAGGTGACCGAAATCGTTGGCTGTCTTAACGATTCCGGTTCCAAACACCCAGTGCCACACGCGATTGACAAAGACTCGGGCCGTCAGGGGGTTCTTCGGGCTCGCGATCAGCTCGGCCAGCTCCAGGCGCCCGCTGCCCGCCGGGCGCGGGCCTTCTTCCCGGCGGCCCGCGATGACCTCGACGTAGCCCCGCGGCACCTGCTCGCCCAGGTCTGCGTAATCGCCACGGATGTTGACGCGGTAGTCCCGGCCTGGCTCGAGATCGGCCATGCCGTTGACCGTCTGCGGTTCGGCGACCTGCTTTTCGAGGCTGCGGTAAGAAGAGACTAAATCCCGGATCGACTCACGGTCATCCACGTTGTTCGGCAACAGCCCCTGGTCAAGCATCCAGTTAATCAATCGGACGTCGTCTTCATCGGCCCGATCCTGGGCCCAGGCCTCCAGAGAGGCTGTCAGCCATTGGCCGTATCGAGCTGCCAGAGCCGGAAGATCGCTTGGGGGATCCCCGTTGAAGAAGGAGCTGAACCGTGTCAACTCGTCGGCGGGCGACTCGAGGCACGTCTGGACCTTCCCATAGTCCGTTACGTCGCCGCCTTTGTTTCCTAGGAGCGCCCGCGTGACGCCGAACCAACTGCGAGGGTCTTGCGCGCCACAACTGTTCTCTCGCACCTTTTCCTTGGTGCACCCGGCGAGCCCGACACGCGGAGGGAAGTAAGGGTTCGAGGCTTTGGTAGTGAGTTCGACGAAGGTGCGAACCTCCGCCATCTCCTTCGCGGTTCGCGCCCGAGCACTCTTATCCGCCCCCGTCGTGGTATGGCACACCCAATGCAGCTTGTCTTCTTCCAGGTAAGCGTACTCCCGCTCTGTCAGGAACGCGTTGTCCGCCAAGAGTCGGCGAGTGCCGTAGTCACCACCGCTCACCTCCAGGCTGACAGAGGGTTGGCTGAAAAAGTTGAGGTAGGGGCTACGGAGAGCGCCATTGAGCCGTGGCGAGAGAGCGTGAGTGAACAGCCCCGCGGGAAGCAGCATGCCCACCGCCTCCTGGCCTTCGAGCGCCACCGTGAAGTCGCCGTTCGGTACCGGGCCATCGCGCAGCCCGACGCCGTCCGCCGACCAGCCCTCGGGGACACCCCGGCGGAAATCCGCCAGCAGCGAATAATCTTGTGCATTGCTTTGGGATCGCTCTCGACGAGCGCCGGCATAATCCTCAGCCAGCTTCGCCCAGCTACCTTTGACGCTCCCGCCCTCTTTGACCACCGACCGATGGAGTTCGAACCAGGCAAACAATGGATCTTCCAGAGTCGGTCTCGGATCCTCCTGAGGCGCTTTCTCCTCCGTCTTAGATTCCTCTTCGTCTTTAGACGACTCTTCGTCGGCAGCCGGCTTTTCCTCCGGTTCGAACTTGAGCACTTTTTCCCAGGCGGCCAGGCGCACCTGGTCGAGTCCCTTGGCCAGTTCGCCTGCATTGCCGTCGCCATCGAGACGGGCCTGGGCGGCGCGGAGATACAACGGGATGTCCCGCGCTCCCTCCAGCCACCACGTCCCCAGAGGGGCGCGAAGTTTCGCCTTGAGCGCCGAAAGCTCGTCGAGAACCTTCCTGTTGCGATCGGGCGTATCCACCGTATTGACCAACCAGCGCGAACTCAAGAACACGCCCCCTAGCGCGTAGTAGTCCTTCTGAGAGATGGCATCCAGTTTGTGGTTGTGGCAACGCGCGCAGGCTACCGTCATCGCCTGAAACGCTTTGGAAAAGGCATCGATCTTGTTGTCGAGCATCTCCTGATAGATGCCGTTGAAGACCACGCTATCCCCGTGACGTTTTTCGCCCATCTGGTAGAACATCGGTCCGATGAGGGACTCGTTGATCTGCTCGGAGGTGCTAATTCGCGGATGGGGCAGAAGGTCGCCCGCGATCTGCTCGCGCAAGAGCTGGTCGAAGGGGATGTCAGCGTTGAAGGCGCGAATCACGTAGTCCCGAAAGCGCCAGGCCCCTTTGGCGGAGATGTCCCATTCATAGCCGTGCGTGTCGGTGTAACGTACGACGTCCATCCAATGCCGAGCCCAGCGCTCACCGAAGTGCGGCGAGGCAAGTAGGCGATCGACCGCACGGGCGTACGCGTCCGGGCCGCGATCGCCGAGGAAGGCGGCGATGTGCTCGGGTGTGGGCGGCAGGCCCGTCAGCACGAAGCTCAGCCGGCGGAACAGGGTCGCGCGGCCGGCCCGCGGAGCGGGGCCCAGACCCTTCGCTTCGAGTTTGGCGAGGATGAAACGGTCGACGGCTTGATCCGACCACTGTGCTTGCTTGACGCTGGGAACGGCCGGCCGTACCACGGACTGCAGACTCCACCAACGGCTCCGATCGTTAAACGTCTCCTCCCACGACTTCTCGACCACCGGCGCAGACGAAGGCGCGTCGCGGGGATCGGGCGCGCCCATGTTGACCCAGCGCTCGAACGCCGCGATCACCTCGGCATCCAGCTTCTTGCCCCCGAGGGGCATGGCGACGCCGGGGTCTTGGTGCCGGATGGCGCGAATCAGAGGACTGTTGTCCGGGTCACCCCGCACGACGGCGGGCCCGGATTTACCGCCTTGCTCCCAGCCGCCTCGGAAGTCGAGCCGCAAGTTCCCCTGCGCCGCCGCCCCACTGTGACAGACCGCACAATTCCCGACGAGAGCGGGACGAATCTCTTTCTCGAAGAACTCGATCGCGGCGGCATCGGGTTCCTTCTCAGCGCCCTCCGCCGCGTACGCAACTCCGAAAGACCAGGGGAGCAAACCCACGGTAAGTACAAGCGAAATCTTATTGCGCCAGGGCACCGCGTCACACCTCTCGACGTCGAAACAGACTGCGGTTTGAATGTCTGCTGCAACAATCTTAGCACCAAGAAAGTTGCCTGCGGACACTTCTTCTTGGCTCAGCTGCCGGATCTTGTCTCGTTGCTGATTTCGTCCGTGCCCGAGGTGGCGAGCCCTCGTTTCATCTCGGTATTCTCCTGTTCAGATGTCGATTGGATCAGACGGTTCGTATGGCTTCCGCGCCGGTCAGGCCGAGGAATTGGGCAGTGGCTGAAGCCAGCAATGGAAACACTGTGTCGGTAGGAGTACCGACACGGCAAGTCTGGGGATCTACGCCACATACGAATCGAAGAGACACTAATCCTGTAAGGTTGGGCTTGCTCGAAATGTCGCCCGGGAGGCTCCGTTGCGATCAACGGAGCCTCCCAAGGCCGCCACATTCGTGGCGCGGTGCGAAGGAGGTCCCGAGTGCTTACTGGGATGGCTGCGAAAGAGGGCCCCGGCTTGGCTTACTGGCCCCTTCGCGAAGGGGTTTTGGGCTCGTCCCGCGGGGCTTGAGCCATATTGACTCATCCCCTCCGGGCAGCTTACCGGGGCTTACCAAAGGCAACCATCCACACTCGAAAACCTGCAAATCCTTACTTGCCGGAATCGATTCCGGGGCGTCGCGGCCCTCTTTCACTTTGGGCCACCGAGCTGCGGCCCGGCCCGTTTCAGTTTCCAACGGGCTTAGCCGAAGCCGCCATTACACCTCAAGCGCTGATCCTGATCAGGAAGCTAGTGTAGTGCACCATAAATAATGTAACTTATATTGACTTCCCATCGTCTCTATTAACAGGAGGCATGGGATGCGAAGAGCACAACCAGTAACTTTGAACACAGCGCAATGCAAGCAGTTGGACCGCTACGCGCGCGGCCGCCAAGTCGCCGTTCGTCTCGCCCTGCGAGCCAGGATTGCCCTGCTGGCCGCCGACGGTCTCGAGAATAAGCAGATCGCCGCACAGCTCGGTGTCTCGCGGCAGTTGGTGGCCCGCTGGCGCACGCGCTTTCTCGAAAGCAGCATCGCCGGCATTGCAAAAGACGCCCCACGGCCCGGTCGTAAACCTGCCGTCTCGAAGCAGAAAGTACAGCAGATCATCCACAAGACCACCCGCGAGAAACCGTCCAACGCCACCCACTGGAGCCGCCGCACCATGGCCGCCGCGGCCGGCGTCAGCGCTTCCACCGTGGGACGGATTTGGCGCGCCCATGGCCTCAAGCCCCACCGCGTCAAGACCCTCAAGCTCAGCAATGACCCGCGTTTCGCCGAGAAACTCGACGACATCGTCGGACTCTATCTCAATCCGCCTGAGCATGCTCTGGTTCTCTCGCTCGATGAGAAGTCCCAAATCCAAGCCCTCGATCGCACCCAGCCCGGCCTGCCGCTCAAAAAGGGACGCGGCCAAACGATGACCCACGATTACAAGCGCAACGGCACGACCACCCTGTTTGCGGCGCTCAACAGCCTTGACGGCAGCGTGATCGCCGAGTGCATGCCCCGACACAGCCACCAGGAATGGCTGCGCTTCCTGCGCTTAATTGACCGCCGCACTCCCAAGGACAAACAGCTTCATCTCATCGTGGACAACTATGCCACCCACAAGCATGCCGCTGTGAAGCGTTGGCTCGATCGTCACCCGCGCTTCCACATTCATTTCACCCCGACCTCGGCGTCGTGGCTGAACATGGTCGAGCGATTCTTTCGCGATCTCACCGTCAAGCGCCTGCGCCGCGGCGTGTTTCGCAGCGTGGACGAGCTCGTCGCCGCCATTGACGACTACATCGCCCAGCACAACGGGCATCCCACGCCCTTCATCTGGACCGCGACCGCCTCCGACATCCTCGAGAAAGTCAAGCGCGGACGTGCCGCCCTGCATAAGGTGCAATCTGCTTGACGCACTACACTAGCACGCAAAAGGGCCGGTCACTGTGTGACCAGCCCTCGGTTGCATGATAGCACGAGGGGACAAGGGTTGAGGGCGGGTGGAGGAGTTAAGTCGTTTGATGGCAGACGGTTGCGAATTTTGAATTTCTGTGACCGGGTTGAGCGACGCCGAAAGGGCGCAACCTGAGTTGAAACAATGAGTCAACTTGAGATACTTCAGGTACGGTTAATCCTGGGTGGCGGCACGCACTACCCGCCCCTTAGCTCCTGGGGGCTACTTGACGATCTCGTTCCCGGGGCTCGCGCCCCGGGCCAGTATTAAATGGGGTGCTGTCGGCAGCAGGCCCGGCATGGGACCTTCGCTAGCGACGTCCGAGTACCGCCCGTCAAGACCTGCGGCTAAGCTGGCGGGTTAGGGAGAGAGCAGGAGTCGTTTGCATCGCCCCTTCAGTCACAGTGAGCTTGCCGGCGGGGGGTGTCGGTTGCTTCTAGGGTGCGCACGGGCTGCCGCGTTCGTAGCGCACAAGATCCCGGCGCAGACGCACGGCCAGCTTCGCTTCGTTCGCCTTGTCCGCGGCTGCGATGAGGCGATTTTGCATTTCTGCCGCGTCGTCACAGCGGCCCGTTTCAGCCAAGGCCAAAGCGACAGTCTCACCGTGGACGACACGCCGCGTGGAGTTATAGACCTTGGCGGCGAGGGCCAACGCCCGTGGACCGTCGCGCAGGGCCGCATGGGGGCAAGCCGCCAACAGTCGCGCCAGGGCGTGGGCCGTACGCCCGCGGCCAGGGAACTTGCGGTGAGATTGATCGAGCAGGTCGCGGGCTTGTTGATAGCGCTCCCGTGTCACCCAAAGCTCAGCGAGAGCGACAAGCGGGCCCTCGTCTTCGGGGAATTTCTCGACCACCGCGGGCAGATACTTCAAGGCATCGTCGTTTCGTCCGAGCTTGATGAGGGCTTTGGCCAGTTCACGCAGCGCTTCCGAGTCCCGCGGGTTCGTATCGAGCACCGCTTCGAAGTGTTGAACCGCCGTAGCAGGCTCGCCGTCGCGCATCGTCAGCGCACCCAGGTTGAAGTGGGCGGTGGGGTTCCGCGGGTTCAGGCGAAGCACCTCCTGAAACTGCTGGGCGGCGGCTTCTGACCGCCCCAGGCGTCCGAGCGCGGTGCCGAGGTTGGTCCGGGCGCGTTCGCTGTCGGGCTTGGCGCGAACCGCCTCTGCAAAGGCGCGGGCGGCTTCTTGGAACCGGTCGGCACTGAACGCCAACCGCCCTTGCAACAGGTGGACCCTCTCGCCTTGAAGGAAGTCTTCGAGGCCCTCCACGAGTGGGTCCTTGGGACGGATGCCCACAGTCCCACGCTGCTTCAGGTGCGAACGGGCCTTCCCGAGATCACCCATGCCGCGGTAGGCCATCCCCAGTGAATAGTGCAGGCGGTTCGCCTGGGGGACTTGCTTCAGGGCGGCCTCGAAATACTTGACGGCATCGGCGTAACGCTGCTGGGCAAGAGCCACTTCGCCCAGACCGCTTTTGGCGGCCGGCGATGCGCGATCGCCCTTCAAAGCGGCCTCGAACTCGCGCCGGGCTTCATCGGGGCGGTCGAGCTGTAGGTACGCATTGCCAAGCCGGACGACCGTAGCCCCGTAAGCTGGGTTGGCTTCTCGCGCTGAAGTGAAGTAGGAGACAGTCTTCGCCAGGTCGCCTTGCTGCCGACTCAGTTGACCTAGAAGGTGAAGCCAGCGATGGTCTTTTGGGGCTAGGCGCCCGGCATTCAGGTAGCAGGCCTGGGCCGCCTCGACGAACTCGTACGCGTGGTAGAGCTGACCCAGAGTGCCGTACGACTGGGCCAAGTCCGACGCGCTTACACTCGGCTTGGCCACCGTGTCGGCGAAGGCCGTTTGCAACGAGCGGATCTGTTCGGCAACCGTGCTTTCCAGTGTCTGCAGGCCGGGCAAGGGGATCGCAAGAAGGCCTTTACGAGGAGGAGGAAGCGTTGCCGGACCGTCGGCCGAAGCCTGGGGAAACGCAGCGCTGGCGAGCAAGGCCAGTCCGGCTATCCACGCGGGCGCCCTCAACCGTCGGCGCTGCCGATGCCGTGTGTGTGACGTAGCCTCAATCCCGTTCACTTTGGATGCACTGGCGGGCGTCACTTGCTCTCCTTAGGGGCGCTGGTTGTATCGCCCCGCTGGGGCTCGGCTTGGTTGGGGCTCAATACCCATCGCTGAAGCGATGGGCTTCCATGTTTGGCCCCTCCAGGGCCACCAGCGCAGGCTATTCTCCAAAGTGAAGAGTATTGAGGCTACCGACGGCTGGGCGCTGTCCCTTCTTGCAGTGTCCAGTACCGATCAACGGGGACACCCTTCCATTCTTCGACTCCGCCCGCGGGCCAGTGGACCCGCACCGTGAGAGCGCGATCACTTCCACCGAGGCCGAAGAGCAGGCGCGGGTCGTTGGCCGAGCAGTAGCTTCCATCTGAGTGTAGCCTGTGCCACTGGACGCCGCCGTCTTCTCGGACGGCTTCGACCCGTGCCTGCAAGGCGTCATGGCCTTTGGCGTCGAGAAGGCGCAGGCCCAGCCAGTGATGGCGATTCCCGACCTCGTTCAACAGCAGCCGCGCGCGGCCGCTGTTGTTGCACACCACGACATCGGTGTCGCCATCGTTGTCGATGTCTCCGAACACCGCGCCCCGGCTGACCGCCTCCAACTTGAAGGCCGGCCCCGCTTGTTGGCTCACCTCTTTGAAAGTACCCCGGGCGATATTGCGAAACAGTTGATTCGGCTGCTGCAGCGGGTACGGCTCGCCCTTTCGAGCCAACCTTTTCTGTAATCTCACCGCCCCGTTGAGCACGAGTAGGTCAAGCCGCCCGTCGTTGTCGTAATCGAAAAAGCGGGTGCCAAACCCCGTATAGGCCAAGCTTGGCGAGTGGAGCCCCAGCTTGATGGTCAGATCGTCGAACAGGCCGTCGCCCTGGTTCACATAGAGTGTGTTCGACTCGCCGTCGAGGTGGGTCATGAACAGGTCTTCATCGCCGTCGCCGTCGAAGTCCGCCGCGTCGACGCCCATACCTGCCTCGGCGCTGCCCATGTAATTGAGAGCGACGCCGGCCAGCAGCGCTTCGTCCTCGAAACCACCACGACGGTTGTTGATCCAGAGCTGATTGGGGTCCCCGTCGTTGGCCACGTAGATGTCGGTCCAGCCGTCGGCATTGAAGTCCGCGGCGACGACCCCGAGCCCGGCGCCGAAGGCCGCGTGAAGCCCCGCCGCTTCTGTCACGTCTTCGAAGCGGCCACCACCTTGGTTGCGAAACAGTCGGTCGGGAATGGGGTCGTAGGCGTCGGGCCCGCAGTAGTCACGCGCGCTGCTCTTCGAATAGCATTCGCGCTTGAGGTTGGGAGAAAAATCGACATAGTGCGCAACGAACAGGTCGAGCCACCCGTCACGGTCGTAGTCAAAGAAGGTCGCGCTTGTGCTCCAGCGAGGATCATCGGTTCCCGCGGCCCTGGTCACGTCGCTGAACGTGCCATCGCCGTTGTTGCGAAGCATTTGGTTGGGTCCGACGTTGGTGATATAGAGATCCTCCCAGCCGTCGCCGTTGAAGTCCGCGGCCGCCACGCCCATCCCGTACCCCCGTGCATCAATTCCCGCTTGCCGGGTCACATCCTTGAATCGTGGCGTGGCCTTGTCGCCGGGCGGAGCCAAATCGTTGCGGTACAAGCGGTTTCGCGGGGGACCCTGGCCCCGCCAAGCGAAGCCGGGCGGATTCGGGCCCGGCGTCAGCTTAGCGCCTTGGACCAGATACAGGTCGAGGTCGCCATCATTGTCATAGTCGAACAGAGCGCCGCCCGACCCGGTGATCTCCGGCAAGAAGTACTCGCCCGTGGTTCCGTTGAAGTGTAGGAAGTCGATCCCCGACCCCCTTGTCGCGTCCGTCAGAATCACCCGGGGTGCGGACACGGAAGGCCCGCCGGCGCTCGGCTCGGCCGATCCGGGATCCTGTTCAGACCCCCGCCCTGGGGGTCCACCCGTGGCAGTGCCGTGCCGGCAGCGATGGGCTGCGACTCCTCTCGCCGGCTCGTTTCGTCTAGGCCGCCCGAGCAGGCCAGGCAGCCGCACAGTCCCAGGACCGGAACGGTCCAGAATGCGGCGTGGCTTCCGGCCCCTCTCATGGTTTTCAAGCCAAGAAGGATGGGCTCTTAGTGTCCCTGCATCGAAAAAAGATTGTCGATGTTGTGCAAGTCAATTGTTTTCAACTGCCCCGCCGGGGTCACGTCTACTTGGCGAATGCGCTCAAGCCAAAACGTGGTTCGTTCCCGACCTTCAGCCCCGACAGGGGCGGCGGACAATAGCCCACGGTGAAGCCCGTCAGGGCGAAACCGTGGGTGACCAAGAGGAAGTGGATACAATGGGACACTAGCCCCGCAAGGGGTGTAGGAAAACCCGATGCCAACGGTTCTCCGGAAACTCTCCTATTGAATCCCGCAAATTATTATGACACTTTTGACAGTGTGGAGCATCTATATATGTATGGGCAACCCCAAAGGTGTGAAGCGGGATTTCAAGGCGCTGGAGAAGCGCCGTTTCGAAGCGATGCGGCTGCTCCACCAAGGCCACAATCAGTCCGAGACGGCGAGACGGCTGAACGTCGCTCGCCAAACCGTCAGTGAGTGGCGGCGGCAATACCGCGAGCAGGGTGCGGCCGGACTCCGCCAGGCCGGGCGCGCCGGACGCAAGCCGCTCCTCGATGCCGCACAACGCGAACGCCTGACGTCGCTGCTGCTGGAAGGCCCGGAAGCCCACGGCTTCCCAACGCCCCTGTGGAGCTGTCCGCGGGTGGCTCGGCTGATCGGAGACGAGTTCGGGGTCGCATACCACGCAGGCCACGTCTGGAAGATCCTGCGAGCGCTCGACTGGAGCCCGCAACGCCCGGCCGGAAAGGCGCGCGAGCGCAACGAAGAGCGGATCCGCACCTGGAAGCGCAAGACCTGGAAGCGCATTAAAAAAAAGCCCAAAACGAAGACCGTACGCTCGTCTTCATCGACGAAAGCGGATTGAGTCAGAAGCCGCATCGCTGCCGCACCTGGGCGCCACGTGGCCAAACACCGGTGCTGCAGTTTAACTTCAACTGGGAGAAGCTTTCCGTCTCGGCGGGGCTGACGCTGCGTAACTTCTACTTCCGGCTCTATCCCGGTGCGATCGGCAAAGAGCAAGTGACCGACTTTCTCAAGGCGTTGGTACGTCATATCGATCGCCCGCTGCTGATCGTCTGGGATCGGCTGCCGGCGCACCGTAGCCGCCTGGTGCAAGAGTTCATCGAACTCTCCGAAGGCCACATCGCAACCGAGTACTTGCCACCCTATGCGCCGGAGTTGAATCCGGTGGAATACATCTGGGCTTACTGGAAGCAGCACGAGTTGCCGAACGTCTGTCCGAAAGACTACGGCGAGCTGAACGAGCGGGCCCGCAAGGCACTCCGCCGCATGTACCGCAAACCGCGTTTGATCACGGCCTTCTGGAAACAGTCTTCTCTTTGTTTTGACTGACTCTATATTATGCGGGAGTCAATAAGCTCAGGTTTGGTTTTCGGGGCTCGGGACGCCTTTGATGAGCAGTGTCGGTGACGATCTTGCTGCTGGTCGCGCCCGTCGCCGGCTTCATCCCGGCCTTTCGCGCGCCTCCCGCACTTCGCCGATGACAGCTCTGCGTGCGGATTAGCTCACACTTCTGACAATCCATTGTCGTCGATATAGGATGATATCGAGTGGTACCACGCCGGATCGCGCGGATTCGATTGGGAAGCACCCAATACTTCAGCCTCGACTGCGTCGGACTGGCAGCAACTCCTTCCCGTGCCCTGGGCCGACCTCGCGAGACACGCCTGATGGCCCTCGACACTCTTCGTCCAGACCTTACCTACACGCTGGGCGCGTTGCGCCGCGCCCCGGGGTTCTTCACCGTGGTCTATATGGCCCCACTGATCGTGGCCACTCTCCTGGCCTCCGCATACGCGTTCGCACAACCCCTCAGCAGCAACTGGCCCCAATTCCGCGGTTATCAAGCCCAAGGGATTGCCGAAGGTCACGCCCTCCCCACCACTTGGGACGCCCCATCCAACCAAAGTATTAAATGGCGTACCAGCACTCCCGGACTCGGCCTATCCAGCCCGGTTGTCTGGGGCAATAAACTCTTTATCGCCACCGCCGTCAGCCAAGCCGATGACGGCAAACTGCGCCTCGGTCTTTACGGCGATATCGCCTCCGTCGATGACCAGTCCGAGCACATCTGGAAAGTGCCCTGCTATGACAAAAGAAGCGGGGACCTGCTATGGGAACGCGGAGTTCATCGCGGCATCCCCAAGGTCAAACGTCACACCAAGTCCTCGCACGCCAACGCCACTCTCGCCACCGACGGCGAGCACCTCATCGCCTGTTTCGGGTCCGAAGGACTCTTCTGCCTCAACCTCGACGGCACGATCCTTTGGAAAAAGGATCTGGGCACGCTCGACGCCGGCTACTTCAAAGTCCCCGAAGCCCAATGGGAATTTGGCAGCTCCCCCGTCATCCACGATGGCCGCGCGGTCGTGCTCGCCGATGTTCAGCAGAAAGGCTTTCTTGCCAGCTATCGCCTCACCGACGGCCGGCAAGTCTGGCGCGTCAACCGGAGCGATGTCCCCACATGGGGCGCGCCTTTAGTCGTCACCGCCGGAGGCCGCACACAAGTCGTCGTCAATGGCTACAAACATGCCGGCGGCTACGATTTGGAAACCGGAGAACAACTTTGGCGGGTCGAGGGCGGCGGCGATATTCCGGTACCCACTCCCATCCACGGCGAAGGCCTCTTCTATCTCACCAACTCACACGGAGACCTCGCGCCGGTCTACGCCGTCGACCCCACCTACCGTGGCGCCGCAAAACTCACCCGAGAGACATCTGAAGGACTCGCCTGGGTCGCCCACCGTCAAGGTAGCTACATGCAAACGCCGCTCCTGCTCGGAGGCCTCCTCTACACAAGTCGCTGGAACGGCGTCCTCGTGTGCCTTCGTGCCAAAACCGGGGGGCTGGTCTACCGTGACCGCGCCGGCCGCGGAGCCTTCACCTCCTCCCCCGTAGGCGGCGACGGCAAGATCTACATCGGCAGCGAAGAAGGCGACGTCCATGTGATCGCCGCGGGCGAAACGTACAAACTCCTAGCGACGAACAAACTCGGCGAACCCCTCCTCGCAACCCCTGCCATCTCAGAGGGTGTCATTTATTTCCGGACGGCTCAATCGCTGATCGCTGTGGGGCAGTGAGGCCCCCTGCCCTGCCTCGTCCCTACGGAGATCTGACGGACCGTTGAGGGCTATGTCACGTTAGGTGAGCAGCCCGCGACCCGCCCGGAAGGCCACAACTTCCTGTCAGCGGCTTACCGCAGCAGTCGGTAATCATCCAGACCGACGGTGAACCCGGGATGCCTGTCCGCCTGGCGTATATAGATCAAGTTGCGCTTTCCGTCGGGCGACGGCACGATATCGTCTACAAAATCGCCCCCAGGGATCTGAAGCTGGGCCTTGGCCTTCTCGACTCCATAGTAGAGGCGCCAGCGGTTGGTGGACTCTCGCCAACTCGCTCGCAGAGTCAGCGTCGCAGGCGCCGATTCCAGTGGCACTTCCCCCAGTTTGGTGTACTTCGGGTCTTGGTAGGAGCCGACACGTTGCGTGCCCGTATCGACGCCCCGGACCGCGCCGACGCGTCTCTTGTCGAACTTGCCGACTTCGATGTAGTACTTGCCCGACGCCTTGTCTTGATAAAGCTGCAAAATGACCGCGCTGAGAAAGGAAGGGCCGTAGTTGTAAACGCGGTCGGGAGTGTCCCAAAACTCCCAGCGGAAAACAGGATTGTCGCCTGACCACTGGATGTTCGTAAGACGAAGTTGTGCTTCGAACGTCCCGGCTGGAATATCGCGGAATACGCCTGCGACGGGAAGGTGCCAGAGCCTTGTCAAGGTGTAGATGCCGCGCCCGTCGGTGAACTGCCGCCCCGGAGCTTCGGTAGTGTCAGGATCATCGGAGAGAGTGAGCTGCCCCTTGCCATTGAACGACCCGCCCGGGCCCAGAGGAATCCAGGCCGGATGCATCACCGGTCCCGCGAAATCCTCAAGGATATGGGGTTTCGCCGCTCGCGGACGCTCGCCACGGGCGTCGACAACGATGCGGTGGTTTCCATCGACCTCGACATCGGGGTCGCTGCCCGGCAACTCGTGAATGGCCCGCCAGTGCATCACCAGGGGGCGAAGTTGATGTGCCGGGACCGGCGAGTTGACCGCTAGGTCCAGATCTAGATGCTTTGTAGAGCCCGCCGGAACGACCGTTTCGATCACTGCAGGCTGCGGCTTGAGCGAATCGTGCGGTGCAAAAACAGCTTCCACCTTCAGCGGCACGTCAGCGTCATTGGCGAACTTGAGGCGGGTCGTGGCGCCGCCGAAGGCGTCCTCGTCTTGCCAAAGGACAGGGGAGGCAACCGGAGGTTCCCGCAGCAGCTTTGCCGTCAGCGCCCGTGACTTCTCGGTCCGAATATTCGTGTCGTAAATGCCATCGAGCATGAGGTTGGCGATCCGCGGCCCTTCGTCCGTCACGGTGACCCAAACGAGGTGATCGAACTCGCCGTAGCGGGGGCCCCGCATGCGGCTCATTCCGCCCGTAGTAGCCACGACGATATACTCTCGCCCGCCGCGCTCATATTTGAGATAGTTGTGCGAATTGCCGGCGAAAGCCGTGAAAGGGCGGTCCTTCAGCAGTGGCGCCACCTGCTTCCAAATCTCATCGCGCTTGCTGAACCAAGAAGGGTAGTGGAAAAAGGTAAACGTCCAGCGCACATCGGGATATTGGGTAAGAGTTTTCGTGATGTACTCCTTCTGCTCCTCGCGCTCCGCCGGGTCGCCCATGGAATTGTTCAGCACGAGAAACAAAACGTTCTTGTAGACAAAATGGTAATAGGAACGGCCCACTCGCTGTTTGTATACCGAGGCCATGTCATACACGTTTCGGCTGCCATCCCAGTTTTGGGTCGAGGCGTACCAGTAGTCGTGATTGCCCGGAACCAAGAAAAACGGCATCTCCAGAGGGTGTACCGCCTCCATGAAAAGGTCCCAATCGCGGTGAAGTTGGGCCGCATCGTTGGTATGGCCTTCGATGAGATCGCCGATGCTCATGACGAACTCCGGTTGAAGCAAGTTGAGTTTCCTGACGGCGTCCCGGAAGACTCCCGGCGCTCGCGTCCAGTCAGATCCGTCACGATGGCAAACTGGAAATTGTCGGGGTTGTTATGGAAGTTGAGATGAGTCCAGGGGTTGACACCGGGCTCTTTCTCGATCGAAAACTGGGCCAAGGCATCGGGGACCGCGACCATGAGCACTGTGAGGAGCACGAAAGGCCTCCACCGTTGCTTGCCCGCGGGGATCATGGAGATCGTTCTCATGACTGAATCCTCCAGCTACAAACGTGACGCTACCCTAGCACAAGGGCGCGAGGCGATCCGGTCTCTTCGTTGATCACGCCTATTGAATCCCGCAAATTATTATGACACTTTTTGACAGTGTGGAGCATCTATATATGTATGGGCAACCCCAAAGGTGTGAAGCGGGATTTCAAGGCGCTGGAGAAGCGCCGTTTCGAAGCGATGCGGCTGCTCCACCAAGGCCACAATCAGTCCGAGACGGCGAGACGGCTGAACGTCGCTCGCCAAACCGTCAGTGAGTGGCGGCGGCAATACCGCGAGCAGGGTGCGGCCGGACTCCGCCAGGCCGGGCGCGCCGGACGCAAGCCGCTCCTCGATGCCGCACAACGCGAACGCCTGACGTCGCTGCTGCTGGAAGGCCCGGAAGCCCACGGCTTCCCAACGCCCCTGTGGAGCTGTCCGCGGGTGGCTCGGCTGACCGGAGACGAGTTCGGGGTCGCATACCACGCAGGCCACGCCTGGAAGATCCTGCGAGCGCTCGACTGGAGCCCGCAACGCCCGGCCGGAAAGGCGCGCGAGCGCAACGAAGAGCGGATCCGCACCTGGAAGCGCAAGACCTGGAAGCGCATTAAAAAAGCCCAAAACGAAGGCCGTACGCTCGTCTTCATCGACGAAAGCGGATTGAGTCAGAAGCCGCATCGCTGCCGCACCTGGGCGCCACGTGGCCAAACACCGGTGCTGCAGTTTAACTTCAACTGGGAGAAGCTTTCCGTCTCGGCGGGGCTGACGCTGCGTAACTTCTACTTCCGGCTCTATCCCGGTGCGATCGGCAAAGAGCAAGTGACCGACTTTCTCAAGGCGTTGGTACGTCATATCGATCGCCCGCTGCTGATCGTCTGGGATCGGCTGCCGGCGCACCGTAGCCGCCTGGTGCAAGAGTTCATCGAACTCTCCGAAGGCCACATCGCAACCGAGTACTTGCCACCCTATGCGCCGGAGTTGAATCCGGTGGAATACATCTGGGCTTACTGGAAGCAGCACGAGTTGCCGAACGTCTGTCCGAAAGACTACGGCGAGCTGAACGAGCGGGCCCGCAAGGCACTCCGCCGCATGTACCGCAAACCGCGTTTGATCACGGCCTTCTGGAAACAGTCTTCTCTTTGTTTTGACTGACTCTATATTATGCGGGAGTCAATAGGATGGATCGGGGGAGAGGACCCATGACCGCAACCGTTCGTCTGTTGTGCCTGCTCGTCGTACTGGCCGTCTGTGCGACCGCGGCCGATCCGGCTCTGTTGAACCTAGCCCGTCCCGACGTGAACTTCGTCATGGGCATTAACGTTTCGCAAATCGCTTCGTCGCCCCGCGTGACTACCGCCCTGGCCGAGGCCCGTAGATCGAAGCCGGAAGTCGAGCAGCTCTTCCAGATCCTCGGGCCGAACCCGTTGAGCAATCTGGAAGAGATTGTCACGCAGGTCGGCTGGACCCGGGTCAACAGAACAGCGAGCCGGAGAATCTACTCATCGCGGCGCGGGGCTCGTTCGACGGCAGCGCGTTCACCGATCTGATATGCCTTAACGGTTGCGAACCGCAGGAGTACCGGGAACGCGAGATCCTGAGTTCTCAGGCACAGAATACGGGTGAAACGGCCTACGTAGCCTTTCTCGATTCCCGCTATGCCGCGCTCGGCAAGCTTGAGGACGTGCAAGGTGCGATCGACCGCAGCGCGATGGAAACCGAGTCGGTCTTCAACGCGTCGTTGCAAACCGGCATTGCAAACCTGAGCCATCATCATGCGTGGCTGGCAGCGAACGGCCCCTTCGGAGACTCCCTGGGCGGTGCCTCGGGCGGTGGCATGATGCCGCCTGGCGCGGTGTCGAAGCTGGCGGCTGTGGGCTTCGGTCTATCTCTTGGCCGAGACGTCGAGCTCGCCATCGAAGTGGACTCACACAGCCCGCAGGATGCCAAGCAGCTTCACGACATGGTGAACGGCCTGCTGGCATTAATGAAAGCCGGCGACGCCGACGCCGATGCCAAAGCCCTGCTAAACAGCATGAGCCTGACGCAACGAGGATCCTCTCTATCAGCTTCCCTGCGTATCCCCGAAGCTCTCATCGAGAAACAGCTCGCTCAGAGCCGAGCCCAGGCTCAGCAGCCCTCGCCCCCGCCGGCAGCAACGGCCGACGCCACGATCGCCGGCATCAGCCCTTCGGTTTACACGAGATCGTCCGCGCCGGCGCCTCGTCCCCGCCGCCCGGGCGGCATTCGCATCTACGGGCTCAAAGACGGGCCTGTCGAATTTCCCACTCGCTCCAAGTAGTGACTCGCGTGAGTCTCCAGGCCCGCCCGCTGTAGGTCCCTCGGCTCGTGCGTACCGGCTGCTCCGAACGGAGCAAGCGAGTAAGCGACAATAGAGGACCATGAAACTGGAAGGGAAGTCCGCCATCGTGACCGGAGGCGGCAGCGGCATCGGCCGCGCCATCGCGGAGTCCTTTGCACGCGAGGGAGCCCGGGTGGTCACCGTTGGCCGCAATGCCGAGAAGCTCGAAGCCGCCCGTCAGGAAGCGCGGGACGCCGCAGGCCGCATCCTGCCCCGTGCGCTCGATGTCTCTGACCGCGCGGCGGTGCGTGACTTGGTCGAGTGGGCCGAGGGCGAGTTGGGCAAGATCGACATCCTGATCAATAACGCCGGCACCAACGTGCCCCGGCGCAGCCTGTCCGAACTGTCCGCGGACGACTTTGAGAAGATGATCAACATCAACCTCAACGGGGCGTTCTACTGCGTGCATGAAGTGCTCCCGAGAATGCGCACCCGGCGGGACGGCCTGATCATCAACGTCTCATCGGTGGCTGGAGTGCGCGCCAGCGCGCTCGGCGGCGCCGGCTACACCGCCTCCAAGTTCGGGATGGTCGGCCTAAGCAAGGCGATCGGCCTCGAAGAAGCCGAGAACGGCATCCGCTCATGCCTGATCTGTCCGGGCGAGGTTAACACGCCCATCCTCGAAGAGCGCCCCGTAATTCCCGATGCCGAGGCCCGCACCCGCATGCTGCAACCGGAAGATTTGGCACAGGCTGCTCTGTTTGTGGCGACTCTCCATCCGCGCGCCTGCGTGCCCGAAATGATTATCACGCCGACGGTGCAAAAGTTCTCGTAGAGCAGAAAGCTTGACGACACTACGGGATTCCCGTACCATGATCGAGGGGCGTATCACGAGAGTGCGCGTCAACAGCAAGAAGCTTCCGCGCGGGAGAACCGACTGGAAGCGGCTTCGATCGCTAACGGATGAACAGATTCTGCGGGCGGCGGAAGCCGATCCTGACAACCCACCTCTGAGTGAGGAGCAACTGGCTCAACTCGAACCGGTTCCTGATGCAAAGTCGATTCGAACAAGGCTCGGTCTTACTCAAGAAGAGTTCGCTACCACCTACCACCTGTCGCTGGGGACGTTGCGCGACTGGGAGCAGGAGCGCTACCAACCCGACCAGGCTGCTCGCACCCTCTTGCGTGTCATTGCCCGTTCTCCCGACATAGTGAAGCGGGTACTAGCGGGGATCGCGGACGCTAAGCCATAGGCTGTGGCTCCCTCCAGCGTATAATCCACCCAACGACAAGTGCGGAGCCCGGGGGGGGGGGGGGGGGGGGGCAGGTGAATCGCAAGAACACTTCAACGACCGCCAGAGTATTTGCTGCTGTCACCGCATGGGCGATCTTCGCGCCCGGCCTCTTTGGCCAAACCTGGGTCGAAGACACGTTTGAGGACTTCGCCGACGGCACGCTCGACGCCGCGGGACAGAACCTCTACGTCAGCCGCGACGGCAAGATTCGCTCGATTCACCGCTTCGACCTCAACCAGGACGGCTATCTGGACCTGATGTTCAACAACACGCACGACCGCCGGTCGTTCATTCCCGCGACGCACGCGACCGTCGGGCCAGGCCGCACGGTTCATCACACCCCCCTGGCAGTCGAAGGCAGTCGGCAGGTGCTCTTCGCCGACCTGAATCGCGACGGCTTCCTCGATGTCGTTTTCTGCCCCAACGCAACCGGCGTGCAGACGACGCGGCGCTTTGTGACGGTGATCTACGGCGGGGAGGACGGCTGGCAGGCAAGGCGCAGCAACGGCTTGCTGCCGGTGAACGCAGCCGCTGCGGTGGCAGTCGCCGACCTAAACGCGGATCAATGGCCCGATATCGTCACCCTGAACAGTGAGGGCTGGCTGCACGGCCAACCGACCCAAGGGCGCATCATCCGTATCTTCTGGGGTGGCGAGCACGGCTTCTTCCTAACGCGGTACCGCGACATCGGAGTCGAAGGCGCCCTCGACTTGGCGGCGGCGGACCTGGATGGCGACGGCTCGCGAGATCTGGCGATCCTGACCGACGACGGCGCCGTGTTGCTCTACTGGGCCGCCCGATCAGAGATCCCCGCCGGACAGCTTGAGCGAGTGCCGCTGCCTGCTCCGGGCACAGGCGCGGCGAATCTCACCGCCACGGATGCCGACGGGGACGGGAACAGCGATCTGCTGGTGGGTACAAATGAGGCCAGGCTGTACCTGCTGCTTAGCACGGGCTCTCGAGAACCTCTGGCGGGACGAACCCTCAACACGGCCGGCGCGTCCCACGTGGCGGTCGGTGACTTGGACGGCGACCAACGGCCCGAACTCGTCTTGACGAACTTTGCCCAGAACCGCGCCGGGGGCGGCGAGGCGTCCGGGGCCGCGGCGCGGCCAGGGCCCATGATTCAAATCCGTTGGAGCGGTAATGAGGGTGGGATGTCGAGATCCGCTAGCTTCCACATTCCCTACGCATCGGCCACTGCCATCGGCGATCTCGACGGCGATGGGCGAAACGATCTCGCGGTGGCAATCCACCAAGGTGAGACGACCTACCTTACCCACTCGCTGATCTTATTCGGCCGAGGGAACCGAAACTTCCAGCGTGGAAAGGAAGGCATCCCTACCGAGGGGGCGATCGATGTGGCCATCGCCCCGAAAACGGATCACCATCCCGCTCGGGCTGTCTTTGCAAGTAGTCTGGGCGGCAGCGTTGGTGAGCTGGTCCCGGTCCAGGTGTTTTGGGGTGGCAAAGACGGATTCGACCCGGCTCTTCAGTGGGAGATCCCCATGCGCAGCGGCTACGAATCGAGCGCGGCGGATCTCAATGCCGACGGCTACGTCGACGTGGTTGCGCTGAATTCCGGTCACGCCGGGGCCGCGGCAGTTGGTGACCCGACGCTGGGCGCCAACATCTTCTGGGGCGGCCCAGGGGACTACGATCTGGGCTACGATCTCGACCGCCGCCGCACGGCGCTCAACGAGCCCGACCTCGCGAGCACGAACATCGCCGACCTCAACCGCGACGGCTACCTCGATGTCGTGCTCGGTTCGTTCGAGCCTTCGGGCCCGATGGTCATCTACTACGGCGGCAAGAAGGGCTTCAGCCGCTCCCGTCGCCGGGAGATCGAATCCGAAGGCCGCTCGGCCGAGCCGGTGATTGCAGACTTCAACAAAGACGACTGGCTCGACATCGCGGTGGTTTCATCGGTCGAGAACCGGGTCCGCATCTTCCAGGGCGGTCTCGACGGCTTCAGCGCCACTCGCCAGACCCGATTGGACGCACCGTATCCCATCGGACTCGAAGCCGCCGACCTCAACGCCGACGGCGATCTCGACTTGATCGTGGCCGGCTACCAAGACCCGGTCAGCCACAACCACGACATGGGCCTCACGGTTTTCTGGGGGAGCAAGCAAGGTTTCCGGCCCTGGGACGCACAATGGCTACCGGGCATGACGCCGATCAGCCCCGCCGTCGCCGACTTCGATGCCGACGGCTATCTCGATATCTTCTCGCCCCACTATCACGCCGAATTAACGCGCGAGCTACTGCCGAATTATCTGTACTGGGGCGGCAAGGATGGCTTTGCACCCCGGCGGCGTAGCAGCCTGATCTGCGACTCCGCCCACGACGCGCAGACGGGCGACTTCGACCACGACGGCCGCCTTGATCTGGCCGTCTCTTGCCACACAACTGACGGCGACCACAACACCGACTCGAAGGTCTTCTACAACGACGGCAATCGCTTTCGGAAGCCGCGCGTCCAGCGCCTCCCCACGCACGGCACGCATTGGATGTGGTCGCAGGACATGGGGCATATCTATCACCGCGGCTGGGAACAAACGTATCAGTCGTCAGTTTTCGAGTGGGAGGGCGAAAAGAGTCAAGGACAGCTCAGTCACGAAGCCGACGTGCCTAGAGGAACCGAACTGTTCTTCCAGGTGCGGTCGGCTACCGCAGCCCGGGGTCTGGAGGCGCAAACCTGGCGGTGGATTCAAGGCCACGGCTTCCTGCTAGCAGACGATCATCGCGTCCTGCAATACCAAGCCGTTCTGAAGTCGGACAACGGTGACCGCTACCCAATCTTGGATCAGGTGAGGATTACTGTGAGTCAGTGAGAGCTAAGCGGCTCGTATCTCACCGGTTTGCCGCCGAGAGCATGCCGGCCAGGGACCGGTGAGAGCGTCTCTCAAGATAGCTCGTCGCCACTAAAGAAACGCGCGGATCGCCGACGACATCTCCGGGGCTCGCAGATAGCCGTACGACTTGTGGTGATTTTCTTTCCCCTGACGGTTCGCGTACGTGTTGATCACCAGATCGTCCCGCACTTTCACGCCATAGTCGTTCGCCGCGTAGTCGTCTGACAGGTGAACGTCCAGAGCTACAGGGTCCCGGCGGTCCGCGAAGTTTGTCCACTTCTTGACGACCGAGGGCGTTCGAACCAGGTGGTTTTCCGAGTAGATTTTGTTCTTGACGTGAGGCAGGCCAAGCGGTGAGCCGATCGTGACCAGATGGCCTACCTGGAAGTGTCGGTCTTCCCGGCCCATGGCTCGCAGCACGTCGTAGGCGATGATGCTTCCCATTGAGTGCGCGATGAGCATGAGGCGTTTGTCCTTGTGCTCTTGTAGTTTTTCCTTGAGCTTCCCGCGCATCTGATCACGCGTCTTTGCGTTTTCAAAGTAGCTGGAAAGGTCCTCTAGTTTGGCGGCCAGAACGGCATCGGCAACAGCCCCAACGCCAAAGTATTTCTTGGCCCAATCCAGCGGCTTGGCGGCTACGCCGAGAACGCTGGTGATGACTTCATCCCGCCAACCCTCTTGATACGTCTTGAGCTTGCCGCGTCCCGGAGCCCGTTCGTAAGGCTCGTCATTTTTCCCATCGGGTATGGGTCTGGGATGGTTAATGTCCGCCCAATAGACGATTTCCAAATCAACTTTTTGTTCCTCATTTTCACAGTTGCGCTTGAGACCTTCGAGGATTGACTTCTTCCAGTAATTCCTCAGCGTATGCTCAGGCGGCTTGTTCGCAAGGCCATGCACACCGATGATTTTGTAGCCCATCATTCGCTCCTTGTTTACGAGTCACGGTAGGAATACCAGTCATCTGATATCCCCCCTCACAGGTCGTACGGGCGCTAATTAGCGCATGCAGCTTCTGTCTCGGTTGACTCTGCTCCTTCAGACGGACGAGCCACCGCCGGCCGCTTCCTTGGCGCGCTCCTCGCGGTCGGCGGCCACCTTCTCGCCTGCCACCTCCGTGGGCTCTGCCCTGGCTACGACAATAGGGGACGCTTTGCCCTCCATGGGGCTCTGTGGTGAAGGCCGGGAACCACCGCGCCGCCAAGCCATCCACGATCGCTTCAGTTTCGAACCGGGATAGAAGACCGAAGGCTCGTACTCGGGTTCGAGCAGCCCCTTCGCTTTGAGCATCGTGGGCGTATAACGAAATCGGAGCACCAGGAGGCGCACCCTGACCAACGCCCTGCCTCCGACCTTCAGTCCCTCGAGCTCGTTCCCTAGTTCTTTCTCGAGTGACTCGCGCAAGTGCTCATCTTCCCCACCGGCCCGCGCTATCTCGTCATCCACGACACCATTGAGCAGCTTTCGGCGCTCTCCCAGCCGACAATAACCCGCAGCTCGCCGAATGTACTGTTCGGGATCGACGAGCCACCCTCGCAACTCGTCCGGCACGAATTCTTCGGCGCACAGTTCGTCCCACGACATCCAGCGCAGTAGGCGCCTGGCCGCGATTCGACGGCGCTCCAGAACGCGCGAAAGAGGCAGTTCGGCTTTGACCTCCTTGAGCCGCTCATCCAGGCCTGCGTCGAGCTTGTCGCGTAACTCGGATGTTTGCGCTTGCTCATAGAACCGGCGCAGTTGTCCCTCCATCTTCTTCATCGAGTTGTAGTAGGCGATGACATTGACTTTAGGACTAAGCAGCACGTGCTTCGCCTTCATCAGGCGCTTCTGAACCCACAAGAGCAGCTTGTCATACAGGGGGCCTACCCCAAAGGGCGTCCCACCCGGCAGTGGGACGAGTGTGGCATGGAGGATCGCGGAGTAGCTGATCGCCACCATCAGTGCATTGCTCGGCGCCTCGTAGCGAATCAGGCCCTGCTCGCCCATCCAAAGCCACAAGGCGATCACGACGCTGACCTTGATGATTACAAACAGCCAACAGGTGGGATGTAGAAGGAGTTTTAGGAAGCGGCCCTCGTACCATTTCTTATTGACTCCCGCATAATATAGAGTCAGTCAAAACAAAGAGAAGACTGTTTCCAGAAGGCCGTGATCAAACGCGGTTTGCGGTACATGCGGCGGAGTGCCTTGCGGGCCCGCTCGTTCAGCTCGCCGTAGTCTTTCGGACAGACGTTCGGCAACTCGTGCTGCTTCCAGTAAGCCCAGATGTATTCCACCGGATTCAACTCCGGCGCATAGGGTGGCAAGTACTCGGTTGCGATGTGGCCTTCGGAGAGTTCGATGAACTCTTGCACCAGGCGGCTACGGTGCGCCGGCAGCCGATCCCAGACGATCAGCAGCGGGCGATCGATATGACGTACCAACGCCTTGAGAAAGTCGGTCACTTGCTCTTTGCCGATCGCACCGGGATAGAGCCGGAAGTAGAAGTTACGCAGCGTCAGCCCCGCCGAGACGGAAAGCTTCTCCCAGTTGAAGTTAAACTGCAGCACCGGTGTTTGGCCACGTGGCGCCCAGGTGCGGCAGCGATGCGGCTTCTGACTCAATCCGCTTTCGTCGATGAAGACGAGCGTACGGCCTTCGTTTTGGGCTTTTTTTTAATGCGCTTCCAGGTCTTGCGCTTCCAGGTGCGGATCCGCTCTTCGTTGCGCTCGCGCGCCTTTCCGGCCGGGCGTTGCGGGCTCCAGTCGAGCGCTCGCAGGATCTTCCAGGCGTGGCCTGCGTGGTATGCGACCCCGAACTCGTCTCCGATCAGCCGAGCCACCCGCGGACAGCTCCACAGGGGCGTTGGGAAGCCGTGGGCTTCCGGGCCTTCCAGCAGCAGCGACGTCAGGCGTTCGCGTTGTGCGGCATCGAGGAGCGGCTTGCGTCCGGCGCGCCCGGCCTGGCGGAGTCCGGCCGCACCCTGCTCGCGGTATTGCCGCCGCCACTCACTGACGGTTTGGCGAGCGACGTTCAGCCGTCTCGCCGTCTCGGACTGATTGTGGCCTTGGTGGAGCAGCCGCATCGCTTCGAAACGGCGCTTCTCCAGCGCCTTGAAATCCCGCTTCACACCTTTGGGGTTGCCCATACATATATAGATGCTCCACACTGTCAAAAAGTGTCATAATAATTTGCGGGATTCAATAGAATACAGCGTCTGACAGGTGATATCCGTCAAAGACCTTACCACGGACGCTCCAAACCGTGAGTCGCGCCCGGCACGCACCCACGGAACCCGTCATGCCTCGTATCGGTCGGCTGGGGACCTTCTCCTGATAAAATCGAGGCTGTGGACATCCAAGCGACCCAACTGCGGCCGGGCATGCTGGTCAAGTTCGACGGAAAGCTGTTTGCCATCTTCAGCGTCTCGCACCGCACCCCTGGCAACAAGCGCGGTTTCGTCCAGACAAAGATGCGCAACCAGCATTCCAAGGCGATGATCGAGCACAAGTTTTCCTCCGAAGACATGGTCGAGAAGGTCGCCCTCGACGAGCAAGAGATGGAATATCTCTACGAAGACGGCGGGCTCTACTACTTCATGAACACCGAGACCTACGAACAGGTGTATCTGACCAAAGAGGATCTCGGCGACCAGATCTCGTACTTGCTGCCGAACGGCGTGCTGAAGGTGCAGTTCTACGAAGAGGCGCCGTTCAATGTCGTCCTGCCCCAGACGATGGGCCTCACCGTGGTCGAAACCGAGCCCGCCATCAAGGGAGCCACCGTCACCAACGTCACCAAGCCCGCCAAGATGGAAACAGGCCTCGTGGTGCAGGTCCCTCCGTTCGTCAAAGAAGGGGAAAAGCTCCGAGTTAACACGGCTGACGGCGCCTACGTCAGCCGGGCCTAGCTTCAGTTCCTCCCCGGGCCTTCACCAGTGCTAGCGGGGTTCCCTACGCCCGCAATGACAGCCCGCCATCCACCGCAATGACCTGGCCGGTTAGGAAGTCCGAAGCCGTCAGAAGGTGAAGCACGGTTTCGGCAATCTCCTCACCGGTCCCCGACCGCCGCATCGGCGTGACGGAGATTAGCCGCTGCGTCAGCGGCGGCATCTCCGGGCCGAAATGAATCACCCCCGGCGCCACACTGTTCACGGCGATCTCCGGCGCCAGAGCCTTAGCGAGCGCTTCGGTCAGCATGATGACGCCCGCTTTCGAAGCGCAATACGGGACGTGCCGTGTCCAGGGCCGCCCCCCCCCCAACGAGCTGATGTTAACGATCTTGCCTCCACCGTTTCGGAGCATCAGCCTGGCTGCCGCCTGGCACGAGAAGAACACGGCCTTGAGGTTCACTTTGTGAATCGAATCCCAGTCCTGCTCGGTGACCTCGAGCACGTTCGTCTCGTAATGGCGGGCTGCGTTGTTGACCAGACAGTCAACGCGCCCGTAGGCCGTTTCGACTTCTCGGTATAGGCGCTCGATCTCGTCGACTTTCGACAAGTCAGCTTGGAAGATCTTCCCGCTGCATTGCTCGGCGGTTTGCCGTGCCTCCTCTTCTGATCTTCCATAGTGGACGGCCACGTCAGCTCCTTCCGCGGCGAGGCGCAGGGCAATGGCTCGACCGATGCGCTTTGCTGCGCCGGTCACCAATGCCACCTTGCCCTCTAGCCGTCTGAGCCGGTCCACCGTTTCGCCTGGGGAGATTGTACCGCTGAATCGGTGCTTCTACTACCAGCTTCCGGAAGTTCGAGTGTCTATGGGCACCACTAGATCTAGTGTAGTGCACCATAAATAATGTAACTTATATTGACTTCCCATCGTCTCTATTAACAGGAGGCATGGGATGCGAAGAGCACAACCAGTAACTTTGAACACAGCGCAATGCAAGCAGTTGGACCGCTACGCGCGCGGCCGCCAAGTCGCCGTTCGTCTCGCCCTGCGAGCCAGGATTGTCCTGCTGGCCGCCGACGGTCTCGAGAATAAGCAGATCGCCGCACAGCTCGGTGTCTCGCGGCAGTTGGTGGCCCGCTGGCGCACGCGCTTTCTCGAAAGCAGCATCGCCGGCATTGCAAAAGACGCCCCACGGCCCGGTCGTAAACCTGCCGTCTCGAAGCAGAAAGTACAGCAGATCATCCACAAGACCACCCGCGAGAAACCGTCCAACGCCACCCACTGGAGCCGCCGCACCATGGCCGCCGCGGCCGGCGTCAGCGCTTCCACCGTGGGACGGATTTGGCGCGCCCATGGCCTCAAGCCCCACCGCATCAAGACCTTCAAGCTCAGCAATGACCCGCGTTTCGCCGAGAAACTCGACGACATCGTCGGACTCTATCTCAATCCGCCTGAGCATGCTCTGGTTCTCTCGCTCGATGAGAAGTCCCAAATCCAAGCCCTCGATCGCACCCAGCCCGGCCTGCCGCTCAAAAAGGGACGCGGCCAAACGATGACCCACGATTACAAGCGCAACGGCACGACCACCCTGTTTGCGGCGCTCAACAGCCTTGACGGCAGCGTGATCGCCGAGTGCATGCCCCGACACAGCCACCAGGAATGGCTGCGCTTCCTGCGCTTAATTGACCGCCGCACCCCCAAGGACAAACAGCTTCATCTCATCGTGGACAACTATGCCACCCACAAGCATGCCGCTGTGAAGCGTTGGCTCGATCGTCACCCGCGCTTCCACATTCATTTCACCCCGACCTCGGCGTCGTGGCTGAACATGGTCGAGCGATTCTTTCGCGATCTCACCGTCAAGCGCCTGCGCCGCGGCGTGTTTCGCAGCGTGGACGAGCTCGTCGCCGCCATTGACGACTACATCGCCCAGCACAACGGGCATCCCACGCCCTTCATCTGGACCGCGACCGCCTCCGACATCCTCGAGAAAGTCAAGCGCGGACGTGCCGCCCTGCATAAGGTGCAATCTGCTTGACGCACTACACTAGGGCGTGTTAACACTAAGTCGCAAAAGCTGCTATACTCGTAGGTATGGAGATCACCGAGCAGCAATACCGCCGCATCGAGCCGGTCCTGCCCCGCCAGCGCGGCAATGTGAGCCTGCCGAACCTCACGGTTTTGAACGCCATGTTGTATGTCGCCGAGCAGGGCTGCAAATGGCGCGGCTTGCCTAAACGCTTCGGTAACTGGCACACCATTTATACCCGCATGAACCGCTGGTCGAAGAACGGCGTGCTCGACGCCGTCTTCGAGAAACTGCAGCGCGAGCAGCTGGCCCGCATCCGAATCGAAGCCGTGTCAATGGACTCGACCATCGTGAAGGCTCATCCCGACGGCACGGGCGCGTTAAAAAAACGGTCCGCAAGCGATCGGCAAATCCCGCGGCGGATGGACCACCAAGATTCATATGGTTGCCGCAAATGCTCGAACGGCGATAACCTTCGCTCTCTCGCCCGGCCAAGCGCACGACGCCCAGCAGGGCCGCGAACTGCTCGGTGGTCTGGGGCCACTGCCCGAGCCGCTGCCGCTGCTGATGGACGGCGCCTATGAGGACGATCAGACACGCCAACTGGCTTTGGATTTCGGATGGATTCCCGTCGTGCCGCCCCGGCGCACCCGCCTGGAGCCGTGGGAATACGACCGAGCGCTCTATCGCCGCCGCAACGAGATCGAGAGACTCTTCCGACGGCTCAAGGGATTCCGCCGCATCTTCTCCCGCTTCGACAAGCTCGACGTCATGTTCCTCGCCTTCCTCCACTTCGCCCTCATCGTCGAGGCTCTACGTTTCGATACCCTACGTTAGTGTTAACACGCCCTAGCGTAGCGCGCGACTCTGGCGGGCAGAACCCGCGTCCGTGCCCCCCCCCCCCCCCCCCCCCCCCCCGCGGTTCGAGCCGGTCCGACAGCGGAGCGCCCTCCTCTCGGGTCTCCGATCGTAGTAAGCTGGTTGGTTGTCCCAACTCGCGCGCAAGGAGCCTCGTGAATGAACCTCGAAGCCCGTCTCGATGAATCGATCGCCCGCTGGAATCTGCTGGAGAGCCGGTTTTACCAGGCCTGGAGCGCCGGAACGTTGCCCGTCGAAGCCCTGCGCACCTATGCCGCGGAATACGGAGCCTTCATTTCGCTGATCCCCCAGGGTTGGGAAGGCCACGGGGACACGGCAACGGCTGCGGTCGAGCACGAACATCTGGTTATGTGGGATAGCTTTGCGCAAGCGCTCCGCACGCAGGTCGGCGCCGCGGAGACCGCAGGCGTCCAGCAGCTCTGCGATACGGCCGGACGGCTTTTCGAACAGAAGGCCGCCTCGCTTGGGGCGCTCTATGCTTTCGAGGCTCAGCAACCAGCCACGTCGCGTTCGAAGCTCGAAGGTCTGCGCGAGCACTACAACTTGCCTAAGGCCGGCGACACGTATTTCGAGGTGCACGCCCACGACGAAGCAGAGCCGCGCATGCTGCTCGACCGCATCGGGAAGCTCTCGCCCGAGGAGCAGGAAACGGCCGTGGCCGCTTGCGAGGAGACTGCACGAGCCTTGCACGTCGCTCTCGACGCCCTGTACGACCGGCACGCGGCCGCCTGTGTGCAGTAAGGGCCACGGGCAGCGTTCCCGAACCGAAGGAATGGGCGTAGCGCGCTGCGCCCTTGTCCCTTGTGTCATTTCAGCCGTTGCGGGCTGATCCACGCGGCACGGTACAAGATCCACATGCCCACCTTCACGCCCGATCAACTCCGAGAGTTCGCCACCAAAGTGTTCGAGGCCGCCGGCGCCAGGCTTGAGGACGCGCGTATCGTCGCCGATGCCCTCGTCGAGGCGAACCTGGCTGGACACGATTCGCACGGCGTGATGCGGATCCCGAACTATGTCGCTTGGATCGAGAAGGGCGCCATCAACGTGGCGGCCGAATTCAAGGTCGTCACCGAAACCGAAGCCTTTGCAGTCACCGACGGCGACTGGGGATTTGGGCAGGTGATGGCGCGGAAAGCGATGGAGGTCGGGATCGAGAAAGCGGCAAAGGTCGGCATCGCGAACATCTGCGCGCGAAACTGCGCGCACATCGGCCGCGTCGGCGACTATCCCATGCAAGCCGCCGAGCAAGGGATGGCGTCGGTGCTGTTCGTCAACACGCACGGTGCGGGGCGGCTGGTCGCGCCGTTCGGCGGCATCGAGCGGCGACTGTCGGCCAATCCGATTGCCATCGGTGTGCCCCGGCCCGGCGGCGACCACATCATCGTCGACGTATCGACCTGCGTGGTGGCGGAAGGTAAGCTGCGCAACTTCCGCACGGCCGGCGAAGCGGTTCCTGAAGGAGCAATCATCGACGTCGAGGGACGTGCTACCACCGACGCCAACGAATTCTACGGTCCGCCTGAAGGGGCGATTCTCCCGATCGCCGGCCACAAAGGCTTTGCTCTGGGGCTAGCCGCCGACATTCTTGCCGGCGCTCTTTCCGGCGGTGGCTGCACCCGGCCTGGCGTGACACGAGTCGGCAATACCTTCCTGGCGACGATCATAGACGTCGAACGCGTCCGCGGACGCAACGAGTTCGACGAAGAGGTCCGCAACCTAGTCCAGTTCGTCAAGAGCAGCAAGCTCGCCGATGGGTTCGACGAGATCTTGGTTGCGGGCGAGCCCGAGTTGCGCACCAAAGCCAAGCGCCAGGAGGAAGGTATCCCTGTTCACCGGATACTTGGCAGGCGATCGTGGATGTCGCCAAGAAGTACGGGCTCTCGCTCGCTGGGTGAGGAAGGGGGTTCCCTTCAGGCCCCTATTCGAACGCTGCGGTGACGACGAGTGAACTTTTTCCTTTGTGGCGGCGTCTAAGGCTGTCATGAGCAGGGCAGCAACCCTCGCGACTGCCGCGGTCGTAACCGTCTTGGGGCTACTACCACTTCGGGGGCAGTCCCGCTTCGAACAAAGGCACAGCGACGCGGTTGAAGACAACCCGCCGGGCGTTCGTTTCACGATTGCTTTCACCGAGCCGCGCAGTCAGTATCGCATCGGCGAGATCATCCGGCTGGAGTTGAGTTTTGCCAGCGACCTGCGGGACACGTACAAACTTGACGCCGCAACCTACGACCGGTCAGGGCGTTTGAGCCTCGACAGCTATCACCTTGATCCGATCGAAGGCGCCCCTGACCCGCTCAGGGACTACTACGGGGCAGGTGTCAGTGGCATGATTGGGGGCGGTATCCGTCAGACGCCGGTTCTCGAAACCAAACCGCACTCCCTTACCTTCGCCCTTAATGAATGGCTGCGTTTCGATCGTGCCGGCGACTACAAGCTCTTCGTAACAACAAGCGTCAAGGGGGCACGCAGGCCCCACAGGACGGTGGTCTCGAATCTCGTCCACCTCCGACTTCTGCCAAGGAACCCGACGTTCGACGTGGCCTCCTTGGCGACGGCAGTCCGACAGTTGGATCAACCCGCTCCTGAAGTTGAGTCGACAAATCCGGTCGGCGGCCGTGCTGCCCCGCCCGATGATTTCGAGGTGCCGAGAAAAGCCGCCAGGGTGCTGCGTTTCCTCGGGACCAACGCTGCGGTAGACGCCATCCTCGAGCGCCGTAGTCAGCACGGAGGCAACGTCGACTGGGAGTTCCAGGCCGGCCTGATCGGTTCTCCTCACCGGCGTTACGTGCAGGAGCGGATGAAGGAACGTCTCGACCATCCGGACGCGCCCATCGACGCCAACTTTCTCTACTTGATGGCGCTCCTATCGTTCGTTGAACGGTTTCCAGAGCCCCTGCCGGTGATGTCTGCCGAGGAGGACTACAGCGAAGAAGTTATCGAGAAGTTCCGAGCCGAAGCCCGCGAACGCAGGATGGTTTTCGAAGAGCTATGGCGCTCGTACGCGGTCGCTCTAGCGAAGGTGCTTCCCCGCAAGCATGGTGACGCGCGCCTGGTAGCTTACCAGGCTCTGCAAAAGTCGGCGCCGGAACTGGCAGAGCAGCACAAGCATCTTTTTGGGGCGCCAACCCCTACACCGTCTGAGTTCCAGCAACTCCCTCCGCAAGAGCAGTCAGGCTGGCTTTGGGACGAGGAGAAGTGGAACGGTATCGCCGGACTGGAGATGATGCCGGCTTTGGTGCCGCTGATCGAAAGTACCGGCGGGGACGATTCTCCCTTGGAAACATCGGTTGGCGGCAACCTTCGTCGGCACAAGGCCCTGATGCGCCTATACGAACTCGAGCCTGACCAAGCGCGTGGGCTACTGATCAAAGAGATTAAGCGGCCGGGTGCGATCATCGTGGACGGCGACTTGTTGGGGATCTTGCCGCCGGGGCCGTTGCCCGAGGTGGACGAGGCCTTGGCGCGGAATCTAGAAGGCGAAGGCACCATCACGGCTGCGTCCCTGTTGCATCGCTTCGCAAGCGCGGCGATCTATGGGCGAATCAAGAACGTCTATTTGCAGGAGGCCGGCCGCTGGGGTTGCACGACCGCGGCGGATCTGTTGGCCTACCTTGTTCGCGCGAACCCCTCCGATGCGACCGGTCTCGTGGATGAGGCTCTCGATATGCGGGAAAACACCGCGTGCTATAGGACGGTACTCAGTTCGATCGCCCAGCGGCCCTTCGCACCGTCCCTTGAAGAACTGGTGATCGCTCGCCTCACCGACCCCGATGGGGAAACGGCCGCGGACGCAGCCCACGTGCTTCGTCACCACGGGTCGGAAAAAGTCCGAGAGCCGCTATGGCACAGACTGGAGAGTTGGTACGAGGAATGGAAGGGCAGAAGCAACGAACTGCGCCCACATCCGATCACCCGTGTGGACCCCAATCGAGGGCAAGCCAAACTCGAAGAGGCACTCCACGAAGCGCTCTGTTGCGCGATCGAGTGGATGGTCACTGACGAGGAACTCGAGCGCTTGAACCATCTTTGTGTTGCCGACTGCATGAGTCCGCCTCGTCATCAAGAGGACGATGGACGCGTGCGTCTTAGAGTCACTTGGTTACCTGGCGGAGACAGTCAGTGGACGATCCAGATTGGACGGTACTACGTCTACTCCGTCGAAGACGCAAGGAAGAAGATTGCGCAGTTGCCGAAAGGAACCGTATTTCTGTGGGCTATCGGCTCTCACTTCCCAGGTCGCGGGATCTCAAAGGTCGCCCTGGCCCGTCCAGAGATAGAGGCGTTTGCGGGTGAGTTGGGTATGAAAATAGAAGACGAGTAGACCAACGGCTGGATTATTCGCGCGGTTGGACCTCGAGGCCGTCTTCGATCTCGTCGTCGGGGTGAGTGATGACGAGATCGCCCTCTTCGATGCCGGAGAGGACTTGGGCCGTCAATCCGCTGCGCCGGCCGAGCTGCACCGTACGGAGCCGAGCGTGTTCGGCGTTGACGACGAACACTGCCCACTCGTCGCCGCGCCGGAACAGCGAGCTGCTCGGAACCTGCAGCACGTTGTCTTCTTCCCACAACACGAACTTCGCTTCTACGCGGTAACCGTCTCCGAGCCGCTCCCACTCCTCGGGTGGAGATACGATGCCGGCGATCACCAGCACGCGCTGCTCCTCCACGCCCAGCGCTGAGATCTTGGTGAAGCCGAACGGTTCGACCGTCCGCACGCGGCCTTCGAGAGGATGTTCCCCGCCCCAACGCTCCAAAAGCACTCGAGTCCCAGGGCCCGTCCTCACCGCGTCGGCGGAGAGCAGTTCGACCACAACTTCGAGGTGCCGGGCGTTGCCGATCTCCAGCAGCGGGTCTCCGGCGTTGACGACACCCTCGCTCTCGTGCAGGACTTTCAGCACGCTTCCTCCCACCGGCGCATGTACAGCGACGGTTTCAGCCGGCTTCCCTGCCTGTTGTGCCGCCGAGTGCCGCAGGGCCGTTTGGGCGGCTTGCAAATCGTGTCGGGCGACGTCCACCGAGAACGCGGCCGACCGCAAATTGGCGCGTGTGCGGCGAAAGTCGGCTTCCGCTTGGTTCAACTCCTCATCGGAGATGGTGCCGCTCTCGTGTAGCTCACGGCTACGGGCCAGTTGCGTTTTCCAGTAGCTGGCATCCGCGGCGGCCGCATCGACGTTCTCCTTTGCCGCTTTGAGCGCTGCTTCGGCCGCCGCGACCCTGGCCTGCGCTTCGGCGCGAGCTCGAGGATCGAGCACAGTCGAGCGCAGTGGGTCGAGCGTTAGCAGTACCTGTCCGCGCCGCACGACGTCGCCGACATCGAGTTCCACGCGCCGTGCGAACCCGGCCGCCGGTGCGGAGACCACGAAGCGATCGACCACGCGTGTCTTGCCTTCCTCCTCGACCGTCACCTGCAGAGGCGCACGCACGGCGGGCTGGGTCTCCACCAGCACCGGCTTGGGCATGAAGCCCCAAACCAGCGCCGCGATCACCGCCGCGGCAAACACCAGCAGTCCGAGTCTCCGCCGCCATTTCATGATCGGTACACTCCCCTACTACTCCTTTCTACTCCCTGGCCTTCAAAACCGCGACGAGATCAAGATGATCCAGCTTGCGCCGCACCATCAGCCCGGAGATACAGGCCGAGACCAGCACCACCGTCGCCGCGAACGCATAGGTGGCGGACTCCACGACGAATGGGATTCGAAACAGGTCGGTCTCGAGTGACGTCACGATGTACCAGCACAGAGCCCAACCGAGCAGGAACCCCAGCGGGATAGCGGCCAGCGTCAAGACGGCCAGTTCTCCCAGCAGGATGAACGAGATTTCTCCCCGCGTGAGGCCCAGCACGCGCAAGCTGGCCAACTCGCGGCTGCGTTCCGACAGTGCAATCCTCGCGCTGTTGTAAACCACGCCGAACGCAATCGTTCCGGCAAATAGGGTGATGAAGAACGCGAACGTTAACACCTGCTCCGCCATGGTCTCTTCGAGACTCTTGAGCTTCTTCTTATTCGATGTCACGCCGGCGACGCGCGGTGCATCTTTGAGTAGCGCAAAGATGGCCGGCTCGTAGCGCGAGTCGGCTGCAAGATAGGCGCCCGAGATGGCGCGCCCTTCGCGCATCATGCGGTTGAGCGCGTCGAGATCCATGTAGGTCGACACACCGACATATTGATTGGTAAGCGCGGCCACCTGGACCTCTCTCACCGGACGGCTGCCCTCGAGCACTTCGACCGTCAGCGAGTCGCCCTCGCGAACGTGTAAGAGGTCGCCGAGAAAATCGGTCATCACAAGTCCCGCAGGCGGAACGTCGATGGGCCTGAGATCCACGTCAAGCAGGCGATAGAGGTCACTGCCCGGCTTCACACCTTGAATCGCCGTGCGGTACCTACGGTGCTCCGAACGCAGCCGCACCGGGACATAACGGAAGGGCTCACCATACTCGACGCCGGGGAGGCTGAGCAGCTCATGTAGCACCCGCCCGGAAGTAGACTCGATGAAGTTCACCGTCATGTCATCGCGCTGCGCCAGTCCGAACTGCACCTGGATCATAAATTCCACCGAATCGGTAAAGAAGAACCCCATCATGAGAATGGCGTACGACAGCGCGATCCCGATGGTCGCCAGCAGCGACTTGACCGACCGGCGCTCGATGTTTCGGACGATCATCCGTGCGGGTTGTGAAAGCCAGCGCTTGAGACCCCAGCGCTCGATGAGCCATACGCGGTAGCGGGCCGGGGGCTCGGGGCGCATCGCCTCGGCCGGTGGCTGCCGCGCCGCTTCGCGCACCGAGTAGACAGTGCCGGCCAGGACCGCTCCTGCACTCACTACCGCCGCCGTGATCGCTATGTCCGGCTCGAGCACGTAGAGCAAGAAGGGGAAGCGGTAGAACTCCATGTACATCCCGCTCAGCCCCCGGCCGAATTGTTCACCCAGCACGATGCCCCCGGCGACGCCGAGCGCGGCGATCGCCAGCACTAGCTTGACGTAGTGCAGGCCGATATCAAAGTTGCCGTAGCCAAACGCCTTGAGCGTCGCTATCTCCTCCCGCTGCGTACGGACGAGGCGGCTCACGACGACATTCAATAGGAAGGCCGCGACGCCGAGAAAGATGATGGGGTAGATGGTCGCCATCTGCTCGAGTTGGCGGAACTCCTCGGAGAGATAGCGGTGCGAGACTTGATCCTTGCGCCCGTACGCGCCGAGCCCCCCGTAGCGTTTGAGCAGGTCGTCGACCCGATCGATCACCTCTTCCAACTGGGCATCGGCGGTGAGGGTGAGAGCAATGTCATTAAACGCCCCCTCCATGTCGTACGCCGCTTCGAGGGGCGTCCGCGCCATCCACAGCACGCCGAAGCTCTCGAAGTCGGGAATGAAGTCGCCGGAGCGAATCGGGAAAATGTGCTCCGGCGAGAGCGCCACGCCGACGATGCTCAAGCGCTTGCGGCGTCCGTTGATGACCGCTGTGATGCGGTCGCCGGGCTCGAAACCATGGGCATTGGCGAACGACTGGTGCACCATGACCTCGTCGTCGCGGCCCGATTCGACGAACCGCCCCCGCTCGATGTACAGGTCGTTGAGGAGCGGGCGGTGGAAGTCGGGAATCGAGACCAACATCCCGGTTACCGGGTCCGCGTAACCCTCGACTTCGAGATTGGCGGGCGCGTTGACGCGCGTTTGCAGATGGTGCACGCCCGCAATGGCCTGCAGCCGAGCCCGCAGGCTCTCCGGCGCGCGCTTGAGGGACGCGAAGACCTCGGCAAAATGGTAGTCGCGATAAAACGTGGATTGGGTGTGCCGCAACGAGTCGAGCGTGCTGAGCGACATGACGAACGTCGCCGCGCCGCTTGCCATCACGAGCGCGATCGCCAGCGCCTGCCCCTTGAGCGCCCAGAGGTCCCGCAGCAGCTTGCGATGGAGAGCGCTCATTCGATCACCATCGTCTTTTACCAGTGGAGATCCCGTGCCGCCTTCTTCTTCTCGTTGCGATACACCTTGCCTATGTTGCCGTCGCTGAGGTGGATGACACGGTCGGCCATGTCGGCGATATCGGCGTTGTGCGTGATGACGACGGTCGTGGTGCCTAACTCGCGGTTCACGCGTTCGAGCGCCTCGAGCACGACGATGCCGGTGGTGGAATCAAGAGCGCCGGTGGGCTCGTCGCACAGGAGAACCGCCGGGTTTTTCGCAATCGCCCGCGCGATCGCCACGCGCTGTTGCTCCCCCCCGGAAAGCTGGGCCGGGAAATGGTCGAGGCGGTCCTCTAGGTTCACGAGCGCCAAGGCATCCTCGGGTTTCATCGGCTGGTCCGCGATCTCGGTGACTACCGCGACGTTCTCGAGGGCGGTCAAACTGGGGATCAGGTTGTAGAACTGAAAGACGAAGCCGACGTGCGAGCGCCGGTACTCGGTCAGTTCTCGGTCGCTCGCTTTGGTGAGTTCCTTGTCGTGGTAGGTGACGTGGCCGCTACTGGCGGCGTCGAGCCCGCCCAGAATGTTCAGCAGCGTGGATTTTCCACTGCCCGAAGGTCCGAGGAGAACCACCAACTCGCCCGAGTAGAGGTCGAGATCCACTCCCCGAAGCGCATGGACCCGCACTTCGCCCATGTCGTAGATCTTGGTCAGGCCGCGGGCTTCGAAAACGGTGTCGCCGCTGTCTCCGTTCTGGCTGGTGGCAGCGTTGGGCATGGACTCGGAGAGCATGCGCCTTTCCCGCGTGTGGGGTGCCTAAATTCGCCCGGTTTACAAGTGGATACTCTTAGTATGACGGATCGCGGAGGTGCTGCTTGAAGCCCCGAGCACAGGTGAGAGGTCCGCAGCCCGGCCGGTGGCCGAAGCTGTGGTTCTGAACGCTTGGCCGCGCAACCGCGGCTTTGCCGCCCTAGTTGAACGAGGAGCATTTCGACTCACGGACCACCAGTTCCAGCCCAAGTCCGATCTTGCTCGAACCAACGTTGTCGCGGGCATGGAAGCCTTCGGCTACGAGCTCACCGAGCAAAAGGACGAACTAGCCCACCCCAGCTCAGAGGACGCCTTCAGCGGCTTCTCCGGGCCTGTTTTTTGGCCGATCTGACCCCAAAACGCCGCCCGACGCCCAATCAGCGCCCCCGCCCTGAGCTGACTCCACAGACCAGCCGTCACATTGTCGTCGGCGAATCGACCAGCAGGGGCGTTGACGCCGCCCAAGAGCTACAGCTAGTGTAGTGCACCATAAATAATGTAACTTATATTGACTTCCCATCGTCTCTATTAACAGGAGGCATGGGATGCGAAGAGCACAACCAGTAACTTTGAACACAGCGCAATGCAAGCAGTTGGACCGCTACGCGCGCGGCCGCCAAGTCGCCGTTCGTCTCGCCCTGCGAGCCAGGATTGTCCTGCTGGCCGCCGACGGTCTCGAGAATAAGCAGATCGCCGCACAGCTCGGTGTCTCGCGGCAGTTGGTGGCCCGCTGGCGCACGCGCTTTCTCGAAAGCAGCATCGCCGGCATTGCAAAAGACGCCCCACGGCCCGGTCGTAAACCTGCCGTCTCGAAGCAGAAAGTACAGCAGATCATCCACAAGACCACCCGCGAGAAACCGTCCAACGCCACCCACTGGAGCCGCCGCACCATGGCCGCCGCGGCCGGCGTCAGCGCTTCCACCGTGGGACGGATTTGGCGCGCCCATGGCCTCAAGCCCCACCGCGTCAAGACCCTCAAGCTCAGCAATGACCCGCGTTTCGCCGAGAAACTCGACGACATCGTCGGACTCTATCTCAATCCGCCTGAGCATGCTCTGGTTCTCTCGCTCGATGAGAAGTCCCAAATCCAAGCCCTCGATCGCACCCAGCCCGGCCTGCCGCTCAAAAAGGGACGCGGCCAAACGATGACCCACGATTACAAGCGCAACGGCACGACCACCCTGTTTGCGGCGCTCAACAGCCTTGACGGCAGCGTGATCGCCGAGTGCATGCCCCGACACAGCCACCAGGAATGGCTGCGCTTCCTGCGCTTAATTGACCGCCGCACCCCCAAGGACAAACAGCTTCATCTCATCGTGGACAACTATGCCACCCACAAGCATGCCGCTGTGAAGCGTTGGCTCGATCGTCACCCGCGCTTCCACATTCATTTCACCCCGACCTCGGCGTCGTGGCTGAACATGGTCGAGCGATTCTTTCGCGATCTCACCGTCAAGCGCCTGCGCCGCGGCGTGTTTCGCAGCGTGGACGAGCTCGTCGCCGCCATTGACGACTACATCGCCCAGCACAACGGGCATCCCACGCCCTTCATCTGGACCGCGACCGCCTCCGACATCCTCGAGAAAGTCAAGCGCGGACGTGCCGCCCTGCATAAGGTGCAATCTGCTTGACGCACTACACTAGCATCTTGTGGTCGGGAAATCCCTTCCGCGCCAGATAGGGGTGCGTGTCGAGCTTAGCCTCGGCCATCATCTCCTCTGCCCTCGCCGCCGCCTCTTCGTGCGAGGGGCCGGTGGAGACTGGCGGGGACCGATGCGTACGTTGTCGATGTGGCCGGAATCCACCCGCCGCGTTCGGCCGCCAGCCGGCGCGCCGGGCCATCTCGAACAGGCTCCCAACCGTGACGCCTCCTTCGGACCGCACCGAGCGCCAGACCGCAACAGCGTCCCGGGGACGGTATTTGTCCGAGCCCTGCGACCAGTGGTTCCATATCCGCCACCCGTCGTCGCCCAGCGCCGAGCAGCAGGCCATCGCCATGAGCACCCAGGTGTCGCGGTCCTCCGGCGAGATCCACTCGAGCGCTTGGGCTACCTGGTCCGTGGTTGGTTCCGTCATGCTGAGGCCCTCGCCTTGACCGATCGCTGGATGGCGTATTGCCGCCTGCACCACTTGTTGAGTTGCCGCCTCACGCGCGATTCCACGCGCGGGTCCGCCGGAGCCCAGGCGGGCCGGTAATTGCCATGCGGCCACTCGTTGAACCAATTGCGGTATTGCGCCAGGGCGAACTTGCGGGCGGCCTTCGGATCGCCGAGCTGCCGCTCGGTCGCAATGCGCTGAATGTGCTGCCAGACGAACCGTTTGTCCGCGGCCCAGTCCTGGTTGCGTCCCGCGGCCCCCTCGACCTCCTCCATGCGGCCGGGAGCACCGCCACCCGCGAGCGGCCGCGGCCCCGCTCCAGCCCGCACGAGGGACACAGATCCGCTTCCTCGTCGAGGCCCCAGACGTAGCCGCAGCGGTGGCACTTGGGCGCTTCGGTAGCTCGGAACTGCTTGCGCACCACGCGGCCCCGCTCGCCATCGTCGAGCTCGTTCACGCCCTGGGCGAAAAACTCCAGCGTCTCGTCGAGAAATCCCAGGTAATTTCCCGCGTGATCGAGCCACAGGGCAAAGTCCTTGTTCGGTGCCGGGCGCATCACCCGGCCGATCTGCTGAATGTGGGCCGCCAGCGACTTGCGATAAGGCCGCGCGGCAATGCCGCATTGGATGTCGGGCACATCGAATCCTTTCGCCAAGGCTTCACAGCTGATCAGTCCCAACACCTCCCCGCACCGGAAAGCCTCGATTAACTTCGCTCTCGACTCGTCGTTGCCGTCCTTGTAGGAGACCTGCCGGAAATCATGACCGGCCGCTTGGAAAGCGCGGCACAGCTCCTCGCCGTGCTCGACGGTGGCCGAGAAGCCGATTGTCTTGACC
Source organism: Bryobacterales bacterium (assembly GCA_965248255.1). Lineage (GTDB taxonomy): Bacteria > Acidobacteriota > Terriglobia > Bryobacterales > UBA6623 > JAKZVK01. The sequence goes on from CBDFIW010000003.1 coordinate 764,519, forward strand.
GGCCCGGAGAAGTGCTTGCCGGTCTTGTCTTGCCACTCCGCGACGATATCGCCGACGATCTTAGAGCCGCGTTGCTCGACTTCCGAACTCAGCCACTCGCCGCCAGTGGTCTTCGCCCCCTTCATGTCGATCTCTTTGGCCGCGTACACCTTCAGCGGAGCAAGCCACTTGTCGGCGATGAGCTTGTCGGTGGTGGTGACGTTCACCACCCGCGAGTAGGTCTGAGCCAACCCTGCGCTGAAGGGCGTGGCCGTGAGGCCGATCACCGGCTTGCCGATCGCGGTGACAAACTCCAGCACGGCCTTGCGTTGGGAATGACATTCATCCACGATGATTAGATCGAGATCCGGCCAGAAGCCCCGCGCCTCGATCGTCTGGGCCGAGCAGATCTGCACCGGCAGCGAGCGCCCGAACGTGTTCTTGCTCTGCACCACGCCGTGCGTGATGCCAAATTCGGTGAATACCTTCGAAGTCTGGTTGACCAGCGCCACGCGGTCGCAGACAAAGACCGCCTTGCTGCCCTTGGCGACGGCCTCGGCGATCAGGTACGCGCTACAGATCGTCTTGCCTCCGCCTGTGGGAATACAGAGGATCTGGCGCAGATGGCCGTCGCGTATCCCTTGCCGCAGGGATTCTATGGATCGGAATTGGTAGTCGCGCGGCTCGGGGATCATGGCCGGATGTTCTCCCCCAGGGCCCGCAGGCGCCGCCTCAGCGCCTTGTTCTCGGCATTCGATTCCTGGAACTGGGTCTGCCAGCGGTAAACCGAGTGTTTGAGCGTCTGGATGTGGGCGCGGTAGTTGTTGAACTTCTCCTCGCGCACGGCCGCGACGGGCGCGGATTCGGCCTGGACGAAGGCGATGCGCTCCTCGAGCTCGTCGTTCTTCGTGCGGATCTCGTTGAGTTCGAGCTTGGCCTCGGTCAGCTCGGCCTCCAGAAGCCCGTTCTCTTTGTGGAGCTTGGCGGCACTTGCGGGCGTGGGCTTAGAGGGCTTGGGTTCGGAGTCCTCGCCCCGGGCCTTGCGCGCCGCTGCTTTCGCCGATATCTCGCCCGAGCGCACCTTGTCTCCAAGTCCCACTCGCTCGGCTACCTTGGTGTCTTTGATGGTGCGCTCGCTGACCCCAGCCTCCTTGGCCATTTCGGCGGTCGTTGCGTGTTCACCATCCTGTGATCTGTCGCTATTTTCAAAGGGCACTGGTGCCCTTTGAAAATCATCCGACCGCCGGTCGCCGCCGCGCGGCATCCATTTATGGCAAGCGATTACCGCCGAGGCCCGTTGCGATGCCGTCAGGTGCCGCCGGTGGGCATTCCGGCGGATCACGAAGCTGGCCGGGTCGCCGTGGATGGACTTGGACCACTCCCGTTCGAGGAACTTCGCGTGCGTCTCTTTCGCCGCACGGTAGCGGTGCCAGCCGTCGAGGACCTTCCCGTCGAGCACCACGATCGGCTCTTGGACGCCGTGTGCCCGCACGTCCTTGACGAACTCCTTAAACTGTTCGGGCGGTATGTCGCCCCAGACCTCCGATAGCGGGTGGCGTTTCATGAACGTCCTCCCGTCAGCAAATCGGGCCGGATTCGCCGTCGCCGCTCCGCTCGGCCAGCGCGCGGCACAGGCAGCCGATGGCCAGCGCCAGAACCAACACGTCGGCGCCGCTGTGATAGTTGAGATTGGCGACCAGCTTCCAGGCGGTCTCGACGTTGCCGTTGAGCCTGACGCCCGGAGAGGCTTCGATGATCTCGGCGACCGGGGGAGGAAACAGAGGGTGTTGAAACGCGGACTTCGGGGATCGCTTCTGCATGGGCGGCTCCTTGCGGATTGCCACCCGCCGACGCGAATCGGTAGAGGGTGGCGGACCGAACAGGGTTCGCGTTACCGCCCAGAAGCAAGCGGCGCGTCCGAAGACGCCCCCGCCCGGCCCGCCATAGCGGGCACGAAAAAGGCGCTACAGAACGAGCGCCGGGGCGCTTCTGGTAGCGGGACGCGAATCCCGGTCGCGGATTTTGCCGCGACGAGAACAGCTTACCCCATCTACGCGCCCGGGTCAAGATGTTTGTCATCGCTCGTCCCACAGCGGCGCGGCGATCCGCGACCCGCACTCCAGGCAGCGCACATAGGCCCCTTCCTCGTCCTTGCGCGGCCTCGTGGTACGGCGGTGAGCACAGCCCCTAAACAGCAGCGCACAGGCCGAGAACACTACCAACGCAATCGCTAGTTCCATGGAATCCTCTATGCCCTGACAGCAAAAGTCCCGTTCTGCCCGCGCCGCTTATAAGCCCATTGGCCCGGCGGTTGACCCAGCCGCCGCAAAACGCTCCGGCGCTGCTCCACCGGCCAGTGGTCGAGCAGCCCCATCAGTTCCAGAAAGTGTTCGCCGTCGAGATCACCCTTGACCCGGTTGCACGCCTTGCAGCACACGGCCAGATTGTCGAGCGTCGTGATCCGCAAAAAGCTGAGCGGCGTCTTGTGGTCGAGCGACACTTCCGGCAATGACAGATAACAGTTGCATTTCACGCCATAGGAGCAGCGCCAGCCGATTCCTTTCCCGCCGTGGCTCGACTCGATCAGCCAGCGCTCCAGCTCCTCGCGGGTGAACAGCGGGTGCGGATCGCGGCGGCGAAGGTTCGACCACAAGCGGCTCACCTGGAGCTTAGGCAGCCTGTTCCGCCTCATCCTCAAAGTCCATCTGCGCCTGGTCGGGTTCGGCTGCCTGTGATACCCGCAGCGTGCCGACGAACGAAGGGTGGTCGCCGTGGAACTCCGACACCACCTTGCTCAACAGGTCATCGAAGGTGGCCGTGATCGTCAGCGTCGCCAGCCCCTCGCGGACCTTGCCCTGCATGGCGTGTACCGAGACATTGGGCAGCGTCAGTCCACCGCCGTTTCCATCTCCCAGCTCAATCGCGTGGGGATACTTGTTGTCGCCGCCTTCCCGCAGTCTGGTTTTCGGAACGGTGAAGGCCGGCAGGTTGTCGCGGATCGCACCGCCGCAACCCAGGACTTCCGCCGCCCCATTGGTCAGATCGCCCTCCAAGACGATCTTGCCGCTGAGATAGGCCTCCTCCGCTCCTTCGAGCGTGGTTTTCGAGGTCTTCTTGATCGAACAGTTGGGAATTTCAAGCACGAGTTGTCTCCTCCTGATGGCTTAGAGCCGAGCCGCTTTCCTTCCCGCTTCACCTGACCAGCTCCTCCAGATGCGCCCGCAGGTCCTCGTCGTCGGTCCCCGGGATGATCCGCTCACAGGCGAACTGGATCACGCGGCCAAAGAACTCCTCCCAGGCATCCTGGGGCATGTTGCCGAAGGAGACCGACTTGGGCCGCGCAACCACTTTCCCCGACTTGGTAACTACTTCGTCCGAGTGGCCCACGGCCACTTTGATGACGTCGCTCAAGTCCTGCTTGGTCGCGTAGCAGTCCTGGTGCTGCCAGCAGGCGTCGATCAGCGCCCAGTACAGCCGCAGCTGCTTGGGGTTGCGGACCCGCCTGATCTCACAGCGCACTTCCTGGCCGTGCTTGATTCTTGAAAGCGCTTCGGCGGCAAAGTGGTCCGCCGCCTTGAGGCCGGAGATCGAGCGTGTTAGAAGAACTTGCATCAGAAGGGAAGATCGTCCTCCTCGGTTTCGGGGCTACTGGTCGGCAACGATGATCCGCCGGCCTTGCGGTAGCCAGCGAACGTGACTTTGTTGGTTTGCTTCTCTTCGCCGTAGCGGTCGGTATACGATTGGATTTCGACCGTGACATGGACCGCACGGCCGATCAAGCGTTCCGGCTCCACAATGAATACGCCGCTCACGTCAAGCCCAAGCTGTTCGCACAGCAGCTTGACGCGCGGCAGCGCCGCCCGGGAAAAGGCGATCTTGTCGAAAACCTTTCTTCCTCGGTAGTCGCCGTCATCAACGACCATCTGGAGATTCCACATCGCATCTCCGGCGTTCGTGGTCATCGTGTCGTCGATGGACTCGATGCGGCATAGATACTCCCCGTCCGGCAGCAGCGAGTAGTCTTGCGCGGTATCTACTTCAGAGAAGTCAACGGTCGGCATCAGGCGGCCTCCTCTTGGGGTTTCGGGCTGGCGATCTTCATCAAACGCCTGTGGATCGCCGGCGCCTGCTCCTTGCAGTTGTTGAGCTGGTCCGCGTTTCGCTTCAACCACTCCTCGACTTCATCCGGGGCTGCCGCCTTGAGCGCGGCGGCAAGTGTGGAACCCCATGCGATCCAGTCACGCTCCCCGTCAGCGCCGCCTTCTTTTGCCGCTACGGGTATTCCATGCGGTTTCCGCGGTTTGCCGTTTGTCGACCCGGCAGGCGGCGCTGCTTCTGGCTGCGGCCGCTTGCGCATCGCTTCCACGGTGTGGCCGTCGGCGGAATTGCCGTCATCGTCCTCGTCGGCCGCGATCCCCAGCAACGCGGTGAGCGCGTAGCGGCGCATGTAGGTGAGTGACGATCCGAACGCCTGGTTGCCTTTGTCCTCAACCAGCAACGGCGTGTGGCTCTCGATGGCCTCGCCGCTTTCGTGCAACAGCCGCGTGACCAGGCGGTATTTGCCGTCCTCGTCCCTCCCGATAATTTGCGTGAACCACAGGCCGTTGTCGGTGAGCGGCTTGCGGATGTCTTCGATGATGTGATCGAGCGTGGCGTAGCGGAAGGTGTAGCTGCCGCCGGTCCTGGTCCTGACGGTCACCACGCGGTTACGCGCCGGGGCGGTGATTACGCTCTGCGCCTTGGCCAGCGCCGCTACGAGTTGCTTGGGGTGTTCTTCTGTCACTTGATGGCTCCTATCCGCAGCGCCCCGTTGCGGCTGCGCTGCACTGTGATTCCGTGCCCGTGGACGCGGCTGGCGTCGGCGGGCACTAGTTCCTTGATCGCTCTTTCGGCTGAGCGGAACACTATGGCCGCGGGGCGGTGCTCCAGCCACGCGGCAGCCGGCGATGCCCAATCCGTGTTGTCCGTCATGTCGACTTCCCTGGTGGCGGGCTTGGGCGGCTCGGCAGGAGGCAGCGCCACGGGCGGCGTCAGCGTCTCGACGCACTGCCACAACAGATCGGCCCGCCGCAGCAGCTCGTCGAGGTAGCCGCGGTCGAGCGGTACTTCCTCGATCCTGGGCTCGCGCGCTCCCTCGATGACGGACAAGACGGCCAGCCGTGTTCGGGTCACGTACATCTGCCAGTGAACCTGCGGCAGGTAGCGGGCTGCCACTGAATCAAAAGGCGCGAAGCCGTTCACATGCTTGGCCTCGATTACCGCCGGGCCGTCTGGGTGGTCTTCATCGAAGCCGTCCAGGGTCGCCGCCGCCCACGCGCGCTCTTGCGATGTGACGACCTCGCCCTTTCTGGTGAGCCGGCGTCCGGTCTTGTACTCGTACCAGTCCAGGTTGAGGTCTTCGGTCGCTTCGCCCAGCCGTACCGCCCACACACCAGAAAGGTCGGGCGGCTGGCAGGTTGGATCGCCGGTAAGCTCGCGCCACAGGTCGTATAAGTCCTGGTCGCTGCCGTCCATCAGGACACGGACCCGGCTGGCGGTCAGCTTGCCCTCGCGGGCGCGGATCTGTTCGGCGCTGAGGCTCATGCCGCCGCCTCAATGTCTTCTTCAGGCAGGGTCCAGCCGCGCTGCTTCGCCAGCGCCGTCAGGTAGTCCAGGGCTGACAGGCAGTCAGCCAAGTGCTTCGGATCATGGCCTTTCCCCTCTCGCCAGTGCTTGCTGGCTTTGGCAATAGACTCGAAGTTACGGCAACTGGCGTGCACCGAGATGCCGTCGGGGTGCCGGACAAACACCATCTGGTAGCCCGATCCGCTGGACGCTGTGAGTATGCGGTCACATTTCTCGGCCAACACGGAGCTGCACCGTGCCCCGCCGAGGTCCGCCCCGCCGAGGTCCGCCCAGCCGAGATTCGCCCCGCGGAGATTCGCCCCGCCGAGATTCGCCCCGCCGAGATTCGCTTCGCGGAGATTCGCCCAGCAGAGATTCGCCCCGCGGAGATTCGCCTTCTTCCCCACGGCTTCCACCACGGCCGCTCGAAGGTCGCTAGCCGTCTCGCTGGCGTACAGGACTATTCCCTCGGAGTTTTTGATCTCGATCATTTTCTTACCCATGCCGTGCCCTGCCGCGCCTAGCGTCGTCTCGGCTGGCGCAAGACAGCCCCTCGAACGCTGAATCCTCGATCCATCCCACGGCTTCGGAAAGCCTGTCGCAGATGTCGGCAAGCTCCTGGCACAACAGGCAGACCTGGCGTATGCTCAGGCAGAGCACCACGCAAGTGGCCAGAAACCCAAACGCGGTCACCATCTGACAGATTTCCGAAGCGCTCACGCCACTCCCTCAGGCGATGAGGAAGCCCTTGCTGGTATAATCCACGGACCCTTCTGTATGGACAAGCAAGCATGAACCCCAATGGAGACACTCCGGTTACCCTTTCTATCGAATTGGCGGTGGTGTACTTAACCGTCGTTGCACGCGCCGTTCGACAACTTGACAAAGCGCATTCTCCAGGCTCGACCGACCGCTTTTTGAAGTCTCTTGAACGCTCCATGGAAGCTGAAATCCGGTTATCCCAGCCTGACGAAGTTTCCCGAGGGCATCTCGCTGAACTTCAGAAAGTCTTAATCCGCCTGGTCCGGATACTGCCGCCCGACGAAGACCTTTAGGCGTCGGCGGTTTCAGATCCCCCATCACGCCACCCCCTCCCTCAGCACCCGACCAGGAGCTTGAAATATCGATGGTCACGCCCGGAGGAAGGGCTACGCCCACACAGTCATCGGGGCTCAATTCCTCGTTGATCGCAGGCAAGGCGCGCAACAGGGCGCACAATCGCCTCCCCGTCAGTTCGGGGTCGGCCTCCGGCAACTCGATCATGAACTGACACCCCATCACGCCCCCCACTCCTTTAGCACCTTCTCTTTGGTTTCCTGCAACGCTTTCTTCACCGCCTCCTCGCGGTCGAGGACCGCGTTGACCCTCTCGAAGAAGTCGGCGGGCGGGGGGCGGTCACCCCGGAAATAGCGGGTGATGAGCGATGGGTGAATCCCAAGGATTCGCGCTAGCCGCTCTTGGGAGATGCCCAACTGGGCCAGTCGGGCCTTGATTTCGGTTGAATGTATCATGTTCACCTGAAGTGAAACAGAAGTATACTTCACCTGGAGTGAAGTGTCGAAGAATTTCAGAAATGAAATCGTTTGGCGACGCTCCCGCCCAAAGGGGCATGCGTCTACTATTGAATTCCGCAAATTATTATGACACTTTTTGACAGTGTGGAGCATCTATATATGTATGGGCAACCCCAAAGGTGTGAAGCGGGATTTCAAGGCGCTGGAGAAGCGCCGTTTCGAAGCGATGCGGCTGCTCCACCAAGGCCACAATCAGTCCGAGACGGCGAGACGGCTGAACGTCGCTCGCCAAACCGTCAGTGAGTGGCGGCGGCAATACCGCGAGCAGGGTGCGGCCGGACTCCGCCAGGCCGGGCGCGCCGGACGCAAGCCGCTCCTCGATGCCGCACAACGCGAACGCCTGACGTCGCTGCTGCTGGAAGGCCCGGAAGCCCACGGCTTCCCAACGCCCCTGTGGAGCTGTCCGCGGGTGGCTCGGCTGACCGGAGACGAGTTCGGGGTCGCATACCACGCAGGCCACGTCTGGAAGATCCTGCGAGCGCTCGACTGGAGCCCGCAACGCCCGGCCGGAAAGGCGCGCGAGCGCAACGAAGAGCGGATCCGCACCTGGAAGCGCAAGACCTGGAAGCGCATTAAAAAAAAGCCCAAAACGAAGGCCGTACGCTCGTCTTCATCGACGAAAGCGGATTGAGTCAGAAGCCGCATCGCTGCCGCACCTGGGCGCCACGTGGCCAAACACCGGTGCTGCAGTTTAACTTCAACTGGGAGAAGCTTTCCGTCTCGGCGGGGCTGACGCTGCGTAACTTCTACTTCCGGCTCTATCCCGGTGCGATCGGCAAAGAGCAAGTGACCGACTTTCTCAAGGCGTTGGTACGTCATATCGATCGCCCGCTGCTGATCGTCTGGGATCGGCTGCCGGCGCACCGTAGCCGCCTGGTGCAAGAGTTCATCGAACTCTCCGAAGGCCACATCGCAACCGAGTACTTGCCACCCTATGCGCCGGAGTTGAATCCGGTGGAATACATCTGGGCTTACTGGAAGCAGCACGAGTTGCCGAACGTCTGTCCGAAAGACTACGGCGAGCTGAACGAGCGGGCCCGCAAGGCACTCCGCCGCATGTACCGCAAACCGCGTTTGATCACGGCCTTCTGGAAACAGTCTTCTCTTTGTTTTGACTGACTCTATATTATGCGGGAGTCAATAGATTGGCTTCGACACATGACGTAATCCTTGCTTTCGCTAAGGATGTGGGGTCTATGTACTGGTCACCGATCTACCTTCCGCACGATCCAGAGAAGGCCGTACTGCAATACGCACTCACTGATGAGAATGGACGCCGCTACCAATTGACCAGCCTGTTGAACCCGAATCCGAATCGTCCGAATCTGACGTATGAGTTCAAGGGTGTCACTAAGGTATGGCGATGGACGAAAGAGCGGATGATGGCAGAAGATGAGAAGGGTCGGATCGTCGTACCGAAGTACGGCAAGGGCATCCCACGGTACAAGCGATATCTGGACGAACAACGGGGCATCCCACTTGGTGATTGGTGGGGGGATATTGAACTAGCCACAGGGGAGGGAACGCCTCGGCTACCAGACTCAGAAGCCCGAAGCGCTGCTCGAACGCATCATCCAGGCCAGCAGCAACGAAGGCGATGTGGTTCTGGACCCCTTCTGTAGCTGCGGCACGACCATTGCAGCGGCCCAACATCTCGGCAGGCGTTGGATCGGAATCGACGTCACTCAACTAGCCATCAATTTGATTCGTCACCGGCTGCGGGATTCCTTCGACGAGGACCACCGATTGGAAGTCATCGGTGAACCGACCAGCCTCCATGACGCACAGGCTTTGGCAAAGCAGGACCCTTATCAGTTTCAGTGGTGGGCGCTTGGCCTGGCTGGAGCAAGGCCAGCAGAACAGAAGAAGGGAGCCGACCGGGGCATTGATGGCCGGCTCCACTTTCATGACGAAGGCCGGACCGGAAAGACCAAACAGATCATCTTCTCCGTGAAGGCCGGGCGCGTCACGGCTTCACACATCCGCGACTTGGCGGGCGTTCTCGACCGTGAGAAGGCTCAGATTGGAGTTTTTTTGTCTCTCCAACCACCTACTGAGGCCATGCGCAAAGAAGCCGCCTCCGTCGGTTTCTATAAGTCTCCGTGGGGGAAGCATCCTCGTCTACAATTGCACACAATTGAAAGCCTTTTGGACAGACAAGGCATCGACTATCCCCAGCCCGCAGATGTTACCTTTAAGAAGGCGCGGAGGGTCAAGAATATCAAGGAGCAGCTTGAGCAGCTTGAGCTGCTAGAGCAACCCAACACGGGACTGAAAGACCTCTAGCCTTGCAGTTCCAGACAGTATTCTTCTTTTCCTTTTTCATAATTAATGTTGTTCACGCCGAAACATGGCGCAGCCTCACCGTAGCCCCCGAATCCCGCTGTTCACCCTACTCGGCGCGTGACTACCGCTATCCGCCATCGGTCGAGCCCCGCATCGTCGTCAAGCAGGGCGGGAAGATCTACAGCCCCTACACCGGCCGCTACTTCGGAAGCATCAGCGAGACCGACATCGAGCACATCGTTGCGCGGTCGGAAGCCCACGACAGCGGCCTGTGCGCGGCGAAGCGAAGGACGCGCCGGCGCTTCGCACGGGATCTGCTCAACCTCACCCTGGCGAGCCCATCGCTGAACCGCCATCAGAAGAGCGACCGTGACGCGGCCGAGTGGATGCCTGAGAAGAACCGATGCTGGTTCGCCGCGCGGGTGGTTGCCGTGCGCCGCAAGTACGGGCTGACGATTGACCGTCACGAAGCCGGGGCGCTGGAGCGGGTGTTGTCGGCTTGCGGCTCGTCGGCGATGGTCGTGGGTGAGTACACTCCAGATTCCGGCGCAAACTAGGCGCTTACATGCAGTCGCAGGCCGATGGCATTCAGTTTCGAGTAGCCTTCCCGCCATGGACGGATGGCTCAGCGCACCACTGCTTCCGCAGTAGATCCAACCCTTCCTCTAGGCCCGGGTCGAGTTGCAACACGCTCGTGATTCCGAACAGCAGTTCACGGTCGAGAGCCTTGCGCGTCTCGTCGCGGTATGCCTCGTTAGCGGGCAGGAACTCGCGATCCTTCAAGTCGTCGAAGATCGCGCGGCAGCGAGCGACCTGACCCTGCGTCAAGGTGCGGGGGTCGAGCACGGGAAGACCGGGGAGCTTAGTGACCGTGATACACGCCCTTCCCTGCTGCTGCCTTGTCCCGTGCCACCAGAACAGGATCAGTCCCAGCGTCGAGTTGGCCCAAAGCAGGAGCGGGATTTCGTATCCCGGCTTGCAGGGAATCACGTTTGGCCACGCCCTGCCGCCCAGGCACTTCTCCGGCGTGAGGCACATGGCGAGACTCTGGGAGTTAAGCCGGAAGTCCAGGTTGGCGTGCAGGCGGGATACCGCGCAATTCCAGCGATCGACGGCCCGCGCTTCGTCCCCCGGGCGAGGATCGCCGCAGGAGTCGGCCTGCACCACGAACCTGCGCTCCTGGTCGGCGGAATGCGCCCAGAGCATAGGGTACGTCGGCACCTCGCCGGGGCGGATGGAGCGCTTGATGAAAGGGCCTTGCGGCGCTCCTGTCTTGTCGCGATCCGTAGGGCCACCGTTGATGTCTCTATGGACCAGGCCCCGCGCTGCTACCGTGCCGAGCTCCACCACGGGCAATCTGATCGCTTGCGACTGCCGCGGCAGGCGCAGATTGCCCGCCTCCAAGCTGCGGGCCGCCTCGATGACGCTCGCGGATCGGACGCCCGCTGCGCCCCCTTCAAGAATGTCGCCCTGCACGGCCTGCCCCGTTGCGTTCTTTGCTTCCACGGCGGCTTCCAGCAGAGACGAGGGCCTTGCCGCCAGATTGGAGTACGCCGCGCGGGAGTTGCCCCTGCTTCGCTTCGTCGCCACGAGAAGGCACTCGGCCATGCCGGTGTCGGCCGAGAATGCACGCGCCGTTGAGCCGGTGCCGGCAATGGACGTGACGTAAACGTCGCTGTAGTGGGCCTTAAGTACCTCCCGCGCTCTTTTCCATGACTTGCCCCGGACGAACGCGAACGGAATGACGAGAGCCAGCACGCCGCCTTCCTTCAGCTTGTGGTGTCCCAGGTCCATGAAGTTCGACGCGAGGCCGGCGTGGCCGCTGCTAAACAAGGTGGCGGCTTTCTTGAGCTTCCTTCCCATCGCCTGCTGCTCGTCGTGCGACGTGTTGAAGCCCGCGAACGATGGAATCGGTATCTCGGCATGACCGGCCTCATGGTTCGTGGGCCTCGTGAACGGTGGGTTCATGATGACCAGATCGCAAGACTTGTCCTCAATCTTGACGGAGTGCTCGCTGCGGCTGTCCGATTCCGTGCCGCCCATCGACTCGCCCATGGCGAACAGGGAGTAGGAATGGTCGGAATCGAGAAGATCGAGTGCGCCGATGTGTGTCTCATGGCGGTCAATGCCGTAGGGCATTGTGTGAATCTGGCATTCCCCGAAGGCGAGCGAGGGGTGGGAACTGGACAGCATGGAGCAGGTGAGATGGGTTGCGGCGGGCATGATGTCCAGCCCGGTTAGAACGCGCTCCATCAGGGCCCGGTGCAAGTCCTTGTCATCGCCGCCAGCCCTGCGGTAGCGCCGATAGACCGCACGCTGCGCGGCAGAGAGTAAGGCCCCCGTACCGCAGGCGAAGTCCGCAATCCGCAGCCCTTCGATTGCGGCCCTGTCCGACCAGTCCACATCCAGCTGCTCGACCGCCAGCTCCGCGAGCAAGCAGGCAGACTCAGGCAATGTGTAGAAGGTGGCGAGGAACTTGCGATCTGTGATGAGGGTCTGAAACATTCGCCCCGTGAGGTCGTGATAGGTAGTCGCGCCCAGCTGGGCCAAGTCGGAGATGGACTCTGCGATGCGATTCATGACCGGCGGCACGGCCTTGATTGGCAATTCCTCCACCAGGTCACGGGCAATGCTGAAGATCGGCCAGTAGTTGATTTCGAGAATCGCATTCCATGTACTTAGAAGCGTTTTCTTGTTGATGGGGCCCGCTGACGGAACAGGTGGAATGTCTTCCTGCCCTTCGATAGCCGCATGAAATACGAAGGCCGAGACGCAGATAGCCGCCGCCATGCGCTCGGTTTGCTTGCCCGCTTCCTGATGCAAGTCTCTGGCGATCCGTGCCAGAGGGTCTATTCCCGCGTGCTCGGCGAGCAGTCCCGCCGCGTTCCGCACCACTTGTTCGAGGGCTATCGCCCCTATTGCCAGTTGCCGTTCCGAAAGGGACAGGTACTCGATGGCATCCGCGAGGTCGTCCACACCCCCCTCAAGCCACTCCCGCTCTGGTGGCCAGCGGATGCTCTCTCCCTTGGAATCCAAGTAATGCGTGGCGTAGCGGAAATTGGTGCTGTCGACGGTTTCGAGGTCGCCTGTCTTGAGGCTCTCCGGCAAGACAACGGAAAGCACGCCTTCAATCTCCTCTCCAGTGCTCAGCAATCTCGTCCCCAGCCTGGCGGTCGCGTTTTGCTCGACCGTGCGTGCAGGGGCGAACTCCGTCTCCACGATCACAGGCTGGCGGCGAGGAGGGGCGATGAGAATATCCGGCCTCTTGCCTGTGCCCGTGCCTGACACACCTTGCTGAATCACGTGGGTCCGCTCGGCGTGGACAGTCTTGTCGCTCCAGTCGGGATTTCGTTGTGTCAGCGCACGAGCCAAAGCACCGTTCGCTTGTGGTTCTGTGTTACGCGGGCCGCCCATGCGTTCCCGTCCTCCGTCAGCAGATCCTCGGCCGAGGTGCCGTGCTCGGCCAGCCATTCGCTATCCGGCCAGCGAACCGTCCTATTAAAGCAGCAAATGCTACGTCGGATGTAGCCTAGCCCCGCACATAGGGCACCCAGACCAAACCCTCAATCGAGGTCGTCCAGTTGCCGTCGGCGTCGGCGCTTACGGGCGCCAGTTCCTCGGCGGTGTAGTCGCGGTCCTCGACGCCCTCGCAGACCCACAGGGTGTGCTTGGTCTCGTCGGGGTCGGTGAACGGCCCGAAGGCCCGGAAGTCGGTGGCGGCCAGCTTGTCGTGCGCGCCCGTGGTCAGCATGCGGTATTTTTTCATGGGCTCCATTCCTCATGCTTCTTTACCGTCATAAGAAAACGTCTCCGTTAGCTTGATGGCGAGGTCTTGTTGAATATGTGGGCAAGCCTCTTGCAGCTGCTCAGCCGTGAGGCGCCCAATCCGATAGCCCTTCCGGCGCAGACCGCGGATTGCGGCCGGGAGTTCGTCCATCAGTGGGTAGACGAGGCGCTCTGGCTCGTCGTACGGTTCAGGAGTAGCAAACGGAACGGGTACGGCTTTGTCCTGGTACCAAGTCGCCAGGCCCTCCTCTAGCACATTCGTGGGAGGAAGACACGGGTCCAGCAGATGCAGGCATTCATGTGCCAGTTGCCAGCGTGCGATTCGTGCGTTGTCGAGTGGCTGCGGACTCAGATGCACAACGATATGCTTCCCGGCGGGGTCCGTATTCGGAAACCAGAGATGGGGTTCCTCAGTTGGCGAGTCGACGAGTTCGATGCCGAGGATAGTGAAAGATGAATCCCGAGGCCCAAAGCGCTGTTCCAGGTCTACCAGATAGCTGCCTAGATATTGCGGCAGGGACCTAGGGCTATAGGCTCCATCCGAATCTAGACGGGTGACGAAATACTGCTTCATCGCCGAGCGGAGAGCATGCCCGTCAAGGCAATGTCGGCCCCCTCGTCAGGCAGCAGATCGTGGAATCTATCGTGCAGGACCTCGTGCAGGGCTTCGAGACGTTCAAGCTCTTGCCGCTTCTCTTCGATCAGGATGCGGAGGACCTGCATCGAGGTCGGCCTGTGCTGGGACATTCGATGCTCCTGTGTTGCTCGAAAGTTTCCGGGTCCTATGACACTTTCATCTTAACGCTAGTGCGACCCCTCTTGCGCTCACCGCTGGTTAGCATGCGGTATTTCTTCATGTCGATGATGTGCTCCTTCAGATTAGCGCCGATCCCAGGCTGCGCCGCGCCCGCCAGCCGAGCTTGTCCCGGATCAACCCGGCATCGGCAACGAGCGCAGCAGGATCACCCTCGCGCCGCCCCGCGACCTCGACCGGAATCTCGCGGCCCGTTGCTTCCTGGGCGATGGCGATGATCTCTTTCACCGAATAGCCGCGGCCCGTTCCGACGTTGTAGCAGCCGGCAAGATCGTCATCGGCCTCAAGCGCGGCGATATTCGCCTCGGCCACGTCGGCAACGTGCACGTAATCACGAACGCTGGTGCCGTCGGGGGTGTCGTGATCGTCGCCAAAAATGCGGACGGCTTTACGCTTTCCGGCAGCGGCTTCGAGAACGAGCGGAACCAGGTGCGTCTCGGGATCGTGGCGCTCCCCCGGGCCGTAGACGTTGAAATAGCGCAGCGAGAAACAAACCATCGGCGACAGCTCCAGCATCATTTCCAGCGCTGCTTTGCTTTTCCCATAGGGCGTAACCGGTTCGACGGCCGCCGTCTCGGCTGCCGGTGATCGGCAATGCCCATACACGGCGGCGCTCGAAGCAAAGATGAACCGCTCGACTCCTGCCAGGTTCGCCTCGTCAAGCAGTATGACCGGGGCGGTCAGATTGTCGCGCCAACAGGCATCCCTGGTCGCATTGACCGTTGCGACAGCCGCAAGGTGAATGACCGCGCGTATCTGATGCCGCCGGAAGGTTTGGTTGAGGCGCTCGCGGTCGTCGACGTCGCCCTCGACGAAGCGGGCCGCCGGACCTACGGCGTCTCGATGCCCGGTCGAGAGGTTGTCGTAGACAACGACTTGATAGCCGCGCTCGATGAGTAGAGCTGATACGGCGGAGCCGATGAAGCCGGCTCCGCCGGTCACTAAAACCTGTTCATTCATCGCTCGGCCGTCCAGACCACCAGGCTGACCCTCGTGCCCTTGCGGACGGGCCGCACCTGATGCGGATGCGTGATCCTCGACGGCCAGCACAGCAGCCAGCCGTCGGGAATCAGCGTATCGGCATAGTTCTGCCGGGGAAACAATAGCTCTCCACCCTCGCAGGCTTTCCGAAGCCTCACAGAACAGGAGAAATATGAAATATCCTCATGCAGCCGGATCGAGGGCTGCCGCTCTTTGCTGTAGCGGATCAGGAAGGAGTCGGACGGGTCTTTCCACTTCGCGGGACGCCAGCGGGCGTCAATGACAGGCGCGAGATGTTCTTTCAGCGCGTTGGCCAGACCCTCCCACAGATGGCTGTCGATATGTTTGATGCGCAGCTCGTCGCCCGGCACGTTGTCGCCGGGCAGGGGCTCCCACAAGGCAGGGACCGCCGCCGCCATCGCAAGCAGCTCCTTGAGGCTGTCAGAGTCCAGAAACGGCATGGCCAAGATGCCGTCGGCAACCTCCATCCAGTCGCCGGTCCGGTCGTCTAACGACGGCTCCCGATATCTGATCGGACGGGCAACATCGAGACTGCCGGGGCCGTTGGCGTGCAGCAGGGCCGGGTAACAGCGCGTCGTGTGATTGAAGGGCCAGCCGCCGCGCCGGTGGATGTCCTTGTGGGCGTGAGAAAGCGATTGGAACAGATACGCTTCGCGGTCAATATGCCATGCCGCGGGATTGTCGAGGATGCGCCGCTGAAGCCAGAGCTGATCGTCGAGGTGTTGCGAGTTGTCCAGATCGGGGTCGTCGAGCACTGCGAGGATATCTTCACCGAAGCCCATCCAGGTTCCCGAACAGGGATAGCGATAGGGCGCCTCATCATTGCCCGCCATCTTGTCGAAGCGCGGGGCGAGCCTTTTGTCCGGCCAACAGGTCCGTTCTCCGGCAATCACGATGTCCGCGTTCGCTTCGGCAAAGCGCTTGAGCATTTCCGATCCTGCTGCGACCGGCAGGGTGTCGTAGCCGTCCACGGCGAGCACGACCGACCGCCGCAGTTCCTCGTCGGATTGAAGCTCATCTCGCAGCCAGCGCAGCTTACGGATGCCGCCCGGCTTGGACGTGTCCCAGCCCGGCTCGTCCTCGCCGAGCACGCGCGGATGATATTCGAGCCGGCTGTAGGCTTTGAGCGCCTCGTCGGCCCGGTCCGGGTCAGTGGCGAAAACCAGGGTCTTGAGGTCGAAGGCCGCCGGGGAGCGCTCGGTTCCCGAACCGTATCGTCCTGACGGCTCGACGATCCATTCGGGCAGCGCCCAGGCCTGGAGGCCGAGACAGGGCTTCTGTTCCAGATATTCAGGGTCCACGTTGGGGTTGTGGCCGTAGTGATAAGGGATAAACTCGTCGGCGGGCAGCAGCGCGTCTGGATTGACGGCTTCGGCAAGCCGGGCGGCCGCCTCGCGGGTCAGCCAATAGCCCACGGTCCAGTAGGTGTAGGGCGCTCGCAACAGACCATCGACCGCTTCGCCCGGCTCGCCCAGGAACCTGCCGCCCATAAAGGTCAGGCGCCCCGCACGGGTGCCTCAGCAAGCGGGGCCAGCAGCCGCGCGTCGTCTTCGAGCACGATGGCTCCGGGAGCGTCGCCCTCTCCAATCCGCTTCCAGGCGTCGAGATGACCGGCGAAGCAGGCCATCTCGCCCCATGTCATCAACCGCTTGTGATGGGGATCGCGCCAGCACCGGCAGGGAATCAGGCCGCGCGAACG
The DNA here is from genome assembly GCA_965248255.1 of Bryobacterales bacterium. Taxonomy (GTDB): domain Bacteria; phylum Acidobacteriota; class Terriglobia; order Bryobacterales; family UBA6623; genus JAKZVK01. Next base: position 781,263 of record CBDFIW010000003.1, read on the forward strand.
CGCTTCGGCTCCGCGCGGGGCGCGAATCCAGTGGACCTCCGATTCCCTGGCGTATTTCGAGAGCTGCGATTCCAGCGCCGCGCGGCGTTCGGGGAAAGCGTTCACTACGTAGATTTTGGTCATCATTCCGATCCCGGTTCGCCTTTCGCGCCAGGGCTGCCTTTGTCGCCCTGCGGCCCGCGATAGTCTTCCAGGTTGAAGCCCGTGGGCATGATAATCGCTCCCATGGAGCCTTTCGCGCCGGGCTCGCCTTTGATCCCGACTTCGCCGCGCGGGCCGGTGTAGGGGGTGGCGGCTCCGAAGTCCTCTGTCGTCACCCGGGGCGTGGTGGGAGCTTGCGCATGGATCGTCCAGCGGATTTCGGCCATCAGTCCGTGCACCCCGCTTCGCTGTAGCCCTGGGCGTAGCCGTCGCTGTAGCCGTCGTCGTAGCCGAACGACTGGCCCGGAAACCCTTTGGGTCCCATGACGCCCTTGATGCCCTTGTCGCCGGTTTGAATCTCGTCCGTGGAAGCGATGTAGTCCTGTCCACGAATCCCCGTCGCTCCAGGCGCTCCTTTGGCTCCAGCAGGCCCCTTGCCTCCAGGATCTCCTTGAGTTCCCTTGGCGCCCTTGTCGCCCTGAACGCCCTGGATTCCCGGCTCACCCTTCTCGTCACCCTTGTCTCCTTTGTTGCCCTGCGGACCCCGGTTTCCCTGAAGCCCCGTCTCGCCCCGGCCCCGGGACGTCCCTTCTCGCCCTGAACGCCCCGGTTTCCCTGAAGCCCCGTCTCGCCCCTAACCCCGGGACTTCCCTTCTCGCCCTGAACACCCCGAACTCCCTGGATTCCCGGCTGGCCCTTGTCGCCCTGAATGCCGACGCGCGACGAGTCGGCGTGATACCGGGGATCGCGAAAGCTGTCCGCCGCGAGAGTGTCCCGCGAAGGGCCGAGAGCGTCGATGGACCAGCGAATCATGAGCAGTTATCACTCAAGCAGACAGTCAGACTGGCCCTGGTCATACCCGGCGTAGAACCCGTTGTTGTAGTCGTCGGTATAGATGTCGTTGCCCGCCGGGCCCCGGCCGCCGTCAGGGCCGCTAAAACCCTTCGGCCCCGACGGAGAGCCGCCTACCTCGCCGCCGTCGCCCGGCGCGCCCTTGTCTCCGGCGGGACCATCCTCGCCACGGGGTCCTTTGTCTCCGGCAGGCCCCGGATCGCCAGCAGGTCCCTGGTCGCCAGCGGGTCCAGCCAAACCGCGCCTGCCTTTCACGCCCTCTTCGCCCTGCTCTCCCTGCTCGCCGCGAACGCCCTGGAGACCGCGCCTGCCTTTCGCGCCACGGCTGCCCTGAGCGCCCTGGCCGCCGCGAACGCCCTGGAGACCGCGCCGGCCGCTCGCGCCACGGCTGCCCTGGGCGCCCTGGTTCCCACGAACGCCACGAGGACCTTTGACGCCATGCGAACCTTTGAGACCGATCCGCACCGGTACGGGCGCGGCGAAGTCGTCCGACTCGATGTCGAACGCCGTTTCCGCCCCCGCCCGGACCGCCCATCGGATCTCCGGCATCAGAACGTAATCGCTCCATCGTCTGCGATCAAAATGAGGAACTGGTCATCCTCGGCAAGGCCATCCAGGAACGTCTCCGCATCGGAGCCCGACGCAGGCGCGAAGGTCGCGGTAGCGGCATCGGCGCTCTCGAAAGTGCTGTAGGCGATCTCGACGCCCGTCGTACCGTCGTACAGGAAGATGCTCTTCGACGCTCCCTCCAGCCCCGTCCCCCAGTAGTCCGACATCGCCGCCGTACCCGTGCGGTGGAGCACCAGCTTCTTGGCCGTGGCCCACTGAATGCGGCTAAGCGTCAGGTTCGTGGTCACTTCCGCGTCGCTGCGCGGATCGAGAATCTCGCCCGACGTACCCTCGCGGTAGAGCTCCGGCGGCGCTCCGGCGACGAGCAGCATCCGCGCCACTTCCCCGGTCGCCGCCGCCAGCGAGTTCAGGTCGAAAGGAGGTTCGGTATCGTCGGGAATCTGGGTGGCGTCGGCGTACCAGTAGTACTCGCTGTCGGTCACCCAGTTGCCGTTGGCGAGACGGGCGACGGGAGTCAGATCAGCCGCGGCGGTGTCGTCGGGAGCGTTGGTGTAGTACATGAACACCTGATCGCCGTCGGAGCCCGGCACGCCGACGACGCCCTGCGGCCCGGTGTTCCCCTTGGGTCCGCCGCCGCCCTTCTCTCCGGGATCGCCGGTCAGGCCCTGCGGTCCGGTATTCCCCTGGGGCCCCTTCTCTCCTTTTCCCCCGGCATCGCCGCGGAGTCCCTGCGGTCCGGTATTTCCTTGCGGTCCCTTCTCTTCTTTTCCCCCGGCATCGCCGCGGAGTCCCTGGATTCCCTGCGGGCCGGGCTCTCCCTTCGGCCCGGTCAGGTCTCCTTCCTCTTTCCAGCCCGTAGCGGTGTACTGGTAGTACTGCCCGCTTTCGGTGTGGATGGCGATATCGCCGACATTCGCGTCGATGGTGCCGGGCGGAGCAATCGGATCGCCGCTTGAATCCGTGTCGTCATAAGGGTGGATCTTCGCGCCCGGATCACCGGTCAGGTCGATGCCGGTATTCGTCCACGTACCGTTGGCTTTGATCCACAGCGTGCCGTCCGCTCGGACATAGAGATCGCCGTCCTTGCCGTCATTGGTATCGTCAGGCACGTCGTCGCCGGTCAGGATCTCGGCGCCCTCTTCGGCGAACGCCGTAGGCGTCACGAGCTCCGGCCCTGTGGCCGCGCCCTCGTTGCCGCTCAGGTCCTTCGCCAGCACCCATACCCGATACTCGGTCCCCGCCGTCCAGCCCGAAGACTCGTACACGTCGGCGGCGAGCGTGGCGGCCAGCTCGGCGTCGGCAAGCACATCCGTCGTACCGATGTACACGCACGCTACGCCGAAATCATCGTCAGTGGGATTCGTCCAGGTGGCGCGGATACCGTTGGGGGCGGAGAAGACCTCAAAATCGGTGACCGCGCCGGGCGGGGTCAGATCGCCGCCGACAGTGTGCTCGATGGTCGGCGACCAGTCGCTCACCACGCCCTCGCGGTTCGCATGCCGGGCGCGCATCTCGTAGGTCTTGGCGACCACTACCGGACTGAAACGGTGGTTCGCGCCCGGCGACGTTCCCAAATTCCACTCGTTTTCCGTCTCCCCGGCGGCCGCCTTCTCGCGGACCGCGATTTCGGTCTCCGGCGCCGCCGCCGCCGTCCACGCGACTTCGAGGTGAATCACCGTCTTGCCGTCCTTGTCGATCACGGCAATCTCGTCGGCGCTCAACCCCGCCACGTCCGGCACTCCGGTCTCGTCGGGCAGATAGATTTCGCGGCTGATCAGCTCCGGCAAGACCAGCGTGTCGTCGTAGGTGTCGTCGAGGACCTCGCGCAGGCTGAGCACGACCGACCAGTCGGGCTCGATGGAAACCCGCTCCACTTCCATGCGGGCATCGGTCAGGCCGTGCTCGGACACGGTGACGGTAACTACGTCTGTGGGTATCAGGGGCAGTCGCTCGAAGTTATCTCCCGGCGTCACGCTGGCTTCGAGCCGCAGGCTCTCCCGCGCGCGCCGCAGGTTCACCGCCTGCAGCCGTCCGGCGGCAAGCGGATCGGTGACGTAGGCCAGCCGGAGACTGCCCGCGCGCTTGACTCCGTCGCGGTCCAGGGCATCCTGGTCCACGTATTCGGGCAGGCTCAGCTTGCTCCATCCGTGCGCCCGCGACTGAGCCAGCTCGATATCGATGGCGTTGACCCGGTCCTGTAGTGGTGCCCAGGGCTGGACCGAAGGCGGCGCCACGATATCCGCTCCGCTGAGGTCCAGCTTCGCCGTAGCGGGCCGCTCGGCTCCGGGCTTGAAAAGCAGCTTGCCGCCCGCCTCGATAACCTCACCGGCCCAGGCCGCGTCGAGCTGGTCTTCGACACTCGATACATCGTCCCCCGCCGTGATGACGCCGTTGATCGTGTACTGCTTGACCACGCCGAAGCGGCGGAACTCGTTGTGACTTGTCGGCAGGTCGTCGGTGACGTCGACTTCCTCTTCACAGGCCGCATAGGCGGCCGTGAAAGCCGCTTCATCGATCAAGTCCGCCGAACGGCCGCGCCGCTCGGTTTCCCACCAGTAGCGGACCGCGGCGGCGTTCTCGGTCCAGACTCTCGGATCGGTGTCCTCTTCCCAGTTCGTACCGCCGCTGTTCGTTTGCGTTGGTTCGTTGCCGCTGGCGGAAGTGTGATCGGCAGTACACCTCCACTCGGTATCGTCGTTCGACACGAAATCGCCGGCCTCGTAGTCCGCGCCGCTTTCCCACTGGGTGACCAGGCCCGGCCAACGCAGCTTCATGCCCTTGATGAGAAACTCGATATTGGGAACGCGCGTGAAGGTGCGCTTGCCGTAGTTGGGCCGGCCTTCGGCGTCCTTGTAGTTGGGCTGCGTCAGCTTGACGTAGACCCAACTGAGCCCCTGGAGCTTGTGTGCGTCGGTCCCGTCGGCCCCGTCGGTCCAGGGCGGAAACGGCGACGGCTGCAGCTGTTCGATCTGGCGGGGGTTGCCGTAATCGTCGAACTCTCCCGTGCCGCCGCCCTGATAGTCCGAGTTGTCGATCAGTTTGGTGGTCTCCGCCGTGCGCATCGCGGCGCCTTGGGAGCCGTCGGCGGCGAAGTACTCCCAAATCTCGATCTTGCCGTCGTACTTGTCGCCCGCTACCGGCTTGAGCAGATCGCCGCCGCTCTGGGTGGTGCGCTCCAACTGAACCCGCTTGCCGTCGATCCAGATCACGGCCTTGCCGGTTCTCTCCGGAGTACCGTCGTCGGCCAGGCCCTCGCACGGCCCTTCGCCCAGCACCAGGCCCATGCGGGCCTCGCGGCCCGCCGCGCCGAAGTAGCACAGCACGCCCGGCGTGCGCATCTTGCCCGCCAGGAAGCGGGCGTTGACGACCTCGCTCTGGATCGTATGGGTCGGCCCGTCGAGCGCGTCCAGACGGGGACGGCTCTTCAGCATCCGGGCAAGCAGGCTCGCGCCGACCGAGATGGCGGTCAGCGCAATCGAGGTCGCGATCTGTGCGGCGACGGCGGCCGAAACACTGATGCCGAAGAAGCCCGCAACGGCCGTAATCGCGGGGATCAGGAACGGCATTTATGCGACGACCTCCCACATCTCGGCTATCGGATGAGCCCGCCGCAGCCCGTCGTGGGTCCGCAGCCACAGAGCGCAGTCCGGCCCAACCACGCCGAGAAACGGACCGTGGGCCGGGTCCTCGCACCGCTCCACGTGAAAACCCTTCGCCGGGGTCAGACCGATCATGCCCGGAGCCGGCAGGACCCGCTTCGCAACGCGCTTGAGCAGCGGCTCGGCTTCCAGCATCCCGATCAAGACCGCGCGCAGCGATCCGTGCTCGCGCGGGGCGCGCAGGATGGCCTCCTGCTCGCTCAGCCCGTCGGTCCAATCGGGCAGTGCAAACACGGGCTCCGATCCCGACATCTCCCGGATCACCGCCCGCACCAGCGAGATGCAGTCGCGCTCGCCCCACACCGACGCACCCAGGCCCTCGCGCTCCATCGCGTTGCGCAGCCGCAAGCGGCGTTCGTGGTGGTTCGCCATAAGTCCCTACGGCGGCCAGGCGCTCTCGGTCCCCTCCCTGGAGAGCTGCCGCATGTACTCCAGTCCGCGGTCATCGGTGAACCGCCGCCGCTGGTCCTCGTCAGACCACGTGAGCGGCCGGCCCCGGTCCACGTCCCCGCGCTCGGTCTCGATCTCGATTTCGAACACGCCCTCCGACAGGACCGGCGTGGAAAGCCGCCCCCGGAACAGCACCCCCGGTACCTTCTGCCAGCTCTCGCCGCTGTCGGACGAGTACACCCACTCGACCGTCACCGGCAACGGCCCGACGTCCTGTAGGAACGTGCTCCTGATATCGGTCGGGATGCCCGACAACGTGATCGTCAGCCGCTTGTCGGGGTCGCCGGACCGCGTCTCGGCTCCGCTGACCGCCAACGCCTTGCCGCCGCCGGCGTAGTCGGCCCCGTCGAGCGTCAGCGACCCCTGTCCGGTCCACACCCGCACGGCCGGGTCGGTATCGATGGTGATCAGGTGTTGTAGCCACTGATTAGGCATGTCTAGACCGCCTCCTCCCAATCAATCGCCCACGGGCCTCCGAAGTCGGGCGTCCACAGCAGGGGAATCGCCCCTCCGCCGCCGCCCACGGCCAGCCGCGCCAGACACGTAACGTCTTCCCACACAACGTCTTCACTCGTGTCGGGCACGGCGGGCGGCTCCACCGTGCATTTCGAAGTGTCCAGATCGCTCGTCAGCAGGTACAGCCGGACGCCGATCCGCACGTAGTCCCCGGCTACCAGACCGTCCGTAGCGCCGCTCACGGTGACTTCGAGCTCGCCGGAAGAAATCGCCGCCGCGCTCACCGTCAATGACGTGTCCTCAGTCAGATCGCCCGCCGAGGGGCGCTCGATCGGGACCTCGAAGGTGTTCTCGGCGCCGCGCAGTTGCGCCAGGAAGGTCTCGACGGCCCGCCGCTGAGCGTCGGTCGAGATGTCGGATTCGGCAATCTCGATCCGCCCGGTCCAGAAACCCGGACCGCGTCCGTAGACTTGCGTCCCCGCGCCGTAGATCGAGCGCAGAACGATCTGGCCGGGGTGCTGGAGCGCCAGATCGGAGCGCACGATCAGCACATCGGAGGGGAAGTCGATCAGCGCCATGATATACTCCTGCTGGACGCAACTTGGCCGTGCCGGGAAACGTCTACATGAACGCCATGCGACTGCCGACAATGCTGGCTCTCGCGGCTCTGGTGCTGGTCGTCCCGCGCGCGTGGGGGGACGACCTTAAACATGTTGATGACTATGCCGAATGGAGGCAGTGGAAAGTAAATCAGAGCACCCTTGCCGCTGCAGGCCTGAACACTCGCGCCTACAGCAACCCGGATGATGTCCGTTCCCCTAAGCTGTCCCTGTACTGCGACCTGTGGGAACCCGGCAACAAGTGGGGAGAAAGCACGGAAGAACACAACCTGATGCTCGTGTTCAAGTTCAAGAACCTTCGCTATTCCATTCCGGCGACGAAGAAGGACCGCGTGCAGTTGCAGCTCGGCTTCTGGAGCGCGGTCGAGGGTGAGGACGGCGACTACCGGCTGCGCCAGGAGCTCGTGGACTACGACATAAGCAAGCGCACGTGGGCTTACAAGCCTTACCGCAGCGCCGGCAGGATGCGTCGCCCACGGGAAGAGCGAGGCTTGGCCCGCTTCTTCCACCACGAAGCAGCAGACATAGCGCGGCGCATGTACCGCTCCGAGTCGTTCAGTTGGATCAACCGGCGCAACGGGGAAACTCACAGCGTCGAGGTCGGCGACAAAGGCCGAAACGCCATCAAGCAGGTGCTTGAGGTGTGCGGTTTCAGCGTTCACGAGTCCTCCGCAACGCCGACGGCCGCAGCAGATCTCTCGTCACGTCGCCCTTGACCGCCCGGCCCAGTTCTTCCCTGAGCACCGGGATCGTCTCGGCCATCGCCGCCCGCACGCCGGGGCCGTCCGTGGACTGAATATTGATGCTGATGTTGATCACGGGAGCGCCGCCGCCGACCGGCGTGGCCGAGCGCAATACGTGGTTGGGAATGATCTCGCCCGCCGTGCGCGGACGGAACAGTTCCACGCCCTTCTCGCCCACCGCGTAGAGACGGCCCGCCTCGACCGGCCCTCCGGCGGCCTTGGGAGCGGCGGCGCCGGCCGAAGGAACTCCGAATACTCCCCCGAACACGCCCGCCAGGGCCTTTTCGAGCTTATTGAGCAGCGCCACCCGCAGCAGGATTTTGGCGATCTCCTCCAGCACCCCGGCCAGCGCGTCCCGCAGGCTGTTTGCGCCGAGAATGGCGTCCTCCATGCCCTTGGTGATCGCCTTGGAGAAGCCCTCGGCGGCCTGCTGTAGTTCTTTCTGCCGGTCGGTGAACTCCTCGTTCACCTTCTTTTGCTCCAGTAAGATGCGAAGTATCTCTTTCTGCTCGTCGGTCAGGGCGCTTGTGTCTTCAAGCCTGCCCTCAATCGCTTCCCGTGCCGCTTCGAGCGCCTTGAGTTCCTCGGCGTTGCCCTTCTCCCTCGCCTCCGCGATGGCTGCCTGAAGATCAGCCTGCGTTTCCTCCAGCTTGATCCGCTGCCGCACGGCGAACAGCTCTTCGCCCCTGAGCAGCGCCAGCCGGTTGGCGTTCTCGATCCGCTTGAGCTCGAGCGTGATTGTCTTGTCGAACTCCTCGATCAGGAACGGCTGAACGGCCTGCTCGACTTGCCGTTCGGTTCGCTTGTCGGCAATCAACTGCCTTAGGTCCAGTTGCTCTTGCAGCAGCTTCAGGATGTCCGTCTCTTGACCCTTGATAAGGTCAAGCTGCTCAAACAGCCCTGTGACCGCCGCTTCGTCGCCCAACAGGGCAGCGTCCCGCAGCTGCAAGGCGATGCCCCGCCGCTGCCCTTCCAACACGCCCCGCGCCGTCGCCTCCACGGCTTGGCCGGTAAGCCGGTTCAGCTCCTCTTCGAGCTCCCGGATCGAATCGGTAATTTCGTCCTCGAACCGCAGGACCTCGATGGGCGCTTGCAGCAGGGCTTGCTGCTTTTGGAACTCCAGGGTGGTTTGTTGCGCGGTCTTGAATATCTCCAGATAGACGGCGCTGAACTCCTTCGCGCGCGGCAGCATGCCGGTCTCGAAGGCTTCCAAATTGGCTTCTGCGGCTTCGACGAGCTTCAGCTCGGCATCTTTTTGCTGTTCGCTTGCCGCCGCCAGCCTCGCTTGAGCATCGGCAAGCTGGAACATCAACCGGACTTGCTGATTCGCCAGATCGTTGGCTGCCTTGAAGCCCGCTTCAAGCCGCAGCCGTTCATCGCCGCTCGCCTTCGCTGCTTCCAGTTCCTGGCGGGCTATCTCCAGGCCCCGCTCAAGCTCGGTGTTGTAGTTGCGCAGGAAGTTCTCGACAACGGGCTTGCGGGCCTCGATTGCCCCGGCTGCTTTCTCGGCCCCGGCCTGCAACAGACGGACATCCGCCCTCAGGGCCCGGCTGAGCGCGGAAAGCGTCTCATCCACCGCGCGGTACTGCTTTTCGAGATTGGTTCCGCCCCCTTCTTCACGGGCCGCGGTCCTGACCTCATCGATTGTTATATTGAGCAGCTTCAGCGTGTTGCGGTAGTCCTTGAGCTTGTTTTCGGCGCTTGCGGTCGACCTGGCCGTGTTCTCGATCAGCCCCTTGAACTTCTCGTAGGTGGACTCGAACTCCTTGGTGCGGGAACGGGCTTCCTCGACGCTCTTGGCGTACCGGTCGAAGGCAAACGCGAGGGTGGCAACCGCCGCAACGGCAATGCCCGGCAATCCGAGCGCCAGCGACTTCAGCTGAAACGAAAAGAGGCTGGTTCCCTGTTGGGCGGTCTTCAGGTGCGTTCCGAGCAGCACCAGGTCCCGCCCGCCGACAACCCCCCTCAGCCCCTTCTGGAACTTGTCGAACCCCTGGGAGAGTCCGTTGACCGCTCCCAGCGCATTGAGGCTCTGCTTGGTAGCGGCGGCGAGACGGATGCCGTACACGGCCCCAAAGAACACCGCGATCTTGTCGGCGTTCTCAAGGGCGAACTGGAACGCTTGGGCGAGCAACGTGAGACCTTCGACGGCGTCTTTCTGAAACTTCGGAGACGCCAGCAGCGCCCGCAACTCATCGACCGCCTTGATGAGTTTTTGGCTCGCTTCGGTGGACCGGTTGATTTCGTCGATGGACTGGAGATACTGGTTGCGCAGTTCGGTGAAGGCTCGTTGCACCGTGCGTTCGATCTGAACGAACTCCTGAGCGATCTTGGGGGCCTGCCGGGTCAACGCGCCGAACACGACTTCGGCGGTAAGCCGTCCGGCGTGACCCAGTTCGCGCACCTTGCCGATCGGCACGTCGAGGTCGTCGGCGATGGCCTGAGCCAGCCGAGGCAGCTGCTCCATGACGCTGCGGAGCTCGTCGCCGCCCAAGCGGTTCGCGGCCAGACCTTGGGACAACTGGATCAGCCCGGCCGAAGCTTCCGCCGCCGTGGCGCCGGATACCACCAGCGACTCATTGACAGCGCGGGTGAAGGTGAGTAGTTGCTGCTGGTCGACGCCGAGTTGCTTGGTGGCCCGCGCCACCCTCGCATACAGATCGACGACGTTTTCATACGCGCCACCGGTCTGCTGCGAGACTGTGAACAGGTTTGCCTGTACCTGTTGAAGTTCTCTGGTGCTGTCGGTGACGAGCTTCAGCCGCGACCGGGCGAGGACCATTACATCGGCGGCCTCGGCAAACCGCCGCACCATCAGCCCGATTCCGGCGGAACCCGCCAGGGCCGTCATCGCCCCGCGCACGGAGAATACGGACCGCCGGAAAGACCGGAACTGATTGCCGGCCCGCCGCATCGTGGACTGGGCTCGCTGCACCGAGCGCTGATAGTTCCGCAGCGCTTCCCCCGACTGCCGGGCGGCGAGCTTGAGCGCCGCAGGGTCGGCGTTGAGATAGTAGGTCAGCGCCCCGGCCCGTATACCTCTATTGACTCCCGCATAATATAGAGTCAGTCAAAACAAAGAGAAGACTGTTTCCAGAAGGCCGTGATCAAACGCGGTTTGCGGTACATGCGGCGGAGTGCCTTGCGGGCCCGCTCGTTCAGCTCGCCGTAGTCTTTCGGACAGACGTTCGGCAACTCGTGCTGCTTCCAGTAAGCCCAGATGTATTCCACCGGATTCAACTCCGGCGCATAGGGTGGCAAGTACTCGGTTGCGATGTGGCCTTCGGAGAGTTCGATGAACTCTTGCACCAGGCGGCTACGGTGCGCCGGCAGCCGATCCCAGACGATCAGCAGCGGGCGATCGATATGACGTACCAACGCCTTGAGAAAGTCGGTCACTTGCTCTTTGCCGATCGCACCGGGATAGAGCCGGAAGTAGAAGTTACGCAGCGTCAGCCCCGCCGAGACGGAAAGCTTCTCCCAGTTGAAGTTAAACTGCAGCACCGGTGTTTGGCCACGTGGCGCCCAGGTGCGGCAGCGATGCGGCTTCTGACTCAATCCGCTTTCGTCGATGAAGACGAGCGTACGGCCTTCGTTTTGGGCTTTTTTTAATGCGCTTCCAGGTCTTGCGCTTCCAGGTGCGGATCCGCTCTTCGTTGCGCTCGCGCGCCTTTCCGGCCGGGCGTTGCGGGCTCCAGTCGAGCGCTCGCAGGATCTTCCAGACGTGGCCTGCGTGGTATGCGACCCCGAACTCGTCTCCGATCAGCCGAGCCACCCGCGGACAGCTCCACAGGGGCGTTGGGAAGCCGTGGGCTTCCGGGCCTTCCAGCAGCAGCGACGTCAGGCGTTCGCGTTGTGCGGCATCGAGGAGCGGCTTGCGTCCGGCGCGCCCGGCCTGGCGGAGTCCGGCCGCACCCTGCTCGCGGTATTGCCGCCGCCACTCACTGACGGTTTGGCGAGCGACGTTCAGCCGTCTCGCCGTCTCGGACTGATTGTGGCCTTGGTGGAGCAGCCGCATCGCTTCGAAACGGCGCTTCTCCAGCGCCTTGAAATCCCGCTTCACACCTTTGGGGTTGCCCATACATATATAGATGCTCCACACTGTCAAAAGTGTCATAATAATTTGCGGGATTCAATAGGCACGCGCATCCTCCTGCTTCCGCTTCCTCATGTATGCCTCTGCCACCAGGTCCCCCTTGACGATCATGTGTGTCCGCCTTCCCTCAGCCGGGCGTTTCTCGCGCGAGGCGGGTGTCTCCAGCCAGGGGGCGAAGTCCTCAACCCGCGCCGGTTTGTTTCGCCCCGAACAAGCGTTTACGACCAAAGCGCACAACGTAGCCAGCAATTGCGGCCCCACCATGTCCATCGTCGGCCGACGGCTAAAGTGCGCACTCCAGGCGGCGTATTCAGCCGCCGGCATGTCCGCGACATCGGCTAGGCTGCGGCCTGTTGCCCGCGCTGTCCAAAAGGGAAGGGGTCCTTGCCCTCCTCTGTTTTAAGCCCGCACAAACCCATAACCGACCGGAGCAGCTCACCTGTCAGGCCGCCGCCCTTGATGATCAGATCCTCGATCTCGTCATTGGTGAGCTTGGCTTGATCGCCGCTCAAACACAGCCTGACCAACACGGAGTAAAACCGCACCAATGATTCGGCGCCCTCCTTGGCCTTGCCGTCGGCGAAGAACGGCTTGACGGCTTCGTTTACCTCGCGCCACTTCGGCGCGCGCAGCTCCAGCCGCAAGCCGTCCACTTCGACCATGACACGGCGCCTCAGGTGAGCCCGAATCTCGCTCAGGCTTGACGGCTTCAGATCGTTTTTTGCAGCTTGACGGGCCATCAGACAATGCTCCATTCGGGAAGCTTGCCCCGCGGGGCCAGCGTTACGGCGGTGCTCATGTCGCCTTCCGATTCCAGGCTGGAGTTGCCGAGCACTCGTATCGTTGCGCGGAAAGGACCCCGCCGCAGCGACGGAAGCACGATCGCATAAGGCGTTTTCGCCGTAACAGCCGAGTCCGGTGCGGGCTTGACCTTGACGACCGGAGTGGCCGCGTCCGAAATCGAGTCGATGACGTAGTTCTTGCTGTTGGCCTCGATCACCTGGCCGGGTCCGATCACGCCCTCGGCAAAGTTCGGCTTCAGCGTTCCCGCGAAGGTCACCACGCCCGTGTCGGCGATGGCTACGGTGTTGCCGGGGCCCGAAATCGACTCAAAGGTCTCCTTTTTCGTTATGAGCCGAAATTGCAGCAGGGTCCCTTTGAACGAGAACGTCCGCAGCGCTCGCCAGGCGGCGTGCGCCGGACTGTAGACCGCGTTCATTTCGATGGACGGAACGCGCGGATGCCCCGACCTCTTGGCTACCCCGCTGAACGCTACGGCGTCCCTTTCAGGGGCTTCCCCACCCGATTCGGTATAGCTGGTGATACCCGGAACTTCGATCCAGGCCAAACCGTCGCTCGAATATTCGAGTGTGGCGAACTCACTGCCATGTACTGTTAATCCTCCTGCCATTTTGTGTTTCCCTCCTTTGAATTGGTTCAATCGGCGGCCAGCGCCCGGCGGGTCCGCCGCGTAGGCTTCTTGCCTCCGATCAGTTCCTTGACAACTCGGTTGAAGCTCTTGTTGATCGCCTTGGCGGCCGCCCGGATCTGTTTCGACCGCGCGCGGGCCGCCGATTCCATGTAAGGCTGTGCCGGGGTCTTGACCGTCCCGTACTCGACCAGCTTGGCGTGATAACCCTTCGTGCCGGCCTTCTTGCTGCCGGAAGCAATCACCATCGCGCCGGGCCGGTACTTTTTGGGCGATCTGCGGACGCGGATCGAGTCCCGCAGCGCGCCGGTACGAATCGGCACGCGGCGCCGGGCTTCGGCGGCCACGACCCTGGCGGCGGCCATCATCGCGTCTTGATGCACCGTCTCGTCGAGACGGCCGGGAAGTTCCTTGAAAAAGCGGATCGCATCCTGGATGTCCCGGTCGAACTCCTTTGTGTCAATCGTCAGATTTTCCATCAATTTATACCGACAAAATACTTGACATCCGACCAGAATGTAGCTACAATAACAGCATGAACGCGGGCCTGAGATATGAATGGGACGAGGCCAAACGCAGAGCCAACATTGCCAAGCACGGCGTTGATTTCGCCGCGATGGAAGACTTTGATTGGGAGACGGCCGCCGTGATATTCGACGACAGGCACGAAGAAGCTCGCTGGATTGCCGCGGGCTTTATCGAGTGGTATTTGCACGTCGTTGTCTACACCGTGCGCGGCGAAACCGTTCGAGTCATCAGCTTGCGCGAGGCCACCCCAAGAGAGAAGAAACACTATGACGAAACACAACGACGACATTGACCTGGGAACCGAGGAGACTTTCGACGAGATCAAGGCGAAGCACGGCGAAGACGCCGCGGTCCGTGCGGGCATCGCCGCCGATCCCGATGCCCGGGAACTGACCCGGGAGGACTTCAAGAGCATGCGCCCGGCGAGCGAAACGCACCCCCGCATCGTCGAGGCGTATCGGCGCACGCGCGGCAAACAGAAGGCCCCGACCAAGGAACAAGTGACGCTTCGTCTCGACGCCGATGTCGTGGCGCACTTCCGCAAAGAAGGGGATGGGTGGCAAACCCGGCTTAATGCGGCGCTTCGTCGAGTGATTTTCGGGTAAATCATCAGATAGTGATCTCCACGGTCCACATACGGCGGTAAATCTCGAGATCGACGTCGTAGTCATCCACGGGGCCGGAGATCTCGCGCAGGCGCCCGCCGGACCGAACCGCGGCCAAGCCCTTTCCGGCGATGCGCAAGGCCTCGGCGAACGTCTTGGCCCGGAAGTCGAGCCGGATGGCGCAGGTGCGCTGCCGTATTCGGTCGAACGTCGTCACCGTGTCGCCGCCGACGCCCTGGTAGACGACGGCCGGGAAGTCGCCCTCGCCGACTTCGCGCTGCACGCTCGGATAACAGCGGCCGTTCAGCAATGGGTCCGCATCCTGCACCAGACGCGTGACATGGGGGATCGCTTGCGATCAGCCTCCCGTAGAAGCGGCAGCGGCTCGCCAGCACGCTTTTGAACGACGCAGTCTCGTTCGCTTCGTTGATCGCCGCCAGGCTCACCGGACCGAATATCCCGTCTACCTTGACTCCCGCGGCGGTTTGCAGCCAGCGGGCCGCTTGCGAGGGGCCGTGATTGACGGCGCAATCGGCCGCCAGTTCCCGCAACCGGCGGCCGGCGATGCGGTCGAACCCCGGCCCCTGAATGTAGAGGCGTTCGTAGATCCGCCGCGCCTCGCTCTCGTCGAGGTCTCGCACGTCTTCCGCCGTCACCGGCTCGCCGCGCCAGGCCCCGAGCGTCTTCAGCGTGATGCCGTACTTGGTCGGGCCGCCGCGGTCGGCGGGGTGATCGACATAGCCGCCTTCGCGGCGGATGATGGAGTCGATGATCGTCACTGCTTGATCCGCTCCTCGATCCGTCCCAGCAGGACCTTGATCTCGTTAAGGCATTTACGCAGCTCGCCCGGCCCGTCCGAATACTTGTTCATGCGCTCGTCGCATACGTCGAGGCGATGGTCGATGTTGTCGAGCCGGGCGTCGATTGTTGCCCGCCAGGCAACCTGCTTTCTCAGCTCCGCCGTGGTCCGCTGCCACAGCAGCACGGCGCCGCCCAGCAGCGGCAGCAGCACCGCCAGCGCGGCGAGAAGTGCGTTCGCATCGATTTCCCCCATCATTTGTGTATTTATTTGCACAAAAAGTATTGACAAAGCGTATTTCAAGGCCAGTAACGCCGGCAGATGTCCTTGATGGCGCGGCTGCGGGCCGGGTCTTCCCCGTCGTAGAGCTGCGCCCATTCGAGCAACACCGCCGCCTTCAGATCGCCGGGGAGCGTGGAGGCATCCGCTCCCCGCTTGCCGGTGACGGTAATGCTCCAGGAATCGGCTTCGCGCGGCCAAGGCCGTCCCGGCGCCATCCGTATTTCCAGGTCGCCCCTCGGATGCCTGGACAGCCCTTCCACGCCGAGCAGGGTCGGAGACTGACCGGTGTCATAGGTCAAGTTCGTCAACTCCGCCCGCAGGCCCGGAAACACCAGCGCCGCGCCGTCGGGCGGAAAGCGCTCATAGGCCCCTTTCCAGTCCCTCTTAGGCAAAACCAGGCCGGTCTCGCCCTCGATGTACGCCACGGCATCGTCGAGAATCCGCCTGATCCCGTCGTCGGAGACAACGTCATCGAGCCGCTGGCGCTGGCGCACCTCCGCATAGGACACCAGCGGCGGGGGCGGCGGGAGTGTGACGGGAGCCTGTTGCAGCGACAGACGGGGTTTCAACGCTTCCGCGCCCCCTTTGCCGCCTTCTTCGCCGCGCCGCCTCTAAGGGCGGCGATCAGTTTGCGGCGGTCCAGGCCCAGCTTCTCCGGCTCGACGCTCTTGCCCGCCGGGGCAGCTACTTGGTAACCCATCCCCATGGGCGCCTCGCAGGTGTAAGAACCCTGGGGTGAGATATAGACCTCGCGGCCAATAAAAACCGGTTCCATCGGGTTTCCTCCTCTCTCTTTACCGCCGTCCGGCCCGCAGGTTCACGCTGAACGTAAAGCTCGGAGTCGTTCCGCCGATCGTCCAGTCCGCACGCACCTTGGAATAGGGAAGCGCCACGGGGATACGCAACACGCTGCCCGTGGCGGTCTGCTGGGCGAACTTGCCCAACTCGACCGTCTTGTCCCCATCGACGCCCACGATCTTGACGTCGAGCGTGGGGCTCGTTCCGCTGGCCGCCGTGACTTCCAGCTCGGCCACCCCGACCAGGCTGGCCGCGGTATCGACCCCTTCGCCCGTGCCGTCGGCTGTCCTGGCGGCACTGGGGGCCAGTTCCAGCTCCTGCTCCGCCCATTGGCGGGAGCCGGCCTGTCGTGCTGCTTGAGACATGATGTCCTCCTTAGAGCCCCGTTACCTTGCAGAATGCCGCCGGACGGAAGATCGCCAGCCCGGCCCGCAGCCGTGCCCGCACCGCGTACTTCATGGCGATGAAGTAGGAAGCGTGCGAGTCGGTGATGTCGATCGTCACACCCTGTCGGGCAATCAACGCCGAATAGCCGGTGAAGTCGCCGCACAACGCAGTGTTCTCGGTCAGCGAATCGGCCTCTGCCACCGGCAGACCCCACACGCGGCCCACGGCCATGTCGGCCGGCGAGCCGTACAAGTAGATGCCATCGGAGGTCTTGGCGAGCTGAATCTCCTGCCAGTCGTTCGGATGCAGGACAAAGGCGTTGGGGTTGGCGCGGCCGGTCACGCGCACGTTGGTGATCGCCTTGCGAAGGGCGTCCAGCGCCGTGTTGGAACCCTTGGCGATCGCTCCGAGGCCGGTGCGGTCGAGAAGACCCGAGATGTTCGGCGCCGTGCCGTTGCCGGCGAGCACCTGCTGGTCGAGCCGCTGGCGCAGCATGAACGGCAACCGCATGTTGAGGTACGACTGCACGCCGGGTACGTCGTCGAGCTGCCCCTCGGTCACCGGTATCCAGGTCGCGATCGAGCGGATAGACTCATCCTTCTCGGTCAACGCCAGGGTGGACTCCGCTGCATCGCCGGCCTCGGAGCGCTCGGCGGCGGCGTTGGTGAAGGTGGTCTCCTCCATGTACTTGTAGGCCGACTGCGCGGTCGAAAGCATCGGGAACAGGTCGAGCACCTGGACGGGCCGCTGCGCGTCGGGCACCACCCTCCCCGAGCGGATCACTTCCGGCGGCCAGCCGGCGGTGGTCTGAAACAGGGTGTTTCGGACGTCCAGGTCCAGTTCGACGCCCATGTCCATGCGCTGCTTCCAGCACTGGCCGAAGCCGCCGCCCCCGGCAAAGACCTCGTGTTGGGTGAATAGGGCGCCAACGTCGATCGGGGCCGCCGGGCCGGCCGGCCTGGGGACCGGCTCAAGCCTGCCAGAGCCGTTCTGACCGCCCCGCGGGCCGCCGCCGGTGTTGCGTGCCTGGATGGCGTCGCGAAGCTCGACCCTCTCGCGGTGCTGCTGGACCAGACCGCGGGCCGCCGTCAGCTCGACATGCATCTTCGAGAGCTGTTTCACTTTGTCGGGCGTCGAGCCGTCCAGGCCCGCCACGCGCGACAGGTCCAGCTCCGGGCCCGCCTCGTCGAAGACGGTGTTGAGCTTGCCTTCGATCTTATCGATGGCGGCCTGCAGCCTCTCCGGGCTGTAGCCCTCCATCCTTGTCCGTTCTTGTTCGAGTTGCGCAGTATCTACGCGCATAGCATTTCCCTCCTTATCTCGGCGGCGCTGAGCCGCGCTAGAAACTCGTGGCCGTCATCGATCGGGCCTGACGGCGAAGCCCCGTTACTGCTGTCTCTTGCGATGTACAGCTCGGCCAGCAGATCGGCGCTGGCGCCGAACTGCTCAAGCTGGTTGCGCACGCCGGGCCGGATGCCGGGGGCGACGGTCGCGTCAGCCAGACGGCCCGTAGCGATGCCGGCCTTGATGGCCTCTGCCGGGCGGTACCAGGTAGTCTGCTCGATCGCCTTGGCGGCGTCCGCCTCGGACATGCCGCTGCGCTCGGCGATCAGCGCCGCGATCTCCGCGTCGAACTTCTCAAGCAGATCGACCGCCTGGGAAGCGCTCTCGCGGATCTCGCTCTTTGGGCCGGACGCCAGCAGCAGCAGGCGCGCCTCGTGCAGCATCACCAGAGCGCCTGTCTTGGGCACCAAGCGCTCATCGCCGGCCAGGAACACCAGACCCGCGGCGGAGGCCGCGATGCCGTCCACCTGCGTGATTACCCGGCCCGGCCAGGTCCGCAGCTGTTGATAGATCGCGAAGCCTTCGGCGGCGCTGCCGCCGGGCGACTGCAGGCGTACCCGCACCACCGGCGCGCGCACTTCGCCGAGGGTCCGTGCTACCGCGTCCGCACCGATGAAATGCTCGGGGTCCCAGGGGCCGATCGGCCCATACAGCCGCAGGATAGCCTCCTCATCGGAGGCCTCCAGGGCGATCTGAACCGGCTCGCCAGGTTGGGTGGCCGGAGGCGCACTGCGCTCCAGCTCTAGTAGACGGGGAAGTATGTCCGAGCGCACCACGGCCACTCCATTCGGAGTGACCTTGGCTTGACGCTCAGTGGGTCACTATAAGGTCGTGCCTACCCCTCCTCGCAACCTTGGCTTGACGCTATCAGTGGGTTCCTGCGCGAGGTTAGAGAGCACCAACCTGCCGCCAGGGAGCCCCCAGCGGCTAATTTGTACTCATGTTAAGGCCTGTCCCAAGGATCTGTCAAGCAAAATCTTCAACAGGACCACAATATCTAGTTGGGTTCGAGCTCGTCAAACCACAACATGTTGTACCCCATCAGTGCCCATGAGGACTTCATACGTCCGTACGCTGCCCACTTCGACAAGCCCGATGCGCTTGCTGTTGGGCTTGAGGTGCAGGATCAGTCGCCGCGCGTCGCGCAATTGTCCCGCGTCGCGCAGCTGCTGAATGCGGGCCGCCGCGCCGGCGATATCGGAATCGAGCGGCCCCAGCCGCTTCTCAGCCGCTTTCGACATCCTGCCGCGGCGCTCCCGTCGGCTGGCGCAGACTCTGGCCCTCCGGCACCGGCCCGCGCCCGGTGTAGGCGCGCGCTTCCTCGGGCGTCCAGATCGCGGCCTTCGCCGTCAAGACCTCCATTGTCTCGGCGATGTCTTTGAGCGAGCCCATCACCAGCGGCCCGGTGTCGATGTGCGTCCGGTAGCGCCGCCGCTCGGCCGGCCGCAGCAGCTTGACATCGAACTCCGACGTGTACCGCGCGATGTGCGTGTTGAGGCTGAAGCGCACGAAGTTGGTCCACTGCTCGGTCAGGTTCGAGTTGGTCCAGCCGCCCGAAGACTTCTCGAAGTGCTGCAGCAGGAACAGCGGCACCATCCAGACCCTGGCGATGTCCTGGATGCTGAACTTGAGCAGCTCGATCAGCTGCAGGTCGACGGAGGAAAAGCCGGTCTTGCTCGGCTTGACGCCCGGCGGCAGCACCGGCGACAGGCCCGCCCGCTGGAATCCCGACACTTTCTTCTCGAGCTTCTCGCGAACCTCCTCCGCCTGTTCGGGCTTGACGAGCGGGTCGGTCTCGAACATCAGCGGCGTGTGCGCGCCGCGCGCCATCGTCGAGGCGTGGTGCTCCGTGGCGCTCAGCCACATGCCCAGGGCGTTGCGCGCCGCGTGCGCGATCGGCGAGGGCGACAGGCCCGTGCGCCAGTCGTAACCGCTGCCGGCCAGGTGCAGCACGTCCTCAGCGCCGGCCGTGACCGTCTCCGCCGCGCCCAGGAAGCCGTCGCCCGCCAGCGACAGCGTGTAGACAAGCCGCCCCTCGCGGCGCTGGATCGAGGCGCAGTCGGCCGGCTCCAGCTCAAATGGAACGCCCGTGCTGGTCCGTCGAATCCAGGCAAAGGAGTTGCCGTGGGTATGAAGCGCCCGGCCCATCGATTCCCAGAACAGTAGCGGGTCGATCGTCTGTGAGGGATTCTCGAGCAGCGCGGCCGCCGGATGCGCGGCGAAGGGCTCGAAGATCGGGCCGCGCGTGGTGACCTGGTAGGGCAGGCGCGCCAGGGTCCCGGCCAGGATCGACACACAGGCGTTCGCCGCCGGCACGCCCATCGCCGTGTGCGGGTTCACAAACACGCGCGACGGCGGCTCGTCTCCGCGGGGCCCCCCGGGCCAGGCAGATCCCGCCTTATCGGGGCCCACCAGCACTGAGAAGGCGTTGAGGATGCGCTGGAGCGTCATTGTCAAGTGCTACGAAGTCATTCAATCGTAGCACGATCAGGCCTTGGGTAGTGCGCTAAGTCCGTGTGTCAGCCAGATCGCCTCCCCCCATTTGACAGGGGTGGCCGTCTTGACGGACGAAATCGTCATTAAGTTGTTGTTTTTATTGGAGGAAGTGGTGGCTGTTTTGCTAGTATTCCACCGAGCGGCGGCGGGCGCACTACCAGGCCTTGCGCAAGCTGTGTGGCTGGCTTCTGTTCCTAGCCCAGCCACGCCCGAATGGTGTCCGGGTTGGACCAGTGCGCCGC
The DNA here is from genome assembly GCA_965248255.1 of Bryobacterales bacterium. Lineage (GTDB taxonomy): Bacteria > Acidobacteriota > Terriglobia > Bryobacterales > UBA6623 > JAKZVK01. The sequence continues at coordinate 801,760 of CBDFIW010000003.1, forward strand.
CAGGCCGGTTGGCTCGGGCGCCGTGTGATCGGCCAGGCCGACCGCCATCGCCAGCGCGACCAGGCCGTCGATCGAGCCCTGTGAGCGCGACCGTGCCAGGCGCTTGTCGAAGCGGATCGCGTTCGACTCGTTGCGCTTGACCGCCGCCGCCGCCAGGTTCCAGCGCAGCACCGGCTGCGCCTCGACCGCGATCGTGGGCTTGGTCGCCAGCAGGCGGTTTTCCAGCGCCTGGATCGAGGCCGGCATCCACAGGTCGCTCGAGTCCCGCTTGGAGCGCAGGAAGCCCTGCGGGTGGTCGACCAGGTGCAGGCCCTGGCTGGAGCCCGGCTGCCCGGTGTAGAACTCGATCTCCTCGTCCTCGAGGGCTTGCTCGAACCTGGTGACGTGATAGCGGTCGTAGGCGACGCCCTGGATGTCGTAGCGGCCGGCCAACTCGCCCAGCACCCGCGCCGGCAAGCGGTAGTTCAAGATGCGCCCGGGCGTCGTCTCGATGAGCCCCTTCTCGGCCCAGTAGGACAGGTGCCCCGAGGAGTAGTCGTCGCGGTCGATCAGCGTGCCGGCGGCGGTGAAGAACCGCACCCGCGCCAGCAGCTTGCCGTCGGGCAGCTTCCACACGCAGGCCAGTGCCGTCATGTCGCGCACGTCGGCCAGGTCGAGCCCGACGTACAGCGGCGCCGACTCTAGCGCGGCCTCGTCCAGCGCCTCGACCTCCGAGTTTTGCCAGGTCTCCCAGTCCATCCAGTCGCCGCCGCCGTCGGGCCAGCGGGCCATGTTCAGGCGCAGGAAGCCGGCCCTGCGGGCCGGACTGATCTTGGCCTTGTTGCGCTGCTCGGTCAGGTAGTCGTTGCGGATCACCGTGCCCAGGGAGGGGTTCGCCTTGACCCAGCAGTCCGACGAGGCGAAGGGGTCGTCGTCGCGGTCGAGCGAGAAGATGGCCGCGAAATAGTCGTCGGCGTCGAGCTGCCCCTGGGCCACCTTGGCGGCGTGGGCGTGCTCCTCCCAGCAGGGACCGGACTGCTGAGTGCCGGCATTGGTCACGATCAGCGTCAGCGGCTGCGAGCGCCCCTTCTTGCCCTCGTCCAGGATGTCCAGCATACTGCGCGTGGGGTGCTCGTGGAACTCCTCGACCAGCACCATGTGCGGGCGGTAGCCGCTGCGGCCCGCCCCTTCGCTATGGTGCGCCAGCGTCTGAATGAAGCTGGCCGTCTGGGCGCACACCACACGGCCGTCGTCGGTGCCCCCGAAGACCTCGCACAGCCCGCCACGGCGGCCGTCGAGCTCCGGATTGTGCTGGATGATCTCTTTGAGGTCCCGCCAGGGAATCAGCGCCTGGTCGGAGTTCGCGGCTGCGATGTAGATCTCCGCTTCCCGCTCGCCGTCCGCCAACAGCCCATACAGCAGCACCGCCGCCGCCAGGGGCGACTTGCCCGAACCCTTGCCCGACTCGATATAGGCCGTGCGGAAACGCCGCGACCCGGGGTAGCGTCCGAGCGGATCGTCCGCGCCGACCCGCCAGCCGAACAGCGACCCCAGCACGAATGCCTGCCACCACAGCGGCGCGAACGGCTCGCGGCGCCGCGTCACCGGATGGACTACCGTGCACACCTCGTGGCAGAATTCCAGCACGTGCGTGGCCGTGGCCGGCTCCCAGCCCAGCCAGGGCTGGCGTCCCCGCTGGACGGCTTCGAGGTCCTCCAGATGCCGCCGGCAGGCCGCCCGGATCAGCGGTCCCGCGGCGATCTCACCGCGCCCCACGGCGCGCGCGTAGGCCGTGGCCAGATCATCCGGCCTAGATCGCCGGCGCGAGATATTTGCTTTCGATCGCATTGGCGGGCGCTGCGCCGGATGCCTCGGCCAGTAGCCTGGTGCGCGCCGCCGGCGTCAGGCCCATCTCGCGCAGCAGCCGCACGCAAACCTCGCGCTCCTTGGCTAGTATTTGGTACTCTGGCGCGATCCGGCGCGATCCGGCGTCCCCGACCGTCTTCAACTCCCGGCACTCCGCCGCCAGGCGCTCGTAGCTCGCCAGCGTCTCGGCCAGTAGCCGTGTCAAAACCGCATCCGTTTCCCGCAGCAGCCGCAGCGCCTGTTGCTGCCGCGTTAGCCAGCGCCACCAGCGCCGCTCGGCGTGTCCCCTCAGATCCCGTGGCGGCTCGACTCCGAGGGCCGGGTTAACGTCAACGGCCTGGGGCGCCGGCCGCTCCCGCTTGCCCCGTCCGCCCCGCAGCACGTTCAGCTCCAGCGGTTGACGATTCGGTCCGCGTGCTCCCATGTCCAAATCCCCCTACCCTAAAAACCTGCGCCAGAGAAAGATCAAGGGGCCCATACGGTCTACGCTTGCCACCCCGGCCCTTGACCACCCCCCCGCTCCGGCTTCGAGCGGCACGCCGTCCAGGCCTACCCGCTTGAGAGCGGCCGCGTTCTCCCGCGCGCTCTTGGCTTCGTGGCAGGCCCGGCACAGCGGCTGCAGGTTCGCCCGATCCCACTCCTCACCGCCGCGCCCGATTGGCACGACGTGATCGACCTCCGCCGCCGCGTTGGCGCGGCCCGCCGCCTCGCAGCACCGGCAAAGCGGCTCGCACGCCAGCACCGCCCGGCGCAGCCTGCGCCAGCGACGGGAGTTGTGGATCGTCCTTGAGGCTTGGCCGCTCATGCCCCCTCCCGGCGGGTTCTCTTGTCAGGTCAGGGCTATCGTGCTACGACCTACAAAGAGCGTAGCACGACCGAGCGGGCCGATTTCTCTTCTCCCTCTCTACTACTACAGTACTCTCTTCTACTTAAGATTCTTCCATGGAGAGGGGTTAGGAGGCAGAGGAGGACTAGCCCCGGCTCCGTTTCGGAACCAGGCTCTCCCTGCCTCCATAGGAGGCCCAGGCAGCACAGCTCGCGCCTGCCTGGTTGGCAGCTACTTATCGACGGGCGGCTCCGCCGTGGATCTTGGACTTCTGCCTTTCGGAGTATCCGTGCCGCCGCGATCCAGCCCCACAGTAGCGGCTCTCCGGCTGATGACATCGGGAATGCTCAGATGACATGTACCGAGCGCGCCATCACGATGCGCCTGATATCCCCAGAAACCTCCCGTGACGGGTGATCGGAATCGTTCTGGAGAGTTCATATTGCCTGTTCCCTCTGCCAATCAACCAAAGTGTCTGCCCTGGACCCTGCCGTCATTGCGACCGACAATCCAGGCCAGGTTAAGGCGGCTTGTCCTACTCGCCCGAGCCGGCTCCCGGCTCGCGGCTTTCCAGCGGACCAACCGCCTCCTTCATCACTGCATTTCACTTCCGCGGCCCTGGCGAATCTCAAGCCTCAAGGCCGCTAATTCCTTTCTCAACCTCCAGGCCCGCTTACGACAGGCCGCCGAGAAATAGCGCTGGTTCGGCCGCCGCCGGATGAAGGTCTTTCCACACCCGCAAGAGCACCGCAGGAATCGTTTTCTTGGCGTCTCCGCGCCGTTCTGAGCCGTCCTCCGCCGTCGCTTGGCACTCAGGCTCAAATGACGCTTCAGCGCTTCCCACAGCGCCGCGGAGCGCGCCCGCTCAAGATCGAGTTGGGACGCCAGGGTCATGCCATGCCTCCTCGATGCTCCGCTCGTCCACGTCGCCGGGGGCGATCTGGCCCGCCGCGATCAGGTTGCGCCGCCACTGGGCCGCGTACGGATCGTTGTCGTTGTAATAATTGCCCAAATGTTTGCCCAAATCCTGACTGTTTTTGGGTGTGGATGGATGTATCATGGTCTTTATAAATCAACAAGTTAACACCCATGAACACACCGATATCCGGCTGTTAACCGGAGGGTTGTAGGTTCGAGTCCTACCTGAGGAGCCAATTCTTTCAGTCACTTAGCTTCCCCCCGGTCTCATCGCTGTGCGCAAAGGCTCTGCGCAAAGCGTAAGATTCGGGCATTCAGGCCACTTCACTGCACGAGTTCCTCGGCCGATGTCGGCTTGATGCGGTCGTAGTATGCCTCCAACTTCCGGCCCGCTTCCCGAACGTGTCGATCGGCCGTAATCACGTAGCGCCGGATCATGGTCTCAGTCTCGTGGCCGACAATTCCATTACTCGGCGTTCTTCGATCCCAGATTCGATCATGTTCGTCACTGCCGCGTGTCGCAGATCATGGAATCACGCGCCGAGCTCGCTCCCACTCCGCCCGTTATTGAATCCCGCAAATTATTATGACACTTTTTGACAGTGTGGAGCATCTATATATGTATGGGCAACCCCAAAGGTGTGAAGCGGGATTTCAAGGCGCTGGAGAAGCGCCGTTTCGAAGCGATGCGGCTGCTCCACCAAGGCCACAATCAGTCCGAGACGGCGAGACGGCTGAACGTCGCTCGCCAAACCGTCAGTGAGTGGCGGCGGCAATACCGCGAGCAGGGTGCGGCCGGACTCCGCCAGGCCGGGCGCGCCGGACGCAAGCCGCTCCTCGATGCCGCACAACGCGAACGCCTGACGTCGCTGCTGCTGGAAGGCCCGGAAGCCCACGGCTTCCCAACGCCCCTGTGGAGCTGTCCGCGGGTGGCTCGGCTGACCGGAGACGAGTTCGGGGTCGCATACCACGCAGGCCACGCCTGGAAGATCCTGCGAGCGCTCGACTGGAGCCCGCAACGCCCGGCCGGAAAGGCGCGCGAGCGCAACGAAGAGCGGATCCGCACCTGGAAGCGCAAGACCTGGAAGCGCATTAAAAAAAAGCCCAAAACGAAGGCCGTACGCTCGTCTTCATCGACGAAAGCGGATTGAGTCAGAAGCCGCATCGCTGCCGCACCTGGGCGCCACGTGGCCAAACACCGGTGCTGCAGTTTAACTTCAACTGGGAGAAGCTTTCCGTCTCGGCGGGGCTGACGCTGCGTAACTTCTACTTCCGGCTCTATCCCGGTGCGATCGGCAAAGAGCAAGTGACCGACTTTCTCAAGGCGTTGGTACGTCATATCGATCGCCCGCTGCTGATCGTCTGGGATCGGCTGCCGGCGCACCGTAGCCGCCTGGTGCAAGAGTTCATCGAACTCTCCGAAGGCCACATCGCAACCGAGTACTTGCCACCCTATGCGCCGGAGTTGAATCCGGTGGAATACATCTGGGCTTACTGGAAGCAGCACGAGTTGCCGAACGTCTGTCCGAAAGACTACGGCGAGCTGAACGAGCGGGCCCGCAAGGCACTCCGCCGCATGTACCGCAAACCGCGTTTGATCACGGCCTTCTGGAAACAGTCTTCTCTTTGTTTTGACTGACTCTATATTATGCGGGAGTCAATAGGTCTTGAGCGGCTTCTGGGAGCTTGCAACATGGCCAGCTCCGCGATGATCTTCACTTCCTCGGCGCCCAGGTGTTTCTCACAGGCACGCATCTTGCCTTTGACATCGTTATGGCGGAGGTGGTTCGATCCACTGCGCATCAGCTTGCTCAACTCGAGATAGGCATGACCAAACGGGTGTTGGGCCAGGTAGGCGTTTGCCATCCGAAGCCGGGAGATATCGCTCAACTCCTGCTCCTCCGCGGCCTGCACGAACTGCCCAAGGGCCCGGTTGTAGCGCGCGCTGAAATAGAAACCCAGACCGTGCATGAAATGCAGGTTGGACAGCGGCACCGAGTCGATCTGATCTGTGCGCAGGTCGGGTAGCCGCGTGCCCAGCTCTGGGGCCAGTCTTCCAGAGAGTTTACTCACTAGTGTAGTGCACCATAAATAATGTAACTTATATTGACTTCCCATCGTCTCTATTAACAGGAGGCATGGGATGCGAAGAGCACAACCAGTAACTTTGAACACAGCGCAATGCAAGCAGTTGGACCGCTACGCGCGCGGCCGCCAAGTCGCCGTTCGTCTCGCCCTGCGAGCCAGGATTGTCCTGCTGGCCGCCGACGGTCTCGAGAATAAGCAGATCGCCGCACAGCTCGGTGTCTCGCGGCAGTTGGTGGCCCGCTGGCGCACGCGCTTTCTCGAAAGCAGCATCGCCGGCATTGCAAAAGACGCCCCACGGCCCGGTCGTAAACCTGCCGTCTCGAAGCAGAAAGTACAGCAGATCATCCACAAGACCACCCGCGAGAAACCGTCCAACGCCACCCACTGGAGCCGCCGCACCATGGCCGCCGCGGCCGGCGTCAGCGCTTCCACCGTGGGACGGATTTGGCGCGCCCATGGCCTCAAGCCCCACCGCGTCAAGACCCTCAAGCTCAGCAATGACCCGCGTTTCGCCGAGAAACTCGACGACATCGTCGGACTCTATCTCAATCCGCCTGAGCATGCTCTGGTTCTCTCGCTCGATGAGAAGTCCCAAATCCAAGCCCTCGATCGCACCCAGCCCGGCCTGCCGCTCAAAAAGGGACGCGGCCAAACGATGACCCACGATTACAAGCGCAACGGCACGACCACCCTGTTTGCGGCGCTCAACAGCCTTGACGGCAGCGTGATCGCCGAGTGCATGCCCCGACACAGCCACCAGGAATGGCTGCGCTTCCTGCGCTTAATTGACCGCCGCACTCCCAAGGACAAACAGCTTCATCTCATCGTGGACAACTATGCCACCCACAAGCATGCCGCTGTGAAGCGTTGGCTCGATCGTCACCCGCGCTTCCACATTCATTTCACCCCGACCTCGGCGTCGTGGCTGAACATGGTCGAGCGATTCTTTCGCGATCTCACCGTCAAGCGCCTGCGCCGCGGCGTGTTTCGCAGCGTGGACGAGCTCGTCGCCGCCATTGACGACTACATCGCCCAGCACAACGGGCATCCCACGCCCTTCATCTGGACCGCGACCGCCTCCGACATCCTCGAGAAAGTCAAGCGCGGACGTGCCGCCCTGCCTAAGGTGCAATCTGCTTGACGCACTACACTAGCTGACCGAGCTGACCGGCAGGACCACAGGCCACCGCAGTTCCAGTGACGATTCCTGTTTCGGCCAGGACTTGGTTCCAGTGCTGTCGATCCACCTGTGCGGTCCCTACCTTGGCGGAAGGCGGCAGCCGGCACTGCAACGGGGAGGCAGACGCCGCTGAGCGGTATGCATGTCGGAGGATGTCCTTTCACTCTTCGCGCAACAAGAACCCCCCGGGGTCGAGCAGCACCTGCGACGGCTTTTCCCTCAGCGCCACTCGTACCTCAGTGATCTCGCCATCGGTCGCCATCATCTTCACGATCGACTCTCCCCCGGCCGTTTGGATTTCCACCGGCGCCAGCACGCGAAAGGTGGCCGGCACTTTCTCCTGTCGTAGCCGCAGCGACAAATGGAGTGTGGAGCCCTTGCCCTTCATCGAGTGCTCAAGATGCAGCCGGGGAATGCCTGTACCGTAGACCCACTGTTCGAAGAAGTCGCGCAGCTCGGTGTCAGGGTACTCAGCTGGAAGAAAACGTGCGGTCTCAGCGCGAAATTCCTCCGTACTCAATCTCTGCAAACGATATTTGGTGCAGAGCTCTCGGAGGAGTTCGAAAAACTTATCATCGCCCACGACGCCGCGCAGCATGTGCAGGATCCAGGCGCCTTTTTCGTACATCAACACGCGGGCAGCATCGGGAAACTGCGACGACCGCAAACGACGTCCCAGCACGACCGGTCCCGCGCTGTCCACAGGCTCGCCTTGCTCGTTTCGGGCGAGCAGAGCAGTTCTGTATTGCGCGAGTATGCTGTCCATGACCTCGCGGCCCCGGTGGTGCTCGAGGTACAGCAGAGCCGAGTAGGTCGCCAAGCCTTCCATCAACCAAGTGTCGGTCAGCGAGCGGGTCGCGAGGACGTTGCCCCACCACTGGTGAGAGAGTTCGTGCGCCGGCAGGATCTCTTGGTAGAAAAGCTTCTGAGCGGTGGTGAGGTTCTTGAGCGGCGCGTCCTGCGACTCGAAATAGCTCAGCGTCGAGGCGTAAACCAACCCCGGGAACCCCTGACCGAAATCGCCCGGGATGGGAGAGATCACGACCTTCTGCGTCGACGGCGAGCCGAGACGGTCGAGAAAGAACGAGAACGCGGCCGCCCTGCGGTCAGCCACCTGATCGAGCCGATCGGCGGGGCTGGGTGGTCTGGGTGTCGCCGTCTTGGTGATGATGGCGGGAGACTGGGCCAGAGGCCGGCGGCGGGAGCGGCCGGGACCGGCTTCGAGCGAGGGAATCAGCATCATCCTCGGCCGCGGCTGCAGACGCGCCTCAACGCCCTGGTTCGCGCACACCTCCACGGTGTAGTCCCCCACCTCGCGTGACACCCGCGCGTAGCGGCCCAGGTTGAATCCGGCGATGCGGATCGGCGAAGCTGTTCGGAATCGCGACGAGCGAAGCCCGGCCTCCCGGGAGCTCTCAATCAACTCCCCGGTAGCCACCAGGTCAAGTTCCCCGGGATGATGAAATAGCAGTTCGTAGTTTGTGAACTGCAACGCGCGCCGCGGGTACCAGGTGCCACGGCTGCCGACGTAGTAGACGCCATCGCCGGCGTGGTTGATGACCGTGCCCGTATAGTGGAACTCGATCTCGTGGCGGGCGCCGGGGGCGGGTGGCTCCACCAGGACGAACGCCACTATGTCGTTGCTCCGCCGGCGAGCCTCGCTCGAACTCGGGCCGCGCACCTGGACGAACTCCAGCGGCTCGCCATCGAGCACCAGCTTCTTCACTTTCAATCGTTCCGACAATTCAAAACCGAATCCTCGTTGCAGGGTCGAGTTCGGAACAAAGTCAGCCTTCGCCACCACCTGCATCGTCAAGTCGGGGTCGAGGCGCGACTCGATGTGGTAGTTCTCCAGCCGGCTGCGGTCTCGTGCTTGTTTTCTGCGGCCGTCGCGGAAGTTCCTGCCACGGAAGCGACACCAGGTTTCGTAGTAGTTGCGTCCGTCCCGCCACACGCCCTGCCCCACCGACACTTGCTCCTCCAAGTGGGGATCGATCACGAGCTCGAACCGTCCCTTGGACCCGCCGCTGATGATGGCGGCGAAGAAACCGCTCTGCGGGGCCCAGGCCGAGGTGGCGTCGAACAGCACCCGGACGGCCAGCGCCTCCAGCAGGTTCTGCAACACCGGCGTCCATTTCCCGGCCAGCTCAGCGCCGCGCGAGGTGTCGAGAGAGGCAGTCGAGGCCGTCGACAGGGCCTTGTGCATCGCGTCGCCGGTGTCGTCGGTGAAGAGCATCATGGCGGTGCGGAACTTTTGATTGAGAATCGGCTCGCCGGTGAAGCGCGACACCGATCTCCTCTCCCGCGCGGTCGGAGGAATGACAAGGATTTCACCTTCGTCTGACGGCGAGGTGGCGAGAAAGAGCGCAGCGATGGAGCGATTTTGAAAGGGCTCCGAGAAGAGCAGATAGCCGTCCGTAAAGTAAAGCTTGGCGTCCTCGCGCTCGAGGAACACGTCGCGGACGCGGTAGCACCGCTGGGCGTCCAGACCTGTTTGCCGGATCGCTTTCAGTTGCTCGACAAGAGTCTGGGTGCCGGGTTCGGCGCCGCTGACCACTGCCACACCGGCGGTGACCAACAGCAACAGAAAACGCCGCATGAACTTATGTTCGGTTCAGCAGACGGCAAGGTCAAGCAAACACAGAAGGGAAGTCCAGGCCGCACGGGCGCGGGACATCTGGGACTCTACTCAGACCACGAACGATTCGCGGTCCGACTATGTCCTCAGCCGTTCCCCGGCGTCAGGTAAGAGGGCGCCGGCTGGGAAGGGCGCAGCGCTGTTTTCGACCGTTGTCCCTGACGGTGCAGAACCAGAATGACAACACTGCCGGCCGTAGCCGTGGACCAACTGGCGATGCTTGCATAGGCGGCGCCCATCAGCCCGTAGGCGGGGACAAACCACAACAGGCTCAGCAGACACACAATACCGGTCAGAGCGTACAGAGGAACCTGAGCCCGAAAGAGCCGCAGACCAGTCAGGACATAGCCAAGCGCTGATGCAGTGAATAGAAAGGTTGCCCCCACACTCAACCAGACCAACGCCTCGTGATGGACCGCATACTCGGGACGGTAGACGAACTCGAGAATCTGCTTCCCAAAGAGCGCAGCGCCCATGGTGCCCGCAATACCCAGCGACGCCGCCGCCGATACTAGCAGGAGGACTAAATGTGCGAAGCGCTCAGGATCCGTTCGACTATAGAGTGCCAGGCGCGTCACCACGGCTTGGCCGAGAGCCTGCAACGGAACAGCCGCGGCCATGGCGAGTTGAAGCAAGCACGCGAAGTAACCAAGAGCATCCTCGCCCAACTCGACCTCGACGACGTAGCGGGGGACATTGTTGATAATGCTAAGCAGTGTGGCCACCAACCCCATCGGCAATGCCAGACGTGTCAGCTTCCACAGCACTCCCGCGCGCAGTGTGGGGCGCGCTGATTTTCCGCGCTGCGACAGGAAAACCCGCACGAACGGAACTTCGTACGCCACCAACACAACCGCGAACCAAGCCGCCATCGCTCCCAGGCCCGCTACTAGACTCCCCGTTTGCCACATTACGCTGCCCAACAGGAGAAGGGAGACCAGTCCCTTGCTCACGGTCGAGGCCGAGATGATATCCCAGCGGTCGTATCTCTGCAGCAGCCCGAACAGCAAGTCGCTAGCGCTTTCCAGAAACTTGACGAGAGCTACCAGGAAGATGATGGCTGACGTTTCTCCCGGGTACCCGCCGGCCATAACCAAAACAGCCACAATCGCCAGGGCGAGGACGTTCGTACAAAGCCGCACCCCAAGGTAGTCGGGGAATCCGTGCTCATCCCGGATATCGGTTACTAGAATCGCGCGCAGTTGCAGCCGCGTCAGCAGAGTAATCGGTGTGACGATCGCCAAGCCGAGTGCATACTGGCCAACCATCGCGACCGAACCGATTTTTGCCACGATCGGCAGGATCGCAGCTTGCGACAAGGTGAATACGGCGTTTCCTGAAAACGCCCACGCCACGTTCTTGCGGAGCACGCCACCAGGAGTCGCCGTACTCTGCGCCGAAGGCATATGTGTGTTCCATCGGCCGTTCCCTGGCAGTCTGTGAGGATGGTTGTGACGCGTTCCGAACCAAATCGTAACGACGACACTGGCTGGAAAACCCACTATGGGCTCGTGGGTGCGCCGTGGGAAGCGAGCCAATGGTCTTGGTGGCGCGCAAGCCAGCCCTGATTTTGCCGGTGATGTTAGTAAGGGGCGAGGGCGTCGACTCGCGAGGCAGGCCCTACCATTCGCTGTAAGACGAGCCGTCCAGACCGACCCGGTCTGAGCCGCTCTTCACGTCAAACAGGCCGGACTCGCCGCTCGGCCCTACATCGCTGATCTCCTCCCACTCGGTGCTCGACTGGGTGAACGGGTCCATCGGGACCGAGCGCAGGTAGCCCTCGGACACCAGTTCGTCAAGCGACTGCGGCGGAGCTTCTTTGTCGTACGTGTACTGGTCGATGACTGAGCGCATCGTGAACAGGTTACTCTTGAGCACGCTCTCTTTCGTGCGGATGATCGCCTTGGTGTACATAGGGATTGCGATGGAGAGAACTGTGATGATGATCGCGATCACGACCATCAGCTCCACGAGCGTAAAGCCGTGGTCGCCCTTCTTCTTACCAGTCGCTGTAGCGTGTCCCATCGAGCGCCGGATCCATGCTTGTCGAATAAACATCGAACAGGTTGCGGCCTCCCCAGCTCATCGACTCGGGCTCGTCTTGAACCGAGCGCATGCCCCACTCGGCCTGACCGGTGATTGGATCGACTGGGATGCGCCGCAGAAAACGAATCTTGTTGGCGTCTTCGTCGTCAGACGATCCCATGCCGGAGCGATTCCCCAAGCCGCCACGGGAGCTGCTCCCGAAGCCTCCGCCCATACCGCTGCCGGAACGCCCGCCGAAGGAACCGCCACCGCCGAACGAACCGCCGCCGCCGAACGAGGAGCCCCCCCCCAACCCGCTGCCTCCCCGCGAACCGCCTCCAAAGGCACCGGAGGACCGGTTTCCGAAGCCTGACGCGCCCCTTCCCCGCTGTGAGCCCATCCCTTGCATCCCCTGCATCCCTTGCATCCCGGGCATCCCGGGCATGCCGACGCCACCCAGACCACCCATTCCCGCAGCGCTCACATCGACGCCTTCGACGAGCACCTCAAGACTCTCCGGATAGCCGTGCGTTTCCGGATCGATCGTCCCCAACTTGCCGGCGTCGGCCATGTCTTTGTAGCGATCAATGGCCTTGCGAATTTCACTGAGCCGTTCGCGTAGCAAGCGCTCTTTCTCCCGCTGAACCTTGATGCCCGCAAGCGGCAGGGCCATGCTCGAGAGAATCAGCAGAATCGTGAACGCGACGATCAACTCGACCAGCGTTAGTCCAGAGCGCCGACTCCACCATCTGATCACTGTCTTACTAAGCCTCTCCCCACATTATCGGACCGTCACCGTTGCCTGTGCCGAGGTAATCTTGAGAGGCTTGGCTTCCGCATCCCGTGCACCGGTCGGAATGACACGCAGGTCACTCGAACCCGCCGCGACACCCTCGAGCACAAGACTCACGACGACACCGGACCCGTCGATGCCATCCGTACCCGGGAACCGGGAGATATTGACCGCCGCTTGGCCCACTTCGTTGCGGATGTTCTTGGAAAAGATCAGGTCCTGCTCATCACCCTGTAGAAACTCTCCCTTGGTGATGTCGACCAAGCGAACGAACTTCTGGTCGAAGCGGATGCGCATCGGCACGGCGAAGAGTTGCGCTGCGTTCTGCACGGTGAGATGCACCGTCGTCTGCTGGCCCACGGCCAGTTCCGGCGCGGCCGGCTGGAGCACCAAACTCGGGCCCGCGGCCGGGTCGGCCGCTGGGGCCGCCTGCTCGGCGACCGGCTGAGCTGGTGGCGTCGTCGAGGCAACCTCCGCGACTGCCTGTTCGGGCGGCGTGGCCGGGGCGGGCTGGGTCGGGGACGGAGCGGCCGCTGGCACGGCAGCTGGCACCGGGACCGTCTGAATCGGCGGCTGCGCTTCGGCCACCGTCGGGACCTCGGGTTTCGTAGCCGGCTCGGTGTCCACACCCACCTTGGTCAGGGGCGATTTGTCGTTCGGCGGCAGCTCGTAGCGGACGCGGAAGACCTGATCCGTGCCCGAGGCGACGGCTTTCAGGTTGGCACGGCGAATCTCAGGAAGCCGTACCACATGGGGAATCAAGACGATCAGAACCTCGTTCTCATCCACGGTCGTCTGCTCGGTGCTGAACAGCCTCCCCAGTATGGGAATGTCACCCAACAACGGGATACCAGCGCGCGTCTTGAAGGTCGACGTCTGCAGCAGCCCTCCCAACACACTGGCTTCGGCGTCTTTGATGCGGATGTCGTGGCTCACTTTGCGCTGTCCGATCACGGGCTGGGTAATGCCCCCGAGGTCCACAAAGTCCGCCACGTTGGAGATCTCGATTTCGACATGCATAGAGACCTCACGGTTGTTGTGGATCTTTGGTGTCAGATCGACATTGACGCCGACCTCTTGATATTGAAACTGCGTATTGACCAACGGGATGCCGCCGCCGATACCGGCGCCGATGCCGGACCCAAAACTGCCCGTGGCAATCGGGATGCGTTCGCCGATGCGCAGACTCGCCTGGAAGTTGTCTTGGGCTCGAATCCGCGGCGCTTGCAGCAACCGCGTGTCCGAGCGGCTCATCAATGCCTGAATGACGCCACCGGGCAGTACCGTAGACCAATCACGACCGCTCACATTGCCCAGATTGGTGAGAGGAACACTCCCACTTTCTCCGCCCCCGACGCCCGCGCCGGTGAAGGTAATCGGTAGATCGATGCCGACCGCTCCACCCGAAATGGGTGCGATGCCCAAGTCACGCGTGGCCGACTTGCTTGTTTCCAGCACTAGCACATCGATGATCACCTCGGGGCGCGCCTTGTCGACATCGGTGATCACCTTCTCCGCCAGCGCGACCTTGTCCTTGGGCCCTCGCACAATCAGGGCGTTCATCGAGTTGACCGGAAACAGCCGCCGGATGTCGGTCAGACCACGAATCGCGGTGGCGATCTCCTGCAGCTCTTGCGGCGTGGCGACGTTGCTGAGGTAGAACGTCTTGACCACTTCATCGTCATACTCCCGGCGTTTGTTGGTGTCGTCGTTGGTCACGAAGATCGCGTTCTTGGTCAGCGGTTTCCAGAAGGCTTTCGCCAGCAGGCCAACGTAATCGAGAGCTTCGTGTAGGGTCGTACCACTCAACTCGATGCTGATTTCCTTGTCGTCGTACTCGGCATCAAAAAGGACGTTGATCCCTGCCAGTTTGCCGATCGTCTCGAAGATGACCTTGCTTTCTTGCTTGCGGAAGGTGAGGGCTTCCAGCGGACGACTCGAAATCGGTTCCAGTTCAGGCAGGCTCTTGAGGCGGCCCAGTTTTCGTTCCCGCTTTTCCCGCTCACGTTCGAGCGGAGTGGTCGTGTCAAAGTCACCGCCCGCGTCGCCCTGCTTGCTGCGCTCCTCGATCAGGTCAAGAGCTCCCCGATGTTCTTGCGCAGCTACGGTCGACGCGGGATCGATCTCGAGAGCCCGCTGGAATTCTGCGACGGCCTCTTCCAGGTGTCCTTGCTCGCGCTGGCGGCGGCCGATCTCGACGTGGGTCTGGCCGGCCACGAAACGCGTCCTGCGGGCCGCCAATTGATAGCGCGGATCTTCGGGTGCTTCGCTGGCGGCCTGCTCGTAGAGCTCGAGCGCTTTGTCGTAGTCCTTGGTAAGCTCCGCCTTGCGTCCCTGACGATAGAGTTTCTTGGCGCTCCGCTCACCCGCGACCGCAGGTTCGGCCGCAAACAAGCCGAGCGTCAGGACGAGCCCCAAAGCGAGCCACCAGCGCATCCGGACCTGCGCCGGAGCAGGAGAACGTGCCAACCTAAGGGGGATAGCAGTGGATTCCCCGCGCTGTGCTCCGTTCGAGCCATGGGTCGGTCCGCCTAGGTATGCCGTGGTCATGAGACACTCCGTCCTAGAAATCTGACGCCTCTCACCGCCCCAGCGTGGAATGAAATGCAGCAGACGAACGGCATCAAGATCCTTTGCGACAACCGCAAAGCCCGGTACGAGTACTTCCTGATGGACCGGATCGAGACCGGCATGGTCCTCACCGGCAGCGAGGTCAAGTCCGCCCGCAACGGCAAGATTCAGCTCGCGGACGCCTACGGAGCCATCCAGCACAATGAGCTCTTCCTCATGAACGCCCACATCAGTGCGTACGAGCCGGCGAACCGGGAGAACCACGACCCCACCCGGCCGCGTAAGCTGCTGGCCCACCGCCGCGAGATCAACAAGCTCATTGGCAAGACCCGCGAAAAGGGTCTAACCCTCATTGCCACCAAGATCTATCTGAAAAAGGGCCGCATCAAGTGTGAGTTAGCCCTCGCTAAGGGCAAGAAGCTTTACGACAAGCGAGCAACCCTCCGCAAGCGTGAGGCCGACGCCGAGGCTCGCGCAGCAATCGGTCGGCGAGGCTGATCGGTCGCGTGGCGATCGCGATACGATGGGACCTCGGACCCTGTTCAACCTCATCCTGGCAGCAGACCGTACTAGAATGGGGATTTGCCCATGACCCACAGTTTGACTTCCCAGAGCCCCGAAACACTGGATGCCGATGCGGTAGCACTGGTCCTCTTTGAGCTTGCGGAGAGAGTGCCCGCAAACGAACACTACGACAACCTAACAGCTGGCCTCATAGGAGAACTGTATTCTAGTAAAGGGTTTACGGGAGAGTTTCTCAAGGTTTGCTTGATTCATCGCCCGCAGGGATTCAAGGCCGCTCGCCTGCTCCTGGTGGGCGGCGGCAAGGCCGACGACTTCACTACCGCCAAGCTTCGCCGTTGCGCCTCGGCGGCGGTGCGAACTCTCAAACAGGCCGGGGCACGGCAGATTGCTCTCGTACCGGCGGGCGAAATCGAGCCCGCCGCCGGCGTACAGGCTCTGGCCGAAGGCGGTGGGCTCGCATGCTATGAGCCCGATGCCTACAAGACGAATCCCTCACACCGCCGATCGGTTGACGAGATCATCATCGCCGCCCCGGCTGCGCAGCAGCCCGCCCTGGACCGCGGCGTAGCTGTTGTCGAAGCACAGAACTTCGCCCGCGCCCTCGTCAACGAACCAGGCAACCTGCTGCCACCAAAGGAGTTAGCAGCTAGAGCCGTCGCGATGGCGGAGACAGCCGGGCTCGAAGTGGAACTCCTGCAGCAAGATCGCCTCGAAGAAATGAAGATGGGAGCGTTACTCGGCGTCGCGCAGGGTAGCGAGCAGCCGCCCGTGTTGATCGTTGTACGTTATCGGCCCGAAGCCGACAGCGCCGAAGCAACTCATTTGGGCCTGGTGGGCAAGGCGGTAACGTTCGACACCGGGGGTATTTCGATCAAGCCGGCCGCCGATATGAACCAAATGAAATACGACATGGCGGGCGGGGCGGCCATGCTAGGCGCCATGAAGGCGATCGCGACGCTCAAACCCTCGGTAGCGGTCACGGCCGTGATCCCGTCGGTCGAAAACATGCCCAGCGCCCGCGCCCAGCGGCCGGGCGACGTCGTCACGACCATGTCCGGCAAGACCGTCGAAGTGCTCAATACCGACGCTGAAGGCCGACTCATCCTCGCCGACGCCCTGACCTACGCGAAGAGGCTGGGGTGTACTCATCTGGTCGACGCCGCCACCCTCACGGGTTCGATTGTCGTGGCGCTAGCGGACGTCCGCGTGGGGGCTTTTTCCAATGACGACGAATGGCGCGACCGTTTGCTCGAGTCATCCGAGTCGGCTGGCGAGAAAATGTGGCCGATGCCGATGGACGAGGAATACAAAGAGAAGCTCAAGAGCATCATTGCCGATCTGCCCAACATTGGATCTCGCGCAGGGGGCTCGATTACAGCCGCCCTGTTCTTGAAGGAGTTCGCTGACCCGACCCCTTGGGTCCACCTCGACATCGCCGGTACGGCCTGGATCGAAGAGTCCAAGCCGGACCTGCCCAAAGGTCCCAGCGGCGTCTGTGTGCGCACCCTGGTCAACTTAGCGATGAGCCTACGCTGAGTCTCCGGTGCGGTTCCGTGCGGTTGCCGAGAACGATCAGCCTTCGTATGGTGGGTAAGACCGACGGCCACTCGGCCGCACACACCCGGATCTGCCGCCGCTAAAGATGTTGCGCCTCTGCCTGACGATCTTCCTCAGTGCCTTCCTGTTGTTTCAGGTTCAACCTCTCATCGGGCGCTACATCCTGCCCTGGTTCGGCGGCGGCCCGGCGGTTTGGACGGCCTGCATGCTGTTCTTCCAGCTCCTGCTGCTGGTGGGCTATGCATACGCGCATCTCATCAGCAGCAGGTTGCGGCGGGCTCACCAAGCATGGCTGCACGTAGGTCTCCTGGCCGTGTCGCTGTGGTTCCTTCCGATCAAACCCGACGCAGCTGTGTGGAAGCCGTTGACGCCGGAGGAACCGACAGGCCACATCCTCGCACTTCTGCTGGCCACCGTCGGCATGCCGTACGTGTTGCTGTCGTCCACTGCGCCACTCATCCAGCGTTGGTTCAGCCTGACGTATCCGGGGCAGTCCCCCTACCGGTTGTACGCGCTCTCGAACGCCGGCTCGTTGCTCGCTCTTCTCACCTATCCCGTCGTGATGGAGCCGAGCCTGACTCTGGGCACGCAAGTCGTTGTGTGGTCGCTAGCGTTCGCGGTCTTCGCGGTTCTGTGCGGCTGGAGCGCCGCGCATTTCGCCCGGCTGCCTGCTCCCGCCACAAGTCCCGCCACTACCGCGGACCCGGACCACTCCGACCCCAAGCCGGCCTTGCCGACCATCCTACTCTGGTTGGGACTCGCGGCCATGGGCTCAGTCATGCTTCTGGCGACGACAAACCAGATGTGCCAGGAGGTCGCGGTCATCCCCTTCCTTTGGGTGCTCCCGCTATCGCTCTATCTACTGACATTCATCATCAGCTTTGAGCATGAGCGCTGGTACCGCCGCCGATCCTCCGGGTTACTGCTGGCGGCCACATCGGTGTCCGCCGTCATCGTCCTAGCGGGCGGAGCGCACGTGCCGCTGTGGATTCAGATCATCGTGCATTCGGTCACCGTGTTTGCCTGCTGCATGTCCTGCCACGGGGAGTTGGCAAGGGCAAAGCCGCATCCACGTCACCTGACCCTGTTCTACCTGGCAGTCGCCGCCGGGGGCGCTCTCGGGGGGACGTTCGTCGCCCTCGGTGCACCTCGCCTCTTCTCTGGGTACTGGGAATATCATCTAGGCCTGGCCGGGTGTGTGCTCTTGGTGTTGATCGCTTGGTATCGCGACGGCGTCAGGCACCGTTCAAGCCAGCGGCCCATCGACTGGTGGGGACGCGTGGGCCTGGTGTACGCCCTTCTGCTGCTGGCGCTGCTTTACCAGACACATCGTCACGCCAGCGATGCACTGGCGGTGTCGCGGAACTTCTACGGTGTTTTGCGTCTCGATGAACGCACGGACCTCGCGGGCCCGAAGCTGACCCTGACTCATGGCCGCGTCATACACGGCTACCAGTACCAAGATCCGGAAAAGCGCCTTTGGCCCACTGCCTACTATGGGCCTGACAGCGGCGTAGGCCTAGCGCTGACCCATCACCCTCTCCGCAAGGAGGGCAACCCTCACAACGGAGGCTTGCGGGTCGGGGTGGTCGGCCTCGGGGCGGGTACCGTCGCTATCTACGGCCGACCCGCCGATTACTTCCGTTTCTACGAGATCAACCCCGCTGTGCTGCGATACTCCAACGAGTATTTCACCTACCGGAGCACGTCTGCGGCCAAGGTCGACGTGGTTCTCGGAGATGCCCGGATTCGGATGGAACGAGAAATCGCAGACGGAGCGGCCCAGCAGTTCGATGTCCTGGCGGTGGATGCGTTCAGCAGCGATGCGATCCCGATTCACTTGATTACCCGTGAATCGGCCGCAGTCTATTGGAAGCACCTGAAGGACGACGGCGTACTGTTGTTCCACGTTTCCAGCCGCTCGTTGGATCTGGCCCCGATCACCCGAGCTTTGGCCGAGGACTGCGGCTGTGAAGCCGTCCGAATCGAGTCGCCCAAGGACGAAGCCCGGGGCGTCAGTAAAGCAACCTGGGTCGCTCTCAGCCGCAACCAGGCCTTCCTATCGAACGACGCGATTCGCAATGTCGCCAAGCCCTGGAACGACCAGGACCGCCCACCGCTGTTGTGGACCGACGACTATGCCGCCCTGTGGCAAGTACTAGAGTTCGACCGGGACGAGTGACCGGCTTACGGAGCGGTGGGCGTGGCCTAAGGCTCCAGCCTTGCCGGCCCGCGTTTCCTCGCGAGCCAGGACTGCCACCTTGCGAAGCTGTGCCAAGCAGCAGACCTGAGTCCCGAAGAGTCGTGACCCGGCAAGCCTCGAGGACTGCGCCACAGGCCCTTAGATCTGGCTGGCTCTGAGTCCCAAGGCCTGCTAGAAAAGCGTCGGCAGTACGTCAGCATCGGTGCCGAACTCGGTGTAGTGCAACAGCCGTGTCGAATGGAACTCACGCACCATCGCCGTCAAACGCTCGACGGCCAGCTTGAGAATCCGCTCGCCTTTCTCCGGCGTCGCCGCGAACGGGTCGCCCGACGTACCGTTGGCGCTTTCGCGACGGCGCTCGGGCGTATGGGCGTACTTTTTTACCGCCGGGCTGTACGGCCAGCGCGTCTTCCCCGCTTCGCGGCGGTTCATCAGCACCAAGTGGGGCCGCAAGTACATCTGGCACGCCGTTTCCCACTCCCCTCCGTGTCCGGGCCCGCGACCGTCCGCCGTTGACCAGTCGCGCATCTCCTGCTGCACGAGGCTCCAGTAGGGAAAACTGAGCGTCATGATGTCTTCCTGCGCCAGCTTGTTAGCAATCGCCGTCACCGGCGCGACGTTGCCACCATGTCCGTTCATCATGATGATACGGTCGAAGCCGTTGGCCTTGATGCTGCGGCAGACATCGCTCACCACATCGATGAACGTTTCGAGCCTCACGGTGATTGTGCCGTAACCGCCCATGTTGTAGTGCGTGAAGCCGGTCCAGACCGGCGGGCCAACGATGACCGGGAAGTCGTCGATGTGTTCGGCGGTCTCGACGGCGATGTGATACGGGATGCTGATGTCCATATCGACCGGGCAGTGTGGGCCGTGCTGTTCGAGTGAGCCGATCGGCAGAATGACCACCGGGTCGTTCTTGAGTGCATCGGGAAACTCGCTGCGGGCCATCTCGTTCCACAGCACTTTTCTCTTGAGCGGTCGCGAGGCGGGCCACTCCCCTGCCCTTACGCTGTCGGCCTCGACGCCCTGAGGCGCCTGCGCGCCCTGCGTACTTTGCGCGGCGACCGCCCCTGCTGCCGCGGCAGCGGTCGAAGTCTTCATGAAGTCTCGTCGGGACGAGTTGTTGTCAGGCATCTTGCCTCCTTTACGCAGACCATTCTGAGGTCCGGGACGCTCGCTGGTCAAGGTGTCTTGCGTAAGGAAACAGGGTGGCGGTGCACGCCGATCGTCAATGCTTCGAGACGGCAGGGTCCTGTGAGGTCGAGGAGCGTCCGCACTGCGAAATCCTACTGAATGCCCGGCTTTGATGGTCCGACGGTACGTAAGCGCTGATCCTACTCGGCAGCCTCGGCTTGGCGTTTCAGTAATCTCTGTCTTGCATCGGCGTAGAGGTTCTGGATGTCTCTTTTCTCGGCCTCGGTGTTCCACGGGCCGGTGGTCATGGCTTGATCGAGGACCTTGTCGAGGCGATCGATGAGGTACTGTGCGCCTTCTTTCGAGCGGATCGGCTTGCCGTTGACGATGACCCGGACGGGCATCGTAGCCGCGAAGGGGAAGGCCCGGCGGATGGGGTGGCGGGCGTACTGGGCGCGGGTGCGGACGGCGAACCAACCGCTGCCGTCGATGGTGATCTTCTCGTCGAGCGTGGCGATGCGGGGCTGATCACTCGGTTCCAGCGTCGCCACCACCTTGTTGTTGAACAACAGCTCGATCTGCTCGATCGGCATGATCGAGCGCACTTCGGCGACGGCGTGCAGTTCGTGACTCCCGGCCGGCAACTCAATCTTGTCGCCCGGGTCCTTGCCGTTGACCGTGAAGTAGATCAACGGTCCCGCGCTCACGAAACTGCGGCCGGCGCGAAAGTCGGCGATCCATCTGTCGTAGTCGAGTTCCTTGCTGGTCTTCACGTATACGCGGTTCGAGCCGACGATGTAGCTGCGGTAGAAGTTCCCGAACGCGTCCTCGCCGGCCGAGGCGACCACGTCGTAGCCGCAGTTCCAAGCGTGGTAGAGCGGCTCCATCCCGCCGATGGAATTGACCTCGACGAAATCCACTGTTTCAAGAGCGACGTCAACGGGGAAGTTGCGTCCCGCGCCGTGCGCATAACCCGCCAGCGCCCCCTGGGCCCGCGCCACTCGATTGGCCGTCGTGTTGGACGGATGAAGGCTCGCCACGACCGTGTTTTGATAGCCCACGTAGTCGGGGATGACGTAGTGCTCCTTCAGATTCAAGAACGCCCCGTGCCCCCAGAAAGGGGGGTGGTACTCCTGGTTGTGATACAGAATGCGCTCCTTCGTTGAAACCGGGTCGGGCTTGCCCGTGAAGTGAGCGATGTCGGGGATGCGCTGTTCTTTGTTACAGATCAAGTTGTTGAGCACGTGGATGTCTTCGGCGTCACCCTGGAACATCATCGTTTCGGGCGGGTTGTAGTAAACGCCCGAGTAGTTCATGTGGAAGTGGTTCGCGCCGTCCCACCAGCCTTTGTCACGGGCTTTGTCGAGCCGCTCCAGCCTCACGGTGATCGATGCAGGCTGATCTCCACGAACCGTGACCTCGCTGTCCAAGGGAATGAACTCAAAGCCCTTGGCGACGCTGAGCGTCGTCTTGCCGGGCGGGAGGTCGATCTCGAACTCGCCGTCGGTGTGAAAGAAGTGATACTCTTCTTCGTCCACGTGGTCGTACATGATCCAGTCGACCCGCAGCCAGCTCTCTTGCGGTGCGTACGACCGCCCGTCCGCGGCGTTCAAGTGGACGCGCGCCGCCGTAGGCCGGCCCGTTTCGGCATCGATGATCTTTACCCGCAGCTTGCCCATCGGCCGCTTGTAGACCAGCTTGTCGGTCTTGATCTGCTCTAGCTTCCCGCCAAACCAATGAAACAGCCACAGTGTTGTGTCGCCGGTTTCGTTCGAGATGAATGCGATCCTGTTGCCGTCGGGCGACCAGCGCGGACTGGTGCGGTCGAAGTCGCCGTATGTGAGCGGGAAGGCGTCGCCGCCTTTCGGGGGCATCGCCCAGAGCTGCTGCCACTGGCGACCGAGGTACGAGCTGTAGACCATCTTGGCGCCATCGGGTGAGATCGACGGTCGCGCGCGCCAGGTCGTCTCCTCGTAGTGGAAGCGTTTCATCGCGGCGTCGGGCTCGGCCTTCATCCAGTAGAAGCCGCCTGAGCCGTGCTTGTTGTGGCGGTTGGTGATGAAGATCAGTTCTTTGCCGTCGGGCGTCCAGGTGGGGTGCAGATGGATGGCCCACTCCCCGTAATAGACCGTTCGCGGGATCAACTCGAAGTCTTTCGTGACGGCGTACGGCTCGCCCATCGTGCCGTTTGAGAAGTCCATCATCCAAATGTTGTAACGGCCCTGTGGGCGACTGGAAACGAACGCGAGTCTCGCTCCGTCGGGCGACCATTCCGGCTCGACGTTGATCGAAACGCCCGAGGTGAGCTGCTTGACGTTGCCGGTTTCGAGGTCAAGCAACTTGAGATGGATCTCTTCGTTGATCTCCGACGTATAGGCTAGGTAGCGGCCACTCGGATGCCAGTTGGGCATCGAGTCGTAGGCGGCTCCGGTGGTCAGCTCATACGCGGCGGTTTCGCCCATGCTGATCTTCCAGATTGAACCCTTCATGCCGAAGGCGATCTGTTTGCCGTCGGGTGACCAGGTCGGGTAGTTCGGTCCGTTCGTGATTTGCGGCAAGTAGCACTCGAGGATGTAGGGCTCGCCGGTCATGATGTTGGAGAAAACACGACGGCGGGTCTGAGGCTGGGCTTGGGGGACGACCAAGAGGGCCGCTAGGAGAGCACTGAAGATGAAACTAAGAGCACGGGTTCGATTCATAGGAATTGATCCTGCAAGGAATTCTGACGTGATGGGAAGAACTGTCCAAGGCAGTGTTGTTGTTTCCTCTGAAGCCGGTTGTTGGTGTTTCGCTGCTGTTCCATCGCCCCTTCAGGGCTCCCAATCGCAGAGGGATCGGCTACCTGGGGTTCCGCCTGTTGCCTGCGCCCCAGGCTAACATCCAACGCCGCTTCGCGGCTTCTCCTGGGGCGATGGTGTACTCGTTTTCGAGAGATTCCGTTGGTGGTGCGCAAGAGCCGAGCACGGCCCGTCACAAGCGTGTAATACCTCCTGTGGCCGGCACTTCGAGGTGCGGGCAAGGCACGCCGAGCCCCTAAATGCTGTCTTGAAGCGCGTGGCACCTGGCCGGCACATACTTCTTCGGTATCAACGTCACCGTCGTCGTCCAATACGTACCGATCTTGTGCGAAACGATCGAGCCCATCAGCATGTGGGCTTCCCACTTCGTCAGGCCGCACTCCTCGCGCAGCCAACGAATCATGTCGGAGTTGGCTTCCCGCAGGCGCGAGTCGGTGTCGGCCTCTTCGGACGGGTTGCTGACGATCGACGCGATGTACTTGTCGTTGACGAGCCGCGGGCCGGTCAGGTTCTTATTCTTCACCACGCGTACCGTGAACTGGACATCGAGCGACGTCTCGATACCCGCGCCGAAGCCCTCACCATCCCCTTGCGCCCCGTGGCCGTCGCCCAGATACAGGTACGCACCCTTGTGGTACACGGGGAAATACAGCGTGGCTCCCTCCTCCACGTCGTTGTAATCCATATTCCCGCCGTGGGTCGAGGTCGGGCTATAGGGCTCGTGCCCTTCGTCCGGCTCGCCGACGCCGATCGTGCCGAGCATCGGCCGCACTGGGATCTCGATCTTCCAATCCGAGCGCATCTCGGGCTTCAAGCGCGGGCTCGTGGTCAGCTTCTCTAGGTCGATATCCCATGGGACCAGATCCCCCCGCTCCGGGCGCACCGCATCCATGCCGAAGATCGGCTCGCGCGCGTTCTCGGTGTCGTCGGGCTTGATACGCGCGTCGGGAATGCCCGAGGTCGTATAGCCGTAGTTGCGGTTGACGCGCACCTTGTCGAGGTGGACTTCGAGCGCATCGCCCGGCTCCGCCCCCTCGACGTAGAACGGCCCGAAGAGCGGATTACCGCCTTCCGGGCTCTGGTACGGGTGCTTGACGTGGTGGATGCCTTTCTGATCGCCACCACCCGAGTCCCATGTGCGCGTGATGACGGTGTCGCCGGACTTTAGACGCAGGATAGGCTCCTTCCCGGCCACCAGATTTCGCGAGTGGTGGTTCGGGAAGATCTCATGGGTTTCGGCGCACAGCGGGCCGGCGGACCCCGCCATCGTCGCCGCAAAGAGAACGAGGACGGGCACGGCATGCCGTGCCCCTACATTCAATCGTTTCACTGCTGACCTCCAAACGTGTGGCACTTCGGTGGCAGATACTTCTTCGCCATCAGTGTGGCGATGCTTCCGTAGTAGGTCACGATCTTGTGCTCGACCACCGAACCAAGCAGCATGTGCACTTCCGGCGACGTCAGCCCACACTCGTCCTGAAGCCAATGCAACATGCCGGAGTTCGCCGAGCGCACGCCCATGTCCATGTTGCTTCTAAACTCCGGTTGGCTGGCGATCGAGACGAGGTACTCGTCGTTGATCAGCCTTGGTATGCGGAGGCGTTTGCCCTTGTGTAACTTGACCGTGAACTCGACGTCCATCGACGTTTCAACGCCAGCGCCGAAGCCCTCACCATCGCCTTGCAACGCGTGGCCATCGCCGACGTAGAGGTAAGCATCGTCGGCGAACACCGGCAAGAGAACCGTCGAGCCTTCGACGATGTCGTTGTAGTCCATGTTACCGCCGTAGTCGCCCGACGGACCTGAGGTCCGCACCTGATCGCCCGCGGGAGCCGGTGCCACCCCAATGCACCCCAGCATCGGCCGCGCCGGCAGCTCCATCTTCCAGCCGGATGTGTCCTGCGGCCGGAAGCGCGGCGTCACCGTTTTCTTTTCGAGATCGATGTCCCAAGGGATCAGCGTACCCCGTCCAGGCCGCACTTTCCCCATGCCATAGTTCGTATCGTGAATCTTCTCGCCTGGGTTCAGGATACCCTGCTGCACTGAAAAACCCGTATAACCATCCTTGCGGTTCATACGGATCTTGTCGATGTGGACTTCGAGCGTATCGCCGTACGCAGCGCTTTCAATATAGAACGGCCCCATCAGCGGGTTGCCGCGCGACGGATACCTGTAGGGGTGTTCGATATGCCACACCCCGTCAGCGTCCTTGCCGCCGGAATCCCACGTCCGGGTCTTCACCGTGTCGCCGGATTTGATACGTGCAACCGGCTCTTTATCCGCAGAGAAGACCTGCGAGTGGTGGTCGGGATAGACTTCGTGGACAGCGGCAACGGCGAGTGGAAATAGCCGGCTAGCGAGTAGGATGCAAACAAACAAAACCAACCGCATGGTCGGAATTCCTTTCGATGGTTCCGAGGAGGGGGTTCGCCCCTTCAGGGCCACGACCGTGAGGGAGCGTTGAGGACGCTCTGCCCGCCTCGGGAAGCACGCTCCGAAACGTAGGGGCACAGCATGCTGTGCCCGCGTCTGGGTCAAGTTGTCCGTTCAAAGCCGCCGGGCACGGCATGCCGTGCCCCTACATTGTCCTTTGCACGGCCAACCGCCAGCGCGTTTCCAAGCTACGTGCTCTTACTCACACCCTGCAGCAACTCCGTGATACCCCGGACCGCGAAAATCTCGTCGCCGTCTCGCATGCACTGCGTCGTCAGACCGGCCTGCGGCTCGTCCCCGCCGCCGTTGATCAGGATGCGCGGCCCGCCCTCGCGAAGGCGTTTGGAAAGCTCGCCCCCGGATAGCGGAATCACGGTCTTGTCCCAACTGAAGTACACGTTGTTGTAACCCTGCGTATTGTCTTTACACTCAGCTTGCATGCTGGGCAGTTCATTGAGACGGTCGGCGACGTACTGCGCCTTTTTGTTCCAGCCCTCGGCGACGGCGTCGTGGTCAAGTGCTGCATACCGCCGAACCGCGGCCACGAGTCCCATGATCTCTTCCTTGCCGACCTTCATCCCCCGTCCGACGGACTTGTTCGGCGAATGGTTGAGTGTGGCTGCTTCGATTAGGTCCTTGCGCCCGGCGAGAATGCCGGAAGACTGCGGCCCGCGCAGCCCCTTGCCTCCACTGATCACGACCAGGTCGGCGCCGGCCCTCGAGTAGCGCGTCATGATGTCGCTCGGCGGCAGTTCCGATGCCGCATCCACCAGCACCGGCACGCCGTGCTGCTTGCCGATCTCGATCAACTCCTCGGGCATCAACGTACCCGGCGGATTGTTCTGCTGCCGGTAGACACGCGCCAGTACGGCGATCATCGCCGTCTTGTCACTGATCTTGTCGATCAGCCCTTGTTTCGTGTCCGCATCGACGATCTTCATCCCTGCGGCACGGTAGGCGCGATCGTAGTTGAATCGCTGCTGCGTCTGAGTCAGACACTCGACCTTCTCCCATCTGGGATGTGGCAAGGCGTCGACCTTCTCCGGGTCGGTACCGGTCAGACACGCCGCGGCACCGAGCAGCATGGCCGAGAACGAACCGGCGCTTACCACGGCCGCCTCGGCCTCCATCACGCCGGCGATATAGTCACCCGCCGCCTTGTTCAAGGCGTGCATGTCGATGAAGTAGTCGTTGGCCTCGACCATCGCGCGCATGACTTCCGCGGGCATGCGAGACCCGCCGATCACCGTGTTGTGTCCCTGGCAGCTCAGAAAGGGTCGCAGATCCAACCAGCGGCTGTAGATACTCTCCTCACCCCAAGCGCCGGGTTCCTTCAGGCGTGACGCGGCCGTGCCACAGGCCGCAGCCAAGCCGCTTAGCGCGGCCATCAGTCCGCGGCGCGTGAGCTGTACTGCTGATAGCTTGTTTGATTCCTTCGGTTGATGATCCATGGTGATCTCCTGGTTGGCAGCCGTGTTTGCGAGTCGTGGCGCGGGCACGGCATGCCGTGCCCCTACATCATGAATGCTGAGATTCTCGTCCGCAGGGGCGCTTACGTCGTTCGACCCTCGGCCAGGAAGAATTCCCGTAACCGGCGGGCGGCAAAAATCTCTTCTCCGTCCCACTGACACCGCGTCGTCATCGTGCCGCCCTCGTCGTTATCGTAGTACACGATGCGCGGCTCGCCGGCTTTGAGCTTCTCACCAGCCTCTTTGCCTGTCAGCGGGATAATCTCTCGGTCCCAGCTCAGACTGATATCGGCGAAACCATGCGAGTTCATCTTGGATTCCGCATTCAGGCCGGGCACGTCGGCCAGCTGATCGACGACATAGCGGGTTTTCTTGTTCCAGCCCTCGATGACCGCCTCGTGGTCGAGCGAGACGTAGCGGTTGAGCGCGGCGACGAAGCCGACGATCTCTTCCTTGCCCACCTTCATCCCGCGGCCCAGAGCCGTGTTCGGTGAGTGGTTGAGTGCGGCGGCTTCAATGAGGTCCTTGCGGCCAGCAAGAATGCCCGTGGATTGAGGCCCGCGGAGCCCCTTGCCGCCACTGATGACAACCAAGTTGAAGCCGGCTGTTGTGTAGCGCGTCAGCGTGTCCACAGGCGGAAGCTCCGACGCCGCGTCAATGACAACCGGCACGCCTGCCTGCTTGCCAAGCTCAAGGAAATCGTTGGGCATCATCAAGTCCGGCTTCGGGTTGGGGTTGTTCCCCTTGCTCGCCAAGCAGGCCAGGAAAGCGGTCTTCTCGCTGATGGCGTTCGCGACTTGCTCCTTGGTCTCGAAATCGACAACCGTGGCCCCGCCGGCCCGGTAGGCGTGGTCGTACCCGAAACGGTGGGCCGTTTGCGTCAGGCACTCGACCCTTTCCCAGGTCGGGTGCGGCAAAGCCTTGACCTTCTCGGGGTCGGTTCCCGACAGACAGGCCGCCGAGGCGAGCACCATGGCGGAATACGAACCGGCCGTCACCAGCCCGGCCTCCGCGCCGGTGACCTCGGCGATGCGCCGGCCGGCGGCATCGTTCAACTCGTACATGTCAACGAAATAGTCGTTCGCCTCAGCGATCGCCCGTATGACTTCCGGCGGCATGCGCGAACCGCCTACGATCGTCGTGTGCCCGCGGCAGGTCAGGAATGGCCGGATGCCCAACAGCCGTGTATAGATGCTGTCATGGCCCCAAGCCCTCGACCCTTCATGAAGCTTCGAGGCAGCCGTACCGCAGGCGGACGCCAGACCGGTAAGCGCGGCGATGAGGCCGCGGCGGGTCATCTCCAAGGGACTCAATCGCGGGGTTTCGGGGTCTCTGGTGAGTTCTCTGTTCATTCCATCCTCCAGCAGGAGAAGCTTAGTGAGCGAGGTCTTCGACCTCAAACCGACCAGTGCCGATTGAGAAACCGAGCCCCGAACGCGAGTGAGGGGTCAAGAACCCGATCAGCCACCGAAAGTTGGGCACCCGTCACTGGCGTTCCGGGCTCGGCTGTTTCCGCGGCACCTTCCGGGGCTCTCAACCCCGACAGGCACTCCCGCGGAAATCATACCAAACAAAAACAAACGCGCTAGAACCGCCACCGCAGACCGAGCTGGATCTCGCGGCCTTCCAGCGCGCTGGTAACGCGGCCGAAGTTGCCCGACCGGACGTTCATCTGCGGAGTCAGGAACGGCGGCGTGTTCGTGGCGTTGTACATCTCCACGCGGAACTGGATGCGGTGACCTTCGGCCACATCAATGTTCTTGAACATCGAGAAGTCGAAGCTCGTGCGTCCGGGCTCTTCGATGATGCTGCGTCCCGCATCGCCATAGAGACCCTTGCCCAGGGCTATCCGGCTCTCAGGAGTGGCAAACACGAAGGCGTTCGTGTCGAACCAGCGGTCCAGAGTGCGTGCGCCACCGGAAAGATTACCGTCAGCGACTCGGTAGGGCCGCCTGCCACAGCGCGGGCATCCGTCGCCGGCCGTTGGGTCGGTTCGGCCCTGGTTCACGTCAACCGGAAGTCCGGTAGCGAGAACCAGAACGCCATTCACCTGCCAACCGCCGATAATATGCTTGGCCGCGCCGCTCATATTATTGCCGAACGGCAGCTCCCACAGAAACGCCGTCGTCCCACGGTGGGTGATGTCAAAATCTCCGCGGCCGCGCTCGGCTGTCCGGCGATCGTGCGGATTGTTCGGCCGCACCGCACCACAACAGGCACGGGAATCGAACATTACCTTCGACCAGGTGTAGGTCTGGAGGAAGGTGAAGCCGCCGCTGAACCGCCTCTCCACCTTGGTTAGCAGGCCATGGTAGCTGCCCGAGGCCGCGGTGTCGTGAATCTCGATGCTCGACCACTGCGTGTAACGGCGCGTCGGGTTGGCCGTGCCGATCGTGGGCAGCAGAAACGCGTTGTACTCCGCCGGGTTGTCGAAGTGGTCCGACTTCGAACCGCTGTAGCCGACTTCGGCAACCAAGTTCCACGGCAGAGACTTCTGGATGTTAAAGTTCCACTGCTGTACCTCGCCGACCGTGTTTTCGGTGTTCGCGCCGCTGGCGCTGGCGCGAAGGATCTCGTTGGCCGCCAAATCGGCGGTCGCCATGGTAATAAACGGTCTACGGGCGAGGGCGGTCTCTTCGATGCGCGCCGTCCCAGGCGGGTTGGCCGCCAGAATCGGGACGAAGTTATTGATCATGTTGACGTTGTAGAAGATCCCGTAGCCGGCGCGAATGACGAAATCGGTTCCGCCGAGGGGCCGCCACGCTATGCCGAAGCGGGGCGCCAAGAGTTTCTTGCTAACCGAGTTAAGGGCAACCCGCGCCATGCCTGGCGCCGGGAACAACTCGCCCGTTCCCAGATCGAAGTTACGCGACTCACCGCGGTCATCCACGAACGGCGAGTTGTACTCCCAGCGGATACCGAGGTTCAGGGTCATGTTCGGTGTGAGCTTCCACTCGTCTTGGATGAAGGGATGCACGCGCCAGTACTCGAAATCCGGGTACGTACCGGCGTTGGCCCTGCCCGGAATGTTACCCAGGCGTACACGTTGCGGATGGTCGAGCAGGAAGTCAGCGAAGGCGACGCCCGAGTGAATACCGTTGAAAGTAAAGGCGCCGTTGGCAGCCTGAATCGTCCGGCGAGAGGTTCGGACGAGGTTGTACGAGATCCCCGTCTTCAGATTATGGTTGCCCTTGATGAAGGACGTCTGGTTGGCGATCATCCGCGACTCGTCCCAAATCTGGTTGACGTCGGAGGCACCGACGCTGCAGCACTGGGATATGCTAATGCTGCTGATACGTGCGTCGTGTGGGTCCTCGGTCTGGCCGGGGATCCCTAACTCCCTCAGGTTGCTCCATCCGGTGTCGGTGAATCCGGTCTCGCGGAAGTAGGTGTCGCGGTTGAACGAAACCCGCAGTTCGTTCAGCGCCGTATTGGTGAGGAAGCGGGTCCACGTCATCGTGGCGTTCTGTTGACGCTTCGGATTGAAGAACGTGAAGCGCGGGTCGATGCCAGCCAGGACGTTGACGCTTGTGGGTTTGATGTTCTGGTAACCGTAGCGTCCGAAGATCTTGTTCTTGTCGTTAATGGTCCAGTCGTTCCTCAGGTAGAATTGGTCGTCATCCAGGTCGTTCTTAATGGTGCCCGAGAAGTTGTTCTGGCCGTCGAACTGCGGGTTGCCGAAGTTCGGCTGCGGCCAGAAGGGAATCACTCTTTGCGAGATGGATGAGGTCCGGCTCTGCGGAATGACGTTGTTCGCGAAGGCCCCACAAGTGGAGGCGGCCGCCGGATCCATACAGGTACTGACATCCAGGATTGGGGCGCCCGCGAAGAAGGGCCCGCTCAGGTCGCCGTTGCGCATGAGCTGAGTAGGATAAATGCTGAAGCTCTGCCCGCTACGCCGTTCGCTGAGACTCTCCACGTTGACCGTGAAGAACAGCTTGTTCTTGACGATCGGGCCGCTGAGCACGCCGCCAAACGTGTTGCGAGTGCGAGGCCTCTTGGGGATGTCGGGATTGTTCTCGAAGAAGTTACGGGCGTCGAGTTCCTCCGCGCGGAAGAAGTGGAACAGCGTGCCGTGGTAGGCATTTCCGCCCGGGCGAATGCTCGTGATGATCTGCGCGCCCGACTGGGTGCCGTACTCCGCGTTATACCAACCCGATTCGACGCGGAACTCCTGAATTGCCTCGACAGAGGGCCGCATCCGGACCATGCCATGGATGCCGGTACGAAGCGGAGCGCCGTCAAGAATGATGTTGTTGTTGTGCACCTTTTGGCCTTGCGCTGCGATGCCGTACCCGGGCCCGAAGCCCGACGTCGTCACGCTGGTGCGCGGCCCACGGCTCATACCGGGAGCGAGCAGCGCCAAGCGGAAAAGATTGCGGTCGCCCGGAATCGGCAGCTCGCGGATCTTGGCTTCGTCGATGACCGTGCTGATCGTCGTGTCATCGGTCTGGATCGTCAGCGCGTCGGCCTGGACCGTCACCTGCTCCGTCACGACGCCAACTTCCAGCGTCATGTTCTGACGGCGAACCAAGTCCACCTCTAGCCGAACGTCGGTCGCCACTGCGCGGCGGAAACCTTCGAGCTCTGCTGAGACCTCATAGATACCGATGTCCAACGCGGTAACCGAGTAGTCACCACGCTCATTGGTTTCGACGGTTCGCACCGCCTGCGTACCGTTGTTGGTGACCGTGACCGTCGCGCCAGGAACTGCAGCGCCTGATTCATCCGTAACGGTTCCAATAACACTGGAACTGTTTGCCTGAGCGAAAGCCGCCTGTGGGACGAGGCCCACCAGTGCAGCGAGAATCACAACAGCAAAGCCCGTAAAGAAGCCGCTCCGTCTACCGTGAGCAACTTGCATCCAACTGCTCTCCTTTTCGATTGAGAAGAATGTAAGGGTGTTTCGCCTGCCCTGTACCCGGGCGTGGCTGCCGGCCGAGTCGATCGAGTGACCCACCCAACGGAGAAAGACGATGCAATTCCGTCTCCACAACGCCCGACAGACCCCGGATGGTACCACAGTTGAGGGGGGGGGCCGCGCAACTTACTGATTCAGAAGCTAGTGTAGTGCACCATAAATAATGTAACTTATATTGGCTTCCCATCGTCTCTATTAACAGGAGGCATGGGATGCGAAGAGCACAACCAGTAACTTTGAACACAGCGCAATGCAAGCAGTTGGACCGCTACGCGCGCGGCCGCCAAGTCGCCGTTCGTCTCGCCCTGCGAGCCAGGATTGTCCTGCTGGCCGCCGACGGTCTCGAGAATAAGCAGATCGCCGCACAGCTCGGTGTCTCGCGGCAGTTGGTGGCCCGCTGGCGCACGCGCTTTCTCGAAAGCAGCATCGCCGGCATTGCAAAAGACGCCCCACGGCCCGGTCGTAAACCTGCCGTCTCGAAGCAGAAAGTACAGCAGATCATCCACAAGACCACCCGCGAGAAACCGTCCAACGCCACCCACTGGAGCCGCCGCACCATGGCCGCCGCGGCCGGCGTCAGTGCTTCCACCGTGGGACGGATTTGGCGCGCCCATGGCCTCAAGCCCCACCGCGTCAAGACCTTCAAGCTCAGCAATGACCCGCGTTTCGCCGAGAAACTCGACGACATCGTCGGACTCTATCTCAATCCGCCTGAGCATGCTCTGGTTCTCTCGCTCGATGAGAAGTCCCAAATCCAAGCCCTCGATCGCACCCAGCCCGGCCTGCCGCTCAAAAAGGGACGCGGCCAAACGATGACCCACGATTACAAGCGCAACGGCACGACCACCCTGTTTGCGGCGCTCAACAGCCTTGACGGCAGCGTGATCGCCGAGTGCATGCCCCGACACAGCCACCAGGAATGGCTGCGCTTCCTGCGCTTAATTGACCGCCGCACTCCCAAGGACAAACAGCTTCATCTCATCGTGGACAACTATGCCACCCACAAGCATGCCGCTGTGAAGCGTTGGCTCGATCGTCACCCGCGCTTCCACATTCATTTCACCCCGACCTCGGCGTCGTGGCTGAACATGGTCGAGCGATTCTTTCGCGATCTCACCGTCAAGCGCCTGCGCCGCGGCGTGTTTCGCAGCGTGGACGAGCTCGTCGCCGCCATTGACGACTACATCGCCCAGCACAACGGGCATCCCACGCCCTTCATCTGGACCGCGACCGCCTCCGACATCCTCGAGAAAGTCAAGCGCGGACGTGCCGCCCTGCATAAGGTGCAATCTGCTTGACGCACTACACTAGTAGCCAGCGCGTTCCACGGCAAGCTTGCCGTGTCTGACGACCGTTTACCAACTTTGGAAAGGGCTTAATCCTGTTTCCCGGAGAAAACTGAGGTAGATCCCCCATCTTTGGAGAGAATCCCTCGGTCGGTGGCAAGCGCCTCCCGGCGGGCTGGGTCATCGTCCGCGGCAACCTGACCTTGGAGGCCGACGCTGCAACACCGAGCCACGTCTTCCTGCACCGCCTCATCCAAAGCCAGTACACTCATCAGAACGCGTGCCCCGATGCAATTCCTTAGGCATCGCGGCGAACCCTACGAAACGAGAACGCTACCATGACCATCGACCGACGAGAGTTTTTCACCGCAAGCGCCGCCGCAGCGCTTGCCTCACAAACCGCTTGTGGACCAACCGACCGGGCCGAGGCCAGATCCGAACCCATTGACCCGATCGGCCCTGACGGCTCCATCGACTGGGCCAAAGTCCGGCGAGCCTTCCCGCGCGCCGTCAACGAGACCTACTTCAACGCGGCGGCGCAGCACCCGGTGGGCATCCACACCCGGCGCGGAATCGAGCGTTATATCGACTTCATGTCGAACGGGGTCGGTGAAGGGCGGGAAGACTTCTGGGAGACCCGCTACCGCGAAATCAAGCCGATGTTCGCAAAGCTGATCAACGCGAAACCCGAGGAGATCGCTTTTTGTGCCGGCACCACCATCGGCGAAAACCTGATCGCCAGCGGCATGGACCTCAAGGGCGGCAACGTGGTGACCAACGACCTCCACTACGGTTCTTGCCTTGCGAACTACCTTTCCCGCCAAGCGCTGTACGGTCTCGATGTCCGTATCGTCAAGCACCGTGATTGGCAGATCGACTACTCGGACATGGAGAGAGCCGTCAACAGCCAGACCAAGCTCATCGCCGTCTCGCTGGTTTCGTCGAACAACGGGCACCTCGAAGATGTCAAGAAGCTGAGCGAGCTGGCCCACGCGCATGGGGCCTACTTGTTTGCCGACATCATCCAAGGCTGCGGGGCAACGCCGATCGATGTGAAGGCGATGGGGATCGACTTTGCGTCCTGCGGGATGTACAAGTGGCTCCAAGGCGAGCACGGATTCGGGTTTCTGTACGTGAAAGAAGACCTGCAGGGCAGCGTTGTCAAAGGTACGCAGTTCACCGGACACGCAGGCCTCAACTACCAGCCGTGGACGGAGAGCCCCGACCCTGACAAGCCAGAGTTTCTCTACCACCCGCGCAAGGGTATCTCGCAGTTTGAGTGCAGCACGCCCGCCGTGATCAACTATGCGGGCCAATACGAGTCCTTCAAGTTCATCGAGAAGCTCGGGGTCGACAACATCCGCGTACACGCTCGCGAGCTGACCGACCGGCTCCAGAACGAACTACCGTCCGGGCGCTACACATCCATCACGCCGAAAGGCACTGAAGCGGCGATCGTTGTCTTCCTGTGCAAAGACAGCGAAGACATTCGCAACCGTATCCGGCGAGCGAACGAAGAAGGCCGCACGAACATTTCGATCGGCGGCTCCAACTCGGGCCTCACCGTCGGACGCAATGGCAATCAGATGCGTTTCTCGGTTTCCGTCTACAACAACCACGAAGACGTCGACCGCATCCTAGAGGTGCTCTCGTAGCAAACCGAGCCGAGACCATCAGGGAGTGGTCACTAACCGAGACTAACCGGGCGTGACCAGAGGCACCGCTGATTGCACGGCCGCGGTAGTCTCTCAGGAGCCGGCCTGCCGGGTTGGTGCAATCCGCGAACGAGTGCTACCATCGCCGCTAGTGAAGCGACAATTCTTCCCAACCGTACTGCTCGCAGGCCTTATCCTCGGCCGCGCTTTCGCTGCCGATCTCCCACAGCCTCCAGCGGTTGATCCCGGCCGGCCGGGCACCGCGCCCTCGGATGCGATCGTGCTTTTTGATGGGCGCGATCTCTCCCAATGGGTTCACGCTAACGGCAAGCCCGCGACCTGGGCTGTTGAGAACGGTCACATCGTCTGTAAGACCGGCACCGGCAACATCCACACGAAGCAGAAGTTCTCAAGCGCACAGATTCACATTGAGTTCGCCACGCCGCATCAAGCCGAGGCCAAGGGCCAGGCTCGCGGAAACAGCGGTGTGTACGTCCAAGGGCGCTACGAGATACAGGTGCTCGACTCGTACCGGAATCCGACCTACCCGCAGGGCTCGGCCGGTGCGGTTTACGCGCAGTCCGCTCCGGCGGTCAACGCGAGCCGTGCACCGAAGGAATGGCAGACCTACGACATCATCTTCCATGCTCCGAAGTGCTACGGCGGTCACGCCGTCAAGCCCGGGACGATTACGATCCTGCACAACGGAGTGCTGATCCAGGACCATTTTGAACTCAAAGGCCCCACCGCCGGCGGGCTCGGCGGCGACGTATGTGAACCGGGACCGATGCTATTGCAGGACCATATCCACGACGACGTCACGGAAACAGCGTTGCGCTTCCGCAATATTTGGGTGCGCCCGCTGTGACGTGTAAAGACAAAGAGGTCAACATGACAATCAATCGAAGACAGTTTCTCGGCGCCGCCGGCGCCGCGGCGGCGGCCGCCACCACGCAAACCAGTTGTACGCCGAAAAGCGGCGCCTCACCCAACCTTTCGGACCTGGCAACCATTCGCGAGCAGTATCCACGCGCCGTACGACAACCCTACCTCGACTGCGCCGCCAACTGCCCGTTAAGCAACCACACCCGCGCGGGCATGCAACGTTACATGGATTTGCACATGTACGGACCGGGCGAAGGCCGCGGCGAATATGCCGGTGAAGCCACCAGGAATCTCAAGCCGATGTTCGCCCGGCTCATCAACGCCGAACCCGCTGAGATTGCGTTTGTCCAAAACACGAAGGCCGGTGAGGACGTCGTGGTCAACGGGCTCGACATCCAGACCTCCGGCGCTAACGTCGTCACCAACGACCAGCACTACGCCGGGTCGATCCACAGCTTCATCGGAAGGCGCAAAGCAGGCATGGACGTCCGGATAGTCAAAGGCAAGGACTGGGTCATCGACCTCAAAGACATGGAGGCGGCGATGGACAACAAGACCAAGCTGGTCGCCATCACGCTCGTCTCCAACGTCAACGGCCGTATCGAAGACGCCAAGGCCATCAGCGAGATGGCTCATGCCAACGGTGCCTACGTTTATGCCGACATCATCCAGGCGGCCGGCGCTATCCCAATCGACGTGAAGGCCCTCGGCATCGACTTCGCGGCGTGTTCCAACTACAAGTGGCTGCAAGGGTGCCGCGGCTCCGGCTTCCTATACGTGCGCCAAGACCTGCAAGGCACGGTGGTCAGAGACCTGCTGTACCCCGGCTACGTCAACTTCAACTACCCGCCATGGGAAGACCCCGCCGATCCATCCAAGGAGGAGTTTCCCTTTACCGCTCCCAAGAACGCGGGCCGTTACCAAGCCGGTAACATCAGCCGCGAGGGCTACTGCGGGCAATACGAATCGTTCAAGTACATGGAAGCGATCGGCGTCGAGAACATGCTGGCGCACACGGTGCCCTTGGTCGACCGCATTCGAAGGGAACTGCCGGCAAGCATGTATCGCTGCATCACTCCGGAAGGAACCAAGAGCCCCATCATCGTCTTCATGCCAAACGACTTCGATGACACTCGCAACCGCTTGAAGCGCGCCAATGTTCAGGCGACGACCACCGGGAACCGGCTGCGCATCTCGCCCAACATCTACAACAACCAGCAGGACATTGACGCCCTACTAGAGGCGTTGTCTTAAGGAACCAGGAGTCCACTATGCATCTCGATCGACGGCAGTTTCTCGCCGGCGGCGCAGCCGCCTCGCTCGCCACGCACCTCGGCTGTGGCCCAGGCACTGAGGCCTCGCCCACCCTCGGCGACCTCTCGACCGCCCGCGAGGACTTCCCTTGCTCGGAAGACCGCGTCTACATGAACCACGCCTCGCAGCACCCGGTCAGCCTCCGAAGCGCTCAGCTCATGCAGAAGTACTGCGACTATCTCTCGCACGTCGTCTCCCGCGCGGGCTGGGTCGGCAACTCCGAAGAGACGAAGACCTTCGTCGGGGCCCGTCGCCGCGAAGCCAAGGAACTGTTCGCCAAGCTCATCAACGCCAAGCCATCGGAAATCGCCTACTGCCAGAGCACGCAGGTCGGTGAAAACATCGTCGCCAATGGAATGGAAATCCAGAGGGCCGGCGGCAACGTGGTCACCAATGACCTGCACTACTCGAGCTGCCTCTACAGCTACAAAATGCGTCAACAAGCCGGCCTCGACGTGCGCATCATCCGGCATCGTGACTGGCAGCTCGATCTCGCCGACTTCGAGAGAGCGATCGACGACAAGACCAAGCTCGTCGCGCTGACGCTCGTGTCAAACGTCAACGGCTACCTGGCCGAGGTGAAGGCTATCAGCGATCTCGCTCATTCCCGTGGCGCGCACGTGTACGCCGACATCATTCAAGCCGCCGGCGCAGTGCCGATCGACGTTCAAGCCATGGGCATAGACTTCGCAGCCTGCTCCACGTACAAATGGCTCATGGGCCTCCGCGGGCTGGCCTACCTCTACGTCAAGGAGGATCTGCAAGGCTCAATCGTGCGTCCGACGAGCTTCGGCGGCGGCATTGGCTTCAACTACTCGCCGTGGACCGAGACGCCCGACGCCTCCAAGGACGACATCACCCACACGCCCAAGACCGGTGCCTCGCAGTACGAAGTCGGCAACATCTCGAGTATCGGCTGCGTTTGCCAGTATGAGGCGCTCAGCTACATCCACCGTCTCGGCGTCGACAAGATCCAAGCCCACGCCGCCAAACTCAGCGACCGCTTACAGAAAGAGCTGCCCGCGATCGGCTATCCCTCGATCACGCCGCCTGGCAACGGCAGCCCCATCGTCACATTCCGCCTGAAAGACCCTGACGATGTCAGGGAACGGCTCAAGCGGGCGAACATCGAGGTAACCCTGCGGTTCGGAAACCAGATGCGCGTAGCAGTCTCGGTTTTCAATAACGGCCAAGATATCGATCGCCTCGTGAAAGCGTTGGCCTGAGTACACCGTTTCCTAAGCACAGTCACGTATCTGAGCGAGCATCCGCCACCATTCTGGGCGGGCGCGGGGGCCCGCCCCTACATGGCATTGGGTTTCGAGTCCGCCGCCGGCGCGGAGCAAACGCTGTAAGATCGTGACAACGCCCAAGCTGTTCCTGGGCCCTGTCATAGCGGCTGCACATGAACCTCGATCGTTCCGATACCTCCACAGCAAGCACACCCGCAAGGGACCCATGGGGGGATCTCTCTCTGCCCAAGATGGATCCGCGTAGCCTGGTCCGCCAGTTCGGCCCGGGCCTCATTCTGATGATGACCGGCATCGGAACGAGTCACCTGGTGACCGCACCGACGGCCGGCGGCCGATTTGCTTTTGCCTTGCTCTGGTGCATTCCCGTCGCTTACCTATTCAAGTACTACGGTTTCGAAATGGCCTTCCGCTTCACCCATGCCACCGGCAAAAGCCTCATCGAAGCCTATGGAACCGCTTGGCGAAAGTGGCCCCTGTGGTATGTTCTCGTCACTACGCTGCTCCAAAGTGCGATAGGCCAGGCGGGGAGACTCATCGCCGCCTCCGCCGTGCTGTTCTATTGGTTCTCTATATCCCTGGGGGTTGAAGTCCCCATCGCTGCTTTCGGCTTCGTCCTTGGGGCCAGCGCAGTGATCGTAATCCTCCGAGGTAGCTATGCGGCTCTCGAATCGCTCACACGGGTGCTGGCCGGGATCCTCTTTGTCTCGATGGTGGCCGTCTATGCCGTCAGACCGGCCCCAGTCTCCGCCTTCGAGCACTTCTGGATCATCGAAACGCCTGGGGGTTCTTGGCTGATCATCGCGGCCTTCCTCGGCCTGCTGCCCACGGGGATGGACGTATCGCTACAAGCCTCCGAGTGGGGTAAGGCGAAGAAGGTCGGCATGGGAAAGATACGAGACCGCCTGGAGAGCGCCGGCCTCGCTCGGCCGTTCGACC
The DNA here is from genome assembly GCA_965248255.1 of Bryobacterales bacterium. GTDB lineage: Bacteria > Acidobacteriota > Terriglobia > Bryobacterales > UBA6623 > JAKZVK01. The sequence goes on from CBDFIW010000003.1 coordinate 841,016, forward strand.
CCTTCAGGTCCGGAAAAGAGAACCTGTCGGTCCGAACCGCCGAGCTTCCCCATCACGCTCGCGAGTACTGCGCACGGTGGTACAAGATCGGCTTGCTCGACTTTCGCATGGGCCACGTCATCTCGTTCGTTCTGGCCTGTATGTTCTTGCTGCTAGCCGCCGTGTGGCTGTACCCGAGCCCAGTCGAAGGACGCGCCGTTATGGGCGAGATCGCCGGCATCTTCACCGAAAGCGTCGGCCCCTGGATGATGCTCGTCTTTTTGGCCGGCGCGTTCGCGGCAACGTACTCGACGGCCTTCAACTATTTCGACGGCTGGCCCCGCATCGTCGGCGCGTGCTGCCGCAACCTGTTCCGGCGCACCGCGTCCCTGCAAGGCACGGCCAAGGAAGATCTCACATCCGAGCACCGGCGCCGCTGGTACTCCGAGTACAACATCTATCGCGCGACCATGCTCTTCTCCCTGATCGCAGCGGTGGCTATCATCGCCGGACTCCCCCGCCCCGTGTTCCTTGTGTTGGTTGCTTCCGCCTTGGCATTTTTCATCGCCCCGGTCATCTTCTTCTTGAACGTCTTCTATTGCCTCACGATCATCCCCAGGGACGACAAGCTGTTTTATCCGTCTCGGTTGACGATCTTCCTCTGTTGGGGAAGCTTCGTTGTTTTCACGGGGCTGACGGTGATTCTGATTCTCGCCCGCGTGTTCGACGTACAACTGTTTGGGTAAGGTTCTTGGGGCTCGGTTGAGAACGGCGGAGCCGCCTTGCATCCCGCCGGCCGCCTGGCTGAGGATGGTTGCATGCCCTACGTGCTGGCCCTCGACGAAGGTACGTCTAGTGCCCGCGCCGTTGTGTTCGACGGCCAGGCCAACGAGGTCTCCAGGGGGCAGGTTCCGGTCGACTGTCACTACCCGAGAGACGGATGGGTCGAGCAAGATGCCGAGGAGATCTGGCGGGCCCAGTTCGAGGCGGCCCGCCAGGCGATTGAAAAGGCCCGTCTTCAGCCGTCGCAGCTGGCCGGAATCGGCATTGCAAACCAGCGCGAGACAACCATCGTTTGGGAGCGCTCGACCGGCAAACCTGTCGGCCCCGCCATCGTCTGGCAGTGCCGCCGGACCAAGGATTGCTGCCGCCGCTTGATCCATGACGGTCACGGGCCGGAAGTCACGCGCCGCACCGGGCTGCTCATCGACCCTTACTTCTCCGCAACCAAGATCCGCTGGATCCTCGATAGCCTACCGGACAGGCAAGTCCGCGCCGACGCCGGCGAGCTTCTCTTCGGAACCGTCGACTCGTGGCTCGTCTACAAGCTCACTGCGGGACGAAGCCACATCATCGACGCCACCAACGCCTCCCGCACCCTGTTGCTCAACCTCCACTCGGGTGACTGGGACGACGAGATGCTCGCGCTCTTCGAGGTGCCACGAGCGATGCTGCCTCGTATCGTTCCATCCGCGGGAACTCTCGCTGTGACTGATGGCGCCCTTCTGGGCTCAGAGGTTCCGATCGGTGGCATCGCTGGTGATCAACAAGCCGCGCTGTTTGGACAGGCCTGCTTCCGGCCGGGGCTCACGAAGAACACATACGGAACCGGCTGCTTCATGCTCATGCACGTCGGCGACACACCCGTAGCGTCGGGCAACCGCCTCGTCAGCACCTTGGCGGCTTCAAGCGCGGCCGAGCGAGCCTACGCTTTGGAGGGCAGCATCTTCGTCGCAGGAGCAGCTATTCAGTGGCTGCGGGACTCACTGGGCCTGCTGGCCGACGCCGCGGAATCCGAGCAGCTCGCCCGGTCTGTCACCGACACCGCCGGCGTCCATTTCGTTCCCGCGTTCGTCGGGCTGGGAGCGCCCCATTGGGACCCGGCGGCACGCGGCCTTATCTCCGGCCTGACCCGCTCGACAATGAAGGCGCACGTCGTCCGCGCGGCACTCGAAGCCATCGCCTATCAGACGCTCGAACTGGTCGAGGCGATGCAAGCCGACGCGGGGTCGCCTATTTCGGAACTGCGCGCCGACGGCGGCGCAGCCAGCAACAACTTCCTCATGCAGTTCCAGGCCGACATGCTGGGCATTCCCGTCGTCCGCCCCGCCTATACCGAGACCACGGCCCTGGGCGCCGCCTTTCTTGTGGGCCTCGCCGCCGGACTCTGGAGCGGACTCGATGAAGTGGAAAGCTTCTGGAAAACCGACCGGCGCTTCGAACCCGAAATGAAGCCCTCCCAAAGAGAGCAACTCTACTGCGGCTGGAAAGAAGCGCTGGCCCGCACCCGGTAGCCGCAGGGCCCGCCCTGGCCAGTCAGCTTTTCTCCAGTAAACGGGTGATCTTGGCACGCAATGTCGGCCCGTGCTCGGGATCGGCCAAGGCGAACTCGACAAATGTCTCGAAGTAGCTGTCGTAGTTGCCGATGTCGTAGCGCGTCTCACCGGCAGGAAGCTTCACGCCGACAACGCGGCGGCCCGTCTCGCAGAGAAGTCTTATGGCTTTGGTGAGTTGGATCTCGCCGCTCGCGTCGGCCTCCACCCGGCGGATCATGTCGAAAATCACAGGCCCAAAGACGTAACGGCCCACAATCGCGAGGTGGCTGGGCGCAGCGGAAGATGACGGCTTCTCGACCAAATCGCTGACACCGAACACATCGCCGTCTCCGTCGGGTTTAACCACGCCGTACAACGAAACCTGGTCAGCCTCGACCGGTTCCACAGCGATCACCGCGGCCGCCTGCTGTTGCTCGTACACCTCGCTCATCTTCTGGCAGATTCCCGACTGGCCGTGGAGCCCGATGATCGAGTCACCCAGCGCCACAACGAAAGGATCATGCCCCACGAAAGGCTCCCCGCACAGCACGGCGTCGCCCAACCCTCGCTGGACGCTTTGCCGCGTGTAGAGATAGTGCGTCTTGAGGTTCTCGAAGTCCAGCTCGTCGATCAGATCTTCCTTGGCGGAATGGTTGAGGGACGCGATCAGGTTGGGGTCGTGGTCGAAATGGTTCTCAATCGACGCCTTACCGCGGCCTGTCACAAAGAGGATTTCACGAACGCCACAGCGCTCCAGCTCCTCGACCACGTACTGCACGATGGGCTTCTTGGCCACCGGCAGCATCTCTTTGGGCTGAGACTTCGTAGCAGGCAGCAGGCGCGTGCCCAGCCCGGCCACCGGAACAACGGCGTTCTTGATCACTGAGGGACTCCGCCCAGGGAAAACTCTAGCCTAACTCTAGCCTGCATTTCTCCCCATGTGGCAAGGCGAAGTGCGTGAGAAGGCCGTCAGGACCAGGCGCGTGCCGATTAGCGCCCCGGCCTTTTGCTGTTGGGGCGTACTTGAGGGTACGTTGAGCACGGCAAGCAAGGGCAACGAAGTCATGGCGGTCTTATCGCGTGCTTCGTCCGTCAGGCGGTGAGAAATGCAGGCCAGCCCGTCGATGTCATGTCGAGAACCGCGAGAAGGGCTGACGGTGAGCGAAGTCCCATGCTAGCAGGAACGTCGTCCGCTTCGGCAGCCAGCCGCCTTCTATTGACTCCCGCATAATATAGAGTCAGTCAAAACAAAGAGAAGACTGTTTCCAGAAGGCCGTGATCAAACGCGGTTTGCGGTACATGCGGCGGAGTGCCTTGCGGGCCCGCTCGTTCAGCTCGCCGTAGTCTTTCGGACAGACGTTCGGCAACTCGTGCTGCTTCCAGTAAGCCCAGATGTATTCCACCGGATTCAACTCCGGCGCATAGGGTGGCAAGTACTCGGTTGCGATGTGGCCTTCGGAGAGTTCGATGAACTCTTGCACCAGGCGGCTACGGTGCGCCGGCAGCCGATCCCAGACGATCAGCAGCGGGCGATCGATATGACGTACCAACGCCTTGAGAAAGTCGGTCACTTGCTCTTTGCCGATCGCACCGGGATAGAGCCGGAAGTAGAAGTTACGCAGCGTCAGCCCCGCCGAGACGGAAAGCTTCTCCCAGTTGAAGTTAAACTGCAGCACCGGTGTTTGGCCACGTGGCGCCCAGGTGCGGCAGCGATGCGGCTTCTGACTCAATCCGCTTTCGTCGATGAAGACGAGCGTACGGCCTTCGTTTTGGGCTTTTTTTTAATGCGCTTCCAGGTCTTGCGCTTCCAGGTGCGGATCCGCTCTTCGTTGCGCTCGCGCGCCTTTCCGGCCGGGCGTTGCGGGCTCCAGTCGAGCGCTCGCAGGATCTTCCAGGCGTGGCCTGCGTGGTATGCGACCCCGAACTCGTCTCCGGTCAGCCGAGCCACCCGCGGACAGCTCCACAGGGGCGTTGGGAAGCCGTGGGCTTCCGGGCCTTCCAGCAGCAGCGACGTCAGGCGTTCGCGTTGTGCGGCATCGAGGAGCGGCTTGCGTCCGGCGCGCCCGGCCTGGCGGAGTCCGGCCGCACCCTGCTCGCGGTATTGCCGCCGCCACTCACTGACGGTTTGGCGAGCGACGTTCAGCCGTCTCGCCGTCTCGGACTGATTGTGGCCTTGGTGGAGCAGCCGCATCGCTTCGAAACGGCGCTTCTCCAGCGCCTTGAAATCCCGCTTCACACCTTTGGGGTTGCCCATACATATATAGATGCTCCACACTATCAAAAAGTGTCATAATAATTTGCGGGATTCAATAAGTAACTATCCGAAAGCCGGCTGCAAGCCTCGAGTCGCAGAGGAGATGGGTCCCCGAGCCGCTTCCAGTCAAGTCGAACGCTACGTGTCGCCCTAGCTCGCGTTGCGTCCTTCGATCAGCCGGAGCGATGGGCGGGCGAGATCCTGCCCGGACTCTTCGATGGCGTCTACGCCGGTTGGGGTGATGATATAGCGTCCGCCATCACTCCCGTTGACATGGCCCTTGGCCTGGAGGTACCAGAAGCTGAACTCTAGATGCTCCCGCGGGCATCCCAGCAAGCTCTCCACCTCGCGCACCAGCATCCCGGGTTTCTCCGGCTGCGTCCGGCGCAGAGTGTAAAGGGCCGAGAGAATGCCAAGTCGCGTTCGCTTCTCTTCCTCCACACCCAGCGCCACGTTGGGTTGCGAGAAGATTCGCCAGCGCATCGAGTGCTGGGTCTTGTGTTTCGCGTCGTAGGCGGCACGTTTCTCAGGATCGCTCAACACCTTGTAAGCGGTTAGTACGAGCCGAAACGCCTTCTCGTTCCCGCTTGCCCCATTGTCGGGGTGATAGCGCTGGGCAAGCATGCGGTAGACACGCTGAATCGTTTCCGAATCAGCGCTTGGGCTCACCTGCAACACCTCGTAGAAATCGGTGAAGCGCTCATCCAGCTTGGGTGGGTCGGACTCCCGCTTGCCACGATCGTTCGCCTCGAAAGCCAGGCCGCTGCGGTAGGCACTACCCTCACAGAGCCGCGAGTGCACGACTTGCGCGTTTCTCCGCGTCAGTTGTGGCGCGTCCTCGAAAAAGCGGCTCGCAACCGAGACCCCAGCCCCGACTGGCAGCGGGCGGTCAGTATCAACGCCGCAGCCGAAATCGCTCAAATCGACGAGCCGGCCGGTGACGATGCGCACCGAGCCGTCCTCTTGGCGGATCCCCAGCTTCACTTCACCCGAAGTACTCTTGCGGTCGCTCGAGCGCCGCCGCGCCTGGGATGTGGACCGCTTCGAAGACTTGCCTTGAGTAGTCATGAGTGCATTCAGGCGATTCGCTGCTGGAGGCCGTGCGGGTCGCTCCTTGCGTCAAGAATGCAACAAAGTGGTGACACGGTCAATGGATCGATCGTACCCCCAGCCTTTGATTGGCCACAGTACTTCAGTCCTGCCCTCCGGAGTGAATCTGAATTCCTGCAGCACCTCCGAGTTTGCCGGTAAACTGTTCTTTGACAGCCGTGCCTTGCGATGGGCCGGCGTTCCCACGCCCGCGCAGCTGAAAAACCAAGGCCGGGAAGGGCCTACCGGAATGAGTTCTTCAGATATCGCAACGAAGCAGCAGGGATCCAGACGCCCAGGTTCCGCTCCGGCTCCACCGCCGGCCGTGCCTTTGACCCTCGACGGCTCAAGCCTCTTGCATCAGATGTTTCGTGTGAGGTGGCCGGCGTGGAAGGCGCTGCCGCGACAGACACAGTCGGAGGCTGTTGCGGAGGCGGAAGACCTCCTGACCGAAATGGAGGCGGACAAGGAAGGCGGAAGCGCTCTCTTTTCGCAACTGGGCCACAAGGGCGATCTGATCCTGGTTCATTTCCGGCGCTCATTCGAGGCCCTCAACACGGCGGAGTTGGCGCTCTCGCAGCTCAAGCTGAACGAGTATTTGGAGGCGACTAGCTCCTATGTCTCCGTGGTAGAGCTGGGGCTCTACGAGTCCTCTGTCCAGTTGTACGAGGCATTGCAGGAAAGCGGCGTCGAGCCCGGAAGTCCTGAATGGCTCGCTGCCGAGAAAGAGAAGGTCGAGGAGCAACAGCAAGCCATGGCGGTGCGCCTTTGGCCAACGGTGCCCCCGCACCGCTATCTGTGCTTCTATCCGATGGACAAGAAGCGCGGTGAAGTCAACAACTGGTATCACGTTCCGATCGCCGAGCGGCGCCGCATGATGCGTGACCATGGCTTGATCGGTCGGCGCTACGCCGGTAGGGTGAAACAGATCATCTCAGGCTCGATCGGCTTTGATGATTGGGAGTGGGGCGTCGATCTTTTCGCGAACGATCCCCTGGTCTTCAAGAAACTGATTTATGAGATGCGTTTCGACGAGGCCAGTGCTCTCTATGCGCTCTTCGGCGCCTTCTACATTGCCCTACGGCTGCCGGCCTCGCAGCTCGGGGCGTTCCTGAGGGGGAAGTCTCCTTCCTACGATCCTCCGCCGGTGAACGGCGAAAGGCCACGTTAGCAACTGGTGGCAAATGTGGGCTTGCACAAAAATGGGGATTGCCCCCCGATCTTTTCTCGGCGAAGTGCTTTGCTTCCAGGCTGCCTGGACTGGGACAATCGGTGGCTAAACCCTTTTTTCGTGTAGTCGGACTTTCACCACGGGCTGTTAGGTCACCCCAGCTTGGCTGGTGCAGCATGCCGGTGCAGCGAAAGGCCACGGCGTGCCGGCTCTATTTGATAGGCGGTTCCGATGCCCTCCATACGAAGCCCTCTTGATCCAAGGCGTACGAGGGAGCAAGCAAGGCGCCGGGCAACAGCGATACCCCTAACTTCGCTTCTTTCGGCGCTGTGCGTCGCGGTCGCCCTGACCGTGTCAGGATACTCGGTGTACGTCATTCGACTTGTCGAGCGCCGCGCCATGGCGGCGGAAAAGCGGCTGACTGCCGCCGAGAGGCAGGCGTCCCACGCCGAAGGGGCCGCGCAGGAGGCGCGAAAACTCGTTGTCTTGGCCCAAAACCAGGCAACAGCGGCGGACAACTTGGCGAAGAGCGCCTCAGGCACGGCCGCAGCGGCCGAAGAGAAAGCGCTCTCGGCTGAACGCACCGCCCAAGCTCTGCGTCAACAGGCGATGGAAGTACAGCGCCAAGCCGAAGAAACCGCAAAGCAGCTCGGGGAAGGGGCGGAGCGAACTCACTATATCGAGATTCGTCTCGACCAGACTCGCGACCAGTTGCGGCGAGCGTTCGAGCGAGTGCGCGATTCGGAGGAAGAAGCCCGGCTCGCCCGCGAGGACGCCCGCGAGGCACAGGAATCTCTCGCCACCGCGATGGCCCGGGCCAAAGGCGCTGAGAAGCGTGACCGAGACCTGAGGGAAGAGGTAACTGCGGCGCTCGACGGCGCACGGTCCGCTCTCAGGCAGGCGCGACGGCGGCAACAGGCTGCCAACAGCGCACAGGGACGGGCCGATTCGGCCTTGCAGCATGTCTTCCGACGCGCCGGCGTGGTCGAGGGTCCCGAGTCACCCGCCGAGCTGCACGACTACCGCAATCTGCAACAAACAGCGGGCAAGGTGCGCTCGGAAGCCGGCCTAGCGATCTCGCAGGCTCAGAGGGTTCTCGAAAACCTCGCTCTGCAACGCCGCAAGCCTAACAGCGGCCGTCAGTAACAAGCCAAGAACCGGCCGACGGAAATCAGAGCCCGCCCGCCGGGACATTCACCCGCCCCCAGCATTCTTTCCCACCCCTTAAGCTCTGGGCAGGTTCAGGCCCGCGCCCAACCGTTGAAACGACTCTTACCGCTGGTCACTTTGGGATTCCGGCTCGTCCGGGTCAGGGGCGCGGCTTTGTGAGTTCCCCAGCTGGCTCTTCATCCTCTCCCAAACCGAGATGTTGCCGCTATCCGTCCCGGCGGCGAGACGAGTGCCATCGTGCGAAATGGCAACCGAGCGCACCGTGCCAGGGTGACGAAGCGTAGCCAATGGCTCCAACCGTGAGATCTCCCAGAGCTTGATCGCCTCGGGCGTCGCACTCTGCGCACTCAACGCTAGGCATTCGCCACGGTTGGTGAACGTGATCGCGTATCGCCATCCCGGAAGGTACGTCTCCTGCAGCTGACGCCGCTTCTCGACATCCATGAGCTTGACCCGATTGCTCCCGGCCACGGCTAGGGACTGCCCGTCAGGGCTAAAGGCGACCGCGCTGGCGCCTTGCTCAAGGCCCTCCATTCTCTCCGGACGTCCGGAGTCGCCGAGTGGCCACAGTCGAACCACGCGCTCCAGCGAGCCCGTCGCCAGCCACTTTCCATTGGGACTAAAGGCAACGGCCTGCGCGGGTCGTTTGTGGCCGCGATACTCACGAAAGGCTCCCAGCGAGAGGTCCCAGATGTTGAGCGTCTTGTCCGAGGAGCACGAAGCCAACTGGCGGCCGTCCGGGCTGAACGCCAAGGAGGTCACCCCGTCTTTGTGACCCAGCGTGCGGCTTTCCCTACGATCGTTCAAGTCCCAAATCTTGGCGGTACCGTCAGAGCTGCCCGAAGCGAGACGCTTCCCGTCACGGCTAAAGGCTATGGCCACCACACGGTCGCTGTGCCCATCGAAGGAGGCGGTCCGCTCCCCGCCAGCAGTCTCCCAGACGCCCACGCCTCGGTTCTCCATGCCGGCTGCGATACGGCGGCCGTCCCGGCTGAACGCCAAAGACCACACGGTGTCCCCGACATCGACGTGTCCCACCAGTCGGAAGGCAAACTCGGGCTCGTTTCGACCCAGCGGCGAACCCGCCAACTGCACCTCGTCGCGTCGAGATTCGGAGCCCGGAGTAGGCGGCGGGGACGCTTTTGCGACCTCTCCGCCCAATGGGGACGGCTTGGCCTGCGGCTCGCGCCGCTCTGCTCGCTGGCCGCCCAGTGGCCTACCATCAGAAGCTGCTTGATTGACGCGGGGCCTGACGATGACCTTGGCGCGCTCTTTGGGCTCCGCCTCAGGCTCGACCGAGGTAGGTCGAGGTGGTGAAACGCGCAGCGGCTGCACAGATCCGGCGGCGTTGGCCCGTTTCTGCGCCACGTCCTCGGCCATCACGGGGCCCACGAACTCTCGCCGGAAATCCCGACTCGTGAAGGAACCTGTCCCCGCCTTCGTGGTCGCGGTCCGCCTCCGCTCGGAAACTTCGGGGACGGGGTCGGATGGATGCCAAAGCAGCACAAGCAATACGGCCAGGAACAAGCCGCTCACTCCGATCCAGGCTTTCGCCGCCCGAGACCCCGGTGGTGGAAGCCTGAACCAGCGCTCGCGAGGTTCAGTTCTTGATGGAGGCACCTCGGAGGAAGCAACCGGCTGAAGGGACCCCGGTTCTTCTGGCGCCGGCGTTGGCGCCGTAGCGCTCCGCGACACCGCCGCCGGATCCACAGCCGCTAACGCCGACCGGAACTCCGAGGCCGACTGGAAGCGCTGGGACGGATCCTTTTCCAGCGCCTTGAGAATCACATCGTTCAGCAAAGGGGACACCTGCGAGTCGAGATGGCTCGGCGGTGTCGCCTCTTGCTCGATATGGGCTTCCATGACACCGTACAGGTGCTCGCCTTGGAACGGCACGCGGCCCGTCACCATCTCGTAAAGGACCGCTCCGAGAGAATACAGATCCGAGCGCTGGTCGATCTCGGTCGTAGCCCGGATCTGTTCCGGCGACATGTAATAGACCGACCCTGCCAGCGTACCGCCGGAGGGCGGCGCCGAGTACCCTCGCAGCTTCGCCAGCCCGAAGTCGGTGAGTTTCACAACACCCTCGGGGGTGATGAGAATATTCGACGGAGTGATGTCCCTGTGGATGACGTCGGCTTCGTGGGTGTATTCAAGCGCGGAGAGCGCTTGCGAGGCATAATCGAGCGCAAGCGGGATTGGGGTGCGTCCCACGTCCAAAACTCGCCTCAACGACCGGCCCTGGATCAGCTCCAGCACCATCGCCAGGTCGTCGTCGAGCCAGAAAGCTATTGTGGACGGTCGCGATGTTGGGGTGACCGAGCTTCGCCTGCAGGCGTACTTCGCGAAGGAGCCGCTCGTCGCGCTGGGCATTGCGCCGGCCGGCCCCGCGCAAGCGCTTCAGCGCCTCAATCCGCCCTGTGACTCTGTGTTTAACCCTGAAAACCTGGCCCGAGGCGCCCGTGCCGAGTATACCGGTCACGTCGTAAGGGCCGACCGTATCTCCGAGACGTAAGCTCACACCAGTACCCTAAGCCGCAGAAGTGGAATGGTACCGATGCTCCAGTATGACATGGGTTCACCTCGATCAAGGCACGTCAGGCTTCAGGGGCTGATTCTCCCTTCTCTGCGACCGGGCTGATAAGGCTTGCGTAGGAGTCTGTCCAGCCTGAACGTACTCCCCGGAGGCGCGGGAGCCGACAAGCCTTGCGCGCACAACAGAACCATGCTCTCGATCATCGGCATCGTCATGGCGTCCGTTCTTGGGGGCTTCCTCCAGTACGGGGGCGAGATACGCGTGCTAATCCAGCCCTCCGAGTTCCAGATCATTTGGGGAGCGGGCTTCGGGAAAGAGATTGCCAAGCTGCCGAACAATTCGATCATCGAGGGCCATACCGACAGCCGACCGTTTCGAGGCCGCCGCAACTACTCCAACTGGGAACTGTCGGTGGATCGCGCCAACTCGGCTCGCCGCCTGCTGCAGGTCAACGGCGTCATCGACGACCGCATCGTCGGTGTCCTCGGCTTCGCCGATGTCCAACTGCGTAAGACTGACGATCCTGAGCATCCCTCCAACCGACGTGTTTCGCTGATCGTGAAATACGACAACCAGCAACTGCCCGGGCCCGATGAGAGCAGCGCCCGCGGAGGGGAACGGGACTTCATCGACGATGGCCAGGACGAGGATCCGTCCGGTAGCCGGCCCGACACCGCTGCCGCAGGCCCTCGCGCGGCAGAAGCGGGCGGCTAGGAACGGCGACCCACCCGTCCCTCGGAGCTGCCTATTCGAGCCGTTGCTTCTCTTTTCAGAAATACGACTCAATTCCGCCAGGCAAAGCGCTATAATTCGCTTGGAAACGAAGCTTCTGCTTACGGTTCCTGGAGGTTGACATGCCACAGCAGGGTGCCGACATGCGGGCCCAGGCGATGCGGGACGAGGCTCCTGACAGCCCAACGCGACCGGTCGCGGCTGAAGACAGCGCTGACCTCGAGAAAAGCCGAAAACTTACCGCTTACCGTCTGCTTCCCAAAGGCCCCAGGCTCGTGCCGGCCTGGGTCAATCGTCCCTGGATGGATGCAACCGCCGACCGCTGGGCTTATCGTTGTCTGCCGCTCAACTTGGCCAACGAGGCCGGCTGGATGGTTCTCAACCCCCGTGATGTTGAAGTCACCTGGAACGGTAGCACGCCCCAGAACGCGCTTCGCGTCAAGTTCCTCGACGGCCGGCCGGCGACCTCTGATGTGCTCAGCATGTTCGGCTACGGCATTGTGACCTGGCGCATTCCCTACCTTTTCCGGACGCCGCCTGGCTTCAACCTGCTTGTGCGTGGACCGGCCAACCTCTTCAAGGAAGCCGCGTCACCTCTCGAGGGCTTGGTCGAGAGCGACTGGGTAGTGACGAGTTTTACATGCTCGGTTCGCTCCAACGTTGGAATTACTAGCGAGGTCTGCGACCCCTAAGCGACAGATCGGGGCTAACGGCTGCAGGAGTTGCGAGCGCGTCCGAGGGCCTTCGCCATCGACTCGGAACGCTCCGGAATGACCGCGGCACGAATGTGGTTGGGCATCAGAGCAGTATTTGAACACCAACCTCAGGATCTCGACCTTTGGAGGGCACGAGAAGGGGGGGGCTCTACCTGGCGGATTTGGGGCCGGGCTTGGTTCGTTTCACCGGCCTGGGCTCGCGTATGAGGTGCGAGTGTTCAATCCAGGTCCTCCCTTGTCAGGTAGTAGCGGGGAGTGGTACAGGGCCCTACATGGACAGGCCCGCCACTGCCTTCAAACCCGCAAATACGGCTTCAAGGCCGCGAAGTTGTGCTCGATTTCAGCGACAGCTTCAGGCGAGTAGGTGTAGCCGCCGCGGCGCGAGACCGTGGTCTTGAACACTCCCCGTTTCTTCAGTAGGTAGTACTTTACGCCGGGGATGTGCCGTTCGAGGTTCGTCATCAGCAGCAGCTTGCTGAAAACTTCCCGCACTTCGTCCCGCTTGCCCGCAAGGTGCAACTCCCACATGTGGGCGTAGACGTCCCCGTACATGGGGCCGCCGGTGAGCGTGCCGTCCATACCGAGGCGCATCTCGTAGCTCCAGCCGAGGGCGCGGCTTGCACCGAGAATGCTCTTGATCGGGCCGGGACGGTGCTTCGCCAGTTGCTTCATGCGCTCGATGGCGTTCTTGTATTCTTCCTTGAGATAGCCGAAGTTCGGAAACTCGCGGGCCATCTCGACGATGAACTCGACCGTGGGCTCGACCTCGGGCGCACCGCCGGCCGTCTGGATGAATACCGGCCGCTTTGTCAACCGACACAGTGCGCGGTAGTACTCCCGGTAATCGTCTAACGACTTGGCCTGCTTGGGCGGGATCGCGATCATCGCGTCGGGGGCCAGTTCCTCGGCGCGGCGGGCGTACCCGAGCATAGCCTTGGTGTCTTCCGCCTGGACCCCGAGAACGAGTGCGGGTTTCGTTCCTTTCGCGGCTTTGGCGATCACCTCCATGCCGCGCATGCGCTCCTCTTTCGAAAGGTAGGCCAGATCGCTGGCGTGCTGGGGCCACACCATGCCTTGGACGCCGCAGCGATCGAGGAAGTCGACCTCGGCGGCCAGGTCTTCGTAGTCGATAGCTTTGCTCGATGTGTACGGCGTGGCCAGAATCATGAAGGCGCCGCGCATGGCTTTGTGCTTGGCGCCTTGCACGATGTGTGGCAGCAATGCAGTCGAGCCCAGCATGGCCAGCCACTGACGCCTTGTATAGCTACACGTGGATCTCAACATCACTCCTCCCTCGCCGACGGGATTGTCAGCCTGTCACTAGAACTGATCCTACGACCTCATCATCTCGTCCCAGGTCACCTCGCGACGCTTTTCAATCGCCATACGGCCCATCAGCGCAGTGAGGGTGCTCTCAGCGCCGCGAACACCGACGTTTTCAGGCTTGCCTTCGCGGACGCGCTGCACGAATCGCTGCACCGAATCACGGGTGATGTTGTATGGAGCCTCCACCCGAACGGCGTTGTCCTTGTCTCGATAGTGAGTCCAGTAATGCCGAGCTGTCTCGACAACTTGATGGGCCCCGAAGAACTTCTCATGTACGTCGCGATAGAAGGGCGGCGTGATCTGTGAGCCGATCAAGGTGGCTTGCACGTTCTGAGCGTAGTCGAAAACGACGGTGATGTGGTCGTCCATGTCACCGACCTTCCTAATCGTGCGACCGCCGCTGCCGATGGCTTTCGTCGGATGTCCGCCCAAAAACCAGTTGAGGACGTCGATCGAGTGACAGTGTGTTTCGACAATGATGCCGCCGTAGAGATCTTGCCAATACTTCCACTCCTTGACTTTGTCGATGTCGGTGATGGGTTTCGGGCGGACTGGCTCGTTGCCGTCCCAGGGACCCTTAATGAAACGGGCGGTAGCTTGGTGCATGCGGCCGAAGTCCGCGGAGTGGGCTGTGTCCCAGGCTTTCTTGTAGAGAGGGCTGTAGCGCTGCTGGAAGCCGAACGAGATGTTGAGATTCGGTCCGGCCGAATCAGCGACACGCATCACGCGCTTGCACCCCTCGATGTCGGCGGCGGCGGGCTTCTCGACGTAGATGTGCTTGTTGGCCTTCACCGCCGCTTCGAGATGTTCGGGATGCAGGTAGACCGGCGTCGCGATGATGACGGCGTCCACGTCGCTCGCGAGGAGATCATGATAGTCCTTGTAGATCTTGGGATTCTCGACCGGGATCCTCTTCTTGGCGCGTTCGATCCGGTCGTCAAACAGATCGGAGATAGCGACCAGCCTGGCGCCGGGATCCTTCACCAAATACCGCGCTAGGGTCGTGCCTCGGCCTCCCGCGCCGATCAAGCCCACCTTGACCGCTGAGTTGGCGGCCGCCCCTGCAACGGCACTCAGCGGAACCAGCGACGCAGTTTGCATGAGGGTACGACGGCTGATGGATGAAGGCTTCATTCGGATGTCCTTTCGCTATGGCGGTAAACCGTTGAGACTCAGGACCGGCTAGGCAACGGCTCGTAGCTCCCGTTGCGGCGCTTAGGGCGAAGCCCGCCCTTGCCGGCGCAGTGTGGGAACCCACGTGATCTTACTGGATCGGGCTACCCGCCAGCAAACGCACGGCGCGTGCCCGCCCCAGATCCGACCGTAAGGGCGGGGCCGAAGCGCTTGATGTAGATGAAATCTCCGACCAACCTGTAGACTGAATTCGAGGAGATCCGCGGTTTTTTCACCTGGCGGGTGGCGGGGAATCAACGAGATTCGGCGGCCGGCTTGTAGCCCTGTGTGGGCCTCTCACTACGCGTGGACGGGAATCCACGTTCCTGCGCTGTGTCCCGAGGCGATTGAGCGTGGACTCCCGTCCACGCCTCTGTAGCGGTAATGGCGCCGCGTCAGGGTGAGAGGCTGGACCTTGTGGACGGCTTATTGACTCCCGCATAATATAGAGTCAGTCAAAACAAAGAGAAGACTGTTTCCAGAAGGCCGTGATCAAACGCGGTTTGCGGTACATGCGGCGGAGTGCCTTGCGGGCCCGCTCGTTCAGCTCGCCGTAGTCTTTCGGACAGACGTTCGGCAACTCGTGCTGCTTCCAGTAAGCCCAGATGTATTCCACCGGATTCAACTCCGGCGCATAGGGTGGCAAGTACTCGGTTGCGATGTGGCCTTCGGAGAGTTCGATGAACTCTTGCACCAGGCGGCTACGGTGCGCCGGCAGCCGATCCCAGACGATCAGCAGCGGGCGATCGATATGACGTACCAACGCCTTGAGAAAGTCGGTCACTTGCTCTTTGCCGATCGCACCGGGATAGAGCCGGAAGTAGAAGTTACGCAGCGTCAGCCCCGCCGAGACGGAAAGCTTCTCCCAGTTGAAGTTAAACTGCAGCACCGGTGTTTGGCCACGTGGCGCCCAGGTGCGGCAGCGATGCGGCTTCTGACTCAATCCGCTTTCGTCGATGAAGACGAGCGTACGGCCTTCGTTTTGGGCTTTTTTTTAATGCGCTTCCAGGTCTTGCGCTTCCAGGTGCGGATCCGCTCTTCGTTGCGCTCGCGCGCCTTTCCGGCCGGGCGTTGCGGGCTCCAGTCGAGCGCTCGCAGGATCTTCCAGGCGTGGCCTGCGTGGTATGCGACCCCGAACTCGTCTCCGGTCAGCCGAGCCACCCGCGGACAGCTCCACAGGGGCGTTGGGAAGCCGTGGGCTTCCGGGCCTTCCAGCAGCAGCGACGTCAGGCGTTCGCGTTGTGCGGCATCGAGGAGCGGCTTGCGTCCGGCGCGCCCGGCCTGGCGGAGTCCGGCCGCACCCTGCTCGCGGTATTGCCGCCGCCACTCACTGACGGTTTGGCGAGCGACGTTCAGCCGTCTCGCCGTCTCGGACTGATTGTGGCCTTGGTGGAGCAGCCGCATCGCTTCGAAACGGCGCTTCTCCAGCGCCTTGAAATCCCGCTTCACACCTTTGGGGTTGCCCATACATATATAGATGCTCCACACTATCAAAAAGTGTCATAATAATTTGCGGGATTCAATAGGGGCCCGCCGGTCGCGGTACGAGCAAGCCGTCTCACCGCTTCACGGCGCGCACGGCGATGAAGCAGCCGGTGATCCAGCGGGTCGGGAGCACGTCGAGCAACCCAACATCGCTCGAATCGGCACGTCGGCGTAGCGTCCCAGCAATCGGCGCGTGCCCGTGAACAGCGCGGACGAGAAAAGCCGAGGATTGTGGATCAGTGTCTCCCGCGCGTCGACCCTTAGCCCCAGAGACTGCAAGCTCGCCGCGAGACGTCTGACCGAAGCGGTATAGCCCAGTCGGAAAGGCGCATTGCGGCGTTGGCTGGCCCACCGCAACAGATAGTAGAAGGGGTTGTAGGCGTTGTCGAGCGAGACAATCATTCGTCCGCCGGGTCGCGTGATGCGGACAAGCTCGGCAAGGCTCTGATCAAACTCTTCCGCGGTGTCAAAGTGGTCCAACGTCGACGTTGATATCACGAAGTCGACCGAGTCGGACGCGAGCGGCAGACGCCTCACGTCACCAACAAAGAAGCAGGCCCCCGGGGTCGGGCAACGCAGCCGTGCCTTTGCGGCAGTGGAGTAGGCCACGTCCATCCCCACGGTCAGCGGGACGTCTTCGAGGAGGTCAAACAAGATCTGATCGTTGCCGTGTGCTTCTTCGAACACATCCGTCTTGAGGACAGTATGGGGCCGGAAGCCCTCCGCCCAACGGCGAATCAGCTCCTGGTGAAGCCGCCGTTTCTGCTCGCCTACGAGCCGGTCGAGATACCAGGAAGGAGTCGCGCGCTCGGCGAGGCGGTCCCACTCGGTCTTCTCAGTGGAGTTTCCGCGCAAGGGATTATTCTACTTGCTGCGTAGTGGGTGAACAGCGGGAGCGGGAGCGGTTACCAGGCCCGGTAACGGTTTCCGCGGAACTCCCTAGAGCAGCCGGGCGGGCACAGGGGCCCGTCCCTACAGTCTCGCGGGATATTCCTACGCCTAAGGAATCTCCGCGACATTCCGCTAGTCCTTCAGCGCGAAGGTGAAGAGCGCTTGGCCGGCCGCGACCGACACGTGCTGTTTGCCGCCAACGAGGTAGGTGATGGCGGAGTTGGCCATGCGGGCCCCGAGGTACTTCCTCCACAGAAGCTCGCCGTTGTTGACGTCCAGTGCGATGAAGTGGCCTTCCATACTGCCGGAAAACAACACGTCGCCCGCGGTGGAGAGCAGACCGCTCTCAGTCACTCCGGTCATCTTGAACTCCCATTGCGGTTCCCCGGTCAACGGTTCGAGCGCACGGATTGCCCCGAAACCGAGCTCTTCGTCCTTGACGGCATCGGGATAGATTCCTTGCGGCAAGCTACCCGGATATCGCTCGCCGCGCACGTAAACGGCGTCGCCCTTGTAATAGGTGCTCGGGTAGCGGTCCCACACGGGAAGGTAAAACAGCTTCGTGCGCGGGCTAAAGGTCGGCGCGTACCAGTTCGTGGCCCCTTGCACGCTGGGATACACCTTAGTCCCTTCCGCGGTCGGCTCGCTTCCCGGCCGGACGATGGGCCGGCCGCTCTCATCCAAACCGACGGCCCAATTCTGGTAGGCAAAGGGTTTGCCCAGCAGAAACTCCCCGGTCTCCCGGTCGAGCACGTAGTAGAAGGCGTTGCGGTTGCCCCACAGCATCAGCTTGCGCAGCCGACCGTCATGTTCGAGGTCGACCAAGACGGGGACTTGCACGGCATCCCAATCCCATCGGTCATTCGGTGTGAACTGGAAGTGCCACTTCAGCTTGCCCGTGTCGGGGTCGATGGCAATCACCGAGTCGGTGTAGAGGTTGTCGCCCGGACGGACGTCGGCGTTCCAGTCCGGGGCGGGGTTGCCGACACCCCAGTACATAAGATTGAGCTCGGGATCGTAGGAGCCGGTGACCCAGATGGAACCGCCACCGCGCTTCCAGGAATCGCCCCCCCACGTGTCGTGACCGGGCTCGCCGGGCCCGGGTATCGTCCAGAAGCGCCAGGCACGCTCGCCGGTCTTGGCGTCGTAGGCGGCGAGAAACCCTCGGATACCGTACTCACCCCCGGCGGTGCCGATCACGACCTTGTCCTTCACGATCAGGGGCGCTACGGTCAGGGCGTACCCGTCGCTGTTATCGACAATCTTCACGTCCCACTCGACCTCGCCGGTCTTGGCGTCGTAGGCCATCAATCGGCCGTCGAGCGTGGCCTGGTAGAGCGTGTCGCCGAGGATCGCGAGTCCCCGGTTGACCCGCCCGCAACAAACGCTGATTCCCTCCGACAACGTGTGGTGGTATTTCCAGAACAGACGTCCGGTGAGAGCGTCGATGGCGGAGATGTGGTTTGGCGAGTGCGTGACGTACAGCACGCCATCGACGACCAGCGGTGTCGACTGAAACTTTGTCTTCTCGTCAGCCTGGAAGACCCACTTCAAGTCGAGGTCGCTGACGTTGCCGGTTTCGATCTGGTCCAGCGGGCTGTAATGCTGGCTCATGTAGCTGCGCGAGTAGGTGAGCCAGTTGCCGGGCTCCTGGTCGGCGTTGCGTATTTGTTCTTCTGTGACCTGGGCCGGTATCGCCGGCGCGACAAGGCACAGCAGGGCGGTCAAGGCGATTCGACGGTCAAGCTTCATTGCGGCGCTCCTCGTCTCAGCGTGGACAGGTAGGCAACCAGGTCGGTGACTTCGGTGGCGCTCAGGCGTCCCTCGTAGGCGGGCATCGACGTTGTCTTGACCATCTCGTACTCCTTGAGGTCACTCTTGAGCAGCGACACCAGACGGCCGCTTCCATCAAGGACCTGGAAGGAGTAGGAGTCTTCGTTCAAGCGCGTGCCCGAGATCTTCTCCCCCTGCTTGGTAACGGCTTGCAGGGTCCAGTATTGCGGCAGGACCGTGTCGTGTGGGCGTAACACGGCCAAACGCAGGTACCTGGCCGACCGGCGGGCGCCAATGTCGCTCAGGTTCGGCGCGAGCCGGCCCCCGGTACGGTTGACCTTGTGGCATTGGCCGCAGCCGCCCTTGTTATCGAACAGGTCCTTCCCCCGGCGGGCATCGCCGACGCTAGCCGCGGCGTCCGGCTGGGCGCTCAGGGTTCCCACATAAGCCACGATTTGCCAGAGTTGCTTCCCGTCGAAGAAGGTTGCCGGCATGTCCGTGCCGGGGATCCCTTCGCTGATCGTTTCCTTCAGTTCCGCGTCGGTTTCGCCGTGGCGGAGCTGACCCCTAGTCAGATCCGCCCCCGCCCCCCTCGGACCGGACCCGTCGAGGCCATGGCAAACCGCACAGTGCGCTTTAAAGAGTCGTTGGCCCGCGGCTAGATCCTCAGGACTGGTGTACGGGTTGCGGACTTCGCTGTCCTGTGCCGATAGGGTGGCTACGCATGCGACGAGCCAGAGCGCAAGGGTGAGCCTCTTCACAACATCTCCTCCACGATCCTCTCCACGTGCGGTCATGGTTGTTGCCAACGACCGGGCCGACCCGCCACTGGGACGCGGGCCTAGCTATTCTAGCGAGAACCGGGTGTCGGCGTGTCCCCGCCCGCTGGATCGCAATCCGTCCGCAACAACTCTGCCGTGAGTTCGAGACGGATCTTTGTGACTGGCCGGCGCGGCTAGTCGAATCCCCCCGCGGGCGGTGCCCGTGTGCGCGCGGATTCACATCCGCGCCTCTGTTCCTACCCGGCACCCCGCCACGTGCGCCGGCGTGTGCTGAGATTACCTGAAATTCGTGTAAGGCCCGGCTTGCGTAAACTCGGTCGCCGCAAGTCCCTCGGTGTCCCACACGATCTCACCCTTGCGAACCGTGAGCACACAGAACAGCTTCTTATCCCCGATCATCTTCGCGCGGCCGGAATCAAGAAACCCGAACTCCCCGTGCTTCAATCGGAACACGGCGATGTCGGCCTCGGCGCCTTCACTCAGCGTGCCTAACTCTGTGCGACGGATCGCCCTCGCCGGGTTGACGGTCGTGCGTTCAATGATCTGCTCGAGCGTAAGGCCGAGATTCAGGAACTTCGACATGGTAGTCGCCATGTTGGCTCGCGGCAGCATGATGCTGCGCTTGTGGATGTCGGTCGAAATGGTATCGGGCAGAAACCCTGCCTTGAGGGCCGGGACCGCAATGCGGAAGTAGAAGCTTCCGTTGCCATGCCCGACGTCGAACAGGACGCCACGTTTCCGCGCGGCCCACATATACGACTTCACCCTCTTGTTCTCATCGAGCCACGAAAAGTTCCGGCTGTACATGTGCGTATGAAGGTCGCCGGGCCGCATGTGCTCGAGGATCAGCTCCGGGTAGTCGCGATCGGGTTTGGGACGGAAGGCGACCATCAAGACGGTGTTGCTTTTCTCAGCGGCCTCGACAGCCCGGTCCACCGCCTCCCAGTCAGGAGGCTCGTAGTGCGCGGTCTTCATGCCGACGATGATCTCGGGGTATTTCTTCACCATCCGCACCGCTCCATCGACGTCCAGTTGGTTCACGTCATTCTCGACCTCTTCGCCGTACATACCTGCAGCGACGATATTTAACAGTGCCAGGACACGCGTCTTGGCGTTGTCAATCGTGGTCTCTTTGAACTTCTCGAAGCCCTTCCAGCCCGAGCTGCCCGCATCGACCGCCGTCGTTACGCCGTTGGTGAGCGCGTGATGGTCGGGCTGCAGGTTGAGCCAGGCGCCTTGGGCGTCGAAGTGCGTATGGAGGTCAATCAACCCGGGCGTGACATAGAACTCACTGACATCGACGACTTTCTTGGCGTGGGAGGCGGGAATCCCCTGCCCTACGCGGACAATCTTCTCGCCGACGATCGCGATATCGAAGCGACCGTTGCGCTCGTTGTGCGGATCGATCACATGCCCGTTCTTGAGAAGGACGTCGATGATCTCCTGGGCCGGCAGCGGGGAAGTAGCGGCGATGGCGACAACAAATAAGAGCAAAAAGAGGCGGGCAGGTGTTCTCATGGCATTTCGGGGGCGTCTGTTGTTTGAAGCGGCGGGCACGGCGCGCCGCGCCCCTACGTCTAGAACAGGAAGCGCGGTGTCTTTACGGAATCTTTTCATAGTTACCTGCCTCGGTCCAGAGAGGAAATCCCAAGCCGTCTTCGTCGAACACGATCTCGCCGTTACGAACGGTCAGCACCGCCCTTATGCGGGTATCGCTCATCAGCTTCTTGCTCCAGGCGTCCTTGAACGCAAACACGCCCCGCTCAAGCTTCAGCACCGCAATGTCAGCCGTCTTGCCCGCGCCCAGCGTGCCGATCTCGGGGAACTTGTCGATCGCCTCGGCCGGGGTCACGGTGGATCGCCGAATCGCTTCGCGCAGCGGCATCCCGAGCCGCATCATCTTCGAGATGCAGTTCGGCATGTCGGGCTGGCCGGCGCGAACGCTCTTCTGATGGAGATCGGTGCTGATGGTGTCCGGCGGATAGTCCTGCTCCATCGCCTTCGATGCGACTGGCCAGAGGAAGCTGCCCGCGCCGTGGCCCATGTCGAACAACACACCCCGCCGGCGCGCTTCCCACATATAGGGTTGCACCTTGCCGCCGAAGCGGCTCACGACTTCTACCTGCCGATCGTTATAGAAATGGGTGTGCATGTCGCCGGGGCGCAGCTTGTCGAGAACTTTCTCCCGCGTGCTCCGTCCGGTGTTGGTCAGGATTCCGCTATCGACGATGATCGGCCGGTCAGTGAGGCGGCCGGCTGCTATCGAGCGATCGATCGCAATCCAGTCGGGGTTGCCGTAATGGGCCGTCTTGATGCCGACGATGAGATCGGGATACTCGTTGATCTTGGCCGCGGTCTTCTCGGGCTCCATGTCGCTGATATCGTGTTCGGCTTTTCCACCAGCGATGCCGCGGCCCACGATGTTGATGAAAGCGAGCACGCGCGTCGTCGAGCGGTCGATGATGGTCTTCTTGAAATCGTCGAAGTTTCGCCAGCCGGCGTCGCCGCAAGCCACGATGGTCGTGGTGCCAGTGGTGAGCCAGGTGTCGTCGGGGAAAAGGGGCCCCGAGTTGCAGAGGTAGGGGTGCGCATGCAGGTCGATGAGTCCCGGTGTGACGTAGAGGCCCGTGAGGTCGACGGTCTTGGTCGCGTCGGCGGGGTCGAGATCCTCAGCCACCTTCGCGATCCGACCGCCTTGGACGGCCACATCCCTGACACTGTCGATCTCGTTGGCGGGATCGATGACATGTGCGCCCTTGAGCAGCAGGTCGTAGGTTTGGGCAAGACCTCTGTCGGGTGCACCGAGGGCCGTAGCTAAGATCAGCCCGACGCACAGACGCGCCGATACGCAGACGCAAAAGGTAACCATAGGTCCTCCTGGCCGCCGGCCGGCGCCAAGCGTCAGCTCCTCTTGCAGCGCCTTGTCAGCTCTCGTCAAAGCGCCACGTCGTCCCATGTTCATTCCAGCACCCCATACTCGCCCGCGGTCTGCCACTCGGGAAAGCTTAATCCTTCCTCGTCGAACACGATTCTACCCCCACGCACCGTCATCACGCATTGCAGGCGTTTCGTGCCGAGGTGCTTGTTGCGCCAGCTGTCCATATAGGCGAACACGCCTGACTCCAAGCGAAACACCGCGATGTCAGCCTCGCGGCCTTCTCCCAGCGTTCCCAGTTTCGGGAACCGGCGAATTGCGCGGGCGGGGTTCACCGTCGCCCGGCGGACGGCGTCGGCAAGCGGCATCCCCAGGCTCATCAACTTCGACATGCAGTTGGGCACGCTGACCTGGTTCATGATGCTCGACGGATGCAGGTCGGTACCGATCGTATCCGGCGGAAAGCCGTCGTCCATCGCGGCGCGCGCGACGGGCCAGAGAAAGCTGCCGCCGCCATGGCCCAGATCAAACAGCACGCCACGCCGGCGCGCTTCACGGATGTAGGGCTGCACTTTTCGGCTGAACCGGTCGATGACTTCGATCTGCCGGTCGTTGTAGCTGTGCGTATGCAGGTCGCCCGGCCGGAGGATATCGAGCAACTTGGTCCGCGTGTCGCGCCCGCTGTTGGTCAGAATGCCGAGGTCCACCATGACGGGACGGTCGGCCAAACGACCCGCCCTGACCGCACGCTTCAAAGCTTCAAAACCCGGCGGCCGGAAATGCGCGGTCTTGATGGCAACGATGAGGTCGGGATGTTCACGCACCTTGGCCGCCGTCTTCTGGGGCTCCATATCCTCGAGCCGGCTTTCCCGGGACGAATCATCATTCATGCCGCCGCCCACGATGTTGAGCATGGCCAGCACGCGCGTCGTCGAGCGATCGATGATCGTCTTCTTGAAGTCGTCAAATGTCTTCCACCCGGAGACGCCGGCATCGACGACCGTAGTCGCACCCGTGACCAACGAAGTGTCATCGGGATACAGGGTGCTGCGGCGTCCGCGAATGTAAACATGCGTATGGAGGTCGATCAGGCCGGGTGTCACATACAGGCCATCAAGAACGACGGCCTTGGTCGCCGTTGCGGGTTCAATGTTTTTCGCAACAGCGGCAACCCGGTTCCCCCGGATTCCTACGTCCATCACCTCGTCGATTTCGTTCGCGGGATCGATGACATGTCCGCCTTTGAGCAGCAGGTCGTAAACCGGCTGGCCGTGCGAGGCTTGGGGCAGCAATAGGGTGGCCCCCGCCAAGCACAGGGCGCAGAGGCTCCTGTAACGAGACCGAAGTCGCCCGCAAAACCCGCGGCGAGCAGTCCCGGCGGGTGCGTCAGGCATGGGGGTGATTCTAGCAGGGCTGAGGATCGAGCCGGCCTGTGGGCTAACTGATTCTTGTGCCGAACGGCTCGTGGCCCCGTAGCTCCCGTGGCGCCGGTGGCGGGGGCCTCAAGCTAACCCATTGGGCGCGTGATAAGCTGGAACCTCCGGAAGAGTGCAGGCGGCCGGCGTCCTATCAGGGCGGGGTTTTGCGCATCGTCCTTCCGGCTAACCGGTCAAACGACTGGGTTCGACTCCCAGACTAAGGCTGACCTCACAAGTGCGGCGGCGACGCACCAGGCGGCTCGTCCTGCGGGTTAACACCTCCACGGGCGGCTTGGGCGCTTGTGAGGTCGGTCTGACTTGGACCTGAAGCTCCGAGGAGCGGTCGATGAGTTCTCTGACGCCTCTGTGGATCCTGCTGGCCGGCCTTGTTCTCGCCTGGATGAGTTATCGGCTGGTCACAAAAACCACGATCTACGAATATGAACGGGGCCTGAAGTATGTAAAGGGGAAGTTCGTCGGCATCCTGGAGCCGGGCCAATACCGCTATCTCGGTTCGTCTACCACCGTCACCAAAGTGGACATCCGCCCGTATGTCGTCCCCATTTCCGGCCAGGAAGTTCTCACGTCCGACAGTGTGAGCCTCAAGTTGAGTTTGGCTTGCGAGTACAAGGTCATCGACCCTGACACCGCTGTCAACAAGGTCCAGAGCTACCATCAGGCTTTGTATCAGGAGTTGCAGCTCGCCCTGCGAGAGGTTGTCGGCGGCTCACCGATAGATGATCTGCTCGAAAAGCGGGGCAACTTTGGCGCTCAAGTGAAGGAGATGGTGGCTCCTAAAGCCGAGGAGATGGGGCTGGAGCTAATCTCGGCCAGTGTCAAAGACATCATGTTTCCGGGTTCGCTCAAGCAGGTCTTTTCGCAAGTCGTTAAGGCTCGTAAGGAGGGGCTGGCGGCCTTGGAGAGGGCTCGCGGCGAAACCGCGGCGCTCCGCAATCTCGCCAACGCGGCCAAGCTGATCGAAAACAACCCTAAACTGATGCCTCTGCGGCTGTTGCATTCGCTGTCGGAATCGAGCGGCAACACCGTCATTCTCAACCTCTCGCCGGACGCCTCCATACTCCCCGTCAGGCATGTGAAACCCGATCCCAGCAAAGGGACCGACACTTCTACTGCGGAGGCAGAAGACGCGACGGACTAACGTCGGCCAGGCCGAGCCTGCACGATCTGTGATGCCTGAACAACTTGCCTCACTGCGCCCGTCGGGCAAGTGCGCGTCGCGCGGACGATTGGAGGGTCTTGAGAACTCGCCGCGGTTGATGGCGTGAGGATTTACGAAAGCTGTCGTGTTGTCCTATCGAAAAGTAGTGAGCCTGTTTCAATGCATAGGTAGTGGCGAAGAGGAATCCTCCCGGGGGCAAAATGCTGAGAACGACCAGCCGGTCGGCTCAGAGCCAATCCCAGGAGGATTCCATGCATGAACTCTACTACATCGGACTCGATGTCCATAAGAAAAGCATCAGCTTCTGCATCAAAACGCAAGACGGAACCATCGTCGCCCGCGGTCAGGTCGCGGCCACCCGCGCAGCCCTGACCACTTGGGCGTCAGCCCTCGAGCGCCCCTGGGTGGGCGCGCTCGAAGCCACGCTGTTCACGGGTTGGATTCACGATCACCTCCAGCCCTTCGCGCGCGAGTTGCAAGTCGCGCACCCGGCCATGCTCAAGGCCATCGCTTGTGGCAAGAAGAAGAACGACCGTCTCGACGCCACCAAGATCAGTGACCTGTTGCGTTGCGACCTGCTGCCACGCTGCTACTTGGCGCCGCCCGCCCTGCGCGAGTTGCGGCGTGTACTGCGCTATCGCAATCTGCTGCTGGGCGAAGCCGTCCGCATGAAGAACAAGATCAGCGGGCTGCTGATGGAGGTCGGCGAACCCTACGATGCCCGGCGGCTGCACGGCCGGCGTTATTTCTATTCGTATCTCGACAGCTTGCGTGACACGCCCGAGTCGGTCATCGAACTGCTCGCCATCACCCGCGGCAGCCTGGAAATGTTCGATCGTTTGCAAGACGAGTTACTGCGCGGCTTGCGGCGCCATCCGCTGCTGCGGGAACGCGTCGAGCGCTTGCAGTCGATTCGCGGCGTGGGGGAGATGACGGCGCTGAGTTGGGCGCTGGAGACCGTTGAGCCCGAGCGCTTCGGTTCGGTGGGCCGGCTGGTGAGTTACTGCGGGCTATGTGCGGCGCAGCGCGAGTCGGGGGGCAAAACGCAGCGCGGACCGCTGTCGAAGCAACGCAACAAGCATTTGCAGCGGGTGCTGATCGAGGCGGCGAAACTCGCGCCGCGCTGGAACCCGCAGCTGCACGACGTCCATGAGCGGGAGTTGCAGCGCGGCCCGCGCAATCGCGCGACGTTGGCCGTGGCGCGCAAGTTGGTGGCATATCTGCGGGCTGTGGACACCAGCGGCCGAGCGTTCGTGCCGCGGGTGGCGGCCGCGGCGTAACGAGGAGAATTTACTTTTTTTCTGTTGCAAGGAGAAACGAAGAGTTTCACCGACGCTGTGCGGTGTCACGAGCTGCCCGCCGGTCCTCGCCTGTGGGGGACTACGCGAAGGGGTTTCCTCGAGAGTTTACGGGGAAACCTCTGATGCGTCCGTATTGTCTGTTTCGAGGCCGGCGGGCCTGAAAATCCAAACTGAATCTTCCGCGACGGTCCCCCGCCGCTGAGGTGGGGCGACCCGATGCGCGCACATGGATGTCTGGTCACGTGACTCGTTGACCTTGTGACTTGATTCGCAAAAACGCTCGGGCTGCGAAGCGTCACTGCTGAACACCGCGCCCCCGCTGACGGGAGGTTCCGGATGACTGCGTCCATCCTTGACAGATACCTATCATGGATGTCCCCCACTTTTCCCCACTTTTCCAAGAGGGGTGGACGAGTTTCATCAGGGATAGGGGTGGAAAGCTAAGCGTCCTGACCGGGATCTGGTTTCGGCGGCTCCACGTTCTCTGTCGTAGGTTTCACTTTCTCCGTTACCTCTTTAAGGGTCGCCATCCTTTCCAACAAGCGTCCTTGATCTCGCATCGCGATGTCCAGTTGTTTCCTGGTGGCCTTTGCTTCGTCCCAGTTCTCCTTGATGCGAGCGGTGAGAGCCGCTAGCTGCTTTCGGTTTAGGAGGACGCCGAACAAGAGCAGCATCCCCATGACTACAAGCGCAACTGTAGACACGAAGGTATATCGTTCGTTTGTCTGAGCCAATTCTCTCTCAGCAGCCACGATATCCAAGAGCAAAACTCCCTCTTCGGGTAGCGCAATTCGAGGTTGCGAGCGCTGATCGCAAGCAAACCGAATCTTGAAAGCCTGACCGTCCGAAATGGGCGAGAGATCACAAGCAACCCCAGAGAATCTGGTGTCCTCCGCAAGCACATCACCGTCAGCCACAGCAATAGGGCTGCATTCGATCTTGTGCGCTGAGGTAGGGGGGGCCACCAGAATTTGACCGTACATTCGAGTCGGCCTGTCGAAGTCGATGGCTAGGGTCCCTTTATCGACACGGGTCCCTGAGCCAGACAGGATCTGAACTTCGTGGACAAGTCAGGGCAGCCACGTCTTCTTCGCCGACCGTGATGGCGATGCCGGGAACCAGATCCTGCATGGACCCGTTGGCCCCGAGCGTTGTTGTGGCGATCGAGTACCACACTGTTACTTCGCTGGGCCGCGTGAAGTAATAGGTAGCTACGAAGGTAATCACGGAAGCAATCGCCGTTGTAACAATCGGTTTAATCCATCTTTCCAAGGGTGATTCGGAGCCAGGTTCCATAGGCAAGGAATGCCGTTCGAGGCTGGCATCTTCAGGCATGAGTCAATCGTGGAGATTGTACCAGTTGGGACAGAGGGGCGGATGAGTTGTGAAAGATAAGCGAACTTATTGAATCCCGCAAATTATTATGACACTTTTTGACAGTGTGGAGCATCTATATATGTATGGGCAACCCCAAAGGTGTGAAGCGGGATTTCAAGGCGCTGGAGAAGCGCCGTTTCGAAGCGATGCGGCTGCTCCACCAAGGCCACAATCAGTCCGAGACGGCGAGACGGCTGAACGTCGCTCGCCAAACCGTCAGTGAGTGGCGGCGGCAATACCGCGAGCAGGGTGCGGCCGGACTCCGCCAGGCCGGGCGCGCCGGACGCAAGCCGCTCCTCGATGCCGCACAACGCGAACGCCTGACGTCGCTGCTGCTGGAAGGCCCGGAAGCCCACGGCTTCCCAGCGCCCCTGTGGAGCTGTCCGCGGGTGGCTCGGCTGACCGGAGACGAGTTCGGGGTCGCATACCACGCAGGCCACGCCTGGAAGATCCTGCGAGCGCTCGACTGGAGCCCGCAACGCCCGGCCGGAAAGGCGCGCGAGCGCAACGAAGAGCGGATCCGCACCTGGAAGCGCAAGACCTGGAAGCGCATTAAAAAAAGCCCAAAACGAAGGCCGTACGCTCGTCTTCATCGACGAAAGCGGATTGAGTCAGAAGCCGCATCGCTGCCGCACCTGGGCGCCACGTGGCCAAACACCGGTGCTGCAGTTTAACTTCAACTGGGAGAAGCTTTCCGTCTCGGCGGGGCTGACGCTGCGTAACTTCTACTTCCGGCTCTATCCCGGTGCGATCGGCAAAGAGCAAGTGACCGACTTTCTCAAGGCGTTGGCACGTCATATCGATCGCCCGCTGCTGATCGTCTGGGATCGGCTGCCGGCGCACCGTAGCCGCCTGGTGCAAGAGTTCATCGAACTCTCCGAAGGCCACATCGCAACCGAGTACTTGCCACCCTATGCGCCGGAGTTGAATCCGGTGGAATACATCTGGGCTTACCGGAAGCAGCACGAGTTGCCGAACGTCTGTCCGAAAGACTACGGCGAGCTGAACGAGCGGGCCCGCAAGGCACTCCGCCGCATGTACCGCAAACCGCGTTTGATCACGGCCTTCTGGAAACAGTCTTCTCTTTGTTTTGACTGACTCTATATTATGCGGGAGTCAATAGGGCTTCCGGAACCCCTTTTCGCACGGACTGCGTTTTCTCGGTTTCCTCTGGGCTCAGTCGTCTCGCCGAAATCGCACCGCCTTCGGATAAAGGGCGGATAAGGATAAAAGGATAAAGAGATAATAAGATAAATAAGATAAAGGGAATAAAGGGGACGGAGCCCTTTTCCGAGAGTGCTAGTTCATCCTGCACGCGCATGGTGGGCCTTGCGACCCGGCGGGCGTCCCGGTCCTCGTAGCGTCAGACAACGTCCGGTGCTCTGCTCCAAGGCCCCCACGAAACCCTCATTCCCCAACGGAACACCTCGCAGAGTTGCCTCCCTGAGACGGCGGGTGGCATCAGCGGCCGGGGGTCGGCTCAAGCACGCCGCCGAGTCGCCACGCCCTCGCACCTGGCGCCAGAGCGAGAAATCGATCAGCCCTAGGGGGTCCTCCTGCTCGACATGCGCCCGTGCGCTCGACCACGGGTAATCCTGCGCACTCCCGACCATCCCCGCGCGGACGGGATTCAGGTCCACATAGGCCAGCGCGGTGACCAAGTGATCGCGGTCGAGGCCACAGGAAAAGAATCGGTTCTGCCAGAGATGCCCGCTGCGCCCGTAGCGCTGATTGAAGCTTAGCGCGTAACGAGAATGCGTCCGCCGCAACGTGTTCGCCAGCGAATCGGACCAGTTGGGGATCGCCACCAGCTGCACATGGTTCGTCATCAGACAGTACCCCAGGATCTGCACGCCGCACTGACGGCTGTGCTCAGCGAGGAGCCGGACATAGCTGTGGCGATCGGACTCAAGCAGGAAAACGTCCTGGCAGTTATTGCCTCTCTGAGTGATGTGATGCGGTGCACCCACCGCCACCACCCGCGCTTGGCGGGGCATTTTCGAGAACAGTGCGATTATCTCACAACTGCCCGCCGCTCAGAAATGGGCTCCGTCCCCTTTAAGGACCTGCTATCCTTCACAAATCACGGAGGAGGGTGGTCTTGAAAATTACGGACTTGAAGGTTCTCCAGACCCAGGGGGGGCACGCCAACTGGACCTTCGTCAAGCTGTACACAGACAGCGGGATCACTGGGGTCGGCGAATCTACCATCGAGCGTCACCGAGAACCGGTCGTCAAGACGCTGGAATCATTCAGGGAGTTCCTGGTAGGACGCAACCCGTTCGAAATCGAAGCGATCTGGAACACGCTCTACAAACAGACATTCTGGGAGGGCCAGCTCGTCATCCTGACCGCGCTGAGCGGGGTCGAGCAGGCGCTGTGGGACATCAAGGGCAAGGCGCTCGGCGTTCCGGTGTACGAGTTACTTGGCGGCAAGCTCCGCGACAAGGTTCGCGCCTACGCCAACGCCTGGGCCTTCCAGGGCATCATCACCGAGCCCGACCAGGCTGACACGCCCGAGTCGATCGCGCGCAATGCCGAGAAGACCGTCGCCGCCGGCTTTACCGCCCTGAAGTGGGACCCCTTCCGCGACGGCGGCCAGATGATTCCCAAGTCCGAGGAAAAGTACGCCATCGAGTCAGTCCGGGCCGTGCGCGAGGCCGTCGGGCCCGATGTCGACCTGCTGATCGAGTGTCACGGACGCTTCAACGTGTGGAGCGCGATCCGGATGGCGAGGAAGCTCGAGCCCTTCGATCCGTTCTTTTACGAGGAGCCGATCCCGCCGGACAACATCGATGCGATGGCCGAGGTGCAGCGTGCGATCAACATCCCGGTGGCCACCGGTGAGCGCCTCTACACCCGCTGGGATTTCCGGCCCCTGTTCGAGAAGCAGGCAGCGCGAATCATCCAACCCGACATCTGCCATGCCGGAGGCATCCTAGAACTCAAGAAGATCGCGGCGATGGCCGAGTCGTACTACGTGGCGATCCAGCCGCACAACTCTAACGGGCCGATTTCCACGCTGGCGAGCCTGCAGCTCGACGCCTGTGTGCCGAATGTGGCGATCCAGGAGTTCTTCTACCCCTACTTGGAGCACTACAACGAGATCCTCACCGAGCCCATCGAATACGCAGACGGTTACCTCAAGGTCCCGACGGGGCCGGGTCTCGGCTCGGACATCAACGACGAGGTCATCACAAGGCGGCCGCCCATCGATCAGCCGCACCCGGCAACCTGGATGGGACGTTATTGGTGACGCGGGTCATGCTGAGTAGAAGTGTTGCCGACGTGGCCGGCCGCACCGAAGACGCCTTGTTTCGTGGCTGAGTTTTCGGCGGCGCAGGAACCGGCGCCGCCCTCCAGGTCAGGCGGCGATCGCCTTCACCCGGTCCGTCACGGACTTCTTGGCGTCCTCGGCCCACTCGACGCCGCGGTGATACATGTCCTGACCCTTCTGGCTCAGCTCCTTGGTCGTCGTGGCGACGTACTTGTAGCCTTTCTCGCCCTCAGTGCGAATCATCTTGCGGGTCTTCGTCCCCGACTGCGGGGCGTACAGTAGCGAAGCGACCGCTCCCGCGGCTGCGCCCACCATAAACCATGCCATCGTCTTGAAGAATCTGTTCTTAGCCATCATTTCCTCCGCGTTGAGAACCTCGCTTTAGACTTATCGGCCACGGCCCGCCAGCCGCCTCCTATTTGTTTAGACCGGGCCTGCGGCTGTTTCTGTTACATCTTTCTTGCAAAGGGGAGGGCGAAGCGGGTTGAATTCCGGCGAGGAGCCGATTGAAGGCCATCGGAAGAATGCGTTACGTTTGACGTAACGCATCACGTCCGCTATTGTGAGTAATGGTCGCCAGCTATCGGGGCCAGTGGATGTAGAGATCGTCGATTATCACTAGGGGAACCATCATGGCAGTGCCTGCGATCCATCCAGGAGAGCATCTTGCGGAAGAGCTGGAGGCGCTCGGTATGAGCGCTGCCGCGTTGGCACGGCGGCTCTCAGTACCGACGAACCGTGTCACCGAGATTCTTAATGGGCGAAGCTCCGTCACAGGCGACACCGCCCTGCGGCTGACTCACTTCTTTGGCACCAGCGCGGAGTTCTGGCTCAACCTGCAGAAGCTCTATGGGCTGCGCGTCGCCAAGGAGAAGGCCGGCAATACCATCAAAGCCCTTCCAACCCTCAAGGAAGTCGGGCGGGTTCACGCATGATGCAGTGAAACCGACCGTGAAGGGCTGTGAAAAAATCGGGGACAGTCCGCTTCGCGCCGCTTGTCAGACCTGAAAACAAAGAAGTCACGTGGGCGGCGCTCGGTACAGTCCCCATTTTTTCACAGCCTGAGAACGTGGCCGGGCGGGGCTGGAGGTCGCGTAGAGACACTTCGCCATCGCGGCGGGGATGGGTTCAAAACTAAGGTCCCGCTGAACCACCGGGGAGGATCTCAATAGATCCTTCCCCGGCGGCGGTGCGAAGCTCGGTGGAGATTGGCTTGGCATCCGGGCGAAGAGAGGGCCCCGGGAACGTCCGGCGCCGGTCGTAACCGACCGACGCACCGAGGCGGCCCGAACCGCCCGGCATCGCGCGCCACTCAAGACTTCAACTGTGACGGAATCGATTCCGCTGCTTGTCGCCCCCCTCTCGGTTGCCCCACCAGCCGGTAGGTCTGGCAAGACAGGTTCGGAGCGCCGAGTCCGGCCGGCACCGAAGCGCCAGACCGGACTTGCATCACCTACGGGGCAACGAAACCCCGGCCGGGGTGAATTGCGTTGCTCAAGCTCACGCTAGCACACGGGCGGGACTACAACCGGACAGGTTGGGCGTAAGTGATTGAAAACGTGGGGAGAAAAAGTTGATTTTTTCTGTGACCGGGCGGGAGCGGTTGAGGGCCCGCCGCAAAACCGCCTATCTAGGGTTTGCCTTTTTCGCTTTCAGCTCGTCTTCGTCGTAGTAGTCGATCTTGTGAAGCGGCATGACCACGCTCGACAGCACGTTGAGCAGGTGGCCGCCGATGCGCTTGTAGTAGCGTGCGCCGAGGACCAGCGCCGCCACTTTGCCCGCCTCGTACTCCTGCGCGGCGATGCGGATCAGCAGGCCGTCGGAGCGGCGGGCGTAGTCCTTGCCCTGGCGGATGAACCCGAGGGCCCGCTCCCGGTCGGAGTCGGCGAAGACTTTCGACGCCGCCTCGAAGGCCTCTTCGACGCCCGCACGAATCGATCGCAGCTCCCCCACAATGTCGTCGTCGGGCAACTCCCCGCCATAGATGTCGACCACCTCGCTCAGGTTCTTGGTGTAGTCGCCAATGCGCTCGACGTCTTTCACCAAACTCATCAGCAACAGGCAGTAGGGGACATCGGTCGCATTGCCCCGTGTCGCCAAGTGCGCGACGACCTGCTTGCGGATCGAGCGCTCCAGCGAATTCACTTCAACGTCGGACTCGTACAACCGGGTGCGCACCTCCGGCGCTGTGACCTCTCGAAAGTAGATCTCGCCCGCCGCCGTAGTCATGTGATTCACCAGGCCTAGCATCTTGGCAAAGTTCTCGCCCATTTCGCTCAGGGCATTGCCCGGGCGGAAGATTCTCAGTAGTTCGTCAAGCATTAGTGACCTCCGGCTAGCCTAAGAAACGGTTGAGAAACGCAAACAAGGCAGGCACGACGTAGAACGCAACCAATACGTACACCACGGCCCATCGGCGAGACCGGACCGCGATGCCGGCGAAACTCTGCGCCGCCGCCAGAGGGATCTTTCGCGTCACCTCCAGCGGGTAGATCATCAGTGTGCCGGTGAGATTGAAAAGCAGATGGACCAGCGCGACCACGACGCCGGCCCGCTGGTTGGCGCCGGCGGCGGCCATCGAGGCCAGCAACGCCGTCACCGTCGTCCCGATGTTGGCGCCGAGCGTGATCGGGAAAGCCTGCCGTAACGTGATGATGCCCGCACCCGCGAGCGGCACGAGCAGCGACGTCGTGATGGAGCTGGATTGCACCATGACCGTAACCAACATCCCGATCAACATTGACAACATGGCGCTCCGGCCGAGGAAGTGGTTGATAAACACCTCGACGCGCGTCTGCATGGCCGAACGCATCACACGTACCAAAAGGAACAGGGCGCTGAGGATGAGAACGCCACTGATGACAACAATTAACGCGCCTTGGCCGGGTTCGGTATCGAACAAGGCCTCACCCAACGCGGCGATGGGTTTGACCGCCGCCTTCAACGCGTCTTTGAACGGGCTGCTGTACTCGACTCCTCCGGCTCCTCCGACCATGGCGGCGATGGCTTCGGCCGTCTGGCGGAGATATCCCGTCATCAACTCCAGTGGAAGCAAAACCAGCACGGTGATGAAGTTGAAAAAGTCATGGCAGGTCGCCACCGAGAAGGCGCGCTGGAATTCATCGCGTCGGGCCATGTGAGCTAGAGACACGGCCGTGTTCGTCACTGTCGTCCCGATATTCGAGCCCATAATCATCGGAACGGCGTTGGCGATGGGCAAAGGGTTTTCCGGCGCGGCCACCAGAGCGACGATCATCGAGGTCGACACGGACGAGCTTTGGACCAGCGTGGTCGCAAGGATCCCTACCATGAGCCCGATGAACGGGTTGGCCGTGGCCGCGAAGAACGAGTCCAGCAGGTCACGCCCAAGCAGGTTGAAGCCGTCGCCCAGCCCCCGCACACCGACCAGGAATATGAAGAGAAGGAAGATGACCGCCAAGGCCTTCCCGAGTACAGCAGCGGGGCTAGAGTTCTTGGCTGCCGTCATGAAAAGGGGAAACCAAAGGGTGAGAGGTTACGTGACTGACGGATGTGGATGAAACTGCACTGCGCTGCGGGTGTCAAGGCCCAATAGAAATGTCCCCTTCGGTAGCCCAGTAGAAGTGTCCCCTTGGTGATAGGAGAGAATCGTCATCGTCGGGGCTGTGGAACTGTGGGAATCGCGTAGCGATTTCCAAGGGGCGGTGGGAAGGGTGGAAAACCATCCACGGTTCCTCGAGCCCGGCACGGCTGCCGCCACAAGGTTTTCCACGCTTTCCATCCGACCCGGCATTTCCACAGCCCTCTTATGAATTCGCAGCTCGTGTTTTCCGCAGCACAGGTCGCCGCCAGGGGTGGTTCGCCGCCGGCTTGCGTCTGGCCACCACGTTCCCCTGCGGTGCCGGCTTCGTCCGCAGCCGTGGCGTCGGCGTGGCGATCACTTCGTGCTCGATCTCGTGCCCCTCAAACCTCACCTGCAAGCTCTCATCGCGCCCCTGTTGGACCGTCACCCGTGCACCCGCCCCCACGCCCTGATTGCGTTTCGGCTTCAACTGCAAACAACGATTCTCGAAACGCACCACCTGGTCGTTGCTCACCACCCGTTCGTACTCCAAGCAGAACACCCCTCGCAGCTCGGTGCCGCGGGGTAGCGCCTGGTGAAAGTCCGCTCCCGCCGCCGGCTCGCAGCAGAAGCGCTCGTTGTGCTCGGCTAAGTACTCCTCGCCGAGGTAACGGTTCGCCGCCTCGTAATCAACGATGCCCCGCAGCCGCATCTTCTTGATCAGGCGGTCCTGGTGCGTGCCGTGATGGCGTTCGACACGTCCCTTGGCTTGCGGCGACGATGCGGCAATGATGCCAATGCCAAGCTTCGCGCACATGCGCCCGAACTGCGTCTCGGGCTTGATGCCTTCCAGTGCTTCCCGCGACGTCGGCTGGCGCTGGTAGACGTTTTTCCAGTCGCAGTACAACGCCTTGGGAACGCCGTGTTGGCGCACCCAGGCTTGGAGCAGATCGGCCGCGGCCCAGGTCGTTTCCTGGCCCGAGAAGCGGCACAGTGCAAGACCG
The DNA here is from genome assembly GCA_965248255.1 of Bryobacterales bacterium. GTDB lineage: Bacteria > Acidobacteriota > Terriglobia > Bryobacterales > UBA6623 > JAKZVK01. The sequence continues at coordinate 876,381 of CBDFIW010000003.1, forward strand.
GTCGCGTCATCGACAAAGTTCATCAAACAGGCTTTCGGGCCGCGTCCTTCCAGCCAGTGGTGGTGCGAACCGTCGAGTTGAATCAGCTCGCCGAAGTGCGCTTTGCGTTGCCGCCGGCTGCGATGCGGTGGGCGCTTGCGACTCCGGCTCCACAGGCCCGCCGCGAGCATCCAGCGCCGCAGCGTTTCGCGCGGCACTTCCAGGCCCTGATCGGCTGCCAGATGTTCCGACGCCAGCGTCGGCCCGAAGCGCTCGTGCCCCTCGCCCGCATAGTTTGCGTGCACCAACTCGAGAACCTGCTCGCGGCGCTTGTCATCGGCTCGGTTCGAAGCGCGGCCGACGTTACCGTGCACTAAAGCCTTGACCCCGCCTGCTCGGTAACGCTTGTTGAGCCGCTTCGCTTGGCGGTAGCTGACCTCCAGCAGTGCGGTGGCTTCGGTCAACTTCAGTTCCCCTCGTTTCACTCGGCTCAGCACTTCGCCGCGCCTCAACTCCTTGGCACTCATCCATGTCCTTCCCAATCTTTCACCTCCTCGCAGAGGTCCAGATTAGGGGACATTTCTATTGGGCGCTCAAGGGGACATTATCATTGGGCTTCAACACTGCACTGCGCTGCGGGAAACCAGCCTCTATGTTACCGGAAGGTTAGAGTGTCTCGGGCGCGAGAACGGGAAGTAGGTCGCTGGGCTCGGGAGCGGCAGACTCTTCGCCCTCCAGGTCCAGGAAGCGCGGATCCAGGAGGCGCGGCGTGTCGAGGCGCTTCATAGCGGAGGTGATGTTTTCAAGCACATGAGGGTTGTCCTGCTTGATTTGGTCGAGGAAGATACGCAGGTTCTCCCGCACGGTGCCCGTCTTGTACGAGCAGACACAGGGTGTAAGGGGAATGCCCTTGTGCTCAGGATAGCCGGAGGTGATCTCTTCGGAGACATAGACCAGCGGGCGAATCAGCCGGAAGTCTTTGGAGCGCGAATAGGTGACGGCGGGGAGAGCGCTCAGCCGCCCGGTATACAACGTGTTGCGGAGTAGTGCTTCGCAGAAGTCGTCCTGAGTATGGCCCAGGGCCACAACGTTGCAGCCTAACTCCGAAGCGATCTCATACACGGCGCGGCGGCGGTAGCGGCTACAGAGATCACAACCGTGATCAGGCTGGTCTTCGAGCAGCTTGAACGACGGTTCGTCGCGATAATAGATCCACTCGACTCCACGGGCCTTCATGTGGTCGCCCAGAGGTTCGATCGGGCGGTAGAACTTGCCCTGCTCCACAGTGAAGGCCTGGAGACGATAGGCGACCGGAGACTTCTTCTGGAGCTGTAGCAAAGCGTCGAGCAGCGCCAGCGAATCCTTGCCGCCGGAGACGCCCACAGCAATGCGGTCGCCGCCGCGAATCATGTTATAGTCTTGAATCGCGCGGCCCACGCGGCGTATGAGTGCTTTGGGGAAGTCCATTGCTTTCAAGGGCGCACGGGTGATTAGCAGGGTGCACCGCCGGGACTCGTGGCTCGCGGCGAGACCTAATTATAACCGGCGGGCGAGCAGCCAGTAGTAGAAGTGTGCTCTGGTGATAGTCACCGAAGGTACGCATTGTACTTTGCCACGGGCTGCTAGTGTAGTGCGTCAAGCAGATTGCACCTTATGCAGGGCGGCACGTCCGCGCTTGACTTTCTCGAGGATGTCGGAGGCGGTCGCGGTCCAGATGAAGGGCGTGGGATGCTCGTTGTGCTGGGCGATGTAGTCGTCAATGGCGGCGACGAGCTCGTCCACGCTGCGAAACACGCCGCGGCGCAGGCGCTTGACGGTGAGATCGCGAAAGAATCGCTCGACCATGTTCAGCCACGACGCCGAGGTCGGGGTGAAATGAATGTGGAAGCGCGGGTGACGATCGAGCCAACGCTTCACAGCGGCATGCTTGTGGGTGGCATAGTTGTCCACGATGAGATGAAGCTGTTTGTCCTTGGGAGTGCGGCGGTCAATTAAGCGCAGGAAGCGCAGCCATTCCTGGTGGCTGTGTCGGGGCATGCACTCGGCGATCACGCTGCCGTCAAGGCTGTTGAGCGCCGCAAACAGGGTGGTCGTGCCGTTGCGCTTGTAATCGTGGGTCATCGTTTGGCCGCGTCCCTTTTTGAGCGGCAGGCCGGGCTGGGTGCGATCGAGGGCTTGGATTTGGGACTTCTCATCGAGCGAGAGAACCAGAGCATGCTCAGGCGGATTGAGATAGAGTCCGACGATGTCGTCGAGTTTCTCGGCGAAACGCGGGTCATTGCTGAGCTTGAGGGTCTTGACGCGGTGGGGCTTGAGGCCATGGGCGCGCCAAATCCGTCCCACGGTGGAAGCGCTGACGCCGGCCGCGGCGGCCATGGTGCGGCGGCTCCAGTGGGTGGCGTTGGACGGTTTCTCGCGGGTGGTCTTGTGGATGATCTGCTGTACTTTCTGCTTCGAGACGGCAGGTTTACGACCGGGCCGTGGGGCGTCTTTTGCAATGCCGGCGATGCTGCTTTCGAGAAAGCGCGTGCGCCAGCGGGCCACCAACTGCCGCGAGACACCGAGCTGTGCGGCGATCTGCTTATTCTCGAGACCGTCGGCGGCCAGCAGGACAATCCTGGCTCGCAGGGCGAGACGAACGGCGACTTGGCGGCCGCGCGCGTAGCGGTCCAACTGCTTGCATTGCGCTGTGTTCAAAGTTACTGGTTGTGCTCTTCGCATCCCATGCCTCCTGTTAATAGAGACGATGGGAAGCCAATATAAGTTACATTATTTATGGTGCACTACACTAGGGGGTGTTAACACTAACGTAGGGTATCGAAACGTAGAGCCTCGACGATGAGGGCGAAGTGGAGGAAGGCGAGGAACATGACGTCGAACTTGTCGAAGCGGGAGAAGATGCGGCGGAATCCCTTGAGCCGTCGGAGGAGTCTCTCGATCTCGTTGCGGCGGCGATAGAGCGCTCGGTCGTATTCCCACGGCTCCAGGCGGGTGCGCCGGGGCGGCACGACGGGAATCCATCCGAAATCCAAAGCCAGTTGGCGTGTCTGATCGTCCTCATAGGCGCCGTCCATCAGCAGCGGCAGCGGCTCGGGCAGTGGCCCCAGACCACCGAGCAAGTTCGCGGCCCTGCTGGGCGTCGTGCGCTTGGCCGGGCGAGAGAGCGAAGGTTATCGCCGTTCGAGCATTTGCGGCAACCATATGAATCTTGGTGGTCCATCCGCCGCGGGATTTGCCGATCGCTTGCGGACCGTTTTTTTAACGCGCCCGTGCCGTCGGGATGAGCCTTCACGATGGTCGAGTCCATTGACACGGCTTCGATTCGGATGCGGACCAGCTGCTCGCGCTGCAGTTTCTCGAAGACGGCGTCGAGCACGCCGTTCTTCGACCAGCGGTTCATGCGGGTATAAATGGTGTGCCAGTTACCGAAGCGTTTAGGCAAGCCGCGCCATTTGCAGCCCTGCTCGGCGACATACAACATGGCGTTCAAAACCGTGAGGTTCGGCAGGCTCACATTGCCGCGCTGGCGGGGCAGGACCGGCTCGATGCGGCGGTATTGCTGCTCGGTGATCTCCATACCTCCGAGTATAGCAGCTTTTGCGACTTAGTGTTAACACGCCCTAGTGTACTTCGGCACGTCGGGGTGGCGTCTCAACTTTGCTGTGGCGGTACGACACTGCCCAGCCCTGACCGCACACCAGACCGGCCAGTGAAGGAAGACAACAATGAAAAGCCTCTCGATGATCGTTACTCTGCTTTTACTTGGCTCCGTCTCGCTGCCGGCCCAGTATGATCTGCTGCTCAAAGGCGGCCACGTGATTGACGCCAAGAATGAGATCAGCGGGGCAATGGATGTCGCGATCCAAGGCGGCAAGATCGCCGCGGTCGAGACGGACATCCCGGCTTCCAAGGCCACGAAGGTTGTCGACGTCAGCGGCCTCTACGTGACTCCGGGGCTCATCGACATCCATGTACACGTGTATGCGGGGACCGGGATGAAAGACGCCTACTCGGGTGACAACAGCGTCTATCCCGACGGCTTCACGTTTCGCAGCGGTGTCACGACAGCCGTCGACGTTGGTAGTTCCGGGTGGCGCAACTTCCCCGATTTCAAGCAACGTGTGATCGACCGCGCCAAAACAAGGGTCCTTGCGATGCTGAACATCGTCGGTAGGGGCATGGGAGGCGGTCCGATCGAGCAGAACCTAGACGACATGGATGCCCGGGCCACGGCCAAGGTCGCCAAGCAGTACGCCGACAGCGTCGTTGGCATCAAGACGGCCCACTACAACGGGCCGGAGTGGATCCCAGTCGACCGCGCGGTCGAGGCGGGCAAGCTCGCAAACATCCCTGTCATGGTTGACTTCGGCGCCTTCCGTCCAGAGCGGCCGTTCTCGGAGCTCGTGACGAAGCGCCTGCGCCCCGGCGATATGTACACCCACACGTATCTAGGGCGTGTCCCGATGCTCGACGAAAACGGCAAGCTGCGCCCTTACCTATTCGAAGCGCGTAAACGGGGAGTTAAGTTCGACGTGGGGCATGGCGGGGGCAGCTTTTGGTGGCGCCAGGCCATTCCGGCGATTCGGCAAGGTTTTGTCCCGGATTCGATCTCGACCGATCTGCACATCGGTAGCATGAACGACGGGATGAAGAACATGCTCAACGTGATGTCAAAGATCATGAGCCAAGGGGTTTCGCTCGAGGACGTCGTGAGCATGTCCACTTGGGCCCCGGCGCAACAGATCAAGCGCACCGAGCTGGGACACCTGAGTGTGGGCACGGTCGCCGACGTGGCGGTGATCCGTATGGACAAAGGGGAGTTCGGCTTCCTGGATGTGCGAAACGCCCGCGCTATCGGAGACCGGTTGCTGACCGCGGAGCTGACGCTCAAGGACGGTGAGGTCATGTGGGACCTCAACGGTCGCGCCGGCATTCCCTGGGAGGAGTATTACAAGGACCCGGAGAAGCGGCATTGACAACTTCCAACCGAGCCGCGACCACTTCTTCGGGGCTCAGGAGTGCTAGCCGGCACAATAGTGCGGGAGTCAGCGCCCTGGTTCGCGAGGGGTTGCGAGCCGGCAAGGCTGGGGGCTTGCACCGCGCGGGCACGGCATGCCGTGCCCCTACAGGTTTACCGAAAGGATGGAAGGCATGAGAAGAATTGGTCAGTTGACCCTACTGTTGGCTCTATGTGGCCTGCTCAGCGCACAAACTCGCTACGAGCTGCTCCTCAAAGGCGGCCGTGTCATTGATCCGAAGAACGGCATCAACGAAACGATGGATGTCGCCATCGCCGACGGCAAGATCGCCCGCGTGGCCGAGAGCATTTCACCGGCTGAGGCCGAAAAGACCGCTGACGTCAGTGGGTTGTATGTGACGCCTGGCTTGATGGACATTCACGTCCACGTCTATACCGGCACTGGCAACAAAGACTCCTACACCGGCGACCGTAGCGTCTACCCGGATGGCTTCACCCTGCGCAGCGGAGTCACGACGGTGGTGGATGCCGGCAGTTCCGGCTGGACGAACTTTCCCGACTTCAAGAGCCGTGTCATCGACATCTCGAAGACGCGCGTGTTGGCGCTGCTGAACATCGTCGGCAAAGGCATGGCCGGCCGCGACGACATCGAGCAAGACACCAGCGACATGGACCCCAAGGCGACCGCGAAGCGCGCCAAGGAGTACCCCGGCGTTGTGGTCGGCATCAAGTCGGCCCACTATGCCGGGCCGGAGTGGACATCGGTGGACAGCGCCGTCGAGGCAGGCAAGATCGCCGACCTGCCGGTGATGATCGACTTCGGCACGTTTCGCGAGGAACGTCCCTTCCAGGAGCTGGTGCTCGATCACCTGCGTCCGGGCGACATCTACACCCATGGTTACAAACAAGAGGTGCCCTATCTCGACGACAAGGGCAAGCTCCTGCCCTATCTGTGGGCGGCCCGCAAGCGCGGCGTGAAGTTCGACATCGGCCACGGCGGCGGCAGCTTCTCGTGGAAGAACGGAGTGCCCGCGATCCGCCAGGGTTTCGTTCCCGACTCGATCTCGACCGACTTGCACATCGGCAGCATGAACGACGGTATGAAGAACATGCTCAACGTGATGTCGAAGGTGCTCAACCTCGGTGTGCCGCTCGCCGATGTGATCAAGATGTCGACGTTGAATCCAGCGAACCAGATGAAGCAGGCTCACCTGGGACATTTGTCGGAAGGAGCCGTCGCCGATGTCGCGGTATTGCGCCTGGACCACGGGCGCTTTGGCCTCGTGGATGCCCAAGGCTCCCGCTTTGACGCCACGCAGTTGTTGGAGTGTGAGCTGACCCTGCGGGAGGGCGAGGTCGTGTGGGACCTGAACGGTCGAACCATGCCGGACTGGAGGGAGTACTGGGGGAAGTTGTAGGGGCAATGCTCTCAGCTAACAGTTTTGTAAGTCGCCTATTTGCGACAAGGGCGTTTCTAGAACACCGTCCTCGATTCCAGGGCCTTCCGGGGGGCGCGGGAGTTCGTGCCGGACCGCTCCCTCACGGTCACGGCTCGGTTTTCATATCGGCCCTTTGAGACACGCGCCTCCACTGGAAAAGATCCGAACCGTGAAGATCCAAACCATGAACACTCTAATCCAAGCCACCGTCGCCGTCACTCTCTTGCTGTTCGTCTCCGGTTGTCAGGGCCCGCCGGAGGGCCCGTTTGATCTAGTCCTGCAAGGGGGACACGTGATCGACGCGAAGAATAGCATCGACGAACCGATGGACGTTGGTATCACCGACGGCAAGATCGCCGCCGTCTATGCGGGCCTGCCCACCGACAAGGCCGAGAAAGTCATCAACGTCTCGGGTCTTTATGTCACACCAGGGCTGATCGACCTACACGTGCACGTCTACGCTGGGACCGGCACGAAAGCGCTCACCGGCGACAGCAGCGTCTACCCCGACGACCACAGCTTTCGCAGCGGTGTCACGACGATGGTAGACGTCGGCACGTCGGGCCACCGTAACTTCGAGGATTTCAAGGACCATGTAATCGACCGAGCGAAAACGCGTGTCCTGGTCATGTTGAACGTGGCCGGTGGCGGCATGGGGCCGGACGGTGAAGACAACATTGACGATATGGAGCCCGAGAAGATCGCGGCGATGGCCAAGAAATATCCCGAAATCATCGTCGGTATTAAGACCGCGCACTACGGCGCTCCGGACTGGACCTCCGTCGAGCGCGCGGTCGAGGCAGGCAATCTGGCTGATATTCCGGTCATGGTGGACTTCGGCACGAATCACCCCGAGCGCCCTTTGGCCGATTTGGTCACGAAGAAGCTACGCCCCGGCGACATCTACACCCATATGTACTCAGGCCGCCGGGACGAGCTGATCGACGGCAAAGTGAACCCCGGGCTGTTCGAGGGACGGGAGCGCGGCGTCTACTTCGACGTCGGGCACGGGGGCGGCAGCTTCTATTGGTATGTGGCGGCGCCATCGATCGACCAGGGTTTCCCGCCCGACTCGATCTCCACCGACCTCCACATCGGCAGCATGAACGGCGGCATGAAAGACATGGCTAACACTGTGTCGAAGTTCCTGGCCCTGGGTGTCCCACTGGCCGACGTGATCCGCATGTCCACCTGGAACCCGGCGCAACAGATCAAGCGACCCGATCTAGGTCACCTGACTGTCGGGGCGGTAGCCGATGTCGCTGTACTTCGCGAAAAAGGAGGCAAGGTCGGCTTCCTCGACTCCAGCCGACAAGCCGTTGCTTACGGTGACAAGCTTCTCGTGCCCGAACTGACCCTCAAGGACGGCGCCGTGCAATGGGATCTCAACGGCATTGCCGGCGAAGACTGGGAAACCTTCTACTCCCGGGAAGAGAACCAGTCGGAGTAGGCCTTCGGGCAAGCCCCACCCCTCACCGCAGAGACTCGATCGCATCTTCCACATCCCCGATGCTGATCTCGTTGTCGAACGGGCCGCCCGTCAGGCGATAGCGAACTTCCCCTCCCTGGTCGTAGACCAACACGGTCGGGACGTCTTCAATGCCAAGGTGATGCATCGCTCGCTCGATCTCCGTCCGAAACGCGTAGTGAGGAAACGCGGCGTTACGCTCTTGAACGAGTGCTAGTGCGTCGGCCATGGCGCTCGCATTGTCGTGCTCATCGAGCGTGACGGTGAGGAAAGCGACATCGCCGTAGGTTTCGCTCTGCTCTAGGGCGACGAATTCCGGCAGCAAGTCGAGGCACGTGCGACACCAAGTCGCCCAGACAAGCACAACCACGACCTCGCCGCGTTGCTCGCCGACGATACAGCTCCAGTCAGCAAGGCCGGTCTGCTCGATCTGGGGAGTCCTGGAACAGGTGGCGAGGAAGAAAAATACCAGCGCAGTCGCGATGAACCTCAACGGGCTACTTCTCGAGCTTGATCTTGAGGTTATAGATCACTTCGTCACGACCGTCCAACGAGCTAACGGTGCGTTTACGGCTCGAGTCCTCTTTGTAGCGAGCAGTTAGTTCGTAATCGGTCGAGAAGTCCAGCCCATGGAAGTAATAGGAGCCCTGGGCCGGCGTGATGAAGGATTTAACCTGCAGCGTCCGGGCGTTCTTGAGCTGCACGACCGCCCCGCTGAGAGGGTTCTCGGACTGGTCCATCACCAGCCCTTTGACGGAGCGGGTCGACGGCCCTTTTTTCTTCTTCTTTTGTGCCTCGAGCGGCGCTGTCGTCGCTGCAATCAACAGGGCCGCCAAGAATGCTACGACCCAAGTTCGGTGCCTGTGCATCGTCCGTTTCTCCATGTCCTCGGCCCTCTTCTGGGGTTGGGACGTGCTACTCGTTGTTCGCGTTCCTTGCTATTTCGATTCCGTGGGAATGAGCCGGAACGTTGTCACCGACTTCTGCCCTTCGTAGACGTCGACCGTCTTCTCCTGCGGTTCGAAACCCTTGGCGGTGGCAGTTACAGCGTAGCTGCTCTCGACCGCGGGCACGCGAATGGCATATTCGCCGCGGCGGTCGCTGACGGCTTCACCCTTGAGCTTCGGGTTGTCGTTGTTCACGGCTTTGACCGTGGCGCCGCGTAACAGCAGGCCGCTCTTGTGGAAAACGGTGCCACCAATCACTCCCAGCGGGCCCTGGTTGCGCTTCTTCTTGGGCGCCGCGAACAGCGCGCCAACGATCAACGGCAGCACGAGCAGAGCCGCTGCCGTTCGCAGAGTTCGCCTCCTTCGCGTTATCACCATCACCCTCATGATCGTCTCGCATCTGGATGTGTAGTGCAACAGAGTCCCCTGCCTTCCCCTGCCTTGCCCTGCCTTGCCCTGCCTTGCCCTGCCTTGCCCTGCCTTGCCCTGCCTTGCCCTGCCTTGCCCTGCCTTGCCCTGCCTTGCCCTGCCTTGCCCTGCCTTGCCCTGCCTTGCAGACGTGCCAAGTCGGCGGCCGGTATGCTGGAATCAGTAAGGCCCGATGTCGCGAGAATACCCCTTGCAACCTGTCGTCGGCGTGGGCGCGGTCGTGCTCGATCGAGACCGGGTTCTGTTGGTGCGGCGGGCGCGTGAGCCCCTCAAAGGGGTGTGGTCGATCCCCGGGGGGGGCCTCGAGGTAGGGGAAACGCTCGCCGAAGGCCTGCGCCGGGAGATGCGCGAAGAGACCGCTCTCGACATCGAGATTCTCGAACGGGTGGAAGTGTTCGAGCGAATCATGCGTGACGGCCGCGGCCGCGTCCAATACCACTACGTGCTGATCGACTACCTCTGCGAACCGGCCGGCGGCGTACTGCGAGCGGGCGATGACGTCGATGACGCCCGTTGGGTTGAGCACGGCAGCCTTGCCGAACTCATCGTGACCGAGGGCACTCCGGCCGTGATCGACAAAGCCTTCCGACTCCGGGACCGCCTCACGCTCCGCTCCTGACGCGACATGCCGCTTCGATCCGCCGCCGCGCTGGAATTCTTCGAGCTGCTCGAAGTCGTCGAACGCTACGTTGCGAGCCCGCTCGGCAAGTGGCAGATCGAGGAGATTCGTGCGCGGCCCTTGCAACCCTCCAAAGAAAGCGCCCAAGAGACCTTGGCAGAGGTTGCCGAAGCGATCGACTTCTTGGCGCAGGCGAAGGCCGCGGCCGGACGGTCAGGCACGCCCGTAACCCTTCGGTTCAGCGGCCTTCGCGACATGAGGCCCGCTGTCGAGACGATGGGCACGGCGGGGACGGTGCTCGAAGGTCCCGAGATCCACGGGCTGATCGACGTGCTTGATCGAGCCGAGGAGACGCGGTTGCGGCTGACAGGCATCGCTCTCCGCGCACCCCGTCTCGCCGATTACGCCGAGCGCTTAGCGGACTTTCGCCCGTTGCTGCGAGACCTGTCGGGCAAGATTCAGCCCAACGGTGAAGTCGCCGACAGCGCCAGTGCGGCGTTGGCCAAGATCCGGCGGCAGATCGAACAGCAGCGAAACCTCATCAACAAGACGCTCGAGCAATTCGTCCGCAGTCATTACCAAGAGGGCCTGCTTCAGGAGGACTACGTCACCATTCGTAACGGCCGCTTGGTTGTGCCGGTGAAAGCGAGCTGGAAATGGAAGGTCAAGGGCGTCATCCACGGCGCCAGCTCGACCGGACAAACCGTGTTCGTCGAGCCGGTCGAGTCGATCGAGCTAAACAACCGCCTAGTCAAGATGCTCGAGGACGAACACGCCGAGGTACGCCGGGTATTGATCGAGCTAACTGACCGCATGCGGCGGGAGCTGTTGGAGATCGCGACGGCTATCGAGTTGCTCGCCAAGCTCGAGTTGCTGTTTGCCAAAGCACGCTTTGCGGCCGACTTCCGGTGCGCGATTCCGTCGTTTAACACAGGGGATTCTTTTCGGTTGCGGTTGGCGCGGGCGCGGCATCCTCTTCTCGAAGACGTGCTTGGGCGGGCGGGCCGGTCGGTGTCGCCGGTTTCGCTGACGCTTGACGAGGATCGGCGTGTTTTGCTGATCAGCGGCCCCAACGCGGGTGGTAAGACGGTCGTGTTGAAGACCGTCGGGCTGCTAGCACTGATGGCGCAGGCGGGTCTTCCGGTTCCGGCGGACGAGGCGGAGTTTCCGTGGTTTGATCAGGTGCTGGCCGACATCGGCGACCTGCAATCCATCGCCGAGAGCCTGAGTACGTTTTCCGCGCACATCGAACAGTTGAAGGCCATGATGCAGCTTGCCGATAAGCGCTCGCTCGTGCTGATGGATGAGCTGGGAGCGGCGACCGATCCCGAGGAGGGAGGCGCGCTAGGGGTGGCCGTGATCGAGCACTTCCTCGATTGCGGCGGCTTTACGATCGCCTCCACTCATCTGCCTGCGCTGAAGACCTATGCCGCCAACGCGGCGGGCGTCGAGAACGCGGCCGTGGGCTTCGACGAAGAGACGCTGGCGCCGAACTACAAGCTCCGGGTAGGCGTGCCAGGCCAGTCAGCCGGCCTTGAGATGGCACGCCGCCTGGGTGTGCCGGATTCGTTGATTGCCCGAGCACGCCAGGCCATGAGTACACAGGCCGAGGAGGCGGTGCGCTACGTCCAACAGCTTCACGACCAGATCGAGGAGTACGACACGGCGCGGAATGAGCTGCGGCGCAGCGAGGTGGGGTTGGCGAGAAAACACCAGGCGCTTGCGCGGGAGCTGGAACAGCGCGAGGCGGCCAAGGTCGCAGAGCTGGAGCGGCGGGTCGAGAAGCTGATGCGCCGCTTCGAATCCGAGCATCGGGCTGCGATCGACAAGCTGGCCGACGCGCAAGCGGCCCGGCGAGCAGCCAAGGAAGTCCGCAGGCAAGCAATCAAGCGACGCGCCGAGCTGAGGCAGGAGATTCACTCGGCGACCCAACAAGCTTCAGCCGCCGGGCAGGGCGCCGAACCCGTCGTCGAGCAAACTGAGCTTTCCCCGGGACGCCGGGTGCGGCTGGGCGAAATCGGCGCGGTCGGGCATCTTGCCCGCCAACTAGCGAGCGGCCACTGGGAGGTCGAGGTCGGGAGTCTCAAGATGCGCGTCGACCGCCGCGAAATCACCGAGATACTCCCCGATGCCGCACCTGTGCCGACCGGTTCACCGGGCAGGATTACGGTCACCACTACCCCCCGTGACGCCAAGTCGCTTTCCGAGATCAATGTGATCGGGCGCGACTCAGAGACCGCTCGCGAAGAAGTCGACAAGTTCCTCGACGACGCCGTGCTCGCCGAGCTGGAGAGAGTCCGTGTGATTCACGGGCACGGCATGCAGGTGCTGCGCAAAACGCTTTGGAAGATGTTCGCCGGCCATCCTCATGTCGAACGCTACTGCCAAGCCGAGCAGCGGGAGGGCGGTGCGGGCGCGACCATCGTCGAGATCAAACGGTAGCAGGCCATTCAGGAGTTTCGACTCGCCGGCAGTGTGCTAGCCTAGGCTCGCAGGAGCGGAACGATGAAGAGACTTCCCGTTCTCGGCGCGATCTGCAGCGTCACGATGCTGCTGCAAGCAGAGCCGAGGAAGATCCCCGAAGGATTCCAGTCCATCTTCAACCATTCCAACCTCGCCGGGTGGCACATCAGCATGACCAACCACCACGGCAACACGACGGAATGGCGCATCCTCGATCACGTCTTGACGGCTCGCCAGCGCCCGGAAGGCAACGGTGGAATCCTGCTGAGTGACAAGCGCTACCGTGACTTCGAGTTATACGTCGAGGTCAAGCCCGACTTCGGCTGCGATAGCGGCTTGTTTCTGCGCTCAAATAGCAATGGGCAAGCCTACCGGGTCATGCTCGACTATCTCGACGGCGGCAACGTAGGCGGCGTCTACGGAGAGCGTTTGGAAGGCGTCGAGATGACGCTGTCTCAGGACTGGGAAAAAGTCTGGCGCAAAGACGACTGGAACGCCATGCGCGTTCGAATGGAAGGCGAGGCGCCGCGTATCACGGTGTGGCTCAATGGGACCAAGATCACCGAGTTTCAAGACACGGCGAATCACGCGGCCGGCGGCGCCGGCGATGGCATGATCGGCCTGCAAGTCCACGGTGGAAGCCGCTGGGTCAAAGACGGCTATCATCGTTTCCGCAACATCGCCGCCAAGGTGTTGGAGTAGTGACAAAGCTGCGCCCGGTAGGGTTCGCCCGCGCGCTAAGGTGCTGTAAAGAAATGGAGACTGTACCGAGCGCCGCCCACGTAACCTCTTTGTTTTCCACCCTGACGAGCGGCACGAAGCGGTCTCTCCCCATTTTTTCACAGCCCCTAACGTCCGCCGCTCCTCGCCGTAACTGGAGATGAATCCTCCGAGCCGCGATTCCCAAACCCGAGGCCGCTTCAGCAGATTGTTTGGCGACTTGCGGGTGCGGCCGAAGCTGATCGTCCTGCACAACCTGTTCTTCCTGGTGCTAACCTGCGCCGCCTATTACTCGCTGATTCCACTGGTCGAAGACCGCATCGCGACCGCCCGCAAGAGGGAGACTTCTCTGGCTCGACAGGTCCTCGCCGCGGGCCACATCCCTTCCTCGGACGCCTTTCCGAACTACGTCTACGAGGAGGGTAGTGCTCTTGATCCGCTCATCCCCGCTCAGATACGCCGACAGCTGAACGATCATCCCGGCTCGGTCCGAAGTGATGCAAGCGCACCGCAGTACCTGTATCGAAAGGATGCCGCGACACAAATCTATTCCCGGCTGACGATCCCGTCGGGTTTCTACGAGAGCTCCGTACGGCGGGCCAAGATGACCCTGCTCGTTGTGCTCGGCGCACTCTACGTGATGGCGGTGGCCTTACTCGAGATCGCCATCATGCCCCGCTACGTCTACCGGCCGATCCGCCTCACACTGAAGGCCGATGAGGCGGTCCGCGATGACGACCGCAAGCAGGAGTTGATCGACGAAGGCCAGATTCCCGGTGACGAGATCGGCGACATCATGCGCTCTCGCAACAAGACGGTCTCCAACCTGCGCGAGCAGGAGGCGCATCTCGAAGAACTAGCCGCTAACCTCCAAGGCAAGAACGACATGTTAGAGACCGCCCGGACCAAGATGGCCGCCCAAGACCGGCTCGCCAGCTTGGGCCTGCTAAGCGCGAGTGTGGCGCACGAGCTGAATACGCCGCTGGCCGTTTTGCGAGGCTCAATCGAAAAGCTGATCGAAACGGTCGACAGCCCGTCGGCTCTGCGGCGGCTCAAACGCATGCAGCACATGACGGATCGGCTAGGCGGGATTAGCGCCGAGCTGCTCGACTTCTCACGTCCCAGCCGCGACGTCAACGACCCGATCAAGATGCGTCCGCTCGTGGACGAAGCGTGGAGTCTGGTAGCCATCGACGAAAAGGCGGCAGGCATCCACTTCAGCAACCGGCTGTCGAAGGATACGCAAGTAGTGGGCCATCGTGACCGCCTGATTCAGCTCTTTGTCAACTTGCTGCGCAACTCGATGTACGCGATCCCCACGAGCGGCAAGGTCGTCGTGCAGGAGAAAACCGAAGCTGCCGGCGAACAGCTTTGGGTCACCATGGCGGTGGAAGACGACGGCGCCGGCATCCCTGAGGAGGTGTTGCCCAACATCTTCGAGGCGTTCGTCACCAGCCGGCTCGACGCGCGGGGTACCGGCTTGGGTCTCGCCGTCGCACAGACGATTGTCGAGCAGCACGGCGGAACGATTGTCGCAGGAAACCGCGCGGAGGGAGGCGCCCGCTTGGAAGTGCGGCTGCCCGCAACGGCGAACTCGCGCGGGAGCGATGTCCAGGGGAATAGCCCAGCCCGGGGGAGTAGGATGGTGAGGGGATGACGCCCGCCTCCGAACCCGTGGTAGCGCCCGTCAAGAGAGGGTCCCTCGTCGACATCGCCGTCCTTGACGACGACGTCGACTTCATTAGCTACATCGAAGACTTCCTCAACGACGAGGGGCTATACACAGTCCGGCCGTTCACGCACCCTGACGACCTGTTCGAAAGCTGCGAGGAGAAAGCGCCGCACATCATCTTGCTCGATATGAAGATGGGACCCTTCAAGGGCGAGGATGTGCTGGATGAGTTGCTAGCGCGGCATCCGGAGATATGCGTCATCATCGTCACCGGCTATCCTTCGCTCGAGGGGATGCGTGCCACGTTCAAGAAGCGCGTCTTCGACTATCTGGCGAAGCCGTTTTCTTTGGTGCAACTGCGCCAGACCCTCAGCAACGCGGTCGAGACGCACCGGTTGGGGCGCACGCCCCAAGAGGTGCTGCGTGAGAAACTGGGGCACCGCATCAAGGTGCTGCGGGTGGAACGGAAGTGGTCACTCAAAGACGCGGCCGGCCAGACCGGCGTCAGCATCTCGCAACTCAGCTCGATCGAGCGCGGCGCGCACATGCCGAGTATCGAGAGCCTCCTGGCGTTGTGCCAAGCGTTTGCCGTCAAGCCGTCCGACCTGTTTGCATCAATCGAATTCTAAAGCGGAGGCGTCATGAAAACGGCCGCCGAGAAGGCAGAATCCAAGACCCAATCCCTTTACCGCCACGCCAAGACTCTCATCCCGGGCGGGACCCAGCTCCTCAGCAAACGGCCCGAGCGGTTCGCCCCGGACCAATGGCCGGCGTACTACCGCGAGGCCCACGGTTGCGAGGTCACTGACCTCGATGGACGCAAGTACCTCGACATGTCGATTATGGGCATCGGTTCGTGCCTCCTGGGCTACGACGACCCCGACGTCAGAGAAGCCGTGGTGCGGCGCGTGCAGGCCGGCTCAATGTGTACCCTCAACAACCCTGAAGAGGTTGAGCTGGCCGAACTCTTGCTCGAGATTCATCCTTGGGCCGAGAACGTGCGCTATGCACGCTCCGGCGGCGAGTCGATGTCGATTGCGGTGCGCATCGCCCGAGCCAAAACCAAGCGCAGCCTCGTAGCGATCTGCGGCTATCACGGCTGGCACGACTGGTATCTAGCTGCGAACCTAACAGCCGAGGGCGCGGTGGATCAACTCAAGGGGCATCTGCTCCCGGGATTGTCTCCCGACGGAGTGCCCAAACCCCTCGGCGGCACCGTCGTGGCGTTCGAGTACAACCGGCTCGATCAACTAGGCCAGATCATCTCGGAACATGGCGGAGACCTCGCGGCGGTCGTGATGGAACCGACCCGCTCGGCCGATCCCGAACCGGGCTTCCTGGAGGAAGTGCGCGCGCTGTGTGAGAAGACCGGCGTCGTGCTGATCTTCGATGAGATTAGTGTCGGCTGGCGGCTCATTCTCGGCGGGGCACATTTGAAGTACGGTGTCGAGCCTGATATCGCCGTGTTCTCGAAGGCGATCAGTAATGGTCACCCCATGGCGGCGATCATCGGGCGTGCAGACGTCATGCAAGCCGCTCAGGAGACATTCATCTCGAGTACGTATTGGACCGAGGGAGTCGGCCCCACGGCGGCGCTGGCCGCCATCCGCAAGATGCAACGCATCGATGTGCCGACACATGTGGCAGCTATCGGGAACCAGTGGCGCGAGGGTCTGTCGGCGATCGGCCGGCGCCATGGGGTGCCGCTGGTGGTTGGCGGCCACCCGGCGATCTCCAAGTTCTCATTCGACAGCGCTGACTCGCTTGCGCTCGAGACGCTGTTGACGGTACGGATGCTGGACCACGGGTTTCTGGCCTGCACCGGGCTGTATGCCACCTTGGCTCACCAAGCCGGGCATGTCGAGGCCTACCTGGCCGCGGCCGACGCAATCTTCCCCGAGCTGGCGGAGGCGATCGAGAAGGGCGATGCCGAGAGTCGCATCGGAGGGCCTGTGCATCATACGGGCTTTCGACGCTTGGCCTAAGCCCCTCCGTGCCGAGTCCGACGGGTGCGTCTCGGTTGCCGTGTTAGTGTGCCACAAGCTCGTTGGGGCAAGTCCGCATCGAAGCAGTCACCGCAAACCATTCAGGGTTGCTTCCCGGCCTCGATGGCATCGTCGATTGCTTGAGGCAGCGCGACTCGGTCGCTCTTGGTCTGCTCTACCCATCGCTGGTCCCGGCACATGCAAGGTCCGTGGGCTCCCAACTGGAAGCTCTGTCCTACCCAGATCCTTGGCAGGTACTCGAAGACCTCGGCCCGGGTTGCAGCGTGAGAAACGGGCTCGAGGTGAACAATGAAGTCGCTGTAGAACTTGGCAGGCTCGTCTTGATAGATAAACTCAGAGGGCCAAAACAGGTCTGTCACCGAAAAGATATAAAGGTCCTGCGCCCGAGCTTCCTGTGGGAGACCCAAGTAGGTCTTCAGCCAGGGCGAACGGTCCAGATTGACCCGCATCGACCCATCGTCCAGGAAGATTGGATCCCCGGCGCTAGCTACCAAGAGGATTTCGAGCCCGGGAAAGCGGTCGAGAATATCCGCGGAGTGGTGCGGCACACTTGGCAGCGCCAGAAGCGTCTTTCGAACCGTATCGACATCAGCTTGTAGTATGCCGCTGACTCTTTCGAATGAGTCACTCGCCGTCTTCCGGTCAATGCGCTTCCACGATTCGCACGACGAGAGACTAAGGAGCGCCAGAACGGCCATGGAAGCCTTTGCGATAGCAGAGAGAGACACAAACAGCATGGCGTTACTCCCCGTCTGTGACACGCAAGACCCGAATGCTATTGCCCTCTTTGTAGGCGAAGAACTCCGATCCGAGAAACGCCACCTGACTCCGATTGTACTGGGACAAGTATCGGCGAAAGACTTCGCTTCCGTCGGCAGTTTTCATCACGTAGACCGAATCCGGCATTTCGAACGTGTACTGTCCCCCGATGCTTACGGCGATGTAGCGCCCCTGGGGATCGACCGAGGCTGACTCGATCCTGTAGCCGCGCTGCACGGTGTGGCTACCCTTGCCCTCGGCGAGTGACCACGCAAGGCGGTAGGGCTCGTCCTCTTGATAGGCGTCCCACACGACCCAGCCGCCTTGCATCTGTCGTCGAGTCCCCGCCCACGCTTTTATGCCTTCAGGATTCCACGGTCCCCAATGCAGCGAGCCGTCCAGGCCAACACCGAGAAACTCTTCTTCGCCCCGCGTCAGCACCACTTCGCCCACCGAACGGTCGAAGTGGTCCAGCCGAAAGCTGGACGGCGCAAAAGGCCGCAGATCGATCGTAAGCCGATCTTCCGCTTGGACGGACTCGATTAACACGGCAGGCCGGGTCTGGGGTTTTTTGACGGGAATGCGCTGGACCCAACTCACCCACTCTCCGTCGGTCGAGAGGATGGGTTCAGAATGCTCGGTGTAAGCAGGCTGGACTAACGCCCTTGGCTCTGCCCCGGGGCCATTAAGCACCCACCAGCTCCACTGGTTGGACGCCTTGTCGTGCAGACTGTAAAGAACCGCGCCGGTCACGGTGACGCTGTGGATTCTGGGACTGTAGTTACTCCAGCGGATGCCGAGTTCGCTGACCTCGCAGCCGGGCATCTGGAGGATGCCAAGATCCGAGTGGGGCAATCGTGCGACGAATGCCCGGCCAGCCTTTTCCAAAGAAAGATCCGCGGGCGTTTTGACAGACGGAAGATAGGCGTTCGCAACTCTACATTGTTCGGGCCAAGTGTCGATCTCTGCCCGGCGGCTGTTGTCGATGAGAAAGTAATGCGGAATAGCCCCCAGGTAGCTCCACATGAGTGCCGCCCAGAGAACAGGAACGGCCGGCAGTACAGCCAAGAGCCTTTTCCAGTCGGCCCGCCGGAAGTACCAGCAGCCAAGCAAGGCGGCAAACAGTTGCAGCGTCACGGCGAGAGCCAGATCGGCGGCCACCCACAACGGATCGCGTTGGTCGAGGCCTTCGGTTAGCTCCATAACGATCACAACGCCCCATGGCTGGAGGGTGTGGGGGCCAATGAGAGGAAAAAGGTAGACCAAGAACGAAGCGGCAATCCCCTTTGGCAGCACGTGGCTCATGAGATCAGATGTACTCTTTCTATCATGATGCCCACGGATGTAGAATCGAGGCCCCGTTGAATCGACTCCGTTTGTCGCTGATCGCCGGCATCGCGTTCGCAGCCGCTCTCGTGCTGCTGATGCCGGTTCCAAAGCTCACAGGAAGCGACAGAGGGAAGAGATAAGAAAACCGGCGTCGCCGGCTCAGTAAGACTTGCGAAAACCCGAGAGGGAGGAAGTAAGCCCGCATTTCCAATTTGATTCAAACCTCTCGACCTTCCGGCGGCCTTGAGCGTCTTTATTCATAGGGGCTAGAGCCCGATGAGGACGCCATGGAGGCCAACACCCAATGGGTGAAAAACAAAACAAGCCGTTCCAGCTAAGCTTCAACGGTTTGTTGAAAGTCGATTTCCAAGGATCGCGTGTCACTTCCGACGGCGGGCTGATCCTGGTTCGGGAGTTGGACGAACGGCTCGGGCTCGGGAAGCTGATCGAGGAGCATCTCAGCGACTCGCGACAAGGCTTGAACAAGAAGTTCCCGCTGGCCGATCTGCTGCGGCAGTCGGTTTACAGCCGACTCGCCGGCTACGAGGACCTCAATGACGCCGTTCGAGTATCCGCCGATCCGACCTTTCGCTTGATCGGCTCGCAGAAGAACTGGGATCGCGGCGGGGCGCTCACCTCGCGGCTACAGAGCTTCGAGACAGGGCTGCTCGCGAGTGAGGAGAATCTGCTGGGATTGATGGCGGTGAACCGCGAGTTGGTCGCGCAAGCCGAGACGACGGACGACTGCGAGCGCGTCGTTCTCGACATGGACTCCACCGAGAGCCCCGTCCATGGCCAACAAGAAGGCAGCGCCTATAACGGCCATTTCGAGTCCATCTGCTACCACCCACTGTTGCTGTTCAACCAGCACGGCGATTGTCTGGCCGCCAAGCTGCGTCCCGGCAATGTGCACAGCGCTGACGACTGGGACGAGTTGCTGCTGCCGGAGATCGAGCGCCAACAGGCTGCGGGCAAACAGGTCACCTTCCGCGGCGATGCGGCCTTTGCTAAGCCGGAGATTTATGAGTCTTCGGAGAAACGCGGAGTGCAGTACGCCATTCGCATTCCGGCCAACAAGAGCTTGGAATTGGAGATCGAAGACATCTTGTTTCGCCCGCCGGGAAGGCCCTCCCGGAAGCCCTTGGTGCGCTACAAGAGTTTTCGCTATCAGGCGGAGAGTTGGTCGCAGGCGAGGCGGATCGTCGCCCAGGTCGAACATCACCAGGGCGAGCTGTTCCCGCGGGTCGGATTCATCGTGACGAGCCTGCGCTTGCCAAGCCGCTCGGTGGTGCGCTTCTACAACAAGCGCGGCACGGCCGAGCAGTGGATCAAGGAAGGCAAACAGGCCACGCACTGGACGCGGCTGTCGTGCCATCGCTTCCGGGCCAACGAAGTGCGACTGCAACTCAGCGTGCTGGCCTATAACCTGGGCAACTTGTGGCGGCGGCTGGGGCTGCCGCACAGGATCAAGAGCTGGTCGCTGACGAGCTTGCAGCAGCGGCTAATGAAGACCGGCGGCCGTCTGGTCAAACATGCCCGCTACTACTGGTTGCTGTTGGCCCAGGGACATCTGAACCGGCGGCTGTTCGGTGACATGCTGAGCAGGATCTGGGCGCTGCCTGTGCCCGGAGGGTAACGCGGCGAGCGCGGGGCAGCCGGAGCGGGGAGTTGCCGAGAGGCAAGGTCGGAGCGGTGTCGGCAGAGTGGCCGCTGGCGTTGCCGGAACGCCTTGACCGGACCCGATCTGAAGGCGGACCGGCGAAGAAAGCAGGATCGAACGTGAAAGCAGTGCGAAAACGTTGCACCGCAGCCGTGGCTCGCCTATGCTGTCAGTACCGGGATGGCCAAAACGGTAATCCTGGTCAAGACAGACTAGTTTTATTCTTGATCCAGTCTCACGAGCGGTGACGCATGGGACATCCCACGAACAAGGAACGCAGCGGCCTCTGGAGCCGCAGGGACGTTCTCGCGACGGGAACTCTTCTGGCCGCTCTCCGTTCCGGAGCCTATGCGCAAGAGCGAGCCGTGTATCTTTCGGATTTCAGTCAATGCCGGCCGCCCGCGGCGCTTTCGCGAACGCCCCAGCGCCACCGTTGGCGCCTGCTCGACTATGCGAGCGACAAGGCCGAGGGAGTCATGCTTGTCGCGGGCCACAACACCGCCGCTCCCGAGATCACGCTACCCCTCAACCGCAAGGGTTGGTATGCGATTCACTTCGGCCTTCGTTCGCGTCATGGCGAGTCACGGATCGAGGCGCGTCTCAACAGCGACTCTACCTTCGCGCTCATCACCCACAACGACGTCGTCGGCCGGAAACAGAACCGCAAAGACTACGAGATACGCCCAACCCACTTCGACACCGGGACCCGCATCGACGACCTGTTCTGGAAAATCGCCGACTTGACCGATGAGGATCTGGTCCTGCGGCAGTTCTGCCCCGCGCTCGTGCCCGAAAACGAAGCGTCGGTGGCGAACTCATGCTTTCCGCTTTGGCTGGCGTACGTCAAACTGATTCCGCTGTCGGAGCAAGAGGTTGAACAGCTTCGAGCGGACCTCCGCCGAAAAGACACCCGCCGCCTTTACGCACACAACGATGCCTGGGGATATGTAAGCTGGCTGCGGCCGTCGACGGAGGCCGAGATCCGGCGCGAACTCGAGCCCTATCGCGACACCGATTTTTCGCGGATCTATTGGGGGGCCGGCGCCGGCGACAGGATGTTTTACCCCACCAAGATCGGCCTCACGGCGGCGGATGACTGGATCAAAGATCCCTTCCGTGTCCGCGACCGGCTCGCCGCGGAATCGTACCGAACGTTTCGCGAGAAGGACATCGACCATCTTCGTGTCGCGGCCGACCATGCCCACGAAGTAGGCCTCGAGTTGCATGCTTCCTACCGCGTGGCGGGCTTTCACTTCCCCGTACCCGCGGATGAATGGAACACCGGAGGACTCTTCGATCAGCACCCCGGGTGGCACGGCCGCAACCGGCACGGGCGTCCCACGCCGCGTCTTTCGTACGCCTACGACGGTGTGAGGCAATATGTGGTCTCGTTGTTTCGGGAGATTGCCGCCTACCCCATCGACGGCATCTGTCTTCTGTACAACCGCAGGCCGCCGCTCGTCGAATACGAGGAGCCCATCGTCGAAGGCTTCCAGGCGCGGTACGGCGAAGATCCGCGCGAGATTGACGAGCGTGATGCCCGCTGGTTGAAGTACCGTGCCACGTTCCTCACGCAGTTCATGCGCCAAGTTCGAGAAATGCTCAACGACGAGGCGCACAAGCAAGGCCGCAAGCAGCCCTTCGAAGTGTCGGCCATCGTGATGGGCGCCGAACGCGCGAACCTCTACTACGCGATGGATCTGGAGGAGTGGATCCGTGAGGGGCTGGTTGACACTTTGATCCCCTACACCTCAACCGGTACCCTGAACAGCGGCCAGGATACTTTCGTTGACCCTGGCGACGCCGAGTACTTCTTACGAATCACCAGGGGCACTTCATGCAAGTTGGCGGCGAGCCTGCTGCCGCGGCAAATCACTCCCGAAGATTACCGCACGCGCGCTCACGGGCTGTATCAAGCGGGCGTCGAGAACCTCTTCTTCTGGGACTGCTACCAACGTTGTGACTACAGTCCCTCCTGGACCGCCCTGCGGCGGCTCGGCCATCGTGAGGAGATCGCTGACTGGGTCAAGGCCGGCTCGCCGCCGATCGAGCGGCCAGGTAGCCGCCTACAGAGATTGGGCGACTGGGACCTCCGCTACGATACGCCGGGTTGATGCTGGGCTGGGTTAGCTTTCAGGTCATGAGGCGTGCAGGCGCAAGATAACTACTTGGTCGGTCTGGGCTTTCGGAAGAAGCCCGTTGAAACGGGCTACCAGTCTGCGCCTGCATGGTCCGCCACCAGCCGTAAAACGATTGGCCTCTCAATGGTTGCGTTTGCGTCTCTGCAGCACCCGGGGATGAGTTCTCGGCCCAATCGCGCCAGAGGTCCAAGAATGGGAGAGCGGAGAAGGCTCCGTCACTATTCGTCACATAGACGGATTCGGACGCCGCCGCTAGATCGGGCGCCGTACCATAAAGTTCTTCGGCCGTAAGAAGTTGCGGTCTCGGAAACATAGAACAAGAGACAAAAATTACGTTTTCCTGCGTAAAAAGAAAACGGGCGGCCACGCTTCAGCCGACCTCTCACTGGCATCACACGGGACTTTGCGTCCCATGCCTGCGCTCATGGCGCACAAGGCTTTCTGTCTCAGCCAGTTACCTACGCCGTGCGGTTTCCTACGGCGTTACAGTCAGATCGGTTCTTCATCGCGTGACCGCCCTCTTCCGATCGGTGGTTCTATGGTGGCCTCCTTCCTGTGCTTATTTTCGCCGTAGCGATAGTCACCGAAATCTTTTCGATGCCAGTCTCCTTATACACCCGCCGGCCATCGGTGTCAAGAGAAATGTTGGTTTGTGTCAAGGCCCAATAGAAATGTCCCCTTCGGTAGCCCAGTAGAAGTGTCCCCTTGGTGATAGGAGAGAATCGTCATCGTCGGGGCTGTGGAACTGTGGGAATCGCGCAGCGATTTCCAAGGGGCGGTGGGAAGGGTGGAAAACCATCCACGGTTCCTCGAGCCCGGCACGGCTGCCGCCACAAGGTTTTCCACGCTTTCCATCCGACCCGGCATTTCCACAGCCCTCTTATGAATTCGCAGCTCGTGTTTTCCGCAGCACAGCTCGCCGCCAGGGGTGGTTCGCCGCCGGCTTGCGTCTGGCCACCACGTTCCCCTGCGGTGCCGGCTTCGTCCGCAGCCGTGGCGTCGGCGTGGCGATCACTTCGTGCTCGATCTCGTGCCCCTCAAACCTCACCTGCAAGCTCTCATCGCGCCCCTGTTGGACCGTCACCCGTGCACCCGCCCCCACGCCCTGATTGCGTTTCGGCTTCAACTGCAAACAACGATTCTCGAAACGCACCACCTGGTCGTTGCTCACCACCCGTTCGTATTCGAAGCAGAACACGCCTCGCAGCTCGGTGCCGCGGGGTAGCGCCTGGTGAAAGTCCGCTCCCGCCGCCGGCTCGCAGCAGAAGCGCTCGTTGTGCTCGGCTAAGTACTCCTCGCCGAGGTAACGGTTCGCCGCCTCGTAATCAACGATGCCCCGCAGCCGCATCTTCTTGATCAGGCGGTCCTGGTGCGTGCCGTGATGGCGTTCGACACGTCCCTTGGCTTGCGGCGACGATGCGGCAATGATGCCAATGCCAAGCTTCGCGCACATGCGCCCGAACTGCGTCTCGGGCTTGATGCCTTCCAGTGCTTACCGCGACGTCGGCTGGCGCTGGTAGACGTTTTTCCAGTCGCAGTACAACGCCTTGGGAACGCCGTGTTGGCGCACCCAGGCTTGGAGCAGATCGGCCGCGGCCCAGGTCGTTTCCTGGCCCGAGAAGCGGCACAGTGCAAGACCGGTCGCGTCATCGACAAAGTTCATCAAACAGGCTTTCGGGCCGCGTCCTTCCAGCCAGTGGTGGTGCGAACCGTCGAGTTGAATCAGCTCGCCGAAGTGCGCTTTGCGTTGCCGCCGGCTGCGATGCGGTGGGCGCTTGCGACTCCGGCTCCACAGGCCCGCCGCGAGCATCCAGCGCCGCAGCGTTTCGCGCGGCACTTCCAGGCCCTGATCGGCTGCCAGATGTTCCGACGCCAGCGTCGGCCCGCAGCGCTCGTGCCCCTCGCCCGCATAGTTTGCGTGCACCAACTCGAGAACCTGCTCGCGGCGCTTGTCATCGGCTCGGTTCGAAGCGCGGCCGACGTTACCGTGCACCAAAGCCTTGACCCCGCCTGCTCGGTAACGCTTGTTGAGCCGCTTCGCTTGGCGGTAGCTGACCTCCAGCAGTGCGGTGGCTTCGGTCAACTTCAGTTCCCCTCGTTTCACTCGGCTCAGCACTTCGCCGCGCCTCAACTCCTTGGCACTCATCCATGTCCTTCCCAATCTTTCACCTCCTCGCAGAGGTCCAGATTAGGGGACATTTCTATTGGGCGCTCAAGGGGACATTATCATTGGGCGCTCAAGGGGACATTATCATTGGGCTTCAACAGAGAAATGTTGGTTTGCTTTCCGGCCGGTATTCTCCGTGCGAGTAGGCCTTGTTCACTACCAGGAGGTGGTGTTTATAACTCCAGCCCATTTCTCCGGAACGGCGTGGTCAAGCCGGCTGCGTTGCGCTACTGTAGGTGTTGTCCGTGGACCTACAATCCATGCGAACCCGCATCGCCTGCCTTGCCGGCCTGGCAGTCCTACTCACGCCTGCCTGCTCGCTGAAGCGCTACGCCATCAACATGGTGGGTGATGCACTCGCCACGGGTAACTCGGTTTACGAGACCGATGAGGACATCCAGTTCGTCGGCGAGGCCTTGCCGTTCGGTATGAAGCTCGTCGAGAGTCTGCTGCTGGAGTCTCCCAACCATCGGGGCTTGCTCATTACGGCATCGCGCGGGTTCGTACTCTACTCGTTCGCCTATGTGGACTATCCGGCCGAAGTTATGGCCGACGAGGACCTCGACCGGGCCCGTGAGATGCGCACCCGAGCCCGTAAGCTCTACCTACGAGCCTTGAATTACGGTCTGCGCGGGCTCGACCACTCCTATCCCGGCTTCTCCGAGCAACTCAAGACCGACCCCCAAGGCACCGCGGCCCGCGTCCACAATCGCAAGAAGAAGCAGCAAGACCTGCCGTTCCTTTATTGGACCGCCGCCGCCCTCGGTCTCGCGATCTCGTCCTCGCGGAACGATGCCGCCATGCTGGCGCGGCTGCCCGAGGTCGAAGCCCTGCTCGATCGTGCGCTGGAGCTCGACGAAACTTGGGACGAAGGCGCCTTCCACGAGTTCCAGGTGACCCTCGCGGGCGCGAAGCCGACCGCGCCCGACCGCGCCGTCATTGAACACCATTACCAACGTGCCCTGAGCCTTTCCGAGGGCAAGCGTGCCGGCCCCTACGTGTCGTACGCCGAGGTCGTTTCGATCCCCGACCAAAACCGCGAGCAGTTTCGGTCATTGCTCGACAAAGCCCTTGCTGTTGACCCCAACCTGCACGAGGATGACCGCCTCGTCAACCTGCTGGCCCAGCGGCGCGCGAAATGGCTGCTCGATCGCATCGATGAGCTATTCTTTGAAGAGGAAGAAGCTGCGGAAGAACCTGGAGCGACGCCATGATGCCCGCCCTGGTGCGCCGTCTGATCCCTTTGGCCGCACTCGTTGCGTTGCTGGGCGCCGCCCCCCCCCTCTCCGCCCGGCGAGTTCTGATCAAGCTCGGCACGAGCGCACCTACGAACTCCAGTTGGCACGACGCGTTGAGTTACATGCGCCAGGAGTGGCGCAAGATCTCGGGCGGCGACGTCAAGGTCAACATCTACGCCGGGGGCGTGGCCGGAGACGACCCTGAACTCGTGCGCAAAATCCGCCGCGGCGGCTTGGACGCCATTGGCGTCTCGAGCATCGGGCTTTCGCGCATTGATAATGGGGCCGAATGTCTCAACATCCCGATGATGGTCCGCTCTTATGAGGAGCTGGACTACATCCGGGAGCGAATCACGCCGAAGATCGAGGCGCGGATCGAGCAAAAGGGCTTCGTCGTTCTGAACTGGGCTGATGTGGGGTGGGTGCATTTCTTCACCAAGAAGCCGGCGCGGTCCCTTGATGACGTCCGCAAGCAAAAGCTTTGGATCTCGACCGGCGATCCCGATACCGAAAAGCTTTACAAGCAGATGGACTTTCGCGTCGTGGCTCTTCCGGTAACGGACGTGCTCACCTCCCTCCAGACGGGTTTGATCGAGGCCTTCCAAGCGCCGCCTCTGTTCGCCATGCTCGAGAGGACCTACCAGCAGGCCAATAACATGACAGCCGTCCGATGGGCTCCGTTGATGGGCGCCACCATCATTAGCAAGCGCTCCTGGGATCGTATTCCGAGTCAGCACCACGCCGCCATGCGCAAAGCCGCCAAAGAAGCGGGCGACAAACTTCGCGGCGAAATCCGCAGGCTCGATGCCGATGCGATCGTGCAGATGAAGGAACGCGGTCTGAAGATCATCGAGCCGGACGCGGCCGCGCTCGCCGATTGGCAGAAACAGACCGAAGACGCCTACTCCACCCTGCGGGGTACGATGGTGCCGCCCGAGCTGTTCGACGAAGTCCGCCGCCTGCGCGACGAGTACCGCGCCAAGAACACCGGCGATTAGCCAAGCAAGGGTTGCGTCCCTGATATCCTGAAGCGGCGTTGTGGCGCAAGCCTCCAGGCTTGCCGAAAACCGATTCTTCGGTTCTCAGGACCTCGCTTACAAGGAACCAATTCAGGCCACGGCTCACCGGCGTCACCTCATGGAATCCGAAAGCCCTACGCCGCTGGGCCGCACCGAGAACGCCATTTCAATCGCCGTGCTCGCAGTGATGGCGATCATGCCGCTGGCAGAGATCGTCGGCCGCAAATGGCTCGGGGGCGGCATCCCTGGCTCGTTTCCGATCGTTCAGCACCTCACCCTCTGGATCACCTTCCTTGGCGCCGCGCTGGCCGCGCGTTCTGACCGCCTGCTGGCTCTGTCCACGGCCACATTTCTGCCCAATGGTTGGCGCAAACGCGTCGAGGTGTTCACCTCGGGACTCGCCGCCGGGATCACCGCCGTTCTGATTTGGGCCAGCATCGACTTGGTACTCGTCGACTACGAGTTCGGCGACCGTGTGGCTTGGGGCATTCCGGTTTGGGTGGCCGAATTGGTCATGCCGGTCAGCCTCGCCGTGGTTGCGGCGCGCCTGATTGGCCGAGTTTCGGGCAGCCGCTGGACACGGCTGCTGCCCGCCCTGGGATTGCTCATCCCGGTCCTTTTCGGCTTGATCGAGGTCCCCGAGGAATCAGGGCTGCTCCTGCCGGCCTGCGTGGTAATCGTCGTGGGCACCGCCCTCGGGTTGCCCATCTATGCCGCCATCGGGGGCGCGGCGCTGGTGTTCTTCTGGGACGAGGGCACTCCGGTCTCAGCGGTGCCCGGCGAGACCTATCGGCTGACCACCGAGGCCATGCTTCCCGCCATTCCGCTCTTCACTGTGGGTGGATACCTCCTCGCCGAGGGCGGTTCGGGCAAGCGCCTGATGCGCCTGTTCTCGGCCTGGATGGGCTGGCTGCCGGGCGGCCTGGCGATCATGGTGACCCTCGTGCTCGCGTTCTTCACGCCGCTCACCGGTGCGTCGGGCATCACGATCCTTTCGATGGGCGGGCTGCTACTGCCCATGCTCGTCAAGGCGCACTATCCGGAGAAGACCTCGATCGGACTGGTGACCGTCTCGGGCTCGATCGGCCTGCTGTTTTTTCCGAGTTTGCCGGTGATCCTCTACGCGTTCTACGCCGAGCAGCCTATTCTGCGGCTGTTTGTCGGCGGAGTGCTGCCGGGCATCTTGCTGGTGGTCGTGGTGGCCGCCTGGGCTGGTCATCGCGGCTGGCTGAGCGGCGCGGTGCGCACGCCGTTCGACGGCCGCGAAGCTGTGTCCGCGCTCTGGGAGACAAAGTGGGAGATTCTGCTGCCGGTGGTCGTGCTGGGCGGTATCTTGGGCGGCTACGCCACGCTGGTCGAAACGTCGGCCATCACCGTGCTGTATGCCTTCGTGGTGCAGTGCTTCATCTTCCGGGACCTGAGCGTGAAGCGCGACGTGCCCCGCGTGTTCGTCGAGAGCGCCACGCTCGTAGGCGGCTTCATGATCATCCTGGGCGTGGCGCTCGGTTTCACCAACTACCTGGTCATCGCCGAAGTACCTACGCAGGCCCTCGACTGGGTACAGACGCACATCGAGTCGAAGATCCTCTTCCTGCTGGCGCTCAACCTTTTCCTGATCGTCGTCGGCGCACTGATGGACATTTACTCGGCGATCCTCGTCATCGTGCCGTTGATCACGCCCATGGCCGCGGCATACGGCATCGACCCGGTACACCTCGGCATCATCTTCCTCGCCAATATGGAGCTGGGTTACTTGATGCCCCCTATGGGTGAAAACCTGTTCCTGTCCTCGTACCGCTTCAACCAACCGTTGACGCGGGTCTACGCGTCGACCTTGCCTTACGTGATTATGCTGCTGCTGGCGGTGCTGCTGATCACCTACGTCCCCGAGATGACCCTGTGGCTCGTGGAGCTCACCGGCGTATGAACGCATCCCGCTCCGTCACAGTCGCGGCTCGCCGCGAGGCCTCAGGTACTCTACCAACGCCGTGATGTCAGGCAGCACGGTCCGCGGCGCATACAGTTCAAGGTCGTGTCGCGGCGTCATACCCGACAACAACGCAATGAACGGCACGCCCGCGCGCTGGGCCGTTTCGCCATCGGTGACGCTGTCGCCCACATAGACCATCTCTCCGAGCCTGGCGGCGAGCCGTTCCG
The DNA here is from genome assembly GCA_965248255.1 of Bryobacterales bacterium. Classification (GTDB taxonomy): domain Bacteria; phylum Acidobacteriota; class Terriglobia; order Bryobacterales; family UBA6623; genus JAKZVK01. The sequence goes on from CBDFIW010000003.1 coordinate 905,571, forward strand.
ACGCCATCAGCAGCCCCTCCGGATCCGGCTTGAATTTGGTCACGTCCTCCCCGCCGGCGATCGTGTCGAACCGATCGAGCAGGCAGGCGCGTTCGAGTGTGGGTTCGATGCGGCTGCGGAACTTCGTCGAGACGATTCCTAACCGAAAGCCCCACCGCCTCAGGTCCCGGACTGCGTCTGAGACGCCGGGCAAGGGTCTCGGGCAATGACAGCCCGATCGTCCGGCGGATCGTGTCTTCGGACGGGACCGCAAGTCCCATCTCGGTGAGCGCTACCGTGACACACTCGACTACCGCGGGCGAAGAGTCGGCCAGCGTATAGTCGAAGTCGAAGACGACGGTGTCGGTCAAAGAGCGCACGGGGCAGGATCTATTGAATCCCGCAAATTATTATGACACTTTTTGACAGTGTGGAGCATCTATATATGTATGGGCAACCCCAAAGGTGTGAAGCGGGATTTCAAGGCGCTGGAGAAGCGCCGTTTCGAAGCGATGCGGCTGCTCCACCAAGGCCACAATCAGTCCGAGACGGCGAGACGGCTGAACGTCGCTCGCCAAACCGTCAGTGAGTGGCGGCGGCAATACCGCGAGCAGGGTGCGGCCGGACTCCGCCAGGCCGGGCGCGCCGGACGCAAGCCGCTCCTCGATGCCGCACAACGCGAACGCCTGACGTCGCTGCTGCTGGAAGGCCCGGAAGCCCACGGCTTCCCAACGCCCCTGTGGAGCTGTCCGCGGGTGGCTCGGCTGACCGGAGACGAGTTCGGGGTCGCATACCACGCAGGCCACGCCTGGAAGATCCTGCGAGCGCTCGACTGGAGCCCGCAACGCCCGGCCGGAAAGGCGCGCGAGCGCAACGAAGAGCGGATCCGCACCTGGAAGCGCAAGACCTGGAAGCGCATTAAAAAAAAGCCCAAAACGAAGGCCGTACGCTCGTCTTCATCGACGAAAGCGGATTGAGTCAGAAGCCGCATCGCTGCCGCACCTGGGCGCCACGTGGCCAAACACCGGTGCTGCAGTTTAACTTCAACTGGGAGAAGCTTTCCGTCTCGGCGGGGCTGACGCTGCGTAACTTCTACTTCCGGCTCTATCCCGGTGCGATCGGCAAAGAGCAAGTGATCGACTTTCTCAAGGCGTTGGTACGTCATATCGATCGCCCGCTGCTGATCGTCTGGGATCGGCTGCCGGCGCACCGTAGCCGCCTGGTGCAAGAGTTCATCGAACTCTCCGAAGGCCACATCGCAACCGAGTACTTGCCACCCTATGCGCCGGAGTTGAATCCGGTGGAATACATCTGGGCTTACTGGAAGCAGCACGAGTTGCCGAACGTCTGCCCGAAAGACTACGGCGAGCTGAACGAGCGGGCCCGCAAGGCACTCCGCCGCATGTACCGCAAACCGCGTTTGATCACGGCCTTCTGGAAACAGTCTTCTCTTTGTTTTGACTGACTCTATATTATGCGGGAGTCAATAGGTCGTGCGGAAAATCCAGATTCTATCAGCCGAACCTACCAACGGGTGACGGGGCTATAATTTCTACTGCTCAAGGGCACCTTCATGGGGCCCTCCAAAGTCTCGTTCACTTTGGACGGGAGATTGCTGCCGTCGGGCCTGCACGACGGCGAGTGAGTCGGCTACTCATTTTGCGGCGCCATGGATCGACTGACGGCAGATGCTATCGGAGAGATCGAGCAGATCCATGCAAGATGGATCGAGTTCGAAATCGCAGGAGAGGATCACAGGTTGATCGAGCTATGTACTAGTGTAGTGCGTCAAGCAGATTGCACCTTATGCAGGGCGGCACGTCCGCGCTTGACTTTCTCGAGGATGTCGGAGGCGGTCGCGGTCCAGATGAAGGGCGTGGGATGCCCGTTGTGCTGGGCGATGTAGTCGTCAATGGCGGCGACGAGCTCGTCCACGCTGCGAAACACGCCGCGGCGCAGGCGCTTGACGGTGAGATCGCGAAAGAATCGCTCGACCATGTTCAGCCACGACGCCGAGGTCGGGGTGAAATGAATGTGGAAGCGCGGGTGACGATCGAGCCAACGCTTCACAGCGGCATGCTTGTGGGTGGCATAGTTGTCCACGATGAGATGAAGCTGTTTGTCCTTGGGGGTGCGGCGGTCAATTAAGCGCAGGAAGCGCAGCCATTCCTGGTGGCTGTGTCGGGGCATGCACTCGGCGATCACGCTGCCGTCAAGGCTGTTGAGCGCCGCAAACAGGGTGGTCGTGCCGTTGCGCTTGTAATCGTGGGTCATCGTTTGGCCGCGTCCCTTTTTGAGCGGCAGGCCGGGCTGGGTGCGATCGAGGGCTTGGATTTGGGACTTCTCATCGAGCGAGAGAACCAGAGCATGCTCAGGCGGATTGAGATAGAGTCCGACGATGTCGTCGAGTTTCTCGGCGAAACGCGGGTCATTGCTGAGCTTGAGGGTCTTGACGCGGTGGGGCTTGAGGCCATGGGCGCGCCAAATCCGTCCCACGGTGGAAGCGCTGACGCCGGCCGCGGCGGCCATGGTGCGGCGGCTCCAGTGGGTGGCGTTGGACGGTTTCTCGCGGGTGGTCTTGTGGATGATCTGCTGTACTTTCTGCTTCGAGACGGCAGGTTTACGACCGGGCCGTGGGGCGTCTTTTGCAATGCCGGCGATGCTGCTTTCGAGAAAGCGCGTGCGCCAGCGGGCCACCAACTGCCGCGAGACACCGAGCTGTGCGGCGATCTGCTTATTCTCGAGACCGTCGGCGGCCAGCAGGACAATCCTGGCTCGCAGGGCGAGACGAACGGCGACTTGGCGGCCGCGCGCGTAGCGGTCCAACTGCTTGCATTGCGCTGTGTTCAAAGTTACTGGTTGTGCTCTTCGCATCCCATGCCTCCTGTTAATAGAGACGATGGGAAGCCAATATAAGTTACATTATTTATGGTGCACTACACTAGCGACATCGAGTTGTGGCCGCCTGACGCACCGCCTGTGCGCGGCCGCTCGGCAGTTTTGGAGTACATGGCCCAAGGAACATCGCAAACCCAACGGGTCGAAACCACTGACCGTCGCATCCGCGGCTCAAACGAAATCGCTTACTTGACCGCGAACTACGAGACGACGTTTTCGACGATGGATGACCCCAGCCCCTCTAGACGAGCTCTCGGAAGCCATCTGTGGATACTGAGAAGGCAGGCCGATCTGTGGCTCGTTGCGCTCGTGAGCTGGTCGACGTGGGGCCCTGCCCCAACTTCGTAGATCGGTCATAATGTGACCCTCGCCGGGGGGATCATGTCCAAGGCCACCATCGTGTCTATCTTGTTCGGGCTCGCCGTTCTGGCGGCGCTCGTTTACTCGACGCTCGGCCTGCAGCAGTACAGTTGCGAAGTCTGCATCACCTACAACGGCGAGCAAAACTGCGCCACCGCATCAGCGCCGACGCGTGAAGAAGCCACCCGCACCGCCAGCGACGTTGCCTGCGCGCCCATCTCCTCAGGCATGACCGCGAGCATCCAGTGCAGCAACCAGGTGCCCGACAGCGTCAACTGCGCCAGGAAATAAGGCTAGGGCGTGTTAACACTAAGTCGCAAAAGCTGCTATACTCGGAGGTATGGAGATCACCGAGCAGCAATACCGCCGCATCGAGCCGGTCCTGCCCCGCCAGCGCGGCAATGTGAGCCTGCCGAACCTCACGGTTTTGAACGCCATGTTGTATGTCGCCGAGCAGGGCTGCAAATGGCGCGGCTTGCCTAAACGCTTCGGTAACTGGCACACCATTTATACCCGCATGAACCGCTGGTCGAAGAACGGCGTGCTCGACGCCGTCTTCGAGAAACTGCAGCGCGAGCAGCTGGTCCGCATCCGAATCGAAGCCGTGTCAATGGACTCGACCATCGTGAAGGCTCATCCCGACGGCACGGGCGCGTTAAAAAAACGGTCCGCAAGCGATCGGCAAATCCCGCGGCGGATGGACCACCAAGATTCATATGGTTGCCGCAAATGCTCGAACGGCGATAACCTTCGCTCTCTCGCCCGGCCAAGCGCACGACGCCCAGCAGGGCCGCGAACTTGCTCGGCGGTCTGGGGCCACTGCCCGAGCCGCTGCCGCTGCTGATGGACGGCGCCTATGAGGACGATCAGACACGCCAACTGGCTTTGGATTTCGGATGGATTCCCGTCGTGCCGCCCCGGCGCACCCGCCTGGAGCCGTGGGAATACGACCGAGCGCTCTATCGCCGCCGCAACGAGATCGAGAGACTCTTCCGACGGCTCAAGGGATTCCGCCGCATCTTCTCCCGCTTCGACAAGCTCGACGTCATGTTCCTCGCCTTCCTCCACTTCGCCCTCATCGCCGAGGCTCTACGTTTCGATACCCTACGTTAGCGTTAACACGCCCTAGTGTAGTGCACCATAAATAATGTAACTTATATTGGCTTCCCATCGTCTCTATTAACAGGAGGCATGGGATGCGAAGAGCACAACCAGTAACTTTGAACACAGCGCAATGCAAGCAGTTGGACCGCTACGCGCGCGGCCGCCAAGTCGCCGTTCGTCTCGCCCTGCGAGCCAGGATTGTCCTGCTGGCCGCCGACGGTCTCGAGAATAAGCAGATCGCCGCACAGCTCGGTGTCTCGCGGCAGTTGGTGGCCCGCTGGCGCACGCGCTTTCTCGAAAGCAGCATCGCCGGCATTGCAAAAGACGCCCCACGGCCCGGTCGTAAACCTGCCGTCTCGAAGCAGAAAGTACAGCAGATCATCCACAAGACCACCCGCGAGAAACCGTCCAACGCCACCCACTGGAGCCGCCGCACCATGGCCGCCGCGGCCGGCGTCAGTGCTTCCACCGTGGGACGGATTTGGCGCGCCCATGGCCTCAAGCCCCACCGCGTCAAGACCTTCAAGCTCAGCAATGACCCGCGTTTCGCCGAGAAACTCGACGACATCGTCGGACTCTATCTCAATCCGCCTGAGCATGCTCTGGTTCTCTCGCTCGATGAGAAGTCCCAAATCCAAGCCCTCGATCGCACCCAGCCCGGCCTGCCGCTCAAAAAGGGACGCGGCCAAACGATGACCCACGATTACAAGCGCAACGGCACGACCACCCTGTTTGCGGCGCTCAACAGCCTTGACGGCAGCGTGATCGCCGAGTGCATGCCCCGACACAGCCACCAGGAATGGCTGCGCTTCCTGCGCTTAATTGACCGCCGCACTCCCAAGGACAAACAGCTTCATCTCATCGTGGACAACTATGCCACCCACAAGCATGCCGCTGTGAAGCGTTGGCTCGATCGTCACCCGCGCTTCCACATTCATTTCACCCCGACCTCGGCGTCGTGGCTGAACATGGTCGAGCGATTCTTTCGCGATCTCACCGTCAAGCGCCTGCGCCGCGGCGTGTTTCGCAGCGTGGACGAGCTCGTCGCCGCCATTGACGACTACATCGCCCAGCACAACGGGCATCCCACGCCCTTCATCTGGACCGCGACCGCCTCCGACATCCTCGAGAAAGTCAAGCGCGGACGTGCCGCCCTGCCTAAGGTGCAATCTGCTTGACGCACTACACTAGGGCGTGTTAACGCTAACGTAGGGTATCGAAACGTAGAGCCTCGGCGATGAGGGCGAAGTGGAGGAAGGCGAGGAACATGACGTCGAGCTTGTCGAAGCGGGAGAAGATGCGGCGGAATCCCTTGAGCCGTCGGAAGAGTCTCTCGATCTCGTTGCGGCGGCGATAGAGCGCTCGGTCGTATTCCCACGGCTCCAGGCGGGTGCGCCGGGGCGGCACGACGGGAATCCATCCGAAATCCAAAGCCAGTTGGCGTGTCTGATCGTCCTCATAGGCGCCGTCCATCAGCAGCGGCAGCGGCTCGGGCAGTGGCCCCAGACCACCGAGCAGTTCGCGGCCCTGCTGGGCGTCGTGCGCTTGGCCGGGCGAGAGAGCGAAGGTTATCGCCGTTCGAGCATTTGCGGCAACCATATGAATCTTGGTGGTCCATCCGCCGCGGGATTTGCCGATCGCTTGCGGACCGTTTTTTTAACGCGCCCGTGCCGTCGGGATGAGCCTTCACGATGGTCGAGTCCATTGACACGGCTTCGATTCGGATGCGGGCCAGCTGCTCGCGCTGCAGTTTCTCGAAGACGGCGTCGAGCACGCCGTTCTTCGACCAGCGGTTCATGCGGGTATAAATGGTGTGCCAGTTACCGAAGCGTTTAGGCAAGCCGCGCCATTTGCAGCCCTGCTCGGCGACATACAACATGGCGTTCAAAACCGTGAGGTTCGGCAGGCTCACATTGCCGCGCTGGCGGGGCAGGACCGGCTCGATGCGGCGGTATTGCTGCTCGGTGATCTCCATACCTCCGAGTATAGCAGCTTTTGCGACTTAGTGTTAACACGACCTAGTTTCGAACCCACGCTAAAGTTTGAACCCGAGGCACCGATTATTGAATCCCGCAAATTATTATGACACTTTTTGATAGTGTGGAGCATCTATATATGTATGGGCAACCCCAAAGGTGTGAAGCGGGATTTCAAGGCGCTGGAGAAGCGCCGTTTCGAAGCGATGCGGCTGCTCCACCAAGGCCACAATCAGTCCGAGACGGCGAGACGGCTGAACGTCGCTCGCCAAACCGTCAGTGAGTGGCGGCGGCAATACCGCGAGCAGGGTGCGGCCGGACTCCGCCAGGCCGGGCGCGCCGGACGCAAGCCGCTCCTCGATGCCGCACAACGCGAACGCCTGACGTCGCTGCTGCTGGAAGGCCCGGAAGCCCACGGCTTCCCAACGCCCCTGTGGAGCTGTCCGCGGGTGGCTCGGCTGACCGGAGACGAGTTCGGGGTCGCATACCACGCAGGCCACGCCTGGAAGATCCTGCGAGCGCTCGACTGGAGCCCGCAACGCCCGGCCGGAAAGGCGCGCGAGCGCAACGAAGAGCGGATCCGCACCTGGAAGCGCAAGACCTGGAAGCGCATTAAAAAAAAGCCCAAAACGAAGGCCGTACGCTCGTCTTCATCGACGAAAGCGGATTGAGTCAGAAGCCGCATCGCTGCCGCACCTGGGCGCCACGTGGCCAAACACCGGTGCTGCAGTTTAACTTCAACTGGGAGAAGCTTTCCGTCTCGGCGGGGCTGACGCTGCGTAACTTCTACTTCCGGCTCTATCCCGGTGCGATCGGCAAAGAGCAAGTGACCGACTTTCTCAAGGCGTTGGTACGTCATATCGATCGCCCGCTGCTGATCGTCTGGGATCGGCTGCCGGCGCACCGTAGCCGCCTGGTGCAAGAGTTCATCGAACTCTCCGAAGGCCACATCGCAACCGAGTACTTGCCACCCTATGCGCCGGAGTTGAATCCGGTGGAATACATCTGGGCTTACTGGAAGCAGCACGAGTTGCCGAACGTCTGTCCGAAAGACTACGGCGAGCTGAACGAGCGGGCCCGCAAGGCACTCCGCCGCATGTACCGCAAACCGCGTTTGATCACGGCCTTCTGGAAACAGTCTTCTCTTTGTTTTGACTGACTCTATATTATGCGGAAGTCAATAAGATCCACTCGACGGCACCGGTTGCGAAACGAAGGAACTGAATCGAAGAGCCGCCTTCCGGAGTTAATTCGGGAATGAAATAGATCCCGTCCTCCACGACCTCGTACGATTGCATAAACAAAGATTCAATTTCGAGGACTGGGCTTTCCTCGCCTCCTTCAGCCGGCACTCTCCACAGAGTTGATTTCGTGGCGCCACGTGCAAAGTAGAGCAGTTTGCCGTCGGGTGACTCCATCGTGCGGAGGTGCCCGTCCGTAACCAACTGCGCGGGACCTTCCCCCGCGGCCGGCATCTTGAAAATCTGGGAATCCCCTTGGCGGTTTGAGGAGAAGTAGATCCACTTGCCGTCCCTCGACCAGCTTGGGTGCGAGCCGCTGGTCAAGCGTCGAGGCGCACCCCCTGCGGCGTTGACGACGTAAGCATGGAACTGCCCTTCAGCATCGGACGAAAATCCGATGCTGTTCCCATCGGGAGCCCAGCGGGAGTGACCTGTGAACGCGGCGCCAGAGGCGCCAAGCGAAGTCAACTGGACGGCGTTCGAGCCGTCACTGTCGCACTTCCAGATCTCGGGGCTGCCGGAGCGATACGACGTAAAGGCGATGCTACGGCCGTCGGGAGAATAGCTCGGCTGTACGTCATCCCGTGAAGAGTAAATCAACTCGATTCCCGCGCCGTCCGTCATGGGCAGATTGGCACGCCAGATGTTGCCGCCTCCCTGATAGTTCATGTAGGCTGCCCGATTCCCTCGGCGGGAGATCGCCGGAAACAGTGCGCGCTCCCCGATGGAGAGACGTTGAGGCGGGACCGACCCCGATGCCGGCACTCTCCAAAGGCTTTGGGCGTCTAGGCTGCCGGAAGCAAAGATAATGTCGCGGGCATCAGGGGTAAAAACGGGACTACTGGTCGTGCGCTCTATGAAGGTCCGCCGCCTCGGTTCACCTATTGGGGTCAGATCGTCTCCGAGATCCAGCAGATAGAGATCGCTGACCAAGCCGCCGGAGCCGTACCGGGTGAAGGCAAGCATGCGGCCATCGGGAGAAAAAGCGGGACCGAGATCACCTTGGCCCGAGCCCTCCAGTGGCGACGTCAGCCTTCGCGTCTCGGCGGAGTCAACCGAGAGCAGAAACAAGCTCAAGGTTACGTCGGATTCATCTGCATCGCACACGGCCAGCCAACGGCTGTCGGGAGACCAGTCCAGGCAGGTTCCCATGGCACCAAACGCGGGTATCCGGGTCTCGGCCAGTTTGCGCTTCTGCCCCCCAAGGGCAGGAACAAGGAAGACTTCAGCCTTTTCGCTCGCGGGAGCTCCACGGAGAAAGGCGATGTGTTGTGTAAAGTGACGTTTAGGTTGGACCGCATTAACGTTTAAGTTGGAAAACTGGCCCGGCCGTGATTTTTCGGGTATTTTTCTGGGCACGGACCAGGGGTCGGAGGGGCTGTCCGCGGGCCTATTTTTCAGGTATTTTTCGGGGTATTTGTTCGTCCCTCCAGACGGGGTGGTTTACCCTTCTGTCGGCGTCTCGGCCTCGACCTGGGTAGAGTAGCCGCTGGCGCTGGTCTCATGGGTCACGCGGGTGGCGATCCAGCGGCCGTTGACGCCTTCGCGGAAGCCAGTCAGGGTGAGCGGGGTTTCAGCCCCGATCACGGGGTTGCCTTGCCTAAGGGTGAGGCTGAGCGTGGCGGTTCCGCGCTGGAGCATATCGAGCTTCGAGCGGGCCGCTTGCCGCGCGGTCACCTCGTCGATGTAGTTCTCGCGCAGGGTGTAGACCGGCTCGCCGTCGCCTGCCTGGACTTCGGTTCGATCCCCGGTTTCCATGTCATACCAGTGCCCCCGCACCGCCTGGAAGCTGCCTCGATCGGCGAGGGTGACGCGGTGGTCACTGGTTTGCTCGCGGCTGAGGGTGGCGGGAGTGACCTGCTGGCCGGTCGCGCTTGACGAAAAGCAGCAGGTGACCGGCCTGCTTCGATTCGGCGTCGTATTCCTCCGATAGCCGCTTGAGCAGGTGCATGTCCGACTCTTCGGTCTGGTCGATGTGTCTTCTGGCTGTGATCGCCCGGATGCTGTCGCCAACCTTGGCCTCGAGGCCGTGATCGGCAGCGATAGAGTCGACCAGCTCCGAGATCGTGACATCGTCCCACGAGCGCGTCTTGTGCTGTTTGAGGGAAGAGAGCATGTCGGCAGCCTTGGCCCGGATCGTGAGGGTATCAGGAGGCCCCGAGAGTTCGACCTCGTCGAGGGTGTAGCTTCCCATCCTGGCCGTCCCCGTTTCCTTGTAACCCAGTTCGACCTCGAGGGCGGCTCCTTTGCGGGGCAGATGGATCGCTCCGCCGCGGTCGTCGAGTTGGATTTCGACGGCATTGGACTGGTAGCCGGTCTCGTCGGTGACGCGCAGGCTCAGCAGGCGGTGGCGGATGGCGGCGGTGATGTCGTTATTATTGGCGTGGACTTCGTAGACAGGGGTCATGGGGTTTCCGCCTCGCGGATGTAGCTGCGGATATCGTCTTCGAGGTAGGGTTCTTCTTCGGTCTTGAATGCGAGCACTTCGAGGACCTTCCCCGGCGTGTATTGCTGGGCCAGGCCGCCGAAGGCCTCCCGCAGGAACGATGTCGCGTAGCCACAGCAGCCGTCGAGGTCAACGAGCAGCTTTTCTCCGGTGACTACGGCACGGAGGAACATCGGGTGCAACCAGTGCAAACGGAACCGTCGGCCGTCCTCCTGGCCTGCGGGGGCCTTGGAAAAGTCCTCGGCGATGACAAGCTGGATCATATCTTCAGTCCCACAGCTTCACGGTTGGGATGGTCTTGGGTGGTTGGGGCAGGTCGGGCAGCTCGACCAGGACGCCTTCGGACAGCAGCGGGCGGCGGGCGGCGAGTCCGGGGTTGGCCTCCAGCACGATCTCGACGGTGCCGGCCTCGGTGCCGTAATAGCGGCGGCACGCGGCGTCGATCATGTCGCCGTCTCGGGTGCGGTAGGTCATTTAACAATAGCCATTCCAGCACTGATGGCTGCCTTAGCGGCTTCCTTGGCAAGCTCGATGGAGCCCTTGCGAATGAGATAAAACAGCTTTTCCCCGATGGCCTCCTGCGCCTGGACGCTCTCTGGAACTGCCTTGAGGATCTCCAGGCCACGAGCCGTCAGCGCGCACCGGCTGTAACCATATTGATCCCGCTCTTTGCAATCGATATACCCGGTGTCGATCAACCATTCGATCGTGGCCATGCAAACGTCGAATGCCTTGGAGGGCTTCCCCCGCTCGTCGATTGGTACACCAAAATCATCCACCTCTGGGTTTCCCGACATTTGGAGCGCATCCAGACCTATGCGAATGGGGAAGCTGCCATAGAGCATCCCTAAGGTCCGAGCAACGTATTCGTCGAATAGTTCGATGTTCTGCATCAATCGTTCTCTCCGTATAGGGTCATGAGAGGTAAAACAGGCTCAACCTCGGCAAGCCACGGCGTTCGAGATATTGGCGTTCGAGATACTGCTTCTCGAGCAGCGCCAGTTGCTCGGTGGTCATCTTCGAGCGGTAGGGAGCCAGCCAACGGTCCACCTCTTGCCGGGAGACGAGAAGATTGTCATGCGCCGCGGCCTCGATCACGACGGTAATCATGCGCTGCTCAAGGCCGGTAAGCTGCTGCTCGATGGCTTCGAGATCATGAACCTCGTCCCGTTCGGCAGCCCCGGCAAGTTGTTCGAGCTCAGCGCCGGCGTACTCCAGCATCTTGCGGTGCTCCTCGGACTCCTGGGGGGCGCGCTGACGGATGGTTTCGGCGTTGCGGCGGAAGAACCGGGCTAACTCCTCGCTACTAAATGCCGGCGCGGGGACTTTCGTTGCCCTAGCGGTGTTTTCCATCCGGCTCGCGGCCGCCAGTACTTCCTGGGCACAGTAGGAGAGCGAGTTGATCGGTGTCTTGTGCTTGCGGGCGCGCCATTTCTCGAACACCCGGTCAATGCCCTTGTGGACCGCCTCGACGGGGACACCAGCGTCCTTCCAGGTCTCGACCAGTGCCCAGTCGAGAGGCGAGAGCCAGAACAGAGCCGTCCCGCGGGCCTGCCGGAAGTGCTCTTCAATCTCGGTGAAGTAGCTCGTCGAGGAGTTGACCTTATCGAGGAGCGCGCCGTTACTCATGCCGTGGCTTCCTCGCGCTCCTCGCCGTAGCGGGCGAGCGAGAGGCGGAACTCGATGCGCTGGGGCGTGCCGTCGGCCTGGAAGACGCGGTGCGTCTCCTCGACGCGCGTGATGACCCACTGGCCCCAGACGCGGCCCGTGCCCTCGGTCAGCATCAGGGGTTTGCCCCGGCCGGCTTCACCGCGCATGCGATCGAGTTGACCGAGACCGCCCTTATAGCGCGGATAGATCACGCCGCTCAGTCCAATCTCTTCCTGGCCTGGTCCGAGGTATTGGCGGGCCGGCAAGCGGCCCACGCGCTCCTGAGACGGCCAGCGGTATTCGGCCGAGTGGGACCATTCCTGGTAGGCGGCGGTGGAAACAGAGAAGCGGTAGTCTCCCAGCGCCAGCATGTACTCAGAGGGCATCGTATTCCCTCTTTCTGAGTCGATGGAGCCGCTGGCGCTCGATCTCATCAAGGATACGAGTGGCCAGCTTCCGGGCGTCCTCGCCGGGAAGCTGATTGATGGTCAGCTGCTGGATGTGGATGCCGCCGTCGATCGAGCGGGCTCCGCTGGTGTTGGCCGGCGTGGCCTGGTAGACGGAAGAGCTTGCTGGTACAGGCGTAGCCTGGGCCGCCACGGGCAGGCTCAGGGCCAGGCCCGCCGTGGCGGTGCCCAGCGCGCGGGCCAGCTGCCGCGGGGGAGTGGTTCATCCGCCCGCGGCGGGTGCGGCAATTCATCACCAATCACGTCGCCTTGGTGGATATGCGCAAGTGCGACAAGTACTGGCTCATCGATCTGTTAACGAACAAGCGGGCCGCATGAGACTGATCGACGAACATCCGGAAAGCGAGGACGACAAATGAGCGATATCTTACACATCCTGGATCGCGCCGTGATCCATTTCTTCTGTTCCGCCGGCGTCTACCTGATCGCGCTGTGGGGCTTTTGGCTACTGGAGCGCAAGGTCTCCTGGTGGCCCGAACTCACCGGCTGGTGGGAGCTGATCCTGCCCGCCGTTGTCTCGTTCGGGTTCATCAGCCTGCGCGAGGTCTTCGACGTGGCCGGAGGGGGCTCGCCGTTCAAGTCGGTCTGCGACTGGCTGAGTTGGCTGGCCGGGCTGGGCATGAGCGTCTGGGCCGTCTACCGGTTGTTTCCGCGCTTGGGCAGGATCCTGGGCGAGATCCGGGGGGACGAGACCTGAGCGTGACTCCTCGCCATACCGAACTCGCGAAGATCCATATCGCCAAGGCCTCGCTCGGCATGCCGGAGGAGGCCTATCGGTCGCTGCTCGACCGCGAGACGGGCAAGCGCAGCGCGGCCGACCTCAGCTCTCCCGAACGGGCGCGTGTGATCGCCCGTTTCCGCAAGCTGGGCTGGAGGCCGAGGCCGTCGGCGACTGCTGCTCAAAGGCGCAAGATAGCGGAGATGCTGCGAGCCGACGGCAGACCGGCGGAGTACGCCGAGGCGATCGCGCGGCGGATGTTCTCCCGGAGTATCGGACGTTTGAACCCCGAGCAGCTGTGCTCCGTCATCGCGGCGCTGACCTACGACCGGCGGCGGCGGGAACAGAGAGCAAGCGGTGCTCGGTGACCTGGTGAATCTGTTGGGCTGGGAGGCCGTCGAATCCCTGGCCCGCCGTCTCGGGGGGCAACGCATCTATATCCCCGATCGCGGAGAGCAGCCGTCGATCGCCCTGGCCCTGGGCCACCGCAGCGCGGCGTTCCACCACCGCTTCTCGGGATGCCGCGTGGAGATACCCACGGTGTCCTATGTCCGATTGTTCCGGCGTCAAGAGACCGCCCGCCGGATGCTCGGCGAGGGCAAACCGGCGCGAGATGTCGTCCATCGTACCGGTCTGAGCTACCGCACCGTCAGGCGGATCAAGGCCCAACTTTAGGGGGACACTGTCCCCTTAAAATCCGGCGCGATAATCGCTAGCATTAAGACATGATCGGTTTGATCACCCGCGTCGCGGGAGAAATCGCCGGGCAGTACCAGGCCCGCAAGCTCGCCAAGGTCACCGGTGCCGTCCGCATTGAGGAGAAACGTATCGATGTCGAGCTGGCGCGTCTCGAGGCCGACGCCGCGCGCTACGCCCGCGATGCCTCATCCGACGCCGACTATGACCTGCAAGTGCTGCGCAACCGCGACCGCTCGTGGTCGGACGAGTTCCTGATCGCGATCTTCGTGCTGTTGTTCATTCTGCCGTTTCTCGACGCGATCCAGGCGAGCTGGAGCGGAGAACGCTTCGGTCTGGCCGAGGCCGTCGCGGAAGGCTGGCGAGCCCACGGCTATGACGGCGCCCCTTGGTGGTTCGAGTTCTTGATGGTCGGGATCGCGGTCTCGACTCTCGGGCTGTCGAGGCTGTTCCGTTTGTGGGCCGGCAGGCCGGCCCGCAAGAAAGAGGAGACCCCATGAGTGAGATTCACCGCGCCCTGGGGCGCGTCGAGGGCAAGCTCGATGAGATGTCGCACGACATCCGCTCCATCGATGGCAAGGTGGACCGTGTCGATGGACGGCTGCGGGCAGTCGAGAAGAATGCCGCCATCTCCTCGTCGGTGATCTCGGGCGCGATCGCCACCGGCATCTCGCTGGTCGCCGCCAAGCTGCGGGCAGTCACGGGGGGCTAGCCGGTGGCCCGGCCCGACAGAGACCGCGGGGCGGTCAGGCGCGGATATATCCAAGACCGCGTGCCGCCGGCCACGGCCCGCAACTGGAAGCGGAGGGCACTCAGTTCGGGCGACGATTGGGACCGCGAGAGAGAGGCGGCGCGGATCGCCGCGGGCGGGCTGGGTTCTCTCACCGAGCGCGTTCTGCGGGACTTCGCCACCCTTTTCGCCGCCACCATGTCCTCGCTGAAGGTCTCGCTCGCCGATCCGGTCGAGACCGCCAAGGCCATGGCGACTCTCGCCGACGCCTACGCCAAGACCGTCCGAGCCGCGGGCGCGGCCGACCCCAAGCTGGCCCGCCTCTCGATCGCCATGGAAATCCTGGATCGGCTGGGGCAGTACATCCAGAGGAACCATCCCCATCTCGCTCCCGGACTGATCGAGGTGCTGGAGCCATTCGGCTCCGAGCTGGCGGGGGAGTGGAGCTAGACAATGGACAGAATCAGCCTGCGCCGGCTGAGCGCCTCGGAGTTCCGGCGGGAACTGGCCGCTTACGTCGAAGCTCTGCGCCTCGAGATCGAGGCCGGCGTGAGGGGCTTCGCCGTCGATCCCGAAGCGGTCGAACAGAGAACGGCACGGGCGCGGCAAGACCTGCGGTTTTTCGGCCAGACCTACCTCCCGCACTATCACACCATCCCCTCGGAATCCCGGGCGCATACCTGGATCTACAAGCATCTGCCCCCTCGAATCGCCCGGCCCGGCGGCTCTAAAACCGCCCTGGCCGCTCCTCGCGGAGAAGGCAAGTCCACCCTGCTCGGACTCGAACTCATCCTGTGGTGTCTGGCGACCCGGCGCAAGCACTACATCCTGATCGTCAGCGACACGCACCGGCAGGCAGCCACCCTGCTGGCCGCCATCAAGGCGGAGTTGGCATCCAACCCCAGGCTCCGATCCGACTTCCCCGACATGGCTGGGGAGGGTCGCCTCTGGCGGGAGGACGAGATCGTCAGCGACAACCGCAAGGTCCAGGCGCTCGGCAGCGGACAACGAATGCGGGGATTGCGTCACGGTCCCCACCGCGTCGATCTGGTCATCGGGGACGATCTGGAGAACGACGAGAATGTAGCCACCCCCGAGCAGCGCCGGAAAATGGCGAATTGGTGGTCCCAAGTCGTGCGCTTCGCCGGCCCGCCCGACGGCTCGCTCGATGTCGTGGCGATCGGCACCCGCATCCATCATGACAGCCTGCTGACTCACTTACTGGACTCTCCGTTATGGGGAGGCAAGACCTTCCGGGCCATCATGCGGTGGCCCGACCGCATGGATCTGTGGGATGAGTTCACCTCGCTGGCCACGGCCGAGGGGGAGGATGCTGCGCGGAAGTATTACCGCCGGCATCAAGGGAAGATGGATCGTGGGGCTGAGGTTTCCTGGCCGCGGGCGCAGCCGCTGGTCGAGCTGATGCTGGAGAGGGCCGAAAATCCCGTCAGTTTCGCCACGGAAAAGCAGAACGATCCCTCGGCCGGCCCCGGGGCCATCTTCGCCGATTGTCTCCACTACTGGCAAGACCGTCCGGCCGGTCTCATCACCTTCGGCGCGGTCGATCCCTCTCTGGGCCGCGCCGGCGCGGGGCGTGACCCCTCGGCCATCCTGGTCGGCGGCCTCGCCCGCTCGGGCAAGGGCCGGAGATCGCTCTATGTGCTTGAAGCCCTGATCCGCCGCCGTCCTCCCGGCGCCATCATCGCCGATGTCATCGAGCTGCAACGCCGCTATAACTGCTCGGTATGGGCCATTGAAAACGTCCAGTTCCAGGAGTACTTCCGCCAGGAACTGGTAGCCCAATCATCGGAGGCGGGCATGCCCGTCCCCGCCATCGGCGTCACTCCCCACATCGACAAGCGCCTGCGCATCGAGTCGCTCGAACCTCATATCTCAAACGGCCTGATCCTCGTCGGCCGCGAGCAGCGGACGCTCATCGATCAGTTGGAACACTTCCCCCACGCCGCGCACGACGACGGCCCCGACGCGCTGCACATGCTCTGGACGCTGGCCGTCTCGCGCTCGGGAGCCGGTATCGAGGGCATCCGGTCGCGTCCCCGGCCCGACCGCGTGCCGATCCATTGGGAGCAATACTGATGGCCAGAATCACCGCCGCCGAGATCGCCACCCGCCTGAGCGACCCCTACCAGGTCACGTCGCTCATCCACAGGCTGCCCAACCCCGACCCGGTGCTGCGCAAGCTGGGTCGCGATCAACGTGCCTACGAAGCCATCACCTACGA
Organism: Bryobacterales bacterium; assembly: GCA_965248255.1. Taxonomy (GTDB): domain Bacteria; phylum Acidobacteriota; class Terriglobia; order Bryobacterales; family UBA6623; genus JAKZVK01. Next base: position 922,078 of record CBDFIW010000003.1, read on the forward strand.
CCCGCACGTGATGGGCGAGCTGCGCTCGATCCGCGCTGGTCTGCTCGGTTTCGAGTGGCGGATCACGCCCGGCGATAACAGCCGCAAGGCCCGCCGCGCCGCCGATCTCGCCCGCGAGCTGATGGCGCGGCCCCCGGCTCCCGACGCCACCTGGCCCGACGTCATCTGGACCATGGCCCATGCCGTCTTCACCGGCTATGCCGTTCATGAAATCGTCTGGCACAGAGACGGGCAATCGCTCGTTCCCGAGCGCATCCTCGACCGCCCCCCGGCCCGCTTCGCCTTCTCGACCGAGGACAACTCCCTCCGCCTGCTCACCAAGGCCCGGCCCGTCCAGGGCGAGCCTGTTCCACCGATGCGGTTCCTGCTGTCCCGCCACATGCCGAGCTTCAGCAACCCCCACGGCGTGGCGGTGTTCTCCTCCTGCTTTTGGCCCTATACTTTCAAGCACGGCGGCTTCCGCTACCTGGTCGCCTTCGCCGAGAAGTTTGGCCTGCCCTGGGTGATCGGCAAGTACCCCACGGGTTCGGACGACTCCCAGGCCACAGAGTTGCTCAAACACCTCGAACATCTCATCCTCGCCGCCACCGCCGTCGTGCCGTCCGACGCCGAGATCACGATCGAGAGCGGCGGAGGGGGATCGCGCGGCGCGATGCCACAGGAGCGTCTGATCGCCCTCTCGAACGCCGAGTTGTCGAAAGCCTTGACCTCGCAGACGCTCGCCACCGAGATCCAGGGCCAGGGTTCAAGGGCGGCATCGGAGACCCATCGCGGCCGCGAACGGCCCGTCAACCAGTCCGACCGCGAGATCGTTAGCGCCACGTTGAACCGCCTTTACCGCTGGATTACCGATCTCAACCTGGGTCCTGACGTCCCCGCGCCCCGCCATGAGTTCTACGAGGAGTCGGAAGCCCGCCAGGGCTGGGCCGATCTGCTCGGCACCGCGCGGCATTACCTGCCGGTCTCTCAAAGCGAGGCCTACGAGCGTCTTGGACTGACGCCTCCGAAAGAGGGCGAAGAACTGATCGGCTCGTCCCCGGCTGAACCGGCAGGCGGCGAGTTTCGGTCCTCCAGGGCGACCGAATTTGCCGCCGGCGATCCCGCCGACCCCTTCGAGCAGGCCCTCGAATCCGCGATCAAGGCCGCCGACGACCCCGGCGAAGCCGAGTCCCTCAGCCAGGATCTCGCCCGCCCGCTGCTCGACGCCGCTGACAAAGACCCTGAAATGATCCTAGTGTAGTACACCATAAATAATGTAACTTATATTGGCTTCCCATCGTCTCTATTAACAGGAGGCATGGGATGCGAAGAGCACAACCAGTAACTTTGAACACAGCGCAATGCAAGCAGTTGGACCGCTACGCGCGCGGCCGCCAAGTCGCCGTTCGTCTCGCCCTGCGAGCCAGGATTGTCCTGCTGGCCGCCGACGGTCTCGAGAATAAGCAGATCGCCGCACAGCTCGGTGTCTCGCGGCAGTTGGTGGCCCGCTGGCGCACGCGCTTTCTCGAAAGCAGCATCGCCGGCATTGCAAAAGACGCCCCACGGCCCGGTCGTAAACCTGCCGTCTCGAAGCAGAAAGTACAGCAGATCATCCACAAGACCACCCGCGAGAAACCGTCCAACGCCACCCACTGGAGCCGCCGCACCATGGCCGCCGCGGCCGGCGTCAGCGCTTCCACCGTGGGACGGATTTGGCGCGCCCATGGCCTCAAGCCCCACCGCGTCAAGACCCTCAAGCTCAGCAATGACCCGCGTTTCGCCGAGAAACTCGACGACATCGTCGGACTCTATCTCAATCCGCCTGAGCATGCTCTGGTTCTCTCGCTCGATGAGAAGTCCCAAATCCAAGCCCTCGATCGCACCCAGCCCGGCCTGCCGCTCAAAAAGGGACGCGGCCAAACGATGACCCACGATTACAAGCGCAACGGCACGACCACCCTGTTTGCGGCGCTCAACAGCCTTGACGGCAGCGTGATCGCCGAGTGCATGCCCCGACACAGCCACCAGGAATGGCTGCGCTTCCTGCGCTTAATTGACCGCCGCACTCCCAAGGACAAACAGCTTCATCTCATCGTGGACAACTATGCCACCCACAAGCATGCCGCTGTGAAGCGTTGGCTCGATCGTCACCCGCGCTTCCACATTCATTTCACCCCGACCTCGGCGTCGTGGCTGAACATGGTCGAGCGATTCTTTCGCGATCTCACCGTCAAGCGCCTGCGCCGCGGCGTGTTTCGCAGCGTGGACGAGCTCGTCGCCGCCATTGACGACTACATCGCCCAGCACAACGGGCATCCCACGCCCTTCATCTGGACCGCGACCGCCTCCGACATCTTCGAGAAAGTCAAGCGCGGACGTGCCGCCCTGCATAAGGTGCAATCTGCTTGACGCACTACACTAGCCCGCCTCGCCGAGCTGTACCCGAAGCTGGAGGCCGATCAGCTCCAGGACCTGCTCGGCCGCGTCCTGTTCACCGTCGGGATGTGGGGCCGCCTGGGAGTAGACGCCGATGCCTGATCCCGATCCTCGCGGCGTCGACCTCGGCCACGTCATCGGCCTGCCTCCGGCCGAGGCCGTCGAGTACTTCCGGCGCAAGGGCTTCCAGATCTCAGACGATTGGCGCGAGGTCGACGCCCAAGCCCACGCCAAGGCCTTCACCGTCTCCCGTATGGCCCGCTTCGACCTGCTCGCCGATACCCGCCGCATCGTAGACCGCACCGTCGCTGAGGGCAGGGCCATCGAGCGGGCCGCCGCCGAGCTGGAAGCGGAACTCTGCAAGGCCGGCTGGTGGGGACGGAAGACCATCACCGACAAGCAAGGCAACAAGCGCACGGTGATGCTCGGCTCGCCTCACCGCATCCGCACCATCCTCAGGACCAATATCGCCAGCGCCTACTCGGCCGGGCGCTACAAGCGCCAACGCGAGACGATCGCCTCCCGTCCTTACTGGCAATACATCGCCGTCCTCGACGGAGCCACCCGCTTGAGACACCGCGAGCTGCACGGCAAGGTCTTCCGCGCCGACGATCCCGTCTGGGACACCATCTACCCGCCCAACGGCTTCCGCTGCCGCTGCCGCGTGCGCTCGCTCTCCGAACGCCAAGCCAAGACCCGTGGTCTCGAGGTATCGAGCGACGCGGCCGGCTTCACCCCCGATCCCGGCTGGGCCTCGAACCCCGGCAAACACGCCCTCTGGCGCGAGTTCGGCGAGGGTGTCAAGGTAGTCTCCGGTCAGCCGAACTGGAGGGAACTCGGCCTGCCCCATGCCAGGGATCTGCCCGGAGCGCCAGAGCCAAAGGAACTCTCCGTGGCAGCTACCCCGCAACAGGCCCGGCGGACGGTCCAGGCCGCGCTCGGACTGTCGGGGGAAACCCCCAGGCGCTTCGTTGAGACCCCCGTCGAGCGGGTGCTTCTCGATCTCGACAGGACCGCCCACATCACCGACAAATTCAGCGACCACCGCGAACGATTCGCCAACCGCATCATCCCCACCCTCAGCGACCCGAACGAAGTCTGGATGGCCTACTTCGACGACGGCATCTTCCGCAAACGCTACCTGAAGGTATTCAAGGGCGGCGGTGGCAGGGACCTGGGAGGGCTGTCGGTGGTGGTCGAAACCCCCGACGGTCAGCTCTTCTACAACTTCATCCCAATCGATCCCGGTGGCGTCAACCGCAACCGGGTGGGCGCGTTGCTCTATCGGAAACAGAGAGAACGAAAGGGAAGATGAGCGGGCAGGACGTCGCACCTCGGGGAGCGCCCTCCTGCAAGCCACTCGGCTATAGGACCCCGATCCAGCCCAGCGGCCTGTCTTATCCAGTCTAGGGGATGCACCCGGCGACCGGCAAGTGAAAAAGGATGCCCATCGATATCAAGATCGAATACGACGACCGTGAGATAGCGGACGCGCTGAACCGCCTCGCAAGCGCCGGTCAGGACCTCCGTCCCGCCATGCGCGACATCGCCCAGGCCCTCGAATCCGCCGTTGAGGACTCGTTTGGGAGCGAGCAGTCCCCCGCCGGCGATCCTTGGGCCGATCTCTCCCAGCACACCAAGATCCGCCGCGCCAAGGACAACAAGAAGTGGCCCGGCCAGATCCTCCAGGTCAGCGGACGCCTCGCCGGCAGCATCACCAGCCGCTACGACTCATCCTCTGCCGAGGCCGGCACTAATCTTCCCTATGCGTCAACTCACCAGTTCGGCGCTAAGCGGGGCGAGTTCGGCTCAACCAAGAGAGGCCGCCCCATCCCCTTCGGCGACATCCCTGCCCGGCCCTTCCTTGGCCGCTCCGAAGACCTCGACGAAGAGATCCTCGACGCCCTCAACCGCCACTTCGAGGACGCTCTTCGGCGGCGCTGATCCCGCCCGTGCCCGGAAGTATTTTTCGCTGATTTTTTGGCGGCTCTGGAGGGGTGTTCATTCCGTGTCGTTTGCGACCATTTTCTGACCATTTTCCCGACCAGAATGTGTTCAGAAAGGGACCAGAAAATACCCAAAAGTTGCATTCTAAGTGTAATTTCACCGTCGCCGCGAAACCGCCGCAACCCCTACCGTGCTAAAGACTTAACCCCGAAATCCGCTCCGGGAGCCCTTTTCCAAATGAAACGGCACCCTCCATGTTGCCCGTCTGGCGACCAGGCGGCGTTGTGATCCTTATCGGGGTCGGTCGTTAGTCGCAGTCGATCGCCGGGCCCGATGAGTTTAACGTAAATATCCCAATTGTCCCGCTGCTCCCCGTCCCACATGAAGGCCACCTGATTGCCGTCGGGAGAAAAGGTGGGCCATCCTTCCATGCCTCGGTAGCTCGTAACAGGAACTGGCTGTAGGGGTTCCAGGGGCTCTTCGGCTGTAGGCAGGAAGTTCCCAACGGACAGACCGGCTATCGTTACAACGGCAGCCGCGGCAACCATCCCCAAGGCCCAGGCCCAGCGCCTTCGCCGGGTTCGTGCCAACGCCTCCCGGCGGGCTGAGGTTGATGGTTTCTTGCTCGGCTTCGTAGAGCTGCTACGGGCCTCGATCTGGCCTTCGAGGACCCGCAAATCCTCCAGCATTTCGTCCACGTGCTGGTAGCGCTCATCAGGGTCCTTCGCCAGCGCCTTGGCTATCACCTGATCCAGCTCTGCGGGCAACCCGCTGCGTGTGGCGGTCGGCGGCTCAGGCTCGGTGTTCACGACTGCGTACGTCACTGCCGCTAGGATTTCCCCATGGAAGGGAAGCCGCCCAGTGAGCATCTCGTAGAGCACGACGCCGAGTGACCAGATGTCGGTGCGGCGGTCGGTGGGTTGGGCCTGGGTCTGCTCGGGCGACATGTAGGCCGGCGTACCCAGCGTCGTCCCGCTCATGGTGAGTTGACTGCGGTCACCGACCTGCGCCAACCCAAAATCCATCACCTTGACTTGGCCTTGGCTGGTCAGCATCAAGTTGGCGCTCTTGATATCGCGGTGAACGATGCCTTCTCCATGAGCCGTCCCGAGCGCCCGCGCCGCTTGGACCGCGATGTCGAGCGCCTCGTCGAAGGGCAGCGCACCCTCCCGCACTTTGTCCTTGACGTTTTGGCCCGCGACGAACTCCATCGCGATGAACGTTCGGCCGTCGGCTTCGTCGATCTCGTATACGGTGCAGATATTGGGATCGTTCAGCGCCGCGGCCGCCTGGGCTTCGCGCACGAAACGAGCCTTCGCTTCTTCTGCCGCGAGCTTGTCAAGCGGAGGGAATTTCAGGGCAACCGTACGGCGGAGCTTGCTGTCCTCGGCCTTGTAGACGACACCCATGCCGCCCTCACCGAGCTTTTCGGTGATCTTGTAGTGCGAGATGGTGCGGCCCGGCATGGATTCGGTGGCTGGGGCGCCGGGGGCCCTCTGAACCTGGGCGGCGGCCGCCGCAATCGCCTTCTCGATACTGCCGCCCGGCTGCTGGTCCTCTTCCAGCAGGCCCTCGATGCTGTCGCGTAGGTCCCGATTGGCGCCGCACTCCTTGTCCAGGAATTCAGCGCGCTCCTCCTCAGCCAGCTCCAGGGCCGCGAAGGCAACTTGCTTGATCCGCTGCCACCGTTCCGGAGTCATGCCGCAACTCCCTTGCGAATCTCCTTCGACAGCTTCAGCCCCGAAGGGGCATCGGATAGTAGCCCAGGGCGAGCAGCCCTGGGCAAGTTGGACCAACGACGGGACAAGCCCCGCAGGGGGCGCAGGAAAACCCTGGTTGAAAAGATCGCGTGGGTCAACAAGTGCGTGAAGGTTTGTGCCATTTTCCCGCGCCCTTTCAGGGCTTGTTGGGCTTTGGCGACCCTAACCCGGGGCTGTTCGCCCTGGGCTAATATCCCCCGCCCCTGCGGGGCTCTGCGTCCGCGTTCGGCCCCTTTTCCGCAGGGTTGATCGCTATCAGCTATTGTCCCATGCGCACACGGGGCACCTTCTGTGTTGAACGCTTTTTTGGGCGCTTCGCGCGTCAGCATCGACATAGTCTCGTCGAGATGAGCTGCAAAACCACGCGTTGAACTTGCGGGTCGAACAGAAGCAATGGCCCTGCCAAGCGTTGGCAATCACATGCCGGCCCCGCCCCTAATCCGCTGAAAGGACTATGGTCTTCTTTTTATCAAACTTCTGCGATCGCCGATTACATGTCATCGGAATCAGACTGGTTCGACTCGCCTGCGTACCTCGGGTCGGCAATACGCTCACGAACAGCCAACCCGCGCCAAGCACCGCACAACTGAGCTCACGACCACGCCACAGCCACCGGTGGGTTACACAACTTTGCCACGGCCATGGTAAAGCCTGCTAAACAAAGCTTTACAAACCTTAACTTTCGAGGGCCGCGGGGTTCATCTTTCGCGGCTATGCTGAGGGTGGTGTTGGTGGCAGGGGTCGGCGCGGATAAGAGGGGCTTCCCTCAACGAATGCGGTTGCCTACAAGTATGAACACTGCGGGAAGCTTTTTGTTGCGTGAAGCCGCGGACGTGGCCAGCAGGTTCATCCCACCGCACCTTTGCGGTCGCGGCTGTGTTGGTTGGAGCGTGCTCGTGGTGATGGTGTTGGTCGTGGAAGGACAGGCTGCCGAGCATCGTGGAACGGTGCGAGCTGCAGGACTGGCGATCCCGGGTGCAACAGTCACCGCCACACAGGCCGACGCAGAGCAGGTGAGCTGGACCAACGAAGCGGGGACGTATCGCTTCGACGATCTCGCTCTCGGCGCCTGGACCGTTGAAGTCGAGATGTTCGGTTTCGAGCCGTCTCGGCGCGAGGTCGAAATCGGGGATGAGGGGCCGGTGGCCGAGTGGACCCTCGAATTGGCCAAGCCCCCGGCCTCGCAGTCCCGGCGTGAGGTTTCCTCCAGCCGCCGGGAGCAGTTTCGCCGGCTGCTGGTCAATCAGGTCCAGGAAACCGAGGTGATTGAGGATCTCGCTGCTCTTCCAGACACCGCTCCTCCCAGCGTCGCGGGTATCGGAAGCGGCAGCCAGGATGCCAACCAATCGTTCCTGGTAACGGGCAGCTTAAGCCGCGGCCTGCAAGGTCCACAGGGTGGCAATGACCCTTTTGGCGTTCGCAGCCTGTTTGGCGGCGGCGGTCCAGGCAGCCAGGGTAACCCCTTTGGAACCACCGGCGGCGCCCCGAACCCCGGCGCGGAGCCAGGAGCCCGCGGTGGCCGACCGGGTGGGCCGGGTGGCGGGCGCTTCGGCGGAGGGCGTGGCGGACGGGTCGGCGGAGGCGGGCGCGGCGGGGGCCGGGGAGGGCGCGGAGGCCCCCGTGCCGGACGCAACCGCGAAGGTCCTGGGGGCCCCGGGGGACGCCAGATGACACCCGAGCGCCGGCGCCGCATCCAGGAATGGATGCGCCGGCGCGGCACGTCCCAGTTCGGGAACCGCATCGGCGCGGGCCGCAATTCGCTGCGCGCAATGGCCTTCTTCTCGTTGCGCAACTCGGCGCTCGACGCGCGGCCCTACTCCCTCACCGGACAGACGGTCGACAAACCGTCGTACGCGCAAAGCCAGTTCGGCGGGATGCTCGGCGGACCGCTGAAGATCCCCAGGATCGTTAACGATGAGAAGACCTTCTTCTTCTTCGTCTACAGGGGAAGCCGAAACCGGAATCCGTTCAACGCTACCAGCACTCTACCGTCGGCCCTGGAGCGCGGGGGCGACTTCTCCCAATCCGTCGGGCCGGTAACGATCTTCGATCCCACCACGCGACAGCCGTTCCCCAACCATGCCCTACCGGCCTCGCGAATCGATACGGCGGCCCAGGGGTTGCTTCCGTTTTTTCCGTCCGTGAACCAGCTCGGTCAAGTGCAGAACTACCAGTTCGTTACCGCCGTTCCGCGAAACAATGACAACTTGTCAGTGCGGCTGGGCCGCAGCATCACTGAAGCCGACCGGCTGAACTTCTCTTACAACATCCAGATGCGCGACTCCGAGAGCGCGCAGTTGTTCAACTTTCGTGACACGGTCGATGGTCGGGCCCAGAGCGCCACGCTGGGCTGGACTCACAACTTCCGGCCCGATCTGATCAACAACCTGCGCTTCACCTACACGCGCAACCGTAACCGAATGCTGCCCTTCTTCGCCTTCAAAGACGACGTGGCGGGCGAGCTGGGCATTAGCGGCACCTCCCGTGACCCGGTGAACTACGGTCCGCCCAACCTATCGTTCACTAACTTCGGCGATCTGACCGACGGGAGTGCAGGGTTGCGGCGCGACCAGACCTTCGCCGTGAGCGACGCCGTCACGCTGGTGCGAGGCAATCACAACCTGTCGATCGGCGGCGACTATCGCCGCATTCAGCTCAACAACATCAGCGACCAAAACGCCCGAGGCTCGCTAACGTTCAGCGGCCTGACGACCAGCGCGTTCAACGACGCAAGGCTCCCTTTGCCGAATACGGGGTTTGACTTCGCGGACTTCCTGTTGGGGCTGCCGCAGTCGAGCACGATTCGATTCGGCAATCCGGATACATACTTCCGAGCACCGGCCTACAGCCTGTACGCTCAAGACGACTGGCGCATCCGATCGAACTTCACGGTCAACTTCGGGCTGCGGTACGAGTTCCTGGCGCCGTTTCAAGAGAAGTTCGGACGGCTGTCGAACCTCGACGTGGCACCGGGCTTCAGCGGAGTGGCGCCGGTCTTCCCGGGAACGAGCGGGCGCTTCAGCGGTCCGTTCCCCGATGCACTGATCGAAGCGGACCGCAACAACCTAGCGCCTCGTTTGGGCCTGGCTTGGAAGCCGTTTGCCAAGCACTCGACGTTGGTTCGCGCCGGTTACGGCTGGTACTACAACGGCTCGGTCTACAACGTGGCGGCGAGCCGCTTGGGCCAGCAACCTCCTTTCGCGAATACGACGACGCTGACCACGAGCGTCAACAGAACGCTGACGATCCGGGACGGGTTCGCAGCTTCCCCGTCACAGGAGATCACCAACTCGTTTGCGGTCGCCCGTGATTACCTGGTCGGCTATGCGCAGACCTGGAACCTGGCCGTGCAGCAAGAGATGCCCGGCTCGATGGTGTTCGAGGTGGGGTATCTCGGCACCAAGGGCACGCGACTCGACATTCAACGTTCGCCGAACCGCGCGGCTCCCGGCTCGCCCCTTGACGCGGAAGAGCGGCGGCAGATCGGCAACGCCGTGGGATTCACGTTCGACAGTGCCGAGGGGAACTCAATCTATCATGCCGGGCAGGTACGGTTGTCGCGGCGGTTTCGGCGCGGCATCTCCGGTGATGTGCTCTACACCTGGTCGAAGTCGATCGATAACGTCTCTACCTTTGGAGGCGGCGCGGCGGTGGTGGCCCAGAACGACAAAGACCTACGCGCGGAACGGGGTCTCTCAAGCTTCCATCAGCCCCACTCGCTGACGGCATCGTTCCTGCTGACTTCGCCGGTCGGCCGTCAGTCCAGCGGCGGGCCGTCGCGGAGTCTGGTCGAGACCATGTTTCGCGACTGGAACTTCAGCGGGGTGTTGACGGCGAGTTCAGGGACGCCGTTTACCGCGAGGGTCCTCGGCAACCAGGCGAACACCGGTGGTTCCGGGCTGGTTGGCGGCGGACGGGCGGACGCGAGCGGTCTGCCGGTACATATCGGGGCGGGGTTCTTCAATCCGCTGGCCTTCATCAACCCACCGGCCAACCGATTCGGGAATGCGTCGCGGAATACGATTCCCGGACCGAGGGGGTTGTCGTTGAACTTCGGGATCAGCCGGCGGTTTTCCATGGGGGAGCGACGGAGCATTGCCTTACGGGTTGAGAGTCAGAACATGATGAACACCGTTACCTACACAGGGTTGGGTACGACGGTGAATGCCTCGAATTACGGCTTGCCGACAAATACCTCACCGATGCGGACGGTGCGGGCTAATGTGAGGTTGCGGTTTTGATGGAGCCCGGCGTGCCATATCCACGGCTGGCTGCGGTGCTGGGGGCTGCTCTGCTGCTGTCTCTGCCCGCTACCGCGCAAGAGCCGGAGCCGACCGTCACGTTCAAGGTCACAAGCAACCTGGTCGTGGTCAATGTCGGGGTGCGTGACGGCGACGGTAGGGTGGTTGAAGACCTCGAAGCGGAGGACTTCGAGATTACCGAGGACGGAAAACGGCAGGAGGTTGCGGTCTTCGAGTTTCAACAGTTGGACGGGGATGATCTGTTCGCGGCGGATACGGCGCCATTAGAAGCCGACGCCGACATTGCCCGCAGGCGCGACATTACGCCGTCCGCGCCAGGGCAGGTGCGCTACCGCGACCGGCGGCTCTTGGTGTTCTATTTCGACTTCTCGTCGATGCCCCCGGCCGACCAGATCCGCGCCCAGCGGTCGGCACTGAAATTTCTCGACGAGCACATGACTCCCGAGGACCTGGTCGCCGTGATGGCCTTTTCGAGCCGGCTCCAGGTGCTGCAAGACTTTACGGACAACCGTGAGCTGCTGGGCGAGGTCATCAGCTCGTTCCGCACGGGCGAGGCGAGCGAGTTGGCGAGATGGGCCGAGACCGACGAAGCCGAGGCGGTCGATGACGGCTCGGCCTTTGTCGCCGATGAAAGCGAGTTCAACATCTTCAACACCGACCTCAAGCTGAGCGCGCTCGAATCAGCGGCGAAGATGCTCGCGTCGCTGCCCGAGAAGAAAGCGCTGATCTACCTCTCGAGCGGCGTGGGCAAGACCGGTACGGAAAACCATTCCCAACTGCGCTCGGCGGTCAACGCCGCGGTGCGGGCCAACGTGGCGTTCTATCCGATTGACACGCGCGGTTTGGTCGCCGAAGCCCCGCTCGGCGACGCCACCCAAGGTTCGCAGCGAGGCACGCGCGCGTACTCCGGCGCGGGCCAGCGGCAACGTCGCCAACGTTTCAACGACCAGCAAGAGACCCTATTCACCCTGGCGGCCAACACGGGCGGCAAGGCCCTGCTCAACAATAACGACCTCAGCGTGGGCATGGTAACGGCTCAGCAGGACGTCTCGAGCTACTACATCCTTGGCTACTACAGCAGCAATGAGAAGATGGACGACCGTTTCCGGAGGGTCAAGGTCCGCGTCCGGTCGCGCCCGAAGCTCAAGCTCGACTACCGCTCCGGCTATTTCGGCCCCAAGGAGTTTCGCCGCTTCAGCTCGGCTGACAAAGAGCGGCAACTCGAAGAAGCCCTGCTGCTCGGCGACCCGATCACGGACCTAACGTTGGCCCTGGAGGTCAACTACTTCCGGCTGGAGCGCGACCGTTACTTCGTACCCGTCGCGGTGAAGATTCCGGGCTCGGAACTCGAGCTGGCGCGCAAACGCGGACACGAACAGACGCGCATCGACTTCATCGGGCAGGTGCGCGACAAGCGCGGAAAGCTCATGGCCAATCTGCGCGACCACGTGGAAGTGAAACTGCGCGGCGAAGACGCGGCACAGCTTGCCGGACGCCGGCTTCAATACGACACCGGCTTTACCCTGCCGCCGGGCCGCTACACCATGAAGTTCCTCACGCGCGAAAACGAGTCGGGTAAGATCGGAACATTCGAAACCGAGTTTGCTATTCCCGACATCGACGAACAAAAGGATTACGCGCGGTTGAGTTCCGTCGTTTGGTCGAACCAGAGGGAGCCGCTCGAGGCGGCGGTCGGCGTGGCGGAACGCAATAAGAAGCTGTTGGCGTTGCACCCGTTGGTGCGGGACGGGCAGAAGCTCATCCCCAGCATCACGCGCGTGTTCCGCAACGATCAGAGCCTCTACGTCTATTTCGAGGTCTACGATCCGCGCACGCGGGGGGGCGAGAAAGCGCCGAGCGTCGCGGCCAGTGTAAGCTTTTTCAGGGACGGGAAGAAGACGTTCGAATCCGAGCCGCTTCGGGTGATGGCGCTGGCGCCGCGGAGGCGGCGAACCGTCCCTCTGCAGTTTCAAGTTCCCCTGGGCGAGCTGTCGCCCGGTGAATACGTCTGCCAAGTGAATGCGGTAGACGAGTTCGGACAGAAGTTTGCTTTTCGACGCGCGCCGCTGGTCGTGCTGCCCTGACGCAACTATGACCTCAGGCGAGCGCGGTGATGAACCTTTGAGAACAGTGAGGCCAATGATGAGAAAGCAATGCACTCAAATCGCGATGGCAGCCCTTGCTTCGGCGACCCTGCTCTGGGCGGGTGGCTTCTGGGAGAAGAAAACCTACTCCGACTGGAATGAGAAAGACCTCAAGAAGATGTTCAACAACTCGCCCTGGGCAAAGCAGGTCAGTATCAGTATGGGTGGAGGCATGGGTGGAGGCATGGGCGGCCGTGGCGGCGGCGGCCGCGGGGGTGGCGGAGCGGGTGGTGGCGGCGGTGGCGACCTGGGTGGCGGCGGTGGCGGCCTAGGTGGTGGCGGTGGCGGCCTAGGTGGTGGCGGTGGCGGTGGCGGCCTCGGTGGTGGCGGTGGCGGCCGCGGTGGGGGCGGGGGCTACGGCGGCGGAGCGGAGCGCCCCAGCATGATGCTCGTCGTCCGCTGGAGCAGCTCGCTGCCGATCAAGCAGGCGATGGCCAAGATGCAGTTCGGCTCCGAAGCCGAGACCCCTAAGGAGGCGCAGGACATGCTGACGAGGCCCGAAAGCCACTACGTGCTCACCGTTAGCGGTCTTCCCGCTCGCATGGCGCGCATGGCCCAGAACCCCGAGCGCATCCAGCAATCGGCCTTCCTCGTGCGGAAGCAAAAGCCCGACCTGGGAGCCGAGCACGTGCAGGTCATACCCTCCGAGCAGTCGGTTGACCTGCATTTGGCGTTTCCGCGCACTGAGCCGATTACCCTCGAAGACAAGAACGTCGAACTCAAGCTTGCGCTTGGACCGATCCAAGTGAAGAAGAAGTTTAAATTGAAGGATATGGTCTTCGACGGCGATTTGGCACTTTGAGATTGGCCTTATTGACTCCCGCATAATATAGAGTCAGTCAAAACAAAGAGAAGACTGTTTCCAGAAGGCCGTGATCAAACGCGGTTTGCGGTACATGCGGCGGAGTGCCTTGCGGGCCCGCTCGTTCAGCTCGCCGTAGTCTTTCGGACAGACGTTCGGCAACTCGTGCTGCTTCCAGTAAGCCCAGATGTATTCCACCGGATTCAACTCCGGCGCATAGGGTGGCAAGTACTCGGTTGCGATGTGGCCTTCGGAGAGTTCGATGAACTCTTGCACCAGGCGGCTACGGTGCGCCGGCAGCCGATCCCAGACGATCAGCAGCGGGCGATCGATATGACGTACCAACGCCTTGAGAAAGTCGGTCACTTGCTCTTTGCCGATCGCACCGGGATAGAGCCGGAAGTAGAAGTTACGCAGCGTCAGCCCCGCCGAGACGGAAAGCTTCTCCCAGTTGAAGTTAAACTGCAGCACCGGTGTTTGGCCACGTGGCGCCCAGGTGCGGCAGCGATGCGGCTTCTGACTCAATCCGCTTTCGTCGATGAAGACGAGCGTACGGCCTTCGTTTTGGGCTTTTTTTTAATGCGCTTCCAGGTCTTGCGCTTCCAGGTGCGGATCCGCTCTTCGTTGCGCTCGCGCGCCTTTCCGGCCGGGCGTTGCGGGCTCCAGTCGAGCGCTCGCAGGATCTTCCAGGCGTGGCCTGCGTGGTATGCGACCCCGAACTCGTCTCCGATCAGCCGAGCCACCCGCGGACAGCTCCACAGGGGCGTTGGGAAGCCGTGGGCTTCCGGGCCTTCCAGCAGCAGCGACGTCAGGCGTTCGCGTTGTGCGGCATCGAGGAGCGGCTTGCGTCCGGCGCGCCCGGCCTGGCGGAGTCCGGCCGCACCCTGCTCGCGGTATTGCCGCCGCCACTCACTGACGGTTTGGCGAGCGACGTTCAGCCGTCTCGCCGTCTCGGACTGATTGTGGCCTTGGTGGAGCAGCCGCATCGCTTCGAAACGGCGCTTCTCCAGCGCCTTGAAATCCCGCTTCACACCTTTGGGGTTGCCCATACATATATAGATGCTCCACACTGTCAAAAAGTGTCATAATAATTTGCGGGATTCAATAGGGTGGGTAACAACATGTTGCGCGAGGTGGCCTTCTCGCATATGCGACCCGGTAGGGAGACAAATAGGGCGGCATGGCTGATCCGAATGGAGTCTTGCGGAGCCGATTGGTACTGATAGCCTTATTGGCCGTCTTGATTGCCCATTTCGTCTGGCTTTGTTGGTTTGTCGTCCCCGGTTATGCCAGCCCGGACGCTGACGGCTACTTCGCGCAGGCCCGCCTGATTGCGGCGCAAGGCCGAACGAGTCTTCCTCCTGCCTCACCCGTTCAATACTTCGGGAACTGGGGTATTTACTTGACTCAGGTGACCCCTACATCTTGTGGTCGACAGAAGCAGCATTTTCAGTGCCGCCGATGATGGACTTGTATGGCACGGGGTCGATGGCGACCGCCTGTTGCACAAGTCGATAGAAGAGCTTCCCTCGGCTGCGAGAGTTGCGTCGATTAAAGCGGAAGGTAAACTCGTCCAGGTAGTAGTCCAGATGCTCGGGGTTGACGGCCCCCTGATGCGTCCCCAGCAGCCAACGCTTCAAAAGCGACGCCACGCGGTGCACTCGGGGCAGCAGCTTCGAGGCCGACTCCGGCCCCTCATCGAGGAACGTTACTTCGTGCCGGTAGCCGCGCTTCTGTAGCGGCTCATAGCCCAGCCAGCCGTCGGTATGAACCGTGCTGCCCCGTTCAATCGCTTCTTCGGCAAAGGGCATCAAGCTTTCTGCGCTCGCATCCCGGACTCTGCGCATCCGAAGCCGTCCCGTTCCCCTGCCGTCCTCCTGGGCGGCGATGGCAATCAACGATTTGGTATAGGTCTGGCGACCGCGCACGCCCTCTTCTGGGCTGCCCCAGTACGTCTCGTCCACCTCCACACGGCCGCTGAGGCGGTCGCGACCGGGGCGCACCATGGCGCGGCGCAACTTGTGCAGCCAGCTCCAGGCCGTCTTGTAGCTGCCCAGCCCCAAGACTCGCTGCAGCCCCAGGGCACTCACTCCGTTTTTCTGACTGGTCACCCACCAGATGGCTCGCAACCACAGCCGCAGGGGCTGACGAGTGTCCTGGAACACCGTGCCAGCGGTGACCGAGGTCTGCCGACCGCAGCCCGAGCACTCCCACAGCCCTTGCCGGACCGGCCAAGCCGCGCCGTGTCCGCAGCGCGGACAGCGGAATCCTTCCGGCCAGCGCAGCTGGAACAGATAATCCCGACAAGCCTCCTCCGTCGCAAAGCGGGCCTCGAACTCAGCCAAGTTCCGCGGATAGTCCTCCATCGCACCGCATACTACATCTTGGGGCTACCTGAGTCAAGTAAATACCCCATTCTTCGGGATTCACTGGCTAGAGCAGGAGAACGGCGAATTCGTCAGCCGCTATCCCTTTGGGCTGCCGTTATTATTGGCGGGCACATGGTTGCTGTTTGGATGGCAGGCAGCATTCTACGTGAACCCGCTCCTGGCCACGCTGACTTTACTGTTTCTGTTCCTGCTGTGCCGCGCCTGGGTGGGAGAGAAGCTTGCTCTAGCCGCCGCTGCGCTTTACGCCGTCGTCCCGCTGGCCAATCATCATGCGCTTCACTCCGATGCACACACCGCTGCGGCTTTTTTTCTGATAGCGGGAATCTGGGCGCTCGATCGTTGGGGCCGCCGAGGTGGCGCGGGACTTGCCATCGCTGCCGGCCTGTTACTCGGATATTTGCCGACTGTGCGCTACGCCGAGGCGGTCGCTGGAATGGGCGTGCTTCTCTTCCTTCTACTGCAATGGCCACATCTGAGCGGTCGTCGAAGAGAACTACTGTTCTTGATCGGGGGAGCGGCTCTGCCGTTAGGGCTTCTGCTGCTCCACAACCAGGTTCACTTCGGGGCTTTCTGGAAGACCGGCTACGCGCTCACCAACGAGCAGCAGATCACATGGGAGAACCTCGGCAACAACTGGCGCGCTTACCTGGAGGCGCTGTTGAGTTCCGGCATCGGTACTTTTGTAGCTCTGGGGATCGCCGGGATGGCTGCGATGTCGCTTCGACGCGAAGTTCGGCCCTTGGCGTTTACGCTCTTTGCGATTGCCCTAGCGATCTCGGTTGTCTACGCCGGATACTACTTCAACCGCGGGCCCCAGGGAGCTTCGATCCGGTTCCTGCTACCGACAATGCCACTTTACCTGCTGCCCGCGATGTGGCTGTTCCGCCAATTTGGCGACCGGCGGATTGCGGGAGTGGTGTTGGGCGTACTGGTGGCGGTTCAATTCGTTCGTGGTGTTCCGGGTTCGATGGAACGCATGCGGCGAGAGCATGATGGCGCGAAGCGGTCCGCCATCGCGGTGGAGTGGCTCGACGAGAACATCCCGGAGTCCAGCGTGGTTGTCTCCAGCCGGCGCTTGTTGGAGCAAGTCAACTTCACCGGCAAGTGGAAACTGGCGGATTCTTCGGTGATCTTGGGGGATCGGCGTGGATTCGGACCTGGCGCGATGTTCGGCGCCGACCCTGATCTGCCCAGCCCGAGGCAGGTGGGGAAGGCCGCCAGGCTGAGAGCAAAGTACGAAAACCTCAGCCCCAGCGAACGGGCTTCGATGGCGTTGGACGACACGCAGGCATGGGCGGAAGGAAAAGGGACCTACTGGATCACCAGCGGTAACAGGGAAATCCGTCAGGTGGAGCGACTTATCACGGGCTCGGGCTCCTTTGAAAAAGTGGGGTCGATCGAGCTGCCCGGCCCCGAGGTATCGCGAACCCGTAGACCTGGCCTCGGCGGAATGGATCCGGAGCGGATGCGAGAGATGATGCGGCGGCGAATGGGTGGCGCAGTAGGCGGCGGTCGCCGCGGCCGTTTCGGTGGGCAAGGATTGAGACGTATGGCCGGACCTGAAGACCCTGAGAACAGTGGCGGACTTGAGTTCGCCCCACCGGGAGGCCCGATGAGGGGCTTAGGTGGACCAGGCGGTGGAGGCAGGAGGTTCAGTATCTCGGGAACCTGGGACGTTTATCGGCTCACGCTATGACGATTAGAATCCGGCTTCCTCGCGCAGAGGAGCTGCCGGGAATCGTGGTCGCCCGTTCCCTCCCCATCTGCTGACGTCGCTCTCCTGGACGTTGAGCATGGGCAATCAAGCTTTACAAACCTTTACGTGAACGCAGCCAGGACTTTACATGCAGCCGATATCCTGAGGGTGACAAAAGCGGAGATCAAGACGGCAGGGATGGCTACCGCAGGGTCTCCAAGAGGAGAAGAAAGGAGTGATGGTCATGAGAACCCTAAATCTGATAGCAATCAGCTTTCTCTGTGCGGCCACCCTGCTAGCGCAGGAGCGCACATTCGAGCGTGGAGAGGGGCGCCGTGGACGAGGTACGCGCACCGAGGGGCTGAACAACTACCTGAATCTTACCGAGCCGCAAGTCGCCGACCTGCAAGCGGCCAAGCGGGCCTTCCGCGAAGAGACTCGTCCGTTGATGGAAGAGTTGCACGAGACAGGGCGCGCGCTCCGTGAGGAGATGGGCCTGGTGTCGCCCAATCCCTCGGTGATCGGAGATCTGACGGTCCAGCTGAAGGGCCTGCGGGAACAGCTCAAAGCTGCAAAGACGGCGCAACGAGAGCAGATCCTCGGCTTCTTAACCGAAGAACAACGGGGCCAGGTGGAGGAGTTGGAGCGCGTGATGAGCCTGCAAGCCGTGGCGCATCAAGCAGCTGCAATGAACTTCATCGAGGGTCCTGAGCATGGACCCGGCATGCGCCGACACTTCGGCGGTCCCGGCGGAAAAAGCCGGCCTGGCTTCGGCCCCCGCGGGCGGATGCGCAGCTCCGGCGGCCCTCAGCAAGGCGGTGCGGCTCCCCTACTGCTCGACTGAGTTGAACGCAAGCTTACTAGCCGCGTACTCGCTGGGCGCTGATGGTTGCCGCCGGATTTCCGGGCCAACCCCCTATCCGGCGGCGTCCATCGTTGACGATGACTTCCCTTTCAGCCCAAGGAGCCAACTCCATGAAAAAAATCGTAAGCCTGACTCTGTTCTCTATGCTGGCCACGGCTTCGCTGGCCTCGGCGACCGATGTGACCGGCAGGTGGGTGGCTGAGTTCGAAACCCGGCGAGGGCCTTCGGAACTCGAGTTCAGCTTCAAGGTCGACGGCGACCAGCTTACCGGCACTGTCGCCAACATGATGGGCGACTTCGAGATCCAGGACGGCAAGATCGAGGGAGACGTGATCTCGTTCAAGCAGATCATGAACTTCCGGCGTGAGGTCACGATTCTCTATAACGGCAAGATCGAAGGCGACGAGATCAAGTTCACCCGGACCATGGAAGGCTTCGGCGGTCCGGGCGGCGGCGGACCTCCCGGTGGCCGCGAAGGGCGTCCTCCCAGGGAAGGCGGGCCCGCAGTCGGTGAAGGCGGGCCTGGCGCAGGCGGACCCGGTGGCGGCCGGCCTGGCGGTAGGCGTCGGGGGAGCGGCATGCGCGCGCCAGTCGAGTTCACGGCCCGCCGAGCGAAGTGAGAACTGCACCGGGCCTGGAGCAAAGTCGCATCACTTGTCCTCGGAACACCCCAAGGCTTCCAACTCTTCGATAGTCCGCGGCCAGTCTTTCTTGAGCAGCCGCGAGAGCGCGCGGTCAGCCAGCAGCTTTCCGCCTGTCTGGCATGGCGCGCAGTAGTTCGTTTCATTCGCCGCGTAGCGAATGCGTTGTACAGGCGATCCGCACACGGGACAGGGCTTCCCGTACCGGCCGTGAACCGCCATGCCCTCGCGAAACGCCGTGACCTTTTCCGGAAACGCTTCTCCGCTCTCGTCGCGTAGCTGGTTGACCCAAAGTTCGAGCGTTTCTCGAGTCGCCCGGTAGAGCCTTTCGGTTTCCTCCTCCGAGAGTCTCTGCGTCAGAGTGACCGGGGACAGCCGGGCTCGATGGAGGATCTCGTCGGAGTAGGCGTTCCCAACTCCACTGAACAAGCGAGGGTCCGTGAGCGCCCGCTTCAGCGTGTGGTTGCGGGACCGCAGTCTCTGCGAGAAGGCGTCCAGGTCACACTCCAGGATTTCGAGCCCGCCCGGGTCGTACTTACGCAGCGCACCCTCATCTTGCACAACGTGCAGGGAAGCTCGCTTCTTGGACCCCGCTTCGGTCAGCGTGAGGGTTCCATGTGAAAAATCGAAGGCCGCCAAGCCGCGCCGTCCGCCAGGAAGCTTGGCAGCCGGCTCGCGCCAATAGAGACGGCCCGCGATCATTAGGTGCAACACCAACCAGCGGTCATCCTCCAGGCCGATCGCGATGCGCTTGCCGATGCGCCTCAACTCCGTAACGCGCTTGCCGTGTACCGACTGGATCGGAGGCTCGGCCGTGCGCAAGAGAAAAGGACTCGCGATACGCACATCTTCAAGCCGCTGATCGACGATCCGCTTCTCTAACGCCTCGATGTAGACGACGATGTCGGGTAATTCGGGCACGCGCCCACCAGGTTGCCATGCTTGCAGGGTGCAAGCAATGATCGGAAGGAAATTTCCGTCCTGAGATGGCTGACTCAACCCGCCGTAAGGCGCCTACAGCCGAACGATCTTCTGGTCTGGAAACGACTTAAGCCGATTACGAGTGTCGACAATCAAACACGCGTCCTCGACCAGCTTGTCGTAATCGACTACCGAATGATCCGTGACAATCACAACACAGTCGGCCAGGGCGGCGGCCTGCTGGGGCTGGGATGCCAGTTGCAGGGAGTAGAGATTCACCTGGGCGACGAGCGAGTCCGTGTAGCTCAGCAGCGCGCCGCGCTCGGCCAGCAGCGCAAGGATGTCAAGCGCGGGCGACTCCCGGACGTCCGCGACGTCCGGCTTGTAGGCGACGCCTATGACGTGAATCCGGCTGCCTTTAACCGGCTTGCCACGGTCATTCAACGCTGTCTGGATCTTATCGACCACAAACTGCGGCATGAGGCCGTTGATCCGCGCGGCGAGGTCAATAAACCTCGCCTCGTGGCCGGCTTGGCGCGTCTTCCACGACAGGTAATGCGGATCGACCGGGATGCAGTGCCCGCCAAGTCCGGGGCCCGGATAGAACGGCATGAACCCGAAGGGCTTGGTGGCCGCCGCGTCGATCACCTCCCACACGTCGATCTTCATGCGGTCACGCAGCAGCGCCATCTCGTTAGCCAAGCCGATGTTGATCATGCGAAAGGTGTTTTCGAGCAGCTTGACCATCTCCGCCACCCGAGTCGAGCTGACGGGAACTACGTCTTCCATCACCTGTGAGTAAAGAAGCGAGCCCATCTCCGTGCAGGCGGCCGTGACGCCGCCGATAACCTTGGGAATGTTCCGCGTTTTGTAGCTGCGGTTGCCCGGGTCCACGCGTTCGGGCGAGAAACAGAGAAAGAAGTCCGAACCCACTCGTAAACCGGACTTCTCAAGCCGGGGCCGGATCACCTCTTCCGTTGTGCCCGGGTAGGTGGTGGACTCCAAGATGATCAGCATCCCCCGGTGCAACTGTTCGGCGAGCCGTTCGGTCGCATCAAGGATGTGGCTCAAGTCCGGGTCGCGGGTCTTTCGCAGCGGTGTGGGGACACAGAGGCTGACGGTGTCGCAGTCGCCGAGGGCCGAGGCGTCACTCGTGGCCGTCAAGCGGCCGGCTTCGA
This sequence comes from Bryobacterales bacterium, assembly GCA_965248255.1. GTDB lineage: Bacteria > Acidobacteriota > Terriglobia > Bryobacterales > UBA6623 > JAKZVK01. Next base: position 943,099 of record CBDFIW010000003.1, read on the forward strand.
GGAGCGAACCCAGCGTCTCGGCCTCGACGTCTGTGATGTCTGGGTGTCCGGCGCTGATGTGTTTGACTCGTTCGGCGTCGTTGTCAATGCCGGTGACACAAAAACCGGAGTTGGCGAGTTCGACCGCCAGCGGCAGCCCCACGTAGCCGAGACCGATCACGGCGGCGCGGGCTTGTTTTGTGCGGATCTTCTCGGCGAGTTGCTCTCTCATGCTTGGGGGCTTGCGGGCCGTTCTCGCCTTGGTTGCGATTATCCCATAGTGTTGCGGCCGACTTGCCTGTCGATCGACAAGCCCGAGCAGGGTCTTCAACCTCCAAGCGACAAGTCGGAGTTCATGTGGCGCAAGCCTCCGGCTGCCGAGTCCCGATTACTCAGGTCGCTGCGGCCCACTCCGGAACTGGTCGGGCGCAAGGTTTTTGTCTTCCAGGGAACAAGTCGTGTACCCTGGGTGAGCCGGATGTCCAAATCAGAAATCCCTGTTAAGGCGGAGTGGTGGCAATAAAAACGGGCTGCGGGATACTGTAGCTGACTTGGCGCTCAACAAGCAAAAACCCTGGACTATTGGAGGGCAACGTGCTGATCCGTACCCTGTTGCTGGCGGCTGTGTTGTGTCTCACGAGATGCGGTGAGCCTGGAACACCGCGAGAGGAAGCCGTCGCCGGCGGAGGATCGTTCCCATGTCCGGCGTCGCCGGACTGGGTCACCAAACCAAATCCGCCGTCGGAGATACCCGGCGGAGGGACGGATTTCTGTCAGTTCTATCAGTTCTCCTGGCAGTGGTTTCTGGCTCTGGTTTCGCCCGCGGAGAGCGGGGAGGTCCGGACTTTCCAGGTTTCGGAAAACTATCCGGTCTTGCGGGCCGAGGGGGACTCGCGTGCCCGCCAGTCGGATGAGGATATGCAGGGGCTGTTCGTTCGTTTGCAAAAGAGCGATGATCCGTCGGCGGAGTTCATCATTCCCGAGCGAGTTCACCAGGCAGGCGACCAGGCCACGATCTACGACCAGTCTGGAAATGTTGCGTACTACGACATTCGCTTCAGCAGGAACATGTGTGACGTCCCCGAGAAAGGTGACTTTCCACCCGGAACGACCGAGATCAAGACCGCGTGGCGCGTGATGGGCTCATCCGAAGGCGAGAAGTACTTCACGATGGACGCTGTGATCAACGATATACCCGTGAGTCTCGGCCTCATCGGTTTTCACCTGGTCCGAAATACCGCGGATCATCCGGAGTTTGTATGGGCAAGCTTCGAGCACGGGGATAACGCCCCCGATTGTCTGGAACCCTTGTCAGCGCCTGCGGCAGGCTGGTCGTTCACGAGCGACGATTGCGAGAAGTGCCTCGAAGGATCTGCTGGGTGCGAGTCCTGCTCCTTCAACAAAGCCTCGCCCGCCAAAGACCTCCACGGGACGCCTACCGAGATCTGCCAGGTGTACCACGACGGCACGGGTCCCAACGACAACAAGGCCCAGGAGAACATAGCGGTAGTGAACAAACTGAACGAACAGCTCGTCGGTGCCGATGGGATTCTCACGAAGCTGTCGTCAGAAGATCCGATGGCTGTCTGGCAGAACTACATCAACATCGGTGCCCTCTGGGTCAGCGATCCCAAGCAGTCGGCGAACGCTGAGAATCAGCGCGGCTCGCTACAACTGGCGAACTCGGTCATGGAAACGACCTTTCAGGGAACGTTTCAATCTGGCGGCAGCGGGGAGCGTGGGTCGGCCACGAACTGCTTTGCATGCCATGACTACAAGGGTGCCAACGTCCCGACGACTGACGTGAGCCACATCTTCGACGACATCGTTAAGGGCAAGTCGACTGACAGCACGGAGTAGTTGGGGCAAGCATCCGCCGACCGCACCCTCCAACAGACTCCGCCGGCGAATCCGCTCGTTCCCTTAAACTAGGCAAGCTGGTTCGATTAGCCGTGGTGGACAAACGTACCCATTCTCCCTCTGAATCTTCTCGCCCGCGACAGTCCTGGGCTACGACCGCAAGCCTCTCTTGGCAAGCAAATGACGTTCTGTACGTAGCTCTCCCTGTTGTTGTCGTTCAGATGTCGCGAGGATCAGGCGCCTAGAACAGATCAGGCGTGAACGCCACGCGAACCGGCTCCTCCACACCCTGGCCGGCTACCACAATGTCCGTGCCGTCTATCGTGATGTCGGCCACGCCGTTGAACCCCTCCGGGACGTTCGCCATGAACGCCACGTAGCGGGCCGTCTTCTTTTCCTTGCCGTCAAACCAACCGAAGGTGCGCGTGTCGTACATCTCGGGATGTTTGAAGTACTCAATCGCTGTCCCCGGGATGCGCGTGTTGCCGAACTCCATGCCGCGCGTCATCGACTTGCCGTTCCAGGGCGGCACTTCCAGCTTGCGGTTCTCCTCCCAGACCATCATCCAGGGGTAGTCTTTGCGATGAAACAGGTACGCGATGAGAAGATTGTGCTCGGTATTGACCGCGGCAATGTACTCCAACTCTCGCTCGGGGTCCATGAGGAAGTATGCCATCTTGTCGCTGGGCGGCTCGGGGGCGAAGCGCCGATAGTCGTTCGCGGGCTCGTCGGCGGGGCCCACCGGCCAGTCGGCCAACGAGCCCGGCTGGTCCGACCCCAGGTCGCCCTTGGTGGCGGAAGCGTCAAAGAACGTCGCCTCAGGATCCAGAAACGGAGGACCGAACGTCACGTGCTGCACCCAGCCGAACGGACGGTCGAGGCTCAGCTTGTTCTCCGCCGTCTCTTCGACGTAGAGCACCGGCTGGCCCGCGACCAGCTTCATCGTGCGCGTAATCGCGGTTTGCGACTGCGCTAGGTCGAAGCGGTGAATCAGCGAGTTCGCGTCTTGGGAAATCTTCCGCGCCGGCAGGACATTTGTTTCGCCGTGGTAGGCCAGCCCGGCGGCAAATTCGGTCTTCGAGGGGGCGCCCCAAAAGTCGAAGCAGAGATTATGCCCCATGATCCCCGCCAGCAACTGCGCCTCGGAATCCGTCCCGTAAACCGCAGTGTGCTTCTCGCTGTCGAAGGTCCAGGGCTCGATCGACGGCCACGTAGGGATCCACAACGGATTGATCGACTCACTCCCGTCACCCTTCAGCACGATCTCCGCGATGTGGCCGCCCCCTTCGAGGACAGTCACTCGAAGCTGTTCGTTCTCAAGTTGCCAGGCGCGACGGTTTTCAAACATGAGCGAGCTTTCGGGCACAGCGGGAGGCTCGCCTTGACAAGCGGCGGACAGCACCGCAACCAGCAGAACGGATGGGAGAGAACAGACCGGATGTTTCACGGTTACCCATTATGACCGATTCGACGCCGGCGAAGACCGAACGTCTCACTCCTCGCGTGACACTCACGGCGCTCGTGGTGGAGGGCGAGCAGAGACCCGCAGCTTTCGTCTCTCAACATGGTTCGCGCCGAGCGACTTGTGGGAGGATGCGAAGCGGCCCACGACCAGCCGTTCCGGGGTTTTGTCGTACTCTGAAAGAGACCCTCATGCCGTTCGACCCCTGGCGCCCCGTCCAGCCTCAGCCCCGCCCTTTCCCCCCGCAAGTCATCCAGCCCACGATCAACGGCGGGCATCGGCCCTTCGTTCCGCAAATGCGGCCGCGGCCGAGGAAGCTTTGGCTCCACGCGCTGCTGTTCTTGTTGACGGTGGGGACCACCACCTACATTAACGGGCCGCTGTATTCGGTTTGTTTGATCAGTATTCTCACGGCCCACGAGTTTGGCCACTACTTTGCCGCGAGGTATTATCGTGTACCAGCCACTCTGCCGTATTTCATTCCCTTCCCCTCACTGATCGGAACTCTAGGGGCGGTGATCCGGATGTCGCCGGCAATCCCCAACCGCCGAGCCCTTTTCGATATCGCGGCCGCCGGGCCCATTGCCGGCCTTGTCGTAGCTTTCCCGGTGAGTGTGATCGGCGTGTTCCTGTCCGGATTCGTGCAAGCGCAACCCGGCCAAGCAACGATCATGTTGGGCGATCCTCTCATATTTAGGGGGTTACAGTGGCTGTTTTTCGGGTCCACGCCGGACGGCGCCGATCTTCTACTTCATCCCGTCGCCTTTGCGGGGTGGGTCGGCTTGTTCGTGACCGCCTTGAACCTGCTACCCATCAGTCAACTTGACGGCGGACACATCAACTATGCCCTCTTCGGACGAAGGAGCCGTGCGGTCGCGTTTCTAGCCTTTGTTGCGTTGGGTGGCGTCACCGTTTTCTACGGTTTTCAATATACCCTCATCCTCGTTCTTCTTTGGTTCATGGGCATCGCCCACCCTCCCACACTCAACGACACCCTCGACCTCGGCTCCACCCGGCGGCGAATCGGCTTCTGGCTTTGGATTGTCTTTGTGCTCTGCTTCAGCCCCGCGCCATTCAAGCTTTGAGGCCGCAATAACGCGGGACAGACGAACCACCATTCCGGGACATTTCGCCGCCAGTGGTTCCTTGCTTATAATGTCCCTATGATGAGAACGGTTCGTTTCACCACCCTGCTCTTGCTTGCCACCACCATCATGCTCGCCGCCGGCAGCGTTCACGACTTCACCCTGAACTCAATCGACGGTGAGCCGGTTTCGCTCGCCGACTACAACGGCAAAGTGCTGCTGATGGTCAACGTCGCCAGCCGATGCGGGTTCACGCCGCAGTACAAGGGTCTCGAAGCCCTCTACCGCCGGCACAAAAGCGATGGTCTGGTCGTGATGGGTTTCCCGGCCAACAACTTCGGCGCGCAGGAGCCCGGCACCGACAAAGAGATCAAAGCCTTTTGCTCGCGCAAGTTCGACGTGAGCTTCCCGATGTTCTCGAAGATCTCGGTCAAAGGCGGCGACATCGCGCCGCTCTACCAGCACTTGACTTCCAATGCCGGGGGCGAAGTGCGCTGGAACTTTACCAAGTTCCTCGTCGACAGCCAAGGCAAAGTGATTGGCCGCTTCGAGTCCGACGTCGAGCCGGAATCCTCGCAGCTCACGAGCGCAGTCGAAAAAGCCCTAGCGAAGTAGGCGCTTCGTATACGGCGAGCGAAGCGCGCAGCGCTGGGCTCGAAAGAGAGCCGCGGCTTTTCGTTCCCGAGGCTCGGCAGCGGTACGCGCTAGTACGACTCAAACACCCTCAACCCGCATTCACCGCCTGCACCAACCCGCGAATATAACCGTGTGTAAAGGTGCGCCCCACGTGCCCCCAGGCGGTGTCACCTTCGACCCGCGGCGTATGGTCTGACACAAACGGGCCGGCGAACCCCGATTCACGGTACGTCTTCATCGCATCAAGCATGTCAATGTCACCTTCATCGACGAAGACCTCTCGGTACTTCGGTACCGTGCCGCGGACGGAGCGGAAATGCACCAGCTTGATGCGGTTGCGGGTAGCGAAGTAGCGGATGTCCTCCAACACGTTCACGCCCATCTCGGTGATCGTGCCCTGGCAAAACGTGATGCCATTGTAAGGGCTGGGGATCTCGTTGATCAGCCGCCGTAGCCCGTCGGTGTGATGAAAGATGCGCGCCACCCCGCGCATATTCTTGACGGGCGGGTCATTGGGGTGCATGGTGAGCTGCACGCCGGCTTTCTCCGCCGCCTCCACAACCGGTTTCGTGAAGTAGGGGAAGCGCTGCCACATCTCGTCCGAGCTGACTTCGCCGATCTCCGGGAAGTTGGGCTCTTTGGCGATACGTCCATAGTCGAACGCTTTAAGATTGGTGCCGCCGCGGCCCGCGAGACGGTAGTAACCCACCCGCTCGTCCCAATAGAAGTCGGGCCAGAAGCGCCACTCCATCATGCGGACGCCCGCTTCGCCCGTTGCCTGAATCGTGCGGATGACGTTCTCGATCTCTTGATCGCGCCCGGGCTGATCGAAGCGCGCCTTCGTATAGAAGCCGATCGGAATCATCATCGACGTGAGTTCCACGCCGGCTTCATCGCACTTACGCTTCTGGCGCAGGACGTCTTCCTGCGTCCAATAGCCCTTCCGGTCAGGGTCAACGTGGTCGGTCCCCTGGAAGACGGCGTGCTTGAGGCCAAGCTGCTTCAGCCAGCGCAGAGTATCGGGCTCGACATTATGGAGGTTCTCGGAAACAACAGGCTTCCACGGACCGCCCTCGGCAGCAGCAGCCCGCCGAGGGCGCCGCGACAGGGAAGCAGCTGTCCCCCCGGCCAGCAAAGCTCGACGCGTCAGCTTCATAGTCTGCCCTCGCCCCGACGATACGCCACGAGCGCCCACGATGGCAAATCAGCGTTTTCCCATCCCCGGGCGGCTCTCGATGGATGCTTCGCAACCCGCCCGTGCCTTCGTACGAACACCAACCCGAAAGCCAAACTTGACCCCGCAAACCCTACGCTAGAATAAGTCCATGCCCCAACACCCTCTTTGCTGTCGTACGCTCGTCGTAGGGGCGCTCGCGGCGATCCTTGCCACTGCGGCGGCCTACGGCCAAAGCGCCGACAATCCGCTCGCCTCGACAGCGGGCGACGCGCCCACGCCGTCTCCCCCGTCCAACGCGTTGGACAAGGCTGACCTCGCGTACTACCTTCGCCATTTGCGCGTCTGGGGTCCCGAGATCAGCGTGGAGGTCGGTGACTTTGAGCCCTCCGGGATCGAGGGCTTGCTCAAGACGACGGTCCGGGCGTCCTTCAAGCTACAGACCCAGGACCTAGTGTTCTACGTATCGAGCGACGGGCGGAATATCGTCCAGGCCACCGTCTACGCCATCGACAAGAATCCGTTTCAGAATCACCTCGACAAGATCGACAATCGCGATCTTCCCGCGTTCGGCAAAGAGGGCGCACCGGTCGTCATCGCGGCGTACAGCGACTTCCAGTGTCCTTACTGTGCGAAAGAGGGCAAGCTCCTGAGGACCCGCCTCCCGGTTGACTACCCTGAGCAGGTTCGTGTCTACTACCACGACTTCCCGCTCCGCAACCACAACTGGGCCATGCAGGCTGCCATCGCCGGCCGCTGCATCTATGCGATGGAGCCACAAGGCTTTTGGAAATACCACGATTGGGTCTTCGAAAACCAGAAGAACATTACGCCCCAGAACTTCAAAGCCAAACTCGGCGAGTTCGCCGGCGCCCAGGGACTCGATTCGCTGCGGCTCTCTCCCTGCCTCGACGACCCGGAAACCCGTTCCATCGTCGAAGCGTCGATCCAAGAGGGGCGCAACGTCGCCGTCACTCAAACCCCGACAATCTTCGTCAACGGACGCAGGCTCACCGGCAACCTCGACTGGAACCGTTTGAAGCGCATCATCGACTACGAGATCGAGTACCAGAAGGTGACTAAGAACGCCGGTGATGATTGCGGCTGTGAAGTGGAAACCGCCTTTCCCGGCGAGCCCTGAGCAAAACCAGACCGCGTGCGGGAAGAAAGGAACTTCGGCCGGCCGTGGGTCGTGCTGTGTATGCTCCTCGCCGTCCACCTAGCCGACGAGGCCATGACTGATTTCTTGTCGGTCTACAATCCAGCCGTAATGGAGCTTCGTCAGAAACTTGGTTTCCCTTGGCTGCCAACGTTCACTTTCGGGACATGGATCGGCCTGCTAACCCTTGGCGTTATTTCACTGCTGGCGCTGTCGCCACTGGCTTACCGAGCGCGGCGAGGGTTCGTTCCGGTAGGATATGCCTTCGCGGTTATGATGTTGCTCAACGGCATGGGCCATCTAGGTGTCTCGCTGTGGCGCCATGAATGGGTCTCGGACGTCTACACGTCGCCACTCGTGCTGGCTGGCGCGCTGTACTTGTGGGCTTCTTTGGGGAACCTCAAACAAGCGTCAATCACTCAAGCGTGAACCAAGGCGGCAAGCCGATCCGTCCAAATGAGTAAAGCTATGCATGAAAACATGAATAGACGCGGATTCCTTTCTGCGGTGACCGCCGCCGGGGCGTTGGTTGGAAGCTCGCCATTAGGTAGGGCGTACTCTGAGGATTCTTCCTCGGAACCTACACTCTTCAGGCAACAGGATCTATTTATCAGTGGCCTCGACGGCGTGAACATTTACCGCATCCCTTCCTTGCTTGTCTCGGCTAAGGGAACGATCCTGGCGTTTTGTGAAGCGCGGGTAGGGGATGACGCCGATCCCACGGACCTGGTCTTGAAGCGAAGCCTCTACGATGGCGGCCGCAGCGTTCCCCAAAAGCTGAATGGCTACGAGCGAGTCTTTGGCTACGGTGTCACTTGGGAACCCATGCAGATGGTCCTCCCCGGAAAGGGTAAAGCCATCACGAATCCATGCCCGGTTGTTGATCGCGAGGACGGAACCATCCTCATGTGCTGCTGGCGCTCGCTTGGTGGCAGTTTGGCAGCGCATCTGAAGGCTCCCTGGCATGGCCAGGTCCTGGTTCTCAGGAGCACGGATGAAGGAGCGACGTGGTCAGACCCGGTTGATATTACCCCGAGTGTCGGGCCGTTTATAGCCGGTCCAGGCGTGGGAATCCAGCTTCAGAGCGGCCGATTGGTCATTCCAGGCTATGACACCGGCACTCGCGTCGGCCATGGTCCTTCCAGGGTGATTTACAGCGACGACCACGGTCGAACCTGGCATGCGGGCGCCAAGGTGCAGAAGGAAACGAACGAGTCACAGGCAGTGGAGTTGGTCGACGGGACCCTGATGCTTAACATGCGTGAAGTTGAAGGCCGGTATCGCTATGTGGCTGTCAGCCGCGACGGCGGGGAGAGTTGGTACAAGGAGTTCGAGGACGACGCGCTCCCAGATCCACGCTGTCAAGCCAGCCTCTTGCGTTATTCGACAGCGGACAAGGGAGGAGAGAATCGCTTGCTGTTTTCTAACGTCCCCAATTCGGGGGCCTTCGTTAACCGGCAAAACTTGACGGTCAGGCTTAGCAATGACGAGGGCCGAAGCTGGCCCGTCTCGCGGAGAATCAACGAGGGTCCGGCTGCCTATTCCTGCTTGAGCGTGCTGGCTGACGGCACGATCGGCCTTCTCTACGAGACAGGCACCGTTCACCCCTATGAAAGAATCACGTTTGTCCAGTTTGATCTCGAATGGCTTACCACAGCACGAACGAAATCCTAAGGCTGCCCGAAATACGGGGAGATCTCTCAAAACGAGGGACGGCAGCTGGTAACGTGGGTCTCGCTCCTGAGGTGTACAGGTTTCAACAATCCTTGATGCAACGTCTATTCTTCCATTCCGGCCGCTTGCTGCTCTCAGCGGTCTTGCTTGTCGCTTCGGCCACTGCCGCCAAACTCGAGGGCACGTCCGCGGAGCGGTATGTTGATCACGTCGAAGTCCTCGCAGCGCCGGAAATGAAAGGCCGCGGCGCCGGTTCGCCCGAGCTGGAGCGGGCCGGTCAATACATCGCTAAGCAGTTTGAGGCGGTCGGACTCGAGCCCGCCCTAGGCGGTGAGTCCTACTTGCAGCCTTTCGGCGTGACGACGGGCGGCGAGATGGGTGAAGGCAATCGCTTGGTGGTTCGCACGCCCGGAGGCGAGATCTCCCTCAGGCCGGGCCGTGACTATGTGCCGCTGAATTTCTCCTCCGCTGGTTCGGTTTCCGGCCAAGTCGTCTTCGCGGGGTATGGAGTTAGCGCCGACGAACGCGGCTACGACGACTACACCCATTTCGACGCGAAGGACAAGATCGTCCTGCTGCTGCGCTACGAGCCGAAGTTCTTCACAAAGAAAGGACCCTCCGGCCAACAGCGGCCCTCCCATCACGCTCACCTGATCTCGAAAGCGATCAACGCACGCGACCGCGGCGCCAAGGCCGTCATCTTGGTCAACGGCAAGCTTGATCCAGGCAAGAAAGACGAGTTGCTGAAGTTCGGCGCCGTGGCGGGCCCCGAGAACGCGGGCACCCTCATGGTGCATATGAAGAACAAGGTCGCGGACAGATGGCTGAAAGGGGCGGACACGTCCCTCGCCAAGCTGCAGGAAGAGATGGCGTCCAGCAGCCGTCCCCAATCCTTCGCGCTGCCTGAGGACCTGACGGTTACACTTGACATCGACATCGAGCGCCACAAAGCGACAGTGAACAACGTCGTTGGCTTTCTGCCGGGCCGCAGCAACGAGTATGTCGTTCTCGGCGCCCACTACGACCACCTCGGCTTGGGCGACCACAGCTCGCTGGCTCCGTCGAAGATCGGCACCGTCCACCCCGGCGCCGACGACAATGCATCAGGGGTGGCCGGCTTGCTTGAACTCGCACGCGTGCTCGCCGACCGGCGGGATTCACTCGAACGCGGCGTCTTATTCATCGCTTTCAGCGGTGAGGAGATCGGCCTGCTTGGCTCGTCGCATTGGGTCAAGCATCCAACTCATCCTCTCGAGAAGGCCGTGGCCATGATCAACATGGACATGATCGGCCGCATCCGCGACAGCAAGGTTTACGTCGGCGGTACGGGTACAGGCTCGACGTTCAAGGAACTGCTCGACCGCATCGAGCCGAATCACGACTTCGAGGTCTCGTTCTCCGAGGGCGGCTATACGGCCAGCGATCACACGTCATTCGTCGCAAAGAAAGTCCCGGTGCTGTTTTTCTTCTCGGGCCTGCACGGCGACTACCACAAGCCATCCGACACCGCCGAGAAGATCAACGGCCAAGCTGCGGCCGAGTTGGTCGACATGATCGGCGACGTGGCCACCGAGTTGATTGCGGCCGACGACAAGCCGGCATTCCGCAGGGTCGCCGCACCCGCCCCCGTTCGAGGCCGCGGCGGCGGGGGAGGCTACGGCCCCTACTTCGGCTCCATCCCCGACTTCGGTCCTGTCAAGAGCGGTGTGAAGTTCGCCGATATTCGTCCGGACTCGCCGGCGGACAAGGCGGGCCTCCGTGGCGGCGATATCCTCACTGGCTTCGGCGGCAAGGAGATCAAGAATCTCTACGACTTCACCTACGCGCTGCGGGCGGCCAAGGTCGGCGACGTGGTCGAGGTCAGGGTCCTGCGGGACGGAGAAGAGATCTCCGCGAAGGTGACCTTGGAGCAGAGGCGTTAAGCCGTGGCCGGTGGAGTGTAACCTCTCTACGGTAGAATTCGTGTTAAAGGGTTCCAAGCGCGATCCACAAGCGCTGATCAGCGGCGAAGCCTTACGATTCGGGGGTTGTTTTCTGAGACGGACTTTCCATTGCTCCATTCTGCGATCATGCCGCGTCCGGTTCAGCCTCCCGTTGCTGGTGGTGCTGTCTCTTGCGCTCGCCGGCCCACTGGCGGCCCAGCGCACCACGGCCAGCATTGCCGGGGCCGCACGCGATGATTCCGGCGCGGCGATCGAGAACGCCAGGATTACCGCGAGCCACACCGGCACCGGAACCGCACGCACGACCCTGACCGACGCGGAAGGGCGCTATCTGCTGCCTGAGATGCCGGTCGGTACGTACAATGTTCGCGCCGAGCGCGACGGCTTCCAAACGGTCGTCCACGAGGGTCTGCGCCTCACCGTAGGCCAGGCGGCCGTCATCCATTTCGATCTCCCCGTCGGCGAGGTCCGCATCGAGATCACGGTCGTCGCGGACGCACCCCTGGTCAACACCCAAACCTATGAGCTGGGCTACCTCGTCGAGCGCCGCACCATGGAAGAGCTGCCGCTCAACGGCCGAAACTACCTTGACCTGGCGCTGCTGCAACCGGGCGTGCAGCCGTTCCGGCATCGGGACTCCGGCGGATCGATCGTCGCCCACGGGCTCGGCCTGAGCGTCAACGGCCAAGACCCGCGATCGAACGTCTACCTGCTCGACGGCACGCCGCAGAACGATTTCGCCAACGGCCCGGCGGGCAGCGGCGCCGGCACCTCGCTGGGCCTCGAAACCATACGCGAGTTCCGCGTCGAGGCCAACGGCTACAACGCGCAGTTCGGGCGCAACTACGGCGGACACATCAATGCCCTCACCAAGTCGGGAACGAACGCGGTCCACGGAAGCCTCTATCACTACCTGCGCAACGACAACCTCGACGCTCGTGACTTCTTTGACTCGCAGAAGCCCGACTTCACGCGGAATCAGTTCGGCGGTACGGTGGGCGGCCCCCTCCAACACGACCGCACGTTTTACTTCTTCGGTTACGAGGGTCTTCGTGCCGACCGCGGACGGACGATCCTCACCGTCGCACCCGACGAAAACGCACGCCAGGGCATGTTGCCCGACCCGGCGAATCCCGGCTCATTGCTCGACATCGGCGTCGATCCCGCTGTCCAGCCGTATCTGGACGAGTACCCGCTTCCCAACGGCCGCAACCTCGGCGGCGGATTAGCCGAACACAGCTTCCTGTTCACCGAGGAACTTGACCAGGACTTCGTGCAGGGCCGCGTCGATCATCACTTCAGCACCCAAGATTCGCTCTTCGTCCGTTACACCTTCGACGACGCCGGCCAGTCTCTGCCCACGGACTTCCCGCAGTTCCCGCGCGCCTTCGTCTCGCGCAACCAGTTCGCGACGCTTGAGCACCGCCGCGTCTTCTCGCCGCGTCTTCTGAACACGTTCCGCGCGGGTTTCAGCCGCACGCGCGTCGGCCAAGACGTCGAGGCCAACACCAGCGGGCCCGTCCAGCCCTTCGTTCCCGGCCTGCCCTCGATGGGTGATATCGATGTCGGCGGCATTCCACGCTTTGGCCCACAGATCTCCGCGAACGTCCAGCTCACGCAAAACGTTTTCAGCTTTCAAGACGACGTCGCCTACACGAGCGGCGACCATAGCCTGAAGTTCGGCGTCCTCTTTGAGCGCTATCAAGACAACCTTTTCAACCCCACCTTCTCGCGCGGGCTCTTCGCATTCGCCAACCTGGAGGGCTTCTTGGGCAACCGGCCGCTGCGGTATATCGGCCTGACCCCCGAATCCACCATCGACCGTTACTGGCGCTTCAACCTGTTCGGCGCCTATGTCCAAGACGACTTTCGCGTTTCCCGCAATCTGACTTTGAACCTTGGCCTGCGCTACGAGACCGCGACCGTGCCCGGCGAGCTGCAAGGGCGCAACACCGCGCTGCTGAATTTGACCGACCCCGAGCCGACGGCCGGCATCCTATACGACAACCCGACGAAGAAGAACTTCGCGCCGCGGTTCGGGTTCGCCTGGGATGTACTCGGCAACGCAACGACCGCGCTGCGCGGCGGCTATGGCGTCTACTTCAACACCAACAATCAGCAGAACCTGATCGTCACGGTGGTCAATCCACCCTCGGCCCACCGGCCTGTCATTCCGGGACCGACATTTCCACACCCGGACTTCACGCGTTCGGACAGCTCCATCCGGCCCATCGAGTTTGACCTTCGCACGCCCTACATCCAAACGTGGAACCTCAACTTGCAACGCGAGCTTCCGGCCAGCACGCTGCTCACGATCGGCTACACCGGCTCGCGCGGCATTCACCTGATGAGGAACACCGACGCCAACACAGCGATCCCCGAGCGCCTCGACGACGGCAGTTATTTCTTCCCTGCCGGCGGGGGCCGTCTGAATCGCAACTTCTCGACCATCGAGTTGAAAAAGAGCGACGGGGTCTCCTGGTACAACGCCTTCGTCTTCGAACTGCGCAAGCGCTTCAGTCATGGCGTACAGGTGCAATCGTCCTACACGTTCGCACGCAGCATCGACAACACGCAGGCGTCCACCTTCTTCTCCGACTCGCGAACCGGCACCACCTCCGCCATGCCGGAGTTCCCCGGCCTGCCCTACAACAAGGGCCTGTCCGACTTCCATGCGCAGCACAACTGGGTCGCGAACTTCGTCTGGGAGCTGCCCTACCAAAGCATCGGCAACGGAGTCGCGGGAGCGATCTTCGGCAACTGGCAGGCCGGTGGCGTGTTCACGGTGCAGAGCGGCAACCCGTTGACGCCGATGGTGCAGCGGAATCGCTCGCGGTCGCTGTGGGCGCCGACCGTGGGCCCCGGCCGCGGCGTGGACCGCCCCAGCTTCGCCCCGAGTGCGACGCACCAAAGCGCCGTCACGGGCGACCCCAACGGCTTCTTCAACCCGGCGGCCTTCATCCTGCAACCCGCGGGCACGCTGGGGAATGTCGCCCGCAACGCCTTGATCGGCCCCAATCTTCGCACCTTTGATTTCTCCCTTGCCAAGAACATCCCGCTTTCCGGGCTGAGTGAAACCGGCCGGCTGCAATTCCGCGCCGAGTTCTTCAACTTCACGAACCGCACGAACTTCGGCGCGCCGGCGCTCATCGCGTTCGCCGGCACGGGAGACGGCGAGTCTCCGCTGCCGTCGTTTGGGCGCATCCGCAACACCGTCACCGACGCACGCCAGATCCAGTTCGGCCTACGCTTGTCGTTTTGACCTTGTGACGAGGCCTGGCTCGCTACTTGGCCGCGCTATTGAGGCCACGGAGGCTGTGGCCCTTGCAGAATCCGGCGCGTACGCTCAGTGAGCCGCATTAGCTCTTCGCGCTGACCTTCGTCTTCAAACTCAAGTTCCGCCGTCTTGTAAAACTCGATCTCCGCCTCCCACTTGCGGAGAACCGACTCCCGGTCCTTCTTCACATAAACCGGCCGCCGCCCTTTGAGCACATAGACTGGATTGGCGTGGGCCCAGATGCGGATGTCTTCCCGCAGCCGGGGGCTCTCGGTGCGGGCGGCGACCCAGGTGCTTTCATCAACCGTCAGCTTGAACGGCAGGCTAAGTTCCTTCTGCTTGCCGTCACCCTTCTTTGACACCAGCACCCTTCCGTTGGCGACGATCTCCAGATACTCCAACGGACGATGAAAGACCGCGGTGGCCGTACCCTCGATTTCCTGCGAGCCGCCCCCCCCCACTCGATGATCGCTCCCGAGCGTTTCCCGTTGACGGTGAAGTCGAGCAGCGGGCCGTTGCTGACCACGGCGTCGCCGCGGCGAATGCCGTCGGCCCAGGTCTCCCAGGCCGACTCGCCCGGGTCGGCTTTGACCAGCGTCCGCTCGGGACCCAGCAGCGGCAGCTCGCGCGGCCACGGGATGAAGTGGTCCGTCGGGTCGGGAAAGTCGCATCCACCCGTCCCGACGACGCGAAAGCCGGCGTTCAATAACTCGTACCAACCTTCGGTCTTAATCAGCGCGTACTGCATGACCTCGACGAAATCCAAGTTGTTGAGCGCGAGATTCATAATGAACTGCGAGTGCTCGCGGCTGCCGTGGAAGTGGGCGTAGCCGACCAGCCCCCTGACCTCACGTCCCTGGTGGAAGGTCACCCAGGGGTGCGGATAGGCGTAGGGCGAATTGCCGTACATGTCACCGATCCCCAGCGGCCGAATGAGCTTGTGGCCGCCGAGCACCAGCACGTGGCCGAAGAAGTCGCTGCGGGTCTCGTGCCCCGAGCGGATCGATTGCCCCGGCATGCGCGCCTCGCCTTGGGGTCCCCAGGCGTATTGCACCCCGAAGTGCTGCTGCCGCTGGCCTTCGAGGTTGTTGAGGACGTGGAGATCCTCGGCCTGCATCCAACGTAGCAGGAGATCGTCGTCTTCGCGGGCCCGCATGATGTGGACATGGTCGTCGGCGCTGATCCATTGCTTTTGGCGCTGTGGAGCCATCGGCTTCACTTCGAGCGTAACGGTCTTGTGCTCGTTCGGCTTGACGGCAAAGTCGACCACTGCGGGTTCGAAGAAGAGCCCGTGATAGGCCTCGAGGCGGTACTCCTCCCACGGCGGCATGTCGAACGTGGCGCGCCCGTGCGTCAGCACGACGTGCGACATGTCGCGAACGGTAACCTCAAGCGACTTCGGGTTATTGGTTCGCCGCCAGACGCGGTTGCGGTAGAAGTTGTCCTGCTTGAATGCGATCAGGTTATCGACTGGGCTGAGTCGAAAGAGCCGGCCGCTGCGCAACAGGTAGATGCGCGCCGGGACGACTTCGCCCGTGTCGGCGCGCCGGACCACCACTTCAACCCGCACCGAGTGGTCGGGCCGCAGGCCCGGATCGCGAAATTGGGCGAGCGCGAGGGGCCACGCCAGTGAGGCCAACATCGTCAGCGCCGTGAATCCAAGCCACCGTGATCGTCGTCGTGTCATGTCGGCCCGATTCTAGAGCGCCCCGCCGCCCACGTCAAATGCCCCCGACGAAGAAGGCAGCGTGGGGCTTTTGTAACTGGTCATCCGGAGCACACCTCGCAGCATATGGTGAAACACTGGCCGTCCATGCGTTACGATCTAATGATCCGCGGGTGGCGCGGCAGGAGCCATCGCTCGGCCCGCGATGACCCGTCTGTCCTATGGCCACGACACCGACGCCCGACGCAACGCAGAGGGGCTTCCGACCTTGGGATCAGGGCGAACTGCCTGACGCCCCCGTCTTCGAAGCACGGAATTGGACACAGCTCATCGGTCCCAGCCTCCTGATGGCCGGGGCCAACATTGGCGCGGGGGAGTGGTTGTTCGGCCCGCTCGTCACGGCGCAGTACGGTGGGACCGTCCTTTGGCTGGCCACCATTGCGATCTTCTGCCAGGTCGGCTACAACCTCGGCGTGATGCGCTATTCGCTCTATACGGGTGAATCGGCGCTGGTCGGCTTTCTGCGCACTCCTCCTGGTCCTCGCTTCTGGACTGGCTTCTACCTGGTGATGGACTTCGGCAGCCTGTGGCCGTATTTGGCGGCGAACGCGGCCGTGCCGTTGGCCGCGGTCATCCTGGGCCGGCTGCCCGGCGACGAAGACGGTGGACTCGTAGGAACGCTCAGCTACGTCATCTTCCTTAGCGCGTTCGTTCCTCTCATCTTCGGCGGCAAAATCTACAACTCGCTGCAACGAGTCATGGTCACCAAGCTCACGTTGGTACTCCTCTACCTTGGCTTCCTCGCCTTGTTCTTCACCGCTTGGGAGACAAAGTGGGAGATCCTTTCGGGATTCGCGCGGTTCGGGGCCCTGCCACCCGGAGACTTCAACTGGGCTACCTTAGCGGCTTTCGCGGCCGTCTCCGGCGCGGGCGGGTTGACGAATCTGAACTTCTCGAGCCTGGTGCGCGACCGTGGCTGGGGCATGGGCGCGCAGGTCGGCGCGCTGCCGAGCGCCATTGGCGGGCGCACGATCCAGCTTTCGCACACCGGCAAGGTCTTCCAGATCACGGCGCAGACCTTGAAGAACTGGCGCGAGTGGATTCGTACGATCCGCCGCGATCAGTTCGTTCTGTGGGCTCCCGCCTGCATGCTAGGGATGGCGCTGCCGGCGATGGTGTCCTACGAGTTCATCCGGGGCGTGGAGAACGTACCGCGGCACGCCGTGGCGGCCATGATCGCGGATGGGGTCGCCGCGCGGCATGGGCAGATCTTCTGGTTCCTGACCTTGCTGTGTGGGTTCATCATCCTGGCGCCGAGCCAGGTGACGAATGTGGACTCCATCTGCCGCCGCTGGACCGACGTCATCTGGATGGGCATGCGCCAGCTTCGCCACCTCCCCGGCCATCAAGTCAAGTTCGTCTATTACGGGCTGCTGGCGGCCTACTGTGTCTGGGGAATGATCGCTCTATGGCTGATACCCGACCCGGTCATTCTCGCCATCGGAAGCGGCGTGCTCTTCAACTTCGTTCTGGGGTTTTCCTCTCTCCATTTGTTGGTCATGACCCAGCACCTGCTCCCCAAGCAGCTCCGGCTGCCCTGGTTCCTGCGGATCTGGCTGCTATTCTGCGCGGTGTTCTATGTGACGATCTCGACGATCGCGTTCCGGCAGCAGTGGCCGAATATTCTGGAGTGGCTGGGCTCATAAGGCGGGGACGCTCCCCTCTTTGTTCGAGACGCCAACATGGATGCGTTGAGCCGTGTAACAACATCACGCCAACGGTAAGGGAACCGCAGCATGACACACAACCGGTGGACCTTCCTACACGTCAATGACAGTCATATGGGAACCCCCCGTTCCTATCGCTTTCGGCCCGCCATCAATCAGCGTTGGGCAGCGATCAAGAAGCAAATGGCAGCGACCGGTGCGGATTTTCTCTTGCACGGTGGGGACTTGACGCGCGACGGCGAGACGCATGAGTTCGAGTATCGCCAAGCCCGTGAGGACTTGGAAACCCTGCCCTTCCCATCCTTTATCATTCCCGGAAACATGGACGTGGGGAACAAGCACGCAACCGAGAACGGAAGCAAACCGAAGTGGGAAGCGCGCGGCTGGGATTGGAACGATTTGGACTGGAACATGACCGCGCGTCGGTTGGATCTGTTCTCGTCGTATTTCGGGCCGATTCAGTGGACGTTTCTCCATCGCAACGTACGCTTCACCGGTTTCTTCGCTGCCGTCGCGGGAACGGGCTTACCCCACGAAGAGCGGTTTTGGCGGATGTTGGAACGGTTACCCGAACTGCCACGCGCTCAGCATCACGTTGCGATGATGCACTACTGGCCGTTCATGGAACGACCCGACGAGCCGGCCTGGGAGCCGACCGACGCGGACCAATACGACAATTGGTATTTCTCGATCGACCAGCCACACCGCAAGAGGCTGTGGGATCTGTTACAAGCAGCGGATGTTGACCTTCTCTTCTGTGGCCACGTCCACACGGGTCGGCCGGTCCAGACGGTCGACGGAATTCGTGTGTACCGTACCGCGCCGGCAGGCAACACAGCGCAGTTGGCGGAGCGTTGGCCCGACGCCGACACTCGATTTGGCTTTCAGCGGTGCGAAGTGACCGAATCGGGAATCGAGGTGACGTTCGAGCCGGGCAACGATCAGTCAGAAGAATCCAATAGCTACGGACCGTGGGGCCATCCCACGATTGAAGAACGCGACTATTCCGTAGCCCGGGAGCAACCACCCCTCATTCCCGACCGCTATTGAATCCCGCAAATTATTATGACACTTTTTGATAGTGTGGAGCATCTATATATGTATGGGCAACCCCAAAGGTGTGAAGCGGGATTTCAAGGCGCTGGAGAAGCGCCGTTTCGAAGCGATGCGGCTGCTCCACCAAGGCCACAATCAGTCCGAGACGGCGAGACGGCTGAACGTCGCTCGCCAAACCGTCAGTGAGTGGCGGCGGCAATACCGCGAGCAGGGTGCGGCCGGACTCCGCCAGGCCGGGCGCGCCGGACGCAAGCCGCTCCTCGATGCCGCACAACGCGAACGCCTGACGTCGCTGCTGCTGGAAGGCCCGGAAGCCCACGGCTTCCCAGCGCCCCTGTGGAGCTGTCCGCGGGTGGCTCGGCTGATCGGAGACGAGTTCGGGGTCGCATACCACGCAGGCCACGTCTGGAAGATCCTGCGAGCGCTCGACTGGAGCCCGCAACGCCCGGCCGGAAAGGCGCGCGAGCGCAACGAAGAGCGGATCCGCACCTGGAAGCGCAAGACCTGGAAGCGCATTAAAAAAAAGCCCAAAACGAAGGCCGTACGCTCGTCTTCATCGACGAAAGCGGATTGAGTCAGAAGCCGCATCGCTGCCGCACCTGGGCGCCACGTGGCCAAACACCGGTGCTGCAGTTTAACTTCAACTGGGAGAAGCTTTCCGTCTCGGCGGGGCTGACGCTGCGTAACTTCTACTTCCGGCTCTATCCCGGTGCGATCGGCAAAGAGCAAGTGACCGACTTTCTCAAGGCGTTGGTACGTCATATCGATCGCCCGCTGCTGATCGTCTGGGATCGGCTGCCGGCGCACCGTAGCCGCCTGGTGCAAGAGTTCATCGAACTCTCCGAAGGCCACATCGCAACCGAGTACTTGCCACCCTATGCGCCGGAGTTGAATCCGGTGGAATACATCTGGGCTTACTGGAAGCAGCACGAGTTGCCGAACGTCTGTCCGAAAGACTACGGCGAGCTGAACGAGCGGGCCCGCAAGGCACTCCGCCGCATGTACCGCAAACCGCGTTTGATCACGGCCTTCTGGAAACAGTCTTCTCTTTGTTTTGACTGACTCTATATTATGCGGGAGTCAATAAGTCGGAAGGCGATCGACATCACCGGCCGCGAAACACGCCACACGAAGCATGGTTTTCCACCCAGCTTCCGCCAGCCGTACACTGTTACCTTATGCCTGCCGAAACGGAAACGTCCGGGGACTTGCGCGCCAGGGCTGATCGTCATCAGTTCCGCTATTACGACCTGCTGGTACATGTGTTCGTTGTCGTGTTGCTGGTGTCGAATCTGGTGGCACAGAAGATTTGCGCCATTGGGCCGTTTGAGATCGGCGGCGTGACGTTGGGGCCGTTCTATGTCAGCGCGGCCCAGGCGCTGTTTCCCATCACGTACATCTTCGGTGACATCTTCGTCGAGGTCTACGGGTATAGCGCCTCGCGGCGGGCGATTTGGATTGGCTTTTTCTCGGCGACGCTGCTGGCCGTGATGGCGCTCTTCACCACCGCCCTACCGGCAGCCGAGCACTGGGACAACCAGGCAGCTTTCGAGGCGGTCTTCGGCTTCGTGCCGCGTGTGCTGGCGGCGAGCTTGATCGCGTACTGGTGCGGCGAATTCGCCAATGCGTTCGTGATGTCGAAAATGAAGATCTGGACCAAGGGAAACCTGCTGTGGACGCGCACGATCGGCTCCACCGTGGTCGGACAGTTCGTCGACACCATCATCGTGATCTACATCGTTTTCTTCGGCCAGGACCTGATGACTATCTTGAACCTGATCTTCACCGGCTACTTCGCTAAGGTGATCTACGAGGCCGCGGCCACGCCCCTGACGTATCTGGTGGTCAACACGCTCAAGCGGGCCGAGGGCGTCGACGTCTATGACGAGGGGGTGGACTTCAACCCGTTCCACACCGACGCGGGCGGGAAGCCGGAAAGCCGGTAAGGCAAAGCATGGCTGGTGATGCTTCCGGTCGGGGCCGGGTTGAAACGGAGGCTCGGTCTTCGAATCCGAGGCGATGTTAGAATTCGGGCAAGGGCACCATGCCGACAGCGGTTCACAAACTGAGCTGGGAAGACATTAAGGACCTCCCCGAGACTGCCGGTCGCACGGAGATCGTCGACGGAGAGTTGATCGTGTCTCCTACGCCTGCCACTCGTCACCAGCGAGTGTGCACGGAGTTGGGAATCGAGCTGGGGCTTTTCGTTCGGCGTCACCGTCTAGGAAGGTTCTTCTCGAGCCCGATGCACGTCATCCTCGGCGAGCACGTCCACTACTAACCCGACCTGTGCTTCGTAGCCAAGGACCGCGTGTCGATGATCGGCGAGAAATACATCGAGGGACCACCTGACCTGATCATCGAAGTGATTTCCGAGCCGAACCGCACGCACGACACCGTCGTCAAGTACAGCGATTACGAACTTCATGGTGTTGGAGAATATTGGCTGGTCGACTTGCGCGAGCAACACATCCGTGTGTATTCGTTGGAGAGCGGCAGCTACGTGGCGCTGGGTATTTTCTCGGCCGGGGATCGGGTAGCGTCCAAAATTTTCACCGAGTTGGAACTGGATCCGACTCAGGTATTGGCCAAGGCGTGAGCGCGAGCCGTTAGGCTAGCGGACATGGTGTTGGGGCCACTTTGCGTCACCGGCAACGCTGCCCGTAGAATGAGTGCAGGAGAACGACCCATGGCAGAGAGAATGGTCAAGTGCGCGAAGTTCGGCAAGGAGTTGCCGGGCCTGGACGAAGCTCCCTTCGACGGCGAGCTGGGCCAACGCATCTACGACAACGTCTCGAAAGACGCCTGGGCCATGTGGGCCGAGCATCTCAAGATGATCATCAACGAGTACCGGCTCAACCCCGCCACTCGTGAAGCGCAGGAATTGATCATGAAGCAAATGGAAGACTTCTTCTTTGGCTCGGGAGGCCAGGCGCCGCCGGAGTATCAGCCGCAGGCGCAATAGGCTGTAGCAACTGACAACCTCGCCAATGAAGGGGCGTGGATCTGCGCTTCCATGGCCCCGGAGGGGCCCGACATCATAGCCCACGGCTTCAGCCGTGGGAAATATGACGGAACACGAAGAGCCCTGGTAAGGGCGATACAAACAACTCCTGCCCTTCCCTTGTCGGCGCCGCATGAGCCGCAAATCTTATATGGGTGGTCAAAGGTCAGTCCCTAGAGAAAGCTGTATCACCCCTTTCAGGGCTCCTGGAGGCTTTTGCCCTGCACCCACGGCTGGAAGCCGTGGGCTATGATCTTTCGGCCCCTCCGGGGCGAAACCCGACGAACAGCCTCCCTGGCCGCTGCCCCGATCCCCACTCTCAGTGGCCCACCGCTGCGGCCTGAGCAAACGTAGAAACTCCAGGGGGCGTAGCACGCGGCGCCTCTACACCGACAGTACTTGGTAGGTGAGGAACGCGGAGACGTAGGCGACGGCCGTCATGTAGGCGAACTGGATCAGCGCCCACTTCCAGCCGCCGGTCTCGCGCCGCACGATGGCAACCGTCGACATGCACTGCATCGCGAAAGCAAAGAAGACCAGCAGCGCGGCAGCGCCGGCGAGCGTCAGATCCGCCTGAATCGCGCTCTGCAGATCGATCGAGTCGTCGTCGGCTTCCATGCCGTAGATCGTCCCGAGCGTACCGACGATGACCTCGCGGGCGGCGAGTGAGGTGATCAGGCCGATACCGATCTTCCAGTTGAAGCCGAGCGGTTCGATCAGGGGCTCGATCGTTCTTCCGATCGTACCCGCGACGCTGTCGGCGATCTCGGGTGGCTCGCCGTTCTGTAGCGGCACGCTCGCCAGGCACCACAGGATGATGGTTGTGGCCAGAATCACCGTCCCGGCGCGGCGCAGGAAGACCTTGGCGCGGTCGTAGAGCCGCAATCCCAGGGAGCGAACGGTCGGCATGCGGTAGGGCGGCATCTCCAGCATGAAGGGGGCGCCGCGGCTGCGGAGAACCGAAGACTTCAGCATCCAAGCCGTCAGCACCGCGGCGGCGAAACCCAAGGCGTAGAGTCCGAGCATGGTGGCTGCTTGCGTTCCGAGCAACCAGCCGAGGACGGGCTGGTCGGGGATGAAGGCCGCGATCAGCAGCGTGTACACCGGTAGCCGCGCCGAGCACGTCATGAAAGGTGCGATCAGGATCGTCGCCATGCGGTCCCTCTTGTTCTCTATCGTGCGCGTCGACATGATGGCCGGCACGGCGCAGGCGTAGGCCGAGAGCAACGGGATGAACGACTTGCCTTGCAAGCCCACTTTGGCCATGGTGCGATCGGCGATTAAGGCGGCGCGGGCCATGTAGCCCGAGTCCTCGAGGACACCGATGAAGAGGAACAACAGCAGGATCTGGGGCAAGAACACGAGTACCGATCCCACGCCCCCCCATACGCCCTCCAACAGCAGCGACCGGAACCAGGATTCGGGCAGCAAGGCAACCAGCCAACCGCCCGAGAGGGCGATGATGGCTTCGACGCCGTCCATGAGCGGCTGGGCGACGTTGAAGATCATCTGGAAGACCGCAACGACGACGAGCAAAAAAACCAGCGGGCCCGCGAACGGATGAAGGAACACGGCGTCGAGCCTGCGGGTCCACGGCGAGGGGAAGGGAGCACGGTAGGACGCCTTGCCTCCGATGTACGTTGACCACTCCCGGCACTTCGATAGGTTGGAGATGATGGGCAGCTCGACGGGCTTGGGCACGGCCAACGTCCCTTCGAGGAACTCGACCGCCGCCGCCATGCCCTGGCCGCTCTTGGCGCTGATCAGCACAACCGGGGCGCCCACCTGCTCGGCCAGCGCTTCGGGGTCGAGACGGCCGCCGCGGCTCTTGAGGTCGTCGGCCATGTTGAGGACCACAAGAGTCGGAATACCCAGGCTGAGAATGGGCGCGGCCAGCGTGAGGTGACGGCCGAGATTCGTGGAGTCGAGGATCAGAACCACGGCGTCGGGCGTGGCAAGATCAGGACGCCTGCCGCGAAGGATGTCGTTCGTGATCTGCTCGTCCTCCGAGCGCGGGTGCAGGCTATAGACGCCCGGCAGATCGACCAGCACGACCTGTTGACCACCGCTGAGACGTGCCAGGCCCGTCCGCTTCTCAACGGTCACGCCGGGGTAGTTCGCGACCTTTTGCCGCAAGCCGGTGAGGCGATTGAATAGCGTGGACTTGCCGGAGTTTGGTGGTCCGACGATCGCGACCAAACGCTGCCGGCCGGACTTGGGAGATTCCGGCCCGCCCGGGATGGTGGGGGTCAGCGTGGCCTCGGGTGCTGCGCTCATCGGTCGCCCTCAGGGGTCTTCGGCAAAGAACGGATTGCCATTCGTGAAGCGGTCTCTCGCCGTAAAGCCACCTCGGAGCCATCAACACGATAGACCCGCGGATCTCCGAACGGCGAGCGGCGCGCGACGGTGATCAGAGTGCCGGGCAGGAATCCCAGCTCCATCAGGCGCCGGGTGTCGGCCTCGGGGAGATCGATTCGGTCGAGATAGGCTTCTTCGCCTTGCCCCAAATCGACGAGGGTTCCTTGTTCGGACGACATACGGCGGACCGCGGCTTTTGACACTGAGTTGCAACTGCAGGTTTCAGTATGAGATGGGGATCTGGTTGAAGTCAAAGGCCGATCGCCGTGCTCAACCCGTCAACCGAGCCGCGACCGTAAGTGCCTATGGAGCGCAATCCTTGCCAAGCACGGCAGAAGGTTTCAGAGCTTCGGACAGAGGCGCGGGCGTAAAGCCAGCGCGCTCCCTCGAGGTCGCAGCTGTGTCCGGTCCACCATGACGACACCTGTTTGGTTCCGGCTAGTCCGGGTCACGAGTCGGTCATATGGCGGCAGCGACTGGGAGTTGGGCGGGACATTGGCCTCGGTAATGGGGGCAGCGCAGGCAGTGGCCGCCTACTTGTATGGGGAATTGCATCGATGACTGTGCGGCGAAGAACTGCTCTACGGTTTTCTCTGCTTCGTCCAAGGCGGCGCCGGTCAGATCGACCTCGACCGGGACGTTGGGGCGAAGGAAGTAGAGTATCCCACGGGACGGCAGCCGTCCCTGTGCTTGACGGATGGCGAGCGCATAGAGTTGGACTTGTAGGGCATAGTCCTCGGCTCGCTCAACGGCTTCCGTTTGGTCGAGCTCGTCGGTCTTGTAGTCGAGCAGGACCTGCTCTTCGCCGTCGTCAAACCAGAGGTCGATTTGACCCCGCAAGAGCCGTTCCCCGATCGGAAAGAGAACGCCGTGTTCTCGAAGCGCTCGCTTGGCCTGGGTCGAGCGTCGGCCTAGGTCGCTGTGGAGGAACACGTCGGCCAGCCGCTGAGCTTCGCTGTCACCAGGACTTGCCCGGGCGGGGACGGCCAGGATTTCGTGGACTCGTTGGCCCAGTGTTGTGGCGTCGGTCTCATCGCTTTCGGGCAGGGCGGCGTCGGTTTCGGTAGTGACGACACCGGCGGGCGGGCGTTCGCTGGCTTCGAAACCCAAGTAGCGCGACAAATAGTACCGGCGAGGGCAGTCCTTGAACAGAGCCACCGAGGTCACCGCCGCCGCCGCGTCGGATTGCTCCGCGTCAGCGGCCGGATCGATCCAAGTCAGTTCAGACTGCTTGCCGGGCCGGAACATCTCTTTCTGAAGCGCGGGCTTTTGGTCCGTGACGAGACAGCGAAATCGAAAGCCGTTTTTCTCATGGACCACGGGCTTGTTTTCGATGCGGTGGAAGTCGACGCCCAGTTTTTCCTTCAGGTGCTTGGCCCAATGGCGTGCTTGCGGCCGGGGCCCAAAAGAGGCGCTGAGGATGAGGTGCTCCTCCGCACGCGTCATGGCGACGTAGAGCAGCCGATCGGTTTCTTCCTGGTCGCGCTCTTTCAGGCGTGCGCGGATCGCTTCGTAGATAGAGTCGCCCTTGGCCTCTCCGGTAGCCGCATCCTCGACCCATCGAACACCGAGGCCTTGCTCGGGATCGTATAAAGCTGCGTTTGATGAGCCACGCGCGTCGCGATTGACGCCGGCGATGATGACGACGGGAAACTCGAGACCCTTGGCACCGTGCACGGTGAGGACTTTGACGGCATCGACGTCCTCATCGTAGGAGTCGGCCTCGGGCTCGTCCACCGCGGAGAATTGCAGTTCCTCGAGCCGGTCGACGATCTCATGGAACCGCAGGCGGCGGGTCTCCTGGAGTTGGCGAATGAGCCGCAGCAGCTTGCGGATATTGGCAACCTTGATGTAGCCTCCGGCGGCCGCAAAGGCTTGTGACTCATAGCCGCTCTCGGCCAGCAGGCGCGAGAGGAGCACCTCGACGGGCGTTTCGTCGCGCAGGTTACGAAAGCGATCGAGGCGCACGCGGAAAGCGGCTAGACGTTCGGCGTCTTTCGGGTCGGTCTGATCGCGTGAATCGAGTGCCGATGCCAAGTTCTTGTTGAACTCGCCCTCGATCTTCATCTCGAGCAGCGCGTTGTCGCTCAGGCCCGCCAGCGGCGAGCAGAGCACGGCGGCCAGGGCGATTTCGTCGCGTGGGTTTCGCAGCACACGCAAAAGGTTGACCAAGTCGCGAACCTCTTCGGCCTCGAAGAACCCGCGTCCAGCGGAAACTTGATATGGAATGCCGCCTGCCTGCAGGCCCTTGGTGATGTCGGCCAGCACGGCCCGTGTGCGTCCCAGAACGGCAAAGTCTTTCCACTCCGCGGGCCGCTTCCCTTCCCCGACCAGCAAGCTGCCTCGCAGGTCGATGATGCGAGCCGCCAGGTGTTGCGCTTCGGCCTCGCGGGCCTCCTCGGTGTTACGCCGGCGGGCGATCAGTACCTCCACGCTCGAGTCGCGCTTGCGGGGGAGGTCGCGCGCCGCCACCAGCTTTCGCGGCTCCACACCGCCGGACGGACGGTCGAAGACGGTCTCCACCGCGCGCAGAATGTCGTCGCGGCTACGGAAGTTCTCGAGCAACTCGACCACCTGGCCGCCGCTCTCGCGGACCCGGTCGCGGTAACCGTGAAAAACGCGGGGTTCCGCGTGACGGAAACCGTAGATCGACTGGTTGAGGTCACCCACGGCAAAGAGGGTCGAGTCGCGGCGGCGGGTACGCTCTTGAAGCAGGCGAACGAGGTCGGCCTGTAAGCGGTTCGTGTCCTGGTACTCGTCGACCAGGATGGCTCGATAGGGCAGGTCGAGCGAGGGAGAACCAGAGAGCAGCTGCACTGCGTCGATCTCGAGATCGGCGAAGTCGAGCCACCCGTGCCGGCGCTTCGACTCGAGGTAGCGGCCGTCGACTTGGCGCAGGGTTTCGATGAGCCAGCGCCGAGAGTCCCCGTGCGCCGAATCGGCCGACAGCGGGTCCGTGATTCCCGGGCCGGAGGCGCGCAGTGTCTGATAGACGTCGAAGATCTCGCCGTGAACGTTCGACAGCTCGTTGCGTTCGGCATGGGCGCCCGACCCATAGAAAGCCCGTAGGAAATCGAGCGTGCCGTCCTTGTGTTGCACGTAGCGCTGGTCGAGCACGTCCGCAATCGAGCCGCGCAGCACTACCTCGGCTTCCCGCGCATCGATGACTTCGAACCCAGGGTTGAGGCCGGCTTCGAAGGCGTGCTCCCGGAGCAGGCGCGCGCAGAAGGCATGAATCGTGGAGATCTGTGCGGTTTGAAAGGAGTCTCGATGCGCGGCGTCGCTTTGCTCCACCAAGCGCACGAGCATGTTGGTTGCAGCCTTTTCGGTGAAGGTGATCGCTAGAATCTCGTCGGGCCGAAAACCCTTTTCCGAGACTAGCCAGCGAAAGCGCTCCACCAGCACGGTGGTCTTACCCGAGCCCGGGCCGGCCACGACGCACACGTCGCCGGCGTCCCAGCTTGAGACGGCCTCCCGTTGCCTGTCGGTCAGATCCATAGGAGGATGCTCACAACCGCACCCGGCAGATGTCGCGGTACTCGCAGAAGTTGCGACAAAAGCTGCGATCGTCAGGGTCTACCTTGATCCTGCCCCGCCGGATCTCTCTGATCTTCGCCGCAGTCAGCGCACGCGCTTCTTGCAACATGCGCTGCAGCTCGGTCTCCGAGACGCGTTTCTCGCCGTCACGCACGACGCCGGCAGGCAGCAGGCTATCGACAAGCCAACCCTGACGGGTCGTACTCTTGCGCAGGCCCCAGTAGCGCATGCCTGCCGGACGTACACCTTTCTCTTCCTGCAACCCCGACAGGTACAGCGCTGCCTGGATCTTGCGGCCCTTGCCGTGTCCATCGATGGCCTTCTTGATGTTGGCGTCGGTGGAGTATTTGTAATCAACGACGACGCCGAGGTCCTGTCCGAAGATCTCGAAGCGGTCGATGCGTGCGTTGATTTGGATGGGGTCGCCCTTCGGCTCGTCGACGACGTGCTCCAGCTTGACCTCGGTCCCTTGCTCGGTGTACGGCGTCGGGCCGTAGCGGCTCTCTTCGTCGGCGAAGCGTTCGAGATCGGTCCGCAGGTTGTTGTAGATGACGGCGGTGCGAAAGTTTCGCTTGATCGATTCACGCCGACACGTGTCGTCGAAGGCATCGTCGAGTGTGGCCGTGATCGGCTGCGCCGAGTCTTCGGTCCATTGACTCAGGACGCGATGGACTATCGATCCCATGAGACGGTTGTCGATACGCCGCTCGGGGAAGGCGGGGCGGCCTTCGAGATCGAGGGTGTATTGCGCGAAGAACCGGTAGGGGCACTGTAGATACGTCTCGACGCCGCTGGGGCTGAAGTGCGGGTGACGAGACTCGATGGCTTCTTCTAGGCGAGGGGAGTTCAAGTGGTCCGAATGCGCCACGGTAGGCGCGCGGACGTCCTCCCTCAGACGTACTGGTTCAGCGAGCTGATCGTCGGCCTTGGGTTGATCGAGGAAGAAGGAACGCACCAGCGGTTTGCCCCCTTCCTCAGCCTCGGGGTAGGTCAGTACGAGCTCGGAGGTCGCTCGCGTCGTCGCCACGCTGAAGAGAAAGCGCTCTTCTTTCTCGCGCTCCGAGGTTGTGCGGAGACGGATGCCGCGCTGCGCGGCGCGGCGGCGGTCGTTGTCGGGGAAAAAGAGGTCCTGTGCGGGATGACGCGGGAACCCCTTCTCGACCAGGCCACAGACGAACACGGACGGCAGCTCCCACTGACGCGCCTCATAAACCGAGAGCACGTGAACGACGTTGCGGCGCTGATCCCGCGTGTGGAGAGAGATGTTTGACAAAACGATGTCGAACGCCTCGAGGTATTGCTCGAGCTTGACCTGAGAGGCTTCTGGACCGAGCAACTCGGCTGCTTGGTCCGCCGCGGCATCGAATTCGGCGATGGCGCGGGCGAGTGAGCGCAACTCGAGCACGCGATGCATGGCGAGGCCGTCGGGTGCGTCGGAGAGGCACAGCACTTGCGCTCGCAGGCCGCGGATGCGTTCGACCCAAGCGGATGCTTCCTCCTTCTCGCGCGCCCAGCTCCTCGCCGGTTGAAGGCCCTCGAGGAAAGATCGTACTTTCGAGAAGGTCTCAGCGTGGCGAAGGAGGAAATCCAAGCCCGCGCCCGGCAGTTTCTCACGCAGGAAAAAGTCGTAGGCGTCCATCTGCCGGGACTGGCCGAGGGGGCTCCAGGAAAGATTGAGCAGCTCGAGCGTCATCTCGCCGGGAAATCCCTCGGCGATGGCGCCAAGCAGCTTTCGCAAGTAGTCGACCGCACCGTGCTGGGACAGCGGCGCGGGGAAGCGCATGCGATAGGGGATGCGGAAGCGATCGAAGACGACCCGCACGATGGGTGCGTACACTTCGGGGGAACGGAGAATGAGTCCGTTGTCGTGGAAAGGCCTTGTGCCGGCGAGGATACGCCGGGCGATGTCTTCAATCTCGTGCTCGGGGGTCTTGGCGCGGACGACGGTTCGAGCCGGCGGCGGGCGACGAGCTTCGGTGAGAACCTCCCGCGGTAGATCGGGAAACGGGTTCTCGACTTGGTCGGGAAGCGTGACCACCAAGTCCTCGGCGGTTTCCGTCAAGGCGGCGACGAGCTCGCGCTCGGCGGAGGAGAAGTTGACGAAGCCGTCCAGGTAGACCTGCCGGACGTCTCCCAGTCCGTCCTGCCGTACGGTGGCGGCCGCTTGGCGCAGGCCCTCTCCGAGGGGTGAATAGCTGTGGGCAGAGAGTAGGGTCTCGTAGGCGCTGAATACTGTTGCGAAGGCCTTCTGATAGCGGTCACGAGCCAGGGCTTGCGCGTCGGCTGCACGGCAACCGGCCGCCCAGAACTCGCGGACGGTATTGGCCAGGCTTTCCCGCAGTCCTCGGGACGACGACAACCCGCGGAACGCCTCGCAGTCGGCGCGCTCGACGGCCTGATCAAGCAGCCACGACTCGGCTGCGGGCCCTGGCTCCCGGACGGCGGGGGCGAGGTCGCGTACGAAGTCGGCCAGCGTGGTGACCAGGCCGCCCGCTGTGACCCTGCCGCGGGCGAGGGTGTGTTGAAGGTGCTCCGCCATGCTGGCGGTGGGCACGATCAACTTGACGGTTGCGGCCCGGCCTTCCTTAACGGCGGACGTCAGCTTCCCTAGAACACGATGGGTTTTTCCGCTTCCAGCCGGCCCGGTCAGCAGCACTTTTTCGCTCAGATCGAGGATTGTAGCAGGACCGGCCCGCGGTAGAATAAAGCCGATGGACGTCGAGAAAACGATGCAGTTTCTGCTGGAGCAGCAGGCTGCGTCAGCGGCCCGGATGGGCGAGATCGATGAGCGGCTGAATCGGGTGAGCCGGCAGTTGGAGAGCTTCGGAACAACGATGCACGAGCTGGCGCAAAACCAGGTGGCCATGGGCAAGGCACAGCTTCGGCTCGACCGGGCACAGAGAGAGTTTCAGAAAACGGCTCACGGCCACGAAGAACGAATTCAGCGTCTTGAGGCCTCGCTCGAGCGGGTGCTGTCAAAGATCGATCGCCTATTGGATTCCCCTGGCCAGTCGAACGGCCGGCCCGGGCTATCGTGATTCGTCTCCAACGCCCGACAACTGCCCGGGGTTGGTGGAGAGAATCATCAGCCAAAGTGTGGAGCCCGGCGCGGCACCTGCAGCTCCCCTGTGTTCTAATAAGGGCAACTTTGCGAGCGGCCTTTGGGCCGCATCCCTAACCACATCGGACAACATCCGACGCTGCGATGCGGGCTGAAGGCAAGAGGAGGAGCCGATGTCCACATTGATGGTTCTGCTCTGCGTCCTCCTCCCGCCGCAGCTTGTCGACCGCACCAAGCAGGCCAAATCCCCTCCGTCGGCGCGGTCCGAGCTTTCCGAGGAAACCCGCGCCGACATCTACATGGCGCGCAAGATGTACCGCGAGGCCATCGAGACTTACGAAACGGCCCTCACCGCCCAACCGGGCGCCTATCGTGTGCACAACAAACTCGGCATCGCCTACCACCATCTCACGAAACTGCCTGAGGCCAAACGCCACTACCAGCGGGCCCTCAGGCTCAACAAGGGGTTTTTTCAGGCGCGGAACAATCTCGGGACGGCCTACTACGCGGAACGAAGATACAGGAAGGCCACTAAGACGTACCGCAAGGCGTTGAAGATCCATCCTGACTCGGCTTCGATCCACAGCAACCTGGGGACCGCGTATTTCCGGCGGGGCAAGTACAAGAAAGCGTCCCAAGAATTTCTCACCGCGCTGCGGCTCGACCCGATGGTGTTCGAAACCCGAGGCACTTTCGGCACCTTGCTACAGGAGCGCTCGGTACCAGACCGCGGACGATACTATTACTACATGGCCAAGGCCTACGCCGGGGCCGGCATCTACGACAAAGCCTTGCTAAACCTTCGCAGGGCCATCGAAGACGGTTATCGGAAGCACAAGAAAATCGCCGAGGAGCCCGTCTTTGAACCTCTCTTGGACAACCCAACGTTCCAAGCGCTCATCGGCCTAGGCCCACAACGCGCCGAACTCCGCCCCTGATTCCCGTCGCGCATCGAGCCGCGAAGCGGCGTTGGATGTTAGCCCTGGCTGAAGGCGAAGCCGGAAGCCAGGGTCCCGACCCTCAATTATCCTCCAGCCCTGAAAGGGCGTTGGAAACTCTCAGGTCCGGAATACGCGACGTCGGCCCGCCACCTGCGTGCATGGTCGCCATGGGGTCAGGCACAAGCCTACTCGCCTTGGGTTAGCGCGACCCCGCTCCCGATATACTGAGGACCTTGAACACCGAAGCCCCGCCGACCGAACAGCCCCTACCCCGCCGCGCCACCATCATGGTCACCCTGATGGCGGTGTTGTTCATCGCCGTTCCGGCTCTGTTCTGGCACGACACGTGGTTCGGGCGCTCGCTCAGCTACGACGAGATTACCGAGTACCTCGCCGACAAAGAGAAACCTCGTAAGGCGCAGCACGCCCTGGCTCAGATCTCGGGCCACATCACCGCAGGCGACCCCGCGGCCAAGCAATGGTATCCGCGGATCCTCGAGCTGGCCGATCACTCGCTGCCCGAACTACGCCTGACCGCCGCGTGGGTGATGGGCCAGGACACGCAAGAGCAGCCCTTCCAGCACAAGCTCCGCGAGATGCTGGGTGACCCCCAGCCGCTGGTTCGGCGTAACGCCGCGTTGTCACTGGCTTCGTTCAATGATCCGAGCGGCCGCCCGGCGCTCACGGCCATGTTGCGGCCGTTTACCGTGAAGTCGGCGCACACAGGCGTGCTGACCAACCGCTTGCAGTATGGGGACGTTGCTGCTGAGGACACACTGTTGGCGCGCGTGGCTCAGCCGGGCAGAGAGGAGCCGGCGGAGGTGCGCTCGCCCGTCCCGGGCGTCGTCGCGGAGCGTCTGCTGCAAGACGGCACCGACGTGCGGACGGGCGACGACGTGATGGTGCTCAGCCCCGATCCCGAGCATGCCTACCAGTCCTTGCGAGCGCTGTACCTTGTGGGGACCCAGGAAGATATCGAGGACGTGCGGCGTTTCTTTCGCCCCAACGAGAACCTGCCAGCGCGAGTCGCCCAACAAGCCCGGCTCACCGCCGAGCAGATCCGCCAGCGCGCCGCCGATGGTAGTTGAGTTACGCTTCAACAGGTCACATCGTGGCGTGAGCGTCGACGCCTGCCGCCTACTAACGCTTGAGAGAACAGCATGACACCGATGGCGGCACCGTTTCATCGCTGGTTAGTGCTCGCCCTCGCCTTCACTCCACTCCTACGCGCCGAGCCTGTCGACCGCGCGGTGGCTGAATGGACCATCCGCATGGGTGGCGCGGTTGGGATCGAAGGCCGGCCCGGCCGCATCCGCAAAGTAGACGGGCTCCCCGCGGCAGATTTTCGGCTACGCCTGGTAAACCTCGTAAGCTGCAACATCGACCCGCCGGACCTGGCCCGGCTCAGCAGCCTCACCGCACTCAACGAGCTACACTTGCCGGGCCCGATGTGGAACCCGCGCGCCGGGGCCAACAAGAACCAAAGCAACGAGCTCGGCCACATCGCCCGCTTGTCCACCCTCGAAAAACTGACCTTCAGCTACAGCTTCCTCTCCTACATCCGTTTCTATGACGAAGGGTTCGAGCAGATTGCTTCGCTCACCAACCTCAAAGAAATCCGAGTCCGCCGCACCAAGGTGGAAGGACATACACTCGCCCCGTTCCGCAACCTCCGCGCCCTTGATCTCACCTTTACGCCCCTCGACGACAAAGGCCTACAAAGCCTCGAGGGCATGACCCAGCTCAAGAAACTTTGGGTCGGCGACACGCGCATCACTGACGAAGGACTTCACTCGATCAGTCACTTGACCGGATTGGAAGAGCTCGACCTCCGGGGCACGCAAATCACCGAACAGGGCCTGGCCCATCTTCGTGGCCTAACGAAGCTGAAGAAGCTCAACCTCCTCGGCGCCGAGATCACCGACGCCGCACTCGAGCACCTCGCCGAGATGAAGGACCTCGAAGTGCTCAACCTCTACCGCACGAAAGTCAGCAACGCCGGACTCGAACGGCTTAGAGATTTGAAGCAACTGCGCGAGGTAGACCTGCGCTACTCGCGCGCGACCGGCGCCGGGGTCGGCAGTCTGCGGGCGGCCCTGCCGGACGCCCGCATCGTGTTCCTTAATGTTGCCCTGCGCGCCTCGACACCCGGCAAAACGGTCCCAGGGCCCCAAGGTGCGAACGAGTCGTCGATCGCCGAATGGGTCCGCGCGCTCGGTGGCGAGGCCGTGGTCGAGGCGGGTCGCGTGCGAGAGATCTCCCTGGCGTCCGCCGGCGTCAGTGACGCACAGCTCGAGCATTTGAAGGGACTCTCCGGACTACGCAAGCTGAACCTCGAAGTCACCGAGATCGGTGATCTTGGAATCCGCCACCTCGCCGGGATTCGGGGCCTGACGGATTTGAACCTCAGCAACACGATCGTCTCCGACGCCGGCTTGGTTCACCTGGGCGAACTGCGGAAGCTCCGGCGGTTGCGTCTCGAGAACACGCTCGTCGAAGGCAGCGGCCTTCGTCACCTGAAGCGGCTCGAGCGGTTGGAGGAGTTGAGCCTGTTGGGATCTCCGGTTCAGGATCACGGCTTGACCGTTTTGCCGTGGCTCGGCTCGCTCAAGAAGCTCTCCATCGCCTACACCGACATCACCGATGACGGCCTGATCCACGTTGCCAGGCTCAGCGGACTCGACGAGCTGGACCTCGCCGGTACCGACATTCAGGCCGACGGCTACGAGCACTTGGGGAACCTGACGAATCTGCAAACGCTGTCTTTGAGCTACACCCGATTCAAGTACGATGCGCTTTGCCATCTGGAGGCGCTCACCCATCTGCGGCGCCTTGACCTCGTCAGAACGCGCCTCAAGGACGGCGATCTCTACTTCGTTGGCAAGTTAGGGGAGCTCACGCATCTCAATCTCGATTACACAGATGTCACCGACAAGGGCCTGCGTCATCTGGCGGGCCTGGAGGACCTGCGAGTGCTCAGCCTCGACAGCGCCCTGATCACCGACAAGGGGTTGAAGCACCTGATGAACTTCCCGCAGCTACGAACGCTCAACCTGTATCACACACTCGTCAGCGAAGAGGCCTACCAGAAGCTCAAGGCCAAGTACCCGCAATGCGACATCATCTGGGACCGCGACTCCGCACTCCCCAACCGTAGGAGAAGCTAATGATCTGTAACCGAGCCGTGACCGTAAGGGAGCGGTCATGGGCCTACGGCCCACCCAAGGGGATGAAAACCCGTGGGTTTTGGACGGAGCGGTCCACCCGGGCCCGCGACCACCGGCTCTCCTTCCCATTGTGCCTTGGGACCCTGCTCTGCAGCTTACTTTCCCTGGGCGGCCCCGCCCCAGCCGCCCACCTCAGCCCAAACGACATCGCCGCTTGGATCACCTCCGAGGGCGGCGCCCTTACCCGCGACTCGGAAGGTCACATCACCGAAGTCGACCTCACCTCAACCTGGATCACGGATGCTGATCTCGAGAAGCTCTCTCAGCTCCCTCATCTTTCGCACGTCAACCTCTCTCACACATGGGTCAGCGACCTGGGTCTCGAACATCTCCGGCCGCTCGAGAACGTCATCCATCTCAATCTCTACTACGCCGAATACATCACCGACGGCGGCGTCGCCCACGTTAAGAATTGGAGCAAGCTCGAACACCTCAACCTGCGCGGCACGAAAGTCACGAGCCGTGTCTTCGAGTACGTAGGCAGCCTGACGACCTTGAAGTCGCTCGACATCGGCTTCAGCCGCGTGACCGACGACGGCTTCGAGCACCTTGCCGAACTGGCTCAACTCGAATCGCTCGGCTTCGCCGGCAACAAGATGAGCGGCGTCTCGCTTCCGCTGCTCGAACTGCTGCCGTCGCTAAAGCACCTCGACGTCGGCGGGTTGCAGCGAACCGACTCGGGTTTGTGGGGCCTGGCGCTGTCGGACTTCAACCTCGAAAGCATCGAGGCGCTCACCGAACTTGAAACCCTCAACCTGCGTGACTCGAAGATCACCGACCGCGGGCTGGCGCGGCTCGAAGCGCTCGTGAACCTCGAGTCGCTCGACCTGAGCCGCACGCCGGTCTCGAGCCGAGGGCTGGCATCCCTCGCAAAGCTGCCCAAGCTACGCAAGTTGCGGCTCTGGCAGGTCGAGAACGTGGACGACCGCGCAGGCGCGCCTCTGGCGGCCATCAAGAGCCTCGAGGTGCTCGATCTAGCCGAGACTTCCGTTACCGACGAAGCGCTCGTCAAGCTGGCTGATCTGCCGAGCTTGAAGCAACTCTTCCTCGGTGGCTCGAAGGTCACGCAGCTAGCCGTCGAGCAGTTCCGCGCAGACCACCCACGCATTCACGTCACTTGGTGGGAAACACCACCCGAGCCTGAGCGTTACGAGAACGTCCCACCTTAGCCGCGCGTGACTCACGCCGGCCCCGACACTCCGACAAGTTGCCATTCCCACTACCGAGGCGTGGACGGGAGTCCACTCCTCGCGCCGCCCGCTGCTACACGATCTCGGTCAGCTTCTTGCCGGCGGTCGGGAAGGTCGCGAGGTCGGTCTTGAAGACCTCGGAGGCCAGGGTGAGGTAGAGGTCGCCGATGGTGCCGGTGGTGCGCGTGTGCAGGCCGGTCTTCATCTTGCTCAGACCGCCGGCCAACAGGATCGAGAGGCCGCTGTTCTTGTGGGCGTTGGCCTCGGCGTGCTCGTGGACGTAGGCCAGGCAGGTGTGGTCGAGCAGTGTCCCGTCGCCCTCGGAGGTCGACTTGAGCTTTGCCAGCAGGTACGCGAACTCCTCGACATGCCAGCGGTTGATGTCGCGCAGGATGCGCTGGCCTGGTGGCGTTTCGACGTTGCCATGCGTGTACTCGTGGTGCCGCCACGCGGTGTGCCCCAGCCACGGGAAGCGCGACAGCCCTTGACACTTGGTCAACATATACGAAGCCACCCGTGTCTGCCCTGAAGCAAACGCGTGTACCAGCAGATCGGTCTGCAACTTGGCAATGCGCGGCCAGCCTTTGAGGTCGCCCCCTTCCGGCGGACGCTCGACAACCCGGCTGTACTCGGGCGGCAGGCTGGCAATCGACCGCTCGACGTCACGCACCGAAGCTAGGTACTGCTCGAGCCGAACCTTGTCGGTGTGGCCGAGGCGGTTCTTCAATACCGCGGCGTCGCCGCGCACGGCGTCGAGCACGCTCTTCTTGCGGTCGATCCAGTGCTCGTCCTTGGTACCAAACAGCCGGTCGAACAGCCGCTGCGGAATCATCTCCGGCGGCAGCGGGCGGTCGCGGCCCGCCCAGCTCATGTTGCGCTGCACGCTCTCGCCGAACGACTCCTGGCACACGCCCACCTGAATTGAACGGAAGCGCGAGTCGTGTCCGATCTTGTTTGCGATCACCTGATCGACCGACGGTCCGCCGGACCCTCGTCCGCTAAACGACGTGCCCGACATCAGCGCGCTCATCGAGCGATGGTGGTCGTTGCCCGGCCCCGGCAGACGCGCCGCCGGACTGTCGAGCCCCGTAATGACGTGAACATCGCCGCGGAACGGAGCGATCGGCGTCAGGCACGGCGTGATGCGATAGTCGTGGCCGGTCTCGCGCGGAATCCAGAAGCGTTCGATGATGCCGTTGCCGTTGAACCAAAGCACGAACCGTGATTCGATTTCGTTGGAAGTCAAGCGGTTCGTCGCTGCCGCATAGGCCGTGCCGCTCGGGTTGAACATGCTGTCGAGCGCCGGCAGCCCCACCCTGACGGCCGCCCCGGCGACACCAAGGCCTCGCAATAACCTGCGGCGCGACAGTACGGTGCTTGAAGGCATGTTTAACTCCAGCGCCGGAGGAACGGCTTCGACGTAACTATTGAGATTATAAGCTCACGAAATCGGAATTGCGAATCCCGGAAGCGTTCGAACGCCTGTTCGATTGTGGCGCGGTCGGCCGGCGTCTCTGAGCGGCCCATGGCGTAGCGGAACAGTTGCTTCACCACACACCTCTGGCACACGGCGTTCTCGGCGAGGACCCGACCCAACTCCCTCGGGCTTGAGAACGATGAGTCCGCGATGCCGGCGACTTCGGCCGAGACATCAATGGGCAGCTCGTATTTGGTCTCCTCGGTCTTGAGCCCCTTCATCTTTTCGTCGCGAGTCGGGAAGATGGTCAGTAAATGTTTCTCGCGGAAGCGGCCGATCGCGTCGTACTGTTCGAACCCGAAGCCGATCGGGTCGATCAGCCGATGGCAACTCGCGCACGCGGGATTCGTGATGTGCATGTTGAGACGCTCGCGATTCGTCATCGGCTTCTCGTCGCTGACCGGCGGAAGCGTGGTGTTTAGACCCGGCGGTGGAGGCGGTACGCTCTGACAAAGGAAGTGGTCGCGGATGAACAAGCCCCGTTCGGTCACCGACGTGTCCGAGGGTTTGCTGGTCACGGTTTGAAACATGGCTTGGCCGAGCACACCGGCGCGGCCGGTGTCGGCGGGGAAGTCAACCCGCGCGAACTCCTCCTCCGGCGCCGGGAAGCCGTACAGCTCGGCGAGGTCGCTGCTCACAAAGCCGAACTTCGCCGTGAAGAACTCCATGAAGTTCTCATCTCCCCAGACGAGATGGCTGAAGAGGCGCCTGGTCTCCTCGGTCATCGCCGCAGCCAACTCGGCGTTGAAGTCGCGGTAGATCCGGCGGTCGCGAATAGTGGTGAGAACGCGGTCGAAGCGCAGCCACTGTGCGAGGAACTCCTCCATTGAGGTGCGGGCGCGAGGGTCGCTGAGCATGCGGCGAGCCACAACCTCTACCTGCTCCCGCGTGTTCAACTTGCCGGCGGCAGCCTGCGCCAGCAGGTCGGCGTCAGGCGTTGTGTCCCAAAGGAAGAACGACAAACGAGACGCCATGGCATACGGATACTGCTCATCACGTGGGCCGGCTTCGGCAACAAAGAGGAAGCTCGGCGACTGTAGCATCGCCTCGACGACGATCCGAGCACCCTGCAGAAAGTCGCTTGTACGCTTTGCCTCCTGCGCGAACAAGCGACTGTACTGGGTTGTTTCCACACCACTTAGCGGTCGCCGGAATGTCCTCAATCCGAACTGACGGACGAACCGGCCGCGGCACTCGGAATCTTCAACCGAGGCCGGTCGGCACGGCACCACCCCATTGCGGTCGCCGCCACGGAAGGAGTTCCGGGCGAGCTTCTCCGCCGCCGCCCCGTAGGCCTCGGCCAGGAGCGGCGGGATGCTCTGTGCCTGGGCTTGATTCTTGAAGCCGTGAGCGTAGTCCTCGGACGGGAACTGATTGGCCGGGTGTGTCTGGTCTCCCAACAAGTCACGCACGGTGTTGTTGTACTGACGATGCGTTAGCCGCCGCATGGCGACGGGATGGTGTTGGCCGCTAGAAGGTTCAGCCGTATCGTGCATCACGGCACGGCGCTTGGTGTCAGAAAGGTTGGCCAGCCGGTTGACCCAGGCGAACAATAGCGTCTCAGCTCCGCTTCCCGGGGCGATGCGCTCACCGCCGGTGTGCTTGATGCGGTTGGTGGGCTTGCGGAAAAGCAGCGATTGTTCAGGGGCGTCGCGATTCACCAACGCCGCTAGGCGAAGGCCAAACGCCTGTATCTCTTCCGTCGAGGCATCCTCGTCGGGGAAGTGTAGCCGCGTGCCCGAGGCCACGCCTGCGTCGGTGTGGCACGTGCGGCAGCCGGCTGCATTGAGGGTGGGATAGAGCTTGTCGGCAAAGTGCGAGTCGGGGACTTCGCCGGCCGTGGCCGCGAAGGCGGACAGCGCCCACAACAGAGCCGCGGGAGCGAGCCCACGGGCCGGCACCCTCGCGGGTACTGCTGTGATACCGTTCCTGGTTTTGCGTTTCCTGGTGACCGTTCGAGTCAAATCAGCGACTGCTCCAACTGCCTTCTGATCCTACCATCGGTCAGGTTGCGCCACAAGATTGAGCTACAGGCCGATGTCCGGAAATGACCGGTTTTGTGGGATTCGTGATGTCGAGAGCGGACATCGAGTAGGCAGGCGCACGTATTCTAGCCCTCGGTGAAAGTAAGGTTCCTGTGTCGAACCCGCTCGATGCCCCTTCATGTTGCGGCAGGTCGAGCATGTGGGCACGGCATGCCGTGCCCCTACTCTGTCGAACACCTCTCTCGGTTTTGCTTCGGGCTGCTATCCCGCGCGATTGTGCTGCAACGCACCTCCCGAAGACACCGTAACACCCGTCTCTTTATTGCAGAGGGCCCTCTGGCTCCCATCGGTCTTAACCTCAGCGGCCTGCCCACAACAGGAACGAAAGAGCAGGCATGAGCGGACGGTCCTCTCCTCTAGTGAAACCGAGGAGCCGCCGTCCGCGGGAGATGACCACGGTCGGAGAGCAACACGAAAACTGTCCTGGCCAGGAAACGGTCGTATTGGTCCGGTGATCGATCCGCACCGGTCGTTTCCGGTTTCAGCCTAGGGCGTGTTAACACTAACGTAGGGTATCGAAACGTAGAGCCTCGACGATGAGGGCGAAGTGGAGGAAGGCGAGGAACATGACGTCGAGCTTGTCGAAGCGGGAGAAGATGCGGCGGAATCCCTTGAGCCGTCGGAGGAGTCTCTCGATCTCGTTGCGGCGGCGATAGAGCGCTCGGTCGTATTCCCACGGCTCCAGGCGGGTGCGCCGGGGCGGCACGACGGGAATCCATCCGAAATCCAAAGCCAGTTGGCGTGTCTGATCGTCCTCATAGGCGCCGTCCATCAGCAGCGGCAGCGGCTCGGGCAGTGGCCCCAGACCGCCGAGCAAGTTCGCGGCCCTGCTGGGCGTCGTGCGCTTGGCCGGGCGAGAGAGCGAAGGTTATCGCCGTTCGAGCATTTGCGGCAACCATATGAATCTTGGTGGTCCATCCGCCGCGGGATTTGCCGATCGCTTGCGGACCGTTTTTTTTAACGCGCCCGTGCCGTCGGGATGAACCTTCACGATGGTCGAGTCCATTGACACGGCTTCGATTCGGATGCGGACCAACTGCTCGCGCTGCAGTTTCTCGAAGACGGCGTCGAGCACGCCGTTCTTCGACCAGCGGTTCATGCGGGTATAAATGGTGTGCCAGTTACCGAAGCGTTTATTGACTCCCGCATAATATAGAGTCAGTCAAAACAAAGAGAAGACTGTTTCCAGAAGGCCGTGATCAAACGCGGTTTGCGGTACATGCGGCGGAGTGCCTTGCGGGCCCGCTCGTTCAGCTCGCCGTAGTCTTTCGGACAGACGTTCGGCAACTCGTGCTGCTTCCAGTAAGCCCAGATGTATTCCACCGGATTCAACTCCGGCGCATAGGGTGGCAAGTACTCGGTTGCGATGTGGCCTTCGGAGAGTTCGATGAACTCTTGCACCAGGCGGCTACGGTGCGCCGGCAGCCGATCCCAGACGATCAGCAGCGGGCGATCGATATGACGTACCAACGCCTTGAGAAAGTCGGTCACTTGCTCTTTGCCGATCGCACCGGGATAGAGCCGGAAGTAGAAGTTACGCAGCGTCAGCCCCGCCGAGACGGAAAGCTTCTCCCAGTTGAAGTTAAACTGCAGCACCGGTGTTTGGCCACGTGGCGCCCAGGTGCGGCAGCGATGCGGCTTCTGACTCAATCCGCTTTCGTCGATGAAGACGAGCGTACGGCCTTCGTTTTGGGCTTTTTTTTAATGCGCTTCCAGGTCTTGCGCTTCCAGGTGCGGATCCGCTCTTCGTTGCGCTCGCGCGCCTTTCCGGCCGGGCGTTGCGGGCTCCAGTCGAGCGCTCGCAGGATCTTCCAGGCGTGGCCTGCGTGGTATGCGACCCCGAACTCGTCTCCGGTCAGCCGAGCCACCCGCGGACAGCTCCACAGGGGCGTTGGGAAGCCGTGGGCTTCCGGGCCTTCCAGCAGCAGCGACGTCAGGCGTTCGCGTTGTGCGGCATCGAGGAGCGGCTTGCGTCCGGCGCGCCCGGCCTGGCGGAGTCCGGCCGCACCCTGCTCGCGGTATTGCCGCCGCCACTCACTGACGGTTTGGCGAGCGACGTTCAGCCGTCTCGCCGTCTCGGACTGATTGTGGCCTTGGTGGAGCAGCCGCATCGCTTCGAAACGGCGCTTCTCCAGCGCCTTGAAATCCCGCTTCACACCTTTGGGGTTGCCCATACATATATAGATGCTCCACACTGTCAAAAAGTGTCATAATAATTTGCGGGATTCAATAGGAGGTTGATTTATGTGGTGCAGAGGGAGGAGTTCGGGGGTGCGGTGTTCGGCTCCCTTCCGCACTATCGAAGCAGCCGCAACTCCAACTACAACAGCTTGCAAGTCAACCTCACCAAGAGGTTCTCGGGCGGGTCTCAGATGACCCATGCTTACACTTGGTCTCACGCCATTGACACGGCGTCGGACCTGGTGCACGTCGGCGGGCTCACCCAGCGGGGCCATGCCGACTTTGACCGCCGCCACGTTTATGTCGGCACGTATGTCTACGAATTCCCGTGGCGCCGTGCGCAGACCGGGCGGTTCGGCAGGCTGGTGGGAGGCTGGGGGGCCTCGGGCGTGACAACGATTCACAGCGGTGCTCCGTTCGCTGTGCGTGACAGCGGCGGCCGCTTTCTGTGTGACGACGCCGTCGTGGAAACACCCGACTACCTCGGTGGGGAAATTGGCTTTCACGACCCCAACTCGACCGATGCGGTCTCAGACCGGCCGAATTCCTGGTTCGACGGCACCGGCGGCGGGACGCCCACGGCCGGAGGTAATCCATACTTCCGCAGGGTGGGTTCAGGGCCGAGTTACGAGTTGGGTGCGGGACGCCTCGGCAACTTTGGACGCAATGTCTTGCGCGGTCCCGGCTTCGTGAATTGGCAACTGGCCGTTTTCAAGCGAACACAGATTACGGAGCGTCAGAGCATGGAGTTCCGTGCCGAGTGTTTCAATCTGTTCAACCAGGCCCAGTTCCTGAATCCCGTCGGCGACATCGACAGCCCGAATTTCGGTAGAATCCTCGAGACCGCCGATCCGCGCATCGTGCAGC
The DNA here is from genome assembly GCA_965248255.1 of Bryobacterales bacterium. Classification (GTDB taxonomy): domain Bacteria; phylum Acidobacteriota; class Terriglobia; order Bryobacterales; family UBA6623; genus JAKZVK01. Next base: position 985,685 of record CBDFIW010000003.1, read on the forward strand.
TCATGCTGCAATACAGCTTTTGAGCGCGCTCACCGGCTCCCGGGCCGCCGAAAGAGACCTCTGTATCGGGCTTTGGTCGGTTGTCGCGTGCGGGCCCGTGTTCTCCTACGCCCTGCGGGGCTTACGGAGTTGTTGGTTTTCCGCACCCAGGGCTGACCGCCCTGGGCTACTATCCGATGCCCCTTCGGGGCGTCAGGATCAACGGGTCTTATGGTGCTGTGGTTCCCCCGGACCCCAGGGCTGGTCGGCCGGGGCTACTTTCCGGTGCCCCTTCGGGGTTCTGCGTACGATGCGGTGTCGGCTTTCAACGTCCGAAAATGATTTTTTCGCGGCGGAAGAGACGGGTCGTGAATACCAAGAAGGCAAGCGCGACGGCCGCCGTCGCCAGTGCGGCGGCGCCAAACGACCATAGCGACATCACCTCGCCTTCGAGGGCGTCGGTCACAAGAACATGCTGGCCGAGCAGGGGGATGGGTATCATCCAGGCCGCCGGTTCCACGGGAGAGAGAATCGAATAGAACGCCGGCAACATCGGGAAGAACATCAGGAACGAGACGTAGGTCTGCGCCTCTTTATAAGAGCGAGCGAAGGTCGCCACCGACATTTGTAGGGCGGAGGAGAGAAGCCCAAGCGGCAGGACCGCCGCCAACACCGCGACGATCTCGCGCGGCCCGAGTTCAAAGCGCAGTCCCAAGCCCTGCATGGGCACCCGCTCGATCACTATCAGCAGCACCGCAAAGGTCAACACGACGCTCACCCACGCGAAGACGACCGACGCTAGCCACTTGCCGCCGACGAACGAAAACCGCGGCGCCGGGTTGACCAGCAAAGCCTCGAGCGAACCTCGCTCGCGCTCGCCGGCGGTGGCATCGATGGCGATCTGCATGCCTCCTATGAAGACGGCGAGAACGACCATCATGGGCAGAAAGGCCAGCACCATCGCCGCGCGCTTCTGGGCACTTGACACTTCGACCTCGTCGACGCGGACCGGCGCCGCAATGGTAGGGCTGACGCCCCGCGCGATCAGCCGCAGCACCGCGATTTGTTGGCCGTACCCTTGAATCAGCCGCCGGACGCGCCGGACGACCGGTTGAGCGTCACGGTCAGAGCCGTCGATGATCAGTTGCACTTCGGCGGTCTTCGCCTGGGAGAAGTGCTCCTCGTAGTCCTCGGGGATCACCACGACGAGATCGAGCTTGCCTTCACGCACCTCCAAGTGCGGGTCCTCGGGGCCGTCCACGATCTCGATGCCCCGCTGCTGCCCTATCCAATCGATTAGCGCCGGCGCGTGCGCGGCCCCTACGACGGGTATCTCGATCTGTTCGGCCCGCCGCCGCTTGTCCGCGATGACGTTGAACATGACGCCGATCATCAGCGGCCAAACCAGGGCCGGCAGCAGGGCGGACATGATCGAGCGCCGGTCGCGTACGCCGTCAGTCAATTCCTTGCGGAAGACAACCCAAAGCGCCGACAGGAGATGATTCATGCCGGCACCTCATCCAGGCCGGTGAGGGCCACGAAGGCGTCTTCCAGACTGGCCTGGCCGGTGTGCGCGCGCAGCTCATCGGGCGAGCCATGGGCGACGACTTTGCCCGCCGAGATGATCACGATCGAGTCGCACAAGGCCGAGACCTCCTGCATGATGTGGCTCGAGAAAACAACGCACTTGCCCTCCGCGCGCAGGCGGCGGATGAGGTTGCGCATCGCACGCGTGCTCATCACGTCGAGCCCGTTGGTGGGCTCATCAAGCAGAACGTTCCGTGGGCCGTGGACGAGGGCGCGCGACAGGGCGACCTTCATGCGCTCCCCGTGCGAGAAGCCTTCGACCCGCCGGTCGGCGATCGCGTGCATGTCGAGCAAGTCGATCAGCTCTTGGATGCGGTCCTCGAGTTCGCGTCCGCGCAGCCCGTGCAAGCGGCCGAAGTAGCGGGCATGCTCGCGGGCCGTCAGCCGGGGATAGAGGCCGTGGGTGTCGGGCAGCACGCCGATACGGGCTTGCGCGGCGAGTGGATCGGTCGAGACGTCCACTTCGTCGGTGGACAGCCGTCCCTCGTCGGGCTCGATGAGGCCGTAGATCATCCGCAGGGCTGTGGTCTTCCCTGCCCCGTTAGGTCCAAGCAGACCGGTGACGGCGCCGTCGGCGGCAACGAAAGACACATCGTCCACGGCGACGACCTGTCCGAAGCACTTGCGGAGATTGCGGACCTCAATCATTCCTTCTCCACGCTGCCGGGTTCCTCGGTGACGGGTTCCGGAGTGGCCGATGTCACCGTGACCGGTCCGGCGTTGGTGACAAAGAACGGTGGACGGTGCTGCTTCTCGACGCACTCGGCCTCAAGTCCGTCAGCCGTCCCCTCGCGGATGAACTGCGCGATGAGGTCAGGTACGCAGCCCAGCGCCGACGTGCCGTGGCCGACACCCGGCACGACGATGTGCCGGGAATTGGGGAGGCCCTGCGCTATCTCCTCGCCCCAACTCGGCGGCGTCACCGGGTCCAACTCGCCGGAGAGCACCAGCGCCGGAACCTCCGAGTGGACCGGCTCATGATAGTCGTCCGGAACCAGGCCTAGAGGCCAGTGCGCGCACACCTTGCTCCAGGCTTCGGCGATCGTGTCGCCCAGAAAGCCGGCGGCGGCTCTCTCCCGTCTCTTCCGCATTTCGATCGATGGCAGGTCTTCGGCGCAGATGACCGAGAAGAACATTCCCTGACTCATCAGCTCGCCAGCGGACTCATTGACAGTTGCGAGGGCGAGCAGTCCTTGGAAGTCGCCCGAATCTGCTTGCTCGATCAGCATCGGGAGCAAGGAAGTCGTCGTTGGATGGTAGAGCGCCCCGAAGAGAGCGACCACGACAAAGTCACGACGCATGAGAATGTCGGCGGACTTCCCCGTGCGCGGGTGCTTCAATCGAACCCGGGCCGGCCGTGCCTCCAAGCGTTCCAGGAGGGCCGTGAGCTTGCGGCGCACGTCGGGGAAGCGCTTGCCGCACGACTCGTCCTGCTCGCAAGCGTCGAGCATGAAGTCGAGCGCCCGCTGAGCGGGAACATCGAGCGACAGCTTCATCGTGACGGGCGCGACGCCGTCGAGCACGACGCTGCGCACGTTATCGCCGTGGCGTCTTAGATAGACGGACGCCGCACGCGTGCCGTATGAGCTGCCCCACAAGTTGATTTGCCCATAGCCGAGCTTCGCGCGGACCTCGTCGAGGTCGTCCATCGCGATCGGCGTGGTGTAAAGCTGCAGGTCGGCGTCATAGCTATCCAGGCACTTCTCGATCTCGTGGAGGGCGGGGTCGGTGCGGACCATGGACTCCAGGTCGTCCGCATCGGACTTGCAGGGCAAGCCATTCGACTCGCCCGTGCCTCGTTGGTCCACGAACACAATGTCGCGGTCCTCCTGCACGGCGCGCAGCATGCTCATCAGCATCGAACTCAGCTCAGCCGCCCCGGTGCCAGGACCGCCCGTTAGCACGAACAGCGGGTCGGGCTGCGGCTCCCGGTGCAAGGCCGGGTACACCACGACCTTCAAGTCGATCGTACGGCCCTCGGCTCGCTCCCGGTCTTCAAAGACGATGACCCGTCCGCAGAGGGCGTCCGCCGCTCCGTCGTCGGGCTTACATTCCTCGAGCGACGCTTCTTGTTCGACCGTCGACGCCCTTGGGGGGCAGCCACAAGCCGCTCCGAGTGCGGCCGCGACGGCAATGTGAATTTGGAGGAATCGCACGACAAGCACCGCGGGAGGTGATCTAACAGGGTACTCCATGAGCAGCGGGAACAACGCTGGGCGATTGTCCATCGCAAGGTGGTCTTGAGGGCGGTGACACAAGGCTCCCGCGGGTCGGCACAAGAGCCGAGCACGGCTCGACACGCTACGGGCATGCGCCACGTGGGGCGCCCTCGCCTCCTGGGTCGTCTGGCAGACCGAGGGCAGATGTTCTCCGTCAAGGCGGTACGAACCCTACGTGCTAACAGAGACACTTATCCTCGAATGCATCGGCCAAGGTGCGCCGATCGGTGTCGCGGGCAAACCGCTCCTTGTACGGATTCATCCCTTGCTTGCGGCCCTGGTAGATGACTCCGCGCGAGTCACACATGAGAGGGTTCTCTTGCTTGACGCCCAACCGCAGATAGAGGTTGGCGCAGGACAGGCTGGCCGAGCCCGCTCCGTTGAAAACGACCTACACGTCCTCGATTCGCTTGCCGGCCACCTCGAGCGCGTTGACAAGGGCGGCACCGCCGTGCCGTTGCTGACGACGGCGACTAGGTTCGAGCGGGCATGTGGGAAGGGGACCGATCGCACCTAGACGTAGGGTCTAGCGCCGTCGCTCCGAGCACACATCCATTCTCCGACGCCCCTGCCGGGGCTCCTACCCGAGGCGGATCGCTACCCACGGTTCCACCGTGGGCTACTATCCGTCCGTCCGCTTCGCGGACTCGCGTCCTATGTAATTTGGTAGACCGAGACTCAAAGTGAGGTTATTCGCCAAGCCGAACCGATAACCCTATGTGCTACGCCACGCCAGACAGGAAAGACATAGCGCTGAGTCGCTAATTTGGACAAGTCCGCGACATGCCGTGGCCGTCGGCTTCGATGCTGGGGCGGTCATGCTATATTGAACTTTTTACAGGGTTTAGCCCCACAAAACACCCCCGACATGGAGCTAGAGAAAGTCTATGAACCCAACCGGTTCGAGCCTCATTGGGCCGAATGGTGGGTCGAGGAGGGTCTGTTTGTCGCCTCGAATGAGACGACGAAACCCTCCTACTGCCTCGTCGCCCCGCCGCCGAACGTGACCGGTGCGCTCCACATCGGACACATGTACGAGATCGCGCAAACCGACATCACCATGCGCTGGCGGCGCATGAAAGGTGACAACGTCCTCTGGCTGCCCGGCACCGACCATGCCAGCATCGCCACCGAAATGCTGGTCACTCGCCACTTGGCCGAACAGGGCATCGACGCCAAGGAAATCGGGCGCGAGAAGTTCTTGGAGCACGCCTGGGCGTGGAAGGAGAAGTACGGCGGCACAATCATCCGGCAGTTCAAGCGCATTGGCGCGAGCTGTGACTGGACGCGTGAGCGTTTCACCATGGACCCGGGGCTCACGCGGTCGGTGGTCGAGGCCTTCGTCCGGCTACACGAGCGAGGCCTGATCTATCGCAGTGAATACCTCGTTAACTGGTGTCCGGGTTGCGGGACGGCAGTGTCGGATCTCGAAGTCGAGTACGAACAGCAGCAGGGATATTTGTGGCACATCGCCTACCCCGTGAGCGGGTCTGACGAGAAGGTGGTTGTGGCGACGACGCGTCCCGAGACGATGCTCGGCGACACCGCCATTGCCGTAAATCCCAAAGACGAACGCTACAGGCATCTTTGGGACAAGACGGTCACCCTGCCCATCGTCGGCCGCCAGCTTAAAGTCATCCGTGACGACCTGGCCGACCCCGAGTTTGGGACTGGCGTGGTTAAGGTGACGCCGGCCCACGATCCCAATGACTTCGCCGCGGGCAAGCGGCACGACCTCGAGTTCATCACGGTCCTCGACAAGAACGCTCGCATGAATGAGAACGCGGGGGAATACGGCGGCCTAGACCGCTACGAAGCGCGCAAGCGTATCGTCGAACGCCTGGACCAAGAGGGCTTGATCGACAAGATCGAGGACTACACCAACAACATCGGCCGCTGTCAGCGATGCAAGACGACCGTCGAGCCGCGCGTGTCGACGCAATGGTTCGCGCGCACCAAGCCGCTGGCCGAGAAGGCGATCGAAGCCGTCGAGAGCGGCCGCATCGAGATCATCCCCGACGTTCGGCGGCGCAACTACTTCGAGTGGATGTACAACATCCGCGACTGGTGCGTGTCGCGGCAATTGTGGTGGGGACACCGTATCCCGGCCTGGTACACCGAGTCGGGCGAGGTGATCGTCGCTCGCAGCGAGCAGGAGGCGCGCGACAAGGCAGGGGGCGCGGCCATCGAGCAAGACCCCGACGTCCTCGACACCTGGTTCAGCTCAGGCCTGTGGCCCTTTTCGACCATGGGCTGGCCCGACGACACGCCGGACCTGAAAACCTTCTACCCGAATGCGTTGCTCAACACCGGCTTCGACATTCTGTTCTTCTGGGTTGGCCGCATGGTCATGCTCGGCATCGAGATGGCGGGCGACGTGCCTTTCCGCAAGGTCTACATTCACGGCCTCGTGCGCGATGCCGACAAGCAGAAGATGTCGAAGACGAAGGGCAACGTCATCGACCCGATCGAGATGACCGAGAAGTACGGCACCGACGCCGTACGTTTCGCCCTCGTGTCGGCTGCCGGGCAAGGGTCGGACGTAGTGATGTCCGAGGCGCGGATCGCGGGAGCGCAGACCTTCGCGAACAAGATCTGGAACGCGGCGCGCTTCATCTTTTTGAGTCTGGAGCGCTCGGGCGCTGAGCCGTGGACGCCCGAGGCCTCCGATGCCTATGTGCCGCAGGCGTCGGAGTCGACCGGCGAAGTGCCGCTGGAAGACCGCTGGATCTTCTCGCGCCTGAACGAAGTCGCCAGGCAAGCGAACGAAGATACCGACAAGTTCCGCTACCACGAGGTGGCGAACTCGCTGTATCACTTTTTCTGGGGCGAGTTCTGCGATTGGTACATCGAGCTGAAGAAGCTCACGTTTGAGGAGGGGTCGGGGCTCACGCCTGAGTGGCGCAACATGCTGGCGGCCATGGATCGCGCCCTTCGGTTGCTGCATCCGGTGATGCCGTTCATCACAGAGGAGCTGTGGCAGCGGTTGACGGCAAACGCCGCGTCCCGGCCGAAGTCGATCGCTCTGGCCCCCTACCCGGAGCCGCGCGAAGGTCTCGGCGATGAAGAAGCGGAGCGTAAGATCGCGGCCCTGCAGAATCTCACTACGGGCGTGCGCAACCTGCGGGCCGAGATGGGCGTGGCGCCCAAGACACAACTCGAGGGTGCCGTGTATGCGCATTCGGACCACGCGGCCGAGGCCGTCGCTGAGAAAGCAGACGCGCTGTTGCGTCTAGCCAACGTGAAGCTAGCGATCGAGCGCGGGCATGCGCCCCAGGGTAAGGCGATGCATCACACTGTCGATTTCGACTTGGTTCTGCATTTGCCGGAGGCGGAGCTGCAGGTGCTCCACGAACGCCTGCGCAAGCAACTCAAACCACTCGAGAAGGCGCGCGACTCGTCGAAACGGCAGCTCGGTAACGAGCAGTTCGTCTCGAAGGCGCCGGCGCACGTGGTCGAAGGGATTCGTGGCAAGCTTGCCGACTACGAATCGCAGATCGAGCGCATCCGAGGCACTTTGGACAGCCTGTCGTAGCGTGACCTGGACTCATCCTGAAATCACCGACGCGATCCGGCGGGCGCTCGCCGAAGATGTCGGTTCGGGCGATGTAACCACCGAAGCCTGCGTCCCCGCCGAGAACGCAGCCGAAGGGGAGTTTGCAAACCGTGAGCCGATGGTACTGGCGGGCGTCGAGTTGCTGCCGCAGATCTACGCGGAAGAGGAAGTCACCCTGCTCCGCGCAAGCGGCGACCGCCTCGAAGAGAACACGGCGATCGCGCACGTCTCGGGGCGGGCGCGGCGGCTGCTGACCCTTGAGCGCACGGCCTTGAACTTCCTGCAGCACTTGAGCGGGATCGCCACCCTTGCCGCGCAATTCGTCGAGACCGTCGAAGGGACCGGTTGCCAGATTCTCGACACACGCAAAACGATGCCGGGATTGCGGCTTCTGGAGAAGCTCGCCGCGCGAGCGGGCGGCGTAACGAACCACCGGATGGGCCTATACGACGCCATCCTCATCAAGAACAACCACATCACGGCGGCAGGTGGTGTTCGGGAGGCTCTGCAACAGGCCGGCGGCCACGGTCTTCCCATCGAGATCGAGGTGCGCACGTTCGATGAACTGGACCAGGCGCTCGAAGCCAAAGCCGGGCACGTCATGCTCGACAACTTCAGTCCCGCGCAGGCTCGAAAGGCCGTCGAGCAGATCGCGGGCCGTGCCAAGGCTGAAGTCTCGGGAGGCATCACGCTTGCGACCGTGCGCGGCTATGCCGAGAGCGGCGTGGATTCTGTATCCGCTGGAGCGATCACACACTCGGCGCCGGCGGTGGACATCGGCTTCCGGCTGGAGTAGAGGTGTCGGGCGGCCCGCAGGCTGATGCCCGCGGCTCTGTCGGTGACTTTCGTACCACTGGTCATGCTCCACCATCGATTCGGCCGACCTCGTTTCTATTTCGAAAGCATCGATACCACTATGCGCGAAGCGACCGAGCGAGCCGAAGCGGGTGCGCCCGAAGGCACGCTCATCCTCGCCGACACGCAAACGGCCGGCAGAGGCCGGCTCGGACGGTCGTGGGTTTCCGAACCCGGCACGGGGCTCTACTTCTCGCTGGTCCTGCGGCCACGGGTAGCCCCGGCACAGGCTCCCGTCGTGACCCTGGTACTCGGTCTCGGGGTAGCTGAGGGGCTCGCCGAAGCCGCCGGCGTCCGGTGTGATCTGCGCTGGCCCAACGACGTCCTCGTCGGCGACAAGAAGTGCGCCGGCATTCTGGTTGAAATGTCTTCGGAAGGCGAATCAGTACGGTATGCCGTCGCGGGCATCGGTATCAACGTGAACCAGACAACCATGCCACCGGAGCTCGATGCCGTTGCGACGTCACTACGAATGGCAACGGGGCGTGAACACGACAAGGACGCCGTTCTCAATGCCGTGCTCGCGCACGCCGAGCGCTACTATGAGAAGTTCGTCAAGGAGGGCCCCGGTCCGATTGTCGGCGCCTTTTCACGAAGCTCGACTTATGTGCGCGGCAAGAGCATCGTTGTCGAGGGCGGCGAGTCGCGCCTCCACGGAACGACGGCGGGCCTCGACGAGTCGGGCGTTCTGATGCTTGAAACTGGGCCAGGCCGGGTCGAGCCCATCCTTTCGGGTAGCATCCGCCCGTGGCGCGGCGACACGCCCGAAGGCCCCAGCTAGATGCTGTTCGCGGTCGATGTCGGCAACACGCACCTCACGCTCGGCGTGTATCGAGGCTCGGATCTCGCCGCTCACTGGCGTTTGAAGACCGATCCTTCGCAAACCGTCGACGGCTGGGGTGTGCTGTTTCGGAATCTCTTCCTGCTGGCGGATCTCAGTATCGACGAGATTCGCGGCATCATCATCTCCTCTGTGGTGCCCCAGCTCAACTCATCACTGGAGGAAACCGCCCGCCGCTACCTGGGCGCGCGGCCGCTTTTTGTCACCGCCGAGATCGATACCGGCATCACCGTCAAGACCGACAATCCCTCCGAGGTCGGCGCGGACCGCATCGTCAACGCCGTGGCCGCCTTCAGCCGTTACGGCGGGCCGTGCATCGTGGTCGATTTCGGAACCGCCATTACGTTGGATGCCATCTCAAGCCAGGGTGGATACCTGGGCGGGGCGATCTGCCCCGGTATCTCGATCGCCTCCGAAGCCTTGTTCCGCAGAACGGCCCGCCTGCCGCAGATTGAGCTACGCGAGCCGAAGAAGGTGATTGGCTCGAACACCATCGCCAGTCTGCAAGCCGGTTTGTATTACGGAACGGTGGGGATGGTCGACGCGATCTTGGACCGGATGATCGGTGAGCTGGGGGGCGGGGGGAAAGTGGTGGCGACAGGCGGTCAGGCCCACGTGATCTGCCCCGGATCACGATACATCGAAGAGATCGACGAGCACCTCACGCTCGACGGCCTGCGGATCATTTGGGATAGGAGCCGTGACGCAGTAGATACGGAAGCAACCGCCTGAGAGAACGGCGGCCGTTGGCCCATTCAGAGCCGCTAGAACCGGTAAGGCGCGGCCGGCCCTGATGTGCTTCCAAGCTTGCAAGTTCGGCGCCTGGAACGCGCCGGCCACCGGAAAGTCGGGCTGGGATGAGCTTACGGGCTAGGGCGTGTTAACACTAACGTAGGGTATCGAAACGTAGAGCCTCGACGATGAGGGCGAAGTGGAGGAAGGCGAGGAACATGACGTCGAGCTTGTCGAAGCGGGAGAAGATGCGGCGGAATCCCTTGAGCCGTCGGAAGAGTCTCTCGATCTCGTTGCGGCGGCGATAGAGCGCTCGGTCGTATTCCCACGGCTCCAGGCGGGTGCGCCGGGGCGGCACGACGGGAATCCATCCGAAATCCAAAGCCAGTTGGCGTGTCTGATCGTCCTCATAGGCGCCGTCCATCAGCAGCGGCAGCGGCTCGGGCAGTGGCCCCAGACCACCGAGCAGTTCGCGGCCCTGCTGGGCGTCGTGCGCTTGGCCGGGCGAGAGAGCGAAGGTTATCGCCGTTCGAGCATTTGCGGCAACCATATGAATCTTGGTGGTCCATCCGCCGCGGGATTTGCCGATCGCTTGCGGACCGTTTTTTTAACGCGCCCGTGCCGTCGGGATGAACCTTCACGATGGTCGAGTCCATTGACACGGCTTCGATTCGGATGCGGACCAGCTGCTCGCGCTGCAGTTTCTCGAAGACGGCGTCGAGCACGCCGTTCTTCGACCAGCGGTTCATGCGGGTATAAATGGTGTGCCAGTTACCGAAGCGTTTAGGCAAGCCGCGCCATTTGCAGCCCTGCTCGGCGACATACAACATGGCGTTCAAAACCGTGAGGTTCGGCAGGCTCACATTGCCGCGCTGGCGGGGCAGGACCGGCTCGATGCGGCGGTATTGCTGCTCGGTGATCTCCATACCTCCGAGTATAGCAGCTTTTGCGACTTAGTGTTAACACGCCCTAGTCTGTGTTTCTCACCACGTGGCGAGGCCAAGTGCGTGAGAAGGCTGTCAGCACGAGGCGCGAGCCGCTTGGCGCCCCTGTCTTTGTCGGATTAAGGTGTACTTGACGGTACCAGGAGCACGGCAAGCAAGCGCAACGAAGTCATGGCGGTCTTATCGCGCCCTTCGACCGTCAGGTGGTGAGAAATGCTGGCTACGACGCGCGGGAAGACCGCACAGCCGTCGCCACCTTCTTCTCCGAGCGGACCAGCTTCTTGAGGGTCTCGTCCGCCGTCAACCGCTGTACCTGGTCGGTGACACAGACCGAGATGATCGGCTGCCGGGAATTCTTCAGGATGTCAACGATGTTCTCATGACTGTCTTCGAGGTAGATATTCTTGCCGTCGGTCAGCAGATGGACTTCTTCGCCATTACGAACCGCCTCGAACAGCCCCTTGCCCAATTCCTTCTGCAGGAACCGAAGGACCCTGCGAATCTTTTGCAGAGAAATACCTTTTTGTCGAAGCTCAGTGATCAGCGAAATCTCAACCAACTCGTGAAGCTGGTAGGTCCGCTTGTGCCCATGTTGAACCGGGCTTACCACACCCTGCTCATCCCACCACTGGAGTTGGCGCAGGCTGACTCCCGTGATCTCAGCGACATCTTGGCTGCTGAAGGTAGCAGCACTTTGGTCGAACTTGCGACGGAGCGATTTCTTGGTCTTCGACTTGAGCATGGGCAAGGGCTACTCTCGCTGGTGTGGGGGACACTGAAATTTTACGACAACCGGAGCCCTCTGGGGTAGTAGGCGTTTAACCCTATGAAAACAAGCCCATTACCCGCCGCCCACGAATTGTACGATTTCCAACACGGCCCCGGGCCTAAGCTCAGTTGACTCCCATTGCGGTTTGTGTACGATCGAGCGGTCGAGTTCAACGGCCACGCGATCGGGCTCCAGAGCAAGTTGTCCCAGTAATCCGAACACGGTCGTGCCGGCCGGGACACTTCGTTCTTCGCCGTTGACCCGGATCCGGAATCCGGCGGAATCCGGCGGCAGGTCGGTCCGCGCCGCCTTGCTGCTGTTGCCATCCTGGGTGGGCCGGTCCAAGTCGGGCAGACCTCCTCGAATCCTCCTCGATTATAGAGCAATCATGCACAGACTCAATCAAGCCGTAGAGCTTCGCTGCTTCGCTGTACTCCCCACTTACGACCATCTTGATCCAATGCCATAATGGCCTACTGACTCATTCGACGGATTCTGCACATGAAAATCAAGGACGTCAAAACCTACCTGGTGGGCAACCCGTGGAAGAACTGGCTCTTCACCCGCGTCGAAACGGACGACGGCATTCACGGCGTCGGCGAAGGCACCTGCAACGCCTTCGGCAAGACTGTCGAAGCCGCGGTCCACGAGCTGTCGCCGTTCATCATCGGCATGGACCCCTTCCAGGTCGAGATCATCTCGCAGCGCATGGTCCGCGACGTCTATTCCGAGGGCGGACAGATCCACATGTCGGCTGTCGCCTCGATCGAGATCGCCTGCTGGGACATCATCGGCAAAGCCACCGGCCAGCCCATCTACAACCTGTGGGGCGGACGCTGCCACGAAAAGCTGCGCGCCTATGCCAACGGCTGGTACCGTGGTCCGCGCACGCCCGAGAGCTTCGCCGAGAAAGCCAAGAAGGTTGTCGAGCGCGGCTACACGGCGATGAAGTTCGACCCCTTCGGCGCGAACTGGCGAACGATGTCGCTTGAAGAATTCGAGCTGTCGCACGACGTCATTGCGGCGGTGCGCGAAGCGGTCGGGCCTAGAGTCGATATCCTGATCGAAGTCCACAACCGCTTCAACGTCGAGACGGCGGTCCGCTTCGCCCGTGCGATCGAGCGTTACAAGCCCATGTGGTACGAGGAGCCGGTTGCGCACACCAACATCGCCGCGCTGGTCGAGGTCGCTCGGCAGAGCCCCGTCCCCGTGGCAACCGGTGAGAGCTTCAGCAGCAAGCAAGAGTTCGCCGAGCTGGCCAAGCACGAGGTCGTGAGCATCTATCAACCCGAGATCCTGGCCGTGGGCGGCCTCTTCGCCGCGCGCAAGATCGCCGACATGGTCGACGCCCACTTCGGCGTCATCGCCCCCCACAGCGCCCAAGGACCGATCTGCTCGGCTTCCTGCGTGCAGTTGAACGCCTCGATCCCCAACTTCCTGATTCACGAAATCTTCGACGAGTTCAACGAGCCCTGGGAGAAGCAGATCATCACCAACGCCGTGGAAGTCAAAGATGGCTACATCGAGATCTCCGACCGCCCCGGCCTGGGCGTCGATCTGGTGCTCGATGAACTCCCCAAGTACCCCTACCAACAAGAGCACTACCTGCCGCTGTTCAAACCCGGCTGGGAGAAGCGCGAAGGCGACGAGTCGGAGCCCAGCGAGTAAGCGAGCGGTGAGGCGCCGCTGTCGGTAGCTGACCTCTCGCCGCTGGGATCGAAGGGTGGAAGCTAGCGGGCCGCTGCTGATTATACTCCTGTAACCATTCCTCTACATCTGCCTGCAACTCATCCAGGGAGGCTCAGAGGGTGAATCGGCGTTGCGAGGTGGTGCACCCCTCCATGGCTGTCGGGGCTCGGTTGCTCGGCCTACGACGCCGAACGGTTCGTCAGGCGGTCGGCAGCTTGTTGCCACGGCTCTGTCTCGCCCGCGGGCTCGTAGTGGCTGAGATCCACCGAGCGGCGAACGAGCTCGCGGGCCTCTGCGGCGCCCGCAATGCGCCCGGCGGCGACGGCCTGCTGGAGGACGTTGCCGAGCGCCGTAGCCTCGACGGGGCCGGCTTCGACCGCTACGCCCGTGGCGTCGGCGGCGTACTGGCAAAGGAGGGCATTCTTCGAGCCGCCACCAACGATGTGGAGCTTGCGGATCGCGGTCCCGGTGATCTGTTGCAGGTCCGCGAGCGCCAGCCGGTACTTCAGGGCCAGGCTCTCGAAGATACAGCGCGCGAACTGACCGGGCGTCTCGGGAGCGGGTTGGCCGTGGCGCGTACAACAGTCAACGATGCATTTCGGCATGTCGCCGGGCGCTACGAACAAAGGATCGTCCACGTCGATGACGGACCGGAAGGGCTGCGCGGCTTCGGCGGCGCGGCAGAGGTCGTCGTAGTTGGTGTCGACCCCCTGGCGTGACCATTCGCGCCGGCACTCCTCGAGCAGCCACAGCCCGCAGATGTTCTTGAGCAAGCGTATTTTGCCCCAGGCGCCCCCTTCGTTGGTGAAGTTGCGCTCCAGCACCGACGGCGTCACGTGCGGCTCGGCGGCCTCACAGCCAAGCAATGACCACGTGCCGGAACTCAGATACGCCCAGTCGTCGCCCTGCCCAGGGATGGCGGCGACCGCCGAGCCCGTGTCGTGGCTCGCCGGTGCGATCACCTGCATCTTCCCCGCCCCAATGTTGCCTACCCCGCATTCGTCCGCCACCGCGGGCAACAGCTCACCTAACGGCGAACTCGGCGGCACGATCTCAGGAAGGATATCGACCGGCATGCCGAGCCTCGACAGCAGATCCGTGGCCCACACCCGGCTCCGAGGGTCGAGAAACTGCGTCGTGCTGGCAGCGCTGTACTCACACACCGCCCGCCCTGAAAACCAATAGTGGAACAGGTCGGGCATCATCAACAGCGTCCGAGCACTGCCGAGCGCGGCGGAGTCTTTCATCGAGTACAACTGGAACAAGGTGTTGATCTCCATGAACTGGAGGCCCGTCGCGTGGAAGATCTCCTCTCGGCTGACGTCGGCGAAGACCTGCTCGATGACGCCGTTCGTGCGGGCGTCGCGATAGCAGTACGGGTTGCCGACCAGAGCGCCGGAGTTGTCGAGCAGCGCGAAATCGACGCCCCAGGTGTCGACGCCGAGCGAAACCGGCTTATGAGGGGCGGCCTTGGCGAGCCCGGTCTTCATCTCACTAAAGAGGCGCAGCGCGTCCCAGTAAAGATGGTCGAGCAAGCGGACAGCGTTGTTGGAGAAACGGTGCAACTCTTCGAGCAAAAGACGGTCGCCGTCGAAACGGCCGAGGATGGCCCGACCGCTGCCGGCGCCAAGATCGAAGGCAAGGTAGTTTTCGGTGGCCATAGCGGAGGGTCGAAGGGCGATTCTCTCTCAGACGGGGCCCCGGAGCAAGTTAGCCAACCGCGGACTCCCGTCCGAGGCTCTGTCGTTGTGGGTGGGACGGTCTTGGTGGGCCGAGCAGCAATGACTCAATCCGTTGACTCGGTTGTTGAAGCCCAATGATAATGTCCCCTTGAGCGCCCAATAGAAATGTCCCCTAATCTGGACCTCTGCGAGGAGGTGAAAGATTGGGAAGGACATGGATGAGTGCCAAGGAGTTGAGGCGCGGCGAAGTGCTGAGCCGAGTGAAACGAGGGGAACTGAAGTTGACCGAAGCCACCGCACTGCTGGAGGTCAGCTACCGCCAAGCGAAGCGGCTCAACAAGCGTTACCGAGCAGGCGGGGTCAAGGCTTTAGTGCACGGTAACGTCGGCCGCGCTTCGAACCGAGCCGATGACAAGCGCCGCGAGCAGGTTCTCGAGTTGGTGCACGCAAACTATGCGGGCGAGGGGCACGAGCGCTTCGGGCCGACGCTGGCGTCGGAACATCTGGCAGCCGATCAGGGCCTGGAAGTGCCGCGCGAAACGCTGCGGCGCTGGATGCTCGCGGCGGGCCTGTGGAGCCGGAGTCGCAAGCGCCCACCGCATCGCAGCCGGCGGCAACGCAAAGCGCACTTCGGCGAGCTGATTCAACTCGACGGTTCGCACCACCACTGGCTGGAAGGACGCGGCCCGAAAGCCTGTTTGATGAACTTTGTCGATGACGCGACCGGTCTTGCACTGTGCCGCTTCTCGGGCCAGGAAACGACCTGGGCCGCGGCCGATCTGCTCCAAGCCTGGGTGCGCCAACACGGCGTTCCCAAGGCGTTGTACTGCGACTGGAAAAACGTCTACCAGCGCCAGCCGACGTCGCGGGAAGCACTGGAAGGCATCAAGCCCGAGACGCAGTTCGGGCGCATGTGCGCGAAGCTTGGCATTGGCATCATTGCCGCATCGTCGCCGCAAGCCAAGGGACGTGTCGAACGCCATCACGGCACGCACCAGGACCGCCTGATCAAGAAGATGCGGCTGCGGGGCATCGTTGATTACGAGGCGGCGAACCGTTACCTCGGCGAGGAGTACTTAGCCGAGCACAACGAGCGCTTCTGCTGCGAGCCGGCGGCGGGAGCGGACTTTCACCAGGCGCTACCCCGCGGCACCGAGCTGCGAGGGGTGTTCTGCTTGGAATACGAACGAGTGGTGAGCAACGACCAGGTGGTGCGTTTCGAGAATCGTTGTTTGCAGTTGAAGCCGAAACGCAATCAGGGCGTGGGGGCGGGTGCACGGGTGACGGTCCAACAGGGGCGCGATGAGAGCTTGCAGGTGAGGTTTGAGGGGCACGAGATCGAGCACGAAGTGATCGCCACGCCGACGCCACGGCTGCGGACGAAGCCGGCACCGCAGGGGAACGTGGTGGCCAGACGCAAGCCGGCGGCGAACCACCCCTGGCGGCGAGCTGTGCTGCGGAAAACACGAGCTGCGAATTCATAAGAGGGCTGTGGAAATGCCGGGTCGGATGGAAAGCGTGGAAAACCTTGTGGCGGCAGCCGTGCCGGGCTCGAGGAACCGTGGATGGTTTTCCACCCTTCCCACCGCCCCTTGGAAATCGCTGCGCGATTCCCACAGTTCCACAGCCCCGACGATGACGATTCTCTCCTATCACCAAGGGGACACTTCTACTGGGCTACCGAAGGGGACATTTCTATTGGGCCTTGACACGGTCTGGCAGGGAGGCAGTGTGACAATTGATTTCGATGACTTCAACTACACCTCGGGACAGGACATCGGCGATGCCGTGATAGAAGATCCAACGAACGCCGGGGAGAACGTATTCAACGGCAACTCACCTGCCTCTATCGTGAGCCTTAGCGAGTGGAGAATAGACGCACCCCCGACGCCGACGATGCGGTTCAATTTGAGATGTGAAACCAGTCGACAACGGATGCTGATCAGATGGTCCATGCATGATCAAACGGGTACCGGCAGGGGATCCCCCTGGTCTCTCTACTTCCTGGCGGTCGGGAACTAGAGAGCAGAAGCAACCCACTAGACTCGCTAGCAGCCCGTGGCGGACGTGCACGTTTTCAGGCGGATTAAACCGCAGGGGAAAAAGGCCTCGGCGCACCCACCCGGCTCCAAAGCAGTTGAAAGTGTCGCAATTTTTAGGCGAAAGACGACAGCTGGGGGTCGGAGCAGCTGATGTGGCCCCTGGCATGGTTCTTTGGGTAGATCGGCCGAAAAAACAAGGCCCAGAGAAGACGCTGGAGGCGCTCTCGGAGGAAAGTCGGGGACTTGTTGCCCGCCCAGGCAGGCGGCCCATCTCGCCACCGTTCTGGCCTAGCCGCGAAGCGGCGACCGGATGCCACCCGGATCGTAGGGGTGGACCGCTGCGTCCACCCATCAGCCCGCCCTCGGCACGCTGCCCGGTCCCACCGCAACTCGCCCGCGGACCGAATCGTAGGGGTGGACCGCTGCGTCCACCCATCAGCCCACCCTCGGCACGCTGCCCGCCCCCACCGCAACTCGCCCGCAGACGTGTCGCGCGCCCTCGGCGTACCGAGCCCCGCTCGGCTCTTGTCCCGCCCGGACCCCCTTGTGCCCCAACTCGGCGTAACACCGTCGGACCGCCACTCGGAGCCGCAGGCGTGAGCCTGCGTTGACCAACCGCCAACGACGCGCCAAACCCACTTGCAGCGCCACCGCCCGGCCCGCCACTTCAGAGGCACGGACGGAAGTCCGCGCTGGCTGCGCGCCTTCCACTCAACCACCCATTTCAGTCACAGAACTTTAAAAACACGATCTCCCGCATTTACAACAACTTGCCCAACCAGGCCCCCTGTCACCCCAATCCCCAACGGTATCCTGAAAGTGAAGTACGCCGGTCCATTGGCCGGCGCTACGGCCGCGCGGTCCAACCGTGCGGCTTTTTATTTACCGGAGGAAAAAACTATGGCCACTGAGGCCCAACGGAAGGCGAACCGTCAAAACGCAAAGAAATCAACCGGCCCCCGCACCGCCGAGGGCAAAGCTCACAGTTCCAAAAACGCACTCAAGCACGGCCTCCTTGCACAAGACGCCGTCATGGCCGGCGAGGACCCGGCCGAGTTCGACCGTTGCTTCCAGCAACTCGAAGAGAACATCTTCCCCAAGAACGCCATCGAATTCGCGCTCGTGCGCCAGATCGCCGACGCCGAATGGCGCCTGCGCCGCATCGCGCGCCTCGAAGCCGGCCTCCTCACCCAGCACTGCACCAGCACCAGCCGTTTCACCCAGGAGCACTACCCCCAGACAGTCCTGCCCGGCCGCGACGGCGAGAACCAACTCCTGGGCAAGAGCATGCAGGACCACACCCAATCCCTCGCCAACCTGGCCCGCTACACCACCCTGATGAGCCGCAACTTGATGCGGGCGTTGAACATGATCCGGCAGTTGCGCGCCGACGAAGCCCGCTACCGCGAGAACATCGATCCCAAGACCGGGGCCATCCACCGTCCGACCCTGACCGACCCGGACCCCTACAACACGCCCGACCCGCTGGAACCGCAACCGACGCGGTACGAGCCGCCCGCGGCGGCAGCGCAAACGTCAGGCCCCATCGGCTTCCGCGCGAACGAGCCCAGTGCTCAAGCCCGTAGCGCGGATCTCGGTTTTGCGATCCGCGGCCTTTCCTCCCAGCCCACGCCCAGCGGCCGGCCGAATCACGAATCACGATTCACGAATCACCAAACACGCATCACCAATCACCCATCACGAAAGCAGGCCCGAAAAAACAAACGAACCCAAAGCCCCCTGAAATCAAAGGGTTTGAGCGTCGCCAAATCACGAAACACGAATCACGAAACACGCCCGCCGCCCAAGCCCCGAGCCGCGGCGCAGCGGAGGTGATGGGGAGGTAACGGCCACCAACAACCCAAAAACAACGTCGAGGCGAAGGTCAACATGAGACGCTACACCCCCAGTACGCCCAACAGTCAGCGCGCCCGCGGTCGAGGTAGCGCGGACGCCCACGTCTGCCGCATCGACACTGATGCTCGGGCCAACTATGGCCGGCGTGTGGCGTAAGCCTCCAGGCTTGGCCCGTGGGAGATTCACTGACCGATTCCTCGGTTCTCAGGCCCTCGATCCACCACCGCTGCCCGGTCCCCAGCACACCAGCCCCAGCCCCAGCAAAACCGTATGGGATAATCTCGGAAAAGGAACGGCATCGACTCCCAAGCACAATCGTGACGCGTCGCCAGCCAACACCCAGCCCGCTGACCCGCCGGGAACTCCTCTTTCGCTCAGCTAACGGCTTCGGCGGCCTAGCCTTGGCGGCACTGTTGGCTGACAAGCAGGCATCGGCGGCCGCGGCAGACCGCGGCGTCAACCCGATGGCGCCACTGGCGCCGCACCACGAGCCTAGAGCCAAGTCGGTCATCTTCTTGTTCATGGACGGCGGCCCGTCGCAGGTTGACTCGTTCGATCCCAAGCCGCGGCTCGCAAAAGAGAATGGGCAGCCCATCCCGATGGAGACGCCCACCACGGTGTTCAACATCTCGAACCAAGTGTTCGCGTCTCCGTTCGAGTTCGGCCGGCACGGTGAGTCGGGTGCTTGGGTGAGCGAGCTGTTCCCGAACGTGGCGACGTGTGTAGATGACATGGCGATCATCCGCTCGATGGTTGCCGACCACTCCGAGCACACCGCCGCGAACTACTTCATGCACACGGGGTCGGGCTTTCAAGGACGTCCGTCGATGGGCGCCTGGGTGACGTACGGCCTCGGCAGCCACTGCGACAACTTGCCGGGTTTCGTGGTGCTCGATAGCGGATTGATTCCGCCGGGCGGGTTGGATGTGCTGGGCAGCGGATTCCTACCGGCGGCCTACCAAGGGATGCTATTCCGCCGCGGCAAGCACCCCATCGCCGACATCCGGTCGCGCGAGCAACGGCCCGACCTGCAGCAGGGCAAGATGGGTCTGTTGCGGCGTCTCAATCAAGGCGTGCTCGACCGTTTCGGACGGCTGACCGAGTTGGAGGCGACCATCTCGAACTATGAGTTGGCGTATCGCATGCAGTCCGCCGTGCCCGACCTGCTCGACCTCAGCAGCGAGAGCGAGGTGACCAAGAAGCTCTACGGCCTGGACGATCCGGAGACCGAGGAGTTCGGCCGGCAGTGCCTGCTGGCGCGGCGCATGGTCGAGCGTGGCGTGCGATTTCTGGAACTGTTGACGCCCCAACGCCAAGGGCAAGATCGCTGGGACCAGCACACCCGACTCAACGAGGGTCACCGTATCAACTCCAAAGCCACCGACAAGCCGATTGCGGGCTTGCTAAAGGATTTGAAAGCTCGCGGGATGCTCGACGAGACGCTGGTCGTGTGGGGAGGCGAGTTCGGCCGGACGCCGACGGCGCAGATGCGCGGCGCCTCACCCGCCGAGTGGGGCCGCGACCACAATCCGTTTGGGTTCACAATGTGGATGGCCGGCGGCGGCTCGAAGGGCGGTACGGTCTACGGCGCGACGGACGACTATGGCTACTTCGCCGTCGAGAACAAAGTCCACGTGCATGACCTGCACGCCACGATCCTTCACCTGTTGGGCCTCGACCACAAGCAACTCACCTTCCGTTTCAGCGGACGGGATATGCGCCTCACCGACGTCGCGGGTGAAGTCGTCCACGACGTCCTGGCTTGAAGCGGGTAGCGCGTGAAGGTGTCGGTGACACGAGCCGGTCCGAACTAGAGCGCGCCCAAGCAACGGCGCGGAGGAGGAGGCACGGCAACCTTCGCACGGCAGTGCCCGGTCCCTGCCCTTCGACTACAGAGGCACCGATACCCGCAGATTCGATCCCTGACCCGGGTGGGATTCGAGACTGAGATCGCCGCCGAGCGTGCGGACACGCTGCTTGATACTCTGCGGGCCCATTCGCATCAGGTCGAGCTCTTCCAGGCTGTAGCGACCGCCGCAGCGGAAGCCCCGGCCGTTGTCGTGAACCGTGACGTATAGTTGGCCGTTCTTTTGCTCCACTGAAAACAGCACATGCGTCGCGTGCGCGTGTTTGTGAATATTACTGAGCGCTTCGCGAATCACTTGCAGTAATTCGGTCGTCAGCTTGCCGCCCGGCGTTACGTCGGCTTCCTGCCCGTTCACGAAGGTGACGGCGACGCCGCTCTCCTTCTGAAAACCGTCAACAAGGCGCCGCGCTGACAGCATCAGCGACGAGCTGTCGGTCTCGACGTGCCTCATACGGTGAACGAACGTCCGCATTTCCGCGACCAGCTTGCGCGAGAACTGCTGCAGCGACTCGAGTTCGGTTTCCGCCACCTCGGGGTCGCGGTGGATCATACGGCGGATGATTTCGAGCCGCATCTCAAAGCTAATCATGCTCTGCAGCGCACCATCATGCAGGTCATGCGCGATGCGTTCGCTTTCGTACTCGCAGGCGGCCACCTCGGTCCGCTTCAGAGCCAGTAGGTGGCGAGCGACGGCGCTGAAGGACCGGCTCGCTTCCCGCAGCGCCTTACAGTCGGAGCGGCGTACGTTCGAAACACTGTTGTAGAGCAGCAGCCGACCCATCGGTTTCTTGCCATCGAAGAGACCACAACTCATGCAGTTGTAGATCTCGAACTTCTGAATCACGAAAGGGTGAAGATCCAGTTCGCGCGTTCCTCGGGCAGCGCCTTCGTCTTCGGAGAGTTGATTGGAATAGAAGTTAAGACGCCCAGGGCGCAGCCGGTCCCACTCAGGGTCGGCATCGAAGCGGGAGGACGGCTCGCCGTTCGACTGCCGGGGGTGGTGAACGATGGCGCTGTATCCGAGATCTTCGTCCCACACGGCTAGGATCGCACCGGAACAGTGGAGCCAAGTCGCTAGCCGCTCCAGTGTGGACTCCACCGCCGACACGACGTCCGATTCGCCTCTGCTGGTCGCCGGGCTCAACAGAGCCGAGATTTCGCGCTCTTTTTGAAAGCTGCGATGGGACGTGTAGTAGGCCAGCGAACTCCCGACAAGCAGAAGAAGAAGAAGAAGGAATCCGTGGGGGAAAGGAGAGGCCACGAAATCACTTCGTGCGAGCCAGACGCCGTAGACCACGAGTCCAAGCACCGAGATGGCGATCACTTCGCGGGCGCTGTGAAGCAGAGTCGCCTCGGTCAGCAGGAAGTAGAACATCAACAGGGTCAAAACGGTCTTGCCGGAGTCACCCCACAGCACCAGCACCGAGATGGCCACCAGGTCAGCCAAGAGAATGCGAACGGCATGATTGCGAATCAGCGAGCGGCCGCGTGGGCCCACGAGAATCGCCGTGTAGACGGCGAACAGAAGAGCCAGCGTCCACTTGCCGGCCTCGGCGTCGCGAGGGCTGCCGGCCACTTCGGCCACGATATAGGCCGCCGCCAGGAACAGACGCACGAAACCCAAGTGCCGCACGCGGCGATCACGAAAAGCGAGTTCTTCGCTAAACGGCATTCGTGAGTCTCGAGACGAAGAAGCGAAAAGGTGTTTCCTATCGCGTATTCTAACCCACCGCTGAGCCGAATCCTCTGGGATAAGAGCTGGAGGCTTGCGGCTCACCACTCTTTAAGGGCCCGGCACCACAACTGCTGAAGCAGCTGCTGCCTGACTGGCGGGCCGAACAGAGAACATCAAAGGGCGTACGGAGGGAAGGTCAGCCCAAGAACGGGCCGGTCACTTCGAAGGTGATCCCGTCTTCGGACTGGCCCGTTTCGCCCCGTTGCGAGCTGAAGTAGAGGCGGGCTCCGGACGGATCAAACACGGGACCGGTGATCTCGGAGCCGTCGTGGCCGACCAGGTGAACCACGGGTACCGGGCCGTGGCCGCGTGCAATGGTGCAGATCTGGTTGTCGCCACCGTCTTCGGCGACGAGGACGTCTCCGGCCGCGCTGACGGTGACGTTGTCTACGCCCGTCAGGCAGGCGTCCTCGAAGTGATTGTCATCGTAGACAATCTCGATGGTACTCGTCTCGACGTCGTAGGCCCAAACCCTCCCGTCCTGTGTGGTCGTGAAGAAGACCATGCCATTGTGAAACCACATGCCTTCCCCACCCTTGAAGAGGGTCGCCTTCGGGGCCTGCAGCCGAGTGGGTCGACGGGATCCGCCGGGGTCCGGAATGCGGTGCCAGACCACACGGCCTTCCTCCCCGCCGAGGACTTGGGCAGCTTCGAGACGTCCCGAGGAGAGATCGGGCGCGCCTTGGTCGTTGAGTGCGTCGGGCCCAAAACGGTAGAGGAGCCCGTCTCCGCGGTCCTCGGTCAGGTAGATATGATTGCGAACGGGATCGACAACCGCCGCTTCGTGCTTGAACACACCCAGGGCAGGCCAGACGATCGCACTGCGCTCCCCAAACGGGTCGCATTCCCAAACGCGGCCCTCATCAAACTCCTCGCAGGAGAGCCAAGTGCCCCAGGGCGTCGAGCCCCCGGCGCAGTTGGCGCTGGTGTTTTCGAGAATGGGGTAGGCGTTGACAACTTGTCCGTCGGCGTCGAAGCGAAGGGCTCCCGCGCCGCCCCCGCCTCCACCCACTTCGGCGTTAGAGACGTAGACCCAGCCGCCGTCCTTCCCAGTGAAGACCGCAGCTCCATCGGGAGCGGCGTGCCAAGGATAGCCACAGCCCGGGACCGGCTCTTGGCTGGAGCGCGCGATGACCCGCGACGTGAACCCCTGGGCAAGTCGTAGGCCGTTGGCGTCCGGCTCCTGGAGTCGACCGAGCTTGGCCAGGTTGGTCCCGAGACGATCGACGTGCCGTCCACTCGGTTTCTCCGCTGTGGGGGCTGTGGACTCCCGGCAACTCGAGAGCAGCGAGCCGGTGAAGAGTACACCCATGCCGGCCAGTCCATGGCGCAGGACTTCGCGCCTCCCGCGACGCGTGAGAGGCGGCGAGTGCTCTGTTGAGTTGGGGCTCCGGCGCATGCTGGCTGCGGCGACACCGAGGAGCTGGAGTTCTGAACTTCCCCGGTGTAGGGTGATTATAACGGATGATAATGACAGTACGCATCAGGTAGTCCTTCAGCCTGAGGTGCGCGGCACGGTAGGAGCAGCTCGTCAGCGCCCGTCGATGATTCGCCGGCGTACTGTCGCAATGAGAGCTAGAACAAAGAGCCACGGCAGGACCGCGATCAGAACGAGGCGTGTGACGACGTCCTTGAGCGATGTGAGGGTGAACTCGCGGTACGTCATGGTCATTGCCCCCTTAGCCTGAAGGCGTGTGGGCCGGCGGCAGCCGGGCCGAGGACAGCTTTGCCACGATGGTCGCCACGATTCGTTGAATTCCCAGCTTGGCGTCGGCGGCAGTGAACCGGCCGCTGGCGAGGACGACGCCGGTTCGGCGGTCGGTTAGCTGGTAGGTGAAGTCGAAGGTGAAGACTGGCCGCCCGACTCGTAGCATCAGATCCGCACGGGACGGCCGATCCACGAAGACGATGCCTAGTTCCTGAAAGCCTTTGTTCTCGCCAAAGCCCTCTTGCACGGCCTCGACTCGAAAGCGAGTGGTTCCGGAGTGGACGTACAGGGAACGGGCCTCCCGCAGCAGGATCGCCGGGTCCCGCGAACCGCCAGCCGACGGCCGGACACGGCCTAGACGGGAGATGCGCTGAGATCGGGCGGCTTGTGATCCGAAAAGGTGCCTGTTTCAATGCATAGGTAGTGGCGAAGAGGAATCCTCCCGGGGGCAAAATGCTGAGAACGACCAGCCGGTCGGCTCAGAGCCAATCCCAGGAGGATTCCATGCATGAACTCTACTACATCGGACTCGATGTCCATAAGAAAAGCATCAGCTTCTGCATCAAAACGCAAGACGGAACCATCGTCGCCCGCGGTCAGGTCGCGGCCACCCGCGCAGCCCTCGAGCGCCCCTGGGTGGGCGCGCTCGAAGCCACGCTGTTCACGGGTTGGATTCACGATCACCTCCAGCCCTTCGCGCGCGAGTTGCAAGTCGCGCACCCGGCCATGCTCAAGGCCATCGCTTGTGGCAAGAAGAAGAACGACCGTCTCGACGCCACCAAGATCAGTGACCTGTTGCGTTGCGACCTGCTGCCACGCTGCTACTTGGCGCCGCCCGCCCTGCGCGAGTTGCGGCGTGTACTGCGCTATCGCAATCTGCTGCTGGGCGAAGCCGTCCGCATGAAGAACAAGATCAGCGGGCTGCTGATGGAGGTCGGCGAACCCTACGATGCCCGGCGGCTGCACGGCCGGCGTTATTTCTATTCGTATCTCGACAGCTTGCGTGACACGCCCGAGTCGGTCATCGAACTGCTCGCCATCACCCGCGGCAGCCTGGAAATGTTCGATCGTTTGCAAGACGAGTTACTGCGCGGCTTGCGGCGCCATCCGCTGCTGCGGGAACGCGTCGAGCGCTTGCAGTCGATTCGCGGCGTGGGGGAGGTGACGGCGCTGAGTTGGGCGCTGGAGACCGTTGAGCCCGAGCGCTTCGGTTCGGTGGGCCGGCTGGTGAGTTACTGCGGGCTATGTGCGGCGCAGCGCGAGTCGGGGGGCAAAACGCAGCGCGGACCGCTGTCGAAGCAACGCAACAAGCATTTGCAGCGGGTGCTGATCGAGGCGGCGAAACTCGCGCCGCGCTGGAACCCGCAGCTGCACGACGTCCATGAGCGGGAGTTGCAGCGCGGCCCGCGCAATCGCGCGACGTTGGCCGTGGCGCGCAAGTTGGTGGCATATCTGCGGGCTGTGGACACCAGCGGCCGAGCGTTCGTGCCGCGGGTGGCGGCCGCGGCGTAACGAGGAGAATTTACTTTTTTTCTGTTGCAAGGAGAAACGAAGAGTTTCACCGACGCTGTGCGGTGTCACGAGCTGCCCGCCGGTCCTCGCCTGTGGGGGACTACGCGAAGGGGTTTCCTCGAGAGTTTACGGGGAAACCTCTGATGCGTCCGTATTGTCTGTTTCGAGGCCGGCGGGCCTGAAAATCCAAACTGAATCTTCCGCGACGGTCCCCCGCCGCTGAGGTGGGGCGACCCGATGCGCGCACATGGATGTCTGGTCACGTGACTCGTTGACCTTGTGACTTGATTCGCAAAAACGCTCGGGCTGCGAAGCGTCACTGCTGAACACCGCGCCCCCGCTGACGGGAGGTTCCGGATGACTGCGTCCATCCTTGACAGATACCTATCATGGAAGTCGGGGGGCAAAACGCAGCGCGGACCGCTGTCGAAGCAACGCAACAAGCATTTGCAGCGGGTGCTGATCGAGGCGGCGAAACTCGCGCCGCGCTGGAACCCGCAGCTGCACGACGTCCATGAGCGGGAGTTGCAGCGCGGCCCGCGCAATCGCGCGACGTTGGCCGTGGCGCGCAAGTTGGTGGCATATCTGCGGGCTGTGGACACCAGCGGCCGAGCGTTCGTGCCGCGGGTGGCGGCCGCGGCGTAACGAGGAGAATTTACTTTTTTTCTGTTGCAAGGAGAAACGAAGAGTTTCACCGACGCTGTGCGGTGTCACGAGCTGCCCGCCGGTCCTCGCCTGTGGGGGACTACGCGAAGGGGTTTCCTCGAGAGTTTACGGGGAAACCTCTGATGCGTCCGTATTGTCTGTTTCGAGGCCGGCGGGCCTGAAAATCCAAACTGAATCTTCCGCGACGGTCCCCCGCCGCTGAGGTGGGGCGACCCGATGCGCGCACATGGATGTCTGGTCACGTGACTCGTTGACCTTGTGACTTGATTCGCAAAAACGCTCGGGCTGCGAAGCGTCACTGCTGAACACCGCGCCCCCGCTGACGGGAGGTTCCGGATGACTGCGTCCATCCTTGACAGATACCTATCATGGATGTCCCCCAGGTCAAAAGCGCGGACCGCCTCCTTGAACGTGCCTTCCCAGGAATCACGGCTGACCGTGCCGCCCTCTACGGTCAGGGCGTCGAGCCCTAGCAGCCTGCCTCGCCGTTGATTGAAGTCAAGCCTTGTACTGAGTCGAGTCGGCTGATCTCCCAGCTCGGCCGCGGCGCGCCGAAAACCTAGCGGTGCTTGGTACGCGTTCGCGACCCGGCCGATTGGCTCCCGGACGGTTTCGGACGGCCTCTCGCCGGTCGCGTCGAACAGGGCCCGCCGGAAGCGCGACTCATCCTCGTCCAACAGGCGATCGAGATCGGCCTGCCCGGCGTACGGCATCAGAGCGGTCTCGCGCTCTTCGCTCAGAGGCCGGCGAACAAGGACCGGCCGCACGTCGTCACGAAACCGCTTCATACCGTCGGCGTGGCAGCTCATGCAAGAACGGCCGACCACAATTTCTGGGCTGGTGGGGTTGGTACGGTCGAAAACCACGTCGCTTGGTCCCTTGTCGATGCGCCGGCCGGCGGCGTCGGCAAGGTAGTAGCCCTGCATCCCGTTAGGGAGATGAAAGATCACCTCGCCGCCGGCGGCACGAAAGTCCAAAGGGTGCTAGAAGATGTTCTGAAGTCCGGCGTTGGACCGGAAGTCAAAGCTCTTCCAATACGCACCGTGCGGCGCGTCGTGGCGCTCGAGCACGCGGTTATTGCGCGAGACCCCGCTTTGCCCCACGCCGCCGCGGATCACCCCCCTCTCCTCGGCGAGGTGACGGACTGTATCAACGCCGAGCAACTGCTCGAGTTCGCTGACTATCGGCGGCAGGCCCAGGATTTCGTAGTACAACGGTGGTTCGGAGGCTTCCGCCACGAACCAATCGGCCCGTAGGTAGGCGACGGGTGACCCGGAAAGGGCCTGGATGCTCTGCTCGTCGAAACGGCCGAGGACGTATGGGTAACGGTCGATCAGTCTTCGCCAGGTCCGCTCTGTCCAGCCGTAGTCACGAATGTCGATGCGCAGCAGCATCGGCTCGGGACCCAAGGCCCGGGGGACCGCCATTCGTCTCTGCCACGAGAGGCTGTTGAGAAGCTTGGCCAAGGCTTGGCGATGGACGCCGATCTCTTGCTCGCCGACCCCGGCGTTGTAGAGATGGACCAGGCTGAAGTGACGGATGAAGCGGCGGTGGCGTTGTGGCAGGGAGAGCAGGTCTTGCCCGATGGCGCGGACGGTGTCGGCCTCGCCGAAGAATTCCCGCCGCGGAGACACTGCATCTCCCGGCCATGGCGGCGCCCCCTGCGCGACCCAGCGTGTCAGGGTCTCGACTTCGGTTGTGGTGAGCTCGGCGTCGCCCGGCGGCATGGCGCCTTCACGGACAAGGCGTAACAGAAGCGACTGATCGTCCCGCGGGACAACGGGACGGTCGCGACTGCCCACCAGGCGGGCGTGGTCATCAACTACGACCCCGTTGAACGCACGGCCTTGCGTGGCATTGGCCGCAGCGTTGTTTCAGGATTTGCTGAGCGCGCGACGCCAGCTCGTCAAACCCCGCAGCTTGCCATCGTTGTTGCCCGGCAACTGCTTGGGCCCCCCAGGCAGCGATAGCAACAACTGCCCAGCCTCTCCAGCGAACTTGTATGGTGCTCATGGGACTCCTCCAGCGCACCTTCCGGTGCAGGCCGGGGGCCGCTTTTGGCGTGAGGGGCGAAGGGCTTTGAAGTCAGTTAGATAGTGCGAAAGGGGGAAGTCGAAGCGGCCCGGAGATAGTCAGTTTTGACTGACACCGCAAGTTGCCATTGGCAGCAAGATCATCTCCAACGTGCTGAATCCTGTGGCGTATCTGCCGCCGACAGAGCCATAGGGCCGCCCGGTCCCTGCGAGCCCGGAACGACCCGCAGCAGCCTGCGGCGGGTGCTTTGACGCTGCGGAAGTGAAGACACCGCAGGTCTCTGTCGAGCCCTACGCTACCGTGCCGCAGCCCTGAAGACGAGGTTGAGCCTTAGGATGAAAGGAGTTTGGCTAGTGCTGTGCTAGACTCGGCACGGCCTTACAGTTCTCCATACAGCGAGGAGGAGCGCCCTGGAGAGCGAAACCAAGATTCTTGTTATTGACGACGAAGAGGCGGCGCGCTACGGCGTCACCCGAGCGCTGTCCCAACAAGGCTATGCCGTCGAGGAGGCCTCCGACGGCGCCACGGCTCTCGCCGCCATCGACCGTTTCCAGCCTGACGTCGTCGTCTCCGACATCAACATGCCGGGCATGGACGGTCTCACTCTGTTGCGGCGGCTGAACGAGCGGAGCGAGCCGCCGCTCGTCGTGCTGATGACCGCGTACGGCTCCGAGCAGATCGCCGCCGAGGCGCTGCGGTCGGGCGCCTACAACTATCTCTCGAAACCGTTCGAGCTGGAAGACCTGCGGGTCACCGTGCGTAACGCGGTGGAAAAACAGCGGCTACTCCGCGAAAACCGCCGCTACACCGAGGAGCTGAAACGGGCACTCGAAGAACTCAAAGAGTCACAGGCGGCCCTCTTCCAAGCCGAGAAAATGGCGTCGCTCTCGAAGCTGGTCGCCGGGATCCTCCACGAGATCAACACGCCGCTCGGCGTGCTGAGAAGCATCAGCGAAACGACAAGCCGCGCGGCGGCCAGAGTCGAAGCCCTGCTACAGGGCGAGCCCTTGCCGGAGGGGCCCTCGTCGTCGCGGCTGGCGCTGGCCCTTACCGAAGCGGCGGCACAGTCGCAGGCGGCCTGTAAACGCGTGTCGACGATCCTGAAGAACTTGAAGGAATTCGCCCAACTCGACCGCGCCGCGTTCCGGCGCGTGACGATTATCGAGGGAATCGAGCAGGCCCTGCAGTTCCTGCGGGACGAGTTGGGCGACGACATCGAAATCGTCCGCAGCTTCGAGGATCTGCCTGAGATCGAATGCTCGCCACGCGATCTGAATCAGCTCTTCATGAACTTGCTGCTCAAGGCGCGCGACTCCATCCGCCAAGACGGAGGACTGGGCCGTATCGAAATCCATGCGAAGCGCGCCGGCGACATGGTGAAACTCGAGATCACCGACAGCGGACGGGGTATCGCCGCTGAACATCTGCCTCATGTATTCGATCCGGGTCTTACCGAAACGACGGGCCGCGTCGGCATCGACCTGGGCCTGCCGATCTGCTACCAAATCGTTAAGGCCCACCACGGGCGGATCGAAGTGGAAAGCCCGCCGGGCCAAGGGACGCGGTTCGTGGTCACACTCCCGGTGGACCGTCCCGCCGAAGAGCCCCCATGCTGATCGAGGTCACCCTGCAGTTGCTGGGTTACGTCGTCGGAGCGACCCTGCACGCCTTTCTGGCCTCGCTGCTGGTGCGTAAGCTCCGCTCGGGAACGCTGGAGCGCCTATTGTTCGGCGCCGTCGTCGGCGCCGTACTCTGGCATACCGGCGAGGCGGCGGCCTTCTTCTACCGGATCAATAGTGATTCCGAGGACAGTTTGTTCCTGGCGGCGGCGGAGGGGATCGCACTGCTTGGGCTGGTTGCCGCGCCGGCCTTTCTGTTCCACCTCGGCGTCGCATCGGGACGACTGCACAAGGGGCTCGCCGTGCTCGGTTACGGGATGGTCCCCGTGGCCGCCTGGCTGCTCTGGGAGGGTGGTCCGGAGTACCGCTATCTTCCGGCCGCGGTATTGGTCATCGCGGCTCTGCTTTGTGTTCGGGCCGCGCGGATGGAAAGGTCCCGTCTGCTTCGACGCTTTCTTTTTTCCTTCGCTGTCTCCTTAGGGATCCCGGCGGCGACCCTGGCGGCAACCGATGCGCCCGCGGTGATGGTTTGGTCCTCGCTTGTTCCGGCGCTGTGTCTGATCCACTTCGTTCACCGCTATAACTTCCTGGGCTTGCTGATTCGGAAACAGGCCGCCTTTGCGTTCACGTTGGGATTGTTCGTTGCCCTGTATCTGTTTGTCGTGAGACGCCTGGCGGATTTCGTCGAGCACGAGTTTGAGTTCTTCGGCACCGTCACGGAACTGGCGCTGATCTTCGCCGCGGCCTTGGTGTGGCTGCCGCTGTATGGTTGGATGAACCGGTTCCTCTCAAAGAGAGCCCAACTGTACGCCGATTTCAGTAAGCGTTTGATTGAAGAGGCGGCGGGGATCTTGGAGCCCGTGAAGCGCGTCCAGTTCCTTGCGGAAGAGGTAGGCCGCACCTTTCAACTGAAGCGAGTGCTTCTGGCCACCGCCGGAGACGCCCGCTTTGAGGGCCGCTTCGGCTTTGAGGATGTGCCGCTGTCGCCGGACGCTTTTGGACGGCTCGAATCGCTGGTCTACGAGCGGCACGAGGAGTTCGTTCACACCCATCTCACGCGAGTCGCCGAACTTCGCAAAACGCTGGAGGCCAGCGGGTTCAACTACCTGTTTCCGCTCTGGTATGAGGATCGCCTTACCGGGCTTCTCCTGCTCGATTCGTCACCGCGGGTCTTCATGGACGAAGACGAGCCCATTCTGCTGGGCCTCTGCGGGCAGATCTCGCACTCGATCGAGACCGGGAAGGTCGTCGAGGAGAAGATACAGATTGAGAGGACCTTGGTGCAGCAGGAACATCTGGCGAAGTTGGGCAAGGCGGCGGCGGCGATCGCGCACGAAGTCAAGAATCCGCTCAGCTCGATGAAGACCCTGGCCCAGCTCATGCGAGAAGACGACGACGTGCGGGGCAAGTACGAGCGGGATCTTTCGTACATGGTCGCTGAGATCGACCGTCTCAACGGCAGCGTGCAGCAGTTGCTTTCGTTTTCCCGTCCGGCGCCGGAGAAGACCAGTGACGTCGATGTCGCCAAATTGGTCAACAACGCGACGCAGACCCTGCGGCGGCAGTCGGCGGAGCGGGGGATCGCCGTGGAGTATTGCGACGGCCCCGCGCCGCTGCTGAAGGACTCGCACCCCGAGTTGATCCAGCAGATCGTCTTGAACCTGATTCTGAATGCCACGCAGGCGTCCCCGGAGGGAGGCCGTGTCACGGTCGAGGTGCGAGATGCCCCTGAGAAGCATCTTTCCATTCTCGTGGCCGATGAAGGACCGGGCATTCCAGCCGAGATGCGGGAGCGTGTGTTCGAGCCCTTTGTCACCACGAAGCAGAAAGGCACCGGGCTGGGGCTGGCCATCGTCCGCAAGAACGTTCGGCTGCTCGGGGGAGAGATTCAACTCGAAAGCCCGATCGCCGGCGGACACGGCACGCGTGTGACCGTCACCCTACCGGTCCCATGAACCGAGATCGCTTCATCCTGGTGTTGGTGGGGGCCTGGTTCACCTTGTCCGCGCCGGCCCGGGTGTACGCGTCCGGCGAATCGTCTCTTCTGCCGGCCGAGCAGGTGGCAAAGATCCAGGACGGGGTCCGGGCCAACTACGATCTCGAACACGACCGGGCCGCCGGGATCTTTCAGAAGATGATCCGCGAAGACCCCGAAGACGCGGCCGGCTACATCTTTCTCGCCAAAACGTACTGGCTCGAGGAGCTGGTCAAGAAGCAGGAGTTGAGCATCGACCGGTTCGCGTCGTCGGATTTCTTTGCGGAGTCGCCGAAGTACAAGCCGGAGGTCGAGCCGTCGGTCGAGCAGCGGTTTCGGCGCGTCGCCACGCAGGGGATTGAGAAGGCGCGGGCCAGGCTCGACCGAGCGCCTGAGGATCCCGCGGCACTGTTCCTGCTCGGGCTCGCCTACCAAAATTTGGCGAGCTACGAGGCGAGCCTGAAGCGCTCGTGGTGGGCGTCGTTCCGCGCGGGAACCAAAACCTACCGTTATCATCGCGACCTCCTACGCCTCAAGCCCGATGTGTACGACGCCTACATCAGTACCGGCACGTTTCAATACGTGGCGGGCAGTCTCGGATGGAGCACGCGTTGGCTGGCGATCCTGTTGGGCTACCGCGGTGACAAAGAGAAGGGCCGGCAATTGCTGCGGGTAACGAGCAAACGGGCGACGCTGGTCAACCACGATGCCCGAGTGCTGCTGACCTTGATCTACACCCGCGAGCGACGCTTTCAGGATGCGTTTGACGAGTTGACGTCCCTGCTCAACAGCTTCCCGAAGAACTATCTCGTCCACCTGGATATGGGCGGAATCGCATTGCTGATGGACCGTCACGAAGCCGCTTTGGTGATCTACCGCGACATCCTGCGCAAGGTGGAAGCGAAGGAGGACCGCTACGACCGGCTCGAGAAGGCCATGATCCACAATCGTCTCGGCGTGGCTTTCCGGCGCAAGGGGGGCCTGACGCAATCGGCGGCGTGGTTTCACCGATCGCTCGCGGAGAATCGGGCTGCTGAGCAGACGCGGATTGTTAGCCATCTGGAACTGGGAAAGACTTACGACCTGCTGGGTCGGCGCGGGGAGGCTACGCGCCAGTACGAAAAGGTCTTGGACTACGGAGATTTTGCCGGATCCCGAGACGAAGCACGCGACCTTCGCCGGCAGCGCTACAAGGGCGACTAAGATGAGTTGTCGGGGCCGGCGCCTGAAGAGAATGTTGCACGAAGGCGGCCTGCGTGT
Organism: Bryobacterales bacterium; assembly: GCA_965248255.1. Lineage (GTDB taxonomy): Bacteria > Acidobacteriota > Terriglobia > Bryobacterales > UBA6623 > JAKZVK01. Next base: position 1,018,813 of record CBDFIW010000003.1, read on the forward strand.
TACCTGGGAATGGCCTATTACGATCGAATCGCCAGGCAGTGGCATGCCTCAACGGGATACCACGGTGGGCCGTTCAAGCGATTCGTTCTGAACGACCTTCTCCTCGAAAGAATCGGCTCGCCCGGAGATCAATCGATCCTCGAGCTTGGTGCGGGGAACGGCTACTTTTGCCGCCTGATGTTGCGCCGCTTTGCCGGCCGGCCGCCCCGGCGACTTGTGATCACCGATCAGTCGCCTGCCCTGCTGGAGACCGCTAAGGGCAACCTGAACGTGCCCGCCGCGGAGTACAAAGTGCTCGACGTTCGGCGTGCGTTTCCCTTTCCCGATGGCGCCTTCCACCTGATTCTGGCCACGATGGTCTTCAACGAGGTGAGCGATCGTGGTTTGCAGCGGGCCTTGCACGAGTGCGCCCGCGTTCTTACCTCGCGGGGACAACTCTTGATGACCGTGGCACACCCTGAATTCATCCGCGATCTTGCGCGGCGAGGGCAGTTGGCCGGAAGCAGAAACAAATGGACAATGCCCGCGGCCAAAGGCTTGCGATTACCGGTCTACCGACGTTCCGTCAGGGACTACAGTCGTTTGCTGGAGTCTTCGGGGTTTCAATTTGAGGCCGAGGATGTCTTTGCGGATGCAAGGGTTCTCAAGGCAAAGCCGGGGCTGGGGCAGGCGAGGGCCACACCGCTGGCATGGGTGGCCGCTTGCGTGAAGCAAGGTGCGGGCCCAACGACAGTTGAATGAAAAGGCTCAGTCGAGGTCGATGTCTCTCAGCGCGGGCTTGACCGGGCCTTCGGTGCGCGCTTTCTTCAGCAAGCCGTCGAAACGCTTGCCCGCCTCTTCTTCGTGGCGTCGCTTGGCTGCTACTTGCTGCTGGAACTGCTCGTCGCGGCTACTCTCCACCGCCTTCAACTGTTGCACCGCCTCGCGTAGGTCATGTGTCGACGTCTCGGGAGCCGGTAACTCATGCGATAGGATGACCTGATTCGAGCCGTCGATTGCCAAGATGGCCCCGCAACAGGGGCATTCGGTCTCAAATACCTCGTCCGGCATGGTTTCATCGTAACGCACGCGAACTCAATTCGAACTCGGGAACAAGCTGAGGATTGCCGGTTCACCAGGCCGCCGGCACGCCTTTAGTTTTCGACGGATCCCACCGATACCGTCTGTAAAACGGGCCGCGTGCCGCCCGCGCTTGAAAGCCCCCACTGATTGAACGATAATTGGGTTCGGGATCGGCGGAACCGCGACCTGTGTCGCAACCCTTCACGCCGCGCAACCATCGAACAGTTAGACCGAGACTTCCGTAGCGATCGGAGCCCATGTGGACGAGCGCCTCAAGCAGCTGATGCAGCAACTCGGCAATGCGATCAACGAAACGCTGTCCGACTCCGAGGGCATCGCCGAGGTGATCGGGGAGATCAAGAAGGAAGGCTACGACGTTTTTCTAGTACTCGAGGCCACCATCGGGTTCAATCGCCGCGCCGAAGAAGAGGGCGGCCGCATTCGCGGCGAGTCGTTCGTTCCCTCCGGGGTATCCTTCACCCAACAGGACCACGCGTTTCTCAAAGCTCTCAAGATCACGATGGACGAGTAGAGTAGCGACTGGCGCCCTTGTCTGTGGCTGGCGCGAAAAGCCGCCTTCTCGGTCAAAGTACTAGACAATCAGCATGCAGTCACCGTAGGAGTAGAAGCGGTATCCCTCACGTACGGCATGCGCATAGGCGTCGAGTGTCAACTCGCGACCGGCGAAGGCCGACACCAACATCAACAGTGTCGACTGCGGCAGATGGAAATTGGTGAACATCAGGTCAACGGCCTTGAATTCGAACCCGGGGTAGATGAAGAGTTCCGTGTCCCCGGAGCAAGCCCTGAAACGCCCGCCGCCCGCTCTGATAACATGCTCGATCGTACGCACAGTCGTCGTTCCCACCGCGGCGACACGTCCAGCCTCGTTAAGCTGGCGCGCCGCCTGTTCTGACACCTCGAACGGCTCAGCGTGCAACTCGTGCTCTTCGACTTCCTCAGCCGCGATGGGCTGAAACGTGCCCAGGCCGACGTGTAACGTGATCTCGACGCGGCCGACTCGCCGCCGCTCGAGCTGATCCAGCATTTCCGGAGTGAAGTGCAGGCCCGCGGTCGGAGCCGCCACCGCGCCGGGCCGCCGGGCGTAGACGGTTTGGTATCGTTCCCGGTCTTCTGATTGGTCCGACCTCTTGATGTAAGGCGGCAACGGCGTGTGGCCGATCCGCTGCAGCGCCTGATCGAAGTCGTCCTCGGACTCGAATCGAAGAACGCGCAAACCCAGCTTGCCGTGTTCGATGATTTCGGCTTCCAGCCCGCCGGGAAACTGAATCCGCTCTCCAACGCGCAGCTTGCGGCCGGGCCGCACGAGCGCTTCCCATCGCAGGGGAAGGTCTGCGATCTTTCGCAACAGCAGCACCTCGACCAGGCCTCGGACGTGCGTCTTCGATGTGGTCGCGTGGACGCCGGCACGACGTCCGAACAAGCGCGCCGGGATGACTTTGGTGTTGTTGAGCGTCAGGCAATCACCTGCACGGAGGTAATTGGGGAAGTCGCGGAAACGGCGGTCCTCCCACGTCCCACTGGCTCGGTCTAGGACCAGCATGCGCGCATCAGCGCGGTCTTCGAGGGGATGCTGAGAGATTCGCTCCGGCGGAAGCTGATAGTCGAAGTCGCGGACTCGCACGGTCTCATCTTAGTGAGGTCTTGGACCTCAAACCGACGAGTCGGGGTTCATGTGGCGTAAGCCTCAAGGCTTGCCGAGTCCCGATTCCTCGGGACTCAGGTCTTCGAAATTTGCAAACTCGTGGCAGATAGCGATCCTGTCTCGCGACGAATCGCGAGACGGCAAGGCTGGAGCCTTGCGCCACATCTCACCTGGATACTAGCGCAAGAACTTCAGCTGTTTGCTCAGATCACACACCGAATAGACGGCCATTGACGTGCGGTAACGAAACCGTTGCGTTTCTGGATTCGCCGGTGGAAAAACCGCCCGGTTGAGATCGACGCGGGGCCCATCTACCGCCAGGGCGTGCGCGGCCTGAGTTAGCGCAGGGCCCTTCCGCGTGGTAGTCGAGGGGGTTCCGGCGCGGGGGATGGCGCCATCAGCGCGTCGCCTGGAGGCACGAAAACGATGCGCGGTGCAGGCTGCCCGTTGGACTCATGATCGGCGTCGAGCAGCATCACGGGAAAAGCCGAGGCGCCGGTAATGCGGAACACGGCATTCCCTGCAAGTGCCTTCAAACGGCTGGGTTGGCACTCGCACGTTACGAGGTTCGGCGAGTCACCGTTAGCGGGCAGGATCACCACCTGGTTTGTCTGTGAGCTTGCGGCAAACACGCGTTCGTTGTCCGCCGAGGCAGCCACAGCCACCGGCCGCAGGATGCTTTCCCGCTCGCCGCCCAGTACGGTAGCCTGCGCTGCCCCTCGGACATCACGCACCAGCAACACCTCGTTTCGATCGTAGTCCGCAACCACGGCGTCCGAAGAGCCGTGCAAGAACGCGATCGACGAAGGTCGCCCGACGGGCAGGATAGATCGAGGAGACTGCTGCGGCCCCACAAGATAAACCGAGCCGCCGCCTTCAGCCGATACACCGGCCAGGACGGATTCGCCATCGTCGCTGATGGCGAGCGCCGCCAGTACACCTGGCACTGTCTCGACCGAAGCGCGGCCCCGCGCCTGAGGATCGTCGGGGAGGCCCGTCACGATTTGCACCTGCTTCGTCTGGCGGTTGTAGAGACCGGCGGCCCCACCGCTGGGGCTCAGCACAATGCGATCGATCCCGGTGTCGAGCCCGGAGGTCTCGATCTCAACCAGTTCAGCTCCGCTCAGATCGTAGAGATGCGCCTCACCCGTGCTGCTCTCGAAGCCGAACCCGTACTTTGGTTGGGACGAAACCTCTAGCCCGCCCAGATGCACTTCGAATGGGAACGCAGGCGCCATCTGTGACGCACCGGCGATACCAAGCAGCCGCCAAAGGAGCTGCGTTTGACGATCGAATATGTAGCCGAGGACCGGGCCCTCGACCGGATTGCCGCTGTCCTCTAGCGAGGCGCCTTCCGCCAGAGCCTTAACTACGGCCGGCGCTGAAACTGCTACCTCTACTTGCGCCGAGCAAAGGACCGGAGTGAGGATCAGCAGCCATCCAAGCCCACGGGCTGCCGGGGGTTTCCATGCCAGTTTCATTTCGCTGTTGCAGCTCTCGTAGGCCGCTGGACGTGAGTTAGAACGCTCGTCTCCGGCGTGCGAGTTCACCGGGGAAGCGGTGCCGTGACAACCTAGGTAACGCCCCTCCGTCCTAGTTGAGTGCCCCGGTTGAGGTTACCACAAAGGCACCCGCGAAGCGCAGGATTCGAAGAGCCCTGTCAAGGCCCAATGAAATGTCCCCTTCGGTAGCCCAGTAGAAGTGTCCCCTTGGTGATAGGAGAGAATCGTCATCGTCGGGGCTGTGGAACTGTGGGAATCGCGCAGCGATTTCCAAGGGGCGGTGGGAAGGGTGGAAAACCATCCACGGTTCCTCGAGCCCGGCACGGCTGCCGCCACAAGGTTTTCCACGCTTTCCATCCGACCCGGCATTTCCACAGCCCTCTTATGAATTCGCAGCTCGTGTTTTCCGCAGCACAGCTCGCCGCCAGGGGTGATTCGCCGCCGGCTTGCGTCCGGCCACCACGTTCCCCTGCGGTGCCGGCTTCGTCCGCAGCCGTGGCGTCGGCGTGGCGATCACTTCGTGCTCGATCTCGTGCCCCTCAAACCTCACCTGCAAGCTCTCATCGCGCCCCTGTTGGACCGTCACCCGTGCACCCGCCCCCACGCCCTGATTGCGTTTCGGCTTCAACTGCAAACAACGATTCTCGAAACGCACCACCTGGTCGTTGCTCACCACCCGTTCGTATTCGAAGCAGAACACGCCTCGCAGCTCGGTGCCGCGGGGTAGCGCCTGGTGAAAGTCCGCTCCCGCCGCCGGCTCGCAGCAGAAGCGCTCGTTGTGCTCGGCTAAGTACTCCTCGCCGAGGTAACGGTTCGCCGCCTCGTAATCAACGATGCCCCGCAGCCGCATCTTCTTGATCAGGCGGTCCTGGTGCGTGCCGTGATGGCGTTCGACACGTCCCTTGGCTTGCGGCGACGATGCGGCAATGATGCCAATGCCAAGCTTCGCGCACATGCGCCCGAACTGCGTCTCGGGCTTGATGCCTTCCAGTGCTTACCGCGACGTCGGCTGGCGCTGGTAGACGTTTTTCCAGTCGCAGTACAACGCCTTGGGAACGCCGTGTTGGCGCACCCAGGCTTGGAGCAGATCGGCCGCGGCCCAGGTCGTTTCCTGGCCCGAGAAGCGGCACAGTGCAAGACCGGTCGCGTCATCGACAAAGTTCATCAAACAGGCTTTCGGGCCGCGTCCTTCCAGCCAGTGGTGGTGCGAACCGTCGAGTTGAATCAGCTCGCCGAAGTGCGCTTTGCGTTGCCGCCGGCTGCGATGCGGTGGGCGCTTGCGACTCCGGCTCCACAGGCCCGCCGCGAGCATCCAGCGCCGCAGCGTTTCGCGCGGCACTTCCAGGCCCTGATCGGCTGCCAGATGTTCCGACGCCAGCGTCGGCCCGAAGCGCTCGTGCCCCTCGCCCGCATAGTTTGCGTGCACCAACTCGAGAACCTGCTCGCGGCGCTTGTCATCGGCTCGGTTCGAAGCGCGGCCGACGTTACCGTGCACCAAAGCCTTGACCCCGCCTGCTCGGTAACGCTTGTTGAGCCGCTTCGCTTGGCGGTAGCTGACCTCCAGCAGTGCGGTGGCTTCGGTCAACTTCAGTTCCCCTCGTTTCACTCGGCTCAGCACTTCGCCGCGCCTCAACTCCTTGGCACTCATCCATGTCCTTCCCAATCTTTCACCTCCTCGCAGAGGTCCAGATTAGGGGACATTTCTATTGGGCGCTCAAGGGGACATTATCATTGGGCTTCAACACAATTCAATACCGGACCCAATCGATTCCTCTGCGGATGTTGAAGCGTTTGGAGCCAGGAAAAGCTCTCGATGTCGGGATGGGCCAGGGCCGTAACGCGATCTACCTTGCGCAACAAGGTTGGGACGTGACCGGCTTTGATCCAGCCGTCTTCGCGCTACAGAAGGCTGACCAGAGGGCCTCCGAGCTGGGCGTCAAGGTGAACATCGTTGTTGCAGGCGAAGAAGACTTCGATTGGGGCGAGGAGCAGTGGGACCTGATTCTCTTTAGCTACGCGGACGTAAATCAAAACGTGGAGCGAGCACGCCGCTCGCTTCGGTCCGGCGGCGTCGTAGTCGTCGAGGGTTTCCACGGGGCACGCGACGACAACAATGTATTCTTCGACGACAACGAACTCATTGAGCTTTTCCCCGATTTCCGCATCTTGCAGTACGAAGATGTGGAGGATGTGGCCGACTTCGGCTTAAAGCGCCTGAGGGTAGTCCGGATGCTCGCGCAGAAGCCGTAGGCCGTGCAATTTGGCACGGGCCTACGCACAGTCGCGAGACTGGACTTCTGCGGCAACGACTCCTCGCAGCAAGCGATCTCGAGCGTTCCCGGCTCGCTTCCGGGATGGGGGGTGATCTCAATGGGTCGATGCAACACCTTTCCTGGAAGGAAGGGTGAAGTGTAAGCCTAAGAAATCAAAAGGGTAACGATGAGGACACCGCGCTTCCTGCTAGATCCTGTTGAAGTACAAGAGGTTACGCGGTTGCGGTTGGGGGCTTCGGATGATGGGTAAGCCACTAGTCCCTCTCGGCGTTCGGACACTCCAGCTAAAGGATTTGACGCGGGTGTTGCGTTGACCGGTTGAGCCGGCAGGGATTGTCGGAAGTGAAGCTTTACGGTGGGTCATATGCCGTTGCAGCAAGCCCAGCCCTACACTTTGCCCGGAACACCCATGACCGCCTACCGAACGCGGACGCTTCAACCTGTGCGGGCCGACTCTTGACCACGACCCGAGCGGAGTGGCAACTCAAGTCTGGCGATGCAGCCCGTCGTATCTTTGCGGTTCTCCAGCGTCAGCGCCCCACCGTGGTTCTCCGCGATCTTGCGGGAAAGGACCAGGCCGATGCCTGTTCCATTGGGCTTAGTGGTGAAAAATGGAACGAACAGATTCGCATCACTCGATAGCTCCGGTCCTTCGTCAAGCACGTGAATCCGGGCCGTCTTTCCATTCCGGCTCCAACCGATCTGAACGCTGCCGCCCGTCTGGGCCTCAGCCTCCGCCCCGTTCTGAACGAGGTTGATAAGCAGCTGCTCCAGTTGGGCTGAGTCGGCGTCAACTGTGAGGTCCGGTCCAGATTCGACGTGAACGCCGAAGGCCTGCTTGATCTTCGCGACCCGTTCAACGCACTCACGAAGCTTCACGGCTTCAAAGTTCGGTGGCGGAAGCTTCGCAAGCCGCGCATACGCGCTCGTAAAGCGGCCCAGCGCCTCGGCACGTGACCCGATCGCCCCAAGACCTTGCTCCATGTCCTGCTGCCAATCCGGGTCAGACGTCGGCCGACGCAGCATCGATCGAAGACTGCCCGTAATCGACTGGATCGGCGCCAGCGAGTTGTTGAGTTCGTGGCTGAGGACGCGGACCAACCGCTGCCAAGCCTGTAACTCTTCTTCTCGAAGCTCCAGTGTTAGGTCGGCAAGCACCAAAAGCCGATGCGGTACACCCTGCTCGTGGAACTTCGTGCAAGTGATTCCCCAGCGCCCGGATCCGCCGGCGAACGACTTCTGCAGAGTCCGCGGTGCGCTCTTGTCAAGGCATTCCACCAGGTCAAGTTCACCGGCGGTGCGGCCCAACAGGCGCTCTTCGGGCGCTCCTAGGAGCTTAGCCCCCGCCCGGTTGACAAGACGCAGCCGGTCTTGGTTGTCGAAAGTGAAGACCGCGACATCAATCTCCTGCATGACTTTTCGGAGCAGGTGTGTCGCTTCGACGGCGCTGAGGCGTTGCTCGCGCAACATCTGCCCCATCAGGTTGACTTCGTCCATCACTTCGCCCAGTGCGTCTTCCCTGGCAACACGGGCGCGAAGCGAATAGTCACCTTCGCGCAGGGCTGCCAGCAAGTTGGCGAGCGTTCGTAAAGGAAACACAACTCGCTGCCGAACCGCAAAAGAAAACCCAAGCCAGGAAACCACGATGAGAATCAGAAACGTCCATTGAGCCTTGGGAGTGTAATCTCCGGTGAACAGGAAAACCATCGAGGCGACCACCGCCGGCAGGCCTGCCAGAAGGGAATACGCAAGCACGCGCCGTTCGTGTCGCGGCGGCTGCTTCGGGTCGTTGCGATGGAACAGCACGGATTCAGGTTCTCGCTCTAGAGGCCGTATTTTTGGAGCCGCCGGTACATGGCGCTGCGGCTGAGGCCCAGATCCTTCGCCGCACCGGTGACGCTGCCATTGCATCTCTCGAGCGTCTTCTTGATGAGATAGCGCTCCACTTCTTCAAGGCTCATGTCCTCCAGCCGGGGTGCGCCGGCGGCAGGTGCGGCGAGGCCCAGGTCCGTCTCGGTGACCCCCTCGCCCTTGGCCATCAGCACACTCCGCTGGACTACGTGATTCAGTTCGCGCACATTCCCCGGCCATGGGTGGCGAAGAAGCGAATCCATCGCCGTGGCTTCGAACCCTTGCAGCCGCTTGCCATAGCGCTTGCCGGCTTCTTCAAGAAAGTGCGCGGCGAGCATGGGTATGTCCTCCGCACGCTCGCGCAACGGCGGCAGATGAATCTCTACCGTGTTCAGGCGGAACAACAGGTCATCTCGAAACCGCCCTTGGTCAACCGTACAAGGCAGGTCCGCATTGGTCGCTGACAGCACCCGCGCATCGACTTTGCGGGTCTTCGATGAACCGACACGTTCAACCTCGCCTGTCTCGAGAACACGCAACAGCCGAGCCTGCTGAGCGGGGGTGATGTTCGCGATCTCATCGAGAAACAGTGTCCCGCCGTGCGCAAGCTCAAACCGCCCGATACGGTCCGCGGCGGCCCCGGTGAACGCGCCTTTCGTATGTCCGAAAATCTCGCTTTCAAAAACGCCCTCGGCCAAGCCACCGATATTGACCGAAATCATCGCGTTCTTCGCTCGCGGCGAGATCTGATGCAGCGTCTGCGCCACGATTTCCTTCCCCGTTCCATGCTCGCCGGTAATGAGAACGTTGGCATCCGAAGGGCCGACCCGCGCGATCATCTCCAATACGGGTTTCATCGCCGCCGACTCTGCAATGAGCGTCGGGAGACCGTCGTTGCGCAGGATTTCGTTCTCGACCTGCAGGCGGCGCTCATTGCGAAGCGCCCGGGCCAGTTCGGTCTGTGCGCGGACGATGCTAACGAGCCGGGTGTTGTCCCACGGTTTTTGGACGAAGTCGCGTGCGCCCCTCCTCATCGCTTCCACCGCGAGTTCGACGCTTCCCCAGGCGGTCATCACGACCACTGGCAGTGTGGAGTCGATCGCCCGGAGCCTTGACAACAGGTCGAGCCCTTCGTGTCCCGATGTAGTGTCGCGTGTGTAGTTCAGATCTATGAGGACGACATCGAACTCGTCCTTCGCAACGGAGCGCAGAACTTGCGCGGGAGATATTGCGGATTTCGTCTCATAGCCTTCCCCTTTGAGGAGAAGGCGCAGGGCGGTGAGTACGTCCTGTTGATCGTCGGCAATAAGGACTTTCGACATGGTGGCGCGGCTACATGCTGAGCCTATCGCGCGGCGGCCCGGAAAACAATGACTGGCGACCCTGTACTAAGGAGGCATTGTTGATGCCTGCGCCGTCGGGCAACCACACCTCGCAAACGGGCGAGAGATTGGTACTGCCGGCCATGGGCTAATCGTGCCGAAGTGCAACCAAGGGATCGACCTGCGTGGCCCGGTGGGCGGGAATGTGGCAGGCGAGCATGGCCAACCCAATGATCGCTAGTCCGGCGACGGCAAAGGTGATAGGGTCGGTTGGTGTGACCCCATAAAGCTGATGGGAGATAAGCCTCGTCAATGCTATCGACAAGGCAACACCGACGCCGATTCCGAGAAGAGTTAGCCTATTGACTCCCGCATAATATAGAGTCAGTCAAAACAAAGAGAAGACTGTTTCCAGAAGGCCGTGATCAAACGCGGTTTGCGGTACATGCGGCGGAGTGCCTTGCGGGCCCGCTCGTTCAGCTCGCCGTAGTCTTTCGGACAGACGTTCGGCAACTCGTGCTGCTTCCAGTAAGCCCAGATGTATTCCACCGGATTCAACTCCGGCGCATAGGGTGGCAAGTACTCGGTTGCGATGTGGCCTTCGGAGAGTTCGATGAACTCTTGCACCAGGCGGCTACGGTGCGCCGGCAGCCGATCCCAGACGATCAGCAGCGGGCGATCGATATGACGTACCAACGCCTTGAGAAAGTCGATCACTTGCTCTTTGCCGATCGCACCGGGATAGAGCCGGAAGTAGAAGTTACGCAGCGTCAGCCCCGCCGAGACGGAAAGCTTCTCCCAGTTGAAGTTAAACTGCAGCACCGGTGTTTGGCCACGTGGCGCCCAGGTGCGGCAGCGATGCGGCTTCTGACTCAATCCGCTTTCGTCGATGAAGACGAGCGTACGGCCTTCGTTTTGGGCTTTTTTTTAATGCGCTTCCAGGTCTTGCGCTTCCAGGTGCGGATCCGCTCTTCGTTGCGCTCGCGCGCCTTTCCGGCCGGGCGTTGCGGGCTCCAGTCGAGCGCTCGCAGGATCTTCCAGGCGTGGCCTGCGTGGTATGCGACCCCGAACTCGTCTCCGATCATGCTTCACAACGGAATCCTGTTCACCCACTCGGCTCAGGTTCCTCGACCCCCCCCCCATCAGAGGCATCCCTCCAGCAATCAACGCGGATTTGATCCCGGGCAGGGTCCTCAGCCGGCTCAAAGCGGACTCAGCGAATAACCTTCGCTCATCCGGACTCTGATATTTGGAGCCGGGAAGCATCGCCGCCATGGTCAATAGCTTTTCGTGGTTGAAACCAAACTCGGTGTGGCTCCCACCGCCCAACATGCTGAGGATCAGGCCCGCACCGCCTAACAGGCCCGTCGTGAGCGCTAATTGCGACACCAGCAGCGCGTGGCGGAAACGCCGTCCTCCCTTACCGGTCGAAGCGCGCGTGCTCCCCTCCTTGAGGGTGTGGTTCACGTCCACCCGTGAGGCCTGCCACGCCGGCGCCAAGCCGAACAGGATCCCGCTGAGACAAGAGACGAGAAACATGAAGGTGAGCGCCTCCCCATCGAGCCGAAGCCCCCCGATGGCCTGCGTCCACTGCGCCGGCATGTAGCCCATCAGCCCCGCGACACCCAGGTACGCCACTCCGAGTCCGAGCACCCCTCCAAGTAGGGCGACAAGAATGCCCTCAATAAGGAGTTGGCGCACGATCTTGAATCGGCCGGCCCCCAGCGCCGTCCGCAGCGCCAACTCCTTGCGCCTTTCCAGCGCCCGCGCCAATTGGATATGCGAAACATTCGCGCACGCGATCAAGAACACGAAACCGACCGGCAACATGATGAGCAAGCCGTTCACATTGAACCGCTGCGCGATCACGTCTCTCGGTGCCAGCATGTAAGAGCCCCAATCGCCGTTCGTTTCCGGGTACTCCTGCGCCAGCCGCTCCGCCAGCGTCGAGAACTCCGCCTGCGCCTCCTCAATCGTCCTGCCCGGCTTCAGCCGCGTCCAGACGCGCAAATCCCGCACGCCGCGGGACGAGGCGCTCATTTCCTCCTCGGTGAACACCATGGGAACCCACGCTTCCATTTCCCGCCAGAACCCGGTCGGCATCACGCCGACGACTGTGTACAGCTCGCTGTTCAGACGAACGCGCGAACCGAGGACCTCCGGGTCGCGGCCCAGCTGCCGCGTCCAGAAGCCCTCGCTGAAAATCGCGACCTTGTCGTTGCCCCGCACGCCCTCGTCGGCGCGAAAAAAGCGTCCTTCGAGTGCTGGTACGCCAAGTATGGGGAAAAGATTCGTCGTGACTCGTTGTGCCCGCACCGGAAGCGCCTCGCTACCCCGATCCATGATGAACTGCGAGTAGCGGAACGTCCCCATCGCTTCGAAGACGGTATTCTGCTCCCGGAAATCACGAAGGTCCGGCGCCGAGATGTTCCTCCGCCGGCCGTCTTTCTTGTTTTCAGCCTGGACGATTACCAGCGTATCGCGGTCCTTGTACTGGAAGCTGCCGACGAGCGACTGCCGCATCAGGCTGAAAATCGCGGTGTTGGCCCCGATCCCCAAGGCCAACGTCACTGCTGCCACCGCCGTTGTGAGCGGATTCTTGAACAGCATCCGCAGGCTGCACCTAAGGTCCCGGAGAAACCTCACTCACGCACCTCCGATTTGGGACTGGTGCCGGGAAAGCAGGGGCGGCACTGGCTCTCGGAAAGAGACGTTCCCGGTTGGTGTAGACGTCGCTGACGGAAAAAAGTTCGCTCATACTCGAAAAAGATCAGGCACTCTGGTTCGCACCTTGTGCTCGCACAAGCAGACACGCAGCGCAAGATGCCCGGCGACTTGAACGCGATTGCCACTCCCCTATTAAACCGGGAGCCATCGACGGACGGCAGAGCTCGCAGAATGATAGGTCCTGACGGACGGCGATCCGATGATCCAGCACGTCGGACCGTGACGAGGGCGCTTCCGCGGACCGGAGTTCTCGGAAGTACTGCCGGAGCAAGCATGGTTGGCGGGAAGGCGATTATCGGCAGCTGCGAACGAGCGGTCCGTCGTGGCTTCAGCAGTTTCAGCCAGTTAACGTGCGAAACCAGGTTAGACTGCGGCCCACACCGCAACGTTCGGGTGAGGGATTACAGTGATGGAAGGATCCGATTCGACCAGCCTGAATTCCGCAAGACGTTCCTCAAACTCAGTCCGCGGCAGAGAGCCCGCCTGGCCCAGGGCCGCCCCGACGGACTCAAAGCTCATTCGGTATAGCCGCTTCAGATCCGTGGAGTCATACTCGATCCCTGAGTCAGCACTAACCTGGGGGGGGATTCTGCTCCAGCCTCTCGGAATAGATGAACGAGCTCCTTTCCAATCAGGGGATGCGGAAACACCGCTGCCCACATTGCAGGAATCTGTTCGTACGCGGGGTTTGGTGGATAACAACAGCTAAATGCGAGGTCCGTACCGGACGAAAAGGTCCGCGAGATGGCCCTGGAGCACCAGGAAGCCCTGGGCCTCCCGCTCACAGAGCCCACGCGGGGCGGAATCCCGGTTTCGGGGGAAAAGAAAGCTTGGCCCAGGGACATCTGAACCGGCGGCTGTTCGGTGACATGCTGCGTCGGATCTGGGCGCTGCCTGCGCCCGGAGGGTAACGCGGCGAGCGCGGGGCAGCCGGAGCGGGGAGTTGCCGAGAGGCAAGGCCGGAGCGGTGTCGGTAGAGTGGCCGCTGGCGTTGCCGGAACGCCTTGACCGGACCCGATCTCCTACAGGACCTAGGTATCGAGTAAATAAGGCAGTTGATAGGACAACTGGATTACGCGCTTAAGCACCTCCCGAAAGATCAAAATGGCAGTGAAGTGGCCGCCCGCGGCTACGAGCTTGTAAAACGAGCCGCGGAGGAAGCGGACCTGCAGAAGTTGGTGGAGCAGGCGCTGGTCAACAAGTCGGATTTGGACCGGAAGGTTAGCGCCAAGCGGAAGAAAGTCGTTCATAAGAAAGAAGCTGCCAAGAAAACTGTCAAGAAAGCCGCGAAGAAAGGTCCCCTTGAAGAGAGGAAAGGCCAAGAAGACAACAAAGGTGGGTGGAGGCCGAAGTCGAACAGTGCTTTGAGGAATAAGACAATCGGGCTAAAGGTCGGCCCGCATGTCAATGCATTGTGCAGAAGGCGCCCGAAAAGCTTGGGCAAGGGACATCCGCCGGACGCGCCACGTCGGTGATTTCACCTTAATCAGGATGGAGTTCTTTGCGGCTTCCGCTCGGCCAATTTCGTTCGCCCGCGTCTTTTCGAGATACATTGCGGCGATGTCAACTTATTGAATCCCGCTTCCGGACCCGTTGCGGTTCTGAAGTTGCCCATCACTCCCGAGCCTACCAGTTGCTTCCAGCCCAGGCGTTCATAGACCCGACGAGCGACAGGATTGTCCGTCGCCAGGAAAAGTGCCTCCCCGCCTTGGTCAAAGAATGAATCCCGCGCCAGCCGACATAGCTCGGCCGCAATGCCGCGCCCCCGATAGTGCGCCGGCGTAACGACCTCACTCCCCCCCCCCCCAACCGCCGGTCCCCCTTTGGAACCGTTAGATGGGAACTGCCGGCTACCTCTTCTCCATCCCAGGCCAGATAATACGTGTCCTCATTGGAATGGCCCGAAAAGCGAGACCAGTAGAGAAGGGACAATGAACCAGGGAACGGTAAGGAGGTTCGATTGTCTCGAAGACGATTCACGAAGGAGTTCAAGCTGGCGGCCGTCCGGCGGCTCGAAGCCGGCGAGTCCGGCTCGGCTCTCGCGCGCGAGCTGGAGGTGAAGCGCGAAAAGCTCTACGACTGGCTGGCACAAGTCGAGCGCTACGGCGTCGAGGAAGCCTTTCCCGGCGCGGGGCGCGTCCCGGCGGCAGCGCCCGTGTCGAGCCCGGCCACGAAGCCCAGGCCCGCCTCGCGGAGCTGGAACGCAAAGTCGGCCGCCAGGCCATGGAGATTGATTTTTTGTCCGCAGCCTTGCGGCGTGTCGAGGATCTGCGCCGGCCGAGCATCGTCAGTGGAACCGGCGCGTCGCTGAGGAAGTACGGGCCGCAAGGCGGCAAGGCAACATGAGCACGCTGAGCACGCGCGATTTGTGCCGCTTGAGCGGACTGGCGCGAGCCAGCCTCTACCGCCAGGCCAAACCCGACAGCGAGCAGGTCGGGGAACTGCGGCAGGCCATTGTCCACGCCGCCTTGGACCATCCGGCCTACGGCACCCGGCGGACGACCCAACAGCTGCGCCGTCAAAAGCTGCTGGTCAATCGCAAGCGCGTGCAACGGGTGATGCGCGAAGAGAAGCTCTTGCGGCGACGTCGCCGCACCGTTCCGCGAACGACCGATTCGAAGCACTCGCTGCGGCGTTATGAAAACCTGACGCGCGATTTCCAACCCACGGGTCCCAACAAACTGTGGGGCTCCGATCTCAGCTACGTACGATTGGGAAACCACTTCGTCTATGTGGCGGTGGTGTTGGACGTGTATTCGCGGCGCGTGGTGGGCTGGGCCGTGGGTCCGAACCTGAAAACCGAATTGCCGCTGGCGGCGCTGCAACAAGCGTTGAGCAGCCGGCGTCCGGCGCCGGGCTGGATTCATCATTCCGATCAAGGTTCGCAGTACGCCGCGGAAGCTTATGTAGCCACCCTGCGGCAAGCGGGCGCGAGGATATCGATGAGCCGCAAGGGCTGCCCGCAGGACAACGCGTACGTGGAAAGCTTTTTCAAGACTTTGAAAAGCGAGGAAGTCGACTGCAGCGAGTATGAAAGTTTGGCCCAGGCGCAGGCCGAGATCGGCGCTTATATTGAGCGGGAATACAATCGTACGCGATTGCATTCGGCGCTGGGCTATCGGCCGCCGCAAGAGTATGAGCGGCTGTGGGAAGAGGCGGCTAACGCCGCCTGAGTTTTCTTAAGGCATGAGCAGATCTATCGATCCGATGGCGCAGCACAAGGCGGGATGCGGCCTCAGTAGGCGAGCACCCCGCCCTCATCGTTGCGATGAGTCTGCGGCCGGGTATTCCTTGGTGGGTTGCTCTCCAGCAGAGCCCGCCTCCGCTTCCCCGGATGAGTTGATCATGCCCCCATTGGGCTGGATTGGCTATCCTTTTTCAGTCAACCGCGACCCGTCCCTACTTTCTTGGCCTCGCCACAGGGGTCCACTCCACCAATACATCTCCTTCTACTGCGACGACATCCGCGAGACAGTCGCCGAACTGGCAGGTCGAGGAGTCGAGTTCACCGACGAGGTGGCGGACCGAGGATATGGGCTGGCAACGCACTTCAAGGTACCGGGTGGCTTCACCGTTGAGTTGTACCAGCCTCATTACCAGCGCAAGCCACGCCTGTCAGATCGCTAGAGAGCTGTCTTGTGTTCGCCACCTATCAGTCGGATCTCGTTTACGAGATCAGAAAAGCAGACGGACAAACGTTCTTCGCGATGGCGTTCTTGAGGGCGAGAGTCTCGACAAGCGCATTGAGCAAGGCCGGCTCAAGATTCTCAAAGCGCTCGGCATTGCGTTTTTGGAGGAGATTCCTTGCCTGAGCACCTGCTCATTGGCCTCACGCTGATTCTCGTTCTGGGAATCGCGGCGCGTTGGATCGCCTGGAGATTGCACCTTCCTTCGATCCTGCTGTTGCTTCTCAGCGGCATAACGGTTGGACCCCTCACCGGCCTCTTGAATCCGGATGAGGTCTTTGGAGATTTGCTTCTCCCGCTGGTGTCGATGTCCGTTGCCGTGATTCTCTTCGAGGGCGGTCTCAGTTTGAGCCTCACGGACCTTCGAGAGATCGGATCGATCGTTCGGAACCTTGTGACGCTGGGGGTTCTGGTCACTTGGGTCATCACGACCGGCGCGGCCTACCTCATCCTAGGTTTTGATTTCGCTCTAGCGCTCTTGTTGGGTGCGATCTTGGTTGTGACCGGGCCGACCGTGGTCATTCCGCTGCTGCGTCACGTGCGGCCCAAGGGGCAGATCGGAAGCATTGTCAAGTGGGAGGGCATACTAAACGACCCGGTCGGTGCGCTGCTGGCGGTTTTGGTCTACGAGGCGATCCTGGCGGGTGGGTTTCATGGTGGCCCGAGAGCGATTGCGCAGCAATTCTTTACTTCCGTGGCCGCCGGTTGCTTGGTTGGTTTCGCGGGCGCTGCGCTGATGATCGTTCTCCTGAAGTACTACTGGATTCCAGACTTTTTGCAAAACGCTTTCTCTCTGATGATGGTGGTGAGCGTCTTTACGGTCTCCAACATCTGGGAGGCTGAATCGGGCTTGTTAGCCACGACAGTCATGGGGATTGCGCTGGCCAACCAAAAGATTTGTCCGGTCAAACACATTGTCGAGTTCAAAGAAAACCTCCGAGTACTGATGATCTCAAGCATTTTCATCATCTTGGCTGCGCGATTGCAGATTAGTGATTTAGTGGAGGTGGGATCCAGCGGAGTTCTGTTTCTGGCCGTCCTGATGGCGGTGGCTCGGCCGGCGGCTGTGGCCGTCTCCACCATGGGGTCGCAGCTTAGCTCGCCGGAGCGCAAATTCCTGGCGTGGATGGCGCCGCGCGGCATCGTCGCGGCGGCGGTCTCCTCCATTTTCGCTGCTAGGTTGAGCGAAGCCGGCTTTGCGCAGGCGGAGCGTCTGCTGCCGGTCACATTCTTCGTGATCATTGGAACGGTGACAATCTACGGCCTGGGAGCTTTCCCCGTAGCGCGGATGCTCAAGGTGGCGCAACCCCATCCTCAGGGAGCGCTGATCGTGGGAGCGCACACGTGGACCCGCGCCATTGCCCGAGCTCTCGAACGGGAAGACATTCGCGTCGTGCTGGTGGACAGCAACCGCGCGAACGTAGCGACCGCTCGCCTGGCGGGGCTGCACGCACGCTATGGCGCAATCCTTTCCGAGCAGGTCCTCGACGAGATCGACCTGTATGGCATCAGCCGTCTGTTGGCTCTGACGTCGAACGACGATGCCAATTCACTTGCGGCCTTGCACTTTTCCGAGATTTTCGGTCGTGCCGAGGTCTACCAACTCTCGCCCGGCAATGGTGACTCGGCTGGCAGGAAATCGACCTCTCCAGGGCATTTGAATGGCAGATTTCTGTTCGGGGCGGAGGCCACCTACGATCGCCTGTCGCGAATGTTCGATGCCGGGGCGACCGTAAAAACGACCCGGATCACTGAGAGATTCAACTATCGGGCGTTTCGAGAACTCTATGGGGACTCCGCGGTTCCAATGTTTGTGATCAGCGACAGAGGAGACCTGGCGGTCGCCACGGCAGCGAGTGCTCCCAAACCTCGCGCCGGACAGAGCCTCGTGAGCGCGATCATGCCTGATGACAACGAACAGGCTGGCGGAGGTCGGCAAGACAGTGATGCTTCTGGTCAGTAACCCTGTGCCTGCGGCTCACGCCGGTCAGTAAAAGATGTTCGGCGTTTTGACCGAAATCAGTGGTGAGACTAGCAGGAGTGGGTTTCCCAGCGGGTTGTCGGCCTGTGGCCCTCTGAGCAATGTAGAGACTCGAGACGCGCCGCGCCGTTGTGCTCAGATTCGCGAGGGCAGCTGTTCCGTTGCAAGTGTCCGGACAGCAGGTGAATCGCCTACTTCAGGAGTGACGGAGGTTGAAGACCGGAACGTAGGGCCCAGCGCCGTCCGGACGAAAGCCGTAGTTTCGGTTTCCTGACAGGTACTTAGCGGGGGCCGCGCCCGCGCCCGCGACCCTGTCCACGACCGAGGCCGGGGCTAACCTGCCCTCGGATCTCACCTGTGGGGAACAAGTCACTGTGAACGTTGACGTAAGCGCTCCGTTGCTGGAGCGCTCGAACAAACTCATCGAACTCCTCGGTCATCACCCCTTGGTTGGCGGGCCCAACGATCTGTAGCGCCATAACAGTGCCGCTGACGGTCCCAGCAGGCGAGTCTGGGCAATCGGGCGTTCCAGCAGGGCCGTTGCCCAGGTCCGTGCAGAGAAACGCCATTACCCCTCCGTTCACGCCTGGCTGGCCGAGATGAATGTGAGCCTGAGTCACCTCCCCTTCCAGATCGGAATAGCTGAGCTCATAGCTGAGCGACATACCATCCGGGCTGAGTTGACCTTTGAAGGCTCCTCTCCCCGTCGTCATCACGACCGGTACTTCTTGCGACCCGCCCAGACGAGCACCCAGGTTGACTGGGCCACGGCCTTGAGCCGACATGGGGATTGCGGAGATAAGGGAGACGGCCGTTAAGAGAGCCCCGATTACCAGGTTCGATTGTGGTCTCATTTGGTTTGCTCTAGAGTTAATGATTCAGTATCCAACTCTTCCCATGTACACTCCTTGGATTCGATTGTCAAGCTCAGGCTGTACTAGTACTTCTTGGGGGAAGTCGCCCGCCTGCTCCCTGGGGTTCTTCGCGCCGCCCAAACTTCGTTCAGTCTCGTGAGAATGGGAGGGTTCATGGGTCGTGTTAGTTTAATTCAACGACACTCGCTGACATTCCGTTGCCGTCGGCTTCCGCGGAACAGGAGAGGCCTCCAATGAGAACACAATACCGCTTGACGTATCCAATCGTTTGCCGAAGCTTCGCTGCGGTTGTGCTTTGTGTCTGCCGGCTCACGGGGCAAGCCGAGTCAGAGGTGGCCTTCCCCCCTTCCCGCCCGCCAAGTAATCACATCCAGGTTGAGAATAGGGTCTCAATCCCGATGCGGGACGGCGCGATTCTGAAAGCTGACATCTACCGTCCCGCTGGGGAAGGCAAATATCCCGTGCTGGTCTCGCGCACACCCTACGGCACCGAGCGTGCAGGCAGACACCGGGCAGGTGTCTTCTTTGCGCGGCGGGGGTACGTGTTCGTGTTCCAGGACACACGCGGGCGGCATGAGTCCGACGGCGAGTGGTCGCCTTACCGACTCGAAATGCTCGACGGGCACGACGCGATTGAATGGGCCGCCAGTCAGCGCTGGTCGAACGGCAAAGTAGGCATGCAAGGTGCGTCCTACCTGGGGCATGTGCAGTGGCAAGCGGCCCGTACCGTTCCACCTCATCTGGTGACGATCTTTCCGGTTGTGGCAATGACCAGCTTCTATCATCATGGCCTGACGACGAACGGAGCGTTTCGTCTGGCGATGCGGTTCGGCTGGGGCGCCGTCCGCAACGATGATCGACTCATGCAGAACACGGAGGCTCACTTCATGGAAGATGGGCCGGAGAGTGTCAGTTATGAGAAAGTGCTTTGGCATCTACCGCTGATCGACATGCCGCGTCTGGCCGGTCGCAACCCTACGTTCTGGAGGGACTGGGTGACCAGGTCCGACTACACCGATTACTGGAAGGTTCTCAATGCCGAAGAGGATTTCCACAAGATTCCTATCCCTGCGCATACCTTCGGAGGGTGGTTTGATGTCAACCTGATGGGAACGTTGAATGGATACGCCAAGCTGAGCAAACTTGGGAAGACGATCATCGCGCGAGAGAAGAGCCAGATGATTGTCGGTCCGTGGGGCCACGGACCCGCACGCCGAGTCGGGCATCTTGACTTCGGTGATCACGCCAATGTGGATACTCGTTCCGTCGAGTTGCGCTGGTTTGACTACTGGTTGAAGGGCATCGATACCGGCATCCAGCAAGAACCCCCCGTCAAACTCTTCGTGATGGGGAAGAATGTCTGGAGGCAAGAGAACGAGTATCCACTGGCCCGAACCGAGTACAGAAAACTGTATTTCCACAGTGGGGGTAAGGCCAACAGCTACCGTGGGGATGGAAGTCTTTCGTGGGACCCCCCTGCGGCCGATGCCGCGCCCGACCGTTATCGATACGACCCCAAGCACCCGGTCCCGAGCCTGGGTGGCAACAACTGCTGCGGGGCCGATACACCGATAGGGCCCGTGGATCAGCGTCCCATCGAAGGGCGCAATGACATCCTGGTTTATACATCGGATTTTTTGGAACAGGAGGTCGAGGTGACGGGTCCCGTCAAAGTCGTGCTGTATGCCGCGTCCGATGCGAAGGATACCGATTTTGTGGCGAAACTGGTCGATGTCTATCCGGACGGCCGTGCGGTCAACGTCGCCGAGGGTATTCTACGGGCTCGTCATCGCGAGGGCCTCGACCGGCCGAAGCTGATGGAGCCGGGTCGAATCTATGAGATGCCGATCAATCTCATTGGCACGAGCAACGCTTTTCTCCCGGGTCACCGCATCCGCGTGGATATCACGAGCAGCCATTTCCCACAGTTCAACCGAAACCTGAACACGGGCGAAACCATTGGGCTTGGCTCGAAGCCGATCGTGGCCGACCAGACGATTCATCATTCCAAGCTGCGTCCGTCGCATATCGCCCTGCCGGTCATTCCACACGAGTAAGTGCAACCCGCCCAACGAAGCCCATATGGCTGTGGTCGTCGTTCGAGCATGCCTAGAAACAGTGAAGGCGTGCAGCAGGTCCGCTACGATGACTTGTGGAGACCGTGGGCATAAGACTCGGCATGTCGACCGCGCCACTCCCCCGCGGACTCCTGGCACAACTGCCCCAGTACTCCCCAGGCTGCTAGTTTATTCCACAGAGCCTGACCTATTTCGACCAGCGACCCTGCGAGGTTCCCTGTGATGCCGGCAACAAAATCCGAACTTCTCTCCCTAGATCTCGAGCACCTGATCCACCCTCTTCACCGCAGGACGACTCACGAAGCCGGCCACGTGTGGGTGAAGGGCGACGGCGCAGTTCTGGTGGACGCCGATGGGAAGGAGTACATCGACGGCCTGTCTGGGCTATGGAACGTCGTGGTGGGCCACGGCCGTACGGAACTGGCTGAGGCCGCCGCCGAGCAGATGGAGGCCCTGGCCTACTGCTCAGGATATGCCGGGAGCTCGAATCCTCGAGCTATCGAGCTGGCCGAAAGACTCGCCGGCTTGACCTACTCTTCGATCAACCGCTTTTTCTTCGCGTCTGGCGGCGGGGAAGCCAGTGAGAGCAGCTTCAAGGTGGCTCGGTCGTACTGGAAGCTGAAGGGGTATCCAGGCAAGACGAAGGTCATCTCACGCCAGTGGGGCTACCACGGGGTCACACTGGCCGCGATGAGCGCCACAGGCATCTCCAGCTATTGGCCGCTGTTTGAGCCCCGCGTGCCCGGCTTCAGCCACATTCCCTCGCCGTATCCCTATCGCTACGAGGCGCCCGAGGGGATGAGCCAGGGTGTCGCCGCAGCGAACGAACTGGAACAGGCGATCTTGCGGGAAGGTCCCGAGACAGTGGCCATGTTCCTGGCCGAACCGGTGCAGGGAGGGGGCGGCGTCATCGTTCCCCAGGAGGACTACTTCCCTCGCATCCGAGAGATCTGTGATCAGTACGACGTGTTGTTGGTGGCCGACGAAGTGATCACCGGTTTTGGGCGGACGGGCCGGTGGTTCGCGCTGGAGCACTGGGGAGTCGAGCCGGACATGGTGCAGTTTGCCAAAGCCATTACCTCGGGCTACTTTCCCCTGGGCGGTGTCGGGGTCAACGATCAGATTGCCGAAGCCCTCGATCAGAGCGACTCACCTTGGATGCATGCCTACACCTACAGCGCCCACCCAGTCGGCTGTGCGGTGGCTCTCCGTAACCTGCGCATTCTCGAAGAAGAAGACTTACCCAATCAGGCCGCGGAGAAAGGGGCTTACCTGCTCGACGCGTTGAGATCATCACTAGCCGATCATCCTCACGTCGGGGACATTCGAGGGAAGGGCCTGATGTGCGCGGTCGAGTTCGTCAAAGACAAGTCCACCAAGGCCGAGTTCGATCCGGCAGACCGGGTTGGCGCCAAGCTCGACAGTGAAGCTCAGAACAGGGGATTGTTCACCCGACTGCGCGGCGACGTGTTCTGCCTGGCTCCGCCGTTCGTCACGACCCGAGATCAACTGGACCGAATCGTCCAGATCTTGAGGGAGTCGGTCAGATCCGTACTGGGATAACGGAGAGTCGGCATCAGCGTAGACGCCGGTGTTCCGGGTAGCTCGCCGCGGATTCTGTCTTGCCCCTATCCTTGACGGCGGGCTCTCGCGGCTACTACCAATACCATGCGGTCCCGGGCAACACGGATCGGTTGGCGGTGCTACGGCTTCGGCTCCGACGGCTGTGGCGACGCGTCCTGTTTCGTCGCAGTCAAGAAGGGTCCAAGTCCTGGAAGCAGCTGAAGCGGCTTCTGGCCGCTGGATTTCACCGATTGGACCCACCACGCAACAGATTGACAGCCCTGATATCGCGGGCCCATGCTATGCCCTATGCGATGGCCGACCCGGCGGCAAATCCTCTCCTCGATAGGCGCCCTCGGTGTCGGGGCAAGCGTCGAGGACTCCCTGTACTCCGCAACGGCCGCTGCGCCCGCCTCCGCCGCGACCATGCGCATCACGCGCTACGAGGTGATCCCCGTGCGCGTGCCTATGCACGAACGCATCCGTGAACCGTTCGGCGCGGCTTACCGCAAGCAGGGCATCTTTCGCGACTACTACGACTCGACGCTCGTCAAGCTCTACACCGACGAAGGGCTCGTGGGCGTCGGCGATGCCCTGCTAAGCGTTGAGGGCTCACTCGGCAGTGTTGCCCTCGCCGAGTCGATTCTCAAGCGCTTGGTGGGCCGTTCGCCGTGGGAGTTTCTGCTCGAAGACTGCCTCGGCGGCATCTTGATGGCAATCTACGACCTAGTGGGCCAAGCTGCCGGGCTACCCGTCTCACGCCTCTTCTCCGCCAACCCCAGAAAGAGCATCATCCAGGCCTACAATAAAGTTCTCTATGTCAGAGTCCGTAATCCATGGCTCGCCTGCCATCATGGGGGCACGCCAGTGTTCGCCGGCACCAGGGTTCCGGTCCAGACTCTCATCGACTACCTCGAAACCGGTGAAACGATTGACGGCTTTCTGGCAGATTTCCCTACGGTGGTCCGTGATCAGCTTCTGGAAGTGCCCGAGGCCGCAAAGAGGGCTCTCGTAGCTGAGAAATCAGGGTGAAGATCCTTCTCGACGAGTGCCCGTCGTCGTGATAGAGTCCAGTTGTCCATGTCAATTCGATCTCGGCGAGACCTGATCCGATCGCTTGGTCCGTTGAATGTCGCTGGCTCGACGGTCGCGGCCGCCGGCGCCGCCAAGATGCGGATCACGCGCTACGAGGTTATCCCCACCGTCGTTCCAATGGACGTCCGCGTTCGCGACGCCTGGCAGCGAAGCTGGTTCCTGCAGAACCGTTATCAGCAGCACCACGAGCCGGTCGCCGTCAAGCTGCACACCGACGAGGGGCTGGTGGGCATCGCCGACTCGATGATGAGTCCGGCCGAGACCGACCGCGTCCTGCGAGGTATGGTCGGTCAATCCCCCTTGGACTACCTGCTGGACGACAGCATTCGCGGCATCCTCGTCGCGATCTACGACCTGATCGGTCAGGCCAGTGGTCTTCCCGTCTCGCGGTTGTTCGCCCCGTCACCCAAGCAACGTATCGTGCAGACCTATTGGAGCCAGTGCTTCCATCCCGACTTGATGGCATCCGAGGCCAGGCGCGCCGAGAGCCTTGGCTACAAGGTCCACAAGGTCAAAGCGCGTCCGTGGGAGGACCCGATCGCACAAGCCGAGGCCATCTGTGCCGCCGTCTCGAAGGACTTTCGCGTGTGGGTGGACGCCAACGCCTGGTGGGGCTCGGTCGGCCGGACGCTCCACATCACCAAACGCTTGGCAAAACTGCACAACTACTTCGCTATCGAGTCGCCCATTCGCCGCGAACGCATCGGGGGCTACCGGCAACTGAAGGGCAAGGTCGCTCTACAGGTCACCGAGCACATGCCTGCCGATCCTATGCCCTTTGTCCGAGAGGGCCTAGTGGACGCGTTCGTCGTCGGCGGCCCGATGGGAAAGACGCTCGTCCAGCGCGCCTTGATGGCCGAAGTAACCCGTATACCCCTCTGGGTCGAGCACAGCACGCGCTGCGGCATCAACCAGGTCTTCCAAGCCCAGCAAGCCGCAGCCTTCCCCGGAATTGAATACTGCATCAGCGTCACGCATATGCTCGAAGATGACCTGGTTACCGAGCCCTTCACGATGAAGGACGGTTTCTACGAAGTCCCGACCAAGCCGGGGCTGGGCGTTTCCCTCGACGAGGCGGCTGTGGACAAGTATCGGGTCGCGTAGACCAAGGACCGAGCTCTCGAGCAGCCGCGCCACCTCTGGCAGCGCGGGCACATGTGGGCGCACCTCAGCGACCAGCCGAGTGACTTCCGCGTGCCGGTCCTGCTCTCCTCGGGCGCACCGGCGACCGTCCCAATCATCAACCCGGACCCGGGCGATGCCATTGACTACCTGAACCCCTTTCGCAACTCGGTGGGCTACTGGATCCCGCGAAGCAAGGCCGTGATCGCCAACACCGCGCATCCGGTGATCAAAGCGATGGGTCTGAAGCTCGGCGACGAAGTGCCTGGGCAATGGGGCGGCGAAGTGGACATCCTCTACGAGCCGCACGCCTGGGACATACTCATCCGTTCCGACCGAGCGGCGCCCGCCGGACGCGAATTCGGCATCGACGCCTTCGACCCCACGCCGATTCACCGCGTCGGCCTCGCGATCCACAAGAACCTGCGCCTCGGCATGTTGACCGGCGAAAACTTCCCGAACATCCTGGGCGACAAGCGCAACGAACGCTACCGCGAGATTTACCGGCGAACCCTTCTGCACTTTCTGAGCAGGGCCAGAGAGCTTAGCCCTGAGAAGGATATGGCTCCATCTGCATCAGCAGGGGCTTCACAAATCTCCTGGGAAGACCCGGTGCGACTCGAGGCCTTGCGCTACGAGTTACCGGCGTTCATCGACTTTGATGATCGAGGTTGGCACCGAGGACCAGCTTCGTTTGCTCACTATGTCGTGGAGGGATCGAAGAACGCAGAGGACTGGTTCCCGCTGGCGGACCGCCGACACGGACCGTGGCGCGGAGTGCAGACCGATTTCTTCGAACCCGTGCAAGTCCGCTATGTTCGCTGGCGGGGCACGTTCTCGAACGGTGAGCCATTTCGCGTGCGAAACCCCCAAGTATTCCGCGCGGAGTAGACTTGGACTGGACGTCGATACTTACGTAGTAGCGCTACGCACCTTGCCGAGCCGCCTGGGCTCATGTTGAAAGGCAATGATAATGTCCCCATGAGCAGGCAATAGAAATGTCCCCTAATCTGGACCTCCACGAGGAGGTGAAAGATTGGGAAGGACATGGATGAGCGACAAGGAGCTGAGGCGTAGTGAGGTGCTAAGCCGGGTCCGGCGGGGGGAGTGGAAGCTGAACGAAGCGGCGGCGCGGCTTGAGATCAGCTACCGCCAAGCCAAGCGCCTGTGGAGCCGTTATCGCAAGGGCGGGACTAAGGCGCTGGTGCACGGCAACGTCGGGCGCCGCTCGAACCGCGCTAAGCCGGTGGAGTTTCGCCGGCGTGTGTTGGCCTTGGTGCGGGAACACTATGGGGGCGACCGCAGCAGCGCTGCGGGCCGACGCTAGCCGCGGAGCAGCTGCAACAGGATCACGGCCTGGAGGTGTCGGTGCGCACGCTGCGGCGCTGGATGCTCGCTGCAGGCCTGTGGAGCCGGAGTCGCAAGCGCCCACCGCATCGCAGCCGGCGGCAACGCAAAGCGCACTTCGGCGAGCTGATTCAACTCGACGGTTCGCACCACCACTGGCTGGAAGGACGCGGCCCGAAAGCCTGTCTGATGAACTTTGTCGATGACGCGACCGGTCTTGCACTGTGCCGCTTCTCGGGCCAGGAAACGACCTGGGCCGCGGCCGATCTGCTCCAAGCCTGGGTGCGCCAACACGGCGTTCCCAAGGCGTTGTACTGCGACTGGAAAAACGTCTACCAGCGCCAGCCGACGTCGCGGGAAGCACTGGAAGGCATCAAGCCCGAGACGCAGTTCGGGCGCATGTGCGCGAAGCTTGGCATTGGCATCATTGCCGCATCGTCGCCGCAAGCCAAGGGACGTGTCGAACGCCATCACGGCACGCACCAGGACCGCCTGATCAAGAAGATGCGGCTGCGGGGCATCGTTGATTACGAGGCGGCGAACCGTTACCTCGGCGAGGAGTACTTAGCCGAGCACAACGAGCGCTTCTGCTGCGAGCCGGCGGCGGGAGCGGACTTTCACCAGGCGCTACCCCGCGGCACCGAGCTGCGAGGCGTGTTCTGCTTCGAGTACGAACGGGTGGTGAGCAACGACCAGGTGGTGCGTTTCGAGAATCGTTGTTTGCAGTTGAAGCCGAAACGCAATCAGGGCGTGGGGGCGGGTGCACGGGTGACGGTCCAACAGGGGCGCGATGAGAGCTTGCAGGTGAGGTTTGAGGGGCACGAGATCGAGCACGAAGTGATCGCCACGCCGACGCCACGGCTGCGGACGAAGCCGGCACCGCAGGGGAACGTGGTGGCCAGACGCAAGCCGGCGGCGAACCACCCCTGGCGGCGAGCTGTGCTGCGGAAAACACGAGCTGCGAATTCATAAGAGGGCTGTGGAAATGCCGGGTCGGATGGAAAGCGTGGAAAACCTTGTGGCGGCAGCCGTGCCGGGCTCGCGGATCCGTGAATGGTTTTCCACCCTTCCCACCGCTCCTTGGAAATCGCTACGCGATTCCCACAGTTCCACAGCCCCGACGATGACGATTCTCTCCTGCCACCAAGGGGACATTTCTATTGCCTCTTGACAGGTTCGGTATTGAATTGTCGGTTCGAGGTCAGTACTATGTTCCACTTGAGGTCTTTGGATCCCCGCACCCAACGTTCAAACGTCGCTATGTGATCATCCGCCTCAGACTCGGATACTCCCTGGGTGACCAAACGATCTCGATACTGATTGATCATCATGGGCATAGGCCTGAGCTCCCCAGCGCGGGTGAGCTCTCTTATGAACTCGCCGAACTCTTCAAAGTTCTTGGCGGCCTCCGGCGTCGGCAGTTCTTGGGACCGCGCTTGGACGGCCTCCGTTGCTGGCGGAGAATCACCGCTCGACGAGCATGATGCAAGCGTCATCGCCAGCAAGGAAAGGAACAGGGTGACGCGCCGACCTATTTGCAGCATCAACCGAATGGTAGCATCGCGCTTGAATTCACACCGGTAAACTCTGACATTGATCGCACCAAGGACCGACGAGCCTGATGGTATGGGCGTGCCGTAACAGAGCTGATTTGTTTCGGAGCGAACCGGATAGTGCTCGTTTTCCAGAGATATCGCTATAGATCGACCTCGCGCCACCAACACCCAGGTGGTCACTTCCGACATGTCCCGGATTGCGGAAGCTGCCCCGCCGAGCCGGGTTGCTTCCTCGATTCCCCCATATCGGAAGTTACTCCTGAGCTTCAATCTCCGGCGATGGAGGCGCTAGTCGTAGTATAATCGCGGTGCAATGACCAGATCGCATTTCAACTCTGGCTTCCGCACATTTGGCAGCAACTGGTGCAGGTTTATGTGTGCCGGGTTCTTGATGGCATGCCCTGCGCCCCCTGCTTCGTCGCAACAAAGGCCTCCCATCATAGACGTGCACATGCACGCCAACCCGCTCGCGTTCTATGGGCCCCCTCCGGCTGCAGTGTGCACGCCATATGATTCCTGGCCGAGCCGAGAATCCGCACTGTCGTCATCTGCGTATCGCCGGAGGAACCCGCCCTGCGAAGACCCAGTTTGGATGCCAGGTACTGATCAAGCGGTTATGACGGATTCGATAGCCGTAATGGAGCGATACAACATCTACGGTGTTCTCGGCGGACAATCCGAGCGGGTCGCCGCTTGGACCAAAGAGGCTCCCGAGCGCTTTTTGCCAGCGCTGGCGCTCGCCCCGACGTCGAAGAGGTTCGACTACTCCCTGGGGGATATCCGGGCACTTCACGCTCAGGGACGACTCGCAGTACTGGGAGAAGTCTTGACGGCATACGTCGGTATTGAGCCCGACGATCCGATCATGGAGCCCTACTGGGAGTTGATGGAGGAACTCGACGTGCCGGTCGGTATCCACATTGGCCCAGGTCCTCCAGGACCCTTCCACGAGGGATACAAGATTCGAGCCCGCATGCACAGCGCGCTAACGCTCGAAGAAGTACTAGTGAAACATCCCAGCCTGCGCGTCTACATCATGCACGCCGGATACCCGATGCTCGACGATCTGCTGGCCCTGTTGTACGCTCACCCCCAGGTCTACGTCGAAGTGGGCTACATCGTGTGGGGACAGCCGCGTGCGGCGTTCTACCGCTACCTCGAAAGGATTGTCGAGGCCGGTTTCGGAAATCGCGTCATGTTCGGGAGTGACCAGATGGTGTGGCCGGGAGTGATAGAGCGATCGATCGCTTCAATCGATGACGCCGCTTTCCTGAGCGCGGAGCTGAAGAGGGACATCTTCTACAACAACGCCGCCCGGTTTCTTCGGCTGAGCGAGGAGCAGATTGCGGCACGCCATGGCCGCTGAGTCGAGTCCCGCGGGGTCGTGAACGAGTAACCTGAGTCTGCGCTTCCTAACTGCTCCAGCTCCGAGTCACTTCCGACAAGTCCGGTTGTCGGAAGGGAGCCAGTTTGCCCGACTTGCATCAACGGATTCTGTCGCTTAGCGGCTGCCGGCGGCGGGACCAAAGCTGCCAGACCATCAGGGCTAGGGAAGTCCAGAGCACCGGAACGTAGAAGGTAAGAATCATCCAGGTGACGCCGTTGGCTACCACCATCATGCCCTCCCGCATGCCACCGGCCATGGCGTTCGATAAGTCAATGACCGTCTCCACGACGAAGACCCAGACTAGCGGGATTGCCAAGCTCGAGTGGTAACGCAAAGCAATCAGAGCGGCGACGGCAAGTGCCATGCCGAGCACGTCTCCATAGGCGATTTGGTCGCGAAGGTCGTTCGGAACAGCGAAACCCGCTTGCTGAGCGGAGAAGATTTGCAGCGCGACGTGCCGGAAGGCATGAAGCCACAGCAGCGACGCCAGGGCGGTCGCACGGTCTTGCGACTTCAGCCAAGGGACCACATACCAGGCCGCGGCCATCACGCAGAGCACAAAGCTCAACGAGTTGGCAATCAGAGCTGCAAGGGTGGGGTCCATGGGAGGGCCCTATTCCATGACCCACGCAAGGGCTTCGTCTTCGCTCGAGCAGTATCGCTCGTCGTAGTTCTTGCCCTCGCTGCTCGGCTTCATGCTCGAAGTGTCCCCGGGCCATACCCAGGCCTGTCTCTGGACTCCGGCCTGGTTATACTTCGGGACGGTGACTTGGTCGCGCCAAGCCAGGATCTCGGATGACGGCCGGTGCTTGAACTCTCTCACGTCGATAATGAGCCGCTTCGCTCCATGCTGTTGCGCACTCTCGGCAAAGACCTCAAGGGTCTCGCGAAAATCCTCATCGGTCATCCCTTCCGTGCCGGACAACCACGTGAGACGGGCGAGCCTTTCGGGCTTGTGGTAGGTGATAGAGTACATCGGTTCGGTCATCAGCGTCCTCCTCGCAGTCGGTTCTGGACGTGTTTGGTTACGGTTTGCTTTGGGCCTGCTAGGCTAGAAACTGACAGGGTAGGGGAACTTAGTATATGCTGTCAACCAGGCACACTATAGTAACTAGGTATACACAATGGACGAAGCCGTAAAGCGCGTCGAGGCCATCCTGAGCACGGTCGCAGCCAAGTGGAAGCCGGCCATCCTCTATTGCTTGGTCACAAAGGGGACGTTGCGCTTTGGCGAGCTGCGGGCGCTGATTCCCGAGGTGTCGCAACGGATGCTCACCCAGCAGCTTCGCGACCTCGAACGAAACGGGCTGGTCAGGCGAAAGTTCTACGAGCAGATCCCCCCGCGGGTCGAGTATTCCGTGACCGAACTCGGCTTGAGCTTGGACCCGATCTTCAAGTCGCTCTGCGGCTGGGCGACCGAGCACTACAGCCAAGTGAGCGCCGCCCAGCGCCGCTATGACCGGGTGCACTCTGAGAGCCGCCCGAGTGGCTAATCACCGGTACGCGGACGTGCGGAACGAAGACAGGGCAAACGGCTGACGGGTTCAGCGGATGACGAATCGCGAAACACGGAACACAGGAGGGTGGACACGGCGGTCCACTCCTACAGCTTGTCGAGGCCCTCGGTCAGCTCGATGTAGGTACCCCAGGGGTCGGTGAGGAAGGCGAGGTTGAGGCCCAGGTTAGGGTGCTCTTCGTAGGAGCGGTCGAACTTCACACCCTGCGCTTCGAGGTTCTGGCAGAAGGCCTTGAGGTTCTTGATCTCGAAGCCGATGTGGTCGAGGACGCGGCCCTGGATGGGCTCGGTCGGCTCGGGGTTGGGCGAGTAGGTGAGATTGATGCCCGGCAGGTCGGCGGCCTGGAACGGTCCGCGCTGACCTGGGATCGCGCCGAACGTCTTCACGTACCATGCCTTCATCTCGTCGACTTGGTGGGAGAAGAAGTGAATGTGATGGTTCGCCAGCGGGGTCTTCAAGGAGCGGTTCTCGAACATCTCGATCTTCAGATTGTCGGGGGCCATGATGAACGCCAAGTAGACCCGTTGCGACGGACTGAAGAAGAGGTCGCCCTTGGCGCGGTTGCGGCTGATCTCGGTGCGGGTGACGACGGGCACGCCGGCGTCTCGCAGCTTCGACACCATGGCCGGCACGTCGGGGAACTGGATGCCGATGTGGTTGACCGAGCTGCCTTTGCTGCCGTGGGTGGGTTTCTTCTCGCGAAGGGCAATCACGGCGTTGGGAAACTTGACGAACTCGATGGGCCCGAGCTTGCCCGGCGTGCCGCCCAACAAGTCGACCCAGAAGCGCCGATGCGCGTCGATGTCGCTGACGTTGAGGTGGTGATGGCCGATGGCGATGGGAGCATCCTTGGCGGCGATGAGCTGCGCGTTGGCGGTAAACGGCAAAGTGAGGGCGAGCAGCAGGGTGAGTAGATAGATGAATCTCATGAGGGTTTCCCTTCCCGGTATCAAGCTCACGCGGCCCGCGATCAATGGGGTGAACGCGTGGATTTTACAACGGATGGAGGGTGCCGACCCGAGACTCGCCGAGCCGGCGCCATGTGATCAGCCCGCTTACCGCCATCAAGCCCGAACGGCAACGCGCGACCTTCGAGGGCCGCCCCAACCCCTACCCGTACTTGTTCACCGCGGCCTCGATGGCCGGTCCGGCTTTCGCGAGGTCTTCCGGGACCATCGCGGGCGTCGCTTCGACGTCGGCGTTGAAAGCAAGGAACCACGGTTCGGCGATGGCCGGCAGATCGGAAGGCTCGTCCATATTGAGGATGGGGATGATCGTCCGTTTGCCGTTTTCGGCAATGCAGTAGACAGCTTCGGGCTTCTGTTCGTCAAGAATCGATTGAAGGTGCTGAAAGCCGCCTTTCGCAGCGGCGTTGCCGGCTTCGACCGGCATCGTAACCTTGACCATGAAACGCATGTGTTGACCTCCGGGCTCTGGGAAGAGCGTTCTTGAAGTGTTGCGAATGATACTACGCTTCTGGCGGTGTCGGCAACCCGGGTGTTGGCAACCGGCGTTGGCAACGTAGGTTGCCGCGTGCTGCGCCTAACGGGACCGTTCTATTTCTGCACCAGCCTCACGAACAGAAACTTCCGCCCGTCCGCCGTGACATCATACTTGTGAAGCCAAGGCGCCTCGTCTTGAAAATTACCCCGCATGCTGGAGTAGTGGAACAACTTCTTCGCCTCGCCGAAGGTGAATTCGCCGTCGGTCTCGACGGGCAGGTAGGCCAGCGTATCCTGACCCATGATGTAGTACAGTTCCTTGCCGTCCCCGCGCCAGCGTGGCTGACCGCCGCCGCCCACCCAACCGGACCGCAGCTCTGTCGAGACCTTCCACTTCGTCGACGGGTCGGCCGTCTCGCAGACGTAGACCTCCCACGTCCCGCCTTCGTTCGATGAATAGGCGAAGTATTCACCGTTGGGTGAGAACTTGCCGCCGTCGGCCCAGACGCCCGGCCGCTTTGGGATGAAGGGCTCGGGCGTGGCACCGGCGCGATCGAGCGCGAGCTTCCATAGGGTCCGTCCGTCGTCCTCGCGCTTAGTGTAAATGAGCGTCTTGCCGTCGGGCGAGACATCACGGGGGTACTCGGATGTGCCCTCGGCCTTGAGTATACGCACCGGCGACTCCAACGGATCGATGCTGACCCGGAATAGGTCGTAGCGCGGCACCCGGCTGCTGGTGAAGACGATACTGCGGCCGTCAGGCGTCCACAGCGGGAAGTTGTCGTTGCCTTTGACCTTGGTGATACGGCGCTTGGTCCCCGCAGCGATATTGTGAATCCAGACGTCGCGATCGTTAACCTCGCCGTTGCGCGAGGAGAGGGCGATGAATTTGCCGTCGGGCGAAATCTCAGGGAAGAAGATCGAGTTCTGGACCGCCCCGACGGTCCCCAGCACATCGCCCGAGCGATCGAGCCACGCCATCTGTTGAGGCATGTCCCTGGGCCCGGGCTGCTGGGCGGAGGCGATGAGTGCCAGCGAAACGGCAAGGATAGCGACGCGCATGAGGGTATGGTAAGGGATTTAGGTGCGTGGGTGCCCGGGCTTGGCGCCTTGAGCACCTTGGTATGATCCCGTCAAGAGTGTATGAGTGACAGGGGCCTTGGGAGCCGCGACATAGCAAGTCTGGACATCAACAAGGAGATCGACCTGGAACTCGACCGCGTGGCGGCCGACGACAAACGGAGCGTGCTGGAGTTTGCCCGAGCCCTGAACTGCCCGGGCGGCAAGGGCGAGTCCGGTAAGCGCTTACTCCGGTATGCCGGCATGCTCGACCCCGAGAGCGCGCGTGTGATGGCCGAAACGATCGAAGCAGGTTGCGAACGCATCGACCCGAAGTCTGAAAACCAGGTCTGGTAGCCGTCCAGCCTTTTGGCACGGCGTCTCGCGGCTCACGCTAGCGCGTTCAAGAACCGATCAAGATCCGCGTCATTGTTGTAGATCGAGGGGCCGATGCGCACACCTTTGATGAGGTGCGTCTCACCCGAGGGGTGCGTGAACTCCCAGCGCTTCAGTGCCACCACAAAGTAGCCGAAGGCCTTGTCGAGCTTGGCGCGGGTCTCATCCTGGTTGGGCGTGAGGAAGCTGACCACCGGTGTTGGGTTGCCAGGGGGCGTAATCGCCGGGTAGCCGAGCTTGGGCATCTCTCGCTGCAAGCGGTCGACGTGCCGCTTGTTGTGAGCGAAGATGTTGGCGAGGCCGACCTGGTGGATGTACTTCAACGCGGCGTGGGCGATCATTCCCTGCACCCAAGGCAGCGTACTGCTGCTTTCGTAGATCACGGCACCCGGCCTCAGGTCGAACTTTGAATCGGCCTGCGCGCGGTTGGGGTTCGAGAACTGGCGCGTCCCGTAGCGCGTACGCTTAACGACCGTGCCCTGCAGGTCGTCCTTGACGTAGAGGAAGCCGAAGCCCATGTCGCCTTGCAGCCACTTGTAAGTGCCCGCCGCGGCGAAGTCGATGCCCAGCGCTTTGACGTCGATGGGGATGGCGCCGGCGCCCTGGATGATGTCGGCATAGACATAGGCGCCGTGGGCGTGGGCGGCGTCGCTGGTGGCCTTGGCGTCGTGCAGGAAGCCGTTGATGTTCGAGACCAGCGCCATCGAGACCAGCAGAGTGTTGTCGTCGATGGCGGCGACCATGTCTTTGGGATCGGTGCGCCAGTAGCCGTCCTTGTGGCTGCGTACGACGCGTAGCTCGATGTCCCCCTCGCGCTCGAGCATGTGATAGATGAACTTCGACGCTTGATAGTGCAGGTCGTCGAGGACGATGTTGCCCTTCTTGCGGACGAGGTCCATGCCGGCGACGACGATGTTCTCGCCCTCGGTGGTGTTGTGAATGAAGGCGATCTCTTCGGGCTTGGCGTTGATGAGCCGACCGAACATCTCTTTCGTCTCGCGCTGCATCTCGCCCGAGAAGCGCGAGCCGCCGCCGTTGGGCCCACCGACGCGCCACTTGTAATAGGTGTCGACCATCTGTTGCGAGTAGACGCTGAGCGGGTGGAAGTCGCAGCCGCTAATCCAGAGCGAGTTGTGTATCCAGGGGAAGTCGTTGCGGACGGCGTCCCAGTCGACCTTGCCGTTCTTGATGACGGGACCTGCATCGGCGGCGGCGGCCGGTGAAGCGGATGAGGCCGCGAGCGCCGTGGCGGACGCGGCGGAACTGAGAAACTGTCGGCGATTGCGTTTCATGGCGTTCTCTCGAAGACGTGCCCGATCGTCTGGACTATCGCTCGGACGGCCTCAGCGTACCACGCCTCGTGGTGGTCCTCCGAGAGTTCCGCACAGGGCCTCCCATAGAGCCGACCGATCAGATATCCTCTCCTTGGGGAGAAGAATCGATGGCCGAACACGCGAAGGACACTACTGCCACCGTCATTCCGGGGATGCGCTATCGGGATGCGCCTGCCGCCATCGAGTGGCCATGCCGTGCCTTCGGTTTCGAAAAGGGTCTGGTTGTACCCGGTCCCGACGGGACCATTGCCCACGCACAATTGACCTTTGGCAACGGTATGGTCATGCTCGGCTCGGCGCTCGATGATAAGTACGGGCAACTGATAAAGGTGGCGGGCGAGTCCGGCGGAACCGTTACGCAGAGCGCGTACGTTGTCGTCGACGATGCCGACGCGCACTACGCCGCGGCTGCTGGCGCCGGCGCGGAGATCGTCATCGATATCCACGACGAGGACTACGGCGGGCGCGGCTATTCGGTCAGCGACCCGGAGGGCCATCTGTGGTATTTCGGGACCTACGACCCGTGGGCGGAACATCAATCTTGAGCCGGCGGTGCCCGGCACGCGGATGGCTGCCAGGATCTCCCGCGACGCGTCGGGCGGCGCCAGGCATGTCTCGCCCTGCCAGAGCCTCGACCGACTTGCCAAGTCTACACACGGTTGAAACCGTGGGCTGTCATCTCTTGCCCCTCCGGAGCGAAATGTGCAAACGACTCCTTTCACTCCTTCCCTTACGAGTGGCCGTAGGCTTCATCTTGCTAGCCGGGGCACTCCACGCCCAACGCCCGACCTCGAATCAACTTGCCTCGTTGCCCGCGCCCGTAAAGAAGGTCATCGAGTTCTCAACTGACGTCCGCCCGATTCTTGAGCAAAAATGCCACGGCTGCCACGGGCCCGCTGTGCAGCAAAGCGGCTTGCGGCTCGACAACCGCGCCGACGCGCTCAAGGGCGGATACTCGGGCGCTGTCATCAAGCCGGGCGACAGCGCCGCGAGCCGTTTGATTCACCTTGTGGCCGGGTTCGAGCCGGAACGGCGCATGCCCATGGGCGGCGACACGCTGAGTGGGCTCGAAATCAGCTTCCTGCGGGCTTGGATAGAGCAAGGGGCCCAATGGGGCCAAGTCGCCCAGGTGGATGCGGGACCGAGCCGGGCCGCCGTTGCCAAACCGGACTCCGAGGAGAAGACGAAGCACTGGTCGTTCGTACCGCCGAAGCGGCCGCCGATTCCCGCGGTTCGCAAACAAGACTGGGTGCGCAACCCAATCGACTCGTTCATCCTGGCGAGGTTGGAAGCCGAGGGTATCGAGCCGTCAGCCGAGGCGGATCGGGCGACGCTGTTGCGGCGGCTGAGCTTCGATCTGATCGGCCTGCCGCCGACGCCCGCGGAGGTCGAGGCGTTCCTTGCCGACACAAGTCCCGAGGCCTACAAGCGGTTGGTCGATCGGCTGATCGGCTCCGAGCACTACGGGGAGAAATGGGCGCGGCAGTGGCTCGACCTGGCGCGCTACGCCGACAGCGACGGTTACGAAACCGACCAGCTTCGTCCCTGGGCGTGGCGCTGGCGGCACTGGGTCGTGGAAGCACTGAACCGCGACATGCCGTTCGACGAGTTTACGATCCAGCAGCTCGCAGGTGATCTGTTGCCCGAGGCGAAGGTGGGCCAAAAGGTAGCCACGGGCTACCACCGCAACACGGTGAGCAACCGCGAAGGCGGCGCCGACCTCGAAGAGTTCCGCGTTGACCAGATCGTCGATCGCGCGGCCAACACCGGTGTGGTGTGGCTCGGGCTCACGGTGGGCTGCGCGCGGTGCCACGACCATAAGTACGACCCCGTCAGCCAGCAAGAGTTCTATCAGCTCTACGCTTTCTTCAACGGTACGGACGAGGTCAACGTCGACGCGCCGCTGGCGGGCGAGATTGGTCCGTACCTGGCGTCGCGGCGGGAATACGAGGCCAAGCGCGACGAACTGTTGGCGCCGGTGCGGGCGGATCTGAAACGGTTGCAGGCTCAGTGGGAGCCCAAGCTGCTCGAAGCCGATGCCAACCCGGGGCAAACCCATGTCTGGGACCGCGCTTGGGAAGTGCTGGGACTGATCTGGGGTGGCAACTGGGGCGAGGGACAGCTCGAAGGCCAACGAATCGTCAAGATCGAGCCGGCCAAGCGCACCAAGGATCAGAACGACCGGCTGCTTGATTACTTTCTCCAGCGTGGGAGCAAGATCAGTCCCGAGTGCTTCGAGGAGTGGGGAATCAAGGAGCTGCGAGCGAAGATCGAGGAGCTGAAGAAGCAGTATCCCAAGCTCACGCGGGCCCAGATTCTCGTCGAGAGCCCTGAGCCGCGTCCCTCGCATATCCACGTGCGCGGTGACTTCAGGAGTCCGGGCATTGCAGTCACGCCGGACGTCCCGGCTGTGCTGCCGCCATTGCCGCAAGGTGCGGGGCGTGACCGGCTGGCGTTGGCACATTGGCTGTTGGCGGCGGAGAACCCGCTGACGGCTAGGGTCGTCGTCAACCGTATGTGGCAAGAGTTCTTCGGACGCGGGCTGGTGGCCACCTCGGACGATTTCGGCAAGCAGGGAGAGAAGCCGACCCACCCTAAGTTGCTCGACTGGCTGGCGCTGGAATTCATCTCGCAGGGCTGGAGCATGAAACAGATGCACAAGCGGATCGTGATGTCGGCGGCGTATCGCCAGTCGTCGCAAAAGCGTCCCGAGCTGGCGTCACGCGACCCGGACAATCGTCTGCTGGCGCGGCAATTTCGCGTGCGGCTCTCGGCCGAGTTGGTGCGCGACGCGGCCTTGGCCGTCAGCGGCCTGCTCGATACGAGGGTTGGCGGGCCCAGTGTCTATCCGCCACAGCCCAAGGAGGCGGCGTCTTATGGGTACTCCACGCCCTGGGAGGAGAGCCCCGGCGGCGACCGTTACCGGCGAGGCCTCTATACGTGGATCCAGCGCACATCACCTTATGCGCAGTCGGTGACGTTCGACCTGCCCGACCCGAACCAAGGGTGCACGCGGCGTGAACGGTCGAACACACCACTGCAGGCGCTGACGTTGTTGAACGACCCTGTGTTCTTCGAGGCGGCCCAGGCGTTGGCGGTTCGGGTTGTGACCGAGGAGACGGGAGGCGTCGAGGAGCGCATCGCGCACGGTTTCCGGTTGTGCTTGGCGCGTGGTCCGTCGGAAGAGGAGCAGGGAAGACTCGGGCAGTACTATCGGCGGCAGGTGGCGATTCTCGAGCGGGAACCGGCGCGGGTCGAGGAGATGATGCCGTTCCCGTTGGAGGGAGTAAACCCCGTCAAGGGGGCGGCTTGGGTGGGGCTGAGTAGTGTGTTGTTGAATCTAGACGAATTCATCACGAGGGAATGATCTATTCTGGGGACGTGAAAGGCGTTTCTTGCAAAGACGCTAAGGACCGCCAAGGAAGCAAAGAGTTTCGATGACGGTTGGGGAATTGGCCGGTGTTCAGTCAAGACGGGGGTTCCTGGAGCGGTGTGCTTCGGGGATGGGCATGGCTGCGCTTTGGCGATTGATGGCCGAAGAGGGACGGGCCGCGACCGGTCCGGCGCTCGGCCCGCACTTCGCGCCCAAGGCGAAGAACGTCATCTACCTCTTCATGTCGGGTGCACCGAGCCAGCTCGACCTGTTCGATCCCAAGCCGAAGATGAAAGAACTGCACGGGCAGCCGGTGCCCGAGTCGCTGCTCGAGGGGCTGAACGACATCCTGATCAAGAGCACGGCCAACGTGATGGCCAGTCCGCGGACGTTCAAGCGGCACGGCGAGTCGGGCATCGCGGTGTCCGACTACCAGCCGCACGCGGCACGCTACGTCGATGACATCTGCCTCATCCGCTCGATGCACACGGACGTGGCGAACCACCACCCGGCGCAGTTGATGATGAACAGCGGCACGCCGGTGCTGGGGCGTCCGTCGATGGGTTCGTGGATGAGCTACGGGTTGGGCAGCGAGTCGAAAGACCTGCCGGGATTTATCGTGCTGACGTCGTCGTCGGGTAAGGGCATCGAGGGCGGGTCGTCGCTGTGGTCAAATGGGTTTCTGCCGTCGACCCATCGCGGGGTGACGTTCCGCAGCGAGGGCGACGCGGTGCTGCATCTGTCGAATCCCCAAGGTGTCAGCGATGAAACCCAACGGGCGCGGCTCGACGCCGTGCGTGACCTCAACCGCATGCGCCGGCAAGCGCAGCGGGACGAGGAGATTGCTTCTCGCATCGCGGCATATGAGATGGCGTTTCGCATGCAGTCGGCCGTGCCCAAGTTACTGGACTTCTCCCAAGAGCCGGCCGGCACGCGAGAGGCGTATGGCCTGGACAACGAGACGACACGGCCGTTCGGCACCAACTGTCTACTGGCGCGAAGGATGGTCGAGCGGGGCGTGCGGTTCGTTCAGCTCTACCATTCGAATTGGGACGACCATACCGACCTCAACAAGAACCTCAAGCAGAACTGCGACATGACGGACCGTCCGACCGCCGCGCTGATGGAGGACTTGAAACGCAGCGGGTTGCTCGACGAGACTCTGGTGGTGTGGGGCGGCGAGTTCGGGCGGACGCCCATGAACGAAGTCCGCCGCGGCAACACGCCCGGGCGCGAAGGCCGCGACCACCATCCGTTTGCGTTCAGCTTGTGGCTGGCGGGAGCCGGGATCCAAGCCGGCCAGGTCGTAGGGAAGACGGACGACTTGGGGTACCACATCCTCGAAGACCCGATCCATGTACATGATCTGCAGGCGACGATTCTGCGCGTGCTGGGGATCGACCACACGCGCCTGACCTACCGGCACCAGGGGCGCGACTTCCGGTTGACCGATGTGGGCGGGACTGTTGTGGAGAAGTTGTTGGGGTAAAGCGTTTCTCGCCAAGGCGCTAAGGACCGCAAAGCCCGCGAACACGATCGCGACCCTTGGTACGATACGTACGTGAGTTGGATCGTACAAGATGCCGGCACGCTTGGTGGGCAGCCGCGCATTCGCGGCACGCGCCTCAGCGTAAGCTTTGTGCTCGAATGCCTGTCCCAAGGTATGACCGCGGACGAGATCGCCCACGATTACCCAGGTTTCCCTCCAGCGGCTATTCCTGAGGTCCTTCACGTTGCCTCCCAAGTCCTCTCGCGCGAGCAGGCCCTGGCTTCTCGACCACAATCTCCCGGCCCCGTTGTCTGAATGGCTTGGGTCACGTGGCGTCCCTTGTGAGACCGCCGCCGCAAGACGGTGGGAAGAGTTGTCGAACGGCGAGCTTGTTCAGCATGCCGAAGACGAGTTCGAGGTCATCCTGACGCGAGATCGGCGGTTCGTTGAATCCGCCGGCGTAGCGGCGCGCGCATCCGACATCTGTATTGTCTTAGTGCAGCTCCCGCAAGCGTCTGCACAAGCCTTTTTGGAGGCGTTCGAGGCAGCTTGGAACCGGCGGCCGATTCTGGTCAGACCAGGCAGCTTGATCGAGTGGCCCTAGACCGTTTCCTTATTTGCGCGTCGCACGGCCTTTGCGTCTCAGCCCAATTCGCTCTACAATCAACCTAGCCGGGACGGGTGCCGAGTCCGCGACGGCAGGGTAACGCGGAGTCCGGAGGTGCGTGATGGTCTCACGAAGATCGTTTCTTTCCACGGTGGCAACGGGAGGTGTGATGGCGGGAGCAGGGAGTATGGCGGTATCGGGTGCGGGGGTGACGTCGATGATGGCGGCGACGGGACGCAAGAGCTACTCGCATGCCGAGTTGGAGGCGAAGGTCGCGCGGCGCGATTTCCGCGGGTTGACGAAGCACGACCTGCCGACGCCGAACCTCGTGCTCGACCAAGACCTGTTCGAGGGCAACCTCAAGACGATGGCCGGCCACTGCAAGCGAACGGGTCTCAACTTACGCGCGCACGTCAAGGTGCACCGCAGTGCCGACATCGCCAAGCGGCAGATCGAGTCAGGGTCGATCGGGCTGAGCTGCGCGACGATCTCTGAGTGCGAGCTGATGATCGACTCCGGCCTGCCGGGTATTCTGTGGACGTGTCAGCCGGTCGGGCCGAACAAGTTCAGCCGCATCGTGGCGCTGACGAAGAAGGACCCGTCGTTCATGTTTGCCGTCGAAGACCCGCTCATCGTCGATCAGCTCGAGGAACTGGCCGCGGCGGAGAAGGTGACGTTCAACGTCGTTGTCGACAACGACATCGGCATCGGGCGGCAGGGCGTCATGCCGGGACAGGAAGGCTTGGAGCTAAGCCAGCAGGTGACGAAGGCGAAGCACCTGCGCCTGGCCGGGCTAATGGGCTACTCGGGTGCGGCATCCCACGAGAAGGGTTGGCAGGCCCGCAAGCAGGTTTCGGAGGAGGAAGTCGGCAAGTTGATGGAGAGCGTTCATCTGTGCCGCAAGGCCGGTATTCCGGTCGAGATCGTCACTGGCGGCAGCACCGGCTCCTACAACATCGACAGCGAGGCCAAGGACGGCCTGACTGAGTTGCAAGCCGGCTCGTACGCGTGCATGGACTCGAACTACAGCCGCATCGGCAGCAAAGACGGCGACGAAACCTACGACGACTTCGGCCTTGCGTTGACCGTGCTGACCACCGTCATCAGCAAGCACTATCCGAAGAAGGCGGCGATCGACGCGGGTAACAAGTCGATGACGAAACCGACCGACATGGTCAAGGGACGTCCTGATCTGCGCGTGGGGCGGGCCGGGGCCGAGTACGGCAAGCTCGAGTGGGCCCACGCCGACCGTGAGCCGAAGCTTGGCGATCAGTTCGAGTTGGTCATGTCGAACCTCGATATGAGCGTGAACTGCTTTGACCGCATGTTCGTGTGCCGAGGGGATGACGTGGTGGATCTGTACTCGGTGCTGGGAAGAAAGGGGCCGTCACAGCGGTAGGGGTTCGTGCAGCGTCGCAGTGACCCGTCACGTGTGAGCCCCCCCCCTTGCCGAGCCGCGACCGTCAGGGAGCGTTTGGCAGCCGCCAGCTTGGCTTGAGCCCACAATGTAGGCGGTCGCTACGATGGGCCGGGGTCTGAGGTCTCCGGCTCTACGGGTTACTTGGGTTCGCAGGACCGTGGTTCCGCCCTTGACCATCACGGCTCGGTTTGAGTCGTGGGCACCACTCAGTGCCGAAATCATCCCAAATTTCACTGTTCGCCATTGTCGCGCCCGGGATTCTCCTGGCCGCGACGGGGGTCGGCGCGGGCGACTTGCTGACGGCGAGTCTCGCCGGCTCGGAAGTCGGGCTGCCGCTGCTTTGGGCGGTGGTGGCGGGGGCGATCCTAAAGTGGACCCTCAACGAGGGGCTTGCCCGCTGGCAGCTTGCCACCAACTCAACCTTGCTCGAAGGGTGGGTGTGGAGGCTGGGCGGATGGATCCAATGGGTGTTTCTGGCCTACCTGTTGCTGTTCACGATGGTCACCGGCGGGGCACTGGTCAGCGCTTGCGGCGTGGCCGGCAGCGGCTTCTTCCCGCTCGGCGATGTCCAGACGTCGAAGGTCATCTGGGGCATCGCTCATTGCCTGGCCGGTTATACGCTGGTGCGTTACGCGAGCTTCCGGGTGTTTGAAGTACTGATGTCGGCCTGCATCGGCATCATGTTTGTCACAGTCGTGCTGACGGTGTTCTTGATGGGACCCGACTGGGGCGCGATTGGCCGCGGGTTCATTCCGTCCCTGCCGCCAGGAGGGACAGCTTGGTTGCTGGGCGTGATGGGGGGCGTGGGCGGTACGGTGACGCTGCTCTCCTACGGGTATTGGATTCGCGAGCGGAGACGGGAAGGGCGCGAGGGCGTCCGCATCTGCCGCATCGACTTGACGGCGGCGTACGTAATGACCGCGTTGTTCGGCATCTCGGTGGTCATCATTGGCTCGCGAATCGAAGTGACCGACCAGGGCGCGACGTTGGC
This sequence comes from Bryobacterales bacterium, assembly GCA_965248255.1. Taxonomy (GTDB): domain Bacteria; phylum Acidobacteriota; class Terriglobia; order Bryobacterales; family UBA6623; genus JAKZVK01. The sequence continues at coordinate 1,061,534 of CBDFIW010000003.1, forward strand.
GCTGCAACTGGCCGATCAGTTGGCGCTCGTCCTAGGTGCGCCGGGACGCATCCTGTTCTTGACTGGGTTCTGGGGCGCGGTCTTCTCCAGCCTACTGGGCGTGTGGCAGAGTCTGCCCTACCTGTTCGCTGACTTCATGGAGCTGCGCAGCGGGTGGCAGCCCGGAGTCCGGCGCCATCCCGACCTGCGCTCGACCCACGCCTACCGCTCGTATATGATCGCCATCTCGGTGGTGTCGCTGATCTTTCTTTGGACGCCGGTCAGCTATATCCAGTTGGCGTTCGGCGTGGTAGGGGCGTTCTTCCTGCCGCTGCTGGCGCTCACGTTGCTGATCATGAACAACCAGCGGCGCTGGGTGGGCTCGGATTATCTCAGCGGCTGGATGCAGAATACGGTGCTGGTCTTGGGGCTGGTGTTCTTTGCTTACGTAGGCGGGCGTGGGGTTTACGACCGGATCGAAGCGCTCTTGGGCGGCGCCTGAGCCCACAACTGCACCGGCCGGCCCTTCTTTCTCAGAACTCAGTGAGCTTCTTGAACTCCTGGTAGCGGGCCTCGATGTCGTCGCGGGTCAGGGTGCGCAAGCGGCCGACGCCGAACTCCTCGCAGCAGAAACTCCCCATCACCGAGCCATAGATGATCGCCTTGCGTAGGTGCGCGTGCGTTGCATGGTCGAGGTCGCTGACGCCCTGGGCGGAAAGATAACCCATAAAGCCGCCCGCGAACGAGTCGCCTGCGCCGGTCGGGTCGAAGACCGTCTCGAGCAGGAAGCCCGGCGCGACGAAGTGGCCCTCGGGACGGAATAGGATCGCCCCGTACTCGCCACGTTTGATGACCACCGTGTGCGGGCCCATGTCGAGGATCTTTTTCGCCGCGTTGCGCAGGTTGTACTCGCCGGAAAGCTGCCGCGCTTCGCTGTCGTTGATCAGGATGAGATCCCACTGGGCGATCGCCTGGGCTAGGTCGTCCCGAGCGCCGTCGATCCAGAAGTTCATGGTGTCGCCGCCGACGAACCGCGGCGCCTTCATCTGGTCGCGCACCTGCTTTTGCAGGGACGGGTGGATATTGCCCAGGAACAGATAGGGCTTCGAACGATAGTATGCCGGCAGCTCGGGGTTGAAGTCGGCGAAGACGTTGAGTTCAGTGGTCCGGGTGGTGCGATCATTCATGTCGTCGGAATAGACACCTGACCAGTAGAACGTCTTGCCCGGAACCTGCACTAGGCCGTCGAGATCAACACCGTGTCCGGCGAGCAGAGCTTCATCCGCGGGGTCGAAGTCATCGCCGACGACGCCGACGAGCCCGACCTCGGTAAAGAAAGAGGCCGCTAGCGAAACGTAGGTGCCGGCGCCGCCCAACATGCGGTCGATCTTGCCATGCGGGGTCTCGACTCCATCGTACGCGACGGATCCGACTACGGTTAGGGACATAGGCTTGCGTTAGGCTTTCCTTTCTGTGTTCGGCGGATGGAGAGCGAGCCGTACTGCCAGCGGGCACGTCTGAGACGTGCCTCTACGCGTCCAGGTACTTACTGATCAGCAGGCCGTACCTCTGGCGCGCGGCGGTCGAAATGAGCTTGCGGTCGGTGAGAATGGCGTTCTTCAGAGCCGAGGCGTGCGGGCTCGGGCCCTCGGGTACGCGCTTGACCGCTTCCAGGGCGACCGCTTGTGCATGGTCGGCGTTCTGATTCAGGTACGAAATGACCTGTTCGACCGTCACGGCGTCGTGGTCGGGATGCCAGCAGTCGTAGTCGGTGACCATCGCGATGGTTGCGTACGACATCTCTGCTTCGCGCGCGAGTTTGGCCTCCTGCAGGTTCGTCATGCCGATTACGTCGCAACCCCACGAGCGGTACAGGTTTGACTCGGCCAGGGTCGAGAACGCCGGTCCCTCCATGCAGCAGTACGTCCCGCCGCGATGAACCGTGACGCCCGCCTCGTTGCAGGCCTGCTCGGCGACATCGGCCAACGTGGAGCAAATCGGGTGCGAGAATCCGATGTGGACGACGAGGTCCTCACCGAAGAAGGTGGAAACACGCCCGCGCGTGCGGTCGACGAACTGGTCGGGGATGCAGAAGTCGAGTGGCTTGAGCTGCTCCTGCAAGGAGCCGACGGCGCTGAACGAGAGCACCCACTCGACGCCCAACTTCTTCAAACCGTAGATGTTGGCCCGGAAGTTGAGGTTCGAGGGCATGAGGCGGTGTCCTCGGCCGTGCCGCGCCAGGAAGGCGACTGTGCGGCCTCCGAGTTCACCCACCACATAGGCGTCGGAGGGCGATCCCCAGGGTGTCTCGACAGTCTCTTCGCGGCGGTTGGTAAGGCCGGGCATGTTGTAGAAGCCGCTGCCGCCGATGATTCCGATCTCTGCGTTCATAAGGGGGTCATTCTAGCAGGAGGGTAAGAATCGTGCCTGGTGTTTCGTGCTTCCTGCAGCGTGCTTGCTTGCCGAGCCGCAACCGCAAAGCAGCGGCACGTTGCATCATCAAGCGAATGATCGGCGGGTTGCGTCGATCGGAGGCATGGTCCCCTAGTCGCGGCTGAAGCGCCGGAGGAAGGCAGGCTTTTCGAGGTCGGCGGGGTTGAGGTCCTCGACCGGTTCGCGGCGCTGTTCGGGATCGGGCAGGTCGTCGTGCCCGGGCCGGGCGAAATCGTCCATGACCGGGGTCGGGTTGGGCGAAATCGACTGGTCTGCGGACGGGACCTCTCGTCCCTGTGACGCGGACGCCGTGGAAGCCTGCCGCACGCTCGACCGCACCTCGAGGCGCGACGCGGCGGCGGCATCGGAGACTTTCTGGTTGACACCGACGCTCTCGCTACGGAAGTCGGTCGCGATGACGGTGATTTTGACTTCGTCGGCCATCTCCTCGTTGAGCACCGCGCCGAAGATGATGTTGGCCTCCGGATCGGCGCTCTTCTGTACGATCGAAGACGCCTCGTGCACCTCGTGCAGCCCCAGCTTCGAGGACCCGGTCACGCTGATGAGCAGGCCGCGCGCACCCTCGATGCTGGCGTCCTCGAGCAAGGGGCTCGAGATGCAATTGCGGGCGGCCTCGACGGCGGCATTCGGTCCGGCGGCGACGGCCGTGCCCATGACCGCGTAACCCATGCCTTGCATGATGGCGCGCACATCGGCGAAATCACGATTGATGATGCCCGGGATGGTGATGATGTCGCTGATGCCTTGCACGGCTTGGCGAAGCGTATCGTCGGCGATGCGGAACGACTCGAAGAAACTCGTGCCGCGCTCGACAACCTCGATCAGACGTTCATTCGGGATGGTGATGACCGTATCGACGGCTTGGGCCAGGTCGGTCAAGCCCTTCTCAGCGACCGACATTCGTTTCGTACCTTCGAACGCGAAGGGCTTCGTGACGACGGCGACCGTCAAAGCGCCCAGTTCGTTAGCAAGCGAGGCAACGATCGGGGCGGCCCCCGTGCCGGTGCCGCCGCCGAGACCGGCCGTGACAAAGACCATATCGGAGTCGCCCAGCAACTCGATCAGCCGCTCGGTGTCCTCGAGCGCGGCTGCTCGGCCAACTTCTGGATCGGACCCGGCGCCGCGGCCGCTGGTGAGCTTGGCGCCGATCTGCAGCTTGATGGGCGCGTGGGAGCTGCGTAGCGCCTGCTCGTCGGTGTTGATGGCCGTGAAGGTCACACCTTCCACGCCCGACTCGATCATGCGGTTGACGGCATTGCAACCGGCGCCGCCGATGCCGAACACCTTGATGCGGGCGTTGGGACCGGGATCTTCGTCGAATGTGAATCTTACGCCTTCGTTGTCGTCCATGGCTCTTCTTTCAACCTAGATCCGGAGTCATTCGAAGATGGCGTTGAGCCACTCCCGCGCCCGCTCGCGCCGCCGCTTGCGGTGCAGGCGCAGGCGCTGCGCGTAGAGAACGAGACCCACCGCCGTGGCCCAGCCCGGCTGGTCGAGTTCGTCGGGCAGATCTTCGATGCGCGGTGGCAACCCGATGCGGGTGCTGCAGCCGAGAACACGCTCGGCCACATCGCAGCCACCGGCGAGCCCCGCCAAAGATCCTGTAAGCACCAGCCCGGCAATCAAGCGGCCTTCGAGCCGAGCCCGCCGCAGTTCCCGGCCGAGCAGCTCGAAGACCTCCTCGGCGCGCGCCTTCAGAATTTCGTTCAGAAGCCTCCGAGGATGGTTGGTGGGCTCGTCCTCGCCAAGCACCGGCACCTCGATAGTAACATTCGGCGGAGTGTCATCGACGACCGCGCAGCCGTACTGGATGATGAGCTGTTCGGCATCTTCGCGGGAGGTGCGTAAGACCTCCGCCACGTCGTTGATGAAATGCTCGCCTCCCACTGGGAGCCCGGCGGCGAGGCAGAGGTCGTTGTCGAGATACGCCGCGATGTCGATCGAGCCGGCCCCGAGGTCGGCTACGGCGACGCCCATCTCGCGTTCCTGCTCTTCGAGGACGGCGTGGGCCGCGGCGAAAGCCTCGAAGACCGTCTCTTCCACCACCACGCCGGCGCGGTTGACGACGGCACGTACGTTGCTGTGCGCCTGGGCGGCGGCCGAGACGACCTGTACGTGAGTGTCGAGACGATGCGCGGTCATGCCCCGAGGGTTGCGGACCTGAATCTGGCGGTCCACCACAAACTCCAAGGGGACAACCTGCACGGCGGTACGGTCGGTGCTCAACGGGCCCAGTGTGGCCTTGTGGATGACTTGCTCGATGTGGGCCTGCTGCACCTCGTTGTCTTGAGGAGACAGGTTAATGGAGCTGTGGCAGACGTTGCTGGTGACGTGGCGACCACCGAGACCCACCACCGCCGCCTCGACGACTATGCCACCGTTCCGCTCCGCGTCACCAATGGCCTTCTCGAGCGACTCGAGCACGGGGTCCTGATCCGCAATCACTCCTCGCGCCCAGCCTTGCGACGGCGCCTGGCCGTGGCTGATGAAGCGCAGGCGCGAGCCTTCCTCGAGCGCCACGACGCAGCGTGTCGCGTAGCTGCCGAGGTCCAAACCCACCAAGTAGTCGTACCGCTTGCCCATGGTCAGCGTTTCGCTGGCTGCACGGCGACTTGGCCCTCGAACCGCAAGTCGACCGAGCGGATGTCGCCGTATTCCTCTATCCAGGTATCGATGTAGGTAAGGAAGATCTCGAAGCGATGCCGGAAGTGTTCGTCTCCCATTTGTAGATCGACGGCCCGTTGTTGGTGGACGGTCGTGACCTGTGCGTTGCGCGGGTCGGAGAGGTCGATCTCCGAGAGTCGGGAACCGTACGCCGGCTCGGCGCTGTCGAGGTCGCTCACCAACGTGTCGAGCAGGCCGAGGCGCAGGTGCCGCTCGCCCAGAGTCATTGCCGGGGTGATGCCACGGCTGACCGGCAAAGAGTAGCCGGAGCCCGGCGGCACGTCGAGAAAAACACCGGCGGCGTCGATCAGCTTGAGGGCCTCGGTTTCCCCGTCGCCCCCTTGTACCCGCACGAATGCAACCGGTTCCCTCTCGTCGATGTGGACGTGGATTTCGTTCGGCCACACGCGGCGGACATAGGCGTCCCCGACCCACGGGATCTCGAGCAGCATGCGATAGCGGCGGTCGAGCGGAACCCGGCCGAGGCCCACGCGGACATCCCCCATGAACACCTGTTCCACCGCGTTGAGTGAAACGTGGTTGAGGCCCGTGACCTGGAGTCCGCTCATGTCGGCGGCGAACCGGAAGCGAGGACTCGAATCAAGGAAGTAATCGATCGAACGCACCGAGGCGAGGGCCAAGCCGGCGGTGACCAGAGCCAGGAACAACCAACTGGCGATCGGACGCAGCCGGTTCACCGGACCGCGCCGCACCCGAATCGGTTTGTTGCGCCGCAGGTACTCGGAAGAGTCCGGCGCGCTGCGCCGTCCTTGTGGAGGTTTACCGGGCATTCGTTTGCGCTTCCCGTCGCTGCTTGTGCCTGCCGCCGTACAGATAGACTTGCCGGCGGCTTCGAGCGTTGTTTTCTAGGAAAACAGGTGCCGCCCTTCCAGGACTCCTTTCCGTCATTGACCACCTTCCCAGGGATGAAGGCGTGGGCTATCTTGTGCGGCCCCTCAGCGGGCCGTCGTCAACTTGCGCTCCTTGGATGCGAGGTGCTCAAGCAGTTTCGGAGCGGCTTGCGAGATGTTGCCGGCGCCGAGCGTCAGGATCACGTCGCCGGGCCTTGCCGCCTCGACGGCGCATTCGACGGCCTCGTCCATCGACGGCATGTAGCGGGCCGACGGGTGTCCGCAATCCACAATGGCGCGCGTCAATCTCTCGCCGTTCACCTGCGGGATCGGCGATTCGCCCGCACTGTAAATGTCGAGAACGCAGAGGTCGTCACAATCGCCGAAGCAGCTCGCGAACTCGTCCATCAACTGCGCCGTACGGGAGTAACGGTGCGGCTGGAAAACCACATGGATACGGCTGAACTCACAGAGCCGAGCCGCCGAAAGAGTGGCCGCGATCTCGGTGGGATGATGGCCGTAGTCGTCGATCACGGTGACTTCGGCCTCCTTGCCGTGCACCTGGAAGCGGCGGTCGACGCCGGTGAAAGCGGCGAGCCCCCGGCGGATCAGGTCAGGCTCGATCTCAAGCTCCAAGCCGACCAGCACGGCTGCCATGGCGTTGAGTACGTTGTGGCGTCCGAACGCGAGCACCCTGAACCAGCCCAGGTCCGTGCCGCGAAAGGTGAGCCGGAAGAGGCTGCCGGCAGCGCCACACTCGATTTCGGCAGCCACGAGGTCGGCGTCGGGCGAGACGCCGTAGGTCCGGATGCGCCTTTGGATGCGCGGCAACGCGGCGCGGACATGCGGATCATCGATGGCTAGAATCACCGAGCCGTAGAAGGGCACCTTGTTGGCGAACTCGACAAAGGCGTCGACAAGGCTATCGAAGGATTGATAGTGGTCGAGGTGCTCTCGGTCGATCGACGTGATCACGGCCTGAATCGGCGCCAGTTTCAAGAAAGAGCCGTCGCTTTCGTCGGCCTCGACCAGAAGCAAGTCTCCTTTGCCGAGGCGGGCGTTGGAGTCCATGGCGTCGACGCGGCCTCCGACAACGACGGTCGGGTCTTTCTTAGCTTTGCTCAGGACGGCCGCCGTCATGGACGTGGTGGTGGTCTTGCCGTGACTGCCCGCGATCGCGATACCGTGCTTCAGCCTCATCAACTCGGCCAGCAGCTCACCCCTCGGGATGAGCGGCACCTGCGCATCGCGGGCGGCGCGGCACTCCGGATTCGAGTCAGGGATGGCCGAGCTAATCACCACGGCGTCGGCCCCCTCGATGTTCCCCGCGGCGTGGCCTTCGAAGACCAGCGCTCCCATGGCCGCAAGGCGTTCGGTAATGCGCGAACCCTTCAGGTCCGAACCGCTGATCGTATAGCCGAGATTCAACAGGATCTCCGCGATGCCGCTCATGCCGATACCGCCGATCCCAACAAAGTGGATGTGGCGGTGTCTGAGATTGAGGTCGTTGAAAAACATGTGCGTGCGGTTTCGTTTTCGCTACGTCGATTCGAGAATGCGGGCTAGTTCCTCCATCAGGTCGGCGGCGCGGTCCGCGGCGTGGGGCCGGGCTTGGGCACGGGCGGCTTTCTCCATTCTCGCAAGGAGGGGAGGGTTCCCCCAAAGCGATTCGATCTCATCGACCAACTTTCGTCCTGTCAACTCACCGTTCGTTACCACGCGGGCTGCGAGAGACCGCTCTTGCGCACGGGCGTTGGCGAGCTGGTGGTAGTCGGCCGCAAAGGGATAGGGCACGAGCACGGAGGCGCGTCCGGCGGCGTTCAACTCCGCCACGGCCGAGGCGCCGGCGCGGCATACCACGACGTCGGCTTCAGCAAAAGCCGCGGGCATGTCGTCGAAGAAGGGGGCCACCTTGGCGTTGGCTTCAATCGAATTGTAGGCGGCTTGGATCTCGCTGTACTCCAAAGCACCGGTTTGGTGGATGAAGCGCATGTCATACAGCCGCCCTTTGCCCTTCCAGATCCGCAAGGTTTCGATCACCGCCCGGTTCAATCGCCAAGCACCCTGGCTCCCGCCTGTGATCAGAATGGTGAAGGGACGCCGCTCCCACCGGCGCGGCGCCGAGAAGAACTCCTGCCGAATGGGAATGCCGCTGACCTCGGTACGTCCAAACGGGAAGTAGTTTCGGGCCTCCGGGTGGCATACGAGCGCCCGCGCGGCAAACGGGCCGGCAAGACGGTTTGCCAAGCCGGGCCGCGCGTTCGGATCAAGAATCAAGATCGGTATCTCTCGCATCAGTGACATAAGCATCAACGGTCCGGCCGCGTATCCTCCTAGGCTCAACACCGCCCGCGGCCGATGCCGGTCAAGGATGGACGCGGCCTCGAGCAGCGCCGCCGGCATCCGCCAGAAGGTGCGCAGACGCTCGACGATCGAAAGTCCCTTGAGCGCGCCGGTCCGCACGTACTCGATCGCGAAACCCGCGGCGGGAACGAGGCGGCTTTCCTGTCCGCGCTGCGTACCCACGAATATACACTCGTGACCGCGCCCCGTGAGGCGGCGAGCCACCTCGATTCCTGGGAAAACGTGACCACCGGTTCCTCCGGCCGCCATCAAGAACGTCGCACTCTTCATTCCCGGGCCCCATCGAGAGCGGATTCACTCCGCGTGCTGGCTGACGTTGAGCAGCACGCCCGACGCCGTCAGGGCCATCAGCATGGCCGTCCCCCCGTGACTGATAAACGGCAGCGGCATGCCCTTGGTCGGCAGCAGCGCCAGTACGACGCCGATGTTCACCAGGGCTTGGCACACGATCATCGCCGTCAGTCCGGTGGCGAGAAAGCGGCCGAAGCCTTCCGGCGTGCGCATGGCCGTTCGCAAGCCGCGCCACAGGATCACGCCGAACGCCAGGACAACCAGCGACGCCACGATGAAGCCCGCCTCTTCGCAGATCAGCGCGAAGATGAAGTCAGTGTGCGCTTCCGGCAGAAAACGCATCTTCTGTCGGCCTTCCATCAAACCCTGTCCCCACAGGCCTCCGCTACCGACGGCGATCTGTGACTGCAGGATCTGAAAGCCCGCCCCGGTGGGGTCGGACTCAGGATGCAGAAAAGTGAACAGCCTTCGGATGCGATACGGCTCCAGCCAGACCCCGAGCGCGAAGAGCGGTACGAGGCCGGCCGTGCCCGCGACAAAGTAGCTCAATCGCAAGCCGGCCGCCCACAACATTACGGCGGCAATCAGCACTAGGACCATCGCGCCGCCAAGGTCGCGTCCCGCGACGACGAGCAAACCCAAGGTGAGCGGTACGAAGACTACTCTCAGTAACGTGCGCCACTCGTTCAATCGACCGGCGTGCTTCCCGAGAAAGAACGCTAGGAACAGCACGAGCGCCAGCTTGGCGAGTTCCGACGGCTGAAATGACATGCCCCAGACCCGCAGGAAGCGGTTTGTATTCGCGGCTTGCGCACCGACCAGCACGGCGACCAGCAAGGTGATTGAGACCGCTAAGACCAGAACAATGACCTTGGGGTTGCTTAGCCGGCGGTAATCGAGAAACATGAACACACGCATGGCGGCCAGTCCGAGCAGTACGGCGACCACCTGGCGGGTTATGCCTCGAAAGGAGGTCTCCTCGCCGCCGGCCGTAGCGCTGAAGACCATTACCAGGCCGAAGAACAGGAGGGCCAAGATCGTGCCGCAAAGGAGCCGGTCGTAATGGAGTTGTTTCGGCATGGTGGCTAGCGCAAGTCGGCCACGAGCTGCTTGAAAACGCGGCCTCGTTGCTCGTAATCACGAAACTGATCGAAGCTGGCGCAGGCCGGCGCCAACAGAACGGTGTCACCGGGCCGGGCGTGACGGCGGGCGTACTTGACGGCACGATCGAGGGTGTCGAGCCGCTTGCGCGAAACGGAACCGTTGAGCTGGCGGTCGAACTTTTCGGCAGACTGCCCGATGAGCAAAGCGCCTCTTGCACGTTTCCGCAACGGCTGGCTGAGTTCGCCGTAGTCGGAGCCCTTGTCGCTCCCACCCAATATGACCCACAGACCACTGTCGAAAGCCTCGATCGCTTTCAGGGCAGCATCGACATTGGTGGCTTTCGAATCGTTGTAGTAGTCGACACCGTCCATCTCGCGGACAAACTCGAGACGGTGCTCGACAGGACGGAAGGTCTTCACCCCTTGCGCAATCGACGCTGCCGGCAAACCGGCCAAGCGGCATGCCGCCACGGCGGCCAGTGCGTTTTCCAAGTTGTGTGCGCCGCGAATCGGTAGCCGGGTCTCGACGGCGGGTTCGCCGTCGAAGGTAATCCACTCGCCCTCGACGCGCGCGCCGGTCGAACCCGGTTGCGTGCGGCTGAACCACGAGACCTGCCCGGCCGCGGCCGCGGCAAAGCGCCGGCACGCATCGTCATCGGCATTGAGCACGGCGTAGTCGGCTTCGGTTTGCGCCTGCAGGATCCGCTGCTTGGCGGCGGCGTAGGCTTCGAACGTGCGATGCCGGTCGAGATGGTCGGGGGTGACGTTGAGCACGGCGGCAATGTGAACCGGAAAGCTCGTCGTCGCCTCGAGCTGAAAGCTCGACAACTCGAGGATGTTCCAGCGCTCGTGGGTCGAGTCGTCGACCATCGCCAGCAGTGGGATGCCGAGGTTGCCGCCGGTTCTTGCCTCCCAACCGGCAGACAGAAAGATGTGCCCGATGAGGGACGTGGTCGTGGTCTTCCCGTTCGTTCCGGTGATACCGATGACGGGGCCCCTGAGAAACTCCGCCGCTAGCTCAAGCTCGCCCATCACGGCGATCCCCTTACGGCGGGCCTCAACGAGGGCGGGCAAGTTCCAAGGAACGCCGGGCGAGGGGATGATAAGGTCCTGCTCGGTGAAGAGCGCAGCGGGATGCCCGCCTAGGACCAACCGGACGTTGAGTGCGTTCAACTCTTCAACGGCGGGGGCCAACTCCGATGCGGATTGCAGGTCGGTAGCGGTAACCGCCGCACCGCGTGAGGCGAGGAAGCGCGCTGCTTCGCGGCCGGAGGCTCCCAGTCCAACGATCAACGCTTTTTGTCCGTCCAGCTTCATCGCAGCTTCAACGTACTTAGGGCAAGTAGGGCCCACACCAAGCCCCCGATCCAAAATCGTGCAATGATCTTCGACTCCGGCCACCCGATCGCTTCGAAATGATGGTGGAGCGGCGCCATCTTGAAGATCCTCTTCCCGCGGAGCTTGTAACTACCCACCTGTAGGATCACCGAGAGCGCTTCCAATACGAACACGCCGCCGACGAACAGCAGCAGGATCTCCTGCTTGATCAGCACCGCCACGGTGCCGAGCGCGCCGCCGATGCCGAGTGAGCCGACGTCGCCCATGAAGATCTCGGCCGGGTGCGCGTTGTACCACAGGAAGGCGAGACTCGCACCAACCATGGCGCCACAGAAGATCGTCAGCTCGGCCGCTTGGGGCACGCGGGCAATGTCGAGGTAAGTCGCGTGCTCGCGGTGGCCCGCTACGTAGGACAGCACGGTGAGCGCGCCGGCGGAGATGATCGTCAACCCGATCGCGAGGCCGTCGAGACCGTCGGTCAGGTTGACGGCGTTCGTTGAGCCCGCCAACACCAGGAATAGAAAGACGAACAGCAGCGCGAAGCTCAGCGGATACGTCAGTGGGCTTGCTAAAAGGGACTCGATGACGAGATTCGGCCGGAGGTTCTTGAAGAACGGCAGCACCAGCCGTGTATCGTAGGCCTCCTGTGCAAACAGGCATGCCAGGCAGGCAACAATCGCGAGAGTGACCAGCAGTTGCAGAACAATCTTGCGCCCGGCGGTGAGCCCGAGATTCTTGCCGCGCCGGATCTTCAGATAGTCGTCAAGAAAGCCGATGCCGCCGAAGCCGAGCAGTCCCAGCAGCGCGATCCAGATGTAGGTGTTGCGCAGGTTGGCCCACAGCAGCGTCGGAACAAGAATCGAGACGTTGATCAACAGGCCGCCCATGGTGGGCGTGCCCGCTTTGCAGCGGTGCGATTCGGGACCGTCCTCGCGGATCGGTTGGCCGACTTGAAACTCCCGCAGCCGTCGAATCAGCCAGGGGCCGAGCAGCAGTCCCAGGCCGAGGGCGGTGAGGCTTGCGAAGGCGGTGCGCGTCGTGATGTAGCTGAAGATACGAAACGGGCTGAAGTACTCGAACAACTGTTCGTAAAGAAGATGGAAAAGCATGGCCCGTTTCTTTCGTCCTTTGCCCCGCACGCTTTCTTTCGGCGCGCGGGCCGTTTTGTCATTCGGTCTTTTGCGCTGTTTTCTCCCGAGGCCCAAGGCGGTCTTCGATGGCCCGGAGCGTCCGCTCCAACTCGACTCCCCGGGACGCCTTAAAGAGCACGGCGTCGCCTTGCGCAAGCAAGCCCGCTAGGAATTCACCCGCCTCTTCGGGCTTGTCGAAGAAGGCGACTTGGTCTTGCGACAATCCGCTGTCGGCCGCCGCACGCACAATCTGCTCGGCAAGGCCGCTCACGCCGACCAAGAAATCCACATTTACGCTCGCGGCAGCCCGGCCCACCTCGCGATGCAACTCCCCGGCATGTTTTCCAAGCTCCCGCATCTCGCCCAGCACGGCGATTCTGCGCTCGGCTTCGGTTGTAGTAAGGACATCGAGCATCGAGGTCATGGCTCGCGGGTTGGCGTTGTAGCAATCGTTCAGCACGAGCACGCCACCGATATCGAGGACTTCGCCGCGCATTCGCGAGGGGGACAGCGTGCGCACGCGCTCAACGAGGGCAGCGTGCTCGACGTGGAAGACGGAAGCACACCCGATGCCGGCCAGTACGTTGAGGACATTGTGGCGGCCGATGAGCGGGCTCTGGAACCTTGTGCACTCATCGCTCAGACACGAGCGAAGTTCGAAGGTCGCCCCGCGGGCCCCTAGTATCCGCACGTCGCCGGCCCGGAAGTCTGCCTCTCCACCGAAACCAAACGTGCGGCACGGCCCTGGGTGCACGTTGGCGAAGGAACGCACTCGCTCGTCATCAGCATTCAACACAGCCGTTCCAGTTGTTGGCAGCGACTCGATCAACTCTCTCTTGGCGGATGCGATTTCATCCACCGATGAAAAATACTCGAGATGGGCGGCGCTGACGTTGGTCACCACGCCGACCGTCGGTTCGGCGATTGCGGCCAGTTGCCGGATCTCCCCGGGGTGATTCATGCCCATCTCCATCACAGCGACCTCCGCCGTATCGTCGATTCGCAACAGCGAGAGCGGCAAGCCCAAATCGTTGTTGAGGTTACCCGCCGACTTCGAGACCCGATAGCGCGCGCCGAGCAAGGCGCTGATCGTGTCCTTGGTCGTGGTCTTGCCATTGCTGCCGGTGACGCCGACGAGCGGTCGTCCCCAGCGGCGGCGAGCCTCATGCGCGAGGCCCCGCAACGCCTGCGCGGGGTCGCCGACGGGCAAGACTCTCTCTTGTTCCCAGTGCGAATCAGCCCAGGCCCGTGAAGCCACCGCCGCAACCGCTCCAGCCTCGAAAGCCGCGCCGATATAATCGTGGCCGTCAAAGTGCGGCCCCCGGATAGCAAAGAACAGATCTCCCTGCGCGACCGATCGTGAGTCGATCGAATACCCCGACGCCTTCCCGTCGAGGGGCCTGCCCGGGGTCCGCAAGATGGCGGAGACTTCTGAGAGCGCCAGGCGCATTCCATGTGTCCGTCATTGACTCCCCCTCAGCGGGCGAGGGAGCTCACTCCATACCCGAGCTTGTCCAGCACACCGAGGGCCGTTTCGCGGTCGTCAAACGGGATGGTCTCACCGCCGATCGTCTGGTAGGTCTCGTGTCCCTTGCCCGCCAGCAAGACGATGTCGCCGCTCTCGGCTTGTGACAGCGCCAAACGGATCGCCTCGGCGCGGTCGGGCTCGACCTGGTGAACACCGTCCACGCTCCGGAGGCCGACCATGATGTCGTTGATGATGTCGAGCGGATTCTCGCTGCGTGGATTATCGGATGTAAGAATTACGCGGTCGCTCAGGCGGCCGGCAATTTCTCCCATCGCGGGGCGCTTGGTGCGGTCGCGATCGCCGCCGCAACCGAACATGGTGATCACGCGGCCCCTGCCCTTGATCCGCGTGAGAAGCGTGCGCGCCGCCGCGATCAGCCGCCGCAAGGCATCTTCGGTGTGAGCATAGTCGACGAGCACGACGAAGGGCTGGCCGGCGTCGATCTGCTCGAACCGTCCGGGCACGGCGGCGCACGAGGTGATACCTGCTTCGATCACTTCGAGGCTGAGGTCGAGTGAGATCGCGGCTCCGATGGCAGCCAGAAGATTGCCGACGTTGAACTCACCGCTCAGCGGCGAGCGGACATCGAGCCGCCCGTTTGGCGTCACGGCCTCAAAGAGTAGTTCGCTGACCCGGACGTCAACGTTCTCCGCCATGACGTCGGCGGGGTTCTGGACACCGAAGCTGAGTTTGGGCGTCTTGATCGTCTCCAGGAACTCCTGGCCCGCGGGGTCGTCGATGTTGATCACCATGACGTCGGGCGGCTTGCCGCCGGCGCCCTCAAGCAGGCACCGCTTCGCACGCTGGTAGTGCTCCATCGTGCCGTGGAAATCGAGGTGGTCACGCGAGAGGTTCGTGAAGACGGCGGTGTGGAAGTCCAACCCGAAGATGCGCCCAAGCTCCAGGGCGTGCGAGGAAGCTTCGAGGGTCGCATGTGTACCGCCTTGCTCGTCCAGATCCTCCAGGAAGCGCACTAAGTCCAGTGATTCCGGGGTGGTGTTGACGGCAACGATGCGGCGGTCGCCGACTTTGTGCTCAATCGTGCCGAGCCGGGCGGTCTTAAAACCCGCGGCGTTGAGAATCGCATCAATCAAGTAGACAGTGGTTGTTTTTCCATTGGTGCCGGTGACACCCGTCAGCTTCAAGCGGCGATCGGGCCGGCCATAGAACTCCAGCGCGGCCCGGGCCAACGCCTGACGTCCATGGGGAACGCGAATCCATTGGCTGACGAACTTCTGCGGCACTTCGCGCTCACTGACCACAGCCAGGGCCCCAGCGGCGAAGGCCGGCTCGACGAACTGGTGGCCGTCCACGCGGTCACCGGGGAAGGCGAAGAAAACCTGGTCTGCGCGGAGGGTTCGCGAGTCGTATTGCAGACCCTTGACCTCACGGGACGCTAGAGGATGGGTCGCCGACACCACTGACCCGAGCAAATGCCGCAGCGTAGTCATTGGGTTCGTAGCACCCCGTGTCCCTGAGGCTGGAACTCCACGGTGACCGTCCGTCCGGGTTGAATCGGCGTTCCCGCACGCGGCCACTGGTGCAGCGCGGTCCCCCGGCCGCGAACCTGTAACCGCAGCCCGAGGGCCGAGGACCGCCTCACCACTTCGCGGACCGAGTGGCCCTGGAAACTCGGGAGCACGCCGGAGGCCACACGGATGACGACGGGCACCGGGGGTGCCGGCTCCGCCGGAAGCGCCGCGGGTTCCGTGGCCGGATCGTTTGCTTCGAAAGGGTCTTCGACGAAGGCAGATTGCACTGGGAGCGGCAGGGCCTCCGGGAAGCGCCGGACAGGCCCAACCTGGGGTAACGGAGCGCCAAGAGCCAAGGCGACGACCCGTTCTCCCGTCGGCGTGTACTCGGCCACTGCGGCGCGTTCGGACTCGTCGGCTACGGGCTGCTCGTCACCCAGAAAATCCGCTAACAGCTCTTCGGGCACGCTGGGCGGCTCGCTGGGCTTCGGAGCAAGAGGTATCTGCAAAGGGACGTCCCGGAACCGCAGGGCCTCGGTCGCCACGCGCGGAAAGATGGGCGCCGCCACCAAGCCCCCGTAGTATCCGTCGACCGGCGAATCGAGGACGATCACAACGACTATTGACGGATCGTTGACCGGGGCGAAACCTACAAAGCTGGACACGTAGGCCGTTGTCGAGTACGTGCCGGTTGCGGGATCAACCTTTTGGGCCGTACCGGTCTTGCCGCCCACGCGGTACCCGGGCGTCTGGGCGCGCTGGGCAGTGCCTTGCAGCACGGTGCGCTCCATCATGGCGCGCAGCGTCGCGGCGGTCTCGGGGCGGAGGACCCTTGGAGCAGGCTTCGAGGCCGGCTGCTCGCGGCGGCCGTCGGGATGGACCATGGTGTCGATCAGACGGGGTTCGATCAGGAGCCCGCCGTTTGCGATCACGCTGACCGCGCGCCCGAGCTGCACAGCGGTTACGCCCACTTCCTGACCGATCGAGACCGACCCGATCGAGGAGCCGCTCCAAGCGTCGGGATGCCGGACTATGCCAGCCGCCTCGCCCGGCAGGGGCAGTGTGGTGGCGGAGCCGAAACCGAATCGCCGGATGTAGTCGTGGAGCCTCTCGGGTTGTAGGCGAAGGCCCAGCTTGATGGTCCCGACGTTGCTCGAACGCGTCAGGATGTCGGCCACTGTGAGAAAGCCGAACGGTTTGTGGTCGCGGATGCGCCGGGACCCGATGTAAATAGCGCCGTTCTGGCAGTCGAGTACTTCGTCGGGCGTGGTGAGCCCTTCTTCGAGAGCCGCGGCAAAGGTGATGAGCTTGAACGTTGAACCGGGCTCGATCATATGGCTGACGGCATAGTTCATGCGGCGCTCGACATCGGCCTTGCCGCGGACCGGCTGATTTGGGTTGAAGGTAGGCCAACTGGCCAAGGCCAGCAGGTCACCGTTGTTCGGGTCGAGGATGACGATGGTTCCCGCAACGGACTGCGTCTCGCCGATAGCGCGCGCCAGTTCACGCTCGGCTAACATCTGGATACGCTGGTCGATCGTCAGCACTAGGTCGAGGCCGGGCACCGGTTGCCGAATCATGCGGCTCTCGTAGCGCTTGCGCAGCGCATCAAGGTGGACCAGCCGCTGACCCGGCTGGCCCCGCAACAGCTCTTCGTAGAACTGCTCGATGCCGGCCAGCCCGCTGTGATCCACACCGACCGCGCCCAGAATGTGCGACGCGACCGTGCCCTTGGGGTAGTAGCGCTTGCTCTCTTTCTCGAAGTGCAGCGCGTCGAGCGGCAGTTCGCGCACACGCTCGGCCTCGCCGGGCTCAGTCAGACGCTTCACCCACTGGAAGCGCGTCTTCGTCAGCTTGCCGGCGAGCGCGTCCGGATCGATGCCGAGCACTTCCGACAGCAGCTCAGCCGTGGTCTGCGGGTTCGTAACCTTGCTCGGGAAAACCCCGATCGAATCCACCGGGGTGCTGCGTGCCAGTTCGGCGCCGAAGCGGTCAAATATCTCACCGCGCTTAGCGCCCATCTCGATGAGGGACTCTTGCTGTCTTTGCGCCCGCTCGACGAACCCCTCGGTCCGCCGAACCTGTAGGTCCCAAAGGCGGAACAGGATCAAGCCGATCCAAAGCGTGCAGGCCAGGCCGAAGAAGAGGAGCCGGATGGCGGGGTGATGCTCAGCGCGGCGAAGCGTCGAAGCGAGTTGGGATGCACGCGGTCCAACCCTCCGTCTTGAAACGGGACCGAGCCTTTGGCGGGCGCTCCCCATCGAAGAACTCAGTTGCCATGGCTGCCTAAGACAGCGGACCGAAAGCAGACGTTACCGCCACCTCACGTTAGGGCGGGCTGACGCCGCGATTCAAAGCCAGCGCGCTCCGTCCCTCAACAGGCGCAATCGTGCGGTCTTGCCAGGCAAACCGCTCCGGCGGCGTGGCGGCTAGGCCCTGCCGCGGCGCCAACGCCGTGACGCGCCGCAGGTCGCTCAACATGGCCTGACGAACCCTCAGTTGGTCCTGCACCTCGACGAGTTCCTGGCGTGTCTGGCTGAGCTTTTCCAAACGATAGCCGGACTGCCGCAGCAGCGGCCGCGGCGCCAGCACGGCCACGAGCAGCCCCAAGCCCAGCACGCCCGTACCAACCAGTTGTAGCCACACGGCTTTGCTCTTTGGGTCGGGCAGACGCCGGATTTGCGAATTGTCGATCGGCTTGATGTGGAAATAGACGTCTTCCATCGGAAGCGGATGGAAGGCGGTGGGGCGTTTCGACAGGCCGGCTTTCACCGAGCGGCTCGCGCGCACGCCGTCATACACGAAGCCACGCGGACTCTCGCCCGCGGAATCCCGGGCCGGGGATCTGCGCCTTCGACCGGCCTCCGGCGCACTGAAACCGAACTCGAAGACAGAGTTGCCGCGGCTCGTCTCTCGGTACGCCCTCGGTGCGGCTAGTTGAGAGAGAGCCATGTCTCGTGCGTCCTTTCCGCCGCGCGCAGTTTGGCGCTGCGGCTGGCCGTATTCTGCTCGAGTTCCTGTTCACCGGGCCGCACGACCCGGCGGGTCAATATCTCTACCATGTCGCGCGCCGCCAACAAGCGAAACGCGTGCTTCACCCGCCGGTCTTCGAGCGAGTGGAAACTGACGACGACGAAACGGCCGCCCGGCGAGAGAAGCTGAGGCGCGTCCTCGAGTAATCGCTCCAGCTCTTCCAGTTCCCTGTTGACCGCGATGCGCAGGGCTTGGAAGGTCCTTGTGGCCGGATGAATCCGCCGGCGAGTTGCTCGGGGAGTCGTTCGGGGAGCGGTCCTTCTCACGACCTCGGCCAGATGGACGGTGTCGCGAATCGGCCGCCCCCGAACGATGGCTTTAGCGATTCTTCGGCTTCTGCGTTCTTCACCGAATTCGTAGATCAGGTCGGCCAAGCTCTTCTCGTCGTAGTGATTGACGATATGCTCGGCCGTCAGTTCCTGTCGCTGATCCATGCGCATATCGAGCGGGCCCTCTCGCTGAAAACTGAAGCCCCGCTCGGGCGCTTCGAACTGCCCGCGCGACAAGCCCAGATCGGCCACAATGCCCTGCACCGGACGGGCTTGGCCCACGATGTCAGCAATGGCCCCGAAGCTGTCGCGCACGAATGTCACCTTGTCCCGATGGGCGTGAAGACGCTCTCGGGCCGACTCCATCGCGTCGGCGTCCCGGTCGATCGCGATGAGCCGGCCCGAGTGGAGGCGTGCCAGAATTGCCTCTGCGTAACGGCTCTCACCCAACGTGCAATCCACATAAGTCCCGGCCGAATCGATCTTGAGATACTCCAACACCCGCGGCAGCAGGACCGGATAGTGCGCCAATCACTACACCCCCAGGTTGGCGGCATGCTGCAGATCCTCCGCCGTCAAACGATTCTCCTCGGCGGACTCGTCGAATCTCTTGGCAGTCACTACGATCATGTGATTGGACTGCCACAGAATCTTGACTTCGCCCCTCATGCCCGCGACTTCCCGCAAGGCCGCGGGCACGAGGATGCGGCCTTGGTTGTCCAAGGTCTCCTCTGCTCCAAACCGGTTGGCCTGGAACAGAATCTTGTCCTTCACGGCGCCGTCAGCCTCCTTGCCCTCCGGCGATTTTTCCGATAACCTGGCTTCAATGGCTTCCCACTCGCGAAGAGGAAACACTTTCGCGCCAACGCCGTCAAGGCTGGTGATGAAAACGTCGGCGTCTCGATATCGCTCCTCAAGCCTCTGGCGGACCAGGGCGGGCAGCTTGAGTCTGCCTTTGTCATCCACCCGCCCGGTCTGTATGCCTCTGAACATGCTTGAAGACCACCATCGCCTGAGGAGGAACGACTCGGGTCTACCACTTTGGTCCAATTTTGGCTATCGTTAACCACTATTGACCACTCACAAGGATCGCCGATTCCGAGCCGTTTGTCAAGGGCTATCTTCAAAAAAATACTTGGGTTATAGAGACAACCCAAGATGCTGTAGCCCTCCTCCTGGTAGCACCATATGTTGTAGGTGTATTGCCAGGGTGTTGTAAAGGAGGGTATTCAGGGGGTACCCTCGTCCGGTCGTCCGGAGGGGCTCGCGGGCCAGATTAGGCCACCTCGTTGTGTGAGGGGTTCGCGACGGGATCCCGCCCGCGGCTAAGATGCCTACCTATTGAATCCCGCAAATTATTATGACACTTTTTGACAGTGTGGAGCATCTATATATGTATGGGCAACCCCAAAGGTGTGAAGCGGGATTTCAAGGCGCTGGAGAAGCGCCGTTTCGAAGCGATGCGGCTGCTCCACCAAGGCCACAATCAGTCCGAGACGGCGAGACGGCTGAACGTCGCTCGCCAAACCGTCAGTGAGTGGCGGCGGCAATACCGCGAGCAGGGTGCGGCCGGACTCCGCCAGGCCGGGCGCGCCGGACGCAAGCCGCTCCTCGATGCCGCACAACGCGAACGCCTGACGTCGCTGCTGCTGGAAGGCCCGGAAGCCCACGGCTTCCCAACGCCCCTGTGGAGCTGTCCGCGGGTGGCTCGGCTGACCGGAGACGAGTTCGGGGTCGCATACCACGCAGGCCACGCCTGGAAGATCCTGCGAGCGCTCGACTGGAGCCCGCAACGCCCGGCCGGAAAGGCGCGCGAGCGCAACGAAGAGCGGATCCGCACCTGGAAGCGCAAGACCTGGAAGCGCATTAAAAAAAAGCCCAAAACGAAGGCCGTACGCTCGTCTTCATCGACGAAAGCGGATTGAGTCAGAAGCCGCATCGCTGCCGCACCTGGGCGCCACGTGGCCAAACACCGGTGCTGCAGTTTAACTTCAACTGGGAGAAGCTTTCCGTCTCGGCGGGGCTGACGCTGCGTAACTTCTACTTCCGGCTCTATCCCGGTGCGATCGGCAAAGAGCAAGTGACCGACTTTCTCAAGGCGTTGGTACGTCATATCGATCGCCCGCTGCTGATCGTCTGGGATCGGCTGCCGGCGCACCGTAGCCGCCTGGTGCAAGAGTTCATCGAACTCTCCGAAGGCCACATCGCAACCGAGTACTTGCCACCCTATGCGCCGGAGTTGAATCCGGTGGAATACATCTGGGCTTACTGGAAGCAGCACGAGTTGCCGAACGTCTGTCCGAAAGACTACGGCGAGCTGAACGAGCGGGCCCGCAAGGCACTCCGCCGCATGTACCGCAAACCGCGTTTGATCACGGCCTTCTGGAAACAGTCTTCTCTTTGTTTTGACTGACTCTATATTATGCGGCAGTCAATAGATCGTCGTCGATGGTTGCCGCCGTCTGCCCAGCCGAGTTGAGAGGTCGAGCCCGTAATGGTCCCCGCAATGGTCACTGTGCTGCGCAGTCGCTCCTAACTCCAGCGAAGGCCCGCGACACGCACGCAGGCAATTCGGCAGGCCCGGTTTCACTGTCGAGGTTGCGGCCCCCAGTTCACGAGGGCCGGCGGGAACCCCGACAATCCGCGCTCCGCCCCGCCTGTTGCATTCTGGTATCTTGAACAGCGTTGCACGTCGTTAGCGAAGACCATTCGATCAACAAAGACCGGCGCGAGCGGGTGAAGTACCTCGGCTTCACCGCAACGGTGGGGCTGCTTCTGCTGCTCAACCTGGTCGGTATTTTCCGCTACATCCTCGGCATCGACACAGCGATCATCCTGACGCTGCTGGCAGGCTACAAAACCTTCCATCGCGCGATCGGCGAGCTGATCGAGAAGCGCATATCCGCTGACCTGGCGATCTGCATCGCCGCAGTGGCGGCGCTGTCCGTCGGCGAGTATCTGGTCGCCGCCGAGGCCATGTTCATCATGCTGGTGGGCGAGGGCCTCGAGGCCTACGCGGCCGGACGGACCGAAGCCGCCATCCATAAGTTCGTCGAGCGCCTACCCCGCCGCGCGCGCGTGCTGCGGGACGGCGAAGAGATGGAGGTGTCCGTCGATGAGCTGACGCCCGGTGATCTGGTCATGGTTCGCGCCGGCGAGCGCATCTCGGCCGACGGGCTAATCGAAACGGGCCAATCGAGCGTTGATGAAAGCCCGATCACGGGCGAGTCGGTTCCGCGCGACAAGGGCGAGGGCGACGAGGTCTACTCGGGGACGCTCAACGGCCACGGGCTGCTTCACATCCGCGTGACGCACGCCGGGGAGGACAGCACACTGGCGCGGGTGGTGCACCTGGTCGAGGAAGCGAAGACCCGCAAAGCGCCCGTCGTCCGCCAGGCCGACCGCTACGCGCGCTACTTCCTGCCGGCGCTGCTGCTGGCGGCGGGCGCCACGTACTACTTCACGGCCGACTGGCTGCGCTTGGTGGCGGTGCTGATCGTGGGCTGCCCGTGCGCGCTGATTCTGGCGACGCCGGCGGCGATGGTGGCGGGCATCGGCGGGTTGGCACGGCGCGGCATTCTGGTGCGCGGCGGCTCGATTCTGCAGTCCGGCGCCGCAGTCGACACGGTCGTCTTCGACAAGACCGGCACGCTCACGTCGGGACGCTTCCAAATCGTCAAGACCCTCGCGGCGGACGGTTTCACGGAGCGGCAAGTCCTCTCGCTGTGCGCGTCTGCGGAAAGCGGCTCGGACCATCCTCTGGCGAAAGTCATCGTCGAGTCGGCTCGCGAGCAGGGCATCGAGTTCGAGACGTCAAGCGACGCGCAGATCATCCCCGGCCGCGGCGCACAGAGTCTCGTCGACGGAGGGTTGATTCGCGCGGGCAACGAGGCCTTTCTCGGCGAGAGCGGCATCCACGATGTCAAGCCCTACGTCGAAGAAGCGGACCGCGTGGGGGCGACGGCCGTGCTGGTGTCACGAGACGACGAGTTCGCCGGCGCCATCCTGCTGCGCGACTCGGCTCGTGAGGGCGCGGTCGAGGCTGTGCACTCGTTGGAGCAGATGGGCATCCAGCGAGTGATCTTGCTGACGGGCGACCGCCGCCGCGCCGCCGAAGCGTTCGCGCGCGAGGTCGGCATCGCGAACGTTGAAGCCGAGCTGCTGCCGGAGCAAAAGCTCGAGCGCATCCGGCAATTGCAGTCCGAAGGCCGCAAGGTGGCCATGATCGGCGACGGCGTCAACGACGCCCCCGCGCTGGCCGCGGCGGATGTGGGAGTCGCGGTCGTGGGCTCGGGCGCCGACATTGCCGCCGAGGCCGCGGACGTCGTTGACCTCAACAAGACGCTCGAGAAACTGCCTCGGCTGCTGCAGGTTAGCCGCCGGGCGGTGACGATCGTCTGGCAGAACATCATCGTATTCGCGGGAGTCGTGAACGTGGTGGCCGTGGTGGCCGCCGGACGCGGTTTACTGGGGCCGATCGGCGCGGCAGTGGTGCACCAGATCGCTTCGTTGCTGGTGATGATCAACTCGCTGCGCCTGTTGCGCGTCGAGCGGGCACGCGGGAAGCAGAGCCGCCTGGAGCGGCTTGTCGATCGAACACCCGTCAAGGCCTGGTGGCATGACTTCACGCATTGGCTCGGCCACCTGGACCCGGCCTCGGGCTTCGCTTGGCTTTGGGATCGCCGGCGGAGTTTAGTGAGACCAGTGTTGACCGTCGCGGCGGCGCTTTGGGTGCTCAGTGGCCTCTATGTGCTTCAGCCAGGGGAAGTCGGCATCATCACCCGCTTCGGCCGCAGGCTCGATCCGGACCGGCAGCCGGGCTTTCATTATAAGTTGCCGGCGCCGATCGAGAAGCTGACGAGGCTGGAGAATCGGCGCGTCCGCACCGTGGACGTCGGCTTCCGCACCGTCAACATCGCGGACGATGGGGGCGGTCTAGCCGATTTTGTCGAACCCGCGGCCTACGAGTGGAACGTGCAGCATCGCATGGGGCGCTTTGAACGCAAGCCGGATGAATCGCTGATGCTCACCGGCGATCAGAACATGATCGAGATGACCGCCGTGGTCCACTACGACCTCGAGCATCCCGACAAGTTCGTCTTCGAGCAGCTCGATGCCGAGACGACGTTGCAAGTCGCGGCCGAGTCTGTGATTCAGCGCATTGTCAACTCGACTTCGTTAGACGACCTGTTAACCACGCGGCGCCACGATCTGGAACAGCAGGCGGCCGAAACGCTGAACAGGCACTTGCGCAATTACCGCACCGGGGCGCGGGTGTTGCGGGTGCGGTTTCAAGACGTGCACCCGTCGGTCGAAGTCGTGGACGCGTTCCGCGAAGTGGCCGGGGCGCTCGAAGAGAAGAGCCGCCGGATCAACGCGGCTGAGGGATACCGAAACGAGCAGGTTGCACTGGCGCGGGGGCAGGCAGGCGCGCGGGTCAGGGGTGCCGAGGCCTATACAGCCGGTCGGCAGAATCGCGCCGCCGGCGACGCTTCGAGGTTTCGCCTGTTCGAGGCCGGGTATCGCACGGCACCCGGTCCTAATGCAACGCGGCTGTACCTCGAAACGATGGAGGAGATTCTGCCAAACCGCCGGAAGTTGATCCTCGACGGCAACGGCCGGGGCCGGCGGACACTGTACTCGATCGAGGACGACTTGCTGTTGGCGCCCCCGGGCGCAACGATGACCCAACCGCCCATGCCGTTCGGGGCGGAAGGCGACGGACATTAGGTAGAACATCATGCACGATCACATGCATTCCCACGACGGTCACGACCACCATCATGATCATGACGACGACCATGGCCACGGGCACGATCATGGGCACGACCATCACCCGCCCAAGCGGTCACCCAACTGGAATTCTCTGGCCGGCGACTGGCGGAAGTACGCCCCCTATCTCGGCGGGCTACTTCTCGCCGTGCTTCTCTACGCGGGTTGCTTCACGGTCGCGGAAACCGAGTATGTCTTGGTGACCGAGTTCGGCCGGCCGGTCCGCACTGTGAGCGAAGCGGGCCTCCACGTGAAATGGCCCTATCAGTCGGCGACCTATTTCGACCGCCGCCTGCGCGTCTATAACCCGACGCCGTCCGAGTTCCTCACCCGAGACAAGAAGAACCTGGTGCTCGAGAGCTACGTTCTCTGGCAGATCGACAATCCGCAGACGTTTGTCGAGACCGTCGGCAACGCCGAAGCCGTGGAGATGCGGCTGCACGACATCGTCTGGGCGGGGCTGGCCGCCTCGTTGGGACGGCACGATCTCGACAGCATCGTCGCGCCCGACCCGGGGAAAGTCCGCGCCGAGAGCATGCTCGATCAACTGAGCGAGCAGACCGGCGCCCGGGCGCTTGACGAATACGGCATCCGCGTGGTCGACGTGCGCATCAAGCGCCTCAACCTCCCCGAGCAGAACAAGCAGAGCGTCTTCGGCCGCATGAGGGCCGAGCGGGAGAGGATCGCGCGCCAGTACCGCGCCGAGGGCGAAGAGGAGGCCTTGCGCATTCGCGCCGATGCCGACCGTCAGCGCGAAGAGATTCTCTCGCTTGCCTACAGGGAGGCGGAGGAGATCAAGGGCCGGGGTGACGCCGAAGCCGCGCGAATCTACGGGGAAGCGTACTCGCGCAATCCGCGGCTTTACAAGCTGACACGAACGCTGGAAGCCTACAAAAAGGCACTGGACGAAAAGACGACCGTTGTGCTGAGTTCCGACTCGGAGCTGCTCAGGCTCCTCACGCGAGGAAACCAGTGAAAGGGAGCGACGAACTGACGCTGACCGTCGGGAGTTCCGCCCCGGAGGGGCCGGGAGATCATAGCCCACGGCTTCAGCCGTGGGTAAGCGGCGATCATCTCCTTGAAGCCCTGAAAGGGGCGACACAGCTTTCGCTACAGACCTCTGATCACCCCCTAGGACCTACAGCTCGCCCGACAACGGAGAGGGACGGGCAGAAGTCGCTTGAATCGCCCTTCCAGGGCTCATCGCGTTCCGTCACTTTAACCATGGCTGAAGCCATGGGCTATGATCTCTGGCCCCTCCGGGGCTCTAGCGGGCGCAGAGCCACGCGCCTTGAGTGCCAAGGTTTGCGTTTAGAGAATGTCGATACTCTGCGGGTACGGCATGCCGTGCCCCTACATTCGATGAGATCCCGATGAGCACGACCATCGAACCCGGGTTGGGGACCCCGCCGGCGCCGAGCGAACAACTGCCCGCGCCGCCCGAGATCCCTGCCGCACGTCGCTCGCCTGTCGGTGCGAGAAACGTTGCGCTCGGTTTGGCCGTGCTTTGGCTGTTGAGCGGCACCTATCTCGTAGGACCCGACCAGCAGGCTGTGGTCACGCGATTCGGGCGCGTGGTCGAGGAGCGTGTCCTGCCGGGCATGCACTACCGCTGGCCGTACCCGATCGGTCAAGTGCACAAGCTCCGGACCCTACAGCGGCAGCGTGCGTTCATCGGCGGCACGGCGGCCGACCAGACACTGGGGCAAGTCGAGCCGCTCGAATCGCAGTTTCTGAGCGGCGACCGGAATCTCATTCAGGTGCGAACCGTTGTGCAGTACAGCGTGGCCACGCCGGCCGAGTACCTGTTCCGCTCGCAAGACGTGGCGCGCACCGTCGGCGCGGCGGTCGAAGCCGAGTTGGCCCGCCAGATCGCCTCCCGCAACGTCGACGACGTACTGACGACGGAGAAGGTCGCCATCCAGGAGACCGTCCGGCAGCGCGCGCAGGGTCTCGTGGATGGGTACGGTCTCGGGGTCGTGCTGTCGACCGTCAACATCGAGTACATCGCGCCGCCGCCCGAGACCGCCGCCGCCTTCCGGGACGTCGCCAGCGCACGGGCCGATTCGGTTCGCATCATCAACGAGGCGCAAGGGTACGCCAACGACCTGCTGCCTCGCGCGCGGGGCGAAGCGCACAAGCTGGCCGAGGCGTCCCAAGCCCACCGCCAACGCATGATCAACGAGGCCCAGGGCGACGCCTCGCGCTTCACGCAACTGGCCGGCGAGTATCGCAAGCACCCCGCGATCACACGAAGCCGTCTGTACCTCGAAGCGATGGAAGAGGTGTTGCCGCGGCTAAAGAAAACCATCGTTGACAGCCGGGGCGATCTCGATATGACGATCATCCGGCGCGACTCGCCGCGGAACAAGAGCGAAGCGGATTCCCTGCCCCCGGCGACGACCGCTTTCCCGCCGGTGCCATGACCCAGCAGCAAAAGGCGAGGGCGGCGACCGTCACCGTGATCGGGCTGGCGTTCTTGATTATCGCCGGCCGGCAGATGGAGTGGAGCTTCAGCGAGTCCGGCGCGGCCGCGATCGTCACGGGCAAACCCGAAGAGCCGCCCGATCCGGTCGATACGATCAATCGCATGATGGACGCCGCCCGCGACGGCGACGTGGAAGCCTACTTGGCGTGCTTCAGTGGAGACATGGAGAGGCGCTTACGCCAAACGCTCAAGGAGATGACACGCAAGGGGTTTGCGGAGTATCTGACCGGGACGAATCGCAGCATCAAGGGCTTCGCGATGTATGAACCGGAGCGGATCTCCGAACGCGAGGTGGAGGTCCGCGTGGAGTATGTTTACGTGGAGCGCAACGAGGCCCAGCAGTACTTTCTCGAGAAGCGGACTGACCAGTGGACCATTGCCCGAATCGATGAGGTAGAACGTGTGGAAACGCTTGTGCCCTACGGCACTCCCGTATATTGATTTCCGTCGCGGCCCGGCAGGTAGCGTTACGAACTTGAGGTACTGGCATGAAGACAACGTCCCGCAGAGGGTTCCTACTGAGCACTTCGGCCGGCCTTCTCGCCTCGTGTAGCCCGCAGTCTCAACCCACGACACAGCCACCAGAAACAACCGCGCCTCCGCAGCCCGACAAGATCATCGACATCCACCAGCACACCAACTACTCCGGACGAACCGACGACCAACTGGTCGCGCATCAACGCGCTATGGGCATCTTCAAAACCGTGCTGTTGCCGGCAGGCTCGAAGTACGGGCTGGCGGTCGGGGCGGGCGGTAATGATACTTGCGCGGCCGTTGCGAAGCGCTATCCCAACGAGTTCTTGTTCTTCGCGAACGAGCTGCCCGACATAGCGGAGACCCGTCCGGTGATCGAGAAGTATCTGAAAATGGGTGCGATCGGCATCGGCGAACAAAAGTTCCCGGTCGATTGCGACTCGAAACACATCGAGCTGATTGCCTCGATCGCGCAAGAGTACGACGTGCCGGTGCTGATGCACTTCGAATACAAGAAGTACAACTTTGGCCTGCATCGCTTTCACAAGATCCTCGAAAAGTTCCCGCAGGTCAACTTCATCGGCCACGCCAATACGTGGTGGGGGAGCATCGACAAGAGCCATGACCTAGAGGCCATGTATCCGGTGAGCCCGGTTACTCCGGGCGGCGTCACCGATCGATTGCTCAGCAACTATCCCAATATGTACGGCGACCTCTCAGCCGGCTCAGGACTCGGTTCGATGCGGCGTGACGAAGAGCACGCGCGTGGCTTTCTCGACCGTCATCAGGACCAGCTTTTCTGGGCCAGCGACTGTTCCGACAGCTCGGCGCACTGGAGCGATTGCATCGGGGCGAACGGACTGGTGGCGGTCCGCCAGTTGGCACCGAACCCGGAGGCCGTCGAGAAGATGCTCTACCGAAACGCCTCGCGCGTGTTCAAAATCACCTGACTCCGTACAGACCGCGCCTATCAGGGCGCGGGCCCGCAGGCTTACGCCCGCGGCTCTGTTGCCGCGTACTGGTCGGCAACGCCCAGGTCTTCCGGGCGTCCGATGTCCCGCCAGAATCCCTCGATCTGATACCACCGAAGGTGAGCCCCGTGCGCCAGCAACTGGTGGATGGCGTCGGTCAACTCGTACTCGCCCCGAGGTGATAGGGGGATGCGCTCCAACTCGTCGAACACCACCGGGCCAAAGCAATAGATGCCGGCGTTGACGAAGGGGGTGGTCGACGTTCCTTGCGGGGGTTTCTCGACAATGCGCGTGATGCGGTCGCCCTCCACATAAACGGCGGCACCGCCGTGGGGGTCGTCGACCTCCTTGACGGCGAGCACGCCGTCCGCGCCTTGGGCCAGGTCGCAGATCGCGCGATAGGTGGAAGCGCGCGAGAGGATGTCGCCGAAGGTCACCAAGACAGGGTCATCGCCCGCAAAGTCTTTCCCCAGCAAGGCCGCGCTGCCCGTCCCGTTGGGAACGTCCTGTACGACGTAGCTCAACCGGGCTCGCGCCGGCGGGTGGGTCTTGAAGTACTCGCGAACGAGTTCGGCTTTGTAGCCGACGACAAGTAGAAGCTCTTCCAGCCCGGCCCGTTCGGCACTGTCGACGATGTGGGCCAACATCGGCCGGCCTTGGATCGGCAGCATTGGCTTGGGGCGGTCCGCGGTCAAGTCTTTCATCCGCGTGCCGCGCCCAGCAGCCAAGAGGACCCCCTTGGAGACCTTCACGCACCCATCATAGCCGCAAAATGTTGGGGTCAGTCGTGATTCGTGATTCGTGTTGCGGGCGGAGGGTGTCCCTGGACTCACGCCCAGGGGTGTTATTTGAGCCACCCCTTCGGGGTTCGCCATCACTGTTCGCATCATGATGTGAATGGGTTGCCGTGGGCACACTTCTCCCCTCTTGAAGGGTTGTTGGATCGCCATCTACAAGTTCAGCGCCCCGTTCCGGGGCAAATCCATCAGTAGCTCGGTGCGTGAGTCTCTGATAGAGGCATGCCTCCTACTTGTTTGAGCCCGATAAGGGAGATGTCGGGGCTTGATGAGGCTCGATGTCGGGGAGCGGCGGACGGCACGCGGCTCCAGCCCATTGATTCCAGGTAGCTTCGCCGAGATTGGGTTCGTCTTGTCCCCACGACCCTGCCAGGGGTAGACGGGTCCGGCAGTCGTGATTCGTGCTTCGTGATTCGTGTCTCGGGTGGAGCGGTTCGTACGCACTCCAGCTACCGATGGACGGAGCGCTGCGCGGGGGCAGAGCGCTACTCGTGGACTGGGAGGAACGGCCGCGGATCTCAGAACCGAGATCCGCGCTACGGGCCGCGGATGGAGTGTTTGCGCGGAAGCCGATCGGGCGGCTGGCGGTCTGCGCTACCGCGGCGGGTGGCTCGTAGCGGGTCGGTTGCGGTTCCAGCGGATCGGGGGTGTTGTAGGGGTCCGGGTCGGTGACGCTCGGACGGTGGATGGCCCCGGTCTTGGGGTCGATGTTCTCGCGGTAGCGGGCTTCCTCGGCCCGCAGTTTCCCGATCATGTTCAAAGCCCGCAGCTGGTTGCGGCTCATGTGCGTTTGGTAGCGGGCCAGGTTGGCCAGGGCTTGGGTGCGGTCGGCCATGCTCTTGCCCAGAAGCTGGTTCTCGCCGTCGCGATCGGGGAGGATGGTGTCGGGGGCCCATTTCCTGGTGTCACGGTTGGTGTACGCATGTTGGTGGCTGACCAAACCGGCTTCGATGCGGGTGATGCGGCGCAGACGCCACTCGGCGTCGGCGATCTGGCGCACGAGGGCGAATTCGATGGCGTTCTTGGGGAAGATGTTCTCTTCGAGTAGTTGGAATTGGCGGTCGTACTCTGCGGGGTCCTCGTCGGCCATGACGGCGTCACGGGCGAGGAGGCCGTGCTTGAGGCCGTTTTGTGAGGAGCGGGCTTTGCCTTCCTCGGTGCGGGGACCGGTGGATTTCTTGGCGTTTTGACGGTTCGCCTTCCGTTGTGCTTCTGTTGCCATGATTGTTCCTCCAGAAAGCAAAAAGCCGCGCGGGTGGTCCGCGCGGCCGTTGTGCCGGCCAATGGGCCGGCGGTCTTCACTTTCAGGATACGGGTGGGAGGTGCGGGTGGAGGTAGCGCGGTTGGGTAAGTGGTTGGAAATGCGGGAGATCGGGATTTGAAAGTTCTGTGACTGGCGGAGGCGCATGCGGCTATCGTTGCGAGATTGGAAGCTTGCCTCGGCAGGGCAAGAAGCAGGATGAGTCGCCCTTGCAGGGCTCATGAGATTTGCCGGGGGGCTTGGGGTCCCTGGGCTAACGCCCAGGGCTTTTATTTGGGTCGCTCCCTCGGGGCTCCGAACGCGAGCTGTGTAGCGGCGGCCCGATTAGCAGCACGGGAGCGTAAGCCCCGGGACGAGAAAGCCCCCTGACGACAGAGCCCTGCAAGGGCGGGCCATTCAACAGCCCTGGGCGTGAGCCCAGGGATCTCGGGGCCCAATGCCGACAGGAGCCCGGAGGGGCGACTCAGGCGGGGTACGGCCCGCGGAGGATCGGGAGGGAAGGGCACGGACCAAGGAGAACGTCGGCGTGCCTAGCACGGTCCGCCCTCAGAGGCGGGTCGGGGCTCGGCGGCGTGCGGGGAGGCGCTGCGGGGCAGCGTTCGCGCCGCCATCATCCGAGGTAGGAGCCGTATGAGTTGACGCTCACGTACGAATCTGTGCGGGGGTGCCGGGCAACCGGCATCCCTACTGCGACCCTTGTTCCTAAGGGAAACCATGTGTCCGCGGCAGGCTCAGGTAGGTTCGGGGCGAGTTCGGTGGCTGTCCCTCATCTCCTCCGGTCCGCCCTCAGAGACGGGTTGCTGTGTCACGGGGGCTCGGCGGCGTGCGGTGAGGCGCTGCCTGCCAGCCTTCGCGCCACCATCATCCGAGGCAGGAGCCCGTATGAGTCAACGCTCACGTACGGATCTGCGCCGGGGGGTGCCGGGCAACAGGCATCCCTACCGTGACCCTTCGTTTTATCCCGGCGCACAGGCTGTCCGACAGTTTGCCCCCAAGAGCCCCCGCTTTTGAGATACGATTCCTTTAGCGATGCATCGTCCTCGACGACCCAAAGCGATATCTTTGTTCGCTGGATGCGGGGGGTCGGATATCGGCCTCCTGCGATCCGGCTTCGAGATCGTTTGGGCAAACGAGATTTCCGAGGCTGCTTCCGCGACGTACGGGGATAACCTACCAGGTGTCCATGTAGAGGTTGGCGACGTGTCGACCTTTGCGGAGTTTCCTGAGGCTGATCTCTTGGTGGGCTGCTACCCCTGTCAAGGTTACAGCCAGGCGGGTCGGAGGACGCAGGACGCCCCCGTTAATTTCCTGTATAGGGAGTTTGACCGAGTCCTAAGGACGGTCAGGCCTCGCGCCTTTGTGGTTGAGAATGTCAGTGGAATGTCGAACGCGTCAAATCGGCGGCTGTTGAATAACCAACTCGTTCGCTATCGACTAGCAGGTTACCGGGTAAAATGGCGAGTCTTGGATGCCAAGAACTTCGGTGTTCCACAGACGCGGCGACGCTTGTTCATGGTTGGGATCCGAAGCGACCTGCGTGTCGACTACTCGTTCCCAAGACCGACCCACGGACCAGATGCGGAGTCGGCGTACTTGACTCAGCAGGACGTCTTGACCGGAATGCCGACATGGCCGGTCGGAGAATTCTGCTCGGAGCAGCTTCACTGGTACTATCTGTCCCGCAAACGACGAGCTGACTGGGGCCAGCCGAGCCCCTGTATTGTTGCCCACTGGCGACACGTCCCACTGCATCCCATGAGCCCGCCCCTCAGGCGCGTGCACACCGACCAATGGGTGTTCGAACATCATGGTATCGCGAGAAGGCTTAGCTTCAAAGAGTGTGCTGCATTGCAGGGATTCCCTGTAGATTTTGTCTGGGCCCACGGTTCGGTGCGCAGGCGGTTTGAAATGATAGGCAATGCCGTGCCGCCACCACTCTTCCACGCGGTTGTGAGGGCGCTGCCTCCTGTCTGGGCATAACAAGATGCCCCACCTCCCTCGATTTGAACCTCCTCCTCGATCCCGCAGTCGGAACATGCGGGCGATTCGCTCCCACGGCAATCGATCCACCGAAAGGCGTCTCCGCGCGCTGTTGGCTGCTCACGGGTTGCGTGGCTGGGTGCTGCGTCCAAACGGCGTCACCGGCAGCCCCGACTTCGCATTCCTGACGCAGAAGCTAGCCGTGTTTGTGGATGGCTGCTTTTGGCACGGCTGCCCTCGATGCGGCCACATACCGCGGACGAACCGGCCGTATTGGATGGAGAAGATTGGACGCAACAAGAGCAGAGACCGGAAAACAGCGCGACACCTCCGTTCGCAGGGATGGTCTGTGATTCGCCTATGGGAGTGCCAGCTCCGAAAGAGACCTGGGACCTGCATCGCGCGAATACGTCGAAAACTCTGAAGCCCGGTCGCTCACCGTAATGGCATCTCACTCGCTGCACCGCCCTGCGCGGTCAGCCAAGACTGGGCTTGATCCGACAGGGCTGTCGCATGTTCGCAAAGTCTCAGCCTGTCGAACACAATGGTCTTACCGTCAGACTTTGTACTTAGTTGGTCGTCCTCCATGATGAACGGCACAGCGAAGAATCCGAGCCGCGCGCTAACAGGCTGGTGCGTGAAACATTTCCAAAAATATTCGGGTGCCGTTTCCCTCCACTTCTCCCTCCAGTTGGTCTGCCCTGTCGCGCAATTACCGATCGCGATCAAGCGCGGTGTTCTGTTGTCCGCGAAGTTCTTGACTACGACTACATCCCAACCGCGATCGCCTCCCCCAGGGGCCTGCTCACAGGTGGGTTCGCCCAGTTCGGGAGCTAGGCGTGCAACGGCTGCGAGCAACGAGCTATAAGTTGAAAACCTTGAGTTTTTCCACGGAGCGCCGATCCTAATACCCTCTCCTCCGAAGAAAGACTGGGCAGCGCTGAGCGCCAAGGTCTCGAACCCTTCGCACCTGATCTCAAGTGGGATCCTGCTGTGATCCACCAGGCTTAATGCAAGACAAAAAGCATAAGGGCTAGAGCTAAGTGCGGGTACCGAAGGACGTATTGTTTCGCCATCAAGGGTGAAGGGATAGCGACTTCGCAGGATTCTCGCACGGACTTCGAACTCATCAAATACCTGCTGGGCAAGTGCGAAGAGTTTTTCGTCTACATCTGGGTTGATCTCATCTTCCTCCTGCGAACTGCCCGATTCCAGCACTTCCTTCACAGAACTCAAAGAGCAAACTTTTCCCTCTGCCCATGTCTGAAATTCGACCCGATCGGCGATGTCTGTAATACTCATTCCGAACCGTGGCCTTCAATGTTGAGCTGAGCCTTGCGGAATGCATTCTGGAGTTCATCGAATGCTTCTCGTACTTCGTCTTCTTGCCGAACGTCATAGAGCTTTGGTAAGCTACTTTCTATGGTGTAGGAGGCGCTCCTCAGTTTCTCAGCCACCGCTGTCGAATTGAACTCTGTGTACAGCAGAGCTGTTTTAGGGTCGCGGGTTGAATTAAAGAACTGCAAGGCCCGTGGGCTACAGAGAATGGCGTCCAGCTGCTTTTGGAGACGACTGTTTATTACCGGCGGCTCCTCTTCTGTGCCTATCACCCAACTGATGAACTGTCCGAGTTGCTCGGTCCGATCGCTGCTAACCGGCCTCTTGGACACGACGTCCGCTTCTAGGCCGAGAAATCGCTGAACCTCTTGGCTTCCTAGCAGTGTGTAAAACTTACCGAAGTATCTCTTTGAGTAGGCTTTGTCGGGATCAAATACAGACAAACTTCTTGCCTGTTCGAGTGTGAAGTCTGCTATCAGCCAGCGCTTGAGGGTAGGGTACGTCGTTCCCACCTGCGATGCAAAACGCTTTATTGAATCCCGCAAATTATTATGACACTTTTTGACAGTGTGGAGCATCTATATATGTATGGGCAACCCCAAAGGTGTGAAGCGGGATTTCAAGGCGCTGGAGAAGCGCCGTTTCGAAGCGATGCGGCTGCTCCACCAAGGCCACAATCAGTCCGAGACGGCGAGACGGCTGAACGTCGCTCGCCAAACCGTCAGTGAGTGGCGGCGGCAATACCGCGAGCAGGGTGCGGCCGGACTCCGCCAGGCCGGGCGCGCCGGACGCAAGCCGCTCCTCGATGCCGCACAACGCGAACGCCTGACGTCGCTGCTGCTGGAAGGCCCGGAAGCCCACGGCTTCCCAACGCCCCTGTGGAGCTGTCCGCGGGTGGCTCGGCTGACCGGAGACGAGTTCGGGGTCGCATACCACGCAGGCCACGCCTGGAAGATCCTGCGAGCGCTCGACTGGAGCCCGCAACGCCCGGCCGGAAAGGCGCGCGAGCGCAACGAAGAGCGGATCCGCACCTGGAAGCGCAAGACCTGGAAGCGCATTAAAAAAAAGCCCAAAACGAAGGCCGTACGCTCGTCTTCATCGACGAAAGCGGATTGAGTCAGAAGCCGCATCGCTGCCGCACCTGGGCGCCACGTGGCCAAACACCGGTGCTGCAGTTTAACTTCAACTGGGAGAAGCTTTCCGTCTCGGCGGGGCTGACGCTGCGTAACTTCTACTTCCGGCTCTATCCCGGTGCGATCGGCAAAGAGCAAGTGACCGACTTTCTCAAGGCGTTGGTACGTCATATCGATCGCCCGCTGCTGATCGTCTGGGATCGGCTGCCGGCGCACCGTAGCCGCCTGGTGCAAGAGTTCATCGAACTCTCCGAAGGCCACATCGCAACCGAGTACTTGCCACCCTATGCGCCGGAGTTGAATCCGGTGGAATACATCTGGGCTTACTGGAAGCAGCACGAGTTGCCGAACGTCTGTCCGAAAGACTACGGCGAGCTGAACGAGCGGGCCCGCAAGGCACTCCGCCGCATGTACCGCAAACCGCGTTTGATCACGGCCTTCTGGAAACAGTCTTCTCTTTGTTTTGACTGACTCTATATTATGCGGCAGTCAATAGGTTCTGCTCGGACAAGTCCCCGCCCGAGTGGGTCTTTACGAAGTGCGCCTTCGCCTCCGGTGTCCATTCCTTGGCAGACGTGACATGTTTGTAGCCGAGGTAAGCCTCCAACTCAGCAGCGGGCCAGCCTATCTCGACAAGCAGATGGGATAGTTTCGCTCGCTGCTCTTCCGAGATCTCAGGAACCGAAGGCTCTGGGTCCCCATCGTTGATCTTCTCACCGATGAGCAACTTAACGGCCGCGAGGCGTCGATTGCCTTCGATGACGTAGTGAGCGCCTGGTCGTTCCTGGTGCGGTCTGGCGATCATTGGGTCGGCCCGCACAAAGTCGCCACTCGATATCGCTTGCAGAAGGTCGTCAACTCCAATCGAGTCGACCAGATAGCGGTAGATCCTTTTCTGTGATGAACCGACCCCGGGTGGCAGTCGTGGGTTCTCGGGATCAAAGAGCAGTTCCTTGACCTCAAGCTCGGTCGTTTCTCTAGCCATGCGATTGCTCACCTCGGTCAGAAGAATTGTAACGCAGAACTCACCCCTCCGCGCTCACATCCTGCGGACGGTTGCCGCGGTTAGGGTACTGGCGTATGCTTTGGCTAGGCCGAGTTCGGGTTCCGGAGGCGGTGATTCGTTAGCGTTCCGGACGGAATGCCGATAGGCGGTCACTGTTCGGCTCAGAGATCCGCTCAGAGATCGGCTCAGGAATCGGCTTAGAAAGAGGACACGACGATGCGATTGCGATTGCGACTGTACTCTCCGTTCTTACTCTCACTGCTGCTAGCACCTGTGCTGTTGGTCGAGTGGGCCTCGGCGCGGGCCGAGGTGGCGCTACAGCCGTTCGCCCAACAGGTGCGGCGGCTGGAGGACGCGCTGAACTACGCAGGCCAGCCGCTGCCGGCGAAGCTTCATGCGCAGATCAACGAGGCGATGGCTCTCGAGGATGAGGGTGAGGCGGTGCGGCGGCTCCAGGAACTGCTCGATCCGCTGGTGCTGGTTGAGGTGGGCATCAACGCCGAAAGCCGCGTAAAAGTGCGGCAGGCCGCCGCCGAGCCGGTGCTTGTGGAAAAGGGTACGCGGCTGTTTCTAGTAAAAGTGCTCAACGACGCCGCCGTCACGGCGCCGCTCCAGGTCGAGAGCCCCAACAGCGGCCGGACGTCCCTGCGGTCGCGGGGCGAGAAAGAACCGAAGATGGAGCTGACCCAGCAACACGTCAAGGAGCGCTGGGCGAATATCGAGCTCTACAACCAACCACCCATGGCGGAGCGGCTGTCGGGCCTGGGAATCGAGTACCAGATCCTACAGATCTACAGCCGTGACCGCGGGCAGCGCTCGGCCAAGATCGCGTTCAACGTCGGCCAAGGGACGCAGGACATCGGTTTCCGCAATGACATTCTGGTGCTGTTCGACATCGAGCCCGCCCGGCCGCTGACGTTTCGCGTGAGGGACGAGAACGGCAAACCGTCGATCGGCGCCTTCGTTATCAAGGACCTGCAAGGCCGTATCTACCCCAACCCCTCGAAGCGCCTGGCGCCCGATTTCCCCTTCCAGCCGCAGGTCTATCGCGCCGACGGGGAGATTGTCCGTCTGCCTGATGGCTACTACACGATTCAGTATGACGGCGGCCCCGAATTCTACACGCGGACGAAAGAGCTGCCGATCAACGACAGCTCGCCCGATGAACTCTCGTTCCAGCTTCAGCGCTGGATCGATCCGTCGAAGTACGGCTGGTGGTCGGGCGACCACCACGTGCACGCCGCGGGCTGTTCGCACTACAAGAACCCGACCGAGGGCGTATTGCCCCAGGACATGATTCGCCAGGTGCTGGGCGAGAACTTGAATATCGGGGCGGTGCTGACTTGGGGACCCTCGTGGTACTACCAGAAGCAGTTCTTCAGCAGCCAAGACAATCAGTTGTCGAAAGCCGAGCGCATCATGCATTACGACGTCGAGGTCTCGGGCTTCCCGTCGAGTCACGCCGGGCACTTGGTCTTGCTGGGGCTCAACGAAGATGACTACCCCGGTACGACGCGCGTCGACGAGTGGCCATCTTGGGACCTGCCGGTGCTGCAGTGGGGCAAGTCGCAGGGCGGCGTGGTCGGCTTTTCTCATTCGGGCTGGGGCCTGCAGGTGCGAAGCGACAAGCTTCCAAACTATGAGATGCCGGGCTTTGACGGCATCGGCGCGAACGAATACGTCGTTGACGTGACGCACGACGCCGTCGACTTCATTTCCGCTGTCGACACGCCGTCGGTCTGGGAGTTGAACGTCTGGTACCACACGTTGAGCGCCGGCTTTCGCGCGCGCATCAGCGGGGAGACCGATTTCCCCTGCATCTACGACGACAAGGTGGGGCTCGGACGCAGCTACGTCAAGCTCGACAAGCTCAGCTATCGCGGCTGGATTGACGGCATTCGCGACGGGCGCAACTACGTCAGCGACGGGAAAAGCCACTTGATTGACTTCACCGTAAACGGGGTGGAACTGGGCACGAACCAGAGCGAGGTGCAGATCAAGGCGGGCGAGAAGGTGCACGTCGCAGTGAAGGCGGCGGCGTTCCTGCCGCGCTATCCCGACCCGAAGTTCGCCACCTTGCGGTTCGACGAGAAGCCCTACTGGGACGTCGAGCGGGCGCGCATCCCGAACACGCGCGAGGTGCCGGTGGAGTTGGTCGTGAACGGTGAGTCGGTGGCGACACAAAACCTCCTGGCCGATGGGCAGGTCCGCGAGGTGACGTTCGACGTACCGATCAAGAAGAGCAGTTGGGTTGCGCTACGTATCTTCCCGTCGTCGCACACGAACCCAGTGTTCGTGATCGTGGACGGCAAGCCGGTTCGTGCGTCCCGCCGTAGCGCTGAATGGTGTCTGGCCGCGGTCAACCAGTGCTGGACACAGAAGTCCCCGAGGATCCGGCCCGAGGAACGTGAAGAGGCCCGCAAGGCCTACGACCATGCACGGAAGGTTTACCGGCAGCGTATCGCCGAGGCGGTTCCGTAGGGAAAAGCCGCGGATCTAAAAACCGAGATCCGCGCTACGCGGCTACGAGCTCAGTTGTTGCTGAGGGAGGTTGGTGCTCGATCGACGGTTGACGGCGGTGTCCTCCAGCCCTCGGGAAGCTGCAGGACATACGCTGTGGGGATCGGCTCGGGGTGGCTCTCGTGGACCATTACGAGGCTCTTGCCTTGCTCGAACCAACCGAGGCCCTCCCAGTTGACGCCCTTTAGCCCTTCGCCGACGATGGTGTCGAGATCGAGGTGTTCGCCGAGCCGCTCGCCGTTAGTCGAGAAGCGCTGGAGCCAGTGGTGCTCGTAGGTGGGACGGTCGACGGAGTTCATCGACGAAAGCAGCACAATGAAGCCCCACTTACCGTCGAGTTGGCGATGCCACACCAGATCGGGCGCCCGAAAGCGCTGCGCGCGCGGTCCGCGGCCTTTTGGCACCGGCACGTCGAGCGTCACGAAGTTTGTCCCGCGAACTTGAATGCCGCTCTCTCCCGACGCGAGCGAATGGATCTGCACGACAGGATAGAGCGCCCGGCGGCCGACGCGGGACCTCAGTTGTTCCGGCACTTGGTAGTACTCAGGGTAACCGCCCTCCCACAGCACCGCGACTTGAGAAGCGTTGTTCTCGAGCCGGCGGACGGCCAGCCCCTCGAGACCCCTCTTGCCGAACTCGCTGAGCGGAGCGCCATAGTCGGCGATCATGCCGTCCTCACCGAACATGGCCCGCAGACGCTCTGACAGCACCACGATGCGGCCATCGGCCAGTACGTTGATGGCCTCGAGGTCGGTTGCCATCGAGGCATGCCGCAGGGGCACGCGCGTCAGACGGTCGGGCGTGAGGCGGATCACAGGACCCCGTTCCCCCGCGAGTGAAAGCCGAAAATACCCCCCCCCCCCCCCCCCCCCCCCCCCCCCCCCCCCCCGTGTTGCGAGTCGTCCACGATCAACAGTTCGCTACCCTGACGCACGATGCCCGATGCCTCCCGCACCGGAACGGACTCGGAATTGCCCAGGCCCATGAGGACGAGAAAGACGCCGAGCGTCGCCGTCCATGTCGTTCGCACCTTCACCGCCGCCATCATTTTACAAGACGGTTCTGCGTGCTCGGTGTGATGTGGAGTGCACACGGTTTGAATACGCCAATGAAGTGAAGCGGCGGCGATTCTCCGCGAGGCGGGCGAAGCGGTGTGATAGAATCGGCCACTTCGACAAGGGCTCTGCGATGAAACGGGTGGAATGGGTCCTCAGGATTGCTCTGTGTGGCGAGTTTCTGGGGCATGGGATCTTTGCTTTTCGGGGTGCTCCT
This sequence comes from Bryobacterales bacterium, assembly GCA_965248255.1. Taxonomy (GTDB): domain Bacteria; phylum Acidobacteriota; class Terriglobia; order Bryobacterales; family UBA6623; genus JAKZVK01. Next base: position 1,101,022 of record CBDFIW010000003.1, read on the forward strand.
CATTTCCAGCAATTGCTGACCGGATCACTTGGGATCACAACCGAAGCGGCGGCCGCCGTCCTGCCCGTGATCGGCGTCATTGACTTCGTGGTCGCGGCTCTGGCCCTGGCGAAGCCGCTGAGGATCGTACTTCTCTACGCCGCGCTGTGGGGTTTGCTGACCGGGCTGGCTCGTCCTGCTGCCGGGCGGGAGGTGTGGGACTTTGTCGAGCGCTGGCCGAATTGGGGCGTGCCGCTGGCGCTGCTTTACGTTCGTGGTTTCCCTCAGAAACGCGGTGACTGGCTGCGGTAGCCGGCTCGTGTGCAGGTAGCTTCGGCCCGCACGCAAACGCCGTGATATGATTCCTCGCATGCGCCGCGCCGCGTTCGGTCTGTTCGTCGTTCTAACCTCATCCTTTCCCTTGGCAGGGCAGCATCTGCCCTACGGGATGGTCGTGAATGTCGACCATCACGGGCTGGCGCATCAGGGGACGTTCGACCTGCATCCAGATGGACCTATTACGTACGTTTGGAATACCTACCGGGCGAGTCACGAGCGGATCTACAGCACGCGCTTCGAGAACGCACGCCGCGCTCACGCTCAGCAACTGACCGCCGGCGCCGGCATTTACTATCGGCCGCTGTTTGTCGCCACCGGCGAGCGGTCGGGCTGGGTGTTCTGGCAGGCGGAACGAAACGGGCTTTGGGTGATCATCGGCAGGCGTCTGGACGAGGGCTTCTGGCAGCCCATTGAAACGATCAGCCCGGCCGGCCAAAACTCACTGTTCCCTTCCGTGACCGCCCATGACGGCGGAGTCGCTGTAGCTTGGGAAGATCATTCGAGCGTGCCGCAACGCATTCAAATCCGTACGTGGGACGGGCGGAGTTGGCAGGCGTCGGCGACGGTTTCAGGGCCGCGGAAACCGGCCTACCGGCCAGCCTTGGCCGCCACGGATGGCGGTGAGCTGTGGTCGTTTTGGGACCGCTACGAAGGACGGAACTACGCGGTGTATGGGAGACGGGTTGCTCCCGATCACGGTCCGATCGAGCGTCTCTCGCCGCCCGGAAAGAGCTGCCTCAAAGCGGTTGCCATCTACGGCGCGGATACCGGTCTGGTCGCGGCTTGGGTCGCGAACATCGACGTCATCGGCGGCGAGGGAGCCATCGACCAGTGGAATACGCTTCAAGGCGCACGCCGCGAGAACGGCAAGTGGAGGGTGTTCGAGAAGGACGGCTTCGAGCAGGACGGGGTGCGGGATCTCGCCGACCTCAGCCACGGTTTGCTCTTTCCCATGGAGCCCGAACCGAGCACCGTCACCGGATACTCCGGCCGCCGCCGCCACCCGATGCTGATCGAGAACTCCGGTCAAGTCTGGCTGCTGTGGGAACACAAGATGGTCATTCATCGCAGCACTGAGCCGGGCGAGCTGTTCGGCATGCGGTTTGACGGGAAGAAATGGTCCAGACCGCTTCGCGTCCACTCGGGCCTGGTCCAGTACGAAGTGCCCACGAGCCGCCGGGCCGTTGGAGGCGAGCTGACGATTCTCGGCCTCGATCGTCAGCACAGCTACCGCACGTCCCGCGTCGAACTCGGGAAGGCGGCGCCCATCCGTGTACCGTCGAGCGTCGCGGGCTGGAAACGGCAAGAGCTTCCGCTGCGCGATTTCGGTCCGCGGCGTTCGATCGAGATCGACGGCAAGACGCACTATTTGTACTGGGGCGATCTGCACGTCCACAGCACGCTCACGCAGGACGCCGAGGGCGAGCCCGATGAGCTGCTACACTATGCCCGCGACAAGGCCAAGATCGACGTCATGGTCATGCAGGAGAACGACGCCTCCTCTTGGCTGGACGCCGGCGCCCAAGGCGCGTATCGAGGCGGCATGTTGCCGGAAGCGTGGTATCGCATCGGCGTTTACCTCAGCCGCAAGCACACCGAGCCGGGGCGCTTCATTGCGCTGCCCGGGTGGGAGTGGTCGGACCGCACCGACGACAAGCGGCCCAACCACCGCACCGTGATCTTCGCCGGGGACGAAACACCGATCATCCGGCACGCCGAGAACGATGGCGACTTCGACGAGCTGTGTGATCTGGTCGAGGCGGCAGGCGGCGTGATGAACACCCAGCACCCGCACTTTCGACTGACCCGACGGCCATGCGACGGGAACATCGAGGTGGCGTCCGGGTGGAGGGTTTTCATCAACCGGCCGGAGAAGATTCACCGCGACCTGTCGGCCGGTTTCAAGGTCGGGTTCGTTGCCACGAGCGACGGTCACCGCCGCGACCCCGGTACCGGCGGCGGCCTGACTGGCATCTACGCGCCGGAGCTAACACCACAGGCCATCCTCGATGCCATCAAGGACCACCGTGTTTTCGCGACGAACGGCTCACGCATCGAGATCGATGCCCGCGCCAACGGGGTCTTTATGGGACAAGATGTCGAGACCGATGGCGGGGTCGCGCTCTCGCTCGATGTCCGAACGCCGCGTCCCATCGTGCGTGTGGTGTTGGTCAGGGATGGTGACGAGATCCTGGTGGTGCCTGGTGAGAATCAGAAGGAGCTAAAGAAGGGCCACATCGACCGGCCGTCGGAAGGTTTCCATTGGTACTACTGGCGGATCGAAATCGAGGGCACGTCGCCCAACTACCCCGGCAATTTGAAGGTCGCCGAAGGCCATCTGGCGTGGTCCAGTCCGCACCGGGTCTACTCAATGAGTGAGTGAGGGCTATTTCTTTGGGATCAGACTCTGCTCTGCCCAGAGATCCAACTGCCTGCGCAGGGTCTGAGCCAGTTTCGACCCGGGCTTGAGCCTGATCAGCGACTCGAACTGTTGCGCCGCCGCGGTGTAATCCTTCCGGTCGGCATAGATCATCCCGAGTACATAGTGTGTTTGAGGGAATGCCGATGCTCCGTCGCTCTTCTGCACGTGTAGAGCCGAGTTGAGCGCGTCGTCGAGGCGGTCGAGATAGAGACACGAGATCGCGTGTGCGAAGCGCACCTCAGTCATTCTCGGGTCAAGCTTGACTGCGTGTTCGGCAAGTGCGGCGACTTCTTTCCATCGAGACTGGGCCATCTCGATTCGGATCAGCGGTAGGTACGGCGGCAGATAGTCCTTGTCGCCCTCAACGGCCTTTCGAAAGGTTTTCCTAGCCCAGCCCGTCTGTTTTTTGCTTAGGCTACCTTGCCCTTTTATGCGGACATCTGTGTGGACGCGGAGTCTACCTCCAGTTTACAGTTTGAGCTTTCATGGTCCCTGGAACCTGACGGTCACTGTGTTAGCTTGTTTGCCGTCTACGGCGACGAGGATGTCCACTTCGCCACTGGCACCTAGGGCTCTGGGCAGCGGTCCAAGGTTGACCTGATCCAGACCTATGAATTGGCCCTGGGCCACAGGGTCCGCAACATCCACAACCCTACCACCCACGGTGGCGGTGGCGCCTGTCGTCGCGCCGCGCATTCCCGTTCCGAAGAGGACCAGGAAAAGCCGGTCGCCTTCGGGGCCGAAGTCCATAGGCAGAGCGGTTCGCTCGCCCAAGGGCGCACTGGAGTCAAAGACTAGTTCAGTGGTCTGCGTACCGTCGGGAGCGACTCTCACGATGAAAGCAGCAGCTACGCCTTGCCCACTGGCGTTTGCAGTAAAGATACCCGGAGCTACGTCCTCGACCCCTACCGTACCAGTCGCCACGACCTCGGCGTTAACGGTTACGGTAACTGATCCAAGCCCGGTTTTGGTGCCCTCAGGAATCAAGAAATTGGCCTGACGCGGGGAAACAAAGAAGAGAGGAGCTGCCCGTTCCAGTCCGTCACTGCCCTTGACGCGCACCGAGGTGCCGGCGAGCTCAACCGGCAGCGGCACTTGCGCAACCCCCACCGTGGTGGTCGCCAACCCCTGTCCAAAGCCGCTAACGATCGACCCGGGAGCGACGCTAAGGGCCCCGCTCGCAGCCGAAACCGTGGCCACCGCAGGCAGGCCTATTGAATCCCGCAAATTATTATGACACTTTTTGATAGTGTGGAGCATCTATATATGTATGGGCAACCCCAAAGGTGTGAAGCGGGATTTCAAGGCGCTGGAGAAGCGCCGTTTCGAAGCGATGCGGCTGCTCCACCAAGGCCACAATCAGTCCGAGACGGCGAGACGGCTGAACGTCGCTCGCCAAACCGTCAGTGAGTGGCGGCGGCAATACCGCGAGCAGGGTGCGGCCGGACTCCGCCAGGCCGGGCGCGCCGGACGCAAGCCGCTCCTCGATGCCGCACAACGCGAACGCCTGACGTCGCTGCTGCTGGAAGGCCCGGAAGCCCACGGCTTCCCAACGCCCCTGTGGAGCTGTCCGCGGGTGGCTCGGCTGACCGGAGACGAGTTCGGGGTCGCATACCACGCAGGCCACGCCTGGAAGATCCTGCGAGCGCTCGACTGGAGCCCGCAACGCCCGGCCGGAAAGGCGCGCGAGCGCAACGAAGAGCGGATCCGCACCTGGAAGCGCAAGACCTGGAAGCGCATTAAAAAAAAGCCCAAAACGAAGGCCGTACGCTCGTCTTCATCGACGAAAGCGGATTGAGTCAGAAGCCGCATCGCTGCCGCACCTGGGCGCCACGTGGCCAAACACCGGTGCTGCAGTTTAACTTCAACTGGGAGAAGCTTTCCGTCTCGGCGGGGCTGACGCTGCGTAACTTCTACTTCCGGCTCTATCCCGGTGCGATCGGCAAAGAGCAAGTGATCGACTTTCTCAAGGCGTTGGTACGTCATATCGATCGCCCGCTGCTGATCGTCTGGGATCGGCTGCCGGCGCACCGTAGCCGCCTGGTGCAAGAGTTCATCGAACTCTCCGAAGGCCACATCGCAACCGAGTACTTGCCACCCTATGCGCCGGAGTTGAATCCGGTGGAATACATCTGGGCTTACTGGAAGCAGCACGAGTTGCCGAACGTCTGTCCGAAAGACTACGGCGAGCTGAACGAGCGGGCCCGCAAGGCACTCCGCCGCATGTACCGCAAACCGCGTTTGATCACGGTCTTCTGGAAACAGTCTTCTCTTTGTTTTGACTGACTCTATATTATGCGGGAGTCAATAATGTCTGCCTTGGCACAATTTTGTCGAATTCGTCTGTAACAGGGATTGCCGATTGGGATGTCCGGCACAGGCATGGTACTCCTTTTCTCGTCCCGAGGTCAACGACGGTGCGCCCGAGAGCAATGCGGCGACAGGGTTGAGGTGTCCCAATGACCTTAGACGGATCGTCCCGAGAGAATGCCAAGCGACCGCGAACTCAGGGTGAAACTCAACGGCTTTCTCGAGCCGCTTCACGGCCTGTTCGAGGTCGGGCTTTTTCTTTAGAAGCTCTGCTTCAGTCCTTTCGTAGGCTTTCTTGGCTTCCGGCGGCACATTGAACGTCGTGACACTAACGAATCGGCCCGATTGCTGGACCGCCCGAAGCACAATGATTCCGATGTCGGCTTGGTCAAAGCTCAGGACCCCCAGCACACGTGGCTGCGCCTGGAAGCCGGGAAGGATGGCGCGGACGTCGCATCTACCTATTGAATCCCGCAAATGATTATGACACTTTTTGACAGTGTGGAGCATCTATATATGTATGGGCAACCCCAAAGGTGTGAAGCGGGATTTCAAGGCGCTGGAGAAGCGCCGTTTCGAAGCGATGCGGCTGCTCCACCAAGGCCACAATCAGTCCGAGACGGCGAGACGGCTGAACGTCGCTCGCCAAACCGTCAGTGAGTGGCGGCGGCAATACCGCGAGCAGGGTGCGGCCGGACTCCGCCAGGCCGGGCGCGCCGGACGCAAGCCGCTCCTCGATGCCGCACAACGCGAACGCCTGACGTCGCTGCTGCTGGAAGGCCCGGAAGCCCACGGCTTCCCAACGCCCCTGTGGAGCTGTCCGCGGGTGGCTCGGCTGACCGGAGACGAGTTCGGGGTCGCATACCACGCAGGCCACGCCTGGAAGATCCTGCGAGCGCTCGACTGGAGCCCGCAACGCCCGGCCGGAAAGGCGCGCGAGCGCAACGAAGAGCGGATCCGCACCTGGAAGCGCAAGACCTGGAAGCGCATTAAAAAAAAGCCCAAAACGAAGGCCGTACGCTCGTCTTCATCGACGAAAGCGGATTGAGTCAGAAGCCGCATCGCTGCCGCACCTGGGCGCCACGTGGCCAAACACCGGTGCTGCAGTTTAACTTCAACTGGGAGAAGCTTTCCGTCTCGGCGGGGCTGACGCTGCGTAACTTCTACTTCCGGCTCTATCCCGGTGCGATCGGCAAAGAGCAAGTGACCGACTTTCTCAAGGCGTTGGTACGTCATATCGATCGCCCGCTGCTGATCGTCTGGGATCGGCTGCCGGCGCACCGTAGCCGCCTGGTGCAAGAGTTCATCGAACTCTCCGAAGGCCACATCGCAACCGAGTACTTGCCACCCTATGCGCCGGAGTTGAATCCGGTGGAATACATCTGGGCTTACTGGAAGCAGCACGAGTTGCCGAACGTCTGCCCGAAAGACTACGGCGAGCTGAACGAGCGGGCCCGCAAGGCACTCCGCCGCATGTACCGCAAACCGCGTTTGATCACGGCCTTCTGGAAACAGTCTTCTCTTTGTTTTGACTGACTCTATATTATGCGGGAGTCAATAGGTTGCGATAACCTCCGCCACCCACAGCGCCTCGTGTCGTGCCGGCTTCACGCGGCCGCGAAACCGTCGCGTCGATCAAGGGGGGATTCGCATCGCCTCTGATCCGGAAAGAAAATCTGCCCCGCGAATCGGTTTTCGTCTCGACATTCCGGCGCCCCGGACAATGCCGTTCGATCACGGCGGGTTCGGGTGGCGGCGAACCGTCGGGCACGACCACACGGCCGGTGATGGTGAAGGGACTCTCGGCGAAGAGAGGTAGGGAGGCTAGAACAGCGACAGCCATCGTAAGTCGGCTGTAGAAGCACATGGCCCGGCCTCACCCTTTCCGCAGACACACGGAATCCCAGTGCGATCATACCACCGGAATCTGGGCATCGTATGTGAACGAAGGCAGCTGGTACGGCAGCCTCAAGTGCCTGTGATGAACCCGAGAAGCTGTAGCCCGATCTAACCGAGAGATGTTATCAGGGTCTTTGGTGTTCGATGCTACAGTTGGGGTAGCATGCCTAAGACCGCTAAGCGTGTAAGTACTCAGAGGGCCAAACCACGGCCAGCGGATCGTCGCAAAGCGCCCCGTCTCGGGGCGGCCACCCAACTCACAGAAGACGAGGCTGACGTGATCATCTCGAAGCGGTGGGAAGAAAGCGAGGAGTGGATACCTTGGGAGAAGGTGGAAGCCGAGCTCCGCAAGGAATGACCGCGCAAGAGTTGACTCCTAGATGGCGAACTATTCAGTATGTGGGTCACGAAACTTGTCGCGTCAGCACGCCAAGAGTTGAAGGGGCTATCAAAGGCCCGTAAGCAAGAAGCCTCCGAGATTGTTCGAGACTCGCCGAGAACCCATTCCCGCCTGACAGCAAGGCGCTTCGTGATTTCCGAGACTACTATCGGGTTCCCTTCGGTGGGCGCCGCTATCGGATCGTCTACCGCGTACTCGAACAGAGCCGAGTAGTACTCGTTACCCGCATTCGAAAACGAGCGGATGCATACGAGGGCCTGTGATGCGGGGAGGTGGAAGCTCTCCCTAACCGGGACGAGCCGGAACCGAAAGGGGACCTGTGGGCAAGAGTGGGTTCCGTATTTCGGCGCGCTTAACCCCACCCTCACGGGCGGGGCTCTGATTCCCCTCCAGGGGTTCGTGCTAATTTTGGTAGGGATTTAACTACTTAGCCCAGATTTCCATTGTCACGTTTCTTTCGCTAACCTTTCGAGCACCTTCGACGCCTTTATTTATACAGGTTTGAAAGCACTCAAGGCGCTGAGGAGATCAACACCCCATGGGTGAAAAAGAAAACAAGCCGTTCCAGCTAACTTCAACGGCTTATTGAAAGTCGATTTCCAAAGATCACGTGTCACCTCTGATGGCGGGCTGATCCTGGTTCGGGAGTTGGACGAGCGGCTCGGTCTCGGCCAGCTGATCGACGAGCATCTGACGGATTCGCGTCAAGGCTCGAACAAGAAGTTCCCGCTGGCCGATCTGCTGCGGCAGTCGGTCTACTCTCGGCTGGCAGGCTACGAGGACGTCAACGACGCCGTCCGCGTAGCGGCTGACCCCACCTTTCGCTTGCTCGGCTCGCAGAAGAACTGGGATCGCGGCGGGGCGCTCACCTCGCGGCTACAGAGCTTCGAGACAGGGCTGCTCGCGAGTGAGGAGAATCTGCTTGGGTTGATGACGGTGAACCGCGAGTTGGTCGCGCAGGCCGAGACGACAGACGACTGCGCGCGCGTTGTGCTGGACATGGACTCGACCGCGAGCCCGGTTCACGGACAGCAGGAAGGCAGCGCCTACAACGGTCATTTCGAGTCCGTCTGCTACCACCCGCTGTTGCTGTTCAACCAGCACGGCGATTGTCTGGCCGCCAAGCTGCGTCCCGGCAATGTGCACAGCGCTGAGGACTGGGACGAGTTGCTGCTGCCGGAGATCGAGCGCCAACAGGCTGCGGGCAAACAGGTCACCTTCCGGGGCGATGCGGCCTTTGCTAAGCCGGAGATTTATGAGTCTTCGGAGGAACGCGGAGTGCAGTACGCCATTCGCATTCCGGCCAACAAGAGCTTGGAGCTGGAGATCGAAGACATCTTGTTTCGCCCGCCGGGAAGGCCCTCTCGGAAGCCCCTGGTGCGCTACAAGAGTTTTCGCTATCAGGCGGAGAGTTGGTCGCAGGCGAGGCGGATCGTCGCCCAGGTCGAACATCACCAGGGCGAGCTGTTCCCGCGGGTCGGATTCATCGTGACGAGCCTGCGCTTGCCAAGCCGCTCGGTGGTGCGCTTCTACAACAAGCGCGGCACGGCCGAGCAGTGGATCAAGGAAGGCAAACAGGCCACGCACTGGACGCGGCTGTCGTGCCATCGCTTCCGGGTCAACGAAGTGCGACTGCAACTCAGCGTGCTGGCCTATAACCTGGGCAACTTGTGGCGGCGGCTGGGGCTGCCGCACAGGATCAAGAGCTGGTCGCTGACGAGCTTGCAGCAGCGGCTAATGAAGACCGGCGGCCGTCTGGTCAAACATGCCCGCTACTACTGGTTGCTGTTGGCCCAGGGACATCTGAACCGGCGGCTGTTCGGTGACATGCTGAGCAGGATCTGGGCGCTGCCGCTGCCGAGCGGGTAGCGTTGGCCGGGCGAGGATCAACAGTTTTCGGCTCCAAAAAGGTTTCGCAGGCAGTAGTGTCGGCCGGAGCGCCGTTCAGCCCGCTCAATCAACGTCTGTGAGCGGATGGACGAGCCCTGGCGCCTACCGGCGGAGGTGATGTGCAGGGTTCAGCGCGAAAAGACGCGGCATTCGGGCCGGCGCGCGTGTATACTGTTGCCGTACCAGGGCCAAAATGAAAATCCTGGATAACAACTCTTGTCCTGGGTCAGTTCCGTTGGCCGCTTTTGAAGTGACCCTCATTGGCCGGTTTTGAGGTGACCCCCGAGGCCCGTCACTCCAGAGGGCAGGGCTAAAGGGAGCCCGGCTAAGACAACCCGCGCCAAAGGCGAGAGGGAGAGGAGACAGTCACATCGGATATTGGCATCACAGGCGGACAAGGAGGGTTACGGCGTGAGCGCGGAAGACTACAAAACTCTGGTCGAGTACCGAGACGGGTTCCCCGAGAAGATCCTGGAAGAGGAGCGTCTTCGCTCGGACTCTCCGTTGCAACAGACCTTCGATGAGACGCTCGAGCCGTTCGACATCGGTGACCTCACGGTCAACGAAACCGTCGTCATCCTGGCCCGCGGAACGATGTCGATGGAGACGCTGCCGGCGGACAATTCGCTCCGCATCGTCTTCGATGGCGCCGGCGCCCAGATGACCTTCGACGCCCCCGATGCGCCAGCGGCAGTCATGTACGACATGACCACGCAGATCTCGATCGATGGCGAGGTCCAGTCGGCGGAGTCAGGCGATCTGCTCGTGGTGGGCCTTGCAACCGGCACCGCAGTCGTCGCATCGGAGGCCGTCGATCACCCGCTCGAGGACGATGTCTTCGTCGGCGAGGTGTTCGGGAGCAAACTCCACGAGCTGTACGCCGATGGCACGTTGCCAGTCGGTCCGGAGACGAGCGAGGACGAGAACTTCGGGATCTTCGTCGCCGACCTTTCGGTCGAGATCGAGAACGACGTCGGCACGGGCGGGAATCCGTTCCGGCAGCTCCGGGCTCAGGTCACGGCCGCCGATCGGCTGCGCGTCGACTTTCCCATCGATCTGCGGTGGAGCAGCATCGCGGCCACGAATCCCGCAGACAAAGGGAGCTTCGAGCCTTCGATCGCGCTGCGCGCCGTCATCCAGTATCACTTCGACCTCGACCGCCAGTTGGACAACTCACCCGCAGCCGTGTCGGTCTCGATCCGACCAGAAGACACGGTGATTGCGACAGTCGAGGTATACGAAGGAGAGGACACGGCGGCCCTTCCCGAGGTGGCCGACGTCATCGACCAGATTCTCCAGGAACAGGCCGACGAACTCGGAAACGAGCTGGACGATTCGCTCGATCCCGTCGCCGCGCTCACACTCGACGAGATCAACCAGACCGTGGCCGAGAGGTTGCAGGAGCGCCTGGCCGAGAACGATCAGGTACTGCCCTTCTGGCAGCGCGAGCAGGACGACGAAGTCTCCGACGCCACTCCTCGGGTACTCGAGTCGTCGCTGGTGATCGGCATCAATGCCGAGCCGGGCGCCGATCCAGACGATCTCGAGAGCTTCCTCCCCGACGGCGAGGACTTCGCCACGCTCATACGCGGCGACCAGTTCCTCAAGCAGCTCGACGAGTTCCTGCACACTCCCGACACCCAGGCTGATTTCGTCGGGTCGTGTCGGGTCGCCGGAGCAGACCAGACCGGCACCGAACTGGTGGTGGATGGGTTCGACGAAGGCGTCTCGACCCTCTTGGCGGGAACACGGCTCCGTGTGGAAGGAGTGTCGCCGACCCTGGTGCTCGACGAAGCCGTCGACATCACCGACGGCTCCGCGACGCTCAACCTCAACTCGTCCATCGATGACGCCCCAGCCGACAATGCTCCGGTCGAGTTCCTGCCTGCGTTCGTTGCCTTCGAAGCCGCCGAAGGGAACGAGCTCCCCATCCACGGTCTCGTCCGCGACTCGGGAACGATCCAGAGTGGCACCCGACTCAGCCTCGAGGATGTTCCGGGCGATTTCACCCTGCTGGTCGACGCCGAGATCGAGGATGGCGGGGCGACGCTGCGGCTGGACCGGGAGTTCGACGATGGTATCCCATTCGGGGCCCGCGTCTCATGGATCACCGGTCTGGGCGTGCCCGGCGTGCGGTTCGATGCCGGCGGCAACGACCGCGAGGTCGAGATCCGAGAGCTGACACCGTCACTGCACGATGGTCACGTTGAACTGAACGGCCCGATCACAGTGCATCGGCCAGAGGCAGTCGTAATTAAGGAGATCGACGGCTCAGTCACCATCAAGATGCGTTTGCTGTGGGAAGACCGAATCCTCGCGACCGGGCGAGTCGATGGAGCCGACCAGCAGGGCAGCCAGCTCGATGTTCATCTGCTCGAGGGGATCGACTCGATTCCGGCCGGCACCCTGCTCGAAATCGAGGGTGTGCCCGGCACCGCTACACTCGCCGAGAGTGCCGCCGTCGCCGATGGTCGGGCCACGGTTGTGCTCACCGGCGATGTCAACGGCTTTCCGGCCGACCAGGCGCTCGTCAACTTCATATCGGCGGCGGACCCCGACCTCGGAACCGAACTGGTGGAGGACCTTGATGTCGAACTCGGCGCCGATGGTCTCGGTCAGAACATCATCGACGCGATCATCGGCGCCGTGCTCGGTGTGTTCCTGACGATCTTCACCGCCGGAGGTTTCATCGGCGCTCTGATCTTCGTGATCTCGCTCTTCCTGAGAGAAGTGATCGAGAAGGTGGCGGGAGGGCAGGCCGCAGACGCAATCGGGTCGGCCGTGAGCCCGCCGGTGCCGAGCAGCCTGAGCGACATCAAGGTCGGGATCGACTCGCGGTTCAACAATCCGATCCTCATCTCGCCCGATGGCGTCGTCATGGCCGGAAGCGCGACACCCATGAGCGAGTTCCGCAGCCTCGACGACAGTCAGGCCACCACGGGCGGTCCGTACCTGGCCACAGCGGGCATGAGTCTCGACTTCGTCGGAGGACTGATCGCAGCGGAAACCGACTACGACTGGACAACCGGCGACGGCGCCGAGCTGACCGGCCGGACGCCCACGCACGCCTATGCCCGCCGGGCGTATCGCGTTGCCGCATTGACCACCGTCAATCGCCAGTTCGGTCCGATGATCGAAGTACGTAACCGCAGCCTGGGGCTTGTGCGGGTGCAGAACACCCAGCCGGTGATCACCACGGTCAATGAGATCGAGAGCCTCGAAGGGCATGAACTGGAGCTGACTGCCGAGTTTGCCGATACGGGATGGCCGATGGCCATCGCGCCTACGTGCTCTTCGGCGACGGGAGCGCCCCCGTTCTCTGCGAGGTGGTCGAGTCGAACGAGCCTCCCTTGGGTACCGGCACCGCAAGCGCGACCCACACGTACTGTGACGACGGTGTCTACGAGGTGACGATCAAGGTGATCGATGAGCACGGCGGGGCAGCGACCGCGACCACGACCGCAACCATCGGCAATGTTCCACCGGTGGTCGATGCCGGCCCTGACGTGTATGCGCACCCGTGTGTGCCAACACGTCTCGTCGGTCAGTTCGAGGATGTCGGATGGTGCGATACCCATACCGGTGTTTGGGACTTCGGCGACTGCTCACCACCCGCGGCGGCAACGATCAATGAGACGAATGAAGCCCCTGCCGCCCGGGGCACCGCAACCGCGACTCGGCGCTGCACGACGTGTGGGGCGTACGTAGCCGAGCTGACGATCACCGACGACGACGGTGCTGCGACGACCGACTCGAGGATCGTCCGCGTCGTCGATCTCCACAATGGCAGTTTCGAGTCGGGCTTCTGGGTGGGAGCGCTGGGCCAGGTGGGCAATTCCTGGACTCCCTACGTCACAGACGCTGGCTCGACGGCGGCGGCCGTGCGTGAGGTCTTCTTCTGTGAGGAATGCATCGTCTTCGACGGCCAACGGTCCCAGGGCGTTCGGACCAGCCCTGTGCCGGTGGGTGCGGCAGGGATCTTTCAGCAAGTTGGGGCGAACGTCGGATGGGACTACGAATTCTCCGCCCATGTGCATGCGGGGTTCGGGCAGGCCGACTTCCGCATCGGCGTCGACCCGACCGGCGGTACGGATCCGAGTTCGGAAGCCATCGTCTGGACCTCGCGGTCGGCTACCGACCGTTGGCAGCCACTCGCCACCCGGGCCGATGCCATGGCCACCCTCGTGACCGTGTTCGTCGAAGCCCGCGACCAAAGCTCGGAGCGTGTGTACATCGATGCCGTGGCAATGCATGTCTTCCCTTGTCCCGTCGACGAGCCGGCCGAGCCGTGTGACGACGAGCACGAGACACCCGAACACACCTGTGTCGACTTCACGACGATCGATCCCAGCGAGATCGTCGGTGGTGACAACTCGATCGAAGGAATGCGATTCGTGACACTCGACGGCTCTCCGCTCAGCTTCGTACAGTTCGGCCCGCCCGTAGGTACGCCGAAGCTTGCGATCCCCGAGCCCGCCGGGCTGCGGATCGAGTTCGTCGAGCCCGTCGATTCCGTACTGGCCACGGTTGCGACCGCCGACGATCCGGTTTCTCTGGCTGCTTTCGCGTCCGACGGCACGCTGCTGGCGAGCACCATTGGCGACGGGGCGCCCGGCCAACCACACGATGTGGCCGTGGATGCAGATGCGATCGTGGCGGTGACGCTGACCGGCGGAACCCGCCCCACGGTCCACCGGGTTTGTGTGGGAAATGGCGACGCTGAACGTCCACCTCCGGCGAAGGCATGCTACTGATCTCGCGCACGGGACGTCGAGTATTGGCGGTCGCTGTCGGGTGGGGCGTACGGAGGGGCGACGGCGGGTCGAGTAATGGGAATTCCGTCTTAGTACTAATGCCTTCGCACGTCTGCCCCCTTGCTTTGTCCCGGGGTAGAGACGCTTCGGTCAGCCGATCGTCGTATCTTTGACGCTATGGAACACGAACACACTAACGCCCTGATTCACGAGACCAGCCCCTACCTTCTCCAACACGCTCACAATCCGGTCAATTGGCACGCCTGGGGTGAGGAAGCGCTCGGGCGAGCGAAGGAAGAGAACAAGGTCATCTTCCTGAGCATCGGTTACGCCGCTTGCCACTGGTGCCACGTCATGGAGCACGAGAGCTTCGAGGACCAGGAAGTCGCCGAGGTCCTCAACCGCGACTTCATCTCGATCAAGGTCGATCGAGAGGAACGGCCCGACCTCGACGAAATCTACATGAGCGCCACCATGCTCTACTCGGGCGGCCAAGGCGGGTGGCCGATGAGCGTGTTTCTATCGCCAGACCTCAAGCCGATCTTCGCCGGTACTTATTTCCCCAAGGAGAATGCGTACGGCCGTCCGGGCTTCAAGACACTGCTGGGCCACATCCAACAGGTTTGGACGGAGAAGGGCGAAGCACTGACCGGCGATGCGGACAAGGTTGTCGATGCGGTCCGGCAGATGCACGTAAGCACGGAGTCGAGCGAGGTCCCGTCGCGCGAGGCCGTCACCGACGGTGCTGACCAGATTCGAGCCGCTTATGACCATCAGCTAGGCGGCGTCTCGGGTGGTGGTACGAACAAGTTCCCGCCCAGCCAGTCGATGGACCTGCTGCTGCGGGAGTATGCACGGACCAGCCACCACGCCTATCTAGGCGACGTCGAGCTGACGCTCGAACGAATGGGCAACGGCGGCATCTACGATCATCTCGGCGGCGGCATCGCCCGCTACTCGACCGACGTTCGCTGGCTCGTCCCCCACTTCGAAAAAATGCTCTACGACCAGGGGCTGGTGAGCTCGATCTATCTCGACGGGATGCAGGCGACCGAACGGCCGGAATTGAAAGCCCTGTGCGAGGAGAAGGCCCGCGGCATCTTCGAGTACGTGCTGCGCGACTTGTGCAGCCCGGATGGCGCGTTCTACTCGAGCGAGGACGCAGACAGCGAAGGCCTCGAAGGCAAGTTCTTTATCTGGACGCTGGAGGAGATCAAACAGGTTCTAGGTGATGAAGCCGGGCGCCTGTTCGCGTCGCACTATGGCGTGACGGAAGTCGGCAACTGGAACCATCCGGGCGACGCGCACGTGCCCCGAGGGCCGAAGAACATCCTGCATGTGAGCCGCCCTAGCGAGGTGATCGCGAAACTGGAAAAGGTTGACGCAAAGGAGGTCGAACGAATCATCGCCGAAGGGAGGCGCAAGCTCTTCGACGTGCGCGAGAGGCGCATCCGTCCCGGGCTCGACGACAAGGTCCTCGCCGGCTGGAACGGGTTGATGATCACCGCCCTAGCCAAGGGCGCAGCAGTGCTGGACGAGCCAGGCTACGGCGCGGCGGCGGCGAAGGCGGCGGAGTTCATCTTGACCCAGATGCGCGAGGACTCACGGCTGCTCGCCACCTACGGCAAAGGCCGCGCCCGCCTCAAGGCCTATCTCACCGACTACGCCTTCCTGATCGAGGGTGTGCTGGGTCTCTACGAGTGGAGCGGCGATCTGCGCTGGCTCGACGCGGCCGAACAACTGACCGAAACAGCCATTGCGTTCTATTGGGACCAAGAGGGTGGCGGGTTCTTCTTCACCGCGTCGGACCACGAAGCGCTGCTGGTCCGCAGCAAGACGGCCAACGACGGCGCCATCCCGTCGGGCAACTCGGTGATGCTGATGAACCTTCAGCGGCTCGCCATCTTGCTAGACCGAGGGGACTTGCGCGAGAAAGCAAAGACAATCATCGAAGTCTTCGCTGCCGGTACGCGGCGCTCGCCGTTCCAACACGAACGCTTCTTGTGCGGCATCGAAGCTTGGCACGAAGGCTTTGAGGAGATCGCCGTCGTCGGCGCCGCCGATGCGCCCGAGACGCAGAACCTGCTCCGCGCGGTGTACAGCCCCTATCTGCCCAACAAAGTCGTCGCGCGCCTCGACCCTGCCGACCACGAGACGCCCGGTCGCATCCCCCTCCTTGCCCAGAAGACGATGATCGACGGCAAGCCCGCGGCCTACGTTTGCCGTGATTTCGCATGCAGGCAACCGACGACGGATCCCGAAGAACTCACCGCGCAGTTGCAGGGGAGGCAAGCGAGCCCCGAACGCCAGTGAGGTATAAACCCGCACCCGGTGGCACAGAGCTTAGTGCACGGATGGGGGGTTTGATGCACGGATGGGGAATCGAACCCGTCACTGGCGTTCCGGGCTCGGTTTCTCGGGTGCGGCTGGCCGGTCTGAGGTCGCAGACTTCGCGAGCAACTGGGACATCGTACTTCACCCGGTAGTCACGTTGCGTCGAATACGGAGCCAGCCCATACTAGGGATGTCGACGGCGAGGGAGTGATGGATTCCGCACGATCACAGACGGATTACCTACGGGCGCGAATGCTGGCCGTCGGGTTGTGCTGGCTCACGATCTTGCCGCTCGCGACCGCGCAGCAGGCCGGTTCGACTAAGGAGGAAAACGGCGAACGGCACGCTCAGCGGATGGCTCGGGGGCTGGCACTCTTCAAGCGTGACGTGTGGCCGCTTCTTGTCGAGCGCTGCCTGGTCTGCCACGGCGGTGCGCAGACGCTGGGCAGCTTTGACCTCTCCAACCGCGACTCGCTGATCAGGAGCGGCAAGCTCGGCGAGACTCCCTCCTCGAGTCGGCTGCTGAAGCTCATACGGCATGAGCAAGAACCGCACATGCCGTTTCAACAGCCGAAACTGCCCGAGCAGGCGATAAACAACATCGCCCGCTGGATTGAACTGGGCGCGCCGTACGACAAACCCCTGGCCGACAGACCGCTGCTCGATAAACCCGCCGGGGACCAACCGGCCGAAGTGACCGATGCAGATCGTCAGTTCTGGTCTTTTCGTCCGCTCGCTCACAGCACGCCACCGCCGGCGGTTGGCAATCCTACCTGGGATCAGGACTGGTCTCGAACGCCGATTGACCGATTCATTCTGAACAAGCTCGACGCGAAAGGACTAACCCCGAATCCGGAGGCCGATCGGCGGACCTTGATTCGCCGAGCCTATCTGGACCTGCTGGGCCTGCCTCCCGAACCTGAAGACGTCGACGACTTCGTCAAGGATCGATCGCCCGACGCTTACGAAAAACTCATCGATCGCTTGCTCGAATCGCAACATCTTGGCGAGCGTTGGGCGCGACACTGGATCGACGTCGCTCGCTTCGCCGAGAGCTACGGCTTCGAAAGAGACTTTGACCGGCCGTACGCCTATCACTACCGTGACTTCCTGATCAAGGCGTTCAACCGCGACATGCCCTACGACCGGTTCGTGCGCTGGCAATTGGCCGGCGATGAGCTGGCGCCCGACAATCCGTTGGCTTTGATGGCGACCGGGTTTCTGGGCGCGGGCGCCTTTCCGACCGAGATCACCGAGCACGAGTTCGAAACCGTACGCTACGACGAGCTGGACGACATGGTCGGCACCACGGGGACTGCGATGCTGGGCCTAACCGTCGGCTGCGCTCGTTGCCATGACCACAAGTACGATCCCATTCCCACACGGAGCTACTACCGGTTGGCGTCCACTTTCGGGCACACGATTCGCACGGAACTCGACTATGACCCGGCCCCGGAAGCCTACCGTACCTCCATGACGAAGTGGGAGGCGGGATACCAGGGGTTGGCCGCCGCTCGCAGCGAGTACGAACGCCGGCAACTGGCTGAACCGTTTGCACGCTGGCTCGAAAGCGGCGCCGAGCAGCCGCCCGACGACCCCTGGCAGGTTTTGGACTTCGCGGAGTTCGAATCGAAAGATGGAGCGACCCTGGAGAAGCTCGAAGACGGCTCGATCCTAGCCAGCGGTGAGAGCCCGGACCTCGACGGCTACACGTTCACGGCGGACATCGACACCCTGGATATCCGTGCGCTCCGCCTCGAGGCGCTCACGCACCCATCGTTCCCGCACAACGGTCCCGGTCGGTCGCGCGGCGGCAGGTTTCGTCTATCGGATCTGAAGGCGACGGCGCAACCGCTCGCCGACCCGAACGCCGAACCCGTCAAGCTGGAGTTCTCATCTACGTGGAGCACGGACTCTCCGGACCCAGATACCGCACCGCCGCCGGCTGTGTCCGGTACGAAGGTCGTGGACACAGACTGGTTCCCGAGCCCAGAGTCGGCTGGGCGCGATCAGGGTGCCGCCTTCGAGCTCGCCAAACCCTTCGGATTTGAAGGCGGCACGAAGCTGAGGATCAAGCTGTCCTTCAGCAAGCACATTCAGTTCAGCTTAGGGCGAACGCGGCTGTCGATCTCGCACGTGCCACGGTCGCCGTTGGATGTCGGTGCGGGCGCGCCGCAGCCGGTTGTCGAGGGTTTGGGGGTGCTTGAGCGTGAGGGCGTGGGCAGCCTTTCCGAGCGTCAGCACGCGGCGCTGTTGCGCTGGTTTGGGCAGTCCGACGCCCGCTGGCGAGAGTTGGACCAAGACGTACAGTCGCACCTCTTCGCAAGGCCGCTCCCAACGAAGACCAAGATCCAGGTGACGTCGGAGGGGTTTCCGATTCCCCGCCACAACTCGAACGGCAACGGGTATCCGCATTTCTACGAGCAGACGTATTTCCTGAATCGCGGAGACGTCAGCCAGAAGGGAGATCCGGCGAATCCAGGTTTCCTCGGGGTCTTGATGCGTGACGGCGATGACTCGCGGCGCTGGCTCGCTTCGCCTCCCCAGGAATGGGAGCGCACCAGCTTCCACAGGGCGTCGTTCGCGAACTGGATGACCGACGTCGACAACGGGGCGGGCGCGTTGCTGGCCCGTGTCATTGTGAATCGCCTCTGGCACCACCATTTCGGCCGTGGGATCGTCGCTACGCCCAGTGACTTCGGACGACAAGGCGACCGGCCGTCCCACCCCGAATTGCTCGACTGGCTGACGCAGGATCTGATCGACCACGGCTGGCGGCTCAAGCGCCTACACGGGTTGATCATGACGAGCGCGGTCTACCGGCAGAGCGCCGCCTACGATTCGGAGAAGGCCGCGGTGGACGTGAACAACGTCTACCGCTGGCGCTGGACCCCGCGGCGGCTCGAAGCGGAGGCGATACGTGACTCGCTGCTGACTGTTTCCGGCTTGCTCGATCGCACCATGTACGGACCGGGTTCTCTCCGCCCCGACATGCGCCGCCGAAGCGTCTACTTCTTTATCAAGCGCGCCGAGTTGGTTCCGATGATGATGCTGTTCGACTGGCCGGAACAGCTCATCGGCATCGGGCGCCGGCCGTCGACCACGGTCGCGCCGCAGGCCCTGATGTTTCTCAACAGCCCGCAGGCTCGAAGGTACGCCGAGGGTTTTGCGCAGCGGCTGAATGGGCTGGAAGGGCGTGCCGCGATGCGACAGGCGTACCGGATCGCGTACGGAAGGTCGCCGGATGCGGATGAGCTTCTGGCCGCAGAGGAGTTCCTTGACGGCCAGCGCCGATCCTACGCGAGTGAAGGTCAGGCGGACGCCTCGACCTTGTCACTCACGGATTACTGCCAGACGCTGATGAGTTTGAGTGAGTTCCTCTATATCCGGTAAAGCCTCAGACTTTTTCGGTGAGGTGCCTTGACGAGGTCCTCGGTGTTGCGGGGGGTCAGGCTGAAATCGGTTCAGTCTTCCGTTTCTCGGCTGTCGTCATCGACCGGTAGTCGTTTTTGTAAACCGTCAATAGCAGTGAGCAGTTCCTCAAGACGGTCCTCTTGCAGCAAGATTGCGTCTCGGAGAGCGACAACGTTTCCGTCCATTGTGTGAATGCGGTCGTCGACATCATACTGAAGTCGCTGGAATTCCTCGGACAGAGACCCATGCCGGGCCAGGATGATCGCCTGCTGCTGCTGGTACTCTTTCCCCAACTCTGATTTGAGTTGCTTGTGATCTTTCCGGAGGTCCTCGGCAAGCTGGGTCTTGGTCAACTGAAGCGCCTCGTCATGCTCCTGGAACTGGGTCGCGACCTGCTGGAAACCCGTGTTCATCCCAGCGTGCTGCTGTTTTAAGTTGCTTCTTACGTCCATCACTTCGGACTCTACCGTTTGCGTAAGCGACTCAAAGCCGTCCTGAGAGGCCGAGATTGACTTACCCAAGCCTTGCCGGACTAGTTGCACCTCTTCGTCCAATTCGCCGGTCTCAGAATCGACGCGTTCCCGGACCTCTCCGACAGCGATTGAGATCTTGTCGTGCCCTATTTTCAGCTCCTTCTCGTCTTCGATCTCAAACTTGTGTTCCAACCAAGCTTCACCGATGCCTGCTCCGAGCAAAACAATCATGAGGTTGATTGAGATCCATCCAAGCGGCGTAATGTTGTGATGGATAGATCGATTCTTGTTTGGATGGTAGGTGTCTCCGAAGATGGCGAGAGCTGGTGCCAGTACGCCCAGAGCGATGACCAGGCATCGGAGAATCAACAGTTCGCGCTCTTGCGGCGTTTCTAGGTCTACAGGATGAGCCAGCCACACCATCGCTAAAACACCGAGGGTCATCAACCCCCCGATGACTGGCCATCGGAAATGTACGCGGACGCCTTCTTCCAGCGTACGAAACGTGACTGAGAACCTGCCGTGACCTGAACTCACTGCACCGTTCATAACAGCCTCGCTCCGGGATATATCTGCCGTCTTTTGCCGACATCTGGATAGGCGAAAAAACTCACTCTCAGAGGCCACGCAGCCGCATTTCTTTCGTCTGAACACGGTGGCATGACGGTCGAGCCGA
This sequence comes from Bryobacterales bacterium, assembly GCA_965248255.1. Classification (GTDB taxonomy): domain Bacteria; phylum Acidobacteriota; class Terriglobia; order Bryobacterales; family UBA6623; genus JAKZVK01. Next base: position 1,121,912 of record CBDFIW010000003.1, read on the forward strand.
GTTGGTCACTGAGACCGTGAAGTAGGCGTTTGTGCCACAATAGGGCCGATGTGAAACGGTCTCCCAGCCAGATTCCGACTCCCGCTTTCTCCCGCCGCGCCCTACTGCAACAGTGCGGCATGGGCTTCGGCATGCTCGGTTTGACGGGCCTTCTCGACGACGAAGGCCTCGTCGCCGCCGGCCCGCCCATCGATCGCGCTCTCAACCCGCTGGCGCCACGTCCCACGCATTTCGCTCGCAAGGCCAAGAGCGTCATTTGGCTGTTCATCAACGGCGGGCCCAGCCACATCGACACTTGGGACTACCGGCCTGCGCTCGCCAAGTATGACGGGCAAGAACTCGAAGGGTTCGACAAGTTCACCGGCTTCTTCTCGAAAGAGGTCGGCGCCTTGATGAAGTCGCCGTTCCACTTCTCTCCGCGCGGAGAGAGCGGCAAGATGGTCTCGGAGATCTTTACTCACCTGGGCGAACACGTCGACAAGATGGCCTTCGTCCACTCGGGCCATTCCGATTCCAACAACCATTCACCGGCGTTGTTCACGATCAACAGCGGGCAGATGCGCATGGGCTATCCCTGTCTCGGCTCTTGGGTGACCTATGGGCTCGGGAGCGAAAGCCGGAACCTGCCGGGCTTTGTCGTCATGTCGGACCCGAAGAACCGCGGACTTCCCAAGGGCAGTGCCGCCAACTGGAGTGCGGGTTTCCTGCCGGGCGTCTATCAAGGGACCTGGCTGCGCCCCACGGGCGACCCGATCGAGAACCTGAAGCGCCCGGCCGTGCTCAGCGACGAAAGGCAGCGCGCCCAGCTCGACCTGATGGCGCGACTCGGCGCTCAGGACCTTGAGCGGAACCCTCACGAAGCCGAGTTGGCCGCGCGTATCGAGAGCTTCGAACTTGCGTATCGCATGCAAATGGCTGCGCCCGAAGCGTTGGATGTTGAGCGCGAGCCGCCACGCATCCAGCAGATGTACGGCTTGCGCGAGAAGCACTGCGGGCACATGGCGCGGCAATGTCTGATGGCACGGCGATTAGTCGAGCGTGGCGTGCGCTTTGTGCAGATCTACTCGGGCGGCATGGAGAACGCGCGCTCGTGGGACGGCCACCACGACATTCACGGCAACCACACGCAGTTCGCCGGCGAAACCGATCAGCCGATGGCGGCGCTGCTGACCGATCTGGAACAGCGGGGTTTGCTGGACGAGACGCTGGTTATCTGGGGCGGCGAATTCGGCCGCCTTCCACTCTCCCAGATCGGCGGCGCCAAACCGGGCCGCGACCACAACCCCCACTGCTTCACGACATGGATGGCAGGCGGCGGCATCAAGGGCGGAGTCTCCTACGGCAAGTCCGATGAGCTAGGCCACAAGGCGGCGGTCAACAAGGTTTCAGTGAACGACTTCCACGCAACGATCCTGCATCTACTGGGGATCGACCACGAGCACCTCACATACAAGTACAACGGCCGGCAGTTTCGACTAACGGACGTAGCCGGCAACGTTCTCGACGACATCATCGCTTAGGAACCCAGGCCTTCCCGGGACGGATGCCGGCGAGATCGGTCCTTGGCTGGCCTGAGAACAGGCGCTGGAGCAAGCCTCAGAAGAGCGCCTGTTAGGGCGCGGGCCCGAGACGCTCGCTGAAGGTGGGAAGGTCGTTGGGCGGAGCCAAATCGAGACGACTCTAACACAAGGCACTTCCTGAAGGATCGCTCGCCACCCGGGATAGCACGTTGGCTTTCATTCGTTTGGCCTGTTTGGCGGTGAAGCCCAACCTCCCCTCGGCGGCGCGCTCCATCTCCTGTTTGCGCCAGGGAGTGCGCATGATCCCTTTCCCCGAATGGCTTCCCTCGCCCAGCAGTAGATGACCGATTTCGTGGGCCAGGATGTATCCCAGCATCTGCGCCATTGACGTCGGATGTCCGGTGGCCAGTTGTTCAGCCGCTTCGAAGAACACACTGGCCTGGGATGCGACCTTCCCCTTCTCGGTTGGCAGGGCTGCAAAGCCCAACCGATAACGCGGGTTCTGAGAACGAGGAGCAATCCGGATCACAAGCTCGGTGGACGCTGCGCTGCCGCGGCAGGCGGTATTGATTTGGAGTTCCGCCAGGGAGGTAGGACAGTCGATCCACAGCGCGTGAACACCCACGTCGCGCAAGACCCTGCCCGCTTGCTTTTTGGCCGCGGCCACGATCCTCTCCGCGACCCCGGCATAGTTAAAGACACGTACCGTGATGGTTGGTCTAAATTCGGGTTCGACGCCGGACGCTGTGTCGGCAAGACCTGCCGAACTCAGGGTCAACAGGGAACTCAAGATCAGGAAATTTCTGGATAACCGCTTCATGGCTCTCACCTCCGTGGGGGTTGGTAAGAGCCAGAATCCGGCCGCTAGGCTGGTACCTCAAGGCACCTGGCGACTGATTATTTCTTAAGTAGTCATCGACTAGTTATTGAGAGATAAACCAATGAAACAGAGGAACTTATGGCTGCCCCGAGGCATCTGAAATCCGCCCGAAATTCCTTGCCGCCGCGGTGTTATACTTCCCCTATCCGGTGGGAGGATCGAAGGCGGAGCGGACTACACCATGCTCGAAGCCGAACAAGCGTTGCGGATCGTCCGTTTCGAAAAGTTCGAGGTCAGCCTGAGCGCGGGCGAGCTTCGCAAGAATGGGATCAGGATTAGGCTTCAAGACCAGCCTTTCCAGGTCCTGGCGGCGTTGCTCGAGCGCCCCGGAAAACTGGTCACCCGCCAAGCCCTGCGCGAGAGGCTCTGGTCAGGCGATACCTTTGTCGACTTCGACCGCAGCCTCAACACGGCGATTGCCAAGATCCGCGAAGCGCTGGGCGACTCGGCCAACGAGCCCCGCTTCGTCGAGACCCTGCCTCGACGCGGCTATCGCTTCATCGGGCAGATCGAGCGGCTCGACCCCACCGGTCAGATCGTCGGGCTGCCGGCGGGCGCGGGTGCCAAAGGAACCATTTCCCGTTACCGTCTTTTGGAAAAGCTCGGTGAAGGCGGCATGGGGGTGGTGTACAAGGCCGAGGACACCACGCTGCAGCGAAACGTGGCCCTGAAATTCCTGGCCCCCCATCTGACCCGAGACCCCCCAGGCCAAACAGCGCTTCCTACGAGAGGCGCGGGCCGCGGCGAGCGTCGAGCACCCCAACATCTGCGCCGTCCATGAGATCGACGAGGTGGACGGGCAGACGTTCATCGCGATGGCTTACGTTGAGGGACAAACTCTCGACAGGAAGATCGAGCAGCGGCCGCTCGAGCTCGCAGAAGCGGTCCAGATCGCGAGCGAAGTGGCGTTGGGGTTGGAGGCGGCTCACCACAAGGGTGTCGTTCACCGCGACATCAAGGGCGCGAACATCATGATCAGCGAGGCGCGCCCAGGGGTGGCGTCGCAGGTAAAGGTGATGGACTTCGGGCTGGCGCGGCTGCTGGACCAGGGGACTCTGACGAGCCTCGAGACGGCGCTGGACACGCTATCCTACGCGGCGCCGGAACAGGCGCGAGGGGAGGAGATAGATCAACGGGCGGACATCTGGTCGCTGGGGGTGGTGCTCTATCAGATGGTAAGCGGCCGGTTGCCGTTCAAGGGTGAAACCGACGCCGCGGTTCTGTACGCAATTCTCCACAAGGACCCCGAGCCGCTGACGGACGTTCAAGACGGCGTGCCGATCGAGATCAAGAAGGTGATCGAGAAGGCCCTGGCGAAGAACCCGAATCAGCGCTACCAGCAGGCGGGAGAGTTGCTGGTGGATCTCGGAAGCATACAGGAGCAACGGGAGGTCGCGGGCGGCGCGAGGGCGCCTCGGAAGCGAGCTGCGAAGCCGAAACCTCTCCGCGCCCTGCCACGCGGCGAAGGCGCTGGGCCTTGGGGATGACTGCCGCGGCGGTCGTCCTGACGATTGCCGGCCTGTCGGTTGGGAATTTCCTGCCTACAGCCGAACAGCCCCTGGAACCCCTACGGACCGTTCCCCTTACGAGCTACTCAGACATAGAGAGTCAACCCACATTCTCCCCAGAGGGCAGTCGGGTGGCCTTCAGCTGGAAAGGGGAGAAGCGGGACAATTGGGATGTTTACGTCAAGCTCATCGGGCCCGGCCCGCCGTTGCGACTGACGACCGACCCCGACGTGGATCACAGCGCCGCTTGGTCGCCGGACGGGCAACACATCGCCTTTCTCCGTGGACCTTTCCCAGGGCAGAAGGCTGACGTCTTCCTCGTTCCCGCCCTTGGAGGGCCGAAACGTAAACTATTGAATCCCGCAAATTATTATGACACTTTTTGACAGTGTGGAGCATCTATATATGTATGGGCAACCCCAAAGGTGTGAAGCGGGATTTCAAGGCGCTGGAGAAGCGCCGTTTCGAAGCGATGCGGCTGCTCCACCAAGGCCACAATCAGTCCGAGACGGCGAGACGGCTGAACGTCGCTCGCCAAACCGTCAGTGAGTGGCGGCGGCAATACCGCGAGCAGGGTGCGGCCGGACTCCGCCAGGCCGGGCGCGCCGGACGCAAGCCGCTCCTCGATGCCGCACAACGCGAACGCCTGACGTCGCTGCTGCTGGAAGGCCCGGAAGCCCACGGCTTCCCAACGCCCCTGTGGAGCTGTCCGCGGGTGGCTCGGCTGACCGGAGACGAGTTCGGGGTCGCATACCACGCAGGCCACGCCTGGAAGATCCTGCGAGCGCTCGACTGGAGCCCGCAACGCCCGGCCGGAAAGGCGCGCGAGCGCAACGAAGAGCGGATCCGCACCTGGAAGCGCAAGACCTGGAAGCGCATTAAAAAAGCCCAAAACGAAGGCCGTACGCTCGTCTTCATCGACGAAAGCGGATTGAGTCAGAAGCCGCATCGCTGCCGCACCTGGGCGCCACGTGGCCAAACACCGGTGCTGCAGTTTAACTTCAACTGGGAGAAGCTTTCCGTCTCGGCGGGGCTGACGCTGCGTAACTTCTACTTCCGGCTCTATCCCGGTGCGATCGGCAAAGAGCAAGTGACCGACTTTCTCAAGGCGTTGGTACGTCATATCGATCGCCCGCTGCTGATCGTCTGGGATCGGCTGCCGGCGCACCGTAGCCGCCTGGTGCAAGAGTTCATCGAACTCTCCGAAGGCCACATCGCAACCGAGTACTTGCCACCCTATGCGCCGGAGTTGAATCCGGTGGAATACATCTGGGCTTACTGGAAGCAGCACGAGTTGCCGAACGTCTGTCCGAAAGACTACGGCGAGCTGAACGAGCGGGCCCGCAAGGCACTCCGCCGCATGTACCGCAAACCGCGTTTGATCACGGCCTTCTGGAAACAGTCTTCTCTTTGTTTTGACTGACTCTATATTATGCGGCAGTCAATAGCTGAGACGCGGATACCGCCCGTTTATGTTGTGGGAACCTGCCTGAACTGGTCTCCGGACAGCCGTTGGCTGGCTGTGTGCGATGCGGATGATTCCGAATTAATGAAGAGCTTGTTTCTGCTCTCGGTTGATTCCGGTGAAATGCGAAGGTTGACGTCGGCGCCGGAGGGCTCGCTCGACGGTGATCTCAGTCCCGCCTTTTCTCCGGACGGCCGCACTCTCGCCTTCACCCGGGGCGGCGCCGCCTTTTTCCGTGATCTCTATCTGCTGGATCTCGGAGACGATCTGATCCCAAAAGGTGAACCGGGGCGGTGGACCTCTATGGAGGGCTTGACCACGAGTCCCGTTTTTACCTCCGATGGCCGCGACATTGTCTTCGCTTCGGGCACGACCGACGCCCCAAGCCTCTGGAGAGTGCCGGCATCCGGGTCGGCCCCGCCTCAACGGCTCTCTTTCGGGGAGCGCGCATTGTTTCCGGCGATCTCCCGCCGAGGGAACCGGGCAGCTTATATGAACGTCCCGGAAGGCGGAGTCAACATCTGGCGCGCTAATCTACCCATGACGGACGGGGCCGCCATCAAGCTGATTTCCTCTTCGCGGCATGACGACGACCCGCGATATTCTCCCGATGGAAAGAGCATCGCGTTCACGTCGTATCGCTCCGGCATCAACGAGATCTGGAAGTGCGACAGTGACGGCTCGAACGCTGTACAACTGACTTCGCTTGGCGCCTCGACGACAAGTCGGCCCCGGTGGGCACCCGATGGGAGCAGCATCGGATTCACGTCTGATCGCGAGGGGCAGGTTGGCGTTTACGTCGTCAACGCCGACGGGGGCGCGCCTCGGCGCTTGACGAGCGGCTGGTACCCAAGCTGGTCGAGGAACGGGAACCCAAGCTGGTCGAGAGACGGAAAGTGGATCTACTTCATTTCAAACCGATCAGGGGATTTTGAGTCTTTCAGGATGCCGGCCACGGGGCAAGGCCCCGTCCAGTTCGTTGCGGTCGGCGCTCCTGGGATGGAATCGCCCGACGGCAAGCTGTTTTACTTCACGCGTGGGGGCACAAGCCCATCTCTGTGGAGAGTACCGGTAGAGGGAGGCGAGGAAAGCCAAGTCATTGAATCTTTGAAGGGAGGGTACGAAGTCGTTGAGGACGGGATCTATTTCATTCCCGAATTGACGCCGGGAGCCGGCGCTTCGATTCAGTTTCTTCGCTTTGCCACGCACGACGTCGAGCACGTCTTAGACCTCGAAGGGGTCCTCACGAGTGGCCTGAGCGTTTCCCCCGACGGCCGATCGATCCTGTATAGCCAGATGGACCAATCGGAGGCCGGCATCATGCTGGTGGAGAATTTCCGGTGAGGGTTTGGCGTTGTTCGGTTGGCAGCAGACCCCCCGGGCGGTATTGGGTGTTTTCCTACGCCCCTGCGGGGCTTACGGTGTTGTTGTTTACGCTTACCCAGGGCTGATCGCCCTGGGCTATTTTCCGATGCCCCTTCGGGGCTCGAAATCAACGAGGCCGCGAGCTCAGGAGCCCCGCAGGGGCGAGAGGAAAGTAGCCCAGGGCGATCAAGCCCTGGGTTAGGGTCGACAAAACCCGACAAGCCCTGAAAGGGCGCAGGAAAAATGGCACAGACGTTCACGCACCTGTTGACCCACGTGATCTTCTCCACCAAAGAACGGCGGCCCTTGTTGAAGGCCGAAATCAGACCTCGGCTGTTCTCCTACATGGGAGGGATCATACGGGATCTACGCGGGAAAGCTCTCATGATCAACGGCACCTCCGATCATGTGCACTTGTTGGTCTCGATGCCGGCAACGATCTCGATCGCCGAGATGATGCGCATCGTGAAATCCAAGTCGTCCGGGTGGGTCCGCGAGCAGTTTGCCTCCGAGGGCGCGTTCGCCTGGCAAGCGGGCTATGGTGCGTTCAGCGTGAGTCATTCCAACGTGGACGCAGTGAAGGAATACATCGCGGGTCAAGAAGAGCATCATAAGAAGGTGTCTTTTCAGGAGGAGTTGTTGTCGTTTTTGAGGAAGCAAGGCATTGAGTTCGATGAACGGTATATTTGGAAATAGCGGATTGGTTTTTCTGCGCCCCTGCGGGGTTTACCGTGTTGTTGCTACCCTTACCCAGGACGATTAGCCCTTGGTTGAAGTTGATCAGAGCCCCGCAGGGGCAGGTGGAAAGTAGCCCAGGGCGATCAGCCCTGGGTTAGGGTCGCCAAAGCCCAGCAAGCCCTGAAAGGGCGCAGGAAAATGGCACAAACCTTCACGGACCGGTTGACCCACGCGGTCTTCGCCATGAAACCCTTCCTGCGCCCCTGCGGGGCTTCCGGTGTTGTGGCGCCCCCTGACCCAGGGCTAAACGCCCTGGGCTACCATCCAACGCCCCTGCGGGGCTTGTTGATCCTGGCGTGCGCGTTATCCTTCCCGCCCCTCCCCGCGGTGGCGCAAAGCGTCACCAGGGCGTTCGTGGGGCGGATCACCGATCCCAGTGACAGCGTGATCGTTGGCGCCCAGGTTCGGGCGATCAACGTGGCCACCGGCGCGGTTGACACTGCTAATACCGATGAAACCGGCTTCTACCGCATCGCGAATCTCTTGCCGGGGGAATACTCAATCGAGGTCGAAGCGTCTGGTTTCCAAACAGCCAAAACCTCCGCGCAACGCCTGAGCCTGGCCGAGAATCCGCGCCTGGATATCAAGCTGGAACTCGGGGCCGAGACGGACTCGATAACGGTCGAGGACACCGCCGGCGAGGTCAACACCGAGGACGCGCAACTGGGCAAGGTGATGCGCGACATCGGGGTGCTGCCGGTACTTTCGACCGCGAACGGCCGCAGTGTCCTTGCTCTGGTCTACACCCAGCCCGGCACCGCGCCCGCGCCCGCCGGCAATCTTGGCGGTACCGGCAACTCTGTCAACGGCCAGCGGGCCCGGCAGAACCACTTTGTCGTCGACGGGGCGACCACGAATTTTGCATTCGGCAATTGGGTTGGGGGGGCCACCGCGATTTCACCCAACGCTGTCGAGGAGTTCCGCATCGTCACGAGTCCCATGAAGGCCGAATACGGTAGAAGCCCGGGGGGGGCCTGATCCTCACGACAAAGTCAGGTGGCAACCAGTTCCACGGCATGGCGACCGAAGTCTTCCGCAACCGGCAACTCAATGCCGTTCCTTTCTTTCAGAAATCCGCTCCGGGTGGAACACCCGAGAGCTTCGCAAACGGACTTCCCCGCAAGCCTGGTTACAACAGCCACGACTTTGATGTCAATATGGGGGGGCCGATCGAGCGAAGCAAGACGTTCTTCTTTGCGTCCTATCTGGGGTTCCGGCGGCGCACGGAACTTGCCCGCTCAGCGACCGTACCCAACGAGGGCGAGCGTCAGGCTATCGAGGCGTTTGGAACACCACAAGCCCAGGCGCTGCTTGGGCTGCTGCCGCACGGCACCGAAGGCAACACGGTTTTTAGCAGCTTGCGAAGCGACCTCGATCGCGACCAGATCCTGTTCAAGATCGATCATCATTTCAGTGCGGCGAACCGCTTGGCGGTCACGCATTTTAACGAGACGTTTCGAAGAATTCGTCCTGCTGCTGAGTTACGTGTGCCGGGTTTCGAATGGTCCGACGAGTTTCCATTCCAAAACTTGATCGTGCGCAACACGCACTCGTTCGGCCCAAATCTGTTCCACGAGTTCCGAGCAGCGTTCCAGAGCGTAAGCTGGGATAGTTCTAATCCGGCAAACCCGATCCCACTGAGCAGTTTGGGGCTGAACACCATTGTGCCCGACCTTCCCGACAAGTCAACGGCGCCGCTGGTCGTCATCACAGGCTTCAGTGAATTCGGGGACGCCGGTATTCCCGCGGTGGCTACCGAGACCACGCTTCAATTCAGCGACAACGTGAGTTGGACCCACGGCCGGCATGCCCTCAAATTTGGCGGCAACTTTAGGTCGACGGCTTTCAATGCGACAACTTCCTTGTTCAACAACGGGCTCATTGTTGCCGACGGCAGCGGCACGGCAAACGGCCTCGTTCCCGTGATCGAGGGGCTCTCGGCTCCCTTGAACGACTTTGCCAATGGTTTCGCGACCTTTTTCGGGCAGGGAACAGCGGCAGTCACCCGCGACCGCACGTGGTCCACGAACCTGTTTCTCCAGGATGACTGGAAGGTCAAGAGTAACTTGACTTTGAATCTGGGGCTGCGCTGGGATTACAACAGGGGCCTGACGGATGTACACGATCGTGTGGCTGCTTTGCGGCCGGGGCAACAGTCCGTCATTTTTCCGGACGCGCCAGTGGGTTTGGTTTACCCCGGCGACGCGGGGATCTCGCGCTCCACCTACGGCGAGGACTGGAACAACTTCGCTCCTCGTTTTGGTTTTGCCTGGGACATTCTCAAGAACGGGCGGCTGGCGCTGCGGGGCGGCTACGGCTTGTTCTATGACCTTCATAACTTTGAACTAACATTCAATGTGACAAGGGCTGCCCCCTACACGATTAACCCGAGAGTTTTTTTCACGGACTATGCCAATCCCTGGGAGGGGTCGCGGATCAATCCGACGTCGCAACCCTTTCCGCATGTTCCACCCGAGCCGGGTGGAAGTTTTGACTTCGCCGCGCTGGCCCCGATCAGCATGTGGGGATTGGACCCCAATCTGCGCACACCTTACGGCCAGCAGTGGAGCCTGCAAGTGCAATACGAGTTGCGGCCCAACTGGCTCCTGGAGGTGGGCTATGTGGGATCGAACGGAGTTAAGCTCTACAGCTTTCAGGAGGCCAACCCGGCCGTGGTCGGTCCGGGGGCCCACGCGGGCAACACCCATCTCCGCCGCATCCTCAATCAGGACCACCCCCAGAGGGAGCAGTTTGGAGGGGCGGTCTTCGGCATCCTTCCGCAGTATCGAAGCAACCGCAACTCCAACTACAACAGCTTGCAGGTTAATCTGACCAAGCGGTTCTCGGGCGGATTTCAGATGACCCATGCTTACACCTGGTCGCACGCCATCGACACGGTGTCGGACCAGGGGTTCGTCGCCGGGCGGTCCCAGCGGGGCCATGCCGACTACGACCGCCGCCACGTTTATGTCGGGACCTATGTCTACGAATTCCCGTGGCGTCGGACGCAGACGGGACGGTTCGGCAAGCTTGTAGGAGGCTGGGGGGCATCGGGCGTAACAACGATTCACAGCGGTACTCCGTTCGCCGTGCTTGACAGCGGCGGCCGCTGCCTGTGTGGGGACGCCGTCGAGAAAACACCCGACTACCTCGGCGGCGAGATCGCTTTTCACGACCCCCGCTCGACGGATGCGGTCCCAGGCCGGCCGAATTCCTGGTTCGACGGCACCGGCGGCGGGACGCCCACCGCCGGCGACAATCCACACTTCCGCAGGGTGGGCTCAGCGCCGGTTTACGAGCTGGGCGCGGGACGCTTCGGCAACTTCGGACGCAATGTCTTGCGCAGTCCCGGCTTCGTGAACTGGCAACTAGCCGTTTTCAAGCGAACACAGATTACAGAGCGTCAGAACATCGAATTCCGTGCCGAGTTTTTCAATCTGTTCAACCAAGCCCAGTTCCTGAATCCCATCGGCGACATCGGCAGCCCGAATTTCGGGAGAATCCTCGAGACCGCCGACCCGCGCATCGTACAGCTCCTGCTGCAATACAGCTTTTGAGCGCTCTCACCGGCTCCCGCGCCGCTGAAAGAGACCTCTGCATCGGGCCCTGGCCCGTTGCCGCACGGGGGCTCTTGGAACTAAGTCACTTGGAGCGAGTGACATAGAGCCAATCTGCGGATACCTGTCGCGAGATCGGGTACCGTCCATCTGCGTGCAATGAAAGGCGCTCGTCGAGGGCCGGCTACAGGAAAATTAGGGGTTCTGGAGGAAGTAGTTGAACTCGCGCTCGCGGCCGATGGTGGTCAGCGGGCCGTGGCCGGGGATGACGTCGACATCGTCGTCGAGAGTGAGCAGCTTGTCACGGATCGAAACGAGGATCCGGCGGGCGTCGCCTCCCGGCAGGTCGGTGCGCCCGATGCTGTCCCGGAAGAGCGTGTCGCCGGCGAGGAGTTTGTTCTCGACGGGGAGGTGGAGGCTGATGCTGCCTTGGGTATGCCCCGGCGTGTGCAGGACGTGAAGCTTGGTCTGGGCCAAGGTGACGACGTCGGCGTCACGTACGGTGACATCGATGGAGGGCTTTTCCGGCGGTCGCATGCCGAGCATCGCCGCTTGGTCTTCGAGCGCGGCGCACATCCACAAGTCGTCCTCGTTCATGTAGACAGGCGCGCCGGTTTGTTGGTGCAGTTGCGCCGCACCTCCGATATGGTCGATGTGCGCGTGGGTCACGATGATGCCGGTGACGCGGAGGTTGTGGCGGTCGAGAATGTCCTGAATCTTCTCGATCTCGTCGCCCGGATCGACCACCAGCGCTTCCCGCGTCTCTTCGTCGCCGAGAATCGAGCAGTTGCACTGCAGGGGGCCAACGGGAAGGATCTCGTGAATCATTGTCGGTATAATATCAATTCCCTTTCGACGGGCTTGCGCCTGCTCTGGAACGTCGCTGGGCCGACCGAGGACAACTTCTCGTGGACATTCTCTTCCGCTGGCTTCATATCGTCTCCGCCGCGTTCGTTGTGGGCGGCTTTATCTACGCGCGCTTTGTGGTGCTCCCGGCAATGGAGGGACTGGGCGGTGACGAGCGCTCGGCGATGCTCGGCCGCTTGGCCGCGCGGGTGAGAAACCTCGCGCTGGTTTCCATCGTCCTGCTGCTTGTCTCAGGGACCTACAACTTGTTCAACGTGGTCCGCTCCGGCGTCGATACGACCTACCTGATGGCCTTCGGCATCAAGTTCGTCTTGGCGCTACACGTCTTCGGGATGCTGTTCTTGCTCTCTATTCCTCCGAGCGGGGACCCGGCGCGTGACGCGAAGCGCCCGCGGTTGATGTTCGGCGCGATCATTTCGAGCTTGATCATCCTGCTTTTGGCCGCCTATCTGCGGACCCTGCATAGCTGACGCGATGTCGGGCTACTTGGTGCTCCACGAGGCGGCGGCGTGGTTCGACCTTTCCCCGCGGGGCAAGATCCGCGCGACCGGCGCGGACCGCCAGAGCTTTCTCCACAACATCTCAAGCAACGCCATCGAGGGGCTCTCCGCGGGCCAGGGGACGCGCGCTTTCTTCTTGAACGCTCATGGCCAAATCCAGGCCGATGCCTTCCTGTACGTCGCGGCGGATCACGTTCTTCTTGACACCGAGCCCGAGAGCGGTGCTTCACTTGTCGAGCATCTCGAAAAATTCATCATCATGGACGACGTGACCCTTGAGGATCAGACCAACTCGCTAGCGGAGTTGGCCCTCGAGGGCCCGCTAGCCGAGGAGGTGACCGGCCGGCTCGTCCCTCGGCTCCCGGTCGATGACTACGATCATCTGTCGACCGATGCGGTGCGAATCATCCGAAACTCATTCACGGGGCAGGCCGGCTTCCGATTTCTCATTCCAGCGGCACAGAAAGACGAATGGGCCGGGCGGATCGAGCAGGCCGGCACCGTGGCCGCCACTGCGCAGGAGTGTCGCGTCGTGCGTGTGGAGAACCAGGTAGCCCGTCACGGCGAGGACTTTTTCGCCACCTCACTGCCACACGAGTCGCAGCGCCTTGACCGCGTCTCTTTCACAGAGGGATGTTATCTCGGCCAAGAAATCGTCGAGAGAGTGCGCTCCCGTGGACAGGTGAACCGCAAGCTGGTCGGCCTCGAGATCGAGGGAGAAGCACCGCCCGAGAGCGGCACGGAAGTGCAGTTTGGGGGCAAGCCTGTCGGCAAACTCAGCAGCCCCGTGTACTCGCCAAAGCTCGCTCGCGTCGTTTCTTTCGCCATCTTACGGCGCGAGGCTGCCGAGCCAGGCACGGCGATCAAGGTGGCCGGGCGCGCCGGCCGGGTGCGCTCGGGACCCTGAACCAGCCCAAAGCCAGGGGCGCCGCTGCTTCTGCCCACGGCGCGCACGGATTCGAACCCGTGCCCGTTGGCCTCGCGGCGGACGGTTATGGCAAACTAGCCAAGGGCTGCGCCCTTGATATCCCAACGGAACCGCGAACCGAAAAGTAGGGGCACAGCATGCTGTGCCCGTGTTCGGGTCAAGTTGTCGGTTCGCAGCCGCCGGGCACGGCATGCCGTGCCCCTACATTCTCGGACCGGATGATGGAAAGCTGCGGGATTTCTGAAGTTGGTCTTGTTCGATCCCACAACGAGGACAGTTTCGTTGTCGATGACGCGCTCGGACTGTATGCCGTAGCCGACGGCATGGGCGGCGCACTTGCCGGCGAGACCGCGTCGAGCATTGCCGCAGAGACCTTGACGGCCGAGGTCCGTCGAGCCGGCCGGGACGCGTCGGCCGATACCCTGGTAGGCGCAGTCGAGCTGGCGAACCGCAACGTTCGATGGGAAGCCGAGCACAACCCGGCTTATCAAGGCATGGGCACGACCTTGGTGGCGGTCCTTGTTCGGCTACCGCGGATCCATCTGGTGAGTGTCGGCGACAGCCGCGCCTATCGCTGGAGCCAGGGAGAACTGTCTCAGCTCACGTCCGACCACTCCTGGGCCGCCGAGGTCGGGCAAGGTCTCGGGCTCTCGGCCCAGCAACTCAAGTCCCACCCCTATCGCAATGTGCTCACCCGGGCCGTGGGCTCGGACGAGAAGATCGAAGTAGCGGCGGAAGAGGTCTCCATGCTGCCGGGGGACTTGCTTCTGCTGTCCTCTGATGGTCTCCACGGCGTGGCGGGCGCGGAGAAACTGGGGGAAGTCCTCTCGCGGTCCGAATCGCTCGAAGCCCGCTGCCAAGCGCTGATCGAAGCGGTGCTGGCCAACGGCGCGCCCGACAATGCCACGGCCGTGCTAGTCGAGCGAACAGACACTCGCTAAACTCGACTAAGAAGCGCCGCCATCCCACACAGCGCGCAAGGCGGCCTCTTCCAGTTCATCAAGAGCATCCGCGAAGAAGTGGTCGGTTGCCTCGATCCATTCGACTCTCTTCGGGTCGGCCGCCGCGGCGACGACCGCCTCCAGCTCCTCGCGCGAACCGTACTCGTCCTGGGTGCTTTGCAAGAAGTACTTCGCGCATGAGCAATGCGCCAGGTAGGACCAATCGTGTCGAAACACAGGCGTGCCCACGGCCACGACTCTGTCGATACGCCCATCGCCGCAGCAAACCCGTAGCGCCACGCGCGAACCGAACGAGAAACCGGCGACGGCGAGAGGCAGGCCCGGGTAGCGATCGTTCATGTAGCCGATGGTGGCACGAAGGTCATCCTGCTCGCCTTCTCCTTCGTCGTAGCTGCCGGCGCTTCGTCCCACCCCGCGGAAGTTAAAGCGAAGCACGGCCGCACCCGCCCGGCGCGCCGCCCGCGCCAACCGAAAGACGACCTTGTTGTGCAAGGTCCCGCCGTAGAGCGGGTGAGGATGGCAGACGACAACCGCCCGCCCGATTCGTACGTCTTCGTCGGGCGCTTCATGCAGAGCTTCCAAAGGCCCGGCGGGTCCTGGGACAAAGGCCGAGTCCAATAGCCGAGCCATGAAGAACCAGGGAGATCAGTTCGTGCGGTAGTTGGTGAACTGCATGTCGATGCCCAGATCCTTCTCCTTGAGCATCGCCATCACGACCTGCAGGTGGTCGCGCTTCTTGCCGCTGACCCGGACCTGGTCGCCTTGGATGGCCGACTGTACCTTCAGTTTCTGGTTCTTGATGAGCTTGACGATCTCTCGGGCCTTTTCGATGGGAATCCCCTGCTGCAAGGCGATCTCCTGCACCACGGTCGAACCGCCGGCCTCACGCACCGGTCCGTAGCTCAGCCCCTTGAGAGGCACGCCGCGCTTGACAAGCTTCTGGTCGAGAATTTCGACGACGGCACGAAGCTTGAAGTCGTCCACGCTGCGCACGACGATCTTGCTGGCCGCTTGTTCAAGTTCGATGGAACTCTTCGTGTTCTTTAGGTCGTAGCGATTGACGACTTCCTTCATTGCCTGGTGGATAGCGTTGCCCACCTCGGGGAGGTCGATTTCAGAAACGATGTCAAAGCTGTTCGCGGCCATGAGAATCTCTCGGAAGTGATGGGGATTTACTTGTTGCGCAGCACGTGCAGGACTCGTTCGGTGATGCGGTCGATCAGCGCCGGCGTGGCGGCCTCAAAGACTTCGCTGACGACCGCGCGGATCTCCTCGCGGGGATCCCCCCCGCTTGCATCCTCCGTCAAGGCCTCCTCGACGGCGGTTTCGAGCTGGCGAGATGGGTCGGAGGGCTTGTCCGCACCCGCCCCCGGGAGGCTGAACGCCCCGTTTGACTCTTGGGGAGCACTCCCGCCACCGGCCGAGTTGTCTTCAAGCAGCGACTGCATGGCCCTCAGCAGCATTGAGGCATCGAGGGGTTTCTCGAGAACTCCGTCCGACCGCACCTGTTCTGCTCGCTGGGCATCGAATTCTTCGAGCGGCGGGCGCAGCAGCACGACTTTGACGTGCGCCAGCCGCGGATCCGAGCGGATCAAGCTGCAGATCTCGAAACCCGACCGCCCCGGTGTGGCGGTGTCGGCGAACACTACGTCGGGCCGATGCGAGGAGAGGTATTCAACTGCTTCTTCCCCGCCCGAGAGGACAACGACCTGATGGCCTTCGTCACCGAGCACTTCCCGGCCCATGCGCTGGGCGTGCGGGTTGTCGTCGATGAAAAGAATTGTGCTCACGGTATCCGGGGCCACCGAGAAAGCAGGTGACGTGCCTGGTTGTGTTGGCGTATACCAGCCACGCGCTTCCAAAGTAAAGCGCGCTGTTCGATCACGAGCACGCTGTCCGAAGTGTCACTCAGAGCGACAGGCGTCAGACCGCGTTGACCCATCCCGATGTGAAAAAACGGGGACTGGAAGGTGTGAAAAAATGCTGGGACAGTCAGCCGCGCCTCCACTAACTCCCTGCGAATCAAGGAGCGTTTTCGCAAACGCTTGTGACAGTCCCGATTTTTTCACACCTTCCGGTACCGAGCGACGCCTACCTACCTTCTTTGTTTTCAACTCCGACAAGCGGCGCGAAGCGGACTGTCCCTGGTTTTTTCACAGCCCCTCAGCCTCCGTTGAGCCATCGCGAGACTTGAGCAGGCAGCCGGAGGGAGCCGCGGAGAACAACTCCCCGCTGCAGCCCACTACTCCTTTTCAGAACCTTCTTCTTCCTGCTGCTGACGATTCGCACCGCGCCGCGCATCGGGCTCCGTATCCAACTTGCTCTCACCCTCGATCGTCTGCACCGACACGCCGGCGGTGGGTTCAACCTCGATCTTGGTCTCGCCGACACCGATCGGCGCGCTGGGCATCAGAGCCGTCATGGTCGGTTCGCCGGTCTTAGCGGCGTTCCCGACGGCGGGGCCGGTCCCGAAGACGCCGAACATGCTCCGGTACAGGCTCTTGGTCGTGCGGTGCTCCAGGTTGTATTTCATCAGCTCGAAGCGAGCCGGGTCAGGCTCGGGAACGGGTCGGCTGGCGGCAACCAGCTTCTCCCTGGCCTGGTCGACGTACGGACTCAGAGGGTAGTCCCTCACGAGCCTGGAATAGGCCTGGTAGCTGTCGTCGGCGTAGTCGTCACCCAGCTTCTCGTAAACGTCGCCCAGAATCCACAGCGCTTCATCACTGCGGCTGAAGAGCGGGTAGTGCTCGGCGACGGCTTGCAAGCGGTTCGCCCCGGCGCGATAGCTGCCCTTCTTGGCATAGAAGCTGCCGACACGGAACTCGGCGTCGGCCAGCACTTCCTGCACCTCGCGCAACATCTGCCGGGTCGGCTCGGTGTGCCGGCTGTTGGGGTGCTGCATCAGCATGTGACGGCATTCCCGATCCGCCTTCAACGCATGGGTCGGATCGCGATCGGCGCTATGCATCTGGTTGTAGTGGATATTGCAGACCTTCATCTGTGACTCGGCGGATTCGTCCATGGTCGGAAAGAACGTGATGAAGTCCTTGTACTCGGCCTCGGCCTGCGCCAGCGCGTGAGACGTCCCCTCGCGGTACCAGCTATCAGCGATGGCCAGCTTGGCCTTCGCCATGTACTCGCTGTCCGGATACGTGTTGATCAGCGTATTGAGGGTCAGGCGCGCGATCTGATACTTCTTCTTTTCGAGATCGTTGATCGCCTTATCGAAGAGAATCTTGTCCGGCTGCTGTGAGTTGGTGCCGATCGGGTTTTCATAGTCTTTGCCCCGACAGCCTGCCAGCAACACAAGGGCCACAACGGCTCCGATGGCGACAACGGTTCGAGTCATCTGGTTCTTCGATTGCATAAGGGTTCCTCACGCACGCAACAGTTGGGCCTCTTCGGCCCTCTGCCGCATGGTCTCCACGGCCGCCGTCGCGTCCGGGGTGCCGAAAATACTTGACCCGGCCACCACGATATCACAGCCGGACTGAATAATCGAAGCCAGGTTGTCCAGGTTGACGCCGCCGTCGATCTCGATGCGGTAGTCCAACCCTCGCTGCCGACGAATGCCGTTCAAGCTCTGGATCTTGCCCAGGCTCGATGAGATGAAGCTCTGTCCCCCGAAGCCCGGATTCACACTCATCACGAGCACGAAGTCGACGAACTCGAGAATATCGTCCAAGCTCGCCACCGGCGTTGCCGGATTGATGACCACGCCCGCCAGAACGTCGTGGCTGCGAATGAGCTGCACACTGCGGCTGAGATGCGGGCAGGCTTCCTGGTGGACGGAGATCATGCCGGCACCCGCCTCTACGAACGCGGGGATGTAACGGTCCGGCTCTTCGATCATCAGATGGCAGTCGAGCAGCAAGTCAGTCGTCGCGCTCAGGCTGCTGACCACCGGCGGCCCGATAGTGATGTTGGGCACGAAATGCCCATCCATCACGTCCACGTGGATCATGGACACGCCGCCTCTCCTGACGGCCTCGATCTCCCGGTCGAGCCGTGCAAAATCAGCCGCGAGGATGGAGGGTGCGATCTCAACCATGGCGGGAAGGGGGTTTAAGCAAGAGCCGGTGGACGGAGTTGAGCCTAAGACTCATTTTATCAAAGGCAGCGACAGACCCTGGTGTCGGTAGTGTCGGAGGAGGTTCGGAGGTCCCGAATCCGTTCATAAAATCCAGCCCGTCATCCTGACACGTTGTCATTAACGCTACCGAGGCGTGGACAGGAGTCCACGCGCCAAGACCTTCGGACAGCGCTGAGCGTGGACTCCCGTCCACGCCTCGGTAGCGGGGCTCCCACGTCTGCGCCTGTTCCGAAACGGCTGTCCTGTGGTCGGGGGTTGGTTGGGCCGACCTTGGCCGCTTTGAGCCATTCTCGATCGCTAGGTGCGGCTCAGCCCATGCGAACAATCCGGCACGCAAAGAACCCATCACTCTCCTCCCGGCCAGGCACTCTTTCTAGATACGCATCGGTGGCCAAGTGGGTTCTCTCACGAAGCACGGCCTCAATCACCTGCCGGTTCTCTTCCGGCTCCAGCGAGCAGGTCGAATACACCACAATCCCGTCAGGGGCAAGCGCGTCCAGAGCACGGTCGAGCATGGTCTTCTGTTTCCCAGCGAGATCCGCCAAGTCCTTTGGCCTGAGCCGCCACTTGATCTCGGGATTCCGTGCCAGCGTGCCGGTCCCTGAGCAGGGGGCATCAACGAGTATGCGGTCGAACGGCACGCGGAAAGGCAGGTCCGCCTCGCCGTCCAGCACCACCAACGAGACCGGGCACGTTTCGAGCCGGCGCATGGTGCCGAGGCGATGCATGTGGCAGTCGGCGGCGACGGCGCGAAAGTTAGGAGCGGCCGTCTCCAGTGCCTGATAGGTCTTGCCACCGGGTGCGGCACAGACGTCCAGAAAACGCTGCCCCGGGGCCAAATCTAATAGGGGAATGATGGTTTGCGACCCCAGATCCTGGATGCGTATCCGACCTTCGCGGAAGCATCCGGTAGCGGCGGGCCGCCCCGACAGCACGCGGCGGCATGTGGGGACCTCGGTGGGTTGGGTTTCAACCCCTTCCTGGGCGAGCTGCTCCAGGGTCTCCTCAGCCGGGAAACGGAAGTTCAGCCGAAGGTAGGTTTGGGGAAGCGCCTGGTCAAACTGCAAAATCCCCTTCGTGGTGTCCTCGCCGTAGGTCTGTCGCCAGCGCTCGACGAGCCAGGCTGGGTGGGCCAGTTCCTGCTCGCGGTCTTCGGGCCCGCGGTCAGGAAGGCGACGCAGCACCGCGTTGACCAGCCCCATGGCAGATCGTTTTCGGGCTTGTTTGACGAGCTCGACGCTTTCCGACACCGCAGCCCGAGCCGGAACCCTCTCCAGATAGCGAAGCTGGTAGGCCCCGATTCGCAACGCGATCAGGACCTCCGGGTCGAGCTTCTCGGCCGGGCGCCGAGCGGCCCGCGTCAACAGATCGTCCAGCGCACCTTGCCAGCGCAGGCTGCCGAGCACGATCTCGGTTGCGAGAGCGCGGTCACGTGCGCTCATTTCCCCCAGTTCCACGGACGCGTGCAGCAGTTCGGACGAGTAGCCGCGGTCGGTCTCCACCCGCTTCAGTACTCGGTAGGCGGCACGGCGCGCCGGTGAGACTCCCATCAACTGGGTACGATAACAGAGCGCGTAACGATGCTATCCCGGCTCGGGCGTTCGAGGGGCGTCATGTTATAATGCCGCTGAAATAAGGGTCTTACGGCCCTTCAAGCGCTGCCGGAAGGGTCGATGACCGCCGAGGTCGAACTTGTTGTCACCAGTGATACACGCTGGCTTCGGCTGATCCGCGGAGTTGTCCGTGAGTTCAGTGCCCGTGCCGGTTTGGACTCCAAAACCACCCACGAGGTCATTCTAGCGATTGACGAAGCGATATCGAACGTCATCAAACATTCGTACAAAGGCGACCCGGGCCAGAAGATCTCTTTGCGGTGCGACCGCGTCGAGGGTGGTATGGAGGTGGAGGTCAGAGACCAGGGCGAGCCCTTCGACCCGGCCCAGCGCGAGACGCCCCCGCCCGACGAATTGCGATCCGGGGGCCGGGGAGTTTACCTCATCCGCTCGGTCATGGACGAGGTCGAGTATTGGCGGGACGGCGCGACCAACTGTGTGCGCATGACGAAGCGGCACCAGCCACACGTGCCCTAAGTGGCGGACTCTATGGAACTCAACGTCAAACGCGAAGGCCAGCGCTCGGTCGTATATGTCTCCGGTGATATTGACCTTCATTCCTCGCCGGAGCTACGGCAGACCGTCCTTGAGCTTTTCCAGAAGCGCGGCCAGGAGCAGATCATCGTCGACCTGGCCGGCGTACCCTACATCGACAGCTCCGGTATTGCCAGCCTGGTCGAGGGCCTGCAAGAAGCCCGCAAGAGAAATGGGCGTTTTGTTCTGGTCGGGTTGAACGACGGTCCTCGCCATGTGTTGGAGTTGACCCGCCTACTCAACGTCTTTGAGGTGGCTGAGAGCGAAGAGGAGGCCGCCGGCTGACCGACCCGGGGGGTCTTGCAGCGCCTCGCCGGGGACGCAGAGTATAGGCTCCTCTCCCGATATCCCGGCCGAGCCATGTCCATCTTCGCAGCCGTCGGCAAGGGCACGATTGAACGAATTGAGTACGTCGGCGGTCTCACGGTTCAGTTTTACCGCGGGGTCGTGTCGTCTTGGCGCGCCAATCCTTTCACGGGCAGCAGGCCGCGCTGGCAAACGACCGTCCGGCAGATGGCGGTGGTAGGCGTCCACGCGTTGCCCGTGGTCTGCTTGATCGCCGCCTGCACGGGTCTGATTATGGCGTTGCAGGGCGGTGCGGAGATGCGCCGCTTCGGCGCCATGCAGTTCGTCATCAATTTGGTGGCGGTTAGCATGACGCGAGAGTTGGGACCTCTGATCACCGCTATCGTGGTCGTGGGCCGGTCGGGCTCCTCGTTCTCGGCCGAGATCGGAACCATGGTTGTGACCGAGGAGGTCGATGCGCTGCGCTCGATGGCGCTCGATCCGGTGGAGTTCCTGCTGGTCCCGAAGTACGTCGCCATGCTGCTGATGCTGCCCTGCCTGACCATCGCGGCGAACACGGCGGGCATCCTGGCCGGGGGCATCTTCGTCTACTTCACGCTCGACATGGGGCTCTGGTTGTATCTGCGGCAGGTGCTCGAGGTCCTGGTGCTGCGCGATATCGTTGCCGGGTTGATCAAGAGCCTTGCCTTCGGCACCATCATTGTGCACGTGGGCTGCTTCGAGGGCTTCAGTGTCAGCGGCGGCCCGGAGGGAGTTGGGCGCGCCACCACTTCGGCCGTGGTCAAGTCGATTTTCCTGGTCGTGCTGGCCGACCTGCTGTTTACCGGGTTCTTCTACTTCTTTTGGAGATGAGCAACAAGAGCCAAGACGCGGCGGCCTCTCACGAAGGCCAGGCGAACGCTGACGCGGTCATTTCCGTGCAGGACCTGGTTGTCCGCTTCGGCCCCAAGACAATCCTCAGCGGCGTCAACCTCGATGTCCGGCACGGCGAGACCATGGTGATTATGGGCGGCAGCGGCTCCGGAAAGAGCACTCTGCTACGGCGCATCATCGGCCTCGACAAACCGACCTCCGGACGTATTTACGTCAAGGGCGTCGACATCACCACTTGTTCCGAGAGGCAACTCAATGAGATCCGGCGTATCATGGGGGTTTCGTTCCAGAGCGCGGCGCTGTTCAACTCCATGACGCTGGCCGAAAACGTGGCGCTGCCCCTGCGGGAGCACACCAAGCTGGCCGAGCCCACTATCCGGCTCATGACGCGCATGAAGCTCGAGCAAGTCGGCCTGGGTGACGCCGAGGACCTCTACCCCGCCCAGCTCTCCGGAGGCATGCGCAAACGCGCCTCCGTCGCCCGGGCCGTCGCGATGGATCCCGAGATTCTGCTGTTCGACGAGCCCTCAGCGGGGCTCGATCCGATCATCGCGGCGGAGATCGATTCCTTGATCATCGAGTTCAAAAGCGCCTTCAAGATGACCATCGTCGTCGTCACCCACGAGCTGGCCAGCGCGTTTCTGATCGCCGACCGCATGTGCATGCTGCGGCACGGCAAGATCCTGGCTGTCGGAACGGCGGATGAGATGCGCCACAGTGATAACCCCAGAATCCGCCAGTTCTTGGACCGCATCCCTGATAAAGTAGCCGGAGACCACGAGGCCTATCTGAAACGCCTGACGCAGCGCTGATCGGCGGCCCCGCCCAGGACGAAATGGCCAACCAAGCATGAGCAACGAAGCGAAAGTCGGAATCTTTGTCATCATCGCCCTGATCATCTTCGTGGTGACGTTCCTGTCGGTGGCCAACGTGCAGGTGGCCGGTGAGAAGGTTCGCTACAAGACCTACTTCCGGTTCGCGGGCGGCTTGGAGTCGGGCCACATGGTTCGGTTCGGCGGCCTCAAGTCGGGTGTCGTGACGGACGTGCGTCCGTGGGAGGACGACTCCACTCAAATCGAGGTGCTGATGGAGCTTCGCGACGACGTGCCGGTCAACACCAAGTCCCTCGCCAAGGTCAGCTCGTTGAGCGCCCTCGGGCAGAACTACCTCGAGATCACCTCCGGCGACAACACCGCGCCGCGCATCGAGGCCGACGGGATCATCCCGTCCGCCGAGAGCGCCACGCTCGCCGACGTCACCGAAAAGATCTCCGCCATCGCCGACACGGCCCAGGTCTTGATGCGCGACGTGCGGCGTGATTTCCACCGCATCACCGAAGACGCCCACGTGTTGCTCGACAACCTCCAGCAGATCACCAACGAGAAGAACCAGAAGAGGATCGAAGACCTTCTCGACAACACCAACAGTCTCGTCGCCGACCTCAAACCTCGCATCGCCGACGTGACCGACCAACTCAACTCGACGATGCGGAACATCGAGCAGCTCTCCGAGGACTTCCGCGTCGTCGCGAAGACGGCCAACACCACGATCTTGAACGTCAGCCGCACGGTCGACGAGGTGCGGGATCCCTTGAAGAACGATCTCGAAGAGCTGGAACTCACGCTGAAGACGGCGCGCGAGCTACTCGAAGAAGTGCGGGTCCTCGTGGCGATGAACGAAGACGGCATCAACGAATCGGTCGAGAACTTCCGCAATGCCTCCGAGAACGTCGAGCAGCTGACCGACGAGCTGCGCCAACGTCCCTGGAGCCTCATCCGTGTCAAGCCGAAGGCCGACCGCCAGGTGCCGCTGCCGCCTGGTTCCGGCGGCAACTAGCGGTCGCCGCGAAGTGCAGGCTCTACAGGCTCCGAAGAGCCTGGCCGGTTGTGTGCCGGGCATGTCTGACAGCTTGGAGGTGAAAGTCCTCTGCACAGCCTGATGGAGGTGAAGTGCTAGGGAAGCGCAAGGGCGTCGTCGCGAGGCGGGGTCCAGAGGAAGCGTGGAACAAAACCGCGACCTGACGAACAGAAACCGGATAAGAGGCATCTTTGGTCGGACGAGCGGACAACTGATCGCGAAGTCCAGTTCCATCAAGGGCCAAGGCTGTAGATTCGGCAGGTGTGCGGCGAAGGCGGTCAGACTTACCCCGGGAGGTCTGCGTTCCGTCCCGCTGTTTGGGACTGGGGGGAGCCGCGAGGCGACCTGATCGGGGCGCAGAAGTCAGCAGAGGGCATAGTAGGCCATGCAGTCGGCAAGGCTAGTAAGGCACTCCACAAGTCGAAAGACGGAGCCAACAGATAGGCCGAACCGAGAACGATGGCCGAAGGCCCGAACGGAAGAGAGCGGCAAGTAAGACTCGCAACTCATGGACGGCAAGCGGCAGAAAACCCAGCAACGACTGGCCTTCATGGACGAGCCAAAGGGTGAAGCCCCGAGGCGCGCTCGGCAAGGGACCGAACCGTCCGCGGTGAAGCGGGAATCTGAAAGCCCGGCGCGAGAAGAACGACTGATGGAGGAGGTGTGCGAGCGAAGCAATCCCGTAAAGGCTTGGAAACAAGTTCGGGGTAACAAAGGGAGTCCGGGTGTTGATGGCAAGACCATCGACGAAACGCTGGACGACCTTCGCAAGCACTGGCCAGCCATCCGGGAACAGTTGCTTCAAGGAACGTACAAACCGCAACCGGTGCGCAGGGTGGAAATCCCGAAGCCCGGCGGCGGGGTCAGGAAGTTGGGCATCCCTACGGTGCTCGACCGACTGATCCAGCAAGCGGTCTTGCAGGTTCTGCAGAAGCGCTGGGACCCGACGTTTTCCAACAACAGCTATGGCTTCCGACCGGGACGTTCGGCGCATCAGGCGGTGACTCAGGCGCAAGCCTACGTCGCCGCAGGCTATCAGTGGGTCGTAGACATCGATCTGGAGAAGTTCTTCGATCGAGTCAACCATGACCTGCTGATGGCTCGTGTCGCCAAACGTGTCCCCGACAAGCGATTGCTGAAACTCATCCGGGCGTTTCTAACCGTCGGGGTGATGGACGACGGGCTGGTGAGTCCTGCCGACGAAGGCACGCCACAAGGCGGACCGTTGTCGCCGTTGTTGTCGAACCTCGTGCTCGGCGATTTGGATCGCGAGTTGGAACGGCGCGGCCATCGCTTCTGCCGCTACGCCGGCGACTGTAACATCTACGTTCGCAGTCGCAGGGCGGGGGAACGGGTGATGGCCGGCGTCTGTAAGTTTCTTACAAAGAAACTCCGACTCAAGGTCAACAAATCGAAGAGTGCGGTGGCTCGACCCAACGATCGGAAGTTCTTAGGCTTTCGCTTGACGACCGGAGCGGAGCCTCAGCGATTGATATCGCCCGAGGCGTTGCAAAGGTTCCAAGCGCGAGTGCGAGAGCTGACGAGCAGGACGCGCGGGATCAGCATTGAGCGGATGATCGGCTCATTGAGGCCGTATCTGCTCGGCTGGCGGAGCTACTTTGGCTTCAGCCAAGACCCGCTGGTGTTTCGCAACCTGGATGCGCGGATCCGCCGGAGACTCCGCATGATGACCTGGCGGCAGTGGGGGAATGGGCCGACCCGATTCGCCAACCTACGGCGATTGGGCGTGCCGCATTATCGTGCGGCCATTGCCGCCGGTTCCGCCACTGGTTTGTGGGCCATGTCGCGGCACGCGGCTGTCCAGCAAGCGCTGCCCAATGTCTATTTCGATTCGCTCGGCCTTCCCAGATTGTCGGCATCTTCGAACGCTTAACTCCTCCGAACCGCCGTGGTACGGGACCCGTATGCCCGGTGGTGTGACAGGGAAAGCTCGCGAGGGCCTACCTATGTCGATCCATCCGTCTACGGTGAGGCCCTCCTTCGTCGTATAGCCCACCTGACGGTGCCGAACGACACCTCCGCCATCAATAAGCAAGATCGTGGGTGTACCACTGACCCCAAAGGCGATGAAGCTCTTGCGGAGGGGGTGTAATCACTTATCAAAGGACTGTTATCGTCGCTGCCTGGAAATGATCACGGGTCGAGGTGCATCCGGGAGTACACTCCAAGTCTAGGAACGGCCACCCAACAAGTAGAATTTACCTCCCTGCCGGAGTCAACAGCTATTCGTGCACCAAAGCCGGTCATTGCACCCGGGCCGCTTCTATCCGACCTTCCCACGCAGGGTCCAGCTGAAGCGCTCGACTCCACGCAGCCTCCGCCTCGATGTCTTGACCGAGAGCGTGGTGAGCCTGGCCGAGCAGGAAGAAAGCCCGGGAGTGATCTGGGACTAGTGTAGTGCACCATAAATAATGTAACTTATATTGACTTCCCATCGTCTCTATTAACAGGAGGCATGGGATGCGAAGAGCACAACCAGTAACTTTGAACACAGCGCAATGCAAGCAGTTGGACCGCTACGCGCGCGGCCGCCAAGTCGCCGTTCGTCTCGCCCTGCGAGCCAGGATTGTCCTGCTGGCCGCCGACGGTCTCGAGAATAAGCAGATCGCCGCACAGCTCGGTGTCTCGCGGCAGTTGGTGGCCCGCTGGCGCACGCGCTTTCTCGAAAGCAGCATCGCCGGCATTGCAAAAGACGCCCCACGGCCCGGTCGTAAACCTGCCGTCTCGAAGCAGAAAGTACAGCAGATCATCCACAAGACCACCCGCGAGAAACCGTCCAACGCCACCCACTGGAGCCGCCGCACCATGGCCGCCGCGGCCGGCGTCAGCGCTTCCACCGTGGGACGGATTTGGCGCGCCCATGGCCTCAAGCCCCACCGCGTCAAGACCTTCAAGCTCAGCAATGACCCGCGTTTCGCCGAGAAACTCGACGACATCGTCGGACTCTATCTCAATCCGCCTGAGCATGCTCTGGTTCTCTCGCTCGATGAGAAGTCCCAAATCCAAGCCCTCGATCGCACCCAGCCCGGCCTGCCGCTCAAAAAGGGACGCGGCCAAACGATGACCCACGATTACAAGCGCAACGGCACGACCACCCTGTTTGCGGCGCTCAACAGCCTTGACGGCAGCGTGATCGCCGAGTGCATGCCCCGACACAGCCACCAGGAATGGCTGCGCTTCCTGCGCTTAATTGACCGCCGCACTCCCAAGGACAAACAGCTTCATCTCATCGTGGACAACTATGCCACCCACAAGCATGCCGCTGTGAAGCGTTGGCTCGATCGTCACCCGCGCTTCCACATTCATTTCACCCCGACCTCGGCGTCGTGGCTGAACATGGTCGAGCGATTCTTTCGCGATCTCACCGTCAAGCGCCTGCGCCGCGGCGTGTTTCGCAGCGTGGACGAGCTCGTCGCCGCCATTGACGACTACATCGCCCAGCACAACGGGCATCCCACGCCCTTCATCTGGACCGCGACCGCCTCCGACATCCTCGAGAAAGTCAAGCGCGGACGTGCCGCCCTGCCTAAGGTGCAATCTGCTTGACGCACTACACTAGCTCGGCCGCCCGCTGAAAGTCCAGGACGGCACGCGCGTTGTCTCCCGTGGCCACGTGCTTCGTTCCAAGCGCAAGCCAGCCGTCCGCGCGCTCCGGCATCACCTGCAGGGCGTGCTCCAGGAAAGCGACGGCTTCGGGGTACCTTCTAGCCTCCCCCTCGGCGTACGCGAGGTTGAAGAGCGAGAGATAGGCGAGAACGGAGGTGTCGGCCACCGTCTGCTGGTAAAGCCCGCGCCATTCGGCTTCCGGGAGACCCTTCACTTGCCTCGCCCAAGCCAGCCCAAAGCGAGCGTCCAGGTGGTCAGGGTCCAGCTCATGGCCGCGCCGGAAGTGATCCAGAGCTCGTTCGAGTGCGGCGGGATCGGACGCGCGTTCCTGCATGGCAAGGTTTCCGAGATTGGCCAAACTGGACACGGAAACCCGGATCTCCGTCGGAGCCACAGTGTCGGGGGTGACCGACCCTCGCGGCAGAACCAACGCAACGCCCCCGACAGCGACGACGGCCCATGCGATCAAGGCCCACCTCAGCTGATCGCGGGACTCCGAATCAGCCGATTTCCGGGAACCGGATCCTGTTGTCTTGGTCCTCGCCTGGCTTCCCATGTGTCCCTCTCCGCGGTCGAGCGTTGCTGCTCGCCGCCAGGAAATAGTGCATAACGGGCATTACGAGCAGAGAGTCACGTTCACCGCACAGCTCGTACTCGTTGACCAGATAGGGGGGATCTCATTCATTTCACTGAGAACCTTCTTTTTGCGACGGTCCTCGTTGCCGCCCTTCTGCCGCTGATAGCGTTGTCGCTGCGCCGGGGTAGGGCGAGCATCCATCTCTTGGGGTTCGTCTTCCTGTCGCTCGTTTTGCTGGCCGCGGCGGTGCGTCGACCTGAACGGGACATCGAGCTCACGCGCGCACTGCCTGTCCGAACCGACCAGGACGGCATGTTGTCATCCAGCTCATGCCAGGGCTGCCACCCCGGGCAATACGAAGCCTGGCACAAGAGCTTCCACCGCACGATGACACAAGTGGCTGGTCCGGACACCGTCCTCCCGCCTTTCGATGGCCGGCATCTGCAAGATCGACGACGTGCCTTCGTCGTCGATCGTCGCAGGGGGGAGTTCTGGATCGCCGAGGTGAAGCCCGGGGATCCCTCGCGGGTCATGGAGGTCTCGCCGCCACAGCGCGTCATGATGACGACGGGATCTCGTCACCAGCAAATCTACTGGACAGCGGACCGGGATGGTTCGCTCGTACAGTTTCCCTGGGTGTACGAGATCGCGGACGGGATTTGGATTCCAACGGAGGACTCGTTTCTCCATCCGGAAGATTGGACGCAGCAGCAAACGAAGTGGAACCGGGACTGCATTCGCTGTCACTCGGTCGGTCCGCGTCCGAACTTCGACTTCGAGTCGCGGGATTGGGAGACTGAGGTCACCGAGCTAGGCATCGCCTGCGCAGGGTGTCACGGTCCGGCCGAGGAACACATTCGCTCGCATCACAACCCGCTCCATCGGCATCGGATGCGCGCTTCGGACGTACCCGACCCCACCATCGTCAACCCGGCGCGACTCACCAAGGAACGCTCCTCGGAGGTGTGCGGTCAATGTCATTCCTTCGCCACATTTCATGACGGGTTCTACGGTGGTGATTGGATGGCCTTCCGTGCCGGCAAGGAGCTCGAGGATCATTTCAAGGTCACCAGGGGAGCTGAGAACGAGAACGCGTTCTGGACAGACGGGACGGCCCGCATTGGTGGTCGAGAGTACAACGCGATGATCCTCTCGCGCTGCTACACGGATGGCGAGATGACGTGTCTGTCATGTCACAAGATGCACGGAGACGAACCGCGTGACCAGCTCACACCGTTCATGGACGGAGACGAAGCCTGCCTCCAATGCCACGAAGATCTCCGCGATCGAGTCGCGGAGCACACCTTCCACGACGCCACGAGTAGCGGTAGTCGCTGCCAAAACTGCCACATGCCCTACACGAGCTATGCGCTGCTTGGGGCTGCACGCGCGCATCGCGTGGACTCCCCCGTGGCGTCGGGACGGACGACGGCCGAACGGCCCAACGCCTGCAATCTCTGCTATCTGGACAGGACGCTGGCGTGGACCGCCGAACATCTCACCGAGTGGTACGGAGCACCCGCCGCCGACCTGGACGACGAGCACGAGGAGGTAGCCGCCGCCGTCCTCTGGGCACTTCGCGGCGATGCCGCTCAGCGCTCCATCGTCGCCTGGCACATGGGTCAGAGCTGGGCGCTCGAGACGTCGGGCAACAGTTGGGTCACCCCATACCTCGCCCGTCTCCTGGTCGACCCGTACTCCGCCACGCGCCTGATCGCGTATCGTTCGCTGCGACAGATCACCGACGAGACGGCTCCGTTCGACTATGTCGGCCCTGCCGATGACCGAGCGCGGGTGAGCCGAGACTTCATGCGACGGTGGGTTACGGCGCGGGTCGCCGATGGGGCGGTCGCTCCCCCGGAGACTCTCATCGTAGGGCCCGGACGACTTTGGGTGGAACGCCTCGAGGAGCTCTACCGAGAGCGCGACAACCGCCGGATCGTCCTGGCCGAATGCGTACGGGACAGGAGTCATGAATGAGCAGGACCACTCCGGCGTGCCCGATGATGCGGACCGGACCCAAGCGAGCCGCGTAGCGCATCGCCGTCTCGTTCGAACTCACTTTCGGTGGGGCTGGTGGTCGCTCCTACTGTTTCTGATGCTCGGCGTCTTCCTGGATGCTCTGCACGGCTTCAAGGCCGGCTTCTACCTGGATGCATCGAGCGCGACACGTCGCCCACTGGCGCACGCCCATGGCACGCTCGTGTCGCTGCCGCACCTGGTGCTCGCCGCGTTCTTGAACGCGCACCCCACCTGGCCAGACCGCCTGCGCAGGATCGCCTCGCGGGCTCTGATGGGCGGTAGCATCCTCCTTCCCGCGGGCTTCTTCCTTGGCGGGCTGTTCACCTACGATGGCGACCCGGGCCTTGGCGTCTACCTCGTACCCGTAGGAGCCGTGCTCCTGGCCGTCGCCGTCTTCCTAGCCGCCCGAGCGTCCTCACGCATGACAACCATCGGCGGCTGACGCTGCTCGATCCCGCGCGAGTTTCCGGGCTGCGCAACAACGCTCCTCTGGCAGATCACTCCTGCTGCGCTTCGATGCTTGCTCCGTCACCAACAGTCGATGACGGAAGCACCGTGCGACGGCCGATAGCTTGCCGCGGATGGCCGACATTCTCAGACCCTCTCGCTCTGGTATCCACGCAGGAGCTCGGAAAACTGCTTACCCTGCAGTAGCTCACCCTCGCGCTTGCGCCACACAGAGCGGTAAAAGCGCCCGTAGGAACAATAATGCGTCCACGCCCAGTCCTCGCTCAGATCCGTTCCACCGGGGTGAAAGAGCATCTCGACTTCTACCGTATCCGCATTCACCGCTGCCTGAATGGCCGCCAAGCCTCGTGCCACGCGGGCGAAGGTCATTCGGCCACTGTCGGCAACGCCTAGGAAAAACTCTGGATAATGGAGGCATTCTTGCTCGAGCCGCGACGCGTAGGGCCGAGACAGGCGAGTCAAGGCCACACTCTTGATGCCACGCACGAGAGCTCCAGGCGAATCAGGGATGCCCACACACTTCCATGGCTCATTGAGAATACGAATGCGAGCGATCCCATGCTCGTGAGCAAGCGATACGACCTCATCAAATACGAAAGGGACGAGGTGCGCATGACCGTGGCTGTCTAGCTCAATGGATGGACCCTGCTCATTTTTTCTATCGCCGGTGTCCCCGACGCTGTCACGAAACAACTCCAGCTGTGCGGTTATTTCCAGTCGGATCTGGTCATGCAATTGACGGCGTGTGGAAGGCAACGAACGTAGCCAGTACGACCATAGCGACGAGGCTGTATGCCGAAAAAGACCGTCTCCATTCACCAAATGCGTCATTTGGGATGAGGCAGTCAGCGGTTTGCCCTCTACGAGGTTGAGGTGCAACGCCAAAGAAAAATTGCGGCGTCGCTGGTATTCCCGGAGGGCGAATCTAAACGCCGGGGCATTAACCAAGAGGCTGGCGGAATCGAGGGCCCCATCATCGGCGCAGCGAATGATCTCCTTGGAGACTCCCTCGGTGGCACCGAGATCGTCGGCATGCACGCGGATCTTCAAGGTCGGGCTCCCTTGCTAACTACGGGGTTTGAAACGAGGTGCCCAATCGTATCTCGAAGCTTCCGGCTTTGGCCGCGCCTCCGCGGAGTCGGCCGCGGCACGCGCCCTAGGGGGAAACGGCTCGGGCTGCTTCGATCCGGTCCTTCCATGCCGGGTCGGGTGAGACCGGCTCACCGTTCGCAAAATCGAGTATCATCAGGCCTGCGTCGTAGGCAGCGACGTAAGCGGTATTGTCGCTAACCCAGAGGTCCTCCGGTTTACCTAGCGGCATGTAGGCAGCTACTTCCCGGGGGGCCGAGGGTACCGAAACATCGACCACCCTCACCCTATCGCTGTCTGCAATGTAAGCGTAGGAGCCCGAAACGTAGACCGCCCGGGTCTGGCGGGATGTTTCGTAGTGACCTATTTCCCACGGGTTCTTGGGATCCGAAACGTCGACTATCCTCAGCCCTGCGGCTCCCGCAGCGAGGTAGGCCCGCGAGCCGACGAGAAAGACTCCCCTGGCGTCCGCGCGCCCCTCGGGCAGATAGTCTGCAACCTCCGCGATGGACGAGGGCTGGGTGGTGTCGATGATTCTCAGTCCCGATTTTCCGTCGGCAACGTACGCGTGACGCTCCGAGAGCACAACCTCCCAGGCGTAGCCGGGAGTATCAAGAAAGGACACTTCTCTGAGGGCGCTCGCGGTCGATATGTCCAGAACTCTTAGACCGGCCTCGCCATCGGCTACGTACGCATAGCTCCCCGATACGGTCACCTCGTGCGGCGTGCCTGGTGTCTTGTAGCGTCCTATCTCGCGAGGCGACGAAGGGTTCGCGACATCGAGGACTCGTATCCCCTCCACGTCATTGGCAACGTACGCATTGGAACCGGAAACGTGAACGTCCAATGCACGGTACGTCGTCTGATATCCGATCTCTCGTGGTGCAGAGGGGTCTGAAACATCGAGGATCCGCAGGCCGGCATAGTCATTGGCCAGGTAGGCATGGGAGCCGGCAACGAAAACGCCGCGCGCCAGGCCGGCTGCGTCAACGTGCTTCACCACCGGGGCAGTCGTCGGTTGTGATATGTCGATCACTTCCAGTCCCTGATCCCCGTGGGACAGGTACGCGTAGGACCCGTCGATGCTGATCTGCTCAGAGCACGTCGGATGCTTGTAACTTCCCAATCGTCGCGGTGCCGACGGATCGGAGACGTCGACAATGATCAGGCCGGCATCGTTGGCCACCCCCGCCACGTAAGCGTGCGAGCCCTCAACGGTGACATCCTCTGCGCCGTACGTCAGCTTGTGGAATCCCTTCAGGACGGGGACCGCTGGATCGGAAACGTCGACGATACTGAGACCTCCCTCGCCTTTGTCCTGATGGTCGAGGGATACCACATAGGCATACTGATCCGACGCAGCGACTCCGTAGGGACGGCCCGGCGTGTCCACGTGTCCGATTTCCTTCGGCGCCAGGGGGTCCGATACATCGAACACTCTCAGCCCGGCACCGGCTATGAAGGCGAGAGATCCCTGCACGTGGACGTCCGTTGCGTAGCCGCCAGTCTTGTGAGAGCCGAGGGGCCGAGGTCGCTTGGGATCGGAGATGTCGATGATTCCCAGTCCCGTCCATCCGCTTGCGGTGTAAGCATAGTCGCCTTGAGCGACGACGGACCGGGTGCCTCGTGGCTGGTCACAGTGTCCTATCTCCACGGGCTTGTCGCACTTTGAGATGTCGATGACTCTGAGAGCACCGCTGTGGTCCGCAACATAAAGATGAGATCCCGAAGCAAACAGGCCACGGACGATGCCCGCCGTGGTGATAGACGTTACGTCCTGCCATGATTTGTCCTTGCGAATCTTGAGGACTCGGATCGCACCTCCCGATCCGAAGTACACGTGATCGCCGGATATGGCAGACGAGTACACCGGGCCGTAATGCCACCTTCCCAGCAGCTCCAAGTTTGGGGGTGGCACTTCGCGAGATGTTGCGGATGTTTCGGGTTGCGGGGCGTCAGACGCACCGAATGTCCCACCGGTCAGGACAATCCCTGCCGCAAAGCAAACTTGATGGTAGACGAGCAGCCGGGCGGGCACAGGGGCCGCCCCTACAAGTCTCGTTGGATACTCCTACGCCTAAGGAATCTCCGCGACACTCCACTAGCTGGGCGTGATTGCGGGCGAGGCCTGGCGCGGGGACGGAGTGTGCGAACAGGTGCCCGCGCCGACCGCTCCGTGATAGGGTGATGTACTCGCCCGCAGGCCGGGCGCTCTGTTCCGGGTCTGAAGAGCAAGGGGTAGCGGTGCAGACGGAAGCGCAAGAGTACGATCTGCGTCAACGTGTGGGGTTGATCACCGGCCTTTCGTTGTTCCTGATCATCCTACTGTTCCCGCGGCCGGAGGGCCTAACCCCGGAGGGAAAGCGCATGGCCGCCATCGCCGCCCTGATGGCGACGTGGTGGATCACCGAAGCCGCCCACATCGCGGTCACCGCTCTGTTACCGGTGGCCCTGGTGCCGATGCTCGGCATCATGTCCAGCCGCGTGGTGGCCCCGAACTACGCCAACCACATCATTTTTTTGTTCATTGGCGGGTTCATCATCGCACTGGCCATGGAGAAGTGGGACCTGCACCGCCGAATTGCACTCCTGACCATCTCCCGGGTCGGGACGCGGCCGGAAAGGCTGATGCTGGGGTTCATGATCGCCACGGCCTTCCTTTCGATGTGGATCTCCAACACCGCGACCACGATGATGATGCTCCCGATCGCCATGGCCGTTGTGACGCAGTTATCCGAGTTCGCCGAGATCGACGGCAAGAGGACGGAAGACACGCAGGCACAGGTCAAGACGACCTTCGGCCTGATGCTGCTGCTTGCCATCGCCTACTCAGCGAGCGTGGGCGGGCTGGGCACGATTATCGGATCGCCGACCACGGTTGCGTTCCTCGGGTTCGCGCAAACACGCTTCCCCGACCAGCCGCCGATCGGGTTCATGGACTGGAGTATTGTCTGCATCCCAATTGTGGTGATCTTCATCCCCATCATATGGAGCTATTTGTGCAGGTTCGGAGCCGACCTGCCGCTGGACCGCATCAAGTTCAGCGGCAGCCAAACGATCATCGAGGCGGAAATCCGCAAACTCGGGCCGATGAAACGTCCCGAGAAGATCGTGCTGGCCGTCTCAGCCTCCACCGCCGTGCTTTGGATCTTCCGCCGGCCGCTTGAGCTCGGCGGCCTCACGATTCCCGGTTGGTCCAGCATGTTCGAGAGCCCCTCGGACATCCACGACGCCACCGTCGCCATGACCATGGGGGTGCTGCTTTGCCTGCTGCCGGCCGGCACGGAATGGAAGGGCCGCAGAGAGCGCTTCGTGATGGACTGGCAGACGATACAGCACGGCATACCGTGGAGCATCGTCATGCTGCTCGGCGGCGGATTCGCGCTGGCGGCCGGGATTCAGGAAACGGGGTTGGCCCGCTGGATCGGCTCCCAAATGTCGGCGCTGCAAGGCATGCCGCTGTGGGTCTTGATTCCGCTGAGTTGCTTGTTGGCGGTGCTCCTGACCGAGACAACTTCGAACATCGCCACGGTCTTGATGATTTCCCCCGTGATCACAGAGACCGCGGTCGAAATCGGTGTTCACCCCTATCTGTTGCTCATCCCCTCCGCCATCATGGCCTCATTCGCCTTCATGCTCCCGGTGGCAACGCCCCCCAACGCCATCGTCTTCGGCAGCGGCTGGATCACGATTCCGCAGATGTTTCGGGCCGGGGTGATTCTGGATGCGATCGCGCTGCTGCTGGTGCCGATGCTGGTGTATCTACTGGGTTCGTTGGTCTTTCCGTTCCAACTCTGAGCAACGATTCGTCGGCGTCGGCGGCCTCGTCACATCTCTTCGGCACTCGGCGCCGCGGCTCGTGCCGGGACGGTATCGGACCAACACATCTTCAGAGCTTTGATGCTCGACTGAGGCTAGGACGTGAGTGACGGGGCCGGCGCGGCCAGCAGGCTGCGGCCCTCCATGTTCTCTGGGATTGGAACTCCGAGGAGGTGGAGAGCCGTGGGAGCGAGGTCTTTGCCGCAGGCGTCATCCAGATGGAGCGCCGTGTCCTGAGGCACACCCTGAACGATGAGAATCCCTTGCTCGGCATGCCCTCCGGTTCGGCGGTCTCTATGCGGGGCCACAACCGTCCCGTACCCCGGCGACCGAACCTCATCGAGCGGCGCTTCATCGCTCCAGCGCGCGGTGAGGTCGGGGAGCAAATTCATGTGCGGGCCGTGGTAGGAGTCCTTCATTCTGGAGATTTTTGTGATGGCAGGCTTGCCGGTGGCCGGATTGATCAATTCTCGAAAACGGGTGATGATCCACCGGCACAGCTCGTCGTAAGGCCGACCGAGCGGAACCAAGCCGTGCGGTTCCCTTCCCGCAAGATTGATCCGGATGGTGGCCACCAACTCATTGTTGGGAACAACAAATGCGCGCGCCCTGGGGTCGAGTTTGCCTCTCCCCATCGTGCGGCTGATCGCAGCGTGCTCAATCTTCTGTGGCAGCAGCCTCTTGACTGCATACTGCCAGCGGATCGGAACGGCTTCCTTGAGCTTTTGCGCCAACTCTTTCTTAGCAACGATTCGTCGCTCGTGCGCCGGATCGGGGTCGATGTTGTTGGGTCCGGAGAGGCCCCACAGTTCAAGCAAGGTCGGCAGCACGTCTCTGCCATGGTACTGAGGCTGCATCCCGTGGCCGGAAAACACGACGACCCGCGATTCCGGCCCGGCCGCGTCCACCAGCGCGCCAACCGCTCTGTCGACCGCCTGATAGACATCCCTCATCGCCGTCCGCAAATCGGACCCTTCGTCACTCAGGTCCCGTTCGTGTTGGAGGTGCCAGAGCTGATGGCCGGCACAGTGCGTCTCGGAAAATCCGCAAAAAACAGGTCCCACGGCTCGGAGACGAACAGGTCCCTGAGCATCCTTCCTCTCAGCTCGATACCAGCCAGCAGCTGACGCCGAAGGAACGCAGATTCGGCAGGTAGCCCTCGCCGCTCCATTTCCTCAGCATGGACGGGTCGGCG
Organism: Bryobacterales bacterium; assembly: GCA_965248255.1. Taxonomy (GTDB): domain Bacteria; phylum Acidobacteriota; class Terriglobia; order Bryobacterales; family UBA6623; genus JAKZVK01. The sequence continues at coordinate 1,158,275 of CBDFIW010000003.1, forward strand.
GAGTCGAGACCTATGAACAGGACGGTCGGACTGGGTGCCATGGGTCTTCCGTCGGGCAAGAGTCGCGACGTCGGACCTCCCCCGATCACCCGCCGCGCCGACACCCTACCCTAGAGGCTGGGCTCGGCCTTACCGCCACCTACTCGGGCACCTCGTGGCCCCGAGTTCTCGGCGGTGCTTCAATCTTAGCGTAAGCGGAAGCGACAAACAGCAGCTCGTGGCGATCACCGCGATCAGGCGCTGCTGACTTTGAACTCTTCGGTGAAAGCGTACTGCGGCGCCGGCGTCCGTTTCGGAGGGTAGCGCGGGGTCAGATGGCCGCCGACGTATCCGACGGCACAGATGGTGAAGTGCAGCAACAGAGGCAGGATCGAAGCCCCAGAGAACCCGAGGCCTCATTGACGCCGAACAAACAGCAGGAACCGCCGGTTCACCCAGAGCAGAACGGCCAGCGCCGCCAAAGCGACCCAACCAACCATGGGGTTCCACAGGGTGCCTGCTAACGAGATCCACATCGCCACGGTCAACGCGACGCTGACCACCCCGAGGCGGTCCGTGTTCAGGGTCCCCATCTGCGAACGGCCGGACCGCAACAGACGTGTCCAAGGGATGGCACGGCCGAACAGGTCGGACGTGATGAGCCGCCGCAGACTGTACAACTTCAAGTGCTCCGCCTGCATATGCTTGAGCAGAAGGACCTTGTAGCCCGCCTGGCGGAGAGCGTGCCCGAATTCGATGTCCTCGCAAAACTGCAAGCTGACGTCGAACCCCTCGAGTGCCGCGAACGCCGAACGCGTGATCGCGCCGCAGCCGCTCCAAAAGCTGCTCGGCTGGTCGGAGGCGATCTGATGGTTGAAGTGATGTTGGTAGTTCTTGAACTTCGCCACGAAGTTCGGTACGCGCGTCTCGCTGACATAGGACCCGAAGACGGCATCGGCGCGTCCGGATCGCAGGCACTCCACGGCGATCGAGATCGCGTCGGGATTCAACACCACGTCCGCGTCAACAAAGAAGAGCACTTCACCGCTGGAGGTGTTGGCACCGACATTGCGGGCGTAGGCGGCGCCGCGGGAGTTCTCGTTGCGAACAACCCGCACGCCGCATGCCCGAGCGATGTCGTCGGTGGCGTCACTCGAAGCGTCGCTCACGACGATTGTCTCTAGGCGGCGATAGACCGAGGCGGCCACGGACATGAGGCAGTCCGTGAGCACAGCAGCCGCGTTCTTGGCTGGAATGATGACCGATACAAGCGCCGGTTGCTCTATCGACCCGGCTGCGCTCGCGGCATTCCCCGACTCCGAGAAAGTATTCATACAAAGGGGCTTAACTGCTCGTGCACGTCGCACCATTGTAACAGTTCAATTCCGCCGAGCTTTGTGGCGCATGATGCGCCATCGCCTCGGCTTGGCCCTTGGTAAGCTGACTGAACAATCACTAGCATGTCCGCGGCCAGCCCAGTAGCGTTCAAGAAGCATGTGAAGAAGAAACGGCACGGAAAGAAGCCCACTGCGGCGGCGCCCACGTCCGCGCGGCGATTCGGGGCCCCGCGCCGCATCCTCCGCCAGCTTTGGCCCGCCACGACCCGCAGCCGCTGGATGATGGTCTGCGTCCTTGCCGTCGCCTTCGGGTTTCGTGTCGCTCGCCTGATGGAGATGTTCCCGATCTTGGTGGACGAAAGCATTTACCTGCATTGGGCCGAGATCATCGAGCACCAAGGTCAATGGTTTATCTCACTCTTGGACGGTAAGCAGCCTTTGCAGTACTGGGTGCTCGCGGTGGTTCGCATGATTCTCGGCGGCGACCCTCTGCTGGAAAGCCGCCTCGTCGCCGTCGGTGTTGGGTTGCTCAGCACAATCGGTGTTTTTGCGATCGGCAAGCGACTCGGGGGAGACACAGCCGGGCTGATCAGCGCCTCACTCTACGCCGTGTTTCCTTTCGCGGTGCTTTACGACCGGCTGGCCTACACCGAAGCCTTCGTGAATCTGAACGGCATCACCATCGCACTCACGGCGCTGTTCGCCTTTGGCGAGCCGAAGAAGAATTGGGCGCCCGAGATCGCCGCCGGCGTCGCGCTCGGACTGGCTCTGTTTACCAAGCAGACCGTGCTGCTCTTCGCATATTTTCCCGTGATCGCGGGGCTGTGGCTCGGACGTGGACAAGCCAGGAGCCTGCTCGCGAGGTGGGCGCTCATCTACGGAATTGCGGCCGGTTTTGTCCTCATCACCTGGGTGGCGATTCCCGAGGCCCCGAGGCTGGAAACTCATGACCCCTTGCTGCATCATCGGCAGTTCTACGTTCCCCTTGACGAACTTCTCCGCGATCCATTCAAGGCGGCGTTCAAGAATTTCCGCTACTCATCGGCTATGTCGGCACCTACATGACCTGGCCCGTTGCACTCGCCGGAGTGGCATGCCTGTTCTATCTCTCTTGGAGAAAGAGCCTGGCTCCGTGGGTCTTGATTTCAATCTCCGTGGCACCGCTAGTGCTACAGTGCGTCATCCTGTCACTGATGTACCCGACACGCTGGGCCTTTCCACATTTCTGGCCCTGGCTGGTGGTGATCGGATTAGCGGCGGCGGATGTCTGGGAGAGGCCCGTCCGGCTGCTCAACTCGCACAGCAAGAGACAAACCGCCGGAGCGTTGGCCTCCCTCTGTATCGCGGGTCCGATGCTCTTCCAGGCCCAGGGAATGGTCCGCAAACCAAGGGAGTTCCTTCACCGGGACGATGTAACGGGTTTCCTCGGCTCACACGCCCACGTCGGGTTCGGAAACCGGGAGGCAATTGATTACCTATTGAATCCCGCAAATTATTATGACACTTTTTGACAGTGTGGAGCATCTATATATGTATGGGCAACCCCAAAGGTGTGAAGCGGGATTTCAAGGCGCTGGAGAAGCGCCGTTTCGAAGCGATGCGGCTGCTCCACCAAGGCCACAATCAGTCCGAGACGGCGAGACGGCTGAACGTCGCTCGCCAAACCGTCAGTGAGTGGCGGCGGCAATACCGCGAGCAGGGTGCGGCCGGACTCCGCCAGGCCGGGCGCGCCGGACGCAAGCCGCTCCTCGATGCCGCACAACGCGAACGCCTGACGTCGCTGCTGCTGGAAGGCCCGGAAGCCCACGGCTTCCCAACGCCCCTGTGGAGCTGTCCGCGGGTGGCTCGGCTGACCGGAGACGAGTTCGGGGTCGCATACCACGCAGGCCACGCCTGGAAGATCCTGCGAGCGCTCGACTGGAGCCCGCAACGCCCGGCCGGAAAGGCGCGCGAGCGCAACGAAGAGCGGATCCGCACCTGGAAGCGCAAGACCTGGAAGCGCATTAAAAAAAAGCCCAAAACGAAGGCCGTACGCTCGTCTTCATCGACGAAAGCGGATTGAGTCAGAAGCCGCATCGCTGCCGCACCTGGGCGCCACGTGGCCAAACACCGGTGCTGCAGTTTAACTTCAACTGGGAGAAGCTTTCCGTCTCGGCGGGGCTGACGCTGCGTAACTTCTACTTCCGGCTCTATCCCGGTGCGATCGGCAAAGAGCAAGTGACCGACTTTCTCAAGGCGTTGGTACGTCATATCGATCGCCCGCTGCTGATCGTCTGGGATCGGCTGCCGGCGCACCGTAGCCGCCTGGTGCAAGAGTTCATCGAACTCTCCGAAGGCCACATCGCAACCGAGTACTTGCCACCCTATGCGCCGGAGTTGAATCCGGTGGAATACATCTGGGCTTACTGGAAGCAGCACGAGTTGCCGAACGTCTGTCCGAAAGACTACGGCGAGCTGAACGAGCGGGCCCGCAAGGCACTCCGCCGCATGTACCGCAAACCGCGTTTGATCACGGCCTTCTGGAAACAGTCTTCTCTTTGTTTTGACTGACTCTATATTATGCGGGAGTCAATAGTCGCCGAAGCCGGCAGGAGGCCGCTCATTCTGTTGACGGATCCCTATTGGGGCCCTCCTGCAGATGCGATGTTTCCCTATCTCAACATGCGTCACAGGATACGTGTTTATGAGGCGTGGTGGATGCAGCTCACAGACAAGCATCCCATACTGCCGCGCGGCCCTACCGGCATCATGAAGTCGCAATACGAAAGAGTGAAGGCGGGAGTGATCGACTTTTCCAAAGTTGCGCGCGTTTTCTACATAACTGACACGTTCCATCCAGGATTACCGTTTTGGCCATCCCGGTACTGACAGCATAGGCGAGCCACGGCTGCGGTGCAACGTTTTCGCACTGCTTTCACGTTCGATCCTGCTTTCTTCGCCGGTCCGCCTTCAGATCGGGTCCGGTCAAGGCGTTCCGGCAACGCCAGCGGCCACTCTGCCGACACCGCTCCGACCTTGCCTCTCGGCAACTCCCCGCTCCGGCTGCCCCGCGCTCGCCGCGTTACCCTCCGGGCACAGGCAGCGCCCAGATCCTGCTCAGCATGTCACCGAACAGCCGCCGGTTCAGATGTCCCTGGGCCAACAGCAACCAGTAGTAGCGGGCATGTTTGACCAGACGGCCGCCGGTCTTCATTAGCCGCTGCTGCAAGCTCGTCAGCGACCAGCTCTTGATCCTGTGCGGCAGCCCCAGCCGCCGCCACAAGTTGCCCAGGTTATAGGCCAGCACGCTGAGTTGCAGTCGCACTTCGTTGGCCCGGAAGCGATGGCACGACAGCCGCGTCCAGTGCGTGGCCTGTTTGCCTTCCTTGATCCACTGCTCGGCCGTGCCGCGCTTGTTGTAGAAGCGCACCACCGAGCGGCTTGGCAAGCGCAGGCTCGTCACGATGAATCCGACCCGCGGGAACAGCTCGCCCTGGTGATGTTCGACCTGGGCGACGATCCGCCTCGCCTGCGACCAACTCTCCGCCTGATAGCGAAAACTCTTGTAGCGCACCAAGGGCTTCCGGGAGGGCCTTCCCGGCGGGCGAAACAAGATGTCTTCGATCTCCAATTCCAGGCTCTTGTTGGCCGGAATGCGAATGGCGTACTGCACTCCGCGTTTCTCCGAAGACTCATAAATCTCCGGCTTAGCAAAGGCCGCATCGCCGCGGAAGGTGACCTGTTTGCCCGCAGCCTGTTGGCGCTCGATCTCCGGCAGCAGCAACTCGTCCCAGTCGTCAGCGCTGTGCACATTGCCGGGACGCAGCTTGGCGGCCAGACAATCGCCGTGCTGGTTGAACAGCAACAGTGGGTGGTAGCAGATGGACTCGAAATGGCCGTTATAGGCGCTGCCTTCTTGTTGGCCATGGACGGGGCTCTCGGTGGAGTCCATGTCGAGAACGACGCGCTCGCAGTCGTCCGTCGTCTCGGCTTGCGCGACCAACTCGCGGTTCACCGCCATCAATCCCAGCAGATTCTCCTCACTCGCGAGCAGCCCTGTCTCGAAGCTCTGTAGCCGCGAGGTGAGCGCCCCGCCGCGATCCCAGTTCTTCTGCGAGCCGATCAAGCGAAAGGTCGGATCGGCGGATACTCGAACGGCGTCATTGAGGTCCTCGTAGCCGGCGAGTCGGCTGTAAACCGACTGCCGCAGCAGATCGGCCAGCGGGAACTTCTTGTTCAAGCCTTGTCGCGAGTCGCTGAGATGCTCCTCGATCAGCTTCCCGAGCCCGAGCCGTTCGTCCAACTCCCGAACCAGGATCAGCCCGCCGTCGGAAGTGACACGCGATCCTTGGAAATCGACTTTCAACAAACCGTTGAAGCTTAGCTGGAACGGCTTGTTTTGTTTTTCACCCATTGGGTGTTGGCCTCCATGGCGTCCTCATCGGGCTCTAGCCCCTATGAATAAAGACGCTCAAGGCCGCCGGAAGGTCGAGAGGTTTGAATCAAATTGGAAATGCGGGTCCATAACACCAAGGCGGCCGTGCGGGTGCGTGAACCGGGTGCAAAGCTCGTCGCTACTTTCGAAAAGCCCGCCGGGCGACACTCGATTGACATCTATCAGCTTAAGTAGCCGGACTAGAAGACACTTACGGGTTAGGCACACCCGGCTTTGTGAAGTAGACGGCCGAGAACTCAGAATTCATGTCGAGTGGGTCTACCTGACGGAAACGGACGTTCTCGCCCCGGCCCACGAGGAATTCATCCACAGCTTGACGGCATCCGGGCCAGCCGAGGTAGTCGTCCACGATGACGAGGCCCCCGGCCGCGACGTTGTCGTACAGATTCTCGAGGCAGCACTTCGTGGACTGGTACAAATCGGCGTCGAGGCGAAGCAACGCGATCGGGCCGACTCGGGAGCGCGCTGCGGGCAGCGTACTCTGAAACCAGCCCTTCTCAATGAAAATGTTGTCAGAGTTGAGATGGAGAACCGAGAAAAGGACTTTCTGCACATCCTCTAGGCAAGAGACGTATTTCCCGATAGGCTCCAGCGTTCCGGTTCGCTGATCGGGGCCGACACCGTCCAATTTCTCGCCATCCTCCGGCGTAGGCTCGGGCAGTCCTTCGAAGGAGTCAAACAGCCACAGCGATCGCCGCGGAGTGGTCCTCGCGGCCCAATGGGCCATGACGCCCGCGCACCCGCCCTTCCAAACACCACACTCGACGAAGGCTCCAGGGATTCTTCGCCGCTCAATTTCACGGCAAAGCTCGTAGATCTTCGACAACCCCCAGCCATGAACGAGCGTGAAAGGCCGGACGTTCTCGAGCAGTCGAATTTTCTCCGGGGCGGACCCTATTTGGAACCAAGGGGTCGTCAGGGACCATATGGCCCGGTTCACCAGTCTTTCGAAGCGCGGACTGTGGCCATAATAACGGCGAAGGGGTCCCAAGATTCGGTTGAGAGAGGAGCCCATCTCGCTCATGAGGGATTGTCCGGCTAGTTGGCTGCTTCAGGAGCACGAGTATAGCGATCAAGCCAGAGAGTAAAGACCAAGATTCCCCACAGAGCCTTGCTGTGATCCCGCCGCTTCGCTAAGTGTTCTTGCACCAACTGCTGCACCGCCTTGGGATCGAAGAACCCGCTCCCCCGCAAAGAGTTCGCGGACAGCGAATCGCACAGCAGTTCCTTCAAGGGTCCGTTCAGCCACTGAGCCAAGGGGATGACGAAACCCATCTTCTTCTGCGAGAGTACGGCCCGGGGGACCCTCCCCTTGAGAAGTTTCTTGAGCAGGTACTTCCTATTCCATCCACGTATCTTGCAGCTATCGGGGAGCCGCAAGCTGAATTCCACAAGTTTATGGTCGAGAAAAGGACCACGGCTTTCCAGGCTGTGGGCCATCGTCATGCGATCGACTTTGGTGAGAATGCCGTCACAGAGATACAACTGCTGGTCGAGATACATCAAGCGGGTCAGAGGGGTCAAGCTTCGGCCGCGCTCAAAAAGCGCCGCTGTGAAACGGGATGCCGGCTGTCTGTTGGGGTGGTCCGCCAGCGCGGGGCCGTAGAGCCTTTCCTTTGACTCGTCCGAAATCACCTCGAGCCAGCGTAGCTGAGCTCGTTCCGGTGAGTCGTCAACCGCCGACACGAAACGCTTGGCTCGGTTCTCGAAGCTGGCACGAGAATGGGACACCGGCAGCACGTTTACCGCCCAGGGCACCAGACGTCTCGAAAAGAGTCCCGGCCATTGTCTGTAGCGAGCCATGAGACGGCTCGCGAAATAGTGGTTGTAACCACCCATCAGCTCGTCGCCACCGTCCCCACCGACAGCAACGGTAATCTCCTGAGAGGCCATCTTCGCGACGTAGTAAATCGGGATAGCCGATGACTCTCCGTAGGGCTCGTCCAGGTACTTGAGGTACTCGGAGACAATCTCAGGACAGTCGGGCTGGGCGACGAATTCGTGGTGCTGGGTTCCAAAGTGATTGGCCGTCATCCGTGCGATCGCGCTCTCGTCGTAGGAGGATTCTTGAAACCCCACGGTGAAGGTCTTGATCGGTTGAGATGTAACTTCCCGAAGCGCGGCGACGATCGCCGTCGAGTCGATCCCGCCGCTCAGCAACACTCCGAGGGGTACGTCGCTCACGAGCCGATAGCGGACACTCTCTTTGAGGAGCTCCCAGAAGGCCGCACCCCGGGACGCTGGATCTCGTGCGGCCTGGTGCTCATCGTCCCACTGGTGATCGAGCACATCCCAATAGCGTTTCTGTTGAATCCGGCCGTCTTGCTCACAGCTCAGCCACTGTGCTGCAGGTAGCTTGGAGACATTCTGAAAGATCGACGTCGGGCCGGGGACGTATCCGTGAGTAAGGTAGTCGTCCACTGCTTGGGGATCGATGTCCCGGGGAATAGCGGCTGCCAGAAGAGCTTTCAGTTCTGAGCCGAAGACCAGGCGGTCCGGCCCCAGATAGCAGTAGAGCGGCTTGACGCCGAGTCGATCTCGTATTAGCAGGAGTCTTCTTCGCGGCCGGTCCCACAAGGCGATGGCGAACATACCTCGCAAGTCCTCGGCCAGTCGTTCACCATGCTCCTCATAAAGGTGAACAATCACCTCGGTGTCGGAACCAGTGTAAAAATGATGACCTTGGCGGACCAGTTCGTCGCGAAGCTCTTGATAGTTGTAGATCTCTCCGTTCATCACGACATGAACGGTTTGGTCCTCGTTGTGGATCGGCTGATGGCCCGTTTCGATATCAATGACCGAGAGTCGTGCGACACCGAGAGATACAGAATCTTCGGCGAATATCCCTGTATCGTCCGGGCCACGGTGGCGAATCGCCGCAATCATCGACGCGGCTTGACTTTCATCGGCCGGTCTACCGTCGAAGTAGAGTTCGCCGCTAATGCCACACATGGTGGGGATTCCTGCCCTTCTTTGGCCGACTGTCCAGAATGGCGCTCACCGGCTGCGCTGCGTCCTTTGCCGCTGCAGCCAGGCTTTCGCTAGCTCAAGGTTCTTCTGGATTCGAGGCTCATTGGGCATGAGTTCATCGGCCTTTTCGAGATGGTCAACCGCTTGATCGTACTGCCCGGTCTTGAGGGCCAGGGTGGCCAGGTCGTTCCGTATGATCCCCTCTTCACGGTCTAGCCGTCGACCGGGCAGGATCGTTCGTACGGAAGGGCCCAACGCGACAAAAGTCCTCATGACGTTGTGGTCGGGTGGATCCCAGTCAAAGGATTCCGTGAACACGAGGTGCGCATGGAGAAGAAAAGTGAGTCCCAGCACTGCCCGGGTCGGGATCACGTAACGTTTCGCCATCGCGCGGTTCTCGGTAAAGCTGGCCACCCCGATCACGGCTAAGATCATCCAGATAGGCACGAAATCCTGCATGTATCGCCGTGACGAGGCGCCGAAGCTAAGCATCACCAGGCACATGAGGAACGAGCTGCCGGCGGCGGTGAATACGAAGGCTCGCAACTTCGGATTGGCGCCTTCCGAACGGTTCTTGACAATCGGCCAGCAAAGGGCCGCCAGGAGCAGGAACGGGGGCAAGAGGAATAGGGAGGACATGCTCTCGGCCCGCGTTGTGTTCACCAGAGGTTGCCACCCCCTGTGGGAAAGCCAAGGGAAGTCAGCACTGAACTGAATGGGGGCAAGGAAGTAGTGACCGATGTTCTCTGCGACATAGCGGACGCTGAAGGGTTGAAAGTCCTCCACGGCTGTTGGCAGGTATGTGTCTCCGTAGTCCCACAGCGAGCCGAAGCGCGCGTCGTTGTAGGGCAACTGAATGCATATTGCAAGCGCCACCGGTAGACCAAACCCCGCCACCCGCTTCAGAGTGGCCACTGGACGGCCGTCGTTCGGTCCAGCCTATCAACGCGAAGTAGGCGCACAGGCCGGCGGCGTACACGCCCAGAGTGATGCGGCTCAGGATAGCGACTGCAATCAGACCTCCACAGGCGATTGCCCAACCAGCCACGGGCTCCTGTTGATGCTTGAGCAACAGCCGGAACGCGATGAGGACACAAAGGACCCCACGGCAATGCTCTCGTTATAGATGGTGCCGCGCCAGGCCACGAGTGCCGTAGGAGTCGCGAGGGCAAAGGCGAAGAAGAACCAGCGAACGATGTCCTTCGACATTCGGGGGAAGTAAGCCGTTCGGAGGGCCAGAATAATGCTCAAGAAAACCAGCGAGCTAAGCCATCCCGAGATGAGGCAGACCGAGCGGTCCGTAAGAGGGAACCCGAACACCTTGGCAACGAGGTAGGGCAAAACCGGAGCCGGTCCCCACTGGATGCAGTACCGTCCTTCGAACGGCACCATGTCATGGATGTACATCTGGTCGGGACGAACGTCGAGGTGGAGCCGGCCCTGGAGCAGCGCGTCCGCGAAGAGGTCGTAATAGCCCATCAAATTGGAGAAGTCTAGATGGCCCCAGGTGGCAACGATGATGTAGATCACAAGCAGCAGCACGGCCCAGATTACCTTGTCGACGGTGCTGACACGCTCGGGCGATGTGGGATCGAGGGCCCTTTGGCTTGTCTCGCCCGATGGTTCGGCTGCGTGCGCCGGGACAGGCTTTTTCACCCGACCCGGCTTGTGTTTAGCCCTACGGCTCATGGGAGGTTGACACGAACCCGGCAGCGTCTCGAGAGAGCTGAAGGCCTACACTACACGCCCCAGGAATAATCCGCGACCGTCTTGTCGAGTTCGCTGTCGTGTTCGGCCAAACGCAGCAACTCAAGCCGGATCGAATCGACTAGCGCGTTCCAACTGGCTTCAAGCACATCGTCCGACACGCCCACGGTAGTCCAGTTGCGCTGGTTGTCGCTCCACTCCACCAGCACGCGCACCTTGGCCGCGGTCCCACGGTTGGGTTCGAGCACGCGCACCTTGTAGTCAACCAGCCGAATGTCGGCGATGGGAGGATAGGTGTGCGACAGACATTTACGCAGGCACTGGGCCATGGCGTCGAACGGTCCCGAAGCCTCGACCTCAGCCGAATGGATGCCGTCGCGGGCGCGCACCTCCATCTCGACCTTGCACTGCGTGTGCTTGTTGCCCCTTTTCTCGTTGACAAGCTTCATGTTCTCGAGCTCGAAGAAGAAGTGATCGGGTTGAAGCACCTCGCGTACCAGTAGCTCGAACGTGCCCTCGGCCGACTCGAGTTCATAGCCCTCGAACTCGAGCTGCTTGATACGGTCAAGCAACTGGCGGCGTGTGGAACCATCGAGCAGCTTGTCGAGCCCCTTTTCTTCCAGCTTGTAGGTAATGTTGCTCCGGCCCGACAGGTCGCTGATCAGCACACGCCGCCGATTGCCAACGCGTTCAGGGTCGATGTGCTCGTACGTCGAGGCGTCCTTGAGAACGGCGCTGACGTGAATACCACCCTTGTGCGCGAACGCGCTGCGACCGACGAACGGCCGGTCGTTGGGTAGCGACAAGTTGGCCGTCTCGCTGACGAAGTTCGCCACGTTCGTGAGCTGCTCCAACTGCTCCGGGCCCACGGTCGTATGGCCCAGCTTGAGTTCGAGAATCGGGATGATGGAGCACAGGTTGGCATTGCCGCAGCGCTCGCCGTAGCCGTTGATGGTCCCTTGCACGTGGCTCGCCCCCAACTCGACGGCTGCAATGGTGTTGGCGGCCCCCAGGTCCGAGTCGTTGTGCGTGTGGATGCCGATCACGCCGTCGAAACGCGCGCGCACGTCCGAGAATGCCGCCGCCAGCTTGTGGGGCACGTTTCCACCGTTGGTGTCGCACAAGACGAGGACGTCAGCCCCCGCCTTCGAGGCAGCCTCGAGCGTTCGTAGGGCGAAGTCCGAGTGCGAATCGTAGCCGTCGAAGAAGTGCTCAGCGTCATAGATGACTTCGCGGCCCTGCTTCTTGATATAGCCGACCGTCTCGGCGATCATTGCGAGGTTCTGCTCACCGCTGACACCCAGGGCGCGTTCGGTATGCAGGTCCCAGCTCTTCCCGAAGATCGTCACGACGGGCGTCTCCGCGGCCAGCAAGGCCTGCACGTTGGGGTCGTTCTCGACGGTGTTGCGGGCGTAGCGTGTCGAGCCGAAGGCCGCAATGCGGGCGTGCTTGAGATCAAGCCCTTTAGCCCGATCGAAGAAGTCCTTGTCTCGTGGATTCGACCCCGGCCAGCCGCCTTCGATGTAGTCGATCCCCAGATCATCCAGCTTTTGGGCGATCATCAGCTTGTCATCGACCGAAAACGAGACGTTCTCACCCTGCGTACCGTCACGCAGTGTCGTGTCGTAGGTGAATACTTTCATGGGGACCGTCCCTGTTTTGTCTTGCTCCTCCTCGCAAACTTGGTCAACGGCTGCATCCCGACGCCGCGGGTTCAGCAGTGCAGGGGAACGGCCTGCCGTGCCAGCCGCTTGCGGTCGAGTCGACAGCCGCTCACGCTACTGGGCGTCGGCCTCCTTCTTTTTCTTGAGGAAGCTCATCATCTTGCGCAACTCCGCGCCGACTTTTTCGACCGGCTGGTCTTGTGCGGCCTTTCGCGTGTCAAGGAATTTCTGGCGGCCCGCCTTGTTTTCGGCGATCCACTCCCTGGCGAACTTGCCCGACTGCACGTCGGCGAGCACCTGCTTCATGGTGTCGCGCACATGCTGGTCGATCACGCGGGGACCGGACGTGTAGTCGCCGTACTCAGCCGTATCGCTTACCGAGTAACGCATATAGCTGAGCCCACCTTCGTAGATGAGATCGACAATCAACTTCAGCTCATGCAAGCACTCAAAATAGGCGATCTCGGGCTGATAGCCGGCTTCGACCAACGTTTCAAACCCGGCGCGGATCAGCTCTGACGCCCCGCCGCACAGCACCGACTGCTCGCCGAAGAGGTCGCTCTCGGTCTCCTCCTTGAAGGTCGTCTCGATCACGCCGGCCTTCAAGCATCCCAGTGCCAGGGCGTAGGCCAAGCCGTGTTCTCGCGCCTTGCCGGAGGCGTCCTGCTCGATGGCCAGCAGCCCCGGTACGCCGACTCCTTCGGTGAACAGCTCCCGTACCCGATGCCCGGGCGCCTTGGGGGCGACCATCGAGACATCGATGTTCGGCGGCGGTTGGACCTCTTTGTAATGAATGTTGAAGCCGTGGGCGAACATCAGCGTGTCGCCATCGCCCAAGTTCGGAGCGATCTCGTTCCTGTAGAGATCGCCCTGGATGTGGTCGGCCACGAGAACCATGACGATGTCGGCGGCTTTGGATGCGTCGGCGGTCGTCATCACCTTCAGGCCGGCGGCTTCCGCTAGCGGCCACGAACGGCTCCCCTCGTAGAGGCCGACGACGACATCGATGCCGCTGTCTTTGAGATTGAGGGCGTGGGCATGTCCCTGACTGCCGTAGCCGATAATGGCGACTGTCTTGTCGAGCAGGCTGTCCAGACTGCCGTCTTTTTCGTAGTAGATGGTTACTGCCATTCGGTTCCTCGATTCTTCTTTCTTTGAGCGAGAACACAGCCGGATGCGCGGCCACGTCCTCGGAACGAGAATTCTAAGTCTCTACCGTTTGCTTGACCTTGTCTGTGACACGGGATGCTTCCGCGAACGCCGCGCGGTGGCTGTGTTTCGGTGAACGAGCCATAGCCATCGCGCCGGAGCGGATCATCTCGACATCGCCGTAGTTCTGCAACAGCTCAATCAGCGCGTCCAGTTTGTCGCCCGCGCCCGTGACCTCGAGCGTGTACGAAGTCGGTGCGGCGTCTACCACGCGGGCGCGGAAGATGTCGGCTTCTTTCAAGAGAGCCGGCCGCATGTCGGGCGAAACTTTGACCTTGATCAGAGCCAGTTCGCGGCAAACCGCTTCTGAGTTCGTCAAGTCAATCGCCTCCACGACATTCACGAGCCGCTTGATTTGCTTGATCAGCAGTTCCTGCATGGCCGGATTAACGTTGACGACGATCGTCATGCTGGAGAGCGTCGGGTCGAGCGTCTTAGCGACTGTCAAGCTCTCGATGTTATAGCCGCGCGAGGTGAGGACGCCGGCGACGCGCATCAACGCGCCCGGCTTGTTGTCCACGAGTAACGAGATAAGCTGTTGCATCGGTCAGTCTCCCACGGCCAGGGGTTTCAGCGGTTCGAGAATCATTTCGTTGACGGCGCCACCGGCCGGTACCATCGGGTAGACGTTCTCCTCGGGTGAAACCTTGACGTTCATCAAGAACGGTCCAGGCTCGCCGAGCGCCTCTCGGAGCACTCCCTCCAGATCCTGCGGCTTCTCGACGGTCCGGCCTTTGATGCCAAAGGCCGCCGCCAGCAGTTCACAATTCGGGAAACGATCCATCTCGACCGCGCAATAGCGCCTGTTAAAGAACAGCTCCTGCCACTGGCGCACCATGCCGAGATAGCCGTTGTTCATGACCACGATCTTTACCGGCAGGCCGTAACTCGCGATCGTAGCGAGCTCCGGCAGGCTCATCATGAAGCCGCCGTCGCCAACGAGCGCGATCACGAGCTTGTCGGGGTTGCCGAACTGCGCTCCCATTGCCGCGGGCAAGCCGAAGCCCATCGCGCCCAAACCGCCTGAGTTCACCCACAGCCGCGGCTCGTTGAAGCGAATGCGCTGCGCCGCCCACATCTGGTGTTGGCCCACATCGACCGACACGATGCTCTCGCCCTTGGTGATCTCGTCGATCTTCTCCATCAGGTACTGTGGCTTGATTTCCTGATCGTCGTGGACAATCTCGAACGGGTGTTCGCGCTTCCATTCGTCGATTCGGGCCTGCCAGGCGGCACGCTTGTCGCGGTTCAACGCCCCGAGGGAGTCTTTCGTCTCGGCGAGCCGTTGGTTCAGCCGCTGGAGCACGCACTTCACGTCTCCCACCACTCCGATGTCAGCACGGCGGTTCTTATTGATCTCAGCCGCGTCGATATCAACATGCAGCACCCGGGCATGAGGCGCGAAAGCGTCCAGCCGGCCCGTGACGCGATCGTCAAAGCGGACCCCCAAGCCGACCAAACTGTCCGTTTCCGTGATGCCCATATTGGCGGCATAGCTGCCGTGCATGCCCAGCATGCTGATGAAGCGCCGATGGTGGCTGGGCAGGCCACCCAATCCCATCACGGTGTGCGCCGCCGGCGCTTCGAGCAGATCGACAAACGCAGCCAGCTCCGCCGACGCGGCCGAGGCGATGACGCCTCCCCCGGCGTACACGTAAGGGCGCTCGGCGGCCCATAGGAACTTAACGGCCTCTTCGATTTCCTCGTCGTCGGGCTCCGTGCGCACGTGATAGCCCCTCAGCGGCTGCATCTTGGTAGCGGGGTGATAGTGCGCCTTGCCTTGGAGGACGTTCTTCGTCACGTCCACCAGCACCGGACCCGGCCGGCCCGTGATGGCAATGTGAAACGCCTCGTGAATCGCCTGCGGCAGCTCGTCGATATCCTTGACCAGATAGTTGTGTTTGGTGGCCGCGCGCGTGATGCCAAAGGTGTCCGCCTCTTGGAAGGCGTCGCGGCCAATCAAGTGATCCGGAACCTGTCCGGTAATGGCCACGATCGGAATCGAGTCCATCAGAGCATCCACCAGACCCGTGGTGAGGTTGGTCGCGCCCGGGCCCGAGGTCGCCATACAGACCCCGACTTTGCCGGTCGCGCGGGCATAACCCTCGGCGGCGAAGCTGGCGTTTTCCTCGTGGCGTACCAGCACGTGCCGCAGCGGATGGTCATAGAGGACGTCGTAGATCGGCAGCGTCACCCCTCCCGGGTAGCCGAAAATCACCTCCGCGCCCTCTCTTTGAAGACTTTCAAGTAAGATTTGTGCACCTGACATTAACGACGACATAAACACCTCGATCTCTCGCGGTTAGGAGTTGGCCGGTCGTTCGATAGATCCCTCAAACATTCGCTTTCCTACCCAGGTCATCGTTTCGCTTCGCGACGCCCTGCTCGGGGCACAAAAAAGGCCACCGCCCGGTTTGTCTCGCCCCGGTCGGTGGCTTCTGAAACCGCTCTTCAGAAGCCCTCAGCCGGGGCTCGATACACCGACAATAATAATGGCGTTTTGAATACGCAGAACGGCGAAGCGGGGAGAGGTGTGTTCAGCGGCGGGAGGCAGCGATTCCGGCTCGGGTGAAGCACCCGTCGGACGGTGACACAGCGGACGACGGCAGCGATGCATCTGACGGCGCTGCGGCACCTCCGCTCGTCGGCCGGAATCGGCTTTTGCACGTCCCTTCATCTTCGCTCGGAAGCCCCTGGCCTAAGCCGTCAAGGGCATCCCTCGATCGGCTGCATCGGCCTTTGGGCCTTTGAATCTAGTCTACCCGTATCTCGGGGAGGGGGTCAAGGCGCCGCTAGCGAAATCCCCGCCTTGGTCGATCTGGTTATTGGAAGCAACCGGGCCGGCGGCAATCGCAGCGAGGGGTCTACTGCGGGTTTTCGGGGCATCGATGACAGCCAAGCCAGGAGTGCGATTTTGCAAACCAAAGCGGCGTCAGCGGAGTCTAAAGATACAGCGATGCGGTACTGGCTCCTGCTCGTGGGCAAGCTGTGCGCCGTCGTCCTTGCGTCTTGGCTGCTCTGGGCAGTGGTAGTCCGGTACTCTCCCCATGCTCCGGGGGTGCCGCCGCTTGTGGCGCTGAGCTACTTGCTGTGGAAGCTCCCCTGGACGTTGACTATCGGTGTGGTCTTCGTCGCTTTCTGCGCCGGGCTCTACCTGTGTGTTCTTGATCAACTGTATCGCTGCCGTGTTTTTTGCCGGCGGCTGCGGATGCCGGTCACCAACGGCTCCCGGTCGCACGCTCTGACCGACCGCCCCCCCCTACAGACTACATTTGCACCTACGGCCACGGCAAGCTGTCCGTCCCCGAAGCACAGCTCGACGGTTTCGAGTCCTGCCGTTGGACCTTCTACGGCGACATCTAGAAGGAGCTGTTCGGCGATCACACCGTCGAGCGCGCCCGCTAACCTTCCTGGCATCCTGTTCCTTGAGCGGCACCCTCCAGCCCAGCCGCGGCGTGAGGGAGCTCTGAGGATGCTTGTTGTCGCTGCCCAGCGCCCATTCCCAACTCGCAACTGAGCCGCTGCTCGAATCAACTCGGGACCCTGCATCCTCGCCGTGGTCCAGACCCCTGCACAAAGCTCCCAGCTTTGTCAAGCGCCGGCTGGATTTTTTTGTACCCTCCATTCGGTCAACGGCGTCTATATGGGTGTAGCAACAAAGGCATCGGCTTTCGGGATTGTGGCCACAGCTCGACCGATCGAACTTAGCGATCAATGATTGACAAGGAGACAGCCATGAAGAAGCAACTTCGCAATTTCGTCTTACCGATCGTCCTGGGTCTGGTCACGCTCCCGGCCGCCGTGGCCGCGAACCATGACGCCAAGGCCGATTCTTCCGACACGCAACGCCAGGTGCGGCACGAGCTCGTCATGCTGCCGTTCCTGAGCGTCTTCGACAACTTGCAGTATCAAGTGGACGGCTCCACCGTGGTCCTGTCGGGCCACGTTTATCGCCCGTCGCTGAAGAAATCCGCTGAGCGAGTCGTGGCTCGCGTGGAGGGTGTCGACCACGTCGAGAATCAGATCGAAATCCTGCCTCTTTCGTTTCACGACAACCGCGTCCGGTTGCTCACGGCGAGGGCAATCTACGGCCATCCCGTTCTGGACCGCAATGGCGCGGGCACCCTGCCCTCGATCCGCATCGTCGTCAAGAACGGTGATGTGACGCTCGAAGGCGTCGTGAACCGCGAGATGGAAAAGACCGTCGCGACGATCCAGGCCAACAGCGTGCCGGGAGTCTTCTCGGTCACTAACAACCTGCGCGTCGAAGTCCCGAACAAGGGTTGAACGCGGCGCAAGAAGATCCCCTCAGATGAACCAGCCGGCCCGCGGCCTCAACGGTCGCGGGCCGTTCCTTGTTTAGCCCCGCGGATTCACCTTGAAGACACCCGAAGGTCGGCTCATCCAAAGGCCCATGGGCCCTGCTCTGTTCTGTGATAGATTAAGTGGCGACAGACGCCGATTTGGCGGCCGCTCCGGCGGCTTCCGAGACCCACCTCCCGCGGAGAGGTGGCTGAGTGGTCGAAAGCAGCGGTTTGCTAAACCGTCGTAGGGGCATAAACCTCTACCGGGGGTTCGAATCCCCCCCTCTCCGCCATATATATTGTATAACTAATTTATAATAAAGAGCTTAATGAATCAAGATACAATCAATCCCACTAAGAGCTCCCACAGCTTGCGCTGCTAGCATGATGATTCTCAACTCTGGAAGAGAAACGTTGAGCCTGACTCGGTCAGTCCCATCTTCATCAGCCTTTATCTGCATCTTGATCTCTGTCTCCACTTTGCGGGCTCTACGGTGCAGGATCTGAAGATCATGCGAGAGTTTTAGACACCCATGCCGCAACCTCCGATCTTCCTTCGCCTTGTCGCGTTTTTCTTGGGCTTCAACATGTCGATTTGCAGATTTCCAAATCACCCAGGCAGTGATGGCAGCTGCCACAATCGCCAGAACACCCGCAATCAGGGTCTGAAACTTACGCAAATCGTCCCAAATCACCATCCAATTGGCTCACGTGGATGACGCACGGGTCTGTATTCCGGCGATCAGAACTAGTACCTCGGCGAGGTCGGAGAGGGCTCGGACCTGTCGCCACTCGTCGGTGATCGCCTGCGCCGCTGCGAGCCCTTGGGTGAAGCTCTCATGAGCTCCGGCGCGGTCTCCCGCCCGGGCTTGGGCATCGGCGATATCGGCGATGAGCCGGACCTGCTGCTCCTTGTCGGTGAGCCTTTGGGAGAACGCCAGCGCCTGCTCGATATCTCCGGCTCGGATCTGCGCCTTGGCGATGCCGGCGATCAGGATCTGACGCTCCTTGTCGGCAATTGTCTTCGCGAGCATCTGCGCCCGCGCAATATCTCCTGCCTCAGCCTGCCCTAGAGCGATGTCGGACAGCGCCCCGTCCCGCCACCCGCCTTTCATTGTCTTCGCGAGCTCGATTGCCTGCTCAACGTTGCCCGCCTTCGCCAGCGCTAGAGCGATGTCGGACAGTACCTGGTTCCGCCACCCTTCGTCCGCCATTGTCTGCGCGATCTTGATCGCCTGGGCAAAGCTCTCTTGAGCCCCGGAGCGGTCTCCCGCCCGAGCTTGGGCCTCGGCGATCGCGACCATCAGCACGGAATGATGGGGCCCGATGATTAGTGTATCGGTGATGGTCTGCATCATCGCGAGTGCCTGCGGAACATCCCCGACCTTAGCCCGTGCTACAGCGACGTCGGACAGCGTCATGTCACGGCGGAACTCGTCTGTAATTGTCTGCGCGACATTGATTGCTTGGGTGAAGCTCTCTTGAGCCCCGGCGCGCTCTCCCGCCCGGGCTTGGGCTCCGGCTATGTGAACCAGCGCCTCGGCTACTTCAGACAGCCTCCACGCTGACTCTTTTCCGATGATAGTGTTCGCGAACTTGATGGCCCGGGCGAAACTCTTGCGAGCCTCGAGGCGGTCCCCCGCCCGGGCTTGGGCCTCGGCGATCGCGACCATCAGCACGGAATGATGGGGCCCGATGATTAGTGTATCGGTGATGGTCTGCATCATCGCGAGTGCCTGCGGAAGATCCCCCGCTTTGGCTTGCGCTACAGCGATGTCGGACAGCGCCCCGTCCCGCCACCCGCCTTTGATTGTCTTCGCGAGCTCGATTGCCTGCTCAACGTTGCCCGCCTTCGCCAGCGCTAGAGCGATGTCGGACAGCACCTCGTCGCGGTAAGTGTGGGTCCACTGTTCGTCTCTGATTGTCTGCGCGACCTTGATCGCCTGGGCAAAGCTCTCTTGAGCCCCGGAGCGGTCTCCCGCCCGGGCTCGGGCTACAGCGATGTGAACCAGCGCCCGAGACCGGCCTTTTTCATCTCTGATCGTCTGGGCGACCGCGACCGCTTGGCCGATGACACACGCATAAGTCGCCCGGGCGGCCTCGATACCGGTCGCCATCCTGGCGAGCACCCGGACCTGCTGCTCCTCGTCGGTGAGCGCTAGGGCAAGCTCGGCCGCCTGCTTGTTCTTCCCTGTCTTAGCCAGTTCCTGAGCGATGGCCGACAGTGCTCGAACCTGCTGCTCCTTGCACGGTGCCCATCCACCCCCATGCAGCCGTGTGCAGGGGCCGACGATTGTCTGGGCGACCACGAAGGACTGCGCAATCTCGCCGGCCTCGGCCTGTCCGCCGGCGATGAGGGTGAGGACCTGGGCCTGCTGCTTTTTGTTAGTGAGCGTCAGAGCGAGTTCGGCCACCTGGGCGAAGATTTCAAGAGCCTCAGCGCCGTCTCCCGCCCGGGCTCGGGCCTCGGCGACGATACCAGCGAGGAGGCGGCCCTGCTGTCCATCGCTGACGGTCTGCACGACAGCGAGCGCCTGGGCGATGCCGCCAGCCTCGGCTTGCGCCGCCGCGATGACGGACAGTACCTGGTCCCTCAGCTCTTCGTCCGTCATTGTCTGCGCGATCTTGATCGCCTGGGCAAAGCTCTCGCGAGCCCCGGCTCGGTCCCCCACCCGGGCCTGCGCCTGGGCGATGCGATACAGCACCCAGGCCCGCCTGAATTTGTGGCTGATTGTTTTTGCGAACGTCAGCGCTCGGGAGACAGTCTTTTTAGCTCCGGCACGGTCATCTGCCCGGCCCTGCGCTAGAGCGATGTCGGCCAGCACCCCGGCTCGCCCCCCTATGCCGCCGTGCCACAACGTGTTAGCCACCACGACCCAAGCCTTGGTGATGCCGGCCAGTACCCTGGCCTGCCGGACAACTAGCGTCTCCGCACTGTCAACGGTCTCGGCTTCCCCGGCGGCGATGTGAACCAACGCCCGGGTTTGCTCCTCAGACATGTCGGCCAGTACCCTGGTCTGCCACCCGCCGTATTTGAAGATCTCGGTCATGACCCCCGCAAAGATGGCGACAGCCCACTCCAAGAAGCGCACCGGCCAACCGTGATCCATCGCCCGTGTGACCGCGAGCGCCTTGGAAAAACTTATTTGAGCTCCGGGGCGATCCCCTGCTCGGGCTTGTCCCTCGGCAATAGCGGCTAGTACCCTGGCCCGCTCCCATTTGTCGGTGAGCGTTCGGGGGAGTGGCTGCGCAATCTCGCCGGCCTCGGCAGCCTGTTTTTCGGCGATGCGAATGAAGGCCTGCGTTTGTTCTTCGGCAAGCAGATCCCAGTCTCGAAGATTCATTCTGAACCCATAAAGCGTGCAGGCCTTTCTCCACTCGTTGGTGATCGTTCGTGCGACTACGACGGGTCTCGCAATATCGTCGGCCTCGGCTATGTAAACCAGCACACGGGCTTGTCCCTCGGCAATAGCGGCCAGCACCTGTGCCCGGTCTATTTCATTTTGGATCGTATGGGCGATCTTGATCGCCTGAGCAAAGCTCTCGCGAGCCCCGGCTCGGTCCCCCACCCGGGCTTGGGCTCCAGCTATGTGAACCAGCGCCTGAGCGTGAGCCTTCGCGACGTTAGCCAGGCTGTTCCACTCCGCCCACTCTTTTCCGATGATAGTGTTCGCGAACTTGATGGCCCGGGTGAAGCTCTCTTGAGCCCCGGCGCGGTCTCCCGCCCGGGACTGGGCCTCGGCGATATCGGCGAGGAGCCGGACATGCTGCTCATCGTCGGTTCGTTCCGCCGCCGCGAGCGCTTGGGTGAAGCTCTCGTGAGCCCCGGTGCGGTTCCCGGCTCCGGCTTGTACTTCGGCGATGTTGGCCATCGCCCGAGCCCGCTCTTCGTTATCGGTAATGGTTTGCGCAAGCGCCACCGCCTGGCCGATGACACACACATAAGCGGTCCGGGCAACCTCAATCTGGTTGACCGCTAGAACAGTGGGCGAATATTGCTCGATGATAGCCTGGAAGGCCGCCTTCGCCTGTTCGAGCAACGCCAGTTTGGCTGGCGCTAACGGCTCGTTCTTAGCGGCTTGGAGGAGCGTGACAGCCTCGACGAACGGCTTGTTGTGCGGTGCAGTCTCATGGTTGTCTCCGTTCACCACGTCCTTCCCATCCACTTCACTTCGCCAATGATCTCAGCATTGCCCGGCCAGGGCAAGGGTTTCCAAGAGGGATTGTCGCTGAGCAGCAGCCAACTGCCATCCTCGCCCTTGCCTGCTCTCTTCACCACTAGGCCGTCGCCGACGCCCTGTTGGCACTGCTCGACGAATACGAGGGCTGGAACCCCTACGACATCAAGTGGGTGGATGAGGTGTGTGTGCAGCTCATGGGGGGCAACGGGCAGGAAGGCCGGAAGCGGTGTGGGGAAAAGGGGGCGTGAATACGAGGATTCCCGGTTCGCCTATCAGATCATGGTAGGTCTCTCGGTTCGAGTCTCCCCGCTCCTGGAGTTCCACACTGGCTACCGCTTTCGCTCAAGTAGGGGGGCGGAGATTGATGCCGCCCATATTGAGGCAGGCATCCGGTTCCGGTTTTGATTCGACTCTGGGAACGACGAGATGGAGCGAAATGGGGGGGCCAGGTGATGTGGATGGCCAGGACGCTGTGAACGGAGACAACCATGAGACTGCAGTGCGGAAGGCAATGTCGATGCTCGAACCCGCATCAATATTGACGTTGGAGGTTAGCCGAAGGTTGCTGCTGCTTTTCCAAAAAGGAAATCCGGGTCAAATTGTTCAACAGGCAGGTCTTCGCGGATTCCGGGCCAGTAGCTTTTGCAGCCCGGGATAAGCGTCGTGGGCCGACGCATAGCCACTTATTTGGTCGATCTGTGCCTTGACAAATACCTCCCAGTACGGTCGACTGTCGGAAAGAAGCGAAATCGTCTGGTCAAATAGTTGTTCGAGGATGTCCGATGTGCCGGCAGCACTCCAAATCTGTGCGTTATCACTCACGGCCTTCAGCACTTTTCCCACATCTTCAGCGGAAAACCACTTGGCAAGTGGCAAGATAAAGGACTGACCGAGATGCTCGGCGTGGCGATAACTGCTGGCTTGAGCGTAGATCTCAAGTCCTCGACCGACGAGTTCCTTTCTCGGGCGCTCGGCGATGATGCTGATCTGCGTGGCTTCATCGAAGCCTTTGAACTTCTCAAGCAGGACTTCGGACAACGGGGGGATGGCAAACGCATCGAAGGCAGCGTGGGCCTTGAGGGTTTCTATGTCAGCGGTCTTGAGAAGCGATTTGATGCGCGTCCGGTCGGGCTCCTTGAGCCAGTCCCAAATGCGCGGATCGTTCTCGAGGAATGGACAGATGCTTAGAAGAACTTCGTCGGTAACGTGTTCAAGTTTCTCGGCCACGTAGCCAGGCATCACTGAGTCATAAATCGCGGTCTTTGCCTTTGCGATCTCGCGTAGCGTCAGCGCCAACGTCCGGATTTTACCGGCATACTTGGCGCCCTCAGCGCCGAACGGTGCACTGACTATGGCCTTGACGAGATTGATCACTAGTACGTCCTTCGCCCGGTCGAGATACCTCGTGCGAAGGAAAGCGCTGATCTCCTCAGCTGTCGCCGGGAAAGAGGCGCTCAATAGATCAGCGTCGAACCGGGCAATGGCACTCTTACCCTGCAGCGGTGCGTGCAGGAGAAGGTGTTGCAGCGCATGGACGATGTGTGCACGAACCAGCTCCGGCGATGGTTGATAAAGCTCATCCTCGACTACGAAGGCGGGATGCGCGCACAGATGCCGATCTTTTTGAAGGCGCTCGAGGGCGGCGTACTCATGCGGCGCAAGAAGCTGGAGGTCCTTGTTGGCTTTGGTCAACAGCTTGGATTCAATCTCCTGCAGCTTCTGCTTGCTGGCGGTCTTGATTGCGTCGTCGAGTACCTTCACGAACGCTTTGGGAGCCTTTTCACCCTGACTGGCCAGCTCGCGGGTCTTAGCAATGATGTCGTAAGCAACCGCAATCCATGTGGACATCAGCGCAGATCGCAAAGCGCCGCCGCGATAGGCGGTTATCGCTTCGCGTATCAGTCGACGCGATTCACGATCACGCACAGAAAGCGCGAGCACATCGATATCTGAGAGCCCGAAATTGCCAGACGTGCTCATGATCACTCCACACACTTTTTCAGTTGCTTAAACGCAGCCTGATCTCCGTCCGCGGCCCGTGCTGCAAGAATTCCGATCCCTTCCTGTGCAGCAATGACGTACCCTTCCACATCGGACGGCAGGCGAGGGGTTGCGTCCAGATCCGGCAAAGCAACCATCGGTTTCGGTTGGAGGCTCGCCAGCGCCGCGTCAAATCGCGACCCCATCTTTCGCCGCCCTTTCTCAACGGAGCGGACCGTATCCAACGTAAAGCCGGTCTGCGACGCTTACGTCCTCCCCGCCCACCTCACTTCAACCGAAGAGCACGGGGCAGGCGATTTCTTCACCCGGCCCGCTAGCTTAGGCGGGAGAGACTTCCTTGAGCCGTCCAGTAGCACAATCGTAGATGAAGCCTCGTACTTGATCCTTATACCGGGAAATGGGGTATTTACTTGACTCAGGTAGCCCCAAGATGTAGTATGCGGTGCGATGGAGGACTATCCGCGGAACTTGGCTGAGTTCGAGGCCCGCTTTGCGACGGAGGAGGCTTGTCGGGATTATCTGTTCCAGCTGCGCTGGCCGGAAGGATTCCGCTGTCCGCGCTGCGGACACGGCGCGGCTTGGCCGGTCCGGCAAGGGCTGTGGGAGTGCTCGGGCTGCGGTCGGCAGACCTCGGTCACCGCTGGCACGGTGTTCCAGGACACTCGTCAGCCCCTGCGGCTGTGGTTGCGAGCCATCTGGTGGGTGACCAGTCAGAAAAACGGAGTGAGTGCCCTGGGGCTGCAGCGAGTCTTGGGGCTGGGCAGCTACAAGACGGCCTGGAGCTGGCTGCACAAGTTGCGCCGCGCCATGGTGCGCCCCGGTCGCGACCGCCTCAGCGGCCGTGTGGAGGTGGACGAGACGTACTGGGGCAGCCCAGAAGAGGGCGTGCGCGGTCGCCAGACCTATACCAAATCGTTGATTGCCATCGCCGCCCAGGAGGACGGCAGGGGAACGGGACGGCTTCGGATGCGCAGAGTCCGGGATGCGAGCGCAGAAAGCTTGATGCCCTTTGCCGAAGAAGCGATTGAACGGGGCAGCACGGTTCATACCGACGGCTGGCTGGGCTATGAGCCGCTACAGAAGCGCGGCTACCGGCACGAAGTAACGTTCCTCGATGAGGGGCCGGAGTCGGCCTCGAAGCTGCTGCCCCGAGTGCACCGCGTGGCGTCGCTTTTGAAGCGTTGGCTGCTGGGGACGCATCAGGGGGCCGTCAACCCCGAGCATCTGGACTACTACCTGGACGAGTTTACCTTCCGCTTTAATCGACGCAACTCTCGCAGCCGAGGGAAGCTCTTCTATCGACTTGTGCAACAGGCGGTCGCCATCGACCCCGTGCCATACAAGTCCATCATCGGCGGCACTGAAAATGCTGCTTCTGTCGACCACAAGATGTAGGGGTCACCTGAGTCAAGTAAATACCCCAGTTACCGGGATTTCCGTTTTGGCCATCCCGGCACGGTCAGGGTACTCCAATCCGCGGCTCGGATGCAAGGTCTTCGTTCTCCTCTCACGATCGATGCTCCGTTCGCTCCCGTTTCGGTCGCTGAATGCCGCTCGATCGCCGCGTTCCAGCTCGCTGGAGGGCTTTACGCCGACACTGCTCCTAGCTGAGATTTACGTGGCTGCTTCGTCTTTGCCCCGGAGGGGCTAAAGAAAATAGCCCACGGCTTCAGCCGTGGGTAAGGTTCCCTGATCCTTCGCAGCCCTGGAAGGGCGATACAGCCTCTGAGTTGGAATCAACCCGCTTTAACGATGGATAAACCCTTGGCGAGTTGGCGCCCACAAGCGTAGCATCTTACAAGCGGCAGTTCCTGTGCCACTATGGCCCTTCGATGCCGAACGATCAAGCTCAGGGACGGGCGAGCGGCGAAGCCGCGAGTCCTGTCCGGTGCAACGAGTGGTTTGGCGCCTCAGCGGCCTGTGTCCTTCTTGGCCTTGTGTGGTCGTTGTTGTTAGGATCCGCACATTTATCCTATTTCTTAGAGACACCGTCCACCACGACACCGTCCCTCGTGAACTTGACAGTTGCGCCGACCTGTTTCGTCACATAAGTTTCCCCACCAGCCACAAACTCCATTCCCTTTGAGGTGAACACCCACGTCGTATTGATAAACATCTCGCAACCATCGGCGAGGCGCATTCCTGCGGTCGACAATGGGCGCGCACTCTTCGATGAGACCCACAATAAGCTACCCGAAGCCTTCGCGATCTCAATGGTGATCTCCTCTCTCATCTCGAAACCCTTCGTCACTTGGATGGGACCATCGATGGTGAATGGGCAACCTTGGTAACCAAATATCGGGATACGCTTCCCTCTCTTTCCCTCTTCATTCAGAACATAGGCAACATCTTGGTAGATGAGGGGGCAGACGTTCGTTGTGCCTCGGACCGTCGCTGTAACCGTGACGCCCTTTGTACTGTCGCCGAAGTGTACGCGCGCCGCGGGTGGTCCCAGGATTCCGTTTTCGTCCCTCTCGTGGTAGAGTGTCGGTAGACGGTCATAAGACAGACTTACGACATCTGGTTCTCGCTCCTCCGGTTGTGCGTCCTTCTCGCTACAGCCACTAGCTAGTAGAACAAGCGCTAGGACAATTGCTAGTGAAATCTCGACCTTGCAAGTATTCATTATTCGATCCTTCCCTCGGATGCACGCCGAGTAGGCACGGGGCATTGCGGCTCGCAACATGCGCTTCAGTTCACGTCGATACCAACCGTCGCAGTAGTCTGCGGTAGTCCCCGATATCACCCATATTTCTGCCAATGTAGTTTGAAGGGCCTCGATCCCAATTATTGCCGAGACCCGATCTGAGCTTTCAGGTCCAATAGTTCTTTGTCCTCTGGGGCTAGCTTCAGACCCTCTTGGATTGCCTGAGCAGCCCAATCTCTGTACCCGATTTGGATGTACAGGCGTGCGACTCGGAGCTTTGATGCGATAACGTGCCGAACGGCATCCGATCCTGCTCCGGGAACCACGAGTGGCTCGAAGCTATCGATACTAGCCACAACCACTGATCGGAAGTGGTCGAACTGTTCAGGAGCTGCCCCATACGTGAATTGGTACATCGTACCGCCGATTAGGACTTGTTTGATCTCGTTCTTAAGCCCGCCCGGATGTTCAAGGAGGATCTGAACCGCTGGGGAGTCGAACAAGCGAACTTCTTCGATCTTAGTGGACGCCCCTGTGCGTTGCTCGATCCGGCCGACCTCCCGCTGAGCATTGTTCATGAGTGCTGCAAAGTCAGGAGAAGGACTTGTCATCCCGAGGATCTTGAGCTGAGCCTGAAACTTTCCAGTTCCCGTTCCGGGCGGGAACTGAAAGTCCACCTTACCTCGCGGGTCTTCCTTGTAATCTCGCGTCTCCCAACCTGCCGGGGGTCGAATCTTGAAAAGCCCTTGGCATCTTGATAGATCGTCTCTGCGAGCACAGGATGATCCGACCTGCTCGGGCCTTGGGGCTTTGCGGTGGCCTCCTTGAGAAGTTTGATGATCTCGGCTCGGTCATCCTTTTCTGCCACGCTCAGCGCTGTGCGGCCATCTCTGCCTTTCTTGTCCACGTCTGCTCCAGCAGCAAGCAGAATCCGTACGACTTCGGTGTGACCCTTCCAGACGGCGTACATCAGCGCCGTCCCACCCACAGAGTCCTGCGCATCTAGGTCGGCCCCGCGAGCGAGAAGAACCTTCACCACCGCCATGTGACCGTTGACAGCCGCGTAAAGGAGAGCCGTAGAGTCGTTGTAACCCTTCCCATTGACGTTCATGCCGTTGTCTAGCAGCGATTGGACGCGTTTCGCATCGCCGCTCTCGGCCGCCTGGCGTAAATCGAAATCCTTGCTGTCCTGCTTGACTTGCGCTGCGCTTTGGTCTGATCCTCCCGCCCCACATCCGAGGGCGGCGAGGAGGATCAGCGCGGCAGCAGATATCCGTGGTTTCATGCTCTCCTCCGTGGTTGCCTAACTCTTGTTTATGCTGACCTGGATAAAACCAGGATTTCCGATTTGGGCTCCTCTGACGGCACGAGTCTACACCCTCACCCGGCGAAGCGCAACCATTTCTCCACCCGAAAGAGGCGGCGGCTGAGGCGGGACCGATCGAGCCCCCTTCTTGCCCCTCATGGGGGCTGATCCGCCGCTGCGAAGTCAATTTCGCAGACACCCCTCCGAGCTTCCGTCCTCAGTACACAGATTTCGCATTCGCCAAGTGCGGTGCTAACCACCCGGCACAGGCAGCGCCCAGATCCTCCGCAGCATGTCGCCAAACAGCCGCCGGTTCAGATGTCCCTCGGCCAAGAGCAACCAGTAGTACCGCGCGTGCTTGACCAATCTGCCGCCCGTCTTCATCAACCGCTGCTGCAAGCTCGTCAGTGACCACGTCTTGATCCTGTGCGGCAACCCGAGTCGCCGCCACAGGTTGCCCAGGTTGTAGGCCAGCACGCTTAACTGCAAGCGCACCTCGTTCGCCCGGAAGCGATGGCACGACAGCCGCGTCCAGTGCGTCGCTTGCTTACCTTCTTTGATCCACTGCTCCGCCGTGCCGCGCTTGTTGTAGAAACGCACCACCGACCGGCTTGGCAAGCTCATGTTCGTCACGATAAAACCGACGCGCGCGAATAGCTCGCCCTGGTGGTGCTCGACCTTGGCGACAACTCGTCTCGGCCCCTTCCAGCTCTCCGCCTGATAGCGAAAGCTCTTGTAGCGCACTAGCGGCTTGCGGCCGGGCCTCCCCGGCGGACGAAACAGGATGTCTTCGATCTCCAGCTCCAGGTTCTTATTGGCCGGAATGCGGATCGCGTAGTCCGCGCCGCGCTCCTCCAGCGCCTCGTAGATCTCCGGCTTGGCAAAGGCGGCATCGCCCCGGAAGGCGACCTGCTTGCCCGCAGCCTGTTGGCGCTCGATCTCCGGCAACAATAGCTCATCCCAGTCCTCGGCGCTGTGCACGTTGCCGGGACGCAGCTTGGCAGCGAGGCAATCACCATGACCGTTGAACAAAAGCAACGGGTGGTAGCAGACCGACTCGAAGTGTCCGTTGTAGGCACTGCCTTCCTGTTGGCCATGGACCGGACTCTCGGTGGAGTCCAGGTCCAGAACGACCCGCTCGGAGTCGTCGAACGCCTCCGCTTGCCCGACCAGCTCTCGGTTCAGCGCCATCAGCCCCAGCAGGTTCTCTTCGCTCGCCAGCATCTCCGTCTCGAAGCCGTGCAGCGTCGAGGTTAAGGCCGCACCGCGATCCCAGATCTTCTGCGAGCCGATCAAGCGAAACGTCGGGTCAGCCGACACTCGGACGGCGTCGTTGACGTCCTCGTAGCCTGCCAAGCGGCTGTAGATCGACTGCCGCAACAGATCAGCGAGCGTGAACTGCTTGTTGGTGCCTTGCCGGGAGTCGCTGAGATGCTCGTCAATCAGTTCTCCGAGGCCGAGCCGTTCGTCCAGTTCGCGAACCAAAATCAGGCCGCCGTCGGAAGTGACGTGCGATCCCTGGAAATCGACTTTCAACGAGCCGTTGAAACTTAGCTGGAATGGCTTGGTTTGTTTTTCACCCATTGGGTGTTGGCCTCCATGGCGTCCTCAGCGGGCTCTAGCCCCTATGAATAAAGACGCTCAAGGCCGCCGGAAGGTCGAGAGGTCTGAATCAAATTGGAAATGCGGGTTATAAAGGATAATGGGGTATTTACTTGACTCAGGTAGCCCCAAGATGTAGTATGCGGTGCGATGGAGGACTATCCGCGGAACTTGGCTGAGTTCGAGGCCCGCTTTGCGACGGAGGAGGCTTGTCGGGATTATCTGTTCCAGCTGCGCTGGCCGGAAGGATTCCGCTGTCCGCGCTGCGGACACGGCGCGGCTTGGCCGGTCCGGCAAGGGCTGTGGGAGTGCTCGGGCTGCGGTCGGCAGACCTCGGTCACCGCTGGCACGGTGTTCCAGGACACTCGTCAGCCCCTGCGGCTGTGGTTGCGAGCCATCTGGTGGGTGACCAGTCAGAAAAACGGAGTGAGTGCCCTGGGGCTGCAGCGAGTCTTGGGGCTGGGCAGCTACAAGACGGCCTGGAGCTGGCTGCACAAGTTGCGCCGCGCCATGGTGCGCCCCGGTCGCGACCGCCTCAGCGGCCGTGTGGAGGTGGACGAGACGTACTGGGGCAGCCCAGAAGAGGGCGTGCGCGGTCGCCAGACCTATACCAAATCGTTGATTGCCATCGCCGCCCAGGAGGACGGCAGGGGAACGGGACGGCTTCGGATGCGCAGAGTCCGGGATGCGAGCGCAGAAAGCTTGATGCCCTTTGCCGAAGAAGCGATTGAACGGGGCAGCACGGTTCATACCGACGGCTGGCTGGGCTATGAGCCGCTACAGAAGCGCGGCTACCGGCACGAAGTAACGTTCCTCGATGAGGGGCCGGAGTCGGCCTCGAAGCTGCTGCCCCGAGTGCACCGCGTGGCGTCGCTTTTGAAGCGTTGGCTGCTGGGGACGCATCAGGGGGCCGTCAACCCCGAGCATCTGGACTACTACCTGGACGAGTTTACCTTCCGCTTTAATCGACGCAACTCTCGCAGCCGAGGGAAGCTCTTCTATCGACTTGTGCAACAGGCGGTCGCCATCGACCCCGTGCCATACAAGTCCATCATCGGCGGCACTGAAAATGCTGCTTCTGTCGACCACAAGATGTAGGGGTCACCTGAGTCAAGTAAATACCCCAGTTAAAGGATAAAAGGGTTGGTTTGAATGCGAGACATGGATTGACGAACATCCTGTTCCAGGTCTCCGAACGCCTCCAGCGCAAAGGGCGGGCGCAAGCCGGTATCGGCTTCGATGGCGTCTTTGACGACGTCGTCACGGAAGGTCAACATCCCGCAGTCCGTGTGGTGGATCAGCACAATTTCTCGAGTATCCAGCAGCCGCTGGGAAATTACAAGCGACCGGATGGCATCGTCGCTGACTACGCCGCCCGCATTGCGTATCACATGCGCGTCACCTTCCTTGAGGCCCAAGATCCGGTGAGGATCCAGTCGCGCATCCATGCAGGCCAAGACAGCCAGCTTGCGTCCTGGAGGCAGCGGCAAATCGCCCTTGTCGAAATTCTCCGCGTAGCGGGCGTTTTTGTGAAGTACTTCGTCGATCACACTCATCAGAGCCTCCTTGTAATGTCTCGATATATTTCTTGCTGAACGCCTAGCCTACCTTGCTAGCGTTCGGGCTAGAACCGTAGCCCTCCCCCTCACAGCGTCCTCCGCAACTGCCCGATCACCACCGCATCCCCCGGCCATTTTAACAGTGTGAGCCGCCCAGCCATCATTGGGATTTGTTGAACCGCCTGAAAAGAGTGGCGCTGAGTTCTTGCGCCCGCGCCTCCATCTTCGCTTTCACCTCGGAAGGGCCGATCACCCGGAGAGTGTCAAATAACTCTCAAGAGCGATTGAACCTGGCCTGTGACCATGCCCGCAGCATGACGCGACAGTCTGAATTCCAGCGTCATTTAATCCCTGAACAAGTGCCCGCAAGCAGGGATCGCAATATCCGAATTCAAACCCTCTCTTGGTGTGATGAGCCAGCCTTATTCTGGCTTGCGTCTTGTAGCTTGGATCGTGTCTTCGGCTCCGTGGGCGAAACCCGCTTAGCATTCTTCTCTGTTTGTTCCTTGACCCAATCTTCTGGGGAAATCCTTGCAGGTGCAATCATGATTCCAGCCTGGTGGCGCATGTCGATGGATTGGCGAACCGGCGTATTTAGTCCGAGCAGCTTAGCCTCACGGTCGAGCAGTCGTATTACGAGGTCCAGTGCATCCGTATCCTTCATGGCGAGGCTCCACCACTTC
The DNA here is from genome assembly GCA_965248255.1 of Bryobacterales bacterium. Lineage (GTDB taxonomy): Bacteria > Acidobacteriota > Terriglobia > Bryobacterales > UBA6623 > JAKZVK01. Next base: position 1,189,859 of record CBDFIW010000003.1, read on the forward strand.
TGCAGTAGGCGGTTGATACGCTGGCGCTGCAACTCCCTGTATCTTCGAGTGTTTTCGTCCGTGCTTGAGGACTCTAGCCGAGCTTTGATGTCGGTCGCCACCGTCGAATGGTGGACCCCGACTTGTCTCGCGATCTCGCGGGTAGTAGCACCAGCGAGTGCGAGTTCCATGACGATGTCACGGCGCTCCTCGCGCTGGACAACCTTTGCGACTGGTTCGCCCATGTCAGACCTCTGCTTCCTTTATGATGTTCTCGTCTATCAGTTCATTATCCTGTCCTCGTTTAACCCAAACTGAAGGCCCAGTAATTTTCGTCTCGCATCTGACGCAGTTCCCGCACCTCGGTGGCTCCCAGGCTGCCGTATTTCTTCTTCCACAGGTAGAACGTCGCCTCGGCAATGCCCATTTGACGGCAGGCATCGGCGACCGGCGTGCCGACTCCGCCAGGCGCAGGGTGTAGGCGACTTGCTCTTCGGTATAGTGGGACTTCTTCATCGCTTCTCCTTCCCACTCAGGGGGCACCGGAAGCGACCGTATTCTACTTTCAGCTGTCTCGAATTCCGGGGACAACGTTACTAAGTTGCTATGACTGCTATGACCAAAAACGCTCTTAGTCATAGCAGTCACAGCAAAAGTCCAATGTCATCCCACTACACCGACCGCAACTCGATGCCTTCGTAGGCGTGAGTCCGGCTACCGCCTTCGATGGGCCGTATCTTCCTGACCATTGGCACCGCCGCATGTAGATCGCGTCCGAAGACAGCTTTGGTGCCAGGGTTGCGGTTGTCGTTTTCGCACCACGTCTTCCAGGCCGACCACAGTGCGCTTACCTCTACTCGGTGCTCGCTTCCCACAACGCAAGCATCGCGCACGAATGCCGAGATCGGCGACGACAGGTCTTTGAGGTCCTGGATGGCGGATTCCCCCGATTCGGGGCAGACGGAGTATCCGCGCGCGTTGAGGCGGTCGAGACCTTCCAGTGCCCAATTAAAGATCGCGGGTGCTTCGGACAGCAACTCGTTTGTCAGTTCACAGTTCTCCCGGCCGTAGAACGACTTGGTCAGCACGAAGACGATGAACCGCGAGGCCAGCGCGCCGGATGAATCGGTCAGCCGGGGCAATTCGTTTGTCATCACGACAAACCGTGTCGGCAGCCGGCCGGTCCACGGCTCCCGATACTTGCGGTCGATGGTAAGGCTGTCTTCGCCCGACACCGACAACAACCGCTCAACGACGGTGTTGCTATCCGATCTCCCGGACAGCCGCGCGTCCGAAATCAACCCAAGCGGCTTCCCGATCAAGGGCGACAAGCCGAAATTCGTGGAGAGGCTCGCCAGCGTCGGGGCCGCTACGTTGTGGGTGCCGAGAAGCCCGGTGAGCACACGAGCGATGGTGCCCTTGCCGGCGCGCTTGGGACCGACAACGAGAAACATCTTCTGCTGGCGGGTATCGCCCCCCAGGATGTAGCCCATCATCTCCTGTAACGCGTCGATGGACGATGTGTCGCTCCATAGCTCGTGTAGGAACGCGAGCCAGCGCACCGGCGGATCGCACTCGGGCTCGTAGGCGAACACCAGCGAGTGATGGCAGAATAAATCCGGCGTGTGGGGCTGCATCGTGCGCGTAGGGACGTGCAACAGCCCGTTTGTCATCGATACCATCTCGGTAGCGGGCGCACCGACTGTTTCGCTCATCCAACAGGGCGGGCTGGCGTCGCTATCGAGCAACACGACCGCCCTGAGAGCATCGATCACGTCGTCGATCTTTCGCTTCGTCGGATTGAAGGGTCGTAGCTCACCCTTGTCGGGGTGCTCGAAATTCGCATGTTCTAACCACCGATAGACAGCCCCTCGAATATCGCGGACGTCGATCTCTGGCCAGTGCCGCCCGTTCCATTCGTGGAAGTCGCCCCGGTGCACGCGCAGCGTCCAGGTTTGAGCGGGAGTCGTGTAAAGCGCCGTTGCTAGATCACGAGCAACGGCCATCGGACTCGACGGTGGCGGAACAATGTTGGGTGCTTGCTCGGTTCCCGCTCGCACCGCGCTGGCCAGCGTGACCTCAATTTCGTGGGCCGATATACCTTTTGGGAGTGCAGCATCACGATAGGGGCTTATGTCCTCCCCACGCTTTGCGGCCAAGAACGCCTCACGGTTCAGTGTTTCGTTTCGCGCGCCGTTCGGGGCGGTTCGCACCGCCTCCGGGCCGTGTGCCCTGTTCACGCGAGAGCGCGGCAGCTTGCTCGGATCGGCGGGTACGGCGTCGCCGAAGTAGAGGCTCAGTCCCTCGGCCAATTTGCCCGGGTCCCACAAGACGGCAAAACCTGTTGAGCCTCGTATGTCCCCGCACGCGCCATTGAGGCGCCATTGGCGGTTGCCAACCTTGCCATCCGGCGCTCGATACCAGGCGTGATATCCCCCCTCGCGGCGTGTCTCCGTCACCGTGATCGGGACGCCCAAGGTGTCTTGCAGCGCCTCAACGCCGTGAGCGCCGCCGTCGTCCACGTCTACGACGAAGCAACCAACACTGGCGGGAATGACGCCGACCAGCCCGCCCGCTTCCGCATGTGCCCTAACAGCTGCAACATCTGGCGGCGTCTTCTGCCACTCACGGGCGAGGGGGCGCTTGTCGGTACCGGCGAGAACGAAATGCGCACCGCGCGCATGAAGCGCCTCAAGTGCGCGGGTCGCTCCATCGGTCATGCCGCCGGCCTGTCGCCACCGAGGGCGGTGGGGCGGCTCGCCAACCAAGTATTTATGTCGGCCAACCGCCAGCCAACGGCGCGGGGTCCCAGGCGGATCGGCGGCGGCATATCGCCCGTGGCGATTTGTCTGTAGATCGACGCCTTGGACAGGCCGGTCCGGTGTTTTACTTCGGGCAGGCGAAGGATTCGTGGTTCGAACATACGGCCCTCCCTTGAACGAGGTTAAAACCATATGATCCGCTATGAGTCAGCGAGAGTGTTTGAAAGCTGTGGGCGACAGCCTTCAAATGCAGCTATCGGGAAGGCCAGCACTTCCACGGCGGCGGAAGTTTGCCGTCGAATCTCGCGGCCGCTTTTATCGCGCTCATTACGGTACGTTCATCGACATCGAAGTAACTTCCCAGCACGTTATAGCGAACCATCTTTCGGTCCAATCCCAAGTACCCGAGAAGACCAAATACGTATGCAATCATGTTGTCCCTGTTGAGATTCGCATACCTAGGGTTGCCTGTATGATGTTTCGGTGGCGGGGACGCTCCCTTGTGAAATTCGATGGCCCAATCGGCCAAATCGTCGGGAAACGGCAAGCTGTTCGCGAGCAGACGCACGGAAATGAGGTTCAGCGCATCCCAATAGTCGGGATCGCTAACGCTCGCCTCTATCATGTTCCGCAGCTTCTCGGCTTGGCGTTCCTCGCCCCATATTTCGCGCATGGCGAACCAGTTGTCCGCTTCTGCCGTCCCGCGCGGCGCGATGGGTGACAAATCCATCCCATGCAGCCAATAGCGCACGACGTTGGCAGCCTCCTCTGTCGCTTCGACGTCATTCAGTCCCTCGAACAGGCCAGGCCGGAGCAAGGCGTAGTGCTCCGCCGACGAAATCGACTCACCGTTGGCGATCTTCGCGAAAGCGGCGTCCCAGGCCGCGCGGCGGTTCCTATCCACGGCGCACCATCGCGACGACCTTGCCGCCCTCTTGGTTCAGGTAAGCCGCCCAATCGTCCATGAGCCGGCGCCGCCGCTCGATCAGGTCCGAGCGAGCATAGGCGCCCTCGACGCCACCCACGACGTGCGCCAGCGCCGCCTCCATGACGGCGCGCGGCGCATTCGTGCATTCCGCCGCCCAATCCCGGAAGCTCGAACGGAAACCGTGTGGAACCGCGTTGATACCGAGCTCGCGAAGTAGCTTAGACAAGGTGTTGTCGGAAATCGTCCGGCCCGTCGGCGAAGGAAACACCAGGCCCATTCCGTCCGACAACCGTTGTGCTTCCCGCAGGACTTCCACCGCCCGATTCGAAAGCGGCACCCGGTGGTCGCGCTTGGCCTTCATGCGCTCAGGCGGGATCGTCCATTCGGCCGAGTCCAGGTCGATTTCATCCCACGTCGCAAACCGGACCTCGCCCGAGCGGCATACGGTCAGAACCAAGAACTCGAAGGCGAGCTTGCTCCCCGCATAGGCGCCTGATCCCCGTACCGCCTCAATCGCGCCGGCGACCTCCGCATGGGGCAGCGCACGGTGATGGCGTTTGATGATGTGGTTGTGCTTGGGCAGCGCCGCGCCGATGGCCTCGCCCGCCGGGTTGTCGGGCCGGTAGCCTTGCGCGACGGCCCATTTCATCACCGCGCCGATGCGCTGGCGCACCCGCCGTGCGGTCTCGGGCTTGTCGTTCCAGAGCGCCAGCAAAACGGCCATCACGTCGGCCGTGGTCACCTGGTCAACGCGTTTGTCGCCGATGCGGGGAAACACGTAGTCGCGAAGCGACGCTTCCCATTGCGCCACGCTCTTGCCGCCGGGCTTCCAGGACGGCCGGTGTATTCCGATCACCATGGCGGCGGCCTTCTCGAACGTCGGCACGTCGGGCCGTCGCATGAGCGCCAGCGGATCGCCGCCGGCTCGCGCCAGCTTGCGGTTGGTGAACGCCTGCTCCCGCGCCTCGGCCAGCGACACCAGCGGATAGGTTCGCAAGCCAAGGTCCCGGCGCTTGCCGTCGATCACGAGCCGTTGAATCCATTGCTTGCCGCCGCCCGGCAGTACCCGTAGAATCAAGCCATGCTGGTCGTAGTACTTGCCGGGTTCCGTGACGGTCTTGACGAACGCCGCCGACAGTCGCTTGCTTCGCCTAGGCATCGAACAGTCCCACTTTCATATGCCCCTATGAAAGCAAGACTACACGAAACACTGTGAAGCGTCAAGGAGCCATATTGAACCGTATAACAATATGTTAGACGTTCTTTGTGGGACTGCCAGAAATCCCTATAAACTCTATTCCTGCGGACTCTTCCTCCGCCAATTCCGTTACCTTTCGCTTGTGGTAGATTTCAGCGCGGCGCCGCTTGCCGGGCCGGTACCGTGCGGGAGTGCTCAGGACATTCTGTATCCGCATACCCACCGATTCACCAACTTGTGTGCACGCCGTGGCCGCCGCCGGCCGGTAGCATGCCCCTTCGCCCCTTTGACCCTGAATCGGCTTAGAATGGGGTTCCGCGAAGACGACGGGCGGGTGTCCGCCCACCGGAGGAAGTCGTGCCTCATCATCCCTTACAGCTTTGCTCTCCAGCTCGGTGGCCGGTTGCTCTCTTAGGCGTTTTTCTCGCTGCCGGCTCCCTTTTCGGCGACGACTGGCCGGAATGGCGCGGTAAGGGACGCCGCGGTGTTTGGACTGAAACCGGCATTCTCGACCAGTTTCCCGAAGCTGGCCTGACTGCCGATTGGCGCACCCCGTTGGGCGCCGGCTACTCCGGAGCCGCGGTGGCGGCCGGCCGCGTCTTCATTACCGACATCGTCGACCACCAAGGACGCCGCGGGACCGAACGGGCGCTCTGCCTGGACGAAGCGAGCGGCAAAGTGCTTTGGGAGCACGAGTGGCCGGCCGACTACAGCGGGATGTCCTATGACAACGGACCGCGTGCGGCGCCCACTGTCGACGGTGATCGTGTGTACGTGCTAGGGGCGACTGGTGTATTGCACTGCCTGAACGCCAAGACGGGCAAGGTCATCTGGAAGAAGGACTACGTCGCCGACTACGAAACGGAGATTCCAACTTGGGGAATCGCCGGGGCGCCACTGGTCGAGGGTGACCGCTTGATCGGCCTGGTCGGCGGCGAGTCGAACGCGAAGATCGTGGCCTTTGACAAGATGACCGGCCAAGAGATCTGGCGGTCCCTCTCTTCCGACGTCGAACCCGGCTACACCGCTCCGTTCCTCATCAAGGTCGGCGCCGCGCCACAACTCATTGTTTGGCATCCGGCCGCCGTCACGTCGCTTGATCCGACGACGGGCGAAGTCCTTTGGGAACAGCCGTTCTCGGTTCACCACGGGCTCACCGTGGCCACGCCCGTGTTCGACCGCAACCGTTTACTGGTCACGGCCTTCTATGAAGGCTCGCGCATGCTCAAGCTAAGTCCGAACCGTCCGCGGGCGGACCTGATGTGGAAGGGGAACAGCACGAGCGAGATCGAGACCGACGGCCTGCACTCGCTGGTCAGTACGCCGGTACTTGAGGGCGATTACATCTACGGCATCTGCAGCTACGGCCAGTTTCGTTGTTTGGACGCGCGCACCGGCAAGCGGGTATGGGAAACGATGGAGGTGACCAAGGAGAACGCCCGCTGGGCTACCGGCCACATCGTTCGTCACCAAGATCGCTACTTTATCAGCAACGACCGCGGCGAGCTGATCATCGCCAGGCTCTCACCGGAAGGGTACGACGAGATCAGCCGTACGAAGATCATCAAGCCGACGTCGTCCGTCGGGCGCCGCCGCGAGCTGGGCGCCATCAACTGGTCCCATCCAGCCTACGCCAACCGCCACATCATCGCGCGCAACGATGAAGAGATCGTCCGCTACTCGCTTCAAAAGCCGTAGATCGGAGCAGGGCGGCGTTGTTGGATCCTACTCCGCTTTGCCTCTGCTGCGCAGGCGGTCGTGTGTGTGTCTAGAACAGGTTTCCGCGGGTGGGGCACAAGAACCGAGCACGGCTCGGCTCGGCACGCCACGGGCGTGCGCCACGTCGGGAGCGACCCTTGGATAAGTCAGTACGACGCGACACCGCTTAACTCCCGACGATAATCAAGAGCGCGTCTGCTCGATGGCGTTCCCGGCGAGGCGATGCCTGACCGAAAGCGGCGTCTCGGCAACGATGTCAACGCCCTCGTCCGTATCCACGCGCTCGGTGACCCGCGCGTGCTCGTAGAGAAAGGAGATGCGATCTCCCTCGGTATGCCTGAAGTGGTAGTGTTGCCTGACGATCTCCTCCCCTGGCAGGCAGCGGTCGATGGCATCCACCAGGTCCGCCAGTCCCCTTCCCTCTTGCGCTGAGATCCCCACTACCTCGGCTGCGGAGCCTGAAATGGTTTCGCCGGCCACCGCCGCCCGGACCTCCTCGTCCTCGACGCAGTCGATCTTGTTGAACACTAGGAGCTGCGGCTTGTCGTGCGCTGCCAGCTCGTGCAGAATCTTTACCACCTCATTCATCTGGTCGTGGCGCCGCTCGGCGGAGATGTCGACCACATGAAGCACCATGGCGGCCTCGCTGACCTCCTCGAGCGTTGCTCGGAAGGCCTTGATGAGACCCGGCGGGAGCCCGCGGATGAATCCGACGGTGTCGGAGAACAGCACCCGTCGCCGGGATGGGAGTGTGAGCGCGCGGATCGTCGGGTCCAAGGTGGCGAACATTCGCGCGTCGGCCGTCACCTTGCTGCGGGTAAGGGCATTGAACAAGGTCGACTTCCCGGCATTGGTGTAGCCGACCAGCGCGATGGTGAGCAGCGGAACCGCCGTTCTCTTCTTGCGCTGAAGCTGTCGGCTCACCCGGACCGATTCGAGGTCGGACTTGAGTTTCTCGATGCGCCTCCCGATTCGCCGCCGATCGGTCTCGAGCCTGGTTTCGCCTGGACCGCGGGTACCGATGCCTCCGCCGAGCCGTGACATTTCGACCCCCCGTCCCGTCAGTCTCGGCAACAAGTAGCTGAGTTGAGCCAACTCAACCTGGAGCTGCCCCTCCCGCGTGCGCGCGTGCCCGGCAAAGATGTCGAGGATCAGTTGCGTGCGGTCAATCACGCGGCGGTCCAGCTCACGCTCGAGGTTGCGTTGCTGAACGGGGGTCAGATCATGATCGAACAGGACCAGGTCAACGGTTAGTTGCTCGGCCCAAGCGCCGATCTCGGCCACCTTGCCGCGGCCGATGAGGGTGGCCGGATCGGGCCGGTCGCGCGTCTGAATGACGATATCTACGACCTGTCCACCGGCGCCGGAGGCTAGTTCAGCCAGTTCCTCGATGGACTCTTCGGGTGTTGGGGTGGACCAGGCCTCGGCGGCGGCGCGATGCGCCGCGTGATTCTCTCTCAGCTTGAGTCCGACGAGGACGCAGGTTTCCGCTTCCAACGCCGTCCCGTCATTAGAACGGCTCGGCGACGGGTCGAACGGGGCCATAGAGCGGGCCGGGGTATCTCGCTTCAAGAGTTCTGCTCGGTTATCGGCTCCCCGGGAGAAGCTGACTCCCCTCCATCCGCCTCTCCCGACGCACGTGGGGGAGCCGGACCGGGACCTCGGGGCGCACCGGAGACGGCCCCTGTGCTGTGGCCTGAGCCGTGCTGCCTCGGAGTCACGACGGTGGAGATGGCATGCTTGAAGATGAGCTGCTCTTGATGGTTGGTTTCGAAAACAACACAGTATTTATCGAAACCCTTCACGCGACCCGACAGCTTAACGCCGCTGGTGAGGTAGATCGTGACCGGCACTCGCTCTCTGCGAGCGTTGTTGAGGAAAGCGTCCTGGAGGTTTTGATTTGACATGACCCACACCGTCGGGCGAGCACAGCAGCTAGCAGGGGTCCCCGCCACCCTATGCGGCCGCTGACCGAATCGGGCCGCCTTCACAACGTCCTGTAATTGTAGTTTAACGATAGCCATGCCGCAACGGAAAACAGGAATCTATGAAGCGACCTTCGACGCGACTTCCGCCTGTTGAAACGCGTCGCTGGTCCCGGCCCGGCGTGTACGTTGAAGCACGATGCAGCCGGTGCTGAGCCGGTACAATAGGACTTGGCGGTGAAGATCATCCGCGAAATCGGGGCGGCCCTCCGCAACCTGAATCCGAGCGAGGTTCGTGAGCTGGCGGACCAGCCCCTCACGGCCGGCGTACTCGCGGCCGATGACGCGGTTTACTCGCGCATCCTTTCGTTTCTGATTCCACCGGACACCTCCGAAGCGAAGGCACAGCAAGCCTTTTGTAGCATCCTTCGAGTTACCAGCGATGAAGACTTCGAGCGATGCCATTTCGGCTTGTCCGAGCCGGGCCTGCCTCACCCGTCTCACTTCTATCGCTTCGATCCCTACGAACCCGCGGCGGTGATCCCGGCCATCGTCGAAGATCACGAAGAGCGCTGGATCGCACTTGCAAGACGGTTCCTGCCCTTCCGCGAACCCGTCATCCGGCGAATCATCTGGAAGATCAGCAAGGAAAACACCTACTTCACGGTCGCGACGGCACTGCCGAACGTGGTCCCCAGCGTGGTGACTCTTCCGTGGGCCGTGGGCGAGTTCGCCTCCGACACGGCCGTGCTCACCATGAATCAGGTGCGGATGGCGTTCCTGATCGCCGCGGCCAGCGACAGTCGCATTGGCTACGCAGAACAGAGCGGCCAGATTGGCTCGATCGTCAGCGCGGCCTTCGGTTGGCGGGCCGTGGCGCGAGAGCTGGTTTCGAAGATCCCCGCGGGCGGGGGGCTGGTCTCGAAGGGGCTGGTGTCGTTCGCCGGAACCTACGCCGTGGGTGTGGGACTCGACCATCTGCTCCGCGTGGGCCGCAGCTTGACCCGCGAAGAGAAGAAGCACCAGTACGCCCTCGCCTACCAGCGCGGCCGAGGCTCCGTGAATGAGATTGTTCGGCGGTTCACAGGACGCCTTTCACCCAGCCCCAGGCCTGCCTAGGCCACTGGAATGCTCGTTTCCTTCCCATGGCCATGACTCCGGTCTTCCGACGCACTGGGTTACCGCTGGCACTGATGCTTCTCCTTGGTGTGAGCGGGCTCAGTGCGGACGTGACAGCCTCTGACCCGGTCCTGCGCGGCCGCCCTCAGTCGACCCTTGGCTCGCCTCCGCCTAAGCACGAGCCGTTCGGGTTTGTCGCCGAAGATGGGAGCAAGCACCGGGTCTCGGGTGACGAGTTTTCCGTCGGCCAGTTGTTCGACCCGAGGCTTGCCGGGCGTCTGTGGGACCTGGAGGGAACCTACGATCTAGGTGGTACTCTCCGCATCCACAGGCTCTTCACCGTGAAGGACGGCAAGCGCTTCCGCGTGGCCTATTACTGCGTCATCTGCAACATCTACCAGCATGAGCCCGGCCGCTGCATGTGCTGTCAGGACGAGACGGAGCTGCAGGAAATCTCCGAGGAATGAACGTCGTCCTCGCAGCGGCTGTTGTCGTCGGCCTGACCATCATGCCCGCAAACGCCCAGAACTACTCAGCCCGCAAGGCAGTGGTGGACGGCGTCCCGGTAGTCCATCTCACCGACGAACAACATGACATCGCGGTGTCCATCGCCCCATCGGTGGGCAGCAACGCCTATGAGATGAAAGTCGGCGGGAAGAACCTCCTCTGGTTCCCCTACGAATCAGTGGCCGCCTTCGCCGCCGAGCCTCAGCTGTGTGGCAACCCCTTCTTAGCGCCGTGGGCCAACCGGATCGATGAAGAGGGCTTCTATGCCAACGGGCGTTACTATCGCTTCAACGACAAGCTCGGCAACATCCGCCGCGATGGGAACCAGCTCCCCATTCACGGCTTGTTGCTCTACGCCTCCCAGTGGGAGGTGGTCTCGGTCGAGGCGGACGAAAACGAAGCACGGCTGGTGAGCCGATTGGAGTTCTCACAGCACGCCGATCTGATGGCACAGTTCCCCTTCGCACATACGATCGAGATGACCTATGTGCTGCGGTTGGGGGTCCTCGAGGTTCGGACGAGCATCCGCAATGACGGCGCCCAGACTATGCCTCTGTCTGTCGGCTACCATCCCTACTTCCAGATTCACGATGCTCCGCGGGACGAATGGACCGTTCGCCTGGCCGCCGAACGAATCTGGAACCTGTCCGAGAAGTTGATCCCTACCGGCCAGACCCGCCCGATTCGCGATCTGTTCGCCACTCCCGAGGCGGTTTCCCTCAAGGAACAGTTCCTCGATCATGTCTTCGGGGGGCTCGTTCGGGACACTTCCGATCACGCCGTCTTCTCGGTCCAGGGAAACCAGGAGAAAATCGAGGTCGTCTACGGACCGAAGTACCAAACCGCGGTCGTCTATGCACCCCCCGGTGACGACCGTAGCTTCATCTGCTTTGAACCGATGAGCGGCATTACCAACGCCTTCAATCTGGCTCATCGGGGTGTGTATCAAGAGCTCCAGACGATCCGGCCCAGCAAGTCCTGGAATGAGAGTTACTGGATCCGTCCGAGCGGGTTCTGAGGGGTCCTTTCGCCCGGCTTTTCGCAAGCAGGGGCACACGCCTGCCTACGCCCTCGGTGAGAAACCGGTTGTCGCAATGAACTCGTAACATCTTTCTATTCAGTATGATGGGTCTCTATATCGGTGGGGAACCCTGTTGAAGCCCAATGATAATGTCCCCTTGAGCGCCCAATAGAAATGTCCCCTAATCTGGACCTCTGCGAGGAGGTGAAAGATTGGGAAGGACATGGATGAGTGCCAAGGAGTTGAGGCGCGGCGAAGTGCTGAGCCGAGTGAAACGAGGGGAACTGAAGTTGACCGAAGCCACCGCACTGCTGGAGGTCAGCTACCGCCAAGCGAAGCGGCTCAACAAGCGTTACCGAGCAGGCGGGGTCAAGGCTTTGGTGCACGGTAACGTCGGCCGCGCTTCGAACCGAGCCGATGACAAGCGCCGCGAGCAGGTTCTCGAGTTGGTGCACGCAAACTATGCGGGCGAGGGGCACGAGCGCTGCGGGCCGACGCTGGCGTCGGAACATCTGGCAGCCGATCAGGGCCTGGAAGTGCCGCGCGAAACGCTGCGGCGCTGGATGCTCGCGGCGGGCCTGTGGAGCCGGAGTCGCAAGCGCCCACCGCATCGCAGCCGGCGGCAACGCAAAGCGCACTTCGGCGAGCTGATTCAACTCGACGGTTCGCACCACCACTGGCTGGAAGGACGCGGCCCGAAAGCCTGTCTGATGAACTTTGTCGATGACGCGACCGGTCTTGCACTGTGCCGCTTCTCGGGCCAGGAAACGACCTGGGCCGCGGCCGATCTGCTCCAAGCCTGGGTGCGCCAACACGGCGTTCCCAAGGCGTTGTACTGCGACTGGAAAAACGTCTACCAGCGCCAGCCGACGTCGCGGGAAGCACTGGAAGGCATCAAGCCCGAGACGCAGTTCGGGCGCATGTGCGCGAAGCTTGGCATTGGCATCATTGCCGCATCGTCGCCGCAAGCCAAGGGACGTGTCGAACGCCATCACGGCACGCACCAGGACCGCCTGATCAAGAAGATGCGGCTGCGGGGCATCGTTGATTACGAGGCGGCGAACCGTTACCTCGGCGAGGAGTACTTAGCCGAGCACAACGAGCGCTTCTGCTGCGAGCCGGCGGCGGGAGCGGACTTTCACCAGGCGCTACCCCGCGGCACCGAGCTGCGAGGCGTGTTCTGCTTCGAATACGAACGAGTGGTGAGCAACGACCAGGTGGTGCGTTTCGAGAATCGTTGTTTGCAGTTGAAGCCGAAACGCAATCAGGGCGTGGGGGCGGGTGCACGGGTGACGGTCCAACAGGGGCGCGATGAGAGCTTGCAGGTGAGGTTTGAGGGGCACGAGATCGAGCACGAAGTGATCGCCACGCCGACGCCACGGCTGCGGACGAAGCCGGCACCGCAGGGGAACGTGGTGGCCAGACGCAAGCCGGCGGCGAACCACCCCTGGCGGCGACCTGTGCTGCGGAAAACACGAGCTGCGAATTCATAAGAGGGCTGTGGAAATGCCGGGTCGGATGGAAAGCGTGGAAAACCTTGTGGCGGCAGCCGTGCCGGGCTCGGGGAACCGTGGATGGTTTTCCACCCTTCCCACCGCCCCTTGGAAATCGCTGCGCGATTCCCACAGTTCCACAGCCCCGACGATGACGATTCTCTCCTATCACCAAGGGGACACTTCTACTGGGCTACCGAAGGGGACATTTCTATTGGGCCTTGACATATCGGTGGGGAACCCTTGACATTGAGTAGTTACTGTGCTTTACTAAATCGGCCTAAATCCTGCGCGCTTGTTGTCCCGATTCCGCTGTTGACGCGGCGGAAACTTTGCTCTTTTATCATCGCGTGCCTGTGTCAAGCAGCAACCGGGCTTGACCGCGTTGGTGTGTCTCAAGGAGGTGGAATCTGAGAAAGCCCAAATACATCACCAAGATCAGTCAGCTTGACCAGTTGGACGGCCAGGAAAAAGAACGGCTTGCCCCGGTCGGCGAGAAGTTCGTCTTCCGCACGAACGACTACTACCAGAGCTTGATCAACTGGGACGACCCCGACGATCCCATCCGACGCCTGGTCATCCCGATGGAGCAGGAACTTGACGAGTGGGGCCGTCTCGACGCCTCCTACGAAGAGTTCTATACCAGGGTTCCCGGCCTCGAACACAAGTACCGCGACACCGCGCTGTTGCTCGTCAACGATGTCTGCGGGGCCTATTGCCGTTTCTGTTTCCGCAAGCGGCTATTCATGAACGACAACGATGAGGTCGTCAAGGACGTCAGTCAAGGGTTGGCCTACATCCGAGCGCATCCGGAGATTTCCAACGTTCTCCTGACCGGCGGTGATCCTCTGATCATGTCCACGTCGAAGCTCGAGCCGATCATCGCCGAGCTGAGAGACATCGCGCACGTGAGGATCATCCGCATCGGGACGAAGATGCCGGCCTTCAATCCGCACCGCATTCTTGGGGATCCAAGCCTCTGGAAGATGCTCGAAACCTACAGCACCGCCGACGGCCGAATCTACATCATGGCCCACTTCAATCATCCGGTGGAGCTGACCGCTCTTGCGCGGGAGGGCCTGGATACTCTCCGCAAACACGGTGCCGTTATCGTCAACCAAACCCCTTTGATCCAGGGTGTCAACGACAGCACCGAGGTCCTGCTGAAGCTCTTCAATGAGCTTTCCTACATGGGTGTGCCACCCTATTACGTGTTTCAGTGCCGGCCGACCGAGGGCAACAGCGCCTACTCCGCACCCCTTGAACGGGCCTACCAGATCTTCACCGAGGCGCAGAATCAAGCCTCGGGCCTGGCGAAACGAGCCCGCTTCAGCATGTCACACGTCACCGGTAAGATCGAAGTCGCCGGACTCACCGAAAGCCACGTGATCTTTAAGTATCATCGGGCCGCCGAGCCCAGGAATACGGGCCGAGTGTTGCTCTTCCGGCGCAACGCCGAAGCTCACTGGTTCGATGACTACGAGGAAGCCGCGCCCTTCCAGCCACGCATCCAGCCTGGACGGGAGCTGCCTGTATTGCAGGCCGCCGCGGGGCGCTGCTGAAACCGGTTTGCGGACCTCACCTTGACCTAACCTGCTGTCTCGGCCGCTACACCCGGGACGTCGAGCATGTGCGGCGGGCTCGTACTGTGGCCACTCAGGTCTTCCGCCGGCCGGCCCCTCCGGCAGCGGGAGACCTTCAAAAGCAGGTCGACCTCGACCGGCTGCATCTCGAGGCGATCCGCAATTCCCGCAGTCCCGAAACCGCTCTTGGCCAGTTCGAAGGCGATTGCACTCTTGGTCTCACGGCATGTTGAGGATTCAGCGCAGGCCGGGGCCGGCGAGGGCACTTCGGCGGGCACGCCTCTCGAGGCTATCGTGCTCAGGCGCGCCTCGAAGTTCTGAACCGTCGCCTCCAGGTCCGCTTCGATCGTAAGCAGGTGCGTCCGAAGGGCCCGGACTCGCCGACAAAACAGATAGCCCAACAAAACAAGACCGACTTGGAAATACAGCATAAAACCGATGTTGAGAGAGTCCATCCATTGCCCCTTCGTATGTCAGAGAATCGAGCGAATGCGCTCCTTGCGACTCACGACCTCGGTGATTCGGATACCGTAGTTCCCGTCGACCACCACGACTTCTCCTCGCGCGACCACGGCGTCGTTTACAAGCACGTCCACCGGATCGGTGGCGGAGCGATTCAACTCGACGATCGAACCAGAGGCGAGTTTGAGGACGTCTTCCAACAGAAGTTGTGTTCTCCCAAAGCTGACGCTAAGGTCGAGGTCGACCTCCATCAGCAGTTCCAGGTTGTGGGTGGCTGTAGGGCTCAGGGCGAAGCTGGAACTCTGCTCTTCCTGACCCTCCTGGGCGCCGTTCGATGCCGTCTCCGCTGCGTCGTCTAGTCTCTTCGGCGCTTGGGCCGCGCGATCAGTGGAAAGGATCCACTCGAGCATCGATTCGGTCGGCACAACGGCAAGAAGATGGTTCGCGCTTTCGAGCTCGAACTGTAGCTGGAAACCCATCGATCCAGCCCGGGGGGCGGAATCTTTCGACGGCTGGGCGAACTCCACCGTTGTGCCGGCGTTCTCTGAGAAAGCCGCAGCCACAACGTTGGCGGACTGTTTGACGATTTCGAGGTAGGTCTCTAGGACCGTGGTATCCGGCAGCTCTTCCTCGCCGGCAATGACTCGAGCAAGGCCGCGGGCGGTGTCACTTGCGCACCCAATGCTGAATGCCGCTCCTTCAGGTAGGCCGGTGGGCAATCGGTACCAAAGCGGCTCCTGCCACTGTTGCCAAAGCTCTTGCGCGGGGGGTTGGCGGTCGAGCTCGATGTCGGCCAAGGCACCTTGCAGGTCCAGCATCTTAAGGACCGTCTGGAACCCGGAGTCCCACGCGGCGCAGAGCCAGTGTGAGACCCGCTCTTGCGACCACTTTGCGTTGTCGATCGAGGCCATACTCCCCTAGCGTCTCAATGCCCCTTGGGCTTCACCTCTCGAACCAAAACGCCCCGGCGATTCTCGACAACGATGATCTCGCCCTTGAACTTGCATTTTCCATTGACCTGCAGCTCGGTAAGCCGCCGGAGCGGCAGGTCGAGCGACACTACGTCCGCTTGTTGCAGCCTGAGCAAATCGCGCACGGTGATCTTGGCGCCGACCAGCCGCGTGTCGACCCCCAACGGTACCCGCTTCAGTAGAGCCTGCATGCTATGACGCTCCTGCTGCGATCCGGTTGTCCTTTGGATGGACCATTGCTGCTCGAACCTCTGGCCCATCATCTTGACCAGAATAGACGGGATCCCGAAGTTCATCATCCCCCGGGCTTCACCCATCGTGATCTCGAATCCAATGGCAACGATTGCTTCGTTGGGAGAAAGAATCTGCATCAACTGTGGCTGGGTCTCCGTCGCCTCGACGGTGAAGTTGAGCTCCGCCACCGGCGCCCATGCTTCGCGCAGGTCGTGCAGGACAATTCTCACCACACCCTCGGTAATGCTCCGCTCGATGTCGGTGATCTCGCGGGTCGCATCGGCAATCGCGGCACCGGTTCCGCCCAGCAACACGTCCAGTACGGGAAAGACCAGCGAGGGGTTGACTTCCAGGACCGAGTTGCCCTCCATCGGCTTCATCCCGATGCTCGATATGCAGGTAGGCGTTGGGAGGTATTGCAGGAATTCACCATACGAAAGCTGCTCCACCGACACCAGGCTGACCGTCAGGTAGGCGCGCAAATAGGCGCCCAGCGAAGATGCTAGGTTGCGTGCCAGAAAATCATGCATCAAGTGGATTGACCGCAGCTGCTCCTTAGGAATCCGATCGGGACGCCTGAAGTCGTAGGTTACGGCCGTCCTCGTGAGGGTGTCAGGCTCGGAGAGATTACCGTGCTCCCGAAACAACTGATCGATTTCGTCTTGTGAGAGCTTGGTGTTCATGTCAAAAGGTGGTCATCTGGATGGTTCCGCGATGCCGATGCAGGCGGACGAGTGCGGCTCTAGGTCGGCCACTTGGCCCGCAGCGACGCCCGCATGCGCAGAATCGCCTGCGACTTGAGTTGGGACACACGAGTTTCATGCAGATGAACGATCTGTGCGATCTGCCGCAGGGTCAGCTCCTTGTGGTAGTAGAGTGTCACGATGGTCCTCTCGATCTCCGGCAGCCGCTCGATCGCCGTGACGACCAGCCGGGAGAGCTCCGAGCGTTCGAAGAGGTTGGACGGCCAGTGTTCCTCGTCATCAGAGACGAAACGCAGTACGTCGGTTCCCTCGCCCTCACCCGGTCCCGCCTGCTCCATGGGCGCCAGGTTGATACCACGGATTTCGACTAGCCAGCGGCGATATTCTTGGAGTGAAACCTCCAATTCCTCAGCCACCTCATCCTCGGTGGGGGTGCGTTGCAATCTCTTTTCAGCCGCCGAAATAGCGCCCTCAATCAGCTTAGACTTGCGCCGCTTGTTGCGAGGCGCCCAATCGAGACTCCGTAAGCTGTCTAGAATCGACCCACGAATCTTGTGCTCGGCGTAGGTTTTGAGCTTGACGTTCAAGGTGCGGTCGAAGTGGTCCACGGCGTCGATCAAGCCGAGTACGCCCGCGCTGATCAGGTCATCGAGGACGACGCTGCCCGGCAGCTTGTCATGAATCCGGGAGGCGATGAGCTTCACCTGCGGCAGGTGTTCAAGAATCAGGCGTTCGCGCTCGGCGTCGTCCTCGCGAGGTTGCGGGCTTTTCGACAGCTTGGTGTACATACCGGAGGTCAATGAAGCACAGTCTTGTTGAGCAGCAAGTCCAACACGAACGGCGCTGTGGCTGGAGCAAGGTCCTCGGGCACACACTGTCCATTCGTGAAGAAGGAAAGCGGCAATCTGGTTCGAGCCATTTCGTTGAGAATCGACCCGTGGGTCTCGGTCTCATCCAAGCGGGTGAAGAGCAGCTTGTCGGGCCGGAACATCCGGAAGCTTTCGAGATTCCGCCTCAGATCGCTTGCTTTGCCCGTGGAACCAAGCACGAGGTGCACATCGACGGTCTCCAGCCGGCTCAGCACTTTCGCGAGGCGTCGTGCCTGTTCCCATTCCCCCGGACCATAGCCGGGCGTGTCGATCAGAATCAGGTCGGGCGGCCCGTCCTCCTGAAGATCGCGCTGAGAATCCATCAGCGACTCCAGGACGCCGGGCAGCGCTTCCGGTTCGGCGACGTGAGTCACAGTCATTCCCAGAACAGCGGCGTAGGCTGCCAGATGCTCGACAGCGCCGACTCGAATCGGATCGATCGTCACGAGCCGGATGCTGCGCCCCGCAGCCGGTCCATAACGAAAGGCCAGTTTGGCGATTGTGGTTGTTTTCCCGGCGCCGCTCGGTCCGATGAGAGCAGCCACGCGCGGTTCCCTGCCCGGTGTGCCCAACAGGCTGGACGTTTGACACAGCCTCTCCAAGCGCTCGCCGAGGATCTGCCACACCTGGTCGCGGTGCAGCCCTCGGCCACCGGCCCCTTCCAGCCCTACAAGGAGTTGTGCGGCCAGCGCCGGCTCGACCTCGTTGGCCATGAGGTACAGGTAGACTTGCGATGCGATCGGATCGGACAGCAGCTCGCCGCTAGATAGGAATATGGCGTTGTGGAGCGGCTGACGGACCTCCACCACGCGACGCAGCTTTTCGAAGTCGTCCGATAGCCTTGTGACGGCGTCGGAAAGCCGACCGGTCAAGCGGGGTGCGAGCCTCGCGTCTGGTTCGTGCTGCGCGGATGCTTGGACCGGGAGCTGCTCAAACGCGGGCAGCTTGCCGCCTTGAGGCGCCCGCGCCGGTCGCGCCGGAGGCCATCGCGGCATTCGGCCGTTCAGGACGAGCGTCGAACGAGCCACCCACCCCCGGCTCCGGGGTGGCGGCTTGCGAGATCAGCGGGCCGAAACTCGTCATCGGCAAGTTGCCCTCCGACCACCCCTCACTCGCCAACCCTGTAGGTTGGCTCTCCGCCGGGACAGGCTCCGGGCCGCGCGTCCCGTCGGCCACGTCATCGATGAACGGTGGGACGAACTTCTTCCAGTGAGGAAGGCCTCCAGCCGGCACAGGCGCCTCGCCGTAACTCGAGCAAAACGATAAGAGCGACGCTGTCGGGCTGACGCGTGGTGCGTCGCCTCCTTCCAGGGCGGTCGCGTGAGCCGCAGGGTCAGTCGGTTCCAGCGCTGCGGGCGACTGTTGATCCCCGGTTCCGCTACGAGTGGGCGGGGGCTCCGGGACTGCGAACGTCACCTCATACCTGCCGCCCTCGCCGTCCGTGGTCCTCGATCCAAGAAAAACAGCACTCGCGCCTAGCTCAATTCCGGCCAGACGCACGGCGGCCTCTACCGTCTCGGTGTGATAGCTCTTGAGCTTCATCTCAGGCCTCCTTCTCCTAGACCGGGCACGACACACAGCAGTCTCGTCTTTGTATGCCCATCTACTCGACTCAGCTCCTGCACCGACTTCGTGGGCAAACCAGCCGCTCTCCTACCGAACCACTCCGAGTGAAACGATCTTCACCTGCGGCGGCATCTCACCATGCGAAAGCAGCGCGAGCAGCGGAAGTTCGCTCTCGACGATTTGCCGCAATGAGAATCGGATGGCAGAGGAGCAGATCAGAATAGTCGGTCCTTGGAGCTCCCCGACCGTCTGCTTGACTTTGTCGAGGATCTCTCCGATCGTCTTCGGCGCAAGCACCAGCCGCGTCGAGATCTCGGTGTGCTCGACTCCGCTCTGAATCGTCTGCTCGAGAGCTGGGTCCATGAAGAACGCCGGAAGTTCTCCGCTGTCGTTGAGATATGGCTTGACCAACGTGCGCGTGATGGCCTGGCGCACGAACTCGGTGAGCAACGTGGCGTTCTTGGTGGTGACGCCGGCCTCTGCCAAAGCCTCCAGGATGGACACGCCGTCTCGGATCGAGACCCGCTCGCGCAACAGGTTCTGCAGGACCCTCTGAACCAGCGAGAGCGGCAGTAACTTGGGAGCAAGGTCTTCGATCAACCGCGGCTGATCGTCACGGATGCGGTCGAGGTAAGTGTTGGTGTCTTGCCTTGTGAGAAGCTCGTGCGCATAGGTCCTGATCAACTCCGTGAGGTGCGTCGCGACGACGTTGGCCGCATCGACGACGGTGTAGCCCATGAGCCGGGCCTTGTCGACGTCGCCGGACGCGATCCAGGTGGCGGGCAGACCGAACGCCGGCTCGCGGCAGGCCACGCCTTCAAGCTTGCCCTGCGCATGCCCCGGATTGATCGCCAGTTCAGCGTTCGCTTGCAACTCAAAGCGTGCCGCCTCGGCGCCCTTGAGCAGCACGACGTACTCGCGCGATTTGAGATCGAGGTTGTCCGTCACCCGCACCGGCGGCAGCACGAAACCCAAGTCCGTGGCTAGTTGGCGACGTACCCCGGCAATCCGTTTGAGCAAGGTGCCGCCCTGCTGAGCGTCCACCAACTTCACGAGGCCTAGGCCGACCTGAATGGCCAACGGCTCGACACGGAGCAGAGTCTCGACATTCTCCCGCTCGGCTAGCGGCGCCGGCGCCGGCAGGGCCGCCGGCAGGGTCGCCTTCTGCCGCAGATTCCATCCTAGGCCTCCGACCCCGGCACCTAGCAAGAGGAAGGGCACCGTCGGTAGTCCAGGCATGATCGCCATCGACGCCAAAACGCCCGACGCGATCAGCAGCGGCTCCGGCTGCAAGAACATCTGCTTGCCGAAGTCGGCTCCCAGCCTCGACTCGCCCGCCGCCCGTGTCGTGATCACGCCGCCCGACACCGAGATGAGCAAGGCCGGCACGACCGTCACCAGGCCATCGCCGATCGTCAGGATCGTGTACGTCTCCAGCGCCTCACTTAAACTCATGTCGTGCTGCAGCGCGCCGATCAGGATGCCGGCGATGATGTTGACACCGGTGATGATGATGCTGGCAATCGCATCCCGCTGCGTGAAGCGAACGGCGCCGTCCATAGCTCCGTAGAACTCGGCCTCTCGTGATACAGCCTGCCGGCGCTGGCGCGCCTCGGTCTCATCGATCAGTCCTGCATTTAGGTCCGAGTCGATGCTCATCTGCTTGCCGGGGAGAGCGTCGAGTGTGAATCGTGCCGTGACTTCCGAGATGCGGACCGCCCCGTGGTTGATCACGACGTACTGGATTGCGATCAGCAGGATGAAGATCACGATTCCGATGATGAGATCGCCGGCTACCACGAAGTTTCCGAACCCCTCGATCACCTCACCGGCCGCCTGGGTGCCTTGATGGCCGCCCAGTAGGATCAACCGTGTACTCGAGATGTTGAGCGACAGCCGCAGAATCGTCAGCAGCAGCAGCAAAGAGGGATACACGCTGAACTCGACCGGCCGAGTAATGTACATCGTCGAGATCAGGGTAATGATCGAGATGGTGATGTTGACCGCAATCAGCAGGTCGAGAAGGTAGGAGGGGATCGGCAGCACCATCATCAGCACGATCAGCATGATCGCGAGCGGTACCGCCGCGTTCAGCCGATCTGCTGCTGGTAGTGAGATGGTACTGGCCATAGTCGAGAAGCCGGACGGCCTACGAGCCGAACCTGCCGCCCCAAGGAGCCCGCGAGGCGTCACCAGTCCGCATGTTCCGCGGCTCAACGCCGACACTCAGGTCAAGCGCTGAGTTTCCGTGCCCCGCGAGGTTCGGTGTTTCCCGGGGACCGCGGAGAAGCGGTCAGCGCCGCGGCTCGTCACAGACAACAGACAGAGGTATCCCGGACGTTAGGAATCCCTCCTAGTTAATCGGTAGATGTGAGCTAGAATTTCAGCCACGGCGCGATAAAGATTGGGGGGGGGATCGCGTCACCGATGTCGGCGCTCTGGTAGAGAGCTTGGGCCAACGGAGGGTTCACCACGATGGGGATGTCGTGTTTCTCCGCCACGTCACGAATGCGTAAGGCTAGGTAATCCAGGCCCTTAGCCAGAACCAAGGGGGAGGCCATGGCCTCGGGTTCATACCGTAGGGCGACCGCGTAGTGGGTCGGGTTGGTGACGACGACGGTGGAGTTCGGTACGTCGCTCATCATGCGGCGCCGTGCTATCTCGCGTTGCAGCCGCCGCAGCTTGGCCTTGATCTGCGGGTTTCCTTCGAGGTCTTTATGCTCTTGTTTGACCTCCTGCTTGGTCATCATCAGTTTCTTGTGGATCTTGCGCCGTTGCCGGTAGAGGTCGAACAGGCCTACCACCATGAGCAGCACCGCCGCTTTGGCCAGCAGTTCCGCGAGCGCCTCGCCCATGAAAGCCGCACCGGCCTCGAAGGAAATCTTGGGAAGCTGTAAGAACCCGTCGATCTCGCCGCGGACGATGTACCAAAACACCCAGCCCACCACCGGCAGCATCACCAACGCCTTCAAAACCTGGCTGAGGTTCTCGCCGGGCAGTTCGGAGAGTTTTTGTTTGGGGTTCAGCCGTTTCAGGTCGGGCGTGAGGCGCTTTGGCGCCAGCGCAAACCCGGTCTGTGCCATGTGAATCAGAATGCCCAGCGTCAACAGAACGGCGGCGTACACCCTCATGAAAGATAGAGGCCCTGTGGTAAGCGACGCCGCCATCTCGCGCAACGTCTCCAACGTGATCGTGCCCTCGAAGGCCTCGCGAAACAGCCTCCTCGCCGCCTCCATTAGTCCGGCGACCGCATCGTCCCCATAGACCCACAACATCAACACCGCGGCCGCAAACTGAGCCGACGCGGTGAAGTCTCGACTCGAGGGAACTTGCCCTTCTTCCCGCGCCTTCTGCTTGCGGCGGGGAGTCGGTTGTTCGGAGCGTTGTCCTTGATCCTCAGCCATCGCGGACTCAGCGCGTCACCAGCGCGATGATGACTTCCTGCGCCTCCGCCGCAAGGTCGTAGAACAGCCTTGGCCCGAGCAGCAAGAGCGGGTAAATCAGTGCCGTTGCGGCTATAATCTTTGCGGGAAAGGCCAGCGTCAGGAGTTGCAATCGACTGTTGATCTGATTCAACAGCCCCAGCGTCAAGTCGATCAGCAGCAGCACGGCAATGACGGGAAACGCCAATCGAACGCCGGTTTCGATCACCGTGGCGCCCAGTTCGATCAGCATCATCGCATCGGCGGGTCGGGTGAGGAAGTGTCCCAGCGGCCAACTCTCGAGGCTGTCGGCCAAAGCGCGAACGACGTGAAGGTGGAGATTGAAGGCGAAGAACAACAGGCTGGCATGGAGGGCGAAAATCACGTTCAGAATAGACGCGTCCACCTGGGTCGTTGGATCGACCGTGTTGATGTAGGAGTAACCTGCCTGAAAACCGAGGATTTGGGCGGCCAGCCCGAAAGCCTCCAGCAGCAGCCCCACAGCCGCGCCGACCGCCAGGCCGAAGGCGGCCTCCGACAGCACCATGCCGGCCAACTGCCACACCACCGCCGGCGATGACAGCACAGCGGCGTCCTGCATCCCATACGCCAACGGCGCCAACAGGAAAGCCAGCACCACTGCCAACAGGATTTTCGGATGCGATGGAAGGCGGTTGGCCCCGGGAATCGGCACGAACACAAGCATGCCCGACGTCCGGGACAGCAGCAGGACGTAGTTAAGAAGCCAGGCGGTGGAGAACTCGAGGGTCACGGCAGTTGGAGTGTGTCCCGCCCAAAGGCAGATCGTCCAGGCGGTCTCGTGGTGGCCGTGCGGTCAGCGCGCAAAGCGCTCCAGCCCTCCAAACAGGTCGACCGTGTACCTCACCAGCCGGTCGGCCATCCACGGAAGTAGCAACATCCCGGCGACCAGGAACACGAACAATCGCGGCACCGAGTTGAACGCCGGGTCCTGCATCGAAGTCAGGATCTGGACCAGGCTCACGACAATGCCCGCGGCGAACCCGATCAGAAGAATCGGGCCGCCGACCGTCAGGGCAACCCAGAAAGCCTGACGAGTTACTTCGACGGCAAGATCGACGTTCACGAGGCGTTCGCTCCCAAGGTCATCGATAGAACCCCCTCACCAAGGAACCCACTACGAGGTTCCACCCATCCACCAACACAAACAGCAGCAGCTTGAAGGGCATAGACAGCATGACGGGCGGCAACTGGATCATGCCGAGCGAAAGCGTGATCGACGCCACAAGCAGGTCGATCACCAAGAAGGGCAAGAATAACACGGCCCCGATTTGAAATGCGATCCGCAGCTCAGAGAGTACATAGGCCGGCATGAGAATCTTCAGTTCCAGGCCGTCGATATTGTTCGGGCGCGCCGTGCCAGTGATACCGAGGAACAGCGCCACGTCCTCTTCTCGCACAAACTGAGCCATATACTTCTTGAGCGGGCCAACGGCTTTCTCCAGCGCTTCGTAGTGGTTGATTTCGCCCTCCTGCAAAGGGACGATCGCCTCGGCATGGACTTGGTCCGCCACCGGTTGCATCAATACAACCGTCAGGAACAACGCCAGACCCAGCAAAGTCTGGTTCCCCGGCGCCGCCTGCGTTCCAATCGCCTGCCGCAAAAAGTGCAGCACCACAATGATTCTCAAGAACGGCGTCAGCGAAGCGATCGCGGCCGGCACCAGCGTTAGAAGCGTTAGCAGCAGGAGGATCTGCATCGGCAGACCCATCTCGCCTTCGCTGTCCCCCAGGGAGATCCCCGGCAGGGGAATCAAGGGTGGGGCCGGAGAAGAAGGCGCCTGCGCGCCCGAAGGGAAGGTGCAGAGAAACAGGAGCACCAAGCACGCCCAGGATGGGCGAAGCCCTCTTGTAACACTCGTGGGGTGCTGCGTTCGGCTCCCGCCTCGCTTCCAAGAGCAGTCGCCCGCCACACCCAGCGAAACTCCCCGCGCTACCGGTTCCACTATGCCGAGGAGGCTCCTTCGGCGGGATCGCCTCCCGTTCTTGTCCAGGCCAACTTGGACCAGTCTTTGAGCGAAACCGCCCGTGGCTGTTGGTCGAATGCACACTCGGCCGCGGACAGCTCCGCGAGGGCCGAGATGTGGTCTTTCGTTGTCCCGACCAGGAAACAGCGGCCGGCGACTTGGACGAGGGAGAGTGATCTCCCGGGTCCGAGTGGCACGGACTCGATCACCGCCATGTGCCGACCCCGGCGCCGGGCGGCCCCGAATCGCCGCAGAAGCCAAAGCCCCCCCCCAGCAACCCGAAGACGAACGCCAGAGCAAGAAGTGACGTCCACATAGGGTGGTTATCCTGAAGTGTCATCCGCCCTGTCGGGAAGAGACAGATCCGTGACCCGCAGGCCCATCATGTCTTCAATCACGACGATCTCACCGTTGCCGACCAGCAAGCCATCCAGCAAGAGGTCAACATTCTCTCCCGCCGATCGCTCCATCTCAACGACGGAGCCTACCTGCAAGTTGAGGACTTCTCTGACCTTGACCCTCTTGCGGTCCAACTGAACTCCAACGTCGATGGGCATATCGGCAAAACGGCCGAACGCCTCATTGTCGAGAGTGTCCGGCAGCCCGCCTTCCGCCGACGGGACGTCCGGCGGGGGAGGCGTCGGTTTGCGGCTCACGCCGCCGGGGGACTTCGTCCCATGCTTGGCTTCTCCATCTGGTGCCACAGCCGCCATGAAGAGCTACCGTTTCAGACTCAGCGCCTCCTGATTCAACTCGTCGGCCGTCGTGATCACCCGCGAGTTGGCCTGGAAGCCGCGCTGGAAGGTCAGCAGGTTCGTAAACTCTTGAGCAATATCGACATTCGAGAATTCGAGCGATAGGCCTACGATCGCGCCCAAGCCGGCCGTGTTGGCTTCTCCGACAACCGCCGCCCCCGCGGTGGCGGTCGGAATAAAGTTGTTGTTCCCAACCGCCAGCAGTGACTGCGCGTTTGGAAACCGGGCCAACGCGATTTGGGCCAGGGCCAGACTGCGGCCGTCGCTGAAGAGGCCGCTGATCCTCCCTCCGTCGGCGATCGAGATCGAAACCAACTCGGCTGCGGCGGAACCGTTTTGGAAGATCTCGGTGATGGCCGAGGGCGCTCCGAAGCTCGAGAGGGTGGGCTGGTCTAGGTCATCGAGCAGGTCCCAGGTGACCAGCAAATCGGCCGCTCCGTTTGTGTATTCCACCGCCGGCACGACAGCCGCCATGTCAAGGCTCACCTCGTAGGGAATCGCGGGCACAATCAACGTACCCGAGTTATCGAAGTCGATGGGAAACGGCCCGCCGGCGACAAGATCAACGTCCGCGAGCGGCGGCGTTGGGGGCGGTCCCGAACCTTCCAGGATCATGTCTTCCGCAGGCATCAAAACGCTGACATCGAACGAGCTGGAGGCCCCGGCGCGAGCGGCCACGGGCGTGAAGAGCATGGTGAGGATGTGCGATTCTCCGAGGGCATCAAAAACCTGAATTGGCCGTGAAAACGAAGACACACTGCCCGCCTGCAGGTTCCCTCGGATACTGATCTCGCTCGTCGCGGTGGGGTTAATCGTACTCTGCCCTTGGAGCGTGATGTCACCGATCGGCAGGTTGGTGTCGATGTTTCCGCTGTCGTCGCGAATCCAGCCCTGCACGAGCTCACCGTTGATCGTCGCTAACTGCTGGCTTTGGTTGAGCTGGAAGTTGCCTGCCCGCGTGAACTGTCGCAGGCCGGCGTCTTCGACGATGAAGAACCCCACTCCCTGAATGGCGGCATCGAGCAGGCCACCGGTGTTCTGGATGGTTCCTTGCTCGTTGCGTCGTGAGACCGTGATCGGCGCAACACCGATACCGACCTGAGACGCGACACCCGACCGGCTTTGCCCGATCTGTTGATAGAACAAATCGCGGAAATCGGCGCGGCTCCCCTTGAAAGAGATCGTGTTGAGATTCGCCAGGTTGTTGGCGATTACCTCAACCGACCTTGCGTGGGCCCGAAGACCCGATAGACCCGTAAAAAAAGCACTTGGCATATGTTTTCTCTCCTAAGATTGATGAGAAATGATGATGAACTTTGGCGAGCGCACCGGCAGCTCGCCGGTCACGCGACCGGACTCTCCGGCGCCGCCGTCTGTCCCGCCAGCAAGCCCTCGATCGCTGCGAGGGACTTGCCCATGGCGAGCAACTGCTCAAGCGAGCTGAACTGCGCTAGTTGACTGACAAACTCCGTTGGATCTTGCGGGTTCAGCGGATCCTGGTTTTGGATCTGCGTCACCAGCAGACGCAGGAACATGTCCCGATCCGTTCCCTCGGCTAGTAGTCCGGCCGCGCTGCTTTCGACCAACGACGGGTCATTTCCAACCGATGTCGCTCCACCGATTTGCATTACGCAAAACTCCTTTCACCAAACTCTTGACAAACGTCACGATTCCACCCGAACCCGGAACACGGACGGGGCCGACACGGCGCGACGCGCTCGACGGAAGAAGCCTCGTGGGTGACGCGGGCGGCCCCCTTGGTGTCGAGACGACTCATCGCGGCTCAAGTCGTGACCGCCACCCGTGGACGCAAACGCCTGCAGCCCGCGGCGGCCGAGCGATTCCATCAGCGAGGGCAGGTTCTCGGCGATTACCTCACGTGCGCGCGTGCTGTCGGCCCTGGCCATCGCGTCGACCAAGCCCGCGCGTTCGGTCAACCGAACTACTACTCGGCCCAGCCTCTCGTCCTGCAGGAGGATGTTCATGCGGTTGGCATCAAGCTTCTTCTGAAGGGACGCCATCTCGACGATGCGCTCCATCGCCCGAGCGCTGTCCGCCTGCTGCTTTCCGGCACCCTGCGCCTCAGGCGATTCCGTGGTGGCCCCGTGAGTCAGCGGAGCCGTCTCAGAGCGCGGGGTCAGGGCCACGGCGCTTTCCGGGGGACGTGGTGTCGACGCGTTTGCGGCGCGAGCGTCGGAGGCAACCGGTTGGGGTCGATCCGCGTTGTCGGGCTGCCGGAGTTGGCCCTGTGACAGGCCGCCGCCGTCCTGCTTCTGCTGCTTGGCCGATGGCGCTTCGCCATCTCCCTCCTGCTGACTCGAGACGGCCGCCTCGGGCTCTTGTGCTTCCGGCACTAGTGTAGTGCGTCAAGCAGATTGCACCTTATGCAGGGCGGCACGTCCGCGCTTGACTTTCTCGAGGATGTCGGAGGCGGTCGCGGTCCAGATGAAGGGCGTGGGATGCCCGTTGTGCTGGGCGATGTAGTCGTCAATGGCGGCGACGAGCTCGTCCACGCTGCGAAACACGCCGCGGCGCAGGCGCTTGACGGTGAGATCGCGAAAGAATCGCTCGACCATGTTCAGCCACGACGCCGAGGTCGGGGTGAAATGAATGTGGAAGCGCGGGTGACGATCGAGCCAACGCTTCACAGCGGCATGCTTGTGGGTGGCATAGTTGTCCACGATGAGATGAAGCTGTTTGTCCTTGGGAGTGCGGCGGTCAATTAAGCGCAGGAAGCGCAGCCATTCCTGGTGGCTGTGTCGGGGCATGCACTCGGCGATCACGCTGCCGTCAAGGCTGTTGAGCGCCGCAAACAGGGTGGTCGTGCCGTTGCGCTTGTAATCGTGGGTCATCGTTTGGCCGCGTCCCTTTTTGAGCGGCAGGCCGGGCTGGGTGCGATCGAGGGCTTGGATTTGGGACTTCTCATCGAGCGAGAGAACCAGAGCATGCTCAGGCGGATTGAGATAGAGTCCGACGATGTCGTCGAGTTTCTCGGCGAAACGCGGGTCATTGCTGAGCTTGAAGGTCTTGACGCGGTGGGGCTTGAGGCCATGGGCGCGCCAAATCCGTCCCACGGTGGAAGCGCTGACGCCGGCCGCGGCGGCCATGGTGCGGCGGCTCCAGTGGGTGGCGTTGGACGGTTTCTCGCGGGTGGTCTTGTGGATGATCTGCTGTACTTTCTGCTTCGAGACGGCAGGTTTACGACCGGGCCGTGGGGCGTCTTTTGCAATGCCGGCGATGCTGCTTTCGAGAAAGCGCGTGCGCCAGCGGGCCACCAACTGCCGCGAGACACCGAGCTGTGCGGCGATCTGCTTATTCTCGAGACCGTCGGCGGCCAGCAGGACAATCCTGGCTCGCAGGGCGAGACGAACGGCGACTTGGCGGCCGCGCGCGTAGCGGTCCAACTGCTTGCATTGCGCTGTGTTCAAAGTTACTGGTTGTGCTCTTCGCATCCCATGCCTCCTGTTAATAGAGACGATGGGAAGCCAATATAAGTTACATTATTTATGGTGCACTACACTAGGGCGTGTTAACACTAACGTAGGGTATCGAAACGTAGAGCCTCGACGATGAGGGCGAAGTGGAGGAAGGCGAGGAACATGACGTCGAGCTTGTCGAAGCGGGAGAAGATGCGGCGGAATCCCTTGAGCCGTCGGAAGAGTCTCTCGATCTCGTTGCGGCGGCGATAGAGCGCTCGGTCGTATTCCCACGGCTCCAGGCGGGTGCGCCGGGGCGGCACGACGGGAATCCATCCGAAATCCAAAGCCAGTTGGCGTGTCTGATCGTCCTCATAGGCGCCGTCCATCAGCAGCGGCAGCGGCTCGGGCAGTGGCCCCAGACCACCGAGCAAGTTCGCGGCCCTGCTGGGCGTCGTGCGCTTGGCCGGGCGAGAGAGCGAAGGTTATCGCCGTTCGAGCATTTGCGGCAACCATATGAATCTTGGTGGTCCATCCGCCGCGGGATTTGCCGATCGCTTGCGGACCGTTTTTTTAACGCGCCCGTGCCGTCGGGATGAACCTTCACGATGGTCGAGTCCATTGACACGGCTTCGATTCGGATGCGGGCCAGCTGCTCGCGCTGCAGTTTCTCGAAGACGGCGTCGAGCACGCCGTTCTTCGACCAGCGGTTCATGCGGGTATAAATGGTGTGCCAGTTACCGAAGCGTTTAGGCAAGCCGCGCCATTTGCAGCCCTGCTCGGCGACATGCAACATGGCGTTCAAAACCGTGAGGTTCGGCAGGCTCACATTGCCGCGCTGGCGGGGCAGGACCGGCTCGATGCGGCGGTATTGCTGCTCGGTGATCTCCATACCTCCGAGTATAGCAGTTTTTGCGACTTAGTGTTAACACGCCCTAGCCACCGCGGGACGTTACGGCGAACTCGCCGAGCGTGCCGAAACCCTGGAAGCCGAGGCTTCCCGTCTCGAAGCTCTCAAGCCTGCCCTTCGAAGCGGCGTCTTGGAAGCCAGCGAGGTCGGCGACCAGTGCCGTCTCTTACAGCGCAAGGCATTCGCTCTGGGCAGCGTCTTGCAACACATTCGGATGGTCCAAAGCGGCCTGCTGGAGATCGGCCGTGCCGCCCAGGGCGGATATGGGCCCGACGGGCATTGCCACGCCGACGGCCAGGAGAGAATTCGGGTGGAGGGCTGACGTGGGCAATCTCAGCGGTGCTCTCGCCGCCGCCACTCGCACGTTGTCTAGCTACAGCCAAGCGCTGGCAGTGGTCCAAGACAACATTGCGAATGTGGCCACGCCCGGCTATGCCCGCCAAAGGGTTTCCCTGGCGCCCATCCTAATTCCTATCACCGGACAGAGCCTCGGCGTCGAGGTCACCAGTGTTCAAACTCTGCGCGACACTCTGCTCGACTCGCAGGTCCGCCTCGCAGGACAGACTCGATCGTTCTTTGAAAAGACCGTACAGATCATCGACTCTTTGGAACCGTCCTTCCGGCTTAGTGGGAGTAGCAGTCTCGGCGAGAGCATCGATACCTTCTTTGCGGCCGCTTCGGCGCTGTCTGTTTCTCCGGACGACTTCAATCTGCGCCGGTCCGTGCTGAATACGGCCGAGCGTCTGACCGCTACTTTTCGCAAGGCGAACTTCGATTTGGCGCAGATCCAGACGAGCCTCAACACCGAGATCAACTCTACCGTACGGCGCGTCAATGGCCTATTGGGGGAAGCGGCCGAGCTGGGAGTAGCGCGGAGGGGCGGGGCGGGCGCGGTGAACTCCTCCGCGGAAACCCGGCTGAACCAAGTGCTGGGTGAGCTCTCGGAGTTGATCGGCATTCAGGTGGTCGACCAGCGGGACGGCACGCTCACGATCGTCGGCAGCGGTGGGACGCCCTTGGTGGTCGGCGACACCGTCTTCCCACTGTCGGCGAGCGTTGGGGCGGGCGCCGTGACCTTGTTTGACTTCAAGGGCAACGACGTAACCGCCACCTTCATCAATGAGGGCGGAGGCCTGGCGGCGCAGTTGGAAGCCCGCAACAACACCGTTCCCGGGCTTCTCGGCGAAGTGGATCGCCTGGCGAAATCGATTGCCGACCAAGTCAACGAGCAGTTCTTGCGCGGCGCCACGATCACCGGCGGTCCGGGCGTCGAGCTGTTCACCTACAGCACGTCGTTCTCTGAAGGCACGGGCCGCACTGCCGGCGCCACGGGTGCGGCGACACCGGCGCCCCCAGTGAGCATTGACGTCACTTTCAGCGGCGGTGTCAGCGGCAGCATCACGGCGACGCTCGACAGCTTTTTCGTTGCCTCCGCGGCTCCGGCGGGCGCGGCGGCAGGCGACACGGCATCGGTGACCTTTACGAGTGCGGACGGCTCGATCGAAAGCACCATCACGACCGCGTCCTTGCTCGGAGGCGAAGACGCGTCGGCGCTTGTCATCCGCCTGAACGATCAGATCGCACTGGATCCCGAGTTGGCCGGCCTCGTCAGCTTCTCCGACAGCGCCGGTGAACTCAAAGTCGTGTTGTCCGAGCAAGCGGGCCAGGGGTTCACGTTCACTTCTTCCACCTCGAACGGGGCATTCACCACGGGCCTCGAGCCCGGCGGCGCTCTTGGGGGCCATTCCGCCGATGAGATCGCGGCGGCGCTCAATGCCGAGGTAGCGGGCGACACGGCGCTCACCGCCGCGGGGATTCGCTTTTCGGCAGTCCGGGGCGAAGTACGCATTGACGGTGACGACGCTTTTGACTTTAGTGTCGTCGACAACGACCCGGCCGCCACTGGCTTTGTCTCCGGGCTTGCCGGATCCGGGTCCGCCGGCGGAGCTCCCGCGGCGAGCACCCTCTTCGTCGCGAATATTGGTCTGGCGCAAGTTTCAGCCGGCACGGCGGGCTCGCCCGACGGCAATGAAACCATCCTCGCCGTTGCCGCACTGGCTGATGCACCGGTGGTTGCCGGGCTTAGCTTCAGCGACTTTTACGCGAACCTTGTCGCGGAGGTCGGTGATGCCGGCAGCGCCGCGCGGTCGCAGTTCGAAACACAGGAACAAGTCTTCATCGCCGCCCAGAACGTACGCGACAGCTTCTCGGGCGTGGACATCAACGAAGAGTCGGTCCAGCTTGTGCAGTTCGAACGAGCGTTCCAGGCCATGCTGCGGGTCATTCAGGTCGTGGACGAACTGTCCAACGACGTGCTCAGTCTCGTGGGGTAACTCATGCGTACGACACTACTAGTCGAAAGCCGGCAAACACTGTTTAATCTGCGAAACACGCAGGCGCGGATTGCAGAAGCCACCATCCAGATCTCTTCCGGCTTGCGGGTCAACAAACCTTCCGACTCCCCCGCCGATGCCGCCGGTGTCGTTCGCACTCGTAGCGATCTGGCATCGCTGGCACAGTTCCGCGCGAACTTGGAGAGTGTACAGGCCGAGCTACGCGCGGTGGACGGGGCATTAGCGCAAGCAGCGGATGCCGTGACCCGAGCCTTAACGCTCGCCGCGCAGTCCTCAAGTGTCGCCGGCACTCCCGAGACACGCAACCTCATCCGCCTCGACCTCGAGGGGATCTTTCGAGGCCTGGTGCGGGTCGCCAACTCGACGTACTCCGACCGCTTCCTCTTCTCGGGTAACACGAACGATCAGGCCCCCTTCGAGATCGACCCCGCTAGTCCGAACGGCGTGGTGTATCGCGGCGATTCCACCAGCCGCTCGATCACTTTTCCCGACGGACGCCCGGGGCAGATCTCGCTTCCCGGAAACGCGATCTTTGCCCGGCCCGACGTTGTTGTCGGTTCGGGACGAACCCCGGGAAACACAGGGTCCGCCGTGCCTGCTCCGCCGGTTGGGATCGGCATTGCCTTCTCCGGCGACGTGGACGCGGTCATCAGCGCGGACCTCGACGGCTTCTTCGTGGCCGCCACGCCCCCGAGCGTGGCGGCCGGCGGCGAGACTATCACCGTCAACTTCACCGCCGCGGACGGCTCGATCACGGGCACGATCGTAACTCCCCTGCTCGCGGGAGGCGAGACCACCGCCCAGATCGCCGTCTTGTTGAACACCGAGATCAGCAACGACCCGAACCTTGCCGGCGGTTTCACCTTCAGCGACGAGGGCGGGAATCTCAAGTTGGTGCAGAGCGACACCTTAGGTGTCGGGTTCTCCTTCACGTCGTCGTCAACGGGAGGGCTGACGATCGGATTCGAAGGCGGCGGCGTCACGGGAGGCCAGTCGGCGGAAGAGATCGCCGCGGCTCTCAACGCACAAGTCGCCCTGAATCCAGAGCTGACCACTGCCCGCATTGCCTTTACCGTGGCCGGCGGGGAGATTCAGGTCGACGGAGAGGTGGACTTCGAGTTCACCGCTATCGACTTCGATCGCAATGTCCCTCCCGGTACGGGCTTTCGGTCCGGTCTCGCCGGGACGCATCTTGGGGGGGGCACAGCGCGAACATCTTCGGCGTCTTGAACGGCCTCATTGCAGATCTCACCAACGACAACATCGAAAACCTTGAAGCGAGCATCGATGGTTTGCGGCGGGCCGTGGACCAGATCGGCGGCGCCCTGGGCTTCTACGGAAGCACCCTACACCAGATCGGCTCCACCATTGACAACCTCGCCGAACTGGACATCGTCAACCGGCAACGCCTCTCCTCGCATCAAGATGCCGACCTTCTCGACTCGATCAGTCAACTCACTGCCTCGACCACAGCCGAGCAATTCACCCTTCAGGTGGCAGCGAGGCAGCGGCCGAACTTGCTGGATCTGCTCGCGTAAGGCGACCAACCAAAACTGAAAAAAAGACTAAGAAAAATCTCTCTTCAAGTCTTCCCGTAGGCCGATATGGATAACAGCGGCGAATCTGTCAGAAACGCGGATCACATGGAAGTGATAGGGACGGTTCGATCAGCCCCAATGGAAAAGGAGGGGCGAGAAAATGACAACCAGTGAGGTTCAAGCCGTACAGTCCTCCGGCGTGGGAGTTGTGCGCCAAGGCCCGCAAGGGCCGGGCATCGAGCAGGCTGCCAAGAACCGCGAGCTGATCAAAGCGATCAAGGCGATCAACGAGGGTCAGGGCCTGGGCCCGAACAGCGAGCTTCGCTTCGGCTTCGATCCTGGAACGGGACAGCCGCTTATCAAGATTGTGGATCGGGTGACCAACGAGGTGATCTCTCAAGTGCCTCCCGAGGTCACGCTGCGAGCGGCTGAGATCCTCAAGCAGCTCGACCAGGGAGAACGAATCGCGTAGTCACCGCCCACACCCACTCTTCGAAGGAACGGGGAGACGGACCGATGTATGCCCAAGAGTATGTCGACAACGAAGTCCTTAACGTAGAACCGCTCGAACTCGTCTGTCTGCTTTACTCTAAGGCGATCGAAAAGCTCCACCAAGCCCGAGAACACCTGCTAGCCGACCGTGTGACGGAACGTAGCGAGGCCATCGGTGTGTCCATGGAGATCGTGGTGGAGCTGAAGGGATCGCTGAGCGAGGACGGCGGCGAGATCGCCGTCAATCTGGACCAACTTTACAATTACGTCCTCGAGAAGCTGGCGGAAGCCCATGCCCAGCAAAAGCCGGCGCCACTGGAAGAGGCGTTACGGCTGCTGTCGACGCTCCACGAGGGATGGAAAGAAGCCCGCTCCAGCATGGCCGTTGCTGCGGCCGCGTCCTCGGCCGCCCCGGCTCTCGTAGAATCCGGGACTGGCGAGGCCGCCGAAGCCGACGCCGAATGGGCTTGGACGGTCTAACCGCCGATGCCGTCGCGCAACGCATGCCCGCAGGGAGCGTGAGGAAGCACCGAGCATCGGCACGACCTTGAGCTGCAACGGAAACGGAATCGATGAGCCTCACACCCATCAGTTTCACGGGATTCAGCGAGTTCTCCGATGAGTTCCAGACCATCCTGGAGCGCACGTTCGAGGTGGCCAACCTCCCGATTCAAGGGCTGCAGACCTCGCAGACCCTCCTCCTCGTTGAGAAGCAGGAGTTGGGGGAACTCGAATCCCTCATTCAAGACCTCGAAAGCCAGTTCGCGAGTCTAGGTCTGCTGGGGGCCAACTCCGCAGTGACCGCTTCGTCGTCCACCACGACCGTGGCCTCGGTCTTGGTCACCGGTACGCCGAGCCCGGGCGGGTTCGACATCGTGGTCACGACCGCGGCCACGGCCGCTCAGGAAGCCAGCGTTACAGGTCTGGCTAACACCAACGTGGCCGCGCTGCGGACGGACGGCATCTACGACCTGACTCTCGGCGCCACCACGACCAACATCGATCTGCTCACCATCGGTAGCGGCCGAACCGCGGGTACGGCCGGAGCCTCGACCCCGTCCCCGCCCGTCAGCGTGCAGATCGACTTCTCCAACGGCCTCACGGGCAGCATTACGGCCAACCTCAACAGCTTCTTCGTGGCCTCGCAAGCCCCGGCCACGATCGGGGCCGGCGACACGATCAGCGTGACCTTCGTCAGCGAAGACACAGCAATCAACGAAAGCATCACAACCGTCGCTCTGACGGGCACCGAGACCACCGCGGACATTGCGACTCTCCTCAACAATCAGATCACCGCCAACGCGAATCTGAACGGCAAGGTGAGCTTCAGCGACGAGGGCGGCAACTTGAAGCTGGTCGTCAGCGACACCACCGGCCAGGGATTCACCTTCACGTCGTCGAGCACCGGCACGGTCGTCAGCGGCCTCGAGTCCGGTGGAACCGTGGGGGGCCACTCCGCGCAGGAGATCGCGACCGCCCTCAACACACAGGTGGCGCTGAACCAAACCCTAGTGAACGCCGGCGTGGCTTTCACAGCGGAAGGGGGCGAGGTAAGGGTCACCGGCAATCAAGCGTTCGACATCACCGGCACCGACGCCGCGCAGGGGACGGGCTTCGTCTCCGGGCTATCCGGCACACAGTCGGTCGCGGGCTTCGCCAACACGCTCGACGGCCTGCGCGACTTCATCAACGCGAAAACAGCGACGCTCGGCGTCAAGGCCACGATCATCAACACCAGTAGCGATCCCGCCACACCGGAATACCACCTGAACCTAACGGCGAACGACACCGGGGCCACAACGCTGACCTTGAAGGACAGCACCGCCGCGGACCTTCTGACCACGACGAATCAGGGTACCGATGCGGTGTTCACTGTGAACGGCCTGCCCGTCACAAACTCCGGCAACACGATCACCGACTTCTCTCCCGGACTCACTCTCACCATTGAGGGCGCCGGCTCCACAACGGTGACCGTGGACACCAACCGGGCAGCCATCTCCAGCGCTCTCGCCGGCATTGCGACAGACTACAACGCGCTGCTCGCCGAGATTCAGACCCACGTCGGCGAGGCCGCCGGCATCCTTTCTGGCAGCATCATCATCCGGGAAGCGCAACGGGTGCTGCGCGACATCACATCCTTCCAGGGGACGGGTACGATCAAGTCGATGGTCGAGCTGGGTTTGGAACTTGATGAGGACGGACTGCTGTCGCTAAACCCCACGACGTTCAACGCGCTTACCGACGCCCAGGTGCTCGACGGGCTGACTTTTATCGGCGACACCACCAGCGGTTTCGCGGGCGCCGCTTTCACCCGCCTCAAGGACCTCGCCGACCCCGTTACCGGCCAGATTCAAACCGCCATCGACTTCTTGGATGAGTCAGACGCGACCCTGACCGACCAGATCGCCGAAGAGCAAGAACGCGTGGACCGGCTCATCGCCAACATCGAGGCTCAGTTCGCGGCTACCGATCTTCTCCTGTCGCAGTTGGAAGCACAGCAAACGACGTTGACCACTCTGTTCGAGGTCTTCCAGACGTCACAGCGGAATAACTAGCGATGGCAACGGCTTTCGACCTGGACGAGCTGATCAACCGGCTCACTTGGACCACAGAAGCCCTGCTGCAGGCCGTTCAGAATCCGTCGTTCGAATCGGTGAGTTCTCTGTTGGACGAACGTGCCGGCCAACTTGCATTGCTCAAAAGATGCAGCGCAGAAAGCAGCCTGTCGCGTACCCAGCTCGAAAGGCTCGAGCGCGTGACCGACCTGGGTGGCGAGACACACAAGCCCATAGCCATCAAGCGCGAGGTCTTGTGAGCCAGAATGAATGAACTTCGCTCCACCCGTGGCGTGCACAAGGCTCTCCAACCGTACCGGCCGACCGTGGGCCGCCGCCTGAACGTGCAATTGTAGTGGCCCGGCCATTCCGCGCTCGGGCCGAACCGCCTCTCAGCGCGTTCGGCAAAAGCGGTCGATCACGCCGATAATCTCGGCTGCGTCAGGGTTGTCACCTGCATCTCTGACCGCGTAGGTGGGTTCGATAGGAGCGGGCTTTCGCACGCCCTCGCCGATCTCGAGAGGCTTCGACCGCAACTGATCGGCCAGGCGGGCCAAGTAATCACCAAATTCCGAAGACTCCATCCGGTCGGTTACGGCCACGAACGCGGCGTCCTCCCATGCATACAAGTTCGCCGCCTCGGGTAGTTCGTCGCGGAGGACCTGCGAGAACGCCCGCAGCATTTCCTCCGCCTCCTCGTCCCCGTAGCGCCGGGCAACGGCGTCGAGCTTTTCAACCCTCACCATGGCGAAGGCAAAGGGCTGCTGCCGCTCCAATAAGTCCGCCAGGTAGTTCTCCGCGTGTCGCCGCGTTGGGAACGGCGACAGCGGAGTGCTCGACACGAGGCGGCCGATCGCCTGAGCTTCTGAGCGCGCCCGGTCGAGCTCGCCCTGCAAGTCACTGATCGTCTGCCGGCTCACGGTTTCCTGGCGACTCACGGTGTCTTTGAGCTTCTTGAGGTGTGCGGACAGCGTACGCCGCAACACCGAGATGTCGTCGATCTCGCCGACAGCCTTAAGCGTCTCGACCGACCGGTGCAAGTTGCGATAGTAGTCGCGGTTCGACTCGTCGAGTTTGGCGGCGGTCTCGGCCAACAAAGCAATGATGGCGGTCAGCTCGTCTTCCCGCTCCTTGAGGTAGGACTCCATCCCGTCCCAACGCTCGTTGAGGATGCACACGATTTCAGACCGGCAACCGTCTACTCCCTTGGCAGAGGTTTGCTCACGCAGAGACGCCACCCATGCCGAGAACTTGACGGCCGTTTCTCGGTTTGAGCCATGAGACGGCATGCGGTCCCGCGACAGATCGAGTATCTCTTCGATGATCTGAAGGTAATTCTCCATAATGTTGACGGGCTCGGGGGAGCCGTCGAGGTGCTTCTTGATCGAGATCATCCCCACTCGAATGCCCTAATGTGGTCAAGATCGACAGATTGTTGTCAGGGCGTGAGGCTCAGGATTCGCGATGCCGGGCCGCCACCGCGCCGGACTGCGCCGGAGTTCCCAGCAGGACTGGAATCAGGGCCGAGTGTTACAATTCGGTTGATTCACCTTGCCTCATCAAGCCCGGCCGGCCGGAGAGGAAGATGCCGAGATTATCGAAAGACCTCTCGTTGTTTGCCCTGATCGTGGGCTTGGCAGGCGCCTTAGTCCCGCTTGCAGCCCAGCAAGACGAGGCGGAGTTCACTCGCGAGGCCATCGGCTTCTTCGAAAGCGAAGTGCGTCCGCTGCTTCACCAGAACTGCGGGCTTTGCCACAACGAGACGACCAAGACGAGCGGCCTCGCGTTCACGAGCCGCGAGGCCGTCCTGGCGGGCGGCAACCGTGGACCCGCCGCGGCGCCGGGCGACACACGGAACAGCCGACTGATCAAGGCTGTCCGGTACGCGTCGGCGTTGAAGATGCCTCCCACCGGCAAGCTCCAACAAGAGGAGATCGCCGTGCTGGAGCGCTGGGTCGAAATGGGAATACCGTGGCCGACAGCGCCTGTGAAGGTCTCCGCGGCAGCCTCACAGCATTGGTCGCTTCACCCGATTCAGCGGCCGACGGAACCTGTGGTTCGCGACACATCCTGGGTGCGCAACCCGATCGACGGCTTTGTGCTGGCCCGACTGGAAGAGAAAGGCATCAAGCCATCGGCCGAAGCGGCCAAGCGGACCCTCGTCCGCCGCGTCACGCTTGACCTGTTGGGCCTGAGCCCCTCTCCCCAAGAAGTCGAGGAGTTCCTCGCCGACACCCGCCCGGACGCCTACGAGCGGGTCGTCGATCGCTTGCTGGAGTCGCCGCACTACGGTGAGCGTTGGGGACGTCACTGGCTCGACATCGGCCGCTATGCCGACTCGAACGGTTACAACATTGACGGGCCGCGTGAGATCTGGATGTACCGCGACTGGGTGATCAAAGCCCTCAATCGCGACATGCCTTTCGATCAGTTCGTCATCGAACAAATCGCCGGGGACATGCTGCCGAACCCCAACAAGCAGCAGTTGGTTGCCACAGGTTTCCACCGCAATACGCTGCTCAACCTAGAGGGCGGCATCGATTTCGAACAATACCGAGTAGAGGCCGTTGTCGATCGGGTCAGCGGTACGGGCGCCGCCTTTCTCGGCCTGACGCTAGGATGCGCGCGCTGCCACGATCATAAATACGACCCCATCTCGCAGCGGGAGTTCTATCGGATCTACGCCTTCTTCAACAACATTGACGAGCTAAGCGGCGAGTTCAAAGACGAAGCGGGACGCGCCCGCGCCTTCGAACCCATCCTGGAGTTTGGCGAGCCGGGGGAATACGCAGCGCGCAAGGCCATCCGGACCCAGATCGAGATCCTCGAGAAGGAGTTGGCCGAATACGGGAAGACTCTCCTGAAAGGCCAAGCCGATTGGGAGAAGAACCTCGACGAAGAAGCACGCACAGAGCTCAAGCCGCGTGAACTGGCGCTGTTGCAGATACCGGCTTCAGAGCGCAACGAGGACCAGAAGAAAACGCTGGAGAAAGCCTTCCTCCGTACTCACGCCGCTTACGTTGAGCGGGAGAAAGGCATTGCTGCCGTCAAAGACGTCGAGCCGAAGATCAAACACACGCTGGTCATGCGCGAATTGCCCAAGCCGCGTGAGGCCTACATTCATCTCGGCGGGGACTTCCTTCGAAAAGGCGTCACCGTCACGCCAGGAACCCTCAAAGCCCTGCCACCCATGCCCGAGAAGGACAGGCATACACGGCTCGACTTCGCCCGCTGGCTGGTCGACCCGAAGAACCCCTTGACGCCGCGGGTGACGGTCAACCGGCTGTGGCAACGCTACTTCGGCAGGGGGATCGTCTCGACCGAGAACGACTTCGGCACACAAGGCTCGCCGCCCACCCATCCGGAACTGCTTGATTGGCTAGCGTCGGAGCTCATCGCGCGCGACTGGAGCCTGAAGGCGATGCATCGGCTGATCGTCTCATCTGCCACGTACCGGCAGTCGTCACAGAGCCGGCCGGAATTGGATGACATCGATCCTGATAATCAGCTTCTAGCGCACCAGAACCGGTTGAGCCTAGAGGCGGAGATTGTCCGTGATGCAGCGCTGTCGGCCAGCGGTTTGCTCACATCGAAGATCGGTGGGCCAAGCGTGTTCCCGCCACAACCAGCAGGCGCCGGACGCGTCACACAAGTCGACCGCAAGTGGACCGCCGCGGAGGACGACGATCGCTACCGCCGCGGCATCTATACCTATTTCTGGCGCTCGGCGCCCCACCCGGGGCTAATGGTCTTCGACGCACCCAACTCGATGCGCGCCTGCACACGCCGCAACCGCTCGAATAGTCCTTTGCAAGCCCTGACGCTGCTCAACGACGAGGCGCACTACGAGTTCGCACAAGGGCTGGCGCGGCGCGTCCTAAAAGAAGGACCCTCGGATAACCGCGAGCGCATCGACTACGCTTTTCGGCTGGCGCTCGCGCGTCCGCCGAAGCCGGCGGAGGCCGACCGGTTAAGCGACTTTCTCGCCCGCCAACTGGACGACTTCCGCACAAAGCCCGAGGCAGCGGAGGCCGTCGTACCTAAAGACCTGCCGGCCGACGCGGACGTGCCCCTGCTAGCTGCTTGGTCGGCCACGTCGCGCGTGCTGTTGAACCTCGACGAGTTCATCACCCGGGAGTAAGCGGCACGATGGCACCCTTTGCGCGGCGCATAGCCGCCGTTGCGGGGAGACGGTTCCGCGCCGCCGCCAAACGCTCCCTTACGGTCACGGCTCGGTTGGGATTGCTATCGTAATGAACCGATCCACCCTTCCATGATCATCGGCCTAACAGGGACCAACGGCTCCGGCAAGACCATCACCGCCGAGCACCTGCGCGCCAAGGGCTTCGACTTTCACTCCCTCTCCGATGAGATACGCGAAGAGCTCCAGCGGCTCGGCCGTCCTGCAACGCGCGAGAACCTCATCGAGATGGGCAATCGTCTGCGCGCTGAGTTCGGCCCAGCGGTTCTGGCCGAACGCGTCAAGGCCAAGCTACGCCCCGAGCAGCACTACGTGATCGACTCGATCCGCAACCCGTTCGAAGTCGAGTCGTTGCGACGCAGCGCCGATTTCCACTTACTGCATCTTGACGCGCCCCCCAACGTACGCTACGAACGCGTGCGGCAACGGGCCGGCGATCGGCTGCCGAAATCGCAGGACGAGTTCATCGAGCAGGAGCAGCGCGAACTCGACAGCAACGACCCCGCTCACCAGCAGCTCCGTGCTTGCTACGAACTAGCCGACGAAACACTCATCAACGACGCCGCTCTCGACCCCTTCAAAACCAAGGTTGATTACGTCGTGAAGAAATGGCTGATGACAGCCACGCGTCCCGGCTGGGACGAGTACTTCATGCAGATCGCCCGCATCGTCGCGCTGCGATCCAACTGCATGAAGCGCAAAGTGGCGGCGGTCATCGTCAAAGACAAGCGCATCATCTCCACCGGCTATAACGGCACGCCGCGCGGCGCGAAAAACTGCAACGAGGGCGGCTGCCCACGGTGCAACTCGCTCGCCGACAGCGGCACGCAACTAAGCGAGTGCCTCTGCTCCCACGCCGAAGAGAATGCCATCGTGCAGGCGGCCTACCACGGTATTAGCGTCAAGGACGCGGCCCTCTATTCGACCTTTTCTCCCTGCCTCATCTGCACCAAGATGATCATCAACGCCGGGATCCGGGAGGTCGTTTTCAACCTGGCCTATCCGCTGAACGAGGTCGCACAGGGTCTCTTGAACGAAGCAAGCGTCAACGTCAAGAAGGTCACGCTCGAATAAACAACAGAGCCGCGGGTGTCAACCCGCGGGCCGCTCGTGCGTCGGCCGTACAGGCAAGAGTGCCTGTACCTACTCTTCCAAGGCCGGAATCGCCGGCGGCTCGAAGTAGTCTCCCGACGACTCAGGCTTCGGCAACACTCCCACCTGCCTGCCACCCCGGAAAATATAGCGGGGTTCGAGCTGCCTGTGACCGATCTCCGTCACACCAAATGTGTCGGTCAGCTCGAAGTCGCCTTCCTGCATCTCCAGAACCACGACGTCCGCCGAAGCCCCCTGCTGCAGCGTACCAATCTCACCACTCATTCCAAGGACGTCAGCCGGTGTGCTCGTCACACGGCGGATCGCCTCATCAAGCTCCATCTCGAGATGCAGGAACTTATTGATCGTCGTGACCAGGTCGAACACCGGCCCGTGCAGGTTGTAGGTATGGAGGTCGCTCGAGATCGTGTCGGGAACGACCCCCTGCTTCATCGCCGAGCGGGCAATTTGAAATGTGAAGCTGCCACGGCCATGCCCGATGTCGAGCCGCAGCCCTTCTTCGACTTTTTTACGCACCTCAGGGAGCACCTGGAGGTCGTCATCCAGGATGCCTCCCGCGCCATGCCCGTGGAAGCAATGCGTCAAAATATCGTCCGGCCGCAGCTCATCGAGAATTCTCGGCGTAGTGAGACTCGAAAGTGGTGAATGGACCATCAGGGGCAGGCCCACCGCGTCGGCGGCTTCGCGCGCGCGCTTCAGCGCCGCTAGCTCATTCTTTCCGCCGGCGGCGAGAAAGTGCGACAGCCGCACCTTAACGCCGAGAATGCGGTCTCGGTTCGCCTCGATCATCTTCACCGCCGCGCCCACGTCGCAGTACTGCAGCTCTTCCAGCTCACCTAACGGCGGCTGTGTCTCCTGGCCGGTCACCAGTCCCAAGCCCGAGATGTTGAGCAGCGCGAAGAGCCGCGTATTACAAACATCGATCACGTACTTGCGAAAGCCGGGGAAAGTAAGGGCGCCGCTCGAACCCGCGTCTAAGGCCGTGGTCACGCCCCGTGCAAGGCACGTAGGGTCGACTTCGATTCCGTAGTGCGTGACCCCGGAAAACACGTGCACGTGCAAATCGATGAAGCCCGGTGTGACCAACAAGCCGCTGACGTCGATGACGCGTTTCGCTTCGGCCTCGGCCCCC
The DNA here is from genome assembly GCA_965248255.1 of Bryobacterales bacterium. Classification (GTDB taxonomy): domain Bacteria; phylum Acidobacteriota; class Terriglobia; order Bryobacterales; family UBA6623; genus JAKZVK01. The sequence continues at coordinate 1,232,793 of CBDFIW010000003.1, forward strand.
GCGTCGAGCACGGCGGCCACGCGGCCGCCACTGAAGGCAATATCTTTTTTTTCGTGAACGCCGGCCGCGGGATCAATGACGGTTCCGTTCGTCAGCAGGAGGTCGTACAAATCAAATCCTTCCTTTCGTCAGCGCGCCGGTTCTCAGGTCCTACACCTTACCGGATCGCCCGCACCGGTTCACTTGCGCGAATGGGCAGGGAGATCGTGAATGTAGCGCCGTCGCCCAGCCGGCTCGACGCGGCCAGCGAACCACCATGGCGATCGACAATTCTTTGCGCGACCGGCAGGCCCATGCCCATCGTGACGCGTCCCTTCTCGGAGCTGAAGCCCAGTTCGAAGAGGCTCGATAGTTTCTCCGGAGGAATCCCCGGGCCGGAGTCAACCACCTCGACGCGAACGTGGCACCCGTCGATCCTAGTCCGCAACAGCAGCGTCCCATCCCCCGCCATGGCTTCGAAGGCGTTCTTGAGCAAAGTGTAGAAGACCTGATTCAGCTCTTGGGGCCGGCAAACGATTTCAGGAACGTCGTCATACTCACGGATCACCTCCACGTTCCCCCTCGTTGCTGACGGCACCAACGCCAGTGCTCCGTCCAGCGACTTGATTAGGTTGGCCGGTTGCAGCTCGGCCTCGTCAAGTTGTGCGAAGTCCCGCAGCGAGCGAACCAGCCGCGAGATGCGCTCAAGGGCCTGCCGCGCCGACGTTGCGCTCTCGGTCAACAGACCCAGCATCTGCGAAACCCGTGCGCCATTCTGATCGGACGATCCCACTTGTTCGTTCAACCTGTGAGCGCACTTCTCCACCGTACCCACGCTGCTTCGAATCACGCCGGCCGGGCTGTTCATTTCGTGGGCGACTCCCGCGACGAGATTTCTCACGGCGGACATCTTGCCCTCCATGATCATTTCCGTCTGCCGCTCCTTGATCTCAAACTTCGCTACCTCTAGGTCCACGGCATCGTGAATGGTTCGCCGGGCCGCCCGTGCCAACACCGTCAGTGTGGATCCAATCAACAAGAGAATGATCATCCTGACTGTAAGCACGCCCGGGCTGACGGCGGCCGTCGTCCCATGCTCCAAGTAACCGGAGGCAATCGTAACATCGGGTCTGGCAAGAACGAAGAGCGTGGCAGCGCCGTGAATGCCGAAGACGCTCAGAGTCATCAAAGCGGGGTAGAGCGAACGCAGGGGCATGCTGTTGATCACGATCATCACTAAGCCGATCCCTAGTGTAGTGCACCATAAATAATGTAACTTATGTTGACTTCCCATCGTCTCTATTAACAGGAGGCATGGGATGCGAAGAGCACAACCAGTAACTTTGAACACAGCGCAATGCAAGCAGTTGGACCGCTACGCGCGCGGCCGCCAAGTCGCCGTTCGTCTCGCCCTGCGAGCCAGGATTGTCCTGCTGGCCGCCGACGGTCTCGAGAATAAGCAGATCGCCGCACAGCTCGGTGTCTCGCGGCAGTTGGTGGCCCGCTGGCGCACGCGCTTTCTCGAAAGCAGCATCGCCGGCATTGCAAAAGACGCCCCACGGCCCGGTCGTAAACCTGCCGTCTCGAAGCAGAAAGTACAGCAGATCATCCACAAGACCACCCGCGAGAAACCGTCCAACGCCACCCACTGGAGCCGCCGCACCATGGCCGCCGCGGCCGGCGTCAGCGCTTCCACCGTGGGACGGATTTGGCGCGCCCATGGCCTCAAGCCCCACCGCGTCAAGACCCTCAAGCTCAGCAATGACCCGCGTTTCGCCGAGAAACTCGACGACATCGTCGGACTCTATCTCAATCCGCCTGAGCATGCTCTGGTTCTCTCGCTCGATGAGAAGTCCCAAATCCAAGCCCTCGATCGCACCCAGCCCGGCCTGCCGCTCAAAAAGGGACGCGGCCAAACGATGACCCACGATTACAAGCGCAACGGCACGACCACCCTGTTTGCGGCGCTCAACAGCCTTGACGGCAGCGTGATCGCCGAGTGCATGCCCCGACACAGCCACCAGGAATGGCTGCGCTTCCTGCGCTTAATTGACCGCCGCACTCCCAAGGACAAACAGCTTCATCTCATCGTGGACAACTATGCCACCCACAAGCATGCCGCTGTGAAGCGTTGGCTCGATCGTCACCCGCGCTTCCACATTCATTTCACCCCGACCTCGGCGTCGTGGCTGAACATGGTCGAGCGATTCTTTCGCGATCTCACCGTCAAGCGCCTGCGCCGCGGCGTGTTTCGCAGCGTGGACGAGCTCGTCGCCGCCATTGACGACTACATCGCCCAGCACAACGGGCATCCCACGCCCTTCATCTGGACCGCGACCGCCTCCGACATCCTCGAGAAAGTCAAGCGCGGACGTGCCGCCCTGCATAAGGTGCAATCTGCTTGACGCACTACACTAGCTTGTCGGTGATGCGCGCCAGATGGACCGACCATGCCGGTCCGATTCTACCTCTTCGCGAATAGATCCAGGATTACCGTTTTGGCCATCCCGGTACTGACAGCATAGGCGAGCCACGGCTGCGGTGCAACGTTTTCGCACTGCTTTCACGTTCGATCCTGCTTTCTTCGCCGGTCCGCCTTCAGATCGGGTCCGGTCAAGGCGTTCCGGCAACGCCAGCGGCCACTCTGCCGACACCGCTCCGACCTTGCCTCTCGGCAACTCCCCGCTCCGGCTGCCCCGCGCTCGCCGCGTTACCCTCCGGGCACAGGCAGCGCCCAGATCCTGCTCAGCATGTCACCGAACAGCCGCCGGTTCAGATGTCCCTGGGCCAACAGCAACCAGTAGTAGCGGGCATGTTTGACCAGACGGCCGCCGGTCTTCATTAGCCGCTGCTGCAAGCTCGTCAGCGACCAGCTCTTGATCCTGTGCGGCAGCCCCAGCCGCCGCCACAAGTTGCCCAGGTTATAGGCCAGCACGCTGAGTTGCAGTCGCACTTCGTTGGCCCGGAAGCGATGGCACGACAGCCGCGTCCAGTGCGTGGCCTGTTTGCCTTCCTTGATCCACTGCTCGGCCGTGCCGCGCTTGTTGTAGAAGCGCACCACCGAGCGGCTTGGCAAGCGCAGGCTCGTCACGATGAATCCGACCCGCGGGAACAGCTCGCCCTGGTGATGTTCGACCTGGGCGACGATCCGCCTCGCCTGCGACCAACTCTCCGCCTGATAGCGAAAACTCTTGTAGCGCACCAAGGGCTTCCGGGAGGGCCTTCCCGGCGGGCGAAACAAGATGTCTTCGATCTCCAATTCCAGGCTCTTGTTGGCCGGAATGCGAATGGCGTACTGCACTCCGCGTTTCTCCGAAGACTCATAAATCTCCGGCTTAGCAAAGGCCGCATCGCCGCGGAAGGTGACCTGTTTGCCCGCAGCCTGTTGGCGCTCGATCTCCGGCAGCAGCAACTCGTCCCAGTCGTCAGCGCTGTGCACATTGCCGGGACGCAGCTTGGCGGCCAGACAATCGCCGTGCTGGTTGAACAGCAACAGTGGGTGGTAGCAGATGGACTCGAAATGGCCGTTATAGGCGCTGCCTTCTTGTTGGCCATGGACGGGGCTCTCGGTGGAGTCCATGTCGAGAACGACGCGCTCGCAGTCGTCCGTCGTCTCGGCTTGCGCGACCAACTCGCGGTTCACCGCCATCAATCCCAGCAGATTCTCCTCACTCGCGAGCAGCCCTGTCTCGAAGCTCTGTAGCCGCGAGGTGAGCGCCCCGCCGCGATCCCAGTTCTTCTGCGAGCCGATCAAGCGAAAGGTCGGATCGGCGGATACTCGAACGGCGTCATTGAGGTCCTCGTAGCCGGCGAGTCGGCTGTAAACCGACTGCCGCAGCAGATCGGCCAGCGGGAACTTCTTGTTCAAGCCTTGTCGCGAGTCGCTGAGATGCTCCTCGATCAGCTTCCCGAGCCCGAGCCGTTCGTCCAACTCCCGAACCAGGATCAGCCCGCCGTCGGAAGTGACACGCGATCCTTGGAAATCGACTTTCAACAAACCGTTGAAGCTTAGCTGGAACGGCTTGTTTTGTTTTTCACCCATTGGGTGTTGGCCTCCATGGCGTCCTCATCGGGCTCTAGCCCCTATGAATAAAGACGCTCAAGGCCGCCGGAAGGTCGAGAGGTTTGAATCAAATTGGAAATGCGGGTAGATATCGCGACCAACCCCAGATCCGTCCGTAAGTGCGGGGGCCGATGGGCTTGAGGTAGACGAAACCCCCGACCAATCCTATAGAGGGAATTCGGGGAGATCCGCAGCTTTTTCACCTGGCGGGTAGCGGGGAATCCATAAGATTGGGCACCCGGCTTGGCGCTCTTTCCGGGACCCTAACTACGGAGCCGTGGACGGGAGTGCACGGTGGTGCGCTTTGTCCCAAGACGGTTGAGCGTGGACTTCCGTCCACGCCTCTGTGCCGGTAATGGCGCCGCGTCAGGGTGAGGGGCTGGACCTTACGGACGGATTAGGGACCAACCGTTCCGTTGAGCCATCCGACTGTATTACCGTGAAATACCAGATCCGGGCTATTCTCGAGGCCACCGATCGCCTTCTCAGCTCCTCCTGATGTTTATTTTTTGCCGAAATGGGGTATTTACTTGACTCAGGTAGCCCCAAGATGTAGTATGCGGTGCGATGGAGGACTATCCGCGGAACTTGGCTGAGTTCGAGGCCCGCTTTGCGACGGAGGAGGCTTGTCGGGATTATCTGTTCCAGCTGCGCTGGCCGGAAGGATTCCGCTGTCCGCGCTGCGGACACGGCGCGGCTTGGCCGGTCCGGCAAGGGCTGTGGGAGTGCTCGGGCTGCGGTCGGCAGACCTCGGTCACCGCTGGCACGGTGTTCCAGGACACTCGTCAGCCCCTGCGGCTGTGGTTGCGAGCCATCTGGTGGGTGACCAGTCAGAAAAACGGAGTGAGTGCCCTGGGGCTGCAGCGGGTCTTGGGGCTGGGCAGCTACAAGACGGCCTGGAGCTGGCTGCACAAGTTGCGCCGCGCCATGGTGCGCCCCGGTCGCGACCGCCTCAGCGGCCGTGTGGAGGTGGACGAGACGTACTGGGGCAGCCCAGAAGAGGGCGTGCGCGGTCGCCAGACCTATACCAAATCGTTGATTGCCATCGCCGCCCAGGAGGACGGCAGGGGAACGGGACGGCTTCGGATGCGCAGAGTCCGGGATGCGAGCGCAGAAAGCTTGATGCCCTTTGCCGAAGAAGCGATTGAACGGGGCAGCACGGTTCATACCGACGGCTGGCTGGGCTATGAGCCGCTACAGAAGCGCGGCTACCGGCACGAAGTAACGTTCCTCGATGAGGGGCCGGAGTCGGCCTCGAAGCTGCTGCCCCGAGTGCACCGCGTGGCGTCGCTTTTGAAGCGTTGGCTGCTGGGGACGCATCAGGGGGCCGTCAACCCCGAGCATCTGGACTACTACCTGGACGAGTTTACCTTCCGCTTTAATCGACGCAACTCTCGCAGCCGAGGGAAGCTCTTCTATCGACTTGTGCAACAGGCGGTCGCCATCGACCCCGTGCCATACAAGTCCATCATCGGCGGCACTGAAAATGCTGCTTCTGTCGACCACAAGATGTAGGGGTCACCTGAGTCAAGTAAATACCCCAGTTTTGCCGAAACGGGTCGTGATTGAGCCCTATCACTCGATGAGTAGAGACATACCACCTGCCCCCACGTCGGCTGCGCCGCTGAGGCGCTCAGTCGTTGGGTCGATTGCCACCGCGTGCACGAGCGCTAGACCGCCGTGGCTTTGCGGCAATCGCACCATCTGATGCCGCCTGCGAACCTCTGCACAAATCGACTCGGGAATCCGTGCCTGGCAATAGATGGTCTCGCCCTGGCAGTCAAACCGAGGGGCGAGCACCGCCTCGACGATCGGCATCTCAAACTCGATGGAATTCAAGATCACCGACAGCACAGCGGTGATGATCCTCGTCGCCCCCGGTGCACCGACGACGAGCACCGGTTTTCCATCCTTGTAGACAATCGTCGGCGTCATCCCGGTGGTCCTGCCTTTTCGGGGTGCCATGCTGTTGGGATGCCCCGCATGGGGGTAAAAGTTCAGCATCGAGTTGTTGTACATGAAGCCGAGCCCAGGAGTAATCACTCCCGAGGACGAACCCAGTGAATGGGTTAAAGAGACGCAGTTACCCGCAGCGTCCACTGCGCTCACGTGTGTTGTATCGGGCGCGCCTGTCTGAACGGGCGGCACATCGAATGGCTCACTTGAATCAATCACGTCCCGCCATTCCTGCGCGCGGCCGTTCGAGGTCATCCACTCCAGGGGAACATCGACGAAGCGCGGGTCTGCTAGCGTCGCGTTGCGGTCCTTGAAGGCCGCCTTCATGGCCATCGAGACAAGGTGGATGTAGCTTGGCGAGTTGTGGCCGAGCGAGCAGAGATCGTAGCCCTCCAGGATCTTGAGAATCGCGGCCAGAGTCGGCCCGCCATGGGGCGGCTGCGACGTTTGCACGGTATAGCCGCGGTACTGGACGACCACCGGCGCTTCCTCACGAATCTCGTACTCGGAGAGATCTTGCGGAGTCACAAAGCTTCCGTTTTCTGCAAGGTCCGCAGTGATCTCGGCTGCCAGGGAGCCTGTGTAGAAGTCTTCGGCTCCGTCGGCGGCGAGTCTTCGGAGCGTCCGGCCGTAGCCTGGATTGCGGATCGTCTCACCGGCGTCGTATGTCGCGCCGTTCGATTTCAGATAGATCTTCGCCGCTTCCGGTGTGACCTGTAGTTTTTCGTGAAGCGCTGCTCCCTCGTAGTACTGCGCCTTGTCCTTCCACCGAGCCGCCTGGTGGGCCCCAACTTTCCAGCCCGCTTCCGCCAACTCCGCGGCCGGCTCGATCAGTTCCTTCCAGGGCTTGGTGCACCATCGCGAGTGAATCGCTTCCAGCCCTCTCACCGCCCCCGGGATGCAGATCGAGCGGTAGCCGTCTTCGTTGAGGCGGTCTTTCAGAAAGAAGCCCCAGCCGCCGGGGTTAGGACCAATCACCTGTTTTTCCCACATGCCCGGCGACACATTGGAGCCGGCCAGCGCCGGCGCGTCAAGTATCAGTTGGTGGTCTCGGGCAGCAGTCGGGCTGCTGGTCAGAAGCAGGTATCCGGCGACTCCACATGAATGCGGGTCCACAACGAACTGAACAAACGCGCACGCCAGCGCCGCGTCAAACGCGTTCCCACTCTCGGCCAGCACCTTGGCGCCAACCTCGACCGCCTCTGGCTGCGGCGCCACAATCATACCGGGCATCTCGAAGTTCTCCTGAAATCTATCGTTGCAGAATGACCGTGGGACTGTGGCCTGCGGAACGGTTCTGGTGATCACGGTGGCGCTTCCGGTAAGCCACGGTTTCACGAAAAGGTGACCCTGCTCCGTCTCCGGGAACAGGTCTCGAGGGAGCGCTCCTTTGTGTACGGAGGGTGGCGAGTAGTGTTCAGGGGATGTCGCGGCGAGGTAGAATTGGCGGCGTCCGCGGCACCACTTCGATCCGGTACGGCTTTCCCCCGCTAGGCTGCAACGAGACCGGCGAACGAATCATTCACCGCTTGCTTCAGCTCCTGTCGGCATCCAAGATATCGTTCGGTCGTTGGTGCGGACGAATGTCCAAGTAAGAACTGGATCTGCTCGATCGCTCCGCCGGAACGGAAACAGAGATGGGCGCAGGTCCTGCGTAGGTCGTGGGGCGCGATCAGACCGAGGCCCGTTCGCCCACTATGTCGCCGTACAATATCCCAGACCACGCGATCGGTGAGTCGCCTGACAGGGATCCGACCACAACTGCTGATCGCACGAAAGAGCGGACCATGAGTTAGCGATGCTGCGGCCGTCCATCCGTCGACGGCTTCGTTGACCCAGGATGGTACGGGCACCGTACGTATCCTTTGGCCTTTGCCTAGAAGATCGACGATGAGCCACCGTCCATCTCGGAAACGAAGATGGTTGACATCGAGAGATACGAGCTCGCTCCGTCTCAAGCCGCATCCCAGCAGAAGCGCGAGCACTGCGCCATGTCGCTTACCGCGACGAGATCGCCGGTCTGGCGCTCGGATGAGAGCTCGGGCCTGCTCTTCGGTCAGCCAATGTCCCGTCCGTGCTCCGAGCTGCCTGACACCGGCCATCTGCATGATGCCAGCGAGCGAATCTGCACCAATGAGACCATACTCGTCGCACACCGAGGCCAGCCACCGAATCGCAGCGAGGCGACCGTTGATAGTCGAAGAGGCGAGGCCTCGATCCTTCAGGGCTGCAACGTAGGCTGCCACAGCCCGCTTGTTGAACCCCAGCCTCGGAGCCGCACAGTACCAGCGAATGAAATCATCGATAGCGCTACGGTAGGACCGTCGCGATTGCTCCGAGGCTAGGCGGTCGAGGACGCGCCGCGTGGCCTCATGCAGCTCGGGTAGGCCCTGCTGTCGTACGTTTCGGATCGTCTTCTCGTGTTCAGCGGCCTCCTATTGAATCCCGCAAATTATTATGACACTTTTTGATAGTGTGGAGCATCTATATATGTATGGGCAACCCCAAAGGTGTGAAGCGGGATTTCAAGGCGCTGGAGAAGCGCCGTTTCGAAGCGATGCGGCTGCTCCACCAAGGCCACAATCAGTCCGAGACGGCGAGACGGCTGAACGTCGCTCGCCAAACCGTCAGTGAGTGGCGGCGGCAATACCGCGAGCAGGGTGCGGCCGGACTCCGCCAGGCCGGGCGCGCCGGACGCAAGCCGCTCCTCGATGCCGCACAACGCGAACGCCTGACGTCGCTGCTGCTGGAAGGCCCGGAAGCCCACGGCTTCCCAACGCCCCTGTGGAGCTGTCCGCGGGTGGCTCGGCTGATCGGAGACGAGTCGGGGTCGCATACCACGCAGGCCACGCCTGGAAGATCCTGCGAGCGCTCGACTGGAGCCCGCAACGCCCGGCCGGAAAGGCGCGCGAGCGCAACGAAGAGCGGATCCGCACCTGGAAGCGCAAGACCTGGAAGCGCATTAAAAAAAAGCCCAAAACGAAGGCCGTACGCTCGTCTTCATCGACGAAAGCGGATTGAGTCAGAAGCCGCATCGCTGCCGCACCTGGGCGCCACGTGGCCAAACACCGGTGCTGCAGTTTAACTTCAACTGGGAGAAGCTTTCCGTCTCGGCGGGGCTGACGCTGCGTAACTTCTACTTCCGGCTCTATCCCGGTGCGATCGGCAAAGAGCAAGTGACCGACTTTCTCAAGGCGTTGGTACGTCATATCGATCGCCCGCTGCTGATCGTCTGGGATCGGCTGCCGGCGCACCGTAGCCGCCTGGTACAAGAGTTCATCGAACTCTCCGAAGGCCACATCGCAACCGAGTACTTGCCACCCTATGCGCCGGAGTTGAATCCGGTGGAATACATCTGGGCTTACTGGAAGCAGCACGAGTTGCCGAACGTCTGTCCGAAAGACTACGGCGAGCTGAACGAGCGGGCCCGCAAGGCACTCCGCCGCATGTACCGCAAACCGCGTTTGATCACGGCCTTCTGGAAACAGTCTTCTCTTTGTTTTGACTGACTCTATATTATGCGGGAGTCAATAGGTCCGCTGAACATCAGACGCCTGGAAGGCTCGACCATTTCCTCAAACCGGCCTTGTCGGAAGTGCCCACCTGACGGCGCCGAACGAGTAATTCAGTCCGTCGGATTCACGCCCTACCAGCGCTGTGATGTATTCTTTCGGGACTGGCTAGGGCGTGTTAACACTAAGGCGCAAAAGCTGCTATACTCGGAGGTATGGAGATCACCGAGCAGCAATACCGCCGCATCGAGCCGGTCCTGCCCCGCCAGCGCGGCAATGTGAGCCTGCCGAACCTCACGGTTTTGAACGCCATGTTGTATGTCGCCGAGCAGGGCTGCAAATGGCGCGGCTTGCCTAAACGCTTCGGTAACTGGCACACCATTTATACCCGCATGAACCGCTGGTCGAAGAACGGCGTGCTCGACGCCGTCTTCGAGAAACTGCAGCGCGAGCAGCTGGCCCGCATCCGAATCGAAGCCGTGTCAATGGACTCGACCATCGTGAAGGTTCATCCCGACGGCACGGGCGCGTTAAAAAAACGGTCCGCAAGCGATCGGTAAATCCCGCGGCGGATGGACCACCAAGATTCATATGGTTGCCGCAAATGCTCGAACGGCGATAACCTTCGCTCTCTCGCCCGGCCAAGCGCACGACGCCCAGCAGGGCCGCGAACTGCTCGGTGGTCTGGGGCCACTGCCCGAGCCGCTGCCGCTGCTGATGGACGGCGCCTATGAGGACGATCAGACACGCCAACTGGCTTTGGATTTCGGATGGATTCCCGTCGTGCCGCCCCGGCGCACCCGCCTGGAGCCGTGGGAATACGACCGAGCGCTCTATCGCCGCCGCAACGAGATCGAGAGACTCTTCCGACGGCTCAAGGGATTCCGCCGCATCTTCTCCCGCTTCGACAAGCTCGACGTCATGTTCCCCGCCTTCCTCCACTTCGCCCTCATCGTCGAGGCTCTACGTTTCGATACCCTACGTTAGTGTTAACACGCCCTAGTGTAGTGCACCATAAATAATGTAACTTATATTGGCTTCCCGTCGTCTCTATTAACAGGAGGCATGGGATGCGAAGAGCACAACCAGTAACTTTGAACACAGCGCAATGCAAGCAGTTGGACCGCTACGCGCGCGGCCGCCAAGTCGCCGTTCGTCTCGCCCTGCGAGCCAGGATTGTCCTGCTGGCCGCCGACGGTCTCGAGAATAAGCAGATCGCCGCACAGCTCGGTGTCTCGCGGCAGTTGGTGGCCCGCTGGCGTACGCGCTTTCTCGAAAGCAGCATCGCCGGCATTGCAAAAGACGCCCCACGGCCCGGTCGTAAACCTGCCGTCTCGAAGCAGAAAGTACAGCAGATCATCCACAAGACCACCCGCGAGAAACCGTCCAACGCCACCCACTGGAGCCGCCGCACCATGGCCGCCGCGGCCGGCGTCAGCGCTTCCACCGTGGGACGGATTTGGCGCGCCCATGGCCTCAAGCCCCACCGCGTCAAGACCCTCAAGCTCAGCAATGACCCGCGTTTCGCCGAGAAACTCGACGACATCGTCGGACTCTATCTCAATCCGCCTGAGCATGCTCTGGTTCTCTCGCTCGATGAGAAGTCCCAAATCCAAGCCCTCGATCGCACCCAGCCCGGCCTGCCGCTCAAAAAGGGACGCGGCCAAACGATGACCCACGATTACAAGCGCAACGGCACGACCACCCTGTTTGCGGCGCTCAACAGCCTTGACGGCAGCGTGATCGCCGAGTGCATGCCCCGACACAGCCACCAGGAATGGCTGCGCTTCCTGCGCTTAATTGACCGCCGCACTCCCAAGGACAAACAGCTTCATCTCATCGTGGACAACTATGCCACCCACAAGCATGCCGCTGTGAAGCGTTGGCTCGATCGTCACCCGCGCTTCCACATTCATTTCACCCCGACCTCGGCGTCGTGGCTGAACATGGTCGAGCGATTCTTTCGCGATCTCACCGTCAAGCGCCTGCGCCGCGGCGTGTTTCGCAGCGTGGACGAGCTCGTCGCCGCCATTGACGACTACATCGCCCAGCACAACGGGCATCCCACGCCCTTCATCTGGACCGCGACCGCCTCCGACATCCTCGAGAAAGTCAAGCGCGGACGTGCCGCCCTGCATAAGGTGCAATCTGCTTGACGCACTACACTAGTTTACCTCCTTCCTGATGATCTCTTGCAGACACGTCTCCAAGCGGTTTGGCAATTTCGCCGCTCTTGACCGCGCTTCCTTCCACATCCCAACAGGTGGTATCTGTGGACTGATCGGTCCGAACGGGGCGGGGAAAACAACGACCTTGAGGATTCTGACCGGCATCCTGGAGCCCTCTGAAGGCGAAGCGACCGTTGCCGAGATTTCAGTGACCGACGACCCGCACCGCCTCAAGCAGGCCATTGGGTTCATGCCAGACAGTCTCGGACTCTTCGATGCGCTCACGCTGGAAGAACATCTCAAGCTCGCTGGCGCGGTGTACGCTGTCGGTAAGGAGCTGACACGGAGTCGTGCCGATCGGCTTCTTGCGCTGCTCGCTCTTGAAGACTCTCGCCATTTGTTTGCTGAGCATTGTTCACACGGCATGAGAAAGAAGATTGCGTTGGCGATGGCAACCCTCCACAACCCACGTGTGCTATTCCTCGACGAACCGTTCGAGGGTATGGACCCGGTCGGCTCAAGTGCCGTCCAGAGAGAGCTGGGAGCGGCGGCTCAGCGAGGCGTGACGATAATGTTTACGTCGCATTCGCTGCCACTATTGACTCCCGCATAATATAGAGTCAGTCAAAACAAAGAGAAGACTGTTTCCAGAAGGCCGTGATCAAACGCGGTTTGCGGTACATGCGGCGGAGTGCCTTGCGGGCCCGCTCGTTCAGCTCGCCGTAGTCTTTCGGACAGACGTTCGGCAACTCGTGCTGCTTCCAGTAAGCCCAGATGTATTCCACCGGATTCAACTCCGGCGCATAGGGTGGCAAGTACTCGGTTGCGATGTGGCCTTCGGAGAGTTCGATGAACTCTTGCACCAGGCGGCTACGGTGCGCCGGCAGCCGATCCCAGACGATCAGCAGCGGGCGATCGATATGACGTGCCAACGCCTTGAGAAAGTCGGTCACTTGCTCTTTGCCGATCGCACCGGGATAGAGCCGGAAGTAGAAGTTACGCAGCGTCAGCCCCGCCGAGACGGAAAGCTTCTCCCAGTTGAAGTTAAACTGCAGCACCGGTGTTTGGCCACGTGGCGCCCAGGTGCGGCAGCGATGCGGCTTCTGACTCAATCCGCTTTCGTCGATGAAGACGAGCGTACGGCCTTCGTTTTGGGCTTTTTTTAATGCGCTTCCAGGTCTTGCGCTTCCAGGTGCGGATCCGCTCTTCGTTGCGCTCGCGCGCCTTTCCGGCCGGGCGTTGCGGGCTCCAGTCGAGCGCTCGCAGGATCTTCCAGGTGTGGCCTGCGTGGTATGCGACCCCGAACTCGTCTCCGGTCAGCCGAGCCACCCGCGGACAGCTCCACAGGGGCGCTGGGAAGCCGTGGGCTTCCGGGCCTTCCAGCAGCAGCGACGTCAGGCGTTCGCGTTGTGCGGCATCGAGGAGCGGCTTGCGTCCGGCGCGCCCGGCCTGGCGGAGTCCGGCCGCACCCTGCTCGCGGTATTGCCGCCGCCACTCACTGACGGTTTGGCGAGCGACGTTCAGCCGTCTCGCCGTCTCGGACTGATTGTGGCCTTGGTGGAGCAGCCGCATCGCTTCGAAACGGCGCTTCTCCAGCGCCTTGAAATCCCGCTTCACACCTTTGGGGTTGCCCATACATATATAGATGCTCCACACTGTCAAAAAGTGTCATAATAATTTGCGGGATTCAATAGGTCTTGGGCTTCATCCAGCGCCAGTGCTCGCGCAAGGTCTCCAGCAGCTTCGGGCTCAGTGGAACGGACCGGTCACGGCCGCCTTTGCCATGGCGGATGTGCACCAGCATCCGCTGGCTGTCGATGTCTTCCACCTTCAGATGACATAACTCCGCGCGGCGCATGCCGGTGGAGTAAAGCGTCATCAACATGGTGCGATGAAACAGGTTGCTGGCGGACTCGATCAGCCGCACCGCTTCTTGTTGGGTCAGGATGATCGGCAGCTCCCGCGGTTTCTTCGGGTAGGGAAACTCCTCGACTGGATAGTTCCGCCTCAACGTTTTGCAGAAGAAGAACCGCAGGCCTGCTGTGTGCAGGCCGACGGTGCGGGCGCCCATCTTCCTCTCTTTCAACAAGTACACCTGATACGAGCGAATCTCATCCAGGCCCAGCTGATCCGGCGGCCGGCCGAAGTGCTTGGTAAAGTCTTCGACCGTGCCGAGATAGTTCTTGATCGTGGTGGGAGCGTAGTTGCGTCGCTGGAGCTCTTCCAGCATCTTCTTGCGTAATCGGGTCATGGGGACACCTCCTTTGTTGGTGTCCCGACCTTACTCTCCACCAGGCGCCACTGCTGATGGACCGCTCACGCCCAGCGTCCGCCGCGCGAGCGGCTTCGTTCAAACGGCGAAGGCTTGATTCAGACGCTTGGATCAACCCTTGCCGACAAGATCGACATAGGTAGGCCCTCGCAAGCTTTCCCTGTCACACCACCGGGCATACGGGTCCCGTACCACGGCGGTTCGGAGGAGTTAAGCGTTCGAAGATGCCGACAATCTGGGAAGGCCGAGCGAATCGAAATAGACATTGGGCAGCGCTTGCTGGACAGCCGCGTGCCGCGACATGGCCCACAAACCAGTGGCGGAACCGGCGGCAATGGCCGCACGATAATGCGGCACGCCCAATCGCCGTAGGTTGGCGAATCGGGTCGGCCCATTCCCCCACTGCCGCCAGGTCATCATGCGGAGTCTCCGGCGGATCCGCGCATCCAGGTTGCGAAACACCAGCGGGTCTTGGCTGAAGCCAAAGTAGCTCCGCCAGCCGAGCAGATACGGCCTCAATGAGCCGATCATCCGCTCAATGCTGATCCCGCGCGTCCTGCTCGTCAGCTCTCGCACTCGCGCTTGGAACCTTTGCAACGCCTCGGGCGATATCAATCGCTGAGGCTCCGCTCCGGTCGTCAAGCGAAAGCCTAAGAACTTCCGATCGTTGGGTCGAGCCACCGCACTCTTCGATTTGTTGACCTTGAGTCGGAGTTTCTTTGTAAGAAACTTACAGACGCCGGCCATCACCCGTTCCCCCGCCCTGCGACTGCGAACGTAGATGTTACAGTCGCCGGCGTAGCGGCAGAAGCGATGGCCGCGCCGTTCCAACTCGCGATCCAAATCGCCGAGCACGAGGTTCGACAACAACGGCGACAACGGTCCGCCTTGTGGCGTGCCTTCGTCGGCAGGACTCACCAGCCCGTCGTCCATCACCCCGACGGTTAGAAACGCCCGGATGAGTTTCAGCAATCGCTTGTCGGGGACACGTTTGGCGACACGAGCCATCAGCAGGTCATGGTTGACTCGATCGAAGAACTTCTCCAGATCGATGTCTACGACCCACTGATAGCCTGCGGCGACGTAGGCTTGCGCCTGAGTCACCGCCTGATGCGCCGAACGTCCCGGTCGGAAGCCATAGCTGTTGTTGGAAAACGTCGGGTCCCAGCGCTTCTGCAGAACCTGCAAGACCGCTTGCTGGATCAGTCGGTCGAGCACCGTAGGGATGCCCAACTTCCTGACCCCGCCGCCGGGCTTCGGGATTTCCACCCTGCGCACCGGTTGCGGTTTGTACGTTCCTTGAAGCAACTGTTCCCGGATGGCTGGCCAGTGCTTGCGAAGGTCGTCCAGCGTTTCGTCGATGGTCTTGCCATCAACACCCGGACTCCCTTTGTTACCCCGAACTTGTTTCCAAGCCTTTACGGGATTGCTTCGCTCGCACACCTCCTCCATCAGTCGTTCTTCTCGCGCCGCGCTTTCAGATTCCCGCTTCACCGCGGACGGTTCGGTCCCTTGCCGAGCGCGCCTCGGGGCTTCACCCTTTGGCTCGTCCATGAAGGCCAGTCGTTGCTGGGTTTTCTGCCGCTTGCCGTCCATGAGTTGCGAGTCTTACTTGCCGCTCTCTTCCGTTCGGGCCTTCGGCCATCGTTCTCGGTTCGGCCTATCTGTTGGCTCCGTCTTTCGACTTGTGGAGTGCCTTACTAGCCTTGCCGACTGCATGGCCTACTATGCCCTCTGCTGACTTCTGCGCCCCGATCAGGTCGCCTCGCGGCTCCCCCCAGTCCCAAACAGCGGGACGGAACGCAGACCTCCCGGGGTAAGTCTGACCGCCTTCGCCGCACACCTGCCGAATCTACAGCCTTGGCCCTTGATGGAACTGGACTTCGCGATCAGTTGTCCGCTCGTCCGACCAAAGATGCCTCTTATCCGGTTTCTGTTCGTCAGGTCGCGGTTTTGTTCCACGCTTCCTCTGGACCCCGCCTCGCGACGACGCCCTTGCGCTTCCCTAGCACTTCACCTCCATCAGGCTGTGCAGAGGACTTTCACCTCCAAGCTGTCAGACATGCCCGGCACACAACCAAGCCGCTATGCGCGGCAGAGGTGAGGGGAGGGCCTGCAGGGGGGAGGTATTGAGGCTTTGTTGAGGTAGCGCAACAAGGAGCGACCGAAAGGAGGTCGTTCATGACCAAGCTACGTCAGAGGATGATCGAAGACCTGCGGTGGCGCAACTACTCGCCGCAGACGATGCGCAGCTATACCAAGGCCGTTGAGGATTTCGCCCGCTATTTCGGCCAGTCGCCGGAGCAACTGGGCCCGGAGCAGATTCGCGAGTATCAACTGTACTTGATCGAGCAGCGTCAACTCGCAGGATCGACGTTCGGGGTGCGCACGGCGGCGCTGAAGTTCTTCTACAGCCAAACACTCCAGCAACCTTGGGTTGTCGAACGGATCGCTCGACCCAAGATCCGGCGTCGAGTCCCCGTCGTGCTCAGCCGCGAAGAAGTGACGGTGCTGCTGGACGAGACGGTGAATCTGAAGCATCGCGCGATCCTGGGAGTGTTCTACGGAGCCGGGTTGCGTCTCGACGAAGTGTTGCAGCTCGAACCGGGCGACATTGACTCGGAGCGGATGGTGATCCTGGTGCGCCGTGGCAAAGGACAGAAGCCTCGGCAGGTGATGCTGTCACCGAAGCTACTGGAGTTGCTGCGTCTGTACTGGCGCTGGGCGAAGCCGAACGAGTTGTTGTTTCCGGGGCGTATGCGCGGCGCCAAGCTGCGCCCCTCGGGGGTGCGGCAGATCTGCCAAAAGCTCGGCCGCAAGGCGGGTATCCGCAAGCCGGCGACGCCGCACATCCCGCGACATTCGTTCGCCACACATCTGCTCGAAGCGGGAACGGATCTGCGCACCATCCAGGTCTTGCTAGGGCACGTCAGCCTCAAGACGACGGCGCGGTATCTGCATGTCGCAGAACCGCGCCTGCAGGGGATCACGAGTCCTTTGGAAGAACTCGAGATTCGTGAGGGACTCACTCACGACGGTGATGGCCGCCGGCGATGAGCCGCCATCGGCTGGAAGTGGCCGCTGTCATTCACCAACACGAAGGGGAGTTGCTCAAACGCTGGGGACACCGTCTCTCCAGCCGCCAACGCAAGACCCTTCGCGACATCGGCTCGTGTCGCAGCGCCGCCCAGGGCGCTCACATCGAACAGTGCGATTCTTGCTCGGCCGAACGGATCGCTTACAACTCGTGCTGCAACCGACACTGCCCGAAGTGTCAGTCGGCGGCGCGCGACCGCTGGCTGGCCGCACGGGCCAAGGAACTGCTTCCCGTGCGTTACTGCCATGTCGTGTTCACCGTGCCGCGGGCCCTGGCCGCAAGGAGGCGCTTAGCACTGCCGCGCCCTGCGTCTTTCTGTGGGGCTGATTCGCCCGTCTTCGAGGACTTCCTTGCTTCCACACATCAGAGCAATCCGGGCGATCCAAGCCCCGTTCGACTCACGAAAGGTCCTCCTCCTGCTGTCCGACGACTGGAATGGACCCGAAAAGCGAGACCAGTAGAGAAGGGACAATGAACCAGGGAACGGTAAGGAGGTTCGATTGTCTCGAAGACGATTCACGAAGGAGTTCAAGCTGGCGGCCGTCCGGCGGCTCGAAGCCGGCGAGTCCGGCTCGGCTCTCGCGCGCGAGCTGGAGGTGAAGCGCGAAAAGCTCTACGACTGGCTGGCACAAGTCGAGCGCTACGGCGTCGAGGGAGCCTTTCCCGGCGCGGGGCGGCGTCCCGGCGGCAGCGCCCGTGTCGAGCCCGGCCACGAAGCCCAGGCCCGCCTCGCGGAGCTGGAACGCAAAGTCGGCCGCCAGGCCATGGAGATTGATTTTTTGTCCGCAGCCTTGCGGCGTGTCGAGGATCTGCGCCGGCCGAGCATCGTCAGTGGAACCGGCGCGTCGCTGAGGAAGTACGGGCCGCAAGGCGGCAAGGCAACATGAGCACGCTGAGCACGCGCGATTTGTGCCGCTTGAGCGGACTGGCGCGAGCCAGCCTCTACCGCCAGGCCAAACCCGACAGCGAGCAGGTCGGGGAACTGCGGCAGGCCATTGTCCACGCCGCCTTGGACCATCCGGCCTACGGCACCCGGCGGACGACCCAACAGCTGCGCCGTCAAAAGCTGCTGGTCAATCGCAAGCGCGTGCAACGGGTGATGCGCGAAGAGAAGCTCTTGCGGCGACGTCGCCGCACCGTTCCGCGAACGACCGATTCGAAGCACTCGCTGCGGCGTTATGAAAACCTGACGCGCGATTTCCAACCCACGGGTCCCAACAAACTGTGGGGCTCCGATCTCAGCTACGTACGATTGGGAAACCACTTCGTCTATGTGGCGGTGGTGTTGGACGTGTATTCGCGGCGCGTGGTGGGCTGGGCCGTGGGTCCGAACCTGAAAACCGAATTGCCGCTGGCGGCGCTGCAACAAGCGTTGAGCAGCCGGCGTCCGGCGCCGGGCTGGATTCATCATTCCGATCAAGGTTCGCAGTACGCCGCGGAAGCTTATGTAGCCACCCTGCGGCAAGCGGGCGCGAGGATATCGATGAGCCGCAAGGGCTGCCCGCAGGACAACGCGTACGTGGAAAGCTTTTTCAAGACTTTGAAAAGCGAGGAAGTCGACTGCAGCGAGTATGAAAGTTTGGCCCAGGCGCAGGCCGAGATCGGCGCTTATATTGAGCGGGAATACAATCGTACGCGATTGCATTCGGCGCTGGGCTATCGGCCGCCGCAAGAGTATGAGCGGCTGTGGGAAGAGGCGGCTAACGCCGCCTGAGTTTTCTTAAGGCATGAGCAGATCTATCGATCCGATGGCGCAGCACAAGGCGGGATGCGGCCTCAGTAGGCGAGCACCCCGCCCTCATCGTTGCGATGAGTCTGCGGCCGGGTATTCCTTGGTGGGTTGCTCTCCAGCAGAGCCCGCCTCCGCTTCCCCGGATGAGTTGATCATGCCCCCATTGGGCTGGATTCGCTATCCTTTTTCAGTCAACCGCGACCCGTCCCTACTTTCTTGGCCTCGCCACAGGGGTCCACTCCAGCCTCTTGACACTGAACCTCCCTTCGCCCTTGCTATAATGGGCTTCTTTCATCTCCACTTCCAAGGGTGCTTATCCGATGCTGCCGGAATTCATCGTGCCGGAAACGGCGGTCGAGGCCGAGGGAACGAGCGAGCCGATCGAGCTGGGCGATGCCGCCGGCCGGATGCTTCTCCTGACACTTGGCATTACCGACGTCGTGGAGCAGGAAAGCCTCGACGTGCTGCTCTGGGGCTCGGCCGACGCCGAAGAGTGGGGCGAAGTCCCCTTGCGCGTCTTCCCGCAGAAGTTCTACCGGGGAACGTCCCAGATTCTCTGTGACCTCAGCGCCCACCCCGATGCCAAGTTCCTCCGTGCCGAATGGAAGGTGAACCGCTGGGGTGTCGGCTCGACGACGCCGATGTTTAAGTTCTACCTTTGGGCGGAACCGTTTGTGGCAGAACGGGCGGGGTAGCGGCGCGGCACGCCGAGCCCGCGGGAAACATCGGCTTGGACCGGGGCGTCGAATGCATAGATGGAGGTGGGGTTCCGGCCGGGACGGTGATCCCCTAGAGTTCGCTTTTGGCTTCGAGACTACGTCGCGGGGCGAGCCCTAGCCCGGTCGTCTTGTTTCTGATCGCATGCAACTTTACACCAAGATCCTGCTTGGGCTGGTGGCCGGTACTGTCGCCGGGATGGTGGCGAACGCCGCCGGCATCGGCTGGCTTCGTGACTCGCTGATTGCCCTTGAGCCCGTCGGGACGGCCTTCATCCGCCTCATCACCATGATCGTGATCCCCTTAGTGATCGCGAGCTTGATGGTTGGCACGGCATCGTTGGGCGACCTGCGCAAACTCGGGCGCATCGGCGGCAAAACGATGCTGTATTACATGTTCACTACCGCGGTGGCCGTCAGCATCGGTTTGCTCGTGTCGAACGTGATCCAGCCCGGTGGAGGCGTTGATCCGGCGACTCGGGATCAACTGGCCGCACAGTTCGAAAGCGAGGCGCAGGGACGCATGCAGATCGCCTCTGAGGCGCCGAGCCTCACAGAGGTGCTGCTCCAGATGATTCCCCGCAACCCCATCCGCGCCGCGGCGGATTTCGAGTTGTTGCCGCTGATCTTCTTCTCCGTCATTTTCGGGGCCGCGATCAGCATGATCGGCAAGGAGAAACGCAACGCCGTCGTCTCTTTTTTTGACGGGATCAACAGCGCTTCGATGGTCGTGATCGGCTGGGTGATGAAGCTGGCCCCTTACGCAGTCTTCGCTCTGATTGCGGCTGTGGTGGCACAGTTCGGCCTGGATTTGCTCAAGAGCCTGTTCGTCTACACCTTGACGGTGATTCTCGGCCTCGCGGCGCATATGTTCATCACTATCGCTTTGCTCGTACGCTTCGCGGCGCGACTGAACCCGATCGCTTTCTTTCGCCGGATTGCTCCGGTCCAAGTGTTCGGATTTTCCACCTCGTCCTCGAGCGCGACACTGCCGGTGACGATGACAACGGCTGAATCCAAGCTGGGTGTATCGAAGGAAGTGAGCAGCTTCGTGTTGCCACTCGGGGCGACGATCAACATGGATGGAACGGCGCTCTATCAGGCCGTCGCCGTGATGTTCATCGCACAGATCTACGGGATTCCCCTCGACCTCACGGCACAGTTGACAGTGGTTCTAACCGCCACGCTGGCGTCCATCGGCGCGGCGGGGGTCCCGAGCGCGGGGCTGATTACTCTCATCGTTGTATTGCAGTCGGTGGGGCTCGGTGACAAAGTGGAGGCCGGGATTGCCCTCATCCTCGGCGTTGACCGCATACTCGATATGCTTCGGACCGCGGTGAACCTTTCGGGAGACCTCTCCTGCGCCAGCTTCGTCGCGCGCACAGAGGGCGATGAGTTGAACCCGGATGTGGTCGCGGTGCCGGGAAGCTGAGACCCCTGCTTTACTCACGCCTCGCAGCGGGTCCATTCGTGGCCGTCGGCTTGGATCAGCCGTTCGGCCTCCCCAGGACCCCACGAACCGGCGGCATAGTTGGGGAAGTTGCGAGGCGGCAGGGCCTTCCAGACGTCGAGGATGGGCTCGACGACGTCCCAACCGGCCTCGACCATGTCAGCCCGCTGGAAAAGCGTGGCATCACCCAGCATGCAGTCATACAGCAGGCGCTCGTAGCCCGTGCTGGGCGTGCTGCCGAAGTAGTCGGTGTACTGGAAATTCATGTTAACCGTACCCAGGCGCACGACCGGTCCCGGGATCTTCGCGCCGAAGCTCAGCGAGATACCTTCGTCCGGCTGCAAGCGCAGCACCAGCCGGTTGCGAGTGAGTCTTTCCACCCCGGTCTGGCGGAAAAGGATGAAAGGTGCGCGCCGGAACTGGATGACGATCTCGGTGACTCGTTGAGGCATGCGCTTGCCCGTTCTCAGGTAGAACGGCACGTGGGCCCACCGCCAGTTGTCGATGTAGAGCTTCGCGGCCACGTAAGTTTCAGTGCCTGAGTCGGGGGCGACGTCGGGCTCTGAGCGGTAGCCCGTCGCCGTCTCGCCATTCGATGAACCCTCGCCGTACTGCCCACGGACAATCCTCGTGAGGACATCCTCCGGCGCAATCGGCTGGATGGCCCGCAGGATCTTGGCCTGCTCGTCACGCACGGCGTCGGCGGCGAACGAGATCGGCGGCTCCATCGCCGTCAGGCTGATTAGCTGAAAGATGTGGTTCGGCACCATGTCGCGCAATGTGCCCGATTGCTCGAAATAACCGCCTCGCGACTCCACGCCCACCGACTCGGCCACGGTGATCTGCACGTGGTCGATGTAGCGGCGGTTCCAGACGGGTTCGAAGATGCCGTTCGAGAATCGGAACACCAAGATATTCTGGACGGTCTCTTTGCCCAGGTAGTGGTCGATGCGGTAGACCTGGGGCTCTTCCAGCACGGTGCGCAAGTCGTGATTGAGCTTCCGGGCCGAGCGCACGTCATGCCCGAACGGCTTCTCGACGATCACACGCCGCCACTGCCCGTTCTCCTGCCGTACGAGGCCGGCGGCGCCCAACTGCTCGACCACGGGCGCGAAGAACTTTGGCGCGGTCGCCAAGTAATAGAAGTAGTTTCCGTGCGTACCGTGGTCCTGGTCGACCTGGCTGAGCAGGGCTTTGAGGCCGGCGTACGTTTCCGGCTTTTGCATGTCGCCGGACATGTAGTACAGCCGCTTGACAAACTCGTCCCACAGGTTCGAATCGATTGTGTGGGTCGCGAAGTTTTTGATGTCCTCGGTGAGCTTCTCACGGAAGGCCTCGTGGCTCATCTCGCGGCGTGAGATGCCGACGACGGCGAAGGCTTTCGACAGCAGCTTCTCTCGGGCCAGGTTGTAGAGCGCCGGGATGAGCTTGCGTTTGGTGAGGTCACCCGAGGCGCCGAAGATCACCATCACCGACGGGTCAGCGGCCTGCCCGGGCGTGGAGGCCGTCGTCTCGGTTGGCGGTTCCATGTGGTTGGTCTCCTCGGTATTGCCTTGGCGATGGTCAGATCAAGCCCGGAACGTTAGTGGCGGATGCCGGGCGTTCGACCTGTTTCTGGCTGTTCGGGCCCCTCGCTGGCGCTCGGGGCTCGGTTTCTTCGAG
Organism: Bryobacterales bacterium; assembly: GCA_965248255.1. Classification (GTDB taxonomy): domain Bacteria; phylum Acidobacteriota; class Terriglobia; order Bryobacterales; family UBA6623; genus JAKZVK01. The sequence goes on from CBDFIW010000003.1 coordinate 1,255,400, forward strand.
GCACGGTTCGTACCTAGAGAAGCGCTTCATCCATCGCTGCTTCGAGTCTGGCCAATCCGGCAGCGACGTCGCGGCCGAGGTGGACGCGCAACGCCCGTCGGCCGCGCTCGGCCAGCACTTGGAAGTCGCCTCTCGCCTGCGCCGACTTGACGACGCCGAAGGTGTACGTTCGGTCCGGCACGGCGAGGTCCGCCGCGTCTTGGCACGTGATCTGCAAGAAAACTCCGCTGTTGGGCCCGCCCTTGTAGGCCTGACCGGTCGAGTGCAAGAACCGCGGCCCGAAACCGAGGCACGTGGCAACCTTTTTCGAGTCGCGAATTTTTTTGCGGATTTTCTGCAGCAAACCCTCGTGCGCCCCATTCATTTCAACATAAGCCAGCAGGGCGAAGTAATCACCGGCCTCGATACGGTCCAAATGGGCTCGCAAGAGGTCGGCCAAGGACGTCTTGCCCGGCAGCGCTTCCGCGTTGTTGGCGTCGGTGTAGATGCTGATGTCCCCTTGCTTGAGGATGGGGGATTCTTCGGGCAAGGAGCCTTTCTGTTCGTACTCGTCGGTGAGCGCGCACGTCGCGATCTTGCTGGCCTCGACGTCGGGCTGATCGAAGGGGTTGATGCCGAGAATCGAACCGGCCACGGCGGTGGCGATCTCCCAACGGAAGAACTCCTGCCCGAGATCGTTGGGGTCGGCCAAGGCCATGCGCACAACGGGCTGCCCGGCTTTTTCGAGCGCCTCGACCGCCGCATCCTGCGAAGCATCGGCGGCATTCTCAAGCCGCAAATAGACGAACAGCCGGTCGTTGCCGTAGGCGTCGGGCGGTCCGACGGCTTCGCTGTCCACCGGGATCACTCCCTTGCCCTGCTTGCCGGTGGACTCTGCGATCAGTTGCTCGAGCCACGCGCCCAGATCATGGATTCCAGGTGAGGCGACGAGCGTGAGTTTGTCTCGGCCCTGGGTGGCGAGCACGCCCATCACGACGCCGAGGATGACACCGGGGTTCTCTTCGGTCGGGAGGCAGGCCGAACAGGCGATGGCCATCTCGTCGGCGCGGTCGAGGAAGTTGGGCACGTCCATGCCCATGGCCGCCGCCGGCACCATACCGAAGTCCGACAGCGCCGAGTAGCGTCCGCCGATGGCGGGTACGCCGTGAAAGATGTGGCGGAAGCCGTCTTGCTTGGCGACCTGTTCGAGCTTCGAGCCCGGGTCGGTCACGGCGATGAAGCGCGAGCCAGCTTGGTCGGCCCCCAGAACTTCCTTGACGCGGTCGAAGAAGTACTGCTTGAAGATGTTCGGCTCGAGGGTGGAGCCCGACTTGCTCGAGACGATGAACAATGTCTTGGCGAGGTCGACTTTGGCCTCCACGGCTTTGACCTGCGCCGGGTCGGTCGAGTCGAGTACGTGCAGTGCGGGAAACCCTTCCAACCGGCCGAAGGTGACGGCGAACACTGCGGGACAAAGACTCGACCCGCCCATCCCAAGCAGCAACACGTGCGTGAAGCCCTCTTTCTTGACCTCGGCAGTCAGGTCGGTGAAGCGCTGCGTGTGGGCCAGTTGATCTTCGGTGATCCCAAGCCACCCGAGCCACTTGCTTTCATCCGTCCGCGACCAGAGCGTGGAGTCGCGAGCCCACAAGCGCCGTACCTTTCCGTTGACGCGCCAGTCTTCCAAAGCCGCCTTGACCTGCCCCTCGAACTTGGGTCCTAGGGAGTAGACTGGGCGGCTGACTTTGATGCCGGTTGCCAGGCGGCAGCGGCTGTCCACCGCGTTGAGGAGCTTGTCGAAGGCCTCGGAAAAAAGCGCCACGCCCTTGGTGACCAGTTGGTCGGTGATCTCGTCGAGCGAAATGCCTACGCCTTCGAGAGCGGCAAGCGTTGCACGGGCATCGTCGAGTCCCGTGTCGAGGGTGGCGGCGGGGTTGCCGTGATCGCGGAAGGCGTCGAGCGTTGTGGGCGGCACGGTGTTCACTGTGTCGGCGCCAATCAGCTCATCAATGTAGAGCACGTCGCTGTAGGCGGGGTTCTTGGTGCCGGTGCTGGCCCACAGCAGACGTTGTGTCTGGGCGCCTTGTCCGGCCAAGGCTTGCCAGTCCTGTTCGGCCAGGATGTCTTTGTACTTCCGGTAAGCGATCTTGGCGTTGGCGATGGCGACTTTGCCCAGCAGCGCTTCGGCCTCGCCGCCGTGCCCGTTGCTGCCCGCGCTTCTCTGAAGCGCCGCGAGCTTGCCGTCTACCACGGCGTCGATGCGGCTGACGAAGAAGCTCGCCACGCTCGCCACGTGGCTGACGTCGCCGCCGTTCGCGGCGCGCTTCTTGAGTCCGGCGACATAGGCCCGTGCAACCTTTTCGTACACATCGCACGAAAACAGCAGCGTGACATTGATGTTGATGCCCTCGCTGATGAGCTGCTCGATGGCCGGCAGGCCGGCGGGGGTGCCCGGCACCTTGATCATGACGTTCGGACGCGACACTGCCCGCCAAAGCCGTTGCGCCTCGGCGATGGTGCCCGCGGTGTCGTTCGCCAGGAACGGCGAGACCTCGAGACTCACGTAGCCGTCGCGGCGGTTGGTTTCCTCATAGACGGAATGAAGGACGTCCGCGGCGTCCTGGATATCGCGGATCGCGAGGCTCTCGTAGACTTGCATCACGGTCAGGTCGTCTTGTTGACGAAGCTCGTCGAGCGCCTCGGTATAGTCGCTACTGCCCGTGATGGCCTTCTCGAAGATCGCGGGATTCGACGTGACGCCTTTGAGGCCGTCCTCGTCAATCAGCCGTTGCAGCTCGCCTGAGGTAATCAGGCTGCGCCGGATGTAGTCAAACCAGATCGATTGGCCGTGCTTGTTCAACTCCACCAAGGGGTTGCTGACGTTCGCTTCCGTTACGGGACTCATAGGATTCGCTCCGTTAGGGTGGTTTCAATTGTTTTGACGGGCCGCGCCGCATTCGTACCGAACCCCGCTTGCCCGTCGCACGGGTGTGCGGATTCGCAAGAGGGGCCCGGCGCCGCGGCTCTGTCTTGAAGATAAGTCTATTCTCGCCGACTTGTATCAGGTTTTGGGGCCGACAACGTGACTTGTTTGTGCCCAGCCCCGGGGCTGATCCATCCACTGGCGCGTCAGATAATCGCTCATCGTGAACCCCAGCAGGATGGCCAGCCACAGCAGGCCGGCAACCCAGAACAGCTTGTTCAGCGGTCCGCCGTACCGCAAATGCATGAAGTAGAGCACGACCAGGGTGGCTTTCACCGACGCGATACCGAGCGCGACGACCGTGTTCAGGAAACCCACATCCACGAACGCTACCATAATCGTCACTGCCGTCAAGACCATCAGCGCGGCGAAGATCAGCAGATAGTTCTTAAGAGATGCTACGTGCTCGGACATCAATGCCGCCCCAACAAGTACAGCAAAGGATAGAGAAAGATCCAGACGATATCGACGAAGTGCCAATAGAGCCCGACCATCTCGACCGGCGTGTAGTAGGCGGGTGAGAAACCTCCGTTGCGGGCCTTGAACACAAGCCACGTCAGGAGCCCCAGGCCGATCAGCATGTGGGCGGCGTGCGTCCCCGTCATCCCGAAGTAGAACGAGAAGAACAGTTGCGCCTGCTGCGCGTACGGGCCCTCGAGGCCGAACGAGGCGCCGGGCACCAGATGCTCGTGGAACTTGTGCGAATACTCGACAGTCTTGATGCCGAGGAAGGCTCCGCCGAACAGCATCGTCAACAGTAGGTTTCGGATCAGCGCGCCGCGGCGGCCGAGCTGCGCGCTACGCACGGCCAACGCCATCGTCAAGCTGCTCAAGATCAGCACGGCCGTATTGACGCCCCCGAGCGCAACGTCGAGTTGCCGGCTGCCTGCGATAAACGCCTCCGGATACGTCGTGCGGTAGGCCGTGTAGCCTGCGAAAAAGCCGCCGAACAGCATCAGTTCGGTGAGCAGGAACGCCCACATGCCCAGCTCAGCGGCTTCGCGCTGCTGGACAGCATCGTCGAACTGGTGCGCGACGGAACTAGCGGACACTAAGCACCTCCTCCGCTTCCTCTTCCAGTTCTACTTGCTCGGTCTCTTCGGCTTCGGCGTAGGCGTACGCTTCCTGGGTCACGATCGGGGTCTGATCGAAGTTCTCGGGAGGCGGCGGCGAGGAAGTTTCCCACTCCAGTCCCTTGGCCCCCCACGGGTTCGCGCCGGCGCGCTGCCCGTAACGCATCGACCACATCAGATAAACCAGCGGGATCAAGTACCCGATCCCTAAAATCGTGGCCCCGGCCGACGACATGACGTTGAGCACCTGAAACTCATCCGGGTAGGCGTGATAGCGCCGCGGCATGCCCAAGTAGCCGAGCACGAATTGGGGGAAGAACGTCAGATTGAAGCCGACGAAGATCACCAAGGCCGAGAAGCGCCCCCAGCCCTCGGGATAGAGGCGGCCGCTGATCTTGGGCCACCAGAAGTGGATGCCGCCGAGGTAGCCCATCACCGCGCCGCCCACCATGATGTAGTGGAAGTGGGCCACAACGAAGTAGGTGTCGTGGACATGAACGTCGATCGCCAGAGTGGAGAGGAGCAGCCCTGTCAGCCCGCCGATCGTAAACAGCCCGATGAATCCCATGGCGTACATCATCGGCGTTGAATAGGAGACCGAGCCGCGATAGAGGGTCGCCGTCCAGTTGAACACCTTGATGGCCGAGGGGACGGCGATGAAGAAGCTCAGGAACGAGAACACCATCCCGGCGTAGATCGACTGGCTCGAGACAAACATGTGGTGTCCCCACACCAGGAAGCCGAGGACGGCAATGGTCAAGCTCGAGAACGCGATCAGGTTGTAGCCGAAAATGCGCTTGCGCGAGAAGCAGGTGATCAGCTCGCTGATGACGCCCATCGCCGGCAGGATCATGATGTAGACCGCCGGATGCGAGTAGAACCAGAACAAGTGCTGAAACAGCACGGGGTCGCCGCCCAATCGCGGGTCGAAGATGCCCAGTCCGAAGAGCCGCTCGAGCGCCACCAGCAGAATCGCAGCCGCCAGCACAGGCGTCCCGAGCACCATGATGAGCGAGGTGGCGTAGTGCGCCCACACGAACAACGGCAAGCGGAACCAGGTCAGTCCCGGCGCGCGCATCTTGTGAATCGTGACCAGGAAATTCAGTCCGGTGAGGATCGACGAGAAGCCCGTGATGAAGATTCCGAGGGCCGTCACCGCCACGGCGCTGTTTGAATAGACGCTGCTGTAAGGCGTGTAGAAGGTCCAACCGGTATCGACGCCGCCCGAGACGACGGCGTAGAGCGTCAGCGTCCCCCCGGCCATGAAGACATACCAGCTCGCCAGGTTAAGCCGCGGAAAAGCCATGTCGCGCGCCCCGATCATCACCGGCAGCAGGAAGTTGCCGAGTACGGCTGGAATCGAGGGGATCAAGAAGAAGAAGACCATCACCACGCCGTGCATGGTGAACATGCGGTTGTACGTCTCCGACTGCAGCATGTCGCCCTGCGGCGTGACCAGCTCCAGCCGGATCAGCACGGCAAACGCCCCGCCCACCAGGAAGAACAGCGTGATCGAGGCCAGATAGAGCAGGCCGATGCGCTTGTGGTCGAGCGTCAGCAGCCACGACTTGATACCGAAGGCGACATTGAGATAGTCCTCGCGCGGCGGGTCGGACGCAACAGCCGAAACCTGGCTCATGGATTCGCTCTCCTTCCTTCGCCTCGGCTCCCCTGGTCTTCGCTCAAAGCGCGCAGATAGGCGATGATCTGCAGCAACTGCTCCTCGCCGAGTTGGCCTTGGAAGGTCGGCATCACGGGACGGAAGCCGGCGACAGTCTTGGCGCGGGGGTTCAGCACCGACTCGCGGATGTAGGCCTCGTCGGCGAGGACGGTTTGCCCGCTTTCCAGCAGCACCTGGTGTCCGAAGACGTCCTCGAGCGACGGCCCGCGGCCGCTCTGGTCGGCGCGGTGGCAGGTGTCACAGCGCAACTCGCTGAAGAGCCGTTCACCCAGTTGGGCCAGCGACTCGCCGGCTTCCCCGCTCATCCAGCGTTCGTAGGCGGGCGCTTCCATGGCTACCACCTTGCCGATCATCCTGGAATGCTCGTTGCCACAGTACTCGGCGCAGAAGAGGTGATACTCGCCCGCCCGGGTCGCCTCGAACCAGGCCGAGGTGTAGCGCCCGGGCAGCACGTCGTTCTTGATCCGGAAGGCCGGGATGAAGAAGCTGTGGATCACGTCTTCCGAGGTCATCACCAGCCGCACGGGCCGTCCCACGGGCACGTGCAGCTCGTTGATCTCGCGGCGTCCTTCCGGATGCTGGATCTTCCACATCCATTGCTTGCCGACGACGTGCACCTCCATCGCGCCGTCGGGCGGACGGGCGTTCTTGAAGTACAGGCTCGCGCCCCAGGTGAACATGATCATCACCAGCACGAAGGGTACGACCGACCAGAAGATCTCGAGAGCCGTCGACCCTTCCACCCGTTTGAGGCGCTCGGACTCGGAGCGCCGGCGGTAGATGACGGCGAAGACGAACACCAGCGTGAAGATCAGCACCGAGAAGAACACGCTGATCCCAACGAGGAAGAAGTAGAGCGAGTCAACCCCCTCGGCGATCGTCGAGGCCTGCTCCGGAAATAAGGGGAATCCTTCCCACATCTCGTTTATTTCGCGACCTCGCTGCGCGTAGGGGCGGAGCGCAGTCTCCGCCCGCCCAGGCCCGCCAGAAGCCCCCGTGTTCCGGGCCGACACAGCGGTCGGCCCCTACAGATCGTCAAACCTTCACGTCCGGTACTTGTGGTTCGAGCACGCGCAGCAACCCGCGCCGTTCCCGCCGCAACATCAGCCCCATGAACCCGACGATCGCCAACACCGTCGCGACGCCCATCAGCCGGACCACGTTCAGGATGGCGAGGCTGTAGCGGCCTTGCGCCGGGTCGTAGCGAAAGCAGTAGAGCAATACCTGATCGATCAGCGACCCGGCCCGGCCCTCGGACGCCTCGACCAGAGCCAGCCGAAGATCACGCGCCGGGTAATCGATGCCGTAGAAGTAGCGCGAGAGCTGCCGCCCGGGCGTGACGACCATGATGGCGCTGGCGTGCGAGTAGAGATCGGTGTCGGCGTCGTAGCTGACGCGGTAGCCGACCGCGTTGGTCAGGCGTTCGATCGAAGCGGCGTCGCCGGCCAGAAAGGTCCATCCCTCCTCGGCGCCGTCGCGTCCATAGCGTGCGACATAGTCGTTCTTTTGCGCGGCGGCGAGGTCGGGGGTCTCCCCGGGGTCGAAGCTCACCGTGACGATGCGGTAGTCGGTGCCGGTGTCGAGCGAGAGTGCGCGTACGCTGCGCAGCAGCCCCTGCGACTGCAGCGAGCAGAGCATGGGGCATTCGTAATAGACGAGCGCGAGGATGACCGGCTTGTCACCGAAGTAGTCGCCGAGCAGCACGGTGTTGCCCTGTTCGTCACGCAGGGTGATGTCGGCCGGGATGGTTTCGCCCAGCCGTTGGTCGATGCCGACGTCTTCGAGTTGGACGGGCAGCTCGGAGGCGGTGGTCTGCGTTTGGGCATGAGCGGGTAAGGCGGCCACCAGAAGTAAGCACAGCAGCACGAAGAACGTAGGGGCGAATGTAGGGGCGCGGCATGCCGTGCCCGCCGGTTGCGTCCGCGCACGATCGAAGAGCCCCGCGAGGGGCGAGACAAACTTAGCCCACGGCTTCAGCCGTGGGTAGAAGCCCCCGAACGATGGGAGCCCTGGAAGGGCGCTACAGGTTTCCGGAGGGTGGCGCCGGAACGTAGTTTGGCTTCGTCCGGTCGGACCCGAAGACCCGGTGGAGATCCGTGACGGTGTTTGTATCGCCCCTTTCAGGGCTTCTTTTCTTTTTACCGTCCGATACCCACTGAAGCCGTGGGCTATGGTTGTCCCACCCCCTACGGGGCGGAAAGCGTTGGGCCGTGAGCGCGGCTCCTTACCTAGCCCTTTGGTCCGCTGTGCTGTCGCCAGCTTCATCTCGGTTCTCAATAGCACCCCGCGCCCTCGTTCGACGGTCGCGCCGGCAGACCCCTTTCGGCGATCACGTCCATGGCGCGTTCGATCGGGATGCGCACCAACTGCTGGTCCTCGTCCACCCAGGCGTAGCCGCTGAGACGGGTGTTCTCATCCGCCCGCAACCGTTCGATGTCGGTGGCAGGCCGCGCTTGCAGCCGCGGCTCGGGCGGCAGCCGCCGTCCCTCGGCCAGCGGCGAGCGACTTTGGTCCAGCCGCGCCTCGCGGTGCGTGAAGTAATAGAACAGTCCCGTCATCAAGCCAAACGCCACCACGATCCAAGTCACCAGAGTGACCTCGAAGACCGCGATCGGCCGCGGTTCGGCGTCGCTCTGCTCATGGCCGCGGGCGTGCGGCGGCCGGCCGTTCGTCTCATTCATGGCCCGCCTCCGCCGACATAAGTTCAGCCAGCCGCGGATCGTGAATCGGCACCAGCGGCTTGTCCTTCAACTGCCAGGCGAAGAACGCCAGCCACAGCCCGCCGATCGCGACCGGCGCCATCAGATCCATCCAATGCAAGCGCACCTCGTGCTCGCTGAAGGCCGGCGCCACGTGCCAGTAGAGATCTACCAGCCGCATCACGAGCACCAAGATCGCGACGCCCACCAGCGTTTCCACGCCGCGCTTCATCCGCCGCGACAGCAGCAGAACGAAGGGCAGTGCGAAATGAAACACGATCAGTACGAGAGCGATCCCGACCCAGCCGTCGCCCGTGCGGTGGATGTACCACGGCGTCTCCTCCGCCAGGTTGCCCGACCAGATGATCAGGTATTGCGAGAAGGAGAGGTAGGCCCACAGCATCACGAAAGCCAGCATCAAGTTGCCGATGTCGTGCAGGCGGTCGCGGGTGAAATAGTCCGACAAGGGCTTCTTGTGCGCCAGCAGGTACACGGCGCAAACCGCGAAGGCCAACGTCGAGAGCACGTTGCCCACGATGAACAGGAATCCGTAGATCGTCGAGAACCAGTGCGGCTCGAGCGACATCACCCAATCGACTGAAGCGAAAGTGATCGCCAGCGCCATGACCGCCAGCCCCGGAGCACTGACGCGACGCATGCGTTGGTTCAAGGACGCGTCGCCGCTTTCGTCCTGGTCAAACGACCATTTGCTCAGCCAATAGGCGATCGCTCCCCAGATCACGAAGTAGATCACCAGGCGAACCACGAATGCTCCCACGTTCAGATAGGCGCTCTTGTGCTGCAACAGTTCATCGGCGGCGACCGCTTCGGGGCGCGCCCAAAGATAGAGGTCCGTGATCCCGAACAGAATGGGAACCAGCAGCACCGCCATCAAGGGGATGGTGCGAAAACTCGATTCGAGCGCTCGCCGGATCAGAAAGCCCCAGCCCCCGCCGACAAGGTGATGAATCATCACCACGGCGATACTGCCGAGAGCGATTCCGATCCAGAACAGGTACCCGACCAAATAGGAGCGGAAGAATTTCCCCGGGTTGAGCAGCGCGCCGCCCAGGCAAATCGCCATCGCGGCGATGCCGACCATCAGCGCACGCCGCTCGAGGCGCTGCAGCTCAGGGTCGATGGTCTTCGTTTGGTTCATGGTCAGGCCATCCGCCCCGGACCGGAGTCGGTCGTACGGCGCTGAATGTAGGGGCTCGGCATGCCGAGCCCGCGGGCGCGCCATGGCGTGCCCCTACAAGTGCCGCCGTCCAACCTTCTGTGTGACAACTTCATCCGTCACCGCCCCCGGTCCGCGATCCGCTGATTGCCTCGCGAAACTTCTCGCGCACCGCGGCCGGCAGCTCGTCGAGCTTCGTCTCCTGACTCAACTGCAGCGCCCGGATGTAGGCCGCCACCGACCAACGGTCGCGCGGCGACAGGCGGTCCGCGAAGTCTCCCATGGCGCCGAATCCCTCGGTGATCACGTCGAAGAAGTGGCCGACCGGAACCTCGCGCAACCGTTCGATGTGATAGGACGGCGGACGCCGGAAGCCGCGCTCGACGATCATGCCGTTGCCGTCGCCGACGCGCCCGTGACACGGAGAGCACATGATGTCGAAGCGCTGCTGTCCGCGCTTGATCTCCCGACGCGTCATCGGAAACGGAAACGTCGTGGCCGGCTCGTCGCCGACCCAGCCGGTATGGAAGTGGCGGTCTTCGTTGAGATGTCCTCGCGCCACCGTGCCGGCAATCTGCGGGCGCATCGAGCGGGCGTCGGCGAAGAAGGTGTTCTTCTCGAGCGGCTCGAAGCGCGGCTGGTCATGCATGTCCTGGCGGCAACCGGTCAGGACAAGGGCGGTCAGCAGCAAGGTGAGGCCCCCATGGATTCGGCTTGCGCTCATGATCGCGCTCAATTCTCGACTTCCATCACCCCGTGAGCGTCCAGGGTTTCGAGGAAGCTTCTGGTCTGCGCTGGTTCGAACCGTGTATCCCGCGCCTCGATGCAAAGAAAGAACCGGTCGCTCGAAGCCTTGGCAAAGCGCGGCGCGTTGAACACCGGGTGATACGGCTTCGGCAGGCCGTTGAGCGCCAGCATGCCGAGCACCGCCGTCAGGGCCGCCGCCAGGATCGTGCATTCGAAGGTCACGGGAATGAACGACGGCCAACTGTTGAGCGGACGTCCCCCGACGTTCATGGGCAACTCAATCGCCGATACCCAGTACTGCAGGAAGAAGCCGCCTACCATGCCGCAGAAGCCTCCAGCGAGAACCAACCAAGGCAGAATGCGCTTGCGGTAACCTACCGCCTCGGCCAGGCCGTGGATCGGCAACGGAGAATACGCGTCCATCTGGCGATGCCCCTCGGCGTAGGCCTTGTGCGCGGCCTCGAGCAAGGCGTCGGCGGACTTAAACTCGGCCATCAATCCGTAGAGGTTCGCGGGGGGCATCTCGAGATCCCTGCTTCGCCTAACTCGGCTTCCCCGATTTCGGCAGCAACGTCCGCATCTCGAAAATCGAGATCATCGGCAAGAAGCGCACAAACAAGAACAACAAAGAAATGAACAGGCCCATGGAGCCGATGTAAAGCGCCCAATCCCAAATCGTCCCGGCGTACATGCCCCACGACGACGGCAAATAGTCACGATGCAGGCTCGTCACCACGATCACGAAACGCTCGAGCCACATGCCGACGTTGACGACGATCGAAATCAGGAACAGCGTCACGACGTTGCGCCGGATCCGCCCCGACCACAACAGTTGCGGCACGACGGCGTTACAGAAGATCAGCGCCCAGTAATGTCGCGCGTACGGCCCGGTCATGCGATTCCAGATCATGTAGCCCTCGTACGTGCTGCCGCTGTACCAGGCGAAGAAGGCCTCAATGCCGTAGCCGTAGACGACGATCATGCCGGTGGCCAGCATGATCTTCGCCATGTTCTCGAGGTGCCGCAGGGTGATGAAGTCCTGCAGTTTGTAGATGGCGCGGATCGGGATCGCGAGCGTCACCACCATCGCGAAGCCCGAATAGATCGCCCCGGCGACGAAGTAGGGCGGGAAGACGGTCGCGTGTCAGCCCGGGACGAGCGACACCGCGAAGTCGAAGCTCACCACCGTGTGGACCGAGATCACCAGCGGCGTCGCCAGCCCCGCCAGCATCAGATAGGCGATTTCGTAGCGGTGCCAGTGGATCGCCGAGCCGCGCCAACCCATCGCCAACATGCCGTAGATGACTTGGGAGGCCCGGGTCTTCGCACGGTCCCGCAGGGTGGCGAAGTCGGGAATCAGTCCCACGAACCAGAACATGGCCGAGACCGTCGCGTACGTCGAAACAGCGAGCACGTCCCATACCAGTGGGCTGCGGAACTGCGGCCACACACCCATGGTGTTGGGGTAGGGCAGCAGCCAATAGGCCAGCCACGGCCTCCCGACGTGGATCAGCGGGAAGATCCCGGCGCACGCCACGGCAAACAGCGTCATCGCTTCGGCGAAGCGGTTGATCGAGGTGCGCCAGTCCTGCTTGAGCAGCAGCAGGATGGCCGAGATCAGGGTGCCGGCGTGGCCAATGCCGATCCACCAGACAAAGTTGATGATCGCGAAGCCCCAGCCGACGGGAACGTTGAGGCCCCAGATACCCACACCGCGAACCAGCAAAACAGTGAGCGCGTAGAGCAGCACCATCACCAGCGAGAAGCCAATGCCCAGCCCCACGTACCACATGCGTGGCGTGCGGCTGGTAAGCACGATGCCGCTGATCTTCTGGCTGATCGAGCTGTAGGTATGTCCGCGCTCGATCACGCGCGCCGGGGCTTCCGGCGGAGGCGTCGTCGTCACGTCGCTTGTCACATCAGCCATGGTGCGAACCTCCGCCCAAGTCCGGGTGAGGATTGCTGACCTTCGCCAGATAGGAGGTGCGCGGCTGCGTCTGGGTCTCTTCGAGCAGGCCGTAGTTGCGTGAGTCGGCCTTAAGCTTCGACACGCGGCTGTCGGGGTCGTTGATGTTGCCGAAGGCGATGGCCTGCGCCGGGCAGACCCCTTGGCAGGCGGTGACAATTTCGCCGTCGCGAATCGGCCGGCCCTCTTTCTCCGCGTCGATGCGCGCCGCGTTGATGCGCTGTACGCAGTAGGTGCACTTTTCCATCACGCCCCGGGTGCGCACTGTGACGTCGGGGTTGCGCATCATCTTCAGGCTGGGCGTGTCGTAGTCGGCGTAGTGGAAGAAATTGAAGCGCCGCACCTTGTAGGGACAGTTATTGGAGCAATACCGCGTCCCCACGCAGCGGTTGTAGACCATGTCGTTGAGGCCTTCCGAGCTATGAACGGTGGCTCCGACGGGACAGACCACCTCGCACGGCGCGTTCTCGCAGTGCTGGCACATTACCGGCTGATGATGGGTTTCGGGCTGGTCAAGCGAGCCCTCGTAGTAGCGATCGACGCGGATCCAATGCATCTCGCGGCCGCGCAGCACCTCCTGTTTGCCTACCACCGGGACGTTGTTCTCCGCCGTGCAGGCCGCCACGCAGGCGTTGCAGCCGATGCAGGTGTTCAAGTCAATCGCCATGCCCCAGGCGTAACCCTCGTACTTGTGCTCGGGATAGAGCGACAGGCCCGCGGGCGGCTTATGGCCCATGTGCTCGGCGAACGCCGGGTCTTCGTGGAACACATCGAGCGTGGCGGCGCGGACCAGGTGACGCCCTTCCATGCTGTTGTGCTCTTGCGTCGAGGCAAGCGGGACGCGGTGGCCCGTCCGGACCGCTGCGACGCCCGCCACGTGCCAGGGGTGCCTCGACGTGCGCAAACGATAGGCGTTGAAACCCGTGCCCTGGCCGACGCGACCGGTGTGGCTGCGCCCGTAGCCGAGGTGCAGCGTCACCGCATCCTCGGCGTGGCCGGGCGTGATCCAGATCGGAGCCCTTACGTCCCGTCCGCCGACACTCCACTTCACCACGTCGCCGTTGCCGACCCCGAGCCGCTCGGTGGTTGAAGCGCTCACGAGCGCGGCGTTGTCCCAGGTAAGCTTCGTCAGCGGCTTAGGGGTTTCTTGCAGCCAGCCATTGTTGGCGAACCGGCCGTCCCAGATGGTGGGGTCCGGACGGAAGCTGACTTCGTAGGTTCCTTCTGCCAAGGCGTCGGCTGACAGGGAAGCTGACACGGCCTGAGTGAAGTCGGAGCGCAACGAGACCATCTTTGTTGCCGCTTGGGTGCCGGGCACGATGCCGTCATGCAACGCGCGGCGCCAGAAACGCTCGAAGTCCTGCCCGCGTCCTTCACCCGCTGTATGGCGGTCGCGCCAGTACTCGCGCACCGGGTCGTAGGCATCCGCTTCGGGCTCGCCCAGAAGAGCCGCAACGAGTTCATAGGGCGTCTTGCCGTCGTAGAGCGGTTCGATCAGCGGCTGGATGATCGACACCGTGCCATCGAAGGCGCGGGTATCGCCCCAGCACTCCAGTTGATGTGCTTCGGGGATGTGCCAATGGCACAGCCGTGAGGTCTCGTCCGCATAGAGCCCCAGGTGAGCACGAAACTCCACGTTCGAGAGATGCTGTTCGAAATCAAGATCGGCCGGGGCGTCGTAAACCGGGTTGCCGCCCATGATGATCAGCGTCTCGACCTTGCCCGCGGCCATATCCCGGGTCAACTCCGCCAACGGCCCCGCCCCATCCAGGGTCTCGACGGGCTCCGTCACGATGACGGTCTTGCCGAGGTTGCCCAGCCGCTCGTTGATTACCAGCGCCAATGCGTGAGCGGCGGGCGATTGGCAATCGCCGGCCACCACAGCCGACGCACCTCGATGGGCTTGTAGGTCGTACGCCGCGACCGCGGCCCAGGGCGCAAAGCCCTCGGGCAGATCGAGCGGTCCTGCCGATCCCACGTCGACGCCCAGCGCCCGTGCCAACGCCACTGCCGCCGTTTCGATTTGTCCGGCGCGAAGCCGGAAGCGATGGTCGACCGCCGCACCTGTGTTCGAGGGAGTACCTTCGATGACGTAGAGCCTGTTCAGCGCCGTGTGATCGCCGTTTAACCGGCGGCGCATCGAGAAATCACGCGCATAGCGGACGTTGCCGGGCCCTTGCGTAAGAAAGTCCGCATCGAGAGAGAGCACCACATCGGCGCGGTCGAACTGGTGGTGGACGTGGGCCGGCTCGCCGAAGGCCAGGCGCGCTCCCTCGCGCGCCGATTCCCGCCCGACGGCTTCGTAACAGTGCCAACCAGCCGACGGGAACGCTTCGAGCAACCGGCCAAGCTGACTCGCCAGAGTCGGAGACGTGACGGTCCCGGTCAGGATGCGCAGCCCCGCACCACCGGTCAGGCGCTGGGCTTCTAGGCGCCGGTGCAGCTCACCGATGAAGGTTGTCCAACGGCTGATCTCGCCGATGTTCGTCACGACTTGCGAGCGGTCGGGGTCGTAGAGCGTCAGCACGGAGGCCTGCGCGAAGACGTCGGTCGCGCCCAAGCTCGCCGGGTGCTCGGGATTGCCTTCGATCTTTGTAGGGCGCCCGTAGTGACTCTCAACCAGAACTCCCTGGGCGTAACCGCCCAGCGAAAGCGCGCTGGCGAAATAGAGCGGCTTGCCGGGTATGATCCGCTCGGGCGACCGCGCGAATGGGACGATCTTTTCTTCCGGCTGTCGCGTGCAGCCGCTCAGGCCGGCGAGCGCCAGCGAAGCTCCCATCAACTTCAGGAAGCGGCGGCGTCCGACAGGGTCGTTGAACTCGCTCGCCTGCTCGGGGAACTCACGCTGGAGCAGTTGCTGAAACTCCTCGGTTGCGGCCAGCTCGTCGAGGCCCCGCCAATAACGCGGCCCGGTCGCCGAAGCCGTCTTGGCGCGCAGTTCGGGCAGGTTCGTGCGGCTTGCTCGGTCTGGCGTCATCGTCATCGATGGCAGTGTGAACAGTCAGTCGGGCGGCGGACTTTGTACTCTTCCATCAGCCGGGCGCCCAACTCGGGCTGGTCGGCGGGCCTCTCCCACTCGAGATTGAAGACCTCTTCCTTGGGCCGCAGGTGCTGCTCGGGATGGCGGTGACAGTCGAGACACCACTCCATCTGCAGGCTGTTGGCCTTCCACATCAGGGGCATTTGGTCCACCCGCCCGTGGCAGCTCGCGCAGCCGACACCCTTGCTCACATGAATGCTGTGGTTGAAGTAGACGTAGTCGGGCAGGTCGTGCACACGCGTCCATTCGAGCGCCGTGTCGGTGCGGTAGCTCTCCCGCACCGGCTCGAGCATGGGCGAATCCGACCAGACCTGCGAGTGGCAGTTGATGCAGGTCTTCGTCGGCGGGAGGCCGGCGAAGGCGCTCTCCTCAACCGTGGAGTGGCAGTGCCGGCAGTCGATGCCAAGCCCGCTGACATGGTGCTTGTGGCTGAACGGCACTGGCTGCTTGCGCGGCACACTCACCTGCGTGACGTAGGAGGAGCGGCTCATGAACAGCATCAACCAGACGAGGCCGCCGATAAGGAACACCCCTCCGAAGATGCTGACCTTCGAGATCGTGTTCGTGCTGGGATGGAAGATCTGCGCCATGCGACGCCCAGCGAGCACACTGCGGCCCCGCTAGCGAGGCCTGAAGGCTCTAATCGGCCACTCCGCCTGAAAGGCTTATGGCCGCTCAGGAACCCAATGACCAGGGCTCCTCCGGTACTGGGTGTGAGGAGGAACTACGTAGGTACTGACGTGTGCGGCTCGGCTGTCACTGCACCTGTCCGGGGCCCATGGCGTTCGGATCGATCTTGATCTCGCCGAAGGCGCTCTCGTATTGAGAGAGGTTCTGGGAGAGAACGTGGTGCAGGGCTTTGGCCTGTTGCGGGCTTAGGTAAATGCCCTGGAAGTTCTTGATCTCGACCTCTTCGGGCCGGCTCTGGTGAACCGTGCCGAACTGGATGAAGAAGTCCCACAGGTTGACGCGGATCTGGACGCTGTTGGAATAGCTCTCGCGATAGTCGGGTGTGGGGATGAGTTTGACGTTGGGTCTCGGTTGAGTCATTGCTCTTCATGCTGACCCAGCCGGGCGAGGCCCGTCAATGGGCCTTGACGCCGAGCCGCGACTATGGAGAAGCAGAACAATGAGACCGCACGTCAACAGGGTGAGGCGCGGTGGTAAGCGGAGCAGTAAGGCAGATCACCATTTCGCGCGAGTAACCCATCACCTTGCAGGCTTGCGGACGCTGCCTAACGTCTGGGCAAGCTTCAACCCAGGATTACCGTTTTGGCCATCCCGGTACTGACAGCATAGGCGAGCCACGGCTGCGGTGCAACGTTTTCGCACTGCTTTCACGTTCGATCCTGCTTTCTTCGCCGGTCCGCCTTCAGATCGGGTCCGGTCAAGGCGTTCCGGCAACGCCAGCGGCCACTCTGCCGACACCGCTCCGACCTTGCCTCTCGGCAACTCCCCGCTCCGGCTGCCCCGCGCTCGCCGCGTTACCCTCCGGGCACAGGCAGCGCCCAGATCCTGCTCAGCATGTCACCGAACAGCCGCCGGTTCAGATGTCCCTGGGCCAACAGCAACCAGTAGTAGCGGGCATGTTTGACCAGACGGCCGCCGGTCTTCATTAGCCGCTGCTGCAAGCTCGTCAGCGACCAGCTCTTGATCCTGTGCGGCAGCCCCAGCCGCCGCCACAAGTTGCCCAGGTTATAGGCCAGCACGCTGAGTTGCAGTCGCACTTCGTTGGCCCGGAAGCGATGGCACGACAGCCGCGTCCAGTGCGTGGCCTGTTTGCCTTCCTTGATCCACTGCTCGGCCGTGCCGCGCTTGTTGTAGAAGCGCACCACCGAGCGGCTTGGCAAGCGCAGGCTCGTCACGATGAATCCGACCCGCGGGAACAGCTCGCCCTGGTGATGTTCGACCTGGGCGACGATCCGCCTCGCCTGCGACCAACTCTCCGCCTGATAGCGAAAACTCTTGTAGCGCACCAAGGGCTTCCGGGAGGGCCTTCCCGGCGGGCGAAACAAGATGTCTTCGATCTCCAATTCCAAGCTCTTGTTGGCCGGAATGCGAATGGCGTACTGCACTCCGCGTTTCTCCGAAGACTCATAAATCTCCGGCTTAGCAAAGGCCGCATCGCCGCGGAAGGTGACCTGTTTGCCCGCAGCCTGTTGGCGCTCGATCTCCGGCAGCAGCAACTCGTCCCAGTCGTCAGCGCTGTGCACATTGCCGGGACGCAGCTTGGCGGCCAGACAATCGCCGTGCTGGTTGAACAGCAACAGTGGGTGGTAGCAGATGGACTCGAAATGGCCGTTATAGGCGCTGCCTTCTTGTTGGCCATGGACGGGGCTCTCGGTGGAGTCCATGTCGAGAACGACGCGCTCGCAGTCGTCCGTCGTCTCGGCTTGCGCGACCAACTCGCGGTTCACCGCCATCAATCCCAGCAGATTCTCCTCACTCGCGAGCAGCCCTGTCTCGAAGCTCTGTAGCCGCGAGGTGAGCGCCCCGCCGCGATCCCAGTTCTTCTGCGAGCCGATCAAGCGAAAGGTCGGATCGGCGGATACTCGAACGGCGTCATTGAGGTCCTCGTAGCCGGCGAGTCGGCTGTAAACCGACTGCCGCAGCAGATCGGCCAGCGGGAACTTCTTGTTCAAGCCTTGTCGCGAGTCGCTGAGATGCTCCTCGATCAGCTTCCCGAGCCCGAGCCGTTCGTCCAACTCCCGAACCAGGATCAGCCCGCCGTCGGAAGTGACACGCGATCCTTGGAAATCGACTTTCAACAAACCGTTGAAGCTTAGCTGGAACGGCTTGTTTTGTTTTTCACCCATTGGGTGTTGGCCTCCATGGCGTCCTCATCGGGCTCTAGCCCCTATGAATAAAGACGCTCAAGGCCGCCGGAAGGTCGAGAGGTTTGAATCAAATTGGAAATGCGGGTCAACAACCCCAGCTTGTTCTTAATGATTTTCTGTTGAGTGGTCATCTGACATTCTCCTGTTCACCTTCTCATTGAGTGTGACAAGAATGTCAGGTCAAGTCGTGCCTATTGACTCCCGCATAATATAGAGTCAGTCAAAACAAAGAGAAGACTGTTTCCAGAAGGCCGTGATCAAACGCGGTTTGCGGTACATGCGGCGGAGTGCCTTGCGGGCCCGCTCGTTCAGCTCGCCGTAGTCTTTCGGACAGACGTTCGGCAACTCGTGCTGCTTCCAGTAAGCCCAGATGTATTCCACCGGATTCAACTCCGGCGCATAGGGTGGCAAGTACTCGGTTGCGATGTGGCCTTCGGAGAGTTCGATGAACTCTTGCACCAGGCGGCTACGGTGCGCCGGCAGCCGATCCCAGACGATCAGCAGCGGGCGATCGATATGACGTACCAACGCCTTGAGAAAGTCGGTCACTTGCTCTTTGCCGATCGCACCGGGATAGAGCCGGAAGTAGAAGTTACGCAGCGTCAGCCCCGCCGAGACGGAAAGCTTCTCCCAGTTGAAGTTAAACTGCAGCACCGGTGTTTGGCCACGTGGCGCCCAGGTGCGGCAGCGATGCGGCTTCTGACTCAATCCGCTTTCGTCGATGAAGACGAGCGTACGGCCTTCGTTTTGGGCTTTTTTTTAATGCGCTTCCAGGTCTTGCGCTTCCAGGTGCGGATCCGCTCTTCGTTGCGCTCGCGCGCCTTTCCGGCCGGGCGTTGCGGGCTCCAGTCGAGCGCTCGCAGGATCTTCCAGGCGTGGCCTGCGTGGTATGCGACCCCGAACTCGTCTCCGATCAGCCGAGCCACCCGCGGACAGCTCCACAGGGGCGTTGGGAAGCCGTGGGCTTCCGGGCCTTCCAGCAGCAGCGACGTCAGGCGTTCGCGTTGTGCGGCATCGAGGAGCGGCTTGCGTCCGGCGCGCCCGGCCTGGCGGAGTCCGGCCGCACCCTGCTCGCGGTATTGCCGCCGCCACTCACTGACGGTTTGGCGAGCGACGTTCAGCCGTCTCGCCGTCTCGGACTGATTGTGGCCTTGGTGGAGCAGCCGCATCGCTTCGAAACGGCGCTTCTCCAGCGCCTTGAAATCCCGCTTCACACCTTTGGGGTTGCCCATACATATATAGATGCTCCACACTATCAAAAAGTGTCATAATAATTTGCGGGATTCAATAGAACACTTTACGCTCTGTCTGGAACGCATCGTCCCACGTGCAAGAGGCAGCCCTGTCCGCTTCACCTTCGCTCCGGTTTCTTCAAGCAGATCTCTTCCATTTCGACGCCACCGTCCTGCCGGCAGACGTCAGCCAGGATGAGAATCCTCTCTAACTGTTGATCAACTGGAACGGCTCGTACGCGCTGCATAGCGAACCTGATCATGATCTGACCGCTGCCTTGTCTGGTGAGTCCATGTTGAGTTCGGACCCTCTGTCAGCCCATTCGGCCAGGACCGAACTTGCGACCGTTTTCCGAAGTACCTATTGACTCCCGCATAATATAGAGTCAGTCAAAACAAAGAGAAGACTGTTTCCAGAAGGCCGTGATCAAACGCGGTTTGCGGTACATGCGGCGGAGTGCCTTGCGGGCCCGCTCGTTCAGCTCGCCGTAGTCTTTCGGACAGACGTTCGGCAACTCGTGCTGCTTCCAGTAAGCCCAGATGTATTCCACCGGATTCAACTCCGGCGCATAGGGTGGCAAGTACTCGGTTGCGATGTGGCCTTCGGAGAGTTCGATGAACTCTTGCACCAGGCGGCTACGGTGCGCCGGCAGCCGATCCCAGACGATCAGCAGCGGGCGATCGATATGACGTACCAACGCCTTGAGAAAGTCGGTCACTTGCTCTTTGCCGATCGCACCGGGATAGAGCCGGAAGTAGAAGTTACGCAGCGTCAGCCCCGCCGAGACGGAAAGCTTCTCCCAGTTGAAGTTAAACTGCAGCACCGGTGTTTGGCCACGTGGCGCCCAGGTGCGGCAGCGATGCGGCTTCTGACTCAATCCGCTTTCGTCGATGAAGACGAGCGTACGGCCTTCGCTTTGGGCTTTTTTTTAATGCGCTTCCAGGTCTTGCGCTTCCAGGTGCGGATCCGCTCTTCGTTGCGCTCGCGCGCCTTTCCGGCCGGGCGTTGCGGGCTCCAGTCGAGCGCTCGCAGGATCTTCCAGGCGTGGCCTGCGTGGTATGCGACCCCGAACTCGTCTCCGATCAGCCGAGCCACCCGCGGACAGCTCCACAGGGGCGTTGGGAAGCCGTGGGCTTCCGGGCCTTCCAGCAGCAGCGACGTCAGGCGTTCGCGTTGTGCGGCATCGAGGAGCGGCTTGCGTCCGGCGCGCCCGGCCTGGCGGAGTCCGGCCGCACCCTGCTCGCGGTATTGCCGCCGCCACTCACTGACGGTTTGGCGAGCGACGTTCAGCCGTCTCGCCGTCTCGGACTGATTGTGGCCTTGGTGGAGCAGCCGCATCGCTTCGAAACGGCGCTTCTCCAGCGCCTTGAAATCCCGCTTCACACCTTTGGGGTTGCCCATACATATATAGATGCTCCACACTGTCAAAAAGTGTCATAATAATTTGCGGGCTTCAATAGGGGGTTTGACGGATGGATGGCAAGCCGCAGCTCGCACTATGCTCAGTACATGCACCGTTTGCTGTTACCTTTGTTGCTCGTTGTCGCCTGCGGGTTACCCGCCGCGGCGCAACCGAAGACCACGACTCCTTTACCCACTTTCAGCCTGAGGCACAAACACTTCGTCTATTTCAAATGCGACGGCCAGCCCGACAAGGTGATGAGCCGCCGCGACAAAACGTATTTCGGGTGCGTGAACGGCAAGGTCGCCTGCAGCGATGATGGCATTTCGCAGAGCATGATTGCGGCTTACGAGAAAAGGAGGGCCGAGATCCTGGACGGGGCACAGCGACACAAACGAGAGCTTGACGCCAGGCGAGGAAGCAGGTCGAGATCACGCTCGTCCACGACGTCCGCATCCGTTTACACCCTCAAGAGCACGTCGCGGCCGCCGGCACAGATCGAACCCATAGAGGCGGAGAAGGTCCGTCAAGTAACCGTTGGCACTTCGGCCGACGAGGTGATCTCGATGTTGGGCCAGCCAAAATGGCGGATTGCTGCAAACACCGAGAGCTGGACTTACAGCCTTACATCAGGCGGATCGGCGAAGCTGGTGTTTGAGGGCGGGAAAGCCACGAGCGTCGTCCTTCCCTGACAGCAACGCAGTGGGGTCGCCTCGGGGAACGGACCTGAGCCCAAAGTCGTTGCTCAGGTTTGCTGCAGAGGGAGAGGCTCGACCGAGTTGAGCGTCACTCCATTATTCCCCGAGATTGCAGGTCAATCGCGTCCAACTCTCGCAATAGTCCTGTGGCGGATCGACTTGCCGGCGCTGTTCCCCCGGGCTGGCCCTCTTTCTTTTCGCTTTGCGGCGGCGCTAGGCAGCTCCGTGCCGATCTTGATCCGCTTGGCCGCCTGCTCTCGGCCTAGGGGGATGTTGCGTCCCCACGCACCGAAACGGATGCGGGAGTGCACGAAACCGATCAGCCCTACGAGATGATGTCGGTGATGGGGTTGCCGAAGTCGATTTCGAGGCGCTTGCGGCCGGGGACTTCGAGCCGGCGAGGATCGAGGCCCAGTTGTTGCAGCACGGTGGCGTGAATGTCGGTGACGTAGTGGCGGTTCTCGACCGCGTGGAAGCCAAGCTCGTCGGTGGCGCCGTGGGCGATACCACCTTTGATGCCCCCGCCGGCCATCCAGACCGAAAAGCCAAACGGGTGATGATCGCGGCCGGTTCCGCCTTGGGCGGCCGGCGTGCGGCCGAACTCGGTGACCCAAACCACCATGGTTTCCTCTAACATCCCGCGCTGCTTGAGATCTTTGAGCAACGCCGCGATCGGCTGGTCGACCTTGGGACACAACTCGCCGTGATTCTTCTTGACGTCCTTGTGGGCGTCCCAGGCATTGCCGCCTTTCCCCCCGTGATACACCTGCACGAACCGGACGCCGCTTTCGACGAGACGGCGGGCAGCTAGGCATTTCTCCGCAAAGGGCCGAGTGACCTCGTTGTCAAAGCCGTATAGCCTCCGGATCGATTCCTTTTCTTGCTTAAAGCGAAAGATCTCCGGCACGGCGGTTTGCATGCGGAAGGCAAGCTCGTAGGATTTGATGCGCGCGCGGGTGGCCGCGTCACGGGGGTATTCGACCTCTACGAGACCGTTGAGGTCTCGCAGGAGTTCGAACTCGCCCTGCTGCTCCTCGCGGTAGACCTCTGGTCCGGGAGAAGCGAAGGGCAAAGGATTCTTGGAGTCAACCTGCAGTCTGACGCCCGCGTGCTCGGGCCCGAGGTAATCGGCGCCGTGCGCGGCTTCCACGTTGTTCCCCAGCGTGTTGCCGAAGACCACGAACTGAGGCAGGTTTTCGTTGAGCGCGCCAAGGCCGTAGTGAACCCAAGAGCCTATCGAAGGGAAGTCGCCTTCGAGCATGTGGCGGCCCGTCTGGAATTGGATCTGGGCCCCGTGGTTGTTGTCGGTGGTCCACATCGAGCGAACGACCGCCAGGTCGTCGGCCATCCCGCCGAGATGTGGCCACCAGTCGCTGATGTCAATACCGCTTTGCCCCCGTTTCCCGTGGCCGATCTGCATGGGCAATAGAATGCTGTGCGTCTTGTGCAGGCCGGCAATCACTTCGCGGAGATTGTCTTTGAGAAAGGGAGAGTCGAGCGAATCCTTGTACGGCGTTTCGATAATCTTCTTGCCGCCGTATTTGTTGACGTCCGGCTTGGGATCAAAAGATTCCAGATGGCTGACGCCGCCGAGCATGAACAGCCAGATGACGTTTTTGGCTTTCGGCGTGAAGTGAGGCTCGCCGTCGGGTGGAGTCCAGACGCCCGGCGAACCGGTAGCGCCCATGCCGTCGCGTTGCAGCATCGCTCCAAGAACGAGGCCGGTGAACCCCATGCCGCAATCGGCGAGGAAGGTCCGACGGTGGATGTTGCCGCAGCCGCAAGCGCTGAGCAGTGCCTTGGTGTTCTGGGCCTTGGTGTTCATGGCGAGGCCTGCTTACCGAATCGTAACAAACTCGTTGTGATTGAACAGCACGTGGATCAGGTTCTCGCGCGCCCGCAGCCAGGGTTCGGTGGCGGGAGGTACCTCGCTGGTCTCTCCGCCCTCGAACGCCGTCAGCCTTTCAAGATCTTGCAGCCGGCCGGATTGCGATTGCAAGAAACTCTTCGACCGCGCGAGTTCTTTCTTTGTGGCCGGGCGGCCGAGCACGTGCTCAAACGCGGCTTTGACGAAACCCGCAGGCCGCTCTCGGCCCCCGAGCTGCTCGGTAAGATCGCGTGCCAGCAAGCGCGCCTGTGTAAGGCCGAGCTTGCTGTTCGCCAACGCCAACGCCTGTTGGGGGACGACCGTTTCGAGTCGCTCGTAGCATTCCAGAGGATTGGCTAAGTCGAAGGTGCTAAGAAACTGCATCTTCAGATCGGGTGTGTGCTGGAAGTAGACGCTGCGCCGCGCGACCACGGCACCTTCGGTGTGGTCGACTTCCGTTCCCCCCATCGTCAAATCGAGGCGTCGGCTGACGTGGAGCACGCTGTCGCGGACGGCCTCTGCTTCCATGCGCCGGGGGTTCATTCGCCAGAGATAGATATTGTCGGGGTCTTTAGAGCTGTTCGAGCCGGCCATGTGCCGCCCCGATGACTGCATGCGGTAGGCACTGCTGTTCACCATCAGGCGGTGTATCGCCTTCATGCCCCAGTCCTGGCCCATGAACTCAACCGCCAACCAGTCAAGCAACTCGGGGTGTGTCGGCGGCTTGCCGGACGAACCGAAGTTGGCGACGGTTGGGACCAAGGCGCTTCCGAAATGGCGACGCCACATGTGGTTGACAGCGACGCGGGCGGTCAGAGGGTTGCTCTTGCCGGCGATCCACTTGGCGAGGGCCAGCCGCCGCCCGGTGCTGGTCTCCGGATACATCTCGCCGACCGGCGTGTACTCCGGGTGAGACTCCAGCGCCTCTTGGGCCGCCTTGAGCTGTTCGCGGGCTTTGGTGAGTTTCTTTTCGATGTCCTTGTCGAGCGGGTCCTCCGCGCCTTCGGTTGCCCTCAGGAGCTGTTGGACGCGAAGCACGCTCTCGTCGGCCCGACGCAGGTTGGCGAGGCGTTCAACCTTCTTCGCCTCCAGTGCCAGAGCTTCCCATTCGGATTCCGGCGGAACGCTGTGTTTGGCCTTGTCCGCGGCAATGCGCGCTTCCAGCGCGGGCAGTTTCGATCGAGCCGTAGCGAGGACTTTTTCCGCCACCGCGTGGGCAGCTTCGGCATTCCTTAGCCTCGTTTCCGGATCCACTTCCTCTTCGCTTGCCTCTTCTCCAGGCTCAGCCGGTTTAGAAGAAGAAATGGCAGGCTGCGGTAGCCCCTCCGCGCCTCCCTGCGCAAGCCGGCGTCTTGCAGCCGCAATCTCTTCGACCGCCCCGGCCACATCTTTTTCGGCCTTCTCGATCTCCTGCTTGGCTTGTGTAACAAGGTCCTCGTGGACGAAGGGACGGAAATCGGGGTACCGTGCCTCGAGACCCAGAGAGATCGGTTGAATGTTCAGCTTGGAGCCTCCAACGGCGCGCGGCACGCCGGGCTCCAGGGGTCTTTCCTCGACGGGCTTGGCTTCGTCACCGCCGAGAAAGAGAAGGGTCTTTGCACTCAAGTCGGCGTCATAAGCGCGTGGGATGCCCGCTTTGGAGAGATCAGGTTCGCCCGGCACCCTGTCGGTGCGCACGTCGTGAGGCTCAAAGAACGCCCGAAAGCGGTAGTACTCGTCCTGTTGAATGGGATCGTACTTGTGATCGTGGCAGCGGGCGCATTTCAGGGTGATGCCGAGGAAGCCCGCGGCGGTGTGCTCGACTGTATCCTGGAGCCAAACGTTACGATTGAACTTGTACCAGTTGCGGGCCAGATAGCCCGTGGCGCGCAAGACGTTGGGGTCGTTCGGAGCGATCTCGTCGCCGGCGAGCATTTCGACGATCATGCGGTCGTAGCCCTTATCTTCGTTGACGGCATCGATGATCCAGTCGCGCCAGTGCCAGATGTGGTGCTGCCCGTTGCGTAGCTCGTCGGTTTGGCGGAATCCGTACCAGTCGCTGTAGCGCCAGATGTCCATCCAGTGCCGTCCCCAACGCTCTCCATAGCGGGGACTGTCAAGCAATTGGTCCACAACCGTTTCGTAAGCGTCGTCGGAGGTGTCTGCGAGGAAGGCCGCGGTTTGCTCGGGCGTCGGCGGCAGTCCAATCAGGTCCACGTAGACTCGCCGAAGCAGAACACGTCTCTTGGCCGGCGGCGCCGGTGTCAGGCCCCGCTTCTCGTGTTCGGCAGCGATGAAGGCATCGATGGCATTGCGCACCCAGCGGGCGCTCTTGACCGCAGGAACGTCAGGGCGCGTCGGGGGCTGAAACGCCCAATGATCAGTCGACTGCTTCTCGGCATCTTCCTTGCCGGCAGACACAACCGCGGCATCGTAGGGCGCCCCGGCGTTGACCCATTCCACGACGTGCGCCAAAACGTTGTCGGAAAGCTTGCCGGCCATGAAAGGCATGTTGGGTTTCTGATTGTGCTGCACGAGTTGCACGAGCAGGCTTTGTTCTGCGTCATCGGCAACGATCGCAGGTCCGCGGCTGCCGCCGCGCAGCAAGCCCGCGCGGGTGGACAGGTCGAGGCCGGACTGCTTCAACTCGCTGTTGTGACACGACAGGCAGCGCGTTTCGAGCAGCGGCCGAATGTGCTGGCCAAACAGGGACGCCGCTGAATCCGCAGGTTGTCGCGCACCAGCCGACGTGTCAGCATCTTGCCCGTTCGCTTGCGTGGAGGCGAAGCCGAACGCAAGAGCGACTGTTAGTGACAGGACGACCAGACCGTCGCGGCCCCTGACCCTGGTGGAATGTCGCGGAGATTCCCTAGGCGTAGGAGTGTCGGGGCGGGCCCCTGTGCCCGCCCGTTTGCCCTGCTCTGTAGGGGCGGGCCCCCGTGCCCGCCCGGCTGCTCGTTTACCCTTAAGTTTTCCTCGCGACAGCCCACCAGACCGCTCGCCAAACACCGCCCGGAACATGGTTGCCTATATCCTACACCACCTGTGCAATTTGACTCGGGCAACTCTGCTTTTCCGACCAGCCCCGAAGGGGTGACTCAAACAAAAGCCCTGGGCGTGAGCCCAGGGAAATCCGCCCGCCCGAACCGCAGACAGCCCTGAAAGGGCGGCTCAGTTGCACTCGCGGGGAGCTCGTCGTATTCAACCGCCAAGGAGGATGAGTCGCCCTTCCAGGGCTCGTGTGATTTGGATGGGCATTTGAATTCCCTGGGCGGGCGGGCACGGGGGCCCGCCCCTACATGGGGTATTGCCCATGTCCCGGTCAGTTCAATGGCAAACCGAACGTAACCGTATTTGCGAAACACACTACTTAGTGTGAGCCTTCCTAACGGTCGCGGAATTGTTCGAACCAGTTCTGGACGACGCGGATCGAGGGCTTGGGGGCCTCTTCGCCCAGGTCCACTCGCTCGGGCAAGACAAACTGCCGGCCGTCGGCCGAGACGTCGTAGTTGGGGTACCACATCGCGCCGGGCCCATCTCTCAAACTCGGATTCTCAAACAGGCGCCTCGGCGAGCCCGCCGAAAACGTCGGACCGCTCGAGACCGAAACGGCCATCAACGTGCCCCCCTCGACATAGAACAGCTCTTTGCCGTCCCGGCTCCAGCGCGGCTGGGTCCCGCCGTTGCTCGACACCGTCGACCGCCGGCCGCCCTGGGGAAAGGGCCGCACATAGACTCCCCATTGACCCGACTCGTTCGACAGGTAGGCGACATAGCGGCCGTTGGGCGAGAATTTCGCTGCGCACTTGTTGAAAGCTGTGTGCAGAAATGGGTGCGGCTCCCAGGCGCTGCCGTCTTCGTTGCGCTCCAGATACCAAAGGTCCCACCCCGTTTCAGGATCGTCTAGCCAGTAGAGAAGATACTTCCCATCCCAGGACCAGTCGGTTAGAGCCTCGTTGCGGGGTGTGGCCGGCAGCACCTTCGCCTCGCCGCTGCCATCGGCCTGCCGCAGGAAGATGTCTAGGTTGCCCGCTCGATCGGAAGGGAACGCCACCTCCTCTCCGGTAGGCGACCAAAGTGGCACACCATCTACGTCGGGGCCCGTGGTCAAGCGGGTCTTCACGGGACGGGTAAGATCCCAAACCCAGATGTCGTAGTTCGATACCTCCATCACCTGGACAGCCACGCGCCGCCCGTCCGGGGAGAGTGCCAGGTAACTGATCCCCTTCTGCGGTAGGCCGATCTCGCCGACCTTCTTGCCGCTACGGTTGACCCAAACCAGTTGCCGCTGCCGTTGCAACGTGCCGGAGACGTCGAGGTAGACCAATGTTCCATCGGTTGCAACTGTTGGAACGCGGCTATTCTGGGCGATGGGGAAGGCTTGCCCGGTGGCCTGCAGCGTGTCCAAGGAAAAGGGCAGCGCCCAAAGAACAGAGGTACTGGGAGGCGATTGATACACAAGATGGCCGCTGGGCGAATAGACCGGAGCAATAGAGCCAGGCCCAAGTAGCTCTCGCCGGCCGGTCTTGAGATCTTGAACCATGACGTTGAAGCCCCCGGGCCCCCCCGACTGATGATGAAAACAGCAGGACACGGTCCCCGGCTTCGGACGGCAAGAAATGGGGGGTCAGAATCCATGCCGATGACTGTTCCGACTCCTCCGGCCAGACGAGCAGGTTGGCAGTACCTCCGCGGGCGGGGACTTCATAGAGCTTGGGCGGGGGGCTGGAGCTGAAGACGATCAGCTCGCCGTCGGCGCTCCAGCCCCCCCCCCCCCAAACCAGACCTGGGCAGTTCGCAAACCCGGCTGACCAGCCCGCCCTGAACCGAGATTTTCTTGAGCTCCGCACCGGCGGCAAACCCGATGAAACCACTGTCTGGCGACCAAAACGGCGACCTAGCTCCTTCCGTGCCTTCGATGGCCCGTGGTTCCTGCTGATCGAGGTCCTGAACCCACAGCTTTCCCTCCGCGCCCTCGGCTACAAAGGCGATGTGCCTGCCGTTGGGTGAGATGGCCACATTGATACCGGGGATAGCCGTGCTCACAGCCACCGGCGGCACAAGCTGAAATCGGCGCAGGGGGGCTTCCCCGGCAGGAGGTGGTGTGCGAAGCCCAAGAACAACGACCAGGCCAACAGCGACA
Organism: Bryobacterales bacterium; assembly: GCA_965248255.1. Classification (GTDB taxonomy): domain Bacteria; phylum Acidobacteriota; class Terriglobia; order Bryobacterales; family UBA6623; genus JAKZVK01. Next base: position 1,283,904 of record CBDFIW010000003.1, read on the forward strand.
ACAAGCGCGGCTGCGAGCACCAGTTGTTGGAAGCGAGCGCGACGCAGACTTGCCTGCAAAGTCTGTTGTGCAGGAGTTTTCAGCTCCGCTGGGGTGGGTGGTACGGAGGAAGATACATCCCCCACTTGGCCGTGCCGCTCGAGAGGCGCGATAAACCGGTAGCCGCGGCGAGGCAGGGTTTCAATGAAGCGCGGGCTCGCAGCCGAGTCCCCCAGAGCCTCTCGGAGCTTGCTGGCGGCCGTATTAAGACTATTGTCGAAATCGACGTAGGTGTCGGCGGGCCAGAGTTTTTCGCGCAGCTCCTCGCGGCTCACCAGATCTCCGGGCCGGTGTACCAGGAAGGTCAGCAGACGAAACGGCTGCTCCTGAAGACGGACCTTCGAGCCGTTCTTGCGCAGTTCGCCGGCCGCAAGGTCCAGCTCAAACGTCCCGAACTTGGCAGCTCTTGGTCCGCCGACGCTCCCGATCATTGCTGTTCTCCCGGCAAGGCGCCTTGCCGGCTTCGTCCGGCTAGATTATACCACCGGTTTTGCCGGCGAAAATCTTAGTTTTTCGGGCAAGCGTTACGATCAAGCGCTTTAGTTTTCATCACTTACCTCTTACCGACTAAATGCCTCGGCTGTCCTGAGATTTAGGGTGCCGCCCTGTTGGCCTACCACCTATTGACTCCCGCATAATATAGAGTCAGTCAAAACAAAGAGAAGACTGTTTCCAGAAGGCCGTGATCAAACGCGGTTTGCGGTACATGCGGCGGAGTGCCTTGCGGGCCCGCTCGTTCAGCTCGCCGTAGTCTTTCGGACAGACGTTCGGCAACTCGTGCTGCTTCCAGTAAGCCCAGATGTATTCCACCGGATTCAACTCCGGCGCATAGGGTGGCAAGTACTCGGTTGCGATGTGGCCTTCGGAGAGTTCGATGAACTCTTGCACCAGGCGGCTACGGTGCGCCGGCAGCCGATCCCAGACGATCAGCAGCGGGCGATCGATATGACGTACCAACGCCTTGAGAAAGTCGGTCACTTGCTCTTTGCCGATCGCACCGGGATAGAGCCGGAAGTAGAAGTTACGCAGCGTCAGCCCCGCCGAGACGGAAAGCTTCTCCCAGTTGAAGTTAAACTGCAGCACCGGTGTTTGGCCACGTGGCGCCCAGGTGCGGCAGCGATGCGGCTTCTGACTCAATCCGCTTTCGTCGATGAAGACGAGCGTACGGCCTTCGTTTTGGGCTTTTTTTTAATGCGCTTCCAGGTCTTGCGCTTCCAGGTGCGGATCCGCTCTTCGTTGCGCTCGCGCGCCTTTCCGGCCGGGCGTTGCGGGCTCCAGTCGAGCGCTCGCAGGATCTTCCAGACGTGGCCTGCGTGGTATGCGACCCCGAACTCGTCTCCGATCAGCCGAGCCACCCGCGGACAGCTCCACAGGGGCGTTGGGAAGCCGTGGGCTTCCGGGCCTTCCAGCAGCAGCGACGTCAGGCGTTCGCGTTGTGCGGCATCGAGGAGCGGCTTGCGTCCGGCGCGCCCGGCCTGGCGGAGTCCGGCCGCACCCTGCTCGCGGTATTGCCGCCGCCACTCACTGACGGTTTGGCGAGCGACGTTCAGCCGTCTCGCCGTCTCGGACTGATTGTGGCCTTGGTGGAGCAGCCGCATCGCTTCGAAACGGCGCTTCTCCAGCGCCTTGAAATCCCGCTTCACACCTTTGGGGTTGCCCATACATATATAGATGCTCCACACTGTCAAAAAGTGTCATAATAATTTGCGGGATTCAATAATCTGACCCACTCTCGGCCTCACCAACCCATTCACGGAGGTGAGAGCCATGAGCAGGTCAGTCAGAGATTACTTCCTTTTTGTTGTTGTTGCCGGGTTCGCTTTGCCCGCTTTGGCGCGGACGCCGGCCGCGAGTCAGGTGAAGGAGCCCTTGCGGTTCACGGTACGGGTCTATGACTATGCCGGGGCGTCCGAGGACACCCTGCGGCGCGCGAAGACAGCCGCGGCCTCGGTTTTTCAGTACATCAAGATCGAGACCGTCTGGGTGGATTGCAAACTGCCCGGAGTTGCGGGGCTGGCGGATGCGGCTTGCACGGAGTATCAGGGCCCAACCGATTTGGTGTTGCGACTTGTTCCTCATTCGATGGCCAAGCGCTACGGTCTTCGACCGCACGCTCTGGGTATCGCCCTGCAGGACGGAAAAGCTGAGTTTGGGTACGTGGCCGGTGTCTTTTTCGACCGGCTACAAGGGTTGCCCGGATGGAGTGCGGATGAGCGGCCTGTTATCTTGGGTCACCTGATCGCCCACGAAATCGGCCATCTGCTTCTGGGCTCGGGGAAACACTCTCTGGCCGGCCTGATGCGGCCCGGCTGGGACCGCAAGCAACTCACGGAGGCGGTGAGCGGGACCCTCCACTTCAGCCCCCGGCAGGCCAAACGGATCCGAGCTGACGTGCGGGATCGCATGCGGGCCGAAGGTTCGTCCGCCGCCGAGAGGCGTCGGGCTTGGGGAGCGGTCTTGAACGTTTTCAGTCTCAGTTCGGCGGGCTTCCCCAGTACACTACGTGGCGGGCAAGCCGAGCCGACCTTGGAGATCACCGTTCGGGTTTACCGCTATGCCCAAGTGCCGAGCACACTACTGGCACAAGCGCAAAACGAAGCCGCCAGGATTTACAGCCGGGTGGGAGTCGACGTGAAATGGCTCGATTGCGATCTTTCTGTGGAGGGGTTCCCCCGCAATCCGGCTTGTAAACCCAACCCGCTGCCCACCCAACTCATGCTGAGACTTCTGCCCCGCTCGATGGCCGAGCGTTTGGGCTTGCACCCTAAAGACTTCGGCTTGGCCCTCCCCGCCAAGAAGCGGGGATTTGGTTCGGTCACGAATGTCTTCTACCACCGTGTGAAAGAACTATGCGCAAGCCTCCGCTTAGACCGGGACCTGATTTTGGGCCACATCATGGCCCACGAAATGGGTCACCTGTTTCTCGGGATCGGCAGCCACTCCGATCGAGGCATCATGCACATACCGTGGCGTACCAAGCAGTTGGACCGCGCCGCCAAAGGGAATCTGCATTCACTCCAGCGCAAGCCAAGCAGATCCGCACCCAGGTGCTTGAGCGACTCCACGCTGAACAGGATGATCGACGGAGCCAACCTGAGTGAGCGGTGCGAGCAGTCGGTTCTTGCTGCTCAATCCGGTTGACCAACCGCTCGACACGGCCCTGAACATGCATTGTCTCTACCCGCCTTCGGGCGGCGGAGTCGTTGTGTTCGGGCAGGCAGCGCGTGTACAATCGCGCTGATAGGAGAGCGAATCGGAAACTTCGGTTCAGAGATCATGAAGGTCGTTTTGGCATTCGATCTGGGCGAGGACTTCGTCCGAGACTTGAGCACAGCCTTCCCTCAGATTCAGTTTGCGCCTGCCTACACGGTTGAAGAGCAACTGCGTGAGGTCCCCGACGCGGAGGTCCAGTTCGGACTGATCACGCGCGACGTGTTCCTGAAGGCCAAGCAGCTACGCTGGTTCCACTTCATCGGAGCCGGCTTCGACTACGCCGTGAGGGACAATCCTGAATTGGTCGAAAGCGACGTTGTGATGACCAATGCCCCAGGAACTCACGCGATCGCCATGGCCGACCATGCGTTCGCCATGGTGCTGGCATTCGCCCACCGGGTGGCCGAGCTGATCGACGACCAGCAGACCCATCGCTGGGACGCCAAGAAGTACCGCGGGCGCATGACGGAGTTGCCGGGAACGACCATGGGTGTCCTGGCGATGGGCGAAATCGGCAAAGCCGTGGCACAGCGGGCCCAGGGGTTCGGGATGGATGTCTATGCCGTCGACGCGCGCAAGATGGACCCTCCCTTTGGCGTACGGGAAGTATGGGACACTGGGCGGCTGGACGACCTGCTCGCGATCTCCGACTGGTTCGTAGTGACAGCCCCGCTGACTGACGGGACCCGCGGGATGATCGGTCGGCGCCAAGTCGAGCGGCTGAAGCCGGGCGCCTATGTTATCGCGGTGTCCAGGGGTGGAATCATTGACGAAGAACCTCTCGTCGAGGCTCTTCGGTCGGGGCAAATCGCCGGGGCGGCATTGGACGTCACGGCCCAAGAGCCGCTGCCCGCTGACAGCCCGCTATGGGACATGCCCAACGTGCTGCTCTCACCCCATGTGTCCGCGGACTCACCGCAGATATGGGAGCGCCGCCAGCAAATCTTCAAGGAGAACCTGCGTCGTTACGTCGCGGGGGAAGCCCTTCTCAATGTGTGTGACAAAAGGGCCGGATTCTGACTGAGCAAGGGGGACCTTGTTTGTCTCTTGAAGGACAAGTACTCCTGTGCAAACGACGAGGGCGAACACAGGTGACGACTCTGCCACGAGTCTTGGTTCTGCTCGTGCTGCACATGGTGCTGATGGGGTGCGGCGCATCTTCGACCCAGGCACCCGTGGATGAGTCGTCCGAAGTCGCGAGTCAGTTAGACGAAGAGAAAAGACTCGTCCAAGAAGCCATTCGTGCCTATATGAAACGCACCGGAGTGACGGAAATTCCCGTGCGGACGAAACCCAGACAGATCGGTTCGGTGGACGTCAATGTTCCTTTCAAAGCGGAACTCCAAATGACGTTGCCGACAACGTTCAAGTACGCCTGGGATGGCAGCGGAACTGTTACCGAAGCCACCAGTGACTAAGAAACACTTGCCTATGTCCCACGACACACCGGGGCGTTGTCCCGTTGGCAACCCACATCTCCCTCTAACAGCTCGTGGCAAGAGTCGAGGGCGGCGGAATTCAGGATGTAGGGGCACGGCATACCGCTGACTTGTCTATAAACTAGCGTCTCAGCGCCATGTCTTGCCCGCCTCAACACGTAGGGTTTCTCGGACGGACTTGATGAAAACCTCACTCCGACCTCGGTATACCAGACCACGCCGGAGGCGAGTCCGCGAAGCGGACGGAAGGATAATAGCCCACGGTGGAGCCGTCAGGCGGAACCGTGGGTCACCGACACAAATACCACGAGAAGCCCTGAAGGGGCGTAGGAGAAGCTACGGGGCGTCTAGCGGCTGCATCTCGGACAGCATCCCGCATAGCATGCGACTAATCCCGAGTTCAAAACGTACTTCCCACCCCCACGGCTTGCTAGGGGTCGTCCAGCCGTTTCGAATCCTCCAAGCGGTTGGTTGGATTTGTCTCGGAGTACTGTTAACACTAACCGCCTGCCGAAAGGCCGGCGACCCGGCTACAGGATCACGGGAGGGCGGCCGACTTCGAAACTCCGTCACGGTGGCCGCCTCGGGCGGAGCCAGCTTCGTCGTATACCTGGATCCTACTTTGCAGGGGCTTCGGTTCAGTCCTCACACGCATATCTACGACCCCATCGTGCGCTTCAACCCGGAAACGCAGCAATGGGAGCCGATGTTGGCCTCGTCTTGGGAGGCAATCGACGGCAACACGATGCGCTTTCATCTGCGGCGGGACGTCAAGTTTCACAACGGTTCCGCGCTTACCGCGCACGACGTGAAGTTCACGTTAGACCGCATCAAAGACACTGAGATCGCAAGCCCCGTCGGCGGCTTCTATCACGCCGTCTACGGAGCTGACGTCATTGACGACTATACGGTTGACGTCAGCGGCAAAGCCTACGGCATTCTCCCGGCCATGAACGTCTTCATGCCGGTGGACAAGGGAACCTTCGAGAAGGTGGGCGCTGAGGCATATAACCTGAACCCGGTCGGGACCGGACCCTACCACTTCGTCGAATGGGAATTGGATGATCACATTACCCTCCGGGTAAATTCCGATTACTGGGGGGACGTGCCCAAGATCTCGCAAGTGATCTTTCGATTCGTCTCCGACCGAGCGACCAAAGTGCTGATGCTTCAATCGGGCGAGGCGGACATCATCGACGAAGTGCCTCCCGACATGATTGACGGTCTCGAGAAGAATCCCAACGTCACCATCCGCACGGTGCCTTCGCACCGAACGAACTTCGTCACCATCAATACGTTTCGTAAACCCTTTGACGATGTTCGTGTCCGCAAGGCCATGGCTCACGCCATCAACTGGCAAGAGATCATCGACAAGCTGTACGCGGGCCTGGGATACCGGCAGGCCGCCCTAACTCCCAAGATCATCGAGCACTACGATCCGAACCTCCAGCCCTACGATTACGATCCGGATAAAGCGCGGCAGTTGCTTGCCGAAGCCGGCTATCCAAACGGCTTCACGGTGGATGATCCTTTTAAGACGTCCGTCGGCTGGCTGCCGATCGACAACATCGCTTCCGAAGTGGTCGTCGCCAACTTGGCGGCCGTGGGAATCAAGATGGGATTGTGGATGGCTGAGGAAACCAGCTACAACGACAAGTGGTTGAACAAAGACGTGACGCTGGGATTCATGTCCTGTGGCAACCAGATGTTTGCCGCCGACTTCTGTTACAACGCTCACTTCCATCCTAACTTTCGAGGCTTTTATTTCAACGACCCGCAACTTACAAAACTGTTGGACGACTTCTCCGCCACGGTCGACCCCGAGAAGCAGAAAGACGCCATGAACGAAATCCAGAAGTTCGTTCACGACAACGTTGGATACATTCCCGGCTTCGTCGGGCATTTCATCTATGGAGTCAACGCGAACCTCAAGTGGGAACCTTCTAGCGACGAGCGTGTGTATTTGCACCAAGCAGAGTGGCGGTGACGCTAGTGGAATGTCGCGGAGATTCTGTAGGCGTTGGGTCTGTAGGGGTCGCTGTGCCCGCCCGGCCGCTCTGCTCTGTAGGGGCGGGCCCCTGTGCCCGCCCGGCTGCTCGTGTACCATTGAGGACGAAAAGCGGAGATGTAGCGTCACAAAGCCGAAGTGTTTGCCGACTATCACCAGTTCTATGTGTGGGATGCTGGCGCGAGTCCGCAGGCTCCTGTGGACTACACGGACGACGACGTCCGCAAGATGGTCAAGGTTGCCGATCACGTCGTCGTCATCCAGCCGGTCCGCAACATGACTGTGCCTGTCGAGTTGGAGGTGCATCCAGGCGATCCGGGACACGATCCGTCTGAGTGGGACCACGTAGTCGAGACAGCCGTGGATCTCCCAACGGGCCGGCTCCAGATCCATGAGTGCACAGGGGGCCCAGTGCTAGAGGTCGAGGTGAAACCCGGTTCGTATCGCGTAGCCGCGTTCTTTTCCGGCCTCGATACGCTTTCCACGGACGGGCTCGATGGCAAGGACTGGTATAGGGTTGTAGTTTGGCCCGGCGAGTCCCGACCGTTGCGGGTGGTCAAGCAATGGTCGGAGGCGGGAGCGGGCTAACACGGAGCCGTCTTGAAGAAAGCCGGCACTTCCGCCACACGCGGCTAAGTGACAAGAATACGGAGAGTTTCATGAGGTTCCCGGAAAGTCATTCGCGACGAGGGTTTATGACAACAAGCGCTTCCGCCCTGCTCGGCGCGGTTGGTAGAGACGTGCAAGGGGCCACTACTTCACAGAAAGACAAAGCGGCTGGGTCGTCAACCTTGCTCTTGGAACCGAAGCAAAACGACCAGCGGGTCGTCATGCTGCACTCCCGATTGTTTGAGTGTTCATGGACGTATCGGGTGCCGGAGGCGACGCAGTCACGGGAAGGCCTGTTGGCAGTCAGCTTCTGGCCGGCCGTACAGTGGAGGGTCGAGGCGGACGGACAAATCTTGTGCGAGTGGGAGGGTACAGAAGAGGGGGCGGCCCGGGCCAAAAGCAAAGACCGCTTTGGGTTCACCTACCTTGCCGGCGTCCATCACAAAGTCGCGATGGCCCCGAGGGACTACGGGGCCTCGCTGGAGATCACCGTGCGCAATGGCCGGACCAGCACCCTCCATGGAGTCTCGGCCAACCCGTGCCTGGGCTACCCTAGCTGCCCCAGCTTCCGAACCGACGACAGGAGCACAACGTTTGTGATGGTGGATGGCAAGATGACCGCAACAGCCCGGACCGACCGAGGCGACGGCGATCCCATCCGCACGTTCTATCGTGTCCTCGACCGTCATGCGTTTTGGCACGTCCCCGCCGGCTTCTGGGGGAACGGCAGCCGGACCATATTGAGCAGTGGAGCGGTCTGTCGGGTCTCGCGAGATCGCAATGCGGTCATCGGCACTGTCTGGAAGCAGACTTCGAACGTCATGGAAAACTGCGACAACCATCAATGCATTCATTCCCTCGGCACGATAGGGGATCTCAGGCCCGGTCAATCCCGAAAGGTAACGGGTGCGGTGATACACGTACACGGTGACGAAAAGACATTCTTCGACCGCGTCAGGCAACTGGGCCTGGGCTAACAGCCCTGTTGTTCAACAATGTAGGGGCACGGCATGCCGTGCCCGCATGCGCGGCCTGCCGCAACATATAGGGGAACCGAACAGGCTTGACACAGAACCCTTACCTTCACCAAGGGCTCCTGACTATCCCGATCGCGTGCGGTGATCAGGAGCGATCGCCCGAGATGGCGGGTAGCCCGCTGCCGGGCCCGGCTTCGTCGCTTCGGTGGCAAGCCACGAAATGGCCGGGACGAAGTTCGAGCAACTCGGGAGCTTGCTCATGGCAAATGTCTTTCACCAGAGGACAGCGCGTGCTGAAGACACATCCTGAAGGCGGGTCGGCGGGATTCGGCAGCCCTCCGGTCAAGACGATGTGGCGGCGCGCTGCCTCGCGATCGGGGTCAGGTAGAGGCGCTGCCGAAAGCAAAGCGACCGTGTAGGGATGGAGAGGTTGGTTGTAGATACTGTCTCGTCCGGCCAGTTCCATGATGTGGCCCAAGTACATCACCGCGACCCGGTCGGAGATGTATCGAACCATGCTCAGGTCGTGGGCGATAAATAAGTAGGTCAGTTTCAGTTGCCGCTGGAGATCTTTCAGCAGGTTCACGATCTGGGCCTGGATGGAGACGTCGAGAGCCGAAATAGGCTCGTCGCAGACGATGACCGACGGGTTGAGGGCCAACGCGCGCGCAATACCAAGACGCTGGCGTTGACCGCCTGACAACTCATGGGGATAGCGCCGGCGGAATTGTAAATCAAGCCCCACGGTCTCGAAGAGTTCACCGGTCCGCTCGTTGAGTGCCTGGCCGCGTTCGACGCTGTGAACGATTAACGGCTCTGAGACGATGTCTTGGGCGCGCATCCGCGGGTTCAGGGACGAGTACGGGTCCTGAAAGATCATCTGCAGGTGTCGGCGCTTCTGACGCACCGTCTTCTCGTTCAGTCGGCATAGATCCTCGCCTTCGAAGAAAACCTGACCCGCGGTCGGCTGAACCAGCTTCAAGATGGCGCGCCCTAGGGTTGTTTTCCCCGATCCGCTTTCACCAACCACACCGAGAGTCTCTCCGCGTCGTACGTCAAAGGTCACTCCGTCTACGGCTTTGACCGACCCCACTTTGCGCTGCAACACGCCTCGCAAGATGGGGAAATGCACTTGGAGATCGACGATCTTCAGGATCGTATCTGGCTCAGGAGTCATGATTGGTGATTCTCATGAAGAGGTTTCACCAGAAAGCCATCGTCATGGTCCGATAATGGGCAAGACAATGCGCGATGGGTGGCGCGCGTCGTGGTAGATCTTGTTGTGCGCCACAACGGTACGCATATGTTGGCCGACCGGCTCGCCCGTATTCGGGTTGATGTCGAAGCGTGGAAAATTTGAGCTGGAGATATCCACCCGGATACGATGACCGGTTTGAAAGAGATTGCTCGTGGGTTCAAGGATGATCTCGAATTGGTAGATCGTGCCCGGCTTCAGCAGCTTCCCCTTGCCGGAACGGTCGCGGTAACGGGCGCGGATGATCCCTTCGGTGATGTTCATATGATAGCCGTCGGGATAGTCGCGGCTGCTCGGGTAGATGTCTAGCAGTTTGGCTGTGAAGTCCGTGTCCAAAGCGGAAGAGGCGGCCCAAAGCTTGACAGTAATGGGGCCTGTGACTTCGGCGTCCTGCTCAAGTGGCGGGCTCAGAAACGACAACACGTCCTGCCGTGCGGACAAGGGCAGGTAGGGTGGTTTGCAACCAAAGCCTCCGGGATGCTCTGCGTGATGCATGGCGCCTTGCACGGCGAGGTTGCGTAACCTTGTCATCGGCGGCGGGTCGCCGTGAACTCCGGGCTCCATCGGCACGATTTCCGCCAGACCTGAAATATTACCGCTAATGGTCGGGACCGGGCTCTTCGGATCGAAGGAATAGCCACTTGGCGTATGACGACCGCGGGGCTTGTTCGGACCGAGCGTGCCGCCGGCGTGCAAATAGTAATTCGTGAACTGCGTGCGGGCCAGGGGCCACTCATGTTCGTCGCGCCAGCGGCCCCCGTGGTCAAGGCGTCCATCAGCGTTCTTGTGTCCGCTGCCACCTCCCATGACGAAGAGCTTGATGGGTGGCTCATCCTCGACGCTGTTCTTGATCCCTTTGAGCCAGCGGTCGAACCAGCGCAGCCGCCAAGCATTGCGGTGCGCAGCCAGATTTCCTCTAAGACTGGCCTTTGGCCCGAAGTCTACGTCACCGGCGTAGGTCAACTCGACCGAGTCGTCGCCGTGAATCCACGGTCCCATTAGGATCTTGATTGGCCCCTTCTTACGCTTGGAGAGTTCCGTGAACTGCCCCAACACCGCGCGCGACCACGAGTCGTACCATCCGCCGACGAGATAGATGGGGACATCGGAGTGCCGGTCATAATATTTCTCGATGTTGAAGCCCGGCTGGTCCCAGAACTCTTCGTGATCGCCTCGGGTCATGAAGTCGAAGACAAAGCTTTCGTAATTGGGAACCAGGGCCAGTGGCGACTGCCCGCGTTTGAGGGGCAAACGTGAAAGCCAATCGCTCATTCGCGCCCCTTCGAGTGCCTTGCGAATCTCGGGGTTGTCGCGGGCTTCCTGGCTCATGACGCCCAGCCAGAACCCCGCGGTCGTCACCTTGTGCTGAAGGGCGCCGTCGTGCCGCTGCCCATACTCGTAAATATTGGATGGACCCTGCATGGGAACCATCGCGGCGAGGTTCTTTGGGTTCTGAGTGGCCATCGCGCTCTGTACTTGGGAGCTGTAGGAGCAGCCGAAAGTACCAATCTTGCCGCTGGACCAGCTCTGCCGGCCGATCCACTCACAGGTGTCGTAACCATCCTCGGCCTCGTTCACGAAGTGGTAATACTCGCCTTCGGAGTTGAATCGCCCGCGGCAACCCATCACGACCGCGGCGTAACCACGCTTGCAAAAGTACTCGGCATGGCCGGCGTAGTGGATGTTCGACTTGTCGAAAATCGTGCGCTGAAGGATCGTAGGCCAGTGGCCATCTAGGGATTTCCCGTCGATGGCGGGGAGGTAGACGTCCGCGGCCAAGCGCACCTGGTCGCGCATCGGCACCATAATGTCCTTCGCTATGACGAGTCCGTATTTGGGCCCTGAAAGTTTCCACCGGGAGCGGCGCTTTGGGCGAGTCTTGTGCTTAGTCATTACGAGGGCGTTCTTTGTCCACGTCCCACCAGCAAGCCGCCACGTGATCTTGGGCGACAGGGAGCAGCTCGGGGTTTTGCTCCCAGCAGCGTTCCATGACGTACGAACAGCGCGGGGCAAACGGGCAGCCCTGGGGAGCGCCCAGCATGTCGGGCGGAGCGCCGGGAATGCTGGACAAGGGCTGCGTTGTGTCATCGTCCATGCCAGGCACGGACTGCATGAGGCCAATTGTGTACGGGTGCCTGGGGTTTTTGGAGAGTTCCTTGACAGGCGCCTGCTCCACGACGAAGCCGGCATACATTACCACCACCCGTTCGGCCAGACCCGCGACCAGCGCGAGATCGTGCGTGATCCAAATCACCGCCATGCCCAGTTCCTGACGCAGCCGTTTGACTAGTTCAACGATCTGCGCCTGGATCGTGACGTCCAGAGCGGTCGTGGGTTCATCGGCAATCAGGATCTTCGGATTGCAGGCCAGGGCCATGGCGATCATCACCCTCTGGCGCATGCCTCCGGAGAACTGGTGGGGATAGTTGTTGACACGGGATTCCGCGTGCGGGATGCCTACGAGTTTCAGCAGCTCAATCGTTCGACTTCGGACTTGGCGTCGAGACAAGCCCAGGTGTTCGACCAGCACCTCCGCGATCTGACGGCCGATAGGCAGCACGGGATTGAGCGACGTCATCGGGTCCTGAAAGATGATGCCGATCTGGGCTCCACGGACTTGGCGCAGTTCCGCCGGCGTCAGCTCGAATAGATTCCGCCCCAAGAAATTCGCTTCGCCGCGGACGATGTCGCCGGGAGGCTGCGGGATCAAACGCAACAACGACAGCATGGTGACGCTCTTGCCACAGCCGCTTTCCCCCACAACACACAAGATCTCTCCTTCGTTGAGAGTGAACGAGACCCCGTTGACCGCATAGACCGTTTTGTCCGAGGTCCTGAAGCGGGTCACAATGTCTTTGACTTCCAGGATCATTGCCATGCTTCCGGTATCAACGGGCGATTTCGACGCCTCTAGAACGGCCTTTCGCAATCGAGAAGGGCCAGGACGTCTGCGAATCGCTGCTCGTTCTCTATCCCAAGGAGTTTGTCCCCGGCCTCGCGGACGTTGTCACCACCGACGAGGCGACCGGCCAGTTGCTCGAACTTTGTCACGAGTTCCGCCTCGGTCATCGGTCGAGCCGGCGACCCCCATGCCTGGTCAATGCGGTGCTTCACTGTCTTGCCGTTCCGCAGCCGGATCGCCACCTCCACGGGCCAGTCGCGAGGATAGTTCTTGTCCATGCCTTCCCCCGCGACGACCTTCACACGGGAGACCAAGTCGTGCAAGGCAGGGTTCCGTAGGTGCTTGATCGAGTACTGCTCCCAGGTCAGTTGTCGATCGAGAATGCACACAGCGACGGCATAGGGCAGCGAAAGCTGGCAATCGTAGATCGTGCTGTTCACATCGGTGTAGTGCCCGCCGGTGAATTTGACGGCGTTCGAGTAAGTGGAGACGAGCACGTCTTCCACGTCTTCGGCCTTGATGTCATACTGGGTGGCCAGATCGATGGCGACCTCCGCCGGGCCTTGATCCAGCAGCCCGGTCGGATAGGGTTTGAACGCCATGTCTCGGGCGTACCAAGTCTCCCCCAGGCCGTCCGTCAAGGCTTTCGGATTCGGCTCGGAGCTCGTGATATGAATGAACGCGTGATGGCGCGGCGGCTCGCCTTCGAGAGGTCCCGCGGTCATGCCCAGGTCGGCCATCATCGCCGCTTGAATGCCGGTCATGGCCGACTGCCCGCCGTGGACAGGCTTCACGGTATAGCCTTTGAAGATGCCGTCGCCGTTAGAGATCGGCAGAATATGGCCCGCGATGCCCAAAGCGTTGGCCATCTTATCCTTGCCGAAACCCAGCAGATAACCGACCGCGGCGGCGACACCAATCGTGTTCACCGTTCCGGTTGCTTGGAAACCCATGTGCCAATGCGTGGGCTGCACGGCCATCCCCGCCCGCCCCGCCGCTTCGTAACCCACGGCGATCGCCGTGAGAAGGTCTTTGCCGCTCGATGCCCGCGCTTCGGCGAACGATACGGCGCCAGGCACGATGCTGGAGCCGGGGTGCGTCTTGGCCGTGGAATACATGCAGTCGGACTGGTCGAGAACTTCGGCCACCGACCCGTTCGCGAACGCCGCCGAACGAGCCGAGGATTTCAAACCGAATCCCAGAACGGTGGATTCCTCACGATCGCCGAGTCTCCGCACGTACTCCGCGAATAGCAGGTCGTTGTTTTCCCGAAGGTAGGCCGCACCCCCGAGAACGACACCCAGCGCATCCAACAGGCAGTGCTTGCTCGTCGTGGCAACATCGTCCGGCAACTGATCGTAAGTCAGTTGTGAAAGATAGCCGGCCATCTCGGCAGTGTGGTTCATCAGCAGGTGCTCCTTAGAGTCATACAGCGATTCCCGTTCATTCCGCAATCACGGGCAAGGCAATGTGTGACATGTGTCGGGAGTGGTGGTAGATCTTGTTATGGGCCACGACGGTGTGCGTATGTTGGCCGACCGGCTCTCCCGTATTCGGGTTGATGTCAAAACGTGGAAAATTCGAGCTGGATATGTCCACGCGGATACAATGACCGGCTTGGAAGAGATTGCTCGAGGGTTCGAGGATGATCTCGAATGGGTAGATTGTGCCCGGCTCCAGCAGTTTCGCTTTACCGGAACGGTCGCGGTAGCGGGCGCGGAGGATGCCTTCAGTGATATTCATGTGATAGCCGTCGGGATAGTCGCCGCTGCATGGGTAGATATCAAGTAGCTTGGCGGTGAAGTCTGTGTCCAGCGCAGAGGAAGAAGCCCATAGCTTCACGGTGATCGGGCCGGTGACTTCGACATTCTGCTCGAGAGGCGACGTCAGGAACGACAACACATCCTGCCGCGCCGACAGCGGCAGATAAGGTGGTTTGCACGCGAAGCCGCCGGGGTACTCTGCTTGATGCATCGCGCCCTGCACGGCGAGGTTTCGTAGTCGCGTCATGGGCGGCGGGTCGCCGTGAACGCCGGGCTCCATCGGCACGATCTCGGCCAGACCGGAGAGGCTGCCGCTGATGGTCGGCACCGGATTGTTCGGATCATAAAGATACGCACTGGGCGAACCGTCGCGGCGGGGCCTTTTCGGGCCCAGAGTGCCGCCCCCGTGCAAATAGTACTTCGTGAATTGCGTGCGGGCCAGGGGCCATTCGTATTCCTCACGCCACCTTCCTCCGTGGTCGAGGCGGCCTTCCGCGTTCTTGCGTCCGCTGCCGCCTCCCATCACAAACATCTTGATCGGCGGCTCCTTGTCCACGTCGTTCTCGATGCCTTTGAGCCAACGGTCGAACCACCGCAGCCGCCAGGCGTTGCGGTCGTCGGCCAGGTTGCCTTTCAGGCTCGCCTTGCGGCCGAAATCCACGTCGCCGGAATACGACAACTCGATGGTGTCGTCGCCGTGAATCCACGGTCCCATCAGGATCTTGATCGGACCTTTCTTTCGTTTGGAGAGCTCCATGAAGTGTATGAACATGGCGCGGGGCCAAGAGTCGTACCAGCCGCACACCAGATAAGTGGGCACATCCGAATGCTCGTCGTAGTGCGCCTCGATGTTGAAACCCGGCTGATCCCAAAACGGTTCGTGATCACCGCGAGTCATGAAATCGAACACGAAACTCTCATAGTTTGGGATAAGAGCCAGAGGCGATTGCCCTCGCTTGAGGGGCAGGCGCCATAGCCAATCCCCCATCCGTGCTCCCTCGAGCGCCTTCAAGATCGCGGGGTTGTCCCGTGCCTCCTTGCTCATGAGGCCGAACCAGAATCCCGCGGTGAGGAATTTGAGCTGGAAAGCTCCGTCGTGGCGCAGGCCGTACTCGTATATGTTGGATGGTCCTTCGGTAGGAATCATCGCCGTCAAATTTTTGGGGTTCTGGGTGGCCATGGCGCTTTGTACCTGGGAGCCGTACGAGACGCCGAAGGTGCCTATCTTGCCATTCGACCAGCTTTGCTGCCCAATCCATTCACAGGTGTCATAGCCGTCCTCGGGCTCGTAAATAAAGTGGTAGAACTCACCCTCGGAGTTGAATCGGCCACGGCAGTCCATGACGATGGCAACGTACCCGCGCTTGCAGAAGTATTCCGCGTGGCCGCCGTAGTGGATGTCCGACTTGTTGTAGGGCGTGCGCTGCATGACGGTCGGCCATGGGCCTTCTTGGGCTTTGCCGTCGATGGCTGGGAAATACACGTCCGCCGCCAACCTCACGCCATCTCTCATCCGCACCATGATGTCTTTCGCGATCAATATTCCGTATTTGGGTTTCGAGAGCTTTGCTTTGTAGCGCCTGTGTGAAGGTGCCGGTGTGATGCTCTTCGCTTTCTTTGCCATCGAGGAAACTCCCTTTTTCAATTGCCCCTTTGTCAATTACATTGAGAACTGATTCTAGCTGACTTCTACCCGCTCCGCAGACGTGATCGGGGATCCAAAACATCTCGCAACCAATCTCCCAGCATGTTGAGGCCCAGCACCGTGATCGTGATCGCGATGCCGGGGAACGTGGCGTACCACCAGGAGTTCAGTATGTGGAGGCGGCCTTCGGCAAGGATATTGCCCCAACTCGGAGTCGGCGGCTGTACGCCCATTCCCAAGTAGCTCAGAGACGCTTCGACGACGATCATCCATGCTGTCTGCAAAGTTCCGACGACGATGAGAGGCGTTACGACTTGGGGAAGGACGTGACGCACGATGGTGCGCGTTGTGCTGCAGCCGATGGCCCGCGCCGCCAGTATGTAATCGCGTTCCCGGATCGATAGAACTTCTCCTCGCGTGACTCGTGCATAAGTGACCCAGCCCGCAAAGCCAAGTGCGAGCACGGTGTTGCGGAGGCTCGGACCTAACAAATAACTCAGCACCAGCGCCAGGAATATGAATGGGAACGAGTACTGCACATCGGCAATGGCCATGATGACCTCGTCCACCCGGCCTCGCGAATAGCCTGCGATCAATCCAATCGGGATACCCAACAACGCCGAGAGCAAAACCGCTGACACGCCCACGATGATCGAAGCACGGCCACCTAGGATGATCCTGCTGAACAAGTCCCTGCCAAACTGATCTGTTCCCAAGGGACGAGATAATTCGCCACCTTCCTCCCAGAAAGGGGGCTGGAGGCGAAGGCTCAGGTTTTGCTCGAAGGGGTCGTGCGGGGAAACGTACGGAGCAAAGAGGGCTGTTACTATCACCAACAGAACGACAGGAACGCCAAACAGGGCCCCGGGACTTCTGAGCAGCCACGGCAAACGGCTACGCAAGCCGGAAGGCGTCGGCGGCAAGCTCAGAGAGGGGTCGTTACCGAGGCTCATACGCCCCCCCCTGTCGATTTGCCTATGGCCTTACGGCTCAAACTGCACTCTCCTTTGTCGCGTCACGCATACCTGATGCGGGGGTCAATCCAAGCGTAGATCATGTCTACGATGAAGTTCGTCACCACCACGGCCACACCAAAAACAACGGAAGCGGCTTGGACCATCGTAAAGTCCCGTAGTGAGATTGCCTTATAAGCCAATGAGCCAAGCCCCGGCCAATCAAAAATCGTCTCGACGACGACTGCTCCTCCCAGCAAACGAGAGAGCAATAGACCGAGCATCGTGATCGCGGGAATAGCCGCGTTTCTCAGCCCATGGCGGATGACGACGACAGTTTCCGGCAGCCCCTTGGCACGGGCGGTGCGGATGTAGTCTTGGGACATGACATCCATCATGCTGGACCTCAGCAAACGTGCAACACTCGCCGTGGGATAGGTAGACAAGCAGAAAGCAGGTAGGATGAGATGGCTCAGTCCCCCGCGCCCCGTGGCCGGCAACCAACCCAGTTGCACCGAGAACACCAGCATAAGAACAATTCCCAGCCAAAAGACGGGGACCGACTGTCCCAACAGCGACAGAAAGATCGTGAAGTGATCGATCAGCGTATGAGGTTTGAGCGCAGCAACGATTCCCAGAATGGAGCCGACGGCGGCGGCTATCGCCAAAGCGGCGAAGGTGAGCTCCAACGTCGCGGGTATGCGCCCAATCAACATCGGCAAGGCCGGCTGGCGGAATCGGAAAGAGTGCCCCATGTCACCTTGCACGGCCGAGAATAGAAAGTCCGCGTACTGGATGTGGAGGGGACTGTCGAGTTTCAGAAACTCCCGCATGGCTTGCTTTTCTTGCGGTGTGGTCATGCCGGATTGAGAGAACAGCAGCTCGACCGGGTCACTGATCATCCGCATAGCGAAGAAGAACGTCGAGGCGACTAACCATATGACGATTACAGCCCGGATAAGACGTTTGAAGAAATAGCGCTGCATGATTACGGCGTTCTACTGACTCTCGCGAATTATGCTGAAAGGACCCATGTTCACACGTAGGGGCACCGCACGCCGGGCCCGTCTGGAGTTTCTACATCTGCTCAGGCCACACGGCCCCTCAGGGTCGAACAATCATAGCCCACGGATTCATCCGTGGGTACCGAAAACGCCTGCCCCTAACTGGTTTCTCCCGTTGCTGTTTCTCCTTGCGCGCCGTCGAACGACCGCGCGCAAGGAGAAACAGCAACGGGCCTGTGGCGGCACCTTCGATCGACACCCATGGATGAAATCCATGGGCTATGATTGTGGCGCCCGATTCACGGGCGCCAACAGCCCGCGGCAAAGTACAGTGTCTCCCTTCGGTGACGGTCACTACAGCACACTTCTACCACCGGCTGCTAGTGTAGTGCGTCAAGCAGATTGCACCTTAGGCAGGGCGGCACGTCCGCGCTTGACTTTCTCGAGGATGTCGGAGGCGGTCGCGGTCCAGATGAAGGGCGTGGGATGCCCGTTGTGCTGGGCGATGTAGTCGTCAATGGCGGCGACGAGCTCGTCCACGCTGCGAAACACGCCGCGGCGCAGGCGCTTGACGGTGAGATCGCGAAAGAATCGCTCGACCATGTTCAGCCACGACGCCGAGGTCGGGGTGAAATGAATGTGGAAGCGCGGGTGACGATCGAGCCAACGCTTCACAGCGGCATGCTTGTGGGTGGCATAGTTGTCCACGATGAGATGAAGCTGTTTGTCCTTGGGGGTGCGGCGGTCAATTAAGCGCAGGAAGCGCAGCCATTCCTGGTGGCTGTGTCGGGGCATGCACTCGGCGATCACGCTGCCGTCAAGGCTGTTGAGCGCCGCAAACAGGGTGGTCGTGCCGTTGCGCTTGTAATCGTGGGTCATCGTTTGGCCGCGTCCCTTTTTGAGCGGCAGGCCGGGCTGGGTGCGATCGAGGGCTTGGATTTGGGACTTCTCATCGAGCGAGAGAACCAGAGCATGCTCAGGCGGATTGAGATAGAGTCCGACGATGTCGTCGAGTTTCTCGGCGAAACGCGGGTCATTGCTGAGCTTGAGGGTCTTGACGCGGTGGGGCTTGAGGCCATGGGCGCGCCAAATCCGTCCCACGGTGGAAGCGCTGACGCCGGCCGCGGCGGCCATGGTGCGGCGGCTCCAGTGGGTGGCGTTGGACGGTTTCTCGCGGGTGGTCTTGTGGATGATCTGCTGTACTTTCTGCTTCGAGACGGCAGGTTTACGACCGGGCCGTGGGGCGTCTTTTGCAATGCCGGCGATGCTGCTTTCGAGAAAGCGCGTGCGCCAGCGGGCCACCAACTGCCGCGAGACACCGAGCTGTGCGGCGATCTGCTTATTCTCGAGACCGTCGGCGGCCAGCAGGACAATCCTGGCTCGCAGGGCGAGACGAACGGCGACTTGGCGGCCGCGCGCGTAGCGGTCCAACTGCTTGCATTGCGCTGTGTTCAAAGTTACTGGTTGTGCTCTTCGCATCCCATGCCTCCTGTTAATAGAGACGATGGGAAGCCAATATAAGTTACATTATTTATGGTGCACTACACTAGGCCCACCACAACGGACAGCTTGCGACCGGAAGATTATTTGCCCCGGGCTTTTTGAGCGATTAGCTTATCAACCTGTGAAAGCAAGCCAGAGATGTTCTTGTCCTCGGGGAAAGCCGTTGTCGCTCGATGCAGTGCACTTCGTGCCCGCTCGAACTCGCCTTCACCCGCCCAGAACAGACCCACCAGGTAGAGAAGCTTCGCATCACGAGGGTTCGTCTCGGCAGCCAGATCCGCGTAGGCTTGCGCGCGCTGCGTCTTGTCCCACAGGACGTAGAGCTCGAAGACGCTTGCGAGCGCTCTGGGATGAGAAGGCCACAGATCGAGCGCCCGCGAAAGAGCGACCTCGGCCCGAGCGAAGTCCTCGAGACGCAGAAACCCTCGTCCGGCGAAGAAGGCCACTTCGTAGCTGTCATCGCCCAGCTCCAGCGACTTTCCAAGCTGATGGCGAGCCTCGTCGTGGCGGCCCAATTCCGCTAGGGCGAGACCGAGACTCGCCTGTGCGATGGCTAGTTTAGGGTCGAGTGAAAGGACCGTCAGAAGAGTTTTCACCGCCTCCGCCAGCTTGTGCTGCTCCTGTTGAACCATGCCGAGGTAGTAAAGCGCCTGCGTGTTTTGGGGATCGATTCGCACAGCCTCTGTTAGTTGCGTTTCGGCAAAACCGTAGTTGCCGGTTTCGAGTGAGTTGGTCGCACGGGCGACAGTGTCAAGCGCATCGTTTCTTGCCTTGAGCGACTCATAGATCCCGCTGTGTTTCTTGGCCTCTTCGGCATCACCTAAGCGCCGATGGGCCAGGCTCAAGCGGTAGCGGGTCTGAACATGTTCAGGGTCGATTTCAACGACTCGCGAATAGGCTTCCAGAGCGCTGGGCAGTTCAAGATCTTGCTCGTGGATTCTTCCCAGCACGTAGTGGGCATCGGCCGACCGCGGGTCTAGGGAGATTGCTCTCGCCGCATCGCGGTGGGCTTCTTCTTGGCGGCCGAGCGCCATCATCAGAGTGGCACGACGAGAGTAAGGTCCAGCCTCGGCAGGATGGGCTTCGATGACCCTGGTCCACTCGGCAAGCGCCTCTTCCCGTTGATCAGCCAGCTCCGTCGCTAGCGCCAACGAAAAGTGGTACTGGAAGTTCGCCGGGTCGACGTGGTGTGCCAGTCGATACTGTTGGGACGCTTCAAGGAACTTGCCCGTGTTATTGAAGAAGTTACCCGCGTTGTATCGCATCGCAGCATTACGCGGTTCGCTCTTCAGCGCGGTTTCAATGTGAACGAAAGCTTTCTCCCAGTCTTCGATGCGCGCATAGTTGACGCTCAGGAGATGATGTACGCCGGCGTGATTGGGCGCCAGCTCGAGCGCCCGCAGTAGGTAGCTTCGAGAGATGTGTAACTTTTCCCGCTGATCGTTGATAGCGGCCAGGCGGATGTAAGGATCGACTTGGTTAGGAGTCTCTCGCAGCGCGTCCAACGCGGCTGCTTCGTTATCGTCAGAGACCTGTTGCGTCTGCCCTGAAAGGGGTTTAGAAGGCAAGGACTGGCTGGAAACGACCGCACACGCTATCGGGAGCAGAAGAGCGAACCGGATAAGTTTGTGCATACCACGCGCCAGCCGCGGCTACAATGCCGCAGTTTTCATGGTCGCGAGCCCAATGCCGGTCGCGCCGAACCGGTTGCCGACATAGAACATCCAAAGCTCGTCCCCTACCTCGATCAGGTTGGGGTAGGATTGATTCTCCGAATCGAACTCGCCCGGGCTGTGTGGAAACAGCTCTTCGTTGAAGTAACGCTTCCACTCGACGCCGTCTTCTGAGCGAGCGTATCGCAGCCGGTAACCGTGTCCGTCCATCATGAAGACGCTGAACCACATGTGGTACACGCCATCGATGATGAGCACGCAGGGTTTGGAGACGACCGCCTCGTAGCCTTCCACCTGTTCCTGGCGCGCGCGCATGGCAGGTTCGGGGTCCTTTACCCACTCGATACCATCTCGCGACACCGCATGGCCAATGTGGACGATGCCACGCTTGCGTTCGTTGAAAACCTCGTATCGCTCCCCGGCCGTGTACCACATCTCATACTTCTCCGGGCCTGTTTGCAGCACGCACACCGAGCCGGTCAGACCGGCGTCGAAGGAGCCGGGTTCTCCCAAGGGCAAGAGCGGCTCTTTGATGGTCTCCCACGTCAGTCCCTCGTCGTGGCTGATCGCCAGGGAGGTACGATTCGACAACTCACCTGCAGGAGCCCACGATCCCCACACCGCGTAGTACATCAGCCAGCCACCCGCTTCCCGAGGTAGCACCCAGGGGAAGCTGGGACCTTTGTCACTGAGGTTACCGGTTGGGGAAGGGCGAAGCATCGGTTCTTCACTCACCAGTTTCCAATCATGAGGATTGTCCGGCGATGCCTCGGTCGCAAAGAGGTAGTGGTAGCCCTCCTTGTCGCCTGTCCAGAAGTACAGCCGGAGTCGACCGTCCTTCAACCTCACGACCGACGGGGCGGAAAGCCGGTTGCTTGAAAGAGGACCGGCGGACCCCGGTGCGAGAACCCGGCCTTTCTTTACCCAGGGTTGCAGCCGTTTCTTTTCTACCTTCGTACCTTCCGAAGTCTCTTCGGCCGGCGTGCAGGCCCAAAACAGCGCGAGGACCAATAAGCAAGTAAGGGAGCAACTGTTTCTTCGCATCAATGGGTCCTCTCCTCAAGCAGCCGAAAGTTCAATGTCCTGGACGGCCGGCGAGAAACCACGATCTTCGGTTTCTAGTCTCGCTCTAATCTGTAGGAAAGCGCCCGTCTCGTGTGTCACCGCTGAACCCGTCGGGTCGGTGTAGGGTTCGGACCACTCACTCCAGGCGGCATCGGGAGTTCTTGTGTTACCGACCCTGGTCTGAATGCGAACCCGGGCCAAGGGCCGACCTTTCGCATAACCGAGCGACCCGTAACCATCTCCGCAATACCACATGTGGTACTCGCCGTTTACGTTCAGCACTTCCGGATACTCCGCCATCTTGCTGTCCCACCCGGAGGGCGAGGGACCGACAACGGGGTTCTTAGGAAAGCGATCCCACAAAATACCGTCTCGCGATTCGCCGTAGCAGATCCGGTAGTCACCCGTCTTTCTGCCTTCCCCGTACCCCTTCGCGCTATACCACATCTTGAAAAGGCCGTCTTCATAAAGGACTTGGGGCGCGGCCACCAAAAAAGCTTCGGCCTCGAGATGGGGATTGAAAGACAACACGGGATTGCGCTCAAGCTTTTTCCACTTGTGTCCGTCTTCGGACGTCGCCAGACAAACGCTTGCCAGGTAAGGAACCTGTTCGATGCCCCCGTACCACATCATCCATCGCTCACCGACGCGCAAGACGCTGCACGAGCTGGCCGTGAAAGCGTCATAGCTCCCCAGGGGACCGTGCGGGATCACCGGTTCCTTCGAGACCTGATGCCACGTCAGCCCGCCGTCATCGCTCTCGGCGAGGCCGATCTGATGAACCGGCATGCGCCCCTGCTTAGCGGTCGGATGGTAGCCCACATAGTACATGTGCCAGTGAGTGTCGGTGACGGGGACGACCTCGGGACCAATGACGCCCTGTTCGTCAAACGCCCCCGGTGCACCAGCCGTCAAGATGGGCTTGGGATGTTTTTTCCAGCGGTGCGGATCCGACAGCGGCGCCACTGCCATCCCAACGGCGGTTGTCGATCCCTTGGGCCGCGAGCCGTAGTAGAGGCGGAACTCGTTACCGGCCCGCAGCAGGCAAGGCGTGGTCAAACTGCCGGCATCCCAGTTGCCGGGCGGAGGCGGCCCCAGAATCGGATTCTCGGGGTGCTTCTCCCAAGCCAGGGGAGTGGTCCAGCGCTCCCGCCAGCTTAGCCGCAGCGACGGCACACCCTTTACCGAGATGGGCTTCGAAAGGAACGAGCCGCCCGGCCGATGGGAACCACCGGATTGCTTAGCCAGCGTGATGCCGTCGTGAGCAGCGCTGACTTCGGCGCCTTCGAAGACGCCTTGTCTTAGCTGATCGAGAGTCGGCCGGAATATGATACGGCGACCGCGTTTCGAGCGGGCAGCGGCGACCGGCAAGGTATGGAGCGACTCTGGAGCCGAGGCGGCGGCCGATGCCATGGCCGCACCGGTCCAAAGGAATGACCTGCGAGATGTCATGCTTGTTTCGGCGAGCTTTCCTCACTCGGGTTTCGTACGGCCGAGCTGAGAAACAATAACGGGTCTAGCCCCGTCTGGCCCGCATTTCTCTCCCGCAAGGTCGTAGGGGCGGGCCCCTGCGCCTGCCCGCTCTCGACTTCGACCGCCGCTGCCGCCCCAGGTTCGATGACGGGATCGTCACCCGAAAAGGGGCCGGCACGGGGGCCGGCCCCTACAGGTAAAAGGATCGCCGCTCAGAAACTCAACTTGAGCGAGAACTGAACTCGGCGCGGGTTGAAAGCCCTGCTGACCACGCCACGCCCCCCCGAGGCCATGTTGCGGTTCGGGATGCTGAAATTCGCATGGTTCGGAAGATTGAAGGCTTCAGCCCGGAGCTGCAGCCTGGCCTCTTCTCCCAGCATGAAGTTTTTGTAGAGGCCGACATCGATGCTGACGTTTCCGTCGGCTCGGATGATATTCCTTCCGGAAGTCCCGAACTGGAACAGCCCCGGCAGTGCAAAGCAGTCGGTGTCAAACGCCCGATCCAAGGTCGGGTTCGAGAGCCTCCCGTCACAAAGCCGATCGGGGCGTGAACCTCCTGAACCGCCGGTCCGGCTTGAATGACTCACCGTGAAAGGGTAGCCGCTCTGGAGCGCTACGATGCCCGTGAGCTGCCAGCCGCCCAGGATGTGACTCGCGGGCCCACTGTCAAACCTACCGTGTCCCGGCCCCCAGGGAAGCTCCCAAACGTAGTTGAAAACAAACCGTTGGGGAATATCGAAAGCCGAAAGTCCCCGTTGGGATCCGTGGACGTCAAAATTGTTCTCCGCGCCTGATCCGTCGCCGCTGACGCCGACGTCGGTGGAAGCGTGGTCAATCGACTTACTCAATGTGTAGTTCACCGCAAAGCCCACACCCTTAGAGAACCGCTTCTCCAGTCTCAACTGCAAGGAGTGATAGGAAGAGTTGCCACCCGTAAAGAACGAGCGTACGACACCGATGTCCCCGTAAGGCCGGCGCGTCTGACAATTGCCCTCGCCGGGTGGACACACGTTTTCATTATAAAAGACCGTCTGCTGCCGGCCTGCCGAACCGACGTAGGCCACGTCCAGCAGTAAATCATCTTTCAGGGTGTGCTGGAAGCCTTGGTTCCACATCAAAATGTACGGGTGCTGCAGGCCGGTCAGGGGTCTTGCCTTCCACAGCGAGGTTGAGATGGTCCGGGCGGCGCCGGTGAATCCGACGTCCCAATTGATCGACGGGATTTCCGGATCAATGTTGGGCCCCTGACTGGGGAAGAACAGAAACGGCGAGCTGAAGGTGGAAAGGCTTTCATGACGCGTCGGGTTCATCCCGTTGAAGGCCCCGAACGCACCTCGACTGACTGTCTTGCTGCTGAGCTTATAGGCATAACCGAAGCGCGGGGCAAAATTCATCTTGTCCGACTGGTAGAGCCCCCGATTGGGCGTCGTTCTAAAGGGAAATGGGGGATTGAAAGGTGAACTCGATCCCGTATTCGGATCCCGGATTACCAATGGCGCATTCTCGGGATAAACGACTTCCCCGTTGCTTGGATCCCAACTAGCGACGCGGTCCTGCTTATCCTTCAAAGGTTGTGCGTAGTCGTAACGTACGCCTATGTTCAGAGTCAGCTTCCGGGAGACTTTCCAATCGTCCTGGAAATAGAACGCGTGCTGCTGTCCGTAGAGATAGTTTGGCTCGAAGACTTCCCATTTGCTCACTCGGCTCAGGTCGCCTAACAGGAATTGTGCGAAAGCATCCCCAGGGCCGGCCTCCTGGCTCAGCCCGGTGTATCGGCCGTCGGCGCCGTAACTGCCCGGGCAGAAGCAGAACTGGAGAAAACCGTTGATCAACTGACCGCTCCACCCCGTCTTGAAGGTGTGGTTACCTTTGTTCCAGGTGACCGAGTTGGCCAACTGGTAGACCGTATTCCAGTAGATGCTGGTTCGGCCTTCGGAAGGGAAGTTGTATCCGGTAACCCTCAAGGTCGGCCAGGCGGCGAAGTCTGTCCTGTTTTCCGAGCCCGGGATTCCCCACCGCTCCGCTTCGAATAGTGTTCCCTGGTTGCGCCCGATCTCGTTGTGCTGGAAGCGCACGAAGCCACCCCGGAACTCGTTCAGCAAATTGGGAGAAAAGATGTGCGTATAGGCGAAGCTCATGTGCTGCGAGCGGTCGTTGAACTGGGCTCCCCCGACGTCTTTGAAACCTCCCGTGCCGACCCCTACACCAGATACGCCGCCGATCGACGGGAATTCACTGGTGCGGTCGGTGATGTTGTAGCTGAACATCAGGGTATCGTTGTCACTAAAGTGATGATCGAGTCGCGAGTTGTATTGGTTGACATCATCTCGGGCGGCCGCACCGGTGACCAAATTGCGTGCGGGGTCGCCGGGATTGTTGACGGGATCCACAAAGGTCATGATGTCCGCGGAAACCGAATGGATACGGTCTCTCGGGATCGTGTTATTGGGGAAAGGCTGCCGCTCGCGTGTGTTTTCGTTGAAGGTAAGCGGGTCGTGGATGATGCCGAACCTGCTGGGGTCAAAGATCCCATTGCGCTGCTCGGCGTTCGGCACAATATTAACGGCCGTTCGAGCCTCGCGGCTGCGCAGGCCTTCATATGCGAAAAAGCCGAAGGTCTTGTTCTTAACGATCGGCCCACCCACGGTTCCTCCGTACTGATTCTGCCGGAAGGGAGGGGCGTCGGGCGAGATGGAGAAGAAGTTCCGGCCGTCGAGTGAGGAGTTCCTAAAAAACTCGTATATGCTGCCGTGAACCTTGTTCGTGCCCGACTTGATCGCCAAGTTCACCACGGTGCCACCCTTGGTCGGAAGCTCCGCGGAGTAGTTGCTGGTCTGGATCTTGAACTCCTGAATGGCTTCTACGTTGGGCCGCACGGCAAGATTGTTGTTCTGCGGATCCATGTCGGTGATGCCGTGCAGTGAGACCTGCTGGTACTCCTCGCGGGTGCCCATCGCCGACACGGACGTGAACGGACCCTGAATTCGTTCAAGAAAGCTCCCCGGCGGGGGCGGGACGACGCCTGGCTGCAGCAACGCCAATTGCAGGAATTCTCGCCTGTTGAGCGGGAGCTCGACAATCTGCTTGTTCTCGATCACGGATCCGACGTCGGAACTGTCGGAGGCAAGCAGCGGTGCTGTACCTTCGACCGTGATCACTTCCGTCACCTGTCCCGGTCTGAGCTCAAGGTTGACGCGCGCGGTTTGGTCAAGCTGAAGGACGATGTCGCTCACTTCTTGCTTGCTGAAGCCCTCAAGTTCAGCGGAGACGTTGTAACGGCCAATCGCAACGTTGGCGATGTAGTAATCTCCCCGCTCATTGCTCGAAGTGGTGCGGACCCTGCCGGTATCCACGTGTGTGGCGCTAACCTGCGCGCCGGGTATAACGGCGCCGGTCTGGTCGGACACCGTGCCAACGATGGTTGCCGTCGAAGTCTGTCCGTAGAGCGGCGACAGAACGAACAACGCAAGCAGAACGCATACGGCGAAACGAAACTTCATGTTCCCCCCCTTGAGTTTGGTTTGGGCCTGTCGCAGGTGCACCGGACAACGGTTGTCGCCGGTACGGTGGTTAACCCCTGCGACCGACGCTGAGTAAGGTGTAGCAGGTCAGGAGCACGGATGTCAAGGAGGTAGTGTTACCGTTTGTTCCCGGTGCGGGCGGGTGTCCGGGAATGGCCGGTTTCGTGGGATTTGTGATGTCGAGAGCGGAGATCGAGTAGGCAGGCGCAGCTGTTCCAGCCTGTGGTGAAAGTAAGGCTCTTGTGTCGAACCCGCTCGATGCCCCTTCATGTGGCGGCCGGTCGAGCTGGAGGGCACGGTATGCCGTGCCCCTACACTGTTGAACAGCACCTCTCTCGGTTTTGCTTGGGGCTGCTTATCCCGCGCGGTTGTGCTCGCAACGCACCTCCGGAAAACACCGTACCACCCGTCTTTTCATTGCAGAGGGCCCTCTGGCTCCCATCGGTCTTGACCTCAGCGGCCTGCCCACAACAGGAACGAAAGAGCAGGCATGAGCGGACGGTCCTCTCCTCTAGTGCAACGGAGGAGCCGCCGTCCGCGGGAGATGACCACGGTCGGAGAGCAACACGAAAACTGTCCTGGCCAGGAAACGGTCGTATTGATCCGGTGATCGATCCGCACCGGTCGTTTCCAGTTTCAGCGGCGTGTTAACACTAAGGCGCAAAAGCTGCTATACTCGGAGGTATGGAGATCACCGAGCAGCAATACCGCCGCATCGAGCCGGTCCTGCCCCGCCAGCGCGGCAATGTGAGCCTGCCGAACCTCACGGTTTTGAACGCCATGTTGTATGTCGCCGAGCAGGGCTGCAAATGGCGCGGCTTGCCTAAACGCTTCGGTAACTGGCACACCATTTATACCCGCATGAACCGCTGGTCGAAGAACGGCGTGCTCGACGCCGTCTTCGAGAAACTGCAGCGCGAGCAGCTGGTCCGCATCCGAATCGAAGCCGTGTCAATGGACTCGACCATCGTGAAGGTTCATCCCGACGGCACGGGCGCGTTAAAAAAAACGGTCCGCAAGCGATCGGCAAATCCCGCGGCGGATGGACCACCAAGATTCATATGGTTGCCGCAAATGCTCGAACGGCGATAACCTTCGCTCTCTCGCCCGGCCAAGCGCACGACGCCCAGCAGGGCCGCGAACTTGCTCGGTGGTCTGGGGCCACTGCCCGAGCCGCTGCCGCTGCTGATGGACGGCGCCTATGAGGACGATCAGACACGCCAACTGGCTTTGGATTTCGGATGGATTCCCGTCGTGCCGCCCCGGCGCACCCGCCTGGAGCCGTGGGAATACGACCGAGCGCTCTATCGCCGCCGCAACGAGATCGAGAGACTCTTCCGACGGCTCAAGGGATTCCGCCGCATCTTCTCCCGCTTCGACAAGCTCGACGTCATGTTCCTCGCCTTCCTCCACTTCGCCCTCATCGCCGAGGCTCTACGTTTCGATACCCTACGTTAGTGTTAACACGCCCTAGCATGCGTCCAGCAAGGTTTCGGGGTGGGCGGGATGGCAAGTAGTTGAAAGGGTTGGGAATAAAGTTTTGAAAAATCTGTGAATGGATTGGAGGATGCGGCGCGAAAGAAGGGGCTGCGTGCAAAGGGCGAGGCCATGAGCCGAGCGAGGCTCAGCTCGGCACGCCCCGGGCGTGCGCCACCCTGCGTTTCACCCTGGGCCAGTACTAATGAAATGCGTCCAGGAAGCGGCAGCGTACCGGGGACGAAGCCTGCGGTCTCGGGTCCCGGCTCAAGTGGGCTGGCTCGCGGCGAGGAGTGCCAGGGGCGGACGCCCGGGCTAGTATTAAGGGATGTGTCCAGCGAGCAGCGGCGTGGTGGTGGCCGTAGAGGGATATCCGTGAAGCTCCTTCGACTGTGGCTGCTGATGGCCTTCGTGTCACTGGTTCTCATGAGCCGTTGGCTGGCACCGCGCGTAGAAGCGCAGCCGGGAACCGTCAAGCTCATCGCTCCGGGGGTGTGGTTCCGAGAAGGCGAACAGCCCGCGCAGGCCAAGTCCAACGAGATGAAGGACTCCGGGCACTGCAATAACGTCTTCATCGAGATGCAGGAGTACCTCATCGTGGTGGATGCCAACTTCCCGAGCGGCGCGAAGTTGGCTCTCGCCGACGCCCGGAAGCTCTCCCCCAAGCCTGTACGGTACGTCTTCGACACACACCACCACGCTGACCACGCCTATGGCAATCCGATCTGGACGAGAATCGGCGCGATCACGTTGGCACACCAGGGCGTCGTGGAAGCGATGCGTCGCGTCGAGCCGCGCCGCTGGCTTGAAACAGCCGCGGCCCGAGAAGATGTCCGGGAGTTGAATCTCCCCTCCGCCGAGCCGCCGCTCGAAACATTCAGCGAGAGCCCCTACGTGCTCAACGACGGGACCCGCCGCGTGGAGTTCCACCACTTCGGTTGGGGGCACACCCGCGGGGATGGTTTTGCCTACTTACCCGAGGAGAAGATCCTGTGCACCGGGGATGCCATCGTCAACGGCCCGTTCAACTACATGCTCGATGCCAACATCAAGAACTGGCCCAACGTCCTCCGGGCGGCCCGGAATCTCGACGTGAAAACCATTCTTCCCGGCCACGGGGGTCCCGCCGATGGCGGTCTTTTTGAGGGGCAGATTCGATTCCTGGAGGCAATCTATCAAGCTGTCGAAGTGGAGGTTCATCAGGGCAAGACCTTGGTCGATCTGGTCAGGTTCGACAGGGGTGTTCCAGTGGCCACATCCCTTCAGCTACCGGAGGGCCTACGCTATTGGGTCGGGCACCTTTTCCCTGGACAAGTCCACATGGTCTATGAGGAAATCATCGGAGGGAAGCCACACGGCGACATTGTGGCCGGCGAGTGAAAGTCGACGCAGCAGCCGGTAGCGGTGGACAACCCAAATCCGTACGTAATCGTTGACGAGTGAAGCGCTGCTTCCATTCTCATTCGCCCCTGCCGGGGCTCCCCGTTATGGGGGCTGTACGTCCGGGTACATGGGTAACACTTTTCTATGTTTCTCCAGGGCAAGGCCCTTTCTCAGCTGCCTCCCTCGAAGCTGTGTTTGGGGCGTGACGCAGGGAGCCCGTAGGGCGACCGGAGTCGCGTCCCAAACACTCGGCCGGCACCCGTGGCCGGGTGCTCTTCCCCGTCCGCCTCGCTCGCTGCAGGTGCTCCCGCTCCAGAGGCGTCAACAGCAGCGCACCCAACCAGATCCGCCAGCCCTGCTCGTCCTCCTCCAAGCCCACGGTCTCTCCCGCCAGCACCTCACTGAGAAGCACAACCCGATTGCGCCAGTGGATATCGCCGCGTTCGGCCACCTGCCGCAGCTGGTATCGACTCGGATACTCCATCTCGGGCAGCCGCGCCGGATACTCTCGCGGCGAGGGCACGTACGCGCTCGCCGGCGTCGCCATCCCCAGCGCCTCGTGCGGCCGCTGCTCGTTGTAGTCGCGTTGGAAGCTGTGGAAGGCCCGTTGCTGTCCCCGCGCCGTCGCGCGCGGCGGACTCGCCGTCTCCTTCTTCAGCGTGCGGTGCATGCGCTCGTGCCGCCCGTTCTGCTCCGGGTGGCCCGGCTCGATGCGTTCCGGCACCACGCCCAGTCGCAGGAACCACACGCTCAGCCGGCTCAGCCCGCCCAGAGCAACCGACGCAAACGGCGGCCCGTTGTCGGAGCGCAACGCCCGCGGCAACCCGTACTCGCGGAAGGTCGCTTCCAACAGCGGCTGCACGTGCGCGTAGTTGGGCCTCTCGACCGCCTGACAGCGCAGCAGATAGCGGCTCGCCGTATCCGAGATCGTCAGCGGATCGCAGCGCCACCCGTCGCCGGTGCGGAAATGTCCTTTGAAGTCGATGGCCCAAACCTGGCTGGGCGCCGTGGCGTCGCTCAGCGTCGAGCTGGGGGTGGCGTGGCGGCGTCGCCGCCGAGCGTAGGTGAGGCCGTGGCGTTTGAGGATGGCGCCGATAGTGGATGGCGACGGCCAAGCCTGCTCGGGGCGCTCGCGCTCGAGAAAGGCATGCAGCTTGCGTTCGCCCCAGCTAGACCGTTGCGCCCGCAACGCCAGGATGGCGGCCTCGTCGTCGGCGCCGACGGCGTTAGGATGGCTGCGCGGCGCGCGCGAGCGGTCGGCCAGCCCGGCCACCCCCTCTTGTTCCTAGCGCGCCCACCACTTGTAGCCGGTCTTGCGGCTGACGCCGTAGACGCGGCAGAGAGCGGCGATCGATTCGTCGCCGGCTTCGACTTCCCTCACGAAATTCACTCGTTCGTCGTGCACATGAGTCTCCTTCCAAGCCAAAACAGAATCACCTCCTTCTGTTCTGGATTCTGGAACAATCTGTTACCCATGTGCTCGCGTAGATCTGTTACCTATGTCCTCGGGACGTACCTGAGAGTAGCCCACTGCGCAAGCTGTGGGAATGCGGCACCCGCATACCAGGGAGCCCCGGCAGGGGCGAGGGAGAATCGAAGCAGCCCTCCATGTTCTGCAAGATCGAGTATCAACCGTGCCGGTTTGGGCACCCGAAGGGTGATCAGGATCAGGAGTCCGCGGGCTTTCAGAAAGCAGCCGTTTCTCGTTTTCCTCCAGCCGGCAGGCAGCGACAGGAAAACGGCTCAACCGCCCCTGCCGGGGCTGGAAATCGTTGGACACACGTACCCACGGCTTGCACCGTAGGCTACTTTCCAACGTCCGCTTCGCGGACTAGACTTCTCTGTCGCCGACAAGCTTACGGACGGATTAGGAACTGACGCGTCACCCCCCACTGGTTTACAATAACTCCAGACTTGGCCCGTGAGCCACCCTAGGCAGCAACAGGGGCGATTCCCACACCAACGGAACCCCAACCGGAAAGGTGAAACCGATGCAGAGACGGACCTTCTTTAAAGGCGCCGCCGGTGCCGCGGCAGCGAAAGGAATGGCGTTCGCCGCCGGAGGACGCGTACTGGGTGCGAACGACCGTGTTCGCATCGCCGTTCTGGGCGTCAACGGGCGAGGCCAGAGCCACATCAAAGGCTTCGAGCCTCTTGACAACGTCGAGGTGGCCACGCTCGTTGATCCCGACCGCAACATCGCGGCGAAGCGCGCCTCGGAGTTCGAATCCACCTACGACCGCAGCGTGCCTATCGAGCAGGACCTGCGCAAGGTGCTCGACGACAAGACGATCGACTGCATCAGCGTCGCTACCCCCAACCACTGGCACGCTCTGGCCGCCATTTGGGGCTGCCAAGCCGGCAAAGACGTCTATGTCGAAAAGCCCGGCGCCCACAACATCTTCGAGGGTCAGCAGCTTGTCGCTGCGGCCAAGAAGTACAACCGCATCGTGCAGCACGGCGTGCAGCTTCGCAGCTCCGAAGCGATGCAAGAAGGCATTCAGCTCCTTCGCGACGGCGTCATCGGCGACATCTACCTGGCGCGGACGTGTATCTATAAGTGGCGTCCGAGCGTCGGCAAGAAACCGTCTGAATCCCCGCCCCCCCCATGTCGACTGGAACCTGTGGCAGGGCCCCGCACCCGAGCGTCAGTACTCCAGCCGCTATGTCCACTACAACTGGCACTGGCACTGGGACTACGGCAACGGCGATATCGGCAACCAGGGCATTCACGAGACCGACCTGATGCTATGGGGCCTCGGCACCGGCCTGCCGAGCGAGATCACCGCCATGGGCGGCAAGTTTCTCTGGGACGACGACAAAGAGACGCCCGAAGTTCTCACGGCGCTGGTCAAGTGGCCCCAGGAGAACATCATGGGCGAGATCGCCGTCCGCCCGTGGAGCAGCAACTACGAAGACGGCGTTCGCGTCGGCAATCTCTTCTACGGCTCGAAGGGCTTCATGCTGATGAAGAACTACAGCAGCTACGAGGTCTACTTCGGCCAGAAGCGCGAGGCCGGTCCGAAGGGGGACGTCGGCGGCGACCACTACGCCAACTTCATCAAGGCCGTCCGCAGCCGAAAGACGTCAGACCAGAACGGTCCCGTCGAGACGGCACACTCGTCCTCGGCTCTGGCGCACATGGCCAACATCGCCTTCCGTCTCGATCGCCGACTCGATTTCGACCCCAAGACCGAGCGGTTCGTCGGCGACGATGAGGCCAACTCGTTCTTGAAGCGCACCTACCGCGCACCCTTCGCCGTACCGGATAAGGTTTGATTCGCGAGCGCTGCGCAGGGCCGCGCGCGGCGCTGTTCACAATGCAGGGGCACGCCATGGCGTGCCCGCCTGCTCGGCGTGCCGAGCCCCTACAACCAATCTTGCGCTCCACTCGAGACAAGATGGCATCGATAGCGCGCAATCAACGGCCGCGGCGTACCCTGCTGCTTGGGTCCCTTTGCTGTTTGCTCAGCCATGCTTGCGGCACCCCTGCTGGGACAGACAGCTCGGCGCAGGCGACGGACATCGACTCGGGGCTGCATCTGTTCGTCGATGACTCCCTCATCGCGTCCAAGCAGCGTGTGGCCCTACGGCTACATCAGCCGCGCAAAGCCGAGATCGCCCTGAAATTCGACGCACCCTGGGAGGGACCCGGCAACCACTACGTCACCGTTTTCCAGGACGGCCCGCTGTACCGCATGTACTACCGCGCCGTACCGGGGAAGGATCTTCCGGCAAGCGGTAAGGGGTGGCTGCTCACCGTGGCGTACGCGGACAGCAACGACGGCATTCACTGGGTCAAACCGAACCTGGGCCTGGTCGAGTTCCAGGGCAGCAAACAGAACAACATCATTTGGAAGAGCCCAAAACCGGGGTTTGGCGGGCCGGCCAGCAATTTCGCCGCCTTCAAAGACGCCAATCCAAATGTGCTACCGGACGAGCTCTACAAAGCCACCGGCGGCATTAATGACGGGCTATTCTCCTTCGTCTCTCCGGACGGCATTCATTGGAAGCAAAAGGGCACGGAGCCGATGCTTACGAAGCAGTTTGGCGACCGAGCCATCGACAATGCTTTCGACAGTCAGAACTGCGTTTTCTGGGATTCTCAGCAGGAGCAATACGTCGGTTATATACGCAGCATGAGGGATGGTATTCGGGGCATCCGAAGGACAACCTCTCCGGACTTCGTTGATTGGTCGTTCCCGGAGTGGATTGACCTGGGTGACGCTACCCTCGAACACTTCTATACTGCCGCGATCTCACCTTATTTTCGGGCGCCTCACCTTTACGTCGGCTTTCCGATGCGCTACCTGCCCGACCGCAACGCTGTTTTGCCTGAGAAGTACAACGACGCGCTCGGCATCGGTTTGTCGGATTCCGTGTTCATCTCGAGCCGGGACGGCGTTCGCTGGCCGCGCACTTTCCAGGAGTCCTTCGTCCGGCCCGGCCTCAATCCTCTCAACTGGACGGATCGCAGCAACGCGGTTGCATGGGGTCTTGTGCCCACCGGCAAGGAGGAGATGTCAGTTTACATCGTTGAGCATTTCCGGCTCCCCACCGCCCGCGTTCGCCGGGGCGTTTTGCGCACCGATGGTTTTGTGTCCGTCCATGCCGGCTATCAGGACGGCGAATTCGTAACCAAGCCGCTCATATTCCGTGGCCGCCGACTCGTGATCAACTACTCGACGTCGGCGGCCGGCAGCATCCGTGTCGAGATCCAGGACGCGAACGGCGATCCCATCCCCGACTTCCGCCTGGAGGATTCCCCGGAAATCTTTGGTGATGCGATCGAGCAGACCGTTACGTGGGAAAAGGGCTCGGCTGTGGACACACTCGCCGGCCGCCCGATCCGCTTGTGCTTCGTGATGAAAGATGCCGATCTATATTCAATCCGATTTAGGGAGTAAGTGCAGAGGAGATCGGGGATAGAACCTGCAACTTGTACCATACGGCTCTGTCGCGCCCACAGCTCAATTGACAACTGATACATTAGGCACGATACAAAAACATCTAGGAGGTTCTCCTGTGACTTCAGCCAAGAACCGCGTTACCCATCCAACCCGCCGAGACATTGTCCGCCGATCGGGAATGACCGCCGCTGCCGGACTGCTCGGCGCCGCCACCGCCACATCGGCCGCCAAGGAAGCCGTGGCGCCTCACGGCTATAAGCGCCTCGGGGTACGTCCGTTCCTCAACCTGACCGGCGCTTTCACGATGAATGGGGGTATGTTGACACTGCCCGAGGTCAAGCAGGCGATGGATGAGGCGTCTCGATTCTCTGTTCACATCGATGAACTGATGGACGTCGCGGGGAAGCGCTTGGCGGAGTTGTTGCACTGCGAGGCCGCGATCGTCACCTCAGGATGCTCGGCCGCCCTGACCCACGCCACGGCAGCATGCCTCGCGGGAGGTGATCCGGAGTTGATTCAACAACTCCCCAACCTGACCGGCCTCAAGGATGAGGTCGTGATGCTGAACAGATACACCTATGACCACGCCATCAGAACGCTGGGCGTGCGGATCGTCGTGGTCTCCAACCGCGAGGAACTCCTCCACGCCCTCAGCCACCGCACGGCGATGATCGGAATGAGCGGCGAGCCCAGAGGGACGCTGAGCCTGGAGGAGATTGTTGAAGCCGCCCACAAGCGGGACATCCCCGTGCTGGTCGATGCGGCTGCGCACTATCCGGAATCGCCGGATCCTTATCTGTCGCGCGGCGTCGACCTGGTCGCCTACAGCGGAGGGAAAATGTATCGCGGACCGCAGTGCTCCGGCTTTCTGTTCGGCAGAAAAGACTTGGTACACGCCGCGTGGCTCAACGGCGCGCCGCATCACTCCTTCGGGCGCGCCATGAAGGTCGGGAAAGAAGAAATCATGGGGGCGCTGGCCGCGGTCGAAGCTCGCTACTCGCGGCGTGACTACGACCAGGAAGTTGAGATGTGGAGCGGCTGGCTCAAGAGAGTCGCGCGGCGCATCGAGCAGGTCCCCGGCGTCAGCACCAAGCTCGTTGCGCGGCCGCCCGCCAATCCCCACTCCTATCTGCTGATCTCGTGGGACGCCAGCAAGATCGGCTTCACGGCTGAAGAACTACATGACATCTTGATGGACGGCGAACCGCGCATGCAGACGATGGCAAAGGGGAGTGGGAACTCTTTCCCTCTCCGCCTGACGAATGTTGAAGAACAGCAGGTCGAGACCGTCGCCGCGCGTCTCCACGAAGTGTTTCGAACGGCCCCCCGGCCCAAGACAAGGAACCCTGCCTCGCCAGCCGCCGATGTGACCGGCCGGTGGGACGCGGAGTTGAAGTTCGTCCGAGGAACTTCCCGCCACACTTTCTACCTCGAGGCCAACCGAAACGAGGTTCGCGGCACGCACCACGGCCGCAATTCGACCTCGGATCTTGCGGGCGTGATTGACGGCGATCGCCTGGAACTGAGAAGCGTGCTTCGTTACGGGGGCTCGAACATGAGTTACACCTTTACCGGGCGCCTGCGGGGTGGCGGCATCTCGGGGCAAGTAAATCTCGGCGAGTACGGCCAAGCCACTTGGACGGCCCGGCGTCATGCGTCGGATGCTGCTTGAGACGGTCGCCTGCCCCAGCTTCGAGGAGACCGCCGCGAGCGTACCTCGTAGGCCAAGAGTGCGGGCGGTTCGACGCACCAAGCATGTTTCCTTGTCTAGACCTTGTGCCGCCGGAATAGACGAGGAGGTATCAGGGATGGCGGCTTGCCACGGCCACGTCAAGACCGAATGCACGATGCAAAACTTGTTGACAGCACGACCCTTGCGACCCAGCCGAGGAGTAACATAAGATGAGGGCCGGCAGGTAACCGGGCCGCGCATCGGCGAGTCTAACAAGAGGGTTTGCCCAGCCACGATAGGGCACTCGGGGGGAGACTGGAATGCGACATTTCCGAAACACAGCGCGGAGAGGGCTCGTGATCGGGGCGGTGTTCGCCCTGGGTGGGGGCCTGTTGCTCCTCGCACAGAAGACAGGTCCGCTCACCACACGCGGGCCGCGTCGGGCGCCCGACGCCACCGTGGCGCGGCCCAAGCAACCGGAAGCCCTGCCGCCGATCGAGACCCGCAAGAAGCAGGAGATTCCCGAGGAGCAGGCGCTCTTCACTACCGAGACGAACCTGGTCAACGTCGATGTCGCGGTAGTCGATGACAAAGGCCGGTTCATCCCCGGAATCCCACAAGGGAATTTCCTTGTTCTCGAAGACAAGGTCCCGCAGAAGATCGAAAGCTTCGGTCTCTCGCAGGCCCCGATGACGGTCTGCTTGCTTATCGAATTCAACGCCCGCTTTCAACAGTACTGGTCGGAGACCTGGTATCAAACCCTACAGGCCGCCTACGGCTTCACCGAGACCCTGCGCCCCGAGGACTGGGTGGCCGTGGTCGCCTACGATCTGCGTCCCGAGATCCTTTCCGACTTCACGAAAGATCGCCGCAAGACCTATCAAGCCTTGCAGCGGCTGCGCACCACCGGATTCTCAGAAGCGAATCTCTTTGATGCGTTGGTCGAAACCGCGGAGCGTATGAGCACCATTGAAGGCCGCAAGTCGATCGTTCTCATCTCGACCGGCATGGACACCTTCAGCAAACTGAACTATGGACAGACGCGCTGCAGGATGCAAGATGCAGGCGTCCCCGTTTATCCCATCGGGATGATGCAAATGATGCGGCAACTCGCCGATGCCTATGGCGCGTTCGACGGTCCCTGGGGAGGCGTCGCCCGGATGGATTTCCTCCAAGCCGACAACCAGATGAAAACGTTCGCCAAAGAAACGGGTGGTATGGCCTTCTTCCCGCGCTTCTACGGCGAGCTCCCGACCATCTACCAGAACATCCACTACACCATGCGCAACCAGTACACGCTGGCCTACTCGCCTACGAACCAAAAGAAGGACGGCAAGTGGCGCAAGATCCAAGTGCGCCTGGTCAATGGCAAGGATCCCAAGAAGGACCTGAGGATCACCGGGGGCCGCAAGAACAAGCGTATCAAGTACCAGATCATTGCCAAGGCTGGGTACCGCGCTCCCAACGAAGTCGACTAAGGCTTGCTCCCCCCTCTGCCCATCACACGAGCGGTGCTCCGCCCGCGTTCGGGTGGCGCTTGACTTCAGAAACGCCGGGAGCTGCGATTCGCAACACATCCTTGAGCAGCAATGTTTCCAGCTCGGGCACTGCGGCGCATCGCTTCACCCCATGCTCAGTTTGGCGAGAATGTCAAGAACTGAATCTGTCGCGTTTGCAGTCACATCGAGCCACGTTGACAGTCACGTTTGATCACTGTTACTCTTGCGCCGTTCAACACCAACATCCTCCTCTCGTGAACGCGGCGCGCAATGCAGCAAGACTCTCCTCACATCCTTCTCATCGACGACAATAAGCACGGTCTCAAAGCTCGGCGGACGGTTCTGGAAGAACTGGGGTACCGGGTCGAGACGGCCTCAAGCGGCAAGCAGGGACTCGAGAAGTTCACCGAGCACCTGTTTGACCTCGTGGTGACCGACTACCGCATGCCTGACCTGAAAGGGCCACAGGTTGTCCACCGTCTTCGCAAGAAGAACGACAGGGTGCCGATCGTGATCCTCTCGGGCTATACCGAGAAGCTCGGCTTGTCGAAGCAGTCCACTGGAACCGACGCAGTGCTGGCGAAGGGACCCGGCGAAGAAGCGGATCTCGTCCGGACGATCGCGAAGCTCCTCAAGAAGAAGCCCCGCTCGCAGCACGCGAGCGGGCGTATCACCGGGCGGCGTGGAAGAATCAGTTGACTGCGGCCACGACAGCCATCCCTGACGCGACCATCACCTGGCTAGGGCACTCGACGTTCACTGTTGAGATCTCAGACGGGAAAGTCCTTCTGATCGATCCTTGGCTCGACGGTAGTCCGTCACATCCGGAAGACCACCAGCTCGAGCGGGTCGATGTGATGCTGCTCACACACGGGCACGTCGACCACTTCGCTGACGCCATTTCAGTCGCAAAACGTTTCGAGCCGACCGTCGTAGCGATCTATGAGATCTGCCAGTTTCTCGGGAGCAAGGATGTCAACAAGCTTGCTCCCATGAACAAGGGCGGCACCCAAACCGTCGAGGGCGTCCAGATCACAATGACGCACGCTCAGCACAGCAGCGTGATTGAGGATGACGGGCGGTTGGTTTATGCCGGTGAAGCGGCGGGCTACGTGGTCCGACTGCCTGACAAACGCGCTTTCTATCATGCCGGCGACACTTGCGTCTTCAGCGATATGCGGCTCATCCGGGAACTCCACCACCCCGAACTAGCCATGCTGCCTATCGGTGACCTCTTCACCATGGACGCACGCGAGGCCGCCCTGGCGTGTCGCTTTCTCCAGCCCAAGCAGGTGATCCCGATCCACTGGGGCACCTTCCCTGTGCTCACGGGCACGCCCGATCAGTTGAAGGATCTGCTCCAAGACCAACCCGAGACGGAAGTCCTCGATCTCAAGCCTGGCGAAGCCTTCGCCTGGTGAGGGCTGCCGCTAACTTGAAACCTCCACGGGTCCCGCCGGTAAAGCCTTTAGCATGCCGGGAGTCACAGGAAGGCTCTCTTGCATAACATCCACACCATCCGCGGTGATCGAGAAGTGAGCGCTGTCCTCCGGCTGAACCAGCCCTTTGGCCTTCAGGTACCACAAACTGAACTCGGGGTGCTCCCGGGGACACGCTAGGAGCGTCTCGAGTTCACGGATCGAAACGCCGGCCCTGAGGGGTTGTTCCAGCCGCTGCGCACGGAGGATGGACAGGATGCCTCGGCGCGTGCGCTGCTCGGCCTCCGCGGCTGAACCAGCGCCGGTCTGATCAAAGACCCTCCACCGCAATGCGCGGCTGGCGCCGTAGTCAACGTCGTAGGCAGCCCGCTTTTCTGGATCGGCAAGGACAAGGTAGGCTTGCAGGACTGCGCGAAATGCTTCTTCGTTTCCCGTTTCGGCGTTGTCGGGGTGATGGCGCTGGGCCAACAGGCGGTAGACTCTCTGGATCGTATCGACGTCGGCGTTGGGGCTTACCTGCAGAATCTCGTAGTGATCGAGGACAGCGAGGTCGGGGGAAACTTCGCTACGCTCGGCGCCCGCACTCTTGTCCGGCTCACCTTCGAACGCAAGTCCGCTGCGGTAGAGCTGTTCGCCCGCACAACGCGTATGGACGACACGCGCCAGCTTCTTGACGTTCTTGCCTTTGTCTGGCGCCTGGGGGCGGCCGGAAACCGTCACCAGCTTGTCTACGGCTAGTGTAGTGCACCATAAATAATGTAACTTATATTGACTTCCCATCGTCTCTATTAACAGGAGGCATGGGATGCGAAGAGCACAACCAGTAACTTTGAACACAGCGCAATGCAAGCAGTTGGACCGCTACGCGCGCGGCCGCCAAATCGCCGTTCGTCTCGCCCTGCGAGCCAGGATTGTCCTGCTGGCCGCCGACGGTCTCGAGAATAAGCAGATCGCCGCACAGCTCGGTGTCTCGCGGCAGTTGGTGGCCCGCTGGCGCACGCGCTTTCTCGAAAGCAGCATCGCCGGCATTGCAAAAGACGCCCCACGGCCCGGTCGTAAACCTGCCGTCTCGAAGCAGAAAGTACAGCAGATCATCCACAAGACCACCCGCGAGAAACCGTCCAACGCCACCCACTGGAGCCGCCGCACCATGGCCGCCGCGGCCGGCGTCAGCGCTTCCACCGTGGGACGGATTTGGCGCGCCCATGGCCTCAAGCCCCACCGCGTCAAGACCCTCAAGCTCAGCAATGACCCGCGTTTCGCCGAGAAACTCGACGACATCGTCGGACTCTATCTCAATCCGCCTGAGCATGCTCTGGTTCTCTCGCTCGATGAGAAGTCCCAAATCCAAGCCCTCGATCGCACCCAGCCCGGCCTGCCGCTCAAAAAGGGACGCGGCCAAACGATGACCCACGATTACAAGCGCAACGGCACGACCACCCTGTTTGCGGCGCTCAACAGCCTTGACGGCAGCGTGATCGCCGAGTGCATGCCCCGACACAGCCACCAGGAATGGCTGCGCTTCCTGCGCTTAATTGACTTCCGCATAATATAGAGTCAGTCAAAACAAAGAGAAGACTGTTTCCAGAAGGCCGTGATCAAACGCGGTTTGCGGTACATGCGGCGGAGTGCCTTGCGGGCCCGCTCGTTCAGCTCGCCGTAGTCTTTCGGACAGACGTTCGGCAACTCGTGCTGCTTCCAGTAAGCCCAGATGTATTCCACCGGATTCAACTCCGGCGCATAGGGTGGCAAGTACTCGGTTGCGATGTGGCCTTCGGAGAGTTCGATGAACTCTTGCACCAGGCGGCTACGGTGCGCCGGCAGCCGATCCCAGACGATCAGCAGCGGGCGATCGATATGACGTACCAACGCCTTGAGAAAGTCGATCACTTGCTCTTTGCCGATCGCACCGGGATAGAGCCGGAAGTAGAAGTTACGCAGCGTCAGCCCCGCCGAGACGGAAAGCTTCTCCCAGTTGAAGTTAAACTGCAGCACCGGTGTTTGGCCACGTGGCGCCCAGGTGCGGCAGCGATGCGGCTTCTGACTCAATCCGCTTTCGTCGATGAAGACGAGCGTACGGCCTTCGTTTTGGGCTTTTTTTTAATGCGCTTCCAGGTCTTGCGCTTCCAGGTGCGGATCCGCTCTTCGTTGCGCTCGCGCGCCTTTCCGGCCGGGCGTTGCGGGCTCCAGTCGAGCGCTCGCAGGATCTTCCAGACGTGGCCTGCGTGGTATGCGACCCCGAACTCGTCTCCGATCAGCCGAGCCACCCGCGGACAGCTCCACAGGGGCGTTGGGAAGCCGTGGGCTTCCGGGCCTTCCAGCAGCAGCGACGTCAGGCGTTCGCGTTGTGCGGCATCGAGGAGCGGCTTGCGTCCGGCGCGCCCGGCCTGGCGGAGTCCGGCCGCACCCTGCTCGCGGTATTGCCGCCGCCACTCACTGACGGTTTGGCGAGCGACGTTCAGCCGTCTCGCCGTCTCGGACTGATTGTGGCCTTGGTGGAGCAGCCGCATCGCTTCGAAACGGCGCTTCTCCAGCGCCTTGAAATCCCGCTTCACACCTTTGGGGTTGCCCATACATATATAGATGCTCCACACTGTCAAAAAGTGTCATAATAATTTGCGGGATTCAATAATTGACCGCCGCACTCCCAAGGACAAACAGCTTCATCTCATCGTGGACAACTATGCCACCCACAAGCATGCCGCTGTGAAGCGTTGGCTCGATCGTCACCCGCGCTTCCACATTCATTTCACCCCGACCTCGGCGTCGTGGCTGAACATGGTCGAGCGATTCTTTCGCGATCTCACCGTCAAGCGCCTGCGCCGCGGCGTGTTTCGCAGCGTGGACGAGCTCGTCGCCGCCATTGACGACTACATCGCCCAGCACAACGGGCATCCCACGCCCTTCATCTGGACCGCGACCGCCTCCGACATCCTCGAGAAAGTCAAGCGCGGACGTGCCGCCCTGCATAAGGTGCAATCTGCTTGACGCACTACACTAGTCGTGGGGGAGAGCTTGGATTCGAGCCACCCTCCGCTCCACTCCTTGTCATGACCTCGAACACACGCTCGCTCCTCCTCGTGGCTGCCGTGTTAGCGGTCTGCACCTTCGCCGGCGGCCAGTACGGTGCCGGTATTGGAAGCGCGGCGGATGCTCGCAAGAAGGACGCCGTGGAGACGGAAGTGGCCGAGATGTCGCAGACCCTCGCGATCTTGGAGCGCGAGTACGCGGACGAAGCGGATCTCGAGAGTGCTGTCTACAGTGGGGCCATCCCCGCCATGTTGCAGCGCCTCGATCCGCACTCGA
Source organism: Bryobacterales bacterium (assembly GCA_965248255.1). Classification (GTDB taxonomy): domain Bacteria; phylum Acidobacteriota; class Terriglobia; order Bryobacterales; family UBA6623; genus JAKZVK01. Next base: position 1,326,631 of record CBDFIW010000003.1, read on the forward strand.
TGTTCTTCGAACCCAAGGCCTACGAACGGCTCCGCGAGGACCAGCGAGGCAGCTACGCCGGTGTCGGGATGCTGATCAAGCAGTACGGCGGCGAAACGATCGTCGACTATCCCTTTCCCGAGACGCCGGCCTTTCGAGCCGGGATACGGCCGGGCGATGTGATCGCCGCGATCGACGGCGAGCCAGTGCGCGAACTGAACGTAGAGCAAGTCGCTCGCCGTGTGCGAGGCCCAGAGGGCACGACGGTCCTCCTCTCTGTGCGGCGCGAGGGGGTTGAGGAACTCGTCGAGGCTACTCTCGAGCGCACAAGCATCCCGCGCGCCAGCTTGCCGCTTGCTTTCTACATCGAACCGGGCGTCGCCTACGTGCGCATCAACAACTTCAACGAGACGACCGGCGATGAGGTCGACGAGATCCTCGGCGAGTTCGAGGAGCAGGATCTGCGCGGGCTGCTGTTGGATCTGCGAGACAATCAGGGCGGGCTGCTTTCGGCGGGAGTCCACGTAGCGGAACGATTCCTCGAACACGGGCAGACGATTGTCTCTCACCGCGGTCGAGCGTCCCATGCAAAAACTTACGAAGCACGGCGGCGTGGCGGCCAACCGCGGTACCCAATCGTCGTGATGGTCAACTGCCATTCGGCCTCGGCATCGGAGATCGTAGCCGGGGCGCTGCAGGACCATGATCGCGCGTTGGTCGTTGGCTCGAACACCTTCGGCAAAGGTCTCGTGCAGGCCGTCTACAACCTCTCCGGTACGACAGGACTCGTGCTGACTACAGCGCGCTACTACACCCCGAGCGGCCGCCTGATTCAGCGACCCTACGACGGCGTGCTCCCGGCGCACTATTTTGCCGACCCCTGTAGCGAATCCTACCGTCCACCAAAGCTCGACCCAAGGTTGACCGGCCTGGGACGCCAAGTCTACGGCGGTGGAGGCATCTCGCCCGATGTAGAGTTTCCCGACCTAGGACGCACGGAATTGCAGCGTAGATTCGAAACGCGCCGTGCTTTTGAAGGCTACGCGCAGCGTTACTGCCTGGCCGAGCCGAAACTGGAGTCCGGTTGGGAACCCCAGCGTGCCGACATCGACGCCTTCCAAGCCTACCTCCGCGAGCGAGCGATCCCATACACTCGACACGAACTCGCAGCCGAGGCCGCTTGGGTGAACCGGCAACTCAGGAAACAGATCTATACCGCCTGCCTCAACGTCGAAGAAGGGTGGCGCGCCGAGGCTGAACTCGATCCGGCCGTCCGGCGGGCGGCGGATCTCCTGCCCGAAGCGCGTAGACTGCTCGACCGCGTCACCGAATCGCTTGCACAAAAACAGTAGGCCCAGGCGTGGGCAGAAGGTCCCATGGCGCAAGCCTAGGGTTGGACATCGTCGTCCCCGCGTCTTGGACGTCGCAAAGATCGTGGCGGCCCACGGCGTGGCAAAGGACTTCGGCATCACCCTGGGCTGGGCCGAAGTTGGGCTCGGCGGTGGCCTTGGCAATGTCGGTCTGCCGTGCGGATCAGGCGGTCCTCAAACTCTCGCCTGTTGCATTTTCGCATGGCGCGACGTACGAAGAAGCCGGGTCGCGGGAACAGCTCCCACGTGCCCCGGCCGCTTCAAACGCCGCCGTACATCGGAATCAGCGCACCATTGATCTCGCCGGCTTCCTCGGACGACAGCCAAAGGATCTGCCGTGTCACGGCCTCGGCAGTGACCCACTTCGAGAAGTCTGCCTTCGGCATCGCCTTGCGGTTGGCGGGCGTGTCGATGATGCTGGGGAGGACGACGTTGGCCGTGATCCCCTGCCCCTTGACTTCTTCGGCGATGGTTTGGACGAGGCTGTTCAACCCGGCCTTCGACACTCCGTAGGCGCCCAATCCGGCCGTCGGCTCAACACCTGTTCGCGAGCCGACCGCGACGATGCGCCCGTAGCCCGCCGAGATCATCGGCGCAAGCGCCGCCCGGGTCACCAGGAACGCCGACCGCAGGTTGAGCGCCATCATTCGGTCCCAGGTGGCCTCGTCGGTTTCGGCGACGGTAGGGCCGCCGGCAAAGCCTCCCATCACATGAACCAGAACATCGAGACGCTTCGCCCGCTGGAGAGCCTGATCCACGACCGAACGCGCTCCCTCGACCGACGTCAGATCAGCGGCCACGGAAAGGCAGTTCGGCTGCCGGCAGTCCTCGTCGATTGACCGTCCCACTGCGACCACGGCGGCGCCCGCAGCCAGAAACGCATCCCGCACGGCCCGGCCCAAGCCGCCGCTCGCACCGGTGATCAAGACGACACGATCCTCGAAGTCCCGCATGGCTCCCTATTCTACGCGACGCTCCGGCGGCGAAGGGCAGGTGGGCCTGAAACCGTGGCACACCGCCAAACAAGATGCAAGCCATTGATATGTATGTTCTTAGGGGAGAGTTGGCTTCGTTCTGTAATTCCGGGCATGCCTATTCCTCCGCAGCTTTCGGCAGGAGTGTCAAGCCATTGAAGCATAACTGCTTAGGAGCACAATGGGTTTGTTTCGTATCTTCTTGCAGCGGACTCACACGACAGCCTTTGCCGCGGCCTCGTTCTCGGGGAGTTTGGCCCTGCCTCGGTCCGGCTGAGACTCGTCGCTGAGGGGGATCTCGACCTCAACGACCAGGCCGGGGTGGGCATTACGGGCGCCGATGGTGCCCTTATGCAGGTCCACAGCCCGGCGGGCGATGGAGAGCCCCAAACCCGCACCGCCGCTGGCGCGGTTGCGGTCGCTTTCCACGCGGTAGAAGGGGTCGAAAATACGGGAGAGAACCTCCTCCGGCACCCCGGGGCCATGATCCCTCACTGACACCACGGCCCGGCCGCCCTGTTGGCCCAGCGTGACTTCGACGGCCGTGTTCTTGGCAGTGTGGCGGATCGCGTTCCTCACCAAGTTCTCCACTGCGCGGCGCAGCAATTCGGGATCGCCCTTCACACTCGGGCATGATGCGCTTTGAAATACCAGCTCGCAGTTCCTCGCTTGGGCCTCGACGGCGCAGTCCTCGGCAACCTCGCCCACCAGTTCAGCAAGAGACACAGCCTCCAACCGCAGGCTCTCCTCGTCGCCTTCGGCCCGCGTCACCTGAAGCAGCTCTCCGATCAACGTGTTGAGCCGGTCGGACTCCCGGTGGATCTGCTTCAAAGCGGCGGGCCGGTCCGCCGCGGACTCGGCGAGAACCGCGGCCACACCCAGCCTCGCCAGCGGCGAGCGAAGCTCGTGGGAGACGTCCTGCAGCAGACGGCGTTCAGCCGAAAGCAGCACCTGGATGCGCTCGGCCATGCGGTCGAACGTGCGGCCCAACTCGCCCAGCTCGTCGCGACGCTTGGCCTTGGTCCGGGCCGTGAGATCGCCCTGGCCGAAACGTTCCACCGTCTTGCTCAGATTTCGCAACGGCGAGGTCAGGTAGTAGGCCAATGCGGAGCAAAAGAGAATACTCACCACCAACACCCACAGATGCTGTGGCGTTAAGAACCAGAAAGGCTGGTCGGGCTCCGCCGAACGCACGATGTAGCGGTAGTCACCGTCCGCAACGACGCGCGTAAACGGCGGCCGGCCCACTCCGAACAGATGCCACCAAGGTCCCGGGTCGCTTGTCGCGAGGTGGGAAAGGTCTTCCCCGGTGAGCAAGTCGCGGCCCGCGGCATCGGTCAAATGCACTTCCATACGAGGACGGTCAGCCGGCGGACGACCTCTCGGCGGGCGGTCCCCGGGCAGGCGGTCCGGCCGCGGGCGGCCCACGGGCGGTCCGTCGCTGCGCGGTCGATCCCCACGCCAGCGCTCCCCGCGGCGCCGGGAGCGCGCGAGAAGACGGGCAAGTTCTTCCTTCCCTCCCGCTTCGTAAGCAAAACGAGCACGCTGCAACTGGAACTCGAAGAATTGATTTCTCGGCGAACGGGGCGGCGCGGCACGTTCGATCGTCATCGCCGTAATGACAAAGAAGCCCACAAAAGTCACGGCGATCGTCGCGCCGAACCAGAGCAGAATCTTCGTAAACAGCGATTTCATGCGACGGGCTCTTCCTGGGCGGTGAGGCAGAACTGATAGCCCACGCCACGGATGGTCTTGATGAGCGTGCGGCCGGCCTCGAGCTTCTTCCGCAGGTGGCTGATGTGAACGTTGATCGAACGGTCGAAAGCCGTGGCCTCGCGGTCGTAGAGCTTTTCGATAATGGCGTCGCGGGAAAGCACACGTCCAGCCGCGCGCATCAGCATTTCAAGAATGTCGAACTCGAGTGTGGTCAACTCCACCTGGCGGTCGTCGAGGTAGACCTGGCGAGCCGCGAAATCGAGAATCACGCCATTGACATCGAGACGCCGGGGGACGGTTTCGGCCTGCGACTCGAGCCGCCGCAGCACGGCGCGGATGCGGGCGGCCAGCTCGTGGGGATTGAAGGGCTTCGGCAGGTAGTCGTCGGCGCCGAGTTCGAGGCCAACGATGCGGTCCACGTCCTCACCCCGCGCGGTGAGCATCAGGATCGGGACACGGCTTTCCTGCCGAACGCGGCGTAGGATCTCGAAGCCGTCCATGCCGGGCAGCATGACGTCGAGGACGACCAGATCGAAGTCATCGCCCTTGGCGCGCTCCAACCCCCGCGCGCCGTCATGTTCGCAGTCAAGCTCGAAGCCCTCTTGTTTCAAAAACTTCCGCAGCAGGCCGCAAAGCTCGACATCATCGTCGATGAGCAGGATCCTCACTGTCCCGAATGTAACATGGGCCCGCAAGAAGGCGGGTAAAGTTTGCTAAACAAAGCTTTACAAATCTTAACTGGGCGTGGCCTAAGGCCCCAGTCTTGCCGTCCCGCGACTCTTCTCGAGACAGGTTCGCTCTCAGCCGTGAGTGGGCCATTTCGCGGATCTCTTGTCCCAGGGCTGGTCGGCCATTTGATCATGCTATGCCCCTCGCCGGGCTCGCGGCATCGCGGACCTTGGCGCCCCGAAGGGGCACTGGAAAGTAGCCCAGGGCAGTCAGCCCTGGGTTCGGAAACCAACAACGCCGCAAGCCCCGCAGGGACGTACGATCACATGGGGCCGCACCAGGCTCAAAAGCTGTATTGCAGCATGAGCTGCACGATGCGTGGATCGGCGGTCTCGAGGATTCTCCCGAAATTCGGGCTGCCGATGTCGCCGACGGGATTCAGGAACTGGGCCTGGTTGAACAGATTGAAAAACTCAGCACGGAACTCGAGGCCCTGACGCTCCGTAATCTGTGTTCGCTTGAAAACAGCTAGTTGCCAGTTGACGAAGCCGGGACCGCGCAAGACATTGCGTCCGAAGTTGCCGAGGCGTCCCGCCCCCAGTTCGTAACTCGGCCCCGAACCCACCCTGCGGAAGTATGGATTGCCGCCGGCGGTGGGCGTCCCGCCGCCGGTGCCGTCGAACCAGGAATTCGGCCGGCCGGGGACCGCATCGGTTGAGCGAGGGTCGTGAAAGGCGATCTCGCCGCCGAGGTAGTCGGGCGTTTCCACGACAGCGTCTCCACACAGGCAACGTTCACCACTGTCACGCACGGCGATCGGAGCGCCGCTGTGAATCGTTGTCACGCCCGAAGCCCCCCCAGCCGCCCACCAGCTTGCCGAACCACCCTGTCTGCGCCCGACTCCACGGGAATTCATAGACATAGGTACCGACATAGACGTGGCGGCGGTCAAAGTCGGCATGGCCCCGCTGGCTCTGCCCGCCGACCCGCACCAGGTCCGACGCCGTGTCAATGGCGTGAGACCAGGTGTAAGCGTGAGTCATCTGAAACCCGCCCGAGAACCTCTTGGTGAGGTTGACTTGCAAGCTGTTGTAGTTGGAGTTGCGGTCGCTTCGATAGTGGGATAGTGAGCCGAATACCGCGCCTCCAAACTGTTCCCTCTGGGGGTGGTCCTGGTTCAGGATGCGACGGAGATCAATATTGCCCGCGTTGGCCCCCGGACCCACCGCGACCGGGTTGGCCTGCTGCAAGCTGTAGAGTTTGACTCCGTTGGATCCCACATAGCCCACCTCCAGAAGCCAGTTGGGTCGCAACTCGTATTGGACCTGCAGGCTCCACTGCTGGCCGTAAGGCGTCCGCAAATTGGGATCGATTGCAGAAAAGCTGAGCGGGGCCAGTGCGGCGAAATCAAAACTCTCACCCGGCTCGGGTGGGACATGCGGAAAAGGCTGTGAGGTGGGATTGACCCGCGATCCCTCCCAGGGGTTGGCATAGTCCGTGAAGAAAACGGCGGGGTTAATCCCGAACGGGGGCGCCCTTACGACAAAGACCGTTAGTTCGAAGCTGTGAAGATCGTAGAACAAGCCGTAGCCGCCCCGCAGCGCAAGCCGTCCGTTCTTGAGAATGTCTCAGGCAAAGCCAAAACGAGGAGCAAAGTTGTTCCAATCCTCCCCGTAGGTAGAACGTGAAACTCCGGCGTCCCCGGGGTACACCAAACCCACCGGCGCGTCCGGAAAAATGTCGGACTGTTGCCCCGGCCGCAGGGCAGCCGCATGTTCCCGTGTGTCCGTCAGGCCCGTGTTGTATTCCCACCGCAGGCCTAGATTCAACGTCAGATTCCTGTTGACCTTCCAATCATCCTGGAGAAACAGGTTCGTGGACCGCGTGCGACCGCGGGTGAGCGCCGCCGATCCCTGCTCAAAGTACGTCGCGAAACCGTTGGCAAAGTCGTTCAAAGGAGGCGAGAGCCCCTCGATCGCGGGAACGAAGCCCCCCGCCGTGCCGCTGCCTTCGGCAACCATGAGCCCGTTGTTAAACAGGCCAGTCGTTGCGTTGACGGGCGTCGAGCTAAAGTTGCCACCAAACTTGAGGGCATGCCGGCCGTCGGTCCAACTCAGGTTGTCGATGAATTGCAACGGGGTGTCGGTAAACACTATGGGAATACCGAGGTCCCCGAACTCACTGAAGCCTGCGATGAAGACCAGCGGCGCCGATGCCTTGTCGGGAACGTCGGGCACAATAGCATCCAGCCCCAAGCTGCTTGGTGGGATCGGAGTGGCGGGATTAAAAACATCCCCGCTTACGCGCTGCAGCGCCACTCGGAACTCGTGAAACAGATTAGGGCTGAACGAGTGCGTGTTGCGCACGATCAGGTTTTGCGTGCGCCTCTCGTCGGACCATTCGAAGCCCGGCAACTGAGAGAACCTTCCCGGAGGACGAATGGCTCGCGAATCTTCAAGAAAATACGTAACGGCCAGGCGATTTGCCGTACTCAAGTAATGATCAATCTTGAACAGGATCTGGTCGCGATCGAGATCGTCTTGCGAGCTAGCAAAAAGCGTGTTGCCTTGAGTGGCGTGCGGCAGCAACGCAAGCAGCGCCTGGGCTTGTGGTGTTCCGAACGCATCGATCGCCTGACGCTCGCCGTCGTTAGGGACAGTCGCTGAGCGGGCAAGTTCCGTGCGCCGCCGGAACCCCAAATAGGACGCAAAGAAGAATGTCTTGTTTTGCTCGATCGGCCCGCCCAAATTGGCATCAAAGTCGTGGCTGTTGTAACCAGGCTTGCGGGGAAGTCCGTTTGCAAAGCTCTCGGGTGTTCCACCCGGGGCGGATTTTCGAAAGAAAGGAACGGCGTTGAGTTGCCGGTTGCGGAAGACTTCGGTCGCCATGCCGTGAAACTCGTTGCCGCCCGACCTTGTCGTGAGGATCAAGGTGCCGCCCGGGCTTTTACCGTATTCGGCTTTCATGGGACCCGTGACGATGCGGAACTCTTCGACGGCATTGGGTGAAATAGCGGTGCTTGTAGGGGTCCGCCAATTGTTGTAAGCCATATTCGTGGCCGCGCCATCAACCACAAACTGGTTCTGCCGGCTACGCTTGCCGTTGATAGAGAGGCCGGCGCCGCCAAGAGTACCGGCCGGCGCAGGCCCGGTACCGGGTTGGGTGTAGGCCAGTGCGAGCACACTCCGGCCGTCAGCGGTCGATAGCACCGGCAGCACCCCGATGTCGCGCATCACCTTGCCGAGTTGGGCGTCCTCGGCGTTGACCTCGCTGGCTGTGTCCTCGACCGTTACCGAGTCCGTCTCGGCCCCGAGTTGCAGCTTGATGTCCAGGCGCGGATTCTCGGCCAGGCTCAGGCGCTGTGCGGCGGTTTTGGCTGTTTGGAAACCGGGTGCTTCGACCTCGATCGAATATTCTCCCGGCAAGAGATTCGCGATGCGGTAGAAGCCGGTTTCATCGGTATTGGCGGCGTCAACCGCGCCGGTGTCCACGCTGACCGCTCTTACCTGGGCGCCAACGATCACGCTGTCACTGGGATCAGTGATCCGCCCCACGAACGCCCCGGTGACGCTCTGCGCCACCGCGGGGACGGGAAGAAAACATAGTGCGCACGCTAGGATCAACAAGCCCCGCAGGGGCGTCGGATAGTAGCCCAGGGCGTTTAGCCCTGGGTACGGATACCCACACACAACACCAGAAGCCCCGCAGGGGCGCAGGAAGCGTTTGATGGCGAAGACCGCGTGGGTCAACCGGTCCGTGAAGGTTTGTGCCATTTTCCTACGCCCTTTCAGGGCTGGTTGGGTTTGTCTATCCCAACCCAGGGCTAATTGCCTTGGGCTACTTTCCTCTCGCCCCTGCGGGGCTGTGCTTCTGTGCTCGGCCAGTTGTCCAGGGCTGATCGGATTCACGGGGTCGTTGATCCTGGCGCCCCGAAGGGGCATCGGATAATAGCCCAGGGCGATCAGCCCTGGGTCAGGGGCCACCATAACACCGTGAGCCCCGCAGGGCGTAGGAAAACATCCAATTCCGCCCGGGGGGTCTGTTGCCAACCGAACAACACCAAACCCTCACCGGAAATTCTCCACCAGGATGATGTCCGTTTCCAGCGGGTCCAGATGGCTGTACAGGATCGATCGGCCGTCGGGCGAAACGCTCAGGCCGTGATACGGTTCCCTTTCGAAGCTTATTGGATCCCGCAAATTATTATGACACTTTTTGACAGTGTGGAGCATCTATATATGTATGGGCAACCCCAAAGGTGTGAAGCGGGATTTCAAGGCGCTGGAGAAGCGCCGTTTCGAAGCGATGCGGCTGCTCCACCAAGGCCACAATCAGTCCGAGACGGCGAGACGGCTGAACGTCGCTCGCCAAACCGTCAGTGAGTGGCGGCGGCAATACCGCGAGCAGGGTGCGGCCGGACTCCGCCAGGCCGGGCGCGCCGGACGCAAGCCGCTCCTCGATGCCGCACAACGCGAACGCCTGACGTCGCTGCTGCTGGAAGGCCCGGAAGCCCACGGCTTCCCAACGCCCCTGTGGAGCTGTCCGCGGGTGGCTCGGCTGATCGGAGACGAGTTCGGGGTCGCATACCACGCAGGCCACGTCTGGAAGATCCTGCGAGCGCTCGACTGGAGCCCGCAACGCCCGGCCGGAAAGGCGCGCGAGCGCAACGAAGAGCGGATCCGCACCTGGAAGCGCAAGACCTGGAAGCGCATTAAAAAAAAGCCCAAAACGAAGGCCGTACGCTCGTCTTCATCGACGAAAGCGGATTGAGTCAGAAGCCGCATCGCTGCCGCACCTGGGCGCCACGTGGCCAAACACCGGTGCTGCAGTTTAACTTCAACTGGGAGAAGCTTTCCGTCTCGGCGGGGCTGACGCTGCGTAACTTCTACTTCCGGCTCTATCCCGGTGCGATCGGCAAAGAGCAAGTGACCGACTTTCTCAAGGCGTTGGTACGTCATATCGATCGCCCGCTGCTGATCGTCTGGGATCGGCTGCCGGCGCACCGTAGCCGCCTGGTGCAAGAGTTCATCGAACTCTCCGAAGGCCACATCGCAACCGAGTACTTGCCACCCTATGCGCCGGAGTTGAATCCGGTGGAATACATCTGGGCTTACTGGAAGCAGCACGAGTTGCCGAACGTCTGTCCGAAAGACTACGGCGAGCTGAACGAGCGGGCCCGCAAGGCACTCCGCCGCATGTACCGCAAACCGCGTTTGATCACGGCCTTCTGGAAACAGTCTTCTCTTTGTTTTGACTGACTCTATATTATGCGGGAGTCAATAATTGTTGCCAACTCACGAGGCGAAACGCTCACCCTCATCGACCTGAATCAGAACCGCAAGTTCGGGGACATCCAGATGTTCTGGATCACCCTGACCGAGGGCTTCTACCCGATCAGCGTGGCCACCGACAATGCCAACGTCCTGATCTCTGCGGAGACGGCCGAGGGTATTGGCAAGATCGCGCGGCTTCTGCTCCCGTTCCGCGGCATTTCCAGTCCCGCGACTCTGGGCATCTTTGAGAACAATATCGATCCCGCGACCGCGCTGGTCTCGCTCGCCAACGGCGCGGGCGTGCTTCTGGCCCAGAGCGATGGACGAACCGCGCTGTGGGAAACGCAAACCAGCCAGCTGGTGCTCGCCCGGCAGGATTTCTCGTCCTTGCACGGGGCTGTGGGTGCCGGGACCGACTTCTTTGTCGTGCAGAACAACCTGCTGAACGCGTCCCTCGTGCCTCAGCGCGCATTCGATGACGCCGTCGGTGGACAGGAATCCTCGGGATTCGCGCTCATGCCTGACAACATGGCGGTCCGTTCTCTTCGGCCGGCTTCGGGCAACGGGTCGGGCACGCTGCAGCGATTCGACAGCCGCGATCCTAACATCCTGCTGAATGCCGTGCGCATGGTCGAATCGCCTCCCCCGGCCTTTCTGGACAGCTTTCCCTTTACCCGCACCCTGGCGGCCTTGCCGAACGGCGGGCTGGTTTCGACAGGCACCGGCGGGATTGTCGAGTTCACAGAAGACTTCGATACGGGCCTGCGTACACCCCGCATCTCGGCGATTACCAATCCGGCGAACTTCAAGACCGACACCGCCACCGGAGGCCTCATCACGATCTTCGGTGAGAACTTGTCCGACCAAACACTATCCGCCGAAACCACGCCCCTGCCCACCACCCTGGGCGGAACATGCGTCTCGATGAACGGGCTCGGCCTGCCTCTTCTCTATGTCTCGCGGACACAGATCAACGCGCAGGCATCGTTCGCCCTCGGTGGCGGCGTCAGCACCATTGTTCACAACCAGGGCGGGCTGAGCGATATCTTCCTCAGCAGCCTGTTCGCGGCCGCCCCGGCCGTGTTCAGCGTGGCCGGGCCCGACAACGGGCAGTATGCCGCGGTGTTCCGGCTCAAGAACAATCAGATCTCCACTCTCTCGAACCCATTCCGGCACAACGAGGTCGGAGTGATCTTCCTCACCGGTATGGGGGGGGGTAACGCCGCTCGTGCTCGACGGCTTCGCCGCACCCGCGTCGCCGTTGTCCGTCACGACGACCGACCCGCGTATCAACGTGGGTGGGGCCGGCGCGACAGTGCTCTACTCAGGTCTGGTGCCGGGTTTCGTTGGCTTGTACCAGATCAACTTTCTGATCCCGGTCGGCGCCCCCTTCGGCCTGCAGGTCGCGGTTTCAGTGACAGCCGGCTCGGTCACCGAGACTTTCTTCGTGAGGATCGTCGAGTAGTTTTGGCGACGCCCGGCGCGTCGCTCAACAGTTCCCGCGCATTCTACTAAGGCTTATGTCCCTGGAAAGATGAGAACCGTAATGCAAGCCTCCCCCCGAATCCTTGCGCGACTTGGTTTGTTGTTCCTGATCATGGCTGTGGGCAGCCCCCTGCTCGCCGAAGGCGGTCATGAGATTGGCGTGATTGGCGGAATCACATCGTATCGCAAGGTCGAAGTCTCGAATCCAGAACGTTCGGGCGATGTGGGGCCGACCTTCGGTCCGGCTGCGGGCTTCGTGCTCGGCCAGGCCATCGGCGACCATTGGGGCGGTGAGTTTCGCTACATCTACTTCCGCAACGACCTGGAACTCAACGCCGGCGCATCGTCCGCCAACTTCGACGCCGAATCGCACGCTGTTCATTACGATGTCCTGTACTATTTCAACGGCCAGGATGCTCGCGTACGCCCCTTTGCGGCCATCGGCGTAGGCCTCAAGCTGTACCGCGGCACCGGGGCCGAGGGGGCTTTTCAGCCGGGAAGCGACCTGGCGCTACTGACCAAGACCAGCCAAACGGTCATCGCCGGCGACGCCGGCGCGGGGGTGAAGGTGCGGGTGGGTTCGAGCGGCATGTTCCGCGTCGAGTTCCGCGGCTACGTCACGCCCGTGCCCGACAAGGTCATCGCCGACTCGATCGACTCGAAGATCAGCGGCGTCCTCTGGCACTGGGCCCCTTTGCTCGGCTTTAGCTGGACGTTCTTCGAACTCTCCGAAGGCCACATCGCAACCGAGTACTTGCCACCCTATGCGCCGGAGTTGAATCCGGTGGAATACATCTGGGCTTACTGGAAGCAGCACGAGTTGCCGAACGTCTGTCCGAAAGACTACGGCGAGCTGAACGAGCGGGCCCGCAAGGCACTCCGCCGCATGTACCGCAAACCGCGTTTGATCACGGCCTTCTGGAAACAGTCTTCTCTTTGTTTTGACTGACTCTATATTATGCGGGAGTCAATAAGGCAATGTTCCAACGCTCCACACCTAGCCTGCTGTGCTCGCTCGGACGATCAAGGTATCCTACGTGCTCACCACCGCGATGGCGGTGCGCGGCACGCTCGACGGTCAACTGCGCTACTTGCACGCGGCCGGCTTCCGAATGACCGTGCTCTCCGGTTCGGACGATACCGTCGAAGCGTTCACAGCCGGTCAAAGGGCAGCGTTCATTGCCGTTGATTTCGAGCGTGAGATCTCTCCGTGGCGCGACCTGCGGGCGCTGTGGCAGTTGTGGCGGGCATTTCGCCGGCTGGCGCCGGACATCTCGCACGTAGGCATGCCCAAGGCCGGGCTGCTGGGCGGCCTGGCGGCCTGGTTCGCTCGAGTCCCTTGCCGGGTCTACACGTTGCACGGCTTGCGCCTCGAAACGGCGCGCGGCGGCAAACGGGTACTGCTCAAGTTCACGGAACGTCTGTCTTGTCGGCTGGCTCATCGGGTCGTCTGTGTAAGCGAGAGCGTGAAAAGCCGGGTTGTCGAACTGGGAATCGTCGCGGCAGGCAAGTGCATTGTTCTCGGAGCGGGAAGCGCCAACGGTGTCGACCTCGCTCTCTACGAGGACACTGACGAGTCGCACGCCGCAGCGAGCGACCAGCGAGAGCAACTCGGCATTCCACAAAGCGCCCCGGTGATCGGTTTTGTCGGTCGCTTGACCCGCGACAAAGGTATCCCCGAACTGGTCGCCGCTTTCCAACGGCTGCGCGACGCCTACTCTGAGCTACGGTTGCTGTTGCTCGGGCCTCTCGAAGACGGGGACCCCGTACCTGCCTGGGTGAAGAGCGCCCTTCACGACGACACCAGAATCGTGGCGCCTGGTTTCGTCCAAGAGACAGTCGTGTATTACCGGCTGATCGACTTATTAGCCTTGCCCAGCTACCGGGAGGGCTTTCCTACCGTCGTTCTGGAAGCAGCCGCGGCCGGCAAACCCGCCGTGGGCACGCGTTGCACTGGCGTCGTCGACGCAATCGTAGACGGAGAGACGGGGCTGCTGGTGCCCGTCGGCGACGTGGCAGCGCTCACCCAAGCTCTGGCACGGCTTCTGGACGAACCTCCACTGACACAGCGCCTCGGTCTGGCCGCCCGCCGGCGGGTGCGGCGGCACTTTCAAAGGGAGCGGCTATGGCGCGCCACGGTCGCTCTCTACCGTGAGCTGACACTCCAGCCGTCGGTCACGCGTGTAGAGCAGCCGGAGGGTCTGACACAAACGCCAAATACCTATTCGAGTCTGCACACAACGTCGGGAGGACAACCGGAGTTGCGCTAGCGCTGGAATGTCCGCTCCGTTTCGCGGCCTCGAAACGGTGGCCGACGGCTTACAGTAGTCGAAACGTTCTCAGCGCGTCAACGTGTCTTCCACGTCGGGGGGTGTGGCCTGAATCAACTCGCCGAGAGCGGGCTCGAGTTCGACAATCCTCTCGCGCATCTGCCACGCCACCGTACGGTAGGAGATGTGGCCTTTGACGCCGGAACGCACACGCGAAATATACTCCGCCTCGGCGAAGTCCATTTTGAAAAGCGACCGCATGCGCGCCGCAAACGGCAACAGGTAGTGCGAGGCATGGGGAGACATCTCGCGCAACCGGTCTCGCGCGTTTTCGGCATCGCCCAACACGGTGCGGTACTGCTCGGCCACGCCGGCTTCCTCCACCAACGGAGGCGTATCGTATCTCAGCCGTCCGGTAAACTCCTGCCGAATCTGCTGGCAGCGCCGGTGACGGTGCAAGTCGCGGTAGGCACCGATGTCGCAAACGACATCAAAGACGTAGCTGTATCCGGTGCGGAACTCCCGCAGAAGTTCATCGCGCGGATGCCGTTCCTGTAGGGCGGCGTCCAGCACCTCTCGCCGCCTCGCAGTACTCCACCCGCTCACAACATCCAAGAGATGGCGGAAGGGCAGGTCGGTGACTGCATACAGCAACGTGGCAGCGGTTTCATCCAGAGGATCTGTCGGGCGGACGAGATCCACGTCGGGCACTTCCCCGCCCTTCTCTAGGCTCAGGTTCTGCGTCGCCCATTCCGCTACACGTTCCCGCGCCTTGGTCGAGCGCACGTCGGGATCGGCGTACCGCGCGAGCGTCGGCGCCAGGGGTTCGGACTGCTGCTGCGGGTACCAGGGGCATCCCGGCGGCTTGGCGCAGGCTTGGCGCATCTCGTCCGCCAGCTCACGTACCTCGCCGTAGCCGCTTGCGCCCAGCCGCTGGATTTGCTTTTCCAGCGTCCGAATGCTCGTGACCTGGCCGATGTTGGTCGAGATACCTAGCCACAGCAAGTAGCGCGCGACGTCAAAACCGCGGGCCGCGATCGTCCGCCGGTACGCACTCTCTTTCATCTCCTCGGGCCGGGGGTGTTTCTCTCTCAGGTGCTCGACGAGGCGCTTGTGGATATCAAGATAGGCCGCCAGCAGCCCCTCGGCGGCCCCCTGGTAGACTCTCTCGCCCTCTGTCCCAGCCAACTCGGGGGGCGCGACAATGTTCCCCTTCGAAAAGTCTTGGTAGCGCGTCGATTTGGCCTGGCCGTCCCACAGCGGCTCATCCTCAATTTCTATGGCCGCCAGTTCCGAAATGCCCTCAAAGCAAAAGATGCAGTGGCCTAGATCTGCAATCGACGCGTGCCCGTATTGGAAGTAGAAGCTCTCGAGAAACTTTTCCGAGCTGTGGCCACGCACCCAGTCCAGGCTCTGCACAATCGAGTCCGGCGAGCGGCTGTAGCGGGCCAGCGCGTAAGCACTCTTCTCCGGCGGCATCGGGGCGACGACCACGACACGCGGAGGTCTGGCTTGAGAGTCAGCGGGGTCGGACAACCGGAGATTATAGCGAGATTGAGGACAGCACCATCGCGGAGCGAAAACCCGTGATCCGTCCGTAAGCCTTGAACGAGCCCCACGTGCGCTCACCGCACCCGCGTAGCGCGGGCCTTGAAGAGACGTGCTGGTTTAGCCGCTCCCAGCGAGCAGGCGTCCGTCCGGGGGCGATCTGTGTGACGTGCATTCTTTCGCGACGTGAATTCGTTGTGCCCAGATGAGGAGAGGGTGTACTATGTGCGACTGGAGGTCCGGCCTAGTAATTGAGGCGAGTCAACGAGTTTTCGCACCGTTCTATTGGTCCCATGCGAAAAAACAGCGGAGAATTGTATTCGCCGTCTTTGTGACGCTAGTCCTGTTTGTTGCACTCCATCCAAGGGGCCAGTGGCGGATCAAACTACTAGGCCGCAAGATCATGGGCGACGACCCCGACATCAGTTGGTACCAGATGCTCCCAAACCCGTTGAGATCGTATGTTTGGTACCCCGCACCACCTCCTCTTCCGTCACCCGTCGAGTCTCAGTCTCTCCCGATCTTTACGACAGATTGGGTTTCAGGGTACGCAACGCTCTGGGAGCAGGAGTTGGAGCACCTAGTCGGACAACCCAATGTCGCCGCACTCGAGATTGGCAGCTTCGAAGGGAGGTCCGCGATCTGGTTCTTAGGGAACGTGCTGACGCATGAGTCGTCCTCAATTACGTGCGTCGATCCGTTCCCCGGCCGGGTAGTCGAATACTTTGACCATAACGTCCGCGTCTCGGGGCACGCGGACCGGGTTGTCAGGCTGCGAGGGATGTCGCAGCGGGTTCTGCGCACAATGGAAAGACGATACGACTTCATCTATATTGACGGCTGTCATCGTCCTGCGTGCGCCCTAGCCGACATCGTCCTGTCTTGGGACCTCCTCAAGTCCAGCGGGGTGATGATAATTGATGACTACAACGGGCGTAGTACTGCCCCCTTGCTCAAGCGCCCTGAGCTAGCTGTGGACGCTTTCCTCCAGATTTTCGAGCCTCACTACGAGCTGCGCGAGAAGGGCCACCAGGTTATTGTTCGCAAGGTAAGTGACCCCTGGTGACTCGAACGGACCGTGAAATACTGCGGCTCCGCGATCGCTCCCAGCCGTCCCTCAGGACGCTCGCTTATATCAGCTCGCTTCGGCCACTCGTGATTCCCGTTCTGCCCGTGGTCGGTTCGAACGTCAACATCCCACGGTCGTCCCCAGGCCCCACATCGGAATCCAAACGGGGACACTGCCGTTGGGACGCCTAGGGCTAGAGAGGGCGTACTACGGAGGTGTCGGAGCCAAGTCGGAAATCACGATCGGAGAGCAATACGCCGGACGTGTATCTGGAGGCTCGTCAAAACAGGGGTCGATGATGTCACGGATCGCGGTGCGCAACACTTCGTGGCTTACGCTGTCCTGGTTGCAGACGATACCGGCCCCGGCGCCGTTATCGCGATAGGCGATGAAGTCCGAGGTAAAGCCCGTGATATCGCCGCCCTTGCCGTAGAGTCGGTCACTCCCGATGTTGTTGCGCCAGACCCCGAGTCCCCAGGTCGTTGTGCCAAGCAAAGGCCCGGTCGCGACATTGGCCAGCATCGCGTCCCGTGACGCCTGCGAGATGCGCGAGTTCGTGTTGATGGCGATGATCAGCCGCCCCAAATCCCCGATGGTCATCGTCCAGCCGCCAGACGGCCCCTCCCACCCGTCAAAATCGGGCGCTGCCAGCGGCGTGTTAGAGCCCGACTGAAAACCCTTCGCAAGGTTGTCCATGTGCGGCGCGCGCCAGGACGCTCCGAGGCACATGGAAATCATAGTCGGTTCGGTCGTCCCACCGTCGTTGAGCCCGATTTTTCGGAAGACGTAACTTTCATAACCGGACTCGCTGCCGGCAACGTTGTCCACGGCCTGCCAGTCGATTGCCGCTCCGACCAGCGAGTAGCCGATATTTGAGTAGCGCGCATCGAACTGCTGCTGGAAGCCGGCGATCCTGGGCAGCGTGTCGCGGTAGGTCACAAAGGCGTGACGCGGATGAATGCCGGGATGCGGTCCTGCCGCCGCCGGCAGCGCATCCAGCGCGGCGGTGTCGAAGGGATTCGGATCCTTCGGTACGCCCGACGCGTGGGCAAGATATTCACTGGGGGAAAAATCGGCCCATTACGGCACATCGGCGACTGGCGGATAGAGATCGACGAGCGGTCTGTCGATCAGACTCACCGGCGGTTCGGCCACGATGCCGCACTGGTTGCCTCTTCTGCCAGCTTGAGCATGGCAAGCGCGGTGACGGTCTTCGAGATCGATCCGACGTATAGCCGCGTCTGCGCGATCGCCGGCGTCCCCGGGTCAAGCAACGGACCATCAGTTGCGAACGTGTCGCCATACCCGTTGATCGTGGCGATCTGGTTCTCGCCGACCACGACGACGGCGCACGGGGGCGCACCACTGGTAGTCATGACGGTGTCCATGGCGGTGTCAATGCCACCACGGAAACGCCCTACTGCGTCCGCATCCTTGCGGGCGGTTAACGTTAGGTTTCCTGGCGGGCAGGCGCGATCCAAGTTGCTCTGTGGCGTGCAGCCCGACGTGACAAGCAGGGCCACGGCCAGAACGGGTGCCGGGCCCGCGCAAAGCGCTCGCCTCATCGTTCCGCGACCGGCCTGTTGCCAGGCACGCGCGGCAAATCCCAAGTAAGGGTCATCAGTTGATCTAAACATCTCTCGTCGATCTCCGGTCTGAAAACAGAAATAGAAGGTGGATTGATTATACCCTTGCGATGGCAAGTCGAAAAACTGTGCAATCGAGCCTGACGCTAGGAATGTCAGCGCGGCTGAGCCCGCCCAAGTTGGCCTTCCGAGAGCACTCGTCCCGATGTGGCACACAGCATTGGCGTGTCAACTTTTTGACTTTGGACGTGGAGTTAAAAGGCTCCGAAAGGGCGGACGATACGGTACTTACGGACCGAGATATCGGTCGCCGCTCAGCCAACCAAAACAGGGATTCATCGTGTTTCAAAACCTCCATTCCGTTTCCGGCCGATCGGGCCGCACGTTCGGTGCCAGTGTTGTACTGCATGTCCTGGCGGTCTTTGCGGTGGCGCTGCTCGGAACAGCCCCCCAGTCACCCTTCAACGTGACCGAGAGGTATCGCTCGGTGACGATCTTCGCTCCGGCAGGACCGCGGGTGGACGAAGTGAAAACTCCGCCGCGACGACGCGCGAGGCCCGCGGCCCCGCCACGGCGAGCACGGGTAGCACCTGCGCACCGCAAGCCCACCCCGGTGCGCAAGGCTTTAGTGGCCGATCCGCCCAAGGTGCGAATGGAACCCGCTGCCCCGCAGGCACCGGAGATCACGATACAAACACCCCCGCCTCCACCGGCCGAGCTCGAGTTGAAAACCGGCCTATTGGCATTGGCAATCGCCGCTGACACGCCGATGGCTCCGCGCGGAAGCGTCCAAGCCGCCGGCTTCGGGAAGGCGGCCGCTTCCAAGGAAGCGCTGGCCGCTTTGAGCGTTCCCACCGGGCCCAGCGCCTTCGGGAGGGTAGGCTCTGCGACAAGCATCGGTGCTCGTTGGCGAAATGCACGATACGAACGTCCGAGGGAGGGAGCCTCCGGCTTTGGGCAGGCCCGTGCCGGGGCGAGGTTCGTGCCCCACGGGCAAGCAGCGTCGACCGGCCCGGACGCCGCCGGGTTCGATGAGGTCAAACTCGGCGGAGGCGACCAGACGGACTCGCGCCCAGCCGAACAGGCCGGATTCGGCGAGGTGGTGTACAGCGATGATGCTGAGACCACCGTCGTCCAGCGCGACCGCGCACGCCCCTCGACGGGCGTCAAGATACTCGCAAAACCGCGGCCCAAATACACGGCCGAGGCACGCAGACTCCAGATTGAGGGAGAGGTCCGATTGGAAGTGCTGTTTGCAGCTTCGGGCGACATCGTGATATCGAAAGTCGCCCAGGGCCTCGGCCACGGGCTCGACGAGAACGCGATCGAAGCCGCGAAGAACATCCGATTCGAACCCGCCCAGCGCAACGGAGAACCAGTGGACCTGGTGGCCACGGTGTACATTCGATTCCAGCTTGCTTACTGAGGAACCTGCTTACCAAGGAACCAACGTCATGACCAACACCATCAAAGACCTCGTCCTCGCAGTGCTACTCACGATTGCCGCCACCACGCCGGCAGCCGCCCGCCGCACCGATCTGGTCGACCGGCTGATTGACCGCATCGTCGCCAACGAACAAGACTTCATTGAAACGATGCGTCGCTACCGCCCGGTGATCGAAACGTATCTGCAGGAGCTGGCCGACGACTCGCAGACAAATACGCCTATCCGGCGCGATCACTATATGGTAGGCAAGCTTTCCTTAGATGACAGCATCCATTACGACCAACTGTTCGTGAGTGAAGGTTTCGACAACCCTCCGCAGAAACGGCGGCTCCTGTTCCTGCCAAAGAAGAAGTCACGTCAGAGCTACTTCATACCCGCAGGCTTCGCCCAGATGGTCCTGCCGGATGCCAGCCGCTTTACTCGCCGCACGTATCGGTTCGAGTATGTGCGCCGGGAGTTTCTCGGGGAAGTCAGAACCCTCGTCTTCGATGTAGCGCCCAAAAACAAAGGCCGTCCTGGGCGCTTTGTGGGCCGGATTTGGGTGGAAGACAAGCAGCACAAGATCGTTCGGTTCAACGGGACTTACACCCTGGCCGTCGGCGACGCGCTGTTTTTTCACTTCGATAGTTGGCGCGTCAACGTCGCACCGGATCTATGGGTGCCCGCCTACGTCTACGTGCAGGACGCAAATGCCCTGGGACCCGAAGGGGAGACCGTCCGATTCAAGGCGCAGACGCGTCTCTGGGGCTATAACGCCTTTCGCAGCAGCAAACTACAGGAACTGACCGAGATTCTGGTTGCCGCAAGCCGCGAAGTCCAAGATAAAAGTGGCTCTGAAGACGTCACCCCGCTCGAAAGCCAGCGCATTTGGACCCGGCAAGCGGAAGAAAACGTCATTCACCGTCTCGAGAAGAGTGGACTGTTGGCGCCCAAGGGCGAAGTAGATGACGTGCTGAACACGGTGGTCCGTAACCTGATCGTCACCAATAAAATCAACCTGGAAGTCACATGTCGAGTCCTACTGACGACACCGCTTGAAACCTTCTCGATCGGACAGTCCATCGTCATCAGCCGGGGTCTGATCGACGTCCTGCCGGACGAAGCCAGCCTGGCCATGGTGCTGTCGGACGAACTGGCGCACATCGCGCTCGGCCACCGCACCGAAACCATGTTCGCTTTCAGCGATCAGACGATGTTCGAGGATTCGGAGATTCTGCAGAAGTTGCGTCTCGGGCGCGGCCAACAAGAGATCGACGAAGCCAGCCGGAAGGCGATCGAGATGCTTTCAAAGTCTCCCTACAAGGGCAAGCTCGCCAACGCCGGGCTGTTTCTCAAGGCGCTCGAGAGTCGTGCCCCCTACTTGACCCACCTCATCCAGGCAAACTTGGGAAACCAGCTTGCCAGAGAAGGAAACCTGCTTCGAATCAGCAAGTTAGCCAGTAAAGCTCCGGATCTGGATGAAGCCAAGATGGATCAGATCGCAGCCCTACCGCTGGGGTCTCGCCTCAAGCTTGACCCGTGGACGAACACACTGCACCTGGTGAAGACGAAACCGGTCGCCTTGCTCTCAACGAGAGACAAGATGCCTTTTGAGGTTACGCCCTTCTCCATCCATCTGACCCGGATGCAGGCCTCATTCAAAGCAGCCAAACCTACTCATACAGCCGAAGGGCGATAGCCCGCGCAGGACCGCCTATTCCTCTTCCTGCTTGCCCGCCAGCCGATTGATCACCGAGAGGTCTTCGAGCGTTGTGATGTCGCCCGACACGGTGTCGGTGGTGACGATTTCCCGCAGCAAGCGGCGCATGATCTTGCCGCTGCGGGTCTTGGGCAGAGACTCGGTGAAGCGGATCTGTTCGGGACGGGCGAACTTGCCGATCTCGACAGCCACCCAATCTCTGAGGACGGCGGCCATCTTGTCGTCCGCGCTTTGGCCCTCCTTCAAGGTGACGAAAGCGACAATAGCCTGCCCGGTGATCTCGTGGGGCTTGCCGATCACCGCGGCCTCGGCCACAGCTTTGTGCTTCACCAGAGCCGATTCCAACTCGGCCGTCGAGAGCCGGTGGCCGCTGACGTTCATGACGTCATCCACCCGGCCCAGCACCCAGATATACCCGTCCTTGTCGCGCCGTGCCGCGTCACCGACGAAATAAGCGCCTGGAATCTGTGAGAAGTAGGTCTTCTTGAAGCGCGGCTTGTCACGCCACAACGTGCGGAACATCGACGGCCAAGGCTCCCGCATGATGAGGTAGCCTTCGCCCCCTTTGGGAACAGGGTTACCCTCCGAGTCAACGACGTCCGCCACGATGCCCGGCAGCGGGAAGGTCGCGGACCCCGGCTTGAGCGGCGTCGCCCCCGGCAGAGGAGAGATCATGATCGACCCCGTCTCCGTCTGCCACCAGGTATCGACGATGGGACAACGCTCGCCGCCGATGTACTTGTGATACCACTCCCAGGCCGCCGGGTTGATGGGCTCACCCACGGAGCCGAGCAAGCGCAGGCTCGAGAGGTCGTGCTTCTGCGGCCATTTCTCCCCCAGCCGAATGAACGCCCGAATCGCCGTCGGTGACGTGTAGAGGATATTGATCTTGTACTTGTCGATAATCCGCCAGAATCGGTCTGGTTGGGGGAAGCCCGGCGCCCCCTCGTACATCACCGTGGTTGTCCCCACCAGCAGCGGCCCGTACACGATATAGGTGTGTCCGGTGACCCAGCCCACATCGGCCGCGCACCAGTAGGTGTCCTCTTCCTTGATGTCGAACACCCACTTCATGGTCATTTGGGCCGAGAGTTGGTACCCACCTGTGGTGTGAACGATGCCTTTCGGTTTACCGGTCGTCCCTGAGGTGTAAAGCACGTAGAGCGCGTGCTCGGAGTCCAGCTCGGCCGCCGGGCAAACCTCACTCGCGTTGGCGTCGAGATCGTCCCAATCATGGTCACGCCCTGCAACCATATTGACGTCGTTCTTGGTGCGGCGATAGACGATGCAGTGCTTGACCTTGGGGCAGTCCTCGAGAGCGTCGTCCACTGTGTCTTTGAGCGGAACGATCTTGCCGCGACGCCAGCCGCCATCAGCCGTAATCACGACAGTGGCCTCCAGATCGAGAAGGCGCGTCTTGAGGGCCTCGGCCGAGAAGCCCCCGAACACGACGCTATGGGTGATCCCAAGCCGTGCGCAGGCCAGCATCGCGATCGGCAGCTCCGGGATCATCGGCATATAGATGATCGACCGGCTGCCCTTGCGCAAGCCCAGACCCTTGAGGACGTTGGCGAACCGGCAGACGCGGCGGTGCAGCTCCTGGTAGGTGAGCGTTTGCATATCCCCCGGCTCGCCTTCCCAGATGATGGCGGCCTTGTTCTTACGTGCCGTCGTCAGGTGGCGGTCCAGGCAGTTGTACGACATGTTCGTCTTGGCGCCGACGAACCACTGGACGAAGGGCGGCTTCCAGTCCCGCACCTTGGTCCACTTCTTGAACCAATGCAACTCCTGTTTGGCGAGCTTCTCCCAAAACCGCTCGGGGTTTCGCTTGGCCTGATCGTACAGCTTCTTGTAGGCCGACAGGCTCCCGACAGCGGCTAGTTTGGCGAAGTCCTTTGGCGGTTTGTACGGTTTGGCAGCAGGCATTCAGTTCGGCCTCCCAGGCAACGAGACATAGGCCCTCAACAGGTGGGTCGCCCCGTCCTCTGACAGAGAACCCGCGAGGGATTCAACAAATATACACCAGGGCCGATCGACCCTGCACGGCAGCGGACGCTTGTCGATCCCCGGGCCACGCCGCGTGCCCCGGCAACGGAAGCCGATGCCGGGCATCGCGACCAAGTGGACCTGGTTGCTCACCAAGCAGAATCCGGGCAGCCCGACACCGTAGCGAAGAGCGTTTTCTGCGAGCGCTTCCAGATGGAACCGCAGGTCTTCATCCGCGTGGTAAGCTGGGCACATCTCGCAAAGGAAACCGACCATGGCAGGGGAACCCTACAGCATCAAAGTGCATAACCTCGAGACGTGCAACTGTAACCACGGTTGTGGTTGCCAGTTCGGGGGGTACCCGGATCTGGGCAACTGCCAGGCGTTGTTCGGCTACGAGGTCATCGAGGGGCACTACGGGGAGACTGACCTGACAGGGACCCGTGTTGTCATTGGGGCCAAATGGCCGAAGGCAATCCACGAGGGCAATGGCGAAGCGGTCATGTTCATCGATGAGTCCGCCTCACCCGAGCAGGTGACCGGGTTGGCGATGATCTTCTCAGGTCAGGCAGGGGGCATGCCGTGGGAGGCTCTAGGCGGCACGCTCGACTCGGTTGAAGGGCCCATCGTGACGAAAATCGAGATGACCGTAGCTGGCAACAACTCCAGTTTCAGCGTTCCCGGAAAGGCCGAAGCCCAAATGACACCTCTCAAAGACGTAATGAGCGGTGATGAGAAGAACGTCCACATCGTGTATCCCGACGGTGGATTTGTTTGGAACGACGGGCGCATCGGGACCACGGGAACGATGCGCTTCAATCACGGCAACGTCAGCTTCGAGCACCCGGGTCATTTCGCCGCGTATGCCACGCCAACGTGGACCAACCAGTGATAAGGGCCCCCGTTCCGCAACGCCACTTCCTAGGGAGGTCTTTGGGATCCCTCCCGTTCCGTCAACATGAACGCTAACGAGGTTAGGTCCAGGCTGGCGGCCGCAACCCACACCGCAGTTCTCCTACTGACGACGGCTACCCTGACGTTACCGTCCGGGACGCAGCTGCAAGCACAGTCCAAACAGGGTCAGCCGGGGCCTAGCAGTCCGTGGTGAAAGCATGGATTCTTGTCAACCCCGTTCGATACCCCTACATATTGCGGCAGGCCGGGCGAGCGGGCACGGCATGCCGTGCCCCTACATTTGTATCTAGTACCGTTCCCGGTTTTGCCACGGGCTGCTAGTGTAGTGCGTCAAGCAGATTGCACCTTATGCAGGGCGGCACGTCCGCGCTTGACTTTCTCGAGGATGTCGGAGGCGGTCGCGGTCCAGATGAAGGGCGTGGGATGCCCGTTGTGCTGGGCGATGTAGTCGTCAATGGCGGCGACGAGCTCGTCCACGCTGCGAAACACGCCGCGGCGCAGGCGCTTGACGGTGAGATCGCGAAAGAATCGCTCGACCATGTTCAGCCACGACGCCGAGGTCGGGGTGAAATGAATGTGGAAGCGCGGGTGACGATCGAGCCAACGCTTCACAGCGGCATGCTTGTGGGTGGCATAGTTGTCCACGATGAGATGAAGCTGTTTGTCCTTGGGAGTGCGGCGGTCAATTAAGCGCAGGAAGCGCAGCCATTCCTGGTGGCTGTGTCGGGGCATGCACTCGGCGATCACGCTGCCGTCAAGGCTGTTGAGCGCCGCAAACAGGGTGGTCGTGCCGTTGCGCTTGTAATCGTGGGTCATCGTTTGGCCGCGTCCCTTTTTGAGCGGCAGGCCGGGCTGGGTGCGATCGAGGGCTTGGATTTGGGACTTCTCATCGAGCGAGAGAACCAGAGCATGCTCAGGCGGATTGAGATAGAGTCCGACGATGTCGTCGAGTTTCTCGGCGAAACGCGGGTCATTGCTGAGCTTGAAGGTCTTGACGCGGTGGGGCTTGAGGCCATGGGCGCGCCAAATCCGTCCCACGGTGGAAGCGCTGACGCCGGCCGCGGCGGCCATGGTGCGGCGGCTCCAGTGGGTGGCGTTGGACGGTTTCTCGCGGGTGGTCTTGTGGATGATCTGCTGTACTTTCTGCTTCGAGACGGCAGGTTTACGACCGGGCCGTGGGGCGTCTTTTGCAATGCCGGCGATGCTGCTTTCGAGAAAGCGCGTGCGCCAGCGGGCCACCAACTGCCGCGAGACACCGAGCTGTGCGGCGATCTGCTTATTCTCGAGACCGTCGGCGGCCAGCAGGACAATCCTGGCTCGCAGGGCGAGACGAACGGCGACTTGGCGGCCGCGCGCGTAGCGGTCCAACTGCTTGCATTGCGCTGTGTTCAAAGTTACTGGTTGTGCTCTTCGCATCCCATGCCTCCTGTTAATAGAGACGACGGGAAGCCAATATAAGTTACATTATTTATGGTGCACTATACTAGGGTCTCCGAGCTTGCAGGAGTTCAGCGCGCGGGAAGCAGCGAGAGGGCTGCCCTTTTCACGGAGTTCCCCAGCGGACAAACGGCGCACGACATCACGGGCGTTTGCGACGCGGCCGGCTGCCAGGAGCTGATCTCGCCGGGCTCGATCGTTTCCGTCTACGGCCTTTTCGCAGTGCAGACAGTAACGGCTGATTCCCTTCCTTTGAACTTCGATCTCGATGGTTTCTCCGTCACTTTCAACGGCCTCCCCGGCTCGCTTTTCGGCGTCTTCTTCCGGGAAGACTTCGGAGCCCTCTCAGACCAAGCCAATGTCCAGGTGCCTTGGGAGCTCGACGTTAGCAGTGGTGAAGTCGAGGTGCGGGTTCACTGGGAGGGCGACGCCGGAACCATTTCGAGTGAACCGTTTGTAGTCAGCGCCGCCCCGGCGTCGCCGGGCATTTTCATGGTGGGCACGCGAGCGATCGTCACCAACTTCGGCTCGGGCCAGGACGATGTCATTCCGGGATCGTGGGCCCAGCCGCAGGGTTTCCTCGCCAATGTGACGGGTCAGCCGGCGGCGGTTGGGGGAGTGATCATCGTGTGCGATGTCGAGGCCGCTTGCACCAGCAACGCCGATGCCCTGGCAACGGTTGGTATCGGAGACACGGGGACGGCGTCGGCCGATGGCGTGAGCCCGAACGGCGGCGTGCAGCTTAAGATGACGATCTCCGCCGGGCCCGGCTGCGGCCCTCCCACGATCGAGCCGGCTCCCGGGTCGTACTTCGAGCTGACCTACAACTACGGGCCGACCGCCGCCGAGACCAACACCTTGAAGGTGGCGGTGCCTTCTCCAACAATGGGACAACAGGTTCCCTTTACCCCAGACACTCTACATCGGGGCCGACGGTGCGACCTATACCGACAAGGAGCTGACGAGCGTGGCGGCCGGGCAGCGGCACTAACCTTAGACTCACTCGCCGAACTGCCTCGTAACGTGGGCCAAGCTCGAAGATCTGAGTCCGAGGAATCGGGACTCGGCAAACCGGAGGCTTGGCGCCGCAACAGGCCCGACTCGACGGCTTGAGATCGTGGTCCTCACCTGTCTGTTTTTATGGCGGCCTCGATGATTTCCCGAATAGGGCGAACCAGCGAGTCGAGGAACATCCGGACCTCCGACTCGACCGGCTGCGTCCAAACGTAGTAGGCCGCCGCACCCAGAGCGACCACGCCGAACAACCCCAAGTACCCGCCGCTCCGCCCCGATGGTTTCGGCGTATCCCAGGGGTGACGCGCCCGCCGTGACAAAGTGCGTCGCTTGCTAATACTGTTCACCCCTGCCGCTTGTGTGCTGCCACCGGTGCACATGTCCGCATTGACATCGACTGGTATTCACAGTGGTGGACATAAGCCAGTGAAACTATCGTACGTAGACGGCCTCTCGGGCTATGGGCCGGTTTCTGTACTCCGACCGAGGCCGGAGCGCCAGTCATTCCATTCGGACCGGTATTACTGGCGGCCTCAGGCACCTACCCGGGACCACGGCTCTTACGAGCCGCGGACGCGGCGACTGCCCGCCTAGCAGGCCCACGTTGATTCTATCACCGGCACTCGGCCCAGAAAGGCCAAATTGTACACAAGTCTGACATCCGGTCTACAGTTTTGTCATCGTCCCTAATCCGTCCGTAGGCTTGGCGGTAACAGAACAGCCTAGTCCGCCAAGCGGACGTTTGAAAGTAGCCCACGGCGCAAGCCGTTGGGTAGAGTCCACAAACAATCTGGAGCCCCCCGGCAGGGGCGTTTGAGCTGTCTCTCTCGGACACCCACTGGGTGGGGCAGACTAAAACAGGCGGGCGCCTCGAGCCCTGCCCCTCGCGTCATGGGGGAGGTCCGATCCGAACTGCTGCCGGCTTACGGACGGATTACGGCATCGTCGCCCCGAAACTCTTGCATCGGCGCGCTATCCTGATACTGGGTGCCAGGGACACCGACAGCGAGCTTGGGACCTTGGAACGCCTTGCGGGTCGCGCGGATCGTGCTTTCGGCGACGCCGTCGCTTTCATCCCCCTCCCGCGTCAACACGTAGCGATGCGTGCCGACGAGCTGGCGCGCCGAGCGCCACCCTGCCGCACGCCCTGGTCCCTCATCTGCCCTTCAAAGCGCGACCGGAATCTCCGAACGGACCGTGGCGTCTTGGGGTGGCCCCGCATCGAGTGATGTCCAGTTAGCTATGAGTTCAGCGACCTCATCGACCGCACGCGGTCGACAGAAGAAGTAGCCTTGTACGTGGGAGCAGTTGATTGACCGCAGAAAGGAAAACTCTTCTGCCGTCCCTACTCCTTCCGCGGTAACTTTGAGCTTCAAGCTGTTCGCGAGGGTTACAACCGCCCGGACGATCTCGCTGTTATGAGAGTTCCCCGTAACATCTCTGACAAACGAGCGGTCGATTTTCAGCGTGTGGATGGGAAAACGCGCCAAGTAGCTTAACGAAGAGTAGCCAGTGCCGAAGTCATCGATGGCAATTCGCACACCCATTGAGCGCAGCTGTTCGAGCACCTCGGAAGTCGCCTCTAGGTTCTCCATGAGGGTGCTTTCGGTGGGCTCGATCTGCAACAGACCGGGATCATCCAGCTTTGTGTCCTCGATCACTTGGCGGACGGTCTCGACGAGGCTGAGCCGTTCGAAATGGCAGGCGGCTACGTTTACTGAGACGAAGAGAGGCCTTGAGTCATGTTGACTCAGACGCTTCACTTGGCAGCAGGCCGTGTGCAGAATCCACTCAGTGATTTCGATGATGAGCTGGGTCTCCTCAGCGACGTGGACAAACTCCGAAGGTGGAAGAAGTCCGCGTTGCGGATGGACCCAACGGAGTAGCGCTTCCAGACCTTCTATCTTTCCCGACTCGACGCCGACAATCGGCTGATAGTAGATGACAAGCTGCTCGCTGGCCAGAGCGTTTCGCAGGTCCGTCTCGATCTCGAGCACGCCCATGGCATGTTCGTGCATTGACGGCTCGAACACACTGAGGCGCTGTGCTTGTGACGCCTTCGCGCGGTACATGGCGGTGTCCGCGTCGCGCAAGAGTTCCTCGGGTCTTCGACGGTCTTGCGTGTTAAAGGTCACACCGATACTTGCGCTCGTCGTAATCTCCTTTCCATCGAACCGAAACGGAGCGGCCAGACTCTGCTGAATTCGCCGGGCGATCTCATGGGCCTCGGACGGCCCGTTCAGATCGTCGAGCAGGACGGTGAACTCATCACCCCCTAGCCGTGCGACAGTGTCTCCGGGCCGGAGGCATTCATTGAGGCGCTGGGCTACCCCGAGAAGCAGCCGGTCCCCACTCATGTGCCCCAGGCTGTCGTTGAGGATCTTAAACCGGTCCAGATCGAGGAACATGACGGCAAATAGATAGTCCGGCCGTCGTTCGGCCCTGGCCAGCGCACGCTCCACTCGATCGGTGAACAGTGCGCGGTTCGGCAAACCCGTGAGGGAGTCGTGAAACGCTCCATGGAGCAGCCGCTCTTCGGCCTTCTTGCGGTCGGTGACATCCGTCTGTGACCCAGCCATCCGGACAGCAAGTCCTTCTTCATCACGTACTGCCAGACCCCGACTCAACATCCAACGATACTCGCCGTCCTTGTGGAGCACGCGATGCTCGAACTCAAAATGCGCCGTCTTGCCTTCCAGATGGGCATTGATGGTCCCTTCCAACTCGGCTCTTTCGCTGGGGTGAACACGCCCGAACCATTCCCGAGTCTCCGAGCCGATCTCTCCCTCTTCATATCCCAGCATCGACTTCCAGCGTTCCGAGTAGTAGACTCGGTTCAGCCGGAGATCCAGGTCCCAAAGACCGTCGTTGGCGCCTCGCACGGCCCGGGCATAGCGTTCTTCTCTCTGGCGGATACGCTGCGACGACTCCCGTTCGAGCAGGAAGGCGATGTGTTTAGCATATTGCGAGGCGGACTGGCGCAGCCAGGGCGTGGGCTCTGTCGGCTCGTGATGACCGAGCGTCAAAGCGCCCATCACGGTCTTCTCGAGCCGAAAGGGCACGCAAAAGAACGTCTTGACGCCCATGTTTCGCAGACGGGAAGCCTTGTAGAGGGGATGCACGGAGATGTCGGTCTCGAATACCGGCGAACCGGTGCGGACGACCTCGTGCGCGTCCGATTGCTCCAGCGGCACGGCGACGCCCTCGCCGGCGAATCGAATGGGTAGGCCCGAGACAGCCTCACAGATCATGCTCTGGTTCCTCTCGTTGTAGATCTCGATCGCCACCACAAGGAATCCCGTTGCGGTCGCCACCTCTTTGACGATTTCCTCGAGGGCCAGTTTCGACGCCTCCGAACCCAGAGCGATCTCTGAAATCCGGTTGAGCGCGCTCAATTCATGGTTTCGGAGCTTGGCTTTCTGCTGCTCTTCCCGCAACCGATTCATCTCTTCGCCCAGCCGGCGATGGGAAGACCGCAGGCCCAAGATCAGAGCGCAGAGCCATGCGAGTTGAAGAGGTCCTTGCACGAATACCTCAACGAGTCTGAGCTCCGGGGTCAGCTGGAGCAGACAGTCCAAGAGCAGCATGTAGCACAACAAGCTCCAACCCGCATGCACGAGACCGGTTATGAGACGGCCCACCAAATGGAGCCCGACAAGCGCCCCGGCCAGCTGAACGAGTGAAACCGTCAGTACAGGCCAATCGGGCCATGCGAGTGGAAGCGTAAGCAACCACAAGGGCACGGTAAACCCTGCGAGGATCGGGAAGAGTAACTGAGAAAGGCCGAAACTTGGCGCGGATCGATGGGCAGGTCCGCTGGACTCTGAACCCGAGGACCGTGGGGAGTTCTGCGAAGGGCCGTCCGACAGAACCAGTGGTGATGATGGCAACTCCACAGACCGACCGCCCCCGCAGTTCTCTCTGTCTCATCGGCCCACCAGGCATGGATCAAGACGTTCACCCGAGACCGTCGGGCCCCTGGGACTTAAGGCCTTGCAGTGGAATCCCGCTCCAGCCTCATGTGCAGCGAGCGAAAACACGAAACGAAAGAGTATGGCCGTGAGCTGGCCTTGTCCCCAATCGCTCCGATGCCTGCAGCATGGGGTACAGATGTACATACAATAGGAATGGGTGAAGTTTGATTGGGAGCTTGCCAAGGCCGAATCGAACGTTCGTAAGCGCGGCGTGCGTTTTGCCGCCGCCGTGACGGTCCTGGAGGGTGAGTCGGCACTGACGATGCTCGATCCTTCGTGGCATGGCGAGGAACGCTGGATCACCCTCGGTGTGGAACTCCTTGGGGACGGGCGCTGGTCGTTGTCTACACCTGGCGGGACGACGCGATCCGGGTCATCTCGGCCCGCAAGGCGACGCCGCTGGAACGCCGGCAGTATGGAGAGAGGCGATGAGAAAGGAATACGATTTCAGCAAGGCCAAACGCGGTCGCGTGGTGCGAGTTCCGAAAGGGAAGACCCGGATCACAATTCGACTCGATGCCCACGTGCTGGAGTGGTTTCGGGCGCAGGTCGATCGGGCTGGCGGGGGCAACTACCAGACCCTGATCAACAACGCCCTGCGGGAGCACGTCCGGCGGGTGGAAGAGCCGCTTGAAGACACGTTGAGGCGGGTCGTTCGCGAGGAGTTGCAGCAAGTGGGTTAGGCGCGCCTGCGAGATTGGGGTGACTACTTGGGGTGGTCAGAGTTTGAAAAGACGGTCTTCCCCGAAGTGTCGATGTAGATGGGGAGTTCGCCGTACTTGGTTAGCACGACCGCCAGCCCGTGAGCAAAATCAGAGAGCACCTCGTAGGGGGCCGGGAAGGCTTGTTGGCCGGAGCGGTTGATGTAGAACCGGTCGTACTTCATGCGCTCCGCATCGCGGGTTGCGACGGCAGCCAGGCCGTTTGAGAAACGCGAGGCTAATATGAAGCCGGGTTTCACGACGAAGTTTCCCGCCCGATCGATGTAGCCCCAGCCAGTCCCCTGGTCTGTTCCATAGGGTACTGCCGCCGCCAGACCTTCCGAAAAGGACGTGGCGTTTTTGAACTGAGGCGGCATCGCAAAGTCGCCGGAGGGGTCGATGTAGCCCCACATAGCACCGAATTCATTGTGGAAGGCCACCGCAGCCAGGCCTTCCGAGAAGTCGTGGACGTCATCGAACATGTGGTCTCCGATGGTCTTCCCATCAAGGGAGATCAATTCATAGCGGCAGTTCGGAATCTGGAAGAGGAAGTCGATAGTGGTGCCAAGTCCTGGACCGATGCGCCTCCGCGTGAGGCCCTGGTCGTCCATGGCAGCGGTCACCCAACAAAGCCCCGGCTCACGGACCACCCAGGCCCGTTTGTGGGAGAAATCACGAGCAACGCTATAGCGGAAGGGAACGATGAGATTCCCTGAACGGTCGATGTAGCCGAAGCGGTCTCCTTTCCTAACAGCAGCCCGGCCGTCGTGGAAATCACGCGCTTCGTCAAACTCTGGCCGAACGACTAGCGCTCCTTGCCGGTCGACGTAGCCCCACAACTGACCCACTCGTACGGCCGCTAGACCGGAAGAGAAATCTCCTGCCTCCATGAACTTCGGGGGAATGACCCAGTTGCCACGGATGTCAATGTAGCCGTACCAAGTGTCCCAGGCCTTTGCTAAACCCTCAAAGAAATCACCTTTGATTGTCGGAACCCCTTCTCCGTGACGGAGTACGACCTCCCCCAACGAGTTGATAAAGCCTTGGCGTTGGGAGACTGCGCCGAATCGAAAGAGATCGCGGTCGGCTCGTGGGTCTTTTCTGCCATAAAAGCTCGACCATTTCTGAGGACAGGAGTAAGATGCTGACCAAGACGAGGGTCGCAAGCCGCAGAAAACCATGGTTGAGTGGCATGGTCCTCATTCTTGATGGCCGTGTGATGATACCTCCGCGGGCGCCGTAACCATTGTCCCACCCAAGATTCGAGCGATTACCGACCGTTCGTGCGGCAGGCTACCTTTGTGTGGTTCTGGTGGGAAGATAATGGCATAGTCTAGAGGCCCTCGAGTGGCATCAGGTTCTGTGCCGGACCGCTCCCTGACGGTCACGGCTCGGTTGCTGCCCGGAGTTCACATCAACTGCCGTGGCTCGGAGACGGTCCATTGTTTTTGGAAGAAGGGGCGGCTGTTTTTGGTGACATTGAGGTCGATTACCAAGTGAAACGCGTCGCGGGTGGCGCGGATTGAGCTTTCGGCGATGACTTCGATTT
The DNA here is from genome assembly GCA_965248255.1 of Bryobacterales bacterium. Lineage (GTDB taxonomy): Bacteria > Acidobacteriota > Terriglobia > Bryobacterales > UBA6623 > JAKZVK01. Next base: position 1,359,292 of record CBDFIW010000003.1, read on the forward strand.
CATCGCCGTCGCGCGTCAAGACGTAGCGGTGCGTGCCGACGATGCTCGCGCGGTCAGGACGGTTGCGGTCGGCTGTGCAACGGAACTTGCGGTTACGGTAGAGCGAGCCGAGGTTGTCCTCGAGAACGACCGTCCCGGCTGTCTGGTTCGTCACGGTGACGGTGCCGTTGATTTGGTCGACGATGGTCTGCTGCGAAGGCGCCTCGCCGTAGGACTTGACGATGGTTTCGAGATGCGGCGCCGGCAGAAACTGCGGTGGTGAAAGCTTCGACTCGGGGACCACCGGTAGAACCATCCGTGAGGCGTACTTTCCGCCGCGATAAACGCGATTCGTTGCTTCGTAGGAGGTCGGCCAGAGGTTGGGGAAGTCGGCCCCCGCGACCGCCAGCCGCAGCCGGTGGCCCTTTTTGACGACCCAGCCGGTCGGGAACATCGGAATGTCGAGTTCATAGACCTCGCCCGGGACCATCAGCTTGGGCTTTTTGAGCGCGTCGGCGAGCACGCCCCGGCGGGTGCCGTTCAACGAGCCGTCGACGATCAGCGCGGACGAGCCGTCTTCGGCGACTTCGGCGATCTTGGCCACGAAGGTGGCGACTTCGGCCGAGGATGATCCGTGCAGCACGACCTTGGGCCAGCCGAGGATGCGCAGGTCTTCCTCGAGCGGCTCGGTCGTATAGACGAGCGACAGCGCCTCGTCGGGACGCTGGTCGGCGGGAAGATAGAAGCTCATCCCGCCCGCTGACCAATAGCCGTTCTGGGCGCCCACGGTCGGGATGTATTCAAACTCGTCGAACGTCTCGTCCGACGCGGGCTCGGCGGTGAGCCGCCCCTCGCTTCCTGAATCGTTTCTCCCTAGATAGAAGGTAAGCTCGGTCGTACCCGGCGGCGTGATGTGGGTGTCGTTGCGCCAATGGCCGGGCGTCGGGTCGAGCGTGCGGCTGGGCGTCGCGTAGCGCTGCATGTAGACCTGCACGGGCGGCTCGTCCATGAAACCCGTGTCCTCGCCGCGGAGATAGTGGGCGAAGAAGCGTGCCATCTCGTTGAGGTGGTCGATGCGCGGCCCGGGCACCGACTGGTGCGGACGTTGATGCACCCACGGCCCCATGAGTATCTTCTTCGGCGTCTTGACGTTTTGAAAGACGCGCATCATGGCGTTTGCATAGCCGTCGCGCCATCCAGCGATAACGTACACAGGGCACTGAATGCGATCGTAGTCGGGCCGCAGTGATGCGCCGTGCCAATAAGGATTGTCGAGCTGATTGCGGAGCCACTTAATCAGGTAGGGCTCGTTCTTCTCGAGGCGCTCGCGCCAGATCTCGGCCCAGCGCGGGCCGGACAGCTCGGGCAGCGGCGGCAGGGCATTCATGGCGACCATCGAGCCGCCGTAGGTGCCGATGTCGTAGTACATGCGCATGTTGCCGCCGCGGGTGTAGTGGCAATCGTCGGTGTAGCGGTAGTCGGTGGCGTACATCGGCGCGATGGCCTTGAGCGACGGCGGCTGGTTCATGGCCACCTGAATCGACGTGAACCCGCCGTAGGAGGTGCCGAACATCCCGACGTTGCCGTTGGAGTAAGGCTGCCGGGCGAGCCACTCAACCGCGTCGTAGCCGTCCTCCTGCTCTTGGGGGAGGTACTCATCGGTGTTGGTGCCGTCGGAGCCGCCGGTGCCACGGACGTCGAGGCGTACGCCGATGAAACCGCGCTCGGCCAGGTACCAGTGCTGGTTGTGCCCTCCGCGCGAGGCGTCGTCTTTGCGATAGGGGTGGTACTCGATCAGGACGGGGAATCGTCCGCCGGCGTCGGGCCGGATCAGGTCAGCGGAGAGGGTCTTGCCGTCGCGCATCGGGATTCTGATGTTGCGCTCGATGCGAACGTTGTAGCGTGGTTCGATCACTACCGGCGTAGCGCCGGACGCAGGGCCGACCGTTGAAGCCGCAAGAGGCAGCAAGAGGGTTGTTGCGACAAGCCGAGATGTTCTCATGACGGCCTCGACGATAGCAAGCGGCTCAGCGTCTCGCAAGACACCTGGCGCATCGAGACCGGAAAATTCCTGAGTACCTCCTATTGATGTCGCTATCGGCCTTGGCTATCCTGTGCGATTCACGCGACGACGCCGACCTAGGCTGGCGCAATCTGCGGAGCGCCCTGTGCTCCTTCCCTGCCGGTGGCTGAAAGTCTAGGTTGATTCTCTGAGAAAGCTGGGAGTACTTTCGGTCCGGTCAAAATAGCACTTCTCCGCTATTGCCACCCCCGCCATTTCGCCCGATACTTGCTTATGGAACGGCGCAAGCTGCTGTCGCGTCCCCATTGATATGGAGCGAACTTCCATGCGATAATGGCCCCAGAACAATTTGTTGCAGAAATGTTTCAGCTCTCGCCTTGGAGGCTTTACCCGCAGGGCCTAAAACGGTGGCGGCTGCTGATGCTTGACGCGCACCCCACGGATGCCATCCAGGGACGGCAACTCCCTGGAAATCTTGACGTGCTGCCGATGAGCAGTTACGGAGACGATGACTCACAATCTGGAAAGCTACGAACCCACCTTCACGCGGACCGCCGAAGATTACCGTCCGTTCATCGGGCCGGCGCGGGTGGAGCAGTTGAAACGGCTGGCCAGCGATTGCGAGGGCAAGAGCTGGGTGAGCGTAAACTCGACTCTGCAGGGTGGGGGCGTCGCGGAGAAGCTCCGTAGCGTCGCTCCGCTGGCACGCGGGCTGGGCATTGACGCCCACTGGTGTACGATCAAGGGTCGTCCCGAGTTCTTCCAGATCACGAAGAAATTTCACAACCTTCTGCAGGGCGTCGAGCAGCCCATCTCACTCGAGGAGACCTTCGGCGAGTACCTCGATACGATCGAAGAGAACGCTGAGAACGCCCACATCAGCTCAGACATGATCGTCGTGCACGATCCACAGCCGTTGGCTCTGACGGCAGCGGGCGTACTTTCGGGTCACGTGATCTGGCGCTGCCACATCGATACGTCGGACCCGCATCGATTGTTGTGGCGGGCGTTGCTGCCTTACATCAACCAGTGCTCGGGGGCCGTCTTCACGCAACCGGAGTTCGTTGGGCAAGGCGTGCAGAAGCCGGTGTACGAGATCGCCCCGTGCATCGATCCACTCGCGGAAAAGAACCACGACTACTCCGACCGCGAGGCCCTCGACATACTGGCTCCACTGTTTGACGAGCACAACGTCGATCCCGAGCGGCCGATCCTAGCGGCCATTTCGCGCTATGACATCCACAAGAACCAGGCCACGATCATCCAGGCCTTCCAGCGACTGCGCGAGGAAAGGAAGTACGACAAACCGCCGTACCTGATTTTTCTCGGCAATACCGCGCCGGACGATCCGGAAGGCGGCGCCATGCTCGAGTCGCTGCGAAAAGAGGCCGGCAACGACCCCGACGTTCGCTTCTGGGTGAACGTCGCCAACAACGATCAGGTCGTCGGCGCACTCGCGCACCTGGCGAGAGTTTTTGTTCACATCTCGACGCGCGAGGGATTCGGGCTGGTCGTGTCGGAGGCCTTGTGGCAAGGAACGCCCGTGATCGGCTCGACGGCCGGGGGCATCCCGAAGCAGGTGGTCGACGGGGTGACCGGCTACCTCGTCGAACCCAAAGACGTGGACGCGGTTGCGAGATTGATGGCGCGTTTTCTCGACGACCCGAGAGAGGCTGGGGTACTTGGGGAGAGAGGGCGTGAACACGTCCGGGACAACTTCCTCATGCCCGAGTTGGTGTCTCGCTATTTGGCGATACTGCGACACCACGCCGGTCTCACTGACACGCCTCCTCATTTTCAGATCAGCTCGAACGCCAACGGGCGTCCACGCTCGGCGGGCACGATCGCTTCCAACGGAGCGGTCAAGCAGGTCACTTCGGTACGTCACCTAGGCAGACGGCAACGGTTCAAGCCGGCGCCGACATTAACCCACCTACCAGATCGCACGGTGCGTTGACTCCGCCCGCTCTACGCTGACATTCAAGTAAACTTGCGGAGGGGTCAATTCGGCTGGTCCGAATTGCTACCTGAGTTTGGTCACGCTACAGAGCAGCAGCAGAGTAGGCGAGGTCGAGTCGCCACACACCGATGCTTAGGGGGTTCTTAGCCGTCGTCAGCCTGCTTCCTCTCCTCAGCACGTTCCTTTCCGGGCAACAGACGGACACGTCCACCGTGATCGGAACGGTCACCGACACCACAGGGGGGGGGTGATTGCGAGGGCGTCCATCCAGATCCGGCATCTGGGGACGGGAGGAACGCGTCATGTCGAGACGAATGGGGAAGGCTTCTACCGTACGCCGCCCTTGCGAGTAGGGAAGTACGTGATCGACGTCGACGCACAGGGATTCAAGCATGTCACGAGGCAAGGTGTCATCCTCAATGTCGGCGATGTTCGGGTGGTCGACATTGCCATGGAGTTGGGAGCAGCCCTGTTTACGGTGGACGTGACCGCCGCGGCGTCGCCTCTCCAGACCTCCGACGCCACAGCGGGGACGGTCATCGACAACCGCCAGATTGTGAATCTCCCGCTCAACGGGCGGGACTACCTGCAACTAGCCTTGATATCATCGGGTACCGCACCGCCAATCCGGTCAGAGTTCCGGGCGGCACAGGGTTTCAGTGTCGGCGGGCACCGGCCCACTCAAGTCAACTTCCTCATCGACGGCATCGACAACAACAACCAATCGATCGCGTCTCAGGGCAACCAGAAAGAGGCGCTCAAGCCCTCCATCGACGCCATTCAGGAGTTCAAGGTCCTGGTAAACAACTACTCAGCCGAGTATGGCCGCACGGCGGGAGGGGTTGTGAACCTGACGATCAAGTCCGGTAGCAACGAACTGCACGGCGCCGTGTATGAATTCTTACGCAACGAAACTGTTGATGCCAAGAACTTCTTCGACCCTGCCGATCAAGAAAAGCCGCCGTTCAAGCGCCACCAGTACGGGTTCGCTCTTGGGGGCCCCATCCGAAGAGACAAGGCCTTCCTATTTGGCGACGTGGAGTTCACCGACATTCGAGAGTCGGCGACCATCGTGAGCACCGTCCCGAATCTCGCTGAAAAGGCCGGCGATTTCAGTGCCGGCAGTCCGATCATCTATGACCCATTGACCTACGACTTGACAGCGAATGCTCGGCAGCCCTTTCCGAATAACCTCCTGCCGGAGAGCCGGACCGATGCAGTCTCGGCGCAGATCCGCGCATGGTGGCCGGCCCCACGGAACAGTTCCACAACGAACAACTACGTCCATAACCCTCCAAGGGTTCAGGACCACCGTCGCTGGGATATCCGCTATGACCAGAATCTAACTCCGGGCGACAACTTCTATCTTCGATGGAGCTCCCAGCAGCAGACCCAGGTTGCCGTCCCGAACCTTCCAGACACCCCTCTCGGGTCGTTGTCCGGAGCGCTTTCAAGGAACAACAGAAACAATGATGTCACCAGCAACAACGTGGCCTTGGTCTACAACCGCACCTGGCGACCAACCGTGACGACTTCCATCCGCGCGGGCTGGAACCACATCGACACCGATGTGACCGCCCCGATTGACGAGGACGTGAACTCGACCATTGGACTGAGCGGTGTGGACCAAACCCTTCCCGGAGCCGCTCTGATCGAGGTCTCGGGCTTCCGTAGCGTGGGGTCTCGCAATTTCAATCCGAACCTGATCCAGTCGCAAACCCGCCAGTTGTCGGTTGACACGACCTGGACTCGCGGCCCTCACACCATGAAGTTCGGCGGCTCCGTCTACTGGCTCCAGAGCTTCATCACCAACCCGCAGCGAGCCAAAGGGTGGTTTCGCTTCGACGGCCGCTTCAGCGATAACCCGGCGTTCCGCGAAGATCGCTTGACCGATGCCGGAGGCTCGCCCTTGGCGGACTTTCTGCTAGGAGCGTCGTTCGACGCTTCAGGCTCGAACCTCGTCTACATGAACGTCCGCTCCCCTTTCGTTCATGGGTATTTTCAGGAAGACTGGCGGGTCACCAAACAGCTGACATTGAATCTTGGAGTCCGCTACGAAGTGAATCCGCCGTGGGTCGAAACGCGAGACTTGATCTCGAACTTCGACATCGATACGGACCCTGACAATCCTCGAATCGTGGTGGCGGGCGAAGAAGGTGCAGCCCGATTCGATCGCGCCCTTCAAACCACCGACCATACGAACCTCGCACCGCGACTCGGCTTCGCCTACCAGTTGCGGGCAAGCACGGTTCTCCGCGGAGGCTACGGGATCTTCTACGCCAATGTGATGAACACCGGCGGCGGCGAGTTTCTGGAAACCAATCCCCCTTTTCACATCAAGGTAAACCTCACCACAGACAGCATCAACCCCACCCTCGAGTTGGAGAACGGCTTGCCGGCGGGCGTCGTGAGCCCGCTGAACGCTTGCTGCTTGACGCTGTCCTCGTTTGAACGCCAGGTGCAGTGGCCCCTCGCCCAGCATTGGAATCTGAATGTTCAGCGGGAGCTAGCGGGCAACATTCTGTGGGAAGCCGGCTACTTCGGGAGCAAGGGCAATCACCTTATTCGCCGGTACAATGGCAACTTTGCGCGTCCGGGCCCAGGGGGTATCGACTCGCGGCGCCGCTATCAGGCGGTGCGGTACCCGGGAACGGATCTCACGGTGGGGCCGTTGAGCTCCCTGTTCCGTTTTCAGTATGACGGCAACATGATTTATCACGGACTGCAGACGAAGATCGAGAAACGATACGTGACCGGATTGACCTTTATTGGTTCCTACACGTGGTCGAAAACCATCACGGATGTCGGCGGCGAGTGCGGTTCGAGCCGCTGCAACGCCATCGGGGAGACATGGCTGGTTCAGGATGCGTTGAATTTCAAGCCGGAGCGATCTCTCGCCAGCCACCACCTCACGCACCGGTTGGTGTTCAGCGGCATTTACGACTTGCCCCTCGGGCGGGGTCACAGAGCGGGAGCCCAAGGGAGCAGCAACCTGAACGCACTCCTTGGAGGCTGGACCGTCGGAGGCATCGCCACTCTGCTTTCCGGATCACCCATGAACTTGAGGGTCCAGGGAAACCCCTCGAACACCGGGGATGCCGACCGCCCCGATGTCGTCGGCGAATGGAAGCTCCCTCGCCGCCGGCGCACCCTGGATCAGTGGTTCAACACGGATGCCTTCGTCAGGAATCCGCAGTTTCAGTTTGGCAACGCCGGCCGCAACGTCCTGATCGGACCCGGTGTCGTCAAGTTCGACCTCACGGCGCACAAAACATTCCCCATCAATGAACGCTTGCATGCCGAGCTTCGGTTTGAGGCTTTCAATGCCTTCAACACACCGATCTTCGACGGACCCAACACACAATTGGGCAATCGTAACTCTGGGGTGATCTCGAACGTCGCCACACCGAGGAACTGGCAGCTGGGTCTCAAGCTCCTGTTTTAGTGTAGGGCGCCAGGGCCGGCTCCCCCATCCTTGATCCGAAGAACGGGTTTCCTCTATGCTTAGTGGGCCTCGTGACATCCAACCGGCCGTGTCGGGAAAGTGAGCAGAACCGGTGCCGGCCTTGCCTGAAAGTGACCGCCGCGTAGAACCGCGATGATCGGCCAGACCATCTCGCACTACCGCATCACCGAAAAACTCGGTGAAGGCGGGATGGGTGTTGTCTATCGAGCGCAAGATGTGAAGCTTGACCGCACCGTCGCCCTCAAGTTTCTTTCGCGCCAAGCCCTGGGTGATGAGGAGGAGAAAGCCCAGTTTTTGCGAGAGGCGCAAGCCCTTGCCGCGCTGAACCACCCGAACATTTGCATGGTCCACGAAATCGATGAGGTCGGCGGCCAAACCTTCCTCGTGATGGCCTACATCGAAGGTGAGAATCTCAGCAAACGAATTGGGGCCGGACCCTTGAAGCTGGAAGAGGCCTTGGACATCGCGGCTCAGGTTGCACGGGGGTTGGCCGCGGCGCATGAGAAGGGGGTCGTCAACCGTGACGTCAAGAGTTCCAATATCATGGTGCCGGCAGGGCGCGCGGGAGATGAGATCCAGGTCAAGATTCTCGATTTCGGCTTGGCGCAATTGGCGGGGCGATCCAAGATTTCCAAGGCCGGTGCGACTCTGGGCACTGCGGTCTACATGTCACCGGAGCAAACGAGCGGTGAGGAGGTGGACCAGCGTGCGGACGTCTGGGCGCTGGGCGTTGTGCTCTACGAAATGGTCACCGGGCAGTTGCCTTTTAAGGGACATTACGAGCAGGCGTTGATGTACTCAATCTTGAACGAGGAGCCGGAGCCCATAACGGCATTGCGAACCGGAGTGCCTATGGAGTTGGAGAGGGTCGTAAACAAGGCTCTCTCGAAGCGTCCCGATGAGCGCTATCAGTACGCCAATGAGATGTTGGCGGACCTGCGCGCGCTGCGTCGAAAGCTCGACCTCGAGAAATCAGCGATTACCCGAACTCAAATTTCAGGCATCCAGTCGGCGGTCGAGGGGCAATGTTCGCTTCCCCGGTTGCAGGACTCGATCGGCAAGCTTGAGCGCCGGCGACGTCTACTGCAAATCGGACTGGTGGTTCTGTCGGTCCTCTTGGTGGCGGCTACCGTTGTTATCGTGTGGCAGCTGAGAAGTTTTCCGGTGTCGGATCAACCGGCCCGGGCGACGAGGTTCGCCTTCACTCCGGGGAACAATGTAAGGCACGCCGTCGTCTCACCCAACGGCCGACATATCGCCTACGTTGCAGGGCAGGGTCACGAAAAGCTGTGGATTCAAGACCTCGATCGCGAGGAACCTCGCGAAATGGAGGGCACGGAAGGCGCTCGGGGTCCGTTCTGGTCGCCCGACAGCACCTCCGTTGGCTTCGTCAGCGGTATCGAGCTGAAGAGGGTCTCGCTGCCTGACTCTACTCCGATCAGCCTCTGCCGCATGCGCGGCGCTCCCGCCAACTTTTCCGCCACCTGGAGCCCGGATGGCAGTTCCATCGTGTGGTCAGGACGGTTCAGTCCGGGCGGGCCGCCGCGATTATACGAGGTGTCCGCCCAGGGAGGCCGCCCGGAACTCTTGATCGAGCCGGAGGAAGCGGAAAAGGACAAAATCTTCGTCAGCCCTCACTTCTTGCCGCTCGAAGCCGGGAGCCGCAAGCTTCTGTTCTCTATCGGGCAGCAAACAGCCACCCAGGTGGTGGTACAGGACCTCGAGACGGGTCAGCGAGACGAACTGGTCAGCGGGGCCTATGCCGTGTATTCCCCCTCTGGACATGTTCTCTATCAGCCCCGCCTGAGCGACTCCAGTGTCCTATGGGCCCTGCCTTTCTCCGTGGAAAAACGAAAGCCGACCGGCAAAGCCTTCGCGATTGCGCAAAACGCTTCCCTGCCTGGCGTTTCCCAGGACGGCACGCTGGTCTATCTGGACAGCGTGGGGCGAATGCAACAGCAACTCGTTTGGAGAAGCCGCAATGGCGAGGAGATGGGCAAGATTGGCCAGCCGCAGCAGAACATTCTGTACGCCTCTCTATCCCCCGGCGGCCGCTTCGTGGCGACCCGAGGCTGGGAGAGCGATACCCCGGAATCGGATGTCTGGCTGCACGATGTCGCTCAACCCATCAAGACGCGCTTGACTTTCGCCCCGGCCCACGACACCCGGCCCCTCTGGTCGCCCACCGGAGACGAGGTCGCCTTCGCTTCCAGGCGCCGGGGGAACTACGACATCTTCGTCAAGCGCGCGGATGGCAGCGGTGAGTCGAAAGCGCTGGTGGCCACACCGTTATACGAGTCACCCGAGGACTGGTCTCCGAATGGGAAACACCTGGTCTATCGAGTCGACAGTCCGGAAGCGGGTGGCGGCCTCTGGTATCTGAAGCGCGGAGAGGGTAGCGACGGCTTTGAAGCCGTTCCATACTTGCAGACTCGTTTCCAGGAAGGGCAGGCGAAGTTTTCGCCGGACGGCCGATTTATCGCCTACTGTTCGGATGAGTCGGGGGAGTATGAGGTCTATGTCCGGACTTTCCGGACGGCGGCGGCAAACAGAAGGTCTCACGCAACGGGGGGACTCAACCCCGCTGGAGCCGGGATCGTAGGGAGCTGTTTTATGTCGAGGGTGACACCCTCGTAGCCGTTTCGGTGACTCTGGCGCCGACGTTCGCCGCGAAGTCAGTGACGAGACTCTTTCGCAGTCTGAGTCTGGTGGGTGGTTCGACCTCCAATTACGATGTTTCGGCTGACGGGACGCAGTTTGTCCTGGCCGAGCCGGTCGGAGGGACCCGTGCTCCCGCTATCCGGGTTGTCCAGAATTGGTTCGCGGAGTTTTGGGACGGGCCAGGGTCAGTTCGGTGAGGACGGATCGCACGGATGCTGCAGGACGTGCTGGCAGTAGCAGATGGTACCGACATGCATTCATCCTTTCGCGAACCTCCTCCCTCGTCTGCTCAAGGGCGAGGCTTGGCGGGTCTGTGCCTTGACTCCACCCGTGGCTTAGACGAGACGTCCCGCCAGCACCTCGGCCACGTCTACGACTTCGACGTCGTCTCGGCCGGCGTGCTGCGCCGCGTCGTTGAGCATGATGGGACAGTAGGGACACGCCACCGCCACCTTCGAGACACCGGTGGCGACCGCCTGCTCAAAGCGCTTGTGATTCACCCGGCCGCCGGGCGCCTCGGCCGTGTCGTCGGCAATGAATAGTTGCGCTCCCCCCGCGCCACAACAAAAGGTGCGCTCACGATTCCGCGCCATCTCAACGACGTCCGCCCCACAGGCTTCCAGGATCTGTCGCGGCTGCCGGGTCACGCCGCGGCCGCGCGCCAGATAGCAGGGGTCATGGAACGTGAGCTTCTCGTCCAGCGGCTGCAGCGATAGAGCCGGCAGCAGTTGCTCGAGCAGTTCCGTGTGGTGAGCGACCTCCACTCCCAGCTCCCGGTAGGAAGCGATCTGCCGATAGTCCACATCGAGCATGCGCGTGCAATGCGGACAGCAGCTCATCAGCTTGCTGACCTTCCTCTCGCGAAACGATTCCGTCAACTGTTTCGACAGCTCAAGGTAGAGGTATTCGTTGCCGGCCCGCCGCGCCGGCTCGCCGCAACAGGTCTCCCCCGCTAAGACACCCCAACTCACGCCCGCCGCATCGAGCACTTTCTTCATCGCGCGTGCCACGTCTTGACCGTGTGGGTCGTACGCATTCCCGCATCCGAGCCAAAACAGCCACTCCTGGGAGCCGTCGAAGATGGGAAAGTTTTCAGATTCGACGAACTTGCGGCGCGTCTCCTGCGGTACGCCCCAGGGGTTGTGCGGCACCCGTTCCATTGTGGTGAAAAGTTGCGCCAGCTTGGCCGAGTGCGTGCGGCCCTCGCTGACCAGGCCGCGCCGCATGTCGAGGATCTTCGCCCCGACGTGCTCAATCCCCACCGGACAGGCTTGCTCGCAAGCGCCACACGAAAGACACTGGAACAAGTCCGTCTCGCTGACCCATGCCTCGCCCTGCTCGACTTCGGTCGCCGTGCCGGCTGGGGTCTCAGCGCCGGCCAGCAAGCCGCGATGTGTTTGCAGAATGACTTCCTTCGGATCCAACGTCAGGCCCGTCAGGTTTGCCGGACAGACGTCGGTGCAACGCCCGCACTCAACGCAGGCGTTGATGTCGAGGATGTCTTTCGCTGAGAGGTCCCCGAACTTGAGCATGCCGAAGTCGTCATCATCGTCCCGCAGCGCCCGCATCCCGCTGGTGGTCTCCGACCGGAAGAAGACGGCTAGCGGGCCGAGCAAAAGGTGCAGGTGTTTGGAGTTCGGGATGAGAACCAGCAACCCAAGCAGCGAAAGGGTGTGCAGCCACCAATTGATCTTCCAGGCGACCGTCGCCACGGGGAGAGTCCGCCAGCCCAGTAGATAGGTCACCATCAGCAGAACGATCAATGCAGCTACCAGCGCTGACGATGCCGAGGGCTTCCCCAAAACCTGAGGGCGTATCACAAACCGGCGAACGCTGAGCCCCACGATGCCGGCCAGCACCGCCGCAGCCCATGCGGCGGCAAACCCTCCGTACCACGATGTGTCGGCACGCGCGAGGTCAAGGCCGTAGAACCCGACAGCCAGGTGCTCCAAGCTCACCAACGCGAAGGCGAAGAATCCCCACATCACAAGAGCGTGAAGCAGTCCCGTGGCCGGGCGTTCCGCCAAGACGCGCGTTTGGAGCATCACTTCCGAGAAGGTCCGCCAAAGCCGCCACAGGATACGGTCGCGAGGCAGTGGCGTTCGCGCCGCGGCCATAGGCCGCAGCCGCCGGAGTACAACCTGAGTGAAGTAGCCGATGCTCAGCAAGAGCAGGGTGAGAAGTACAATGCGCTCGAGCATGCGGCTGGGGTGGGGAAGCTCTAGCGCGATGATACCCAACCTCGCCGAGCAGCGCCCCGGGAGTGATGTAGCAGGCCGAGGCCGGCCGGAGTTGCCGCATGTCCGAGAAAGAAGACCCCGTCGGGCATCGAAGGGGCAAGTCAGGCCGTCTCTAGATGCTCCAAGACGCCCACATGTCCTCCCACGTCGGATCCGTTCCCTCGTGCTCTTGTCCCCATCGGTTGAAGACGCCGACGCGAGGCATCCCGGTCGTGTTGATTGATGCATTGTGGTACAGCAGGCCGTGCCATAGGCACACCGTTCCCGGGCCGCCAACGAACTCCCAAGGCTCCTTTGTCATCCGTTGGCCCAGCGCTTCCCGCACGTGGTCCATCCCACCATCCACGTCGCCGTAGAAATGCGCGGGATGCTGCCGAAAGTAGTCGAAGACCGTCCTGTGGCTTTCCGGCCAGAAGATCGTTCCACCCCCGCGCGCCGGGACCTCGTACAAGTACATCGTGAGTCCGAGAGCGAGACGCCAACCCGAGCTCCTCGGCGAGAGATCAATGTGTCCCCGCTCGGGCATCTTCCAGCTGGCCGTAGGCCTTGGCCAAGTCACGATCAGCTGATCGTAGCCATTGCCCACGAACGCCTCGCCCAGCTGACGTGAGAGCTCGACGATCTTCTTGTGTGACGACGGGGCCGACTCTTCGGGCGAGAACTGAAAGCTCTCGACAGACTTCGACCTCGCCGTGCCCTCCCACTCAGCCGGCCTCCTCGGGTCAACGCCGAAGTGCTCCGCTACCTGGCGGCGCCACGGGTGAATCGACCTGGAATCCAGGAATCCCTCCAGGACGAGGAAGCCGTTCGCCTTAAACGAAGTGATTTCGTGTCGATCCAGCAGACTCATCGAGCGGCGATCCTACTCATCCCGATCAACCCGCTCCGCCGTCTGCCGCACACATGGAGCAGATCTCCTGATAGGCCCTCGATCCCGCGAAATCGGAAAACGTTTCCAGCAGGCACGGCATCAAACTCGAGTCAAGCCCTCCCAGGAAGTGTCGAATACTCAGAAACTCCTGGAACAAACCCCCTTCAGACCGGGCTCTCGCCCACTTGAAATCGAACGCCACCAGATAGTCGCCTCGGAAGCCCAGATTCCGCGTATCGCCATTTCCTTTGAACAGCCCGTAGCGGCGGAATTCATGGTAGAGCTCGACCATTTGATCCACGAGAGAGTCCGGCAGGGATCCATTCCGGTGCGAGAGTAGATACAGATCGGGACCGACGTACTCCTGAACAATGTACCGCTCGCTGCGCGAGTAGGAGTGTAGCGCTGAGACCCGCTCGCTTCTCGACAGGTGCTCCAGCCATTTGAGCTCATTCTCGAACAGGGATGCCTGCGTCGTCGCCCCATAGAAGGGTCTCGCACCACATACGGTCGTGCCGTCGGGATCGAACTGCCGTTTAACGAGGCCTCTCTGGAGGTCCAGCCAGACGGTGACCGTACTGCCGACGGTAGTCGCCCCGGGCTCGAGGACCTCGCCCAGTGGATGGCGGTAGAGCTGCCAGGTCACGCGACCACCGTAAGGGCCCGGTGGGTGTACTTGCCGAGATCACGAAGCACCCGATAGCCGGGAAGGTCCAGTTCTGCCAGAGCCCAAAGAAACTCGAGAGACAGTTCCAGCTTGGCATCGAGGACGACCTCCGGGGAGTCGGAGCCGAACACTGCCTGGCTGCCGGCGTCGACGAAGCCGAAGCTCCCCTCGGGAGTCTGGTTCGTCAGGAGGAAATGCCGTGCCATGTTCAACGCCATGCTTTCGCGGTCCTCGGATAGGTGTGCCAACATCCTCAACAGCCGCATGCAAAGGTCGAATCTCCTGCGGCGAATAAAGTGGAGACACGCCGCCTCGAGCACATCCAAGAATCCCTCCTCCACCGAAAGCGGGAACACTCCTAAGCAGGTCCGCAGCTCGTAGGCATCGACCGATTCCGTCACTAGCGCTCGGTCGCCCAGCAGGAGGGCGTACGAATCGGGTGCGAAGTCTGGGCTACCCTCGGCCAACGGGGGAAGATGGCCGAGGCGAGCCAGAAGGAACCAGGGTGGACGAAACGACGGGCTCAGATTCTCCGGGCCGACGTCGCTCAGTGCCGAGGCCGTTGCGGCGGCAAGCCGCGAGAAGCCGGCGGCCTGTGGAAGCTCTAGGTTCGTGCTGCCGAGGTTCGCCATGAGAGCCAACAGCGTCTTGCCCGCTTCCTCCGGATCGTTGACCCGTCCCAGGAACTTGCTTGCCAGGCGGCCAGCCAGTGGAGTCAGCTCCGGGTTCAGGTCGCGGCAGATCGCGCTCAAGATGGCCGCCCACAGGCAACCCTGCGCTGAAACCAGCCTTCCCACAAGCCGCTCCAGCCACCCCAGGCAATTGGCCGCCGCCTCGGCGTTGTCATACTCGGACACGCACACGCCCTTCATTCCACATTGCGCTCCGCATACAGGAGCGAGGCGAAGAACGTCACCATTGTCGGGTGGTAGTTCTCGCTGAATCTGTCTAACCCGGTGGGTCGATCATGGACTCCCTCCGCGGCAAGGCCTTCCTGGAACTCGAGGCCCGGCACATCCCCCGCTGCCCTCTGTGCCTCTCCCAACCCACGCCATGCCAGAGCTACGATGGGCTGCGGCTCGATCCCGAGGCATCGACAACATACGAGCAACTCGCTCACCAGATCCCAGTCCCTGCATCGCACAAACACTCCGAGGAGAAGCGTCACAAAGCGCTCCAACTCCCGCGTCCTCTGGCCCGGCCAGACTTCTTCCATCGAGCGCCTGCCGAAATCCGTGGTGTGAAAGATGATATGTGTGAGCGCGTAGACATCAATATTCCTGATATGAGGAATCGGCGGCGGCCGCCGGGCGCTCGACAGACGTAGCAAGGATCCGAAGTCGGCGATCCTGTGCTCCAGGTCCGCCGAATCGAGGTAGTACCTGAGGTCGATCTGATTCCAGGGGGTGCGCTCGATCGAGTCGATCAGCCCGAAGTCGACCATTCTCTGCAGCCGCTGACCCTGCTCACACACATTTTCACCCGCCGCTCGAAGTGCAAGAAATACCATCAAATAGAAAGGTAATAGATTCGGGCGGTTCATCATATCGTGGCTATAGTAAGGATCAGAAGTCGCCTCTTGTATGTGTCTGTGGATGAGACGGAACTCCGGGCACGATCTTGCCGGAAGACGACTCATAAGAAACAGTGTCAAACAAAGCTCTCCGAATGCCTTGCGCTTGGTATCGATGGAGATGGATTCTTCCGCGCCATCCTCCTCTTTCGACGGTAGGTCGAAGAATCGAAGGTTGGTCACGAGCCACGAGAGACTACCTTCCAAGAGATCACGACGGTAGTCATTCATGATCGGTTTACTCGGGATTGGCTTCAAAGGAACGGGGCCCTGCTGCAGCACACGGGAGAGCCCGCAGGTCTTAGCCGCTTTCCCCGATTGTTGGGCCGGCGGCCCGTGGCAGATGCTCCCGCCGCGGGCCGCGAGGCCCCTGACAGTGCGTACAGCCGCGCGATTCGCGGGCAGATGTACATTTGGCAGTTTGGTGCTCGGGAGGAGTTATTCTTTGGTCACGAAATAATAGGGGCCGATAATCGCGGCGGTGAGAATAGGGTCTCCCTTCTCGGTCGTCCGAATAGCCTTTTTTCCTAGATAATCAGCGAGCTCTTCCAGATTGCTGATTCCTTGTCTTTGGAGACCCTCGAGAAGCTCTCGCTTCTTGTCTTCGATAACATCTGCCATGGGTTGTGTGCTCCGCTGTCGGATTTGGATTTAACGCACCCTCAACTCTACACCCATTCCCTCTTGAACGCAAGATTCGGTAGTGTTGTCTTTCCTGAGCGTGGATTGGCGGTCACGAGTTAGGGCCGGATACCTACGAGTCCCGCAAAGCCGCCGTCAGTGCCGGCACCACCTCAAACAAATCCCCCACGATCCCGTAATCCGCAATCTCAAAAATAGGAGCAGTGGAATCCTTGTTGATGGCGACGACCGTCTGCGCGCCCTTCATCCCCACGACGTGCTGAATCGCTCCGGAGATACCAAGCGCCACGTAGAGTTTCGGTGAGACCGTCTGGCCGGAGCTGCCCACTTGGCGACCGAGCGACAGCCAGCCGTTGTCGCAGATGGGACGCGACGCGCCGATCTCACCGCCCAGAGCCGCGGCCAACTCCTCGGCCATTGGGATGTTCTCCGCTTCCTTGATGCCGCGCCCAACCGACACGATCACGTCGGCCGACGATAGATCGACGTCGCCCTTCGACTCGCGAAACGGCGCCTCCGGCTTCGTCCGGATGCGCGAGGCATCGAGCTCGACGTGCAACGTCTCGATCGGAGCCGCAGCACCTCCATCTTCCACTTCATCCGCCCGAAACGCCCCCGACTGGATCGAAGCGAAGTGGGGCGCATCGCCAACCACCGTCACATCCGCCTGCAGCTTGCCCTGGAACAGTTGCCGAACAAAGACTACCTCTCCGCCATCCACTCGCAAGCCGGCCACATCGCTCACAAACGGCCGGCCCAACGAAGTAGCGACTTTGGGTCCGAAATCGCGCACCTGATAGGTATGCGGGAACACCACCAGCGACGGCTGAACATGCTCGACGGCTTGGCGGACCGCTGCGGCGAAGGCGTCGGGAGTATACTCGGCCAACAGCTCATGGTCGAGCGCGACGACCCGCTCGACCCGCCTGGCGGCCGTTTCGGTAGTCAAGGGGTCAAGCTCCGAGCCGGCCATCGCCGCCACGACGTCCGTCTTGAGCGCGTCCGCGACCTGCCGGCCGGCAGCAAGCGCCTCCCAACTCATCGGGTGCCACGTCCCGCCTTGCTGTTCGGTTACCACCAGGACGCTCATAGCACTCTCGCCTCGAACCTAAGCTTTTCAACGAGCAGTGCCGCCACCTCGTGGGGCGGCCCTTTGAGCAATTGCGTCTGCTTCGCCTTCTGCGGCGCATAGAGCCGCCGAACCGTCAGTGGCGGTGTCAACTCCAGACCGAGCTCCTGCGCCGTGTAGCGCTGCAACGGTTTCGACTTGGCCTTCTTGATGCCCATCAGCGTTGCGTAGCGCACCTGGTTGATGCCCGACTGGATCGTGAGCAGCGCGGGCAAAGGCATCTCGACATGTTGGAACCACCCGGCCTCGAGTTCACGCTTCACGCGGATCGATCCGTCAGCAACCTTGACCTCCTTGATGATGGTGGCGTGCGGGAGGCCCAGCAACTCGGCCAACACGACTCCGGTTTGGCCGAAACCGGCGTCGTCCGATTGCAGGCCGGTGAGAATGAGGTCGCAGCTTTCGTTGCCGAGAGCAGCCCCCAGCGCCCGGGCCGTCGTAAGGCTGTCGGCGTCGTTGAAGCGATCGTCCTCGACCAGGACGCCCCGGTCAGCGCCTTTCGCGAGCGCTTCGCGAATGGTGGACGCCGCCCGGCCCGGCCCGGCGGAGACCGCGACGACCTCCCCGCCCTGTTGTTCCTTGAGACGCAACGCCTCCTCCAACGCGTAGGAGTCGGGCTCGTTCATCTCGTAGCTGAGATCGCTTTGGCTGATCGAGACCGAGGAATCGCCGGGTCGAATGACCGAGTCCCGAGCGGGAACCTGCTTCAGGCAAACGAAGATCCGCATGACATCGAGCCCTCGGAGCTGAGTAGCCGGCGCGCGGCTAAGACTCTTCGAATCGCTTGAAAATCAACGCCCCGTTGGTCCCGCCGAACCCGAACGAGTTCGAAAGCGCGTACTCGATTTCCATCGGCCGAGCCTTTCCGGGAACGTAGTCGAGATCACATTCCGGATCCGGCGTGACCAGATTGATCGTCGGCGGGGCGATCTGGTCGCGCAGGGCGAGCACGCTCAAGCCGGCCTCCAGTCCGCCGGCGCCTCCCAGCAGGTGCCCGGTCATCGATTTCGTCGAGCTGACAGCGAGCTTGTAGGCGTGTTCGCCAAAGGTGTGCTTGATAGCACTGGACTCGATCCGATCACCCACGGGCGTCGAGGTTCCGTGTGCATTGATGTAGTGAATGTCGCTGGGCTCGATGCCGGCGTCGGCAATGGCGTTTCGCATCACGCGGTGGGCGCCGTCGCCATCCTCATGCGGAGCCGTGATGTGGAAGGCGTCCCCGCTCATGCCGTAACCAACGATCTCGGCTAATATCGGCGCGCCACCCCGCTTCGCGAATTCGAGCTCCTGGAGAATCAGAACCCCCGCGCCTTCACCGACGATGAAGCCGTCGCGGTCCGCATCCCACGGCCGGCAAGCGTGCGCGGGGTCGTCGTTGCGCGTCGAGAGGGCGCGCATCGACGCGAAGCCTCCGATCCCCATCGGGGTGATGGACGCTTCCGCACCGCCGCAAATCATCACATCGGCATCGCCGCGGGCGATGATCCTGAACGAATCGCCGACGGCATGCGCACCCGTTGTGCAGGCCGTCGCCGTCGCGGAGTTCGGCCCTTTGGCCCCAAGACGAATCGAGACGTGTCCCGAGGCGAGATTCACAATACTGGCCGGAATGAAGAAGGGTGAGATGCGCCGGGGACCGCCCTTGAGCAGATTGCTGTGCTCCCGCTCGATCACGTCGAATCCCCCGATGCCGCTGCCGATGTAGACGCCCACCCTCTCCGCATAGTCGGGCTTGACCTTGAGGCGTGAGGCTTTGGCTGCATAGTCGGCGGCGGCAATCGCGAAGAAGATGAACCGGCCCATCTTCTTGACATCCTTCTTGTCCACGTAATCCAGCGGATCGAAATTCTTGGCTTCCCCGGCGATGCGGCAAGCAAACCCTTCCGGGTCGAAGTGAGTGATGGGAGCGATCCCGTTGCGGCCTTCCTGGATTGCCTGCCAGGTCTCGTCCGTACCGGTTCCTACCGCGGACATCAACCCGACTGCGGTGACGACGACTCTTCGCAAGATGTGGGCTCCCTTCGATGGTGGGGAAAAGGGGTTCTTCTCTAGCGGCTCTTTTTTTTGCGGGATTTGATGTACTCGAGCGCGTTAGTGACGGTGCGGATCTTCTCGGCCTCGTCGTCCGGGATCTCAATATTGAAGGCCTCCTCGAAGGCCATGACCAACTCGACAATGTCCAGGGAGTCAGCGTTCAACGTCTCGACGAATGACGCCTCAGGAGTCACCTCCGATTCCTCGACGCTCAGTTGCTCGCAGATGATCTGCTTCACCTTCTGCTCAATATCCATGTAGCCTCCGGAACCAACAACCGCGAATCCTTGATTCTAGCGGGGCGGGAGCTACCGCGGCAAGCAGAGGGCAGTGTCGGCAGTCTCGACCCTAATCCGTCCGTAAGATCCAGCCCCTCACCCTGACGCGGCGCCATTCCCCGCTACAGAGGTGTAGACGGAAGTCCACGCTCAACCGCCTTGGGACACAGCGCAGGAGCGTGGACTCCCCGTCCACGCCTCTGTAGTGATGATCCCGCACAGAGCGTACAGAGCGAAGGTCATCCTCTCTTCGCTGTCGTTTCGTGCTATACCGTTAGCTCTCGGCCTTCCTTGGAGGTGTTTCGTGACCAAACGTTACGTCGCAACGCTGGTTTTCTTCTTGGCTGCCACATCGCTGGGGGCCCAGAGCATCCGTACGATTGCGGGCACCGGCGCGGCCGCCCATTCGGGTGACGGCGGGCCCGGCGTCCGAGCGCAGGTGGCCAACCCCTACGGCGTACAGATCGGGCCGGACGGCGCCCTCTACATTTGCGACATAGACAACCATCGTGTGCGGCGGCTCGACCTCCGCAGCCGTGAGATCTCAACTGTCGCGGGTAGCGGTACGGAAGGCTATTCCGGTGACGGCGGGCACGCGCTCGAGGCATCGCTGAACCAGCCGTATGAGGTGCGCTTCGACCCGACCGGCAACATGTACTTCGTCGAAATGCCCAACCATATTGTTCGGCGCGTCGATGCCAAGACCAAGACCATCTCGACCGTCGCCGGTACCGGAGAGAGAGGCTTTTCAGGTGACGGAGGCCAAGCCACCAAGGCACAGCTTAGCCGGCCACACAGTATTGAGCTTGACGATAAGGGTTTTCTCTATATCGCCGACATTGGCAACCACCGCTTGCGCCGCGTCAACCTCGAAAGTGGCGTCATCGAGACCTTTGGCGGGACAGGCGAGCAAGCGCCGACCCCGTCAGGAGCGAAGCTTGCCGGCACTCCGTTGAACGGACCGCGCACCATCGCGTTCAACAAACAGGGAGACATGTTTCTTGCTTTGCGGGAGGGGAACGCGGTTTACCGCGTCGATATGAAAGCCGGCACGATCCACCACATCGCGGGCACCGGTGAGAAAGGCTACAGCGGCGACGGCGGACGCGCCGATTTGGCCCGGCTCTCAGGGCCGAAGGGAATCGCCATAGGTCCCAACGGTAGTGTTTACATCGCTGACACCGAGAGTCACACCATCCGGCGCATCGACCTTCGCACCGGAATCATCAGAACGGTGGCCGGTGACGGCAAAGTGCATGACGGGCCGGACGGCGATCCTCTGCAGTGCGGCTTGGCGCGGCCTCACGGCGTGTTTGTGGACAGCGGCGGCGCTGTGTACATCGGCGACAGTGAGAATCACCGGGTAAGGCTGCTGGAGTAGGCGCGGGTGTCGACATAAGTGTCGACACGGCAGACGTGGGCGTCTGCGCTACGTTTCGTTGGCTAGGAAAAGCGCGCCGGGCTTGCCGCCTCGATCGCTAAGTCCGTCTTCCCCTCGGTCAGCAGGTCCGCCAGGATCTTCCCTGTGACCGGGCTCATCATGATGCCCTTCTTGAAGTGGCCGGCGGCTACGTAGACTTGCTCGTGCGAGGGGACTTGTCCGATGACCGGGCGCAGATCCGCGCAATGAGGCCGGAATCCAGACCACGCGCACTTGGTTGGTAGGGAAGCCACCTCCGGGATTCTTTCGTTCATTTGGCCGCGGATCCGCCGGGTCGTGTCGGGGTCGACGCCCCGCTCGAAGCCGACGTCATCCAGAGAGCCTCCGCCGGCCACGAATCCGGAGGCGAGCTGCCAGTAATAGAACGTGCTCGTGGTGAGGGTGTGATGCAGGGTCCTGGGGAGCGGCCCCACCGCGAGCAGCGTTCCACGGATGGGCTTTATAGGCGGCTGCCAGCCGAGTACCTTTGTCACAAGCGGCGTCCATGCGCCCGAGGCGACCACGACCGTCGCCGCTGAGATGTCGCCCCGGCTCGTTACCACGGAGGGTTGCAGCTCGCGCACGTCCACACCCAGGCAGAGCCGCACGCCTTGTGCCTTGAGGTGCTTCACCAAGACCGCGCCGAGCTTGGCCGGATGGAGGTGGCCTTCGTCGGGATAGTAGAGCGCCGCCCGCGGCGTGATGCCCAGCCCGGGTTCGAGGGTGCGAGCCGATTTACCGCTCAGTACTTCGACCCGAAAGCCCGCCGATCGTGCCGCCGCGACGCGCTGCTCTCGATTGGATGCAGCGGCGTTGTCTTCCAGCAGCTCGAGCAGGCCGCTGCGTTCCATGTCGAATGAGAACTCCGCGGCCAACTCGTCATAGAGGCGGCTGCTTTCGGCCGTCAGCGAAGCCAGCGGACCGAGCTCCGCACTCTGCTGCGCGAACCAGAGGCCGCCCGCGTTGGCGCCGCTGGCCTCGCCTAACGCCGCGCCGCGATCCACCACGCAGATGTTCTTCCGGCCGGCGCGCGTGAGGTAGTAGGCGGTCGCGAGGCCGATCATGCCGGCGCCCACGATCACAACGTCGGCGGTTTTGGGCAGCGGGTCCGACTCGTTCAATGCGGTCTGCTGATCAAGGTCGAGAGTCTGGAACCAAAGAGAATCCCGCATGCAAGTTCTTCAGAGCACGGGCGGTGTGTTGCCGTATTCTACCGTGTACTTCGGTGGATCACTCATCCTAACAACGATGGCTCCGATGCCAGGCATCCCCTGGTAGAATGGTCGCAGCGCGCGCGACGCGAGCATCGCACAGCGTAGCGGGCTAGGAGCAAACACGATGTCGAACAGCAACCGGCGGTCCTTCTTGAAAACTTCTGTCGCGGGTGCCGCGGCCCTTGCGGCTCCGGCGTTTCGGGCTTCGTCCGCGAGTCCGAATGAGACGTTTCGCGTCGCGTGCATGGGGGTTCGCGGGCGTGGCCGTGGTCTGCTATACGGCTTCGCCGAGCTTCCCGAGGCCGAAGTGACTACCGTGTGCGACGTAGACACGCGGCTGTTCGACGAGCGTGTCAAGAAGGTCGAGGAACTCCAAGGCAAGAGGCCCAAGACGGAGACCGACTTCCGCCGTCTGCTCGACGACCAATCGATCGACGCCATCGTGATGGGCACGCCGACGCACTGGCACGCCATCCCTACGATTCTCGCCTGCCAGGCGGGCAAGCACGTGTACGTGGAAAAACCAGCGTCACATAACATGCGCGAGGGCCAGGCGATGCTTGCCGCCGCGCGCAAACACAACCGCGTGGTTCAGGTCGGTATTCAATCTCGAAGCGGCCAAAACTACGAAGAGGCGTGTGACTACATTCGAACCGGCGCGCTCGGCAAGGTGATGTTCGCCAAGGGTTGGGAAAGCGCCCGCCAGCGCAGCATCGGCCATCCGCCTGACGAGACGACACCCAAGGGCGTCGACTACGACATGTGGCTGGGGCCGGCGCCGAAACGTCGGTTCAACCCGATGCGCTTTCACAGCAACTGGCGCTGGTATTTCGATTACGGGTGCGGCGATCTCGGCAACGACGGCGTCCACCGAGTCGACTATGCCCGACGCGGGCTGGCGGCAGGCTTCGAGGGACAAGGCAAGACATTACCCGATTGGCCCAAGGCCGTCTCCACCAGCGGGGGCAAGTATTTCTTCGATGACGCGCAGCAGTGGCCCGACACGCTGTTCGTCAACTGGGACTACCCCGGCGCGACCCTCAGTTATGAGATGCGGCTGTGGTCCCGGCCGCCGATCGAGGGCCACGCCGAAGGCGCCGCTATGTATGGCGAGAACGGCTACGTCATCATCGGCAACGGCAAGTGGCGCGCTCACGGCCCGAAAGGTGAGGTCATCAAGACGGGCTCGGGCGAGAAGGCCGACGACGATGTTCGCCACAAGCGCGACTTTTTCCGGTGCATCAGAGACGGAGGCACGCCGTCTTGCGATATCGAAATCGGTCATGTGGCGTCGGGGTTGATCCACCTGGGCAACATCGCCTGGCGCACCGATCGTAAGCTGCACTTCGACGCCAAGACGGAGCGATTCCTCGACGACGAGAAGGCCAACGGCCTCCTGGGCCGCACTTATCGCGAGCCCTGGGTACTGCCTAAGGTTTAGCGGTGGCGAGCCGCAACTGAGTAAGCGGCAACTGAACAAACGCGTCGGGTTCTACAGGATCAACTCGCCACAGAACAACCGAGCCCAGAACGCGAGTGAGGGATCAAAAACCAGCTTAGGCAACGGGAAGCTCGGTACCCGTCACTGGCGTTCAGGGCTCGGTCGCTTCACCACGAGATTGCGTGGCCGTCCCGCCGCGGGTCGGCGCCGCCCGCGAGGGCGCCTGTTTCAGGATCGATGTAAACGCCCTGCACCCCACCCGCATTACCTGGTGGAACCAGGTGATGGCCGAGGGCGCGAAGCTCTTCGTACACCTTCCAAGGGAAGCCCTGCTCGAGGTAGGTTCGCGAGTCGGTCTTGATCGGGGCACGTCCGCCGGCGCGGTTGACCATCATGCGCGGCGACGCGATTGCGTGTTGGATATCCATGCCGTAGGCCAGCACCTTGGTGATCACCTGACCCACGGTCTGCGGGATCGTGTAACCGCCGGCCGCACCGACAGCCATCAACAGCTTGTCGCCCTTCATGACCAAGGCGGGTGTCATAACTCCTTTGGCGTGTTCCCCTCCTTCGAGCAGGTTGACGTGACCCGGCGGGCCGAGGACGAAGCCGTAGCGGTGGCCGTTGTTTAGGAAGATGCCGGTCTCGCCGGCGATGACCCCGCTCCCAAATCCGCTCACGAGTGACTGCGTGAAGGCTACTGCGTTGCCCCAGCGATCCGCAGCGGCGAGGCTGGTCGTGCCAACGGTCGGGAGAGGACGTCCGTGAAACGCAGCGACCTTCTTGGGATCGATCTTGGCTCGCTGCTGCGCCGCGTAATCCTTCGAGATGAGGCGCTCGACCGGAATGTCCACGTCCTTGCCGGTGTTGTAGCGGTCATCGTCGGCGAGGGCGAGCTTCATGCCTTCGAGCCAGTGGTGAGCGAAGTCGGTGCTGTAGAGTTCGAGGCCCGGGAGATCGAATCCGTCCATGATATTGAGTGCTTGGAGCATGGTGAGACCGCACGAGCCGGGCGGCATGACGTGGATCTGGTGTCCGTGAAAGGAAGTGGTCAGCGGTTCGCGCCAGCGGACCTCGAAGTTCTCGAGGTCCCCGGTCGTCAAGATGCCACCGTGGCGCTGGAAGAAATGGACGATTTCTTCGCCGAGTTCACCCTTGTAAAGCAGGTCAGCACCGTGCAAGGCTAGCCGCCGGAAACTGCGCGCGAGGTCCTTCTGCTTGATGACCTCGCCCATGCGTGGCGCGCGTCCGTGGGGTAGAAAGACGCGGGCTGATGTTGGAAACTGTTCGAGCTTCTTGGCCATGCCTCGCAGTGCACCCGCGTCATACTTCGAGACCACGAAGCCTCGCTCGGCCAACTCGATGGCAGGCTCGAAGACGTCACCAAGGCTCTTTGTGCCGTAGCGATCCAGCGCCGCGGCCCATCCTTTCAGGGCCCCGGGGACAATAGGGGCGAGGTAGCCGCGGTCGCAGGCTTCTTCGGTGAACATGTCGACCCGGGCCGCCGACGGGCTGGTGCCCATCATGTCGAGTCCGACGATCTTCTTCTCGGCGGCCAGGTAGATCAGCATGAACCCGCCGAAGCCGCCGATGCCCGACATGTAGGGCTCGGCGACGTTGAGCGCCGCCGCCGCAGCCACGATGGCGTCGATGGCGTTGCCGCCGTTCATCAGCATGCGCAGGCCGGCGAGCGAGCCGTGCTGGTCGGCGGTCGAGACGACGCCGTTGCGTCCCCACACGACCCGGTGTGCGGTGCCGCCGAGATGCGGCGCGTCGAACTTGATTGTGTCGCCGACTTGCTGGGCGTGGGCGACAGCGGCAGCGCCGGCGGCGAGCCCGATAGAGGATAGGAAGTCTCGTCTTTTCATGATGACCCTCTTCTAGCGGGGCCCTTGACTGAGCCCCTGTGAATGATAGGGCAGGCACACTCGATATTCAAGGCACGCGAGCATGCGCGGCGGCGGACTACCCTGAAGCCGAGTCGCTCAAAGCTCTGACTGCGCGCCCACCGGAGATATCACGCAGCAGTTTCACACCTTGATATGGACAGGGTCTTCTGCGAAATGAAGGCGGATCCTCTCTGGAGCCAGCCCCGCATCAAAATGGAGGGAGACTGCCTCGCGGACGTTCTTTTCGAGCTCCCGGAGATCCTTCGCTTGGGTCGTGATACCGCCCATTCCGTGGCGCTCGTTCCACGATGCGACCATGAAGCCTGATTCGTCGCACACTGTTATGGTCAAGGTGATTTTAGTCATCTGCCTCACGGTAACTGGTCAAGGACAACGCACTAATCTGGTCGAGCTTCGCGCCTGGTCACCGGCCTTCGTCTTGCGTGACAGATATGAAGGACCTCCACAACATCGCCGACGATCTGAAAGAGAATCCGGTAGACATTCGATCTACCTCCGTACAGAAGCTGCCGGACTGTCATGTCCGATGTTGACAGGCGAGAAACCACGGGACACCGGTGCGGCTGCTCGGCCAGCGTATCGATCGCACGTTCAAGGCCGTTGAACCACTCGGGGCCTCGCAAGGGTGCATTCTCGAGGAGCCAGGGATAAAGAGTATCTAAGTCGCGGTGCGCTCGTGGCAGAATCTCAACGCGGTATGTCATACTGCGCCCGCAGCTCTCCGAACACCTCCTTGGCCGGCCGGCCCTCTCCGCGTCGCGACTGCTCCAGCGCCTCGCCCAAAGCAGCCTTCATTTCTTCCAGCTCTTCCTCATCTTCGGCAAGCAGACGCTGAACAGCTTCCTGCACTAAAGTGCTGGGGCTGTCGTAGTCTCCACGGGCGACCTTCTCTTCAACCAGCTTCTCGAGTTCAGAACCTAGGGTCACATTCATCGGTCCCTCTTCACAGCAAAACAAACTCTCTCTCGTGATTTTACCTTGGGAATGAAGGGCTGTCACAACCCCGGCTTCTCAGGCTTGCTCGCTTGCCATGGCAGGACACCCTTCATGCGCACCTTGCGGCGGAAGACCTTGTCGCCGGCCGTGACGTAAAGTGTCTGCAGATTCGGACCGGCGAAGACGACGTTCGACAGCGGGCCGGGCTGGGGCTTGTTGATGATGCCGACTACCCGTCCGGGCTGATCGCAGATCTGAAGGCCAACTCGGGTCGTGACAAGAAGATGGCCCGTGGTGCTCACCGTCATGCCATCGGCGCTACTGCGGCTGGAGACGTCCGGCGTTTCCAGCCGGTAGAAGGGCTGACCATGAGCCAGCGAGCCGTCGGACTGGACCTGAAACGACCACACCCACTTGCCCCACGAGTCCGCCACGGTCAGGAGTGATTGGTCGGGAGAGAGCATGATGCCATTGGGCCTCTCAATACCCTCATGGACCACGCGCTTGTTCCGCTGTGCATCGATGAACCACACCTTCTTGTTGCGCGGGTCAGTGAAATAGATTTCACCCTTCGCGCTCACAACCAAGTCATTCGATCTGACGTTCTCGACGATCACTTGTTCCTCACCGTCCGGCGTGTAGGCAACGATTCTTTGACGCCCGTCCTGGCATGCATAGAGCTTCCCGTCAGGCCCGAACATCAAGCCGTTGGCTCTGCCCGTGTCTTCCTTGAAGACCGTGATTTTGTCGTCCGTGTGGATCTTGTGGATCAGGCTGTTCGGCACATCGGTAAAGAAGACGTTGCCGTGACGATCGATTGCCGGGCCTTCGGTGAATCGGTGTCCTTGGCTAACCAGCTCCCAATCTTCCGACGGATCGAGAACCTTCATCACCCATTGGCGGTCGCCCACGGTTGTTGGCTTCGCGACGGGCTTGGGGTGGTCGCGCCATAGCCAGCGGAGAGCATCGGGTAGAATGGCGCGGCCGTGACGGCTGTCATGCCCGCCGTCCCCGGTGACGAACGTCGTGTCATACCCGGCGAACTTGAGCGCCGCGGCCATGTCCTGATTGGCGATCCACCAACTGCCTGCATAGAGGTCAAGATCGTTCTTGCCGTCTTGCACGTACACGCGCAAGGGCTTGGGCTCGGTCTTACGAATGAGAGAAGGATAGATCTGGCCTCCGCGCAGGTTGGTGTAGCTTCCGATGAAGCTGAGCACGCGGCGGAAGGCATCGGGCCGGTTCCAGGCAACCGTGAAGGCACAGATGGCTCCTGAGCTGAGGCCGGCGATCGCCCGATCGTTCGGATCGTCGGACAGCTTGTACCGTTTGCCGACCTCGGGCAGGATCTCTTCGATCGGGAAACGTGCATAGCGGTCTCCCAAGGCATCGTATTCAAAGCTGCGGTTGTAGCGGGCCCGTTGCCCGTCCGTGAGCACCGGCAGAACCCCAGGGGAGATAAAAACCCCGATGGTTACCGGCATCTCGCCTTTGTGGATCAAGTTGTCGAAGACAACCGGGGTTTTCCAATCGTCTTCACCGGTAGCGACGTAGCGGTGGCCGTCTTGGAAGACCATCACGGCAGCCGGTTGAGCTGACTTGTATTGCGCGGGTACGTAGACCCAATAGTCGCGGACCGTGCCAGGGAAGATTTCGCTGGTCCAGGTGTGCTTGGTGACCGTTCCTTCCGGCACGCCGGGCTGACGTTGGGAGTCGGGGGTGAGAGGGTAGTTCTGCGCGGCGAGGGGGGTAGCGAGCAGCAGCACGCAGCAGGCCAGGAGGATTCGCCGTGACATGAGTTCTATGTTGACACTTCGAAGCTGCAACACGAAGCCGGCAGGTAGTGTCAAGGCCCAATAGAAATGTCCCCTTCGGTAGCCCAGTAGAAGTGTCCCCTTGGTGATAGGAGAGAATCGTCATCGTCGGGGCTGTGGAACTGTGGGAATCGCGCAGCGATTTCCAAGGGGCGGTGGGAAGGGTGGAAAACCATCCACGGTTCCTCGAGCCCGGCACGGCTGCCGCCACAAGGTTTTCCACGCTTTCCATCCGACCCGGCATTTCCACAGCCCTCTTATGAATTCGCAGCTCGTGTTTTCCGCAGCACAGGTCGCCGCCAGGGGTGGTTCGCCGCCGGCTTGCGTCTGGCCACCACGTTCCCCTGCGGTGCCGGCTTCGTCCGCAGCCGTGGCGTCGGCGTGGCGATCACTTCGTGCTCGATCTCGTGCCCCTCAAACCTCACCTGCAAGCTCTCATCGCGCCCCTGTTGGACCGTCACCCGTGCACCCGCCCCCACGCCCTGATTGCGTTTCGGCTTCAACTGCAAGCAACGATTCTCGAAACGCACCACCTGGTCGTTGCTCACCACCCGTTCGTACTCGAAGCAGAACACCCCTCGCAGCTCGGTGCCGCGGGGTAGCGCCTGGTGAAAGTCCGCTCCCGCCGCCGGCTCGCAGCAGAAGCGCTCGTTGTGCTCGGCTAAGTACTCCTCGCCGAGGTAACGGTTCGCCGCCTCGTAATCAACGATGCCCCGCAGCCGCATCTTCTTGATCAGGCGGTCCTGGTGCGTGCCGTGATGGCGTTCGACACGTCCCTTGGCTTGCGGCGACGATGCGGCAATGATGCCAATGCCAAGCTTCGCGCACATGCGCCCGAACTGCGTCTCGGGCTTGATGCCTTCCAGTGCTTCCCGCGACGTCGGCTGGCGCTGGTAGACGTTTTTCCAGTCGCAGTACAACGCCTTGGGAACGCCGTGTTGGCGCACCCAGGCTTGGAGCAGATCGGCCGCGGCCCAGGTCGTTTCCTGGCCCGAGAAGCGGCACAGTGCAAGACCGGTCGCGTCATCGACAAAGTTCATCAGACAGGCTTTCGGGCCGCGTCCTTCCAGCCAGTGGTGGTGCGAACCGTCGAGTTGAATCAGCTCGCCGAAGTGCGCTTTGCGTTGCCGCCGGCTGCGATGCGGTGGGCGCTTGCGACTCCGGCTCCACAGGCCCGCCGCGAGCATCCAGCGCCGCAGCGTTTCGCGCGGCACTTCCAGGCCCTGATCGGCTGCCAGATGTTCCGACGCCAGCGTCGGCCCGCAGCGCTCGTGCCCCTCGCCCGCATAGTTTGCGTGCACCAACTCGAGAACCTGCTCGCGGCGCTTGTCATCGGCTCGGTTCGAAGCGCGGCCGACGTTACCGTGCACCAAAGCCTTGACCCCGCCTGCTCGGTAACGCTTGTTGAGCCGCTTCGCTTGGCGGTAGCTGACCTCCAGCAGTGCGGTGGCTTCGGTCAACTTCAGTTCCCCTCGTTTCACTCGGCTCAGCACTTCGCCGCGCCTCAACTCCTTGGCACTCATCCATGTCCTTCCCAATCTTTCACCTCCTCGCAGAGGTCCAGATTAGGGGACATTTCTATTGGGCGCTCAAGGGGACATTATCATTGGGCTTCAACACACGAAGCCGGCAGGTAGCTCCCAGCGAGGTCTGCGATCTCAACCCGACAAGTCGCAGCTCATGTGGCGTAAGCCTCCAGCCTTGCCGAGAACCGATTCCTCGGTTCTCGGGTCTGCTGTCCAGAGCGGGTACTCCGTCGTTTGCCGTCCTGAGTCTCGAAGAATCGAGACTCGGCAAGGCTGGAGCCTTACGCCACATCCCGCCCGGACACTTCAACCTGCCACTACCTCGGGCCGTGCGGTCTCAGCCTATCGAAGGTTGCGCTATCATGCTCCACAAATCCAAGCAGTGCCCCCCCATGACTCGAAACGTCTCCCGCCGCCAGTTCGGCTACACCGCCGCCGGTGGTGTAGCCGCCGCGGCACAGTTTGGTCTGACTTCGTGCGGATCGGATGCAGCCCGTCCTCGTCGCCTCGGTGAAGTTCCCAACATCATCCTGGCGATGGCGGATGATCTCGGCTGGGGCGACACGGGTTACAACGGTCATCCGCAGCTTCGAACGCCGTATCTCGATGAGATGGCTCGTACCGGTCTGCGCTTCGACCGCTTCTACTCCGCGGCGCCGGTTTGCTCGCCCACGCGAGGCAGTTGCCTCACCGGACGGCATCCCTACCGCTACGGCATCTTCTCGGCCAATGCCGGCAACGGCGCATCGTTCTACCCCCTGCCCGAGGCGGAGGTTACTCTCGCCGAGGCCGTCAAGCCGCTCGGCTACGCCACCGGACACTTCGGCAAGTGGCATCTCGGTGACTTTGAAGGCGAGAAGAAATCGTCGCCCTCCGACCACGGCTTCGACGAATGGTTCTCGACGGTGCGCCGGGTCTCGACGTTCGACCCGGAAGGCTATTGGCACAATGGTGAGCCGGTGACGGACGTCCTTGAGGGCGACGACTCGGCGCTCATCGTCAGCCGGGCGCTCGACTTCATCAAGGGGGCCGTGGCCGAGCGGCACCCTTTTCTCACCGTGCTGTGGTTTCATACCCCACACCTGCCCGTCGTCTCGAAAGGCAACCACCAGATCATCTACAACGACCACCCCGGCCAGACGTCGCACTACTGGGGGGCCATCAGCGCCATGGACGAGCAACTCGGCCGTCTGCGGCGTGAAATGCGGCGTATGGGGGTCGCTGACAACACAATGCTGTGGTTCGCAAGCGACAACGGCCCCGAGGGTGCCGAACAGAGCACCGAGCGTCCCGGCTCGGCGGGTCCGTTTCGCGGACGCAAGCACAGCCTGTTCGAGGGCGGCATCCGGGTACCGGGAATCCTCGAGTGGCCGGCGAAGATCACCGAGGCCGCCGCGACCGAGATTCCGGCGGGCACGTCCGACTACTACCCGACGATTCTAGATGTTCTCGGCCTCCACCCCGAGATCCAACCGCGCCCCATCGACGGCTTCAGCCTACTGCCGCTCATCGAAGGCAGCATGAACGAGCGACCGCACCCGATCGCCTTTGAAACCGACCGCCACCGCAATCGCACGCCGACGCTGGCGCTTATCGACAACCGCTACAAGCTGATCTCCAAGCTCGACAGGTCGGAAGACATGCTGTTCGACCTGATCGATGATCCCGGCGAAACGAGGAACCTGGTCCGTGACCAACCCCAACTTGCCGAGGCGATGCAGAAGCAACTAGCCGAGTGGAGAGCGTCATGCGGGGCGAGCCTGCGCGGAGATGACTATCGCTGAGTGGGTAGGGTCCGCAAGAATCTCACGGACCTCTCGGCCGCCGTCAGCCAGTCGGGCCGGCGTCAGTCCGTCCCGTAGTTGATCTCCAAGCGCCGGACCGCCCCGGCGGCCACCCACAACACCAACGCCGTTAGGCCCAGCAACCCTAGCACCGCGACCGCGGCCGATGGTGGCTCGGCCGGAGCCATCAGCAGGCGGATCAACAGCGGCGCCCCGGGATCGATTGGAGCGGGGACGGGGCAAAGCGCCTGCACATAGTGCAGCACGCTGAACTTCTGAAGAATCGACGGCAGCACGACGCTGATGTTTTCCCAAAACAGAATCACAATCGCGGGCACCACCGGGTTGCGCAGTAGCAGTCCCGCGGCAAGAAAGACGCTCCCGTACCCGAGGCATCCCCACGCCGCGGCCACGGCGTACCAAAACAGGTGAGACGGCCCCTGATTCTGCCAGAAGGTGTTTACCTCCACGGCGTCCTGCGGCCACAGCATCATGCCGAAGCAAATCATCGATCCGGTTGTGAAAATGAGAACAGCCGCGATCAGCCCGGCCAGGTATTTCCCGGCCAACAACACTTCGCGGCGAGCGGGCGCGAGAAACCAGTAGTGGAGGGTCTTGTCGAGCATCTCGCCGCGGAAGAGGTTCATAAAGATGCCCAAGCAGCCAAAGAAGATCGCCAGCCGCAAATAGAAGTACTGAAAGACGGCGGCGAACACACCGCGGTCTGTGTTGAGGTCAATCAGTGGCTTGCTTCGCTTGCGTTGCAGAATGCCGGCTTCAAACTGAAAGGTCCAGCGGTTCTTACCGTCGAAGTACTCCATCCTGCGCATGACCTTGTGTTCATCGTTCCTGCGCCAAGTGTAGGTACGATCCCTCAGCGGGTCCCCGGCACGCTGCAGCACTTCCTCGTCCGTGTCGCCTTCGCGAATCGCCTCCAGCAACGAGGCATCTACCTCGCGCCCCAGCCAACGGCTTTGATCGATTTTGATCTGCACACCGTAGACAAAGAAGATGATCGTGGGAAACAGCGCCAGCAGATACACCCAGAAGCTGCGTTTGGAGAAGAACGCCCGCCGCAACTCGAGCCGCGTGATTGCCCACGCCTGCCGTGCGCGGGATGCGGTGGTCATTCGCCGCCTCCGATCAGGTACTGGTAGAGTGCGTCCACGTCCTCGTCGACAGCCATGACTTTCTCGACGGTGTGTCCGTCCAGCGAAATGCGGGTCAGCGCGCGGGAGAACTCCGTCCGGCTGCGTGTCATAACCAAGAGACCCAGGCGGTCGTCGTGAACTTTGATTTGCGTAATGTGGTCCTGCTCGAACAGCAACGACGCGATGCGCGACGCGTCGCGGCAGCGAATTACGTACTGGCTTGGGTGCTCATGAATTTCCTCGCGGACGCTGCGGACTTGCCCCTCCGCAACGATCATGCCGTTGGCAATGAGGATGACCTGATCGGAGATCACGTCCACCTCTTGCAATACATGGCTCGACAGCACCACGTGCCGGCCTTCAGCGGCAAACTGCTTGAAGAGCGAGATCGTTTCGGTGCGGACGAGCGGGTCGAGACCATTGAGCGGCTCGTCAAGAACGAGGACCTCGGGATCGTGCGCGATCGCCTGCGCCAGGCGTACGCGCTGCCGCATCCCCTTGGAGTAGGCAGCGACCTTGCGATGCGCGGCCTCCGTCAGCCCCACTTGTTCCAGCACTTTCCAAGTACGCTCGGCGGCTTCGGCCGGCGAGCAGCCGTTGGGCAGCAGGCCCGTTGAAACGAAATCGAGACCGGTGATGCCTCGCGGAGCCGCGTCATACTGCGTCGCATAGCCCGTGATACGCATCAGGCGCTCGGGGTCGCGCGGCGACAGGCCGCGGACGCTAATCGTGCCCCGGTTGGGATGAATCAGCCCCGCCATCAGATTCATCAGCGTCGTCTTGCCGGATCCGTTGGGTCCGACCAGGCTGGTGATGCCGGGGGGGGGGGGGGGGGGGGGGGGGGGGGGGGGGGGATCCGCAGCGTGACGCGATTGACGCCGAGCACCTCGCCATAGAACTTCGAGATGTCGTCGAAGACGATCTCCGGTCGCGTCACGAAGCGATCTCCACCGGCCGCAGCTTGCGCTCGAGCACCAAGGTCATCAGAGCGGCCATCGCTCCCATCGAGAGGAGGCACGTCGGCGCCCCGGGTCCCGGGATCGCTTCGGCGCCGAGCATGGAGCGCCAGATCTGATTCATCGCAAGAGCGGGGTTGAGAGCCGCCGCCCACTCGACCCGCAAGACCTGGTTCGTAAACTCAGCCGCCCCGGCGAGAACGAAGAACACTCCCACGACCAAAGCCCCCGCGACCATGCGCCACCTGACCCACGCCGAGCTTGCCATCGCGATAAGACTCACCACGACGATCCACAGCAGGAACCCAACAAAGACCCCCACGCCGAGCATCCAATTCCCGGCAAACCAGTTCCACCCGGCCATGCCGGACTGCAATGCGAACAGCACCAGGCCCGGAACCCAGGTCACCGGAGAAAGCACGCCGGCCAGCACCAACATCCGCGTGATCACATAGTCCGAACGTGATAGCGGACGGCTGAAGTAAAGCGCCAACCCGCCATTGGCGAGGTCCGGAGCGATCAAGCCCGGTCCGGCGAACGCCGCCAAAATCACCGCGAACGTCGCTTGGACGTTCATGAAGTTCACGAAGAACTCGCTGTCAATACTCAGAAAATCCGCCAGCTCCGGACCGAATCCGGCCAGCAACTCGCTCTGATTCGACAGGTAGACGAAGGAAAGGCAGGACACCGGCCAGAACAGAGCAACCATGAAGATCTTCGAGATCAAGCGCTCTTGCATCAGCGCCTGCCAGGCGAACCTGGGCAGCCACGCCAAGCGCGTCCAACGCCCTGTGAGAGGGCCTTGGTATCGCTGATAGCCGCGTTTATGGACGGCCATCGGTCGTCACCTCCACGGCGGCAGTTTCCACAGCGGCAGCTTCGCCGGGCGTGTGCTGCAAGTGGCCGACGGCCTTGAGGAAGATCTCCTCGAGCGTGTCCCGGCGATGCGTAAGGTGATGGACATCGAGCCCCTCGCGGGCGACCAGCTTCCAGATGACGTCCATCTCCACCGCCGGTGGCAACACGATCCGCCAGCGTCCGCTTCCCTCGGTGACGCCCTCGGCGTCGTGTTCGCGTAGCGCCTCGGCGAACCCCCCGTCGTCGCCCGAGACTTCGAGTTCGACGAAGCGCCGGTTGGCGCGACGCTCCTCTTCAAGGTTGGCGTGATGCACGATGCGGCCGTCTTTAAGGATGACCACCTCATCGCAGACCTCCTCGACATCACGCAACAGGTGCGAACACAGCACCACGCTCATGCCATGCTGCTCCTTCATTTCGCGCACCAGCTTCAACATGCGGGCTCGCGCGGCGGGGTCCAGGCCGTTGGTGGGTTCGTCGAGAATCACCAACTCCGGACCATGTAAGACCGCCTGCGCCAGCTTCGCCATCTGTTTCATCCCGAACGAATACGTTCCCAGCGCGCGATAGCGAGCCTCTCCGAGACCGACGTGAAACGGAACCTCGTGGGCCTTCTCGAGAGCAACGCGTGGCGGAAGACCCGAGACCTCACCCATCACGCGCAGAAAACGAACGGCGGTCATGTCCGCGACGAAGGCATCGTTCTCGGGCATGTAGCCGAGCCGGCCCTTCACGTCGTGGCTTTGCGAATGGCAGTCGAAACCCAAGACGCGAGCCGACCCGGCCGAGGCCCGATGAAAGCCGAGCAGCGCGCGAATCAAGGTTGACTTCCCCGCCCCATTCGGGCCCAGTAGTCCAATCGCCTTGCCCGCTCCGGCAACGCCCAGGTCGCAGGAGATGTCTGTGAGAATCTCCCGCCTCCCGAGATTCACGCTCAGGTGCTCGAGTGTGATGACCGGTATCATGACCGCGGCGCTACAAACGCTCGGCTTGCTGTAAGCCGCTTCCACCCTGATCGGCGCCCTGGCTGGCACCTTGGTCGGCGCCCTGGTTGAGATGGACGCTGCCGCCAACCAACAGAGCATCCAGCAGCCAACTCGTTAATCGGGTACGGCTCGCGGCACGGATTTGTTCCGCGCCCCCATCCACGACGACAAGCACGGGCTCTCGGCTGCCCAACAATCTTTCGATCGCCGGGCTCGGGACCAGCGAAGCAAGGTCTGCTAAGACTCCGTTGGTATTGAACCAGAAGAACCCCGAGTGGTGCAGGCTCGACATGGCCGGAAAGCGTTGCTGGAAGCCGGCGGTGTGAATCAGCGGCGAGCCCGACTCGCGAATCGCGATGGCCCGCGCGGCCACCGCCCGATCCGTCGAAGCAATCAGGTAGCCGCGGTCGTAGATCCAATGAAGAGCCACTGAGGCCGAACCGGCCGATATCGATTGCCAGTCACGGCCGTTAACCGTTTCCCGTGACAGGATCAGCTCAGTTTGGTCCGGGTCTAGGTTGGCGTTGTACGACTCGACCAACCGGCGCGCCGTTTCATCCAGGGCGCCCGGGTTGACCGCTTCGAAGGCAACCACCCAGCCCGGCACGGGTACCGAAGGACGTTCGACAGCGAACGTAACGTCCGTGCCGAGCGAGTCCGCGATGTCGAGACCGATGTTGACGCCCGTCTCCGCCTCGAACTTCCGCAACTCTTCGGTGAACTCGCTATCTTCGCCCACCGCGGAAAGGATCTCGTCGAAAGCTTGGCGCGCATCGCGAACGGACGCTGAAGCCACAACGACCGCTTCGCTCGAAACATACTCCGCCGAGCCGGCCGGCCCCGCGGATGCAAGCCACGAAGCCATCCCGGTGCGCGACCCGCGGAAGGAAAGCGTCGCTTCATTCCCCCGAGTGTTGCCATCCGAACGCTACTCGAAAAACAGATAGCTCATCGAGGAAACTCCAAGAATCTCGGCTTCCTCGCCGATTCCATGCACGTCCGAGCCGAGCGTGGCGACATCGATGCCGGCGAGCCAGCCCACACCGCCTTCGTAGCGGCCGGCGATCACCGCAGCAAAAGGCGAAGACGCCCCGCCGCCGAGGGTCGCGGACATCGCGGCGAGGTGCTCGGCGCTGTCAGAGATCAGCAGCAGACTATCCCCGATCTGGTGGTGAATCTCCTCTTCGCCGGCGACATTGCTGATCGCCTGCCGCAGATTGTCCTCACGCCCCGCTTGCACCTCCGCCAACAACAGCGGAATCGCCTCGCTCGTTGCCGCGGGATCGGTGTCCGAAGCAAACACGCAGACCACCTCCTCGCCCAGCAGCGAGGTGATCGCCTGGATGCGATCGAGCGTACCCCTCAACTCCTGGCCGTGCTCGGAAGACCACCACTCATCGAGCTCCGCGCTATCACGCGTGCGTCGCTTCACAAGCGAAAGGGCCTCGCGGATCGTGCCATTCAGATTGGGAATGGCGAAATAGACTTGGACGCCGCTGGGAAGGTAGGGCAGCAGCCGTGCTTCGGTGCGCAGCGCCGGCCCGGGCATCTCGGCCAGGTCTTCCTCAATCTGAATGAACTCGGCCAGCAACGCGAAATACTTTTCCGAGTCGGCAGTCCAGGAGATCGCTTGCTCGATACCGACCGCATCGAGGGCCGCATGAGAAGCCGCCTGGTCCCCGGCCCCGAGCACGCTCGTCGAGCCCGGCTGCGAAACCTCGACCGAGCCCTCGACGACCGAAACCAGCGAGCCGGCCGTTGCACTCGATACAGCGAACACTGTCCCTCTCACCGAGGCAATCGAATCGCGGGTCACCACACGCAGACGGCCCTGTCGCTGCTCCGCCGCTTCGACCAACACATCGCCGTAGCCAAGTCGAACGGTTTGGCCGCTCCAAGCCGCATGGACAGAAAGCTCGGTCCGCTGATTCAATTCGACCCGCGAGCCGTCGGCCAGTGCAAGCGTTGCGCGCGCACCCGCGGGAGTGCGCACAACGTCATCTTCGAACAGCTCGGCGCCGGGCGTCAGCGTGCCCTGGGGGAGCCGGTAGGCTTCGCCCGAAACAGAAACGACCGTGGCTCGCGGACCTGACGGGGCCAGCGCGCTGTCGATCGCATCACGCCCGAGATACAGCGCTGCCAAGACGACACCGGCGGCGACGGCCCACCGCGTCCAGCCGGACTATCGTGAGCCTAGGTGTTGCGGCATCGCGACCACCCGCGCCTTGCCCTCCGCTTCGACGCCGTGTGTTGCTCCGCCACCGTCGCCTCTCTTTGGCTACCGCTTGGCGGCACCCAGGGCAACGCCCAAGATGATCCTCGATCAAAAGGCGCCGTGACTCCAACAGCCCGCCCTCGAGGTAGGCCGCAAAGTCCGGCTGGAATTCGGCACACGCGAGCGAGCCCATATCCGTCAAGCGCTGCCAAACCCGCTCACGCGCCCCTGATCTCTGTTCGGACGGGACGTTCTCTTCCCGCATCTCCTTCAGCAATTGATCAAAGTTCTCTTCTGTCATCGCGTCGCTCCTTCTACAGATTCCCTCAACGGCTCAGTTCCTTCCGCAGGATGGCTCGAATACGGTGGAGGCGGCTGGCAACCGTTCCGCGCCCAAGGTGCATCAGGCCGGCCAACTCATCGTAGGAGTAGCCTTCCAGGTAACAGAGGACGAATAGCTCCGCATCCGCCGCTGGAATCTTGGCCAAAGCCCGCCGCTGCCCCCCTCTTTCAGCAGCACCGGGCTCTGCTGGACGCCACTCTGGGGAGCGCGATAGTCGCGGCCCTCCTCGATCTCGACCCGAGGCAACACAGCGTTGCGGCGCAACAGATCAATCGACGCATTCGTAGCGGCGCGGCGCAGGTAGCCCTCGGGAGATCTCTCGGGGTCGACCACGAGCCGGTTTTCAAAGATCCGCAGAAACACGTTCTGCAACACATCTTCCGCGTCCGCCGGTTCGCCCGTCACCCGAAGCGCGGTGCGATACACGCTCTCGGCGTAACGCTCGTAGAGGTCCCGAAATCCCTGTGTGAGAGTCACCGCAAACGGCTCGGCCGCCATCGCCACGCTAGCTATTTCCATTGTGACCATCCTCACTGGCTATACGCAGCGCGAGGCAAGTTTATTCGGTGGTCGTAAAATTCAACGCGGCCCACTGTTTGCTTGTGCAGTCACGGGCGTGAAGCCTAGGGGCACGGCATGCCGTGCCCGCGCCACGAATCGCATCCGAACCCGCCTGCTCAACGGACGAATCCGGGACTCGCTCGTCTTCGCTTCATGCCGGCGGTGCGGCTTTATAATGGAGGGCGATGAGTACCGGTTGTCCGCTCAGCCACCCCCGATGAGAAGCTTTCCGATCCTCCTAGGCCTTACCCTGCTTTTCGCAGGCAGCCCCGAGGTTCGCGCCGCCGAGGGCGCCGAACTGCCTCCGGCTCGGTCCGCGCCCATCACGTACAAGCGCGACGTCGAGCCGATCCTTCATAAGAACTGCTACGTCTGCCACGGGCCGTCGCAACAAATGAATGGGTTGAGGCTCGACCGCCGGGCCGATGCTCTCAAGGGCGGGTACTCGGGCCAGGCCATCCTGCCGGGCGACAGCGCCAGCAGCGCGCTGATCCACCGGGTGGCGAGCGACAAAGACGACTTCAAAATGCCGCTTGCCGGGCCGGCCCTGTCGACACGCGAGATCGCTACCCTGCGTGCCTGGATCGATCAAGGGGCGCGATGGCCCGAAGGTGACACCGCCATCGTCAAGAAAGCTGATCCGTCGAAAAGAGAATCGCTGTGGTCCTTCCAAAGAATCGAGCGGCCCGCGGAGCCGGAAATCAGCAACACCGCCTGGGTGCGCAGCCCCATCGATGCTTTCGTTCTCGCCAGGCTCGAAGCCGAAGGGATCAAACCCTCCGGCGACGCCGGTAAGATTACGCTTCTTCGCCGTCTGAGCTTCGACGTCATCGGGCTACCCCCGACGCCCGACGAAGCCACGGCCTTCCTCGGCGACGATACGGCCGGAGCCTACGAGCGGCTTGTCGATCACCTCCTCAAGTCGCCGCACTATGGCGAAAAGTGGGCGCGGCATTGGCTCGATCTCGCGCGCTACGCCGATAGCGACGGCTACGAGAAAGACCTCGACCGGCCCTACGCCTGGCGCTGGCGGCACTGGGTCATCGATGCGCTCAACCGCGACATGCCGTTCGATGAGTTCACGATCGCGCAGATCGCGGGCGATCTGTTGCCCGACGCCGCCATCGAACAGCGCGTGGCGACGGGCTTCCACCGCAACGCTTTGAAGAACCGGGAAGCCGGCGTCAAACGCGCCGAAGCGCGCTTCGAGGAAGTCATCGACCGCACCAACACCGTGGGCACGGTCTGGCTGGGCCTCACCGTCGGCTGCGCGCAATGCCACGATCACAAGTACGATCCGATCAGCCAGAAGGAGTACTACCAGCTATTCGCGTTTTTCAACAGTGCAGAGGAAGCGTCGATCCCTGCGCCCTTGCCGGGCGAGATGGGACCGTACCTCCGGGCCGTCCCCTCGTATCGAAAGCAGCGCGACGCTCTTCTTGAAGAATTCAAGATCGCTTGCTTGCAGGCGAAGTGGGAAGAGAAGATCCGCCATGCCATGGACCATCCTGGCGAGAACACTGACTGGGACTTTCAGGTCACGGCGATGCGCGCCACGCTCGACACCGCCGACCGGCGTCTGAAGACGCCCATCGAAAAACGCACGCAGTATGAAGCGGACATCGTAATTGACTACTTCGTTCGCCGCTACGGACCCGAACTTGCCAAAGACGACTGCGCGGTCGAGGCTCTCAAAGAGCTGGGGCGAAAACTGGGCGAGAGCAAGGAGCCGGTTCCGTTTCTCACGCGGGCGTACACGCTCGCGCCCAGCCGAGAGCCCGTGACGACCCATGTCGCGCTTCGAGGCGATTGGCGGCGCCCGGGCATGGCAGTGACGTCGACGACGCCGGCGTTCCTGCCCGCCTTC
Source organism: Bryobacterales bacterium (assembly GCA_965248255.1). Taxonomy (GTDB): domain Bacteria; phylum Acidobacteriota; class Terriglobia; order Bryobacterales; family UBA6623; genus JAKZVK01. Next base: position 1,399,797 of record CBDFIW010000003.1, read on the forward strand.
CCGGGGGGCGACGACCCGGCGCGGCTTCGCCTGGCCCGCTGGCTGGTGGAAAAGAGCAACCCCCTGACTGCGCGAGTGACCGTGAACCGCATCTGGCAGGAGCTTTTCGGCCGCGGCCTCGTGCGCACCTCCGACGACTTCGGTACGCGGGGTGAACCGCCGACTCATCCCAAGCTGCTCGACTGGTTGGCTGCGGAGTTCATGGAGCAGGGTTGGAGCATGAAGCGGCTGCACAAGACGATCCTCATGTCGTCGACGTACCGGCAGTCGTCCGATGTTCGGGCCGACGTTGCCGAGCGCGATCCCGGCAACACGCTCTTGGCGCGGCAAGCGCGGTTGCGGCTGACGGCCGAGAACATCCGCGACGCGGCGCTGTCAGCAAGCGGCTTGCTTTATCCCAAGGTCGGCGGCCAGAGCATCCGGCCCGTACAGCCCGAGGGTGTCTCGAAGGTCACCTACGGACGCTCGACATGGCAGGTGAGCGAAGGCAAGGAGCGTTACCGGCGCGGCCTCTACGTTCACTACAAGAGGACCTCGCCCTACCCGATGCTGGCCAACTTCGACGAGCCCAACTCAACCGTCAGCGCGACCCAACGGAGCCGCTCGAACACGCCGCTGCAAGCGCTCAATCTGTTGAACGACCCTGTGTTCTTTGAGGCGGCCCAGGCGTTGGCGGTCCGGGTTTTACGGGAAGCGAAGCCCACTTGGAACGATCGCCTCGACTACACCTACCGCCTCTGCTTGGCACGCCGGCCCGACAGCAACGAGCGCGACCGCCTCGCGACCTATTTCGAGGAACAGAAGACGATCTTCGAGCAGGACCGCAAAGCTGTTGAGATGGCGACACCCGGGGGTCTCTCGAGCGTCGATCCGGTTGAGGTGGCAGCCTGGGTGAGCGTAAGCCGCGGCCTCATGAACCTGGACGAGTTCATCACCAGGGAGTAATCAAGACTCCGAGGAGGTAGGGAGGTACACTCAAATCAGGACCGAAACGGAGATGACCACTGAGAAAGCAATAGCCGGCGAGCTACAGGACCTGTCGGAGGCGAAACTTAGAGAGGTTCTGGAGTTCGTCCGGCGCCTGAAATCAGCAGGCGAAGACAGTGCCTTCGAGTGTGCCCTGGCAAGCGAGGCGGTTCTGGCAAAGGATTGGCTCAGCCCGGAAGAAGACGAGGCTTGGAGAGATTTATAAGAGGGGACGTGGTTGTCGTCCCATTTCCCTTCTCCGACCTTTCGCAAACAAAGCGAAGACCTGCGGTGGTCGCCGCCGATCTCATCGGGGACGACTTGGTCCTGTGCCAGATTACAAGCCGTCAGCCTGGCGATATGTACGCGGTCGGGATCGAACAGGAAGATTTCCTGGAGGGCGGACTCAACCGGCCAAGCTACGTGCGTACAAATCGGCTCTTCACCGCTGATCGTCGAATCATCGCTTACAAGGCGGGCAGGCTTCGAAGTACGAAACTCCTGGACATAACAAAGGAAATCATCTCTCTCTTGGAAAGCTAAGAAGACATGGACGTCAAAGCGCTTCTGTCAACCGAAACCCGCCGCGATTTCCTCAGGAACGTCGCTGCCGGCGTCGGCACGATGGCTCTCGGCGACCTGCTCACCGTCGACGGCCTCACCGCCGCTTCTCTCCCATCCGACAACCCGCTCGCCCCGAAAGAGCCTCACTTAACCCCCAAGGCCAAGAACGTCATCTTCATGTTCATGGAGGGCGGGCCGACGCAGTTCGAACTGTTCGACGAAAAGCCGGCGCTGAAGAAGTATGACGGCGAGCCTCTCCCCGCGTCTCTGACGAAAGACCTCAAGCTCGCCTTCATCAAGCCGAACGCCGCCGTGATGGCCAGCTCGTTCCCGTTCCGGCGCTACGGGCAGTGCGGCATGGAGTTGAGCGAGTTGCTCCCCAACCTCGGGTCGATGGCCGACGACCTGTGCCTGGTGCGCTCGATGCACACAGACGCGTTCAACCATCACCCGGGACAACTGCTGCTCTTCACCGGCAGCACGCAGTTCGGGCGTCCCACCCTCGGAGCGTGGAGCTTATACGGGCTCGGCAGCGAATCACAGAACCTGCCCGGTTTTGTCGTCTTGCCGTCGGGACGAGGGACCAGCGGCGGCGCCAGCAACTTCTCAAGCGGTTTTCTTCCCTCCCACTATCAAGGCACCCTGTTCCGTAACAGCGGCGATCCGATTCTCTACCTATCGAATCCGGACGGCATCAACCAAGCGTCGCAGAAGGCGACGATCGACTTGGTCCGCGACCTCAACCAACATCGCTTGGAGTCGAAGGGTGACGTCGAGATCGCCTCCCGCATGGCGTCGTATGAGCTGGCTTTTCGGATGCAGATGTCCGGCCCTGAGTTGGTCGACTTCTCCAGCGAACCGCAACACATCCTCGACTTGTATGGCGTCAACAGCGATGATGAGGACAAGCGCGAGTTCGCCACAAACTGCTTACTGGCGCGGCGTATGGTGGAGCGCGGGGTGCGGTTCATCCTCATGATGGACGCAAGCTGGGACGATCACACGGAGCTGAACAAGAAGATCCCGAAGCGCCTACGCAAGATCGACCAACCGACGGCCGCGCTGATCAAGGATCTCAAGCAGCGGGGGTTGCTCGATGACACGCTTATCGTGTGGGGCGGCGAGTTTGGCCGGACCCCGATGGTCGAGCACCGCAAACCCGAAGACCGCGACAACGCCGGCCGCGATCACCATCCCAACGCCTACAGCATGTGGATGGCCGGCGGCGGCATCAAGGGCGGCCAGGTTGTAGGCGCAACCGACGACTTCTGCCTCAACATTACCGAAGACCCGGTGCACGTTCACGACTTGCAGGCGACGATTCTGCACTGCCTGGGCTTCGATCACACGCGGCTCACCTATCGCCACATGGGCCGCGAGTTTCGACTGACCGATGTGGCGGGCAAGGTAGTCGATAAGCTGTTGGTGTAAGACATGAGTGAACGAATCAAGCCTGTTCGCGCTCGCGACCTCAGGGCGAAGAAGAAGCGCGGTGAGCGAATCACCATGCTCACAGCCTACGATGCCACGATGGCGCGGCTGCTCGATCGTGCCGGCATCGATGCGCTGCTGGTGGGCGACTCGATGGGCATGGTGATCATGGGCGAGGAGACGACCATCCCCGTCACGCTCGAAGCGATGATTCATCATACGCGCGCGGTCACACGGGGGGCGAAGCGGGCGCTGGTCGTGGCCGACATGCCGTTCATGACCTATCAGGTGAGCGTCGCCGAGGCGGTGCGCAATGCGGGGCGGCTGATCCAGGAGGGCGGTGCATCGGCTGTGAAAGTCGAAGGCGGCCGGGGGGTGGTCGAGACCACGTCGCGGCTCGTGGAGGTCGGCATTCCTGTGATGGGCCATCTCGGACTGACGCCGCAGTCAGTTCACCAGCAGGGATTCCGCCCGCAAGCGCGACACCCCGAAGACGCCGAAGAGCTGCTTGCCGAAGCCCTCGCGCTTGAAACGGCCGGGGCTTTCGCCGTGGTGCTCGAGTCGATCCCCCCTGACGTTGCGGCGACGGTGAGCGGCGAACTGCACATCCCCACCATCGGCATCGGCGCCGGTCCGTTTTGCGACGGACAGGTACTGGTCAGCTACGACGCCTTCGGGCTTTTCGACGAGTTCGTCCCTTCCTTCGTCAAACGCTACGCCCATCTGGGCGAGACGATAGCCGCCGCCACCGAGCAGTACATCGCCGATGTTCGCGAGGGGCGCTTCCCGGCTCACGAGCACACCCTGGCGGCCGCGGCTTCCCGCGGTAAGCAGAAGTAAGCCCCGACATGGCCGATTGGGTCGAGACCGTCGCCGAGGTGCGCAAGCGATTGGGGCCGGTTCGACGATCGGGCCGGATCCTCGGCCTCGTGCCCACCATGGGAGCCCTGCATGCCGGACACGCCGCGCTCATTGAGCAGGCCGTCCGCGAGTGCAACTGGATCGTCGTTAGTCTCTTTGTCAACCCAACGCAGTTCCACCGCGATGAGGACTATCAAACCTATCCACGGGACCGAACCGCCGACCTGGCGCTCTGCGGCAAGCTCGGAGTCAACCTCGTCTTCGCACCCAGCGCTGAGGAGATGTACCGGCAACCGCAGCGCGCGTTTGTGGAGGTGGAGGAACTGACCGAGCACCTCTGCGGCCCGCACAGGCCGGGGCACTTTCGCGGCGTGGCGACAGTGGTGTCGAAGTTGTTCCATATCGTCCAACCGGACCGCGCCTACTTTGGCCAAAAGGACGGGCAGCAGTTGGCCGTGATTCGCCGCATGGTCGACGACCTTCACATGCCGCTCACGATCGTGCCGGTACCCACGGTCCGCGAGCACGACGGCTTGGCGCTCAGCTCACGGAACCAGCTTCTCAATGTTCAGGAGCGCAAGGCGGGGGTGGCTCTCTACCGGGGCCTTCAGGTCGCGGAGCGGCTGGTGGCCCAGGGTGAAACGTGCCCGGGTGAAGTGGTCAAGCAGGCCCTCGCCGTGATCCAGGCTGAGCCCTTGGCACGGGTGGAGTACGTGGAGGTCGTCGATCCGGACGGGCTCCAACCGGTCATCGACATCACGGGGCCGGTTTTGATTGCCGGCGCGATGTGGGTGGGGACAACACGTCTGATCGACAACGTCACCGTGTCGCCTGGGCCAAGCGCCTGAGTCGCTGACGGTCGTAGCGCACGGCTCCCTGCCGCACGAACGCTGCTTGGCCGACAATGGGGCCATGAGACACTCCTCGTCGCGCAGACACTTCCTGGCATCCACCTTGGCGGTATACCCCCTCGGCGCGGCATCGGTCGCTGCCCCCACCAGGCGGCCCTCGGGCTCGCTCACCGATGTGCCCGGCGTGAAGGTCGGACACTTCACACACAAAGAGCGGCCCACGGGTTGCACAGTGGTGCTGACCGAGGGCGGGGCCGTGGCGGGCGTCGACGTACGTGGCGGGGGGCCGGGCACGAGGGAAACGGACTTGTTGCGTCCGGAGGCGTCGGTGCAGCGGGTGCACGGCGTCGTGCTGTCGGGCGGCAGTGCGTATGGCTTGGCGGCGGCGGATGGCGTCATGCGCTACCTCGAAGAGAAAGAGGTCGGGTTTCGAGTCAGAACCGGGGTGGTGCCGATCGTCCCCGCGGCGATCTTGTTTGACTTGGGTCTGGGTGACGCCAAGATCCGCCCCGATCGGTCGTCGGGATACGCCGCGGCCAAGGCGGCTACGGGCAAGCCGGTTGCGCAGGGAAATGTCGGTGCCGGTGCGGGGGCGACTGTTGGGAAGATGTTCGGCGCCGGGCGTGCCATGAAGGGCGGCTCGGGGTCAGCATCAGTCCGGCTGCCGGGCGGACTCGTGGTCGCTGCGTTGGTGGCCGTCAATGCGATCGGGGATGTGGTGGACCCCGATAGCGGCTCCATCCTCGCCGGCGCTCGCTCCCAAGACGGGAAATCGTTCGCCGACACCATGGAGCAGATCCGCAGGGGCGTCGCGATGCCCGCCGCCCGGGCCGGTGAGAATACGACGATCGGCGTCGTTTCAGCCAACGTGGATTGGACGCAGGCGCAAGCCACGAAAGTAGCGCAGATGGCGCACGACGGGCTAGCGCGGGCGATCCGGCCCGTTCATATGCCGTTCGACGGCGACACGGTCTTCGCGTTGGGAACGGGTGGTCGGCGGGTCGGCCCGCGGCTGCTGGGTTACGTCGGGGCGCTGGCAGCGGACGTCATGGCGATGGCGGTGGTATCCGCGGTCGTGCGGGCTGAAGGCATCGAGGACTACCCCGCCCATCGGGACCTGGAATGAAACCACAGATGAACACGGATGAACACAGATTAAACCTCGTTACTGAAGCAGTCATCGGAAGCGCTTATCGTGTCGCGAATACGTTGGGCTGCGGGTTTCTCGAGAGGGTCTACGAGAACGCTTTGAGCCTTGAAATGAAGAGCGCAGGACTGTCTGTTAAACAGCAGTCTCCGGTGCGAGTTCATTACAGAGATCAGATCGGCGGCGAATACATAGCCGACTTGTTGGTCGAAGAGTGTGTCTTGGTCGAGTTGAAGGCGGTCAAGGCATTAGACGAAGTTCACATGGCTACGGGACTGAAGATATGCGTGCTAATCAACTTCGGTAGGCCCAAGGTCCAAATCAGGCGCATCATCAACTAGGAGCAGACCCTCACCCAGATTCATCTGTGTTTATCTGTGTTCATCTGTGGTTTCCATGCTCTTCGCCATCATCCTCTACTCCGCCCTGCTCATCGGACTCGGTTTCTTCACGTCACGCCGGGTGAAGCGCGCCGCTGACTTCTATGTGGCCGGGCGCGGTCTCGGTACGCCGTTGCTGTTTTCCACTTTCCTCGCCGCCAACCTAGGGGCGGGGTCAACGGTTGGGGTCGCCGGGTTCGGCTACCGCGACGGCTTGTCGGCATGGTGGTGGGTCGCCTCGGCCGGTCTCGGGTCGCTCCTGCTGGCGTTTCTCATCGGGCCGCGTATCTACCGCATCGCTCGACAAAACGATCTATTCACCGTAGGTGACTATCTGGAGCAGCGCTACAACCGCACGGTTCGGCTGCTAATGGCGGCCATGTTAGTGGTCGGATCGCCGGCCATCCTGGCGGCGCAGTTGATCGCCATGGGCTTCGTCTTCCATGTCGTGACTGGGGTCTCGCCCGTCTGGGGTTCCGTGCTGGGCGGCGTGATCGTGACGGTCTACTTCACGGCCGGCGGGCTGCTCTCGTCAGCTTGGGTGAACCTGGTGCAAGTCGCTGTCAAGGCCGTGGGGTTCTCGATCGCCCTGCCGTGGGCGCTGCGCTACGTTGCCGGGTGGGACGCCATCAGCGCCGCCGCAAGCGAACAAGCAACGGTAACGGCCGGGAACTATCTCAGCCTTACCGGCATCGGGTGGAACGGCATCCTGGGGTACGCGGTCGTCCTGATTCCGTCTTTCTGCATCTCGCCGGGATTGATTCAAAAACTCTACGGAGCAAAGACGCAGGGAACGATCCGCTGGGGCGTCGGCCTTCAAGGGCTCACCCTGCTGTTCTATTCGTTCATGCCCGTGCTGCTCGGCATGGTGGCGTTCGCTCGCTTTCCCGGGCTCGAGAACCTCGAACTCGCGCTCCCGACGCTGCTGGCGGGGGCCTTTCCCGTATGGCTCGGCGGGTTGATGCTGGCCGCCATTTTTTCGGCCGAAGTCAGCTCGGCGGACGCCGTGCTGTTTATGCTGTCGACCTCGGTTGCGCGCGACTTGGTTCAGACGCTGAGCCGACGGGAGATGTCCGACCGGCGGTTACTGCGCGTGACGCGTACGACCGCCGTGATCGCGGGCCTGGCCGGCATTGCGCTGGCCGTGTGGTTGCAATCGATTCTGAGTTCGCTGTTGATCTTCTACAGCTTGCTGACGGTCACTCTGACCGTTCCGTTGATCGCCGGGCTCTACTCGAAAGGCACACCCGCCGCGGCAGCCACCGCCTCGATTGTCACCGCCGTGCCCGTCACGCTCGCCGTCCACCTCTTAACACAGGGCCAAGGCTGGGGAGTGATGAGTCCGGTGAGCCTGGGCATTCTTGTGAGCGCAGTGACTTTGGCCGTCTTTTCGCTGAACCGCGCTGTAGGGACGCGCTGAACTCATGGGCGCTTTCCGGAGCCGAGAGCTTGGCGGCAGCAGATTTCGTGGTGATGATCGGTTCGGCCATTCGGGTCGTGCGCTTTGCAAGAGGGTGTCGGCACATGGATGCGCCAAGCCGGGCTGGAGCTGATGCAGCTGATCATGGAAGACGAAGTCCGTCAGATGGCCGCCGAGCGCAGCCAACGCGCCAACCCGAGCAAGGCTACCGCTGGGGCCGCGAGGGCGGTTATCTGGTCGTTGATGGTCAGAAGGCTAAGATCCAACGGCCGCCCGTGCGCTCCACCGATGGCCAGGAACAGAAGCTCGGCAGCTACGCACTGTTCCGGCGCAACGAACCTCTCGACGAAGCCGTTTGGGACGAGCTGCTGCGGGGCCTCTCGACGCGAAACTACGGCCAGGTCGTGACCGCACTCGACAATCTTCGTCCCCGACCGCCCGCAGCTCAGGCCAAGGCGGCGTAGACTGGAGGTCCCGGAGAGCCGCCTGTTTCAACGGAGTTCCGTACATCTTCCGATCGAGAGAGAACGGGACGAAACGAACCCGATTCCACCCCAATCTTCCTGGAATCAACGCCTTGCAGTTAGGTTCAGGGTTCGTCGTCCCAGCTCTGCCATCGAGAACATGAAAGCAACCCAATTCCGCCAAAGCTGCTTGGCATCAAGGGCTTGCCGCCCAATCCAGGCCCTCACCGCACCCTTCAGCGGCGGAAAACACAAACGAACCCAATCTCACCCCGGCCATCGCCAGAGATTGCGCAGGATCCAGCCAACGCGACAATGGATGCCATACCACAGCCCTCAAACCCCGCAGCGTGAGGCCCACCGGCACCCCCATCCCGGCACTACTTCGCGCTACCTTCTTAAGAGGAAGGAGAACCGGGCATGGATGTTCTTCAGATTGACTGGCGGCCGCTCGGGGGGGCCCTCGGCGGGCTCGTTGCGGCCGGCCTGCTGGGCCTGATCGTTTACGCGGTGCTTTACTCCATCGCGCGGCGCGTCGCCGACCGCACCGACAACATCATCGACAACTCACTCGTCCGTCACGGACACCGGCCGCTACGGTGGATCTTCCCGCTGCTGGCCGGCTTTCTCGCGATGCCGCTGTTGCCGTTCCCGGGCGCAGTCGCCGGACCCCTGAGGCACACGCTTGGGCTCGCACTCATCGCCACCCTAGCCTGGCTGTTAGTCTCGCTGATCGGCGTTCTTGATGATCTGGTCGCAGCCAAGTACCGCCTCGATGTGGAGGACAATCTCGAGGCGCGCGGCATACACACACAGATCGCCGTCCTCCGGCGGGTCGCGGTTATGGTCGTGAGCGTCGTGACCCTCTCCGTCATGCTGATGACTTTCCCTGGCGTGCGGGAGGTCGGCGCAACTCTGTTTGCCTCGGCAGGGTTAGCAGGACTTGTCGCGGGCATGGCCGCGCGGCCGACTCTTTCCAATCTCTTCGCGGGCGTGCAGATCGGGTTAAGCCGCCCCATGAACCTCGATGACTTAGTAACCGTGGCGGGCGAGACGGGCCGGATCGAAGAGATTCAGACGACCTTCGTTGTGGTCCGCCTGTGGGACGAGCGACGCCTTGTCGTGCCGCTATCGCACTTCATCGAGCAACCGTTCCAAAACTGGACACGCAAAACCGCGGATTGCCTCGGCACCGTAGTCTTACATACCGACTACACGGTCCCCGTAGATGGGGTGCGAGAAGAGTTGCACCGCATTCTTCAGGCCAGAGACGACTGGGACGGCAAGACCTGGAGCCTGCAAGTCACAGACGCCACCGAGCAGACAATGCAGTTGCGGGCGCTCATGAGCTCGGACTTGGGCAAGTCTTGGAGTCTGCGCTGCCACGTGCGTGAAGAGCTACTGAAGTTTCTCCAGGAGCGATACCCCGAGAGCCTACCGAGAACTCGGTCTCTGGTTGAGCAGGTTCCAAGCTAGCGACAGACACTCCTCTCTGTCGGCCGGCGCGACGTCCGGTCCGCGCTAACTTTTCTTCCAGAGACCCTTGCATCGCTGCGCTAAGTGTGTAATAATGCATTATAGTGAATATTCATTCACAAAGCGGAGGGCCCTGATGCCGACCGCCGTCACTACCGCCACGCCCGTCCCATCGATCGCGGAGTCGCACCTGCTGACCGACACGGATCTCACATTCGAAGAACTCAATGACCTGCTCGACCTAGCCGGGCGCATCAAGGGTGCTCCATCGCGATACGCCGACTCGCTCAAGGGCCGCTCGATAGCCTTGCTTTTCGAGAAGCCGTCCCTGCGCACTCGCATGACCTTCGAGCTGGCGATCAAACAGCTTGGCGGCCAGTCGATCTTCCAAGACCACCGTGATGGGCGGATCGGCGAGCGCGAGCCGGCCAAGGACATCGCCCGCAACCTCGACCGCTGGGTCGATGCGATCGTTGCGCGGGTCTTTGCTCAACAAACCCTTGAAGAGTTGGCTCGATGGTCCTCGGTACCGGTAATTAACGCCTTGAGTGGCGAGTACCATCCCTGCCAGGCGATGGCCGACTTCCAGACGTTGCAGGAACGTTTCGGGAAGCTGGCAGGCCTCAAGATGGCGTTCGTCGGGGACGGCAACAACGTGTGCCACTCGCTCCTGCTTTGTGCCTCTCGGCTTGGGGTGTCGATTTCGGTGGCCACCCCCGAAAGTTACGCGCCCAATCCCGAGATCGCGGTGCAAGCCATGGAGTTCGCCGGCGAAATAGGCTGTCAGGTGGAGATCAGCCACGATGCTCACCAGGCGGTTAACGGCGCGTCGGCCGTCTACAGCGACATGTGGACCAGCATGGGTTGGGAAGCGGAAACGCAGCAGCGCCGGATTGCCTTTGCGTCCTTTCAGGTAAACGAGGAGCTGATGTCGAAGGCACGAAGCGATGCCATCTTCATGCATTGCCTGCCGGCGGCGCGCGGAGAAGAGGTGACCGACGCGGTCATCGAGTCGTCGGCTTCAGTGGTATTCGACCAAGCCGAGAACCGCCTGCACGCGCAGAAGGCGTTGTTGCTGATGTTGTTAGGACATCGGTGACAGAGTGGCGCGGGCCTCTGGCCGGCAGCGTTGGCCTCCGGGCCGACGTTCGCTGCAGCTGAAACCACAACGCGGGTTGATTCGAGTAAAGGTCGGCGCGGACGCCGACCCGCCAGGAGGCGCGCGCGACCGCCAAGCGTGACAAGAAGAGAAGAGGACAAGAGCTCAGATGATGAAACCCAAGAAAGTCGCCCTGGCTTACTCCGGAGGGCTCGATACCTCGATCATCATTCCCTGGTTGCGTGACCAGTACGGCTGCGAGGTGGTTGCGGTTTGCGGCGACATCGGTCAAGGCGCCGAGGAACTCGACGGCATCGAAGAGAAGGCACGCAAAAGCGGTGCGTCGGAAGTCTATGTCGACGACATGAGGGAAGAGTTCGTGCGCGACTATGTTTGGCCCATGGTGCGCGCCGGCGCAGTCTACGAAGACAAGTATCTGCTGGGCACGTCTATCGCACGGCCGCTGCTGGCCAAACGCCAAGTCGAGGTGGCGCTCGAGACCGGCTGCGACGCCCTCTCGCACGGCTGCACGGGCAAGGGCAACGACCAAGTTCGTTTCGAGCTGACCTACAAAGCGTGGGCCCCGCACCTGCCGGTGATCGCCCCGTGGCGCCTGTGGGACATCCACTCGCGCGAGGACGCGATTGACTACGCCGCCGCGCACAATATCCCCATCGACGCGACCAAGGCGAAGATCTACAGCCGCGACCGCAACCTCTGGCACCTCTCGCACGAGGGCGGCGAGTTGGAGGACCCGGCCAACGCCCCCAGCGAAGCCGTGTGGACATGGACCGTCGCACCCGACGACGCACCTCAGGCGCCGGCTCGTGTCGCGGTCGGCTTCGAGAAAGGCGTGCCCGTCTCGGTTGACGGCGAGAACCTGAGCGTAGCGACGATTGTCGAGAAGCTCAACGCGATCGGCGCGGAGCACGGCATCGGTCGTGTCGACTTGGTCGAGAACCGCTTCGTGGGCATGAAGTCGCGAGGCTGTTACGAAACACCTGGCGGCTCGATCATCATGGCGGCCCATCGTGAACTCGAAGCGCTGACTCTCGATCGCGCAACCTCACACTACAAGCAGAAGCTGGCCCTCGACTACGCTGACCTCGTATACAACGGCCAGTGGTTCACGCCTCTTCGTGAAGCGCTCGACGGCTTCGTGGCGAAGACGCAAGAAACCGTCACCGGTGAGGTCACGCTCCAGCTTTCCAAGGGACGTATCGACGTCGTCAGCAGGAAATCCCCCTATTCTCTCTACTCAATGGATATCGCCAGCTTCACGATGGGGGCCGAGTACGAGCCCAAGGACGCACGCGGCTTCATCAACTTGATCGGCCTTCCCATCCAGGTGCGGTCAAGCGTGACCGGTGCATCGCAGCAGTCATGAAACTCTGGGGTGGCAGGTTCGAGAAGGCACCGGCGCAACTCTTCGAGCAGTTTTCGGGCTCGTTGGCTTTCGACCGCCGCTTGCTCGAAGCCGATGTTCGAGGATCGAAAGCCTACGCGTCGGCTCTCGAGAAGGTGGGGATCCTTACCGCCGGCGAGCGGGACCGCATTCGCAAGGCGTTCGACACGCTTCTTGACGAGTCGACGGACCCAACCTTTTTCGACGGCGCTGATGACGAAGATGTTCATACCTTGGTCATCCGCAAGCTGAAAGAGAAGGCCGGTGATGTCGCGGACAAGATCCACACCGGCCGCAGCCGAAACGAGCAAGTAGCGACCGACTTCCGCTTGTGGCTCAAAGAGGAGATCCGGGCCACGCAAGGGAGGCTGGCTGACTTGATGCAGGCGCTGCTCGCCTTCGCGTGCCGCGAGCCGAACACCCTGCTGCCCGGCTATACACACCTGAGGCGGGCTCAGCCGGTGCTCTGGGCGCACTATCTGCTGGCGTACTTAGAGATGTTCCACCGCGACTGGCAACGCTTCGACGACGTCTACCGCAGCACCGATGTGCTTCCCCTGGGCAGTGGCGCTCTCGCCGGCAGCGGCTTTGACTTCGACCGCCAAGCGATCGCCGATGAGTTGGGCTTTGGGCGGCTGTCGGCCAACAGCCTCGACGCGGTGTCGGACCGCGACTTTGCTCTCGACTTCCTCTACGCGGCCTCGGTCACGATGCTTCACCTGAGCCGCCTGTCGGAAGACTGGATTCTCTATTCGAGTGAAGAGTTCGGTTTCATCGAGATGGGCGACGAGGTCACGACGGGGTCGAGCCTCATGCCGCAAAAGAAGAATCCGGATGCGTGTGAGCTGATTCGTGGCAAATCGGGTCGCATCTTGGGCAACCTGACCGCCCTCATGATGACAATCAAGGGTTTGCCGCTGGCCTACAACCGCGACCTCCAAGAAGACAAAGAACCGGTCTTTGACACGGCCGACCATCTGGGAGCTTCTCTGGAGGTCATGCGGCTCATCGTCGAGACGGCCAAGGTGCACCCCGACGTCATGGAGAAAGCGGCAGACGCGAGCTGGGTGTCCGCCACGGCGTTGGCGGAGGCTCTCGCACGTAAGGGAGTACCGTTTCAGCGAGCCCACCAGGTGGTCGGGACTTTGGTGCTTCAGAGCGTTCGCGAGGGTAAGCAGCCGAGTGAGTGGACCCTGGAGGAGTTGCAAACCGTTGCCCCCGAGTTCGACGCCGAAGCCGTCGAGCTGCTGACGGCCCGCCGCGCCTTGGCCAACCATGTCCTGCCAGGAGGGACCGCCCCTGAAGCTGTCAGGCGCGCTCTCGACGAGGCCCAGCAGAGGCTCCAGGAGTTAAGATCCGGGGAGTTGCGGCAGCCGTTATGAACAAGGCCTTCCGCCAGGCGCAGGTCGCTAAGCTCATTCGAGCCGGCCAGATCCGCACCCAGGAGGAACTGGCCGCCGACTTGGCCGCTCTCGATATCGAGACGACACAGGCGACGCTCTCTCGCGACATCCGCGAGCTGGGGATCATCAAGACACCCGAAGGCTACCGTCAACACGCCGAAGTAACGGCGTCCCGGTCGCACCACGAAGATCTGCGGCGTGTTTTTCAAGAGTTCCTGCGCGACATCGAACTCGCGCAGAACCTGGTCGTCCTCAAGACCGACCCGGGCGGTGCCATGGCCGTCGCGCAGGTACTGGACACCGAGACTGACCTCGGCATCATCGGCACCGTCGCCGGAGACGACACGATCTTCGCGGCCACCGGCGGCTCCGCCGCCGCCAAGATGCTACGCGACAAGCTACTCGCCCTGTGGCGGTGAAGGCACGCTTTCCGGTTCTCGTAGGAGCTTCACCCTCGGAACACGGCCCGGAAGCCCTCATGCCTCGTGATAGCCGGCCTCACGTGTCGTCGAAGCTCAACGGGCCGAAATAGAAGACAAGCAGCACTTCAAAGTTCGGCTCCTCATCCCACTTGTCTCGGCGTTCCTTGAGATACTGTTGAATTGCCTGGTCGAGGTCGGTAACCGCCTGGTCAAGTGATCCGGCGCTCACGCTGACCGGCAGATGGAAGCACTCGGCCACGAACTCCTCGCCGTCGGGGTACGCGTGAGCCTGAATGATCGGCTGCGGGTTGTCTGGGTTCACGGCGACGGGCCAGGCCTCTAGAGTACCCCTTCTCCATCAACGGCACTCACACAAGATGGCCATCGACTGGCGCCAAGTCCGCGGGCAATTCCCTCTTCTGCAGGATTGGACCTACCTCAACACGGCGAGTTTCGGTCCACTGCCGTCGTGTGGCGTCGAGGCCGCCGCCGGGCACCACCGGCGGCGCAACGACAACGCTTGTCTCGACTTCCTAGACTGGTACACCGACATCGAGACCGTCCGCCGGCAAGCAGCCGGGCTCGTCGGCGCCGACGCCGAAGACATCGCGTTTGCCCCGAACACCGCCACGGCCCTGTCTTGGTTGGTGAATGGCATTGAGTGGAAACCGGGTGACCACATCCTGAGCCTGTCGGACGAGTTTCCAAACAACCTTTACTCCGGCGCTATGTTGGAATCGCGCGGCGTTGAGTTCACACGGGCTCTCGTACGGGAGGGAGGTTTCTCCCCGGCCGAGTTCCTGGACCAAGTCACCGACCGGACCCGCCTCGTCCTGCTCAGCTCAGTGAACTACTCGACCGGCTTGCGGCCGCCCCTCGACCCGATCGGCGCGGCTCTACGCGAACGTGGCGTGCTGTTCTACGTTGATGGCACGCAAAGTGTTGGGGCGCTGGTGACCGACGTCCGCAGCGCCTACATCGACGTGCTCGGCGTCCATGGCTACAAATGGCTGTGCAGTCCGATGGGCATCGGATTTGCGTACGTCCGCCCGGAAGTTCGCGAATGGCTCGAGCCCAGCGTCTATAGCTGGCGCAGCCATCGTAGCTGGCGCGACGTGGACCATCTTCACCACGGCGCCCCCGACCTCCCCACCGAAGCGATGAGGTACGAGGGCGGCGGGCAAAACTTCAGCGGACTCTATGCCATGGGAGCGGTACTGCACTTGTTGGAATCCCTCGGACGGAAAACAGTCGACGATCGGGTCAGCACGGTCGCTGCCTCAACTCGCGACGTCCTGCGCCGCCGTGGCGCCACGCTGCTCTTCGACTATCATCCGCACTACGACTCGCCGATCATTGCGGCCAAGTTCCCTCGGCAGGATGCTTCCGCCCTCGCTGTCGAGTTGCAACAACGCCGCATCGCCGTTGCCGCACGCAAGGGCAACCTGCGCGTATCCCCGCACTTCTTCAATAACGACGACGACTTGGAGCGGTTGGATGCCGCACTGACGGCGATCTTGGAGAAGTAAGTGAAGCAGGTTTTCTTACCTGCCCGTCACATCCGCTAGCACCCATAGATGGGCAGGCGAGGAAGCCTGCACCACGTTGATCTCTAGCGGTTACCTCTGGGGTTTCGAAGCGAAATGAGGCCGACGTACACCGACGCGCTCCCTCACGGTCGCGGCTCGGCAGGAGCCAGAGCCCGCTACACGGCCAGACTGTAGGCGACGTAGCCAATGCCGGCGCCTATGACAGACCCGGCGACCACATCACTGAGGAAGTGCAGTCCCAGCACGACCCGCGACAGAGCAACGCTCGTCGCGCAAAACAGCAGCCACAACATGTAAGACGGGTAAAAGATCGACAGTGGCACGGTGACGGCGAACGCGGTGATCGAGTGCCCGGAAGGGAACGAGAAACGGTCGGGCGGTACGAGGTCTTTCCAGCGAATCGGGAAGATCGTGCATGGGCGCTCGCGATCGACCAGCCGCTTGAGAACGAGGAAAATCGAAAGGCCCGCCAACACCGCGAGCGAGATCACCCACATAGCCTCGTAGCGTCGACTGCCCCCGAGCCACAAGATAGGGACAGCCAACGCGGCCCACAACCAACCGTCGCCAGCCCGGCTGGACGACGTCATCCACACCCTGACCCAATTCGGTGGAGACCAACCGCTCAGGACCTCCATGAGACGATGGTCCCGCCGCCTGATGAAACCGACGAGTTCTCCCGATCTGAGCATCTTTTTTTCTAGAGGACGATCAAACCATCCACTTGCTTCGATCATAGCATCGTCGTGTCTCAGTACCCCCCGGGGGACTTGCTGAGACAGTTCGGCCCAGGAGGTCAAGGCGTTGCCGAGCTTGGCGCCCTGCGAACGGGCGAGAGCTGTGATGGGACCGCTTAGCTTCGTTCCACGGGGCTCGAGACGAAACGAAAACGTCGACCCTGAGCTTGACGCTGCCGGCCAGGAGGCCCGCGCCACAACGCCCGCTCCCCAGCTTCATTCGTGCGCTAACTGCTGAAGAAAACGTAGGAAGAATGGTTGGACGAAACCAAGCCTGCCGGCGGCGAAGACAAGCGACCTGGTCGGATGGAGGAGGCTGCAGCGCGATCCCGGAAAGGGCATCGGAAGCTGCCAACCCGACCGCCCGCTTCACCGCCGGACAGGACGGAGGAAATGGACCGCCAATCGAGCCCCGCCTTTCAGCGTGGCTCTTTCCACTCCCTCTAGTTTCAGACGTGTGCCAGGCAGGTTGGTTTCCCTGGTTGAGACCGAAACAGAATCGCGCCGTGTGGTTTCTTTGACTTGACAGGCGTCCCTGCTCTACGCTGAAGACCGCCAGCCCAGAGATGAACGCTGAACGGAGAATGCCATGAACCGTAGGAGCTTCCTCAATCGAACCGCCGTCGCCGCGACGGCTCTCTCCGCGGACCGCGTGCGCGGGGCCAACGACCGCATCGGCATTGGCACGATCGGTACCGGCGGCCGCGGTCGGACGCTGACCCGTTACTTCAAAGAGGCCGCCATGGCCGACACGCGAGCTGTCTGCGACGTATACGACTTGAACCGGCAGCTCGGCGCCGAGACGGCCGGCACGAACACCAAGACCTATAAGGAATACGAACGCCTGCTCGAGAACAAAGACATCGACGCCGTGATCGTCGCCACGCCCGACCACTGGCACGCCAAGATGACGATTGATGCCTGCGAAGCCGGCAAGGATGTTTATGTCGAGAAGCCCATGTGCCATACCGTGACCGAGGCCTTCCAGATGATCGACGCCGTCCGCCGAACCAAGCGGGTCGTCCAAGTCGGCACGCAACGGCGCAGCTATGACCTGTTTGTCGAGGGCAAGAAGGTCATGGAATCAGGCCAACTGGGCGAGGTCAAGCTGGTCAATTCGTGGTGGTACAACAACGTCACCCGTCCGCGTGAGCCCAAGGTCAGTGGCAAGGTCAACTGGCAACGCTGGCTCGGGTCCTCGCCCCGGCGCGACTTCGACCCGTTCCGTTTCCGTAATTGGTATTGGTTTCACGACTACTCCGGCGGCCTCACGGTCGGCCAAGGCGCCCACATCCTCGACTGCATCAACTGGTACATGAACTCGAAGTTCCCGGCGGCGGTGACCTGTGTCGGCACCAAGTCGGACGTGCCGGGCCTCGAGATCCCGCAAACCACCACCATCACGGTCGAATACCCCGAGGGCTTTCTCGCTGTCTTCACCCTCGGCTACAAACACATGCGCTACCATCGCGCCCACGATCAGATGAAGCAGTTCTGCGGCAGCGCGGCGCGCTTCGACGTGTCACGCGAGTCGCAGGTCCTCTACCCTGAGTCACGGGAGATCGAAGTAAAGCCCTCGTACGAACTGCTTCGCTACGGCACTTGGGGACGCTCTACCACCCAGCACGTCGAGAATTTCCTCGCCTCGGTGAAGTCCCGCCAAGACCCCAGCGCTCCCGTCGAGGCCGGCGCCTACACGGCCGTCTCCCTGGCCATGGCAATGGAGTCGCTACGAAGCGGCAAGCGCATGCGCTTCAACGAAGCAGAGAAGCGAATGGAAGGCTGAACACCTCGCGTCCGACGCCCCTCGCCAGGCTGTCTCCGGGTGTCTCTGCGTGAATCCACGCCTGGAATCCTGCATCCAATCATAGAGGGACACGAAGCCATGCGGGTTATCATTCGATCCGACCAACCCCACCACTTCGAGACCGACTGGCTCTCGGCCTATTGGCACTTCTCGTTCGACCACTACTACGACCCCAACAACATGGGCTGGGGGCCGTTGCGCGTGTTCAACAACGACACGATTCAGCCCGCTCAGGGCTTCCCCATGCACCCTCATCGCGACATGGAGATTCTGACCTACGTCATTCGCGGTGAACTGGAGCACAAAGACAACACCGGCGGCCACGGCATTATCCACGCCGGTGAAATCCAGCGTATGAGCGCCGGGACCGGCATCGTGCACTCTGAGTTCAACGCCTCGCAAACGGACCCCTGCGAATTGGTGCAGATCTGGGTGTTGCCCGCCAATAAGGGGGTCGAGCCCCCGTACGAACAAAAGCAGTTCACGAAGCAGGATCGTGCGGGCAAGCTGCTGCCGATCGCGTCAGGGGACCTCTTGCCCAACACGGTGAAAGTCGGCCAGGACGTGACGTTCTACGTCGCCGCCCTCAGCGCTGGAAACCAAGTGAAGCACCCGTTCGATCCAAAGCGGCTGGGCTATCTTTTTGTCCTTGACGGCACCGCTCAACTGAACGGCGACACGCTCAGCAAGGGTGACAGCGTCAAGCTTTCCCAGGAGCCGGAGCTCAGTCTCAGCACCACCACAGAGGCCGACGTGTTGCTAATCGACCTGCCTTGATTGCTCGACGGCAGGCTTGGCCGCCGAGGCGGACTGGAAGGCTCTGGCCCTGTAGAGAAACTCGACAATATTGCCTTCGTGCGGCTGGAGCCAGTCGAGCTTCGTCGTAGGCACAGGCCCCAGATTCAGGCGATCAATGTCGGGTGAGTCGAGCAAGGCCGCGCGGAACTTCTCGTCGTCGGCGATCCCCGAACCCACCAGCGTGGGCCCGATGTTCGCCAGCATTTCGTCCTGCGGGCATTCGACCAACGTCGCGAACGGGAACATGAACTCCTTCTTCGCGATCGGATGTTCGGGCGACTCGCAGTGAACGAGCGTCGGCATCAGATAGGCGCAGTGTTCGCGCTTGATCAGACGATTAGAGCCGCGAACCTTCTCCACCAGATCGTCCGAACCCGCATCCTCGAGGTCCGCATCGATGGAGGCTGAGATCGCGTCGGCCACACCCGGCACGGTAAACGCCGCCAGCGAGGCCTCGGGATCCTCCGGCGGCAGCGCTTGAATCGCGGCCAGTCTTTCCGCGATGGCCTCGGCAATCGCCCGGCCGTGACGCGGCACCCAGATGCCCGAGCAGTTGATGCAACTCCGGCCGCTGTTGAGAGCGACGCTGGTGACGAAGATATCCAGGTACTCCTCCCAGTTGTCAACCTTGTCATCGCCGACGAGGATCTTGCTGTAACCGGGGCCGTGCACCTGCACCGTCGGGTTGCCGGCGTGCTGGGCGACCGTTGCCTGGCTACCGAACAGCATCGTCCGTCCGCAACTCTCCAACACCGAGGCGCCCACTTCCCCGCCCCCGGCGTAGACCGAGAACGCCTGAGCCGGCACACCGGCTTCAATCATCGCCTGCACCATGCGGTAAGGCGTCCAGGGCTCTTGCGGACCCGGCTTGAGCACGAGACCGATCTGCATCGGGATCACCGGCATCCAAAGCGTATGAACCCCGGGAGAGTTGCTGGGCAAAACCATGCCCAGAACATCCGTCGTCGCCTGATAGCTGAGCACCCGGCCGTCGGCGTCCTCGCCATGACCGGCGGTGAGGATCGTCATGTCGAGACCGCGTGTCAGCGCGTCAAGAATGCGGTCCATCTGGCTGAGTACGAAGCCGATCTTGTCCATGTTCTTGTGGCACATGTGCTCGGGCAGCCCGGTCGTCGCCGACTGCTGCCGTACGAACTGGTCGGGAGTCTGCGAGCCATCGCCCAGCGGCAGCTCCTCCTTCATGAACAGCTCGCCGGCCTTCTGCACCATCTTGATCAGCTCGGCGCAAGGGATCTCACGCAGCACGTCTCGCGCGTTCTTCGACTTGCGCAAGTCGCGGCGCACCATGCCGGGCACGGCTTGGCTGACTTCGGCGATCGGCTCACCGGTATCGAAGTGGACGACCTTGTCGGCGTCGAGGCTTTTGTATGGTTCACCCCAGCGAATGAGTGGTACGTGGATCATGTGTGGTTCCTAGAAAAGATATCGCGCAACGGATTCTGCTTTCCGTGTCAAGAACTGAGCCCTAGGCGCAAGCCGGGTATCGTGCATGGCGATGCGGCCGCCTGCCGAGCCGCGACCGTAAGGGAGCGTTGAGGAACCTCGTATTGGCGGATCGACCGCCCTTCCAACTCCGCGGCTGATCAACGCTCCCTTACGGTCGCGGCTCGGCAGGGGAACCTCCCTAACATGAGGACACGCGCGCATCCGGCGCGGCCCGCTTCCACGGTGGCGTCTCCGGCAAGAGCGCCAGAAACTCAGCCGTCCGCGCTTCCTCGTACTCTCCCCGGTACCTCCCTGAGAAAAACCGGCCCAGCGCCTCCCCGTGCAGACGCTCCCACGATTCCTCTTCGTGGCCCGGGTTCACGGGATAGAACATGATTTCGTTCGCTCGGGCAGCGTTCAGATCACCCGGCGCGTCACCGATCATGAGCATGTTGTCGGCCGCATAGCCCTTCCCGGCCGTGAGGGCGCGCAAATGTTCGGCTTTCTTCCCCAGCTCCTGCCCGGCAAGCAGTGCTGGGTAGTGGTCGATGCTGTGTTCCTTCCACTCGCGCCGCAGCGCCTCGCCCGGCGTACCCGACACGACGGCGAGATCCGCATGCGCGGTGATCCGATCCAGGCAGGCGGTCACTTTCGGAAAGGGAGGAACTCCTTCGACGATGTCTTTGACCGCCGCGTTGACTGCGTTACTCCATTCCATCGTTCGCGCGAGGACCGGGTCGTCGTATTCGACCAGCACTTTTTCTAGTGACGCATTGCTTTGTGGCAGCCCGGAACTGACGAAATCACGCAGCGGTCCGAGGTCGGGGATTTCGATGCCGCGGGCCATCGCGGCCGGAAAGTCCTGCAAGAGGTCGAGGCTCTTCACCAACACCGGGAAGCGATTAGCGCCGCGGTCGACCGAGTAGAGGTTGACAAACTCCCAGACCTGCCGGGCATATTTTGCCGCAGCCTGCAGCTTCCACACCTTGATGAACGCAGGCGTGAAGCACTCCTTGTGTTTGATCTCCATCGAGTCAAACACACAGCCGTCGGAGTCGAGTGCGACGAAGAAGTCGCTCTTCTGCTGAAATCCCTCGAGAGTATTGTACTGCGGCATCAGTGGGTGCGAGGTGCCGTTCGCGTTTGGTCCGGCGTGCACGGAGTGCCGTGCCCGAGAGTTTGAGAGCGACTAATCCTCCCACTCGGTGTGGAACACGCCGTCACGGTCGAGCCGACGATAGGTATGCGCTCCGAAAAGGTCGCGCTGGGCTTGCAGGAGGTTGGCCGGGAGAAACTCGCTGCGGTAACTGTCGATGTAGGCCAACGTGGCCCCCAAACATGTGGCCGGTACTCCGCTCTCCGCCGCCAAGCCGATGACGTAGCGTAGGTCCACCGATTTGTCGTTCAGGACAGCCTTAAAGGTGTCGTCGAGAAAGAGGTTCACCAACTCAGGATTCCCCGCATAGGCGCGCTTGATGGGGTCGAGCAGCTTCGAGCGGATGATGCACCCTGCCTTCCAGATGCGCGCCACTTCGGCAAGATTCACGCCATAGCCGTATTCCTTCGACGCGGCCTCAATCAACGCCATCCCCTGCGCATAGCAGCCGACGATACCTAGATGTAGAGCGTTAAACAACGACGACACCAAAGCATTCCGATCGCCATCGAACTTGGCATCCGGCCCCCGCAGGACCTTCGACGCCTCAACGCGCTGCGGCTTCAACCCGGAAAGAATGCGAGCCTCCACTGCCATAGTCAGTGTGGGCGTCGGCACACCCAGATCGAGCGCTGACTGCGCGGTCCATTTGCCCGTGCCCTTCTGGCCCGCGGTATCGAGAATCAACTCCACCAGCGGACGGCCCGTCTCGTCGTCCGCTTTCCCGAGGTTGATCGCGGAGATTTCGAGCAGAAAGCCGGTGATCTCCGTTTCGGTCCAGTTGCTGAAGACGTCGTGGATCTCCGGCGTAGACATCCCGGCCGACTTGCGCAGAACGTCGTACGCCTCGCACAGGATCTGCATGATCCCGTACTCGATGCCGTTGTGCACCATCTTGACGTAGTGGCCCGCGGACCCCGCGCCGACATAGGTGCAGCACGCGCCGTCTCCGGTCTGCGCGGCGATCTTCGTTACGACCGGCTCAATCAACTGGTAGGCATCCTCGTGTCCGCCGGGCATGATGCTCGGCCCCCAGAGGGCACCTTTCTCGCCTCCGCTGATGCCGCAGCCGACGAAGTGAAAGCCCGCTTCGCTCAGCTCGGTCTGACGCCGGTTGGTATCGGGGAAATGAGCGTTGCCGCCGTCAATAATAATGTCGCCTTTCTCCAGCACGCCCTTGAGATCCTCGATCACGGCGTCCGTCCCTTTGCCGGCCGTCACCATGAGCAGGATGCGCCGCGGCTTCTCGAGAAGTTGGGCGAATTCGGTGACGGACTGCGTTACCTGTACGTTCTTACCGGCGGACAGCTCGCGCATGCGGTCGGCTTTCTCCGCCCCGCGGTTGTAAGCAATGACCGGAAAGCCATTGCGTTCGATATTGAGGGCGACGTTCTGGCCCATGACACCAAGGCCGGCAACGCCGAAGTTACCTTCAGACATCTAGAATTGACCTTTCCTGCTGGGAACTCGGCTCCGCAGAGCCGCACGGTTCAACCTAACATCCTACTATCCCAGGCCCTTTGACGGATGGTCAGACGTTAGCAGCAGCCGAACCTTGTTATGCTTCACCTGGTTCTACGACAAGGCAGCCTCTCTGGGCTGCTTCGAACGGCGGCAAGGAGCAACTGATGTCACTTCCAAACAAAGCCCAGCGAAACACAGTGTCACGGCGCTCCTTCCTGTGCAGAGCCGGAGCCGGAATCGCCGCGGCGCAGAGCAGCCGGACGGCGTCGACGCCGATGGAGCGGGCCGCGCAGATCCTCAAGATCAACGACCTCGATCGAAGAGTGTGGAATGACGAACTCGACGAGTTCGTCCCCCAGCGCCTTTACGACATGCACGGACACCTCACGCGCTACGAGCTTGACCTCGATCCGAACAAAGCCGAGAAACCGCGCTACAACCTCCCTGGGGGAGACTTCGCGCGCTACGGCAGCATGGAACTGCTCGATGCCGCCGAGAAGCTGCTCTACCCAGGCCGGGAAGTCAGCCACATGCTGGCACCGTCGCCGCACCTCAAGGCCGACTTCGACGGCTCGAACCGCTTTATCTCAGATGAAGCTGCCAAGAAACCAGACACCACCGCCCAGATGGTCGTCCACCCCAAGATGACGGCCGAGGAGGTCGACCGCGCCGTGCGGCGTCACAAGTTTATTGGCTTCAAACCCTACCGTCACTACTCCATCACGGGCGATCCCGTCGAGCCGCGCATCACCGACTTCATGCCCGAACATCAAATCGAGGTCGCCAACCGCTACGGGCTGATCATCCGTATGCACATCTCCAAGTCACGCGCCATCGCCGATCCGGAAAACCTGGAAGACCTCGAACGGCTCACGGCAAAGTATCCGCGCGTTCGCTGGATGATGGCGCATTGCGCCCGCAGCTACTCGGACTGGCCTCTTCTCGAAGCGGCCCCACGCCTCAAGAAGATCCCCAATCTGTGGTTTGAGACCTCGTCAGTGTGTGAATCCGACGCCTTTGCCGCGTTGCTGTCGATCGTCGACCCGGCCAGGGTCTGTTACGGCAGCGACGATTTCACGGTCGGCATTACGCGGGGCAAGTACGTCGCCTGGGGCTACTGCTGGAGTCAGCTTGACACGTCCAACCAAACCTTGCGCACGACGCACTGCCTCGGCGGATTCACCTTCGTCCGCTACGAGATGCTCCGGGCGCTGAAACGCGCGGTCCGTTATGTGAGCCTCAGCTCTCAACAAATCGAAGACCTCTTCCACAACAACGCCGCCCGGCTCGTCGCCGACGCCCAACGTGACCTCAACGAACGCTTGGCCGCATAGCTTAGCGTGCGTTGCCAACGGGAGCTGCCGGGTTCGATCGTGGGACCATCACCGACCCCACAGCCATATGGGCCTAGGAGTCCAGGAGATATGACCGAGGCCCAGCAGGCGTGCGAAGCCGGTGAGATCCGTCATCAGTGGCACCGACACGGCCAAGGCGGCCGGCACGACCTACGCTTCTCAACGGATTGGGCGAGAAAAAGTCAGATTGTCGGTGGGTTCGGTTGTTCTCGCCAGGAGTCCTGGGGCGGTAGAATTGGACCGTCGTGATCGGTCGAACGATCAGCCACTACAAGATCCTCTCCAAGCTCGGCGAGGGCGGAATGGGTGTTGCCTACAAGGGCGAGGACGTCAACCTCAAGCGTCCTGTCGCTCTAAAGTTTCTTGCAGCCCATCTACTTGGAGACGAAGGGATCAGGGCCCGCTTCCGGCGAGAAGCGGAGGCGGCCGCTTCTCTCAACCATCCCAACGTCTGTCCGGTGTACGAGATCGCCGAGATCGAAGGCAAGACTTTCATCGCCATGGCCTTCATTGAGGGCGAGTCACTCGAGAAGAAGATCGAAGCCGGGCCACTCAAGCTAACGAACGTGCTGAGTATCGCGATGCAGACAGCCAGGGGTTTACAGGCGGCCCACGGCAAGAAGGTTGTTCACCGTGATATTAAGCCTGCCAACCTCGTCATTGGAAAGGACGACCACGTCACGATCACAGACTTCGGGCTGGCTTTGCTGACGGACCGATCCAAGCTCACGCGTTTGGACGAAACCATGGGCACGGTGACCTACATGTCACCCGAGCAGACCTACGGAGCAGAACTGGATCACCGAACCGACATCTGGTCGCTAGGGACCGTGATCTACGAAATGATCATCGGCCAACCGCCCTTCAAGGGCCACTACGACGAGGCCGTGATCTACTCCATCACGAGCGAAGCGCCTGAGCCCATGACGGGCCTTCGCACCGGCGTACCGATGGAGTTGGAGTGGATTGCTGACAAGTGCCTGGCCAAACAGGCCGCTGAACGATACCAGAGTGCGTCGGAACTCCTGATCGACCTTACAACACTGGCGAAGAAACCCCAATCCGGAGAATCAACTGTCCTGGGAGTCACGGCTGCTCCGCGGGTTGCCGGTGTCGGTGCGCCTGATACGTTGCTCGGGGCTCGGCAGGGCCCTCTATCGGTCCGAGCCACCGGTCCCGGCACAGGCGATGGGGCCATTCAACGGTCGAGTCTGCGTGGGCTCAAGAGTCCAGGTGATCGTTGAACGCGCCGCCACGGATGCTAGCGGCGAGTTGCCCGCGAGCACCCTTCAAACGGAAGTCGAGTTAAAACTGCGATTGGCCGGTCTCGAAGTGAAAGCGGGCCGCGATGCGCACCTGCATATCTGCGTGCAACCTGTTCAACTCCAAACAACCGGCCACTGTGTCTATTCAGTGAAGGTTGAACTCAACCAAGCCGCTTCGCTCACACGCGACTCGACGATCTTCCTCCCCATGAGAACGTGGCATACCGAGCTGATAGGGGTCGTGGAGGCAAAAAAACTGAACGAAGCGGTTCAGGATGCGGTGGGTGATCTAATGGACCAGTTCGTCAACGCTTACCTCGCCGTCAATCCTAGGTAGGGGGTCGAGCCCTGCCATGCAATCCGGTTCTTTGGGTACGGGCTAGGCGTCTCGCTTCTTCTAGTCGGAGCCGAACGCGCGTCTGACTGCCTCCGGCTCCCGATCAATGATCGTCAGCAAGGCCCGCGCCGGACCCTCCGGTCGCCGCCGGCCCTGCTCCCAGTTGCGCAGAGTCGCCGTACTGATCCCAAACCTGCTGGCGAAGCGGTCCTGAGTCATCCCAAGCTTGTTGCGAATCCCCTTGACGTCGATGCGGGCCGGAGGGCTGAACTGATGTACCCTCGCGCCACGTTTGTCTCCCCTCGCAAACCGGATCGCGTTCTCCAGCCCGGCGATTAGCTTTTCTCCAACGCTCTTGTCTTGCTTTGCATCACTCTTGGCCATACTCGCTCCTGAGCGCCTTGGTTAACTTCGTCATCCGTCGTTGCTCATCCTTGGTCAGGTCGGTCTTTCGGCTCTTCGAAAAAATGCCGAGCAGGAAGAGCGGTATGGTGTCGTCATGAAAGTAGTAGATCACGCGCACTCCGCCGCGCTTGCCGACGCCCCTGCGGCCCCAGCGGATCTTCCGTAGACCGCCAGAACCCGACATGATGGTCCCAGCTTCGGGGTTGCATGCCAAGTAACCGATGAACTCTGTCTTTTCGTCGTCGTCCCAGACCTCCTCGGCCCTGCTTGCGAACGGTTCGACTTCGACGACCACGATGGGCCTCGGGTCCATGCTCTATTGTACGCCATTGGCGCATAGATTTGAAGCGCATGGGGGGCGGCCGGAGAAACCAGACGACATACGGTGCACGATCGACCGGAGAGGAGGATTAGAGCCCTGGTGGCACCCTCGCGGCCCGGCGCTGCCACACCGCGCTCACGACCCTCTAGATGGGAACGGCGGTGGTCGCGGTAGTTTGCGACGCCTCGGCGGAGCATCCGCTCAGGGCCGTGTTCGCGGAGGTCACACCAAGTCCCCGCGTGCAAAATGACCCCTTAACACACGGCGATAAATCCACTGCGGGATCACCGCCAGACCAGCGAGGATGATGAGCCCCTGGAATAATGTTGCGGGAATCCACAACCGCCAAAGAACCAACAGTGTTCCGACGGCAAGCGCAAAGAGCATTGGCGTTCCCAACCAAGCCCCGGGCACCTTCCACTGGGCCGTCCTGAAGCTCTTCTGCGCAAACGCCAGTGGCGGGAGATATTTCAGACCCATCCATTGAGCAGCTGGCATCAGGACGAACGCCAGGGCTAAAGCCAACACAAAACTCGGTACAAAGTCGAAGCTGAACTGGTGGCCTGCTAGCGAGAGGCTCAACATCGCCAGAAGGCAATAGAGGATAGCCGTTGATCCAAGTGCAGCGGCACTTTGCATCAGACCGCCCCAATAGGCGACTTCTGCCAAGCGAGTCCGGGAAAGCGGGTAGAGCCAGCCCCGCCTCAGGGAAATAGAAAGGGTAACAACGGGTTCGAACGTGAACGACGCAACTATGAAACCGGTCCCCAACGCCCCGCACCAGTAGAAGATTGCAGGCAACGACGGGTCGTCAAGGGCGGCTTGAGGAGAAACCAGCGGGGTGGCATGGCCGGGAGGAACGAAAACGAACCAATAGAGGATCTGCTCAGAATCGAGCGGTGAGTTTCCTATTCCCAAGGACCAGGCTACCGCGCTAATAGCAATCGGCCCACCCAGGGCATGCAACAGGATCACGCGAAGCAACCAGAGTCTCTTCATCCCGAAGTTCTCATGTCTTCCGGCCCGGATCCAGTTGGCGGTCGACGTCCCCAGGTAGGGACGGTCCCAACTTGGTCCTGTTCTTCCCGCGGGGGCTACCGGCCGCGCCCGGGAAGAAAACGGAGCGGACGATGAGTCCGCCGGAGAAAGTCTGGCCTTAGCCGCGACGGGGTCAAGGCGTCGCCAGAGATACAACGCCGCCCCCGTAACCCCGACGATGAACCAAGGGATGGGGTGGGCCTGGCAAAGTGCTGCGATCCGATCGATGAAAATTACGGTCAGTACAATCGCAGCCGGAGCGAGCAGAGTGAAAGCGCCAAACCGAGCCGAGGGATCTCCCAGAACGTACGGGGTCGCCGCCGCTAGGCCCAGGCTGAATCCGAGTGCGGCCAAGCCAAAAATCGCCGGCCCGTACGATCCGCCCATTGTGATGTGAAGCCACACGCCCGCCAACGCCACTATAACGCCGGTCATCATCACCGAAGACAACAACCCGCGGTGGAGGCCGGGGAGCGTCCAAGAGAACGAACAGCTCTCCAACTCTCCGACCGCCTGCCCGATCACGAAGCCTACAAACGCAGCAAACAACAGCGCCACGTGAGCCCCGTCCGCTCGCTCGCGGTGACCCGTGTTGATGAGGATCGCGATCAGCGCGGCCAGGAGCCAAAACGCCAAAATGTTGGGGATCCCGACGGGGAGGCGCGGCTTGGCCGGACGCCACAATAACCGGAAGAGCGCGTACAGGTTCATGACGCCTTCTCCTTCAGGAGCAGCGGAAACATCCCCTCCAGGCTCAAGGGCCGGCTGACGACCTCGGCTTGGTATCTCTTCTTGAACTGACCGAACTCGCTCGGCGCGCCCCGCACCATGACGTGCGCCTCGAAGCGATTCCCCTCATGCTGCAGAACAAAATCGTCGTTGATCGGCTCCGGCAGGGTTCCCGCAGAGGAGGTCACCATCCATTCCGCATAACTCTCCCTTAACTCATCCAAGGGCGCGCTGACCCTGATCTGCCCCTCGTCCAAACAGACGACCCAATCGACCACTTTCTCGACATCTTGCAAGAGGTGGGACGAGATCACCGTTGTGTTGGCATCCTCTCGAAACAGCTCCAGCAGGAACAACAGGAATTGCTCCCGCACGATTGGGTCCATCGAAGCCACCGGCTCGTCGAGCAAGAGCAGGTCCGGGTGATGGCAGACGGCCATCACGATCTCCAGCTTCTGCCGATTGCCGGTGGAAAGCGTCGATATCTTTTTGGAGCGATCGAGTTCGAGTTCGCGAAGTAACCGTTCCTGTAGCTGCCGGTCCCACCGCTTGTAGAACGACGAGACATAGCGTAGGTGCTGCTCAACGGTCATCCAATCCAGTAAATTGCTTTCCTGATGGACGACCCCGATACGTGACAACTCCTCGTGTCCGAGGTTGCCGCTGGGACACCGCAGCGTGAAACACTCCCCGCTCGTGGGCAGGTAGAGACCCGCGAGGTGCCGAAGCAACGTCGTTTTGCCCGCACCATTTCGTCCGATGAGGCCGACGACGGACTGCTCCGGAATCGAGAGGCTCATGTCGTCGAGCGCGGTCGTCTCACCGAGTTTCTTCGTCAGATTCCTCACTTCGAAAGCATGTTTCATTGGTCCCTCTCGCAGAGGCCTCGGGTGCTTGAAGAAGCTCCTTAAACACTCCGACAGCCTCCGTACTCTCGATGCCACACTGACGAGCAATGGTGACCGAAGACGCCAGGTTGAGACGGAGCTGCTCGAGTTTGTTGGAACGGGCCTCACCTGGGTCAAGCTCCCCTACGACCAGCCGCATTCCACGCCGCCGCTCAACCACTTGCTCTTTCTCCAAGAAGCTGTATGACTTGCTGATGGTCATCGGATTCACGCCTAGTTGTGCCGAAAGGACGCGGGTTGAAGGCAGTTCGTCCCCTGGCTTGAGCAGTCCGCTCGCGATGTGGAACTTGATCTGGTCCATCAACTGTCGATAGACGGGGACTCCGTTGTGATGGTCAATCGAGATCAGCATGAAGATTTCATCAGCATACTGTATTAGTTTATATCTACACTATGTCTCTAGCTCAGGTCAAGTCTTTTCTGGCTGGAGTGTCACTTTTGTCGTCGCGGCTCTGTGTGACGGAGAATTCCGCCCTGATTGTTGACCTAACCCCTACGAAAATAACGACATAGCGCTCGTCCACGGATACTAGCCGAGAAACCCGTTTCGCCCAAACAAACCACCCTCCGAGGCCTTCAGAGTGTCGTCGGAGGGGTCACGAACAGGCCCATCTCAAAGGGCTTGTCGGCGGTACGATCCGATTGCTCAACGGAATCGTTGGCAAGGTCGGGACTTGGCTCAGTGGCCCGAGGGGTCGCTGGTTTGACTGTAGGCGAGGTTTCCCCAGAACCCGGGAGCTTAGCGGGTGAGTCTGTTGTCCGAGGAGCCTGAATGCTGTTATCGTACGGCCTTGTGTTGTCGTTCCGGGCCGACGGGAGCGCGGCAGCTCGCCCCGTAGATCGCCCGGCATCTTGCGATCAATATGGGACTTACGACCAATATCGGACGCTCGGCTCTTGGTGGTTTTGAGGATGATCGCGCTCACGGACGCCCGGCTGGTCGACACGCAATTCGGCCCTTCACCGGGTCTAGGCAGGAGGGGAAGGACACATGGCGAGTGAAGCACGTACCAACGCTTTGGAACGTCTGAAGAAAGCAAGGCAAGTGGATAAAGTGATCTGGCCCGCGCCCGCCGATGCGCCGACATACTTGTACGGGCGTCTGTCGACGTCCGCAGAAAAGGAGCCGGAGGACCTCGTCCACGAGTTCCTTGCGAAGCACGGAGACCTCTACGGGATCGCGTCTCGTAATGGGTACCGGGTCTCTTCCGTGAAGCAAGACTCCCGCGGCAACCGCCACGTGCGGGTCGAGTGCTTTCACGCCGGACGACGTGTCTACCCGTCGAGTCTGGCGTTGTGGATCGATCCCTCGGGCGTCTTGCACTGCATCCGGGCCAAGTGGCCGACGCTTCCGCGAATTCGGACGAGCAAGCCGCAGATCTCTTCTGCAGCGGCCGTTCGCTCGGTCGCGAAGCTGCGCGACAAAGCGAAGCTCAAGGGCGCGGTCGGGGAGCCGCAGCTCGAGTACCATGTCGTCCAGCGCGGCCGGCGTACGAGCGTCATCCTGGCGTGGAGCTTCGTGGCGCGGTTTTCAGGCCACGGTCCCTCCACCGAAGGATTCGTCGTCAACGCAGCGACCGGCAAACTCGTCAGGCGTTACGTAGATGAGGACGAGGTTGGCGCGACAACGACCGGGATCGGAATCAACAACACCGACGAGACCGCCGCGTCGCCCGTGCGTACAATCGACGTCGATGACCCCGGCGGAGGCGCCGACCTGACGTTGTTGGACACTTCGCGCTCCGTGGATATCGAGACGCGGGACATGGCGGGCGCGGAGGACGCGGGCGGCGCTTACTCGCTGTGCGCCGACGACGACAGTGACGGCGAGTTCACAGACCTCACCAACGCGCCGCGGACGGCTAGTGACCGCACAGAGGTCGGCGCCCACTTCAACACGGCAGTCATGCACGACTACCTGGCGCGGGCGGTGACCGTCAACGGGATCGCGCTTTTCGGACGCACGGGTTGGGGGAACGACGCCGCAACGAAGTGGATCTCGCTGGTGCACAAGGTTAAACCCGGGAACGTAAACAGCTCGGCTTTCAGCCGCACGCATCAACTCACCTCACACACCGACGGTGACGGCGTCAACATGACCTACAAGCCCTCGCTCGATACGTGCACGCACGAGTGGGCGCACGCCGTGCAGTTCAACGAGGTGACGGGAGGCATCAGCCCCAGCGGCGGTGGACTCGACGGCACCGCGGGCGAGAACTTTGTGCTGAAGGAAGCGGCGGCCGACATGTTCGCTGGTGCCGTCAATCGGGAGTGGGGATGGCACTTCGCCTTCGCGTTCGAGGATGACGTGGCCCTCGCGGGTGCCACGCACGCGTCCACCGGCGGGCGTCTGCGTGGGTTCCAGGAGCCCTCGGCGTATACCCAGCCCGATCACTACTACGCTGGCGGGGACACTCTCGGCCTTGGATATGCGGGTGTGACGGGCGCGACGCAGGAGAAAGACTACAAGCGGGTCGGTATCCTCGACAAAGCGGCCTACCTCATCGCCGCCGGGGGTACCCATCCTTCGGCCGGCTCTGACCCCGCCACCTATCCGCCGATCGCGGTCTACGGAATCGGGGCGCGCTGCTTCGAGAACATCCTCTACTACGTCCAGACGCAGCTGATGGGTCCCGCTGACGTGTTTGTCGATTTCCGCCAGGAGATGATCGACGCGGCGAATGCCTTGTACCCGGATGATCCTTGCAGGGGGCAGACGGTCGCGCGCGCGTTCGACGCCGTAGGCATCTACGAGGAGGGAGACACGCCACCGGCCCTCTTGGGCCCGGACCCCATGATCACCCCATGGGGAGCGCGCACGGACCACCCTCCCTACTGGCAGAGTCCGGACATCTACGTCAAGGATGCGGGCGGCGCCATCGCACCGCCGCTCAAAGGCCAAATGAACCGGCTGATCGCGTTAGTGACGAACATTGGTGACGTGGATGCCATCGGCGTCGACGTGGCGTTCTCCTTTAAACCCTACGGCATGGGCACGAGCGGCAACGCCGAGAAGACCATCGGCACCGACAACCTAGACGTCGCGGCCGGCGCTTCGGTAGAAGTCGAGATCCCGTGGGATCTCACCAACCTCGCGGATACCAACGGCGGGCAGTGGCCACTGCCCCTCGGCAACTTCGACCACTTCTGCGTGGTCGTGCGACTGGCGCACGGGCCTGACGTGGACACCTGCAACAACGCGGCGCAGAACAACTTCGGCGATGTCGGAAGCGTCGAAGATGGCGACGGGGTCTCGAACTTTGTGATAGGAAACGTAGAGAAGCGCGCGCGATGGATTGCGCTGTTACCCCACCACTGCATCCCAGCCGACTGGTCCGTTGAACTGGACCTGAAGAACGTCTTCGCGGGCAACGCCTCCGCTGCGCGAGAGCTGGCAGAGATCAAAGACGCCGAGGTTCCGTGGGTTGGCGCCGCACGCGACGCCATCGTGATCCCGATGCGCGGCCGAGAGAGCCGGGCGGCGCAATTCAGGTGGAAGATACGGTCGCGTGAAGCCTACGATGGGCCCATTCACGGTTGCCTCCACGGGCGCGCCGAAGGCCTGGCCGAGATAACCGGGAAGCTGCTGGCCAGGGTCCAGTACCTCGCCCTGAAGGGACGCCGCTTCCGGGCGCGTATTGTGGGACGGATCAAGACGCAGTCGGGCAACACGGTGGTCCGGGGCGAACTGTCCGGCGACGTCAGCCCAAAGACCGGCAAGTTCGGTGCAGCATTCTCGGGCCTGGCCGGCCGCCGTGCAGACGACGCAAAACGCACGAAATTCAAGGTGGAGGGTGTCATGGCGGCCTCCGCGTCGATCTCGTTCGCAGTGGTCAACGGTGGAGACCAGCAGGGGATCGACCTCGGCGTCCCGATCGTGGGCAATTCGCGGGAAGTGTGCGGCGCCCTCCGGGTGCCGCTGGCTCGGCGCAAACTCCGCAAGCGCAGAGACGGCTGAACTGAGGACGACGTCCCTCGACCAGCCAGTTAGCGAGGCTGGAAGGGACAAGAAAAACCTGGGGGCCTATCGGGTGGAATTTGCTGTCCGGGGAGCCGGAAGGTTGCTATGGTACGGTCTTGTATTGTCGTTTCGTGCCGACGGGATCGCGGCAGCTTCGCACCGTAGGTCGCGCGGCATCTTGTGAGCAGAATGGGACTTACCAGCGATATCGGACGCCGCATCGAGTTGGTCGCGATGGACCCGCATTTCCACGAGATCTCGATGGCGCTGTATCGCCGGGAGCGTGAAGACGGGCCACAACTGCTCGTTCATACTTACAGCCGCATCGAAGGTGCGCTCCAGCGTGTCGAGTCCGTGGCCGCCGCGATGGTGGCTCTGGGCGGGATGCAGCCGGTCGAGGGAGATGCTCAGCGGGTTCGGTTCCCCTGTGGCAGGTCACACCATATGGCCTCGCGGCGTCTCTTCCTTGAGGCTTGCAAGTTGCCACCGGCAAGCGACGCTACCGCGCGGCGGCTCCACGTCTTTGACAAGAAGTCGAGCGCGAACGTGACCGTGACCAGCCTCGGCGAAGGCGCCTACCAGCTTCATACCGACGGCCAGGGCGACAAGGCAGCCATGCGCCGGGCGGCCATCGCCGGCGGCCTGGTCAAGCTTGCCGAAATGGAGTGGCTGGAGCGCGATGCGGACAAGATCGCGTTCCCATGCGGGCGGTCCCACGATAAACTGGTAGGTCTGCTACTGGTTCGCGCGCAGAACGTACGAAGCGTCGAGCGCGAGCTCGAAGCCGCTGCCGCGCGGGGTCAGTTGCTCGCGCCGAGCGCCCAGAAACAATGACATCGAAACAGTGACCCTGGAGTGTTCGAGACATGCCTGAAGTGCAAGCGATGAACGGCCGTCAGCGGGTTCTCGCCGCCCTGCACCGGGAGCCGGTCGACCGCACCGCCGTCTGCAATCCCACGTCGGTGGCAACCGTCGAGCTGATGGACCTGGTCAACGCGCCGTTCCCCGACGCCAACCGTAATCCCGAGATGATGGCGCGGCTGGCCGCGACAGGCTACACCGAACTGGGCTTCGACTCCATCATGCCCGTCTTCACGATTATCCAGGAGTCGTCCGCGCTCGGCTGCAAGATGCAGTGGGAACAAAAGGACAACTGGCCCACGGTCAGGATGCGCGAGCCGATCTGGGTCGAGCCCGACGACATCAAGCTCCCGTCGGACTTCCTGACTCACAACGACACCAAGTGCGTGCTCGACGCCATCAAGATTCTCAAGAAGAAGTACGGCGACGAGGTAGCCATCATCGGCAAGACGATGGGGCCATGGACGCTGGGCTATCACTGTTTCGGGGTCGAGCCGTTTCTATTGATGTCGCTGGACGACCCGGGCAAGACGAAGCTCTGCCTGGATCGCATGAAAGAGGCCACGGTGCAGTACGGGCTGGCGCAGATCGAGGCCGGCGCGGATGCTTTGACGCTTCCCGACCATGCCACCGGCGACCTGGTCAGCGGTGAGTACTATCAGCGGTACCTGCTCGACCTGCACATCGAGATGGTCGAACGGATCCCGGTGCCCTTGATTCTCCACATCTGTGGCAAAACGCTCGACCGCATGGACTATATCGCTCAAACCGGGATGGCCGCCTTCCACTACGACTCTAAGAACGCTCCCAGTGAGGCCATGGCGATCGTCAAGAACCGCATCTCTCTCGTCGGGAACATCAACAATCCGGAGACCCTCTTCGCCAAAGGTCCCGAGGAGGTTCGCCAGGAGGTCTACCGGAACCTGGAGTCGAATGTCCCTCTGATCGGCCCCGAGTGTGCCATCCCGCTGCAAACCTCGATCGAAAACCTCAAGGAGATTCCGCGGGCCGTCAAAGACTGGCACAAGGAACACTCCACTCCGAATTGAAGGGGGAATTGAGGGGGGAATTGAGAGATTGAGGACCGGTAGGAGCCGATGGCGTCGATCAGCGACATCTCCAATGAGTTCGTTCGTAAGGAGATCGAAGAGTATCTCGAGCAGCCCGACGAGCGCGAGCAGGTCATTAGCGTCTTTGCCAACGTGCGGCCGGAGATGCAGGAGATCGCGGCGGCCCTCATCGACGGCAAGCACGAAACCGTGAATGAGCTAACGAAGAAGGAGCTCGCGGCCGGCACCGAGGCCCTGGAGGTGATGGACGACGGCTTGATCTCCGCCATGCAGATCGTGGGCATCAAGTTTCGCGAGAATTTCATCTACGTGCCCGAGGTCCTCGGCTGCGCGCGCGCGATGAAGGCCGGCATGGCCCACATCGAACCGATCCTCTCCGCCTCGGGAGTCAAGCCGACGGGCCGCGTCGTCATGGGCACGGTCAAAGGCGACCTCCACGACATCGGCAAGAACCTCTGCATCATGATGCTGCGGGGCTCGGGATTCGAAGTCTTCGACCTTGGGGTCGACACCAGGCCCGACGAGTTCCTCGCAGCGGTCGAGGAACACAGTGCTCCCCTCTTGGGCATGTCGGCGCTGCTGACCACCACCATGCCGAATATGGGTGTGACGATCGAGACGTTCATTGACGAGGATATGCGCGACGATGTAAAGATCATGGTAGGCGGCGCACCTGTCAGTCAGGAGTTCGCGGATGATATGGGCGCCGACGGGTACGGCAAGGACGCCATGGAGTGTGTCGCTCTCGCAAAGCAACTGATCGCCGAGCATGAGGCAGCGCAGGGCTAGTCGCGCAATGCAGAAGATCGACAAGCACGAGTATCAGAAGCGACTGGATCGGATCACCGAGATCTTCACCCAGATGATCCGGCATGCCGACGAACTGTCGACCGAACGATGCCCGTACAAGAATCGTTTCGCCCAGTGCACCGCGAAGTTCGGTTGCCGAAACCAGGTCAAGTCTCCGAACCCGGGTGAGCCCTTCCTGTGCGACGGCGACGACAAGCTCGACTACCGTAGCGCGTGGGAAACCACCTGACGCTGAGAATCCCCTGAGGGTACTGCCGCCTCCGTACCGCGCGCGTGGGCAAGCGGTAACCCAGCCCGGCTCTCGGGGCACGCGTCGTCCCGCGGCTACCGTTCCGCCACTCCTTTTCGCCACTCCTTTTCGCCACCAAAGCGTATGGGAAACATCGCTCACGACGGCAAGAGGCTCCCACTAGAAGCCGGCAAAACGATCTTCGACTATGCCGACGAGCTAGCCGTGCGCGTCCCCACGTCGTGCGGCCGCACCGGCTACTGCCACGAGTGCATTGTCGAGGTGAACGCCGGGCACGAGGGCCTGTGCCCTCGGACCGAGGCCGAAGAGTT
This sequence comes from Bryobacterales bacterium, assembly GCA_965248255.1. Lineage (GTDB taxonomy): Bacteria > Acidobacteriota > Terriglobia > Bryobacterales > UBA6623 > JAKZVK01. The sequence continues at coordinate 1,436,266 of CBDFIW010000003.1, forward strand.
CCTCCGCGACAACTACCGCCTGGCCTGCCAGGCCGCGATCGAGAAACCCGAGCACGACGTCGAGTTCTCGCTACTGCGCAGCAACCCCAAGATCCTCACCTCGGCGCCGGAGAAGCAGTTCACACTCGACCCCCTGGTTCGCCGTGAAGGAGACGAGGTCCGTTACGGCGAGGACGTGATCGATCGCTATCGCAAGCACATCTACGGCCTCGCAATCGACCTCGGCACCACTACTGTCGTGGCCGAGCTGGTGGACCTCGAGACCGGCGAGAGCTTGTACGTCGCGTCCTTCGAGAATCCGCAGAGGTTCGGCGGCAGTGACATCATGCATCGCATCTCCTACGATGCCGGGCCGTTCCGTGGGGAGCTGCACAAAGCGATCATCAACGCTCTCAACTACGAGCTCAGGGAAATGTGCCGGCAACTCGAGTTTCCTCGGCAAGAAATCTACGAGATCGTCGTGGCGGGCAACTCGACTATGCGCGAACTCTTCTTCGATCTCGACGTGCAGACCATTGGCGAACGGCCCTACAAGTCGCAAATCGAGCAAGAGTATCTCGACGGCAACCGCCCAACCACGGCGCTGATCGAAGACGCGCGCCGGCTGCGGCTATGGGCGAATCCCAAGGCCAAGGTCTACGGCGCGCCGTTGATTGCCAGTCATGTGGGTGCGGACATGGCGGCCGACTTGGTGGCTGTCGACATGGAGTCGCAGCGCGATATCATCATGCTCGTCGACATCGGAACCAACACCGAGGTCGTCGTTGGGCACAAGGGGCGCCTCATGACGGCCTCCTGCCCCGCAGGCCCTGCTTTCGAGGGCGGAGGGATTCGGTTTGGCATGGCGGCGGTGGATGGCGCCATCGAGTCGTTGCGGCTGAACAACGGCGATGTCGAATACGACACGATCGGCGGCGGTGAGCCCGATGGCCTGTGCGGTTCGGCGCTGATCGATTTGTTGGCCGAGCTTCGCCGTGCCGACCGAATGAGCCCCAAAGGCGTGTTCGCGGATCGCTCGTACGAGATGACGCTCGTGCCGGACCGTGGCATTACGTTCTCGCGTGAAGATGCCAGCAACCTGGCGCAGGCCAAGGCCGCGAACTACTGCGGTCAGTTCATCGTCATGCGTAAGTTCGGATTGCAAGCCGCCGATATCAGCAAACTCTACCTCGCGGGTGGCTTTGCGAACTTCATCAACGTTCAGAACGCGATCGAGATCGGATTCCTTGCATCGGTACCCGAGGATCGCATCGTCAAGATCGGCAATGCGGCCGTCCAGGGAGCCAAGCAGTTGCTTCTGTCCCGAAGCCAACGGCAATCCATCGAGGACTTGGTCAAGCGAATCGAGCACGTGGAGTTGGAAACCACGCCCGACTTCTTCGAGGTCTTTGTCGAAGGCTGTCAATTCAAACCCATGCCAACGGAGTTTGCACAGCCGGTCGACGGTTGATAACTAGTGGAATGTCGGAGAGTCCTTAGGGCTAGGAGTATAGAGCGAAACTGTAGGGGCGGGCCCCCGGGCGGGCCCCTGTGTCCCCTGGCTGCTCCGCCCGTCGCTCGGTTGCGGCGGCTCGAAACTCGTAGAATACCCGCAGGCCTTTCGTTCACTCAACATGCCGCAGACACTGCTCGAAGCCATCCGCGAACGCATTCTCCTCAGCGACGGCGCCATGGGGACGCAGCTCCAATACGCCGGGCTCGAAGCCGGGGGTTGCGGCGAGGCATGGAACCTGGATCACCCCGAGCGCCTGCTTGAGATCCAGCGGGCGTACGTGGAGGCCGGCTCGGACTGCCTCCTCACCAACACGTTCGGTGGCTGCCGGGTGATGCTGGAGCGGCACGACCGTGCGGACGACGTCGGGGCGATCAATCGCGCTGGGGTCGAGTTGGCGCGGGAGGCCTTCGGCGGCCGGCCCGGCTTTGTGCTCGGTGACATCGGGCCTTTCGGCGGATTGATGGAACCCTACGGCGACGTCCCCGCGCGGCGCGTGCGGGATGCCTTCGCCGAGCAGGCCGAGGCGCTCGTCTCGGCCGGCGCGGACGCCATCATCGTCGAAACCCAGACCGCGTTCGAGGAACTTGGCATCGGTATCGAGGAGGCCAAGAAGGCCGGCGCTCCCTGCGTGATCGGGTCGATGGCCTACGACGTGACGCGCGACGGTACGAAGGTCCGCACGATGATGGGCATCGGCCCTGAGCAGGCCGCCGAGTTCATGCGCGACGCCGGGGTCGACATCGTCGCCCTCAATTGCGGAACGGGGGTGGACGTCGGCTGGGCGGCTCGGGCCGTGAAGCAGTATCAGTCCGTCTGCGACCTCCCGACCATGGCACAGCCCAATGCCGGTCAGCCCGTGCTCGAAAAGATGAAGGTCGTCTACAAGCAGACGCCCGAAGAGATGGTGGCGGAACTCCCGGCCCTGCTCGACACCGGCGTGCGCATTGTCGGCGGGTGCTGCGGCAGCACTGCTGCCCACGTCCGGCTCTTCCGTAAGACCATCGACGAGCACTTGGCGGCCGCAACCACCACCTGACGTGGGGCCGCGGCGAGATTGGGTTCGTCTCGCTTTCGCTCGCTGAACGGCAGACGAAGCGACGGCTGCAAGGCAGGGTTTTTGCCAAGACGATCGCGGTCACTGGTTCGGGCCTCAGCGCAACTCGCTGCTGATCTTTCGCGCCAGCGCTTTGGCCTCCGACTGCAAGGCCGCGTCACTGGCCTCGAGGGCGAGCTTCAGGCATTCTCGAGCGCGCCCCAACACGGCAGCTCGCTTCACGTCATCGTCGAGCTTGCGCTCCCCAAAAACCGCCGCGGTGGCGAGCAGAGTCTTTGCAACTCCCACCAGAAATGCTTTCTTTGAGACGGTAACAGGACGGGATTCAAACATCTCCACGACCGCCGCCCCGTCGGCCGTGCCAACGAGGTCGCACACCTGAAGAAAGATGTGACGGTCGACGATCCGAGCGACCGCCGGCTCGAACACTTTCTCGACCGGCATGGCACCGGCCCGCGTGCGCCCGATGATCGCAGAGGGCCCCGAGGACGCATCGGGAAGCGGGAAGTCGAGCAGCACGGCGCCGGTTGTCGCCGTGGCCTCCTTGAACTCGCTCAAAGCATCGACCAGGCCTAAGGTCCGTGTACGGGCCTGCCAGCGAAATTGGTCAATGCAGGTTTTGTAGGGACCGGAATCCCACTCCGGAACCTTGTAGATGCCCTCGGCGCAAGCCTGTTCGATTTCGACGGCGGCACGAGCCATGCCACCCAGAAGCGTGAGTTTCAAGGCGGCGGCGCGCGCGTTGAAGACGTTCTCGCTCCGGAGCAGGTCATCCAAGTAGTTCAAAGTGTCGATGTAGTCGCGTGACTCATACTCGCGGTTCACCTGCTTCCAGTATTGAGCCCCCTCGGGCGGCGGAGTGCATGCCGTCACAGCCACGGCCAACACCATAAGAGAGAGCGGGACGACGACACGTTGGTGCATGAGCGCAATTATAGCGGTTCGACTTTTCGGGGCTTCACCATAAACACGATCGCGGGCCCTACCGACTCTCGCGAATCATGCTGACATGACCCATGTTCACATGTAGGGGCACGGCACGCCGTGCCCGTCTTCCAAGGTCACTGTATTTTGCGACCCTCAATAGGACATCTGTATGCTATCGAGCCAGCAGTTTCGCCAACAGAAACTCTTTCGCGCCGGCGAAGCTCTCGGATCTCGAAACACCTTCGATCAGGAGATGGCATTCGTGCCCGAGGCTGTCTGCCTTTTCCTTCATCTTCACACCGTACACGGGATGGTGAATTCCGTGTCCGGCGTTCTCCGATGGGAGTGTCATGTTGTTCCCGTAGGACATGAACAGCGGCGGGTCGTCTGCCGTCAGATGGTTGTAGGGTGAGAACTCCACATAGAGATCGCGGTATTTCTCGTAGTTCTTCAGGGCGCCTTCGATCGTCTTCTCGCCGACGGCCATGTTGATCATGCGGTGTTTCAACACGTTGGGTCCCAGCCAGGGTTCGATCACCTTGGGATCGATCGACGTTTGGCCGGCGCGGGCCGCTGCTGCCGTCACTCGCGTCGACTCGCGGAGCACCGGATCTGCCGCGTGCGGATCGGCCAGATCGTCGTGCAGCAGGATCCACATCGACGTGCAGGCTCCCGCACTGCCACCCGTGAGCGCGATCCTTGTCTTGTTGATGTTCCACTCTGAAGCTCTCGATCGAATGAATTGAATCGCCCGGGCCGCATCGTGAACCGGAGCCGGGAGCGGGACCTCGCCCGTCAGACGGTAGTTGATCGCAGCATAGGAGACCCCCTTTTCCAGATAGGGACTAAGTCGATCTGGAGGCTGTTTCTTGTCTCCCCCGGTCCAGCCGCCGCCGTGAATGTACACAAGCAAGGGCCGTGGACCCGTCCCCTCCGCCTTCCAGAAATCGAGCACGTTCATCGCATGCGGTCCGTAGGACACATTGGCGTGGGTTGGTGCGAGTGGCTTGCCATCATCGGCAACGAGCGCGATGGTGGCGATCAGGAAGGTAAGCAGTGCACCCGTGGAAGGTTTCATTAGGGATTCTCCGTGGAGGGGTCGTTAGTACCTATGGAGCGAAATCCTTGCCAAGCGCGGCAGAAAATTTGAGAGCTTCGGACGGAGGCGCGGATGTGAATCCGCGCGCCCGCGGACTCAGCCCGCGGCAGTCACTCCCCCGAGGTCGCAGCTCTCTCCGGCCCACCATGACGACCCTGTTTGGTTCCAGCCCGTCCGGGTCAAGTGGTGTGAAGTCGCCTCCGTCAACCCCCGGAACTGCGGTTCTGATTGAAGAAGAGTAGCAGAATCTACCGAGGCGTTGATCCAGAAGAGGGATTGACCAAAGTCTCCCGGTTGACAGATGCGCCGCGCCATGAAAGTGCTGAACCCCTTGCGGGCGACGGGGGGATGAACCCCTAAACCGGGCTATCGATGATGGGCTTACTGAGCGCGCGAAGCACGGAAGGAATCGAGAAGCTCCCGGTGCTTCTCGGGACACGGTTCGTAGTCCGCCGGCGCGAAGTGATCTTTCAAAGATTGAAGATCGTACGTCACTCCTTGCTCGGCCCCCGAAGAGTAGTGGGTCGCGCCGGCGTCGATGAAGAGAGCCCAGGAGGCCAGGTGCGAGCCGAGAGCTTCGCAGACCAGAGTTCCGTCCTTTTTCCGCTCCCCAAGGCTCCGCAGCGCGGCGCCGAGATTGTGCTGGGTCGTGGCCCATTGAAGCGGGACGCGCTCCCGTGTCCTCTCCTTGAGGGCCTGGCGGTAGGTGGCGACGGCTTGCTCCAGACGCTCCGTTCCCGACTCCCGCTCCCCAAGCCTCTGTAGCGCGGTGCCGAGGTTGTTCTGGGTCGTGGCCCAATCGAGCGGGACCCGCTCCCGGGTGTACTCCTTGAGGGCCTCGCGGTAGGCGGCGACGGCTTGCTGCAGACGCGCCGTTCCCGACTCCCGCTCCCCAAGGCTCTTTAGCGCATTGCCGAGGTTGTTCTGGGTCGTGGCCCAATCGAGCGGGACCCGCCGCCGGGTGTAGTGTTCGAGCGTTTCCCCATACGAAACGATTGCTTCTTCAAGAGCTTCATTCGTACCTGCCTGCTGGCCTAGCATCAAGAGCGAGTCGGCCAGCACCCAGCGCACCCGAGCGCGTGTCTCCTCGCTCCAGCCTTCCCCGCGGCTCGTCAAGAGCGTGCGGACCCTTTTGACGAAAGGGCCGAGCCGAGCCGCCACGAAGTGACCGCCGAGAGACCGAAACTCCGCATCGCGGGTAACGACGAGAAGGTGAAGGATCTCGACCAAATCCGTCCAGAAAACCGCCGGCAGGTCGAGACCCTGCGTTGGGTAACGGCCCCAATCGCGGGCACGGTCCACATCCCTGCCGGGGGTCCAATAGAGCTTGGGAATGCTCTCGTCTCCGTCCTTAAGAACAGAGCCCCAGATCAGAACATCCGCGCCCGATTGCCCAAGGTAAGCCCGAGCCTGCTGGTGTGCGTCGTTGACGCTGGTCTCTGGGTCAGCGCCGCCGCGTTCGATCGTTCGGTTGAAGCGTAGGATCTGAACGGCGTTCTTTTCTTGGGAGTCGAACTGCTCGTTCAAGCCCTCGAAGATCAGGTTTTCGTATCGCCGGTCGTCGTCGTTTTCCAAGTAAGCGAGGGCGACGGTGAAGCGCTCGGGGTCGGCCTGCGGAAGTCCCGAAAACCAGGCCAGGATCGGTTGGATGCCGGGGCGCTTACGAATGTCGTCCCAGTTCCACCAAGCCGTGCCGGCAACGCCCAAAAGGAACAAGGCAACCACACCGCGACGGCCATAGTGTCCCTGAATCCACCGCAGGAACAGGTTCTTGACGTCGGGTGGCTCAGGGCCGGGTGAGGTTCCCGGAGGCGCGCTCGCGGCCTCCGCGGCTTCGGTTTTCTCCGGAACGGCATCCGGCTTTTGCTCGTCGCTGCCCATTTCCGTGGTAATTGACGGTCGTGGACACTGTACCGCCATCGCTGAGGGAGATGTGACCGGGCGCCCGGTAAAGCTTCATCGACTGCGCGAGAATACGCCGGGGCCGGGAGTACCTACCGGGGGTAGGCACGGACCTCGTCAAGCCACAGCGTACCCGCTGCTTCGAGCTTCAAGACCGACATGTCCGCGACGACGTAGATGCCACTGACCTTGGCGGGGTCCAGTTTGCCGTCCCCGCCCCTAGCGATGCAGCGAAGCTTGTCAAAAGGAATGTCGACGCAGCGCCAATCAGGAGTTGTCAAGAAGGTTCTGGTGAAATACTCCTCGCCCATGAGTCCCTGGGTGTCTGCTTCTCTGATCTCAAACCGGAACCGGAACCTCTTGTCGGAGCGGGCGTAAAAGGCGATCCCTTGCGATCCCTCGAGGTTTCTGGTCTGCCTGTCCACCAAAGCCCAGAAGCGCTCCGCCTCGGGGATCGACGAGGGCGGAAACGCAAAGGGAAGCCGCAGCGACTTCTTGGTGCCCCGAGCGCCCGGTGAAGCGACTTCGACAGGCCCTGTCACACCAGGCGTCACCGGATCTCCCTCCAGCCGGAGTTGCAAGGGGCCGCCGTCGGCCGCTTCAAAATCAGCAAGGTTCTCACCGGCGGCGCAGTCGGGCCAAACAGTGTTCTCAATGGGCTTGCCCGGATCGTTGACCCGGATAGGATTGGAGAGCACCCAGGGTACGTGCCCGGCCGGCGATTCAGGCTCGCCCGCATAGATCTCGACTCGATAGACCCCAGGGCTCGCCCCGGGGTGTTCCAGCCGCCGGCCCCAGCGCTCCTCCACGACCGCACCGTTTCTCCGCAGCACGATTCTCACCGGCCGCTCAGCCGGAAGCTCGGCGACTAACGTCACGCTGTCGTCCGATGCCAGGCTCTGTCCCATGCCGACCGGCCGTGCCAGGCCCTTCGCTACCGCACGAAACCGAAATCCCGACGCAGGGCCGATGGGCCCAACAGATAGGTAACAGCTTCCGAGCCTAAGGGCTTCCAGGATGGTCCGTCTATCGTTATCGATCTCTCCGGTAAGCTCCGTCTCCGTAAGAATATGCACCGGGAACCAGGCCAGCGAATCCTCATAGCGAGGGAACCAGAAGTCCCACCCAGCGACCCGGATGGTCCCGTGTGCGTCCGCTCCTGCCAGACCTGTCATGGGTCCGCTCTCGAGGTAGGCATCCCACTGATTCCGCTCTTGCTGTGCGTTGTCCATCACGAACAACAGGGCGCGCGGCGGGTCGAGCAACCAGGCCGGGAACCCGAGGAGCAGTTTCCAAAAGGGAGCGTTTCGCCATGCGCTGTCAGCGTTAAAGATCTCGATCCCGTCCGCTCTCACCGATGCCGGACTGCGCCATCCGTTCTGGCTGTTGACGGGATGGGCGATCACCGACATCCCGCCTAAGTCACGTACGTCACCGACGGTCTGTGCGCCATCGCCGCCCAGTCGATAAACGGTTTCCGGGGCGCCCAAAGCGAGGACGTGCCCGTCGTCGGTGGAGATCTCGCTCCCGACCAGGATTGTGCAGCTACCAAGGCGGCCTTCCAAGCCGCGCCCCTCGAGCGTGTTATGGTCGGTAACAACCAAGAAGTCCAGGCCCAGACGGTCGGCGATAGAGGCCACCTCGTGAATAGATGCAGTTCCATCCGAGAGGGTGGTATGGGAGTGCAGGGCCCCCGTGTACTCGAAAGGAGGACCGTCGGGCGCGGTGACCGAGCGGTTCAAGGGCCGGCGTTCCAGAAGTCCTGCTTGCTGGAAACACAGGAATAGCAGTAGGAGACCCAAGAGGACTGGAAGGCCATAGCGCTTCAACGCGCTCCTCATGGGGGCGATCGTCTCGATCTCACGGGGAACTGGATAGGACCCGGACTTGCTCTCGGGACCGGTATCGGTCGTCTGGTTCTCGGCGTAAAAACCGGCGGGTGACTCGCGTCAGTGGCTGTCACGAGGGCGATGAAGACTACCGTTGTAGACCAAAAACCAGTCTAGCAACCCGCAGGCCTGGGCCTACCCGGCATGCTTAATCCCCAGCCAGGACAATAGCACCGCCAGCAACAATCCCAACATATTGAAGAGGCTGAGACTCGATTTAAAGAACCAACCCCACATCTCGACCGCGCCGCTGAGCAACGCTATCAACAACACCAAGTAGGAAAGCGGCGGACCCGAGGCCAGAAGCCGATGTAGCCAACTCGCGGCAGCGAACTGCAAGAAGGCTGTACCCAACAGCAACACAGACAGCGCCCCGTATTGGGTGGACAGTAGATCGAGGAGGCCAACGGAGGCCGGACCCCCACCGCCGGAATTCACACCTTGGGTGAGGCCAGCCTGGAAAAGGCCCGGAAATAGCGCCAGCAAACCCGCAACGAAGTTGGCCATCCCCACAACGAGAAGAAGAACTGTGGTCAGCACACGAACCAGCATGGCTTCCTGCCTTCCTCACGACACAAACGAAACTAGCCTGTTTCCGCTCGAGCCGATCGGGGTAACTCTATAGATGCCTGATAGGCATCCTGATGAGAAGCGCAGACTTCCACCGGGACTTCGTCCACACGGGGTTGACCGTGGGGAGCGACAACACCTTCATTTTACGGTCTTCTCCATGTGGGGTCCGGGCTCTCCGCCGATAGCCCTGATTGAAGAGGCCGAGGCATTCACCGAGGAGCGATCAACCGGCGGAACGCCTCGCCGGAGGGTCGCGGTGGTTTGTTAGTCCGGAACAGGAGTCGGCGAGCGGTGCGGGCGGACGCAGAGGTCCGTCCCAATGAGTCCTAGCCTTCGTTTCTCACCACCGGACGGACGAACGCGCGATAAGACCGTCATGGCTTCGCTGCGCTTGCTTGCCGTGCTCCCGGTACCGTCAAGTATGTCTCGATCCGACCAAGACAGCGGCGCCATTCACGTCGAGCCTCGTCCCGACGGCCTTCTCACGCACTTCGCCTCGCTACGTGGTGAGCAACACAAGCTAGAGTAGAGGTCGCAGGTACCACTTCTTGCGGTAGTCGAGGATCTCACCCGTCGAGCCGACAAGCAGATGGGGCCCCGACGGCTCCGGGGCACCGATCTCCAGCGCCGCTTCGCGTAGGTCCCGCCAGATAACCAAGAACCGCCCCTCCGACTGGGGGCGAACTTCCGCGAAGCTGAAGTCGCGTTTGGCGACAAAGTCCGTGACCTCCCATGGCGGCAAGGTCGCTTCAATCGCCGGGTGGGAGCGAAGAGCGATCGAAAGCAGGAGGCCGGTCTCGGTGTCCCATGGTCGAGCCACACAGTGGCCCTCGATTCTGCCCTCGAACCCCACACCGGCCAACCAGGGACACCCCGACTTCGGATTCGGATAGACGCCGATCGGCGCCGCCGGGAACTGCCGGGCCGTGAGTCGCCTCGCCCTCTCTCGGAAGTCGAGTTGGAAGAGCAGGTAGCTCGGGATCAGCAAGCCCGCGATGGCAAAGCCGGCGGTGAACTTTGAACGCCAAACCAGCAGCGACGAAAGCATCAGCACCGCCAGCACCACCAGGTCTTGCTCATGAACGAGCATTCCGGATTCGGCGCCCGCGCGGAAGGGCCAATAAAGATCAACGCCCCACGGATTGAAGTAGTCCCAGAAGACATGGCTGCTCAAGCCAAGCAAGGCGCTCAGAGAAAGCAGCTTCATCGACGGGACGCTCCCGAACAACCACCTCCACGCGTAGAAGAAGGGAGCAGCCAGCAGAGGGGCTTGTAGCACCGCACCGACAAGAGAGTGGCTGGGGCCGCGGTGAAAATCCGACCAGCTTTGGCATCGAACGGGCCACTCACAGTCCAGAAGAAAGGTCGGTAACATGTCCCAATCGGGGAAGAGACTGCCCGCGACGGCGATCACGAAGAGAGGATCGGGACGCCATGGCGAGGAGCCCGGCTCGGGACCCACTCGCCGGCGCACGAAGCGCGCCGCGAGATAGCCGGTCAGCACATGGCTGGCAGGAAGCATAGGGGACGGAAGGACGGTGACGGGCTATTCACCCAGCAACTCGAAGAATCGCGCCACCGAGGCGGTCCCGTGAAAGAAGTTGTCGAGCAGGAACTTCTCGTTGGGTGAGTGCAGGCAATCGTCCGGCAGGCCAAAGCCCATCAGCACTGTGGGGATGCCGAGGTATTGATCAAACTCGCCCGCGATCGGGATCGTGCCGCCGGAGCGAATGAAGACGGCCGGCTGGTGGAATACCTCCTCGAGGGCCCGCGCCGCGGTTCGTATCGTGGGATGTTCGGGCGAGACCATACTGGCAGGAGAGGCGTTCAGTTCGCGCACCTCAACTTGAATGCCCGCCGGGCTGTTCCGGGCCACGAACTCGTGGATGGCAGGGATGATCTTGGACGGGTCTTGATTGGGTACCAGCCGCGTACTCACCTTGGCGATCGCCTTCGCAGGAATAACAGTCTTGCCGCCCGGCCCCGTGAAGCCGCCGCCGATGCCATGGACTTCGAACGTCGGCCGCGCCCACATGCGTTCAAACACGCCGTAGTCCGGCTCACCGGTCAGACGGTCGGCGCCGACTTCATGGGCCAAAAACTCATCCTCGTCGAACGGAAGCCGAGCCCAACTCTCTTTCTCCGCCGGGGCGGGCGGCTCGACGTCGTCGTAGAAGCCGGGGACCTGACAAACACCGTCGGCGTCCTTGCACTTCGCAAGCAACTCGACCAAGCCGAAAACAGCGTTGGGAACCGCGCCGCCGTAGAGCCCGGAGTGCAGATCACGTGAGGGCCCCGTAGCTTCCCACTCCATGTAGATCATGCCGCGCAAGCCGATGTTGAGCGTGGGCATGTTAGGCGCGTACATCGATGTGTCAGAAATCAAGGCGGCATCGGCCCTGAGCTTGTCGCGGTGCGCTGGGACATAGGCTGAGATGGATTCGCCTCCCACCTCTTCCTCACCCTCGATCAAGAACTTGACGTTGACCGGCAGTGCGCCATGAACGGCCTGCAGGGCTTCGACGGCCTTGATGTGCATGTACATCTGGCCTTTGTCGTCGGCGGCCCCGCGCGCGTAGACACTGCCGTTGCGCACCGTCGGCTCGAATGGCGGTGACTTCCATTCATCCAGGGGATCAACCGGCTGCACGTCGTAGTGGCCGTAGCACAACACGGTCGGCTTGCCGGGCGCGTGCAGCCAGTCGGCATAGACGAGCGGGTGTCGCTCGGTCGCGATCACCTCGACGTTTTCGAGGCCGGCCTCGCGCATGCGTGCCGCCACGAATTCGGCCGCGCGCTGTACGTCGGCTTTGTGTTCCGGCAAAGTACTGATGCTCGGGATGCGAAGAAGCTCGAACAGCTCGTCGAGTAGGCGTTGGCGATTCGATTCGAGTAGCGATTGGACTGTGTTGGACATGGAAGATCTAAAGGCGCGTGCTCCTAGCGATGCCGCCTATCGGCCAGCTCCACCCAGGCGTCTTGGCTCTGCTCGAACCACTCCATCGTCGTTGCGTCGAGTTGCGCCTGCAGGTCGGAATGCTCGCGTCGGCCCACCAGGTTTTCGAGCTGGTAGGGATCGTTCTCGTTATCGTAGAACAGCCAAGGACGGTCTTCGTGGCGAGCATAGGTGTAGCGCTCGGTTCGTACGCCCCGCCATGAGGGGAACTCGCCACCCTCGGTCGGCGTGTAGCTCTGCAAATACGCGGATTCAGGCTCCTCGCCGCCCTTCCCTGTCAGTAGGTGGGAGAGGTCGCGGCCATGCATCTTGCGCAAGGGCTTGGACCCGGACAGACCCAGTAGGGTCGGTGCCATGTCCACGTGTGAAAACGGGAAGCTGAAGGTCTGCCCCGCCTCCACTGCCGCCGGGTAACGCAGAATCCCCGGAACCCCAATCGACTCCTCCCAGGGCTTGCGCTTCAAGCGTGTTCCTTGGGAGCCGAGCATGTCGCCATGGTCGGACGTCAACAGCACGATGGTGTTGTCGGCCTGGCCGTTCTCCTCGAGCGCCGTCATGACGCGGCCAACCTCGTCGTCGATGAAAGTGATCGCCGCATAATAGCCCGCGATGTCCTCACGGCTGCCCATTGGGATGCCGTCCGCCCAGTTCTCGCGCATTTGGAGCGCGTCAGGATCGTACAAGTTCATGTATCCGGGAGGCGCGACGTAGGGGTTGTGCGGCGGCCCCCACTGGATGTAGCAGCAAAAGGGCGTCTCCTTGTCGTACGAGAAGAACTCGATTGCCTCGTCGGTGAAGGTGGCCGCCGAGTAGTCGGGGATGGGGATGGGCGTCGGATCGTCGCGGAAGAAGTGCATGTTCCAGTAGTCGTGACTACAGATGTTCGCCGCCCAGAAGTCGAATCCCTGCCGCCGCGGCCCCGGAGGGACGTAACCGGGAAGCCGCTTCCCCCCCTGCAAGTGCCATTTGCCGGCGAAGCCGGTGCGATAGCCCTCCTCTTTGAGGATCTCGGCAATGGTCACCTCGCTGTTCGGCAGCGGGGCGTCGTTGACGGGCACGCCGTGCGCGTGGGCGAACCGGCCCGTGAGCAAAGTGCCGCGAGCGGGACAACACACCGGACAGTTGGCCACCGTGTTCTCCAGCAGTGCGCCCTCGGAGGCCATTTTGTCGATATTGGGCGTGGACACGTCAGGGTTGCCCACGACACCCAGATCCATCCCCCGAAACTGGTCGGGCATCAGCACAAGGATGTTCGGTCTCGGACCGGCGCTCTCGCCGCAGCTCGTGAACACTCCACCGGCTGTCGCGCCGGCCGCGGCATTGAGGAAGTCTCGCCGATTCATCACAGGCGCCCAGCATGTCACCACACAACGAGGGTGTCAAGACCGGGTACCCGCCGCCTCGGGGTTTCGCAGTCTGACAGCAGAACCAGACTAACCACTCCCCGTCCGGCTACACCGGTCCATGCACCATCGGACTGGGGTGGGACCGACTCGCCGGCCAGACCGAGCCGCAGATCCATTCCTGAAACAAGATTGCAGGACCCTATGAGGTCCTCACGCAGTCTGAATCCGTCCCATACGATATTGGATTGCAAGTCAAACGAGACGGCGATCGGCGCGTAGCTGGGGCGTAGCACGCCTGTTGAGCAATAGACAGAGCGAAGATCCGGCATGGCGGACCCACACATCTTCACTGTCTACTTGACACTCACTTGCAAGATGGCGTACTCTTCGAGTTTACCCATAGATTGCAACCGAGTTGCATAAGAAGATCCCGTACCTCACGTCCAGTTTGAGGGATGCGGTCGCCTCAAGGAAGCCGGCTACTTTCACGATGCCATCATCGATCATCAGGTTGTCGTTCTGCTTTGCGGCGACGGCCCTGCTCTCGGTCGCGCTGTACGCGCAGTCGATTGAAGGAACTGTGACCGACCCGGATGGGATCCCGGTCGCCGGGACCAAGATCGAGGTTCTGGAAGCCGGCCTCGATACGTGGGCCGACGCCTACGGCGACTTCACTCTCCCGGGCCTCCCGACGGGAACGCACACCGTGCGGGCCCTCTCCAAGGACTTTGCGCCGATCGAGGTGCGGTCTCAAGTCCGCCGCGGGATGTCCACTCGGCTCGACATCCAGTTCACGCAGGTCCGCACCGCCATCACGACCATCGAGGTCGTTGGAGAGTCGGAGATCGCACTGCAAGAGATCCCGGGCTCGGTTCACTTGGTATCAAGAGAGGAACTACTGCACTCGCATCCGATCGACGCCAACGAGGTCTTGAAGCGGGTCCCCGGGATCACTCTGCGGGAAGACTCGGGCCCCATGGCCATGCGTCTCAATGTCGGACTGCGAGGACTCAACCCCGACCGCAGCCGCAAAGTGCTCATGCTCGAGGACGGCATTCCGATCTCCTTGGCGCCTTACGGGGAGCCTGAGATGTACTACTCGCCTCCGATCGACCGCATGCGGCGTGTCGAGGTCCTCAAGGGCAGCGGCCAGATCGCCCACGGGCCGCAGACCGTCGGCGGGGTGATCAACTTCGTTACACCCGATCCGCCGCCGAAGACCCATGGTGATATCGACATCGAAGGCGGGCAGCGAGGCTTCTTTGCCGGACAGGCCTCGTTGGGCGGCAGCAATGAGGATCAGTCGGCCGGCTGGTTCGTCAACTACCTCCGCAAGCAAGGCGATGGCTGGCGGGATTTCCACTTCAACATCAACGACGCGTTGGCCAAGTTCACTCTCAAGCCGAACGACAAACACACTTTCAGCGTCAAAGGGGGCGTCTACGACGAGCGCTCCAACTCCACCTATCTCGGGCTCACCTTGCCGATGTTTCTCAGCGATCCGGACCAGAACGCCGTGCCGGGTGACGATCTGAGAGTCCGCCGCTATTCCGGCTCGCTATCTCACAACTATGCCGTGAACCCGCGGGCGATCTGGAACACTACGGTCTTCGCCTATAACACGGTCCGCAACTGGGGCCGCCAGGACTGGGATCGTACGGACCAAGGCCGGAACTACCTCGGCATTGTCGGCGACCCGTCCGTCCCCGGCGGCGCGGTGTTCCTGCGTGACTCCGCCGGGAACCGCAATCGTGAATTCAACGTCTTCGGCGTGCAAAGCGGCGCGAAGATGGAGCACGAACTCGGCGGGATTCGCAACAGCCTCGACTTCGGCGTCCGCTATATCTACGAACGGGCCGACGACCAGCGCATCGACGGCAAAGGCTTCCGCGCCCGTTCCGGAACCCTTCGAGATGACGAAGACCGCTTTGGCCAAGCATTCTCGGCCCACGTGCAGAACCGTTTTCACTTCGGCGATCGTGTCATCCTCACGCCCGGCGTGCGCTTAGAGCACTACACCCAGGAGCGGCATATCCTATGGCAGCGAGTGGCGCAGCCCGACGGCAGCCGGGTGCCCGCCAACGTCGATGTCCGCAACGAACGCACCATCACCAAGGCTGCACCCGGACTCGGCTTGTCGGTCAAAACCACCGAAGTGGTGACGCTGTTCACGGGGATCCATCGTGGCTTCGCTCCGCCACGAACCAAGATCGCCATCACGAGTGGCGGAGATTCTCTCGATCTCGATGCCGAGCTGAGCTGGAATTACGAGGCCGGCGCGCGTTTCAAACTCCATCGCGCGGTCCACGGCGAAGCCACCTACTTCCGCATGGACTTCGAGAATCAAATCATCACCGCGGCCGAGTCGGGCGGAGCGACGACAACGCTTGTCAACGGAGGGGAAACGCTTCACCAGGGTTTCGAGAGCAGCTTGCGCGTGAATTGGGACCAAGTCGTGGACAGTCCGCTGGTGGTCTACACCGACCTTCGCCACATGTACCTTGGGACGGCGGAGTTCACGAGCAATGCGCTGTTCGGAGGCAATCGGCTACCGTACGCTCCCAACAACACCTTCTCTTTTATCTTGGGCGTCCGGCAGCGGCAGGGCTTCGGGTTCCAGATTGACGTGAGCCGCGTCGGCGACCAGTTTGGCGACAACAACGAGACCGTGGCTCCCTCCAACGACGGCGCCATCGGCCTGTTGCCCGCGTATACAGTCTGGAACCTGACCGCCGATTACTCGATCCGCCGGGAGCGGTTTGAGATTACGCCCTATTTCTCAATGAAGAACTTGGCGGATGAACTCTACATTGCTTCGCGTGCGCCCCAGGGGATCCAGCCCGGGCTCTTCCGCCAGGCCAACGCAGGCGTTCGCTTCAGCTTCTGACCTCGACGCGAACACCGCACTTAGCGATGATGACCTACTACTAGCCTCCAGAAGTTCGAGTGCTTATGAGGAGCGCTAGATCGGGCGTGGCCCGCGCCTCTGGCGGGCAGGACCGACGTCCTCGCCGGTCTTCTCCCCGTACCTAGAGCAGCGGGCTGTGCAGGGAGAGACGTCGACCCGTAGGTCGACACTGCCGGCCAGGAGGCCCGCGCCACAAGGCGTGCTCCGTAGTTTCATTCGTGCGCTAACTCGTGAAATAAAGCACTACGGGATTGCAGGATCCTGCACGAAAGACACTAATTATCTATCCACAAAACCCCTGCCCGCCGCGGCAAAAAGCGCCAGCGCACCGGATGTCCCCTTTTGCCGCTTGAAGGAGGCTGGATTCTGTTATACGCTCAGCCCATCAATCGCTGCGAGTAGAACATGAATCCGGAATCAGAAGCAATCAACCCCGAGTATCCTGAGGACATGCTGCAGGGCGAAAGACCGCTCCAATCCTGGAAGGAGATCGCTGCCTACCTGGAGAGGGACGCACGAACAGCTCGGCGCTGGGAGCAAGCCGAGGCCCTTCCGGTCCGCCGCCACCGCGCCGGGCCGCGCTCGAGCGTCTACGCCTACCCGAGTGAGATCGACGCGTGGCGGGCTGCGCGGGAGCCAAGGGCAACGGCCGCGTCGCATTCTGTGGGTTGGAGACGCCAGTTGGTCCCAGCAACGGTGACCGCGGTTACTTTGATTGTGGCTGCCTGGATCGTCGCTCAGAGCCCGATCTTGAACCCGCCTGATCCGCTGGTCGAAGCCGCCAGCGTCAGCGGCCCTCAACTCAGGCAGATCTGGAGTGGAGATGAGGTAGATGATGTTCTCGGGCACCTCTCACCCGACGGTCGGTACCTTTCCTACATTCACTGGGAAACCGGAGATCTGGCGGTTCGGGACCTAGAGACCAGGGAGAATCGCTTGCTGACCGACAAGGGGCCGTGGAATGACAGCGTCGAATTTGCCCTCGAACCAATCTTCTCGGCCGACGGGAAACGCATCGCTTACACGTGGTGGAACGAGGCGGACGAACGGTATGAACTGCGCACCGTAGCTCTCGAAGCCGGTTCGACCAGTGCCGAACCACTCGTCATCTATAACAACGAAAGCGAAGAGGTGCGCTACCTTGTGCCGTCGTCGTGGTTCCCCGACGGCGACAAGCTTCTGCTGAGCCTATGGCGCGAAGATAACTCCAGTCAGGTTGCCATCCTGTCCCTTAAGGACGGCTCGCTCCAGCCCGTCCGGTCTCTGGAATGGAGCGGGCTGCAAAGCGCCAAACTTTCGCCTGACGGCCGCTGGATCGCCTACGACGCGACACCCTCTACTGAGGAAGAACAGACAGAGATTTCAGTGCTGTCAGTCGATGGCAGTCGCGAAAACAAGGTTGTCGAACACCCTGCCTTCGACGACATCCTCACATGGACGCCGGGCGGCGAGGGTCTGCTGTTCCGCAGCGATCGGACTGGCGAGGAGGCGCTCTGGCACGTCTCAGTCGTTGACGGCAGGCCCGCGGGTGAGCCTGAACTGCTTCGCGCCCCGTTTGAAGTAGCACGGCCGGTCGGCATGTCGCCTTCCGGTGATCTCTACTACGGGGTCCGTACCGGCGATCACGATGTCTACGTCGCCTCCGTCGACTTCGAGACGGGCCAACTGATCCACCAACCCGTCAAACCGATTCAAAGATACATCGGCAAGAATGTTTGGCCCAGTTGGTCAACCGACGGAAAACACCTTGCTTACCTATCCTTGCGTCGAAATCGCAGTCGGCGAGGATACAAGTATCCGACGCTGGTGATTCGATCGGCGGAATCGGGGAAAGAGCGCGATTTCGACCTATTGACTCCCGCATAATATAGAGTCAGTCAAAACAAAGAGAAGACTGTTTCCAGAAGGCCGTGATCAAACGCGGTTTGCGGTACATGCGGCGGAGTGCCTTGCGGGCCCGCTCGTTCAGCTCGCCGTACTCTTTCGGACAGACGTTCGGCAACTCGTGCTGCTTCCAGTAAGCCCAGATGTATTCCACCGGATTCAACTCCGGCGCATAGGGTGGCAAGTACTCGGTTGCGATGTGGCCTTCGGAGAGTTCGATGAACTCTTGCACCAGGCGGCTACGGTGCGCCGGCAGCCGATCCCAGACGATCAGCAGCGGGCGATCGATATGACGTACCAACGCCTTGAGAAAGTCGGTCACTTGCTCTTTGCCGATCGCACCGGGATAGAGCCGGAAGTAGAAGTTACGCAGCGTCAGCCCCGCCGAGACGGAAAGCTTCTCCCAGTTGAAGTTAAACTGCAGCACCGGTGTTTGGCCACGTGGCGCCCAGGTGCGGCAGCGATGCGGCTTCTGACTCAATCCGCTTTCGTCGATGAAGACGAGCGTACGGCCTTCGTTTTGGGCTTTTTTTTAATGCGCTTCCAGGTCTTGCGCTTCCAGGTGCGGATCCGCTCTTCGTTGCGCTCGCGCGCCTTTCCGGCCGGGCGTTGCGGGCTCCAGTCGAGCGCTCGCAGGATCTTCCAGGCGTGGCCTGCGTGGTATGCGACCCCGAACTCGTCTCCGATCAGCCGAGCCACCCGCGGACAGCTCCACAGGGGCGTTGGGAAGCCGTGGGCTTCCGGGCCTTCCAGCAGCAGCGACGTCAGGCGTTCGCGTTGTGCGGCATCGAGGAGCGGCTTGCGTCCGGCGCGCCCGGCCTGGCGGAGTCCGGCCGCACCCTGCTCGCGGTATTGCCGCCGCCACTCACTGACGGTTTGGCGAGCGACGTTCAGCCGTCTCGCCGTCTCGGACTGATTGTGGCCTTGGTGGAGCAGCCGCATCGCTTCGAAACGGCGCTTCTCCAGCGCCTTGAAATCCCGCTTCACACCTTTGGGGTTGCCCATACATATATAGATGCTCCACACTATCAAAAAGTGTCATAATAATTTGCGGGATTCAATAGGGCCGCGGCCCAGGGCTGTTTCCATTCCCCCTCGCCCCTGCCGGGGCTCCCTGTCATGAGGGCGCCGAGTTCCCACGGCTTGCGCCGTGGGCTACTTTCACACGTCCGCTTCACGGACTAGGCTCCCCTGTTGCCGCGGAGCTTACGGACGGATCGGGGCCCGAACGTGCCGCCAAGGCGGCCCGAATCCGCCCGCCGGGAATCGGTTCGCCTGCCGCTTCCACTATGATTGGGAATCGGTGCGAACCATGTGCGGAAGAACGCTCGGACACCCTTCTACTCGAACCTTCATCTGCTGGCTGGCACTTGTTTCAACGTTGCCCCTGGCCGCGCAGCAGCGCTTCCGGATTCGCTTCGGTGGCGCCGACGCCGCGGTTGTTGATTGGAGCGGCAGTGTCTCCGCTGAGTCGGGCCGCGCCACGATTGTCAGCTCCTATCACTTCGGCCCTGGCGAGACGTTCGCCGAATCTTCCTGGAAGTGTGGAAACCAGTGGGGCGGCAAACTCCAGATGGAGCCGAAGGATGCCGCCGATTTCCCACCAACACGCTGGAAGGGTGTGGTCGTCGATGTCGAAGACGGCGCTCAAACCCGCATTTCCCTCAAGACCGAGCAGGGGAACGCGGAGTTCCGCACCGGCGACGTGCGCTATCAAGAAACCCTGAAACGGCTCGACGGTCGAATCCGCATCGAACGTGTTCCCGGTGCCGTGCGGATGTCCGACAGCCTTGCCGACGACGACTACCCGGCCATGACGATCGGGCCCGACGGACGCGTGTGGGTGGCCTGGATTGCGTTTGAGAACGGCGCAGACACGGTGCAGCTTCGCTCGTCCGCTGATGGAAAAACGTGGGACGAGCCTGTTACACTCGCCCCGCCCGGCGACTACTACCAGGTCGCTCTCATCGCGACGAAACCCAGGGCCGTCACGGCCGTCATGTCAGCCATCCGCGACGGCCGCGTCCGTCTGTACAAGGCGGAACACTCGGTCGGCGTCGCCGCCGTAGCAGAACCACTCACCAGCGGACCGGGACCCGATACGTTTCCTCGTATGGCCGCCGCGCCGAACGGCGACGTCTATCTCGTCTACCAATCCGGAGCGAAGGGCAACACCGACATCTCGCTCATGGTTCGGCGCGGCGACGAGTGGTCCGCGCCGATCAAGGTCACCGAGCATCCGGCCAACGATTGGGAACCATCGATTGCCGTCAATGCGCGGGGGGAAGCCGCTGTCGCCTGGGACAGCTACCGCCATGGCAACTACGACATCTTTCTGCGGCGCTACATCGATGGGAAGCTTGGACCGCTGGAGCGCATCACCGCCAGTCCCGATTTCCAGGCGCACGTCAGCCTCGTCTACGACCATCGCGACCGCCTCTGGATGGCTTGGGACAACGGCGGCCCGAACTGGGGCAAGGACCACTACGGCATCAATGGCATCCATCGAGGTGAGAGTGGCCTTTACTTCCATCGCCAAGCCCAAGTACGCGTTCTCGATCGCGGCCGCATCGCCAAGCCCGCGGCGCCCATCGATCACCGCTTTCCACCGAGCCCGATCACGGGAAGCTGGATGGCTCTGGGTCTCGAAAGCGCGCGCCGCACCTACACCGAGTACCCGCTCCTCCAAGTGGACGGAAAAGGCCGCGTATGGGCGATTCTACGAACGCGCACGCTGGGGCGTGCGAATCCCCCTTCCGTCGACGCCCGCTCGATCTTTCCGTATTGGGATTACAAGGCCACCATGTTCGACGGCCATGGATGGACCCGGCCTGCCTGGCTCCCTTTCTCGGACGGACGCAATGAGCAACGACCCGCCGCCGCCGTCGATCAGTCTGGGAACCTTTGGCTCGCCTCGCAAACCGACGGAAAAAGCTATCCCTCCGGCGACGCGCGTTTCTGGCAGTACGACGTCTATGCCGGCCGGGTCGACCTATTGAATCCCGCAAATTATTATGACACTTTTTGACAGTGTGGAGCATCTATATATGTATGGGCAACCCCAAAGGTGCGAAGCGGGATTTCAAGGCGCTGGAGAAGCGCCGTTTCGAAGCGATGCGGCTGCTCCACCAAGGCCACAATCAGTCCGAGACGGCGAGACGGCTGAACGTCGCTCGCCAAACCGTCAGTGAGTGGCGGCGGCAATACCGCGAGCAGGGTGCGGCCGGACTCCGCCAGGCCGGGCGCGCCGGACGCAAGCCGCTCCTCGATGCCGCACAACGCGAACGCCTGACGTCGCTGCTGCTGGAAGGCCCGGAAGCCCACGGCTTCCCAACGCCCCTGTGGAGCTGTCCGCGGGTGGCTCGGCTGACCGGAGACGAGTTCGGGGTCGCATACCACGCAGGCCACGCCTGGAAGATCCTGCGAGCGCTCGACTGGAGCCCGCAACGCCCGGCCGGAAAGGCGCGCGAGCGCAACGAAGAGCGGATCCGCACCTGGAAGCGCAAGACCTGGAAGCGCATTAAAAAAAAGCCCAAAACGAAGGCCGTACGCTCGTCTTCATCGACGAAAGCGGATTGAGTCAGAAGCCGCATCGCTGCCGCACCTGGGCGCCACGTGGCCAAACACCGGTGCTGCAGTTTAACTTCAACTGGGAGAAGCTTTCCGTCTCGGCGGGGCTGACGCTGCGTAACTTCTACTTCCGGCTCTATCCCGGTGCGATCGGCAAAGAGCAAGTGACCGACTTTCTCAAGGCGTTGGTACGTCATATCGATCGCCCGCTGCTGATCGTCTGGGATCGGCTGCCGGCGCACCGTAGCCGCCTGGTGCAAGAGTTCATCGAACTCTCCGAAGGCCACATCGCAACCGAGTACTTGCCACCCTATGCGCCGGAGTTGAATCCGGTGGAATACATCTGGGCTTACTGGAAGCAGCACGAGTTGCCGAACGTCTGTCCGAAAGACTACGGCGAGCTGAACGAGCGGGCCCGCAAGGCACTCCGCCGCATGTACCGCAAACCGCGTTTGATCACGGCCTTCTGGAAACAGTCTTCTCTTTGTTTTGACTGACTCTATATTATGCGGGAGTCAATAGACGAGGTACCGGGCGGGCAAATTGAAAGCGAGTTCTTTGTGGGCGCTGAGGACCTGCCGGCGCCTAAGATCGTCAGCGACGCAGAACCGGAGTTGCAAACCCCGCTTTGGAAAACCTACCAGATGGAGGTAGGCGGCAAGAAGTATCACGTGACTTGGGGCGACCTGCATCGCCACACCGACCTCTCCTTCGACGGCTACAGCGACGGCAGCCTTTACGATTGCTATCGCTACGCCATCGACGCCGCCCGCATGGACTTCCTGGGACCTTCTGAACATCTGTTGCCCGAAAAGGTCGATACGTCCTACCTCTGGCGCATGGTCGACAAAGCCGTCGACGTCTACAAGATCCCCGGCGTGTTCTATCCCTTGTTGAACTACGAGCGCACGGTCGCTTATCCCGACGGCCATCGCAACATCGTGTGGCGTTCCCGTGGTTATCAGCCGGTGCGCATTAAACCGGGAGAACGCGCCAACGGCGTCGCCGAAGACGACATGCTGATGCTTTGGAAAGAGCTGCTCTCAGGCGGCGAGCAGAAAGCGATCAGCATTCCTCACACCACCGCCACGCAGATGGGAACTGACTGGCGCTACAACGATGAAGAGGCCGAGCGCCTGGTGGAGATGTTTCAAGGCAACCGGGACTCTTATGAATACTTGGGGGCGCCGCGCGGGGCGACAGCGGAAAAGATCGTCGTGGGAGGCTACATTACTTCGGGCGAGATCCACCCCAAGGGGTTCGTCTGGAATGCTCTGGCGAAAGGCTACAAGATGGGATTCATCGCCAGCTCTGATCACCGCTCGACGCACATGTCATACGCCGCGGTCTACACACCTGAACGCAGCTACGGAGGCATCTGGGATTCACTCCGTGCTCGCCGCACCTATGCCGCGACCGACAACATCATCGTCGATTTTCAGAGTGGGGGCCATGCGATGGGTGAGGAGTTCGCGACCAACGCCCCGCCTCGCATCGACGTGAGAATCATCGGCACGGCGAACATTCAACAGATCGACATCATTAAAGACAATACCTTCGTCTACACGGCGCACCCTGGAGTCAGCGAAGTCAGCTTCACCTACACAGACCCCGGCATCGAGCCCGGCACGCATTACTACTATGTGCGGGTCATCCAGGAGGATAACAACATGGCCTGGGGGAGCCCGATCTGGGTGGATTACCAGAAGAATTGAGCCGGACCGCGCAACCGAGTTTCACGGAACACGCCGGCGGTCGCCTAGATCTTCACCTTGTCGTAGTCGAACGGCTCGTCGACGAGGTGATACTCCGGCTCGCCCTTCTTCTGCAGGTAGTAGGTCACCAGCGGGGTGCGCTCGAAGTCCGTCAGCTTGCGGGGATGGGCTTCGCCGTCGATCCATTCATAGATCGGCACTTCCCACGGATTGAACGTGTCGCTCAAGCCGCGCTCTTTGGCGATGCGATAGAGGTTGACGTTGCCCGGCTCGTGCCCGGCGAGCCACAGGCCGATCAAGTCCAGCCGGAACTTGTCTTTGCCGAACATGACGATGTTCGTCAGATGGTCGTTGCCGATAGTGAAGGCGTTGCCGTCGCGGCCGTAAATGCCCTCGATCATGGCAAGGCCGGTGTTGAGCACCTGCATGTTGTCACAGGTCTTGTGAGCCCATATCTCCTGGTGCATCGGGCTCAGATTCGCCGGGCTGTCGTAGCGCGCGTAGCCCAGCTTGCGGTGGTTCTCGAAGAACTTATTAACCCGCTCCTCGACCTTGGGATCGATGTTCGGCTGCATGAACTCCGGCGCACCGGTCACCATCCGCCAGCCGGGACAGAACCGAACGAAGGGCTTCACCACCAGCCCCTGCTCGTTCTTTACCGACTGCGTCATGCACATGCCGTGGGCCTTCCACTTGGCGATGTTGAGCATCCACGAGTCGGGATCGTTCACCGGCGTGTAGTGCGGGATGTGCGAGTAGACGACTGGTTCAGGCACCTTCGACCAGTTCATCTCGTAGCCTTCGTCGAAGTTGCGAATGCGCCGCTCGCACTCGTTCATCTTGACGCCATGGCGGTCATTGATATCGACAAAGCCGCGCAGGTTCCAGCTGTGGTAGTTGTTCGCCTCGACGAACGTCATGTCTCGGACGCCCACTTCCTTGAGGCCCATCACCATGCCTTCGTAGAACTGCGGGTCGGTACCGCTGCCCCAGGTGTCCTCGACGGGACGGTCTTTGGCCTTCACGCTGCACACGTTGGGCTTGAGGACGACCTTGTGCGTGACGGGGATGCCGGGCGTATCGGAGGGAACGAAAATCTCGCGCGCGAGTTTCAGTCCTTCGTTGCGCTTCTGATCGTTGTCGAACTTGTGCTTGGCGTGGGTGCGCCGGATGAAGATCGCCTTCGGATTTTGCTCGATGAACGGGTGCACCGCGAAGTAGGGCTTCGCATGCCGTTCGTCGATCTTCGGCAGCGCCGGCACCGCACCGGTCACCGCCGCCGCCCCGGCCATCAATCCGCCTTGCAAGAAGTGCCTGCGCGTCACGCCCATACCGTCACCTCGCTAGCCGCCCGTTATCCCAAGCGCTGCTTTAACTTGGCTGCCCCTATTGTACACTTGGCGGCACAAGAACCTAAAAGGCGTTCAACACAAGAGGCACCCAGTCCGCGAAGCGGACGGCGGACAATAGCCCACGGTGGAGCCGCAGGCGGAACCGTGGGTCAAAAAACCATTAGAAAGGAGCAGCCCCGGCAGGGGCGTAGGAGGGTTTGCTAGAGAACCCGTTGGCATCGGTTTTTCCTACGCCCCTT
Organism: Bryobacterales bacterium; assembly: GCA_965248255.1. Classification (GTDB taxonomy): domain Bacteria; phylum Acidobacteriota; class Terriglobia; order Bryobacterales; family UBA6623; genus JAKZVK01. Next base: position 1,461,175 of record CBDFIW010000003.1, read on the forward strand.
GCGGGGCTTGTGTCCCCTTCTGCCTGGTTACCCACGGTTTCGCCCTAACGGGCTTCACCGTGGGCTACTTTCCAGCGCCCCTGCCGGGGCTGCGGGTCGCAAACGAACCACGTTCTGGCTTGAGAGCATTCGCCAAGTAGTCTAGGCTCGTTCGGGAACTTCGCCCCGAGCGACTGTGCCTCTTCGGAGCAGTGGCCCCGGCCACGCCCGCGTCACCCAACATTCAACTTCGAAGGATAGGAACCGTACTCCACGTAAACTTCCATGTTCTCGATCGAGATGCCGCCCGCCAAGCCGCCGGGCCGCTCGTCTAGCGAGATTTCAAGCTCGTTTTGCCCCTGGCGAGGCCTGATGTTCTCGAGATGGAACTCGAGCATCTGTCCTTGATACGGGGCGACCTGCCACGAGAAGTCCCGCAGGCAGGTTTCCCCCTCCAGCGATTGGCCGTTCAACAGAACGTTCAACCGGTCCGCGCTAACAAGGTTGTTGGCCTGGAGTTGTAGCTGCACCCGCCGCACGCGGCCGGCTGACCCCTCGATGTCGTCAGCGATGGAGAAGGGGATGCGGTAGCGCTTGCCCGGCTGGGCTTTGGGGATCTTGATTGGCAGCGTAGCGTCGTAGCCCAGCTCGACCGCCCTCTCGGAACGCCGCCGCTGAATGTAGCGTTTGCTTCCCTCGCGGATCAAGTCCGGATCGCCCAACTCGGCAAGGATGCGCCTTTGCGGGTCGTCCAGGGGCCAGCGCATGAACCAGGCGTAGATGCCATCCACGCCGCGCGCCCAGTGGTTGGCAACGACCCCCCGTGCGGCCTCCGCGTCGGGATAGACCCGCACCGGCGAACCGCTCGCCTCGTCGGTGACATAGGGCTGCAGCATGCCGTACACCGGAATGTCCTTCTCGTGCGCCGCCTCGATGAGCCAGTCGATGGGCATGTCCGGATCCATCGTGAAGTCGAGGTACAGCAACGGGACCACGAAATCGACCAGCCCTTCCTTGAGCCAAGTGCGGACATCGAGGCCCCGCTCGCGACACATCTCTTCGGTGGGGTAGACGCGCGCGCCTACCTGCCCGGGTGTCCCCCGCTGGCCTCGCACTGTGCTCCCTCGGACCATGCTCGAGATCCGCCGCACGTACTCGGTGAGCACTGGCGTGTACTCCGCTACGTCTTCCGGACGCAAACACAAAGGCATCCCGCCGGGCGCCGCGGCAAAGTCCAGCTCGACGCCCTCGACCCCGTATTCGGTCGCGAGTTCTTCGAGCACCGCGAACTGATGATCGCGAACTTCCTCGTGCGCCATTCCGCGGCCTTCAGGGACGCGAAACTTTGGGTCCATCCCGCCGTAGCTCGACATGCGTACACTGGCGAAGAACTCCATGCCCTTGTCGTGCGCACGATCGATCAACACGGTGAGGGGATCGAGCCCGCGATCGATCAGGCTCTGCATGTTGTGCCAAACGCGCCAGTAGGCCGCCATCTCGAACGGCCGCTTATCGGCGCCGAAGCGCATGCCGACTTTCGACGGATGGAACAGGCCGTCGCCGCGCTCGACGCCATAGATGAAGGTATCGACCGCCGTCCCCGCCACTTCGTCCACCGGCCGCCAAGCGTCCTCCATGGTCATCGGGGGCTCGAAGACAAACAGGTAGTAATGGCGGGCGTCGTTGAAGTAGATGGTGCGACGCTTGCGCCCCGACGCAGTGCTCTCCGCCGCACCTGCGGGTGCGCCGGCAGCGGCGAGGCTCGACCCCGACGCCCCCGCGACGCCCTGAATGAAATTTCGCCGGGTAACGCTCATCATGTTCCTCCCGTTCCTAAAGCGCCTCCCCAAGCGAGCTTAGGGCAACTCGGCCACAAACGCCGCTTCAATATTCATGCCTGACTGCAAATCAACGCCGTAGGCCCGTCGGTTCGGCGGATGCGTGCTGAAATACGCTTGGTACGCCTCGTTGACGGCGGCGATGTCGTCGACCACGTGCTCCAGGTAAAGCCGCACGGAGACGACGGCCGTCTTGTCCACACCGGCCCGCGAGAGAATGTCGTCGAGCTGCCGGAAGATCTCTTCGAGTTCCGCCGCCACGCCTCCGCTCACGGGCGACTTCTCGCCCGGAGGGATTCCGGTCAGGACGGTTTCGAGGGTGCGGCCGGAGTGGATGACGGCCGCGCTGAAGGGGAAGTTCGGTCGGGTATCGATGAATTCCATGACGGTCCTTTCGTTGCGCCAGTGTATCAGAGCCCCACCCACGAAAGTGGAGTCGAGGCTCCAGGGCGATCGAGATTGAATTCAGCTTTCGGATAAGTTGGGAAGGTTCTGCGATCAACGTGGCAGGCCTCTGTCGTAATATAGAGCTGCTCACGGTCGGCCGCCTCCAACCAAACCATGTCAGTTTGTCCCATTTGTCACAGTCGGTTTCCAGCCGAATGCGCAAACACCGTGTCAATGAAGCACCACGTTGTACGACACCAGTTTGTATTAGAAATAAACTGAGATGTCCAGCGGCTCTTAGCGTCTGGCGTTTGGCCGATGGAAACCCCTTGGCGGACCACTTGTGGTTTAGCGGCGCACTCCAGTCGTATAGACGCTGTTTGCCCAAGTGCCACCGCAGATTTGCGAGGAGTTGCCGCTGCACTTCATATTGCAGTTATTAGCGGTACCGTAGCTGCCAAAGTCAGTGTCACAGAAGCAAGCGCTACCGTATTGCGTGGCGGCGCACGGAAACCCCCTGCGGCCGCACTCCGCGATACAACTCTCGGGCGTCAAGGTTCTGGAGTTGATCACCTGGTGGCCGTTGAGATCGCGGGCAGAGCTGTCCTTGTAGCAGCCTAGGTACTTGCCGCGAGGCGACGGGACGGAACGGCGGCGCTGCTGCCCTGAGCCGCCCGTTCTGTAGACGCTATTCGCCCAGGTTCCGCCACAGGTCTCGCGCGAGTTGCCCGTGCACCCCATATTGCAATTGGTGGCTTCGCCGTAAGCGCCGTAGTCGTTGTCACAGAAACAAGCGTTTCGGTACTGCGTGGCCGCAAACGCATAGCCTCGACTCGTACACTCCGAGATGCACCCGCCATTCGTAAGACCATTCGATCTGAAGCTATAGCCTCCCAGGTCCCGATTTGATGCGTCCTTGTAGCAGCCGAGATACCGCCCCGCGGGCGATGGCTTTGGATCCGGTGAGGGACCGGGGCCTGGAGCGGGGCCCCGTGCCGCTATACACTGGCGCACAAAATACCGCAGACTCTGGAGCCCGGCCCCGGTGAAATTCGGATTTCTCCAGTTGGGGTACTGCGCTTCCGTGGTGTATGTTCCCCACATCCATTGGGCGCGATCATGGCCAAATCGGCCCCAGGTGTCCGGTGGAATCGTTGAACCTCCGCGTACTCCCCTGCCGACGAATAGTCCGTACTGGTTGATGACCCAGGGCTTTCTGCCGTTGTGGTCGTCGGTACCGGTGTAGGAGTTGAGCCGGTTGGCTACATCGCGCGTCCAAGCCTCGATACAGGAACGGCCTTCCCGTGTTTGCCATGGCTCCTGAGCTCGAGCCGACCCGGCAGCAGCTAGCAAGGTCAGAATGAGAACTATGCAAGAACCAGCACCATCAATCTTGCAACTCGCGCCAATGCTACGCGCAAATCGAGGAACGTCACGTTGTTCAAGCTGCCCGGGATTCCTGGCCATGACTGTATCCTTTCAGTTTCTGAACACAGGCTAGGTCGCTTTCAGACCCTGTCCAGCATACACCCCGCTCGTTGGCTGACTCAACGGGCTGATTCACCTGTGAAGAACTAGCTGCAACTCAGGCCCGAAACCCCGGCTACGCCGCGGCTCCCAAGCTGGAGGTCCAGTAGAGGCTCCGATTGGACAGGAAGTTCCAAGTCAAGCACTTGGGCGACGGCGTCAGCGACTGATTGAATGGTAAGCCGGCGACACGCACCTTTTCGACCGTTCTAAACGAAGATTTCCTTTTTGGCCGTCCGGGCACGCATCGGATAGCCGACCACCGGCTGCGATGCAACCGGTTTTCGCACTGCTGCCACAGTGATAGTTGAAGGAAGTTGCCCGGAGATGTTGGAACGAGGTCCCGGACGCTTGCTCACAGATCGAGCAACTGTGCGATGTTGCCGCCGAGAATCCTGTCTTTGTCGGCCTGTTTGATATCGAGGCGTTGCACCTTATCGAGTTCGCTCTGTGCGTAGGAAATCAAGCCGGGGTTCTTGTGAGGCCCGTCACTACCCCAGACCAGCTTCGCGGCGCCGGCCCTCCTGACCGCTTCCTCTATCTTGTAGACGAGCGCCACGGCACTGGTATCGAGCAGAACGTTGCCGAATTCCTCCGCCAACCGAATGAAGGCGTCGACCATGTCCCGGTCCCGGCTCATGTACGCGCCCATATGAGCGAAGAGGAACGTTGTTTCGGGGAACGATTTGGCGAGCCGCCGGGCGACGCGCGCGTCCCCTCTCGTGTCGACGAGGCACGGGGCGCCGTGTTTTGCGGCGAGCGTGAACACTGGGTCGATGATGTACTCCCTCAGCCGGCACTCGCCGGCGTGAATCTTGATGCCCCGGAACCGCTTCCCTCGCAGGGCGGCGTCGAGCTCTTCGATTACCGGCCACTCGTAACTCGGCAGTGCGTATACGTAGGGGATGAGCCGGTCGGGAAACTGTTCGACCGCCGCCTCGGCCATCTCGATGGAGCGCCGGGTCGTAGTCGACATCGCGAAGACGATAGATCGGTCGATGCCGGCCGCGTCCATCACCTCGACGATGGCCTTGGCTGAGTACTCCGTCTTCGCCGCGTCGCCGTGCTTGAGGTGGGCGTGAGAATCGATCACGAGGGTACCACTCGCACGTGACGGGGCCGCGGCGGCACCCATCGAGAGCGCGGCGGCTCCGGTCGTACGGGCGAATTGACGCCGGGTGAATTTGTTTCTCATTGAACTACTCCTTCTCCCAGATGCTCTCGGATCGTCTCCGGGCTCCCGGCGGGCGGTGGCGCCTCGATTCATTTCCGCACCATCTATCATGGAGGATTCCCCATGAAAATCACCGCCGTTGACAACTACCCCGTCTCGATCGGCGTACGGCCCGACGTCAGTATCGTCAGCTCGCTGGGTGCCCATCGGGTCTCGCGCTACCTCATCGTCGCCGTCAACGACGATCAAGGCCGCACCGGCCTGGGTGAAGCCACCGTTATGCCCATCTGGAGCGGTGAGACCCAGCAGAGCGCCCTCGCCGCGATCCGCGACCTGCTTGCACCCGTCCTTGTCGGTCGCGATCCCCTGGAAGTCGGCGCGCTCGCCCATGCCATGGACCGCGCCCTGATCGGCAACCCATTCACCAAAGCCGCCATCGAGATGGCCTTGCTCGACCTCGCCGGCAAAGCCCTGCGCGTCCCGGTGTGCTCCTTGCTCGGAGGGGCCCGTCGACCGCCCGAGATTCCCCTCAAATTCTCTATCGGCGCCTTCCCGCCACCCAAGACCGCCGGTGTCGCAGAGATGATGGCCGGCGAAGGTTTCCGTGCTGCCAAGGTCAAGGTCGGCCTCGATGTGAAGACCGACATCGAACGCGTCGCGGCCATTCGCTCCGCCATGGGAGACAACTTCCCCCTCGGCGCTGACGCCAACGGCGGCTGGAACGAGATGCAGGCGGTGGCCGCGCTGCCTCATCTGGAGCGGCTCGGCGTCAATGTTCTCGAGCAGCCTCTCGACCGCGGCGAGTTTCGCGCCACCGCCCGCCTGCGTCAACGCACCTCGATCCCCATCATGCTCGACGAAGGTGTCTTCACAGCGCGGGACGCCCTCGAAGCCATCCGCTGCGAAGCCTGCGACATCATCAGCATCTATCCCGGCAAGAACGGCGGCATCCGCCGCTCGGTCGAGATCGCTCAGATGGCCGCCGCCGGGCTCGACTGCGTGATCGGCAGCAACCTCGAATGGGATCTCGGGACGGCGGCGATGCTACACACCGCGTGTGCCATCCCGAACCTGTCGGCCACGGTGAACCACGACATCATCGGGCCCGTCTACCACGAGCGCCGCATTGCCCAGGAGCCGATCCGTTACGACGAGGGGTGCGCGGTGCTGCCCTCCGGCAATGGCCTCGGCGTGGAGGTCGATCCAAATTCGTTGACGGGGGTCGAAGCAGTCGGTCACGAAGCGTAGGGGCGCAGCGTGCTACTGATTATGACTTGACGAAAACCTCACTCTGACCTCGGTCTACCAAACCACGTCAGACAAGAGTCCGCGAAGCGGACGGGCGGACAATAGCCCACCACGGTGGAGCCGTCAGGCGGAACCGTGAGGGTTCCCGACACAAAATTACGAGAGGCCCTGAAGGGCGCGTACGAAACGCCCCGAGGTACCGAGCAGCTGCGTCCTAGACAGCGCTACAGTCTCTTGCGTTGGCTCACCAGCTGCACGCCGTCGCTACTCTGCGGTCTTGCCCGATATCCTCTGCAGGTGAGCGGTGACCTCCTCAACCGGCATCACGTCACCCAGGTCGATATCGATATCGAGCAGATTGACCTCGTGCATGATCTCGCAGCGCTCACCGACGGCTTCCCGGGGGACGATGACGTGATACGTGTGTGACGCGTCGCGGCAGGTGGCGTACACGCAGTGGCTCGTGCTGACCCCGGTGATGATCAGCGTGTCGATGCCGAGTGAGGCCAGGTTCATCTCGAGGTTGGTCGCCCGCAGAGCCGAGGCGTACTTCTTTCTTACGATCTTCTCGGTGGGCCGCCGCTCGAGCCGTGGGTCCAGATCGAAAAGGGACGCATCCGGGTTGTCGCGCGTCGTGTTCTCGATCTTCTTGTCGTGAGGCGACGGCGGTTCGGCTGGGTCGAGGTCGTAGGTCGTGAAGAAGATGGGAATGCGGGCCGTGCGCGCCGCTTCCAGCACTTTGCACGTCGCCTCGACAACCGAGTCCAGCTCACTGCCCATCGGGAAGGCCGCTGGTTGGGTCCACTTCAATGCCAAGTCGATAACGATCACAGCGGGCCGCCGCCCGAAGCCAACACGGCCCCCCCACTTGAGCTCCCGGTACTGATCCTGTAAGTAAGCCAGGTGCTCTTTGAGAGGCACACGAAGCTCGCTGGGCAAGCGAAGGTTCTCGGAACCGAAAGGCGGAGGTGCGGCAGGGTCTTGGTTCGGCATCTTGATCCGTATAGGCTAGCGAAATCGGAAGGAGAACAGGTCGGCGTCTTTGACCACGAAACGCAGACGAACGGGTTTACCCGCGAGGGCGCTCACGTCGGGCCCCTGGTTCCACCCAACCACGCGCTCGATCGAATCCCCGTAAATCTCCGGACAGTCACCCAGAGCGTAACCTTCGATGGGCATTCCTTTCTCATCTTGAATCTCCACCTGGACGCTGCCCGCCGCGGAGGTCGCGAAGTTGATCGCGAGCTCGTTGCCCCCGAACGTGACGATCTTGGTCAGCAGTTCACCGCCGCTCAACGGCCCTTCGAGCGACACAAAGCCGTCGATGCGCAACGTATACCTGCGCAGACTCTTACCGGGTCCGACCCAGCCGTTGCCCTCACTCGCGTAGACCGAGATCTCGTTCGGTGAGGCCTCGGTTGCGGACGTCGTCTCGACCAGCCCCCAGTTTTGATAATTCGCCCCGTATACCCAGCGTCCCTCTTCGACCGGCCCCGGGCGGATGAACGCCTCGCCCCACATCTTGAAGGTCTCCCGATCACGGCTCGCCATGAAGCCGCCGTCGGTGTAGTCGGTCCCGTAACGTTTGCTCACGCGGGCCAGCCGTTCGTTGAACGGGGTCAATAGGCCGCGCCCTTCGTTGTAGCGCGTGGGAAACCCGAGCAGGATGTGCGGTGCCCGGTAGTACGGTGTGACTTGGTTGGTGTAGAGCTGCGTCAGCCTGCCCGGTTTGTACTTGATGAATGTCGGCTCGGCCCAATGGAGGAAGTCCTTGGACGTTGTCGTCATGATGTCGCGGCCATCGCGGAAGTCGCGGTGATACTCGCGGTACTCGCCTTGCTCGGTGTCCCAGAAGGCCAGGTTGAGGGAGTCGAAGTATCCTTTCGTGACGACGGGACCGTCCTGCATCTTCTTCCAGCGGATGCCGTCGGGTGACTGGAACGCGAATAGCCCGCCTTCGGACTTCACGCCGCCCAACGCTTTGTAGCGGGCCTCGGGATCGCAATGCGGGTTCGTGTCCTTGAAGGGCGCGAAGTTGTGCGACCCCTCCTGATTCCAGACGATGTTGTTCTTCTTCGAGCCCTGGAACTCGATGAGGCCCAGCTCAGGCTTGGTCCAATGGATGCCGTCTTTGCTTTCGGCATAGCAAATCATCTGACCATGAACGAACTTGAGTTTGTCGCCGCTCAGGTCCATCTGCCGGCCCCGACAGTACATCTTGTAAACGGGCCCGTCGCGAAACACGGTGACGTATCCGGAGTTGTTGCCTTCCCACGGGGCGTCAAGAACGATGGCGATCTCGCGCGGTTGCGGGCGGTGCAGTCGCAACCGGGCATCGCCGCCGATGCGTTCGATCAGGTAGTCCTCGACGAACAGCTCGAGCCGCGACCCGATGTCGATGGGGTCGGCTTGCGCCGACAGTGCAGCGAGGCCAAGCCCCAGCAGCGTCTGCGCAGCCGTTCGCAAGATTCGTCTCATAGCACGTTTCTTCTACCGGAGACTCGCTCCGACCTTCCCCGTGGCGGGATCGAACGAGGCGGCACTCAATAGCGCTACGCCGCCTCTCGAAACCTGATAGCCCATCTTCTCGAAGAACCCGGCTGTATCCACCGGCCATTGGCTATCGAGGGTCAAGTTCATGTTGCCCAAGGTGTGCATTCTCGGCGCGTTGACAGATTCGGCCATCGGCCGGTCTTCTCCGACGAACGGCAACAAGACCGAGTACACCGCATTGGGGATTCGGCGTCCCCCGCGCCCGCCCAGAGCGAGAACGGGCTGACCGTCACGCAGCACGGCCGTCGGTGTCATGTTGTTCAGGGGCCGCTTGCGGGGCCCGATCGAGTTGGCGCGACCCGGACGTGGATCGAACCGCGAGACACCGTGTCCGAGAGTGAGCCCGAGTCCGTCCACGGTCACACGCGCGCCGAAGCCGCCGCCATGAGTGAGGGTGAGGGCAACAACGTTCCCCTCCCGGTCGGCGGAGCTGATGTGGATGGTTCCGCGCTGCTCGTAGGAATCGAAGTCCTGCTCGATGGGCTTGCCGGCCTCGACGGCTCGCCCTACTTTTTCCGCGAGTTCGCCAACATAGGCGGCGGAGAGCAACCGCTCATCCGGCACGTCGACGTGCTCGGGATCGCCGAAGTAGCGAAAGCGGTCGGCCCAAACCAGCCGCAACGCTTCGAGGCCGGCGTGGTTCTTTTTCAGCGGGTTTGACAGGCCTTCCCACTTCAGCGCCTTCAGAATGGCAAGCGCCTGCAGGGTCGACAACCCGCCGGCCGTCACCGGCGCGGTGTGCATCGAGTAACCGCGCCAGGAAAGTTCGACGGGCTTGACTTCCTTGGCCCGGTAGGCGGCGAAATCGTCAGCCGTAGCGATGCCGCCATGCTTGCGGAACTCGGAAGCAATCTGGCGGCCGATATCGCCCCGGTAGAAGGAGTCCGACGATCCGCGCTCGGCCAGTTTTTCGAGCATGTCCGCGAGGTCGGGATTGCGGTACGTCTCGCCCTGGCGGATAGGCTCGTCGCCGTCGAAGTAGATATGCTTGGAAGCCGGGTCACGGCGGAAATGGCCGGACGCGCCGCGGAATGAACTCGCCACGCGCTCGTTGACCACGAAGCCGTCCCGCGCGAAACCGATAGCCGCTTCGGCAACGTCGCCGAACTTCTTCTTCCCGTAACGGTCGAGCGCCATCTGAAGGCCGGCTAGGGTTCCAGGGATGCCGGCGGCGAGCCAACCGTAGTAGTTGACTTTGCCGGGAACCTGGCCCGTCTCGTCGGGCTCGAACATGTCGGCGCCGGCGGCTTGGGGAGCCATCGAGTTGGCGTCAATGCAAGTGACTTTACCGTCGGCCGTGGCGATGGTGATGTGAGTCCCGTAGCCGCCCATGCCGCAAGAAGCAGGCTCGACCACGGCCGCGGTTAAAGCGGCTGCGACAGCGGCGTCCACGGCGTTGCCTCCCCGCGCGAGGATGTCTTGCCCAATGCGGACGGGTGTGGGCGCACGCGCTGCGGCGATAGCGCCGTGTTCGCTGACGCTGACGTCGGCACGACCCTCTTGGGCGTGCAGCGGCCCGAGCATGCTGCCCGATGCTGTGACGCTCGCGAGCTGGAGAACTTGCCGTCGGTCGAGATGTGCGTTCATGGGATCATCCCTCATGCGAGTGGTTTGTCGCGGAGATTCCTTCGACTGCAGGGGCGGGCCGCTGCGCCCGCCCAGCTCTACGTGTTCGGGACAAAGCATAGCAAGGATCATCACCCTCGTTACCAGTAGGCGATGGCCTCGGCGATCTGACCCAGCCTGCGCCCGTTCCACGTGACGTCGGCGGCGACCGGGATCGAGTGCGTGGTGAACGTCGACGGGAACCTCACCGTCAGCTCACACTCCGTCACGGAGCTACCCTTCGCCTGCAACGCCACCTGATCGGGGTTGAGGTCGACTCCCAAGATCGATCGAAAGCGGAGTGCGCAGGGCCTTGTTTCCGCATCGTGATTCGTCACGCGCAGCTTCAGCGTCTTCACCTCTCCGGGGCGGATGCGGAACTTGTAAGGATAGAACTCGACCCAGCGCGGGTCCATGCCGTAATCGGGGTGTGGCTGGTCGAGAACCCGAACGAACCGCTCCTGCCACTCGTCCATCCAGTCACGCCAGCGCTCGACCTTCTGCTGCTCGAACGGGATGGCGCCGCCGTGCCCGGTGAGAACAAAGTCCGGCGCGTGATCGAGAATCTGGCGCGGCATGTCCGGGTAGCTTGAAACCGGCGTGCGGTTCTTCGGGATAAAGGAATGAATGTAGTCTCGTTGCTCGCGGAAACAGAGGCCGGAGATGTTGTCGCCGATCGATAGGAACTTCTTCCCGTCCGTTTCAAACGTGATCAGTTGGTGATAGAGCGTCTGGCCGGGATGCTGCTCAATATAGAACGGGATGCCGCGCCACTCGAACGCCTCACCCCGTTGGACCGGGCGATCAACAACCAGGCCCTCAGGGAGAAGACACGGCATGTCGAAGTTTTCCGGGTGCTCGAGGATCTCAACCAGCTCGCGGGACGCAGCCAACCGAGTCCCATAGCGATTCTTCAACGCCGGATAGCCGGCCAGGTGATCGTCGTGGTAGTGGGTCGGGAGAAACCACTCGACGGTTGTCACGCCCAGTTCCGACTCGAGGTAAGGGGTGATGTTGTCGATGAAGCGATGCGGATTCGCATTGATGGGGGCGTTCGAAGCATAGCCGCAATCGATAAACAACGCGTGGCCTTCGTTGTCATTGATGATGTAGGTCCGGGCTTCGGTGTTGGCCACCTCATGAACGTGCTCCGTCAGCTTCCGAAACCGTGGCCGGTAGTACTCATAACGGCGGCCATGGAACATTTCGTACAGCCGCTCGAAGTCTTCGCGCAGCGTCCGAACCGCTTCCGGCGTGGCGGCAAAGGGCGCCCCGTGCCCCGGCAGGATCCAGTCGACTTCAAGGGACTCGACCAACCGCAAGCTCTCGAGTTGATTCACATGGCCTTGAAAATCCATGTAGCGCCACTGGGTTGAGTAGTACTCCCGGACCTTACCGGGCGCGCTGAGCAGGTCGCCGCACGCCAGAAACCGCTTGTCATCCAGCCCAAAGAGATAGCCAACCGACCCGAAGGTGTGGCCCGGCAGCGGCACGCAATCAAACCGAATGCCGCGCCACTCGACGGTCTCGTAGTCGTGAACGTGGAAGTCGCCGATCAGATCGGTCAGTGGTCCGGAGCAAGGATAGAACGACGTGTAGTTGTCGAAGATGTCATACGAGGCGCGCAGGAGATCCGACTCCTCGAGGTATCGTCTCTCGCAGAACGGGATGCCTGCTTTCGCGCCGTGCTCTTGCCAATCGGATGCCGCTGCACACTGATCCCTGTGGAAGTGGGTCAGCAACAATTGCTCAACAGCCCCGACCGGTGACTCCTCCAACGCCTCGGGAAGAAAGTCGGTGCCACAGTCAATGAGCAGCCCTGTTTCCCCGTTGATCACGAGGTAGGCGCTGCACGTATCGTCGATCCAGTACAAGTGGTCGCTGCACTGCTTCATCATCTGGCCTCACTGAAACCGCTCGCACGATCGTGGAACCCACAGCCCGCGCCTCCGTGAATTGTACACTTCGGGACCGTATCACAAGACGTGCACAGGCGCTACAATTCAGGGCGACGGAGCAAGCCATGACAAGACTGTGTTTCACCACCATCGCGTTCCTGGTTGTCAGCCCGGCGGCATTCGGCCAGGACGTCTCTGCCAAGGTCCGCCGGATCCACCGCAATGCTTTGGTCTTCGATGCGCACATCCACTACGTCAACCGCCAGCTCTACCTAGGAGGAGACATCGGCGAGCGTTTGCTGCAGCCGGTGAGCGGCATCGGAATCGATCTGCCGAACGCGAAGGACGGCGGGATCGACGCCATGTTCCTGAATCTCTACGTCGAGCCGGAGTACGTTCAGCACGGCTACGAAGTGAAGCAGACGGTCAAGTTGATCGAGCTAGCCCGGGATCAGATTCAAAAGAACAGAGACACGATCGAACTGGCCTTGAATGCCGACGATGTCGAGCGCATCACTCGAGCCGGCAAGATGGCGGCCGTGCTCGACCTAGAGGGCGCGTTCGACAAAGCGGGGGACTTGGGTGTGCTCCAGGGGCTTTACAACCTCGGTCTGCGTTCGTTGCAAATTGCCGGCAATGCGCGGAATCATGAGTTCGCCGACTCGTCCTGCTGCGCTCCGCGATGGAATGGAATCAACGATCACGGGCTGGCCGTGATCAATGAGATGAACCGGCTGGGGATGGTTATCAATCTCGCCCATGCGTCCGAGGCGACTTGGATGCAGGTGGTGGAGGCGAGTGAAGACCCGGTGGTGGCCACGCACCAGGGGATGCGCGCACTCAACCCGAAGCATCCGGCCAATGCCAGCGACGAGATGGTCAAGGCATTGGCCGCGAAGGGTGGCGTGCTGGCCGTTCACTTCAGCCCAAACACCTGGAGCCCGTTGTTTTTCGATCGCTATCCGAAGTGGTCGAGGGGCCTGCCGCCGTCCGCGCCGCTCGGGGAGCTGCCGGACAACCCCACGATCCATCAGATCGCGGAGCGTCATCGGGCCTCGTATGCCAGACCCTACCGCATGCCGCCCTCAGAGATCATCGAGCCGGTCACAACCTTCGTGAATGCGATTGACTACGCTGTGGGCCTCATCGGTGAAGACCACGTGGCTTTGGGGTCGGACTTCGGCGGCGGCATCAACTCTCGAGGTGGAATGACCAACGTGCGCGAGTATCCAACCTTGACGCAAGCCATGGTGGATAAGGGCTACTCTGAAGAAAGAATCCGCAAGATTCTGGGCGGCAACTGGCTGCGGGTCTTTCGGGAGATCACGCAATAGCCGGGGCAAGCACCGTGGCAGGTCATCCGTTAAAGGAACTTGCGATAGAGACTCTGAAGAGCATTAGCAGGGCCCTTGAGGTCGACTGACTGCCCCGCGAACGGCGCGTATTGGCGCTTCGGAGAAGGAGGAAGCGGGATGGAAGCATTCGGGATCATAGGCATGGGAGTTGGCACAAGCGCTTTGGCCAAGATCTCCAAGTTGGAGAAACAACTTAAAGAAACAGGAGTACTGGACAAAGAGTACAAATCAGGCTGAGGGCGTGCGTACGCTGGCTGCGGGTCTTTCGGGATCACGCAGTAGCCGGGGCAAGCCAGGTGCCGAGAGTCATTCTTGCCGGGCGCTAGAGTGTGTGGGATGTGAAGGTACGTGACATCCTCAAGGTGATTCACGCCGACGGCTGGCGTCTCGTCCAACAGAAAGGAAGTCATCGGCAGTTCAGACATGCCATAAAGAAAGGCCGTATTACCGTGCCGGGTCATCCGTCAAAGGAAGTCGTAGTAGAGACGCTGAAGAGCATTAGAATCAAGGGCAGTGTTATGGGTAACTTCTCGACTAGGTGTGTCACCAATTCTTGTTCGAGAGATCGTAGTTTTAGGTCCGTCGGCTCCATCGCCGGGATTGCGGTTCTTCTAGCCGCCGTGTCAGTCGGAAGCGGCCGTGCGACTGACTGGCCGCAGTTCCGTGGTCCCAACGCCGGCGGCATTGCAGAGACGGCTGATCCCCCTGCCGTGATCGGCCCACAAAAGAATATTGCCTGGAAGACAGCGCTTCCCAACGGCAAGTCGTCTCCCGTGATCTCTGGTGATAGGATCTTCCTCTCGGCCCACGAGGATAAGCAATTGATCGTACTCGCCTTGAATCGCGAGACGGGGCGGCCTATCTGGAGAAAGAGCGTCGAGAAGCTGCATGAGCACGATAGGAACGATCTAAACGGCCCGGCGGCCCCAACCGTGACTACCGACGGACGAAACGTCTACGCCTTTTTCGCCGAGTTCGGCCTTGTCTCCTACGACAGCGAGGGTAACGAACGCTGGCGTAATCCCACAGGCCCTTTCGATAACGAACACGGTCTGGCGGTTTCTCCCATCCTCGCTGAGGGCAAACTCATTCTAGTGGTGGACGTCGTCAAAGGTTCTTTCCTTGCGGCCTATGACACTGAAACAGGCAAGACGATATGGAAGACTCGGCGCGACGATAACACTGGCGCATATTCCACTCCAACGACAGCGAAAGGCCCGGACGGCCAGACGCAGGTTATCGTCTCAGGCCCCCTCGAGGTTGCCTCCTATTCCGCGAAGACCGGTGAGCGCATTTGGTGGGTTACTGGTATGCCCCATGCTCCGAAGGCCACGCCGGTGGTGGTTGGCGACACAGCGTACGTTTACGGTGGAGGCGTGGGAAGGCAGCCTCGCCCCCCCCTTCTCGGAATACCTGGAGCGCATGGACAGGAACCAGGACGGCCGCATAGAGATTCTCTCGGATCTGCGTCCTCCTTTCTCGCGCACTCTCGCGGCCTTGGAACGGCGGTACGGAAACGGCAACGGCCTACTCGAGGAAAGTGAATCAGAGAAGGTTTGGCAAGGTACCTACGGGGAGCGCATGATGATCGCAGTCAAGCTGGACGGACGAGGGGATGTGACCGGCTCTCATGTCAAGTGGCGCTGGAAACAGCGAGGCGCCGAAGTTCCTTCACCGCTCGTATACCGCGACCTGATCTACGTCATTCACCATGGAGGCATCTTACGAATTCTCGATCGGTCAAACGGCGAGTTACTGCTGGAAAAACGGCTGCGGGATGCCATGGATAGGTTCTATGCCTCACCCGTCGCGGCGGCAGGCAAAGTCTACTTCGTGAGCCAGTTGGGCAAGGTAGCGGTCATCGAAGCCGGACGGGACGGGAAAGTGCTCGCAACGAGCGACCTGGCGGAAGAATGCTACGCTACGCCGGCGATCGTCGATGACCGCATCTACGTGCGGACCAGCAACTCCCTGTACGCTTTTCAGAGTCCCCCAAAGGTTGCACAGGAGCGTTGAACAGGGGCGCCTCGGACTTCGCCTACGGGCTCAGTCGCTCCTGTTGTAAATGCCGATTCAGTACGCATGAAGCCAAGAGGGTCTGCTTTCAGCCGGCTTAACAGCCACTCGACGGCTTGCAGTCGCGAGACGCGGCTGCTAGGTCGGGCCAGCGTCTCAAGTTGTGTGTGTCAGGTTCTGCAAAAAGAAATTGGCGTTGGACGACAAGCAGGGTTGGAGTAATGAGATACGCTGTTATCTACGAGCAAACCCGCACGGGCTACAATGCGTACGTCCCGGACCTTCCCGGCTGCATCGCTGCAGGGGGAACCCGCGAGGAAACCGAGCGCCTCACGCGCGAGGCGATCGAGATGCATCTTCAAGGCCTCAAAGAAGACGGGGAGCCGGTTCCGGAACTCACCACCGTTGTCGACTACATCCACGCATCCGCTTGAGCCGACCTTCGCATGCAAGCGACGCAATCCTCGTCTCGGTTCACCGTCAAGCCGTTGTCCGGCACGCTTGGCGCCGAGCTGACCGGCGTTGATCTAGCCGGCCCACTAGACGAGGAGATTGTTGCCGCCATCAAGCAGGCCTTTCACGAACATCTCGTGCTGGTCTTCCGCGACCAGGAACTCACACCCGCCGACCAACTCGACTTCACCAGACTCTTCGGACCGGTCGAACCTCACCCGCTCGCCTCACGCCGGGGCCTCGCGGGCCACCCCGAAGTCCTCGTTCTCGAGAACACAAAGGGGACCCCCGGTGCGCGCAACGATTTCTGGCATTCGGACATCTCGTTCGCCGAAAAGCCGCCGGCCTGCTCGGTGCTCTATGCCCGGACGATCACCAAAGGCTGCGGCGACACCATGTTCTGCAACATGTACTCCGCCTACGAAGAGCTGTCCGAGGGGATGAAGCGGATGCTTGACGGTCTCACCGCGATGCACACGAGCGCACAGCTCGCTGAACGCAACCGCGCCTCCGGGAGCGACGCCCGCCCCATAGCCGACATCCCTGCGCCGGCCGAGCACCCAGTAATACGGACTCACTCCGAGACCCACCGCCGCGCTCTATATGTGAACCCGTACTTCACCTCGCACTTCGCCGCGATGACGGAAGACGAAAGCCGCCCCGTGCTCGAGTTTCTCTATCAGCATTCGACGCGTCCCGAGAATGTCTTCCGCCACGGCTGGCGCGAGGGCGACCTGCTGCTATGGGACAACCGCTGCGCCATGCACTACGCCGTGTATGACTACGACGACAGCCGGCCCCGCTTGATGAACCGCACGACGGCAGGCGGAGACCGGCCAACGTGAGCAGCCGGGTCGGGACGTAGCGTACCGCACCCGCGACCGGCGCTCTCCACCGGTTTCCCCCACGCTTCTAAGTGCGCTACACTTTTTGCGTGGGCCTCCCGGCTGCCGACGGCGCGTACTCGCGATCGCAAGTCAGGCGCATCCTCAAGATCCGTGAGAATCGATTGCGCTCTTGGGAGCGTCACGGGTTGTGCGAGGAGCGGGGCGAGTTTCGTTTTTCCGACCTGGTCGCGTTGCGCACCCTTCTTAAGCTGCGGCAAGACCGCATTCCGCCGCGCCGCATCAAAGACTCCCTCTCCGCCCTGCGAAAGTCACTCCCCGGCGTGGAGCGGCCGCTGTCGGAGTTGAAGATCGTCTCCAGCGGCCGCCGTGTCGCGGTCGATCTTCCCGGCGCGCGGATGGAAGCCATCACCGGGCAGTTGCTCCTTGACTTCGAGAGCTCCGCTGAGGCATCGCTCAAGACGCTGGCTCACGCGGCCGGACTCGGCGGCATCGAGAAACTACAGCAGGCCGAGCATTGGTTTCGTCGAGGTCTCGATATCGAGGAGCGGGGTACCGATGATGAGGGCGCGATGGACGCCTATCAGCGGGCCCTGGACCTCAATCCGGATGCTGCCGGGGCGTGGGTCAACATTGGCACGCTGCACTACCGCCGGGGCGGCCTGGAGGAGGCGGAGCGCTGCTATCGCGAGGCGCTGCGAACGTCGCCGCACTATCCGCTGGCGCACTTCAACCTAGGCAATATCTGCGAGGAAACCAGCCGTCTCGATGAAGCGATCGAATGCTACGAGTTGGCCTTACGGCTGCAGCCCAATTACGCCGACGCCCACTACAACCTGGCCCTGGTTCACGAGCGGCGGCGGGAGCCGATGCGCGCGGCCAAGCACTGGCGTGCGTATCTGAAACTCGACTCGAGCAGCCCCTGGTCGCGAATCGCCCGCCAACAGCTCGACACCCTGTTGCAAGTCATGCCCGGCGGCCGCGCAGACTAGCGCCCGTACCCCCGCACATCCATTACTCGATCACGGCACCACAACCTGCAGAATTCTTGTCTCGCTAGTGATTCGGTCCAACAGCGCGTCGCCGGACACCAGTCTGCCGAAGTTCGTGTAGCGGCCCTCCCACAGGGGCTGCGGCGCGAGGCAAATGATGAAGCGTCCGGCCGCGGAGTCCTTCGTGTCTTCGGCCATCGCAAGGCTGCCGCGCAAGAAAGGTTGGCGATTGATCTCGGTCCGGATCGTGTGACTGGGTTCGGGGCGGCCCGTCTCCCGCGGGTCGCCCGCCATGGCGTAGCTCCCCGGAACCACCTCGACAAAACGCTGTCCGTCGAAGAAGCCGTCACGCGCCAACTCAATGAAGTTCTGCGCCGTCAGCGGCGCGTTCGCATAATCGAGTTTCAGCTCGATCTCACCGGCTGAAGTTTCGATGCGAATGAGGCCGCCGGTGGAGCGCGCGATGCGCTGGTAACCTGCCGCGTCGTAGCGAACGTCCGCGGGACCGATCTTCTCATCGTGATGCTCGTTGAAGAGCAGCCGCAGGTGTTTCACTGCGCGAATACGAACCAGGCGGTGCGGGTCGTCGAGAGCAACCTGGAGCACGGTCTTCGCGGCCGACGAGCCGCCGCCGCGGGCCGCGCAGTCCAACGCCGAGAGTCGCGTGGCGAGAGCGGAGTCCTCCAAAGCATCGTCGTAGGCGGAGCGGCAGGTCCCGACCGGAACGGACGGGGCCAGTTCGAGTGCGACTTGCCGCACGCGGACGTCGCGGTCGCCGGTCGCCTCCCGCAGATACCGCGCCGCATCGGGATGGTTAGCTTCCGCGAGCACTCGTAGCACGGTGGGCCGCGCGGGGCGAGCGAAAGCCTCGTCCGCCTCCCAGACCCGCGCTGCCCACGAGATCATCGAGGACGGGCTTCGCGGTCCGATTCCCGACAGCAAACCCTCGATGGCCGCCGGCCGCCGATACTTCTCCGGCAGCGCAGCCCCCGTCTCCGAGTAGATCGACGGCGCGCCCAGTTTCGCCAGCGCGATCTCCGCCTGATAGGAAACCGGCGACGCCCGAACGCGCAGAGAGTCGAGCAGCGGCGCGGCTTTCTTGTCGCCGAAGTTCCCGAGGGCTTCCACCACCACCGCGCGCACGTTCTCGTTGCGGTCCCCCAGTCTCTCCACCAGGACCGGCAGCGCGTCCGGCGGCTTCACTGCGGCGATCGACCGCAGAGCCCGCAGACGCACCTTCGGGTCGGGATCGCTGGCCATCGACCCCAGGGCCTCGTGCACTTCCTCCGAGAGCTTCGCCCGTCCCAACCCGCGGACGGCCGCCAATCGTATCCATGGATTCTGGTCACGGGTGAGATTGACGAACGACCGGGTGAGCTCTTCGCCGACCTCGGCGTCCAGGTCGAGCAGGGCCTGCGTCGCGGCCCAGCGTGTTGCTTGGTCGTCGGAGCGCCGGCGGGCCGCGATCCACGGGATCGCCTCGGGCGTACCCAGGCGCACCAGCGCCGCCATCGTCAGCGGCAGCGGCGCGGCGGTCTGAGTGATGCGTGGGAACGACCCCCGCCGGCGAAGCTTCCCCAGCGCTTCGACGGCGTCGGCGGCGACGATCCGTTCGTCATCGCCCAGAGCGGCCATCAGACCCGCGGCGGCGGCCTCGCGGGGCTCGCGGCCCAGCGCCGCCCGCGTCCCGTGGCTATCCATCTCGCCGATCGCGAAGGCCGCCTCGGCGCGCACCCGCGGAATCGAGTCCTGGAGCGCCTTGAGCAGCAGGTCGAGCGTCGATTCGTCGCCGATGCGGCCCAGCGCCCGGCACGCCCGCGCGCGATGCTCTGCGATCGAAGAATCGAGCTGTTCGACCAGCCAGTCATCGACGGCGCGCCGGTCCTCCCGGGCGAGAAAATCACCTTCGATGCGGTGCGCCGGCCGCGTCAGCAGCAGCCATCCCGCGGCCGTGCCCAGCAGCACCATACACACGGCCAGGAACTTGATCTCGTTGCGCTTGACGAGCTCGATCACCAAGTCGAAATGGTATCAGACGGGGTCCGGCCTTCCGTTGCAGACAAAACACGATGTCGCGCGCCTCCGGGCGGGGCATGATTGCCCGGGCTCGGGCGGAATTGGGTTCGTTTCGTTTCGCTCTCTCTCGACTTGCGCCAACAGGCTCAGCGGCGACCGCAATTGGGTTCGTTTCGTTCCCCGCTCGGTGAGTGTTGGGTCGTGAGTTGAGATCTGCTTGGAGGGCATTGATCCCAGGGAAGTTCGCCGAGATCGGGTTCGTTTCGTTTTTTGTGCGGGGAGTGGTGTGGTGGGGACCGGGCAGGCGGGCACGGCATGCCGTGCCCCTACATCCTGGGGCCGGGTCTTCGGCGGAATTGGGTTCGTTTCGTTTTCGCATCGCTCTGTCTCAAGTTGCGCCACCAGGCTCACCGGCGGTTGGCTGCCGGGTTTGGCAGGATTTGTCAGGATTTGGCGGGGTTTTGAGGGGATTTGTAAAGATCCTTAACAGATGGGTGGGTGCGCTCGGTGGCGACCCATGACGCGCCGCCCACCCAACTCCCAGGTTCCCATCCCGGCCACCGAGACCTGTCGTTGAGCCGCCCTTGCAGGGCTCCAGAGATGCTGGTGGGGATCGGTGTCCCTGGGCTCGCGCCCAGGGCTGTTATCTGGACCACCCCTTCGGGGTTCTCGATCGTGGCCGGAGGCATCATTCGAGTTTGTTGCGCTTGCACGGTACGCGCTTCCGACGATGAAATCGCTGGAATGGACCCGAAAAGCGGGACCAGTAGAGAAGGGACAATGAACCAGGGAACGGTAAGGAGGTTCGATTGTCTCGAAGACGATTCACGAAGGAGTTCAAGCTGGCGGCCGTCCGGCGGCTCGAAGCCGGCGAGTCCGGCTCGGCTCTCGCGCGCGAGCTGGAGGTGAAGCGCGAAAAGCTCTACGACTGGCTGGCACAAGTTGAGCGCTACGGCGTCGAGGGAGCCTTTCCCGGCGCGGGGCGGCGTCCCGGCGGCAGCGCCCGTGTCGAGCCCGGCCACGAAGCCCAGGCCCGCCTCGCGGAGCTGGAACGCAAAATCGGCCGCCAGGCCATGGAGATTGATTTTTTGTCCGCAGCCTTGCGGCGTGTCGAGGATCTGCGCCGGCCGAGCATCGTCAGTGGAACCGGCGCGTCGCTGAGGAAGTACGGGCCGCAAGGCGGCAAGGCAACATGAGCACGCTGAGCACGCGCGATTTGTGCCGCTTGAGCGGACTGGCGCGAGCCAGCCTCTACCGCCAGGCCAAACCCGACAGCGAGCAGGTCGGGGAACTGCGGCAGGCCATTGTCCACGCCGCCTTGGACCATCCGGCCTACGGCACCCGGCGGACGACCCAACAGCTGCGCCGTCAAAAGCTGCTGGTCAATCGCAAGCGCGTGCAACGGGTGATGCGCGAAGAGAAGCTCTTGCGGCGACGTCGCCGCACCGTTCCGCGAACGACCGATTCGAAGCACTCGCTGCGGCGTTATGAAAACCTGACGCGCGATTTCCAACCCACGGGTCCCAACAAACTGTGGGGCTCCGATCTCAGCTACGTACGATTGGGAAACCACTTCGTCTATGTGGCGGTGGTGTTGGACGTGTATTCGCGGCGCGTGGTGGGCTGGGCCGTGGGTCCGAACCTGAAAACCGAATTGCCGCTGGCGGCGCTGCAACAAGCGTTGAGCAGCCGGCGTCCGGCGCCGGGCTGGATTCATCATTCCGATCAAGGTTCGCAGTACGCCGCGGAAGCTTATGTAGCCACCCTGCGGCAAGCGGGCGCGAGGATATCGATGAGCCGCAAGGGCTGCCCGCAGGACAACGCGTACGTGGAAAGCTTTTTCAAGACTTTGAAAAGCGAGGAAGTCGACTGCAGCGAGTATGAAAGTTTGGCCCAGGCGCAGGCCGAGATCGGCGCTTATATTGAGCGGGAATACAATCGTACGCGATTGCATTCGGCGCTGGGCTATCGGCCGCCGCAAGAGTATGAGCGGCTGTGGGAAGAGGCGGCTAACGCCGCCTGAGTTTTCTTAAGGCATGAGCAGATCTATCGATCCGATGGCGCAGCACAAGGCGGGATGCGGCCTCAGTAGGCGAGCACCCCGCCCTCATCGTTGCGATGAGTCTGCGGCCGGGTATTCCTTGGTGGGTTGCTCTCCAGCAGAGCCCGCCTCCGCTTCCCCGGATGAGTTGATCATGCCCCCATTGGGCTGGATTCGCTATCCTTTTTCAGTCAACCGCGACCCGTCCCTACTTTCTTGGCCTCGCCACAGGGGTCCACTCCAGTCCCCGAAGTGGCGATCGTACTTCTGCGACGGGCTGCTAGGGAAACCCAAGGCCCGTAAACGGGCCTGGCCTGGCGATCAGACAGGCCGCAATCTCGGGGAAGGACTTACCAGACAGGCGCAGTTGGAAGGCTTAGCAGCCCGCGGTAGATGTGTGCCCTGGAGTTGGCGTGCAGGGCGTAGTTGAAACGCGGGTATCGGTAAGAGTACCGACACGGCAGGTCTGGGGACCCGCGCCACACCGTACAGGCAGATCGTAGGAGGCCAGAAGCCGGATCGGTGTTTCGAGGGTGTGCACCCCTCCATGGCTGTCGGGGCTCGGTTTCTCGGCTGAGAACTGAGGTGGTGAGTGAGGGGTTCCGGGGTTGGCAGCCGGGCTGTCATTAGGGAGGTCTGGCTGTCTGACCGCGGACTTCCGTCCGCGGCTCTGTTGGGCGGCCTAGCGGACGGTCGGATACGCGATTCCCAACTGCTCGAGGTAGGTGTCATACCGCGCCGGGTCGTAGCGCAACTTCTCCAACTCGGGCCGAAAGCGCTTCATCTTGTCGACGTTGAGGTGAACGGGCGGGTCGACGTCGTCGGGGATCAACGATTCCCACTTTGTGTCTTTTGTCTGCTCGCGGAAATACTCCCAGGCCTTCTCGACGAGCTTCGGGTCGGCGAACAACTCGATTGCCGTCATGGCCTGGGCTTTGGCGCCGGCCGTGGCGCCCTTATGGGCTAGCGGCGTCGCCATGGAGATCGCGCGCGACCAATGGTGGCCGATCAGGTTGGGAATGTTGGACGGATAGCGCAACACGACCGTCGGCACGTTCCAGCTCACCTCGGCAATGTCGTCCGAGCCCGAAGACGCCGCCAACGAGCCCTTCAGTTCCTCCACTTTCGTGACGAGGCCGCCCTGCTCGACTTCCAACTCTTTCTGCACGGCTTTCGCCAGAGTCAAATCCGCCTCGCTCCAGTGCGGCATCCCCACCTCGGTGATGTTGGTATGCAGCAGCTCGGCTACGGGCTTGTTGAAATGCCCCTGCCAGGTGGCCCCGAGGACGCGCTCCGTGACGGTCGTGTCGGTCATCATCGCCGCGCCCTGGGCGATCTTCGTGCCGAGCGCGTGCAGCTCGCGCACGTGCGGATGGTCCAGCTCGCGGAAGAAGTACCACACGCTCGCGACCGGCGGCACGACGTTCGGCTGGTCGCCCCCGTGGGTGATGACGTAGTGCGAGCGCTGCTGCAGGCGCAGATGCTCGCGCCGGAAGTTCCAGCCGGTGTTCATCAACTCGACGGCGTCGAGCGCGCTGCGCCCCATCCAGGGCGAGCCGGCGCCGTGGGCGCTGTGGCCCTGGAACGTGTATTGGGTCGAGACGAGCGCCAGGCCGCGAATGCCGTAGTTGGTCGTGAACTCGGTCGACACGTGGGCGCAAAGCATGATGTCGAGATCGTTGAACAGGCCCTCGCGCGCCATGTACGTGCGGCTGCCGAGCAGCTCCTCGGCGATACCCGGATAGACGCGGATCGTGCCCTGCATCCTGTACTTCTCGAGCAGGCGCTTGACGGCGATCGCCGCGGTGACGTTGACTGCCTGGCCGGCGTTGTGCCCCTCGCCGTGACCGGGACCGTTGTCGATCAGCGGCGCATGATACGCAACGCCGGGTTTCTGTGACGTTTCCGGCAGGCCGTCGATGTCGGCCATGAACCCGATGATGGGTTTGCCCGAACCCCACTCGGCGACGAAGGCTGTGGGCATGCCGGCGAGCCCTCGCTCGATGCGAAAGCCCTCACTCTTGAGCATGTCGGTCACATACTTCGCGGACTCGTACTCCTGATACCCCAGCTCGGAGAAGCTGAACAACGAGTCGGTAATCTCCTGCACGCGCTTGCGGTCGGCCTCGACCAATTCCATGGCCTGGTTCTTGAGTTGTTCGGTGCCGGGCCGTTGCGCCAGAGCCGCGGTTGCGATCACCAAGAGTAAGAGCAGGGCTCGTTTCATCGTTGCCTCCTTGCCGACCTCAAAGCGTTATCGCTTCGCCGAGGCCTTGGTACGCGCTGATCGATCGAATACCAGTGGGGTCTGGCAGGCGCGCACGCGCACGTCGGTGGCAGGGTCGTCGAGCAGTGGGATCAACCGCGGGGCGAGCGACACGGCCCGCGCGTCGCCGGCAAACGTAGCCGCGTATGCCCGCACCAACTTGTCGTCGTGCGTTAGATTCCGTTCGAGAGCCTTCAGCCCTTCGGCGTCCCCGAGAGCGGCGAGCGAGTGTTCGAAGTAACAGCGCGTCAGATCGTCCGGCGAGCGGCCCACTCCCTGGCGAAGCCCCGGGATGTCAGACGGGCCGCCAATCCTCCCCAGCACCCAAGCGGCGATGCGGGCGGTCTTGAGATCCGGGTCGGTGAGTCTGGCGCGCAGCAGCTTCATGGCGCCTCGGTCGCCATGCTTGCCGAGGGCGCCGGCGGCCATGATCTCGAGGATCGGATCCTGCCTCTTTCCCATGGC
Organism: Bryobacterales bacterium; assembly: GCA_965248255.1. Classification (GTDB taxonomy): domain Bacteria; phylum Acidobacteriota; class Terriglobia; order Bryobacterales; family UBA6623; genus JAKZVK01. The sequence continues at coordinate 1,485,833 of CBDFIW010000003.1, forward strand.
CGCCCGCAAGGCGTTGCCGTCGCCGAGTCCCCCCACTTTGTAGAGACTTTCCGCGGCATTGACATGCGCATACGCGTCCGGCTTCGCGAGGATCTCGAGCATGACGCTGAGCTTCGAAGCGTCGCCGGCTCGAACCAGCTCCCGAGACCAGACACACTTTTTGCGGTCGTTGGTTTCGTTGGCCAGTCTCTGGGTGAACGGCCCTATGACGTCCTGGCCTCGTCCCGCTCGCGTGAGCGCTTCGGCGGCATGGATCGCCGTGCGAAAGTCCTCGGCGTGAATCGCATCGCGCAGAATGGAGAGACAGCGAGACTTCGTTTCCGGTGAGAGTTGGTATCCCGAGGGCAGCGTCTGTGCATCAAGAGCGGCCGTGTTGATGGAACACGCCCAGAGGAAAGCGACGAGGACACAACGTTGACGGTGCGAACTGAGAAGCGGAAGGGACATGGAGGTTCTCCGGACCACCAAGCAGGAATCGATGACCGTGGACCATCCTAGCAGCGCCCAGGGCTTGGTGAGGGTCTTGAATTTGACCTCGTCGCGGTCGGGGACGGCGAGTCGGGGTTCTTCAGTTTGATTTGGAGCTGGCGCACGCCCGTGGCGTGCCGAGCCGAGCCTTGCTCGGCTCTTGTCTCTCTTAACCCCGCCCGAGAGCTACATTCACAGCGGATCCGGCGACGACTCGTCGGTGCCGGCTTTCCCCAAAAAGCTATTGGGGCGAGTGGACCCGCCACTCTGGCAACGCAAGTTCTGTCACCACTGGGTACGGGACGGCCGGGAGGTAAGCGGAGAAGCGGTGCGGTGCAAGAGCCGAGCAAGGCTCGGCTCGGCACGCCATGGGCCGTGCGCCACGGTGGGGAGGCTTAGTCTTCGACGGCGGCCGAGACGGCGTTTGACACGCGCCTTAGCAAGCGGCCGCGTTCGACCATGCGGTTGGTCAGAATCACACACACCAAGTCTCGCTCGGGGTCGGCCCAGGCGACGGTCCCCGTGGCCCCGGTGTGCCCGAAAGTTGTGGGCGAGACCAGCTCACCGAAGAAGTTCCAGACCAGGGAGTCAGCCAGTCCCCAACCGAGGCCCCAGGGGGCTTCAAGGTGGGTGTTCTGGTTGGTCGTCATGGCCCGGACGCCGGCCCGGCTGAAGATGCGCTTGCCGCCGTACTCACCCCCGTTCAGCATCGTTTGCAGTAGGATGGCCAGGTCGGGCGCGGAGCTGTGCATGCCTCCCCAGGGGTGTCCCATGTCGCGCCAGTAGGGGCTGTTGGGACCGAATCGCTCGAGGTCGGCTCGGTTCGAGTTCGGCGAGGTCTCGCACCAGGCCGTGTCGGCGATGCGGCGTCCCCCAAGACCCAGGAAGCTGTCTTTCATCCCCAGCGGGCCGAACATCTGTTGCTCTTCGAAGTCCCGAAGACGCTGTCCCGAGACGCGCTCGACGATCTCCGCCGCCAACAAGATTCCCTTGCTTTGGTAGCGAAAGTTCGTTCGCGGGGTATAGAGCAGAGGAGTCCGGGTCGCTCGGCGCACGAACTCGCTGAGCGGCTCGTGGGCCCGCCGCAAGTTACGGTTTTCGGGCAGCATGTCCGGCATGCCGGAGATGTGCGAGAGCAGGTCGCGCACTCGTACGCGATGGCGTTCCCCGCCCACAAACTCGGGCAAGTACTGCGAGACGGGATCGTCAAGCGAGACCAAGCCGCGGTCGACCAAGATCATCAGCGCGCAGGCTGTCACCGGTTTGGTGATCGAGGCTAGAAGGAAGACCGAGTCCGGTTGAACCTGGGGAGCGCCGGGTGAGTGCGAGAGCTTGCCGAAGCCCTTCGACAGAACGATGGTGTTCTTGCGCGCGACCGTGATGGCGGCGGCGCTGATGCGGCCGGCTTCGACTTCCGAGCGTAAGATGTCGGCGGCGCGGTCGAGTTGTGGTTGTGACATGCCGACGGAGGAGGGTGCGGCCGGTTTTAGCTCGGCGTGGAGGGCTTGGGCGCCGATGGCCAGGAGACAGGCTGGGATGAGGAGTGTGAGGGTTGTTCGGGTCATGGGTTTTTTCGTGGGCGTGAGAAGCCTGTTCGCCGGCGGGCGGACGCGGGGGTCCGCCCCTACACCGCATGCGCCGACCGCCCCTACCGCGCGTAGTAGCCGGCGCGTGCGCGTACTTCGACGCCCGGGCGCTTGACGTTGATCTTCACATTGCGCCAACGGCCGTTGAAGACTTGGTCATCGGGATAGTAGGCCACGCTGTAGATGCCGCGCAACTCGGCCTCGATCTGCGGGAAGACCGGCTCCAGGTCCTGAATCGATTGCGCCGGGAAGAGACGTCCGTGCGTGGCGTCGGCGAGCTGCTGCATGCGCTCTCGCGCCTTCCGCGACCAGCCACGGCCGAAGCGTTCACTCGAGCGCAGGAACACCGGGTAGACGAGCGCGTTCATCTCACGGGCCGCCTTGGCGACCCGTTGGAACTTGACCGCCGAGGGGGCCTCTTGCTTGCTGATCTGGTTATCAATGCCGTCGCTGATGATGATCAAGGCATTGCGCTCGCCGGGACGCTGGTGCAGGTCTTCCGAATAAGCCAGCACGATGCCGTCGTAAAGCGGCGAGCCGCCGGTGACGTCGGGCAGCTTCTCGATCGTGGCGAGCAATTTGTCGTGATCGTTCAACAGGGGCGCAACCACGTGGAAGACGTCGCCGGCCACCGCGTAGACCGCCACCCGGTCGTGCGGCCCGGCGAGCGCGACCAGGCGCTTGACGGCGGCCAGCATCGCGTCCCGGTCGGGTTTAGTGCTTCCGCTGAGGTCGAGCAGAATCGCCAGGTTGAAAGGCGTCTGGTCCGAGCCGGCGAAGCTCAGCTTTTGAGGCCGGCCCTCCTCGACGACCTCGAAATCCTCGGCAGTAAGATTGGTAGCCGGATGCCCTTCCGCGTCCATGGCAGTGACGATCAGGTTGACCATCCGTACATCCGATCGAAAGACGGTCTCGCCCTCGACGGCAGCGGCTGCTTCCGGTTCCTCAGGCAGCAGCGGCTTGGGCGGCGCCTGAATGGGAGGAGGGGTCAGAATGCGCCGCAGGGCGGCCGGGGCTTGCCACGGCAGCTTGATCGGCGAGTCAGCCGGGATGGGGTGGTCGGCTACACTGACCAGCCCCGGCTCCTTCGCACGTGCGCGGATTGCACCGTAGGTGATGTGACTCTCCTTGAGCCGGTCTCGCAGACGCCAGATCCTGCGGGTCTCGGTGACTTGAACCTCCTTGTTGGAGAACTTCACGCGCTTGGGTAGTTTGAGCTGCGCGGGTCGGTTCTCCGAGTCGAATTGAATGCGGGTGGCTTTCAGTGGGACGGCCAGGCGGATGTCGCCGGTTTGGGTTCGCAGCCGCACTTTTCGGACGAGGCCGGTGATATCGATGGCGCCGTGATCGGTGGTCACATCCAGTCCGTAACCTACCGGGACGACTACGTCCAGTTCGATCGGTTCGTCGTCAGCGGGTTGACAGTGAAAGATGGTACGGCCGGGGATGCGAGTGATCTTTGTGTCTTCCGGGGTGACCTTGCGGTTCGTGCCTAGACCCTCGATGTGCAACCGCGGGCCCGACTCGACCTTGATATGGACGCCGCCCACAGGATTGTGAATCTCGAGCGTCTGAGCCGGAGCCGCGACCGCAAGGGCAACGAGTGCGCCTGTCAACAGAGCCGGACGGAGTTGCATGGGCCGCTTCTTCATGGTAGCGTCCGGTTCCCACTAGTGGACTGTCGCAAAGAAAACCTAAGGGTAAACGAGCAGCCGGGCGGGCACAGGGGCCCACCCGGGGCCCGCCCCTACAGTGTCGCTGGCTACTCGTTGGAATGGACCCGAAAAGCGAGACCAGTAGAGAAGGGACAATGAACCAGGGAACGGTAAGGAGGTTCGATTGTCTCGAAGACGATTCACGAAGGAGTTCAAGCTGGCGGCCGTCCGGCGGCTCGAAGCCGGCGAGTCCGGCTCGGCCCTCGCGCGCGAGCTGGAGGTGAAGCGCGAAAAGCTCTACGACTGGCTGGCACAAGTCGAGCGCTACGGCGTCGAGGAAGCCTTTCCCGGCGCGGGGCGCGTCCCGGCGGCAGCGCCCGTGTCGAGCCCGGCCACGAAGCCCAGGCCCGCCTCGCGGAGCTGGAACGCAAAGTCGGCCGCCAGGCCATGGAGATTGATTTTTTGTCCGCAGCCTTGCGGCGTGTCGAGGATCTGCGCCGGCCGAGCATCGTCAGTGGAACCGGCGCGTCGCTGAGGAAGTACGGGCCGCAAGGCGGCAAGGCAACATGAGCACGCTGAGCACGCGCGATTTGTGCCGCTTGAGCGGACTGGCGCGAGCCAGCCTCTACCGCCAGGCCAAACCCGACAGCGAGCAGGTCGGGGAACTGCGGCAGGCCATTGTCCACGCCGCCTTGGACCATCCGGCCTACGGCACCCGGCGGACGACCCAACAGCTGCGCCGTCAAAAGCTGCTGGTCAATCGCAAGCGCGTGCAACGGGTGATGCGCGAAGAGAAGCTCTTGCGGCGACGTCGCCGCACCGTTCCGCGAACGACCGATTCGAAGCACTCGCTGCGGCGTTATGAAAACCTGACGCGCGATTTCCAACCCACGGGTCCCAACAAACTGTGGGGCTCCGATCTCAGCTACGTACGATTGGGAAACCACTTCGTCTATGTGGCGGTGGTGTTGGACGTGTATTCGCGGCGCGTGGTGGGCTGGGCCGTGGGTCCGAACCTGAAAACCGAATTGCCGCTGGCGGCGCTGCAACAAGCGTTGAGCAGCCGGCGTCCGGCGCCGGGCTGGATTCATCATTCCGATCAAGGTTCGCAGTACGCCGCGGAAGCTTATGTAGCCACCCTGCGGCAAGCGGGCGCGAGGATATCGATGAGCCGCAAGGGCTGCCCGCAGGACAACGCGTACGTGGAAAGCTTTTTCAAGACTTTGAAAAGCGAGGAAGTCGACTGCAGCGAGTATGAAAGTTTGGCCCAGGCGCAGGCCGAGATCGGCGCTTATATTGAGCGGGAATACAATCGTACGCGATTGCATTCGGCGCTGGGCTATCGGCCGCCGCAAGAGTATGAGCGGCTGTGGGAAGAGGCGGCTAGCGCCGCCTGAGTTTTCTTAAGGCATGAGCAGATCTATCGATCCGATGGCGCAGCACAAGGCGGGATGCGGCCTCAGTAGGCGAGCACCCCGCCCTCATCGTTGCGATGAGTCTGCGGCCGGGTATTCCTTGGTGGGTTGCTCTCCAGCAGAGCCCGCCTCCGCTTCCCCGGATGAGTTGATCATGCCCCCATTGGGCTGGATTTGCTATCCTTTTTCAGTCAACCGCGACCCGTCCCTACTTTCTTGGCCTCGCCACAGGGGTCCACTCCACGTACACCCAAAGGAATCTCCACGACATTCCACTAGTTGAAGCTTCAGTTATGACGTATTGCGTAACGAGGGCGTGGAATCGTTTACTTTACCGCCGGGTCCCTTTGATCGCGGTCCGGAACTTGAAGAGCGTCTTGCCGGCGGTGACGTAGAGGGTCTTGAGATCCGGCCCGCCGAAGGCACAGTTGGTGATGGTGTCTTCCGGGATCGGGATGAACTGCTTGCGCTTGCCGTCGGGCGAGAAGACGTGGACGCCGCACTTAGTGTCAAGGGTCTCGCTCGTGCCGCGGCGGCGATGCAGGCCGGCGGCGACATAAAGGTTGCCTTCCGAGTCGATTGTCATGCCGTCGCCGCTACGCCCGGGATAGAAATCGTGGAACACGCGCATGTTGGTGACGCTACCGTCGGGTTGCAAGTCGTAGGCGCGGATCATGCGCGCCCCGCCTTCCTTGCCGTTGGCTTCGATCAGGTAGAACGTCTTGTCGTCGGGCGAGATTACAAGGCCATTGGGCTTTTCGATCTCGGGCTCGACCAGGATCTGCGCAATCGTGCCGTCGAGGTCGATGCGGTAGACGGCATCGACGTTGGTCTGGTCGGGGGCCGGGTTGGCGCGAGGCCGGTCGGTGAAGTAGAGCCGTCCCTGGCTGTCAAAGGTCACGTCGTTCGGCTGATTGATGCGCTTGCCTTGGTAGCGGTCGGCGAGGACCTCGATCTCGCCGGTCTCCATGTTGGTGCGGGTGACGCGCGGGTTGTCGATCGTCTCGTCGCTTCCCTCGCATGCAATCAAGCGCCACCGAGTGTCGAAGATGAGGCCGTTGGCGCGGTTGCTGGGGTGACGGAAGGTCGTCACCGGGCCGTCGGGGGGCAGCTTCATGATGCGGTGGCCGTACGTGTCAGTGAAGAAGACGCTGCCGTCTTTGTATACCGTCGGGCCCTCGGTGAAGGTGATGGTTGTCGCGATCTCGACCTCGGGGATATCGGCTTGTGGAGCGGCCTTTGGCTCGGCCCGTTGGCCGCCGCCACAGCTCGCTGAAACGAGCAAAGCGGTCAAAGACACGAGTGCTACAATGGTCAGCCTGTTCACGCGGTTCACCATGCCCTCCAACGGCTTGATCGAATCGTAACAGTATACGTGGCGCCGTGACCCCGTCCGCGGGCGCGGTGTTAGGCGCGGCATGCCGTGCCCACACGGCGTAAGGAGAGTCCGGCTCGATGGCAGAGGAAGCGAAACCGCTGGTGGCCGTGATGATGGGCAGTACGTCGGACTGGGAGACGATGAAGAATGCCTCCGACGTGCTGACGGAGTTTGGCGTACCCCATGAGTGCAAAGCTCTCTCTGCGCATCGCACGCCGGCACTGGCGATGGAGTTTGCCTCGTCGGCCGAGGAGCGTGGTATCCAGGTCATCATCGCGGCAGCGGGCGGTGCGGCGCACCTGGCGGGGGTCGTGGCGGCGCATACCCTGCTGCCGGTGCTGGGGGTTCCGATGCAGAGCGTCCTCAACGGCCTCGACTCGTTGCTCTCGACCGTGCAAATGCCCGGGGGAATTCCGGTGGGCACACTCGCCATCGGCAAGGCGGGCGCGAAGAACGCGGCGCTGCTGGCGATCGCCATCCTTGCGCGGCAGCGGCCCGACCTGCGCGAGAAGCTCGCGACGTTCCGCCGGGAGCAGACGGAAAAGGTGGCCCAGCGGGCTACGTTGCCTTAGGACGGTCCCGATTCCCACACGCAAGCGCCATCAGAGGAGAGGCCGACTCGCTTTAACGGCGGCTTGGTGGCATTCAACGATCTCCCGGCTCCCGGGTTTCCCCCTTGAGAAACGAGTTGCTCTATGAGGGCGGCCCGAGTATGATGCTGTCACAGCAATAAAGGGTGTCTGTTTCTTGTTGCCTTTGGCCGTACCCAACATCAATCTCTTGAAGAATCAGGATTAAAGGGTCACCGACTAGGAGCAAATATGAATGCACCTTCCCGCATCATTCGAAGGGTATTTGTGGCCGGCACCGCCTGTAGCGCGTGTTTGATGACGGTTTCCTTCGCGAATGACGCGAAGCAGTCGGAGGACCCGAACCCGCCGCCGGCAGACGCCCACTATCTTAGCTTGCGCACTGCCGGGATCGGAGAGAGCGTCGCCATCAATGATCTGACGATCCGAAGGGACGTTGGCCTGTTCCAATTGCAAAGCGGTCGTGTGAGCTTCGTCGAGCCGGCGCTTGATCGAGTCACCATGGCGGTCTTCACGGGAGAGGGCCGGTTTATTCTCGAGCCACAGCTAAAGAATGAGGTCCGGAACCTGGTTCTGCTCACCGGCGAGTCCTCGGTCAGCGAGGCGTTCGATGAACTGGTGGTGTGGTTTACCGACGATACCGAGAAAGAAATCCGTGCCAAAGGCAAGCCCGTGGCGCCTGATGCTCGCGCGGCGGAGGTGCTGCGAAAATTCCGGTCTCGGATGCGCAGCCGCCGGAAGGAACCCCGCAGCGTACTGGAGGCGATGCTGACTGGGGAAGACATGGAGAATGTGGAAGCCGACATCCTGGCGCGCCTCTATAACCCTCAACGCCCGCCGTTTTTCAACGCCATGATCTACGGCAAGAAGCACGACCGGATGAGATTTCAGATCCGGCCGGAGGGAGTTCTGCCGGGGATGCAGGCGGCGGAGGAAGTGGCCCTGATCCACCTGGCGCCCGGCCAAGACAAGGAGGGCATCTGGTATCTGGCCCATCGCGAAGACGAATATCGGACGCCGGTGAGAGAAACCCTGGAGAGCAAGCAACGAGTCGACGCGACACACTATCGAATCAGCACCAGGATCGCCGGAAATCGTGATGTGAACGGAACCTGTGAGATGTCATTTACGGCGCGCGCCGGCGGCGACCGTGTTCTAAAGCTCAGCTTGCTGCCGACTCTACGCGTCTCCCACGTCAGCTCAGGGGACGGGGCTCCGGTGCCCTTTATTCAAGAGCCCAAAGACGAGGATGCGTCACTTTACGTAGTCTTCCCGGAAGCTTTGACGGAGGGTGGTGAGTACAAGGTGACGATCGAGTACGCCGGCGACAAGGTGATCGAGGACGCGGGCGGCGGGAACTACGCGGTGGGGGCCCGTAGCAGTTGGTACCCGAACGTGAACACGTTCAACGACGTGGCCACCTTCGACCTCACCTTCGAGTACCCCAAGAAGACGACTCTCGTCAGCGTCGGCCAAAGGATCGACGAGCAACGCAAGGGCAAGGCTGCCCGGTCACATTGGAAATCTGACGTTCCGCTCAAGGTGGCGGGATTCAACTACGGCCGATACAAGCAGGAAACGGCCCGGGAGGAATCCACGGGTTACGAAATCGAGGCCTATGCGACCTCCACCGTACCGGACTTCCTGCGCCGGGGGGCCGATTTGCCGGGGGAGAATACCGCGATGCCGACCTCCCAGATGACTCCTTCAAAGATGCTCAAGAAAACGGTCGCTGAAACCAACGCCTCCATCCTTCTCTTCAGCCGTTGGTTCGGTAAGCCGCCCTATGGACGCATAGCGATTACCCAACAACCGCAGTTCGGTTTCGGCCAATCCTGGCCGACGCTGGTGTACCTTCCCGTCAGCGCCTTTCTCGATTCGACGCAACGCTGGATGCTCATGGGCGCCGGCACGTTTCATTTTGCCGAGTTCATTCAAGAGGTCACGCCGCACGAGGTGGCACACCAGTGGTGGGGGCACATGGTGGGATGGTCGTCCTACCACGACCAGTGGCTGTCAGAGGGTTTCTCGGATTTTTCCGCGAGCGTCTTCGTGCAGGCCGTGAACAAGAAACCAGATCCGTACTTACAGTTCTTGAAGCGATGGCGCGAGGCCATTCTCGAGAAAAACGAATTCAGGTTTCGGGCCAACGATGTGGGTCCGATCTGGATGGGCCGGCGGCTGCGCACAGCCAAGACCGGCCGCGCCTACAGCAAGCTGGTCTACGCCAAGGGCGGATTCGTGGTTCACATGCCGCGCCGGCTGATGTTCCACCACGAGACCGGTGACGAGGGTTTCGTGAAGATGATGCACGACTTCGTCGAGAGTCATCTTCACAAGAACGCCAGCACCGAGAGCTTCCAGCGCACCGTTGAAAAGCATATGACCTCGACCATGAATCTCGACGGGAACGGGAAGATGGATTGGTTTTTCAACCAGTGGGTGTACGGGACTGAGGTGCCGAGCTATCGGTTCGACTACAACGTCGCGCCCCAAAGCGACGGCGGGGTGTTGCTCAAGGGCACGCTCACCCAAAGCGGCGTTTCGGACGGGTTCAAGACGCAAGTGCCCGTGTATCTCCATGTTGGGCAGCGCGTCATCCGGCTGGGCCAAATGCCGGTGAAAGGGAACAACGCTTCGCAGGAGTTGCAGGTCAAGCTCCCCCGCAAGCCTGACCGCGTGTCGATCAACCACTACTACGACGTTTTGGCGGACGAGGTCGTGATCAACTCGCAGTAGTGGATCCATCCGTGGCACTTCGTAGTTCGGGAAAGCCGACGAGGCCTCGACCTCAACCGACCAGGCGGAACCGTGGGGGCGGCGCTCAGCGGGAGGGTGACATCGAGAAAGGGAGAATGTGTGGCGGCTTTACGACATTGGTGGGCAGTGCGTGGGAGTGGGTTGCTGACTGGTGCCAGGATAACTACTATCAATTTGGGCCCTTCGCTTCGAGGGATGGCCAAATTCGTGTAAAACGACCTCGGCGCATCGCGGCCGAGACCTATTGACTCCCGCATAATATAGAGTCAGTCAAAACAAAGAGAAGACTGTTTCCAGAAGGCCGTGATCAAACGCGGTTTGCGGTACATGCGGCGGAGTGCCTTGCGGGCCCGCTCGTTCAGCTCGCCGTAGTCTTTCGGACAGACGTTCGGCAACTCGTGCTGCTTCCAGTAAGCCCAGATGTATTCCACCGGATTCAACTCCGGCGCATAGGGTGGCAAGTACTCGGTTGCGATGTGGCCTTCGGAGAGTTCGATGAACTCTTGCACCAGGCGGCTACGGTGCGCCGGCAGCCGATCCCAGACGATCAGCAGCGGGCGATCGATATGACGTACCAACGCCTTGAGAAAGTCGGTCACTTGCTCTTTGCCGATCGCACCGGGATAGAGCCGGAAGTAGAAGTTACGCAGCGTCAGCCCCGCCGAGACGGAAAGCTTCTCCCAGTTGAAGTTAAACTGCAGCACCGGTGTTTGGCCACGTGGCGCCCAGGTGCGGCAGCGATGCGGCTTCTGACTCAATCCGCTTTCGTCGATGAAGACGAGCGTACGGCCTTCGTTTTGGGCTTTTTTTAATGCGCTTCCAGGTCTTGCGCTTCCAGGTGCGGATCCGCTCTTCGTTGCGCTCGCGCGCCTTTCCGGCCGGGCGTTGCGGGCTCCAGTCGAGCGCTCGCAGGATCTTCCAGGCGTGGCCTGCGTGGTATGCGACCCCGAACTCGTCTCCGATCAGCCGAGCCACCCGCGGACAGCTCCACAGGGGCGTTGGGAAGCCGTGGGCTTCCGGGCCTTCCAGCAGCAGCGACGTCAGGCGTTCGCGTTGTGCGGCATCGAGGAGCGGCTTGCGTCCGGCGCGCCCGGCCTGGCGGAGTCCGGCCGCACCCTGCTCGCGGTATTGCCGCCGCCACTCACTGACGGTTTGGCGAGCGACGTTCAGCCGTCTCGCCGTCTCGGACTGATTGTGGCCTTGGTGGAGCAGCCGCATCGCTTCGAAACGGCGCTTCTCCAGCGCCTTGAAATCCCGCTTCACACCTTTGGGGTTGCCCATACATATATAGATGCTCCACACTGTCAAAAAGTGTCATAATAATTTGCGGGATTCAATAGGAGCCTAACCATGGCCAAGTGCCTGCCCTATGTCCTGCTGGTTCTCGTCTGTCTCTCCTTAGCCTGTTCCCCCGCACCGGGTCCTTCGCTGTTAGGTCCCTGTGCCCTGGATGCTGGCTCCAAGTTCAGCACAGACCTCTATCAGGCCATCTTCGATCAGATTGTCCCCGACGGCAATCCGGTGTACCGCGGGTGGCAGACCTATCCTGTGACACCAGGTAATCCGCCGGAAGAAATGGTGGTTCTGGGTCTCCCGGTGCACGGCCGCTGGGCGACTACCTACGTGAACGAGACAGCCGTGCAGCCGCTAAAGAAGGCTGCGGATGCCGATGACCCCCCCTACTTTGCTGGTGCTTCCGGCGGGCTCGATCATCGTCAAGGAAAATTATCGTAGTAATTTCCCGGAGAAAGGAGAACCGGTGGTCATTGATCCCGAGGACTCGACCCTTGGAGTTCTGACGGTGATGTACAAGCCGACCGCGGCTGAACGGAAAAAGTACGGGTTTGACTGCGGAACCCCGCCGCCGCCGTTCAACGGCGACCCAAAGACGGGTTGCCTGGGCGGCGAGTGGTTCTACGGCTTTTACAAGGTGCAGGAATCGGGGTCCGGCGATTCGATCCGCATCAGTTGCCAAAACGACAACTTTGGTAAGTGGCTCAACACGCAAGTGAATCAAAGTGCTGGGAGCTTCTGCGTTGCTTGCCACGTCACAGGTTTCAAGACTAACTACCTCCGCATCCTCTATGACCAGTTGCGCGATCCCAAGACACCTCAAGGCATGCCGGTCGTCAAATCTGTTTCTGTCCCGCCTTGCGACGGAAGCTTGACCTACGGGCTGCCGGGAGATGTGCCCGTACGTCCGCTCTCGGTGTGGAAGTCTGATAACGGTTCCGAGCAAAGCAAGAAGATGTTCGACTGCTTCTCCTGGCAAACCTTCGTGGCGTTGAACTGGCCCGCCGACCCCAGCCAGCGTGGTCAGCCGGACAAGAACAAAAGCATCAAGAAACCTGGGAAAAGCCCCACTGTCTGGCAGACCTACATGCCGGTGTACGGCACATTTCAGGCAGGAGATCTCGACTGGAAGCCCCCGGCCTTCCAGGACCCGCCCGTTGTCGACGGCCCCGGGTGTGACGTGAGCGAGGGGCAAATGCTGATCAGCCTTGCCTCGAAGGCCCGGGACGTCATAGACGAAACCGGTCAGGCCAACGCCGGCACGTTCGGCGACCTAGTCGACCGCAACGGCAACCAGGCCCATTACGAAGTGTTGATCAACGAGGTGGAATACGACTACATCGTTGACAATGATGCCGCACTCACGAAGAACTTGACCTCCGGAGGGCCTGCGAACTTGACAAAAGTTGACTTCCCGGACGGGTCGATCGAGATCAAGACGGGCTGGAAGGTTCTTTGCCCACAGCCGGGGGAGGACAACGCCTGCTCGCCTCCAGATGATCCGGCCAACTACTTCACCGCAGAGGCGTTGCTCTACGACGCGTCGACCAAGAGTTGCAGCAAGCCTACGCTTGTGGGGCTCATTGCCATGCATATTGCCTACAAGACCTTCTGGGCGCCGCAGTGGGTCTGGGCGACCTTCTCACACAACACGAACGCCCCGACCGCAGGGGGCCAGAGTGAACTCAGCAGCGACATCTACAGCTTCTACGATCCCAATCTCAAGCCTCCAGCCGCGGCTCCCCCGTGCACCGCGGGCCCCTTCCTGATCTCGCCCAAAGGTTGCCCGAACGTGGTCATCAATCGCTTCGGTGACCGGCCTCAGACCGGGCTGCCGTCGTTTCTTCCAGACGCCGGCCAGCCCAATCAAATCACTCGCCTTGTGGCGCAGGATGCACCCGCCGCGGCGATCAATAAGCAGTTCCGTGAGGCGCTCTCGGGCACGGTGTGGAAGAACTACATACTGCTGGATGCTCAGTGGCCGCTACATGGCCAGGGCGGCACGCCCGACAAGCCGATGCCCATCATGACGGTTTGCGATCAAAAGCCCAACAATATTCAGGTGCCGCTGGACGAGATCAAGGTCGGAAAGAATTGTTTTGCGATCGTACCGCCGGTGCTCCGTAATCCGGTGGCCGAGTCCTACATGTCGACCTACGTTCAAGATGAGGTGACAGGTAATCCGGCACAGATCTCGAATCGAGGCTGCCTCAACTGCCACCGGCTAGCTCCGAACGGAAGTTATGTATGGCTCGACGGGGCTGCCCATGCGGTGCCGGTGAAGACGGACTAGACCCCCTGACGGACGTCGGCAGCTCTCCATGCATGAGTCCCGGGGACTACCTGTTGAACAGGAACGCGTTGCTGTTGACGAGCGCCCAGAGCAGGTCCTGTGCGCGGGAGGCGCGGCCCTGGCCCTTCTTGAGGTACGTCAAGGCATTGTCCAACTCAGCGGGCGTTGGGAAGCGGCTCAGCGTGGCCAGGTACAGATCTTCGATCAGCTCGCGGTCGGGCGTGCCGCCGATGATCAGCTCGGCGATGCGACCTTCGGGGTCGGCGATGGCCTCGGCCAGGGTGGGCCCGTTGATCAGGCTCATCGCTTGCGGCAGGCTCACATCGCCGCGGCGCTCGCACTCGCAGGCGGACTCACGCTCCGGCCGCCCAAAGGTGTCCAAGAAGCCGCCTTTGCCGATGTGAGGGTCGGGCAACTCTTGCGCCGTGAAGTCCGGCGGGACTTCCTCGAACTCGGGCCGCGATCCGGTGGCGATCGTCACGGCGTCGAGCATCGACTCGGCCGTGAGACGCCGCGGGTAGAAGTGCGAAAAGTTGCGGCCGTCATGCTCGTTCCATTTGTTTGGGGTGATCGAGGCCTGGTACGTCCGCGAGTTCACAATCGTCCGGATGACGTGTTGCAGATCGTAGCCGCTTCTGACAAAGTCGTCAGCCAGGGCCTGGAGTAGTGCTTCGTTGATAGGCGGATTGGACGCGCGAATGTCGTCGACCGGCTCGATGATCCCTTGGCCGAGGAAGTAGCTCCAAAGCCGGTTGACGATGGCACGGGCGAAGAAGGGGTTCTTCTCCGACGTAAGCCACTCGGCCAGGGCCTCGCGGCGGTCGCGGACCGACCCGATCGGCGGACCCTCCGCGCTCGCGATCAGGTATTCCGGCTCGACCACGCGGTTGGTCTTGGGGTGCTTCATGTCCTTATCGCTGCGCTTGAGGTAAACGATCTCCTCGTCGCTGTCGAAACCGGGCTTTACGCCCACGGCCGCGAAGAAGGCCGCGAGCTGGTAATACTGGTTCTGCGTCCAGCGCTCGAACGGATGGTCGTGGCACTGCGCACACATCATCCTCACGCCGAGGAACAGTTGCGACGTTTTTTCCATCGCCTCCTTCGGGTCTTTGTTGACGCGGAAGAAGTTCGCCGGTGGATTCTGATACGTGCTGCCGGTGGCGGTGATCAGCTCCCGCACCATTTCGTTGTAGGGCTGATTGATCGAGATGGCGTCGCGGATCCACTGCCGGAACGCCCAGGTGCCTTTCTCACCCAGATATTTTCGATTCGATTGCAGCAGGTCGCCCCACTTCAACGCCCAGTGATCGATGAACCCCTTGCGCTTCATCAGCTTGTCGATCAACCGGACGCGTTTCAGCCGCGACGTTTCGGGGTCTTCGAGATAGTCCCGCGCCTCCTCTGGTGTCGGCGGGATGCCTACCAGATCCAAGTACACGCGACGCAAGAAAACGCCGTCCTCGGCGAGGTCGGAGGGCTGCGCCTTGATGCGCTCGAGCTTGGCGTCGATGTGCTCGTCAATGTAGTTGTGCTGGGAGAGCTGCTTCCACTCGAAACCCGGCTCGGGGTTGAGCACGGTCGCAGGCACGATGACGAACTTGCCCTCATAGCGCACCAGCAGAGTCGCCTCGCCCACACGCACGCCTTCGACGACGGACTCTTCGCTCACCGCTACCGTCGTCTCTCTGCTGGAAGCGATGACGGCCTCTCGGGTCACGTCCCGCACTGAGCCGTCGCGGTAGCGCGCTACGACCAGCATCTGCTGCTTGCGGCCCGGACGAGACATAAAGACATCGCCCGGCAGGACTTCGAGGCTGTCGACGCTATCCTGGGCGGGATCGCCGAAGGGCGTGGCTTTCGAGATCCAATCCAAGACCGTCTGGTAGTAGCGCGAGCCCGGCTCGATCTGCAGACCGCCTTCGTGCGGCACTTCTTGCGTGGGCTTGGCCAGCATCAGGCTTTGAGCGGGATCGGCGCGGTTGAAGCGGCGTCCCGAGATGTCGTAGAGCAATGCGCGATAGTCGAACTCAGGGTCGTAGCCCCGCAGCGATAGCTTGAAGCCGTTCTTGCCCTTGGCCGAACCGTGGCAGGCCCCGGCGGTGCAGCCGACCTTGTTGAGCACCGGCATTACATCTCGCAGAAAGCTGATCGGGTGGGGGCTTCCCAGGTCACCAACCGCCACGCTGAGTTGCACGGTCTTTCCACCGGCTGTGACTGTCACTTGGCCTTCGCCCTTTTTGACAGGCACGAGATAGCCGCTCTCGTCCACTCTGACGACACCGCCGCCGGCGTCGAGCTGTGCTTGGTTGGTCAGGTCGATCTTCTCGCCCTCGGCGGTGATCCCCGTCACCAGCACGCGGCGGCCTTCGTCGGGCTCCGACAGGACGAGCGACGGCGGCTCGACCACCAGCTTGGTGATCTCCTCCGCATCGGCGGACGGAGCGACGACGCCAAGGCAAATCGTGAGCAAAGTGAGTAGCGTAGCTGTGCGTGACATTCGTGGACTCCAGATGCTACCGGGCTTTCGCCATCTCGATGGACGTCTTCACCCTAATCCGCGCCGAAACCGGCTCAGTTTTATACGGTACCAATTCCTTGTCGCGATCGGCCAAAGTCGAGGCCGGCGCCAGCTCAATTTCGTACTCACCGGGTCTTGCAGCTAGGCCAGCCTCGCAAGACAAACGATACCGGACGGGCGCCCCTTGGACCTCAGCCGGTTCGCACTCGACGCCTAGCGGCAAGTTGTTCACCTTGACTGTCACCGGGGCAAGAAAGTCGGGCTCGCGGTGGAAGGCACCCGTGATCTCGGCGCCGCCGCCGCGGCTGATTTCGATTGGCTCGGCCGGGGGATCGAGCCGGTAGCCTTGCACGACTTCGAAGGTAATAGCGGGCGAGGCGACGGTTCGTTCACGTCCGCCGATCATTGCCGAGGCGGTGAGCACGATGTCGAACGTCATTGGCAGCGTGCCCATCGTCGTTATCAGGTTCAGCGTCCCTTCGTTGGCGCCTTTTTTGTTCTTGGCTTCGCCGATCACGCGGACGTTGCCAACGCTGGGCAGGTTGCTTGCCTTGACGCGGTCGGTCAGGCGTGCGGCCTCGCGCCCGTGAAACGAATACTTGATGTCGTGCTCCATACCTTGAATCAGCCGCACGTGGAGAGGTGTTAGGACCTGCAAGACCCCCTCCTGCGGTTCGGTGACGCGGGCCGGCAGGGCCGCGGCCAGCCAGGGAGCGGTGACCGGGTCCTGCTTCGTGCCCTTGACCACGGCCATCATGCCCGGCGCCTGGGCGCGCACCCGAATCGTGCGGCCGTCGTCGGTCCGCCCTTCGCCCCACAGTTCCAAGTCAAGTTCACGGGCTTCGGCTCCAGGTTTCGGCTCGATGGTGAGCATGCCCTTTCTCGACGTACGGCTGGTGGTCATACCGCCGTCCTCCGCGGGGACGTGGCCGCCGCGGAGGATGAGGTCGTCCGGCAGACCGCGGGCGGTCAGCTTGATGTCGCCCATGTAGCCGCGCCGGTCGACGGTGACGTTGACGAGCGCACTCCCCTTCTGGGGGATGTTGATGTAGGGGGTCGCCAGCGTAAGAGTGAAGTCCGGCGGCCGGCGCCGGGCGACCAGGCGGTGGCCGTAGCCGCGTCCGCCGCGCCCGAGGAGGTCTTCGATGCTGACGACAATCTCGGCCGTGCCCTTGGGTGCTTGGAATCCGAGGTGCGGGTCGCCGAACGTCTCGCCCGTCGAAGAAATGAACGACAGCGGCTCTTCGGGCTCCTGATCGCCCGCCGAGGCCAGCTTGTGGCCGCCTTTGTCGTAGATCGTGATCAGACCGTAGAGCGCCGACGTGCCGAGGCCGGCAGCCTGCGTTTCGATCATCCAGTGCTCGCCCGGCTTCACGGAGAGGCGATACCGGTCGATCTCACCCGGCTCGGCGAGGCACCCGTTGACCACGACCCCGGGCTTCAGCCTGTGTGGCCCTTTGCCCTTCGGCTCGAAGACCTCTTTGCTGTCGCCGACCACCATCGCAAGCGGCAGCGAGGCGTTCTCGCCGGGTAGCCGTAGCATCGCGAAGCCGGAGGACGTTGCTGCGGGGGAAAGGTCAGGCTCGACCTCCATCGGGTTGCTCAGGTTCCCTCCGAACAGTTGGACTTTGATCTTCTCTCCCCGCCGCCAGCCGAGAGGGAAGATGCCCCCGGCAAAAGAATACGCCCCGACTTTGAGGCGATAGAAGTTGTCGGTTTGGGCGCTGAAGCGTGCGTCGTGGACCTGAACGTAGGCTTCGCCATCCTCGGGGAAGACTGCCTCGGCGCGAGCATCGACGCCCGCGCCCTCAGAATCGTTGGTGCGCGCCAGCAGCTTACCCGCCTGGTCGCGGACCTCCAGCGCCGGATCGACGGCCGAACCCACACGGCGCGCCTCGACCTCAAACACTACTCTCTCGCCGGGCCGGCCCGAGATGCGGTACCAGTCGCGATCGGCACCCCGCAGCGTGCCGTTCACGGTGACGGGCGAGTCGAAGGGCTCGGCGCCCTCGGCAGTATCGTTCGAGTACTCCTGTCGCCGGGCTTCTGATTCAGCCTCGGTAGTTTCCGGGAATGGGCCGACGGTAAAGAGCAGAATGTTCGAGATCCCGTTGGCCGTTTCCACCCGGATCGAGTAGGCGCCGACGGGGGCGTCGTTTGACAGCTCGAGCAGATAGCGGAGCTCGCGGCCCGGGTCGCGCTTTGGGGTTAGCCGGGTGAGCGCTCCCGGGACGGTGGTCAACAGGCGCGTCTCCGCGGTGAGTCCGTAGCCGCGGAGAGAAAGCTGAACGGCCGTGCCGCGCTGGGCCCCGCGGGGCTCGAGTTTCGTCAGCTCGGGCGCCGCGGCGGTGAGGGCTGGGGCGAAGAGCGAGGAAGCAAGCAACAGGGTGAGGTTGGTAAGGGCGGCGGCTGTGCGCATGGGTGGGTTGTTCGACTCCGGGCTAGCTTTTCGAGCAACGGTGGTTCGAACGCCAGTCAGGGACCGGGGCATCGCGGTTGCTCGACTGTGCTGACCCGTCACTGGCGTTCCGGGCTCGGTTGCTTCGTGCGCTAGCGTGCCGATCTCATCTGCCTTCTCTTGCAAGGGCACGGGGATGAATTCCTTCCTTAACGCGCCCGTGGCGGGATCGAAGAGCCGAATCCTTCCATCGAAGCCCGCCGCCAAAAGCTCCTGCCCGTCCGGCCGGAACGCCAGGATGAAAGTCCCGCGCACCGGCACTTCGCAAGTCGCGATCAGATCGCCCGTCTCTGTGTCGTAAACCGGCACTTCCTCGGCAATCCCACCGACCGCAGTGCGGCTGCCATCTGGACTGAAAGCCAGCGCGTGAATCGGACCTGACTGCTCGTCGAACTGACGAACCAACGTTGAGTCGTCCGCGATCTTGAGGGCGCGCGGCCGGTCCATCATGTAGAGGTACGGCACACGATCGGCGCCTCCGATGAGAACGTAGTCCCGCCGGGGGTGGCGCACGATCGCAAAGAGCGGCTCGCGCAGGAAATTGACGTTCTCGATGAAGGCCCCGCTGACGGCGTCGGCGAGCTTGGCGGCGCGGTCACGGCCCACCGTGACGATGCGCTTGCCGTCGATGCCGAACACGGCGTCGAGCACCCAATCTTCATGCTGGCCGGCCTTGAAAAGCTCCTTGCCGCTCGCCACCTCGACCACCCTCACGCTCTTGTCGGCCCCGCCGATCGCGACGAACTTGCCGTCGGGCGAGAGCGCGCCGCCGAAAAGCGTGTCGTTGGTGCTCACCACCGAGCGCACCTGCTTCCTAGATGCCAGGTCCCAAACCTGCACCTCGCCGAAGCGTGCGGGAGTGCCGCCGACGGCGACCAGCGTCTTTCCGTCAGGGGTGAACTCGACCGAGTGGATGCGGTCCGAGCGCCCAAGTAGGCGCGCTTCGATCTTCGAGCCATCGGCGCTCTGGACGGTACTGTGGATTAGAATCTCGCGATACCCGCCAACGGCCAACAGAGAGCCGTCCGGCGAGTAGGCCGCTGCGGTCACGACCGGAGGCAGATTGTAGGTAGGCGGCTCGGTCGGCACTTCGGGCGCGCGGGCCGAGGCGGGCGTGTCGTCCTCGGCTCCGTCCTTCACCCAGCGGCGGAAGAGATCGATCTCGGCGTCGCCAAGAGGGTCCTGTCCCATCGGCATGCGCGGTTCCAGCTTGCCTGTCAAGCGGGCGACGAGTGAGCTTTCGTCCGGCGCACCCGCTTTGAAGACCATCCCTCTTTGGCCGCCGGCCTTGATGGCTTCATGCGTCGTCAAATCGAGCCCGCCCATCATGCTGGCGGGTTGGTGGCAACCCTGGCACGAACGCTGAATGACTGGGCGGAGATCGTTGTAGTAGCTGACGGCTTCGCCCTCGGCGTAGAGAGTTGCGGTGGCGAGGGCCGCCGCGGCAAGTGCCGCGAGGGTCGAGAGGTGCGGCGCAGTTTTCCGTCTCATACGGGTACCTGGATAGGATTTGGCTCTTGCATTATATCCCGAAGCCGCGGTTATGGAGGTGTAAGATGTCTGGGCTAACGAGGGCTCCGCCCCTGGCTCTGTGCGGCCTCTGAGGCTCTAATCCGTTATCCCTGGCGCGGCGGTTGGGTCGGCCGTACCTCGACGCGGCTGATCAGGGTGCGCGACGGCGTGCGCAGTAGGTGGACGACGGTCTCGGCGATGTACTCGGGCGCAATCTTCCAGTCGGCCGGAGGTGCTCCGGGACGGGAGAACTTGGTGTCCACGCTACCGGGCATGATCGTGCTCACGCGGATGTTGTCGTGGCGCAGGTCGAGCATGGCGGCCTCGGTGAAACCGGCCAGGCCGAACTTCGAGGCGTTGTAGGCGGAGCCGCCCGCGAAGACATGCTTGCCGGCCAGGCTGCCGATGTTGATGATGAAGCCGCCGCCGCTCTTTCGCATCAGCGGAACGGCCTGGCGGCAGCAGTAGAAAGGCCCGTTCAGGTTGGTCTCGATGACGGTCCGCCACTGCCGGGGCGTCAACTCGTCTACCGGAGCCGCTTCGCTGACGCCGGCGTTGTTGACGAGTACATCGAGGCGGCCGAAAGTCCGGTTGACGAACCAGAGACAGTCCCTGTACCTCCCTGAATCGCCGCACGTCGCACACACGGCCCTCGATGCGCCCGCACGGTTTCATGGCTTCCACCGCCTCCTCGATGGCCGAAGCGTGACGGCCGCAAATCACGACGGTCGCACCCTGGCCGAGCAGCGCCCGGGCGATCGCCGCACCGATCCCGCGGGTCCCTCCCGTGACGACGGCGACCTTCCCCTGGAGATCATTGCTCATCTCGTATTGTTCCTGCGGCCCGGGCGACCGAAACTCACGATACCCTACGCTACAATAACAATCGCTCGCAGCAGACCGAAACGGCATGCAGCAAGACCTCGAGTCCCGCATTGAGTACGTCGTCCAAGCCGCGCTAGCGAATCGGATGGACGAAATCCAGCAGGAGTTGACTGCGCTGCTGAGAGCTGAGTGCGCGGCGCTGGTGGAGTCTCAGATCGAGGAGCATCGGGCGGCGGCCCACACGGCACGCGGTGAGACGGTGGAGAGCCTAGGAGAGGGCGTGCGACGGATTCGCTCGGTCGAGTCGGTCACCGGCATCGCCGAGGCATTGGTCGAGACGGCCGCCGGGTTCGCGGGGCGCTGCGCGCTCTTCATCCACAAGGGGGAACGGCTGCTCGGGTTCCGGATGTCGGGACAGCACGAGGGACAGGGCGAAGAGCAGTCGTCGTTTGAGAGTCTGGAGGTGCCGTTGGTGAGCGCTACGGCTCTCACCCATGCCGTCGAGACGCGTCATGCGGTCATAGCCGGGGGCAACCCCGCTGACCTGTCGCAGGACGTCGTCCGCTTGTTCGGGCTCACGGGGGAGGATCGCGCTCATCTGTTTCCGATCGTGCTGCGTGACAAGGTGCTCGCCGTGTTGTACGCCGATGGCGGGAAAACAGGCCGGTCGGTCGAGCCGGCCGCCATCGAGATTCTGACGTCGGTCGCCGAGGCTTGGCTGGAAGCTGTCGGTACGCGCAAGAAGCCGGTAGTCGAGCGCGAGGAAGCAGCGGTTTAGCGTTCGCCCCTTCGTGTCGAGCCGGGCTGACGGCGGAGAGGCTACGATGTAACTGTAGGCTTGATCTAGGTTCAGCGCCGTGATTGTTCCCCGTTGGACATTACTCGTCACCGGCTTCCTGATTGCCCTCTTGGTTTCGTCTCCGATCGTTCGAAGTGCCGTCCCAGCAGAACTGCAAAAGCTCAGCCGCGACTACGTCAAGTCTGGCAAGTCCGCCGACCGCAAGCGCTTGGCGGCATACGCGGGCCAGGCTGGGTCGGCGAGCAACCGGGCCTTAGCCCGCTTTGCGCTCGGAATGGCCGACTACGAGGCCGGCTCGTTCGAGGCCGCCGCGGCGGTACTAAAACGGGCCCTGGCAGCCTCCGGCCCGCTACAAGACCACGGCCGCTATTACTACGCACGCGCGTTGGTTCGCAACGACGAGCATGCCGCGGCCGCCGATGTGTTGGCGGATTTCCCAGAAACCTTCCCCAAGAGCCGCCTGGTCCCGCATGCGGCGCGGCTGCGTGCAGAGAGTCTCATCCGGGCCGACCGAATCGCCGAAGCCCGCAGGCTGCTCGCCTCGAAGTCAGCGCTGAGCGAGTCCGTGCGGCTCTATCTGCTGGCCAGAAGCCAGGTTCTCGAAGGCAAGCGTCTGCAAGCAGTAGAAACCTATCGGCGGGTCTACTACAAGTACCCGCTGTCGGCCCAGGCCGACGAAGCCGAGACGGCGCTGAACCAATTGCGGCGGTCGTTGGGCAAGCGATATCCGTCGGCCCCGTCGTCGTGGCGATTGGAGCGAGCGGATTTGCTATTCGATGCCCGACGCTATGGCAAGGCCTCCAGGGAATACCGGCGAGCCCTCGAGGGGCTGACCGGGGCTAACCTCGACCACGCCAGGGTGCGCGCCGGCGCGGCCGACTACCGCCGGCTGCACACGACCGTCGCCTACAGCTGGCTCTCCCAGTTGAAGGTCACGACCCCGTCGGCCGACGCCGAGCGGATGTACTACCTCGGCGAGTGCGCCCGTCGCAAGTCGCGGCGCAAGGAGTTCGCTGCCCGCGCCGAGGAATTGGGGCGGACATACCCGCGGTCACCCTGGTACGAAGAGGCCCTGTTCTCGTTGGGTAACCATTATCTTCTCGACAACGAGGCGCGCCTCTACCGGAAATACTATGAACGGGCGGCCCGAGCCTTCCCCAAAGGCCCGTACGCCGCACGCGCTCACTGGAAGGTCTGCTGGCGGGCGTACGTTGACTCCGACCCGAGATGCGAGGCGCTGCTCGAAGAGCACGTACGTCTCTATGCGCGCTCCCCGACGGCCGCGGCGGCGATTTACTTTCTGGGCCGGAGGGCAGAGAAGGCTGGCGATCTCTCCTCCGCCTGGACGCTCTATCACGAACTCGGCCAACTGTTTCCGCACTACTACTACGCCTACCGGGCGCGGACCCGTCTAGAGGAGTTAGGCGAGGCTCCCGGCAAAGCGTCGGCTCCCTGTTTTCTGAACGGCATTCCCGGCCCGCGATCGTTGTCCGCCGAGCCATCCACCGAGTCCGAAACGTTGATCGAGCGCGGACGGCTGCTTTACCAGCTAGGCCTGGACGACCTGGCTGAACAGGAATTGCGCTCGGGTGACTACCGGCGTTCAGACGCCTATTGGATCGGTCTCGAGCTGGCCAAGCAGACGTCCGAACGGGGCCGCTACCATCTGGGGCTGCGCTACATGAAGCGCTACGGTTTTGGCTATCTGCGGCTGCCGATCGAAGCGATGCCCCGGGAGTACTGGGAGCGGCTATTCCCGCTGCCCTACTCGCGGCAACTGCGCAAACGGGCCGCGCCCCACCGGCTGGACCCTTACTTGCTAGCGGGCCTGATCCGTCAGGAGTCGGAGTTCAACGCCGGCGCCAAGTCGCGGGCCGGCGCGTTGGGGTTGATGCAGATCCTGCCCAGCACGGGACGGGCGCTGGCTCGCCGCGTGGGGATCAAGAGCCTCGCCACCCGGCAGCTCTACAACCCCGACCTCAGCCTGCGCCTCGGAACGTTGCACTTCCGGACCGTGCTCAACCAGTTCGAGGGACAGTTGGAGTACTCCCTGGCGGCCTACAACGCCGGCGAGCATCGGGTCGAGAAGTGGATGACCTGGGGTGACTTCAGCGAGCCCGAAGTGTTCGTCGAAACCATCCCCTTCACCGAGACTCGCGGCTACGTGCAGGCCGTGCTGCGCAATGCGGAGGTCTATCGCCGGTTGTACGACAAGGGCAGGCTGGCCTCATCCAGCAGCTTACTGGCGACGGACCGTTGACTCCTAACTCTCAACTGGAGCAATAAACATGAGCACGAAAGCAGTGTCATCTGCGTACGGTGAGATTAAGAGAATGTTGCTAACTTATCCGGAATCCAACCCACTTCCGGCCGACATTATTCTTCAGCGGTACTTCGGAATTTTCAAAGCACTCGGAACCAACATCGAGTACGTGATTCTTGCATACCCCGAGACCCATCAGGCGATCATCAATACTGCTGTAAACGCAGGACTCACACCTGAGAATATCATGTTGGTCCCTGCTGAGTTTTCTCCGGTCGTAGCTGTCAGGAAACTCATCGAGAGGCGGCCAAACAACGGATGGCTCGCGGAAGTCGATAGCCCACAACATAGCATTTGGCCGCAAGATGCATATTGTGTGCTCAACGATGAACAGGGTGTTTGCATAATGCTGGAGCCGCTCGCTTTCACAAGATATGGAGATCACTTTATCGCGGAGCAACTGTCAGCGAACACAGATATTCAAATCGCAACGACTATTGACTCCCGCATAATATAGAGTCAGTCAAAACAAAGAGAAGACTGTTTCCAGAAGGCCGTGATCAAACGCGGTTTGCGGTACATGCGGCGGAGTGCCTTGCGGGCCCGCTCGTTCAGCTCGCCGTAGTCTTTCGGACAGACGTTCGGCAACTCGTGCTGCTTCCAGTAAGCCCAGATGTATTCCACCGGATTCAACTCCGGCGCATAGGGTGGCAAGTACTCGGTTGCGATGTGGCCTTCGGAGAGTTCGATGAACTCTTGCACCAGGCGGCTACGGTGCGCCGGCAGCCGATCCCAGACGATCAGCAGCGGGCGATCGATATGACGTACCAACGCCTTGAGAAAGTCGGTCACTTGCTCTTTGCCGATCGCACCGGGATAGAGCCGGAAGTAGAAGTTACGCAGCGTCAGCCCCGCCGAGACGGAAAGCTTCTCCCAGTTGAAGTTAAACTGCAGCACCGGTGTTTGGCCACGTGGCGCCCAGGTGCGGCAGCGATGCGGCTTCTGACTCAATCCGCTTTCGTCGATGAAGACGAGCGTACGGCCTTCGTTTTGGGCTTTTTTTTAATGCGCTTCCAGGTCTTGCGCTTCCAGGTGCGGATCCGCTCTTCGTTGCGCTCGCGCGCCTTTCCGGCCGGGCGTTGCGGGCTCCAGTCGAGCGCTCGCAGGATCTTCCAGGCGTGGCCTGCGTGGTATGCGACCCCGAACTCGTCTCCGGTCAGCCGAGCCACCCGCGGACAGCTCCACAGGGGCGTTGGGAAGCCGTGGGCTTCCGGGCCTTCCAGCAGCAGCGACGTCAGGCGTTCGCGTTGTGCGGCATCGAGGAGCGGCTTGCGTCCGGCGCGCCCGGCCTGGCGGAGTCCGGCCGCACCCTGCTCGCGGTATTGCCGCCGCCACTCACTGACGGTTTGGCGAGCGACGTTCAGCCGTCTCGCCGTCTCGGACTGATTGTGGCCTTGGTGGAGCAGCCGCATCGCTTCGAAACGGCGCTTCTCCAGCGCCTTGAAATCCCGCTTCACACCTTTGGGGTTGCCCATACATATATAGATGCCCCACACTGTCAAAAAGTGTCATAATAATTTGCGGGATTCAATAGGTCCGCATGCCACGCCCAGGCGGACGGTTGGCTGATGAAAAAGGCGTTTTCTCGCCAGTAGATCGACTGGGCTTCTCTACGCCGCCAGCCGCGGCTCGTAGCGCTTAACCTTTGATCCGGTCCTGCCGCGTGCGCGCTTGGGCCAACTCGTAGGCGGTTTGCAGGTGTAGCCAGTGGTCGGCGTTCGACCACCCGGGTCTCTCCAGGCGAATCGCCATGTCGGCAGAGATCCCGAACTGGCTGTTGATCGCGGGCGAGAGGGCATGGCAGATGCCGCCCAAGACCTTCGCGCCTTCGGTCACGCTGAGTTTCGAGCGGCTCCAATCAGGCGTCCCTGATCGAACGGCCCGGATGCGGCGGGTTCTTCATGGGCCCGGGTGTTTCTCATTTCGTTAGTGGTAGTCAACGAACCGGTCGCAATTTGTGACCAGTTCCCATTCCTCCCTACAAGCCCTTCCTGAAGCATCGGACCATTCCAACATCCTCAAAGCCCAGGGCGCGGTGTGCCAGCCTGCTGATCTCGTTATCAGGTTGTGTGTCCGAGGCAAACTCGGCGCAACCCTGCGCGCGCCCCCAACCCTCGGCGGCCTCGACGAGCGCTCGCCCGATCCCCCGTCCGCGGACCTCGGGCTCGACATACCACCCCTCCAGGTACGCGACACGGTTGGTACGACACCCCTCGGCACACGGCCGGATGGAAAGCTCAGCGAGGCCTACCACGCTCCCTGATTCTCCCACCGCAACGAAAACGGCCTGCGGTTCACGGGACTCCCCGGAAAAGAACTGCTCGATCTCACCCCGATGCTCTGATTCAGAACCCTCAGGCCACAGCGCGCAGCGTAGCCTCAGCCAGGAGGCCGCATCACCTGGAGTTACGGGCCGAATCGCCACCATTTTTTTTGGGGGGGGGGGGGGGGGGGGGGGGGGGACTGTATGGCTTCAGGCCGCCGTCTGTGGCTGGTAGCGCTCCACCTTGATCTGATCCTCGCGCTTGCGGGCCTGCGCCAAACCGTAGGCCGCCTGCAAGCGCAGCCAAAAGTCGGCGTTGGACCAGCCGGCCTTCTCCAGCCGGATCGCCATCTCCGGAGAAATGGCCGCATGGCCGTTGATCACGCGCGACAGCGTGTGACGCGCAACACCCAGCACCTTCGCTGCTTCGGTGACGTTCAGCCCGAGCGCATCGAGGCAGTTTTGCTTGATGCTGCGTCCCGGATGCGGCGGATACTTCATGACCATCGCCCGTCTTCCTTTCGTTAGTGGTAGTCGGTCAGATCGACGTCGAATGCATCACCGTCTTCCAAGCGGAAGATGATGCGCCAGTTGGCGGAAATCCTGATACTTCAAAAGCCCTTCATATCGCCCTTTAGCCGGTGAAGCCGGTACCCCGGCAAATCGAGGTCCTGGGGTGTTTTGGCAGCGTTAAGGTCCGCCAAAGCGATCCCGATACGTTCCGCCTGGTCGGCGCGCAGCTTGCTCGCGTCTCCCTGCTGGTGAAGCCGTTTGAGGCCGCGATGACGAAACGTCTGAATCACAGGTCAGTGTACCGTATAGCGGTACACATATCAACAGCACAGATTCCTGCGGGTTCACCTACCCGTAGCGGTTCGGGTCGCGCGACGTTTCAGCCGCCGCTTCGACTTGTTTCATCACCCGTAGGGTGTTGCCGCCCAGAACGTTCTGCATGTCGTCATCGCTGAACCCGCGTTCGCGCAACCCGGCGACGAGATTGGGGATCTTCGAGATGTCCTCCATCCCTTCGGGTAACTGATCGCTCACGCCGTCGAAGTCCGAACCCAACCCCACGTGATCGACTCCCGCCACCTTGGCGGCGTGTTCGAAGTGGTCCAGCAGCTTGGAGAACGGGACCCGGCCTACACGCTCGAGGCGCTCTTGGTCGATCTTGCGCAGTTCGACGGACTGCTGCTTGCGATCACCGGCGTACTGCTTGCGGACAGCAGCGGCCTTCCGGTCCAGATCGTTCAGCGCACTGGTGAAAGGGTTGCGCTCGTGGTCGAGGAAGCCGTTGAAGTAATTGATGTGAACGACGCCGCCGTTCTTCGCCAAAGCGCGCAGCATGTCGTCGGTCATGTTGCGGCCGTGGTCGGCGATGGCGCGGCAGGAGGAGTGGGAAGCGATGATCGGCGCAGCCGACGTTTCGACGGCATCGTAGAACGTGTCGTCTGAGACGTGGGAGATGTCGACCATCATGCCGAGCCGGTTCATCTCGCGCACGACTTCGCCCCCGAAGTCGGTGAGCTCACCTGATTTCGGAGCCAGGGCGGCGCAGTCGGCCCAGGGCGTGTGGCCGTTGTGGGTGAGCGTGAGGTATCGCACGCCCAACTCGAAGAAGGCCCGCAGAACGCCCAGGTTCGAGTCGATCATGTGGCCGCCCTCGACCCCCATCAGGACGGCGATCTTGTTCTTTTGCTTCGCGTCAACGATCTCGTCCGTCGTCGTTGCAAGGACAAGATCGTCTGGGTGGCGGCGGACTTCGCCTAGAATGTCACCGATGATCTCGATGGCTTTCTTGACCGAGGCGGTCGGGGACCGCGCCGTGGCGCTGGTCCAAACCGAGAAGAAGACTCCCGTCACGCCACCTTTGCGCATGCGCGGGATGTCGACCTGGCCATAGTCGTGAAGCTCCCCGAGATCGTACCCCTCGGCGCTGATCAACATCGCAGTGTCGCAGTGGAGGTCCACGACGATCGAGCGCTCGAGCAGGGTCTTCTTTTCGAGGTCGCCGTTCGCGCCGGCAGATTCCGGATCTTGTGACGAGCAGCCTACGGCGCTTAGGCCCAAGCTAGTCGCAGCAAGGCCCCACTCTCTTCGTGTGAGCACTACCGCCTGATTATAGTTCGGTGGTTTACGTTCCGCCGCCGGGCGCAGGGGTCCGCCCTAGGATGCCGGCGTGCGAAACACAGGTTAATCGGTGGCGTATAGCAAGAGGAGAAACACTCCCACAGCCAAGAACATCCCAATGAAGAAGTAAACCACGTACATCTGGGACTTGAGCGCTTTGACATCGGGCGTGCCGGTCTGAGCAGCCTGCAGACCCTGGACGATTGCCTGCGAGATCTGAGTGCCCATGTCGTGCATGGCTTCGAGCGAGCCTTCGTTTGCTCCCTCGCCCACGGGAACTCCTTCTTCTCTCAGCCTCTCTTCGAGCGATTCGAGACGCAGGACCATCTCGGCGACCCGCGGGTCCGACAAGCCTTCTTCGCCTTCGACCGGGGACTGAAGACTGTCCAAGCGCTTTGCAATCTCCTCGATGTCCGCGCGCACGTTCTGCTCGGGCAAGTTTTGTTCAACGGTCGAAAGGCGGTGAGAGAACTCGGCCACACGCGGGTCCGGGATCGGCTCGCGCCTGCCTTCCTCTAGGTCCGAGAGGCGGGCGAAGATCTCGTTCGTCCGAGAGTCGCTTGGGCCGGCCGCGGCACTCTCCTCGACAGCGAGAATGCGGCGGCTGATGTCGTCCACGACAGAGTCAGGCGGAAGGTCGATCTGGCCGGCTTCGAGAGCTTCGAGGCGCTGAGTCAACCCATCAATGCGGGCCGCGGAGGAATCCCCTTCGGCCGGCGCTGCTTCCAGCACCTCGAGCCGCTCTGTCAACTCGTCCATGCGGCTTGAGGAGGGTCTTTCTCCCGACGCCGTTTCCAGTGCGCTCAGCCGTTCTTCGATAGCGCCGGTCTCTACCGGCTCTGAGTCCTCGCTCGTCTGTTCCTCGAGGCTCGAGATGCGCTGAAGGACATCGTCAAACCGCGGATCGACGGCGGGGTCCGCAGATTCGAGACTCTGCAAACGCTCCGCCATTTCGCCGAGGCGCGAATCGTCCGCAGATGCCGTGACCGCGGCTTCTACCTTGTCGAGGCGATCGACCACGGGGTCAAGATTGGGCTCGGGTCGCTCGGCGGCGCTGGCTTCTACATCGGTCACACGGTCACTCAGCGAAGCAATGCGCGCGCCGGCATCCTCTCTCTGCAAGCGGGCATCTAGGTCCGCCAGGCGTTCTCCCAGCTCATCCCATCGCGAATTGTCGGCTGGCTGTTCGAGCCGCTCTTCTAGAGTGGACAGCTGTGCCGTCACCTCGCCAAGCCGGGAATCGGTCTGCGTGCTGCTTGCGAGATGTTCCAGATCTGCCAGCCGCTCCACAAGGTTTTCGACGCGCGGGTCAGGCGGCACCGCGCCGGCGGCCTCTTCCAGTGAATGAACGCGGGAGGCGATCTGGGCTAACTGCTCGTCCTGTACCGAGCGTTCTGCCTTGGCTTGCAAGGAACTCACGCGTTCCACTAGCTCCTCGATCTCAGAGGCGGGCGAGGACTTCTGCAATTGCTCCTCAAGATCGAATAAGCGTGTGATCAAAGTATCGACCCGAGGGTCCGCAGGTTCTTGCGCAGAGGCGTTCTCCACCCGGGCCAGACGCGCGTCCAGGCTTGCCAGCTGCTCGCTATCTTCATCCTGCACGGCGGCTTCCAGTTGCTCAACCCGCTGCGTCACTTCCGACAGATGGTCAGTCTCAGCGGTCTTCTTCGTAGCCGCTTCGAGCGAGGCCGTACGGATTACGAGGTCGTCGGTGCGGGGGTCCGTGGCCGAAATGCTAGAGATCTTCCCCGCCAGGTCATCCAAGCGGGATGCGAGCCTGTCGGTAATGTCCTTGTCCGGCGCAGTGGGCTGGCCCTCGAGGGCGGTCAACCGATGAGCCACTTCGTTCAGGATCGGGTCCGATGTCCCGTCGCTGACCTTTTTCTCGAGTTCGGCGACCCGCACTAGGGCGGAGCCGATGCGCGGGTCTGTCGCTAGGGCGCCGAGTTGGCCTTCGAAGGAGGCCATGCGTTTTTCGACGTCTTTCCAGTGTTGATCGTCGGGCAGTCCGGCGACAGAGTCGCTGTTGCTCTCGCCGGTCGAGGCGTTGGTGTTTGGCAAGGCGGCGTTCCTCCCGGGGTCTGAGGACGGAAGCTGTTGAGCCTAAAAGTGATAGGACCGGCTCATACTACTTCCATTCTACAGTTTTGTGCCACCGCGGGCGAACGACAATAAGCGTGTCAACCTAGTTCCCTAGGTAAGAAATCCTAGCGGGTGGTCTCCCCGTACCATGACCTTGCTTGGTACTATCCGCTCGAGGAACTCCGGCATTGTGAGGGCCTTGCGGCACGGATACTGCGGGGATGAAGAGCCATCCGCGAGCAGGCAAGCAGAAGCTAGCCGACCACTCGTGGCGGCCGACGGCAAGGCCCGGCGAGTTAAGGTGCCCGCTGACTGGCCCTTGGGTGAGATGGGTTCTGCGTTCGTAGGTGATCGGCGTAGGTGATCAGTTGTGGGAAGAATTCGATGAAGTCGGAGTTCAGCGGGCCGTAGTGTTGTTCGAGCTGTGAAACGCCTTCCGGGAGCGGGTTTTGCCTCTTCAGACGTCGTGACAGGCCTTGCAATGTCCGTCGGACACCCTCGACGGTTTGATAACGGCCCAGCCAGTTTTGCTCTACCATGAACGGCACGATGCGCCGCAATCGGGGGGGCAGGCGGTCCTGATTCTGCGTGAGCACACCGTAGGTTCTTTGAGCGAAGTGGTCGAGGCTGGTCTCCGGAGAGTAGTCCCTCCAGCCAACCGCGAGGAAGTGATCATAGAAAATGTCGACGAGGACACCGGCGTAGCGCCGGTAGGGCGGGGGCATACGCCTCTTGCTGCGAATGACAATCGCGTTGGCGTCGGTGAAGCTGTCGACTCGCTGGTGCATTCGAATCCCGGCACGGACGGCCTCCGGGTAAGCCCCGACATCGACGCCCTGGACGAAGTCCCCCATCAGATTGCCGATGATCGACTCGGGAGCGCTACCCGCGAGAAAGAGATGTGCCAGGAAGTTCATCGTGCCAAGGCGGTTTCTGGGCCGGTCACATCACAATGCCTTCCAGTTACCTTAGGGTCAAGGGGGATCGGCGGACAGCTCTGCTCCGCTTTCGGCGGAAGTTTCGCGCGGTGAAACCCGGTCATCCGGCCTATCATGGCCAGGTATGCTTGGGCTCCGAAGCGAATTCCGAGACACCGGGAGATGTCCCCAGGCGTCTATAGACTGACATGAAACAGTATCAATTCATACTGGCGGGCCTCGTGGGCGCATGTGTGCTGGTCTTGGGCTCACTCGAAATCAGCGACTGGAAGACGGCGCAGCTCGAGGGCACGATCACGAACGTCCGTACGCTCGGCATGGACCAGCACAGCTCTGTTGCCATCGTCGATATCGAAGCCGTAAATCCGTCGGACATCCAGATGATGATCGGCGAGCGCACGGTGACCGTACTTGATGCGGAAGGCATTCGCCGCCAAGGCAAGACAATCAGCGCGCCCGACCTCAAAGGGTTGTTCCAATACTTCCCGGGCTTGGGAGGCATCGACAACGAGCCCCTGCTCAACCGCGTGCGTATCCAGCCGGGTGGAGCTGTCTTTGGAATGATTGCGGCGCGGTTCGAGATCCCCAAACATGCGCTGGACTTGCGGCAGGAATTGATCCTGCGGCTGGCCGATGTCGATGGCAGTGTGACCGAGATCCGCCAGGAACAAGAGCCTTTCGAGGGAGTGCGATAGATGCCCGGTGTTTTGATCGCGGGAGCCCCCGATCGTCTGCAAGAGGGAACGAGGAAACCAAGAGATCTACTGCTTCGGCCGATAAGACTACCGGACGCGTTCGAGCCGGCCAACGAACCTATATATGTCCGCTGTCAGGATTCTCATCGTTGACGACGATCCGACTATCCGCTCCGTCTTGGACCGTTGGCTTACTGAAGCGGCACTGGGCGAGGTGCATCAGGCCGGGGACGGTAGCGAAGGTCTTGAAGTCCTCTCTGAGACCGGAGTAGATCTCGTACTGCTCGACATCAAGATGCCCAACGTAAGTGGCATTGAGATGCTCACCGTGCTGCGGGCGGACCCCAAGCTCAAAGACCTCGAGGTGGTCATCATCTCTTCGACGGGCTCGACCGACGAGATCCGCGAAGCAATGCGGCTGAAGATCGCCGACTACATCCGCAAGCCGCTGGACCGTGAAAAATCCATGGCGCGCATTTCAGCCGCCGCGGACCGTATTCTCGAAAAACGGCGGGCCCGGGCCGAAGCAGAGAGGGTGACACGGCCGAAGGTGCTGGTCGCCGACGGCGACGAAAGTTTTCGCGAGTTCGCGCGAACAACCCTCGACACCATTTGCCACTGCGGGACGGCCGGCAACGTGGGCCAACTCTTGGTCAAAGCCCTTAGCTTGCAGCCCAGCGTGATCTTGCTGTCCAACAACCTCCCGGGCCTCCAGCTCAACTTCATGGTCAAGAAGCTCCGAGCCATGGGATCGGAAGTTCACCTGCTGGGCGGGATCCAAGAGGATGTGACGACTGAAGGCGCTGCAGGAACGGTGAGCCGGCACTTCATGCCAGCCGATTTCCGCACCGCTGTATCCCACATACTCGATGCCAAGAAACCGTCTCAGGCCGACGAGACCGCCGAAGCCGGTGAGCCTCCCGAAGCCGATCTGGCCTCTCTCCTGTCGGGTATCGAGCCCGAGCTGTTCAATACGATCCAGAGCGTGATCGAGAAGGCGACGGGAGCGGACCCCAAGGAGGTCGAGTCTCCATCCAACGAGACCGCTTTCGCTAGGTGCGGACGCGTACGTCTGGACTGCGACACGTCCCAAGTAGCCATCTATGCTGCCGTGAATTCGGGCGAGTCGATGATGCGGGACTTCGCCCTCTCGATGCTCGGAGTCGAGGACGAAAACCTCAACGACGAGACCCTCGGGTCGAGTCTGCGGGAGGTTCTTAGCGTGACCGGGGGAAAGATCAAGTCCTGCTGCGCGGCTCAACAAGTGGATCTCACCCTCAGATCCCCGGAGACGGGAGCCGACCTACCCGAGACGCCCGGCGAACCGCACTATCGGTGGAAGAAGTTCTTTGGGTGGGACGGCGAACAAGTCCTGGAGGTCTCGGTCACGGCGATAGCGGCATCCGACGGCTAAGCTGGGCAGCGGTGGGAGGCTCGGGACTGTTACAAGCGGCAAGACGCGAATTTCGTAGCATCAAACAAGCGGTTGTCGCCTCGACCGCTCGTCCTGAGTTCTTTGACGGTCCTTCCCCTGTGTCTAGCTAGGACCCGACGAAGCTATCAAGAGTACCGTCTTGCCGTCCACCTGGTCAGCGGCAAGCGATACCCTACCCCACGCTGACATGCGCAAACGTTTGGTGTATGCTTGGGGCAGGCTGGCGCCCAGTCGCGCCCACAAAGTCGCAGGGGTCGGCCAACATCTCCGCGACACCTACTTCCCGTCGGTTAGACCGCTGCTTTGAAGGAGTTCTGGTTATGAAGAAGACTACAGAAAAAAATGGATCCAACCCGAGCCGCCGCGACGTGTTCCGCGTCGGGTCGATGGCCTCGGCCGCTGGGCTGCTGGCGGCTTTCCCGTCGAGCACCGCCGCGGCTGCCAGTGCCGCGCGCCTGCCCGTTCGCGGCGGCGGACCCAATGTCTATGAACGCATCGGCGTCCGGCCGTTCATCAACTGCACGTCTACCTACACCATCAACGGCGGTTCCGCCATGCTGCCCCAGGTGGTCGAAGCCATACACGAAGCGGCTTTCTATCACGTGAATCTCGATGAGTTGATGGCCAAAGCTGGCCCGCGCATCGCCGAGTTGCTGGGCGCCGAGGCGGCCATGGTCAGCTCCGGGGCCGCGGGAGCCGTTACGTGCGGCACGCTCGCCTGCGTGGCCGGCGGCGATCCGGAAAAGATCCAGCAGTTGCCCGACACGTCCGGGATCAAGAACGAAGTGGTTGTGCCGAAATGGTCGCGCAGCACCTATGACCACGCCGTGCGCACCACCGGTATTCGGATGGTTGAAGTCCAGACACTCGGCGATCTTGAAAGGGCCTTTGGCCCACGAACCGCCATGGCGCATGCCCAGGTCAACCTTTTGCGCGACGGCAACCCTTTCTCGCTGGCCGAGTTCGTTGCCGCCTCGCACAAGAACGGCGTGCCGGTGCTGATCGACGCCGCGGCCGACCTGCCGCTGGTTCCCAACCCGCTTCTCTCCCAGGGGGTCGACCTGGTTGCCTATAGTGGCGGCAAGATCCTTAGGGGACCCCAAACCGGGGGCATTCTACTTGGCCGCAAGGATCTCATCACAGCCGCCTTCGCAAACAGCGCGCCGCACCATGCTTTTGCGCGCGCCATGAAGGTCAGCAAGGAGGAGGTCATGGGCGTGCTCGCCGCGGTCGAATCCCTCATCAACGGGCCGCGCAACCGTCAAGCCGAGGACGACCTGTGGCGCTCCTGGTACAAGGACATTAGCAACCGCATCACCAAGGTCAACGGTGTCAAGACCAACGTACGTCAACCCCGCACGGCGGCCAACTATCCTGTCCTCAACGTCGAGTGGGACCCCAAGAAGATCGGCCTGACGGCGGGCGAGGTCGGTCAGATGCTGCTCGACGGCGAGCCGCGCGTGATGACCCATGCCGGAGGCAACGGGACCACCTTCATCCTCCGTCCCTGTGCCATGTACGACGGCGAACAGAAAATGGTCGCCGAACGGCTGCACGACATCTTCAGCAACGCTCCGGGCGAGAAGCCGAAGCCGTCGCTCGAGCCCCCGACGGTCACCGTCGACGGCCACTGGGACGTTGACATCCAGTTCTCGGTCGGCTCGACACACCACAAGGTGTTCCTTGCCGCCGACGGCAACAACCTAACCGGACGCCACACGGGCCGTATCACGAGCGCGCCGGTCCGCGGGACGGTCAGCGGCAACAAGGTAGATTTCACCGGCGGCGGTAAAATCGAGGCCACCGGCTTGCACTACAACTTCACCGGCCACGTTCAGGGGGACCACATGAGCGGCGAGGTCAGCCTAGGCGAGTACGGCACTGCCCGCTGGACGGCCAAACGCAGCGCCTAGCCGACCGAGACCTGCGACGGGGGCGCACGCAGTGCCCCCGTTTTCTTTGTCGCTCTTACCTCAGCGCGCGAAGAAGAACTTCTCCGCTGTCGTGACCAGGATGCGCTCCTTGTCAGACGTGCTCAGAAAATCGGCATGGTCACGGATCAGCGCCACAGAGTCGTCGTACTTGTGGGGCGGCTGCACCTGGAACGGGCAATCACTCTCCCACATGCACCGTTCTGGACCGTAGGCGTCGACCACCCGCTCAATCATCGGCAGCAAGTCAGTGTAAGGCGGCTTCGCGTCACCCAAGGCGTAGAAGGCGCCCACCTTTACCTGGATATTCTTGTGCTTCGCTAGGCCGCACAATTCTTCGACTTGATCATCCTCCACGGGCGCGCCGGCCCCGATGCGCGCCAAGTGGTCAATGATCACCGGCGTATCGGGGTACTTCGTGCACATGCGGCCGACTTCGGGCATGTCGCCGGGGTTCATCAGGAAGCTCAGCGCCAGATTGTGCTTGGCGCCGGTTTGGAACATCTTGTCCCACTTGGGGTGGCTCATCCATTGCTCGCCTAACTCGTCTTTGCGGCGGATACCACCCCGAACACGGAAGGCGTAGGTGCGCTTCTTCGCCAAGTCGATCATCATCTGGGACGCATCGGGCGCGTCGTCATCGAGAACGTCCGGCAAGACCCCGGTGCCGACGAAGTTCTCCGGGTGTTTTTCCATCATGTCGAGCATGCAAGAGTGGTCGGTCCGGTAGAACGACATCTGGATGAGGTTGATGCGGTTCACCCCCGAGGGCTTGCAGTGGGCGAACAGCTCCTCGGGGGTGAAGCTGGCCGGCTTCATATTCTCTTTCTTGAAGTCGGGGTGGAGTGGGTACTTGTCGGTGTCGGGCGTCCAGATGTGAACGTGAGCATCGATAATGCGGCCGTCGAGTGCGGCTGTTGCCTCAGGAGCTTCGCCGGCCTCCTCGTGCGAGCCGCAGGCCCCCAGTGCTCCTGTCAGGGCTCCTGCCCCGCCGGCTGCGATCAGCCATTCCCGTCGTGTCATAGAGGATTACCTCCGTTCGTTCCGGCCTTTCATATCGGAGCTCCGGACAGAGACGCGGGTGTGAACCCGCGCGCTCCCTCAAGGTCGCAACTCTATCCGGTCCGTCAGGAAGACCCTACTTGGTTCCGGCTCGTCCGGGTCAAGCAACGGTAAGATGTGCCCCAGCCCGTCCACTCGGCCTCGCCTCAAACCCCAGCGCCCTCAGGGGACGCCGTCCTCGCGCAGCAACCGGTTGCCGAAATTACCAGCCTTCTTACCAGCGACGTCCCTCATATAGTCGCCGCTCGACGCGTTCAGCTTGGCGAGCAACTCCGCCGGGAGCATCAGCTGCGAGCCCGCCACATTATCCTCCACGTGCTCAGGACGCTCCGCGCCGGCTAGCGAGCTGGTCACTTCCGGATGGGTCAGCACCCAGGCGATACAGACCTGCGCACGGCTGACTCCCAGCTCGCCCGCGACTTCATCCAAGACCTTGAGCAAGCCGGCAAGGGCAGTCCCAACCGGGGCGGATTTTCCGGGAGCGATATCCCCGCCGGCGAGGGGACTGAACGCCATCAACCCCAAGTTGTGCCGGCGAATCAATGGGAACAGCTCCTGCTCGATGCCCCGGACGGCCTGCGCGGGCGTGTGGCGGCCGATGATGTTGAAGTAGTTCTGTAGTCCAGCCAACCGCGACCTGCCCTCTTGCGCAGCGTGGGCCGCGAGGCGGCCAACCTGGTCACCGGTGTGATTCGAGACACCCCAGTAGCGGATCTTCCCCGACCTCACCAGGGCGTCCATGGTGTCGGCGATGGCCGTCAACGGGGTGTGGGGGTCCTGGTTGTGCAGGATGTAGAGATCGACGTAGTCGGTCCCAAGGCGCTTCAAGCTGCCTTCGCACTCGCGAAACGCGAACTCGCGCGTCAAAGGAACGCTCACCGACGGGCCGTCCCCCTCGGGTTTCCTGCCCGGGTGCACCTTAGTACAGATCACGAGCCCGTCACGGGGGTGGTCGCGAATGGCCTTGCCCAGGGCCGCCTCGGCGCCACCCCAGCCGTAGGCGTTCGATGAATCGAAGAAGTTGACACCCAGGTCGAGACACTTGTGGAGAATGCGCTGCCCGAGCAGGTTGTCAGGGGATCGCTCGGTTTGCCGGAAGGCCGTGCCCTGGCACAGCCGGGAGACGCGTAGGTCGGTCCAACCGAAGGGCACTAGGTCAGAGGCGCCCGGCTCGGCTTTCAGGGGCAGGCGGGAGGCGGCGAGCACCGCCGTCGCTGCGACGGCGGTGCCGGACCGCACAAACCCTCTTCGTGTGGGCCAGCTCCCGATCCCACGATTGCCGATCATTCTCGCTTCGCTTCCGCCGCGGCCCCTGCATCGGGCCGGCCATCCGCCACGAACCCATTGCGGTTCGGCATCTTGACCTGCGGCAGCGTCTTGGCGCTCATCACGTCGTTCTCCCCGACGACACCGCCCAGGAACAACACGTAGGCCACCACCGCGTACATCTGGTCGTCGGTCAACACGCCCGGGGTGTCGAACGGCATCGAACGGTTGGTATAGTCCCACAGTGTCGTCGCATAAGGCCAATAACTCACGACCGTCTTGAGCGGCTTTGCGGTGTTGAGGCTCCCCTGGCCGCCGACTAGCGCCCCTTGCTCGCCGCCCTCGCCGTTGTTGCCGTGGCACTCGGCGCAACGCCGCTCGTAGATGTCCTTGCCCTGTGCCGCGGTACCACTGCCTTCGGGCAGCCCGGTTCCATCGGGAAAGGCCGAGATGTCCCAAGCCTTGATTTCCTCCGGTGTCGGCGCGCGCCCCACGCCGTACTTCGGCGACTGGGCGCTTGCGTGACAGCCCAGCACTGTAAGCAGCACCACCGCCCAACTCACGACCGCCCGGCTTGAGGCGCGGCACGTGGGAGCGCAGCGTGTTACACTCTCGCCGCTATTCAAATTGACCACGTCACCTCCCACAGCCTTTCCTCAGACACTCGTTACGCTCCCATCGCCGCCGACTTTCCAAACCTTGATCCCGTTGTTGTGATACGCCGAGTTCGGCCCGCGCGCCGCGATCAACGCTTCGACTGTCGGTTGAACGTAGCCGGTCTCATCGGTTGATCGCGACAGGATCGTGGTCTCGTTCCCATCCCACGTCCACGGCAA
Organism: Bryobacterales bacterium; assembly: GCA_965248255.1. Lineage (GTDB taxonomy): Bacteria > Acidobacteriota > Terriglobia > Bryobacterales > UBA6623 > JAKZVK01. The sequence continues at coordinate 1,524,344 of CBDFIW010000003.1, forward strand.
TCGAAACCGCGTAAACGCAAGGCGGTGGCGCGGCTCCTGCAAATCCGCATCCTGCCAACTGGCTCCGCCGTCGGTCGAGACCCCAACACGCTCGATCAGGCCCCGGCCTGACCAGGCGAGCCCGGTAATCTCACATGGCCCGGCGCCGTTCAGCTTCTGCCCTCCCGACGGGAAGGTAATCACCGACTTGGCCTCCATCGGAAAGCTGAACTGGCGGGCGGTGCCATTGGCCAGCAGGTCGGTGTATTTCGAGGTCTCATCGCGCGCCATCACGGCCTGATCAGTGACCTTCAGCCGCCGCAGCCATTTGACGTTGATGTTTCCTTCGAAACCCGGTGCCACGAGCCGCAAAGGATAGCCCTGCTCGGGCCGGATCGCCTCACCGTTCTGCCCGTAGGCGAGGATCACGTCCTCCCGGCACTTCGCGATCGGAAGGCTTCGCTGCATGTGGCAGGCATCGGCGCCCTCCGCAATCACCCACTTGGCTCCCGGCAGTACGCCCACCGCCTCCAGCAAGACCGACAGCAGCACGCCGGTCCACTCGCTGCAGCTGGCCAGGCCATGGCTGAGCTGCGCGCTCACCCCTTTCTTCTCTTTCCACTCGCTGCCGCTGTTGCCCGCACACTCGATGAAGTGGACACGTGACACCGAGGGAAGCCTCCGCAGCTCCTCCATCGTCAGGATCAAAGGCCGCTCCACCATCCCATGAATCATCAATCGGTGCTCGGCGGGGTCGATGTCCGGTACACCCGCATGATGCCTTTCGAAGTGAAGACTCGAGGGCGTAATGATGCCCTGCGAATCTTGCAGCGGCGTGCGCGTGGACCCCGCCTCAGGGGTCTTCGAGGCCCTCCTGTGCCGTACCGCCTTCTCATAGGGCGAACGGGACCCGTATCCACTGGGCGGTCTTCCCAGCCGACTGGGTCCCGTATCCGGCGCCTCCACATCCGAGCAGGCCGTCAAGGCTCCTCCCAGTACCGCACTTATTTTCAAGAACCCCCGGCGGCTTGACGGCGACGACTTGGCATTCGATGAATCCGTTCTCACTCGACCTCCTCGCATCCAACCCCCCGCATCCCGAATCAAGGGCGGATCTCAACGATTATAGGAGGTGCACAAGTGAAATCGGGGAGGTGCTCAGCGAAGCAGTCGGGCCGGGCGGGAATACGAATTTGTGAGAAACAGTACACGTGCACTGGCTGGAAGCCTGTCACAGCAGTACGTTTGGATGCCGTCGTCGACCAAAACGTTGTAACATAGGAGTTTTCGAGACTGTGAGGATCACATGTGGGGACGCAAAGACGAGCCTGAAACAACGCCGAGAAGCGCACCGACCGTGAATCCGGGAGCCAGCCAAGCTCAGGAGGCGCAGCGCCCGGCGCCCGCGGCGGCAGGTGCCCGGCCCACTGTTGCCGACCGTGGGGACCGAGCACACGGGCAAGTCGGCAAGTCAATCAAGTTTAAGGGCGAAATCAGCGGAAGCGAGGACCTGTACGTCGACGGCGAAATCGAGGGCACCGTGGAGCTGCGTGACAACAGTCTCACCGTAGGCCCCAACGGCAACGTGCGGGCGCAGATCAAGGCCCGCACCATCACAGTGCAGGGACGCCTGGAAGGGAACGTGCAGGCGGGCGAGCGGATCGAGATTCGCAAGACCGGCTCGCTGGAAGGCGACCTCGTGACCCCGCGTATTGTGATCGAGGATGGTGCCGTCTTTCGAGGCAGCATCGACATCCTCAAGCCCGGCACGGCTCCTCAGCGCCCCGCACTGAACCGAAAACCGGCGCCCGCGCGAGCCCCGATTGTCACGGCCACCCCGCCGATTCCGGTCGGCGTGGAAGCCGCGGCCGCGGCATCGTCGGGCCAGGGTACGGAAACGCCCGAACGGCAACGCAAACCGCGATAGACACCGCCGTATCGGTGTCGCCGGGAAGAGATCGTGAACGTCTTGATGCAAGACTCATCTTCCTCGTCGCCGGTCGCCGGCGTCCCCGGCTCCGAACAGAATGCCCGTCACAGTAGCGGTCTGCGCCATTTTTTCCATTCCTTCCCCGAGGGCAACCATCTCGAGGTCCTCGATCTGGGTGGACTCAACGAGACCAACGCCAACTTCCTCAGCGCTCTCAACTGCAAGATCCACACCGTTGACCTGCTCAAGGTCTTTGACCAGGCCAGCGCCACCGTCAACGGACGATTCGAGCCCAAAGACGCGCAAGCCTTCATCGAAGAATACCTAGGATTCCCTCCCGCACACTTCGACGCGGTTCTGGTGTGGGACACCTTAGAACACCTCGACGTCGCGGTGATCGAGTTGGCGGTGTCCCGTCTGGGGCAGGTCCTCAAGCCGGGTGGCTCGTTGCTGGCGTTTTTTCACAGCCAAGCAGGCGGCGAAACCGTCGCATTACGGCGTTATGAAATTAGCGATCGAGAGACTTTGGTGATGCGTCCCGTCGGCTCCCGCCGCTTGCCAGGGACCTTCAACAACCGTAGTCTTGAGCGGCTGTTCGGAGGCTTCGAGTCCGTCAAGTTCTTCCTGAGCCGTGACAGCCTCCGTGAAGTAATCGTCGTGCGCTGACGTGCGTCCACTACTTGTGCGCCTCCGTTCCGCGCGGTTATGCCCTGCGGTCGCTTTCGTGGCGGCCCTGCTCAGCGCTAGCCTCTTGTCTGCGGCGGAGAGCACCGGCCATCGCGAGATCGGCCACGACTATTTCTTCAACCTCGAATACGATCTGGCGATCCAGGCCTACCGCCGCTTGGTCGAAGAAGCTCCCGAGGACTCCCGGGCATATAACCATCTCGCAACCGCCATCCTTTATCAGGAGTTGCTGCGCCTCGGCATGCTCGAGACCAGCGCGTTCAAGGGCGACAACGAGTTCCTGGAGTGGAAGAAACCCAAGCCCGACCCCAACGTGGGCGAAGAGTTCGAGCGTATCCTGCTCGAGGGCCGCAAGCTCGCACAGGCCGCTGTGAAGGAATCGCCGGACGACATCTTGGCCCGCTATGCCCTCTCAACGAACTTCGGTCTGCAAGGCAACTACCAGTTCATGATCAAGAAGAGCTACTTCGGGGCTCTTCGCAACGGCACTCGAGCCAACAAGCATAGCCGGAGAATTCTCAAGCAGAACCCCAACTTCGTGGACGCCTATCTAGTTGCGGGGGTACACGATTACGTTGTCGGGAGTTTGCCTTGGGCGATTCGGGCGGTGATCGTGCTAGGGGGTATTCGTGGCAACAAGAAAAAGGGCGAGGGGTTTGTCACTCGGGTGAGTGGTGAGGGCAAGCTGGCGCGGAACGAAGCCCGCGCATTGCTGGCTCTGCTCCTGCGCCGGGAGCGTCGCCCGCTGGAAGCCGCTGTCCTACTGCGAGATATGATTACAGAGTTCCCCAGGAACTACGTGCTGCACCTCGAGTTGGGATCGATGTATCTCGACGCCAAGCAACCCGCGCGAGCCCTCGAAGTGTTTCGCGGAGCGCTGGCGAAGACCGAAGCGAATGAAGACCGATTCGCACGCATGCCCCAGCGCACCAAAGGCGCGCTCATCCGCAAGATCGAGGAGGTCGAGAAGGAACTTGAGCAGGCCGAGCCCCGCCGTCCCCGCCGCAGCGTCGGCCCCCGCCAAGCCCCCGGCCTGACCCCGCGAGCGCCGCGGTCGGTTCACCCCTCAAAGCGCAAGTCGTACACTCGGGCTGCGACAGACGATCCTTGATCAACCGGATCTGTACCTCGCGCAGGTTTTGGCGCTCATCTGCCTCGCATGCGCGCCTCCGGCCCAGGCCGAGCCGTGACCCTCCACGAAGACGCGCTGGACCTCTACCGCATGGGCCTGACGGTGGATTGCACACTCGATCGCTACCAGGAGCCCTCAGCTTTTCTGCTGATCGTATTACACTAGGGCGTGTTAACACTAACGTAGGGTATCGAAACGTAGAGCCTCGACGATGAGGGCGAAGTGGAGGAAGGCGAGGAACATGACGTCGAGCTTGTCGAAGCGGGAGAAGATGCGGCGGAATCCCTTGAGCCGTCGGAAGAGTCTCTCGATCTCGTTGCGGCGGCGATAGAGCGCTCGGTCGTATTCCCACGGCTCCAGGCGGGTGCGCCGGGGCGGCACGACGGGAATCCATCCGAAATCCAAAGCCAGTTGGCGTGTCTGATCGTCCTCATAGGCGCCGTCCATCAGCAGCGGCAGCGGCTCGGGCAGTGGCCCCAGACCACCGAGCAAGTTCGCGGCCCTGCTGGGCGTCGTGCGCTTGGCCGGGCGAGAGAGCGAAGGTTATCGCCGTTCGAGCATTTGCGGCAACCATATGAATCTTGGTGGTCCATCCGCCGCGGGATTTGCCGATCGCTTGCGGACCGTTTTTTTAACGCGCCCGTGCCGTCGGGATGAACCTTCACGATGGTCGAGTCCATTGACACGGCTTCGATTCGGATGCGGGCCAGCTGCTCGCGCTGCAGTTTCTCGAAGACGGCGTCGAGCACGCCGTTCTTCGACCAGCGGTTCATGCGGGTATAAATGGTGTGCCAGTTACCGAAGCGTTTAGGCAAGCCGCGCCATTTGCAGCCCTGCTCGGCGACATACAACATGGCGTTCAAAACCGTGAGGTTCGGCAGGCTCACATTGCCGCGCTGGCGGGGCAGGACCGGCTCGATGCGGCGGTATTGCTGCTCGGTGATCTCCATACCTCCGAGTATAGCAGCTTTTGCGACTTAGTGTTAACACACCCTAGTCGGAGGTGGCAAGCTAGGAACTCGCCGTGGCGGCCTTTCTCAATCCGTGGAGTCTCGGGGTCCTGTTCCAGGTCCTGATGATCGTGCATTTCTTCCGCCATCGTCCCGAAGCGTATTGGTTCTGGGTCATCCTCTTCTTGGGTCCCATCGGCGCGGCCGTGTACTTCTTCGTGGAGGTCCTACCCGGGCTCCACTGGAAGATGCCGGTTGTTGAGCGCTGGGAGCGCCGGCGGCGGAGTTAGTGGCTGGAGCGCATGGTGAGCGAGAGCCCGACCCAGGAAGCTCTGGCTGAGCTTGCCTGGAGCTGCGGCAAGGACGGCGACTACGCCCGGGCCATCGAGCTGTTCGGCGAGGCGCTGGATCGCGACCCAGGCGATCTCGACAGTCTGTACGACCGTGGGCTGTCGGCGATCGAGAGCGGCGATTATAGCGCCGCGGTGAAGGACCTCCGTACGTTAGCCCAGGCCGATGCCAACTACAAGCTGCACAAGGGGAACCTCGCCCTTGCCGAAGCCTACGAAGCCTTAGGCGGCGAGGGTCAGGCGGTCGAGGCCTATCGGTCGATCCTTCGACAGTCGCCGATCTCTCGGGCCTACTACGGGCTGGGTAAGCTCCTGGCCAAACGGGGCGAGGGCAAAGAAGCGCGCGCGATGATGCAGGAAATCCTGACCAAGCAGATCGGCCTGCCGCGCTATCTGCGCCGCCAGGAGCGCCCTTGGGTCTGGCGCGCTCGCAGGTTCTTGAAGACCCTCTCCGCCTAGTAAGGGGGAGTGATACGCTATGCGCCCCGGTAGCTACGGCACGTTTGTTGAAGCGCTCCTTGACAGTCGCGGCTCGGCAGGAAGACCCGTGCCCCCTCACTCCTCTTTCACTCTGTACAGTTTTTCTTGATCGCCCGTATCCTTTCTTCGGTTTCGTGGTAATAGCGTGTAGGCCGGCGCTTATACGCCCGGACGAATCGCGTGACGAATTCGGAGTTCAGCACGGTGTTCCAAGAGCATAAGGACGCCGTTTTTGGCTTCGCCTACCGTATGACCGGATCGACACACACGGCCGAGGATGTTGCGCAGGATTGCTTCCTGGCGCTGCTCCGCGATTCGGCGCGCTACGAGCCGTCCCGTGGCGCCCTCCGTTGCTTCCTGTTCGGTGTGGCGCGCAACTTGATCTTCAAGCGTTGGCGGGCCGAAGGCCGTTGGGATGTCTTCGAAGAGCAAGAGGTCACTGTCGAACCCGTGGATCCGGTATCCCGCGAGACCGCCGACTTGGTAGCGCGGGCTGTCGATGCGCTGCCTCCGTTGCAGCGGGAAGCGCTCATCTTGACCGAGTACGAAGGCCTGTCACTCAAAGAGATCGCGCGAACGGTGGAGGCGGAGGTCGGCGCTGTTAAAGCGCGTCTCCACCGCGCGCGGGAGAGCCTCCGCCACACGCTCGCTCCTTTGGCCCGAACGGCTGGAGTGGAAAAGCAATGCAACCATTGAACGACGACGAACTGAGCAAGATTCTTGCCCGCTGGCCGGCCCCTCTGACGCCCGCCTCCTTGGAAGCCCCCCTGAAAAGTGCGCAGGAGGCCAAGCGGCTCCCCGCCCAGGGCCGCCGCTGGTGGCACTGGATGTTGTGGGGACAGATTCGCGTGCCGGTCCCGCTCGGCGCGCTCACGCTCGCTGCGTTGGCCGTCCTAGCCGCGCTCGCCTTTCGCACGCCGGCCGTGGAAGCTCCCGACGGCGAGTCCGGCTTCTCAGACTTCCAGGTTGTGGAAGATCTCAACCCGAGAATCATCAGGAGTTCCTATGAAAACAACTAGCCGCTGGATTGTTTTGGTTGCTCTGTCATACGGCCTGGGACAGGCGGAGCCCCTCACGATCGTGAGGTTGAGGGGGTCGAACGATGATTTCTCTATCCGCTTCGAGAGCCGCCTCGAACCGTCGGGCATGCCTTCGCAAACACGCGGGATAGGCGGCGGCGTGAAGGTGTCGGACAACCTGTTTCACCGATTCCTGATGGACGGCTCCCAGAAGAAGTACTTCGGGTACGACATCGACGTCGAAGCGCTCGAAGGGGAGAAGGCCTACGTTGTGAGCATTCTGCCCCTCTCCCTCGGGCCGGAGCGCATGCGGTTCGAGAACCCGGAGTCGTGGAGTGCTCTCTCACTGCCCCGCTATCCTCCGCCGCAGAGGGTCGGCTGGGGTGACACGATCGCTTTCGACCTTCTGATCAATCCCGAGACAGGTCAGAAGATCGTCGAATATCTCGCGATCGGCGACGACCCACAGCGCCGGATCGCCGCCCGCGGACCGGCCAGCGACTTCACGGTTGAAGATGCCGAGTTGAGCCTCAACCGGCCGAGGCTTACGGTGAACGGCAAGCCCCTGGAAGCCACGGCGAAATGGAGCCAGTCTGTCACCGGTCGCGTTGGGTGGATCTACCTACGACCCCAGGGCCGGTTCTTGTTTTCACTCCTGCCACGCGGGGAGCTGGGGTTCCGCGGGGCGGGAGAGATCCGCGGCAGCACCTTGGCGTTTGATTGGGGCGCTGACTCCTACAAACTCAATTGTTGGGGCAGGATCGCGCCGGGTTCGGGAGCCTACCATCTCTATGTCTTCCACGATCCTGGCTACCGCCCTCGCGGACCCGACGCGGAAGCGGAGTTCCTCATGGGCGCCGCCGACCGTGCTGAGTCTCTGCTGCCCTAAGAAGACAGACGGTCGCCGGGAATCGAACGCCCGGCGCGGCACTTCACCCGTCACGCCGGAGTTTGCACGTCTTGTCTCGGAAGCCAGGGAGGATCGGCGGGGCGGGCGGTGACGGTCAGGATGTTCCTCTTCAGGTCGACCTCGAGACTGCTTAGACCTTCTTGCCATCCTTGCGCATGTTGGCGAGGACGCTTTCGATGCCGCGCTTGTTGATGATCTTGATTGCCTTCGCGCTCACGCGCAGCTTGACCCAGCGTTTCTCGCTGGGGATCCAGAAGCGCTTGTCATGCAGGTTGGGTTCGAACCGGCGACGGGTCTTGTTGTTGGCGTGAGAAACATTGTTGCCCGACATGGGTTTCTTGCCGGTAACCACACAGACTTTCGCCATCGATCAATCTCCTGACACCCAGTTTTCCGCTGACGCGACCGCGAATGGGGAGATCGGCCGGTCGATCCAGCTGAAGCCTTGATTGAAATTATGGTAACACGGTCGTGTTCTTCGGTCATTTTGATCCAGAGAGCGTCGAGACTGCTCGAGCGGTTGAAAGCGGAAACCACCAAGGTGGGTGAGACGAAGCCGCGCGTCTCTGCGATCCATGCGCTTCGAGCTGGGGGTCGGCTCCCGGCTAGGTGTAATCGGGGGAATTGCTCGGCCCGATGTTACAATCGGCTCGATGAAGGCCTCTCGCCGCTGGGAATGGCTGGTGTCCGGGGGTGCAGAGGGGCCTTTGTCGTTTGACGCCTTGCGTCGGCCCAATCCCGCGGCAGGTTTGTTTGCATACGTCGCCTGCCGGTGTTTGGATTGGCCATGATCTTCATTCGCGGTGCCCGGCAGTTGCTGACACTGCAGGGCCCGCCGATACGTCGGGGCCACCAACTCCGCGATCTCAACATCATTCCGGATGGCAGCGTACTGATCGAGGGTGAGACCATTCGCGAGGTGGGCACAACCCGCCGCCTCGAGAATCTGCGAGTCGCCCGCGATGCCGAAGTCATCGAGGCGGCCGGCAAGGTGGTGCTTCCGAGCTTTGTCGACTTCCATACGCAGATCGTCTTTGCTTCGACGCAGCTCGACCGGCCAGCCACGGCCCGTACCGAGGGGTTGCAGTTAGGTCCACTAGCGCACCACCCGGGTGTTCGCCTACTCCGCAAGCTGTCGCCGAAAGCCCTGCAAATCAGGGCACGGCGTTGGGTCGAGCGCTTTGCCGCTCATGGCACGACAACGCTGGAGGTGCGATCCGAGCAAGGGCTCGACTTGGGCTCCGAACAGAAAGCGCTTCAGATCGCGCGGTCGCTCCACGATGCGCCGCTAGCGGTGGCGACGACCTTTGCCCCGGGAACACCCGAGGACGAACGGTTGCTGAAGCACCCCGAGGTCGCGGTCGAGCAGATCGGCGAGGCGATCCTGCCTAAGCTGGTGGTGGGTCGGTTGGCTCAGTGCTGTGATGTTGATTGCGACCCTAGGGTGTTCGGCACCGCGGGAAGCCGCCGAATCCTTCGGGCCGCGAAGGCGTGCGGGTTGCAGGTAAGAGTCGGAGCTGACCGGCGGCAAAGCGACCACGGAGTCAAACTGGCGCTCGAGGCGGGTGCCCTCAGCGCCGACCACCTCCTTTTCACGAAGGAGGACGCGATCGACCGCCTCGCCGGCAGCTCGACCCTCGCCGGGCTACTTCCTGGCGTCTCCTACCATCACGGGATTCGATACGCCCCGGCGCGACAGCTCATCGACCGTGGGGCGGCGGTCGCGCTCGCCACGGGCTTCAGCCCTGCCGGCAGTCCGACCGTGAGTATGCCCATGGTGTTGTCGCTCGCCTGCTCCCAGATGAGCCTGTACCCTGCAGAAGCTGTCAGCGCCGCTACCGTCAACGGGGCCGCGGCCATGGGACTTTCGGAACGGCTGGGCTCGCTCGAGCCCGGCAAGCAGGCGGACATCGCGATCTTCGATGTCCCCGACTATCGGGAGATACCGTACTATTTCGGCTTTAACCTCTGCGTGATGACGATCCGGAAGGGGCTGGTGATCTACAGTGCACCGGGTTTCGGATACGGGTTTCCTGCGGCTAGGCCGATGGGTCGAGAGCCGGCCACCGCCGGTCGGCTTGGCAGACGACGCGGCTAGCAGCCCGTGGCGAAACCGGGAGCGGAGATGTAGGGGCACGGCATGCCGTGCCCGCCTGCCGCAACATGTAGGGGTATCGAACGGGCGTGACAAGAATCCATACTCTCACCACGGACTGCTAGACGAAATGCCCAGTAACCACTGCATCGAGTGCGTACCAAACTTCTCCGAGGGTCGTGACCCCGCGGTGATCACACGGATCCAGAGCGCAATTGTCTCGGTCAGCGGGGTGCGGCTGTTGGACCAAAGCTCTGATGTCGATCACCACCGCTCGGTGTTCACCTTTGTAGGGCCACCCGACCCTGTCGCCGAGGGCGTCTTGCGCGCGGCCGAGGTCGCCGTCGACGCGATCGACCTTCGTGAGCATCGTGGTGTGCACCCGCGCATCGGTGCCTTGGACGTGGTTCCCTTCGTGCCTCTGGATGGTTCTACGAAGCAGCAGTGCGTTGAGGTCGCCGTCCAGGTCGGGGACCGACTGTGGGACCGCCTCGGCGTTCCCGTATATCTCTATGGCGATGCGGCGCGAGTCGACGAGCGCCGCGGGTTGGAGAACGTCCGGCGGGGCCAGTTCGAAGCCCTGCGGGCCTGCCTGCCCGAGGACGTAGGCCGCCGCCCCGATATCGGAGGGCCGGCTCTGCATGAGACGGCCGGAGTCACGGCCGTGGGCGTGCGTCAGTTCCTGATCGCCTACAACGTGGTGCTCGACACAACCGACGTGGCCGTGGCGAAGGAGATCGCAAGGAGCATCCGCGAGTCATCCGGCGGACTGCCGGCGGTAAAGGCTCTCGGACTGGAACTGAAATCCCGGGGTCTGGTGCAAGTCTCCATGAACCTGACGGACTTTGACGTCACGCCGCCTCATGTAGCGTTTGAACACGTCCGGGAGGAAGCTCGGCGGTCGGGGGTTGAGGCGATAGAGAGTGAGATCGTTGGGCTGATTCCGCGGAAGGCGCTAGACCTGGCCGAGGGGCGTGACTTGCGGATTCGGTCCTTCCGCCCGGAGCAGATTCTAGAGAACCGTCTGGCGGAGGTGAGTCACGGAGATCCGGTTGGAGGAAGCTAATGGAGTGTCGAGCAGGACCGTTGGTGCAAAGACGTGGGCCCGCAAGCTCACTCCGGCCGTTCTGCTTCTGGAAGAAGGAGGATGTTGCACAACAGGATCGTTGCGCGGCGGGACTGTAGTGCTTGTGGCTGTCAAAAAATAGTCGCTTGTCCTGGCTGGAACGTGCGCTTCGGCTTTATGAGCAAGAGCCGGGAGAGCGATGGGGCTCTCCACCGCTTGAATCGTGCGTCACTCGCTGGCGGCGCTGGGCCACGGCGGGGTTGTAGCGTTGCGTCGGGGCTGCTATTGCGCCCCGGTGGTCAATCCAAGGCTCCTATGTCACGGCAATCCCAATATGCGGAACGGGGCAGGCGCGTTACAACCCTTCTGCGCAACCCTTCTGCCCTTAACGATCACATGCGTGGAAGTTGCTATGTCCACAACCCTTATGGTCTCGCCGGTAGCATCTTCCACGATCTCGACCGTGGGGGGGCATTCAGGTATAACGGTATTGTTACAGGTCGTTCGCAGTCGTAGGCGTATGTGGCGCCGCGTCGCCGGTACGTCAGGTCCCTCAAACAGTGTCGTCCGGTGGCCTTGTCCCGGCTGCAAGGTCCCTTCATGGCTACGTTGTACGACCCCAGTCAAAGCATCGCTCAGCTTAAGGTCGACCTTTGCAACGGATTCACGACAAGGGTTGTGCAAGACCACGTCCGCCGACTGAGGAGGGGCAACAGAGAAGGCGGCAACAAATTCAATGGCGCTAACGTTGCTGCCGGTATCGGGGTCCTGACCAAATCCAGAGCTCGCCATGAAAAGCGTCAGCGTTAAGACGACGATGAGGCCTAGCTGTGCTGTTCGCAATGATGTTCGTCTCATAGTCTTACCCCTCCTAATGGTTTGATGTCGCGGGTACGTTTTTGCCAAGATTTCCATCGTGGGTATCGTAGTACGGATCGGATATCGGATAGCCGTCTCCCAGCTGCGATGCAATGGTTTTCGCACTGCGGGGCAGCCGGGGCGGGGAGTTGCCGAGAGGCAAGGTCAGAGCGGTGTCAGCAGAGTGGCCGCTGGCGTTGCCGAAACGCCTTGACCGGACCCGATCTGAAGGCCGGACCGGCGAAGAAAGCAGGATCGAACGTGAAAGCAGTGCGAAAAAGCAGTGCGAAAACGTGTTGAAGCCCAATGATAATGTCCCCTTGAGCGCCCAATAGAAATGTCCCCTAATCTGGACCTCTGCGAGGAGGTGAAAGATTGGGAAGGACATGGATGAGTGCCAAGGAGTTGAGGCGCGGCGAAGTGCTGAGCCGAGTGAAACGAGGGGAACTGAAGTTGACCGAAGCCACCGCACTGCTGGAGGTCAGCTACCGCCAAGCGAAGCGGCTCAACAAGCGTTACCGAGCAGGCGGGGTCAAGGCTTTGGTGCACGGTAACGTCGGCCGCGCTTCGAACCGAGCCGATGACAAGCGCCGCGAGCAGGTTCTCGAGTTGGTGCACGCAAACTATGCGGGCGAGGGGCACGAGCGCTGCGGGCCGACGCTGGCGTCGGAACATCTGGCAGCCGATCAGGGCCTGGAAGTGCCGCGCGAAACGCTGCGGCGCTGGATGCTCGCGGCGGGCCTGTGGAGCCGGAGTCGCAAGCGCCCACCGCATCGCAGCCGGCGGCAACGCAAAGCGCACTTCGGCGAGCTGATTCAACTCGACGGTTCGCACCACCACTGGCTGGAAGGACGCGGCCCGAAAGCCTGTTTGATGAACTTTGTCGATGACGCGACCGGTCTTGCACTGTGCCGCTTCTCGGGCCAGGAAACGACCTGGGCCGCGGCCGATCTGCTCCAAGCCTGGGTGCGCCAACACGGCGTTCCCAAGGCGTTGTACTGCGACTGGAAAAACGTCTACCAGCGCCAGCCGACGTCGCGGGAAGCACTGGAAGGCATCAAGCCCGAGACGCAGTTCGGGCGCATGTGCGCGAAGCTTGGCATTGGCATCATTGCCGCATCGTCGCCGCAAGCCAAGGGACGTGTCGAACGCCATCACGGCACGCACCAGGACCGCCTGATCAAGAAGATGCGGCTGCGGGGCATCGTTGATTACGAGGCGGCGAACCGTTACCTCGGCGAGGAGTACTTAGCCGAGCACAACGAGCGCTTCTGCTGCGAGCCGGCGGCGGGAGCGGACTTTCACCAGGCGCTACCCCGCGGCACCGAGCTGCGAGGCGTGTTCTGCTTCGAATACGAACGGGTGGTGAGCAACGACCAGGTGGTGCGTTTCGAGAATCGTTGTTTGCAGTTGAAGCCGAAACGCAATCAGGGCGTGGGGGCGGGTGCACGGGTGACGGTCCAACAGGGGCGCGATGAGAGCTTGCAGGTGAGGTTTGAGGGGCACGAGATCGAGCACGAAGTGATCGCCACGCCGACGCCACGGCTGCGGACGAAGCCGGCACCGCAGGGGAACGTGGTGGCCAGACGCAAGCCGGCGGCGAACCATCCCTGGCGGCGACCTGTGCTGCGGAAAACACGAGCTGCGAATTCATAAGAGGGCTGCGGAAATGCCGGGTCGGATGGAAAGCGTGGAAAACCTTGTGGCGGCAGCCGTGCCGGGCTCGAGGAACCGTGGATGGTTTTCCACCCTTCCCACCGCCCCTTGGAAATCGCTGCGCGATTCCCACAGTTCCACAGCCCCGACGATGACGATTCTCTCCTATCACCAAGGGGACACTTCTACTGGGCTACCGAAGGGGACATTTCTATTGGGCCTTGACAAGCAGTGCGAAAACGTTGCAGCGCAGCCGTGGCTCGGCTATACTGTCCGCGCCGGGATGGCCAAAACGGTAATCCTCGCTGGAACGTGCGCTTCGGCTTTATGAGCAAGAGTCGGGGGAGCGATGGGGCTCCCCACCGCTTGAATCGTGCGTCACTCGCTGGCGGCGCTGGGCCACGGCGGGGTTGTAGAGTCGCGTCGCGGCTGTTCATGCGCCCGGCTGTCGACCGAAATTCCCTCATTCTTCCTACCCCGCCTTACAGGGGAACCACCATCCCCGGACTATCACCTTCGGGTCGGTCCCCACCGCATTTATCACGAATCTGGTCTCGCCAGTCGCTTCGTCGACAATCTCGACCGTGGGTGGGGCGCATTCTGGTCTAAGCTGCCCTTGACAGGTCGTTCGAAGTCGAAGGCGTATGTGGCGCCGTGTCGCCGGGTCGTCGGGTCCTTCTAGAGTCATCAGGTGTCCTTGTCCCGGCAACAAGGTCCCTTCATGGCTACGTTGTACGACTCCAGTCAAAGCATCGCTCAGCTTAAGCTCGACCTTTGCCACGGATTCACGACAAGGGTTGTGCACCACCACGTCCGCCGACTGGGTCCCGGCAACAGAGAAGGCGGCAATAAATTCCATGGTGCTAACGTTGCTGCTGGTATCGGGGTCCTGACCAAATGCAGATCTCGCCATGAAAAGCGTCAGCGTCAAGACGACGATGAGGCCTATTGACTCCCGCATAATATAGAGTCAGTCAAAACAAAGAGAAGACTGTTTCCAGAAGGCCGTGATCAAACGCGGTTTGCGGTACATGCGGCGGAGTGCCTTGCGGGCCCGCTCGTTCAGCTCGCCGTAGTCTTTCGGACAGACGTTCGGCAACTCGTGCTGCTTCCAGTAAGCCCAGATGTATTCCACCGGATTCAACTCCGGCGCATAGGGTGGCAAGTACTCGGTTGCGATGTGGCCTTCGGAGAGTTCGATGAACTCTTGCACCAGGCGGCTACGGTGCGCCGGCAGCCGATCCCAGACGATCAGCAGCGGGCGATCGATATGACGTACCAACGCCTTGAGAAAGTCGGTCACTTGCTCTTTGCCGATCGCACCGGGATAGAGCCGGAAGTAGAAGTTACGCAGCGTCAGCCCCGCCGAGACGGAAAGCTTCTCCCAGTTGAAGTTAAACTGCAGCACCGGTGTTTGGCCACGTGGCGCCCAGGTGCGGCAGCGATGCGGCTTCTGACTCAATCCGCTTTCGTCGATGAAGACGAGCGTACGGCCTTCGTTTTGGGCTTTTTTTTAATGCGCTTCCAGGTCTTGCGCTTCCAGGTGCGGATCCGCTCTTCGTTGCGCTCGCGCGCCTTTCCGGCCGGGCGTTGCGGGCTCCAGTCGAGCGCTCGCAGGATCTTCCAGACGTGGCCTGCGTGGTATGCGACCCCGAACTCGTCTCCGGTCAGCCGAGCCACCCGCGGACAGCTCCACAGGGGCGTTGGGAAGCCGTGGGCTTCCGGGCCTTCCAGCAGCAGCGACGTCAGGCGTTCGCGTTGTGCGGCATCGAGGAGCGGCTTGCGTCCGGCGCGCCCGGCCTGGCGGAGTCCGGCCGCACCCTGCTCGCGGTATTGCCGCCGCCACTCACTGACGGTTTGGCGAGCGACGTTCAGCCGTCTCGCCGTCTCGGACTGATTGTGGCCTTGGTGGAGCAGCCGCATCGCTTCGAAACGGCGCTTCTCCAGCGCCTTGAAATCCCGCTTCACACCTTTGGGGTTGCCCATACATATATAGATGCTCCACACTGTCAAAAAGTGTCATAATAATTTGCGGGATTCAATAGCTGTGCTGTTCGCAATGATGTTCGTCTCATAGTCTTACTTCTCCTAATGGTTTGATGTCACGGGTTAGTGTTTGGCAAGATTTCCATCGTGGATATCGTAGCACGGATCGGATATAGGATAGTCGTCTCCCAGCTGCGATGCAATGGTTTTCGCACTGCCAGCGAGGGCGTGTCGCCTTTTAAGGCGAAAGGCTGGGAACCGGGGCCGCTGATTTGGCCTCTGTCAGGATTCTGGGGGCAGACCGCGCAAGAAAAGAGCCCCAGAGAAGGTACGGAAGGCCTTCTCTAGTACTTACTATCATAAATAGACGCACTTGTGATAGAATAAGGGCATGGCTAAAAGAGCCACGCCCATCCTTTTGAGTCCTGCTGAGGAACGGACGCTACAGCGCTGGCGACGGGCCCACAAGACCGAACGGCGTACCGCCGAAAGGGCTCGCATCGTCCTGCTGGCGGCCCAAGGAAAGTCGAACCTGGAGATCGCGGCGCAGTTGGGAACGCGGCCGGCACGGGTGTCGAAGTGGCGCACCCGCTTTGCCCGCCAACGGCTGGCCGGCTTGGCCGACGAAGCGCGACCCGGCAAGCCGCGGCAATACGACGCCGCGAGCGAGAAACGCATTCTCAAGAAACTCGATGAATCGCCGCCCAGCGGACAGGCCACTTGGACCGGCCAACTCCTGGCCCAAGCGCTCGGCGAGGTGAGTGACCAACAAGTCTGGCGCGTGCTGCGCCGCCGGGGCATCTCGCTGCGGCGTCGTCGCAGCTGGTGCCTCTCGACCGATCCCGAGTTTGCCCGTAAAGCCGCCGACATCGTGGGACTTTACCTGGACCCGCCCGAGAACGCTGTCGTGCTAGCCGTCGACGAAAAGCCCCACATCCAAGCCCTCGAACGCGCTCAGGGCTGGCTGCGGCTGCCCGACGGCAAGGCCTTGACGGGCTTCAGCCACGGCTACAAACGCCATGGCACAACGACCTTGTTCGCCGCCCTGGAGGTGGCCACCGGTCACGTCACGGCTGGTCACTACCAGCGTCGCCGGCGGCGAGAGTTTCTAGACTTCATGAACCAACTGGTGGATCTCTACGAAGGCTTCGAGTTGCACGTCGTGCTGGACAATCTCAACACCCACAAGCCGAAACGGGATCGTTGGCTCCAGCGCCACCCCAACGTGCACTTGCACTACACTCCGACCTACGCCTCGTGGCTGAATCAGATTGAGATCTGGTTCAGTATCCTCAGTCGGCGGGCGTTGCAGGGAGCCAGCTTCACCTCGCCCTACGAAGTACGCGCAGCCATCGACCGCTTCCTCGAGGCACACAACGAAAACGCCGCCCCTTTCGAATGGACCAAGGCCAGCGTGAGGCAGCGGTCTCTTTCTTACTCATACGCTAACTTATGATCTTAAGTACTAGGCGAAAGTGGACCTGCCGCCCGGAGTGGCCGTTGGTACTCGATCAAGGGAAGCGGATCTTGGAAAGTCCGGGACGGAAAGTCCGGGAAAGTCCGGGACAGGCTACTACTTTTGTTGCTTGGATTCGGCGCGCTGCTGACTAGCGCCTGTGCCCAACAGAATGTCAAGAGACGCGAAACACGGTCTCAGTCGAGTCTACTTCCGAAAACTAGCCGACAACGTTTTCTTCCGAAGGCGAATCGCCGCCGGCGTCACCTCCACCCACTCATCGTCGCGGACAAACTCAATCGCCTGCTCCAAGTTCAGGGTGCGCGGCGGCACAAGCCGAATGACCTCCTCGGCGTTCGACGAGCGCATGTTCGTCAGCTTCTTCTCGCGAACGATGTTAACGTTCAGGTCGTTGTCACGGGCATTTTCGCCGATGATCATCCCCTCATAGACCTCCGCCGTGGGGCGAATGAAGATGTCGCCGCGCTCCTGCAAATTGTAGATCGCGAAACCGGTCGCTTTGCCGGCCCGGTCGGCCACCAGTGAGCCGGTGGGGCGCGTCGGGATATCGCCCTGCCATTCGATGTATCCCGCGAAGAGGGAGTTCAGGATGGCGGTGCCCTTCGTGTCGGTCAAAATCTCGCTCCGCAGTCCGATGAGGCCGCGCGAGGGGATCTCGAATTCGATGCGGGCGCGGCCGGAGCCGTGATTGACCATCTTCGACGTCTTGGCTTTGCGCGAGCCGAGCTGCTCCATCACAACGCCGATGAACTCTTCGGGGCAATCAACGGTGAGGTGCTCAAGAGGTTCGTGGAGCTTGCCGTCGATCTGCTTGGTGAGGATCTCGGGCTTGCCGACCATCAGCTCGAAGCCTTCACGGCGCATGGTCTCGACGAGAATTGCGAGTTGCAGTTCACCACGCCCGGAGACCCGGAACGAGTCGGGGCCCTCGCCGTCTTCGACGCGAATCGAAACGTTGGTCAGCAGCTCTTTGTCGAGCCGGTCGCGGATATTCCGGGACGTCACATAACGGCCTTCGCGGCCCGCGGCCGGCGAGGTGTTGACGGCAAAGGTCATCGCGATCGTCGGCTCGTCGATTTGGATGTGTGGCAGTGGGCGTGGATCTTCCGGGTCGCTGACGGTTTCGCCGATCGTGATGCCCTCAACCCCGGCGATCGCGAGAACGTCGCCGGGACGGGCTTCAGTTTCTTCGACTCGTTTGAGCCCTTCGAAGGAGTACATCTTGGTTATGCGCGTTTTCTCGACCGAGCCGTCGAGCTTGCAGATCGATACTTCGTCGCCCTGACGGAGTGTGCCGGCGAGGACCCGGCCGATGGCCATCCGCCCGAGGTAGTCGCTGTAGTCGAGATTGGCGACCAGCAACTGGAGCGGCGCACCCGCGTCCCCTTCGGGCGCCGGCAGGTGATCGACGATGGTTTCAAACAGAGGACGCAGATCGGATGAGTCGTCGTTCGGGTCGCGTTTCACGACACCGTCGCGGGCGACAGCGTAGAGCACCGGAAAGTCCAATTGGTTTTCGCTGGCGTCGAGATCGATGAAAAGGTCGTAGACCTCGTCGAGGACCTCTTCAATGCGAGCGTCGGGACGGTCGATCTTGTTGATCACGACAATCGCGGTGAGCCGCGCCTCGAACGCCTTCATCAGGACGTAGCGGGTCTGCGGCAGCGGCCCTTCGCTGGCGTCGACGAGGAGCATGACGCCGTCGACGATTTTGAGAGCACGCTCGACTTCGCCGCCGAAGTCGGCGTGACCCGGCGTATCAACGATGTTGATTTTGGTCTTGCCGAAGCGGACGCCGGTCGTTTTGGCAAGGATGGTGATGCCGCGCTCGCGCTCGAGTTCACCAGAGTCGAGCGCGCGGTCGGCGACCTGTTCCCGGGGCCCGAAGACACCGCTCTGGCGGAACATGGCGTCGACGAGAGTGGTTTTGCCGTGGTCGACGTGCGCGATGATGGCGATGTTGCGGATGTGCTGGTTGTGCATGGGGGTGGACGACGAAGGGCGACGGAATGAGCCTCCTCCTTCAGCCTATTGAATCCCGCAAATTATTATGACACTTTTTGACAGTGTGGAGCATCTATATATGTATGGGCAACCCCAAAGGTGTGAAGCGGGATTTCAAGGCGCTGGAGAAGCGCCGTTTCGAAGCGATGCGGCTGCTCCACCAAGGCCACAATCAGTCCGAGACGGCGAGACGGCTGAACGTCGCTCGCCAAACCGTCAGTGAGTGGCGGCGGCAATACCGCGAGCAGGGTGCGGCCGGACTCCGCCAGGCCGGGCGCGCCGGACGCAAGCCGCTCCTCGATGCCGCACAACGCGAACGCCTGACGTCGCTGCTGCTGGAAGGCCCGGAAGCCCACGGCTTCCCAACGCCCCTGTGGAGCTGTCCGCGGGTGGCTCGGCTGACCGGAGACGAGTTCGGGGTCGCATACCACGCAGGCCACGCCTGGAAGATCCTGCGAGCGCTCGACTGGAGCCCGCAACGCCCGGCCGGAAAGGCGCGCGAGCGCAACGAAGAGCGGATCCGCACCTGGAAGCGCAAGACCTGGAAGCGCATTAAAAAAAAGCCCAAAACGAAGGCCGTACGCTCGTCTTCATCGACGAAAGCGGATTGAGTCAGAAGCCGCATCGCTGCCGCACCTGGGCGCCACGTGGCCAAACACCGGTGCTGCAGTTTAACTTCAACTGGGAGAAGCTTTCCGTCTCGGCGGGGCTGACGCTGCGTAACTTCTACTTCCGGCTCTATCCCGGTGCGATCGGCAAAGAGCAAGTGACCGACTTTCTCAAGGCGTTGGCACGTCATATCGATCGCCCGCTGCTGATCGTCTGGGATCGGCTGCCGGCGCACCGTAGCCGCCTGGTGCAAGAGTTCATCGAACTCTCCGAAGGCCACATCGCAACCGAGTACTTGCCACCCTATGCGCCGGAGTTGAATCCGGTGGAATACATCTGGGCTTACTGGAAGCAGCACGAGTTGCCGAACGTCTGTCCGAAAGACTACGGCGAGCTGAACGAGCGGGCCCGCAAGGCACTCCGCCGCATGTACCGCAAACCGCGTTTGATCACGGCCTTCTGGAAACAGTCTTCTCTTTGTTTTGACTGACTCTATATTATGCGGGAGTCAATAGGTTGTCAGGGACAGAGGGACAGGCTGGACAGACTCCTACTTTTTGCGCTGCTGAGCAAAGTACCCATCAGTTAGTCACAGAACTCTCAATTTTCATCCCCCTCATTCCACGCCACTTACCACACGCGACCCTCCTCCAACCCCGCCGTACCCTGAAAGTGGAGCCCGTCGGTCCCTTGACGGCCCAACGGTTGAACGGTGCAACCGCTCAACGGCCAACCCGATCAACCGCGCAACGCTCCCAGGAGGAACAATCCCATGACGGAGTGGCCGCGGCAGTCGATCAACGGAAGCGGATCTTGGCGAGGTAGATGCTGGTTTTTTCCTCGTGGGATGAATAGTAGCTCATCCACAGAAGATTATCGTGCCAGACCATGCCGGGATAGCTGTTGTCGCCTCCGCTCGGCAGGGTCAGGACCGGCTCGTAGCTTTCGGGCGTCATCCGGGCGAGCACCGTCGTGGCCCCATCTTCGTGATAGCGGCGCGCGCTGGCCCACAGTCCGCCGTCGGGCAGGCGGATGAAGTTCGGTCCGCCGATGCTGTACTTCATTCTGTGAAACTGCCGCCACTTGTAGGGCGGGCGGCTGCGACCGATCCAGCCCGGGCGGACCAGGGTGATCATTTCGTCGTCGGGCATGAAGCGGAGGGTGGTCTCGCTGACTCCGGCCGCCATGAACTCGGTGACGTAGTCCCACTCGAGGCCGTCGGTGGTGGTGTAGAGAAAGCCCCGGCGCGTCCGCTTGCCTGCGTTGAGCTTGGAGAGTCAGCAGCCGACGCCCTCAGGGGCGCTTTGCTAGAATCCTGAGGCAGTCCGGGAGGGCACGATGAAGCGACGATCCTTCTTGCATGCAAGCTTGGCCGGCTTGGCGGCCACGGCGTCGGCCAAACAGAAAAAGTATCGCGTTGGCGTGATCGGCGACACCGGCCACGGCAACTACGGCCACGGGCTCGACACCGTGTGGCAGGCCTTCGACTTCACCGACGTGGTCGCGGTCGCGGACCCCGACGACGAGGGCCGCGCCAAAGGCAAAGAGCGCACGGGGGCGAAGCACGACTACCGCGACTACCGCGAGATGCTCGACAAAGAGAAGCCCGACATCGTCGCCATCGGTCCCCGTTGGCTCGATCAGCGGGTGGCGATGACAACGGCGGTCGCGAATGCCGGCTGCCACATCTTTCATGAGAAGCCCTTCGCGCGCAGCCTGACGGACGCCGATCAGATGGTAGAAGCCATCGAGCGGAACAAGGTGAAGGTCCAAATGGCGCACCAGATGCGCACGTCGCCGTTCGTCACCCGTGTCAAGGAGATGATCGAAGCGGGTGAGATCGGCATGATCCAGGAGGTACGCGGACGCGGCAAGGAGGACCGGCGCGCCGGCGGCGAGGACTTAATGGTGCTGGGTTCCCATATCTGCGACATGATGCGGCACTTTTTGGGCGATCCGAAGTGGGTCTTCTCCCACGTGACCGACGACGGACAAGAGATCGGCCGGCGGCACGTCCGTGAGGCGACCGAGCCGATTGGCCCGATAGCAGGCAACCAGATCGCGGCGGTTTTCGGCTTCGACAACGGCATTCATGCGTACTTCGGGTCGAAGGCCAGCGATCAGACGCACAGCAATCGCTTCGGCACATGGTTCTACGGCAGCAAGGGTGTGATTTTCATGCCCAACTCGATCTATCCGCGGGGTCAGCCTTACATCCTGCGCTCACCGGGTTGGTTGCCGGATGAGAAGTACCACTGGGAGAAGATCGAGGTGCAACCGCCGACGGGAGGCCGCTTTCAAGCCGAAGGCCGCGCCTTGGCCAACGCCATGCTCGTCGACGATCTGCTTGACGCGATCGAGCACGACGGCAAGCCGATCTGCAGTGAGCACGATGGCCGCTGGACGACTGAGATGATCACATCGGTATATCGGTCGCAGAAGACTGGCGCTCGAGTGGATCTGCCTCTCAAGGATCGGCGACATCCGCTGGACGCCTGAGCAACCGGTCTGATTTTCAGCAGACATGTCAGGCATCAGCCTCAACCAGAGAGCACCTCAATGAGACGCAGACACTTCCTGAAGAATGCCGGATTGGCTTCAGCTTCGGCTGCCGCGCCGCTGGCCGCCGCCGCCATGCAAGCGCCCGCGCCCATGGGCGACAAGCCGGCCATCAAAATCACCGACATCAAGACGTTCCTGGTCTGGAGCGGGGGGCGCAACTGGGTCTACGTCAAAGTGCTGACCGACCAGGGGATTCATGGCATCGGCGAGGCCTACTCCTGCGGTCCTGACGAGGCGACCGTCAAGGTGATCGAAGATTACAAGCTCTGGCTGGTGGGGCAGGACCCCCGCAACATTCAATACCTGTGGGACCTGATGTACAACACGACCCGCTTCCCCGGGGGCTCGGTCGTCACATCCGCCATGAGCGGCATCGAGCACGCCCTTTGGGACATCGCCGGCAAGGCGGCCGGGCTGCCTTGCTGGGCGCTACTGGGCGGCCGGGTACGCCAGAAGGTCCGTGTCTACCAGAGCATCGGCGGGGGCAACCCTACCGAAGCGGCCGAGAATGCCAAACAACTGATCGAGAAATACGGCTACACAGCGGTGAAGATGTCTCCGCACAACCGCGATGACAACCAAATGCCTTACAACATGGTGACCCGCATCGCCGGCCAGCGCGTGGGTGCGGTGCGTGAGGCCGTCGGTCCCGACGTTGACATCGGGGTGGACATCCACGCGCGTTACTTCGAGGTGCAGCGCGCCATTCGCGTGGCGCGGGAGATCGAGCCCTTCTACCCATTCTGGCTCGAGGAACCGATTCGGCCCGAGAACTTCGACGCCATGAAGAAGCTGGCTGATCACGTTAACATCCCGCTGGCGAGCGGAGAGTGCAACTACACCAAGTACGAATTCCGTGATCTGATCAACATTCAGGCGCTCGACATCATCCAGCCCGACATCTGTGTCTGCGGCGGCATCATGGAGATGAAGAAGATCGCCGCCATGGCCGAGGCGCAGTACATCGTGGTGGCGCCGCATAACCCCATGAGTCCCCTAGCGACGGCGGTCAACATTCACTTCGCCGCGTCCACGCCGAACTTCCTCATCCTGGAGTACAGAGCCCCCGACCGAGGGGCCTCCAAGGACGTCCTCAAAGAGCCCATCATGGTCAAAGACGGCTACGTGGAGATCCCCAATAAACCCGGTTGGGGCGTCGAGTTGAATGAGGAGGCCTTCCCCAGCATGCCGCCGCGGCCATGGAAGCGCGGCACCGCCTATCGGGCGGACGGCTCGGTGGCGTTTATCTAAGTCCGAACCGCTGTCCTCGCTGCCGTTGCCGGTTATTTGGACCGAGCCGCCTGGGACCGCTGCCAATGCACGCCGCACGGAAGCGTAAACACTTTCCGTAACCCTGCCACGCCGGTCCGGATCCCTCCTGGTGGCTATAATCAAGGGATTCGTAGCCCTTTCGGGTCCTGATGCGACTCCTTTCTTCCGTGTTCTTGCTGTGTGTGCCGGCCCTCGCCCTGGGTGACGACGGGCTGGACCTCCACTTGCAGCGATTTCTGGACGTCTATGCCGTTGTCGAGCAGCAATTCGCCGATCCCGTAGACCCCGAGACGACTTTTTACCAGGGTGTGCTCCCGTCGATGCTTCACACGCTCGACCCCCACAGCGCTTTCCTGGACCGCGACCAGTACGAACGTCTCCAGGAGATGCGGACCTCGACGGAGAAAGGCTTCGGGAGCGTCGTATCGCTGCTGCCGGGACGAGTGATCGTGCTGCAAACGCTGCCAGGGAGCCCCTCGGCGCGGTCGGGTCTGTCGCCTGGCGATGAGATCGTGGTCATCAACCGCTATCCATTGGCGCCGCTGACCATTCATCAGCTCGTGTCGCTACTCGGCCAATCACGCCAAGACAGGGCCGAGCTCATGGTCAAGCGTCCGGGTTTTGCACGCCTGATTCCCATGGATCTGATCCCCGCCGAGATGGCCGACCCCAGCGTGCGGCGCTCGTTCGTGGTCGAGCCCGGTTTGGCTTACGTCAAATTGGCCAATTTCGAGGAAAACACCGCGGAGGAGTTGCGGCAGGCGATCGACGGGCTCGGTGGTGATGAGTTGAGCGGGCTGATCCTTGATCTACGGGGCAATCCCGGCGGCATCGTCGAGTCTGCTGTCATGGCGGCCGCCTTCTTCCTCAAGCCCGGAGAGAACATCCTCTGGATTCGCGCGAAAGAAGGTCCCAAGGAAGAAGTCAAGGTTCCCGAGGGTTACAAGCCATACGGCTTCCGTGTCTGCGTGCTCATCGACGATCAGACGGCGAGTGCCGCCGAGCTGATGGCCGGGGCGCTACAAGACCACGACCGCGCTTGGATCGTTGGCGTCCCCAGCTTTGGCAAAGGCTTGGTGCAGAGCGTCTTCCCGCTCTCGGAGGGGGCGGCGGTGGCGCTCACGACGGCTAAGTACCTGACTCCGAGCGGGCGATCCATCCAGCGGCCCTTGGCCGACTGCGAACTTTACGCTCTGGCCTCTTGCTTGGATTCTTCCGACAAGGGCAAGCAGTTCAAGACGGACGCGGGCCGAGCCGTGGAAGAGGGCGGCGGCATCACACCGGACGAGATCGTGTTCCCCAGGCCGTACACGCGCTTCGAGGCCGCCATGGAAGGCTCAAACTCTTTCCTGGAGTTCGCCCAGGAGCAGCTTCGGCGCGAGGGAAAGGTGTCGGGCGACTTTGAGGTTTCGTCACGGATGCTGGACGACTTCCAACTCTTCCTTTCTGAACGTAAGATTCGCCCGGGCCTGGCCGAGTGGTCTTCCACGGTGAGCTTCATCCGCAGTCGCCTGAAGCAGGAGTTCTTCAACCTGAGTTTTGGAGTCCAGGAAGGCGACCAGATCGAAGTCCGCCGAGACCCCATGGTGCTCGCCGCGCTACGGAACTTGGGCGCGGGCTCAGCCGGCCACCCGTGACGAGCCCCTGTCGATTCGCACTATCGCTCACCGCGGTTCTCCTGTCGGTTTGCGGTGATCGAGACCCGAGCCCCGTCCCCGGCGGGCCCCCTGTAGCCGACGTTAGATTCACCGATGTCACCGGCACCGCGGGAATTCAGTTCGAGCACCACAATGGCCGGTCCGGCAAGAAGTATCTGCCCGAGACGCTCGGCTCGGGATGTGCCTTCCTCGACTACAACGGTGATGACTGGCCTGACATTCTGCTCATCAACAGTCGGAGCTGGGAGCCTGCTCCGGACGCCCGGACACCTCCTGCGCTGTATAGGAACAACAAGGACGGCACCTTCACCGACGTGACCACCGAGGCCGGTCTCAACGTCGAGATGTACGGCTTGGGCGCCGCGGTCGGCGACTACGACAACGACGGTGATGACGATATCTACGTCACGGCCCTCGAGGGTGACCGCTTGTTTCGCAATGACGGCGGGAAGTCGTTCACCGACGTGACCGAAAAGGTCGGCATCCACAACGCCGACTTTGGGACCAGCGCCGCTTGGCTCGATTATGACCTCGATGGACGCCTCGATCTCTTCGTCGCCAACTACGTCGTCTGGAGCCCGGAGGAAGACCTGCCGTGTTCGATGGACGGCGAGACCAAGTCCTACTGCACGCCCGAGTCATATCGAGGCGTGTCGTCGCGTCTGTTCCGCAACCGAGAAGAGGGCGGGTTTGAGGATGTCACCCGGCAGGCCAACGTCTACGACGAGACCAGCAAGGCCCTCGGCGTAGCGGTCTTCGATTACGACCGCGACGGCCGGCCCGACATCTTCCAGGCCAACGATACCCAGCCAAACAAGCTCTACCATAACCAAGGCGATAGCACCTTCCGGGAAGTCGGGTTAGCGGCCGGCGTAGCCTTCGCCGAGGACGGCCGGGCGCGCGGCGCGATGGGGGTGGACGCGGCCGACTACGACCGCTCAGGACGGCCCCATTTGGTGGTAGGCAACTTCGCCAACGAGATGCTCGCCCTCTATCACAATGAGGGTAAGGGACTGTTCGTGGACGATGCTCCGAC
Source organism: Bryobacterales bacterium (assembly GCA_965248255.1). Classification (GTDB taxonomy): domain Bacteria; phylum Acidobacteriota; class Terriglobia; order Bryobacterales; family UBA6623; genus JAKZVK01. The sequence goes on from CBDFIW010000003.1 coordinate 1,550,060, forward strand.
CAGCGCCGTCGGCCGGGAGAGCTTACTTTCGCTTACCTTCGGCACGTTCTTCTTCGACTACGACTTGGATGGGCATCTCGACATCTTCGCCGCCAACGGACACCTCGATGAAGAGATCGAGCGCGTCCAACCCAAAGTGCGGTTCGCTCAATCGCCGCTGCTGTTTCGCAACCTGGGCGGCGGGAGGTTTGAAAACAGCCTCGAACGCGTGGGCAAGGAACTTTCGCGCCCGGTCGTCGCGCGGGGCGCCGCCTACGCTGACTACGACCGGGACGGCGACCTCGACGTTCTCATCACGACCAATAACGGGCCGCCCTACTTGTTCCGCAACGATGGCGGCAACAGCAACTCTTACCTGCGCCTGCGCCTGGTCGGTGAGCCGTCCAACCGCTCTGCGATCGGCGCCGCTGTAACCGTACGCAGCCAATCGGGCGAGCAGTGGCGCATGGTGCGCAGCGGCTCGAGCTACTGCTCCCAAAGCGAGTTGCCGCTGACGTTCGGTCTCGGAAGCGACCTCGATGTCGGAAGCGTCGAGGTCGCTTGGCCCAGCGGGAAGGTCACCAGTCTTGACAAACTCGAGCCGAATCGTTCCTACCTGATCCACGAGCGATACGGGGTTCAGGTACAGAACTGATGGCTGACGATCGGCACTTGGCGAGTGGTCCCCAACCTGCATCGTTGCCGTGTTTGTCGGCCGGCCTCGGAGCTTGGCTTTCGCAGGAAAGTGCGCCTTGACCGGCCAGGTTCAGTGTTTCTTCTCACGTTTCCAACATTGGAAAACAGTTCCGTGATCCCGGAAAGCAGCCCGACGCTTTGCCTACCGCATCCGCTTCGAAACTTGTCTAAGTGCTTTAAAATCTTTCTCTTATGGCCTTGGGATGGCCGGCGGTCGGCGGGGCGCCTTCCACCGGCCTTCTCCCACTTCCGGGAGGCGGGCGCGAGCGTCTCACGAGCCACCCCAGCCCCTGAAAAAAGGCCTTGACACTCACCTTGCCGGTGAGTATAGTGTCTTGGAGGTCTTCAGAACCGCAGTTGCTGCATCGTATCATTCCAGTGTTCCGAGAGGAGCGCTGGGGGGGGCTCACGTAAGCAGGGTTTTCGGTGAAGCCTCGCCTCGTAAGGGGCAGGATGCCGAGATCTCGTAGGATGCGGCAGCCTGCGGTAACGGTGGGTACGTTGTCGTATCGCCGGTTTCCGATGATCTTCACTCGTCAGCAACACCGGACACTTTTGAACTTGGACAGGGGGTAAGCAATGAAGACAGTTGCATTTCCAAAAAGAGTCGGCCTGGCACTAAGCCTGACGGCTCTGGTACTGCTGGGCTCTTGTGCTTCGAGCCTGCAGGCGCAACGAACCTCGACCCAGGCCATTGAGGGTCTGGTAACGGACGCCACCGGCGCGGTCATTTCCGGTGCGACGGTGACCATGACGAACATAGACACGGGTATCACCACAACCGTGACTACCAACGAAACCGGCAACTACCGCTTTTCGTACGTGCCGGTAGGCAACTACTCCGTCCGCTGTGAGTTGGACGGCTTCAAGACACAGTCCGTGAGCGGCGTCCGCGTGGCAACCACGGCGCAGGTTCGGACTGACTTCACGATGGAGATCGGCGACATCACCGAAACCATCGAAGTCGCCGCCGACGCGATCACGCTCAACACCGAGAACGCGACGGTCGGCAGCGTCATCGAAAACCGGCGGATCACCGAGCTGCCGCTGAACGGCCGCAACATCGTCCAGCTAGCGGTCCTGGTCCCGGGCGTGCAGTATGGACAGCGCTCGGGTTAGTCCCGCAGCGACGGGGGGTATATCCCCGAAGGCAGCTATTCGGTGAGCGCCAATGGTGTGCGCGAGCTTCACCAAGTGGTCACCCTCGACGGCACGGATACGGTCGATGTACGCCGCTCGGTCACTCCGTTCGTGCCCTCGATTGAAGCGATTGAAGAGTTCAAACTGCAGACCAGTTCCTTCTCCGCAGAGACCGGCTTCGGCGGTGGCGCCGTGACGAACATCACGCTCAAGAGCGGTACCAACGATCTGCACGGGACCGTTTTCGAGTTCTTACGCAACAACGAACTCGACGCCGAGCCCTACTTCCTGAACTTCGAGCGGGCGGCCGACGAGCGTAGAGAGGTGAACCAGCGCATCCGCAACACCTTCGGTGTCGTTCTGAGCGGTCCGATCGTCAAGAACAAGACGTTCTGGATGTTCGACTGGGAAGCCCGACGTGAGCGAACGAAGAGTGTGAGCGAAGGCTTCTTCCCCCACGATACGTTTCGAGGGGGAGACTTCTCGGAGCTGTTGCAGCCTACGCCTCGTTCCGGGGGCGGCCTGCGCAATCCCATCCTGATCTACGATCCGTTTACGGGTACTCCGTTCCCCAACAACGTCATCCCGTCGAGCCGCATCCACCCCGGGATTCGAGACAACATCTTGCCGGTGGTGGCGCGGGCCGACTTTCGCCAGCCGGACCCCCCTGGATTTCACCCGCCGCGTTGGAATAGTCAATCCCTTGACCGTGAATCAGTACTTCTCGAAAGTCGATCACCACTTCAGCGATGCGGACCGCATCTTCGGACGGCTTGCGGTCTCGAAAAGCGATCGGAAGAGTCCTAGTTTAAACCCGAACTTCCTCACCACCCGGGCGGAGAGCACCTACAACCTCGCTACACAATGGATCCACACGTTCAATCAGAACATGATCAACGAGTTCCGGTTCGGCTTCCAGGAGTTCAGCCGCGGAAGCTTCAGTCCCCGCACGGGGGACGACAGCTTCAACATGCCGGGCCTCGGCATCGGGCCGTTCCACATCGTGGCGGGCTCGGGGCGCCAGCTTGATACCGACGAGCACGGCTACCCCAACCTGAGTCTCTACAACGTCAGCGACGGCCGGGAGTACAACAACCCCAACAACCAACAGATCGGCAACCATCTGTCGATCATCAAGGGTTCTCACAACCTGAAGATGGGCGGCGAAGTCTACCGTCTGACGATGCATGACGGCGCGGCCAACTTGGGCCGCGGCCGGGTGCGCTGGAGCAACAACGAGACGGGCCTGAACCATGCCTCGTTCCTGATGGGCATTCCGTCCTCGACGGAGACGCCCGAAGGGGTGGCCATCACCAGCCCGGTTGCGATCCGCCAGGGTTACTACATCCAGGATGACTGGAAGTTTAGCCCGCGGCTGACCATCAACATGGGTTTCCGGTTTGACTACGATGGGAACCTCCGCGACCGTCTTGGTTTCTTGCGGACGGTCCTATTCCCGAACGACAACCACGCGCCGGGCACCGCCGTCGGCAACGGCGGGTTTATCGATCCGGCGACGGGAATCGATATCCCCACCATGGGACCGCCGGCTGTGGGTGCGGGCGGCGACGTCAAGCTGTTCCATCAAGACGTTCGCTTCTTCATGCCGCGGCTGGGCATCGCCTATCGGCCAACGGAGAAGTGGGTGGTGCGAGTCGGGGCGGGTTACTTCGACAACCTCATGCACTGGAACAACTGGTCGATTCTGAATCTGAATCCGCCGTTGGCCGCCGCGACCGAGTTCATCCAGGCCACGACTGCGGAGGGTGTTCCGGCCGTGACGGTCACCGGGGCCGCGGGGACGCCGATCACTCTCCAACCGGAAAGATTCCTGAACAACGCGAACGCGATCACTCTGGACGACCCATTCCTGGACAACGTCGGCGCACTTCCCAGCAACCTCGGGAACCCTGTCAACACGGTGGCGGTCAATCCGGAGGCGAAGGATGGCGACGTGTGGAAGTGGAGCTTCGACGTCCAGCGGGACCTGGGGTATAACACACAGTTGAAAGTTGGCTATGTGGGCCATGCGATGCGCCACGTCGGCAACAGCATGAGGAACTGGAACTCTCCGCCGCCTTCGTCGGACAGCAACATCCAAGCGAATCGTCCCTTCCCGCGATTCTTCGATCCGGCCACGCCGGAGCTTGGCGTCCAGAACCTGTCGACGGTCCGCTACCTGGATACCTACCACAACGCTTTTCACCACGGCTTGCAAATGGAGCTGAAAAAGCGTTACTCGTCCGGGATTACCTTCGGTGTCGCCTACACCTACTCGAAGACGCATGGAGACGGCGAAGCCGGAGGCAATCAGGGCGCGCAGATCAATGAGCCACGGCTCTGCGGCCACTGCTCTCGTGGTCGGTTCAATTGGGACCAGCGGCACAACATGGTGGCGAACTTCGTCTGGGACCTGCCGGGAGGCAACCTGCCGGGAGCTCTCAAGCACGTCATCGGCGGCTGGCAGTCGAACGGGATCATCTCGTTGCGCACCGGCTTTCCTTACAACATCGAAGCGTCACGGACTGATCTGAACGTACGTGAGGAGGACCCGCGGCCTGAGCTCGTCGGGCAGCCCGCGTTCGACGGCCAGAACCGCAAGCTGTGGTACCAGCCGAGCGCTTTCCAGCGAGTCACGTGCCGCATTCCCGAGCGGCAGGATCTGTGCCATTTCGGCGACCTCGGCTATAACGCGTCGGACTCGCCGGGACAGAAGAGAGTCGATTTCGGCCTCTTCAAGAACTTCCGGGTCACGGAGACATTCACTGTACAGTTCCGCTCTGAATACTACAACGCGTTCAATACACCGTATTTCAGTGCGCCGTCGAACCGCCTGTCGTATTCTTCGTCCACGCAGCTCACGCCGGACGGCTCTCGTCAGGGCGAGATCCGAGGTACCCGACAAGACATGCGGATCCTTTCATTCGGCCTGAAGCTTATGTTCTAGCCGCTTCGCATCAACCTTCAACCCAGGGCCGGCCTTCGGGTCGGCCCTTTTTATTGGTGTGCCCGAGTACGCGCAAGCCTAAAGCCCCGCCCGCAAGTATGCAATCACATCGGCCAACTCCTGACGGCTCAGCGCTTCCTCCAACCCTTCAGGCATTAGGGAAACGTTCGACGCCCGAATCTCTTCAACGTGCTTCCGCAGCAACGTCGTGTCCTCGATCTCGCCGCGAATCGTCACCGTTGCCGAGGTCTCACCAATCAGCAACCCGTCGTACAAACGCCCCTCGTGGGTTGTGATGAGGTAGTTGGTGTAGCGGCCCTCGATGGCGGAACTGGGATCGAGAATGCTTGACAGCAGGGCGTGGCGGCTCTGGTTGTTCACGCCGGAGAGATCCGGGCCGATCCGTCCCCGCTCGGCCGTCCGCAGATGACACTTGGCACATTCCCGCTCGAAAGCCTGCTTGCCACGCTCGGTGTCCACCGCCATTTCGAGAACGTCCCCGTGCGCCTCGACGACGGTCGCGCGGTCGCCGGTCGCGGTGTGGAATAGTTTTTCGGCACGCCGCTGCACCGCCTCATCCGGGTACTGGGTCAGGCGAATGCGCGTAATCGCGTCAATGGCGAACGGCTCGATGCCGCCGCTCTCCAGGGCATCGAACAGAGAGCCGACCCTGCCGCGGTGGCCCAACAGAGCGTCGACGACCTGCCGCCGCGTGTCCGGCGCGTAACCCTTCCAGCCGGCCAGCAACAGCTCGCCAGAGGAGGTGTCTTCGAAAGAGGCGGCGGTTTGCGCCGCGGCCCGCTGCACGGCTTGCGGCGTCGGCGTGGTGAGAATGTCCCTCAACAAGGGCGAGACCGAGGCGAAGCGGCCGCCCCGAAGCAAGCGGACCGCCGCCACTCTTTTCTCGATCGGCGCCGCGGCATCAGCCGCCTCGCGGCGAGCCCGCGCCAACAACTCGCGCAACTCGAAGTACTGCGCGACCTCGCCTGCAGCCGCCCGCACCTCCTCGCTCGGATCATCGACGAGTGCGCGGACGTGCCTTTCGATCGACGGATCTTGTCTCTCGAATCGGCCTTCGAGCTTGAGGCCGGCGGCCAGTCCCGACAGGCCGGCTTGCCTCCAAGCCGGGTCTGCGAATCGCCGGTCTGTCGCCAGCAGTTCGATCACGCGGGTCACTTCGCCGGCGTTTCGCCGCGCGCCCACGACACGGTTCAAATCCGTAACGAGCTGCTGCTTGCCTTCGGAAGGTGCTTCGAAAAAGCGCCTGTCAAGACCACTGAACAGCGGAAACGCCGAGACCGCCGGAGCGCTGCTCGCCGCCAGACGGAACCACCGGCTGTCGGCGTGGCGAGCGATGATCTTCGTCAGCGCGCGGAACGCCCGAGCATTGTCAGGCAGGTTACCCAGGCTAAGAGCAACCTGAAACTGCACCTTGGGTGAGGGGTCGTCGGCCAAACCCACAACAGCGGCGGTCAGTTGCGAGAAGAAACGCTCGGAGAGCCGCACGGCGTTTTCGCGCACTCCCGCGTGGGGATCCTCGATCGCTAACGCGACTAACTCGGCGTCGAGCGCCGACAAGCCTTCGAGTGTCCACAAGGCGTGCAGCCGCGCTTGCGGCGTGGGCCGCTCTCGCACAAGCCTTTCGAGTTCGGGTATGGCGGCCGGGTCCTCGCGATGCACCAGCAGCCGCTGCGCCGTGCGCCGATGCCAGGCGTTTCGGTGGGACAGCATCCGCACCAGGGCCTCGGTCCCGGTCCGGCCAAGATTGACCTTCAAGGCACCTGCCCGCCGCGGGTTCTCGGGGACGATGCGGTAGATGCGGCCCCGGTCGTCTCCGTTGAAGAAGTCCATCTCGAGGCGCTTCTGCAGGGCGTCGGGAACGAAGTTGGAGTGCTCGATGTACTGGCGATAGTAGTCGACGACGTAGAGGTTGCCGTCCGGGGCGTTCTTGAAATTGACGGGGCGAAACCAGTTGTCGGTCGAGGCCAGGAACTCCCGGTCCGCAGGCTGACGCGACGCGGCAAAGGTCGCGCCCTGCGGCGTTAAGACGTCGCGGTGGATGAGGTTTCCGTTGGTATCGCTGACAAACACGTTGCCCACGTACTCGGCGGGAAACGCATCGCCCACATAGACCGTGGCGCCGCATGAGGCCGTGAAGTGGCCCTCGAGCTGCTCGACTCGTCCGGGTTGCGTTTCGCTATAGCGGGTGCGCCGCGCCTGGGTCCGAACCACCCGCCATTGCTGGGGCGGCGTCAACGGGAAGATACGCGTCCCGTGGTCGGAGACCTCTTGCTGGCGGATCGTGGCGTTGACAAAGGGGTTGCGAGCCAAGTAGCGATACGGGATCACGGCGTGCCGCAAGTGCTGCGTGTTCTCCGAAAGGAAGCGGTTGCCCCACTCGTCGAACGACACGCCGAACTGCGTGTTGCCCGTCTCGGGCTCGAACAGGCCGCGGCCGGGCTGGAAGCGGAAGTCGAGCCCGCGCACGAATACAGGAGCCTGGCCGGGATGCTCGGGCGAGGTGATCTCGCCCGGCTGGCCGCGGTTGGCGACGTAAACCCAATTGTCGATGCCCAGCCGCAGGTTGTTGATCTGCCGCTGCGGAAACAGCCTCGTGAACCCCGCGTGGACGACCTTGCGCTCGTCGGCGACATGATCGCCGTCGTTGTCACGGAAGAAGATGATCTCGGGCGGGACCGTAGCGAGGATGCCGCCCTTCCACGGCAGCACGCTTGAGACTTGATGAAGCTGGTCGGCGAAGATGGTGTGCCGGTCGATCACGCCGTCGCCGTCACGGTCTTCGAGGAACTTGATGCGGCTCCGAGGGGTGTCTCCCTTGACGTTGGGATAGTCCAGCAACTCGGCGACCCACACGCCGCCGTTCTCGTCAAACGCCACGTCCACCGGATCAACTACGTGCGGCTCGGCGGCGAAAAGCTCCACGCGAAAGCCGTCGACGACTTGCAGTGTCCGCAGAGCCTCTTCCACCGGCAGCGGCTCGGCATCACCCACGTCGGCCGGATGCCGGCAAGCGAGGCCGGCCGCGAACACGGCCCAACACAGCGCGACCACCGGCCCCGGCTCGTGGCGCGAACATCCGCCTTTGTCGCGCCCCGAGCCTTCGGGGTATCTGCTGCAAACTGGCACGCTGCGAAGTATCTCAAGAGGAATCCGGCAGTGATGGTGCGGCAGGATCAAGTGGGTGCCGGCTTTGGTCCTGCTTCAGGGCGGTATGATTGAGGCATGATTGCGCGGGCCGTGCGCCCCACGTTTATCAATAGAACGTAGCGACAAGCCATGAACACAAGACGCGAGTTTATGGGCACGTCGAGTCTAGGCGCGGTGGCTCTCGCCTCGGCCGCGGCCCTCTCGCCCGGCGCCTCCGCCCCGCGGGATTCGTCCAAGAAGATCCGCATCGGCGTGGTCGGCGGCGGGTTTGGCGCGAGTTTCTTCTGGCGCAAGCATCCGAACTGCGAAGTCGCCGCCGTCACTGACCTACGCGCCGACCGGCGCAAACGCCTGCGCGACACTTACCGCTGCGACAACTTCTACGACTCGCTCGAGGAGATGCTGCCCCGCGCAAAGAACCTCGATGCCGTAGCCGTCTTCAGCGGTGCGACCGACCACTACCGTCACGTTCAGATGTGCATGAATCGCGGCCTGCACGTGATCTCAGCGGTCCCGGCCTGCTTCTCGTTAGAGGAAGCCGAGAAGCTCAAAGCGCTCAAGGAGAGCACAGGCCTGCGCTACATGATGGCCGAGACCAGCTACTACCGGCAGGCGTGTATCTATGCCCGGAACCTCTTCGAAAGCGGCGGACTCGGTGAACTCTTCTACAGTGAAGTCGAGTACTACCACGACCGCGGCGACCTCGACAAGCTGACCGCCGACAAGACATCGCGCTTCTACCATCCCGACGGTTCGCGCACCTGGCGCTGGGGCCTGCCGCCGATGCATTACCCGACGCATTCTCTCGGGTTCTTGGTAGGTGTCACCCAAGAGCGCATCAAGAGCGTGTCGGCGCTGGGCTGGAGCAGCCCGCACCCGTGGATCGACGATAATGTCTACAACAACCCTCACTGGAACGAAGCAGCCTTGATGCAGACCGATCAAGGACATATGGTGCGCTGCAATGTATTCTGGCTGATCGGCGACCACGGCGAGCGTGCGCAGTGGTTCGGTGAGAAGGGCTCGCTCTATATGGCCAAGCGGGCACTCCATCCCAACACCTGGCGCGAGCGGATGAGCGAAGCCCATCCCGTCGAAATCCCCGAGTATTGGAAGAGCGACATGCTCCCCGAGCCCATGCGTCTGGCCAGCGGCCACGGCGGCAGCCACACCTTCCTGAGCGCCGAGTTCATCAACGCTCTCGTCGAACACCGCGAACCCGCGATCGACGTCTACGAGTCCCTCGCTATGACGGTCCCCGGCATCGTCGCCCACCAATCGGCCCTGAAGAACGGGGAACAAATGGACGTGCCGCGGTTCGACAAGCCGGCGTGAACCCCTCGCGCGGACGAACTGGCGAGTCGGCGGCGTGCCCAGTACACTGTGGGCATGCCTCACAAACTGACGCGCCGTGACCTCGGGCTCGCAGGCCTGAGCGCGGCCTCACTCTCCCCCATGGCCGCCGCCGGGGCGGACGCAGCGGTCCGCCCCTACACGGGAGCACTTGACGGCTTCGAAAGCCGCGTCGATACCTCCACGTTCGACCCCGTCGTTTGGGCCCGCTCGCGCCATGAGAACGCTCGGCTGCGGATGACCTTTCGCGCTGCAAGCGCCGGCTCAACCGAACGCTGGCAGAAGGAGCTTCGTGCCAAGGTTACCGATCTGATCGGCGGCTTCCCCAAAAAGAATACGGCGCTCAAGTCGCAGACCCTCGAGGTACGGGACTTCCCTCTCTACCGGCGCGAGAAATTTGTTTTCGAGAGCAAGCCCGGGCTGTTCGTGCTTGGTTACCTGCTGACGCCGCATTCAGAGCAAGCGCCGCACCGGACGATGGTCTGCCTGCCGGGGCACGGACGCGGCGTGGACGACATCGTCGGCATCGACGACCAAGGCCGGGACCGCACCGACAAAGACGGCTACCAGCATGACTTCGCCATCCAGTGCGTCGAGCACGGCATGGCGGCGGTCGCGATCGAGCAGGTCGGTTTCGGTTGTCGCCGTGACCCCCGAGCCAAGGCGAAGAAGCTCGGCACGTCCTCGTGCCGGCCGGCGGCGGGAGCGGCCTTGCTATTGGGCGAAACCATGGTCGTCTGGCGCGTGTACGACGTGATGCGCACGATCGATTGGATCGAGACCCGCGACGAACTGGACTCGGACCGTGTCGGCTGCATGGGCATTTCAGGCGGCGGGACGATCACGACCTTCGCCTCGGCGCTCGAGCCGCGCATCCGCGCCGCGCTCATAAGCGGCTACCTCAACACCTTCCGCGACAGCATCCTGAGCATCTCGCACTGCATCGACAACTACGTCCCCGGCATCTTGCAGTGGTGCGAGATGTATGACGTGGCCGGGCTAATCGCGCCCCGGCCGTTGTTCGTCGAGTCCGGTGACGAAGACGGCATCTTCCCGGTCAAGGCGAGCCGCGAGAGTTTCGAGCGCGTGAAGACGGTCTACGCCGTCTTCGGCAAAGCTGACCTGGCCAAGCAGGAGATCTTTGCCGGCAAGCACAGCTTCCACGGGAAGCGCGGCCTGCCGTTTCTGGCGAAGCACCTCTAGGTGCCTGGGGGCGGCTTCGCGTTACAGCGCCGTCCAGCCGCCGTCGATCGAGATCACCGAGCCGGTAACGAACTCCGCCTCATCCGAACAGAGGTAAAGAACCATGTGGGCGATCTCTTCAGGCCTGCCCATGCGGCCGATCGGCTGGCGGGCGTGCACCTCGGCGCGAACCTTGTCCTTCTCGTGGCTGTGGTACTTCTCGAGGTAGCCCTCAACGAAGGGCGTGTGCACGGTGCCGGGACAGATGCAGTTGACCCGTAACTTGCCGGCGTAGTCGCCGGCGAGCTGCCGTGTCAGCGCAACCACCGCTCCCTTCGTCGCGCAGTAGGCGAAGCGGCGGCTCACTCCCACCAGCCCGGCGACGGACCCGAGGTTCACAACGCATCCGTGCTGGGAACTCAGCAGCAAAGGCAGCGCGTGCTTGGTGACCAGGAACACCCCGTCGACGTTGACGCGAAACACGCGCTGAAAGTCGTCAAGCTTGGTCTCTTCGATGTTGCCGACGTGGGCGATGCCGGCGTTGTTGACGACGATGTCGAGTGCGTCAAGATCCGCGAAAACTTGCTGAACCGAGGCCGGGTCCGAGACATCCATTTCAACCGCAGCCGCGTTGCCGCCGATCTGCTCGGCCAGCTTCTGAGCGCCGGCCAGTTGCAGGTCGGCGATGATGACGGATGAGCCCGCTTGCGAGAGGGCCCGAGCCGTCGCCTCGCCGATGCCACTCGCACCGCCGGTTACGAGCGCGCGGCGCCCGTCGAGTCGAAAGGGGGTGTTCATATGGGGTTAGACTTTCGCGACGCCGGCTAGTCGGTCTTGCGGGCCCCGCCGGGAAAGTCGGGTTGGGCCAAGATGTCCTTGATTTGTTCGCAGTGCCGGAGCTTGTGGTAGGCGATGTAGTAATACCACTGCAAGGCGGTCAGTTCGCCGTACTGCAACTTCTTACTAGGATGCTCGTAGATGTACCCCTCTAACTCCGGTTGTGACTCAAGCCCTTGCAGCAAACTCCGATGAGCTCGCCGGTAGAACTCGTGTACTTCGGCCTTGCTCTTGAGACGGTTCGGCGGCTTAAAAGACTCGGCCCGATGCCGCGGGCTGAGCATCAGTCGTCGGACCTTGTTCTCCTTACCCGCTAGGGCTTCCGCTCTGACGAGGTCTTTTTTGGCATCCAGGGCCCGGAGAACTACTTTCTGAAGGTCGTTCTCGGCCAACGCGACGTGCTCCGCCTCCTCGCCGATCGTGTGGCGCAGCTTGCTGGTTTTGAACTGCCATTGCTCGTCACTGAGGTTCTCGATGAGCTTCAAAAAGTCTCATGCGATTCCTGATGGACCTTGAGGACAGCCTCCGTCTTCGAAGGAGTTTGTGCCAGGGCCCGGGACATAGGCCCCGCAACCACGAGCAAACCCACCAACAGCAGTAGGAGCCCGATCACCGTCGACTTGTCTCTTCTGTAAGCATTCATGTTCTTCTCCCGCACGATCGGATGGATACCGAACAGCCTCTTCAGGCCCGTCCTACCATTTTTCGTAAAGAACGGCTCGCTCGTCAAACCCACGCTGTGCGAGGTCGGTCCGCACGTCGGCGACCATGGCTTTAGGCCCGCACAGATAGGCGTCGGTGTCGAGGGCTCGCCCGTCGATCACTTCATCGAGGTGGGTCTGCACGTAGCCTCGCCGCCCGCGCCAATCGTCGCCGCCCCGGCTCAGAGTAGGCTGGAAGCGGAAGTTGGGCCGGCGGCGTTCCAACTCTTCGAACTCCTCGCGGTAGTAGAGCCAATCCTGGCCACGTGCGCCGAAGAGTAACGTGATCGCACGGCCGCCGCTGCGATCCGTGTCACCGGCCAGCAGGTGCCTCAGCATCGATCGCAAAGGAGCGATGCCCGTTCCGGCTGCGAGGAAAAAGGAATCGCGAACCGGCTCGGCGAGACGGAACCGGCCTCCCGGGCCGGTGCATTCGAGTTCATCGCCCGGCTGCATGTTCTCGAGATACGAGCCGAACACGCTCCCATCCGGCACCGGCCGGATACACAACTCGAAGCGGCCGTCGCCCTCCGGCGCCGAGCCGATCGAATAGTGGCGCCGGAACGTTTCCTCCCCGAGAGACTTGCGCAAACAGACGTATTGGCCGGGTTCGAAATCAAAGGCCTGACCGTCGGACGCCTCGAAGACAAAGTGCCTGGCGTCGGGAGCCAGCGCCGCCGATTCAATCAACCGCGCCCGCCGTGGCTGTTGCGTACTCATACAGAGATGAGCGCTCGCGCACGGTCCGCCAGGATGTCGACCAGAGCCGGGTGGCCGTCGAGCGGCGGCGTCTCGACGACGTCAACCCCCGGCAGCGTCTCGCGAATGCCGGCCAAGATGCGCGGCAGGTCGATGCTCAGATGAACGCCCATAGTCAGGAAGTAGGGGGCCACGATGATTTTCTTGGCGCCTCGCTCCAGGAGCGTTCGCACGGCGGCTTCGAGGTCGGGTTCCGCCAGCTCGAGGAATGCAGTTTCCCACATCGCGACACCGCAACGCTCGGCAGCCATCTCGGCGGTGCGCCGAACAGCTTCGTTGGCGTCGACGACGCTTGACCCGTGGGCAAAGATGATCAAGCCCATGGTTCCGTTCGCGGCCATTTGCGCTTAGTCTAGCATCCTGATTCTGAGAACCCACTCGCCGCTGACCGTGATCCTTCAGTACTAGGCGCCAGGAACGATCAGTGACGGCGGCTCCTCGACGTGCGGCTGGAAATGGAGCCGCAGGAAATCCAGGAACGCCCTGCCTCGTGAACGTCCGTTGTCCCGGTCGAGGGCCATGCGATAGAGAAAGACCCAAACCTTCATCACGTCGGAGTCACGGGTGCGGGCAAAGCCTGCCGAACGAGTCTGCTCTTCGATGAAGCCAATGACGGCTTCCTGCGCGCGGTCGAAGATCCGGCGAGCGTAGATCGAGTCGGGTTTCGAATCGTAGTAGATTCCACTCTCGCGGGTTTTGTAGCTGCGGGTAAGAGCATCGAGTGCTTGCCGCAGATCCTCGTCGGTAGCACCGGTGGTCGCGACGGCGCCCTCAAGAACCTCCCGCCCGCAGAGTTCGAGAAGCGGGGCATGATCGCGCAAGAAGCTTTCCTCGATGCGGACTTCCTTGTAGGGGAAGTCTTTGGGGTGCAGGCCTTCGCGGTGTTTGTAGTCGTTCTCGCGGCTCTCCTGCAGATACGGGCAGTCGAAAGGGCAGTCGATGGTGACTTCGCGATGCTCCCCGCAGCAGCGGGTACAAATCTTGGCGGCCTTGGCCGGACAGAGCCGTTTGGCCTTGCGCTTCTCGCAAACCGGACAAGCCATCTCGCCATTATATTGGTTGGGTGTTTCGGGCCGACGGCCCGGGAATGGCAACGTGTCAGGGTCACGGGCTGGACCTTATGGACGGATTAGGGACCTCCTGAACCTCTTTGGCGAATCCGGTTGCGAACAGAGCCCTGAAACCCGCGTGATAGAATCGAGCCGAGGGCCCTTAGCTCAGTGGTTAGAGCTGCGGACTCATAATCCGTCGGTCGTAGGTTCGAATCCTACAGGGCCCACCACATAGAACTGAAGGCGTGAGCGTGCGTCGGGTCCGTTCCAGCGGTCGAGGTCGCCGTTGCGGTTGGAAGCGACAGCGGCCCGTCTAGTCCGACACCCGTCTGCGGCTGTTCTATCAGTACAAACCCATCAGTGGTCTTCGGGGTACGGTTGCCTGAGTTACGGCTTGATGCGGAGGACAAGGTGGGAGGGGTGCTTCGCCGAGCGATAGAGCCGCTGGGTGGCTTGTTGGAAGTCGGACTCTCTGGCTTGGTAGATGTCGACAAACTTCTGAGGGTTGCGGTCGACCAGCGGAAACCAGGTGCTTTGCACTTGGATCATGATGCGATGACCCGCGAGGTAAGTGTGATAGCGGTCGAGCAGGTCGAACTCTAGTTGGGTGACCTGGTTGGGGACCAAGGGCTCAGGAACGGTGAAACTGTTGCGGAACTTGGCGCGCATCACCATACCCGCCACCAGCATTTGAAAGTCGCCCATCTCCGTACCACGATCGTTCGGCGTCGTGTCGCCTGGAAAGACGTCAATCAACTTCACGATCCAATCCGAGTCGGTGCCGGTGGTGGAAACGAAGAGGCTCGCCGGCATCGGACCGGCGATGGTGACGTCTTCGCTCAAGGCATCACTTTCATAGACGAGCACGTCGGGGCGCGTCGAGGCGAAGCGCTGATCCTCCACCAGGTACTCATGACCCAGGTCGGTGCGGATCGTGGCCGTGTAAGGGACGGGCTTGGCAGGATCGCTCACGTAAGTGTCGTAGGCGCGAGAATCGGTCTTCTGCGGCAGGTCGAAGGATAGTTTCCCTCCCGCGTGGAAGTAGAGCTTCTTCGGAGCGAAGTCCTTCGGAGGCCACTCGTCATGAGTGTGCCAGCGGTTGCCACCGGTCTCAAAGACGACGGCTTCGGGTGAGGTCCAATCTCCTTTGTTCTTGAGGTAGTGGCTGAAGAAGGGGTATTCGATCTCTTCCTTGAAGTAGTGCGAGGTCTTCGAGCCGAAGTCGATCTCGCCGAGGCGGTCACCGTCCTGGTGGCCCCAGGCTCCGTGTCGCCAGGGTCCGACGACGAGGCTACTTTGGTTCCGAGAGGTCTCCTTTTCGATCTTGTTGTAGATCGAGATCGGTCCGTAGAAGTCTTCCGAATCAAACCAGCCCGTGACGCTCAGCACGGCATGACGGATGTTCGTGAGGTGGGGCACAAGAGTTTGTTTCCGCCAGTAGTCGTCGTACGTGCCGTGTTCCATGAACTCGTTCCACTCGCGGATCTTGCCGTGGAAATAGAGCTCATTGATCCGCGAGAGGGGGCCGACGTCGAGCAGAAACTTGTAGCCCCATGGCGTGCCGTACTCGAAGGGGAAGTCGGCGGCCCGGTCGCGCCGGAGGCCCAACTGGCTGGGCAACCAGGAGAGGCCGATGAGTGGGCGGAAGGCGCCGTTGTGATGCCAATCGTCCCAAAGAAACATGTCGGTCGGCGAGGCTTGCGGCGACGAGGCCTTGAGCGCGGGGTGGGCGTCGATCATGCCCATGGCCGCTTCCCAGCCCGGGTAGGAGATGCCCCACTGCCCGACGCGCCCGCTGTGGTTCGGGATGTTGGCGAGCAGCCACTCGATCGTGTCGTAGGTGTCGCTGCTTTCGTCGACAGCGGCGGGCCCTTGCTTATCGGGCCCTTGCTTGTGGGGCCCTTGTTTGTGGGGATTGTGGGGCTTGATCAGCTCAAACTCGCCTTCGGACTCATACCGGCCCCGCACGTCTTGGAACACGAAGATGTAGCCGTCCCGGTCGAAGGCGTCCGAGGGCCCGAGCTGGTCGCGATACTCGTTGGGGCCGTAGGGCGCGATGGAGTAAGGAGAGCGGTTTAGCAGGATGGGGTAGGTTTGGGAGGTGTCCTTGGGCGAGTAGACGATGGTAAACAGCTCGGCGCCGTCCCGTGTCGGGATGCGGTGCTCGGTTTTGTCGTAATGATCCTTGAGGTTGAGTTCGCCTGAAGGAGGGTTCGAACAAGCGCAGAGACCCACAAGGCCGGCAACCGCAATCCAACGTCTGGGATTCATTGGTCCAGGGTACGCAGGATTGTACCGCACGCAACGCCGGCAGCGGCCCGGTCGAACCTCATATACTGTCCAAATCGCTCATGGGGAAGCTAGTCGGGGTCGATATCGGGGGGACGTTTACCGATGTGGTCGTGCTCGACCTGGAGAGCGAGTCGCTCGAGATCGGCAAGGTCGCGAGCACGCCGGATGACCCCTCTCGTGCTTTGCCGGCGGGGCTCGACTTGGCCGACGTCTCCTGCGCCGACATCGAGTTGGTGGTGCACGGAACGACCGTGGCGACGAACGCGATCCTCGAGCGCAAGGGCGGGCGCTGCGGGCTAATTGCCACGCGGGGGTTCCGCGACATCCTTGAGCTGCGGCGCCGGGACCGGCCGCACGTCTACGGCCTGACCGGATCGTATGAGCCGCTCATTCCGCGCTATCACCGGCTGGAAGTGACCGAGCGTATGTCGGCGCAGGGTGAGGTGCTGACCGCCCTGGACGAAGACGGACTGATCGAAGCGGCCGAGCGCCTGGCCGGCGAGGGCGTCGAAGCGATCGTGCTCAGCTTCCTGAACTCCTACATCAATCCAGAGCATGAGCAGCGGGCGAAAGCCGTCTTGGAGCGCCACCGGCCTGAGCTTCCCGTCGTCGCGTCTTCGGACGTGCTGCCGCTGTTTCGCGAGTTCGAGCGCACCAGCACGGCGGTTGTCAACGCTTACGTACAGCCGGTGGTGGGCCGCTACCTGGATCGGCTGCAGGGACGGCTGCGGGAGCGCGGATACGGGAAGGACCTGCTCATCATGCAGTCGAACGGCGGCATGATGTCCGCCGAAGCCGCCGGGCGGCTTTCGGTGAACACGGTGCTTTCGGGTCCCGCGGCGGGCGTAATTGCAGCTACCAAGATTGCCGCCGAGAGCGGCTTTGACAACTTGATTGCCTACGACATGGGGGGTACGAGCCTCGACGTGTCGCTGGTGGTCGAGGGCAGTCCCATGCTCTCAAGCGGCCGGGAGCTGGAGTTCGGCATCCCGATCATGGTGTCGATGATCGACATCCACACGGTGGGAGCCGGGGGCGGCAGTATCGCGCGGGTGGATTCGGGCGGCGTGCTGCAGGTGGGTCCGCAGAGCGCCGGGGCCGAGCCGGGGCCGGTTTGCTGCGGACGGGGAGGGGAGGAACCGACCGTCACCGACGCCAACGTGGTGTTGGGGCGGATCAACCCGCACTACCCGATTGCGGGAGAGGAAGGGTTTGCGCTCGACGTTGCCCGCGCCCGTACTGTAATCGAGGAGCAGATCGGAAAGCCGCTCGGCCTTTCGATCGAAGAGGCCGCCTCCGCTGTCGTTACTGTTGCCCATAATCACATCTCCGGAAGCATCCGCCGCATCTCGATTGACCGCGGACACGACCCGCGCGACTTCTCTCTGTTTGCGTTTGGTGGTGGTGGGCCGCTCTTCATCAGCTTTCTGCTACGTGAGACCGGCGCGCGGCGGGGGATTGTGCCGTTCTATCCAGGGATCGCGTCGGCTTGGGGATGCGCCATCGCCGACTTGCGGCGCGACTTCGTCACGATGGTGAATCGCCGGCTGCGGGACGTGGAACCCGATGACATGGAGGCGATCTTTCAAGAGCATCAACGGGACGGGGAGGAGTTCCTCCAGAGAGAGAACGTTGTGCTGGATCGGGTCAGCATTCTGCGGGAGGCTGAACTTTCCTACGAGGGGCAGACGCACTTGATTCGTACTTCCCTTCCGGCTGGGCCACTGACTCGCGAGCAAGTGGAAGCGAGCTTTCGCGAGGCGTACGTGCGCCGCTTCGGGCGCGTGGCCGAACAATTCGAGGGGTTGCAGGACCTGCTCGCGCGGATGCCGGTCCGCCTGATGAACCTGCGAACATCGGTGATCGGTGTGCGTTCGGACATCTTGCTCAGGGAGCGGCTGCCTGAGGCGCGAACTTCGTTGCGAGAGGCATCGAAGGGCACGAGGGCGGTCTACGTCGACGGGCGGTTCGTCGAGTGCCAGACGTATGAGCGGGCGGCGCTGCCGCGAGGCGCTGAGCTGGCCGGTCCGGCTGTGATCGAGCAGCCCGATACAACGACCTGGCTCGAGCCCGACACACACGCCCGAGTTGATGACGCGGGGAATCTGTTGGTCGAAGTGAGCTAACGGCATTGCCAGATCAAGCTTGCACTGTGCCGCGGCTTACTAGAATGCTTGCCTTTCGGTGGCTCGCGTCGGATACTGTGCCTCTGGAGGATACGATCATGAAACTTTCTCTTCGCACGATGTTCATCCTGGGCTGTGTGCTGCTAGCAACCGCTTGCTCACCCGCCGGTCCGACACCGGAGCAAGTCGAGGCTGAGAAAGCCGAGGCCGAGGCTGCACTCAGCAGCCTGCTCGACGAATTCGAGACAACCTACAACACGAATGACGCGTCCGCGCTCGCAACTCTGTACGCCGAGGATGCAGTCTTCATGCCTGGCAACCAGCCTACAGTCTCCGGCCGGCAGCAGATCGGGACCTGGTTTGGTGGCGTCTTTGACCAGTTCACCGCCAAGCTTACGATTTCCTCGGAAGAGCATCAGGTCGCCGGCGACTTGGGGTTCGATCGGGGTACCTACTCTGTCTCCCGGACGCCCAAGGCTGGTGGTGACCCGATGGAGGAGAACGGTAGGTACCTGGTGGTTCTCCAACGTCAACCCGACGGCACTTGGAAAGTTGCCCGCGACATCGACAACAGCAGCAGTCCGCCTCCCGGCGGGGAGGACTGAGCGGCGTTATCCCTCCGCACTCGAGATGGCGATCGATCCCATTACGCTGGCCGTGATTCGTGGCAGTCTGGAACAGATTGCCGACGAGATGGATGCCACGCTTGAGCGCATGGCGTTCTCGCCGGTCATCTCGGACGGATTTGACCGCGCCAGCGGCATCTACGACCGTGCGAACGGCGAGGTCATCATCCAGGGCCCTCGCGGCTTGCCGAACTTCATCTACGTGATGGAGTTCACTGTGAAGTCGGTGATCGAGAAGATCGACGACCCCGCGCCGGGCGACGTCTACATCGTCAACGACCCCTACGTTGGCGGCACGCACCTGATGGACGTCAAGATGGTCAAGCCGTTCTTCTATGGCGGACGGCTGACCGCCTTTCTCGCGAATAGCGGCCACTGGCCCGACATCGGCGGGCGCGTCCCGGGTGGGTTTTCGACCAAGGCAACCGAGATCTATCAAGAAGGACTGCGCCTGCCGCCACTGAGACTGCTAAACCGCGGCGTGCTACACCGCGAATTGGTCGACATCATTCTGCACAACGTCCGTGTGCCCGAGGAACGCCAGGGTGATCTAATCGCGCAGGTGACGTCGCTCGAAGTCGGCGCCGAGGGGCTCACCAAGCTGCTCGACCGCTACGGGGAAGAGACCGTCTTCGGCGCGATCGGCGAGCTGAGGGTCCGCTCGGAACAGCTCATGCGCAGCCACATCGAGACGATCCCCGACGGGACCTACACGTTTGAGGAGCACATCGACAGCGACGGAGTGGACTGGCGTCCGCTGACGATCGACCTTGAAATGAAAGTGCAGGGCAGCGACGTCCATCTCGACCTTTCGAAAAGCAGCCCGCCCTGCCGGGGCCCGCTGAATAGCGTCCTGAGCACGACGATGGCCGGCGCCTACATCGCGTTCAAGCACACCTTCCCCGACGTGCCTATTAACGCCGGGTGCTTTGCGCCGTTCACGTTCGGCATCCCGGCGACGACGTTTTTGAACGCGCAGCCGCCGCGTCCGGTATCAGGCTGCGCGGCGGAGGTCTGCCAGCGCATGATCGATGTCGTGCTGGGGGCGTTGGGCAAGGCGATCCCCGAGTGGGCGTACGCGGGCCCGATGGGGACCGTGACGAACCTGGCCGTGGGCGGGGAGGATCCCGAGTCGGGCTACTACGTTTTCTATTCGTTCATCGGGGGCGGCTACGGCGGCAACTATCTGACCGACGGGCTGATCAACGGCAACCCGACGCTGGCCGTGGCCCGTACGCAGGCCTTGGAAATCTTTGAGTCGCGCTACCCGGTGCTGTTCAAGCAGTACGCAATTCGAGAAGGTTCAGGCGGCGCGGGGAAGCGGCGCGGTGGCTTGGGGGTGGTGTTTGAGTTCGAGATTCGGCGGGGCGAGGCGCGGGCCTCGTTGCTGGGCGACCGGGGGCGGTTTGCTCCGTTTGGGGTCTTGGGTGGCAAGCCCGCCCAGATGGCGAAGCACACGTTCTTCCTCAAGGGCGAGCCTTACACGCCCGAGCACTTGACCAAAGACGAAGGCGTGGAGATGCGAGCGGGTGACTCGTTGCGCCTGGAGACCCCCGGGGGCGGAGGGTACGGCGATCCGTTGGAGCGCCCCACGGAATCGGTCTTGGAGGACCTTCGGCGGGGGTACTACGATCAAGAGGCAGCTGAGCGGGCGTACCGACTCGCACGCTAAGACGGTGCTCAGCCGGCCCGGGCCGGTCCGGCGGTGCGTGCTACGGTCTCGCGAGCCACAACGACAGAGTTGCCAGGAGGTAGGTCTTGGAAGTCTCGATCTTTCTCGCAAAGATTATCGGCCTGTATTACGTGATCGTCTTCGTGGCCGTCATGGTGAATCGGAAGAACTTGCCGAGGTTGGCGGCCGGTTTCTCGGAAAACCTGGCGCTTGGTTACTTGGCGGGATTTCTGGCCGTCGTCGTTGGCCTGTTGATTGTCGTCAGCCACAACGTGTGGGTGGCCGACTGGAGGGCCATCATTACGGTCGTGGGCTGGCTGGCCTTGCTGAAAGGAATCGTGCTCATGATTTCCCCCGGTTCAGCCGGTAGGCACGAAAAACTGCTTCGCTCCCCGGTGATCTTTGTCCTTTACGGTGTTGTGCTGGTTCTGGGAGTGTATCTGGCCTACGTTGGGTTCACGTCGCCGTTGGCCTGAACAGGCTACCGGCTCGCGCGAGTAGAGGTGGAGGGCTGGGGTTCTCGGCCGATGAATAGGTGAACCGGAATGTCGAGAAAGTCAATACCGGTGGCGGTGACCTTACCGAAAGAAAGCGTGACTCCATGGCCGAGGCCCGCGACGAAGCTTCCGTTGCCGCCGCCGTGGGCTCGCAGAAGGTCGGTGTCGCTGATGAGGCGCTCGCCTTTCCAGATACCCCGTGTGGCTAGAAGCAGACCGAATCGGGCGAGGTCCTTAGCGCTCATGACCACCCGCCCGGCCCGCCTCGGACCACGTTGCCATCGATCTCGTAAGGAGGGTCGAGGTAGAGCCCGTATCCCGGCATCTGGGGATACAGGCTGCTGTCTTCCCGGACCTTCCGGCCGGGCGTCCAGTCCCATCGCTCAGGGGGAATGCCGAGCGCGCCGAAAAACCTTTCGTCCATGACCTGTTTGAGGTCCTTCTTCCAAACGGCGGTCAGAGCTTGGGAGAGCCGCCAGTAGCCGCCACTGCTGTATACGGGCTCCATCGTGCCCGGCTCGGCATGAGGGTAGTTGTCATGGTCCGGGTCGCCGGTGCAGTCGGCCCAAGAAGGGGCCACGTTCGAGTAGTTCTGGCAATCCTGCCAAGAAATGGCCATTGGTCACCGGAAAGCCCCCGATGTGCTTGACTATATGCAAGAAACTCAACCGATTGTGGTGAGCCTGATGAAGGTACTTGTGAGGGGCGTTCAGTTGTCCCTCTCCGGTCCATGAATCCCTGATCAAGTCGTCCGCGCTCTCGATCAGACCTTCATCGACCGCCAATTGCAAGCACGCCATGGTGAATGCCTTGCCGAGGGACGCGGTCTGGTAGCCGTAATCGGGATCGCCGAAGGTCTGTAGCAAGTATCCTCCCCACGCGATGGCCACTCCCCAGCGGTTGCCAATGTGGTCTTCGCCGAAGAATGCTGATCCCTTGACTCCGTCTCTCATCCTCGAGACCCATGCATTCCACTCGAACAAGTCCGTCTTGGCCGCGTGGCTGGTGACATGGCTGGACACCGGCTGAGCGAAGGCCTCTTCCGGCGTGATGCTCTGCCACTCTTCCTCCGGGAAGATCACCCAGCCTGGAACAACATCAGAACCCACCTGCTGACTCATCGAGTCTAGTCCCCCATCCCTTGTACAAGAAAGCAGAAACACCACCACGAGCAGGAAACCAACGCACCCTCTTCTTCCGAGCGTCGCGGCGGCTATGGACTGTAGCAAAGGTGTCATGAAATCATTTCGATGACGTCCCGTCCGGCAGTGCGAACACGAAGAACGCTCTGCCTGCGGCGACGGCGATGTGTTGCTTGCCATCGATGAGGAAGGAGATCGGGTTGGTGCGGACCTCTCCGCCTGTTTGGAATTGCCACAGCGGCTCGCCGTTAGCGGCGTCGAGGGCATAGAAATTGCCTTCACCCGAGCCACCGAAGACCAGCCCGCCGGCGGTGGCCAGCACGCCGCACCAGGGCGGGGACGGCACGCGAAACTCCCACTCCATCTTGCCGGTAGACACCTCCAGTGCGCGCACCGCACCCCAGGCTTCGTCCTCCAAGCGGCGCTCCCCTCCGCCCGCAAAAAACGTGCCGGGTTTGTAGACGGCTTCACCTTTGAAATAGTAGGCGCCCATCTCGCGCACCGAGACGTAGAGGAGGCGCGTGAGCGGGCTGTAGGTTGGGCTGGCCCAGTTGGTCGACCCCTGCAAGCTCGGGTAGACGAAGTTTCCCTCGGGGGTCGGCTCCTTGCCGGGAATTAGGACGGGCCGGCCGTTCGCATCGAGTCCCTTGGCCCAGGTCTGCTTGGCGTAAGGCGTGCCGAGCAGGAACTTGCCCGTCTTGCGATCAAGCAGATAGTAGAAGCCGTTACGGTTGGCCATGGCGACCACCTTGCGCCGACTGCCGTCGATCTCCACCTCGAGTAGGACGGGAATCTGGTTCGCGTCCCAGTCATGCACATCGTGCGGGGTGAACTGGAAGTGCCATTGCAGCTTGCCGCTGTCGACGTCGAGCGCCACCAGCGAACAGGTATAGAGGTTGTCGCCGGGACGGGAGTCGTCGTTCCAATCCGGTGCAGGGTTACCGGTGCCCCAGAAGAGCAGGTTCATTTCGGGGTCGTACGCGCCCGTGAGCCAAGTGGTGCCGCCCCCGGTCTTCCAACTGTCGCCGCCCCAGGTTTCATGGCCCGGTTCATCAGGGCCGAGGACACTCCAGAAGCGCCAGGCGCGCTCGCCGCTCTTCGCGTCGTAGGCATCTAGTGTAGTGCACCATAAATAATGTAACTTATATTGGCTTCCCATCGTCTCTATTAACAGGAGGCATGGGATGCGAAGAGCACAACCAGTAACTTTGAACACAGCGCAATGCAAGCAGTTGGACCGCTACGCGCGCGGCCGCCAAGTCGCCGTTCGTCTCGCCCTGCGAGCCAGGATTGTCCTGCTGGCCGCCGACGGTCTCGAGAATAAGCAGATCGCCGCACAGCTCGGTGTCTCGCGGCAGTTGGTGGCCCGCTGGCGCACGCGCTTTCTCGAAAGCAGCATCGCCGGCATTGCAAAAGACGCCCCACGGCCCGGTCGTAAACCTGCCGTCTCGAAGCAGAAAGTACAGCAGATCATCCACAAGACCACCCGCGAGAAACCGTCCAACGCCACCCACTGGAGCCGCCGCACCATGGCCGCCGCGGCCGGCGTCAGCGCTTCCACCGTGGGACGGATTTGGCGCGCCCATGGCCTCAAGCCCCACCGCGTCAAGACCTTCAAGCTCAGCAATGACCCGCGTTTCGCCGAGAAACTCGACGACATCGTCGGACTCTATCTCAATCCGCCTGAGCATGCTCTGGTTCTCTCGCTCGATGAGAAGTCCCAAATCCAAGCCCTCGATCGCACCCAGCCCGGCCTGCCGCTCAAAAAGGGACGCGGCCAAACGATGACCCACGATTACAAGCGCAACGGCACGACCACCCTGTTTGCGGCGCTCAACAGCCTTGACGGCAGCGTGATCGCCGAGTGCATGCCCCGACACAGCCACCAGGAATGGCTGCGCTTCCTGCGCTTAATTGACCGCCGCACTCCCAAGGACAAACAGCTTCATCTCATCGTGGACAACTATGCCACCCACAAGCATGCCGCTGTGAAGCGTTGGCTCGATCGTCACCCGCGCTTCCACATTCATTTCACCCCGACCTCGGCGTCGTGGCTGAACATGGTCGAGCGATTCTTTCGCGATCTCACCGTCAAGCGCCTGCGCCGCGGCGTGTTTCGCAGCGTGGACGAGCTCGTCGCCGCCATTGACGACTACATCGCCCAGCACAACGGGCATCCCACGCCCTTCATCTGGACCGCGACCGCCTCCGACATCTTCGAGAAAGTCAAGCGCGGACGTGCCGCCCTGCCTAAGGTGCAATCTGCTTGACGCACTACACTAGGGCGTGTTAACGCTAACGTAGGGTATCGAAACGTAGAGCCTCGACGATGAGGGCGAAGTGGAGGAAGGCGGGGAACATGACGTCGAGCTTGTCGAAGCGGGAGAAGATGCGGCGGAATCCCTTGAGCCGTCGGAGGAGTCTCTCGATCTCGTTGCGGCGGCGATAGAGCGCTCGGTCGTATTCCCACGGCTCCAGGCGGGTGCGCCGGGGCGGCACGACGGGAATCCATCCGAAATCCAAAGCCAGTTGGCGTGTCTGATCGTCCTCATAGGCGCCGTCCATCAGCAGCGGCAGCGGCTCGGGCAGTGGCCCCAGACCACCGAGCAGTTCGCGGCCCTGCTGGGCGTCGTGCGCTTGGCCGGGCGAGAGAGCGAAGGTTATCGCCGTTCGAGCATTTGCGGCAACCATATGAATCTTGGTGGTCCATCCGCCGCGGGATTTGCCGATCGCTCGCGGACCGTTTTTTTAACGCGCCCGTGCCGTCGGGATGAACCTTCACGATGGTCGAGTCCATTGACACGGCTTCGATTCGGATGCGGACCAGCTGCTCGCGCTGCAGTTTCTCGAAGACGGCGTCGAGCACGCCGTTCTTCGACCAGCGGTTCATGCGGGTATAAATGGTGTGCCAGTTACCGAAGCGTTTAGGCAAGCCGCGCCATTTGCAGCCCTGCTCGGCGACATACAACATGGCGTTCAAAACCGTGAGGTTCGGCAGGCTCACATTGCCGCGCTGGCGGGGCAGGACCGGCTCGATGCGGCGGTATTGCTGCTCGGTGATCTCCATACCTCCGAGTATAGCAGCTTTTGCGACTTAGTGTTAACACGCCCTAGATAGCCGCGTACGCCTGCCTCGCCGCCGCTGATGCCGACGATCACCTTGCCGTCGATGGCCAGTGGCGCGGCGGTAATCGAGACGCCCAGCTTGTTTTCGCCGACCCTGACATCCCAGCGCTCAGCCCCCGACTTAGCGTCGAGCGCCACAAGATGGGCGTCGAGCGTACCGACGAAGACCGTCTCGTCGAGGATGGCCACGCCGCGGTTGGTACGGCCGAAGCCGATCGTGAGCACATTCTCCGGCAGGGCCCGGTTCCAACTCCACAACGGCCGGCCGCTGTGCACATCGAGCGCCGTCACGCGGGCAGGCGGCTCGGTCACGTACATCACATCATCGACAACGAGAGGTGTGTTCTCAATCTGACCCGAGTCCTGAATCTGGTACATCCACACCGGCTGGAGCTGGGCGACGTTTTCGGAGGTGATCTGATCGAGCGGGCTGAAGCGCCGGGCGTCGTAGGTGCGAGAGTACATCAGCCAGTTGCCCGGCTCGGTGTCGGCTTTGACGAGGCGTTCGTAGGGGACCTGGCCGGTGAGGGCGGCGGTGACTGTGACAAGGACCATAGCCAGGCGGACGACGGACGACAATGAAAAAGGCGATCGTCTCCGTGAAGAAGAAATGCCGGGGACAGCATGCTGCGCCCCTACGCGTCGGTGGCTGCAGCCGGCGACGGTCATGATTCGCCTTGCAGACCGGCCAGGTAGGTGACGATATCCTCGATTTCGGACGTGGACAGCACGTCTCGATAGCTCGGCATGAGGCTGGCCTTTCTGTCCTCGTCGAGTTCTCTTAGCTCGCGCTTCTGCAGCGAGTGGAAGTGGTTGCCGGCGTCACGGAGCTGGATCGTAAAAACGTCTTCGTTGACTTTCATTCCTCGGACAGTGTTTCCGTCAGGCAAGATGGCCCGGACCACCGCGTATCCCTTGGGCGTCGCCGCGCCTGGGTCCAGCAGAGCCTCGCGAAGATGCGAAGCACCCCGGCTCGCACCGATCGCGCTGAGGTCGAGGCCGAGGCTGCCGCCTTGTCCCTCGATGATGTGGCAACCGGCGCAGGCGCCCTTGTTCCGATATACGGCCCTGCCGCGGTCTGCGTCGCCGCTCAGCTGCTCTCTCGGCGCGCGCCCGAGCGTGCGGATGTAGCCGGCTATGCGCCAGATCTCGTTATCACTCAGCATCCAACCAGGCGGCATCTCCGTACCGTTGACACCGTTGCGAATCACGCCAAAGAGGGCTTTGTCGTCGGAGACCCGGCGCAGATTACCGACGCGCAGGTTGGGTCCGCGTCCGCCGGTCCCGCCGATGCCGTGGCACAGGGCGCAGTGGGCGGCAAAGAGGCGGTCACCTTGTTCGAGGTCGCCTGGCGTGAGTTGCGCGATGCGGTCTTCAGCGGTCGGGTGCTGGGCCGTGACGGGTATTGCCGCAACGAGCAGGGCGACGAGATTTGCGGAGGCCAAGAACGAGTTCTTCACTGCGGTGGCCGGCTTGCGTTGAGGGCACGCTGGCTCCTTAATCGGCGATCGTAACACGGACTCGGCTTCAGCATCTTGGTACGATGAGCAGGTTTCACGCGGGGTATGACATGTCCACATTGCGAATCGGGGTAGCCCAGGTCCCACAAACCACGGATCTGGCCCGTAATCTCGACAAGGTTCTCGAGTTCATGGAGCGCGCGGCGGGCGAAGGCGTCAATCTGCTTTGCTTCCCGGAGACGCATCTGCCTGGGTACCGGGTTGGGCTGCTGATGCCGGAAGCGCGTTGCGAGGAGGAGGCTCTCGAGGCGGCGCTGGAGCGGATCGGAAAGCGTTGCCGGGAGCTGTCGCTCGGCGTGATCGTGGGGACCGAGACGCCGAATGCGAGTGCAAAGCCTTTCAACAGCGCCGTGGTGCTGGATCAGGACGGCCGGAGGCTGGCCGTTGCATCACAAATCGAGGATCACGCCGCTGGATGCCAAGGCGTATTCGGCGGGCGCGGGCCCCACGACGTTCACGTTCCAGGGCGTGCGGATGGGCCTGGTGATTTGCTTTGAGGGCTTTCGATTCCCCGAGACGACCCGGGAGCTGGCGCACGCGGGCGCGAAGGTCGTCTTCCATCCGCAGTGCAATCATTTCCTGCCCGGCATGGAGTGGAAGCTCCCGGTCCACGAGGCGTTGCTGACGGCGCGTACCGCCGAGAACACGCTGTACTTCGTTTCCGCCAACATGAGCCATCCGCGCAACAACTGCCGGTCGTTGATTATTGGACCGGACGGCCTGCTTGTGGCGGCATCGGAATTAGGGAAAGAGATGCTGATCGCAGCCGAGGTGGATACCGATCTCGCGACGCACGCGTTCCTGCAAGAGGATCCGGCAGCGAGGATGAAGGCGCTCTCCGAGATATGAGGGTGTGATGTTTAGTTGCTACTCTGCGGCCGACGGCTGGTGAACTGCGCCGCCCTGGCCGGACTCCAGCCCGGTCCTGCTTGACTACAAGCTCGTACCGCAGTACTTGCAGTGGGTCGCGTCGTGGTCGTGGCCTTCGGCCGAGCACGACGGGCAGGCCTGGGTGCTGACCGTCTTGGGCGCCCGTACCAACTCGACCGAGACGATCCCGGTGGGCACCGCGATGATTCCATAGCCCAGGATCATCAACATCGCCGCGAGCGTTCGGCGCAGCACGGTCGTGGGCGTGATGTCGCCATAGCCTGTAAGTGGACACTTGATTTGTGAACAAGTTTAGGCACACCTAAATATTTTAGGACTTTTCGTTAGGCGCCTCGGCCTCGACCTGGGTGGAGTAGCCGCTGGAGCTGATCTCATGGGTGACGCGGGTCAGGACCCAGTCCCCGTCGACGCCTGGACGGAAGCCCGAGAGCGCCAGCCTGGTCCCGGCGGCGAGGGCCGGGTTGGCGGGCTTGTTGGTCTCGGCGAGAAGGGCGGGCATGCCGGACTTGAGGGTCAGGCTGAGGGTGCCCGTGCCGCGGTTCAGCGCCCGCAGCTTGGCCTGGGCAGCGGCTTGGGCCTCGGCGGCGTTAGGGTAGGGGTGGCGTAGGGTATAGACCGGCTCGCCCTCGCCCGCCCGTGTCCGCACCTTCTCACCCGCCTCCAGATCTTGCCAATGGGCCGCGACCGCTCCGTACTGGCCGCGGTCGGCCAAGGTGACGCGGTGGCCGCTGGTCTGGTTGCGGTGGATGGCGATCCGCAGGTCACGGCCGGCGGCGCTTTTCGCTTCGCCGCGGAGCACGAACAGCAGACTGCCCCCGGCGGGCTTGGCCACGGCGTCGTACTGCTTCGACAGGCGGGTCAACAGGTTCAGGTCCGACTCCTCGGTCTGGTCGATGTGCTCGATGGCGACACTGGCGAGCGTCTCGCCCACTCGCGGTTCCAGGCCGTGCTCGGCGGCAATGGCCGCGACCAGACTGCCGATGGTGGTCTGGTCCCAGGAGCGCGTCTTGTGTTGTTTCAGGCTGCCGCGCATGTCGGCGGCTTTGGCGCGAATCGTGAAGGCGTCTGGCGGCCCGTTCAACTCGATCTCGTCGACGGCAAAGAGTCCCATCGCGGCCAGGCCGATTTCCTCGTAGCCGAGGGCGACGTCGAGCTTGACTCCCTTGCGGAGCAGCGCGATCTTGTTGCTGCGGTCGTCGAGTTGGATTTCGACGGCATCGGACTGGTAGCCGGCCTCGTCGGTGACGCGCAGGCTCAGCAGGCGGTGGCGGATGGCGGTGGTGATGTCGTTGTCATCGGCGAGAACGCGGTACGCGGGGGTCATGAAGTTCTCGTCTCGCGGATGTAGCGGCGGATATCATCTTCGAGGTAGGGTTCTTCTTGGGACTTGAATGCGAGGACTTCGAGGACCTTCTCCGGCGTGTACTGTTGGGCCAGGCCGCCGAACGCCTCCCGCAGGAACGATGTCGCGTAGCCACAGCCGCCGTCGAGGTCAACAAGCAGTTTTTCGCCGCTGGCTGCGGCGCGGCTGAACATCGGACACAACCAGTGCAGGCGGAACCGCCGGCCGTCCTCCTGGCCTGCGGGATAATCGGAAAAGTCCCTGACGATGACAAGTTGGATCATATCTTTCAGTCCCATAGCTTCACGGTAGGGATGGTCTTGGGAGGCCGGGGCAGCTCGGGCAGCTCGACGAGGATGCCCCCCTCCAGAACCGGACCGCGGGCGGCGAGTCCGGGGTTGGCCTCCAGCACGATCTCGACGGTGCCGGTCTCGGTGCCGTAGTAGCGGCGGCAGATGGCGTCGATCATGTCGCCGTCTCGGGTGCGGTAGGTCATGAGAGGTAAAACAGGCTCAACCTCGGCAAGCCACGGCGTTCGAGATATTGGCGTTCGAGATACTGCTTCTCGAGCAGCGCCAGTTGCTCGGTGGTCATCTTCGAGCGGTAGGGAGCCAGCCAACGGTCCACCTCTTGCCGGGAGACGAGAAGATTGTCATGCGCCGCGGCCTCGATCACGACGGTAATCATGCGCTGCTCAAGGCCGGTAAGCTGCTGCTCGATGGCTTCGAGATCATGAACCTCGTCCCGTTCGGCAGCCCCGGCAAGTTGTTCGAGCTCAGCGCCGGCGTACTCCAGCATCTTGCGGTGCTCCTCGGACTCCTGGGGGGCGCGCTGACGGATGGTTTCGGCGTTGCGGCGGAAGAACCGGGCTAACTCCTCGCTACTAAATGCCGGCGCGGGGACTTTCGTTGCCCTAGCGGTGTTTTCCATCCGGCTCGCGGCCGCCAGTACTTCCTGGGCACAGTAGGAGAGCGAGTTGATCGGTGTCTTGTGCTTGCGGGCGCGCCATTTCTCGAACACCCGGTCAATGCCCTTGTGGACCGCCTCGACGGGGACACCAGCGTCCTTCCAGGTCTCGACCAGTGCCCAGTCGAGAGGCGAGAGCCAGAACAGAGCCGTCCCGCGGGCCTGCCGGAAGTGCTCTTCAATCTCGGTGAAGTAGCTCGTCGAGGAGTTGACCTTATCGAGGAGCGCGCCGTTACTCATGCCGTGGCTTCCTCGCGCTCCTCGCCGTAGCGGGCGAGCGAGAGGCGGAACTCGATGCGCTGGGGCGTGCCGTCGGCCTGGAAGACGCGGTGCGTCTCCTCGACGCGCGTGATGACCCACTGGCCCCAGACGCGGCCCGTGCCCTCGGTCAGCATCAGGGGTTTGCCCCGGCCGGCTTCACCGCGCATGCGATCGAGTTGACCGAGACCGCCCTTATAGCGCGGATAGATCACGCCGCTCAGTCCAATCTCTTCCTGGCCTGGTCCGAGGTATTGGCGGGCCGGCAAGCGGCCCACGCGCTCCTGAGACGGCCAGCGGTATTCGGCCGAGTGGGACCATTCCTGGTAGGCGGCGGTGGAAACAGAGAAGCGGTAGTCTCCCAGCGCCAGCATGTACTCAGAGGGCATCGTATTCCCTCTTTCTGAGTCGATGGAGCCGCTGGCGCTCGATCTCATCAAGGATACGAGTGGCCAGCTTCCGGGCGTCCTCGCCGGGAAGCTGATTGATGGTCAGCTGCTGGATGTGGATGCTGCCGTCGATCGAGCGTGCCCCGCCCCTGTTGGCCGGCGCGGCCTGGTAGGAGGGAGACCTTGTCGGCGCAGGCGTTGCCTGGGCTGCCACGGGCAGGGTCAGGGCCAGGCCCGCCGTGGCGCTCCCCAGCGCGCGGGCCAGCGGCCGTTTCAGTGCGGCCGGACCCATCCGTCTCACGCCCTCGCCCAGGGTGCCGAGGATGCTTGCTCCGCTCGCCGTCAGCCTCGACAGCGGCCCCTGCTTGGCGTCGGAGAAAGGCAGCAGGTCGCGGACCTTGCCGAAGACGGAGGTGACCTGATCCAGCAACCATCCCCCAGCGCCCAGTATCCCCTCGCCCAGCGTTGTGAGGATGGCGGTCCCAACGTCGTAGAGCGAAAATCCCTCCAGCCACTCTATTACGCCCTTCCAGGCGTCTCCGATGCCGCCCACGAGCGCCGCTCCGAGATCCCAAGCCGCCCCGGCCAGCCAGGCGATGCCCTTGGCGGCCAGCATCAGGGCCGACGCCAACTCGACCGCCATCCGGATGGGCTTTACCAGCAGGGTCCCCAGTACTTGTAGATCAGGACGGCCAGCCCCGCGATCGCCGCGCCGATCAGCGCGATCTTGAGCGTCAGCGGGTTCAGTAATAGCCCCCACTTCATGGCCCCGCCGAGGCCGCCCAGCGCCTTGCCGGCCACCTTGGCGGCGGAGGTGTCCTTCAGCCTGCCCAGCAGTTTCCGCAGCCCGCCCTCCGACGACAGCGCGAACCGGCCCAGGTCGCCGAAGGCCCTGACCACGGGAACGAGGTCCAGGGCCAGCTTGAGGCCCACTCCCATCTTGATGAGGTTCCACCAACCTCCCACTGCGTCGGCCACCTTGCCAATGCCGGCCGCCACGCGCTCGATCACCGGCCATACCCTCTTCCCGGTCTCCCACAGCCATTCGAACGCCTTGATCAGCTTGTCCGCCACTTGCTTGGCGATCTTCTCCAGTTGCCCGCTGGCGGCCAGCTGGTTGAGCTTGTCGAGCAAGCCGGAGAGCTTCGTCTTGAGCCAGTCGAACACCCCCGCTTCCATGACCATCTGCTGAAAGCGGGTCCACTGGTCCAGCAGGTTCGAGACCATGCCGCGGTAGGTCTTGGACAGTTTCTCCATCGCCCCGCCGAACTTGAGGTCGAAGATGCCCCGCAGCGTCTTCTCGATCTGGGCGCGGTCCCGCGCGTTGGCCTGAGCGGTCTTGGTCTCCCCCGCATGGGTGTACTCGTAGGTGATCACGTCGCCCTTCGTCCGGGCCTTGATTCCGAACTCCTTGAGGCGCTCGTTCTCGCCGGTCACCGCGTCGGCGATCGCCTCCACCGCCTGCATAAGGTCCTTGCCCATCGCCGCGGAGGTGTCGCCCAGGCTGCCGAGCAGCCCCTGGGTGGGGTCCAAGCCGTAGGCACGCAGCTTGACGAAGGCGTCCGTCACCTGCCCCAGCTCATAGGGCGTCTTGACGGCGAAGTCAGAGATCCACTTCATTGAGGCGGCGGCCTTCTCGCTTGATCCCTCGGTTGTCGTGAGAATGGTCTGGAGGGTCTCGAACTCGGCGGCGGTGTTGACGAAGGTGCGCCGGAACAGCTCCACGCCGAGGCCGGCCAGCCCGCCCGCCACCAGGCCCGTGCGGACCAGCTTGTTGCGCAGCTCGCCAGCGGCCCTGCCGGCCTTGCCGCTGCGCTCGACGACTCCTTGCCAACGCGCAATCCGGCGTTGCTGGTCCTGAAGCTTGCGGGTGGCCCGCTCGGTCTGTTCGACCAGGCGGCGCTGGGCGTCGGCGAGGCCGCGGGTCGGAGTCCCGACCCTTCTCAGCTCCTCCCGCAGCCGGCGCAGCCCGTCCCGCTACTCGCGGTGCCGCTTGTTGAGCGCATCGGAGGCGCGGCGGGCTGCCTCGAACTCCCGCTGTAGCTTCTTGGTGGGGTTGGCGGCGGCGGCCAGCTGACGCCCCAGCTCGCCCGTGCGCTTTCTCGCACGATCCATCTCCGAGGCTGTCTGGCCGAGCCGCTTGCCGAGACCCTGGAGACGCTCGATGCCGCCACGCTGCCGCCCCAGCCGCCCCAGCTCGGCCTGGGTCCTGCGCGCCGACTCGGACAACCGTCCCGTCACGCCGATGATCTTCTTCACCGGCGCCGTCAGCTTGTCGACCGCGCCGACGACGATCGAGAGGTCCAGGTCCGCCATTGTTTTGTAATGTCTGATCTAATAGGTCGGCTAGATCAGCCGGGTTCGGGCCAGCGCCTCGGCGCGCTCCATCGCCAGCCGGCGCCACTCCAGCAGCTCGTCCACCTCCATATCGCGCATCTCGGAGGCCCCCCACCCGAATACGGCCGCCACGTCGGCCATCACGGGGAGGGGATCAGGTCTTCCACCCCTAAAAAATCGCCAAGTGTCTCCGCGATGCTCCCCAGGTCCTCGGCATCCAGCTCCCGCACCTGATCGGGGGCCATCTCGGCCAGGGAGGCGATCAAATGCACTACCTTTTTCATCTCTCCGGCAACCTTATCCATGCTTTCGAGATCGCGAATCTTGGGCCGCCGCAAGGTGATCTGGCTGATTTCCGCACCGTCCACCGTGACGGGGTATTTCAGTTTGATGGTGGTTGTCTTCATGACTGCCTCCTTTCAGGCGGTCCCCTCAAACCGGGACCGCTCACTCTCTTAGATCCCCAGGGCCTCGCGCTGCGCCTCGAGCTGGTCGGTGCCGTCGACGATGCGGATCATGTTCTCGGCGTCGATCTCGTGAATCACCTCCTCGGCGATTTCGAGCTTGTAGTAACGCAGGGCGACCATCACCTTGAGCGGCGCTTTCTCGCCCGGCTTCCAGGTCCCAAAGTCCGCCTCGCGGATGATGCCCCGCATGCGCATCACCACCGCCCGCACCACGCCGTCCCCGTCCTGGACCGCGCCCCGGAAGGTCAGCGGCACGGGTTCGCTCGAACCCAGGCCCCACGACTTGAGCGTCCCGGCGTCGGTGCCCGCCAGCGTGAAGTCGCATTCGAGCTTTTCCATGCCCATGTCGATCTCGACCGGCATGTCCATCCCGCCGGCGCGGTGCTCCTCGGTCTTGATGGTCAGCTTCGGGGGCGTCAGCTCGTCGATCTTGCCCACGAAGCCGCGGCCGTCGACGAACAGGTTGATGTTGCACAGAATGTCAGGTATCGGCATTAGAAGATCTTCTTGATGTAGTCATTGACCAGGCGGGACCGGAAGGTGATGTGCTCGGCCGGGTAGGGCGGGGTGAAGTCGAAGTCGAAATACACCTTGCCGCTGCTGATCGCGGCCTTGTCATTCAGCTCAGGATCGGCCCAGCACGTCCCACCCAAAATGGCTCCCTGCCCCGCCAGGCCGCGCAGGTAGGCGTTGACGCTTTCGCGCACCTCTTCGATGTAGGTCTTGGTGAGGGCGCGGTCGAGGGCCCACAGGTGCGAGCGCCACAGCGCTTCGTTGATCTGGTCGGCCACGCGCACCACCGACAGGAAGGCCCACTTGGGGTCGGACGACGAGGTGCGGTTGCCCCACAGCCGGTAGCCGTTCTGGTTGACGATGGTCGCCACTTCGGCAGCGTTGAGCAGGTTGGCGCGGGAGGAGGCCTCGCCCAGCCTCAGATCGATGGGCCGCGCGGTACCGACGATCCCCCGGATCACGCGGTTCGAGGGCGAGAACCAGAAGCCCTGCTCGGCATCCGATCTCGCGATCACACCCGCCACGTAGCCCGAGGCCGGCTCGGTCACCGTGCGGTTCGCCTCGGCGTCGAAGACCTTCACCTGGGGATCGACGACAAAGATGCGCCTGGAATCGAGCAGGCCGCGGTAGGCGATCGCCTCGGCGTCGGTGGTATCGGGACCGTCGGCTATGATGACCGCCCGGAGCTTCGTGGCGACCGGCTCCAGGGCGCTGGTCACCGGAGCGCCGGTGATCTTGTCGACGGTGCGGGTCACCTGGGAGGTAAAGCCCGGCGCGATCAGGATCTTCGGCCGCAGCCCGGCCGTGCTCTCGACGTCGAGCAGCTTTTTGGCCCCGGCCGTGATGACGGCCGCGGTGACCTTGCTCTCATCGAGCCACTTGTAGCCGATGCGTTTCGAGGCGGCGGCCGTGATCGCGCCGCTCAGCCGCGTCACGACACCGGTTTCCGCGTCGAACGAGTAGTCGGTGTCCTCGGTATAGGCTGTGTTGCCGCTCGCGGCGGTGAAGACCTTCACCTCGCTGACATGACGGTGGTCGAGCTGCAGGGTGTCATCCGACCCGAAGGTGTAGCTCTTGGTGGACTCGGTCGTCTTGTGCGTGTCGGGATCGAGCACGTTGACCACCACGACCGAAGCGCCGATCTGATCGAAGATCGCCTTGAGCGCCGCGGGAATCGTGCCCTCTTTCCCGAATACCTCCGCCTCGCGGCGGCTGCCGGCAATCAGGACGGGCGTTGAGACCTCACCGTCAAACGCCGTCCCGACCAGCCCGATCACGCTCGATGCCGCGCCCTCGATGGGACGCGGCCCCGCGTCGACATCGACAAGCTCGACGCCGTGTAGAAATGGTGTAGCCATGTTTGTTCTCCTTTACTCTTAGCCGCCGCTCTCGGCGGGCGGGTCCGAAAACGTATCCGCCGTCTGGTCGTAGACCTTCCCCAGAAACGGACCGTCGGTCCTTGCAGTCACGTCCATGTGGCTCGCCGCCAGTACCGGCCGGTCGTTGCCGAAGTACTCGAACTCGTGGATGACGATGTTATCCGCCAGCCCGATCAGTTTTTTGTGCACCATTTGCCCTTCTCCTGGCCTACTTGTACTCGATCAACTCGTAGGAAATCGTTGCGCCGGTCCCACTCACCCATCGGAACTGCACCTGCGTAGCTGACAGTAGGGACATGGCACTCAGGTTCTTACTGTTGCTCAGCAAGGACATGAAAGCCTTTTCGGGAGCGACAGCTGCGATATCGACGTCCATCTGGTATGATGGGCCCGAGGCAGAGAGAGTAACGATCCCCCGCTGTATGGATTCGACCACTGATGCCTCCTCTTGCTGCTCTATCCGGTCGGTCAACGTCTGAATCTGCACCGCGAAATCCGCTCCCTCGAGCGCTCCGACCCGCGTGGCCAGCGCCGCGTCGGCCTGCGCCAACGCTTGGTCCTCGGTCTCCAGGGTGTCCACCCGAGCGCCCAATGCCGTCACTATCCCGCTGAGCCCCGGGTCGCCCAGTGAGATCGAGGCACCGATGGTCACCGTCACCTCGGCCGCCGCCGGCGCGATGTCCAAAGACCCGGCAATCACCAGCCGCGTATCGGCCAACGTGGCCGCGATCTTCGTCCCGCCGTCGGTCCAGTAGGCGTAGAGCTCTTCGGCTCCCGACCCGACCCGGCCCAGGATCCCCACCTCGGTCACGTCGTAGGCTTCGGTCGGGCTGAACTCGCCCCGCACCGCGATCCGCCCCGACACCGTGCTCGTGCCGCTGAGCGCGACCGTGTCCCGCGCCATCCGCAGCGCTGTCCGCGAGTCGTCCGCCGCCCCGCCGGGTCCCGACCCCGACCCGAGCGCCATCTTCGTCAGCCGGATCGCGTGGGTCCCCCGGTTCGCCCCGTCGGCCAGCGCCGCCCGGCCCGCATCGCTGATGCGCAGCTCAAACGGCATATCCGCTCCAGTCGGTGATCTCGACGATGGTCGCCGCGCCCAGCCCGCCGGCGATCGGTATCCGGCCGCCGAGCGCCGTGGAGAGCTCCATATCCAGGTGGAGCGAGGCGCGTTTCACGCGGCCGATGGCGGCCCTGACATCCGGCAGATACACGGTATTACTGTTGAATATCCGCAGAATCGCCGTCATCGGCACGCCCGGACACTCTTCATACTCGTAGTCCGCTCCGGCGTTCTCGAGCAGCCGCCGCAGCCCGGCGAGCGTCCCCTTCTCCCTGTGGATATCGAAGGCGGTGGCCACCACCGCGCGTTTCACGGCTGCGGGCCAGTCCGAGTCCCAGTCCTCGACCCCCAGTGCCCAGGCCAGGTACGGCAGCAGCGCCGCCGGGCAGGCCGCCGCCGACCACAGCCGCCGGATCGGGACTTCGACCGGCCGGTCCGTCGCGGCCTCCATGCCCCGCTCCAACTTCGTCCGGTTCGGCGGCAGCAGCGACCGCGCCGCGCGAGCCGTCACCATGATGGTCACCGACACGGTCGCCGGGGTCGTCCCCGCCCCGCCCCTCGCCGTCAGCGTGTAGGTCGTCGCCTCGGCGGGCCTCACGCGGACGGCTCCGATGTTCGGCGCCACTGCGCCGACGTCCGGCTCGATCGCCGCACTGACAGCGTTCGCCGTAGCCCAGCGCAGCTCCACCGACCGGCCCCGCTCGACCACCGTCTCCGACGCCGCCAGAGCGGCCATCGGCTGACGCCCCGTGAATAGCGCGGCCGCCAGCGTGGCGGCCGCGGCCGCAAACGTTCCCGCAATCGGTTTTCTGGCCGCGGCCTGCTTTGTGAGGGCGGCAGACAGAGACGCGGCCTCAGCCGCGAATGTCGCCCCGATCGGCAGCTCGAGCGGCATAAGCTCTGCTTATTGCGTCACGGTGAAAGCGGCCTGCGCGATCTGGACGCGGCCCAACTCGTCGATCACGTTGTCGGTGCCGTTCGCCCCGGGCGCGCCGGTGTGGAATTGCACCCACACCCCGCCGGCGATCAGATAGCGCTCGCCCAGCGCCAGCGCATCGGGATCGGTCGAGATCGCTTGCGATCGCAGGAAATCCCCGCCCACCTCGGTCGCCCAAAGGCTGATGTGCGTGCAGTCATCGCCAACCGCCCCAGCGGGCGCAGCGATGCTCAGTACCGCGTTGGTGTTTGTTGCTTGTGCCATAGTTCTCCTTAAGCCACTGTTACCGTCACTAGGGTGCAATAGGACGCCTCGGCCGCCCCGACGGCTACGTCCGCCGCCGGCGCCGTCAGCGCGACCGCAGTCACTCCCGGCCGGTGCAGCGCCGCGTAGAGGCCGCTCAACGGCACCGCGATGCCGATCCGGCGAGCCGTGCCGACATAGGCCCTCACTTCGTCTTGCGCTGCGGCGAGCACCGTCGCCGCGTCCGGACCCGAGCCGATGGTTAGCTCGGCCGTCACCTGGTACTCGACGATCGTTGCCGACTGGACCGTCAGCACGTCGCCCAGCGGCCGCACGCGCTCTTCGTTGAGCGCGGCCCGCACCGCGGCCAGCAGATCCGCCGGCGCCGTCCCGTTGCCCTCTCTCGACAGCACCGTCACCGTGACCGAACCAGCCGCCGGACTCGAGACGGCCACGTTCAGCACCCGCGCATCCGCCGACAGCGCATGAAAGCGGTAGCTCGACACCGGACCGGCCGTCGAGACCGCCGACAGCGCGAGCTGCGCCCGCAGCCGCAGCCGCTCGTCCGTCTCATACGAAGGCGCGACCGGCGGCACGGCGGCCGGATCGCCGGGGTCGACAAGCTGCCGCTCCACTCCCAGCAGCGCGACCAAGTTGTCCAGGTCCGCCCCTAGCGCGTAGGGCAGCATCACCGCCCGCGCCGCGTCGTTCACCCGCTGCATGAGCAACAGCGCGCGGTAGGCGCAGACCTCCAGAATCTTGTACGCGGGGTCCGCCTCCGACTCCACGTATTCGGGTACCCGCGCTTTCATATCCACCAGGATTTCGGCGCGGATCGCCTCGTAGTCGAGCGCCTCCACTACATCCGGCGGCACGCCGTGCGTGTGGGTGTTGTACACGCCGCGCATCTCGTCCATCGAGCCCAGGCTGTCCTCGATGTTGCCGTCCGCCGACACATCGCCGTCAGCGCCGATATCGGCATGGCCGGTGATGTCGCCGGCCACCTCCGCCGCGCCGGTCACATCGAGGTCGCCTGTCACCATGAGGTCTCCCCGGACGGTCACCCCGTCCGGCGCCGTGATCTCCGCCGTTCCGCCCGTCGGCAGCACGGCCTTGAGCCGGTGCGCCGCGCGGTCATATTCGATCACCGCCCCGTCCCGGTAGTGGGTAGCGTGTTTGTCGGGTGACTGCTCGGGCGCGGGATAACCGCGCTGGTAGACGCCCGCCAGCACCACGCCTGCTCCCAAGTCCCCCGACGGCGCCAGGATCAGTACCTGCTCGCCTACTTCCGGAGCCCACCAGGAGCGATCCTCGCCGGCCCGAGCCGTGACCCAGGGCAGCCACCTGCTCAGGGCCGTCTCGCCGTAGCGAACCCGTACCCGGGCCGCTTGGTGGTCCACCTCGGCGACGATTCCCAACCGCACGATCGACGCCAGCCGCCGCGCGATTTCGGTCAACTCGAACTCTTGATACTCGGCCTCGATCATCCCGCCACCTGCTCGTAGTCTCCCGCGGGGTCTCGATCCCGCTCGGGATCGCGGATGCTGTACAACTCCTCCGGCACGGGGCAGTCCTCCTCACCGCTGAAGATGGACTCGCCCAGCCGCAAGGTCTGCCTCCACCTCACGGCCCACAACGCGATGCCGGTCTTGTCGATCGCGCCCGAATAGAGATTGTCGGAGCGCAACTGCTCGGCTCCCCCGATGCCCTTCAGCCCCCAGCGGGCGCGGGGAATATGGACCTCCAGCGCGTCCACGAGATTGCGGGCCGCCTCGCCCCGAGACAGCTTGGGCCGGCCTTCCTTCGCCGGCGCGTTCGCGGTCACCACATACACCGCCAACTGCTTCGTCGCCTCGGTCTGCTCCGTGCCGGGGTCCTCGACCCTGGCCGTTCCCAGGCACGACACGTACAGGGCCGGCCTGCGGGTCGCGATCCGCCGCAGCTCGGCCAGGTCGAATCGCCCGTCGTGCGGGTCGCAAACGCGCAGGCTGGGAAAGAGTTTGGCGAAATCGGCGCAAATCGCAGCCAGCAACTCGTTGGTGCGCGGCTCGAAGGAGGCGGCCATTTTACGCCGCCTCCAGCTGCCGCGACGCCCACTCGTCGATGATCTTGAGAACCTCGGCCTCGTCGTCGCCCGACAATCCCAAATAAGGACGGGCCGGGATGTCGCCCCAGGGGATCGGGCGGCCGTGATCGTCGGCGCCGAAGGCGCCCTTGGCCGCGCCCAATTGATGAACACCGGCATAGGGGACGTTCGTCCCGATCTCTACCTGGTCCTTTCCTACCTGGTGAGTAATAGAGTCTGAAAGTATTTCGGTGTCGGTCAGAATCACCCCTCCCGCGCGCCGGGCTTGGGTGGCTTCCGACCACTCCGCCCAGGGCTCGCCCGCGGGACTCTCCGTATCCTCGAAACGAAGATGCGTGGATGCGACCAGATACCCTCCGATCTCATCCAGCAGCTCGCGCGGGTCGGCCAGGTTGTTGAGAATCTGATGCAACCGTTTCGAGACGCGGTCGACCTGCTTGGCGTCGATGGTGAGCGTCACGCCGGCCATTACCTTGTCCCCGCCATGCTGGGGCGGCTGAAGCGCCGCCTTCGTCCGGAGAACTTCACGCCGCCGGCCGAGGGCGGCGGCTCACTCAGTCCCAGCGACACCTCGCCGCTCGCGATGCGCTTCAGCAGTTTCACGGCGTCTTCATAGCGCCGGCGGCGCTCATCGGTTCCCTCAGCCGTCGTGGACGAGAGGCGGTACAAGGCGATGTCCACCGACAGCCGCGCCAGCACCTCGGGCACTTTCGGCAACGGTAGATCGTATTTCGCCGCCAGATAAGTGTCGATCTCGGCCGAGGCATCCTCCAGCGCCCGCCGAACCACCTCCGAGTCGATCTCACCGTCGCCGTCGCGGTCGGCCGCGAGCAGCAGCGCGTCGGCCCCGTAGCGCTCGATGATCTGTTGCTCGCCGGCGTAAGCCATTTCCCTGATGGTTCTTTTTAAGCGGTGGTCCCGGTCGAGCCGTAGGCCAGCTGCCAGAAGCCGTAGCCTCCCGCCGCCCGCGCCTCCGCCCCGAAGCGGTACATAGCCCGCATGAACACGTTGTCCGCATTCATGTCGTACTGCTGGACGAAGATCGGCTTTTTGCGCTCCTGGTAGATGAGGGGCTTGACGGGCTTCGTGGTGTCGAGCAAAAACCAGGCCGTGTCGGACGTGAGCCTGGCGTCGACCACCATCTGGGCTGTTCCCTTGTAAGGGTTGGGCTTGCCGTCTTCGAGACGCTCCACCATCATCAGCGCGCGGGCCGTGTCCTCCAGCGCCGGAGGCACCAGCAGGATGTTGGGGATCATGTTGAGCGGGCGCCCTTCCTCATCGGTGAATTTGCGAAGAGTCGTGCGGGCCGCGCCGTAACTACCCTGCGCCTTGGCCAGGGTAGCGATGGAAAGGGCCTTGGTTGCCTTGTTCGACACCGCTTCTCCCCCCACCTCATGGTCGGTGGCGAAGAACTTCTTGCCGTCGTAACAGGGATTGTCGAACCCCTGGTTCACCAGCTCGTAGACGATCTCGTCGGGCAGTTGCCGGGCCGAGTAGGCGGCCATCTGCGCCTGTGGCGCGTAGATGCCCAGGTTGTCGTCCTCGATGTCGTTACGGGTGACCTCGACCGTGGCCTCCCAGTCGTCGTTGACGATCGTGTAGCGGAAGCCTTCCAGCGCCTTGACCGTCTTTTCGCCGATCCACTTGCGCATGCGCGGAAAATAGCTCAGCCACTTGTAGTCGTTGCGGCTGGACCCGGAAGGGACCAGCATGGCGACCTTGTCCCACGTCGACGGCGCTTCGTCGAACGCCTAATGAAAGGTGGTCTTGAGGTTCCGGAAAATCTCGTCCAGATTGGATTTGTCGACCAGCATGGTTGTTACGCTCCTCCTGGTTATGCCTTCAGGACCGTCACCCGGAAGGTGGCGGCCTCGGGATCGATGGCCGAGGCGGTGTGGTTCTCGGCCCGGATCGTCACGGTGTCGGCGGCCGAGACGAAGCCTTGAAAGAGAATCCCTTCGGGCGGCTCGGCCGGCAGCCCCAACGCTACTGCGTCTCCGATCTCCGCGCCCGTGACGGTGATCGTCTTGGTGGCGTTGTCTGTCGCGTCGATCGATCCGAAGTCCAACTCCGCGGCCGCGCTGATGGTGGGCGCGTCGTGGGCCGTCTCAGGCGCCACCCACACGCCGTCCGAGTCGACGCCGATCACCGTGCCCGCCGGCGAGCGTGTGCCCCCGTTGTCGCTCATCGAAACCGTCTCGTCGTCCTCGATGTAGCAGGGCTTCCCCAGCGATGCCTGGGTCACCTGGTCGGTGGCCGAGTTCTTCCACAGGAAGGCCTTGCCGCGCCGTACCAGAACCGTCTTCGACCCGTCGGCGCCGCCCGTGTTGTGGACGCGCTCCTCAGCGCGTCCGAGATAGCTCAGCCCCGCGGCCGCCGTGCCCTTCTCGGCGTACCCATCGGCGTTCGCCACGACAATCGACCCGGCGTAGATCACCGCTCCGGCGGCGACCGGGACGCCGATCAGCTCGCCGTCCTTCATCGCTGTATTGCGGTCCGCGCTCAGTGCCATCGTTTATCTCCTCTTTTTCTTCAGGTGGCTTCGCCGCCGTATTTCTTCAGATCCTCGGCCGAGTTGCCGAACATCCCCGCGATCCTCGTTGCCTCCGTGTTCAGCGCCGTGCCCTCGTTCGGCTTCCTGTTGTCCAGTCCACTCTCGCCGGCCAGGGTGGGCGCGGCCTTGACGTATTCCCGGAAGCGTTCCAGTCCGCCCTCGGCGCGGCATTGCGCCCGGTGGTAGTCCGCCGTCGCCGGCGTGATCTTGCCCGCCTCGAGCGCCTCGCCGATGACGCCGTCGATTTCCGATTCGACCGCCTTGGCGCGGTTCTCGTCCAGCGTCTTCTCGGCGTTCGACGCCCGCTCCAGCGCCGCGTCGTAGTCGGCCCGCGGCACGAACTTCTCCAGGCTCGGCGACTCCGTCCGGTTCAAGGCCGTGTCGCGTTCGGTCTTCAACTTCCCGATCGCCGCGGCGGCTTGCTCCCCGGTGGCGTCTTCGGCCAGATCGAGCGCCTTGAGAATCGGCTCCGGTAGTGATCGCATGGTCGTCTCCTGTTGCTCTTGGTTTTCCTGGTTGAGGGCCCCCATGCGGAAGTTCGGCAGATTCACCAGACCCGCCGACACCAACCGCATGATGCGTCTGCTCTTGGGCTCGTAGTGGAACACCGGCGAGAGATAGCGGTACTCGCGCCGCGTGACGCTCTCCCGTCCCCGTTCGGTCCACTCCACCCGTCCCCACAGCGTGCCCCCGCGTGCCTCAAGCTCCGTGATCCAGCCCGCCGCCGGAGACATTTCTCCGCGCCGCGCCTTGATCTCGCTCGCGTGCTCCCAGTCGATGGGGATCTGCCGCGCGCCGTCCAGACTGGCGCGGGCCACCTGCTCGGCATCGTCGAGCCGCCAGCTGCGCCCGTCGCGGCCCGCGACCTCGGGGCCGGCCGGCAGCAGCTCCACCCACTCGGGAGCGGAGCCGCTCCCCGTCAGCTCGAAGCAAGGGGCCGCCGCGCACGTGGCGGTGTCAGGGGGTTGGTGAGGTAAGTCGCAGGATGGCTCGCGCGGCGGCCCCATACCTCCACCCTAGAGGGGCGGGCGCGGGTTTCCAAGACTGAAGCGCTTCAGTAGTTGGAACGAAGATCACCCGCTTTGGAGTCAAGAATATTATGAGAGAATCAACGTCGGCGCCCTATTACAAGGCGGCAGGAGCCGTTCTCCACCACGGCGAGGCGCTGGCCGTCCTGCGCTCCCTACCCGAGCACAGCGTGGATGCCCTCGTCACCGACCCGCCCTATTCGGGTATCGCCGACGGCCGCTCCGCCAACTCCAAGTTATCGCACCCGTAAATTTAGCAGACCACAAAGGGGGGATAGCATTGACATGGCAATCTGATACCTGCAACATCTATCGTGCGCTGAAAGAGCTTGCCGACAAAAAAGAACCCTTCACCACTTCCAGTCTTCGCGAAAAACTGGGGTATGGTGAGAGTGCACCAGAAGCTCGGCGATTGCACGCTCTGATCCAGAAACTCAAG
The DNA here is from genome assembly GCA_965248255.1 of Bryobacterales bacterium. Lineage (GTDB taxonomy): Bacteria > Acidobacteriota > Terriglobia > Bryobacterales > UBA6623 > JAKZVK01. The sequence goes on from CBDFIW010000003.1 coordinate 1,593,764, forward strand.
AGAGATGGCGTTATCGATGTCGTTTCTCAAGGGCGCCGACGCCATCAGCACCTCCAGGTCATCCCTAAGAAAAACGAGAACCTGCAGCAGTTGATGGACAAAGCGCTCAGAAAGAAGGACCGCAATGGGGCAGATGTTGCCGACACCAGCAATAGGATGTCGCCGTCAATTACACTTCTGCCAAAGCGTGTTTTGTACCTCGAGCATCGGGTGGAGCAGGTCGAGACGGGATTAGATCGTATAGCGAACCTCGAGCAAAAAGTAGCGGAGCTCAAGGAAAAAGTCCATAAGCTAATGGAATTGTGGAGCTAAGCCTTATTGTAGCGGTAGGATCAGTAACTGTCTTCTCCAGGCTTCTCTTCGGCTGGAGTCTTTGGGGGTCGCGGAGGATGCACCGTGTCGCGCACCTTCTCCCGGTTCAGGTCGACTTCCAGGCCCTTGGGGAGATCCTTCGGCGGCTTTGACGACGGCGCTTTGATTGTTGGTCACTGTCACCCTTGTCGCTCATAGGGCAGAGATTCTTTCACCTTTTAACCCATGTGGGGGCGTCTACGCCCGGCACATCGGCCCAACCTACTCGCAGACCACCCCGTCGCCGTCGGCGTCCCGCATGTAGCGGTAAGCCGGGTGGCCGCGCGGCACGGGCGCGATCCCGTGCTTGCGCGCTTCGGCGCAAGTGATCCGCCCGTTGCCGTTGTCGTCGTAGAGCCGCAGCGGATCGGAGCCCGAAGGCTCGGAGCGCCGCGCCGCTGGCGGATCATCCGACATCGGAGCGCACTCCTCAACGACCATCTCCGTCGAGCCGCAGGCCGACAACACACGCTCCAGCGCATCGGCCTCCCGACGGTCGATCGTGAGGCCGTACCGCCGACGCACCTCGACGACGCGGACGGCGAACCAGCAACGATTTTCCGGCGGCAGCCATTCGGCCGCGTCTGTCGCGACCTTTTGGTGACGGTTTACGGACGAGCTCGCCAAGGTCAGGTTCGCCAAGTCCCGCGCGAAGCGCCGCCGCGTCTCCGCGTCCGCCGCGCACAGCCCGCTGTCGTGCGCTTCCGATCGCGCCACCATGTGCTCGATGTCAGTCTCGCGAATACTGTTGAAACAGCGGCCGGTATAAGGGCCGTAGACCTTGCCGATCTCGGCCACGATGCGGGGCTCCACCGATTGCGGATAGGAGTAGTCACTGGCTCGGTAGGGCGAGCAGCGGTGCTCGGGGGCTACGACCAACCCGCGCCACGGCTCGGCGGATGCGACGCCGGCCCAGGCCAGGGCCGCGCAAACGATGACATGATGCATGGGTTTTCTCACAGTGTCCTACTCGCCTAGTGTAGTGCGTCAAGCAGATTGCACCTTAGGCAGGGCGGCACGTCCGCGCTTGACTTTCTCGAGGATGTCGGAGGCGGTCGCGGTCCAGATGAAGGGCGTGGGATGCCCGTTGTGCTGGGCGATGTAGTCGTCAATGGCGGCGACGAGCTCGTCCACGCTGCGAAACACGCCGCGGCGCAGGCGCTTGACGGTGAGATCGCGAAAGAATCGCTCGACCATGTTCAGCCACGACGCCGAGGTCGGGGTGAAATGAATGTGGAAGCGCGGGTGACGATCGAGCCAACGCTTCACAGCGGCATGCTTGTGGGTGGCATAGTTGTCCACGATGAGATGAAGCTGTTTGTCCTTGGGAGTGCGGCGGTCAATTAAGCGCAGGAAGCGCAGCCATTCCTGGTGGCTGTGTCGGGGCATGCACTCGGCGATCACGCTGCCGTCAAGGCTGTTGAGCGCCGCAAACAGGGTGGTCGTGCCGTTGCGCTTGTAATCGTGGGTCATCGTTTGGCCGCGTCCCTTTTTGAGCGGCAGGCCGGGCTGGGTGCGATCGAGGGCTTGGATTTGGGACTTCTCATCGAGCGAGAGAACCAGAGCATGCTCAGGCGGATTGAGATAGAGTCCGACGATGTCGTCGAGTTTCTCGGCGAAACGCGGGTCATTGCTGAGCTTGAAGGTCTTGACGCGGTGGGGCTTGAGGCCATGGGCGCGCCAAATCCGTCCCACGGTGGAAGCGCTGACGCCGGCCGCGGCGGCCATGGTGCGGCGGCTCCAGTGGGTGGCGTTGGACGGTTTCTCGCGGGTGGTCTTGTGGATGATCTGCTGTACTTTCTGCTTCGAGACGGCAGGTTTACGACCGGGCCGTGGGGCGTCTTTTGCAATGCCGGCGATGCTGCTTTCGAGAAAGCGCGTGCGCCAGCGGGCCACCAACTGCCGCGAGACACCGAGCTGTGCGGCGATCTGCTTATTCTCGAGACCGTCGGCGGCCAGCAGGACAATCCTGGCTCGCAGGGCGAGACGAACGGCGACTTGGCGGCCGCGCGCGTAGCGGTCCAACTGCTTGCATTGCGCTGTGTTCAAAGTTACTGGTTGTGCTCTTCGCATCCCATGCCTCCTGTTAATAGAGACGATGGGAAGCCAATATAAGTTACATTATTTATGGTGCACTACACTAGGCAGCCTGGCAACGGTCGGTCTCACCATCCTGGTCGCCATGCGAACGTTGCCGGTCGACGCGCTGGCCTTGGGGCCGGGCGTCGTCGGCATGGTGGCTGCGGCCTGCGCACATAGCCGGGCACGCCTCCTTCCCGTGCGCCGGCAACAACCGGCATGGCAGTTCTGCCGACGCGTCCCTACCCATCGAACTCAGGGTCTGGGACGACTCTGAGAGGAGCTTGAGGTGAGTCATGAGAATCGGACTGATTGCAATTGCCGGAGTGAAGCTTCAGACGCGCAAGTTCATTGACCTCGGCATTACGCTGCCGCAGTTTGTGAACCGCGGGCGTGTGATTGCCCAACTGCCCAGTTTGGCTCTGCTTACGCTTGCCGGGGCGACCCCCGACGAGGTGGACATCGAGTACGTCGAGGTCGATGACGTCACGGCTTTCGTTGAGCGCCCGCGGATGGACTTCGACCTGGTGGCGCTGTCGACCTACACGGCGCGCGCATTCGACGCTTACCTCGTGGCCGATGCCTACCGCGCACTCGGCGTGCCTGTGGTCTTCGGCGGCCTCCACGCATCGGTCATGCCGGATGAGGCCGCCCGGCACGCGGATACGGTCGTGGTCGGTGAAGGCGAGCTTACCTGGCCCGAGGTCGTTCGTGACTTCCAACGCGGCGGTCGGGGGGGGGCTGAAGAAGTTCTATCGCGAGCAGCAGCCGGGGCAATTCGACCTGGCCGAGGCGCCGATGCCGCGATTCGACTTGCTGAGGCAAGCGGCCCAGGACGGCAACGGAGCCCACCCCAACACGTCCGTCAGCGGCGAGATTCATCGACTGGGCTCCTGCAACCGCATCACGGTCCAAACCACTCGCGGATGCCCTTGGGATTGCCACTTCTGCGCCGCCTCGAAACTGTACGGACCCCGCTACCGCATCAAGCCCGTGGAGAAGGTGCTCGCGGAGGTGGATGCGGTCCGCGCGTTGTGGCGGCGACCGTTCATCGAGTTCGCGGACGACAACACATTTGTGCACAAGGCTTGGTCCAAGCGGCTACTGCGGGAGTTGGCGGACCGCAGCATCCGCTACTTCACCGAGACGGACGTTTCGATCGCGGAAGACGAAGAGCTGCTGGACCTGCTCTACCCAAGCGGCTGCCGCCAGGTCCTGATCGGTTTTGAGTCCCCAAGCGCCTCGAGCCTCGAAGGAATCGATCGCGTCAACTGGAAGGCAACGCAGAGCGTCCGCTATTTGGAGGCCATTGAAAAGATCCAGAGCCGCGGCGTGAGCGTGTGCGGGTGCTTCATCGTCGGCCTTGACTCGGACACGGTCGACACCTTTGACGAGTTACGGGAGTTCATCAACCGATCACGCCTGCTCGAAGTACAGGTCACGATCTTAACGCCATTCCCGGGCACGCGACTGTATCAGCAACTTCTCCAAGAAGACCGCTTGCTGTATCCCGGCCAGTGGGACCGCTGCACACTTTTCGACCTCAACTTCCGTCCGCGTGGGATGACGGTCGAACAACTCGAAGACGGCGTGATGCAACTCTGGCGTGACTGTTGGAACGGGGACGCCCTGGCCGCCCGCAAGGCGCACTACCAGCGTTTGCTCAGGGTGCGGCGTAGTGCTGCCGAGTGTAATGCGGTCCAGCCTAAGACGGCACAGCACGATACGGCGAATGAATACTTCCCGGTTCCCACGAATGGCGTAGCGACTGACGGCCGGGCCGGCGCTCCTTTCAACCCATAAGGATCTCCGCATGACTCGCCAACAGACACAGCTCATCAGCCGAGCCGTCATCTGTGCAAGCGGCTCGCTGGCTATCGGGAGCCTTTTTCTCCATCCCGTGAGCCTCGGTGAATCCATCGTAGACGTGATTGCGCGGAGCTATCTGATGTTCGTCGGCACCGTGATGGCTCACGAGGCGAGCCACGGCCATCTGGGGCGCAGCAAAGCGGCGAACTATTGGTGGGGCCGCCTGGCGCTGGTCGCGTCGATGACGCCTTACGTCAGCTTCCGAAAGACGCACCATCTGCATCACACCCATACCAACATCCCCGAGAAGGACCCGGACCACTTCGTCAAGTCGCGGACCGCGCTTGAGATCCCATTGCGCGCGGCGCTGATGCCGCACCACTGGTTCTTCTGGCTGCGGAAGCGAGGGTATATCGGCAAGGGCGACGTGCGCGAGCTGGTGTGGAACTATCTCTTGATTGGCGCTGTGTACTCGGCGTTACTGGCGTTCGTCGGTCCCGCACGGCTTCTTGGGGGCATGGCGCCCGCGCTGATCGCGGAGTCAACTTTGCTTTGGTACGTGTTTGCACTGAAGACCCACGAGGGATTCTCCACCGGCTCGCCGGAGTCGCGGTCGCACAACTACTACGGCCGTCTCATGTACTGGTTCTCCTTCGGGCTCTCCATGCACCGCGCTCACCACCTAGAGCCGCAACTGACCTGGCTCGACCTCCGAAGCCACGTTCGGCCAGGGCCCGGCGGGCGCCGATGGTGGCTCCCGCGACGGGATGTTCGTCTGGACGTGTCCGCCTAGAGAGGCGATGGGCTGCCAGGTAAGTCGAACTTTTTGGGAGCCGACGCGACGTTGCCATGACCATGCCACGCAGCGTACGCCAACTGCGGGACGTATTCCCACAGGACAGGACGAGAACGTCTTCCAGCAACGAGCTGTTCAGCGCAGAATTGCCTGGAACTCGGTCAATCGCTGGAAGGATCAGCCCGCCGCCTTTGTATCTTTGGAAGCACTCTTCTTGTGCCTCCGAGGCCTCTTCTCCCACTCACGAATGGCGCCACAGAGTTGGTTGACTCACAGTGTTTATTGGGGTCGGATACCCCTCGCGTCTTCGAGGCCCCGATCACCGCCAGGGCACGTCCCCTGCAGGCGTCACCCCTGATCGAGGCCGAGCCATGCGGGCCTGACGATCCTGCTACCCTTGACCCGCGCCGGTGGATGCTCACGTCATCGCTCTCATTCTTCTCTCCGCCCTGCTTCATGCGAGCTGGAACGCTCTGGTCAAGAGGCAGGGAGATCCCCTCATCGTTCTGGCGTCGATCGCCGCCTGGGCCGGGGCCCTTGCTCTGCCCTTGTTACTGATCCTGCCGCTTCCATCGTCCCGGGCATGGCCCTATCTTCTCGTGTCGGTTGTCTTCCATACGGGATACAACGTGTTCCTCTTCACCGCTTACCGGCACGGCGATTTGGGCCAGGTCTATCCGATCGCTCGCGGTACGGCGCCGCTAGTGGTTGCGGTGGCGTCGCCCTGGATAGCGGCAGAGACTCCGACGGCAGGGACCCTTGGTGGGGTTCTGCTCATCACGGCCGGCGTAGGCAGCTTGGCCCTTCGTGGCCGAGGGCCTGTTCGGGAACGCCGTCGGCCGGTTGGCTATTCCCTGATCGCGGCGCTGTTCATCGCCGCCTACACGACGATGGACGGCCTGGGCGCCCGGTTGGCAGGGACGCCCCACAGTTACACAGCGTGGCTTTTTGTTCTCGACGGGATCACGGTCGCGGCGATCGCTGGGGGGATACGCGGGGCCGCCACCTTGGATTGGACGCGGGAAAACTGGCGTTCCGGCCTGGCCGGCGGAACGATGTCTCTCATTGCTTACGGCATGGTCATCTGGGCGCTGACGCTGGGAGCGTTGGCGCCGGTGGCGGCCTTGCGCGAGACGGGGGTGATCTTTGCCGCAGCTCTTTCGTCGCTGGTGTTGAAGGAGCGGTTCGGGGCTCGCCGGCTTGCGGCCGCGTGTATCGTGGCCGCCGGCGCCGTTCTGTTGCGCCTGGCGTGACACCAACGCGGTGAGTACGAGCAGGCGATGATCCGAGAGCTGGGGATCTTCAGCCAAGCTTGTGCCGGGATCGTCCCGCCTGGATGCGAGCGCGGAGCGAAGCCCGTTGCCCGGCAGTCTAGCTCACCCCTCGCTGGCGAACCCCCTTATTTCATCTCGGCAGCCGAGCCACCCTCGAGGGCTCTGCAGATCCTTGCTAGCCGGAGTCGATTCCGAGACTTGGGGCGCGGCAACCGTACACCTTCACACTAACCCGGGTCTCGGGTCCGAATGTAATATTTATCACCTTGCCGTAACCCTCACCGCTAAACACTTTCCGCTGTTCGTGCGTCATAGAACAATGACAAGACATCGGCGGCCGCCGCGTCACATTCCCAAAGGAGACCCCACATGAGATCACTATGGATTAGTGCGGCTGCGGCCGTGATACTCACCTTCGGCTGGACGGCCTTCGGCCCTGACACCGTTCACGGTGATAGCGTTAAGCCCAAACAGGCGAAACTACAGCAGTCCGACACACCCGAGAAAACACAAAAGCCCACCCGCTCACCCGAAGAAGCGCTGAAGACCGGCCTCAACTGGCTCGTCTCCGTGCAAGGCCAAAACGGCGGTTGGGGGCAGGATGGCGGCGAGACCTCGTTTGTCCGCCAAGCTGAGCGCCTCGAGACCAATGGCAACGACGTGGCGAACACCGCTGTGGCCGTCCTGGCCCTGGTACGCGCCGGACATACAGCCACCGCCGGCCGGCACCAAAAAGCTGTAAAGGAAGCGGTCGATTTCATCTTGGGGCACGTCGAGAAGAGCCCCGACGAAGGCTTGGCTGTCACCGCAATCACCGGCACGCAGATCCAGCGCAAGTTGGGTCCAAAGATCGACACCTTCCTTACTTCAATGCTTCTCAGCGAGATGGGCGGCGAGATGGGCGACCCGGAGTCGAACGAGCGCGTGCGGCTGGCGCTGGAGAAATGCGTCCGCAAGATCGAGGACAACCAACAAAAGGACGGCAGTTGGAACCTGAGCGGCGGCTGGGCGCCGATCCTCGGCACGTCGATGGCTTCGCGTAGTCTCTTTGAAGCGAAACGGAAGGGCGTGGCGGTGAGCGAGATGGCGCTGGCCAGGGTGGACGATTATACAAAGAAATCCACTGAGACCACCTCCGGCCCCGATCGCACGGCCGGTGACATCCTGGGCTCGGCGGGCATTGCAGGCGGGCGAGCCACCTACGCTCGTCCTGCCGCGGACGCCTCGTCCGCCGGCGTCGCGCTCTACAAGGGAGCCCAGGTGTTGGAGCAGCTCAGCCGTACCGAGGGCGACCGCAGACGGAATGCCAAGGAAATCGCAGCGGTCACCAAAGAGCTGTCCAACGACCGCTTCGTGCGTGGCTTCGGCTCGATGGGCGGCGAGGAATTCTTCTCCTACCTCAACATCAGCGACAGCCTGCGCCGTACCAGTGGCAAAGAGTGGGAAGAGTGGAACGGCAACATCAAGACGCAGCTCGTGCGGTTGCAAAACCATGATGGTTCGTGGGCCGGGCATCACTGCATCACGGGCCGGGTCGCTGTGACGAGTGCCGCGATCTTGACCATGCTGGTTGACCGCGACGGTGCCGGCGAATCTGGCCCGTCGCCTTCGGACGGATAGGCCACATGGCAACGTCCCAGTTCCCGGGGCATCGGCCGATTGATGCCCCGGTCTCCCGCCGCGGTTTTGTCGCGGCCGCATTGCTTGCCGGGGCCGGCTGCACCGGGGCGTTCTCTCGACTCGGCTTCCTGGTCGATCCCGATCGGGACGCTCGCGAATCACTCAGCCGGGCGGCCCAGTACCTCTGGAGTAAGCAGGCGGACGATGGCGGCTGGCACAGCGCTCACTACGGCCTGCTGCGGTCGGGTCAGTCGCTCACGCCATTCGTCGTCGACGCATTGATGCAAGTGCCGCAAGACACGTACCGACCCCCTCGAAAGAAGGTGATCCAAGCCGTTTCGTTCATCCAGCACCATGTCGACAACGAGGGCGCCCTGGGACGTATGGACTCTTCCCTGCCCGACTACCCCAACTACGCCACCGCGCTTGCCCTCAAAGCGCTGTCGCGCGTATCGCTTCCAAACCGGCTCATCAACATCGCTCCGATGGTCGCCTACCTTCGGCGTCAGCAGTTCACCGAAGAGAACGGTTGGCATCCTGACGACGCAGCCTACGGGGCTTGGGGCATGGGCGGGGACGTGCGCACGCCGCCGAACGCCGGGCACGTCGATCTGTCGATGACACGGCACGTCCTCCAGGCATTGGAGGTGATGGGAGTTCGGGCCGATGCCCCGGCGATGCGCAAGGCGCGTGTCTACGTCGAGCGCTGCCACAACTACGATTCCGGCAAACCGGGCCGGCTGGACGGCGGTTTCTACTTCTCCACTGTCGTTCTCGACGCCAACAAGGCCGGTGAGGACGGCGACCGCTTTCGCAGCTATGGCACGGCCACGGCGGACGGTATTTTGTGTCTGTTGGCGTTAGGGGGTGACGCTGCGGACAAACGCGTGCAGGCGGCGGCTCGCTGGCTGACAGCTCACCATCGGCCGGACGGAGCGACCGGGTTTCGGGGCGAGGCTTATCGCCGTTGGCCCCAAGGGCTGCGGTACTACTACGCCGCCGCCGGCAGCGAAGCGCTGCGACGACTCGGCACTGTGCTGGGACCGACTACCGGCACATCACTTGCACCACTGCAGCGTCCCGACGGAAGCTGGTCGAACCCCGAGGACCTCGTCAAAGAGGATGACCCGCTGATCGCGACACCGTTTGCGATCAAAGCGTTCGTTCATGAGATGGGAAGCGCGGCGTAAGCATTACGGATACAACAACCGTCCCTGCCGCTCGGTACGCGTGCGGAAGAGATGGCCGTCCGTCGAGGTCACGTAGAGCGTCTTGAGATCCTCCTCCGCGAAGGTACAGTTCGTGGGGCGGTTCGCCGCGACGGGGTGCCGTTCGATGACCCCACCGCCGGGCGCGAACACATAGATCGACGGGCCCGGGCCGCCTAGGTCCCAGCCGGCGGTGGCAACAATGTTGCCTTCGGTGTCAAGACACATGCCGTCGATGCCTCGGTTCTCGCCGAAGTCGTGTAATACGGCTCCCTCGCCCAAGGTGCCGTCGGCGCTGACCGGGTAGCCGCGAAGCTGCCGCTTCTCGTCGGGACGCCGTCCGCTCTGGGCAACATAGAGCGTCTTGTGATCGAGGGAGAAGAGCAACCCGTTGGGACGCGTCGTGTCGAACGTCACGCGGCTGAGCGCGTAGGAACCGCCGGCTTGTGGGTCGAGGCGGTAGACGGAGTCGTGATCGAGTTCCTTATGAGAGCGGTCTTCGCTCCAAGCGCCGGCGGCGCCTTCGTAGTAAGGGTCGGTGAACCAGACGCGGCCTTCGAGGTCGATGGCCAGGTCGTTGGGGATGTTGAAGCGCTTGCCCTCGAAGTTGTCGGTCAACACCGTCACGCCGCCGTCGGGTTCATAGCGCACGACGCGGCGCGCATCGCCCTCACAAGCAAACAGCCGCCCTTGCGGGTCGAACATCAGCCCGTTGGCGCAGTTCGTCCCCTCGCGGTAGACGGACGACGAGCCGACCGTGGGATCGAAACGCAGGATGCGGCTGGCCGGGATGTGAGTGAACAGCAGACCCGAGCCGTCCCACGCGGGCCCCTCGGTGACGCCTCCGTAAGGGCCGTCGACGAGTTCGAAGTTCCAGCTCATGGCTTACGTCCCTCCGTCGTTCGGAAAACCAAGAACCGATGATGACACACCGGCTCGCGTCTTGTACGAAGCAGGTCCTGAGTGCTCGGACCGGATGGTGCGAAATAGGCCCTTGATTCTATGGGGCTTCGACGAAATTGGGTTCGTGTTGTTTTTTCCATTCCCTCCCACGAGCTTGCCGGGCACAGGCTCGCACCGGTCGCGATTGGGTTCGCTTTGTTTTCTGCTCGCGAAGCACCGGCGCAGAAGCCCAAATTCGGCAGCGCATTGATTCCACGGGGCTTCGGCGAAATTGGCTTTGTCTCGTGTTTTCGCCCGTTGAACGGGAGGCTGGAGCGGGGATTCTCCGGCAAGGCCGTGATTCTCCGAGCGGCTTGGGTGGAATCGGGTTCGTTTTGTTTTCCAGGTTGGCAGGGTGTGCGAGTGGTTGCAGCCAGCTTTGAAATCGATGATTCCACGTGAGTGTTGGGTGATTGGGTTTATTTCGTTGCTTTGGGTTGCGAGGGCTGGGGCGGCTGAAACCCTGTGTCGGTAGGAGTACCGACACGGCAGGTCTGGGGACCTGCGCCACGGTGCCGAAGCCCGGATTTGTCTGCACGACCTTGATTCCACGGGGGCTCGGCGAAATTGGGTTCGTCTCGTCTCACACTGTTGTCTCGAGCCTTGATGGGTGGGGGCACGAATGCGGAGCACCCGGAAATGCCCGCTTTCTCGTGGGGCCCAAGTCTGCCGGATTGGCCGCATTGTACAGGGGCTTGTAAAGGCTCTTTGCTCATGGGTGACCACAGGGTACCGGTGCGGGTCGGTGACCGGTTGGCTGCGGGGTGAGTGACGTGGCTGTGCCTCATCTGTCTGCGGGCAGGTTGGTTGAGTCGCCCTGTCAGGGCTCAAGAGGTTTTGGTGGGGATCGCTGTCCCTGGGCTCACGCCCAGGGCGGGTATCTGGATCACCCCTTCGGGGTTCGCCATCGTGGCCGGTGCCATGATGTGAATGGGTTGCCCCTTGCACCCGTGCATCCTTTCCAAATACAGGGCGCCCGTTCCGAATGCTGGTGGAATCGCAGCCAACGTTTCTTCGCCCCTAGTATACGAACCGGCGGCGGGCTGGCCGGATGCCTGGAGAGGCAAGTGGTTGAAACGATGGGGAAAATTAATTCTGAAAACCAGTGACTGTTGGGTACGGGGTGAGTCCAGTGGCGGTCCCTCATCTCCCCGTCCTCGCGACCCTCTCTCTCATCAATCGCCGACAGCGCGCAGGGGCCGGCCCCAACGCTTCGTTTGACGGCCCTCCGATCTCGACTTACACTACGAAGGGACCAGCGCGCAGGGAAGGCGGCGAATGAAACATCCGCGCCCGAACGCGCGGTGAAGGGGCCGCGGCGGCTTTGCCAACGCGGACGCCCCAACCGGCCCCCGCGCTTCCCGGTTCAATCACGAAGCGCCTGAAGGAGGAGCCCGTGGACGAGTACGGCTACAGAGTGATCTACGAGGAGCTTACCGAGGGAGGCTACCAGGTCATCGTTCCCGCACTATCGGGGATCGTGACGTACGGCCGCACCGTCGAAGAAGCCCGGGAAATGGCCCGCGACGCCATCGGCTGCCACCTGCGAGGCTTGCGCAAAGACGGGGAGGAGATTCCCAGCGGCCCCTTCGCCCGGAAAGATCCGTTGATCGAAGAACTGAAAGTGTCCGTCTAGCTGCGGCTCGATGCCACGCAAGCTTGCCGGCCTGAAACCGAGAGAGATCCTTCGAGTTCCGCAAAAGGCCGGATTCTACAATCACGAGACGACCGGATCACACGTCCAGCTCACGCACTCCGACAAGCCCGGACGGGTTACCGTTCCCCACCCCACGCGCTTGATCTGCCCGCGCCCATCGTCAAGAGCATCCTCCGCCAAGCGGGATTGAGTAACAGGGAGTTCTTTGACTTGATGGAGAAATGAACCTGCCTGGCCCACATCAAGTGCCTGACAAGAAGTAGTAGCCGGTCCCCGACTTCGTCCGACTCCCCGACGATCATTGCATCGGAACCGTGGCTTCGGCTACCCTGGCAGTGCCAGGACAGCCAAAATGGAAATCCTGGCTGATTTGAAGGCATTCCCTTCGCCAACCGGATAACCAGGTGAGATCGGAAGGCGCTAAGCCCTCGATAGCAAGCGAAGGACTGAGGGAAGAGCTGGGCGTCGAAATCTTCTTCTCCTACTCAAGCAAAGATAGGGCACTTCGCGATGGGCTGGCTAAACACCTGGAGGCCATGGAGCAAGAGGATTTGATCAGCTGCTGGCACGATCGCGACATCGGACCGGGAGAGGAGTGAGAGAAGGAGATCAATCACCACCTGGACAGGGCTCACGTCATTTTGCTACTCATCAGCCCCGACTTCATGGCCAGCGAGTATTGCTTCGGTCACGAGATGAAGCGAGCCATGAAGCGCCACGAGGCAGGAGAAGCGAAGGTCATTCCAATCATTCTGCGTGATACGAATTGGCAGGAGGCCCCGTTCGCAAAACTTCAGAGTCTTCCAACAACTCGGAGAGCGGTCGCCGGGTGGAGATCTCAAGACGATGCCTTCTTGGATATCGTGAACGGCATCCGAACGGCGGTGCAGCCGATAAAACAGACCCGGTTGGAGAATAGTCGATTACTGGAGCGGCGTAGAAAATACAATCTGTATGACGATTTTCTCCGGGACATCGCAGTTATCGATCCCGACGCCGTCGAACTGCCGAAGGGGTGGGTGTCAGGAGCGGCGGTCGGCAAGTCTGTAGATTCCCTGGATGGGTGGGCGAGCGTTGCGCTCGCGACCCGCTGCGCGGAACGAGTCTCTTCAATCCTCTCCCACTGGCCGCTGCGGAAGCACTGTGCCGAGAGCGCTACCCGCGTCGCAAGAGGGTATGCGATCCGAGGAGCCGACTTCCACGAATTCGATTACCACGATACTACGACGCGCATCGATGAACTTACTGGAATCGGCAGAGCTGCCTTTGACGCAGGGGCCGCCACACCAGAGGAAGAGGAACAGGAAGACGACGAACCGGCGCTTAGGGCGGCCTATGTGCTGCGGGGCAGGCTGTGTTCGCCGCTAGAGACGTCTTTAGAGGCGCAAGGACCTCGTGTGCATCGTTCGCAGTTCAAGAGGCTACGGAAGCGTGCCACGAGTTGGGCAAGCTCCTCGCCGTTCCACGCGACCCTGGAGGCAAAGCGGGGCGCCTGTGGAAATGTTTTGAGCGGGTCCCTGCCGGATCCATCCGAGCGGACTATGAATGGCTCAAAGAACGAGTCAGCGCCTCGTCCCCAGTGCCGGAGGCGTTCTTCCAACGACGACGCTGGTGTCCACCAGATGTGCGCCATGAACCATCAACCGGTCGTGAGGCTTGGTGGAAGTTCTGGCTAACTTGTAGCTGAGAGCTTTGCTGTTGGCTGCAACGCCGGCGACCGAAGAGCTGCCGAGCCAGGCCCCGGCGGACGGCGGGTGAGATGAGCGCCTAACCCGTGGCGCCGATCATCGGCTTACTGATTGCGCGAAGAACGGAAGGAATCGAGAAGCTCCCGGTGCTTCTCGATACACGTTTCGTACTCCGCCGGCGCGAAGTGATTCTTCAACGATTGAAGATCGTTCGTCACTCCCTGCTCAGCCCCCAAGGTGTAGCGGGTTGCGTCGGTGTCGATCAATAGAGTCCAGGAGGCCAAGTGCGAGCCGAGAGCTTCGCAGACAAGAGCTACCTCCTTTTCCCGCTGCCCAAGGATCCGTCTCGAGTTGCCGAGGTTGTACTGGGTCATGGCCCATTGGAGCGGGACCCGCTCCCGGGTCCGCTCCTTGAGGGCCTCGCGGTAGGCGGTGACGGCTTGCTCCAGACCCTCCGTTTCCGACTCCCGCTCCCCAAGCTTCCGTAGCACGCTGCCAAGGTTGTTCTGGGTCGTGGCCCATTGGAGCGGGGCTCGCTCCCGGGTGTAGTGTTTGAGCGTTTCCCGATACGAAACGATCGCTTCTTCAAGAGGTTGGTTCGTACCCGCCTGCGCGCCTAGCGTCGAGAGCGAGCCGGCCAGCACCCGGCGCACCCGAGCGCGTGTCTCCTCGCTCCAGCCTTCCCCGCGGCTCGTCAGGAGCGTGCGGACCTTTTCGACGAAAGGGCCGAGCCGAGCCGCTACGAAGTGACCCTCGAGAGACCAAAACTCCGCATCGTGGGTGACGACGAGAAGCTGCAGGATCTCGACCAAATCCGTCCAGAAAACCGCCCGCAGCTCGAGACCTTCCGTTGGGTAACGCCCCCAATCGCGGGCACGGTCCACATCCCGGCTGGGGGTCCAATAGAGCTTGGGAATGCTCTCGTCTCCGCCCACAAGAACCGAACCCCAGATGAGAACATCCGCGCCCGATTCCTCGAGATAAGCCCGAGCCTCTTGGTGTGCGTCGTTGACGCTCGCTTCTGGGTCGGCGCCCCGGCGCTCGATCGTTCGGTCGAAGCGGAGGATCTGAACGGCATTCTTTTCTTGGGAGTCGAACTGCTCGTTCAAGCCCTCGAAGATCAGGTTTTCGTATTGCCGGTCGTCGTCGTTTTCCAAGCGGGCGAGGACGACGGTAAAGCGGTCCGGGTCGGCTTGCGGAAGTCCTGAAAACCAGGCGAGGGTCGGTTGGATGCCGGGACGCTTACCAATGTCGTCCCAGTTCCACCAAGTCCAGACGACACCCCCTAGTAGTGACAGAATAACGAGACCCGGGAGGCCAAATCGGCGGTAAATCCGCTGCCGGATCTCCTTTCGGATGTCGGGTGGCTCGGGGCTAGGTGAGGTTCCCGGAAGCGCGCTCGCGGCCTCCGCGGCTTCGGTTTTCTCCGGAACGGCGTCCGGCTTTTGCTCGTCGCTGCTCATTTCCGTGGTAATTGGCGCCCATGGACACTGTAGCGCCATCGCTGAGGGGATGCGAGCGGCCTACGCTGTTGATTCCAGCCGGAGCCGGATGAGCCGGGACGCGGCCGGCTGTCAGAAGGGTCAAAACGACGCTGTATCGCCCCTTTCAGGGCTCCCTCGTGCGCGGGCTCGTGGACCCTGGGTTCCGGCTACGCCGCCATCCTGGGCGGGCGGGCACGGGGGACCCGCCCCTACATCGAGAAGCGCGTGACCAGGGCGGGGCGGACGTAGCGGTCCGCCCCTACGTGGCAAACCCAAACGTAACCGTATTTGCGAAACACACTACTTAGCGATTGTAGGGCGATTCGTTGATCCAGTGGAAGCCGCGGTTGATGAGCCGGAATTCGCTTTCGTCTACACGGCGCATCGTGACGCTGAGAGCGCGGCCGCTGTAGCTGCCATCCAAACGTAATGTTTCCGGCGTGGGCGTGCTATAAGTAAATCCACTATCCAGGAACAGCTTCTTTGCAGCAGGATCCACGTCCAGAGTGTAGCCGCGGCGCCTACCGTTCATGCGCTGAAGGTATGCAAACTGTCCGGAAGGGCTGATAATCAATCGCCGCCAGCGAATGTTGTCAGCAAGCAGCCGCGGACTGACCTCGCCGTCTAGGGTGTACTCCTCTACGTCCCAGATTCCAGAAAGTGGAGATTTCGCCGGCATCGCCGGCAGCATCGAATGGGATAGGTAGAGAGACGACACCGTAACCCCGGCCAACAGCAGCATCTTTAACACGAAAGCTCCGCGACGAAAAGCGGGCCGCTGCAATACGGTCTCCATCAAAGCAGGCTCAGCAGTCCGGTTCAAGACGAACAGCTTTGCCAGCCTCCTGGCGTCCGGGGCTGCCAGAAAGATCGCCAGCGCCAGAAGGTGCAAGGAGAACAACTTCACCGGTACGTCGTAGCAGAAATTGAGGGCCACGACCTGGCTCATCACCCCGATGGAGACGAGCGCTCCGAGTGTGGTGGTGCGGGGGGAAAAGAGTAGAAGCCCGCCCAGCATTTCCGAAACGCCGCTGAATATTGTGTAAGGGGTGGATGCCCCCATAAAGGACCACAACAATCCCATGGGAGAGGCGTCGCCGAAAGGCTGCACCAGCCGGTCCAGCGCCAACGGGGGAAACTGCGAAGGAATCACCTTCCCCGCTCCGTACACGATCAGTGCCGTACCGAGCGCCAGGCGCACCAGCACACGGAGTCCCAGGTAAAGGCGATGATAATGGGCGCGTTTGTAGTCGGCGAGCGACCACACCAGCGTGGCAGCCAGTGCTATTAGGACGAAGCAGAGAACCTGGACGTAGTGGAAAGTGGCGTCACCGCTACCGTTGAATCGGTAGGTGGCATCGACACCGAGAAGTTTGCCCGCCCAAGGGACGAACTGGTTCCAGAGCCAGGTAGGCGGCAGCTGGACACAATACAGAATCAGATACACGAACAGCCACCGAAAAGCGATCTTCTTGAGGAGAGGCCATCGCATGGGGCTTCACTGTATCGCAACGGCCAAGAACGACGCTTCGCTGCCAAGAGCGGCAGTGGGTACGCGGCCTATGAAGGCTAACGGGCACCGATGAAGCCGATGGGACGTTTCTTCTTCGGCTTCGGCGGTTCGAGCAACGTCTCGGCGGGGCTGTTCGGCGGGATGGAAACGAATTGCAGTAGGCGTTCATGGCCCACGGATCCACCCATCGGTGTCGGTCGAGAGGGCCACCCCCAACCCGTTTCTGTTCTCCCTGTGCGCGGTTGACAACCGCGCACAGGGAGAAACAGAAACGGGGGAAACGAATTGAGATCGGTGTTTTCGGAAGCCGTGGATGAATCCATGGGCTATGATTGTTCAACCCCGGACTTGCTCCAGCAGATCAAAGGCTCTTTGTCGCATTGGGCGAAGGAACATGGCTTGTATCGCCCTTACGAGGGCTCCTCGTGTTCCGTCATCTCTTTTCCCACGGCTGAAGCCGTGAGCTATGATCTCGGGCCCTCCGGGGCCATGAAGAGTGCAGATCCGCGCCCTTTCATCTTCATTGCAAGGTTCTCACTTGGCAAACGGAGGGGCTGTGCCGGGAACCTGCCGGCCGGAAGGCCCGATCGTGCGATAGAATGGGGCAGCTTCGCGAAGGGAGACAGACCATGAGCACTCAAGTCAGCCGTCGAGGTTTTCTAGGCAAGTCGGTAGCTGTAGCCGGCGCCGCTGCCGTGGGCCGCGCGGGCGGTTCGCCTAACGAAAAGGTCGGCGTCGCGGTGTTGGGCTGTGGCCGCGGGCGCACGCTGGCACGCTGGTTCGCGGAGTTGCGCGAGAGCCAAGTGGTCGCCATCTGCGACGTGGACGAGAACCGCGGGAACCAACTTTGCGACAAGCTCAAGGAAAGCACGGGCATTCGTCCGCCGCTGGTGGTTGACTTCCGGACCTTGCTCGATAACAAGGACGTCGACGCTCTGGCCGTCGCGACGCCCGACCATTGGCATGCGCCCGCCACGATTCTCGCTTGCCAGGCCGGCAAGGACGTCTACGTCGAAAAGCCCGCGTCCCACAACATCAGGGAAGGACGCCTCGCCATCAACGCGGCGCGCAAGTACAAACGAATTGTCCAGCACGGCACGAACCTTCGGGCAGGACCGCACTACGAGCAGGCGTGGGAGTTACTGCGAAAGGGCGTCATCGGCAAGGTCATGATGGTCAAGGCCATCAATAACCAGCGACGCCGGGTGCACGCGATCCGTCCGGATGAAGCTGTGCCCGCAGGCGTCCACTACGACCTCTGGCTGGGACCCGGCCGCAAGCAGCCGTTCAATCGGAACCGATTCCACGGCACGTGGCATTGGACCTGGGAGTACGGCACGGGTGACCTCGGCAACGACGGCGTCCACCAAGTTGACCTAGGCCGCTGGGCCCTCGGTTTGAAGGCCCCCAAGGCGGTCTCCTGTAGCGCGGCTAAGTTGGGGTCGAAGGGAGACGCTCAGCAGACACCGGATGCGATGGTCATCACGTGGGAGTACGACGATCTGCTCTACGTCTTCGAGCAGCGCGACTTCACGCCCTACCGCATGCAAGGCCATCGCCTCGACAACGACAATATCTTCTACGGCGACCAGGGCTACCTGATGATCGACCGCGACGGTTACCGCGTCTTCTACAAGGACAATGAAGCCGGCCCGTCATTCGAGAAGAAATGGGTCGATTCGGCGCGGCACTATCAGAACTTTATTGCGTGCGTGAAAAACCGCAAGCGCGAAGAGCTGATCGCCGACATCGAAGAGGGGCACTACTCCTCGCTGCTATGCCACCTCGGGAACATCTCTTACCGCACGGGCCGGCGGCTGGTGTTCGACCCCGACCAGGAAATCTTTCCTCACGACGAAGAGGCCAATACGTATCTGGGCCGCGAGTATCGCAAAGGCTTCGAA
This sequence comes from Bryobacterales bacterium, assembly GCA_965248255.1. Lineage (GTDB taxonomy): Bacteria > Acidobacteriota > Terriglobia > Bryobacterales > UBA6623 > JAKZVK01. The sequence continues at coordinate 1,612,089 of CBDFIW010000003.1, forward strand.
GTTCCACGCGTTTGATGCCGCCCCGCCCGGTAGGGGAGGCCCTGGCGTCCATCCGCCCTGAGCCATTCAGCTCCGGCGGCGCAGCTAGCTACTTTCCGGCGCAAAAGGGTGGGAGCCGCGCCCTTGGGGACAGTCAGCCAATTTCGCGCACGAGGGATGTCGGTAAGCGGTTGCTTCCAGGGGCGCGCGAAAAATGGTGACAGTCCCGAGGGGAAGCGCATCGCTTTTTGTGCCGGAAAGCAGCTAGCGAGGGGCCGGCGATCTGATACTATTCCTAGGCCACGCGAGAGGAGGCGGGATGAGCGTGAGAGTGTTTGTGTGTGTAGCGGCCTGGTTTCTAGCCGCGCCGGCGCTGCCGGCACAGGAGTCTTCCTTCCACGAAGAGACGTTCCACGGACGTCACGCCTATGTGCTCGAGAATGCCCAGATGCGCGTGAGCGCGCTGCGTGGAGCCGGGCATCTGGCGGAGATCCGGCTGAAGTCGAGCGATCCGAAGGCGAGCATCAATCCGATGCGGGTGCCGCACTTCCCCACCATCGAGCCCTGGGAGTACGATGGCGCCAAGCACGACAAGATCTACGGCGGAGGCACGCCGCGCATCTTGCAGGCCGGCTACATGGGCCATCTGCTGAACTTCCCGACCTTCGGCGGCCCGTCCGCAAGCGAAGCGCGCGCCGGCCTGGGCAATCACGGGGAGGCGCTCGGTGTCGAGTGGAAGCAAGACTCAGCGGCGGCAAGCGCCGACGGCGTGCGTCTGGTCTACTCGGCCCACCTCCCGAAGACGCAGTACAACGTCGGGCGCACGCTCGATCTGCCGTCTGACGAAACGGTGCTTTATATCGAGGAGTGGGCCGAGAATCTGCTGGCCTTCGACCGGCCGGCGCACTGGGTGCAGCACGCGACCTTCGGTCCGCCGTTCGTGGAGCCCGGCAAGAACGTGCTCGACATGTCGGCGACCAAGGGCGAAGTGCGGTCGAGCAATCGGGAGTCGTGGACGCTTTCGCCAGGGCCTGTCCAGTGGCCGACGGGAACTTCGCATAACGGAAAGAAGGTCAGCCTGCGGGAGATGCAGACCCGACCGAACGCAGGCCTCTATTACGCCGTGCTGATGGACCCTAAACGCGAGCGCAGCTTCTTCACGATGTTCCACAAAGACCACCACGTTCTGATCGGGTATCTGTGGTACACGAAAGACTTCCCGTGGATGGGCGATTGGCAGGAGAACAAGAGCAATTCCGGGCTGCCATGGAACCGGCAGGTCGTGGCGCGAGGCATGGAGTTCGGGACCACGCCGTTCGGCGGGCCGATGGAGCAGGTGGTGCGGCGCGGGAGCCTGTACGGCGTGCCGGTGTATCGTTGGATCGGCGGGCGGGAGCGCGTCACCGTGCGGTACGTGGCGTTCCTAAGCGAGATCCCCGCGGGGTACCGCGGTGTCGAGAACGTCGAAGTCAAGGCCGGTCAGATCGTGATCGCCGAGCGCGAGACAGGCGGCATGATCAGTCTCAAAAGCGCGAGGAAGTGGTAGGAGAGGGGATCGAGAGACATGCCGCCGTTCGACCGGTCGGCTAAGGCCACGACGCGTCGTGGGCTGCTTGGCCCGATCATCTTGGCCGCGGTTGTCTGCTCGGCCATCTTGCCCTCGACCACGCCGCTCGTAGCACAAGACGCAAAGCTCATCGTCACCGTATTCGATGAGAAGACCGGCGAGTCGCTTAAGGACCTCCAGGACCGAAACTTCCAGATCATCGACGACAAGACACGGCTGACGATCACCAGCGTGGCCTATAAGGAGGAGCTGGTGGATATCATGCTGCTCATCGACACGAGCCTGGTCGGTGAGATGGTCCGGCCCCTGGCGGCGGCCTTCGTCGAACAGAAGGGTGACGAGGAGCAGATGGCCATCGTCTCGTATCACAACTCGGCGGACCTGATTCAAGATTTCACGTCGAGCCGCAACCTGCTCTACTCCGCGTTCGACCAAGTGCGATACGGCAATAACCCTCGTGTGCTCGACGCCCTGTATGCCGTGATTGACGGTGGATTTCAGTACAGCACGGCGCGGCGCGTGATCGTGCTGTTGTCGGCCGGCGTCGAGGGCCGCAGCCGGGTGAGCGAGGCCGAGATTATTCAGTTGGCTCGGCAGAAGCGTGTGTCCGTGTATCCCGTATACGTGATGGGGGTCGAGCGGGAGATGTTCCGGCGTCTCGCCGGGGGGACCGGAGGGGCCTACTTCGGGGCCAAGAAGCTAAAGCTCAAGCCGGATGAGTTGAGCCGGCGGGTTTACTCGGTGGTGCGCGGCTACTACGAGATCGGCGTGCGTGGCGTGTATGCCCTAGGTGACCGCATCAAGGTGGAAGTGGTGGGCTTGCCAAAGTCGAAGCGGAAGATTCGGGCGACGAGTCTGGCCCGGGAGTAGCAGGGCATAAAAGGACCGGCTGGAAATAGACGGGCCAGCCGGCGTTGTGAGGCGCGGGCCTGCCGGATCCAAGTGAGGCGCCGCGTTCCCGGAGACGCTCAATCCGACCCGCTGGCCTGGGTCCCGCCGCGAGGCTTTTGGACCTTGGGGGTGGCCAGGTAGCCGACGATCCGATCTTTGTCGATCTGGTTGACGACGAGCTCGTACGGGATGCGCGAACCGATCACGTAAAACTGAACCGGTTCCAGTAGGGTTTTGTTCTTCTTCTCGATCCTTTTGTCGTCAGCCCAGAGATAGACGTTGTACTTGTTCCTCTTGTGGTCCGCTTTCCGCAGCCGGATGCTGACCGGGCCTACGCGCGAGGCGTTCTTCGATTTTCGAATGTCGAACTCGAAGTAGTTCCGCTCGCCCAGCTCGCGGAGGGCGTTCAGCTCAGTGCCGTTGGTGGCGATCAGACCGCTCTGGACGCCGAGATCGCCCCTTACCGAGCTGAGATCGTCGATCGTCTTCTTGAGCTCTGCCTGGGTCTTGTTGATCTCTTCCTCAACCGTATCGACGCGGCCTGTAACGTTTTCGAATTTACTTCCCGTGGTCTGCTGGAGGTTTTCGATCTTGCCGCCGACCTCGGACATCGCCGCCTGCTGCTGGGCTTTGGTCTGCTCAAGCTCTTTGGAAAGCTTCTGCGTCTGGCCGATTACATTTTTCTCGACCTGTGTGGCTTTGGCGGCGAGCTGCTTCTCGGTGGAGTCGACCAACCCCTTGAACCCCTCGACGCTCCTGTTGATGTCGCGAGAGGTACGGGTCACTGTGCCTTCAAGCTGTGATAGCTTCTCCTCGTGGGCCTGCACCATCTCGAACTTCGGCTGTATCTCGGCTCGAACGTCCTGCAGCTCGAGATAGAGATAGAGCGTCGAGCCGACCAGGCAAGCCACCACTACGAGCACGGCAATCATGATAGGGGCAGCGTTCGACCGTTCGGCCGTCTGCTCGTCAGAATCGAATGGGTTTTGCGACATAGCGTTTCCTCTTACGGGTAATCCCCTTCCAGAGATTCGGTGCGCCAGGACAGCCCTCAGCGCCCGGAAACAGCCGGGAGGTCTGTACTAAATTATTCTAGCATCCAGGTGTTGACAGAGCTATCCCAAAAGACGGAGATCCGGCCCCTTTTGGTTACAAGATTCTGCGGCGGGCTGGCCCTGGTGCTCCCGAGGGCCGGCCGAGGCAACCGGGGCAGTCCACGCAAAGGGCTGCCTGCATGGCAGTTTGTTATGATCGGCTGTCGTCATGCCGGAGGCCCCCCGCATCTCGGTCGTGATCCCGGTCTGCAACGAGCAGGAGACGGTCGCTGATCTCTGTGCCTCGCTCGATCAAGTGATCAGCGAGCCCCATGAGGTGATTTTCATCGACGATGGCAGCAGTGATGATACGTGGGCTCGGCTGCGTGAGATCCATCGGCCGGGCTGGGTGAGGCTCCTTCGCTTCCGGAAGAACTTCGGCAAAACCGCCGCCCTCATGGCGGGTTTCGCAGCCAGCCGTGGAGAGATCGTCTTCACGCTGGACGGCGACCTCCAGGATGATCCGGCTGAGATTCCTCGGTTCCTATCGAAGCTGGATGAGGGTTATGACCTAGTCGTCGGATGGAAGAAGATCCGCCGCGACCCGATCACGAAGGTGGCCGCGTCCCGACTGTTCAACTACGTGGTACACCGGGCGACCGGCGTCGCTCTGCATGACATCAACTGCGGTTTCAAGGCTTATCGCGGCGACGTGGCCCGATCGATGCGGCTGCAGGGCGACATGCACCGCTTTGTTCCCGTGCTGGTTGCGGCAGAAGGGGGGCGCGTTACGGAGATCGAGGTGATCCACCATCCGCGCAGGCATGGGAAGTCGAAATACGGACTCAGTCGCCTGTTCAAAGGCTTTCTGGACCTGGTGACCGTTCTGCTCGTGACGCGCTTCCACGGGCGGCCCGCGCATGCGTTTGGTGCGGCCGGTGTGGTCTGCTTAGTGTTGAGTGTTGTTTTAACCGGGGCGGATCTGCGGCTTGCGGCGGTCGGCCCTAGTACCTTGTCCCACGTTGCAAGCGCCTACCTACGTTTCTTGGCCCTTCTTCTGGGAGTTGCCGCAGTCGTGCTCCCCGCGGCGGGCTGGCTCGGGGATCTGCTGCTATCGGCGGGCCCCGAGGGACGCCGGGGCGCGTCGTACCGGGTCGAGGAGCAGCTTGATTAAGCCCTTCTTCCGCATTGCCAAGATCGCGGTGCCCTTGGTGGTGGCCTTCTTCATCGGGCGGGTCATCTACGAGAACTGGCAGCAGGTCCAAGAGGAGCAATGGACGCTGGACGCCCTCTTCCTGCTGGGCTCGTTCCTCTGCACGGGGTTCTGGTTCTTGATCCGGCCGTGGACCTGGGGAATCATTCTGGCGCGCTTTGGCCATCCTCTCTCCTATCGGCAGTCGTTCCTGATCGTCCGGCAGGCCGAGCTGAGCCGTTACGTTCCGGGCGCGATCTGGCAGTACGTGAGCAGGGCGTATCTTGCCGGCCAGCAAGGAGTCCCCGCCGCGGCGGCGCTCGCCGCCACTCTCGTTGACACAGTAATTCTTCTGATGGCGTCGATTCTGCCGGCGATGTGGTTCTTGGAGGAGATGCTTCCGGTGCTGGGGGGCCACCAGCGCGTCCTGGTTTTCGCCATCCCAGCGGTGGCCTGCGTCGCGGTACACCCGAGGGTGCTCAACCTTTGGGCGGGCTTTCTGTCGCACAAGCTGAAGCAACCGTACACGGAGCTCAAGATCCGCTGGGTCGCGATGGCTGGGATTTGGGCCGTCTATCTTCTGACCTGGGTCGTCCTCGGTTTTGGCGTTGCGCTGTTCGTGCGGGCCGTGCTCGTGATTCCGCTCGATTGGCTCCCACGCCTGGCGAGCCACTACGCGCTGGGCTGGTTCGTGGGTATGATCTCCGTCATTGCGCCGGCCGGCATGGGCGTTCGTGACGGAACTTTCGGACTGCTGACCTCGCAGCTCATGCCGATCGGGACGGCGATGACGGTGGCCGTTGGCGTCCGGCTGTGGCTGACTCTGACCGAGTTGTTCTGGACACTGGGTGGGCGTTGGGTTCTTCGAGAGCGCGGGGCGGAGTAGCGTCGAGTGTCGATCGGGCTGTGAGGCGAATCCTTTGGGGGGCGAATGGTCTACCTTTCGGCGTTGAGAGGCTAATGGCATCGCTCCAGGTGATCTAGGGTATACGACGGGCTTCGCGCGCACGAGAACGATTGTCTGAGCGACAAACCCTAAACGACCCTCTTACGAGGGTGGAATGAATCCGGGCGGGGCGGAAGTTTGCGCCGTCGGTTTCCCGTCAAGTTGTGCTGGCGACGCAGTCCGCTGCCGCCGTCTCGCTTGCGATGCGTTTCGATGGTAGCCGGGCCGCTCCTCCAGCTCCACTTCCTCGGCTAAGCCCGAGACACCCCCGTCTTCGGCCGCTGACAGCGGTCCCGCATGTATCACGATAGTACCAAGCCAGGACTTCCACTCCGAACCAGTTCCCCAGCAATTGTCGAGGGCTCTGTCCGAGATTCTAAGGCCGGCCCGGGGTCTCTCTACGTCTTCAGTCATAGCCCGAAAGTATGGGCCGTGGTAGGGCAATGGAGGATTGACCGGGCAAGAAGATATTGGTAGTTCTGATATTAACGTTCGGCCGCACTGTGTGAACAGCCGATATGGAACTGCAATGAAGCCCTTCTTGCGATTAGCGCAGATACTCGTCTTGATCTCTTTGAACTCGGCTGCTTCGGCTCAGGTCTCTTGGGACGCGGACGAGTTAACCCAGTTGATCACCGTCCAGAACAGCCAAATCCACCGGCGGATCGACTCCCGCACAGGCGTCGGCGTCGGTACTCTTGCTCCGAATGACCCACTGAGAACCATGGTGCGGCAGAGGGCCGAGTATCTCAAGAAGCTCATCGAGGCCGACCCGGGCCGGGCCCTGACGCTGCGTCTTTCTGACGACGTGAGGCGGCGGCTCCTCGCACAGTCTTCTGATCTGAAGGACACGGTCGAGGAGTTTGGTAGTTGGAACGGTCCTGCCGAAGTCTTGATTGAGGATCGCTTCGACCTGGGCACAAGTCGGACTCTGGTGCGGGTCCGGGATCAGAGCGGGGAACTGGACGTCTTTTTTGAGCGTGCAGTTCCGGATCTCGTATGCGGCCAGCACGTGGACGTCCAAGGGATGCGGATAGGAGACGTGATCGCAGCAACCGCCGCAACCGCTGGTGAGATGCGGGCGCATGAGAAGGGGGCGCAGGGGGGTTGTGAAAGCACGATCGGGACTCACAACATCGTCGTCGTGCTTATCCAGTTCCCAGGCGACCCGCTCCCCGGTTTCGTCACTCAGGACTGGGTCCAGGACCGCATGTTCTCGACGGTGGAGCGTTCGCTGCACGGGTTCTGGGCGGAGAATTCCTCGGGCCTAGCCGGGACAGTGGGTGACATGGATGACGTTTATGGCCCTATCGAGATCGCAGCGACCTGCAGCCCCACTGCGATCCGCAACGCGGCCGTTGCCGCGGTCGATGGGAATGTGGACTTCAGCAACTACACGCGGCTGTTCATCATCTTCCCCGAGTCGGCTTGTGGTTTCCTGGGTTTAGGTTCAGTCGGCTGCTCATCTGTGAGCACTGCTGCGGGGGCTCATCCTGCCCGATGGGCATCGCTTGGATGACCATCGACTCGAACAACGACAACCGATCGTACTTGGCAGCGTTTGGGAGCCACGAAGGTGGCCATAACTACCGCCTTCAACACGCCAGTTCGTTTGAGTACGGGAATCAGCCTCTGGGGGATCTTACCGAGTCTGGGGTCCACTGTGAGTACGGGGACGTCTTCTCGACGATGGGTGTGTTGTACGGGAGCAACCCCATCACGGGTCACTACAGCGCACAGCACAAGGTCCAACTGGGTTGGCTGGCCCTCGGTTCGGGATACGAGCAAGTGGATTCCGCGGGGACTTTCCTGCTACAACCGGCTGAAACATCATCCGGACTGCGTGGGCTGCGCATCCTACGAGATCCGGGCAGCGATCTTTGGCTGTGGTTGGAGTATCGCCAACCTCTTGGCGATTACGATCCGCGCGTCTTCCTCTTTAGCAGCTCAGCCTTCTCGGGCGCCCTTGCCCACTATCAGTACCTCGGCCTTCCTGGGGGGCCGTTCTTGGGCGATGGCAGAACGCGCTTGCTGGACTTCCAACCTGGTTTCCCGACTGCTATACCCGACAATCAGTGCGTGGGGTCCATCGGCAGCGACGACATGCAAGAGGTCACGCTCCTGCCCGGCGTGCTGTGGAACGATCCCGATCCAAACAGCGAGCTGTCGCTGCTAGTCAACAGCGCAGATTCGAACGGCCTTAGCGTCACGGTCAGCTACGGCGGCATACCGATTAACGAGCCACCGTCGGCCGACTCGGTGACGCCGTCGAGCGGCAGCGGCCCGGGAGGCGTGTTTAGCTACACAATTTCGGATCCCAACGGCTTCGAGGACATTCGGTGGTACTACGTGAGATTCAACGTGGACTTGGCGCAAGCCAACTCGTGTTACGTTTGGTACTCGCCGTTCGCCGACCAGCTGTATCTCCGAGACGACGCCGGCGGCAGTTGGCTGGGGCCCCTGACTCCCGGCTCGCCGGGCACGTTGGAGAACTTCCGCTGCAGCTTGAACGCCGGGAACTCCTCGACGGTCAAGGCGGGCGCGAGCGTGACGCTCAACCTCGACCTGCAGTTCCACCAAAACGGCCCCAAGACGACTTGGCTGCGCGGCACCGACACTGCCCTCCAGAGCAGCGGCTGGGTTCCCATCGGTACCTGGACCGCGACCGGAAACCCCAACCAGCCCCCCACAGCCGACTCGGTGACGCCGTCGAGCCGCAGCGGTTCCGGAACGCTGTTTAGCTACAGCCTACCGGGTAGCGCTGAGAACTGGCGGGGTGGCCCGTCAGGACATCTGCTTGGCCGTGGCCCGGAAGCTCGGGAAGTACGAGGGGGCTGTGTGGACGTAGATGTCTCCCAGCGCCGGATGTGCGGCTCGGCTACACACGCAGGTACGGCGCCAGTACCGCGAAGTTGTGCTCGATTTCAGCGACAGCTTCAGGCGAGTAGGTGTAGCCGCCGCGGCGCGAGACCGTGGTCTTGAACACTCCCCGTTTCTTCAGTAGGTAGTACTTTACGCCGGGACATGCCGTTCGAGGTTCGTCAGCAGCAGCGGCTTGCTGAAAACCTCTCGCACTTGGTCCCGCTTGTCCGCGAGGTGCAACTCCCACATGTGAGCGAACCCGCAGATTGTGGTGGCCTCGCCGCTGACGACCTACCAGAAGCTGAGCGTGACGTTTGAGGCGACGGCGAGCGGGGTGACGGGCGTGGTGCAATCGGACGACGTGCAGATCTCGCCACTATGACATAGCGCCACCGACCGTGGCGGGACCGGCGGAGGTGGTGAAGCGTCATGGGGCTCGGCGGAGATTGGCTGGCTGCCAGGCCACCGCACCGACACTGCTCCAAGATGTCACTCAGCACTCAGAGACAGGACCTGCGCCGCTTTGTCCTCACTCTCTTGCTGTCTTTTTGCCGTCTTCGCTCTTCGCAGACCCGACTCGCTACTCAACCGTCAGTTTTGGGCTGAGGCGGTTTTCTTTCGCGACCAGCTCGTGCACGGGTCGATCGCGACGTTGACGGAAAGTTATGCCGGCTACCTCCACCTAATCTGTCGTGGGGCCGGGCCTCTTTCGCAACGGGCTGCGCATTCTGGGCTTGAACGAAAACGGGGCTTGGCACGGCCTGGGCGTGGACCGCGCGGTCAACCTCGGGCAGGCTGGCGACACGCCCGTCGTCAGTCGCTGGTGCCCCTAGCGGCGGGACGGTTCCTCGCAGACCCTCCCGGACACCCGAGCCCATCCAGAGAAGTGCCCGAAAGTCGCTAGTGCGACTCCTATTCTCGGGCTCAAGAGCTTCCCTATTGCGGGGCACCTTTAGCAAGAACACTTGTACGCGCCAGATGATCCGATAAGGGTCCAGGAGACCTCTTGCGAAGGGGTCTTCGCACGCCGAAAAGACTCGCGGGCCTGGTCCTGTCGGCAACATGGCTCGATCAAACGACTCGTCGTGAACGTGTTCTCCACCCGCTACCTACGCCCCCTGCCAGCGCTGGGTGTCTGGAGACCACAGGTGTAACAGGTCCAGTACGCGCCCGACCGACTGATCCACGATCTGCTCGACGGTTTCCGGCCGCGTGTACAGAGCGGGCATGGGCGGTGCGATGATCGCGCCCATTTCGGCCAGGCTCGCCAGGGTTCGTAGATGCCCCAGATGAAGCGGGCTCTCGCGAACCATCAGGATCAGCCGACGGTGCTCCTTCAGGGTGACATCGGCGGCACGGACCAATAGGTTGGAGGCCATGCCCGCGGCAATGGCCGACATCGTGTTGACCGAGCAGGGCGCGATCACCATCCCGTCAGTCAGATACGAACCGCTGGCCAAGCTGGCTCCGATGGCCTCATTCGAGTGCCAATGGGTCGCCAGGGACTTGAGATCCTTGAGAGTCCGGCTCGTCTCCTCGAAGAGGGCCTTCTCCGCGGGACGCGTCACGATCAGGTGCGTTTCCACCGACAGCGCGGCCAGTTTCTCGAGCAGGCGAACACCATAGATAGAGCCACTGGCGCCGCTGATTCCGACAACGATGCGGGTCATGGCAGCGGCGCTTCGGCCTGATTTAGAACGAGCGCTTGGCCCCTGTTCTGAATTCGGAACAAACTCTTCCTATGGGGCTCACATACCCGTGATAAAATCTGTATAATCAGTCTGTTCTCTTCCAATTCCCCACTCCTCGCCGATTGACCCTATGGACGCCGGCCTCAAACTCAAGCGCGTACGAGAGCGCCTGCAACTTCGTTATCGGCAAGTCGAACAAGCCAGCAACCTCATTGCCGAGAGGCACAACAACCTAGATTTTGCCATCGGTCTGAGCCGCCTCGCAGACATCGAGAACAAGGGCGTCGTGCCGAGCATCCACCGGATCTACAGTCTCAGTGCCATCTACCGCCTGGATATCTCCGAAGTCCTTGATTGGTATGGGGTTAAGGTGGAAGGCATCTTGCAGGATTCCTCCTTTGTGAGCCCCAGCAAGACCCATCTTCTCAGCGACTCCGACCGCGACCGCGGGGTGGTAACGCTTCCACTCAAGCTCGACCCTGGTGTCGATCTGACCAAAACGACCGACTTGAGCCGCTTCATTCAAAAATGGGGCAAGGTGCCCATCAGCCTGCTCGCCAACCTTGATATCGAAGCGTATCGGTACGCAGTCATCGGCAGCGAGGACTATCTGATGTTTCCCCTGCTGCGGCCAGGAGCTCTGGTGCAGATTGACGAGGGCCAGCGAGAGATCCAGAGCACCGGCTGGACCCACGAGTTCGAACGCCCTATCTACTGCTTCGAGCTGCGGGACGGGTTCGCCTGCTGCTGGTGCAACCTGACCACTGATCAGAGGAACTTGATTCTTCAACCGCATCAGGGCTCCCCGTGTGAACCCATCGTCCTCAACTATCCGAACGATCTCGACATCATCGGTCGGGTCGTAGGCGTGGCCCAGCAGTTTGAGGTCGCGGATCATCCGTCTAGGCCTCGGAAGCGAACTCGTTCCCCAGTAGCTCCAGTACGAGCTGCAGGTCGGTGACGTAGAGTTCCCGCTCGGCCTCGCTCGCTCCAGCCGGCAGGAGGCGCCGATAAGGCTCAAGCGTGAGCCAGGTTTCCAAAACCGTGTCTCGCTCGGCCTCGATCGAATCCAGATACTTCTCCACGTCCCTCACTTGCGGCTCCAGCGGATAGTTGAGCCACTCACGAAAGACCTCTTCATGGCTCTGACGAAGCACAAGGTCGGCCTCGTCCTCCGAGTAGATCTGCGCCAAACCGAAGTGCTCATAGCGTCCGCTGTTTTCGTTGCGTAACGAAGTCAGATACGCGATCTTCCCAAATGTGGACGAGATCTGAGCAAGCGTACGCTCCCAAACGTCGCGCTTGGCTGGACCTTGGTGAGCCTCCTCCCGAGACGATTCACCACTGGCGCGCGACTCTCGATCCACGCTACGATTCTAGCGCTTCCCGGCGCATTCGACAGTGCCGCCACAACCTCCACTTGGCGAAAGCGTTTGGTTCGGGCCCGGCCTCCTTATTTGGGCAGCTTGGCTGTAAAGAATATTTACGCATTCAGAACAACCCCAGTTCGTCAGAAAACCACGGAAAGGGCCCACAGTTCGGCCTGCCGTCACTGCTATACTTCACTCTTCCTGGGAGTATCCCGGCCCCTAGTGTAGTGCACCATAAATAATGTAACTTATATTGGCTTCCCATCGTCTCTATTAACAGGAGGCATGGGATGCGAAGAGCACAACCAGTAACTTTGAACACAGCGCAATGCAAGCAGTTGGACCGCTACGCGCGCGGCCGCCAAGTCGCCGTTCGTCTCGCCCTGCGAGCCAGGATTGTCCTGCTGGCCGCCGACGGTCTCGAGAATAAGCAGATCGCCGCACAGCTCGGTGTCTCGCGGCAGTTGGTGGCCCGCTGGCGCACGCGCTTTCTCGAAAGCAGCATCGCCGGCATTGCAAAAGACGCCCCACGGCCCGGTCGTAAACCTGCCGTCTCGAAGCAGAAAGTACAGCAGATCATCCACAAGACCACCCGCGAGAAACCGTCCAACGCCACCCACTGGAGCCGCCGCACCATGGCCGCCGCGGCCGGCGTCAGCGCTTCCACCGTGGGACGGATTTGGCGCGCCCATGGCCTCAAGCCCCACCGCGTCAAGACCTTCAAGCTCAGCAATGACCCGCGTTTCGCCGAGAAACTCGACGACATCGTCGGACTCTATCTCAATCCGCCTGAGCATGCTCTGGTTCTCTCGCTCGATGAGAAGTCCCAAATCCAAGCCCTCGATCGCACCCAGCCCGGCCTGCCGCTCAAAAAGGGACGCGGCCAAACGATGACCCACGATTACAAGCGCAACGGCACGACCACCCTGTTTGCGGCGCTCAACAGCCTTGACGGCAGCGTGATCGCCGAGTGCATGCCCCGACACAGCCACCAGGAATGGCTGCGCTTCCTGCGCTTAATTGACCGCCGCACTCCCAAGGACAAACAGCTTCATCTCATCGTGGACAACTATGCCACCCACAAGCATGCCGCTGTGAAGCGTTGGCTCGATCGTCACCCGCGCTTCCACATTCATTTCACCCCGACCTCGGCGTCGTGGCTGAACATGGTCGAGCGATTCTTTCGCGATCTCACCGTCAAGCGCCTGCGCCGCGGCGTGTTTCGCAGCGTGGACGAGCTCGTCGCCGCCATTGACGACTACATCGCCCAGCACAACGGGCATCCCACGCCCTTCATCTGGACCGCGACCGCCTCCGACATCTTCGAGAAAGTCAAGCGCGGACGTGCCGCCCTGCATAAGGTGCAATCTGCTTGACGCGCTACACTAGCACGCGGAGATGGCCTGCTCAGCTCCTAACCGGGCAACGGAGATTGATCATTATCGATGGCGGCTCCGGCTGATGGTCAGCGCAAGAAAATTGCCGCTATCTGCTCTACCTATAGCCTCCGCTCACACGCCGACAATTTTGTCACGCGGCTTCTCGAAGGTTACTGGATCGGGGAGTGATTCCACCCGCCCCCCTGTGACGTCGCGTCTCTGTACGTGGATCAAATAGACCGTGCCGATATCAGTGAGCGTCTGGCCATGGCCTATGGCCTCGAGCGCTACGAGTCTGTCGCGGAGTCCCTGATGCTTGGTACCGGCAGTCTGGCAGTCGACGGCGTTCTCCTCCTCCTGGAGCACGGCGACTACCCTATTAACGAGCGGCATCAGAAGCTGTACCCGCGCTTTGAGTACTTCGAGCAAATCGTCGAAGTGTTCCGCCATTCAGGCCGTGCGGTGCCGGTATTCGTGGACAAGCATCTCTGCTACGATTGGCCCAAAGCGCAACAGATGTATCGCTGGTCGCGTGAGTTCGAGTTCCCGCTGATGGCGGGTTCGTCGCTGCCGGTAACATTTCGTGTTCCCGAGTTGGAGTTTCCGCTCGAAACCGACTTCGAAGAGGCCCTGGTGGTCGGAGGAAGCTGGTTTGGAGAGAGCTGGCTGATTCATCTGATCGAGGCGCTACAGGGCTTCGTCGAGCGCCGTCGTGGCGGGGAGACAGGGATTCGCGATGTGCAAATGGTCAACGACATTCAGATTTGGCGGGCCGCTTTGGCCGGCCGATGGGATCGCGGACTTCTGGATGCCGCCCTGGCGTGCCGGCGATACGGAGGCGCGCCTGGAGTGCCCGAAGAGGTGGCTCGCAGAGGTCTGGCCTGCTTCATCGAGTACAGAGACGGCTTCCAGGCGACTGCGCTGGCCCTCGGCGGCGGCGTTTCGTTTGAATACCTCGCCGCCTCCGGCTCAGAGGCCAGGCGGATCGGCCGGCCACGGCTCTCTATCTGCCCGCGGAGAGTGCCGACAACATCAGCCCCCTGGTCGATTCGATCGCTCGGCTCTTTACCACAGGGCAGCCTGATTATCCAGTCGAGCGCACTCTGCTAACCACGGGTGTGGTGAACTACCTGATGGAGTCGGGCTATCGCGGCCAGCAGCACGTGGACACGCCCGATCTCAACATCTCCTACCGGGCCATGGAGACCTCCTATTTCGCCCGGCAAGCCCCGCGAGATCCGTGACGCACGCAGCCATCCAAGCCAGGGTGCCGGCCTTGCGCGAGGTCATCGATCCCGCCGCTGGAATCCTGCGCGTCACAACCGGATTCGGTTCCACGGCCGGGCCGGTCTTCGGTCGCGTCGGGACCATGCACTTCAGTGATCCTGCACGGAATCAGTTCTGGCGATACACCATCCCTCGTTGGAAGGTCGGCGCGGACGAAGGACAGCTTTCTCTCCATCGCGAAAACGAGGGAGGTGTCAGGGGCATGACCCTCGACAACCGGGGCAGGCTGCTCCGCTGCGAAGCCGCACGAGGCCGGATCACGCGGGAGGAAGTCGACGGGTCCGTGAGCGTCCTGGCGGACCGCCGCGATGTCACCGGTCTGCGATCGCCCGACGACGTAGTCTATTCCGTGGATGGCAGCATCTATTTCACCGATCTCCCTGCGGTGGATCCCACACGGGCAAACCGGGAGAGCTCCGCCGTCTATCAGCTCCCGCGCTTCGGCAACGCCCGTGTGGTGACGACGGAGTGCCGCCGGCCTGGAGGGCTCGCGCTCACTGCCAGACAGCTTCATCTCTACGTTGCGGACCAAGCCGCGCGAGAGATTTGTGTCTTTGCCATTCAAGCCGACGGCGCTTTGGCGGATGGCCGCGTCTTTGCACGGTTTGACCAGGACGGCGACGGCATCCCCGCGGGCCTGAAGACCGACGAGGCCGGCAATCTCTACGCGGCAGGCCCCGGCGGCCTCTGGATCTTCAACCCTGACGGACTTCACCTGGGAACGGTCACGCTGCCCGAACAGCCCACCAACTGCTGCTGGGGCCGATCGTTCTCGGGCTTATACATCACAGCCGGAATGTCGATCTACTTCATCGCAACGAAGATTCGAGGAACGAAAACGTTCTGATCCGCTCTTTGCTCCAGCGCCCTCGGGCTCGCTCGCCGCCAGCCCACGTTCTCTTAGCCCCGGCTAGCTCATGCTGGCCCGACGCGGGCCTCCTCCCCCCAAGCTCGACCGGAGCGGCCTTACGGGTAGCCGGCTCTACATGCTCGGTTTCCAACGAATCATCCATATTTTAGTACCAGCATTCTGATATCTGTTTGTGCGTCTAAAAAATCTCATCTGCACGTCGACAAATGACTTCTACCAAGACACAGTCAGCTGACAAACGAGCTCAAGATTTAGGGAGCTCTCTCGGCGGGCGCCCCGACGGGCTGGGGAGATTCTTGGCTGTGGAGGCGCCAAGCCGTTTCTGGCGGGCTCCGTTCCGGTGTTGAAAAAAGCGCACCCTCCTCGGCCGCTCAGTCGCATTTTGGATACAGTCATAGGTGAAGTTGTGTAGGCCTCCTACGACAAACGCCCTTACGACCCAAGACAAAACTACAAGGAGAAGGACATGCTACGAAAAGCTCTGGTTGTTACCGCCATCGGCGCGAAGGTCGCCGTGTTGGCTCTGCTTGGACAATGGCTTTCGAGTCCCGTCGACTCATCGGACGCGCGCTACAAGGCGGACTGCCCCGAGTGTATGCCGGATCCGAACTGCTTCCCGGGTGATCCCTGCGCTGATTGCGGTTGAGTTCCCGCACGGCTCAGAAAAGTCGCCCCAAATAGATGAAATCGCCGTGCGGGCTATGGTATACTCGTATCAATTAGCCCGCTCGGGGATGGTGTGTCTTGGACGGCCTGCTTCCAATCGTCGACTTGCTTACGGTTGCTGCTGCACTTGCGGCGATAGGGTGGGCCCTTAACCTCTGGCGTACGGGCCTGCATCGCCGCTATCCCGTCCTGTTCACATACCTCCTCTTCGCAGCTGGCTTAACCGTCGGCTCGTATGTCGCCTACAACTATTTCGCCAAGAGCGTCATCTTCGGCTGGTACTGGGTGGTGGTTCAGCCGCTCAGCTGGACGCTCTATTTCTGCCTTCTGGTCGAGACGCATAACCGCATGCTGTTCGGCTTCAAGGGCTTCGAGCGCCTGGGGCAACTGTTGATTTACGCGGCGTCCGGTACAGTCGCGATGGTGTTCCTGAGCATGATGTTCTTGGAGGCCTCCCGCGAGACCTGGGAGCAATTCTGGTTCTGCAGCGGCGTAGCGTCTATATCGGGCTGACGCTCTTCACGGTATTCCTCGTCGTGTTCGGGTTGTACTTCCACCTCAAGATTCCGCGGAATGTGAAGACGCTGTTCGGGACGTTCGGTATGCTGTTTGGCTCAGTCGCGATGACGCTCATCGTGGCTGATATGTGGCGAGAAGCGATCGGGAGCGTGCAAAGACCGGTGATGGCCGCCTCGAACCTGTTGTGCATCGGGTTCGGCGCGGTCACGTTTTCGCTGGCAGGTGAGCAACAGGCCCGACCGATTCAGCTTCGAGAAGCCCTGGATGTCGATGCCGAGGCTCAGCTGACTAGTGGGCTAGAGAGTTTGAACGATATTCTGTTAAGGATGCTTCGATCATGAGTTACTTAGTACCGCTCGTTGGGGTGATGGTGGTTGCGCTGATCGTGCTCGCGGCGGCCTTGTGGCGGCTCGGTGGGAAGAGAGACGAGAGCCTCGATCTTGCCCTGCTGGCTGGCCGTTCAACCGCGGAAGTGTATCTGCCGATGAAGCGCCTGTTTTCGTCGCAGGACCGCGATTTTCTCCGTCGAATGTGCGACAGGCCGGCTGGCTTACAGCGTCGCCTGCAAGCCGGGCGGAAGCGAGTCTTCCGCAAGTACCTTCGTGAAATCCGAAGGGAGTTCGGCCAAATCTGGGGCCTAGCTCGCGCTCTCGCTCCTATGAGTCGAAACCCAGAATTCGCGTCTCTGATCACACAGCAGGCTCTGACGTTCCATGCCTTGTATTGGACCATCCAGGTGCGTTGCGCCCTAGGGTGGACTGCCCCGCTGGGTGTGAATGTCGGTGATCTGGTTGACGCTCTGGAGCGTCTTCAAGCCGGAGCGCAAAGGGTTCTCAGCGTACAACAAGCTGCCGCACGGGTTGCTGCCTCAGCTAGATAGACACGGAATAGACTCCTTTGTTGAGGGGCTCTGTCCTGGGAGGCTGGTATGCCGGCGCGGATGACAGTGCCTAGCTACGTCCGCACCCGACGGCCTCGCGACGATCCCTCGGCTCCGGCGGAGGGGTTCGCCCGGCGCGGCGAGTGCTACCTGTGGCTGAAGCCGAAGGTCCTTCAAACTCCCGTGTGTCCGGCATCGCTAACCTGACATCGTGCATCGCCTCCTCCGGCCACAGCGAGTCTCGCCCTTCTGGCCGTTGCGGCGGGGGCCGTTCGGTATACCATAGGGCATAAACCCTAGCCGTCTTAGGGCTCCCGCCTGATGCCCGCATCCTACGAGAGTTCTAAACTGCAAGACATAGGGCGAGGACTAGACACAGTCAGCAACCAACATGCCTGAAATGCCGCACATGCCGGCAGCGGACATCGGCCTAGCCTTGGCCTCGGCCCTGCTGTTGTTGCTCGCTGTCTTCCTGCTGGCGCGATCCCGCACCGAGCAGGCTTTCCATCAGCAGATGGGCGACTTGGAGCCGGGCTTGCCCGGCCTGTTCGGAGAACTGGACGTCGCAGGCACGGAAAAGCGGCTCAGTCTCATCGCCTCCCTGTTCCTGCACATGCTCGGCGTGGCGCTGATACCGTGGTTGGACGTCGCGCTGTCCTGGCGCCCGGCTCCGCTTCCCAACTACAAGCTCATCACGCTCGACTATCGCAGACCGCTTCCGACTGTTGTCAGCGACAGAACATTGTTCGAACCCGACTTGGACACCGAGGACCGTACGCAGGAAGACTCGGACCCACCGGTGGATGCAGAAGAAGCTCCAACCAAGGGGGAGCCGGAGGGACGTACAGGCGACCCACAACCAGCAGATGAGCGGAACGCCACTTCCGAGGGCGACGCCAAGCCTGATCAGACCGCTGCTGATGCCCCGCCAGAAGCAGATGATCAGAACGCCAGTCCCGATGGCAAGGCCAACCTTGAACAAACCGCTCGTGAGGCACCGCCGGAGCCTCCCGATCCCTCACCAGAGCAGGTAGCAGAGCAAGAAGTCCAGTTGCTCCTGCCGGAGCTTCGAAACACCGACCCCTCGCTACGTGATATTGTCCTGCACCCCGAGTTCACCGCCGAACTCCCCAGGTCGCACGAGCTGGACATCCCTCCCACCCTGTTGTGGACGCCTGAGCTGTCCAGCCTTGAACCTCTGACGATTCTCGAACCGGCAGCCGAGGCGCCCGACACGCTCGTCCAGGACGATCTGCCGGCCGTGCAACCGCAAGTTCGGACGCCGAACGAGGAGAACCGGCTCAGCAGTCTCCAAATACGTCAGCTCACGCTCGAAAATGACAACCCCGCATTGACGGTTCCGCCCGCGGACGTTACTCCGCTCGCCGCGCTTGAGGGGGCAGAGGACGCACAGACGGTGCCGTCCATCACGGGCGAGGAGGGACTCAACAGCCTCGTCGCTCTGAGCGGGCGGCCGGACATCGAGTCCTCGCTCTTCGACCTGCTGCCTGGCCTGCGATTGGGCTCCATACCCACAGACATTCGCCCCTCACCCGACGAACCGCTGGAGGCTTCGGGGAGCGAAAGCGGGGATAACCGTGAGTCCACTCCGGGGGAGCAGTCACAACCGGAGGGTAGCGGCCTCGATCGTGGTTTCGACAGCGAGTTCTTGATCGGGGAAGGCTTCACGGAGCTTGGCGTGGAGAGCAGCAGTGACGGCGGGCGGTTCCCGGGCTCACCAGACGTGGGAGGCGACGGCGGCCGGGACGGCCTCGTTACAACGGTCTCGGAGAGCAAGGGCGGCGCCAAGATCATTGACATTCTCGCTTCATCGGGTACGGGGGAACGCCGTGCCAAGCCGGCCCTGGGGGAACACGATACCGGGCCGGCCGTGGGGGAACGCGATATCGGGTTGGGCGCGGGCGAACGCGATGCCGGGCCGGGTGCGGGCGAACGCGATGCCGGGCCGGGTGCGGGCGGTGATCCCTCTGGAGAAGAGTCGGCTAGTGGCCTTCGTCCCCTACCCCGATCGAAGTACGGCATTATTCTCGTTTCCAATTCCCGCAACAGTCTGCCCGAAGCAGCACGAGTGCTGACTGGTACCCCGGTCTACACCGTCCACTTCGATGTCCCCGAGGCCCCACGCAAATGGATACTACAATACTGCCGGCCTCGCTCCCAGACGGAGCCAGATGAGCACGAACCCGCAGCCGGTGTGATCAGGGTGCGGACCCTGAAGCGTGTCGACCCACCCTACGCTCTCGCGCGCCATCCTCTGCGCTTGGACCAATCGCTTGACGAACGCCCCCGGGGCCTGCCGAAGCGGGTTGTGGTCTATGCCGAGGTCACCGCGGACGGCCGATTAGAGCATTCCCGCGTCGTTCGGGGAGCCGATCCCGACACCGACCAAATGATTCTCGCCAACCTGCTGTCATGGAATTTCTTGCCGGCGTTTCAGGAAGGTCAGCCGGTTTCGGTCGAGGCGCTGTTCGGTATCCCGCTCCAGTAGCAACGGCCGTCGTCCGTGTGCCGCTTACTCACGCCACAACGGGGCACGGCATGTCGTGCCCACCAACCTGCTGTTTTGGAACTTCCAGTCCCTGGGTCCCAGCGGCGTAGTGGGCTACGCCCTCCACGGGTCGGTTGCTATAGTCTCATCGGGAGCAAGAGAGATGCGTGACTCAGCTCGTTTCAACCGAAGGCATTTTCTGCTAACCTCAGCCGCTCTGTCACCCGCTGTTCTGCCGGGTGCCAGGCCCGCCAAGTCCACCCTCAGCCCGGAAGAGTTCCGCCGCCGGCTTCGGGGGCCGATCCTTTCCGTCCCGACCGTCTACACGAAGGACTTCAGGGTCGACCATCAGGGCGTGCGTAGTCAGATCGAGCTTGCGGCCAAGGCCGGTGTGAAGGTCTTTGCACTCACCGCCGGTAATAATCAGTACGACCGGCTCACGTACCAGGAGATCCGAGACCTGACCAAGGTCCTTGTCGAAACCGTAGCCGGACGCGGCGTGACGATCGCCGCCACCGGTCCCTGGTGGACGGGTCAGTGTGTCGACTACGCCCGCTACGCCGCCTCACTCGGGGCGGACTGCGTACAAGTGTTTCTCCCACGGCACGGGCCCTCGGAGGGCCTGTTCGAACACTTTCGTCAAATCGATAAGGCGGCCGGCATTGCGATCGGCATCCAGGGTCAAGTGCCGCTCCCGGCGCTCAAGCAGCTCGTCACGATCGACCAAGTGTCAGCCTATAAGGAGGAATACCCGCAGAGCTACACGATCGAAGTGTTCCACCTATACGGCAAACGGCTGAACATCTTTGCCGGCGGACAGAAGTCACGCTTCCTTTTCTACGAGCCGTTTGGCATGCAAGCCTACTACAGCACGTTCTCTACGTTCGCGCCGCAAGTGGCGATGCGCTTCTGGAAGGCGGCGGAGAGCGGCGATTTGAAGCGCGCCCGAGAGCTGATGTTCCGCTACGACGTGCCGTTCTTTCAGAAGTGGTCGCATGAGTTCTGGCGGGCAACGTTGGAGTACTTTGGCGTGGCACAGCGCTGGCTGCGGCCCCCGGAGCGGAGCTTCACCGATAAGCAAATGAAAGGCGTGAAGCAATTCTACCGTGACTTGCGCGTAACACTCACTCGCTGAAAGTCCTGCCAGCGATTCCCAACCCCCAGCCTCTGCAGGGGCCCTAGAGGGCGGCCCGACGACGTGAGCCGCGAGATATGGCGCCAGGCCCAGCCTCGCCGTCTCCCGATTCGTCGAGATGAGATGGGACTAATCGCACTTGTCACAGTAGTGTCCTGTTTGTCAGCACTTCAACCGATGATTCGTACAGGATCTTTCTGCCCATCCATCCGTGGAGACTCTGCCTTTAGAGCACGGGAACAGCGGGTTCTTGACCCCGCTGCAAGCGTATTCCTCCTTGCTGGGCATTGTCACATCTGCGGCCGCATGGCTGGCAGGAGGTTGTGGCTCACAGGATGCCAGTCAGGCTTCGCTGCTCCCACTTGTGTCCGCTCAGGTCGGTTTACTGGCCGGCTCAACCGGTGGCTTCTTATCTCGCTTGTGCAGACGCGTTGCAGGCAGTCTTGGCGCCGGCGGGAGCGAGTCGTCCACGCAACGGCGCTATCTGAAGGCTGTGGTTGAGCATCATCGCCATGTCAGCTTCCCGTGGGCATTGGCCCCCCACGGTCCCGGCCGCATCGAAATGCAGGCCGCTTTTGTGCGGCCGCGCTTGGTCCTGCTCCATAGCTGGGCGGTCCGGGCAGCCAAGCCACCGCAGGGGGATCCCGGTCACGCACAAGATAGCGATATCTGGACGTGCCCCCAGGACGCTCGGCAACATGGGCAGAACCTCGTCATTCTTGGGCCGCCCGGTGGGGGCAAGACCACTCTCCTGCAGTACGTGGTCCTGGCCCTGACCAGTCAGCCCAAAAACTCAGAGTCGTCAGCCCACCGCAGGATGCCCGCTCTTGTTTCTCTCGCTGAGTTGCCCCGGGAGCTGCTCGAGAAGCCCGCTTGGTCGCTAGCCGATGCCATCGTGGCACAAACGAGGTTATCGGACTGGACACCGCCTCGGGACTGGGTCGAGGGTCAGCTCGCAGCAGACGGACTCGTTGTCCTGCTCGACGGCCTCGACGAACAAGCCGACCCACACATCCTTCGCCTCGTGCGAACGTGGGTCGAGAAGCAGGTCCGAGCGTACTCGGCGACCCTATTCGTCTTAACGGCTACCCCTTCGGGATACCGCCAGGGCGGGCTTCCCGAGTGCCGTTTGTCCCGCCTGCAACCCTTCGGCGATGAGCAACGCCGCCAGTTTCTACGCAAGCGGCCAACCGGGCGGGTCCCGTCAGATCAAAACGGCCACGGAGCCGGCGACTCGGAAGTCGGATACGAACAGGCCGACTCGCTGTCGCGCTACATCGGGCAGACTCCGCATCTGGCCCAACTCGTGGAACGCCCACTCCATCTCGCGATGCTCACGCTTGCCTACGAGGAGGGGTGCGACCAACCGTCCAGTCTCGCGGAGTTGTACGGGCAGGCCTGCGAGATCCTCTGGCGCGAAACACCTAGCTATGCCCTCCCGACAGATCCCTCCGCGCTGAGGCAAAGCCGGACCCCTCAATCCCCACTGCCACTGTCCCTTGCCTTCGTGGCAATGAGAGCCGGACGGACGGCCGCCCCGGCCGACGGCAGAGAGGCGACGCCCACCGCCTCCGTCCCGGTCGTCGAGCGCGCTGCCGGCACATGCGCGTTCGCCCACCCGAGCATCCAGCACTTTCTCGCAGCCACCTACCTGCGGACCGAAGCTGACGACAGCGAGATCCTTGCACTACCGGATAGTCCTGCGTGGAAGGAGGTGCTCCGCTTCTACTGCAGGGAGGTAGATGGGCGCCGCATCCTGCGCACCTGCTTGTCTCGCGATCAGCCATCGCCGGATGTGATTCGGTTGGCGGCAACATACTTGCAGGAGATCGGAGCCGGCGACGACGAGATCCGCGACGAGTTGGAGCACCTACTCAATCAGTCGGCGCAAGGGGCCGACTCCTTAACTAGACAGGCAGCCGAAAGCGCACTCTTCGATCTTCGCCTTGGACGCGGCGGCGACTCTGGTGAGGCCCTCGGCAACCCCATCACGACGGCCGAGTACCAGGTCTTTCTCGACTCGAGTCCCATGGCCGGGGCGCGGCATCGCCCGGACCATTGGACCGGCGGCCACCGTCCTCAGCAGGCGCCGCCCGCAGCAAGTGTTGCGGGCGTGCGTGCGGAAGACGCGGTCGCCTTTTGTCGATGGCTCACAGACAGGCAGCAGAGCGGCTGGACCCATCGGTTGCCTCGTCTGGGCGAGGAGTTGGACGCGAGTGAAGACCAAGGCGAGATCCCCGCGACCGGTTACTGGGTCGCCTCCGACAGCCCCGACACGTACATGGTCAAAGGTGCGCCGCCGCCGTCCATGACCTACTCTGCCGCACAGCTCTCTCGCGACCTGGCACTGGAACTACCCGACGAAATGGCTTTCGATCTTGACCGATCCCTGGCCCGGCTCCTGGCCCGTGCGCAGGCCCGGGCCCGGGCCGAGGCTCGCGTCCTTGATCTCGACCTCGACCGCCCGCTACGGCGCTCAACCGAACTCGCCCGTGACTTGGAAGAAAACCACGCGATCGCACTCGCTCTCGGTCACACCCTTGCGCGTGACTTCGACTCCGACCTCACGTTGACGACCCATCGGGCCGAAGGACTTAGCTATCACGACCCCAATCTCGACCGTGACCGTTCCACCGCCCATCAGCTCGCCCGTATCCTGTCCAAGAGGCTTTCGCGCCCCTCCCAGCAACAGCGGGTCCTGGCCCGAGCACTCGGCGTGACGCTCTCACTCGACCATATTCTCGATGTCGCGCGGGGCGTGGACCGGGCCGTACGACTCGTCCAGCGCCGGGATCACCGGCTGATTGAAACGGTTGTTCGAGAGACCGGCTCGCCGGCGGGATGGCGTGAGATTTTTCGTTTCCTATGGTTCTACGTGACTTCGAGGTCCCTGCTACTCACACTCCAGCTCACCTACGCACGGCGCGCGCTGCCGGCGAACAACTGGTCGGAGCGGATGAGGCAAGACACCGCCGCACAACAGATCAACGAGAGGATTCAGAGTCTCGTAAACCACTACTCGGACCTGTTTGTCGAATTCATCACTCTCAAGCGCCGCATGGACGGCGATATCGCTGCCTTCGAAGGGATCCGCGTCGTGCGAGAGCCCAACGAGGCGATGTGAGTGCGCTCACTCAACGGAGGCCGGGAACTCTACCTGCTACTCCTTGGTGATCGTCTCGTCGAGGTTGAGGACCGTCGTTGCCACCATCGTCCAGGCGGCCAGCTCGGTTGCCTCGCCTGAGGCCGTGCGCTTCGACTCGCCGACGGCCAGCAACGCCTTCGCCGCATCGGGATCGCCGCGATACTCTTCAAGCTGCTGCTGGAGCAACGTCAAAAGGACGTCCCGTTCGCTCGAGGTGGGCTCGCGAGCCATGGCACGGCGGAAGGCGTACGTGAGTCGCGCAGCCGAGTCGTCGCTTGCTGCCATCATCTTCTCCGCCAACGCACGCGCCGACTCGACATAGGTAGGATCGTTCATCAGAATGAGCGCCTGCAGCGGTGTATTGGTTCGCGCGCGACGCACGGTGCACTTCTCGCGGTCGGGTGCGTCGAACGTCGCAAGCTGCGCAGGCGGCACCGTGCGCTTCCAGAAGGTGTACATGCTGCGGCGATAGAGGTCTCGCCCGTGGCTCGGCGTGTATTCCTGCGCGGTGAAGCGGTCGCCAAACGACATTTCCTCCCACAAGCCCGGTGGCTGGTAGGGATAGACCGACGGACCGCCAATCTCATCGTTCAACAGTCCACTGATCGCCAGCGCGTTGTCGCGCACAACCTCCGCGTCCAGCCGGAAGCGCGAGCCTCGCGCCAGCAAGCGGTTCTCGCTGTCCTTGGCGCGTAGCTCGGGCGTCAGCCGCGACGACTGCCGATACGTGGCCGACGTCACAATCAGCCGCTGCATCGCCTTGACGTCCCAACCCGTGCGGACGAACTCCGTCGCGAGCCAATCGAGCAGTTGTGGATGTGTGGGCGCTTCGCCCTGCGACCCGAAGTCCTCGGACGTCTTGACGATGCCGGTACCGAAGTACATCTGCCAGTAGCGGTTAACCGCCACGCGCGGCGTCAGAGGGTTCGAAGGATCGACCAGCCACTTCGCCAAGCCTAGGCGGTTCGGGGGCGCATCCGGCGGTAACGGCGGCAACACAGCCGGCACGCCGGCGCTGACCGAGTCTCGCTTGTTGCGATAATCCCCGCGCCCCAGCACGTGCGTCATGCGAGGCTTGGTCATCTCCTTCATCACCATCACCGTCGGAATCTCCAGGTCGAGCTGCTTCTTTTGCTCCTGCAGATCCAGCAACCGGGCGTAGGCCTTGCGATAGCGTTTCGGCGCGTAGTGGCCCAGGTAGTAGTCGCGCAGCTTGCCGTTCTGCCCCCGGCAGCGACGCTCCTGCTTGGAGGGTTTCTCCTTCTCCTCGTCTAGCTCCTCTTCGGGATGATCCTTCTCCTGTTGAACAAAGCCGTACGCGGCGCAGGCGTCGTCCGGAACACGCTCGGCGAGAATCGAGCGAATGGGCTCGTCCATCGCTAATTGCTCGGTCTCGTCGGCCGTCAAGACCCGGTCGTAGAGCCGCAAGTCATCGACGTCACCCTTGTACTGCTGACCGACCCTGTTGTCGCCGATGCCGACCGGCGCGCTGTTCCCAAACGAGCCGCTGAGGTTGTCATGTGTGACGCGCAGTCCCCACGGCTTGCCGTCCACGTAGAGATTCAAGCCCTTGGCCTTGCCGGACCCATCGTAAGTTACGGTGACATGCGCCCATTCCTCCAGCACGATTCTCCGCGTGCTCTGTGCACGGATAGCGTCGTCAGGCCACCGATCGACCAGCCGGATGTACAGTGTTTGGCCGCGTTTCAGTGGCGCCAGTTTCACGGCCCGATCAAGGTAAAGCTCAACCCCGCGGCGGCTCTCACTGTCGTCCATCTTGTGGATCAACGTCTTGGCGGTCTTTCGCTTCGCGCGCATCCACAGAGCAAGAGAGAAAGGTCCGTCACTCAGTGCTTCTCTGTTGCCGAACTCCGCGTGGGTGGCGCCACTGAACCGCACGGCGCGGCCCACCTGTCCATCGTCGTACGTCACTGAGCCCTCGACCGTCTTGGCCTGCCGCTCCGCATCGGCGGCGTCTGTGAAGTCATCTTCGAACCGATAGTGACCGAGCAACCCCTGGTCCGCGGCGGTCACAATTTGATCCAGCGCCCCCGGCTGCCACGCCTTCAACAGAGACACGATCTTGTCGTCGGGCAGTTTGCGCTCCGTCGATTCGATCTTGCGCTTGACCTTGCTGAGCCGGCTCTCCTCCGACGGCGTGGGCAACTGCAGCCGCGGCTGTGCATTGCCCCTCTGCCCATCGAGTCCTTTTTCGGGAATCGTATTGAAGAAGGCGAAGAAGCGATAGAAGTCCTTCTGGGTAATGGGGTCGTACTTATGGTCGTGGCAGCGCCCGCAACCCATCGTCATGCTGAGCCACACGGTGGCGGTGGTGTCGAGACGGTCGATGACGTACTCGGTTTGGTACTCCTCGGGGATCGCGCCGCCCTCGTAGTTGATCATGTGGTTGCGGTTGAATCCGGTTGCGATCAACTGCTCGCGGGTCGGGTTCGGCAGCAAGTCGCCGGCCAGCTGCTCGATCGTGAAGCGGTCAAACGGCATGTTGCGGTTGAACGCGTCGATAACCCAGTCGCGCCAATGCCACATGTCACGGTGCGAGTCGATGTGATAGCCGTGCGTGTCGGCGTAGCGGGCCATGTCGAGCCACTTCATCGCCATGCGCTCGCCGTAATGGGGCGACTGCAAGAGCTGATCGACACGCCTCTCATAAGCGTCGGGCGCGGTGTCGTTCAGGAACGCATCAACGTCTTCCGGCTTAGGAGGCAGTCCGGTCAGGTCGAACGTGACACGCCGCAACAGCGTGGCTTGGCTGGCCTCGGGTGAGGGCTTCAGCCCCGCGCGCTCGAGCCGCGCAAGGATAAAGCGGTCGACCTGGTTGCGCGCCCAGCCCCCATCCTGCACCTGGGGCAGCTCGGGACGCTCTGGCACAGCATAGGCCCAGTGGGATTGCCAGTCGGCGCCCTGGTCGATCCACTGCCGGATCGTGTCGATCTGCTCGGCCGTCGGCCTCTTTTCAAAATGCGGCGGCGGCATCCGCGCCACTTCCTGCGCATGGCTGATGCGCTGATAGAGGCGGCTCTCAGACGCCTTGCCGGGAACAACGACTCGGTAGCCTCCGCGATCGGCGAAAGCACCTTCCTTGGTGTCAAGCCGCAGCCCGGCTTGGCGCTGCTTCTCATCGGGCCCATGGCACGCGAAACAGTTGTCGGACAGCAGCGGGCGCACGTCCCGATTGAAGTCGATTCGAGCGCTAGCGGGTTCCGGTGGCGCCGCCTCAGTGGCTATCGGAAGCGAGAGCCAGACGGCCAGAACAGCCACGATGAGCAGGTAGATGCCGTTTCGCCTCAAAACATTCCTCCCCGCATCTACAGCCTCGCCCCGGCCCGCGGCTAACCCGCCGATGCTACGTATATCTTACAGCGCGCGTGACGTTGTGGCGCAAAAGCCCTGGAACGAGAGACAAGAATCAACCTCTGCTTACGGTTTCCGCCCCGCCACACACTTTTCGACGATGTGCGCCACACGAAACACACCTTCAGGACTGCCAGCCATACGGCATCGTGACATCAGGTCGCCAAACACTGCCCTGTTGGGGAGGATCTACCTGGCATAGTTGATGCGTCTTCGTGGAGGCCTCTGTCGTCCCTCATCGGTCTCCTGACCGTAGCTTTGGCCGCTGCGGTGCGCTCTCGAGTCGTGCCTGGACGTCTTCCCTGATCCGCCGGCTCTGTTCTGGGGTGAATCGCAAAGTTCCACGAACAGCTCGCTTGAGTTCTTGGGGGCGCCACGGGTGGCGCATCAAACCATTCCGAGAATGGCTCCCCAATCCAAGCAGCAGGTGTCCCATCTCATGGCCCAGGAAGTTGCACACGTCTATGCCCTATGAGGTAACTATCGTCTTTCCAGTAGGTTACGTGTAGCAACCGATCAATATTGTCCAAATCTTTGTCCAAATGTGACCCCTTCCTGGTGCCGCTCATTGAGCCTTCTCGTCTTGCCGTTCCGGACCGCTTTTGAGTGACTCCAGGTACCTCTCCGCCTTCCGGCCGACATGGGAAACATCAAGTTCGTCCACGATCCGATAGCGGTGGAGCATGTTCGAGTTCTTCCACCCGATGACGCGGCAGACGGTCGGCTCATCGATGCCGGCGGACAGCAGGTTCCTCGCGGCCGTGCGGCGCAAGTCGTGGAACAGCAACCCGTCTAGTCCGGCATCCTTGACGGCTTTGTGCCACGCGCTGTGGTACTGGCTGGCCTCAGTGAGCCGCCGCCCGTCCTTGTGGATCAGCCAGGGCACATGCGGCCAGTACTTTTTGCGGTGGAACTCGGCCTCCCGCAAACGCTTTTCGAGATCGCCGTAGACCGGCCAGAAGCCGACCTTCTTGTTCTTCGGCTGATTGCCCGGCGGACGGATGATCTTCTTCTCCCAATCCACCTGCTCCCACTTCGCCGCGAGAATCGACCCCGCCCGCGCCCCGACGTGATAGCCGATGGCGAACAACAGCTTCAGCCATTCAGGCCCGATGCAACCCATCAGCCGCCCGTAATCGGCCGCCAGCAGGAAGCCCTGCCGGGCGTTGTCGGCCTTGAGCGGTGAGACGCGCGGCACGTGCGTGACGAGCGGCGGGTCTTCGGCGGCTGCCGCGCGGAGCGCCGCGGTGACGAGCGCGACGTACCTGTTGACGCTGGCCGCCGCGAGG
Organism: Bryobacterales bacterium; assembly: GCA_965248255.1. Taxonomy (GTDB): domain Bacteria; phylum Acidobacteriota; class Terriglobia; order Bryobacterales; family UBA6623; genus JAKZVK01. Next base: position 1,640,673 of record CBDFIW010000003.1, read on the forward strand.
CCGCTTTCCGCGAGACGATCCTGAAACTTCTCAATGTCCCTCCTGCGCAGCTTGACAACACGGACCGCTGCCAGGCCATCGGCGAGTATTTTGGACATGCTGGTCCAGATCGTGCCGAAACTTGCCGGACGCTCGCGCTCGTAGCGCTCAACCCGCCAGCGGACGATATCGCCCACCGTGCGCCGCATCAATCCTTCAGGCATGATTCCCTCGGCGGCCTCCGCCGTGCGGCGCTTGAGTTTCACCCGGGCGTCTGCCTCCGAGCCGCGCACGGTCTCGCTGCTCGCAACGCCTTCGACCATCCACCGGAGTTGCCATGAATGGCGTCCGCGCTTCCGGTAGCTGCCGTCGCCATGCCGATTCTTCTTCTTTCGTCGAGCCATGGGGTCGATTATAAGCCCTGGGTCATCCCGCATGGCCCGCATCCCTCTCACACTCGACGAAATTGTCCAAATCATGCCGGTCGAACAGTAGGCGCGAGTCACTTGATGACACGCGAATTCGCTTCTCTCTTGCCAGCTTGCGAACCATGCTCTCGGGCCGGGAGAGGTAAGCCCCCGCCTGTTTCGCGTCGAGCAAGCGGGGCTGAATCGGCGGACGGGCGCTCCATTCCTCGCGCAGCACGTCACGCACGCCTCGTTTAATTAGTTCAAGCAATGGCTCGGCGATGCCGTAGGAAGTCATGTGGCGGCCTCGCTCCGCTCCGCTCCGGCGGTAACCGACCGATGTCCCCTCAGACACACCATCCGCGACCAGAGCACATGGCGGCGGGCTCCAATCACGCCCCGGATCGTGGTCACCACCAACGCAACAATTCCGCAGATCGGGCAGGGTACGATTCTTCGGCGGGCGAAGCTCACTACTCCTTTCATGCGGCGTCAACCCCCTGTAGCCATGCCTCCTTGAACCGCTTCAGGTAGTCGAGGGCGCCGTCCAGGTCGTTCTCGACCCAGAAACGGCAGTACTCGGGGATCTCCGATGCGAACTGTTCCGGCTCCACCGGCATTGAATTCAGGCTCTTGATGGCGTCAAAGAACGTACCCTCTCCCCGGCCCTGCTCGACATCCTGGGCCTGCTGCTCCTCCGGCTCTTCTGGCTTCGGTGTGGCGGCGCCCGTGTCCTGTTCCTTCCTCTGGTCCTTGACCACTCTTCGGAGCGCGGCGGGGATACGAATCTTGCCGTCACGCACCTTCAGGAGGAGCGCGGGGTCGGCCTTCTTGATCTTCTTCGCCGCCGCGACGTACTCCCGGTTGGTGCCAAATTGCTTCGCAGCTTGCTCTGTCGCCTCGCTCTCATGGTTAGGTTCCCCAATTTTTTGGGGAACCTTCTGCGTACCTCCCATTCGCTGGCGCTCCTTGGCCTCCCGCTCCAGCATCGGGAGGATCTCGACGGCGATGGCCGCTTTCTGGGAACTGTTCAGGTGCCGCCGGTGGAGGTTGAGGCTGAGAACGACCGACGCCGGGGAACCCCCGCTGCCGTCCCACTCGCGAAACTTAGGCTCGAGGCCCAGATCGCGGCACGCGCAGTAGCGGTTCCGACCGTCTAAAATGCGTCCGTCCGGGTGCATCAGAATGGGCTCGCGCTGTCCGTGTTCCCGGATGTCGTCGACCAGCGCCTGATATTCATCGTCCTCCATCAAAGGGAAGATACCGGCGGCCGGGTGGAATCTCAATATCAAGCCCATTGCTTGTTCCTCCTTCCTTTTCAAACTTGCTTCCTTCCCTTGCCCTGCCGAGCCTAGCCCTGCCTTGCCTCACCTTGCCTAGCCCAGCGTAGCTGGCCAGCGCGGCGGCTTTGTCTGCCCAGTCTTGGCATTCGTCGATCTTGGAACACTCCGTCAGGGCCTGCTTTGCGTGGACGTAGGTGTCGGGTAGCCGCACGCCTGGCTGCGTCAGCGCGTCTTGTGTCCGCGTCGCACTCACGCCGCCTCCTTTTCCCCCGACCGCCTGGGGCGCGGGATGTCCGTCGGCCACTCCAGATCAGGGGGCCAGTGGTCGGAGAACCACGACATAATTCGGTCGCGCCGACGAACGGTAATCCCCCGGCCATTTCTCAGGCGGTCTAGTAGCTGTCCCTGGCCTGCGGCATACAGGCTCACGGTAGTTAGAGAGAGCCCTTGCTTGGCCGCGTAGTGTTCGGCCAAGATCAGGATGTTTCGGATATCGTCACTGGCCACAATGCCAGTATTGTACTGGCTAACTAGCCAAGATGCAAGCTGAAAATTGCGTTGGGCGTTTTTTTCTGGCATTCTTGCCAATATGAGGACTCCTGAATTACTCCGCCTCATCGACAAACGTTTGGCCGAGCTAGGTATCTCGGCCTCGGAGGCATCTACACGCGCAGTGGGGAACCATTATTTGATAAGGAACATGCATCGCAGGACCGGGATGCCCTCGGTCGAGAACCTCCAGGCTATCTGCAACGCCCTCGGCCTCGAGTTTTACGTCGGCCCGCCACGCGAGCCTGCTCCCGAGCCCCCCACCCCTGCCCTTGACCGTTTCTCGCCTTCGGTCGAGATGCCGGTGCGGGGCTGGGCGCGGTGCTCCATCGAAGGGTATCTCGAGGGCGAGAAGAAATTCCACGATTTGCCGATGCCCGTGGGGTTGGAGGACGAAGACGCCTTCTACGCCATGGCCCTGGGGCCGTCGATGAGATCCGAGGGAGTCGAGAACGGCGATTACTGCGTCGTCTCGCCCAACACGCCGTTGGCCGCCGGCCTCAGGGTATGGCTCAAGAACCACCGGGACCAGGTGACGATCAAGCGGCTGCTTGCCGAAACCGATAAACATTACGAGCTGCTGGGCTGGCAGGACCCGGACGAGAAGGGGAACCAGGCGCCCTATCACGATCAATGGCTGAAGTCGTATGTAAAGGCCAAGGGCGCGGTGCTGGAGGTTTACCGGGGCAGGCCCAGCGTGAAGAACCCGCCTTTGCTGATTGCCGACCCCAGGCCGCCGCCGGGGCTGCCCAAGGGAGCGAGGGCGCTGGAGGTGTCGGGGGCGGTCGAGCAGCGGTTCACGGACGAGGCCCTGCGCAGCGAGATAAGCACCATGCGGGACGAAATGGCACGGCGTGCCGAAGCCACGGAGACTGCGCTCAAGGAGTTAGTCTCGCGGCTGCCCCCCTGCGGCCCACAATCTCGAAGACGACACCGCCCAGCGCTCACCGGCGGGCGGCAAAGTTCTCCCCTTCGTCCCTGCCACCGAGAGCGTGGACGATGACGATTTCGATTCGGTCCGGCGCTACGACGCCGATGAAGTGCGGCTCGCGGCGGGGGGGCTCGCGTTCGTTGACCGTGAGCCTCTCGCGGGCGAAGTCAAGTTCCGGCGAGACTGGCTGGGGTCGCACAGACTAGAAGCAAAGAACCTGATGCTGCTTGACGTGATAGGCGACAGCATGTTGCCGACGATCGAGGAAAGGGATTCGGTGCTGATCGACGAGTCCCGCCGCAAGCCGCGCAGCGGCAGGATCTACGGCTTGCGGACGACAGACGGGCCGCTGGTCAAGCGCCTGCGCAAGCGCGGGGGCCGCTGGTGGGCCGACAGCGACAACGACAAATACGAGCCGCGCCTGATGAGCGAGGAGGACCAAACCCTCGGGCGCGTCGTTTGGTGGGCGCACACGGAGGAGTGAGGGGGTGCCGCGGTGGTCGGTCAGGTGATGTGGACGGGGCGGACGCTGCGAGGTCGAATCCCAAGCTGAGCGTGGCCTTGACATTCGCCATTTGTTCGCCCTATACTATTAACCTCTGGACGCAGCCCAGCGTCGGCGAGCCTGACGCGGGAAACAGGGGGGAAGATCTGATGCGAACGACCCAATACGTCGTGCAACCGTACAAGACGGGCCGGCGGAACCGGCTGATGCAGGCGGATCCGCTTGTGGTTCGGAGTGCGGCATCGGCCCGGATCCGGGCCGAGAAGCTATTCAAGGCGGGCCGCCATGTTGGAGTGGACGCCTACTCGGTAACGAGCGACCCGGATGCGGGGGAGTACGGCGAGCCGGTGTTCCATATCCGGCTCGGCAAGGTGCCGCGAGAGGCGGAGTAGCGCCGGGGCGAGGTCCCTGTCGGCCTCACGGCTGCGGACGGGGCGGTCGCCGTGAGGAGGGTGTTGTGGGTGCCGACACCACGGGTGTGGCGCAGCTCGACAAGCGCGTATTCTGCTACGCTCGTGTTGTCAAGTCTGGAGAGAGAGGGGGATACGATCATGGCAACGTCACTTACGCCACGCCAAAAGTACGTTCTGGCGGCGCTAGCGGCCGATCCGGGAGCATGCTTTGAATCCGTTCAGATTCAGAAGCTGCTTTTCCTCTTGGACGAAAATATCACCGACGCGCCGGGGGGAAAGCAATTCGACTTTAAGCCGTATGACTACGGACCATTCGATAAGGATGTTTACGTGGAACTCGAAGCCTTGCAAGAACGAGGGCTCGTACAGATGACGACAATCAGTCCGAACTTTTCTCGTCGACAGTACTCCTTGACTTTTAACGGCCAGAAGCAAGGCGGACATGCACTCAAGAAATTTGCACCCGACACCGCAGCGTATGTCAAGGACCTTTCCCGCTGGGTGAGGCAACAGTCCTTCGCCACACTAGTTGGTTCGATCTACAAAGCATATCCACATATGCGCGAAAACAGCATTTTTCAAGATTAGAATGACTGTACTAGTTGGAGTCCGATGCTCAAATGGAGTTGTTGTCGGCGCCGACGGTTCTACAACGTTCACTGCTGGGCAACAGAAGACCATTGAGCAGCCAACGAAAAAGAAAATAGTTATCATACGAGATCATGTGATAGTTGCCTGCAGCGGTTACGTTGGCCATGCTCAGCGGTTTTCCCATCTTGTCGAGCGGTTATGGGACGATGACTCATTCAAAAACAAGGGGTCTATTGATATTGGCAAAATGCTCAGCAGGGAGGGAATCCAGGAGTTCCAACAGACATACGTCAAAGACCTTAACTTGTCTGTACTTGTGGCCTGTTCGGCCAAGCAAGAGCCGCTTTTGTGTGAACTCCCTGGCACTAACATCCTCCAGCCCGAGATCAAGGACCCCGACGACATCTGGTACGTTTCAGTGGGAAGCGGGCAGCCGATAGTTGACCCCTTTTTAGGATTTCTTCGTTCGATATTCTGGGAAAAGAACCCTCCGAATCTACGTGGTGGGATCTTCATGACACTTTGGGCGTTGCGTCATGCCTGCGAAGTCAATCCTGGGGGAATTAACGAACCGATCTCAATAGCGGTCCTGGAGCGCAAGAAGGAAAATTTTAAGGCTCGCTTATTATCAGAGGAAGAACTGAAGGAACACCGCGACATGGTAAAAAGTGCAACGGATCATATGGCCTCATTTCAAGAGATACTGTTAGGCCAATCCGGCGCGACCGAGGTACCACGGCCCAAATCGTAACATGCGATAGGGAACGAACAGTGTGAGGTCAGCAACCGTAGGCACATTCAGGCGAAGCCGGACTACCCTGGCTTCTCACCTGCGTTGATAGAAGCGGGCGACAGCGCCTTTGCGCACGGCCTGTGAGCGCGTGTAGCGGGCGGGCATGCCGGGGGATTTCCATCTTCCCGCGGTCATCAGGGCCGGCAGCTCGGTATCCTCGGCGGCGAGGTCCTGCGCCATGCCGATGCGCGGCGAATGGCCTGAGAACTGGCCCGTCAGTCCCGCTGCTGCCGCCGCGTCCCGTATCCTGCGGCTGATCTGAGAAGCGCTCAGCCCGAACACGGAATCCTGCGGCTGCGCGCCGGCCTTGCGGACCGCGGCCAGGTCCTGCATGGCCGCCCGGCCGATGTAGAGCACGCAGCCTTCGCCTTCGGGGTCGGTCTTCGAGCAGTGCAGGGTGAGGCGGCCGGAACCGTCCTCGGCCGAGAGGATATCGCCCCATCTCAGCGCGGCGGCCTCGGAGCGCCGCAGAAGACCGTCTCGCATGAGGGAGCACAAGGCAACATCGACCGCGGCACGGCGGGTATTTCGCCGCAAGGGCGCAGCGGCGCGGATGGCCTCTAGCGCCTCGGCCGTGAGCGGCGCCGCTTGATCGACACTGCCATTGCCCCGGGCAAGGCCCGACAGGACACGCTTGACGCCGGCGTGCGCGGTCGGGTCCGCTCTGCCAGCCTCTTTGTGCGCCGCGGCGATCGCGGCACGGATGAGCCGCAGTGTCGGGACTTTCGACTGCTCAGCGCGCTGGGCCAGATAGGCCGCGACCATCTCGGGATCGGCCGGCAGCGCGGACACGCCTCGACCTTTCGCCCAGCTCTGCCACAACCGCCACTGAGCGGCGTAGGCGCGGCGAGTGTGGGGACTGCGGCTGTTTTCGAGCGCCGATTGGATCCGTTCGCGATCGGCGGGCGTTATCCGCAGAGAGCCTGGAGAGTCTAGTGTGGCAACGGTGGCGTCCATGGTTATGATGGTATAATGCCATCTCTACCGATGTCAACACAATATGTGTCTCGGCCCTTCTCAGCCGAACTTGATACCAAAGATTCTTAGTGGTTTGGCGTCGGCCGCGGGCAGGGTGCCCGCCAGCGCCAGGGTGTTGTTGGCGCGCCGCGCCAGGTGCTGACGGCAATGTCCACCGTGGGAGCAGCGGCGGAGATGTCGATCTCACCGCTGAACAACTCCTTCAGAGCGGCAGCGGCGGCGCCTCTTGCGGCTGGGAAATGGATCGACATTTCAGGATGTCTCCGTGACCACGAGAACGCTGTGGCCCTGGCCTTCCGCCCAGCACCAGAGGCCCTCTCCGGTCCGCGGCGTGATACTGATGAACGCGAAGTTCTCGAGCACATGGCCGCCGCCGGAGGCGTCCGGCGCGGTGGGCGCCTCAAACAGCCGCACCCGTGACGGCGACGGCGAAGGGTCGGTGACCTGGAGCAGACAACTCGTTTCCTCGGTCAGCGACAATTCACTGACCAGATTGGTCGGGGTTGCGGTCACCTGGTAGGTCTGTGTCATGTTATGGCCTCCTGTACAACCCGGTACCGGATACCGAAGATTTTGAGCGCTTTGGCGTCGGCCGCGGGCAGGGTGCCCGCCAGCGCCAGGGTGTTGTCGGCGCGGCGCGCCAACGACAGTATGATCGCGCGACCGAATTCCGTCACCACTTGCAGCGGAATGACGGCGGCGGAATAGGTGAGCGGTATCCTGTAGAACTTATTCCCGGCCGCCGCCATGTAGAACGCGCCGTTGTGGACGGCGAGGGCTGCCGGAGTTACGGCGACGCTACTGCCCAGACCGAAGTTCACGACGCTTGATACCACCGCCGCGAGGCCGGTCGTGATGTCAAGGGTGTAGAGTTTGCCAGTATGACTCCCGACCATGTAGAGCGAACCGCCGCCGGAGGCGAGTCCCTGCGGGTCGTGATCGCTAACGCCGAAGTACGCGGCGCTCCCGATGCGCGTGGCGGTAGTAGACGTGGAGTTGGTGCCGATGCTGATGCTGTACAGTCCTATGTTCAAGTTGGATTGGTTCGCAACGGCATAGAGCGTGCCGCCGAGGGAGGCGAGACCTCGCAGGCTTATCCCGCTTGTACCACTGATGATGCCGTTGTTGGATCCGGCCGGCGTCGCGACGCCGGTTGTGGTATCGAGGGTGTAGAGCTTGGAAATGTAGTTACTTGCCGCAGAGATCCAGCCGAGATCGGCCGCCATGTAGAGTGTGCCGCCGTGCGAGGCGAGTCCGGCCGCGCGGTTCTCGCTCACTCCGAACTGCGACGCGCTGCCGATCTGCGTGGCGATGCCCGTGGCGGGGTCCACGCTGTTGAGGGCGGAGCCGGAAACGCCGTAGAGCGTGCCATTGTGCGAGGCGAGTCCGGTTAGGCTAGTAGTCGCGCTGCCCATCTGGCGCGCGTACGTGGGGAATTCCACATCGCCCGCATGCGCCTGAAGCGACTCCAGCAGCGCCTTCGAGAGACGGAAGACGTTCAGCGGCCCGTAAATTGCCTGCGCCGAACCCACGGTACCGATGTCGATCAAGATCTCGACCTCGTCGTAGTCAACCCAGGTGCTGACGGCAATGTCCACCGTGGGAGCCGTGGCGGTGATGTCGATCTCACCGCTGAACAATTCGGTACGAACGTGGCTCGGAACGAAAGTCAATTCCGTCGTCGCTCCCGCGGTGTTCTGCGCCTTGACTTTCAGCTTGCCATCGGTTGTTTGCGAGACCGAGAACACGACCTCGCCGTCGAGATCGGCGGCGTCGGCGACGCGCTGGCCCGTGATCGTGCGTTTGAGCTTGTCGAGGATTGTTGTCGGCATCTTTAGCCCACCGTGAGTGTTCCGCCCGAGATCACATCGCCTTGCAGGTCGTTCGAAACCCACAGATCGTAGGAGTCGCCGTCGATCGTGACACCGCCCACGGCCCTGGCGAAAGCGCTGATGGAGTTGCCCAGCCCAAGCGAGATCAGAATCAAGGGCGGGAAAGCGGCCAGCTGCGCGATCACGATATAGCGATTGCCGCTCCACGGCGGCAGCGTGAGCAGCGTACTCTCACCCGGCGCGCTGGTTCCCCCCGTCACAATGGCAGCGCTGATGTTGTCCTTATCTGCTGTGACAGCGACGTAGCGGTAGCCGGCGGCGGAGATCACGATCACGAATGTCTGCTCGGCTGTCTCGCTGTCGGCGTCGGTGACAGTAAGGGTCACCGTCGACTCGCCCAGCGCGGTCGGCGTGCCCGAAACACGGCGCGTGGCGGCGTCAAAGACCAGCCCCGCGGGCAGCCCGGCCGCGGCGTAGGTGTAGGGCGCCACGCCGCCCGTCGCGGCGGGCAGCTCGAACGCGGCGATGGGGTCGTTGAGCGTGAACCCCCGGACGGCGATGGCGGGCAAGGCGAGCGAGGAGGCCTCTCGCACAATGATCGAGAAGCTGTGCTCGGAGCGTTGCCCAAGGCTGTCGGTGGCGCTGTACGCCACGGTGCCGAAGGAAAAGATGCCCGCCTCGGCCGGCGCGCCGAACACACTGCGGCTCGTCTGGTCGAACCCCAACCCGGCGGGCAGCCCGTTGACGGCGTAGGTGTAGGGCGCTGATCCGCCGGTCGCGGCCGGCAGTTCGATGTCATAGCTGCGGCCTATAATCAGCGTCAGGTCGGCGGCGCTGGGAAGATTGAGCAGGACCGACACAATCAGAATCTCGAATGTCTGCTCGGCTGTATCGCTGTTGGCGTCGGTGGCGGTGTACGTCACGGTCGAGGCGGCCAGCGCGGTGGGCGTGCCGGAGACCATGCGGGTCGCGGTGTTGAACGTCAGCCCCGCGGGCAGCCCGCTGACGGCGTAGGTGTAGGGCGCCGCGCCGCTCGTCGCGGCCGGCAACTCGAAGTCCGTGATGGCCTCGTCAGCCTCGAACGTCCGGTTATCGGCGGCCTTCACGAAGATCACCGTCGCCGCGATGCGCTTGGCGGAATTCAACAGGCGGAATTTCCCTCCGTCGTAGCTCGCCCAGACCGGCCAACCGGAAACGATCGACGCGGTCGTCAGGGGGGCGCCATTGACCTCGACCAGCGCCACGCCGCGCTTGCCGTCGATGCTCATGGTTGCCGCGCCGGTGTTGCTTTTGCGGGCGAACCACAAGACTTGCTGGCCCGGCTGGTAATCCTCCGTCTGGTCGGAGTAATCCGTTTCGAGCACATAGTGGTTGGCGGCGGCCGACGGTTGCTCAACGCCGTGAATCGCCGTCCCGTTCGCAAGCTGCGAGCGCGTCGGCAGGGCGCCGAAGCCCTGCTCGATGCTGTGGAACTCCGCCCCTAGCTGCGCCGCCCGGGCACGCGCGAATTCGCGCGGCAGGTTCAGCGGCGTGTAATATTCGTTCATCGCGCCTGTTTCCTGTTGTCGTAGTAAACCGTCAGGCCCGTGAAGACATGAGGTGGCTGGTCGCTCTGCTCGCTGTAGAGCACCGGCGAGATGTTGCGCCCGCGTCCGGCGATCCGCGCGTGCGCGACCCTGGCCGGCGTTCCGTCCCAGTCGAAGTCGGACCATTCGTCCTCGTCCCAGCGGCTCGGGGGTCCGGAGATCGAGAAACTCTCGCCGGGGCGGTCGCCCTCCTGCATGTCGTCGTCAAAGTCGGCGGTCACGCGGAACGTCGAGCGGAATGTGGAATCGCATTCGAGTTGCAGCTTGCGGAACCGCTTGATGATGTGGGGCGTGCGCAGGTCGTTGTAGGCCAGCCGCACGTAGGCCGGCACCGGGTAGCCGTCGAAGCTGGTCCCGCGGTCCATCTCGTAGACGTAGCCGCTGCCAGCCAAGGTGCAGAATATGCGCTCGCGCCCATCGGGATCCTCGACCGAGCAGATGTTGGTGACCACGCCGGCGCGTGTGCCGCCGCCGACTTGAAGGTCGTAGGCCGCGATCGTGAATTCCCGGCTCAGCCCGCCGCCGGAGCGTGGAATATGGGCCATGACCAGACATTCGCCGTCGTCGAAAAACAGGCGGTACTGGCTTTTCGAACGGACCCTGGCCGCGGCGGACGGAAGGGCGCCGCCCTTGCGCTTGTAGTCGAGCCAGGGACGCACCCGCTCGGTGAGCGTGGCGATCGAGAAGTCGCCGTAGGCCTCGGTCGCCGCCAGCGACCGCAGGCCGCGATCGTCGAACGACAGCGGTTGATCCATCAGGACGGCGGTGTAGCGCATCGCGCCCGCCTCGCTGCTGATCGTCTCGACATGCCAGTCGGCGGCGCTGGTGCCGCGCAGCGCCAGCGTCTTGTTGCGTCCGAACAGGAACATCGTGTCGCGGTAGCCGGAGAGCATGCCGGTCAGCTCATCGCCGATCGCGAGTTCGGCCGCGCCGTCCAGCGCCTGAAAGTTGCGGGGCTCGCCCAAGGCCGAATGGATCACCGAGCCGTCCGCGTAGCCCAGAAACAGGTGATTCTGGTGCGCCGCGATGAGCACCGGGTAGACGCCGCTGACGCCGGTATGAATCTCCGAGTACGTCCTCCCGTCGAATTCGAACGCCGGACCGGCGCCGCTGACGCCGTACATGCGCTCCTGATGCGCCTGGCCGCGAAAGTTGTGGTTGACGAAGCGGAATCGTGCGTCCTCGGGGGCCGTCAGGTCCGCGCCGAGCCCTACGGCCCGCCAGCCGCCGGAGCCGGACGCATACATGCGCACCGCGCCGCGCTGGCCGCGCCGGAAGGCGTAGGTTCGGTTTTGGTAGCGCCACACGCCGAGGACTTCGCCTGTGCCCGGCACTTCCTGGATCCACCGCCTGCGGCTCTCCGAAGCCGCCGCCTGCTGCTCCTCGGCAATGGCGGCGACATCGGATGGCGAGCGCTGGCCGTCAAATCGTTCGTAGCCGTCGATCCGCCGGTAGCCCTCCCGCCGCGCCTCGTAGTTCAGGCAGCCGATCAGGCTTCCGGGGTTGCGCGAGCGGGCGATCGCGGGCGTGGTCAGGTCCAGCCCGCCGCCCAACCGCCAGGAGGACGTTCGCATTACGCCAGCGCCTCCGCCACCGTGATCTTCGGAAGGAACAGCCTCTCCAAGCTGAGCAGCATCGGCAGATATTCCGTCGCGGCGAACTGGTACGACGCTGCGGCCTCGTCACTGCCGTGCAGCAACATCACCGCCCGCCACTTGATGATCGGGTGGTATTCCTCCGGCAGACCCCGTGGCTCGTCGTCCGCCTCCTCAAACACCTGCACCGCGGACTGGCACTCGCCGCCGAAGTGGTAGGCGCCGCGCGGCGCCGGGTGGAGCACCAGGTCGAGGTTCGGAGCGATTGCAAACGCGTTGGGACGGCTCGGCGTGGGGACGCTCCGCTGGCGCATGCGGGCCTGCTCGTACCCGATATTCCGCAACCGGCCGCCGGCGCCGTCCGGGTCTTGGGTGATGTACCAGCCCGCGGTAATATTCGCCCAGGACCGGAACGAGGGGATCGCCGGCCCGCCGCTGGGAGTGAGCAGGTCCTTCCAGGAATAACGATCCCGTCCCGGTTCGGTGACCGCCTCGAAGTATTGCCGCATCCAGCCCCAGTTGTCATGGAGACGCTGGATGTACACCCAGGCGTCGGCCACGAAGCGGACGGCGTTTCTCTCATAGCCCGAGGCCGGCGGAAAGTCGTCACCGCTGAGCTTGCCCTGATGCGTCTCGGCGAGCGCCAGGCTCTGTTCGCACAGCTCGAGGTAGGTCACAACCGTCCGATCGCCGCCGGCTAGGCGGCCGCCCGCTCGCGAACGGCCCGTTGCGTCCGCGCCGCCGCCTGGGCCTCGGTCGGTCCGCTCGGCCCGATCACCTGGACATCGGGGCCGACGCCGGGCGGGCCGTCCTTCACGTAACCGCAAAAGCCCGAGAAGGTCAGCGGATAACGCTCAACTTCCTTGACCTCGTGGTCGCGGTAGCTGCCAAGGGGGCCCTTGTGATCCAGCCGCTGTTCGCGGCGGATTTCCTTGCAGCTGCGGATATGGTGGTAGAAGCGCTCGCGGATGACGAGATCGACACCGCGCGGCAGGTGGGCGAAATCTTGGTTGATGGAAACGAAGATCGGAGTTTCGCGGTTCGAGCCGTCCGAAAGTTGGAACTTCACCCGCGCCCAGCGTTCGTTTTCGGGGTCAAACTCGTCCGTATCGGCCAGGTGTGGGGGGTGCGGCGCCAGTTGGGCAGGGGCCGCGCCCACGAAGATCCCAGCCCCGTAGCCCGCAACGGTCAAAAGATCGATCACCTGGTCGCGCTTCATGCGGGGCTTGACTCCTTCCACCCCCGCGTCTGCGGAAAAATTAAGCAGTTCCTCGTTCGTGGCTTCCTTGAGATCGACGCGGCGTATCGTGGACTTCATGATTTTTTCCTCGGCTTCCTCCCGCTCTTCTTGGCGGGGGTGTTCTTCCTGGTTGGGGTGTTGTCCGGCTCGACGGCCTCGACCCGCAGGTTAAGGCCGTCGAAGTCCCGCAGGTCAAAGCCGTCCGGCAAATCGTGCTCGGAGCCGCTCGGGAAGCGGCCCGCGAGCGCCGGGTGCTCCATGTAGAAAAAATCCATCCTGGGGTGCGTGATGCGGACGTGCATGTTAGGCCGCCTCGCTCACGCCGGCAACGGATTCGTCGTCGTCGGGCAGGTCCGCCAGGTCGATTACGCCCGCGCCGAACATGTTGCGCAAGGCGATGAAGACGAGCTTGGCGTCGTCCTCCTTGAAGAGGGTCGCGTTCTGCCCGAACTTGAAGCCCTTGTCCTCGATCGTGATCGCGGTTGCTTGCTCGGCGATCGCTGCGTTCGAGCCGAAGCTGAGCGCCTTGCCGGCGTCGGTCACGCCGTCGACCGCGATGGCGAGAATGCCCGCGGCCTTGTGGTTCATTACCATGACCACCGCCGGACGCCAGCCGAGCCGCACGCGGTAGTCCTTGGCGGCGGCGGTGGGCTGCTGCTCCACGCGGATGATCTTGACTTGCTCGTGAGCTATTCCCATGTCTGCCTCCCTACTGTGCGCAAGCGACTTCGAGCCGCCGCATCCAGGCTTCGTTCAAGACCACGCAGGCGAACCACATTTTCCAGGCCACGCTGCCGCGCTGGCCGAGCGGATCGCCGCCGCGCGGACGGTCCGGGTTCAGCACCATCGGCTTGACGGCGTTCTTGCCGCGCAGCACAATGCACCCGAACGCCTCCCGCCCCGGCGGGCGCTGCCATGGTCCCCAAGGCTCGCCGTACGAGACAGCCCCGACCCGTAATGGTACGATGACATCATCATGCCGCCACTGAAGCGACACGGCGGATCCATCGAAGCGCCCGGGCTCAACGAGCATCACGACGACCTGAACCAGTGGACCGGCGACCCGTCGCCGGAGCAGATCAAGGCGGCTCGACAGGAGCTCGGCCTGAGCCAGACGAACTTCGGCGCGGCGCTGGGCCTGCGGGGGAAGCACCGCAAGAAGCAGGTCCACAACTGGGAGTACGGGCGGTCGCGGATGTCGGCGGCGTCGGCGATGATTCTGCGGGGCCGGCTGCGGTCGCATCGGCGGGTCGCGGCTGAGCGTGAACTGTACGGCTCGGCAGCGCCGGAGTAACTCGTCGTAGAACGGCCCATGGAAGCCCTCTGGGGCGCTCCCAGCGTTTTCCCACCCCCCCAACCACCACCTCGACCGGGTAAATCGCTCCTGGGCCGTCCTAGGGGCTGGAACCGGGCATTCTGGGCGCTTCCGAAGGGCCGCAAAAACAGGAACGGGGATCTCCGTTCCTCCCCCGCAAGGCTGAGGCTCAGCGGGTTAAAGGGAATGCAGCCAGCTCTTCTGGTGGCGGGATTGCTAACGCCGGATGAAGCGCCCTCGGGGCCGAAAAAGCGATTGTGCCACCTAAGACATTGATTCTATTGCAGTTGAGTAGGGGTGGCACAGAGTTGTGCCACCTTTGTGCCACCTTTGTGCCACTTAAGTTGTTGATTCTATTCTGCTTAGGTCTGGTGGCACACTTTTCCCGGGAAATACGCCCCTTACCGTATATTCATCAAGGGGTGTGTGTGGGTTTTTTTTGACGACCCCTACGAGTACTTGATGGGGTCGCACGTAAGGCGTGTATTTGACAATTTGCTGTGCCATCGCCCTTTGTTCCCCTACTACTACTACTACTAAACTCTTTAACTGGGGTATTTACTTGACTCAGGTGACCCCTACATCTTGTGGTCGACAGAAGCAGCATTTTCAGTGCCGCCGATGATGGACTTGTATGGCACGGGGTCGATGGCGACCGCCTGTTGCACAAGTCGATAGAAGAGCTTCCCTCGGCTGCGAGAGTTGCGTCGATTAAAGCGGAAGGTAAACTCGTCCAGGTAGTAGTCCAGATGCTCGGGGTTGACGGCCCCCTGATGCGTCCCCAGCAGCCAACGCTTCAAAAGCAACGCCACGCGGTGCACTCGGGGCAGCAGCTTCGAGGCCGACTCCGGCCCCTCATCGAGGAACGTTACTTCGTGCCGGTAGCCGCGCTTCTGTAGCGGCTCATAGCCCAGCCAGCCGTCGGTATGAACCGTGCTGCCCCGTTCAATCGCTTCTTCGGCAAAGGGCATCAAGCTTTCTGCGCTCGCATCCCGGACTCTGCGCATCCGAAGCCGTCCCGTTCCCCTGCCGTCCTCCTGGGCGGCGATGGCAATCAACGATTTGGTATAGGTCTGGCGACCGCGCACGCCCTCTTCTGGGCTGCCCCAGTACGTCTCGTCCACCTCCACACGGCCGCTGAGGCGGTCGCGACCGGGGCGCACCATGGCGCGGCGCAACTTGTGCAGCCAGCTCCAGGCCGTCTTGTAGCTGCCCAGCCCCAAGACCCGCTGCAGCCCCAGGGCACTCACTCCGTTTTTCTGACTGGTCACCCACCAGATGGCTCGCAACCACAGCCGCAGGGGCTGACGAGTGTCCTGGAACACCGTGCCAGCGGTGACCGAGGTCTGCCGACCGCAGCCCGAGCACTCCCACAGCCCTTGCCGGACCGGCCAAGCCGCGCCGTGTCCGCAGCGCGGACAGCGGAATCCTTCCGGCCAGCGCAGCTGGCAGATAATCCCGACAAGCCTCCTCCGTCGCAAAGCGGGCCTCGAACTCAGCCAAGTTCCGCGGATAGTCCTCCATCGCACCGCATACTACATCTTGGGGCTACCTGAGTCAAGTAAATACCCCATTACTCTTTAAATATATATATAGGGGGAATCGCTGGGTGGCACAAAGGTGGCACAAAGGTGGCACAACTCTGTGCCACCCCTGACTCCGACTCAATAGAATCAACAACTTAGGTGGCACAGTGTTTAGAATCAACAACTTACAGGTACACCGGCGCCGAGGGGTGACGAGTTAAAACGATGGCATGAGACCTACGTGTTGAGAAAGTGTGCCACCTTTGTGCCACTTAAGGTACTCATTCCAAAGCAGTTGGGAGGGATCCGCGAATTTCCCGGAAATACCCATTTCAGAAAATTTCTGTGCTGCGTGGTCCTGTCGGGGGAGTTGAACCTTAAAAAAACGTCCGTGCCTGGAATTTTACTGCCAAAACGATGGCATGAGACCTACGTGTTGAGAAAGTGTGCCACCTTTGTGCCACCTAACCAATTGAGCACATGTAGGTTATCCGATTCTGTCCAATTTCCCGGAAATGCCCATTTCAGAAAATCGCTGTGTTCCCTGGCCGGATCCGCCTGAGCCTAAATTTTTGTACCGGTTGTGCCGGACCGGCAAAAAAAACCGAGGGGTAGCAAAAAAAACCGTCACTCCGGCCGAGCCGGGGCTGTTTTTTTGTACCGGTTGTGCCGGACCGGCAAAAAAACCGATGGCTGAACCCGTAAACCGATGGCATCCTGCCATCAAGCGACAAAACCCAAGCCGGATCCTGTGCCGGCTGTGCCGGGACCGAACACGTGAAACGATGGTAAAAGGCCATCAAAAGAGGTCTTAACCCTTGACGCTATTAACGCTGTACGTTATCATATAGTCATGCGGCAGTTCGAAGACAGGAACACTGAACGGGTCTTCAACGGACTGTCGGTCCGCCGTCTACCACCAGACATCCAGCGAAGAGCGGAGTGCAGGCGGCTCGCCTCTCCATGGGAGCTTACCTGCGGCGGCGTGCGCTAGGGCAGCGAGTGCGGATAGGAGCGGAGCGGCGCCTCCGCTTGCGGGCCGAGTGGCACGCCAAGGCCCGCGACTACGCAGAGATCATGAACAAGGTCAGCGCGTTGAGCCTGCTATCGAACGCTGTCCTCGCATGGGGAAAGCGGGAAGATCAGTAGGGATGGTCGATCACAACTACTGCGAGTCTTCGATTCCGAATGCCAAGTGGACGATCCGATTGATCTCGCGCTCCTCAGGCGTACCTGGCTGGCTCTTGACCTGGAACGGAATCGCTGGATCGGACGCGGCAACCGCCACGAGGGCGAAAAGTAGCCCCTGAACGTAGGCGGAGTCGCTCAACCGTCCTCGGTTCACCAGCTTCTGAACCCCAAGATTCCAGTCCGATGCGACCCACTGTGGGGTTGCGTCCGGAGAAAACTTGGGTCCGATGGTCAGTACGAGCGAATTCTTGATCTCGGGCCGAGCCAGGACGGAGATCTCTTCGCGAACCGGCCCCGGCGTTGCGGTAGGCAGACGGATGCCCTCTCCCGCGCCGACATAGGCGGTGGTCCAGCCTGGGCGAAAGCTCGACTTGACCACGAAGCCAGCCGCCCTCTCGCCGACTGCAATCGGATACTCGTCAAGTGAAGTAGACCATCGCGCGAAGCGGCCCATCGTGGCGTTCCGTCGCAGTTCAGGACCGCCCGCAAGAGCGACCTGCGGAATTACGAAAGGACGTGCCGACGCTCCCTTGCGCCACCTCGGATGATCGAGCACAACTGAGTCGTCCTCGCTGGCCGTCACGATCGCCCAACTCTCAATCGGTCGTCTTCCGGCGGAACCATTCTCGATTTCGTAGACGTAGCCGTAGTCGCCGGTCGCCGCGAGTTTATTAACGTGAACCTCGATCTTTGGATCGCTCAGATCGCGGAGTTCAATTCGAAACTCCACTGGATCCGTATCGGAGGCGACACCTGTCTCCAGGCTGCGAGGATAGCGTACAAGGTAGCCCCCGGACTCCAAGTCAAAGCAGACGAACCGAAAGTTGCGTTCCGGGCCTTGCGGAGCGGAAGGGCACGGGGGAGCGGCGATCAGAGGTCCGAAGACCGCCCTGTTCTGCGCGGAGAGCAATCCGAGTCCCGCCAACACCAAACCTATCATCGTGATCGTGCGATACATTTCTCTTTCCTCCAGGGCCTAGGGCCAGCGGCAATGAATGTGCCGGTTCGATCCGGAGCCTTCGACGAGCGACTCGATAGCTCCCTTTCTAGGGGTTAGAAAGTCCCATGTCAATCCCGCTGCGTCAGCTTGTGACCTCCGACGTAGGTCTCCCGCCACCACGCGATCGCCCGGTCAAGGCTGCGCTTCTCGGTGGGCGTCAGCGTGCGCAGGAACGCCCGGCGTTTTTTTCTTCGGCCGCTTCGCTCCTGGGTGGTCAGCATGCCGGGCGGATGGGCGTGTGCGGTCTCACGGATGCACCGCCAAGGAAAGGCGACACGCCCTGTTCAGGCGTAGTAACATGTAGGTGGAGAGGATGAGTTTGTTCGTCTTTTGTTCGCTGACGAGGGGGCCTCGTGATCACGTATGTGAGTGGAGACCTTTTTAAAACACCAGCAAGAGTCCTGGTGAACACGGTCAACACCGTGGGGGTGATGGGTAAGGGCGTCGCCAAAGAGTTCAAGCGGCTCTTTCCCCAGATGTTTCAAGAGTACCGCGGCGCCTGTGAAAACAAGAAGTTCGATATCGGCAACCTGTTCCTGTACAAGACCCCCAACAAATGGGTGCTCAACTTCCCGACCAAGAGACACTGGAGGAATCCATCCCGCCCCGTGGTGCGCTCCGGCGACGGCTTGGTAGTGAAGAGAGTGGGAAAGGGCGAGGATGGCAATTGGCTGCTGCTCAGCGACAATCCCTCATGGAAACCCTTGCCCTGGCCGGGCAATGCTGAGATCATCGGCGAAGTGAAGTGGATGGCGCGGACGCTGTGAAGGGGGGAAGAACGATGAAACGGACACAACTGTCGGCGGCTCTTGTCCTTTTCGTGCTGGCTTTGACGCTAAGCGCGTCTTGCACGCCCGCTCAGGACTCGGAGTTTCAGGAAACCCTCAGCCTGGCCGAGCAGGGCGACGCCGATGTCCAATTCACCCTCGGACTCAGGCACCAACTCGGCGAGGAGGTGCCGGAAGACCCTGCTGAAGCTGCGAGATGGTATCGCCAGGCCGCCGAGCAAGGTCACGTCGGTGCCCAAGTTAGCCTCGGCGTCATGTATGCGAACGGCGAGGGCGTGCCGGAGGACCATGCAGAAGCTGCAAAGTGGTATCGCCTGGCCGCCGAGCAGGGTGAGCCCATTGCCCAATTCAATCTCGGCATCATGTACGAGAATGGCTATGGCGTGCCGGAGAACCATGCGGAAGCTGTGAAGTGGTATCGCCTGGCCGCCGAGCAGGGTCACGCTTCTGCCCAACTCAGCCTCGGGAACAATTACCAATTCGGCATAGGCGTGCCAGAGAACGCTGTGGAGGCTGCGAGATGGTATCGCCAGGCCGCTGAGCAGGGCGATGCTGATGCCCAAGGCAGCCTCGGCATCAAGTACGAATACGGCACAGGCGTGCCGGAAGATTATGTCCGCGCCTATGCCTGGTACAACCTTGCCGCCGCGCAAGGCAAAAAGTATGCTGGCGAGTACAAGCACGATCTCCGGCAGCTCATGACCGCCGACCAGATTGCGCAGGCGCAGGAACTCAGCGCCACCCTTTTCGAGCAGATCAACAACTCTCAATCAGCGCCACCGTGATTGGGCAGGTGATGTGGGCGGCGAGGGCGTTAGCGTGAGCCGGGAAACCAAACACTATGGCAAGGAATAGGAAAAAATGGGGTATTTACTTGACTCAGGTAGCCCCAAGATGTAGTATGCGGTGCGATGGAGGACTATCCGCGGAACTTGGCTGAGTTCGAGGCCCGCTTTGCGACGGAGGAGGCTTGTCGGGATTATCTGTTCCAGCTGCGCTGGCCGGAAGGATTCCGCTGTCCGCGCTGCGGACACGGCGCGGCTTGGCCGGTCCGGCAAGGGCTGTGGGAGTGCTCGGGCTGCGGTCGGCAGACCTCGGTCACCGCTGGCACGGTGTTCCAGGACACTCGTCAGCCCCTGCGGCTGTGGTTGCGAGCCATCTGGTGGGTGACCAGTCAGAAAAACGGAGTGAGTGCCCTGGGGCTGCAGCGAGTCTTGGGGCTGGGCAGCTACAAGACGGCCTGGAGCTGGCTGCACAAGTTGCGCCGCGCCATGGTGCGCCCCGGTCGCGACCGCCTCAGCGGCCGTGTGGAGGTGGACGAGACGTACTGGGGCAGCCCAGAAGAGGGCGTGCGCGGTCGCCAGACCTATACCAAATCGTTGATTGCCATCGCCGCCCAGGAGGACGGCAGGGGAACGGGACGGCTTCGGATGCGCAGAGTCCGGGATGCGAGCGCAGAAAGCTTGATGCCCTTTGCCGAAGAAGCGATTGAACGGGGCAGCACGGTTCATACCGACGGCTGGCTGGGCTATGAGCCGCTACAGAAGCGCGGCTACCGGCACGAAGTAACGTTCCTCGATGAGGGGCCGGAGTCGGCCTCGAAGCTGCTGCCCCGAGTGCACCGCGTGGCGTCGCTTTTGAAGCGTTGGCTGCTGGGGACGCATCAGGGGGCCGTCAACCCCGAGCATCTGGACTACTACCTGGACGAGTTTACCTTCCGCTTTAATCGACGCAACTCTCGCAGCCGAGGGAAGCTCTTCTATCGACTTGTGCAGCAGGCGGTCGCCATCGACCCCGTGCCATACAAGTCCATCATCGGCGGCACTGAAAATGCTGCTTCTGTCGACCACAAGATGTAGGGGTCACCTGAGTCAAGTAAATACCCCAGTTAGGAAAATTAGGGCAAACGGGGAAAAAGACGCATGGCGGGAAGCGAGTCCTATGAGGCTATGGCGTGACGGGTTCGAATTTATAACGGTCGGACACGATGCGCTGGTTAGCTATAGGAAACGCAACCCCTCTAACCATGAGAGCGCTGAGGAAATCCCTCCGTTTGCGATTTACTACAACTTCCTGCACGGGATTGAGCTTGGACTCAAAGCGTACCTGCTCCATGTTAAAGCGCGGGAACTTAAGGAACTTCGAAGCAAGGAGTTCGGACATAATCTCGCCATCTTACTCGCCGAGGTGCTTGCCCACGGCCTCAGTCCCGATGTTCTTATCCTGGAAGATTCCAACATTACCGCAATCGTGTTTTCTAGCTGGTACTATGAAAACAAGAGACTCGAGTACAGCAAGATTGGGGGTGGTCAAATTATGGAAGTCAATATAGTAGCTAAGGCCGCCGATACACTGATTGTTGGTCTTGGAGTCTTTTTCCACCAGCCGAAAGGCAAAAGCCATCCGCAGCTGGAGCGGTTCTCTCAGGAATTTCCTTGGTTTAAGAATGCTCTGGAAGTACGAAGCGAGAATGAACACAAAGAAGATGCTGGGGATCTCTAAGAACTTCGGATGGCCTGATCGTCAAGAGGGCAGGAAAGGACAAGAAGGGCGGCTGGCTGCTGCTCAGCGAGCATCCCCGCTGGAAGCCCGTGCCCTGGCCTGGCAACGCCGAGATCATCGGTGAGGTGAAGTGGCTGGCGAGGACGCTGTGAAGCGGATGAAGGTATTTCAAAAACGACGAAGTGTGGGGGGATCTCTCAAAAGTCCTGAAACAGAAGACGGAGTTCCAGACCTTCGCCTCGACGGCCATCTCGCATACCGTTACGAGTACGAAGAAACCGACGCCTTTTTTCAGCGAAAGGCCCGCTGCGCCCGCGCCGCCCCTCCCACATACGTCTCCCGCCACCACGCGATCGCCCGCCCCAGGCTGCGCTCTTCCTCTGGCGTCAACGTGCGTAAGAACGCCCGGCGCTCCCGGCTCGTCAGCATGCCGAGCGGGTGGGCGCGCTTGATCATGGCCCGCATCAGATCCCCTGTTACGCCTAACCGCCTGAGTTCGGTGCGGTAGCGCGCGGCGGCCTCGGTGTCGTTGAACTTCAGCGCCATGCGGTAGTAGAAGTAGGCGTTGCCGCGCTGGCTCGCATACAGCGGCGCGCCGTCCGCGCCCTCGACCGCCCGCAACCACTGGTAGGCTTCGCCGCGAATCTTCGAGTAAGCGCTGTAGCCGGTGTGCCGCGCGTCGACGAACGTCGTCGCCAATATGCGCCCGGCTCCCGGTGACGGCCGGCCGAGCAGGTAGTCGTAAGCGGGTTCGACCTGAGCGACCGGAACACGTGCCGCCAGCTGTCCCGGACCAGCCGCGGGTTGAACACGTCGGGGAAGAAGCTGCGGCCGGCCAGGGCCTCGCCCGGCACCTTGATCGTCGGCGTCACCCCATTGACGAGGCGGTTGATCGGAGCTTGGATCACCGCCTCGGCCACGTCGCGCCACGATCCCCGGCCTTTCGAGATGTGCGACAGCGCGGCCCGCACGTCATCGAGACCGAACCAGCCCATGAAATCACTCAACGCCCCCGGCACGCGCAGCATCACGATCTCGCCGTTCCACTTGCCCATGATGAGATGCAGGCGGCGGCGGTCCTCGTCGCGCAGCTCCTCCTCGAGGTCATCGAATAAGAGCGTGTTCCACAGATTCACGCCCACAGTGAACACCATCGCGCGCCAAGTCAGCCACAGCGCGGCCCGCGTGCCCACCCTGGCGCCCAGCGCCGCCAGGCTGCTCGCCCGTCCAAAGCCCGTCTTCGTGGCGTAGATGTTCGACGCCAGCCGCATGTAGCGCTTGGTGTTGATCTCCTGCCAGGACCAGAACGGCACCATCCACTTTCTGAGCACCTGGCCATGGACGCTGATTGCTCCGTAGTCGCCGAGCGACTCGCGGGCAATGTAGGCCGCGCGGTCGGCATCGGACGAGATGGCGTTAGCCTGGTCGATCTGGCCAGCGCCGTAGCCGACCAGCGGCATCAGGTCCCCGGTCAACCGGCCCGGGTTCTCCCTCCGCGCCGTCTGAACCCGCATTTCCAATTTGATTCAAACCTCTCGACCTTCCGGCGGCCTTGAGCGTCTTTATTCATAGGGGCTAGAGCCCGATGAGGACGCCATGGAGGCCAACACCCAATGGGTGAAAAACAAAACAAGCCGTTCCAGCTAAGCTTCAACGGTTTGTTGAAAGTCGATTTCCAAGGATCGCGTGTCACTTCCGACGGCGGGCTGATCCTGGTTCGGGAGTTGGACGAACGGCTCGGGCTCGGGAAGCTGATCGAGGAGCATCTCAGCGACTCGCGACAAGGCTTGAACAAGAAGTTCCCGCTGGCCGATCTGCTGCGGCAGTCGGTTTACAGCCGACTCGCCGGCTACGAGGACCTCAATGACGCCGTTCGAGTATCCGCCGATCCGACCTTTCGCTTGATCGGCTCGCAGAAGAACTGGGATCGCGGCGGGGCGCTCACCTCGCGGCTACAGAGCTTCGAGACAGGGCTGCTCGCGAGTGAGGAGAATCTGCTGGGATTGATGGCGGTGAACCGCGAGTTGGTCGCGCAAGCCGAGACGACGGACGACTGCGAGCGCGTCGTTCTCGACATGGACTCCACCGAGAGCCCCGTCCATGGCCAACAAGAAGGCAGCGCCTATAACGGCCATTTCGAGTCCATCTGCTACCACCCACTGTTGCTGTTCAACCAGCACGGCGATTGTCTGGCCGCCAAGCTGCGTCCCGGCAATGTGCACAGCGCTGACGACTGGGACGAGTTGCTGCTGCCGGAGATCGAGCGCCAACAGGCTGCGGGCAAACAGGTCACCTTCCGCGGCGATGCGGCCTTTGCTAAGCCGGAGATTTATGAGTCTTCGGAGAAACGCGGAGTGCAGTACGCCATTCGCATTCCGGCCAACAAGAGCCTGGAATTGGAGATCGAAGACATCTTGTTTCGCCCGCCGGGAAGGCCCTCCCGGAAGCCCTTGGTGCGCTACAAGAGTTTTCGCTATCAGGCGGAGAGTTGGTCGCAGGCGAGGCGGATCGTCGCCCAGGTCGAACATCACCAGGGCGAGCTGTTCCCGCGGGTCGGATTCATCGTGACGAGCCTGCGCTTGCCAAGCCGCTCGGTGGTGCGCTTCTACAACAAGCGCGGCACGGCCGAGCAGTGGATCAAGGAAGGCAAACAGGCCACGCACTGGACGCGGCTGTCGTGCCATCGCTTCCGGGCCAACGAAGTGCGACTGCAACTCAGCGTGCTGGCCTATAACCTGGGCAACTTGTGGCGGCGGCTGGGGCTGCCGCACAGGATCAAGAGCTGGTCGCTGACGAGCTTGCAGCAGCGGCTAATGAAGACCGGCGGCCGTCTGGTCAAACATGCCCGCTACTACTGGTTGCTGTTGGCCCAGGGACATCTGAACCGGCGGCTGTTCGGTGACATGCTGAGCAGGATCTGGGCGCTGCCTGTGCCCGGAGGGTAACGCGGCGAGCGCGGGGCAGCCGGAGCGGGGAGTTGCCGAGAGGCAAGGTCGGAGCGGTGTCGGCAGAGTGGCCGCTGGCGTTGCCGGAACGCCTTGACCGGACCCGATCTGAAGGCGGACCGGCGAAGAAAGCAGGATCGAACGTGAAAGCAGTGCGAAAACGTTGCACCGCAGCCGTGGCTCGCCTATGCTGTCAGTACCGGGATGGCCAAAACGGTAATCCTGGCTGAATCTCTTCCCTTAGCCCCAAGTACATGGCGTAGCGCAGGAGGTTCTCGCGGAACGTGGTCGAGCGGGTCAGAAACTTCCAGGCCCCCTTCAGGCCGCGCATGCCGAGACTCGGTCTCTCCAGCAGCCCCTCGATGTCGTTTTGGACGTCATAGACTTCCGAAATCGCCCAGCCGCCGTCGAAGACGCCGCGCTCGGCGGCCTCCTGGTAGGTGGCGCTCGGGGTGCCGTTCTTGACCATCACGTCCCACGTCTCCCGCAGCGCCCTCTCAAGGTACTTCCGCTTGAGCGCCTTCGGGAAAGCGGCGATCACGCTTTAATCTCCTATAGATTTACCGGTAGTAGAAGCAGCGACTACTGTGGAAAACCTCAACACCAACAAACTACAAGGAGCACACTCACACCTTCGGCGGAGCACATCTACTTTCCGGTTGAGGATGAGAAACTTTAGACGATCGGAAGTAGGAACAACTACGGCTGCGGATAACTCACTGAAAACAACCGAGAAACCACCGGAAGAGGGGGGCTAACGCCCCCCCCGCAAAACCAAAACCTTCCTTATAGGTAAAAGACTGAAAACAACAGACTTATGCCATACCGCAGCGGTACGGGGGAACCGGGACAGCAACAAAATCCCACCCAAACCCCCGGATAGCCGAGGATGTCCGTTAATCCGTAGAAAGCAGCGACTCTCCAACCGAGCCTGAGGTAGGCTCGGGATGTTGTTTGTCTTAGGAGAAAGGAGAGTCGCTGTGAAGAGAAGATACCAGATTGACCGAGAGAAAGCAGTCCGTCGATTTCGCGAAGACGCCGAGCGGGACGATCGAGAGATCCAACTGCACCTGCCACTCAAGGAGGTCGCCGCCGCTCTGCAAGAAGGCGTCGGCGAACTGATGCGCCAAGCCGGGCTCGAAATGATGCAACTCATCATGGAGGACGAGGTGCGTCGACTCGCCGGCGAGCGCTGTCAACGACGACAAGACGAACAGGGGTATCGCTGGGGCACCGAGCACGGTTTCTTGGTCGTCGACGGCCAGAAGACGAAGATCGGACGGCCGCGCGTGCGCTCGGCCGACGGCCACGAACAAACGCTGGGCAGCTACGAGTTGTTGCGCCGTAATAAGCCGCTCGACGAAGCCGTTTGGGACAAGCTCATGCTCGGGCTCTCGACCCGGAACTACGGCAAGGTGGTGCGGGAATTCGCCGCGTCGTACGGGATCGAGAAGTCGGCGGTGAGCGAGCATTTCATTCGCGTCTCCAGGCGCAAGGTGCGCGAGTTACTGGAACGGGACTTGTCGAAGTGCGAGTTCTGCACCCTCTATGTCGACGGCGTGGAGTTCAAAGGACAACACCTGATCGTGGCGCTGGGAGTCAATAACGACGGGCGAAAAATGGTGCTGGGGATGCGTCAGGGAGCCACCGAGAACGCGACGGTCGTCTCAGAGTTGTTCGCGGATCTGGCCGACCGCGGCGTCGATTTCACGCAACCGCGACTCTACATCGTCGATGGTGCCAAGGCGCTGGGCAAGGCCGTGCGTCAGCACGCCGGTGAGGCGGCGCTGATCCAACGTTGTCAACTCCACAAGCGTCGCAACGTCGTCGCGCACTTGACCGAGGAGTATCGCGGGGACGTCGATCGCAAGATGCAGGCGGCGTACGCGATGAGGTCGACGGCCGACGCCCAGCGAGCGCTCGAGAAGCTGCACCGCGAGCTGCAGGAGTTGAATCCGTCGGCGGCCCGCTCACTCGCAGAAGGCCTGGACGAGACGCTGACGGTGAACCGGTTACCGTTGGAAGGCTGGCTGCGACGAATGCTGGCAACGACGAACCCGATTGAGTCGACGTTCTCGGTGGTGGAGACGGTCTGTCGTCGAGTGAAGTGTTGGCAGCGGGGGGATCACCTGGAGCGCTGGGTGGGCTCAGCGCCGTGGGTGGCCGAGGGCAATTTTCGGCGGATCAAAGGCTACCGAGACCTGCCGAAGCTGCTCGCCGCGCTCGAAAAGCTGCGTCCGCAACCGCCTGAGTCGCAGGCCAAGGCGGCGTAGACTGGAGGTTCTGGAGAGCCGCCGCTTTCAACGGAGTTCCGGGCATCCTCCGGATAGCCTCCGCCAAGGGGCGAGTCAAGCCGCTAGCACGGCTCCTACGCTGCGCTACGGCCCTGCGGGTGACAGCGCCCCCCGGCTGCGGCTCAAGGCGTCTGGTATGGCCGAAAGGCTCCCTTTCGGGCCGTCCACGGCCCGAAGCCTAACAACCAGGCCCATCCACCCCCTTTCCCCTCGTGAACAGCGTCGCCCTTCGGATCGGCCCGCAGCAGTCCAGGGCGCGAAGCGGCGAAAGCGGACCCTTGACGGCGAGGACCGATCTGGAATCATCCAAGGGAGAGGGAAAAGGGGGTTCTTGCCCACTGGCGCAACCGCCATTTCATAGGTCCGCCGCCACCCACGCCCGGAGCACCCGCACCGTCCGATCCACGGTTTGATTCTCCGCCGCGATCCCGATCACCCGAACCTGGCGTCCCTTTTTGCGAAGCGCATCCCAAAGCCGCCCATGCGCGGCTCCCCCCACGCCGGGGCCTTGTTGAACTGCCCCAATGGGATATATAATGCGGCTCGATGCAGACAGTAGCCGAGACCCCGACATTCTCCCGTCAAGCTGACAAGCTGTTCAGTGAGTACGAGAAGCGCGAATTGATCGACTTCCTCGCGGAGCATCCGCTGGCGGGGGATGAAATTCCGGGCACGGGCGGCGTCCGGAAGCTACGCTTCGCGCCCTTCGGACGGGGCAAGCGAGGCGGTGCGCGGGTGATCTACTACTACCTGGACGAAGCGATGCCGGTCTACGCACTGCTCGCCTATGCAAAGACCGCGAAAACGGACATGACACCGGATGAAAGGCGCACGGTTTCAAAGCTCGCAGCCGCACTCAAGGCCGCCCGAAAGAAGGAGATGAAATGAGCACATTTGGCGACGATCTGATCCAGTCCCTCAATGAAGCCCTCGCTCACGCAAAGGGAGATGGCCCCGCCATCCTCCACGCTCCCGTGACCCCACGCGAGGTTCGGGAACGTGCAAGCCTCACTCAGGCGCAGATGGCGCCGTTGATGGGCATGAGTCTTTCCGGCTACCGGAAATGGGAGCAAGGGACGCGCCGGGTCAGTGGCCCGGCCGCGACTCTTCTGCAAGTGATCGAAAAGGAACCGGAGGCCGTCAAGCGAGCATTGCTGTCATCGGTGACATCTTCACTGGTTGGGACGGACCGCTGAAAGCCCGTGACCACGTGAACCTCGGAGCACCGCGGCTGACCAAGCCGACCTGGAGATCTTGCCCGACCCCTCAGACAGACCATGAAGAACGTCGCAAGAATGTAATACTTAT
This sequence comes from Bryobacterales bacterium, assembly GCA_965248255.1. Classification (GTDB taxonomy): domain Bacteria; phylum Acidobacteriota; class Terriglobia; order Bryobacterales; family UBA6623; genus JAKZVK01. The sequence goes on from CBDFIW010000003.1 coordinate 1,668,224, forward strand.
GTGCGGGTTGTTTATTTCTTAGGAGTTATCCATGTCCCCAAGAAGGCTTGTTGTCATGACAGCGCTGCTCCTGGTCGGGGTTTGCGGAGTCGCGTACGCTCAGCAAACGGCTACCTTGCGCGGAGAGGTAACCGATGATTCCGGCGCAGTCATCCCAGGCGCGGAAATAACGGCGACCAACAACGCCACCGGAGCCGAGGTGACCGGTTCGACGGATGCCGCTGGCGCATACGAATTGACTCTGGAGCCCGGGATCTACACGATTACGGCCGAGAATTCCGGCTTCGAGACTGGCATCGCCGATGACGTCGAACTGATTGTCGGCCAATCGGTCCTGCGAAACTTTATGCTCGAATTGGCCGCTGTCACCACGTCCGTCGTGGTCGTCGGCAGCCGCGCCGCGCCACGATCGGTGACCGAGTCCACCGTGCCCGTGGACGTCATCCGTGCCGAGGACCTCGCTAGACAGGGTAGCAGGGATTTGGTATCCCAGCTGCGGACTGTCATCCCCTCCTTCAACATCAACACTCAGCCGATCAGCGATGCGGGGACCGTCGTCCGTCCGGCTAACTTGCGCAACCTGGCGCCCGACCACACGCTGGTCCTGGTCAACGGAAAGCGCCGCCACCGCTCGGCGGTCATCACTTGGCTGGGAAATGGCATCGCCGACGGCTCGCAGGGACCGGACATCTCCATCATTCCATCGATTGCCATTCGGCAGGTTGAGGTGCTGCGCGACGGCGCGGCGGCGCAATACGGCTCGGACGCCATCGCCGGAGTCATGAACTTCCAACTGAAGGACGATCCCTCGGGAGGCAGCCTGGAAGTTCAAACCGGGGGCTTCTTCGATGCCAATTCGGGGAACCCGGCGACGTGCGGGTCGGGCATCATCGGCGACATCAAGCACTCGTGTAACGGAATCGGCGGACACGGCCGGACGTTTTCCGTAGCCGGCAACGTCGGGGTGCCGCTGGGAGCGAACGGTTTCGGCAACATCAGCATGGAGTACGGCACCGCCGAGCCGACCAACCGCGCCATCCAGCGCCAGGACGCGTCGGACATCATCAACGCGGGCAATACGAATCTGCGCGACACGGCGCAGGTTTGGGGATCGCCGAGAATCAACCACGACTTCAAGCTGTTCGCAAACTTCGGCCATCTGTTCGACGATCGTTATCAACTCTACGGTCACGGCAACTACGCGTCCCGCAAGGTGACCGGTGGCTTTTACTTCCGGAATCCACACACGCGGGGCGGGGTTTTTCGCGGTCCCGTGGTCGACGGAAACCGTACGCTGCTCGTCGGCGACCGGGTCTGGGCCGATACCGCGCCCACCAGCAAGGTTCCTCCCCCCGGACGGGAGCCGGGCGCCGGCGGCTGCCCCATCATCCCGATCGTCGACAACGTCCCCGACGCAGGCGCTCTCTCCGCAGTCGAGGCCGACCCGAACTGCTTCACCCTCCACAGCCGGTTTCCTGGAGGATTCACTCCGCAGTTCGGCGGGGATCTGATCGACCGCTCGCTGGTCGGCGGTCTGCGCGGGTTCGCCAGCAACGGCTTCACCTGGGACGCGAGCGCCAGCATCGGCACCAGCGAGATCGATCAGTTCATTTCCGATACGGTCAATGCGTCGCTCGGTTTCGACACGCCGACATCGTTCCGGCCCGGCGTCTATCGGCAGGAGGAAACCAATCTCAACTTCGACGTTACCTACCCCCTCAACGATCTCGTGCACTTGGCCGCCGGTGCGGAGTGGAGGAGGGAGGAGTTCACGATTGGCGCCGGCGATCAGCCGTCGTGGGAGATCGGTCCGTATGCCGCGCAGGGCTTCAGTTCCGGTTCGAACGGCTTCAACGGCTACCGGGCCGACACGACGGCGGGAGTCTGGGACCGCAGCAACATCGCCGTCTATGGCGACGTTGAGTTCACCGACCCGGGCCGGTGGACGCTCGGCACGGCCGTCCGGTTCGAGAACTTCGACGACTTCGGCAAGACGGTCAACTACAAGGTCTCCGGGCGCCTCAAGCTGACCGACATGGCCGCGCTGCGCGGCGCCGTCAGCACCGGGTTTCGGGCGCCGACGCCGGGGCAACAGAACGCGTTCAACGTGACGACCGCCTTTATCGGCGGGCAACTGACCAACCAAGGTGTGGTTCCGGCTACCTCAGCCGTGGCCATGGCGCGGGGCGGAGGCCAGCTCCAACCGGAGACATCGCGTAACTACAGCGCGGGCGTCGTCGTCGAGGAGGGCCCGTTCACCTTCACCGCGGACTATTTCCGGGTCGACATCGACGATCGCGTCGCCCTGGCCCAGGAAATCCGTTTGTCGGAGAACGAGATCGAGACGTTGCTAGCGGAAGGGATTCCAGAAGCACGGAATTTCCCCGTGTTCCGGTTCTTCCTGAACGACTTTTCGACGACGACCCAGGGCATCGACCTGATCTCGACGCTGGCGGCGGGGCGTACGACGTTCAGTGCGCTCTACAACTACACGGATACAGAGGTCAAGAACGTCGAATCTTCCGTGATCGACCAGTTCCGCATCACTACGCTGGAACGGGGGCTGCCGAACACGCGGTGGAGCTTCAACGTCAACCACGACGCCCGCCGATGGAATCTCATGGGCCGCTTGAACTACTTCGGTCAGTTCTGGGACAGCGAGGACGGGCGGAACGCGGCTGACTTGGGCGTCGTATCCGAGTCGTGGCTGTACCCGTCCTATTCCGGCAAGGCGCTGCTCGATGTCGAGCTGGGCATCCCGTTCAGAGAAAACGTCACTCTGGCCATCGGCGGGGAGAACGTGCTGAATACTTACCCCGACGTGAACGAGAATGGCAGCCTGACGGTCGGCAATTACTACAGCCAGTTCTCGCCCTTCGGGTTCAACGGCGCGAACTTCTACGTGCGGCTCAACTATAGCTGGGGCATGAGCCGCCCGGCGGCGCAAAGATCGTCTCAGGATCAAGCGGCGCCCCAACGCGATCCGGAACGGGTGCGCCAAGAGGTTGCCGAGAAGATCGCGGAGCTCGAAGTGCTGCACGATGAGTTGATCGGCCACCTGAAGGCGATCCAAGAGGCTCAGACCGGTCTGGGGGTAAAACGCTGGGCTGGAGACCAGGTAACAAGGGCGCAGATGGCGAAAGAGCGAGACATGGAGATATTGGGGACAAATTTTGCAAGAAGAGCCGCCGGTCAAGACGTCGAGCCGCTAGGAAGAAGCGCCGGATTGAAGCAGTCACTAGTCAAGGGTCAAATCGCCGATCTCCGCTGGAAGTATGCAACCCTTTTAAGCGCGGGAGGCGTGGCAGACAAGTGGGTGACCCAGCTCCTACGGCAAAGTGATGCGAAGGTGTTCAAGAAGTCTTCAGACCAACGCCAGATGGTGATTTCAAGAGCTTCGTTCTGGCAGAAGAATAGTTTCCAGTAGGCAACCAACTGTGCGGTAGTCGGTGTGACACCAACGTAGCCTCCCTTGCGCCACAATGCGACGCGGCGATCACTGAGGTCAAGGCCGAGATCAAAACTCAGACTTCCCGTATTGATGTTCTACAGCGAGTGATCTGGCCGCTGATCGTTCTGCTGGCTACGACTGTCTTCGGCCTGCATCGCAAGCGGAACCGCCTTCGACGCTCGCGACCGCCATCGCTTTGCTGCGTGTCGCACGGAATCCCTGCTGAACCAGCCATTGAACTGCGTCAACGATGGCTCTGTTTCGCACGAAGTTTGCATCCGGGTCCTTGCCTCGCGCTGTCGGCCGCGGCCCGCTGGCCCCATGAACTGGAAAAACCCAATCCTGATCTTGGCCGTGGTGGGGAAGTCTCGCTTGCTTCAGGGCTTCTTCTTGAATCCCCCTTTCCCTCGCCCTGAATGATTCCTAGATCGGTCCGCGCCGTCAAGGGTTCGCTTCGCCGCTTCGCGCCCTGGACTGCTGCGGGCCGATCTGAAGGGAGGCGCTACCCTAGGTACGCGGCGACTTCCAGCCGTACCGCGGTGTCAACCTGTCTACGTTTTTGCCCGAATCAGCCTAAGGCTCAAGAGCCCTCCCCTAGATCCACTGAGAGCGATGCCCGAATCCTTCGAAGACATCGTCGCGACCCTCAGTCGCCTTCAGTCGGAGGATCCTTCTTCGCCCGCGATCATACGCGAAATCGAACCCGTCGAGCCGGAAGATATTCCCGAACCCTTCCGCTCCCTGCTCGTGCATGAAAAGGACATGACGGGTACGCTGGCCGGGTACTGGGGCCTTCCGATCATACTCCGGCCCCTCACCGTCCGGCGCAAGGGAAACGTCCTGTACCGCCAAGTCGTGCTGACGGCGGGTCCTGACCGAATTCCTGTCGAGGCTGGTGCCATCAAGATCTACTTGGATCGCTTTCCGGCCGAAGCCTTGCCGGAGATTACGCGAAACCGAAAACCACTGGGCTCCATTCTGGTCGAGCACGGTATCTCCTATGTCTCCACTCCGCAAGGGTATTTCCAGACCACGGCGAGCCCCTTCCTGAAAGACGCGTTCGCTGACGCTCGCGAGCAGACTCTCTACGGCCGGTGCAACCGCTTGACCAATCCCGCCGACGATCCCTTAGCCGACGTCGTCGAGATCCTTCCCGCGATCCGACAGAGCTAACCTGCATTCACCGCGTTCAAGCAGGCGCCGGGCAGTGCGGCTACTCATCGCCGCTCCGCGCTCCAACGGCTCAGGTGAAGCGGAACATTGTATAGTCAACTAACGTCGAGCAAGACGGACATTATTATAGCCCGGATTTCCGATTTGACCGTCGCCTGCTAACCAACCGGGCACTCTCAGCGCCCTTACAGATGCGGGTTTGAGCGCAGCGCAAGAGAGCGGGAGGGCGACACCCAGTGGGTGACAAAGAGCAGAGGGCATTTCAGCTATCGTTCAACGGATTTCTGAAGGTCGATTTCCAAGGCTCGCGGGTGACCTCCGATGGCGGGCTTCTTCTCGTCCGAGAACTGGACGAGCGGCTCGGACTGGGCAAGCTGATCGACGAGCATCTGACGGATTCGCGACAAGGCTCGAACAAGAAGTTCCCGCTGGCCGATCTGGTGCGACAGTCGGTCTACAGCCGACTCGCAGGCTACGAGGACCTCAACGATGCCGTTCGTGTCTCCGCCGATCCGACGTTTCGCTTGCTGGGCTCGAAGAAAAACTGGGATCGCGGTGGGGCGCTCACCTCGCGACGGCAAAGTTTTGAGGCAGAGCTGCTGGCCAGTGAAGAGAACCTGCTTGGGTTGATGGCGGTGAACCGCGAGTTGGTCGCTCAAGCCGAAGCGCAGGACCAGTCCGAGCGCGTCGTGCTCGATATGGACTCCACCGAGAGCCCGGTCCACGGTCAGCAGGAAGGCAGTGCCTACAACGGGCACTTCGAGTCCACCTGCTACCACCCGCTGTTGCTGTTCAACCAGCACGGCGATTGTCTGGCGGCGAAACTGCGAGCGGGCAACGTCTCCAGCGCCGAGGACTGGGACGAGTTGCTGCTGCCCGGGATCGAGCGCCAACAGGCCGAAGGGAAACACGTGACGTTGCGGGCCGACGCAGCCTTCGCCAAGCCGGAGATTTACGAAGCGTTGGAGCAGCGTGGCGTGGACTATGTGATTCGCATGCCGGCCAACAAGAACCTGGAGTTGGAGATCGAAGATATTCTGTTCCGTCCGCCGGGCAGGCCGAGCGCCAAGCCGCTGGTGCGCTACAAGAGCTTCCGCTACCAAGCCGCGAGCTGGTCCAAGCCCCGACGGATCGTCGCCAAGGTCGAGCTTCATCCCGGCGAGTTGTTTGCGCGACCCGGCTTCCTCGTAACCAACAAGGCCTTGCCGAGCCGCTCGGTGGTGTGCTTTTACAACAAACGCGGCACCGCCGAACAGTGGATCAAGGAAGGCAAGCAGGCCACGAGCTGGACGCGGCTGTCGTGCCATCGCTTTCGAGCGAACGAGGTGCGGCTGCAACTGAGCGTGCTGGCTTACACCCTGGGCAACTTGTGGCGGCGGCTCGGACTGCCGAGCAGGATCAAGAGTTGGTCGCTGACGACCTTGCAACACAGGTTGATGAAGACGGGCGGTCGGCTCGTCAAGCACGCCCGCTATTACTGGCTGCTGCTGGCGGAGGGGCATCTGAACCGGCGGCTGTTCGGTGACATGCTCAGGCGGCTCGCGGCGCTACCAGTGCCAGGCGGGTAGCTAGCGACGGGCTGCGACGGACAAGAGACGCCGAGTTGCTGAAGAGCGAACTACTAGGGAGCAGTGTCGGCGAAAAGCCCCCCAGCGAGTTGGAACGCGGCGATGAAGCGGCATTCAGCGACCGAATCGGGGGCGAACGGGGCATCGACCGTGAGAGGAGAACCAAGGTCTTGCATCCGAGCCGCGGATGGGAGTACCCTGACCGTGTCGGGATGGCCAAAACGGAAATCCCGGTATAGACACCTGGCCATGATCTTCCCGTCTCGGAAGCCAATTGGCAAGCAAGCAGATCACACGGACGGGGCGAGCGGAGGCTGTCACCAAGGAAGGCCTGGCCGCAACCCTGCTCCCAGGACGTCAGCCCGATCAAATGGGACAACGTCATTCTCTACGGCCAGTACGTCCTCGATCGTGCCCGGGTCCGCTAAGGAACGGGTCCCTATGTTGTATTTCAACACGAATGTGGGCGCTACCCTGACATATCCTCGAACAGGTCCCTGAATCCCCCCGGCTTCTCCGATTTCTGCCAGGGTGCATCGCCGCGCTCAATCTGCTCGGTTTCTTCTCTCACCCTTTTCTTCGCGTCGTCTTCCAGTTTGTCTTTGCTCATGGTTTCTCGTTGCTGCGATTGACGCATCTGTGGGGGTCCTGCTCCAGCGGGCAGGAGTCAGAAATCAAGGTGTCGCTGGCCGCCCGGAGTCGGTAACGATGACCTGCTCGCCGCCACGGTCCAGGACAGCCGTTACGGTGGTGGTCCAGGACTGGCCGTTTCGCGGCTGCACGACGATGTTTGCACCGACGAGTTCAGAGGGCAGGGCGGAGGCATCGCCGAGGTAGATGGAGCCCCATACTATACGTTAGGGAGCGATCCGGCATTATGGCCTGCCCGGGGAGCGGCGGGCGGGGAAGTTAATCACGCATGAGGAGGTGGTCGCGCATCTGGTCGCCATCGAGCGGGCGCTCGACACTTTGACCGTCGAGGGGGAACCGCGATGATGATCAAGTTTCTCGCTCGCGGAACCGGGTCGGCAGCGGCGGCAGCGGACTACCTCACCCGCGAGCAAAACCTCTCCCCCGACCAAGATCAGGACCAAGATCAGGACCGGGACCCGGAGAAGAACCCGGAAGAAGTCAAAGTGCTGCGGGGCAATCCGCACCAGGTGGCCGACGTGGCCGACGCGCTTCAGTTCGAGCACAAGTACACGTCGGGCGTCATCGCCTGGGCACCGGAGGACAAGCCGAGCGATGCGCAAATCGGCCGCGTGCTGGACGAGTTCGAGAAAACCGCCTGGGCGGGCCTCGAACCGGACCGCTACGCCTGGGCAGCGGTGCAGCACCGCGAAGCGGGCGGGGGTGTCCACGTGCATGTGCTGGCGGCGCGCTGCGATCTTGAGACCGGCAAGAGCCTGAATATCGCGGCTCCCGGATGGCAGAAGACGTTTTACGCGTTGCGGGACTGGCAGAACCACGAGAACGGCTGGAGCCGCCCGGACGATCCGGAGCGGGCGCGGGACGTGCAACCCGGCCATCGGGCCTACATCGAGGCCACCCAGCTTCGGTCCGGGTTGGAGGCGGAGAAAGATCCCCGGAGGCTGATTACCGACTATTTGAGCCAGGGCATCGAAACCGGGGCCGTCTCGGATCGCGCCACGATGGTTTCCGCCTTGCAGCGGGCGGGCCTGGAGGTGCCGCGCCAGGGGGAGCACTACCTCACGGCGGCGGACCCCGAGAGCGGCGGCAAGTGGCGGTTGAAAGGAGCGATCTATGAACGGGACTTCCAGCGGGAGCGACTTACAAGCTCGACTCCAGAAGAGGGCCGAGCAGGACCGGCAAGAGATCGAAGCACTGACTCAGAGCGAGCTGAAGAAGCTCGCAAAAAACTTGAGGCAGAGCGTGAACGACGAGATGTATATCATCGTGCGCGATATCAAGGATCACACCCGGTGGATGAACGCGGCGCTGTGGCGACCGTGGCTGCGGAGCGTGGCGGTCGGGGTGTGCCTCTTTCTCGGCATCTTGGCCGGGAGCTGGGGCCTGACGCGGTGGTATGCCAACCAAATCCAGAGCCTCATCGAGACGCGGGGGGCGCTCGAGTTCGAGATCCAAGAGGCGCGCCAGACCATCGAGCGGATCGAACAAGACACGTGGGGCGTGAAACTCGTCGAGGTCAACGGGCGGCGCTACGCGATCCTGCCGGAGAGCACCCCGGAAAATCCGCTCGGGATCATGGACGGACGGCCTACCGTCAGGCTATCGAGCGAGTGAAGGAGCTTTATGACCGAGTTAGAACAGCAGTTGACGAACGCCTTAACCGCGCTGTCGAAGCAGTACGAAGCGGAGATGGAGCAGCAGGCCGAGTGGGTCGGCGAATTGCAGAAGCAGGTGCAGCGGCTCGAAGAATCGGTCAAGGACTTGAAGCCGCAGCTCGGGCGGACCGAAGCGCTGGCGGAGGATTTGAAGCAGCAAGTCGAGCTCTTGAGGAGGGACTACAAGGAGATCGCCGGAGTGTTGCGCGGGGTGTAAACGCGATCTGGAAGAGGCAGCAGCAGGCGCGGGAACGGCAGCGCGGGCCGGAGCGAGACTTTGGCCCCAGCCGCTAGACTGGACTGCGGCGGCGAGACGAGATTTCGCTAGATGAAGCTGAGCGGATATTGATTTAAGGGCGGATGATGGGTACGCGCGGGCGATGTTTCATACTGTCTGCGAGAGGCCACGACCAAGGACCATGTCGTGCCGCGCTGTCTGCTTGAGAAGCCATATCCTCCTAATCTTCTGACTATCCCCAGTTGCTGCGAGTGCAACACAGGCTTCAAGCAGGACGAGGAATACTTCCTAGCCGTCATGACCCCTTATTCCAGGCTCGACAGTTTGACCGTTTCAAAATGAAGACGCTTGCCAGATCGCATACTCGCCCCACCAACAAGTAGCAGGCGACTGTCAAACAGAAGCATACGGTGAAAAAACCGGTCGTCTTCAAGTTTGGTCGTGATGCGCCAAGCCCCCGCGTCGCGATCGAGGACCTGGACATTGCCGCCGTATGTGCTGACAAAGAGGCGGCCATCTACGGTGTAGGCCGACGCGCCGAATCCTTCCATGCCCTCTCGGCGTTTAACGTTAGCTTGCGGGTCGATCAGGCTCGGCCCGTGCGACCACTCTTCGCTGGCCGGATCGAATACATCAACCCGCGTCGTCGGGCCACCCTTCTGTTGCATGCCGCCTATAACGTACAGCTTGCCGCCAAGGTGTCCTAGAGAGAGAGCTCGTCGTTGGAAAGATGGCTTGGGGATTTGTTTCCATACGATGTTCTCCTGCGACAAATCCGCCACCCACGCAGTTTCGTGCCACTGCTGTTCTTTGCCACTAAGTCGCCAGCCACCGACAACATAGAGCTCGTCTCGAATCACAATGGCTTCATGGGAGGAGCGAGGTTCTGGTAAGGGAGGCAGAGACTCCCATTGCTTCGTCTGTGGGTCGAAGCAGACGAAATCCGCCACCGAGCGAAGATCGTGGTCCTGGTCCTCTTTGTTATGCGCCGTGAATCCACCAATGCGGTACAGCTTGCCGCTGTGGGCAACCATTGCCAGCCCTTGCAACCGGGGACCCTTGGCGATCATTTCCCACTTCGAAGGCTTTCTCAGATTCAAGCGGCTGAGTTCGTTGGATTGACTCGTGTTCGAGTAATGATGCGGCCGGCCAAAGTGTCCGCCGTAGACGTACAGCCAGTCACCAATTACTGTCGCCCCGAAACTCGTGATGCCCCTGGGCAGGTCGGCGTACTGCTGTACTGTCTTTGGACCTGATGTGTCACTTGTGGACAACTTGCCGATGTTGGATGCCCCAACATCAAACGTCACGGTGGAGTAGAACCATGTTTCTTCGTACTGCTGTTTCTGGAATTCGCCGTTCTTCTTCTCGATCCGCCGGGCCCGAATCTCGTAGCGTCCTGGCTGCGGCTCTTTCAAGGCTGTAATCCCCTCGGCGTCGGTCTTGAGTTCCGACGGTTCACCCTTCGGAGGCACTACGATTACTTGAGAGCCCTCTATTGGCTTGCCCTTCCAAGAGACGCTGAGTAGCAGCTCGCCATTTTGTAGTTGTGGCGAGACATCGAGATCGAGCTTCTCGGAGCGTCTCACTCTGTCGCCCACACCCCATCTCAGCGACTTCGCGTAGTAATGCAGCAACATAGTCTTGTCACCATGCGAGAAGACGCCGTACAAACAGTAAGCTTCTATGGAGTCCCCGTCTGAGGGCAGAGCGCTTGTGAGAAATCCCTGGTCGTCCGTCTCGACTCGGCGAAGCTTGAGAGGGGCATACTGCGATTCGGCGTTGCGATACCATACTTTCAGTCTTGTCAGCCTGTCCAGAAACTTGGCTAAGTCCGGTTCAGCGGACTCACCAAAGTAGACGTGGGCTTGTGGATCGTTGCCGTCCTTGGTCTCAAGCGAGACCCAAACAAAATGGGCTCGCAGGGAACCAGACGCCAGGATCATGCTCAACATCAACCCAACCACGTGTAGGATTCTCATTCTGATCTCCTCGTTAATTAGCAAAACGTTTTAAGTCGTCCTCCTGATCACATCCGTTCTATCCATTGCCTATTTCGACTGCATGACTTTGCTTCCAGAGCAACGCGCGGTCCGTCGAAGGCCTTTCCCCTCCGCCTGGACGGCTGTGGATGCAAACGAGTCGGCGGCCGAATCTAAGCAGCAGCTTTTCCCCGCTGACGGCGACGCCGTAGAGCCGGGATTCCTCGGACAGCCGATTCTCAGCAATCTTTTCGGCGCTGTCGGCAGTGAGATAGATCTCAACGACTCCATCGGCTCCGAAAAAGTAAACATGGCCTCTTGCGGCGATCGGCGAGGCCCAGCACTGACCCTCGAGCCGCGCGTGCCAGATCTCTTGCCCGGAGTCAATGTTCATACAGAAAGCCACCCCGGCTTTGTTGACCATGTACACGCGTGACTGATGCACGAGCGGGGAACTGAAGTACGACGCAGCCTCCGAAGCACGCCAGACGACTTCGGGAGTCGAGTGTCTGTTTGAGCCGAAACGGATTGCGGCTGTTTGTCCCTTGGTGCTCGACCCGATGATCGCCCCGCCAGGCATCGGAGTCGGCGAGGCAACGAACGTGCCATTGAAACCGTTCAGAGCCCACAGTGGCGAACCATCTTCGGTGTCGTAGGCGTCCACACGACCTCTCCCGCTGACGAGTGCGATCTCTCGGCCGTCGTGCTCAGCGATTGTCGGTGTGGTCCACGAAACTCCTTTGGGCCGGTCCGTCTTCCAGGCAGTTTTGCCGCTCTCCCGATCGGCGCACAGCAGATAAGAGGGCCCGTCGTGGGCAACTAGCACGAGCAGGCCCTTTCTGCACAGGCACAGCGAGCTCCCGATGCCGTGACGACCGTCGAACTCACCGAATTCCTGGGTGAGTTTGCGATGCCAAAGCGGCTTGCCAGCATGACTGAATGCGGCCAGGTCGCCGGTTTCGAAGAAAGCATAGACGCGGTCCGCGTCCACGGCGGCTGTCGGAGCGGCTTTGCTGACCATGTTGCTGTCCTCGATTTGCTGCGCGGGACCCAGTGTCCGCTTCCAGGCGATTGACCCTGCTGCAGTGTTTACAGTGATGAGGTGAAGTTCCTCCTTGTGTTTGCCGGCAGTGGACGTTATGAAAGCCAAGCCGTCCCAGACGACGGGGCTCGACTGCCCGTAGCCGGGAATTGCGACGCTCCACGAGACGTTGTTTTGATCGGACCATTCGAGCGGCAGCGCCTCGCCACCAGCGACGGAGCTGGAGCCGTCGCCGCGAAACTGCGTCCAGCGGGTTCGGGCGAGCGTTGCGGGAGCGAGCAGCGCTCCGAGGAAAGCGCGCCGGCCGAGATCCCTTGCGGGATGAGAAACTGGCATCGTAAGAATAGTCCTTCCCGTCAGGGTGTGCCGGGTAGGGCGCTCACAGCAAAGAGAAACCCGCTGATCAAGATCAGCGCGGTTACCCAGTGCTCAACGGGGCCTAGGAAACTCCGTCTCCTGGACCTCTCCCCCTGACTATTCGCTTTCGTCACGTTCTCCTCCTGCCTGTCTGTGACGAAAAAAGTTGGCGGCGCTGTCGCTCAGCATGGCGACCAACCGGAAATACTGCGCCTCGGTGAGCGTCATCGTGGTGAACCCGAGCTGAACGTGAATACAGTGGTGAGCGCACAGGGTTACCGCGCCAAAGCCTTCGTATTGCACGAGCGGAGCCGGTTCATGCGGCATGGAGTTTCTCCCGTGCACGGTCGAGAATGGCCGTGGAGGCGGGTTGTCATCAGGGTCGCTGTGCATGGCGCTTGTCACTCCTTCACTCCAAAGTTCCAGCGCATTCCGACCCGTAACGTCCGGCCGGGATCGGCTCGGAAGAACGACGGCTGGGCGGCTGCGAGATTCGAATCCGTCGAGTCGAACAAGTTGTCGAGAGCGAAGTAAACCTCGCTGCCGACGCGGAGCGGCTTGGCGATGTACCAATCCCAGAGTTGATACCCGCCGCCAACAAAGGTTCCACTGCGACCAACGATCGGCCACTTGCTGAAGTAGGTTCCCCGGAAATTCGTGCGCAGGCCGCCCCAACGACCCGTGGACCACCACACGCGGAAGTTGCCGTGGTGACGGTGGCGCTGGCTCAGAAACGTTTTGGTTTCCTTGTCGCGGGCGTCGAGGTAGGTGTAGCCGCTTGAGACGATCAAGTTGCGAGTCAGGTTCACTTCGACCCGGCCCTCGACGCCCGTCGTGTAGGCGTCCTCGACGTTGCGGTAAAGATAGAAGAGCCGCTGCAGACCAGGGTTGAACGCGCTGTCGATGTTGAACCGCTGCATCAAGCCCCGCAGCTGTTCGGGTGTGGAGGGCCGCCCGACCAGGTCGGCCTGGATCAGGTCTTTGATGTCGTTGCGGAAGAAGTTGCCCATCAGGCGCACACGCCCCTTGCGGTAGTCGAGCCCGGACTGCACCGTCGTCGAGCGCTCCGGTTCCAGAGCGGGGTTGCCTATTACCTGGTAGAAATTGGTCGGGTTAAGGAAGCGAAAGTAAAGCTGACCGAGATCGGGCGCGCGGAAGCCGCTGCCCCAAGAGCCTCTCGCCCGCAGGCTGTCGCTGAGCCGGATCAGCAAGCCTGCTCGCGGCACGAAGTGATTTCCATAAAGGGAGTGACGGTTCCAGCGCCCGCCCGCAGTCAGGCTGACACGCGGGTGCAGCTCGATGCGGTCGTTGATCCAGGTGTCGGCCATTGAAATCTGCTGGCCGGCGTTGTCGCCGACCATGCGGTTGAAGCCGCGATAGTTGTCTTGCGTCCACTCGACTCCGCCCTGAACGAGTTGCCGCGAGCCCCAAACGTGCGAGATGTTGGTATCGAGCCTATAGAGACGCTGATTGAGGTTGGCGTTCGTATCGATCTCACCCGGCGTAGCGGCGACAGCGATCTCCGAACTTTCGTCGTACTTGCCGTAGTAGCCCCGAAAGGTCCACCGCGTGACCGGGGTCAGCCCGAGATCGAGATTGACGCCGTAATTCTGCGCACTGTCTCTTGTCGTGGTCGTCTGCGGCCCGATCTCACCGACAAAATTGCCCAGCTCGTCGTTGTCAAACGCGTTGGCCAAAAACCCCACCTTGAGCCGGTCTGAGAGGTCGTAGCCGAGTTTGCCGAGGTAATCATAACGGTGGAAGCCTGCGCCGGTGGTGGTGAAGCTATCGGGGAGCAGGCGGTAGGGATTGCGTTTGTGGTGCTCGACGTCGAAGAAGCCATGCCAGCCCTCGTGGGAGAATCCCATGTCGCCGCGAATGTCGGCTGCGGAGAAGCTGCCGACCGAGGTTGTGACATTGGCATCAAACTTATCCCGCGGTTGACGGGTGATCATGTTGATCACCCCACCTATGGCGTCAGAACCGTAGAGCGCCGACGAGGCCCCCTTCACGACTTCTATGCTTTCCAGCCGGCCCGCCGACTGGCGGTCCATGTTGAGGATGCCGCGCTTGATTCCGCGTGCGCCGACGACGGGATAGCCGTCGATGAGTACGAGCGATTGGCGTGAGTCAATGCCCTGGATCTGCGTTTCCGAGCGATTACCCGAGGAGCCGCTTCTGGTAACCACCCCGGGTTCCTCGGCAAGCAGATCGCTGACTCGCTCGTAACCGGAGTCTTTGATGGCCGTGCGAGAGATGACGTCGACTTTCGTTACTGAGTTCTCCACAAGCTCCTCTTCGCGTGAGCCGCTGACAACGACCTGCTGCACCAGCGGCGCTGGCGGGAGCGTAATGCGCAGATCTTGCGCCTCCGGAGAGGGCACATCCACGATTTGCCACTTGGTGGCAAAATCGGCGCGAGCCGCCGTGACACGATATTCCCCGGGACGAACCTCGATTCGAAAAGACCCCTGACTGTCGGCGATAGCGGCGATCTCCAGCCCTGTCTTTAGGTTTCTGACGAAAACATTGGTTCCGGGCAGAGCCGCGCCGGTCTGGTCGATCACACGGCCCGCAAGGGCTCGAGTCTCGGCGGCGGCGGACCATACGGACAGCGAAGCCAATGCAAGCAACACACCATGAAACTTGAAAAAGCTCTTCATCACACCCTCCAGTTAGTTAGGCCGCAGCGAACATCCGCCGCGGGTTGGCAATGCACTGTCTAGCGCAGCCAATGCAGCGCCTTCATTCAGCCATCAAGGAGGGCGAAGAGCGTTCGTTATACTGAAACAACGAGCTCGTCGCGACGGACTGTTCCTCGCGGCTGAGCGAAGCAGGCGAGGCGTTGCGTCTCCGACGGCCCATCGTTGCCGCAGCGTCCTCGCCTTAGTGTTCTACGTTTTGCTCGAGAAGCTGCACATTCCGCCAAGCGATCTGCAGCGTTCGAGTGTTACCTTCCTTGCCCTTTCTTTCGTTGTCGATGCACGAGCGGCTTGAACAGCATGGATCCGTGATGCACTTCGTCTTTCATACCGGCCAGCAGGCCGCTGTGCCAGCCAGGAAAATCTTCGTGTAAAACCTCACGGGGCCGTCGCGCGGACTGCAGTAGCGCGATGGCATCGGGAAAGTAACCGGCTTGCTTGGGTCGGCCGCATCCGTCAAAGGTACGGGTAAGGCCCGGCATCTTCTTGTGCAACTGAGTTGCAATGTGTGAGTACACGGGAAGAGTACACCATCTTGCAAGTGAGTGTCAAGTAGACAGTGAAGATGTGTGGGTCCGCCATGCCGGATCTTCGCTCTGTCTATTGCTCAACAGGCGTGCTACGCCCCAGCTACGCGCCGATCGCCGTCTCGTTTGACTTGCAATCCAATATCGTATGGGACGGATTCAGACTGCGTGAGGACCTCATAGGGTCCTGCAATCTTGTTTCAGGAATGGATCTGCGGCTCGGTCTGGCCGGCGAGTCGGTCCCACCCCAGTCCGATGGTGCATGGACCGGTGTAGCCGGACGGGGAGTGGTTAGTCTGGTTCTGCTGTCAGACTGCGAAACCCCGAGGCGGCGGGTGCCCGGTCTTGACACCCTCGTTGTGTGGTGACATGCTGGGCGCCTGTGATGAATCGGCGAGACTTCCTCAATGCCGCGCTACTGTACTTCCCCAAGCCACGCCCCCGCGAGAGAGAATTCTAGATCCTGCCCCTGGGCCGCAACCCCGCTGGCTGCCGTCTGCTCCAGACGCGCGATGAGAGCCTCCCGCGACACCGCCGGGGCGTTACCGACCCGCAGGACCTCCAGACCCCGCCATGATCTGTCGTGCGCGGCGTAGCGCGTCGCCGGCGTCGTTGCGCGCCGTTCCGACATGAGCGTCGGAGAGTGGCGGCACTATTCCCCTCTCGCCCGTCCACCAACGCCAACCGGCCGTGAGCGCGCCACCGATCAGGCTGCCGCGCGTTCCGTGGCCGATGCGCATCATCTCGCGCGAGACCGACACGGCCTCCTCGACGATCTCGTGCCCCTCATGAATCAGCGCCGTGCGGATGCGCTCGCTGGCGCCGTTCGCCAACGAGTCGTCGATGCCACGTTCGACCGCCGGCCAGTCCTCGACGCCCTCTTGCGAGAGATGGACCAGCTGGAAGCGGCTGGCGTCGGCCGCCCGCAGGTTCGCCAGCTTGGTCGAACTCATGCAGACCGAGAAGCGCGGGTTCAAGGTCTGCACAGCGTCGCCGTCGGCGCGGATCCTCTCTCCGTCCCCACCCGCGGCGATCCGTATCACGTCCATCAACCCCTCGATCCACCGCCGGTCGGGTTCGGCCTCGTCGAGAATCAGCGGCAGGGAATCCGAGCGCATGCGCCGCGCGATCGCCGCCGGGGTGGCGTCCGCCACGCGCACCACCATGGGACCCAGCAGACGGGCCGCGACGCGCTTCAACAGCCAACTCTTGCCCGTCTCGGCCGCCGCCGCCATCCAGATATGAGGCCGCCACTCCAAGGCGCCGCCGACGACGCTGGACACCAGCCAGCCGAGAAAGCGCCTGCCGTCCAATGGCTGCCGCCAGCGGTAACGCTCGACGGCCTCGGCGACGCGCTTGCGCTCGGCGGGCTTGGCGCTTTGCTCGGCGACATTAATGCGCGCGCCGGTGACGCAGTGCCAGCCGCCCTCCAGGCTGTCGAGTTCCTGTTCTCTGCCGTCGACCAGCAGGCGGTCGCCCAGATTCCACACGTAGCGGCCCTTGTCGGTGCGGAAGTAGCCCCGCCCGACCACCCGCGAGAGGTCGATTTGGCCTTGACGATCCGCCGCGCGGATCAGCGCCGACCCCACCGAATGACAGACCGGCCGCGTCAGCGATGGCTCTCGTAGGGTATCGAGCCACCAGTTGTAGGCGGCCAGTGAGATCAAGGTCGAGGATTGCGTGAGCGCCGGGCGCGAATAGAGCAGGATGCGGTGCGTGCGCAGCTTCACGGCCACGCTGTCGGCAGCATTGCCGAGGATGCGGAAATACTGGTTCTCAGCGACGATGGCCGGTGGTGGAGGCGGCGGTTCCTTCTTTTTCTTCGGCTGCTTCGGATCGGCCTGCTTTTCCCGTGCCTGCTCGGCCTCGGGCGATTTCCAGGGCGCGGCCAGGCGGCCGAGCCAGTTCTGGGCGGCTTGCCGGCCGCCGAGCGGCGACCAATCGGTGCGTTTCCATGACTTCGCGCCTCCCGCCCAACTCGTCACGACCACCTTGGGGAAAGTCGCGGTCACAGCGTCGGCGCACTTTTCGCCCTCGACGACCATCACTTGCTTGTCACGGGGCGCTTGGGCCATCTCCCACAAGCGGTACAGCGGCCGTCCTTCGCTGAGCGCCAACTGGACGTTCCAGCCGTCTTTGCCGTTGCGCTTTGCCGGTGTGTAGGGCAGGCACTTCGGACCCTTGGCGAAGCGGCAGATCGTGAAGGCGGGTGTCCCGTCAGCCAGCAGGTAGCGATGCCGCGCGACTGCGTCGTCGGGCAGGCGCGGGACCCAATGCGGCGGCTCTTTCTTGCGCGGTTTTGGCTGCGCCGGCTGACGGCCGTTCTGCAACGCGCCCTTGACCGCCCGCAGTGCATTCTTCTGGCTCCAGCCGTGCTTTTTCTGCAAGTAGGTCACGGCGTCCCCTTCCGCGCCGCAGCCGTGGCAGCAGTAGACGTCCTTGTCGACGTTGACGCTCATCGACGGCTTCTTGTCGTCGTGAAAGGGGCATTTCGCCATGCGCTGCTGCCCCTTGCCGCGCAGCGTGACGCCGTCCTCGCGCAGTAGGTCAACTAGCTTTTGAGTCATTCTCGATCGGTACCTTCAGCACGGCCGCGAGAGTTCGCGCCCAGCCCGGCTTGAAGCCGAAGTCCTCGCCGATTCTGACCAGCCCCCGGTATCCCTCCCGTCTGCGCATGACAGCGGCGATGCGCGTTTTCATTGCACGCCGGGAAATCTTTGGACCGCGCTCGGACGGCGCGGCATCGCTCAGTTCGGTCTCAACCTCGACCGGGGCGGGCAAGACATGTTCGGCGCCGCAGGAGGGGCAGGCCGACAGGCGTGAGGGGTAGACCTCGGCGCACTCCGAGCAGCAGCGCTGACGCTGGGCGGCCGGGCGCTTATCGACGGTCGTGCCCTGTCTGGTTCCGTCGAGATCCCAGTGCCGGTTTTCCTCCGGCAGGCCGAGGTCCCAGGAGTTGCCGGCTAAGTCGAGCAACAGGGCGGTTTTTCCTTTTCCGGGCCGCATCGCGCGGCCCGCCTGCTGCAAGTACATCGTGACGCTCTTGGTCGGGCGGGCCGCCATGATCACTTCGCATTCGGGCACGTCGGTGCCCTCGGAGATCAGATCCACGTTCGAGACGACCTGGATCAAGCCCTCGCCGAACTCCTTGAGCACCAGGTCGCGGCGCCGCACGTCCGTCTCGGCGTCGATGTGCTCGGCCCGGAAGCCCTCTTTCTTCAAGCTCTCGACCACCGCCTTGCTGTGGCGCCGGTTCACGGCGAAGAAGATGGCCCGCTTGCCGGCCCCATAGCGGCGGTAAGCCGCTGCTCCGGCCGCGATCACCTGATCGGTCAACCGCTCGTCGAGGTCCTTCTTGTTCCAATCGCCCGCTATCGTGCGGACACCGGCGGTCGACAGACCCTGTACGGGACGCAGGACCCGCATCGGAGCTAGATGGCCCCGCTCGACCAGCTCAACGATCGATGGACCCTGTACCAGAGCGTCGAAGTGATCGCCCAACGGTTTTCCGTCGAGCCGTCCCGGCGTCGCCGTCAGGCCGAGCACCCTGGTCGAGGGGAAGCGGTTCAGCACGTTCTCCCAGGTTTTCGCCTTCACGTGGTGCGCCTCGTCGACGATCACGAGGTTGGGTTTCAGCCAGTGGGTCTCGCGGCGGTTGATGGACTGCACCGAGGCGATCTGGAAACGCGCCCAGCGTGTCTCGGCGTGGCCGGCGGCGATGATGCCGTATTGGTCGCCCAGCCCCGCTTGGGTGAGCGTCTTGGCGAACTGGCGCACCAGCTCGCGGCGATGGACCAGCACCAACGCCTGCTTGCCGTTCTCGGCCAGCCTGGAGGCGATATAGCCGGCCACGATCGTCTTGCCCGCCCCGGTAGGCAGCTGGTAGACGACGGCACGGACGCGCCGCAGCTCTTGCCGCAGTCGGGAGACGTCCTCCAGCTGATAGTCATGCGGGGTGAGCATCGGGGATCCTCCCTTCCTCTACCGTGACCGTGGCCCAACGCTGGGGAAACAGTTCGCGCCCTCCGGTGGCGCAAATGATCACCGACAAGCCGCTCTCGGCGGCAAGGGCGTCGCACAACACGACCAGCTGCGTCAGCCCATCGGCGTCGAGCACATCCGCTCCGTCCAGAACGGCGTAGTTATTGCCCAGCGCCAGCGCGACCCCGGCCTGAAGCGCTGTCTGCGCCCGCCACTGCTCCGAAGTCGAGCACAGCGCCACGGGCCGCTCCCCGGCACTGACGGCGTAGGATTGGTCGAGCTTGACCAGCGGCCAGTTAGTTAACTCATGCACCCGCCGAAGGCCCCTCGCCAACCGCCCCAAGCCCTCCTTCATGGCGCGGCCGCGGATGCCGCGTGGCCCAAGCAAGTCCGCGATCAGCGAGTAGGAGGCGCCCGAGCGGTGGGCTTCGGTGGCTTCGGCGCGCTTTTGGATCAGATTCAGCGCCTCACGCCGCGACTCGACCTCTTGTTCGGCCAGCGCGATCCGCTCCTCGGACTCGTCCGCCTTGACCGGGCTGTCCGCGCCACCGGCTTGCGCTTCCGCCGCCCGTAGATCCGCGGCAACATCGGCCCTGGCTTCCTCGGCCCGCTCGCGCTGCTTGAGAATCGGCAGGCCCTTCTGCTTCGCCGCGGTCAGCTTCTGGCGTAGAAAGTCGAGTCTTTCGCTGAGTTCCTCTCCGCGCTTCTCCCACTCCCCGATACGCTGCTGGAGGGCCGCGTCGTCCTCCGCCGCGTAGAGCGCGTGATCCCGCACCACGATCTTTCCGCCGCACAAAGGACAGGGCCTGCCGTCGCTCGGCTGGGGCTTCGAGCGCTGGTGCTCTTTGTATTTGTCCTTCGCTTCGATACCGTCCGTTCGAATCCCGGCGATCTCTTCCTCGACCGCATCCGCCGCTTTTCTGACCTCGTCGAGCCGCCGGGCCGCATCGTCCCTTCTTTCGCGCAGCCCGGGCAGCCGCGCGGCGGCGTTTTGCGCCTGTTGCGCTTCCGCTGCCGAGACCGCTCCCGAGACATGAAGCGCCTGCAGAACGTCCCGCGCGTCACCGAGCGCGGCTTCGGCCTCGAGCGGCGTTACGCCGTCGTAGTCCGACCTCCAGCCGGCAGGCGTCCAGTTGGGGGCCTTCGCCGTGCCGTATGGTTCGCCCGTGATCGAGGACCAGTCGCGCTTGCTTTCCTTCGCCTTGGCCCGGTAAACTCCCTCGACCGACTCCCACCCCTGCTCCCGCAGGACCTCGATGACATCCGCCACCATGCGCTCGCCGGCGAGAGCGGAGCGCAGTTCCTTCTTCAGCTCGTCCTCGATGTGCTCGGGCAGCGGCAGGAAAGCCGACTCCCAGATCTCCCCGCGGGCGCGGGCAGTGGCGCGGGAGATGAAATCCGTTAGTCCGACAGCTGCACGGTGCAGCGGCGGGGGAGCCTCGGCGAACACCCTCATAGCCTTTTCCGCCAACACCCAACGGAGGTACTCCGCTCCGCCTGGACCCGACAGCAGGACCTCACCGTAGTCGGTCCCCTCGCGGAGGTAGGGTTTCGCGGTCGGCGCCAGCCCTAGAGGATTAGCCTCGCGCGACAGCACCGAGCCGATCGCCGTGGCGAGCGACGTCTTGCCCGCGGCGTTCGGGCCGGCGATGCCCAGCGGCGCGGCTTTCGGCAGGGGGATCGCCGCCTGCTCGATGCCCAGCACGTTGCTGACGGTGACGACAAGCTCCGCCATCACTAGAACTCGTCGCCTCCCCAGCGATCCGTGTCGTTGGGTTCGTTATCTTGTTCTTGCGGCGCAGGTCCTTCGATCTGTTCCGGCTCGGGCTTGCCGTTTTGTTCCTGCCTGGCCTGATACTCGCCGCCGCCCCGCTGCTCCATCTCCACCGGGGGCGTGCCCGGCTCCGTTTCCGGCAACAGGTCATCCATCGCCGCGCGGGCCTGACCCCGGATCGGCAGGCGCTTCAGCAGCGTCCGCAGCACCGACTTTTCGGCCATCTGCGCGTAGTGCGTCACCCAGGGGCCGTCGCTGCGCGCCGGAGAACGCTTCCTGCGATCGTCGATCTCAGCGCGGGAGAGGACCGTGAACTCCGGCTGCGGATTGTTCGGGATGTGGGCCACCGCGTAGGCCGCGACGATGTCTTTGTCCTGGCGCTCGCCATCCAGACTCGGGACATGACGCAGGACGGGCTGCAGCCCGTCCTCGTAGTCGAATACGTCGGCGGCGTAGACGCACCGCGCCCGAATCGCAATCCCCGGTATCCCCTCGCGGCATTTGTCGAGCATGCCGCCGATCATCACGTCCAGACGCGCTTTCGGCGAGCCGCCTTTGGACCTGACGGGAATGATCACGGCGGATTGGCCGTCAGGCATCAGGCCGCGCTCGGCGCAGGCCAGCAGCGCCTTGCGCAGCGACCGGGCATCGCATTCGGCGATCCGGGGGTTCGTCAGCAGGGCGTTGAGCGCCACCCGCGAGAAATAATCGGGCGTGACGTCGATCCGCTTGAGGTGCGGCGCGGCGTCGATGGCGGCGCGTTCGATGGTCTGTTTGCTGAGTTGAACTTGCTCTTTAATTCCTTGGCTTGGCATGAGGTTCCTTTCGTGGAAGTATTCGTGAGGCGCAATCGGGCACAGGGCATCGCGCGCAGTGTACGCCGGGATTGGGCAGCGGCTCGCTGCCGTCGTTGAACAGTGCGCTGACGCGGCGAATGACCGCCCCGGCGTCGGCCTTGGCCGGGCCGGAGGGACGGAATTCGATGTGCGCCGCCTCGGGCCTGCCGACGCGCGGGCGCGGGCAGGCGATCAGGCCGACCGAGGCAGGCCCTTCGCCCTCGGCCTCGAGCGCCGCGGCATAGGCTCCCAGTTGCAGCCAGGAGTGGTAGGCGGCATGGCCGGTCTTGACATCGAGCACGGCCTTGCCGAGCCCGGTATCGACCACGAAGTCGCACGTTCCCGTGATCACTGCGCCCTCGATCAGCGCGCGGACCGGCATCTCGCGTGCCAGCACCTTCCAGCCGACTGGATCGACCGTGGCCTCGATCGCTTTGACGACCATGTTGATCTGTGCCTTCGCGTGCCTTGCGGTCGGCGTGCGGTCATCGAAGAGTGCCGGCTCCGGCATGGCGGGAAGCTCTTCCCCCGCCAGCCTGGCGTGTACCGCCGAGCCGATCCAGGACGCAATATGCTCCCCGGCGAAGGGCTTGGCTTCGGGGTGCAGGCAGTCCCACATCGCCCGCCGCTCGCAGCTCCGCCAAGCAGCCAGACGCGAAGGATGAATCTCAACGCACCCGTACACGCCGGCCCCTCTCTAAAAAAACTGGGAATGGAAACGGGGCGCGGACAGAATTGTCCAAATGTTTGTCCAAATACTGAGTGTTGGTGGGTGTGGATAGGATTATTTGAACACTGTATTCAAACCAGTTAGCATCTATTGACCCCTTGTTTGTTCCTGGGCCATGAAATGGCCCAGCAGTACCGCCTCGGGGTAACCATCAGCTCGAGAGAGTGCCGCGATCCGGTGGTGAAAGACACTAGCCAAGAACGCGGACCGGCCTTTTTCGACAGGCCAGGCAAAACCGTAAAACCGCCGGAAAACCTTTACTCTCACCACCATCTCTCGCGGCAGGATTCGGATGATCAGGTCGGCGGGGCCCTGCGGTGCATTGCAGGCGGACCGATCTGTCACATCGGATGTTTCCGTCGGGCAGCGAAGCCAGACCGTTTCGACTCCCGCCAGATGGAAAATGAAGCTTGCCACCTCTTGGGCCTCTGCCATCGTGTCGGCAGGCAAATGAGCATAGTCGTAGAGACGGATCTGAACAGCCAAGGCGGCGCCGGCAGCCCTGCCCGACTCCGCCGCCGAGGCGCTTGGATTGGGAGAGATGGTGAGGAGACTTAGAAAGAGACTCGCTGAATACCTGCTCACGGCCAGAACCTCCGGGGTTGGGGTTAGGCCGAGAGTGCGTCAGATCAGTGCGTAACTCGATGCATGCGGCGTCAATG
Source organism: Bryobacterales bacterium (assembly GCA_965248255.1). Lineage (GTDB taxonomy): Bacteria > Acidobacteriota > Terriglobia > Bryobacterales > UBA6623 > JAKZVK01. The sequence continues at coordinate 1,691,553 of CBDFIW010000003.1, forward strand.
ATTTCTCACTGAACCGTCAATCGTTCTTCAATCCGTAAGTAACTGAACTGACTAGGTTTAAGGGACCCTTCAACGGTCGATCGAAGGGCCGGGCGGGATGTGGCGCACGCCCATGGCGTGCCGAGCCGAGCCACGCTCAGCTCCGGGCTTGCGATTTTCACGAGACAGGATCGCTGTCAGCCACCCCAGCGTGCCCGTTTCGCCGACCTGAGAAACCAGGAATCGGTTCTCGGCAAGCCTGGAGCCTTGCGCCTAATACTGTTCATCGAACAACTGTGATAGTGGAGGTGGGCCCGTGATTCCTGGGAACGCCTCGGCGACAGATCGGGTTTCCACCGTAATCGGCTCCACCCTAGACTGAGATCCGTCGACGTCCAACGCCGCTTCGCGGCTGCTCCGGATGGCCGCGACCCAGGGCAGAGATTTGCCACGGGCTGTGAGCCGCGAAGCGGCGACCGGATATTAGCCCTGGGTGCAGGCGAAGCCGAAACCCAGGGTCCCGTTCCCCGTATGTTTTTGAAGCCCTGAAAGGGGCGCTGGAGGTTCGTCGCCACCAACGGCTTGCAGGTCGGGGGTACGTGGCGAAGTGCGTCCACGATGAGTAACTGAACCGTATTGGGCTTGCGCCACATGGGATCCGACTTGCAGGTGTGAGGTCGAAGACCCCCGCTAAATAGTGAACTTTGGGGCGAAAGGATGCGAGAATTAGCCTGAGAGAGCCATGGAAGGACCGCCCCAGCCCACCTCTGTCCTCCGCGGTTCGGCCCGTTCGAGGCGGATCTGGAGGCAGGCCAACTGCGCAAGAACGGCGCCAGGGTCAAGCTGCCGCAGCAGCCGTTTCAGGTTCTCGCGTGTTTGCTCGAACGCTCGGGAAGAGTCGTCACTCGAGAGGCGCTGATCGCCGAGCTGTGGCCCAACGGAACCGTCGTCGAGTACGAGCACAGCCTCGCGACGGCGATCAACAAGATCCGCCAGGCGCTCGGTGACTCGGCGGACAACCCTCAGTTCATCGAAACGCTTCCTCGACGGGGTTATCGTTTTCTCGTCCCGGTGGAGCGGATCGGGCGACCTCCCGAAGAGCGCCCACCTCAGGTGGCGGAGCTAGCGCCCCAGCCCGGCGCCACCATCTCGCATTACAAGATCACCGAGAAGCTCGGCGAAGGCGGGATGGGTGTCGTTTACAAGGCCGAGGACACGAAGCTAGAGCGCCCTGTCGCACTGAAATTCCTCGCCGCACACCTCCTCCAGGACGAGGAAAGCCGCAAGCGCTTCATCCGCGAGGCCAAGGCCGCAGCGGCCCTCGACCACCCCAACATCTGTACCGTTCACGAGATCGGCGAAGCCGAGGGACAGACCTTCTTGGCGATGGCCTACGTCACCGGCCAGACCGTCAAGGAGAAGATCGAGTCGAGACCGCTCGAGCTGAAGGAGGCCCTCTCCATCGCAACGCAGACCGCCGAGGGTCTGGCGGAAGCGCACGAGAAGGGCATCGTCCATCGCGACATCAAGCCCGAGAACGTGATGGTGAACGAGAAGGGGCAGGTCAAGGTCATGGATTTTGGCTTGGCGCAGTTGGCGGCGCGCACGAAGCTGACGAAAACGGGCACCAGGCTAGGAACGATCGCCTATATGTCGCCGGAGCAGGTACAGGGTGAGGCCACCGACCATCGCACCGACATCTGGTCGCTGGGAGGCGTGATCTACGAGATGGTCACGGGGCAGTTGCCCTTCAAGGGAGACCGTGATGAAGCTGTCGGGTACAACATCCTCAACGAAGAGCACGAACCGATCGCAGCGCTGCGGGCGGGCTTGCCGATGGAGTTGGAGTGGATTGTCGGCAAGGCTTTAGCGAAGGACCGAGAGGAGCGCTATCAGCACGTCACGGACTTGCTCGTCGATCTGCGGGGTCTATTGACTCCCGCATAATATAGAGTCAGTCAAAACAAAGAGAAGACTGTTTCCAGAAGGCCGTGATCAAACGCGGTTTGCGGTACATGCGGCGGAGTGCCTTGCGGGCCCGCTCGTTCAGCTCGCCGTAGTCTTTCGGACAGACGTTCGGCAACTCGTGCTGCTTCCAGTAAGCCCAGATGTATTCCACCGGATTCAACTCCGGCGCATAGGGTGGCAAGTACTCGGTTGCGATGTGGCCTTCGGAGAGTTCGATGAACTCTTGCACCAGGCGGCTACGGTGCGCCGGCAGCCGATCCCAGACGATCAGCAGCGGGCGATCGATATGACGTACCAACGCCTTGAGAAAGTCGGTCACTTGCTCTTTGCCGATCGCACCGGGATAGAGCCGGAAGTAGAAGTTACGCAGCGTCAGCCCCGCCGAGACGGAAAGCTTCTCCCAGTTGAAGTTAAACTGCAGCACCGGTGTTTGGCCACGTGGCGCCCAGGTGCGGCAGCGATGCGGCTTCTGACTCAATCCGCTTTCGTCGATGAAGACGAGCGTACGGCCTTCGTTTTGGGCTTTTTTTTAATGCGCTTCCAGGTCTTGCGCTTCCAGGTGCGGATCCGCTCTTCGTTGCGCTCGCGCGCCTTTCCGGCCGGGCGTTGCGGGCTCCAGTCGAGCGCTCGCAGGATCTTCCAGGTGTGGCCTGCGTGGTATGCGACCCCGAACTCGTCTCCGGTCAGCCGAGCCACCCGCGGACAGCTCCACAGGGGCGTTGGGAAGCCGTGGGCTTCCGGGCCTTCCAGCAGCAGCGACGTCAGGCGTTCGCGTTGTGCGGCATCGAGGAGCGGCTTGCGTCCGGCGCGCCCGGCCTGGCGGAGTCCGGCCGCACCCTGCTCGCGGTATTGCCGCCGCCACTCACTGACGGTTTGGCGAGCGACGTTCAGCCGTCTCGCCGTCTCGGACTGATTGTGGCCTTGGTGGAGCAGCCGCATCGCTTCGAAACGGCGCTTCTCCAGCGCCTTGAAATCCCGCTTCACACCTTTGGGGTTGCCCATACATATATAGATGCTCCACACTGTCAAAAAGTGTCATAATAATTTGCGGGATTCAATAAGCAAGAAACTCGAATCGGGGAAATCGACCGCCGTCCGAACCAGCCCGACCTCCAAGCGTGGCGAACGTGCCGCCCCGAACCAGACCGTCCAGCGAAGGTATCGGGTCGTGCAGGCGCTTCTGGCTGTCACGGCGGTTGCTTTGTTGATCTTTAGCTTTGTCCATTTCGGCGAGGCGCCACCGGCAACAACGGTGCGCCGGTCGACGTTCAACGTAGAGCCGCTAAACAACGGCCTTGCGAGTTCGATGGCCATCTCGCCCGACGGCAAACACATTGCCTATGCGACTCGAGAAGGGTTGTGGATCCAGTACCTCGACCAGTTTGAACCTCGGCTTGTAGACAACACAAAGGGAGCCAGACTGCCGTTCTGGTCGCCCGACAGCGCTTTCGTCGGTTTTGGCATCCCCAGTGGCGGAGAGGCTGACCTGATGAAAGTTCGGGTCGAGGGAGGCGATCCGACTCATGTCTGTCGAATGCCCGCTGGCGGTTTCCGGGGAGCCACTTGGAGTCCCGACGGGGAGGTCATCGTCTTTTCGGCAGGCATGACACGTGTGCTCCACGAAGTCTATGCGAGCGGCGGCGAGCCGCAGGAGGTCTTTCCTGACGCTGAGGTGGAGCGGATCGCTAGAGAGGCGGAGGAAGCCCTGCAACTCGGGGGAACAATACCACCGCTCATGGGCTATCCCGAATTCCTGCCGAAGGAGGCCGGGGATCGGGTGCTGCTTGTTGAACTCGGTTTCGGCGGGCGCCTAACGATGATGGCCCTGAACATGGAAACCGGTCAGGGTGAATTCATCAGGCGGGGGGGGCAAGCCAGTGTATGCCCCTAGTGGACATTTGGTGTATGTGGGAGGAGGCGACCTTTGGGCGGTGCCGTTTTCCCTGGATGCTCTGCAAGCCACTGGGATACCCTTTCGCGTTGCGCAGAATGCCCTGGGGCCGAGCGTCTCCAGTGACGGAGCACTGGCCTATGTCGATGACCTACAACAAGTGAGCCAGCTGGTCTGGCTGGACAGAAGGGGTAGCCGTTTGGACGCCATCGGTGAGCCACATGAGGGACTAGCCGCGCCCCGTCTCTCGCCGGACCAGAGCCGAGTCGCCTTTCGGGTATGGGGAGGCCGGACAAAGGAGATCTGGGCCACTGCGAATAACGACATTTGGACTCTTGATCTGAGCGGCGCTTCGGCGCGAACTCCCTTGACCCCGCCTGGTTCGCCCGCAAACGAGTTTGGCCCCGTGTGGTCCCCTTTGGGAGACGAGATCGCATTTGCCTCCAACATGAAGGGAGAGATCAACATCTATCTCCGCAGGGCCGACGGGAGCGGAGAGATGATGCCGATGGCTGAGAGCAGCGCTCGGCAAATGCCCAGGGATTGGTCGCCGGATAGGAAGTACATCATGTACCGCAGCAGTGACCTGGAAACGGGAACTGATCTCTGGATCTCCGAGCTCAGCGATGATGGAAGCACTTGGGAGCCGAGGCCATTTCTGCGAACACAGGCGAACGAGAGTGTGGGGCTGTTTTCGCCCGACGGTCGGTACGTCGCATACGGGTCCGACGAATCCGGCCGGTGGGAGCTGTACGTCAGGCCCTTTCCGGATGGGGGCCGGAGGGAGCAGATTTCAACGAAGGGTTCCGGGTGGTTCAGGTGGAGCCGGGGCAGCGGGGAAATCTTTCACGAGGAAAACGACAGGGGAGACAGGTGGATGGTTGCGGTTCGCGTATCCACGGCGCCTGAACTTTCCGTCGGCACGCCGCGTCGGCTTTTCCGAGTACCAGCGTCGTCGAGGCTCTTGGCAGGGTGGGATGTTTCGGCTGACGGCAAGCGGTTCGTCTTCGCCGAGCCAGTGGGGGAGCCGCCGAAGCCCGCCATGCGGGTTGTGCAGAACTGGTACCAAGAGTTCCGCGATCGGTAGTAAGACTGATGGCAGAGCGAATACCTTGACCCCTGAACCTTTCCTTGGGGGAGGACGATGAAGGACCATAAACTCCGACGTCGAATCTGCTTGCAGTTGGCTGTTGTGCTCATTGTCTTTGTCCCCAGCCTCCTCCATGCCCAGTCCACTACCCAGACCATCCAAGGCTTGGTCACCGACCAGAGCCGTGCCGTGGTGCCCGGCGCCACCGTGACCATTACCAACCTGGCCACGGGCATCGAAACCAAGGCTTCAACCAACGAAACGGGTAACTACAGCTTCCAGCTCGTCCCGGTCGGCTATTACGAGGTCAAGTGTGAGTTGGATGGCCTTAAGCCGGTGATCGTGCCCGACCTGCGAGTCGAGACAGGTGGACAAGTTCGTCGAGATTTCGAACTTGAGTTGGGGGAGGCCACTTTCCAAATTGAAGTCGTGGCGTCGGATGTCAGCTTGCAAACGGAAAACGCCACGGTGGGAACCGTGGTGGAGAACCGCCGCGTTGTCGAGTTGCCTTTGAATGGGCGCAACGTTGTTCAGTTGGCAGTGCTCGTGCCAGGAGTCCAGTTCGGTCGGCGTTCAGGCTTGAACGACGGTCTGGGGGGGGCTTTCCGGTCCCCGGCTCGAGTTTCTCTGTGAGTGCAAACGGCATCCGAGAACTCCACCAGGTGGTGAGCCTTGACGGGGTGGATGCCAAGGAACCCCGTACGCATACGACCAACTTCGTCCCGTCGATCGAAGCAATCGAGGAGTTCAAGATCCAGGCCAACGCTTACTCGGCTGAAGTCGGTTTCGGTGGCGGCGCGGTCGTCAACATCACGATGAAGAGCGGAACCAACGAGCTGCACGGGACGCTTTTTCATTTCCTGCGCAACGAGAAACTGGACGCAGAGAACTACTTCCTGAACTTTGAATTGCCGCCCAGCGAAGAGCGAGCCCCCAAAGACAAGCTGAGGCGCAACCAGTTCGGCCTGGTCGCAAGCGGTCCCATCGTCAAGAACAAGACGTTCTGGGCCTTCAACTGGGAAGCCCGTATCGACAGGACTGAGCAGGTCCAAACGGCGTGGTTTCCCTTAGACGAATTCCGAGATGGGGATTTCTCGGAACTCCTCTCAGGCACCATCAACCCGGCAACCGGACAAGTGTTCCGCCGTCCGATCGTCGTCTACGACCCTTTCACCGGCGAGCCGTTCGCGAACAATATCGTACCGCGGGATCGCTTTCACGCTGGTATCGCAAACAGCATCTTGCCCGACTTCATGCCCCGGGCGCGGTTCCGGCAGGCCGACCCCTTCGACTTCACCGAGCGCTTGGCGCTGAACCAGCCCCTTGATCAAAACCAATTCTACGGCCGCGTGGATCATCACTTCAGCGACTCGGATCGGATCTTCGGACGGTTGGCAGTTACGCGTTCCGACATTACATTCAACAACATCAATCCGGTCGGTCTCCAGCTTCGCGATGCGCGAGCATCCAACCTTGCCAGTCAATGGGTGCATACCTTCAGCCACAACCTGATCAACGAGTTCCGGTTTGGGTTCAATATTTCGGACTGCAACACGACCCGGCTACATACGAATGACGAGAGCTTCGATCTGGACTCCCTCGGGATCGGTGAGTACCGCGTGGTCTTTGACGGCAACCGGAAACTGACTGCCTTGGAGCAAGGGCTGCCAAATCTGGGAGGTCGATGGCCTTCTCTCACGTCCGCGGGCGGCAACTTGGATCGTCTCGACTCGATTCAGCTCGGCAACCATCTTTCCTGGATCCACGGCAGCCACAATCTCAAGTTCGGCTATGAGTGGTACCACATCTCGTTGGAACGCCGAGCGGGGGGAGGGGCAAGAGTGAACTTCGGCGGGGCAGAAACCGGATTTGACTTCGCATCGATGCTCATGGGGATTCCGCGTCAGACGTTCACGCCGATCGGTTGGGTGCCCACGTTTCCCCGCGCCACCCGCCAAGGCGTCTACCTGCATGACGATTGGAAGGTGTCGCCCAAGCTTACGGTCAACCTCGGACTGCGATTCGACTACAACGGCAACCCGAGGGACGCCCAAGGTCCCTGGCGCACGATTGACTTCCCCGGCGAGGGAGAGGCCGTCGGCCGGGGAGGAGGCTTCCTCACCGAGGACGGTGCGGTGATCCCCACGATGTTCCCGGAGTTTGTGGACGAGCGGGGAGCCGTGAAGCTCTGGGACCAAGACGTGCGGTTCTTCATGCCGCGTGTTGGTATCGCCTACCGGCCAAGTGAGAAGTGGGTTGTTCGGATGGGTGCAGGCTACTTCGACAACATCATGCACCAGAACAATTTCACGATCTTAGCCTTGCAGCCTCCCAAGTCCGGCAGCCAGCGGTTTGATCAGGTGACGAACCGCGGCCAGACGATCTCGGTCACGGCGGCGGACGGCAGAGAGTTTCAGGTTTAGACCCGTCAATTCCGTCCGGGTTCGGATATCATCACGCTCGACGATCCCTTTCTCGCCAACGTCGGCGGAAGACCTGTCGTGAGGCCGGCCTTCGTTCTGCATATCAAACCCGACTACAAAGATGGGGATGTGTGGAAGTGGAGCTTCGACGTGCAGCGGGAGCTAGCTTGGAATACGGCCTTGACAGTGGGATACGTGGGCAGCAAGGGCAGCCACGTGGCCGATGGCCTGCGGGCCTGGAATGAGGCTCAGCCGTCGCTCGATACGAATGCGCAGGCTCGACGCCCCTTTCAGCGGTTCTATGACCCAGCTCTACCTGAGCTCGGCGTACAGGCTCTAGGGCCTGTACGGTACTTGAGTAGCTACGGGAACTCCTTCCATCACGGCCTACAAGTGAAGCTCGACAAGCGCCATTCGAGCGGGCTGTCTTTCGGGCTTTCCTACACCTTCAGCAAGTCGCACGGGGACGGGGAAGCCGGTGGCAACCCAAGTGGTTTCTACCAGAATCCCCGAGTGGATCGCAGTGATGGACGGGCGCGTTTTGAGTTCGACCAGCAGCACAACATGGTGTTCCGCTACGTTTGGCAGCTCCCGGGATCCGATCTGCCGGGCGCCTGGAAGCACATCGTGGGAAACTGGCAAACGAACGGCGTCCTATCGTTGCGCTCCGGGTTTCCTTTCTCCCGCTTCAATCTCAGGCAGCTTGGCAGAGACCTGAATCTCAACGGAGATTTTGCGATTCGCCCTGATCTCATCGGGGCCGGCGCCTTGGCTGATCCAAGCAGAAAGCTTTGGTTTGACACAAAGGCATTTGCGCGCGTGAGCTGTAGAATCCCCGGACGTGAAGATCTCTGCCATTACGGGAATGCAGGCCACAGCTTCCTCGACTCACCCGGTCAGAGAAACCTTGACTTGTCGCTCTACAAGAACATTCCCATCGGGGATCGATTCAAGCTGCAGTTTCGCTCAGAATTATTCAACGCCTTCAACACGCCCTACTTCGGCGAGCCGAACCGCATCAACTTCACGAGCACCGACTCCCTCGTCCCCGACGGCTCGCGTGACGGGGAGGTTCGCACCGTGCGGACCCCGATGCGCATCATCCAGTTTGGGCTGAAGCTGTTCTTCTGAACCCGGGCGAGCCGTTCATTGTGTCCGAGCGAGTGATCGCTCGCCCACTTTCGATCGCTCTTGTTTCGGAATCGTGTGAGCGAGATTCAGGGTCGAGACCTGCCCCATTCTCATGCCCCGTTGAAGCCTCAACCCAGCCGCGTTCACAGATTTTCAAAAACAATTTCCGCCATCCTTTCAACAACTTACCCCTCCAGCCACCCCGCCGCCCGCCCAAACGACGCGTATACTAGGGGCGAAGAAAGCCAACGGGCGATCCGTCGCCCCAACAGGACAGAAAGTGGAACACCACAATTCCAAATCCTGGTCACCGATCCGCGAGGGTGGCGTGCGAGGTGACCCTTGAACAAAGAACCCTTATCCGCCCCTGTAGAAAGCGGGCCATTTCGGGCAAATCCGGGCATTTCCGGGCCTTCCGCCGATGAGAAACCCAAGCTCACCCCATCTCAGCAGCGGGTCCTGGGCACTTCGCACAGTTCCCGCCCCGTTGCGGACCGCCGCCGCGCCTGTCCGCGTCAAGGCTCGAGAGACTGCCATGCAAAACGAAGCCAATTTCTCCGAAGACCAGTGGACTCATGGGCTTGCAAGCGAATCCGGCCTTCCCCCCATTCCTTCAGCGACCGAAAAACGAAGCGAACCCAATTCGTCCCCGCCAAAATTCATCCCCGGTCATCCGCGTTCCTCTGCGGTTCTAACTGCCTCGGGTGCGCACGGCGGCCGACCCTGACGCGGCTCGCGGTTCAACCAAAATGACGAAACGAACCCAATCTCGCCCAATCCCCTTGGGATCAACGCCTTGCAGCCGAATCCACGCTTCGCGATCACCGCTCGACGGGGGAAAACAAAACGAAGCCAATCTCGCCACAGCCCTCCGCGGTCATTGCTTTGGAACATCATCCATGGCGGCTAGATCTCGGAAAGGCTATGATGCAAGCGGGACGTCAGATCACCGGAAGCGATGCCTTTTCATTACCAAATTGGTGGGCGGGAAAGACGGGTCGCTTGGCGATCTTCGACCTGGCTGAGCAGAGTCCTGGGAGCAGTCCTGGCGGGCGCCTTAGTCGTGCTGGGATTCTTCTTCATCACCATCGTGCTGGTGTTGGGCGCCCTAGCGCTCCTGACGATGGTGATTCGATGGTGGTGGCTTTCGAAGACAACCCCGCCGAGTCGAACGCAGCCGGATGACGTCATCGAAGTGGACAGCGTCGTCGTGCACGATGATGCGTCTGACCCGCCGCACAGGATCGGGCGGTGACACGGCGGGCGGCCGGTCATGCCCGCACACCGCTGCACCACCGGAGGGCACCGCGGCGGCTTGTCTGCCCTCCGCGGCGCCGATACAATACGGTAGCCGAAGGAGATACAGAGCCATGCTGAGCCGACGTGACGCGCTTGCCGTTCTCTCAGGGGCTGTCATGGGGACTCCGATCCTCGCGCAGAACCCCGCTTCCCCGCTGCCGAACCGTCCTGTCGTCCCCGGCCGGCTGCAACTCCGTGCGCGGACGCGAGCGGCAAGCCCCGGCGGAAGCGGAGACATCGCAGTTCATGAGCGGGAGTTCGAGTGGAAGACGCAAGAGACCGCCATCCTGATCTGCGACATGTGGGATGATCACTACTGCGTCTCCGCCGCCCGCCGCGTTACCGCCATGGTCCCTCGCCTGAACCAAGTCTTGGCGGCCGCACGCCGCGCCGGCGTCGCCGTCATTCACGCTCCCAGCGGCACAATGGAGTTCTACAAAGACGCGCCGCCCCGACGCCGCATGGTGCAGGCGCCCCACGTCACGCCCCCGGTTCCGATCGCCCGCTGGTGCTATCTCGACAAGCATGCCGAAGCGCCGCTGCCGATCGACGACACCAACGAACCGTGCGACGACGCGGTCGGGCGGCCGCGGGTTCGGATGTATAAGCGCCAGCACGCCGACATCATCATCGGCCCCTACGACGGCATCAGCGACAAAGGCCAGGAGATATACAACTACTGTGAACAGCTCGGCATCCGGAACATCGTGATGACGGGCGTCCATGCGAACATGTGCGTCCTCGGCCGCCCGTTTGGGATCCGGCAGATGAAACGCCTCGGCCGGAATGTCGTCCTCGTCCGCGACTTAACCGACGCCATGTACGACCCGCGCGATGAGCCGTACGTCAGCCACAAGCGCGGGACCGAGATGGTGATCGAGCACGTCGAGCGCTATTGGTGTCCGTCGATCGTGAGCACCGACCTGCTGAAGGTTGTACCCGCCTCGGAGCGCTCCGGTGCTGTTTCGTCGGGGAGTTAGAGAACTGCCGGACTACCAACTGACCCCCACCCTAGGCGGGCCGGAATCAGAGCCGATCGAGCGGTCGAGTTGCCCTTGGGGGAAGGCCCGCGGTCGGAGCTACCGGGGCTATTGATTCTCCGCGATGGTGACGTCGTTGCGCAGCTTAAAGCGGACAACAGACTCGCCCTGAATTACCGCGGAGTCGCCCCGCGTCGCGACCACCGCACCGCCACCGGCGCCCTTAGCCGCACCGCCGCCGCCGCCGGCCACGGCCCCGATCGCCGCGCCGATTGCGCTCCCGATGCCGACTTTGACGGCGTCTTTCTTCTTGCTCGATTTGGCCTGGACGGCATAAACGCTGCTGTCGATATCGATCCGCTGTCCGTCGGCGGTTTCGATCTGCGTGAGGCGAATGGCGAGCCTCGCTGTTCCTTTCACGCGGCCGCCCGGGTCGGACTCGACGACCTTGCCCCGCACATCCGCTCCCTTCGGTGCGATGACCCACGTGCCGTCGACCAGAGGCTGTTCGAGGCTGCCGGCGAAGGTCTCGCCGGCCTGCACGGTCTTCGTCGACAGAGTAGTCATCGTGCGGATTGCGATCGGAGTGCCGGCAGTGAAAGTCGCCGTTCGCACGGTCGGTTCGGCGGATGCACCGGCGCCACCCTCCTCAACCCCGGCTTCGTCCCCCGCGCTGGGCGACAAGCCTTGGTTGCAGCCCACAAGCAGCAGGCCGGTCAGTAGCGATGCCACAGCGATCTGTCGGCAACGCGTGTGTCGCGTCACTGGCGAAACCCTCCGCTAGGCTGGGAATGGAAGCTCACTGCACCGATTCTACACCAATGACCCTGCTACCCGAAATGTCGGGTTGGCCCTAGTTGGCGTGGATTTCTGACCGAAGTTCGACGCTGCAACTTCGCTTGTCTCTAGGCGCCGGATTGCAGGAATCCGACGAACTCGTCGACGTCACGTGTCCGGCCGGCGAACTCGGCGGCGATCGTTTCGTCCGGACGCACGATCGCATAGTAGGGGATAACGACGCTGCCGAAGCGATTGAGCTGTAAGTCCTGGTTTACGGCTGCTACTTCATCCTGGCCGTCGGTATAGAGTTCGACTAGGATCATGTTGGCGGTCAACTCGGAGACAGCCGGCTTGGTGAACATGTTGTACTTCATCCACTTGCAGTTCGAACACGAATAGCCGGTGAAGCTGACCAAAACTGGCTTGCCGGATTCACGGGCCTTGGCCAGCGCACCCTGGTAGTCGTCCTTGAGCCAGGTCGATTTCTCCGCGGCCCCAACGCCAAGCGAAGCGGCGCCGAACCCGGAATACTCGGGAGGCGGAACGTACGCGTCGAGCTCACCGAGGCGTGCGCCGAACATTCCGGGGATGAGGCTAAGAGCTACAACAAGAAACGCGGCGCCGACCGACAGGCGTCCCAGGCCCACCGAATCACCATCGGACGGCGTCGCTTCGTCCGGGAAGCGGAAGAAGCCCAGCAGGTAGAACGCGGCCAGGGTGAACAAGACGATCCAGATCGCGAGAAAGCGCTCGCGCGTCAGAATCTCCCACTGGTACATCATGTCGACATTGCTGAGATACTTGAACGCGGCAGCGAGAATCAGGAAGGCCATCGTTTTCTTGACGCGTCCCAGCCAGCCTCCGCTCTTAGGCAATTTCTTGAGGTAGGCCGGGAAGAGGGCCAGCCCGAAGAACGGCAGCGCCATGCCGGATGAGAACATGGCCATGCCAAACACAGGCCACGCCAGACCGCCCTGCAGCGAGCCCGCGAGCAGCGTGCCCACAAACGGGCCCGTGCAGGCGAACGACGCTAGAGCGAAGACGAGCCCCATGACCAGAACGCCGGCGGTCCCGCCTCGCGCCGAGAGTTGATTGAGAGACGTCAGCGCGCCGCTCGGAACGGTGATCTCAAAGACGCCAAACAGGCTGACGGCAAAGAACCCGAAAATCAACGCGATGAACAGGTTCACCCAGACGCTCGATCCCAATTGGACGGTCCCGAAGGGCCCGAGGATGGCTGACACCATTGCTCCTAGTCCGGTGAAGAGTATGACGACGCCGGCGCAAAACGTGAGGGCTTGAAACACGGTCTGCCGCCGTGAGGCGCTCTCCGCACTGACGAAGTACGACATCGTGATTGGGATCATCGGAAAGACACAGGGTGTAAAGATGGCCAGCAAGCCGAAGCCGAAGGCGACCGCGGCGAACTCGAACAAGCCCTGCGACTGCGCGGTGGATGGGGAGCCACGTGTGGGTCCACCCTGTGGAGCCTGAGTTGAGGCCGCTTTCAGGGCAGGCTTCGCTTCGGAGTACCCGGCGGGGATAGGCGGTGCGGCAGCAATCGACGTAGCCGTGACCGTGAGGATCGCCTCCGCTTTCTTGCGCACCGGCCGCAAGCAGATCTTGTCGTCGCAGGCGGAGTAACGGGCCGAGGCTTCCAGCGTCAGCGCGCCCAACGACGCGCCCTTGCTCAAGCGAGCTTCCAGCAGGAAGACCGCCTCGCCATGATAGATCTCACTGTCCATCTGGAAGGTGGGGTCGTGCTTGACCTCGGGCCGCGGCTGGAAGAACTTCCACGATTCAATGGAGGGTGAGTCGGTGAGCGAAAGCTCGGTAGGATTGGGACCGCCGGAAGGGCCGTCCGTCGGGGTGGTGGGCGCGTACAGGCGCCAGCCCTCTTCAATCGTCGCGGTCAGGCGTGCGACGACTCGGTCGCCGGGAGCGGCCTGAGCAGGCTCGACCGTGAAGGACCACTGCACCGGATCGAACTTCTTCTTCGCACCGGACTGCGCGAAGGCCGCTTGGCACAGCAGCAGAACGAGGATAGCCGCAACACTCAATCTTGCCGTGGAGGACATGGATGATCCCGCTACTCGTCGATGCTTCAAGCGCCGGTCTGACATCTACTGATATGGTTCGTGCGTGTTGCGTGGGAGGTTACTGGGAAGGCAGTTCGGCGGTAGCCTCCTCTTCTGACAGTCTATCGTCCGGCGGCACTCTTCGCTCGTATTGAAATTCGACCCTAAGCCGCCGGCCATTGGGGAGACGCCGGTGAGAGGCGCTCGAAAACCCGGGACGTTCCCATCGGCGTTCAACGGGGAGCGTGCGGCACGTTGCGTTGTGGCGGCATGAGCAGTACAATCGGGGCTCGGCGAAGGCCACAACGGACTGGTCATGGAAGCGATGCTCGCGGGGCTGCGGGACTGAGTATGGATTGGTGGATCTGGGTGGTAGCGGGTTTTGCGCTGCTTGCCTTGGAGCTGGCGTCTCCGGGTGGTTTCTACCTTTTCCTCTTCGGCTGCGGAGCCCTAGCGGTTGGTCTGTTGACCGCCCTCGACTGGGGCGGGCCACTCTGGCTCCAGGGAGTGCTGTTCACTGTCCTGTCTTTGTTCTCGGTCTTGTTCTTCCGTCCTCCGCTCATCAAGAAGATGCAGGCCGGTAGGCCCGATGTGCAAGTAGATAGCCTTGTGGGCGAGAGGGCCTTGGTACGAGACGAAATCGTTCCCAACGGCTTCGGCAAGGCAGAGCTGCGAGGGACGACATGGAACGCAAAGAATGCAGGAGAGACCCCTGTCGGTCCGGACCAATCGTGCCGAGTTGAAAAAGTCGACGGGCTGACCTTGTGGATTCGAGCCGACTAGCCGAACGTAAAGGAGATTGAAAAATGGACATGGGTTTGATCGCGGTGGCAGCAATGATCCTGTTGGCTGTCATCATTCTTGCCAAGACGGCTGTGGTCGTGCCACAGCAGAGTCAATACATTGTTGAGAGGCTTGGAAAATACGCCGGAACACTCGATGCCGGGTTTCACATTCTGGTCCCGTTTCTCGATATCATCCGTTACCGGCACTCGTTGAAAGAGGCGGCCACAGACATTCCGGAACAAATCTGCATCACCAGTGACAACGTGCAAGTGGGGGTGGACGGCGTCCTGTACCTCAAAGTACTTGATGCCCAGCGCGCCTCCTACGGGATCGGGAATTACATGTTTGCGATCATCCAGCTTGCTCAGACGACGCTGCGTAGTGAGATCGGAAAGATCGAACTCGACAAAACGTTCGAGGAGCGAGCCCACATCAACACCCAGTTGGTGGACGAGCTGGACAAAGCGACGGAACCTTGGGGCGTCAAAGTACTCCGTTACGAGATCAAGAACATCAATCCTCCGCGCGACGTGCTCGAGGCCATGGAAAAGCAGATGCGGGCCGAGCGCGAAAAGCGTGCCACGATTCTGGACTCGGAGGGCCACCGTGACTCGGCTATCAACACGGCCGAGGGCGAGAAGCAGAAAGTCATTAAAGAATCCGAGGCGACAAAGCAGCAGCAAATCAATGAGGCGGAGGGAGAGGCTGCCGCTATCACGACTGTTGCGGCAGCCACGGCCGAGGGAATTCGTAGGGTGGCCGAAGCGATCGAGGCGCCCGGTGGGTATCAAGCGGTGCAGTTGCGCGTCGCCGAGCAGTATATCGAGAAGCTTGGCATGCTGGCCAAGGAGAATAATACGATGATCTTGCCGGCAAATATGGCCGATGTCTCTTCGATCATCGCCACGGCAATGAGCGTGATCAAGCAGACTGGCGGCCCGCAGGACGGAAGGTAGACGCCTACCGCCGCGGCATCGAACGAACCGAAAAGACCGGCTCAAACGTCCCGTGATTCTGAGCCCCGAAAGGAGTCTGCAAGGACGGTAAGCAGGGCAGACCCCCTCGCTAGCAGTGTGCTGTCCCACTTGCCGAGCAAGCGGTGAAGGGACGGTGAGAGTACGACTCTCTCAAGCAAAGACGATTCCAGGGATGGAAAGCACCCTTGGAGCTAGGGATTCGTCCGGTGCTATGCGGGAACTGTCCAAGATGCAGCCGCTAGACGCCCCGTAGCTTTTCCTACGCCCCTTGTATGTTGATAAGCAAGGGAGGAGGCGGGTCGCGGATGCGACCCGCCGTGCATCGGAAGATCGTACGCCCCTGGGTGCCTCAGACACCGTCCTGAAGCCGGATCTCCGACGTACCCTCCCGGATCGAACCCCGAACAGTCGCTAGGGCCGGTCTGTGACCGAGCCCGCATAAACAAGGATGGGAGGTCCGAATCGTGTCGCAATCGAATTCTATCGCAGTCTATCTCGGCGTGGACGTTTCCAAACAGTCTCTCGATGTCTGCGCCCTATCGGCCGAAGGCAGGTTGTTGTGGAGGCGGCGAATACCACGCACGGCAGCCGCCGTGGGCGCCCTGGCGGCACGGCTGGAAGGTCCTGCGCTGGCCGTGTTGGAAGCCACCGGCGGACTCGAGGCGCTCCCGGCCCGGGCCCTGGAGGAGGCGGGCGTGGGCGTGAAGGTTGAGAATCCGGCCAAGGTCCGACACTTCGCCCTCAGTTGCGGATGGCTGGAGAAGAGCGATCGGCTCGACGCACGCATGCTGGCCGAGTTTGCTCGCGAACGCAAGCCGGCGGCGCGCTCACGTCCGGATCCATTGATCGAGAGCTTGGCTCAGTTGGCCAGGCGACGCCAACAGCTGGTGCGGTTGCGAGCGGTCGAGCGCACCCGCCTGCGCGGCGAAACGCTAGCGTTTAATCGCGGCAGCCTCGGCGCAGTGATCGCGACCTTGAGCGAGCGCATCGAGGAATGTGAGCAAGAGATCCGCCGTTGCGTACACAGCTCAGAGGCGTTGACACAGCGGGCTCGGTTGCTCGCCAGCGCGCCGGGTGTGGGCGAGCTGACGGCGTATCAGTTGTTGGCCTGGCTGCCGGAGTTGGGAAGCTTCAATCGCGGAGCGATCGCCAAGCTGGCCGGGCTGGCGCCGCTGGTCAAGCAGAGCGGGCGCTGGCGCGGGCGAGCGATGACACTGGGCGGACGCTCCCACGTACGCTCGGCGCTCTATCTGGCGTCGCTCAGCGCGGCGCGTTGGAATCCATATTTTCGCGACTTCTATCAGTGGCTGCTGGGACGCGGCAAAGCCAAGAAGGTGGCGTTGATCGCGGTCGCTCACAAGTTGCTCAGCCTGTTGAATCAGATGGTGCATCAGCTGCGCACGTTCGATCCCGCGTTGCTAGTCGATGGCTGCAGGGAAGGGGGTTTCACGCCGGAGCCGTCCGTCGCTCACCCCCGGCGCGACGGCGGCCCGGCGGGACAACCCCTTCCCGCTGGTGAGTCCCGAGCCCTTTGTTCTTGACTCTCGCTCTTGACTTTCAACACAGTCGCTTCAGGGCTTGTCGTGGTTTTTGTGTGGCGGTCCCGCGGTTCCACCTGACGGCTCCACCGTGGGCTATTATCTTTCCGTCCGCTTCGTGGACTCGGCTCCTGTATGGTCTGGTAGACCCAGGTCAGAGTGAGGTTTTCGTCAAGCCCGTCCGAGAACACTAGTAAACGTGTTGAGGCGCGCGAGGTGGGCAAGACATGGCGCTAAGTTGCTGGCTATGCCCGCCATGTTGACGAAGATACCGCGTGACGTCCTGTCGAACGTGATTGCCAAGACGATCTTCTGCATTGCGACCGAGGAGTCCGTTACACGCTTACAGGAGGTCTTTTGATTCTGAAGGAAAGCTCTCTGGTAATGGGTACAACCGATGGCCATCGGCTCTCCTTCGTCGAAGCAGCCCATGGCTCTGAGAGCCGCGCCACCCAGCGTTGTCGGCAGTGGATCGACGAACGCCAGCTCGGTCCGGACCGCGAGGTCCGCACCATAGACCGACGCGATACTACCAGCCGCCACGCCCGCGGCTGGGTTGGAAGCGGCCGCCTCCACCACGCCGCCGTCGTTGATGGCGGTTTCGAGAATTGGCTCCGCCAACACTTCGAAATCAAGCGCCTCGCTGAGATCTCCTCCCGGCGAAGGACTGCGCACGTTGATCGGTGCGGTCACGGCTGTCGCGATATCGTCGCCGGAGATCGCCACCTGCAGCCGGCGGCTGTCAAGGAACGTAGTCGGTCGCGGTTCGCCGTTCCAATGCACTTGAGAGGCCGGAACGAAATTCAAGCCGGCGAGCGTCAGCACCAGGTCGCCTCCTCCGGCTACCGCCAGCGTGGGCGACAGTCGTGACAAACTCGGAGGCGGCACGTCGGCTGTGATGCGGTACGTAACGCCGTCACCGTGGTCGGTGAAATACAACTCACCGGCCTCGTCCTCGCCGAAGCTCGAGATGGATTGCCCGGTACTGCGCACGCCGACATTTTCCCAACCATTATCGGTTTCGACCGCTGCATAGAAGCGTCCCGTACAGTAATCGGCGTAGAAATAGACACCATCGAGTTGGGGATAACTTATTGACTCCCGCATAATATAGAGTCAGTCAAAACAAAGAGAAGACTGTTTCCAGAAGGCCGTGATCAAACGCGGTTTGCGGTACATGCGGCGGAGTGCCTTGCGGGCCCGCTCGTTCAGCTCGCCGTAGTCTTTCGGACAGACGTTCGGCAACTCGTGCTGCTTCCAGTAAGCCCAGATGTATTCCACCGGATTCAACTCCGGCGCATAGGGTGGCAAGTACTCGGTTGCGATGTGGCCTTCGGAGAGTTCGATGAACTCTTGCACCAGGCGGCTACGGTGCGCCGGCAGCCGATCCCAGACGATCAGCAGCGGGCGATCGATATGACGTACCAACGCCTTGAGAAAGTCGGTCACTTGCTCTTTGCCGATCGCACCGGGATAGAGCCGGAAGTAGAAGTTACGCAGCGTCAGCCCCGCCGAGACGGAAAGCTTCTCCCAGTTGAAGTTAAACTGCAGCACCGGTGTTTGGCCACGTGGCGCCCAGGTGCGGCAGCGATGCGGCTTCTGACTCAATCCGCTTTCGTCGATGAAGACGAGCGTACGGCCTTCGTTTTGGGCTTTTTTTTAATGCGCTTCCAGGTCTTGCGCTTCCAGGTGCGGATCCGCTCTTCGTTGCGCTCGCGCGCCTTTCCGGCCGGGCGTTGCGGGCTCCAGTCGAGCGCTCGCAGGATCTTCCAGGCGTGGCCTGCGTGGTATGCGACCCCGAACTCGTCTCCGGTCAGCCGAGCCACCCGCGGACAGCTCCACAGGGGCGTTGGGAAGCCGTGGGCTTCCGGGCCTTCCAGCAGCAGCGACGTCAGGCGTTCGCGTTGTGCGGCATCGAGGAGCGGCTTGCGTCCGGCGCGCCCGGCCTGGCGGAGTCCGGCCGCACCCTGCTCGCGGTATTGCCGCCGCCACTCACTGACGGTTTGGCGAGCGACGTTCAGCCGTCTCGCCGTCTCGGACTGATTGTGGCCTTGGTGGAGCAGCCGCATCGCTTCGAAACGGCGCTTCTCCAGCGCCTTGAAATCCCGCTTCACACCTTTGGGGTTGCCCATACATATATAGATGCTCCACACTGTCAAAAAGTGTCATAATAATTTGCGGGATTCAATAGGCCACGATAGCGATAGCCCCCAATGACGGAACCGCTGCAAGCTTGGTCCAAATGAGAGTGATCGAGAATCGGCGGCACCAGGGAGGGGTTGCCGCAAATGTAGTGGTCGGCGAGGCACAAGTTGCCTTCAAGGACGTTCCAACCGAAGTTCTCGCCACCCGGACTGGTTCCCGGGACGAGGTCAATTTCTTCCCTGCTGTCCCAACCGACGTCACCAATGTACATGTCGCCGGTACGCCGGTCGAAGCTAAAGCGCCAAGGGTTGCGAAGGCCCCAGACCCAAATCTCCCCGCGGGCGTTCGGGACGGCGGCGAAAGGATTCGTCGCGGGAATCGAGTAACCGTTCCCCTGGTTCACATCCACCCGCAAGATCGCTCCATACAGCGAATAGAGGCTCTGCGCCTCTCCACCGTTCGCGCCGCCGTCACCCACGCCGATGTAGAGCAAGCCGTCGGGCCCGAACTGCAGTTGACCACCGTTGTGGCTGGACGAGGGTTGCGGAACGCTCAGCAGGACTTCTTCCGACGTAGGATCCGCGACATTGGGGTCCTCGGAGACCCGAAAGCGTGATACTACAGTGTCACCGTCGACGCCGGTATAGTCCACAAAGAAGTACCCATTACTCTCAAACTGAGGATGGAAGGCGACACTGAGCAAGCCCCGTTCGGAACAGCAGCTCACTTGCGAGGTGAGATCCAGAAAGGGCTCGTCCAGTACACGCTCGTCGTCGAAGACCCGGATCCGCCCTTGCTGCACGACGATAAATAACCGCCCCGAGCCGTCGCCGGCGTGTGTTACTTGGACAGCGCGAAAGACATTGTGCACAACCGGTTCGAAAACAAGCTGGTCGACGAGGTTTTCTTGTGCTCTCAGCAGAGTTGCAGACAGCAGGCCGGCTGTCACGGCAAGAGCCAACCGTCCGCAGCCAATCGCCACGAGTGGACCTCCTTTACGCTTCGTGTAACCAGAAAGAAACGACAGAGTAGCAGAAGTCGCACGCAGGATGAGTTCAGAAAGGCGGGCCCGCAGCGTAGGGAGTTCGGGGGGAGTTGGGATTCCGGCGGGGTTCCGGAAAAAGTCGGGGACTACAGCTCCTCGAATTCCTCCGCCGAAAGGTGTACCTGCGCGAGGATGCTGCGCGGGCTACCGGCGGGGACCTCCCGGTGAGAAGCCGAGCCTTGAACGCCAGTGACGGGTACCCAGCTTTCGTTGGCTAATCGGGTTCTTGACCCCTCACTGGCGTTCAGGGCTCGGCTGTTTTCGTGGCACGCTGCTTGTTGAAAACTTGACACGTTTGTTCAGATGAAGCTTGTATCAGACGGCTAGATCGTCGCGGTGATCTCACCCAGCTTCTTTGTAAGCAACTGGTTCTCGCGATAGTCGATGGGAATGACGACTAACGCGGGGCCGCCTTGCTGGAACGCTTGCTCCAATGTATCCCTTAGCTCCACGCTGCGCTCTACGCGGTGGCCCTGCCAGCCTAAGGATTGCGCCAGTTGAAGCCAGTCGGGATTCCCGAAGGCCAGGTCGGTACTACTGTTGAATTGGTTCTCCTGCTTCCAGATGATGAGGCCGTAACCGCCGTCCTCCCAGACCATAACGACGACGTTGCTGTTCAGGCGCCGGGCCGTCTCCATCTCTTGGACGTTCATCAGGAAGCCACCGTCGCCGGCGATGGCCAGAACGCGCCGGTCCGGGAACACGAGGCTTGCAGCGATGGCGCCCGGCAGAGCGGATCCCATCGAGCAAAAGCCATTCGGAATCAGGCAGGTGTTGGGTTCGTGGCAGTGGTAGTGCCGCGCGATCCACATCTTGTGCGCTCCGACGTCGGAGAGCAAGATGTCTTCGGGGCCAAGCACCTGACGTGCGTCCCAAACGGCTTTCTGCGGGCGAATGGAGCCTTCGGTCTCGTCGTCTTTGTGCTGCTCGAGGTCAGCCCGGATCTCCGCGCGGATCTTGCGCTGGTGGGCGAGGTCAAACTTGGGAAGGCCTACGCGATCGAGCCGCTCGTTCAGCATCCATAGCGTGTGCGCGAGATCGCCGATGAGCTCTACGTCAGGATGGTAGTTCTGGTCGATCTCCGCGGGCAGGAAGTCGGCGTGGATGACCCGTTTGGTTCCCTTCGGGTTCCAAAGTTGCGGCTGGTACTCGACCATGTCGAAGCCGAGCGTGAGCACGAGGTCCGCGTCGTCGATGGCAAACGACACACGGTCTTTGGAGCCGAGTCCGATGGTGTAGAGGCAGTAGGGAGCGTCCCTGTCGACACAGCCCTTGGCCATGAACGTGCTGATGACCCCAATACGGGTGCGTTCGCAAAGCAAGCGCAACTGCTTGCTGGCGCGTTTACGGATGGCGCCGTTGCCGGCGAGAATGACGGGCTTCTTGGCGTTGCTCAACATCTCGAACGCGCGGTCGACGATCTTGTCGTCCGGGACCGAGCGGCGGAAGCGCTTCGGCTTGAGAGGTTGGGTGAGGGCATCGATCTTGGCGATGTCTTCAGGCAGCTCGATGTGGACGGCGCCGGGCTTCTCGGTTCGCGCGAGCCGCACAGCCTTGCGCACGATTTCCGGAATGGTGTTCGGATGTCGAATGCTGGTAGCCCATTTCGTGACCGGGTCGAACATCGCCACCACGTCCATGACTTGGTGTGACTCTTTGTGCAGCCGTTGCGACGAGCCCTGACCGGTCAACACCAACATGGGTGCGCGGTCCATGTTGGAATCGGCAACGCCCGTGATGAGGTTCGTCGCTCCGGGGCCGAGCGTCCCCAGACAGCCGGCGGGATTACCGGTGAGACGCCCGTAGATCTCGGCCATGAACGCGGCGCCTTGTTCGTGGCGCGTGAGAACGAACTTGATCTTGTCTGACTTAGCCAACGACATGACGAAGTCAGCGTTCTCCTCGCCGGGGACACCGAAGATGTACTCAATGCCTTCTTCTTCGAGGCACTTCACAAATAGGTCGGAGGCTTTCATCTGGATTCAGCGATGTCCGTTGGCCGTTGAGTTTGGGAATCGCGCCCGACCGTCCAGATTGTAGCGCTCGCGCCGAAGGTGCGTGCAGTGGACGGCGATGGCGGCGGCGGGTGCGCGCTTCATGACATCGTTGGATTCGGATGAGGAGCAGGAAACTCACCAGGTCTGGCAAAAGCCTGCGAACACGCGTAGCGCAGGGTTCGGAGACCCGCGGCTTTTCGCCTTTCTGACCCACCGGCTGTCGGGAGGAACACGGCTCCGTCGCCCCTGACGGGGCGCACCTATGTTCGTAGAGGTTACGTACGGATTTGGACACCGGAGAATCAGAAGATCAGCCGGCCTGCTGTTTCTTGTTTTATGGTAAAATCCGACTCGGTAAGGGGACCTTTCTTGTGAAGGGACATCGCGAGGGATTGACCACGATGCCTATTCTCTCGCGGATCACATGAGGCGAGACCGGTTTCTCGATCTTGTAGGAAATGACATGAGCAGATATTGGTTTGCGGCACTGGTTCTCGGGCTTCTGGCGAGCCCTGCGGCGCTAGCGCAGGCTCCGGTGATCAGCCCGCCTGTGAACGCCTTCTCGTTCGGGCCCGAACTCTCTCCTGGAGTTCTGGCGACGCTGGACGGGCAGAACCTCTCGGCATCAGGGGCTACTTGCGGTCTCACAACACCCTCCCCATGGCCCACAGTGTTCCCGGACTGCAATGCGATGGTGCTCATCAACGGAGAAGCTGCCCCGATAAGCTTCAACAACGCTACCACCATTAACTTTCAATTTCCGCTTGATGAGGTGCCTGGGGCTGGGCCCTCTGCGCCGGTCGAAATCGTTGTCGATGTTGACGGTGTTCGGTCCGAGCCGGTCATGGTTGAGCTGCAGCGTTTCGCGCCGGCGTTCTTTACGGCTGACGCAAGTGGAACCGGTATTGGGGGATTTTCGCGGATTAGTGGGGGTGCTCCAGGGCCTATCACGGCGGAGAATCGCGCCGCGCCGGGTGACATTCTCTCCGGCTTCGCAGTCGGTCTGGGCCCCACAGACCCGCTAGTTCCGGCGGAACTGCAGGTGGTGGGACCGTAGTCGCTCAGATCAAAGTCCTGATCCACGGAGACGCCAAAGCGGTGCGGGAAGCCCAGGTACTCGGCGCTGTCCTGCTGCCTACTTTCGTGGGTTTCTACCAAGTCAACTTCACCCTGCCTGACGACCTGCCGTTGCCGAGCGACCCCGGCTATTTCTACCGCGTCGAACTGTTGATTGAAGATGGGGGAGAGGAAGTCAGAAGCAGTCAGGTCCTCTTGCCCGTCCAACAGGGCGACCACGAGATCACCGGAGTGTGCGACGCAGCGGGTTGTCAAGAGGTCATCTCACCGGGGTCCATTGCCTCAGTCTTCGGGAATTTCGCGGAGCAGATGGCGCGCGCTGACTCCGTCCCATTGAGCATGAACCTCAACGGCTACTCGGTCACCTTCAACGGCATGCCCGGCGCGCTCTTCGGTGTCTTTCCGGGCCAAGACGGAGCTCAGGATCAGGCCAACGTCCAAGTACCCTGGGGTATCGATGTCAGCAGCGGGACGGTCGAGGTGCAGGTCCATTGGGAGGACGACACCGGAACGGTCTGGAGCGAGCCCTTCACGGCCAACGCGGCCCAAGCCTCGCCCGGGATCTTCTTACTGGGTCCGCGGGCGATCGTCACCAATTTCAGCCTGGGCGAAGACGACGTAATCACGGGCTCCTGGGCGCAGCCGGAGGGCTTCTTCCCCGGTGTGACCGGGCAGCCGGCGGCGATCGGAGGAGTCATCACCGTGTGGTGCGGTGGCCTGGGACCGGTGACGAACACGCCGGAGACGGGTGACATTCCGATGGGTGAACTGCCGTTTGCGACCAAGGAAGTGCGCGTGTTCATTGGGGGTATTCAGGCGATGGTGCTCGCGAGTATTCTGCAGCCGACATCGGTTGGGTTGAATCAAATCAACGCCTTCGTGCCGGAAGGGGTAACGCCGGGCGACGAGGTGCCGATTGTCATCGAAGTGGAATGCGAGGACGGCACCATCCTCCGCAGCCGAGAAGATGCAACCATCGCCGTGAGGCCCGCGCCGTAGGGATTCGTTGGAACGGCGGAAGCAGCCGCGCCGCGAACCTTAGTGAGCTAGGCCACCGGCACTGCCGGATTGGACGGGGGTGTGACCCAGCGCAGCCTTCTGGCTACGGGGAATCTCGCAGCTACTTTCGCCGTCTTGACGCAGAATCAACAAGTTGCCGGCGGATTACAGACGAGGGGTGCAAAGGGCCCTTCGCCCCCCCCCAGCACAGCTGTACCCGCCACTGGCGTTCCGGGCTCGGAATCTCGTGAGTCGGTGTTCAGGATCCGAATTCAAGGGATCTTCTCGTAATCACCTGATTCGTACCACAAGGGGAAGGCTAGTCCGTCCTCGTCGAAGACGACTTCTCCGTTGCGCACGGTCAGGACGCAGCGCACGCGTTCGCTGCCGAGCAGTTTCTTTTTCCAGGCGTCCTTGAGGGCGAAGACACCCGCCTCGTGCCTGAGAACGGCGATGTCGGCGACTTTGCCCTCACCCAGAGTGCCCAACTGTGGGAAGCGTTTGATGGCCTTCGCCGGATTTACTGTCGATCGCTCGATGGCGTCGGGCAGATCCATGCCCAGGTTCATCATTTTCGTGATGCAGTTGGGCATGTCCGACTCGGTGGTGAAGATGCTGATGCCGTGGAGATCGGTGCTGATGGTGTCGGGTGGGAAGCCGTCCGCCATGGCTTTGGTGGCGACCGGCCAGAGAAAGCTTCCAGCGCCGTGCCCCATGTCGAATAGCACACCCCGGCGGCGGGCTTCCCGCATGTAGGGCTGCACCTTGCCGGAGAAACGGTCGACCACCTCAACTTGCCGGTCGTTGTAGAAATGAGTGTGCATGTCGCCGGGGCGGAGGATGTCGAGAACCTTCGTGCGCGTGTCACGGTCGTACTTGGTGAGAATGTGGTTGTCGAGAATCACAGGCGTATCCGACAATCGGCCTGCTTCCACCGCGCGGCGCACGGAAACCCAACCCATACCCCCAAAGTGCGCGTTCTTGATCCCCACAATGAGGTCGGGATACTGCTTGATCTTGGCGGCTGTCCTTTCTGAATCCATGTCGTCGACGTTGCTCTCATCCGCCCCCATGCCGCCGCCGACGATGTTGATGAAGGTGAGCACGCGGGTCTTCGCGCGATCGACGATCTTCGCCTTGTAGTCTTCGAAGTTCTTCCAGCCGGGACCGCCACAGTCCAGCAGCGTGGTGGTGCCGGTGACGAGAGCGGTGTCGTCGGGGAAGAGGCTCACGTCCGGTCCGTAGGTGTGTCCATGCAGGTCGATCAAGCCGGGCGTCACGTGGAGCCCGGAGACGTCTACCGTCTTCTTGGCTTGTTCGACCGGGATGGAAGGCGCGACTTTCGCGATCGTAGTGCCGGTGATGGCGATGTCGGCAATGCCGTCGATCTCGTTGGCCGGATCAATGACGTGGCCACCTCTGAGTAGGAGGTCGTAGGTCTGGGCTTTGGAGGTGGGAGGGAGAAGAACTGCAAGGAGCGGGGCGAGGAGCACCAGTCTCTGCATTGCGGCGAACCAGGAGCCGAGATGAGTCTCGGCTCGGCACGCTGAGAGCGTGCGCCACATCTTGATTGCGATACCGTTCATGAAGGTTCGTGCCGGTACAGAATAGCCTACGCCCCAGCAGCCGCTTCTTTCAGGATCTCTCGGACGCGTTCAGCGACGAGGATCTCTTCGCCCGGCTCTAGCTGGTAGGGGAAGATTCCCAGCCCCTTCCAGGCCGGCCGGAACCGCCGCATGTCGCTGGCTTCGATGGAAGGGTTGCCGTGGCGCAGCTTCTCCAGCATCTGCTCTATCGAGAGACCCAGCTTCTGCTCGTCCCACTGAACCGACAATCGCGGGGTATGGCTGTAGTCGTTGTTGGGTATGAACTCGCTGATGACCGTAGGCAGGCCCTGAAGCCGTTTGGCGACGCGATTGAGCTTCGTATAGTGCTCGCGGCGTATGGCAGCGTGATCCTGCTTCAGGTAGAGTTCAAGAGCGGCGAGGAGCCCGACAATTTCTTCCTTGCCGACCTTGGCGATTCGGGCCAAGTAGTTACTGGGAGCAGCGTTGGCGTAGGCCTTCCGGATCCACTCTTTCTTGCCCATCAGGATTCCGGTGCACTGGGGGCCGCGCAGGTTCTTGCCGCCGCTGTAGGCCACCATGTCGCAACCCATCTTCACAAATTTGCTGAGGTTCTCCTCGGGTGGGATCTCGGCTGCGGCGTCGAGGATCAGCGGCAGGCCATGTTTATGGCTGATCTCCAGATATCGCTCGAGCGAAACCTTGTGACCCATGCTGTTGTGGCTCAGGACGAATGCCAGGGCCGCCGTCTTCTCGCTGATCGCCTTCGGGATGTCCGGCTCCGTGTCTACGTTGACCAGCTTCACGCCCACCATGCTAAAGGCATGGTCGAAGGAGCTGCGGTGGGGCGTTTGGATCACGATCTCACTCTTCATTCCCGTGAGGTCGGGCAACTGTCGCATCTTCCTCTTGTCGTCACCAGCGGTCACCGCGCAGGTGGCGAGGCAGAGCGAGCAGGAAGCACCGGCTGTCACGAAGGCGTCCTCGGCTCCGGTCAGTTCTGCGATCTGCGCGCCGACCTTCTCTTGGAGCTCGTGGATCATAACGAAGTTGTGCGAAGCCTCCTCCATGGCTGCTGTCACTTCCGGGGGCATGAGGGTACCGCCCCGGGTCGTTAGAGTGCCTACTGCATTGATGAAGGTGCGAACGCCTAGACGCTGATAGATGCCGGCCGTCTCCAGCCTGCGGGCAGGAGTAGCCGCAGCGGTGCTCGAGGCGGCGGCGGGAAGCAGCCAGGTGTCTCGGACGAAGTTTCTACGAGAGAGGTTTTTGAACAGTTTCATGTTTGCCATCCGTCGAGATCCGTTGGGGCTTGTGAATCACAAGCGTGCCCCGGGCAGTTGGCATCCGGGGTGGGCGCTTTCGTCTCGCGTGTCACGCTATGCCCGCTTCGCGGCGTCGAGAAGAATCTCACGTATCCGCAGGCCGACGATGCGCTCCTCTCCGGCGAACAGATTGTACGACGCCAACTCGAGACCTTCGGCCTTGCTGTTAACGTCGATGCGGGGCTCGCCGTCTTGTAGCTTCGTGCTGCACTCCGCGTAGGTGAGGCCGAGCTTCGCCTGCTCCCAATGGAGGCGCAGGTAGGGGATCGGGTGGCCGCCGGGTCCCGGGACATAGACTTCGGAGTCAATCGTCGGGACGTCGCTCACCATCTTGGCAATGCGTTCCATGAAGCCGCGCCAGGTTTTCTGGTCGGCGTCGTGGTCACGGCGGTAGTAGATCTCCACCGCCTTGAGCAGGCCCATGATCTCTTCCTTGCCAACCTTCATGCCGCGACCGATGGTGTTGCTGTGCGGGTTGTTGTTCTTGTGCGCTGCTTCGATCAAGTCCCGGCGGCCGAGTAGTAAACCTGAAGCCTGTGGGCCGCGAAGGCCTTTGCCGCCGCTGAACCCGACCAAGTCGAATCCCTCGCCTACGATCGCCGAGAGATTCGTTACCGGCGGCAACTCCGCGGCCGCGTCGTTGAACACCGGGACGTTGTGGCGCTTGCCGGCGGCGATGAAGTGGTTGCGGTGGATCTTACCCTTGGACTCGAAGATGTGGACGAAGAACAGCATGGCGGTCTTTTCATTGATGGCCGCTTCCAGCTCTTCGGGCGTGTCGACTTCCACGATCTTCACGCCGACCGCACGGGCTGCATGGTCAAAGCCCATGCGGTGCTGTTTGGGCATGATCACTTCGTTCTTCATGCCGGTCGTGTCGGGGATGCGCCGGACCTTGTCCGGCTCGCCCTCCGTGACACAGGCCGCCGTCGCCAGCGTGATCGCACTGGCGGCGCCGCAGCTCACCATGGCTGCGTCCACGCCCAGCATCCTCGCGATGCGCGCGCCGACGGCACGTTGCAAGTCGATCAGCGGAACAAAGTACCGAGACGCCTCGGCCATCGCATCCCGCACCTCAGGCGCAATGACGGAGCCGGTGAGCGTGGTATAGGTGCCGGCCGCGTTGATGAGCGGCCGCACGCCTAGCGCGCGATAGCTTTCCCCGTGTCGGCTTGCCAGGTAGGAAGCGTATAGGTTGCCGGGCCTCAGCGAGCCCACCGCCGAAGCGATGCCGGCGGACAGCAAGAACCTTCTGCGGTCCCAACCGCTGAAGAGTGTTTTCATAGTTACCCCCTGTGGCACCGGGCCAAGCCAGTCCCCGCGCCCACTGCCAGCGGTATTGTAGCATCAGCGCGAACTGGGGAACGGTCCATTGAGAGCCCCATGATGAGCTTGAAGCGGATGGCGACGAGGGTCCAAATCCCGATTGAGGAGTACTTGCACACCAGCTTCGAGCCGGACCGCGAGTACTTGGACGGCGAAGTTCTGGAGAGAATGTGGAAAACGACCCGCACTCCGAAGCCCAGTGGCGGTTGTGCCTAGCTTTCGGAAAACTCAACGAGAAGCACCCGGTCCACGGACGCCCGGAACTGCGGGTCCGCTTGAGTGAGCGCCGCTGTCGGATCATCGACCTGGCCGTCTACGCGGGTGAGAAACCATCCGAACTGATGCCGTCAACGCCGCCCCTGGTCGCCATCGAGATCCTTTCTCCAGACGATCCGATGAGCGCAACCCTCAAGGAGCTCGAAGAGTACCGCCGGTGGGGCGTTGCACACGTTTGGCTAGTCGATCCGCAGAGACGCACACTTCACTCGTTGACTCAACAGACGCTCAACGAAGTCACTACCTTGGCCGTGCCTGAATTCGAGTTCGAGATCGCCGCTGGAGACATCTTCTGATCACTCAGTGGTTCTACTCAGCGACCCCGCAGTACTTCATCGCCGCCAGCGCATATACCTTCGCACAGTGAGCCAATTGTGAGATCGAGACGCGCTCGTGGTCGGAGTGTGCGGTCTGGTGGGCCGGGCCGTAGTAGACCGTCTTGACGCCGCCGTCGTTGTCGTAGAGATTCGCGTCGCCGACGAGCCCCATGCCGATGATCTCGGGCGTGCTGCCCGAGACGGCCTCCCCGCCTTCTTGTAGTGCCTTAACGATCGGATGATCCGCCGGTGTCTCGAACGGCTCGCGCTCGCCTTCGAGGAAGTAGCTCCAGCGCAGGCCGGACTTTTCAGAGTAACGGTCGCAGATCTCCTGAAACTCAGCGCGGATGTCTTTGAGCGTAATGCCCGGCGTCCAACGCCGTGTGCCGGTGACGCGGAACTCGGCGGGTAGCCGGTTCATGTAGTCGCCGCCGTGGACCATTCCGACGTTGTACAACTGCCGCCCGCAGAGCGGATGCGCCGGGCCTTGTTTGAACTCCTCTTCCCGTTGCTGAAGCTCGACCAGTAGCTTGCCGACCCAGTGTGCAGGATTCGTCTCGTACGGAATCTTGATGGTGTGGATCGGGCCGCGGTCGTCGGCGATGTCGATGTTGAAGATCGCCGATCCCAGGCTGGACGCCCAGATGGCGCAAGGACCCTCGACGATGATAACGGCATCCGCCGGAATCCGTCGCGACCGGAGATGCTCGATCAACCTCTTCGGACCTTCTTTCTTACCCTCGGGCGCTTCGTGGCCGATGACGCCGGTGAGCCAGACGTCACCCGCGAGTTGTACGCCGGCTTTCTTGAGCGCGGAGGCGGCGTGGACCATCGCGACCAGCCCGCCCTTCATGTCTTCGGTACCGCGGCCGATGATCCAATCGCCATCGCGTCCCGGCGGATCGCTGCTGCCGATCGGGATCGTGTCGGTGTGGCCGTTGAATGCCAGTGCTGGGCCGCCGCCGCTGCCGGGGATGTGGGTGTAAACGTTCGGCCGCCCGAGTTCGACATCGTCCATCTCGACTTCGAAGCCTTCGCGCCGGAGCAGGGCGGCGAGGAAGTCGCTGCCTGGGCCCTCGGTGCAGGTTTCGCTTTTCACCTCGACAAAGGCGAGGGTGTCGCAGGCGATGGCTTCGGGGTCGATGTGTTGGAGGATGTTTTCCGACATTGACATTCGGTTTTGACCTCAACCACTAACCTGCCGACAACACTGCAGGGAACTCACCCCGAGAACAGATGGCCTTTCCCTTAACGGTGACTCCTTGCCGGCCTGCCGTCCCTTCGCTCTCGCTGTAGGTCATGAGCTCAAACCGCACCTTGACCTGCTCACCGAACTCGAGGAACTCAGCTTCCCCGGCTGTGTCATGAGAGAAAAGCTCCGGGCCCATAAACGAACCGCCGAGTGTAAGCTTCGACCGAGCTGGCGGACGGAGGAGGGTGCAGAGGTGATGTTCAGTGTCCAGATTCCACGACGGTTCTTGGAGGGGGTCGCTTCGGCCTGGCTAACCACGACTTGAAAGTCACCAGTGACTGCAAAACTCGTTTTCGCGGGTGGGGCGTGGCGTCCCTCGTCATTTGCAGCTTCACCCTTAGGGCTGGTTGAGTTGCTGGAACCACACGACGCGGCTAGCGCCGCCAAGAGCAAAACGATGGATAGAGTGGGCCGTCTAGAATGCATGTGCTGTCTACCGCCAGTAGAGGAAGAACTCTCGACCGTACGTAGCCGGAACACGAGTGTACGCTTGAACCCTCGCCTGACGCAACGTCCCAGCCGGCTCGGTGTCAAGAGGCAATAGAAATGTCCCCTGCGGCAGGGCAGTAGAAGTGTCCCCTTGGTGATAGGAGAGAATCGTCATCGTCGGGGCTGTGGAACTGTGGGAATCGCGTAGCGATTTCCAAGGGGCGGTGGGAAGGGTGGAAAACCATTCACGGATCCGCGAACCTGGCACGGCTGCCGCCACAAGGTTTTCCACGCTTTCCATCCGACCCGGCATTTCCACAGCCCTCTTATGAATTCGCAGCTCGTGTTTTCCGCAGCACAGCTCGCCGCCAGGGGTGGTTCGCCGCCGGCTTGCGTCCGGCCACCACGTT
Source organism: Bryobacterales bacterium (assembly GCA_965248255.1). Classification (GTDB taxonomy): domain Bacteria; phylum Acidobacteriota; class Terriglobia; order Bryobacterales; family UBA6623; genus JAKZVK01. Next base: position 1,722,636 of record CBDFIW010000003.1, read on the forward strand.
CCCCTGCGGTGCCGGCTTCGTCCGCAGCCGTGGCGTCGGCGTGGCGATCACTTCGTGCTCGATCTCGTGCCCCTCAAACCTCACCTGCAAGCTCTCATCGCGCCCCTGTTGGACCGTCACCCGTGCACCCGCCCCCACGCCCTGATTGCGTTTCGGCTTCAACTGCAAGCAACGATTCTCGAAACGCACCACCTGGTCGTTGCTCACCACCCGTTCGTACTCGAAGCAGAACACCCCTCGCAGCTCGGTGCCGCGGGGTAGCGCCTGGTGAAAGTCCGCTCCCGCCGCCGGCTCGCAGCAGAAGCGCTCGTTGTGCTCGGCTAAGTACTCCTCGCCGAGGTAACGGTTCGCCGCCTCGTAATCAACGATGCCCCGCAGCCGCATCTTCTTGATCAGGCGGTCCTGGTGCGTGCCGTGATGGCGTTCGACACGTCCCTTGGCTTGCGGCGACGATGCGGCAATGATGCCAATGCCAAGCTTCGCGCACATGCGCCCGAACTGCGTCTCGGGCTTGATGCCTTCCAGTGCTTCCCGCGACGTCGGCTGGCGCTGGTAGACGTTTTTCCAGTCGCAGTACAACGCCTTGGGAACGCCGTGTTGGCGCACCCAGGCTTGGAGCAGATCGGCCGCGGCCCAGGTCGTTTCCTGGCCCGAGAAGCGGCACAGTGCAAGACCGGTCGCGTCATCGACAAAGTTCATCAGACAGGCTTTCGGGCCGCGTCCTTCCAGCCAGTGGTGGTGCGAACCGTCGAGTTGAATCAGCTCGCCGAAGTGCGCTTTGCGTTGCCGCCGGCTGCGATGCGGTGGGCGCTTGCGACTCCGGCTCCACAGGCCCGCCGCGAGCATCCAGCGCCGCAGCGTGCGCACCGACACCTCCAGGCCGTGATCCTGTTGCAGCTGCTCCGCGGCTAGCGTCGGCCCGCAGCGCTGCTGCGGTCGCCCCCATAGTGTTCCCGCACCAAGGCCAACACACGCCGGCGAAACTCCACCGGCTTAGCGCGGTTCGAGCGGCGCCCGACGTTGCCGTGCACCAGCGCCTTAGTCCCGCCCTTGCGATAACGGCTCCACAGGCGCTTGGCTTGACGGTAGCTGATCTCAAGCCGCGCCGCCGCTTCGTTCAGCTTCCACTCCCCCCGCCGGACCCGGCTTAGCACCTCACTACGCCTCAGCTCCTTGTCGCTCATCCATGTCCTTCCCAATCTTTCACCTCCTCGTGGAGGTCCAGATTAGGGGACATTTCTATTGCCTGCTCATGGGGACATTATCATTGCCTTTCAACAAGGATTCGAAGAGCCCAGCGGGTTTTGCTTACCAACCGACTAGAATCGCTATGCGTCTGGGGACAACCCCCTATGATGAGTGAAATGGCGGAACGCACCTACGATGATCCCAAGCTCGCGCTCAACCGCATCTACACCAAGCGCGGCGATGCGGGCGACACGAGCCTCGCGAACGGCCGCCGCGTTCCCAAGGACGACCAGCGGATCGAAGCCTATGGAACGGTGGACGAGTTGAACTCGTCGGTTGGCGTGGCCGCCGTGTCGGTTCAGGAGTTGGTTGCCACAGCGCCCGCCTTGGAACGATTGGCGGGTATTCTCGTACGCGTACAGCACGAGCTGTTCAACCTCGGTTCCATTCTGGCGACGGACCCGCAAAAAGTCCATCCCAAGCAGGCCCGTGTCACCGATGCTGATGTAAAACAGCTCGAAGCCGAGATCGACGAAACCAATGCCGAGTTGGCGAAACTTCCATCATTCGTCCTGCCCGGCGGGTGCCGGCTGAACGCCGAGCTGCACGTCTGCCGCACTGTCTGTCGCCGTGCGGAGCGAATCGTTGTGGCGCTCTCTCGAAAGGAAGAAGTACCCCAGGAAGCCGTACGTTATTTGAATCGGCTCAGCGACGCGTTGTTCGTCTGGAGCCGTTGGGCGTGCCGGGTGCTCGGTGTTGAGGAAGTGCTGTGGGAACCGAACCAGGCCGCGTCGGCCAAGCGGGATTGAGCGCTCGGTTTTCTCGACGGAACGCCCCCTACTGCTCCTCCGGCTCTTGTTTCGATCGCGTTTAGAATCAGCGTCTTCACCTCGGCCCAGACGTCCGGGTCGTGGCTCATCTTCGCGTGGGCCAGGCGGAACAGTTTCTTGAACCAATGGACCCGCGAGAGGTCGACGTCTTTTTTCCTGTAGTCGTACTTGAAGTTGCCGAGAATTTTGGTGCGGGTCGGGTTTGCGGCTCGGATCTCGGGCTCGCCCTTGATGAACCAGCCGTTGGGTTGATAGAAGTTGGCCGCTCGGCGTACGTTTGGGGGGATCACGGCGTCACCCAAGCCGACGCTGTCGACCTGCACGGTGAGGAGGATGGGTATCTCCATTGCTTGGAGTTGCCACGAGAGTTTGACGACGGCCGCGCCGCCGAAGCTCAGTCCGTAAATGATAATGCGGGCGGACTCGCGCTCCCCGGCAGACAGTCTGCCGTCGGCGTTGCGGTCCAGGGCGTTGCGAATCAGTTCGAGGGCCAGCGGTCGCTTCGTGTTTTCGAGGGTCTCGATCTGAACGTGAGGGATCTCGCGGGCCCGCAGCTCAAGAGCCAGTTTGCGCACCCAGAGTTTGTCGTTGCTCCAGGGCTCCCGGCCGCCGACGATGCCGAGAATCAGGTAGTCGCCCTGGGGAAGCGGCGTCCGGGTGATGAAGTCCGAATAGCGCTGGCCCCGGCCCAGGCAGGCCCACGCAAGCGCGAACACGATGAGCAATGAACCGATCTGCTTCGTTTTGCCCACTGAGTTGAAGGAGAACGACGCGGGCGCGGCACGACGGTGAGAAACGTTGGCCCCGTCGTCCGCAAACCGGGTCCCAGGCCCACAGGCCCTATCGGCCTACTTCGGCTTCAGTCCGGCATAGAACGCCGCCAGATCGACGATATCCTCGTCGCTGAGCGGTTTGGCCATGGGAACCATCATCGCCGAGGTCCCTCCCTTGCGCTCCTCACTCTCGTATGCCTTCAGGGCGGAGACCATGTACTCTGCCTTCTGCCCTGCAAGGTTGGGATAGATCGGCGCGACGCCGATGCCATCCGGTCCGTGGCAGGCCGCGCACGTCGCCGATTTCGCTTTACCTGCCGACGGGTCGGCGGCCAAGGCGCTCGTCGCCGACATGAGCAAAGCGCAAGTCATGGGAATGGTCAGATACGGCTTCATCCATCTCCTCCGGGCCGCCTGGGCTAATGATCTTTAAAGCTGTCGCGATTCCACATAACTCGTAGGAACGAGTGTAAACCGGTCCAGCTTCGAGTGCAATGGGCTGGCGTTCCATTCGGCACAGTAGAACCGGGAGAGCAGGCCGCTCCGGTACGCCTGAGCTATCATGGCAGCCTCGCCGCGGGCCGGCTTGATGAAGAACACGATACCCGTCCTGGTGGCGACGCTCGCCGCCACAGCCGTTTTTGGCGCGCTCACGGCGCGGGTTGATTTCCCGTTTATGGCGGATGACTACAACCATTTGGCTGCGGCGCATGGCGCCGACTGCTTCACCGAAAGGTTCGCTCGATGGCTGAACCGCGTGCCGGTGTGGAGCTTGGTGACCTGGATACTCTTCGACTCGCGCGTGTTGGAGCGTACTTGGGCGCCGATGTATCTCTTTTTCCTCTGTCACGCGGTTGGGCTGGCTTTGATTTCACGGTGGCTGAACCGTCAACCCCTCGCGGCCCACGGAGATACCGAGGCGTCTGCTCGACCGCTACTGTTCGTCTGCTCCGTGGCCGTTTTGTCGCTCTATCCCAGCACGTACGAGATCCTTTACTGGCCTACCTGCATGCCGTACACGGTGGGGACGGTTCTGCTCGGCCTCGGCTTGTGGGCGAACCGCCCTGCGGTCCGCGCGGCCCTGTTGGCCTTGAGCTTCCTGACTTTGGAGGCCTTTGTCCTGCCGGCCCTGGTGTTGCTTATAGCACCGGTGATTGCCGCGGACCCGCAAGCGAAACGTCGGCGCGAGTGGGCGCCTCCGGTCGGAGTTTGGGCGGCTGCGCTGGCTACGACCTTCGTCGTACGTTGGGTTGCGTCGTTGAGCCTGGGGGCGTACCACCACATGACGAACTTCGATCCGCAGTACGTGATGGACAAAATAGGGGAGGCGTTCAAGGAACTGTTCCACGTGCGGTTCTTTGCCGCCGACACGAACGAGATCGCTACGGCGGCTCAGTTTGGGTTCTTGATCGTTGCTGTCTGCCTGGCGTGGCAACGGGTTCGATGGAACAGTGTTTGGCTGCTGGGGTTGTGTTTCGCCTCCACGGCCGCCTACTGGGTCCTGGCGTACCCGGCCCCCCGGGCAATCTACGGTTCTCAGGTTCTGTTCTTGGCTGTCTTTGTGTGGTTGTTGCTGCGTGCCGCGCGAGAGGTGTGGGCTCGGCGTCTGGTTATGGGCGGATTGGCCGTTGCGTTCGCCGGCTACCTATACCAGTTGTCTTTTATCTACGGGATCAAATCCCACAATGCTGAGGTTCTGCGGAGACGGGAAGCGGAGTTGGCGATGATGATCCGCTCGTGCGACAGTCCTTGCTCGATTGAGTTCCCGCCTCTGGACAAGGGACTCAAAACAGATTGGGTGCTGCCCCCGGACTACTGGGGCCCGTATCTCGCGTATATGAAAGTGAAGTATGGCCCTGAGAAGGAGATTACTTTCGAGGCCCGACTTATTGACTCCCGCATAATATAGAGTCAGTCAAAACAAAGAGAAGACTGTTTCCAGAAGGCCGTGATCAAACGCGGTTTGCGGTACATGCGGCGGAGTGCCTTGCGGGCCCGCTCGTTCAGCTCGCCGTAGTCTTTCGGACAGACGTTCGGCAACTCGTGCTGCTTCCAGTAAGCCCAGATGTATTCCACCGGATTCAACTCCGGCGCATAGGGTGGCAAGTACTCGGTTGCGATGTGGCCTTCGGAGAGTTCGATGAACTCTTGCACCAGGCGGCTACGGTGCGCCGGCAGCCGATCCCAGACGATCAGCAGCGGGCGATCGATATGACGTACCAACGCCTTGAGAAAGTCGATCACTTGCTCTTTGCCGATCGCACCGGGATAGAGCCGGAAGTAGAAGTTACGCAGCGTCAGCTCCGCCGAGACGGAAAGCTTCTCCCAGTTGAAGTTAAACTGCAGCACCGGTGTTTGGCCACGTGGCGCCCAGGTGCGGCAGCGATGCGGCTTCTGACTCAATCCGCTTTCGTCGATGAAGACGAGCGTACGGCCTTCGTTTTGGGCTTTTTTTTAATGCGCTTCCAGGTCTTGCGCTTCCAGGTGCGGATCCGCTCTTCGTTGCGCTCGCGCGCCTTTCCGGCCGGGCGTTGCGGGCTCCAGTCGAGCGCTCGCAGGATCTTCCAGGCGTGGCCTGCGTGGTATGCGACCCCGAACTCGTCTCCGGTCAGCCGAGCCACCCGCGGACAGCTCCACAGGGGCGTTGGGAAGCCGTGGGCTTCCGGGCCTTCCAGCAGCAGCGACGTCAGGCGTTCGCGTTGTGCGGCATCGAGGAGCGGCTTGCGTCCGGCGCGCCCGGCCTGGCGGAGTCCGGCCGCACCCTGCTCGCGGTATTGCCGCCGCCACTCACTGACGGTTTGGCGAGCGACGTTCAGCCGTCTCGCCGTCTCGGACTGATTGTGGCCTTGGTGGAGCAGCCGCATCGCTTCGAAACGGCGCTTCTCCAGCGCCTTGAAATCCCGCTTCACACCTTTGGGGTTGCCCATACATATATAGATGCTCCACACTGTCAAAAGGTGTCATAATAATTTGCGGGATTCAATAGTTGAGCGCGCTCTCTCGATCGACGAGCGGCTTATCACGGTCTTGTTGTCCTGTTTCGCTTTGTCGAGCGAAAGCGACGAAGCAGTCTTCCGTCCCTGTGGTTCCATCTCACCGTTGTGACGACGCTGTTCGGTTTCCGAGACTGACAAGCGTGGCGATTGCCGCGTTGGCAACCATGGCCCTATCGGAGACTCGTGGCCTATTGCTTTCTTGGGTTATCCGAGGAGGCATAGGGTGTTTACAGAGACTCGGTGCTCAAGGCACACAGGGCCTATCTAGCCGATCGATGCTCTCCCTCGAACCCGAGCGTCTCAAGAACCCAATGGGCGCCGCCGCGGAGATGATTCCTGCGGACGGAGCGGACTCTCTGCCAGAGACGCTCAAGCTGCTTGTTGTTTCAGATGTTCAGCGTCGAAATGTACTCCTTTCTTCCAGACGATCAACGTGATCGTGGCAATCTTGCGCGCCAGGGTAAGACGAGCCATCGAAGGCTTCATTCCCTTGGCAAGCAAAGCTTCGTAAAACTGGTGGGCGGGCCCAGCAGGACCGCTGGCTCTCGTGGCTGCGCTCTTGAGGATCGACTTGAGATCATGGTTATGGTCTTTGTTCAGGCCGCGCAGGGCCACTCGCTCCTTGATGCGTTGTAGCTGACCTTCCACGTAGCGGTATTCCGCGCTGCTGCGCGTCTCTAACGCCAGACCGCTGTAGGCCCACAGTTGCCGCTTGCTGCGAAACCGGTGGGGTGTCTGCATCAGCGCCATCAAGAGAGTCGCCCGGATCGGACCGATACCGGGAATCTGGCGTAGCAATTTCGTCGCACTATGCTTCCGGCTCTCGGTTAATAGATCTCGCCGCACTGCTTGGCGTAAAGCCTGCAGCCCGTCGAGATGTTGGTAGAAGAACTCGGCACGCCGGCGCACGCCGGCTTCCGTGATCTTGCTCAACCATTCCGACCGATGTCGCGGTGCGTAGACTTGTGTACCGGCGCAAGGAATGGCCCAGCTTCGGTACAGCGCCTTGAGCCGATTCATCACTCGCGTGAGGTCTTTGCTGATCGTCAGGTAACTGCGCGAGAGTTCCCTCAACGTTCGGATGCCGTTTTCTCCGTGGTAGACCGCCGAGAGCGATCCATTGCGCAGCAGTTCGGCCAGCTTTCGCGCATCGATCCGGTCGCTCTTGTTGCCGGACTTCAGCAAAGCGTTCTTCCGCGGATTGCACACCGTAACCTTCGTGACACGAGGCTTGAGCAGCTCGTAGAGCCAGGCCGCCCAGGTCCCTTCTTCAAATGTGACATGCAAACTTCCGCGCAGCCCTTCGACAAACTGCACAATGGTGGCCGCTTTCGTTTCCAGAATGGACTCCATCACCAGCTTGCCGGAGGAGTTCATCACGGCGATCGAAATCGTTTCCTTGTGAACGTCCATGCCGATATACTTCGTACTATCCATGAGGGTGCTCCTTTCTGTAGGGACGAGAGTCAACGCTCAAACCGTACCTCAAAAGGGCGCCCTTTTATAATGCGTGTATAGCCATGACGCCACGCCGCTCACTTCGGTCCGTCGGCTAACCGCCCCCACGATACGCCGAGCCTGCTTTTCGTAACCCGTTGTGGCCTATTGAATCCCGCAAATTATTATGACACTTTTTGACAGTGTGGAGCATCTATATATGTATGGGCAACCCCAAAGGTGTGAAGCGGGATTTCAAGGCGCTGGAGAAGCGCCGTTTCGAAGCGATGCGGCTGCTCCACCAAGGCCACAATCAGTCCGAGACGGCGAGACGGCTGAACGTCGCTCGCCAAACCGTCAGTGAGTGGCGGCGGCAATACCGCGAGCAGGGTGCGGCCGGACTCCGCCAGGCCGGGCGCGCCGGACGCAAGCCGCTCCTCGATGCCGCACAACGCGAACGCCTGACGTCGCTGCTGCTGGAAGGCCCGGAAGCCCACGGCTTCCCAACGCCCCTGTGGAGCTGTCCGCGGGTGGCTCGGCTGACCGGAGACGAGTTCGGGGTCGCATACCACGCAGGCCACGCCTGGAAGATCCTGCGAGCGCTCGACTGGAGCCCGCAACGCCCGGCCGGAAAGGCGCGCGAGCGCAACGAAGAGCGGATCCGCACCTGGAAGCGCAAGACCTGGAAGCGCATTAAAAAAAAGCCCAAAACGAAGGCCGTACGCTCGTCTTCATCGACGAAAGCGGATTGAGTCAGAAGCCGCATCGCTGCCGCACCTGGGCGCCACGTGGCCAAACACCGGTGCTGCAGTTTAACTTCAACTGGGAGAAGCTTTCCGTCTCGGCGGGGCTGACGCTGCGTAACTTCTACTTCCGGCTCTATCCCGGTGCGATCGGCAAAGAGCAAGTGACCGACTTTCTCAAGGCGTTGGTACGTCATATCGATCGCCCGCTGCTGATCGTCTGGGATCGGCTGCCGGCGCACCGTAGCCGCCTGGTGCAAGAGTTCATCGAACTCTCCGAAGGCCACATCGCAACCGAGTACTTGCCACCCTATGCGCCGGAGTTGAATCCGGTGGAATACATCTGGGCTTACTGGAAGCAGCACGAGTTGCCGAACGTCTGTCCGAAAGACTACGGCGAGCTGAACGAGCGGGCCCGCAAGGCACTCCGCCGCATGTACCGCAAACCGCGTTTGATCACGGCCTTCTGGAAACAGTCTTCTCTTTGTTTTGACTGACTCTATATTATGCGGGAGTCAATAGGGTTATCGCCGTTCACAGATTTTAAAAAACAATTTCCCCCATCCTTTCAATCACTTACCTCCGCAACCGCCTCTCCACTCCATGATCGGCCCTTACACTAGAAGCGAAGAAAGCGAACGGGTGATCCGTCGCCCCAACAGGACAGCAGGTGGAACACCACAATTCCAAATCCTGGTCACCGATGCGCACGGGTGCTGCACGAGATGACTCATGAATAACGAATCCATAGGCGCCTCTGTGGAAAGAGGTCAAAGGAGGCCAGGGGTGGCCAAGGGCGGCCAAGCAACCGACACAGTCGAACCGTCCACCGGCGAGGAACCCTCCCTCACGCCGTCCCAGCAACTGGTGCTGCCCGCGTTGCTCACCTGCCCCGCCGTGAGGAATTCGAGGAGTTGTAGTGTCCACGTGCCGAAGGGGGCTCCTGGAGGCCAAAATCTCGATTTCTATCAATCTTCGATTGAACCTTTCGCGGGACGGTCTCGTTTAGTAGGGTAAGGGGCGAGAGACGATGGCCATGACAGGGGAGGCGACGCTGCCTTGGGGGGCGCCCTGGGGGCGTCCCAGTGCCGATAGCGCAGTGTCGGAGCAGATCGCCCGTGAGCAGATCGAGCGGGACGCGGGCCTGGTCGAGAAGTGCCTCCACGGCGACAACGGCGCCTGGGGGGAGCTGGTCCGCGCGCATACGCGGATCGTGTACGGCACCTGCCACCGCTTCACCGGCAATCCCGACGACGCGCGTGAGCTGACCCAAGAGGTCTTCCTGCGGGTTTTTCGGGCGCTCGACCGCTACGACGGCCGCTGCGGGTCGTTCCGTACTTGGCTGATGCGCCTCACCCGCAACCTGCTCATCGATCACTACCGCAAGAACCGCAAGCACAGCCGCCTCGAGTCGATCGAAGACCAGCACGCCACGCCGAAGGACCGCTCATTGGTCGGGGGCCGTGCCGACTATGCTCTCGTCCGCCGCGAAACGGGCGAGTTGCTCAGAACGGCTCTGGCGCGCCTGTCGATGGAACTGCGGGAGGCAGTGATCCTCAGAGACTTGCAGGAGATGAAGTACCAGGAAATCGCCGACGTCCTCGAGGTGCCCCAGGGGACCGTCAAGTCGCGCATCAACCGCGGACGGCGCGAGCTGGCGAGGCAACTCCGGGCCATGGGGGTGCGGCCATGAGATGCGCAAGCGTCGACAGCCGCATCTGCGACTACCTCGACGGGACGATCTCCCACGAAGAGCGGCAGCAGTTTGATGAGCACATCAGCCACTGCCAAGGCTGTGCTGAAACGCTGGCCGACGCCGAGCTGGCGTTGCAGTGGGTGCACGACTCGCCTCGTGTCGAGCCCCCGGAGGAGTTGGTCAGCGAGATTCTCAAGACGGTGGGACCGGCTCGGGCTCCGGGCGTGTTGGTTGCCGCAGGAGCCGCCGCTGGGTCGCGAGGCTTCGGCGGCTTCCGCCTACTTATTCAACCTCTGTTCGAGCCTCGTTTTGCGATGAGCATGGCGTTGGCTTTGGTTTCCTTCTCGATCCTGACACTCTCGGTTCACAGAACGGTAGAGCGGTGGAAGGCCGAAGGGACGCATCCGTTGAGCCAGGTCGCCCAGGCGAGCCGGGAGATCGATCGCCTGTGGAGCCAGAGCACGGCGTTCGTGCGCGAGAATCTGCCGCGGATCACGACGCCGACGCAAGAAGAGAACCGGCCGGGTCAGAACGAGAAGGCCGAGACTCCTACCGGAGTGAAACCGCCGGCACAGGAGTGAGCCAGGCGCGAAATCACCCCCGGCCAGCGTCTCCATAGCTGACCATGACCTAGGAAATCATGCACTGCGCCATCCATCAAGAACTAGCTGCCGTCGCGTTCTGCCGCGAGTGCGGACGAGGTGTGTGTGTAACGTGCCGGCGAGAGACGCAGGGCATCGTTTACTGCGAGGATTGTTGGACCGGGCTGTACGGAGCCGAGCCGGAAGCGGTGTTGGCCGGCGCCCAGGCCGGTGAGGCCCCCGAGGCAGCCTACGGGATCGAGCCGGGCGGTGCGAACCCAATCGATTCCAGCGGTCCGCCACAGCCGACTCCGCCGAATCGAGACGCCGCAGCGAACGAGGCCCCTTCGCCGCCCCTGGCCTTCATCCTGGGCCTGATACCGGGAGTGGGAGCCGTCTACAACGGACAGTACCCCAAGGCGGTTCTACAAGTGTTGATCTTTGGCGGCCTGATAGGCCTGCTCGATTCGAGCCGCGGCGGCGGGCTGAAGGCGCTGCTGGTGCCGTCGATGATTCTGTTCCTTTTCTACATGCCTCTCGACTCGCTGCGAACCGCCCGTGCGTTGCGCCGCGGCGACACCGTGAATGAGTTTTCCGGGCTGTTTTCCTTGCGGGGCCTTGCGAGGAGTTCGCCGGCGGCGGGTATCGCGTTTATCGTCGCCGGTATTGTGTTCTTGCTGCTCTCACTCGGCTACTGGGATGTGCGCGACATCGTGCCCTTCTGGCCCGCCATCTTGATCGCGCTCGGCGTCTACATGGTTTACGAGCGAATCATTAGCAGGAAGAACGAGGAAGAGGCGACCGCACAGATGTACGACGAGCCCAGCACCGAGCCGCACCCATGACGGGCCGTGACGAACCCCTTGGCTCTGAGTGTCGGTAGGCGAGGACCACGTTGCGGTCAAGACGGCTGTCGGCAGGAACCACGGCCTTAGGGCGCGGGCTTAATCTGACCGCGGACCTCGCCGTCTGGGAACGCCTCAGAGTGCAATAGGACGTACGCCAGCCCGTCTCAAAGCGCGGCGAGCACGGCGCCGATCGGGATCTCCGTGGGCAGATCCGCCGGGGTGAATCCAAAGTCGATCCGGTTGCCCAGTCCGGCCTGGGTGGAGAAAAATTGGTCTCCGTTCTCTCCAGCGGCACCGAGGTTCATCGAGAGGCCGGTCGGAACGAGATTGTGGGTGCAGATGCCGTTGAGTCCGGCATCATTCGCCGCGAAGGTACAGTTCGCTTGGGTGAGAGCGCCCGTAGGTGGCGCCACCTGATCGCCGGTCGCGGTCGCCGACAGATTGAGGGGAGGCTCAGTAAACTCGCGTTGCCATACCACCTGGTCGAACGTCAGCCACAGATCGACGGTGCCATTGACGGCAGGCACACGGGTCGAGTCGGCCGGAAACCACCGGATGCTTTGCATGCCGGTGAACGGTCCCGCCGAAGGCATGTTGGCCATTACTTCCATCGGAATCGAGTATTCGGCCGGGCCGGGCTGCAGCTCAAAGTTGCAAACGTAGCCGGCCACCAGCGACTGGCCGATGGGGGACTCGAAGTTCGCTTGTCCGGCGAGTTCCAGGACCGTGTTTGGGGGCGCGGTCGCAGGGGCTTCCAAGTTAAGAGTCAACGGCGGCTGACCGCCATTGGAGTGGTAGTCCCTCCACGCATCGAACCATGCATCGGCGGACCCGGGCGCGGCGAAGTTTTCATCGAATGCAGCGGTCAGGAGAGTGGCGTTGCGTTGAAACCCGGCCGGAACCGTGGCCGCTTGCCCGTCGACAATGAGGTCCCCGTCCTGATCGCCAACCTCGTAAGGGTCGTTCAAGGGGTCAGGGAGAATGAGCGGCGCCACGGGGTTCGCGGCAAGATCCAGGGTCGTCGTGGCATCCCCGGCGGGAAAACGGACGTCGATGTCACCGGCGGCCGGAATCTGAATCGGCGCGAACGGATTATCAAGCAACTCGGCCAGGGTCCAGAACGAGGCACACACATCCTGGGGGAAGGGGATCCCCACCCGGGAATGCTGAAAGGCGGTCGTGTTCGTGAACGCGGCCGCAGCGAAGGTTAGAGGAGCCTGCGCGGTCCCCTTTGAAACGCCCAATGCCCCAGCCGCGCCGACGGGTTCGGCGCTGAGAAACACAGCGCTAAGAAGTACCGTTCCAACCGTGAGTGCTCCTTGCTGATTGAGCTGATCGATTTCGTTGGACAGGAAGCCCTGGGCATCTGAGCACGTGGTTCCTTGCGAGGAAATCGATATCGAGGTGTAGTTGCTACGCGTCACACCGGCCCACATGACAAACGGGACGAAGCAGCCTTCAGCGACGTCCGCCGGGATCTCGAAATTGAGCTGGTCGACGCCTCCGAAACCGCTGGGTCCGGCGTAGAAGACCGTCGCCTGCTTTCCTCCCACGACCACATGTAGATCCAACGTGTCTTTCAGGTCCTGAACCATCGGCTGTGCATCGGAGTTTCGAGCCCCCAGGCCCGTGATCCAGGCAACGACGATCTGTCCCGGCGCGAAAGAGTTGACGACGGTGTTGACGGTGAAGGCGAGGTCGGTGACGATGGCCGGCCCACGGCCGTCGGCGCGCAGGCCGTAGATCCCGATGTTGTGCTCGACGACGAGAATGGTACTGGGCTCGCTCGTCTCCCCGTTGAAGGTGACGGTGAGGGTCCCTTCCCCGAGCGGCGTATCGGAAGGCAGCACGGCGGCCAGTTGTCCGGACGACGTGTACACCATCAGGCAGTCCACCGTTACACTCTCGACGGTTACTTGAACCGACGTTCCGACAAGCTCCGTCGTCAGCGGGAACACGCTGGCGGAAACCAGTACGGCCGGCCCCATATCCACGCCGAAGACGACGAACAATGAGCCCCGGGCGACGCCGTATTGCGGCAGGCCCGGCACCATGAGACTGCCGGAGTTGACGCCCGGACTGATGATGGGCACAGCTAGGCATGGTAGCCCGGTAAGACAGAACGCGAGCAGAAGGTACGAGACTCGACGTGCGGTTGCGAATTGCACAGCAGGGCCTCCGGAAAAGGGAAACGGATCAGCTACCGAAATGCTGTCGTCCGTATTATGAGCGCTTCTCGGCCTCTTCACAATGGCGTGCCGACAGGCACACGAGCGAACCCCCGGGGGCCCGAATCCTTCGAAGACGCTCAATCTCGCACCGCGATGGTTCCTGCTACATTGTGACGATTGCCGACACCCAGCTCACCGAGGATCCTTGACGTTGGATGCGGCCGCAACAAGCAGCCGGGTGCCATTGGAATCGACCACAACCGCGATACCGACGCGGACGTGATCTGCGATATCGACTGCGGCCGATTGCCCTTTCACGACGACGTCTTCGACGAAGTCCGGCTGATTCACGTGGTCGAGCATGTCGCCGATGTGATCGCGACGGTGGACGAGGTGCACCGTATCAGCCGGGCCGGCGGCCAAGTCGTTATCGAGACGCCTCACTACACCGACTTCAGCTCATTCTGCGACCCGACCCATCGATGGCACCTGAACTCGTACTCCTTCCGTAACTTCACCGAAGACCGCGACTATAGCTACTACGGCCGGCAAAGGCTGGGCGAGCGCCGTGTTCAAGTGAAGCTACTAAGGCTGTGGAAACTGTTGGGCTTTCAACTCGCCATCAACTACTCGTCCGCGTTCCGCAAGTTTTGGGAGTACTACCTCTGCTTCGTGATCCGCGGCAAAGCGGTCGTATTTGAGTTCGAAGTGCTGAAGTGAAGACGGGCGCCACTTGCGTCCGTCCATGTCCGAGGTGGCCCCTGCCGCTCGTCAAGCCTCTTGGTATTCCCGACAGCAGGTCTGGAAGCAGAGATTGTGCCACCACTCGATGAGAGGGGCCGCGCACCGGAATCCGCGTATGCAGGCGAAGGCTCCGGGCACACGATCGTCGCTCGGGAGGCCCAGCGTGGCAGAAAGAATGAAAAAGAAGAGGCTTCCAGTGGTGATGATGAGTGACTCGGCAAGCAGTTGCCGAAGCCCGATGGGCCGGCTGATCCGAATGGTTGTTGGGAATCTTGGTTTCACTCGCCGGTGCTCATTTCAGGGAGAAAATTTCGATCGATCAAAGTTCTTGCCCAAACCTGCCTACCGTGAAAACCACCCGTCCTCCGCTACGAAGCTCTAACGCTCCGAGAGAATTCCTTCAAGCGCCCAGATTTCATACTTGCTGGTTCCCGCGCTATAGGCGACCTGCTTGCCATTCGGATGAAGACTCAGGCCGTAGAGGTTGGTTGGGTCCACGCTCTTGGCGGAGAGTTCAGTCTTTCGTGGTTCATCGCCGTCAGAAGAAATGGTCCACAGCGTGCTTACCTCGTCGTCTTCGTTTGTCTTCCAGAACAAAACGTGCCCTCCATCGGGCGTCCAGGCTGTGCTGCCGGCGATCTTCTCGGGCAACTTGGCGCTGACGAGTTCGCGAGTCCTGCCGCTGCTGGTATCCCCAATTACGAGTTTCGAGAAGCTTTCTTTGGGAGTCCATACGGTCAGCGCAAATCGTTTGCGGTCCCAAGCAAAAGAGAGGCCACCGCTCTCATCAACGAGCTTTGACTCTTCCCGGGAATCCAAGTCCAAAGACCACATCCCGTCCTGACGGGGGAATGCGATGGATCGGCCGTTTGGTCTGAAGATGAGGTGATGGAAGGACCACACTTCGCCTTTCCAAACCCGATGGACCTTCTCCGTTGCGATGTCAAACAGGAAGAAGCCTCCCCCCTTTGCATTGTTCGCCGGGAAGACCAGCCGCTTGCTATCCGGGGACCAGGCGGGCCGGCCCATGCGAACCAAGCCTATTGAATCCCGCAAATTATTATGACACTTTTTGACAGTGTGGAGCATCTATATATGTATGGGCAACCCCAAAGGTGTGAAGCGGGATTTCAAGGCGCTGGAGAAGCGCCGTTTCGAAGCGATGCGGCTGCTCCACCAAGGCCACAATCAGTCCGAGACGGCGAGACGGCTGAACGTCGCTCGCCAAACCGTCAGTGAGTGGCGGCGGCAATACCGCGAGCAGGGTGCGGCCGGACTCCGCCAGGCCGGGCGCGCCGGACGCAAGCCGCTCCTCGATGCCGCACAACGCGAACGCCTGACGTCGCTGCTGCTGGAAGGCCCGGAAGCCCACGGCTTCCCAACGCCCCTGTGGAGCTGTCCGCGGGTGGCTCGGCTGACCGGAGACGAGTTCGGGGTCGCATACCACGCAGGCCACGCCTGGAAGATCCTGCGAGCGCTCGACTGGAGCCCGCAACGCCCGGCCGGAAAGGCGCGCGAGCGCAACGAAGAGCGGATCCGCACCTGGAAGCGCAAGACCTGGAAGCGCATTAAAAAAAAGCCCAAAACGAAGGCCGTACGCTCGTCTTCATCGACGAAAGCGGATTGAGTCAGAAGCCGCATCGCTGCCGCACCTGGGCGCCACGTGGCCAAACACCGGTGCTGCAGTTTAACTTCAACTGGGAGAAGCTTTCCGTCTCGGCGGGGCTGACGCTGCGTAACTTCTACTTCCGGCTCTATCCCGGTGCGATCGGCAAAGAGCAAGTGACCGACTTTCTCAAGGCGTTGGTACGTCATATCGATCGCCCGCTGCTGATCGTCTGGGATCGGCTGCCGGCGCACCGTAGCCGCCTGGTGCAAGAGTTCATCGAACTCTCCGAAGGCCACATCGCAACCGAGTACTTGCCACCCTATGCGCCGGAGTTGAATCCGGTGGAATACATCTGGGCTTACTGGAAGCAGCACGAGTTGCCGAACGTCTGTCCGAAAGACTACGGCGAGCTGAACGAGCGGGCCCGCAAGGCACTCCGCCGCATGTACCGCAAACCGCGTTTGATCACGGCCTTCTGGAAACAGTCTTCTCTTTGTTTTGACTGACTCTATATTATGCGGGAGTCAATAGGTCACGGAGCCGTGACCGTGGTGGTGATCGTGACCATTACCGGGGCGGCGTTAGAGGCGTCGGCGCTGACGGTGTTGGGTACGTCGGTGGCGATCACAAGGTCGTCCGCGGCCGCCGAGGCCACCGGGAGGCCGGCGACAAACAGGTCCGAGGTCGCGTTCGGGAAGGTGCCCGCCAGCGGCGTCAACGGGAGTAGCAGATCGACCGCGAAGGTGCAGTCACCGCCCGGCAGTAGATTGCCGCCAGTAAACGTGAGTGTCGAGGTGCCGGCAATCGAGGAGCCCGTCGCCCCACAGGGGTCGGTCGGCAAGCTGGTAGCGGTGAGGCCCGCCAGAGTGGCGGTGAGGTCGTCGGCAAACTCAAGGTCCGATACCCCCGCGGAGGCGTCCAGATTCTGGATGGTGAAGGTCAGCATCACAGTACCGCCGGCTTGGGCGGTGCCGCCCGGTGGGACGGGGACGCTGAACACCTTGCTGAACGTTATCGTCTGGATGAACAGGTCGTCGCTCGCGGCGGCTCCCACCACGGGGAGAGCGCCGACGAGACCGGAGACGCTGCTCGTCGTGTTCGTGGCGGTGGGTCCTGTCGCTCCCATCGGAACGTCGAGAGTGACACTGAACGTGCACATTGCGCTCGAAGTCAGCATGCCGCCCGCAAGGGTGAGCTCGCCGGTCATGAAAGTCAGCGTGGAGCCGGGGCCGCAGAAACCGTCCATCGGCAGGCCGCCCGCGGCCGGGGCGAGGCCCGCGAGGGCAGCTTCAAGGTCGTCGGTGAACGCAATGTCGGTGATCGTGCCGCTGTCGAGGTTGGCGATCATGAACTCCAGCGTCACGGTGCCGCCGGGGGCGACTGGGTCGTCGGTAAAGGACTTCGTGAGTGACAGCAGGTCGGAAGAGACGATGAGATCGTCCGTCGCCGGGTCAGGGAAGACCAGAGTCCCCCCGAGGAACGTGAAGCTACCTGTTGTCGCATTGATGTAGGTGTCGGACGCGGTCCCCAGCGGCACGTCGAGGGTGACGCTGAAGGTGCACGGCGGATCGCCCGCCAGGAGGTCGCCGCCGGTGAAAGTAAGGACCGTGGTGCCGGTAATCTGAGAGCCTGAACCGCAGACGTCCGTCAAGGTCCCGCTGGTCGATGCAAGGTCTGGGAGCGCAGGGGACAGCATGAACCCAGATAGTCCCAGATTGTCGGTGAAGAAGATGCCGGTGGCGTCGTCGGGGCTTTGGTTATCGATCGTGAACTCGAGGGTTACCGTGCCGCCCGGGATGACCGGATCGTCGGTAAACGATTTCGTCAAGCTTAGACCCGTGATTTCGAGATCGTCGGAGGCGGGGTTCTCCGTTCCCGTAACGCCCAGCACCGTGGCCACGACGCCGCTGGTGGTGTTGGTGTGCGGCCCGGCGGTCGCGGCGGCCGGCACGTCGAGCGTCACGCTGAAAGTGCAGACGTCCCCGGGCATCAGGGTGGCGCCGGCGAACGTCAGCAAGGTATCGCCGGCCGGAAGGTTGTCCGTGAAGGCCAGGAAGAGTACGAACGACCCGTTGAGGCTGTTGTCGATCGTGAACGTCAGCGTGCTTCTACCACCCAGCGGCACGCTGGACGGCGCAAAGCTTTTGGAGAACCCGGGCAAAGTGGCGCTGACGGTCAGGTCCGCCGGAGCAGTGGTCGGGGGGTCTCCTCCGAGTTCCGCGAAGGCGAGGGAAATGGACGGGTTTGTGTGCACGCCCGCCGTGCCGGCGGTCACGTCAACGGTGACGGTGCACGTCTCGCCGGTTCCCAGCTCGCCATCGCTAAAGGCGATCGTGCCGCCCCCGGCTGGAGCGGTAACTACGCCGTCGCGACAGGTTGTGGAGGCGTTTGCCGGCGTGGCGACGTCCACATCGCCCGGCACCGTAGGCAGAATATCGGTGAAGGCGAGGTCGGTAAGGGGAGTCGTCGGGTCGTTGTTGGTGATGCTGAACGTAAGCGTCGAAACCGAGCCGGGACCGATCGTGGCCGGCGCGAACGATTTTCGAACGTCGGCGGGACGATGACGACGGTCAAAGTGTCAGTGGCCGGGCCGCTATTGCCGGAGCTGGAGGTCAGATCTCCCGAAGTGTTGACAAGCACACCAAAGCCGCTGGTCGTCACGTCAACCTGAACTGTGCAGGACGCGCCGGCCGACACCGAGCCACCGCTGTAGGAGATCACGCTGCTGCCGCTCGTAGCAGTGAGCGTCCCACCGGTGCAGGTCGTTGTGGCGTTCGACGGGCTGGCGATGGTCACGCCGGCGGGCAAATTGTCGGTGAAGGCAAGACTCGCAGCAGCAAGCGCAGAGGCGCTGTTGTCGATGGTGAACGTGAGTGTCGAAACACCTCCCGGACCAATGGTGTCTGGAGCGAAAGACTTAGCGAACACTGGCGCAGGTTCCGCTCCTTTTTGGACAGCCGGCGTTTGGGCCCCTGTCACGAACGCCACAAGGACGCCAACCAACAGGAAGCCGATGCTGAGTCGGCGAAGGCCCGTGTTCGCGATTCTCCGCACTGGATGACACTCTGGGCGCCCTTTGCGTTCGGTGGAGAATCGTTGTTTCATTACTGTTCTCCGTATCCTCATGGCGCGATCATCACGGCTATCGTGAACGCTTGCATCCCGCCGGGCGCAATGGTCGGGGTCGTACAGGTAACCGTCTGCCCCACCGCCGAGCAATTCGGCCCGGACGAACCGGGTACGAAAATGAGCCGCGGGTCGAGTACGTCAGTGACGACAACGTCGTTGGCGCTCGAGAGGCCGGTCGCCGTGACGGTGACGAGGTAGGCATCCAGCGTGCCGGCCAGGAACGGGCCCACGGCCGCCTTGCTCACCCCCAGCGTCACGTCGAACGCGAGGGGGTTGTTCGTCTGGGCAGTATTGTTGGCCGCGTTGGGGTCGGTCTGGTCGCCGGTCACCGTCGCGCTGTTGACGATGTTGACCGTCGCTGCCGAGCTGACGTCAAAGGTGACCGTGCAGTGGCCGTCGCGCCGTCGGCGAGGACTCCCACGTTCCACGTGAACATGCTCCCGGAGGGAGTGGATCCGCAGGTGTTGCCTGAGTGAGTCAGGTCGGCTGGGAAAGTATCGGTGACGGTCACGCCGGTAGCGTTACTGGGGCCGTTGTTTGTGGCCGTCAAGGTGTAGGTGATACTACTGCCGGGTACGACGGAGGTAGCCGCAGGGGTCTTCGCGATGCTGAGATCGGCCCGCCGCTCGCGGGGTTGGAATGGACCCGAAAAGCGAGACCAGTAGAGAAGGGACAATGAACCAGGGAACGGTAAGGAGGTTCGATTGTCTCGAAGACGATTCACGAAGGAGTTCAAGCTGGCGGCCGTCCGGCGGCTCGAAGCCGGCGAGTCCGGCTCGGCCCTCGCGCGCGAGCTGGAGGTGAAGCGCGAAAAGCTCTACGACTGGCTGGCACAAGTCGAGCGCTACGGCGTCGAGGAAGCCTTTCCCGGCGCGGGGCGCGTCCCGGCGGCAGCGCCCGTGTCGAGCCCGGCCACGAAGCCCAGGCCCGCCTCGCGGAGCTGGAACGCAAAGTCGGCCGCCAGGCCATGGAGATTGATTTTTTGTCCGCAGCCTTGCGGCGTGTCGAGGATCTGCGCCGGCCGAGCATCGTCAGTGGAACCGGCGCGTCGCTGAGGAAGTACGGGCCGCAAGGCGGCAAGGCAACATGAGCACGCTGAGCACGCGCGATTTGTGCCGCTTGAGCGGACTGGCGCGAGCCAGCCTCTACCGCCAGGCCAAACCCGACAGCGAGCAGGTCGGGGAACTGCGGCAGGCCATTGTCCACGCCGCCTTGGACCATCCGGCCTACGGCACCCGGCGGACGACCCAACAGCTGCGCCGTCAAAAGCTGCTGGTCAATCGCAAGCGCGTGCAACGGGTGATGCGCGAAGAGAAGCTCTTGCGGCGACGTCGCCGCACCGTTCCGCGAACGACCGATTCGAAGCACTCGCTGCGGCGTTATGAAAACCTGACGCGCGATTTCCAACCCACGGGTCCCAACAAACTGTGGGGCTCCGATCTCAGCTACGTACGATTGGGAAACCACTTCGTCTATGTGGCGGTGGTGTTGGACGTGTATTCGCGGCGCGTGGTGGGCTGGGCCGTGGGTCCGAACCTGAAAACCGAATTGCCGCTGGCGGCGCTGCAACAAGCGTTGAGCAGCCGGCGTCCGGCGCCGGGCTGGATTCATCATTCCGATCAAGGTTCGCAGTACGCCGCGGAAGCTTATGTAGCCACCCTGCGGCAAGCGGGCGCGAGGATATCGATGAGCCGCAAGGGCTGCCCGCAGGACAACGCGTACGTGGAAAGCTTTTTCAAGACTTTGAAAAGCGAGGAAGTCGACTGCAGCGAGTATGAAAGTTTGGCCCAGGCGCAGGCCGAGATCGGCGCTTATATTGAGCGGGAATACAATCGTACGCGATTGCATTCGGCGCTGGGCTATCGGCCGCCGCAAGAGTATGAGCGGCTGTGGGAAGAGGCGGCTAGCGCCGCCTGAGTTTTCTTAAGGCATGAGCAGATCTATCGATCCGATGGCGCAGCACAAGGCGGGATGCGGCCTCAGTAGGCGAGCACCCCGCCCTCATCGTTGCGATGAGTCTGCGGCCGGGTATTCCTTGGTGGGTTGCTCTCCAGCAGAGCCCGCCTCCGCTTCCCCGGATGAGTTGATCATGCCCCCATTGGGCTGGATTGGCTATCCTTTTTCAGTCAACCGCGACCCGTCCCTACTTTCTTGGCCTCGCCACAGGGGCCCACTCCAGTCCGCGACGGGGAACCCTTAACCCCACATGCGGGTCACAAACCAAGTAATCCCCACCACAAACAACAGCACAGCCCCGGCCTGGACCGGCCTCAACTCCGGTGCCCCTGCCTTCAAACGAGCCAACAAGAAGACAAACAGCACCAAGACCAGAACCTCACCGACAGCAACACCGCTCAGCACGTACAAGTAGTCCATCTCCGCCTGCCGCAGGAAGCTGCCAAAGTAGAAACCGTGAAACACCCCCATCCCGGCAGCCACAACCCAGCGATAGCCGGCATCAGCTAAGACAAGAATCTCGACCGCCAGATACGCGACGGTCAACGCCGCGGCTGCTTCGACAAAACGAGCCGGCGGCTGCCAATCCTTGTACGCGACGACAACCGCCGAGACGGCTTCCGCGAAAAGGAACGCCGCGGCGAGGCACAAGAGTTCTTTGCGGCTGCGGCCCGCCAACACCAGTGCCAACAGAAACAGGATTTGAAAAGGACCGAGCAACACCCGCACGAAACCGGCACCCAGTTGCGAGAAAAACAACTCGCTCCCCGTGGGCGGTATGAAGCGAATGGTCGATCGGCTGAAGCTGAAGTCAAAGACGGCCTGCTCCGTCACGTCCTCTCGCGTCGCCCGAAGCACATGGACGTGGTTCGGCACCGTGACCGCGGCGAACGTACAGTGGACCTCGAGCTGCTCGATCGGTTGCGGAAACTCGAACGTCGCCTCGCAGCGGTAGACGCCCTCGTCGGCATTGGCCCGGCACGAACCTTCGCGCGACGGCGCTTCCCTGCCCTCCTGAAAAAGACGGAAGTTCTCCAGCAACGAACGCTCCGGTTCCTCCAAGTGGACGATTTCATACAAGGGCATCCGAAGCTCAAATGACGCACTCTTGCCCTCGATCACGAGCTCGCCGCTGCTCATGCTCATGATGTGGGCACGAGCGGGAACCAGGATGAACAGGAAAGCTATCGAGGAGAACAAGTAACGCATGGCGAAAGCCGAGCCGGTCTCCCATCTTACCGGTGTCACTCGCTAGCCGAGCCGAGAGCGTGAGAGGCCGTGAAAAAAACGCTGGAGGATTGTAGGGGCCCGCCCCTACAATTGCGCCGGCTTCCACGGATGTTGATGGACACCGATTTTTTCACAGCCCGTGAAGGAGCGTTGAAAACGGTCGTCGGGCCCGGGTCTCTGGGCGTTCGCAGGCGCTCGCCAAACGATGCTTCTTACCCCAAAGCGTGCCCTGGCCCCGTGATACGATCCGAGTTAGAAAAACAATACTCCCGAATGCCCCCTCACTTCCAGCCCCAACCGGGCCTGACCCCACCCGACGCCCGCGAGCGCACGGCCCGCACAGCCCACATGCAGGTCCTGGTAGGCCGAGTCCGCCAACTGGAAGAGCGTCTCCGCGGAGGCGGCGGTCCCGACCGCATAGCCAAACAGCACAACGCCGGCAAGCTCACCGCCCGCGAACGCGTTCTAGGACTCATTGACTCCGGCTCGCAGTTCCTCGAAATCGGTCTGCTTGTTGCGTGGGACCGCCATGACGGCAAAGCGCCCGCAGCCGGGGTCGTCACCGGTATTGGCCACGTCAGCGGACGTCCGGCCGCGATCGTCGCGAACGACTCAACCGTCAAAGCCGGCGCCTGGTGGCCCGAGACCGTTCCCAAGATCGTGCGCATGCAAGAGATCGCCATGCGCTGCCGCATCCCGATCGTCTATCTGGTCGACTCCTCGGGCATCAACCTACCGTTCCAAGAAAGCATCTTTCCCGGCCAGTACGGCGGCGCGCGCATCTTCTATAACAATTCGCTGATGCGCCGCGTCCTGAAGGTGCCGCAAATATCGGCCGTCATGGGACCTTGCATCGCCGGCGGCGCCTATCTTCCGGCGCTCTCGGACGTGATCATCATGGTCGAGAAGACCAGCTTCATGGGCCTGGGCGGCCCCAATCTCGTCAAGGGTGCGATCGGCAAATCGGTCGACGCCGAGTCGCTCGGAGGCGCCGTCACGCACACGGAAACGAGCGGCGTCGCACATTACAAGGCCCGCAACGACGAACACTGTATCGAGACGATCCGGCAGATGGTTGCCGACCTCCCGCCGCGGCCCGACACACCGAAACACGACGCCTCCCCGCCACTTCTCGACGAAAACGGGATCTACTCCGTCCTGCCGGCCGACCATCGGCTGCCCTACGACGTGCACGAGATCCTCTTTCGCGTCATCGATCGCGAAGGCTACTTGGAATTCATGGCGGACTACGCGCCGGAAGTTCTCTGCGCCGACGCCCGCATCGAGGGACGGCCGATCGGGATCATCGCCAACCGCCGCGGCTTTTTGCGGGGGAAGAAAGCGCGCGTGGGGGCGATCATCTATACCGAAAGCGCCCGCAAGGTGGCGGAGTTTGTCGAGCGCTGTGACCGGACGGGCATCCCGTTGGTCTATCTCCAGGATGTGACGGGCTTCATGGTTGGTCCCGAGGCCGAACAGAGCGGCATCATTCGGGCCGGGGCCGAGATGGTCGAGACGATGGCGTGCGCGTGCGTGCCGAAGATCGTCGTTACCCTGAGCCACGCCAGCGGCGCCGGCTACTACGCCATGGCAGGACAGGGCTTTGACCCCGATTTCATCTTCAGTTGGCCAACGGCACGAGTCGGCGTGATGGAAGGTGAGTCCGCGGTGCAGGCTCTCTACGCTGCCGAGCTGGAACGCCTCCATGCAGAAGGCGAAGAGGTCAGCGAGGAGGTCAAGCGAGCCATGGACCGCACGCGCGCCGACTACGAGCACTCCCTCGACGCAAGGTGGGCCGCCGCTCGCGGCCATGTAGATGCGGTCCTCGACCCCAAAGACACCCGCAGGACAATCACCTTGTGTTTGGAGGCAACAATCCACGCACAACCGTTGATCCGACCTTGAGCTACCCGCAAGCCCTGATCCTTCTGTGCGCATTGAGCAGTGGACGAAGCGCGTCCGCGTCGAGGAGGTCGATTGTTACGAAAAGCATCAAGGTTGGCCTGAGCTTTCTCGGCGGCGCCTGCCGACCGCCGTGGGTGAACGAAATCTCGCCCAAGCTCGGCGTGGGCAATCGCTCGATTAACACCCCAATCCGTGGGAAACGGCGAGGGAGAGGGGAGGGGAGGCGGCCTGGGCGAGCTACACCCCTGGATGAGCCTGGCTGAGGATTGCGAGGCTGAGCCTCCGCGTTCGACCGAATTGGGCGCCCAATTGTGCTTCAGTTTTCTTGCAATACCGTTTTCAATGAGCTACCCTCTCAGGAGTCTTCAATTCTAATTCTCTCCGTTGGACGTAGTCGCGGCTTTGGCTGCCACGGAGTTAGGAGTGAGTCATGGCAGATCTGAACCTACCCGAGAACCCATTCGAAACCATTCCGCCTGAAGAAGAGAACCAGATCAAGGAACTTGTCGATCTGGCACTCGAATTGCTCGCAAAGCGGTATGCGGCTCCGAACCCGAGTCTGCGCGGTGTCCATCCGAAATCTCACGGATGCGTACGAGCAACCTTGGAGGTTAACCGGGATCTTCAGCAGGGACTATTCGCGCAAACCGGCAGAAAGTTCAACGCCTGGATCCGCTTTTCGAATGCAACCACCCTCGTGAAACCCGATGTAGAGGATGGAAAGAACGCCAGCCGCGGCATGGCCATCAAGGTGGTAGATGTCAGGGACCGAGTGTTTTTCGAAGACGCCGGCGTACGCAGTCAAGATTTTCTGATGATCAATCAACCGTCGTTCGCGTTCGCCAACGTGATTGACTATCTGCGCCTGCACCAGATCCTGCTGCAACACAATGACGACCCGACGCTCTTTTTCGCACCCCTGCAGGTGGACGTGCCGGGAATCTCCGGCGCAGATAAAGCGAGAATCTTTGAGACCTTCAAGCTGGTCCAGGCGTTGCAGGCCGTACCGGTTGCGAATCCGCTCGAGGTGCAGTATTTCGGCGCGGCGCCCTTTCTGTTCGGACCCGACCGTGTGATGAGGTTCTCCGCCGATCCCTGTGGTGAGAAGAAACCGCAAGTCCTGCCGGAAAACCCATCGGACAACTACCTGCGCAAGGCCTTGCTCGAGACGATGAAGGGAGACGGGGACGTGTGTTTCGATTTCAAGGTCCAGGTGCGTAACAAGGGTGAAGCCGGTCTGGAGATCGAGAATGCCTGCGCAGTCTGGGATGAAACACCGTGGCAGACCGTCGCAAAGATCACCATCCCGTCGCCCCAAGCGGGTCTCGACACCCCGGGGGCGATCAACCAGTGCGAGAAGCGGGTCTTCACTCCCTGGCATGCGGTTTCCGCACACCAGCCCCTCGGGGGCATTAATCGCTTGCGCAGAGCGGTCTATATCGCCTCGGCCGAGCGCCGGCACTAGTGGACTGTCGCAAAGAAAACTTAATGGCAACCGGGCGGGCACGGGGGCCCGCCCCTACAATCTCGCTGGCCACTAGTAGACTACAGCCGAGCCGGCCGTCACAGGGTCTTGATGTACTCGATCACCTCCCGTTTTTCGGTATCACTCAGGTCGGTGCCGTAATCATGCCCCGAGTTTGAGTTGGCCCGAATCGAAGTGACGAATTTACTGGTGGCCGGGCCGGCGTCGGTGACAAACCCGACGTTGACCGGATCCATTTCCCAGCTCCCGACATGAAAGCTCGTTAGGCGCTGCTCGGGCTTGTTGAGCAATTCCCAGAGGTTCGGTACCGAGCCGTTATGCAGAAACGGAGCTGAGGCCCAGATTCCATTCAGGGGCCTGGACTTGTAGCGCGGCGGCCGGCGACGTTCTCCGTCTTCGTAGAACGCGTTTGCTTTTGCTGCCTTGACATAGGCCGGCAAGCCTTTAGCCAGTCTGACGGGTCCGAACTCCTCACGCAAGACGCCGATGACGCCGTTGCCCACCACCTTCGCGGTCGGCGCCTCAGGGTCAAACTGCTCGATGATGCCAAGGTTCGGGAGCACCTGCGTGAGGGGAAGCATCGGCTGCCCTTCAAGCATTCCTGTTTTGGGGGTGCTGTTTGCGATGTTCGTGGCCATCGTCGGGTCGGTGCCCACCTTGTCGATGGGGGCCATTATGGCCTTGATCTCACGTTTGGGGTCTTTGCGATCGATGTCTGCATGACAGTGGACGCACAGTTTGTCGTAGTTCACCTTGCCGCGCGCGGCTTGGTCGCGGTCGATCTCGGGGAGAGTATCCTCGGGCCATTGCGGCGACCAAAGGGTGGTGAGGATCTCCTCCATACGCTCCAGGCTCTTGACGTTGATATGATGCCGATAGCGCAGCTTTGGGGAACCGGCGACGTCCACCTGCTCGACGCGGAGATCGCCGAACACGCCGACGACTTCGCCGACATTGCGAGTGTAGGGCCCGATGCCCGCGTTGACCGCGGCACCGTTCCACTGTACGATGTCGTGTTGCGGCGTATCCCATAGCACCGGATACGAGACCGGAGCGTCCACCGGTTTCGCGTTGGCGGGCTCATTAATGGCGAATACCGAACCCTCGTTAAAGATGCTCCCAAAGGCATCCAGACGAGCGTAGCCGAAAGGGTGAGGCGGCTTGTTGACCCTCAGCCGCTCGGCCAGCGAAGCAGTCCGCTGCGCTAGCCGCTGTTTCAAGGCCGTCACGCTTGCGGATTCCGCATCAGCGCCCAGCACACGATCAGCGAAGCGGGCAAACTTCTCACTGTCGTCTCGTGTCTGTTGCAGGGACTCCCCAATCTCGCCCAGAAAGCCGTCAAAATTCGAATGCGCCGGGGCGCCGTCCACCAGAACCTGTTCGCCCTCGTACGTAAACTGGCCGGTATGGCAGGCGGCACAGGTGAAACCGAAATGGGTTTCTCCGGATTCAGCATCGGTGTCTTTCACGAATCCAATGGGGAGTCCGTCGGGGTTCCACTTCGGGTCCGGCGGCCAGGCAATAAAGCGTAAACGCTCCATATTCAAAGCGGAGCGCACCAGCTCTTTACTGTCAGCCCGCTCCAATGCGAGATACCAATCGTAGGGAATCACCCAGGATCCCTGGCTCGTGTACCACCATTCCATCTGGGTTTCGTGATCCCAGCCCTGGTCGAGAAAGCCGCCCGTGTACTCCCACGTCTCCGGTTCGGGAGCCCCGTGATCACACCCCCCCCCAGGATGACAACCGCTGCACACAATCCCCATACCCTGGTCATTGCCCATACGCTGGTCGTCACTTTAACCTCCTTTAGCCGACATTCCCTATCAGGATTTAGCTTTGGCTTAATCATCCGACGGGCTGACTCCCAACGAGAGTTTCCCATTAGGACTCGCGATTGGGACTCGTCACGTCTCGCATCTGCCACTCTCTCTTACACAGGTTCCCGGCGGATGCCCTCGGTATCATCTCGGCTCTCACGGGACGAACTCTCGTCGCGCCGGTTGTTCGGGAGCTAAACCCTCAGTAGGCGCACATCTCTTCATGATTTTTTAAGAATTACACCAGCACGATTGTACAGACTGCGCCGCAGGAATGCAAACGTTTGCCAGTGTCTCAATTCGTTGCTGAGACAACGGTGGCTAGACCTGGCTAGACCCTATTTCGCAGTGCCGCAGGGCCAACTGGCCGAGTCCTTCATTGACACCGCTTCGAACCGCTCCCTACAATCGGACAAGAGGCCAGGTAGCTCAGTTGGTAGAGCGCAGCCCTGAAAAGGCTGGCGTCGGCGGTTCGATTCCGTCCCTGGCCACCACGTTTTCAATCACTTAAAGCCACCACCTTCCCTCGATTGGTTCCAAAAACCCGTCCAGGGCTCGCCGGGATCTACCCCACCATATTTTGGGCCGATAGTTTCCCTCCAGACCGGAATCTTGATGGGAACACTGGCTCGTACCGACTGCGCGGTGCAACATGGATGCCCTCTACTCCCGGGTCTCGGTCTGGATGGGCCTTGCTGTCTTTCTCGGGCCGCCCGATTGGTTGCTGGATCGGCGTTTTCCAAGGCCTCGGCTACCTTGGTGTTCTGCTGGTTCACAACCGCCTAGACGCGGCTTGGAACGGCCTACCCCTGGGGGTCTGGTCCGCGGCCCTGGTTCTATTCACTTGTCTTCATTTGTGTCTCAACCGCCAGTCCCGCGTAGCCCCGGCGCCCCGCTACGAGCGCTTCACTACGTAGCACTGCGGACCAGAGGTTGATTCCATGACTGCTGGCCATCGGCTTTCATCCGCGGCACCCCTGCCAGTCGTCGCCCCCGGTCGAGGGTTGGCACAAACCAGACCGGCGAGAGTGCTTGCCCCTAACTGCGATGCAGGCTTCCCGGCCTGCCGAGGGTACGGCACGCCCTGCTACGTGATTCGGTTTGCAAGTCTCAAGAGAATGAACACTGGACCGGTGTCGGGCGTCAGGGTATCGGGGTAATGGAGTACAATCCCAGCAGAATCGCGAATGAAGGCAGAGAAGCTTACGGCGGCTTGGCTCCCGATCGCTTGGCTCACGGCCGCGAGCTTGCTCGTTCCACGGCAAGTCGGCGGTGCGGACATCGGGGCCCGGGCGACGGACCTCATTGCAGAGCACTGCCTACCGTGTCACGGCGCAGCACAGGCCCAATCCGGGCTGAATCTCTCGACGCGGGAGGATGCTCTTCGTGGTGGCAAGCGCGGGCCGGCGCTGGCTCCAGGTGATCCCGAGGCAAGCTTGCTGTGGAACCGTGTCTCCGCGGGTGAAATGCCCCTGGGAAATCCGCTACCGCCGCGAGTGCGCGAAGTCTTCCACGCATGGATCGCCGCCGGGGCGCCGTGGAGTGGCCCACTCGAGATCAAAACCCCGCAACGGGCAGGCTCCACTTGGTGGGCCTTCCAGCCTCTTGAGGAACCCCGACCTCCATCGCCCCATGCGCTGCCGGATCATTGGCGTCACTCACCCATCGACCGCTTCGTCTACGAGCGTATGGAGCAGACCGGCCTGCTCCCCAGCCGGCCTACCGATCCGCGGACCGTGATCCGCCGGGCCAGCTTCGGCTTACTCGGGTTGCCGCCGACTCCCGAAGAGACAGAGGCTTTCTTGAGCGATCCCTCGGCCGAAGCCTACGAGAAGCTGGTGGATCGGCTCTTGGCCTCGCCGCACTACGGTGAGCGCTGGGGACGGCACTGGCTCGACGCCGCCCGCTTCGCCGAAAGCGAAGGCTTCGAGCGCGACTGGCTGCGGGAAAATGCCTGGCCGTATCGTGACTACGTCATTCGAAGTTTCAACAACGACAAGCCGTATGCGCGATTCGCCCAGGAGCAGATCGCCGGCGATGTCCTCGAACCGGTAACCCATGACGGCATTGCGGCTACCGGGTTTCTCGTCGCGGGCCCGACCGACGTCGTCGGGCTGACGTCGGCTGTGGCCGCCCAACGGGAAACTGTCCGGCAAGACCAGCTCGAAGAGATCGTCGGGACCGTGTCACAAACTTTTCTCGGCCTGACCGTGAACTGCGCCCGTTGCCACGACCACAAGTTCGACCCGATCTCGCAGCGTGAGTACTACCGTGTGAAAGCCGCTTTCGAAGGCGTTTGGCAGGGAGAACGGGAGTTGCTCACGCCCGCCGAGCAAAACGCCCGCCAGGACCTTCTGCAGCCACTGCGGCAGCGTATCGCGGAGCTCGAGGACCGGCTTGCCGGTCTTGAGATCCCGGCCCGACGGCGTGCTATCGACAGACCGGATTCACCCAAGCCCCTCGCGGCGCCCGCACCCTTTGTGCAGTGGACGTTTGATCTCAATAGTCGCGACTTGGCCGGGTCGCTGCACGTCCCGTTGTCGAAGAAGGCCGAATTGGCCGACGGCCGTCTGCGCCCGGCCGGCGATGAGACGTCGGTGACGATTGAAACCGGTACGCTGCCGAAGGACCTCCGGGAGAAGACACTCGAAGCCTGGGTGTGGGTGCGTACGCTCCCGGAGAAGTCAACCCCGGTCATGCGCATCCAGAACACCGAGGGGTTTCGGGGCGCCGCGATGGACGGCATTCAGTACGAAGCCGGCGACGGTCGCCAATGGCGAAACGCCAGCACGGGCCGGTTCCGAAATGCCGACGTGCAGGGGGCGCCCGAACAGGCGAGCGAGGGGCAAGTCATCCACATCGCCATCACCTACGCAGCCGACCACAGCATCCGCCTGTACCGCAACGGGAAGCCTTACGGCGAGGCCTATACCCCCAACCTGGAGATCAAGGCGGCACGTTTGCAAACCTACGTTGCCAGCGAAGCCACCGTCTCTCTCTCGGCTTCCAAAGATCTCGAGCTCGAAGAAGTGCGCATTTATGGCCGCGCCCTGACCGCGAAGCAGGTGGAGGCTTCTTACCGTGCGGGGGCGCCCAATTTCACGCCGGACCAACTGCTCGAAGTCATGGCCCCCGGTGAAAAATCGCATACGGTAGACTTGCGCGCCGAGCTACGGGTGTTGCGGGAACGGCTCGACGCCATCCCGGAACCGGAGAATATCTACGCCGCCGAGATCAAGCCGCCGGAGCCGACCTATCTGCTCGATCGCGGTGATGTCAACCAAAAAGGCGAGCGGGTCGCGGCGGGCGGCTTGTCGTGCGTCAGCGGTCTTTCACCGGAGTTCGGTCTGGAGGACGATGCTCCCGAGGCCGATCGCCGCCGCAAGCTCGCCAAGTGGGTAGCCAGTCCTGACAATCCGCTGTTTGCGCGAACCATGGTCAACCGCGTGTGGCACTACCATTTCGGAAGAGGCTTCGTCGGCAACCCGAACGACCTCGGGTTCAACGGTGGGCCGCCGACGCATCCCAAGTTGCTCGACTGGCTGGCGACAGAATTCATCCGCGGCGGGTGGAGCCTCAAGAAGCTGCACAAGCTCATCATGATGTCGCAGACCTACCGCCAGTCTTCGGATTGGCGGGATCATGCGGCCACCAAGGACGCCGACAACCGTTTCCTGTGGCGTTACTCTCCTCGACGGCTCGAAGGGGAAGCGATTCGCGACGCGATGCTCCACGTCAGCGGCGTCATGAATGAGAAGATGGGCGGCCCGAGCTTCCGCCCTTTTACCACCGAGCGCCAGGGCTCGCTCGAGATCTACACAACGATCGATGCCGATCAGCCCGACTTCAACCGCCGCACGGTCTATCGAATGAACGTCAGCTCGGCGTCGAGCCCTTTGCTCGATTCGTTCGACTGCCCCAATCCGTCGGTCAAGGCGCCGAAGCGCGTCGTGACGACGACCCCGCTTCAAGCGCTGAGTCTGATGAACAATGCGTTCGTCCTGCGGCAAGCCGAAGCGTTTGCCCGCCGCGTAGAGCACGAGGCCGGCAAAGAGGTACGACACCGCATCGAGCGGGCTTTCGAACTCAGTCTGGGCCGTGCTCCCGAACCACGGGAACGGGAGTGGAGTGAAGGCCTGGTGCGGGATCAAGGCTTGACTAGCCTATGCTGGGGGCTCTTCAACACCAGTGAATTCCTGTACGTGAATTGACGGACCAACCCATGCGCAGCCCGGCAGCGATCGAAGCGCAATCGAGCCTGCTTCTGCGGCGCCGATTTCTCTTGGACGCCGGAGCGGGATTCGGTTGGGCGGCGCTCTCTTGGCTTCTGCAGCGTGAGGCAAACGCCGCGACAGGGAATCGCGGCGTCTCTCCCCTGGCCGCCAAGAAGCCGCACTTCGCGCCGAAGGCCAAGCGCGTCGTGCAGGTGTTCGCCGTCGGCGGCATGAGCCACCTCGACACTTTCGATTACAAGCCCGAGCTTTCCGCGCGTGACGGCCGGCCCTTCGACATGCAGACGTTCTTCGGGCAGGACGGGAACCTGTACAAAAGCCCGTTCGCGTTCGAGCGAAGAGGCGAGAGCGGACTGTGGGTAAGCAGCCTGCTGCCGCACCTGGCTCAGTGCGCCGACAAGCTGACCCTGATTCACTCGATGGCTGCCAACAGCGCCAATCACATGCCCGCCGTGGCGCAGATGAATACCGGCTTTACGCTCAGCGGCTTCCCCAGTATGGGTGCCTGGATCACCTACGGGCTGGGAACCGAGAACGAAAACCTGCCGGCGTTCGTCGTTCTGCCCGATCCGCGCGCCCTGCCTTGGGGCGGCAAGCTACAGTGGTCCGCGTCGTTTCTACCGGCTTCCTATCAAGGGACCGCGTTCCGCACGTCCGGCCAACCCGTGCCCGACTTGGCCACGCCCGAACAAGTCTCGCCGCCGCAGCGAGAGGCAGGCCTCGCATGGCTCAAACGCATGAACCGATGGCACCAGCGCCAACATCCCGGCGACAGCACTCTCGAGGCGCGCCTGCGCTCCTATGAGTTAGCGGCGCGGATGCAGCTCAGCGTGCCCGAGATCGCCGATCTCAACCGCGAAAGCCCGGCTACGCGCCGCCTCTACGGCCTCGATGGTGAAGAAACCGACAGGCTCGGCCGCCAGTGCCTGCTCGCGCGGCGCTTGCTGGAGCGGGGAGTACGGTTTGTTCAGATCTTCCATGGGGGTCCCGCGAAGAGTTGGGACGCCCACTCGAAACTGAAAAAGAACCATACCGAGATGGCCCAAGAGTACGACCTGCCTGTCGCCGGACTGCTTCAAGATTTGGAAGCGCGCGGTATGCTCGACGATACGTTAGTGATGGGGATGACCGAGTTCGGCCGCACGCCCGTCGCTCAGGGTGGCAGCATGGGACGCGACCACCATCCGGACGTGTTCACGTGCTGGCTGGCCGGGGCCGGCTTGAAACACGGGTTCGCGTACGGCTCCTCCGACGAGGTCGGCTACAAGCCCGCGGAGAACCCCGTGACGGTTTACGACTATCACGCCACGGCCCTGCACCTGTTGGGCATCGACCACAAACGTCTCACTCACTACCACAACGGCATCGAGCGCCGCCTGACCGATGTGCACGGACACGTCGTCGAGGCGCTGTTCGCCTGATGCCGTCTGCCGAAGGCCTATGCCGACCGATGCCGCTGTGAAGCCGACGAATGCAGCGCCTCATCCTTAGTCGAGCAGCTTGAGCCGGACGTAGCCAATCCCCTGGCCCGACGGTTGCACGGCCCAGAAGGTGACGAGCACGTCACCATCAGGTAGAAGAACGGCGGAGGGCTCGCCAAAGGCAAATTCCTGCCAGCCCGAATGATCCGCCGCTCCTTCGGTTTGCCTCACTCGCTCGGCCCGCCAGACCATTTCGTTGTGGAAGAACAAACAGGGGGTCACTAGATGCTAACTGGTTTGAATACAGTGTTCAAATAATCCTATCCACACCCACCAACACTCAGTATTTGGACAAACATTTGGACAATTCTGTCCGCGCCCCGTTTCCATTCCCAGTTTTTTTAGAGAGGGGCCGGCGTGTACGGGTGCGTTGAGATTCATCCTTCGCGTCTGGCTGCTTGGCGGAGCTGCGAGCGGCGGGCGATGTGGGACTGCCTGCACCCCGAAGCCAAGCCCTTCGCCGGGGAGCATATTGCGTCCTGGATCGGCTCGGCGGTACACGCCAGGCTGGCGGGGGAAGAGCTTCCCGCCATGCCGGAGCCGGCACTCTTCGATGACCGCACGCCGACCGCAAGGCACGCGAAGGCACAGATCAACATGGTCGTCAAAGCGATCGAGGCCACGGTCGATCCAGTCGGCTGGAAGGTGCTGGCACGCGAGATGCCGGTCCGCGCGCTGATCGAGGGCGCAGTGATCACGGGAACGTGCGACTTCGTGGTCGATACCGGGCTCGGCAAGGCCGTGCTCGATGTCAAGACCGGCCATGCCGCCTACCACTCCTGGCTGCAACTGGGAGCCTATGCCGCGGCGCTCGAGGCCGAGGGCGAAGGGCCTGCCTCGGTCGGCCTGATCGCCTGCCCGCGCCCGCGCGTCGGCAGGCCCGAGGCGGCGCACATCGAATTCCGTCCCTCCGGCCCGGCCAAGGCCGACGCCGGGGCGGTCATTCGCCGCGTCAGCGCACTGTTCAACGACGGCAGCGAGCCGCTGCCCAATCCCGGCGTACACTGCACCCAATGCCGGGTGAGCGATTGTGCCTCGCGGGTGCTTCCACGACAGAAAGAAGGAACAACATGCCAAGTCAATCCAAAGAACAACTTCAAGTATGCAGACAAACAGTTGAGCGCGCCGCGGTCGACGCCGAGCCGCACCTTAAGCGAATCAACGTCAGTCCCGACTATTTCTCACGGGTGGCGCTCAACGCCCTGCTGACGAACCCCAGGATCGGCGAGTGCGATGCCCAGTCGCTGCGGCGGGCGCTGCTCGCCTGCGCGGAACGCGGCTTGATGCCCGACGGCCACTCCGCCGTGATCGTTCCCGTCAAACCCAAAAGCGGCGGGAAGCGGAGGGCGCGTCTCGACATCATGATCGGCGGCATGCTCGACAAGTGCCGTGAGTCCATCAAGGGGATTGTGCTGCGGGCGCGCTGCGTCTACGTTGCCGATGAGTTCGAGTATGAGGACGGGCTACACCCGGTCTTACGCCACGTCACGAAGCTGGATGGCGGGCGCGATGACAAAGAGATCATCGCGGCCTACGCCGTGGCCCACATACCGGGCAATCCAGAGCCGGAATTCACGGTCCTCTCCCGCGATGAGATCGATGCTCGCAGGAAGCGTTCTCCGGCGCGCAACGACGGCCCCTGGGTAACGGACTACGCGCAGATGGCCGAAAAAACGGCGCTGCGGACGCTGCTGAAGCGCTTGCCGATCCGTGGTCTAGCCCGCACAGCGATGGATGACTTCTGGCCGGCATCAGAGGAAGCGGACACGTCCGCGGTGGAGATGGAATCGCAAGGCGGCGGCGATTGGCAGGCCAGGCAGGAACAAAACGGCAAGCCCGAGCCGGAACAGATCGAAGGACCTGCGCCGCAAGAACAAGATAACGAACCCAACGACACGGATCGCTGGGGAGGCGACGAGTTCTAGTGATGGCGGAGCGGAACGCAGAGCAGCGGCTCGATTTCCAGGACCGTAGATACCCTGGACATATGCCTGGGCATGGCCGAATCCGTGCGCCGTCGCCTCTCGAAGTGTCGCACCCGGTATCCCTTCTCGCCTTGCCTGCCGATCGTTGATGCCTTCAGGGTCGATCGTGATGGAGATCCTGCCCGATGGTGTTCTGCTGGCATCTATTGTGGCTTCACCGCCGTAGTCTCTTCCCACTGGCATGTGCTTAACAGACAACCAAGATGGAACCCAAGCAGGGCCGTCCTGCAATGCAACTGTGTCAGACAGCTGGAATTCCACGACAATATCGCTCGCGACCATCGCTCCAAGGCCAGCTTCCAAATCGCCCGCTTTTTGGAAGTCGATGATGCGGCCCTCAATGCCGACCAAAAACTGCCCCTGATCATTTTCGATGATCGATAGCTGATTCGCAACTTCGCTATTCACCAACGAGGCCTTGATTGTCTCCAGTGCTGCTTACCGCTCCTCCTCGGTCTTGTCCGTTAGCTCAATCGCCTGTCCAGTCGGGTCGATATACGTCAATGGATTGTTTCGCACATAGCTTGTCCTCACGAGACGAAAGCCCAGGCTGCGGAATTTGATGCCATCCGGAGGGAATTCGAGGCGGTGCGACGCCCGGCAGTACTCTGCATTGCTGGTCCAGCCGCCCCCCCGAAGCACCCGGTCCAATCCCGAGACAGGCCCCTGCGGATCCGTCCCCGCGTCGCCCGGATAGGTTCCATGCCAGTCCTGCACCCATTCCCAGACATTGCCCAGCATGTCGTGTAGCCCGTAGCCGTTCGGAGCCTTGCCGCCCACGGCATGCGTACGGCGACCGCTATTACCGCTATACCACGCGATAACGTCCAGGTCGGAGCCGAAGCGGTCTCCGCCCGTCCCCGCCCGCGCCGCGTACTCCCACTCCGCCTCCGTCGGCAAACGGTGGGGCGCCTCTCCCGGCATCGCATTGAGCTTCCCGATAAACTCTTGCACTTCGTTCCAGGTGACCAACTCTACCGGGCAGTCCGGACCGCATTCCTCGAAGTGGGACGGGTTGCTCCCCATCACCGCCTCCCACTGCCCCTGCGTCACCTCGTACCTACCCATGTAGAACGCCCGACTGATCGTCACCCGCGTCACCGGCTGTTCGTCGGAACGCACCTCGCTGCTCGTCGATCCCATCCCAAACTCCCCCACCGGAATCCGCACGAACTCCATCCCCAAGCTGTTCCGCACTGCCGCAGGCGCCTCCGCAGGCCGAGGCGCGGCCGGCGCCCCGGGCGGGGCTTCTTGCCGCCCCTCGATTTCGGCTGGCACCTGTTGAGGCAAGGATACACTGCGCTCCTCATCGCCGTCGCTCCCCGCTGCTCGAACGGACAAGTCCTCAAACCACTGCTGTCCTATGTCACGGATCCCCGGGTACTTCCAGATGTGAAAATCTCTGAAAATCTCGAAATCACCACGCAGAGTCAGTTTTGGAGCCGCACTGGCGAAGACCGTCTTCCGGCCGGGATCCACGGACGGGTAGATGTAGAAATTATTTTTAAATACCTCGATGGTGTTGTGGTGACCAATTTTAGCGAGTCGTATGGTATTGCTTTCCATAGACTCATCGAATCGCGCGAAGATGACCGTGTCGTTATCCACCCAGGAGGGCGACATGTCTTGGGCTCCGGACGTCAGCAGGTGGATTTCCTGGTTGGTCAGGTCGCTCCACCAAATTCGCGTCTCCTCGTCACGATCTTCCTCATGGAAATATATCAGCCCTGACAAAGCCAACTTGCTGCCATCGGGTGACAGGCTGATGTCGTCCGGGTCCAGTGGCTCGGACTCCCACAGCGGTGTCAGGATCACGGCAACCTTGCGGGTGTTGGGATCGACGCTGTAAACGGCACTGCCGCGCACAAAGACAATGAGTCCGGTGGAGGACCAGCACGTATTTTTCAACGAGGTCCCAGGTTCGAAGTCAGTCAACTGGACCGGCTTGTCGGAATCGATTTCGATCTTGAACACCTGATCTGCCGAACCGTCATGGCCTTTGTAGCTGAGCCATTTCCCGTCGGGGGACCAACTCATCCCGCGCGCGTCCTGAATTTCCTTGACCACTTTTGCCGATGCCCGCGTCTCTCGTAGGTCCAGAACCAGCACCTCGTGATCGTGCGCAGACGGTGATGGATCATGCTCGAATGCCAGCAGGTTGCCGTCCGGTGAGACGCTCGGGCGGCTCTGGTACATTTGGCCGTAGGTTAACTGTTGTGGCAGAAGCGGTATGACGGTTGCCACGACAGCAACAAATCCAAAGGCGGCGCGGGTGAGGAAGGTCATTTTCTTGAAATGGTCACTCACTGCGAAATTCTAAAAATGGGGTATTTACTTGACTCAGGTAGCCCCAAGATGTAGTATGCGGTGCGATGGAGGACTATCCGCGGAACTTGGCTGAGTTCGAGGCCCGCTTTGCGACGGAGGAGGCTTGTCGGGATTATCTGTTCCAGCTGCGCTGGCCGGAAGGATTCCGCTGTCCGCGCTGCGGACACGGCGCGGCTTGGCCGGTCCGGCAAGGGCTGTGGGAGTGCTCGGGCTGCGGTCGGCAGACCTCGGTCACCGCTGGCACGGTGTTCCAGGACACTCGTCAGCCCCTGCGGCTGTGGTTGCGAGCCATCTGGTGGGTGACCAGTCAGAAAAACGGAGTGAGTGCCCTGGGGCTGCAGCGAGTCTTGGGGCTGGGCAGCTACAAGACGGCCTGGAGCTGGCTGCACAAGTTGCGCCGCGCCATGGTGCGCCCCGGTCGCGACCGCCTCAGCGGCCGTGTGGAGGTGGACGAGACGTACTGGGGCAGCCCAGAAGAGGGCGTGCGCGGTCGCCAGACCTATACCAAATCGTTGATTGC
This sequence comes from Bryobacterales bacterium, assembly GCA_965248255.1. Classification (GTDB taxonomy): domain Bacteria; phylum Acidobacteriota; class Terriglobia; order Bryobacterales; family UBA6623; genus JAKZVK01. The sequence goes on from CBDFIW010000003.1 coordinate 1,760,324, forward strand.
CATCGCCGCCCAGGAGGACGGCAGGGGAACGGGACGGCTTCGGATGCGCAGAGTCCGGGATGCGAGCGCAGAAAGCTTGATGCCCTTTGCCGAAGAAGCGATTGAACGGGGCAGCACGGTTCATACCGACGGCTGGCTGGGCTATGAGCCGCTACAGAAGCGCGGCTACCGGCACGAAGTAACGTTCCTCGATGAGGGGCCGGAGTCGGCCTCGAAGCTGCTGCCCCGAGTGCACCGCGTGGCGTCGCTTTTGAAGCGTTGGCTGCTGGGGACGCATCAGGGGGCCGTCAACCCCGAGCATCTGGACTACTACCTGGACGAGTTTACCTTCCGCTTTAATCGACGCAACTCTCGCAGCCGAGGGAAGCTCTTCTATCGACTTGTGCAACAGGCGGTCGCCATCGACCCCGTGCCATACAAGTCCATCATCGGCGGCACTGAAAATGCTGCTTCTGTCGACCACAAGATGTAGGGGTCACCTGAGTCAAGTAAATACCCCAGTATTCTAAATTCTTGTCTCACGGGTATAAATCCCAGCATCCTGCCTGAGACTCTAATAGATCCTGTAGATAGGTTGACTTGCAACTTTTTGATCGATACGTCTGGTAAGCCATCAAGTGGGGCATTGAAACCCTTAATATTGCTGAGCGTTGGCTGACCGTTTTCGACCCCGACCGTGAAGCTTAACTTACTCTTGATTTTGAGGCCAGATTTAGTAACAGTCGGCGCAGCGCCCCTCTCGCCAGTGATCGTCACGCGGGATCCTTTCTTGGTGACTTTTTTAGCGCTAGTAAGGAATCCCGCCGTTGTGTTATCGAGCATCACACCGCCCGACCTCAGACCCGTGTTGAGTACGCTCCCCGTGACACTGGCGTCATCGCCGAGGTTGTTGAAGACTGCGATGATAATCCCGACCGAACCTCCGGGACTTTGTTTCGCTTGATCAACTATGTCCTCGATGTCGTCCTCAGACAGTTCCCTGGTCCGCCTGCCGTCCGGATCAATAAGTTGCAACGGGTTATTGCGAACATAGGCGTACCTGTTCCAGTTCTGGGGATTGCTGATGAGCTTGTTAAAGCTCTCTGGGTCCTCCAGCTTGAGGCTCGGAATGCTCTCTGGGTCTACACTCAAGAATCGCCCCATGTTGCTGGAGAAGTATCTGGCTCCGAAGTAATCGAGGTCGGACTCGTCGTCGCGTTCCTTACCGGTAAAGCGGTGGCGGCCGTCGAAGGAGGCGGCGAAGCAGGCGTTGGAGCTGCGGCCGCCGAGGGTATCGGGGATCTCTTCGCCGAAGGGGGCGTAGTCGGAGCAGTCGGCGTCGCTCTGGTCCTGCTGGGTGACGAGGCGGGTGGAGCCGAGGTGATCGGTGGTGCGGTAGTAGGTTTCGGCGGCGGGGGGTGAGGCGGTGGAGTATTCAGCGGCCAGCCGGCCGAAGGCGTCGTAGACGTAGGTCTCGGTGGTAGTGGGCGTGTCTTTCTGGACGCGGCGGCCCTGGGGGCCGTATTGATAGGTGGTCTCGGCGCTGCCGAGGGTATAGCTTTTGAGCGGTTTTCGGCGTCGTATTCGAGATCTTCTCCGAGCGCGGTCTCGGTCAGGTTGCCGGCGTCGTCGTAGTCGGCGCCGGTGAGCGTCACCTGGTTGGTGGAGGTGCTGAAGTTGGACAGGGCGGTGGGCATCAGCGGCGAGGTGGGCAACCCGCTGTTGGCGGTGACGGCGCGGTTGCCGTAGACGTCGTAGGAGTAGCTGCGGGACCAGGCGGTGCCGGCGCCGGACTCAGAGGCGCTCGTGAGGCGGTTCGCCCCGTCGTAGCCGTAGGTTTGGGTCAGCGCGGTGAGGCTGGGGCGGGTGATGGTTTGCGATAGGACGTTGCCGTTGTTGTTGGTGGTGCCGTAGCCGAACTCCAGCTTGAGCTTCTGGCTGCCGCCCGAGGAGGTGCCGAGCTTGATCTCGGTGGGCTGCAGCCGCAGGTTGTAGACCCAGGACTCATACAGCCCGTTGCCCAGGGTGAGGTTGTTGATCCCGCCGTGCGGCTTGTAGCTGATCGCCGAGGCGTAGTCGGTGGCCCCCACGGTGTTCTCCCCGGCCGCGGTGAGCCGCCCGGCGGCGTCATACTGATAGGCCAGCTTGCGGGTCGAGGGATAGGTCACGCTCTCGAGCGTGTCGTCGAGGTTGTAGACATAGCTGAAGCTGTAGGTCGTGCCGCCGGTTTGCTGCGAGCTGGCAGTGACGTGTCCCAGCCCGTCGTAACAGGAGTAGCTCATCGTCGAGACGTTCGAACTCACCGCCGTCAGCCGGTGCTTGTTCTTGCAGCTCGAGGTGGCGCTGGGGCCATAGGTGTAGGTCACCGCCGGCGTGTCGCTGAAGTCCGACCCGCCGCCGCTGTAGCTCGTGCCGGTGATGCGATGCAGCTCGTCGTAGGTGTGGGTCACCATTCCGTCCCGCGGGTCGGACTTCGTCAACAGGTTGGAGGTGTCGTCGTAGCTGTAGGTGGTCGTGCCGCTCTCGGGGTTGACGGCCGTCTTCAGGCGGCTCAGCGAATCGTAGGAGAAGGTCCGCTGCTGCCCTCCGGTGCAGCTGGAGCCGCTCAGCGTCGCCCCCTGGCGCACCTCCGGTCAGATTGTCCAGAACGTCGTAGCTGTAGCAGGTGGTCGCGCTGATGCCGTTCTCCCGCACGCGGCTCAGCCGCCCCAGCCCGTCGTAGGTGTTGGTGCGGGCAACCCCGTCGGGATCGGTGAGCGTCGTGGTGTTGGCGCTGTAGGAGGTGGTCCACGTCCCCAGGCTGGTGGTGTTGGAACCCCACGGCGCCGGCTTGTCCGCAAACACCTTGACCTCGACCACCCGGCCGTTGGGGTCGTGCTTGGTGCGCGTCCAGCCGGCCCCGCTGCTGACGTAGGGGGTGGAGACCAGCTCGTAACGGTTGGTGCTCGAGTAGCGGTAGCCGCGGTCCACCAGGATGCCCCCCGAGCCGCTGTCGCTGATCTTGGTGGTGTTGTTGGAGCGCTCCCGCGCCAGCCGCCCCAGCGCATCGTACTCCATCGCCGTGGCCAGCTTATCGTCTCCTTTCGTGAACTGGTCCCGCTCCACGAACACCGTCCGCTCGTCGTCCTGGTAGCTTGTCTGCTGCTCCCGCAGAGCGGCCTCCACGAGCGACGTCGGGCGGGCCAGGCTGTCGTATCCGAACGTCTGCGTCAGAGAGTTGTCTTCATCCGTCTGGGTCGTCACCCGCCCCGAGTCGCAGTCGTAGGCGAAGCTCGTCGTGCGCTCCACCGTGCTGCCAAAGGCCTCCACCCGCTTTGTCGGGTAGAGATCCGTGCCCGTCTGCGGGCAGCCGGTGATCACCCCGTAGGTGAACTTCGTGACGTTGGTCTCCGGATCGGTCGTCTGGGTCAGATTGCCGTAGCTGTCATAGCTGTGCGTCGTGGTGGCCTCGTCCGCCGACAGGCCGTGCGTGACGCTGGTCAGGTTGCCGGCGCTGTCGTAGACGAAGTCGCTCTCGACCTTGAGCGTCCCGCTGGAGCCGCCCTGCCGCACCTCGGTCGTATCCACCAGGCTCAGCAAGCGCGGCGAACCGCTCGTCGTCGTCCGCCAGTAGCCGTTCGCATCGTTCGTCACCGTACTCGACGCCGCCGGGGTGGAGCGCGTATAGCTGTGCTTGGTCGTGCGCAGCGGGGTGCCGCTGGGCTCCCCGCTCGGCGCCGTGCCCGCGCCGCCGGAGCGCGGAATCGTGACCCCGTAATCATACTCCGCCCGGCTCAGCAGATTGCCGTTGAGGTCCACGCTGCGCTTCGCCGCGGCGGTCTGCGTCCCCAGCGTGCGGTACTCCGCCGCCACATACGGGTTGCCGGCGTCGCTGGCGTGGATGGCCGGGGAGTTGTAGGCCTGGTTTTTGGCCCAGTAGCGCTCTACCGTATCCCCGTTGGGCTGCTCCACCTTCCACGTCAACCCCGCCTTCCAGGCGTCGGTTCCCAGCAAGTGCGGTAATCTTGCTTGATAAAAGTAACTATTCGTCACGCCCCCGTCCGGGGCCGTCACCGAGCTGGTGCCGCTCGTATTGCTGATCGCATAACTCCAGCTCTCGGTGAGGGTGTCGTCGGTGATCGGCTCGCTATAGCTCACCTGCTTGGACACCACCGGGTTCTCCAGCAGCGTCAGGTCATCCGTCTTCTTTGTCCCTTCGCTGGCATACGCGTAGCCGTACGTCACGTAGCCGTTGCCGCCCTCATCCGTCTCCAGCGCCGGGAAGGTCATCTTCTTCAGCTCGCCGTATCCGGAGGACTTGTCGTGATAGGAGAAGGTGTAACGCTGCGCCGGCGTCGTCGGCAACTCCAGCCAGCTGATCGTGGGGATCTCCCGGCCGACAGAGCAGATCATGTCGTCCCAGTCTTCGTAGAGGCAGGTGTAAGTGGCCTGGGTCATGTCGACCGTGCCGCTCTGGATCTTCCACTGCAACGACGTCCCGCCGTGTCCCGACGCCACCACATAGTGCGTGCCTCCGGACGGCTCGACGATCTGGATCTCCCGCCCCACATCGTCGCGCAGGATCGTGCAACTCGCTCCACTCGCGCCCTGTTCGACAACGGTCGTCGCGGGGTTGTCGCAGTGCCCTTTTTCGACGTCCAGGGTGTTGCCGTTGCGGTCGACGATGCTGGTCGTGCGGTCGTTGACGCCGTGGACGCGGGTGCCGTCGCGGAGGTAGATCGTCCAGGCCCGCTCGTACCAGGGCAGACTGTTCCCGTCGTCGTGGATCACCACGTGGGCAAACGTGCCGTCGGTGGTGATGTAGCGCACATCGCCGCTGATCGCCAACGCGCTGCCGCCGTAACAATCATCCTTGGTGCCATCCGGCTCGTACGCGTAGTAGCCGTCCCCGTTGTCGTCGCCCACCGTATCCTCGCTGTTGACCAGCCGCAGCAGGTGGGAACTGCCGTCGGGGAAGTTCACCCGCATCTTGTGCGTGAACTTCTCGTGGATAAGATTGCTGCACGTACGTCCCTCCCCCTCGTGCTTGGACTCGTATTCCAGGCCGTACTGGTAGCCCCAGCGCCAGCCGCCCTCGCTGGAGGCGATCAGCGAACGGTACACCAGATACTGGGCGGTACTGTCCGGATCCGGGTGGGGGATCTCTACCGACTTTTGCACATCGTAGATCTGGGAGTTGTACCGCAGGTGCAGCGTGAAGGAGGAACCGCCCCGACCCGGCGGCAGCGAGACCACCGGGATCCGCAGCACCAGGTTGCCGTTGACCATGTTGATCGACTCGATCTCACTGAGCGCGAAGGATCCGCCCGGCGGGAGGCCGCGGTCGGCCTGTCCCCAGGGCACACATCTACCACGGGCTGTTAGAGCTCAACGATATCCGGCTTGAGCTTGCCAATGATCGACAGCAGCTCCTCCTTCTCCGTGGCTGGCACCTTGAATTTGTCCAGGGTATCCACCAGGTGGTTCACAACGACGTTGAAGTCTGCTTCCGTGATCCCCAGCCCCGCGTGAACGGTTTTGGCATTTCGGCTGATGATCTTGCACGGACCACCCGTGACGTTGCAGGCCAGATTGATGTTCTGCTGAATGAATGACTTCCGGGTGTCCGTACCCATCCCCTTAAAAAAGCCCCGACCTCCGGATCGACGAAGAGCTTCCCGGCGAAGTCGTTCGCCACTGCCGAGATCGCTTCGTAGCCGCCCAGTCGTTCGTAGAGCGACTTCATGTTGTCCTCGGCTTTTGTCAAAACCGGCACCGAGAGCAGCAAGAACAGGGCCGTCGCCGTCACGCCGAAAGAAGCATAGTTTCTTGATTGGTTTCGAATGGTGCGCATGTCTTTCTCCTTGTCTAAGATTTACTGTTTGTCGTTTCGTGTTTCCCGTCCCCTGCTGGCACAATTGCACATATGCGGCCGCCTCTCTGTGCTAATTAACGAGCGGACTACACGCGAGCGTGCGTGCACGAATCGGCAGCGTGACCGTGAATGTCGTACCCTTGCCGATTTCGCTTACAACGGTGATGTCACCGTTGTATCTGTGAACAATGTTATAGGCGCTAGCAAGCCCCATGCCGACACCCACCCGTGAGTCTTTCGTCGTGAAGGTGAAGTCAAAGAGCGTTTCCAACTTGTCTTTGGGGATACCGCTGCCGGTGTCAGAGATGCGGATGCGGGCGCAGTCCTTGTATCCGCCGGCTTCGATCGTGATATTTCCCTGGTCCCGAATCGCTTGCACCGCATTGGTGAGGAGGGTCATCAACACCTGGTTAATCGCGACAGGACCACAAGGAACAATGGGACCCTCTCCGAGCCTCTTTGTGATGGTGATGCCCTCACCCACCTGGTGAGAGATCAGAGCCAGCGTGCTTTCGACACAGTCGCGAATGTTTGCCGATTCGTGCGATGATTCCTCGACAGAGAATCTCTTGAGACCACCGACGATCTTCGCGATTCTCGAGCTGGCCTCGGAGACGATGCGGTTATTGTCCTGGATGATGTCTAAGGACTGTTGAAAACCGCGGTCCGCCCGCACCTCGGCCAGCGTCCGGTTCTTCTCAACTGCGTCTACGACCCTCTTGACACAGCGTTCGAGGTTGCAGACGCTACTCTTGACCACGCCAATGGGTGTGTTCAGCTCGTGGGCGATGCCGGCCGTGAGTTGGCTGAGAGCGGCCATCTTCTCGGCCTCGGCCCGCCTGCGGTCAAGTTCTGCTGCTGCGCGGGCCGCAAAGATTCTCACTGCGGGAAGCTCGCAGAAATTCTGGGGCAGCTTTTCGACGTCCAAAATCGCGAGATGCCCAATGATCTGACCCGAGGCGTCGCGCAGCGGCAATCCACAGTAGCTTTCTGCTCCTAGGCTGACGAGGTCCCTATCCGCGGGAAACAGCTTCTGAATGTCGCAAGGGTAAAACGGTGTCTTCCCGTCGACAACTTTCCTACAGGGCGTGCCGTCGATTTCGTACTCAACGTTCTCTCCCAAGTGGTCGCTCATCCAGAATGCCAGCGTGCGGACCTTTGTCGTTGGCCGATCGAGGCATTCCGCCACGAAGGCGTAACGGACGCCAAGAGCGCTCGCCAGGCTACGGACGAGGGAGGAAAAGAAGCCGGGACCAACCTGGGAAGTCCCTTCGGCGATCGTTTGGAGGATGCCTGCTTCCGCCGGGGTGCGACCCCGGCCTTCCAAGTCGACAACCCGGTCGGATAACGACCGCAACTCCTCAAGGAGTTGGGCTTTCGTCTTTTGGGCGTGGTTCAATCGTGGTTTAGATGGCACCCCATGCCAGCCTCGCCCCGTCTGGGCCTGCAACGTGCAGAGTGCGTTCATGGTTTCCTCCGTGCTGTCGAGCTAAGCCTGACTGTCGAAACTTGCGACCAGCCTGCCTGTCCCGACCTCGGCTCTAGCTTCACGAGAGAGGATGCCATGCCTGAGGAGGCTTGTCCATGAACACCAGCTTACCTCTGCATGAAATGCGTGTTACGGTGTAAATAGCAGAAACGAAGCTAGTTACAGGACCGACTGATGGATCTTTATGGATCTGGCCCAGCTTTTCCGACCGAGTCCGTTGGTGCTACACTGCTACTGCTGAGCGACGCGATGCTGCGGTTTGGGACATACGAAGTCGACCTCCGTGCGGGCGAGCTACGCAAGAGCGGCGTAAAGATCAAGATCCAGGAAAAGCCGTTTCAGATCCTCGCAGCGCTGCTGGAACGTCCTGGGGAAGTTGTCACCCGCGAGGAACTCCACCAGCGGTTGTGGCCGCCCAATACGTTTGTTGACTTCGATGGGAGCCTGAACGCCGCTACGAACAAACTCCGAGAGGCTCTCGGGGACTCAGCCGACAATCCAAGGTTTGTCGAAACGCTCCCGCGGAGAGGATACCGGTTCATTGCATCGGTCGAAAGGCCCGTTCAGGCGGCGGCCTCGGCGGCAGTTGGATCAGGGATCTCTGATGGCCTGACCCCTTCCGCGAAAGAGAATACTCCTCCCATGGAGCACGCGGTGGAGGGCGGCGCCACGCTCAGGCGCGATCATCGATACAAGACCCGCTTCTGGCTCACCTTGTGCGCCGTCGGGGCCACAGCGGTTGCGAGTTACTTCCTGGCGCCCGGGTTGTGGGAACCCTCAGGCAGTCGAACACCGCCACCGCCCTCCGGTCGCATCATGCTCGGCGTGCTGCCGTTTGAAAACTACACGGGAGATCCGGAACAGCAATACTTTGTGGGTGGCCTGACCGAAGAAGTGATCGCACAACTCGGCCGACTGAACCCCCAACGCCTAGGCGTAATGGCTCGTACGTCGACGGCCGCTTTCAAGGCTAGTGCCCGACCGATTGCGCAAATGGGCCAGGAGCTGGGAATCGATTACGCCGTGGAGGGGAGCGTTCGACGCGAGAACGATCGTGTTCGGATCACCGTTCAGGTGGTTGACGTGCGCGACCGTACGCACACCTGGGTCGAGGACTACGAGCAACAGTTGAATGGGATCTTGGAGCTTCAGACACAGATTGCGGGCTTCATCACTCGCTCCCTGGCGCTCAAGCTTCTCGATGACGGCGCACCGCAGGTGGGAGCGGCTAAGACCACCAATGCAGCCGCTTACGAGGCCTATCTCAAGGGCCGCTATTTCCGTGAACAGATTACGGAGCGGGGATTCCGCAAAGGCATTGAATACTTCGAGAGGGCGATCGCTGAGGACTCGCGCTACGCCCGGGCCTACTCGGGACTAGCTGGCTGCTACTGTTTGCTGGGTGGACACGGAATGGAGGTAGAGCGTCCCAGCGACGTTCTGCCACGGGCAAAGGCGGTGGCGCAGCGGGCATTGGAACTCGACGACTCTCTCGCCGAGGCCCACGGTGTGCTCGGCATGATCGCCCTAAAATTCGATTGGGACTTAGAGGAGGCACAGCGACGATTCCGCCGAGCCACGGAGTTGAACCCCAGCTACGCGCAGGGCTTCTTGTGGTATTCCCTCTACTACGAAGTCATCGGACAGGGTGGAGAGGCCATCGTGCAGGCCACCCGCGCGAGAGATCTGGACCCCCTGTCGCTGGCGGCAAACGTCAACCTGGCCCAGCAGTACCATCGGGCCGGACGCCATGATGAGGCGGCCGAGCAACTGGAAAAGGCGCTCGAACTAAGCCCGAACTTTTGGGCCGCTCACTGGGTGTTGGGCGACGTCCACGAGCGTAGGGGGTCTTACCAGGAGGCTATCGCGGCATTGTCCAAGGCGGCGCTGTTTTCCGACAAGAACCCTGCCCCCTTGGGTTCACTGGGCTTCGTCTATGGCTTGGCGGGACAACCAGGGCCGGCCCTAGGGGTTCTTGCCGACCTCGAGAAGCTGGCAGACGAGAGGTACGTCTCGCCCTTCAACATGGCGATCGTTCATCTGGGCCTGGGTGACAAAGAGAAGGCCCTTGAACAACTCGAAGAAGGTTATCGCCAGCGTTCACGGTCGATGATGTGGCTCAAGGTGGATGCAAGGCTCCGGTCGCTGTACGATGATCCCGGGTTTCAGAGCTTGCTGAAACGCCTGGGCCTCAGTACATAACCCTTGACAGCCCCTTCGAGCGGAGGATCCATCGCATGGCAACAGTATCGCAGCAGAACCTGACAGCCGCCCTCAAGGCCGCAGGATCCGCACATCACGACTACGAGCAGAACACCCTGAGTGGGATACGCGATGAGTACTGGCCCGGCTTCTACGCAGCCTACGTTCTGGGTCGCCTCGGCGACTTTGTCGCGCCAAGCTCCCTCGTACCATGGCTCGAGAATGCTCCTGAACACGAAAACTGGGCGGCGGCCGCGGCTGCGCACGTGCTTGCACAGCTCTCATGACTGCTTGGGAGATGCGGATGAGCCCCTCCTTCATGGGTTCCGCTTTGCTCCTTGACTGCGGACGCTTCCCTCATGACCGATGACCACAACCGAGGCGCCTCGAAAGGCGCCCCGGACCGGCCGATGATCCTGGCCAATGGCACTGTTGTCGACGGAAGCGGCGACGCCGCCAGGAAGGCGAATGTCCTCGTGCAGGGCGACACCATCGAGGAGGTCGGCACCGTCGACCCTTCGGCCGATTGGGAGACGATCGACTGCTCGGGGCTGCACGTAGCACCCGGATTCATCGACGTGCACAGCCACGGGGACCAAGAGGTGCTCGATCACCTCCCAAATAAGGTTCTTCAGGGCGTGACAACGGAAATCGTCGGCAACTGTGGTTTTTCCCTCTTTCCGACGCATCCCAACCCCGGCGGCGAACGGCTGACAGGGGAACTCTTTGACGGTGAGCCGGCGGAAGGTATGGCCGACACCGATGCTTATTTTTCCGCCTTGGCGCGGAGGCGCAGCCGTGTGAACGTTGCCGCGTTGACCGGCCATAGTGCCCTGCGGGTGTTCGTCATGAAAGCACGCCGCGAAGCACGAGAGCCGGAGCTGATGCAACTCGAACAGGCTCTTGATGATTGCTTGGCTTCGGGATCCATCGGCCTGTCGACCGGTTTGAACTGCATTCCCGGCGCCTTCGGTGGATTTGAGGAGCTTACACGGCTCTGCCGCGTTGTCAGGAAGCATGACGCCTTCTATACGAGTCACTTAAGGGACTACAAGTTCAAGGTTGTCGAAGCCGTAGACGAAGCTCTGGATCTCGGGCGGGCCACAGGGGCTCCCGTCCAGCTCTCGCATCTCCAGGTCGCCGGCAAGAAGAACTGGCACCAGCTGGACGCAGTTCTCGAGCACGTCGATCGCGCCCATCGGGACGGCCTCGATGTTGCCATGGATGCCTATCCCTATCTGGCAGGCTCCTGCTCACTGACCCAACTTCTGCCGTCGTGGTCGCTCGAGGGAGGGATCCCCAGTCTACTGCAGCGGTTGGCGACGTCCGGGGATTACGAGCGCATCGGGGCTGAGACGGATGACGGCATGTCGAATACCTGGGATGACATCGTGATTTGCCAGGTCGGAACGGGCCGCACCGAAGGGATTGTGGGTCGGTCGGTGGCCCGGATCTCCGCCGAACGTGATCGCCGGGCGGCGCACGTCGCGCTCGACCTATTACAGGAATACTCCGGCGACGTGCGCATCATTTCGATCAACAACAACGAGGACAACCTCAAGAGTGTGCTGACGCACGCCCTGAGCATGGTCATCACGGACGGGCTGGTGATGGAAGGCATCTCGCACCCACGGACGTTCGGTACCTACCCAAAGTTTCTGGGGGAGTACGTTCGCGAAAAGAAATGGATGTCGCTGGAACAAGCTATCGTCAAGACGAGCTCCTTGGCCGCGCAACGCTTTCGGCTGCAAGGCCGCGGTACGGTCAAGGTCGGCAATTTTGCGGACCTCGTCGTCTTCGATGCCGGCAGGATCGGTACGACGTCGGACTACGACCATCCTCGGCGCGATCCAGAGGGTGTTCGCCACGTCCTAGTCAACGGCCGTTGCGCTGTTCGAGATGGAAAGCTGACCGACGAACTACCAGGAAGGGCCATTGGGCATTGAGTACCCTGCGTGGCAGGTGCCCAAACGGGCTTTGCCACGCACGACACCGCTCGACGCGATCCCTGATCAGCGAGGCGACAAAGCGAGGAGAGTGGGATGTCCACCAAAAACGTACTGACACCTGGTTGGTTGCTTCTCACCGTGATCGTTGTGAGCGTTTGTGCGCCGGGTTTCACACTGGCGCGCCTCTATGCAGATTCGAGCACCGTTGTCTCCCATAGCCGCTACGAGGACCTTGCACAGGGAACCCCTGGCAACTCCGGGGCCAACCTCTATGTGTCGAAGAACGGTCGCGTGCAGGTCGTGAATCAGTGGGATTTGAATCGCGACGGTCACGTGGACGTCTTGATCAGCAACGACCATGACGTTTTCGAAACGGTTGACGCCTTCATTTACTGGGGTGATAAGCAAGACGGCTATCGGTCACTTTTCCCCGATCTTTGGCGCCGCCGGCCGCTGGCTCAGGTTGCGTTTCAGCTCATGGACAATCAGGATAATCTCACCCGTCTTCCGGCCTTCGGGGGCGGTCGATCCGTTGTCGCCGATCTGAACCGCGATGGTTACCCGGAGGTTGTTTTCTGCAACTTCATTCATAACTACCCGGGCCTGCGTACAGCTTATGTGTACTGGGGGTCGTTCAACGGCTACGCCCCCTCGAACAGAATCGAACTTCCGGCCAACTGGGCCAGCGGAGTCGCCGCGGCCGATCTGAACGGCGACGGCTATCCGGAGCTGGTCTTCGCCAACCGCGGGGTCGAGCCCGGCTCAGAGAAGTTCACTCCTCACGTTGAACCCGTGTCGTACATCTATTGGAACAGTGCCACGGGTTTCCGGTTCGAAAACCGCTCGGATGTGCGAACACCCGGCGCACGTGATGTTACCGCCGGCCGACTGAACCATGACGATTTCCCAGATCTTGCTTTTGTTAGCGACAGCCCGGAGGGCGGCGAGATCAAGATCTTCTTCGGCAATGGCGACGCAACTTACACCGATCAACAGAGCCGTTCGATCCCTGTGCCGGAGCCGACCAGTATCGGCGCCTTTGATGTCAGCGGCGACAGCTACGATGATCTGCTCGTTACCGGAGGTTCGGGCGACCAGACCATCGCGATCGGGGATGTCGGGGGCGGGTCTACCGATACGAACTCGTGGGTCTGGCTGTATCACGGGTCGAAGACCGGTCCTACGGCCGCCGGCGCCGTATCGCTACCTTCGTACGAGGCCAATGATTCTCTTGCCGCCGATCTCAATGCGGACGGCCACCAAGACATCGTGATCGCCAATACCTCGCGCGGCAAGAACGCGGCTGTTGATTCCTTTGTCTACTGGGGATCCCAGCAGGGTTTCTCTTCCGACCGCCGCAGCGAGTTACCCACACTTGGCGCGAGCGCGGTCGCGGCGGTGGACCTCAATGACGATTCGTTCCCAGACCTGGTTTTCGCCAACTCCAACGACGGCGAGACCTACGACGTTGCCTCCTACATCTACTGGGGAAGCGCAACCGGGTTTGCTGGCTACTTGAGGTCCGAACTACAGAGCTTTGGAGCCGTCAGCGTGAACCTCGCCGATCTGAACCGGGACGGCAACACCGAGATTTTGTTTGTCAACCAATACAGCGGCAAGGTGAGCGGCCGAGTTGGGTCGCACATATTCTGGGGCAACCCGCACCATCACTACTCGACAAGCTCAATGACCTCCCTGCCCACGCGGGGAGCCTATGACACCACGGTGGCGGACTTGAATGACGACGGCTTCAACGATGTTGTCTTTTCGAACTCCTACATCCCGCAGTCGTACGTCTACTGGGGAAGCGAGCGCGGTTTTTCCAAGGAAAACCGCCAGGAGATTGACCTAGGCGGCGGGGCCATCACCAGCAACGCGGCAGACCTGAATCGGGACGGCTACCTCGATCTGGTGTTCATCGGCAGGGTGGGCGAGCTTTCGCAGGCAACCCTCTTGTGGGGATCCGCCGAGGGGTTCTCCACAGACAACAGCACGCTCCTTTCGATCGAAGAGGAACGCAGTTTAGGCAACGTCGTGGCGGACCTGAATCGCGACGGTCATCTCGATCTGGTCTTCTCCGGCGACTACTTCGGAACCGTAACGATCTTCTGGGGAAGTTCGAGCGGTTATTCGGAAGAGCGGCGTTGGTCGCGCTTCGTATCCGCTGGAAGCGCGAAGTTGGCCGACCTGAATCGCGACGGGCTGTTGGACTTCGTCATCTCCGGTTCCTTCGATCCCGGGAAGAAATCACGCGACACGAAGACTCGCATCTTTTGGGGAACGGCAGACGGCATCCCGTCCGAACAGCCTGCTTTTGAGCTTGAAGGGTATCAGTCCCTTGAGTGCGGCATTGCTGACCTGAACCTCGACGGCAATCTCGACTTGGCGCTTTCGAACTACATGTCCGACAGCACGCGAGCTTTGCCCCTTTTCATCTATTGGGGTAACGACATCGCTTCGTTCAGCAACCGGCGCCGTACCGAACTGCCGGCCGATTCATCTGCGGGCATTCAGACCGTTGACCTGAACCGCGACGGCTATCGCGAGATCATCATCCACAATCACTTACGAGATGGGAATCACTCGATCCATAGCGCCATCTACTGGAATGGACCGGAGGGGTTCAGCAGGCAGCAGCGAACGATGCTGCCGACTTTCGGCCCACATTTTTCACAGGCTCTAGACCCCGGCAACCTGTATACGCGAGAACTCGAGGAGGAGTATGTCTCTCCCGCGGTCGAGATTCCGGCCGGGCAAAGGCCGGCTGAACTGCGTTGGCGTGCCGATGAGCCGCATGGGTCCCAACTGCGGTTCCAAGTTCGAATGGCCGTATCACGGGAAGCTCTCGAAGACGCACCCTGGCGAGGCCCCAACCGACACAACACCTATTTCGAAGCCTCCGGTACACGTCTGCCGTCAGAAGAGGCTGGTCGCTGGACGCAATATCGCGCTGTCTTTCAGTCGCCTGACGGGGGCGTATGGCCGATCCTTGACGAAGTCAGCATCGTCTTCAGATAGCGTCGGCCACTCCGATTGCCTTCCGGTTCAACCCGTCCCCTTTTTGTTGCTAGTTGGCCGGTCCCTCGCGGGGGCCTGGGCGATGTAAGATTGGAGCCGGCACACCTGAAAGGAAAACCTCACATGACTACCTCGTTCGATCGCCGTTCTTTCTTGAAGTGGGTTGGCGCCTTGCCCTTGCTCGGCTGCATCGCGTTGGAGGGTCTGAGGGAGAGGGCCTGGGCCGCGGTGGGCAGGAACGCCCGCGACAACATCTACACGAAGATCGGAGTCAAGCCCCTGATCAACGGCCGCGGCGTGTGGACCTACCTCAGCGGCACGCTCGAATTGCCGGAGGTGCGCGCCGCCAAGGAGCAAGCGGCGATGCACTACGTCGAGATTTTCGAGCTGCAGCGCGCGGTCGGCAAACGCCTCGCCGAGCTGTCCGGCGCCGAAGGCGGGATGATTACTTCGGGCGCGGCGGAGGGCATGGCGGCCGGGACCGCAGCCTGCATCGCGGGCGACGACCCGGCCAAAATCTGGCAACTGCCCGACACGACAGGGATGAAACACGAGGTCGTCATGTTTCCCGGGCGCAACGCGTTCGATAGCGCCATCCGGCTGGCCGGCGGAAAACTAGTTATTGCTCCCACTCTCGAGGGCATCCGGAACGCCATCAACGAAAACACCGCGATGGTCTACACGACGACGACGGGCGAGCGATTGGAGAAGGCGCTGGCCATTGCCAAGCAGGCCAACGTGCCGCTGCTGCTCGACCAGGCGGCCGGAATACCGCCGATCGACGGCCTACGGCTCTACGCCAAGATGGGCGTCGACCTCTACACGTTCAGCGGCGGTAAGGGCCTGCGCGGTCCGCAGTGCAGCGGCCTGTTGCTGGGACGCAAAGACCTCATCGACGCAGCGCTAGCCAACTACAACCCGTGGGAAGGTTCCGTGTGCCGTCCCATGAAAGTTGGGAAAGAGGAGATCATGGGCTGCTTAGCGGCCGTCGAGTGGTGGGTAAAAGCCGACCTCAACAAGCTCGACCGCGAGTGGCGTGAGCGGCTGAAGCGCATCAAGAAACTGGCCGAATCCGTGCCTGGCGTCAAGGCCGAAATCTCCGAGCCCGAAGATCCTTATCGCGATCCTAGGGTGACGATCGGTTGGGACGAGCAGGGCTGGGGATTCACCATCGCCGATTGCGACCGCAAGTTACGCGAAGGCGAGCAGCGCATCGAGGTTCTCACGATCAGCAACAACCCGCCCATGGTTCCCGCGGTGCGGGAGAAGGACCTGAAACAGCCGCCGCGTCCTGACGAAATGCACATCATCGCCCAGACGCTTCAGCCGGGCGACGAGATGATCATTGGACGGCAATTGCGAGAGATTCTCGGCAACGCGCGGAAGGCGGCGAAGGGAGCGTGAGGTGAACCGGGCAACACCAAGACGGGGCAGAGGACTAGAGCCATGGCCATCTCGGCCCGTAACCTGAAGCTGCAGCCACTTTCAGCCGGTAGACGTTCGGTCGTACGACCCTCCTGCAAACCTTTGTTTTCTGCCTAGTACGCTCGTACTGCTCCAAATTGAACGCTGTGGTCTATTGCTCTTAGACGGGAATAGGTCAACAATCTGAGACATGGATCCTTCCGTGGATCAACCGTGGCTTCGGAAGTCAGATCGCCGGCTATTGGCACCGCCTGTTGCCGTTCTACTCGGTCTCGCTACAACATCTGGGACGGCGACGCTGTTCGTTGGCTGGATGAAGGGGTGGGCAACTTCGATGGCCATGCTGTGGGGTGCCGTGGCAGCTGTCACCGGCGTGAGCTTGCTGTTGATGATCTCTGCCATTTGGCTCCGGCATACGGTCCCAGCCAGAAAACTGGAGTACTTGAAGGTCCGGCAAGCTGCTGTGGAGCGTTTGGCAGAGGACTGGCAGCCGGCGTCGCCCTTGGCAGGGGAGCCCCATCTGCAACGACTGCTGCAGCCAAAGCAGCTAACACACGGATCACTGGCGGGTCAGGCGGTCACGGTCGAGCACGGCCTCAAATCTGACACCTATGTTCAGATGTCGATTGGATCAGACAGGTGGCGTGATCCGTCAGGTCAGAGCAACCTCGTGGAAACGCGAGTCACACGTTTTCGGTCGCGAACCCGTGCTGCAGACGGTGGTGAGGCCCGTCGAAGTGCTGGGTCGATTTGAACAACTCGTGCCGTCCGTCGCTTCCTTCGGCCTGCGACATCGTAAACAGCTGCGCCTTGTCGGTGTCCGACATGGGCTTGAAGTCGCGAGCGACCTTGAGGTCCTGCTGTAGGTCTTTCATCGACCGGATCCCCACGCACAGGCTGGAGATCGGCAAGCTGAGTGCATAGCCGATGCACTGCTCGGCGGTGATCTTCGTCGTGGTCGGGATGCGGCCGTCCGCTCCGTTGGGAGAGCCCGCCAGACTCTTCATCCCAATCACGCCTACGTTCTTGTTCAGACAAACCGGCACGACGTCCTTCTGGAAACTGCGGAAGTGCGCGTCCATGATGTTAATCGGCATCTGTGATGTCGCCCAGTCGTAGGGCTTGGCGAGCATCTGGAGATGGATGCGAGGATCTTTATGGCCAGTGAACCCGATGAAGCGCACCTTGCCTTCTCTCTGCGCCTCGATCGCGGCCTTGAACCCGCCCTTGTCGAACACCCAGTCGGGGTCGTTGTCGTAATTGTTCTCGTGGAACTGCCACAAGTCGAGGTAATCGGTCTTCAGGCGGCGGAGGCTGTCTTCGAGATTGCGCTTGCTGCCCTCGTAGTCACGTTCGCAGTTCTTCGTCATCAGGAAGACCTTCTTGCGGCGGCCCTCCATCGCGAGTGCCTTGCCCATGATCTCTTCCGAGCCGCCGTCATGGTAGTCCCAGGCATTGTCGAAGAAGGTCATGCCCTCGTCCATCGCCGCGTGCATGATGCGGATCGCTTCTTTCTTGTCCTCGACGGCGCCGATGTGCCAGCCGCCCAAACACAGGATCGACACTTGTTCGTTCGTGCGTCCCAGTCGCCTCGTCGGTAACCCGTTCGAGCCCGACTGCTGCGCCAGCGCCTGTTGAGCCAAAGCCGCCGTCATCGCGCTGCCGAACATGCCAAAGAAGAAATCCCGTCGTGAACTGTCATTCTGCATCGCATCGCTCCGGTTGAAAGCGTCTCTATTCTACACCAACGAAGCAGAACACTCCGCGCCTCTCCAAAGGGGTCTCGAAGAGGTGTGCGTTCCTCTCGTCTGATGAAGCCCGTCCCGCTCAGGTAGCCCTCGGGTGTTGCTGAATGGGAATCGAAGTTGCCAAGGTCGGTGCTAAACAGCGCCGTTCGACAGGATCGCGTGGCCGCCGCCCACCGTCGACATTTCAACCACAGTGACGCTTGCGCCCGCCCTTGCCGCTTCGAGAGCCGCGCTGAATCCGCTTACCCCGGCACCGACGACGATGGCATCCGCTGGACGCACGTCCTGGCCCAAAACCGGGCCTACGAAGAGGTGCAGCGCGAAGATAAGTCGCCAACTCACAGCCGCATTCTACGCGATGCTGCTCCGTTGCTCGACTCTGGACCCGTAGCAGAAGAAACCTTGGTCATAGATATCCCCTCCCCGAAGTCTGACCGAGGGCTCCTGGAAAGCCGGGCTTGCTCATCAGGGAAGAATTTACCTAGGCGTGTAAGGGAGGTCGGTTATTCGGCCCCGCGTGGCCCCGGGCACGAAATCATCACGCGATCCGCAACGTCAAATAAACAGGAGGGTTTGGGCGAACCAAGCGCTAAGGGCGAAGCACCAGAACCGTTTGGCACCAAAGTTGCCCCCAGAGTTGCGATTGACCCTGGCAGTCTTCGCTAGGTCCGATCAATAGGGAGGCGGTCCATGAAGATGAGCAGGAGGCGGCCCTACCACCGCAGCAACAGCAGGTCAGCCAGTTGGCGTGTGCCGGCAGTCTTCGGAATAGCGCTGGGCGCCGGGCTTCTAGCGCAAGCAGAGACCATCGTTCCCGATCCAGGGGAAATGCCTGAAGCGCTTGTTCGTCTGAAGACCGAGCCGGTTCCGGACGACCCCGAACAACTCTCCTGCCGATTCACGCCGGCGCAGCTTGCCATTCTCGAAAAGCTGAACCGGGCCGACGTGGAGCATCTGCCGCGGCTCAAGGAAATCATCGTTCCCGATCGGTGGGACTTGCGGGAGCTTGACTATAGCCCGCTCCCACAGCGATCCCTCTGGGCGGCCCGGTTTGCCAAGGCTTTCGTGGTTCACCAGCCGATGCAGGTCTTCGGCGCCTACGAGGAAGGCACTCTGGTTCGCTGGGGCCCGGTCAGCTCGGGTGCGGCACGCCGTCCCACGCCGGCAGGGCTGTTTCACTTGAACTGGAAATCAAAAGGCCGGCACAGCACCGTGAACCCTGACTGGTTCCTGCGGTGGTACTTCAACTTCGTCAACGAGCATGGCATCTCCTTCCATGAGTACGCCTTGCCCGGGCGCCCTGCAAGCCACGGTTGCGTTCGCCTGCTGGGGCGCGACGGACGGTGGCTCTATCAATGGGGTGACGAGTGGAAACTTGGCGAGAAGGGCCGCTCGATCAAGACCGCTGGTACTCCGGTTTGGATCCTGGGCGAGTACGACTACCAACAAGACGTCCCGTGGAGAACGCATGAGTACGTCCTGGCGGGAGGCCGGGTGTTCTTCGAGAGACACCCAGCGCCCGCCATCCCGTCCGAGAGCGACGGTTCCGAGCACGAAGGAACTCCCCAGGTCGTGGCCTCGGGCTCCACGGATCGAGCAGCCCAGGCGACCGGGGACAGCATCTAAGTCAGCGTTGTCTAGCCGTCTCATTTGCATCGACATCTGAACAAAGGTGTCAAGTTTTGGAGGAGCACCCGGGCGGGGTGTGGCGTAAGGCTCCAGCCTTGCCGAGTCTCGATTCTTCGAGACTCAGGACAGCAACCGACCGAGCACCTGCTCTTAGCCGCGGACCTGAGAACCAAGGAATCGGTTCTCGGCAAGCCTGGAGTCTTGGGCCACATCAGGCCCGACTTGTCGGTTTGAGGTCGAAGACCTCGCTAGAGGACTACCGTCTGGAAAGACGGTGGGGCTGATTGCGACTAGAGGTCGCCCGCCCGCTGCCGGCGGATGTATGTGGCATAATCGGTGCGCTCGCGTCAGAAGCGGCGGGATCTCCGGAGGGAGGGCCCCTCGTTTGCAGCCCCTGTGGCAGGCCGCTGG
Source organism: Bryobacterales bacterium (assembly GCA_965248255.1). Lineage (GTDB taxonomy): Bacteria > Acidobacteriota > Terriglobia > Bryobacterales > UBA6623 > JAKZVK01. The sequence continues at coordinate 1,780,028 of CBDFIW010000003.1, forward strand.
GCGTGCGCAGCCGACCAACACCCCGGCTCCGCCGAGGGGAAGAACCATCCATGTGTCAAGGCTTCCGCATCACCTGCTTCGTGGTCAGCCTATTGGCCGTCACTTCAGGGAGTGCCCGCGCTGATGCAACACACCCGCTCGATGCCCTCGATGCCACCGAGATCCAGGCCGCCGTCCGCTTGCTTCGCGAGACCGGCAACATTGATGACACGACGCTTTTCTCTTCGATCAAGCTAGCCGAGCCGCCCAAGGCCATCGTAAAGGCCTGGACCTCCGGTGACCCGATCCCGCGCGCGGCGCAGATCGTCGCCCGAACCGGCGGGCGTGCCTTCGCGGGCGTGGCCGACCTCAAGCGTGGTGCCGTCAAGAGCTGGACGCCCGTTGCAGGCGGACAGCCGCAAATCAGCGTCGACGAGTTCCTCAAGGTGAAGGCACTTGTGGCGTCTGACCCCAAGATGCGCGAACATCTCGCCCGGCGCGGGATCGACGATTTCGAAAAGCTGGCCTGCGTACCCCGGTCGGTCGGTAACTTCGGTGCCCCCGCGGAGAACGAGCGGCGGATCGTGAAATCCGATTGTTTCGATCTCCACGGTGTCAAGACCAGCGCCTTCGCTAATCCGATCGAGGGACTCTTCGCCACTGTCGACCTCGACGCCATGGAGATCATCGAGATTACCGATCTCGGCGTCGTTCCGGTTCCGCCGGGCAACTACGACTACGATCCTGGCTCCGTCGAAATGCGCCCCCAACCGAAGCCGATCCGAATCGCGGCGCCAGAGGGCGCGAACTATCGGCTGGAGGGTTCGGTCGTGCACTGGCAGAACTGGCGTCTCCACGTGCGTTTCGATGAACGCATGGGAGTCGTGATCTCCGACGTGCACTACCGAGACGGGGAGCGGGACCGCTCCGTCCTCTATCAGGGCTCGCTCTCGGAGATATTCGTGCCATACCAGGATCCGACGACGGGCTGGTACTTCCGAAACTACATCGACGAGGGCGAGTACGGGCTGGGTGTGCTCGCCACGGAACTGGCGGCCGGCGCCGACTGTCCGGCGAGCGCACGTTTTCTCTCGCCCGTTCTTGCCGCCGAGACGGGAGAGCCCGAGCCTCAGAAAGATAGGGTGTGCATCTTCGAACGCGATCCCGGCCATCCCCTGTGGCGCCATGCCGAGTTCTTCACGGGGTCCGTCGAGAGCCGCCCGGCGATTGAGCTGGTTATCCGCTTCATCTCAACCGTCGGGAACTACGACTACATCTTCGATTGGCGCCTGACCCAAACGGGCGAGATCACGTATCGTGCTGGCGCCACGGGGATCGATTCCGTGAAAGGCGTCAAGGCGCGTTCGATGGCCGACCCCAGCGCACCCAACGACACCGCCTATGGCGCGCTGATCGCTCCCGGGCGAGTGGGGATCAACCACGATCACTTCTTTAGCATTCGCTTCGACCTTGACGTGGATGGGACGCGCAACCACTTCATCCAAGACGCCCTGCGGCCGAAGCGCGAGCCGCAGGGCGGAAAGCGCAAGAGCGTGTGGGGCGTGGAGACGAAGTCGCCGCAGCGAGAGCTGGAGGCGCGATACCGCATTGACCTAGCCAGGCCGAGTCTGTGGCGAGTAGCCAATGCCGATAGCAAGAACGAGGTTGGGAACGTCGTGAGCTACCAGATCGTTCCCGGCGCCAATGCCATGCCCTTGGTCGACGAAGACGATCCGCCTCGCACCCGCGCGGGCTTCATCGATTACCATCTTTGGGTGACGCGCCACGGTCCCGGGGAGGTCTACGCGGCCGGACGCTTCCCCAACCAGTCGACGCCCGGCCAGGGTCTTCCTCGGTGGACGAAGCAGAACCGCGAGATCATGAACAAAGACCTCGTAGTCTGGTACACCCTCGGTTTCCATCACGTGCCTTCTTCGGAAGACTGGCCGGTCTACAAAACCGGCTTTCACGGCGTGACGCTCAGGCCCTACAACTTTTTCGATCGAAACCCCGCGATCGACGTGCCGCCTCGCAAGTAGCGGATCGCCCGCTTCACCGCGAAGCGGCAACTGCGATTCACACTGCCGCAAGGAGCATTATTCGGAGTCAGATCAATGCCCGGCTGAGCGTGCCGCCTATTGAATCCCGCAAATTATTATGACACCTTTTGACAGTGTGGAGCATCTATATATGTATGGGCAACCCCAAAGGTGTGAAGCGGGATTTCAAGGCGCTGGAGAAGCGCCGTTTCGAAGCGATGCGGCTGCTCCACCAAGGCCACAATCAGTCCGAGACGGCGAGACGGCTGAACGTCGCTCGCCAAACCGTCAGTGAGTGGCGGCGGCAATACCGCGAGCAGGGTGCGGCCGGACTCCGCCAGGCCGGGCGCGCCGGACGCAAGCCGCTCCTCGATGCCGCACAACGCGAACGCCTGACGTCGCTGCTGCTGGAAGGCCCGGAAGCCCACGGCTTCCCAACGCCCCTGTGGAGCTGTCCGCGGGTGGCTCGGCTGACCGGAGACGAGTTCGGGGTCGCATACCACGCAGGCCACGCCTGGAAGATCCTGCGAGCGCTCGACTGGAGCCCGCAACGCCCGGCCGGAAAGGCGCGCGAGCGCAACGAAGAGCGGATCCGCACCTGGAAGCGCAAGACCTGGAAGCGCATTAAAAAAAAGCCCAAAACGAAGGCCGTACGCTCGTCTTCATCGACGAAAGCGGATTGAGTCAGAAGCCGCATCGCTGCCGCACCTGGGCGCCACGTGGCCAAACACCGGTGCTGCAGTTTAACTTCAACTGGGAGAAGCTTTCCGTCTCGGCGGGGCTGACGCTGCGTAACTTCTACTTCCGGCTCTATCCCGGTGCGATCGGCAAAGAGCAAGTGATCGACTTTCTCAAGGCGTTGGTACGTCATATCGATCGCCCGCTGCTGATCGTCTGGGATCGGCTGCCGGCGCACCGTAGCCGCCTGGTGCAAGAGTTCATCGAACTCTCCGAAGGCCACATCGCAACCGAGTACTTGCCACCCTATGCGCCGGAGTTGAATCCGGTGGAATACATCTGGGCTTACTGGAAGCAGCACGAGTTGCCGAACGTCTGTCCGAAAGACTACGGCGAGCTGAACGAGCGGGCCCGCAAGGCACTCCGCCGCATGTACCGCAAACCGCGTTTGATCACGGCCTTCTGGAAACAGTCTTCTCTTTGTTTTGACTGACTCTATATTATGCGGGAGTCAATAGATTGTCGGGGATGAGAGGGTGCGAGATGGTTTCGCCAGTTAGGGCACAGCCTCAGGTGACCTGAGGAGATCGTATCCACCCCGTTTTCGACTCCGCGGAAGCAGAATCGCCAGGACTATGCCGGAGCGATCTCCTGACCATGAACGAAGCCTGGGCTGGCTCTCGCTCGAACCGTTGGGCAATTCGCCCTGCCTGGACCAGGGGGAAGGGCCCTCTGTACTGCGACTATATAGGCACCGGAGTCGCGTCTCTTGGACACCAGCAGCTCTTCCTCGACCTATCTGGCGCAGGCTCAAGACGATGGCGCCGCCACAGACCTGGAATTGGTGGCGGCTGTCTTACGCAAGGAGCGCAAGGCCACAGCTGAATTCGTCAGTCGCTTCTCTGATGGGCTGTACGCGTACCTTCACCGCCGGCTCGTTCCGCGAGCCGACTTGATCGATGACCTGCTCCAAGAAGTGTTTCTCGCGGCCTGGATGAATCTCGAACGTTTCCAGGGTCGCTCGTCGCTGCGGGCTTGGCTTCATGGCATTGCCCGGCACAAAGTAGAAGACTATTACCGGCAGCAGCTTCGTCAGCCCGAACCCGTGGCGGAAGACAAGTTAGAGTCAGATTCGGCACCCGCGGTTGAACCGCCGTTTGACAAATTCCTTGACCGCGAGCACCTGGAGGCCAAGACAAGGCACGTGCTCGAATCTCTGCCCGACCGGTACCGCGCGGCGTTGCTCTGGCGCTACTGGGAAAAGCGGAGCGCGCAGGAGATGGCCAGCCAGACCGGAAAGAGTGAGAAAGCGATCGAGTGTCTTCTGGCGCGGGCGCGGCAGCAGTTTCGACGGAGGTGGAAAGATGAATAGAACGCCACCTGACGAACAGCCATTCGGGAATCTCGCTTCCAAGATCGAAGCCGATGCACCGGCGGAGCTTGCCACACCTTCCCGGTTGAAGTCGAGGCTCTACTCGGCACTTATCCGTCGACAGGAAGAATCCGGTCCGTTGGCGAGTCTCGCGGAGACTAAGGCGGCTGGCCGCGGTCTCTGTGTGTTCGAACAGTTGGTTCAGATCTCTCCTCTTGGAGAAAAAGGGAAATCGTTCAACTGCTGCCGGCTTTGTCATGCGCGAGTCCTCGCCGAGACCCTTGAGAAGGCTCCCATCCATTGGGAGCACTGCCCCTACGTAGGTTTCCAGGAAGGCTGACGGGTTGCTGCGCGAGAGAACGCTAGTGTAGTGCGTCAAGCAGATTGCACCTTATGCAGGGCGGCACGTCCGCGCTTGACTTTCTCGAGGATGTCGGAGGCGGTCGCGGTCCAGATGAAGGGCGTGGGATGCCCGTTGTGCTGGGCGATGTAGTCGTCAATGGCGGCGACGAGCTCGTCCACGCTGCGAAACACGCCGCGGCGCAGGCGCTTGACGGTGAGATCGCGAAAGAATCGCTCGACCATGTTCAGCCACGACGCCGAGGTCGGGGTGAAATGAATGTGGAAGCGCGGGTGACGATCGAGCCAACGCTTCACAGCGGCATGCTTGTGGGTGGCATAGTTGTCCACGATGAGATGAAGCTGTTTGTCCTTGGGGGTGCGGCGGTCAATTAAGCGCAGGAAGCGCAGCCATTCCTGGTGGCTGTGTCGGGGCATGCACTCGGCGATCACGCTGCCGTCAAGGCTGTTGAGCGCCGCAAACAGGGTGGTCGTGCCGTTGCGCTTGTAATCGTGGGTCATCGTTTGGCCGCGTCCCTTTTTGAGCGGCAGGCCGGGCTGGGTGCGATCGAGGGCTTGGATTTGGGACTTCTCATCGAGCGAGAGAACCAGAGCATGCTCAGGCGGATTGAGATAGAGTCCGACGATGTCGTCGAGTTTCTCGGCGAAACGCGGGTCATTGCTGAGCTTGAAGGTCTTGACGCGGTGGGGCTTGAGGCCATGGGCGCGCCAAATCCGTCCCACGGTGGAAGCGCTGACGCCGGCCGCGGCGGCCATGGTGCGGCGGCTCCAGTGGGTGGCGTTGGACGGTTTCTCGCGGGTGGTCTTGTGGATGATCTGCTGTACTTTCTGCTTCGAGACGGCAGGTTTACGACCGGGCCGTGGGGCGTCTTTTGCAATGCCGGCGATGCTGCTTTCGAGAAAGCGCGTGCGCCAGCGGGCCACCAACTGCCGCGAGACACCGAGCTGTGCGGCGATCTGCTTATTCTCGAGACCGTCGGCGGCCAGCAGGACAATCCTGGCTCGCAGGGCGAGACGAACGGCGACTTGGCGGCCGCGCGCGTAGCGGTCCAACTGCTTGCATTGCGCTGTGTTCAAAGTTACTGGTTGTGCTCTTCGCATCCCATGCCTCCTGTTAATAGAGACGATGGGAAGTCAATATAAGTTACATTATTTATGGTGCACTACACTAGGTGGCAACCCGGATCATTGGCGAGAGGGAGTGCCGCACTTTCGAAGAGTGGAGCTGCAGGAGGTCTATCCGGGCATCGATCTGACCTATCGCGGCACACAGGGAAGGCTTGAGTTTGACTTTCTTGTCCATCCAGGCGCTGACGCAGACCCTATTCGGCTGGCGTTCGAAGGGGCGTCGTCAATAGCACATGGTGAGCAGGGAGATCTCATCATCGAAACTTTGGGCGGTGCACTCCGTCTGCGCCGTCCAGCGGTATTTCAAACGATCGGTGGAGAGCGGATCGAGATCGCGGCTCGATTCCTTCTCGGAGAAGACACCACGGTGGGCTTCGACCTCGGCCCGTATCGCGAGGACTACGCTCTCCTGATCGATCCGATCGTCGAATACGCCACCTTCCTAGGGGGATCGGAGGACGATCTGGCGGGAGGTGTCGCGGTTGACGCCAATGGGAATGCCTACGTCGCGAGTACGACGACCAGCTTTAATTTCCCGACCCGCAACGGTTTCGACCCCTCGTATGACCGATTCACGGATGTGAACGTGACCAAACTCACCGCGGACGGGAGCGACATGGTTTTCTCCACGTACCTTGGCGGGGACGACATCGAAGCTGCCCATCATATTGACGTCGACGGGGAAGGCAACGCTTATGTGGTGGGAGTCCACGAAATGCTGGGAGCGACACGCGAATTCCCGACGACCGTGGGGGCCTTCGACACTACCTTCAATGGCGAAATCGACGGATTCGTTACCAAGCTGGATGCCACCGGGGGCGCGCTTGTGTACTCGACACTACTGGGCACCCCGAAAGCGGAGGGAATCTCGGCGGCGCGAGTCGACCGCGAGGGCAGCGTCTACCTCGTCGGGGAGTCCAACGGCTCCTTTCCCACAACGACGGACGCATACGACCGTGTCTTCAACGGGGGCGGCTCGGATGGTTTCCTGGCCAAGCTGGACCCCACGGGCAGCGAGTTGCTCTACGCCACTTACTTCGGAGGCTCAGGGCGGGATCGCGTACGGTCGATGGCTTTGGATCAGGAGGGCTTCGCCTACATCGCCGGGATTACCGACAGTTTCGACTTGCATACCACACCCGGGGCCTTTCAGCCTGAACGAGCCGGTGGTGACGACGTCTTCGTCATCAAGATCGACGCCTCGGGAGATGCGCCGGTCTACGCTACCTACTTGGGGGGGGGCGGGGAAATCAGAACGAGGCTCATGCTAGTGTAGTGCACCATAAATAATGTAACTTATATTGGCTTCCCATCGTCTCTATTAACAGGAGGCATGGGATGCGAAGAGCACAACCAGTAACTTTGAACACAGCGCAATGCAAGCAGTTGGACCGCTACGCGCGCGGCCGCCAAGTCGCCGTTCGTCTCGCCCTGCGAGCCAGGATTGTCCTGCTGGCCGCCGACGGTCTCGAGAATAAGCAGATCGCCGCACAGCTCGGTGTCTCGCGGCAGTTGGTGGCCCGCTGGCGCACGCGCTTTCTCGAAAGCAGCATCGCCGGCATTGCAAAAGACGCCCCACGGCCCGGTCGTAAACCTGCCGTCTCGAAGCAGAAAGTACAGCAGATCATCCACAAGACCACCCGCGAGAAACCGTCCAACGCCACCCACTGGAGCCGCCGCACCATGGCCGCCGCGGCCGGCGTCAGCGCTTCCACCGTGGGACGGATTTGGCGCGCCCATGGCCTCAAGCCCCACCGCGTCAAGACCTTCAAGCTCAGCAATGACCCGCGTTTCGCCGAGAAACTCGACGACATCGTCGGACTCTATCTCAATCCGCCTGAGCATGCTCTGGTTCTCTCGCTCGATGAGAAGTCCCAAATCCAAGCCCTCGATCGCACCCAGCCCGGCCTGCCGCTCAAAAAGGGACGCGGCCAAACGATGACCCACGATTACAAGCGCAACGGCACGACCACCCTGTTTGCGGCGCTCAACAGCCTTGACGGCAGCGTGATCGCCGAGTGCATGCCCCGACACAGCCACCAGGAATGGCTGCGCTTCCTGCGCTTAATTGACCGCCGCACTCCCAAGGACAAACAGCTTCATCTCATCGTGGACAACTATGCCACCCACAAGCATGCCGCTGTGAAGCGTTGGCTCGATCGTCACCCGCGCTTCCACATTCATTTCACCCCGACCTCGGCGTCGTGGCTGAACATGGTCGAGCGATTCTTTCGCGATCTCACCGTCAAGCGCCTGCGCCGCGGCGTGTTTCGCAGCGTGGACGAGCTCGTCGCCGCCATTGACGACTACATCGCCCAGCACAACGGGCATCCCACGCCCTTCATCTGGACCGCGACCGCCTCCGACATCCTCGAGAAAGTCAAGCGCGGACGTGCCGCCCTGCATAAGGTGCAATCTGCTTGACGCACTACACTAGCGTCGGAATCGATTCGGGCGGAAACGCCTACATCACCGGATCGACGCAGGGCTTCGGATTTCCGACCACCCGCGGTGCCCTATCGACCGAGGTGAGCGGGGTGCGCGATGCGTTTGTCGCCAAGCTCAATGGGTCCGGACAAACACTACTTTACGCCACGTTTCTGGGCGGCAGCGACCTTGACGAGGGCGCTGCTATCGCTGTCGATGCCGAAGGGTCGATCTACGTTGTCGGATCGACAAGAAGCGCCGACTTCCCGGTCAGCCTCGAGGCGGACGATCCGACCTACGCGGGAACCTCCGACATGTTCCTTAGCAAGCTGAGCAGTTCCGGTGATCGGCTCCTCTATTCCAGTTTCTTCGGAAGCGCAGACAGTCTCCGCCTTGGGCCCAACAGCTTGGTACTTGACCAAGAGCAGAAGGCGATTGTGGCCGGCATTTTCGAGTTCCTCGGAAGCGGGGCCTTCCCGACAACGCCCGGAGCCTTCCGGACGGCGCGGCCAGGAGACCGGCTCGATGTCTTCGCGGCGCGGTTCGACCTCACCGAGTTCGGCGGCGTGCCGCAGATCGCCGCGGGAGGCATTCTGGGGGCGGGCCTCAGTGTCCCCCCGGTGTCATCGATTTCCCCGAACGGGATCATTTCAATCTATGGCAACGCCTTCGCCCCGGAAGGTGTCTTCGTGCAGGTTGGCCCGACCGATCTCGTCGGGGGGCGCGTACCGACCCGGCTCGGCGAGGTCTGCGTCGAGATCGACGGCGAGCGCGCGCGCATGTTCACAGTGACTCGACGGCAGCTCAACGTCCAAGGGCCGACGCCACTACGCTTCGGGGAGGCCGAGGTTCAGGTGCTCGTCCATTGCGATGCGGTCATTGAAGAGCGCAGCAATAGGGCGCTCGTGGACGTGGTGCCCGCGGCGCCGGAGTTCTTCTACTTCGACCTGCGGACCGACGGCGTCAACCCAGTGGCGGCGATCAATGTTCTGACCGGAGAGTTCATCGGGCCGCCCGGGTTGTTCGAGAAGGGCGCGAGCGTCGGCGCGGGCGGCGGTGACACTGTGGCGATCTTCGGTACCGGCTTTGGGCTCACGACCCCGTTGTTCGAGGCCGGGGAACTCCCCGACGGCCCCGCAGAGGTGACGCTTCCGGCGAGAGTAACCATAGGCGGTGTGGAGGTGACCCCTGCTCGCCTGCTCTATGTCGGGGTCAGTGGAGGCAACGCGGGGCTCTACCAGGTCAATCTGACCATCTCCGATCTGATACCCGAGGGCGACCAACCGGTGCGGCTGCATATCGGCGACTATGTCTCACCCGCCGGCGGCTTCCTGCGGATCGAACACTGCGGCGGCGCTCTCCCGGTCTCAGTCCTCCGCGACAAGACCTCTTTGACCCACGCATACAACCTCGCCGCGAGCCTCCACCGCTCGATGGAGGCTCGCTGGCCGCTCTTCCTGACCCTATTTTCGGTCTGCTACTGGGTGGCTACGGGGTTGTACTCAGCGTGGCGGGTCATGTGGTACGACGAGCTGTTTACCTACTACACCTCAAACCTGCCGACCCCGGCGGCCATCTGGCAGGCTCTGGCGGCAGGCGCCGACTTGCACCCACCGGCCCATTACTGGTTCAGCTACCTCAGCCAGGCGATGCTCGGCTCAGGAGAGTTTGGCCTGCGCGTACCGGCGATCCCGGGCTTCTGGGTCTTGAGCCTGTGCGTTTTTTTCTTCGTCAAGCAGCGTACAGACGCGCTCCACGGATCCATCGCCATGTTGTTGCTGTTCGCAACGGGAGCACAGCTTTCCCGCTTGGACGCCCGACCTTATCCGATCGTCTTGGGTTGCTCCGCGCTTGCTCTGCTGTGTTGGCAACTCTGTGCGGAGAGTCGCCGGCGGCGCATCGCCCTCGTTGGTCTGGCCTTGAGTTTGTTCGTCGCCATCATGAGCCACTATTACGCGTTGTTCCTGTTGCCCGCGCTCGCGCTGGGTGAATGGATCCGACTTCGCAAACGGGGGAAAGCGGACCTGGCCGTATGGTTCGCGTTGACGGCCGCTGCGTCGGCGCTGCCCTTGCTTCTGCCGATCATCGCCTCATCTAGCACCTTCGCGGAGCACTTCGCGAGAACGCTTTCCGGAGGCGATCTGGTGCAGGTGTACGTCGAACTTCTGGGTGGGACGGTTCCCTTGCTGTTGGTCGGATTAGGAGCGATGGCTCTAGGCGGCCCGCGGCCACCGAGCGGCGCTTTGCCGGAAGTCAATTCCGGCCCGGTCCTCCCTTCCGAAGAGACCGCCGCGTGCCTTGGCCTGCTCGCGATTCCGATACCGGCCTTCTTGCTCGCCCGTTTTGTAACGGAAGCCTGGGCTGCTCGTTACGTGGGCCCGGCCGTGGTGGGTTTCTGCATTCTGATTGCCGTGACGCTGTATGGACGCATTCGGCGAAGCCACGGGAATCTGGTCGCAGGCGTCCTTTTCGCGGTGCTAGCGGGGTGGTTCCTTTGGCAACAAGCTTCTCTCGTCCGTCTCAGCCGAGGAACGTCCTACGCCGCAGGCCAACTCGCCGAGCTTGGTGATTTCGCACCGCATGGCGATCTACCGGTCGTCATGCCACACGGCTCGCAGTACCTTCCTCTGGCGCACTACTGGCCGGAGCCGTTGGCTTCCCGTCTCTATTACCTGACCGACCGCAAAGCGGCGCTCCGCTATCGCCGCACGGCCATGGGCGGACATGCTTTGACTCGCTTAGCACGATGGGTTCCCCTCAACGTCCTGCCGTACCGCCGCTTTGTCGCGAGCCACCCGCGGTTCCTGGTCTTCGGTAGCGTCGGGTGGGTCCTGCCCAAGCTGCTCGAGGACGGAGCCCGCGTTGAGTTGAAAGGCTTTGCCGCCGGCCTGCGGGTCTACGAAGCTGAATTCCGCCCCCCCTCACTAGGTCCCGCAGGCTGCTCCCCAGAATAAAGGCCCTCAAGCCAGAGGCCTGCGCGAAGTACCACTCGCAGCTTGCTTCAAGACGTGACACTTTTGTTCAGATCACCGATCGGATAGGCAGCTGGAAGCAACGAGTTCATAAACTTCTTTGTGGTCCCGGGCGATGAGACGAATGTGACGGACCAAACAGCAAGGGGGTATCGTGCGCCCGGCCCGAAGTCCAGCGACCGGCAGCGCATCACCGAGAAGACGGCCTCCAGCGGCATACAACAAGACCGGCTCCGGACGGAGCATGCCCAAGAAGGATGCAGCCGGCTGGCGGCTATCGTCGATTCGTCTCAGGATGCAATTGTCGGGATCGATCTCGACGGCAGAATCGAAAGCTGGAATCCGGGCGCCGAGAGCCTGTTCGGCTATCGGGCCCGGGAAATCGTAGGCCGGTCAGCCGATCTGCTGGTCCCACCTGATCTCACCGAGCAGGCCGCCCGCCTGCTCGACAAAGTTCGTCAAGGGGAACCCGAGCGTCAGCTCGAAACGGTTCGTGTCACCAAGGATGGCTCAAGGGTCGACGTCTCGCTGACGGTTTCGCCGATTCACGACTCCGCAGGGCGGATCAGGCGAGCTTCCATCTTTGCCCGCGACATACGCTCTCAAAAGCGGGGACAAGAGGAGCTGTCCCACTACCTTTCCGATCTCGAGGATGCCAAACGAACGACCGAGATGCAGGCGGAGCAACTTGTCCGCCAGTCCGAGGAACTGGCCCGAACAAGGGACGAGGCCCTGGAATCGACACGGCTCAAGAGCGAATTTCTGGCAACGATGAGCCACGAGATTCGCACGCCGATGAATGGCGTCATCGGCATGACGGACATTCTGCTCGACACGGACCTGTCCGAGGAGCAACAAGAGTACGCGCAGACAATCCGAGACTGCTCGGTTGCCTTGCTAGGCCTCATCAACGACATTCTCGACTTCTCGAAGATTGAAGCCGGTCGTATCGAGCTCGAAGCCGCAGACTTCGATCTCGTCCAGACCGTCGAAGGCGCACTCGATGTCGTCGCCGAAAGGGCGTCCTCCAAGAGCGTTGAGCTTCCTTTGCTGATGGCCCCGGACGTGCCGCTGCATGTGCACGGCGATCCCGGACGGTTGCGGCAGATCCTGCTCAACCTGCTCAGCAACGCCATCAAGTTCACCGACGAGGGAGAGGTCAGCGTCTCGGTGTCGACCGTCTCGCAGGATCAAGAGACCGTCGACATCCGTTTCAGCGTTAAAGATACCGGCATCGGCATTCCCGCGGACGTTCAGCCGCGGCTGTTCTCTCCTTTCACTCAGGCAGACGGGAGCACGACCCGAAAATACGGCGGCACCGGCCTGGGGCTGGCGATCTCACAGCGTCTGGCAACGCAGATGGGCGGCCCCATCCGGTTCGATAGCGTGCCGGGCGAGGGTTCGGAATTCTGGTTTACAGCCCGCTTTAGAAAAACCTCTGGATCCGGCGCGTGGGCTTCACGCCGCACTCTAGAGGGTTGCCGCGTGCTCGTCATCGAGCGTCATCGCGTTGCAACCCGGGTCTTACGCCACTACCTCGAGACCTGCGGCGCTGTAGTCGAGGCAACCGAGGGAGAAAAGATTGAGGACTTCGCGGCACTCGTGACGGCCGCCGGACGGCCGCCGGACATAGTCATCCTCGACGCCACCACGCCCCACCTCGACGGCCTGGACGCCGTGCGCAGGATGCGTGCGAAGGCCGAGCAGAGTAGCGTGCCGGCGCTGCTACTTGTTGAGTACGGTCGCCGTTTGCCGGTCGATGACCTCGAGAGGTTGGGTAGGAGTACAGGCCTGCGCAAGCCAATCAAGCCCACCCAACTCCTCGATGCACTTCAGCGACTGATGGGCCTTTCTGAGGACCCGGTTGCCTCCACACGGGAACCGGAGCGGCCAGAGGCCGCTACGCCTTCCAGCGAAAAGCAAGAGAGGCCAGCCGACTCTCAGCCGTCGCGCCGGCGGCTTCTTCTGGCGGAGGACAACCTTGTCAACCAGAAGGTCGCGCTCAAGATGTTGAGTAAGTTCGGCTATGCGGCCGAAGCGGTGGAGAGCGGTCTTGAAGTGCTGGCGGCTATGGACCGCGGCACCTACGATCTCGTCCTGATGGACTGCCAGATGCCCGAGATGGACGGATACCAGGCGGCCGTCGAAATCCGAAAACGCGAGGGGAAGGGCCGTCACGTCCCGATCGTCGCCCTCACCGCGAACGCCATGGAAGGGGACCGCGAACGCTGCCTGCAAACGGGGATGGACGACTATGTTAGCAAGCCAATCGAGCCGAAGACTCTGCTTGCAACTTTGCAGCGCTGGTTGCCGGACGACTCTGACGGATCCGAGAGCGAAACCGGCTGACAGCTGGTACGCGGCGCGAGGCTCGCATCGTCGGGTTCCGTGGCGGTCGAGGGTTCGAGCTATCGCTCGTTCAAATCCCGGACATAGATATCCCGGAACCGCATGCGCCCCTTACCGCCTGAGTGAAGCTGCAGGGCGATCGCACCTTCCTCGGAGATGGGCGAGGGGTAGGTGAAGTCCAAGATCCGTATGCCGTTCAGGTGGACGAGGTAGCGGTTGCCTTCGATCTGAATCAGCATATCGTTCCAGTCATAGGGGCGCATCACGGCGTCGTACTCCGGGGCAGGCCAAGCGACCCAGCCGCGGCCGTCGCCGTAGATGCCGCCGGTGGGGCTGCGGTTACCGATGACGGGATCGATCTCGATCTGGCGTCCGGCGATGATCTTGGGCGTGTCGCCTTCGAACTTCGTGTGGATGTAGACGCCGCTGTTGCCTTCGGCTTCGCACTTGAAGCGGATGGAGAGATGAAAGTCGCGATAGCTCTTCTCGGTGGCGAGGTAGCCGTACTTGTCCGAGATTCCCTGACCAAGGATGGCGCCGTTCTCGTCCACTTCCCACTTTTCGTTGCCGACCTTGCGCCAGCCGGTGAAATCCTTGCCGTTGAAAAGCTGCATCCAGCCGGGCCTGAGCTTGCGGGGCCGGGGGCGGTTGCCCGATTGCGCGAAGGCTGCTGTCACTGCGAGGCTTCCCAGGGTCACAGCAACAAGGACAGAACGAGGGCGTGACAATCGCATAAGAAACTCCTACCCAAACTCCTCGACGCACAATCGCACGAGCCCCCCCTATGAAACCACATTCACCGGCTCGCCTCGAAGGAAAGCCTCGACGTTCGCAATACTCAGATCCAGCAGCCGCTGCAACGCATCCTCGGTTCCCCACGCCACGTGGGGACTCACGAGCACCTTAGCGTGATGAACCAAGGGGTCGTCAGGCGGAGGCGGCTCCGGCGCGAAAACGTCGATGCCCGCGCCCGCGAGCCGTCCCTCGTCAAGCGCGTGCAGCAACGGTTGTGTTTCGACCAGAGCCGCCCGGCTCACGTTGATCAAGATCGTCCCGGGCCGCACTTTCGCGAAGGCCAATCCATTGAAGAGGCCGGTGGTTTCCTCGGTAGCGGGCGCGGCCAGCACAAGAAAGTCGCTTTCGACAAGCAGTGTCTCGAAAGGAACCGTTTCGACCGGTCGCGGCCGGTCCGGATTTGCGACCGTCGCGATGACCTGTAGGCCAAAACCTGCCGCGATCTCCGCAATGCGGCAGCCGATCTTGCCACACCCGAACAGACCGAGCGTCTTTCCGCGCAAGCCCAAGGTGGAATACGCCAGTGCCGTCGTCCACCCGCCGTTGCGAAGCAGCGCCGGCCCCGGCTCGATCTTCTTAGCGACCCCGAGTAGCAGCGCAAAGGCATGCTCGGCCACAGCGTCGGTGCAAAAGTCCGGCACATTGGAGACGACCATTCCCTTTCGCTTGGCGGCCTCCACATCGAGGGCATCGGTCCCGGCGCCTTGCACCGAGACGAAGCGGCAATCGTCTAGGAAGGGAACAATATCGACCGGGATGCGAGGCGTCGTCACCAGCACTTCCGCCCCACCACAAAGCTCGCCCATGTTGCTGTCGCCCAACACGGCGTCGTGGTAGCGCAGCTCGCCCAACGCCGTGAGGCGACTCTTCTGCTCCTCCGACATCGGCGAGAGAGAAAGGACGTGAATACGCATCACTTCGATCCGAACAAGCGAGTATCATACCGCGCCCGCCAACCTGCGGTCCGAACCGAGCCGTGACCGTCAGGGAGCGGTCAGGCTGCCCGCATCCGCGACGGGCCGGCGACGCTCAAACCGGCAGGCGACCCAACCGGCTAAGCTACAGTTGAAATCAAGCCCCGCACCCATGACGTTCCTCGCAAAACTCAAAACCGTGCTCGAAATGATCAGATTCGAGCACTCAGTCTTCGCTCTTCCCTTCGCATTGACCGGAGCGATGCTGGCCGTTCGTGAAAGCGGACTCGCCTGGGTTGACACGGCCGGCAAGTTCGGCTGGATCATGCTCGCCATGGTCGCCGCGCGCTCGGCGGCGATGGCCTTCAACCGGGTCACCGATGCGGAGATTGACGCCCTCAACCCGCGCACGAAGGTGCGGGCCATTCCGGCGGGCGTGCTCACGAAGTCCTTCACCTGGGGCTTCATCGTGTTCTGGTGCGGTGTGCTCGTGCTCGCGGCGTACATGCTCAATCCGCTTTGCCTCAAGCTGTCGCCGGTGGCTTTGGCGGTCGTGCTGGGATACTCCTACACGAAACGCTTCACGGCCTGGTCCCACCTGGTCCTGGGCTTCGCTCTCGGCATCGCCCCCGCCGCCGCTTGGATCGCGATTCGGGGCGCCCTGGACCCACCGATCCTCCTACTCACCGCCGCGGTCATGTTCTGGACGGCGGGCTTTGACATCATCTACTCCTGCCAAGACCGCGAATTCGACACCGGCGCCGGCCTGCACAGTCTCCCGCGCTCGCTGGGCGTTAAGAACGCGCTGGTCGTCTCGCGCCTGCTCCACGGCGCCATGGTCGTGCTGCTGCTCTGGCTGTCGCAGGTGTTCGGCCTCGGCCCGCTGAGCCTGCTCGGCATCGCCGTCGTGGTCGCCTTACTGATCTACGAGCACAGCCTAGTCAAGCCCCACGACCTCTCGCGAGTCAACGCCGCCTTCTTCACCGTGAACGGCTTGGTGAGCGTGATCTTCTTCCTGTTCTGGGCAGCGGACATCGTGCTGAGCGGTTAGGGCTGACGTAGGGGCCGACCGCCGTGTCGGCCCAGTCAGTGTCGACCTTTATGATGAGGTGTCTCGCCTCACCAGCTGCCTGTGATGTACCCGCATCCGCCGGAGCAGTGTCATTTCTTCTCCGGTTGACTCGCTTCCATAGGCCGCGTTGATCTTTTCCAGCAAGCGCCGATTCTCTCTGCGGCGCATAGAGGCTTGCAGCGCCATCGTGACTGCGATTTTGGCGGTACGAGGCATGGCAGAAGGGATCGCTCTACCCATGATCATACCTTGCGGCTAGGAGCCGACCGCGCTGTCATGCCCGAAGCGTGTGACCCCCGTTGGCCAGGCGGGGCGGGGCGGAGACAGCGCTCCGCCCCTACGGAAGACGTGGCCGCGTTTTCGATGAGCATATCGGTCTCTCGCGTTGGCGGCTTCGAAGGCGTAAACGCCGTGGTATTCTGAGGATTCTTCGTCATGCAACCCCGCTTCGACGACCCTTTGCTGCGCCCGATCGCCGAGAAAGTCTTCGCCGGCGAGCGGCTCAGCTTCGACGACGGGCGAGCCCTCTATCGTACGGGTGACCTGCTCGGCGTCGGCTACCTGGCCAACCACGTCCGCGAGAAGCTCAACGGCAACAGGACGTTCTTCAACGTCAACCGCCACATCAACCCGACGAACGTGTGCGTCGCCGCTTGCAAGCTCTGCGCCTTCGGCCGGCAGGTGCGCGATTCCAAGGCCTACACGATGTCGCTCGAGCAGGTCTGGGAAACCGCCGGACAGGGCTACAGCGAGGCCGTCTCGGAATTCCACATCGTCGGCGGGCTGCACCCCGAGCTCGGCCTCGACTGGTTCTGCGAGATGATCCGAGGCCTGCGCAAACGCTATCCGCAGGTGCATCTCAAGGCCTTCACGATGGTCGAGATCGGCTACCTGGCGAGGCGCGCCAAAGTGTCTGTTGAAGAGACGCTGATCCGGCTCAAGGAAGCCGGCGTCCACTCGCTGCCGGGCGGGGGAGCTGAAATCTTTCAAGAGCGCGTCCGCCGCATCATCTGCGACCACAAGATCGACGGCGAAGAGTGGCTCTCGACCGCGAGGACGGCGCACCGGCTCGGCCTCAAATCCAACGCCACCATGCTCTACGGCCACATCGAGACGGCACAAGACCGCGTCGATCATCTGGTCAAGCTCCGCGAGCTACAAGACGAAACCCGGGGCTTCCAAACCTTTATTCCGCTCGCCTTCCATCCGGCGAACACGCCCATGGATCATCTCCCGGCGACCTCGGGCTTCGATGACATCAAGAACATCGCCGTCTCGCGGCTGATGCTCGACAACTTCCCGCACATCAAAGCCTACTGGATCATGATGACGCCCAAGGTCGCGCAGGTCGCCCAACGCTTCGGTGCCGACGACCTCGATGGAACGGTGGTCGAGGAGAAGATCTACCACGACGCCGGCGCGACCACGTCGCAGGCCCTGCGGCGGGAAGAGCTGCTGCGGCTCATCCGCGAGGCCGACCGCGAGCCGGTCGAGCGTGACACGTTGTACCGCCCGGTGCAGCGCGAGGAAGAGACGTTCACGGTTCTGGTGTAGGTCGTTATGCCGAGGGTTGTACATCCGACAATGTAGGGGCACGGCATGCCGTGCCCGGCGGCTTCCGACGGGCGACCTGACCCGAACACGGGCACAGCCTTATCGGCTCAGTTCATGGTGTAGGGGTGGACCGCTGCGTCCACCCCGGTGGCGAAGTTGCTCTCGGTTTCGGTGGGTAAAACAAGCTGCTTACCCGGGGGCGGCGGGGCGGACACAGCGGTCTGCCCCTACAAGCTGCATCCACGACACTTCGAGATACCACGGGCGTAGCGCGGGCGTAGCCCTTGGCTCGTTAGCCGGCAACGCTACAATCATGAATTCGAACCAACGTAACCGAGAGACATCCTCATGACCGACAACGCTGCGCCCGATGCCGCGAGCATCGTGGAACAAGAAAAACAGCACCTGTTTCTAAACTATGGTCGCTACCCGCTCATCATCGTCAAGGGCGAGGGCTGCTACGTCTTTGATCCCGATGGTAAGCGCTACCTCGACTTCATCTCCGGCATCGGGGTGAACGCCTTGGGTCACGCCCACTCGCGGGTGCTCAAGGCCATCTGCGACCAGGTGGGTACGCTGATGCACTGCTCCAACCTGTATTATCACCCCTACCAGGCGCCCCTGGCCAAAAGGCTCACCCAGCTCAGCGGACTTGACCGTGCCTTCTTCTGCAACAGCGGCGCCGAGTCGGTCGAGACGGGTCTCAAAATCGCCAAGGGCCATGGACGCAAACAGAGCGACGACAAGGTTGAGATCGTCGCCCTCAACGACTCCTTCGCCGGACGCTCGCTAGGCGCGATCTCCGTCACCGGTCAGCCCAAGTATCGCGAGCCTTTCGAGCCGCTCATCCCCGGCGTGAAGTTCGTCGAGCCGAATGACATGGATGCGCTCGCAGCAGCCGTCTCCGACAACACGGCGGGCATCATCCTCGAACCGATCCTCGGCGAGGGCGGCATCGTCCAGCTCGACCGGGCGTTCGCGGCGAAGTCCGTTGAACTGGCGAAGAAGCACAGCGCGTTGGTCATCTTCGATGAGATCCAGTGCGGCCTAGGTCGAACCGGCGAGCACTTCGGCTTCCAAGCCTGGAACAGCGACACCTCGGTCGACCCCGTCATGCCTGATATCGTGCTGCTTGCGAAGCCGCTCGGCGCCGGAGTGCCGATCGGCTGCGTGCTCGCCACCGACGAGGCAGCCCAGGTGCTCTCCGCCGGCATGCACGGCACGACGTTTGGCGGCAACGCGCTGGCGTGCCGCTTGGCGCTTGAGTTCCTCGACGTGCTCGAAGAGATCCTGCCGACGGTCCGCGAGACCGGTGCTTACTTCGAGCGGCGCCTCGACGGACTGGTCGACAAGTACGATTTCGTTCAGGGCGTTCGCGGCCGCGGCCTAATGCGCGGACTGAGCCTCGCCATCCCCGGAAACTGGGCGGTGCTCCAAGCGCTCGAGAGGGGTTTCCTCATCAACTGCACGGCCGGTACCGTGCTGCGCTTCCTACCTCCCTACGTCATTGAGCCTGGGCACATCGACCAGCTCATCGAAACGCTCGACGCCATGTTCCAGCAAGGCCCTCCGGCGGAGAGCTGAATCCAAATCCGTACGTAAGCCTTGACGGCCGCTTGACGCCGCGGCCCGGCGTGACCAACCCAGTCGCCACGTCAGAGCCGCGGACGGGAGTCCGCGGTTAGAGTAGGTTGGAAGCGTCGCGCTGCCCCAAGGCGCAAGTCAATGCTTCCGCGCACGGTCCCTAGCCCCGGCAGGGGCGATTGAAAGTAGCCCACCGCGCAAGCGGTGGGTCAACCTCGTGCTGAGGCTTCAGCCCGTAATCCGTCCGTAAGGAGGCTGCTGGTTGCGTTGTGCGATCCGCAACAGCAACAGGCCGGGCCTCGAAGAGCCTACGTGTTCTCGTGTTCCCCACCCACCGGGTGCCAGGAAAAACAAATCTCAAACGCCCCTGCCGGGGCTGGGGATCGTTTGGGACTCCAGCACTACAATGTAGTAAGGGTGGACCTCGCGTTCAGCGCTTCACACATCGATCGCCACCGCCCCTCCTTCTGTGGCGGTCCAGTCGCCACCTCGGCGGTCTCCAGGATACACCAACTATCGGTGGTGTATCTATTTAACTTAGTGTTTCGTCCGTTCGCTTCTCGAAATCGCCCATATGTTGAAATACTCATTGACATCGCCACAAGATGATGTACACTATGGGAACGTCACCCTCTTGCAACATTAGGCCGCAACCCTCGTATGCTGCCATAAGTAGCTGAGTGGCGACTCACTGAAAGAAGACGAGCAGGGCGACGGTTTCAGAGAGGGTCGCGTGTCAAAATACGGCTGGGAGAGCTTAGAGCATGGGTGAGATTAGTGTTGATCTGGCAGCAAAGGTAGACGAACTCTCCTCTCGAATCGCCAAGCGAGAAGGCCTTTCCTTCCCACGCTTCTTCACGGCGGACTTAGACCCCGGCAAGACGCCCTACGACGCGCTCGACTGGGAGACGCGCACCGCCTCAATCGCCAACGAGAAGGGTGAGGTTATCTTCGAGCAGCGCGAAGTCGAGACGCCGCGCGACTGGTCGCAGACGGCGACCAACATCGTGGTCAGCAAATACTTCCACGGTCGTGCCGGTACGCCCGAACGCGAGAGTAGCCTCAAGCAACTGGTCCACCGGGTCGTCGACACGATTGCCGACTGGGGCGCGGCGGGCGGCTACTTCGCCGGCACCGATGACGTCGAGAATTTCCGGGACGAGTTGGCGCACCTCATGCTTACGCAGAAAGCCAGCTTCAACTCACCCGTCTGGTTTAACGTCGGCGTCAAGGAAGGCCGCGGCTACGGCTGGGCTTGGGACCAGCGGACGGCGAGTGTCAAAGAGATCGAAGCCGGCACCCATCGCCCGCAGTGCTCGGCCTGCTTCATCATCTCGGTCGAAGACACCATGGAATCGATCATGGATCTCACCAAGACCGAGGGCATGCTTTTCAAATGGGGCTCGGGGACCGGCTCCAACCTATCGAAGATCCGCGAGGACGACGCTGTCCTCGGCGGCGGCGGTCGCGCCTCGGGGCCCGTGTCGTTCATGAAGGGCTTCGATGCCTTCGCCGGCGTCATCAAGTCGGGCGGCAAGACGCGCCGCGCCGCCAAGATGGTCATCCTCAACGCCGACCATCCCGACATCGACAAGTTCATCGGCTGCAAGGCGCGCGAAGAGCGCAAGGCGTGGACGCTAATCGGCGCCGGCTACGATTCGGCCATCGATGGCGACGTCTACAGCTCGATTTTCTTCCAGAACGCCAACAACTCCGTCCGCGCCACCGACGAGTTCATGCTGGCGGCCATCAATGACGAGGATTGGTGGACGCGCGCCGTCGTCAGCGGCCAGCCCAAGAAGCGCCACAAGGCGAAAGAGTTGCTGCAAAACATCGCCGAAGCGACGCACCAGTGCGGCGACCCCGGTATGCAGTTCGACACGACCGTCAATCGTTGGCATCCCTGTAAGAACACCGATCGCATCAACGCCTCGAATCCGTGCTCGGAGTACATGTTCCTCGACGATTCGGCCTGCAACCTCGCCTCGATCAACGTGATGCGCTTCAAGAAGGCTAACGGCGAGTTCGATGTCGAGGCCTTTCGCCACGCCGTCGATACGCTGATCGTCGCCCAGGAGATCCTGGTCGATAACGCCAGCTATCCGACTGAGAAGATCGGCATCAACTCGCACGCTTACCGGCCGCTCGGGCTCGGCTACGCCAACCTCGGCGCGCTGTTGATGTCGATGGGCGTTCCTTATGACTGCGACGAGGGCCGCGACATCGCCGCTTCGATCACCTCCACGATGTGCGGACAGGCTTACCTCACCAGCGCCCGCATCGCCGAGACGGTCGGATCCTTCGCGGGCTATGACCTCAACCGCGAGCCCTTCCTCGAAGTGATTCGCACGCACCGCGACTCTTCGAGAAAGATCAATTCGCAGTACGTTGAGGAGTCCCTGCATCGGGCCGCGCAGCAGTGCTGGGACGACGCCTACGAGATGGGACGCCGTCACGGCTACCGCAACGGCCAGGTCACCGTCCTCGCGCCGACTGGCACCATCGGCTTCATGATGGACTGCGATACCACCGGCATCGAGCCCGAGCTGGCGCTCATCAAGTACAAGAAGCTGGTCGGCGGCGGCGTGATCAAGATCGTCAACAACACCGTCGAGCAGTCATTGCTCAAGCTCGGCTACTCGCCCGAGGACGCCAGCGAGATCGTCAGCCACATCGACTCCACCGGCACGATCGAGGGTGCGCCTCATCTCGACGAGAAGCACTTGCCCGTGTTTGATTGCAGCTTCCGCGCGCAGAACAGCGAGCGGTCGATCCACTACTTGGGCCATCTGCGTATGATGGGCGCCGTGCAGCCGTTCATCTCGGGCGCGATCTCGAAGACCATCAACATGCCCAAGGAATCGACTGTTGACGACATCGTCACTGCCTACGTCGAAGCCTGGCGTCTGGGCGTCAAGGCGGTGGCCATCTATCGCGACGGCAGCAAGGGAACGCAGCCTCTCAACACCGGCAAGCAGCCGGACGAGCAGGGCAAGGGTGCGGCGACCGTCCCACCCGTCGAAAAGATCGTCTACCGGCCGCAGCGGACCAAACTATCCGACGAGCGCCAGTCGCTCACGCACAAGTTCGCCGTCGGCGGACATGAAGGGTACATAACTGTCGGACTGTACGAAAACGGCAAGCCGGGGGAAATCTTCATCCGGATGTCGAAAGAAGGTTCCACCATCAGCGGGTTGATGGACAGCTTCGCCACCGCCGTGTCGATGGCGTTGCAATACGGGGTGCCTCTGCGAGCCCTGGTCGACAAGTTCCAGCACGTGCGCTTCGAGCCCAGCGGCTGGACCGGCTCGAAAGAGATCCCCTACGCCAAGTCCATCATGGACTACATTTTCCGCTGGCTGGGCAGCCGCTATATCTCGCCGGAGTACAGCCAAACGGAAGTGGGTGAGGCGCTCAAGCTGCGTCGGACCGAACCCGAGCCTCAACAGGCGCTCGCGTTCAATGCAACTCCGCTCGATGCGCCGATCTGCTCGGAATGCGGCTCGCTGATGACCAGTAACGGCAGTTGCTACAAATGCGAAAACTGCGGCTCAACCTCCGGCTGCAGTTAGTTGGTCGTTGTTGTCGGATGCGTTCCTCCTCTCCCGGGCGAGAGGGCCCAAGTCTTCCGGACCCCTCGCCCGGGGATTTGTTCCTCTCGTAAATAAGATGGTGTCGGGGGCGACCCCTTGTGACCGCCTCATGTCGTTCTGCATAGAGGGGCATCCTTACGCATGAAGCCTGCGGCTTACGAGGTATTAATTAGCGGGGAGCCGAGCGCCTGCAGCGCCTCCCAGCGGTATAATCGTGATGCGGCTTCAGCCCAAGGTCACGAGTGCGATCGAATGGTGAGCAACAGACTTTGCGCGCGTCTCGCCGCTATCGTTGCACTTGTCCTCGGGACCTACCCGCTTTGGCCTGCCGCCGGAGATTCCCCTTCGACGCCCCAGGCGGGGGCGTCGAGCACCGGCGCCCCGGCTAGCGCCTCCGCGGCCCGCCCGTCGAGTGGGCTGACGGCGGACTCTGAACACAGCGATGCCGCTGAACCTGCTGCCACAGGTGATGAAGCTGAATCTGCTTCTAGTGACCGCACGGCCCTGAACCTCCTGGGCGGCGTGGACACCAACTCCGGCGAAAGCCGGCGCAACGAGAACGTTCAGATCACGCTGATCGACAACAACGTCCTCAACGAGCTGAACCGCCGCATGGGGACCACGGCGACGATCGTTCGTGAGTTCCAAGTCGAGCGCAGCTACTTTGGCGCGGAGTACGGGGGCCCGCCGACGTCTTCCTTTCACTTGGATGATCCGCAGGTGTCCCGCGTGCGCGGGAGTCTCTACGAGTCGCACAACAACAGCATTTTCTCCGCTCGTTCGTTCTTCCAAGTCGGTGACGTCAAGCCGGCGCGAGCCAACGACTACGGTTTTCAGCTGGGCGTGCCGCTTTGGCGTGGCAGCGATGTGTTTGTCGATGGCAGCCAACAGCGGATCCGAGGCAACGTCAACGGCAACGTGCTGGTGCTGGCGCCGGATGAGCGGACGCCGCTCGCACCGGACCCGGCGACCCGCGAGTTTGTTCAGCAGATCATCGACGCCTTCCCGGCCGAGCTTCCCAACCGCACCGACATCAATTCGCGCGCTCTCAACACCAATGCGCCGCAGAGAATCGACAACGATACGATCGGAGCGCGCCTCGATCAGGCGTGGCGAGACAAAGACCGTCTCTCATTCGGATACAACTTCAAGACGCAAAGAGTGAATGCGTTTCAATTGGTCAGCGGACAAAACCCGGATACGACGACCCGATCGCACGACAGCCGTATTACGTGGAACCGTGCTTGGTCGGCTGTGACGGTGTCGGACGTCTCGGTGGGATTCAACCGGCTCACGTCCTTGATCGTTCCCGATGAAAGCAACTTCGGCCCGATGATTTACACGTCACGGATACTGGAGACTTTGGGCGGTAACTCGAGTATTCCCATCGACCGGGCGCAGAATCGATTCCGCTACGCTTCCCGAGTTCGGCACACGCGCGGCAGCCACCATCTGACAGCAGGTTTTGACGTTTTGCGTAAGCAGGTGAACGGCGTCGAAAGCTCGGGGCACCTGGGAATCTTTTCCTTCCGCAACGACTTTGAAAACGACGCCATCACGAATCTCCGGCTGGGAACCCCCAGCTCTTACACGAAAGGCATTGGCAACGTGTATCGAGGTTTTCGTTACTGGGACCTTCAGTATTTCGTGGGCGACGATTGGCGAGTGCATTCCGACCTGACTCTCCACTTCGGCCTACGCTACCAACCCCTGACGAGGCCGGCCGAAGTGGATGGCCTGAGTGAGATCCCTTACGGCTGCGACTGTAACAACGTTGCGCCGCGATTCGGGTTTGCCCATCGCATCAACGACACATGGGGAGTGGTTCGTGGCGCCTATGGGATGCATTTCGGAGAAATCTTTGCGGTCACTTTCGGGCACGCACGGTTCAATCCACCTGACAATCTGCGGCTGCGACTCTCCGCCCCGAGTCTGCTCAACCCTCTGGACGGCGTGATCGTGGACCCGGCCGACCCGAACGCGAGAGCTTCCCTGTTCATCCTCTCTCCCGACCTCGTGGCGCCCTACTCGCATCAGTACAACTTCAGTTGGGAACTCAGCCCGACGAGAGAGTGGACCCTGCAACTCGGCTACGTCGGAAGCCGTTCGCATCGGCTGATCAGCATGTGGCCCACCAATCGGGCGCGGCCCGTGCCGGGGATACCCCTGGTCACGAGCACCGTCAACGACCGGCGGCCCAACCAGAAATACTTTGAAAACCGCAACATCCTCAACGGCTCCCGGGCGTACTTTGACGCCGCGCGGGTCACACTGACGGTGCCGCGCCGGCACGGCCTCAGCCTGGACGCCTCGTACTGGATGAGCAAAGCGATCGACTTAGGGGCCAACTACTCCAGCACGGGCAGTTCAAGGGGCAGTTTCCGCGCGCGTAGCCAGAGCGAGTTCGACGTTCACGGTGACGTCAAGGCGTTGAGCGCCTTTGATCAATCGCACGCGTTCCTATGGCGTTTCGGCTATCAAACTCCCCGCCTGACGGCAAGGACGAACTGGGTGCGAACGATGCTCGGCAGTTGGGAGATGTTCTCTATTGTTCTTCTCAAGTCGGGAACCCCCATGACGGTCTCCAGTGGCTCAGACGGCCCTGGGTTCGGCAATGTAGACGGGACCAGCGGCGATCGAGTTCACATCCTGGATCCCTCCATTCTGGGCCGCGCCATCGACCGCCCGGAGACGTCGGCCGCAAGGCTCCCGCAGTCGGCCTTTGCGTTTATTCAACCTGGGGAGCGTGCCGGCAACCTTGGCCGCAACACCTTTCGCAAGGACGGCGTCCGGAACCTTAACTTCGCCCTCTCACGCAACTGGAAAG
The DNA here is from genome assembly GCA_965248255.1 of Bryobacterales bacterium. Classification (GTDB taxonomy): domain Bacteria; phylum Acidobacteriota; class Terriglobia; order Bryobacterales; family UBA6623; genus JAKZVK01. The sequence continues at coordinate 1,805,671 of CBDFIW010000003.1, forward strand.
TCGCCTCGGAGAAGACTCTCACTTTCCGGGCGGAGTCCATCAATCTCTTCAACACGGCCCAGTTCGCCGAGCCTGGTCTACAACTGTCGTCTCCAAGCTTCGGAGAAATCACCAACACGCTCAACGACGGCCGGACGTTCCGGTTTCTGCTGCGCTTCTCGTTCTGAGACTGGAAATCTAACGGCCAACGGACATCCGTCGGTTTCCGACAGATTCCATGGAAAAGACTCTGTCTTGCCCGGCTCCCGCACTTGAATCGGTTTTATCCGCAAGATTGCTGCCCAATTACTCGGCGTTGATGTATCCTTGTTCTGCGGCACTGGGATAGCAAACGGGACACAGAGAGGGGACGACATGAACATCAACCGTAGTAAGGTGCAGGTTCATCTTTTTGACGTAGCCGGCAAGAGGCTCAACGATGACATCGAGATCTCGCTCTACAATCAGCGTCTTGATACGCTGAGCAGGCGTCACCGCTTCCGGATGAACGGCCGGGCGATCGTCCTAAGGGACGTACCGGCCTTCCCCCATGGCCGGCATGAAGCGTACATCAATCCTGGCAAATACCGCGCCAAGAGCGTCTTCATCACGGTTCCCGCGGGCAAGCTCGGCCTGATTGGGAACCCTGGGTCGAAGGACGAGACGCTCTTGGTGAACCCGGCCAAAGTCTCACCGGACTTGCCTACTCTCTCGACGATTCAAAACGGCCCGCGCTGGCGGGAACTCGCGCGCGTTCTCACGCGATCTAAGATCAACAGCGAGGCGCAGTGGAAGTAGCTCGGAGACGAGAAGCGGGCCGGCCTGCTCAACCTCTACGCCAAGATGCAAAGAGAGAGCGTGGTGGCCGATAACGGCCGAGAGAAGACCGTATTCAGTTTCGTGGATCGAATCACCGAATTCCTGCCGGCTCGAATCTTCTGCCGGGTCAGCAACGAGCTACTCGGTCTGGTGCGGGGTGACACCGGGGAGCGTTACCGTTCTGTTTCCGGGGCCCTGCACGAATTCCCCGACCCATGGCAAGCGATCGCGGAAAGAGGGAGCTTCAAAACACCGGACCGGGCCGGCAACCTGCAGCTGACGTTCGCGCGATCCGGGGCTCCTAGGAACGAGGGGTTCCACTTGGTGGACGCCGACATCGACGACCATGCCGGTATTCAGCATGCATTCGACGTCCTCAAGCACAAGATCACTCAGAGCGACACGCACCCCTACGACATCCATCAGATCCTGATCTACTTCCAGGACCTGAAGCCCGGCTACGACCTGGGCTAGCGCTGGAGCATTACGAGGTGAGGTGAGATGCTGTGCTCACGGTTGCGGCGGGGCCGCAGCGAACAGCGGCGCTACATCTTGTATTGGCCGAGGTCCTCGTCGCTGAGGTTCTCGAGCCAGCGGCGCAGCTCTTCGCTGTTGGCCTTGTCGCTCACCGCCGTCACGTTCTTCGACGAGTTCAGGACCTCGTTCTCGACGTAGATGGGGCAGTCGAGCCGCAGGGCCACGGCCAGGGCGTCACTCGGACGAGAGTCGATGGCGATCATCTCGCCTTCGCGCTCGACCCAAATCATGGCGAAGAAGGTGTCTTCCTTCAGATCGCTGACTACCACTTTGCGGACGCCGCCGCCCAAGCCCATCAGTAGATTCTTGATGAGGTCGTGCGTCATCGGCCGGGGGGTCGGGATCTTCTCAATTTCGAGTGCGATGGCGTTGGCTTCAAAGACGCCAACCCAAATCGGCAAAACCGCCTTGCCGTCCAGATCCTTGAGGATCACGATCGGCATGTTGGTCACCGGATCCATCATCAAGCCTCGAATTCTCATCTCGATCTGCATGGGACACCCTCGTTGATCTACGCTAATGACACTCCCGCTACTGGAGGATCCGAAACCCGTTGAACCCGGACGAATCTTTCGCCAGCAGTTCACCCACCAGTGAATTCGGTCCCGACGCGGTCACCCGGACGCGGCAGTACTCGCCCCTCAAGTCCTCGCCCGCGGCCAGTCCCGCGGGGTCGCCGAAGTTCAGGACGCGATTCTGGGTGGTGCGGCCAATCCATTGCCGAAACTTCTCACGGCGGCCCTCGACCAGCACGTCTTCCTCACGGCCGATCAACTCCGTGTTGCGGCGCAGCTGAATACGGCGCTGCTTCTCTTGTAAGATCGACAGCCGTCGCGATTTCTCTTCCTCGGGAATCACGTCGGCAAAGGACGCGGCGGCTGTGTTGGCCCGCGGCGAGTACTTGAACGAGAAGATCGAGTCGTACTCGACCTCGTCGAGCAGCGAAAGCGTCTGTTCGAAGTCGGTCTCGCTCTCGCCGGGGAAGCCGACGATGATGTCGGTGCTGATCGCGATCGTGCGCCGGGCCTGCTTCATCATGTGAATCCGCCCCAGGTATTCCTGGCGCGTGTAGTCCCGCGCCATGCGCTCGAGCACGGCGCTCGAACCCGATTGTACGGGCAAGTGGACATGGTCACAGAGAATCGGGTTCTGCTCGATCGCCTCGACGATCTGCGGCCTGAAGTCGCGCGGATGCGACGTGGTAAAGCGCACGCGCCGGATGCCGGGGACACGTCCGACGGCCGCCAGCAGTTGCGCGAAGTCCATGCCGGCGGGTGACGGGTCGCGGTAGCTGTTGACGTTTTGCCCGAGAAGCTGAATCTCGCTGTAGCCCTGTGCGGCAAGGCGTTGAGCCTCGTCGAGTACGCCGGCGTTGGTGCGGCTGCGCTCGGGACCACGCGTAAACGGCACGACGCAGTACGCGCAGTGCTTGTCGCACCCCTCGATGATCGTGAGGAAGGCCTTGTAAGGATTGTCGCGGCGGGTGAGCGGCGTCTCGAAGGTCTCATCGGTGTCGAGGCTGAGTCCGGTGACGCGGTCCTCGCCGGCTTCGACCCGCTGCAACAGTTCGGGCAACTGGTTGTAGCTGGCCGACCCGCAGACAAGGCTTACGTGCGGGGCTTGCTCGAAAATGTCTTCGCCCTTGTGCTGCGCCACGCAGCCGAGCACGCCGAAAACCTTCCCGGCGGACTTGGCTCGTTTGAAGTTCGAAAGCCGCGAAAAGACCTTCTGTTCGGCCTTGTCGCGGATGCTACAGGTGTTGTAGAGAACCAGCCCGGCGTCCTCGGCCGATCGGACCTGCACGTACCCCTGCGAGGCCAGCGTGCCGCGGACTTTTTCGCTGTCATGCACGTTCATCTGACAGCCGAAGGTCTCGATGTAATAGGTTTTCCCGGGCACTTTCTTTGGCCACCCTGCGCGCCAATGAACCCAGTATACCAGCCTGGTTTTGGGGTGCTCCCGGTTCGTTGGAGCTTGGTTGCTGAGCCGTGACCGCGAGGGAGCGGCAACATCAAGCGATGCTGCTGGGCAGCCAGCGAACGACGACTGGCCTGGAGGGCCTAGAGGTGAATCCTGGAGATATACCCTGCGTAGGGACTGGTGTTGTCCTTGTGTCCCGGCGCGATGCCGGCGTCGCAATAGTAGAGGTGTCCCTTCACCAGGTCATGCCGTGCGGGTCGGGGTCGTCGCGGTTGAGCTGAACAGCTTCCAGCACCTGGCCGTTAGCGACGTCGAACTTGAGGATGCGGAAGTCGTTCGAGAACATGCACCACAGGTGCTCGCCGTCCCAACCCATGCCGTGGGAGCGCCCCAGCGGCACGGGAAAGGACTCGATGAACTTCAAGTCGGCGTCGGTGCGGGTGATGTTCTTGTTCGGATCGAACTGGGTGATCCACAGCGAATCGAGCGTCCACAGCACACCGTGCACGCCGCCGCCATTGGGCGTCACGTAGTTCTGGACGTGCTGGCCGGTGTTGATGTCGACCTTGACGATGCGGCCGCCCTTGACTACGTCATGGGGGCGCTTGGGACGCAGTTGCCCCGGCCCGTTGGCCGCCATCCACACGTACCCGCCGCCGGCAGCGATGCCGCTCGTATTCGACGACTGTGTTTCGTAACTTGCCAGCGGCCGGCCGAGTTCCCAGTCGAGCAGGTGGGCGCGGTCGGTGACTTGCTCGCCGACCCACAGGCCGTCCTCGGTCGCCTCGAGGCCGTTGGGGTTACCGTCCGGGGATTTGAACATGCGCTCGACTTTCCTACGCTTGCGAATGGGATAGCCGTTCTGTTTCTTGGCGTAGGCCGCAGTCGCTATGGCCGCCAGCAAGGCTCTCCTAGTCAGCATCGCTTCCCTCCGTCGTTCCCGACCCCCGCCGTTCAGGACGGCGTGAAATGGCGTCATCAAGATAGCAAATCAAGAGTGGTGGCACCGACCGGGACTGACCCGGAATGACCCCATGGCATCAGCGTCGAGGCGCGGCAGAGTGATACGATAGCGGCAACGACGCGGTCTTCCACGTGCTATTACAGGGTCTTGGGTCTCCGTTCGGCGCACGCCGGATCTACATGACCGCATACGGCTGATGGCCCGCAGAACAGCCAGCAGACGCAGACGATCGAGGCCAAAGGGTGCCGGCGCCGGCGGTGCTACCCTGACCGCAACCGCTCCCGGAAGCGTGGTGGCCCGGGCGGCGCCCTCTGGCTGGATCATCTCCCCGTTCTGGGACAGCGTGCTTTTCATTGCGGCTCCCGTCGTCAGTATCGGTGCTCTGCTCCCCTTCAAGAGTTTTTGGTCTTCGCAAGACTACGCGACCTTCCTGCTCGCGTTTGTGACCTTCGGTCACCATCTGCCAGGGTTTATCCGCGCTTACGGCGATCACGAACTGTTTCAGCGATACCGCTGGCGGTTCCTTCTGGCGCCCCCCCTCCTTTATGTCTGTGGTTTTTGGTTGGAGGGGCGCGGACTCCACACCATTCTCATGGTGACCTTCGTATGGGACATCTGGCACGTGCTGATGCAGCACTACGGCTTCATGCGAATCTACGACGCCAAGCAGCGGGAGATCAGCGCCTTGACGGCCCGGATGGACTTAGGCTTTTCGCTGTCGTGCTACATCGCCCTGATCGTCGCCAGCCCGCACTACCGTAACAACCTGCTGTACCTCGCGTACCAGAGCGGCGTTCCCCTGTTGCCGACCCAGCTCTTTGATGTGTTGGAGATCCTGATTTACACGGTGGCGGGGGTCATGGCCGTGGCCTATGTTGCCTACACGCTGTATCTGCGGACGCAAGGCCGCCATAACGCGCGCAAGCTACTGACTCTCGCCACGTTCTTGGCCGCCACCTACTATCTCTACATCTACAACGACGACTTCATGGTGGGGTTCGCGGTCTGGTCCGGTTTCCATTGCCTTCAGTATTACGGGATCGTCTGGGCGTTCAACCGAAGCCGGGTAGAACGGAGAGCGGGTGTCACGAAGTTTGTGAGGTTCCTCTTCCGGCCCCGCGCGGCGCTGGCGCTTCTATATGTGTCGCTGATCTTTGTCTATGGCGGGATCGACTACCTTCACAATTTCCTGGGTGAGGGCAACGTTCGCTTGGCTTTGATGGCGTTCATCGCCACGTCCATCGTGCTGCACTACTACTACGACGGTTTCATCTGGAAAGTGCGCGACAAGGATACTCGCGAACCGTTGAACATTGCGGCCCCCGAAGCAGGGTTCGAGAGCGGCTTGGTGGTCCCATCCGCGCGATCCTTCGTCACCGTCCTGCGGGGTCTGCTGCCCAGCTACAAGCGAGGGCTTTATCAAGCGGCCTACGTGGCCTTTTTCATTGTCTTGCTTGCTTCGCTCGAGACCTGGCGTCCGAACGAAGACTTGGCGATGCATCGCTCGCTCGCCACGGTGGCGCCCGGCGCGGAAGAAGCTCACCTTCGACTCGGAGAGTCACTCCGCATACGAGGACGGACCGAAGAAGCCGCCGACTCCTATCGTCGGGCGGTCGAGTTGAACCCCCAATTCGGGCAGGCGCACGTGATGCTGGGCGTCAGTCTCGCGGCTTTGGGCGACATCGACGGGGCGGTCGAGGCCTATCGGGAGGCGCTCGATATCGATCCCGACAACGCCACAGGCCACTTCAACCTGGCGGGACTGCTCGAGGCCCGCGCAGAAACCCAGCAAGCCCTTCATCATTACCAGCAGGCTACCCGGGGCACTGATGCGCAGGCCGAACGGCTCGCCCGTGAGGCCATCCTGCGGCTGCAGTCGCGAAACTAGCGCAACGCGCAGGGGCAGGTCCCAGGGCAGGTCCTAGAGCTGCCCGTTTTGGCCGCTAATCTCCGTCATCACGAAATCGACAAACATGCGATCATGGGAACCTTGACACAGCCTGAGCCCAGGCCTTGGCCGCGACTCCAATCGTTGGGAGGACCAATGTGAACTCCTATATACAGATCTCGATACTCGGCATCTTGCTGATTGCCGGTGCAGATCAATTCGTTGCAGCGCGAGTTGAAAGACCTCAAGGCCCGCCAGCGTAAGATGGATTCCTCGGCATTGAGAGAGCCGGTTCTGAATATCTAGCCTGACCGCCCTTGTCCCGGGCCGATTCGGTCGGCCGGACCCCTGTGTCAAACCAAGAATCATGATTGGGAGACAGCCATGAGCCAAGCGGAAAGCTTCGCCAACTACATCAACGGTGAGTGGGTCACCGCCGACGACTCGTTTGAGGTTCGCAACCCCGCGAACACCGGCGAGATCGTCGGAATCTGCCCGCGCGGCACGAAAGACGATATCGCCCAAGCGGCGGCGGCGGCTCAGGAGGCCTTCAGCGGTTGGGCGGCGATGCCCGGCCCCGCACGCGGGAAGCTGCTCTTCAAGGTGGCCGACATTCTCGAAAGCCGGCTCGACGAACTCGGCGAGCTGATGACCCGCGAGGAAGGCAAGACGCTTCCCGAAGCCAAGGGCGAAACGATGCGCACGATCAACATCTTTCGCTACTTCGGCAGTGAGGGCTCGCGTATGCCGGGCTTCATGGCGCCCTCCGAGCGCGATCGCGTGTTCATGTATGCGATCCGCAAGCCGTTGGGCGTCGTCGCCCTGGTCACGCCCTGGAACTTCCCGAGCGCCATCCCGGGCTGGAAGCTCGCGCCAGCGATCCTGGCCGGTAACACGGTGATCCTCAAGCCGGCGTCCGCCGCGCCGTTGAGCGCCTGGAAAATCGCCGAAGCGTGCCATGAGGCGGGCGTGCCGAAGGGAGTGGTCAACTTCGTGGCCGGCTCCGGCGGCGAGTTGGGCGAGTCGTTGGTGAACGCCGAGCCGCTGAAAGCGATCTCGTTTACCGGCTCCTGCCAGACCGGTAACTGGCTCCACGAGCGGGCCTCGAAGCGGCGGCTGCGGATTCAGCTCGAGATGGGCGGCAAGAACCCGACCATCGTTCTCAACGACGCCGACCTCGGCAAGGCGGCTGGCAACACCGTCAATGCGGCGTTCTTTTCCACCGGCCAGAAATGCACGGCCACGAGCCGCGTCATCGTCGAGGACGGCATCTACGATGAGTTCGTGGCGGATCTGGTTGCGAAGACGAAGGCGCTCAAGGTCGGCGACGGCCTCCAAGCGGGCATTCAGGTCGGACCGGTCATAGACGAAGCCCAGCTCGAGACCAACCTGCGCTACATCGAGATCGGCAAGGAAGAGGGCGCCAAGCTCGAATGCGGCGGCAACCGTCTCACCGGCGGCGATTACGACAAGGGCTGTTTCTGCGAGCCCACCGTCTTCACCGGCGTTACCGAAGAGATGACTATCGCGAAGGAAGAGATCTTCGGGCCCGTGCTGGCCGCCATGCGCGCCAAAGATTTCGACGACGCCATGCGCATCGCCAACAACGTCGAGTTCGGGTTGTCGGCGTCGATCCAAACGCAGAACGTGTCGCGGATTCTCGAATACGTGCAGCAGATCGAAGCGGGACTCGTCACGGTCAACTTGCCCAGCGCGGGCGTCGAATATCAGTTGCCCTTCGGCGGCACCAAGGATTCGACCTTCGGACCCAAGGAGCAGGGCCAAACGGCGCTCGAGTTCTACACCGACTACAAGACGGTCTACCTCGGCTACTGAGCGCCCGGCGATTACCGAGCCGTGACCGTAAGGGAGCGGTTTGATTTGGCCAGTCCTACGCAGGACCGGGCATATCGCGCACTCTCGATCCATCGGACTCCCCATGAAACTCGCCCAAATCCGCGACGCATCCGGCTCCTTGGCGGCTGCCATCGCTGAAAACGGCCGCTTCCGGCCGATCCCCGGCCGGACCGTGGCCTCGTTGATCGAGCAAGCCGAGCAGGAAGCCCGCGACTTGCCGGCGCTTGCCGCCGAGCTGGCCTCCGGCGAAACGGTGGCGGCCGACCCGCGCATCCCGGTAACGCCGGCGGAGGTTTGGGCCTGTGGCTGCACCTACGCGCCAAGCGCCGAGTTCCGCGATAAGGAGCTGGGCGCGAGTGAGGGCCCGTACGGGTATGTCTCCGACCCCAAGAACCGCCCGGAGCTGTTCTTCAAAGGTACGTCGCGGGTCTGCGTTGGGTCCGGCGAAGAAATCGGCATCCGCTCCGACTCCAACTTCACCGCCCCCGAGCCTGAACTGGCCGTCGTCATCAACAGCTGCGGCACGATCGTCGGCTATACGCTGGGGAACGACGTCTCGGCCTGGGACATCGAGCGTGAGAACGCCCTGTACCTCCCGCAGTCGAAAGTTTACAAGGGGTGCTGTTCGCTCGGGCCGGTGATGGTAACACCGGACGAGATCAGTGATCCGTACGCCTTGCAGATGAGCTGCACGATCACGCGCAACAGCAAGACCACCTTTGAGGGTGCGGCTTCGACCGCCCAACTGCGACGCAAGTTTGACGAGTTGGTGGGGTATCTTCTCTGCAGCAACAACGTACCGGTGGCCACGGTGCTGATGACGGGCACCGGCATCATCGTCACGCAGGAAGCGGCTCTCGCGCCCGGCGATGTGGTCACCATCGAAGCCGAGGGCTTCGGCAAACTGACTAATCCGGCCGTGGTCGTCTGACCGGCATAGGCGTTGCCCGTGAGAATGAGAGCCTCGAACGGGAGTGAGGGGCCAGGCTCGTCGGCCGCTCGCACGCCCTTGACCCATCACCGGCGTTCCGAGTTCGGCTGCTCGCGCCGCACTCTCCTAGAACTCGGCAACACCCTCTGCTTGGCTGACTTCCACATGTCCTCATCCCCGCAATCGAGCGCACGGAACCATTCGTCCATGCGCCGTTTCAATTCGGCCCGTTGCTTCTGGTAGCCGGGCTCGTCCGCCAGGTTCTTCCGCTCGCCCGGATCGTCGCGCAGATCGTACAACTCACTTGGAAAGCCTTCGCTCCGGTGAATGTACTTCCAGTCCTCATCGCGGATCATGCGGCAATACTGATACTCGCCGTAGACGGTGTTGTCCCACTCGGCCTCCGCGCCCCGCAACAGGCCGGCGTAGCTGCGTCCGGCGAGGGGCTTGCCGGCGTCGAGCGGCGGCAGGCCCAAGTAATCCAGAACGGTCGGGGCGAAGTCGTAGAAGCTCGTCATCACGTTGACCTTGCGGGCCGGCGGGATGCAGCCCGGATGATGGAAAAACGCCGGCATGAGCATCGACTCGTCGTACATGTTGAAGGGCCACGACGTGTTGCCTTTGCCCCACAGGCCGTGGTGTTCGAGCATGAACCCGTGATCGCTAAGGAAGATGATCAGCGTATCCTCGCCGAGCCCGGAGTCCTCCAGCTTGCGGACGATGCGGCCGACGTTGTCGTCGATGGCGGTGACCATCGCGTAGTAATGCATCTTGCTTTCGCGGTTGCCGACGTTGCGCTTCGAGAGGTTGTGCGCGATGGGCTCGTTCAACGGCTCGCCTGGGAAGGTTTCAAACGGACAGTTACGGTAGAGGTTGAGATACTTCTCGGGGGTGCCCGAATAAGGCGTGTGTGGGGCGTTGTAGGAGACGAAGCAGAAAAACGGATCCTTCTTGGCTTGCTCGATGAACTCCATCGCGTGGTCTGTGATGACGTCCGTCGTGTAGCCCGGATACTCGCTCTTTTCACCCTGCCAATACATCTCGGGATTCTGATAGCGGCTGCCCCCAACCGGCATGGCGAACCAGTAGTCAAACCCCTGCTGCGGGGTCGGACTATCGCCCAGGTGCCACTTGCCGCTCAAGCCCACCCGATAGCCGTGGTCGGCCAGCACCTGCGTGAACGTCGCTGTCCCGTCGAGAAACCGTACCGCACTGGGCCCCTCGTTCTCGTCACGAATCCAGTCGTGGACGCCTTGCTGCGAGGGGACCTGCCCGGTGAACAAAGTGGCGCGGCTCGGCGAGCACACCGGCGTCGTACAGAACGCCCGCGTGAGCAAAGCGCCTGCCGACGCCAGCCGGTCGCACACCGGTGTCTGGATCTCGTGATTGCCGTACACGCCCAGCGTGTGCGGCGCTTGATCATCGGTGAGAATCAAGACGACATTCGAGAGACGCTCCTCCGGTAGCGTGGAACCACAAGAGGCTGCCAGTCCCGAGGCCGCTGATTGCAGAAAGCGACGCCTTTGCATGCACGGATTGTATCCCAGGTGTTCGATCAGCACAGGCCCCGGAGAACAGTTCCGCTGTCACAGCCGGCGGGACTGGTTGGAACCGATCTCGTACGTCCCTCTCCAACTGGTGTCCCTCTTTTGCTGCCTTCTATGTTCCGAACGCGCGAGGCACAGAAGCCGTCTCTCTCGCCGCCGCTTACGATAAGAGTTACGGGATCTCAGCGTGCGCCAAACCTGTACATGGATCAACAGCCTCCGCCCGGGATTCTTTGAACGAAAGGCCGGTGGTGGCCGCAGCAGGTCTTGGTCGTCCGCCAGGAGCCTGGCGACTCTCTGCCTCCTCTCGTCCGCGCCGCTGACCGCGCAAGATCGCGGTGCCGTCGAGGGCACCGTGACGATGGCCGAGACGGGCGATCCCTTGCACGGCGCGGTGGTTTTGATCGTTGATCTGGGCCGCTCGACCAGCACCAACGAAAACGGGCGCTACCGTTTCGACCATGTGCCGCCGGGTTCATACGATCTGATCACCCACCTCGACAGCATTTTCACCGAGGCTACGAAACGGGTGGCGGTGCATGCGGGCAAGACCAAGACCGTGCACTTCGCTTTGGGACTGATGGTCCTCAAGCACCAAATCGTCGTGTCGGCGAGCGGCAAGGAAGAGACGGCTTTCAGTTCATTTCAAAGCGTTGAGTCGCTCGATTCGTTTGACCTCGCTGAGAACGCGACCACCTCTTTAGGGGAAGCGCTCGACCATCGCGTCGGGACGGGCATCGCCAAGCGCAGTTTTGGCCCGGGCAGCTCGCGGCCGATCATCCGCGGCTTCGACGGCGATCGCGTCCTGGTGATGGAGGACGGCATTCGCACCGGCACGCTGTCGTCGCAATCGGGAGACCATGGCGAGGTGCTCAATACCGCGCAGCTCGACCGGCTTGAGATCGTGAAGGGACCGGCGACGTTGCTTTATGGCAGCAACGCCATGGGTGGAACGGTCAACGCCGTCAGTCGGCATCACGCTTTCCACCAACACCCACACCAGGGGCTGCGGGGCTTCGTGTCCGGCTCGGGCGGCAGTGCCAATTCCCTAGGCGGCGGCAACGCCGGTTTCGAGTACGGCGTCGGCAAGTGGATGATCTGGGGCAGCGGAGGCGGCTCCCGAAGCGGCGACTACGACTCGCCTGCGGGGCCCGTGTTCAACTCTCGGACGCGCAGCGCGAACGGCCGAGGCGGGTTTGGGCACTACGGTGAGCGGATGTTCTTTAGCTTCGATGTGCAGCTCGACGATGGCACTTACGGCGTTCCCTTCGCCCAGCAGTTTGGAGGAGCCGGAGGAAGGAAGGAAGCCGAGCGCAACGGTCGGGCTGATTTCGCAGTCGTGCGCGATCTTCTGAGCCCCTCCACGGCGAAGAGCGAAAAGGGGGACGAGATCGAGCGAATCGCCATCGATGCTCGCCGCGCGACTTACCGCTTCGACTGGGGGCTTCTCAACCTCGGCCGGGCGCTGGACAACTTCACCCTCAAGCTGAACCTGACCGACTGGCAACACGAAGAGGTCGAGGTTTTCGAGAGTGGCGCCCGCGAGGTCGGCACGCGGTTCGACAATCAACAGTTCGTCTACCGCGGCGAGTTCGAGCAGCGGCCCAAGGGGTCGTTGACGGGCCGCTTCGGCTTCTGGGGCCTTCAGCGTAACTACGACCTCGCAGGCAAAGAGGCCCTGTCGCCTCCGGTCGATCAGGCGGGCTTCGCGGCCTTCGCTCTCGAGGAACTTGACTTCGAGCAGATCAAGTTTCAGTTCGGCGGCCGTCTCGAAACCAACCGTTACACCCCGGTTTTCGCGCAACGTCGTCCGGAGAATGTTGCCGAACCAGCCCCCAAACGAACGTTCACCGGGGCGTCTGCGGCCGCGGGCCTACATGCCGGCTTGTGGCAAGGGGGCGCGTTTGTGGCGAACTACGCGCACTCCAACCGCGCTCCGGCCCTCGAAGAGCTGTACAACTTTGGTCCGCACCTTGGGAATCTTGCCTTCGAGATCGGCGATCCGAACCTCGAGGCGGAAACGGGCAACGGCCTGGATCTTTCGTTGCGCCACGACGCAGGCCGAACGCGCGCCCAAGCCAACTTCTTCTACTACAGCTTCGACAACTTCGTCTTCCCGTTCGCGACGGGTGACGTAGCAGACGGCCTACGCGTGGTGGAGTTCACGCAACTTGATGCGCGGTTCGTGGGAGCCGAGGCCGGCGTCGATGTCGGCCTTCACGACAACCTGTGGTTGAACCTCGGCGCCGACTATGTGAGTGCCAAGGAGACCGTGCTCAATACGCCGCTCCCGCGTATTCCCCCGCTGCGGGGTAAAGTGGGACTCGATTTTCACCTCGGTAATCTCAGCGTCAAGCCCGAGCTGATCATGGCCAACCAGCAACACCTTACCTTCAGCGGCGAGACTCGTACGCCGGGATACGCCGTGGTCAATCTCAAGGCCTCCTACACGATTCCGCGGCAGCACTTCGCGCATCAGCTCTCGGTGAACGTGTTCAATATCGGCGACCGGCTCTACCGCAACCACTCCTCGTTTATTAAAGACCTCGCTCCGGAGATCGGGCGGGGCGTGAGGATCAGTTATACAGTACGGTTCTTCTAACGAGGTCGCGGCGTAGCGACCACATTTTGCCGCCGCCGGCTCCTCGGCGCGCGTGAGTCTTCGGGAGCACACTGGGCTGGCGCCGGCGGGCCCGCGCCGAGTTGGCCGTTGCCTAGAACAGCCGCTTCATCCTGTTCTTAATATTTCGCGCCAACTTTTCGATGCGCTCGGCCCGGCGCAGGCTCTTCAGGTCGACAACGTACTCCTGGTTGGCGTCCAGATCCTCCTGCAACGCTTGAGCCAATTCGAGGATTTCCGCGACATCATCCTTCGACTTCGCATGATCGGCCTTCATGATGGCGAGGTCCCGCGACTTCCCGTTCGGCAGCCGGTTTTCGCTCTGCTGCGCCGCGGCGGGGAGAACCAAGGCAAGCAAGAGAAGTACTCCTAGAAGCTTCATGGCCGTGCACCCATCTCAATGATACTGCGCCGGAGGTGGTGGCAGCGGTCGCGCCCGGCAGAGTGACGGAGACCCTCTGGCCAAGCCGTGACCGTTGAATCGATTGGATCGATTCGCTCCAGACACCGCCACTTACGGCCATGCTATTCTAGGCCTAGTTGTCCCTTCGTACGGGCCTGTGGCGCAGTTGGGAGCGCGCTTCCATGGCATGGAAGAGGTCGAGGGTTCGAATCCCTCCAGGTCCACCAGCCTTTCCTCTCGATTTATCAATGTGTTACAAGTGTCGGTGTTGCTCGTGTATCGCTGCTGTATCTATTGACTCCCGCATAATATAGAGTCAGTCAAAACAAAGAGAAGACTGTTTCCAGAAGGCCGTGATCAAACGCGGTTTGCGGTACATGCGGCGGAGTGCCTTGCGGGCCCGCTCGTTCAGCTCGCCGTAGTCTTTCGGACAGACGTTCGGCAACTCGTGCTGCTTCCAGTAAGCCCAGATGTATTCCACCGGATTCAACTCCGGCGCATAGGGTGGCAAGTACTCGGTTGCGATGTGGCCTTCGGAGAGTTCGATGAACTCTTGCACCAGGCGGCTACGGTGCGCCGGCAGCCGATCCCAGACGATCAGCAGCGGGCGATCGATATGACGTACCAACGCCTTGAGAAAGTCGGTCACTTGCTCTTTGCCGATCGCACCGGGATAGAGCCGGAAGTAGAAGTTACGCAGCGTCAGCCCCGCCGAGACGGAAAGCTTCTCCCAGTTGAAGTTAAACTGCAGCACCGGTGTTTGGCCACGTGGCGCCCAGGTGCGGCAGCGATGCGGCTTCTGACTCAATCCGCTTTCGTCGATGAAGACGAGCGTACGGCCTTCGTTTTGGGCTTTTTTTTAATGCGCTTCCAGGTCTTGCGCTTCCAGGTGCGGATCCGCTCTTCGTTGCGCTCGCGCGCCTTTCCGGCCGGGCGTTGCGGGCTCCAGTCGAGCGCTCGCAGGATCTTCCAGGCGTGGCCTGCGTGGTATGCGACCCCGAACTCGTCTCCGGTCAGCCGAGCCACCCGCGGACAGCTCCACAGGGGCGTTGGGAAGCCGTGGGCTTCCGGGCCTTCCAGCAGCAGCGACGTCAGGCGTTCGCGTTGTGCGGCATCGAGGAGCGGCTTGCGTCCGGCGCGCCCGGCCTGGCGGAGTCCGGCCGCACCCTGCTCGCGGTATTGCCGCCGCCACTCACTGACGGTTTGGCGAGCGACGTTCAGCCGTCTCGCCGTCTCGGACTGATTGTGGCCTTGGTGGAGCAGCCGCATCGCTTCGAAACGGCGCTTCTCCAGCGCCTTGAAATCCCGCTTCACACCTTTGGGGTTGCCCATACATATATAGATGCTCCACACTGTCAAAAAGTGTCATAATAATTTGCGGGATTCAATGAATGAGCGCACTGCTGCGTGTCCGCAGCAAGTGTTTCACTGAAGTTGTGCCGGTCCCTCGTGCGCCGTCGTCGTCTCGTAGACGTGGCCGTGAACGGCTTGCATCAGCCGGATAATGCGTTCTTCTCGTGCTAGGTTCCACTTCGCATAGTGCTTTGTGGCAATGTGCGCGCCGATGCCGAGCACATCCGCGACGTCCTGGATTGTACCCCCCTCCGCGAGAATTTCCGTCGCGAGCGTGTGGCGAAACCGGTGCGAGTGGGCGTCGCGCACTCCTGAGGTTTTGAACACGGCTTTGAGTGAGCGGAGGGCTTTGCGCCTGAGCACGTCCGGGTCTGCTGCCACGAAGCTGCTCAACAACGCGCCAGCCAGCGTTCAGAGCCTCAAACGCGGGCCTCTGTCTCTTTCATTCTGCTGAGAGCCCCCAACGCGACCTTGGTTTTCGCGGGCGCTCGGCGCGAGCGTGCCCGCCCGCGGTCGTCGACTCTTGCTTCTCGTGCACGTGAAGCTTCTCGGTCACGGCTTTCCCGAAGCAGGTTCTGCACCGTCGCGACGACGTCGTGCCACAGGCTGCTCATCGCGAGTCGCTGCGCTTCCTTCAGGATGCCTTTCGCGTCGAGGAAGTCCGCGTATCGGCGGAACGCGTCGATGACATACCGTGCGTTCTGCGTTTTAGCATCGACCCACGCGAGCAACTCATTCTTGTCGACGGCGACGAGTTGTTCGATCTCCTCGTCCGGCTCATACCTGTTTAGGTCATCACTCGTCTGGAGTTGCTTGTTCACACTTTCGAGCGCGGCGAGCGTCCACTCGTACGAATACCGGTCACAAGGCTTCAACACGCCCTGCACATCGCCGAACAGCTCCCAAGCACGGGGATCGTCGAAAACGATCCACGACTCCCGTCTGCTCAGGAGTTCAACGCGCCGAGCGCTCCCTGCAACGTCGGCGAGCACCGCTTTGATGTTGATCACGTTCGCCATCGAGCACCACCCCTACCCAAACCAGCACAGGTACGTGCCCAGGTCGTGGTCGGCGTTGTCCAGTTCAAGCCGCAGCTGTGTCTCCACACGTTGAGCGATGACATCCGCGTCTTCTTCGTCTCTTTCCTTGTTCTTCATTTGGTTACCTCCGGACACCCCTCTCGCGGGGCTCCGCACGAACAGCCCCGCGCCCGTGGAGGATTGGCCGAACACGTCGCGGCGGCAACGTAAACTTTTTCGATCCCCGATCGGAAAGGTTTAGGATGACGGTTCGCGACAACGGCCAATCCGACCCCCCACACACCACAAAGAACCAAGACCCGTGTTTTCATCGCGAGAGTGCTGCTCCAATCGTCCGCCGCTAACAGCTACGCCCGCCGAGAGAGCTAAACGCTTGCGTTACAACGATATGAAGGAAGCGGCCCTGGTTTGGCAGGGCACTTGCCCTTAAGAGGGATTTATAAAACTTCGCTTTTCCTTCGCCTGGATTCGGGGTGCTGGGCCGCAACTCCAGCGTTGGCGTTGCCTCAACCCCCACATCGCGATTGACCTGCCAAATCTTAACACGCGAAGCGTCTGCCACTGAAAGTGGCTTCGTTCATATCCGGTTCACATGAGAAATCCGCCACCTTTGCGTTCTAACTTATTTCAAAAAAAAGACTTAACTCGATCGCGGGCGCACTTGGCTGTGTGGTCGGCAATCCGGGACAAGTGCCGCTCCCTCGGAAAGCCTCGAAGCGCAGATGGATCCGCCCTTGTCGTCGGCTAGGGTTTATCGATCGATTGGTAATCCTGGGCCGCTGGCGAGAACCTAAGTCAACCACTGCGCCTGGGACTGTGCCGACTGCCGCCGATTCGGTGATTGAGATCCTCGCCGACAAACCCCGCTAGAGTGTGCACAGCCCGGCGGCTGGAGTGGATCGGATGAGCGCCTGTCCTGAGTGTGGAAAGCGGCTCCCATGGGGAACCGCATTCACGCGCGGGGAGGGATCGGGGCTGCCGGATAGAAGAACCTTGGACTGCCCATACTGTGGGGCTCCGCTCGAGCCTGTCCGCTGGACGACACTGGCGGCGCTTTTCCTCATACTTGCCATCGCCATTGCGGCTCGGAAGCTGATCGAACCCCTGCTTGAACCGCTGCTCGACTGGAGAACGGTGGCGATCCTCGTCGCCTTGGCTGCGGCGCATCACCTTTGGGCGATCCGGCGGTGGAGGAAGGCGCGGCGGGAGCAGGACGCGGCGAACCGATTCGCGGGACGCGATAACTAATGCGTCGCTCGCCGTTCGCCAATCTCGCCGTCGCGCATCGCGGAAGTCAGCCCGCTGCGCCGGCTAGTCTTTACCTATCTTGTTCGGAAGTCTCATACGCCTTTGCTGGCACGTCCTGATGCAGCTAGCCCAGAGCGCGGTGTCCCACTGCCCTGAGGTCCAAGTCTCGTCCGGACCGTTCATGAGATAGGTTCTAGTCCTCCCAGGCCCGCCTCCGAGATCCAAACTCAGGCACGGCCTGGAGATGTAGGAGTCCGCGGAGTATAATTGGCGGGACAGAGCAGTTCCGGGAGTCTCTCATGTCAAAGCCACTGAAACTCAGATTGGCCGCCCTGTTCGTCGGAGCGGCGGCGGTGACCGCAGCCTACCATCACGGCACCGAACAGACCATGCTCGATACCGCGACGCGATTCGTGCAATCACTCAGCGCCGGCCAAAAAGCCAAGGCCCTTTTGGACTTCAACTCGGCCGGCCGTGAGAATTGGCACTTCGTGCCCGACAGCAGCTTCGAGAAGACCTACGGGTACGGCCGCCGTGGGGTCACCTACAAGGCGATGTCGCCCGAGCAGCGCCGTCTAGCGACCGCTCTGGTGAGCTCGGGTTTGAGCGGCATGGGCTTCGTCAAGGCCATGTCGATCATGAGCTTGGAGGAGCGGCTGCGGGTCATCGAAAAAGATACGACCGGCAGGCGCGACGTGCAGAGATACTACGTCTCCGTCTTCGGCACACCCACGGCGATGGGTTCGTGGGGCTGGCGCGTCGAGGGACACCACGTCTCCCTGCACTACACCCTCAAAGACGGCAAGCTGATTTCCGCTTCGCCCACGTTCTTCGGCGCCAACCCACATCGGCTCGTCTCCGGGACCCGGGCGCTGCCGAAGGAAGAAGATCTCGCACGGAACCTGCTGCGATCACTCGACGCGAAGCAGAAGAAGTCCGCGGTGGTTACCGAGGAGGCTTACTCGGACATCCTCACCCGCGCCGACACGCGCGCCAAACTCGAAGATCAGCCGCGGGGTCTGGCGGCCTCGGCGATGACCGTCAAGCAACGGGAGATCCTCAAGGCGCTCATCGAAGAGTACGTGCACAACGTACCGGCCTCGGTGGCCGCCGAGCGCATGAAGGCGGTCAAGGGCACCTCGAACACGGACCTGCTCTTTGCTTGGGCGGGAGGCGGCGAGCCGGGCCAGGGCCACTACTACCGCGTGCAGGCGCCCGCCTTCCTGATCGAGTACGACAACACGCAGGGCGGCGCCAATCATTCACACACGGTCTGGCGTGACTTCGACGGAGACTTCGGCCGTGATGTGCTGGCCTTCCACCATCGCCGGTATGACCACGGGCTGACCGTGGCCGCGGATTAGGTCGCGGATCAGCAGAGCCGCGGCACAGGCTCGCGGGCCGTCGGGGTTCCAATACTCGCTGGGCCATTCGTTCGCGTTGAGAAGACCGGGGCTGTCGCCGCATTCAGGCGGCTTGGTTCGGATTAGGCCAGCCGTTTACGGCTGGCCGACCAGCCAGCCATCACCAAATCAGGCCGGTTTAGCGGCCTTCTGGGATTCGGCTTCAGTCAGACGGGAGGCCGGCGCACTACGGCTTGGGCTAAAGCCGTGACGAGTGAAGGCCTCTCGAAGGGGCCTGGCTCTTTCGTTTTGGGGGCGCTGTACCAGGCGTCAAACGCCTGGCCTATGGGCAACCCAAGGCCCGCCAACGGGCCTCAAGGACTAGGGCTCCTCAAGCTCCCGGGGCTTAGCTGGGTATCCCGTCATCACACCCCACTCAGTGCCGCCCTCGCCACGCGCAGCACATTACCCCCGATGATCTTGCGTATGTCCTCGTCGGAATAGCCCCGCTGCACCATTCCCACGGTGAACAGCGGCCAGTTGGTCCACGCCATGCTTTGCCGCATGCGGTCGGTCGTCTTCCAATCGTCGGGGGGCCACAGGGCGGCGAGCCGAGGGCGGCGAGGTCCGCGGCTGGGAACTTTGCGGCTTTCGGCGTCGGCAAGGCGGGACATGTAAGCCACGTCGGTGCCGATGGCCACGTGGTTGGCGCCGAAGCTCTTCACGACGTGATCGATATGGTCGAGCAAGGCCGCGATGTCGCCGCTGTGGCGCAAGAAACGGGAGATGCAGCAGATCCCGATGTAACCTCCGGTGTCGGCAATCGCGCGAATCACGTTGTCGGGCTTGGAGCGGATATGCTCGTGCATGGCGCCGCAGGTCGAATGGCTGGCCACCATGGGCCGCTGGGAGCGTTGCGCCGCCTCGAGGCTCGTCTGCCAACCCGAATGAGCCACATCGACGATCACGCCCAGCCGGTTCATCTCGTCGACGGCGGCGCGGCCCAAGTCGCTCAAGCCGCCGTTGGCCGTCTCGGCACAGCCGTCGCCCAGGCGGTTGCGGCGGTTGTAGGTCATGTGCATCATGCGGATACCGAGTTCAAAGAAGATGCGCACGTAGCGAAGCTCGTCCTCGGCGGAGACCCAGGCTTGCGTCAAAGGCACGCCGTTGCCCGAGAAGTACAGGCAGCCGACGTTATCTTTCTTGGCTTGGACGACGTCGTCGGGCTCGGCGGCGCGGCGCAACACGTCGCCCATCTTGTCGGTCAGATAGGTGAACCGCGCCAGGCGCTTGAGCAAGCGTAACGGCTCGCTGCTCTCTTCGCCGGCATTCTGGAAGATGCAGGTCATGCCGGCGGCGCGCCAGGCTTCGAGAAACTCCTTGCGCTCGGCGGCGTCGGTGCCGGGACGCGTCATGGTCATGTTCTCACGCATGTCCTGCAGCACCATGTCGGACGCGCCGTCTTCCATGGCCCGGCGTATAGCATCGCCATCGACAGCGGCCCGTGGGGAGAACCCGTAGGCGTCGAAGACGATGGAGCCGGCGTGGAGTTCGAGCCCGTGCTTGAGGTCGCGGCGGCTGGGTTTCAAAATGTCGAGGGCGACCTGGCGTGCTTGGTCGATGCGCTCGTTCCCGGTGGTGGCTTGCGGGGCAGCCTGCGGGGCGGCTATCGCAAGGGACGCTCCGGCGGACGTGCCGAGGAACTGCCTCCGAGAGACGGTTGCCGAATTCATAGGTAACTCCTTGAGATAAGGGTAGAGTTCAAAGTTTCTCGCAAAGGCGTAAAGTAGCGCAAAGTCCGCGAAGAAAACCTAAGCTTTGCGAGAAACTTATGCTGCGAGCCTATGCTAACTCGTCCCGATTGTACACGTGCTCCGGCGTCCGCCCCTGCAGCACATCCAGCACGCCTTGCGCCGCGCCGAGCGACATACGATCGATCGCCTCGGGAGTCGCTGAGGCGATGTGCGGCGCCAGGATGACATTGGGCAGCCGGCACAGCGGGCTGTCCGCCCGCAACGGCTCCTGCTCGAACACGTCAAGTGCCGCGCCACCTAAACGGCTTTCCTCGATCGCCACCACCAGCGCCTTCTCATCAATCACCGAACCCCGCGACGTATTGATGAGCAGGGCGGTCGGTTTCATCGCTCGCAGCCGCTCTTCGTTGATCAGATGGCGCGTCCCCGACGTCAGAGGGATGTGGAGCGTGACGATGTCCGACTTCGCGAGCAACTCCTCTAGCGAGTCTTCGATCGTGGCGGGCCCGTCGTAGGTCTGGTTCGATACATAAGGATCGTAGGCATGCACGCGCATGTTGAGCCCGCCCGCTGCGCTGCGGGCGACCCGGCGGCCGATTTCTCCTAGACCGATAACGCCCAGTGTCTTCCCGTTAAACTCCAGCCCCCTTAGGCTCAGCCGCTCCTTGAAACGACCTTCGCGCACGGTGGCGTCGGCGGCTCCCAGCTTGCGGCCCAGGGAAATCATCAAACCCAGGGTGAACTCCGCCACAGGAACCGCAGGCGCCGTTGGCGTGTAGACCACAGGGATCCCCTTGGCCGTCGCCGCCGGGATGTCGACGTTGTCAACGCCGGCACCGTGCCTGCCGATCACCTTCAATCGGTGGGTCTTCTCCAGATCTTCCGCCGTTACTCGCGCACCGCGAAGGATGACGGCGTCTGATTCGTAGAGCGACGACCATTGCTCCTTGTACCGGCCCAGCGGGGGAATGATGCAGTCGCAATGTTGTTGGAGCAGGTCTACTCCCGCGGGAGACAGACCTTCCGGCAAAAACACAACAGGTTTCATGTTCGATCCAAGGTGGGAGCGTCGTGGGAGCGGACGCGGTCCGCCGGCTGGGAAGCAACCCTGTACGGTACCCTCTCGATGGGCGTGCGGGCAAGCCCCGGCGATGAAGGCAGCCGGTGACCGGTGATCCACGGTTCGCCTCATCGCCGCTTCGCGGCTGCCGCACAGGACCTTCGCTAGAAACGTACACTGCCGCCTCAGGGTGCGGCACAAGAGCCGAGCAGGGCTCGGCACGCCACGGGCGTGCGCCACGTCGGGAGCAGCCCTGATCTCGGCGACCCACGGCTCCGCCTGACTCCACCGTGGGCATCTAGTATCCTTCCGTCCGCTTCGCGGACTCGCCTCTGTGTGGTCTCGTAGACCGAGGTCAGAGTGAGGTATTTCGTCAAGCCCGGCTGATCACCCTACGGATAAGGCGAGCCACGGGCAAGACATGGCGCTGAGACGCTACTCTGGACAAGTCAGCGGCATGCCGTGCCCTACATGGCAAAACCCAAACGCAAGCTTACTGGCGAAACGCACTACTTAGAGCCGGACGACGTCTTCGGAACGAATCTCGAGCTGTTGGGCCGGAGTGGGCGCGGGTTTCTTGGGCTGATCGGGGTTGGCGGGCCGCTCGGCGCTGTGCAGTTGTGGAGGATCTGCCACGCGGGACGTTAGCTCCGAGGTCCAGTAACCCAGCCAGAAGAACGCGCTTAGCAAGCCGGCAAGCACCGCCACGAGCAAGGATAGGTGGCCGATGCCGGGACGTGTGAATCTGATCAGCGCTTCCACTCCTACTATTCTCGTGGTCCGCGCATCCGCCGGGGAATCGGCCTCTCGCCGCATTTTGCTCTAAGGGATTCTCGTAGAACGAACCGCCGCGA
Organism: Bryobacterales bacterium; assembly: GCA_965248255.1. Classification (GTDB taxonomy): domain Bacteria; phylum Acidobacteriota; class Terriglobia; order Bryobacterales; family UBA6623; genus JAKZVK01. The sequence goes on from CBDFIW010000003.1 coordinate 1,827,788, forward strand.
CCGTCAGTGGTTAGGGTCACAGCGCCTTCCGGCCCCGACGGCAGCAACCGGATCTTGACCCGTGACCGCGCAGGAGGGGCTTTCGCAGACGCGGCCGCTACCTCAGACCAGGGCCTATGCGAGAATGAACTCGTCTCAGTCCTGACAAACGCGCTCGGAGCAAGCCCCATGGATCACTCGCCGAAGTTCTTGCGGCTCGTCGAAGACGCCAAGAGCCGCATTCGTGAAGTCACCGTGGACGATGTAAGACGGGACCGCGAAGCCAACGCAGACTTCGTCCTGGTCGACACACGCGAGGAGTCCGAGTGGGCCGCGGGCCACGCCCAAGGCGCGATCCATTTGGGCAAGGGGATCATTGAGCGGGACGTCGAAAAGACGGTTCCCGAGACAGACAAGAAGATCGTTCTCTATTGCGGTGGCGGCTATCGCTCGGCTTTGGCGGCGGAAACTCTCGAGAGAATGGGCTACACCAACGTGTTCTCGATGGCCGACGGCTGGCGGGCCTGGAAGACGGCGGAGATGCCGGTGGAAGAGGGTTGAAACCGCAGATGGACGCAGATGAACGCGGATAAAACCAAAGCGAACTCCCCGTTCTCAGGCTGGGGTTGCGTGGGGTTTGCTGTCCTGTTGCTGACCGAATTCCTCGGACTGGGAACCGTCGCTAGCGCGGCTGAGGCTCCCAATGAGATTCCCGGGTTGGTGACGGTGCGGTCGAATGTGCCCGTGAGCCCGCCTGGCTGGGCGGTGCTCGAGCGCAAGCTGCTCGAGGAGATGAGCGAGGCGGCGATTCGTTACGCCGAGCGCTACACACGCAACGGCGGGACGCTCAGATGGCGCACAGCCGGCGGGGCCTCGCCCGACGACCTGCCCGAGGCGTTCTATAACTTCCCGCTGCTGTACGCCATGGGAGGCGACGAACGCCTCAAGGACTTGTCGTTCCAGTTGTGGAGCGCCACCGCCCGCCAACTTACGTACGACTTCAAGGTATTCCATAACGAGTTCGCCAAGCACGCCGATTGGATGCACCTCGGCGAGGGCCTGCTCTTCTTCTACTACCTGCCGCTGGCCGATCCGACCGACCACGAAACGCTCGTCCGCGCGAAACGCTTTGCGGGCCTCTATATGAACGAGGAGCCCGAAGCGCCCAACTACGACCCCGAGCATAAGATCATCCGCTCGCCGCACACCGGGAGCCTGGGGCCCGAGTACGGCTCGGCCGAAACCGCGCGACCCTACGGCTGGTCGAAGGGCATGGCGGTCTACGGTCTGCCACTGCAGGACCTTCCAGGCATCAACGACGTCGGCCAACTCAAAGACCCGGCCGTTGCGGAGAGGATGGGCCGCGCGATGGCCGAGCGCATGCGCCGAGGCGACACGCCGCCGAACCTCGCTGCCACCAGCCTCGCTGTCAACGCTTACCTCCTCACCGGTGAGCAGAAATACGTCGACTGGATCAACGAGTACTCTGGTCGATGGCTCGAACGAACACGCGTCAACGGAAACCTCACGCCGGACAACGTCGGCCTGTCGGGCAGGGTCGGCGAATACCACGACGGCAAGTGGTGGGGCGGCAACTACGGTTGGCAGTGGCCGCACGGCTTCTTGACGCTGGGCATGCCGTTTCAGATCGCGGCGGCAAACGCCATGCTCGTCAACGGCGGCGAACCGAGGTACTTGGAGCTGGCCCGGTCGAACATTGACCGGCTCATCAAGGAAGGTAAGGATGTCAACGGTTCCTTCCTGGTCCCCTACAAGCACGGCGAAAAGGGCTGGTTCTCCTATCGCCCACTGGCCCGCACCTACCCCGTCTCCCTCTGGTTCATGTCGATGGACGAGGCCGACCGCGAGCGCATCGAAAAGCTGCGCCTCGCCAGCACCGAAGACTGGCACACCGCGACGAAGTCGAAGTACCCCAACTACGGCTATGCGACGTTGCCTGAACCGATGGCCGACTGCGAAGACTGCGACATCGACGGCTTGGCGGATTGGAACACGGTCACAGACGTCCGCAACAAGACCGACAACGGCCATGAGGGCCCCTGGTTCCGTTTCCTCGACGGAGCCAACCCCGACTACCCGGTACGCATTCTGCGGCAGGCCTACGGGCAGATGAGCTACCGCTGGAAGATGATCCGCGAGAACGTGCTGCTGCTCGAGTACGATCCGCGCGGCACGGAGACGATCGACCCGGCGCGGGTGGACATCCGCAACGTCCACGAGCACCACTGGATGACGGTCAACCCCGTCACGACCGAGGCGCTGATCCAGTTGACCCTCGGCGGGCCGCAGATCATCTACAACGGCGGCTTGCTGCACGCTCGAGTGCGCTACTTCGACGCCGACGAGCGCCGCCCGGGACTGCCGACCGACGTGGCCGCGCTGGTGAGAAAGCTCGAAGCCGGGCGCACGGTTGTCGAGCTGGTGAACCTGAGCCCGTTCGACGAGCGACGTGTGATCGTGCAGGCCGGGATGTTCGGCGAGCACGAGTTCGGCCGGGTGACGTTCCAGCGCCGCGTGGACAAAGACCCCATCCAGCCGGACTTCTTCGCACGGGCTGAGCCGCAACTCGAAGACGACTCGGTGGAGGTGAGCGCCAAGTTCTTCCAGGTCGAGCTGCCTCCCGCCACGGGCCTGACGCTCGACATGGAGACCAAGCGTTTCGCCCACCGTCCCACCTACGCCTTCCCCTGGCACCGGGATGAGATCCCCATACGGTAGCTCTAGATCCTTGATTCCAAGATAGTTCGACACAATTGGCTTCGTTTCGTTCTTTCTGGGAGGCAGCAAGCGGGGGGCCCGTGAGGGTGGGTTTTCGCGGGTCGAGTCGAGAAGAGACCGGCGTCAGCAAAAAAAACTCTGGTCAGGGCTTGACGAATAGACCGACCGGTCGTATATTAATGATATGGGAAGACCGCGGCGAAGCCAGAACACGCGTTCCAAGCTCCTCGACGAGGGCCTGAAGGCGCTTCTCGCAAGGGGCTACAACGGAACGGGGATCAAGGAGATTCTTGATGTCGTCGAGGTGCCGAAGGGCTCGTTCTACAACTACTTCAAGAGCAAAGAGGACTTCGGCGCCGAGGTCTTGCGCCACTATGCCGGTAGGTTTGGAGACCGGATGCAGCCCCTGGCCGCAACGGAAGGGGATGCCCTGGCATCGCTGCGGAGCTTCTTCGATCGCGAGATGGCCCTCTATGAGGACCGCCCGACCGGTTGCCTGGTAGGCAATTTGGCGGCGGAGCTCGGCGGATCTCTGGAAAAGCCGAGACAGGTTATGTCTGAAGCGATGCAGGGTACGAGGGACGCTTTCGCCGGGGTTCTGGCGCGGGCCCAAGAGCAAGGTGCGGTTCGAGCGGACATCGCAGCGACCGATCTTGCGGACTTTCTTTTCAACGCCTGGGAGGGCTCGCTGCTGAGGATGAAGGTCGAGGGCTCCCTCGAGCCCGTGCGCCAATGCGTTTCGTTCGCCCTCGACGATTTCTTCCGGCCGCGATAGGCGCACTTTCTTGTGATCAGTTCCAAGACGACTGGTCGTAGATTAAGAACCAAAACAACCCAAAGGAGGTATGGACCATGAAAGCAGCAGTGATTCACGAATTCGGAGACTTCGACGTTCTCAAGTACGAGGAGGTCCCAACGCCCAAACCCAAGCCGGGCAACGTTCTGGTCAAGGTCTTGGCCGGCGGCGTCAATCGGCTTGACCACTACCTTCGCGCCGGCGACGTGACCCGCGATCTTCCCTTGCCGCACGTCTTTGGCGCGGACGCTTCGGGGGAGATCGCCGCACTCGGTCCCGGGACGACCACGTTCCAGGTCGGCGACCGTGTCATTCCAATAGCCGGTTTCCCTCTCAAGCAAGAGGATTACGGTATCTACCCGGCCAGTGCCGCTCCCAGTTTCACGCTGCCCGGGATCGGCCTGTGGGGATCCTACGCCCAGTACATGGAGGTCCCGGCCCGCTTTGTCGTCAAGGACGAGACCGGCTTGCGGCCGGAGGAAGTGGCTTCGCTTCCGATGGTGCTGGCCACGGGCGTTCGCGCCGTCAAGAAAGGGGGCGGCGTTCAGGCTGGGGACAAGGTGCTGATCCAGTCCGGCGCGTCCGGGTCGGGAAGTATGATGATCCAGGTGGCGAAAGCGCTGGGCGCGCAGGTCGCCACAACGGTTCGCAGCGACGCCAAGGCTGAGTTTGCGAAGTCGGTAGGCGCGGACCTGGTGATCAACACTCGTGAGCAGGACTTCGTCGAGCGCGTCAAGGAGTGGACCGAGGGCCGAGGGGCGGACGTCGTCCTCGACAATCTCGGCGGCGACGTGCTTGCGAAGAGCATCGCGGCGGCGCGGCCGCAGGGAGTCATCGTAGCGTATGGTTTTGTGGCGGGTCTCGATGTGACCTTCAACATCTACGAGTTCTTCGCTCCACAGAAACAACTGCGCGGCACGTTCGGAGCCGACCCGAAGGACCTCGAATGGGGCTTGGAGCAAGTGCGCGCCGGGCGGATCAAACCGGCGCTGGGACGCACGCTGCGGCTCAGTGAAGCCCCCGAAGCGCACCGGCTCGTTGCGGAGAACGAGGTGGCCGGCAATGTCGTCCTGCTGCCGTGGGCGAACTAACCAACGACTGCGCCCGGGCGGCGGACTTGATATCCCAATGGAACCGGCGAACGGAAAAATAGGGGCAAAGCATGCTGTGCCCTTTTTCCGGCGCAAGTCATCCGTTCAAGCCGCCGGGCACGACATGCCGTGCCCCTACATTGTCGGATGCACGACCGTCGCCCAACGACGGATCAAACCAAGGGAGGAAAAACCATGAAGAGCTTTATCAAATTCAACCAAGGGCTGCTTCGGTTGCCGCTTCCGGTACGGCTATGGATGATGCTCCTGCTGTCGGCGAACCTGGTGGCCCCGCTGTTCTTTCTAGACCGGCCGGAGGCACAGATTGTCCTCGTCGCGTTGGTGGCGTCGATGGTCCTGATGACGATTCTGACCGGACTGACCGGGTTTACGCGCCTGCTCGGCGCGGGGCACATTTTCTGGATCCCGCTGGTCGTGTGGCTGTGGAGCCGGCTCGATCAGATCCCGGCAGACGATGCGTTCGGAGTTTGGGCCCGAGCGCTGATCGTCCTGAACACGATCTCGCTGCTGATCGACGTGGTCGACGTCGTCCGTTACGCGGCCGGCGACCGCGAAGAGACGGTCCAAGGTCTGCCCGTCTCGTAACACCGACCGTCGACAGTCCATGGTTTCTGGAGCGGGCCGGGCGTCGCCGGCTGATAAGATTGGTGCGGATGTGGCCCCAGCCGAATCCCCAGTGAGGCCGAACAACAGTAAACGAGAGGAGGTGGCTATCGATGGGTGAGTGGACGATGTCTCGGTGGTTGATGGCAGCCCGGTGTTTGATGGCGACACTGTCGATCGTTGCGGCGGCGGTTCCCTCGCACGCGAGCCCTGCCGACGTTGACGGAGGGCTGACCGAGGCGGAGATTCGCGAGCACGCGGTAATCAAGTCGGACCGGCCGGATGGCCGTTACATGAGTGGACGCGGGTTTACGCAGTACTTGATGAAGCATACTCGTCCGAGGTTGCCGTTTGATCCTGCGTTCTCCGTCGCGCGCCGAGAAGCCTGGCAGCTCGAAGTCAGGATGAAGATGGGCGAGTTGATGGCTTTTCCTCCCGTTGTGAAGCAGCCGCCACCCAAGAAGTTAGCAACGAAGCAGCGAGACGGATACCGGGTTGAGAAGTGGGAAAGCTATCCCGAGCCGGGCAGCGTCGTTCCCTTTCTGATGCTCATTCCCGACGGAGTGGGTGCGGACAACCCGGCGCCCGCGGTCATGTGCTTCCCGGGATCGACACGCAGCAAGGAGGGTACGGCGGGTGAACCCGAACTTCATCCTCGCTTCGCCAAACCGCGGCATGCCGGGCCGAACCAGATGGCCAACCGCTATGCGCAGGCGGGTATCGTCAGCGTCGTTGTTGATAACCCCGGTGTCGCCGAGACGTCTGATCTCGAACGCCTCGGGATGGCGCCGAACTACGATCGGAATGCGTTCAGCGCTCAGCTTTTGGAACTCGGGCGGCACTACCTGGGCCTATCGGCGTTCCAGAAGTTGGACATCCTGCGCTGGCTGAAGAATCAGCCGTTTGTGGATCGCAAGCGGATTGCTCTGAGCGGACACTCGCTGGGAACCGAACCGTTGATGGTGATGGGGGTGCTGGACCCGGAGATTGTGGCCTTTGTGTTCAACGATTTTCTTTCACCAACATTGCAGAGAGGAATCGTGAACACCAAGCCCGACAAACGCGGCAGACGTCCGCCGATGAACTGGATTGGTCACCGCGTGCCGGGGATTTGGCGGTGGTTCGACTTTCCCGACATTGTTGCTTCTCTGGCTCCGCGGCCGTTGATTATTACTGAGGGCGGTCCGACCCATGCACTTGACAAAGTACGCGCCTCGTATCGACTGGTGGGTGCGGAAGACAACCTCGCGATTCACCACTATCCGAAGTACAGTGACCCGGCGGCGCGGCACGATGGGGAGGAAATACCTGAGGGGCTGAATCGGGAAAGCTGGTTTGAGTACGCCAACGTGGACGCCCCTCAACACTACTTCAAGGGCGACGTCGCGGTTCCTTGGCTCAAAAAAGTCTTGAAGCCTTAGCCTGTCTGTCTAATCGCGCCTGCTCAGTCACCGTCGTCCCCGCCGCCGTCATCGCCTCCATCGTCATCGGACCAGCTGCCTCCGTCGCTGTCGTCGTGGTGGTTGTAGCCGGTGCCGCCGCGACCGAGGCGTCGGCGACGGGACCACAGAAACAACGCCCAGACCGCGAACCCGCCGATCAAGCCATACCTCATCCCATTGGGATCTCCCTGGGTCTCGCCCCAACGCTGGCCGGCGAAGTAGCCCGCTCCCATCGCAAGTCCTAAAAGGATGAGAGACCAAATCGTACGGATCACGGGACGGACTAGGAGAAGCACGGGCGGTTGAGTTGGGTTTGGCATGGGACTCGGTGACGCTATGCTAGTGTAGTGCACTATAAATAATGTAACTTATATTGGCTTCCCATCGTCTCTATTAACAGGAGGCATGGGATGCGAAGAGCACAACCAGTAACTTTGAACACAGCGCAATGCAAGCAGTTGGACCGCTACGCGCGCGGCCGCCAAGTCGCCGTTCGTCTCGCCCTGCGAGCCAGGATTGTCCTGCTGGCCGCCGACGGTCTCGAGAATAAGCAGATCGCCGCACAGCTCGGTGTCTCGCGGCAGTTGGTGGCCCGCTGGCGCACGCGCTTTCTCGAAAGCAGCATCGCCGGCATTGCAAAAGACGCCCCACGGCCCGGTCGTAAACCTGCCGTCTCGAAGCAGAAAGTACAGCAGATCATCCACAAGACCACCCGCGAGAAACCGTCCAACGCCACCCACTGGAGCCGCCGCACCATGGCCGCCGCGGCCGGCGTCAGCGCTTCCACCGTGGGACGGATTTGGCGCGCCCATGGCCTCAAGCCCCACCGCGTCAAGACCTTCAAGCTCAGCAATGACCCGCGTTTCGCCGAGAAACTCGACGACATCGTCGGACTCTATCTCAATCCGCCTGAGCATGCTCTGGTTCTCTCGCTCGATGAGAAGTCCCAAATCCAAGCCCTCGATCGCACCCAGCCCGGCCTGCCGCTCAAAAAGGGACGCGGCCAAACGATGACCCACGATTACAAGCGCAACGGCACGACCACCCTGTTTGCGGCGCTCAACAGCCTTGACGGCAGCGTGATCGCCGAGTGCATGCCCCGACACAGCCACCAGGAATGGCTGCGCTTCCTGCGCTTAATTGACCGCGCACTCCCAAGGACAAACAGCTTCATCTCATCGTGGACAACTATGCCACCCACAAGCATGCCGCTGTGAAGCGTTGGCTCGATCGTCACCCGCGCTTCCACATTCATTTCACCCCGACCTCGGCGTCGTGGCTGAACATGGTCGAGCGATTCTTTCGCGATCTCACCGTCAAGCGCCTGCGCCGCGGCGTGTTTCGCAGCGTGGACGAGCTCGTCGCCGCCATTGACGACTACATCGCCCAGCACAACGGGCATCCCACGCCCTTCATCTGGACCGCGACCGCCTCCGACATCCTCGAGAAAGTCAAGCGCGGACGTGCCGCCCTGCATAAGGTGCAATCTGCTTGACGCACTACACTAGCGGATTGTCAGCTTCCTGCGGGCGTAGACCTGCCTGCTCGACCCCCATTTACTGACGCAGCGGACCTAGTAGTCACCCGGCTGTTCGGTGATCAGGCCCGGCACTCAAGCCGGATCGGTATGTTACAACGGTGACGCCACGCCCATGAGCACGCCGAACCCACCGGGCCCTCAGCCCACACCCGACCAGATCGCACTTCAAGCCAAGACGATTCGATATATCAACCTGGGCTGTTCGCTTTTCATCTTCGGCCCTTTCCTGCTGTTCGGGCTCGTGGCGATCCTGCAGGTGTCCCTGGGCTGGGATAGCCTCGACCAGGTCGACCGGATTGGCGGCCCCGTCATGGGCTGCCTTTTCACAGCCGTGGGCGGCGTGCCCTTTCTCGCGGCTCAATTCAAACACGACTGGATCGTTCAGAAACTCCTGCTCCAGAAGAAGCACCCAGGCCAACCCTGGATGTGGCGCGAGGAGTGGCGAACGGGCGTCTTGTCGGATGTCGGCTCGTCGAGCGTCATCTGGCACTGGGTCGGCGCGGCCGGCGTTACGATTGCCCTGGCTATTCTCGCTTTCCAGGTAGATGAAGCGCCCGCGTACGCCTATCTTGCCCAGAGCTATCCGACCCTGACAAAGGTCTGCATTGCCCTGGTGTTGGTCATTCCGGCTTCGTTGATCGGGCGGGCGATTCACGCCACGCTGCGCGCCCGAAAGTTTGCCGGCTCGAAGTTCATCATGTCGACCATTCCTTGTCGCCTGGGAGGTAAGCTGACCGGCAAGGTGGAAACCACGATGCAAGAGATCCCGAAAGACGGCGTCTGGCTCACCCTCCGATGTGTCCACGTCAGTCGCCGTGCCCCGACAAACCGTGGAACCAGGCGAGAGAGCACCAAAGTAATCTGGTCCACCAAGCAGACCGTGGGAATCCCCGGCCTGGAGCGGAGCCTCACCGGTGTGAGAGTGCCGGTCGAATTCGAGATTCCACCCGACGGTGAACCGACCGGTCGTGTCAGAACATTCGTCCACTGCGAGTGGCAGCTGGTCGTCACTGCGATCCTCCCCGGTGTTGACTACCGAGCCGATTTCGCGATACCCGTCTTCCGCCTCAATGCCGACGGGCGCATCGATGACGACCACTCAGCCGTCAACGCGTAGAGTTCGGCAACGTTTGCGCCGGCGCCCTCGCCTGCCGAGGCGGGACGGTTACGAAGCGCTACCATAGACCTCGACGTATTGCTCAGCCCTGCCGCTGATGTCGGCGGCTGGTCGGCTGAGGTCCATTCCCGGAGAGCGCGATTCCCGTCCTGACACCATCGGCGAACCCTTTCGCCGTCGAAAGTACGACCGACCCCGCCGGCTTGATCACGCGGCTCACGATGCCGCGGAGCGAGACAGGGTCCGTGCGCTGGGCGCTGCTGGCGGACCCTCATGTGCCGGCGGACCCTGCTGAGGGGCGTCCGCCGGACTACCCGGTCGAGAACCTGCGAGTGGCCGTGGAACAGGTTCTCGAAGCCGCGTCGGCTCCGGAAACCGCGCCGGAGGCGGCGATGATCCTCGGCGACGTGGCCTGGAGATACGGCCTGCCCGAGGACTACGTACGGGCCGGAAGCCTGATCGGGCCGCTCGCGGCGAGCGTCCCGGTGTGCCTCACGCTCGGCAACCACGACGAGCGCGAGAACTTCCTGGCGGCCTTTCCCCCGCAGGGGTCCGAGGACGGCGACGGCGCGACGCCCAAGTCGATCATCGTAGTCGAGCACGCGCCAGCGCGGTTCGTGATTCTCGACTCGCAGTTCCGCAGCGGCGTGGTCGGCGGGTTGCTGGGGTTCCAGCAGCGGGCTTGGCTGCGGGGGTTTCTGGAACAGACGCCGCCAGTCCCCACGATCCTCGCCATGCACCACGCTCTCGATGACAACGACAAGAGCCTGTTCGACGCCGAGCAACTCTTGCGCCTGGTCGTGCCATTCCAGCAAGTGAAGGCGATCGTCCACGGGCACTGGCACGAGTTCAAGCATCAAGTGGTCGAGGGAATTCACGACATCCAGCTTCCCGCCGTGGGCATCCCTCTCGCGGACGGCATCCCGATCGGCTGGCTAGACACCGTGTTGACGGCCGACGGCGCGGAGTTCACGATGCGCGCGATCGGTGCGGGCCCGCCACCACAGTTGAGCAGGCTGACGGTGGAATGGCGGTAGCCGCGCGACGTAAAGCGCCACGGTCACCAAGCTGGGGAGCAGGGCCGGCCACTGCGGGTCCGCCGTCTCCACGCCCCTTGCTTAGGGACGGATCGGGGAAGTGGTGTTCGAGAGATAACGTTCCGTTTGATCTGCTACCCTAGTGCGCGAAAACCTCTTGTCAGGAGTACCTGCCGTGAGAATATCCTCCGTTGCCACTGCCGCTGTCCTGCTGTCGTTGGTCCTGCTGTTTGCGGGCTGTGCTCCAGAGCCCGAGGCGCCACCCGAGGCTGCACCCGTCTTCAAGGTCGAGCGCCAGTTCATCTACCCGTCTGAGTTCCCGCCGGGCAAGCCCTACAGCCCGGGCGTGCTGGTGGGCGACACGCTCTACATCGCCGGGCAAGTGAGCCTCGATCCGCAAACGCGCGAGCAGCCCGAGACGATCGAAGACCAGACGCACACGGCGATGAAGAACATGGGCTACGTCCTGCGCGACGCCGGCATGGACTACGACAACGTCGTCACGTGCCACTGCCAGCTTGCCGACATGGATGACTATGCAGGCATGAACGCCGTCTACGGCGGCTACTACAAAGAGGGCCGCTACCCGGCGCGTACGACGCTCGAATTCCCCGGTCTGCCGTCCGACTCGCGGCTCGAAATCACCTGCATCGCCTTCCGCGACAAGTCGCGTATCGAGTCGGTGATGCCTCCTGAAGGCGCGACGCCCAAGGCGATGGGGCCGTACTCGCCCGCGGTGTGGGCCGGCGATACGCTGTACCTCTCCGGCCAGGGCGGACGCAATCCCAAAACGAACGAGATCGATCCGACGATCGAGGGGCAGACGAAGCAGACGCTCGACACCGTCGGCGAGATCCTCAAAGCCGCGGGCCTGGGCTTCGAGAATGCGGTGATGGTGAACCCCTACTACCTGGGGCCGGAGAACTACGCCAAGCTCAACTCGGTCTACCGCAACTATTTCGAATTGGGCCAAGCCACAGCGCGGGCGAGCTTTTGCCTGTCGCGTCTGCCGGGGACCATCAGCACCGAGATCACCTTCATTGCCACGCGCAACCTGAAGACCAAAGGCCGCGTGATTCACCACGGCCGGCGGCCGTCTCACACGGCGGTGCCGGGGATGCTCGACGGCGACACTCTCTATCTGTCGGCGAAATCCGCCCCGGGGGCCGGAGACGACTTCGAATCTCAGTTTCGTGAGTCGATCGAATCCCGCCGGACGCTGCTCAACCTCGCCGGCATGGATTTCGAGAATGTCGTCAGCACGAACGTCTACTTGAAGAACCTCGATGGCATGCCGAGGATGACCGAGATCTACCGCGAGTACTTCCCCAGCAACCCGCCGGTGCGCACGACGCTGCAAGTGATGCAGGGCGGCCCGCGGGAGAAGGTGCTCGAAGAGTTCGCGCTGATCGCCGTGCGGTGATGCCAATCGCCCCCCGAGTGTGATGTGCGTGTGATGCGCATGGGGGATGCAACAAGGAGTCCATCCGTGAAAACGAAACGCTTTCTCAGCCTGACCGCCTGCCTCGCCCTGACCTTCTTCTTGACCGCTGCGGGGCTGTTCGCCGATCACCATTTCGAGGTCGAGCGCCAGTTCATCTACCCCGACGAGTTCAAGCCGGGCAAGGCCTACAGTCCCGGCGTGCTGGTCGGCGAGACGCTCTACATCGCCGGACAGATCGACAAAGACCCGCAGACGGGCAAACAGCCCGACGGCATCGCGGCGCAGACCAAGATGGCGATGGACAACATGGGCCATGTCCTGCGCGCGGCCGGCATGGACTACTCGAACGTCGTCACCTGCCACGTGCAGCTTGCCGACATGGACAACTACAAGGAGATGAACGAGGTCTACGCCACCTACTACGGCCCCGACCACTTCCCGGCGCGCACGACGCTCGAGTTCCCCGGACTGCCCGGCGGCGCGAACCTCGAAGTGAGCTGCGTCGCCTACGCCGACAAGTCGAAGATCTCGCTCGTCGTTCCGCCCGAGGGCTCGATCCCGGCGGCGATGGGTCCGTACCGTCCGGGGGTGTGGGCGGGCGACATGCTCTACGTCTCGGGCAGCGGCGGACGTAATCCCCAGACCAACGAGGTCCCTCCCGACATGGAGGGGCAGACCGACCAGACGTTGAAGACGATCGGTGCGATTCTCGGGGCCGCCGGGCTGACGCACGAGGATGCCGTCTTCGTGAACGTCTACTACCTCGATCCCGACGGCACCCAGGGGACCAGCTACAGCAAGCTCAACTCGGTGTATAAGAACTCCTTCGCGATCGGCACGGCCCCCAGCCGCGCCAGCTTCTGCCTGTCGGACCTGCCCGGGACGATCAGCACCGAGATCACGTTCGTCGCCACGCGCGACTCGGCCAACAAAGGACGCGTCGTTCCCGGTTATCGGAAGGTAAGCCCGACTTCCTCGAACGGAGGCGTGCTGGCAGGGCCCACGCTGTGGACCTCGGGCAAGTCCGGCGCGGGAGAAACCCTCGAAGAGCAGATGACGAACTCGATCGACAGCATTAAAGACATTCTGGCCCTGGCGGGAATGGACCTGAAGAACGTCGTCGACGCCCATGTGTATCTCCAAGACATCGACGCGCAAATGGGTGAGATGAACGAGTTGTTCAAGAGGTTCTTCCCCGAGAATCCTCCCGTGCGCACGACGACCGAGGTGATCCAGCGCGGGCTCGTTCAGTTGCAGGTGACGGCGGTGCGGTAAACCGAGATCCCCAACGCAGGTACAGAGGCGCGGGCGGAAACCCGCGGTTGAGCTGCCGCGTTGGAAGCGGGTGTCGTCGGCAGGCGCTCGACAGCACGGCCCCAAGAAACAGAGCCCCGCACGGGAGTGCGGAGGTAAATCCACCACCCGGCGGCTTTGAGGCCGCGCACCCGTCACTGGCGTTCCGGGCTCGGTTCAGGCGTGTTCGCAATCCCTTCGCAGACCACACTCATTGCCATAACACCCTCGATTCCCTGAAAATGGAGTCCACAGGGCCGACTCCATGGTGCTCCAGGATCAGAATTTCGACGTTTTTGTGAGCTACAGCCACAAAGACAAGGACTGGGTGCGCAACTGGCTGTTGCCGAAGCTCGAAAAGGCGGACGTCAGCTACTGCATTGATGATGAGCACTTCAAGTACGGCGTTCCGTCGCTCGTCAACATGGAGCGGACCGTCGAGCAGAGCCGGAAGACGCTGCTTGTGCTCAGCGAGCACTGGGTAGCGAGCGAGTACACGAACTTTGAAGACTTGCTCGTGCGGACCGAAGACCCCATCGGCTTGCGTCAAACCTTCCTCCCCCTGAAGCTCGACGACTGTAAGCTTTCGCGCGGCCTGGGCATCTTCACGTGGGCGGATTTTCGAACCGCGGCGGACCAGGAGCGGAACATCTCCCGCGTGATCGCACAAATTCTCGAAGGCAAATCGCAGCCGACGCAGCGCCCACGCCTTCGCGACCGCTTCGTGCACCCCTACCCGCTGCCGAAGCACTTTACCGGCGCGTCGCCGAGCGGCGCGGGCTCACCGAGTGGCTGACCGCCGGCGACGACCCCATCTACGCGCTCGTGGCCATCGGCGGGATGGGCAAGTCGGCGCTGACGTGGGCCTGGGTCAAGCGCGATGTTCTCGGGCAGAGGCTTCCCGAGGCTGTTGCTGGCTCGGAGGAAGACGCCACGAAGTGCCGCGTCCCCGAGGCGGCGCGGCCCGAGGGCGTCTTCTGGTGGTCGTTCTATGAGAACCGCTCCAGCTTTTCGGGCTTTTTGCATGACGCGCTCAAGTACGTCAGCAACGACGAAGTGGACCCGGAGAAGCTGGAGAGCGACTATGACCGGGCCGTCGCCCTGCTCGATGGGTTGCAGCAGCGGCGCGTGCTGCTGGTGCTCGACGGCTTCGAGCGCGAATTGCGCGGGTACGCGAGCTTGTCGGCGGCGTACCAGGGCGACGTCGTCGACCCGGGCGAGCGGCCACGCGAGTGCTGCGACCCGCACGCCGCCGGACTCCTGAAGGCGGCCGCGGGCCTGCTGACGGGCGACTCAGCCGGGCGGCTGCTGCTCACGAGCCGGCTCTTCCCGCGTGAGTTGGACGGGCTCGCGGGCTGCCTGCGGGGCGACTTGCTCGAGTTCACCGCGGATGACGCCGAGCACTTCTTCCGCGCCCGGGGGATTCGCGGAACGAGGGCCGAGTTCGCAGGGGCTTGGGAGCGTTACGGGCGGCATCCGCTTACAGTGAGCCTGCTGGCCGGGCAGGTTGCCGACGACCCCGACAAGCCCGGCGACGTCTCGGTGGCCAAAGACTACGACCCGGTTCCGAGCGGCAGCCGTAAAGAAGGGCACGTGCTTGAATTGGCGTACAAGGCGCTGCCGGAGAAGGCGCGGGACCTGCTGAGCAACGTTGCGGCGTTTCGCTCGCCCGTCGAGTACAGGCTGCTGAAGGCGGCGCTGCCGGAAACGAGCGAGCGCGAGGCGAAGGCGGCGGTGAAGACTCTGCGCGAGCGCGGCATGCTGCTCCGGCAGAAGTCGAAGGACGGTGCGCGCTACGATCTGCACCCGGTGGTGCGCCAGTACGCCTACGACCGGCTGACGGACAAGGCGGGCGTCCACTCGCGCTTGCGTCGGTACTTCTCGGGTGTACCGGACGTGGACGTTCAGAAGATCAAGAGCGTGGACGACCTACGGCCGGTCATCGAGCTGTATCACCACACCGTCCGGGCGGGGCTATACGAGGAGGCGTTCAAGCTGTACAACGATCGGCTGACGGACCGGCTCTATTTTCAGCTTGGATCCTACCAAGTTTTCGCGGAGCTGTTGGCGGCCCTGTTCCTCGATGGGGAAGGCCAGCCGCCGCGGCTCGCGTCGAAAACGGATCAGTCCTTGGTGCTGAACGACCTAAGTAGCACATATCATGTGCTTGGTCGGGCGCGGCAGGCCGCAGGCCTGCTTGGTCGGACGGCGCGCATTGATGAGGAGGAGGATTTCAAAGCGGGTCTCGCGGTAAGGCTTTCGAACCTGGGCATCGAGCAAATCAACCTGGGCGAGTTGGTCCCCGGCGAGTGCAACTGTCGCCGCAGCATCGAGCTGAGCCGGGAGCTGGAAGACAGGCACCAAGAAGCGATAGGCCATGGAGAGGTCGGGCGCGCGCTAGCGTTCCAAGCACAGTTCGAAGAAGCGGATGGAGAACTAAGGCAGAGTCTGCGGGGCTTTGAACACCAAGGCAATGCGCAGGGCGCCGGTGTCGGTCGGTCGTTCCACGCTCAGCGGTGCCTACTGGCAGGCGAGCCGCGCGAGGCCCTCGAGGCCGCCCAACATGCACTGGCCTTTTGGAAGCACGACGCCGAAGAAGACTACCCGGTCGAGCGCGACCGCGTCCGAATCGAATGGCTTCTCGGCTGGTCTCACACCGCGCTCGCGGCTCGAGCCAAGCGCAATCGCGCATCTCACCTCACCCAAGCCGAAACCCACCTCAGCGAAGCCCTGACGCGCTGCCGCCGTATCCAACTCGTCGACCTCGAAGCTGACATCCTGCTCGCCCTGGCCCGTTGGCATCGGCTCAAGGGCGACGCCAGCGAAGCCGCCAAGCTCGCCCAAGAAGCCCTCGACATCGCCGACCGCTGCGAGTACCGCCTACAGCAGGCCGACATCCGCAACTTCCTAGCCCAACTCGCCCTCGACCGCAAAGACCGCACCGCCGCCCGCGAGCACGCCGAGATCGGTCGCGACAGCGCCCTGTGCGGCGAGCCCGCGCACAACCCCGTCCACTGCTACAAGCCCGCCCTCGACGAAGCCGATCGTTTGCTGGAGCTATGCCGGGTCGGGGGTGGCCCTCTCATCCGATACCCATGGATAAATCCATGGGCTATGATTGTGGCGCCCGATGTACGGGCGCTCGTGGGCCTGTCGCGGCACCATTCGACTATCCTTACCGGGACATCGTATGCAGTTCATGCCGGGCACATGGTATACGCTTTTTGCCTCCTGAGTAGAAGATGTAAAGGTCGGTGTGCCTCAACGGATGCACGGCAAGGGCCTTCGCCAGGGCCGTTCCCGCGCCGGCGCAACCTGGCAAGGACAGCCTGGTTGCCAAGGACTCGCCTTAGGGCTGTATCGCCCCTTCCAGGGCGCCTGGCAATCATCGACGTGGACCCACGGCTGGAAGCCGTGGGCTATGATCTGGTCCACCATGTGCCGGTAAGGAGAATCTCTCGGCCCCTCCGGGGCGGACAGTCGGGATCGTCCCGCTTTGCGGGTGACCATCCTGTCATCGAATCTGGCGCGGCAGTGGCGGTTGAAATCGGCAGCGGGCGGGCGCAGGGGCCCGCCCCTACGACTTTGCGGGACGTGGCCAGCCGGGGCTTGCGGCAGGTCTCTTGCGTTAGAATGCTCGCGTGAGTTGAGGAGGTGTCTGCGATGAGATGGTCGAATCGAGTGCTTCGCGCTGCCCTGTGCCTGCTGCTAGCGGGGTCGGGACTACCGACGCCGCTCGCCGGGCAACAAGATCGGCCTGAGCGGTTCGCGCGGCGGCCCGCGACGCCGGGCGTCCACGGGTTGGTGACTTCGGGCCATCCGCTGGCGTCGATGGCGGGCATGCAGATCTTGCTCAAGGGAGGCAATGCGATCGATGCGTCGGTCGCGGTGCTCGCAACGTTGAACGTCGTAAGGCCGCAGATGTCGGGGGCGGGCGGCAACGGGTTCTTCACGATCTACGACAAGGCTTCGGGCAAGGTCTACTCGCTCGGAGCTACCGGAGCGGCGCCGCTCAAGCTCGATCCGGAAAAGATGACCCCCGAGACGCTCTATCGCGGCATTCTGGCCGGCAAGACGCCTGGGTTGTTCGGGAGCTGGGTGGCGGCTCTCGACCGCTTCGGCACGATGAGCCTGGGCGAGGTGCTCGAACCGGCGATCGGCTACGCCGCCGACGGGCATCCGATCGAGGCGTCGGTGGTCGGGAGTATTCGTGGCCTCAAAGACATCTTCGAGCAGTACCCCTCGAGCCAAAGGGTGTTCCTGCCGAACGGCCGCATCCCGGACGCGGATTCTTGGTTCAAGATGCCCGACCTGGCCGCGACGTTCAACAAGGTCGTCGAGGCGGAGACGAAGGCGCTAGGGAGGGGCCAGTCGCGGTCCGATGCGCTACAGGCCGCTTTCGACCGCTTCTACAAGGGCGACATCGCGAAAGAGATGGCCCGCTTCTACAAGCAGAACAAGGGCCTGTTCACGATGAAAGACTTCCGCTCCTACGAGCCGATCTGGGCCGAGCCGGTCCACGCGAACTACCGCGGCTACGACGTGTACAGCAGCCCCTCGACTTCGCGCGGCGGGCTCGAGGTGGTGATGCAGTTGAACCTGATCGAAGGGTTCGACTTGCGGCCTCTGGGCCACAACAGTCCGAAAACGCTGCATCTGATCGCGGAGTCGATCAAGCTGGCCAAGGCCGACATCTACCACTACGTCGCCGACCCGAAGTTCACTCAGATGCCGACCGAAGGGATGTTGTCGGAGGACTACGCCAGCCGTCGGCGAGCGAACATCCAGCCGGGTCAGGCGGGCCCTTACCTGAAGGCGGGCGCGCCACCGGGAGCGGCCCAAGCCACGGCCACTGAAAAGGCGCTCAAGGAGTCGCGGCGGCCGAGCCTCTCCGAGCGCTCCCGGGAGGGCAGCACCGATAGCTTCTCCGTCGTCGACAAGTTCGGCAATGCCGTGGCCTGCACGCCCACCCACGGCAGCGGGTTCGGTACCGGGGTGGTCGTGGGCAACACCGGCCTTACTTTCAACAACGGCACCCGCCACGGCTCGACTTCGCCCTACCCCGACGATGTCAACTACGTCCGTGGCGGGCAGATCGCGATCCTCAACAACTCACCGGTGATCGTCTTGAAGGACGGCAAGTTCGTGATGGCGGTCGGAACGCCCGGAGGGGAGACCATCGGGCAGACCCAGTTCCAGGTGCTTCTCAACGTGCTTGACTTTGGCATGACGATCCAGGAAGCGATCGCCGCCCCCCGGATTGCGCTGGTCGCCGAGCCGAATTTCTACAGGGCCGGCTCCGAGATTACGGTCCGTGCCGAGGATCGGATCTCCGACGAAGTCCTCCAGGGTTTGGGAGCGCTTGGACACAAAGTCGCGGCGATCGACGGATACGCCCTGGGGAGTATGCAAGGCATTCTAGTCAACCAGAAGACGGGCACTATGGGTGCCGGCGCCGACCCGCGGCGCGTGGCCTATGCGGTCGGGTGGTAGGACCTGACACCGATTCCGCTCATTTGTCGAACAGGCGCCACGTTAGGGTCATGCCCTCGTCGTGGGGTAGACCCAGTTGGTCGTATATGTTGGGGATCTCCGACCAAATTGCGTCTGCCGAGAACGCAGGAGCTTTGCCTCCCAGCTCGCGGACCCGGTTCTCGGCCGTCATCGCCGCAGTGGCGTTCGAGATCAGCGACGACGCCAACAGCACCCGCGACGCCATACGTAGCTCGCGCAAAACTTCCTTGAGCGTTTGGTCTTCCTCCTTCTTCATTGCGTTCTCCTCGAGTCGCGCCCGCTTCGGCGGTGTGACGTCATTGGGCCGGAGCAGGGCCGCGAGTCATTCAACGCTCTCTTCCAAGGGCTCCGCTCGAGGTGGCAGCCACGGAAGAAGATCTCCGTATTCCCGCTCGAGCCTTCGAACTTCCGACATGTCGTCAGCCTGCTTCTGATCGGTGGCCTGCACAATGTGAGCGAGGGTACGGGCCACAATCCGTCGTTTGCGCTCTTCGATCTCCGGGTGGGGATCGACTGCATCCAGCACGCGCCATGCCTGATACTCGATGTCGCAGTTCATGCGTTTCTCCTTTCGGGGTCCTGGCCGATGCCACTTCCTAGCTGGGTTGTGCCATAGTGTCTTTGTACCTTGACCCTTAGGGTCAAGGACGTAAAGACATTATGGCTCCATGGGGTCATGATGTCAAGGGAGAGTTTTGTAACGCTCGTCATGCCTGAGGAAATCAAGGACAGAAAGATCGCCTATCGAGCCTCGGAGGAGTTTCGTCGCCGATTGCAGATCGCGGCCATCGAGCGCGGGGTGAAGGTTCAAGGCCTGATCGACGCGGCCCTGGAGCAATACTTGGCTGCGCAGCGCGACCGGGGTACTGTCGAGAATCGAGAAGCTGGTCCTTTTGGTGTGCTGGCGGCTGCCGAACGGAAGTTTCTGGCGGAGATGCTCGGCTTCTACCGTAACGCGGATCCGGCATCGATCAAGCTGGTGCGGCAGCATGCGGCCGCGATCGCTGAACTGAAGGCGTCTAGGGGCTCGATGCGCCGGATCGGCTAGCACTGGAAGTTGAGGCCAGCTGCCGTAGGCCCGGGCCACCCGACGCGCCTTGTACGCCCCCTTTGCGCGACCTGACCAAAAAGACCACTAGGCGGCGGAATTCCCCCGCGGTTTTCAGGTGATTCGGCTATAAAGTTTTGAGCGGTATCCGCCGAACAGTGCCCGTATGAAACTGATTGTCATGGGCGGAAGCGACCGCGAGCCGGTCACGGCCGACGACCTACGGATGGTCCTCACCTACTGCAACCAGGTACGGCAGATCGAAGATCTGCTGGCGGCCCACGCGGAAAGTGTTATTGCGCGCCTGGCGAACGGGGCGGAGGTCCAGATGAGCCTGCACGACGTCGAGCTCCGTGAGTTCAGGTCAGGAAGCGTCAAACACCAGGTGCTGAGCATCGACGGTGCTGAGAGGTATCGGCGTGTGAGCGGTGGGGTGAGGCAAATTAGCCGGGCCGTCCGGGCTTAACCTATCCTTTCTCCCCGCGGCGTGTATGGGCAGGCGGGCACGGCATGCCGTGCCCCTACTGTCCGTGGGAGGCCTCCGGCTCGGCTCGGCCCTGTCTTGTTAACGCTCGGACTCAAACAATCCGAACGTGAAGACGTCCGACTCGGCGGCGATGGTGACGTACTGCTTGCCGTCGATCATCCAGGTGGTGGGCGACGCGTAGAGAGTGTGGCCCGTGTTGAAGTGCCATAGGTCTTCGCCGGTTTTGGCGTCGAAGGCGATGGGGTTCCCGTCGTCATCGGCGCTGAAGACAAGGCCGCCCGCGGTCGAGACCGTTCCTCCCCACATAACTGCCGGTCCGGGCATGGGGTACTGCCACGCGATCTCTCCGGTCGCCGGTTCAATGGCCCGCATAAAGAACTCGCCGGGCTCGGCGGGAATGCGCTGTCCACCGGTGCCGCGAAAGCCGCTGTCGGGCACGGGCTCTTTCGCCGAACCCGAATAGATGTCGCATTGTTCGAGTGTGACAACGTAGAGCAGGCCGGTGCCGGGGTGGAAGGTAGGGGACATCCAGTTGCTGGCGCCGCGTACCGAGGGGCAGACCTTGATGCCGCCCGGAGTAGGCTCCATGCCCGGTACGAAGATCGGGCGGCCGTTTTTGTCAACGCCTGTGGCCCAGGTCAGCCGATCGACGAAAGGCGTCGCCCGCAGGAACTCGCCGGTGACGCGGTCGAGGAGGTAGAAGAAGCCGTTGCGATTGGCCTGCAGCATGAGCTTGCGCATGCGGCCCTTGAACTCGAGATCGACGAGCACGGGGGTTTCGTTGGCGTCCCAGTCCCAGACGTCGTGCGGCGTGAACTGGAAGTACCATTTCATCTCACCTGTGTCGGCGTCGAGGGCGAGGACGCTGTCGGAATAGAGGTTGTCGCCCATGCGACGGTCGCCGTAGAAATCGGGCCAAGGGTTGCCGGTGGGCCAATAGATGAGGTTCAGCTCGGGGTCGAACGATCCGGTGGTCCAGGTGGGCGCGCCGCTCCATTTCGACGGGAAGCCGCCCCAGGTTTCTGAACCGGGCTCACCTTCGGACGGTACGGTCCACGTGCGCCACAGCTCTTCGCCGGTGGTGGCATCGATCGCCGCCACGAATCCGCGCTGGCCGGATCCGCCTCCGCCGACACCGACGAGGATCTGGTTCTTCACGGCGAGCGGCGCGACCGAGGAGTGATAGCCCTCTTCTGTCTTGGCGAACTCGGTGTCCCACAGCAATGCACCGGTGATTCGATGCAGGGCCACGAGATGGGCGTCACTGGTGACCAGAAAGACGCGGTCGCCCAGCAACGCGACGCCTCGATTCGCCCGCTGCCGCTTGACGCCCTCGGCGAAATATGCCCAAAGTCTTCGGCCGGTGCGGGCGTCGACCGCGTGCAGCTCGTTGGTGTTGGTGACGTACATGATGCCGTCATGCACCAACGGGCTGGTTTCAAGACGGTGGGCGCCCCGGAAGTGGTAAACCCACTTCGGCACGAGTGCGCTGACGGTCTCAAGATTGATCTGGTCGAGCGGGCTGTGCCGCTGCGAGGCGTAGTCGCCGGCGTACGTGAGCCACTCTTGGCCCGGCCCCTTGAGAATGTCTTCGTAGCGGACCTGCGCGGCCAGGGGGAGCGCGAGGAGAATGGTGATCACGATGCAGCCGGGGAGTGCCGCTTGGCTTCTTTGTCCGAAGACACCACTCATTCCACGGGACCCCCACGAATTGACTGGCGGCTCAGAAACGCCACCAAGTTGCGGACCTGGTCTTCGGTGAGCGTCTGGGAGTAGTTCGCGGGCATCAATGATTCCTTGCTCGCTACGACTCTCGTCAGATCCCGCCTGTTGAGAAAATGCAGCCGGCCTTCGCTGTCGAGAAGACGAAGCGAATAGTTGGTCTCGAGTTTGGCCACACCCTTGACTCTCTGGCCGTCCTTTTTGGTGGCCTCCACCGCGCCGAATCCATCCGCGACGCGTGCATTGGGATCGAGGATCGCCTCTTTCAAATGGTCGACCCGGCGCAGGACGCCGATGTCGGTGAGATCGGGCCCCAGTGCGCCGCCCCGACCGCGGATCGCGTGGCAGTTCGAGCAGCCGGCGTCACCCCAGAATACCTTCCGGCCAGACTCGGCATCGCCCGGCACGTTCGCCTCGATCGCCGAGGCGTTGAGACGACGCACGAAGACCGTCACCTGCCAGGCCTGATCGTCAGAGAGACGACGGCGGCATATCGGTGGCGCGAAGGCCGTTCTTGATGACGTCGAAGAGCTGTTCGTCGGTGGCCCTGCGCACTTGCCGGCCGTTGACCAGACTGGGGCCTCGTCCTCCTTCGCCCGTCGGTCCGTGGCAGGGGCTGCAGGTCTCGACGAAAAGCCGCCGTCCGGCCTCGACCGCAGACGCGTCCGAGGCGTAGGGGTTTTCTGTCTCGTTCATCCCGGGACGAGACTGGGCGGACAGCCCAACGGCCGCGGCGAATAGCAGAACAAGAAGCCCCACCGACGCCACTACGATACCAGAAGCCACCGGCGCACCCGGATCAGACGGTGTTCGTGGCTCGAGAGGCTTGCTTCGGAAAAAACGGGAAGTCCAGCCGGCTTGTCAGCGCGGTGAAGGCGGATGCGGGGGAGGGGAGACAGCCGCTCCCGACGCTGCAAACAGGGGCTCCGTCTCCTTGTTCAGGAGCACCCAAAGCCCGTAAATGCCGAGCGCTGTCCCCAATGGGACATTCGGTAGATTCATGGCCGAGAGCACGATCGTTAGAATTCGCGCCCAGGGCCGATACTTCATCACGCCGAACCCGGCAGCGATGCCGCAAGCGGAGCTGACGGCAATGAATCCGACGAGCAGGGCGCCGACGGCGCCAATGATCGGGATGGCGATAACCGCCTCCGGATCCTCATGAGCCGCCGCACCTGCTAGACCGAGCGCCCCCAGCCCGAAGACCACGACGAGCAAGGCGACCAGCAACCCCAGCGCTCCGCAAATGATGTAGAGCACACCGAGTATTCTTACGTGATCGTGCAAGGGTTCCTTCCTGGTCGGGTCGAGGCCCTATTGTATTACGGCTCCTCTAGCGCGGCAAGCCGCTACCGCTCGACCCCCGCCTTGCCTCGAATACGAATAGAGGGCAGGACGCGAGTCGCCCGCCTGTTTAGACTTTGCCTACGGCTCGCGCCGTGGGCTACTTTCATACGTCCGCTTCACGGATTGGGCTCCTCTGTTACCGGCAAGCCTACGGACGGAATAGGGTCGCGGCTCGGCTTGGGAGGGCCTCGTTGAGGACGCGGTGATACAATCAACAGCGAGAGGTTGCGTTCACCATCCTTCAGGGAGGCGAAGCGTGGCGGGCAAGAAAAACGGACGACAGGTTCAAGATTTCTGTGAACTAGGCACCAAGCGGCTGATGGAAGGCCGTGTCGCCGAAGCGATCGAGCTGTACGAAAAAAGCATCGACGTCGAGCCCACGGCCGAAGGCTACACCTTTCGCGGATGGGCCGTTTCGTTTCTCGGATATCTCGACGAAGCCATAGAAGATTGCAAGAAAGCCATTCAGCTCGACCCCGAATTCGGTAACCCCTACAACGACATCGGCGTCTACCTGATGCAACTGGGCAAGTTCGATGATGCCGTCCCCTGGCTCCAGCACGCCAAGCGGGCGAAACGCTACGAACCGCGTCACTTTCCCTATCTCAACCTGGGACGGGTGTTCTTGGCCAAGGGTGACCAGATGCGCGCGCTTGACGAGTTCGTCAAGGCGCTCGAGATCCACCCCGGTGACGAGGGCGCCCTCGAAGCCCTTGAAGAGATCAAGTACTCGGTGAACTGAAGCCCCGCAGAATCGAGAGGCTGCCGAGCGAGACGGTCTCGGTCGAGATTCCCATCGCATCTTCGACGTACTCGGGACGTCTCATCCCGACGAGCGTGCACGAGAGGCCGTCCAAGCCACTGTGGACACGCAAGGCCATACGGCTCAGCGACTGGCCGTCGGCCGGATAGCCCGCTTCAACCAGGCGTGCCCGAACCTCATCGGAGGCCGCTTGCTGCCGGGCGCCGAGATGCCGCCCGATCGACGGCAGCAACGGGTTCATCTGCTCGATGAAGCCGCGCAACCACGTACCCCTGTCGGGCTGCTCCTGCGACTTCTCACGTGCATCCACCAGCCACGCCTGGATCGGTTCGACTACATGACGTCCCGCTACCTGCTCCCAATGCTGCGGCGAATCGATCCGCGGCACGACGCGCAGAAGCAACTCCGAAACCGTCTCGCCGCTGCCGAGTCTAATCGGTTCACCGGTCAACTCCCGCCACTGCGTCTCGTGGCGAGTGAGCGGCTCGACAAGTGCCCTCAGGGCGTCGAGACCCGGTGGAGACGAGCCCGGCTCGGCCCAGTCCGCCAGCCGCATCATGCGGTTCTGATGGAATGCGTTGAGGGGCCGGTTCGCCAGCACGCCCAGTTTGTGGTCGTGGCAGAATTGAAGCACCGTTCGACCGTCGTTGTTCGGCTCGAGTGCGCCGCCCGGCTCGTAGAGGTTCAGCGGCAATTGGACGACGCCGAAGTGGTGATGCGCCGAAACCGCGCGCGCTTCCGCCAGGCACCAGGCCACGCTGGTCATGGCCGTAGGCCCGTTGCCATCGAACGCAGGTTGCCCGAAGTTGTTTGAGCTGACACCGTAAAAGCGAATCCGCCCCGCCTCCACCTGGCTTTCGAGATAGCGGAAGGCGTCGCGCACGCGCCGGTAGAACTCATCGTGGTCGTCCGTCGTCAATGGACGCCGATGTGCCACGTCTTCCAAATAGTACTCGGGGTTGTGGAGCAGGTAGACGTCGACCGAGTCCCGCTGCATCCTCGCCAGCGAGCGCTCGACTTGCGTCTCGAGAAACTCAGGATGGATCGAGTGCCAGATACCGGGTCCGTACTCCACGACCTCGGGGAATGAGCGCTGCTGGGCCAGCGCCATGTTGCGGCCCTGGATATAGCCGCCCTTGGTGACCACGATCACGCGCTCCGGCGGAAGGCCCCGCAGCACCCTGCCCGCCAGCTCTTCCGAGGCGCCATCGCCGTAATTAGCGCTCGTGTCGATCAGGTTGCCGCCGCGCGCCAGGTAGGCTCGCAATGCCGCTTCGTGGTTATCATTGCCGTCGACGACCCGGTAGCAGCCGAAGCCGAACGGGTGGCAGTGCAGGCCCGTCGAACCCAGGGGACGGAGTGTGTTCATCTCGGCAGGTGACCCTCGTAATCCTTGAGGATAGCGTGGGCCACCGAAATGGGTAGTTCGTCCCGTTTGCCACCGTCGCGGTCGTAGTCGCTTTGGAGGCCGGTCCATGCTTCGGCGAGGCCGGTCTGGATACGGACGAGATGCGGATCTTCGAACGCCTCCCCGGGACGAAAGTTCAACTCACAGGCGAAGATGCGCGCGGGCTGCTCGGGGTGGTAAATCGGCATCCCGAACTTGCGACAGATGAGCGGCCGGTGATCATAGATCGTGCAGGCGCCGCCCACCAGGGCCGGACAAGCCAGGCGCGTCTCCGGCCGCGGCAGGTTGCCCCACGCCTGAATGAACCCGTGCCGGCGCATCACCTCGTCACGCTTCGGCAAGTAGGCCCTAGCATTCTCGACCAGCTTTTGCCGCGTCTCTGGCGGCAGGCTCTTCACGTCACGCGAAACCTGCGCCGCCTCGACCTCGGTGAGGTGGAAGATGTGGTGACAGCAATCCGTGCAGCCCCGGCGGCACTGCATACGGGACTGTAACAGGCGGCGGTGACGCTTGCAGTTACGGGCGAACTCCCGCCCAATGGCTGCGTAACACTCCATGAGGCGTTGAACGTAGCGGTTGCCCATGAGGAAGGGTGCCCGGCGGCATCAGAACTATTAGGGTTATCGGCCGGAAGCGCCCTCGATTCGACGTTGTCCGCCGCTGATCTTTCGGGACGCTGCGCCGAGGCTCACCGATATAATTGGGACAACTCCTCCCCATGCGCCGGTTCTGCTCACTTCCGAGACCACTCCTTCTGAGTCTGGCTCTGGTTCTGGCCGCGGTCTCGGTCGGGTACGCCATCGTCTGGACGTTTCTTGTCCACGATACCATCGACCTGGGTGTCGTCTTGCCCGCCGACCCCCCCCAGACCCTTCCCTTCCGTTGTGCTGGTTGCCGATGACAGTCCCGCACAACGGGCAGGTCTTCGGGTCGGCGATCGCCTTCTGGCGGTAAACGGATGCCGTCTTGAGACGATGGAACCCTACTACGAGGTTGTCCTTAACGGCACGCCCGGCGACGCCGTTGTCCTGACAGTCGAGCGCTCCGGCCTGGACCAGCCGCTTCACCTATCGGCTGAACTCGACCCTTCGAAAGAGGCCACCGACAGGCACGACACGATCCCCGGCTGGATCGCTCACTACATCCTGGCGAACTTCCCAATCCTTTTTATCGCTGTGGGCCTGACGGTCTTGTTTTCGCGCCTCGATGACCGCAACGCCTGGCTGCTGGCGTCTCCCTTCTTTGGCATCGTGGCTGGGGCGCCCGCCATGTCGTACGAAGGCGCTATCCATCCGTCGGTGCGGGGTTTCGCCCTGTGGTACCACGTGACCTTCTTCGGCCTAATGCCGGCGATGAGCTACTGGTTGTTCGCCGTTTTTCCGGTCTCGTCGCCGATCGACCGGCGTTTCCCGCGCCTCAAGACCATTCTCCTTGTGCCGGGGGTAGTCGTGACGGTGCCGCTCGGGCTGGCGACGCTCATCGACGGCACCACCTGGCCGCTCTGGCTCACCTATCAGGCCGGACTGCGTTGGTTTGGCGGCGCTTTCATCTGGCTGCTTTCCGCCTACCTGATCGGAGTGATCGTGCTGGGCCTGGTTTCGCTGGTGTGGAACGGCCTACGGCCGCAAACGGCGGAGGTGCGGAGGAAAACCCGCGTCATCATGTGGGGCGTACTGTTGGGCGTGGGCCCCTACATGCTGATCATCATCGCGTCGCTGTTTGCGGGCCGCTTCTATATGACGTTTCCCTTCGAGCTCTGGGCTCCCGCGGTCCTTGCGTTGTTGTTGGTGCCCCTGTCGTTCGCTTATGCCGTCGTCAAACATCGCGTGCTCGATATCCCGGTGCTGCTCCGGCGTAGCGCCCGCTACATGCTCGTCCAGCGCGGATTCACGGTTTTGCTGGGCCTGGTCGGCGTGGCCGTTTCGATGCTGTTCGTCGCCAGGGTGTCGGATATCATCCCCTTGGGCGACGAGCAGACGCTTTACGGGCAACTCATGATCGTCGCGGCGTTCGGCGGAGCCGTCGTCTGGGCGGGAGCGCGCGCCCACCGGCGGGTCGCCGAGCGCATCGACCGCGCTTTCTTTCGCAGCGCCTACGACGCCCGCCGGGTGCTCGAAGACCTTACCGAAAAGGCCCGTCAGGCGACCACGGTGGACGAGCTGGCCCGGCAACTGCGCCTTCACGTCAAAGCGGCTCTGCAGCCCACGACCCTCGCCATCTACCTGGAATCCCCCGACGGCAGCCTCGAAGCGCAAGCATCTGAAGTCCCGGACGACTTGGCCTGTCTTCCCGCCGACCTCGCCTTACTCGCCGATTTGGCCAAAGACGGCCGACCCCGCGACATCGTGCCGTCGGACAGCGTGGACGCGGGGCAGCTTCGCATTCTCGATCAGCTGCAAGCCGAATCTCTGGTGCCGATGCCGGGCCGCGATGGCCGCCTTGTTGGTCTGCTCGTTCTCGGTCCGCGGCTGTCCGAGGAGCCTTACTCGCGGGAAGACAAGCGCCTGCTCGCCTCCGTGGCGGGCCAGGCGGCGATCGCACTCGAGAGTATTCGGCTGGCTGGCGAGATGTTCCGGATTCGCGAGAAGCAGGCGCAACTGATCATGCAGGAGAAGATGGCCGCCCTGTCAAAGCTTGTCGCCGGTGTCGCGCACGAGATGAACACCCCACTCGGAGTCGCTATCAGCTCGATGACCACCGTGGAGCGATGCGCCGCCCAGATCTCCGACACCCTCGACCCGGCCCAGAGCGGGACCGACGTCCGCAGTGACGCACGCCTCAGCCGCGCCCTTTCGCTGCTGAAAGAGAACTCCCGCACGACGAACGAAGCCGGACGCCGCATGGCCGGCTTGGTCGGCGCGCTGCGTGACTTCGCCAGCCTCGACGAGGCGGAGCTTCAGAAAACCGACTGCGGGCCGGACTCGACTCCACGCTCGCCCTCATCCACGGCGACAAAATCGGAAGCGTGCGCGTCTTGAAGGACTACGAGGAGATCCCGCCCGTCTACTGCCGTCCGCAGCAGATCAACCAAGTGTTCATGACCCTACTGGTCAATGCCTTCGAGGCGATGGATGGGGGCGGCACGCTGCACATTCACACCGCCGCGACCGGAGACCACGTCACGGTCGAGATCGCCGACACCGGCAGGGGGATTCCCCGCGAACAGATGGGCAAGTTATTCGAGATCGGTTTCACCGCGAAGTCAACCCGCATGAGCATGGGATTGGGTCTTCCGACCGGCCGCAACATCATCGACCGGCACGGAGGCTCATTGTCGGTGGAGAGCGAAGTCGGCCGGGGCACTACCTTCCGGATCTCCCTGCCGGTGCACTCGACCGCAGCCGAGCAAAAGTAACGACAGGCACTCCTGTCTGGGCGGCGCGCAGCGGCAGCAAACTAGCCGAGGGCTGCGCCCTTGATATCCCGAGTGTCGAGGATCAGCAGGCGTAGGGGCGGACCGCCGTGTCCGCCCGGTCGCGTCCCTTGGCAAGGCCGGTTCCCTCAGCGTCGAAGGCGAGAGCAACCAGGCGGCACCGGGGTGGACGCAGCGGTCCACCCCTACACCATGACTGTTGCACGGATCGTCAAGGGAGATTCGCCATGTCTGCAGCGACGTGGTGGCCGGAAAGCTCGGCCGGGTACAAGCGGACTTGGTCGAGCACCATGTTGAGGTACGCGCCGTTGTACCAGGAAGCCCGTCCGAACAGGGGGTCGACGACGGTCTGCGGTGTGAACGCATTGAACACCGCGGTTCGATCCAGCGACCCGTCGACGTAGACCGCTCCGCGGCGGCCCGTCTCGTGGAGCGTGAAAGCGACATGATACCAGCGGTCCAGGTCGAGGGTGGTGTTGGATACGAGCCATGAAGAGGAGGCCGGCAGTCCGGAGACCGACAGGATCAGCCGCCCTTCGGAAGTAACCCCCGCGAACCAGCCCTGATAATCACCCCCGTAATTCGAGAAGATCGCGCCCCAGCCGCCCGGGTAGGCCGTGAGCTTCAACCAAGCCGTGAGCGTGAAACCGGCCGTGCTCAGGTCCGGCTGGGGAACAAGCCAGGCGTAGTCGCTCGATCCGTTGAAGTGGCGGGCGTTACCCGCGATGCCGGCAACGGGACTGGTGCCGCCGCCCGCCGTGACGGCGTCGTGTCCGTTCCCCGAGCCGTCGCTCAAGATTCCGCCAGGGCCGGACGCCGCATTGTCCATCGGCCAAGAGGCGACCGGCTGGGGCATACCCGCGGCGCCGAAATTCGCGAGGTCGTTGAGTACCTCGGCAGAAGTCCAAGCCTCAGGTTCCATCCGGATCTCGTCGAGGTCAGCCGTGAGGTAAGCGCCCTCATACCAAGAGGCCCTGCCGATTGTCACCGAGCCGCCGGCCTGCGGTGTGAGGCCGCCCGCGTACTCCCGCACGTCGGGCACCCCGTCGATGTGGATCGCTCCCTCTTGATTTCGGCTGTCATAACTGACCGTCAGGTGGTACCAGCGGTTGAGCGATAGCGCCGTGTTTGAAACCAGTCCGCGAGAACTCGAGGGAAGTCGATTTACCGAAAACGAAACGCGGCCGTCGGACCGTACCGCGATATGCCAACCCTGATAGTTGCCGCCATAGTTCGAAGCAACCATGCCAAAGTTTGGCGGATACGCCGTCAGCCGAATCCACGAACGGATCGTGAAGCGGGCAGGAGTCAGGCGGTAGGAGGGATCGACAGTGACCGCCGCGCCGGCCCCGTCGAATCGGCGGCCCAGGCCTTGAATCCCAGCCACCGGTTGACTCCCAACCATCGTCCCGTGATGCGCGTTCCCGGAGCTGTCGTCGGCGTTACCCTCGAATCGCCAATCGGCGGTGACCGAAGGGTCCGGGGTCGGGAGAGGGGGTGAAAAGGAGGCGAAGTCAGCCGCCACTTCAGCGCCGCTCCAGGCACGGGAGACAACCCGTGTCTCGTCTATTGCGAAGTTGAGGTAATAGCCGTTGTACCAGGACGCCCGACCCACCGTCATCGGGAGCACGGTCTCGGGGGTCAGGCCGGGCACAGACGCCTGCGATTGCAGCACGCCATCAACGTAGAGCGCAGCCAAACGTGTAGCCGCGTCGTAGCTGACGGAGATCGAGTACCAGCGCTCCAGCACGAGCGGAGCGGAGGAGACCAGCCATCGAGCATCCGCGGGCGGCTGGGAAACCATGAAGATCAACTGACCGGCTGCGTCGACCGCCAGCAGCCATCCCTGGTAGTTGCCGCCGAAGGCGGAGAAGACCATCCCGAGACTGCCAGGGAAGGAGAGCAGCCGAACCCACGTCCGTACGGTGAAACTGGGCGGAGTCAACGCCTCGGCATCCGCAAACTCAATGGAGTCCGTCGATCCGTTCAGCAGCCTAGCGTTGCCCGAGACGCCCGGAACAGGGATGGATCCGAAGCTCTGGGTGGCGCCCCCATGGCCCCCGCCGAAAGAGTCAGCAATCGCCACGCCCGAACCCGAGCCGCTTTCGTTGAAGGTCCACTCCGCCACCAGCCCTCCGGCGGCAGGCACCGTCAAAGTGACGGGAATCGTGCGCGGTGATCCCGTTGCGCACGCTGCGGTGATCTCGACGGCGCCGGCATAGCTGCCTGAAGCCAAGCCTGCCACCGCGGCCGTCACCGACGGACTTGAGGGAGCCGCCCCGGAAGCGGGTGAAACGCTCAGCCAGGAAGCCCCTTGGGTCACCGACGCTGTCCAGCTCAGGCTGCCGACTCCGCTATTCGTGATCGTTAGAATCTCGCCGGCAGGGTCGACGCCCGC
This sequence comes from Bryobacterales bacterium, assembly GCA_965248255.1. Taxonomy (GTDB): domain Bacteria; phylum Acidobacteriota; class Terriglobia; order Bryobacterales; family UBA6623; genus JAKZVK01. The sequence goes on from CBDFIW010000003.1 coordinate 1,858,950, forward strand.
GGCGGGTGCGCTTAGGTTGAGAGCCTGCGGAGAGACCTCGAGCACTGCGGACGGTGCGGCCAACCGCGAGACGCGAACGTTGTCGACGAACCAGCCCTCGTGGTCGTTTCGCAGGCTGTCGAACGTATCGAAGTCGAATCGCACTTGGAGAGTTTGCCCCGCGTATTTAGTGAGATTGACGCGGTAATGGTCGAAACCCGCGCCACCGGAGTTGTGTGCCAGGTGGCTGATCGTCCTCCAGCTTGCGCCGGCGTCCGTGCTGACCATCAGACGCCCTGAGTCGGCGTTGAGATAAGCCCCCGCCGATCCGCCGCCCAAGGTTACCTGCGCGCCGAAACCCTCGCCTGCCAGGAACTGGTCCCACTCGACGATGGCCCCGCTCGATGAGGTCAGATCGATGGGCGGCGAGGTCAAGGTTCCGAAGGTGCGCGCGCCGGTTTGGTAGGTGCCGGTGGCATCCTGCCCGAACCACCAGGAGTAGGCGCCGCCCGCCGCCCGGCGCGTCGAGAGGTGCCACAGGCCGGTTGCCGACCAGCCGTTGACGGCGGTCTCGGCATCGTCGAAGAACAACGTGTCGGCGAGGGTAGGCGGCGACCCGCCACAGACGCCCGGGGGGTCGTCCGCTTCGAAGACACTAAGCCCCGTGTCGTTGGGCTGCCCGGGCTGAAGCGGGTTCAACGCGGCCGAAGCGCCGAAGCCCCGCGCCGAGAAGACCGCCCACACTTCACAGGCGTTTGGGCCCCCTAGTGTAGTGCACCATAAATAATGTAACTTATATTGACTTCCCATCGTCTCTATTAACAGGAGGCATGGGATGCGAAGAGCACAACCAGTAACTTTGAACACAGCGCAATGCAAGCAGTTGGACCGCTACGCGCGCGGCCGCCAAGTCGCCGTTCGTCTCGCCCTGCGAGCCAGGATTGTCCTGCTGGCCGCCGACGGTCTCGAGAATAAGCAGATCGCCGCACAGCTCGGTGTCTCGCGGCAGTTGGTGGCCCGCTGGCGCACGCGCTTTCTCGAAAGCAGCATCGCCGGCATTGCAAAAGACGCCCCACGGCCCGGTCGTAAACCTGCCGTCTCGAAGCAGAAAGTACAGCAGATCATCCACAAGACCACCCGCGAGAAACCGTCCAACGCCACCCACTGGAGCCGCCGCACCATGGCCGCCGCGGCCGGCGTCAGCGCTTCCACCGTGGGACGGATTTGGCGCGCCCATGGCCTCAAGCCCCACCGCATCAAGACCTTCAAGCTCAGCAATGACCCGCGTTTCGCCGAGAAACTCGACGACATCGTCGGACTCTATCTCAATCCGCCTGAGCATGCTCTGGTTCTCTCGCTCGATGAGAAGTCCCAAATCCAAGCCCTCGATCGCACCCAGCCCGGCCTGCCGCTCAAAAAGGGACGCGGCCAAACGATGACCCACGATTACAAGCGCAACGGCACGACCACCCTGTTTGCGGCGCTCAACAGCCTTGACGGCAGCGTGATCGCCGAGTGCATGCCCCGACACAGCCACCAGGAATGGCTGCGCTTCCTGCGCTTAATTGACCGCCGCACTCCCAAGGACAAACAGCTTCATCTCATCGTGGACAACTATGCCACCCACAAGCATGCCGCTGTGAAGCGTTGGCTCGATCGTCACCCGCGCTTCCACATTCATTTCACCCCGACCTCGGCGTCGTGGCTGAACATGGTCGAGCGATTCTTTCGCGATCTCACCGTCAAGCGCCTGCGCCGCGGCGTGTTTCGCAGCGTGGACGAGCTCGTCGCCGCCATTGACGACTACATCGCCCAGCACAACGGGCATCCCACGCCCTTCATCTGGACCGCGACCGCCTCCGACATCCTCGAGAAAGTCAAGCGCGGACGTGCCGCCCTGCATAAGGTGCAATCTGCTTGACGCACTACACTAGACCCGCAGCCTGGGCCGCCTGGACGATCGCGTCACGTCCATCGAGCATGGACGGACGGGACGGTGTGAGCTTGAGGGCTGTCGTCACAACCTGCTCGAAATCTGCCGCGCCTAGGGCCGAACGCAGGTCCCAAAGCACGGTGGCCCAGAGTTCGCCATCGCGGTGGACTTGCGGGATGCGCAGCAGCCTCCCCGTGCCGGGGACGACCTTGAGAAACAGCGTTCCGAAATCGCCGAAGCGGTACGGGCTGTCGTCGTAGCGGACGGTCCGCATCCCGGTGGCCGGGTTGGCGAACACGTACTCGCCGAAGACCGGATCGTCTGTGAACGACGTCGCATAGGCGTCGCTCCAGCCTTCGCTCATCGCGCCGCTGTGCCACAGGAACAAACCTGTCGTGCTGTTGGGGCCACCGACGAGCCGCGTGGTCAACCCATGAACATATTCATGGACGATCACATCGCCATCGAAGGCCGCATCGCGATGATTCCAGGTAAACAAGCCCAGATCCATGCGCGGTGCGATGCCGTCGGGAGGGGTCTTGAAGAAGGCGCCGTTCGTCACCGCGCCGTCCTGGACGTGGACTCCGACGCGGTCGCCGCCCGATCCCCCTCGACCGAAGTTGTCCGCCTGGAAGTTGCCGGACGGCTCGTCGAATCCCAGCTCGTAAAGCCAGTCGTGGGCGGCATTGGTCCAGTAGAAGGCATTGGTGAGCGCCGCTTCGCGATCCGGGACCGGGTTGCCGGTGAGAGAGTAGGCGTCGGTGAAGGCAAAGTCGGAGTTGGCGTCGGCAGCAGCCGCACGCGAATCACACACGTTGTTGGCATCGATGTCGAGACACACGTCGGCGTTGTTGCCGGCCGTCTCGTCGCCATCGACCCAGCAGCGGTTGGCGAGGGGGCCCGTCCAGAACTGAGACGGATAGAGAGGCGCCGGACAGTCGCCCGCCGCTGGAGGCCATCCGGTGAAGGGCTGCGCTGTTGGCGCGCCGGCGTCCGGGTGCGGGTGATCGGGGGCACGGAATACCAACCCCTGGGGATCAACCTGGCGGGCGAGGTTCCGGCTGAACAGGATGGAATGGACCCGAAAAGCGAGACCAGTAGAGAAGGGACAATGAACCAGGGAACGGTAAGGAGGTTCGATTGTCTCGAAGACGATTCACGAAGGAGTTCAAGCTGGCGGCCGTCCGGCGGCTCGAAGCCGGCGAGTCCGGCTCGGCTCTCGCGCGCGAGCTGGAGGTGAAGCGCGAAAAGCTCTACGACTGGCTGGCACAAGTCGAGCGCTACGGCGTCGAGGAAGCCTTTCCCGGCGCGGGGCGCGTCCCGGCGGCAGCGCCCGTGTCGAGCCCGGCCACGAAGCCCAGGCCCGCCTCGCGGAGCTGGAACGCAAAATCGGCCGCCAGGCCATGGAGATTGATTTTTTGTCCGCAGCCTTGCGGCGTGTCGAGGATCTGCGCCGGCCGCGCATCGTCAGTGGAACCGGCGCGTCGCTGAGGAAGTACGGGCCGCAAGGCGGCAAGGCAACATGAGCACGCTGAGCACGCGCGATTTGTGCCGCTTGAGCGGACTGGCGCGAGCCAGCCTCTACCGCCAGGCCAAACCCGACAGCGAGCAGGTCGGGGAACTGCGGCAGGCCATTGTCCACGCCGCCTTGGACCATCCGGCCTACGGCACCCGGCGGACGACCCAACAGCTGCGCCGTCAAAAGCTGCTGGTCAATCGCAAGCGCGTGCAACGGGTGATGCGCGAAGAGAAGCTCTTGCGGCGACGTCGCCGCACCGTTCCGCGAACGACCGATTCGAAGCACTCGCTGCGGCGTTATGAAAACCTGACGCGCGATTTCCAACCCACGGGTCCCAATAAACTGTGGGGCTCCGATCTCAGCTACGTACGATTGGGAAACCACTTCGTCTATGTGGCGGTGGTGTTGGACGTGTATTCGCGGCGCGTGGTGGGCTGGGCCGTGGGTCCGAACCTGAAAACCGAATTGCCGCTGGCGGCGCTGCAACAAGCGTTGAGCAGCCGGCGTCCGGCGCCGGGCTGGATTCATCATTCCGATCAAGGTTCGCAGTACGCCGCGGAAGCTTATGTAGCCACCCTGCGGCAAGCGGGCGCGAGGATATCGATGAGCCGCAAGGGCTGCCCGCAGGACAACGCGTACGTGGAAAGCTTTTTCAAGACTTTGAAAAGCGAGGAAGTCGACTGCAGCGAGTATGAAAGTTTGGCCCAGGCGCAGGCCGAGATCGGCGCTTATATTGAGCGGGAATACAATCGTACGCGATTGCATTCGGCGCTGGGCTATCGGCCGCCGCAAGAGTATGAGCGGCTGTGGGAAGAGGCGGCTAACGCCGCCTGAGTTTTCTTAAGGCATGAGCAGATCTATCGATCCGATGGCGCAGCACAAGGCGGGATGCGGCCTCAGTAGGCGAGCACCCCGCCCTCATCGTTGCGATGAGTCTGCGGCCGGGTATTCCTTGGTGGGTTGCTCTCCAGCAGAGCCCGCCTCCGCTTCCCCGGATGAGTTGATCATGCCCCCATTGGGCTGGATTGGCTATCCTTTTTCAGTCAACCGCGACCCGTCCCTACTTTCTTGGCCTCGCCACAGGGGTCCACTCCAGTCATGCCCATGATGTTCATACCCTTCGATGATCAGTGTTTCCAACAATCGTCGACACATCACCGCACAGCAATCGTACAGCGCATGATCGTAGCTCGCGTTAACCTGCGCCACGACTTTCCTCATATAGTCCCTGGCTTTGCTGAACAAATCCTGCGGCAACACGGAATCAGAGGCCTTCGGTAGCCTGGGTGCCGAGAGGTTACCGAGAGCCTGCTCCAGTTCTGCAAGTTTGTCGGCTCGCACCCTGAAGCCTCCATCTCTACCTTTGACTACCCGATTGTCAGACTTCAAACGGGCTCGCAAGCGAGTTCCATTCGGCCTAGGATAGCCAGCGGCGACCAGTTCACTGCAGATCTGTGGAACGTCGATTTCGGCATGGTTGTGAGTCCCGTGCCACCAGATGAGTGCCACCGCTCGGTCCGCTTCCCTCAAGCGTTGTTCGGCCAGAGCTTTCAGAAACTGCGACGCGCTCTCCACGACTACTCACTGCCTCTCGCTAACTTCGGTTTCTCCCGCGCACAAAACGCCCGTGTCACCTCGATAGCAGTCCGAATCCGAGCAGCGTTCAACCGGACGGAACCATCGCGAAGCTGCAACCATTCGCAATTACGGATAGACCTACGCATGTTCTCTTCCACCGCATCAACAGACTCAAGAACCTTACTGATTTCTACCACGGGTGGCGGTTCGCTACCGGAAACTTTCAGCCACAAGACTAGGGCGTGTTAACACTAAGTCGCAAAAGCTGCTATACTCGGAGGTATGGAGATCACCGAGCAGCAATACCGCCGCATCGAGCCGGTCCTGCCCCGCCAGCGCGGCAATGTGAGCCTGCCGAACCTCACGGTTTTGAACGCCATGTTGTATGTCGCCGAGCAGGGCTGCAAATGGCGCGGCTTGCCTAAACGCTTCGGTAACTGGCACACCATTTATACCCGCATGAACCGCTGGTCGAAGAACGGCGTGCTCGACGCCGTCTTCGAGAAACTGCAGCGCGAGCAGCTGGTCCGCATCCGAATCGAAGCCGTGTCAATGGACTCGACCATCGTGAAGGTTCATCCCGACGGCACGGGCGCGTTAAAAAAACGGTCCGCAAGCGATCGGCAAATCCCGCGGCGGATGGACCACCAAGATTCATATGGTTGCCGCAAATGCTCGAACGGCGATAACCTTCGCTCTCTCGCCCGGCCAAGCGCACGACGCCCAGCAGGGCCGCGAACTTGCTCGGCGGTCTGGGGCCACTGCCCGAGCCGCTGCCGCTGCTGATGGACGGCGCCTATGAGGACGATCAGACACGCCAACTGGCTTTGGATTTCGGATGGATTCCCGTCGTGCCGCCCCGGCGCACCCGCCTGGAGCCGTGGGAATACGACCGAGCGCTCTATCGCCGCCGCAACGAGATCGAGAGACTCTTCCGACGGCTCAAGGGATTCCGCCGCATCTTCTCCCGCTTCGACAAGCTCGACGTCATGTTCCTCGCCTTCCTCCACTTCGCCCTCATCGTCGAGGCTCTACGTTAGTGTTAACACGCCCTAGTGCGCTTGCAGCGACCACGGTTCCGCTGATCGCATGTCGTCCGCGAAGCGGCACATTCTTGGCCCAGTCCGCCCAACAATGATGGACGAGCCGAAGGAATGGCGATGAAGCCGACGGGTCCAGGGCACCGGCAAGAACTTGTTCAGCCACGCCGACTTCCGCTGCAAACTTCGCCAGCTGGTTATCGCTCTCATCGACTTTCTTAGATTTGTTCGAGCTCTTCAGGCTGCGTCGGCCTTCACCGGCAGGTCTCCCGACCGTATTGGCTGACGTCTTGCCAGTGATGGTTGACAAAACATCCTGCCAGAGCTGTTGGGCCTCTCATGTTAGCGGCCCAGGTCTTTGAAGCGGTAGTCGTGAGCCTCCATGCGGACTACCTTGCACATTTCGAACAGCCGGGAATGGGCTCGGGAGCCGATGCGTTCGGACAGCATGTCTCTGACGCGGTAGTTGCTTTTGTTGGTGGGAGCCTCGCGTTTGGTGTCGCCGAGGGCTTCGTCGGGCAGATTCGTGGTGACGATGAGGGCCTTCTTGTTGTTGTAGCGGTGATTGATGATGGCCGTGACGGTATCTTCCACCCATTCGGTCACGCGATGAGAGCCGAGGTCATCGAGCAACAGCACCTCGGTGTCGAGCGCCGACTGATAAGCTGCTCGCTCGCTGGCGCCCGCGGCCGGGTTGTAGCCCGCGCGGATCCGTTCGAGCAGGTTCTGGTAATCAAAGAAGACGCACTCAAAGCCGCGGCCGACGAGCTCGCGCAGCACGGCCACCGCCAGATGTGTCTTGCCGACGCCCGACGGCCCCTGAAACAGGAGCCCCGGCTTGGGTGTGAGTGGGAATTCGCGGGCGTAGCCGCGCGCATCGATCATCGCGTCGGCGAGCGTGCGTCCGGCAACGGGATTGCCGCTGGGAAGGCGAAAGGTATCGAACCCGGCGGCTTGAAATCGTGAGGGGATGGCGGCGCGGTCGACTAATGACGCTTTGCGGCCCTGTTCAACACAGCCGCAACGCTCGACGGCGACCACACCGCCCTTGGTGACCTCATGCCAGCCCGTGCCGGCGCATTTCGGGCAATCCGCTCGACCCGCCATCGCTATCTGACCCGGACGAGCCGGAACCAAAAGAGGTCTTCCTGGCGGACCGCACGAAGGCATCGCCTTGAGGGAGCGCGCGGGTTGACACTCGCGCCTCTGACCGGGCTTCTGAGATCTTCTGCCGTGGTTAGCAAGGATTTCACTCCGTAGGTACTTATGCTACTCCACGACCGCCAGAACTTCACCGGCGGCCACCGAGCCGCCGGCCTCGACCTCGAGCGCGGTTACGATACCCGCCTTGGGAGCCTTCAGCTCGTTCTGCATCTTCATGGCCTCGACAACGACGAGACCGTCACCGGCTTCCACTTCATCACCGACACTCACCTTCACCCGCACGATCTTGCCGGGCATGGGCGCGCGGATCGGTTGCGGTCCTCCCGCCTGCAGCACGCCGTCGCGGCGGCGGCGACGCCGAGGATCACGGACCACCACGTCATAGCTTCGGTCGCCGATCGCAATTCTGTAAGTCTCTTCGCCCCCCTCGACTCTCACTTCGAGGCTTCGGCCCTCGACGACAACCGAGTAGACACTGGGCTCAACCTCTATGATGTCGGCGGTCCGCTCGACGGAGTCCACTGCGAAGCACACGGGAGACGCAAAACCGGGGCTGGAACTTTCGAGCTCCAAGACGCGCGATTGGCCGTTGATGGAGGTCTCGAGCTTCATCGCGGACTTTGCCCGGCGGGCCGGCTTGCTCCGTGCCCGAGTAGCGCCCGGATTCATCTCATCGCAGCAGGGAACGCCTGCCCGCACTCTTCCAAATGCTCGGCTCGCTGCGCGGACGCCCTTCCTGACCGCCACCGTGCTTCAGAAAGTGGACGGCGGCTGTGAGAAGAGCAACCTGTTCTTCCTCATCCACCGGAGACGGGCGGGCCTCGCGGCCGGACCTTCGCTCGATGAAATGCGTATCGACCTCGCCGCGCCGGAACTCGGCGTCGTGGACGATCTCCCGAAAGAAAGGCAGCGTGGTGCGGATACCTGCGACGTGGTATTCCCCGAGCGCTACGCGCAACCGCTCAATCGCCTCAGGACGCGTTGGCGCCCAGACGATAAGCTTGGCGAGCAGCGGATCGTACTCGATCGGTACATCCCAGCCCGCGTAGGCTGCGGAGTCAACACGCACACCGGGGCCGGAGGGTTCGTCCAAAGCGACAATCCGGCCCGGCGATGGGAAGAAGCTATTGCTCGGGTCCTCGGCGTAGACGCGGCACTCGATCGCGCTGCCTCGCCATGGGATATCCTCTTGCTGGTAAGGCAACGTCTCGCCCGCCGCGATGCGGATCTGCTCTTTGACAAGGTCAAGACCCGTGACCATCTCGGTCACCGGATGCTCGACCTGCAGGCGCGTGTTCATTTCCAGGAAGTAGAAGTTGCGGTCGGCGTCCATGAGGAACTCGACCGTACCGGCATTGGTGTATCCGGCGGCTCTAGCCGCTTGGACGCCCGTGGCCGTGAGCTTCTCCCGAACCTCGGCGTGGCCTGCCAAGAAAGGCGCGGGGCATTCCTCAAGGACTTTCTGGTGGCGTCTCTGAATGGAGCACTCGCGCTCGCCGAGATGGATGACCCGGCCGTGCTCGTCGGCGAGGATCTGCACCTCGATGTGCCGCGGTGCGAGGATCGCTTTCTCGATGTAGAGGTCAGAGTTGCCGAAGGCTCCGGCGGCCTCGGCGGACGCCTGCTCGTACGCGGATGCCAAGTCTTCGGGTGAATGGACCAGGCGCATCCCTTTGCCCCCGCCGCCACCGGAGGCCTTGAGCATGACGGGAAAGCCTACATCGTCGGCGACGCGTTCTGCGTCCTCCGGAGACCCGAGAGGCTCCGTCATCCCGGGTACCACCGGTACGCCCGCCTGCTGCATGATCTGACGCGAACGCGTCTTCGAGCCCATCAGCGCTATCGCGGCAGCCGAGGGACCGATGAACTTGATCCCCGCAGCCCCGCAAGCGTCGGCGAAGGTGGAATTCTCGCTCAGAAAGCCATAGCCGGGATGGATCGCGTCGGCGCCGGTCCCTTGGGCCGCGTCAAGGATACGCTCGATGGAGAGATAGCTTGCGGCAGCGGGCGAAGGACCGATGTGTGCAGCCTCGTCCGCCAGGCGAACGTGCCGCGCCGCGCGATCGGCGTCGGAGTAGACGGCGACCGTGGGAAGGCCCATCGCCCGACAGGTTCGCAGTACGCGGACGGCGATCTCACCACGGTTGGCGACTAGGATTTTCTTGAACATCGATGACGCCACCGGCTCCGCTGGAGGCAATCGTCGATTGTAGCAGTGGCTGTGAAGCGTAGGCCGCGGCGAAGGACGAGCCGCGGCGACCGTGTGCTATGGTTTGGATCTTGTTTGCCGGACCGGCAGACCAACCAAGGAGGATTCACGAACGATGGCTGAGAAGAAACCGAAATCCCGGCGGGAAGCCATGATGGCGGTCGCGCTAGGCGTTGCAGGTGCATCTACGGCACAAGCCGCCGATGGGTGGACACCGAAGAAGGAGAAGACGGCAGGCCCGTTGCGTTCGGGGCACCTGCTGTTCATGGGCGGGATTGGAGGTTGGTATCCAAGCCGGCGTCCCGACGGGCCGGGGGACGTTCGGCAACAGACGAAGGATGCGCTGACCATCATGAAGGAGTCGTTAGAGAAGGCCGGCTCCTCAATGGCCAACGTGCTCAAGGTGCAGGTCTCATTGGTCGACCCGGTGAACAACTGGGGGCCGATGACCGAGGAGTACAACAAGTTCTTCCCCGACCCGAGGCCGGCGCGGAACTATTTCGGCGCGACGGGCTTTCGGCGCCCCGGGCAATTACTGCAGATCGACTGCATCGCTTACGTGGATTAAGTGGCGGAACTGACCGTCGTAGGGGCGGACCGCTGCGTCCACCCCGGTGCCGCTGAGTTGGTCGTGCCTTCAATGCAGAGACAGCCCGCATTGCCAAGGCCCGCGACGGGCGGACGCAGCGGTCCGCCCCTACAAGACCTGCGGCAGGCTACAGACGCTGGCCGCGGGATACTTCATGCACGTCGGGAACCCGCCGCATTGATGCCATGATGCGGTCGAGTTGCGCGACGTCGTTCACGGCGATGGTCATCTCAACGACTGGGGGACCCTTGGCCGTCGCGGCTCGGCTTTCGACGCTGGAAATGTTGACTTCCTCCTGGGTGAGGATATTCGTCAGGTCGTTGAGCAGCCCCGGCCGGTCGTCAGTGTGAATGAACAGTCGAGTCTGGTAAGTCAGGTCGCGGCTGCCGGCCCAATGGACGTCGATTCTCCGCTCGGCTTCATACATGAGGTTTTCGACATTCGAGCAATTGCGAGAGTGGACCGCCACACCTTTGCCACGCGTGACGTAGCCGACAATCGCCTCGCCGCGGATGGCATTGCAGCACCGAGCCCGGTAGACCATCACGTCGTCAAGACCGGTAACCACCAGCGCGTCGTCTCCTGGAGCCTCGCGTGCAGGCGCGTCCCCTGCTGCGGCGGGCGTGGAGGTCCGTGGTGTCTTGGCCAGGCGAACCTCGTCGGGAAACAGCTTCGCGAGTACCTGCCGTGCGGAAAAGCGCCCATAGCCAAGTCCGGCGTAGAGGTCTGACGGTCTCGGGCAGCCATAGTCACGGCAGGTCTTTCGCATTGCCTTGGAAGCAGCCTTCTTGAGTGAGACTCTGAACCGCCGGGCCTCTTTCTCGAGCAGCTTCTGTCCGATCTCCTCGGCCTTTTCGCGGCGATAGACGTTCAACCAATGCTTGATCTTGCTGCGCGCCCGCGATGTCTTGACGAGGTTCAGCCAGTCACTGCTCGGCGTATGCCCCGACTGCGTGATGATCTCGATCATGTCGCCGTTGCGAAGGTAGTGCTTGAGAGGGACGATGCGGCTGTTGCATTTCGCTCCGACGCACCCGTGACCGACCTCGGTATGGATGGCGTAGGCAAAGTCGACGGGGGTCGCTTCTCGCGGCAGCACGATCAGCTTGCCCTTCGGCGTGAAGACGTATACCTCTTCGGGGTAAAGATCCAGCTTCAGTGCCGAGAGGAAGTCGCTGGGGTCCTTGACCTCCCGTTGCCAGTCGATCAACTGGCGCAACCAGGCGACGTGGCCGTCTTCGGCGTGTGTGCCGTGACGCCCCTCTTTGTACTTCCAATGCGCGCAGATGCCTTCCTCGGCCGTGTGATGCATTTCTTCGGAACGGATTTGGAACTCGAAAGTCTGTCCGTGATCGCTGATGACCGACGTGTGCAGAGACTGGTATAGGTTGGGACGCGGCATCGCGATAAAGTCCTTGATGCGCCCCGGAACGGGACGCCAGCAGCTGTGGATGATGCCCAAGACCGCATAGCAGTTGCGAACCGAGTCGGTGATGACGCGCAGCGCCAACAGATCGTACACCTGATCGATGGAGATCCGCTGGCGCTTCAACTTCTCGTGGATGGAGAAGGCCCGCTTGACGCGCCCTTCGATGCGGGCCGGAATGCCGGCCTCGGCGAGCTTGACGGCGATGGCGTTCTTGATGTGGTCGAGAAATTCCTGGCCGCCCTCGCGGCGTGATTCGAGCTGCCCGCCGATCTCGTCGAAAGCTTCGGGCTCGAGGTGCCGGAACGCCAGATTTTCCAACTCACCGCGAACCTTACCCATACCGAGCCGGAGGGCGATGGGAGCGTAGATCTCCGAGGTCTCGAGGGCGATCTCGCGTCGCTTGGCCGTCGGCAAGTGCTGGAGCGTCCGCATGTTGTGCAGGCGGTCAGCCAACTTGACCAAGATAACCCGAATGTCCTTCACCATCGCGAGCAACATCTTGCGGAAGGTCTCGGCCTGGCGGGCTTCGGAGGATGAATAATCGAGGCGGCCCAGCTTGGTCACACCGTCCACACACCCGGCGACGTCGGACCCAAAATGCTCCTCGATCTCAGCAATCGTGGTCCCGGTGTCCTCGACCACGTCGTGCAGCAATCCGGTGATGACACAAACCATGTCCAGGCGCATGTCGGCCAGGAGGCAGGCGACTTCCAGTGGATGTGTAATGTAGGGTTCGCCGGAGCGGCGTCTCTGGGAACCGTGATGGTCGCAAGCGAAATCGAATGCGTGGCGCAGGAGTGCGTAGTCGTCGCTCGGCCGGAACTGGCGAAGCTTCTCTTCTAAAGCCTGGAAACGCTGGGAGATAGGGTTGTCGCCCGACCGGACATCCGCGGTGACAGGTGAGCTGGACATGGAACCCGCCCAGGGACGCGCCAAATCACGAGCCCAAGAAAAGCAAAGCCCTGAGGGCGGGCAATGCCCGGCACCCCTCAGGGCTCATTATAAGATGGCTGTGAATCAGAACGCTTCTTGGATGCCTTCCTCGGCCTTGCGCTTCTTCACTTCCAGGCTCTTCTGGATCCACTCGTCAGCGGTCGAGTTGAGCTGGTCGTACTCTTCCTTGGTTTCGACGAGGTCCGCCCTCTCGCGATAGAGCAGGTTCAGATACGCCATGGCATCGTCATACTCGGGGTCGATACGGAGCGCCTCGCTCAGCGCTTCAATGCCCTCTTCAACAAGCGGAAGGCTCTCTTCGGCCAGTTCCTCACGCGCCGTGTTGTCCTTGATAGGGCCCGGGTCCTCAGGCTTCATGCCCAGGCTGGCCCTGACCTCCAAGCGCGGCTGATAGGTCTGCGTCCAGTTGATCACTCCGATGGTGTAGTGGGCCTCCTTCTTGTCGGGATACTGGCCGAGCAACTCACGATACGCGTCCTTGGCCTGCTCGAGTTCCGCGATGTTGAAGTACACCGACGCGATACTCGCCATCGCTAACTCGTTGTTGGGGTCGTGGTTGAGCACGTCACCGAATCCCTCCAGGGCTTGCTCGGCGACTTGTAGGTTCTCGTCGGATTCGCCACCCGGGATCACTTGCATCATGAAGCAATAGGCCCGGTAGGAACGGGCATCGAGCAACTCCGGGTCGAGCGCAATGGCCCGATCAAAGCTCTCCACGGCACCGGTATAGTTGGCGGAGACAAAAGCTCTTACGCCCTTGTTCAGTTCGTTGCGGGCCCGCAGGTAGTTGATTTTCTCCTGGCACGCGGTGGTCGCCATGATCGAAACCAGGGCGACAACCGTCGTGAGGTTCAAGATTTTCCTGTCCATAACTCTTGTTCTCCCTTGCCAGACGCCCGGGGGAGGGCGGAGCCGGCCGATCTAGCCGCCGGACTCCAGATCCTCAGTGAGCAAGCCGACCTTGTCTACACCGGCGCCCTTGGCGATGTCGATGACCTCGGCCACATCGCGGAAGTCCAGTGAAGGCGCGCCACGCACAAACATGATCCGTTCGGCGCGGGTCTTGAAAATCTCCTGCAACCGATCACCCAGAACGTCCTTCCCAGTCGGGTCACGATTGATCAAGATGCTCTGGTCGGCATTGATCGAAACCACAACGGTCCGCTCATTCGCCTCGCTTTGCGGCTGGGCATCCGGGTTGGGCTGCGGGACCAGCGCCTCCAGGCCCTTGGGCGTCAGGGGCGTAATGACCATGAAGATGATCAACAAAACGAGCAGCACATCAATGAGCGGGGTCATGTTGATGTTGACCATCGGCCCGCCACCGGAACCTGCAACTTCCATTGCCATAGCGATCTTCCTCCTTCAGCGTCCTACAGTCTCATTGACGAACCCGTCTCGCGGAGCTTGGCTACTGCGGTGTTGCCAGTTGGCTTCGCCGATCCTCGAGTTTCTCAGTAATGAGCCCCACCTGATCACATCCCACGCCACGAAGGATGTTGATCACTTCAACGACCCGCTCGTAGCGTGCTCGCGAATCGGACTTGACATAAACGGTCTTGTCGATTCTGTTTTCGAGCACGTCTCTGACCTCGGGGCCTAGCTTCTCGGCTTCGATCCTCCCCCGGCCCAAAAAGACGTTGCCATCTCGAGTCACGGCCACGACCAAGGCGTCCTCTCGGTCCGCGTCGTCCATGGAGATGGGGTTGCGGGCACGCACCATATCGACACTGACGCCTTTACTGAGCATGGGGGTGATGACCATGAAGATGATCAACAGAACCAGCATGACATCGACCATCGGGGTGACGTTGATGTCCACGATGGCTTTGTGCTTGTGCCTAAGCATAAAACACTCCTCTACTGTTCCGTCTCACTTGGCTACGATGCGAGTCAACCGCCGCCCCTTTTGCCGCCGGGGTCCATCTGCCCGAGAGCAACATCGACCCCTGCGCCGGGCTCGGTTTTAGTTCGCGGCAGCCTTCTGGGTTTTCTTCAAGAAGTAGTCGATCAGCTCCGAGCTGGAGTTATCCATCTCGACGTCGAACGCTTCCACCTTTGAGTTGTAGTAGTTGAACATCCACACCGCGGGGATGGCGACGAACAGACCGATCGCCGTGGCCACCAAGGCCTCGGAGATGCCGCCGGCGACCGCACCCAGACCGGTGGACTTCTCGGTCGAAATGCCCTCGAACGCGTTGATGATGCCGACCACCGTCCCGAACAAGCCGACGAACGGAGCGGTGGAACCGATCGTAGCCAAGCCGCTCAAACCACGGTTCAACTCGGCATGGACGATCGCCTGAGCCCGCTCGAGAGCGCGCTTGGACGATTCAATCGTCTCTCCCGGAATCTCCGTGCTCATCTCGTGGGCCTTGAACTCCTGCAAGCCGGCCACGACCACCTTGGCGAGATGGCTCTTCTTGTACCGCTCGGAAACCTTCACCGCCTCATCCAGCTTGCCCTCGCGCAGCGCGCCGGCCACGGCGGGAGCATACTGCCGGGACTGCTTGCGGGCTGCGTTGAAGGCGATCCAACGATCGATCATGATGCCGATCGACCAAGCCGACATGAGGAACATGATGAAGACGACCAACCGAGCGGCGAACCCCATCTGGTTCCACATGGAGACCATGTCAAAACCAACTTCCTGCTGAAGCAGCAGCATGCTCCAAACCGATAACTGAGTAAACATCTAGAACGTCCTCCTATTTGTTTTCGTCAATCAATTTTTTGATCTTTGCTTCGCGAACGGATCCCGCGCTGTCTCGGGCGGCGCCCCGTGCGCCGAGATCTCCTCAGCCGGTGAGCTTGAAGATCACGTCAATCTGTGTGACCACTTCCACCGCCTCACCGTTAAGCAAGGTCGGCTTGTAACGCCACTGTTTCACTGCGTCCAATGCGGAGGGAACCAACAGCGGGTGTCCACTGCCGACCTCGAGCTTCTGAATCGAGCCATCACGCGCGATGATCGCCGTCAGCTTGACGGTTCCCTGGATGCGCGCCTGTCTGGCGAGAGCCGGGTAGACCGGCGGTACGCGCTTGGCTAGGCGGGCTTTCTGTACACTGCCGCCGACACGAATCCGTTTCGGCGTCGCCTTGACTTTCTTCACCGGCGGCGGCGGCGGTGGCGGAGCGACGATCGGCGCATTGGAGATGATGCCTCCGATGACGCCCCCGACCGTGCCTCCGACCATACCGCCAGGCACACCGCCGATGACGCCGGCGATGGTCGCCGACGGCGGAATGTCTGCTTCCTTGATGATCGCTACTTTGTCCGGAATCGCAGTCGGCTGGGTGAGCTGCCCGCTATCGAACTCACGAGGGATAATTTTCTTGATCACCGCTTCGGAAGGCGGCGGCGGCGGCGGCGGCGGCGGCGGCGCCACCAAAAACGTCATGAGTTCCGTCGCCGGCAACTCGTAATAGTCCAGCAGCGGAATCAAGAGCAGCACCGCCATCATGATGGCTTGCACGGTGAACGAGAGCGCCACCGCCCAAGGTGTCTTGGTCTTGCCCATACTGAGCTCCATCAGGCTTTGTTCAAACATGATTCAGTCCCCCTTCCTTCATCCGCAAGTTTCCTCGCTGGATCCGTCGTCCCCGTGGGTCTCTGGATTCCACAAGGGCTTATAGTATTCCCTTCCACCTCGTCGGCGCAACACCCCATTTCAGCGGCGGCGCCCTCTGCCTCCTCCGCGCGCCGCCACCGCTCCTTGCCACCACAGCAAGATCGGGCTGGCCACGAACACCGAGGAGTAGGTGCCGATCAACACACCCACAACCAACGCAAACGAAAAGCTTCTGAGAACCTCTCCACCGAGAACAAACAAGCACAGCACCGCAACGAGAGTCAGTCCGGACGTTAGCACAGTCCGGCGCAGCGTCTGGTTCACGCTCAGATTCAGCAAGTCTTCCAGAGAGCGCCGGCGGCTCAGCTTCCGATTCTCCCGCACGCGGTCGAAGATCACGATGGTATCGTTCATCGAGTATCCAACCAAGGTGAGGAACGCGGCGATCACGGTGAGCTCGATCTCCCGGTCGAACATGGAAAAGAAGCCCAAGGTGATCAGCACGTCATGAAGAACAGCAACGACCGCCGCGATGCCGTAGATCCACTCGAAGCGGAACGCGATGTAGATCAACATGCCGCCCAGGGCGAACAACGTCGCTTTGACCGCCTGCCACTGCAGGTCCTTGCCGATCTTCGGTCCGACGTACCCTCCGCCTCGAATCGCAAACGCGCCGAGGTAAACCTCCCGCTGGAGCGCAGATATGATATCAGGGTTGACCCCCGGGACGGAAGTCAAATCTGAAAAATCCTTCACCAGCCCGGATTGGGGCGGCCGATCGCGGAATCCGATCAGGGCTTGGGCGCCTTCCTCGACCTCTTCCGCCGGCAGCGCGGATGCGGCCAACTTTTCGTTCGCCCGCAGCCGCTCGATCAGATCAGCGGCCGTGACGTTGTTGAAATCCAGTTTGGCCTCTTCCCCGCCATAGATCTCACGGAGGGTCTCGACGATACGGTCTTTCCCTGTGCTTACCACCTCGTCCTCGGTGAGGTCGAGATCGATCTTCAGCTCATGACTGTCGGGGCCCTCTTCGAAAGGCTGCAGCGCTGCCACGGCCAAGCCCTTGCCGGCCAGTGCGGACCGGATTTGATCGATCTGAGGAGCGTCCTTGAACTTGACATACACCAATGTGCCGCCCTTGAAATCGATGCCAAATCGCGGCCCGCCCCTGATGACGAGGCTCACGGCGCCCAGCAGCAACAGCCCCAACGAGAGCGCAATGAAGTACTTGCGGTTGCCCAAGAAATCAATGTCTGTCGCCTTAAAAAGCTCCATGAAAACCCGTATGGCTCGGGCTCTGAAGTTCTAGACACCGGGCAACTGGCAAAAGTTCCCGGCGGAGCCCTAGCAGCCCGCAGAATCTTTCATTCGTCCGCGATGCACTCCTCGGTACTGGTACTTCTCTGCCCCCGTAACACTCCTGGGCCCCGCCAATGCTGCGCGCGGGGACGAGGCACGGCCGTCCATCAGATACTCAACTCCTTCACCTGTTGTTTTCGCGAGAGCACCAAGTCGAAGATGAGCCGCGAGACAAAGACGGAGGTGAACAAGTTCGCGAGCAGTCCGATGGCCAGCGTGACCGCGAATCCGCGCACCGGTCCGCGTCCGAACAAGAACAGGAACGCCGCCGCAATGATCGTCGTGAGGTTCGTGTCGATAATCGTCAGGAACGCCTTACCGAAACCCGCGTTCAGCGCCGCGACCACGCCTTTGTTGGCACGCAGCTCCTCACGGACCCGCTCAAAGATCAGCACATTAGCGTCCACCGCCATACCGATCGTGAGAATGATTCCGGCAATGCCGGGCAGGGTCAGAGTAAAACCGAAGTAGCTCAACATGGCCAGCAGGATGATCAGATTGAGAAACAGTGCCAGCACCGCGTTGATACCCGCGCCCCGGTAGTAGACGAGCAAGCAGAGCACGACGAGCGCCAAGCCGAGCAGCGAGCTACGAACACCCTGCTGAATCGAGTCCGCCCCCAGCGACGCGCCGACCGTGCGCTCTTCCAGGTATTCCATCGACGCCGGCAGCGAGCCGGCCCGTAGCACGAGGCCAAGATCCTGCGCCTCCTGTTGGCCGCTCAACCCTTCGATCACGCCCGAGTCGGTGATGCGGCCCTGAATCTGGGCCACGTTCTTGATACGGCCGTCGAGAACCACAGAAAGCCGCTGGCCGATGTTCGCGCCGGTGAAATTGCCGAACCGCACCCCCGCTTCCGGGGAGAGCACGAACCGCACCTCCCAGACTTGCGTCTCGGTGGAACGCCCGGGCACGGCGTTGCGCAGGTCGCTGCCGGTGATCACCGGCACGCTGTTGAGGATGAACCACTGTTCTTCGAGAGTGCCGACATCGTCGCGGGCGGCGAACGGCAGCAACTCGCTGTTGGGAGGCAATACGCCGCTGCGCGCTCCCAGCGCCGCCTGGCTGGATACAAAAGGCCCGTCGCGCACCTCTTGAATCTCCAGCAATGCTGTCATCTGAAGCAGCTCCCTCACGCGCGCGGGATCGCCCTCGCCGGGCAACTGCACCAGAATCTCGTACTCCGCGTCGGCGCGTCCATGTTGCTGAATGGTGGGTTCAGTGAGCCCCAGTCCATTGACTCGGTTCTCGATCGTGGCAATCGCCTGTGTGACCGTGTCCGTCTTGATGCCGGCCAGAGCGAACGGCCGCAACCGCAACTCCCAGCTCGTGGAGGTCTTCGAGGTGGGGATCCACTCGGCGAAGGCGCCGTCGATCATGCCTCGAAAATCACTAGCTCGGTTGGTTGGAATGCCGTCGACGGTAATGACGATCGAGTCCGCATCCCCGATCGTCTGAGGATCATTACGCTCGATGCCCGCCTGCGGGATATTCATTTCCCGCAAAAGCTGCTGACGCAGCCGCGCTATCGTACGGTCGGCTTCAGCGCGGATGGCGTCCTGCACCTGTACCTGCAGAATCAGGTGAACGCCGCCTTTGAGGTCGAGACCCAGATTGATCTTCTCTTCGATGTGTGCGTAGACATCTTCCATCGAAGAGGGCAAACCAATTACGCCGTAGAGGGCCACGAGGGCTACGGCGAGCGCTACCGCGGACCGCTTGATGAGGTTGCTCTTCATGTAGTGAACGGGGGGCGGAGGGCGCTCCGCGCCAGATCCTTACTCTATTCTCTAGTCCCCCTTCTTCTCTTCCAGGTTGAGCAAGCCTGTTACCGCGCTGCGCGAGAATTGAAGTTTGACATTGTCGGGCTTGATGCGGAGGGTGACACTACTATCCTCTTCACCGAAACCTACCACTGTCCCAATCAGTCCGCCGTTCGTCACGACCTGGTCGCCGTTCTCCAAGTTTCGGAGCATCTCTTCCGTCTTCCTCTGCCTCCGCCGCATGGGCAGAAAGAGCACAAGGTAGAAGACCACCACCATCAAGATGAGCGGTGCGAAAAAGCTGCCCGGTCCGGGCGATTGTTGTAACAGTAACGCCGGAATCATTTGCGGTTCGGTGATCAGCTGTCCTGCTGTCTAGCTCCTGCCGTCATACCATTCCCCGTGCAACGCCCTGGCCGCCAGGGCCTTCGTAATCAACAATCTTCGAGCCAGAAACGGGAAGGTCTGCCCGGGCGAGGTTTTTCAGTCGTTACCCTCTTGACGAGAGCGCATCAGGGACAGACAACCGGGGAGGTCCCCAAGCAATATAGCTTGCCGGATCTGTCGCATGGTGTCAAGGTAAGCGAACAGGTTATGGAGCGTCGCCAGCGTCCCAAACAGCATCTCCCGCGCCAGAAAGAGGTGTCGCAGATAGGCCCGGGAGTAGTTTTGACAAGTGTAACAGGGGCAGGCTTCGTCAATCGGGCGCGGATCGGTGGCCCAGGCCCGGTTCTTGATCACCAGCCGGCCCCGTGACGTGAACAGGTATCCGTTACGGGCGTTGCGCGTGGGGAGGACGCAGTCCATCATGTCGACACCGCGGGCCACATACTCCCCCAACTCGTCAAGCATGCCCACGCCCATGACGTAGCGGGGGCGGTCGCGAGGCAACAGATCTTCGATGGCCTCAACCATCTCATAGCTGAGCGCGCGCGGCTCACCCACCGAGAGTCCGCCGACGGCATACCCAGGGGCATCGAGGTCCTGCAGTTGCCGGGCGCACTCGCGCCGTAGGTCGGGATACATCGACCCCTGAACGATAGCGAACAGCATCGGCAAGACCGATTCTTGAAGCTCAGCTTGTGGCCCTTCCCGCCAGTAGTTGAAAGCTCTGCGGGCCCACTGGACCGTTCGGGCCATCGACTCCCGCGCCCGCTTGCTTCCGACCGGGTACTCCGTACACTCGTCGAGCACCATCATGATGTCGCTGCCGAGCTCGCGCTGAACGTCAAGCGTCGACTCGGCGGTAAAGACGTGCTCCGAGCCATCCAAGTGAGAGCGGAAGACAACCCCATCGTCGCTGAGCTTCCGCAACGACGCCAGGCTGAACACCTGGAACCCGCCCGAATCAGTGAGGATCGGCCGGTCCCAGCTCATGAAGCGGTGCAGACCCCCGAGGCCGGCGATGGTCCGATGGCCGGGGCGCAGGTAGAGGTGATAGGTGTTGGCCAGGATCATGGGAGCGTCCAAGTCCTCGGCCAGTGTGCGCTGCGTCAGCCCCTTCACCGTGGCCTGGGTCCCCACCGGCATGAAGACGGGGGTCTCGACGATCCCGTGGGCGGTGTGCAGCCTCCCGGCCCGGGCGCGCGTATGCGGGCACTCGGCTACGATCTCAAACCGGGGCGGCTCCCGCGGTCCCGCATCGTCCGAGAGAGTCAGCAGGATTCTCCCGTCGAGCCGTGACTGTTAAGGAGGGGCAAGCGGAACCGCGACCCTTGGGTGCACTTGGTGGAACTACCGGCCATACTTTCTGAGGATTGCCTGTACCGTGTCGATGGGCAAAGCCTCCACCCGGTGGCCGTCTTTGCCTTGGATCGACACAGCGCGAAACAAAGAGTTGTACACCGCCTCTTCGGTGGCTTCGATGGCGGCCTGAAAGAGTGGGGAGAGCTCGTCGTCAGGCATGCCGTGCCGCGGGTCACGGTTGATCGAGAAAGCGATGACGAAGTCGCCGCTCCCATGGCCGCCCGACGAGCCGGCTCTCCCCAGCCCCAAGGCCGCCCGGCGGGCGACGCGCTTGAGTTGGCGGGCGTCGGCCGGCGCGTCGGTGGCGACCACCATCATGATCGATCCCTCCGCGACATCGGCCGGTTCCTCTTCGTCCCCGGCCTCGGCAAAACGATGCTGCCCCAACTCTTTACCCACGGGCACACCGTCGATGGTCAGTACACCGCCGAAATTCGACTGCACTAGAACTCCCAGTGTGTAGCCCCCATGGCGGGTGGCCAGCCGGCGCGAACTCGTGCCGATCCCACCCTTGAACCCGAAGGCAATCGTCCCGGTACCGGCGCCCACCGCCCCTTCCTCGACCGGACCGCCACGGGCGTCCCGCAAGGCTGCCAGAAAGTCGTCGCGCCCGAGATGTTCGCCCCTTATATCGTTCAGCCGGCCGTCGTTCGTCTCCCCAACAACCGGATTGACCGAGCGTACGTTTTCGTTACCGGGCTGCCGCAGGGTGTGATGCTTGAGCGCATCCGCGGCGGCCCACACGGCCAGCGTGTTCGTCAGCAAGATGGGTGTTTCGATGACTCCCAACTCCTCGACCTGCGTCGAGCCCACCAGCTTTCCAAGGGCATTGAAGACGTAGACCGCCGCCGGCACTTTCTCTTGAAACAGATTGCCGCCGTGGGGCAGGATGGCGGTCGCGCCGGTGCGCACACGATCGCCCTCGATCACGGTCCGATGCCCCACCTTGACTCCGCCGACGTCGGTGATCGCGTTCAGAGGCCCGGGCGGGAATACGCCGGGCTCGATACCGAGATCCCGTGCTCGGGGACGTTGGTTTTGGGCCGCCATCGCGGCACAGAGCAGCACAAGCGCTAGAACGTGGCGCACTCCAAGCATAGTAGGGGATGATCGACCGCGATGCCAACACGTCCGGGCCGGGGAAAGGTCCCGCTCCTGTACTTCGCCGGAAACCGCATGGCGCTGTGCACCTTGATACGTCGGAACGTATAGCCTACAGATTGAGATCTAGCCTACCCTAAAGAAGAATCGTCGCAAAGGATGAGTCTGCAGTCCGTGAAAGCGCTGGTCACAGGATCGGGGGGATTGATCGGCTCCGCGTGCGCGCGGCTGCTGTGTGAGCGCGGCTGGGATGTGGTCGGCATCGACAACGACACCCGGCGGACGCTCTTTGGCCAAAGTGGTTCGACAGAGCCGGTGGTTTCGTCCCTGCGCTCCTCGCTGAGGGGTTACCGCCACGTACGACTCGATATTCGCGACCGGCAAGCGCTTCGGGACTTGTTCGCGCGGGAGAAGCCCGGCTTCATCATCCACACCGCCGGGCAGCCGTCCCATGACAAGGCGGCTTCGATTCCCTACGACGATTTCGATATCAACGCCGTCGGTACCCTCAACCTGCTCGTCGCGGCACGTGATTTCTGCCGCGAGTCGCCGTTCTGCTTCACTAGCACGAACAAGGTGTATGGCGACCGCCCGAATCATCTCGAGCTGGTCGAGCAGGAGAAACGCTACGACTACGCCGACGGGCGCGACGGCATCAACGAGAACCTGTCGATCGACCACTGCTTGCATTCCCTATTCGGGGCCTCGAAGGCCGCGGTCGACATCCTCTGCCAGGAGTTCGGCCGCTACTTCGAGATGCCGGTGGGCATCTTTCGAGCCGGCTGCTTGACCGGCCCGATGCACGCCGCCGTCGAGTTGCACGGCTATCTGGCTTATATCGTCCACTGCGCGGTGACCGGCAAGCCCTATGCGATCTACGGCTATGCGGGAAAGCAGGTCCGCGATCAGCTTCATGCTCGGGATGTTGCCACGTTGTTCCTCGAGTTCTTCGAGCACCCGAGGCAAGGCGAGGTTTTCAACCTCGGTGGCGGAAGGGCTAACAGCCTCTCCATTCTCGAGACCATCGATCTGCTTGACGATATGGGATTCAAGCTCGACTATCGCTACGACGACGGCAACCGCATTGGAGACCACATTTGCTATATCTCCGATCTGTCGAAGACACAGCAGTACTTCCCGGGATGGAAGATCGAGTACGACCTTTCGAGAATCTTGGGTGAGATCGTCGAGCAGAATGTCACGGCCGTAAAGGCCTAACGCTTGCGAAAAAGAGGAAGGGGCCGCCATTGAAGCTCTCGGTTGTGATTCCGGCGCGGGATGAAGCCGCAGCCGTCGGCCCCACCGTGGAGGGTTTCGCCGGCGCCCTGCAAGCCAACTCGGTGCCGTTTGAAATTGTCGTCGTTGACGACGGCAGCAGCGACGATACGTCCGACCTGGTGACGGCGCTTGGGGCGCGCAACGAAGCGGTACGACTCGTGACCAACCCGGGCCCCCACGGCTTCGGCATGGCGGTGCGCCGCGGATTGGAGGAAGCCCGAGGGGAGGCGATTGCCGTGGTGATGGCCGACGGCTCCGACAGCCCGGATGACCTCGTGCGGTGCTACCACAAACTGCTCGAAGGCTACGACTGCGCCTTCGGTTCCCGATTCATCAAAGGCGGCAAGGTCCTTGACTACCCGATCCACAAGCTGCTCATCAACCGTCTCGCCAACTGGTTCATCATGGTGCTGTTCGGCAGCGGGTACAACGACACGACCAACGCCTTCAAATGCTATCGCCGGGCCGCGATCGAGGGCATGCAGCCCCTCATCTCATCGCACTTCAACCTGACGGTCGAGATGCCGCTCAAGGCCATGATTCGCGGCTTCAGCTACGCCGTTCTGCCGATCTCTTGGACCAACCGCGCCACAGGCATCTCGAAGCTCAAGATCAAGGAGATGGGAAGCCGATACCTGTTTATCGTGCTCTATCTGTGGCTCGAGAAGTATCTCTCCCGGGGAGACTATCTCCGCAAGGCGCAATCCTCCGCGGCGAAGAGCCTCGACAGACCTCCCGTATAAGACCCCATGTATAGAGCCATCCTCGTCACGGGAGGAGCGGGGTTCGTAGGCTCCCATCTGGCCGTCGCCTTGACGGATGCGTTCGAAGGCGTTCACGTCACGGCGTTCGACAATCTGAGCCGCTCCGGTTCGGAAACCAACCTTCCGCTGCTCGAACGTCACGGCGTCAAATTTGTTCGGGGCGACATCCGCCATGCCGAAGAGCTCTCTGGGCTTCCCCAAAAGCCGGACCTCATCCTCGACTGCGCGGCCGAGCCCTCCGCCATGGCGGGCTATCGGGGTTCGGCCCGCTACGCCGTCGAGACTAATGTAATCGGCACGTTTCAATGCCTGGAGCTGGCGCGGCAAGTGGGGGCGGACGTGCTGTTCCTCTCGACGAGCCGGGTCTATCCGTATCAGGCCCTGAACAACCTCAGTTTCGTTGAGCAAAGTCAACGCTTCGCCCTCACGCCGGAGCAGCCCATTGGGGGCGCTTCCGAGCATGGCATCACGGAGGATTTTCCGCTCGACGGGCCGCGCTCGATCTACGGGACGACCAAGTTGGCTTCCGAATACCTGGTCGAAGAGTACGCCGACGCCTACGGCTTTCGTTTCGTGATCAATCGTGCAGGGCCCATCACCGGCCCGCGGCAGATGGCCAAGAGCGACCAGGGGGTCGTCGTGCTCTGGCTGGCCGCCCACGTGCTCGGCCAGCCCCTGCGCTGTATCGGTTTCGACGGAGCCGGGAAACAGGTGCGTGATATCTTGCACATCGACGACGTGTGCGACCTTGCCCTCGACCAGATTCGCCACTTTGCGGCCTACCAAGGACGTCGCTTCAACGTCGGAGGAGGGGGGAAGCACAGCGCCTCGTTGCGCGAACTGACCGCTCTGTGCCGGCAGGTCACGGGCCGGGAGATCCCCATCGCACCCGACCCGGAAACCCGCCCCGCCGACGTCAGAATCTACCTCACCGACCATCGGCGTGTGACCGAAGTACGCGGCTGGAAACCGAAGAGAGACGTCCGCACCGCCCTCGAAGACATCCACCGCTGGCTCGGCGGCGCGGACGAGGAAGTCCGATCGGTTCTCCTCGACGGCATGGCATAAGCAGCCGACCCCGGAACGCCGCCGGAGCCCCAACCGAGCTGGATTGCCTTACCCTAGTGGAATGTCGCAGAGATTCCTTAGGCGTCGGAATATCCAGCGAGATTGTAGGGGTGGGCTCCTGTGCCCGCCCAGCTGCTCGTTTACGATGAAGTTTTCTCTGCGACAGTCCACCCGAAGGCGCCTATGACTGACAAAGTGATCGTCCTCTCCACCTGCGGCAACGCCACCGAAGCCGAAAAGCTGGCCCGGCACCTCATCGACAATCGGCTGGCGGCCTGCGTCAACGTCGTTCCCGGGCTGCTGTCTTACTACCGCTGGCAAGGCCAGGTCGAGAACGACACCGAGCTGCTCCTTCTCATCAAGACCGCGCGAGGCCTCGTGGATGAGATCCGCTCGGTGCTCGACAAGCTCCACAGCTACGAGTTGCCGGAGTTGGTCGTCGTGCCCATTGTGGACGGCTCACCAGAATACCTCGACTGGCTGGAAGGCGAGGTCGGCCGCGCGAAAGAAGACGAAAACCAGTAGCAAAAGTCTCCAAAATGCGAGACGCCCCCGTGTCCCCAATGCGTCTAGCAGCGGTGTCGGTTGACTCCCTCTCGAACCCGCCGCTATCATCAAGTGGACGCTTCCTCCATCTTGGAAGACAGGCATGATTGGACCGCTTGGCATTCCCGAACTGATTTTCATCTTCGTGGTCGCACTGCTGGTGTTCGGTCCGAAGAAACTACCCGAACTAGGCCGAACCTTCGGCAAGGGTATGGCGGAGTTCCGCCGGGCCTCCAACGAACTGCGGTCGACCTTCCAGACAGAAATGGACAACATCGAGCGCGAGAACGCGGAGGTCAAGGAAGTCACCAAGGAAATCAGTTCGGAGGTCAACAAAGAGCTCAGCACGAATTACGACGACAGCGAGGACGACTACTACTCCGAGTACGACGACACGCCTTACGACGCCGGCGACTCGGCGGACGACTCTTCCACGTCCTCCTCTACTTCCACAGCACCCAAGACCGAAACCGCCTCCAGCACCGGCGAGTCGAACGGTAGTACCGCCACGGCGACGACCGCGGCGGCGGTTGACACGGCCAAACCCGCTCAATCGAGCGCCGGCGCCGACCCCTCGGAAGTCAAAGCCGGCTAGCACGAGACTGAATGAGTTCTGACGATCAAGACTCGCGGGAGAACCGCGACTCGGAGAGCCCCCCTCCGGGCGAACCAGAGGACACCGGCGGCTCCACTGCCGGTGGTGACGCTCCCGCAGACCCCGGCCCCCCAGAATCCGAAACAGGCGCGGGCCCCGCAGCACCCGAAACGGCTGTACCGGAAGGGAGCGCGGACAGCGGCGCGGAAGACGGCTCGGGCGATCCAGACACGCCGGCCCCCAGCGGAGGAGGAGGCTCGGGAGAACCTCCAGACGACGAGGGAGGCACGGGTCAAGACACTCCGCAAGATGCCCCGGCCGAGCAGCCTCAGGAATCCAAATCTACCGAACAGCCGGACGAGTCAGCACCGGCCTCCACCTACTACGACGATCCCTACGACGACTACGAATCCGACTACACCGGGCCCGAGACCGAAACGAAGGCTGTCACCGAGTCCGCTGCCGGCGGGTCCACCCCTCCCACGCCCCCTCCATCCGAGCCCGAGGATGAATTCGACGACGACGAAGAAGGCATGACCCGCATGTCGTTTCTCGAACACCTCGAGGAGCTGCGGACGCGCATCCTTCACTCGCTGTCGGGGTTGGTCGTGACGTATGGAATCGCGCTCGTCTTCAAGACGCAACTCTTTTATTGGATGAGGCAGCCCTTCGACCGGGCGGTCGAAAACCTGCCGTCCGATCTGAATGTGCAGCTCGTGGCGATCACGCCCATCGAGCAGTTCCACTTGCTCTGGTTGAAACTCCCGATCGTAGCGGCGATCTTCCTCGCAGCCCCCTGGTTGGGCTATCAGGCGTGGGCTTTCATCGCACCCGGACTGTACCGGCGTGAGCGGCGCTTGGCCGCACCTTTCGTTTTCACCACGACCGTTCTGTTTCTCCTCGGGGGCGTCTTTGGCTACTTCGTGGCCCTGCGTTTCGCGCTCGAGTTCTTGCTCGGGATCGGGCAGGACGTCGATATTCAGCCGATGATCAGCGTGAACGCCTACTACGGGATGTTTGTGAGCATCATGCTCGGCCTTGGTGTCGTGTTCCAGTTGCCGGTTGTGATCTTCGGCCTAACCGTGCTGCGCATCGCGAGCCCTGGTTTTCTGCTGAACAACGTGCGCTACGCGATTCTGATCATCTTCTTCTTGGCGGCAGTGATCACACCAACACCCGACATCTTCAACATGATCTTGTTCGCGGCGCCGATGATCTTGCTGTTCTTCGTCGGGATCGGTGCCAGCTATCTGTTCGTCCTGCACCGCGAGGACCGGGGAGTGCCTTGGGCGAGAATCATCACCATCGTTGTCTTGGTGGTGCTGGTCGTACTGGCAGTGGTGGCCTACTACATGCATTCACGGCTGGGGTATCAGTTCGTCCCTGACTTCCCCTGGTTCGTCAAGCCTTGAACGACAGCGCCCGCGGAACCCGCGACGCGGCCGGGCCGCAACGATTCGACCCATGCCGTTCTACATCGATGAAGGCGGGTCTCGCGGTCTGCTGAAGTTCAGACCCTGGGATAACAACCCCTGGCTCGTCCACGCCTTCACGACCCGAGTTGCCGGCAACTTCTCTTCCGAGACTCGTGCGGATCAACTGCCGCTGTCGTTGAACGCCGGCGCGATGAGCCTGGCATCGGTGCGCCAGATCCACTCCGACCGTCTTTGGTCCCTGCAGAGTGAGACCGCTCCTGCGCCACACCCGGACCGCCCAGAAGCCGACGGCTTGCTAACAAGCAGGGCCGGTTATCTGCTCGGCATCCGCACGGCCGACTGCCTTCCGTTGCTGTACGTCGATCGGGGGCGCCGCGCCGTCGCGGCGGTCCACGCCGGCTGGCGCGGAACAGCCAAGGGCATCGCCGCCCGTGCTGTCGAGCGCATCTGGAAGGAGTTCGGGTCGCCGCCCGGCGACCTGGAGGTTGTGATCGGTCCCGGAATCGGACCGTGCTGCTACGAGGTAGGTCCCGAGGTTGCCGATCAGTTCGACGCCTCCGCGGTGCGGACCCGCCCGAAGCCACACCTCGACCTGCCGTTGGCCAATCGCTCGCAGTTGATCCAAGCCGGGGTCAAGGAGTCAAACATCTGGGACGCCGGCATGTGTACCGCCTGCGAGGCCGGTCGGTTCTACTCGTACCGCCGAGAGGGAAGACAAGCAGGCCGCATGCTGGCTGTGATCGGAATACGCGTGGACAACTGAGGCGGCCGTGTCACAAACCCGACGCTCAGGCCCCCCGCCGCTCAGGCCCCCGCCGCTTAAGCCCGGTGAGCGGCTTCGTCAAGGCCGGACGCCTCCGGCGCACGCGTCGGCTTGAAACCTCGGCTGGCCGGCGTGTGGGGCTCGCCCGCGTCACAAACGTCTTCGACAGCCGGTCATGCCAGGTCAAACGGTCTTCGTCGGCCATCGACCAAGCAAAGCCCAGCCCCAGAGCCGCGGTGCTCAGGATTGTTCCTATCGCGCGCGCCCAGCGCTGCGAGTCGCTTGGCGCTTGGCCGTTAAAACCGACCACGTGTAAGCCCAGCCAATGCATTCCGGCCGTCTCGCCAATGTAGCGCAGGTAGAGAATCCAGTAGAAGGTGAGAATCCCGAAAAAGGCGCCCGCCAGTGCGTGCATACCTTCCCCGTCGGGATAGATCGTCTTTCCTAGCACGTGAAGCGCTCCCACGAAGACGCCGAGTGCAACGAGCACGAGAGCAAAGTCAAGCAGACCGGCCGTAGCACGGAGCCGAATAGGCGCAGCGATCAGAGGGTCGTCTTCCGATCCGGCAGCGGCCTGGATCGGCTCGTTTTCGGCTGGGACTGGGCGTTCCGACGCCCCCTCTATCGGCCCGATCCCACGGCGTAGCGGCGGCAGTTTCGGCTCCGGTGCTGCCGTTTTCACCCCAGTCCGCCATCCGGCTCCCAAGTCCTCGTCACGGCTGGTAAGCGGCTCCGCTTCGTCCGCCGCCGCCGCGCGCCCCGTGCCTTGGTCGAACGAGATGATGTTCGGTTCGGCGGAGCGCTCCGGGAGAGGTGCGAGGCCTCGTGCTGTCTCCGCTTTGGCGGTGGTTTGCAAGCCGGCCTTTTGGCGGCTGCGATAGGTGTCGAGCTTCAGGTCGAGTTGTTTCTTCCACTGCGGCGCTGGAGGGGGCATCTCAGCCGAGGCTTCGCCGGCGGAAGCCGTCGCCGCCCGGCGGCCCGGCTCCAGGCCCGACCGCTCCCAGGTGTCCTGGTGCGGACGCTCGACACGGCGGCCACAATGGGAACAGCGGTTCTCCGCCGGGTCGTTCCAATGGCCGCAATGGATGCAGAGCATCGGCGCGTTACTTTGATCGGGTACTACCCGCGGAGGTTACCGGCCGAGACCGGTTCTTGCCAGGCCGCCCGGGCAAGTCTCGCCGCGTCGCAGGATACGATCGGCATTGCAACGTCCAACCATTACACCCCGGCGGGGCAGGGTACAGATCAGGTTGGTGTATGAGGCTAGTACGATTGTAACATTTTGGGCCATAAATGTTTTGGGATCGCGCGGCCGCGTGCGGTGCCAATCCGTCCGCCATTGTTCGTCTGCCCCCCTGCGATCACAGTGGTTGCGGCGGTCCCCGCAGTCAACGCGCGCCGGCGGCGTGAGAGGCGTTTGAGTGTCATAGAACGCACCCTGTCTAGAATTCCCGGCGGGAGAAACCTTGCGGTGGCCCCCGTAACATAACACAATGGTCCCTTCGTCCTGATGTTACGTTCGCTGCTGTTAACCTATCCCTTTCTCGCCGTCTACGTCACCGTTTGCACGCTGCTTTTCGTGCCCCTGGCGTGGATTACGCGGGACGTCCGGCTGCTCTACTGGCTGGCCCGGAAGGGAGTTCAGGGCAGCCTCTTCCTCGGAGGGGTCACGGTACGCTTGGTGCATCCGGAATACGCCCGCCGGCAACCCACCTGTGTCTTCGTCAGCAACCACGTCAGCAACCTCGATCCACCGATCCTTTTCATGGTCCTGCCACGCATCGCGGCCGTTCTCAAGCAGGCTCTTCGCAGGATTCCCTTGCTGGGATACGTCATGGCAATGGGCAGCTTCGTTTATGTGGACCGAGCCGACCGCGATTCGAGACGCAACGCCGTAGCAGCCTGTATCGCCGCTCTGGGCAAGGGCATTTCAATCCTGATCTTTCCCGAAGGCACCCGCAGCGGGGACGGAAGGCTGCTGCCGTTTCGGCCCGGACCGTTCTCCATTGCGATCGAAGCCCAAGTCCCCATCGTCCCCATCACGATTCACGGCAGCCGCGAACTGATGCCGAAGGGCTCGAGCGGTGCCAAACCTGGAACGGTCACTGTGGTTTTCCATTCGCCCGTCGAGACCAAGGGAATGTCGGTACAGAATCGTGCCGAGCTGATGAGGCAAGTCCGCGTGACAATGGAGAACGCACTGGAAACCCAGATGAAATGAGGAGGCTCACCCCCGAGCCGGCGAGCCTCCTCGATCCTCGGCGGGCCGAGATCGTCGAGATGCTGTACCTCAGAGGGATGACGCAAGCAGAAGCGGCCCAGGCCCTGGGATTGTCGGAGATTACCGTACGCCGGGACTGGCGGGTGGCGCGGGCCTGGCTGCAAAGGGAGATTCGCAAGGGAGCGTCCCCACAGGAGCGGGGATAGCTGTTACCGTTCCTGAGGAAGCGGGGCATTGAATTCGGTGAACAGCATATTTGGAAATAGCGGATCTGTTTTCCTACGCCCTTTCAGGGCTTACGGTGTTGTGTCTAGCGTGGACCCCAAGGCCGAGACAAGCAGTTAACCCCGCTTTTGCCATTCGCTGAAAAATCGTTGTCTTGCCAGCCGGCTGGGTGCACAATGGCCCTAGCTGGTGAAGCGGAGGCCGGCTCTGCTGGAGAGCAACCGGCCAAGGAATAGCCAGCCGGAGACTCATCGAAACGATGAGACAGGGGGCGGCCACCTCGCCGCTCCCTGCTTCTGTCCCCCCATCGGATCGATAGATCTCCCGATGCCTCAAAAAACTCATGCCCCCACCTCCACCGCACCCGCCCCGCGGCGCAGCTGCCGCTCGAATTCCGCCGGCGGCCGATACCCCAACGCCGAGTGCAGCCGTCGCTGATTGTAGGTCCGCTCCAGGAAGTCACCGATCCGTGCCTGCGCGTCGGCCAGGTCGCGATACTCGCTGCGATCCACTTCCTCGCCCTTGAGCGTTCGGAAAAAGCTCTCACGGCGCGCGTTGTCGTAGGGGTTCCCCTTCCGACTCATGCTGATCCGAATCTGATGCTGGGTGAGCAACTGCGTATAGGCCTGGCTAGCATACTGCACGCCGCGGTCGGAATGATGCACCAGCCCTGGCCGCACCCGCCGCTTCGCCAGCGCCATCTGCAGCGCCGCCAGCGGCAGCGTGTGATCCAGGCCCGTTCCCAGCTGCCAACCGATCACCCGCCGCGAATAAGCGTCCAGCAACACCGCCAGATAGAGGAACTCCTCGTTGAACCGGATGTAGGTGAGGTCTCCCACCCACAGCTGATTCACCCCGTCCAGAGCCAGCGTCGGCGCCAGGTTCGGGTACACCGCCAGCCCGTGTTGCGCATCGCTCGTCACCACAAACTTGCGTTTGAGCCGGCACAACAAGTTCTGTTCCCGCATCTGGCGCTGGACCCGCTTGCGGCTCACTCGCCAACCTTGTCGCCCGAGCTCTTGGCGGATGCGCCGGCTGCCATAGCTGGGCCATTGCAGCGCCAGCTTGCGGATCTGGCGACGCAGTGGGGGCTCTGGCTCGGCGGGCTGCGACGCACTCGGTCGGCGGTAAAAACCGGCCCGGCTCAGCCGCGCTAGTTCGCACATCCTCTGCACCGTCAGCTTCGTCGCCCCGCTCACTTCCTTCTCGATCTGTTCGTAGACGTTGCGCCGCCAGACAGAGCCCGCAGCAGGCGCTGTTCCTCGACACGCTGCCAGGCTCGCTTTAAAAAATCGATCTCCATGGCCTGCTGGCCGATCTTGCGTTCCAACTCGGCCTCGCGGCCGGGCGGGGGACGCTTTTGGCCCTGGCCGGAGAAGGCGCGCTCACCCTGCGTGCTCAACTCCCGCCGCCAACGGCGCACATCACTGGGATCCATCTCCAGTGCCCGGGCCACTTCGTTGACCGACTCCCCCGCCTCGATGCGCCGCAGCGCCGTCAACTTGAACTCCCTGCTGAACTTCCTACGAGACTTCTTCATGACTCCAGTTTCTCCTTTCGCTGTACGAAAGGGGTTAACTGGCTGTCTCAAATCCTGGGTCCATTCCAGACTCCCTAACCCAGGGCTGGCCGCCCTGGGCTACTTTCCGCTGCCCCTTCGGGGCGCCAAGATCGCATGACGCCTGAAAGGTGACACAAATGCCGCACCGAGTTGCAGGTCCCCCCGCCTCCCCGCATACGCATAGGATAATGTCCGATGGCGACCATCCCTGGGACAAGAGGCCGAACACAGAATCAGGAGCCCCGCAGGGGCAGCCCGGGACGATTAGCCCTTGGCTAAGGTTGAAGCAGAGCCCCGCAGGGGCGGGGGGATAGTAGCCCAGGGCGAGCAGCCCTGGGTTAGCGTCGACAAAGCCCAGCAAGCCCTGTAAGGGCATAGGAAAATGGCACCAACCGTCACGCAGCCGTTGACTCACGTGATTCCCTACCAGGGTTTTGCTACGCCCCTGCGGCCGGCGGGGGGCTTGCGCTGTTGTAGGTCGCTCTAACCGGGTGCGCAACATAAATATGGAAGATTAGGCGGCGGGGGGGGCGAGCTCCAGTAGTCCTCGAACTTTCCGCTTTGTCGGCAGCAGCGCAGCGCCAGGATGGCGTTGGCGGGCGCGCATGCGATTCAGCACGTCAGCTCGGATCCGTTTGGCCTGCCGGGAGCTGAAGTTGAGGGTACCGTTCACGGCCTGCCGCAACTGCTTGCGGTCCCAGCCGGGACGCATCAGGCCGGCCAGGGAGTGTTTCTGGTAGCCCAGCAGCAGGTGGCCGATTTCATGGGCGATCAGGTGGCCCAAGATGACGGGCCGCTCGGCGCTTCGCCACCCGGGGAGACCTTGCAGCCTGTCCAAAAAGACATAGACTGCATAGCCAAACCGGCTTTTCTTGACGTTCAGGGCGAAGCCCAACACGTCGCGCCGGAAGCCGTAGCGTTTCGTCATCGAACGAGGAACGATTCTCAAAACCAGATCCGTGGGCCCGTGCCGCGGGTTGCAACCGGGATCGTTGGGCAACTTGGTTCCAAGAAGGGCGCAATCGACCCATGCCGTCCCGACTTTGATCTTCCGGAACACTGCCGCGGCTTCCGCTTTCGCCCGCTCCAGCGCCTCGCCGGAGACTCGGGCGTGGTTGTAGACACGCACAGTGAACTTCAGCCGCAAGGGCTCCTTCACCTTACTCGCGGCCGGCGTCCGCGCCGAACCGGGCAAAGCGAACCCGACAACAACAACAAAAAGGAACCAATCTCTGAATGACCTGCTCATAGCTCTCACCTCCGTGAATGGGTTGGTGAGGCCGAGAGTGGGTCAGATCAGGTGGTAGGACCAGGCAGTGCGGGATGAATTCTCAGATAGGGTCGCGAACTCTGGCTTATCCGCTAACTCTTTGGGACAAAGGTACTTCTAGGCCGACCTTAAGAGACGAATCGATACGCGGCGGCCGCGAATCGGTGCTATAATCCGCGCGGGGAAGGCGGGTAAGCTTCCTACCGCGACACACGGTCATGAACGGCGCCGCCGGCCAAGCCAGATTGCTCCGCTTCGGGACGTTCGAGCTCGACCTCGCCGCGGGCGAGCTGCGCAAGAATGGGGCGAAGGTGCGGCTGCGGGAGCAGCCGTTTCAGTTGCTAGTGGCCTTGGCAGGTCGGCCGGGGGAAGTCGTCACGCGCGAGGAGCTGAAAGAGAAGCTCTGGCCCGCCGACACCTACGTCGATTTCGACCGTAGCCTCAACAGCGCCGCCAGCAAGCTCCGCGACGCCTTGGGCGATTCGGCCTCAAGCCCCCGCTTCATCGAGACGCTGCCGCGGCGGGGCTATCGGTTTCTCGCATCGCTTGAGTTTGTCGGCGACGCCGAGACCGGCGGACTCGAATTGTCGACGGGAGTAAGAGCGCGGCCCGCTGTGTCCCTACGAGCGGATAGGAAGGCTGCCGAACAGTCAGACCCGAGGCGGAAACTACGAGTCCAGCAGGTCCTACTCGCCGTCACTGTTGTTACGTTGTTTGCCGTCTCGTTCGTGCATTTCCGTCGAGAGCCCATCGCACCACAAGAGATGCCCGCGCGAAGGTTTTCTTTCGCGCCCGAGCATCTTACTTACATGCTTAAGGACCTTGCCCAGGCGGTCATCTCACCCAATGGCAAGCACATTGTCTACGTTGCGGGGCCTGGTGATCCAAGACTTTGGGTCCGCGACTTAGATCGCGAACGGCCGCGGGAGATCGAGGGAACCGAAGGGGCACGGCTCCCTTTCTGGTCGCCCGGCAGCGAATTCATCGGTTTTGCGGCCGGCGGAGAGGTCAAGAAAATCTCCGCTCAGGGAGGCGCTGCTGCTACCATCTGCAAGTTAGACCGTGCTTACGTTGGCAGTTCGTGGAGCCCGGACGGCGACTCGATCGTCTTTGCCTCGGGCGGCCCCAAGCAGCTGTACGAGGTTGCAGCACAGGGAGGAACTCCGCGCCTGCTAGCCGAGCCCGACTGGTCGGACAAGGAACCCAGTATCGTCCTGCCTCACTTCCTGCCATCGTCATCCGGTGGGCGGACGCTTCTCTATGCGAAAGGTACCCTCGGCGGGACTGAGATCGTCGTCTGGAATCTGGAAACGGGAGAACCGCGGGTGCTGGGTGACGGGGGCGCCCCCGTCTATTCTCCAACGGGGCACATTATCTATACGGAACCGGGTGGGGATCTCTGGGCTTTGCCCTTTTCGCTGGAGACACTTTCGCCGATGGGCGAGGCTTTCCCGATCGCGCAGGAAGGCGTGTCGCCCAGCGTTTCGGATGATGGCACCCTGCCCTACTCCGATTTGGTGCAAGGCCGGCAGCAGCTCGTCTGGCTCGACCGCCAGGGGAAGAAGCTCGGCGCAATCGGTCAGCCGCAGCAGCAGATTCGCGCCCCCAGATTATCTCCCGACGGCCGCCGCGTGGTTGTTCACGGTTGGGAGGACAGCAATACCGACGTCTGGGTGCACGAGGTCGATCGCCCTATCAGGCAGCGCGTGACCTTTCACCCTGGGCATGACGACAGTACGATCTGGTCACCTTCAGGAAAGGAAGTCACGTTTCGTTCCACCCGAGAGGGGCATTACGACATCTACAGCCGGCCCCTGGAGGGCACGGGTGAGCCGAGACTGCTGGTAGGCACACCCTTAGCCGAGCTACCCCGTGACTGGTCCCTCGACGGCAAGCATCTGCTCTACACGGCCAATGATCCGGAGAACGATCTGGATCTTTGGCGCCTCGAGCGGAAACAAGACGGCAGCGGATTTGATGCACTGCCGTTTCTACAAACGCCGTCCAGGGAGACAGAACCCCGGTTTTCGCCTGATGGCCGCTTTGTCGTGTACCGGTCGGACAAGTCGGGACGAAACGAGATCTATGTGCGATCGTTCCCCGACGGTGCAAATGACTGGCAAGTCTCCACCAAAGGGAGCGTACAACCTCGCTGGAGCCACAACGGCAAGGAACTCTTTTATGTGGAGGGTGACACCCTGGTGGCGGCAGCCTTCAGCACAAGATCGACTTTCACGACTGCCGCAACCACGCCCTTGTTCCAGCACGCGTGGTTCGGTAGCGGTCATCGAAACTATGACGTTAGCGCCGACGGGCGGCGGTTCGTCGTGGTGGAGACGCTGGAGCCTGTCGAAG
Organism: Bryobacterales bacterium; assembly: GCA_965248255.1. Taxonomy (GTDB): domain Bacteria; phylum Acidobacteriota; class Terriglobia; order Bryobacterales; family UBA6623; genus JAKZVK01. The sequence continues at coordinate 1,894,967 of CBDFIW010000003.1, forward strand.
CCGACCCGCCCTCGATCCGCGTCGTCCAGAACTGGTTCAGCGAGTTCAAAGACCGGCCGGGAGAATAGGAGCTGGGTGGGCACGGCCAAGCAGTGAACTCACCAAGGGGAACCCCAGAGGACTGCTTCCCAGGTGCGGGCCTTATAGACGACCCACAACCAAGAAGATCGCGGCCGGCAAGCTAAGCCAATTGATCAAGAACATCCCAAGAACGTGTCGTTTCAGGAGGAGTTGTTATCGTTTCCGAGGAAGCAGGGTATCGAATTCGATGAGCGGTATGTTTGGAAATAGCGGATCCGTTTTCCTACGCCCCTGCGGGGCTTGTCTCGTCGTTGGTTCCACAACCCAGGGCTAATCGCCCTGGGCTACTATCCTATGCCCCGTTGGGGCGCCAAGATCACATGAGCCTCGAAAGGGTGACACAAATACCGCACCGAGTTGCAGCGTCCCCGCCTTCCCTTAGGCATACGATGATTGCCAATGGCGACCGGCCCCGGCTTCGCCATGGTTCCCAGGGTGTGAGAGGGGAACCGGTGCGCAACTATGGGGCGATCACGGTCGAGGACAAGAAGCCGAGCACAGAATCAGAGCCCCGCAGGGGCAAGGGGATAGTACCCCAGGGCGCTCAGCCTTTGGTGAGAGTTGACAAAACCCGACCCGCCCTGGGACAAGAGGCCGAGCACCAGCATCAGGAGCCCCGCAGGGGCGAGAGGATAGTACCCCAAGGCGCTCAGCCTTTGGTGAGAGTTGACAAAGCCCGACCAGCCCTGGGTTAGCGTCGATAAAGCCCAACAAGCCCTGTAAGGGCGTAGGAAAATGGCACAGACCTTCACGCACCTGTTAGCCCACCTGATCCTCTCCACCAAGGTTTTCCTATGCCCCTGCGGGGCTTACGCTGGAGGGAGGACGGCAAAGGGCTGTTCTATATCGAGAGAGGCGCGATGGTGGCCGTTTCGGTATCGACGGATCCGAGCTTTTCTTTAGGATCGCGCATCACCCTTTTTCAGCGTTTGAGTTTGAGAAAAAAAACGTCGCAAGATAACAATTACGGTCGAATCACCGACCCATCCTGCCGCCGCGTCGAACCCCAGTGGTAATCAAACGGCGTAGGCAGACGGTCCGGTGAATACTTCGCCACGACCTGCTCGTTCAGTTCAACCCCCCAACCCGGCTTCTCATTCACCCAGAAGTAGCCATCCTTGAGCACGGGACAGCCCGGGAACACCTCCTGCGTCTCCGGCGGGAACACCGTGCGCTCTTGGATGCCGAAGTTGTAGCAGGCCAGGTCGAGCGCGACGTTGGCGCAATGGCCGATCGGCGAAACATCCCCCGGCCCGTGCCACGCCGTCCGGACACCGAACCACTCACACAGGGCCGCGAGCTTCCGTGCCGGGCTCAGGCCCCCGATCTGTGAGATGTGCACCCGCATGTAGTCGATCAGCCGGTCGGTCACCAACCCGATGAATTCGTGCGGGCTGTTGAACAGCTCGCCCATGGCGATCGGTGTCGTTGTGTTGGCGCGGATGTGCTTGAAGTAGCCGATCTGCTCCGGCGCCAGCGGATCCTCGATGAAGAACGGCCGATACTCCTCGAGCCGCTTACAGAGATAGAGCGCCTGGTCGGGCGACACCCGCTCATGCACGTCGTGCAGCAACTCGATCTCATCCCCGAGTGTCAGGCGCATGTGCTCGAACAGCTTGGGGATGATGCGCACGTAGGGGCCCGGCTCATAGACGCGCTCCCGCGGCGGCCCGGCCGGCGGCGGCGGAAGATCATCTGTGCCGCCCGACGCTGCCCCCGCCGACCCGCGTCTCGCCCCGTAGTTCGCCATACCCGGAATCCCCACCTGGATCCGCACGTGGCGATAGCCCTCTTCGATGAAGCCACGGGCCATGTCTTCGACTTGCTTGAAGCTCGACCCCGAGGCGTGGGCGTAGCAGTCGGCCGCCATGCGCGTCTTGCCGCCAAGCAACTGGTAGACGGGCATGTTGGCGCGCTTGCCCTTGATGTCCCATAGCGCCTGGTCGACGCCGCTCATGGCGTTGTAGAGCACCGGCCCGTTGCGCCAGTACGAGCTGACGTACATCGACTGCCAGATGTCTTCGATGTGATCGGGGTCTTTGCCCATCAGGAAGGGAGCGAGGAACTCGTCCACCGCGGTCACGACGGCCTTGGCACGCTGATTGAAGGTGGCGCAACCCAGCCCATAGAGTCCCGGCTCGCTCGTATCCACCTTCACCACCGTCAAGCGGATGCTCGGCGCGGCCACCAGTACGGCCTTGACGCCGGTGATCTTGAGTGGCGGCAGCCCGCGCCGAGCCTGCGCCTCCTGCGGGCTCGGCGTGAACGCCAACGCCCGGTTCCCCATCAGTGCCCCGAGATTCAACGCTGCGCCCCCGGCCACGGTCTTCATCAAGTCGCGCCTGTTCATGAGTCATCCTCCGTTCCAAGTTGGTCTGAATATCATCGAGTATGGTCCGACCCTCCGCAACCCAGCCGCAACTGATTGGCGCGGAGGTGACGCTCTACGTTGCTCATACTGGACAGGCTCCCTACCATGGAGGATGAAGGAGCACATCGTTTGCGCATCTTGATCGCTGGTGGAGCGGGCTTCATCGGCTCCCACCTTTGTGACCGTCTTCTCGCCGAGGATCATCGAGTCCTCGCCGTTGACAACTTCTCGACGGGCCGGCTGGACAACATCCGCCACCTCGAATCGAATCCGGCGTTCGAGTTTATCGAGCAGGATATCTGCCAGCCCTTCGAGGTAGGTTCGCCGATTGATTACGTTTGCAACTTAGCCTCGCCGGCCAGTCCTTTCGACTACCTGAGCCTTCCGATCGAGACCTTGCAAGTCGGCTCGGCGGGGACTAAGAACCTGCTCGACTTGGCCCTCGAAAACGAGGCACCCTTTCTGCTCGCCTCGACCTCGGAGTGCTACGGCGACCCCGAGCAGCACCCGCAGCGTGAAACCTATTGGGGCCACGTGAACCCGATCGGCCCGCGCTCTTGCTATGACGAAGCCAAACGTTTCGCCGAAGCGTTGACGATGGCCTACCACCGGCGCCATGGCTTGAACACGCATATCGCGCGCATCTTCAACACCTACGGCCCGCGCATGAAGCTCAACGACGGCCGCGTCGTGCCCGCTTTTCTCGACCAGGCGCTCGGCGGCAAGCCGCTCACTGTTTTCGGCGACGGCTCGCAAACGCGCAGTTTCTGCTACGTCTCGGACCTCGTCGAAGGCCTCTGCCGCCTGATGTGGAGCGACGAACATCTGCCGGTCAATCTCGGCAATCCCCATGAGATGACGATCCTCGAGTTTGCCGAGTTGCTCCATGCCAAGTTGGACCTGGAGGGCCAGGTCGACTACAAACCCCTTCCAGAAGACGACCCCAAGCAGCGCCAGCCCGACATCACGAAAGCCCGGCAAGTCCTCGGCTGGGAGCCGCAAGTCTCCCTTGAAGAGGGCCTCCGCTCCACGATCGACTACTTCCGAAGCCAAGAGTTGGTGGCTTAGTACAGCGTTTCACGAGTTCGGTGACGTATCCGAGAGGGGCATCTGCCATCCTGGACGTCTCGGGCATGGCAAGCCGGAAGGTAACCGCATTTGCGAACACTAATCAGTTCAGCTGACGATAGACGGACAGGGTCTCCTCCGCCATGCGCCGGTTGCTGAAGTGGGCGTGGACAGCCCGCCGGCCCTGGCGGCCCATCTGACTGGCCTCTTCGGGGTTCTCTAGCAACTGGGCGAGGCAATCGGTCAAGTCTTCGACGTTCTCCGGCTCGAAGAGCAACCCACCGCCCGTGGCATCAATCCACTCGGGAAACACGCCCAGACGCGGCTCGACCACCGGGACGCCGCCAGCCAACGCCTCGAGAACATACGCACCCTTGGGGGCCCGATAGCAAGCCGGCACGCAAAGCACATCGAGGCTCTTGAGGAAGTTGAGCTTTCGATCGCGGTCGATCGAGCCCAGATATTCGAAATCGGCTTCAAACCCCCACTCACGGACACGTTGCCTTACTCGGTCGAGATACGTCTCGTGCTCTGCTCCAAGCCAGCCGGCTACCCGCAGGCGGATGCGGCACCCTCCCGCCGGCTGCCGCGATCTCAGCTCGCGAACCGCTTCGGCCAGCAGGTGCAGTCCTTTTTCCGGACAGACCCGAGCCAGATAACCCACCACGAACTCGGTTGTGTCGCTTCGTCCCTCGCCTTCGAAGCCGCTCAGATCGATGCCGGGATGCACCACGCGGATCTCCTTTTTTTCCACACCGAGCAGCGGCGCCATGGCCGCGGCATGATCAAGACACGGCGAGACAAGCACGTCCACTGCCTCGGCCGCCTTGCGTAGCAGTTCAAACGCCCTCTCTCGATGCGGCGACGGGAGGTTCGAGAGAAAGTAATCCTCGCCCTGAAGCGAGCAAACTACCGGGACCTTGAGCTGCGCCTGAATAGCGGGCGCAATGCCTCCGAGCATAGAGTTCGTCAGGTGGACGACGTCGGGCCGCCACGACCCCAACCAGTCAACTAAGCGACCGACCTCCTTCGCGTGAGGCCCCTCGGCCCCCTCGAGAACGGAGACCGTCAGCGCACCCAGTTTCTCGGGCTGCGTTTTGACGGCGCGCTTTGCCGCCCACCGCAGCAACGCCGGATGGTCCCACAGCCGGTCGAAAACGCGAGGCGTATGCCGGAACAAAGGGAGGTAACGCTGCAGGTAGATGTTGATCCCGCCTAGGAAGACGCGGTCGAGGCTGACGTTCTCCTCGTCGGTGCGAATCGGTGTGTAAGTCGGGATGAGTTGAACGTCGTGTCCGAGCGACAGCAGAGCGCGGGCCAGTGTGTTGTCACGCAGACAGTTGCCGCAGATCATCCCCCCGGCGCCCGCCGTAATGTAGGCGATCTTCATGGCAGCTCCCGACGTGGCGCACGCCCGTGGCGTGCCGAGCCGAGCCGCGCTAGGCTCTTGTCCCACATGCACCGAACCCTCACTAGAAACACACTATCGCCTCCGCGACCGCCGCGAAGCGGCGTTTGGATGTTCGCGCTGGGGCGAAGCCCGTCAGGGCGCAATCTTGAGAATGCACCCATTCAGACTGGGAACCCTGAGGGACGTTGAAAGAACCGCGACCTGCCGACTCTCTTCAGTCCGCCGCCGCCCCGGCTTCGAGCGGAACACGAGAGGAATCAAGCCTAGATGGGAAGAACCTCCGCAGCGTCCTCTCCGACGGCGCGGTCGTGGCCAGCGATACCCCGACCATCGCCGCCAACGACGCCGCGAAGATGGTCGCCGCCGGCATCATGCCGAGGAAGAGAAACTCACGATTCACGCCATAGCCGCTCTCTCGGAACAGCAAGAGCCACACGACGGCCATCGTCAACACCGACGCGATCGCGCCCGCCTTCGTCGAGCGCCGCCAGTAGAGGGAGAGGAACACCAGCGGGAACAAGCTTGCGAAGCCGCTGAAGCACCACACGCCCAACGTGAAAACCGCCCGCGGTTCGGCCAGCGAGAGCAGATAGGTGATCCCGACGATCGCAATGATGAAGATCCGCGCAAGCTTCACACGTTGCTTGTCATCAAAGCGCTCCCCACCGAAGTGATGAATCACGATGTCGTTGGTAAACATCGTGCCCAGGCAGAAGAACTGCGAATCGAGCGACGACATGATCGCCGCCAGAATCCCCGCACCCAGCAGGCCCCCCAGCGCCGGGCCGGTGAGCTTGGCGACCATGATGGCGAGTTCGGTGTTCGGTCGCGCGCCTTCGGGCACGATGAGCGACCCGTCCCCCATCGTCGCTGCCGTCGCCCACACGCCGATCAGCACGCACGGCACCCACACCAGCATGATGAAGATCGGGTGTGCGACCACCGTCAGCCGGAATGCCTTCGCCGACCGCGCCGTCAGCCAATGCTGGAACAGGTGCGGGAACATCCCCACCGACAGCGGGATAAAGCAGTACGTCAGGAAGTGTAGCTGCGTGATCTCCTCGCCCCGCATCAAGCGCTCGGGATGGGTCGCGAGCACTTTCTCGCTCGCCGCCGAGAGCCCGCCCAGCGCCGAAGCAATCACCCAGAAGGCGATAAAGCCCGTCACCATGAACACGCACGTCTGAAACGTATTCGCCCAGGCGGCAGCTCGCAACCCGCCGTAGAAGATGTAGACCAGGACGACGACGCAAATCACGAGCCCGGTCAGCCACGGAGGCACCGCGCCGCCAGTTTCCGTAAAGATCTCCGGCGCAGCGCCCCGCGTCAGGGCCAGGACCACGGCGCGCGCTCCCAGCAGCCCAGTCAGCAGATAGGGGATGACGAGGCCGACGAGGATCGGAAACAGCATCGTCCCGAGGGCATCACTTTCAAAGCGGCTGCGGAAATACTGCACCTGCGTGACGAACCCGCAGCGCTTGCCGATCGCCCACAGTTTGATCCCCACGAAGAAGAACACCGCCGCGTGAATCAGCCCCGACCACGACGCCATCATGCCGTAGACGCCGATGCCGGCCCGATAGGCCTCGCCCGAACTGCCCACAAGGGCGAACGCAGTCATCGTGGTCCCGAACACCGACATCAGCAGGATCACCGGACCGATCGAGTGGCTCGCCAGGAAGTAGTCCTTCGCCGTGCCGCGGAAGAACCGGTTGCTCAGCAGCGCCAGGCCCAGCAACAGGCACAGGTAGGCCGCCATCACGACGAGCTGCGTCATCCGGCGGAGCCCTCCTCACCCTTAGCGAACTCGTCCCCGCCGCCTTCGGCGAGATCTTCTGTGGCGCCTTCGGCAAAGGCCTCCACATCATGGGGCCAGGCGTAGGAGAGCGCCAGGTACCAAAGGAAGGCGGCCATCAGCGAGTAGAGCGCGTGATAGGCCAGCCCCACCGGCAGAAAGCCGAACACCAGCTCGGTCGAGTCCCAATACCAGAAGTCCTGGTGTAGGACGCCGAGCCCGATCAGCGCGGCATACACGCCTTTCTTCTTCATCGCGAACCCTGAGCGGCCGGTGCCTGCGACAGGCACCGCTTGAGCAGGACTAGTCTAGCATACTGCATCCGCCGTCCTCCTATGCTCCTTTTTGCCGTTCGAACAGGCGCCGATCTTCGATACCGAGCGGCGACAGCCATACAGTGCCCCAGCTGGCCGGTTTCCGACTTCCCTGTCAACAGAGTTCTGAAAGGCCCCTCTTGGAAAGTCGAAAATCTGAGCCAAACTGAAAATTCCACTTCATTTAACACGACGACAGTGGTAGCCCGTCAACGGCCCCACAGAATCTACCTCTGAGTTATGACGGCAAAGAGGGAGACTCTTGCTGCTGATGGATGCGGCCAAGCAATGGCTTTCACTCGGTGGGTCCCGCCGCCCCGGTGAAGCACGCCACTAGCAGCCCATGCTGGGGCCCAGGAGCTGCCGATGGCACAACTACTCAACTGGATCTTCGTTCTCGACCAGGACTATACCTTGAACGTCAAATCACACCTCACCGAGAACATCCCGGACGGATGTGCATTCGAGGACCACAAAGGGGAGCGCCGCCTTGAAATTCACCCCGACGGCACTGCGAAGGTGCTGTCTCAATACGCGTGGGATGGCTGCACACCCAAGTTCGCCATTTGGGATGTGGTGTTCGGCACGCCCGACGGCATGCCAAACGCCACGACGAAGAAGCCGAAAACCTACTACGCATCGCTCGTGCACGATGCGCTGTACCAGTTTCTCGACGCCGGTTTGCCGATGTCCCGGCACAGTGCCGACCGGGTCTTTCTTGAGCTTCTGGATCGTGGCCGGTTCCGTCCCAGGTGGATTTATTACGCGGCCGTTCGAGCCTTCGGTGGGATCGCTCGCTTGTACACCCGATGGAAACGTGATTATCACGGCAAGAGAGTGCCCCTCTAGCAGCCCGGTTTCGGCTCCGTTTCCCGATTGCGAGTTGGTTTCGGGGCGGACCCCGCCCGCGACAGCGGCTACGACGGAATCTCGAGACCGCCGTCCCCGGTGATCACCCCGTGCTCCCAGATCACTTCCTGGACCTCCCGTGGCGACTCGGTGATAAAGAGGCAATACTCGACCGTAACCTTCGACCGCGCGGGGATCCAGCGGTAGCTCGGCTCGCCGAACAGCCGGCCGCGGTCGACCATTTCCCGCCGCGACCCCGGCATCGGCGACACGCCGAACTCCATCCCGCGCGTGAGCGACCGCCCGTTCCAGGGCGACGTCTTGCGCAGGTGGTTCTCCTCCCAGATGCCGAGCCAGGGGAAATCCCGCCGCCGCCAGATGTAACCGAACAGCGTCCGGGTGTCGGGATCGTAAGCGGTGAAGAAAGATTGGTCGCGCGAGGGGTCCATCAACTGCGCGGTGTAGGCGGCGGAGGACGGCCGGTTGGTGAGCGTGCGCAGGTCCTCCGAGCCGCCCCCGTTGAGCGGAACTTGAGGCCAGGCAAACTCATCGCCGAACGGGAAGCGATCCTGCCCCTCGGCGAATTCCTTCTCGTAGACCTTCGAGCGCGTGGCCGGCGTGTGGAAGCGCGTCTTGCCCTTCTTGAGGAAAGGAGGGCCCAGGGTCACGTGCTGCGTCCACCCGACGGGACGGTCGATGTTGCTGAGGTTCTCGGCTGTTTCGTTGATGACGACGGCATGGGCGGCCGGCGACAACCTCAGACGCCGCTCGATGCGCATGCCGGTTCGGGTGAGCGCGGCGACGGCCCGAATCTCACCCGGCCCGCTCTCGGCTGTCCAATCCGCCACCGAGGCCTCGCCGTGAGGAGTCAAACCGGCGGCGATTTCGGCCTCGCTGGGCTCGCCGAACAAGTCGAAGCAGAGGTTGTGTCCCGCAATCCCGGCCAGCAACGGCCCGCCGGGAGGCTGCCCGAACTCGCCGTGGCGCCTCGCATCGTACTGAGAGGGGTCGATGGTCTCCCAAATCGGGTCCCAGAGCGGATTGACCCCATTCGATTTCAGCGTGACCGTCGCGATGTGGCCCCCGCCCGGCAGCAAGGTGAGCCGAAGATGGTCGTTCTCGAGTTCGACTTTGCGGCGTTTTCCGATCCCCATGAGTTCGGTCTCCTATGGTCGTACCTCGTGCAGCAGCGGCTTGCCCGCAAGCCCCAGGAAGAGATTCTCGACCGACATTCGCGACATCTCGCGGCGGGTTTCGATCGTAGCACTGCCAAGGTGCGGCACGATGGTCAGGTTATCGAGTTGCAGCAACGGGTGGTCGCGCGGCAGGGGCTCGGGGTCGGTGACGTCGAGAGCGGCCGCACCGATCTGGCCGCTCCGCAGAGCCTGGTAGAGCGCGTCGGTGTCGACCACCGCTCCGCGGGCACTATTGATGAGGGTTGCCGTCGGCTTCATCTTGGAAAGTGTCTCCGCGCTGATCAGTTGGTAGGTCTCGTCGGTCAATGGGCAGCACAGGGTCACGTAATCCGACTGCGCCAACAGCTCGTCGAGCGAGGCGTACTGCACGCCCAGATCCGCCTCTGCCTGCTCGCGCCGCCTACGATTGTGATAGAGCACCTTCATGTCGAACGCCCGTGCGCGCTTGGCGACCTGGCTTCCGATGGCGCCCATCCCAATGATCCCCAAGGTGCGGTGGTGCACTTCGCGGCCCAGCATGTAGGCCGGATCGTAGCGGGTGAACTCGGGTGACCGAGCGTAGCGGTCTCCGGTGACAACCAGCCGCGCGGAGGCCAACATCAGCGTCATGGCCATGTCCGCCGTAGCGCCATCGAGGATGCTCGGCGTGTTGCCGACCGGGATGCCGCGCGCCGCGGCGTCGGCCACGTTGATGTGGTCCACGCCGACGCCGTAGTTGCTGATGACCCGTACGTCCGGCAACCGGTCGAGCATAGCGCCGTTGAGAGTCAGGTGCCCGTAGGTGTAAATACCGTCCACCTTGTCGGTCGACCCCGTTTCTGTCGTCTCCCAGGGAAGCAGTTCTAGACGGTCGTCCATGAAACCGAGGACGGTATCGTCCAAGGGGCCGTCGGCGATGACTTTCGGCCGTGGATCGTTTGATAGCTGAGAGCTCGATTCCGGCATGGGCGAGTGCGCTAGTGGGCTGTCACAGCAATTCCTTGGGCATCGCAATGTCCATAGCGCGTGTAGGGGCGGGCCCCTGTGCCCGCCCACATGCTGTCATTGCTAGTTTTTCTTTGCAACAGCTCACTAGGGCGTGTTAACACTAACGTAGGGTATCGAAACGTAGAGCCTCGACGATGAGGGCGAAGTGGGGGAAGGCGAGGAACATGACGTCGAGCTTGTCGAAGCGGGAGAAGATGCGGCGGAATCCCTTGAGCCGTCGGAAGAGTCTCTCGATCTCGTTGCGGCGGCGATAGAGCGCTCGGTCGTATTCCCACGGCTCCAGGCGGGTGCGCCGAGGCGGCACGACGGGAATCCATCCGAAATCCAAAGCCAGTTGGCGTGTCTGATCGTCCTCATAGGCGCCGTCCATCAGCAGCGGCAGCGGCTCGGGCAGTGGCCCCAGACCACCGAGCAGTTCGCGGCCCTGCTGGGCGTCGTGCGCTTGGCCGGGCGAGAGAGCGAAGGTTATCGCCGTTCGAGCATTTGCGGCAACCATATGAATCTTGGTGGTCCATCCGCCGCGGGATTTGCCGATCGCTTGCGGACCGTTTTTTTTAACGCGCCCGTGCCGTCGGGATGAACCTTCACGATGGTCGAGTCCATTGACACGGCTTCGATTCGGATGCGGACCAGCTGCTCGCGCTGCAGTTTCTCGAAGACGGCGTCGAGCACGCCGTTCTTCGACCAGCGGTTCATGCGGGTATAAATGGTGTGCCAGTTACCGAAGCGTTTAGGCAAGCCGCGCCATTTGCAGCCCTGCTCGGCGACATACAACATGGCGTTCAAAACCGTGAGGTTCGGCAGGCTCACATTGCCGCGCTGGCGGGGCAGGACCGGCTCGATGCGGCGGTATTGCTGCTCGGTGATCTCCATACCTCCGAGTATAGCAGCTTTTGCGACTTAGTGTTAACACGCCCTAGCATTGGCCTCTTGAAGTTCGGGCGCTTACGAGGAGCACTGGATCAGGCGTGGCGCGCGCCTTGGAAATAACTCAAGCGGCGTTGGCATGGCCTGCTGCGTCGAGCAATGCGTGTAGGCTTGTATAGTCCTTCCAGGGCTCCTCGTGTTCGGTCATCGCCTTCTCGGCAAACGGCCCTCAGGGCCGCACAATCCTAGCCCACGGATTCATCCGTGGGTCTCGAAAACGCCTACCCCTGACTCGTTCTCCCCGTTGCTGTTGCTCCTTGCCGGCCGTCGAACGACCGCCCGCAAGGAGCAACAGCAACGGGCCTGTGGCGGCCCTGTGACCGACCCCCATGGATGAATCCATGGGCTATTATTGTGGCGCCCGAGTCATGGGCGCTAACGCTCCTGTCCCGGTGTCCTCGCCCGTCCCCACCGCAACTATGATCTCTGGTCCCTGCGGGGACATCACGAGCACAGATCCAGGCTCCTTCATTGGCATGGTTTTCGTCTGGCAAATGTCCAAACTCCAAACCTCGACCCGGAGATCGACGCTGCCGGCCAGAGGCCCGCGCCACCCGATCTTTGCAAGCACCCGGCAGATCCCTACTATTTTGCTGTGATGAACTTCCGGTTGCAGTCAATGAATAGATGGAACTTCCCGGCGCTGTCTTTGACGAAGTCGAAGGTCCCCATGCCGGTCATCTTTCCTCTCTCCATCGTGGTGACCGCGCCCTTGAAGGGCGTGCCTTCGGTAAAGATCTGAGTTCTGCCTTGCGCGTTTTCCAGGTGGCCATGGTCGATCGCACAGCCCGCCCGGCGACGACCATCCCGGGCTTCGGAGTTAGCGTGAGAGTTTCGGAACACTTCTCTTTGCCGAAGCTATCGATCACGACCGTGTGGACGGTCGAGACAAGCTCCTCCACATCGTTGCGTTCCGCTGCGTCTGCGATGCTCTTGAGAAACGCGTTTTCGGGCTTGGATGATTGGGCCACTGCCATCCCCGCCGGCAACAAGATGGCGATTGCCAATGCAACCCATAGCTTAGTTTTGATCACAGTCCCTCCCGAACACACGAGATGTCCTTCGCGATCTTGCAGTTTAGCTCTCTTGCCGCCCTTGTCAAGTGAACTCGTGAAGTGTGGAGCGTGCCTCCGGCGGCCTCCTCGTGTCCGGTTATGTCCTTCTGGGCAGACGGCCCCTTAGGGCCGAACAATCATAGCCCACGGATTCATCCATGGGCTATGATTGTGGCGCCCGAGTCATGGGCGCTAACGCTCCTGTCGTGGTGTCCTCAAGCTGGGGCCATAACGAGCACAGATCCAGGTTCCTTCATTGGCATGGTTTCCGTCTGGCAAATGTCCAAACTCCAGGACCGGTGTCCGCGCCGGTCTTCTCCTCACGTCCGGAGCAAGGGGTCTGCGCGGGAGAGACATCGACCCGGAGGTCGACGCTGCCGGCCAGGAGGCCCGCGCCACAAGGTGCGCTCGGGTACCAAGCTCGGGAACCGTGCGCGACAAGGAAAGACGTTCCACCTGCTAGGGCGCAGCAACCGGCTCGGCGAGCCAGATGTTGGCCTTGGTTTCGCTGAGCGGAAGATAGTGCTTGTCGGCGGTCAGACCACCACCCGAGACTCCGGGTGCTCCGGCAATCGTTCGCAGCCGTCCGTGGAAGTGTTGCACGGCTCTGAGCGGCCCTCGGGGCTTCTTGGTTTCCGGATCAAGCGATCGGGCGGCAATACACAAGAACTCGTCCTCACGTGAGAGAACGTAGAGCGTATTGCCGTCGGGCGACCACCACGATTTGCCCGCACTAAACCCTAACGAATCCGCGATGGAAACCCACTGGTCTTGCTTCTGCGCGGCCCCCCCCGATCAACCGGGAGACGAAGACAGGGCTCGCGGGGCTTCGGAGCTTGAACGAGACCCAGTTCTGGTCCGGCGAAAACTGGAGACTGTGCACCGGATGTTGTGAGTGCTGAAGTCCTAGATCCTGCTGTTGGCCTGTTTCGACATCGACCGTCTTCCAGCGAATGGGCGAGTTGGTGTAGAACAGAATCTTCTTTCCGTCCGGTGTCCAGTCCATGTGACTGCCGATGTCCTCCAGCAAAAGCTGCTCCGAGCTCCGGCCGATTTCGGTCAGATAGACGTTTGTCTTTCCCTCTTCGACCCGTCGAAAGACGACTTTCTTGCCACTCGGGGAGATCACGCCCCTGAGTTCCGTTGCAGGACCTACGGTGATCGGCGTATCGTTGTTCGTCTCGAGATCTCGCAGCCAGATGTCATTGTTGCCGGCTCGGTCGGACATGTAGACCAGCTTGCGCCCATCGGCGGAGATTGACGGAGACAGGTCCCTGCTGAGGCCCGACACGATGCGCTCGGGATCACCTCTCACTTCCGCACGGTTGGCATCGAGCGGCAGGCTCCAGATATCAAAGTTGTTGCTGACGTTCATAAAGGCAATGCGGCCGTCCTGAGCGGCGGAAGCCCCTTGTTCACCGATGCCAGCCGTCAACTTCTGGGGCTCGCCGAGCAACCTCCCCTCCTCGGGAGAGATCTGAATGCGCCACAGATTCTGCGTACCGCCCTGCGAACGAGCGTCGAAGATAAGCCAGTTCCTTCCCTCAACCACGTCTGCGGTCTCGGAAACGCCCTCCAGTTGCCGCTAAGGACCAACCCGCCAGCCTCAAGGGGGTCACGGATCCCTAGCGGTACGGCCTCGCCACCTTCCAGAGGCACGAGCCACCAGTCGAGTTCGGTAGCGCGACCAAACTCAGCGGGCTCTGCACTGCCGATGACGAGCAACTGTTGCCCATCAGGTGACCAGGTCTCTGGCGCAGCGATGGCCAGGCTCGTCTCGATTTGCTGGGATGTCCCTCCCGACGCCGGAACGATCCAGGCCGTACGAAACACCTGGTTCGCGGTATTGAATCCCTGTACGACATAGCTCACCGAGGCGCCGTCCGGGGAGAACTGCGGATTCCTGCCACCATCCGCAATTCGTCTCCCACTGCCCCCGAGCGCGGGTACGACATAGATGCCGCCGCCGTCGCGGTCAGACCGAAAAGCGATACGGTTGCCATCGGGCGAAAACGAAGGGGCTCTATCGTCAGCCTTGTCGGTCGTAAGGCGAAGGGGCTCGCCGCCGCCCAGTTGCTGCACCCAGATGTCGAGGTTGCCCTCGCCGCTGCGGTCCGAGGCGAACGCCAGAAGCCTCCCGTCCGGAGATAGGGCCGGTTGCCCCGTGTAGCCGGTATCGCGGGTGATCTGAGTCAGCTTGTATTGAGGGGGTGCTTCGGCACTCGGTTCGGAGGAGCGACCGAACCACCAGCCCAGTCCGAGTACCGCCAGCAGAACCACGGCCCCGGCGCCGAGCAAGGCCGGCGATGTGCGCTTGGCCACTGCGGTTTGCGCCGCCACTCGCGACGGTTGCGGTTCCAGCTCCTCCCGCACGGCCTTGTAGGTCGCCCAGCACTTCATCGGTGTGGTGATAGCGCTGCTCCGGCTTCTTCCCCAGGCACTTGTTGACAATGCGTTCCAGCTCCTTCGAGACACCCGTTCGGACGGCCGTCAGGGGCTCCGGCGGCTCATTCATGATCGAATAGACGATGGCTCGGTCGAACTCGCCCCGGAACGGCCGTTGACCCGCGACCATCTCATACAGCACGACGCCCAGCGACCAGAGATCCGTGGCCTGGCCGGTCGGAGAGCCTTCGGCCTGCTCGGGCGACATGTAGTTGACCGTGCCGAGCGTCGTCCCCTCGCGGGTGAACTGCGAGCTGCCGGCAAGCTGCGCCAGGCCGAAGTCCATCAGCTTGACGAGGCCGCGCGACCCCGACATCAACATGACGTTGTCAGGCTTGATGTCGCGGTGGGTGATGCCTTTGGCGTGCGCCGCTTCGAGTCCCTCGGCCATCTGAATCGCGATTGACAGCGCCTCGGGCAGCTTGAGCGGGCCTTCGTCGATTCTCTCGCTCAACGTCCGGCCTTCGAGGAACGCCATGACGATGAAGGTGCGTCCGTCGACCTCGTCGATTTCGTAGACCGTGCAGATGTTGGGGTGGTCGAGCTTCGCCGCGGCTTTGGCTTCGCGCTCGAAACGTTTGCGGCCTTCTTGATCGCGAAGCAGATGTGGCGCTAGGAATTTGAGAGCGACGGGGCGGTCGAGTTTGGTGTCCTGGGCTTTGTAGACAACACCCATCCCGCCCTCACCGAGCTTTTCGGTGATCTTGTAGTGCGAGATGGTTTGGCCGATCATGGGTTCACGGGTGTCGAATGCAAAGCTGTGCGCTATTGTCGCGTATTTGTTGCGATTCCGGCGTGAACCGAGGCTCGGCCAGAAACGCTGCTTGCTAGAATGGGCAACCGCGTTCAGCCAATGCTCGATCTGACTTGGATACGTTCTCAGTTCCCGGCGCTTGATCTCGAGGTCAACGGCAGGCCCGCAGTGTTTCTCGACGGCCCCGGCGGTACGCAGGTCCCGAACCGCGTCATCGAGGCGATCAAAGACTACCTTGTCAACGCCAACGCCAATACCCACGGCGCTTTTCTGACCGCCCAACGCACTGAAGAGATGCTGGCCGAGGCGCACGCCGCCGTAGCCGATCTGCTGGGCTGCGACGCACGCGAGGTCGCCTTCGGGCCGAACATGACGACGCTCACGTTTGCGTTGAGCCGGTCCATCGGGCGCGACATCCAGCCGGGTGATGAGATTATCGTCACGCAACTCGACCACGACGCCAACGTCGCGCCCTGGAAAGCGCTCGACGAACGGGGGGCGGTGATTCGCACCACCGACATGGACATCGAGAACTGCACGCTGAATCTCGATCAGCTATTCTCCCTGCTCAACGACCGCACACGGCTCGTCGCCGTGGGCTACGCCTCGAACGCCGTCGGCACAATCAACGATGTTGCCGCCATCACAAAAGCCGCGCACGAGGCCGGCGCGCTGTGTTTCGTCGACGCCGTGCACTACGCTCCGCACGGCCCAATCGACGTGCGATCGATCGACTGCGACTTCCTGGCCTGCTCGGCCTACAAGTTCTTCGGACCCCATGTTGGCGTGCTCTATGGCAAGGCCGAGCAATTAGAGCGCCTGCGGCCGTACAAGGTGCGTCCCGCGCCGGACGAAATCCCCGATTGCTGGGAGACCGGCACGCAGAACCACGAGGGCCTGGCTGGTGTGATTGCCGCGATCGGCTATCTGGAGGAGCTGGGCCGGCGCCATAGCTCCGAACCCCCGCCGGACGGAAGGACCGGGCGGCGTCAGGCGTTGCTTGATGCTATGGGCGCTGTGAGAGCCTACGAAAGGAGCCTCGCCGAGCAGCTTGTCGCCGGTCTACTCGAAATCCCCGGGCTGGAGTTCTACGGCATGCGGGACACTGCCCAGTTCGCCCGCCGCACGCCGACGGTTTCGATACGGATGAACGGCCTGCATCCTCAGAAGTTGGCCGCGTACCTGGGAGAGCGGGGCCTGTTCGTTTGGGACGGCAACTACTACGCCCTCAATGTCACCGAGCGCTTGGGCGTAGAGGATAGCGGCGGGATGGTACGAATCGGCTTGGTTCACTACAGCACGTCGGCCGAGGTTGAGAGGCTACTCGCAGCACTGACAGAGGTTTCTCGCAAAGACGCAAAGAGCCGCTAAGAACGCAAAGAAGATCTTTGATTTTTCTTGGCGGCTTCGCGGTGCTTAGCGCCTTTGGGAGAAACTCGATTCAGCCAC
This sequence comes from Bryobacterales bacterium, assembly GCA_965248255.1. GTDB lineage: Bacteria > Acidobacteriota > Terriglobia > Bryobacterales > UBA6623 > JAKZVK01. The sequence goes on from CBDFIW010000003.1 coordinate 1,911,669, forward strand.
TTTCCGAGTGTTGCCGGGCTATCTTGGCAATCTTCTCTCGATCTTCAGCGGCGACCTGGGTGCCGGGAGGACGCACCGGCCCACCGGCCCGCCCTAACGCCTCCAACCCCACCTTGATCGCGCTGATACCGTAGCCGGGCCTCACACTGCGCAATGCGAGGATCGGGTCAAGCTTCGTTTCGAGCACGTGGTTCATCTTGTCGATGCGGCCCGCGGTGGCGTGTTGCCAGAACTCACGGCACGCGTTCGGCACGAAGACAGCGACGGAGGTTGTGTAGGCGCGCGCGCCGGCCGGCATGGCCTTGGCGGAGTGCGCCTCGCTTTCGCCGATCCACAGAAAATCGTCCGGGATCAGCGAGCCAAGCGCCTGCCCGACCTTGATGTCGCCGCTGGCGTCCTTGAAGCCGAGGACGTTGGGGATTTCGGATAGACGCCGAATCGTGTCCGGCCAGTGGGGCTCTTTGCCGCGCGGGTAGAGGATGATGCCGATGTTCACTGATTCAGCGACGGCCTTGAAGTATTGGCAGGCACCCTCGGCGTCGCGAGAACCGTAGGGCGGCGAGAACAGGAGGATGGCGTCGGCTCCGGCTTGCTGGGCGTTGCGGGACATATCGAGCGCGAGCCGGTATCCGCCGCCCGCGCCGACGACGACGGGCATCTTGCCTTGCGCGCCGGCCACAGCTGCCTCCGCCATGGCCCTTTGCTCTTTCGCATTCAGAGTGAAGAGTTCACCGAGCCCACCGCCGACTACGATCGTCATGTCGGGCGTGCCCGCTTTTGCATGGAAGGCAACGTTCTTGTGCACACCTTCGGACTCCAAGGCGTAGTTGGATAAGAAGGGCGTCGTCAGGAAGTTGTGAACGCCTCGCAGCCGCTTCATGAGCTTTTGCATGTCGGACGCCTGGCTCGTGGTTCGCTTAGCCGAATAGCCAAGGGGGGATGAGGCGCTGACATACGCCGCCGCTGCGGCGCTCAGTAGAGTACGTCGAGTGATTGGCACGTTGTGTCTCCTCGCTGGACGGCTTCAGCCTATCACGAGCGCTTTGGCCTTTCTTGGCGTCCTTCGCGATCCTTTGCGTCTTTGCGAGAAACGAACTACAATCCCCACGATGACGACCCGCCGCAAGTTCACACAAGCCGCTACGCTCGCGGCCCTTTCCTATCAACGCATCCTCGGCGCCAACGACCGTGTCCGCCTCGGTTTCATCGGCGTCGGCAACCGCGGTACGTCGCTGGTGCGTGCCACAAAGGAATACGCCGACCAGCAGATTGTCGCTGTCTGTGACATCCGTTCCGACTATATGGACAACGCCGCCGAAGTCGCGGGCACCAGCCCGACCCTCTACAAGGACTACCGCCACCTCATCTCAAAACCCGACATCGACGCCGTCGTCGTCGCCTCCCCTGACCACTGGCACGCCCTGATGATGATCGACGCGTGCAATGCCGGCAAAGACGTCTACGTGGAGAAGCCCCTCTCGCTCACCATCCATGAAGGGCGCCGCATGATCGAGACCGCCAAGGCGCGCGGCCGGGTCGTCCAAGTCGGCATACAGCGCCGCTCGGCGCCGTATTGCAAGGAAGCCGCCGACTTCGTCCGCTCGGGCGGCATCGGACACATCACCGTCGCGCGCTGCGCCCGCGTTGCCAACGAGTACCCACACGGCATCGGCAGCCCGCGCGATGCCGACCCGCCGGCCGACATCGACTGGGACCTCTACCTAGGCCCCGCGCCCGCCGCCAAATACAACGAGAACCGTTTCAGCTACAAGTTCCGCTGGTTCTACGACTACTCGGGCGGACAACTAACCGACAACGGCGTCCACTTTCTCGACCTGATCCAATGGGGCCTCGGCCAGGACGCGCCGCTTTCGGTCACGGCCATCGGCGGCAAGTACGCCATCCAAGACAATCGCCAAACCGTCGACACGATGGAAGCGTTGTGGCAGTTCCCCGGCGCGACGCTGGTGACGTTTTCGGACTTCGGCTGCAACGCCGCACCCGTCAGCGCGAGCAAGCCCTTTCTGGCGGAATGGCGCGGGACGAAAGGGACCGTCTACGTCCACGGCGACGGCTACGAGGTCATACCCGAGAAGAACGCCGCCGGTGCCTCCCCCGGCGGCGACCCGCTGCCGCAGGGTCGCGAGCGCCGCAACAGGTACCGCTCTTCGTTCGAGCCCCAGATGGAAGCCAAGCGAGTCGAAGACCGCGCCGACACCCGCTTCCACATCCGCAATTTCCTCGACTGCATCAAGAGCCGCGAGAAACCGAACTGCGACGTCGAAACCGCCCACCGGTCAACCACGACCGCCAACGTCGCGAACATCGCCTACAGAACCCGACAACACCTGGTTTGGGACCGCATGAATGAGCGCTTCACCAATAGCGAACAGGCCAATGGCTATCTGCATTACGAGTACCGCAAGCCTTGGAAATTGGGGTGAGGGTTTCTCGCCAAGGCGCAAAGGACCGCAAAGCCACCAAGAAGGATCAAAGGATATTCTTTGCGTTCTTAGCGGCTCTTTGCGCCTTTGCGAGAAACCCACTCAACCGCCCTCTGATCACCGGGTCCGATTCGCCCCCGCCGTAACTAGATTACCCTCTAAGTGCGCGGAGCCAGCCGCTACCTCGATCGTCCCGGCTAGTAGGTTATCAACGATCGTATTGCCGCGCCCACCAGTCAGCCTTATCGCGATCGGGTCCTTCGACTCAGGGCGATCGTCACGGATCACGCTGTCCGACACGCGCACGTCATGGACGTCGTCAAGCAGTAGCCCGACCGTCTCGAAATTCAGGACCATCGAGTTCGTCAGATTGAAGCGCCGGCAACGCCGCAGCGTCAGCGCTGCTTCGGCCCCTTTCACGTGGTTGATATGCAGCCCGTTCAAGGTGCAATCCTCGGAATCGACAAACAGCAAGCTATTACGGCTATCGTGGGGACGGTAGTCGGGGTTACGGTCGAACACATTCGGACCGATGACGATGTTCGAGCTGCCCTCGACCAGTAAGTTATGCTCGAAGCCCTTCCAGAAGGAGTTACCCATGATGGAAACCCCGCGCACGTACTTCAAATGAACATTCACCGCCACGTCACTCAGCGCGTTGTCTGAGATCGAGAAGTATCCAATCTTCTGCGGCTCACCCGGTCCGCGCCCGAGCAAACGAATGTTCGCCGAGCCCGGAGCCTCATGCGTGTGCTGCAGCGTACAACCGACGATCGCCCCCTCGCGGATCGTCCCCTCCCGCGCGTCGAGCAGCACGTTGGCCGTCGGCGGACCATCGGGGTCCATGTTGCCCTCGATGTCGCACGTGCCGATCTGCAAATTGCGCACTTCGCTGCGCCGGACAACCACGCCGCCACCGCCGTTGTAGCTAATGTGCGAGTTCGAGATGTTGATCTGGTGCAGGTTGACTTGATCGAACAGCACCCCCACGCCGCGGTTGTGGTAAACGTGGCACTCGGAAATAATGACGTTGCGGTTGCGCCGCGTCAGGACAATGCCGTCCGACACCCCGCGGATCAGCAGCCGCGAGAAAACAGCCTGCATCGTTCCTTCCGCCACGATGCCTTGCGCCTTGGGGTGATCACCGCGAATCTCAAACCCATCGGCGAGCGGTGTGCGTTGACGCTGCCACACGTTCGGCTTCACGGTTTTCGGATCGGCCGTCCCGTCGTGCGTGCCGATGAATCGCAGCGCCGGCCCCTCGCCCGCCATGATCAACGTGGCCGTCCCGTCGCCCACGATCGACGTGTAGCCCACACGGTCAAGGTCGATGACGATGGTCGTAGTGAGCAGGTACTGACCTCGCGGCAGGCGAATGTCCCCCAAGCCCGAGTCCACAGCCCGCTGTAGCGCCTCGGTGTCGTCGGTCTCCCCGTCGCCTACGGCCCCAAAGTCGCGGACGCTGTTGGGAGCCTCATTGGCCACCAAAGCCGCTTGTGGCCGTCCGTTCGACTGGCACGCACAAGCAACGCCAACCAAGACCCCAATCAAGCTCAACTTGGCGACGGCCCTCGCGCGCATACTAGTGTAGTGCACCATAAATAATGTAACTTATATTGACTTCCCATCGTCTCTATTAACAGGAGGCATGGGATGCGAAGAGCACAACCAGTAACTTTGAACACAGCGCAATGCAAGCAGTTGGACCGCTACGCGCGCGGCCGCCAAGTCGCCGTTCGTCTCGCCCTGCGAGCCAGGATTGTCCTGCTGGCCGCCGACGGTCTCGAGAATAAGCAGATCGCCGCACAGCTCGGTGTCTCGCGGCAGTTGGTGGCCCGCTGGCGCACGCGCTTTCTCGAAAGCAGCATCGCCGGCATTGCAAAAGACGCCCCACGGCCCGGTCGTAAACCTGCCGTCTCGAAGCAGAAAGTACAGCAGATCATCCACAAGACCACCCGCGAGAAACCGTCCAACGCCACCCACTGGAGCCGCCGCACCATGGCCGCCGCGGCCGGCGTCAGCGCTTCCACCGTGGGACGGATTTGGCGCGCCCATGGCCTCAAGCCCCACCGCGTCAAGACCCTCAAGCTCAGCAATGACCCGCGTTTCGCCGAGAAACTCGACGACATCGTCGGACTCTATCTCAATCCGCCTGAGCATGCTCTGGTTCTCTCGCTCGATGAGAAGTCCCAAATCCAAGCCCTCGATCGCACCCAGCCCGGCCTGCCGCTCAAAAAGGGACGCGGCCAAACGATGACCCACGATTACAAGCGCAACGGCACGACCACCCTGTTTGCGGCGCTCAACAGCCTTGACGGCAGCGTGATCGCCGAGTGCATGCCCCGACACAGCCACCAGGAATGGCTGCGCTTCCTGCGCTTAATTGACCGCCGCACTCCCAAGGACAAACAGCTTCATCTCATCGTGGACAACTATGCCACCCACAAGCATGCCGCTGTGAAGCGTTGGCTCGATCGTCACCCGCGCTTCCACATTCATTTCACCCCGACCTCGGCGTCGTGGCTGAACATGGTCGAGCGATTCTTTCGCGATCTCACCGTCAAGCGCCTGCGCCGCGGCGTGTTTCGCAGCGTGGACGAGCTCGTCGCCGCCATTGACGACTACATCGCCCAGCACAACGGGCATCCCACGCCCTTCATCTGGACCGCGACCGCCTCCGACATCCTCGAGAAAGTCAAGCGCGGACGTGCCGCCCTGCCTAAGGTGCAATCTGCTTGACGCACTACACTAGTGGACTGTCGCAAAGAAAGCTTAATGGTAGACGAGCAGCCGGGCGGGCACAGGGGCCCGCCCCTACAGTCTCGCTGGATACTCCTACGCCTAAGGAATCTCCGCGACATTCCACTAGTTCGCCTCATTCCTTCTCCGCAGCCAAGATCGACTCGGCATAAAGCAACTCACCCGTCAACCCGTCGTAATACTGGAACGTCACCTGGGGCCGGTCGTAGGCCGCCCAGACATCGTCCTCCGGCTTGTCAGGGCTGCCCTGGCCCGCTTCCAACCCGCCGGGCACGCGAAACGTGTTGTTCACTTGGGCCACCGCATACACCGGCCGCCGCTTGCGTCCTTGGGCTTCATTAGGCACGAACGTCGACCAGCGAATCTCGCACTCACGGCCGCGAGAGACGTACTTGCCGCTGGTGGGACGGTTCGCTTCTTCGATCAGCCGGTGATTCGAGGAGTTGTGAGGACCGGACGCGAACTCCCACACGCGGTCGGTGATCTTGATCGCAAAGCTGTTGTGAAGGTCGCCGGTCAGCACGAGGACCGGCTTGCCCAGCGAGTCCCAGAAGTCGATCAATTCCTCGCGCTCGACCGCCACCGCCGTCCACGCCTCGTCTTTATTGTTCGGCGTCTGGCGGCCCAATACGTGCGGCACCATCAGGTTGACTGAGCTGACGACAAACAGGAAGTCTGCATCACTCTCCCGCATGGCCTTCTTGAGCCACTGCTTCTGCGGCGCTCCCAGAATGGAAATATCCGGCTTGAACGGATCGTTCAGGTCGTGCATCTGCCGGTGACTCCGCGTGTCGATGTAGAAGAACTCTGTGTTCGCGATCTTCTGCCGGAAGTGGTTGAAACGTCCGATCGAATAGGAGGCGTCTCCGTCCTGCTTGGGCGCGGGCGAGATGCGCAAGCGGTGGCGGTCGACGACTTCCTTGATTTCGTAGACGCCGGCGTTCGGGTCGCCGCCCACCCGGTCGAGCTTTGTATTGTTGACACCCGCGTCCGGCGTACCCCAATGGACGGTCAACGTTCCCGCCTCGCCCGTCTTCAGTTCGCGAAAGTCAGCCGACTCGTCAACCAAAACGTCTCCTCCCCCCGTCAGCTTGGCCTTCCCAAAGTGAATCCCCTGCTTCCACCTAACCGGGTTCGACCAGCCCAGATACTGATACCAGGCCTCGATCCCGATATCGCGGAAGACCGCCCGCCGGCTTCGCAGTCCCGGCGAGCCCGATCCGTTTACATCGTTCAATATCTCGTGATCGTCAAACATGAAGAACGAGGGAACTTCGCGATGCCATGCCGCAAGATTCTTCCCGCGGCTGAGATAGAGTTTGTAGTTCTCCCAAACGCCTACGATGGTCGGGGCGAGATCGACGAGACGCGGAGTCCCTCGCGTGCCTACCTGCTCGCGCCATTGATCTGGGGTGTAGTCGCGCATCTCCTCGTACATCCAATCGCCGTCGAGAATGGCGAAGTCGATCGAGTCTTCGATGCGGTCCAGCATCGTGCGGAAAGTCGGCGTCGTGGGATCGACGCGTTGTTGGTTGCCGCAGGCGTACTCAAAGCGGAAGTTGAACAGGCCGTCGGGGTTGAGCTTCGGGTGACGATGTGTATCCGCGTCGGGCAGCGTGCGGAAGTCGCCGCGCAGGTGGTCTGCTGGGCGGGAGCCCGTTTCGCCGACGACGTCGTAGTAGTAAGTCGTGTTGGGTACGAGCCCGGTGATGTGCACCCAGCCCGTGTTGTCCCTGCCGAGCGTAGTGCGCACCGCAGCGGACGACTCGTCAAGGTTCGTTGGCGTCGTTCCGTACCGCACCCGGAACTCGCCCGGCCGCTTCGTGCGCGCCCACACCCCGATTCCCGACGAGCTGAGACGCCCGAGAATCGGCCCGTGCGTAATCTCGGCCGCCGGCGCGACCCATCCCAACAGCAACAGACCCGCAACGATTCGACTATGCATACCGCGAACGATTATAGACCCTGCAGCAGCCCCTCAAAATCGACCCGTGATCGCAAGGGAGCCCCCGGGGCCTACGGCCCACCCAAGGGGATGAAAACCGGTGGGTTTTCGACCAAGCGGTTTCCTCGAGCCCGGAATCGCTCCCTTCACGCTGAACAGTACCGACCCTCCGGCGTCAGCGAGCGGTCAAGTTGCTGTACTCCAACGCCGCGATGGCCGGGTACCGGCGCGCGTGACTGCGTGTTGGCCTCGGAAAACGCCGCGAAGGCTGAACTTACCGGGACACTCCCACCGCCACGTTTCTGGTTAGGTTATGTGTGTCCTCATCTCCGCAATGGGAACGCGGCACACTCCGTTCCGGGCCGGGCAGGTGTTGATCGATGCGGCGACCGCGCCACCGATAGCACCCCCGTCAACGCGCCCCTGAAAGCCGCGGCGGTGCCGTACCTCATGATCTCTACCACCAATCGGGGCATCGCAAACGCCCCACCCAGAGGTCAAACCGCTTGACGGTAACGCGATCACCGGCGCCATGCGCTCTTGTTTTACGCTCTCAAGAGTCGGAGAAAGAGTAGCGAAACGGCGACTCATTGCGTGAGCGGGACCCTCCCTCATAAGATCACATCTCCGCCAGAACGTTTCTTCACGGGGAGGGTCAACAGATGACAAAGCAGTTAGCAGCCAGCTGTTTTCTAGCCATTTTGCTCGCCGGGTGTGATGCTGGAACACCGCCCGAGGACCCCGCAGAGCAGGCAGTGGTCGCGAACACTTGTGAGGGACCGTACCCGAATTATTGGCAAGACCCCGCCTTTACGGAGACGGGCATGTGGGAAGGGCAAGAAATCAGCGATCAACCCCCAGCGGGTTGGACCGGGCCTGTGTTCCAGCTCAGTCAAGAGTACCCTGCGACTCTCATCGAGGACCACGACAGTTGGGGATGGACAAAGTTTGATCCATTCAAAGAAGGGCTGTCCGCGGCCGAGAAAGAGGAGCAGGCTCACGATTACATTTGGGCCGTGATGCGCTACATCCAAGACGGCAACATCACCGATGGCGCGGACGGAGGCGACGTCGGGAAAGATTGGACTCTTTGCGAAAACCAGGTCCGCAACTGGTACCACATGCCTTACCAGACCTACGAGCCACTGAGTGGCCGCGAGTTCGTACACGGATTGACCCGTGAAGCACCGGTGACGTTCAAGCTTGACGGGGGTAAGTCTGTCGCCACGACCATCTGGGCTGTTGGATTCTACAACGCCCGTGGAGGGCACACGCTCGGTGAGGTTTGGAAGCCTGACGGCACGCCGAACGTTCCCACCGACAATCTATCTTTTGCAGAGGGTGCGGTGGTAGGCAAGTTGCTCTTTACCACGGCGACACCGCAGGATCTTCCCTTCCTCGAGAATGTCCCCAAGTGGCAAATCAACATGAGCGCGTCGGACTTCTGCAAGTGCACGCCCACGGAGGGCAAGGACTGTACCTTCCAGGAGATGAGCGAGCAGTGTCCGCGCACGCCGGGCGAGGTGTACCTGATTCAATTTGACGTAGCTGTCCGGGACGCACGTTCACCGTCGGGGTGGGCGTTCGGCACCTTCGTCGCCGACGGCGAGCACAAAGCCGGTGAAAAGAACCCCTGGAACCGCATCTCCCCGCTCGGCTTGATGTGGAACAACGATGCGCCGCCGGCCGGGGAAGGGGCGATCAACTTCCCGCCAGATCCGCGCAAGAACGGCTTCCCGCACGAGGTCATCTTCTGGGACGTCGTCGACCGGCTCAACACATCCTCCAACTCCGGGCACTTGGGTTGCAACGGCCGTTTGAACGGACCGGCCGACAACCCACGCAGCACATGCATGTCGTGCCACATGACGGCTTCCGTTCATGACAGCAAGCTGCGTGTACCACCGATCTTCGACATAGACTTCGCAGATGCGAGCAACGGCCAATGCACCGATCCACCCAACCTTGGGCCCGATGGAGTCTACTTCGCTGATACGCCGTGTGCAACTCCGTTCCAGGGCGGCTCGGTGGTTCCGCCGCCGGACTATGCGTCGGAACGCAAGGAAAGGATTTCCACCGACTTCTCGTTGCAGCTTTCGATCAGCCTCGTGCAGTACGGGCAGTGGATGCAGCATCAGAAGGCCCAAGCAGCCGAGAGTGACGCCTCGGCACCCGCACGGAGGTTAACGACAGTGCTTCCCGCTCGCTGAGTGCGCGAGTAGCCTATCACCTCCGAAACTACGGGTCCTCCCGGCCCGGGGAGCGGAACAACGGACAAACCAAGGAGAAGCAAATGGCGAACGCACCGCAAATCGATCACATCGTCGTACTCATGCTGGAGAATCGCTCCTTCGACCACATCCTCGGAACCGTCCCCGGCGTCGAAGGCGTCCTGGATAGCGGCGGCCGGCCGCGCACCGATTTGGTCAACCATGCGGATCCCACCGACGCCACGTCGACCGCCTACCAACCGAAGATTGGCGCTCAATTCGCTACGCCAAAAGATCAAGAGACAAGCGGGGTAGGTATGGCGACCCCTCGCACAGCTTCCCGTCAGGGACCGAGCAACTCTTCGGTGTGAAGACGGTCGGATCCGGAGATAAGGAGACGACCCCCTACCAGGGCGGGGCGCCGGCGACCGTCCCCGTCGCCAATAGCGGTTTCGTGCTCAACTTCATCGGTGAGCTGAAGCGTGGTTTCAGCAGTAACGACACGACACTCGGAGAGCAGCAGGCCAAGGCAGCGGCCGGCGGCCAAGAGGACCCTGTCCGAGAAGTCATGGAGGTCTTCACCGCCGACCAATTGCCGGCCATCCACACGCTGGCCGCCGAATTCTGCGTCTGTGATCACTGGCACAGTGAAGTGCCCGGTCCTACTGAGCCCAATCGGCTATTCATGCACGCGGCAACATCCACCGGGCTCAGCTACAACCCGTGGAGGTACGACATTCTCAACGTGCCGACGATCTATGACCGCGTCGAAAGCGCCGGCCGCGACTGGGCGATGTACGGATTCGATCTTTTCGACTCGTCCAACTTCGACAGCATCAACGGAAAGCCCCAAGCAAAGCTGCAGTTCTCGCAGTTCCTCGACGACGCGTCAGCCGGAAAACTGCCCTTCTATACGTTCTTGTGTCCTCGCTACGCCGACGCGCCGAAGGGGCGCGCCAACTCCCAGCATGCGCCGCATGACGTGCGCTACGGCGACAAGCTGATCGCCGACGTCTACCAGGCTGTCCGCAACGGTCCGGGCTGGGAGAAGACCCTGCTGATTGTCACCTACGATGAACATGGAGGGTTCTACGATCACGTGAAACCGCCCGCCGCCGAGGCTCCCGACCCTGCTGTCTCCCCGAACGCCTTCATGGAGGAAGAGGCGCAAAAGTACAACAAAACCTACCTCACCAGTCCCGAATATAGCTTCGACTTTTCCAGCTTGGGCTTTCGGGTACCGACTCTGCTCGTCTCCCCATGGGTCGACAAGGGCGTCGTCGACGGCACGGTCTACCGACATACTTCGGTGCTGCGTTACATCGAGGATCTGTTGGGCGCCAAGCCGCTGACAAAACGCGACGCCACTGCCACGAGCTTCAGCTCGCGTCTGTCCCGCGAGACGGCTCGAACGGATTGCCCCACCACCGTCCCTGCGGCCTCCTTGCCCGCGGACGATTCCGAGCTGTACATGAAGGAACCACCGGGGCCCAAGCAGGACGAATTGACCCGCCGCTACACCGCCAAGCTTTTGGGTCACCCCGACACTAACCGACGAACAGAGCGGTCGTTTCCGACCAACGCGTCTCTGCATAAGTACATCTGCGAACGAAACCGGCGTGACGCATGGGCGCGCAGTAGCGACTGGCAGAACGCACGCTTTGAACTCTACGCTGACCGTGCCGGGCGTTGGCGTTGGCGCCTGCGCGACGGGTCAGGCGACATTCTTGCTGAATCCACCCATTCCTATGACGGCCAAGAGGCAGCCGCGACCGCGCTCGAACGTTCGCGATTTCTCTCAAACATGTTGGGGGATGCCGAGATCACTGCCGGCCAAGGATGACAATCCGCCGGCCTCAACAGCGACAGTTCGAAAGAGTTCTGGTGCTAATGTTCGAGAATCAGTACCCTTCTTTCAACGGGCAGCGTGCTGGGAGCCAACTCCAATGGGGTCATGCGTCCCTCGAAACCGACTACACCGCGACGATTTGGCAAGGAGGCGGTGGATTCAGACGGTTCTTTGGGATAAAAGCTCTGTGGGGTATAATGGCGCACTCGGACTCAAACAGTAACCCTCAATCTAAAGCAACGGATTGGCTTCCAGTTTAACCGGGCAAACAGTGCTGAACCCCACCAAAGGAAGGTCGAGATGAAGCGAATTCCAGTCACAATGGGTCGGTTCTTGCAGGCCCTGGTACTTTTGGTTGTGTATTGGTTGGTCGTTCAGTTCCCCGGCCAAGATGGGACCGTTGCCCACGCAGCCCCGCAGGCGATCGGGGAGACTCCTACGATTTCACCTGAGCTTCCCGAAGACATCTCGGGCGGCGCACCGAACGCGAACCAAACCCAGGCAGCGGCATTCGCGTGGAGGGAATTCATCGCTCTCAATTGGCCCGCGGTCGAACAGACGGGAGAACTCGGCACAAGGGGAAAGGCCGCCGCGACCCTCAAGTTCGGTCAAAAGAGTACGGACCATCATCTTGTGTGGGAAACTTTGCGCACGAAGGTTGAGATCTACCCCGGGGCGGGAAGTGCAACCGTAACGCCAAACGGGTACGTCGATGACGCCAGCAAGGACTATGGCTACGACGCTCCACCTGATTACCGCTATAACCCGAGCAACGTCGGCGGCTACACCGGCCTGGAGCCGGGGCAAGTTCCTCCGGACGTCGGGCAGCAACCTGTTGCAACGCCGGCCTTTGTCAATCTCGACGAGGACAACGAGATCGAAGAGGACGCAATGTTCGCCGGGGCTTCCGCGTCGTCTCCGTTTCCGGGACAGCAGTTTCTCTACATCGCGAAAGCGAACAGAGCACAGTACACCTTGGTCGCCGCCAACAAATGGTGGTATCACTCGAAATTTCCGCCGCCGGGCGACCCTCTTTCGTTTCTCCCGACCGTGCCGCCGCAGCGACAAACAACCCTGTACGTGCAGAAGAACAAGAGGACCCCGACGCCCGAATTCGCAAAGAACAACGACCTCTTCAGCTTTACCTATGGCACGGTTGAAATGAAGTCGGGCTGGCGCCATCTCACCTCAAAGGAGGTAGCCAGCGGGAAATTTCACACCAACACCATCCGGTACTACGTCGCTCAAGAGGAGGGTCACACGTACGCCGGCAAACCCGGAGACCCCACCAAGCCGGCATGGCGCGAGGAGACCTGGGGCATGGTTGCTCTACACATCAACCACAAAACACCGACGGCCCCTTACTTCATCTTCGCCACGTTCGAGCAGGCCGACGCGATTCTGACGGAGGACGGTGAGCCCGTGGAAGACGCGGCCGGGCGAATCATTGCGAATCAGGGCGCCGCGCCGCTCGAACCCGTCATTATTGACTCCCGCATAATATAGAGTCAGTCAAAACAAAGAGAAGACTGTTTCCAGAAGGCCGTGATCAAACGCGGTTTGCGGTACATGCGGCGGAGTGCCTTGCGGGCCCGCTCGTTCAGCTCGCCGTAGTCTTTCGGACAGACGTTCGGCAACTCGTGCTGCTTCCAGTAAGCCCAGATGTATTCCACCGGATTCAACTCCGGCGCATAGGGTGGCAAGTACTCGGTTGCGATGTGGCCTTCGGAGAGTTCGATGAACTCTTGCACCAGGCGGCTACGGTGCGCCGGCAGCCGATCCCAGACGATCAGCAGCGGGCGATCGATATGACGTACCAACGCCTTGAGAAAGTCGGTCACTTGCTCTTTGCCGATCGCACCGGGATAGAGCCGGAAGTAGAAGTTACGCAGCGTCAGCCCCGCCGAGACGGAAAGCTTCTCCCAGTTGAAGTTAAACTGCAGCACCGGTGTTTGGCCACGTGGCGCCCAGGTGCGGCAGCGATGCGGCTTCTGACTCAATCCGCTTTCGTCGATGAAGACGAGCGTACGGCCTTCGTTTTGGGCTTTTTTTTAATGCGCTTCCAGGTCTTGCGCTTCCAGGTGCGGATCCGCTCTTCGTTGCGCTCGCGCGCCTTTCCGGCCGGGCGTTGCGGGCTCCAGTCGAGCGCTCGCAGGATCTTCCAGGCGTGGCCTGCGTGGTATGCGACCCCGAACTCGTCTCCGGTCAGCCGAGCCACCCGCGGACAGCTCCACAGGGGCGTTGGGAAGCCGTGGGCTTCCGGGCCTTCCAGCAGCAGCGACGTCAGGCGTTCGCGTTGTGCGGCATCGAGGAGCGGCTTGCGTCCGGCGCGCCCGGCCTGGCGGAGTCCGGCCGCACCCTGCTCGCGGTATTGCCGCCGCCACTCACTGACGGTTTGGCGAGCGACGTTCAGCCGTCTCGCCGTCTCGGACTGATTGTGGCCTTGGTGGAGCAGCCGCATCGCTTCGAAACGGCGCTTCTCCAGCGCCTTGAAATCCCGCTTCACACCTTTGGGGTTGCCCATACATATATAGATGCTCCACACTGTCAAAAAGTGTCATAATAATTTGCGGGATTCAATAAGTCCACGGCGGCGACGGCTACAACCCAGCAGAAACTGACAGCATCACCCCCGGGCCCACCCTGGCCTGATCCGAAGAAGCGCCTCTACTACAAGAGCCTGCAGGCCGGCGTGACGGGCAGTCCCGTACCGAGGGGTCCGATCTCGATCAATCGTAGAATCCATTCCATCCCGCGTGCGATTACAAAGGTCAACCAGGCGTACCAGAAGGCCATTCGCTTTTACGAAAGGGACAATGGGGTCACGGGGTCGCCGTGGCGGCACTACAAGCTGGTGAATGTTCAGTGGAAACCCCTTAGCAAGGAACTGCCTGACAATCCGGGTAGTAAGGGCAACGGTTTGCCGGGTCATCCCTACGCGGGTCCTCACCCTGGCTCGTACTACCTCTCCAACATCGTTGTGGAATCAGATCACATCCTCCAGGTATTCAGTGGGAAACTTGACAATCCGGGGCACACGAATGGGCTGATCACGGACTTCTACAACGACCGCAACACCAATGGGCAGCGAAGCCTAAAGGGCACACCGGCCAACAACGTTCCTTATGACGGGCTGAACTACAACATGGGTGGCTGTATGGGCTGTCACGGAAACATTGCCGACCTTGGGGCCGACTTCAGCTTCATCTTTAACGGCAGCTCTGTCGACTCCCCTGAGTTCAAGCTCGTCTATCACAGCTTGACTCCATAGTCCGAATAGATCCGGGAAAATGGATGGGGGGACAGAAGATGGGTCGCGGCAGCTGAGGCTACGACACGCGCCGGATGTGGGCTCCGACCGCGGACAGCTTCTCCTCGACGCGTTCGTAGCCGCGATCGAGGTGGTAGACGCGATCGATCACGGTCTCTCCCTCGGCCGCGAGCGCGGCCAGCACCAGGCCGGCGCTGGCGCGCAGGTCGGACGCCATCACGTTGGCGCCGCTTAAGTTCGACTTGCCCCGCACGGTGGCGCGGTTGCCGTCGAGCCTGATGTCGGCACCCATGCGCGTCAGTTCCGAGACGTGCATGAAGCGGTTCTCGAAGATCGTCTCTGTGACGTGGGATTCGCCCTCGGCCCGGGTCATCATGGCCATGAATTGCGCTTGCATATCGGTGGGGAAGCCCGGGTATTCGCTGGTCGTCAGATCGATCGCGCGCAACCCGGAGCCGCCCTGCACCTGGATCGCGTCAGGCGCTGGAGAAGAGAGTTCGACACCGGCACGCCCCATGGCCTCGAGCAACGCCTCGATGTGGCCGGCGTCGAGGCCTTCGACCGTCAGCGGTCCACCGGCGAGCGCACCTGCGATGAGATAGGTACCCGTCTCGATGCGATCGGGAATGATACGGTGGCGAGCGCCACTGAGCCGTGAGACGCCGCGTACGCGAATCGTGGACGAACCCGCGCCCTCGATCGAAGCGCCCATCTTGATCAGCAGATTCGCAACGTCGACCACCTCCGGCTCCCGCGCGGCGTTTTCAAGCAACGTTTCCCCGTCCGCGAGCACGGCCGCCATCAGCAGGTCTTCGGTCCCCGTGACAGTGATGCGCTCGAAGCGAACCGAAGCTCCCTTGAGGCCGCGCGGGGCGGACGCTTGAATGTACCCATGCTCCTGCGCGATGGCCGCGCCCAGTTTCTCCAAGCCGGCCATGTGCAGATTGATCGGACGCGCGCCGATCGCACAGCCCCCCGGCAGGGACACACGAGCCTCGCCGGCCCGAGCTACCAGCGGGCCGAGCACCAGGCTCGAAGCCCGCATCGTTTTAACCAGGTCGTAGGGTGCTTCGGGGGATTGAACTCCGCCGCTGCGAATGCGGTAGTCGCCGCCGTCCCCCGCAACCGTGGCGCCGATGCGTTCCAGCAGCCGGGCCATCGTGCGGACGTCCCGAACCGCGGGCAGGCCTTCGAGGATGATCTCTTCGTCGGTCAGAAGCGACGCCGCGAGCACCGGGAGGGCCGCGTTCTTCGCGCCGCTAACGCGGATGGTCCCCGAGAGCTGCCGGCCGCCTTCGATGACAAATTTATCCATCGACTCACAGCTCTTCGGCGGAATCGAGCGCGTTCCCCAAGTGGTCGCCGGCCTGCACCAAGCGCTGTTCGGCGGTGGGGCGGTCGAGGCCGAGCTTCACCATGACGATCGCGAGGCGTACGTTGTTGCCGGACGCCTCGAGCGAACGAGCCGCCTCCTCGGCGCCGCAGGCAGTGACCTCGGCGACGATGCGGCGGCCGCGGTCGAGCAGCTTGGCGCTCTTCGGCTGCACGCCGACCATCAGGTTGCCCAGCACATATCCCATCCTCACCAGGACGGCCGTCGAGATCATGTTGAGGACGAGCTTGTGCGCTGTTCCGCTCTTCATACGGCTCGAGCCGGTGATAACTTCGGGGCCGGTGAGCGGCGTGATGGCGATGTCGGTCTGACGGGCGAGTTCGGACTCAGGGTTCGAGCTGAGGCCGACCGCCAATGCACCAAGACTGCGGGCGTGGGCGACGCCGCCCAGCGCGTAGGGCGTGCGTCCGCTAGCCGAGATCGCGACTAGCGAATCCACGCGGGCGAAGCTTCGGCTCCGTAGATCCTGTTGGGCAGCTTCGAAGCAGTCCTCGCTGGCCTCTAATGAGCGAAGCAAAGCCGTCGCACCACCGGCGATGATTCCTTGCACACGCTCGGGATCAACGCCAAAGGTGGGCGGGCACTCCGAGGCATCGAGAACACCCAACCGGCCGCTAGTACCGGCACCCAGATAGAACAGTCGTCCGCCACGCTCGAACCGTTCGACAATCGCATCGACGACCGCCGCTACCTGGGGAATCTCGGCTTCGACCGCCGAGGCGACTTGCTGATCTTCGTGATTGATGACTTCGAGGAGTTCTCGGGTAGGAAGGCGGTCGATGTGCTCGGAGGCGGAGTTTCGTTGCTCTGTGACGAGGTTCTCGAGCACCGGCCTACGAAGTATAACAGAGGGTTCGCGACCCACCCCGGCTAGGCCGCGCACTCTGCGCTACTTTGTAGAGGACGGCGGGTATGCGTCCGGCAATGACGAAACGTGATGGATGGCGGCGGTTTACGCCGTGGCTGTTTCTGCCGGTCTTGTTGCCCATTCTCGCGGGACCGGCTCCGGCCTGGAAAGCCTCGGACCGCTTGGACGCCCTGCTTGAAGAGGCGATCGAGGACGGGGTGACCCCAGGCGCGGTCTTGGTCGTCGGACGTCGAGGCGAGACTCTCCACCGCAAGGCCTACGGTTACCGCAGCCTCGAGCCCGAGCGCGAGACGATGACGGTCGACACCATTTTCGACTGCGCCTCGCTCACCAAGGTCGTGGCGACCGCCCCGGCAGTCATGCAGCTGGTCGAGCGGGGCAGGCTGCGCCTCAACGACCGCCTGACGAAGCACCTGCCCAAGTTCGCGGCGGGCAAGTCGGACATCCGCATCGTCGATCTGCTCACTCACTTCTCCGGTTTGCGTCCGGACGTTGATCTCGAACCGGAGTGGTCAGGCTATGAGACGGGCATCGCCATGGCCTACCGGGAAACGCCCACTATCCCCATTGGGACACGTTTCATCTACAGCGATATCAACTACCTGCTACTCGGCGAGATGGTGCGGAAGCTCAGCGGAAAGCGGCTCGACCGCTATGCCGCGGAGCATCTCTTTCAGCCTCTCGGGATGAGCGAGACACGGTTTCGTCCCCCCGAATCCCTTCATTCGCGCATCGCCCCCACCGAGAGGCTGGCAAGCGGGAAAATTCTGCGCGGCACGGTCCACGATCCCACGACGCGCTACATGGGTGGCGTCGCGGGACACGCGGGCATGTTCTCCACGGGCAACGATCTGAGCCGGTTTGCACAAATGATGCTCAGCGGCGGCCTACTCGACGAAGCGCGAGTGCTTAGCCCGCTCAGCGTCGTCAAGATGACGACGCCGCAGAGCCCGCCCGACCACCCGGCCCTGCGCGGTCTGGGGTGGGATCTCGACTCACCCTACGCTTCGCCGCGAGGCGATCTGTTGCCGTTGGGATCCTACGGGCACACCGGGTTCACCGGCACATCGATGTGGCTCGACCCGGTCACCGAGATCTATGTCGTGCTGATGACCAACCGCGTCCACCCGACCGCCGCTGCGTCGGTTGTCGATCTTCGCGCCAAGGTCGCGACGATCGTTGCCGCGGCCCTCGAGAACGTCGATGTGGAAGGTATACGCGAGCGGGCTTGGGCGGCGAGGTCGCGGCAACAACGCCACGCACGGATTACCCCTCGCGTCAGTCCCGTGCTCACCGGCCTCGATGTCGTCGCGCGCGCCGGCTTCGAGCCATTCCAGGGCAAGGCGGTCGGACTCATCACCAACCACACAGGTGTGGATCGAAGACTTCGCCGCAACATCGACCTGTTCGCCGAGGCCCCCGGAGTCAAACTCGCCGCGATCTTCTCGCCAGAGCACGGCGTTGCCGGTCGGTTGGATCAGGCTCGAATCCCGGACTCGACGGACCCCGCCACTGGAACACCGGTCTACAGCCTGTATCGAGGGGACCGTCGGAGGCCCACCGAGCAGATGCTGCAAGGCATCGAGGTCCTCGTGTTCGACATCCAAGACGTCGGCGCGAGGTTTTACACCTACCCTACGACGATGGCCTACGCCATGGAGGAGGCGGCCCGGCGCGGGATTCCCTTCTTCGTGCTCGACCGGCCGAACCCGGTGACCGGAGCGGTCGTGGAAGGCCCGATGCTCGATGAGTCCTACCGCTCGTTCATCGGTTACTTCCCGATGCCCGTCCGGCACGGCATGACCGTCGGTGAGTTGGCACGGATGTTCAACGACCAAAGAGAGATTGGCGCGGACCTGACGGTCATTCGCATGAAGGGGTGGCGGCGGACGGATTGGTTCGATGAGACCGGACTTCCCTGGGTCGACCCCTCACCGAATATCCGCACTCTGGAACAGGCGCTGCTGTATCCCGGGATCGCCCTGCTCGAAGGCCTGCCGAACTACTCGGTGGGACGCGGTACGTCGACGCCCTTTGCGTTCGTCGGGGCGGACTGGATGGACGGCGCCAAAGTGTCGGCGTTCCTCAACACACGCCGGCTCGCGGGAGTGCGTTTCTATCCGGCCAGCCGTACGCCTGCCACGTCTCACTTCGCCGGAGAGACGATCTCCGGTGTCCAAATCTCCGTGGTGGACAGGGCTGCGGTACAAGCGACACGCGTGGGCCTACATTTGGCGGTGGCGCTGATTCGTTTCTACCCGAAGCGAATTCAACTGGACCGAACGGCCCGACTCATCGCCAGCGCGAGCACGATCGAAGCGCTCGGCCAACGAAAGGCCCCCGCCGCCATCTGGACGCTTTGGGAAAAAGCCAGCAGAGAGTTCCTTTCGCTCAGGCGACGCTACCTGCTGTACTGAGTCTCGTCGACTGCCGCCGCAAACCGCGAGGCGACAGTCAACAAGCCCTCAACGCCTACTCCCCTTCGCCTTTGGCACGGTTCTTGGAACCCAGCGGCCGGCCTCTCTTGCGTTCCTGGGCATCCTTCATCCATGACGGCGGGCGTCCGCGACGCTTCCCTCTGCCTCGTGCCAGGCGCTCCAGGGAAATGATCGCATCTTCAATCTGCTCCCTTTCGTGCCTCAACTCACCAAGAATTTTGTTGACATCCATCAGACAGACCTCCAATTATCTATAGGCGAGGACGCTAATCGAAACAAGCTTTGGCGGGTCCTCGATCTGCGATCGGCCGGGGCATCGACAGCGGACCTCTGTTCTGAAAGTGGAACGGCATACTACAAGTCTAGCGCCCTACAGCAACTTTTATAGCAAACGAAGTGAGGGGTGTCAACAAATTTGTTCTGGTTTCAGAACAAATTTATTGTTTCGCGGCGGTCTGCCGTTCGCCATCAGCCGTTTGGGCGTTCCCAGGGGCCTGGAGCGATGGGCATTTGACCGGCGGGGCCGTGCAAGCTGTCCAGCAGATACCGGACTGGGCCCGCGATATCTATTATGCACCAAAACGGCTTCATCGAAAAGCCCTAATTTTGCGCCGCCCAAAATAAAACGGCAGGCCCAGCGAGATCAGCGCAAGGCCCAGTAGCGATTCCCGCGGGGAATCGAACAGCGTCATCACGACCAGGCACGCCGCCATGATGACGAACAGGGCGGGCACGACGGGGTAGCCGAGGGTGCGGTACGGCCGGTGCAGGCCCGGTTGCTTGCGGCGCAGCACGAACACGGTGGTGGCGGTCATGCCGTAAAGAATCCAACTGGCGAACATCACGTAGGTGAAGAGCTCTTCGAAATTGCCCGTCAGGACAAGCACCGCCGACCAGGTGCTGAGCGCGACGATCGAAACGTGGGGCGTACGGAAGCGGGAGTGGACGCGTCCCAGCGCGGGGAAAAAGTAGCGGTCGCTCGCCATGGCATAGGGTACGCGGGCACCGGAAAGAATCGAGCCGTTTAGCGCTGCAAAGATGGAGATCATGGCCGCCAGAGCGACGGCGTCGCCGCCGGTGGCCCCCAGGAACTTGCGCGCGGCTTCGCTGGCGACGCGGTCTGCAACCGCCGCTTCCGACGCCGAGAGGGCGTAGAAGTAGGCGACATTGGTCACGAGGTAAATGGAGAGGACCGCGAGGACGCCGTAGATCAACGACCGTGGGATGTTCTTGTGCGGCTCGCTGATCTCGCCCGAGACCTGGTTCAGGTTGCTCCATCCGTCGTAAGCCCACAGCGCCGCTACCAGGGCCGCGAAGAAACCGGACAGTCCCCCGGTGTGGGAGACGGTCGAAGCCAGGTTCTCGCTACTCCCGCCCCCGAGCAACGCGGCGAGCAGCACGATCGCGAGGATGATGACGATCTTCAAAGCCGTCACCCACGATTGCACCCGCCCGCCAACCTTGACCCCGAAGTAATTCACCCAGGCCAGGCTGAAAATCAACCCCATGGCGAGGATCTGGCCGTAGCTGACGCTCAACGGCCAGCCGGCAAAGGGGGACAGAATGACGAACGCTGGGGATTCGAGCTGCGGCCAGAAGTTGGCCAGGTAGTAGAAAAAGGCCGTGGCCAAGGTGGCGATGCTACCGCTCTTGGCGACCGCGAAGTGCGTCCAACCGTAGAGGAAACTCGGCAGCGGACCGTAGGCTTCGCGCAGATAGACGTAGTCTCCGCCGGCGTGCGGTAGGGCGGCCCCGAGCTCGGCGTAAGTGAGGGCGCCTGCCAACGAGAGCAAGCCGCCAACGGCGAATACGGCCAGAACCATAGCGGGCGTGCCCACTTCGCTGATCATGGTTTTGGGAACTAGGAAGATGCCGCTGCCGATGATCGTCCCCACGACGATGGAGGCGGCTTCCCAGCGTCCCAGCGAACGCACCAGGCCCGGTTGACGGCCGGACGGCCCGGAGCCGGCGGGCGACTGCTGAAGGGGTTTTCGCTCAGGTTCTACTGTCTGCACGAGTCCCCCCAAGGGGCTGGCGAGTGCTTCGACCTCAAACCGAAGGCCGTTTCAAGACTGGACATGTTCGTTCACATCAAAGCTCGAGTAGACGACCTGTGGGCCTGGCTCCGGATGGCAGCAAAGACGCCGCGTACCCGGCGGCAAACGTGGCGGTCGAGCCGATGACGACGTACCACGTCCACGCGACCTCAGTTCGGAACGTGACGTAGAGGATCACGGTAAGCCCGACCGCCAAGGCGACGATGGCGTGGTTCTCTCTCACCCGTCGGGTCAAGATTCCCAACCCGAAGACCCCCAACAAGGCGCCGAGCGGAACGGAGGCGATGGCTAGCCCCGCCTCCAACACCGAACCCCACTTGCGGGCCAGCACGGCAATCCCAAGGAGCACGGCGCCCCAGAACAGAGTCACCCCTCGCGAGAGCTTCAGGTACTGCTGGTCGCTGATCTCGGATTTGCCGAATAGCGGGACGTAGAAATCCATCACGGTCGCGGACGCCAGCGAGTTCAACGCCGCGCTCAAATTCGACATCGCCGCCGCCAGGATCGCCGCTACCACAATCCCCGCCGCGGGGGTGGGCAGATGGGACCAGACGAACTCCGGGTACAACCGGTCAAGCGGCTCCGGCGGCTCCGTGCCCGCGCTTTGATGAAGCACATACAGCGTGACTCCGATCACGAGGAACAGCGTGAACTGGAAGGCGATCACGATCCAGCTCGATAACAGCGCCAGGCGGCTGTCACGCTCGGTCCTCGCACTGAGCAACCGTTGAACGAAAAGCTGGTCGGTTCCGTGCGTCGCGGTGGTGAGAAAGGCGCCGCCCAGCAGTCCGGCCCAAAACGAATACGTACGCGAGAAGAACTCGCGTGTGGGCTCGAAGCCGAAGTCGAACACCTGGAACTTCCCCTCGGCGGATGCCACGCCGCTCACCGTTTCCCAACCGGCGGGGATCTGCTCCAGGATCAAGACGAAGCTGAGAACGGCCCCCGAAACGTAGAGAACCATCTGCACCACGTCGGTCCAGATCACGGCTTTCATACCGCCTTCGAAGGTGTAGAACAGCGTCAGCAGCGAGATGATCACGATCGAGGCGAACTCGCCGGTGTCCAATACAACGGACACGACCAACGAGATGGCGAATACCCGCACGCCTTCCGCCAACGACCGGGTCACCAGAAAGGTCGCCGCGGTCAGGCGTCGAATCCGCTCACCAAAGCGTCGCCGCATCAGCTCATAGGCCGTGAACATGCGGCCTTCGAAGTACCGCGGGATGAACAGCACCGAGATAACAAGTCGCGCAACCAGATAGCCCAGCACGACCTGCAGGAACCCCAAATTGCCGTTGAAGGCCAGGGCGGGCGTGCCGATGATGGTCAGCGTGCTCGTCTCGGCAGCGACGATCGAGAGTGAGATGGCCCACCAGGGCGCGCTCTTGCCGCCGAGGAAGTAGTCCTGCAGGGACTTCTGGGAGCGCCGGAAGCGAGCGCCAAATACCGTGATCGTGATAAGATAGACGGCGATTAGGCTGACGTCGAGAAGGCGATCGGGCAACGGTCGGCTCCGGAAGCGAGCCAGGATTGTATCAGATCGCGCAACGGACCTCGTTCGCGGCCCGTCTTCTTGTTTGAAAGCCGAGTTCAGGACGTAGGGAGCTCCGAGGGGCGCCGCCGGCGATGAAGAAAATTTGTCCGGGGAGCCCTTGCTAACAGCTTGAAGCTGCTATATACTCCCCCATTAGTCCCGGCGTTCTCGACACCGAAGCTGAGATTGACTGGAGGCTTTCCCCGTCGCGGACCCCGTGGGAGATATGAATCCGGATTGTTGGAGTTTTGCCATGCTTAGACGCTTCACTGATCTTGCCCTGACGGCCTGTCTGGCCTTGCTGGTCACCGGCGCCGCCGTTCCCTCACCTCAGGAGAAAACGGAGAAAGTGCCGAAGGATCAGAAGGAATACGAGCTGATCACGAGCACGTTCAAAGAGACCGACGCGGCCAAGAAGCTCCAGCTTCTGGATCAGTGGAAAAAAGCGTACCCTGAGACGGCGTTCGACCTCGAGCGCTTGCAGCATTACATGAGAGCCTTCCAGGGCGCGAACCAGCCGGCCAAGGCCGTAGAAGTGGCGAAGGAGTTGCTCAAGGAGAAGGAGGGGGACTTCGAGGCCCACGCTACGATCAGCAGCCTCACGCCGACGCTTGGCAAGACCGACGCCGCAACGTTGAGTGACGGCGCGTCGGCCGCCAAGGCGCTGGTGAACGGCGGCATCGAGAAG
Source organism: Bryobacterales bacterium (assembly GCA_965248255.1). Taxonomy (GTDB): domain Bacteria; phylum Acidobacteriota; class Terriglobia; order Bryobacterales; family UBA6623; genus JAKZVK01. The sequence continues at coordinate 1,935,132 of CBDFIW010000003.1, forward strand.
CAGTTCCAAGCGGCCAACAAGCCGCAACAGGTGAGCGACCAGCAGTGGAGCGACGCCAGGAAGCAGATCGCAACCTCCGCGCATCAAACACTGGGCTGGATCGCCATACAGCGCAAGGACCATAAGACGGCGGAAGCCGAGGTCACGAAGGCCCTGAAGCTCAACCCCAATTCCGGGCAACTCTCGTACTGGCTCGGAACGGAGGTGCTGGCCCAGGGCGACCCGAGCAAGAATGAGTTGGCTCTCTTCTCGCTGGCTCGGGCTGCGGCCTACTCGGGACCGGGTGCGCTGCCGCCGGCCGGGCGGCAACAGGTGGCCGAGTACCTGGCGAAGGTTTACCAGAGCTATGCCGGTTCGGAGGCCGGTCTCGCGGAGCTCAAGGAAACAGCCAAGACACAGGCCTTCCCCCCGTCGGATTTGAAGATCGAGGACGCCGCCACGCGCAAATTCAAGGCTGAGCAGAAGTCCCGCCAAGAAAACCCGCTGCTGTGGAAGTTCCTCGACATCAAGGCGAACCTGTTAGGACCCAAGGGTGACACCATTTGGGGCGATCTGAATCGCAAGCTGACCCCGAAGATGCGCATGTTCGTCGTGTCATCGAGCCCGGCGACGCGGCCCAGGACCATCAACCTGAGCAGCAAACAAGGTGGCGCTGTCGAACTCGTGCTGAACCTCGAGAACCGCCTCAGGACGGGGGTAGGAGCCGGTCGCCAGATTACTTTCGAGGGCGTCGCCGCCGCTCTGACGAAAGAGCCTTTCAAGCTGACCCTGAACGACGGTAAGCTCCAGTAGACGTAGCCTCGCGATCTCCATCCTCCTGAGGTTCAGACCGTCAAGTTCTGGACGCTCTCTGCGGGCGGCCGCTGGTGAAAGACGTATGTCCAGCCTCCGCCGGCGAATTCTGCGTTTTCATCGCCCCTTCGGGCGCTACTTCCGGGCCAAGCGCCTGCGAAGGTTCTCCAGGGTCTTCGGGTTGGACGAGCACACACAGCTGCTCGACCTGGGCGGCTATGCCTACTACTGGGGTTTCCTCGAACATCCGACGCGCGTCACGATCTTGAATCTCGAGCCCCCCATCGAGGGGCATGGCGGATTCGATTGGGTGATTGGCGATGCCAGGCGGCTTCCGTTTCGAGACCGCGCGTTCCGCGTTGTGTTCTCCAACTCCCTCGTCGAGCACATCCTTGGGGAGGGCGGCCGCCGCGCGTTTGCCCACGAGGTGCAGCGTGTCGGGGAACGCTTCTATGTTCAGACCCCCAACCGCTGGTTTCCCGTCGAACCGCACTTGATGACGCCGCTGATTCACTTTCTGCCAAGGTCGGTGCAACGGAGGCTGGTGCGGAACTTCACGGTGTGGGGAATCCTGGGTCGTCCGTCGCATGAGGAAGCAGTGGAGTTCTTGGGCCTGACTGAGCTACTTGAACGGAAAGAGCTGCAAGGGCTATTTCCTCGGGCAAGGCTGTGGCGAGAGCGATTTCTCGGCCTGACGAAGTCTTGGATCGCGGTGTCGGCGGGGGATGAGGGGTGAGATAGGGTTCGGCTGGCGGAGCGCCGGTTCACAGCCGGCTGATGGGCGCTCAGTATAATCGGTGGGTGATCGCCAAGCTCTTCCGCTGTTCAGCCATCACGCTCTCGCTTTGCCTCGCGGTTACGGTAGCAGCGGCCGAGCCGGCAAAACTCCGTCTTGAGGACATTTTTGCCGATCCCGGCATCACCGGGCCCAGTCCCAAGCAGTTCCAGTGGAGCCCGGACGGCCGCACCCTGACCTACATCCTGCCGCGCGAAGACGGTGAAAAGCGTGACCTCTGGGCGGTGGCGCCCGCTGCGAGCCAAAAGCGCGTCCTGGTGAGCCACAAACAGCTCTCGCAGCTTGCTCCTCCCGCGGACAAAGTCGCCGGTAACGAGCGCGAACGAGAGCGGCTGCTGCGCCATTCGGTGGCGGCTTATCGTTGGTCGCCGGACTCGAAGTCGATTCTCTTCGCCAGCGGCGGACAGCTCTATCTCTACGACGTGTCGGCCGAGAAAGCGCGCCCCGTCGCCGAGGACAAGAGGGGCGTTCGCGACCCGAAGTTCTCCCCTAACGGACGCTGGATCTCGTTCCTGTACCAGCACGACATCTGGCTAGCGCCGGCGAGCGGCGGCGAGGCGCGCCGGCTGACCACAGGAGCCGGCGACGACTTGCTCCACGGCGACCTCGACTGGGTCTATCCGGAAGAATTCGGCATTCGTTCGGGCTATGCGTGGTCGCCGGACTCACGCCGCGTGGCGTTCCTCGAAATCGACCAGCGCCCGGTCCCGAAGTATCCGATCGCGTACCTAGCTCCTTTCAAGCATCGGCTGGAGTTGCAGCGCTACCCCAAAGCGGGTGATGCGAATCCGAAGGTGCGCGTCGGCGTGATCGCCGCCCGCCCCGGCGCCCGCAAGAAACCCCGCGTTGTTTGGATGAGGGGCGAGGCTGAATACACGCCTCGTTTCGCTTGGGCCGGGGATGAACTGCTGGCCATTCAACGGTTGAACCGCGAGCAGAACGAGACGGAGATCGTCTTCGCCGACGCCGGCGACGGCCGTGCGCGTACCGTCTTGCAAGCGAAAGACCCGCACTGGATCAACATCACCAACGACCTGACGGTCCTCAAAGGGTCGCAGGAGTTCCTTTGGACCTCCGAGCGCAGCGGTTTCCGTCACATCGAACTCTACGGCTACGACGGGACGCGCAAGCGGACGCTGACCGGGGGCGAGTGGGAAGTCAAAGCCATCGAGGGCGTTGATGAGAAGAGCGGCTGGGTGTACTACACCTCAAACGAGGACAACCCTTTGGGCAGCGACCTCTACCGCGCCCGTCTCGATGGCAGTGACAAGGAGCGGATGACCCGTTTCGGAGGCACGCACACCGTCAAGCTAAACTCCGACGCAACGGCCTATAGCGACCGCCATTCGGCGCTCGGCGTGGCGCCGGAGTGGAGCGTCCGGCACTTGTCCTCTGACCGCGTTACGGTGATTCATCGGGCGCGGTCTCTCGATGACCTTCAGCTCGTCAAGCCGGAGTTCATCGAGTGGTCCACGGACGACGGGGCTCTGGTTCGCGCCATGATGCTGAAGCCGCGCGAAACCGAGCCGGGGAAACAGCACCCCGTCCTGATCTACGTCTACGGCGGGCCGCGAGCGCCGACCATCCGGGACGCCTGGGGAGGCCGGGGCCGGTACCTGTTCCATCAGTACTTGGTGCAGAAGAGTTACGTGGTGTTCTACGTGGACGACCGTGCCTCGTCGCGGCTCGGCCATCGCTACGAAGCGGCCCTGTCGCGCAACTACGGTCCGGTCGCTGCCTGGGATTACGAGTTCGCTGCCGAGAAGATCAAGGCGATGGACTTCGTCGATCCCGAGCGCGTCGCGCTGTGGGGCTGGAGCGGAGGCGGCTTCAGCACCTGTTTCGCGCTCACCCACAGCAAGGCGTTCAAGCTGGGCATCGCGGTTGCGCCGGTGACGGATTGGCGGCTGTACGACTCGATCTACACCGAGCGTTACATGGGGCATCCTGAAAAGGAGCCCGAAGCCTACGTTCGAACATCAGCCGTCGAGGCCGCGGCGGATCTGCATGGGCCGCTGCTGCTCGTCCATCCCACGGCCGACGACAACGTGCACTTCCAGAACACGGTGGCGATGATCGACGCGTTGGTGGAGGCGGGTAAGCCCTACGACCTGTTGCTTTATCCTGGCAAAACGCATTCGCTGCACGGAAACAGGGCGCGGTTGCATTTGTTTCGTTCGATTGAACGGTACCTTGATAGCCACTTGTAGGCGTGGACCGCTGCGTCCACTCCGGCGCCGCGGAGTTGCTCTCGTTTCATACCAGAGATGAGCCTCGCTGCCAAGGCGGCCAGGGCGGACACAGCGGTCCGCCCCTACAAGCTGTTTCGTGTTACCAGATGTACTCCCTCGCGGTCGCGCGCTTGTCATGCCCGTCGAGCACGTGCATGACGCGCACCTTCTTGAGCGCCACGGGGGAAAGTTGGCCGATGGGGATGTAGATGACCTTCTGGCTGAGACGCCCGGCGATGCTGCGAAAGACCGACCGCGGCGGGCTCGGCGCGACGTACACCACGAACTTCTCGAGGGAATAATCCAGCGCGGCCAGCAGCAGGCGCTCCGGCTTTGACTCGGCGAAGAAGTAGTCGGTGTCTTGCCAGACGTCGAACATGCGTCCCGACGGCAGGGTGAGCAGTAGGCCGCCGTATTCGGACCGTCCGATGCCCGGCCCCACCACGTTCTCGAACGGGTCGGTAGCGTAGAAAGCCATGTCCGACTCGTTCTGGTGCTCGCCCAGCCAGGTCAGGCAGTAGGAGTAGCGGTTGTCGCGGTCCTCATCGAAGATGATAACGATCGCCCCGACCTCCCCCGAGACCCGCTGCTGCGAGCGGACGAAGATCTTCTTCTCATGCCAGTGGCGCAGCGTTTCGCGCAGATCGATGCCGTCGAGCAGCGAGGTGGTGAACGGCTCGCTGTGGAAGCGCTCTTCCGAAAGCACGCTTTTGCCCTTGTTCTTGAGGAACAGGCCGTAGTTTTCGATGACCAGGTCTTCGGGTGGATAGGAGCAGATCGAGAAGCCCTTCCACTCGCGCCGCCATTCTCCCGGGCGCTTCTCGCCCTTGCGGCCCCGCAACCCGGTAGGCCGCAGCCGCGCCTTCTTGCGCGGCAGCCGCCGGCGCAGGTGAATGCGGCGGGTGTTGATCCACATCTGCTCGCCGGTCACTTTGACGGTCATCAAATCCGTCTCGATCTTCTGTACCGGATAGGCCCCGGCCATCTCCCACATCTCCCAGCCCATGTTGTCGTCGATGATCGACCGCGCCGCAACCGTCAATTCGAAGAGCCCTCCGAGCAATCGGCCCTGGATCACCGCTAGGTTGCGTGTGTAGCGCGCCCACAATCGACGCTGCCAAAGTGCCACGCTCTCGCCAGTCTTGGACTCATAGCGGCGCTGGGTCTCGGTGAACAGGCGCAGATGGAGACGCTGGCGGTCGAGAGGGCCTCGCGCGGCACGCTCGATCGCAGCGGCGTGCGGATCCTCCTTCGGGGCGTCGATGACCGAAAAGCCCTGAACTTTGCGCAATCCCTTCACCGGTTGCGGCGCGGCCGCCTCATCGGCCGGAACCGCCGCCTCGCCCTTGCGGTGCGTTTCATACACCGCCTGCGCGAAGGGCATCTCCGTCAGCACCTCGGCCAAGCATTCCGGATGCAGGTTAAGCACACGCACGCCCTTGCGCCGGACCTTGCGCAAAGGCTGCACCTGTGGACGCTCCATCGCGTAGAGCAACGGATCAAGAAGCTTGAGCGACACCACAGCCAGGACGGAGGCTTCCGGGTTGGTCCCCTGCAGTTTCCAGGCCAGCCCCTCGGCGTGGGCCACTAGCTCATTCGAGCAAGGCCGGGGATTCACCCGGCAGGTTTCGAGGTATCTGTCGATCCCGATCCTGCGGACCGCGTAGCTGTCCGGATAGGTGTCCTCGAGCGGCAGGCGGTCACTAACGTCGGGATCGAGGAATACGGTCTCGGCGCCCACCTCGCGCCCGCTGCGCAGGGCTTCGACAAAGGCATCACAAGGCTCGACCGGCATGTAGACGGCGCGGTCCTCGCCTTCGTCGTCGTAGAGGATCACCGAAAGCTCGGGCAGGCGGTCCAGGGCCCGTTCATAGACCGCTTCGAGCGTCACGGGCAGATCGACGGCGACGACCTGCGGTTGGTGCCTCAGGATCTCGTCACGGACAAGTTCGGCGAACTCCATGCGTCCGGGAACGACAGGGACGTATCGAATGCGGCCTCGGACGAGCCCGCCCGGGCCGTCTTTCGGCAGCGTCAAGGGCCGGCCACCGTCATGATCGGGGCCGGTCATGATCGGATAACATAACGCAGCGCCTCGCGCCCCAGCGTCTGGGTGATTGCTGTCGCCAGGGCTTCCGTTTTTCCGAGACCCGCGGTGGCTTCGGCCAGCTTGAGAGCAAAGCGGCCGATGTTGATGCCGTCGCGCGAGGTGTAACGCTCGTCCCCGCTGTGGGCTGCTTGCAGGAAGTCGGTCACGTAGTCGAGGATTTCGTCGTCGGCGAAGGGCAAGTTCTCTTTGAGGATGGCTTTCTCTTCGTCCCGTTCGGGGAAATCGACCATGATCTGCGGCTGGAGGCGCGAATGGATGTACTCGGGCAGTTCGAAAGTCGAGGCATCGTCGTTCATGGTGGCCGTCATGCGGAAATCCGGGTGGGCATGGATCTTGATGCCCGCCACGATCGACTCGACGTAGCGGCGGTTGTCGAGCAACGGCGCCAGTGAGGCCCAGCTCTTCTCGTTCATGCGGTTGCCCTCGTCGAGAATGGCTACCGACCCTCGCACCATCGCCGTCACCAGCGGCGAGGCGACGTAGCGCAGCCGGCCCTCTCCCTCGATGACAGGCGTGACCAGCAAGTCCTCGGGACGCATGTCGAGCGTCGCCTGCATGATATAGACCTCGCGGCCCATGCGCTTGCCGGTGGCGTAGGCCAGCGTGGTCTTGCCGACGCCCGGCTTGCCCAGCAGCCGCGGCGTCATCGGCACGTCGTGCTCGTGGATCTTGAGCCAGGCGGCCTGGAGTTGCCGCACCAGCTCGTCCTGGCCGACCCAACGAATTGGAATCTCATCCGGGTGCGCCAGGTGCAGCGTGACACCCTCGACGACGATGGTGCGGTCCGTATCGGAAAAAGCTCCGCTCATTGCCCCATTCTATCGTTTGGGATGGTGCGGGCCAGGAATTGCCGCCAGATACCAGGTGTGGCCCAGCCGCGAAGCAGCGTCGGATGCCCTGGGTGAAGGCGAAGCGCAAACCCAGGTATCTTCCCCCTACACCTTTCCAACCCTGACAAAGGCGTGGCACATGAGCAGAATCCGTCTAGGAACCAGTTGGTCTGCTGCTGCCGCTATTCGCTGCTTGATGTCTGGTCGTGGCCAGCAGCGATTTCTTCCTCGGCCGGCTTTCCCTTTTCAAGCAAGGGAGGCAGCTCTTGCGGTTTCCACATGCCGGTTTCTTCCGCCACCTCCACTCCTTTAGCCGTGATCGCGTAGCGCGCGTTCTCGAAGGGTTTGACCAAACCGTTTTCTCGCAGGTACCAGATTGCAAACTCCAGATGTTCGCGGGGGCAGCCAAGTAGGTCCTCCAGTTCCCGCACCCGCAGACCTGGGTTCCGTCCGTCTTCCAGGCGCTTCGCGTAGAGAATGGAAAGGGTTCCCCAGCGTTTGCGTTTCTCCGCTTCCACGCCATGCGCTGTTTTGGCCTGATCAAAGATTTTCCAGCGCCGGGTGCGGTCCTCGTGATACTTGACGTCGTACTTAGCCCGCTTCTCCGGATCGCTCAGCACCTGATACGCCCGCAACAGCGACTCGAAAGCCTCCGCATTGCCACTGTCGAGATTGTCGGGATGGTAGACCGGCGCCAGGATACGGTAAACGCGCCGGACCATCTCCAACGATGCGTTGGGGCTCACCTGCAGGATTTCATAGTGATCGACAAAGTCGCTTGCGGCAGGTGGGGACTGTTCGCTTTGCTGGGAAGTCTCGTCGTATTGGCACCCCGCACGAAAGGCTCCGCCCTCATACACCCTGCAATGAACGACACGTGCCGACCGGTGCCCATCCCTGCCCGCGTCGGAGCCCAGGAATTTGCCCCAAATCGTTACCAGCTCGCCGACATGAAGCGGATGCCGCGTCTGAACTCCTACCCCCACATCGCTCAGATCCACGACCGACCCGTCGAGCGCTTGCATTCCCGTCGCGGAGCGGCGTACCCCAATATGAACAGGTGTTCCGCTCTCGGGAATTTGCCGGGCCCACTGGCGCTTTTCTGATGTGGAATTCAATTTGACGCTCTGCTCTGCTCGATCACAGCGGCCCTTCCTCTACTCACCTTGCCCGGGAGGGGACTGCACTATTGCGTGTCAACCGGAGTTGCAAATTTGGATCTTGCGTTTCTCAACTCTACGCCCCATGACAGCTTGGATGCAAGGCTTTCTTGACCGCAGGGGGGTGCTTTCTTGAGACGGCTCGCACGTCGCTCGGCACACTTCGCCACATGCCACCATGCGGGTCGGAGACAGGTCGGCCGCCAGAAACTTCAGCGCGACTGGCCGGTCGAGTTGTCTCCTCGGTCTTAGACGACAGCCGTCCTGCCTTCGCCGAGCCTGTCGGTGATGAGGTAATGGGAGATCGCCGTACCGACCATGGCGGTCCGATTCTACCTTGAAACCATAGGGGCGGCCTCAAGATGCCTCCGGGGAACGGGTTCCTTCAGCGGCGCCGTTGAACCAAGCCTTGAGCTACTACCGCTTTACGGTACGTCAGTACGAACCGTTGAACAGGTTGCGGTAGCAGGAAATACATCGTGGATTGACAGGGATTCGCGCAGTACTTTCCCTCGTCATCGGGCATGGCGTTGTATGGAAACTTTTGGTGAAACCCAAAGGAGGTCTTGACGCCTATCGCGGGGTAGTGCTCATTGGCGACGCTCACTCCCATGTCGCTCACCTTGAGAAGAAACGTGTCGCCCAAACGGTCGGTGTTGCCGCGCTTAGGTTTGAACTGGAACGTTACCGCAAGCATGGTTGGCAGCGTATTCCATTGCTCTTGAGGAAGTGGCGAGAAGAAGTCACGGTCCACACCCTTGAGCACAGATTGTTTATCCGGTGTTGCAGCTCCGATGACGTCGAAGCCAGCACCGTCTTGTCCGAACGACGTGAGCTGCCAGCACAACAAGCAGAACAGAATTCGCCTCTTCATCTGGGTTGTTTGTCCAAGACGACTACGATACCAGGTGGCGACCGACGGGCCAACTGGGGCCATGAGCTTCCCCACTGTCAAGCCGCACGTGCTGCGCCACATTTTTCGCGTGGGGTCACGGTCGGTTTGAAGCCCGCCTCGCGACACGGTACAATCGCAGAGTGCGCCGATACGTGCTCCTGATCGCCGGACTCTGTCTTCTTGCCGTGTTGGTCGCCGCGGCGACCTCGGAGCGGCCGAAGCCAGCGGACGGCCTTCCGAATATCGTTCTCGTGACCATCGACACGTTGCGCGCCGATCACCTCTCGTCCTATGGCTACCATCTCAAGACCAGTCCTCGCATCGATCAGCTCGCGGCCGAGGGTGCACGGTTTGAGAACGTACACACGGTCATCCCACTCACTGGTCCGGCGCACTCGTCGCTCTTCACCAGCCGCTACCCGCAAGAGCATGGCGCCAGGACCAACGGAACGGCGGTGCCGAAGCACTCGAAATGGTTGTCGCTGCCCCAGATCTTCAGGCACTTTGGCTATCACAACGCCGCCTTCGTCAGCGCCTGGCCTCTGATCGATCACCTCACCCAGATGGGCCGTTGGTTCGACACCTATGACCAGCGCATGACGCGCAAGTATGAGGTCTTCAGCTCCAGCCGGCACGCCTCGGACGTCACTCCCGTCGTGCTCCGCTGGCTCGACGACAATCACGACAAGACCTTCTTTTTGTGGGTGCACTATTTCGATCCTCATTCGCCTTATGCCATGCATGCGCGCTTCGCTTCGCCTGAGGGCAGCGGTCACTCCGGAGGTGTACCCGAAGCTCGCAACAAAGAGATGAGCGCGCGGATCAGTAGGTATGACTCCGAGATCGGCTATACCGACTACCACCTTGGGCGCGTTCTCGACCGCATCGACCTACTCGGCCTGCGAGACTCAACGCTGCTGGTACTCACCTCGGACCACGGCGAGAGCCTCGGCGAGCACGGCTATGTGGGCCACGGCCGCCGGCTGTACGAAGGGATACTGCGGGTGCCGCTCATCATGCGCTATCCCGAAAAAATCGCGGCGGGGAAAGTGGTCTACGAGCAGGTATCGCTCCTGGACATCGCACCGACCGTGCTCGACCTCGCCGGCCTCTCCCGCATCGACTCCCAACCCGTGCCCACCGACTTCGCTGGACGCAGCTTGGCCGGGGCTCTCATCAACGGCGAACGCCTGCCGCCGCGGCCGATGCGCTATGTTGCCTTCGCCGGACGCAAAGGCTTTGCGCCGGGATGGCTGTCGTGGATGTGGGCACGCAAGTCGACCCTGCCGCTTCACCTCGGCAGGACCCAGGGAAACCGCAAGGTTGTCTGGACGCCCGAAGCAGAGAGGGTTTCGATCGTCGATCTCAATGACGACCCCCACGAGGACGACCCCCGCGTTCACGAGCGTCAAGGGAAAACCTACCAGAGGGAGACCGCGGAGCTGCGCGCCTGGTTCGAGAAGACCGACCTTGAAGAGAGCGAAGCGCAACTGACCCGGCGGGACGCCGAGGTGTTGAAGAGCCTGGGTTATTTGCAATAGCTACTTGCCATAGCGGCGACCGCGGACCTCTCACGACCCCCACCCCAACGCCACGTGGAGATTCCCGCCAGTTCCTTCACCCGCGCTTGGCCGCACGCATCCGCCGGCAAGAGGCGCGCATGATCCAGCGCGTCGTTTGGGCAAACCTCTTTCATCGCCGCATGCGCACGGTTCTCGCGGTGGCGGCGATCAGCCTCGAAGTCACCATGATTCTACTGATCCTGGGACTGGCCGACGGGTTGGTTGGAGAGTCGAACCGGCGGCAGAGGGGCATTGGGGCGGACATTCTCATCCGTCCCTCGACCAGCAGCAGCGCGTTCACAACGGGATCGGCGGGGCTTCCCGAATCGGTCATCGGTGAGATCGAGTCCATGCCGGGCGTCCAACTCGCTGTGGGTACGGCGTTCTCGATGCAAGCGCAGTTGACCACCGTGACCGGGGTCGATCTCGAGAAGTTCGCCCGCATGTCCGGGGGGCTGCGCTTCTTGCGGGGCCACGGGTTTCAGCGGCCCTTCGACATTGTTGTGGACGAGGTCCATGCCCGACAGCGAAAACTCTCGCTTGGCGACACGGTGCGAGTGCTCAACCGTGACTTCCGGCTGGTTGGCATCGTTGAGTCCGGCAAGCTCTCGCGCGTGTTCATTCCGCTGGAAACGAAACAAGAGGTAATGGATTGGGCCGGCAAGCTGAGCCAGGTTTACGTCAAGCTCGACGACCCCGCGCACGCGACCGCCTTCGTGCAGAAACTCAAGGCGCGCCTGCCCGACAACCCCATCTACACGATGGAGGAGTTTATCTCGCTGTTCACGGCGCAGACGCGCGGGATGGCCGACTATTACGTCAACGCGATTGTTGGCATCGCGGTGGCGGTCGGGTTTATCGTGATTCTGATCTCGATGTATACGGCGGTGCTCGATCGCACCCGCGACATCGGCATTCTAAAATCGCTCGGGGCGTCTCCCGGCTATATTCTCCAAATCTTCTTGCGGGAGACGCTGTTGCTCACCGCGGTCGGCGTGGTACTCGGCGGCGGCCTGGCGTATCTGACCGAGGGCATGGTGGAAGAGAGATTCCCGCTGGTCACTTTCAGTATCCTGCCCGGCCATCTCTACTGGACCGGGGTCATCAGCATTGCGGGCTCGATTCTCGGGGCCGTATACCCCTCATTGCGGGCATCTCAGCAGGACCCTATTACTGCTTTGTCCTACGAGTGACGATCGGCGGACGCCGCAGGGGCCCGCTTGGAGTGCCTTAGTGCGGCTCGTATGTGGGCGGGGCATCCACCGCCATCGTGGACGGGCGGGCACGGGGGCCCGCCCCTACGTGGTAAAGCGAACGTAACCGTATTTGCGAAACACACCTCAGCCGAACTGAGATACTGCGCGCTACGGCTGTAGCCACAAACAGACCTATAATGTCTCCATCCATGAGGGCTTCGTTCTGCCGCCTTCGGTATCTGCACGGCCGCCTTGTGTGGGCATTGCTCCCTTGTTTGTTCGGCGAGACCTTGGCGGCTAGTGCGGTGGATTTCGCTCGTGACGTGCTGCCGATTCTCGAAGAGCGCTGCCACGCTTGCCATGGCGCATCCCTCGTGACCGCCAATCTACGGCTCGACCGCAAGAACTTGGCGATGAAGGGAGGCGACTCCGGGCCCGTCATCGTTGCCGGCAAGGGCGAGGAAAGCCTATTGATCCAGCGGATCACGGGTTCGAAGCTGGGCATTCGCATGCCGCCGACCGGGGCTCTCCCCGAGCTTGAGATCGCTGTGCTGCGCGATTGGATCGACCAGGGTGCGCCGTGGCCTGATGAGGCTGGCATGCCGGAGGAGCCGGGTCAACGTCGGGTTAAAGCGACCGCCGCCAAGCTCTTCGCCGCGATTCGCGCCAACGACCTGACGAGCGTCGGGCAGATGCTCGGGGCCGGGGCCAACTTGGCCGTCAGGGATGCGTTAGGAGATACGCCCCTGATGTACGCCGCGTTGTATGGCAGTGAAGAATGCGTACGTATGCTGCTTGATCATGGGGCCGATCCGAACAAATCAAACGACAGTGGGGCGACGGCCCTCATGCGTGCCGCTGGTAGCGGGGACAAGGCTGGGCTCCTGCTACGCGCGGGAGCCAAGGTCGATGCGCGGTCGGACCTCAGCCGCACCGCGTTGCTGATCGCCGCACGCAAGGACGGGTCAACTCCCGTCCTCGAAGAGCTACTCGCTCAGGGGGCTGACCCTCACGCACCAGACAGCCGGGGTGTTACGCCCGTCATGGAAGCGGCGCGCGCTGGCGACGCTCGGGCGCTGCAACTTCTGATCGAGCAGGACGCCGACGTCAATGCCGTCCGCAACAACGGCCGCACGGCGCTGATGGCGGCCGTGCGCAGCCGGCGTCTGGCGGCCGTTCGGGTGCTGCTCGACCATGGTGCCGACGTCAACGTACAAGCCGCCGAGGGACCCGGCTCCAACAGCGAAGATACGGCGCTGACGATGGCCGCCGCGCGCGGCACCCCAGGGATTGTGGAGGCCCTGCTCAAAAAGGGCGCTAATACTACCGCGCGCAACCAACTGGGCTACACCGCGCTGATGCAAGCTGCATACTCGGACTATGTAGACACCGAGGCGGTGCGGACGCTACTGGCGCACGGCGCCGACGTCAACGTGCAAGGCAAAGATGGCGAGACGCCGCTTAGCCTGGCGAAGAAGCGCGGCGAGACGGCGGTCGTCCGCTTGCTGCGGGAGGCGGGGGCTACGAAATGACCCGGTGGATGAAGCGTCGGTTTGTAAGTCCAGTGATCGGGCTCAGCGCGGTTTTCCTGGCGGCGGCGACCCTCGTCCTGGCTCCCCTCACCCAAGCGGCCGATCTCAGTCCGGCGCGAATCAAAACCGCCGCCGAAAGAAGCATTGCGCTTCTCCAAGCGAGCGGCCCCATCTTCTTCAAGAAGTCGGCCTGCGTCGCGTGCCACCACCAGTCGCTCACCGCCTTGGCCATCGGGTTGGCCAGGAACCGAGGGTTCCGGGTGGATGAGGAGCTAGCTCATCGCCAGTCTGAAAGCGTGGCCGAGATGATGCGAGGGCGGCGGGAGACCATGCTGCAATCGATGACAGACGGCGCCGGTTTCCACGGCATCGCGTACACGCTGGCCGGCATGGCCGCGGAGGACTATCCGGCCGACGCGACCACCGACGCCATGGCGATCCATCTAGCTGAGGGACAGTCGCTCGACGGGCGCTGGAGCACCGCGCCCGACCGGCCGCCGGCACAGTATAGCGACTTCACCACCACCGCCCTCAGCATCCGCGGCCTCGAGGTCTACGCTCCCCAGGGCCGGCGCGAGGAGTTCGCTAAGAAAATCGCCCTCGCGAAGGGTTGGCTGCTGAGCATGGCTCCCACGGCGACGGAAGAAACCGCTTTTCGCCTGCTAGGCCTGGGCTGGGCCGAGGCGAGCCCCGCGCTCGTCAGGGAGCCCACACGGAAGCTGCTCTCCGAGCAGAGAAGCGACGGCGGCTGGGCGCAGCTCCCCGAACTCGACAGCGACGCCTATGCCACCGCACAAGTCTTGGTGGCGCTGCACTGGGGCGGCGGCGTCGCGACCGATCACCGTGCCTATCAGCGTGGCGTGAAATACCTGCTAGACACCCAATACGACGACGGCTCGTGGCTGGTCCAAAGCCGCTCGCGGCCCTTTCAACCGTATTTCGAGAGCGGCATCCCCCACGGTGCCAATCAATGGATCTCCGCCTGCGCGATGAGTTGGGCGTCGATGGCCCTGATGCTCACCGCCGCGCCCTAGCCCTCGGCTAGAGTCTGCACTCCCAGAACCTCACACGCTTTGCGGCGTTTGGGCAGGAGCGGCAAGCCTGGCGTCAAAAGTGGCAGGTAGGCGTCCGTTACCAGGGCCGGCAGTGACCCCAGCTACAGATGCCGTGAGTGCTCGCGCCACCCCGATGAAGACCACTTCGTCATACTCCCACGCCCAAGGAATCTCGGCGACATTCCACTCTAGTGATGAGCCGTGACCTTCGCCTCGTACTCGGCTTGTAACTCGTCAACGCGTGCTCGGCTCAGTTCGCCCCTGTGGATGATGAGACGATACCGCAGCGTGAGCGGCTGACCGCGACGCAGAGGGACAGCCTCCCGCCCGGGATAGACCGGATTCTGCATGCTGCCCGCGGCCCGGAGAATCCATCGTTGAGGGAATCCGGGCACCGATGGATGACAGAGCACCGCGACGCCGCTCGGAACTCCCGAGGAATCGAAAGACCCCACGAAATCGACCCACGGGCCCGCTTCGACGGAGGTGTTCTCGGGAGTCACCGGCCCGCCCCGTCCGGCGAAGCGAATGTCCTCAGGCAGGCGAATGCGCGCCGAGAACCCGCCATAGCCTTTCACATCGTCAGACCCTCCGAGGCGCATCTCGTCTTCGAGAGCCAGTAAGCGGATCTCGAAGTCGATCTTGCGGAGGTCGTCCTCGGCAGGGTGGACGCGAACCACAGTCGTTTCTTCCACGAAAGGCTTTTGTTTCCCGTGGGAGTCGACCCAGCGAGGCGACTTCCAATCCAGCGTCACGCGTAGTGCCGCCGAGTGGTCCCCGGCGGGCAGCACTTCGGTCTTGCGCACGTGCCAGATCGAGTTCTCGGTCGTCCAATGGTTCGCGATGGGTTTGCCGCCGATCAGCACTTGATGCCAAGCCCAGAAGATGCCCCGTTGGTGGAGGTGGTCTGCGGGGAAGTCCTCGGTGAGAACTTGGCCGTTCAGGTCGTACAGCGGGTGGATGTAGTTGGAGCGTGTGTACTTGCCGTTGATCGACCTCGGTTTCAGTTGATAGAAGAGAATACGCTGAGGACCTTCCTCGAAGAGAAAGCCTTCCTCTTGTTCCGTAACCCGAATCGCGGACGGCTCCGCGGCGGCGCCCGCCGCGGAGGTCGTCACTGCCAGCAGCAAGCAGGCGGCAGTCGGAGTAAGGCGTTTCACAAACAGAGACACCAGTTAGTAGAGTATAGCCGTAGTTGGTCCGTAAGCCGGCGGTATGGTGTTCATACGCCGCGGACCACGCGTAGCGCGGGTCTCGCAGAGACCCGCGGCTTTTCGTCTCAAACGCGTGACGGGGCGCGGCCGTGATCATGGACGCCTACGTACGGATTTGGGCCGGATAAGGACCCGTGTGATCTGGTATCGTTCTTGACGCCACCAATATGTTCGAAAACAAGGTTGCCCTCATCAACGGAGCCTCCCGAGGCATAGGCCTCGCCATTGCCGAGGCCATTCTTCGGCGAGGCGGCAAGGTGTGTATCACCAGCCGCAAGCAGACCAACCTCGACGAGGCGCTGGCACGCCTGGACGCGGTCGGGAGCGCGATCGCCGTGGCGGGCTCCTCCGCCGACCCGCAACACCGGCAGGAAGCCGTCCAAGAAACTATCGACACCTTCGGCTCCCTTGACTTGCTCGTCAACAGCGCAGCCACCAACCCGCAATACGGTCCGCTGGTCGAAGCCGACATGGGGGCGGTCGAGAAAATCCTGCAAGTGAACGTGATGGGCCCGCTCGGGTGGATCCAAGAAGCGTGGAAAGCCTGGATGCGTGACCACGGCGGCGCTGTGCTCAACATTGCTTCGGTCAACGGCATCCGCACCGTCGCGAAACTCGGGGCCTACAACGTCAGCAAGGCGGCTCTCATCCACTTGACTCGGCAGATGGCGCTCGAGCTGGCCCCGAACGTGCGTGTGAACGCCATCGCGCCCGGGCTGGTCAAGACCCGTCTTGCCCGCGCGCTCTGGGAAGGCCGGGAGGAGGACGCAGGACGTGTCTACCCGCTGGGACAAATCGGCGAACCCGAGGACGTGACAGGCATGGCGTGCCTGCTGCTGAGTGGGGAAGCGTCCTGGATTACGGGTGAGACGGTCGTCGTCGATGGAGGGGTGCTCTTGGTCGAGCCCGAGTGACTCGGAAGAAAAGCATCGGCGGCAAGATGCAATTCGGGACAACCGCTCGGTGCCCGACCAAACTCGGCTGCTTACGCGGGCGGCATGGAGTCGGCCTTCATCCGGCTCAGGACCGCTCGCAGTTTCTTTCTCGCCGCGGCGGATTCCGGCGTGTCTTCGGCGGGCGGGATGGCTTCTCCTCCAGCAGGTCGCTCGGCACGTCAAACAGGTCCCCGCTTTCTTCATACAGCTTGTAGCGCTTGTCGCGGGCAAAGCGGATCAGGCGATAGCCGACCTTGTTGTGCCCGGGCAGTGGGTCGAAGTGGAACATCACCCACTCGCGCGGGTCGCCGAGCTCGCCGCGTAGCTGCGGCAGAAAGCTGCGGCCGTCGAGGATCATGCCGTCCAAGGGCTGCGCGCCCGTGGCTTCCACAATCGTGGGGATGAAGTCAGTGGAGTCGATCAGGTCGTCGTTCACCTCTCCCTCGGGGCAGACACCTTTCCAACTCACGATCATCGGCACGTGTGTACCGGCGTCGGTCGTCTTTCCCTTGCCACCCTGGATCGCGCGGTCGCCCAGGCGCGACTGCACCTGGCGCGGCGTGCCGTTGTCCGAGTAATAGAGGATCAACGTATTCTCGCGGATGCCCAGGTCGTCGATCTTTTGGACGATGCGCCCGATCACGCGGTCCATGGCCTCAACCATGTCGCCGTAGAACCGGACGTCACCCTGATGTCGATCGCCGCTCTCCCAAACGTCGCTGTCGGGTGTGGGCACGAACGGCCCATGGGGCAGGGCCATCGGGTAGTAGACGAAGAACGGTTCGCCCGCCCGGCTGCCCTCGGCGTGGCGTTCCATGAAGTCGTTGATGTAATCGGTGTAGACGTCGGGGCCGTATTGGCCGTCGAAGGTTCGCAGCGTGCCGTTGTCGAGAACGACGGGGTCGGCATAGCGGGAGCCCTTGTCTTCGGTGTGGCCAGCGTGCCACAGGAAGTACTCGCGAAGCCCGCGTCGGCGGCAAGCATGCCATTGCCGCGCCACTCCGGCTCGAAGTCGGGTGGATTGTAACTGTAGGGCTGCCACTTGCCTGAGATGCAGGTCTTGTAGCCCGCGGCGCTCATCATGTGTCCGAAGGTCTTCTCGTCCGGCGGCATGATGCCGAAGGCCTGCCAGTTGCGAAAGTTGTATTGGCCGGTCATGAGCTGCACACGGGTGGGCGTACAGAGCGGCTGGGCGTAGGCGTGGTTGAAGCGAATGCCCGACTGCGCCAAGGCGTCGAGGTGGGGTGTCTTGTACGGCGTTCCGCCGTAGCAGCCGAGGCACTCGTAGCCCAGGTCGTCGGCCATGATCAGGACGACGTTGGGTCGCGACGCTGAGGTGGCTTCCGAGTCGCTCCCCGGCGATTCACAACCCAGCGCCAGGCCGGCCGACGCGAGAGCGCTGGACTGCAAGAAGTCGCGGCGCGTTTTTGTCGGGTCGGTGTTCATGTTTGGTGACGATAGCATAGGGCGGAACCGGAAGCGCGTCCCGAATCCGCCTGTAAGTCAGCGCCGTGGCGTTTGTGCGCCGCCGAACACGCGTAGCGCGGGGCTCGAAGAGACCCGCGGCTTTTCGTCTTGCTCTTACGTGCAGATTAGGGCCGCTTCACCCGCTTCGCAGCCCACGCCCATGGGCGTGTTATATGCTTAGAATGAATCGAGTCCACCTGCCCTTTCGGCGGTCATGAAGCGCTTCGAACAATTAACTTCCCGTATCCGGGGCCGTGTGCCCACCTTGCTGTTGGCCGTGGCGCTGCTCTGCGCCTATGCCGAGGCCGCCGAACCGGAAGCCCCTCCCCAAGCCGGGCCGGTCGAGATCCTCCCGCTAACCGAAGTCGTCCCCGGCATGAAGGCGACCGCCTGGACAGCCTTCCAAGGCAGCACCCCCGAGCCGGTTCCCTTGGAAGTGATTGGTGTAATGCGCAACGTCTGGGGCCCCGGGCAGGACATCATCATGGCGAAGCTCGGCGGCAAGGTAGCCCGCACCAATGTCGCCGGCGGCATGAGCGGCAGCCCGGTCTACCACGACGGCAGGTTGCTGGGCGCTGTCTCTCTGCGTTTCAGCACCTTCTCCCCGGACGCGATCGCCGGCATCACGCCAATCGAGTTGATGCTCGAAATCAACGAGTTCGACGAAGCGCGCCCTGTCGAGGTCAAGTCGGCCCGGCGGACCGGAGGCGAAAACGTTGCTGCCGGGCAAGCGGTGGATATCGCGGCCTTCGACCCTACACCCGGCCTCGCCGAGCAAATCTGGAATGCGGTGGACGCCGAATTGCCTTCCGACTCTTACGCTACGCCGATCGAAACGCCGCTGGTCTTTTCCGGAGTGAATGACGGTGTGCTTGACGTCTTCGGCGGGTTCTTCCGCAAAGCCGGGCTCTGGGTCATGCGGGGCGGTGCGGTGGGCGGATCGGCGGGTGGCTCCGCCGGCGGCGAGGTCGGCACGGCCAACGGCGGGCAACTGAACCCCGGCGAGCCGGTGGCGGCGGTCTTGATTTCAGGCGACACTTTCGCCTCGGGCCTCGGGACGGTCACCTACAACGACGGCCGGCGCGTGCTCGCCTTCGGCCACGCCATGCTCAACATGGGTCCGATCGAGATGCCCATGGCCGGCGCCGACGTTCTGACCGTACTGGCCTCGCAGTTTCAGCCCGTCAAGGTGGCCAACTCCGCCGACATCGTCGGCGCGCTGCGGCAAGACCGCCACTCCGGCATCATGGGTGTGCTCGGCGAAAGCGCCGCGATGATCCCCGTCAACGTGAAGGTCCGCACCCTGGACGGCGAGAACGCCGTTGTCAAGGAAAAGCGACTCCACTACAACGTCTTCCAAAACCAACGTTGGACGCCGCCGCTGATGGTCTTCACCATCTACAACTCCATGTTCGGCCTCAACGACTTCGCGCAGGAGTCGACGTTTCGCTTGAAGGGCGACATCGATCTGGGCGAACACCGCATCTCGCTCGAGACCATGCGGGCCGCCAACGATACGCCCATCCCCGCGCCGTTGGCCTTGGCCGGCTGGATGGGTGACAAGTTCCAACGGCTCCTGTCGAACATCGAGGAGCTGCCGTCCTTTGAAGGGGTCGACGTCACGATCGAACTGTTGCCTCAAAGACGGCTGCTGATGATCGAGCAAGCCTCTCTCGATACACGCGAAGTCCGGCCCGGTGAGGAGCTCAGCGGCAAGGTCTTCCTACGGCCCTATCGCGGCCGGCGCATCGCCCAGTCCTTCCGGCTGAACATTCCTCCGAGCGCGCAGAAGGGGATGTTGCGTCTGCAAGTCAGCGACGCCGCCACACTCAATCGTGGAAAGTCCAGGGCCATGGCCCGCAACCGCTTGCTGACGCTTCCCGATACTGTCTCGGCGCTGAATCAGGAGCGATCCAACAGCCGGCTCTACATCTCACTGCTTCAGCGCCAACCCACCGCCCACTTCGATGACAAGACGCTGCCGAACATCCCGCTGTCGGTTCTCAACGTCATGCGCAAGTCCGCCAATCGCCGGTTGGCGTTCGAGGGACAGTCACCGCTCGTCGAGACTTCGATTCCGTTCGACTCGATCGTCAGCGGCAGCCACACCCTAACCCTGCGAGTACGGTGAAACTCCCTGCGGATTCGCGCCTCAAACCTGGTGGCTCGGCCGGACGACGCCTTCGCGTACCTGCCCCGCACAGAGATCCTTCGATGAAAACTACGGCCTTCAAGCCCCGTGTTCTGGCCACACTCCTGGTCACCATCATCTGTTCGGCGCCCCTCGTAGCCGAGAAAACCCGCCGCTGGGAGCAGACGCGCTTTGAGGACTTCAACACCGGTACGGTGCAAGACATCTCCATTCGCAGCGACGGCCGGCTGATGCTTGCACCTCGCTTTGAAGAGCTGTCAGAGCCGACGGCCTCGTTTCTGTGGGCGCTGGCGTACGATTCCAAAGGCAATCTCTTCGCCGCCGGCGGGCCGGGCGCCGCGGTTTTCCGTCTCGGGGCCGACGGACGCAAGAGCACTTTCTTTGAAAGCGGCGCGATTGAGGTCCACGCCCTTGCCGTGGACGGGGACGACAACGTTTACGCCGCGACTTCTCCGGACGCCAAGGTCTACAAGATCGACCCGTCGGGCGGCTACTCGGTTTTCTTCGACCCGCCGGCAGATTACGTTTGGGGCATGGCCTTCGACGCCAAGGGCGTCCTCTTCGTCGCCTCCGGGGACGAGGGGGTGATCTATCGCGTCAACCCGTCGGGCGAAGGCGAGGTTCACTTTGAAACCGGCGAGACCCACGTTCGCTCGATCGTTGTGGACGAAAACGGAGACTTGATCGTCGGTACCGACCCGAGTGGTCTGATCATGCGTGTTTCGGGCTTGGGGAGTGAGGAGCCGCGAGGCTTCGTGCTCTACCAGTCGGCGAAGAAGGAAGTCACTGCGATCACTATCGCCCCGGATCAGACCATCTACGCTGCCGGAGTCGGCAACCGAACAGCGAGCCGGACCGTCCGGCCCCTGGTGACGCGTACATCGCCAACCACCTCAGCCTCCGGTACACCGGCGCCTTCCGGTCGACAGCCCAACAACCAACCCGTAGCCACCCAGCGCCCCTCCCTTCGCTTGCCGCCCTCGGCGGCTCTGGCGACCCGTGTCGTCGGAGGCAGCGAGGTCTACCGGATCTCCCCTGACGGCGAACCGCGCCGGGTGTGGCAATCCGCAAGCGACATCGTCTACGCCTTGGCTGTCGATCCGGCGAACAAGTTACTCGTGGGGACGGGCGACAGCGGCCGATTGATTCGCGTTGAATCAGAGACGCTCTATTCTCAGGTGCGCACCGTTCCCTCGGATCAGATCACGGCCCTGGCCGCCGGTCCTCGCGGAACGGTTGTGGTGGCGGCGAGCAACAGCGCCAAGATCTATGGGCTAGGTCCGGAGCTGGCCGAGGAAGCGACCTTCGAGTCCGAAGTGTTCGACGCGAAGAGGTTCACCCAGTGGGGCCGTCTCGAATGGAAAGCAAGCGTGCGAGACTCCTCGATTGCGGTCTCCACCCGCAGCGGCAATCTCAACAGCCCCTCGCGCAACTGGAGTGAGTGGTCGACCCCGATCACGGTCCCCGATGGCGCCCGCGGCGATTCTCCGGCCGCGCGGTTCGCTCAGTGGCAAGCCGTGCTGCGTCGCTCAGCCGACGGTGGCTCGCCGGTGTTGGACTCGGTCACGCTCCACTACCTGCCGAAGAACACCCCTCCGGTGGTCGTCGAGATCGAGGCGACCGCCCCAAACTACAAGTTCCCGGCAAAACCCCGCACCGCGGTTTCGAAGACGTTGGTACTGCCGCCGCTCGGCCGAAAGCTCCCTCGGTTAGTTCGTCCGAACAGTCCTCCAAAGCCCGGCCAGGCGATGCTGCCTGCTAAGGGGCGGGTCGGTGTTCGCTGGTTGGCCGA
Source organism: Bryobacterales bacterium (assembly GCA_965248255.1). Lineage (GTDB taxonomy): Bacteria > Acidobacteriota > Terriglobia > Bryobacterales > UBA6623 > JAKZVK01. Next base: position 1,956,851 of record CBDFIW010000003.1, read on the forward strand.
AGACGGCAACGGCGATCAGCTCGAGTTCAAGCTACAAATCCGCGGCGAAGGCGAGCGAAACTGGAAGCTGCTCGAGGAGAAGGTGAGTGTAAGCCACCACGACTGGGACTCGACCTCGTTCGCCGACGGGCTCTACCGCGTTCGCGTCACCGCGTCGGATTCGCCTTCGAACCCGGCGCCGGAAGCTGCGGCCCATTCCAACGTCAGCGAACCGTTCGCGATCGACAATACCCCTCCGGCGATCGGCGGGATACAGGCGACCCGCGAAGACGATCGTCTGCGGGTTCAACTGCGAGCCACCGACAAGGGCTCGGTGATCCGGAGTGCCGAATACTCGCTCGACGGGAATGAGTGGGAGCCGATCCTGCCCTCCTCGCGGCTGTTTGACTCGAAAGAGCTGTCCTTCGATTTCCCGACCTCCCCGGTCGAGGAAGGCGAGCACACCGTCGCCGTGCGCGTCTACGACCGCTTCGACAACTTGGCGGCGGCGAAGGCAGTGGTTCCCTAGGCCGTTATTAACCAGCCTCCTGCCGACCATTCACGGTCAACCGGTCTCCAGCGCGAACGTCGGCATGTTAACGCCTTGGAAGGGCTGGAACTCACCCCGTACTTGGCAAAAATGCAGCTCGCAGTTGCGCGCCCCCCAATCGTAGGCCTGCCGAACCAGCTTCTCCTTCTCCACTGGAACCAAGAACACCGGCACGCGCCCCCGATGCCGGTCAAGCTCTCGTAGAATCAGCGCCGCCGCCTGCTCCTCAGATCGGATGACTCCGGGGCCCAGCATGTTCATCGCCGGGTGTCCGCAAGACGCCAGATACCCTTCGATGGCCCCATCCGCGACCTCGTAAACCGACAGGTGCCAGACCCCGAGGGCGTTCTCAATCAGATAGCGGTAGTCCTGCTCGCGCGTGATCCCGCTGACTTCCATCTCGAGCGCCGCCATCGCTTCGACGTCATCGAGCGTGGCGTCGCGGACACGGTCCGACCCAGCGGCCGACTGCTCGATACCGTCTTTCGGCACGGCGAGCATCATGTCCTGGTAGGCGTGACGGGGGACGAAGCCCGCCTTGTTGTAAAGCGAGAACGAATCAAGGTTGAGGGCGCTTTGCGTCAGCCTTAGGGCTTTGTAGCCGTGGCTATCGGTGTAGTCCGTGATGAACTGCAACAGTTCGCGTCCGGCGCCCTGACCGAAGTAGTTCGGGTGGACATTCATGATGCCGAGCGACACGTGTTGAGGGCGTGGGTGATAGAAACACGTACCCATCAGTTGGCCGGTATCGGTGTTTTCAGCGACAAGGCCGCACCCTGGATCAAGAACGCTATAGACGTCGTACAACACCTCAGTCACTTGCGGGCCGCCGTGGAGGGGCTGCGGCATGCCATGAAGCTGATACCAGGTATTGAGCGAGGCATAGATCAGCTCGGCGACTTCGTGCCGGTCATCAGATGTCATGTCACGTATTTGCATCGCACTCATGTGCTCTTCCCTCTTCTTGGCCCATCAGGCGGCACGGAATACCGCAGCATCCACTCCCTGGGGTCCGGCTGCAGGTAGAACTGCCCCTGAAGATACGGCACGTCAACGCGACGCATATGGTCCCTGATCAAGGTCAGCGGCGTCGCAAGCGCAGTTGAGCCTTGATGAAATTCGTCGATGCGTACCCGCAACTCCTTCCGCGCACCCTCGTCCAGTTGGGGCCGCAGATGACCCATTGCATGCCGTAAGACATCAGCGTGCTTACCGCGGGTCGCCCTCGTCCCAAGCGCCTCCATGAAAAGGGCTTCGTACGAGCCACGGAACTCCCCTCGGGTCAGGTCCGCAACTCGCGCCACCAGCCGGCCCAAGGCGGCGTCGAGCTTGGGGGAATGCGCCTTGAGCTGAAGCTTGTGCCGCGCGTGAAATTCGACGGCATCCTGCCGCTTCCACTTGCCGGCGAACAATGACCGCAACCGGCCGTAGGCGAAGACGCACTCCAAGAAGCTCTCCCGCCGTTCGGGGTCCTCGAGGCAGCCCTCTTCCGCTACCGGAAGATGCGGGAACCGATCCATCAGCGCCGTAGTAAAGATTCCTTGTCCGACCTGCCGGGCAACACCGCCTTCGACGAACACCGCCACGCGCTCGACACCGCAACTTGGCGAGCGGCTCTTGAACACGTACCCCGCAAGAGACCGCTTTGCAAGTTCGCCGAGTTGCCGCTTCGCCCATCTCCGCATCGCAGGTGCATGGTCGATACGTGAATCGGTTCCGCACAGGCGGATCCCTCCACTCCAGCTCTCAAGCTGGATCGTCTCCCGTGGCACGCCCAGTCCGATTTCAACCTCCGGACATACCGGTACCCACTCCACGCACCTCCCAAGCTGCTCGACCAGGTACGTGTCTTTCTTGTGGCCGCCGTCGTGGCGAACGCGCTCGCCCAACAGACAGGCGGACACACCGAGCCGGATTGGGATTTCCTGTGGCATGCCACCGGCTGCAGCCTTAGACTACACTCCTACGGCAGCGCGAAAGCCACGAACTCATCACCCGCTTTCGAACGGCTTTTCCCGCCGCCGCCGGCCGCGACCACCACGTACTGCCTGCCGTTCGCCTCGTAGGTACAGGGTGTCGCATAGGCGCCGGCGTTGAGCTTGGTCCTCCACAGAATGTCGCCCGTCTCAGCATCGAACGCGCGAAACGTATCGTCCTTGGTCGCGCCGATGAACACGACCCCTCCCGCAGTGGCGATCGATCCCCCGATGTTCTCAGTGCCCGTAGGCGGCAAGCCGCGTTTCGTCAGCTCAGGATACTCGCCCAGCACCTTCTGCCACACGATCTCTCCCTGATTCAGATCGATCGCCGTCAGCTGGCCCCAGGGAGGCTTGATCGCCGGGTAGCCGTTCGGGTCGTTGAAACGGATGTAGCCCGTGTGCTTATAGGGATAGCCGGCGTCGGGCGGCGCGTCGACCATCGTCGTAATCCAGGGAATCTCGTTCGAGTTCACGAACAGCCGGCCGCTGCTGGGATCGAAGCTGCCGCCGCCCCACAACGCTCCACCGTGGAACCCGGGAAAGATGATCGTGCCCTCTTTGCTCGGCGGCGTGAACATCGGACCAGCGCGGGTCTTCTTGTACTGTCCGAGAGCACTCGCGCGGGCTTCGGGGGTGAGGTTGGTGAGATCCTCCTCTTGCAATGACAGACGCGAGAAAGGCGGCGGCTTGGTCGGAAACGGTTGCGTTGCGGCGGCCTTTTCACCCGCCATGTCGGTTGCCGGAACCTGGCGCTCCTCCATCGGAAACAGCGGCTTACCGGTCTCGCGGTCCAGCAGGTAGGCCATGCCGGTCTTCGAGAGCTGCGCCACCGCATCGATACGATGCCCGCTGTGATTCACTGTCACCAGCATCGGCTGGCAAGGGATATCGTAATCCCAAAGATCGTGCCGCACAATCTGAAAGTGCCAGGCCCGTTCACCCGTGGACGCATCGAGAGCGAAGGCACAGTTACCGAAGAGGTTGTCGCCGATGCGGTCGCCGCCCCAGAAGTCAAACGAAGGAGAGCCCGTCCCGGCGAACACCAGGCCCCTCTCGCGATCCACGCTCAGGCCGCCCCAACAATTGGTCCCTCCGTTCTTCTGACACGAGGTCCGCCCCCAGCTCTCATAACCGAACTCACCCGGAAAGGGGATGGTATGGAAGATCCAACGCCGTTGGCCGCTGCGGACGTCATACGCCCGAATGTGCCCCGGCGCGGTAACCCCGGGACCCTCGCCCCCTCCCCCTCCGACAATCAGGAGGTCGTCAAAGATCACGCCCGGCGTCGTGCACTTGAACATGAGGCCGGTGATATCACGGTCAAACTCCTTCCGCAGATCAACCGCACCGCCCTCGCCAAAGCTATCGATCACTTCGCCGGTCTTGGCGTTGAGCGCCAGCAGATCGGCCCCGGCGACAACGAAGATACGCTCGTCCTTCCCGTCGCGCCAGTAGGTGACACCCCGATTGACGCCCCGCGCCCGGTGGCCCCTCTTTAGGGCGAACGGATCGAAAGTCCAACGTAGTTTTCCGGTGGCGGCATCGAGAGCCTGAACCTTCAGGCGCGCCGTAGTGATGTACATCGCGCCATCGACAACGATCGGCGTGCATTCGATTGTCGTTGCCGGCCGAGTCATGTGGTCGCCCGTGTGGTGGGCCCAGGCGACGCGCAAGCCCCCGACGTTCGAGCGGTCAATCTGATCGAGCGGCGAGTACCGCGTGGCCTGCTCATCACCGCCGTAATAGGACCATTCAGAACCGCCCGCAGCAGGCCCCTTCGCGGCATTAGCAGAGCCGAACGCGGACGCGCTCATCAGTGACGCCGCAGCCCCCGTGAAGAAAGTACGTCGATCCATGAGTGCAGTGAAATGTAGGGGCCCGAGATGTCGTGCCCGCCTCGTCGACTTCCAACCCTCTACTCAACCCAATGCAAACGCCGCGATCTCGTCGCCCGACCTCGATCTCACCTTACTCCGGCCTCCGCCGGCCGCCACCACGACATACTGCTTGCCGCCCACTTCATAGGTGCAAGGCGTCGCGTTCGCGCCGGCTTCGAGCGTGGTCTCCCAAACGATGTCTCCCGTGAGCGAATCGAACGCCCGAAACTTGTGATCGGCCGTCGCGCCAATGAAAACCAACCCGCCGGCCGTGGCGACCGAGCCGCCGAAGTTCAGCGTCCCGGTCTGAGGAATACCCCGAGCTTTCAGCTCCGGATGTTCGCCGAGAACCTTGCGCCACACGAACTCGCCGCTCGAGAGGTCGATCGCGTTCATCCATCCCCAAGGAGGTTTGATCCCCGGGTAGCCCTCGTGATCGAGCAGCCGAACGTATCCCTTGGTGTCGAACGGGAACGGATCGTCCGGCTTGGCGTCAACGATCGTAATAAAATTCGTCGTCTCATTCGAGTTGACGTAGAGCCAGTTCCTCTCCGGATCGTAACTGACACCGCCCCACAACACGCCCCCGCTGAAGCCGGGATAAAAGATCGTCCCTCGCTTGCTCGGCGGCGTAAACATCGGCCCGTGGCGTGCGCCGCGAAACTTTTCCAGCACGAAAGCGTGGGCCTCGGGCGAGATGTCGGTGACGAGGTCTTCCGTGAACTCGGCACGGTTGAGCGACGCCGGTTTCGTCGGAACCGGCTGCGACGCGGTGAGCTTTTCGCCGGGAAGGTCGGTTTCCGGGACCGGCCTTTCCTCCATGGGAAACAGTGGCTTGCCGGTTTCGCGGTCGAAGAAGTAAAGCAGGCCCGTCTTCGTGGCTTGGACCACGGCATCGATCACACGGCCTTGGTGCGGCATCCTCAGCAGCGCCGGCTGACACGGCAGATCGTAGTCCCACACGTCGTGGCGCACGACCTGGTAATGCCAAACCCGCTCCCCGGTCTTGGCATTGAGAGCGAGAACGCAGTTGCCGAACAGGTTGTCGCCTATGCGGTCGCCGCCCCAAAAGTCGAATGACGGGGAGCCCACCGACACGAACACCCACCCGCGCCTCTCATCGAGGCTCAAGCCCGCCCAGTTGTTCGTGCCCCCGTTGACCTTCCACGAATCCGGGCTCCAGGTTTCGTAACCGAACTCACCCGGGAAGGGAATCGTGTGGAAGATCCATCGCCGCTTGCCCGTATAGACGTCGTAGCCGCGAATGTGCCCCGGCCCCTCGCGCCGCGGTCCCTCGCCGCCGCCACCTCCGATAATGACGAGATCCTCATACACCACGGGCGGGCTGGTGCTTTTGTAGAAGAGGCCCGTCATGTCCCGATCGAAGTCTTGCTTCAGATCAACGACGCCTTCGGTGCCGAAGCTCTTGATCAGTTCCCCAGTCTTGGCGTTGAGGCAATACAAGCGCGTCTGAACAGCGGCGAAGATGCGCTCGTCCTTGCCGTCTCGGAAGTAGGTGACGCCTCGGTTGACGCCCCGTGCCCGGGACGAGCGCGAGCCCTCGAAGGGGTCGAAGCTCCAGAGCACCTCACCGGTGGCCGCATTGAGGGCGCGAATCTGCACCCGCGCCGTGGTCAAATACATCACATCGCCCACGACAATCGGCGTGCACTGAATCATCGTCCCCGGCCGGTCGAGCTTGTCCCCGGTGTGATGCGTCCACGCGCGCTTCAGGCGATGAACGTTGAAGCGATTGATCTGGTCCAGCGGCGAGTAGCGCGACGCGCCCGCGTCGCCGCCGTAGTGCCGCCATTCCGAACCCGAGCCGGTGAACGGCGCGGCCGAGAGCTTGGGACGCGCACCCGCGGCAAGCAGGGAAGCGGCGCTGCCGGCGAGGAAACGCCGTCGATTCATACGATCAGACAAGGGAATCGGCCTTCAGGCAACCTGTGTGTGAGGATTCAGACTGTAACGAGACTCGCGGACCCTTCGCAAACACGATTGTACAACTCCCGCCTGGTCAGCCTGCTTGCGAGAATGGCCTGGGCAGTATAGGATTCTAGAATCCGTCCAATCCTTCGTTGCACCGCACCTGACAGAGCCACTCACCAGCCATGGCCTCCACCACCTGGAAAGGCTACATCACCTTCGGACTCATCTCTGTACCTGTGCGCCTTTTCACCGCGGCCCGCAGCGACCGGGTCAGCTTCAACCAACTCCACAAAGAGTGCCATACGCACGTTCGCCAGCAACTCTACTGCCCCACCTGTGACGCCAAGGTCGAGCGCTCCGACCTCGTCAAGGGCTACCAGGACGGCAAAGACCAATACATCCTGGTCGAGGACGCCGAGATCAAGAAGGTCCAGCCCGCCTCGGCCGCCGGCATGGAGATCCTCGAGTTCGTGCGGCTCGACGAGGTCGATCCCCTCTACCTCGATAGCTCCTTCTACGCCCTGCCCGATGACGCCGGCCGAAAAGCCTACTTCCTGCTGGCCGACACCATGCAGCAGAGCGGCTACGCCGCCATCGCCAAGCTGAGCATGCACCAGCGGGAATACACCGTGCTCCTGCGCGCCCGCGCCGGCGGCCTGACGCTGCACACCATGTATTACCCCAACGAGATCCGCCGGTTGGAGGAGTATGGCCGGGACACGGACCTCGAGGTCAAGCCCCAAGAGGCCGAGCTGGCGCGGCAGTTGATCGAAAGCCTCGCGGCCCCCTTCGAGCCCGCCAAGTACAGCGATGGGTACCAGCAGCGGCTCAAGGAACTGATCGATGCCAAACGCGAAGGGAAGGATACGGCCCCGACCGCGGGACCGAAACTAGCGCCGGTCATCGACCTGATGGAGGCCCTCCAGAAGAGCCTCAAGGGCGGGCCCAATGAAAGGGGCCCCGCCCGCGCCACCGAGGCCGACGCGTCCGACCATAAACAGCGCACGGCTCGCAAAAGCGCCCGCCAAGCCGGGTAGCCCTACTGGGTAGCCCTGGGCCCCGGCAGGGGTAGGGGCGCTACCACCACTTTGATCCCTGAAGCCCAAACCATGCTAAGGCTGGCGGCGGCGTGTCGAAAAGGTACTAGCGATGCCGTGGCCGCGGAGCTACCTATTGGGGCTGGTGTGCGCTCTGGCGTTCGGGGGAGGCCTCCGGGCGCAGCAGCCCGTTTCTCGCCCGCCCGACTACGATTTCCATGATTCACGCACCCGTGTTCCACCGCCGGAGAAGCCCGATACGAGATTCAAAGCCCCTGACAGAACCTCAGCGGTTTCAGGTGTGCCGAGCCCGCGCTACAGCCTCCGAGGCCCGCTGACGGAGGCTCGGGCTGGGACGCCGGAAACAATCGCCCGAGAGTTCTTGGACCGGAGTTCCGCCAACTCGTCAGCAAAGAGAGCTTTTACCCCCGAGCTGCCTCTGGTAGCCCGATTCGAGTCGAAGCAAGCAAAGCTCACCCACCTCGTCTTCGGCCCGGCCCACGCGGGCATCCCCTTTTTCGACTCGCAAATCCGTGTCCACGTGGACGCCGAAGGCCGGGTCTGGCGAGCCGATCCGCTGCCCTCGCTCGCTGCTCCGGGCTCCCTCGCGACGGCATTGCAAGCCGCCGACGCGATCGAGGCCGCCGCGAAGAGTATATCTCCCGCCACGCAACTCGATCTGACGCTCAGCGAGCTCGAGGTCGGGGCCGAGCGCCGGGTGACCTACCTGGATCGTTCTCTACTGAGCCCCGCCATGGCGAGCTTGGTGTGGTTTCCCCTCGGCGAAGAGATCGTGCTCGCTTGGCAAGTGGAGTGGACCCCTGTGGCGAGGCCAAGAAAGTAGGGACGGGTCGCGGTTGACTGAAAAAGGATAGCCAATCCAGCCCAATGGGGGCATGATCAACTCATCCGGGGAAGCGGAGGCGGGCTCTGCTGGAGAGCAACCCACCAAGGAATACCCGGCCGCAGACTCATCGCAACGATGAGGGCGGGGTGCTCGCCTACTGAGGCCGCATCCCGCCTTGTGCTGCGCCATCGGATCGATAGATCTGCTCATGCCTTAAGAAAACTCAGGCGGCGTTAGCCGCCTCTTCCCACAGCCGCTCATACTCTTGCGGCGGCCGATAGCCCAGCGCCGAATGCAATCGCGTACGATTGTATTCCCGCTCAATATAAGCGCCGATCTCGGCCTGCGCCTGGGCCAAACTTTCATACTCGCTGCAGTCGACTTCCTCGCTTTTCAAAGTCTTGAAAAAGCTTTCCACGTACGCGTTGTCCTGCGGGCAGCCCTTGCGGCTCATCGATATCCTCGCGCCCGCTTGCCGCAGGGTGGCTACATAAGCTTCCGCGGCGTACTGCGAACCTTGATCGGAATGATGAATCCAGCCCGGCGCCGGACGCCGGCTGCTCAACGCTTGTTGCAGCGCCGCCAGCGGCAATTCGGTTTTCAGGTTCGGACCCACGGCCCAGCCCACCACGCGCCGCGAATACACGTCCAACACCACCGCCACATAGACGAAGTGGTTTCCCAATCGTACGTAGCTGAGATCGGAGCCCCACAGTTTGTTGGGACCCGTGGGTTGGAAATCGCGCGTCAGGTTTTCATAACGCCGCAGCGAGTGCTTCGAATCGGTCGTTCGCGGAACGGTGCGGCGACGTCGCCGCAAGAGCTTCTCTTCGCGCATCACCCGTTGCACGCGCTTGCGATTGACCAGCAGCTTTTGACGGCGCAGCTGTTGGGTCGTCCGCCGGGTGCCGTAGGCCGGATGGTCCAAGGCGGCGTGGACAATGGCCTGCCGCAGTTCCCCGACCTGCTCGCTGTCGGGTTTGGCCTGGCGGTAGAGGCTGGCTCGCGCCAGTCCGCTCAAGCGGCACAAATCGCGCGTGCTCAGCGTGCTCATGTTGCCTTGCCGCCTTGCGGCCCGTACTTCCTCAGCGACGCGCCGGTTCCACTGACGATGCTCGGCCGGCGCAGATCCTCGACACGCCGCAAGGCTGCGGACAAAAAATCAATCTCCATGGCCTGGCGGCCGACTTTGCGTTCCAGCTCCGCGAGGCGGGCCTGGGCTTCGTGGCCGGGCTCGACACGGGCGCTGCCGCCGGGACGCGCCCCGCGCCGGGAAAGGCTTCCTCGACGCCGTAGCGCTCGACTTGTGCCAGCCAGTCGTAGAGCTTTTCGCGCTTCACCTCCAGCTCGCGCGCGAGAGCCGAGCCGGACTCGCCGGCTTCGAGCCGCCGGACGGCCGCCAGCTTGAACTCCTTCGTGAATCGTCTTCGAGACAATCGAACCTCCTTACCGTTCCCTGGTTCATTGTCCCTTCTCTACTGGTCTCGCTTTTCGGGTCCATTCCACATCGTCACCAAAGTCGATGAACTCATGACCCTCTGCGACGAACTGGAAACCCGTATCACCGACCCCGCCGACACCCGCCGCGCCCTCCTCGAAGCGACGCTCCACGAAGCCCTCGCAACGACGTAATCGCGCCCCAAAGGGGAGAGCCCTTTTCTGAGCGGTGCGAAAGGCACAAGAGGCGGGCGCCTCTGGGTCGCCCTTGTGAGCGCAGTTTCCCGATCCGTGCTAGACTCGCGCCTTCGTGGCCCGGAAGATCCCAGCGCAGGCTCCCGTCCCTGTCGAACTCGTAGAGCGCCGCATCTACTTCATTCGCGGGCAAAGGGTGATGCTCGATAGGGACCTCGCGGAGCTTTACGGAGTCCCGACGAAATCCTTGAACCTGGCGGTGAAGCGAAACCTCGACCGCTTTCCTGAAGACTTCATGTTTCGACTCACCCACGAAGAGGACGAAGCTTTGAGGTTTCAGATTGAAACCTCAAAAACCAGCCGCGGCGGACGCCGCTACCCGCCCTACGCCTTCACCGAACAGGGGGTTGCGATGCTTTCGGGCGTTCTGCGAAACCCGCGGGCCGTGCAGGCCAACGTCGCCGTCGGATCACCTGGTTTTTGGCATCCATACGGACGGGCTTCGAGTAATGAAACACGCTAAGGTCGTCACTGATCGCAGTGGGAACCCGCACGATGAACTCGATCCAGTCCGTGCAGTTGAACGCCGAGTACGCCAGCTCCAGCGTCGTCAGAAGGTTCTCGGGCTCCGCCGAGAGGTCGAGGCAAAGAACCGGACCTGTATCGGCCTGATACACCCCATCCCGTTCGTTGGCGTTCATGGTCTTGACGGGGTACTCGATGATAGCTTGGTAGCGTCCCAGTGAGAGTTCTGTGACCGCGACGAGCGGTTCGGCGGCGAGCGAGGCTTCTACGATCGCTTCAGGCGAATCGAGCAGCTCGCCTTCGCACTCGACGAGATCGACGCCCGTCGCGTCGAAACACTCAGCACGACTTCCCGTCTGGCGGAGAGGTTGTTTGCCGCTTCCCGGCGGGTAGAGGTCCACTTGAATGCCGGTGTGGGCAAAGCTCTTCAGGTGCATGAACGAGTCGTCGCTGAAGATCGGGACGAAATCGCCATTCGGCACCGTCCAAATGTCACGCTCCACACCTACGGCCTCGGTCTTGCAGCTGGCGCCGAGAACGAACTGCTGCACGCCGTCAGTTTCGCGGTCGGTGATACGACAACGACATTCGATGGAGATCACAGCGTTGTTGAGCGTGTACGGAGGTTCGTGGCTCGTTGTGCGCGACGGCTTGTTCAGGGTGTCCGTGCGAAAGCGAAGGAAGGAGCGGGAGAAATCGATGGTTTTCATGAGACTCCAAAACGGGTAAGGGTACGAGATGCGGGTTACGGTACCACGAAGAGAACTCACGTGGTAGGCTCCGCCTGCCGAGCCCCACAGCCCGAACTCGGGTTGGCAAGGCGACCTCGTGGCGCTGCTCGATGTGGACCAGCGTTCCGCAACGATGCCGCTGTGCAACATCCTCCATCGTCGGAACCCCAGTCACAGAATCTTCATCCCACAGAATCAATAACTTACGGCGGAAACGGCCGATTACAAAAGACCGGTGCGTTACCCTGAGATCAGGAGGGGGAACGTGACAACCCACGAGTGACAACTTTGCCGAAAACCTTGCCAAACTGTGCCAAAAGGCCGACCAGCCGGCGCGGGTCACCGCCGGGGCCATGCACGACGAAGCAATCCGCCGGGATCTTGGGTGCCAACGCGTCGAGCATCGGTAGCGTACAGTCGGTTTCGCCGAACGGCAGTCCGATGAAGGGCTCCAACCATGAACCCTGAAAGGGACCTGCGTGAATCTGCGGATGATCCAGAGACCTATGCGATCATCGGCGCGGCTATGGAGGTGCACCGCGTGTTGGGGCATGGTTTCCTGGAGCCGGTGCACCAAGAAGCTCTGGCGCGTGAATTCGATAGACGGGAGATTTCCCACAAGCGCGAAGTTATCAACTACTTGAAGGCGACGGGCTTCACGGAGGGGCTGCCGATCAACTTCGGTGTTCGTAGCCTGGAATACAAACGCCTCATCCTTACAGCAACCCCATGATCCGCAGATTACGCAGATTCTCACAGATGAAAAGCCAAGGCCAAGAACCTGAAAAGAATCTGTGTGAATCTGTGTAATCTGCGGATGATCCAATCCCATGGCGCTCCGCGCAGGCCGACAGGAGGGAGTACCTGTCGCTACCTTGGGCCCGCGGCCCTACTGAGCGGGCTCCTCTTGCTTGGCGGCGTCGACGGCGCGTTGCACGTCGGGACGCAGTTGGATGCCGAGTTCGTTCAAACTGCGAACGGGGACAGTCGAGGGGGCTTGGCACATCAGGTCGGTGCCCTTGGCGGTTTTGGGGAAGGGGATGACGTCGCGGATGGTTGACTCGCCTGCGAGGAGCATGATCAGACGGTCGAGACCCAAAGCGATGCCGCCATGCGGCGGCGTGCCGTATTCCAGCGCATCGAGAAAGAAGCCGAAGCGGTGGCGCGCCTCCTCTTCGCTGAAACCGAGCGCCGAAAAGACCTTGGCTTGCACGTCACGGCGGTGAATACGAATCGACCCTGAACCCAGCTCGACGCCGTTCAGCACCAGGTCGTAGGCTTTCGAGCGGCAGTTCGCCGGATCGGCCGCGAGCTTGCCAATGTCTTCATCGTGCACGGAGGTGAAGGGATGGTGGGCCGCCTCCCAGCGCTTCTCTTGTTCGTCCCATTCGAACATCGGGAAGTCGGTTACCCACAAGAAACGGAAATCGGCCGGGTCGAACAAGTTGTGGCGGTCGCGATACTTCTGCGCCAACTGCAGGCGAAAGGTCCCCGCGGCCTTCAGCGCGCTCTCGGCTGGTTTCGGCGTGGTAGGAGTGTCGGCGGTGGTGCAGAGCACGAGCAGATCGCCGTCCTCGACACCGACGCGCTCACGAACTCCGGTCATCGGCTCGGCAAAGTCGCGATCGAGCCGCCTCATGTCGTCGAAGACGCGCAGGCCGAGCTCGTTGCCGATGGGCTTGAGCTCGTCTCGCTCGCGGCGGGTGAGGGCACCGACCTTCGGGATACGAATGGCGACGAGCGGCATGCCGTCTTTGGTGAGCTCGCCGGCGGGGAAGAGGTCGTCGACGCGCGTCATCGGCGGCAGGCGCAGGTCGGGCTTGTCGCTGCCGTAGCGCTCGATGGCCTCGGCGTAGCTAAGCCGCTGAAAGGGCGGATCGGGAATGGCGTGGCCGGCGGCGCGGGCCGAGTTCACCATGGCCTTCTCGATCACATCGAAGACGACATCCTGTTGAACGAATGACATCTCGAGATCGATCTGCGTGAACTCGGGTTGGCGGTCGGCGCGGAGGTCCTCGTCGCGGAAGCAGCGCACAATCTGGAAGTAGCGGTCGAAGCCGCTGATCATCAACAGTTGCTTGAAGAGTTGCGGAGACTGCGGCAGGGCGTAGAAGCTACCGAGTTGGATGCGGCTGGGTACCAGGAAATCCCGCGCGCCCTCGGGTGTCGAGCGCGTCATGAAAGGCGTCTCAATCTCGAAGAAGCTCTGCTGGTGGAATGCTTCGCGGATCGCGAAGTTCACCTTCTCGCGCAGGAGGATGTTGCGCTGCATGCGCGGTCGCCGCAGGTCGATATAGCGGTACTGCAAGCGCACGTCCTCGCTTACCGTTGCCTCGTCTTCGATCAAAAAAGGCGGCGTGCGCGACTGGTTGAGCACGTGGAGCTTCTCGGCCACGACCTCGACCTCGCCGGTGGCAAGCTCGGGGTTGATCGTGTCTTCGGAGCGGCGGACCACCGGACCCTCGACGGCGATGACGTATTCGCTGCGAAGCATCTCCGCGCGCTGGTGGACCATAGGATCGTTTTCGGTGTTGAAGACGATCTGCGAGATCCCGGTGCGGTCGCGCAAGTGGATGAAGATCAGGCTTCCCAAATCACGCCGGCGGTGGACCCAGCCCATGAGCACGGCGCGGCTTCCGACGTCGGACGGACACAGGTCGCCGCAAAGGTGGCTGCGGCGCAGCTCACCAAGGAAGTCGAGAGAGAGAGAGGCTTCCGACGTGGCTTCCATCAGGACTCTTGCCATTGCTCACGATACTCGTGGCCCAGCTCGACGTAGCCGGCGGCGTTGCGGCGCGTGCGCTGTAATTCCGCTTCGCTCATCGGCCGACGAACCTTCGCCGGCGCTCCCGAGACCCAACTGCCGGTGGGAATCTCTTCTCCTTCGAGCACCAGAGACCCGGCTGCAATGATCGATCCGGAACCGATTCTTGCTCCGCTGAGAATCGTCGAACCCATCCCGATCAAGCACTCATCTTCGACGACGCAGGCATGGAGCGTAACGGAGTGTCCGACCACGACCCGTTGCCCCACCACCAAGGGCTTGTCACGATCCACGTGCAGGCAACAATTGTCCTGAATGTTACTTTCGTCGCCGATGCGGATCGAGTTGACGTCGCCCCGGATCGTCACATTGCACCAAATGCTGGCTTTTTCGCCAACCTCTACATCACCAATCACCTGGGCGCTCGGGTCGAGATAGGCGGACTCGGCCACTGCCGGAGACCGGTCGCGGTAAGAACGGGTCATCGGAACAACGGATGCGGGAGCGGCCTTCGCGTGCCTGCCGGAGATCGGTCAGTCACAAGATAAGTCTTTTTTTTTTAGGTCAGACGGTTCGTCGCCCGATTTCCAGACAGTTCCCCAGCGTAACACACCAAGCTGGGGAGGCTGTCAGAAACGGTCGACCCGGCCCGATGAGAGTGGACCAGGTTTCCTGACCTGCGGCTATGCGGGTTGTGAGTGGATATGGCGGCAGGCAGGAAACCTGCCTCACCGTCGCAGGGTGTCAGGCCGACCCGCCGTGCACTGACCATACTGCGGGTCGACTCAGGGTAGTGATCGAGAGGAACTCGAGCAGCAGAATCATCTTGTGCGAAACGTCGGTGAACGTTGCGGTGCAGGGCCCGCTGCCGTGATACGACTTCGACCGGTAACTGGAACGATGGCCGCGCTCGTAGCGTTCGATTTGTGCTGCCAGCCGGTCGCGGCTGCCGCTTGAACCATGAAGTTCCGGGTCGAGCGTGCACGCGCCGAGGTAGGCGGCGATGTATTCGAGTTCGTCTGTGGACAGGCCCTCAAGGAACTCACGGGCCGAGTCGCGATGAGGCAGATTCGCGAATGAAGCAATGGCATCAACGAGCGTAACGTTCTCCGTGACCAGACCCACCTAGCGCTCCTCCGTAGATTCCCTTATTCGATCAACTCTAACCCATTATCGCCTGTGGCCGACTGCCACCGCAACCGTAGTACCCATAGGACTCAGAAAACAAAGGATATAGCGCCACCACCGACTGGTAGTGGCTAGCGAAGGGGGTGTCTGTCGGCGTCAAGGGGTTGGCCGAGCCTGAGGCCTTGAAGCCCTGTGAATAGGGCCTCCCGGGCCTGTTGAAAGCGCGCTTCAGAGAGTACGGGCGGTCCCTCTTCCACCGCTATGTCAGCGGATAGATCGACCCACGAGCGGCAACCGGCATAGCGGGGCTCCAAGGGGATGGAGGCGGGCGCGGCCAGACGGTAGAGCCGGATGATGACTAGGTATAGGGCCAGGTCCGGCCGATAGTGATAGCGTTTTTGGAGCTGGCCGTGCGTCCAAATGTGGTGTTGCTCGAGCAGGCGCATCTGATCGAACGACTCAGGGGCCGGGACGACGTCGGTGACCTGGCCTCGGTAGTACAGTTCTAAAGTGTCGTCTTGTTGGGGTCTAAGCCGCCGCAGCAGCGGGTGGTACTCGGGTCGGATCAGATCGATGTGCTGGTGCTCCCAAGTGGGAAAGAAGAGGAAGTCGCGATGCTTCAACTCGAAGCCTCGCTTGCCTTCGGCGATGCCACCCTTGCGCAGCAGAAAGATCTGATATCCACGGGCCAACGCCTCGATCACGACGGCCCATTCCTTGAGAGCTGTTTTCATGAATGGTTTGCGTGATGTGTGGCGCGGGCGCGGGCACAGCGGTGCCCCGTCGCGGTGTGGGGCGGACGCAGCGGTCCGCCCCTACATACGCTTGAGCTTGTTTCGAAGGCGCTTTTTGGTCTTGCGGTCGGGGGCGTACTTGAGTGCCGACCGGTACACGGCGGCCGCTTCGGCGGTGTGGCCACCGGCAATGTGAAGGTCGCCGATGCGCTCGTAGACGGCGGCGTTTTCGGGCTGGCGAGTGCGGACTTCCTGGAGCTGTGCCATCGCCATCGCCGGGTCGCCCCCCTGCTGATGCAGCTCGGCGAGGGCCAAGCGCGCGGTCGTGTAGTCCGGTTGGGTTTCGACCACCTGTTCGTATTCGCCGATGGCTTCGGCGGTCTGCCCCAGCCGGGTCAGGGTTCGTGCGAGGCTGATTCGAGACGGCAGATAGGCGGGATCGTCCGACAGGTTGGCGCGCAATAGATCTAGTGTAGTGCACCATAAATAATGTAACTTATATTGACTTCCCATCGTCTCTATTAACAGGAGGCATGGGATGCGAAGAGCACAACCAGTAACTTTGAACACAGCGCAATGCAAGCAGTTGGACCGCTACGCGCGCGGCCGCCAAGTCGCCGTTCGTCTCGCCCTGCGAGCCAGGATTGTCCTGCTGGCCGCCGACGGTCTCGAGAATAAGCAGATCGCCGCACAGCTCGGTGTCTCGCGGCAGTTGGTGGCCCGCTGGCGCACGCGCTTTCTCGAAAGCAGCATCGCCGGCATTGCAAAAGACGCCCCACGGCCCGGTCGTAAACCTGCCGTCTCGAAGCAGAAAGTACAGCAGATCATCCACAAGACCACCCGCGAGAAACCGTCCAACGCCACCCACTGGAGCCGCCGCACCATGGCCGCCGCGGCCGGCGTCAGCGCTTCCACCGTGGGACGGATTTGGCGCGCCCATGGCCTCAAGCCCCACCGCGTCAAGACCCTCAAGCTCAGCAATGACCCGCGTTTCGCCGAGAAACTCGACGACATCGTCGGACTCTATCTCAATCCGCCTGAGCATGCTCTGGTTCTCTCGCTCGATGAGAAGTCCCAAATCCAAGCCCTCGATCGCACCCAGCCCGGCCTGCCGCTCAAAAAGGGACGCGGCCAAACGATGACCCACGATTACAAGCGCAACGGCACGACCACCCTGTTTGCGGCGCTCAACAGCCTTGACGGCAGCGTGATCGCCGAGTGCATGCCCCGACACAGCCACCAGGAATGGCTGCGCTTCCTGCGCTTAATTGACCGCCGCACTCCCAAGGACAAACAGCTTCATCTCATCGTGGACAACTATGCCACCCACAAGCATGCCGCTGTGAAGCGTTGGCTCGATCGTCACCCGCGCTTCCACATTCATTTCACCCCGACCTCGGCGTCGTGGCTGAACATGGTCGAGCGATTCTTTCGCGATCTCACCGTCAAGCGCCTGCGCCGCGGCGTGTTTCGCAGCGTGGACGAGCTCGTCGCCGCCATTGACGACTACATCGCCCAGCACAACGGGCATCCCACGCCCTTCATCTGGACCGCGACCGCCTCCGACATCCTCGAGAAAGTCAAGCGCGGACGTGCCGCCCTGCATAAGGTGCAATCTGCTTGACGCACTACACTAGCGATTCTCGGACTTGATCCGGTGGTGACGACTTGGATCCGTTGGCGAGCAGAACCGCGAGGTTGTGGCGCGCTTCGAGCAGATCCGGGCTGTGCGTCAAGGCCTGACGGTACAAGTCTTCCGCCTCATCCGTGCGGCCGGTGGAAGCCTTCAGGTAACCGAGAGCGTTGTTTGCGTGCGCCAGATAACGTTCACGCGGGCCCGCGCCGAGTTTCTCCGCCTTCGCCAGAGCCTGCCGATAGGCTTTCTCGGCCGCCTGCCGCCGATTGAGGCGTTGATAGACGAGCCCCAGATTGTAGGGCAGGTATGCGAAATCGGGCGCCAACTCTATGGCGCGCTCATACGTCTTGATGGCGTTAGAGTAGTCGCCGACTTGGACGTAAGCCAGGGCCAAGTTGTGGGCGGGGTAGACCCATCGGGGAGCGTGCTGAATGGCCTCGCGGAAAGCCAGAATGGCGCGATCGTAGTTTGCCTGCTCCAGATAGGCGATCCCAAGTGCGTTATAGGAGTAGGCTCCCTTGGGGTCGAGGCGCGCCGCGCGCTCGAGATCGTCGGCGGCTTTTACATAGTTCTTGTCAAAGATAGCGATTCGGCCGGAGCAGAAAGTGGAGCGGGCATCGAGCAGCAACGATTCCGGCGTCAGCAACTTGGCGGCCTCGAAGTAAGCGGCGCCAGTGACGAAGTCCTCGCGGGTCTGGGGCTCCTGCTCACCCTTCAGGTATCGAAGCAACACCTGCTGGCCCTGGATCTCCAACGCCGCTCTCAGGCGATTGGCCTGCGCCAGGTATTCCTGCTTCGGCAATTGACGCCGCAGCGAATTGAGCCTCGAGAAAGCGTTATCCGAATCGCTCGGCAGTACACGGCCGCCTTCGACGGCCTCGTGAAAGGCCTGGAGGTCACGGTTGAGATCACGCTTTCGCCTCTGGCGCGGCGGGGCGGCCGGCGGCACGAACGAACGGGTCAGTGTGCCGACCTGGGCGAGCAACTGTCGCGACGTACCCGGCTCCGGCGGCTGCCAAGGCGCCATTTCGATGCCGGTCTGGCCAAGATTCGCCATGGGCAGGGAGTTGTCAAAGTCACCGAAGTCGCGCGGATGTTGGCGGTTGAAGGTGCCCTCGGCGACCTTCTCGCGAACGTAGTCGATGACGTCGTCCACAACGACGATGCCGTCCTGGTCGTAGTCGGTGCCGCCGTTCAAAGCGTTCAACAGGAAGTAGCTGAAGGCGCCGTGGCCCCCGCCGAACTGCGGGCCTTCGAACGAGACTTCACGGGGACGGCTGGCCATCATGCCCAGGATCTCACCGTCCGCTTCTCCTAAACGCTCGATCACCGAGTTAATCCGATTTTTCTTCACTTCGATGGCGCCGACCTTGCCCGCATGGCACACGTCCACGTAAATGTGGACCCGCTTGACGGTGCTCAGCTCCTCGCGAACCAGCTCCTGCAGATCCGCCATCGGCAGTCCGGTGCTGCTCAGGTCTTGCGGGTCGCTGTCGTAGGTGACGATGTAGCCCTCACGCGTCTCAGGGTCGACGGTACCGTGGCTCGCAAAAAAGACCAGCACCGTGTCGTCCGAACCCGCCTCGGCCTTGAGAAAACTGTCGAAGGCGAGCCGAACGGCGGCCGTCGTGGCCTGCTCGTTGACCAAGCGGGTGATGTTTTCCGGCGGCACGCCGCCGCCGCGGGGACTCGTCAGGTGCTTCTCAAACAGCACTGCGTCTGCGTGAGCGAACTGCAAGGGTGGGATCTGCGGGGACTGGTACAAAGAAATGCCCACGAGCAACGCGTAAGTGTTCCCCTCTCCGCGCAGCGCAGTTTCATGCTGTCGAGCGTGTTCGAGGCTCTCGGTGGCCTGCTTCTGGTCGTGGACGAAGAGCCGGCTCTTCACCCAGGCCGCGTTGGGCCACGTTTCGCCGATGAGCCGATACTCCCGTAAGGCATCGGCCGACAGGTTGTACCGATCGAATAGGGCGGCACGGGCGACCCGGGCGGCTGGGTTGCCGGGACTGGCGGCGATCGCCTGGTCAACCCGTTCCAGTTCTTGGAGCAGGGCTTCTCTCTGGCTCTGCGGCAGACCCTGGATGCGGGTTTGCTCGGTGCCGACCAGAGTCTGCTCGGGCTGCAAGTCCCGAACAAGAGAGCCACCATAGTGCTGCCGGGTTGCCGCAATCGATCGCTCGACGGAGGGCAGGATGCAGACCGGGACCTTCTGCTCATTGGTGAGAGCGCCCGACTTGACGCGAAGTTCGTCGGCAGCCAGCAACACCTCACCCTGCTGGGCCAGTGTCTGCGAGGAGTTGGCGGGACAAAAGAGGAAAGACACTGTCCCGTCGGCGGCGCGCACCGAGTCGCCGGGAAGGAGAACATCTCCTGCTCTTATGCCCAAAGGCAGGGACGTGCCGGCCCGAAGAAGCTCCCCGCCCTCGGCCTCGATCACCAGGCCAACTGCCTGCTCGGCTCGCGCGGGAAGGGTAAGACCGGCAACCGCCAAGCCGATCGCCACCTTGGTTCGCCAGGGTTTCCAGCCCATTGGGACTCCAGGCCTTCGTTACAAACTCAGCAGCAGAGAGTAGGTGAAGAGCGCGCGCGTAGCACGCTACGCCTCAACATCTGCACCGTAAGTCTCACCATAAATTATACGATGTAACGAGGCAGACGGCTGCCAGAACGTGCGGCGTACAACACCGAAGTCGTCACGAGTTATCGCGTTTCGGGATATCATTGGGCTCAGTTAGGCCCACTGTGCGGCAGGCAACCCTCATCGTGCTCATCGTTTGGATCGCGGCAGTTGTCGCGCGGGCCCAAACGACGGATGGTCTGATCGCCGGCAGGATTGTCGACGCGCAAACGGGAAGACCCGTTTCTACGGCCCAAGTCTCCTATCTCAGCCTTCAGACGAACACCCGCGGCGTCGCCGACGCCGGCACGACAGGCTTCTACGCATTACCCCTTCTGCCGCCCGGCGCCTATCGCATCCGGGCAACCGCGGACGGCTACCAGGCCCAAGAAGTGCATGAGCTGAAGCTGCCGGTGGCCGGCCGCGTCGATTTGAATCTGAAGCTGCGCCCGCTGGGCGATGTTTGGGAACAGGGCCGTTACCGTAGTGTGTTCTTTCCCGACTCGGAGGCGGTTCTGACGTTTTTCGGGCCCGACGTCGATACGAGCCGTGTTGGGACCTTCGAAGCGACCCCGGGCAACCAAGCGGCGCTGGAATCGACCGTGTCGCACGTGGTCGATCCCGCGCAGGTAAGAGAGCTTCCCTTTACTGGTCGAGATATCTACACCATGCTCGTGACGCAACCCGGCGTGACCGCCGACACGGCGACGGCGCGCGGGTTGGGTCTTTCGATCAACGGGCAGCGGCCGTCGGCGTCGAACTTCATGCTTGACGGGCTCGAAACAACAACTATCTCGTGACCGGGCCTCTCTCGGCCCTCGCTCCCGAGGCAGTGCAGGAGTATCGTGTCTCGATGAGCAACTTCTCGGCTGAGTATGGGCGCACGTCGGGCTATCTGGCCAATGCTGTCACTCGCTCGGGAAGCAGTGAGTGGCACGGCATCGGATACTTCAACCTCAAGAACGAATCACTCAACGCGAACGACTTTCAGAGCAACCGGCAAGGACTGCCACGTTCGCCCCTGAAAGAGTCCCAGGGGGGCTTCCATGTGGGCGGGCCGCTGGTGCGCAATGCTGTTTTTGTATCCGGCGCTTTTGAAGCTCTGCGCAGCCGGGGCCGATCAGAGGCGACGGAATTCAAGGTTCCGGCGCCGGGTTTCGCCGAATCGTTCACCGCGCCGGATAGCCTGGCGCGCCGCCTGCTCACCGAGTTCCCGACGCCGGCCTCGGATCCCGGCGACGGCATTACGTCGAACCTGTCAGCCCAGCCCCCGGTTTCGATCGACCGCCATTTGACTCTGGCGCGCGCGGACTGGATGCCGCCGTCGGGCGCTCACCGTTTGATGGGGCGCATTGTGGTGGCGCGTCTCTCGCGGCCTGACTTCATTTGGTACCCCTACGAGGATTTCATTTCGCCTCTGAAGCAGCCCACGCTCAGCCTGGCCCTCAGTGACGTCAGTGTTCTGGGGCCGACATTGACCAACGAGCTGCGCTTTGGTTGGAGTCGCGATGATCTTCGATGGGATCGCGCACGTCCGGATATCCCGACCCTCGGCGTTCAGACCACGTTGCAAGGGCCCGGCGACACGCCGGAGGACACGCTTCGGCGGACACTGCTGCCAGGGGTCCGGCCTTCTACGGCTTTCGAAACCGGACCCGGAATTGGGAGCTGAACGACAATCTCCTGTGGCTTCAGGGACGCCACCTCCTCAAGCTGGGCGGAGGGTTTTTAGCGCGGACCATCGACGGCCGGTTGACGGCAGGCAGCGACGGCCGCTACGTGTTTGAAGACATCTTCGCGTTCTCCCTTGACCAGCCACGCTTCTTCTCGATCGCAGCGTCACGCCAAGAACTGCCGGCTCTCGCGCTACCTCAATACGAACGGGACTACAGCTACAACCAGTACTATTTCTTCCTCCAAGACACTCTCAAACTCACCCCGCGGCTCGTCCTCAACCTAGGTCTCCGCTACGAAGACTTCGGCGCACCGACGAACACCGGCCCGGCGAAAGACGCCACCCTGGAACTCGGGACCGGCTCGAACTTCCCGGAAGGTCTCGCTGCGGCGAGAGTCGTGTTTCCCGGCGGTGGTGACCAGCAGCTTTTCAGCCCGGCGCACAACAACTTTGCAGCGCGGTTTGGCTTCTCTTACGGCCCGCTGGGTGATTTCAAAACGGCCGTGCGGGGAGGATACGGGGTCTTCTTCGACCGTCCGTTCGACAATCTGTGGCAGAACGTTCGCAGCAACAACTTCATCCTGGCCAATTTTTCCTACAAGCCGTCCGGGGGGGCTATCTGGCGCCGGTGACAAGTGTTTTGCCGGCCTACGAGGGTACCAACTTTTCGATGGACTTCCCGCGGCTGACGCTGCTCGATCCGAGCCTGCGATACGGCTATGCGCAGAACTACCTCCTCGGCGTGCAGCGCGAGTTGGCTCCGAACTGGACGCTCGAGGTTAACACGCTGGGCTCCCTGGGGCGCAGCCTCATCACGACCGACATCGTCAACCGCCAGTTCAGCCTCCCGTTCAGCGCCGAGAGCCCGCAAGGGCGCTTCAACTCCGATTTGCCCGATATTTCCTACCGCGCCAACCAGGGGTTGTCGAGCTACCACGCTCTCACGGCGGTGGCGCGTTACCGAGCCCGGCAAGGGGCCTTGCAAGTGGCCTACACCTGGAGTCACGCGATCGACAATCAGAGCGACCCGCTGATAGGCGATTTCTTCGACCTCAGTTTCGCGGGCACCGGGGCGGCGGCCACCACCAGCAGCGTGGCGTCGTTCGCG
Organism: Bryobacterales bacterium; assembly: GCA_965248255.1. GTDB lineage: Bacteria > Acidobacteriota > Terriglobia > Bryobacterales > UBA6623 > JAKZVK01. Next base: position 1,979,602 of record CBDFIW010000003.1, read on the forward strand.
CGGCAGTTCGACAGCGGGACCGATCGCGGAAACGCCGACTTCGACCAGCGCCACAACCTCGTGTTCTTTTCCAACTGGGAGGTACCGGAGTTGTTGTCCTCGTCAAAGGCCGCCGCCGTGTTCCGAGACTGGCGATTCGCCCAGGTGACGGCCTTTCGAACCGGCTTTCCGTATACAGTGTTCGCGCCGGAGAGGGCCGCCTTCGGCCAGGGCCAGATCATCAATCAGCGCGCCGATATCGTTGACACGAACCTGACGCGGATCGGCAAGGGCACGCCCGCGCCCGGTGGCGTCGTTCTACTCAGCGAAGAGGGGTTTGCGGTGCCGGGTCGAGGGCTGCTGGGCAACTCCGGGCGCAACGCCTTCTGCGGACCGGGCCTGTTCAGCATCGACGTTTCGCTGAGCCGTTCAGTCCCTCTGAGCCGGCTGGGCGAGTCGGGCCGGCTCACGTTCCGCGCGGACATTTTCAATCTGCTGGATCCGGTGACAGGTACCCTCGACGGCGTACCCACCTCGATGGGCTTGTTCCGTTGGACGGCGGGGTGACCGACAGTCGCTCGACGCCTCCTATTGGTTCAGCAAGGCCATCGACCTGGGGTCCGACTACACCAACACGGCATCGGGACGGGACGCGCGGCGCGCGAGAAGCCCCAGCGAGTTCAACTATCACGGTGAGATGAAGGGCCTCAGCAACTTCGACCAATCCCATGCCGGGCTGTGGCGCTTCAACTACGAAACCCCGGCGTTGGCACAGCAAAGCGGATGGATGCGGGAGGTCTTCGGGCAGTGGCAGCTCAGCTCGATCGTTCTGCTAAAGTCGGGCACGCCGTTTGAACTGACCGCCGGCTCGGACGGCCCGGGCGTCGGGAACGTGGACGGCACCAGCAGCGACCGTCCGAACGTGGTCGACCCGTCGGTGCTGGGCCGCACGATCAACAACCCCGACACGTCGGCGGACAGGCTGCCGGCCGAGGCCTTCGGGTTCGCCGGGCCCACCGAGCGAGCCGGCAACCTGGGACGCAATACGTTCCGCAAAGACGGCATCTGGAACATCAACATCGCGCTCTCGCGCCGCTGGCCGCTGGGCGGCGACCGCTCGCTGCTGTTGCGGGCCGAGTCGCTCAACCTGCTCAATCACCCGCAGTTCGCCGAGCCCGGCGCCGATGTGAGCGCGCCTAACTTCGGCCAGATCAACAATACCCTCAACGACGGCCGCACGTTCCGGTTCCTGCTGCGCTTCGCGTTCTAGTCTAGGGCCTGCTGAGCTATCCCATAAATGCCGAACGAACACGATAGCAAGAATAGGCGGAACGCGGACCTTAACCCATTGAGCGATCCAGGCGTCAGAGCTTCCTCAATCGGTCGCCGACTGAACCCAAATCGAGTCCCATCAGAGGGCTACCGAGACTTGGGGCCGATAGCGAGTGACATCGGTTGTTCCCACCAGGTATCCTGCGGCGGTAGGAATCCGCCTCGTCACACGCGGGCCATGATAAGCATTTTCGGAAACTGGAACAGCCGCGGGCGCCCTGCCCGTGCCGTGGGCTAGAATCCGACACGGTGGATGACCGCGCCAGGTCGGGCTGGCCGTGGAAGACATCTCAGGGCTGTTGCCAGTGGGATTCCCTATGCTCACGCCTACTGCCGATCGATGACCAGGTCGATTTCGACGTCCGCGAGACCTGGAACCCTGGTAACGTTGCCGCCGCCGTCTTCGACGAAAACCGAGCACTTTCGAGGCGAAGCGGCGGGGTCATCGAGATCAGGAGAGACCCTCCACTGGATACAGGTACCTTGGTCAGAGTTTTCGCACCTAGCCTCGAAATACTCCGTGTCTGTGTAATCAACAGTCTCATCGGCCCGCGGCTGCGCACCACATCGCCAGAGGATGGTGACACCCGGGTTGGCGAGATCGGCCATCCTGCCGTTGATCTGGACGAAGATCTTGTCATCCTGCCCCATGTCGCGGAGGCCCTCCTCCGTCGAGAATTCGAACTCCTCGATGACCGTGCAGGATCCAGTGGGGCAATGTGAGTCGTCGACGGCGAGGAAAGCCGGTCCTGGTATCGGGGTCGAGCCAAGCACCGGTGACAGCGTAACGTTGAGCTCGCGCGGAGGATCACTGTTCTTCTTCTTGCTATTTCCATAGGTGCGGAGGGTGAAATTGCCGTTGGCCACGAAGTGGGCCCAGCCGCCGTTGAGATCACCATCGACGTACTGATCTCCGTCACCCTCGATCCCGCTCAACACGTCTCCGAACGTGGCGGTGGCGGGAACCTCCCTCGGAGGCTTGGGGCCGCCCTTCCCCTGGCCGGCTCTCGTGACTGGGGCTTCTACCATGAGAGCCGCGGCGATCACGGAGATCGTCAACACCTGAGCCCCGCGAGTTATCGTCTGCAAAGTCATACTCTTACCTCCTGATCATGCGCTCGTCGCGGCGGTACCCTTGAGCATCGAAACGCAGCCCGCGTCTGTTATATAACCCGAAAGCCACGTAGGATCAAGCGTCAAATCACGCCATCGACGGGGATAGCGCGTTTTGTCGTGCCCGCAGAGCACGGGGCCCCGGATTGCTGTAACCTATCCGCAGATCGTCTGTGATGACCCGAGAAAGCACGAGCAAGGAGCGCCTCGACTCCTGGAAGGAGATCGCGAGCTATCTCGACCGCAGTGTGCGGACGGTCCAGCGCTGGGAGCGGGAGTTGGGCTTGCCCGTCCGGCGGGTCAAATCGGCGAAGGACGCCGGGTCGGTCTACGCCCTCAAAGGGGAGCTCGACGCCTGGCTCCTGGAAGGTAACTCGAACAGGACCGGGCTGATTGATGGCCTGCGCCGAAGAGTCCTTTCGAATCCCGGTTCTGCCGTGGTAATTCTGGCGGTCCTAGCGGTGCTAATAGCACTCAGTGCGATCGCCTCAACACTATGGGTTTACCCCCAAGAACAACAGTTGCACAGGCTGCCGATTGAGGTGACACGGGACAACGGGCTGACCGCCAATCCTACGTTATCCACGGACGGGAAGTGGCTTGCGTACGCGTCCAACCGGCAAGACGGTGATGATCTCGACATCTGGGTGCAACCCTGGCCTCTCGGGAACGGCTCTCCCGTCCAGGTGACGAACCACCCCGGGAATGAGATTTCCCCCAACTTCTCTCCGGACGGGAAGGAGATCGCGTGGGTAGATAACCGCAGGCATCGTCCCCGAATGTTCGCCACGTTGTTGGCTGACCGCTCGGAGCGATTCGTTGCGGACGGCGCTGGGCCGCGGTATTCACCAGACGGCCGATGGATTGCCGGTCGGCAGGGCGCTGCGCCTCTATTTATCGTGCCAGCCGGTGGCGGTCCTCCAACGATCCTGCCGGTCCAGCCGACGGTTTACGGACAAATGGCTTGGTCGCCCGACAGTCGTCATCTCGTGACGGTGTTGAAACCGGACGCGCGGGGCGCAATGCGGCTTGGCGTCACGCCAATAGACGGAGGACCGACACGGGAAATAGCGCTAGGTCCGCTATACGGCTCCTCCAAGCGGGCCGAGCCGGTTCAACTCACGCAGCTTCGGTTCGCTCGCGAAAGTCGAGACCTATTAGCCGGTGTGCTAGGAGGTGGAGACGTTTGGCGCATGAAGCTCGCGCCGGGCTGGAGTTCGCTCGAAGGTGTGCCCAAACTGCTATTCCAGCTGCCCACCGGTGAATTGCATTACCCCAGTTGGAGTGATGGGCGGCTGATCTTCGGTGCTCGGTTCCGCAACATCGACATCGTCGCCTTGCCGATCGACGCCGAAACCGGGGCAGTTCAAGGGCCGATTGAGCGTCTGACGGACGCCCCCACTTGGTCCAGAGACGGGAGTATTTCCGCCGATGGTTCCATGATTGCCTACGCGGGTATGACATCAGATCGATCCTGGCGGCCCTGGGTCAAGAATCTATTGACCGGAGAATCCCGAACGATAGACGACCGCTTGATGGCCGCGAAAGCCGTTCGGATTTCGCCGGATAGTACAAAAGTGGCGTTTCGAGGTGTGGAAGGAGGACCTGGTGAGCGATTTATTTGGCAAGGCGGGTCGACCCAATCGACCTCTCTTTTCGTTCACGAGTTAGCGAGCCGGAGCACGCGGGAAGTATGCCGCGACTGCGGAGAGCCTGAAAGCTGGATGTCCAACGGAGAAAAGATTCTGACGACGATTAACCCGCCGGGGCCGGGAAACGAATCCGTTTGGCTCGTAGACATCGGGTCCGGCAAGCGAACTAAGCTGTTAAGCGACCTCTACTCCCCGAGACCTACTTTCTCACCGCGGGACGCACGAATCGTGTTTTCCAATCGCGACCGGATCATCTCGGCGCCGTTTCGAGACGGAAAGCTGTCTCCCCAGAGCGAGTGGATAGAGCTGGTTTCGGAAGGAGCAATCTGCCGATTCCCCATGGTTTCCCCTGAGGGCAAGATTCTCTATTTCATGTCGGACCGCGACGGCAAGTGGTGCTTTTGGGCGCGGCGGCTCGATCCCGCACAGGGTCGGCCTCGCGGAGAGGTCTTTGCCGTCTACCATTCGCACAGCTTCAGCTCGGAACGCCTCGAATCCCACGGCTCGTCACCTGGCTTGGTCCGCGACAAGTTGATCTTTCATCGGGTCACAGACAGCGGCAACATCTGGATGGTCGAAGACGTCACGCTTGACTGAGCCTAGCTGTAATGCCGCTGCAGTTGCGGACCCGCTGCCAGGTCATGCGAAAGACATTAGGGACTTGTCGTGGGCTGCTTCGAGCGCCTCAGTCATCTGGATCGCGAACGAGAGAACTTCGGGCAGCTTCAAAGGACCGTCTGCGGTTCGCTGTCCTCGCGACTTGAAGTGGGTAACAAGCGAGAGATCGACGATCCCTCCGGAAAGTGGTCTCCTACGACAGCTCACTGGTCGGGAGTCTGATGCTTAAGGACTCGCTAGACAGCGTAGACGCAATGCCACCGTCGATCCGTATAGTCAAGAAGCGGGACGAGAGTTTGGCGACCGCGAGCAGGACTAAGTTCCGCGAAGTCAGCCACATAGAGCCCGCCCGGCGGGAAAGTGTTGGGAAATCCGGTTCGCATGAGAAATCTGCCACCTCTCCCTCTAACTTGTTCCAACGTAGGGGCTTAGGTCGAATCGCTGGTGCGCTTGGCTGTGTGGCAGGCAATCCGGGACAAGTCTCGCTCTCTTCCTTCAACCGCCTCGACGACTACGAAGTGCGGTTGGATCCCCCCTAGTCGTTAGTGCCGTATCGGGGCTGCCTCGGAGCACGAAGATGGGAGAGAAGGCGAGGAAGCCGGGTCCGAGGCAGTTTCGATAGGGCGACTTGAAGGAAGCCGCTGGGCGGGGCGGACGACTATGGAGCTACGAACCACGTCAGGCGGTGCTGCGAGTCGCCGCAGGCGTCGCGAGGATGGCCGAGCAGCCGCGACAAGGCAAGTACAGAGATCGGATCGGCGATCCGCGGGGTTGAGACACTGCGACAAGAGCGGATTTGCACATGGCTTTAGGTGCACGGACACACGACCGCCGCGGCGTGCGGTTGCACGTCTTTGCGCCAGACTGTGGCGGGTGCCTTACGAGCTGTCGAAGTAGCTGCATTGGAGAGCGAGTTGGGCCGGCGTAAGCTGGGGCCCGATTCGCATCGGCGTGGAACAGCGGGGGCATCGCCAGGTCAGTGTGTCGGCGGACGCCTGCGAACTAGGCTGCCGTGGTTCCAGCGCCGACGCGAGCAACTGGCGGGCGAGTGCGAGCAGAGCTTTGCGGCAGCGGTTGGCCAAGAAGCCGAACTGCCGGATGCGAACGAAACCTCGTGGCAGCACATGTTGGACAAAGCGCCGCAGAAACTCTGCAACACGGAGTGTCATCTTCCGCTGTTGGTTGCCGTGCGCGTAGCCCTTCCAACGGAAAGTGACGCGCTCGCCGTCGAAAGCCAGCAAGCGGTGATTGCTGATGGCGACGCGATGGGTATAGCGGCCCAGATAACGCAGCACCTGCGCCGGTCCGCCGAAAGCCGGCTTGGCGTACACGACCCAGTCCTGACGGAACAGGGTGCGCAGGAAAGCCGCAAAGTTTTTCGATTCTTCGAGGGCGGTAAGCGGGCCGCCGAAGCGGAGCTGCTTATGCCGGTGAGCTCGCCGTAAGCCGTCGACGAACTTGCCTCGAAAGACGCGACTGAGCACTTTCACCGGCAGAAAGAAAGCATACTTGGGACGGACCCAGCGGGTGCGGTCGGAAGAAAGTCCGCCGGCTGGAATGACACAGTGGAGATGGGGATGAAGCAGCAGGTTCTGCCCCCAGGTATGCAAGATGCCCAGAAAGCCAATCTTTGCGCCGAGATGCTTCGTGTTTGCCGCCACTTCCAACAGAGTCCGTGCGCTGGCCCAGAACAGCAAGCCGTAGAGGACCGCCGGGTTCTGCTCGCAAAGCATGTTGAGTGCGTGCGGCAGGGTGAAGACGACGTGAAAGTAGGGCACGCCTAAGACTTCTTGCTCGCGCGCGGCGAGCCAGCGTTGGCGCGCTTGCGCCTGGCACTTTGGACAGTGCCTATTACGACAGGAGTTATACGAGATCGCCTGCTGATCACAGCGCGGACAAACATCAACGTGGCCGCCCAAGGCCGCCGTGCGACAGCGCCCGATCGCTTGCAGCACATTCAGTTGCTGGAAGCTGAGCCACGATCGATAGCGATCCACGAAGCGGTCGCCCTGCGCCTGGATGAGATCGGCCACCTCGAAGGTGGGCCGGCTCATGCCGGCTTGTGTAGTCTGCGCGAACGTTCGATGCGCGCTGTAGGGGAAATCGCGAGTTGATCCAACGGATTCGCCGCCGCTTGCAAGTGCTTCTGGGAAAGGTGTAGGTAGACCGTCGTGGCCTCGATATCGACATGCCCCATGAGCAGTTGAATGGTTCGCAGATCAGCGCCGGATTCGAGCAGGTGCGTGGCGTAACAATGCCGCAGCGTGTGGGGTGTAACGCGCTTGCGGATCCCAGCGCGTTCGGTCGCCTCGCGAACCGCCGTCCAGACGACCTTCGGTGTGATGGGTTTGTCGACGCGCCAGTTGTTGATCGTGCCGGGGAACAAGTACGTTTTGGGCCGTATCCAGCGGTAATGCTCGCGCAGCGTCTCAAGAAGCTCTTGGCTCAGGGGCACTTCGCGATCCACGCCGCCCTTGCCGCGTTCGACACGAAGCATCGTTCGTTGGCTGTCGATGTCGGCAACTTTGAGGCGGCACAGTTCGGCGCGACGCAGCCCCGCCGAGTACAGCGTCATCAGCATCGCGCGGTGCGATAGGGTGCGCGCCGAGTCGATCAGGCGCGCCACCTCCTCGGGACTCAGAATGGTCGGCAGGCGTTTGCGATGCTTCGGATAGGGCAGCTCCTGCTTCATGTCGCGCCGCCCGAGCACCTTGACGTAAAGGAACCGCAGTGCACTGACGTGCAGGACGACCGTGCCGACGGCGAGTTTCTTGTTCTCGAGCAGGTACGCCTGGTAGCGGCGCATATCGTCCGGACCGAGATGATCGAGCCTCTTTCGAGCGTATTCTCGAAACTGCTCGACGGATCGTAGATAGGTGCGAATCGTTGTTTCAGCGTAGTTGCGGCGTACGAGCTCTTCTCGCATCCGCTGGGTGAGTATCGTCACAGAGAACCTCCTTCTCTGCGACCGACTCTACTCTTCCCTTGCCACCCACGCCGCAGGCGTCCGCCGCGCATAGCGGCTTGGTTGTGTGCCGGGCATGTCTGACAGCTTGGAGGTGAAAGTCCTCTGCACAGCCTGATGGAGGTGAAGTGCTAGGGAAGCGCAAGGGCGTCGTCGCGAGGCGGGGTCCAGAGGAAGCGTGGAACAAAACCGCGACCTGACGAACAGAAACCGGATAAGGGGCATCTTTGGTCGGACGAGCGGACAACTGATCGCGAAGTCCAGTTCCATCAAGGGCCAAGGCTGTAGATTCGGCAGGTGTGCGGCGAAGGCGGTCAGACTTACCCCGGGAGGTCTGCGTTCCGTCCCGCTGTTTGGGACTGGGGGAGCCGCGAGGCGACCTGATCGGGGCGCAGAAGTCAGCAGAGGGCATAGTAGGCCATGCAGTCGGCAAGGCTAGTAAGGCACTCCACAAGTCGAAAAACGGAGCCAACAGATAGGCCGAACCGAGAACGATGGCCGAAGGCCCGAACGGAAGAGAGCGGCAAGTAAGACTCGCAACTCATGGACGGCAAGCGGCAGAAAACCCAGCAACGACTGGCCTTCATGGACGAGCCAAAGGGTGAAGCCCCGAGGCGCGCTCGGCAAGGGACCGAACCGTCCGCGGTGAAGCGGGAATCTGAAAGCCCGGCGCGAGAAGAACGACTGATGGAGGAGGTGTGCGAGCGAAGCAATCTCGTAAAGGCTTGGAAACAAGTTCGGGGTAACAAAGGGAGTCCGGGTGTTGATGGCAAGACCATCGACGAAACGCTGGACGACCTTCGCAAGCACTGGCCAGCCATCCGGGAACAGTTGCTTCAAGGAACGTACAAACCGCAACCGGTGCGCAGGGTGGAAATCCCGAAGCCCGGCGGCGGGGTCAGGAAGTTGGGCATCCCTACGGTGCTCGACCGACTGATCCAGCAAGCGGTCTTGCAGGTTCTGCAGAAGCGCTGGGACCCGACGTTTTCCAACAACAGCTATGGCTTCCGACCGGGACGTTCGGCGCATCAGGCGGTGACTCAGGCGCAAGCCTACGTCGCCGCAGGCTATCAGTGGGTCGTAGACATCGATCTGGAGAAGTTCTTCGATCGAGTCAACCATGACCTGCTGATGGCTCGTGTCGCCAAACGTGTCCCCGACAAGCGATTGCTGAAACTCATCCGGGCGTTTCTAACCGTCGGGGTGATGGACGACGGGCTGGTGAGTCCTGCCGACGAAGGCACGCCACAAGGCGGACCGTTGTCGCCGTTGTTGTCGAACCTCGTGCTCGGCGATTTGGATCGCGAGTTGGAACGGCGCGGCCATCGCTTCTGCCGCTACGCCGGCGACTGTAACATCTACGTTCGCAGTCGCAGGGCGGGGGAACGGGTGATGGCCGGCGTCTGTAAGTTTCTTACAAAGAAACTCCGACTCAAGGTCAACAAATCGAAGAGTGCGGTGGCTCGACCCAACGATCGGAAGTTCTTAGGCTTTCGCTTGACGACCGGAGCGGAGCCTCAGCGATTGATATCGCCCGAGGCGTTGCAAAGGTTCCAAGCGCGAGTGCGAGAGCTGACGAGCAGGACGCGCGGGATCAGCATTGAGCGGATGATCGGCTCATTGAGGCCGTATCTGCTCGGCTGGCGGAGCTACTTTGGCTTCAGCCAAGACCCGCTGGTGTTTCGCAACCTGGATGCGCGGATCCGCCGGAGACTCCGCATGATGACCTGGCGGCAGTGGGGGAATGGGCCGACCCGATTCGCCAACCTACGGCGATTGGGCGTGCCGCATTATCGTGCGGCCATTGCCGCCGGTTCCGCCACTGGTTTGTGGGCCATGTCGCGGCACGCGGCTGTCCAGCAAGCGCTGCCCAATGTCTATTTCGATTCGCTCGGCCTTCCCAGATTGTCGGCATCTTCGAACGCTTAACTCCTCCGAACCGCCGTGGTACGGGACCCGTATGCCCGGTGGTGTGACAGGGAAAGCTTGCGAGGGCCTACCTATGTCGATCTTGTCGGCTAGTCCTATAAAAGGGGATGTCAAGAGAAAAATCTCCCCTAGGGCTCGGTACCGGGCTCGGCATCCAGCCAGCCTGCCTAGTACTTAATCGCAAAAGTGCGCGTCATAACACATGACCTTCCGGAATTCTGTCTTCCTCTTTGTTTTCAGTGGATTCGCGCACAGATAGACGTTGGTCGAACGAAGTGCGAAGTTCTGCAACCCCTGAGAAATAGATAGGTTTGTCCAAGTGGTCATAATTACGCTTACTTTTGCAACCTAGTACTAGTTGAGCGCGCTCTCTCGATCGACGAGCGGCTTATCACGGTCTTGTTGTCCTGTTTCGCTTTGTCGAGCGAAAGCGACGAAGCAGTCTTCCGTCCCTGTGGTTCCATCTCACCGTTGTGACGACGCTGTTCGGTTTCCGAGACTGACAAGCGTGGCGATTGCCGCGTTGGCAACCATGGCCCTATCGGAGACTCGTGGCCTATTGCTTTCTTGGGTTATCCGAGGAGGCATAGGGTGTTTACAGAGACTCGGTGCTCAAGGCACACAGGGCCTATCTAGCCGATCGATGCTCTCCCTCGAACCCGAGCGTCTCAAGAACCCAATGGGCGCCGCCGCGGAGATGATTCCTGCGGACGGAGCGGACTCTCTGCCAGAGACGCTCAAGCTGCTTGTTGTTTCAGATGTTCAGCGTCGAAATGTACTCCTTTCTTCCAGACGATCAACGTGATCGTGGCAATCTTGCGCGCCAGGGTAAGACGAGCCATCGAAGGCTTCATTCCCTTGGCAAGCAAAGCTTCGTAAAACTGGTGGGCGGGCCCAGCAGGACCGCTGGCTCTCGTGGCTGCGCTCTTGAGGATCGACTTGAGATCATGGTTATGGTCTTTGTTCAGGCCGCGCAGGGCCACTCGCTCCTTGATGCGTTGTAGCTGACCTTCCACGTAGCGGTATTCCGCGCTGCTGCGCGTCTCTAACGCCAGACCGCTGTAGGCCCACAGTTGCCGCTTGCTGCGAAACCGGTGGGGTGTCTGCATCAGCGCCATCAAGAGAGTCGCCCGGATCGGACCGATACCGGGAATCTGGCGTAGCAATTTCGTCGCACTATGCTTCCGGCTCTCGGTTAATAGATCTCGCCGCACTGCTTGGCGTAAAGCCTGCAGCCCGTCGAGATGTTGGTAGAAGAACTCGGCACGCCGGCGCACGCCGGCTTCCGTGATCTTGCTCAACCATTCCGACCGATGTCGCGGTGCGTAGACTTGTGTACCGGCGCAAGGAATGGCCCAGCTTCGGTACAGCGCCTTGAGCCGATTCATCACTCGCGTGAGGTCTTTGCTGATCGTCAGGTAACTGCGCGAGAGTTCCCTCAACGTTCGGATGCCGTTTTCTCCGTGGTAGACCGCCGAGAGCGATCCATTGCGCAGCAGTTCGGCCAGCTTTCGCGCATCGATCCGGTCGCTCTTGTTGCCGGACTTCAGCAAAGCGTTCTTCCGCGGATTGCACACCGTAACCTTCGTGACACGAGGCTTGAGCAGCTCGTAGAGCCAGGCCGCCCAGGTCCCTTCTTCAAATGTGACATGCAAACTTCCGCGCAGCCCTTCGACAAACTGCACAATGGTGGCCGCTTTCGTTTCCAGAATGGACTCCATCACCAGCTTGCCGGAGGAGTTCATCACGGCGATCGAAATCGTTTCCTTGTGAACGTCCATGCCGATATACTTCGTACTATCCATGAGGGTGCTCCTTTCTGTAGGGACGAGAGTCAACGCTCAAACCGTACCTCAAAAGGGCGCCCTTTTATAATGCGTGTATACCAATGATGTCACCCCGCCGACTTCGGTGAACAACTCCCTATCCGTAGACGCACGACCGCTTTCCCTTTTGACTGTTGGCCGCCCCAACAGGAACGCCGCGCCCGCTTTGCATACCCCGTTGTAGCCGAAGGCCATTCACAGATCTTCAAAAACAATTTCCCCCATCCTTTCAACCACTTACCTCTCCAGACACCCGTCACTCCCACAATCGGCTCTTATACTAGAGGCGAAGAAAACTAACGGCGATTCGTCGCCCAAACAGGACAGCAGGTGGAACACCACAATTCGAAATCCTGGTCACCGATCCGCACCGGTGCCGTGCGAGGTGACCCATGAGTGACGAACAGGAAGAACATAAAGATATCGTTAGAATCGCCCCGAAAACCGCGACAAATCCTGACAGATCCTGACAAATCCTGCCGGCTCCAGCCGGCCAACGAGCTTTCCGTGGCGTCCGCCGACCAGGAACCGACCCTAACCCAGCCGAAGCAACTGGCCTTGCTTGCCCTGCTCTCGGCCCGCTCCGTCGCGGGCGCCGCCCGCCAATCCGGCGTCAGCGAGCGCTCAATCCACCGCTGGCTGCGCGACGACAAGGCGTTCCAGGCCAAGCTCCGCCAACAGGCCCTCGACCAGGCGTCGTTGCACATGCAGCAATTGGCGTCCGACGTAGTTGAAGTCATGCACGAGCTGATCCACTCCGGGCGGGCTATCGAGTCCGGTCGCGCCGCCCTCATCCGCACCGCCCTCGACTTCGCCTACCGCTCCGGCACCCTCGCCGGCCGCATCGCCGACCTCGAAAAGCCGCCCCGGAGCCCAAGAAGTGACCTGAGCAACCGAATACTCGGCGACGAGATCGTACCCTAGGGGTGGAGCGGGCCTTCGGCCGGCAGCGTCGACCTCCGGGCCGACTGTCCGGTCCGAATCATCCGCGAAGCGGCGTTGGACGTTAGCCTAGGGTGAAGCCGTCTGCGGCGGAACCCTAGGTTACCGTTACAAAGCGACAAGAACCCTGAAAGGGTGATGGAACCATGGCGCCGCGAATACCGCCCGAAGAACCTGTGGACACGGCACGCCGAGACCCAGAGGCGCGCACGATGAAGGTGCTCGGCGACAAGGTAAGCGCGTTCGACAAGCGCTCGAGGCCTCGGCGGTGGCGCGAATGCCGGCCCCACCTTGCCAGACCTAGTGTAGTGCGTCAAGCAGATTGCACCTTAGGCAGGGCGGCACGTCCGCGCTTGACTTTCTCGAGGATGTCGGAGGCGGTCGCGGTCCAGATGAAGGGCGTGGGATGCCCGTTGTGCTGGGCGATGTAGTCGTCAATGGCGGCGACGAGCTCGTCCACGCTGCGAAACACGCCGCGGCGCAGGCGCTTGACGGTGAGATCGCGAAAGAATCGCTCGACCATGTTCAGCCACGACGCCGAGGTCGGGGTGAAATGAATGTGGAAGCGCGGGTGACGATCGAGCCAACGCTTCACAGCGGCATGCTTGTGGGTGGCATAGTTGTCCACGATGAGATGAAGCTGTTTGTCCTTGGGAGTGCGGCGGTCAATTAAGCGCAGGAAGCGCAGCCATTCCTGGTGGCTGTGTCGGGGCATGCACTCGGCGATCACGCTGCCGTCAAGGCTGTTGAGCGCCGCAAACAGGGTGGTCGTGCCGTTGCGCTTGTAATCGTGGGTCATCGTTTGGCCGCGTCCCTTTTTGAGCGGCAGGCCGGGCTGGGTGCGATCGAGGGCTTGGATTTGGGACTTCTCATCGAGCGAGAGAACCAGAGCATGCTCAGGCGGATTGAGATAGAGTCCGACGATGTCGTCGAGTTTCTCGGCGAAACGCGGGTCATTGCTGAGCTTGAGGGTCTTGACGCGGTGGGGCTTGAGGCCATGGGCGCGCCAAATCCGTCCCACGGTGGAAGCGCTGACGCCGGCCGCGGCGGCCATGGTGCGGCGGCTCCAGTGGGTGGCGTTGGACGGTTTCTCGCGGGTGGTCTTGTGGATGATCTGCTGTACTTTCTGCTTCGAGACGGCAGGTTTACGACCGGGCCGTGGGGCGTCTTTTGCAATGCCGGCGATGCTGCTTTCGAGAAAGCGCGTGCGCCAGCGGGCCACCAACTGCCGCGAGACACCGAGCTGTGCGGCGATCTGCTTATTCTCGAGACCGTCGGCGGCCAGCAGGACAATCCTGGCTCGCAGGGCGAGACGAACGGCGACTTGGCGGCCGCGCGCGTAGCGGTCCAACTGCTTGCATTGCGCTGTGTTCAAAGTTACTGGTTGTGCTCTTCGCATCCCATGCCTCCTGTTAATAGAGACGATGGGAAGTCAATATAAGTTACATTATTTATGGTGCACTACACTAGCGACGACTGGCTCATGACTTTTCCATCGCCCTGTCAGGGCTCGAAAGGTGGGGGACCTGCACCCTGGGTTTCGGCTTCGCCTTCACCCAGGGCCAACATCCAACGCCGCTTCGCGGCTGGTTCCGTGTTTAGAACGGCGGGAAGCGCCCGAGGCCGCCGCTGTTGGTGTTGCCGCGGTTGCGGTTCGGATCGGGGCCGGTACCAACGTTGACGTTCACGCTAGGGCGCTGCAAGGGGTTATCGAAAGTGACCTCGGCTTCGGTGAAATAGAGGTCGCGATCGAGCACCATGTCGAGCTGGGTGCCCTTCTCGAGGAGCGCCTCGGGCCCGCGCGTCGCCAAGATCGTGGCCAGTCCCGCCGCCGCGCCCGCCGCCGCGCCGATGCCGATACCCATGCCTGCCCGGTCGCCGACCGCGCCCGCGATCGCTCCGACGGAGGTGCCGGCCGCCGTGGTCTGGGCCACCGTACCGGCGTCACCGCCCTTGTCCGGTTCGCTCGTGATCTTGCCTTCGTCGCGGTCGAATCCCTCGGGAGAACGGCCGTCAAGAGCGCCGATCCGCGCGGTGAAATCGCGAATCGTGCCATTGGGCAGAATCATGTTGTCGAAGCGCAAGAAGAGCTCGCCCTTGCCTTTGATCCGTCCGGGGCGCTTAACGTGAGTGACCGTGCCCGAGACATAGGTGCCCGGGGGGATGAGGATGCGTCCCCGAACCACGACGGGATAGACGGATTCCAAGTAGACCAGGTCGCCCGGCGCGGAGTTCTTGGTGCTGATGGAGTTGATCAGCACCAGCGGGACGCGGGTGCCCCGCGGCACCACGATGCTGTCCTTCGCCGGCTGCTCGCGGGTCTGGAGGCCCTCGACCTGTGGCGCGGGGGCTGCTTCGACTCCGGGGTCCTTCGCGGGCGCCGGGTCGGCCTGGCCCCACAGACTTGCGGGTCCAAGAGTCAGAATCATCGTCCATACGGCCCAATGCTTCATCCGTTTTCTCCCCTGCCTCATTCTACTCATACCGCGGCGAACGCCGATGCCGGATCGGCCCCTGGAGCGGTCTCAAACCCGCCCCCGGTTAGACCAAGTTTCCGGCTCCACTATATAAACCCGCCACAGGACAAAAAGGTTTCCACCGATATGGCGGTTTGTGGATGAATGTTCATGGATCGACGGCGATCGCCAGTCCCGGCTGGCTGCGGATGCCGGCCATCTCGATCACGATCTCGGGGTCGCCGGTGGGGGTATCATCGGGCAGCAAGAGATTGAGCTGGTAGACCCCGGCCAGCCCGGGAGCCTGCCCGGCGTACTGAATGAACCCGCCCACCAGCTCGCGATCGCCCACCCACACTCGTACCGGGTTCATGATCTGTGCGGCGAAGTTCGGAAGCTGACCGGCTATGACCGGAGGCAGCGTGGGTCCCAGGCCGGTCCCGAAGATCACGATGTACTCGCCCGGATGCGCCGGCGTCGAGCCCTCGACCTCGCCACGGCCCACCAGGGTGAAATCAAGGTGGGTCGCCACCGGACGCCCCATGTAGGTGAACAGTCCAGGATCAAACGCGCGTGCCTTGACGCGTACCTCATTGCTGGCCAGGCCCTCCCGAACGATCTGTACGGTCGCTTCGTCCGGCGGCAGCAGCGAGGGAGTCTGCGCGTTGATCTGGCCGGGCGAGACGAAGTAAAGCGGTGCGCGCAAGCCTCCGACCGAGACGCTCACGCCGCCCAGGCTCGTGGGCAGCCGGCCTTGTTCGAGGTCGCTGGGGCGCACTTCGCGCGTCCGCAGAGACAAGTCCTCGCCAAAGACCGAGAAGATGCCGTTCGGTACCAAGAAGTTATCGGGAGCGGCCCGGAAGCTTGCGGCATTGACAACTCCCTCGATGCCGAAAGCGGGAGCGTGGCGGCGCTCGATTTCGGCGCCGGGCAACGTCGGCGCCGTGGCCAGCCATAAGGCCGGCCCGAGAGCGCGGAAGCGCATGTCGGTGTGATCTATTCTAGCTCAGCCGGGGGCAGGGGGTGAACCGGCACTAGGTGAGTGTGCGTGAGACCCCTGCTCGAGCAGCTTCCGGATGACCAAAAGCAGGGCGACGCTAAGAGCGATGCCGCCGAACTGCAACAGGTGCAGGCAGGCCTCGAAGCTATGGTCGAGGTCGAGCATCGAACGGTTCATGAATAGTCCCGAGGTCCAATAGATCCACGCGACGCGGAAGCCGAGAAGCCCCCAGATGAGGAGGGCGAGGTCGGTGGCAAACAGCACGTCCCATCTTCGGATCCCACCCCGGCCGTTCCTTGAGGTGATCAGCGACGAGGCAAGAAACGCGGCGCCGGCTGCGGAGACGTTCGCGCCCAGGAACAAGAGCAGGTGCTCCTCCTGGCCGACGTGGCTAAGTGAATAACCGAGCCCCGTTGCGAAGAACAGCAAATAATAGGTGGCGAAGTAAGCGCCCGCGGCGGCTGCGATCCTGAGCCGGCGGGTGCGAGGCCGAACAAAGCCCGTGACAACCAGGGCCCCGCACAACAGGAACGCCGCGATCGCCGGCATCAGCCGGGACGACTTCTCTCTGGCGCGCAATGCGGGCCGGTTGGGCAACTTGGAAGCCGCCAACGATTGCTGTTGGGCCGCGCGGCGGCGCAGCTGCGCCTCGTGATCGGGGTCCATGTCGAGCGCCTGCCACAGCAAATCCCCTTGATTGGTCGACGGCAGGGGCAGTCCCAGCAGCGCGGAGATCGTCGGTGCCACGTCGATCATGCGGGCAGACCAGCCACGGCTTTGGCGAATGCCTCGACCGGCTAAGACCAGCGGGACCTCGACCACCTCTTCTTCCGCACCGCCGTGACCGCCCGCGCCACGGCGCTGGATGTGCCCATGATCAGAGGCCACGACGAACGCCGTCCGGCCGCTGTCGAGCGACTCCACCAGAGAGCCCAGGCAACGGTCCACCGCCCTGGCCACCTCGCGGTAGGCTTCTGATTCGCCGCCGTGATCATGACCCGCCGCGTCCGCTGACGGAATACCGACCACCAAGAGACCGCTGGAGTACGGCTTGAGAAAGTGCTGCGCTTGGACGCAGCTCGCCTCTTGCCAACGGACCAATTCCGCGATATCGGCGTTGCTGCCGGGCCCCCTTGTTTGAACGCGGATGTTGCCCTGGAGGTATCGGCCGAAGGCTCTCTTCCACAGAGATGAGCCGGCAACCGCCGCCGATAGGCCCGCTGCGTCCGCTAGCGAGAATACCGAATCGACCGGAGGCGGACGATAGCTGCCGTTGTTGGTAACGCCGTTGATCTCCGGCCATGCGCCTGTGGCGAGCACGGCACGGTTCGGATTCGAGAGCGAGGGAAGGGCGACCCGCATCGACCCGGCAGAGCCTCGTCGCGCGAGTGCCTGCAAGTGAGTCATTCCGAGAGAGACATCGAGTCGGATGCCGTCCAGTACGACCAGAACAACACGGTCTGTCAGCGGATCGCCGGGCGGCAGGTCGGCGTGGAACGCGTTGCTGCTCTCATAGCCAGTGACACTAGTCCAAGAGGCGATGGCCAGGGCCAGAGCCCCCGCAGCGAGCGTAAACAGGAAGACAAGCCGGCGCGTGGAAGGGGAAAGTCGAGGCAACCTCGATTCTACCGTGCTGTCCGGAAGCGAAAGCCGACTCTCTCAGGGCGACAGCGGGGTTCAGGGACGATGCTTCTTCCACCAAACCTCCGGCCGGCCATCGGGGCCGATGTGCGGATTCGGGTCCGTCATCGCTCCATACAA
This sequence comes from Bryobacterales bacterium, assembly GCA_965248255.1. GTDB lineage: Bacteria > Acidobacteriota > Terriglobia > Bryobacterales > UBA6623 > JAKZVK01. The sequence continues at coordinate 1,997,175 of CBDFIW010000003.1, forward strand.
CTCGGGCCGCCGGGCCCGGATGTAGGACTGCCCCGGCGCGACATCGGGTTTGGCGGGGTCGAGTGTCGCGACCACCACCTCGTCGCCAAGCTTGCGGCACTCGGCTACGACCTCGCCGAACGGATCGAGAACCATCGACCCACCGGGCTTGATCGTGCCGCCCTCGACCCCGATAGGGTTGGTGTAGACGGCATAGACGCCGTTCTCGTAAGCACGCGCCGGCAGCCAGCGCATCAGCCAGCCACGGCCTTTCGGCCCGTCGAATTCCTGGCGGCAACGAACGGGATCTCGCTCGCGGTTGTGCCAGATCTCCAGGTCGACCACGCCTCTTCCGGGCATCGGACTCGGCAGGCAGCCGGTGACGTGCGGCATCAAGACGATCTCCGCTCCCTTCATCGCCGTCATGCGGACATTTTCCGGCAGGTTCACGTCGTAGCAGATCAAGATGCCGAACTTCGTATCGAGTAAATCGAAGACCGTGTAGCCTTCGCCACAGGCGATCTCCTCGCTGATGAAGGCGTGGATCTTACGATGCCTAGCGGCTACACCGTCGCCGGTGACTACGACGTAGCTGTTGAATAGACGGTCGCCGTCCCGCTCGACCAACCCAGCTCCGACCGCCACTTGGTGGGTGCCGGCCATCTCGATCAGCCGCCCGATGGACGGCCCCTGAGGCACATTCTCGGCAAGTGCGACGATTTCAGCGCGCGCGAGATTCTCGATAAACGTGTAGCCCGGAATCGAGCATTCGTGAAAGCAAGCTATCTCGGCACCCTCGGCCGCGGCTTGGTGTGTAAGAGCATCGATCCGGCCAAGGTTATACGCCTTGTCACCGTCGCGAGCTTCAAACTGCGCCGCACCGATCTTGATTTCACGCATGTAGGGCGAGCGAGGCTGGTCAGCGCCTTCAGGTTAGTATAGGCGGCTGGATTTGGCTCGATCCCCCAGGCCTCGTGTCCCCCAGACCTGGGAGCCCCGCACCCAATAGTCCAGGCTGTAGATTCCCGATACAATGGACGGTTCCCCGCCCGCCCGACTACGGCCTAGCCCGTCCTCATGCTCAACCCCGTCATCCTCAGCTTTCTGAGCTTCCTGGCCTGCTTCGTATTCATTGGCGCCTATGCGGCGCGAAGTAAGACCTCCACCACCGAAGACTACCTGCTGGCCGGCCGCAGCATCGGCCCCTGGTTCATGGCGCTGTCGGCCGTATCGACCAACAACAGCGGCTTCATGTTCATCGGCCTGATCGGCATGACCTACACCATGGGCCTTTCGGCCATCTGGATCATGGTCGGTTGGATCTTCGGCGACTACTTTATGTGGTTCTGGATTCACCGGCGCCTGCGCGAGGAGAGCGAGGAGGAGAACGTTCGCACGATCCCCTCCTATCTCGCGGCCAAGCTGCCCAGCGGTGAACGGCCGGTCAGGATCACGGCGGCGGTCATTACGATCCTCTTCCTCGGCACCTACGCCGCCGCACAGCTCAATGCCGGCAGTAAGGCCTTGCACGTGCTGTTCGGTTGGGAGTACGCCGTCGGAGCCGTCGCGGGGGCGTGCATTGTCGTGATCTACTGCTTCGCCGGCGGCATCCGAGCGTCCATCTGGACTGACGTGGCGCAGGCGATCAATATGATCTTCGCGATGTGGCTGCTGTTGGTGATCGCCCTCGCCGAGATTGGCGGCCTCGGCGAGTTGTGGGCACGGCTTGAGGCAATTGACCCGCAGTTGACCAATCCGTTCCCGCCCAGCCCGCGTTTCGGTTTCGTGCTCTACGCATTGGGGTGGATGGGCGCGGGGATCGGCGTCGTGGGCCAGCCGCACATCATGGTGCGGGCGATGTCGATCCGCTCGGGATCGGATGTGGCCAAGGCCCGCGACATCTACCTGGTCTGGTACTTAGCGTTCACCGTTGCGTGCTACGGGGTGGCGTTGGCGTGCCGCGTCTTGATTCCCGACGTGGGAGCCTTCGACGCCGAACTGGCCCTGCCGACATTGGCGAGCGAATACTTGCCGGCCGTCCTGGTCGGGCTCGTGCTTGCGGGGCTGTTCTCGGCCACCATGTCGACGGCGGATTCACAGGTGCTCTCGTGCTCGGCCGCGCTGACCCAGGACATCTTCTCCGGCTGGCGCGATTCCTACCTCAAGTCGAAAGTCAGCACTTTGGTCGTCGCCGCGGTGATCCTTTGCATTGCACTCCTGGCCAGCGAAAGCGTCTTTGGACTCGTCGTGATGTCGTGGTCGACACTCGGTGCCGCGCTGGGGCCGCTGATGGTCGTGCGAGTGATGCGGTGGCCGATCTCGGGCCGCCTGGCTCTGGCGATGATGATGGCGGGGCTGGCGGGCGTGATTGTTTGGCGTCACGTGTTGGTGCTAAACGGCGAGGTGTTTGAAATCCTTCCCGGCATGGTCCTGGGTGCGCTCGTCTACCTGCTTGGGCGTCCTCGAGAACGCCGCTAAATGAGCCGCAGGCCGACGGCCGGACGCACCGGCGATCCGCCCACCCACGCTGCGGTCGCTGCCGGTTTCGAAGAGGCCCTAGCCTTTGTGGACTCGCCTGCGCCTGAAGGCCCGCAAACGATTCCGTACACTCACAGCTGCCGGCCCGCCGAGAACTTGACACCTCTGTTCAGATCTGCGACCGGATCAGACAACTAGTACATTCACTCGAGTGACTTGGCCGGACCGTACAACTAGTATCGGAAGCAGATTTGACAAAGCTCACAGTTGCAGTCGCTGTCATCAAGTTGGTTGGATACGGGTTCTGTAGGGAACGTTCCAACCGCGGCCCTATGTTGGCTCGTGAACGGGTCACTCCGGGAGGGAGCTCTTGGTCTCTATCGCTCGAACGATTCTGATTGCCGTGCTGCTTGCGACTCCTCTCAGCGCCGGCGTTATCTACGACTTTGAGATCAAGGCGCACACCGCGTCGGGAGTTCGGACTTCCAAAAGGCGGATTGTCGTCGAAGGCGGGCGTCTTCGGTCTGACTTCGGAGACAGCACAGGGCACGCTCCGGCCGTCACCGTCTTGTTTCACTCGGACTCGAGGAGGATGATCACGCTACTCCACGACGACAAGACCTATCTTGAGATCGACCAGGCGTTCGTTGCCGCATTGAGTGAAGCAGTGGAGCAGGCGAAAGAGACTCTCCAGAACCTTCCCGCGGAACAGCGAGCCAAGCTGGAAGAACTCATGAAAGGCGGCCCGGGAGCGGCGATGGAACCGTTGCAGGTTCGCCCTACGGGAACCTACGGCAGTTTCAACGGTTACTCGTGCGAGATCCAAGACATCTACCGTGGCGGAAAAAAGGTCCGTGAACTGTGTGTCGCCGACCGGGGCGACGTGCCGGGGGGCCACTCGGCCGGAGCCGCAATCGAGGGGATGCAGGACCTTGGCAAACAGATGCTTTCCGTTGCGAAACAGGGGCTCCCGACTCCGCTCCCCAACCCCTTCGCTTACTGGGACCAGGTGGATGGCTTTGTCGTCGCCTCGCGGCGCTTCCGCGACGGTGAGCTTCACTTGGAGTCCAGCCTGAAATCGGTTCGGTTGCGAGCCATCGATCCCGCCGAGTTCGAACCGCCCGCCGGATACAAAAAACAGACCCTGGACTCGAGAATGCCCTAGGTCCGGCGGCTTCTTGTGAACCTGCCTCCCCGATCAAATACCCCAGCCGGCCCGTTCTCGTTCCGTACCACGAAGTGCCTGTCAGGTATTTCGATCAAAGAGCCATTCTGACGCCCGGTAAGACAAAGTTGTGCGGTTCCCCTGACGGGACCAGGTGGCTCCCGGTTCGCCCTTACTGCTGCTTTCGGCGTGATTCGCCAGCCCGCAGTTGGGCCTTGGCGCCGAGCGATTCCTGGAGCAGCCTGCGGAACCGGTGGCGAGCTGCGCCGTCGGTAAAACCCCGTTTGGGCAGCAGGACGAAGTGGGCTTTGGAGGGACACAGCACGAAGGCGTCGTCACGTTCGATCGCGGAGTGTAGCGCGCCCCAGGCGACCTGCGCGGTGGCAAACTCGGACTTGTACTCGTAGCCCTGCTGATGGAAGCGGTAGAGCAGCTCCCCGGAGAGTTCTTTGGAAGTGGCCAATTGGCGGCGGGCGTTCAATCTGGCGATAGCAGTCGTCAGCGCGAGCACCAGAACCGCAAGTGCGCCCACGCCCAGAACGAGAGTTCCCATCCGCGCCGTGCTCGGGGCATCCAACAAGGCCAGGAGAAGCACCAGAGCGGCGGCCAGAACAAAGAGCACAGCGATAAGCACCCAGATCCAGCCCTGGCTGTGGAACATGTTGCGCAGCATGTGCCGCGCCAGCTCGCCTTGTCGGTGACGGAAGCGAACCTCGATGGGCTGGTTGTCCATTCCTAATCCTCCCTAATCCTCGGTCCCTCACTTCCCTCGCTAGGCAGCGCTTGTTAGTCGATTCGTTACACTTAGGTGGGATTGAAATCCGCGACGATCCTTTGTTTTGCCACAGAGCACCCTCAGTCTTCAACTCGTTGACGTGCTCAGGGCTCTCGTCGAGATCCTGGTGCTGTCGTACCTGATCTACCAGATCATCCGGGTGGTACGCGGCACGAGGGCGGCCCCGGTCGTCTTGGGAGTGGTCTTGCTCGCCGCGCTTTATTTCGCGTCGGCGGCGTTGGACCTAGGGACGATCCAGTGGTTGATCGAAGCCGTATCTCCTTATGCCGCGATAGGATTGATCGTCATCTTCCAAGCCGAAATCCGTCGGGCCTTGCGCCAAATGGGGCTCAGCTTACTGCCCATGGGAAGGCCCAGCGAAGCCGAGAAGCTCGAGTATGAGGACGTCGTCTTCGGCGTGGGGCAACTCTCGGACGAGAAAGTCGGAGCGCTGGTTGTGCTGGAGCGCGAGACCGGATTGCTGACCTTTACTCAGAGCGGGGTGCCGCTTGATGCGCGGCTCACGTCAGATCTGCTGGTCAGCGTTTTCCAGGGCGGGTCGCCCCTGCACGACGGTGCAGTGATTGTCAGCCGCGGCAAGGTCGCCGCCGCTGCTTGCTTCTTGCCGCTCGCCACACAACCGGAGCTCGAAAGCTCGCTCGGCACGCGCCACCGCGCGGCGATCGGCGTTACCGAGGAGAGCGACTGCGTTGCGATCGTGGTGGCCGAGACGACGGGACGCATCTCACTCGCTGTGGGCGGAAATATCGAAACGGATATCGCGCTCGATCATCTACGACTGCGCCTGATTCAGCACTTCGGGCCCGTCGTGCTGCCACCGCGCGGGCTAGCGCCGCCCCCCGCCAAGCCGATCGGCGCCGAGGGCGCGGTCGGCGAAACCGTGCGATCGGTGGAAGGTATGCAGTCTACCAGCGCCGGAGACGCATAGGCAGAGCAAGATCACGGTCGGCCTACAAGTCAATGGCACGTTTCCGCGATTGGATGGCAAGGAACCTGGGGCTGAAGCTTGTAGCCCTAGGGGCGGCCGTCGCTCTGTGGAGCTACGTTTCCCTGCGTCCCACGGCCGAGCGGGCACTGGAGGCGCGTGTGGACTACACCCAGGTTCCCGCGGGCCTGGAGATCAACCCCGATGAAGTCGATCGACTCACTGTGATTGTGGCGGGGATGCAGGACCGGCTTGACGACATAGGTCCCGGCCTGACGGCACGCGTGGATTTCTCTGACGTATACGGCCCCGGTGAATACACCTTCAACGTGACAGCCGAGCGCTTGGCCCTGCCGCGCGGCGTCCGGCTGGTCAAGGCGGTGCCGTCGCAGGTCCGGCTTGTGCTCGAGAAACAGGTAAGCCGCGAGGTGGCGGTCGAGCCCCATTTTTCGGGTGCGACGACGCCGGGCTACACCTTGCACTCCTACTCCGTGGAACCGCCCCAACTTCTTGTAACGGGCCCGGCGAGCCGCGTCGCGCTGCTGGGTCCGCTCTCGACCGACGCCATCGACTTGAGCGACGTCGTCGGCGGCCGCAGCTTCCGTACGATGGCCTTCGTGGCCGACCCGTACGTTCGCTTTGCACAAGGGGCGGGGGTCACGGTCAGCGTCCAGATGCGCAAGATCCGCTAGACCGAGGCGGCCTCACGCTCGGCAAAGCATGAGGCCCCGGCTGGTCGTTTGAGCTTAGTTGGTATTCGATATGGCAAGGCAGCTATTCGGAACCGATGGGATTCGCGGTGTGGCAGGCGAATATCCCCTCGACGACGCCACGGTCTTCGCTCTGGGGTCGGCACTCGCTGATCACGTGGGCAGCCTCGCGGGCGCCCCGAGGGTTCTGATCGGGAGGGACACACGCGCGTCCGGTCCCGCCCTGGAGGAGTTACTGGCCGGCGGGCTCAGGCGAGGCGGCGTTGGCGTTGTCTCGACAGGCGTCATCACCACCCCGGGTGTCGCTTATCTGACTGAAGCCGATGCTTTTACCGCCGGCATCATGATCTCGGCTTCCCACAATCCATTCGACGATAACGGCATCAAGGTCTTCAGCGCTTCGGGACAGAAGCTGCCGGATTCCCAGGAGCACGAGCTGGAGCGGAAGATCTTCGACCTTCTCGCCGGCTCGCTCGCGCCCCGTCGAACATCCCTGAAGCCCGCCACCATCCTTGCAGAAACTTACCTGGACCATCTGTTGAGCGTGGGCCCGCCGGACGCGAGTTTTCGAGGCCTTAGGGTTGTGGCCGATTGCGCGAACGGTGCGGCTTCCGATCTCGCTCCGGCGTTTTTTGAACGGCTCGGCGTTGCAGCCGAATTCTTGTCAAACCATCCGGACGGCCGAAACATCAATCGCGATTGTGGCTCACTGCACATGGAGCGCCTTCAAGAGAGAGTCGTCGAGCAGGGAGCCGATGTGGGCGTCGCTTTCGACGGCGACGCCGACCGCGCCCTGTTCGTTACCGAAAACGGCGAGCTGGCCGATGGAGACGTGATCTTGTTGCTCTCGGCCGAGCATCTTGCGCGGCACAACCACCTTCCCGGGAATCGAATCGTGACCACGGTCATGGCAAACATGGGACTCGAGAAGGCCCTCGCGGACCGAGGGATCTCACTGGCGCGCACGCAGGTCGGGGACAAGTATGTCCTCGAAGAGATGATCGAGAGCGGGGCGACGCTCGGCGGCGAGCAGTCCGGGCATATTATTTTCCGCGAGCAGGCGACGACCGGCGACGGGCTGTTGACTGCGCGGATGATGTTCGAGATCATAACGGCTTCCGGCAAACCGTTGAGCGAGCTAAAAAAGCAGCTGACCGTCTTTCCCCAGAAGCTTGAAAACGTGCGTGTCTCCCGCAAGCCGCCCTTTGAGGAAGTGCCCATAGTGGCGGAGGCCATCGAGCAGAGCGAGCACGCGCTGGGGGCTGCCGGCAGGGTGCTTGTCCGCTACTCGGGAACCGAGCCGTTGGTGCGCATCATGGTCGAAGCCGAAGACCCCGCCATGGTGGAAGAACATACCGGTAGGCTCGTCAAGGTGTTGCAGGCCCGGTTGGGCTCATGAGCAACCGGAAGGTCTCCTTTCCGGGGCGAGTTGATCCATCACCCCGCGGCGCCGATCCCTCGCCGCGCGAGCCCTCGACCAGCGGCCTCCCACCCAGCGGCCGTCCCCGCCGCTTCGGATGGCGCAAGTGGCTGGGCCCGCTATTGTACGCGCTGTTCTGGGTGGTGCTTCTTCTGCCCAGGCTGCGGCGCTTGCGCCGAGGGCCTCATTGGAACCGGGTCCGTTGGGTAATGGGATGGGTTGGTGCGGGCTTCGTACTCGGAGGGTGGCTTCTTGCGAAGCTGTGGCTCGCCATAGCCGGCGGAATCGCTGTCCTGGCCGCGCTTGCGGTTAGACGCGCGAAAGACCCAGACCACGAACGCAAGCTCCAGGCCCGTCACGAGGCGGACTACCTCCTGAACGGCGGTGTTCTCGTCCACCGCTCACTGCCTGGCTCGATCTCACTCGATCGCAGGCAGCCGCTCTACCTTCTGATTCGGGGTCCTGAGTTGTTGGTGGTGCCGGTGGCCGGGCCGGGGGATGTCGAGTCGACGATCGACATCACCCAGATTGCCGACATCCGTGTCGCCGGTCAAACCTACCGTCCCATCTACGTTTCCGAAGCCAAGGACCCACCCGTACGCGAAACGTCTGTTCTGACGGGACGCACAACGGAACTGGAGCTCAGCTTGGAAGGCGGCCGGACTCTGCGCTTTGAGTACCAGGGGGCGTTCAGCAAACACCTGGCCGAAACCGCGGCGCACGCGGTTTACAGCGTCCGAAACCTGATCCGTCAAGAGGCCGAGAGCGGCGATTCCGAAGATCTCTTCCAGATCGTTGGTTGAGACATCAACGTTCCCGACGCCGAGGCTTTGACAGCCTCGGGCTCGATTGCCAATAATGAGCGACAGTCCGCCGGATACGTAAGCCCGGACGACTCACATCACCAAGCAGGGGGTTTCGATGAGCTATACCTTCGAGGAACTGAAGCACAAGCGGGTCGCCGATCTTCGCACGATCGCCGAAGGCATCGATCACGAGGGGCTGCAGGGCTACACCACCATGCACAAAGAGCCTCTCGTCCTTGCCCTGTGTACGGCTCTCGGGATTGAAGGCCATGAACACCATGAAGTCAAGGGTGTCGACAAGAGCGCCATCAAGACGCAAATCCGTGACCTGAAAGGGAAGCGGAACGAGGCGCTCGAAGCCCACGACCGCAAAGAGCTGAAGCGCATTCGCCGCGAGATGCACGGGCTCAAACGCACACTGCGCAAAGCGACCGTCTGATCGCCAGTCGCTGCTAGAAAACGGATTCAGCGGACATCGATGTCTGCGCCTCGAGGGCGAAGACCCGCTCGTAGGACTCTTTGGCGACTCCGGACAGCAGATCGGCCAGGCGCCGGAACCCTCTGCGGCGCCGATCCCAGGCGTCGTGACGCACGACCTGCTCCAGCCAATCGCAAAGGTGAACCGTGGCGAGGTCCGTGAAGTCTTGCGTTGAGAATTCGACCTCTTGGCCGGTGAAGCGATCGACCATTGTGTATGGCCCCTCATCCTTCTCGATGGACTCGTCAAACGTGGCGCGGGTCATCGAACAGTTCAGATACACCAACCGCTCGGCGCGCTCCCCGATCAGTTCCCTGACTTCGCTACGGCGATCGAGGGGGAGCTTGAAATCCTGAAAGGGCTCGGTGCCGTAGAGCGAGTGGAGCATGCCGGCCCTGCAAACCTCGTAGTCACAGCCCCAAGATTCGAGATCACGGTAGACACCAAGCAAGTGGGCCAGAAACGTCTTTCCGCTATGCGCGACCTTGTCAATGCCAAGACCCACCAAGAAGTCCGTCATTTCCCGATACCGCTCATCCATCGCTATATTCCTCCCGCCACGGTTGGCAACAGCCCGACGCTCTTATACCCGGCCACTGCAATTCTACCAACCCTGGCATCGACCCAGCTACGGGCTCGCCGCGCATGCGTAGGCTTCCAGACGGACGAGGGGCTTCGCCGGTCATCCCTCGATCGACCAACGAGCCTGCCTCAGCGCGGCGCGCGGCAGCTTCTCCGTCCTCTTGAACCAGGCTTCATCGCGTCCCTTCGTGTTGTAGTGGTCCAAGTCGCCGGGCCAGCTTCCCATCAGCTCGTACCACACCGTCAGCAATGAACCGTCGGTGAGCTGCACCGTGGAGGGGTAACCGATGTCGCTCGATGTTCCGTCGTCGGAGATGGTCATCGCCTCGGACCACGTCCGGCCCTGGTCTTCGCTGACGCGTGCCAGGTTGCCGAGCGGTCGCGCCCTGTGGCCATAGGTCATCACGAGCCGTCCATCGCGCAGCTTCAACAGATGAGACGGAAAGCCCCACACGCCGATCGAGCGTGGGGTGGACCAAGTTCTGCCGCCGTCGCGGGATTCGCTCTGCAGCGTTTGCTTCTCGTTGGCCTTGTTGTGATTGCGGATCTGGGCGACGATGGTGCCGTCGTCCGTTTCCACGGCGTGTAGCTCATGATAGTTGTGATGCGTGTCGCCGGGACGCGAGGGGATCTCGGCGAGCCAGCGCCAGGTTTGTCCGTCGTCGGTCGACTCGCATGCCCCAATGCGGCCGGCGTCCTGACCGCCGCGACCGTACCAGAACATCTTGCCGGCATAGAGGACACGTCCGTCGGAAAGCTGGATCGGCCCGTGCGGGCTGTCCACGAGGCAGCGATAGCGGGCCGACCACGACTGTCCTGCGTCGGTCGAGCGGATCATCCAACTACCTAGTTCGATCTCGCGTTGCGCAGGATCGAGCCGCCGGTGCACCGCCCGCCATCGCTGAAGCTTTTCCTCCGACCAGGAGTTGGCGTCTCCCAGTTTCATCTTCTCCGCCGCGGCGAGTCGTTCTTCGTATCCGACGGACGTGAAAGTGCTGACCAAGATCGAGCCCTTGGCGGTTTCGAGCACGCCGGCGTCGCGATCGTCGACGGGACCGTCGATCAACACCCGCGGAAAGCTCCAGGTGCGGCCCTCGTCCCGCGACCTCATCAGCTCTAAACGCCCGAAGGGACACACGTGCGACTCCCGTCCGCCGGAATAGACCAGCAGCAGTTCACCGTTCCGGCGGCGCGCTATTGTCGGCCAGCCATGGTAGACACCAGGCTGCTGGCTGATCACGTTCGTTGCTGCGACCGAGGCCCGCTGGGCTGCGGACATTCTGCGGCCGATGCCAAGAACCATCCCGGTTGCAGCCGCACAACCGGCCCGCAACACCCTTCGCCGACTTGTCAACCCCGGCATGAATTGTAGCCTCCAATCTTCCCACTCAGGGTTCGACTTTCAACTGAACCCAGGTCGCCACGGCCCTCAGGCGGGTGTCGGTCGCGACGACGGTCCGCGCCTTGCAGACCAAAGCGGAAGCGAGATGAATGGCATCGAGACTTCGCACCATGACGGGCCGGCGACGATTTCGGGCGAGCTTGACCAGTTTTTCCACTTCCGCCACTACATCTTAACCATAGGGTACTGTGATGATCCTCCCCGCGGTGACGTCGTGTCGACGACCATGCTTCCCTGCGCCTGTACTTGAGAACAAGTGCGCGGTTTTTGCGGCTCTGCCTGTGGAACCGTGTGGTATGAGTCACACGGTGGCTTCAGACTCGCGTGAGCAAGACGAATCTCGTTCGACAAGCGTATGTTAGAATCTTCCAGCGGCTCGCCAACCCACCGATGCAAAGGATCGTACAACCGCCCAACAGATCCCCATGGGGGCCGAGCCACCGGCGAAGTTGCCTGGCTGCCCTTGTTTGGCTCTTTGTTCCTACAACGGTCCTCAGCGCGGCGGGCGTCCGCGCAATGTTTGACGTAGGGGATCCGCTGACCGGGCCGTTCCCAACTGATGCTCTGACGGTGCCCGACCCCACGCAGAAGACAGGGCTGAGGGTGGACCTCCCTCTCCCTCCCTGCGGCGACCAGCCCGGTTCGTGCGCTGAGATCGGGGAACTCAACCGGCTGGACGGCTTCAACCTGAACCCTCGGACCACCATTCGGTTTTCGGCGCCAGTCAATTTGCATTCGGTCGAGATGGGCGCGTATTTCGTCTGGCTCGACAACCTCACGGCGGAGGAGCCCGGGCTGCGACCGGAAGGCCACACCACACAGATCAATCAGCTGGTCTACGACCCGGCCACGAACGCCGCGCACTTCAAGCCGAACGAGGTTTTTGATCAGCATCGGCGTTACCTGTTGGTCGTCACCCAAGATGTTCGCGACGAGCAGGGCGACGCGGTCGAGCGCGCCCCGGCGTTCGATACTTGTATCACTCAGCCGGACGGCGACTACTGCGGCCGGCTGTCGGCGGCCGTGCTGGCGCTCGATGACCCCTCGCTCGTTGTGGCGGCCTCGTTGTTTACCACTCTGAGCGCCACCGCTTGGCTCGAAGGAGCGCGGGACCAAGTCGGCGACACGGAGCCCAACTTCCGGCCCGTAGGCGAGCCCAACGTCTATCAATTCCGTAATCTGCTAGCGATCACCGTTCGCACAGAAACCGGGCCGGGCCTGTTCGACGACTTTACCGTGCCTGCGCCGGCTTTTGTTCTGCCGAACATCGATCGCATCGCTTTGGGCGTTTACGAATCACCGAACTATCTCGATGAGAACCAGCTCATTCCAACGGGTCCGACCGGACAGCCGCCGCCCGCGGCGAACTCGACCACCGACATCTTCTTCCACGTAGCCTTGCCCGCGGCCGCACCGCCAGAGCAAGGTTATCCCGTTGCGATCGTTGCGCACGGCTTGGGGGACAGCCGTCTAGGCGGCCCGGTGCTCATTGCCAACGGGTTGGCCGCAGAGGGCTTTGCCACGCTGGCCATCAGCGCGGTCGGCCACGGGGGTGGCCCGAACAGTGTCGTGCGCCTGACGCAAACCGTCGGTGGAATCGTCGAGCTCCCTCTAGGCGGCCGCAGCATCGATCGGAACGGTGACGGGACGACGGAGGCCGCGAGGGCTGCATCGTTTTCGACCCGGCGCCCGCGGGGATACGTGACTGCTTGCGTCAGACCGTCGTGGATCTCATGCAGTTAGTACGTCTGATCCAATCGGGCCTCGACATCGACGGAGCGGGGGGGATTCCGCTCGACGCCGGGCGCATCTATTTTGCCGGGCAGTCGCTGGGTGCGGTGACCGGCTCGCTGCTCCACGCAATCGAGCCGGACATCCGGGCCGCCGTGCCAACGTCGGGGGTGGCTCGGTCGTCGACATTGCTCGTCATAGTGAGGAACTCGGGGATATCGCCATCGATTTCTTGGCCAACCGAGAGCCGGCGTTGCTCAACGACAACGCCGCTTTCAACGACGACTATCCCATCCGCAACCAGCCGCCGCGCGTGATCAGCGTGCCGGGAGCACTGGAGATCCAGACCGTTTTTGAACGTGCGGAATGGGCCCAAATGCCGGGAGACCCATTGGCGTTTGCCACCCATCTGAGTCGTTCTTCCCTGCCCGGTGTGCCCGCGAAACCGACGTTGTTTCAGATCGCGCTCGGAGATACCACTGTCCCCAACCCCGAAAACAGCGCCCTCGTGCGAGCAGCGGGCGCTCGGCTAACGACGCAAGTCTATCGTCACGACCTGGCTCGCGCGGCCGTGCCGCAATTGCGCGAGAACCCGCATCCGTTCATCGTCGACTTCGAGGGCCTGCTCGGTGTGGGCGGCGAAGTCGCTCGGGCAGCCCAGGCACAAATCGCGGGCTATTTCACGTCGGACGGCACGACCATCCCGAACGTGAACCCATTGGTGGCAGGTCGCTTTGGATTCGATATCTTTGAATTCCCTGAGGTGCTGCCCGACAACTTTGGAGATGACGAGGAAGCCGTGACCGTCTCGGCCGGAAGCTTCGTGGGGCCGAACTTGACAGCGGCCGCCATTGCGAGCGCTTTCGCACCGAACGTGGCGACGGGTTTCCTCATCAATGATTAACTCCCCTTGCCGACCAGTCTGATGGGAACGGTCGTGCGCATCATCGACAGCGAAGGCAGGATTCACTACGGCCGCTTCTTCTTCGTAGACCTTGTCCAAACCAACTTCTTCATTCTCGATGGAGTGGCCCTCGGGCCGGCCGAGGTTGTGATCTCGAACGCGGACGGTGTTATCTCCCGAGGCGTGATCGTGATTGCGCCGGTTGCGCCGGGCGTGTTTACCGCCAACGCGAGTGGCGAGGGTGTTGCCGCGGGTCAGTTCCTCGCGATTGCGGCAGACGACACGCGGGTTAGCGGCTTGACGTCTGATTGCAGCGCCGGGATCGGGAACTGCGTCGGCATCCCGATCGGCCTGGGCGGCGAAGGAGACGAGGTGTTTCTCGTGTTGTTTGCCACAGGTGTTCGGGGGCGCTCAGATCTCTCTGCCGTACGGGCGACGATCGACGGACAAGAGATCCCCGTGCTGTTTGCCGGAGACCAGGGCTTTTTCTTAGGGCTTGATCAGCTCAACCTGGGTCCGATTTCACGTGATCTGATCGGGCGCGGTGAAGTGGAGATTGTCATTACGGTGGACGGCGTCGTGGCCAACGTCGTGACGGTCGTGATTCAATGAGGCCGGCTGTCGTCGGAGGACCAAGTTGGAACCGATCTTCCAGCAGTTCTCTTTCAAATCCCTAGCGGCTTTCATTGTGGCGGGGGTCGCGATGGCTCTGCTGTTTGAATACTGCTAGGGGTCTGATCCCGTCGACATCTGAACAAAGGTGTCAAGTTGGCGGGCCGTCTGCTGTGAAACCTCATCGAACAGACGTTCGGCGTTACGGAGGCAAGCGCCATCTCCTTCGCCCCTGCCGGGGCTCCGATCTTTGTGTCTGCGTTCACCCACGGCTTGCGCCGTGGGCTACTATCTTTCGCCCCTGCCGGGGCTGAGTGTGCGGAATCACTTCAGGAGCTACCGCGATCAAGAGGTTGTCGGTTTGAGGTCGAAGACCCTCGCTAGCGGGCTGTCGCAAGAAAACCTGATGGTAAACGAGCAGCCGGGCGGGCGCAGGGGCCCGCCCCTACTGTCTCGCTGGATACTCCTACGCCTAAGGAATCTCCGCGAGATGTCACTACTGGACGTGAGGTGAGCCAGTCGTGGCTAGCTTCCGGGGCACGTCCGAGGTTCAGGTCCGAGGTTCCCTATGCACCTCGACCTCGGCGGGATCGATACCTTCCAGGGCGGGCTCGGGCAGGCGGCCGGTCCAATGCGCCCATCCCCAGCCGACGGCCGCCAACGAGCTGAAGGCGCCCGCAAACGCCCCAATGGTCCGCGGACTGACGGTTTCCGACGCCACGCCCGCCGTCGTTAAGGACACGATCATCATCGCCCACGTCATCGACTCGACCGTTGAGAAGACCCTCCCCCGAAACTCGTCGCTCACGCGCCGCAGAAGCTGGCCCAGGTTGGAGATCATAACCACGGCACTCGATGCACGGGAGAGGGCAATGAAGATCAAGGCAAGCCAAAACGGCTTGGCCTGGCTGAATAGGATGTACGTCATGCCGTGCAGGAAGAAGCCGATCACGACCATCGTTTTGTACTTTTCAAACGGAAGTTTGGCCGTGTAGTTGTAGGCCACCGCCGCACCGAGCAGCAGTCCGACCCCGGCGCTACTCCAGATTATGCCGATACCCGCCGCGCCACGCTCGAACACCACCTCGCCGAACAGGCTGAACAGGATCTGTGCCGCCCCGCCGCCTGTGGCCCAGCCCACATGGCCCATGGCGATCGCGAACAGCAGAGGCTGCGAGCGCAAGTAACGCAGCCCCTCTTTGTATTCGTGCCAGGGCCGCATGACATCGCTTTCGGTAAGAGCCTTTCTCGGCGGACGAAAATGACCCTGTGGTAATCGGAGACGCGAGATCATCAGTGCCGAGAAGAGAAACGACCCCGCGTTGAGCACGAAGGCGGACTCATAGCCCAAGGCCGCCGCGCTGACGCCGCCCAAGAACGTACCGAGCGTCACCGCCGCGTACCGAGTCGTCTGCGTGAGAGAGTTCGCTGTATGCAGCTCGTCGCGGCTCGCAATCGTCGGCAAGATGGCCGTGCGGCCGCTGGTGAAGAATGGTGCGGCGAACCACAGCAGAGCGCTAAGTGGATACAGCAGCCAGGTCCTCTCGGGCATCACCGCAAGAACAAAGGTCGCCGCAACCACTCCCCGGAACAGATCCGTCGCCAGGATGATCTTCTTGCGGTCCCAGCGGTCCAGTAGAACGCCCGCGATCGGCCCGGCGAGAATCATCGGGATCGCGCGGCAGAGCATGACGCCGGCGACCACGAGTCCGGACCGCGTGTTCTGCAACGCGAGGCTGAAGACCGCGATGGTGTTGAAGTGGTCGCCCACTTCGCTCACGGCCTGACCCAACCACGTGTAACGGTAGTTGCGGTTCTGCCGCAGAAGCTGCGGGAAGCTCACCATCCGCCGGGTTCTCCGGCTGGACGCGGGCGGTGTAGGTGTGGGTGCTTACAAGCGGGGAGTTTGAATCGTGATCGACCGGCTTTCAATCATTTAGGATGGCACACTGCCCGGCGGGCCCGTTGCTCCCCGCAACGCCGTAGGGGCGGGCCCCTACCCAGGATTTCAGAGATCCCCGCGTCGTCGAAACAGTGACAAGATTTTGTTGATGTGGAGGCGCCAGGTACCTAAAAGTCGTTCAACATAAGAGGCGCCTAGTCCGCGAAGCGGATGGTGGATAATAGCCCACGGTGGACCCGCAGGCGGAACCGTGGGTCAAAGAGCTATCAGAGAGCAGCAGCCCCGGCAGGGGCGTAGGAGGGTTGCCGGAGAACCCGTTGGCATCGGTTCTTCCTCCGCCCCTTGCGGGGCTGCTGTCCACTTCTGCCTGGTGACCCACGGTTTCGCCCTAACGGGCTTCACCGAGGGCTACTTTCCAGCGCCCCTGCCGGGGCTGACGGTCGCAAACGAAACGCATTTGGCTTGGCGCCCAGTTCGTTTCAGGGGGACCTAGTGTAGTGCGTCAAGCAGATTGCACCTTATGCAGGGCGGCACGTCCGCGCTTGACTTTCTCGAGGATGTCGGAGGCGGTCGCGGTCCAGATGAAGGGCGTGGGATGCCCGTTGTGCTGGGCGATGTAGTCGTCAATGGCGGCGACGAGCTCGTCCACGCTGCGAAACACGCCGCGGCGCAGGCGCTTGACGGTGAGATCGCGAAAGAATCGCTCGACCATGTTCAGCCACGACGCCGAGGTCGGGGTGAAATGAATGTGGAAGCGCGGGTGACGATCGAGCCAACGCTTCACAGCGGCATGCTTGTGGGTGGCATAGTTGTCCACGATGAGATGAAGCTGTTTGTCCTTGGGAGTGCGGCGGTCAATTAAGCGCAGGAAGCGCAGCCATTCCTGGTGGCTGTGTCGGGGCATGCACTCGGCGATCACGCTGCCGTCAAGGCTGTTGAGCGCCGCAAACAGGGTGGTCGTGCCGTTGCGCTTGTAATCGTGGGTCATCGTTTGGCCGCGTCCCTTTTTGAGCGGCAGGCCGGGCTGGGTGCGATCGAGGGCTTGGATTTGGGACTTCTCATCGAGCGAGAGAACCAGAGCATGCTCAGGCGGATTGAGATAGAGTCCGACGATGTCGTCGAGTTTCTCGGCGAAACGCGGGTCATTGCTGAGCTTGAAGGTCTTGACGCGGTGGGGCTTGAGGCCATGGGCGCGCCAAATCCGTCCCACGGTGGAAGCGCTGACGCCGGCCGCGGCGGCCATGGTGCGGCGGCTCCAGTGGGTGGCGTTGGACGGTTTCTCGCGGGTGGTCTTGTGGATGATCTGCTGTACTTTCTGCTTCGAGACGGCAGGTTTACGACCGGGCCGTGGGGCGTCTTTTGCAATGCCGGCGATGCTGCTTTCGAGAAAGCGCGTGCGCCAGCGGGCCACCAACTGCCGCGAGACACCGAGCTGTGCGGCGATCTGCTTATTCTCGAGACCGTCGGCGGCCAGCAGGACAATCCTGGCTCGCAGGGCGAGACGAACGGCGACTTGGCGGCCGCGCGCGTAGCGGTCCAACTGCTTGCATTGCGCTGTGTTCAAAGTTACTGGTTGTGCTCTTCGCATCCCATGCCTCCTGTTAATAGAGACGATGGGAAGCCAATATAAGTTACATTATTTATGGTGCACTACACTAGCCCTATTGCCGGTCTTTGAACTCTTCGTACCAGTTGCGGACGACGCGGATGACCGCCGGTGCATCGGACTGCAGGCGCTCTACCATGACGATGCGTTGGCCGTCGGAGGTCACATCGTAGGTACAGAAGCCTGTAGTGCCGAAACTCAGCCCTGGATCGGAGAACAATGGTTCCGCGTTCCCCGGCGAGAACACCGGGTCGGTCGTCACCGGCACTGCCATCAACGTCGAGTTTTCAACGTAGAAGATTTCCTTGCCGTCTCGGCTCCAGCGGGGCTGACCGCCGCCGTTGCGGGAGATCTGGGTCCTGCCCGTACCGTCCGGGAAGGAAACGACGTAGATCTCGCTCCGCCCCGACTCGTCTGATCGGTAGACAACATGCCGGCCATCCGGCGAGAACTTCGGCACGTCGAGTCGGGCAGAGGTTTTGAGAAACGAGACCTCCTCATGACCGCCGCCATCGGCTGTCGGCTTCAGATAGAGCACTTCGGTCGGCGGCTGGCCCCGGCGGAAAAGCAGGTACTTGCCATCGGGTGACCAATCGGATGGGTTTTCGTTCGCGTCGGTGACGACCAGAGGCTCAGCCTCGCCCGTCCCGTCGGCAGCCTTGTCGAAGATGGACTGCGGTCCAGGTTGGACGACCCGCCGAGAGAACGTGATCCGCTTTCCATCACGGGACCAAATGGGGCGCGTATCGTTGGCTTCATGAATGGTCAAACGAGTCGAAACCGAGCGCTCGATGTCGTACTTCCAGATGCTCTGATTGCCGTTCTGGACGCCACTGACAGCGACTGTGCCTTCGTCGGGCGAGAGGGCAGGATAGTGAATGCGGTCCAGGGGAGAACCGATCTCCCCGATGTTTTCCCCTTGGCGGTTCCGCCAAACCAGTTGTCGTCCCGCCGTAGGGGAGGACTCTGTGTACACGAGTGTGCCGTCCCGCGCGACGCTGGGCCCGTTGCCTGCTTCTTCGATCGGAAAAGCCCGCCGGTCACCGTCAAGTTCTCGAGCGAAAAAGGGAGGGCCCATAATCCCGTATCGTTCGGGTTGCTGGGACCGTAGATCAGATGTCCGCTCCGCGAGTACACCGGGCCTCTTCCCGGCGCCAGTTCGCTGTGCTCACCCGTCTTTAGATCCAGTAACGCCACCCTGAAATCGCCCGGGCTCCGAGCAGCCGCGCAGACCAGTCCCTCGGAGACACCGCGCGACAGCAGGAAATGCGGAGCCAAGAGGGGTCGTCCCATTTTGGACTCACCGCGCCCAAAGAGAAGTTTGGGTTCGCCTCCGCGGGACGCTATCTCATACAGTTGAGGCCCGAAGAGAAAACGATGCGATCGCCGTCAGGACTCCACGAAGCTCCGGTAAACGGCCATCCTCCCCCCGGCGCCGGCAACTCGCACAGGGTAATTAGGTCGCCGCCGTCGAGTGAGATCCGCTTCAGTTCGCGGTCGGTGCCAAAGACGATGGCTCTGCTGTCCGGCGACCACGAGCCATAAGCGCGAGCCCCCTCGGCTCCCTCCAGCTTGCGGCCGGACTCGCTATCCAATGGCCGCAACCAGAGAGTGCTCTCGTCGGCCGCCTGAGTCACATGGAGGATGTACTTGCCATCGGGAGAAATCCGGCCGTTGGTGACATTCTCGGGAGAAAACGAGAACCGCCACACCGGTGCCTCAGCGACGGGGGCCGGGGAGAACAGCGGGAAGAAGGCGAAGACCAGGGCGAGAAGTACGCCCAACCCGCCGGCGCCCAGGACAAGGGTTTGCTTGCGCCGTTGGGCGCGCTCGATCTGCTGTTCCGACGACTGTGGCAACACCCGGATCGCGACCGACCGGTGTAGCTCGGTGTCCTCGGCAACATAGCGAATGGAGTCGCCCGTCTCCTGCCCGTCCTCGATGACCCGGTACTTCACGAGCGGGTGCTCGGAGGCTTCCGGGGAATGTGGGATCGCACCATGCTGTATTCCTGTTGTCTCCTCGGGTGCGGTGGGCGCGGCATGCCGTGCCCCTACAGATCCGGCCGAGGCAGCACGCATAATAGTAGACCTGCCCGAGACGAGCTTGTCACTCAGCGTCTCAAGGTCCACGACCAGATCCGCGGTGCTCTGATAGCGCCTGTCCGCTTCCTTGGCCAGGCACTTGTTCACCAACAGCTCGAGCTCCATCGGGACAGCGGTGCGAAGGGCGGTCAAGGGTTCAGGCTCTTCGTTGGTGATGGAGTACATCACCGCCTTGTCGTAGTGGCCTTTGAACGGCTGCTGCCCGGTGACCATCTCATACAGCACGACGCCCAACGACCAGATGTCGGTGCGGTGGTCCAACTCCATCCCGTAGGTCTGCTCGGGGGACATGTAGGTCACCGTCCCCATGGTCTCGTCCAGGCGGGTCAGCTTCGAGCGGTCGGTCAACAAGGCCAGCCCGAAGTCCATGATGGTGACGTGGCCGTCCCCGCCGATCATGAGGTTGCCGGGCTTGATGTCCCGATGAACGATTCGTTTGCCGTGAGCCGCCCGTAGGCCCTTGGCGGATTGGATGGCGATGTCGAGGGCGTCCTTGAGCTTGAGAGGGCCGGCCTCGATCTTGGCTTCGAGGCTCTCTCCCTCGAGGAAGGCCATGGCGATGAAGGTGCGTCCGTTGGCCTCGGCGATCTCGTGGACGGTGCAGACGTTCGGGTGGTTGAGAGCGGCGGCGGCTTTGGCTTCCCGCTCGAAGCGCTTGCGGATTTCCTTGTCGGAGACGAGGTGCGGCGCGAGGAACTTCAGTGCCACGGGACGTTCGAGGGAGGTGTCTTCGGCTTTGTAGACGACACCCATCCCGCCTTCACCGAGCTTGTCGGTGACCTTGTAATGCGAGATGGTTTGACCGATCATGGCCCTGCCCCTAGCCTGAGGGAATTGTACCGCCGCAGGATAGGTGTTGGTTAAAAGGATACCCGGTTCCGAGCGCCGGCCAAGGATTCCGCGCCGGACGAGCGCGGCCGAGGCACTAACGCAGCAGTCGGGAGCCGCAGGCGGAACTGCGGGATTCACGGCATGCTGCGCACGCGCAGGAACTGCCCGGCCTCGGCTCCTCTTCGGTCTTCGAGACGACTCTGGCGGTAGCGGTGGCCCGCCTCGATGAACGCCTGGAAAAGGGGGTGTGGCTCCAGGGGTTTCGACTTGAACTCAGGATGGAACTGGCAACCGAGATACCAGGGATGGTCGGGCAACTCGCAAATCTCCACGTAGACACGATCGGGCGTCTCGCCGGCGATTACCATCCCCTGGGAGGTGACCTCCTCCTCATACTCGCGGTTGAATTCGTAGCGATGGCGATGCCGCTCGTGAATCTCGGCGCGCCCGTAGGCCGATTCGGCAAAGCTCCCCTCGGCCAGCCGGCAGGGCCAACTGCCAAGGCGCATCGTGCCTCCCAGGTCTTCGACGCCCTTGAGTTCACGCAGCTTGAAGAACAGCCGATGCGGCGTCCCTGGATCGAACTCCGTCGAGTGGGCCTTCTCGAGTCCGCACACGTTGCGAGCGAATTCGACGACCATCGTCTGCATGCCGAGGCAGATGCCGAAATAAGGTACGCGCTGCTCGCGGGCATAGCGGATCGCTTCGATCATGCCTTCGATGCCGCGGGCGCCGAAGCCGCCGGGAACGAGAATAGCATCGAGGTCATCTAACTGGCGCGCCGCTGTCTCCCGCGTGATGCCCTCGGCCTCGACCCACTGGATTTCCACACGTAGACTGTGCGCCAGCCCACCGTGCAGCAGAGCCTCCTTGAGACTCTTGTAAGAGTCCCCGTAGTCCACATACTTGCCGATGATGCCGATCGTCACTTCGCCGGCCGGATGCCGCAGACGGCCGAGCATCTCCTCCCAGTCGCGCAGATCGCGCTGGGGGGGGTCCATACCGAAACAGCCCAGGATGATCTCATCCACGCCCTCTTGCGCCAAGCTGACCGGCACACGATAGACCGAATCGACGTCGCGGGCGGCGATGACGGCCGCCTTGTCGACGTCGCAGAACAACGAAATCTTCTCGCGCAGCTCGCGAGAGAGATCGGTCTCGGTGCGGCACAGCAGGATGTCAGGCTGGATGCCCAGGGCCCGCAGCTCCTTGACGCTGTGCTGAGTGGGTTTGGTCTTCAACTCGCCGGCGGCGGCGATCCACGGTACCAGCGTGACGTGAACGAAGACACAGTTCTCGCGACCCAGCTCGTGCCGCATCTGGCGGATCGCCTCGAGAAACGGCAGCGACTCGATATCGCCTACGGTCCCGCCAATCTCGACGATGAGAATATCCACGTCATCGGTCGAGATCTTGCGCATAGCGGCTTTGATCTCATTCGTCACGTGCGGGATGACCTGAACGGTCTTGCCCAGGTAGTCGCCCCGCCGCTCCTTGGCGATGATTCGCTCGTAGATGCGTCCGCTGGTGACGTTGTTCGCCTGCGTCAGCTTGGCGTGTGTGAAGCGCTCATAGTGGCCCAGGTCGAGGTCGGTCTCCGCGCCGTCGTCGGTGACGAAGACCTCGCCGTGTTGAAACGGGCTCATCGTGCCCGGGTCGACGTTGAGGTAGGGGTCGAACTTCTGCAAGTTGACTCGCAACCCGCGACTCTCCAGCAGACAGCCGATCGAAGCGGCGGCAATACCTTTGCCAAGCGAGGAGACGACGCCTCCGGTCACAAAAATGTACTTGCCCCCCGCACTCATTCAGCACTTCCACGATGGACGAGCCGTTCCGCTTCGGCCCCGGCGGTCTTGTACCGAACCGGGACGATATGACAGAGCAGGCCGCCGGGGGCGGCAAGGAAACAGGGTTTTCGGGGGCTGGTGGGGCCGTTTCGCGCTTCGGTGGCTGTGTCGCGGCGGAAACGGACCATGCGCCTCGGGCGAGTGTTGATTAGCGGCGGCGGCTTGACCGTCCGCTGGGGCATCGTAAGCACTTTACTCTAGCATGGTCCAACCCTCTATGCTAAAATCAAGGCGCCCGCGAGCGCCTATTCAGCAGCACGACGCCTGCCGGACGAAGGGAGAGGAGGTCGAGCGTGGCAGCATCTGCTCTTCGCAGTGTCGTTCAGCACACTGCTACGCTTGCGCTTCTCTGTTTATTCTCTGTCTTACCTACACATGGAGCCGACGCCAAAGTCGCTCTCAAGAACCGCACGCCCGAGCTCATCCGCGAACCCGAGCGCGTTGCCCGCATCAAGGTGGACGTCGAACTGGTTCTGGTCAACGTGACCGTTACCGACCCGATGAATCGCCTGGTGACAGGCCTCGAAAAAGACCATTTCAAGGTCAGGGAAGATAAGACCAGCCAGGAAATCACGCACTTCGGCGCCGAGGATGCCCCGCTTTCACTAGGCATCGTCTTCGACGCCAGTTCCAGCATGGGCCACAAGATGAGTAAGGCCCGTGAGGCCGTCGCACAGTTTTTCAAGTCGTCGAATCCGGAAGACGAGTTCTTTCTGGTGCAGTTCAACAATCGGCCGGAGATGGTGTCTGGCTTCACCCGTTCGGTCGAGCAGATCCAGAACCGCCTCACGTTCACGCGGTCCAAAGGCCGCACGGCACTGCTCGACGCCATCTACCTCGCCATCACCAAGATGAAAGAGGCCTCCAACACAAAGAAGGCGCTCTTGGTCATCTCCGACGGCGGCGACAACAGCAGCCGCTACACCGAGCGCGAGATCAAGCGTCTGGTTCGCGAGGCGGACGTGCAGATCTACGCCATCGGGATCTTCGAACCCATCTCGTCGCGTAGCAGGACCCCCGAGGAGTTGAACGGGCCCAACTTGCTCAGCCATGTTGCCGAGCAGACGGGTGGCCGGCAATTCCCGGTCGAGAACTTGAACGAGCTTCCCGACATCGCGGCCAAGATCGGAATC
The DNA here is from genome assembly GCA_965248255.1 of Bryobacterales bacterium. GTDB lineage: Bacteria > Acidobacteriota > Terriglobia > Bryobacterales > UBA6623 > JAKZVK01. The sequence continues at coordinate 2,020,588 of CBDFIW010000003.1, forward strand.
GAGCTCCGGAACCAGTACGTCTTGGGTTACGTCCCTACCAATCAGGAGAAGGACGGCAAGTGGCGGCGGCTTAAGGTGGAGGTCAAGAAGATTCGTGGCATGCCGCGCCTTCGTCCTCACTTTCGCTCGGGCTACTACGCCCCCTCACGGTAACCGCCGATTAGTACTTTGGCGCCAAGTTGGCGGCGGGCAGCTAAGAAGGGGCGACACAATCGACATGAGAGCGAGAAGGCGGAACGCCGGCGGCCGAGCCGTGAAGGCCCGAGCCGTGACGGCATTGCGCACCGGCTTGATCATCGGGACCGCCCTGATGTTGAGCCTCTCGGTGCTGTTCGCACAGACCACCTCGAAACCGGCCAAGAACGACGCGGAGACGGGTCTGGTCTTCAGGGCCGACACCCAACTGGTCGTACTGCACACGACGGTTCAGGACAAGAGGAACCGCCTCGTCACCGACTTGCCCGAGGAGTCGTTTCGAGTCTATGAGGACGACATCCTCCAGAGCCTGACGCTGTTTCGGCGGGAAGACGTGCCGGTGTCTCTCGGCATCCTGGTGGACAACAGCGGCAGCATGCGCGACAAGCGCCGCAAAGTCAACGCCGCGGCCGTGTCGTTCGTCAAGGCGTCGAACTCGCAGGACGAGGTCTTCATCGTCAACTTCAACGACGAGGCTTTTCTCGACAGCCCGTTTACGGCGGACTTGCCCCGCCTGCAGGACGGCCTGCAGCGGATCGACTCGCGGGGCGGTACAGCGCTCTACGACGCTGTGAGCATGTCGCTCGATTACATGGACGAAGAAGCCGAGCGCAACAAGCGAGTATTGCTGGTGATCAGCGACGGCGAGGACAATGCCAGCCGCTCGACGCTCGAGAACCTGGTTCGCCGCCTGCAAGGGTCCGAGCAGGGGACGGTCATCTACGCCATCGGGCTGTTGAGCGAAGAGGACCGCCGCTCGGCGAAACGAGCCGGCCGGGCGATCCAGCATATCGTCAAGGCGACCGGCGGCGCTGCCTTCTTCCCCGCGAGCGTCGATGAGGTGGGCTCCATCACCCAGCAGGTGGCGCGCGACATCCGTAACCAGTACGCACTTGTTTACTCGCCGAGCAATTTAGAACGGCAAGGCTTTCGCCGCGTGAAAGTCGTTCTCGCCGGCAAGGCCAAGAAGTACACAGCACGGCACCGACCGGGCTACTTCGCTCAGTAGCCTGCTGGCCGGTCGGCTTCTTCTTCCATGCATCGCTTGGCGAAGCTTCGCGCCATCGCACGCTTCCTTTGGACGGCCACGCGCCGCTACCGGCTGCGACCCTGGGCCAGCCCGTACCTGCGCTGGCGCATCGAGACCTACGAGGGCCGCCCCGCGGACCAAGTTGATGGCCGCTATTTCCGCCGATTCACCTGGCAACAGCGCCGTGAGCTGTGGCGGTTCCTTTGCTGGGCAGGCGAGATGGGCGCCTCCACACGTTCGGCCCGCGCTGGGTCAGTGCGGCGCGCGTAAGCAAGCGAGAACGCACCCAGGGCGTCGCCGACGCGGAGGTCGTCGAGCTAGGCACAACATACGATAAGGCGCAATGCCAAGGCCTCTTGTCGCTCACCTCAGGTTGAACCAGCTGAACTGGCGAGCGATCTGACTTGTTGGTTCCTTCGCCTTTGCGCTTCGAGAACAGCCTTGTGGGCATTGACTTTGCCCGAACCGAAGAAGTCCGATCTTGTTCGCCCGTTGATCTCCCGGAAAGCCCCACTCTGCCCCGCTAGATTTGGGTCCCCCGGATGGTCAAGAGTGGGGTCCAACGTGTCTCGATCCGCAGTTTCCATGAGGATGTCCTTCACTTCGGCGGCGGTGAGCGACTCGTTCACGGAAAGCATGAGCGCGGCGACTCCACCGACCAAAGGTGCTGCGCCGCTCGTGCCACCAAAGCTGTCTGTGTAATGCATGCCCGTAGCGGGATTCGTAGCCGCGGCGAGGCTCCTACCTGGGTATTCGGCCACAAAAGCCGCTCGGTCCTGGTGGTCCATCGGTAAGTCCAGCATCTGGTGCCCGTTGCTTGAGGGTGCCACAACCGTGATGTGTTCCCCTCAGTTGGAGTACCCCGACTTGCGGAGAAGCGACGACACGGCGCCGACTCCGATCACACCTTCAATCGTCGGGAGTCCAACGGAGACGAATGAGCCCGGCGGGACTTCGCGGACCTCGCCACCGTCGTTGAACTTGAATCTCGTTGTGTTGTCGTTGATGAACGTTGGAAGGTCTGAGTTGCCGGCGGAGCAAACGACAACCAAACCCCGACCACGTCGCCCGCCGGTTTTTGTCACTCTTCGAATAACGTTTCGGACCGACGCGTTGAGCTGAAGCTGATCCACCTTGGGCGGTCCTCCAATGCTGCATATCACGATGTCCGCATGCTTGGAGGCGTACTCGAAAGCCTCGGCGATAGCCACTTCTCCAACCGCTTGCCGCTGTGAGCCCCGCCGGACACGGAGCGGAAGAAAAGTGCAGTTTTTCACGATACCAAGGGTGCCGAGGGCTAGGCTTGCAACGGCTGTACCGTGGCGATCCTCACCATGGGGAGACGGGTCCAGATCCCCTTCTACGAAGTCTTTCTCGTGGTCAATCCGTATGTTCGAGAAGGCCGGGTGACTACGGACGAACCCGTCATCCATAACTGCGACGACGACGTCACGAGACCCCTGTGTGATCTCCCATGCACGGCGCACTTGAATATCGGCCTGAGGGCTAACTGGACCCGCGATCCCTGCCGCGTTCAGGTGCCACCCCTGGGGGGGCGGGGTACCTGGCTGGGCTTCCAATTCCACCAATATCTCGGGTGTACTGGATTCTACGCCGGGAATCTCGGCAATGCGGTTGGCGGTCCTGAGCGGATTCTCACCTGTCTCGTCCCGCACGCGGAGCACGTGGAGGGGGCCGACGTCGCCCTTGTGATCAAGGCCGAGTACCTTCACGATCTCCTTAAGCAGCTCCGGATCAGGCTCCTGCAGTTGACGAGGATTCTGTCGGTGATCATGAATTCTTTCGTACGGTCTTCCGACCCGGCGGAGTCTCCAGGACCGTCGGCGAGACGATAGATGTGATGCGCCACGCCGCCGGTTCTCACCTGGCTCATCCATTCCTTGCAGCCGTCCTCGGACGGAGCTCTTACTCGCGTCACGGCAGATCCGACAACTTGTCTCGCGCTGTCGATTCCCTGGTGCAGTTTGTCCCAGTTCGGTGCACGGCCGAACACGGTGAAATCGGTGGGATGCGTCTCTAGTGGAAGGTCGCGTTGCCCGAAACGTATGTATTTGCCATACCGGCTGCCGTCTGCTTTCTTGCGCAGTGGTTCCAGGATCTTGTCGTAGTTGGCCATCGTAGCCTCCTTGTCATTGGGATCGGGTACCGGTCAAGCGCGCCCTCATCGGTCGCCTCTGACTCTGTCGCTTCGCCATCTTCTCTCGGCACCCGGCGTAGCTCGCTGATATTGTACGCGTGATTTCCGCCGGATGGAGGCCAAGCCTGCATCAAAACACCTGCCTGGCCAAGCCAATGCAAGAATTATTGCCCGCCGGTGGCCCCTGGTGCTACACTCTTGCGCGACTAGACTTGGGAAGGCTACGCCGGTAGTCCTTCCCGCGAGGAGTCAAAGATGCCAACAAAGACGGTCCGATTCGCTACGATCAAGGACAAAGACGACCCAGAGAATCCAGAGAAGTTCAAGGCAGGGCACTACCCGTGGCCTGATATCGAACGCGGGGATACGGTAAGATTCTACTCGGCGACGCTGAATGTGACGCTGTTTATGTCCCAGGACCTTCGGGACAAATTTGATGAGGTGGACATTCCTAGCCCTTTGGATATCAGTCACGGTAGGGAGGGAAGAACCTTCACGGCGAGTGAGGCTATCGTCCTTGCCGACCAAATGGATAAGAACAACTTCAAAGTACTGGATATGAAGTTGGCGAACGACGGGCTAGAGCTGACCTGCGAGGACATCAATGCTGAGAGTCACTGCGACAACAAAACGGAGCCGTGATCCGATTAGCCGATGTCTCACCTGGACCCTAGGTTGAAGGTCAGTTCGGTCGACTGTGTGTCGGTCGATCTACCCTACAAACCGTTGCCCGCCATCTATATGGCGTCACACTGGGGAGTGAACTTCCGCCGCAGGCGACATGTCTGTAGGCTCACCCTCTCGAATGGTGTTGTCGGGTTCGGAGAGGGTGGTGTCAGCCACAGCACTTTGTCCGAGGTGATAAGGCGGAGCACAGCGGACCTGTTGTGGGACGATTCGGTCGGCGCGGGCCTGCAGATGGCCCTGTTCGACGCGGTCGGGAAGACGCGGGAGGTTCCCGTTCACCGACTGCTAGGGGAAAGGTGCCGGGATCGGATGCGGGTTGCTTGGACCTCGTTCCCGATGCCTCCCGATGCCTGGAAAGCAGAGTGTCAGGAAGCGGTTCAACTCGGATACAACTACTTCCGGGGAAAGGCGTGGCCGTGGTTCGACCTTCGGGAGCAATACAAGGCTGCCCTCTCTGCGGCCGAAGACATCTCGTTTGGTTTTGACTTTAATTCTTGGCTGTTGACCCGCGATCGTGCCCGGGACTACCTCCAGAGTCTCGAGGCAACGGGCAACGTCTACATGTTCGAAGAACCCCTGCCAACCGGGGATATCTCGGGCAATCGCCATCTGCGTACCTCCATTAGTGCGCCCCTTGTGTTGCACTGGGAGCAGGGAGCCATAGAGACCGCGTCGGAAGAAGAGACCTGCGACGCACTCGTGGTTGGTGGCGGAGCCAAGGAGATCCTGACAGCGGGGAAAACATTGGCGGCGGCCTCGCGGCCTTTTTTTCTCGAGGTCGTGGGATCGGGCCTGACAACGGCCTACTGCGCTCATTTCGCCAGCGTGCTCAGCCATGCAACCCTACCCGCCGTGAACTTGAGTCACGTATTCGCAACGGACTTGATCGAGCCTGGGTGTGTCGTTGAGAATGGCTATGTCAAAGTTCCTGAGGGACCGGGTCTTGGCGTTAGCATCAACGAGGAGTCGCTCGAAAGGTATCGAATCGAGCCAGGGCAACACGGGACCTCAAACGGCGACGGCAAGCTCTTCGCCCTTCGATGGTCCTCAAGCTCGGTGAGCTACTACGCGAAGATCCGCCAATGTAAACGTGACTTATTGCTTGGAGAAATCCCTGGTTTCGCGCCTGGTGTTCCAATGGAAGAGATCCCGGACGACGGTACGCCTGAGTGGGCGCGACTCCAGGCCCGAGCCGCCGAACACCCAGTTCATGACGGCAAAGTCCCGGCACCGTAGGTCCGGCCCCTGGGTTCCCGCTGCCACAGCGGCTCCTGACGCTGTGCCAGCCTATCTCCTTTGAACGAGTAGTGTATATTCGGACCAGGTGAAGAAATGCCCGCCCAGCGTTGGCACCGCGTGAAGGCGGTCTTTCAAGGGGCGCTCGAACTCGCGGAACCAGCACGCTCCGGCTACCTCGACCAAGAGTGCGCGCCAGAGCAAGACCTCCGTGCTGAGGTTGAGAGACTTCTTGCCCAGCATGAGGGGGCCGGTACCTTCCTCGACAGTTTGTTCGGTATGGGACTCGTCCCTCCCCGTGACGAATCGGGCGATCAAGTCTTTTCGGCCGGCGAAACCCTAGCGGGCCGGTTCCAGATTGTCGGATTCCTCGGGCGGGGTGGCATGGGGGAAGTGTACGAAGCCTGGGACGGGGAAATGAACAAGCGGGTCGCCCTGAAGACCCTGCGATCAACGTTTGCTGAGGATCGCTCCACGGCGGAGCGATTCAAGCGTGAAGTGCGAGTCGCGCTAGAGGTGACCCATACCAACGTCTGCCGCGTTTACGGTCTCTACCGGTGTGGGGTGGAGCGCAATGAGATCCCCTTCTACACAATGGAGTTGCTGGATGGGGAGATCCTGGACCGACACCTTAAGCTCAGGAAGAGACTCTCGCCGAGCCAAGCCCTGCCGGTGATTCGGCAGTTGGTGGCGGGACTCTCTGCGCTGCACGAGGTGGGCGTGGTGCACCGAGACTTCAAGCCCGGCAACGTGATCATCGTTCCCGGCTCCACCAGGAAGACGCGGGTGGTGATTACTGACCTGGGGATTGCGAAAAGCATGGTACCAGAGCACGGAGGCATTCCCGCCACCGGATCCACGTTTGTAATTGGCACGCCTGACTACATGGCGCCCGAACAGTTGAAGCGCGGCCCGCTCGGTTCCGCGACGGACATTTATGCGCTGGGGGTCGTGATACACGAGATGCTTACAGGCGAGCTGCCCCTTGGTGGAAAGGTCTCCGTCCGTGAGCACGCACCAGCTGTTCCTGAGAGTTGGGAACGAACCATTCAGGCCTGCTTGGAACGCGATCCTGCGTCACGCCCTGCTCGTGCCGTGGAGGTCCTGGAGGGTCTGGCGGGGGTCGACGAAGTGGCTGGTTCGGGATCGGAAGGAGTTGCTCCCGGCCCCGAAATGCGTGCATCCGAAAGGGATTCCGGGCTCTTGGAGCGCATGCTTCGGTACCGGCAATTGGTGATTGTCGGGTTTGTATTGGTCGTTCTATTAGCTGTGCTGTCGTATACAGGCCTCCGGCTGGGAGTGCCAACAGACGACGTCGCCTTTACGTCGGCGGACATCCTCGCGGTGCTACCACTACGGAACGTCGGAGGTGATCCAGAGAGCCAGGCCTTTGGTGATGGGCTAGCCGAGGTCGTGACCAGTCAGCTTACGGGGCTGAGGCAGGATGATCAGCAGTTGACGGTTGTTCCTTTCAGTGCGGTGCTAAGCCGAGACGTGGGGACGGCGGACGAAGCGCGTGAGCAATTCGGCGCAACGTTGGTTATTGACGGAATGCTTCAGGGGAACGAGACTCGCATGACGCTGACTGTGAGCCTGATAGATACGGAGACCCTTTTCCAGAGGGAGTCAGCCGTTGTCGAAGGTTCGACACGGGCTGCGTTGGACTTGCGAGACAGAACGGTGCAAGCCGTCATTGGGTTCATGGGTGTAGACCCCGACCGCGCGGCAGGGATTCTGAAAGCCCCCGGTCGATTCCCCGGGGAGTACGAAGTCTATCTCCGGGGTCGCGGATATCTGGCCCGCTTTGACCGCAAGAGCAACGTTAGAGAGGTGATCACCGTCTTTCGCGGCTTGGTAGCTCAAGACCCTGAGTCCGCTCTCGGGCATACCGGGCTAGCGGAAGCACTCTGGCGCCTTCATGGTCACACTCTAAAGGCAACGTTGCTCGATGAGGCCGAAGAAAGCGCCGAGAAGGCAGCACGCCTCGATCAGGGTTCTCCCGAGGTCAACCTGACACTCGGAATCGTTCGCCACAGCAAGGGCCGTGAGCGAGAGGCCGCCCTGGCTTTCAACCGGGTTCTCGCGGCGGCACCCAGAAGCGCCGAAGCCTACCAGGGTTTGGGCAAGGTGTATGAGGCACAGGGCCGATTCGAAGAGGCAGAAAGGGCCTTGCTCAACGCGATTCGTTTAGAGCCCAACTACTGGGTTCACCACAACCGACTGGGTTACTTCTACTACCAGCGAGGCCGCTACCGCGATGCCGTTGAGAGTCGCAAGACGGTCGTTCGCTTGACGCCGGACAACGTCGGAGCCTACAACGCTTTGGCCTATGGTTCTTACCTTGCGGGCGACTTTACTGCCGCGCGGAAATACTACCTGCGATCCATCGATCTGGGCCGCAAGCAAAGATCAGAGGACCCGAGTGCAAGGCCCCACGACATCACCCTATCGAACCTGGGCGAATTTCTCTTGGAAGAGGGTGAGTACGAAGATGCCGAGACGTACTTGAGAGAATCGATCGAATACGAGCCGAACTGGCACACCCCGAGAGGTGTTCTTGGAGAGGTCTACCACGCCAGGGATGGGCAGGAGGAATCTCGTCCCTATTTCGAGCAGGCGGTCCAGCTTGCGGAACAGGCAGTGGAAAGGAGCCGTAATGAAGCGACCTATGCCTATCTTGCGGGATTCCACGCCCGACTGGGAAACGACGAAGAGGCGATGGAAGCTATCAAGGAGGCACTCAGTTTCCAGTCCAAGAATCCGCGGGTCTTGGCTCGCTGCGGTGAAGTCTACGCAATGCTGGGCCGAACCGAGCAAGCTCTCACGTTGCTGAGAAAAGCGATTCAGCGGGGCTTTCTGCCCCAAGTACTGAGAAGAAAACCGGGGCTGAAACAGCTGACGGACCGAGACTGGGAGAAGCTGGAAGCAGAAGTTGACCGATCACGGGCATCCTCGCGCCCACAAACTCTCTAGTGGTTTCCTAGGGCATTCCCGCAGCCGCCCTCTTGGTCTGCGATCCCAGCTCGCCCCGCAGCCATGCGCGGCCGAAGCTCCAATCCCGCTTAACGGTCCGCGTAGCAATGCCTAGCACTTCGGCGGTCTCTTCCACTGAGAGACCGCCGAAGAAACGCAACTCGATCACTCGATGCGCGCGCTCGTCCTTTTCTTCTAGCCTTTCGAGCGCTTCGTCCAGCGCTACCAACTCACCTGATTTTTCCTTGCTGAAGACCAGTGCCTCGTCGAGCGGCAAGCGTGGCTGGCCGCCGCCACGCTTCTCGGCCAGACGTTTCGGGCATAATCGACCAGGATGCGCCGCATCACCCGTGCCGCGACGGCGAAAAAATGAGCGCGGTTCTGCCAGTTGGCCCCTTTCTGGTCGATGAGCTTGAGGTACGCTTCGTGGACGAGGGCGGTGGTCTGCAGTGTGTGTCCGGGGCGCTCGCGCCGCATTTGGCGGGCCGCCATCCGGCGCAACTCGGCATAAACCGCGGTAATGAGGTTCGATTCCGCTTGCTTATCCCCCCGCTGGACACGGTTCAATAGGAGGGTGACATCTCCTGGCGCGGACTCGCTCATGCGACGCTCGCTTTTCCGGACCGGGCGCGAGCTTTCCAATGATACTCCCCTTTTTGCTGGATGAAAAGCCCGAGTACAGCGTTTCACAAGTTGGGTCACGTCCCTGAGCGGGGCATCGGGCACGGCATGCCGTGTCCCTACATGGCAAACCGAGACGCAACCGTACTTGTGAAACACACTACTAGAGCGGCTCTATTGAATCCCGCAAATTATTATGACACTTTTTGATAGTGTGGAGCATCTATATATGTATGGGCAACCCCAAAGGTGTGAAGCGGGATTTCAAGGCGCTGGAGAAGCGCCGTTTCGAAGCGATGCGGCTGCTCCACCAAGGCCACAATCAGTCCGAGACGGCGAGACGGCTGAACGTCGCTCGCCAAACCGTCAGTGAGTGGCGGCGGCAATACCGCGAGCAGGGTGCGGCCGGACTCCGCCAGGCCGGGCGCGCCGGACGCAAGCCGCTCCTCGATGCCGCACAACGCGAACGCCTGACGTCGCTGCTGCTGGAAGGCCCGGAAGCCCACGGCTTCCCAACGCCCCTGTGGAGCTGTCCGCGGGTGGCTCGGCTGATCGGAGACGAGTTCGGGGTCGCATACCACGCAGGCCACGCCTGGAAGATCCTGCGAGCGCTCGACTGGAGCCCGCAACGCCCGGCCGGAAAGGCGCGCGAGCGCAACGAAGAGCGGATCCGCACCTGGAAGCGCAAGACCTGGAAGCGCATTAAAAAAAAGCCCAAAACGAAGGCCGTACGCTCGTCTTCATCGACGAAAGCGGATTGAGTCAGAAGCCGCATCGCTGCCGCACCTGGGCGCCACGTGGCCAAACACCGGTGCTGCAGTTTAACTTCAACTGGGAGAAGCTTTCCGTCTCGGCGGGGCTGACGCTGCGTAACTTCTACTTCCGGCTCTATCCCGGTGCGATCGGCAAAGAGCAAGTGACCGACTTTCTCAAGGCGTTGGTACGTCATATCGATCGCCCGCTGCTGATCGTCTGGGATCGGCTGCCGGCGCACCGTAGCCGCCTGGTGCAAGAGTTCATCGAACTCTCCGAAGGCCACATCGCAACCGAGTACTTGCCACCCTATGCGCCGGAGTTGAATCCGGTGGAATACATCTGGGCTTACTGGAAGCAGCACGAGTTGCCGAACGTCTGTCCGAAAGACTACGGCGAGCTGAACGAGCGGGCCCGCAAGGCACTCCGCCGCATGTACCGCAAACCGCGTTTGATCACGGCCTTCTGGAAACAGTCTTCTCTTTGTTTTGACTGACTCTATATTATGCGGGAGTCAATAGTTCCACTTTTGACCTCTTTGGCAAGGTCAAATGGCGTGTTTCGATCGAGTTCGTCAGATTGAAGCGCCGGCAACGCCGCAGCGTCAGCGCTGCTTCGGCCCCTTTCACGTGGTTGATATGCAGCCCGTTCAAGGTGCAATCCTCGGAATCGACAAACAGCAAGCTATTACGGCTATCGTGGGGACGGTAGTCGGGGTTACGGTCGAACACATTCGGACCGATGACGATGTTCGAGCTGCCCTCGACCAGTAAGTTATGCTCGAAGCCCTTCCAGACCAGGATTACCGTTTTGGCCATCCCGGTACTGACAGCATAGGCGAGCCACGGCTGCGGTGCAACGTTTTCGCACTGCTTTCACGTTCGATCCTGCTTTCTTCGCCGGTCCGCCTTCAGATCGGGTCCGGTCAAGGCGTTCCGGCAACGCCAGCGGCCACTCTGCCGACACCGCTCCGACCTTGCCTCTCGGCAACTCCCCGCTCCGGCTGCCCCGCGCTCGCCGCGTTACCCTCCGGGCACAGGCAGCGCCCAGATCCTGCTCAGCATGTCACCGAACAGCCGCCGGTTCAGATGTCCCTGGGCCAACAGCAACCAGTAGTAGCGGGCATGTTTGACCAGACGGCCGCCGGTCTTCATTAGCCGCTGCTGCAAGCTCGTCAGCGACCAGCTCTTGATCCTGTGCGGCAGCCCCAGCCGCCGCCACAAGTTGCCCAGGTTATAGGCCAGCACGCTGAGTTGCAGTCGCACTTCGTTGGCCCGGAAGCGATGGCACGACAGCCGCGTCCAGTGCGTGGCCTGTTTGCCTTCCTTGATCCACTGCTCGGCCGTGCCGCGCTTGTTGTAGAAGCGCACCACCGAGCGGCTTGGCAAGCGCAGGCTCGTCACGATGAATCCGACCCGCGGGAACAGCTCGCCCTGGTGATGTTCGACCTGGGCGACGATCCGCCTCGCCTGCGACCAACTCTCCGCCTGATAGCGAAAACTCTTGTAGCGCACCAAGGGCTTCCGGGAGGGCCTTCCCGGCGGGCGAAACAAGATGTCTTCGATCTCCAATTCCAGGCTCTTGTTGGCCGGAATGCGAATGGCGTACTGCACTCCGCGTTTCTCCGAAGACTCATAAATCTCCGGCTTAGCAAAGGCCGCATCGCCGCGGAAGGTGACCTGTTTGCCCGCAGCCTGTTGGCGCTCGATCTCCGGCAGCAGCAACTCGTCCCAGTCGTCAGCGCTGTGCACATTGCCGGGACGCAGCTTGGCGGCCAGACAATCGCCGTGCTGGTTGAACAGCAACAGTGGGTGGTAGCAGATGGACTCGAAATGGCCGTTATAGGCGCTGCCTTCTTGTTGGCCATGGACGGGGCTCTCGGTGGAGTCCATGTCGAGAACGACGCGCTCGCAGTCGTCCGTCGTCTCGGCTTGCGCGACCAACTCGCGGTTCACCGCCATCAATCCCAGCAGATTCTCCTCACTCGCGAGCAGCCCTGTCTCGAAGCTCTGTAGCCGCGAGGTGAGCGCCCCGCCGCGATCCCAGTTCTTCTGCGAGCCGATCAAGCGAAAGGTCGGATCGGCGGATACTCGAACGGCGTCATTGAGGTCCTCGTAGCCGGCGAGTCGGCTGTAAACCGACTGCCGCAGCAGATCGGCCAGCGGGAACTTCTTGTTCAAGCCTTGTCGCGAGTCGCTGAGATGCTCCTCGATCAGCTTCCCGAGCCCGAGCCGTTCGTCCAACTCCCGAACCAGGATCAGCCCGCCGTCGGAAGTGACACGCGATCCTTGGAAATCGACTTTCAACAAACCGTTGAAGCTTAGCTGGAACGGCTTGTTTTGTTTTTCACCCATTGGGTGTTGGCCTCCATGGCGTCCTCATCGGGCTCTAGCCCCTATGAATAAAGACGCTCAAGGCCGCCGGAAGGTCGAGAGGTTTGAATCAAATTGGAAATGCGGGTTCGAATGTTTTCGTCGCAGCTATACAACCTGGGCATCGCCGTGGCTCACGAACGCTCTAAGGCTGAATATCTATTACGCCAAACGCGGCAACCGACCCTATCTTGTTACGGTAGGCAAGAGGAAGCGATTCCCACAGCGACTTGCGGTGCCGGCGGCTGCGGTCCGCCCGGCGAGCAGGCCCCGTCCGGAGCACCCGGTGGTCAATCGTAGGACACAAATGTCGTCTTCCGGTCCGTCTTGGACGCTGAGAGCCGTCCTCGCCGGCGCAGCAGTGCTGTCGTGGTCAATAGCCCAGGCGCAACCGATTACCAGCGCCGACCTCGAGGAGGCCGCGGACAACAACTCGGCGTGGCTCATGTACAGCCGCGACTATTACGGCCAGCGGTTTGTCAGACTCGACCAGATCACGCCGGCCAATGTAGACCGGCTGCACCCTGTGTGGGTGTTTGCGACCGGCGGTGACAATCGCGGGTTGGAAGCCACGCCGCTGATTCACGAGGGCGTGCTCTACGTCTCGGCCGACGACTCGCGGGTGTTTGCGCTCGATGCCCGAACCGGCGGGAAGAAGTGGAGCTACGACCCGAAGATTTCCGATGATGTGGAGTGCGTGTATTGCTGCGGGTCGATCAACCGCGGCGTGGCCCTGTTCGGCGAGTTGGTGTACGTCGGCACGATGGACGCGCGCCTGGTTGCGCTCGACAAGGACAGCGGTCAGGTCGTATGGGAGGTCGAGGTTGTTGACTGGGAACAGGGCTATAGCATTACGGGGGCGCCTCTGCTGGTCAACGGCATGGTGCTCACCGGAGTGGCCGGCGGTGAGTATGGCATCCGCGGCTTCGTCAGGGCCTACGACGCCAAGACAGGCGAGTTGCAATGGACCGCGTACACGATCCCTGGGCCTGGGGAGCCGGGGAACGACACCTGGCCCGGCCACACCTGGAAGAATGGCGGCGGCTCAACGTGGACTACCGGCACCTACGATCCCAAGCTGAACCTGGTCTATTGGAACACGGGCAACGCCGCGCCCTGGAACTGCCACGTACGCAAAGGGGATAACGAGTGGACAGCCGGGACCATTGCCATCGACGCCGATAGCGGCAAGATCAAGTGGGGCTTTCAGTACACGCCGTGGGACTGTTGGGATTATGACGCCGTCAGCACGCCGGTGCTGACGGACGTGACGCTGGGCGAACGGGGGCTCGTCAAGGCCCTGTTCCACCACGACAAGAACGGCTTCTTCTACGCGCTGGACCGCACGAACGGCAAGTTTATTTACGGCGAGCCCATCGTCCCGGGCATCAACTGGGCTTTCGGCCTCGATGCGCAGACCGGCCGCCCCAACGTGAACCCCGACATGGTGGCCGAATCCGGGGGCCCCGAGGTCGGTCCGATTATTCCCAGCCTCGAAGGGGCGATCGACTGGCAGCCGCTAGCCTACAACCCGGATCTCGGTTACATCTACTTCATGTCGAACCAGTGGGCCATGGGTTACAGGTTCTGGGCCGAGGACGAGTTCGAGCCCCCCACGAAGGGCGAGTGGTATCTGGGCGGGGATTATCAGCAGTACCTGAGCAGTGAAAACCCCGGCAACTTCGTGGGCTTCGACGTGGTCAACCGCAAGGTGCTGTGGCGAAAGGCAAGCCCGGCACCTTTCTGGGCCGGTGCCGTGGCCACTTCGAGCGGGCTGGTCTTCACCGGCGACATGCGCGGCTACTTCATGGCGCTCGACGCCCGCAGCGGCAAGGTGCTTTGGCAGTTCCAGACCGGCTCGGGTATTATCGGCAGCCCCATTACCTACGAACTTGACGGCACGCAGTACGTGGCAGTGCCCTCCGGGGGCATTGGCGGGGACATGACGTTCTACTATACGGAGCCGAAAGCCGGCAACATCTGGGTGTTCGCGCTCGACGGCGGCGGCCCGGCGCGCGTGGCTCCGGGGACAAACTTGACCAGGCTCGAGGGCGGCCTGCCACGAGTCGGGGAGCCGGGCCATACCCTCGGCGGCAGGGTCTTGCCCGGTTACGGTTTCCCGCCGACAGAGGGAGCTGAGCCCATCAAGACGACGTCTGCACCCGCTGTCGCGGAAGTGGCAGACGGGGAGGTGACCAATCCTTATCTGGGTGATGAGGAAGCGATCTCCCAGGGCGAACGGACTTATCGCGGTCGCTGCGCGGGTTGTCACAAAGCCGGCGGCGGGGCTGGACCAAATGTATTCAGGACCAAGCTCCCTATCGGCCAGTTCCTCGAGACCGTGACGAACGGCCGCGAAGGCGCCAACATGCCCCCGTTTGGTCAGTTACTCTCGCGAGACGAGATCTGGCAGGTTCATGCCTTCCTTCTTTCTCGTGACTCCCTCTGAGCCGCTATGCGTCACAACCGCTCGCGCCACCGTCTAACGCTTCGTCTCCTCGCCCGATCCGCGCTCTTTGTCTGCTCAACCTCGATTGCGCTTCCGCAGGGTTACCCTCCGGAGACCGCCGCTCGAAAGATGCAAGTAGCGGAGGGCCTGCAGGTGAAACTCTTCGCTTCCGAGCCCGCAGTGCGGCAGCCGAGTCTGGTCAAGTGCGACGAGCGTGGCCGGTTGTGGGTCATCCAATACCTCCAGTACCCCAATCCGGCGGGCCTCAAACGAGTGAAGATCGACCGCTGGTCGCGCACGGTCTACAACCGCGTCCCCGAACCGCCTCCCCACGGCCCGCGCGGCGCGGACCACATCACCATTCTGGAAGACACCGACGGCGACGGGCGGGCGGACCGGTTCAAGGACTTCGTCCGCGGTCTCAACATTGCCACCGGACTCGCTTTCGGCCACGGCGGCGTGTACGTCCTGCAGCTCCCCTATCTGCTCTTCTATCCGGACCGTGACCGCAACGATGTGCCCGACTCCGATCCTGAGGTCCTACTCAAGGGCTTCGGCATGCAGGACACCCAATCTGTCGCGAACCATCTGACGTGGGGGCCCGACGGCTGGCTGTACGGGCTGAACGGCAGCACCAGCACCTGCAAGATTCGCGGGATCGAGTTCCAGCAGGGCGTCTGGCGCTACCATCCCCTCACGAAGGAGTTCGAGCTGTTCGCCGAAGGAGGGGGCAACATCTACGGCCTGACTTTCGACCGCAAGGGCAACCTCTTCTACAGCTCGAACGGCGGCGCGCTGTTTTGGCACGCCGTGCAGGGCGGCTACTACCGCAAGAGCTTCGGCAAGCACGGCCCCTTACACAACCTCTACGCTTACGGCTACTTTCCCCATGTGAAGCACAGCGGCGTGACCGGTGGACATATCGTCTTAGGCGGCACGATCTACAACGCGGATGTCTTCCCGGAAACATTCCATCAGAGTTTCATCGGAGCCAACTTCCTGGGCCACTCCGCTTCCTGGTGGCGGGTGAAGCCCCGCGGCTCCACCTTCGAAGCTGAACAGATGGGGACCCTGCTCGACTCGAACGACACGTGGTTCTCGCCTACCGACCTGTCGCTGGCTCCGGACGGATCGATCTACATCAGCGACTTTCACGACAAACGCACCGCCCACCCGGATCCTGATGCCGAGTGGGACCGCTCCAACGGCCGTGTGTACAAGATCGAAGCGAAAAACTCGAAGCCCGTGACTGTTCTTGACCTGAAACGGCTGTCGAGCGCTGATTTGGTCGATCTACTGAAGCACCCAAATGGCTGGTACGCCGCGCAGGCGCGCCGCATCCTCGCTCACCGCCGAGACACGAGCATCCATGCGGAACTGCGCGACCTCATTGCGGCGTCGGACAACGAAGACTTGGCTTTGCAATGTCTTTGGGCACTGTACGTCAGCGGTGGCTTCGACGACGAGCTCGCTACGGTCCTTTTGAACCACTCGGCAGCATACGTCCGTGCCTGGACGGTGCGACTGCTGGGTGACCGCCGCACGGTACGCCCCCAGCTTGCGAAACAGCTCTCTGTGTTGGCACGGACCGACCCGAGCGTGGTGGTCCGAAGCCAGTTGGCCGCCAGCGCCAAGCGGCTCCCCGGCAGTGTTGCTTTGCCTGTCCTGGCTGCTCTGCTCGACCACGACCTCGACGCGCAGGATCCACACGTGCCGTTGCTCATCTGGTGGGCGCTCGAAAGCAAGGCTTTGCCCAACCGCGGCGAAATGGTGAAGCTCTTCACGCAGGCCGGTACCTGGGCAAGCTCGATGAAGCGGGCCAACGCGCGGCGACTCGTCCGCCGCTATGCCGCCGAGGGAACAGCCAATGGATACGATGCGGCTTTGCGTCTGGCTCGCGCCGCTCCCTCCCACCGACTCGAAACCGTCGTACAAGCGCTCGATCAGGGTCTTGCCGAACGGGGCGCCACGTTGGGCGGCCTAGGACAGGGCGGTCTGTTCGAAGAGGTTGCCGAGTTGAAGGATGAACCCGACCGCACGCCCGAACGCAATTACCAGGCTCTCAGCTCCTCGCTGAAAAGCTGGATTCGCGCAACCTGGAGCGCCAAGCCGCAGGATCTCGATCGCATGCGGCTTGCCGTGCGGGCCGGCATCGAGGAAGCCTACGAAACGGTCTTGGGAGTTCTCCGGAATCCCGAATCGCGCCAGGACTGCCGCAGCGATATGCTCGATCTGCTTGGGGACCTGGGCCGACCCGACTGCATCCCTGCCGTCTTGGAACAGTTCGACCCCCGGCACTCCCCCTCCGTTCGGCTGCGGGCGCTCGATGTGCTGGCCCGTTTCGCGTCGAACGACGTTTCGAAACGTCTACTCGATTCGTACTCGCAAGCTTCGCCGGCGGAAAAGCAAAAAATCCGCGGTATTGTGCTAAGCCGACACGTCACCGCCCGCGCGTTTCTAGAGGGTGTTGACGAAGGCCTGTTTCCCGCCGAAGATGTCGCGGTCGCGGAGTTGCGCCAGCTTGATCTGTACAACGACGAGAAGATCAACGCGGTTGTCCGGAAGCACTGGGGCAACATCCGGCCGGGAACCACGGAACAGAAACTGGCCGTTATGCGGCGCTACCGTAACGACCTTAACGCGGGGGAGGGCGACCCTCAGCGCGGGCATCTCCTCTTCATCGAGCACTGCGCGAGCTGCCACCGCCTGTTCGGCGAAGGCGGGACGTTGGGAACCGACCTGACGGACGCCAACCGCAGCGACCGGGCCGCCTTGCTCGCGGCGCTGGTCGACCCGAGCGCCACGGTTCGTGCGGAGTACTTGACCTATCTCGTTCGTACCCAGAGTGGTCGAACAGTTCGCGGTGTCGTGGAGCACGACGATACGGCAGGCGTTACCCTTGTTGACAGCGCTCACCAGCAGACACGGATTGCGCGCAGCGACATCAAGTCGATGGAGGTTGCACCCGAGTCGCTGATGCCCGAGAATCTCCTCAACAAGCTCGAGCCGCAAGAGCTGCGCGATTTGTTCCGTTATCTGCAACAGAATGCACCCTGATCCCACGGACCCGAACATGACCTCACCACCCCTGGCCCATGCCGGACGCAGAGCCTATGGCCTCACCCGGCGCAAGCTTCTCCTGAGCGGGCTGGCGACCGCCGGCACGTCGCTTCACGCCGCCCAACAGGACCGCGAACTCCAAGGCAAAGCCCTCATCGCCATCACCCTCGATCTCGAGATGTTGCGCAACTTCCCGACATGGGAAACGACGCACTGGGATTACGAGAAAGGCAACCTCAACGACGAAGCCAAACGCTATGCCGTCGAAGCCTGCCGACGCGTGAAATCCCACGGCGGCGTGCTACACAACTTCGCCGTCGGACAGGTCTTCGAGCACGAAAGCGTCGATTGGCTCAAGGGGATCGTCGTCGCCGGGCATCCCGTCGGGAACCATACCTACGATCATGTTTATGTCCTGGCCCGGAAACACGAGGAGGTCCAATACCGGTTCCGACGTGCACCGTGGTTGATTGAAGGGCAACCGGTCCCGGACGTCATCCGCGATAACATCAGCAAGTGTTCACTTGCCATGAGGACCCGTCTTGGCATTGCACCGCAGGGGTTCCGCACACCCGGGGGGTTCCGCGACGGCCTCACCGGGCGTCCCGATGTCCAGCGCATGCTTCTCGACCTGGGTTTCCGGTGGGTCAGCGGCAAGTACCCCCACCACGCGATGAGCGAAGTCGGCGCGGAACCCAGCCAATCGATTTACGGCGCCATCGCGGCGGCCCAGGCCGAAGCGCAGCCGTTCATCTACCCAACCGGACTGGTGGAGATCCCGATGAG
This sequence comes from Bryobacterales bacterium, assembly GCA_965248255.1. Taxonomy (GTDB): domain Bacteria; phylum Acidobacteriota; class Terriglobia; order Bryobacterales; family UBA6623; genus JAKZVK01. Next base: position 2,038,908 of record CBDFIW010000003.1, read on the forward strand.
CCCCGTCAGCGATGTCTGGGCCTTCCGTAACGGGCGCTGGCAGTTGGACTGGTTTCTCGAAGCCATTCGGGGTGCGGTTGCATGGGCGATCGAGAACCGTGCCGTGTTCGACTTCCTCAGCCACCCGTCGTGCCTGTACGCCATGGACCCCGAGTTCCGCGCGATCGAGCTCATCTGCGAGCTCGTCCGCAAAGCCGGCGACCGCGCCGCGCTCGTCGACCTCAACGCCATTGCCCGGCGCGCGCGAGCACAGTCAGCCTGACGACGCGAGCGAAAGGAGAGATCGATGCCACTGGCTCTGCTTCGAACGACGGCACTCTCGGCGGTCCTGACCCTGCTCTCCACGGGTGCGTGCTTCGCTCAAGCCGTCACGCTCGAAAACACCGAACCTCTCGATTGGCAAGGGCCGCTCGATGAGAAGATGCTCGACGGTCTCCACGTCTTCATCGACCGCAAGTTGGAACAGTCGATCGAGACTCGCGCGCGCTACTGGTCTCGTGACTTCTCCTCGACGGCGGATTACGAGAAGTCCGTCGAGCCGAACCGCAGCCGGTTTCGCGTGATCATCGGCCTCGTTGACCAACGGCTCCCGCCTTCGATGGAGCGCTATGGCGATGACGACAACCCGGCCCTTGTCCTGGAGACCCCGTCGTTTCGGGGCTATCAGGTTCGCTGGCCGGTGCTTGAAGGTGTGACCGCCGAGGGACTGCTGCTCGAGCCCCGGCGCGAGCCCGTCGGGCACATCATCGCGATTCCCGATGCGGACCAGACCCCGGAAATGCTCGTCGGCCTAGCTCCCGGCTCGCGCGCGCAGAGCCAGTTTGCCCGCCACCTGGCCGAGAACGGGTTCCAAGTCGTCGTGCCGCTGCTCATCAGCCGGGCCGCCGAGGTTTCCGGACATCCGGATGTCAACTTCACAAACCTGCCGCACCGCGAATGGATCTACCGCCAAGCCTTCGTGATGGGCCGGCACATGATCGGCTACGACGTGCAGAAGGTTCTCTCGGTCGTCGACTGGGTCAAGCACCGCCAAGGTTCCAAGGCAAAGGTCGGCGTTGCCGGCTACGGGGAGGGCGGTCTGATCGCCTTCTATGCAGCCGCGGCGGACACCCGCATCGATGCCACGCTCGTCAGCGGCTACTTTGGCTCCCGTCAGATGGTCTGGGAGGAGCCCCTCGATCGCACCGTCTGGGGGTTACTCAAAGAGTTTGGCGATGCCGAGATTGCGACACTGATCGCGCCACGGGCACTCGTGGTGGAAAACAGCGCCGCCCCGCAATTCAGCGGACCGCCCGATGTCCCCGATGGGTGGCGCGAGGCAGCAGCGCCGGGGGTGATCACTACGCCCTCGTTCACTTCGGTTTCGGCGGAGTTCAAGCGCATTGAAACCCTCGTCCACACCGGCTTCCAGCCCAGGCACCTGGTCAGCGGCCCGAATGGAGCGGTCACGGAGCCGGGCTCGTTGGTAGCTCTGAAACGCTTCGCCAGCCTGATGGGCCTCAGGTCTCTCTTGGTCGCGACGAGCCAGGTTCCCAGCGACCTACGCCGCCGTTTCGACCCGAAGGTGCGTCAGCATCGGCAGGTGAAGGAGTTAGAGAGAAGGCTCCAAGAGTTGGTAGCCGCTTCGGGATACGTTCGGGACCGTTTCTACATGTACGAGGCGATGCCTGACCTAACAAACAAGCCACCATCGCGCATTCGGCGCGCGGAGACACTGTCGGCCGATCGATTCGCGGAGGCATCGAAAAGGTTTCGCGACCATCTCCACGACGAGATCATCGGCCGCCTCGAAGATCCGCTGCTTCCGCCCAGCCCGCGGTCGCGTCAAATCTACGACCGAGAAAAGTGGACCGGGCATGAGGTGGTTCTCGATGTTTTGCCCGACGTGTTTGCCTGGGGCATCCTCCTGCTGCCGAAAGACCTCAAGCCTGGTGACAAGCGCCCCGTCGTAGTCACTCAGCATGGCTATAACGGGCTGCCGCGGCACGTCGTGGCGGGCGACGATCCCTACTACCGGAACTACGCGGCACGGCTGGCCGAGCGGGGCTTTGTGGTTTTCGCGCCCCACAACTTCTATCGCGATACCGACCGCTTTCGCTGGCTCGACAAGAAAGCGAAGGCCTTGAAGCTGACTATGTTCTCGTTCATCACCACGCAGCACCAGCAGATTCTGAACTGGCTCTCCTCGTTGCCGTTCGTGGATAGCGGGAGAATCGGCTTCTACGGCCTCAGCTACGGCGGGACAACAGCGGTGATCGTTCCTCCGCTGCTCGAAGGCTACGCGCTGTCGATCTGCTCCGCCAACTTCAACGAGGACATTCACAAGCTGACAGCGGTCGATCGCAGCTACAGCTACATGTATCATCCGACGTGGGAGGTGCCCTACTTCAACCTCGGTAACACCTTCGGCCACGCGGAGAAGGCCTACCTGATGGTCCCGCGGCCGTTCATGGTCGAGCGCGGCCACCACGACGGCGTCGGAATGGACCGCTGGGTGGCGGGCGAATACGCGAAAGTCCGCCGGCTTTACGCTCAGCTAGGCATCGCCGACCGAGCCCACATTCAAATCTTCAACGGCGGCCACACCATCCTCGCCGACGAGACCTTCCGCTTCCTTCACAAACACCTCGACTGGCCCGCACCGGAGCGGTAAAGTTTCCGTGCCTCCCTCTGGCGCGCAAGATCCCCAACGCGAGGATCGACGCCACCTCGAGCGTAACCGGCAGCGGGTACGTCCCCATGTAGGTAGTCTAGAATCAAACCAGCGTCGGACGAGCCGCTCAATGAAGTGCTTTCTGCAAAGCCTGCCGCGAACGACGCTGCTTTGGTCCGTGATCTGGGCCCCTGCGACTTCACTCGCACAACCTGTCGACACAAGCAACAACGCTTCGTCAGCAGTCTCGGCTGAGGACAAGGATGAGCCCGCCAGCGATGGTCATCAGCGCATGCTCAAGCTGCTGCAGGAGATCCGCGCCCGGAGTTCCGCGGAGAACTTGTATACGGGGGTCGAATTCCATTCCCGAGAGCGTGAACAGCTGAAGTTACTTACCGCGGAGGCCCCGGCCGCCCAGCGAGCCCGGTTACGCCTGCTCGTCGGGAAGGATGAACTGCGACTGGGCAACAACCTCCAAGCCGTCGAACATCTCCTGAAGGCTTACGAACTATCAGACAAGAGCCTCGTCCAGCCGGTCTTTCAACTTGCTGTCGCTTACTTGCGCTTGGGAGAAACCCAAAACTGTCTCGCTCATCGCAACGCCGAAAGCTGCATCCTGCCGATTCGCGGCGGTGGGGTTCATACCGAGCAAACGGGGGCGCGCACGGCCATCAAATACTTGATGGAGGTCCTGGATCGCCAGCCCAACCACATCGCCTCACGGTGGCTCTTGAACCTGGCCTACATGACAGTGGGGGAGTATCCAGGAAAGGTTCCGCCGCGGTTCCTGGTCCCTCCGGAGCGCTTCGAGTCCGGACACGAGTTCCCCCACTTCCGAGACGTTGCTCCCCGGCTAGGTCTTAACACGGTCAGCCTGAGTGGGGGCGCCATCGCCGATGACTTTGACAACGACGGCTGGCTCGACATCGTGGTCTCGGATTGGAGCCCGAGCGGGCAGCTTCGCTACTTCCGCAACAGTGGAGACGGCTCCTTCGCCGAGCGCACCGGCGAGGCCGGATTCCGCGGACTTTTCGGCGGGCTGAACCTGATCCAAGCCGACTACGACAACGACGGAGATCTTGATGTCTATGTCCTCCGCGGCGCGTGGCTTGAGAATGCCGGGCGGCACCCCAACTCGCTTCTGCAAAACGACGGCAAAGCGCATTTTCGCGACGTAACTTTCGATGCCGGGCTGGGAGAGGATCATTACCCCACTCAGACCGCTGCCTGGGCTGACTACGACAATGACGGCGATCTCGATCTGTACGTCGGCAACGAGACCTTCCCCAGTCAGCTCTTCCGCAACGATGGCGACGGCACTTTCACGAACGTCGCCCACGACGCCGGCGTGACGAACGATGACGTCGCCAAAGCCGTGGTCTGGGGCGACTACGACGGCGACCGCTACGCCGACCTCTACGTGTCAAATTTCGGGGGGCCCAATCGGCTGTATCACAACAACGGCGACGGCACCTTCACCGATATCGCCCCGGGCGCGAACGTGACGTACCCGTTCAAGAGCTTTCCCGCTTGGTTCTGGGACTTCAATAACGACGGGAACCTCGACCTTTTCGTGTCCGCGTACGAGCGACGCGTCGAGGACGTCGCGGCTCAGTACCTCGGACTGCCATCCATGGAAACCGAAATGGATAGCCTAGGCCAGGGCGATGGAAAGGGCTCGTTTCAGGAAGTGGGTTTCGAAGTCAACCTGAATCGAATCACGCAACCCATGGGCTCGAACTTCGGTGATCTGGATAACGACGGGTTCCCCGACTTCTATCTGGGCACCGGCTATCCAGAGTACGAGGGCCTCATGCCCAACGTGTTGTTTTACAACGTCGGCGGAAAGAGGTTTGTTGATGTCACCACAGCGGCCGGTCTCGGTCATCTGCAGAAAGGCCATGGAGTGGCTTTCGCTGACTTCGATCATGACGGCGACCAGGACGTCTTCGCCGAGCTGGGCGGTGCCTACGCGGGAGATGTATTCGGGAATGCTCTTTTCGAGAATCCGGGCTTTGGCAACCACTGGCTCGTCGTGAAGCTGGTCGGGGTGACCTCCAACAGATCCGCTATTGGCGCACGAATTCGCGCAGACGTCTTGGAGGACGGCAAGAAGCGCTCCGTCTACAAATGGGTCAACAGCGGAGGGAGCTTCGGCGCCAATCCCCTCCGGCAGCATATCGGCCTAGGCCGGGCCGAGCGGATTGAATCCTTGGAGATCCATTGGCCTATGAGTGGCCGCACGCAGCGATTCCAAGATGTCGGAGTCGACCAGTTCATCGTGCTCACCGAAGATCGAGACGAATACGAAGACCTACCGTACCGGCCTGTGGGTTTGCGGACAGCGACCGGCCCTTAGCAATCCCAAAACCTCTTGGTCCGGTGGGTGAAGTTTACGGCGCGAGCTTCTCGCAACCAACTGGGCCCCGCACGGTCACGACTCGTTCTTATGCCAGGATTGGCTTGACTACGTTGCCGTGCACGTCGGTAAGTCGGAAGTCCCGGCCGCTGTAGTGGAAGGTCAGTCTGGTGTGGTCCAGGCCGAGTAGGTGAAGAATGGTCGCGTGCAGGTCGTGGACGTGCACGGGCTTGTCGACTGCCGAATATCCGAAGTCATCGGTGGCGCCGTAGGTCATTCCGCCCTTGACGCCCCCGCCTGCCAGAAGGACGGTAAAACCGAGTGAGTTGTGGTCGCGGCCGTTGTGGAGCTGGGAAGTCGGCTGAATCTGAACGGCCGGCGTTCTTCCAAACTCACTACCCACAATCACAAGTGTCTCGTCAAAGAGACCACGGGCCTTGAGATCCCGAATCAGCGTTGCGATCGCCGGGTCCGCCTCAGCCGCCAGGCGCTTATGCGCCATGATGTCGCCGTGGCTGTCCCAGGGCTGGACTTTGCCGAAAAAGACCTGGACCATTCGCACGCCTTTTTCGACCATGCGCCTCGCCATCAGGCAGCCTCGGCCGAAATCGCTGTCACCGTAGCTGTCCCGGGTGGCCTCCGGCTCCCTGGTGATGTCAAACACCTCCGGCGCCTCCATCTGCATGCGAAAGGCGGTCTCCGTCGCCTCGATGGCGGCCTCGAGTTGGGAGTCGCCTTCACGCGTTTGGAGATGCTTCCGATTGAGGCGAGCGAGTAAATCAATCTGTCTGCGCTGCACGTCGTGACCAAAGCGCTTGTTCTGAATGTAGCGGATCAACTTCTTGGGGTCTGTCTCTTCGGTGCGAATATGGGTGCCCTGATAGACGGCCGGCAAGAAAGCGGACTCCCAGAGCGGCGGTCCCACGGTTGGCACACCGGGACAGAGGACCACGAAGCCAGGCAGGTTACGATTCTCCGTGCCCAGCCCGTAGGTGATCCATGAACCCATGGAAGGCCGGCCCGGCTGGATCGCGCCGCAGTTCATCATGAAGAGCCCCGGCTCATGGTTGGGGACATCAGTATGCATCGAGCGGATGACGCAAAAATCGTCAATCAGGCCGCCCACCTGGGGAAAAAGCTCGCTGACTTCGATACCGCTTTGTCCATACCTGCTGAAACTGAACGGCGACTTCATCAAGTTCCCGACTTTGCCGTCATCGGCGTCTGTCTTGGGCGTGCCCCCCGGCATCGGTTGTCCGTCGCGTTTGGTGAGTGCCGGCTTGGGGTCGAAGGTATCCACCTGTGACCAGCCACCATTCATGAACAGGAAAATTACGTTCTTGACCCGTGGGGTGAAATGCGGGGGCTTGGGGTCAAAAGGACCCGTGGTGGTGCCTGCCGCGAGATTCGCGAGGCCGAGCATGCCGAATCCGCTGCCGAGCTGTAGAAGCAAATCGCGCCGGCTCAGCGAGCGAGGCGGAGTCGGGAGATGAATGGCCATGGGCTAGTCCACAAAAGCAAATTCGTTTGAACTGAGCAGGACCTGGGCGTATTGGGTCCATGCATCTTTCCCAGCCGAGCGGAGAAACTCTTGGCCCACTTGAACATCCGACGACGTGGCCTCCCTAGCAAACAGAGCTCGATAGGCCTTGCGGATCATGGCGGCGTCGCTGCCGGCGGAGCCGAGCTTCGCAGCCAACGCGTCGGACTGACCCAGGATGAATTCGCTATTGAGAAAGAACAGGCGTTGTAGCGGAACGTTAGTCACAGCGCGTTGGGCATTGCTGACGCTGGGATTGGGGTAGTCAAAAAGGGCCAAAGTCTCGTTCGGTCTGAAGCGTTGAATTCTGACATACACGGTCCGCCGATAATTGTCGGGAGCTAGTTCTTGGGAAGCTCCTCCAATCTTGGGATCGAGTCGGCCTGAGACAAACAAAGTGGCGTCGCGGAGGGCCTCGGCATCCAGTCTTGACCGCGCGGCGCGCCAGAAGAGCCGATTGGCGGGGTCCGTCGCCTCGTTTGTCTTGGAGCCAGCACTGCTGGCCCGGTAGGTGTCGGAAAGAACAATCTCGCGGATGAGCCTCTTGATCGACCATTTCTGATCTACGAAACGCCAGGCCAAATATTCGAGTAACTCAGGATTGGAAGGCCGGTCTCCTGTTCTGCCGAAGTTACTCGGCGTTCGCACGATGCCGTTGCCCAACAGGTGTTGCCAAACTCGATTGGACATGACCCGGGCCGCCAACGGATGCGCGATGATCGCTTCGGCCAGCTGCAGCCGGCCACTACCGTTGTGGAAGAACACGGGTTCGTCTTCGCTGAGGATCCTTAGGAATCCGCGGGGCACTTCTTCTCCCTCCTGGAACGGATTGCCCCGGATGTTCAACTTGGCATTCCTGGGTTCCGTCCAGTCTTCGAGCCCCGGCAGGTACCCGTAATGAGGCGGCAGCTTTTCTTTTCTTTCTTCTAACTCGACCCGGAGTGACTGCAGATGGCGTTTCCATTCGCCCTGCAGGAAACGCTCAAGCTTTTCGTCCTGGTAACGCAGCACCGCATTCTTGTCGTCCCCTAGGATCTGTTTCCAGGCAACATAGCGGTCGCGGGCCATGGCTCTGGGCTCGATATCGGGAGCCTTGAAGCTGTCACCCGAGGTGTAGCTGTTTGGCAGCCGGGGTAGCTCCCGCTCCTTCGCCGGAGGCAGCTTGGCCAGGAGGACGCGAACTTCCTCTTCGATTTCCTCATGTTCTTCGACGATCGAAACGATCAGCGCCTGATAGTCATCGGCGGCTTCGCGAACCTGAGGCTCTGTGGCGGAACGGTCGGCCGGCAGCTTTTGCCAGGCGTCCAGGTGCGAATGCTCCTCTTGGGGTTTCTCCAGATACTTGACCCAACACTCGAGAGTTTCTCTGTCCAGTTTCTGCTGCCGAGCAACGTTGTCAGTCCGGCACGCTTGCTCCTCCTCGCCGGCTTCGCTTACCCTCAAGACCTTCCAAGAGGCCACCAGATAGTCCGCAATGCGCCGGGTGAAGATTTCGGCTAACTCTTTGCTCTGACGATCGAGAAAGTCTTTGATCTCTTTCTCAAGTTCCTCAATCTCTTTCTTCCGGCGCTCATAATCCTTGACAATTTCGTCCGAGACGAGGGGATAGCTCTTATAGTGAACGCTCGCGAAGACTCCGGCCAAGCCATAGTAATCCTGCATCGAGATGGGGTCGTATTTATGGTCGTGGCATCTCGCACAAGCTGCGGTCAGACCCAGAAAACCACGCGATACCATGTCCACTCGCTCATGCCGCTCGTCCGCACGAGCCTGAGGAGGATGAGAAATGCCGTAGTACCAGGGCCCCAGCCCAAACAGGCCCAGGCCGCCCAGCAGCTCGCGATTGTTCCCTGGCATGAGGTCAGCGGCGATCTGGGCCTTCACGAACACGTCGTACGGCATGTCCGAGTTGAAGGCCCCGATCGCCCAGTCGCGGTAGCGCCAGGCCTGGGGGTATTCCGCGATTCCAACGCCGTGATAGTCATTCTCGCCGTAGCGGGCCACATCGAGCCAGTAACGTCCCCAGCGTTCGCCGAAGTGGGGAGAAGCCAGCAAGCCGTCAACGACTTTTGCAAGGGCCTGCGGGGAGTCGTCCGATAAGAAGGCGGTCACGTCCTCCGGAGTAGGAGGGAGACCAATCAGATCGAAACTAACGCGGCGAAACAAGGCCCTCCTAGCGGCAGGAGGATTGGGCTTCAGTCCGTTCTTCTGTAAGCTTGCCTTGACCAACCGGTCTATGTGCGAGGCTTGGTCAATCGGCGAGGCGGTGTCGACCACCGGTTTCTTGATGGGCTGGAACGACCAGAAGGACCGGTCTTCCTGGGTGATCACCGTTCCGTCAAGCCGGCCGGCTTTCTCCGGTGCCTCTGGCCACACGGCGCCCTGCTTGATCCAAGCGGCCAAAGCCTGAATCTCCCGTTGGATCAGTTTTCCGGAGGGAGGCATCTTTAGGGTCGCGTGAGTATGCCGTACGGCCTGCACGAGCAGACTGGCTTCCGGATCCCCCGCGACGATGGCCGGCCCCCGGCTCCCGCCTCGCAACAGGCGGTCACGGGAGTCGACCCTTAGGCCGGAGGTCTCCAGCTCTCCATGGCAACTCGAGCACTTCTCCGACAGCAGAGGCCTGACGGTAAGTTCAAAGAGTTCCGCAGCGTCTTGGCCCTGAGCGTGGGCGGGATACGCGAAGACGAAGGCGCAGAAAGGTACCATCCGCCAGAGAAGGAATAAGGCAGGAAGAAGGGTTCGCACTCGTGGCTCCGCCAACATTATGGCAGATTGCGGGACAAGCAGCAGGCGCAAAGCTACTGCCGTGTGCCGGGCGAAACAAACCGGGAAGGCATGCGTGTAAGAATCGGTTTTACGGCCCGTTGAGGTCCGAGTCCTACTCCCGTGCGGTTTTCACACAGACTCTGACGAGGGCCCAGAGCGGCCTACGGACGAGTCCGGGCCGCTCGGTATCCGGTTACTCAGGCCGACGTTCTTCGAGTAAACTAATGCCTGAGTCGGCGGTATCTCTTGTCCACGGCACTCTTCCTTTTCCTGTTCGCGGTCTTGGTCAGTCCGGCCCTACGAGCTGGGGACAGCGCGTCCCCTCCTTTGGTGGAAGAGGCGCGGTTCGAGCAGGATGTCCGGCCCCTATTTGAGACTTACTGCTATGCCTGTCACGGTAGCGGCGTCAAGGTCGCGGGTTTCGACCTCGAGGCTTTGGTTGGATATTACCGGAATTCCATGATCACGGACTTTCGCCGCTGGGAAACCGTTGCGGAGCAGATCATCAGCCGCAGTATGCCGCCGGCGGGCCGGCCGGCGACGCCGACTGACGATCAGCGGCGGTTTCTGACCGCCTGGATCGATCATCAGCTCGATACCGCTGATCTGAGTCATCTCAACGAGCCGGGAGCGCCCGTCGTCCGCCGGCTCAACCGCGCCGAGTTCCGCAATACCGTCCGGGATCTAACTGGGATTGACTTTGACGTGACCGAGTATCTGCCCGCCGACGGCATGAGCGAGGACGGCTTCGCAAACAATGGGAACAGTCTCTTCCTGTCTCCCTCGGATTTGGAAAAGCTCGTGGCGGCCTCCGAGGAGATGTTCGCGCGCGCGGAGTTCTCACCGACGAAGGGAATTCTGTTTCGGGAAGAGCCCCCTGAACCGGTTCCCCACTCACAGAGAGTGCACCGCGCCGCAAGCGAGTTGGCGAGGCTCTACGACGGGCTCGTGCGGGACCATTTCGAGGAAAGGGGCGAGGCTCTGCTTCGCTATTTCTCGGCGGCCTGGGAGGCAAAATACCGGCGTGGTTCGAACCCGCAGTTCTCTCTTACAGCGTTCGCCGGGGAGCAGTCCGTTCAACCGGCGATTCTCGAGCGGCTGATGGGCTACCTCGATCTCGACTATCAGCACCTGCTTAAGAAAAGCGACGGCGTCGACCCCGAACAGTTCGGTGAGTTCCGGCTGCACTTCGACGCTCTTTTCCAGCCGTTTCAGTCGTTGCCTGTCCCCGACAGCGATGCGGATTTGGCCCAACTGCGAGCTAAGGCCATTGAGGCCGCCGAGCGATTCAGTAGGGTGCTTGCGACCTTCCGGCAGGACGTGGATTACATCTATTCCCTGGCGGGCGGAGATCATAGCCACCGCTTCGAGGTGGACGTGAGTGGCCGGCCGGTCGTTTATCTGCTGGTGACCGACGCCGGAGACGAAAACGAAAACGACTATGCGGCCTGGCTGGACGGCGCCTTTGAGTTTTCAAACGGCACCCGTCGCTCGCTTGCCGACGTGGAGATGGTCGAGTCGGTTTCGGCGGACGACAAAGTCGCGCAGAACGTGAACAGCCGCGAGGACCCGCTGCACGTCTTTGTGCAAGCGTCGTTCCTGCGAACGGTTCGCACCCGTCTCTACGATGAGCCCCGCGGGATGACTCGGGACAATCCGCTCTATCGGGACAACACGATTGAGTGGAGCCACGCGCGGGCGGTGAAGGCGCCCTCTCTTCTCGCGTTCCGGGTACCCGAGGGTGCTGTCAGGTTCACCGTCACGGGCGCCATGCAGGACATCTCCCGCACCCGGCCGGCCGAGGAGCGGCGCCAATGGTTCGACGACGGGATGGTACAGTTCGCCGTATCCACCCAAAGACCTGCCATGCTTGACTTCGTTCCCGGTGCGCGCCTGACTTTCTCAAACCGGACACAGTTTCGGCAGTTCCGAAAGTATCTCGAGGGCTTGGTCAGCAACTACTTCCCGAGCCCCGAGCGCTGGATCCAACTCGCCACCGAGCAGCCAGGGAAACCGCTGGAGAGCGGGGTGTTCCACCTGCCTCCGGAACAACTCGCAGCGATGCTGCCGGCGGATCGGGGGCGAGAACGCGAGGAACTTCGTCGCCGCTGGGAGGAATACTTCCTCTTGAGCGCAGAACCGCGGTTTGTCCGCGAGCGCATCGACCGGGCCCTGAACTGGGAACGAAGACTGATCGCCAAGGACTACAAAGATCGGATCCTGACTCTCGAGGAAACCAGAGAGCTGGCAGGGGACGAGGCGAAGGCGGAGGTCGCCTTTCTGGATTGGCTCTTGCTCGACGGCCAAGGGCGCTTGCGCTCAGCCGCCGGGCGCTCTCTGAGCGCCTTCGCGGCCAGGGCGTTTCGTCGTCCGGCCGAGCCCCGCGAAGTGCGGCAGCTCATGGGCCTCTACGACGGCTACATGGAGGACGAAAGGCCCTACGTGGCGGACGCGGTTCGGTTCGCAGCACGAAGCGTGCTGGTGTCTCCGCATTTTTTGTATCTGTCGGAGGAAGAGAAGGCCGGTGTCGAGAGGAGCCGGCTCGATCCCTATGAGTTGGCGTCGCGGCTCTCTTATTTTTTGTGGTCGACAAGACCGGACGAGGAGTTGCTGCGGCCGGCCGCGGCGGGGCGGCTCGACGACGTCGAGGTTCTCCTGTCCCAAGCCCATCGCCTATTGCGAGACGAGCGCTCGGCGGCGCTGGCCGATCAGTTCTTCGGGAACTGGCTGGAGTTCCGCCACATTCGGGAATACGACGAACCCAACCTCGACCTGTTCCCCGAGTATACGGACACGCTGCGGGAGGCGATGTATCAAGAGGCCTTGCACTTCGCCCGCGAGATTATCCAGCAAGACCGCAGTATTTTGAACCTGGTGGATAGTGATTTCACCTACCTCAACGAGGGGCTGGCGCGGCACTACGGGATCGCCGGAATAGAGGGACCCGAGTTTCGCCGTGTGACGCTAGGGGACTCGCCGCGCGGCGGCCTGCTAGGAATGGCCGGCGTGTTGACGCTGACGTCGCATCCGGCACGAACAAGCCCGGTCGTTCGCGGCCTGTTCGTGCTGAAGAACCTGCTGGGAAGCCCTCCGCCGCCACCTCCGCCGAATGCAGCGAGTCAGTTGGACACGAGCAAGCAAAGTAGTCAGGGTCTGTCGTTTCGTGAGCAACTCGAGATCCACCGTCGAGATCCGAACTGCGCCTCGTGCCATCGCAGACTCGATCCGCTGGGGTTTGCGCTCGAGAACTTTGATCCGATCGGCCGCTTCCGGACGGTCGATCCTCAGACCGGTAAAGCCGTCGACGCGCGCGCGTCTCTTCCCGACGGCACGCCGCTTGGCTCGCTGGAGGACGTGAAACAAGCTCTGCTGAGCGGCCGCGAGAAGAAGAAGTTCGTCCGCCATTTCTGCCGGCAGCTGCTGGCCTACGCACTTTCTCGCAGTCTGACCTACCAGGATCTGGACACGGTGCGTATAATGGAGACGAGCTTGGCGGCGAATGGCTATAGGTTCTCGGCGGCGGTGCGAGCCGTTGTGGAGAGCCGGCAGTTTCGTTTCCGGCCGGCCAGCGGCGCGGAAACGGCACGGCAAGCACAAGCTTTCAAGACGGGAGGGCCGGGGCGATGAGGCAGGACTTCCGATCCATCGACAGACGCCGCTTTCTCAAAGGGGCGGGCGTCACGGTTCTGCTGCCTTGGCTTGAATCGCTGCCGGCCTTCGGTGCGACCCCCGGCGCGGGCGCCACCGTGCGGACCGGGAGCCAGCCTCCAACGCGCTTCGCCTCTTTCTACTTCCCCAACGGGGTACAAGTCACCGAGTGGGGCGCAACCGGAGAAGGCGACGGACTGCGGTTCAAGAAGGTCTTAGAGCCGCTCGAGCCGCTGAAGCGTAAGGTTATCGTGCCGTCGGGACTGTGGCACGAACGTCTCGACAGCCGTGGCGCGCATACAGGAAAAACGTCGGGGTTCCTGTCGGGGATCGAGAACTACAAGTTCGAAGGAAACCGCCTGAAGGTGGGTGTCTCGATCGACCAATTGATCGCCCAAAAGATCGGCGGGGAAACGCCGCTCCCGTCGTTGTGTCTGGGCATCAAGCCGGACTCGAAGATCGATACCGACTATTCGTCGGTCTACCGCTCGTACATTTCGTGGAAGTCTCCGTCGCAGCCTGCGGGCAAGGAGATCGACCCGCGCTTCGCCTTTGACCGGCTGTTCGCCGACAAAGAGCGGCAGCGGCGCAACAAGGGCATCCTCGACGCCGTACTCGAGCAGGCCAATGACCTGCAGCAGAAGGTGAGCCGCGCCGACCGCGACAAGCTCGACGAGTTCCTCACGTCCGTGCGAGATGTGGAGAGCCGCATCGAGAAGGTCGAGCAGGCCGACGCCGAGGGGCAGGAGCCGTCCCCGGTTGCGCTGAAACGTCCCGATCGCATGCCGCAACACCGCCAAGAGCATACGAGGCTGATGCTCGACCTGATCGTGCTGGCGTTTCAGATGAACAAGACGCGCGTCGCGACATTCATGTTCGACAACGGGGGCTGCAGCGGCAATTTCAGTTTCTTGCCGGGCGTCACCGAGCAATGGCACGCGACCTCCCACCACCAGGACAAGCCGGAAGTCATGGTGCAGTACGAGGCCATCAATCGCTGGCTTGTCGAACAGTATGTCTACTTCCTCGAGCGGATGGACTCGATCCAGGAGGGCGAAGGCACATTGCTGGACCATTCGATGGTCGTGATGGGCTCCGGTCTCAAGGACGGGAACAAGCACACCTGCCACGACATGGCTATCTTGTTGGCCGGTGGCGGCGGGGGCACGATCCGCACCGGGCGCGCCATTGAGTATCCCCAGGACACAGCACTGAATCGCCTCTATCTCTCGATCGCCGAGCGGATGGGGGCGCCCCTTGAACGCTTTACCGATGCTACCGAGCCGCTGGACCGGCTGCTGTAGGGGGCGGGCCCCTGCGCCCGCCGGGCTGCTCGTTTACCATTACGTTTTCTTTGCGACAGTCCACTAGTCGCGAAACGCCGCTGGAAGGGATCGGACCATGAAAGCAACCGGAGCCGCAGTTTCGTTCTACCTAGCCCTGCCACTGATAACGCTCTTTGGCAGCGAGCTGCCACCCCCCGCCGACATGCAGGTGGACTTTGATCAACACGTGAAGCCGATTCTGGCCACAAAGTGTCACGCCTGCCATGGCACCAAACAGCAGCAGTCGGGACTTCGCCTCGACAAGAGGCAGAACGCTCTGCGCGGTGGCGACTACGGTCCCGTCATCATCGCCGGCAAAAGCACCGAGAGCAAGCTCATCCTCCGGCTAGTGAGCGGAGACGGTGGGATGCAGATGCCGCCGACCGGTCCGCTGCCAGCGGAAGACATCGGAATCCTGCGCGCCTGGATCGATCAAGGCGCCGAATGGGGCGATATCGATCTTGCACCGCAGGAACCTCAAAAGCCCCTCGATCCAAAGCTCAAGGCACTGATCGCAGCCGTGCGGGGCCAAAAGTCCTCGGCCGTCAAAACTCTTCTGCACGATGATCCTGAGCTTGTGAAAGGGAAGGACCACAGCGACTCGACGCCGCTTCATCATGCCGCCGGTTTCGGGGACATCGAGACAATGAAGCTCCTGTTGGACAACGGCGCGGATGTCAACGCCAAGAACCGTCTCGAGGGGACGCCCCTGCACTGGGCCGCCCGGAGCGACGAAAAGACGCGTCTGCTGTTAAAACGCGGCGCGGAAATCAACAACCGGACCCAGAACGGCAGCACGCCGCTGTACCTCGCCTCCCGCCGCCGCGACAACCACTCGGTCCTACGGCTGCTTCTGGATAAGGGAGCCGATCCCAACATCGCCACCATGAACGGACGCACGCCGTTGATGGCCGCCGCGCGCGACGGAGATGTGGCGGCGATGAAACTCTTGCTCGCCAAGAAGGCTGACGCAACGGCCCTTAGCGGCAGCGGCGCCGGGACGCTGATGGACGCGGCCCGCAGCCGCAGCCTGGAAGCCGTCCACCTGTTGCTCGAGAATGGTGCCGACGTCAAGGCTCGGACGAAACGCAATCAGACCGCGGTGGCGGTGGCCGCTCAGCAGGGAGCGGAGGACATTGTCAAGGTCTTGCTCGAGAATGGTGCCGAGCCGAACGGGCAGGACTACCGAGGCTATTCGCCCTTGATGTGGGCCGCCTACTCGGAGGCGATACCCGCCGGCATCGTGAGGACGCTGCTCGACCGGGACGCCGACACTTCAGTCAGCGGAGAGGGCGAAACCCCCCGGACCCTGGCAAGCAAGCGTGGCGACAACCAGGTGGCACGCCTGTTGGGTGTTTCAGAGAAGCTGCGCGTGAGCGGAGGCATTGCGGTCGACGCGCCTCTTTCTTCCGGCGAGCAATCGATCCCCGACGCCGTTAAAAAGGCCATCGCGCTGCTCGAGAAGCAAAGCCCACAGTTTGTCAGGAAGGGAGGCTGCAACTCGTGCCACAACCAGTACCTGCCTTCCGCGGCCGTGGCCCTGGCGCGTGAGCGCGGTATTCCGGCGCCCAAAGAGCTGACGCAGATTCCTCTGGAGCTGCTCGAAAGAAGCCCTGAGCGGACGATGAACATGGCGGCGTTCAGTCCCAACAGCGTCGGCTATGAGATGTTCGGCTTCGCGGCCAACCGCAGGCCGACCGACGAATACACCGACTCCCTCGTCCACTACCTCAAGTTGCACCAGTCGCCCGAAGGGCACTGGACGACCACCGGCAACCGCCCTCCGCTGACATATGACGCCTACATCACCACCGCGATGGTGATCAAAGCCCTGAAGCATTATTCGCCCCCGACGGAGAAGGCGGATACAGAAAAACGTCTGGCCCGAGCCGCTGCATGGCTCGAGTCCGCACAGCCAGTGACGACGCAGGAAAGGGCCTTCCACCTGCTCGGGCTGAGGTGGGCGGGAGGCGACGATGCCGTCATCAAGAAGTCGGCCCACGGTCTAGCAAAAGCGCAACGCGATGATGGCGGCTGGTCGCAACTACCGACCATGGGCAGCGACGCGTACGCCACCGGCGAAGCCCTCTATGCGCTCCACCTGGCCGGCAAGATGAAAATCGAGCACGACGTCTACCAGAAGGGGATGCGATACCTCCTCCGTACGCAGGCGCCCGATGGATCATGGCATGTGAAGACACGGTCGTTCCCGGTGCAGCCGTACTTTGAAAGCGGCTTCCCTTACGGCCATGACCAGTGGATCTCCGCCTCAGGAACGAGCTGGGCATCCATGGCGCTATCACTAGCGGTAGAGCCGGAACGGCTGAGCCGCCGGTAAGCCCGTCCTGCTTACGTGCGCTGGGTCTCGATCGCCCTCGTGCGTCGGAGCGGGTGCATCTCGGACCGCTTCCTTAGGGGCTGTGAAAAATCGGCCCCGCAGTCCGCGGGCCCGCCGCAACCGTGCCATCCAACACGACCGAGCCGCGGACGGGAGGGGCCTGAAAAAATGGGGACTGTACCGAGCGCCGCCCACATAACTTCTTTGTTTTCAGATCCCGCAGGCGGCGCGAAGCGGACTGTCCCCGATTTTTTCCGCGGTTCCTCTCCGCGCAACGCGGATGCATCCTACCACCCCACGAAGCCCCGGTAAGGGGCGAATGAAAGTAGCCCACGACGCAAGTCGTGGGTTCACCGCGGCCAAGAGATCCCAGCCCCGGCAGGGGCGTTTGAGGTTCTTTGTGCTTCGGCAAAGGCCCGTGGTTGCCTGCCGAACGGCGCGGATTTACCCGTCACTTGCGTTCCGGTCTCGGTTTTTTGGGTCCGCGCGGATTCAAGCCCAGCACTGCGGTGATGGTGTGAAGCCTGATTAGGATGCGGCCGGCGCCGCTGCTATTCTTTCACAGCGCCTGACGGTCACGGCTCGGTTTGGCCGTCACGAAACTCGGCGAACCAGTTTTGGACGACGCGCATCAGCCGCTCTGTGCCTTCCACTGGTTCAAAGACCACAAACCTGCCGTCGGCCGTAACGTCGAACGCCTGCCCGCGCTCCTTGAACGACCCCGGTAGCTCGAAGAGTCGCTTCGATGAACCTGGGGTGAAGACGAGCGTTGTTGCCACCGAGGCCGCCATCATGGTGTCGCCCCGGACGTAGAAGATTTCCTTGCCGTCCTTGCTCCACTTCGGCTGCCTTCCTCCCTGCGGTGAGATTTGCCACTTTCCGCGGCCCTCTGGGAACGGCTGGACGTAGACCTGGTACTCGCCCGACTCATTCGATTCGTAAGCAATGAATCGCTCGTCAGGGGAAAGATCGGGGGAGAGTTCGTCGAAAGGACTAACCAGAAAAGCCGCAGGCTCGGCATCCGGTTCGTCCATTTTCTTGTAATAGAGGTCCATGCCGCCTTGGCCAAGTCGATCAAAGAGCAAGTAGCCTTTCGGCGACCACGCAAAGGCAAACTCGGGTCGTTGACCGGCTACGACCTCCTCCACTTCCCCCGTACCGTCGGCCGGCTTGACAAAGAGGTCGGCACCGCCGTTGCGATGGCTCATAAAGACAATCCGATCGCCCTTGGGGGACCAGACCGGATTGTCTTCCCTTGCGGGATCAAAGGTCAGGCGCCGCCGCAGGCCGCGCGCCAAGTCATACACCCAGATATCGTCGTTGTCCGTCCCCATGGTCCCGACGGCAACCCGCCGGCCATCGGGTGACACGGCGGGCTGCCGGATGCCTCGCTGTGGTTCACCAATGCTCTGCCGGTTCTCGCCGCTGCGATCCCGTATGGCCAATTGCCTCAGTTCAGCGCCGCCCGCGGGCTCGTAGACCAGCGTGCCGTCCATCGCCACACTGGCGTTGGAAGCGTTCTCCCGCAACAGAAACGGATCTCCAGTACGCTCGAGCGTGTCGATCGAGACGGCTACCGCCCACAAAGCCTGTGGGGCCGCCGTTTCGTAGATCACATGCCCTGTTGGGGAGTAGACCGGACGTATCCCGGCCGCCAGTACTTCTTGCCTGCCCGTCTGCAAGTCCCGCACTACGACCTGCGAATCCCCGGGCGACCCTCCCATCGTGAAAACCAATGCCCGGCCGGCCGGCGATGGTAAGAAGTGCGGAAAACTGAAGCCGAGTTCCTCTTCGGACTCGGCAGGTTCAAATAGTAGTTCGGGAGTTCCTCCCTGGCTGGATACTTCATAGAGCCTGGGCGGTCCGCCTGAACTGAAGACGATGGTCTGACCGTCTGGGCTCCACGTGCCACCGCCGAACCCAAACGGCCGATCGCAAATCGGTATGCTCGGGCCACCCTGGACGGATACTTTTTCCAGCCGGCCGCCTGTGGCCCAGACAATGAACTGACTGTCAGACGACCAGAATGGAGCCCTGAACAGTCGGTCAGGCGGTATCAGCTCCCGAGGCTCTTCCTGATTGAGGTCTTGGACCCAGAGGGTGTACACACTCCTGAGCCCGGCTGTAAAGGCAATGTGGCGACCATTCGGCGAGACCGTAGGCTGGTTTAACCCCTCATGCGAGAAAGCGAACTTCCGAGTGTGCACCGAATCGCGAGAATCTTGACCGCCGAACCAGTTGGTTGCGTACCCACCCAGACCCATGACGATCGCGCCGAGGGCAAGGAGGGCGGCGGACCGTAACGCCTGTCTCCGCTTCGCTTTTTGGGCAGCCGACTCAGGGACCACCCGGATGGCGACGGAGCGATGGAGTTGGGTGTCCTCGGCGCGGTAGGTTACCGCGTCGCCTTCATCGCTGAGGCGCTCGATGGACACGGTAGGGGGCTAGGGCTTGTTCAATGCCTTCGGTTTCGGAAGGCGCCGACACGCCATGATGTACCTGCTCCCGGTCAGAGGTTGCAGGACCTGCGGGCGCGGCCTGCCGTGCCCCTACATCGACGGCCGACGGTCTCACATCGGGCGGGGGGCTGGTACGGATGATGGCGGATTTGCCGGACTTGAGCTTGTCGCTCTGGTTCTGTAAGTCGACGATGATCTCGTCAGTGTGTTGATAGCGCTGTTCACGCTCCTTGGCCATACACTTGCCGGCCAGCCACTCCAACTCCATCGGGACAGCAGTCCGCAGGGCGGTCATCGGCTCCGGCTTTTCGTTGGTGATGGAGTACATCACCGCCTTGTCGTAGTGGCCCTTGAACGGCTCCTGGCCGGTGACCATCTCGTAGAGGACGACGCCGAGAGACCAGATGTCGGTGCGATGATCCAACTCCATGCCGTAGGTCTGCTCGGGCGACATGTAGGTGACCGTGCCCATCGTCTCGTCCAGGCGGGTGAGCTTCGAGCGGTCGGTTAGCAGGGCCAGGCCGAAGTCCATGATCGTCACCTGGCCGTCGTCGCCGATCATCAGGTTGGCGGGTTTGATGTCGCGGTGGACGACCTTCTTGGCGTGCGCCGCCTGCAAGCCCTTGGCGGTTTGGATGGCGATGTCGAGCGCGTCGTTGAGCTTGAGCGGTCCGGCCTCGATTTTCTTCTCGAGGCTGTCGCCCTCGACGAAGGCCATCGAGATGAACGTCTTGCCTTCGGCCTCGTCAATTTCGTAGACGTGGCAGATGTTGGGGTGGTTGAGAGCCGCAGCAGCTTCGGCTTCGCGCGTGAAGCGCGCCCGGATTTCCTTGTCGTTGAGAAGATGCGCGGCAAGGAACTTGAGAGCGCCCGGGCGTTTGAGCTTTGGTGTCTTCGGCTTTGTAGACGATACCCATGCCGCCTTCACCGAGCTTCTCGGTGATCTTGTAGTGCGAGATGGTGCGTCCGATCATGCCCGCCTTCGACCGCCTGCGGAAATTGTACCGCGTAACAGCCCTTGGGTTGCCTGTGTTTCCTCGCCACTTCGTTTCCGAGCGAGGTGCAGGTACACTACGAGCCAGACACGATCCGGTCGAAACACTCTGGGAGGAATCGTATGCCCCTAACCAGTCGCCGGCAGCTACTTCAATCCGTCTCGACCCTCGGCGTCGCCTCCTCGGTGACCCAGCCCCTGCTCTCTGCCTCGACGGCAGCCCCCGCCTCCGCGACGACGATGCGGATCAGTCGCTACGAAGTCGTCCCTACCGCAGTGCCCATGCACGAGCGCGTCCGGGAGGCTTGGCAGCGGAGCTTCCGTTTGCAGAACCGCTTCCAAACGCACTACCACCCAACCATCGTGCGCCTCTACACCGATGAGGGTTTGGTCGGAATCTGCGACTCGCAGATGACCGCCGAGAAGACGAAACAAATCCTAGACGGCATGATCGGTCACTCCCCCTGGGAGTACTTGCTCGACGATCGGCTCGGTGGCATTCTCGTCGCCGTCTACGACTTGATCGGCCAAGCGATCGGTCTGCCTATTTCGCGGCTATTCTCGACCTCACCGAAAGAGCGCATCGTACAAACCTGGTGGAGCCAGTGCTTCCCTCCCGATTTGATGGCGTCCGAAGCCAAGCTTGGCGCGGACCTGGGCTACCGTGTCCACAAAGTAAAAGCCAGACCCTGGGAAGACCCCATTGAACAGGCGGCCGCGATTTGCGAGGTCATCCCGCGCGACATGCGTGTCTGGGTGGACGCCAACGGCTGGTGGGAGTCTGTGGGCCGCACCATCTTCTTTTGCGAACAGCTCGCCAAGTTTCACAACTATTTCGCCATCGAATCACCGATTGCCCGCCGCCAGAGCGTCGACGGATTTCGGCAACTCAGGGGCAAGGTGTCGCTGATGGTCACTGAGCACATGCCGTCCGACCCGATGCCGTTCATTCGCGAGGGTCTGTTGGACGCTTTTGTTGTCGGCCCACCCTTCGGACGTGGCTTGGTGCAGCGAGCTTTGATGGCCGAGGTAACCCGCATTCCCTTGTGGCTGGAGCACAGTATCCAGACCGGCATCAACCAGGTCTTCCAGGCCCACCAGACGGCCGCTCTCCCCGGCATCGAGTACGCCATCAGCCACCCCCACGTCCACGAGGACGATCTGATGGCCGAACCGTTCGAGATGAAGGACGGCTTCTACACCGTCCCGACCAAGCCCGGCCTCGGCGTCAGCCTGGATGAGGATGCGGTCGACAAGTACCGCCAGTGTTAGACCGTTTGTGACACAAGTACCGCCCGACGTGGCGCACGCCCGTGGCGTGCCGAGCCGAGCCGTGCTCGGCTCTTGTACCGCACCCACCGCGAAGCCGTCGTTCCCTCAACCAGCCTCCTTCATCCACGCCTGCAAGCCATTACGCAACAGACTATTGAATCCCGCAAATTATTATGACACTTTTTGACAGTGTGGAGCATCTATATATGTATGGGCAACCCCAAAGGTGTGAAGCGGGATTTCAAGGCGCTGGAGAAGCGCCGTTTCGAAGCGATGCGGCTGCTCCACCAAGGCCACAATCAGTCCGAGACGGCGAGACGGCTGAACGTCGCTCGCCAAACCGTCAGTGAGTGGCGGCGGCAATACCGCGAGCAGGGTGCGGCCGGACTCCGCCAGGCCGGGCGCGCCGGACGCAAGCCGCTCCTCGATGCCGCACAACGCGAACGCCTGACGTCGCTGCTGCTGGAAGGCCCGGAAGCCCACGGCTTCCCAACGCCCCTGTGGAGCTGTCCGCGGGTGGCTCGGCTGACCGGAGACGAGTTCGGGGTCGCATACCACGCAGGCCACGCCTGGAAGATCCTGCGAGCGCTCGACTGGAGCCCGCAACGCCCGGCCGGAAAGGCGCGCGAGCGCAACGAAGAGCGGATCCGCACCTGGAAGCGCAAGACCTGGAAGCGCATTAAAAAAAAGCCCAAAACGAAGGCCGTACGCTCGTCTTCATCGACGAAAGCGGATTGAGTCAGAAGCCGCATCGCTGCCGCACCTGGGCGCCACGTGGCCAAACACCGGTACTGCAGTTTAACTTCAACTGGGAGAAGCTTTCCGTCTCGGCGGGGCTGACGCTGCGTAACTTCTACTTCCGGCTCTATCCCGGTGCGATCGGCAAAGAGCAAGTGACCGACTTTCTCAAGGCGTTGGTACGTCATATCGATCGCCCGCTGCTGATCGTCTGGGATCGGCTGCCGGCGCACCGTAGCCGCCTGGTGCAAGAGTTCATCGAACTCTCCGAAGGCCACATCGCAACCGAGTACTTGCCACCCTATGCGCCGGAGTTGAATCCGGTGGAATGCATCTGGGCTTACTGGAAGCAGCACGAGTTGCCGAACGTCTGTCCGAAAGACTACGGCGAGCTGAACGAGCGGGCCCGCAAGGCACTCCGCCGCATGTACCGCAAACCGCGTTTGATCACGGCCTTCTGGAAACAGTCTTCTCTTTGTTTTGACTGACTCTATATTATGCGGGAGTCAATAAGGGTCACGAAAAAGAATCGCGCGGTCGGGATGGGTATGTTCCAAACACCAGGGGCCGCGAAACCCGGCCTTCCAGCCGATCTCGAAGCAGCGCCTCAGATCGTACTTGTAGTGCCTGCCGTCGGCGGTAAGCCCGCGAGCTTTGAAATCACAGGTGACGGCCAGAGGGAAGGCCTTCTCGAGACCCCGGAAGCGCAACTCGTCGCTGTCCCAGTTGCCGATGTCGGGGGACGCCGCGACATTGCTTCCGATGGCGGCGGCGAGGCGGGGAAGGGCGTCAGGGTCATCCTGCATCCAGCCGAAGTTTTCGACCAGCATCTCGACACCTCTTTCACCGGCGTAATCAGCAAGCTCGCGGTAGCCGGCAACGTGTGTCTCCCAATCAGGCTCCTCCGCCCGCGGTAACGGACGCGCCCAGCGGCAACCGAGCCGGGCTGCGACGTCGATCGGCCGCTTGTACTCCCGAATCGCATGGCTACGAACGGCGGCGTCAGGGGAATCCATGTTGAGATCGCGCTGGTTCATCTTGAGATTCGTCAGGAAGCAACCAGCCTTTTCCGCCGCGTTACGAAAGCGATCCAGCTCCGCGGGACCCGCCTCCCCCAGCGTCGTCGTGTTCAAGTCGATCACTCGCATGTCGAGGCTCTCGCGCAAGACGCCCGGGAGATCGAACAGTGAAAACTGCTCAGCGTTTGGCTTCAGCGCCACGTGACCGCCCAGTGAGGACGTTGTGATGCCGACCTCCCGGGCAAGTTCAGCCTTGGTTTCGGCCGCCGCGGCGAGCTGCCCGCCTGCAAGCCCGGCAACGCAACCCGCCAAGAATCCTCGTCTCGTCATGTTCATCAGGCAAACCCCTTGCTATCCCAACGAAACCGGCGAACCGAAATGTAGGGGCACGGCATGCGGTGCCCGCGCCACTGAAACGCCGGCCCAACGTTCAACAACCTATTCCTCGGCCATCAGCTTCCGAATCTGCGCCACCGCCGTCCGCACCTTGAACTCGATTCCCTTGCGGCCGTACTCGACCGACGCACGCGTGGGGTCGCCGATGACGCCGCTACCCTCAAACCCACCGTTCAGTTCGCGCTTGTTCAACCGAACATGTTGCGGGGCGGCGGCCATCAGTTGTGACGTGTCGGCGATGCCGGCATGCGTCCCGATGGTCTCGTCGGTCTCGCCCTGCTTTTTGAGCCAATCGCGAAAGCCGTTGTTCGAGTAGTAGTCAGGAACGAAGTGAACGCGCACCTTCTTACTAGCCCACTCCTTGTTCAAGCTGTCGGCGACCTGCTTCATTCCCGCCTGGTTGCCGCCGCTATCTCCGATGAAAACGATGTCGGTGAACCCGTGAACCTCGAAACTCCGGGCCGTGTACTCGGGGAGCTTCATGAAGTGTTCGTTGGGCAGAGTAATCGTTCCCGGATAGCGCATGTGCGAGCTGAGAGGATCGAGATTGCCCTCGGGAACATACGTGACCGCGGGCGCCACCAACGCGTTGCCCAACCGCCGGGCAATCTGATCGCAGGCATGGTTGATGATGTACTTGTGCTTGCCGAGCACCATGTGAGGCCCGTTCTGCTCCGTCCCGGCCGTCGGCACGATCACCGTCGTCGTGCCTTTCGCGAGGGCGTCGCGAATCTCGGTCCAAGTCAGATCTTCAAGAAACACAGTGTCAGGCGCCTGGGCGCCCGCGGTGGCCACCGACAAAACGGTCGCGGTCATTGCGACCTGCAAGTAACGTAGCGTCATCGATCGTTTCCTCTTCCCCACTTTCGCTTGCGCTGACTCTACCGGGGCGGAATGACGGGCAGCAGCACGTGAGACGGATACTCCTCGGAGTGATAGATCCTCTGTTGCGCCACGACCCTTTCGGTTTCGAGTGCACTGTTCTTCGAGCCCGTGTTGAGGTTCGGCAGGTAGTAAGGGAAATAGCTGCTAGAGACTTCGACACGGATACGATGGCCGGCCTTGAAGAGGTTCGCCGTAGCCCGCCAGAAATCGATTCTGTACTCATACACCTGCTCCGGCGCGATCTCACTCAGCTTGTCTGCTCGGAAGGCGCCATGGTTGTCAGGGTCGCGATAGCGAGCGCGTATCACTCCGTCGCAAAGCAGGGATGCACGGCCATCTGGATGAACGTCCACCAGCCGAACCATCCAGTCCGTATCGCGGGCTGAGGTCGAAGCGTAGAGCTTGGCCGAAATCGGTCCGGTGACCTCCACCGGTTCTTCCAACGGAGGCGTCGTGTAGACCAGCACGTCATCGCCGGCGGCCGACTCTCTGATATCCACCGGGCCGTCAACGTGGCCTCCAACGAACGGGCTGCGTGTCGGATGGGCGGGATCGTAGCGGTAACTGTCGTACGGTTCCCCGCCTGGTAGCCGCGTGTTCAGCGTGCCGTCGCCATCGAGCGAGCCGTCGTCATCGAGCGAGCTAGAGCGGCCACCGCTGGCTAGGTAGTATTTGGTCCATTGTGTCCGCGGCAAAGGCCAGTCTTTCTCTTGGCGCCAGCGGTTCTCCCCCATCACGAACACGTAGACCGGCGGTTCGTCCATGATGCCGTTCGGTTTCCCCTTGAGCCAATAGTCGAACCAGCGGCACAGCAGGCCCTGTAAGTCGATGAGCGGTCCGGCCCATAGTCGATCCCCTCCAACTCGCGAGATCGATTGATCCCGTGCGGCCAGGGCCCGATGATCAACTTCGGCCGCCGCGCGTCAGAGGTAGCTCCCTTCTCCCTCATGCCCGCGTAGTTCTGGGGCGATCCGGGATAGTTGGCGTCGAACCAGCCGGTCAGGTTGAGTGAGGGAACGCGGATCTTCTCGTAGCGGTCATAGGCATTGCGAGCCCAGTAGTCGTTCTCGGTGTTGTTGCGGATCCACTCTTGGAACCACGGCGCGTTGCGCACACCCATAATCTCGGCGATATCGGCTTGGGGTACGTGACTCATGTTCTCGAGCCGCCGCTCGGTGTGCCCCCAGTAGGGGGCGGACCCGACAATCTGCGCCGTCCGCCCCGCCATGCCCGCCATCCAGTCGATGATCCAGCTCACCAGGATGCTGTTTTGATAAGGCCCATTGAGCAGCCCACTCGAGGGCGGGGCGACCTGCGGGGCGATCGCTTTCAAGTGTGGCGGTGCCTCGGACGCCGTCCACCACTGCGTCCAACCGCCGTAGGATCCGCCAATCATGCCGACATTGCCGTCGCACCAGGGCTGCTCCGCCATCCACTCGACCAGGTCATAGCCGTCGGTCTTGTGCTTGCCGGTGAAGGGATCCCATGTGCCTTCCGAGTCGTACCTGCCTCGCACGTCGGACAGCACCACCACATAGCCGCGCTCGGCGAACCAACGCGCCCGCTTGGTGAGGCCCTCTCCCAGGTTGTCGTAGGGCGTGTGACTAAGAAGGGCGGGGAAGCGTCCGTCTGCGTCCGGCTGGTAGATGTCGGCGGAGAGGCGGACCCTGTCGCGCATCGCCACCGGATGGCCGCGCGAGGACTTTACCTGGTGCTCGGGCCGAGAGTACTCCCCCGCCTCGGGCTTCTGTCCCCAGCCCTGTGTAGCCGAGAGGCAGAGAGCGACGAGGCAAGCTGGTGAAATACCGCGGCGTTTCCTTAGGCGTAGGGGCGAGCCCCCACGCCCGCCCGGCTCGCTTTCCAATAACTTTTTTCTACGACAGTCCACTCGTAGCAGACGCCCGCCGGGGGCCGGGACTTTGCTCTTCGAGATCCTTGGCATCGCGTATTCACCGAGAGTGGATTTCCACCGGCTCGTTCCTTTTTGGCCGGGTAGGACCGGTCGCCACCTTGAATGCTCGTTACTCGGACAAGGACCAGCGGACCACACCCATGTGGTAGCGCCGGTGCTGCGGAACGCCTTTGCTGTAGTAGGCGGTCACCAACCTGCCATCCGGCAGTTGCACTGTCGCGGGATAACCGCCGTCCGTTGAGCCCTCCAGATTGATGATGCGCGTAGGCGCCTTCCAGGTCTTGCCCTCGTCGTCGCTGATCCGCCTGCCGACACCTTGGTGGCCTTTCTCCCGGATCCCGTAGGTGAGCAGGATGCGGCCATCCGCCAGGCGCAGCAGATGGGCCGGATGATGACTCGGCATCGTCAGCGGTCCTGCGTTTCTCCAGTTCCTTCCTTCGTCTTTGGACACAAACAACTCGAGGTGGCCGTCGACATAGGTGCGGACAGCGGCCAGCCAGCGGTTAGCGCGGAGGCGCAAGATGGACGTTTCGTTGTAGTCGTCGGCCCCGATCACAACGCCGTCGCCCCAAGTGCGGCCGTCGTCCTTGCTGAACAGGACGTAGGCACTCCCCTGTCGCTTTTCCGTCCGCGCATCAGCGTTCCAATCGCCGTCCTCTTGGTAAAAGGGCGCGGCCAACATCCGGCCTTCCATACGGACGATATCCCCGAACGGGATGAGGTACGACAGGCCCTCGGGCAGCTCCAAATCGAAAGAGCGCTGCCAGGTGCGGCCGCCGTCCGACGACCGGCTGATCATGACCGGCATGATCTTGCCGCGAAGGCCCTTGCCGCCCCACCCGGACGCCAGCACGACGAGGTCGCCGTTGTGCACCCGTCCGGCAGCGACGTTCATGCGGTTGGTTCCCGGGTCGTGAGTCGTCGCGGTTCCGCGAAGCTTCCAGAGCTTTCCGCCGTCGGAACTGGCCCAAACCTCCACGTCGCCCTCGTGGAGTCCGTGGCTCGGCCGGTTGAAGATGGCGGCGGCCAGGTCGCCGTTGGACAGAACGGTCAGGTTCGGCCAAGCGCAGACGTTATCGACCGCCACATAGCGCTCGTGTGTCTCGGCAAGAACCGACGGCGAGACCGCTAGGCCAAGAATCAATAGGAAGGTTGCAGGAATTGGTTTGAGTGTCATTTGATCAGTGCGACAAGCTGGTCGTCGCGTCTAGTCCGGCGACGATTGTACCCCATGCAACCTTGGAAAGAGGACTTCATGGGGCCACGCCACACCCCAATCCGTACGTAAGCAGCCTTGACAACCGCTTGACGCCTCGGCCCGGCGTGACCGTCCACTCGCCACGTCAGAGCCGCGGACGGGAGTCCGCGGTTGGGCAGGTGGAAGCCCCGCACCTGCCCATGGTGCAAGTCGATGCATCCGCGCACGGTTCTTAGTTAGCCCCGGCAGGGGCGTTTGAGACTTGTTTTTCCTGACACCCGGTAGGTGGGGAACACGAGAAACAGCCGGGCTCCTCGATGCCCGGCCGTCGCCCCTGGGAGTGGCACAACGCAACCTGCAAGCTGGCTTAGGGGCCGATTGCGGGCCACAGCGCGCTAAAATCAACACGAACTCCCGCGGAGGCGACAAGCCATGAGAAAACCCAGTCCCGTTGTTTGGACGCTGCTTGCTGTTCTACTGCTGCTCGGCGAACCTACGCAGTCCGTTGCCCAGGACCCGACTATCCAGCTAACTGGGACTCATCCCGAATGGAACGTCCTATATGGCCACGAGCGCTTCGGCGAGGCCGCGGAGATGCTCCCCAACTACGTCCGCAAGCTGCTTGACGGTGCAAACGCGGAGCGCTCGCGCGTGATTGCCTCCTTGCAAAACCCGGCGGCACTGAGCCGTTATCAGGAAGAAACTCGGGCCAAGCTTCGTGCGGCACTGGGTGAGTTCCCGGCTCGCAATCCGCTCAACGCGCAAGTGTCCGGGATCCTGGAGCGGGGTGACTACGCGATCGAAAAAGTGGTCTTCGAAAGCCGTCCGCGTTACTACGTGACGGCGAACGTCTATGTACCGCGCAAAGCGCGCCCGCCCTACCCCGCGGTGCTGGCTCCCGTCGGCCACTGGGGGCTAGGCAAGGCGTTCGAAGAATACCAGCGCCTGGGCGCCTTTCTTGCCCGGCGCGGCTACCTCGTGCTCGTGTATGACGTTCCGGGGCAGGGAGAACGTCGTCAGTATTTCAACCAAGTGCTGGGCCGCGCGCTGATTGATCCGGGAACTTCCCATTGGTTTGTCACTCTGGAGCACGGATACGCCGGAGGCCAAGCGATCTTGACCACCGGCAACTACGCTTCCCATCTCGTGTGGGACGGGATTCGCGGGGTGGACTACCTCGCCGAGCGCAAGGATGTCGATCGTGATCGGATCGCATGCACGGGAACCTCAGGCGGCGGTTTGCAGACCGAGTTGCTATCGGCCATCGACGACCGCATCAAGGTCTCCATTCCCGTTTGCTACGGCGGCTGCAATCCCGACAACCCAACCCGCAAGGGCTTGAGCATCACCGATATCGATGCGCTGATCGTGCCGCGCCCGCTGCTGATGATCGAGGCGACCGGCGACCCGCGCGCGAGCGTGCTGCGGAAGAAGAAACGTCACCAGGAGATCGCCCGGTTGTACGGGGTCTTGGGTGAGCCCGAGAAGACTCGCTATATGATCGCGGAAGGCCCGCATGGCTATATCGAGAGCATGTACGAGGCGAGCTACGCCTGGATGGAACGTTGGTGGTCTCGGTCGGAATCTGAAACCAAGAGACGCGTGAGCGAACCGATTGTGGCGGCCGAGCCCCCTGAGAATCTCTTCAGTACGGCCACGGGCGAAGTGACGACGTCGTTGGGAGGCGACACGGTCTTCTCATTGAACCGAGCGGCGGCCAGAGAACTTCGATCACGAGCGCAGGTTCCGAAAACCCGGTCAGAACTACCCCAGTGGCGCCGGCAGATGCGTGACAAGGTGCTCTCGCGTCTCGGAGTGAGCTTCGAGCGCGGATCGCTGGATTCCCGGCGTCTGATCGAGGTCGACAAGGGCTCTTACACGCTTGAAAAAATCGTCTACTACAGCGAGCCTGAGATCTTCGTGCCGGGTCTGCTTTTCCTGCCGAAGACAGAAGTCCCTCATCCGGGGGTCGTGTTCGTGAACGAAGGTGGGAAGGCTGCCGATGGTGTTGTGGAAGATTACCTGCGACCCCTGGTTGAGGCAGGGTACGTGGTCTTTTCGATTGACCCGCGCGGGATGGGGGAAACGCACCCCAAGGCGCCGCGAGCATCGAGCCCGAAAGACTTCAAACAGTTCGTCCACGACGATGAGACCGGCTTCTACTACAACGCTCTGCGCGTGGGAAAGACGCCGATGGGGATGCGTGCGACCGATGTGATGCGCGCCGTTGACTACCTTGCCTCACGCACGGAGGTCGACGGCGATCGCATCTCCGCGATCGGTCACGGGCTGGGCGGGTTGATCGTCCTCTACGCAGCCGCGGCGGATGAGCGTATCGCCTCGGTGGCGTGCGCCAGATCGTTGGTCTCCTACGAAGCGATCGTCGAGAACGAACTCTAC
This sequence comes from Bryobacterales bacterium, assembly GCA_965248255.1. Taxonomy (GTDB): domain Bacteria; phylum Acidobacteriota; class Terriglobia; order Bryobacterales; family UBA6623; genus JAKZVK01. The sequence continues at coordinate 2,068,813 of CBDFIW010000003.1, forward strand.
ACTCACGGCTTCACTGCTTTCGGTCCGGGCTTCTTGCAGGACTTCGATTTGCCCGATGTCGCAGCCCTGGTGGCCCCGCGGCCGCTCTTGCTACTGAACTCGGTGGACCAGGTGCACAGGGTTGCGAGCCTCGACCAGGTGAACAGGACGTACGGGTCAACAGCGGCCATCTACGGTATGGCGGGCCATGAGGGGAATTTCGCTCCGGCACACGCGGTCACGGCAGAGAAGACTGCCGAGCGGTATCTGGCCCACCTGAAACGGCAATAGCGGGTTGCGATCAGACGATGCCGGGCAGCTTCTTCGTGGCGTTGGGGAATCCGGCAAGGCCTGCGCCGAGGGCGTCATTCGCCAGTGTGAGGTAGAGGTCGCCCGTGGTGCCGACCATCTCGCTGTGAACGCCGGTCTTGAGGTTCCCGGCGTGGCCGGCCACGATGGCGGCGAGGCCGTTGTTCTTGTGGGCATTGGCCTCGGCGTGCTCGTGAGTGTAGAGCAGACAACAATGGTCCAGCAGGGTGCCGTCGCCTTCCGGGATGGACCCGAGCTTCCCGACCAGGTAGGCGAACTCTTCGACATGCCATCGGCAGATGTCGCGCAGGACGCGCTGTCCCTGCGGACCGTCGGCCTGATTGTGCGTGTAGTCGTGATGCCGCAGCGTCGTGTAGCCCAGCCAGGGCAAGCGGGTGAGGCTCTGACACTTCGTCAGCATGTAGGAGGCAACGCGAGTCTGCCCGCTGGCGAAGGCGTGGGCAAGAAGATCGGACTGCAGCTTGGCGACGCGCGGCCAGTCACGCTTGTCGCCGCCGACCTCCGGTTCCTCGACGTCGCTGTATTCAGGCGGCGGGGTGGCGACGGCTCGCTCCAGATCGCGGACCGATGAAAGGTACTCGTCCAACCGAACCTGATCCTCATGGCCTAAGCGGGTCCTCAGATCCGAGGCGCTTTTCCGCACCGAGTCGAGCACGCTGGTTTTGCGGTTGACCCACGCCGGGTCTTTGACACCGAACAGGCGGTCGAACAGATGGCGGGGGATCATCTCGGGTGGCAGAGCGCGGTCGGGCCCTGCCCAACTCATGTTGCGCTGAATGCTGTCCCCATGCGACTCGGGACAGACGCCGACCTGCAGCGAGCGGAACCGTGATTGTCCACCCAGTTTTCCCGCGATGCGCTGATCGATGGATGGGCCGCCCGCGCCGCGCCCCGTGAACGGCGTCCCCGAAAGAAGGCCGCTCATCGAGCGGTGATGGTCGTTGCCCGGTCCGGGCACGCGCGCGATGTCGTTATCGAGGCCCGAGATGACGTGGATGTCGTCGCGAAAAGGCGATAGCGGCGAGAGGCACGGCGTCATGCGATAGCCCGTGCCGGTCTCGGCGGGGATCCAGTATCGTTCCGGGATGCCGTTGCCGTTGAACCAAAGTAGGAAGCGCGACTCGATCGCTGATTCCGTGACACGGCCGGCCGCTGAAGGCGCCGCGTAGGCGGTGCCGTTCGAGTTGAACATCGCCGCGAGCGGCGGCAAGCCCACGCGAACGATCGCCCCGGCCACACCCAAACCCTTAAGGAAAGAACGCCGCGGGATGTTGTTGTCGAGACGCGCCATGATGGCCCTGAGGTGCTGACCCTATCATAGTCCGAAATGGCGGGCGTAGCGTAGCGCGCTACGCCCCTGCTTATACCTTTGTTCCCGTTAGGCGAGGTGGACCTGCAACAGTCTTACCCCTATCCCGGTTCCGTTCAGTGTGTAGGGGTGGACCGCTGCGTCCACCCCGGTGCCGCCGCGTTGCTCTCGCCTTCGACGCTGAGAGACCGGCATTGCCAGGGGACCACGCGGCTGGGCGGACACGGCGGTCCGCCCCTACGCCTGCTGATCCTCGACACTCGGGATATCAAGGGCGCAGCCCTTGGCTAGTTAGCGCCAGCTCACCTCGCACTGTGGGTTGCTCTTTCGGAAGGCCTCGACGCCAGTGGATGTCACTTGGGTGCCTGTGAGGTATAGGCTGCGCAGGGAAGGCATCGACTCAAGTTGTGCTAGACCCTGATCTCCAATCGGCGTATCGCTGAGGTCCAACACGGCGAGCCGCCGCAACGCACGGAGATGAGAGAGCGCGGCGTCATCGAGGGTCTCCAGCTTCCATAGGCTCAAGCGCTCAAGCCGCGGCAGCGAGGCGAGCGCCCCCAAGCCCTTGCCGCTAGCCTGAGTCTCGCCGAGGTCGAGGGCGCGAAGGCGCTTGAGCGAAGCCAGTTTGCGCAGGCCCACATCCTTGATCTTCAGCCCACGCAGATTCAACGATTCCAAGCTCTCAAGCGACGCGATGCCGTCGATGTCGAGGTCGGTCACGGCGACGGACCAGAAGCCCGAGTTGCGAACCTGGCGTCCGCTGAGGTCCAGGTGGCTGAGGCGGGGGAGCAATTGGAGAACGCTGAGGCCGGATGCCGTAATCTTGTTGCCGCCGATCGAAAGCGCGGTAAGTTCGGTGAGTTCGCCGAGGTGCTCGAGTCCGTTGTCGGTGACTTGCGTCGAGCTCAGGTCCAACGATTGGAGCGATGGCAGATCCGCAAGGTAGGCGAGACCTGTGTCGGTGATGTCGGTGCCATGCAAGTTCAGATGCTTTAGTTGGGTCCACTCGCCGAGGTGCACCAGCCCCATGTCGGTGATGTGCTCGGCGGCGTAGAGGTTCAGCTCGGTGACGCTCTCCAGACTCTTCAGGCGTTCGAGCCCGGAGTCGGTAACACGAGCCAGGGAGAGGTCCAGCTTCCGAAGATGGGCAAGACCGAGCAGCCGGTCGAGGTCGTGGCCGTTGACCCAGGTGAAGCCCAGGTCGACTTCGCGGATGTTGGACGCGCCGTCGCGCTTGACCACACCGCCCTCGGCGGCTACCCAGGCAGCCACGTCTCGCTCGGATGCGGAAGCTTGTAAGGCCGCCAGTGCCGCCACCACGGCCGCCATCACGAGAGTAGACGAGAGCCGTTTCATCACAGACGACACTCAGCTTCCCCGGCGCGTCGGCAGGCCGGAGCCGGGATCCCAAATGATCTCGCAGTCAGTGAGGGCGGCCTTGAGTTGGTTGAGGCCGGTCTCTGTGACCAGCGTGTGGTACAGGTTCACCGTTCGAAGACTGCGGATGGAGTGGAGTTGCTTGAGGCCGCGGTCGCTGACCCGGGCACTGTTGAGCCGCAGGTCGGCCAGCTTGGGTAGAGCCGCCAGATGCCGCAGCCCTCTATCCGACACCAGCGTATAGTCGAGATTCAACCGTCGGAGGTTCGTGAGTTTGGCCAGAGACGCCAAGCCGGTATCCCCGACGTGCGTGCGTGTGAGGTCGATCTCCCGCAAAGCCCGAAGACTCTCCAAGTGGCACAAACCCTCATCGGTGAAGCGGCCGTGCCGCAAGACGAGGGTTTCGAGTTGGACCAGATTCGACACGTAAGCGAGACCGTCGTCGCTAATGTCGCTTCCGGTGAGATCCAAGTGGCGCAGGTTCTGGAGGCCACGGAGATGCGCGAAACCTGCGTCGGTTACGTCGGTATGGGCGAGACTAAGTTGCACCAGCCCGGATAAGGCAGCCAGGCGCCGTGCCCCGTCGTCCGCAAGGGCAAGACCAGAGAGATCGAGTTCGGCAAGTCGCGTCAGCCTCGACAAGCCTTCGAGACCTTCTCCCTCTACAGCGGTGTTGTTGAGGCTGAGCTTGCGCAACCGGGTCAGGGCCTTCAGTTCGCGCAGGGTTTCGTCCGAGACCGCCGTGTCGGCGAGATTCAGTTCGGTCAACTGAAGCAGTCTACCGAGGTGGGCGGCGCCTAGATCGCTGATGTCGGTGGCGCTGAGATCGAGCGTTTGGACGCGGGGGAGCCCCGCTAGGTTCACCAGCTCGGCGTCGCTCACCGAAGAGCCGGCCAGCGTGACGCCGACGACGAGTCCCCCCGACTCGACCACAGCCCCTCCCAGCGAGCGGACCCATGCCGCGACCGTGTTGTCAGCGGGTTGTTCGAGGATGCGGATGGGCCGGGATCGGGGTCCTGGCCGCGCCGAAGAGTCCATAAACAGTATGCGGCAGGCCGGTAGTTGGGCCCGCAGCGCATCGACCCCTGCCCGGGTCACGCGGCTGTAACGCAGATCGACCTGCCTTAGTCTCTTGAGGGAGCCGAGGCTCTTGGCCGAACGGTTGGTTGCGAGGGTTCGATACAGGTTTAGCTCTTCGAGTTCCCGCAGGCGGCTCAGGTGGGCCACACCCTGATCGGTCACGCCGGTTCCGAGCAAGTTTAGTTTTCTGAGCCGCGTTGCGTTCTTCAGATACGCCAAGCCGCGATCGGTGATGTCGGTTCCCTCCAGGTTCAACTCTGTCAATTCGCGAAGGCCCGACAGCTGCGCCAGCCCCTGATCGGTCACGAGGGTGTCACGCAGGTTGAGTTTGGCGAGTTGCGGCATTTCGGCGAGGGCGGACATGGCGTCGTCGCCAAATGACGTGTAACTCACATCGAGTAGACGCATCGCGCGCAAGCCGTCGAGTGTGGCGCCCTTGACGGCGGTGCGGCTGACGAAGAGTTCCTTCAGCGTCCCGTGCGCGGCGAGGTGGGCGATCGCATCGTCGTCGATGGGGATGGGGTAGCTGAAAACGGTCGCGCTGATTTGCAAGGTCTCCAGGCTGTCGAGTTCTTTGAGAAAGATCCAGCCGTCCGCGGCCTCACGCTTGGGGCCGCGGTCATAGAGCTTTTCCCGCTTGACCTCGAGCGAGAAGGGCCTGGGGATTCGTCCCGTAACGTAGAGCGCCTTGAGGTGCGGTAGTTGCCCGATTGGCTGAACGTCCTCCGGCGCAAAATCGGTACCGACAAGGTTGATGGCGCGGAGTCGAAACGCGGTCGCGGGAAGGGTGGTAGCGTCCCAAAGATGCTCACGTTCGCCTGCGAGAACAACGCTGCCGCCCTTACGAAGAACCCACTCCGCAACCGTGCGATCGGGTGAAGCGGGTTGGGCCTGACATAGGCCCCAGCAGATGACACCGCCTATCACGATCGATCGGCTCAGTGTCCGCATTCGCCTGTAGTCTAGCATCGGGTCGGTTAGGCGGCTGCGTCGCGCGTCGCAGGGTGCAGCCGGTTGTGGCCCCGGAGGGGCCCGAGATGATAGCCCACGGCTTCAGCCGTGGGAAAAAGACAATCAAAGCGAACAGCCCTGGAAGGGCGACACAAAGTTGGGGGTCGCAGACCGCGCTAGAATCTACGTTTGGGAATCCATCGCCGTGCGATGTAGGTTTCCGACGACTGCTTTGGGCGCGGCACGCTGCGCCTCGACCGTTCGTAAGAAAGAGAGATTCAAGATGAAGCTGAAGAGACTGGCCCTTGCCTTGGTCGTGGCGCTTGCCGCCGCCCTTCTGTGGCTGGCCGACGAAACACCTTCGATCGCCCAAACCGGGGACCCACTCATCGACGCCTTCTTGATGGTCGAGGTAGCCTCCGTCGCCGATGCCGTGGAGCAAGTCGCCGGCCAGCGAGCCCACATGTCGAGCGACATCCAGCCGCTGTTCCCCACGAAGTTCGCCGGCTCGGCCGTGACCGTCATGCTCAAGAAAGAAGAGCACACCGACGGTAGCGCCGACTTCGCGGGCGTGCTCGACGCGATCGACTCTGCGCCCCCCGGCTCGGTCTTCGTGATCGTTCTCGAAGACGGCAAAGACGTCGCCGGCATCGGCGGTTTGATGGCGACCGCAATGAAGGTGCGTGGCTTCGTGGGTGCGATCATCGACGGCGGCGCGCGCGACACGCCGCAGTTGCGCAAGATCCAGTTCCCGGTGTTCAGCCGCGGCCCGGTCCCTTCGACCGCGGTCAATCACTATCGCTTCGTCGCCTCGAATATCGAGGTGATGTGCGCAGGTGTAAAGGTGAGGCCCAACGACATCATCACCGCCGATGAGGATGGTGTTGCGGTCGTCCCGCGTGATCGCGCCAAGAAGATCCTCGACAAGGCCATCGACAACGACCAGACCGAGCACGCCATGTACCCCTTCATCGAGAAGTTCAAGTCGATCAAAAAGGCCGTGGAGGAGTACGGGCGGATCTAATCGTCTGATTCCGTCGACATTTGAATAAAGGTGTCAAGTTCCGCGGGAGCATACCGCGGACCCAACGGAGCCGTGACCGTAAGGGAGCCGTCCGGCACGAACCCTGACGCTACTCAAAGGCCTCTAGCCCTGAATTTCCGCCTGGGGCACGGTCGTCGCCTACCGCAAGTCCACACAGATCAGACGCCTGCCGTTGCGGGCGTACAGGCGGCCACCAGAAAGAGCCGGGTAGGCGCGGACGACGCCGTCGAGAATCTTCGCACGCGCGATGCTCTTGAAGCCGGCGGGCGAAGCCTCAGCGAGAATCAGTTCGCCATTCTCCCGTAAGACCAGCAGCCGGTCGCCCGCCAGCGTGACCGTGCCGGCCCGTATGCCCGGTTCACTCCAGCGGACTTTGCCCGTCTCCCACTCGACGCAACGCAACTCCTGGCCGTATTCTTGCCTGCCGTGGAATCCGTAGAGGTAGCCGTCCTTGTATACGCTCGTCGAGTAATGATTGGAAAGCGCATCGTCGGAGGACCAGACCTTCTCGAGTTCCGCGCCGCCTACTTTTAGAAGAATCGCGCCCGTCCCGTAGCTCGAGGAAAGGAAGATTCGGTCGTCGACGACGATGGGCGTGGCCGCGTTGACCGACGTCCGGCTGCGCGACCGCCATCGCTGGTGAAAGCGGATCTCACCTGTCGCCGGGTCAGCCGCTTGCAAGCCGCTGCGCGTGAAGAACACGATGTGCCGTTTTCCGCCGAAGTCGGCGGCTACCGGCGAGGAATAGCTTGCCTCGTCGTCGGTCGCGGTCCACAGGACCCGGCCGCTGTCTTTGTCAAGGGCGACGAGGCCCGCTCCGCCGCTGCCGCCGACGTTCAGAAACAAGCGACCGGCATCGACCAGCGGAGTGCCCGCTGCGCCGAAGAAGCCTTTACTCACGCCGAACTTAGCGTGTGTGTCGAAGCTCCACACCTTCTTGCCGTCGGTGAAACGCAAACAGTGGAGCATCCCTTGCGCGCCAAAGGTGTAGATTTGACTGCTCGCGATCACCGGGCTTGCGCGAGGTCCGGGGTCGAATCCGAAGCTGTCACGGTAGGTCGTCGGATAGCGGAACGCCCAGATTGCCTTGCCCGTCTGCACATCGAGGGCCTCGACGACGTCCTCGTCGCCCAAGCGATGGAACAGAATGACGCGTCGATTGGCCACCGCCACATTCGCGAGGCCGTCACCAACGTCTTTCTCCCACACGACAGGAGGTCCTGCAGCGGGCCACCCCTCAGCCAAGTCACCGCCGCGATAGACGCCATCTCGTTGCGTGCCCCGAAGCTGCGGCCAGTCTTCGGCAAGGGCCGGGATCGCGAAAAGGACGATCATTGTCACCGAAGAACAAAGTGCTCGGCACTGGCGTGCTGTAGGCATCAGGGAAACGCCAAGTTCGAGAACACGAGGACTGATAGGTGTGTTCGACTTCCGATCCTCAGGGTAGTGTAACCGGCGGTGCGGCCTACCGGCTCAGTTCATGGTGTAGGGGTGGACCGCTGCGTCCACCCCGGCGCGGCGGAGTTGCTCTTGGTTTCTGTGCGAAAGACAAGCCGCGTACTAGGGGCGCGCGGGGCGGACACAGCGTTCCGCCCCTACAAAGCTGCATCCCTCGACACTTCGGGATTTCAAGGACGTAGCCCTTTGGTAGTTAGAAAACAGTAAAGCAGAAAACAGCGTTCGAGCCGCTGGGGGTGAGGCAGTACTCGCCGGCCTGCAGGCTGTCATCGACGCGGATCTTGACCAAGCCCTCATCCACCGGGTAGAGCGAGATGCGAATCGGCTCGGCCAGAATTTTCTTCTTTTTCTGATACAGCAGCTCGCGCCGTCCGTTCTTGGAGGCGAATTGAAAGAACGCGAGGTCGCGAGGATCGATGTTCTCGGAGCGGAAGAGCATCTCCGGAGAAGCCAATGGAGTCTGCACGCCGGAGTTGGCCCCGGGGACCGTGTAGAGCATCTCGTTCTTACGCGTCTCTTCGGCCGCCTCCGACTGCTCAGTCTCGAGCAGGCTCGACGCGTGGATGAGATACGGGACGTCAGATTTCTCGGGGTTCGGCAGGCCGAGCTTGTTGGTTTCCTCGGCAACCGACGGCAAACCGGCCATCGCTGCCAGCAGCAGGGAAACGGCGGTCATTGCCGGGTGGGTCCGACTCATCGGCTGCACCTAGTGTAGTGCGTCAAGCAGATTGCACCTTATGCAGGGCGGCACGTCCGCGCTTGACTTTCTCGAGGATGTCGGAGGCGGTCGCGGTCCAGATGAAGGGCGTGGGATGCCCGTTGTGCTGGGCGATGTAGTCGTCAATGGCGGCGACGAGCTCGTCCACGCTGCGAAACACGCCGCGGCGCAGGCGCTTGACGGTGAGATCGCGAAAGAATCGCTCGACCATGTTCAGCCACGACGCCGAGGTCGGGGTGAAATGAATGTGGAAGCGCGGGTGACGATCGAGCCAACGCTTCACAGCGGCATGCTTGTGGGTGGCATAGTTGTCCACGATGAGATGAAGCTGTTTGTCCTTGGGAGTGCGGCGGTCAATTAAGCGCAGGAAGCGCAGCCATTCCTGGTGGCTGTGTCGGGGCATGCACTCGGCGATCACGCTGCCGTCAAGGCTGTTGAGCGCCGCAAACAGGGTGGTCGTGCCGTTGCGCTTGTAATCGTGGGTCATCGTTTGGCCGCGTCCCTTTTTGAGCGGCAGGCCGGGCTGGGTGCGATCGAGGGCTTGGATTTGGGACTTCTCATCGAGCGAGAGAACCAGAGCATGCTCAGGCGGATTGAGATAGAGTCCGACGATGTCGTCGAGTTTCTCGGCGAAACGCGGGTCATTGCTGAGCTTGAGGGTCTTGACGCGGTGGGGCTTGAGGCCATGGGCGCGCCAAATCCGTCCCACGGTGGAAGCGCTGACGCCGGCCGCGGCGGCCATGGTGCGGCGGCTCCAGTGGGTGGCGTTGGACGGTTTCTCGCGGGTGGTCTTGTGGATGATCTGCTGTACTTTCTGCTTCGAGACGGCAGGTTTACGACCGGGCCGTGGGGCGTCTTTTGCAATGCCGGCGATGCTGCTTTCGAGAAAGCGCGTGCGCCAGCGGGCCACCAACTGCCGCGAGACACCGAGCTGTGCGGCGATCTGCTTATTCTCGAGACCGTCGGCGGCCAGCAGGACAATCCTGGCTCGCAGGGCGAGACGAACGGCGACTTGGCGGCCGCGCGCGTAGCGGTCCAACTGCTTGCATTGCGCTGTGTTCAAAGTTACTGGTTGTGCTCTTCGCATCCCATGCCTCCTGTTAATAGAGACGATGGGAAGTCAATATAAGTTACATTATTTATGGTGCACTACACTAGGTCTACGTCGGGAACTAGAGGTTCTGTCCTCTGATTGTACAGATCAACCGAGGGAAGAGGCCAGTCGTCCTGGGCGGTTGAGCGTCGCTCCGGCGTTCAATAACCCACAAGCGAGATCTTGGCGTCGTTCGCCGCGTCGATCGTCTCCTGCCGGTCGAGAAGGAGTGTCTGGCGTGCCTGTACAGCGAGTGCGGTGGCATTGACCTGCTTCATGTTCTTGATGGTCGTGGGGCCCACAACCGGAACGTCGAAGCGCATGTCCTGGTTAGGTTTGGCCATCTTCACAACCGTCAGGGGCCGGCCGTTGCTGAACTCGCCCGCGCGCACGATGACGTCGTTGGTGCCTTCCATGGCCTCGACGGCCACGCAGGCGCGCTCGCAAATGACGACCGTCTGGCCGATGTCAAACGCCACCAGCGCCCCCGCGACTTCGCGTCCGTACTCGATGTCCGCCTGTTCGGCGTCGTTCGGCGCGCGCCGGGTCAGATGGCCTTCCTGTGCCAGGTTAGGTTCCAGAAAAAGGGTGGAGTCGAGCAGTTCGATGCCCTCTTCCGCCAGTACATCGGCAAGCGCCCCGAGCAGTGAATCGGTGTTCTTTCGGGATAGCGAGCCGAGCAGTTTGAGCAGCCGCCAGTCCGGACGGATCGATGAGAAAATGCGCGCGTGACGTACGCGTCCCGCCATGACCGCTTCGGTAATCTGCTCTTGTTTGAGGTGCTTGATGAGCTTGCTTAGCTCGCCTAGAGAGATCCAGTAGCAACGGTCCGCGAGAGCTTCGATCTCGGGTGAAGCTTCTTCCTTGACCGCGATCGCAACGACTTCATGTCCTTGTTGTCGGGCCGACGACGCCAGCAGCAACGGAAATCGTCCGGCGCCGGCGATCAGCCCGACCTTCATTTCACCCGACCTTCATTTCACAATGCCTCGCTCTGAATTCTGCACGAAATCCAGCAGGCGGCTTACCGCTTCATCCGCCTCGACCTGTTCGCGGATCTGATCGAGTGCCTGGTCGGTATTGAGGCCCGACTTGGTGAGGACACGGAAAGCCTTGTGGAGCTTCTGGATGGTGTCTTTGGCGAAATCACGACGCTCCAGCCCAACCTTGTTGACGCCGAAAACGCGGGCTCCACGTTCGGTAACCACCAGCGAGTACGGCATCACGTCTTGTGTGATCACGCTGTAGCCGCCGACGTAGCAGTGCTCTCCCACGCGGCAGAACTGGTGAACCCCGCTGTGCGCCCCCACAACGGCCCAATCCTCGATGGTGACGTGCCCTCCTAGCGTCGCACTGTGCGCCAGAATCGCATGCGAGCCGATATGGCAGTCGTGCGCGACGTGAGCATAGGCTTGCAGCAGATTGTCGTCGCCGAGCGAGGTGAGCGCGCCGCCGCCCTCGGTCCCACGGTGGATCGTGACGAACTCGCGAACGGTGTTGCGGCTGCCAATCCGAGTTTCCGAGCGCTCGCCGTGATATTTGAGGTCCTGCGGCGCGACCCCGACCGTCGAGTACGGGTAGAACACGTTCTCGTCGCCGATCGTGATCGGCCCTTCCACGTAGACGTGCGCGAGGAGGCGCGTCCCCGAACCGATCTCAACCTCTTCCCCGATCACACAGAAGGGGCCTATTTCGGCCGATTCGTGGACGCGAGCGTCGGCGTGAACGATGGCCGTGGGGTGGACTGCCATGCAATCCGCTAAGGATTCTTGGAACTTGGACCGGCTTTGGTCCCGGTCGCGGGCTCTTCGACCGCCGACTTGTCCGACACGTGGCAGGTCAGCACCGCATCGGCGGCCAGAGCTCCGTCCACTGTCGCTTGCGCCTTGACCTTCCAGATGGGCCCGCGATGCTTGAGAACGCCGACCTCGATGCGCAGTTGATCGCCGGGCACGACGGGCCTGCGGAACCTGGCGTGCTCGATCCCGGCGAACAACACAACCTTCTTGTGGTAGTCCTCGCCGAGCTCCGCGGCAAGGATCAGCGGCAGCAGGGCGCCAACCTGCGCCATCGACTCGATGATCATGACCCCAGGCATGACGGGCAGGCCGGGGAAATGGCCTTGAAAGAAGGGCTCGTTCACGCTCACATTCTTGATGCCGACGATGCGGTCCTTCTCCACTTCCACAATGCGATCAACCAGCAGGAACGGGTAGCGGTGCGGGAGGATCGAGAGGATGGCGTTGATGTCGTGCATCGGAGGAAACGGGCAAGCCGGGAAGCCGTCACCGGTTGGGTCGCGAACTCAGGGTGACCGCTCCCTGACCCGGACGAGCCGGAACCGAAAGGGGACCCGCGGGCAAGAGTGGGTTCGGTGTTTCGGCGCGATTAACCCCACCCTCCCGGGCGGGGCTCTGATTTCCGTCCAGAGGCTTCCTGCCAGTTTCAGCAAGGATTTCACCACGTAGGTACTTACGGTCACGGTTCGGTTGGTGCGGAAAACGCGTATTATACCAGAGGGTTAGCTCGCCAACCGATGGATCCACTGCTCCGCTACATCACCAAAAGACGGTCTGCGATTATCGACTGGATCGGGCAATTGGTTCGTATCGAATCGCCGAGTCATGACCGCGCTGCGGTCAACCGTGCGGTGGAGTTCGTCGCCGATCACGTAGCTCCGGTGGGCAAGGTCAAGGTCTACCGAGAGAAGGTCTACGGCAATCATCTGCGCCTCGAGTTCCAACTGCCCGGGGCCAACAAGAAGGGCCGGATACTCGGCCTTGGGCACCTCGATACGGTCTACCCTCTCGGTACGCTGCAGCACATGCCGTTTAAGCGCTCGAAGGGCCGGTTGTGGGGTCCGGGCGTGTTCGACATGAAGGCTGGTGTGGCTTACTTCGTCTTTGCATGCGAAGCGCTGCGCGAGTTGGAGGTCCCCGTCGCGAGGAAGTTCGTTGTGCAGTTGAACTCCGACGAAGAGATCGGCAGCCCCAGCTCGCGCCGCTACACCGAGGCCGAAGCCAAGCGCAGTGATGCCGTGCTGATCAACGAGCCGAGTGCCGGTCTCGAGGGCAACGTCAAGACGGCACGCAAAGGCGGTGGGGGCTATACCCTGCGAGTGAAAGGCATCGCATCGCATTCCGGCCTCGACTTCGCCGCCGGAGCCAACGCGGTCGTGGAACTGTCGCGGCAGTTGGTGCAAGTCTCGGAATGGACCGACCTGGGGAAAGGCATCACCGTCAACGTGGGTACGATCGAAGGCGGCACCGCCACCAACGTGGTGGCCGAAGAAGCTCGTGCCACCGTGGACGTGCGGGTTCCCCGCAAGTCAGACGCGCGGCGTCTCGAGGAGAAATTCGCTTCCCTGCGGCCCTTCGATCGCCGGACACAGCTGACCGTGGAGGGTAGGATCCGCCGTCCACCTATGGAGCGAAGCGCGGGTATCGCCAGGTTGTATCGTCTGGCGCATCGGCTCTCCCTGGAGCTAGGCGCTGAACTAGGGGAGGCCAGTGTTGGAGGCGGCTCGGACGGGAACTTCACAGCGGCCCTCGGGATTCCCACGTTGGATGGGCTGGGCGCCGTGGGCGAAAACGCGCATTCTCACAACGAGAACATCCGGATCGACCGCATTGCCGACCGTGTCGCGTTGATAGCCAAGCTCATCACGGCGATTTGAAAGGGGATCGCGGATCGATCTTTGACCCAGCCCGACCACGCTCTTACTCCTCTGCCAGGGAGGCCTGGATTCCCTCAGGATATGACGGATAGCGCAGCTCGATGCCAAGGAGGTGTCGAATCGTGCTGCCGTCCACGCGGCGATCCGCGCGGCGGGTCTCACTGACCTCCTCCGCCCTCACGGAGGGTGGCTCCGGCAGGTTCAGCAGCTTCGAGCAAAAGGCAGCGATTTCGCGCGAAGGGCAGGGGTGCTCGTCGGCGACCGGGTAGGCTCCCGTCAGGTCGCTGAGCAGCGCCTGCTCGGCGTGGGCCGCGAGGTCATCCACGTGAATGCGAGAAACGAAGTTTGACCCGTCGCCGATGAGCCTGTAGCGGCCTTCCCGCATAGCGACATGGGCGCCTCGCCTGGGACCGTAGATGGCTGCCGGACGGAGGATGACAGACTCCCAAGGGCCCGAGGCAACGGCTTGCTCGGCGGCTACCCGCAGCCGCTGGCGCTTCGTTAAAGGTGCGACGGGAGATTGCTGATTAACGACCGCCGTCCCGCCGTATACCCCGGTCGTGGACAGGTAGACCACACGCGAAGGACGGTCACCCAATGCGTCGACCAGCCTCTGCGTCGGGTCGAGCAGTTGGTCGCCAGCCTTGATCGTTGGGACCGAAATCAGCACCCGGGTCCCCGGCGAGATCTGGTCACTCAACTGCGCAACCGTGTCCCGTCTCAGAACATCCAGGGGAAGCAGGGCGGCGCCGAGGGCCTCGAGGTCCGAAAGCGCCGATGTATCTCTCGCAGTGGCGGCGACCTTGATCCCACGGGCGAGCAGGCGCCGGGCCACCCGCTTACCCGTGTAGCCGCAACCGATTAGCAGGAACTGAAGCATAAGATGAACTCAGGTAAACACAGATGGCAGGATGCCTGCTCCCGGCTATGATCCGGGTTCATCTGTGGTTGCGATGAGTGTCGAATGACGGCCGTGGAATGGTTCGTGAAGCGCCTGCAAGAGCGTGGCGTCGAGGGGATGGGGACCCTGTGCGGACATGGGCTCGACCCGTTTGACTATGCCTGCCGCCAGGCCGGGCTGCGCCTTGTCGACATCCGCAACGAGCAGACTGCCGCCTACATGGCCGAGGTGCACGGCCGCCTCACGAAGCATCCCAGCGTCGTGGCCGTCTCAGGCGGTGTGGTCCATGCCAAAGCTGGCCGCGTCGATGGGCGCGCGGGGCGTGCAGTCCACGACAGAAGCAGAGTTCGCTGCGGCGCGCAAGCAGACCTTGGCGTCGCAGGCCGTCACCGTCATTCATGCGCCGATTGTCGGTGGGGCCCCGTAGCTTAGCTGGCCCCCCTTACGCTCTGGGCACACATCGTCTGTCGGTCACGATGATCCTCAAGCCCCTGGGGTCAGCCTGCCATTTCGAAGCGCCAGAACGGGCACGAGTTTTTGTGACGCCCGTCGAACTTCCTTGGCCGAATCGATCAGAGGGAACTTGCCCTGGATCAGGTTCAGCACTGTAATATCGGCGATCCTGCCCGGTTTGATTGACCCTAAGCGGTCCTCACGCCGAACCGCACGGGCGGGTTCGATCGTGGAAAGCTCGATTACTTTCTGCAAGGGAAGCCCGAGAAGAAGCATCTTTGACATCGTCGTCGGGAGATCAAAAACGGGCCCCATCGCGCTGTAGGTGTGAATGTCGCTGCTGATAGAGGAGGGCGGAAGGCCTTCCCTCAGGGCTTGCTCCATGGCGGCAAACGTGAACCCGCCCCCTCCATGACCAATGTCAAACCGAACGCCCCGTTGCGCCGCGCGCTTGATGTAATCGGGCACGCGACCGTCGGGACCGATCACGCCTCCCGACGTTCGGAAGGAGTGCGTCATCATGTCGCCCGGCCGCAACTGTTCCACGAGGCCCTCCAGAGGCGTATTGTGCCGGCCGACATGCATCATGATCGGTTTGCCGATCTTGTCCGCGACGGCGCGCGTTCTGCGAACGGCCTCCAGTTCGTTGGGGCCGGCGAGGCCGCCGCTGCAGCGCACTTTGACGCCGACAATGACATCGGCATGCTCCATCGCGGCCTCCTCTGCGGCCGCTACATCGACCATGCGCATGTCCGTGAGTTCACCCGGCCTCGCGATCAATCCGATCCGCGAGATGTTGAGAAAGGCGAGGACCCGGGTTTTAGAGGGATTGATGACGTAGCGACGGAACCCTTCGAAACTGTCGGCGCCTGACGTGCCGGCGTCGACGGCCGTCGTTACTCCGCGTGCCAGACAGAATCGGTCGAGGTCGACACCCCAATGCGAAACACCCTGGAATCCGTGTACGTGGATGTCGACAAGCCCGGGAGTGACCAAGCTCCCTGGGACGTTGATGACCCGTCTCGCTTGTTCTGGATCGAGTCCGGGGGCAATGGCCGCAATTCTTCCATCTGAAACAGCAACGTCAGCGACCCGATCCAGAGATTGGGAGGGGTCAATGACCCGGCCTCCTTTCACGAGCAAATCGTGCTTGTCAGCGGCTGTCTGCTGGCCAGCAAGATGCTCGACTGCTAGAGGCCCCACGGAGGCCGCTGCCCCGCACATCTGCACGAACTTTCTACGTTTCATCATTTCTCCCTGTTGGTGAAAGCTAGACTTTCGGGTTCGGGTTGAACTCTCTGGCCTCCAGACTTCACCCATACCCCCGATGCCGATGCCTGCGAGGATCCTGTAGTCACTGACGGTGGACCCGACTGCGACAGCCCGATTCTACCGCTTGTCAAATGGATTTGTCGGATAGATGTCGCGAACAACGCTTCCGTCAAGCCGCGGCTAGGGGGACCCACTGTTCCGCCTGACGGCTCCACCGCGGGCTAACGTCCCGCCGTCCGCTTCGCGGACTCGGGTCCTTGGTGGGTGGATAGACCGAGGTCAGAGTTAGGTTTTCGTCAAGCGCGAAATGGCGACGGTCGCCGAAGGGAAGCGCAATGTTTTTCGCGCCGGAAAGTAGCTAGCTAAACTAGTACTTGGTTGCAAAAGTAAGCGTAATTATGACCACTTGGACAAACCTATCTATTTCTCAGGGGTTGCAGAACTTCGCACTTCGTTCGACCAACGTCTATCTGTGCGCGAATCCACTGAAAACAAAGAGGAAGACAGAATTCCAGAAGGTCATGTGTTATGACGCGCACTTTTGCGATTAAGTACTAGGCGGGAGCGGCGTCGGTTCGCTCGGAGTCCGCGCCCGTGATCTTCCGGGCGACAAGCTCGATCTGTTCTGAGAAAGAATGTTGCGGATGGTGAAGGCAGAAGATACCGCTACTGGCAAGCTGTACAACTTCGAAGTTTAGGGTAAAGAGCCCCGCGACCGGCATTTTGTAAGTTCTTTCTAACCCGCATTTCCAATTTGATTCAAACCTCTCGACCTTCCGGCGGCCTTGAGCGTCTTTATTCATAGGGGCTAGAGCCCGATGAGGACGCCATGGAGGCCAACACCCAATGGGTGAAAAACAAAACAAGCCGTTCCAGCTAAGCTTCAACGGTTTGTTGAAAGTCGATTTCCAAGGATCGCGTGTCACTTCCGACGGCGGGCTGATCCTGGTTCGGGAGTTGGACGAACGGCTCGGGCTCGGGAAGCTGATCGAGGAGCATCTCAGCGACTCGCGACAAGGCTTGAACAAGAAGTTCCCGCTGGCCGATCTGCTGCGGCAGTCGGTTTACAGCCGACTCGCCGGCTACGAGGACCTCAATGACGCCGTTCGAGTATCCGCCGATCCGACCTTTCGCTTGATCGGCTCGCAGAAGAACTGGGATCGCGGCGGGGCGCTCACCTCGCGGCTACAGAGCTTCGAGACAGGGCTGCTCGCGAGTGAGGAGAATCTGCTGGGATTGATGGCGGTGAACCGCGAGTTGGTCGCGCAAGCCGAGACGACGGACGACTGCGAGCGCGTCGTTCTCGACATGGACTCCACCGAGAGCCCCGTCCATGGCCAACAAGAAGGCAGCGCCTATAACGGCCATTTCGAATAGAGCTCTGAGTACCGTGGCAGGTTCGCGGGACCAGAATCTTGTTTCCTTGGCTTATGACAATGAGACTGTTGTCACGAACTACCACCTCGGTGATCTCGGCCCACTGGATCCTTATTTGCCTCCTGTGCCCCCGCCGTTCGATGGCCTCCTCTGTAAGCACGAAACAGCGCGCTCCCTTTGGATACCGTCGGACTTGTTGGTAGAGCGCGTAGAGTATGAATGCTTCCCACACGAGAAGCACTGCGGTAGGTCATTGAGTGGCGATAACGTAGGCGCCAATTCCTGCGAACACAAGGAGTGCAACGAACAGGAGCCACCATGGAAACAGAGGAACTCGAAACTGCAACGCTGCAGATACGATGTCTTGCCGTTCAAGAAGGTCTTCTAGTACTTGGTTGCAAAAGTAAGCGTAATTATGACCACTTGGACGAACCTATCTATTTCTCAGGGGTTGCAGAACTTCGCACTTCGTTCGACCAACGCCTATCTGTGCGCGAATCCACTGAAAACAAAGACGAGGACAGAATTCCGGAAGGTCATGTGTTATGACGCGCACTTTTGCGATTAAGTACTAGCACCGCTGCCCTCAGTTGGTAGTCTACGACTCGCACACCTGCGGGTGTCGCGTCAGGGGCTTTGCCAATTGTCTTTAAAATCGGTCACAAGCTGAGTGATCGTATCGGATGGAAGAAATGCATGGCGGAAACTGTTTTTGAGCAAGTCCTGCAATTCGCTGTCGGAAAAGCTCAGTGCCGACAGATGCTCGAACTCTTTCGTCAGCGAAGTGCCAAAGAACGAAGGGTCGTCGGTGTTGATCGAGATCGCCACGCCCGCCTCGTAGAGCCGCCGCACAGGGTGCTCTTCATACGAGCGATACACTCCCGTGCAAATGTTGCTCGTGAGGCACACCTCCAGTGGAAGCTGCTTCTCAGCGAGATACTCCACTAGCCGGGGGTCTTCGATCGAGCGCACGCCGTGGCCGATGCGCTCGACGTCTAGATTACGGATGGCGGCCCACACGCTCTCCGGCCCGACGGCTTCGCCGGCGTGAACGGTGAGGCGCAGGCCGGCGTCTCGCGCCACCCGGTAATGCTCGGCGAACGGTTCGGTTGGAAACCGATGCTCGGCTCCACCTAACGTGATCGCAACGACGCTGTCTTTCCTGTTCCCTATGATCTGCCGAAGGGTATCCATCGTCGAGACAGGCCCAAAGTCGCGTACCAAGTCGACAATCCACCGGAGGCGTACTTGGGACGAAGCCCGCGACGCTTCGTCCATCGCTTCGATCAGCTCGACAATGTCCAACCCCTGGTTGACATACTCACCGAGCGAAACCGTCACTTCGGCGTAGACGACATTCTGCGCCGCCAACTCCCGCCCTACAGCCTGAATTAGGTTGCGGAAATCGGAGATCTCGCGAACGAAATAGCTGGAGAAAAGATAGCTCGCGAGAAACTGATTAAAGTCCTCGAAGCGAAATAGGTTGCCTGCCCGTTCGCCCGGATCGCCGGCATCCGAAAAGAACGGCAGCAAGTGTGGGCAGTTGCGGAAGAGATCGACGTGGCGCTGCGGAGCGCCTGCTAGAGCCTCGGTAGGTGAGTACTTCCGCAGTAGCTCCGCAAAAAAGTGGGCTGGCATCGCCCCGCGCAGATGGACGTGCAGCTCTGCCTTGGGAGCCTGACGAATCAAAGAAATGATCCCGCGAGCTTCGCCGGACATGGTGTCTTATCCGCCAACACGGCCGAACGGTTCCCTCCTGGAGATCGCGCCAAAGCGGTCGGTCTGTTCCTCTGCGGACTTGAATGGCACCAGCAACTGGCTGTTAACCTTGGGGGTGTGTTCCTGCTCTAATAGTACTCCATCCCTGAAATGAAGCCGCAGCGCGGGCGGGACACTGAACTTCGAACGGGGTGACGGACATGAATCGCAGCGTCGTTCTATTGTGGGCTCTCAGCTTGACAGCCACGTGTGTCCCGGCGCCCGATGCGCTCGAGCCTGAGGCGCGGGCTGATTTCTACGTTGCCACCAACGGCAATGATGCCTGGACAGGCCGGCTGGCCGCACCGAATTCTTCGAACACCGACGGTCCGCTCGCCACCCTGGCTGGCGCGCGCGATGCGGTTCGGCAACGCAAGCAGGACGCCGGCGGCCTGACGGAAAGCCTGACGGTTCTGATCCGCGAGGGGACCTACCGAATCACTGGAGCGATCCGTTTTGGTCCCGAAGACTCCGGGACCGAGCAACATTCCATCACCTACGCCGCCTATCCGGGCGAGCATCCGATTGTGAGCGGTGGCCGCGTCGTCAGCGGTTGGAAGCGTAGCGAAGAGCGCGTCTGGGTGGCGGAGGTCCCCGAGGCCAAGGGGGGCGGCTTCACTTTCCGGCAACTCTTCGTCAACGGCGAGCGGCGGCCGCGCGCCCGTACGCCCAACGAGGGGTTCTTCCGTATCGAAAAGTCGTTCGGCAAAGACCGCAAGAGGTTCCAGTTCTACAACGGCGACCTCAAAGGCTGGAAGAACCTCAGCGACGTGGAACTGGTGCTCTTTTACGATTGGGATATCGCCCGCGCCACCTTCGGCCAGGTCGACGAAGCCAACCGAATCGCCACGTTTGCCGGCCCGGTGGGTTATCTCGATCTCGACTTCCTCGATTTCAACAAGTTCGAAACGCACCAGCGATACTACGTCGAGAACGCACGCGAGTTTGTGGACGCTCCAGGCGAATGGTACTTGGATCAGGACACGGGCGTGCTCACCTACCGGGCCTTTCACAGCGAGACTGTGGATGCCGTGGAGGTCGTGGCTCCTGTAGCCGAACAACTGCTCGTCGTACAAGGAACACTCGAACAGCCGGTCAGGAATCTCCGCTTCCGAGGTCTGCGATTCCAGCACGCCGAGTTTCCTCTACCGAAGGAAGGCTACGGCGGGATCCAGGCCGGCCATTATGGCGTGACAGGAATTGACTGGAAGCTGCTTCCGGCCGCCATCGAATTCGAGGCAGCGGTCGGGTGCCGTCTTGAGAATTGCCGTATTACACGCCTAGGGACCAGCGGCGTCGCGCTCCGTAGGGGATGCCAAAACAACGTCATCATCGGGAACGAGATTTCCGACGTGGGAGGAAACGGCGTGCAGATCGGCGAGCCCGCCGGAGAGAACTCCCCGGACGCGCACGATCCCGCCCCCGCAAACCCGGCGGTGCTTGTCAGAGGCAATCGCATTTCAAACAACCACGTTCACCATACCGGAACAGACTACTTCGGAACCGTCGGCATCTGGATCGGTTTTGCGCAAGACACGGAGGTGGCACACAACCTGATGAACGACCTCCCGTATACGGGAATCTCCGTCGGCTGGGATTGGGGCACCCGAGAGACCTCTGCGAGAGACAATCGGATCGAGTTCAATCACATCCATCACATGATGCAGAAGCTTGCGGACGGCGGAGGTATCTACACACTCGGGTGGCAACCAGGGACCGTTCTGCGCGGCAACCATATCCATGATGTGGATCGCCTTCACGGCCGAGCCGAGCAGAACGGAATCTTCTTCGATCAGGGCAGCAAGGAGTACCTCGTTGAGGGACAGGTGATCTATCGGACGATGGGCGGGCTTCCGATCCGCCATAACCTGAACGAGCCTTCCTGGCACACGTTTCGGAACAACAGTTTCGGCATCGGCCCGGATGACCCTCGGTTCCCAGCCGCTGCGGCGGCCAAGGCAGGGCTGGAACCACGCTACCGCAAGTTGCTGTTCAATGCCGAGTGAGGGTCTGTAGGGGCACGGCATGCCGTGCCTGCGCTGCCGACCCTATCCCGGACGCCGTGGCCTCGCCAAGCTGGCCGCCAAAGCACGTATCGTGCAATGGACACCCCTGCATACCATCCAAGGAGCCCGCCTCCATGCCGACACCATCCACTCGCCGGCGCTTTATGCGAAAAGCCACCGGCTACGCCCTACTAAGCTATCTCGCCACCCAAGAGCTGGTGGTCAACTCGATCGCGAAGACCAAGAAGCATTCCATCGGCGACAACGTCTACACCCGCCTCGGAGCCAAGCCCTTCATCATGGCGAACATCCCGTTCACGTTCTTGAGCGCGACTCTCGTCTGGCCCGAAGTGCGCCAAGCCATGGACGAGGCTGCTCACTACTTCGTCGACATCGTGCAGCTGCAACGCGCCGCCGGCAAAAGGCTGGCCGAGATTTCAGGAGCCGAGGCCGGCATGATCACCTCCGGCGCCGCCGGTGCCATGGCCACGGCGACGGCCGCCTGCATCGCGGGTTCCGATCCTAACAAGATCTGGCGGCTGCCCGACTCGACGGGTATGCGGAACGAAGTTCTCATGTGGGGCGGCCGCAGCATCTTCGACAATGCCATCCGCCTCGCCGGAGGCAAACCGGTGGTGGTCAAAACCCTGGACGAGCTTCGCAAAGCGGTCACGAGCAGCACCGCGATGCTCTACACGGGATATCCCGCCGACCCCGAGCCCCGCGACCCACCGCCCCTGGCCGAAATCGTTTCGATCTGCCGGCAGTCGAACGTGCCGGTGTTCGTGGACGCCGCCGGCGGCATCCCCCCGGTCAGCAACGTGAAGCGTTACGCCAGGATGGGTGTTGATCTCTACACCTTCAGCGGAGGTAAGGGTCTCAAGGGACCCCAATGTTCCGGCCTGCTGTTCGGCAGGGAGGACCTCATCGAGGCGGCCCTCGTGAACTCCAGCCCCATGGAGGGCGCTGTCTGCCGTCCCATGAAGGTCGGGAAAGAAGAGATCATCGGCTGCCTGGCAGCCCTCGAGAAGTGGCTGACCATTGACCTGGACGGCATGTATCGAACGCAAACCAAGAAGCTCGAAAGAATCGCGGCGATGGTCGAGACCGTGCCCGGCGTCTCCACCGAGATCAACACGCGCACCGGAAGCAACCGCTTCCGTCAGTTGGAGGTGCATTGGGACCAAGAGCGCTTCGGGCTGAGCGTGAGCGACTGTGGACAGCGTTTGCGGGACGGCGACCCCTCGATCGAAGTGCTCTCGAACTACAACCCCTATTTCATCCACATCGCCGAGCTGGAGAACCGCGCCCCCAAGAAGACCAAGAGCAAAGGCGGCCCCTTGACCGTCTTCTCCCTCGGCCTCCAAGACGGCCAGGAGCTGATCGTCGGCCGCCGCCTCCGGCAAGTCCTGACGGAGGCACGCACCCTCTAGTGTAGTGCGTCAAGCAGATTGCACCTTATGCAGGGCGGCACGTCCGCGCTTGACTTTCTCGAGGATGTCGGAGGCGGTCGCGGTCCAGATGAAGGGCGTGGGATGCCCGTTGTGCTGGGCGATGTAGTCGTCAATGGCGGCGACGAGCTCGTCCACGCTGCGAAACACGCCGCGGCGCAGGCGCTTGACGGTGAGATCGCGAAAGAATCGCTCGACCATGTTCAGCCACGACGCCGAGGTCGGGGTGAAATGAATGTGGAAGCGCGGGTGACGATCGAGCCAACGCTTCACAGCGGCATGCTTGTGGGTGGCATAGTTGTCCACGATGAGATGAAGCTGTTTGTCCTTGGGAGTGCGGCGGTCAATTAAGCGCAGGAAGCGCAGCCATTCCTGGTGGCTGTGTCGGGGCATGCACTCGGCGATCACGCTGCCGTCAAGGCTGTTGAGCGCCGCAAACAGGGTGGTCGTGCCGTTGCGCTTGTAATCGTGGGTCATCGTTTGGCCGCGTCCCTTTTTGAGCGGCAGGCCGGGCTGGGTGCGATCGAGGGCTTGGATTTGGGACTTCTCATCGAGCGAGAGAACCAGAGCATGCTCAGGCGGATTGAGATAGAGTCCGACGATGTCGTCGAGTTTCTCGGCGAAACGCGGGTCATTGCTGAGCTTGAAGGTCTTGACGCGGTGGGGCTTGAGGCCATGGGCGCGCCAAATCCGTCCCACGGTGGAAGCGCTGACGCCGGCCGCGGCGGCCATGGTGCGGCGGCTCCAGTGGGTGGCGTTGGACGGTTTCTCGCGGGTGGTCTTGTGGATGATCTGCTGTACTTTCTGCTTCGAGACGGCAGGTTTACGACCGGGCCGTGGGGCGTCTTTTGCAATGCCGGCGATGCTGCTTTCGAGAAAGCGCGTGCGCCAGCGGGCCACCAACTGCCGCGAGACACCGAGCTGTGCGGCGATCTGCTTATTCTCGAGACCGTCGGCGGCCAGCAGGACAATCCTGGCTCGCAGGGCGAGACGAACGGCGACTTGGCGGCCGCGCGCGTAGCGGTCCAACTGCTTGCATTGCGCTGTGTTCAAAGTTACTGGTTGTGCTCTTCGCATCCCATGCCTCCTGTTAATAGAGACGACGGGAAACCAATATAAGTTACATTATTTATGGTGCACTACACTAGCCGAGCCGCGACCGTCAGGGACCGTTGCCCACCGCAGCAACACTCGGAACCCACTAGCCGCATCGTGCGTTGTAGGGACGGGCCCCCGTGCCGTCCGCACAGCTCAACGGCTAACGACACGCCGGGGGCGAGAGACCAAAACACAAAGGTCGCAGCCCCGGCCAAAGAGGCAGCACTCGCCGCTGTAACGCCGAACGTCTGTTCGACGAGGCTCCACAGCCGCCAGTGTCAAGGACGTGCCGCCTGGCGTACTTACCGCTATCCTAGAGTCGCCTAGTTCAATCAACGCCCCGCACCGCAACAGGAGGAGACAACCCGCATGACGACTGTCCGCGAACAATACCGATTTGACGAACTGACCTGGCCCGAGGTCAACGAGGCCGTCGAGATGGGCAAGATCCCCATCATTCCCACCGGCTCGGTCGAGCAGCACGGCCATCACCTGCCGCTCAAAGTCGACCATCTATGCGCTAACGCTGTCGCCACCGAGGCCGCGCGCCTACGTCCCGAGGTCAGCCTCGTACTGCCACCGGTCAGCTACGGCTACGTGCACCACGTGATGGACTTCCCCGGCACGCTCAACATTCACTTCGAGCACTTCATCCAATACGTGCTCGACATTTGCAAGAGCCTCGCCTACCACGGCTTCAAGAAGATGGTGATCGTCAACGGCCATGGCTCGAACAGCCCGCTGGTCGACTTGGTCGCACGCCGGCTGGTCGTCGAGACCGAGGCCCATTGCGCGTTCTGCAATTGGTGGCAAATGCTAAAGGTAGACCCCGACTTCGACTCAAAGTGGCGCGAGAGCGTCTTCCCAGGGGGCTGCTCGCACGCGGGCGAGCTCGAAACCTCGATGCTGCTTCATCTCGCGCCGGAGAGCGTTCGCAGCGGCAAGATCAAGAGCGAAATCGCCAAAACCAACAAGGTCGGCTCAAAGTTCATCTGGACCGATCTGTTCGCCAAGGGCCCCATCGGCATGGTCGAGTGGACCAGCCAGTACACCGACAGCGGCGTCATGGGCGAAGCGGAGAAAGCCACCGCCGAGAAGGGCAAGATCGTGTTCGAGGAGGCCAGCCGCAACCTGGCTGAGTTCCTCGCCGAATACCACGCCCGCAAGATAGATCCCCGGACGCCCCACCAAGCCCAACCGCCGACCATGCCGCTGTCGTTCCCGACCGATTAGCCAGTGCGGGCCTTAGTCCTACCGCGCGGGGCAAAACTCAGCGCTGCGCTCGCGAGTAGCAGCGCGGTCATCGCCGTGGTGAGCAGCGGTATGGCCGTGCGCAAAGTCGTCGGGTAGACTTCCAGCGGCCGCGGTCCGCCGAACACCCTTGCGACCAGATAGACCGCCATGCCGGCCAGCAAGAGGCCGCGCAGCGCCTGGGCCCTGGCAACGGGCCACCGAAATCGCCGCTCGCCGGCTCGAAACTCACGCCGCACGCGGACCAAGTGCGTCGTCACGAGCAACAGCAATAACAACGAGCCCGCGGTAGCCGCCATCGCTAGATTGTCGGGTACCTTCTGCCAGGGAGCGGTGGCGGCCTGGGACGCCGCGACGCCGAGTGTTCGCGCCAGCACGCCCCGCGCCACTTCTTGCGCACGATGGGCGCCCATGTTGATCAGGACCGCAACCCCGGCGTTGTGGTCAGGCGCCAGAACGACCGCGCTGTTCGAGCCCCAGATGTCGCCGCTGTGCCCCCAGACCCGGCTGCCCTCGATCCATTCCGCTCGAAACGTGATGAACCAGCCGAAGCCGTAGGTGTCGTCGCCCGATGCTCCCGCCAACGATCTCCGCACCAGCGAAACAGCACCGGACACCGCGCCGGGGGCAGATCCGGACGAAACACCGTGAAGCATCACCTCGATGTAGCGAGCCATGTCTTCGGCGGTCGATTTCACTCCCGACGAGCCCAGCCATCCGGCGAACTCCGAAGGACTGCGCTCGACCCGTCCCCACTGTTGCTCGTGGTAGGCGGCCAGCCCCCACGCTTCGGCTCGATCCCTGTCGAGCGTCGTCCGGGTCATGGCCAGCGGCTCGAACACTTGTGCCCGCATGTACGAAACAAAGGGTTCGCCGGCTACGCTCTCGACGAGCGCCGCCAGGACGATGTAGTTCGAGTTGGCATAGCGGAATCCAGCCGGCGGACTTTGTCGCAGCTTGGCGTCACCGAGTGCCCTCAGTGCCGCCGAGAAGTCGTGTCCGTTCGAGCCCGCGCAGCACGGCACGAGGTAGTCCGCGCCCCGCGTCAAACCGCTGCGCTGCTCGAGCAGGTGCCGAACGGTGGTGCGGCCCGACTGCTCTGCGACACCAATGCGGAACTCGGGCAGATAGTTCCTCACCGGCCGATTGAGTTCCACCGCACCGGCTTCGATCAACTGAGCCACGGCCAGTCCGGTGAACGACTTGCTGACCGAAGCTAGATCCACCGGCGTCTCCGCCGTCATCGCCTGGCGAGTGGAAAGATCCTTGAGGCCATAGGCCCGCGTGACGGGTCTGCGATCGCTCTGTACAATCGCCAGCGAGAGTCCGGGAATCTGATTCAACTCCATCTCATCCCGGACGTAGCGATCGATGGCGCTGGGGTCGATCTCGGGACGAACATCCTGTGCAAGCAGTGCCGAAGCGATCAGCGGGAAAGACAGCCAGGCGAAACAGCGAAGATCCGCTCGACTTCCCCGCCCGGTACATCGGCCCGAACGTCCCATTTTGTACTATCTTAAACAGCTAGGTACAGAGATGAAATGGGGAGGCTCGCCACCTCATTTCATCTCTGTACCGCCGCGGCTATAATGGGCGGACCGGCATGAGCGAAAACCCAGTCGACGTGCCAAAGGTCCCCACCGGTCCCTACACACGCCATTTCCTGCTCTGCGCCGACCAGACCAAGCCCGAATGCGCGCCCCGCGACGTGACCAACCGCTCGTGGGACTACCTCAAGAAGCGCCTCTCGCAGCTCGGGTTGGCCTCGGGAGAAGGTTGTGTCTATCGCAGTAAGGTAAACTGTTTGCGCGTTTGCACCCGGGGGCCGATCGCAGTCGTCTATCCGGAAGGGACCTGGTATCACTCGGTCACGCCCGAGGTGGCCGAGCGCATTCTCGAGGAGCACATCATCGGCGGCAAGCCCGTCGAAGACTACATTTTCGACCGCAATCCCCTCAGCGCAAACGAGCCCCAGGAAAGGACCTAGATGAGCACAGCAACCCCGCAAGCCGCGGTGCCGCAAGCCAGCCAGCAAGAGGATCCCAAGCGATGGTGGGTCGTCGCGCTGCTGAGTTGCGGCATGATCAACGCCTATTTCGACCGGGTTTGCCTGACGATCGCTCTGCCGGTGATGATCACAACCATGGAGCTGACGCTGACTCAGCAGGGGATTGCGCTGGGGGCGTTCTTCTGGAGCTACACGTTCCTGCAGATCCCCTCCGGCGTTTGGGTCGACAAGGTCGGGGTGCGCCATCCGTACTTCTACGGGAACGTCCTGTGGGGATTGGCCTCCGCGGCCACGGCGCTGACGATGGGGCTGTGGTACCTGATTGTGATCCGCCTGCTGCTGGGTCTCGGGGAATCGGTCGTAACGCCTTCGAGCATGCGATATATCCGCATGCACTTCGACGAGGAGCAACGCGGCACCGCCGTCGGGCTCTACATGACCGGCACGAAGCTCGGTCCGGCGCTTGGACTGCCCTTCGCCGGCTTTCTCATCACGACCTTCAGCTGGCAGACCATGTTCTTGGTCATGGGCTTCGGCGGCCTGGTGATCCTCATCCCCTGGATGCTGTGGGTGAAACAGGATGACATCGCTGCCTTGCCGCAGTCCAAGCGTGAGGCCCTTGAACAGCAATCCGAGCAGCCGGACTCCAAATACCAGAAGGTGAGTACGCGGGAGATTCTTTCCAGTCCCGTGATCTGGGGAGTGATTCTCGGCACCTTCTGTTACATGTACTTCGTTTACTACGGCATGACCTGGATGCCCCGTTATTTCGGCGAGCGCTTCGGGATGTCGATCAAGGACATGAGCTGGTACGGCGGCGTGGCGTTCGGCGGCATGGCGGTGGTGATCTGGGTCGGCGGGTTCGCCGCTGACTGGTTCATCAATCGAGGTCACGATCCCATTACTGTCCGCAAAGCGTTCACCATCGTGGGCTTCGGCTTCGCGGCAACACAGACCATCGGCGCGTATGCCGAGAACACCACCGTGATGCTGACGTTCGCTGTCATCTCAATGTGGGGGCTGGGGCTGGCGACGGCCAACTACTGGGCGCTGACACAAACGCTGATCCCGGGAGGCAGCATCGCCATGGTGGTCGGTATCCAGAACACCGCCGCTAACCTGGCGGGAATCGTGGCACCCACACTGACGGGTTTTCTCATCGATCAAACGGGTAGCTTCGAAGCCCCGATCAAGGCCGTCGGTTTCTGGCTGCTACTCGGGGCCGCCGGCTACATCTTCCTCGTGCGGCGCAAGTACGCGCCGAAATTCGGCTCGGCCTGAGGAGAAATGAATGTACGGGCACGCCATGGCATGCCCGCGGGCGCTCGACGGCTAAGTGAAGATGCCGAGCTTGTCTCCCGTTCTTTCCCGGTCGAGGATACGCCGTTGCCCCGGTTTGCCGATCTGTGTGGTGCGCATACACTGTCTCTGAAACGTCCGGCCTCTGGCTAACCACGATGGAGATCCCCTTCCTCAGCTACTGGGTGCCAGATTTCGACCATCAGGTGCTGATCGTCGTCGTGGCCGTGGCATTACTGCTCTCGCTGATCTGCTCGACCTCGAGTACCCGTCGCAAGGGTTCCCAGAGCTACTGGGCAGGCGACACCGACTACGACAGCTGCGCCACCGACGGCGACCACTGCCATGCCGACTCCGGCGATGACGGCGGCTGCGACAGCGACGATTAGGCGGCCCCACTCGACGGCAGGCGAACCAGACCCAGGCTTCCCAAAGTTGTTTCCTAGCCTTGCTACCTAGGTCTTAGGTTTCGGTGGGGGAAGCTCTCGCGCTCCGACTTCGGACTGGAAGCCTTGTCGGCCATGAGTGCCGTCGCAGAAGGGCTTGTTCTCTGAAAGGCCGCAGCGGCATAGCGCCAGCCCGGTGCGCCCGCGGAGCCCGAACTCGTTTCCTTGCGCGTCGCAGATGGTGAAGTCCCCCTCGATGCGCAGGGGTCCGTTGTTGAAAACCTTTACTGTGGTTGCCATAGGAAGCTACTCCGACTCTTCAACTATAGAGCTTCCCGGCCATCGGTTTCTTCGCGCCCTTGGCGGCCCTTTGCGCCTTTGCGAGAAACGCTTATAGACAGGCCTCCCGTACAATCACAAAAGCATGGGTGTTCTCGACGACGAAGAGTTTTATCGCATTGGCAAGCTGCCGCCGTACGTCTTCGCCGTCATCAACGAGATGCGGGCCAAGGCGCGGGCGGCGCAGCTCGATGTGATCGATCTCGGCATGGGCAATCCCGACGGCGCAACGCCGCGGCCCGTCGTGTCGAAGCTGGCCGAGACGGCCCGTGATAAGCGCAATCACCGTTACTCGATGTCGCGTGGCATCCCCCGGCTGCGCGACGAGATCTGCAAGCGCTATCGAGCCAAGTACAACGTGGCTCTCGACCCGGAAGCCGAGGCCATCGTGACGATGGGCGCCAAGGACGCCCTGGCGCATCTGCTCTTCGCGGTCATCGGACCGGGTGATCCGGTCGTTGCGCCGGACCCGTCCTACCCCATCCACCAGTGGGGCATGGTGATGGCCGAGGGGCAACCGTGCAACCTGCCGCTTACGACACCGGACGATTTCCTCAACCGCATCGAGGACTTCTATCGCAAGGCGAGCCGTCCGCCGAAGATGATCCTCGTTTCGTTTCCCCACAACCCGACGACGACCTGTGTCGAACTGCCGTTCTTCGAGCGCCTGGTCGAGCTAGCGCACCAGCACGGCACGATGATCGTCCACGACCTGGCTTATGCCGACCTGGGGTTCGACGGGTATCAGCCGCCGAGCATTCTCCAGGTACCGGGCGCCAAGGACGTCGCCGTCGAGATCTTCTCGATGTCGAAAAGCTACAACATGGCCGGTTGGCGGGTTGGTTTTTGCTTGGGCAACGCCAAAATGATCGCGGCGCTAGGGCGTATCAAGAGCTACCTCGACTACGGCGTGTTCCAGCCCATCCAGATCGCCTCGATCATCGCTCTTCGGGAGTGTGAAGAGGAGACCAAGAAGATCTGTCAGGTATACCAGAAGCGCCGCGACGTCTTGGTGGCGGGCCTGCACCGCGCCGGCTGGATGGTGGAGCCTCCGAAGGCGACGATGTTCCTGTGGGCGAAGATCCCCGCGCGCTACGAGTCGGCGGGGTCGCTGGAGTTTGCCAAGCTACTGCTTGAGAAGGCGCTCGTGGCGGTGTCACCCGGGATCGGCTTCGGTCCGAGCGGCGAGGGGTATGTGAGGTTCGCGATGGTCGAGAACGAGCAGCGCACGCGGCAGGCGACCAGGGGGATCCGGAAGCTGTTGCGGGATTGAGTTTCTCGCAAAGCCGCCAAGGACCGCCAAGGCCGCTAAGAAAACCTTAAAGATCGTTTACGATCCGCGTGATGCCGTTCTTGATGAGCGCCACGTTGAAGTTGATGAGGAGGTCCAGGATTGGTTTCTCGCAAAGGCGCGAAGGGCCGCTAAGGGCGCAAAGAAAACCAATGGATGACGGAGAATGAGATTGCTCGGGAGATTGTAGACGCCGCCTACAAGATCCATACGACCCTGGGTCCTGGGTTGTTAGAGTCAGTCTACGAAGCGTTGCTGTCTTCCGAGCTCGAGAGGCGCGGGCTGGGTGTGCGGCGGCAGCAGGCGATTCCTGTCGTTTACGAAGACCTGAAGATGGAGGTGGGATTCCGTGCCGATCTCGTTGTTGGCGGGAAGGTCATCGTGGAGATCAAGTCCATCGAGGAAGTGCACCCCGTCCATAAGAAGCAGCTTCTCACCTATCTCAAGATTGCCGACAAGCGCTTGGGCCTCCTCATCAACTTCAATGTAGCGCTCATCAAGAACGGCATCACGCGGATCGTAAACGATCTTTAAGGTTTTCTTAGCGGCCTTGGCGGACCTTTGCGCCTTTGCGAGAAACGCTTTCTAGGACTTCGCCACCAGAATACCGAGAGCGATCGACCGAATCTTCGTCTGAGGGGTCTCGGCACGGGAGAGCAGGATGAGGGGCGCCTTCGCTCCGACGACGACTCCCCCGGACTCGCCCTTGGCGAAATAGAGGATCGCGCGATACAAGATGTTGGCCGCTTCGATATCCGGCGGCAGGAAGATATCGGTGTTCTCGACAATCGGGCTTTCGATCCCCTTGCGGTCGGCCGCAAAGCGGCTTAACGGAACGTCGAGGGCGATCGGACCCTCCACGTAGGCGTCAGTGATCTGGCCTCGCCGGTTCATGCCCGCTAGGGCTGCGGCGTCGACTGTGGCCGGCATGTCGGGATTGACAAACTCGAGCCCGCAAAGCACGGCCACGTTGGGCTTTTGAATCCCGATAGCCCGCGCCACCTTGATGGCGTTGCGGCAGAGTTCGGCTTTCTGAGCGAGCGTCGGGGCAATATTAATGGCGGCGTCGGTCATCAACATCAGACGATCGATTCCCGGCACCTGAAACACAATTACTTGGCTCAATGAGCCGCCCGTGCGGAGTCCGCTCTCCCTCGAGAGCACCGCCCGCATCAGCTTGGAGGTGCTGATCTTTCCTTTCATCAAGAGCTTCGCTTTGCCTTCTCGAACCAGTTGGATGGCTTGTTGCGCGGCGGCCGCTTCGTCGGGTTCGTGGAGCACCTGATCGGCGGTAACGTCCAGCCCCGCGGTCCCGGCGAGGGATTGGATCTTTTCGGAGTCTCCGACGAACGTAGCCTCCGCCAGACCCAGGGACCTGGCCTGCTTGAGCGCCTCGATGACGTCCGGGTCGTGCCCGGCTGCCACGGCGATCGTCACCGGTCCATGCGAACGGGCGGCGTCGACTAGTTCATCCAGAGTACGCAGCGAAGTGTCCTTCAGAGTGTTTCCTTCAGAGATTTGTGGTGAACCCTGCTGGTGAAGCGTAACGCGAGCCGGCGCGACGAGGGTCCGCACCAGGGATTCTCAGCGCTTGCGCCCCGGGCTATCCCCCACCGCCGACTTCGCGGATGACTGAAGGGCCGGTCCCTTCAACGCCCCTCCACGCAGGGTTCTCTTCTACGCAGGCTGCTTGGCGGCGACCAGCTCGTCAACGATGGAGTTGAACTCCTCGTCGGTGAGCAGGGCTTTTTTCTCGATCGACCGCTGCTTGACGCGGTTCACGATTTCGTTGGCCTCTTCGGGTGTCGCCTCACGGCCACTTTTCTCGAGGCGCTCCTCGACGTTCGCCAACCCGCTCCCCTTGCCGAGTGCGACTTCGACTCCGGGACGTCCGGCCATCTCGGGAGCAAAGGGGATGTATTCGAGAGGCTCCACCACCTTGCAGCGGCGATGGAACATGCTCACGATGCCCGATTCGATGTTGTAAAGCCAATCTCCGACGATCGGCCGATTAGGAGGCACTTGAAAACCCGCAAGTTCTTGCACCAGCTTTGACAGCTCGTAGAAGGTTTCGGTCTTGATCCCGAGGTCGACGCCGTAGAGAGCGCGTAAGGCCATGACCGTGTCTTCCAATGGGACGTTTCCGGCGCGCTCGCCCGTGCCGGTGACGGTCACATGCGCGACGGAGGCGCCGTTGGCCAGCGCGGCGATCGTATTCGCCACTCCCAGCCCGAAATCCTCGTGGCAGTGAATCTCGATGGGCTGCTGGAAGCGGGCTCTGAACTTCTTCACCACCATGCCAACGGCCTCCGGCGTGCATCCACCGAAGGAGTCCGCCAACGTCATCGAGTCCATGTGTCCTTCGGTCGACACCTGATCGATGAGATCCATGAGCGCTTCGAGGTCCGATCGCGTGCTGTCGATGGTGAAGAAAACCGTGTACAGGCCCGCCTCTTTGGCAGCCAAGGTGGTTTCGATCGAGGACTTCACCGCCCAGTCCATCGTCTTGCCGTAGGCGTTTCTGATGATGTGCTCGCTGGAGGGGATTTCGGTGATGATGCCGTGAACGCCACACTCCTTGGCCAGCTTGACATCGGCCGGCATACAGCGGGCGAAAGAGAAGATCTCAGGTCCCAGATCGAGCGCCACGATGTCTTTGATCGCTGCTTCATCCTCGGCGGAGACGGCCGGCATACCGGCTTCGATCCGATGCACGCCCGCCTCGGTCAGTTTCTTGGCAATCGCCACCTTCTCTTGGCGGCGAAAGACAATCCCGGTTTGCTGCTCTCCGTCTCGAAGAGTTACGTCATGTATCCTGATTTTTTCGGGAAAGTTGAGCTGGCTGCGGACGTCCTCGGCGTAGTTCCAGGGGCTGACAAACCACTGATCCGTCTTCCAGGGCTGACTCATGCGGGATCTCCTAGGCAGGGGCAGATTCCCCGCCATTATACAAGAAGGTTGAGGCGTGCGTTCCAGTCGCCCCTCGTCCGTTCGGGTTGGTATCGTTCCGCTCTGCCCGGCCCGTGAAAGGGTTCCGTGCAGCGGATTGAGCCGGCGCACAGCTCGACAGGACAGGGCTCCCGCGTCGGAGGTTCGAGGATGCCTGCTACGCTACAATGAACCTCTGGGCAGGGGGTTAGCTCTTCTCTAGATCACCCACGATCGCCCGCCCCCCAACGGAGGGCTCGTAGCTCAGTTGGATAGAGCGGCCGCCTCCTAAGCGGCAGGTCGGGAGTTCGAATCTCCCCGAGCCTACCACGCTTTCCTCTATTTTCAATCACTTAGCCGTGCTCCCTGAGTGCCGGCGCGCGTATGGCGCCGAGGGCACAAGACCAGCACCCCCCCGTTTTGCTGACCAGTTGATGACCAAGAGCGGGGTGAGCCCGTGGTCATGACCTCTGTGCAGCCCCTGGCGGAGGCTCCGCTTTGAGCAGCTCGTCATCCAACCACGAAGTGGGCATAGGTGGCATAGGTGCTTTTGTAAGAAATGAGATAAGGGCGAGACAAACAACAGTCGATGACGGAAGCGCCGCCGCCTCGGCATCGTCCATTCCAGCCTCAACGCCGACGCTATTGCTGGGCGGTCCCGTAGACGGCCTTCAGCTTCTCGTGCATTGCGAGTTCGCGAGCGGCCTCTTCCTGTCTGCCCAGCTTTCGATAGATACGAAACAGAACGTAACGGATCGAGCGGTTGTTGGGCTGTAGTCGAGAGGCTTCCTGGAGGTGCGGCAAGGCATCTTCAGCACGGTTTAGGTTTTCGTATATCTTGGCCAGCAGCAACCGGTTCTCCACCCGTGAGGGTTCGAGAGCTACGGCTCTTTGACCGAAGGGGAGGGCCGGCTTTAGGTTTCTACCGAGCAGAAGGATGGCCAACCTTTCGAAGGGCCAGCTATACGGCTTGCCCTGCTGATCGACCATCTCGATCGCAGCACGATAAGCTTGCTCTGCCTCGTCACGGCGGTCGAGCATCTCAAGGCAGACGGCGCGGAAATGATGACTCTTGACGTCCTCTGGATTACGGGCCAGTGCCTGGTCGAAATAGGAAAGAGCCGTGCTGAAGTCGTTGAGGTCCAATTCGTAATAGCGACCCAGATAGTGATATGGCTCGCCGTCCCGGGGGTCGTCTACGATCGCCTTTCCCATTTGCTCCTGGAAGAGCGTGTGCTGGCGCAACCCGTAGTAGGCAATGCCGAGAGCCTTGTGAAGCGTCGTGGCCTTCATGCCCAGCCGCTCGGCCGTGCGCAGTTCGACGGCGGCTTGGACAAAGTTGCCGAGCTGTAGTCGGGCGATTCCGAGCCAGTAGTGCAGAGAGGGCTCATTCGACGAGGCGAGCAGGCTCTGCGCTTTCTTCGCCAGGTCGTCCCATTTCCTCTCTCGGGCCAGGGTGCGTAGGACGCTGAACTCCCCTGCCCCATCGTTCAGGGTTTGCCGGGCCGGCGCTAGGTTTTCTAGTACGAGAACCGGCCAGGACTGGAGACCTCGACCGCTGGGCTGGGCACGGACGTAGTCGGGAACTAGGTTCTCCTGACTTTTCTCCTCGACATCTGGAGCGGACTGGGAGAAGCCGTGCAGGGGACAGAGAAGCGAAACCAAGGAGAGAGCAAACGCAAACTTCATGACGACGATTCCGTTGGTTCCAGTGTCTAATGCGTGTCCACGGCTTTGGTCACCGCTTGCTTACGCGCGCTGCTCTGGATCTAGAGCGTAGGCGTTTGATCCTTCGCACGCAGCCTCTGCGACTCCCTCAACGCCCCCTTGGCTTTTCCAGGTTGCTTCAGCTTCCGATAGAGCGTGAACAGTTGGTAGTGGACCGATCCATCAATATCTGCAGGGGCGCCCTTCTCAAGGTGGTGCAGCGCTTCTTCGTCCTGGCCCACGGTTCGGTAAGCCTTTCCCAGCAGAACATGCGCCTCGGCGAGCTTGGGGCTGAGCTCGAGGCTCTTCTGCAAAGCAGAGATAGCCGCCTCGGCCTGACCCATTTGCACCAAAGCGTCGCCACGCATCAGGTGCGCTTCCGCGTGAAGAGGGTCCAACGCAATCGCCCGCTCGAACACCGCGGCGGCGCGCGGAAACTCCATCTGTTTGTAGAAACCGGTTCCGAGGAGGTAGCGAAGTTCAGCGTCGCTTGATTCGAGATCCACCGCCCTCTCGAATTCCTGCACGGCGTCTCCGAACCGTTCCTGCGCCATGTAGGACTGTCCCAACACTTGGTGCGCTCTGGCGGAGCCGGGGTCCAACTCGACCATCTTTTTCAGGTGGGAGAGCGAGGCTTCCCTGTAACTGAGAGCCGTGACGTAGATCGTCTCAGGATCGTCGCTTTTCTTGAGCCCTATCAGTGCGGTCAGTTCTTCGTGTTTGCCTGCCCACATGAGGCCTCTTGCCAGTTCCCGCCAGGTGGTCGGCTGGAGTTCAGTGCTCGTGGCCAACGGCAAGAGAATTGCCAGACCGTCTTCATACCGCTTGCGGCGCAGCAGGTCCGCCCCGGCGGTTTCGTCGTGGGACGGCAGGCTCGCGTCGGAGCCGACGGCCGCCAGGAGTGGTTTCCGTTCCTGCTCTGCCCGGTGCAGCCACGTCTTGGCGTCCCCGAATGAGCCGTCGTCGCCGGTCAGGTGCGCCAGAAGGTAAGCAGGGCCGAAGCTGATATCTGCTCGCTTCAAGGCGCCAACGAGCCTCCTACGGAGTTCCGCGGAGAGTTGACGGGCAGGTTCGACAAGCCAGAGCGGCGGCGTATCGAAGAATTCGGGACGGATCTGAACGGCTTCATTTAGCAGACGGGCACTGGTTCCTTCATCGCCCTCCCTGAGAGCAAGCTGGGCCAGATAGAAACGCGCTTCATAGCTGTGCGAGTCCAGCTCAAGTTCCGCTTCAAGCGCCGCGCGAGCCGCCTGCCAATCCTTTTGTGAAAGCTGCAGTACCGCGTACTCGATTCTCGCACCGGGAAGGTTGACGCCCCTTTCGAAGGCATCCTCGTAGCCGTTGAGCGCAAGGGTAAGCCATCGCGGTTCCGGGGCGTAGTGTCGTGCGGTGAGTAAAAAAGAGTAGCCGCTATCTTCCCGTCCACGCAGGCCCTCGATGGTGAGTTGGCTCATCTTCATGTAGACAGTTCCCAAGCCGTAGTGAGCTTCGACGTCGGACGGGCTCTCTTTGATCAGGGCGCGGTATTCTTCCACGGCGGCCTGGTATCTATGGAGACCGACGAGCGTCGCCAGATAGAACCCGCGTACATCCGACTGTCCGGGCTGGGCTTTCAACGCCGCCTCGAGGAACGGAAGTGCCTCGCCATAACGGTTCTGCTTGAACCGTTTCTCCCCGATAACGAAGTTGGGGAGGAACAGTTCCTTGTTGAGCTGCAACGCACGCAAGAAGGCTTGTTCCGCGCAGTCGCCTTTGTTCTGCAGATGACAAGCCAGGCCGAGATTGCTGTGAAGCTCGGCCATTTGAGGAGCGTGCGGGATGAGTTGACGGTAGAGCCGCTCCGCGGCGGGGTAGTCCTTGCGCTGCATCGCCTGGCCCGCCTGCGACGCAAGCTCCTGAGGCGATTGCGCAAGCGAGATGACGCTTGCCAGGGTCACGGCTGCCGTCACGCAGGTAAGCATCCGGATCGTTTCCGCTACACTTGAACAGTTCCTCATCGCATGCAACGCCCGCCTGGACCGTAGGCTCTGCGTCGCTAGGCCAGGTACGTGGCCGGCCGTAGGGGTCCGCACAGAGAACAAGTACGTCTCCATTATGCCAATTCAAACTCGGGGTTCCTCGCAGCCACCTCCAGCGCAATCGGGCAAGGTCCTCGCAAGCCTTGCCGGCTGCCTGCTTTTGACCGCATGCGTCGCCGGGGCCGAGACGCTGCGTTGCATCTTTGTTGACAAAGTGGGCGTTCGGCTGCACGAAGTCGAGACTCGGCTGACGCGGCTGGACGATCGCGGCCAGGGCGTTGGCGACCCGAGGCACGAGGAGTCGGACCAACAAGGTGTGATCGAGTTCGTGGACCTGGAACCCGGCGCCTATCGGTTCGAGGCCCAACTCAAGATTTTCATCTCTACCGAGAGAACCCTTCAGCTGCGGGATGGGATCGACCTGAAGCAAGTTCTGCTGCGAAAGAAGGAGTTTGATCAGCTCAACAAGGAGGCCAAGCGCGCCTTGGAGAACGGAGACTACCGGACGGCCATCGACCGCCTGGCGGTTCTCGTCGGGGCGCTCCCCAATAAGGTCGTTCTGCGTGCAAATCTGGCACGTGCGTACGCTGGAGCGCTGGATCAGGAGAAGGCTCTGGCCGAGACCGATGCCGCCGCCGCTCTCGACGCCAGGCAGTTCTCGACCTTGCGACAAGAGCTTCAGAAGCGCATGCTGCCCGAGTTGGGGCAGAAAGCCATGTACGAGATGGACTTCGCGACGGCCTCGGTTCACTACGAAGCGCTGCGGGAGATCGACCGCGAGGACCCAGTCGCCTACCAGGGCTTGGCGCTCTCCTACGGCCATCTGGGCCGATTCAAGGAGGCGGTGGAAGCCGTGAATCGAGCCATCGAGTTGGACCCGAGCAATACCCAACTAGCTGTGATCAAGAGCACGTTGGAGAACAACGCCGCGGCAGGCGAGGGCAGGTAGGGGTGAAGGGCCGCGCAGAGTATAGGGCTCAGCATGCTGTGCCGGCCCTCTGGGATTCCGTCGATTGTCGTGGGCACGGCGTGCTGTGCCCCTACTTACTCCGGGTTCGTCAGAAGCTTCCTGGCGGTGTGCGAGTCGGGATTGAACTCCAACACCTTCAGGAGTTCGTTGCGCGCCGCCGCCTCGTTTCTAAGCTTTCTGTGGGCGAGGGCCAGGTTGATGCGTGCTGCCTCGAGTCCGGCGTTGCGCGCGAGGGCGTCTTCCCAGAGCTTTGACGCCTCCCGGTAGCGGCCCTGAAGGGCGAGCTTCCCCCCTAGGTTGACGGTTGCGGTGAGAAGGCTGGGGTCCAGGGATGTGGCCCGTCTGTAGAGTTCGATCGCTTTTGCTTCATCCCCCCGGCGGTCGTGGAGGAACGCCAGTTGCAGCGAAGCTTGTGGGTCCTCTGCCTCGTGTGCCTGCGCTTTCTCCAGAAGTTGGAAAGCACGCATGGCATAGGATTGATCTTGTTCCCGGAGCGCGAGCCTGGCATAGGCCAATCCTCGTTCTCGGTCAGTTGCTGTCCCAGCCCAAAACGACACAAGTTCGCGCTGTGCGTCCGGTGGTTGAGGCTTACGATCCGATCTGCGGGGCATGGAATGGTCGGTGAAAGCGCTATGACCCCCATCGCGAGCCCGTGTCTTCGGCATGTGGCAAGCCGTGCAATCGTTGCCCTGGCTTTCCGCAAGCTTGGCGTGCTCCGAGGTCAGCTTAGCTTCATGGCAGGAAAGACACCGTGTCCGGAAATGCTCGGCCCTCTTCGCCGCCGGCGGAACCGCATGCGGATCGTGGCACGTCCCGCACCACAGTCGGTCGCCGGACACCTGTTTGCAGCGGCTCTGCCAAAGCTTCTCGAAGTGCCCGATGACTTTGATCCCATCGTCTTTCGACGGCGACCACACGAAAGCGACGGTATGATCGCTCAACACGTCGCCGGGCTGAAAGCTCGATGGCGAACGACCCACGCGAGCGACATTGATCTCACCGGTTAGGTGGCAGCGGGCGCAAACGCTGTCGCGGCGCAACGGTTCCAGCCGGGCTGGGTTCACGATCGCTCTCGAGCCCTCGGTCGTCGGCGCGCTCATCTTCTCGACATGGCGCGCCCCCGGCCCGTGGCAGCGCTCGCAGCCGATCGCTCCCTCCAGAAACGGGGCTCCCCGATACTTGTTCTGGGTGCCCTCGATGTGTTGAACCCGGCTGGCGTGGCATTCGAGGCACTGTCGATCGACCGGCCGCGCCACGTCGAGGCGCTTGTCCTCCTCATAGCCCGGCGCAACATCCCACACCTGGCGGCGCGAGTAGTAAGAGACCGGCGACTGGAACCAGTAACCATCCGCGGAAAAGATGTAGCCCCGTGCCGCGGCGCCTGACCCTATGTAGTACTCGAAGCGTTTGCTCCCGCGAAACGCAGGCCGGCCGTGAGCGGGCCGGGTGTTCGCAAACTCGACGTGCGATGCTGTCTGATCTCCATAGACCCGGTAGCGGATCCCGGAGGATGGGTGCAGGAACGAACTCGGTTGGAACGGAGCGGGGAAAGAGCCGTCGCCGACTCTACCGCTGCTGCGGCCCATCGGCGTCGTGAAATAGCTTTGATAGATTCTGCTATGGCAGCCTTGGCAAGTCTCGCTCCCGGCGTAAGAGGCCGGGGGCTCCTGTGCCTGCATGCCAGCCGCCACCACGAGGCAGGCGGCCAACCACAGTATGTGCGGGTGGGCACGGGGCCCCGCCCCTACAAGACGGATGATACCGTGTAGGTGGTTGGGCACGACGACCCGCGCTCTCTGTACCTTGCAGCCCACCGTCACCACAAGCGACGGATAGGGGCGGGCCCCAGTGCCCGCCCGCTAAATCTACGATTGGCTCGCAAACCGAAACGCATAGAGCTTGACACCGTACTGCAGCTCAAACCGAAGCCGAATCGTCTGACCCGCAAGTGCCGCCACGCTGGATTCCCCACGCCACCGCACCGCCTTCTTTGTCGAATTGGCCGTGTGGATGCGGTCGCAATCCTCCAACGTGAACCCAGGGATTGGCTGGCCCGCCTGATCCTGAATCTCCACACGCAACAGACCTAGGGCCGACGTATCGACGTTCAGCACGGTGCTCAGTTCGTCGAAATAGGGTTGATGCTTCGGTGGCACCGGAACGGCGAGGTTGACGCGTACATAAGCAACGTACTTCTTGAGCCGGGTGTCGTAGAAACAGACATTTTGGCTGTCCATGCCTCGCGGATACTCGGCCTCCTTCGGAAAAATGTCCCTATGGATCTCCCGCCACGCGGCGCCGTCCGCGGAGGCGCGCATGACCGTCTCGTTGAACTTTATACCTTCGCTGGCCGAGAACAGCTTGTAGCGCTCCTCCGGCTTGGCGAGCGGATCCTTGAAGGGAACCCGTTGGCCATCGTATAGGCCGAGGATGTCGCCGGCCTCCGGTGAGTCTCCCGGTTTCGCGCGGCGCCAGTGCACGCCGTCCTTCGAGAGGGCGTGGAAGCCCTTGAACGTCCCGTCGACCGCGAGAACCGTGTCATAGCCGCGAAGGTTCCCGACCAGACACTTCTCATGCGTCTTCACCGGTTGGTTGACGGAGATCCGAACGTGGGTGGCCGAGTCAAGGTAACGCCCATCGATGAATACCTGCTTGCGGCTGCCGATGTCGTAGGTTGCCGGACCTGGAGGCGCTGTCGAAACAGGAAAGCCGCACAGCAACAAACCAACAAACAAGCCAATGGAACGAACACTCATTGAGCGCCTCCAAACCGGAACGAATACAGCTTTACGCTGTAACGCAACTCGAACCGCAGGCGCACCGGTTTCCCCTTGAGCGCAGCTAGGCTCGACTCTCCACGCCACCGAACGGTCTTGTTCGTCGAATTTGTCGTGTGGATACGGTGGCAGTCCTCTAACGTAAAGCCGGGGATGGGCTTTCCCTGCTGGTCTTGAATTTCCACTCGCAGCAGCCCCAGCGCCGACGTGTCGACGTTGACGTGCAGTTGGCCGCCGTCAAACGTCACGAATGGCGTTGTGAACTTTCCCCCGGTGTAGTCAGCCTCGACGGCCGTGAAGCCATCCCTGCGAAAAACCGTGCGCGAGACCGTCGGGCGGTACTCGATGCCTTCCTTGCGCGCCATATGGCTTTCCCACGTCACGAAGTACAGCCACATCTCATCGCCGTGAAGAATCAAGCCTCGCACAGGATAGAGGCCGAGCGAGTCGAAAGCCCCCGTCGGGCCCAATGGGATCAGTGGTTTCCGGTCGTAGCGCTCCCACTGAATACCATCGCGACTCGAAGCGAAACCGATATCCAACGGGCCTTTGTTGAGCCGGCCTCCTTCGGACGCGTAGACGCTCAAGTCGTCGGCGAGAAACCACGGC
Organism: Bryobacterales bacterium; assembly: GCA_965248255.1. Classification (GTDB taxonomy): domain Bacteria; phylum Acidobacteriota; class Terriglobia; order Bryobacterales; family UBA6623; genus JAKZVK01. The sequence continues at coordinate 2,109,728 of CBDFIW010000003.1, forward strand.
CGGTAATGGAGGTAGCGGTTCGGGAACATGACGTACGCGTCTTGCGCGTGCGGGTATTTGATCACCTGGGGCATATAAAAGTCCGCCTCGGCGAGGTCGTCGAAGCGTGGATCGCGCTCGTCGGCCTCGAAGACCACTTCCGGCATGGGAAACGACGCGAGATCTTTGGTGACGGAGCGGCCGACAGCCCGCAGAAAACACTGCCCGAAGTCTCCACAGCGAGCCTGGAGTCGAGGTGCAACTTCGACGAGCCGGTTTACACGAACATAGGCCACATAGCCGCCCTGCGCCTCGTCGTAGAACGCAATGTTCTGGCTGTCCATCCCTAGCGGATAGAGAGCCTCCTTCGGGAACACGCCCTCATGGATAGCTGTCCATTCCCGGCCGTCCGCTGAGGCAAATACCTTGTTCCTCCAGCCGCTGACGATCTTGTAGCGCTCTTTGGGTGGAGCGTGAGGATCGCGGAAAACGGCGCCGAACGCGGTGAGCTTGGGGTGCACACTATCGCGCATGCCGTAGGTGAAGTCGCCCGCGTCGAGAATCTCCTTCGTCGCCCACTGCCAGTCCACGCCGTTCTTCGAGACGTAGCGAAACCCTCGGAACACCCCGTCGTTCTCCATCACCTGGAGATACGCGGAGGATTCCGGCCCGTCTGTGACTTCAAGGGGCTTGCCGGGAAAAAGCTTGTGAACGCCGGCGACGATATTCTGCTCACCGGTCTTGCGCGGGGGCTGGACCACGATCCTGACGTTCTTCCGCTCGGCCAGAAAACGGCCGTCGAGGAAGATTTGGTTGCGGCTTCCGATGTCGTGGGTATTTTGGCCCTGAGCGGGCAGCGGTTGAAACATGGCCACCAGCGCAACGGCAATGAGCCCTACGAGCCACGTGAACCGCTGGATAACATCAGGTACAGATAGCGGCGGGCGGGCGCGGGGGCCCGCCCCTACGAGACAAATGATACCGGCGTCGGAGGCTGGGGGCTCCTGCGCCTTCAGCTCATCGATCACGACGAGGCAGGCGGTCAACCATGGAATGTAGGGGCGGGCCCCTGCGCCTGCCCGCGCTCCCATCGTTGTAACCAGTTCGTAGGGGCGGGCCCCTGTGCCCGCCCTCCCTCTCGGCCTACCGCACGACCCGGTCCCTCGCGGACCACCGCAGGGGGTTGTTGTCGATGTAGCTGCGGGCATCATTGAGCTCCTTACGATTGCGGATGATGCGGTCGAAATAGCCTCGCTGCCAGAGCCGAGCACCCAGATCAGGCCATCCACAGGACCGTTGAGACCGACGACTCCTTGCTGGACGGTCCCAAACACACACTTCTTGCCCTCTACGCAGATCGTAACGAAGTAGTCGCCTGGCAGCGAGTAATCATAGCCCTGGAGTCGAGTCGCCCTTCGACTCGGCAGGGCGTCGCGTACGTTCACTTATGCGGACAGCGCCTCCATCTTGGTGAACTTGCCCGGACACGGTGGATCGCATCGGGTAGAGATAGCAGCGGGCGGGCACGGGGCCCGCCCCTACCGTTATCTGTGTCCCGCTCCAACAACAAAAAGGGGGCTCACGGTCATGACCGCAGCCCCCCTTGACGTACTCGCCGGCAACGCCGCCCCGGGACGGAACTTCCCGCCCCGGGCCGGCTTGCGCTAGAAGTTGAACTTCAACCCGAACTGAATCGAGCGTGGCGGATTGCCTTGTCCCCCGACAAGGCCAAAGCCGCCACTGGTGGAATTCGTATTCGGGTTGCCAAACCGCACTCGGTTGAGCAGGTTGAAGAACTCCGCCCGGAACTCGACGTTCATCGTCTCACCGATGTACGTACGCTTGGAGAGCGCGAGGTCTTCATTGAACAACGCGAAGTTCCTCAAGTTCGGCTCCCGCGGAGCGCCCGTCCCGAACGTGAAGGGAGCCGGCTGCACGAACGCCGCCGAATTCAGATAAAGGTCCCCTTGCCCTGGGTCGAAGCTGCCCGCGCTCACGCTAGACCTGCTCTCCACGCCGGGAACACGGTGCGGCCGATTACCGCCTCCGAACAGCGGAATCGGCGGGCCTCCGCTAATCCCAAGAGGCTGACCGGTGGCGTAGCGGACAATGGCGCTGGCTTGCCAGCCTTTGAGGACCCCGGCGGTCGCACCCGTGGCGTTCTTGCCGAAAGGCAGCTCATAGACGAAACTCGTGACAATGCTATGAGTCTGGTCTTTAGGCGCGATCGACTTCTCGATGCCTCGATTGGCCGTGTCACGAGCGCCTCCGTTAAAGGCGGCGAACGCTGCGAGACTGGTATTCGAGATGGTCTTGCTCAATGTGTAGCTGGTCAAGAACGAAAAGCCGTTTGAGAAGCGTCTCTGCAGCTTCATCTGGAAGGAGTGGTAATTCGACGCGCCGATGGGCTGCCAGGGGTTGTTGACGCCGGTGTACTGCGGGAACGGCCGCAACGCCTGGCCCACGGTTGCCGCGCCCCCGAGCGCCGCCCCGAAGCCGTCCCACGGCGCCGTGATCCCGGCGGCAACGGCATCCGGCGAGTCGTACGCCTGATTCAGCAAAGGGCCGAGGCTCAGGAAGCTGACGGGCACCTGGTTGAGGTTCTCTAGGCCCGCGGAAAGCCGCTGTCCCTTATTACCGATGTAGGCCAGATCCAGATGCGTTTGGAAAGGCAACTGCCGCTGGATATTCAACGTCCAGGTCTGTTGGTAGGCCTGCAAACCCCCATCCGCATTGTAGAAATCAACCGTGGACCCAACGCCCAGCTCGGGTTCGCGTGGCGGGGTCGTAAATGCCGGAAAACCATCTCGCAAGAGGCTGGCCGGCGTGATCCCGTTGTCAGTACTCTGCAGTTGCTGGAATCCCAGAAAACCGTTGTCGAAATTGTTGTTGAACTGCACCGATCCGGTTGTCGACGCATTTGAGATGCTGTAGATGATCCCGTAGCCCAGGCGAATGACCGTCTTATCGTTAAGTTGATAGGCGAGGCTTCCACGAGGGCCGAGTCCAGTCTTGGCGCTGGGAACGACGGCATCGTTGCCGAAGACATGTGCCCCTGGCAGCCCGCCGGCGCCCGGATTGCCCAAGTTGAGATCGATGGCGGCAACGCGGTCGGGATCCTTGCCGCGCCACGGAAACGCCGTGTCGACTCGAAGACCGAGGCTCAGTGTCCACTTGGGGCCCATCTGAATGGTGTCGGTCGCGAACAACCCCAGGTAGGGGATTCTCAGCGTTCTCTCCTCCCCTCCGATCAGCCGCCGAATCGAATTGACCTGACCGAGCAAGAAGCTGGCGGAGGCTTCGCCTTGGAGGGCAAAGTTGTCGGCGTTGGGCTGGGACGAGAAGAGCCGGTTGAAAGTCATAGTGCCGGCCGTCCCTCCTCCGTTGAGGATATTGAAGTCCCGGAACGACTGCGCCCAATACTCCCCACCGACCTTGATCTGATGATTACCTTTGATGATCGTCGTTGTGTTCGAGTAGTTATACGTGTGGTCCCAACGGGCGTCACCTTGCGCCCCAGCATTCCCGAATCCATTGTACCCATCAATACGGAGACTGGTCGTACCGGCGAACGACGAAGGCAAGCCCGGTATGGGGAGAATTTCGGCGCCGTTACGCTGGTCGAACCCACGGCCAAATCCGAAGGTGCCTGAGAAGCCGAACGCGAAATGGTTCAACAGAGTCGGCGTGATCACGCTGTCCCAGTTCGCCCGCATGCCGTGAAAGTACCCTCCACCCGGAAACCCGTTGTCCAGCGGATGATCCGGGCCGTAGGCGCCGATCGCCGCTCCCCCTGGGTCCTTGTCCCACCAGTGCGTCCAGGAGAACTTGTTGCTGTCGTTAATCTGTTCGTCCACCCGGTACACAAAATAGTCTTCGTTGGTCGGAGACTCCGAGCGCGTAAGGAAGTTATTGAAGAGCGCGTTGTTATCCGGTTGCGGCATGAGCCCGTTTACCGTCAGCGCCAAAGGATCATGCCGGCTCGACGGGATCACGTTGTTCAGAAACGGATCACGGACGAATCCGCCTGCTCCGTCGTCGCGCGTCGTGGCGGGATCGTAGATCGAGATGCCCAGTTCCGGCATGAGCCGGGAGTAGTCACCGGAGCGGAAGGCTACGGGCGGCAGCGTAAGCAGCGAGGTATTACGCGAGCCGCGCCGCCGGAAACCTGTGTAGTTGAAAAAGAAGAAGGTGCGGTTCTTGATCGCCGGTCCACCTATGGTGGCGCCGAACTCGTTCTGCCGCGTCGGTGACCGCCCGCTGGCGAAGAACCCGCTGGCGTCCAGTTTCTCGTTACGCAGGAACTCAAAAACGTTCCCGTGGAAGTCGTTCGTCCCCGACTTGATCTTGTAGTTCGAGACCCCGAAGCCGCGGCCCAACTCCGCCGGATACAGCGTGCTGGAAACCTTGAACTCTTCGACCGACTCGAACGGCGGCGCGAAGGTCGTGAAGCGGCCTGGAACCTCCGCGTTGGCGTAGGCGATGCCGTCTACCATGGCGACCTGCGCCAGGTCGGGACTGCCGTTGTAAGACTTCGAGAAGGTGTCGCCGGCGACGCCGGGCGTCAAGAAGATGAAGTTCTCGGCCTGGCGGCGGCCACCGGCCACCTGCAGCGGCAGGTCCATGATGACGCGCTCTTCCACGGTCGTGCTGACCTCGGAGGACTCCACCACCGTGATGGGCGCAATCGTCTCGGAAATCGTGATTGTTTGAACCAGCTCACCGATTTCCATGGTGATGTTCAGCGTGGATGTGGTGGCTGTGAGAACCTGAAGGTCTTCCGCCACATAGGTCTTGAAGCCGTCCGACGTCGCTTCCAGGCGATACGGGCCCACCGGAATGTTCACCATGACGTAGTTCCCGGCGCCGCTGCTCTCGGCGGTGGCCGTGAAGTCCGTCTCCAAGTTGGTGATCTTGAGGGCGACACCGGGCATGGCGGCGCCGGCCGTATCGGTCACGACGCCTCGCACGCCACCGGCGGTGACTTGCGCCGAAGCGCTCGTCGTCATCAATAGGACGAGCGTCAGAGCTGCGAAGATTTGGAGCGCACGCGTACTTACACTGATGCTATTGTTGGTCAATTGGAAAGACCCCCCCCCTTTTTTTGAGGACGTACGGTAATATTACACCCCAATGGCTGCGGAGCTGTCAAGTCTCGGTAGCGTCTCAGTTTAGATTCCGGTGCTGGGCCGGGGGCCGGTGGCGGTTGTGATGTCCGAATCGCCCACAGTCCGAACGGGAATGGCGGGTGACCGACTGGTAGGGGCCGGCCCCCGTGCCGGCCCGCTCCGGGAGCGAGGATCGGTCTTAATCGTGACGCGCCGGTCGTGACCCTCGGCTCCGGGCGGGCACGGGGGCCCGCCCCTACGGCGTTGCGGGGAGCAGTGCGCCACTTCGTTCGGGCATGCGATAGAACCACTCGACGGGCAGAGACAGGAACAGCATGTCGGTGTAGCCCGGCTGCACTTGGAAGCGTTCGATGGAGGAAAAAAGCGGGTAGCGCATCGTCGTGATCACGACGCGGCCGCCCACGTAGTCGACACTGGTGTATCCGTAACCGTGGTACTCACTGCGGTCCAACAGCTTCACGGGAGACCAAGTCCTTCCTCCATCGCGCGAGACGGCCGAGTTGAGCGGAGTGCGCCCCGTCAGACCGCGGCACCATATCGCCAGCGTGTCCCCGGTCGAGGGAATCGTGCCGACATAACCGGGCGCGACGACGCCTCGGAGTGGTGATAGGTAGGGCTTGGACCAGGTCTCGCCCTGATCCTCGGAGTAGGAAAAGAAGTTCCCTCCCGCAATGGAGCGCATCATCATCAACAAGCGCCCGTCTGACAGCTCGGCAATCGTGGGCTCGTTGACGTTCTGGACGCGCACCTGGTTCGGCGTAAGGTCGGGAGCCGGAACCCTTTCGCCGGCGATCCAGGTTTCGCCCTCATCATCGGAATAGAGCGCGTAAGGCCAACGAACCCCGTTGATGTACTCCCGTGTGGAGAGCACGATGCGCCCGCTCCTCAGCCTCCGAAAGCAGGCGTTGTTGGCGGCGTGGGCATTCCCGTTGTCCGGACCGATCTGCCGCACCTCACTCCAGGTGCGGCCTTCGTCGCCCGACCGCCGCAGCAGACTGCCTTCTTCCTTCATGCTCGGCATCTCTCCGTGGTAGGCCAGCAACAAGTCGCCGTTCTTGACCCGGATCAGGCTGACCGACATGACGTTGCCCGACGGGCTCTCTGGGTCGTATTCCACGGCCGTCCACTTCTCGCCCCAAGTGTTTCCGCCGTCTTTCGACACCTTGGCGCTGAGGCGCGCCGGCGAGCGGTCCCAGCCCTCCCCGTCGAAGTAGTCTGACCAAACGAGCAGGAGCGAGCCGTCTTTCAACTCGATGATGTCGCCCTCGGTGTGGCGTGGCGACTGCGCCGTCGCCTCGATCGCGAAGTTGCGGATCATCTCATCCTCAGGGTGCGCGTCCTCGGGCCCGTCCGGCCCCACATCCTCTCGCGAATATGGGAAGGGAAATCGATTGAAGAAGAAATGCCGATACTCCGAGACGACCTCCGCGCCGGCTGGGTCGGTCTGGGCAGCTCCCACATGCATCCGAAATGTCTCGGGGTAGGGGCCGTGCGAGTACCTAGCCGTCTCTTTCCGATTCAACTCGATCTCGAGGCTGTCAGGCTCGAGCATCAGTCGAATATCGTCCCAACCGTCATCGGAGGGGAGAGCCGCCAGTGTTTGTGTGCCGGTCGCGCCACGACTCGACACTCCGACCTTCCATACCGGCTCACCCGACGCGCCTTGTTCCATCCACACCTGCCATGGCCCGCCCTGCGGGTAGACGTAGGAGTACCTGCCCCCAGCGACCAGTTCCTTCGGCCGTTTCACCCTCCATGCCACGTACAGGCGCTTCTCCTCGAAACGATACTGGTTGACCCCCCCCGCGTACCAGTGGTCCCGTCCGCTGATGAGAAAGGCCGTCGGGCACTCGCTCCCTTCGGCCTTGGCGCGGAACAGCTTGCCGGGCAGCTCCGTGCACTCCTGTGGTTCAAAGTTGCCGTAGTCGAAATAGTTGGGAATCGTGAATAGATGGGCCATTCCCTGGAACAGCCCCTCCTCGGCATTTTCGGCGCTGAGGGTGCGAGGCGGCGGGCGCATCCCGGCGGTCTCGGGCGGCTGCGGCTCTTGGCACGACGGTAGGCAGAGCAGGGCGAATGTAAGCAGCACACAGGTTGGTCCGCTGAACCGGGCGATCATGTCACACTCCTTTTGGCGTACATTGGTTGACTGTCACAGAGAGAACCTATGGCAAACGAGCTGCCGGGCGGGCACAGGGGCCCGCCCCTACACCGCCACATTCCACTAGTCCCGCCCTTGCTCTCGATCCGGTGAGAACAGATCGGTGCAACCAGACAAGCCTAACCGAAACCTAGCACGACGCACTTTCCTCGCGGGTCTTGGCACAGCAGCGGGGTCAGTTCTGCTGGAACCAGGGTGCCGACAGGTTGCTGCGCCTTCGTTGCTTGACGTCGACTACGAGACTTTGGTCTCCGCCGCCGACCTGATCTACCACAGCCCGGCGGTGCAGCCGGTCGAGGGCCATCCGGTCGGCAACGGCCACATGGGCACGCTCGTCTGGACCGAGCCCAGCCGCGTGCGGATGCAGATCAATCACAACGACGTGTTCGCCGTCAACCGCAATCACAAGGGCGCGCGCGACGGCCCGGCCGACTACTGCGGCGGCTGCGCCCAGGTTTCGATCGACGTGGGCGGTCCCGCGTTCGCGGGAGGACCCGAGTTCGAACAGCGTCTGTCGCTCTATCGAGCCGAGAACACGATCGCCGGCAATCAGGTCACGGCTCGCTGCTTTGTCTCCGCGGACACCGACGTACTCGCGCTTGAGATCGACGACCGCCGGGCAACACCCCAGCCGATCCGCGTCACCCTGTCGATGTGGCGCGATCCCGAGGTCAGGAACAGAGAGCATGTCGCGCGGCACGAGTTCCACGATGCCCCTGACTCGATCGTGGTGACGCAGACGTTCGAGGAAGGTGATCACTACTGTGCTTCGGCGGCCGCTATCCGAGTCAGCGGCAAGCAAGCGGCTATTGAGCCTGCCGAAGACCGCTCGCGAACGCTGGCCCTCCCCGCTGCCACCGGCAAAACAACGATCTTGATCTCCAGCGCCGCCTCGTGGTCCCCCGACACCGACCCGACCATTGCCGCCCGCAACTTCCTCGAGGCGGCCGCCCGGCATTCCTACGCCTCGCTCATCGAGCTCCACGCCGCCTGGTGGGCCGAGTTCTGGGCTCGCACCTTCGTTCACATCGAAAGCGCGGACGCGGTGGGCCGGTTCATGGCGCATGTGCGAACCCTCCACCTCTACTTCATGGCGGCCACCTCGCGCGGAACACTCCCGGCCAAGTGGAACGCCTCATTGTTTGCGGTCGATGGGGACAAACGTAACTGGGGCTCGCAGTTCTGGGTCTGGACGACGGAGGTTTCGCACTTTCCCCTCTACGCTTCGGACGCTGTCGACTTGACTGACCCGTTCTTCAGCATGTACGTCAAGCAGTTGCCGGCCTGCGAAAGCGCCGCCCGCCAGCGCTGGGGGGCGAATGGCGCGTACTTCCTCGAAGCCGGTCCCTTTGACGGACCGGTCGAGCTACCCGACGACGTCGCGCAAGAGTACTTCGACGTCTACCAAGGCCTGAAGCCCAACACCGAGTTTTCGAGCCACGCCCGCTCCTTCGGCCAATTCGAGTGCGTCCTCACCCAAATGGCCGACAGCAGAAAGCCTCCCCATATCGCCAAGGGACGCTACTCCTGGGTTAGCCACATCGCCTCCTCCGGCAGCGAAGTCGCCGTGCAAGCCTGGTGGCGGTACCGTTACAGCGGCGACAAAGAGTGGCTGCGTACCCATGCCTATCCCTTGCTGAAAGGGACGCTCGAGTTCTACCGCAGCCTCGCCCAGAAGGAGGACGACGGCCGCTACCACCTCTACGGCCTCAATCAACACGAGGCGTTCTGGGGAGTCAACGACGGCAACACCGATCTGTCGGCCATTCGCGGCACCGTGCCCTTGGCTATTCGCGCCGCCGAGATCCTCGACCTGGATTCAGAGCTTCGGGCAAAGTGGCGGGAGTTGCTTGAGAATCTCGCCCCCTATCCGATGGGCCGCGAGCCGGAATCCAAGGCCCTGGCCGGCGGCACCCTGTCCGACGATGTCTGGTCGATCGGCCACCTGGGGCAGATCCCCGGGACCCACAGCGATCCTGGGGAGGCCCTGCTGTTTCCGGTCTTCCCGTTCGAGGTCTGGACCCTGGAGACCCAGGACGCCGAAACCGACCGTATCGTCTCGAAGATTGCGCGCTTGAATCCCAATCGACAAGATGTCCTCGACGGCAAGCCGTTCGGAAGTGCGGCCCGCACTCCGGTCTACGGGTCCCGAACCGGCCGCGGTGACGACCTGCCCCTCATCCTGGCGAGTTACTACGCCAAGTGTTTTAGCCCGCTTCCCAACGGTCTCGCTCTCTTTGAAGGCAAGACGGCCCACTCGATCGAACACCTCGGCTGCATCACCACCGCGCTCCAAGAAGGGCTGCTGCAGAGCGTTTCGGCTCACCCCGGCGAACCGGAGGTGATCCGCGTCTTCGCGGCCTGGCCGAAGAGCTGGAATGCCCAGTTCCGCCTGCTGGCGCGGGGCGGGTTCCTGGTCACGGCCTCGATACGCGACGGTCGGGTGGAGTTCGTCGAAGTGGAATCTCGCTTCGGCGAGGAGTGCCGCGTGCGCAATCCATGGGGAGCGCCGTGCCAAGTAACGCAGCGTGGGCGCCTCCTGGCACAAGCGGACGACGACATCATCCGCTTCCCGACAACCAAGGACGAGCATTACCGAATGCTACCGGCGGAAACCGATGCCCCCGCCCCCCAACGGATCGCAGCGTCAGCCGGCACAGAACCCTATTCTTGTTCCGCAACTCTTCCCAACGGCGACGTGGCCGAAGCCACTCTGGGCCGCCGAGCGTCTTAGAGATCAGCCGAAATCGGCGTACCGTCAATGCAGCTAGACACGCGAAGGCCCCTAGTAGCCGTTCGATCTACTGATGTCCCTGACCGACGTGTCGGCGGAACCAGCGGATCGCGCGCTCGTCGCGCTCGCCCTCGAACGGCTGCAGCGTGTGGTTCGCGCCGGCGACGATCACGAGCTCGTACGGCTGGCCATTGCGCTGCAGTTTGTCCGCGAGCTGCAGCGCGTGTACCGGGCCCACGTCCCTGTCGTCTCCGCCGTGCATCATCAGAAGCGGCACCGTGATGCGGTTGGCTCACCGCAGCGCTGAACGTCTGTCGACGATAGCGACTTGGTTGGCCTCGTAGTCGGGCCAGATCTGGCGGGCGTACCCGGCGGTCCTGGAGTCTTCCCTCACTAACTGCTCGAGGTCCGTAAAGGCGCCGAAGACTGCGGCTGTGCAGGCAGGGAAGCCGTCCCGCAGCGCCTGCAGCGTCATCATCCCGCCTCTGGATGAACCGTAGAGAAAAGTGTTCGAGGCGTCGGCGTACGCAAGCGACGCGATCACCGGCTGGATGTTAACAAGGTCCGCGAGGTCGGCGGCGCCCCCTCGTCGCGACCTGGTGCGCCCTCGCTGCCTCTGTACATCGGCGCTACGACCAGGAACCCGGCATCCACTAGGCGGTGGAACGTGACCAGCAGTTCGGGCGCGGCATTCTGCCGCACGTAACTGCCGCGGTTGTAGACGATCACTGGCAGTCTGTCGCGAGTCTCTGATGGTCGGTACACGAAGGCAACGACCTCAAGACCATCGCTCGGGTAGGTGACCCGGGCTCATTATCCTTGGCCCCTCCGGGGCGAAAGGCCAACCCTCAGCCGGACGAGGCGGAAACCAACAGGGTCCTCAAGGCGGACCGGACAGAGGTGCGACCTCGAGGGAACGCGCTGGCTTACGCCCGCGCCTCTGTCCGAACGTCTGAAACTTTCTGCCGCATTTGACAAGGATTTCACTCTGAGGTACTCAGGTCTTACCGCAGATCGGGGACGCCGATTCGGGTGAACAACTGGCGCAGCTCGTCGCGTTCTTCGGCGTTGAGCGAACGATTCGGGAGGCGGCTGGGACCTCCGGGGCGGCCGCAGAGTTCGAGCGCCGCTTTGACCACCGGACTCTCGGCGCCCGTTCGCTTCCACATCTTCCCGCGAAAGTCAGACCAGGGCCAGTTAACCGCTGTGATTTTCTGTTGCGCCGCCCCATAGTCGGCGCCCTCCAGCAAGCGCCACACTTCCAGATCATGCTCGGGCCATATCGTCGCCAAGTGCGTGATGTAACCGGTGCCCCCCAACAGGCGGTTCATGACTTGCATCCCCGAGTTGTCGACGACGGCTAGTTGGTCCGCGAATCGCGCCACCCCGCGTAGGACCGCGCCGCTCCCCTCGGACGACGACCACTTCAACGCGACACAACGCGGCAACTCGACCAGGCGCGCGACCTGGTCGAGGGACAGGTTGTACCCCTCCCAGTGAGTGTTGTAGATGATGATGCCGACGCGGCTCGTCGCGTCGTGTACCGCCTGGAACACGCGCAGGCAATCTTCGTCTGACGACTCGTAGTAGAAGCCCGGCGCCATCTGAATGGCGTACGCGCCAATCTGCTCCGCCCACTGCGCCATCTCGATGACCGTGTTGACGTTGGTGTCCTGCGCTCCCACTACCACCGGGGCGCGGCCGTCCGCGGCCCTAGAGATCGTTTCGGTTACGGCCTTGCGTTCGGCGACGGTGAGCATCGGGAAGTCGCCGCCGGCGCCCGCCGCCAGCAGTACGCCGTGTCCGGTGGTGATGCCTCGCTCGACTACATAGCGGACGTTTTCGCCGATTGCAGCGTGGTCGATCGAGAGGTCGTCGTTCAGATTGGTGATGACCGGGATCATCGGCCCGCGGAGGGTCTGCTTCACGTCCTCCAAGTTCATCGTGTTTCCTTTCTTTTGGAGTTTCGTTACTCCGCGCGGCGCACCCAGATCGGGCTGGCCCAAGCCATTTGTTTGTTCGTCTGGATCACCCGGACGTAGTAGTAGCATTCCTCGCCGTCGAACTCTTCGTCCCGGAAGGTGAACTCGGTGGTCGGTCGTCCTGGGCTGGTCGTGAACACGAACTTGCCTTCTTTGATGATGTCCACCTGCTTCAAGGGCGAAGTACCGCGGATGGCCACCTTCAACTCCGGCTTGCCGGCGATGGTGATCTCTTCCCCCATCAGATGACCCTCGATCGAGAACTCGACCACGATGCGGTCGGTAGCAGCGTAGGTCCTGCGGTCGTACATGGCCTCGAAGAGGGATTCGCGATCGGGTCCTTTGGCGTAGACCGCCGCGAAGGCGTTATGAGTCGACAGATGGTCAGAACTTGCGATGAAGCCCAGCTTCCGCTTTCGTGCCAGGGCGTCCCAAACGAAGCTCTTGCTGTCGCGCTCGTAGGGCTTGCGGCGGAAGCCTCGATGCTCGGCATACTTGAGGTACTCAGGCCGCGCCACGCCGTCGGGCGAATCCAGGTACTCATAGCTCCCACGAAAACCTTGGAAGATTTCCACCAGGCGCTCGAACTTCGGATCGTGGTAGTCCCAACTGACTTGCTTGTCGATGAACGCGATGTGATGGGGAATCGTGATCGCCTTCGTCCCACGCAGCGCCGCCCATAGGCCCCAGGGACTGACGCCCAAGTCACCGGCTATGTACGATGCAGGGACCGGTGCGTAGGCGCGGGCAAGGTTCAGGATCGTCCGATGTCCCCAGGGTGATTGCTGGCTGCGTTCGTAGGTGTGAAGGCCGGCGAATATCGTGGGGTAGGTGTACAAATCGGCCGCTTGTTTTGAGCGCCAAACATTGTAACGGCGTGTGAGGTAGCGCGTGTTTTCCGTCGTGCCGAGGAAGTCCAGGTCGGCGGCATCGATGGCGTAGCGGTAGTTGTCGGTTAGCGAGCCGTCTAGGTACTGTTGCTGTCCGCCGCCGAGGGAGATGTCAGTGTGCCTGTGCGTGTCTCCCCAGTAAAGCTCGTAGCCGCTAAAAGAGTGCCTTTGTTGTGTTGCAGGAGCGGGTTTCGCCACGAGGGTCTCGACCGGCGTGAGCGGTGGCGTGTGTTGCGCGCTACTGATGGGCGGACCCGACTTGCAGTGCTTGGCGTAGAGAAAATTGTGCAGAGAGCCCATCGGGTAGACGAGCAGTGTCTCGTTGCCCAGCCGGCCGACGGCCAGCCGCTGGTCGATACGGCCTTCGGTGTTGAACACCGTTTCGATCGGCGCCCACTGCCCGTCTTCCCAAATCGTTGTGGCGATTGAGAGCCAGGGCGGTCTCACGTGATGCCGAAAGAAAAGCCGCAGCTTGCCGTCCTCACCGACTGCCATTGCAGGGGCTTCCATGGTTTCCCAGCCGGCCAGCCGCTGGAGTTCTCTCGTCGCTTCGAGGGGGTGATAGAGCTTGCCGTTCTGAAGGCAGGCGATGCCGATCTTGCGGCCCTCGGCGCGCAGCCCCTTTGTCGCGGAGTCGCTCGCCCATGCTTGGGGACCGGTCTCCCACGAAATCCACACGCGATCCCGTCCGTCGACCGCCAGGTCCGGCCGGTTCTCAAGCCGCGGTGACGCCGCCACAGCCCTCTCTGGTCCCCAGCCGTTCGCCGACCACGTCCGCAACAACACGTCATAGTCTCCGCGGTAGCTGTCCCAAGCTACGTGGAAATCACCTCGGGAGTCGCCGGCGACGACCGGTTCCCAGTCGTTCGCCGGATGGTCGGTCACGAATCGTTCCTGGCCCCACGTGCCGTCTTCGTGGATTCGATAAAGGATGTCGAGGCTGCCGTTGCGGATTCCCTGCCAGACCACCATGACGCGCCCGTCGGATGCCGCAGCGCGGGGAATCTGGTCGGGTCCGGGGTGATCGGTCAGGCGCTCGACCGCCGACCAACTGCCGCTTGTGTCTCGAACCCGGCCGTAGAGGTCCCAGTTGCCACCGACCTGCGCCGGCCAGATGACCCAGACCCGCGAAGCCTCGTCCACGGCGACGGTGGGTTTGTAGTAGTCGCCCCCGGTATCGGTGACGGGCTCAGGCGGCGACCACTCGGTCTCTCCTGCCTTGAGCGATCGAGCGAAGATCAGGCTGCTGTCGTCGGATTCCGAGTAGGAAACCCAGGCGATCCAGGCCTCACGTCCGTTGGACGAGAGCGACGCGTGGTCATCTTCCCTCAGGCCTGTCGTTAGTTCCGTGACTTCCCGGAAGGCTTGCTCGACCTTTGCATTGGGCCGAAGCCCCGGTCCGCGGTAGGGGACTTGCGGCCAAGCCAGGGTGCCTGCTAGGAACAGAAGGGCGGTTGTGCGCGAGGCTAGAGCAACCGGGCGGGCACAGGGGCCCGCCCCTACAGTCTCGCTGGATACTCCTACACCGAAGGGATCGTAGCGCGACACCGACACTAGGGTATCAAGGGCAAGGTGGGGCCATCCGTCCTCAACCCTTGATCCGTTAGCGCGGTTCGGCCACGGCTACCGTCGCGGTGGCCGAAGCCTCTCCGCCATGCCCACGGACGGTGATCGTGTAGGTCGTGGTCGTCGCCGGGAAGACTTCGCGGCTTCCTTTGGATTCGACCCGGCCGATCTCGTGATTGAGCACGGCCGTAAGCGCATGCTCTGCGGCCCACTCAAGGGTCGCGCCCTCACCGCGGAGGATCGAGGAGGGTTCGACGGTCAGTGTAGCGAGGGGGCGAAAGCCAGTCTGGGGTCGGCGTAGCGGCCAGACTCTGGCTTTCTCCAGCGTCAGGTGAAAGGGCCGCAGGCTGAGGTTACTCGGGGTGTCATCAAAAAGCGCCTCCTCGCCAACTTCCGGCATATCCCACGGGATCTCCTACTCGTAACCAGGCTCCAAGTGCAACGTGACTTCCGGCGCGCCCCCGCGCTCGGGGCTCAAACTGTAAACCGTGGGGCGCTCCGGCGGGCTCGTCGAGATGAAAGCCGTGGGGCGCTCCGGCGGGCTTATCGAGACCACCCACAGCTTCATCGCGGGACTCCATTTCCCGCGCATGTCCCACCACCAGGTGTCCGCCTGGTCGCCCGTGAGCATTTGCTTGAGTAGTGAATAGTTGTCCGCGGGATCCTGCTGAGAAGGAGTCCCGAGGTCGCGGTCTCGACTTGGCACGCGATGGTGGCTAGCGCGGTAACCATCAAGCCGACGAGGACCCAGTTGCGGATTTGATTGTCCGGCATGGCCTGCCGCGCTTTGACGAATCGCTTTATCGTGATGCCCGTTCGGTCGGCTTCTTGCTGCCTGCAACCACCAGGCGCGTCTTCACCGGGGATACTCGATAGGGCACGCGGGTATTGTCCGGACCGGTCAGGGTCGCGCGAGAGATCAGCTCGGTTTCGTATTCGCCCGGCTCGGCCGCGTCGTCGGCACGGCACGGCAGCCGATAGTGGGTGTCTTGCGCTCCGAGCTCGAACGCTTCACACTCAACACCCAGCGGCAAGTTCTGCACGCTGAGATTCACCGAAGAGGTGAACTCCGGCTCGCGCGAGACTCGACCGGCGAACTCGCTGGTGCCGCCGGGCTGTATGGACGTGACCTCCAGCGCGGGTTCGATGCGGTACCCTTCCACCACGTCAAAGCGGATCGGCGGCGAGTAGATGGTCTCCCCTCGGCCGTCGATTTCAATGTTGGCCTGCAGAGCCACGTCGACTTTGGTCACCGTGGTCCTCTCGGTTGTGTGGATCATCAGTGACCCCTGCTTGGCATTCTTGTCTTTCTTCTTCCGTCCCGTGGTGTTGAACTGCCCGCCGTTTTCGCCGGCAAAACTCACTTCCTCCGGTGGTGCGATGCCGCCGCGGCGAGACGTAAATGCCCATTCCATCTGGTGCGACATGCCCGCCAACAGCCGCACGTATCGTGGTGTCAGAACCTCGAGCACCGCGGGCAGCTCGGGTGTCACCGCCGCAGGCAAGCGCAGGTTAAGCCAAGGCGCAAGGAAGGGTTTTTGATTGCGCCCGCTCACGGTGGTCACCATGCCTGAACCCTGTGCGCGGCGCCGGATGGGGCGGCCGGCCTCATCGACGCCCTCACCCCTCACGTCGAGCTTCAGAGGGCGCCGCTTGGCTCCGGGCTTCGGGGTGATGATCAGGATCCCCTTCTGAAAGCGACGCACGGTGCGCCGTGTGTCGGACTCCCCGAGAACAAAGCCGCCCTCGACCATCACGTCGTCCGGGGCGCCGGCGATGCTTAGCTGTAGAGGCTTCCAGAAGCCGCGGCGCTCGACGGTCACATTGACGATGGCGCTGCCGTGTTGGGGGATGTTGACGTACGGAGTGTCGAGAGTGAGCAAGAAGTCCGGAGGATGCTTGCGGGCCGACAGACGATAGCCGAAGCCCGGTCCGGCTCGGTCCAGCAAGTCTTCCACTTCGATGACGAGCTCATCGACGCCCGGTGGGATCTCGAGAGCGGCAGCCGGTTGAGAGTTGGGGCGGAACCTCGCGAGAACCGCGTTGGGGTTCTGCGCGCCGGTTTCGTAGCCCGCTTCCGCGAGAGGATTGCCCTGCGTGTCGAACAGATTGAGCACGCCGTAGAGCTGCGACGTCCCTAGGTCCGCCGCGCGCAGCTCGATGAACCAGTTTTCACCCGGTTGGACCGGGAGCCGGTAGCGGTCTTTCTCACCGGGCTTGGCGATGCGGCCGTTCATCACGCTGTCCGGGTCGAGCCGGAGGGTGGTTCCGTCCGTCGAAGAGTCCGCACCAAAAGACGACGGCTCCAGCAGCTCCGGCCCGTCACTCAGCCGAAACGGCAGCGGCAAGCTGCCCGGCGGACCCGGGATCCGCAGCAGCCCGAAGTCCGCCGTCGGCCCGAGTCCGCCTAGTTGCAGGCGAACCGTGATGGGTTGCGCGAAGCTGCCGCCGGAGAGTTCCACCTCCGCGGGCTCGCCGCGGGTCCAGCCCAACGGAAACATGGCCTCGGCATAAGCGAAATCGCCGATCTTCAACCGATAGAAGTTCTGGTCCTGCTCGCTGAAACGGGCATCGTGGACTTCGACGAAATACTCGCCCGCTGCCTCAAAGGTGACCGCCGCGCGCGGATCGACTCCCAGGCCGGCGGCGTCGTTGTTGCGGGCGATCACGCGGCTCCGGCCGTCGAACACGCGCAGTGCCGGATCGAGCGCCGAACCCGCGCGGCGGCCCTCGACCTCGAAGACAAGCCGTTGTCCCGCCGTTGCGTGAAAACGGTAGACATCCCGCTCGGCGCCCTCGAGCGCCGCGTTCACGATCACAGGCGTCTCAATGTTCTGTGCGTTCTCCGGCTCATCGTTGGTGTTCTTGTCTTCGTCCTCACCTTCGGCTTCGGTGACTTCCGGAAACGCCCCCACGCTGAACAGCAAGATGTTTGAGAGCCCTTGCTCGGTCTCGACTCGGACCGGGTAGAGACCGATGGGCGCGTCGGCTGCGATCTCGACTAGGAACGGTAGTCCTTGTCCCATTCCCTGTTTGGCCGAGGTCAGCGCGGTGAACGAGCCGGGCAGGGTGGAGTTGACCTTGGCTTCGCTGTTGAGCCCGTAGCCTTCTACCGTCAGCTTCACTGCGGAACCCCGCCGCCCGCCCGGCGGGTCGAGCCGTAACAGTTCCGGTCCCGCGGCGATAGCGGTCAGGACCGTGAGCATCGCAACCACGCCGGCGGCAAGTGTTCGAACGAATGTGTAGGGCACGCCTTGATTCTAGATTCGTGAACGCAAGGGGTCAATGGGTCTCGACAATGGCATGCGGTGCGGGATCGTGCATCGGCTGACGCCAGCCGCCAGGTTGTAGCTTTTCCATCGCCCCTTTCAGGGCTCCCGGTCTGTTTGATGATGTTTCCTAGGGTTCCGCCGCAGACGGCTGCACTCTAGGCTAACGTCCAGCGCCGCTTCGCGGCTTGGGTTCTGTGTCGGCGGCGACGAGAGGTCAAGAGGGAGTCGGTGGCTAGCCTGGAGCGACGACCTTGGTTGTTGGTGCGGGCGGGCACGGCATGCCTCTACATTTCGGCTTGGGTGGTTCTCGATTTCGCAAGAGCGCCGGGATAAACCGGCATGTTGTCAGGAATGAAAGAGTCCTACAAGAAAGGAAGTAGCGAATCCACCTTGACGCCGTGTCTTGCGGACGGCGTCGCGAGGCGACGTTCGAAGCGTAGACAGGGGCATCGGCGGGCCGGGCTATTGAGCTTCGAAAAATCTGTTTCAGGGTGCCGACCTTGTTTGTGAAAAGGGAAGGCCACACAGGCGTTCGCGCTAGATCGCGAGTGGGCGCCCGGCCCTGCGTAGTCGAGGAACCTGAGCACGCCGAGAAACAACATGCACGAGAACCGGGAGACCTCTGGAATGTCTCGATCTGATCGAGACCGGTCCGAGAAGGCGCTGAGCCGAACGGCGGACATGTACGTTCCAGAGGGGTCTGACTGCGCCGTAGTACCTATGAACCGACCGAACAAAGAAGGGAAACCTTCGGCGGAGGACGGGGAGGGAAGGGCGCAGACCAAGGAGAACACCGAAGAGTCCAACACGAGCCCGACACCGAGCGGGAAGAGAGTGTCCCAGGGACTGGGAGGTGTGCGTAGAACAGCCAAAGAGAGGAAGCAGGAGAAGTTCACCGCTTTACTCCACCATCTGAATGTCGATCTACTCAGGGAGAGCTTTTACGCACTACAGCGGAAAGCTGCGCCCGGGGTGGACGGTGTGACGTGGCAGGAGTACGAGACCGGGTTGGAGGGTCGACTCGTCGATCTGCACGGCCGGGTTCATCGTGGAGCGTACCGGGCGCAGCCCTCGCGAAGAGTCTATATCGAGAAGGCCGACGGGCGGCAACGACCGTTGGGCATTGCGGCGCTGGAGGACAAGATTGTCCAACAGGCCGTGGTGACGATCCTCAATCAAATTTACGAGGTCGACTTCCAGGGCTTTTCGTATGGTTTTCGACCGGGACGCAGTCCCCATCAGGCGCTGGATGCGCTGACGGCGGGGATCCAAACCAAGCGAGTGAACTGGGTGCTGGACTGTGATGTGCGGTCATTTTTCGACACGTTGTCGCACGGGTGGCTGGTCCAGTTCATCCAGCACCGCGTGGCCGATCCGAGGATTCTCCGTCTCATCCAGAAATGGTTGCGGGCGGGAGTATCCGAAGACGGTCAATGGTCGGAGACGACAGTGGGTACTCCGCAGGGTGCAGTGGTTTCACCACTGCTCGCGAACGTGTACCTGCACTACGTCTTCGATCTGTGGGTGGAGGCCTGGCGCAAGAAAGTGGCCCAGGGCGACGTCATCGTCGTCCGTTACGCCGACGATTTTGTGGTGGGCTTTCAGCATCGGGCGGAAGCCGAGCGTTTCTGGGCAGAGCTTCAGGAACGTTTGGCCCAGTTCGGCCTGGGACTCCATGCGGGCAAGACGCGGTTGATCGAGTTTGGGCGGTTCGCCGCTCAGAACCGGAAGAGACGTGGCGAGGGAAAGCCGGAGACCTTCACGTTCTTGGGCTTCACGCACTACTGCGGGACGCGCAGGAGCAACGGCACATTCATCGTCTGGCGTAAGACGGCGAAGAAGCGGACGGTGGCGAAGCTGCATCAACTGAAGGCAGCTCTGCGCCGCTGGATGCACGAGCCGACGGCGCAAGTCGGGGAATGGCTGAAGAGGGTCGTCCTGGGCTATTACCAATACCACGCGGTTCCGGGCAATATCGATCGGCTGGCGTTGTTCCAATACCGGCTGCGTGTGCTGTGGCGATTCATCTTGTTTCGTCGCAGCCAGAAGGGACGTAAGTCCTGGAAGAAGCTCAACCGACTGTTGGACCGCTGGATTCCCACCCCGCGCGTTCTGCACCCTTATCCGATGGCACGTTTCTGCGCTACTCATCCGAGGTAGGAGCCCGATGCATTAGCAGTGCACGTCGGGATCTGTGCGGGGGGTGCCGGGTGACCGGCATCCCGACCGCGATTTTTCCAGCAGCAACGTGAGTCGCTCGATACCACGGTGGCTCGCTGCTTTGGTATCCAGTTGGTGGTAGACAATGATGGTCAAGCTCCCGCGCAAAAGATCGAAATCAGGCTGAACCTACCGGCAGGTATCACAGCATCGAGGAAGTTGCCGAAGTGGCCTACTACTTGGTTGCAAAAGTAAGCGTAATTATGACCACTTGGACGAACCTATCTATTTCTCAGGGGTTGCAGAACTTCGCACTTCGTTCGACCAACGCCTATCTGTGCGCGAATCCACTGAAAACAAAGACGAGGACAGAATTCCGGAAGGTCATGTGTTATGACGCGCACTTTTGCGATTATTGACTCCCGCATAATATAGAGTCAGTCAAAACAAAGAGAAGACTGTTTCCAGAAGGCCGTGATCAAACGCGGTTTGCGGTACATGCGGCGGAGTGCCTTGCGGGCCCGCTCGTTCAGCTCGCCGTAGTCTTTCGGACAGACGTTCGGCAACTCGTGCTGCTTCCAGTAAGCCCAGATGTATTCCACCGGATTCAACTCCGGCGCATAGGGTGGCAAGTACTCGGTTGCGATGTGGCCTTCGGAGAGTTCGATGAACTCTTGCACCAGGCGGCTACGGTGCGCCGGCAGCCGATCCCAGACGATCAGCAGCGGGCGATCGATATGACGTACCAACGCCTTGAGAAAGTCGGTCACTTGCTCTTTGCCGATCGCACCGGGATAGAGCCGGAAGTAGAAGTTACGCAGCGTCAGCCCCGCCGAGACGGAAAGCTTCTCCCAGTTGAAGTTAAACTGCAGCACCGGTGTTTGGCCACGTGGCGCCCAGGTGCGGCAGCGATGCGGCTTCTGACTCAATCCGCTTTCGTCGATGAAGACGAGCGTACGGCCTTCGTTTTGGGCTTTTTTTTAATGCGCTTCCAGGTCTTGCGCTTCCAGGTGCGGATCCGCTCTTCGTTGCGCTCGCGCGCCTTTCCGGCCGGGCGTTGCGGGCTCCAGTCGAGCGCTCGCAGGATCTTCCAGGCGTGGCCTGCGTGGTATGCGACCCCGAACTCGTCTCCGATCAGCCGAGCCACCCGCGGACAGCTCCACAGGGGCGTTGGGAAGCCGTGGGCTTCCGGGCCTTCCAGCAGCAGCGACGTCAGGCGTTCGCGTTGTGCGGCATCGAGGAGCGGCTTGCGTCCGGCGCGCCCGGCCTGGCGGAGTCCGGCCGCACCCTGCTCGCGGTATTGCCGCCGCCACTCACTGACGGTTTGGCGAGCGACGTTCAGCCGTCTCGCCGTCTCGGACTGATTGTGGCCTTGGTGGAGCAGCCGCATCGCTTCGAAACGGCGCTTCTCCAGCGCCTTGAAATCCCGCTTCACACCTTTGGGGTTGCCCATACATATATAGATGCTCCACACTGTCAAAAAGTGTCATAATAATTTGCGGGATTCAATAAGTACTACGCCCCCGAAGCCGCCGCCGATACCGAGTCCGGGGAGCGACCTTATGGATCAGCTTGCTGAGAGTAAGCGGGTCACTGCAGACGCACTCGCAAATCTTAGTTGGCCGATCGGGCCGATCGCTATGGACGAAGATCTCGGGCCATACATACTTGACGGCCTTGTGGCCTACGAACTCGGTGAGCTTAAACACAATCGCTGTCGCGACCTCCCGCCTGTCTTCCTAGAGTTTCCTGACAAAGGGAAGTTCGTGATTGATCTGGAACTCCACGCTGACAATCTGCGACAGCCGACAATCACTAAACTGACGATCCACATAGGAGGGGAAGACACTGACTCAAGCGCATTCGAGTCGCATGTCACCCGTCTACGTTCAATGGGGGCGTTCGAAGACGAGGGATAACTTCCGCGCGGCTCGCGGTTCGCCGTTCGTTGGGCGAAATGCTCGGGCCGAGTGTCTTCACTGGCAGTACACCAGGACAAGTACACACTCAGTCAGGAGATCCACACACTGCGCTCACGGGGATGCCGACGTTCGGAGGGACCGCCATGGGAGGCCCGACCAGGAGCGGATAAGTGCTTCGTCAACACTACCCGGTCAGTGGGGATCTATCCAGCTCGGGAGGCCGACTTCCGAAGGAGTCTAACGGACGGGAAGAAGTTTCCTCGAATACAACTTGGCCTTCTTCGTCGAGCACGCAGTAGCGGCTTGCTAGCCGCGTTGCGTGTACGCCTCGGGCCGCCGCTGCGGCGCGATTTTTTTCGCGGCGGTAGCAGCGCAGTCAATAACGCTATCCGACCGCCGGACGCACCCTGCTTCTGATCGACCCCGCCCCCCGCTTCGCGCGGCCCGCAACGCGAGCAGGCGGGCAAAGGCGACCGCCCCCCTAGGTGTCGCCCACGTCCAGCGCCGCGCGGGGGCGTCGCGGCCCATCGCCGAGGCGGTCCGCGAGCCGCCAATCGGCCAGTGAATCCAAGTCTATGTGGACACCCGTGTGGACATGGCGTCCGGTACGCCGAGACAACAGGCCGTAACCTATTGAAAACATTGGTCGGGGCGGAGGGATTTGAACCCCCGGCCCCCTGCTCCCAAAGCAGGTGCGCTACCAGACTGCGCCACGCCCCGACACCCGTTTCCTTGATTCTAGTGTAGTGCACCATAAATAATGTAACTTATATTGGCTTCCCGTCGTCTCTATTAACAGGAGGCATGGGATGCGAAGAGCACAACCAGTAACTTTGAACACAGCGCAATGCAAGCAGTTGGACCGCTACGCGCGCGGCCGCCAAGTCGCCGTTCGTCTCGCCCTGCGAGCCAGGATTGTCCTGCTGGCCGCCGACGGTCTCGAGAATAAGCAGATCGCCGCACAGCTCGGTGTCTCGCGGCAGTTGGTGGCCCGCTGGCGCACGCGCTTTCTCGAAAGCAGCATCGCCGGCATTGCAAAAGACGCCCCACGGCCCGGTCGTAAACCTGCCGTCTCGAAGCAGAAAGTACAGCAGATCATCCACAAGACCACCCGCGAGAAACCGTCCAACGCCACCCACTGGAGCCGCCGCACCATGGCCGCCGCGGGCCGGCGTCAGCGCTTCCACCGTGGGACGGATTTGGCGCGCCCATGGCCTCAAGCCCCACCGCGTCAAGACCTTCAAGCTCAGCAATGACCCGCGTTTCGCCGAGAAACTCGACGACATCGTCGGACTCTATCTCAATCCGCCTGAGCATGCTCTGGTTCTCTCGCTCGATGAGAAGTCCCAAATCCAAGCCCTCGATCGCACCCAGCCCGGCCTGCCGCTCAAAAAGGGACGCGGCCAAACGATGACCCACGATTACAAGCGCAACGGCACGACCACCCTGTTTGCGGCGCTCAACAGCCTTGACGGCAGCGTGATCGCCGAGTGCATGCCCCCCGACACAGCCACCAGGAATGGCTGCGCTTCCTGCGCTTAATTGACCGCCGCACTCCCAAGGACAAACAGCTTCATCTCATCGTGGACAACTATGCCACCCACAAGCATGCCGCTGTGAAGCGTTGGCTCGATCGTCACCCGCGCTTCCACATTCATTTCACCCCGACCTCGGCGTCGTGGCTGAACATGGTCGAGCGATTCTTTCGCGATCTCACCGTCAAGCGCCTGCGCCGCGGCGTGTTTCGCAGCGTGGACGAGCTCGTCGCCGCCATTGACGACTACATCGCCCAGCACAACGGGCATCCCACGCCCTTCATCTGGACCGCGACCGCCTCCGACATCCTCGAGAAAGTCAAGCGCGGACGTGCCGCCCTGCCTAAGGTGCAATCTGCTTGACGCACTACACTAGTGTAGTGCACCATAAATAATGTAACTTATATTGGCTTCCCATCGTCTCTATTAACAGGAGGCATGGGATGCGAAGAGCACAACCAGTAACTTTGAACACAGCGCAATGCAAGCAGTTGGACCGCTACGCGCGCGGCCGCCAAGTCGCCGTTCGTCTCGCCCTGCGAGCCAGGATTGTCCTGCTGGCCGCCGACGGTCTCGAGAATAAGCAGATCGCCGCACAGCTCGGTGTCTCGCGGCAGTTGGTGGCCCGCTGGCGCACGCGCTTTCTCGAAAGCAGCATCGCCGGCATTGCAAAAGACGCCCCACGGCCCGGTCGTAAACCTGCCGTCTCGAAGCAGAAAGTACAGCAGATCATCCACAAGACCACCCGCGAGAAACCGTCCAACGCCACCCACTGGAGCCGCCGCACCATGGCCGCCGCGGCCGGCGTCAGCGCTTCCACCGTGGGACGGATTTGGCGCGCCCATGGCCTCAAGCCCCACCGCGTCAAGACCTTCAAGCTCAGCAATGACCCGCGTTTCGCCGAGAAACTCGACGACATCGTCGGACTCTATCTCAATCCGCCTGAGCATGCTCTGGTTCTCTCGCTCGATGAGAAGTCCCAAATCCAAGCCCTCGATCGCACCCAGCCCGGCCTGCCGCTCAAAAAGGGACGCGGCCAAACGATGACCCACGATTACAAGCGCAACGGCACGACCACCCTGTTTGCGGCGCTCAACAGCCTTGACGGCAGCGTGATCGCCGAGTGCATGCCCCGACACAGCCACCAGGAATGGCTGCGCTTCCTGCGCTTAATTGACTCCCGCATAATATAGAGTCAGTCAAAACAAAGAGAAGACTGTTTCCAGAAGGCCGTGATCAAACGCGGTTTGCGGTACATGCGGCGGAGTGCCTTGCGGGCCCGCTCGTTCAGCTCGCCGTAGTCTTTCGGACAGACGTTCGGCAACTCGTGCTGCTTCCAGTAAGCCCAGATGTATTCCACCGGATTCAACTCCGGCGCATAGGGTGGCAAGTACTCGGTTGCGATGTGGCCTTCGGAGAGTTCGATGAACTCTTGCACCAGGCGGCTACGGTGCGCCGGCAGCCGATCCCAGACGATCAGCAGCGGGCGATCGATATGACGTACCAACGCCTTGAGAAAGTCGGTCACTTGCTCTTTGCCGATCGCACCGGGATAGAGCCGGAAGTAGAAGTTACGCAGCGTCAGCCCCGCCGAGACGGAAAGCTTCTCCCAGTTGAAGTTAAACTGCAGCACCGGTGTTTGGCCACGTGGCGCCCAGGTGCGGCAGCGATGCGGCTTCTGACTCAATCCGCTTTCGTCGATGAAGACGAGCGTACGGCCTTCGTTTTGGGCTTTTTTTTAATGCGCTTCCAGGTCTTGCGCTTCCAGGTGCGGATCCGCTCTTCGTTGCGCTCGCGCGCCTTTCCGGCCGGGCGTTGCGGGCTCCAGTCGAGCGCTCGCAGGATCTTCCAGGCGTGGCCTGCGTGGTATGCGACCCCGAACTCGTCTCCGGTCAGCCGAGCCACCCGCGGACAGCTCCACAGGGGCGTTGGGAAGCCGTGGGCTTCCGGGCCTTCCAGCAGCAGCGACGTCAGGCGTTCGCGTTGTGCGGCATCGAGGAGCGGCTTGCGTCCGGCGCGCCCGGCCTGGCGGAGTCCGGCCGCACCCTGCTCGCGGTATTGCCGCCGCCACTCACTGACGGTTTGGCGAGCGACGTTCAGCCGTCTCGCCGTCTCGGACTGATTGTGGCCTTGGTGGAGCAGCCGCATCGCTTCGAAACGGCGCTTCTCCAGCGCCTTGAAATCCCGCTTCACACCTTTGGGGTTGCCCATACATATATAGATGCTCCACACTATCAAAAAGTGTCATAATAATTTGCGGGATTCAATAATTGACCGCCGCACTCCCAAGGACAAACAGCTTCATCTCATCGTGGACAACTATGCCACCCACAAGCATGCCGCTGTGAAGCGTTGGCTCGATCGTCACCCGCGCTTCCACATTCATTTCACCCCGACCTCGGCGTCGTGGCTGAACATGGTCGAGCGATTCTTTCGCGATCTCACCGTCAAGCGCCTGCGCCGCGGCGTGTTTCGCAGCGTGGACGAGCTCGTCGCCGCCATTGACGACTACATCGCCCAGCACAACGGGCATCCCACGCCCTTCATCTGGACCGCGACCGCCTCCGACATCCTCGAGAAAGTCAAGCGCGGACGTGCCGCCCTGCATAAGGTGCAATCTGCTTGACGCACTACACTAGTGTGTATCGAGGCTCTTCCGCAGGTCAATGAATTCATCGAGGACTACTTTGAGAAGAACGGCTACGCAAAGCTCGATCTTTGGTCGCGGATCGACTCGCACAACTCCTACTACGCACCCCGTGATCTCATAGAAGCGAAAACACGTTGATATCGGCGGTTTTCTCGACGACGACGTCACGCCTGATGGCCAAAAGTTTGTTCTGCCTGAGGCGCTTGAGGTCGAGGGCAAGGAAGAAACCGCTCTTGGAGGTGTCACAGCTTGGATTTCTCCCGCCTTCATGCTTTCCCCCAATCGGCTGAACGGCATCTTGAGACACGATCGGCCTGGTGGATCGGGCTTTTGACAATTGCTTACGCGATTACGGTTGTTCTGTGGGCAAGGGAAAAACCGTTTTGGTATGACGAGTTGTTTACGATTTACATGTGCCGGCTGGAGAGCTTCGGGGCAATGTGGACTGCGTTGAAAGACGGCGCGGACTTAACCCCCCCGTTCTTGTACCTGGCCGTGAAATGGTCGCAGGCCGTCTTCGGAGAGAACCACGTAGGCACACGAGTTCCGATGATGATCGGGTTCTGGCTCATGAGTCTTAGCCTGTATTTGTTTCTGAGACAGCGCACCACCGCAACACTCGCGCTCGTCGGGGCGCTCTTCCCATTTGCGACCAACGCGTTCAGCTACGCGTTCGAGGCCCGTTCATACGGGATTGTCCTCGGAGGTGCCGGGCTTGCGCTCGTGTGCTGGCAGCGGGCCGGCAACGTGAGTCGTCGCAAGCTTTGGCTAGTCGGTCTGAGCCTGAGCCTGGGACTCGCCCTACTCACTCACTGCTACGCGATTCTCCTATTGTTTCCTTTCTTTCTTGGTGAAGTGGCTCGGACCTTGACCGGCAGGCGAGTCGACTGGCCGATTTGGCTGTGCCTATTGACTCCCGCATAATATAGAGTCAGTCAAAACAAAGAGAAGACTGTTTCCAGAAGGCCGTGATCAAACGCGGTTTGCGGTACATGCGGCGGAGTGCCTTGCGGGCCCGCTCGTTCAGCTCGCCGTAGTCTTTCGGACAGACGTTCGGCAACTCGTGCTGCTTCCAGTAAGCCCAGATGTATTCCACCGGATTCAACTCCGGCGCATAGGGTGGCAAGTACTCGGTTGCGATGTGGCCTTCGGAGAGTTCGATGAACTCTTGCACCAGGCGGCTACGGTGCGCCGGCAGCCGATCCCAGACGATCAGCAGCGGGCGATCGATATGACGTACCAACGCCTTGAGAAAGTCGGTCACTTGCTCTTTGCCGATCGCACCGGGATAGAGCCGGAAGTAGAAGTTACGCAGCGTCAGCCCCGCCGAGACGGAAAGCTTCTCCCAGTTGAAGTTAAACTGCAGCACCGGTGTTTGGCCACGTGGCGCCCAGGTGCGGCAGCGATGCGGCTTCTGACTCAATCCGCTTTCGTCGATGAAGACGAGCGTACGGCCTTCGTTTTGGGCTTTTTTTTAATGCGCTTCCAGGTCTTGCGCTTCCAGGTGCGGATCCGCTCTTCGTTGCGCTCGCGCGCCTTTCCGGCCGGGCGTTGCGGGCTCCAGTCGAGCGCTCGCAGGATCTTCCAGGCGTGGCCTGCGTGGTATGCGACCCCGAACTCGTCTCCGGTCAGCCGAGCCACCCGCGGACAGCTCCACAGGGGCGTTGGGAAGCCGTGGGCTTCCGGGCCTTCCAGCAGCAGCGACGTCAGGCGTTCGCGTTGTGCGGCATCGAGGAGCGGCTTGCGTCCGGCGCGCCCGGCCTGGCGGAGTCCGGCCGCACCCTGCTCGCGGTATTGCCGCCGCCACTCACTGACGGTTTGGCGAGCGACGTTCAGCCGTCTCGCCGTCTCGGACTGATTGTGGCCTTGGTGGAGCAGCCGCATCGCTTCGAAACGGCGCTTCTCCAGCGCCTTGAAATCCCGCTTCACACCTTTGGGGTTGCCCATACATATATAGATGCTCCACACTATCAAAAAGTGTCATAATAATTTGCGGGATTCAATAGGCCTGGCCAGCCTGCCGATTGCGTTGTACCCAACGCTGTTAGCTGTGGCTCGACCTCAGATCGACTTATTGACTCCCGCATAATATAGAGTCAGTCAAAACAAAGAGAAGACTGCTTCCAGAAGGCCGTGATCAAACGCGGTTTGCGGTACATGCGGCGGAGTGCCTTGCGGGCCCGCTCGTTCAGCTCGCCGTAGTCTTTCGGACAGACGTTCGGCAACTCGTGCTGCTTCCAGTAAGCCCAGATGTATTCCACCGGATTCAAGCGCCGTTTCGAAGCGATGCGGCTGCTCCACCAAGGCCACAATCAGTCCGAGACGGCGAGACGGCTGAACGTCGCTCGCCAAACCGTCAGTGAGTGGCGGCGGCAATACCGCGAGCAGGGTGCGGCCGGACTCCGCCAGGCCGGGCGCGCCGGACGCAAGCCGCTCCTCGATGCCGCACAACGCGAACGCCTGACGTCGCTGCTGCTGGAAGGCCCGGAAGCCCACGGCTTCCCAACGCCCCTGTGGAGCTGTCCGCGGGTGGCTCGGCTGATCGGAGACGAGTTCGGGGTCGCATACCACGCAGGCCACGCCTGGAAGATCCTGCGAGCGCTCGACTGGAGCCCGCAACGCCCGGCCGGAAAGGCGCGCGAGCGCAACGAAGAGCGGATCCGCACCTGGAAGCGCAAGACCTGGAAGCGCATTAAAAAAAAGCCCAAAACGAAGGCCGTACGCTCGTCTTCATCGACGAAAGCGGATTGAGTCAGAAGCCGCATCGCTGCCGCACCTGGGCGCCACGTGGCCAAACACCGGTGCTGCAGTTTAACTTCAACTGGGAGAAGCTTTCCGTCTCGGCGGGGCTGACGCTGCGTAACTTCTACTTCCGGCTCTATCCCGGTGCGATCGGCAAAGAGCAAGTGACCGACTTTCTCAAGGCGTTGGTACGTCATATCGATCGCCCGCTGCTGATCGTCTGGGATCGGCTGCCGGCGCACCGTAGCCGCCTGGTGCAAGAGTTCATCGAACTCTCCGAAGGCCACATCGCAACCGAGTACTTGCCACCCTATGCGCCGGAGTTGAATCCGGTGGAATACATCTGGGCTTACTGGAAGCAGCACGAGTTGCCGAACGTCTGTCCGAAAGACTACGGCGAGCTGAACGAGCGGGCCCGCAAGGCACTCCGCCGCATGTACCGCAAACCGCGTTTGATCACGGCCTTCTGGAAACAGTCTTCTCTTTGTTTTGACTGACTCTATATTATGCGGGAGTCAATAGAGAGAAACCTGGCCGTTGTCAAAAGCGTTGTTCGTAGGCCGGTCACGCCTACGGCCAACGGACAGATACTTTCTCGCATGCCCGCCCGCGGGGAACTGTTACGAGTGGCCTTTGATCGGGGCCAGCCTATCGCCATCAACCATTTCACCCGCATTTCCAATTTGATTCAAACCTCTCGACCTTCCGGCGGCCTTGAGCGTCTTTATTCATAGGGGCTAGAGCCCGATGAGGACGCCATGGAGGCCAACACCCAATGGGTGAAAAACAAAACAAGCCGTTCCAGCTAAGCTTCAACGGTTTGTTGAAAGTCGATTTCCAAGGATCGCGTGTCACTTCCGACGGCGGGCTGATCCTGGTTCGGGAGTTGGACGAACGGCTCGGGCTCGGGAAGCTGATCGAGGAGCATCTCAGCGACTCGCGACAAGGCTTGAACAAGAAGTTCCCGCTGGCCGATCTGCTGCGGCAGTCGGTTTACAGCCGACTCGCCGGCTACGAGGACCTCAATGACGCCGTTCGAGTATCCGCCGATCCGACCTTTCGCTTGATCGGCTCGCAGAAGAACTGGGATCGCGGCGGGGCGCTCACCTCGCGGCTACAGAGCTTCGAGACAGGGCTGCTCGCGAGTGAGGAGAATCTGCTGGGATTGATGGCGGTGAACCGCGAGTTGGTCGCGCAAGCCGAGACGACGGACGACTGCGAGCGCGTCGTTCTCGACATGGACTCCACCGAGAGCCCCGTCCATGGCCAACAAGAAGGCAGCGCCTATAACGGCCATTTCGAGTCCATCTGCTACCACCCACTGTTGCTGTTCAACCAGCACGGCGATTGTCTGGCCGCCAAGCTGCGTCCCGGCAATGTGCACAGCGCTGACGACTGGGACGAGTTGCTGCTGCCGGAGATCGAGCGCCAACAGGCTGCGGGCAAACAGGTCACCTTCCGCGGCGATGCGGCCTTTGCTAAGCCGGAGATTTATGAGTCTTCGGAGAAACGCGGAGTGCAGTACGCCATTCGCATTCCGGCCAACAAGAGCCTGGAATTGGAGATCGAAGACATCTTGTTTCGCCCGCCGGGAAGGCCCTCCCGGAAGCCCTTGGTGCGCTACAAGAGTTTTCGCTATCAGGCGGAGAGTTGGTCGCAGGCGAGGCGGATCGTCGCCCAGGTCGAACATCACCAGGGCGAGCTGTTCCCGCGGGTCGGATTCATCGTGACGAGCCTGCGCTTGCCAAGCCGCTCGGTGGTGCGCTTCTACAACAAGCGCGGCACGGCCGAGCAGTGGATCAAGGAAGGCAAACAGGCCACGCACTGGACGCGGCTGTCGTGCCATCGCTTCCGGGCCAACGAAGTGCGACTGCAACTCAGCGTGCTGGCCTATAACCTGGGCAACTTGTGGCGGCGGCTGGGGCTGCCGCACAGGATCAAGAGCTGGTCGCTGACGAGCTTGCAGCAGCGGCTAATGAAGACCGGCGGCCGTCTGGTCAAACATGCCCGCTACTACTGGTTGCTGTTGGCCCAGGGACATCTGAACCGGCGGCTGTTCGGTGACATGCTGAGCAGGATCTGGGCGCTGCCTGTGCCCGGAGGGTAACGCGGCGAGCGCGGGGCAGCCGGAGCGGGGAGTTGCCGAGAGGCAAGGTCGGAGCGGTGTCGGCAGAGTGGCCGCTGGCGTTGCCGGAACGCCTTGACCGGACCCGATCTGAAGGCGGACCGGCGAAGAAAGCAGGATCGAACGTGAAAGCAGTGCGAAAACGTTGCACCGCAGCCGTGGCTCGCCTATGCTGTCAGTACCGGGATGGCCAAAACGGTAATCCTGGTTTCATGCCGTTCCTCGAATTCGACTATTACGCATCGTCGAAGTTGTCTTCCTCATTGTTTTATTTGACCAACCCTGAAGCGGCAGCCGCATACACCGGTCAGTCGATGTTTGATACCTACGCCGATGGGGCGACCACATGGTTTCCGATTCGTGACCGGATCGAGAAGTACAGTGAGTTCGTTGCATCTCACAAGCGGTTTCTTGTGTACGACAGCTCGTGGGGTACGGACTGGCTTGTGGCAAAGCTGCTTGACGACGGCGCCAGGCTGGAGCTCATTGAGGATTCCGGTGCGCTGGTGCTGTACCAGGCCGTTTTCGAAGAGCGTCCAAGCACGGAAGCGAATGATCCTCCCTCCGCGAAGTGACCTCTGAGAGCATCGTGTATTGCAGGGCGCCATGCTATTCTACTCGGCGAATCGGGCGAGCCGTCGCTAAGACCCTGCGCCGTGGCTCGGTTCACCGTGGGAGTTGCCGCCAAGCCCGACTTCGCGCTGTTGAAATGAACGGAGGAACGATGACGGCACTGGAACCCTTGCAGGTGGGAGTCATGTTCTGGACGGGCGGTGTGCTGGGGATGGACGCGAGCCCCGACGAGATCGCCGCAATGGTCAAGAGCTTGGGCGTGAGCTGCGGCCAGATCGGCATTCATGGCGAGGCCGACCTCGGCGCCGCCAGCCAGGCGGCCTGGAAAGAGGCGCTCGCCGCGCACGAGCTAGCGGTCGTCACCGCCTTCCCGGCCTTCATCGGTGAGAGCTATGCCGACATCCCGACGGTCGAAAGGACCGTCGGCTACATTCCGGCCGCGACGCGAGAAGAGCGAGAGCAACGGACCCACGAAGCCAGCGACTTCGCCCACGCGCTTGGGATCCCGGGGGTGGCTACACACGTTGGCTTCGTGCCGGAAGATCATGGCGATCCCGACTATGTCGACGTACGGGATATGGTTCGCCGCGTCTGCGACCACTGTGAGGGCAACGGGCAGACGTTTGCACTAGAGACCGGGCAGGAGCCGGCCGAGACGCTCAAGGCATTCATTCTTGATGTGGACCGCCCAAACCTCGGCGTGAATTTCGACCCGGCCAACATGATTCTTTATGGCTCGGGCGAGCCGTTCGAAGCCCTTGAGGTGGTGAGCCCGTGGCTGACAACAGTGCACTGCAAGGATGCCAAGTGGCCCACGACCAAGGGTGAGTGGGGCACGGAAACTCCCTTGGGGGAGGGCGACGTCGACATGGACCGCTATGTAGCCAAACTCAAAGAAGCTGGTTATACAGCGCCGCTGACGATCGAACGTGAAATTACGGGCGAGGCGCAACGTGCTGACCTTACGTCAGCCATCGCCTTGCTTGAGGGGCTGCGGAAGAGCTGAGCCTCTTGGCTAACCGGGTTGGCGCACCGGGTCACCCGTCTAGTCCGCGGTCTCCCCTCTACTTGTGCATGACACTTAAGTTGCTCAAAGTCTTGCTCACGCTGGCTGCCGTGGCGCTGACTGTCTGCAGTGGCGGCAGCGAACCACCGGTCACGGTCCAAGCGGCCGATGGCCACAAGCAAGAACGCGAAGCCATGGTGCGTGATCAAATCCGCGCCCGCGGTGTCAGGTCCGAGAAGGTGCTGGACGCTTTGCGCAAGGTTCAGCGGCACTTATTCGTTCCCGACGAAATGGTCGGGGCGGCCTACTCCGACCGGCCCCTGCCGATCGGCCACGGCCAGACCATCTCGCAGCCCTACATCGTTGGCTTCATGACCGACCTGCTCGATGTCGAGTCCGATCATAGCGTGCTCGAGATCGGTACTGGTTCGGGTTACCAGGCCGCAGTTCTCGCGGAACTGGCGGGCGAGGTCTTCAGTATCGAGATCGTCGAACCGCTGGGGGATCGCGCCCGTGCGACCTTAGCCGCGTTGGGTTATGAGCACGTTCACTTGCGCATCGGCAACGGCTACCTAGGCTGGCCCGAAGCGGCTCCGTTCGACCGCATCATCGTCACGGCCGCGCCCGAGGAGATGCCGCAGGCCCTGGTCGACCAGCTCAAACCCGGAGGGCGGCTACTGGCTCCCGTGGGACCGGTTTATGGTAGGCAGGAGATTATTCGACTTGACAAGGACATCTCCGGAAAGCTGCGCCGCCGGGCTGTCTTGCCGGTTCGGTTCGTGCCCATGGTAAGAAAGCCGAATGAAAGCGGGGCTCCACGTCCGTGAATCCCGGCGCCGGCCCGGCGCATCTATGCATTAGGGCACCATGCGAGGCGAGGCGTTCTCGCCGAGTACGCGCACTCGGATCCCGCGTATGAACCTCAACGAAGAAATCCAGCACGTCCTGGCAGGGCTCGCGATTCCCGAAAACGTCAGCAACGCGATCACGTTGGCCCTGGAGAAGATCGAGCAGAACAAGACTGCTCCCGGCCTTGCGGTCGGCGCCCGAGCGCCTGAGATCCATCTGCAGGACGCTTATGGGAAACAGGTTTCACTCAATGAGCGGCTTACCGCGGGACCCGTGGTGCTGACGTTTTTCCGCGGCGATTGGTGCCCGGTCTGCAACCTGCAGCTCCGAGCCCTGCAACGGGCGTTGCCTGACATCCGAGCCGCCGGCGCTTCGTTGCTGGCGGTCACACCGCAGTCGATGACCCACTTGCTTTCGCTAGCGGAGAAAGCTGAGCTGGACTTCGACCTGCTTGGCGATGTCAACCAGCAGGCCATCCGGGACTATCGCCTTCAGTTCACGATGCCGGCCGAGGTACAGGAGATCTACCTCGGTGTGTTTGCTCTCGACCTGGGTGAACAGAATGCCGACGGCAGTTGGAACCTGCCGGTACCCGGGACGTTCATCATCGACCAGGAGGGGTTCATTCGAACGCACCACGTGACGGCCGACTTCACACGGCGCATGGAACCCGACGACGTGGTTGCAGCGCTGGATGCATGCGCGTCCGCCGCGTCGCGATGAGAAAGGTTTGATAGCTAGGGCATAAAGCCACACAATGGGCGCATCAGACTGCGTCCCAGCGGCGTCTAGCCAGTGATTTCGTAGACATGATCGGTCGTGCGCGCGACCTGCGCGATCGCCGCGACTTCATGGACCCGTAGGATGTGCGCGCCGCCGAGAATGGCAAGCGTCGAGGCGGCTGCCGCACCGTACAGCCGATCGGACTCCTTCGCCCGGACCGTCCCGGTCAGGAAGAACTTGCGCGAGGGGCTGACCAGGATCGGCTGCTGCAACGCGGCGAGCCGATCGATCTGTGTAAGGATCTGATAGTTCTCCAGGCCACGCTTCCCCAGCTCAAGACCCGGATCGACCACGATGCGGCGGCGATCGACGCCGGCCCGGCGGGCGCGGGCGACACTGGATTCGAGCTCACGGCCAATCGTTCCCACCAGATCATGCAGCGGGGGCAGTTTTTTCCACGTGTCCGGCGTGCCCCGCGTATGCGTGACGATCAAACCCGCGTCCGTCTGATTGACGACCCCGGCCACGCGGGGATCAAACGAAAGTCCGCTGACGTCGTTGATGATCTGAGCGCCCAGTTCGACCGCGCGTTCGGCCGTGGCGGCGTTGTAGGTGTTGATCGAAAGCGGGATGTCAAGGTTGTGACGCAGCTTGCGCAGCACGGGGACCAGTGCCCGCAGCTCCTCGTCTTCGGAGATCCGCCGGTCGCCGGTGCGAATCGGGTCGGCATTCACCTCGACAAGATCAGCACCTTCTTGTTGCATCTTGAGGGCGTGTTCCAGCACGGCGGCGGGGTCCGGGCGCGGCTCGCCGTCAAGGTCGAGCACCCCCATGATCAGGGTCCGCGCGCCCAGGGTGATGTGCTGATCCCGAATCAGCCAGTTGTAGCGGCGGCGCGCCGGCGTCATGATTGAAGTTCCGTTCGTTGGATGGCGTAGCGCTCCAGTTTTTCCCGGGCGACACGGTAGCCCATGCCCGCGCCTTCGGGAAGATGAATGAACCCGCTCGCGTTAATCGTGATGAAGGGGTCGACCACGTCGTCCTCATACCAACGCTCGGATGCCTCGACATCGGTCGGGTAGTTGAACGCGGGGAGCGTCGCCAGGTGCAGGCCCTGCGCCGAGGCGATGCCGAGTTCCGGCATCGTCCCCAGCCAGATCCCGAGGCCGGCCTCAGCGGCGCGCTCGTACATCTTTCGCGCCGCGGTCAGCCCACCGACCCGCTGCACTTTGATGTTGATGATCTTCACCGACTCGAGCTCGATCATCCTCTCGAGCGCCGCTTGGCTCTCGGCCGACTCGTCGGCGCACACCGGCGTCTTTACGCTCCGTTGCAGCTCGGCCATCTCCTCCAGAGCCTTTGCCGGGAAAGGCTGCTCGAACATCATCAAGCCAAAGGGGTCGAGTTCCCGGAACACCGCTAGGTGGTCGAGAGTGTAGGCGGTGTTGGCGTCCACCATCAGCGCCAGGTCGCCGAATCGCTCTCGTATGGCGCGGATCGGTTCCACATCCCAGCCGGGCTGGATCTTGATCTTGACGCGGCGGTAACCCTGGCGTTGGTAGCGCTCGACCCTTGCGATCAACTCCTCGATCGTGTCCAAGAGGCCGATGGCCACACCGGATTCGATCGGCCGCGACGAGGATCCCAGCATCCGCCACAGCGGTTCCCCCGCTTCTTGGCAGGCGAGGTCCCACGCGGCGCCTTCGAGCGCCGCCCGAGCAAACGGCTCGCCGGGTATCTGTTCGAGCGCCGGCCCCACTTGCCCCGGGCCCTCGAACTCGGACTCGAACCACAGCGGGATGAGCCCCTCCTCCAGCCGCTGCCAACTCGACTCAGCCGTCTCGGCCGAATAGGCGCCGCCAGGCAAAGGGCCGGCCTCCCCGTACCCCACGTGCTCGCCTCGCCGGATCTCGACAATCGTGCTGATGCGGTCCGCCGCCACGCCGTTCGAGATCCGAAAGGGCTCCCGGAACGGGATCGAGACCTTCCAGAGTGTGATCGTGGTCATGATTTTGGATCAGCCGAACTCGAATCCAGCGGCCGCGAACTGCAGACTTTCGTCGGTTTGACCCTGGAGCTTGGAGCAGGAGCCGCTCGTGCGAGCCATGCGTACGAGTTTTCGCCTGGGTTCGAACCCGAGCGTCTGGGCCAGCAAGCGGACTCTTTGATTATCGGGCAGGACGTCCCAGAAGACCGGCTCGCCGGGATACCGGCTCAGCAGCGCGGTGATCAGTTGTTGGGCATCCGCCGCACTTTCAGCGACACAGGGGCCCAGAAAACGGGCGTTGGAACCGGGGCGCGACATCAAGTACGCCCCGGGCAATGTCCAAGACTCACGGTAACGGTTGGCGAGTAAGTTCAGCAGCGCCGAGCGATCCGCGCCGAATGCCCTGCGGTCGAGCGCGGTAATCTCCGATACGTTGCGCAAGCGTGTGAGATCGACGTCTTTTCCCCCAGAGCTTCCTCCTGACGCCACGACCGTCCCCCAGCGCTCGATCGGGGCCTCCTCTTCAAACCCCAGGCTGAGGTACAAAGGCCGCCCCATGTCGGTGGCGTCCAGCTTGACACAGCCGATACCGCGGGCCTCAGCGAAGTCGAGCGCATGCTTCATCAGTGTCCGAGCAATGCCGCGCCGGCGAAACTCAGGGAGCACCAGCACCATGCCGATCCAGGCCAGGTCCTGCCCGTAGCACACCGTCGTTGTGGCGCCCGCGACGGCCCCGTCAACCTCGTAAACCCAGCATCCTTCCGGCTCGAGATCGAGGACGTTGACCCAATCTTTCTGGGTCTGATTCCAGCCGGCGGATTCCTTGAGGCGCATCCCGGCGGGAATGTCGTCTTTCGTCATGCAGCGGATCATGGCATGCCGTATCTCTTCTGATAAACATAGAAGCCGGCAATGGCTAACAGCGCGATCACTCCGGTGACGGCCATGGTGCCAAAGTCCCGGTCATAGAGCTGTGAACCGATCAGGGTGCTGAACAGCAAGGCGGGAGTGCGTGCCAGACCCGAGATCACCACAAACTCTCCCAGGCGTAGTTGCGTCAGACCCGCACCGTACGACATGGCGTCCTTCGGCATCCCGGGGATCAGGAACAGCACGAACAGCGCCGACTTGCCCTTACGTGACTCGAAAGCGCTGTCGACGCGCTCCAGGCGTTTCCGGCCTAGTAGCCTCTCTACGACCGGCCGCCCGACGAGCCGGGCGAAAGAATAATCGAACGCGGAACCCAGCATGATGCCGACCACCGAGTAGAGGAAGCCCAGCCAAGCCCCGAACACGTACCCCGCGGCAATCTGAGTGATCTCGCCCGGCACGGGGAACATCACGACCTGCAAGAACTGGACTCCGATGCAAACCAGAGGCCCCAGGCCGCCTTCGCTCCGCAGTGTCTTGACGAGTTGCTCGTGGTCACTGAGGCGCGAGATCAGTCCGTACTTCCAGGCGCCGTAGACCAGCAGCCCCAGGGCTACGGTGATCGAGATTGCGAGCAGAGTCCGAGAGCGCAAAGCGATGTCGTATTCTAGCCTACGTCCGCTCTCCCTTCCCCTATAATGTCCGTCGAACAGGAAGTTTCACGCGGGAGGTGTTCCAATGCGCCGACGGGACTGGCTGAAGTCCATCCACTTGGGAGTAGCGGCGGCGGTGCCGGCCGTGGCGGTCCACCCATCGGCAAACGCTCAAGGCTCTCCGCTGCCCGGTGTTGCCGACCGAACCGCTATTCAGGGCGTCTGCGCCTGGCCCAACCTGCAGCGCCTTGGCGACGGATCGCTGGTCGCGTTCATCTTCAACCAGCCCTGCCACGGCCTGTGGGAAGGCGATCTCGACTGTTGGGCCAGCGAAGACGACGGCAGGACCTGGCGCTTCCGCGGTCGGCCCGCCGAGCACGAACCGACCACCAACCGCATGAACTGCTCGGCGGGCATAGCAAACAACGGGGACATCGTGGTCCTTTGCAGCGGCTGGGCCGATCGCAGCCCCAAGGGTCAGCTCAGCGGGCCCCACCGCCAAGTGCTTCGGCCTTGGGTGTGCCGCTCGGCGGACGGAGGGCGGACCTGGTCCGTTAGCCACGAGTTCCCGGGACCACCGGACACGGCCGCGGGCCGCGGCAACGAATTCATCCCCTTCGGCAACATTCGCGCCGGCGAGGACGGCTCGCTCTGCTCCACGGTGTATCTGAGGAAGGGCAATTCACGCGAATGCTATCTCCTCCACAGCCGGGACGACGGTCGCACCTGGGGCATGCGTGTTCCCCTGAACCTCGACGGCAACGAGACCGACATCCTTCACATGGGAGGCGGCCGTTGG
Organism: Bryobacterales bacterium; assembly: GCA_965248255.1. Taxonomy (GTDB): domain Bacteria; phylum Acidobacteriota; class Terriglobia; order Bryobacterales; family UBA6623; genus JAKZVK01. Next base: position 2,148,035 of record CBDFIW010000003.1, read on the forward strand.
CTTGCGGCCTCTCGCCAATTCCGGCAGAAGCGCGACGTCCACATCGAGCTGGTCGCGTCCGAAGACGACGCCCGCACCTGGAAGCGCAAGATGCCACTCAGCCTCCCGATGCAGGTCACCGGCAACCTCGCCCTGCTAGCCGATGGACGCGTTCTGCTGAGCTACGGCAACCGCTGCTGGAATAACTTCGGCGTTGATGTCCGGCTTAGCGACGACCGGGGAGACACCTGGAGCCCGCCCATCCGCATCGCCGATTGCCCTCGCTCCGACTGCGGCTACCCGAGCAGCGTACAGCTTCCCGACGGCCGGGTCGTCACTGCGTACTACACGCAGGTTTCGGAAGACTTCCACTACGAAATGCGGACGGCTACTTGGAGCCCCCTTCGTTTCTCGGTCGACGGAAGGCCCACCTGACGTCCAAACTAACGATTGTTCTCGCCCTTTGGCGAAGGTCCGGACTTCGATGTCGTCGTTGCCCACCGCCACCCGGGGCCGCTAGCGCGAGCCTGCGTTGAGGCATGGCGTTGGAGATAGGCGTCGCTGCAGACTGAGAGACCCCTTGCCTCTGTGTGTGCGGGTTGGCTACCTAGGCCTCGGGAGGCCGCGGCCGATGGGGTCTAGCAGGTTCTTCAACTAAAAGAGAGTCAGCGCCCGGCGAGGTACCGCACGGGCACCGGGGCGAACACGATCACCGCCGGCGGGGAGAGGCGGTCACGCACCGAGCGAAGGGTCTCGACGATCCCGTACAGGACCAGACCCCAAGGATCATCGTTGCCTGCAACCGTGAACTGATTGACCAGGGCGACCTCGCCATTGCTTGCGAAGAGGCCGACGCCGCCGCGAGCGAACCGTGAGTCGCGCCAGAAATCGACGCCCCTGCCATTGACCATCGTTGTGATCTGTTCGTCACGAACCCGTACGGAAATCTTGTTGAATCTGCCCGGCCGCGCCAGGTCGGAGGGCAGCGCGATGCGGGCCTGGCTCGCGGCCGTTGTGCGGACGCCGTCGACCACGGCGAATCGCTCGAGGTGGAACGCGCTCATACGGTTCCTTCGCGACTCGACAAGCTTGAAGCCGTAGTAGTTGTCAAAGTCGGACGCACGCACAGCCCAGCCAACCGCGCCAGACTGAATCTTGGCATTGAAATCCATGCGGTAACTGGAGAAGCGCAACGTGTCATCGCGCAGGAACATATCGCCCGACGCCATCAGTCCATCGGCGTTCCTCTCGATGGAACGACCGCTGCGGGACAGCCAGTTGTCGATACCGTCGCTGAAGTCGTCGACGATGAAGAAAGCCGCACGCTGTTCGATGGGTTGGCTAACACTGTTGATCGCCTCGACGATGTGCTCCTTCATCACGTCGACCTGGCGCTCGAGTAAGGAGTTCCACGGCACGTTCAGGCTGCTGATGAATAAGATCAGAATCACCGCCGCGACGGCCTGGGAAACGCGGCGGTGTTGAAACGCGCCACGCACCCACTGGATCGGCCCCTGCCGGGGCTGCTGATCGAACCTGGCGTAGGGCAACGGGCTGTCGAAGCTCCACTCGTCGGGCACGGCCCGCTTCGTCTGCCGCTTTGGCGGCTTGGTCTGGACGGCCTCTCGATCGAGTCCCCAGGCCTCTGGCTTCGACTCGTCCCGACTGCCTGCACTTGCGGCACGCCCTTTGACCTTCGAAACCTCGCGTCCGACGATCTCGGCCCAGCTGGGATTCTCGTCTGCCAAAAGTTGGGCGGAGGGCGCCCTCCACTCGCCGGCTTTTACTCCTGCGGTGGCCTCCTTAGTCATCTCTTGCTGTTTGAGGAGCGCGGTCGCTAGCAGCTTGGCGGAAGTGAGTTGCGGCTGGGGGAGAATCACGTTGTGGCTGTTGAACCGCTTGGGCCGGAACAGGCGGTGACCCACCGGATAGTCAAACGGGTGAGTGCCAGGGTCGCCAGGCCGCTTCTTGGTACTGCCCAGAGGTACCCTACTCTCGCTGCCGCCAACCCTGCTCTCGCCGCCGCCAGAGGATCCTGTCAAATCATCCGGCTTGAACTCCGCTTCCGACCCGGGCGCGGACCTCTCGCGCACGCTCGCACGGGAGCCCCCGCTGAATGGTAAGTCGCGGTGTTTACGGGCCCGACCTCGTCGCTTTTTGTTATTCTCGCCCACCGTGTTCACTCATGTACGACAGCGGCTGGAGAAGAGACAGCTCCTTGTAGTTACGCTACTTTGGCAGTTCAATTGTAGTAGCGTATTTCACCTGGACGCAATGTAGCTTTGGTACCAACTTTTCTCTAGGGGGAGTCCTTTACGCGGCATGAACTTTAGTACTATTCCCTCAAGAACTTGCGGCTAGCGGTCCTCGGGCCTGGCGGCTGCACCTGACGTACAACGAACAGATAAGCCTTCACCGCGGTCATCAAGGCCCGGTGGGAGACGTGGTACGGTTCTCGAAGAGAAATAGCCCGCCCTTGCCGCCGACAGCGATGTCGAGGTCACCGTCATGATCGATATCGATGACGGGGATCTGCATACCGCCGCCGACGCGTCCGCCATAGTGGATGATGTGGCGCACCCACTCCCACCGCCCGCCGGTTTCGATGTACTCATACCAGTACAGCCCTAGGGTCTCATGCCCGCCTGGATCATGCCCATTGTGAGCAAACAAGCGCTTGCCGGTGACGAGATCGAAGGTTCCGTTGCCCGTCAGATCCACCATCGTCATAGCGTGCGCCTGAGACCAGGCGTCGTCGATTGTTTGCTTTTGCCAGAGGCGTTTGCCCTCGTGGTCGGCCTCTTGCTTGAGCCAAAACACGCCATAGTCGTGCGCCATGCTGCTGACAATGTCGTTGAGGCCGTCACGATCAACGTCGTACACGTACAGAAACCCGGCCGCCTTCCCCACAGCGTATTCACCATGCCAAGGCCAGGGCACTTGACGAGGGTCGGCGGGTGCCTCGAGCCACCCTTGGGGCGTCAGGATGTCCGCGCGCCCGTCTCCGTTCACGTCCCCAGCGCCGATGCCGTGACCATAACTCTGCGAGCTGACGGCGTGCTTGACCCAGCGGACTTTGTCGGCCTGCCGGCGAACCTCATACCAAGCCGTACCCTTGTTCTTGCCTCCGAATTGCGGAAGCAGCTCGTTTGCCTCGCCATCGTTGTCAAGATCCACGAGGAAGGAGAATTCGACTGGGGCGCCGGAATCAATAACGGTCTCCCGCCAAGGGCCCCCGATCTCACCGGGGTTCCTGAACCAAGCGATGCGCCGGGCCGACCAACCGGAGCTGACGATGTCGATCGCACCATCGCCATCGACATCGAGCGGCAGGTCGCTGAAGTTGTCGATGTAGTTGTTCCAAATCGGGAACGACCGAAAGCGGTGTTTAGTCCACTCAGGCGCCTCATACCAGTTCTCGCCTGACACAATGTCGAGTCGGTCGTCGCCGTTCAAGTCCGCCACCGCACAGGTTTCGTTGCGGCCGAGGTCGAGCGTCTGTTTGCGGAAGCCGATCTCTTCCGACGGCTGGGCGCCTACCGTCGAGAGCATGAGCGCTGCAAGGTATGCCCTACCGGCAAGCTTGTAGAGAACGCCCCACTGCGTCTTCGGCTGCATTGTCCTCGTTGGGCTCTCGTAACCTGCCTCGCCCCGTGAGCGTACCTTATCAGTAGCAGCGCCTACAGGCAAGACGATAAAATAGGCGGTTCCTCCACCTGGTCTCGCAAGAAAAGGAATCAGGCAATCCACCACCGAGAGGCAAACATCTCATGGAGTCACAGTTTATCCGCATTCGCCACCGCATCATCAACCTGGCGGCGATCTCCTACATCCGGGTTTATGATGAATCCGACCGCATCGACATTCGACTGCTGGGGCCTTCGGTTGACGTGGCTCTCACCGTCAGTGTGGAGGGTGCCGAGGCCGCACCGGTTCGTGAGTTCTTGTCCCAGTCGGGCCTTGTGCGGGATCTGCGTCCGGCAGCCTAGACGGTTCGCGGCCCCCGTTGGATCACAGAACACGGAAAGTCATGTCCTTGAACACCGAAAGCCTACGGGAAGCCCTCAAGGTCGGTCAAGGGATCGTGCGCCTGGCGCCTTGTTGGGTGCCGAGGTCGTTCCTCATGCCCGGCGGCCGTCTGAAACTCGACCCACGTGACCTCTATGCCCTCGGCGCCGACCGCGGCGGCATCGACGAGCGCTGGTTCTCATCCACCACGCCCGCCGACAACGGCCCCGGCACGCCCGAGGATGAAGGCCTCAGTTATATCGCTGTTGATGGCAACGGTTCGGGCACTCAGAGAATCTTGCTCCGGGAGGCGGTCGAGACTCTCGGCGACCAGTTTCTGGGCTCCGAAGTCATGTCTAGTTACGGCGGCTGGAACGTGCTCTGCAAATTCTTCGACAACCTCGGCCCCATCCCGCATCACATGCATCAGATGGAAGAGCACGCCGCCAGAGTGGGGCGCAAAGGCAAGCCCGAGGCTTACTATTTCCCTCCGCAATACAACTTCAAAGGGAACAACTTCCCCTACACCTTCATGGGACTCGAGCCCGGCACCACGAAGGACCAGGTGCGCCAATGCCTCGAACGCTGGAACCAAGGTGACAACGGTATCCTCTATCACTCGAAGGCCTACCAGCTCAAGCCCGGAACGGGCTGGCACGTCCCTGCCGGCGTGCTGCACGCGCCCGGTTCGCTCGTGACGTACGAGCCGCAGGTCAACTCCGACGTCTTCGGGATGTTTCAGTCGATGGTCGAAGGCCGCGCCGTGCCGTGGGACTTGCTGGTCAAAGATGTCCCGCCCGAGCACCACCAGGATCTCGACTACATCATTGGGATGCTCGACTGGGACGCCAACGTTGATCCGGAGTTCATGAACCACCACTATTTCGAGCCGCGTCCCGCTCGTGATCCCGGCGAGATGGACACTTACTGGGAGAACTGGGTCTCCTACAGCACCGACGATTTCTCCGCCAAAGAGCTTACCGTTCACGCCAAGCGGACGGTTACCATCCGGGACGCCGCCGCCTACGGGCTGATCGTTACGCAGGGATGGGGGCAGATCGGCCCGAGGGAGGTCGAGACCCCTTCGCTGATCCGCTACGGGGAGATGACCAAGGACGAACTTTTCGTTACCGCCTCGGCCGCGTCAGCCGGCGTCGAGATCACCAACAAGAGCGACACCGAAGCGCTCGTCATGCTTAAGCATTTCGGCCCTGGCAACCCGGATGCAAAACCGTTGATCCACAGCGGAGGCCCATTGACGGAGTCCCCCTAGGCCTTCCCCAGGCCCCGCTCTCCAGCGCTTTCAGGAGCAGATCCACTTGATGTAGCGGCAGCTGTACGCGAAGGCTGCTTGCCGAAGGCTGGATCGTCCTCGGAGCAGTCTTGGTACTCGCTCGTACATCCGACACACGCCGGTCTTGATACGATCGCGTTAGTTACCGCGCTTCTCGTGCCTACCTGTCTTCGCGTCGCCCTCGCGCTGTGGTTGCTTTGCTGGTGTCTGCAGGCGGCCGTGGTCCGGGTCGAGAACCCGTTCGGCGGCATCAACATCCGCGTGACCACCGCGGGGAAGGTGCTCCTCGATCCCACGAGCCCGGCGCGGGACGTCCGTCCCGGGGATGTCCGCGTGATCCGGCAGGCGGGCCTGTCCGTGATCGAGTGCCGGCCCGAGGACGGGGCCCCCATCGACATCGACGTCGAGATTCCCTACGGCCTCGCATTGGAGGCTCGTACCGATACCGGCTCCATTTCGGTGACCGGTCTGGTGCGAACCGCCAATCTGGTCACGACGTCGGGGGATCTGAAACTGACCGCACCGTGGGAGGCCACGCGCCTGTGGATCGGGGCCGGCCAGGAGCCGAAAGAGCTTATAGCACCGAAAGACCTCAATCTTCAGCTTGAGCGGGTGGCGCGGGTTGACCAGCCCGCGGTTTGGGTCTTGAGGGACCGGCACCAAGGGTCACGAGTGCGCTATGGCCTCATTCGGGCGAATGTGAGCGCTCCGGGCCGCGTCGAGATCGGCAACCTCCCCTTTCCCCAAGACGCGCCGGTGCGCCTTCACTGGCAGGCGCCTCAGGCTCTGCGCCGGCTCTTTGTCCGTCCGGAGCAGACCGCCCTGCGTAGAAGGGACCGCCCCACGTCGCCTCCGCCGGCCGGCGATGCGGAAGCCCAACAGCTGACTGTGACCGGGGGCACGGTCCGCTTCAGCTCTGACGTTCGAATCGTCAACATGCCGGTGGCTGTCCATGACGCCGAGGGCCGGGCGCTGGCGGGACTCACTGCCGGCGATTTCGAGGTCTACGAGGATGGTGTGCTCCAGGAGGTCACCTATCTCGACAGTGGAGACGCCCCTTTCAATCTGACCCTGCTTCTTGACCTGAGCGGCAGCACCAAGCAAGGCCGGCCCGCGATGAAGACCGCCGCTCAGCGCTTTCTCGACATGGTCGGGTCCCACGATAGAGTGGCCCTCCACGCGTTGGCGAACGGGATGCTGCACGTCGTCTCGCCGCTGACCGACGACCGCCGCATGCTAGCAGCCTTAATCGACGCACTGCCGAAAGTCTCCGGGGGCACGCCTCTGTACGACGTGATGGTCTTGAGCTACGCGAATGAGTTCCGCCGGCTCACCGACCAGCGCAATGCGCTGATCGTCATCAGCGATGGCGTGGACAACCAACTCCACGGCGTGCTGACCCCGTCGGAGGTCTCCTTCCGTCGCCTAGAGCGAGCGGCACGCGAGTTGAACGCCCTCATCTACCCGATTCTGCTCGACCCGAAAGCCGACGGGAAGAAGGTTCCCCGGTGGGCGAAGCGAGCGCGCCAGAGGATGGAGCGCTTGGCGGCGGCCACCGGTGGGCGATTGTTTCCGGCGCGCTCGGTTCAGGATCTCGAACCCGTCTATCCACAAGTGGCGGGGGAGCTACGTAGCGTCTACAGCCTCGGGTATCGGCCCAAGAATCAAGACTTCCACGACGCGTGGCGCGCGGTGGAAGTGAAGGTCAAGCGGCCCGCGGCGAGAGTCCGCACCCGCCAGGGCTATTTCGCAAAAAGGTAGGACGAGCTCTCCAGCTTGCCGGCCGACGGAGAGCGTCGGCAAGGACGATCCAATCCTCGGCAGTCCTTTGTCCCGCTCCTTCACATGATCCCGAACTTGCTGTAAGCGTCCAAAGCCGACATTCCCCCCTCGATCGCCTTGCCCACCAGCTTCTCCCCACGTGACTTCTCTAGTTGGCGAGAGGGTCGACAGTCGCTCTTGGGATAGCCTGTCAGTTGCCGGCGTTGCACGCCGGCCCGACAGGCAGCCGTGCCACGCAGCGGCGCCCCGTGCCGCCGCTTACGCCGCCCCCCAAGCCTTGCGAAGATAGGCCGCGCCTTCAAAAGCAATGTCGTCGTTCGACGGAGCCAGATCACGCCAGATCGCCGTCGCGGCCGCCAAGTCCGGAATCGTGCCGTTGAACGATTCGATCGTCAACCATCGGTCGTAGCCGACTTCCTTGAGTGCGCCTAGCACGCCCGTCCAGTCGGTATGGCCGGTGCCGGGAACGCCGCGGTCATTCTCGCATGTGTGTACGTGTTTGAGCCGCGGACCGCACAGCCGGTATGCCGCGACCACGTCTTTCTCTTCGATGTTCGCGTGGAACGTGTCGAACAGAATGCCGACCTGCGGGCTGCCGACCTCGTCGACAAACCGCACCGTGTCCTCTGCGGTATTCAGGAAGTACGTCTCGAAACGATTGAGCGGCTCGACGGCCATCTCCACTCCGGCGTCCGCCAGGACGGGCCCGAGCTGCTGATGGAACTCGACGCCCCAGTTCCACTCGTCGTCGGTGCGGCGGCGCCCGGGCAGATGTCCGACGGGCGAGTACGTCGGCCCGGCGATCAGGTCCACGCCAACCTCGGCGGCGGTCGCAATCAAGCGCTTCCAGTGCTCGAGCGTGGCGGCGCGTACGGCGGCATCGTCACTGATGGGATTCTTCCCCGGTGGATTGACCGAGCAGAATGTACAGCCCAAGCCGTAGTCGGCCAGCGCCTGCTTGAGCGCCGCGACATCCAGATCGGCCGCATCGAACACCGGCACCTCGATGCCGTCCACGCCCGCCTGCTTGATCGCCTCGAGCGGGATCGACGAGTCGAACGCCCCCGACCAAATCATCGTATTCACGCCGATTCTCATGACAAGGGTCTCCGCTCCTCGCGTGCCGCTCGTTCAGGCCGACAGCCGGCGGGATCTGCCATTATAGGACCACCCGAGAGTGGCAGGGACGAACCGCGTTGTCTACTGAGGCGTCTCAAGCCTAAGCTGCGGGGTGACCTATGCAAACGCGACGAGACTTCCTCACCGGTTCCGCCGGTGCAGTGGCCGCCGCGGGGACGGCCGGCGCGCAGCCAGCACCGGCGAAGCAGCGCCTCATCATCGACACCCACATCGAGTTCTGGACCTCGGAGCCGCGCTTCCCCTTCAACCACCCCGAGCGACCTGACTTCAAACGCGCCCGCATGGACGCCCCGGTCGAGAACTACGTCGAGCAGATGAAGGATTTCGACGTCCAGTACGCGGTCCTCATCAACCCGCGCTACTTCGGCTGGGACAACGCCTACATGAGCTACTGCTACCACACCTACAAGCACCTGTTCGTCGCCCACGGCCTCATCAATCCCGAGCACCCCAAGGTCGCCGACCACTTGCGCTACTGGGTCACCGAGCACGGCTTCCAAGGCATGCGCTTCAGCCCGATCTACCACCCCAAGTCGACTTGGCTGAACGCCAAAGAACACTATCCACTGTGGCGCGAGGCCGAGAAACTCGGCGTCTGTTTCAACTACTACATCCTGCCCCACCAGATGCCCATGCTCGAAGACATGGCCGGACGCTTCCCCGGCGTCAACATCGTCGTCGACCACGCGGGCAAACCCGACCTCAAGCTCGACGATCCCTGGCCCGAGTTCAAGAAGATGTTCCGCCTGAAGAAGTTTCCGCACGTCTGGATCAGCAACTCCGAGCCGTATGAGATGTCGGAAGTCAAGAAGTACCCCTACCCCGACACCCTGCCGTTCTACAAGGCGATATACGAAGAGTTCGGTGGCAAGCAGCTCGTCTGGGGCACCGGCTACCCGCGTCCCCGCTGGGAGCTTCCGATGGACAAAGAACTCGAATTTGTCGACGAAGTCTGCGACTTCTACAGCGCCGAAGACCGCGAGTTGCTGTTGGGCAAGAACGCGCTGGCCATCTGGAAGTTCCCCGACTACGCGGGCTGAGCTGGTGCCTCCGATCGTGGCCTGTGGCCATGGGTCGTTTCGGGCGCTCCCACAGTTCACTTGCGGCCCCTCAGGCCCCGTGATAGGTTCAAGAATCGCCCTTTAGAATGGCCTTCGCCAAAGCCACCGGCTTCCAGGACCAGCCCCACTGGAGCGTCCTTCTACTCCTCCTCGTGCTCGCCACCGCCGGTTCGGCCCAGGAGGCCGCCCCCGACGCTGTCCAACAGGGCGACATGCAGATCTGGGCCGTAGAACAGGATTTCACCGGCGACGTGCGCCATCTGCGAGGCCATGCCGAGATCCGCATCAACAACGTCGTCGTGACGGCCGACGAGATCGATCACGACGAGGCGAGTGGCGCCCTCGAAGCGCGGGGCAACGTCCGCTACCACAACCTATCGACGGAAGAAGACCTGCATGCCGAGAAGATCGCCTACAACACAGAGACCGGGCATGGCACCTTCTACAACGTTCATGGCACGGTGAGCTCGGCAAGCCAAGCGACCCCGAGGGCATTGACCACCGACAATCCCTTCTTCATCGAGGGCAAAGTCGTCCACAAGGTGCAAGACCACTACACGGTGCACAACGGCTTCGTCCACAATTGCGAGGTCAAGAACCCGTGGTGGACTCTGCGCTCTCCAAGGACCGACATCGTGCCGGGCGACAAGGCCGTCGTCCGGCGCGGGGTCTTTCGACTGCGGGGCGTCCCGCTGTTCTACTTCCCCTACTTCAACAAATCGCTGAAGCGGCTGCCCCGCCAGAGCGGCTTTCTCACTCCCAACTTCGGCAACAGTTCGCGCTTCGGCTTCGTACTGGGCCAGTCGTACTACTGGGCGATCAACCGTAGTTACGACGCCACGATCGGTGGTACTTGGTTCACCGACCGAGGGCTTGCCACTCAGATCGGGTTTCGTGGTCGACCCACGGCGAACAGCACGTTCAACGCGTCGTTCTACGGCGTGAACGACCGTGGCTTCAAGCATAGCGATGGGACCCGCGCCGATCCACAAGGCGGAGGCTCGATCAAGGTGGAAGGAGCGGCTCTGATGCCCGGAGGTTTCCGAGGGGTTGTGAACCTCAACTATCTCAGCTCGCTCGAGTTCCGCCAGGCCTTTACCGAGAGCTTCGAGGAGGCGGTGTTCTCACAGGTTCGCTCGATCGGCTTTATCTCGAAAAACGTTTCGAGTTTCAGCATGAATGTGTCCCTGCTGCGCGATGAGAACTTCCAAAGCGTTCGGCCCGACGATACGGTGATCATCCGAAACCTGCCGAGCATGGAGTTCAACAGCCATGACCGCCAGTTGCTCGACGGCCCCCTTCCGCTGTGGTTCAGCCTCGACAGCTCGTTCGGGCTGGTCAGCCGTACGCAGCCGACGTTCCAGACGCGGCGCTTCGTTCAGCGCGGCGACTTCTTTCCCCGCGTCACGTCCACCTTCCGACTCAAAGACTTCCAGTTCACCCCCACCTTCGGCGCGCGCCAAACGGCCTACGGACAGAGGCGCGAGCAGGACGAGGGTCTCATCGGCCAGAACCTCTACCGCAACAACGCAGAGCTGTCGTTGGACATCGTTCCCCCGTCTCTGCAGCGAATCTACGAGGGCCCCAAATGGCTCGGTGACCGCGTCAAGCACGTGATCGAGCCCAGGGTCCGCTACCGCTACGTGACGGGCGTCGAAAATTTCGGTAAGGTGATCCGCTTCGATGAACGGGACCTAGTCACCAACACCAACGAGGCCGATATCTCCATCACCAACCGCCTCTACGCCAAGGACGACCGGACGGGCGGAGTGCGCGAGGTGTTCAGCCTCGAGATCTGGCAACGGCGGTATTTCGACCCCAGCTTCGACGGCGCCGTGGTGCCTGGAGCGAGGAACGTGTTCCGATCGACGATCGACGTGAGCCCGTTTGCTTTCCTGGATCAGGCGCGGCGGGCTTCGCCCGTCGTCACCTCGATGCGGGCAAGACCCACCTGGCGGCATTACGTGGAGTGGCGCAACGACTTCGACCCACTGCGGGATAAGCTCGTGAACAGCAGTGCGAACCTCGGATATCAGCTCAGCGACCTCTGGAACTTCGAGGTGGGTCACCATGTCGTGCGGTCCACACCAACCCTGACGCCGACCAGCAACCAGCTTTCGACCCTTGTGCGGTTCGGCCATTTCAACCGCCGCGGCTGGAATGCAGCGATTCGGACACTCTACGACTATCGCCAGGCCATCTTCATCTACCATGCGTCCCAGGCTTCCTACAACACCGACTGTTGTGGATTCAGCTTCGAGTGGCGGCGGTTCGCCATCGGCCGGACACGGGAAGAGAACCAGTTTCGCGTGTCACTCTCGATTGCGAACGTCGGCTCGTTTGGTACGCTCAGTCCACGTGAACGGCTGTTTTGATCGGGCGGCTTCCCAACTAGCAAGGTCTTCGACCTCGACACGTCGGCCCGAAGGCCGACGCGTGGAGCTTCTACATTTGTCAAGGGAAAACCCTGTCAACGAAGGGGCACGTTTGCGCTTGACATGACCCCGGAGGGGCCAAAGATCATAGCCCACGGTTTCAACCGTGGGAAAGGTGACGGAATACGAGGAGCCCTGAAAGGGCGATACAAAAGACTCCTGCCCTTCCATATTGGCGCTGGATGAGCCATAGAGTTCCTATGGGGGTGATCAGAAGTCTGCGGCGAAAGCTGTATCGCCCCTTTCAGGGCTTCACGGAGATGATCGTCGCGTACCCACGGCTGAAGCCATGGGCTATGATTTCTCGGCCCCTCAGGGGCGGAAACCCCAGCCGAACAGCTCACTTGGTTGCTCTCTCGACGTCAATCCCGACTCTCGGAGACAGAACACCGCCGCTGCGACATGAACAAATGTAGAAACTCCAGGCAAGGTCTTCGACCTCGAACCGACGAGTCGGGGCCCATGATCGGACGACAGCGATCTTATCTCGCGAAGAATTGCGAGACGGCAAGGCGGGAGCCTTGCGGCACATTCCGTCCAGATATTGCCTCAAGACTTGACACGTTTGTTCAGGTGTCGCGTGAACCAGACAACAAGTGGGGGCCCCCGGCTTGACCTCTTTGCGCATCAGACGAGGCAGGCTAGACTGTTGGGTCCATGCCTTTCCCCAAGCGCTATGCCGAAACCGCGGCGCGATGGCGGGTCAGGGTCGGCTTCGTCGTTGTAGTCCTCTTCTTATGGCTGGCACGGCCCACCTGGACCTCGCTCGCCACGGGCACCGCAATCGGCCTCTGCGGCATGGCGTTGCGGGCGTGGGCGGCTGGACATCTCGCTAAGAACGAGCGTCTTGCCACGGGCGGGCCCTTCGCCTATGTCCGCAACCCGCTCTACCTGGGGAGCCTGGTCGTCGGCTTAGGGTTTGCCCTCTGTGGAGCTCACGCGGGGATCGCCGTCCTGCTGTTAGCTTACTTCCTTCTCTTCTTCCTCCCAGTTGTGGAGGAAGAAGAGGCGCACCTACGGAATCTTTTCCCGGCCTACACGGACTACGCCGCCCACGTACCAAGACTGTTCCCCCGGTGGGCTCTGCGGCTCCGTCCGGCAGAGCCTTTTCGTTTGGCGCTCTACACAAAGAACCAGGAATACCGGGCACTGGCAGGCTTCCTGTTCGGCCTACTACTTCTAGCGGCGAAGATCTGGCTTTTGAGCTAGGAGCCGTGCCCGGAACGCCAGTGACGAGTCGGAGGGTTCGCTACCGATTCCTCTGGCATTCGGGGCACCGACGCAGCACTACAAGCCTTCGCAGGGTTGGCCGCTAGGGCGTCTCCAAAACACGAAACACGCCACACCAAACACGGCCTTCTTGTGTGCTACATTCAGGCCTCAGGACACGGAAGGGGACGGTTTTGAGTTCAAAGCTAGAAGGTCGTATTGCGGTCATTACCGGCGCCAGCAAGGGACTCGGCCGCCAGATGGCCGAGTCACTTGCCGCGGCGGGTGCCTCGGTGGCTCTCGTTGCGCGCAGTGAAAATCTGCTTAACGAAATAGCCACGGGCATCCGCGCCGAGGGCGGCCGGGCTGAAATCATCGTGGCCGACGTGACAGACGAGGCCGCGGTTGCCAACGTCGCTACGCATGTTAAGGACAGGCTCGGCGTCTGCGACATCCTCATCAATAACGCCGGTATCAACACTCGCAAAGCCGTTGATGAATTCACGCTCGACGAGTGGAACGAGATACTGGCGATCAACATGACCGCACCTTTCTTGATGTGCCGAGCCTTTGTTCCAGGCATGAAGGAGAAGAGGTTCGGGCGAATCATCAACCTGACCTCGATCATGTCGCACATCTCGATCCCGAACCGCACCGGCTACAGCGGGACGAAAGCCGGTTTGCTCGGCATGACCCGTGCGCTCGCCCTCGAGTTGGCGCCGTTTAACATCACCGCCAACGGCATCAGCCCCGGACCGTTCGCCACGGAGATGAACAAGCCTATCCTTGACGACCCGGAACGCAATGCGGAGTTCCTCTCCCGCATCCCACTGGGCCGTTGGGGCAAGGTGGAGGAGGTCGGCTCACTGGCAGTCTATCTCTGCTCGGAGGCCGCCGGCTTCATCACGGGCACCGACATCGTCATCGACGGGGGCTGGATCGCTCAGTAAAGTGGCGTAAGCCTCCGCCTACATCCGGTTAGTCATCCCAGATCAGCCTTCGCTAAGATCGGTGAGATGTCTGCATTCCTCGAAACCGTCGTGGCCCGTGCGCGCACTCTCAACAGGCGCGTTGTGTTCCCCGAGGGAGACGACGAGCGCGTTCGGGCGGCAGCGGAGCGCCTGGCGCGAGACAACGTGGTGACGCCCATCCTGGTCAGCGAAAACGACAATGCCCCCACGGGTGTGACCACCGTTCATCCTCAGACCCACCCCCATCGCGATCGCCACGTGCGTCTGCTACATGAGCGGCGCCGGGCGAAGGGCATGACCCAACGCGAGGCCCACGACACGTCTGCACAACCACTCTACCTTGCCTCGTTGCTGTTGGCGGACGGAGAAGCTGACGGGCTCGTCGGAGGGGCCGACAACACTACCGCCGAAACCGTGCGGGCCGCGATCTACTGCTTGGGACTCAAGCCGCAGTACCGGCTCGTCTCGAGCTTCATGATGCTCGTCCATCCCGACACTAGCTTTGGCAGCCGCGGGGTGCTCGTGGTTGCCGATCCTGCGGTCGTTCCGGACCCGAGCGCCGGGCAGCTCGCCGACATTGCCATCGCCGCGGCTGAGAACACGCGCAAGTTCCTCTCTGACCCACCCCGTATCGCCATGCTCTCGTTCTCGACCAAAGGCAGCGCACGGCATCCGCTGGTCGAGAAGGTCGCTGAAGCTGTCCGGATCGTACAGCAGCGTGCGCCCGATCTCACGGTCGACGGGGAACTGCAGGCCGACGCCGCCTTGGTCGAATCTGTCGGACGAAGCAAAGCGCCAGGATCACCCGTCGCCGGCCGCGCCAACGTGCTCATCTTCCCCGACCTCAACTCGGCCAACATCGGCTACAAGCTCGCCGAGCGCCTCGGTGGCGCACAGTCGCTCGGACCGTTCCTGCAAGGCCTCTCCAAGCCCGCGAACGACCTCTCCCGCGGCTGCTCGGCCGACGACATCTACTATGTAGCCGCCATCACGGCGCTTCAGGCCCACGACGAGTCGTAAAAGGTCAATCCGAGTGGCGCTGGGCTTCGCGATTCACATCAACACCGTTCTGGCGGAGCAGGAAGTCATGGCCGTGTAGCCGAGGCCACGGCCTAGTATCATCGACGCATGAGCATTCAAACCACCGTCGTGGGGAGCTATCCCATCCCTCGCTGGCTGTATGGAGACTCCTCCCGCACGACCCTCCGCGATGCCATCGCCGTCGTGCTCAAGACCCAGGAACTCGCCGGGATCGACCTGGTCGCCGACGGAGAGCTGAACCGCTTCGACCCCAGCCACCCCGAGACCAACGGGATGATCGACTACTTCGTCAGCCGCATGTCGGGCGTCAAGACACGTTACTCGATCAGCGACATCGAAGCCTTCAGGGCCGACGAAGCCATGGGCTTCCGCGCCGCCCCGGCGGGCATCGTGACGGACGAAATCGGCGACGGCGTCCTGAACTTGCCCGGCGACTACGAGTTCACCCGCAACTTGACCACGAAGCCGCTCAAGTTCACCTGCACCGGGCCGCACATGCTCGCCAAGACGGTCACCGATCGCCACTACGGCTCGTACGGCAAAGTGGCGATGGCGATCGCGAAAGTGCTAAGGCGCCAACTCGAGCACATTCCGGCGGATGTGGTTCAGCTCGACGAAGCGAATATCCCCGGCCATCCAGAGGATCAGGAATGGGCCATCGAGGCGCTCAACCACGTCCTCGACGGTATCAAAACCACGCGCGCCGTCCACATCTGCTTCGGCAACTACGGCGGCCAGACCATCCAAAAGGGTCTATGGGAGAGTCTGGTCCCACTACTAAACGGCCTACACGTAAACCATTACGTGCTCGAGTTCGCCCGCCGCGGCTACAAAGAGCTGCCCATCCTCAAGGACGTGGATGCGAACATCGGCATCGGCTTGAGTGTCGTCGACATCAAAGACAACGAGGTCGAGTCGGCCGACCTGATCGCATCCCGTATCGAGAACGCCTGCCAGGTCGTGGGCGAAGAGCGCATCCACTACATCCACCCCGACTGCGGCTTCTGGATGCTGCAACGAAGCGTGGCCGACCGCAAGATGCGGGCCCTAGCCAAGGGGCGCGACCTGTTCTACGGCCGCAAGCCTTAGGCCCTCAACGCCGGTTGGCGCAAGGCACGGCTTGAGCCCCGACTCTCGGTTTGAAGTTAAAGATCTCGCGAGATCCCTTACACTACACTCTGGTTAGACTTCTTCTTTCGGGCGAGACCGCTGCCGCCGCGGCTCCATCCCGTCAGCCACGGGGGCAAGATGCGAGTTCTTCTATGGGTCCTACTCTCGGCTGTGACTTTGACGGCCCAGGACCGCCCTCCGGTGATCGCCATCGCCGGGATCAGTCATGAATCGAACTCATTCAATGTGCTCAAGACCAAGCTCGAGGACTTCCGGCAGCGGCCGAACGTGTCGCGCGACGAGTTCATCCGCGAAGCAGCAAAGTCCAACACGGCTGTTAGCGGCTACATCGAGGGCGCCAAGCGGTTTGGGCTGGACCTCTACCCGACGACCGTGGTCGGCGTACAACCGAAGGACCCGGTCACTGACCGCGCCTTCAACACTTTGTCGCAGAAGATCGTCAAGGAACTCAAGGCCGCGCCCAAGCTCGATGGCATCTTTCTGGCGCTGCACGGCGCGATGGTGGTCGAGAGTCATCCCAGCGGCGATCTCGAACTGACCCGCCGCGTCCGCGAAGCCATGGGGCGCGACATTCCGATCATCGTCACCCACGACTTCCACGCGAACGTCGATCCGGATATGACGCGGTACTGCAATGCGCTCATCACCTACAAGGAAAACCCTCACCTGGACACGAAACAGCGAGGCATCCAGGCGGCGCGCATCATGGCGGACATGGTGAACCGCAGGGTCAAGCCGACGATGGCGATCGTCAAGCCCGACATGATGTACAACATCGTCTACCAGTACACGTCGATCGAGCCGCTCGCTCCCATCGTCCGCGAAAGCCGCAACCTGGAGGAGAACCCAAAGATCCTCGCCGTCAGCGTCTCGGGCGGTTATCAGTATGCTGACGTGCCGTGGATGGGCCCCAGCGTCGTTGTCGTCACCGATAACGATCCCGCGCTTGCGAAACGGGAGGCGCAGCGTCTGTCCGACATGCTCTGGGACACACGCGACCGATTGACGCTCAACGTACCGACGCCCGCCGAGGCCGTCAAGAAAGCGATGGAGGGAAGCAAGTTCCCGGCCGTGCTGATCGACATGGGAGACAACATCGGCGGCGGGACGCCCGGTGACAGCACCTTTATCCTCGAAGAGCTGATCGACCAAAAGGCCGCAGGTTGGGTCGTCGTCATGGCCGATCGCGAGGCGGCCGAGAAGGTGTTTGCCATCGGTATCGGCGGCACGTTCGAGGGCGAGGTGGGCGGCAAGACCGATCATATGCACGGCAAGCCGGTACGGATTCGCGGGCGGGTGCGGTCGCTGCACGAAGGCCGCTATGTCGAGCCCGCAGTGCGCCACGGCGGCGGACGCTACTGGAACATGGGCCACACGGCAGTGATTCACGTGGAAGGCTCGACGCTTGACATGCCGAACCTGCTACTGCTGACCACAAGGCGCTCGAGCCCCAACAGCCTGCACCAGCTCATCAGCAACGGCGTCTATCCACGGCGGCAGAAGATTCTTGTCGCGAAGGGCTGCATCGCCCCCCGCGCGGCGTACGAACCCATTGCGGGCGTGATGATCGAGGTCGACAGCCCGGGCGCCACGGCCGTCAATCCGGCCCGCTTCGAATACAAGCACGTTCGCAAACCGCTGTTCGGGTTGGACTGAGAAACGGTATCGCACCTGACAGGGGCCTTACACCTCGGGCCATTCGGCCGCAATCCCCGTCACCATGAGCACCCCTTCCCCCGCGCGAACCCTGCTCTGCGGCCCGTACGGGCTTGCGCTCGATCGAACCCTCATCATGGGCGTGCTCAATATCACTCCCGACTCGTTCGCCGACGGTGGGAGGTATTTGGACCCCGCCAAAGCCGTCGACCGGGCACGCCGGCTTGTTGACGAGGGCGCCGACGTTCTCGACATCGGCGGCGAAAGCTCGCGGCCCGGCTCGGACCCAACGCCGGTGGATGAAGAGCTGGCCCGCGTGTCGCCCGTGATCGAGCGCCTGGCCTCCGAGCTGAAGACTCCCCTTTCGATCGACACCTATAAACCCGCCGTGGCCAAGCGATGCCTCGAGCTCGGCGCGGCCATGGTGAACGACATTCGAGGCCTGCGCGACCCGGCCATGCTAGACGTGGTGGCTCGAAGCGGCGTCCCGGCGATCATCATGCACATGAGGGGTGCACCGAAGACGATGCAGCAGGACGTCTCCTATGACGACGTGGTCCTGGAGGTCAAGGCGTTTCTTTCCCGCCAGGCCCAGCGTGCCGGTGAAGCGGGCGTCCGGCAGATGATCCTGGACCCGGGCATCGGCTTTGGTAAGAGCACCGAGCACAACCTCGAGATCCTGCGGCGGCTACGTGAGTTCAAGGATCTGCCGTATCCTGTGCTTGTAGGTCCTTCGAGAAAGTCGTTCATCGGCAAGTTGACAGGCGCTCCCGTTGGGGATCGTCTGCCGGGAACGCTGGCCGCCACCGCGATCGCCGTTCTCAACGGCGCCGACATCGTCCGCGCACACGACGTCGCCGAATGCAAGCAGGCGGTCGCGATCGCTGAGGCCATTCGAGCAGCCTGATGGACCGTATCGTTATCACCGCGGCACGTTTCTCCGCCCACATCGGCGTGACCGAACAAGAACGCGCCCAGCCCCAGGACCTTGTCCTCGACATCAGGATGGCCCTTGACACTCGGCCCGCGGGCCAGAGCGACGACGTCGCCCAAACGATTTGCTACGCGACGGTGGTCGAGGCGATCGAGCAGATCTTGACCCAGCCTTTTCGTCTGATCGAAGCCGTCGCCGAGGCCGTCGCGGCTCGTATTCTCAGCGACCACCCGGCCGACGAAGTTTTCGTCCGCGTTGCCAAGCCCGGCGCCTTCCCCGGCAAGCGCATCGACCACGCCGCCGTCGAGATCACCAGGACACGCAATGGCTGAGGTGTATCTGGGGCTTGGGTCGAACCTTGGCGACCGGCGCGAGCACCTGAGCCGGGCCCTCGATCGGCTGGCAGATCACTGCGTCGTGAAGAGGGTGTCCTCTCTCTATGAAACCAAGCCGGTTGGTTGCCCGGGGCCGGAGAGGTTCCTCAACACGGTCGCTGAGATCGAAACAAGCCTGTCCCCACGCGACTTGCTAGCCTTCCTGCGAGGCATCGAGGCTGACCAAGGCCGGGTCCGCCGAATCAAGAATGACTCTCGTACGCTCGATCTCGATATTCTCTTCTACGACGACCGGATCATTGACGAAGAGGACCTCGCCGTCCCGCATCCGCGGCTCCACGAGCGCAGCTTCGTGCTCATCCCTCTCACCGAAATCGCTCCCGATCTCATTCACCCGGGACTCTCGGCCAGGATTTCTGATCTCGCAACGCAGCCGTCCGGCGACGAAGAGCCCATCCCCATCGAAACCAACTGGTGGACTCCCAGAGGGGCCGTTCGCGATCCGGACGTTTAACGCTTTGCGCCCTTAGCGGTCCTTGGCGCCTTTGCGAGAAGCCCCAAAAACGGACCACAGCGGGATCGTTCAACCTGTAGGAAACACAAGACGGGAGTGGCAGCGCTAACGGGATTCGAACCCGTCTGCCGCCATAGCTACCTGTAGCAACTGGTCGTAAGTGATTGATACCAAAGGGTCGCGCCCAGGGTGGTTGGGCACCTGGTAGCATTACGTACCGCTGTGACGTTTGCACGATGTTTGCACGGCAACCCCTCGGTTTAGGTTCCTTTCACCTCGCCCGCTATCATCAGAGACAGCGTGCAACTGCTCGCCGCTGCCCCCATCGCGTCCGCCGTCCGCGACCTCATCTACGGGCCGCGAAGTCTCGCCTTCACCGCACGCCCGTCATCAAGCCTGAAGGCTTCGTCAATCGTGCCCGACCGACCGCGCTTCCAATAGCCGGGGTCGTTCGTCAACGCTATTGTCCAGCCGGTTGTCATGAGCCGCTCGCTGCAAAGCAGTTCCAGTCTACGGAGATCCTTCCAGAAGTCGTATCGAGACAGGGGCAGGGCGGACTGCGGGCTTAGGGTCGCCTGGATCATGAGTTCCCCGTTACGCAGGATCTGGCGGCTCGGTCCGAGGGCTCGGTGCCCGTCTTAGTAAGAATGCGGACAACTTTCAGCCGGTCTGGTTGCACTACAACCGCTTTCGCGGATCTCCACTCCCCGCCGCGAACCGCGGGCGACTCTATGGGTGCTCGCTGTGTCATCCGTCGCCGAACGGCTGGCGGACCGGTCTGGTCGTCGGGAAGTTAAACGGTGAAGTCTGCACCCAGCAGCCTAGAACACCTGGGTCAAGACTTCGCCGTCAGTGAGGATTTGGGGCTGTAGGCGAGCGGATGCTTCACCTCTCAGAACAGGATGTACGGGCGCTGAAGGAACGTTTTCGCAGTCTTCCTTTTGACCCTCCCTTGTAGCCCCACGACGACGCAGTTCGCCGTGATGGAAACCGACGTGCCGGAGAGGTCGTCTGCGACCGCATCACTGGCTGTCAGTCAACCTAGCGCTTTCCGTCAGCGCTCCCACTTTGTCCGACTAACGGATCCAGAAACTTGTAGAATTCCTGTGTCGCCGGATCGTCGGGCTTGCCGAGGTCGTTATTCAAGCGGCTGTGGTTGCTGTCACGCTTGCCATACGACCTGGCCGGGATCTCCGCTGCCTTCAGCACGCTCTCAAGACGCAGCGCCTGGGCTCGCGTGTCCGGATTACCGGGAAAATACAGGATGAGGAACGGCGGTATCCCGTTGTCCTTCGCCACATGCGTCACGGCCGAAAAATCAACGTGCTTCTCCGGGGCGTTTCCGAATTTCTGGCGATGACCAAAGGTAAACATCTTGCCACCGTAGAGCGCTTGCCGGTGCTCCGCCGTCATGATGATTTTGGGAATGTCGTAAGTATCGCCGTCCACTGGTACGCAGCCCTTGAGGACATCGAACGACACACCTTCTTTCTTCAGGTAACGATCATCGATGCAGAGCAACGCCGCCAACTGAGCGCCGGCGGAATGTCCACCCACAAAGATCCCTGTGGGATCGCCGCCATACCTGGCGATGTTCCTGTGCACCCAGCCGAGGGATCTGGCGACGTCGCCAATCAGCTCGTCCATTTCCACTTCCGGCAGAAGTCGATAGTTCGTCGAGACAAAGACAAACTCTCGCTCGGTCAGCGCCTTGGGCTTCAGTGCGACATCCCCTTGTCCCCAACCTGCCATCCACCTCCGTGGATCCAAAACATGACGGGCAAGCTCTTCCCGGCCGATTCTTCCGGCGTATAGATATCGAGGACGTGGCGTTTGTGACCGTTCTCCACGTAGGGAATGTCAGACGTCAGCTCCTGGGCGCTGGCGCCGTTGCTAAGGAAGAGAAACGGAAGAACGAAGGCGGAAACGAGCCTGAAATTCATGGGTTGATCCCCTTTGAGCCAAGTAAGGGAAACAAGAGGTCAGGTCTCAGTGTTTGGCAGCTCATTGCCGAACACGACGATTGCGGTCGTTCGAGGTTTGCTGCTCATGAGTTCATGCTCAAGTATATTCAAACTCCGCGGGCATCGGTTGATCCAGCGGCCTGGATCGCTTGGATCAAGAGTTCGCCCTTACCCGGGATCGCGAGCACGGAAGTCTCGGGTTAGCATAACCTTTGGTGATCAAAGCCGAACGGGACGATGCCTAGTGGGCAGGACCCTCGCGCGCAGGACGATATGACTTCACGGACTTGTTGGCTTCGACTGCAAGCCGCGTGCACCCTCGCTTTGCTTTCGCTGCTAGGGGTTGTGTGGACAGCGCGTTCCACGCAGGCCCAGGCGGCGGATGGCGCTCCCATGACGCTCGAAACATCGTTCGAGCGGCATGCGAAGCCGTTCTTGAACCAAAACTGCGTCCCATGCCACAACGAGGACACGAGGACTTCGGGCATCCGCGTCGACCACCTAGACGCAGCACTCGAGGATCGGCATCTTCGATTGTGGGAAGTGATCCGGAAAAGGATTGGCGATGCGACCATGCCACCGAAAGGCGTGCCACAACCGGCTAGTGCCGAGCGTCAGCGGATGGTCGAGTGGATCACGCAAGCGCTGGAGGTTGCTCGCTCGCGTCCTACGCCGAAGAACGGCATCGTACGGCGCCTTACGGTCTCGCAGTATCGCAACACCCTCCGCGAGTTGTTGCTGCTGGACGACGATCTGACGGACGCTCTTCCCCCGGACGCTGTCTCCAAAGATGGATTCGTAAATAACGCGGAGACGCTGCAGCTTTCGCCATTGCTGATGGAAGCCTACTTTGAAATCGCCGAGGAGGCGCTCGGTCGATCCATCGTCAATCCGGACTCGAAGCCCTCGATCCAGAACTTCCGTGTCGACCTGGGAGCGTCGATCAATCCCGAGCCGCTGCCTGGCGAGCTGATTCTCGGCGCAAACAGCCAGCTGCTCGACAACCAAGACTACTTGGTCACGCAGCTCACGCCCGCCAAGGCGTTCCCGTTCGAGCCGTTCCGAATGAGGACCAAGTATCGGTTCATCGAAGGCTACAAGGGGAACGCTACGGTCCGCGGCTGGCGAGACTTTGACAGTATTTATCACGCGGTCTTTGCCGGCATGCGCGGCAGCCGGGGTTATCCCAACGGGCTCCCTTATAGCACGGTCCCGGAGGGTCTCTTGCTGCGGCCGGCCATCCCGACCGATGAGATTTTCGAAGGCGACGGCACCTACGGGCCCAAGGCGAACTTCAAGATCTCGCTTCGCGAACTGCCCGACCACGGGCGGTTTCGGGTCACGGTCGAGGCGGCGAAGTACAACGACGGTTTGCTGCTGGATCCGGGCGATGCCGACCACGTGGCCGATAGCCCGGACGCTGTCGTCAGCCACGATCCGACGTCGCGGAAGTCCGTCGAGATAGAGAAGGCCGGCGTATACCAGGTCGACATCCACGAGGTGCCACTCACAGAGGTGCCGGCCCCGGACCCGTCGAGACTTACCGACGGGCTGGGCGGGTCATGGTCTTTCGACAGCGAGACGACGGGCCTGGAAGGAGATGGAGAGTCCGTCGATTCCCCTTTCGGCAAGGCTGTGTCGCTCGGGGGCGGGTACGGATCATTGACGATCCCTCGCAGCGATTCCATGAATGTCGCTGACGGTGACTTCACCATAGCGACTTGGATACACCCGAAAGAGCTGAAACGAGCGGGTATCGTAGCTCTGGGAGACTATGACTCGACGCACGGCTGGTATCTGGAAACGGCCGGCAACAAAGGGAACCTTCGAATCGAAACTGCCGGATCGGACAGCCAATCCAATGGGGGTGTGACGTCCCCGGAGGGCGTCATTCGCGCTGACGCCTGGCAACATGTGGCCGCGGTTGTCAGGCGGAACGGCGAGTCGCGCCTCTACGTGAACGGTTACCCCGTAGCGAAAGGGAAGATTGGTCCGGCTAACCTGGACAATCCGGAGATCAAACTTCACCTGGGGAGCATCCCCGGGGCGCAGCAGTTCCACGGCGAGCTGGACGAAGTGCGCATCTACTCCCGGGCCCTCGACGTAGCCGAGCTGCAAGCGTTGGTAGAACCTGGACGGCAGTTTGCCGAGGCGCCGCCCGAGAAGCCGCAAGAGGTGACCTTGACTCTCGGCGGCCGCCAATTCGCAGGCAAGTTGGAACAGCCTTCATTTCTGGCCGTGCGGCTCGAGGACGGGAAGCTGCGAGTCGACGCGCAACATGCGGGCGTAAAGGATTTGGACCGGATCGTCTTGACGCCGCTTGTCGACCAGGACGAAGTCTTGCGACGTTTTCTAGCGTTTGAGAACCGTCGGCCGCGGGTCGGCGTTCATTTAGGGCTTCGTCGCGATTGCGGCAGCACCTTCTCTCCCGTCGGGGCGCCGCAAACCGTGACGAGCGACAAGTTCGCGCAGTTTATCTTTGAGGGGGCGATCAGCGACTACCCCAGCCCGGATGTCGAGAAGGACAATGTCAACTACCTCGCGGGCATTCAGGAGATCGCGGTCCGTAGCGAGTACACCGACGGTCGCGACATGCCTCGTTTGCTGGTCCGGTCGGTAGAATTCGAGGGACCGTTCTACGACACATGGCCACCACCGTCGCATCAAAACATCTTCGTCAATTTCGACCGCAAATCCGATTCGCCGGCCTATGCGCGAGAGATCATCCGCGGGTTTGCGAGCCGTGCCTACCGACGTCCCATCACGGCTGGGGAAGAATCCGCGCTGATGGCGGTGTTCCAGCGATCACTCGACGCCGGAGCCGGTTTCCAGAGGAGCGTGAACGACGCGCTGCTGGTCGCGCTGACGTCGCCCCAGTTCTTGTTCTTGGTCGAGGCCAGCAGCACCCCCGAACCTGAACCCATCGACGACCGGGAGCTGGCTTCCAAGCTGTCGTACTTCCTGTGGAACGAGCCGCCGGACGACCGAACGCTGACGTTGGCCGATCGCGGTGTGCTGCGGAAGCAATTGGACTCGGAAGTGGCGCGGATGATCGAGAATCCGCGTTTTTCCCAGTTCGTTAGTGAGTTCACGTCCCAATGGCTGAATCTGGACAAGTTCGATGTGCTCGAACCGGACCGTGTGAAGTTCCCGAAGCTCACGCGCGACGCTCGCATGCAGTTGCGCCGGGAGCCGGTCGAGTTCGTCCAGTACTTGATCCGCAACAGCCTGCCCGTGCGGAATCTCATCGAGTCCGATTTCGTCATTGTGAATGAAGTAGTCGCCGGTTACTACGACCTCGGAGACAAGACGGACAGCGGCTTCGATTTCGTACCCATCAGGCACGGTCGGCCTGAACTCGGAGGCGTGCTCACACAGGCGGCGATCATGGCAGGGTTGTCAGACGGCCGGGAATCGAACCCCGTGAAGCGCGGGGCATGGCTGGCGCGGAAGATCATCGCCGAGCCGCCCGATGATCCTCCACCTAACGTGCCGGACCTGGAGGCAGATACAGAAGGGCTGTCGCTTCGCGAGCGGCTGGAGCAGCATCGCAGTCTTCCCGGCTGCATGCAGTGCCACACCAAGATCGATCCGTGGGGGGTGGCGCTCGAAGAGTTCAACGCCGGCGGCCGCCTGAAGAAGGAACCCGCGGATGCGCGCTCCACACTGCCTGACAGCACGGAAGTCTCAGGTATCAACGATCTGAAGCGGTATCTCGGTCAAGATCGCATCGATCAGGTGGCCTTCAGCGTTCTCAAGCATCTCGTGACCTATGCGAACGGCCGCAGCCTGACGCACAATGAACTCAACTACCTAAAGGAAGACGCACTCAGGTTACGGGCCGGCGGCTACTCAATGCAGGACATGATCCGCTACGTCGTCCATAGTAAACTGTTCCTCGAGAAGTAGTGGTAGACAGACTCCGACGGGAAAAGCAGCAAGTTTCTACGGCAACTCGTCCCCGGAGCGCGGCGGTTCACCGCCTTTGCGGTCGAGGATCCGCCGGAAAGCGTTGCGGTCCGCCTTGGTCTTCCGTTCCGCGAAGAACTCCACGGTGTTGAGAGCCGACACCTTCTCCGCAACCGCCATGGCTACGAATTGGTTCATGCTGACTCCATCTTCAGCGGCGAGTTTTTCCACCGCCGATTTGAGTGACGCTGGGAGACGAAGCGGAAACGTGCTGGTTTTCGTCTTCACGTGATCATTCTCCTCAATGCTTCCCTGGGGTACAGCACCTCGATACCAAAGTCGCCTGCGGCGGCTGTGAAATCCCGCTCGTTAAATGTCACCAAAGCTTTCGCTTGACCGTTGACCGCCGTCTCTAAAACCATCTCGTCGCCGGGATCGCGCAATCTTGGGCGCAGCCGAAAGTGCATCTCGACCGGCTCGGCGACATCGATGAGTCCGTTGACAAAGTCCTCGATGTCTCTGTCGTCCAATCCAGCGGCCAGCCGATGCTCCGTGCGCCGACAAGTCGCCTCGTACTCAAGAGCGAGCGCCACGCTCAGTAACAGCGTCCCGACCCCATCATCGAACAGCCTCAGTAGTGCTGCAGAAGCGCCCGTCGGGCTACGGAGGGCTGAGACGACGACGGAGGTGTCCAGGACCGCCCTCAATACGCCATTCTATCACATCACGGGCGATGTCATCCGAGGCGCTCGGCACCCTCCACTAATCTCGCCATCTCACGACATATGCGCTAGGCCGCGGCCTGTCGTACAATAGTTCTGAACCTCTAGAGGTACCGATGCAGAGGCACCGATGAGACCTTCACTAACCATCGATCGCCGCGCTTTCCTGCAGGGCATGGGAGGGGTCGCACTGGCCTTGCCGGTTCTTGATGCCATGGGCGCCGAAGTGACCGAGAGGGCTCCTCGCCGGTTCTGCGCGCTCTACACCGCGAACGGCATGTCGCTGCCGAAATCGGAGAACAGCATCGACGAGTGGAGTTGGTTTCCGACCGCCGAGCGTGACGGCGAGTTCGTCTTCGGCAAGTCAACGGAGCCGCTGAGCCCCTTCCGGAAGCAGCTCAGCTTCATGGGCGGTCTCTACCACCCGAGCGGCCCGAAGGCCGACCCCCATACGTGCTCGGACATGTGGCTCACCGGCGCCCCTCTGCACAATCCGACGCGAGCAGTCTACAACTCCGTGGGGCTCGACCAGGTCGTGGCGCAGCACACCAAGCAGTACTGCCGGCGGCCCTCTTTGGTGCTGTCGATCGATGGCGGTACGGGCTTTCTGTCTCGGACGGGCACGATCTCCTATAGCCTTGAGGGCAGGCCGATTCCGGCGGAAAACAACCCGCGCCGGGTGTTCAACCGCCTGTTTCGCGGTGACCGCGCGTCGATCGAGTCGGAACGCGACAGGCTGCAACGGCGCATCAAGCTCGTGGACGCCGTGGCCGCCAGTGCGCATTCTCTCGATCAGCAGCTCGGCAAGTCCGACCGGGAGCGGATGGATCAGTACCTCACCTCTTTGAACGAAGTCGAATCGCGGTTGATCGCATCCGAGCGTTGGATCGACATCCCGCTGAAAAAGCAGGACTACTCGCATTTGAACCTCGACGCGACCTCCGAGGGAGAGCCTGCCGACTTCTACCGAACCATGTTCGACCTGATCGCGTTGGCGTTCGATGCGGACATCACTCGCTCTGTCGCGTTCATGCTCAACCGAGAAGACGGCATGGGCATCAGCGATACGTTCCCGCTCAAGCTGGGGCTCTCGAAAACCCATCACAACCTCTCGCATGCGACCGACAAGGACGGGCAGATGGATTTCGCGAAGTACGATCTGTTCTTGAGCCGACAGTTGGTGCACTTCTTCGAGAGGTTAAACGGTTATCAGGATCGCAACGGCAGCGTGCTCGACAACACCATCGTGCTATTCGGAAGCGGCGCGAGCACGACGCACATGCCCCGCAACCTGCCGACTCTGATCGCCGGAGGAGCCAACATGGGCCTCCAACATGGGACCTACTGGCACAGTGGCGAGACGCGGATGTCGAACATATACCTCAGCATTCTGCGGTCGCTTGACGTCGAGCAGGAATCGTTCGCTGACAGCACCGGCACACTCGGCGGTTCGATCTTCAATCACGTCTAGACTACTGCGGCCCTGAGCCTCGCCAAGACCCTGTCACAGCCCTCCATCGAGCTCTTGCTGGCAGAACCAGCGGCGGAACGAACAGGGAGGGGCTGTGAAAGAATCGGGGGCTGTTACAAGCGGTAGGACGTAAGCTCCTTATTTTCAATACCTGCTAATGCTCGGCATCTGGCAGGGTAATTGCTCAACGGAGTTTCAATCGCAATCGTGATACCAAATGCCGCATTCTTGCTACTAGAAACCCTGACCTGCGACATTGTTGCTGCCGGAAGCGGATTGACCCCATCGCAGTTACCCTGCCAGATCCTACCACGCGCAGGCGTCCGCCGCGCATAGCGGCTTGGTTGTGTGCCGGGCATGTCTGACAGCTTGGAGGTGAAAGTCCTCTGCACAGCCTGATGGAGGTGAAGTGCTAGGGAAGCGCAAGGGCGTCGTCGCGAGGCGGGGTCCAGAGGAAGCGTGGAACAAAACCGCGACCTGACGAACAGAAACCGGATAAGAGGCATCTTTGGTCGGACGAGCGGACAACTGATCGCGAAGTCCAGTTCCATCAAGGGCCAAGGCTGTAGATTCGGCAGGTGTGCGGCGAAGGCGGTCAGACTTACCCCGGGAGGTCTGCGTTCCGTCCCGCTGTTTGGGACTGGGGGGAGCCGCGAGGCGACCTGATCGGGGCGCAGAAGTCAGCAGAGGGCATAGTAGGCCATGCAGTCGGCAAGGCTAGTAAGGCACTCCACAAGTCGAAAGACGGAGCCAACAGATAGGCCGAACCGAGAACGATGGCCGAAGGCCCGAACGGAAGAGAGCGGCAAGTAAGACTCGCAACTCATGGACGGCAAGCGGCAGAAAACCCAGCAACGACTGGCCTTCATGGACGAGCCAAAGGGTGAAGCCCCGAGGCGCGCTCGGCAAGGGACCGAACCGTCCGCGGTGAAGCGGGAATCTGAAAGCCCGGCGCGAGAAGAACGACTGATGGAGGAGGTGTGCGAGCGAAGCAATCCCGTAAAGGCTTGGAAACAAGTTCGGGGTAACAAAGGGAGTCCGGGTGTTGATGGCAAGACCATCGACGAAACGCTGGACGACCTTCGCAAGCACTGGCCAGCCATCCGGGAACAGTTGCTTCAAGGAACGTACAAACCGCAACCGGTGCGCAGGGTGGAAATCCCGAAGCCCGGCGGCGGGGTCAGGAAGTTGGGCATCCCTACGGTGCTCGACCGACTGATCCAGCAAGCGGTCTTGCAGGTTCTGCAGAAGCGCTGGGACCCGACGTTTTCCAACAACAGCTATGGCTTCCGACCGGGACGTTCGGCGCATCAGGCGGTGACTCAGGCGCAAGCCTACGTCGCCGCAGGCTATCAGTGGGTCGTAGACATCGATCTGGAGAAGTTCTTCGATCGAGTCAACCATGACCTGCTGATGGCTCGTGTCGCCAAACGTGTCCCCGACAAGCGATTGCTGAAACTCATCCGGGCGTTTCTAACCGTCGGGGTGATGGACGACGGGCTGGTGAGTCCTGCCGATGAAGGCACGCCACAAGGCGGACCGTTGTCGCCGTTGTTGTCGAACCTCGTGCTCGGCGATTTGGATCGCGAGTTGGAACGGCGCGGCCATCGCTTCTGCCGCTACGCCGGCGACTGTAACATCTACGTTCGCAGTCGCAGGGCGGGGGAACGGGTGATGG
Source organism: Bryobacterales bacterium (assembly GCA_965248255.1). Taxonomy (GTDB): domain Bacteria; phylum Acidobacteriota; class Terriglobia; order Bryobacterales; family UBA6623; genus JAKZVK01. Next base: position 2,177,269 of record CBDFIW010000003.1, read on the forward strand.
CCGGCGTCTGTAAGTTTCTTACAAAGAAACTCCGACTCAAGGTCAACAAATCGAAGAGTGCGGTGGCTCGACCCAACGATCGGAAGTTCTTAGGCTTTCGCTTGACGACCGGAGCGGAGCCTCAGCGATTGATATCGCCCGAGGCGTTGCAAAGGTTCCAAGCGCGAGTGCGAGAGCTGACGAGCAGGACGCGCGGGATCAGCATTGAGCGGATGATCGGCTCATTGAGGCCGTATCTGCTCGGCTGGCGGAGCTACTTTGGCTTCAGCCAAGACCCGCTGGTGTTTCGCAACCTGGATGCGCGGATCCGCCGGAGACTCCGCATGATGACCTGGCGGCAGTGGGGGAATGGGCCGACCCGATTCGCCAACCTACGGCGATTGGGCGTGCCGCATTATCGTGCGGCCATTGCCGCCGGTTCCGCCACTGGTTTGTGGGCCATGTCGCGGCACGCGGCTGTCCAGCAAGCGCTGCCCAATGTCTATTTCGATTCGCTCGGCCTTCCCAGATTGTCGGCATCTTCGAACGCTTAACTCCTCCGAACCGCCGTGGTACGGGACCCGTATGCCCGGTGGTGTGACAGGGAAAGCTTGCGAGGGCCTACCTATGTCGATCCCGGTGCGGTCGAGGCACTCCTACGTGCTTGGGAGATGTTTGGCGAGCTTCCCCGTGCGAAGCTCCTCAATCCCTCGGTTGAGATGGCGGAAGACGGCTTCGTTGTCAGCCAACACCTTCATGATGGACTTCGTCGCGACCAAGAGGTCCTGCAGAAGTTCCCTGCCACGGCAAGGGTCTGGTTCCCGGAGGGGAGTCCGGTTCGCACCGGCGACGTTGTGGTCCAGAAAGAGCTGGCCCAAACGTTCCGTCTGATCGCGCAGGACGGGCGCGACGCGTTCTACCGCGGGCCGATCGCCCAACGAATTGTCGAATTTCTCAGAGAAAACGGCGGCATCCTCGAGGAGAGTGACTTCGCCGAGTACAAGGCCGCTGTCTCCGAGCCGCTCTTTGTGAACTACCGTGGCTATCAGATTACCGACGGCCACCGAGAGTCCTTTCGGCATGTCGTGCTGGAATCGCTCAAGATTCTGCAGGACTATGATCTCCGCTCCATGGGACACAACTCTGCTGAGTACATTCACTACCTCAGCGAGGCCATGAAGTTGTCCTTTGCGGACCGGGATGCCATCGTCGGGGACACACGCTTCCCGGCCGCGATGGAGCAGATCGTGACGGACGAGTTCATCCGCGAGCATCGTCAGCTTATTCGCAAGGACCGCGTCATGGGCGGTCCACCGCCGGGAGACTTCCGTCTGGGTAGCGCCTCCGTTCCCGAACCGTCGGTGGTCCGGCCCGTGTACGCCGCGAAGCGCAAGTCGGATAGCGTCCGGCCGCAACATCAAGAGCTTTCCGAGCCGCTCGCGGACGGACTTACCGCATACGTGGCCGCCATCGACGAACACGGCAATATGGCCTCGATCGTATCTTCGGTATCGTCGAACTTCGGAAGTAAAATGTACGTCGACGGTGACGGCGGCGGTTTCTTCCTGAACAATTGGCTCAGGCTCTTTCGGACCGACCCTTCTCACCCCAATGTAGTCATGCCTCGCAAGGTGCCTCGCACGGGCTGGAACGCAATGCTGGTCCTCAAAGACGGGAAGCCTTTCATGTCGTTCGGTACGCCTGGCGGCGACACGATTCCGCAGCTCTCGCTGCAGTTCTTTTTGAACTTCGTCGAGTTCGGGATGAACGTACAGGAGGCGCTGGAGCAGCCCGGGATCACGACCACGGTTTTTCGCGGTCAATACTACCCCAAGGCTGTCGGGAAGCACCTGGTCGCCTCGGAACGGATTCCCGAGTCAGTGCGTGGCCAACTCGCCGAATGGGGACACAACGTCAGGACACACTCGACGCTGGGCCTCGGGGACCTTAAGAGCATCTGGCTTGACGCGGAGCGAGGTGTCCTGCAGGGTGGCGCAGCCCCAGGGACCAACAGCTATGTGATTGGCCGATAGGGAGATGACGGACATGCACCGGACTTCCCCATGGTTGAATTTGACACTGAGAGTCCCGCGACGTGTAGAAGTAAGTCCCCGGAAACCAGTTACATAACGCTCATTCCACGATTACTGTTGTGAAAATCCGAGTGTTGTACCGCTGGCGACACGACGGAAAGAGCGCGGCCAAACAGGGGACTTGTCGCAAGCGGTACAACGATTTGAAGGAAGCGCGACGACAAGCGTTGGAAGTCTATGCGGTTTGTATTCGGCGTGCGGACGGAGGCAAGACGGCGACCAGAGGGTTGCGACGCACAGAGAACGCATGGGCGGGACCGAATCGAGTGCTGATGCGAAGGGCGAACGTAAGTTTCTGCCGTGCGATCGGCGTCTGAAACGGGCCGCATCGTCCGTAAAAGAGGGCCCAGGCGCACGAGTACGGTGCGCGCCGAAGCGCGAGAGCGGCTCGAGGGGAGATGCGAGGTGGCATCAGGCGGCGGCGAGAGCGGGCGGGGCGCGAGTCCGTAGCTGGGCTGCGGTGAAACGTTCGACAATGAGCAAACGGCCGCCGCAACGAGGACAGAGCCAGCCGCTACGAGCGGGTTCGGAATCCGAGTAGGAGATCGTGCGCGAAGGGTTGACGCGAGCGATCAACCGACGACACAACGGCAACAGGTCGCCGCGTTTCGAGTTCGTCATCAAGCCGTAGTAGCGAATGCGGTGGAAGCCGTTGGGCAACACGTGCAGCAGGAAGCGGCGCAGGAACTCGTCGCGTTCGAGCGTCATCAGCCTTTGCTGATTGGAATGGGCCGAATCGCGCCAACGGAAGGTGACTTGGTTGAGTTCGAACGAAACCAGGCGTTGGTTCGAGATGGCGAGGCAGTGGTGTAGCGGCTCAAGTACTCGAAGGCCCGTCCCGGGTCTCCGAAGGGCGGCCGCACTTCGTCTCTTCCAGGTCGCGATGACCGAGCAGCATCTGAATCGTGCGCAAGTCCGCTCCGGCTTCGAGCAGGTGCGTGGCGAAGCAATGACGCAGGATGTGGGGGTGGGCGGGTTTGGTGATGCCGGCCCTCTTGGCAGCGTGGCTGCAAGCGAGCTAGGGCACGTTGCTCGTGATCGGATCATCGCTGATGTGCCACTTCCCGCCGGGGAACAGCCACTGCTTGGGCCTGCGCCGTAGTCGGCGAATGTGCTCGCGCAAGTTGACCAGCAACGGCTCGGAGAGCATCACGTCGCGGTCTTTGCGGCCCTTGCCGCCGCGAACGTGCACGACCATGCGCTCGGAGTCGACATCCTGGATCTGAAGCTGCGTCAACTCGGCCCGGCGCACCCCGGTGGCGTAGAGCGTCATCACGATCATGCGGTGGAAGGCGCTGTCGGCGGCGTTGATCAGACGAGCGACTTGTTGGGGCGAGAGGATGTTGGGCAGTTGGCGCGGTCTCTTCGGGTAGGGCGCTCGATCCAGGTTCCACTCTTGTCCGAGCGTCTGGATGTAGAAGAACCGCAGCGCCGCCACGCGTTGCGCCACGGTGTTGGCGGCGAGCTTGCGATTGCGAAACAGGTGCGCTTGATACTGGCGGATGTGCTGCGGCCCTAGCCGGTCGGTCCGCCGCTTGAAATAGCGCGCCCAGTCTTCGACGGTGCGGATGTAGGCGCGAACCGTGGTCGTGGAGTCGTTGCGACGCTCGAGTTCCTCGAGCATCTGTCGGCGTAACTGTGTCATCGGACACCTCCTTGTGGTGTCCCGACCTTACGCCTATCTTTACGTCTTCTCTCCGCTTACTCCCACGCGAAGCGTCTGCCGAAGGCTTCGTTCAAATCCGGATCGCATGAGCAATCCGCCGGTTTCTATTCTAACTTGTTATAACAAAGGGGCTTAGCTCGATCGCAGGTACACTTGGGTGTCCGGGCGGCAATCCGGGACAAGTGCCGCCCTCTTCGATCAACAGCTCCGAAAACCAACAAGGGCAAATAGATTCTGCCTTGTCGGCGAGTCTTTATCCATATTGCTGGAGTCCCATACGCCCTCGCCGGCACGTCCCGATGCAGCTAGCCCAGAGCGCCGTGTCCCACTGCCCTGAGGACCAAGCGTCGTCCGTACCATTTATGAGACAGGTTCTAGTATTCTGCAACCAAACGGTGTGCGACAGGTACGTCCGCGGTGGTTTGGTGTTGACTACTCGCGTTAAGCTTGGCGGCGTGCCTGGTCTGATGCAGTAGGTCTTTCAGGCCCTCGAACCCAATGCCCTCCTCCAAGACAGCCCTCAACCACCCCCTAACCGGGACGCACATCACCGTCGTCGGTCTCATGTTCGGTCTGAGCGTAATGAGTTACTTCGACCGAACCATCATGGCCATCGCCGGTCCGGACATTATCAAGGAGTTCCAACTTTCGGAGACCGAGATGGGCCTGGTGTACTCAGCGTTCATCCTGGGTTACTCGCTGTTGATGATCCCCGGGGGACGCTGGGCCGACCGTTTCGGGCCCCGCCGCGTTCTCACGTGGATGGCGCTGGGCTCCGCTCTTTTCACAGGGCTGACCGCAGTGGCGGCCCACCCAGGCCTTGGTACGCTCGTCGGGATCGTACCGGCATTCGTTGCCGTCCGCGTGGCACTCGGATTCGCCACGGCGCCCATCTATCCGACGTGCGGACGGATGAATGTCAACTGGATTCCCCTCATCCATCGAGGGCGGGCCCAGAGCGTTGTGATCTGTGGTGCGGGCCTCGGGGGAGCTGTCTCTCCGATTCTGTTCACCAAGATGATCGCGGAGTTCGGATGGCGTTGGTCGTTCGTGGCGGCGGCGGGTGCCACGGCGGTTCTCGGCGTCGTATGGCTTCTGTATGCGCGGAACTACCCTCAGGAACATCCCCGACTTCGAGATCAATACGACCCGTCCGACGTCCCTCAAGGCGAACCAGGTGATAGGACAGCCACGATTCGGTGGCGGGTCTTGCTGACCGACCGCAATCTGATGTTGCTGACAGTCGGATATTTTTTGCTGGGATACTTCGAGTACATCTTCTTCTATTGGATCTTCTACTACCTGGGTGAGATTCGTGGATTGGGCTCGGCTGAAAGCGCGGTCTATACGACGGCGCTGTTCCTGACCTTCACAGTTATGATGCCCGTGGGAGGCTGGCTCTGCGATCGTTTCGCTGCTCGCTATGGCCGTGTTGCCGGCCTCCGGCGGGTTGGCGTGGGAGGCCTGGCCTTGGGTGCCATCTTGCTATACGCGGGCGCGAGCACAAGCGGGACGACGGCTGCTGTCGCTCTCATGTCCTTGGCGTTCGGATGCGCCGCGATCGCCGACGTTACATTTTGGACCGGTACGATCGACATGGCTGGCAAGGAGGTCGGCTCGGCTTGCGGCATTCTCAACACTGGAGGCAACCTCGGAGGGCTCCTGGCCCCCACGTTGACACCCCTTATTGCGAAATATGCCGGCTGGACGTGGGGTCTCTACTTTGGAAGCTTTATGGCTGTGGGAGCTATGGTTTCATGGCTATTTGTGGCCGCCAAACCCACCCATGGAAGCGGGGCCAACCTACGCCCGGAACAGTGACCGTCCCACCATCTGGGCCGGCTTCTCAACTCCGAAGTAGTCGAGAATCGTGACCGGCAAGTCGACGATGTTGGGGTCGGCTTTCTGCAGTGGGACGCTAGCGAAGAGGGAGCCGGGGACGAGGTCACGGGCCATCGAGTGGTCGCCGCCCCAGGCCCAAGGGTTGATGTCGATGATGGAGCGGCCCGTCCCGCAGAGGATGGAGTCGGACGAGGCGCGGTAGCCCGGCGTGTATCCCACCAGCATCTCGGGCATCTCGGGAGTGAACTCGCCGGTGTAGATCTCCCCACGGCCATAGACCTTGGCGATGGGCTGCTTGCCGGTCTCCGAGTCGGTGATGCCTTCCAATTCGCGTGTGATGCGGGCGACGAGCTCGCCTGCCTTGGCGTCGTCCACGATACCGCGCTCCTCGCGCCCCACGCGGTTCAAATAAAGGCCATTGAAGCCGATGCCGTAGGCCGCCGTGCGGTCCCAGTCGACATCGAGGAAGCTGGTTTTCTCCTTCTTTTCCATGCCGAGCTTTACTGCCAAGTAACCCTGCTCGCGCAACCAGGTGTTCAAGTGAAACTGGCGGCCGAACGGCGCAAATCCATGATCGGAGCAGACCAGCAGCAATGTGTCGTCGTCGACTGCCGGTAAGACCTTGCCCACCACCTTGTCCATCTCTTCGTACAGATAGTGGATGAATCCCGCGAAACGCGGGTCGCTCTCTTTGTGTCGCGGGTGTGTCTCGTCCATGTTGCGCCAGAGCATATGCGCATCTTGGTCGGTGCTCGAGACGTAGAAATAGAACAGCCCTGAGTTGAACTGCGACCATTCGTAATCAAACAATGCCAGCCGGTCCTTTAGGATTAGGTCGGCCTGCGCGGCGTAGTGCTCGTCGCTGAAGATCTTGTAATCGAGGGCCTTAGTATCCGACGGCAGGCCCTTGGTCCAAAACGGACCGATGTGGCGCGCGATCTCGCCGCCGACCTCGGCCGGATAGGTCACCGGCGCGGCCTGGTCACTCGGATCGATATTCACCGGCGTCGCGTAGACCCGTAGCTCCGGGTGCACCTCCTTGACCAGGAAGCGTACGATCCCCGACACACCGGCCAGCATCGGCAACAACTCAAACCGCACACGCACCCAGTCGCTGAACTCCCCCTTCTTGAGTACAACCTGCTGGTCCTGGATGTCGATGCGGACCACGTCTTCACTCGGGTCGGCGTGGACCGTGAACGGGATTCTCGTACGCTTGCCGGCTTCCGACTTTTTCAGGGAATTCTCTGGTCCGGGTAGGTCCGCCTCGGCACGTCCCCTCGCCACCCGGATGTGGAACACCTCGCCCCCGCTCAGTCCCGGATACTCCTCCTCGAAGTCGGTCGTGTAGTAGCTGAACGCGCCAAACGAGTCGGTCAGATCCGGTGTTCCCATGCCGCTAATGGCGCGCGTGGCGGTCTCATCCACGGGGAAGTTCGTCGGGATCTTGATGACGGTTGCCGGTATGCCTCGCTCTGTGAGATATGCCCAGAACGGTGTCCCGTGCCGCAGGTTCTGCGGCCCGCCTCCGCTCAACGCGAGCTGGTAGTCGCCAAGGCTGAGAACACGGTCGGCGTCGCGCGGCTCCCAGATGGCAAACATCGGCGAATAGGTGTAGCGGTCTCGCGCGATGAAGTCCGGGATACCGTGGCCGCCGGGCGTCATGCCGGTGATGAAGGTGTTCCAGGCGACGGGGCTCAATGCCGGCATGGTTGTTCCAAGCGGCTGAAACGTGCCCATCGACGCCAGCTTCTTGAAGTTGGGGGCACGGCCCTGCTCGATTAACGACTGGATGATCTTCGGGTCGAGCCCGTCGAGGCCCAACACGATCACCTTTTTCTTGGTCGAGGAGCCGGCTGAGCCGGAGCCGCAGGAGGAAAGAACCGGCGCCATACCAATCCCCGCCGCGCCGCTCGCAAGCAGCTTCGCAAAGTCGCGGCGGCTGGGTCGGGTTCGAGGCATTAGCACTAGTATAGAGGCGCTTTTCTGCGACCGCCGGAAACCGCTAGAATCGTGAAAGCGCCTGCGATGGGCGCCCGGCCATCCTTGATCCCGAGTTTCTTCCTATGGAATCGCTGCAACTTGTTGCTCTCCGTGAAGTCGACGTCCGTCCGATGCCCGACCCGCCCGACCCCGGTCCGGGCGAGGTGCTTGTGCGGATCCGGGCCGTCGGCATCTGCGGCAGCGATATGCACTTCTATAACGAGGGCGGCATCGCCGGCAAGGACGCTATGTACCCAATGGTGCTCGGGCACGAACCCGGCGCTGAAATCGCGGGCGTAGGGCCAGGCGTCGAAGGCCTCAAGACCGGTACGAAGGTGGCCGTTGAGCCGGCCGTGCTGCGCAAAGAGTGCGAGTTCAGTCTGCGGGGCCAGCGCAACTTGTGCGAGTACATCGAGTTCTTGGGCGGACTGGACGCACCGGGAGCGCTTCGCGAATACGCCGTCGTTCCGGCCGAGAACTGCGTTGCGATGCCCGACTCGATGACCTTCGCCGACGCCGCATTCATCGAGCCCCTGGCCGTCCTACTGCACTCGCTGGAACTGGCCGAGCTGACGTTCGGCGAGTCAGTCGCCGTGATGGGCGCGGGACCGATCGGCTTGCTCGCCGTGCAGGTCGCGAAGCTCGCCGGCGCCTCGCGCATCCTGGTCGCCGACCGCGTCCCCTATCGCCTCAAGAAGGCTCTGGAACTAGGCGCCGACGAGGCCGTGGACATCACCAAAGACTCAGTGGCGGACGCCGCCCGCGACCTCAACCCCCACGGCGTGCATGTCGTCTTTGACGCCGCCGGCAAGCCCGAGTCGATTAACAGCGCCATCGACTGCTTGCGGCCCGGCGGGAGGCTTGTGCTGATCGGCATCCCTTCTCAACCCCTCGTCAGCCTCGCACTCTGGGAAGCCCTCAACAAGGAACTCACCATTCGCGTCCAGAAAAGATCAAACGGCAACGATCACGACGCCCTAGCCATGATGAAGCGCGGCGTGATCCGTTCGGACTCGATCATGACCCACTCGATGCCCCTGAGCGAGGGCCACAAGGCCTTCGAGATGATGGCCAACTACGCCGATGGCGTCATCAAGCCGGTCGTCGAACTGTAGCACTGTCCGATTACTTACCCCCCCCCTTCCTGCCGAGATCCTTCCCGCAATGGTGTCCGCCATGGGACTGGATCATCCGCAGATTACACAGATTCACACAGATTTATTTCAGATCGCGAGTTACCTCGAATGGCGGGTTGGTTCCGATTCGAGAGCTGGACGAACGACTCCGACTCGGAAAGCTGATCGAGGAGCATCTCACCGATTCGCGGCAAGCCTGAACAACAGGTTCCCGCTGGGTGATCTACTGCGGCAACCGGTCTACTCGCGGCTAGCGGGTTCCGGGGACCTCAACGACGCCGTTCGAGTATCCGCCGATCAGATCTTTCGCTTGATCGGCTCGAAGAAAAACTGGCATCGAGGCGCGGCGCTGACCTCGCGACTACAGAGTTTCGAGGCGGGTATGCTGCCGAGCGACGAGAACCTGATTGGGCTGATGGCGGTGAACCGCGAGTTGGTTGCACAAGCCGAAACTGCCATCGATTCGGACCGCGTCGTGCTCATCTTGGTGAGCTGTTCCCGCGCCTCGGATTCATCGTGACAAACATGAACTTGCCAAGCCGCTCGGTGGTGCGTTTCTACAACAAGCGCGGCACGGCGGAGCAGTGGGTCAAGGAAGGCAAGCAGGCAACGAGTTGGACCAGGCTGTCATGCCTTCGCTTCCGAGCAAACGAGGTGTGGCTACAGCGTTGCCAGTACCGGGAGGCTAAAGCCCACTCCCGGAACAGCCAGCGTACGCGGGTTGCCGAGGGGCGGCGAGGGAGCGGTGTTGCTAAAAAGCCCTTTGCGGTCGCCGAAGTGCGATGATCAGACAGCCTACCAAGGCCGGAGCGGCAGCGAAAGGAGTACCGAACGTGTCCGTAGTGCGAACACCGTAGTGCGAAAACCGTTGCCGTGCGGCCGTCGATCGGCTATGCTATCCGTGCCAGGACGGCCAAAAAGGAAATCCTGGCTGGTGATGGACCTGTCTAATCCAGTCGAGGACTTGGTTTCGATAACAACGAAAGGATTGGTTTGGGGGAATCGTTCGGAGGCCGATCGGTCTGAGGTGTTGAGAAAACGCTCGATCCCTGGAATAAACCGCACCCTCTATCTGTTGCGGCGATGTTGACGACTGCCTCACAAGAGCCGTCTCCGACCGGCTCAGAGTCCCATGGCGGTACGGAGCGGTTTGGCTTTAGGTTCGCTGTGGCCATAGCGATCTTTCTACGGCCGTTCGTGGAGTTTCTCTTTCATCAATGCTACGACGTCTTTAGAATCGAATCATTCTTGGTCGGAATGGGCCTTCTGGCTTTGTGTTTGGGAGTAGCGTGGGCCACGAGCAATAGACTATCCTTGTTCGTTGTGGTCGTCTGCTCGGTAGGTGGATTGCAAGCTCCTTTTATTATCTTTTTGGTTTATCCCTTACTGGATGTGATACCGCTTCTCTACGCGGTTCTCGTCGGAATTGTTTGCACCGGATTACTTGCACTGCTGATGAAGCGTCATTTTCTAACAGTCTTGCTTGTCTTCTGTACGACCTCATTTCTCTTCGGCTTGGCTGAGAGAACCATCGGTGCGGCGCGTATCTCCGAAAGATTCCCACGCCCTCCGGTGGATCGCCCCGTCGTCGAGAGAGGCGTCCGACCGGCGCGCGTTATCCATTTGATCTTGGACGAGTACATGGGGCCGGCCGGTTTTCCCAGGGATACAGAGGGCTCTATTCAAGCTAGAGAATCCATCGTTGACACTTTTGTGCCAAGGGGGTTTACGCTCTACGAGAACGCGTATAGCAGCTACATGCGCACTGTATATTCTGTGCCAAGTTCGCTAGACTTCACCCTCTATCGAGTAGGCGTTGTTGACGAGATGCCGGAACGTACTCAACGGCCTTATCGACTCCTGAGTTATTGGGATGCTCTCGGCTACCGGTTTCACTTCTATCGCAATGCTTTCGTCCCAGGGCTGGAAGAGCATCTCACCCTCCCGCCGATCAAAGTGGTGGAATACTCTTACAGCGGTATCGGCTTGGCACAAACGATTCCGTTCTCTCTGGCAGAGAGAATCCGACTCCTGCTTGGAGGATACGCCACCATGAACGTCTTCGCCCGTGCTGCACTCTTGGCCAGTTGGGAAAAGACGCTCAACGTAGAGGAGGCCCACTGGACGGCGCCAGTGAGCCTGGAAGTCCTCGACATTCTGGAACGGGACATCATCCAGAGCGATGTTGGGAGCGCGTTTGTCGCTCATTTGCTCGTCCCCCACTCTGCGTACATTTACCGGGCGGACGGCAAGGTACGGCCGCTAGAGCGACTTCTGGAGCATGCCCAAGCGAAAAAGTGGTCACCGTCCGACCCAGCCTATCAGCAACTGACCGTAATGTACTCCGAGCAGGTGCGATACCTAAATAAGCGCCTATTGACTCCCGCATAATATAGAGTCAGTCAAAACAAAGAGAAGACTGTTTCCAGAAGGCCGTGATCAAACGCGGTTTGCGGTACATGCGGCGGAGTGCCTTGCGGGCCCGCTCGTTCAGCTCGCCGTAGTCTTTCGGACAGACGTTCGGCAACTCGTGCTGCTTCCAGTAAGCCCAGATGTATTCCACCGGATTCAACTCCGGCGCATAGGGTGGCAAGTACTCGGTTGCGATGTGGCCTTCGGAGAGTTCGATGAACTCTTGCACCAGGCGGCTACGGTGCGCCGGCAGCCGATCCCAGACGATCAGCAGCGGGCGATCGATATGACGTACCAACGCCTTGAGAAAGTCGGTCACTTGCTCTTTGCCGATCGCACCGGGATAGAGCCGGAAGTAGAAGTTACGCAGCGTCAGCCCCGCCGAGACGGAAAGCTTCTCCCAGTTGAAGTTAAACTGCAGCACCGGTGTTTGGCCACGTGGCGCCCAGGTGCGGCAGCGATGCGGCTTCTGACTCAATCCGCTTTCGTCGATGAAGACGAGCGTACGGCCTTCGTTTTGGGCTTTATGGGGTATTTACTTGACTCAGGTAGCCCCAAGATGTAGTATGCGGTGCGATGGAGGACTATCCGCGGAACTTGGCTGAGTTCGAGGCCCGCTTTGCGACGGAGGAGGCTTGTCGGGATTATCTGTTCCAGCTGCGCTGGCCGGAAGGATTCCGCTGTCCGCGCTGCGGACACGGCGCGGCTTGGCCGGTCCGGCAAGGGCTGTGGGAGTGCTCGGGCTGCGGTCGGCAGACCTCGGTCACCGCTGGCACGGTGTTCCAGGACACTCGTCAGCCCCTGCGGCTGTGGTTGCGAGCCATCTGGTGGGTGACCAGTCAGAAAAACGGAGTGAGTGCCCTGGGGCTGCAGCGGGTCTTGGGGCTGGGCAGCTACAAGACGGCCTGGAGCTGGCTGCACAAGTTGCGCCGCGCCATGGTGCGCCCCGGTCGCGACCGCCTCAGCGGCCGTGTGGAGGTGGACGAGACGTACTGGGGCAGCCCAGAAGAGGGCGTGCGCGGTCGCCAGACCTATACCAAATCGTTGATTGCCATCGCCGCCCAGGAGGACGGCAGGGGAACGGGACGGCTTCGGATGCGCAGAGTCCGGGATGCGAGCGCAGAAAGCTTGATGCCCTTTGTCGAAGAAGCGATTGAACGGGGCAGCACGGTTCATACCGACGGCTGGCTGGGCTATGAGCCGCTACAGAAGCGCGGCTACCGGCACGAAGTAACGTTCCTCGATGAGGGGCCGGAGTCGGCCTCGAAGCTGCTGCCCCGAGTGCACCGCGTGGCGTCGCTTTTGAAGCGTTGGCTGCTGGGGACGCATCAGGGGGCCGTCAACCCCGAGCATCTGGACTACTACCTGGACGAGTTTACCTTCCGCTTTAATCGACGCAACTCTCGCAGCCGAGGGAAGCTCTTCTATCGACTTGTGCAACAGGCGGTCGCCATCGACCCCGTGCCATACAAGTCCATCATCGGCGGCACTGAAAATGCTGCTTCTGTCGACCACAAGATGTAGGGGTCACCTGAGTCAAGTAAATACCCCAGTGGGCTTTTTTTAATGCGCTTCCAGGTCTTGCGCTTCCAGGTGCGGATCCGCTCTTCGTTGCGCTCGCGCGCCTTTCCGGCCGGGCGTTGCGGGCTCCAGTCGAGCGCTCGCAGGATCTTCCAGGCGTGGCCTGCGTGGTATGCGACCCCGAACTCGTCTCCGGTCAGCCGAGCCACCCGCGGACAGCTCCACAGGGGCGTTGGGAAGCCGTGGGCTTCCGGGCCTTCCAGCAGCAGCGACGTCAGGCGTTCGCGTTGTGCGGCATCGAGGAGCGGCTTGCGTCCGGCGCGCCCGGCCTGGCGGAGTCCGGCCGCACCCTGCTCGCGGTATTGCCGCCGCCACTCACTGACGGTTTGGCGAGCGACGTTCAGCCGTCTCGCCGTCTCGGACTGATTGTGGCCTTGGTGGAGCAGCCGCATCGCTTCGAAACGGCGCTTCTCCAGCGCCTTGAAATCCCGCTTCACACCTTTGGGGTTGCCCATACATATATAGATGCTCCACACTATCAAAAAGTGTCATAATAATTTGCGGGATTCAATAGGTGACTTCTTTGACCGCCTCCAAGAGAAGGAACTATTTGATTCGTCGTTGATCATCGTCCACGGCGACCACGGGCTGCGGGTGCTGGAATTAGGGCAAGAAGACGATTCGTTCTTCAATTATTTACAGTATTACTCGACGTTGATGGCGGTCAAGCAGCCAGGCGAGCGAACCGGGCGCGTCGATAATGAAAAAGGCGCTGTAATGGGCCTTCTGTATAACACCCTGCCGAGCCCACCGGCTTGGGGCCTTCCCCAGGGGCTGGACGATGTCTATGATTTGCGCCCCGACGGGTCCTTCTCGCGATACCCGCTCATCGAGATGTGGGAAGATCATTGTCGAAACCCCAACCGCCGTGCGTGCGACTGAACATCGCCTCCGGCATGGCGCTACCAAGCCCTCAACAGACCTTGTGTTCGGCTGCTCTTCGCGTAGCGTTCGGCTAGGCTGTCAAGGCTCTTGCGCTGTAGTATTTTCGCGCGATACAGAAGAACCAAGCAAAGCAGCCAGAGAATCGATAAGCTATAGGGGACACTTGCCGTCGATGCGTCGGACTTGTGACCGTTATCAGTATCGAACGTGGGAACTGATGGCTCACATCAGCTTCGCGCCGCCTTCAACCGAGGAAGTGATGCCGCTTCAGGGTCTCTGGTTTGGCCGTTCATCTGCGAGATCTGCGTAATCTGTGGATCATGGGGTTCGTGTCAAGGTGAGCCGTTTGTGCTCCAAGCTCCGGACCCCAAAGTTGATCGGCAGCCCCTTAGCGAAGCCTGTGGCCTTCAAATAGTTGATGACTTGGGAGTGCTCCCTGGGGGCAAGTCGCCCTCGCGCCTTTACCTCGACGATCAGTCCCTCGTAACAGATGAAGTCCGCACGCAGAGGTGGCCCTTCGGCCGATTGGTGTTGATGCATCGCCTTCGCACCAAGTAACGCCCGCCTCAGGCCCTCAGAACATCGTCGGAGGAGCCGCAAACCCGCCAGGATCAGCGCCTTCGTAGTGCTACCATCGGAGAGCTCAACGAAACGGTTGTTACGACTAGGTATCGTGCGGCGGTACAATCTCCCCAGGTCAGGGACGGGCCATGATCGGCCAGGCTATCTCCCAACCGCATCACCGAGAAGCTCGGCGAGGGCGGCATGGGCGTCGTCTACAAGGCGCAGGCACGCCCGGCGTGGCCTGAACTTTTCAAGGCAAGGAGGATCACTATGACAAGGTTGTTCCGACTGGTTTGGGTAGCCACGGCTGCGCTGCCCTGTTTCGTTTATGCGGCCGGCGAGCTTCGCCGGCTCCAGCAGGATGATACGCAATGGGTCATGCCGGCCAAGAATTACGCCAACAGCCGCTATAGCTCATTGACTCAGATTACCAGTGAGAACGTCGAGAATCTCAGGCCTGCCTGGACATTCTCGACGGGCGTATTGCGAGGACATGAAGGTGCGCCACTAGTGGTGGGGAGCACGATGTACGTCCACACCCCTTTCCCCAACAACGTGTTTGCCCTCGATCTCACTAAGGAGGGGGCGCCGATCAAGTGGAAGTACGCCCCCAAGCAGGACCCGGAGGTGATGCCGATCGCCTGCTGCGACACAGTCAACCGGGGGCTCGCCTACGCTGAAGGCAAGATCTTTCTCGCGCAGTTGGACACACACGTCGTTGCTCTTGACGCCGCAACCGGCAAGGAACTGTGGAAGGTCAAGCAAGGAGACCACAAAAAGGGCATGACCATCACCTCCGCTCCTCTGGTGATCAAGGACAAAGTGATTACCGGCATCTCCGGGGGTGAGTTCGGCGTCCGCGGGTTTGCAACGGCCAATGATATCAATACGGGCAAGCAGATCTGGCGACGGTATAGCACGGGCCCGGAGGAAGAAGTCGGCTTTCCGGGATCCCTGGAAACCTGGAAGGGCGATGCTTGGAAAAGAGGGGGAGGCACCACTTGGGGTTGGTACTCCTACGATCCCGAACTCGACCTTCTCTATTACGGCACTGGGAACCCGGGGACCTGGAATCCTGATCAGCGGCCTGGCGACAACAAGTGGTCCATGACGATCTTCGCGCGGAATCCCGATACCGGAAAGGCGAAGTGGGCCTACCAGAAGACCCCGCACGACGCGTGGGACTATGACGGAATCAATGAGAACGTCCTTGTCGATCTCACGATCAACGGAGTAAAGAGAAAGGTCCTCGTAAACTTCGACCGCAACGGGTTTGCCTATACGCTGGACCGCGAAACGGGTTAGCTGCTCATGGCGGAGCCCTTCGTGTATGTGAACTGGGCGACAGGGGTAGACCTGAGCACGGGGAGGCCCATTGAAGTTCCCGAGAAGAGGACGTCGTCGAACGAAGAACACGAAACGGATCTGTCCTTCCGCCATGGGAGGGAAAAACCAGGGACCGGTCGCCTATTCTCCCAGAACGGGCCTCTTCTACGTCCCCACGAACAACCTCTGCATGGACTATGAGGGGGTCGAAATCAAATACCAGGCGGGGCAGCCCTATGTTGGGGCGATTGTCGTCAGTTCTCCGGGTCCGGGTGGAAACAGGGGCGAGTTCATTGCATGGGATCCCAGCACGGGGAAAAAGGTGTGGGGCCTCAAGGAAGACTTGGCTGCCTGGGGCGGCGCCCTTGTCACCGCCGGTGACGTGGTCTTCTACGGCACCATGGAAGGATGGCTCAAAGCCGCCCACGCCAAAACCGGCGAGCTGCTGTGGAAGTTCAAGACACCGTCCGGGATCATCGGCAATCCGATTGCCTACACGGGACCGGACGGCAAGCAGTATATCGCTATCCTCTCCGGTGTCGGAGGATGGTCGGGTATCGGGATTGCCGTCGGACTCGATGGGGAAGATCCTACTGCAGGGCTGGGAGCGCTTGGGGCCTTCGCGGACGTGGCGGAATATAGTAACCTCGGGGGCGTGTTGACGGTGTTCTCGCTGCCCTATTGAATCCCGCAAATTATTATGACACTTTTTGACAGTGTGGAGCATCTATATATGTATGGGCAACCCCAAAGGTGTGAAGCGGGATTTCAAGGCGCTGGAGAAGCGCCGTTTCGAAGCGATGCGGCTGCTCCACCAAGGCCACAATCAGTCCGAGACGGCGAGACGGCTGAACGTCGCTCGCCAAACCGTCAGTGAGTGGCGGCGGCAATACCGCGAGCAGGGTGCGGCCGGACTCCGCCAGGCCGGGCGCGCCGGACGCAAGCCGCTCCTCGATGCCGCACAACGCGAACGCCTGACGTCGCTGCTGCTGGAAGGCCCGGAAGCCCACGGCTTCCCAACGCCCCTGTGGAGCTGTCCGCGGGTGGCTCGGCTGATCGGAGACGAGTTCGGGGTCGCATACCACGCAGGCCACGCCTGGAAGATCCTGCGAGCGCTCGACTGGAGCCCGCAACGCCCGGCCGGAAAGGCGCGCGAGCGCAACGAAGAGCGGATCCGCACCTGGAAGCGCAAGACCTGGAAGCGCATTAAAAAAAAGCCCAAAACGAAGGCCGTACGCTCGTCTTCATCGACGAAAGCGGATTGAGTCAGAAGCCGCATCGCTGCCGCACCTGGGCGCCACGTGGCCAAACACCGGTGCTGCAGTTTAACTTCAACTGGGAGAAGCTTTCCGTCTCGGCGGGGCTGACGCTGCGTAACTTCTACTTCCGGCTCTATCCCGGTGCGATCGGCAAAGAGCAAGTGACCGACTTTCTCAAGGCGTTGGTACGTCATATCGATCGCCCGCTGCTGATCGTCTGGGATCGGCTGCCGGCGCACCGTAGCCGCCTGGTGCAAGAGTTCATCGAACTCTCCGAAGGCCACATCGCAACCGAGTACTTGCCACCCTATGCGCCGGAGTTGAATCCGGTGGAATACATCTGGGCTTACTGGAAGCAGCACGAGTTGCCGAACGTCTGTCCGAAAGACTACGGCGAGCTGAACGAGCGGGCCCGCAAGGCACTCCGCCGCATGTACCGCAAACCGCGTTTGATCACGGCCTTCTGGAAACAGTCTTCTCTTTGTTTTGACTGACTCTATATTATGCGGGAGTCAATAAGCGCGCGGCTAACCCTGGCCGTCTGAGTTCTACTTCGAGCGCTGGTTTGTTAGAGGCAGTGGACTGGGACTCTGATCTACGATTAGGCTACTAAGGAGAGCAGCCAAAGCCAAGGCTTTATGGCTGTATGGTGGAAGGCCCATGACCGTTTCGTACGAGCACCAGGCCTTCGTCAGCTATCCCCGGGAACAACGCACCGAGGTAGAGCACCTCGTAGCCGATCTCCGCGCGGCCGGGCTGACGACGTGGTGGGACAAGGACATCCCACCCGGTGACCCTTGGCGCGATAGGCTCAACGAGAAGATCAGGCACAGTCGTCACTTACTTCTGTACTGCAACGTGCAGGCCAAAGCCTCGGAAATGGTCAATCATGAGATTAAGACTTTCCGGGAGGATGCCAAGGGAGACACCTCTCGAAAGCTCTTTGTTTTGCGAGCGCCCGACTGTGAGCCCAGGCACGTGCCGTCGGATCTCGGTGAAGTCCAGCACGCAAACTCCCTCAGCGAGGTACTTGTATTTGTACTCAAGGAGGTGCGGGACGAACTCAATCAGACATTCCGCGAGTTCGAAAGGAGAGCCGAGAAGGAATTGGAAGCGAGGCTAACCAGGGAGCGGGGGAAAGTTGCTGAGGCACGAAAGTACTATCGTCATCGTCGATGTTGGGGTCCGTTCGCGGAACACAGGGACGTCCACATCTTTACATGCGGCCGTGATATTCCGCCTGATGAGACCCGCCCGCGTGGCACCGGTGGGTTTCGAACCAATATAGACAAATGGGACTACAGGGCAGTCCTGGGCATTGCTAATTACTTCGCGTTGAACTATCCAGGCACGAGGCTGACGATCGAGGATCCTGCAAGCAAGCTGCAGCAAGAGGACATCGACAAGACATACGTTCTTGCGAATCGGATTGCTGAGGTGGGTAACTTGTTAAAGGATAAGGAATGCATCATCGTGGGATCACCCGACGTCAATGACTTTGCTGAGATCGTCCTTTCAAGGATACACGGGATACACCCTTACGACAACAACAGGGTGAAGTCCCAGGGATTCGTCCTTGTTCGGGAGAGAAAAACCACCGCGAGCTCCTTCTACTGGGAAACGGCCGAGGGCGAGCCAGAGGGAATCGCACGCCTTGGGTCTGGCGAAACCAACATCATCAGACATGAACCGGCATCAAGCACCCCTGGTTCCTCTGGGAAAGGAACCATGCACGGTATTCTCGTTGTCGCCGACAACCCCTTCAGTTCCTCGGGGCCAAAGAGGAAGATCATGATCCTATCCGGCTTCAGCGGAGTGGCCACGAACGCGATGGCCAAGTTCCTGACCGAGGACGCCTATCTACCCTCCTTCTTTGAGTTCGACGAAACTCAATCCCAGCAATCTCGGGCGATCGAGGCATTGATCCGCGTGAAGTACGTCGTGGAATCCGGCTCGGAGAACAAGGATGCACGTCAGGTTGACCCAGCGGATGACTCCATCACCTTCCAGGAACTAGTGGTAATCTAACTCAAGAGCAGTACCGGGGTCCGACCTAGTACTTGGTTGCAAAAGTAAGCGTAATTATGACCACTTGGACGAACCTATCTATTTCTCAGGGGTTGCAGAACTTCGCACTTCGTTCGACCAACGCCTATCTGTGCGCGAATCCACTGAAAACAAAGACGAGGACAGAATTCCGGAAGGTCATGTGTTATGACGCGCACTTTTGCGATTAAGTACTAGGAAGCTCCGAACCCTGTCTGCGATTTGAGCCTCTGTAGCGTCAGGTCGGTAGAGTCCGTGCCGGTCGAATCGGCGATAGATGTTGAGACTGGAGGGCGTAATGCTCTGGTGGCCGAGAGTCAAAGAAATCATTTCGTTACCTCGGTCCAGCGTAGCAACCCTGGGCGGCGCAGGCTGAAAGCGCCGGGATAGGTAGTGCGCTAAAAGTGCGCTGGCCCTAAACCGGGCCTAAGCGTCTTATCCGCTAAGAGCCATGGCCCAAAGCCGATCTGCGAGCATCTATGGGTTGTTGTTGCTCGGGATGTCAATTCTGGGGGCCGCGAGCGCCCCGGCAAGTGAAATGGGCCAGTTTCGGGTGTGCGCTGATCCTGAGAATCTTCCTTACTGGGGTATTTACTTGACTCAGGTGACCCCTACATCTTGTGGTCGACAGAAGCAGCATTTTCAGTGCCGCCGATGATGGACTTGTATGGCACGGGGTCGATGGCGACCGCCTGTTGCACAAGTCGATAGAAGAGCTTCCCTCGGCTGCGAGAGTTGCGTCGATTAAAGCGGAAGGTAAACTCGTCCAGGTAGTAGTCCAGATGCTCGGGGTTGACGGCCCCCTGATGCGTCCCCAGCAGCCAACGCTTCAAAAGCAACGCCACGCGGTGCACTCGGGGCAGCAGCTTCGAGGCCGACTCCGGCCCCTCATCGAGGAACGTTACTTCGTGCCGGTAGCCGCGCTTCTGTAGCGGCTCATAGCCCAGCCAGCCGTCGGTATGAACCGTGCTGCCCCGTTCAATCGCTTCTTCGGCAAAGGGCATCAAGCTTTCTGCGCTCGCATCCCGGACTCTGCGCATCCGAAGCCGTCCCGTTCCCCTGCCGTCCTCCTGGGCGGCGATGGCAATCAACGATTTGGTATAGGTCTGGCGACCGCGCACGCCCTCTTCTGGGCTGCCCCAGTACGTCTCGTCCACCTCCACACGGCCGCTGAGGCGGTCGCGACCGGGGCGCACCATGGCGCGGCGCAACTTGTGCAGCCAGCTCCAGGCCGTCTTGTAGCTGCCCAGCCCCAAGACTCGCTGCAGCCCCAGGGCACTCACTCCGTTTTTCTGACTGGTCACCCACCAGATGGCTCGCAACCACAGCCGCAGGGGCTGACGAGTGTCCTGGAACACCGTGCCAGCGGTGACCGAGGTCTGCCGACCGCAGCCCGAGCACTCCCACAGCCCTTGCCGGACCGGCCAAGCCGCGCCGTGTCCGCAGCGCGGACAGCGGAATCCTTCCGGCCAGCGCAGCTGGAACAGATAATCCCGACAAGCCTCCTCCGTCGCAAAGCGGGCCTCGAACTCAGCCAAGTTCCGCGGATAGTCCTCCATCGCACCGCATACTACATCTTGGGGCTACCTGAGTCAAGTAAATACCCCATTCTTCCTTTTACCAACCGGCGATTGCAAGGGTTTGAGAACAAGATCGCCGACCTCATGGCCAAGGAGTTTGGAGCCTCTCCCTCCTATGTCTGGTGGGGGCAACGGCGCGGCTTTATCCGGAACACGCTGAAGGCCACCCTGCAGGAGGCACGATGCGATGTAGTGATGGGCATACCCAAAGGGTATGATCTTGTTCTTTGGACCAAGCCTTATTACCGCTCGAGCTATGTGTTTGTGTATCCCAAAGATAAAGGATTTCGGATCCAATCCCTGGATGATCCGGTCCTGCGGCAGCTCAAAATTGGCGTCCATCTACTGGGCGACGATTACACGAATCCCCCTCCCGTTCACGAATTGGGGAGGAGAGGTGTTGTGGACAACGTGATCGGGTATAGCACCTTTTACTCCGAAGAGAATCCCCCCAGCAGGATCATCGAAGCGGTCACGGCAGGTGAGATTGACGTGGCGATTGCTTGGGGACCGGTCGCAGGATATTTTGCAAAGAAGCAGCATGTTCCGCTGGAGCTTGTACTTGTCCCATCCGGCGAAGGCGATCTGCCTTTTGCCTTCGATATCTCCATGGGGGTCAGACGGGGTGAAGAGGCCCTAAAAGCTCAATTGGAAGCGGTACTGGACAGGAAGCTGGCTGAATCCTAAAAATCCTGGAAGACTATGGGGTGCCTTTAATAGATGTCAAGAGGGATACACCATGATGAGTGAGCCTGCCGGTTGTCGAAATCTCGAGCGGCGGATCTTGACAGAGAGGGTGGTCGTCGCGCTTGCGGCCCTGGTCTGGATCTTAGGGACCTTCGCTAATCTTGCGGGCGTTGGAGAGGCCGCGGCCCAGGAGTCCTCTGAGGTTTACCGGCGCGTCTACAACGGCTGGAAATGGTGGCATGTATATTGTGCCAGATGTCACGGAGAAAATGCGCTTGGCACTCCCCTGGCGCCGAACTTGATAGATCCCAACAAAAGACTAACGGACAAGGAGTTTCTTGCGGTTGTTCGCGAGGGAGCACCTGCGAAAGGAATGCCGGCGTGGAATCAATTGCTTGACGATAAACAGATCGTTGATATCTACACCTATGTGGCGGCAAGAACTGAGAGAGTGTTACCTCCAGGGAGACCCGACGAGGTGGGAGCAAACGGCGGTTCTTGGGTCCCGCCGGAGGGTTGGCCCCAAACGTCCGCGGCCGTTGACCCGTCCTCCCCCACTGCAGCTCCGGAGGCGGTGTCCTCTCCAGAGGTCACCTCGCGCAAGACCGCCTCGACCGCCGCCCCAACAATGAACCCGCTGACGGAGGCATTTCGCAGCCACTACCAGACCGTTCGCCTCAATTTTATCGAGACGGCCGAAGTGATGCCGGCGGAACATTACGATTTTCGCCCGACTCCGGCTCAGCGTTCGTTCAGCGGGTGGATCGCCCACACGGCAATGTTGAACTACAACAGTTGCGCCCGCATGCAGGGCGTACCTCGGCCGCAAACTGATCACTTAGATAATCTCGCCGGGAAAGAAGCGTTGCAGGCGGTGCTGCGTGAATCGTTCGAATTCTGTGAGACGGCGTTGAAACAGATGAATGACAAACGTGCCTTGACAGAGTTACAAACCGGTGAGAGGACGACCTATCCGGTGCAAGTCATGTTTGGACTGCTGTCTTCGTTGAACTTGCACTATGGTAATCTGGTGGGCTACCTTCGCACTCGGGGGATCGTACCGCCGTCAGCGGCGCAGGGGCAGAGCAAGAAGAGTTCGTCGCAGTGAGGTCCGACCCCTTGTGCTCTGTGCGGCCAGCGGATCGTAGCTCAAGATCATTGCCCGTCAGTCATTCCAACTCGTGGACGAACTCTTTGTTTCCCAACCGCTTGCCGGCATGGGTGGCGGCTCGTAACTGCTCCATCCGGCTCGTGCCGAGGGCGGACCCCTCGTCCAAAACGCCCCCCCCAATCCCCGAGCGGGCAAATCTCCCTCCACGTATCCAGGTCGCGCAGACCTGCCGGGTCCCTCACCACCATGTGCGCCCGCGCACCCGGACACTCGAAGACCACGGCTCGCTCCGCCACACGGGTTAAGGAACCGAAGTGAGGTACGCTGGACACATGAGCATCAGGTACGACCTTGCTTCTGAGTTGAGTATCTTCCGGGTGGGAGGCTGAAGGCGATGAACGACCTGCCCCCCCTCTGGCAGATCGCCCCAGTTGCCGTGCTTGTCGTTTGGGTCGGAGTGTGGCTTGTCAAGCGCGTGATGACCTTGCTGCGTTCCGCGTTTGACGGTCAGGGTCGAAAGGGCTTTCTGGCCGCTTTCGATAGCCCGTCTCTTGCAAGGAGTATCGCCACATCCGCCAGTTCGGCCACGGCGATCCGCAAGGCTTTGGCTAAACGATTAAGCCTTCCGCCCGAGAAGATTTCCGCTGACACTGTCGGTTCTCAACTAGGATCCTACGGACTGAGTCGGGAAAGTTGTCAAATCGTCGAGCAGATCCTTCGCGGTGAAGAGGCAAAACAGCACGGGCACCATGCGCCACCCGCCGCTGACATCAAGATGACGGACATGCTCAAGATGGCTCAGGAATTACAGGAGCGCTTGCCGGACGACTAGCGGCGGCAGTTTGGGCAGTTCGGGGTTGGGTCCCGTTCTGTATACTGGACTCGGTTTCATTTCGGGTTGTTCTTGCCATCTGTGTCATTCCCTCTTTGGATGTCGTTTCATGCTTGGGAGAAGGGTAGGTGTGTCTTGAGGAATTCCCTGCGATTGGCTTTTTTAAGTGGGCCGGTGATGATGGGAGTCTGGGCCATCCAGTCCCATGCCGCGGACTCGTTGCCGGCGGCCATGCGCGAGCCCTTTCGTCCGGATGAGCACACCGTGGTGCTCTATCATTTCGACGAGGGGAAGGGGGTCCAGACGCGGGATGCCATGGGCGATCCGGCCTTGACTCTGAAGGCTTACAAGGATTTCCTGTGGGGCAAGCGCCCGGGCTTCGGTTCGACGGCCCGCTTCGAGCCGCGCGAGGACGACGGCAATCTGTTACTCGGGCCGGTGAATAACGACAAGCTGGAGTTGCGCACCTGCACACGCGCGTGGACGGTGGAGGCCTGGGTGCGCTACACGGGGTTCGCCCTGAGCGGAATAAAACTGGACCACCCTGCATCCTACCGGCCATTCGGTTCCGGCACGGCGGGACCCTTTGCCAAAATCTGCGGGACCGACGACGAAGGATTCAGTCTGCCGCACGGCGTCCGGGGCGGATGGGACTTCAGTCTGCACTCATGGTTGGATGCCTGGCCGGTGAAGCCGGGGCTGCTGCCGGCGTCTCGATTTATCGGATCGCAAAGGCGTGTTCCGGACAGCGATGCCTTGGTCTATCCGGGACGCAGAGCCGGGGCAGGAACCATCATCCATAAGGACGCCATCCAGGACCAGGAATGGCACCACGTGGCCTGGCAGTTTCGCTACGAAGACCAGACGCACTTTTTCTTCTTGGACGGCAAGTTGATCTGGAAGGACACCCCAAAGAGGCGGGTGATCAATGATGCCGAGCGAAACGACGTTCCCTTTATGGTCGGGGGGATTCTCAATTCACTCGACCCTCCCTACCACGTCAAAACGTACGACTTCGAAGGCGAACTGGACGAACTGCGCATCTCCAGCGTCATGCGCTATCCGGTTGCCGAGGAACTGGCGATCGTGGAACGGCTGCTTCCCGAAGCCGGACTCCATTCACCCTATTCGGTGACGTTCTCCACCGATGCGGCCGAGGGGGCCGTCCGCTGGGAGTTGGACGGAGAGTTGCCGGATGGACTTCGCTTTGATGAGGGGAAAGGGACGATCGAGGGCACGCCGACAGAACCGGCCAGGGAACGGGCGATTACCTTGCGAGCGACTGATTCCGCCGGCCGCGAGGACGAGCACATCTTTGCCATTACCGTAGCGGAGGCCGAGGTGGTCACAGCGTCTCTTGCCCTCGCCTTTATGGGAACCCCGTATCGGGAGGTTCTCGAAACCCGCTATATGGTGGAGCCGGTCAGTTGGCGGAGAACTCGAGGGACGCTGCCGGAGGGGATCTCCCTAGACCGCAAGAGCGGGGAGCTGAGCGGCACAGCCACGACTCTGGGGCTGGACAGCTTTCGGCTCGAGGCGACCGATGCCGTGGGCCAGAAGGCGTCGCGCGAATTCCAGTTGAAGGTTGCCGCCGCAGGACTCCGCCACCTCCAGCCCGATGAGCACACCGTGGCATTGTGGGACTGGCAGGGTCCCAGCGGAAGGTACATTCCCGACGTCATGGGTGATTCGGAACTAACTCTGACCTGGGTCAACACCAAAGGCGACACGCGACTAGAGAGACCTGGCTGGGGCAGATATCCGAAGTTCATCGGCGGCGGGGAAGCGGGGTTTGTCGGCCCTCAGTGGAACGCCAAGGTGGACCTCCGGACCATCGAAGCGGAATGGACGGTGGAAGCGTGGGTCCGGGTAGGCGGCCCCGTCAACAAGTACGGCCAAGATTTCCACTACGGGCATGTTTGCGGCACCTATGACAACACCGAGCGCGGCGTTTGGGAGCTGTACCTGTCCGATGACGGCTCGCCCGACGGCAGCATGGCGCCGGGCGTGCACTTCCTGGGGGCCGAGCCCGAGCAAGCCCTGAAAGACCTGCATCCCTACAACCGTCCGAACGGCACAGTGGCGGCTCCCGAATGGGTGGGGATCCGCGACACCGCCTGGCACCATATCGCCTGGCAGTACGCCCACGAGGAAGACCTGCACCAGCTCTTCCTTGACGGCAGACTAATCTGGGAAATGAGAAGTCCGGATGGACGCAGACTGGTCAATAATCGCCGGCACATCGCGCAGTTCTCCGTCGGTACCCGGCTTGACGGGCGCGCCCGCTATGGGGGCAAATTCAACTGGCTGGGAATGGGAAATTTTTTCGGGCAGATAGGTGAGATCCGGATCTCTAGGATCCGACGGTATTGAAGTACCCTGTCCCACGGCGGAATTCTTTGCGAACTGTTCGCGAATGCTTCGCAGGCGCCAAAAGCTACCAGCTACGGCGCGGCCCGCTGGGACCAACCGCCGACCTGACGAGCAGGACGCTGCGCGGGCTTTCTTAAGAGCCGGACCGATCATGACGCCGCACCGCATCCTCGAGCAGTTGGGAGTCTACGTGCATCCGGGCTTCTTGACCGCTGACGAGTGTCAGAGATTGTGCGCCGCGATCGACTTGCGGGAGAGCCACCCGGCGCTGGTCTACTCGCCGGAGTCGCCGGCCGGGGTACTGGATGAAGAGGAACGCAAGACCATTGAAGTCTCCGGTGAGGATAGCGAGTTCGACTGGCTGGCTCGGCGCTTTGAGAGCCTTCAACCCCGCCTCGCCGATCGTTTCGACCGCGCGCTCGATCGGGTCGATCGGCCGCAGTTCCTGATCTATCAGGAGGGCGGCTATTTTCGACCACATGTCGACGCACCGACGCTCGCCGACGGCGAACGCGCACATGTCACCCATAGCCGCAAGATCACGGCTCTTCTCTACCTCAATACCGAAGGTGACAAGACAGAGGCCGACGGTAAGGGCGCCGGCGACTACGAAGGCGGTCGGCTGGCTCTGTACGGCCTCATGGACTACCCCGGCGCCCGGAGGCACGGTCTGCCGGTTCGTGGGGAGGCCGGACTTCTGGTGGCTTTTCGCGCCGATTTGGTGCATGGTGTCAGCAAGTTGGAGCGTGGGCGGCGCTATTGCGCTCTGGCGTGGTTTTACTGACCCCTCGCCCCCTGCTGGGAATGAGAATGAGGGAGACTCCGGACCGATTCATGAAGTGAACCCTTACGGGCCCATAGGACCTGTGTCGGCTCGGGCGCCACATCCACTCTTATTGAATCCCGCAAATTATTATGACACTTTTTGACAGTGTGGAGCATCTATATATGTATGGGCAACCCCAAAGGTGTGAAGCGGGATTTCAAGGCGCTGGAGAAGCGCCGTTTCGAAGCGATGCGGCTGCTCCACCAAGGCCACAATCAGTCCGAGACGGCGAGACGGCTGAACGTCGCTCGCCAAACCGTCAGTGAGTGGCGGCGGCAATACCGCGAGCAGGGTGCGGCCGGACTCCGCCAGGCCGGGCGCGCCGGACGCAAGCCGCTCCTCGATGCCGCACAACGCGAACGCCTGACGTCGCTGCTGCTGGAAGGCCCGGAAGCCCACGGCTTCCCAACGCCCCTGTGGAGCTGTCCGCGGGTGGCTCGGCTGACCGGAGACGAGTTCGGGGTCGCATACCACGCAGGCCACGCCTGGAAGATCCTGCGAGCGCTCGACTGGAGCCCGCAACGCCCGGCCGGAAAGGCGCGCGAGCGCAACGAAGAGCGGATCCGCACCTGGAAGCGCAAGACCTGGAAGCGCATTAAAAAAAAGCCCAAAACGAAGGCCGTACGCTCGTCTTCATCGACGAAAGCGGATTGAGTCAGAAGCCGCATCGCTGCCGCACCTGGGCGCCACGTGGCCAAACACCGGTGCTGCAGTTTAACTTCAACTGGGAGAAGCTTTCCGTCTCGGCGGGGCTGACGCTGCGTAACTTCTACTTCCGGCTCTATCCCGGTGCGATCGGCAAAGAGCAAGTGACCGACTTTCTCAAGGCGTTGGTACGTCATATCGATCGCCCGCTGCTGATCGTCTGGGATCGGCTGCCGGCGCACCGTAGCCGCCTGGTGCAAGAGTTCATCGAACTCTCCGAAGGCCACATCGCAACCGAGTACTTGCCACCCTATGCGCCGGAGTTGAATCCGGTGGAATACATCTGGGCTTACTGGAAGCAGCACGAGTTGCCGAACGTCTGTCCGAAAGACTACGGCGAGCTGAACGAGCGGGCCCGCAAGGCACTCCGCCGCATGTACCGCAAACCGCGTTTGATCACGGCCTTCTGGAAACAGTCTTCTCTTTGTTTTGACTGACTCTATATTATGCGGGAGTCAATAGGCCGAAGGGAAAGGCCAGAGTTCTTGGACGGTTTTTCCGAGCAACCAATGTTTATCTTCTTCGTTGAGAAAGTCCATCTCGTCGCGCACAAGCTGTAGGGCTTTCGCGTAGCCGCAGTGCTCCTCGACCCCCGGCCAGTCGGTGCCCCACATGAGCCGTTGAGGCCCGTAGACGTCGTAGAGCTTCTTGACTTGATCCCAGGTGTCGCGGTGCGGGTAGGGTTCCTTCGACAGAGACCAGGTGTGGGAGATCTTTACATAGACATGGGGGAATCTGGCCAGGTCCAGCAGTTTCTTCAATTCGTCCGGGCGGTCGATCGGACAGGACGCCATATGATCGATCGAAACCTTGATCTCCGGGTAGCGCTCGATCCATTGGGCCACGTCCGGGAGCCGTGACGTGCCGGTCAGAATGAGCATGGGGACCCTCAGTTCATCGGTACGTTTCCAGATCGGATCCATCAGCTCGGCGTTGTTAATCCAGTCACCGGCTTCACGGGTGGAGGGACTCAGCCGCACGCCGTTGTAGCCATACTCCTCGACCCATTTGGAAAGATCATCCGCGGCGCCAGTGGACTCGGGGTTGACGCGGCATACGCCTTGGAACTTATCCGGATACTGCTTGACCACATCGGCAGCGTAACGGCAGTCCCAGCGGTAGTGGATCACGTGCACGATCACGGTATGCGCCACGCCGTTGGCCTCCATCAAGGCCAACAGAGTCGCGGGCAGCGCGTCTTCTTCGGGCGGTTTCTGTAGCTCCGCCGGCCAGGGGTATGTCGGGTCATTTTTCCAGATATGGACGTGGGGGTCGATGATCTTATAGGCCGACTGGGCGGGAGCCGCGGCCTGTTCGGGTTCGCTCTCGCCACAACCCGCCTGAGCCAACCAGGCGGCGCCGGCGATTCCTTTCATGAGATCGCGGCGAGTCAGATAGTAGTCTTTCATGCCGTACTCCTTAGGTTACGCCGTCAGGAACGAGCGCAAAAATTGGTTTCCGCGAGGAATCGCCGTCGACTGGTCCTCTTTGCCCTCGTACGCCAGGCTGATGAATCCGTTGAAATGCACACCGCGAAGGATGTTGAACACCTTGTCATAGTCAATCCACTTCTCGCGCCCGTCGCCGTCCAGGTCGATCCGTCCGACGAAGACCCGCAGCAGAGGCGCCCCCAAGAACATTCCCACGTCCATGGCTTCGCGCGCCTTGGCGATTTCAGCCGGGTGCGTGTCTTCCGGACCGCCGAAGCGGGTGGAGACGCAGAAGCACGCCATCGTAAGGCCAAGGTCGAGACAGCGCCGGCGAACCTCCTTGAGATGGGCCTTGTCGGTTCCGTTGAGATTGCGGATGTGAACCGAGACGCCGTCGAGATCCAACGCCCGGCAGGTGTCAAGGAACTTGAAGATGTCCATGTTACGGGCGTTGAACTGCCTGGCGTAACTGAGCGACAAGCAACAGAGGCGCATCATAGACCGAATCTCCTTCCTACGGAGGAATCGCCGTCTAGACTAGCTCGCCCGGCGGCGGGAGTGCAAACGCAACTGCTTGCCAACTGAAGTCAGCTGCCATGGACGAACTCCTTCAACGCGAATTGTGAGAACGGGATCGATTAACCGCTATCGTCAGCCGTCAGCCAGCCACGTGAAGCTTGGGGCTATAGTGGCCTCCAGGCTCAGCCAGCGGTAGATCGAGCGCTCGCTGACACCGGATTGGCCGGCGGCACCCGCGACGGCGCGGGCTGAGAGCATGGCGACCAGCGCCAGTTGCTGCCGCCGGGTCAGGGCCGGCTCCGGGTCGGGGGACGCCACGGAAAGCTCGTTGGCCGGCTGGAGTTGGCAGGATCTGTCAGGATTTGGCGCGGTTTTGGCGGAGATTCTAAGGATTCTTTATGTTCCTCCTGTTCTTCACTCATGGGTCACCTCGCACGGCACCCGGTGCGGATCGGTGACCAGGATTGGGATTGTGGTGATGCACTTCTTGTGCCTGTTGGGCGACGGATCGCCCGTTCGGTTTCTTCGCTTCTAGTGTAAGCGCCGATTGCCGGGCGGAGGGGTGGCTGGAGAGTTAAGTCGTTGAAAGGATGGCGGAAATTGTTTTTTAAAATCTGTGAATGGCTCATGGCCTTCGGCCACAACGGGGCATGAAAAGCGGGCTCGGCACTCTGCTGCTCCTGCTGCTGGCGACCCGAATATGGTGATTTGAACAAGTCGTTGATTTGTGAGGTGCTTACGTCGCCCTATTTTCGAAGGACTGTCCGCTGCGGCCTCATCGTCGCTCACCGGAAAGCAGTAGCCTGCTCTCCCCGATTTCCCGGCTAGGTCATTGAGTTCGGGCTCTGTCCCCGAACTGCCCCCTGTCCCTGAACTTGGAGTGGACCCCTGTGGCGAGGCCAAGAAAGTAGGGACGGGTCGCGGTTGACTGAAAAAGGATAGCCAATCCAGCCCAATGGGGGCATGATCAACTCATCCGGGGAAGCGGAGGCGGGCTCTGCTGGAGAGCAACCCACCAAGGAATACCCGGCCGCAGACTCATCGCAACGATGAGGGCGGGGTGCTCGCCTACTGAGGCCGCATCCCGCCTTGTGCTGCGCCATCGGATCGATAGATCTGCTCATGCCTTAAGAAAACTCAGGCGGCGTTAGCCGCCTCTTCCCACAGCCGCTCATACTCTTGCGGCGGCCGATAGCCCAGCGCCGAATGCAATCGCGTACGATTGTATTCCCGCTCAATATAAGCGCCGATCTCGGCCTGCGCCTGGGCCAAACTTTCATACTCGCTGCAGTCGACTTCCTCGCTTTTCAAAGTCTTGAAAAAGCTTTCCACGTACGCGTTGTCCTGCGGGCAGCCCTTGCGGCTCATCGATATCCTCGCGCCCGCTTGCCGCAGGGTGGCTACATAAGCTTCCGCGGCGTACTGCGAACCTTGATCGGAATGATGAATCCAGCCCGGCGCCGGACGCCGGCTGCTCAACGCTTGTTGCAGCGCCGCCAGCGGCAATTCGGTTTTCAGGTTCGGACCCACGGCCCAGCCCACCACGCGCCGCGAATACACGTCCAACACCACCGCCACATAGACGAAGTGGTTTCCCAATCGTACGTAGCTGAGATCGGAGCCCCACAGTTTATTGGGACCCGTGGGTTGGAAATCGCGCGTCAGGTTTTCATAACGCCGCAGCGAGTGCTTCGAATCGGTCGTTCGCGGAACGGTGCGGCGACGTCGCCGCAAGAGCTTCTCTTCGCGCATCACCCGTTGCACGCGCTTGCGATTGACCAGCAGCTTTTGACGGCGCAGCTGTTGGGTCGTCCGCCGGGTGCCGTAGGCCGGATGGTCCAAGGCGGCGTGGACAATGGCCTGCCGCAGTTCCCCGACCTGCTCGCTGTCGGGTTTGGCCTGGCGGTAGAGGCTGGCTCGCGCCAGTCCGCTCAAGCGGCACAAATCGCGCGTGCTCAGCGTGCTCATGTTGCCTTGCCGCCTTGCGGCCCGTACTTCCTCAGCGACGCGCCGGTTCCACTGACGATGCTCGGCCGGCGCAGATCCTCGACACGCCGCAAGGCTGCGGACAAAAAATCAATCTCCATGGCCTGGCGGCCGACTTTGCGTTCCAGCTCCGCGAGGCGGGCCTGGGCTTCGTGGCCGGGCTCGACACGGGCGCTGCCGCCGGGACGCGCCCCGCGCCGGGAAAGGCTTCCTCGACGCCGTAGCGCTCAACTTGTGCCAGCCAGTCGTAGAGCTTTTCGCGCTTCACCTCCAGCTCGCGCGCGAGGGCCGAGCCGGACTCGCCGGCTTCGAGCCGCCGGACGGCCGCCAGCTTGAACTCCTTCGTGAATCGTCTTCGAGACAATCGAACCTCCTTACCGTTCCCTGGTTCATTGTCCCTTCTCTATTGGTCTCGCTTTTCGGGTCCATTCCACCCCCCCCCCCCCCCCCGAACTGGCCCCTCGTCCCTCTCGTCCCTCCGTCCCCTTTGGGCCACCCTCAGTTCGGGCTCTGTCCCCATCCGAGTCCCCATCCGAGTCCCGTGTCTGTCTGTCACCGGGCGCTCACCGACCGAACGCTCGAACGCCCCGTCACCGAACGTGCCGTTGCGACAGGACCCCTGCCTCGGCTATGATGTACGTGTGAGGTACCAGGTCGTCAGTATCGAAGCCCATGGCAAGAAACTTCTTCACGGGCACCGGTACCTCGTGTGGCGAGCTAATCTTAGCCATAAACCGCTACGGTGCGCACTTCGCTCTTCTGCTGTTTATCGTCGCTCCACTTCAAGTCACGTTGGCCAAATTGGACTGCGCTAAACGTTGGCAATACAACGAGAGGGGGTGCCCTGATCAATCGCGGCGCGACGCTTTTCTGTTAGTTGAGAAAGAGTACCAGTGTGGCGACGGACCTGCGAGGTCGTTCATCGCTGGTCAGGCCACGATGGTCGCACCCTCCGGCTATGCGGTTACTGCCAAGCATGTTGCGTGCAAGGCTCCGAATGACATAGAAGTGCTCAGGGAGGAATACGGTCGCTCGAACGACCTCGTTCGCCCTTCTCCGATAACCCTGCACGGTTGCACCTTGAGGGCTGTGCGGTTGCGGCCCCAATACGACACGAATGCGCCGGATTCTTCGTGGTCAAAACCCATCGACCACGTGCGCTTGGCCACCGGTAGTCAGCAAGGACCCGATGATTGCACATACAACCACGAAACAGACGCTGCTAGGGACATCGCGTTGCTAAAGACGAAGCGCGAAGAACCAACAGTCGCAGGGTGGCGGGAATTCAACTCGCGTCGCAGGCCGCACAACTATTAAAATCGGCTGGTCTGGGTGACGCCGAAGTGACAAACCATCTTGCGTCGTCGGTTGGCCTCCAACACACAGCCGCGGCGTTCGTCGCACGAACCAGCGCTGACGACTACAGGCTGGAGCGCGGGTTTTGGGGTCTTGGTAGAGGAAAAATCATGCCGGTCGCGGCTACCTCTCGACGCGATGGCTTAGATGCAAGGTTAGCTACCATCATGGACAGTCGA
This sequence comes from Bryobacterales bacterium, assembly GCA_965248255.1. GTDB lineage: Bacteria > Acidobacteriota > Terriglobia > Bryobacterales > UBA6623 > JAKZVK01. The sequence continues at coordinate 2,209,625 of CBDFIW010000003.1, forward strand.
GTATTCGACGTGGAATTGGAACTGGGATCAATTGAAGAAACTGTCTCCGTCTCCGACCGGTAGACAGTGCCACAGCGAAGTTAACTTATTGAATCCCGCAAATTATTATGACACTTTTTGACAGTGTGGAGCATCTATATATGTATGGGCAACCCCAAAGGTGTGAAGCGGGATTTCAAGGCGCTGGAGAAGCGCCGTTTCGAAGCGATGCGGCTGCTCCACCAAGGCCACAATCAGTCCGAGACGGCGAGACGGCTGAACGTCGCTCGCCAAACCGTCAGTGAGTGGCGGCGGCAATACCGCGAGCAGGGTGCGGCCGGACTCCGCCAGGCCGGGCGCGCCGGACGCAAGCCGCTCCTCGATGCCGCACAACGCGAACGCCTGACGTCGCTGCTGCTGGAAGGCCCGGAAGCCCACGGCTTCCCAACGCCCCTGTGGAGCTGTCCGCGGGTGGCTCGGCTGATCGGAGACGAGTTCGGGGTCGCATACCACGCAGGCCACGCCTGGAAGATCCTGCGAGCGCTCGACTGGAGCCCGCAACGCCCGGCCGGAAAGGCGCGCGAGCGCAACGAAGAGCGGATCCGCACCTGGAAGCGCAAGACCTGGAAGCGCATTAAAAAAAAGCCCAAAACGAAGGCCGTACGCTCGTCTTCATCGACGAAAGCGGATTGAGTCAGAAGCCGCATCGCTGCCGCACCTGGGCGCCACGTGGCCAAACACCGGTGCTGCAGTTTAACTTCAACTGGGAGAAGCTTTCCGTCTCGGCGGGGCTGACGCTGCGTAACTTCTACTTCCGGCTCTATCCCGGTGCGATCGGCAAAGAGCAAGTGACCGACTTTCTCAAGGCGTTGGTACGTCATATCGATCGCCCGCTGCTGATCGTCTGGGATCGGCTGCCGGCGCACCGTAGCCGCCTGGTGCAAGAGTTCATCGAACTCTCCGAAGGCCACATCGCAACCGAGTACTTGCCACCCTATGCGCCGGAGTTGAATCCGGTGGAATACATCTGGGCTTACTGGAAGCAGCACGAGTTGCCGAACGTCTGTCCGAAAGACTACGGCGAGCTGAACGAGCGGGCCCGCAAGGCACTCCGCCGCATGTACCGCAAACCGCGTTTGATCACGGCCTTCTGGAAACAGTCTTCTCTTTGTTTTGACTGACTCTATATTATGCGGCAGTCAATAGGAAGGGGCGCTGAAATGAAAACCACGATGACATCGATATTAATCGCGACGATGGTTTTGTGTCCGAGCGTTATGATGGCGCAGCGAAAGCTTTATAAGAAATATTGGAAAACCATAGCGAATTACTGTGAGAGCATGGACATGGTCGCTATTGTGCCGCCTGTGGCATCGCTACGTCCTCCACTGACGATTGTGTCAATTGGCAAAGGTAAAGGGATGAAAAAGGTCGGTTCGAAAATCAGTTACTTTCCAGCCCTCGAATACGAATCTGCTCACGCAGCGATTCCAAACATCACGTTCGGAAAAGATTCAAACTTTGGGCTAAAACTTGAAGAGTTGGGGAGTTTCCTCGAAGCAGCAAGCGTAATTGGAAAGGCGGGAGTTTGGACTGATGTTGAAGCTGCATTCAACCGCGGCTCTCACAGTAACGTAGCGCTGACCATTAGCGCTGATCGTCAGGAGGTGTCTACGTGGGAGGTTGCTGATTACATCCGCGAGAAGTGGTCTTCTGGTCGCCAGGAAGCTTTAGGCGATAAGGGTTTAAGAATCATAACCGCATCGCTTTTGGTTGAGGAAGTTGACCTTGTGTTCAATCGCAAAGTAGACACTGATCTTAGGCTTGGGCTTTTCAGCCTTCTGGGAATCAGTGGCAACTGGAAGGCCGATGGCCAAGCTTCATACAAGGGTTCGGATGCCTACTGGTGCGCACAACTATCACGTTGGAGGCCTAGAGAAAAAACAGTGATCTCGACGCTGCCCGGAGGCACTGAGATCGAAAGGGAAGGTCTACTGGAAATATCGACGACGGCGGACCGAGGGCTGATCGACGTGTTTATCGAAGAAGAAATAGAGTAACGCGAGGGCAGGCGAGGATTGGGCAGTTGGGGGACATCCATGATAGGTATCTGTCAAGGATGGACGCAGTCATCCGGAACCTCCCGTCAGCGGGGGCGCGGTGTTCAGCAGTGACGCTTCGCAGCCCGAGCGTTTTTGCGAATCAAGTCACAAGGTCAACGAGTCACGTGACCAGACATCCATGTGCGCGCATCGGGTCGCCCCACCTCAGCGGCGGGGGACCGTCGCGGAAGATTCAGTTTGGATTTTCAGGCCCGCCGGCCTCGAAACAGACAATACGGACGCATCAGAGGTTTCCCCGTAAACTCTCGAGGAAACCCCTTCGCGTAGTCCCCCACAGGCGAGGACCGGCGGGCAGCTCGTGACACCGCACAGCGTCGGTGAAACTCTTCGTTTCTCCTTGCAACAGAAAAAAAGTAAATTCTCCTCGTTACGCCGCGGCCGCCACCCGCGGCACGAACGCTCGGCCGCTGGTGTCCACAGCCCGCAGATATGCCACCAACTTGCGCGCCACGGCCAACGTCGCGCGATTGCGCGGGCCGCGCTGCAACTCCCGCTCATGGACGTCGTGCAGCTGCGGGTTCCAGCGCGGCGCGAGTTTCGCCGCCTCGATCAGCACCCGCTGCAAATGCTTGTTGCGTTGCTTCGACAGCGGTCCGCGCTGCGTTTTGCCCCCCGACTCGCGCTGCGCCGCACATAGCCCGCAGTAACTCACCAGCCGGCCCACCGAACCGAAGCGCTCGGGCTCAACGGTCTCCAGCGCCCAACTCAGCGCCGTCACCTCCCCCACGCCGCGAATCGACTGCAAGCGCTCGACGCGTTCCCGCAGCAGCGGATGGCGCCGCAAGCCGCGCAGTAACTCGTCTTGCAAACGATCGAACATTTCCAGGCTGCCGCGGGTGATGGCGAGCAGTTCGATGACCGACTCGGGCGTGTCACGCAAGCTGTCGAGATACGAATAGAAATAACGCCGGCCGTGCAGCCGCCGGGCATCGTAGGGTTCGCCGACCTCCATCAGCAGCCCGCTGATCTTGTTCTTCATGCGGACGGCTTCGCCCAGCAGCAGATTGCGATAGCGCAGTACACGCCGCAACTCGCGCAGGGCGGGCGGCGCCAAGTAGCAGCGTGGCAGCAGGTCGCAACGCAACAGGTCACTGATCTTGGTGGCGTCGAGACGGTCGTTCTTCTTCTTGCCACAAGCGATGGCCTTGAGCATGGCCGGGTGCGCGACTTGCAACTCGCGCGCGAAGGGCTGGAGGTGATCGTGAATCCAACCCGTGAACAGCGTGGCTTCGAGCGCGCCCACCCAGGGGCGCTCGAGGGCTGACGCCCAAGTGGTCAGGGCTGCGCGGGTGGCCGCGACCTGACCGCGGGCGACGATGGTTCCGTCTTGCGTTTTGATGCAGTAGCTGATGCTTTTCTTATGGACATCGAGTCCGATGTAGTAGAGTTCATGCATGGAATCCTCCTGGGATTGGCTCTGAGCCGACCGGCTGGTCGTTCTCAGCATTTTGCCCCCGGGAGGATTCCTCTTCGCCACTACCTATGCATTGAAACAGAGCGAAAGCGCCGGGAAGTCGGGGATGAGAGAGCCTCACAGGGAAGGAGTAGCGAACCATCCTGACCTCGAGTCATGCGCCGGCGGTGGCGACAGCGCGGGTGAAGCGTTGACAGAGGCAGCGGCAGGCTGGGTATCGAGCCGTGAAAGAACTCGTTTCGGGCGCCGACGCTGTGCTCTGAAGCGGAAGGCCACACTGGCGGGGACGCCATCGCGAGTCTCCGGCAGGCCCTGCGCGGTCGGAGACCCCACGCACGCCGCGAAACTTCCTGCACGAGAACCGGGAGACCTCGTCGGCGTCTGTCGGCAGCAACGGCAGACCGGTGGGTGAAGGCGAAAGCCGCACGACCCACACGCACGCCGGCGAGGAGTCGGACAACGGGGTAGTACCGATGAAGCAACCGAACAACTCTAGCAAGCCCCCGCGAGGGCAACCGGAGGCGGAGGATGTGGAGGGAAGCCCGTTGGCCAAGGAGAACGCGGCGCAACCTATTGAATCCCGCAAATTATTATGACACTTTTTGACAGTGTGGAGCATCTATATATGTATGGGCAACCCCAAAGGTGTGAAGCGGGATTTCAAGGCGCTGGAGAAGCGCCGTTTCGAAGCGATGCGGCTGCTCCACCAAGGCCACAATCAGTCCGAGACGGCGAGACGGCTGAACGTCGCTCGCCAAACCGTCAGTGAGTGGCGGCGGCAATACCGCGAGCAGGGTGCGGCCGGACTCCGCCAGGCCGGGCGCGCCGGACGCAAGCCGCTCCTCGATGCCGCACAACGCGAACGCCTGACGTCGCTGCTGCTGGAAGGCCCGGAAGCCCACGGCTTCCCAACGCCCCTGTGGAGCTGTCCGCGGGTGGCTCGGCTGACCGGAGACGAGTTCGGGGTCGCATACCACGCAGGCCACGCCTGGAAGATCCTGCGAGCGCTCGACTGGAGCCCGCAACGCCCGGCCGGAAAGGCGCGCGAGCGCAACGAAGAGCGGATCCGCACCTGGAAGCGCAAGACCTGGAAGCGCATTAAAAAAAAGCCCAAAACGAAGGCCGTACGCTCGTCTTCATCGACGAAAGCGGATTGAGTCAGAAGCCGCATCGCTGCCGCACCTGGGCGCCACGTGGCCAAACACCGGTGCTGCAGTTTAACTTCAACTGGGAGAAGCTTTCCGTCTCGGCGGGGCTGACGCTGCGTAACTTCTACTTCCGGCTCTATCCCGGTGCGATCGGCAAAGAGCAAGTGACCGACTTTCTCAAGGCGTTGGTACGTCATATCGATCGCCCGCTGCTGATCGTCTGGGATCGGCTGCCGGCGCACCGTAGCCGCCTGGTGCAAGAGTTCATCGAACTCTCCGAAGGCCACATCGCAACCGAGTACTTGCCACCCTATGCGCCGGAGTTGAATCCGGTGGAATACATCTGGGCTTACTGGAAGCAGCACGAGTTGCCGAACGTCTGCCCGAAAGACTACGGCGAGCTGAACGAGCGGGCCCGCAAGGCACTCCGCCGCATGTACCGCAAACCGCGTTTGATCACGGCCTTCTGGAAGCAGTCTTCTCTTTGTTTTGACTGACTCTATATTATGCGGAAGTCAATAACGCGGGCCGGACCACAGAGCCGGGAAACCGCGTGCAGCGGGTTGAGTCGCGTGCGCCAGGCGGCGCGGAGAGAGAGGCAGCTTCGTGCTTGCTTGTTCGAGCGTTCGTCTGACGCCATCATCCAAGGCAAGAGCCGTATGCCGTAGTGCCGCACGTACGGATCTGTGCGGGGGGCGTCGGGCGACCGGCGACCCTACCGCGACCCGAACTTCGGGGCGCGAACCGCTATCTCAAGTCGATCCACCGGCCGGATCAGGCGCCGGTCGCCGCCGCCATCGCCCTCTGTTGGGAATAAGAAGGGGCCCTGGGGGCTATAATGGCCGCCATGCGAAACCTACTGCTGCCGCTGCTTGTGTTGGCCGTCTCGTCATGCGGCTCAACGACCTACGATCTGGTGATTCAGGGAAGCCGCGTGATGGACCCTGAAACGGGACTCGACGCGGTTCGGAATGTGGGGATTCAGGGCGGCCGGATTGCGGTGATCACCGAGGATGAGATCGCAGGAACAGAAACGCTCGAGGCCGAGGGCAGGGTCGCGGCGCCGGGATTCGTTGACCTGCACCAACACGGCGACAGCCAGGAGGTCTACCGCGCCAAGATTCACGATGGAGTGACCTCGGCGCTCGAGCTGGAGCTGGGCGTCGAAGACATCGCAGCGTGGTACGCCGAACGCGAAGGGAAATCGCCGTTGCACTTCGGAGCGAGCATCTCGCATCCCGACTCGCGCCGGCTGGCGATGGGGGGCAAGCTCTCGAAGTCGCGCCTGTCGGGCGAATGGGCGACGCAGCCGTTAACGCCCGAGCAGATCGTGGGGCTCAAGGAGCGGCTTTCCAAAGGCTTGGCGCAGGGCGCGGTCGCGATTGGCTTGCTGATCGCTTACACACCCGGTGCAACGACCGATGAGATCCAGGCGGTTTTCGATGTAGCGGCGAAGCATAACGCCGCGTGCCACGTCCACATGCGCACGAACCGCCAAGACATCAGCAATCTGGAAGAGGTGTTGACGCCGGCGCGCCGCCACGGTGTGCCTCTTCACATTGTCCATCTCAACAGCAGCGGCCGCGACCGCGCCCCTGACTACCTCGCTCGTATCCGGGAGGCCCAGGCCCAAGGCATCGACGTCACAACGGAGTGCTACCCCTATAATCGCGGTTCCACGTATATCGATTCGCACATGTTCGACGACTGGGAGAAGATGTCGGACGAAGAAATCGGAGAGCACATCTGGGTCGAGACCGGCGAGAACCTTACTCGCAAGACGTTCGCGGCATACCGGCCGCTCGGTGGGTTGATCATCAGCCCGGCGAGTTACAGCGAAGAGGCGGTCAAGAACCTAGTTGCCGACCCGCTGCCGATGATTGCCAGCGACGGCATGTGGCTGACCGACGGCAAGGCGCACCCAAGGACCTTCGGGACCTACGCTCGCGTCCTGGGCCGCTTCGTTCGCCAGCAGAAAGCGCTCAGTCTCATGGACGCCCTCAAGAAGATGACGTTGCTTCCCGCTGACCGGCTCGCGAAGCGTGTTCCCTCGATGAAGAAGAAAGGCCGGATGCAAGTGGGTGCCGACGCCGACATCGTGATTTTCGATCCGGAGACGATCATCGACCGGGCGACCTTCCAAGACCCGGTGCAATTCTCGGCGGGAATCGACCACGTTGTGGTGAGCGGTGCCGTCACGTTGCGAAATGGCCGCTTCGTGGAGGGCGCTGCCAGCGGGCAGCCGATCCGGGCGCGGAGGGGAGCGGCGTCCTCCTAGGTTGGTCAGATACGGTTGATGAGGGTAGCGACGTAGGCGGCGCCAAAACCGTTGTCGATGTTGACGACGGTCACGTTGCTGGAGCAAGTGTTGAGCATGCCGAGCAGCGCCGCCAGGCCGTGGAAGCTGGCGCCGTAGCCAACACTGGTGGGCACGGCGATCACGGGGACCGATACCAAGCCGCCCACCACGCTCGGCAAGGCGCCCTCCATGCCGGCACAGCAGATGATCACACGAGCGTCTTCGAAACGCTCACGGTTCGACAGCAGCCGGTGGATGCCGGCAACGCCCACGTCATAGATCGTCTCGACTTCGTTCCCCATGACCTCGGCGGTGACCTGTGCCTCCTCGGCGACGGGGATGTCGCTGGTGCCGGCACAGACGACCGCGATCTTGGCCTTTCCGACGTGCGCCCGGTCGTGCCAGACGCGGATGGCGCCGGATCGTGGCAGGTACTCGGAGCTCTCGTCTAATTCGCGGACGGCGTGCGCCATCTCTTCCGTCGCACGGGTCACCAGCAGGTTTGGCGACTTCGCGAGCAGCTTTTCGGAGATGGTCCTGACCTCGCCGACGGTCTTGCCTTGACCGAGGACGACCTCGGGCATGCCGTGGCGCAAGCTGCGGTGATGGTCGACCTTGGCGAACCCGAGATCCTCGAAGGGCATGTGACGCAACTCCGCCAAGGCGTCGTCGGGCGTCGAGGAGCCCTCGGCGACCTTCGCGAACAGCTCGCGCAACTGCTTTTCGGTCATGTCTTCGGAGGATAGCTAAAAGCCAATGCGATCGCCAAGCTTCAGCCCGTGGGCGGTCGCCTGGCCCGCAGCCAACTCGAGCACGTACTTCGACGGGATCTTACCACCGTAGGTGGGGCAGTCCCGAGCAATTTCCGACTCGCAAGGGGGTATGTCGGTCGACATCTCCATGATGAGGCCGCGCCCGTCGAGCCAGAGGACATCGAGCGGGATACGAGTCTTGTACATCCAAAAGGGGCGCTCACGCATGTCGAAAAAGTGGAAGATCATGCCTCGGTCGGGCGCCAGTTCGTCTCGAAACTGTAGACCACGGGCTTGTTCGGCAGGCGTGCTGGCGACCTCGGCCTGGATGACGGCGCCGTTAGGCAGCGTCACGGGCATGACGGGAAGACGCGAAACCGGGCCCGAGGACTGCGTGCCGGAGCAGGCCACCAGAGCCAAGAAGAGCGTTCCTAGTGTCGAGATGCCGAGGATTCGGGAGGGGATCGGCAAGGCGAGATCGAGAATTGCAGCAGTTACTGGAGCGGCGGGCTCTGAGCAGCCCCTGTCAAGGACCCAGGATTACGGCTTTTCGCCCTTCGTGCTCAGCATACTCTATGTGGCAAGAATCGGGCGACCATTTCTAGTTTACTGATCTCTTCGACAGAGAACGTTGGTCATAATTTTGGGGCAGCACGGCGCCGGAACTTGAGGAGTATGTCGTGTGGCGAGACGAGACTTTCACTGCCTTCATTACCCTCCTAGGGGCGGTTCGACACCCTGTGCTATCGTGAGGTTCGCTCGCCTTCGATGAGCCTGCTCGAAATCAAATCCGAGCTTATGAGCGGTTCGGAGATCGATCGTACGCTGGTTCGGCTGGCGCAGGAAGTTGTTGGGAAGGCCGAGAGCAGCGAGAGGCTGGCGGTGATCGGCATTCACCGACGGGGTGCCATTCTGGGCGACCGCTTGGGCGTAGAGATCGAATCGGTGGCCGGGCATCCCGTGCCGACCGGCACGCTGGACATCTCGCTGTACCGCGAAGACCTCTCGACGCTGGGGGCCGATCCCCTCGTCCGCCGTACGGACATCCCTTTTTCGATCGACAACAAGCACGTGATCCTGGTGGACGACGTGCTTTACACTGGCCGGACGACTCTCGCCGCCCTGGGCGCGCTTCATCAACAGGGGCGTCCAGCCGGCGTAGAGCTTTGCGTGCTGATTGACCGCGGGCACCGCACGCTTCCGATCGAAGCTCGGTTCGTCGGCAAGTTCGTCGAGACCACCGCACAGGAAGTAATTGAGGTGAGGGTCGAGCCGGTCGACGGCGAGGAACGGGTTCTGCTGGCAGAGAAGGTGAGTTCGAGGTGAGCCCTTCGATGACAGACCGCCCGGCGACGGCGCCAGGGGCGGCACCGGCGTCCGCGCCCCTGGATGCCATGCGACGAAGCCTGCTCGGTATCGAGGGCCTAGGCCGCGACGAGATTCGGTGGCTGCTCGACCGCGGGAGGGAATACAAGATACAGCCGGGCGAGCCGGTTAAGAAGCTCGATACGCTGCGCGGCAAGTCGATCGTCAACCTGTTCTTCGAGCCTTCGACCCGCACCCGCGCCAGCTTCGAGCTGGCCGCGAAGCGATTGGGAGCGGATACGATCTCGATCTCCGGCGAAGGGTCGAGCCTGTCAAAGGGTGAGTCGCTAGTCGATACGCTGAACACTCTCTCGGCGATGCATCCCGACACGATCGTCATGCGACACTCGGCTTCGGGCGCACCGCAGTTTCTGTCTCGGTTCTTGCCGACACCGATCATCAACGCCGGCGACGGCCAACACGAACATCCGACCCAGGCGTTGCTTGACGCGATGACGATTCTCGACACCCGTCCGGCGTTGGAAGGGCTGCGGGTGGCGATCATCGGCGACATCTCCCACAGCCGCGTGGCGCGGTCGAACATACATCTACTGTCGAAGTTCGGTGCGGAGATCGTGCTGTGCGGCCCGGCGACCATGCTCTCACCCACGCTGACGAAACTGGCGGACCGCATCAGCCTAACCTATAGCATCGATGAGGCCGTGACGGGCGCGGACGTGATTATGATGCTGCGGGTACAGCTCGAGCGCCACAACGTCATCAACTTTCCTAAGAACGAGTACTTTCAGTTTTACGGTTTGCGGCTGGAGCACCTCCGCTTGGCACAGCCGGATGCGATCGTGATGCATCCGGGGCCGATCAATCGGGGCCGGGAGATCTCTTCGGAAGTGGCGGATTTTCCGCGATCGGTGATCTTGAATCAGGTGGAGAACGGAGTGGCTGCGAGGATGGCGGTGTTGGAGAGGGTTTGCGGGGGGTGACGAGCATGCGGTCTGTTGCCAGAGGAAAGGATGACGGAACACGAGGAGCCTGAAAGGACGATACAAGCGACACCTGCCCTCCGCTTGTCGGAACCGGATGAGCTGCAGATCTTATGTGAGATCTTATGTGGGTGGTCAGAAGCCTCTAGAGAAAGCTGTGTCGCCCCTTTCAGGGCTCCTGGTGGTCATCGCCCTACACCCACGGCTGGAAACCGTGGGCTATGATCTCCCGGCCCCTTCGGGGCGGAACTCCCTTCATGAATAGGTTGCTGATCAAGAACGGAAGGGTAGTCGATCCCGCTTCGGGTACGGACGGCCCGCGGGATGTGCTGATCGAGGACGGGCGTATTGCCGCCGTCGACGAGCGCATCGAGGCGGGCGATGCTGAAGTTGTGGACGCCTCGGATTGCATCGTCTCTCCGGGGCTTCTTGATATCCACGTGCATCTACGGGAGCCGGGCATCGAGCACGCTGAGACGATCGAGACAGGCGCGCGAGCGGCGGCGGCTGGCGGTTTCACGTCGGTCTGCTGCATGCCCAACACCATCCCGGTGAACGACAGTCCGACCGTGACGAGCTTCATCGTCGAGCGCGCACGGCGTTACGCACCCGTCAATGTCTTCCCGATCGGGGCCATCACAAAGGACAGCAAGGGTGAGCAGTTGGCCGAGATCGGCGCGATGAAGGCGGCGGGCGTGGTCGCCATCTCTGACGATGGCTTACCGGTGATGAACTCGCGTGTGATGCGGCGGGCGATGCAATACGCTTCGTCGTTCGGTCTGACGGTCATCGACCATTGCGAGGACTTGAACCTGAGCCTGGGAGGCGACATCCACGAGGGCGTGCAGGCGGCGCGACTGGGCTTGCGGGGCATTCCCGCAAGCTCGGAAGACGTGATGGTGGCCCGCGACATCATCCTGAGCGAATCGACTGGGGCCCGAGCACACATCGCCCACATCTCGACGCGGAACTCGATCGCCATGGTGCGGCATGCGCGTGCTCTGGGGATTCCAGCTACCTGCGAAGTCACGCCGCATCACTTCGTGCTCACCGATAGCGATATCACCAGCTACGACAGCAACTACAAGATGAGGCCCCCGCTACGCGCGCATATTGACGTCAACGCGGCGATCGAGGGGATCGTCGACGGCACCATAGACGCCATAGCCACTGACCATGCGCCGCACACGGGCAACATGAAGATGCAGGAATTCGAACGCTGTCCTTTTGGCGTGACCGGCCTCGAGACGGCCCTTGGGTTGGCCCTGGAACACCTGGTTCATCCGGGCAAGATCAGCCTGATGCGCATGGTGGAACTATTCACCACAGGGCCCGCGCGCGTGATCGGGCTCGACCGAGGGACGCTCGCTCCCGGCGCTCCGGGCGATGTGGCCGTTTTCAGCCTCGACCGGCAGTGGACGTTCGACGTTAACGAGTCTCTCTCCAAGAGCAAGAACTCCCCATTCGACCGGCACACTTTTCAGGGCGGACCGGTGGCGACGATCGTAGCCGGCAAGAAGGTCTGGCAGGCACCGGTGGCGGTCGCAGCGTAGGCTCCCGTTTTCTCCCGGTCGGCAATCGCAGCTACGAACCGTAGGGGCGGACCGCTGTGTCGTTCTCACTCGTGGCGCTACGCACCCCCAGGGGGAGCCGCCGCTATCAGTCGACGAGTTGGGCTCCGCACTGCGCCCTCGATCAAGTTGTGCTATTTGCGTTAGCGTGTCACAAACGCTTAGTCTGATAGCCACCCGAGTACTGCTCGGTTCAGGGGGGCAAGATTCATGTCATTGTTGACTGCACTGCGTCGTGCGAAACCACCCGGGCTGAGCCGCCGCGCCCTTTTTCGGAACGGCGGGCTGATGGCCGCCGCCGGGCTAGCTCCCGGTCTAGCTTCGAGCACCGGGGCCGCTCCAAAGCTTTCCTACGGTAGTGATATGTACCAGTCGATCGGCGTCCGTCCAGTCATCAACTGCAAGGGGACCTTTACCGTGATGAGCGGGTCGCTCATGCTCCCCGAATGCAGTCAGGCCATGCAGCAGGCTTCTCAGAACTTCGTTCAGATGGACGAGTTGATGGAAGCCATAGGCAAGCGGCTGGCCGAGATCACCGGTGCCGAGTTGGGGATGGTGACCAGCGGCTGCGCGGCGGCGCTGACGCATTCGACGGCGGCTTGTCTCACGGGAGGCAACCCTGAGCGTATCGCGCGGCTGCCGAACCTTGCAGGGCTCAAGAGCGAAGTCATAGCGCCCAGCTACTCGCGCAACACCTACGACCACGCCATCCGCATGCTGGGTGTCAAGTTCATCAATGTCGACAATGAGCAGCAGATGCGCGCGGCGATGGGTCCGCAGACGGCCATGGTCATGGTCCTGGCCACGCTGCGCGTCCGTGGACCCTTCGGCCTCAAGGAAGTAGCGGCCATCGCTCATGAGTACAACGTGCCGGTCCTGGTGGACGCAGCGGCCGAGGACTTGACGATCCCGAACGTTCATCTCGAGCGAGGGGCTGATTTGGTGGCGTACAGCGGCGGCAAGGCTCTGCGGGGCCCGCAGAGTTCCGGCCTGCTGATTGGCCGCAAGGACTTGATCCAGGCCGCCTGGCTCAACAGCGCGCCGCACCATGCGTTCGGGCGCCCGATGAAGGTAGGTAAGGAAGACGCCATGGGCCTGCTGGCTGCGGTCGAGATGTGGGTCAAGCGCGACCACGATGCCGAGTGGAAGGCCTGGGAGAGCTGGCTGGACGAGATCGCGAAGAGCGTCGAACGAGTATCAGGCGTGACGACCGAGGTCTTGCAGCCGCGCGGGCTTTCGAACCGTTCACCGCGTCTAGCCATCCGCTGGGACGGTGAAAAGATCGGCATCACCGGTGAAGAGGTGAACAAGCAACTCTACAACGGCGATCCTCGAATCGTCCTGGCCGGCGGCAGCGGGAACCCTCGCAATCCCAAGGACAGCTCGGTCAGCATCATGCCCTGGCAAATGAAGCCGGGCAGTGCCAAGGTGGTCGCGACCGAGTTGCACCGCGTGCTCTCGACTCCCAAGGTCAGCCGATCCCCCACGCCCAGCGGCCCGCGGGCCGAGATCGCCGGCCAGTGGGACCTCCACATGGACTTCGTGCTCGGGAGCGTCGACCACAGCATCTTCCTCGAGCAGCAGGACGACAACCTGGTCGGTGCTCACACCGCGGAAGTGACGGACGGTGAGATCCGGGGCTGGGTCGAAGGCAACGAGGTCCACTTCCGCAGCCGACATCGCTACGAAGGCTCCGGTTTCGGTTACTCGTTCGAGGGGACGGTCCAGGGGAACACGATGGAGGGCGAAGTCGATCTCGGCGAGTATAGTCCCTACGGTCCGGTGAGGTGGTCGGCCACGCGGCACGAGTACGGCAGGCGGCGCCGGGTGATCCGACCGGTGAAGAATGTGTAGGCTATCGGTCGGCCGATCCGAGAACAGCCGATCGGCGGGGCATGTCTCTGTTTCGAGGAACTGGATATCCTCCTTGGGACCTATTGCGCGTTCGGTTGTCGCTCAACGCGGGCTCACGCCCGCGACTCTGAGAGCCGCGGGTGGCCTGGCTCGTCAATAGCGGGGCACGTTCGCTTCGCTGCTCGCCGTGCGAGTCCAAATAGAAAAGCTCATCTACGGTGGGCAGGGTCTTGGCCGTATCGACGGTCGTGTTGCGCTCGTCCCCTTTGTCGTGCCGGGGGAGACCGTCGAGGTCGAGGCGGTTCGCGAGAAGAAGGGCTTGATCGAGGGGCACGCTGTCGATTGGGTCTCGAAGAGCTCAAGCCGTGTCGAAGCGCGCTGCCCCGTTTTCGAAACCTGCGGCGGCTGCCATTACCAACATCTGTTTTACGGCGAGGAGCTGGAAGCAAAGCGCCGAATTCTGGTCGAAACCTTGGCTCGTGTAGGCAAGATCACGTGGGATGGGCCGGTCGAGACCGTTGCGGGCGAGCCGTGGGGCTACCGCAACCGCACGCAACTTCGGATCGCCAAACGAGGCCGGAGCGCACAGGTCGGCTTCTTTGAAGCAGGCTCGCATCGGCTGGTCTCGGCCGAGTCTTGCCCGGTCAACTCACCGGTTCTCAATCGTACCCATCAGACTCTGCAAGAGATGGCTCGTGAGAAGCGCTTCCCCAACTTCCTGCGCGAAGTGGAGTTCTTCACCAACGAGACCGACGTGCAGTTGAATGTGCGATCGAGCGACCGGCCCCTGGCCAAGTCGTTCTTCGAATGGTGCGGCGAGAGAATCGAGGGATTTGAGCCAAGCGACACGATCGACTACCCGGTGGGCGACGATCTCTTTCGGGTCGGCAGCCGATCGTTTTTCCAGGTGAATCGGTTCCTCGTCAACGAGCTTACGAGGGTGGTGACCGGCGGTGCGTCCGGCCGTTTTGCGCTCGATTTGTATGCCGGGGTGGGCCTGTTCACCTTGTCTCTGGCCCGGCAGTTTGAACGGGTGGTGGCCGTGGACGCGAGCCGGCGGGCGCTGCGCGATCTGCGATTGAACCTCGAACGTGCCCGAGCGGACGCTCAGGTCGTCAATCTGAACGTAGTGGAGTTTCTGCCGAGCCTCTTCGATCCCGTGGACTTTGTCGTGGCCGACCCGCCGCGTGCGGGCCTGGGACCGGAAGTGACGGCTGAGCTTGTGAGGCTGCGGCCTGCGCAGCTCGTGCTTGTGTCATGTGATCCTTCGACGTTGGCGCGTGATCTGACGCCGTTGCTAAAAGGCGGGTACCGGATACGGTCGATGACGTTGGTGGATCTGTTTCCACAGACTTTTCACTTGGAAACAGTAGTGTGGTTAAGTGCCCAGTAGCGCGCGTCCTCGCGCATTATTGACTCCCGCATAATATAGAGTCAGTCAAAACAAAGAGAAGACTGTTTCCAGAAGGCCGTGATCAAACGCGGTTTGCGGTACATGCGGCGGAGTGCCTTGCGGGCCCGCTCGTTCAGCTCGCCGTAGTCTTTCGGACAGACGTTCGGCAACTCGTGCTGCTTCCAGTAAGCCCAGATGTATTCCACCGGATTCAACTCCGGCGCATAGGGTGGCAAGTACTCGGTTGCGATGTGGCCTTCGGAGAGTTCGATGAACTCTTGCACCAGGCGGCTACGGTGCGCCGGCAGCCGATCCCAGGCGATCAGCAGCGGGCGATCGATATGACGTACCAACGCCTTGAGAAAGTCGGTCACTTGCTCTTTGCCGATCGCACCGGGATAGAGCCGGAAGTAGAAGTTACGCAGCGTCAGCCCCGCCGAGACGGAAAGCTTCTCCCAGTTGAAGTTAAACTGCAGCACCGGTGTTTGGCCACGTGGCGCCCAGGTGCGGCAGCGATGCGGCTTCTGACTCAATCCGCTTTCGTCGATGAAGACGAGCGTACGGCCTTCGTTTTGGGCTTTTTTTTAATGCGCTTCCAGGTCTTGCGCTTCCAGGTGCGGATCCGCTCTTCGTTGCGCTCGCGCGCCTTTCCGGCCGGGCGTTGCGGGCTCCAGTCGAGCGCTCGCAGGATCTTCCAGGTGTGGCCTGCGTGGTATGCGACCCCGAACTCGTCTCCGGTCAGCCGAGCCACCCGCGGACAGCTCCACAGGGGCGTTGGGAAGCCGTGGGCTTCCGGGCCTTCCAGCAGCAGCGACGTCAGGCGTTCGCGTTGTGCGGCATCGAGGAGCGGCTTGCGTCCGGCGCGCCCGGCCTGGCGGAGTCCGGCCGCACCCTGCTCGCGGTATTGCCGCCGCCACTCACTGACGGTTTGGCGAGCGACGTTCAGCCGTCTCGCCGTCTCGGACTGATTGTGGCCTTGGTGGAGCAGCCGCATCGCTTCGAAACGGCGCTTCTCCAGCGCCTTGAAATCCCGCTTCACACCTTTGGGGTTGCCCATACATATATAGATGCTCCACACTGTCAAAAAGTGTCATAATAATTTGCGGGATTCAATAGGGGCATTACTTCCGGCTGAAGCCGTCGCCGCGGAAGAATAGATTGCGTGCGCCGCAATCGGGACAGTGATAAGCCGGCACAAGGCCCAGCACCCGCCGGACCCTGCCCTCCTCCGATAAGCGACGCACGCTATGACCTGAGCCACAGCGGGCGCAGGCGTTCACCCACCCGACGGTATCCACCGGAACAGGCACCTTGCCGAAATAGAGCGCCCACCCATATACGGCAGTACGTGTTCCCAACAGGCGGTCGAGGGTTCGGAACAGGGCGTTCCACAACACCAGGACCCATTCCCGTCCGCCGCCGAGCAGCATCAACTTGCGTGGCGCACGCGAGCGGCGGTTCTTTGAGTTTAGGAATGACAACGACGTGTAGAGCAGCCGCGAGCCCGCGTGCGGCAGACCGGCCGTCCGCTCGACAAGGCGTACTAGGGCTTCGGAAGAGCGGAAGGCATTCACATGTCCGCCGCCTCGCGCTAGCCAACGGTACAGCCGATCGGTAACGGTAGTGGCGTCGGGAACGGCGGCGTAGAAGGCGGCCTCCGGGCTGGCCACGCGTCCGATCTCACGTAGGGCATCCTCAAGCCGCGCGAAATGCTCGAGGCTGTGGTTCGAGATTACTGCCGCGAAGCAACCGTCTCGAAACGGCAAAAGCGCGGCGTCTGCCTTAACGACGCAGGCTACATCGACGCGCGCCGGTGGGTCGAGGTCCACTCGGACCGTGGCGAAAGGGCAGTCCCTTGGATCGAAGCTGCCGAAGCGGCTGCCCAAATCCAGAACGTAGCCCCGCTTGAGATTCGCCAGGATCTCGTGCACGTCGTTGATATTCTCCTACACGTGTAATGGAGGTAAGATCCGGGCCGTCCCAAAGACGCTGGGATCAACGGAGGGGAGGCTGTAACCATGAAGCGTGTTCAGGTGGGCATTTTGGTCAGTCTGGCAGCGATTGTGGCGCTGCTGGCCGGTATCTACATCGGGAAAAGTGGGCACCCAAGCGCCCCACAAGCGGTGGCCGAGCCGGTTGAGAAGGCGGCCTTTGCGGCTCAGCCGGAAGTTGTAAACGAGCCATCAGAAGTTATTGCGTATGAGCCGGCCCCTGTTGCTGAGAAACCGAGCCCGAGGCGGCCGAAGCCGAAGCCGGTCCGCCGTAAGCCTGTCGAGCCTCCGGCCCCTTCACAACCTGATCCCCGGGCGGCGGCTCCTCCGCAGCCTGACCCGGAGCCGGTGGCCCGGACGCCCGTAACGCCGCCGGTTGAGCCACAACGCCCGGTTGTGCAGAAAGCGGAGCCGGCGCCGCGTGAGCCTCGCCGGGTCACTCTGCGGGCGGGAACGGACCTGGCTGTTCGGCTGGACTATCCCCTCGCAAGCGACCGCAATTATGGCGGGGACACGTTCACCGCGACCTTGGACGAGTCCATCGTCGTCGATGACATGGTTATTGCCGAGAAGGGCGCGCAGGTCGAGGGTGTCGTAGTCGACGCCGTACGGGCCGGGCGCGTGAAGGGACTCGCTAAGCTGTCGATTGAGCTTGTCCGGCTCGACACGGCTGATGGGCAAACCGTGGAGATCGTCACCAACCGAGTTCACCGTCAGGCGGAGAAGTCCACGAAGAACGACATGAAGAAGGTTGGCATCGGAGCCGGGCTGGGTGCCATCGTGGGCGCGATTGCCGGCGGTGGCAAGGGAGCCGCGATCGGGGCCGGGGCGGGTGCGGGCGCCGGCGGCAGTGTCGCAGCCGCAACACGCGGCAAGCCCGTTCGCATTCCCGCCGAAGCGCAACTACGGTTCCGCTTGATGGAGCCTCTCGACATCGTAGAGAGGCTCTGACTGGCGTGAATCGACGAGCCTCGGCGTTGGATGCGCACAGTTCACAGATCGAATGTGCGACTAGAATAAGCGGTAATGCCTGAAGGGGATGAACCCGATGTGCCGTCCTCTTACGTTTGCCGATCATGCGGCGCGGCCCTCGAGGTGCAGGTCGGGTTCAAGGGCAAGGTCGTGTGGGAAGTCGAAGCCGGCAACCCCAACTTCAGTTCCACTTCGCCCGACCTCCGCGGAGACTTCAAAGAGCCCCGGCTGGTCTGTTCCGCGGACGTGATGCACAGTACCGGGTTCCAGTTGCTCGACGGTGAGATTGTCGCGGAGCCGCAGCGGAACCCCAGACGCTGACGACCGGGCAAGGACGAGTAGGGCAGGCTTCCCTACGTGTCCATCACATCCGCTAGCAACCGAGAAACAGGCAGGTAAAGAAACCTGCCCTCTTTGATCGGGGTTGGAGTGGACCCCTGTGGCGAGGCCAAGAAAGTAGGGACGGGTCGCGGTTGACTGAAAAAGGATAGCCAATCCAGCCCAATGGGGGCATGATCAACTCATCCGGGGAAGCGGAGCCGGGCTCTGCTGGAGAGCAACCCACCAAGGAATACCCGGCCGCAGACTCATCGCAACGATGAGGGCGGGGTGCTCGCCTACTGAGGCCGCATCCCGCCTTGTGCTGCGCCATCGGATCGATAGATCTGCTCATGCCTTAAGAAAACTCAGGCGGCGTTAGCCGCCTCTTCCCACAGCCGCTCATACTCTTGCGGCGGCCGATAGCCCAGCGCCGAATGCAATCGCGTACGATTGTATTGGGAATTATATACGAAAGTGCCGCAAAATAGCACTCACCCTAGCTCCTTGGGCGACTTGACGTAGTTGATCTTGACCCGCCTACCTAGAGCTTTGATCGCTTGCTTGGGAGTGGCCTTAACCCGCAGGTCTGCTTGCAACTCGGCACTGCTCGGCTGGTAGCTCGGATGCACGACCTTCACAACGGAAACTTTCTTCTTTGGCATTGACCTAACCATTCTCCAGTTCTTTGTTCAGGAACTTCCGCCATTCAGCAAAGTCATACCAACCACATCCGATGCAACCGGAAGGGTCTTTCTTGTTGACTGGAACCCATCGAGGCCCGCCTGCATAGAAGAACTTGATGTCGAACGGAGTCCCGCGCCTTCCCTTCTTGTAGCACCTCTCGCAGCTTCTGCTCTTCAAGAGATTGTGGCTGACGCTCCCATTGGACTCTTTGAGCAGCTGGAAGTTCAACCGGATGTCGGCCTCTGTCATAGAGTCGTAGTTGGATTGCTTTGCAGTGGTTTCTTGATTCCACCGCAGCATCGGCAACTTGTGATCAACTGTCAGTTGGTTTGGTGGCCGCTCCGTTCCTTCGACAACATCCCGCTTCCCTAGAATGTCCATCACTCTCAGGGCAAATGCAATCGGCATGGATGGTGCTGGAACTGGCTCTAAGAACCGACCTGTCCAGCGATCATGGCGTGTTTGCCGATCACACTTAGAGCAAAAGTGATTGCCGCTCGAAATTTCCATCCCAGGACGTGAACGAGTGCCACGCTGGAGACCCTGTATGCCCGCTCCTCCAGCTATCTGTGTGGTTTTTACGTGCCCATATTCGCACTCGCGGCAGTGCCACTGACGGCCCCTCAGCACGAGATAGACTTGGTACACCTTCGAGTCCGTATTGAAGGTTTCTTCGAAGTCCTGAGCGTTCACGGAAATTTCCCCAAATTGGCGACGCGGGCCGTCGCAGCCTCAAACGATGCCGGATCATTTTCAAAGGCAAGAACCCGCCGCCTTGATCGGATGGCGGCTACAACAGTAGTCGCACTGCCTGCGAACGGGTCTAGGATCAGATCCCCTTCGCTGCAGAACAGTTCCGCGTACTCAGAGATAAGTCCTAGCGGTTTCTGGGTTGGGTGAATGCGCTCTTGCGGGGAAGGCGACTTGTACCGGAAGACGTTATGTACCACCCGTCCATTGAACTTGGTTCCTGGGCGCTTTCCGACAACCGACGCCTCCCATGCATTGATCGGCTTGTGAGTGTGATTAAACGGAACCGGATTCGTCTTCTGCCAAACAAGCGTTCCGACGGCTACGAACCTGTGCGACTCAAGGATCTCAGAGTAGGCCCCTATCTGTGCCTGTGCGCAGAATATGACAGCCCACCCTCGAATCTTAGGGAGCACCTTGGCCGTCCATTCCGAAGGGGTTGGAAAAGAATCATCCCATGATCCGAAGTGGCCCTTCGGCATAATGAAGTCCGTGCCGTTCTTTCGTAAGCGCCGAGGAACCTGCTTTTCGCAAGTGTAAGCCTTGCTGATGCCGTAGGGCGGATCGGTCAACAGAAGGTCTACAGACTGGTCTTCGAGTTGCGCGGCTCCTTCAATCCCGTCTGCGAAGCGAAAATCGTGGTACTCCCCTATCTGCGGCACAAGGTCTTTGGGATGCTTCTCGCGCCCGATGTAGTCTCGAATGCGGGCCGCGATGGAATCCGTAGAATCCCCTACCAAGATGACCCCACCATCTCTGACGATCAGTTGTCCTAGGGGAGCGGACTGTTTGCCGTTTCTGACCACCAATTCGACGCGCCACAGCCCATCGTGATCGGCCACAGGGGATGTGTGGCTCAGGAACTTGCGTTGCTCGGGGAAGTTGTCAGATATCCATCGGTTTGCGGTGGCTCTGATGCTCAGTGTTGTCATTGCGGGCATCACGACCGCGCACCCGAAGCAAGTCCGTTGTCTGCGATCAGTTGTCTGTACCGCAAACGCTTGCGCTCCATGCCGCCTCGCACGGATGCCAGTTGCTTGATGGTGTCTTGCTCCCGAATATTGTGCCGTCCCGCGAACTCTTGCACGTAGCGATCAAGATGCTTGGGGGAGATTTTGTGGAAGGTGCCTTTGTGCGCCCGCTTCAGCATCGACCATAGCGATTCGATGCCGTTGGTGTGAGCGTCGCCCTTGACGTACTCAGAAAGCGAATGCTTGACCGTGGCGTGGTCGAACGGCAGCGCTTCGTATGCGCTTGCATCGTCGGTGTAGACGGTCGCCTCTGGCGTTGCGTGATCTTTGACGAAGCCTTGCAGCGTGTTCCTGTCAGTTGATTCGACAACCTTGGCCGCAACCTGGTTCGTCGGACGATCTTTCATGCCGACAACTGCAGTTTTGCCGACCGGACCTCTACCGGCATCCGGCCCAACCTGCTTGCGCTGCGCGTTGCTCAGGTTCCTGCGCCGCCCGCCCATGTAGGTCTCGTCAACCTCCACTGGCCCTGAGAACAATATAGCATTATTGGAAGTCAGTGCAACCCTCAAGCGATGCGCCAAGAACCAGGCCGACTTTTGGGTGATGCCTAAGTCCCTGTGCAGCTTCATGCTTGACACGCTCTTGAGGCTCGTGATTAACAGGAACGTGGCGATAGCCCAATTCTGGAATCCGACCTTTGAGCCTTCCATGACCGTGCCAGTCTTGGTACTGAACCTCTTCGCGCACTCCTTCTCGCGGCAGCGATAGGGCATGGTCTTGTGCTTGCAGCCGATCTTGACGTTCAGCGAGCCACAGTGTGGGCAGCATACTCCGCTGGGCCAGAACTGCTTGCCGAACCACGCCTCAGCCGTAGCATCATCGGGGAACATCTTCATGATCTGCTTGAGTGTAACGCCCCTGCGGAACGCCTTGCCTGGTCCGTTTGTCATGATTCTAGTTTACAGCAGAGTGCCGAGATTGTCAAGGGTTTGTCGGCACTTTCGTATATAATTCCCAAAAAATACCGCATGCTGACCACGGGCGCGCACGACAAGCTGGCCGCCACCGGCTTCCGGGCCTTCGGGCCGTTCACCGACCCCGACGAGACCAAGCACACCCTGTGGGTCTGCGAGGGCGTCGAGGACCGCGACTACACCGCTGAGGAATTAGCGCCCGTAAGCGCCGACGCCGACGGCAACTGGACAACCTCGATCGAGGGTTTGGTCTGGCGGCCCTACGTGCGGGGGTAAGCCGTAAGCTGGCCGAAACTGAACCAGGATTTCCATTTTGGCCCTGGCACGGTGAAAGTCACTGCTGTCCAAATTAGCTGGGCGGAGCAGAGACGGCTGCTGAAAACACGCGAGAAAGCCTCGCCAAAGGGCTGCTCTGGGGACCAGGTTGCCGCTTTGGACAAGATAGAAATCATGCTGCTGTCCCAATTAGTCCCAATAATCACTGTTGAGGAAGCAGTGAAACCTGACGACTGGTCGAGGGTTGTTGGTCGCAATCGGGACATTATTGTTGCTGCGCGCGGCACGCTCGACAGCTTCGAGACATTGTGTAGGTCACGATTCCTCTCCGCCTTCGCTTCGTGAGAGGAAAGAACTCCTTGAGTTCAAGCCAGGTCTCCCCGCAACGGATGCAGTGACGCATCTTGCCATTCACTCCTTGCCGCTTCATCCGCCACTGCAGCTTCTTGAGTGTCCTCCTCCGTTCCACTCGCCACCTCTTCCAACGTGCACGGGTTCGGCGAATGAATTCCTGACGGAGTTCCTCCGCACGTTGCCGATAACGCTCCGAGTTTCTCGCTTCGTGCCACGACAGTTGCAGCTTCATGTGACGGCGATACGCTGTGACCGTCTTCGGGGAAATCTTGAACTTCTCAGCCACTTCCGCACTCGCCAGTTTGCTTCCCCCTGTCTGAAGCAACTCTTCAAGGGCTGCTTTTTCCTCAGCATCCAGCCGGCGGGCTGCGCGGGAGGCTTCCCGACGCCTGGGATCTCCCAGACCCTGACGCCTCATCTGCTGGCTGATGGAATCCTTGCTGCGGCCTGTCAGCAGTCCCGCCCGTACAATCTGAGTGGCGCTCAATCGATAGCCGTTCGTGTAGTCACGCAGCGAGCGGATCTCTCTCATTGTCCACAGCCGCAGGCTTCGCTTTGAGTCCTGACCGAGCAGCCCTGTCTCACGCAGTCGCTGCCGGTGCTGATTGACCGCTGCTTGGGATCTGGCTCGGATGCGGATCTGAGGCAAACGTTTGCCTTGTTTGACTTGACGGATGAGAGATTCCCTTTCAGGCTGCGTCCATCTCTTGCCTGGCATCGCGGATTCTCCGCTGTCTGTCGAACCTGCTCCTGCTATGCAACATCAACCCAAACAGCACTTTGCCGCGCCGCTACACAAACCAAACCAAGCGACACCCACCCGACCGATGACGAAGCAATCCTGAAGAAAGAGCAGACCGCGAGTGAGGGACGCGCTTTCGGTGCGCTGCTGTTCACGCTGGCATTTTCGCCGTCACCCAAATCGATTCCGCGACGGTCTCGGGATGGAACAGCCAGCGCGGAAGCTTGGCCGTTTTCCCGCTCAACTCTTGGCACGGCCGGGCTTCTTGGTCGACGCTCGCACGATAAGCTGCGGCTCGATATGAATCGTCTTCGGAGGAGGTGTTCGTTCGCCCTCAGCAGGCGAAGAACTTGCTCCCCGGCGTTCTCGCCGACCTCCAGACACCGCTGATCAATCGTCGTTAGCGGAACGAGGAACACATCGGAATGCCGGTCGTTTCCCGCTCCGATCACCGCGATGTCGTTAGGCACTTTAAGCCAGGATTTCCATTTTGGCCCTGGCGCGGTCACAGTATGCACCCGCGCTGCCCCGAATACCACGTCTTTCCGCGCTGAACCCTGCACATCACCTCCGGCGGCAGGCCCCAAAGCCCGTCCGTCCGCTCACAGACGTTGATGGAGCGGGCTGAACGGCACACCGACCGACACTGCTCCCTGCGAAGCCTTTTCGGAGCTAAAAACTGTTGATCCTCGTCCAGGTAACGCTACCCGCTCGGCAGCGGCAGCGCCCAGATCCTGTGCAGCATGTCACCGAACAGCCGCCGGTTCAGACGCCCCTCGGCCAGCAGCAACCAGTAGTAGCGCGCGTGTTTGACGAGCCGGCCGCCGGTCTTCATCAGCCGCTGCTGCAAGCTCGTGAGCGACCAACTCTTGATCCTGTTCGGCAGTCCGAGCCGCCGCCACAAGTTGCCCAGGTTGTAGGCCAGCACGCTGAGTTGCAGTCGCACTTCGTTGGCCCGAAAACGACCCACCCTTGGGACAGTTGCTATCATCAAGCCATGGCGTCAGGCGTCCGGCCGGCTGTTGAGAAGTGCTTGCCTGATCTCATTGAGAGAACCGCTCAAGCCGTTCGTGGCAGAAATCTGTCAGTCAAAGTCCAAGACGAATTTCCCGGTTGCCTCATTGATCTTTGCCGGACTGTGGCTCACGCTCATGCCAATCATCCCGCCTTCATCGAGCGCGGCCATACCGCTGAAAGCCTTCTGAAGTTCTTTGGCTGCGAATGCCTCCGCTTGCTCCGTGAGGGACCTCACAGTTATATCAAATTCCTCGGAAGCCTCGCAGCGGGGACACACGACCCTCTGCGGCTAGTCATCCTCGACGAAAACCTGCGCATCGACCTGACAGTCGCGGCATTTGATCGGCTTATCGGCCATCACTAATCCCTTCCTCACTCTTCCGTGTGTGCCCACCAGACCACATGGCCGAGGGTGTGGTGATCGTCGGTGAGCAGCCGGGGCTTCTGCCTCTACTGGTCAGTGTCCCCTGAGGACTCGGTGGATTCGTCGGAATCCGCATCCGGCTCTTCGGGCTCTGTGGGTGCTGGCTCTGGCTCCGCCGGCGCCGCCGGTGCCGGTGCCGGGTCGGCGGTCGGCTCGGGCTCGGGGGTCTCCTGGCATCCGCCTAGGGCGAGCAACGTGATCGCCGTGAGTAGTATTGCTGTTCGCATCTTCATAGTTCCTACCTCCTTTGAAGGGGACTTATCTACCTGAGTCAGCCTAGCATGAAGGCATGCGTGCGGCTCGGTCGGCTCACAGCGTTCTCCCCGTCCACATCACTTTTCCGATCCTCCCTCACTCCTCCGTCAAGGGCTAATACTCAATCCCGTCCCGTCACTATAACTTTCGGAGTCAGCCAAAGGTCCCGTTGGTCCCACTTCCACAAAACTGGATTGCTTAACTAACAAACCGAGAGCAAGGGTGCCAACGAGAACAAAAAACCAGAGAAAGAATATCGTTCCCACAACACTGGATGAGCGGTCCATCAGTACCGCTCCAGTGATGCGCGGATTGCGTCCTCATATACTTGCGCAGGCGGAAGATTGCTAGGAGCAGTGAAGGCAAGGGCTACCTGGTCAATCGTCGTGGTGAGCTGTCCTCCGCTCACAAGTGCCCGCTGGTTTCCAGCCGGGACTGGTTCGCCGATGTCGTACCACATGATCGTCAGCGAGCCCGGCTGAATTGGATACGGGCGTAGCTCCCCGCCCAGCCCCTCGCTGATTTTCTTGTACACGGGCGTTGGGCAGACGAAGAAAAGGCCTTTCTGACACAGAGGCTCTTTCCGCAGCACGTGGCCCTTGTAGATGATCTGCGGGAGAATCCGCTTGTTGACGTTTTCCCAATTGAATCCCGCCGTGCTCTTGCCCGAAAACGACTTCTCCCTGAGGTACACCTCTCGTTCTTGGCGGTAGTTCCCAGCCGTGTCGATCGACTGCACCTCAACCGCAACGAAATTTATCAGCTCTCCCTGTGCGCTCACATGCGCCAACACCCAATCGACAAAATACCCACCGCTCTTGCCGCGTGTTGGAAGCCGCAGCTCTTTCCCCCATCCTTTGCCAAAGACGCCCACGCACTCTCCTGTGTTATCAGTTACCGTATCGGCTTGTACCAGCGGAATCACAGAACCGAAGGCGATGCGTGCAACATCGCGGAGAATCTCGTAGTTATTGACGTACAGACGAACCGGGCAGCAGATGACCGGCCCGCTGGTAACTGGCTTCAACGTACAGGCTCCGCTAATCAGACCATCGTTTAGCGTCTTGCTGCATTGCCTGCCGAGAAACGGACACTGAAGATTCTGGCGCGCCTCGATCGCAGCGAGGGAGCGGTCCCCCGGGTCGTAGCCAAAGAACTCGATGATCCTGCTAGCCATAAGCTGCTTTCGGGAGAGCCGCAGGTACGGCTCCGTGCGCCTCCAGATGTGCACGGAACTGGAGTGCAATAGCTTTCGCCATCAGCACGGGAACCGCGTTCCCGACCTGCCCGTACTGCGACACACGCGGTCCGAGGAATCTGTACGTATCCGGGAAAGACTGAAACCGCGCCGCTTCTCGCACGGTCAGCGAGCGATCCTGATGGGGCAGGAACGCGGTCCCCCAATGCGGGTCGCATTTCGTCATGACTGTGCCTGCCAAGCCATCGTTCCGCAGCCGGCCGTAGCGTTTCGTATGGTCTGATTTGCGTGCCCGCTGCATGCCCTTCGGCAGCAACCGGTGCGGGATATCACGCCAGGAGCCGCCCGGCTTCACATACTTCATGCGCTCCAGGTTCTGTTTCGACAGTTTCGCGGCAAAATGATTGAACGTCACGCCTTCCGGGTTGCGCATTATGCGCGCGTAATCGCTGTGAGCCTCGGTCGTGTAGCCAACCACTTCCGCCCCTTCGCCTATTTGAAGGGGCGGAAGATCTCCGATCGCCTCCCCCACAGTCACGGGCGGCAATAGACGCTTTTTGTCAGCTTCGTTGAGCTGGAAAGTCAGTGTCCCGCCGCCTCGGAAATTTGCGCGGCCTGTGGCGTAATGCGTCGGCTCCGGCGCTGCGACCGGCGCGAGCCGAGAGCCGAGCAGAATCAGGCGCCATCTTTCTTGCGGCACCCCGTAATGCGCGGCGAAGAGAATCTTGAAGGTCACATGGTAGCCATGCTCGTCGAACTCGCGGAGAATCTGGCGGAAAACCCTGCCATTGCCCAGAGACAGCAATCCGGGGACATTCTCGAACAGAAAAGCTTTCGGCTGGAACTGTTCGAGGAAGCGTAGGTAGTCCTTGAAAAGCTTGTTGCGCGGGTCACTCAGAAACCGTGCCGGCGCGTTAATCGAGAAGCCTTGGCACGGCGGACCGGCGACTAGAAGATCGAGTTCGCCTTTCTTTAGGCCAAGCCGCGACCGCACTTGAGCGGGCTTGACATCTTCAATGCCACGCGCATCACTCCAGGGTTCCAGGTGGTTAAGTGAAAACGTCCCAATCGCTTCCGGCATGCAATCGTTTCCATAGAGGCAGCGGTATCCAGCCTCGCGGAATCCTTCGGTGATGCCGCCAGCCCCGCAAAAGAGATCGATCGTCGTCAGCGGATACCGTACTTTTCTGGTCTTTCCGGCCCCCGCCTTTTTGCGCGGCGAGCCCGGATTCAATTGTGCGGCCTTCATCATGGGCGCTCTCCCGTTTTGCGCTTGAACAACAATGGCCACTTGCTGTCGATGTTTCGATGAGCGCAATACGCCACCAACACCCCAAACGCATCATCCGGGGCTTGTACTCGCCGTTGTCGCTGTCGGCCCACCAGTGGCCCCCGCGCCGGCGTCCTCACAACGTCCTCCCCGTCCACATCACCTGTCCGATCACCACGGCCTCGCGGGGCCACTTCACCGGCTTGTACTCCTCGTTGTCGCTCACGAGCAGCCAGTGGTGGTTGTCGTGCATGAGCCGCTTGATTAGCGGGCCGTCGTCGGAGCGCACGGCGAAGATGCGGTTCTTAAGGCGGCGGGTGCGCTGGTGATCGATCAGGATCATGGCCCCGTGGTGCAGGGTGGGTTCCATCGAATAGCCGTGCACGTCGATCACGCTGCACTTGGCGGGGTTGAGTCCCTTCTTGCGCAGCCAGTCGCGGCGGAAGCCGATCTGCTTGACGACGTGCTCGCTGTCCACGAACGCCCCTGGGCCCGCCGAGCCGAGAACGCCGTACTTGCCGACCCAGGCTAGCTCGGGATCGGCTTCCTGGTGAAGGAGTTCGGCGGCTGGGAGAACCTTGGGTTCCGCTGGTTCGGGCAAGGGCTTGGCGCTCAGTTCATCGACTTGCGCCTGTAATTGATCCAGGGGTTTCGCCCTCTTGGCGGCGGGCGTGGGGTCGTCGGTGAGGCCGAGCAGGTAGTCCACGCTGACGTGGAGGGTTTCCGCGGCTTTGACCAACCCGTCGGCTAGTAGGCCCGAGCGGTTGTGCTCGACGTGCGAAATCATCGTGTGGTCGTAACGCTCGCCCAGCGCAGCGGCCAGTTCAGCCTGCATCAAGCCCGCCCTTTTTCGGGCCACTGCTAGGCGCTCACCCAGCACACCTAAAAGTAGCAAATTAAAAGGTTCTTGCCACTAGAACTGACTTCAAGTACGCTGTCGGACGATGCAACTTGAAGTCAGCTCAATCACCGACATGAATCGTCTCCGAGGCCGCATGGCTGAACGAGGCATCACCCAGCAGGACCTCGCGGACTGCCTTGGAATGCACGCGACGCTGTTGAATCACATCCTCAAAGGCCGCCGCCCGCCGACTTCTTCGAGAAGGTCAACGCGGTCCTCAACCGCGAGGAGGCGGTGAAGAAAGCGTTGCAGGAAGCCAAAGAGAAGGTGCTAAAGGAGTGGGGGGCGTGATGGGGTGTCAGTTCATGATCGAGTTGCCGGAGGCCGACCCCGAACTGACGGGGAGGCGATTGTGCGCCCTGCTGCGCGCCTTGCCTGCGGTCAACGAGGAATTGAGCCCCGATGACTGTGTGGGCGTAGCCCTTCCTCCGGGCGTGACCATCGATATTTCAAGCTCCTGGTCGGGCGTCAGTGCCATTCCAGAAGCCGAGCAGGGAGCTGATGAGCCAGCAAACGGAGCCAAGGTGGCGTGATGGGGAATCTGAAACCGCCGACGCCTAAAGGTCTTCGTCGGGCGGCAGCATCCGGACCAGGCGGATTAAGACTTTCTGAAGTTCAGCGAGATGCCCTTGGGAAGCTTCGTCAGCTTCCATGGAGCGTTCAAGAGCCTTCAAAAAGCGGTCGGTCGAGCCTGGAGAATGCGCTTTGTCAAGTTGTCGAACGGCGCGTGCAACGACGGTTGCGCCAGCCGAGACGACGCTAGGCGCGGCAGGGCACGGCATGGGTAAGAAAATGATCGAGATCAAAAACTCCGAGGGAATAGTCCTGTACGCCAGCGAGACGGCTAGCGACCTTCGAGCGGCCGTGGTGGAAGCCGTGGGGAAGAAGGCGAATCTCCGCGGGGCGAATCTCTGCTGGGCGAATCTCTGCTGGGCGAATCTCTGCTGGGCGAATCTCTGCTGGGCGAATCTCCGCGAAGCGAATCTCCGCGAAGCGAATCTCGGCTGGGCGGACCTCGGCGGGGCACGGTGCAGCTCCGTGTTGGCCGAGAAATGTGACCGCATACTCACAGCGTCCAGCGGATCGGGCTACCAGATGGTGTTTGTCCGGCACCCCGACGGCATCTCGGTGCACGCCAGTTGCCGTAACTTCGAGTCTATTGCCAAAGCCAGCAAGCACTGGCGAGAGGGGAAAGGCCATGATCCGAAGCACTTGGCTGACTGCCTGTCAGCCCTGGACTACCTGACGGCGCTGGCGAAGCAGCGCGGCTGGACCCTGCCTGAAGAAGACATTGAGGCGGCGGCATGAGCCTCAGCGCCGAACAGATCCGCGCCCGCGAGGGCAAGCTGACCGCCAGCCGGGTCCGTGTCCTGATGGACGGCAGCGACCAGGACTTATACGACCTGTGGCGCGAGCTTACCGGCGATCCAACCTGCCAGCCGCCCGACCTTTCTGGTGTGTGGGCGGTACGGCTGGGCGAAGCGACCGAAGACCTCAACCTGGACTGGTACGAGTACAAGACCGGACGCCGGCTCACCAGAAAGGGCGAGGTCGTCACATCGCAAGAGCGCGCGTGGGCGGCGGCGACCCTGGACGGCTTCGACGAAGACCACCCAGACGGCCCGGCGGTAATCGAGGCCAAGCATGTGAACGGCTTCGCGCCTTTTGATTCAGTGGCAGCCCGCTACCTGCCGCAGGTTCACTGGCAGATGTACGTGACCCGAACACGGCTGGCCGTCTTGTCCGTCATCGAGGGAGCGCGCGAGCCCAGGATCGAGGAAGTACCGCTCGACCGCGGCTACCTCGACGAGCTGCTGCGGCGGGCCGATCTGTTGTGGCAGTGCGTCGAGACGCTGACGCCGCCCGTGGCGCTGCCTCCTGCCGAGCCGCCCAAGCCCGCCACCAGGGAAGTCGACATGACGGACAACACGGATTGGGCATCGCCGGCTGCCGCGTGGCTGGAGCACCGCCCCGCGGCCATAGTGTTCCGCTCAGCCGAAAGAGCGATCAAGGAACTAGTGCCCGCCGACGCCAGCCGCGTCCACGGGCACGGAATCACAGTGCAGCGCAGCCGCAACGGGGCGCTGCGGATAGGAGCCATCAAGTGACAGAAGAACACCCCAAGCAACTCGTAGCGGCGCTGGCCAAGGCGCAGAGCGTAATCACCGCCCCGGCGCGTAACCGCGTGGTGACCGTCAGGACCAGGACCGGCGGCAGCTACACCTTCCGCTACGCCACGCTCGATCACATCATCGAAGACATCCGCAAGCCGCTCACCGACAACGGCCTGTGGTTCACGCAAATTATCGGGAGGGACGAGGACGGCAAATACCGCCTGGTCACGCGGCTGTTGCACGAAAGCGGCGAGGCCATCGAGAGCCACACGCCGTTGCTGGTTGAGGACAAAGGCAACCAGGCGTTCGGATCGTCACTCACCTACATGCGCCGCTACGCGCTCACCGCGTTGCTGGGGATCGCGGCCGACGAGGACGATGACGGCAATTCCGCCGACGGCCACACCGTGGAAGCGATGCGCAAGCGGCCGCAGCCAGAAGCAGCGCCGCCTGCCGGGTCGACAAACGGCAAACCGCGGAAACCGCATGGAATACCCGTAGCGGCAAAAGAAGGCGGCGCTGACGGGGAGCGTGACTGGATCGCATGGGGTTCCACACTTGCCGCCGCGCTCAAGGCGGCAGCCCCGGATGAAGTCGAGGAGTGGTTGAAGCGAAACGCGGACCAGCTCAACAACTGCAAGGAGCAGGCGCCGGCGATCCACAGGCGTTTGATGAAGATCGCCAGCCCGAAACCCCAAGAGGAGGCCGCCTGATGCCGACCGTTGACTTCTCTGAAGTAGATACCGCGCAAGACTACTCGCTGCTGCCGGACGGGGAGTATCTATGCCGCATCGAGTCCATCGACGACACGATGACCACGAACGCCGGAGATGCGATGTGGAATCTCCAGATGGTCGTTGATGACGGCGACTACCGAGGAAGAAAGGTTTTCGACAAGATCGCCTTTTCCCGGGCGGCGCTGCCGCGCGTCAAGCTGCTGTGCGAACAGCTTGGGCTTGACGTGAGCGGCGTATTCATTGTGGAGCCGGAACGCTTGATCGGCCGTGCGGTCCATGTCACGGTCGAAATCCAATCGTATACCGACCGCTACGGCGAAGAGAAGCAAACCAACAAAGTCACGTTCGCTGGCTACCGCAAGGCCGGCGGATCATCGTTGCCGACCAGTAGCCCCGAAACCGAGGAGGACGATCTTCCCTTCTGATGCAAGTTCTTCTAACACGCTCGATCTCCGGCCTCAAGGCGGCGGACCACTTTGCCGCCGAAGCGCTTTCAAGAATCAAGCACGGCCAGGAAGTGCGCTGTGAGATCAGGCGGGTCCGCAACCCCAAGCAGCTGCGGCTGTACTGGGCGCTGATCGACGCCTGCTGGCAGCACCAGGACTGCTACGCGACCAAGCAGGACTTGAGCGACGTCATCAAAGTGGCCGTGGGCCACTCGGACGAAGTAGTTACCAAGTCGGGGAAAGTGGTTGCGCGGCCCAAGTCGGTCTCCTTCGGCAACATGCCCCAGGATGCCTGGGAGGAGTTCTTTGGCCGCGTGATCCAGTTCGCCTGTGAGCGGATCATCCCGGGGACCGACGACGAGGACCTGCGGGCGCATCTGGAGGAGCTGGTCAGGTGAAGCGGGAAGGAAAGCGGCTCGGCTCTAAGCCATCAGGAGGAGACAACTCGTGCTTGAAATTCCCAACTGTTCGATCAAGAAGACCTCGAAAACCACGCTCGAAGGAGCGGAGGAGGCCTATCTCAGCGGCAAGATCGTCTTGGAGGGCGATCTGACCAATGGGGCGGCGGAAGTCCTGGGTTGCGGCGGTGCGATCCGCGACAACCTGCCGGCCTTCACCGTTCCGAAAACCAGACTGCGGGAAGGCGGCGACAACAAGTATCCCCACGCGATTGAGCTGGGAGATGGAAACGGCGGTGGACTGACGCTGCCCAATGTCTCGGTACACGCCATGCAGGGCAAGGTCCGCGAGGGGCTGGCGACGCTGACGATCACGGCCACCTTCGATGACCTGTTGAGCAAGGTGGTGTCGGAGTTCCACGGCGACCACCCTTCGTTCGTCGGCACGCTGCGGGTATCACAGGCAGCCGAACCCGACCAGGCGCAGATGGACTTTGAGGATGAGGCGGAACAGGCTGCCTAAGCTCCAGGTGAGCCGCTTGTGGTCGAACCTTCGCCGCCGCGATCCGCACCCGCTGTTCACCCGCGAGGAGCTGGAGCGCTGGCTGATCGAGTCGAGCCACGGCGGGAAAGGAATCGGCTGGCGCTGCTCCTATGGCGTGAAATGCAACTGTTATCTGTCATTGCCGGAAGTGTCGCTCGACCACAAGACGCCGCTCAGCTTTTTGCGGATCACGACGCTCGACAATCTGGCCGTGTGCTGCAAGGCGTGCAACCGGGTCAAGGGTGATCTCGACGGCGAACACTTTCTGGAACTGATGGGGCTGCTCGACCACTGGCCGGTGGAGCAGCGCCGGAGCGTTTTGCGGCGGCTGGGTCAACCGCCGGGCCAATGGGCTTATAAGCGGCGCGGGCAGAACGGGACTTTTGCTGTCAGGGCATAGAGGATTCCATGGAACTAGCGATTGCGTTGGTAGTGTTCTCGGCCTGTGCGCTGCTGTTTAGGGGCTGTGCTCACCGCCGTACCACGAGGCCGCGCAAGGACGAGGAAGGGGCCTATGTGCGCTGCCTGGAGTGCGGGTCGCGGATCGCCGCGCCGCTGTGGGACGAGGCGTGAGTTCATCTGAGGAAGTGCTGCCTTGCGCCTATCGGCAGTCCGCCACCGATATCAACCGGGAGGATCGCGTGGCTCGCCTTGGCGACGACGCCAGGCAAACATCGACTTGGACCAAGACGAGCGAGGGGGCTTCCGGATGAAGCAGGACAACGGTTTGCTCGGCTGGCGCTTCCAACTTGACATGCCGCCGATAGTCTCCATCTTTTCGTACCGACTTGACTTCGTATCTTCGGGGGATCACGGCTCCCAGGGCTGCGCCGTACCGTCTCTCAGGCAAGACCTGAAGCGACTGTTTGAGCCCGACGAGATAGTCGCGGCGCTTACACTCTCGGCCCAGCCGCACGCCAGCCAACAGCCATTTGCTAGCGTCCTGCTCGCCCAGCGTGAGGTGGAGCGCCACAGGGTTGTTTTGACGCTCAGCACATGGAATGGCCTTGATGTTTATCTTTGGAGCGAAAAGCCGAAACATGGTCACGATCCGAACCACGGAAGTGGCCCAGGGCAACAATCAATCGATCAAGATTCCCTCCTGTGCCTGAACCTCGTTCAGGGGGATCGCGGGGCGGCTTCCCCACAGAGGCCGCTCCGCAACTCAACACTATCACAGGGAAGTCGGGACACATTGACAACGGCGCGCAAATGGGTTATGGTGATCCTGTCGCGGCAAAATCCGCGACCGGGTCAACCAACCTGGATTTTCTGTGAGGGGCACGAGCGCCCCCCCAAGGCGCTTTTTTCGTGCCCGGCGCATGGACGCCCGCTATGGCGGGGCCATGCGGGGGCCCTTCGGGGCCGCCGGTTGTTCCTCACAGAGCCGGTTTGGTTGCCCGCGTGGACCCCGCCACCCTTCGTCAACCAACGAGGGAAGCGGAATGTCACCTGTGAGGACCCATGCACAAGCCGTTCCCGAAGTCCCCGTTTCAACACCCCCTGTTCCCTCCCCCGGTCGCCGAGATCATCGAAGCCTCGCCGGGCGTCAGGCTCAACGGCAACGTCGAGACCGCCTGGAAGCTGGTCGCCAATTTCAATTTCAGCAAAGGAGCCGATGTGCTGGTTCTGGCGCTGGCCATCGGCTGCCTGTGCCGTGCACTGGCCGAGCGGACCGGCAACGACCTGGACGAGTCCGGCCGGGCGGAGAGGTTCGGTGCAGGTGGATTCCACCGCGATTCCCGGCGGTCGGCCGGCGTTTCGTGCTATAACCTCTTCATCCATTGATTACGTGTATTGCGGCCAGGCTGGATGTGGCCCAGTTGTCTCGAATGCGATGAATCCGACCCGACCAGTCATCTCGTATCGTTTCTCAGATGGGGACTTGCGTGGCGGCTCCTAGGGCTCAGGCTGACGCTCCCCGAGCGGGGGAGTTGTGGGCGGGTCTCCTCGCCCAGGTGGCCCAAGGTGACCAAGGGGCTTTGGGAGAATTCTACGACGCCAGCAGCAGGTATGCGTTTGGTCTGGCGCTGAGGATTCTCGGTGACCGCGAGAGTGCCGCTGAACATGGCGCGCAGCCGGGCGATCGACCGGCTGCGGCCGAAGGGGCGGCGGCAGCGTCAGCAGGAGGGCCCGCTGGAGGCGGCCGGCGAAGCCGCGGATCGCGCCCCGACGCCCGAGGAAAGCAGTCTCGCATCCGAGCGCCGGCGTGCCGTCCAGTCGGCCCTTGCCGCGCTTCAGGAACCGCAGCGTGAGGCCATCGAATTGGCCTACTTTTCAGGATTCAGCCGCTCGCAAATCGCCGAGCGGCTGGGCGAGCCGCTCGGGACGGTTAAGACGCGCATCCGCCTCGGCATGCTTCACCTTCGGGATTCGTTACAGCACCAGATGGGTGCGCTATGAACGCTCAACGTCAACATCGGTCTGATAAAACCTGCGAGTGGGCTGCACTCGCGGCACTCGATGCGTTGACTCCCGAGGAAAGTGCGGCATACCAGGAGCACTTGAAGGGAGGGTGTCCGGTCTGCGAGGCGTCCGTCCGCTCGTTCGAGCAGGTGGTCGGACAGCTAGGGACTGCGAGCCCGCCCGTCCGTCCTTCGGCCTTGCTGAAAGGCCGGCTGATGACGCGAATCTCTGAAGGGGCGGGCTCAAACGCTCCCCAGGATTGGGGGCCGACGAACGGCCCGACCACCGGCCAGCCGCGGTTCAGCCGGTTCGTGATCTCAAGCTTAGGCACGGAAGAGAGTCAAACAAGGCCTGGAGCCAAGTCCACGTCGTGGGGTCGCTGGCTGAGCGCGGCGGCTGTTTGCTTCGTGGTCTGTGCCGGTATCTGGATGGCAGTACAGACCCGCCCCGCGCCCTATGATCTCGACCGCGCTGCCCAAGAGACGTACATCGACTCGCTCTATGCCCAAGTGGCCGCGGCCATTCGAGTCGGTCTCGGCGACCACGTGCATTGCAGCTTCTTCCGAAAGTTCGCAAAGGACCCTCCGTCTGTCGAACAGATCGCGAAGAAGATGGGGCCGGACTGGGCCGGCTTGGTGCCGCTCGTCGAGGAGAGGGTGCCGGATGAGTATCGGGTGCTGCTGGCCCATCGCTGCGGATACCGCGGACGAAAGTTTGTTCATCTCGCCTTGAAGAGCGAAGTGAAACTCCTCTCGGTCGTCATTACGCAAAAGAGAGCGGGTGAAGCCTTCTCGCGAGAGAACTTGATCTCCGTTCTCGATCGGTCGGAGATCAGCATTTACGGCCAGGGGGTAGAGCACTTCCAGACGGCCGGATTCGAGAGCCGCGATTATCTAGCTTTTGTCGTGTCCGATCTGACAAGAGAAGGCAACCTGAAGCTCGCTGCGAGTCTCGCCCCGGCAGTGAGCAGGTTCTTGGCGCGGCTCGAAGCATGAAGACTACGACGCGACCTGGCGGCTGACAACGAGGGACTTGTGAAGTACACTGGAGGCAATTCATCGGGACGAGGCGAGTTCCGACGGCCACGCCTGGAGAGAGCGTGATCGAAGAGCAAAAAAACTCCTCCGACGAAATATGCAACTGGGCCGCCCTGGGGGCGCTTGGCGCGCTCGACCCCGACGGAAAGACGGCCTACGAGCAGCACCTGGCGGACGGCTGTCCCGTCTGCGCGGTAGATGTGCGCTCGTTTGAGGAAGTGGCCGGACAACTCGGGTTTGCCGCAGCGGCGGCTCCTTCGGCGGACCTGCGTGCACGGCTTCTCGATCGCATCCAAACGGAGGCGGAGCAGCCAAGTGCCGGAGCAGAGCAGGTGCGCAGCCCGGATCGGGCGATTCTGTTCAACGGCGGCGGTCTGCTGATCTCGCGATCAACCGAGATGGACTGGGAAGCGGCGCCGCTGCCGGGAATTTTCAGCCGGGTTCTCTTCAACGACCCGAAGCGCCAGTACACCACTCAGTTGGTCCGCATGGAGCCCAACACGACCTATCCCAGCCATCGTCATACCGAGGTCGAGGAACTGTACATGCTCGAAGGGGACCTGTTGGTGGAAGGTCAAACCATGCGGCCCGGTGATTACTGCCGAGGGGAACCG
This sequence comes from Bryobacterales bacterium, assembly GCA_965248255.1. GTDB lineage: Bacteria > Acidobacteriota > Terriglobia > Bryobacterales > UBA6623 > JAKZVK01. The sequence continues at coordinate 2,245,863 of CBDFIW010000003.1, forward strand.
GAAAGTATCCACGGCCAGGTAGCACCAAGACCGGAGCGCTGTTCCTGGTACTCTCCTCCCAGCGAGACGAAGTGCTCGCATAGGGTAGCGACAGGCACTCCTGCCTGTCCGCTGGCGCACAGCGCCGGCTAACTAACTTTCCAAGGGCCGCAAGCCTAGCTTCCCGGTTTCCGCAGGCGCGGCGGCTGCCCCTACGCGTAAATCTGTTCCAACTTCTTCTGGATATATTTCATCGAGCGGCCGAAGCTCTCGCGCGGGCTGATCCGCACGTGGTCGAGGTCAACACAGATCCATCCCTTGTACTTGCGCTTCTTCAGGATGCGGTGCAGCCGAGGGAAGTCGATCTCGCCGTCACCGAGGTCGTAGATGCTGTTCATGAAGGTCGCGCTGGGCGTATGGGCTTGGAGCACGCGCCCGTTGGCCAAGCGGATGTCTTGCCGCGCCGGGGTGATGCGGGCGTCCTTATAGTCCATGAAGGTCAGGCGGTCGTTGTACTTCTCATACAGCTCCACAACGTCGCACCCGGCCAAGTGCAAGTGCGCTGTATCAGGCGAGAAGTGGAATCGCTTGGGGTCACTGTATTTCAAGAACAGCTCGACCTCGTCATGGCTCTCAACGATCTGGTTGAGGTGGTTGTGCAGACCCGCGCGAAAGCCGTATTCCTTGGCCACATCGCCCAGGTGGTTCCAGAACTCGCAGGAACGCTCGATGTACTCGGGGATCTCGATCTTCGCGAGCGGGCGCCTCCCGGGACCGCGCCGGCCCGGCGAGAACACAACCAGCTCGGTGGCGCCGAAGTTCTGGAGAAAGCCCATCGCCTCGCGCGCGGATTTCTCCATCTTCTCGTGCTGTGTTTTGTCCCACGCCGGGCCGCCGTAGGAGATCGTCGCGATGCGCAGACCGCGCTTCTCGAGTTCCTTCTGGAGCGTAGGAATCGTGAGGCCGTAGGTTTCGAGGCACCGCGGGAAGCTGGTCATCCGCAGGCCCGTGAACCCGGTGTCCTTCATCACCGCGAGGACCTCGGTAAAGGGGACCTTGTTAAGATGGCCCCACAGCCCCAAGCTGAATGCCCACTGGATGTTCTTGCCGCGCGCCGCCGAGCCGGACTCGGCGGTCAACCCGGCCAGCGCGCCGGCCAGCGTATTCAAGAAGCTCCTTCGTTGCATCGGTGCCTCCTCCTCTCGCGCGTCACTCGACCAGCCGAGGCTGCCCCGGGATTCTAATCGGGATTCTAACACTCTGTTTTGGAATGTCCTGAGTCACTTCTCCACCTTTGATCCACGGAAAGACTGGCGGGACTGGAACCCCGCCGCTACGTGGTAGACTGAGTGCTGAACACGCAGAAGAATCTCCATGAAGGCTGGCATCCATCCCGATTACCACACCGTCGAGGTCACCTGCGCCTGTGGCGAAGCGTTCGAGACGCGCTCGACAAGCAAGGGCAACATCCACATCGAGATTTGCTCCAACTGCCACCCGTTCTTCACCGGCAAGCAGAAGTTCGTCGACACGGCGGGCCGTGTCGAACGCTTCCGCCGCAAGTACGCAAAGTCGCAAGCCCTGAAGAACTAGTGTAGTGCGTCAAGCAGATTGCACCTTAGGCAGGGCGGCACGTCCGCGCTTGACTTTCTCGAGGATGTCGGAGGCGGTCGCGGTCCAGATGAAGGGCGTGGGATGCCCGTTGTGCTGGGCGATGTAGTCGTCAATGGCGGCGACGAGCTCGTCCACGCTGCGAAACACGCCGCGGCGCAGGCGCTTGACGGTGAGATCGCGAAAGAATCGCTCGACCATGTTCAGCCACGACGCCGAGGTCGGGGTGAAATGAATGTGGAAGCGCGGGTGACGATCGAGCCAACGCTTCACAGCGGCATGCTTGTGGGTGGCATAGTTGTCCACGATGAGATGAAGCTGTTTGTCCTTGGGAGTGCGGCGGTCAATTAAGCGCAGGAAGCGCAGCCATTCCTGGTGGCTGTGTCGGGGCATGCACTCGGCGATCACGCTGCCGTCAAGGCTGTTGAGCGCCGCAAACAGGGTGGTCGTGCCGTTGCGCTTGTAATCGTGGGTCATCGTTTGGCCGCGTCCCTTTTTGAGCGGCAGGCCGGGCTGGGTGCGATCGAGGGCTTGGATTTGGGACTTCTCATCGAGCGAGAGAACCAGAGCATGCTCAGGCGGATTGAGATAGAGTCCGACGATGTCGTCGAGTTTCTCGGCGAAACGCGGGTCATTGCTGAGCTTGAAGGTCTTGACGCGGTGGGGCTTGAGGCCATGGGCGCGCCAAATCCGTCCCACGGTGAAAGCACTGACGCCGGCCGCGGCGGCCATGGTGCGGCGGCTCCAGTGGGTGGCGTTGGACGGTTTCTCGCGGGTGGTCTTGTGGATGATCTGCTGTACTTTCTGCTTCGAGACGGCAGGTTTACGACCGGGCCGTGGGGCGTCTTTTGCAATGCCGGCGATGCTGCTTTCGAGAAAGCGCGTGCGCCAGCGGGCCACCAACTGCCGCGAGACACCGAGCTGTGCGGCGATCTGCTTATTCTCGAGACCGTCGGCGGCCAGCAGGACAATCCTGGCTCGCAGGGCGAGACGAACGGCGACTTGGCGGCCGCGCGCGTAGCGGTCCAACTGCTTGCATTGCGCTGTGTTCAAAGTTACTGGTTGTGCTCTTCGCATCCCATGCCTCCTGTTAATAGAGACGATGGGAAGCCAATATAAGTTACATTATTTATGGTGCACTACACTAGCAGCCTGCGAAAGTCGAGAGCAGCGCTGTCCACAATGTTAGCGGCACGGCATGCTGTTGCCTTGCCTAACCTAGTATCTCAGCGGCATGCGGTGCCCGCTTATGCGGGATCGCCTGAACACGTAGGGTTATCAGAAGGGCCCGGCGAAAGAGTCCTCTTTGACCTCGGTCTACCAAACTACGCAGGATGTGAGTCCGCGAAGCGAACGTAAGGAGAATAGCCTACGGTGGAGCCGCCAGGCGGAACCGTGGGTATCGATCCTCCTACGGCAGGAGCCCGGACAGGGGCGCAGGAGAAGTCACGAGGCGACTGGCGGTTACATCCCGGCTAGCACTCGATGCTTCCCGGCATGCTGTGTCTACCTGTCGCCAAGCCGCGACGGGTAGGGACATCGGCGAGGTTACGAGAAACCTCACTCGCACCACGCCATCCGTACTGCCATATCAGTTGGTAGACCCCAGTCGCGGGGGCGCGCTTCAGACCCGGCCCGCACTGCTCTGTGGCCGCTACCACAGCCCAATCACCCTCCACCAGGCCGCCCCAACCACCCCCCCCCCCCCCCCCCCCCCCACAGTCAGGTTCCACAGCGACAGCAGGAATCCGACGCGCCACCATTGACCGAAGCTCGCGTAGTTCTGCGAGAAGTACATGGGTGCCGGCGTCGTGCCGTAGTGCGTGAGCCCGGCAGCCAGGTTCGACAAACAAGCGAAAGCAATCACCACCAGGCCGACGGGCGCGCCTCGCCCCAGAAGCAGCGCCACGAACGGCGGGAACATCGACAAGATATGCATCGTGATGCTCGCGAAGCCGTAGTGCGCGTAGAAGTAGATCAACAGCGACAAGACCAGTAGGGCCGCCCATCCTAGCCCCGAGAAGTACGAGCCCACCGTCCGCGCAAACAATTCGGTGAGGCCGTAGTCGTTCAGTGCCTGTCCGAGGCGGATCACGCCCCCGAACCAGATGAAGACGTCCCAGGCCATCCGCTCGCGAAGCGCGTCCTCCCAGGTCAGAACGCCGGTCAGAAACAGCGCGCAAACGCCCAACAGCGCTACCATCGCCACGCCCATCCCGTGCAGACCCGCGGTCACCCACAGCGAGCAAACGAAGACGAAAACCGCCAGGGCGGCCTTTTGCGGTCCGTCCAGCGTCCCCATCTTGATCAATTCGGTGCGGGCGAACTCGGCCGCCTCGGGGGTTCGGCGGGTCTCGAGCGGCACCCATTTCGAAACTAGCCACGGTACTGTCAGGACGCTGACCAATCCCGGTACGAGGCCCGCCCAGGCCCAGCGTGCCCAAGTCAGATCGAACCCGGCCACCGACCCCGCCAGCTCGGCCGTGAGTAGATTGCCGGCCTGGCCGGTCAGGAACATCGCCGCCGCGACGCAGTCGCCCTGGTAGACGGCCACCATCAGGAAGGTCCCCAACAGGCCTGCCGTCTTGCCCGGATGCGACCCGTACAGCTCGGCCAGGCTGCGCGTGATGGGCAGAATCACGCCGCCCGCGCGGGCGCTGTTCGCCGGGATCACCGTCGCCAGCACGAGATCGCTCAAGGTCAGCGAGTAGGAGATGCCGAGCGACGTTGTGCCGAACGCCCGCACGAACCACAGAGCGATCCGCCGCGCCAGACCCGTCTTGATGAGCGCCCGAGAGATCAGGAATGCCGAAAGCACCAGCCAGACGGTGGTCGTGCCATACCCTTCAAGCGCCTGCTTGAATTCCAGGGCCCCGGTCAGCGCCGTCGCCGCCAGACCGATCAGAACCATCGGGCCGACCGGCAAGGGCCTCAACATCAGCCCCGCGATCGTCGCCGCGAAGATCGCAAACAAGCGCCAACCCTCGGGCGAGATCTCCGCCGGCCGCGGCCACACTCCCCACACGCCGAAGCCAAGAATCGCAACGGCAACCAGCCGTCCCCAGCGCGGGCCGGCCGGCCCCGTTTGTTCTTGCGCCTTCGGACGTTCGGACATGAAGGCGGTATTCTACCGCAGCCGGGCCAAGCTCCCACTCTCCGGCGGCTGTTGCTCCCGCTGGGCCGTAAGCTTGGCTCCCTGAAGTGCGTCCTTGGGCCACGGCCACAGTCCAGACCTCGAGTCGCACCTCCGCTGCCACGATGCGCTGACGCTTCCGCAAGCAAAACCTGTCGGTCACAACTGAACTCGCATTTCATCTAGAAGTGAGTCCCGTCTTCCGAGCACGGCGGCACTGCATAAGTGTTTACCCCTCAAGACCTCAGCGCAGGTGTGCCCGCGGCCCCATCAGTTTGGTGTGCCAACTGCGTATGTAGGGACGTAAAGCCCAGCTAACCAAACGCTGCCAAGGAGGGACCACCCCTATGTACGTTGGAATCGTTTTCCTTTGCCTGTTTCTTGCCCCTGTGACGGCATCGGCGCAATCAGCGAATCGGGGTCGGGCCGAGGTGCGTGGCGTCACGGGCTATTCGACCTTTTTTGACGAGAGTTCCCTGAATCACTTCGTCGGCGGCGGGTCCGCCCACGTCTACTTGACTCGGCGGTTCAGCGTGGGGCCTGAAGTCCTCTACATGTACCGCGACGATTCTGACAAAGACATCACTGCCGCCGCTCAATTCGCCTGGGATTTCATGGGTAACTCCCGCGTGCAGCCTTACGTCGCCGGCCACATTGGTGTGCTGCGTCATTTCACACCGCGATTCTCGGTCAATTCCAAGATGTATGGAGCCGGTTTGGGCGTCAAGATTGCCCTGACCGACCGCCTCTCACTGGTACCGGACTTTCGCCTGAGAGTCGAGCCTAATCTGCGTGCCACCATCGGCCTCAACTACGTGTTGGGTCGCTGAGAGAACGGGCAGGGCAGTGGCCGGCCTGGTGGACCAACGGGGCCCCTCTGAACGAAGATCTCTTCAGCAAGCGTTGGCAGTTTCGGCGCTTGTACCCACCGTTCATAAGTCTGAGATGATAACGCTCATGTTTCGGTCGTGCAGGCTGGCAGTGATCCTAGGGCTAGCGGGCTTGGTTTCGGTGGTTCCCGGACAGAAACGCGCCCACACAGTTGCCTTTCGGGCGCACGTGATCGAGGCGGACCTGGCGGGCGGCTACCAGGTGCTGGTTGCGGACCTCAACCAGGACGGCCGTCCCGACGTCATCGGCCTTTCGAACCGCTTGCCGGAGCTTTACTGGTACGAGAACCCCTCCTGGGAGCGCCACGTGGTCGTCGGGGACATGCATCGCATGATCACCCTAGCCGCAGCGCAAGTCGAAGGCGACCCGGTTCCCGAGATCGTCATCGCTACACACTTCGGCCAAACCGAGCCCGAGAGCGAAGGACGGCTGTTCTACTTACAACACCAGGGTGACCCCCACGAGCCGTGGAAGGCGACGGAGTTTGATCGGCTGGCCACCTCTCACCGTGTGCGCTTCGCCGACCTCGACGGCGACGGCAAACTGGAGCTCATCAACTCTCCGCTAACCGGTCCCGGCGCACACAAGCCGCTGTTCGAGGCCGGCACGCCGTTGGTCTACTACCGACCGGGTGAGTGGAAGCGACAGGTGATCACGGAAGATGTCGACGGCGTCGTTCACGGGATGCGTCCGGTGGCTTGGGACAACTCGGGCCGGACCGCGGTCCTCACGGCGAGCTTCGGAGGTGTGTGGCTGCATGAATCGAGCGGGCAAGGAGACACGCTCGATTGGGGTCACCGACAGTTGGTGCCCGGCGACCGCTCTGAGCGGCCCCAGGGCGGGGCCAGTGAGATCCGGGTAGGCCGCCTCGGGCCAAATCGGTTCCTCGCCACGATCGAGCCGTGGCACGGCCATCAGGTGGTCGTCTATCCGAACTTTAGACCGGGCCAGGCGACGCGCCATGTGGTCGACACCAGCTTCGAGGACGGCCACGCACTGGACGTAGCCGATTTCAACGGCGACGGCCTCGATGAAATCATAGCCGGTTACCGCGACACCGGCGCCAGCGTTTACGTCTATTACGCCGAGGACGCGAGCGGCAAGAACTGGCGCCGCGAGGTACTCGACGGCGGCGGCATGGCGAGCGCCGGGTGCGACGTCGCGGATTTCAACGGGGATCGCCGTGCAGACATCGTTTGCATCGGCTCAAGGACAGCCAACATCAAGTGGTACGAAAACCTAGGAAGTCGATGACGGGGCTGATCCGAGACGTCAGCCTGACGCCGCGACCTCGGACTACAACAGAGCCGAGTCCATGGCCTCCTCCTCGGTAACGGCGCCGGAGAACGATGCCGGAGCAAGAGAGCCTCGCTCTAGGTAACCGATCAGCTCTTCGCGATCGTTGTCGAAGAACTCGTCGAGAAGGCGATTCAGCGCCAGGCCGAGCGCGGCGTCCCGGCTCAGCGCGGGCGCATAGACGTAGCTCCGGCCTTGCTTGCGCCTCGTCACGGCCCCTTTGTGCGCGAGACGGTCGAGAAGCGTGAGGACGGTGGTGTAGGCAAGCGGCTTGGTCGGTTCAAGATCGTCGCGAACCTGCCCGACGGTGGCCGATCCGCGGGACCACAGTACCTTCATCGCCTGCATCTCGAGGGGCGGAGGCAGGCGGTCCGTTTTTGGAGCAAGCTGGGCCATCGATTCACCAGGCTCCGGTTGCGGAGCATCCCCTTGCGTTACTAAGGCTTGTCCTTCGTCCCTTTGATCGCCTCTTCCAACTTCTCACCGAACAGACTCTGCGCGGCGGGGCGGCTGCTCGCCGGGGACGCGGCGTTCTGCGAAGGCGCGCCACGCTCGGCTTCCGCGACCGGCCTGAGGAACTCTTCTTTCTTCAGCAGCATGCGCTCAAGAGAGGGATTGTAGCGCGTCCAGCTGCGCTCGCCTATAGTCTCCGCCGCCACCGAGGCGCGCATGCTTTCCAGTTTCGAGTCCAAGTCGTCGACGTAGTGCAGCAGCAACGCCTCGGGAAACATCGGCAGTTTCGGCGAGCCGAACTCGTAGTGCCCATGATGACTCAAGATCATGTGCTCAACGAGCATCTTCAGCTTCGGCGGGAAGTCCGCGATCTCGGCGCACTTGCGGTCGAGCATCCGCAGCACAATCACAATGTGCCCCAGAAGCTGGCCCTCGTCTCCGTAGCCGAACGTTCGGTTGTACGTCAACTCGTGAATCTTGCCGAGGTCATGGAGAACAACGCCCGCCGTCACCAAATCGAGATCGATGAACTCGTAGTTGCTCGCCGTCAACCGCGCCAGCCGCAGAAGGGAGGTCACGTGTTCGAGAAGCCCACCGACGAAGGCGTGATGCAGCGACTTGGCGGCCGGGGCCACTCGCAGGCGCGACGCGATCTCTTCATCCTCGACGAAGCTGTTTAGCAGTCGCTTCAGGTCGGGATCGCCAATCGACTCGACAGCGCTCACCAACTCCGCCCACATCTCGTCGATGTTCTTCGTGGTGTGAGGCAGATAGTCTGCGATCTCGACTTCGGACTCGTCTAGACGACGCAGGCGGTGGATGGTGATCTGCGGCCGGTCGCGGTAGACCTGAACCAGGCCGGCGACCTTGACGAAGTCGTCTCGGTCAAAGGTATCGACGATGTCGCCGATGTCGTCCCACTTCTTGGCTTCGAGTTGACCAGTGCGGTCGGAGAGAACTAGGGACAGGTAGCGTTCGCCGGATTTCTTGAGCCGGACGTCCTTTGACTGGACGAGAAAATAGGTCGTTACCAATTCGTTCGGCTCGAGATCAGTAACGTATCTGTCTTTCACAATATCGGCGGATGCAGGAGGCCCGGCTACGAATCCATCGCCTCTCACGGGCTCTAGCCGCCACTCTTTTCGTCCGTCGTGTCTTTGTCTTTGTCCTTGTCGCCGCCACCGGGTAGCGGGATGAGCCACAACAGGCGCCGCTTCTTTTTCTTCTTCAGTAGCTCTTCCTTCGTGGTCGTCACCGGGGCCAGCTTAGCGGGGTCGCTCCAAGACGTGTCTTTGCCGGCCACGGCCGCTGTATCCACGTAGCCAGGGCGGATCTCCATATAAGCCTGCTCACGCAGCGTGCCGAGGTACTTGCGGACGGCCGGATCCCACTTGGGCCCCATCAGGCGATTCCGAATCTCATCCCCCGCCTCTTCCAGCGTGGCTTGGCCCCGGCGAAAACGTTCATCGACCTTCAACAGCAAGTACCCGTTCGGGACTTCCATCAGCTCGGTGATGAAGCCGGCGTTGGCCGAGAACACCGCTTCCTCGATCTCTTTACGAAGGGAACCGCGCTCGAACACTCCCAACGCCCCGCCTTGTTCGGCCGTCTGTTTGTTCTCGGAAAAACGGCGCGCCATCTCCGCGAAGAGCTCACCCTGATGGACGCGACCGTGAACCTCGTTGGCCTTCTTTTCAGCTTCTTCAAGCTCCTCGCCGGCCTTGCCTTCTGTCGAAACGAAGATCTCGCTGAGCCTCACACTGTCCTTGCGCACGAACTCGTCCTTGTGCTCAGCGTAGTACTGCTCGATTTCGTGTTCAGAAACCACAATACGTGAGCCCACCTCTTGGCCCAGCACCGACTGCGACATGAGGTTCCGCCGGAGCTGATCCAGCAAATCCTCGATGGGAAGATCGAAGCGCTTGATGGCCCAGTCTTCGAACTCCTCGACGGTCTTGAGGTCGTACTGTTTCATGATGCGGTCGCGCTGGCGCAGCAGTTGCGACTCGATGTTGACATCGAGTAGGTCACCCATCTGAACTAACAGCAACTCATCAATCAGGTTGCGCAATGTTTCCTTCTCTGCCCGCTCAATCAGCTTTGGACGGTCTTGATCAGAGACGCTGCGGTTGGCAGCGACCTGGCCTCGCGACTCGGCGAGCGCGTCCTCGTAATCCGAGCGCGTGATGATGTCGCCGTTGACCTTCGCGATGATTTCTTCCAGGATGACTGTGGCCGCCCGAGGACCCATCACCAAACAGCCGGCCACCGCCGTCAGCAGTCCATACAGCAGAACCTTCTTGCCAAGTTTCATATGCTGTGTTTCCTGATCCAGCACAGCGAAACGGAAACGCCGCTGTGCGCCGTACCGTTGCGTCCGAGCCAAGCGGCTCCGCACCAACCCTTATCGTACAAACATATCTTCGCACCAGGGGCAGCTCGGGTGCAGGATCTTGGGGCGTCAGTAGATCAAGTTAAGGACGGGCTGTGGCAGGGCGAAGGGGAGAGTCACCGAAACCGCGTCTTTGCTCCGCAGGGCAACGCTACTCAAGCGAAAGGGCGAAGTTGACGGTTTCGGTGGAACCGGCTGTCACCGCAGCAGCCTTTTGCTGTGTGACGTACCCAATGCGACTCGCCGTCATGGTTCGGCTGCCTGCGGGGACATCCTGGATCGTGTACTTGCCACCCTTGTTTGTGATCGCAGACGGGCCGGTGTCCGTTGAAACCTCGACATCGCTCAGCTTGGTCCCGCTCGCGTCCGTCACCGTGCCCTTGACGGTTCCGGAACCGCCCGACGTTTCAGCGACCAGCGCGAAATTCACTGACGTATCCTGGCCATCATTCACGGTTGCCTGCTGATTCTGCGGATCATACCCGCTCGCGGTGACCGAGATCGTGCGTGTGCCGGCCGGCACCGGCGACAACGCATAATTCCCGTTGCCGTCCGTCGTGTCATTCTGTCCGGTATCGGCAGAAACGTTTGCTCCTGAGACAGGCTGGGAGTTCGCGCTGTTGGTCACAAGGCCGCTGACAGTTCCCGAGCCGCCTGCCCCGCCCGTGCTGCCGCACGGCGTGCTCGAAGTTTCGTCGTAAGTCCAGCCCGTCTTGACTGCACTGTCAATGCAGAACGTCCAGTTGGCACCGTTTTTCACCGGGGGCGTTTCGGCCTGCATCTGACCGCTTCCGTCCGTGACACCGCTCCGGCTGCCGCTCCAATCACCGGAAAAGCTGCCGGTCGCCGAGACATCATCGACCGCCGCTCCGCCCTCGGCCAGCACCGTCACGGTCGCCACGCCACGGTTACGGGGTCCCTTGACGGGAACCGATACGACCTGAATGGAATCGATGTGGAACGCGGGCAGAGTGTTGAAGACATTGACGTCGACGCTGTCGCTGCCTACGCGCAACGTACTGTCAATCGCACGCGCGTTGACGGTGGCAGGACCGTTGGCGACCAAGGACGTGTCCCAAACAGCGTCATACCGGACTCCGTTGTAGGCTGCCGGCTGCCACGAACCTCCATCGGCATTCCACTCGACCGTCAGCGAGCCGGCGGGGTCCTCGTCGGTCGCGTCGATTTCGATTGGTACGTTGCCGCCAACCGTGTCGTTCTGTGCGGGGCTGACAATCGTTACGACGGGCGGATTCGAGGTCGGAGAGAGTCGGCTTGAGGATGAAAAGACCCTGCTCAATTCCACTTACGACTACAATGCCACTGGCGAAGTACGGGTAGTTGCTCCAGGCGCCGTTGAAATTGGTGGTCTCGCCGCCGGGGTAGGTGTCGAAGTAGGCCACTTCAGTTAGGTTGACGCTCGCGATGTCGCTGATGTCGAGGATGCGTAGGCCCGCCTGATAGTTCGCCTGGTAGGCGTAGTTCCCCTTAACGTATTGGTTGTGATCGATGACTGTGGTGGGCGCGGTGTAGAAACCGGTGTTGATAGGGGCATCGAGATCGCGAACATCCCAGATGTAGGTTCGGGTGTTCGTGATGCTGGCGTCGTTGCGCTCGTCGAGCTCGTCGTCAAGCAGTAGGTACTCATGGTCTTCGGTTAGCCAGCCTTGGTGGGTATAGCGCTGCGCGACGTAACCTGTGCTTGAGAGCTGAACAGGAGCCGACTTGTTGGTCACGTCAACGATTGTCAAGGTATCTTCGTTGTAGGCGAAGCAGACCTCCTGGCCTTGGTGCGCCGTGTCGGGTCCGTTGTAGATCACACACTGGGCGTCGTGAGTGTAGCCGTCGGCGGCGAAGCAACCGGCCGCGATCGGATTGGTTGGGTTCTGAATGTTGATGAAGTGAAGACCGCGGCCACAGTTGCCGACATTCGTCCCGACTGCGTAGGCAAAACCACTGTCTTCGTTGATGACCAGGTTGTGCGCGGTGCCGATGCCGCCATACCAACCGGCTTCCGAGAACGTTACTGGCGGCGCGGCAACATTGGGAAGCTGGGTCAGGTCGAAGACCTGCATACCGCTATTGACCGCCTCGGTGACCATGAAGGCGTGGCTGGAGTAGACCTTGATGTCGCGCCATGACGATCCAGCCGCATGAGACGGTAGGTTGCCGAGGTAGACAGGATTAACGGGATCGCTCACATCAACGAACGACGTCCCGCTGGTACGGCCCATGATCGCGTACTCCTTGCCGTTCTGCGGATCGGTCCACCCCCAAATGTCGTTCCCCTCTCCGCCGCCGATCTGGTCGAGCGGCAAGAACGCCATCAAGTCCACGTTGCTGCACGGATAGGCGCCGGCGAAGCCACCAACACAGGATGTGATGCTCATGCTCGCCAGGCTTTCAGCTTCGTGGTGCTCGTCACTGAAGGCCTGCATCGTGTCAATAGCGTGTAGCGGTGGATGGCCGCCGTGCGGGGCATCGCCTTCGTCGTGGGCGTAAAGGAATGTCGCAAGCGCCACGAGTGACGCGAGAATGAGCCCAGCTATGGGCGCGGCCGACCGTAACTTCGTCTGGCGGTTGCTTTTCATGAGAGCCGAATCCGTCGGCTGGCTTACTTAGACACTGTTGTTGCTAGGGGTCTGGACGATCTGAAATCAGGAGCGCCTCGCTCTGTCGCTGCCGGAACCTGTATCTCCACCTAGTACACCCAGCCCATAGCTTGCCGTAGCGAGCACCACGAGTCAATGATGTACTGGTGCAGTCTGTCATCCCCCGTGGGTTTTCTTCGCCCTGGCGGCGGCCTGCTCGATCGCGGTCGGCGAGGTCGGTGTAGGCTCCAACACGTACTGTCCGCATTGCACCAACAGATGCCGCAGCATCGGGTCACCGCTCTTGGCGATGCTCAACTGCAGGGCCCTCTTGCCCGACTCGCGCTGCTTCGGACGCAGCCCCATCCGTGGTCCCGCCGCGCAGTTGGTCTTTGATCGCGTCGGGTCGTTGCCCAGGTTCAGCACAAACGCCAACGACGTGATCGGCCCCACACCACGAATCGAACGCACCCGCAGCGTCTGCGGATACTTCTCTTCGCCCAGTTTCTCGATCCTTTTGTCGTCCCGCGCCACGGTACGTGCGGGGCGAAGCCCGTTGCTCGGGAGCCTAGCTCACTTCCTAGATCGCGAGTCTCCTCATTTCATCTAACATCCCAGCGCCGCGTGGCGGCTGAGAAAGGCCGCGGATGTCAAAAGCGAGATCGACGCCATCCCCTTCGAGAAGGCGTACCTGTTAAGCGGCGGAGTCGGGATAGTGCGGCGAGTGCTTGTAGCTCTCGGGGCGAGGAACTAGCCTCCCTCCCTTGAGGAACGGCTCGCCGCGCTCTTGGAAGTGGTCGACGAGCCGGCTGCGCCACCTGCGAAGCTCGCTGCTGTGTTGCGCGTCGCCGGCGAGATTTCTCTCTTCGCCGGAATCGTGCGCCAAGTCGAAAAGCTGCTCCTCACCGTCGAGCGCGTGATAGATGTACTTCATCTTGCCGTCTGCCAACGCGCTCCAGTGGTTCTTCGGGCTGTAGCAGATGTTGTGCTCAAGGTCGATGTACTCGCGCCAGCCCTCGCCCTTGCCGCGAACCAGATCGAGCAGGCTACGGCCATCGAGAGACGGCGGCGCTTCCACGCCCGCGGCATCGATGAAGGTCGGCAACGCATCGCGTAGCTCGACCGGCTGGTCGAACACTTGGCCTCGCTTGGCCGCGGCCAGCCCCGTCGGCCACCGCACCAGCATCGGCACACGGGCCGACGGCTCGTAGGCGTAGCACTTGCGCCACATGTGATGGTCGCCGGTCATGTCGCCGTGGTCGGAGAGAAAGACGATCAGCGTCTCGTCGTACGGGCCGCGCTGGTCGAGCGCCTCGAGAATGCGTCCGATCTGCTCGTCGATGAAGCGAATCGACCCATAGTAGCCCTGCCGCGAGTGACGAACCTGCGCCGCGCCCAAGTCGCCGTGCCACAGGCTGGGGCGGTCGCTGCTGCGCGGCCGGTAGCGCTCGGCCCAGCCGCCCACGCGGGCAACCGGAATCTCTGAGTCTTCGAACTCGCGCATCACACGTCCCGGCGGGTCGTAGGGGCTGTGCGGCCGCGCGAACGACACCTTCAAGAAGAAAGGCTCGGGACGCTCGTATGTCTTCAGGAAGCGAACCGCCGACTCACCGGTCCAGTGGGTCGGGTGCAGGCGCTCGGGCAGGGCGTACTCCTTGGCGGGATAGTCATTCCAGCCGATCCCGGTGGCGTCGGGATCGAGATTCGGCGCCTGCGACCAGAACCACGAGCGGTAGTCGCTGCGAAAGCCCGGCGAGTTCTCACGGCCCGACTCGTCGAGAAGCATGTGGTGGTAGCCGTGCGTGTTGCGCTGGTCGTGGAAGTGATTCTTCCCAATGCACTGCGTGTAGTAACCCGCGTCGGCCAGCACGCGCGGCTTCTCGAAAGGGTAACGCTCGGCCACGCGGGAGTAGCCGACCATGCCGTGGTGCCAAGGCGAGAGGCCCGTAAGCAGCGCGGCGCGTGCCGGCGTGCAACTTGGCGTCGAGGAATAGGCGCAACGGAATCGCGCGCCCTCGGCGGCCAGGCGATCGAGGTTGGGCGTCTTGATGGCGCGGTTGCCGTCGGCCCCGATGCAGTCGCCGCGTTGTTGGTCGGTCATCAAGAAGAGAATGTTGGGGCGCTCTTTGCGCTGCTGCGCGGAGGCGGCTGCCGCGGCGCCGGCCGCCCCGAGGCGGAAGAGGTCGCGGCGATTGAGTGTGGGCATGAAATCAGCTCCGATTCACAGGGCCCAACGTTCTAGCGAGGTCTACGACCTCAAACCGACCAGCGGCAATGGAGAAACCGAGCCCGAAACGCCAGTGACGGGTTCGCAGCCGCTATGCCACCGGCGGGGGATTGACCCCTCACTGGCGTTCGGGGCTCGGCTTCTTCCGCAGCGCCGCTCCCTCAAAACTTGACACCTTTGTTCAGATGACGCTTGCACTAGAGAAATAGGGGGTCCAACGGATTGTAGTGCATTGTTCGGCTGTGCGGCGGCGGTGCCGGGCGATGGACCGTTTGAAGGCCGTAGCGCGGGCATGCCGACACCACCGCCGTCTGCCACTGCCTCAAGGGAAGCGGGCACGAAGTCTTCGATCGGCCTCATGATGGGCCCGCCAGGTGTCTGAACTGCGATAGAATCGGGCCGGTATGGTCGGCCAGACGATCTCGCACTATCGCATTACAAAGAAGCTCGGTGAAAACGGACACCGCACCATGATCGTTGCTCTCGTGGCATTTCTGCTTCTGACCGCCGGCCAGGCCATGGCACAACTCACGAGTGAGGGCAGCCAGCTTTGGCACCAAGACAGCACTGGCATTGCCGGGCAGGCCGAACTGGGCGACGAATTTGGTGGAGCGCTGGCCACGGGTGATTTCAACAACGATGGCTTTGAAGACCTGGCCATCGGGGTCGATTCGGAGGACGTCGGGGGGGAAGAAAATGCCGGTGCAGTCAACGTGATTTATGGCGGTCCCGCCGGCCTGTCGACCCCCGGCAACCAGTTCTGGCACCAGGACATTCCGGGCATTCTCGGCGGGGCGGAAGGGCCCGGTGGTGGCGTCTTGGAGTTTGACCCCTTTGGTGACAACTTTGGTTCCGCTCTGGCCGCCGGTGACTTCAACAACGATGGCTTTGACGACCTGGCGATTGGGGTCCCTGGTGAGGGCATCGAGGGGGTCTTACTCGGAGACGCAGATGTTGGCGCGGTCAACGTGATTTATGGCGGCCCCGACGGCTTGGCGGCCCTCGGCAACCAGATTTGGCACCAGGACAGCGACGGCATTGCTGGGGGGGGCCGAGACTTTGACTTCTTTGGTCTTGCGCTGGCCGCCGGTGACTTCAACAACGATGGCTTTAAAGATCTGGCCATTGGGGTCCCTCGTGAGGACATCGGGGGGATAGAAGATGCCGGCGCGGTCAACGTGATTTATGGCGGTCCCACCGGTCTGGCGGCCCCCGGCAATCAGATTTGGCACCAGGACAGCGACGGCACTGCCGGGCGGGCCGAAGAGGGCGACAACTTTGGTCGATTGCTGGCCGCCGGTGACTTCAACAACGATGGCTTTGAAGACCTGGCCATTGGGGTCCAATTACAGGACATCGGGGGGATACCAGATGCCGGCGTGGTCCACGTGATTTATGGCGGTCCCGGAGGCCTGTCGGGCTTCGGCGACCAGATTTGGGGCCAGGACAGCGACGGCATTGCCGGGGCGGGCGACGAGGGCGACCTCTTTGGTAGCGCACTGGCCACGGGTGACTTCAACAACGATGGCTTTGAAGACCTGGCCATTGGGGTCACAGGGGAGGACGAAGATGCCGGTGCCGTCAACGTGATCTATGGCGGTCCCGACGGCCTGGCGGCCCTCAGCAGCCAGATTTGGGGCCAGGATAGCGACGGCATTGAAGGGCAGGCCGAAGAGGGTGACAACTTTGGTCGAGGGCTGGCCGCCGGTCACTTCAACAGCGATGGCTTTGAAGATCTGGCCATTGGGGCCCATCGGGAGGATGTCGGGGGGATACAAGATGCCGGCAGAGTCAACGTGATCTATGGCGGCCCCGACGGCCTGGCGGCCCGCGGCGACCAGATTTGGGGCCAGGACAGCGACGGCATTGCCGAGCAGTCTGAAGAGGAGGACCGGTTTGGTTTCGCTTTGGCCGCCGGCGACTTCAACGACGATGGCCCCGAAGACCTGGCCATTGGGGTCTTTGGGGAGGACGTCGGGGAGATACAGAATGCTGGCGCGGTCAACGTGATCTATGGCGCGGGGCCACCACAATTCTCTTCGGAAGGGATCGTTAGCGCCGCCAGTTTCTTGCCAGGCGCCGCCCCCGCGGCGATCATGTCTCTGTTTGGAGTGAATCTGGCGGGAGCCACCGAGGTCGCCAGCGAGGTTCCGCTTCCGACCTCGCTGGCGGGGACAACGGTGAGGGCGGCGGCGCAACCCGTGTTAAAACAAGCCCCGCCCCAAGGAATCCTCGGAAGCGCTCTTGCTCAGCTTTTCTTCGCTTCTCCCGGTCAGATCAACTTCCTTATGCCCCCTGTACCGCTCGGGCCGGCCACGATCACCGTAACCACAGTGGATGGCAGCAGCTCGGCTACAATTGATATCGAAAGGGTGGCCCCGGCTCTCTTCTCCGCGGACGCAACCGGCAGCGGTGTGGCGGCGGCTCTCTTCCTCAAGGTAGCCGCCGATGGTACACGAACGGAGGGCTTGATTTTTGACCCCAATACGCTCGTTGCCGTTCCCATCGACCTCGGCTCAGCACAGGACCAGGTTTTTCTTCTACTCTTTGGCACGGGGATTCGTGGCTTTACCTCCGAGGTCACCGCGACGGTCATAGGACCTGGCGCGGTGGCCCGTCAAGTCGCGTTGCCTGTACTGGGCGCGGTTCCCCAAGGCGAGTTCGAGGAGTCGATCAGGTCAACATCGGACCTTTGCCTGGGAGCCTCCAAAGGGGCGTAGAATTGGTCCTTGTCCTCGCCGTGGACGGCCGGCAGACCAACCCGGTCTTTGTCCTCTTGAAGCCAAACCCTCTCCTTCCACCGATGCCCGGCCCGATGCCCGGCCCGGTCGCCTTGGAGCCAGACCCTGCCCGCCGGGCGCTTGCGATACAACCCTAAGCCATACCACCAGCAACCGACAGCCAAACCGTTCAGTGGGGCTTTCGACAACAGGGATTATCGGAGGTGTTGATGTCTGTGCGCCTAGTACTTGGTTGCAAAAGTAAGCGTAATTATGACCACTTGGACAAACCTATCTATTTCTCAGGGGTTGCAGAACTTCGCACTTCGTTCGACCAACGTCTATCTGTGCGCGAATCCACTGAAAACAAAGAGGAAGACAGAATTCCGGAAGGTCATGTGTTATGACGCGCACTTTTGCGATTAAGTACTAGCGCAACTTTGAAAGGGAGGGGCGCGTCCTAGGTTGCGCCAGACCACGTCCACGAGCGGCCGATCTATCGGGAAGCTTGTCGTCCGGTGTGCAGCACGATTCTCACATCGTGCAGCGTAGCGTTCGCGAGAGCGCAGCGAATCATTGCCGGCCCTAGGTGACGCTCCCAACTGGACCAGGGCCTGCTATGGCAGGGCGAAGGCGACGAGCTTGGCCAGGTAGGCCTTGTTGTACTTGTTCCCGCCACCGGCGGCGATGACGACGTATTGCTTCTTTGTCTTCTCGCTCCAGTAGGTCATGGGGGTGGCATGGCCGCTGGCGGGCAAGCGCGTCTCCCAAAGCTGCTCGCCGGTGTCTTTGTCGAAGGCGCGAAAGCGGCTGTCGTTGGTGGCGGCGATGAAGACCAGTCCGCCGCCGGTGTTGATCGAGCCGCCGAGGTTCGGGGTGCCGGTCTTAGGGATGCCGCGCGCGGTTAATTCGTCGAACTCACCCAGCACGACCCGCCAGACGAAGTCGCCCTTGTTGAGGTCGATGGCCGTCAGGTGTCCCCAGGGCGGTTCCTGGCAAGGGTATTGGTTCGAATCCCAAAACCGTCCATACTTCGTGCCGCGGCTGCGGAACGGAACCTTCGAGCCTTCAGGGCGTGGCACGATACGCGTGAAGGCGCCCACGTCCATCGAGTTCACGTAGAGCACCTGGCGGGTGGCGTCGAAGGACGCGCCTCCCCAGTTCGGTCCGCCGTTGGTGCCGGGAAACATGACGGTGAGCTTGCGCCGGATGGAGCGGAATAGCGGGCGGTCGATGATGGCGTCCCTGGTCATTTCGAGGCACTCGGCGCGCGACTCGGGCGTCACGTCGGTGAACTCGTCCTTCTTCATTGATTGGCGGGCGATGGGCGGCGGCTTGACGGGGAACGGTTGCGTGGGCCACGACTCCTCCCCAGGGATGTCGCTCTTCTCGACGGGCCGCTCCTCGACCTCGAACAGCGGCCGTCCCGTGACACGGTCGAGCACGAAGACGAAGCCGGTCTTGGTGATCTGCGCGACGGCGGGGACCTTGCGGCCGTCGCGGATGACGGTCACGAGGTTCGGCTGGGTAGGAAGGTCCCAATCCCACAGGTCGTGGTGGATGGTCTGGAAGTGCCAGCGCCGTTTGCCTGTGCCACAGTCGAGGGCAACGACGCTATCGCTGAAAAGGTTGGCGCCCTTGCGGTCGCCGCCGTAGAAGTCGATCGAGGGCGAGGTGAGTGGAACGAAGACCATGCCGCGCTCTTCGTCGACACTCATCGTCGACCAGGCGTTCGTGCCACCGCGCTCGCGCCACGAGTCGCCTTCCCACGTGTTGTGGCCGTACTCGCCGGGCCGGGGCACAGTGTGGAAGCGCCACGCCGGCTTGCCTGTGCGGGCGTAGAAAGCGCGAATGTCGCCGCTCGGCCCCTGCGGCTCACCGTCACTGACCCATCCGCCGACGACCAACACCTCGCCGCAAGGGGCCACCGGCGAGGTGTTGCCGTAGCGCAGGTGCGGGTACTTGTCGGTCAGCATGCCCTCTTTGAGATCGACCATGCCGTCCACGCCGAAGCCAGGATCGAGCTTGTGTGTTTCGGTGTCGATGCTGAAGAGACGGCCGAGCTGATCGGCCAGGAAGATGCGCTTGCGTCGGCCGTCAGTCCAATAGGCGAGTCCGCGGTTGTGGTAGAGATTGACGCGCTCCATACGGTCGAACTTCGGGTCGAACTCCCAGAGTTGCTCGCCCGTGTCAGGATCGATTGCCAGCACGCGATGGAACACGGTGACGACGTAGAGCACCCCGTCGATCAACAGAGGCGTGGTCTCGAACGCCGAGCGCGTGGGAAGCTCGGTGCCGTCGCTGGCGTCGCCGTTGTCGTGGATCCAGGCGACCTCAAGGTTCTTGACGTTGCTCTTGCTGATCTGGTCGAGGGCGGAGTAGCGGATCCCGCCCGGATCGCCGCCGTACGAGGGCCACTCCTGGGCAGCCGCCCGGTTGGCGGTGAGGAGCAACGCAAGAAGCGAAAGGCTCGCTGCAAGTGTCCGTCCGCGAGGACGGGCGGCGTCGGGCGGCCTCCGCCGTTGATACCAGCGGGGATACCAGCGGGTGCGAACAAGTGTCAAGATTGACGCCGCGTTCCAGCGACACGAACTGTCTGGACAGCGACTCACCCTACCTCGGTGCGGCGCTTATTCGCTCGACGAAACCGTCGTACGCTTCGGGGGCGCGGCCCTTCCACCACTCGATGAAGTCGTTAGCGACGGTTTCGAGATTGCCGAAGGCCTTGGGGTCCTTTTGCGCCTCGCGCACGGCGGGCAGGACGTCGCGGATACGGACCCATACGAAAAGCAGCTCGCGGCCGCTTTCGAAAAACAGTTCTTTGTGCAGCACGCCGTTGGTGACGAACGAGCCGACCATCTCCCAATAGCTCACCACCATGCGGTAGAAGGCGTTGGTTTCCGAGCCCAAAGGGCAGAGCTCATTGAGATCGTCGAGCGTCTTGACGTGGAACGACTTGAAGAACCACTCGCGCGCCTCACGCAGCTTCGCTTCACGCCGCAGTTCATAGAGCCTGAGCATCAGCTTGACGTCGTCATAAGTGCCGCAGGTTTTCATGGGTATTGACTCCGGACGCATGGTTGCCTTGGGACAGAAGGGCTTTGGCGCGCCGCATCCCGAGCCGCTCACGAACCCGTGCTGCGGCGGGGCGTGCCCAGAGCACGGCCACCTGTTTGTTATACTCGTTTTCTCGCGAACGCGCTACACCGCGACCGACGACGACTGGGAAACACAATGGCTGAAGAGGAAACCGCCGCCACGGTCGAAGAAACGCCCGACCCCGATCTGCTCGCCACCCTCGGCGACGGCGTCAAGGTCAAGGCGCGCAAGCCGCGCCAGCGGGCCTGCAACGAAATCGCCAAGAAGGGCAAAATCTGCGCCGGACATCTGAAGCGCTGGTACGAATTCGGCGACGAGGTCAAGCAACACGCTGGCTCCGCCGGCGAGGTCTACCGTTGCGAGCGTTGCCAGACGATCTACCTGCCGAACGAAGAAGAAGTTCCCCGCACGGGAACCTTGGCCTTCTAGGCTCAGCTTCTTCTCACAGATTCGACACTTGCGTTCAGAGGATGGCCCGGTCAGACGGCCCGGTTCCGGTCCGGCGCAAGATCAAGGCGGGAACCCGAAGGCCGTGATCCCGCACCGGAACCGGTTGAGCCCGGGGGTTGCTGGCTCGTCGGACCGGTCGCCCCACGATGACGGATGGCCATATGCCCGCACATGTTATCCCGGCCGCGTCCGCGTCTGGAAATATCGGCCGGAACATCCATCCTGCCCGAAGGAAAACCAAGGTCCGAAAGGAAGATCGTTCTCTTGAAAAAACCCCTCTGCTGAATGCCGCCGGCATCCCGGGATTCACGGTGCGGGGAGCCGGTCAATGGCTCCATCGCGGCCGTTGAACACTCACCCCAAGAACCGGCATCTCCAGCAGAGGGAACGATTTCAAAGAGGTGTGTCGATCACGAGTTCCCACAACAGGGAGCAATTCGGCCGCCGGGTGGCATTCAGGTGGAAGTGTCTCGTTATGAGAGGCTTAGAGAGAGTTGTCGAGGCCGAGTCTGTGTCGCCGCGCGTCTCGGCCGTGTCGCGATGACTCGGTGTGCGCCAATGAGGCTTGCCCCGCTGCACTCAGGTTTGCTCGCGCGCAAGACCAAAGCGGCTGACCACTCTTCGGTTGGCACTGCGATAGCGGTATCCTTAAGGTCACTGCGGGGGGTAGGCACGATCGACGGTCCGGGTGCGTGTCTTCCTCCCTCAAAGCGTTGCCCGTCCGCGATTCCCCCATGAGCGCTCCAGACCCAGCCTCTCAGCTCACCCGCCTGGAAGCCGAAAACACCCGTCTGCGGCGGGCGGTCGAGGAACTGTCGGTCCTCAACGACGTCGCGACTGCGATCGCTTCCGCGTCTTCTCTGGAGGCGATCGTCGACCTGGTCGTGCAAAAGTGCGTCAAGCACTTGGCGGTCGACCAGGGCGCGGTGCTCATGTTCGGCGAGAAGGACGACGCGGCGGTTCTGCGCACCATGGTGCGGAAAGTCCAGACGGACCTGCACCGGGACCCCTACCGCCTGAGCGAGCAGGTGGTCGGCTGGATGCTCAAGAACCAAGAGCCATTGGTCATTAACGACGTTGCTACCGACGAACGGTTTCAAACCGCCACGCAACAGGCCGACAGCGCCGTCAACTCGCTGATGTGCGTTCCGCTGCGGCTCAAAGGGCGCGTCCTCGGCGTCCTCAGCGTCTTCAACCAGAAAGGCAGCGGCTTCTCCGAGAGCGACCAACGCCTGCTCACCATCATCGCCGCGCAGTCGGCTCAAGTGATCGAGCACGCCAGGCTGGTGGAAGAGGAAAAGGCCCTGCAGCTCATGCAGCAAGAGCTGGAGATGGCGCACGAAATCCAGCGCAATCTGCTGCCGAAGTCCACCCCCCAACTGCCGGGCTACGATCTGGCGGCGAAGAGCATTCCCGCGCGCAACGTCGGCGGCGACTACTACGATTATCTACCCTCAGGGGACACTCAACTGGCGTTGTGCCTGGGCGACGTTTCGGGCAAAAGCATGCCGGCGGCCATGTTGATGGCCAACGTGCAGGCTACCATCCGCGGGCAAACCTTGTTGCAGCCAACGGCGAGCGACTGCATGACACGTTCGAACAAGCTGCTATACGACAGTACCGATTCCGACAAGTTTGTCACCTTCTTCTACGCCCTGCTCGATCCCGCCAGCCACGAACTGCACTACTCCAATGCCGGACACAACCCGCCGCTGTTGCTCTCGAAAGACGGCGAGCCACGGCGGCTCGAAACAGGAGGACCGGTGCTCGGGGTGGTCCCGTCGTTCTCGTTTCAAGAGGCGACGGTGAAAATCGAGCCCGGCGACCTGCTGCTGATCTATTCCGACGGCTTCACAGAGGCGATGGACCGCCGTTTCGAGGAGTTCGGCGAAGAGCGGCTGATCGAGGCCACCCGCGCCGCCTGGGACCACCCTGCGGCCGGGTTGGTCGACAGTATCATTGAGACGGTCAACCGGCATGCCGGCGACGCGCCCCAGACCGATGACATGACGCTGTTGGCTCTGCGCTGTGAAGGGCCGCGCGGCTGAGTGGGCCACACGAGGGGCTCCATCTCCGCCGAGACGCCGCTGGGCGGCGTGGCACCAGAGACAGAGGGCGGGTTGACAGGCCCGGTCTTCGGAGTCGGGGGGGGGCCGAGACCTCGAGTCAAAACTGCTCTCTCGCCAGGTTCAGCGCCGTGCGAGAGGGCTTGCAGGTCACGCCAGGGTGTGGTGCAGACCTGCGATCTAGTGTTCTGCCGGGCGTGGCCGTTTTCGACCACGCCCGTTCTGGCGTCTATCCGCCGGCCAGAGTGACGTTGACTGCCTGTAGACCCTTAGGTCCTTGTTCCACGTCGAATTCGACGGCGGCGCCTTCCGCCAGGGTCCGGTACCCATCGCCCTGGATCGCCGAAAAATGGACGAAAACATCCTCTCCACTGGCTTGCTGGATAAAGCCGTAGCCCTTGGATTCGTTAAACCACTTCACAACACCTTGCTCTGCCATGACAGAAAATCTCCTCGTTAAAAAACTCGCTGTTGATCTATCGGTCTGAGCGTTCCTAGGATCTGCAGGCGGGATCGAATCGAGGGTGAAGCCTTGTTGCTTTCCGTTCTGCGAACAAAAGGTAGGGAGTTCAGGAATCGAAACAACAGTTGACTTATTATCGCATGCGCGGGCCGCCGGGTGTGGGGCCGGCAACAAATTGCGATCGCTGGGTGGGTTCGGGTCGAGCTCGGGATCATCTGTAAGGTGATCAAGCGGTACTGTTCGGCGGCTGCCTCTAGAGATCGCAGCAGCAGGTCCTGAGGACACGGCTTGGACAGAAACTGTGAAGATGTTCCCTTCGTTCACGGCGGCAATCGCGGAATCCAGGTCGGCTTGACCGGCCAACAGGATACGCGTGGTTTCGGGAGCGGTTTCGCGGACCCGCGCAAGAAACACAGCGCCGTCCAGGGGAACGGTCAAACCCTTGTCCCCTGCCCGTTACTTGGCCGGCCGCAAGGTGTCAAGCATTCTCTGGAAATCGGCTTCGCTGGCGGTGACGGTCTTCTCGGACCCGACGAACTTGAAGAAGACCGGCGCTTGAGGACCTTCGGCAATCGCCCCGAGCAGGCGGTAGCCCGGTTTGGGTGTCGCCCGGCGCGCCATAGGGAAGGGTTTGAACAGGTGGGTTCCGCTGATGTCTACGGTGGTGATTTTGATGCCACTGACGGTCCGGCTTGCGACCTTGGCTAGTCTGTTGGCTGGTTTGCCGTCGGCCGTGCGAAACTGACCGATCCAGCGGCGCACGTTGGCTTGGGCGCTTCCGCCCTGGCCGCGGCCAAAGAAGTAGACGCCGCACTCAGCTCCTTCGGTGTCCCCTGCCGCGGCGGCCACAGTGTAGTTGGCCACCCGCATAGGCTTCTGCTGCGTCGACCACTTAGAGGGCGCAGTCCAGTGCAAGCCGCCGGCTGTTTCCGCCGATAGCACCGAGAGCGGAAGCCAGGCCCACACCAGGGCCCCGATCAAATCGCGTCGCATCTGCAGGGACAACATACCGCCTCCCTCCAAGACATCCAGTATAGCCAAGGCCCCACTCGGCCAAGGCGCCATGTGCCGTCTTGGACCGCCTCTCCATGTCTGGCGGAGAGGCAGAGACACGCCCCAAGCTCACCCAGCACGCTGGCCTGGCCGGCTGCCGCCTTGGCCAGACCGAGACCATTGCTCTGGTATCCTGAAATCACGGGCACCATGAATTCTTGCATTCATTCAGGCCTGCACTGGCTGACCAACTCGGGGATTCAGGAAGAATCGGGAGGGGTTTCGAGCTGCTACCAGGCCGACGAGCGCCGTTACCAGCCCGTTTCGACCGCCAGCACTGCGTACTTCATCAGTACTGTGCTGCGTGCGGACCGAAAGGGCGACGCGCCACCGCAGCAGGTGCTCCAGGCGGGGCGCTTCTTGATGGAGCAGGCCTTCGACCTCTCAACCGAACTTTTTCCTTTCGAGATACCGAACGGCGACGGCGTGCCGCGGCCACCAGCCCGTTTTCTCGACTGCGGGACGATCGTCCGAGCCCTACTTGACCTGTGGCGTGCGACCGGCGACGAGGCGTATCGCGATTGCGCCGAGCGCTGCGGGCTCGCCATGCACTCGCTGATGGCCACGGCCGACGGGGGGTTCTTCCCCCTCTACAACCTTCGCGACGAGCAACCCGAGTTCGGCAGCGGCTCCTGGCCGGTGGAGGCAGGTGTCTACCAGCTCAAGGTCGGCTTGGCGTTCCGGGAGCTGGCAGAAGCGACGGGACTGGGCGAGTTCGAAGCCGATGTGGACGTGCTGCGCAAATGGTGTCTGCGCCGCCACGAAGCGTTCCTTGATGGCGCCGGCGGCGCCGAGGATACGATGAGCCAGCTGCACGCGTATTGTTGCTTCCTGGAGGGTCTGTTACCCACGGCCAGCCTCGATTCCGAAAGTGCGCGGGTGTTCCAGTTCGACATCCTGCGGGTCGAGAATCTGATCGACGACCTCGGCGAAGAGTTCTTGCGCTGCGACGCGATCGCGCAGTTGTTGCGACTGCGCCTGTTCGCCGACAATTTTGGCGTCATGGAGCTCGACCAGCACCGCGCCGAAAACGAAGCGGTCTGCATCGAAGGGTTCCAGATGCAAACGCTCGACGCCAAGGCCGACGGGGGCTTCGCCGTGGCCCGGCGCACCGGTACGATCGTGCCCCACGTCAGCACGCCGGCCACGGGCTTTGCCATCCAGGCCTTGGGACTCTGGGAGCAACTCGAAGAGGGCAAGTACGCCGATGGCTGGCGGACACTCGTGTGAGCCGCTCGGCAGTGCGTTCTCGCCTGGCAGCCGCGGTTTGGTTTGAGTCTTAAGCCCGGCGAGCGGCCTTGGTGGTTTTTCGGACCGCCGCCTTCCTGGAGGGCCTCTTCTTCGCGGTCTTCTTGGCGGTTTTCTTGCGGGAAGTCTTCTTGCGGCTGGGTCCACCCGCGGCAATGCGCGCGGCGCGCGCTTCGAGCAGGTTGACCGCGTCGTCAACGGACAGGGTTTCAGGCTGCATGCCCTGACGCAACGAGGCGTTCAGCTCGCCGTCGGTTACGTACGGGCCGAAGCGTCCGGACTTGATCGCCAGCGGGCGCTCCGTCACCGGGTGCTTGCCTATCTCGCGCAGTACGACCGGTTGCGCCGCCCGACGGCGGGCCTTCGGCTGCTTCAACAGTTCGACGGCTTGACCAAGGGCGATTTCGAGCGGGGACTGCTCCGGCGGGATCGATCGGATCTCCTCACCCCATTTGACATAGGGTCCGAAGCGTCCGTTGGTGGCGATCACTTCCTTTCGGTCCTCGGGGTGCTCGCCGAGGATGCGTGGCATAGCCAGCAGCCGCAGCGCTAAGTCCAGATCGACGTCGTCGGGCTGCATGTTCGGCAGCAGCGAGGCCATCTTCGGCTTGGGGCCGCCGGACGGGACGCCCAGTTGGACGTAGGGGCCAAAGCGCCCGTTCTTGAGGTAAACCGGCTGGCCGGTGTCCGGGTCGTTCCCCAATGCCTGCGGCTTTTTCGTCGACTCTTCCAACAGCCTAGCTGCCGCTTCGACGCTCATCTCGTCGGGCGGCTGCATGTCCGGTAGCCCCGCGCGAAGCTCACCGTTGGAGAGGAACGGTCCGTAGCGCCCGATCCGAACTTCGATCGTCTCGCCAGTCTTGGTCTCGCCGAGCGGGATGCCGCAAACCTCGCGCGGGTCGATGGAGCTTTCACCCTCGCTGATCAGCGTCTTGAGGCCTGGATGCCCGTCGCCGAAGTAGAACTTGCGCAAGTACCCGAGCCGCTGGGCCTCCCCGCGGGAGATGGCGTCGAGTTCATCCTCGAGCCGCGCCGTGAAGGCGTAGTCGAGCAAGTCGGTGAAGAACTTCTCGAGCAGCCCCACCACCGCAATCGCAATGAAAGTCGGCACCAGAGCTGTGCCTTTCTTGAAGGCGTAGGAGCGGGAGAGAACGAGCCTGACGATGGTAGCCCAGGTGCTCGGGCGCCCGATGCCGAGCCGTTCGAGTTCCTTAATCAGCGAGCCCTCGGTGTAGCGGGGTGGAGGCTGGGTCGTGCGGTCGAGCGGCTCGAAAGCCTTGGTCTCGAGCCTCTCGCCGGCGGCCAGCTTTGGAAGCAGCTTTTCCTTGTCTGCCAGCTCGCCGCCCGGGTCATCGCTGCCCTCCACATAGGCGCGTAGGAAGCCGGGGAACTCAATCGTCTTCCCGGAGGCGCGGAAGCGGGCGTCGCCGCAGGCAACCTGCACGGCGATATTGGTCCCGCGGGCGTTGGGCATCTGGCTGGCGACGGTGCGCTTCCAGATCAACTCATAGAGTTTGAACGCTTCGATCCCCAGCACCCTCTCGACGTCGGCCATCGGGGTGAACGCCTCGCCGGCGGGCCGGATCGCCTCGTGCGCTTCTTGGGCGTTCCTCACTTTGGTCTTGTAGAGACGCGTGTCGCCGGGCAGATACTCGGCCCCGAAATCCTTCTCGATCACGTCACGCGCACCCACCAGCGCTTCGTTCGAGAGCGTCGTCGAGTCGGTGCGCATGTAGGTGATGAAGCCGTTTTCATAGAGCCGCTGTGCGATGCTCATGGTTCTCTCGGCCGAGAAGCGCAGCTTGCGGTTGGCTTCCTGCTGCAGGGTGCTGGTGACGAAGGGCGGGGCCGGCGAGGTGGTGTAGGGTTTCTCTTCCACCGAATCGACGAGCGGCGTTTCCTTCAGCAGCCTCTCCTGCAACGCGAGGGTCTGCTGCTCGCTGAGCGCCGTCACCGCCAGCGGGTTCTTGAGCTTTCCGCTGTCGGGGTCAAAGTCTCTGCCCACCGCAACGCGCTGCTCGCCGATCGTGGTTAACTCGGCTTCAAACTCCGCCAGGCCGTTCTGGGCCGTCGGCTTGCGGAAGTTTGCCTTCAGGCCCCAGTAGTTCGCCGAGCGGAAGCGAATGCGCGCCCGCTCACGCTCGACCAGCAACCGCACCGCCACACTCTGCACACGGCCGGCGCTGAGCCGCGGGGCCATCTTCTTCCACAGCAGCGGGCTGACTTCGTAGCCGAACAGGCGGTCGACGATGCGCCGCGTCTCTTGCGCGTTCACCAGGTCCTGATTGACGTCCCGAGCCGACTCGAGGGCATGTTCGATGGCCGAGCGGGTGATCTCGTGGAAGACCAGGCGCTTGACCGGCACTTTGGGCCTGAGCACTTCGAGCAGGTGCCAACTGATGGACTCGCCCTCGCGGTCCTCATCCGTGGCGAGGTAGATCGCATCGGCGTCCTTGACAGCGGCCCGCAGCTCTTTGACTTGTCTCTTCTTACTGTCCGGCACGACGTAGAGCGGCTCGAACTCAGCATCGATGTTGATGCCGAGCCGCGCCCACGGCTCTTTCTTGAGCTTGGCCGGAATCTCTGCGGCGCTGTCAGGAAGATCGCGGATGTGTCCGTTCGAGGCCAAGACCTCGAAGCCCTTGCCGAGGAACTTCGAGATGGTCTTCGCCTTTGTTGGTGACTCGACGATCACCAGGGATCGCCCTTTGGATTCTTTTGCCATACCAGATGTCGCGTAAAGGGAGTTCGCGACTAGGTGACCCAGACCCGCACGAAGTGTTTCCCCGGAAGCTGCTTCACGACCCCGCACAACTCCAACTCGCCGAGAGCCGACAGGATCTCGGCTGGAGAGTTCTGCTCACAGCTTCGAATGATCTCATCGATGTGTTTCGACGTGTCCACTGCTAAGAGCGGCAGTAGCTTTTTGGCGAGAGGCGAAGTGCTCTCTTCCCACAGTGATGCCTGCGCGGACGTGGAGGTTTCACCGTTCTTCGCCTCCAAGCCCTGCTGGTGGAGCCGCACCGCCTCGCGGCGGACCTCGAGCGGCAACTCTTCGAGCACGTCGGAGGACTCCTGAATCAGTTTCGCGCCTTGCTTGATCAACAGGTTGGCCCCCCAACTGGGCTTTGAA
Organism: Bryobacterales bacterium; assembly: GCA_965248255.1. Classification (GTDB taxonomy): domain Bacteria; phylum Acidobacteriota; class Terriglobia; order Bryobacterales; family UBA6623; genus JAKZVK01. Next base: position 2,274,668 of record CBDFIW010000003.1, read on the forward strand.
ACGATGTTGCCCGGCACGGCGAACACTTCACGTCCCTGATCGAGCGCTAACCGCGCCGTGATGAGCGATCCACTGTACTGTGCAGCCTCGACCACCATCACTCCTAGACTCAATCCACTAATAACACGATTTCGGATCGGAAAGTTTTGCGGGAAAGCCGTCGCGCCGATGGGGAACTCGGAGATGAGCAGGCCACGCTTGATGATCTCGGCCGCTAACTTCTTGTTTTCACGAGGGTAAACCACGTCCACGCCGCACCCGAGAACGGCGATCGTGGTCCCTCGCGCCTGCAGCGCGCCGCGGTGAGCATAACTATCAATCCCTCGCGCCATCCCGCTGATGATGGTCAGACCCGCCTCTGAGAGCTCGCGGCTCAGTTTCTGCGACACGGCCATGCCGTAGGGAGTCGGGTGCCGGGTACCGACGACGCCGACGCCCGCTGAGCGCAGCAAGTCCACGCAACCCCGCGCATAGAGCAAGATCGGCGGGTCGAAGATTTCCTTGAGCTGGGCCGGGTAGCGCGGATCTTGAAATGGGATGATCTCGACGCCCGCACCCTCGACTTTTCGGGCCTCCTCGGCCGCGTCCTCGAACGAGATGCCGGAGTGAATCGCTTGGGCCACGGCCTGCCGCAGCCCCCAGGACCGCAGTTCGGTGAGCGACGCGTGGAAGACCCTCTCGGGGTCTCCGAAACTCTTGATCAGCTTGAGAGCGTTCCGCGCACCGCCTGAGCATGCTCTGGTTCTCTCGCTCGATGAGAAGTCCCAAATCCAAGCCCTCGATCGCACCCAGCCCGGCCTGCCGCTCAAAAAGGGACGCGGCCAAACGATGACCCACGATTACAAGCGCAACGGCACGACCACCCTGTTTGCGGCGCTCAACAGCCTTGACGGCAGCGTGATCGCCGAGTGCATGCCCCGACACAGCCACCAGGAATGGCTGCGCTTCCTGCGCTTAATTGACCGCCGCACTCCCAAGGACAAACAGCTTCATCTCATCGTGGACAACTATGCCACCCACAAGCATGCCGCTGTGAAGCGTTGGCTCGATCGTCACCCGCGCTTCCACATTCATTTCACCCCGACCTCGGCGTCGTGGCTGAACATGGTCGAGCGATTCTTTCGCGATCTCACCGTCAAGCGCCTGCGCCGCGGCGTGTTTCGCAGCGTGGACGAGCTCGTCGCCGCCATTGACGACTACATCGCCCAGCACAACGGGCATCCCACGCCCTTCATCTGGACCGCGACCGCCTCCGACATCTTCGAGAAAGTCAAGCGCGGACGTGCCGCCCTGCATAAGGTGCAATCTGCTTGACGCACTACACTAGGCTAACGTCCAACGCCGCTTCGCGGCTCTTGATACCGTCTGTTGCCGCGCTCATTTCTTGTCCTCCGGGGCGGCCTTTTCAAGGTCGGCGATGCGGTCGGCGAGGTCTCCGTAGGCGCCGGAGCGGAAGGCGAAGTCGAGGGCCGTGCGGATGAGGGCGGCGCGGCCGGTTTCGATGAGCCGGTCGGAGTCAATGAGGTTGTACATGGCCCCGACCGCGCGGGTCGCTCCCTGCTGGAGGTGCGTCGCCGCCTGGCTGAGGGCCTCTTCGCGCAGTTGGCGTGTGGCGGCCCTGACGGTGGGGCACGTGAGCAACGCGGGCAGGGCCAGTTGCTGGGACGGCGTGAGGGAGGGTTCCTCGCCGGTGGACGGTTCGACCCTGTCGGTTGCCTGCCCGGCTTGGCCCCCATTGGCCGTCTCTGGCCGCCTTTGACCCCTCTCCATAGAGGTGTCTATGGATTCGTTATTCATGAGTCACCTCGCACGGCACCGCTGCGGATCGGTGACCAAGACTTTAGATTGTCGTGCTCCACTTGCCGCCTTGTTCGGGTGACGGATCGCCCGTTCGCTTTCTTCGCTTCTAGTGTAAGGGCCGGTTGTGCGGCGGCGGGGTGTCTGGAGAGGCAAGTGGTTGAAAGGATGGAGAAAACTATTCTTGAAAATCTGTGAACGCCCCTGGGCTGAGGCCTCAACGGGGCATCAGAATGGGGCAGGTGACATGATCGCTTTACACTACCCGACAAGGGCGGATCCATCTGCGCTTCGAGGCTTTCCGAGGGAACGGCACTTGCCCCGGATTGCCGACCAGACCGCCAAGTGCGCCAGCGATCGAGTGGTGACAGTCAGGGATATCGGCTGTCTGTACGCTCTCACCGTACGTGATGCAAGCTTTTTGGGGTTTGGTCAACAGATCGAGACCGCTTCAGCGACGAGAGGAGTGACACTGACTCACCCCATACCTGCGAGTCACAGGTTTTCAGGATTTATTTCCCGCACCCTTTCAGGCACTTACCTCTCCAGGACCCCGGCGGCCTCACAACCAGCCCTTTATACTGGAGGCGAAAGTACGAGAGGCGATGGAAACCTTGACTGTGATTCTCAACCCGGACAGGCGAAGGGCGGCAGACCACGGCAGCCCATTGCGGCCCCGCAGTCGCACCAGTCCAACTATGGCGCCGAGCCGCCGAAGAGGGCTCTCCCAAAGTAAAGGATTGGGTAAAGGTGCCCCATGGCAAGCGGGCATTTGCGCACAAAAGCGGACAAAAGCAAACATTCCACCGGCCCACCCTACGTCAGCGTGGCGTCCCCAGGCACCACTGAAGCTGGCGCTTCGATCGGCCCGGATGCTTGTATACTGGTGCCGCGGGCGAGAGAACAGCCATGACAGAAACACCGGATAGACGTCGTGAGGGGCGGGGATCGGCCCTGCTGGTTGCGGCAGGGCTGGGGTGCGTGCTGCTGCTGGGGGCGGCGGTTGTGTGGCTGGCGGATGAGCCGGGCGGGTCGGCGTTTCCAGGAATCACCGTGCCGCCGGGGTTCGAGATTGAGTTGGCGGCGGGGCCGCCGCTGACCGAGCGTCCGATCGTCGTCGATATGGACGAGGAAGGGCGCCTGTATGTGGCCGAGTCGTCGGGCTCGAACGACCACGTCAAGAAGCAGCTCAAGGAACGACCGCACAGCATCCTGCGGCTTGAAGACGCCGACGGCGACGGGCGCTACGACCGGCGTACCGTGTTCGCCGACAAGATGATGTTCCCCGAAGGGGTGCTGTGGTACGACGGCTCGCTGTACGTGGCCGCGCCGCCCCACATCTGGAAGCTCACCGATACCGACAACGACGGCGTCGCCGACCAGCGCGAAGAGTGGTTCGACGGCAAGACGCTCACGAACTGCGCCAACGACCTGCACGGGCCGTACCTCGGTCCCGATGGGTGGATCTATTGGGCCAAGGGCGCGTTCGCGGAGCAGACCTACGAGCGTCCAGGGCGAAAGCCGTTGGTGACGAAGGCGTCGCACATCTTCCGGCGGCGGCCCGAGGGCGGGCTGATCGAGTCGGTGATGGCGGGCGGCATGGACAACCCGGTCGAGGTCGCGTTCACGCCGGAAGGGGAGCGGTTTATTACGTCGACGTTTATCGAGCAGCCGGCCCTGGGGCGGCGGGACGGACTGCTGCACGCGGTCTACGGAGGCGTCTACGGCAAGGTGCACGGCGTGACGGACTCGCTTCCGCAGACGGGCGGGTTGCAACCGGCGCTGGTGCAGTTGGGGCCGGCGGTGCCGGTGGGGCTGGACTACTATTCGACGGATGCGCTCGGCCGGGGCTACCAGGGAAATCTGTTCGCGACGCTGTTCAATCTGAACAAGGTGATCCGCGTCGAGCTGACGCCAAAGGGGGCGACGTTTGAGCCGAAGGTGTCGGACTTTGTCACGTCGACCCGGCTCGACTTCCATCCGACGGACGTGATGGAGGATGCGGACGGCAGCTTGCTCGTGATCGATACGGGGGCGTGGTACGTGTTGTGCTGCCCGAGCTCGGTGCTCTCGCAGCCGGAAGTGCATGGGGCGATCTACCGTGTCCGGCGGCGAGGGGCGCCGACCCTGGACGATGCGCGCGGGTTGTCGCTGGACTGGCGGGGGGTAACGCCGGCCGAGTTGGCGGGGCGGCTGGATAATGCGCGTCCGGCGGTGGTTGAGCGGGCGATTCATGAACTGTCGAAGAAGGGTAGCGACGCGCTGGGTGTTCTGAAGGACACTTTGCGCGGCGGAGAGACAGTGGCGGCGCGGCGCAATGCGGTGTGGGCCCTGACGCGGATCCCCGGTGAAGAGGCGCGCGAGGCAGTACGGCCGGCGCTGGCGGACAAGGAAGAGTCGGTGCGGCACGCGGCGACGCATTCGGTGAGTGTTTGGCGCGATGCCGAGGCGAAGGCGGCGCTCGAGAAGCAGTTGGGTGACGCGTCTCCGCAGTTGAAGCGCGCTGCAGCGGAGGCGCTGGGGCGGATTGGTGACGGCGGGACGGTGGCGGCGCTGCTCGACGCCGTGGGGCGGAGCGAAGACCCGATCCTGACGCATTCGCTGACGTACGCGATGATTGAGATCGCCGACCCGGCGGCGACGCGGAAAGGGCTGGGCTCGTCGTCGAGCCGGGTGCGGCGGGCGGCGATGCTGGCGCTGGATCAGATGGAAGGTGGCGGCGTGCCGCCCGAGACGGTGATTCCCCTGTTGTCGTCGGCGGATCCGCTGCTGCGGGAGACCGCGGGTTGGATCGTCGGGCGGCATGTTGAGTGGGGCGGGTCGCTGGCCGGGTACTTCCGAGGGCGGCTCGCCAACGTGAAGCATAAGGGCAGCGACGAGTTGGAGCGCGAATTGGCCCGGTTTGCAGGTGATGAGGCAATCCAAAGGCTTTTGGCCGGGGTAGTGCGCGGCGGCGATGTGCCGAAGTCGGCACGACTCACCGGGCTCGGGGCGATGTCGAAGGCGGATCTGAAGGAAGCGCCGGTGAACTGGACAGGAGCGTTGATGTACCTGATGTCCGACGCCGACGATGACTTGCTGCGCGCGGCCGTGTCAACGGCAGGGGCGCTGCCGACGGGAGAGAAACGCGACGCTCGGCTGGACAAGGCCTTGTTGCGCGTGGGACAGAACGCCAGCGTTGCCGCGGACGTGAGAGCGGTGGCCCTGTCGGCATCGGCGGCGGCCCTACCGTCAGTGTCGAAGGATCTGTTCGACTTCCTGGTAGCGCAGATCGATTCGGCAAAGCCGGTGCCGCTCCGGTCGGCCGCCTGCCGCGCTCTCGCCGCAGCGCCGCTCGACGGCAGCCAACAACTCGCGCTCACCGACAGCGTACGTGAGGCAGGACCGTTAGAGCTTCCGACGTTGCTTGGCGCTTTCGAAAAAGGAGGCGATGAAGCGCTGGGCGAGGCGTTGACAAAGGCGCTCGAAGATGCGCGCAGCCTTGCGAACCTCCGCGCCGATACGCTCGAGAACGCCCTTCAGAAGTTTCCGGCAAGCATTCAAGACAGGGGCGAGGCGCTGCTTGCTTCTCTCGATGTGGATCGGGCGCAGCAGAAAGCACACCTAGAGGAGCTCGTGGCGGCGCTCAACGAGGGCGATCCGCGACGGGGTAAAGAGGTTTTCAAGAGTTCCAAGGCGGCTTGCTCGTCGTGTCACCGCATGGGTTATCTGGGCGGGCGCATCGGGCCCGACTTGACGAAGGTTGGGAAGATCCGCAGCGAGCGGGACTTGCTGGAATCGCTGGTCTATCCCGACGCGACCTTTGTTCGCAGCTACGAACCGGTTGTGGTTGTGACGGCCCAGGAAACCTACAACGGCGTTCCGCTCGAAGAGACGGACGACTCCATTCTGCTGGCTACCGACGCCGACACGCAGATTCGCCTCGCACGCGACTCGATCGAGGAGCTGCGGCCCGGCACGGTGTCAATCATGCCTTCGGGTCTTGACGAAGAACTGACCCGCCAAGAGTTGGCCGATTTGATTGCTTTTATGAAAAAAGAGCGCATATCCGCCGGCGCAAGACCGAGCGGGGATTGAGTAGAGGGCGGAGCCGAGCCCGCAAGACAGGGAACGCGCCCGTAGCTTCAGTGTCGCGGGGCCGCGTCTTGAAAGCCAGCGGGAGACTTAGTTAGTCCGGTTTTGGAGCAGCGGGCTCCGCCTGGCGTACTTCGAGCTGAACCGTATTAGACCGTTCAGCGGAGGAAGGTCCAGCTTTTACAGCAATGTCGAGGGTGCCAGGTGAAGCGGTTTCTTCGGGCCGCAGACGGACTAGCAACTCTGCTTCGCTGCGAAACTCCGTGGGGCGCGCAACGCCGTTCACCGCCACGACGGCAGCTTCGCTGAAGTTACGTCCCTTGACCGTAACTGAAGCTTCCGCCCCGGCGGCCGGGAGGCTCGCGGGATCGAGGGCGGTGATGGTTGGCTGTGAGTCGTGCAACTTGTCGCGCCTCTGGTCGTCGCCCTGGCCCTTGGCCGTTCTAAAGAGGTTGTCGAACGTCTCTCTGAGTTTGTCCGCCGCCTGCTTCGAAAACATACCGACGAGGCCGGCAAGCGCCGCGACCCCGTAGGGGCTGACGTCGCTCCCAACCGCGCCGCTCGAGAGAAACCCACCCCGAACAGCGAAGTAAAACAGCAGAGCAAGAGAGACGCCGATCGGCGGCCGCAACAGGCACCACCAGATCCAGGTGCCAGAGAACGTTCGGTTTCCAACGAAAGTAGCGAAGGACGTCACTGTATGGATGTAGGAGCCGAGGGCGCCTGCAATCACCACGATCCATAGGAGCCGGGTCTCGGTCGGCAACGGGAAGGATCTTCCGAGCCAGGTCACGTTCGGGTCCCAGTCGGTGACGATGCTGTTGTCCGCCTGCTGCTGTGTTACCTGTCCACTCGGCCAGAAAGCAGCCAGAGTGTAGATCAGGAAAGCGGACAGAATGAGATAGGCGATACCGAGTGCCACGGTAGCGGCGGGCGGAGGTGGTGTTGGTTTCTGTTCGGCCATGGCCGGGTCCCACGCAATTGTACGTCAAACCGATACGCGCGGGGGTCGGTTCTTGCGATAGCGCGCCTACTCTCGCGTGCATCGCCTACGCCGTAGCGTCGGCATTCCGCAGGCACCTGTCGGCACGTTGGTTCAAACAGAATCACTATTTGGCGACGGCGGTCGTTGCAGGCACGTCGGGGCAGCCTTGGCTGAGTGCCGAAAACTTCCGGCAGTTGCGAATACTTGCGATTTCAGCGAGCCGCTTGGGGTCCATGCTGTAGATCAAGGTCCCGGTTTGTCCGGGGATGGCAAGCCGCTTGCCGTCAGGGCTGAAGACGACCGGAGAGAAGTGCCAGCCACCGATCGCGTCCAGGGACACACCGAAGCGGAACAGGCCGTTGCCATTCTTGGAGTCGTGCACCGCCAGGTAGTTCCCGTGCCAGACGGCGAAGCGGTGTTTCGTAGGATGGAAGGCTATCGAGAGCGCTCCATCGTCGACCCACTCGAGTCTGTCCCACCCGTCTGTCGAGTACAGACGGGCTCCATGCTCCCAACTGAAGGTGGCGAGCAGGCCGTCGGGGCCAAAGGCGGTGGCGTACGTACCGTATTGATCGTCGAGAACACTGCGCGCATCCTGGGAGTCGAGGTCCCAGGCCACAACCTCCAACGTGGACGGCGTGATGCCTGCCAGTAGCGGTAGGTCAGGGTGCCATTGAAGCTCATCGACCGCTTTGGTCGATGTTTCAAAGTGACTACCAAAGCCCGAGGCCGGCGTCCCGGCCACAACGAATAGCGCGTCTTTGGCCGCAGACGCGACTAAGACAAGTGAGGACCGCGAGGACGACGACGCCACCGATGTCAGCGCCGATTTATTGTTGTGCCGGCCGAGTGCTGTAAGTTCCGAGCCCAAACTGTGCACGTCCGGGCGTATCGCCACTCTTCCATCAGAGTAGCCAACGACCAGGACATCCCCCATTGGGTCATACTGAATCGCTGTCGGCTCGGACTTTCCGAAACGAGTAGGACTCTTGCTGACCACTCCGGGCGTGATCGGATAAGTCGAGCTGATCCAGGTCAACGTCAGCTGTGACAAATCTGTGCGCACCAAGCTGTCACCCGTGGGGCCGAAGGCGATGCGGGTCGAATCGTTCGCCCCCTCGTGGGGAATCACACCTTCCGGCCCGGCCAGCTGGTGCAGGCGACGTTCCACGTCAAGTGGTGCCTCCTGGTCGGCGGCGCCTAGTACTAACCCAGCTTGGATGGCTCGCAAGTCTCGCAGGACGGACCCGTTAGCTTTTGCCGTTTGCCCTGCTTCTGCAAGAGCGATCCGCACCCTTTCGTTGTCGGCGGCAAGTTGCTCGTTTTCCTTTTCCGCTTCGGCGGCCCGTCTCTCTGCCTCGGCCAAACGATCTCCCAGGCTGGTCGTCTGCTTCTCCGCGATCTGTCGCTGCTGCTCCGCCTCGCCCTGGAATTGCTCACTTCGCCGCGTTGCATCGTCGGCCTGAGCACGCAACTGGTCAGCGAGTTCCTTGTTGTTCTGCGCCTCGGCGAGTGCGGCCTCTGCTTCTAGGGCTGCAGCCTTGGAACTCTCGCGCTCAGCCTTTGCCTCCGAGGTAGCAGCGTCGGCGACCTGCTGCAGCCGCTCCGCCTCAGCCCTCGCGGCGTCCGCCTCGGACTTCAGGTACCAGGAGAAGGCCGCAACACCCACCGCCACCAGCACCACCGCAGCCGCGAGCAATAGTCTTCGCGTGGTTGCACGCCGCCGGGCCGCTTCCTCAAACCGCCCGCGCCAATCCAAGATGGCCTGTGCAAGCGAGTCGTGATAGATCTGGTAGAGCTTCGGCGCCTGGCTGCCACTGGGTGCGGCGACCGGCGCCAGGATTCGCGTCTCTGAGCCCGACAGGCGTTCAAGAGCGGGCTCCAAGCGATCGACCGTGACATCTGCGTTCTTGGCCAGGTCTGTTGCACTGAGTGCGATCTTGGTGCCCGAGGGTGTCACGAGGAACTGAAACACCTTGGAGCACATAGGATGGTCTTGGCTGGGGATCTGTTGGATCACGCGGTCCAAATGGGTTTTGACGATCTGATCGGCGCCGCGGACATCATCTTTCTCCAGGTCTGTGAGGGTCTCAAGCCGCAAGCGAGGGCGAGGGGAGCCCGCCTCCATCTCGCGGTCCCACAGATAGGTCATCACCAGCTGCAAGTAGGGGGCCTCGATTCCGGCGTCGTCATCCCCGCCGGCGACTCCCCGCCCGCCGGAGCCCAATTGAACGCTTCCCGCGCGGACCTGGCTGACCACTTCATCCACCAGTTCGGTCTCGATAGAGACCTCGCCGGCGTACAGCCGGTCCTCAGCGTCGAGCTCGTTGTAGCGCTTGATCGGCTCCTCAATAGCTTCTTTCGCCTGCTGAGCCGTCAGGCGCTCGACGCGCATGTAGTTTGCGAACAGGTCCGGGATGAGCCGCTTGAAGCGGTCGAGTTTGGAGACCGAGTCCTCGCGAAGAGAAACCAGGAAGCTCGCCGGCGAACCGTGACGGTTAGCCGCTTGCGCAAACTGGTAGGCAAACGTTTCAGGCTCGTCACCCGCCGTTTTGTAGAGGAAGTACTCTTCAAATTGGTCGAGGATCAAGAACAGGTCACCGTCGAGCTTCTCCGTGGCGTCCTCGATGACTTCAGCTAGGTGGTGTTAACACTAACGTAGGGTATCGAAACGTAGAGCCTCGACGATGAGGGCGAAGTGGAGGAAGGCGGGGAACATGACGTCGAGCTTGTCGAAGCGGGAGAAGATGCGGCGGAATCCCTTGAGCCGTCGGAGGAGTCTCTCGATCTCGTTGCGGCGGCGATAGAGCGCTCGGTCGTATTCCCACGGCTCCAGGCGGGTGCGCCGGGGCGGCACGACGGGAATCCATCCGAAATCCAAAGCCAGTTGGCGTGTCTGATCGTCCTCATAGGCGCCGTCCATCAGCAGCGGCAGCGGCTCGGGCAGTGGCCCCAGACCGCCGAGCAAGTTCGCGGCCCTGCTGGGCGTCGTGCGCTTGGCCGGGCGAGAGAGCGAAGGTTATCGCCGTTCGAGCATTTGCGGCAACCATATGAATCTTGGTGGTCCATCCGCCGCGGGATTTGCCGATCGCTTGCGGACCGTTTTTTTAACGCGCCCGTGCCGTCGGGATGAACCTTCACGATGATCGAGTCCATTGACACGGCTTCGATTCGGATGCGGACCAGCTGCTCGCGCTGCAGTTTCTCGAAGACGGCGTCGAGCACGCCGTTCTTCGACCAGCGGTTCATGCGGGTATAAATGGTGTGCCAGTTACCGAAGCGTTTAGGCAAGCCGCGCCATTTGCAGCCCTGCTCGGCGACATACAACATGGCGTTCAAAACCGTGAGGTTCGGCAGGCTCACATTGCCGCGCTGGCGGGGCAGGACCGGCTCGATGCGGCGGTATTGCTGCTCGGTGATCTCCATACCTCCGAGTATAGCAGCTTTTGCGACTTAGTGTTAACACGACCAAGTGTGGCTTCCCTGGTGACATTGACGGGTTCGGCGCTGGGGTCGGCATTGGGTACGGTAACTTCCTTGGTGAGCCGCACGGCTTTAGCTTTGGGGTTGGACTCGGCTACCGCGTCGGCGGCGGCGGTCCTCAATCGCGGGAGGACATCCCCCTGCCACTCGTTGAAGTAGACGACGGCCAGGTCGGGCGTCTCGCCGCGCTCCCGGGCTTCCCGGATTTGCTGGTGCAGGTGGCGTAGCAATCCGGCACGCAGGAGTGAGCTTTTTCCGACGCCACTGGCCCCATAGAGCAGAGTCAGCCGGGAGTGGAACATGTTCTCGATCAGCCGCCTCTGGTCCCGTTCGCGTCCGAAAAAGAAGCGTGCGTCGCTTTCGTCGTAGGGGACTAGGCCCACATAGGGCGACTTGACCTTGATTGGTTCTTGCTCAGAGAGGGCTGGAGAAGGTGCGGCGTCCGTCATGGAGTCGACGCCCCCGGTGATGCGACGTTCTGTGCTCCGTTGCGCACGCCATGTAGGAACTTGTCGATAGTCAGTTCGTAGATGGTCAGCGAGCGTCGCTGCCAATAGCGCTTCTCCAGCTCGTTGGCTTGGTGCTGGATGGCCCAAGAGGCGTATTTCTTGCGAGGATACGACTGCCAAATCTTGTAGAGGATGACGCGCAGGTTCCAATCGCGGAGGCCGTAACCAAGAAACAGAAAGTGGCTCTTGCGGAAGGGCTTCGCGAAAGGCTTGGGTATGGCGATCTTGGAAGTCATCCGCGAGAGAAACTCGACGTAGTCGTCCTCGGTAATCACATAGCTGTCTCGCTCCTCATCCTCGGGGTCGGCCGATCCATGCATTTTGAAAAGGATCGGCGACTGGCCGACCGGTAGATCAAGGTCGTCGGCATAACACTCCAGCGGTTCGTCCTCGCCCGGCTGCCAGACAAGGAACGTCGTTTCATCGGTCCGATAGATGACTTTGTGGAATGTGCGGCCCTTGGCATGGAAAGATTGCTCCATGAGGTCGTCATAATTTGTGGTGACGATAACAAGGTTGTCGAATTCGGCCAAGTACTCGTGCAGCGGGCCTGGCTCGTACTTTTTCTTGGCCGAGAAGACCTTGTGCAGCTGATCGTCGAGCGCTCCACGGCCTGCGACGCCGTCAAAGAACTGCGCTACCCGAGCAAGGTCCGCTTCCTCGCCCGACGGATATCCGCTCTTTTGATCCAGGTAATTGGTGAGTTCCCCAGCGCTGGGGAGGAAATCGGCCCCGGGTGAGCTCCAGGTGTTTGCCGATTTGCGGTGCCCGAGCGACGCACCCGCCCCTAGGAACGGTATGACTTTGCCCTCGGCGAGGCCCTCGCGTATCAGCTCAAATGGGGGATTTTCGATTGACGGGGGAGACGATTGTTGAGCCGAGGACATACCATCGACTAGTTCATGCGATAAGCGAGGATTTCCGACCTGGCTCCTCTTACTGCACCAGTCTACGCCCTCATGGGGCGAAGCACAACCATTTCCCCACCCGGGAAAGTGGAGATCCGGGTCAAAACCTGGCACGTTGTGCAGATCATAGATCGGATAGAGGTCTCCCTTCCCTAGATGATCAACCCGAGGCCACTTCCATCCATTGGGCTAGGCGTGCGGTGAGGTCGTCGGCCAGCATGTCGGAGATGACGGCCACCGAGTCGGCGCCGGCTGCGAGGACTTGACGGGCGTTGGCGCGGGTGATGCCTCCGATGGCGACCAGAGGCTTGCTCGTGAGCGGGCGCAGCCGCGCCAGTTCGTCGAGGCCGACGGTGGGGTCGGGGTTGTCCTTGGACGCGGTGCCGAAGATCGGGCCGATGGCGAGATAGTCGACCGGCTGGCGGGCGCCCTCGCGGAGTTGGTGTTCGTTGTGGGTGGAGAAGCCGACCACGAGCGAGGGGCCGACGAGTTGGCGGACGTCCGCGGGCGGCAGGTCGTCCTGGCCGACGTGAACACCGCCGGCGCCCACCATCATGGCGATGTCGGCGCGATCGTTGATGACATAGAGGGTTTTCGCGTCGCGCAGGATGCGGCCGATCTCTTCGGCTTGTGAGAACGCATCGCGGGTGTAGGCGGTCGTGTGGCGGAACTGCACGATGCCGGCGCCGGCTTGCACCAAGGCGCGCGCCATGTCGCCCGGTGTGAGCCCCCGTTCCGCCAGCAGCGAGCTGTCTATGATCGGATAGAGCCGGGGCAGTTGCAAGGCCGGAGTCCGCTCAGCGCTCACGCTCGCGCTCCCAGTAGGCCATCTCGGTCGAGACCATCAGGGCCATGGCGCCGCCGCGATCGTCGTGTCCCAGGATGGCCGTACGGTCGAAGTAGCCGTGCAGGCTCTTCTGCTTGCCGGTGCCGGTGCACACGTCAACCAGTTCGCCCGTCGGTGCGATGCGAGTGCGGATGGCGTACCAGGCCTTGTCGATCACCGGTTCGTACTTCGCCCGATCGAGCCAGCCCGATCGGACACCCCGCACCATGGCGAAGGTGATCATCGAGGTGGAGGAAAGCTCGCGGTAGCTTTCCGGGTGGTCGATGACTTGATGCCACATGCCGGTCGGGTCTTGATGGGGCAGTAGCGCTTCGAGATGGGCCCGGAAGGCGTCGAGCATCTCGGTGCGGCCGGCGTGGATTTCCGGCATAGCGGTCAGGCCAAAGGCCAAGCCGAGGGCGGGGAAGCCGTTGCCGCGTCCCCAGGCGGCTTCGTCGAGGGGGGAGTGGCGGTAGAGGCCGTCGGGGCGGAGGTCGAGGTCGAGCATGAACTTGAGATGCCGCAGGGCCATGTCGAAGTACTTCGTCTCCCCGGTGAGTTGGCCGACCTCGGCGAGAATGGCGCAGCCCATGAAGACGGCGTCGCTCATCTCATTGTGAAAAGGCACCGAGGCCTTGGGGTGGCCGTCTTCGTCGAAGCCGAGGTCGGCCGGCGCTCGGGCCAAGTCGATGTACCTCTTGTTACCTGTCGCGCGGGCCAGCTTGCTGAAGATGAGGTGGCCCGACAGATTGCTGCCGGAGGTCCGATCGGGTAGCGTCGCTTTCTCATCCCGGACATAGGGACCGACAATCTGCTCGACGTCGGCGAGGTGGCTGGGGTCGTTGGACAAGTCGCCTAGGCGAACACGGCCGACCAGCGCCAGCGCGGGGATGTAGGCGACTTGGTCGAGCTTGTGGCCGTAGTGCTTCGCCAGTTGAGCGGCGATTTCGAGAGGGGTGCGATCAAGCCTGCGTTGGATCTCACGCCGGGCGGGCGACGGGACTTGAGGTTCGGTCCGCTGCAGAATCTGCAACAGGTCCTCCAGAAACCTGACGTGCCTGGCTTCCGACACCCGGAAACTCAGGGCAGAGACCGGGCCGATGCCGCTCGGCGCGCCACGAATGAGCTGTGCGGAGAGCCGGTCGGCCCGCGTCGTGCGCGCGGCACGGGGCTGGAGCTTTACCGCGAGGTCCTGTAATCGCAGTTGCGGGTCCGGCCATTCGGGAGGCAAGAACTCCCACACGGATTGGGCTCCGCTGCTGACTTCGATCACTACATCCGGGGCATGCATCCCGATCCAACGCCAGAGGTAGGCCGCTTCGGGATCGGTGGCACTGTTGTAGGCCGTCCCGTGGGGTCGGTAACCGCGCGCCGGCTCACCACCCGAGCCGTTGGACGAGCCGACGCCGATCGCCCAACCGTCCGGATTCGCCACCGGGGTCGCCGAGAGCGCGTACCGTTGGCGGTAGGGCTCCGCTTGCGCGTCCGTGTAGAACCATTGCAGCGCTGCGAGCGTCGCTTGGACGGAGGCGTCGGAACCATCGAGGCCCCCGACTAACAGGATGCGGGTCTTCCGAGTGTGATAGTCGAGGTCGTCCTCGGTCAGCAGGGAAGGAATCGGGGTGCCCTGGCGGGTGACACCGATCGATGAGTGGATGACGTTGAGGATTTGGACTCCGGCAACGAGGCGGTCGATCTTCTGGCGGGGTGTTTGAGCGAGGGCGGCGGGTGCGGCCAGGAGGGCTGCAAGGACGCAGGCTTCGACGAGCCGTGTTGTGAGGCGGGCTGTTCGCGCCAATTCGAGCTGATTCTGGGAAAAGAAGCTCATGTGCATGCTAGTGGCGACGGGGTGGACGCAGCGGTCCACCCCTACAGCTCCTTGATGCGGATGTTACGCAGGCGGACCTCCATCGGCTTGCCGCTATGTAATTGAATAGCGATCACACCGCCGGACGCACGATCGTCTCTCGTGTCGATGGTGACGAGACCGTTCAGCGTCAATCGAACGTGGTCGCCCTTGGCGTAAATCTCGTACTCGTTCCAGCCGCCGACGCGGACGACGGACTTACCTTTGAGCCACCCCTCGGCGGGCGTTTTCATCACGTTGCGGCCACGGCCCTTCTCCTCGTAGAAGTTACCCCAGGCCGACCGCTCGCCGGCGTCGGAGGCGTCGGCTTGGTAGCCCTTGACGACCCAGTCCGGGAAGACCTGGCTGCGGAATTGGATGCCCGTGTTGCCATTACGGAGCTTTAGCTCAAGCCGCAGGATGAAGTCGGAGAACGGATGCTCGTGGACCAGGAAGGTGTTCTGCTCGATGGAGTGCTTGTCGGATGAGCCGACGATTGCGCCGTCTTCGACGCGCCAGAGGCGCGGGGCGCCGTCCCAGCCGGCGAGGGTGCGGCCGTTGAAGAGGAGAGTGTAGCCTTGCTGGGTCTCTTCGGCGGTGAGGTGGTTGGGCGGTTTTTCCGCCGCGTACGCGAATAGGGCGGTGAGGAGGAAGAGTGGGAGGACCTTCGTCATCAGATGGTGGACGGGAATCACTATACTCTACCCCGCCTGGTGCGGAGGAGGGCAACGGACCTGCGTCGCAGAGGCTTGCGCCGTAGGTTAGATATGTCTCCCCACCGCCGAGGCTCTCGGTTTGAAACCCCGTGAAGGGGCGTGAAGAGGGCCTTCCGTCGACCGAACCGTCACGTTCCACAACGCCACAAAGCGGCCCTTCCGTCCCGGAGTGGCCGCCAGTTTCGTCCGACAGTGTCGGCCTAAGTTTCCCCGGAATCACCGCCGCTGCCGCTGTGCTCCACTGTTAAATAATTGATCCCAAAGACCTTTCTTCTTTCAGCCCAAGATGGCATCTTGCTTGCTCTATCAGGTTGGGTCATCCGTTGGAGCCTGGAAGGCGACGGATCCCGCATCGAATCCATGAGACCAAGGAGCAGGAGACATGAAGCACGGTTCCTTCGAATCCCCTTGGCGCGTCCCGTGGCTGCTGGCGGTGCTGATGCTGCTCGCCGCGCCCCTCAGTGCGGCGCGCCCCGCGCCCAAGACGCTGGCGGCTTTTGAAGACTATCTCCGCGAAAAGGAGAAGCGCCTGGAGCGGCGACTCACCGGCGAGCAGAGCTTCTTGTGGGCTCTCGAGTCCGCCGAACGAGAGCGGGGGCTGCGGCGAGGCGAGATCTACGTCAAGCCTCGTAGCGGAAAGGGCGAGGTCGATATTCACCGCGGCCTGGTTCACGACTGGGTGGGAGCGGTATTCATCCCCGGGGTAACGCTGGAAGAGACGCTGTCGACGATCCAAGACTACGACAATCACAAGCGATTCTACTCGGGCGAAGTGACGGACTCGAAGCTACTGGAGCAGAAAGGGGATGACTATCGTGTGTTCTTGCGTCTGCAGAAGCACAAGATCATCACTGTCGTCCTCAATACGCAGCATATGGTTCGCTACCACCGTCTGGATTCGGGCCGCGCTTACAGCCGCTCCTACAGCACGGCCATCCGGGAGGTAAGCCGGCCCGGTAAACCCAACGAAGCGGAGTTGCCGGTGGGGGAGGACCACGGCTTCTTGCAGCGTCTCCACAGTTATTGGCGCTTTCAAGAGACACCCCAGGGCGTGTACGTCGAAGGGGACGTTGTGGGGTTGACCCGCGGAGTCCCCTTCGGACTCGGCTGGCTGATCAAACCGATCATCCGGTCGCTGCCGAGGCACTCGCTCGAGACCACGCTGCGGGCCACGCGGGAGGCGGTCCTTTCACGGAACTCGACTCGCAGAGTCACCGAAGCACCCGGGCCGACGGTGTGCCTAGTCCATGCTGAATAGCCTGAAGGGCCCCCTTGCACAAAGTGTGCTGGGGCTGGGCCCTTGGGGGCCTTTCCTCATCGCCCTGCTGGACTCCGCCTTCATTCCGCTGGCTCAATCGGTCGACCTATTGATCCTGGTGCAAGCGGCCTCGGCTCCGGACACGGCCTACGTCACCGCGCTTCCGGCCGTGATCGGCTCGACACTAGGGTCGTTCATTCTGTATACGTTGGCCCGCCAGGGCGGCCGATGGCTGTTGGGGAAGAAACTGAGCGGCCCACAGGTTGAGAGAACGCACCGCCGGTTCGAAACGTACGGTGCGGGCGCGCTGATCCTGCCTACGATGCTTCCGCTGCCGCTTCCCGTACGTCCGCTGGTCATCGCCGCGGGCGTCTTTCGAATGAAGCCCGGGCGCTTCTTGGCCGCCATCGCGCCAGCGCGGACGGTGCGGTACCTCGGGCTCGCCTTCGCGGCGGCGCACTTCGGAGAGTCGGTGTGGACGTTCCTGCAGCAATACGCGCTCGAACTGGCGGTGATGCTTGCCGTGCTGGGAGTCGTTGCGTTCGCCGTGCATCGTGGCCGCACGCCGCGGCGCCTTGGGACAACTTTCAGCCGCTAGTCGTTTAGTATCAAGGAGGAGATCCGGAACGCTGGGCCAAACCAACACACGAAAGAACCTGCGCCGGCGGCTGCGGTCGATCAGCCGGCGGTGGCGGGAGTTCCGCATGGTGGCGCACGGACTTGCGTCGAAGAGCCACCCCATCCTGGTCCATCTGATCCCGACTCGGCGCTGCAATCTCTCTTGCACCTATTGCAACGAGTACGACAGCCACTCGCCGCCGGTGCCGATCGAGAGGCTCCTGTCTCGGGTGGACCACCTGGCGAGGCTGGGTACGAGCATCGTGACCATTAGCGGCGGCGAGCCGTTCCTGCATCCCGAACTCGACGACGTGATTCGCCGCATTCGAAGTCACGGCATGATGGCGGGGGTCATCACCAACGGCTATCTGCTGACCGCCGAGCGCATCGAGCGCTTGAACCGGGCGCGGCTCGATCATCTGCAGATCAGCATCGACAACGTGGAACCGGACGAGGTGTCGAAAAAGAGCTTAAAGGTCCTCGACAAGAAGCTCCGACTGCTGGCCGAACATGCAGACTTCCACGTAAATATCAACTCTGTGCTCGGCTCCGCGGTACGGAACCCGGAAGACGCGCGGGTGGTCACTCAGCGCGCGCTGAGCTACGGTCTCGCCAGTACGGTCGGCGTTATCCACGACGGCAGCGGGCAACTGCGGGCGCTCAGCCCCGAGCAGCGGCGCATATTCGAACAGGTGCGCCACCTGGCGAACAGTTCGTTCGGACGGATCAACGTCTACAACCCCTTCCAGGCCAACTTGGTCGCCGGCAAGCCGAACAACTGGTGGCGCTGCCGCGCCGGGGCCCGTTATCTCTATGTTTGCGAAGACGGGCTGGTTCACTACTGCTCCCAGCAGCGCGGCCACCCCGGCGTTCCGCTGGAAGACTACACGCGGGAAGATATCCGGCGCGAATACCTGACCGAGAAGGGCTGCGCGCCCTACTGCACCATTTCCTGCGTGCATCAGGTGTCGGTCATCGATCGTTGGCGCGACCCGCAAACGCGGAAATTCGACGTCGAGGCGACGCCGGATCTCGTCCAGATCAACAACTGACGGCCGCTGACTTGTCCAAATTCGAACCTCAACACCATGTCTCTCCGGCTTGGTGCTGCAGCCACCGTGGCGCAACACCCTCGCACCGCCACTCAGAGCCGCAGGCGTGAGCCTGCGCTGATCAACCGCCACCGACGCAGCAGCCTTCTTTGTACCGCAACCGCCGACCCGCCACAACTGAACCGCGGACGGGAGTCCGTGGTCCCCTGCAGCGACGCACCAGCCCCAACACGCACGCCCGTCCGACCCGCCCACGATTCACGAATCACGGTTCACGAATCACGGTTCACGGTTCACGAATCACGATTAGCCACCTCGGCCCTTAGCGCGGATCTCGGTTGTGAGATCCGCGGCTTTGCTTCTGGCACCCTGCCCAGCTTCAGATGTCGCAGCCGAAGAGGGCTGTCTACGTCTGTCTGGACGCCGACGTTCTCGACTGGCTGAAGTCCAAGGGCAAGGGCTATCAGACCCGCATGAACGCCATGCTACGCGCGCTGATGGAAAGCGGCCGGCACCCACACTGGGGCGTTATACGTCATTCTGGCGGCCTCTGACTCTACACTGGCCGACTAGGGAGGACCTATGAGCGAAATTTCACGCAACTCCTTCTGGATCAGAGAATTGCCCACCCGGCGACCCGAATTGAGTAGGACGTGACTTCCGGACTCTTCGAACCCGGCCTGAACGTCCTGGCGATACCATCCGGAGCTAACGTGTTGCCGATCAGCGGTCGGACGCAGGCCGGTCCGTCTCCATCGGCTGGCTAGGCCGACTCCTTGGGCCGCTCCCACCGCCACACCGGGCCGTCCTCGGGGTCCTCGACCTCGCCGGTCCGCATGAACCCACACTCCTCCAGAACCCGCGTCGAGGCATCAACGCGTCGGTAGCGTGTGGGCCCGAACGAATCGCACCCGACCATCCGATCTGAAGCGTAAACCCGTCGGGTGCACGTTCGACCTGAGCAATGCACGCGCCGTCACGATCCTTCAGGGCTACAAGCTCCCTCGGGACCCATCCTTAGTCACGTCGTTGTTCTTCTTTGCGAGCATGGAAAGGTACCGTGGATCCTCCAAGCAAAAAGCAGGACCACAGTCGCAGAGTGCGGTCGCCGGATCTGCGGCGTCCACCTGACTGTCCGTCGTCGCACGAACTTACGCCGATCACAATTGCCACCAGCGGGAGCACCTTTTAGAGACTCGCAGCCCGCGCGGTTTGCCGCAACGCGGCTACTATCTGCTCCTCGCTGAAGCGCTTCTTTGGCATTCTTGGTTCTCCTTCTGCTCATATTTGTAACCATCTCAGACTGCAAATCCTCAACTTCTCACTGGTTCACTTTTGGGGTCTTGGGTCATTCGAAAACTCGACAGGCGCCCCCTAGCAGCACGAAAGGCAGAAGCTAGCTAAGCTAAGCCGCAATGCGGTAGTAAGTGCCTTCTATGAACTCGCCCGAAGACAGCTCAGGGCCCAGCCATGCTACGCAGCGATGCTCCGTGTGTCCAAATAGGGGTGCCGAGCGTCCGTTATTGGCAACTCGACCGTTGAGCAAGAAAGCATGATACGGTCACAGCCAGTTCCTGAGCACGCCGTAATCGCCCTGTTTCGTCAAGTCGTCGAAGTGGACCCGAGAGACGTTTGTGTAATTGACCCTCATACGCTCGAATGCCTCCACTATTGACTCCCGCATAATATAGAGTCAGTCAAAACAAAGAGAAGACTGTTTCCAGAAGGCCGTGATCAAACGCGGTTTGCGGTACATGCGGCGGAGTGCCTTGCGGGCCCGCTCGTTCAGCTCGCCGTAGTCTTTCGGACAGACGTTCGGCAACTCGTGCTGCTTCCAGTAAGCCCAGATGTATTCCACCGGATTCAACTCCGGCGCATAGGGTGGCAAGTACTCGGTTGCGATGTGGCCTTCGGAGAGTTCGATGAACTCTTGCACCAGGCGGCTACGGTGCGCCGGCAGCCGATCCCAGACGATCAGCAGCGGGCGATCGATATGACGTGCCAACGCCTTGAGAAAGTCGGTCACTTGCTCTTTGCCGATCGCACCGGGATAGAGCCGGAAGTAGAAGTTACGCAGCGTCAGCCCCGCCGAGACGGAAAGCTTCTCCCAGTTGAAGTTAAACTGCAGCACCGGTGTTTGGCCACGTGGCGCCCAGGTGCGGCAGCGATGCGGCTTCTGACTCAATCCGCTTTCGTCGATGAAGACGAGCGTACGGCCTTCGTTTTGGGCTTTTTTTTAATGCGCTTCCAGGTCTTGCGCTTCCAGGTGCGGATCCGCTCTTCGTTGCGCTCGCGCGCCTTTCCGGCCGGGCGTTGCGGGCTCCAGTCGAGCGCTCGCAGGATCTTCCAGGCGTGGCCTGCGTGGTATGCGACCCCGAACTCGTCTCCGGTCAGCCGAGCCACCCGCGGACAGCTCCACAGGGGCGTTGGGAAGCCGTGGGCTTCCGGGCCTTCCAGCAGCAGCGACGTCAGGCGTTCGCGTTGTGCGGCATCGAGGAGCGGCTTGCGTCCGGCGCGCCCGGCCTGGCGGAGTCCGGCCGCACCCTGCTCGCGGTATTGCCGCCGCCACTCACTGACGGTTTGGCGAGCGACGTTCAGCCGTCTCGCCGTCTCGGACTGATTGTGGCCTTGGTGGAGCAGCCGCATCGCTTCGAAACGGCGCTTCTCCAGCGCCTTGAAATCCCGCTTCACACCTTTGGGGTTGCCCATACATATATAGATGCTCCACACTGTCAAAAAGTGTCATAATAATTTGCGGGATTCAATAAGTACTTTACGGCGTCGTTCAGGGCTGCCGGACAGTTGTTGGGAGTGGTTGGGGCCTTAATCCGGATTCCCCCTGCAGCGAGGCAGTGACACATGAAATGGGCACAATCCGGATCACACTCTTTTCCGCAGGAATTGCCTTTTCCGTCTTCGCAATACTGTCTTGCATTTCCAAAGGCAGCAGTCGGATCGTAAACAACCTTGTCACCCCTAGCATCGGCCTCAACCACTACGGGAGATAGATCCTCGATCACACTATCCAGATACCACCGATCCTCGCGTTTCACACGCTCCGGGAATGAGGCTCATCGAGTCGCCGCAGATCCGCTCGTTTTGTCTTGCGACTTTACCTCCTATGCTGCACTCAGTGCGACGGCAATAACCCCCGCGCTTCTAGAGAGGACAGTACGCCGATCAATCATCGTGCCTCGGTGGATCTTGTCGCTTGTGGTGTTGCCCATAGGAATAGTCGATTGCACAATACCATAACGCCGCAAGGACGCCCCGCGCCGGTGTTGGTTTGAACCCTGCGCCCTACCGAGGGTCCATGAGGGCATGGGCCCCGTCAAAGTTGACCACAACAGCAGGATTAGACAACTCGATTACTCCTGACGTTGTTTGTCCTAGCCAATTTCCAGCTATACCTTGTAAGTTGACTTTGATCTTCGGGGAGGTTCCGTCCGGACTCCAGTCCGAGGGCCAAAACGGGAACTCGATCGTATGCGTAGGAATATTGTACTGCCCCTCGGGCTTCGTTACAAGAGTCCAGCCACTCACTGTCCGGGTTTTGTCCCTTGGCAGCACCCAACTCCACTGGAATACTGCCTGATCTTCTTTGCTTGTCGCTTGAATGGCAAACGGAAAGATCATAGTCGTTCGCTGTGCCCACCTATTGACTTCCGCATAATATAGAGTCAGTCAAAACAAAGAGAAGACTGTTTCCAGAAGGCCGTGATCAAACGCGGTTTGCGGTACATGCGGCGGAGTGCCTTGCGGGCCCGCTCGTTCAGCTCGCCGTAGTCTTTCGGACAGACGTTCGGCAACTCGTGCTGCTTCCAGTAAGCCCAGATGTATTCCACCGGATTCAACTCCGGCGCATAGGGTGGCAAGTACTCGGTTGCGATGTGGCCTTCGGAGAGTTCGATGAACTCTTGCACCAGGCGGCTACGGTGCGCCGGCAGCCGATCCCAGACGATCAGCAGCGGGCGATCGATATGACGTACCAACGCCTTGAGAAAGTCGGTCACTTGCTCTTTGCCGATCGCACCGGGATAGAGCCGGAAGTAGAAGTTACGCAGCGTCAGCCCCGCCGAGACGGAAAGCTTCTCCCAGTTGAAGTTAAACTGCAGCACCGGTGTTTGGCCACGTGGCGCCCAGGTGCGGCAGCGATGCGGCTTCTGACTCAATCCGCTTTCGTCGATGAAGACGAGCGTACGGCCTTCGTTTTGGGCTTTTTTTAATGCGCTTCCAGGTCTTGCGCTTCCAGGTGCGGATCCGCTCTTCGTTGCGCTCGCGCGCCTTTCCGGCCGGGCGTTGCGGGCTCCAGTCGAGCGCTCGCAGGATCTTCCAGGCGTGGCCTGCGTGGTATGCGACCCCGAACTCGTCTCCGATCAGCCGAGCCACCCGCGGACAGCTCCACAGGGGCGTTGGGAAGCCGTGGGCTTCCGGGCCTTCCAGCAGCAGCGACGTCAGGCGTTCGCGTTGTGCGGCATCGAGGAGCGGCTTGCGTCCGGCGCGCCCGGCCTGGCGGAGTCCGGCCGCACCCTGCTCGCGGTATTGCCGCCGCCACTCACTGACGGTTTGGCGAGCGACGTTCAGCCGTCTCGCCGTCTCGGACTGATTGTGGCCTTGGTGGAGCAGCCGCATCGCTTCGAAACGGCGCTTCTCCAGCGCCTTGAAATCCCGCTTCACACCTTTGGGGTTGCCCATACATATATAGATGCTCCACACTATCAAAAAGTGTCATAATAATTTGCGGGATTCAATAGCGGGGTGGAAGATGAAGTTCGCACCTGTGTCCGTGATTTTATCTGTTACAGGAAATTTGTAGCCAGCGTAAGGTTCCTGATAATCTACGGTTACCACCATTTGCGCGGACGTCGGTCGATCCGGGTAAGGATATTGGATCACGCAGTCCTTCGCGCCACCGTCGCTTTTAAGTTCTTCGAATTTGCACGCTCTTGGACCTTCAGTTTTTGTTGTGTAGGTCGCGGCCACTAAGAACCTGGAGACCCATGAGTTTTGGCTGATCGCGATTTGATATGGCAGCTTGATGTCATCCTGTTCTAGATAAGCATGAGCAGCATAGTCTCCTTCGGCAAGTTGCTGATCGAAGTTGAACGACACCTGGTACAACTGTGACTCGACCGCCGCGAAGGAGAGCTTCTGGTTAAACGTGGCGGTGTCGGAAATCTTGACATCCTTCATGGCGTAAGAAACGCCTCCGAAGAAACCACCTGGCTTTGAGGCTTGTACGGGTCTGGGGTCGGGCTTAATCCACTTACCGACCTCAAGTTTAACGAAGGTCGCAACAGAATCGCCACCATCAGATAGACGATCACGGCGGCCCAGATCTGCGTCTTCACCGCGTTGGCCGATGTACCGTAGAACTTCTTGATGCGGAGGTGTTGTTTGATCCATTTGAAGAATAATTCCACGTCCCAGCGGCGCTTGTAAGGCTGCGCGATCGTGAGCGCAGGCAACAGGAAATTGTTCGTCAGGAAACGCAGGCGAAGGTCCTGCGGCTCATCCCAATAGCGGATCAGCCGAGCGGGGGCGGGATAGTCGCGGGCCGAATCCTGGCCGGTGAGTACGATCGTCTGATCCGAGCGCAGGCCCGTCGTTTTGTCCACGCGATGGGAGTAGCGGCGGCGGTACTGCATGTTGGTTCGAGCCCGTACTACGAAGAAAGTGGCAGCCAGCGTGAACCGGTAGAGGCGGGCAAAATGAATGTAACCGCGGTCCATGACATAGCAGGCCCCCGGCTCCAGCACGAGATCATCCAACACGCTGACATCGCTGACGTGCGCCGACGTAACGCGAATAAAGCTGGGAATACTGCCGCGCAGATCCAACAGGGTATGGACCTTCACGGCTGCTTTCGTGCGTTGGAAGGGAGCCCACGGGAACAACGACAAGCACAGATCGATGGTGGTGGAGTCCAGGGCGTAGGCTGTCTGCTCCAATTCCAGCCCCAGATTTTCGTGGGAGTAGAGTTGCCGGGCTTGGCGGATGAGGATCTGCGCGACATCGGCGTAGATGCGCCAGTCGCGTTTCAAGTTGGCGTTTGCCAGCGTGTTGCGGGAGATGTTGCCGCGAAAGCCCATATGGTAGAGCCGTGGCTGTACGGCGCGGAGACAAACTTCGATATCGCGCAGACTCTCCCGCGAGGTGAGTTGGGCGAAAGCGAGACACAGGAACTGGTCGAGACAAGAAAAGCGCTGGACCTTGTGATTTCCCCGGTAGCGCTCGACGCACCGGCGGAACTCAACCAAGGGGAACAAATCCATCAGCTGCGAGAAAACGGTCCGTCCGACATGCATGACCCAGCATCGTACAGGCAGGCAGGCCTCAGATGGCGTTCAAATCGATTTGCCTTGAAACCAACCCTATCACGCTGTGAAATCGTGACTTACGGAGTTTCTACGAATCGACGTTGGGACAGTAGTGGGACGGAGCGTGCGCCGGGATAAACCGGCGGGAAGGAGCGGATGCAAGAGCCGTACAGGAAAGGAGTAGCGAACCATCCTGACCCCGAGTCATGCGTCGGCGGCCGCGGGCGAAGCGTTGACAGGGGTACGGGCGGGCTGGGTATTGAGCCGTGAAAGGACTCGTCTCGGGCGCCGACGCCATGCTCTGATGCGGAAGGCCACACCGACGCAGACGCCATCGCGAGTCTGTGCCGGGCCCGGCGCGGTCGGTAGACCCCACGCACGTCCGGAACCTTTCCGCACGAGAACCGGGAGACCTCGTTCGGCGTCTGTCGCGAAAGCGGCAGACCGGTGGGAGAAGGCTTTGGCCGCACGGCCCACGCGCACGCCGGCGAGGAATCGGACAACGGGGTAGTACCAATGAAGCAACCGAACAACGATGAGCAACCATCCGCGGAGGCTGTGGAGGGAAGCACGTTGGCCGAGGAGAACACGGCACAGTCGGACGCGGGCCGGACACCGAGCCGGGAAACCGCGTCCCACCGACTGCGTCGTGTGCGTCAAGCAGCAAAGGAAGCAGGAACCCAACAGTTCACAGCTTTGCTCCATCACTTGACTGTCGACCTGCTGCGGGCGAGCTATTACGCACTAAAGCGAACAGCTGTACCCGGAATAGACGGCGTCAAGTGGGAAGAGTATGAAACCGGGTTAGAAGATCGGCTCGCCGATCTGCATGGCCGGATGCACCGCGGCGCGTATCGCGCGCAGCCGTCGAGAAGAGTTTACATCCCGAAAACCGACGGGCGGCAACGTCCGTTGGGGGTTGCCGCTTTAGAGGACAAGATTGTCCAACAAGCGGTGGTCACGATTCTCAATCAAATCTATGAAGAGGACTTTCGGAGCTTTTCGTATGGTTTCCGGCCGGGGCGACAGGCGCACCACGCGCTGGACTCGCTTACGGTTGGGTTGATGCGGAAGAAGGTGAACTGGGTGCTCGACGCCGACATTCGTGGATTCTTCGATCACATCGACCATGAATGGCTGGTGAAGTTTCTCGAGCATCGTATGGGAGACCGCCGTGTCCTTCGGCTGATTCAAAAGTGGCTGAAGGCCGGAGTATCCGAGCAAGGGCAGTGGTCGGAGACGAAGGTGGGCACTCCGCAGGGGGCGGTGATTTCGCCGCTCCTGGCGAATATCTATCTTCACTATGTGTTCGATCTGTGGGTGGAAGCCTGGCGGAGAAAGTGCGCCAAGGGCGACGTAATCGTCGTTCGTTACGCGGATGATTTCGTGCTGGGTTTCGAGCGACGAGCCGAGGCGGAGCAGTTCCTCGAAGCGTTACGGGAACGATTGGCGAAGTTCGGTTTGGAGCTGCATCCGGAGAAGACGCGACTCATTGAGTTCGGGCGTTTTGCTCGATCGAACCGGCGAGAGCGTGGGGAGGGGAAGCCGGAGACTTTTGACTTCTTGGGGTTCACGCACATTTGCGGGAAGCACCCGAGGACGGGCTATTTCGTGGTGCGCCGCAAGACGGTAGGCAAACGACTGGCCAAGAAGCTGCGGGAAGTGAAGCAGCAACTGCGTCAACGTCGTCACGCGCCGGTTGCGGAGACCGGGGAATGGCTGCGAAAGGTCGTCCAAGGCTACTTCAACTACCATGCGATTCCGGGGAATCGGCGAAGTCTGTGCACGTTTCGCAGCGCAGTGGCGTGGTATTGGCGGCGGGCGCTTGCTCGACGCAGCCAAGTCGCGAAGATGCAATGGCGACGCATGCGGCGTCTGATCCGGGTGTATATCCCCACCGCCCGCACCCTGCATCCTTATCCAAACGTTCGCTTTGACGCCATGCATCCAAGGTAGGAGCCGTATGCGGTAGTCCCGCTCGTACGGATCTGTGCGGGGGGCGTCGGGTGACCGGCGTCCCTACCGCGACCCGAACTCTGTCGGCCGGCACAGCCCTTGCCCGCACCAGTGGCACCCCTGGCACGCCAGCCCCACCGTTTCGCCGCAAAGCCGATCTCAGTCACAGGTTTTCAAAAAACTTTCGCCCCGCCGTTTCAATCACTTACCGCTCCCGACCACTCGATCCCCATAAACCTTGTTGTAGCCTGGAATCGGAGGGTGATGACAGAAAAGCCGCGCGCGAGACAGTGCCAAATCTTTCCACGAAGTTTCGTGAAAACGGCGGAAGCTAAGGGCGCCCTTTTCAGGTCGGGAAGGACGGGGCCTGCTGCCGCCGGAGTCGCACGGGGAAACCGATGAGCACGGAACATAAAGAATGTTTACAGCCGCCTCAAAACCCCGCCAAATCCCGCCAAATCCCGCCAACACCGGTGGGTCACCGGCGCTCGGCCCGCTCCCGTCGCGGCCGCCGCCCGCCAATCAGGCAACGGCGAACGCTCGATCCACCGCCGGCTGCACGAGGACAACCAGTTCCAAACCAAGCTCCACCGGCTCCGCCAAGAC
Source organism: Bryobacterales bacterium (assembly GCA_965248255.1). Taxonomy (GTDB): domain Bacteria; phylum Acidobacteriota; class Terriglobia; order Bryobacterales; family UBA6623; genus JAKZVK01. The sequence goes on from CBDFIW010000003.1 coordinate 2,301,622, forward strand.
GCCCTCGCCCAGGCGTTGTCGCGCCTCCTGGCAGGCCGCGTCCGACGCAGTGGCCGCCATGTACAAGGTGATCGACTCCGACCGTCCCCCCTTGGCGGGAGCGCCCTCGAGGCAGTACAGTCTTGACAGGCAGCCAAAAAGGAGGCTGCTGCTATGACACTTGCACATACAAACACTCACCTATCCATCGGACGCCGTGATCTGTTTCGCGCCGCAACCTTCGCGGCCGCCGCAAGCTTTGTCGGCTCCACGGCTGCCGCGCCGGCGGCGCGATTACCCAACCGCGGCAAAGGGCCGGACGTCTATCGCCGCATCGGTGTCGAGCCGTTTATCAACCTCACCTCGACGCGAACCATGAACGGAGGCGCGGTGCTGTTGCCCGAGGTGGCCGATGCCATCCACGAAGCGTCCTTCTATCACGTCAACCTCCAGGAGTTGCTGCTCGAGGTCTGCCCGCGCATCGCCGATCTGATGGGCGTACCGGGAGCGATGGTGGGCTCGGGCGCGGCCGGTTCGCTGACGATCGCCACGCTCGCATGCATGACCGGGGGGAACATCGAAACCTTGCAGCAGTTACCCAACACCGATGGCATCAAAGACGAGGTGGTGGCCGTTCGCTGGACCAGCTCCATCTACGATCACGCCATTCGGATGACCGGCGCGAAGATGGTCAACGTCGCAACGCCGGACGACTTAGAGGGCGCCTTCGGCCCGCAAACCTTCATGGCGTTCGCCGGACAGCGTGTCCGGGAACCCGGCAGCAAGATGCCCCTGGACAAGTTCGTTGAAGCGGCTCACGCCCGCGGCGTGCCGGTGCTCATCGACGCGGCTAACGAATTGCCACTCAGCCCGAACCCATTCGTTGCGCAAGGCGTCGACTTGGTCGCCTACAGTGGCGGCAAGAGTTTGAAAGGACCCCAGAGCGCGGGTCTGTTGCTGGGGCGCAAAGACCTGACCGACGCCGCCTACCTGTCGGCTGCACCGCACCACACCTATGCCCGCCCGATGAAGGTCAGCAAGGAGGAGATCGTCGGCATCCTTGCGGCGGTCGAGCACCTGGTCACGAAACGCAACATCCAGGAAGACAACGAGCAGTACAAGTTCTGGTACCGGCACATCAGCGACCGCATCACCCAAGTCCCTGGTGTCCGCACGAAGATCATGGAGGCTCCGCGGGCCGGCTACTATCCCGAGATGCAGGTCGAGTGGGACATGGACAAGATCGGCTTGGTGGCGCGCGAGATCGGCGAGCAGTTATTGAACGGCAAACCGCGCATCATGAGTCCAGCGTTCCCGAAGGAATTGGACCCGACGATGACGGAGACCAGCCACTTTCTGATTCGCCCCATGGCGATGCACCCGGAAGACTACAAGGTCGTTGCGGAGCGTCTGTACGAGGTGTTCAAGAACGCGCCGGGTCCAAAGCCCAAGCCTGCACTGAAGCCACCGGCCGGCAGTCTCGACGGCCATTGGGAGCTCGAGGTGGCCTTTGTCGCGGATACAGCCCATCACACAATGTACCTCCAGAACCGCGGCCACGAGATCACCGGGCTTCACCAGGGGCGCATCGCCCAGGGCAAGGTGAAGGGCGAGATCGACGGTGATCATGTCTACTTCGAGAGCCGCGGCAGGTACGAAGCGGCCGACATGCGGTATTTCTTCAAGGGCACGTTGCGTGGCAGCGAGATGAGCGGAGAAGTGGGACTGGGCGAGTACGGCAAGGGCACTTGGAAAGCCAGGCGGGTCTAACCAAGGTTGCGCAGGAGCATAGGGTGCTGCGCCCGGCGGCGGTGCTATCGCCCAACCAGCGACTTGACCTTCACCACAATGTGAGCGGCCGAGATTCCGAAGCGTTCCAGCAGTTCGGCGGCCTTACCACTGCGGGGAATTTCGCGGACGGCCAGTTTGTGGACATGCGCGTTCTCGGTGGCGAGCACCGATAGCACGGCGTCGCCAATGCCGCCGTGGGGGTAGTGATCTTCCACGGTAATCAGGCGCCCATCGGTTGCCTCGGCCGCTTCAAGCAATACGTCACGATCGATCGGTTGGACGCTGAACAGATCGATTACACGAACTAGGATGCCCTCTCCCTTGAGCTGATCGTAAGCGGCTAGGGCCTCGAACAACGTCACGCCCGCCGCTACGACCGCCACTTGGTCGTCGTCGCTCTGCCGAACGACCTTTGAGCGCCCGACGGCGAATGCCTCCCCCTGCTCGTAAATCACCGGCGTCGCCGGACGGCTGGTGCGAACATAGACCGGCCCTACCGTTTCGGCTGCCAGCTCAATCGCCCGCCAAGCGCTGGTTCCGTCGCTTGGATAAAGCACGGTGTAGTTGGGCTCGGCGCAGGTCATGGCCAAGTCTTCGAGGCCCATTTGTGAGGGGCCGTCCTCGCCGATCGAGATACCCGCATGGGTGCCGACGAGCTTAACGTTGGCGCCGCTGATAGCGGCCATGCGCATGAAGTCGTAGGCGCGGCTCAAGAAACAGGCGAAGCTGGCGGCAAAGGGAATGCGGCCGCGGGCGGCGAGGCCCATCGCGGCGCCGACCATGTTCTGCTCGGCAATAAAGCCTTGGAAGAAGCGCTCCGGCGTTGCCTTCTCCGTGTCCTGCGTAAAGGTGGAGTTCTTCACATCTCCGTCGAGCGCAACGATGCGGGAATCGACCTTGGCCAGTGCGGCGAGGGCGGCGCCGAAGGCGTGGCGCGTGGCCACTTTGTCGCCGACCGAGTAGATCGGCCCGGCGCTTGGGCTGGCGGTGGAAGTAGCCGCCCCATTGGAGGACGGCCGTTGCGGCTTCCATGCGATCTGCTGGCCCGAAAGCTGCCTTTCCAGCTCCGCCAGCACCTGGTCGGTCTGCTCGCCTTTGGGAAACGGCTTGCCGTGCCAGCCGTTCTTGTCCTCGGCGAAAGCGATTCTGCGCCCTTTGAAAGTGCGCGCCAGCAAGACGGTCGGGCGATCGGCTGTAGCGGCGGCTTGGGCGTAGGCGGCCAGTAACTCGCTGATGTTGTGGCCATCCACCACGAGCGCCTGCCATCCGAAGGCCTCCCAGCGTACCTTGTGCGCATCCATGTCGTGCTCGAGCTGGGTTGGCGCGCTTTGCCCGAGGCGATTCACGTCGATCGTCGCGCAGACATTGCCGAGCTTCTCCGCCGATGCCATAGCCGCAGCTTCCCAGACGGCTCCCTCGGCCGATTCTCCGTCGCCGAGCAGCACGTAGATTCTCTGGTCCGAGGCGTCAAGGCGAGCGTTCAGCCCCATCCCAACTCCGGCCGAAAGGCCTTGCCCGAGCGAACCGGTGGCGAGATCGACGAACGGCAACTTCGTCGTCGGATGGCCTTCGAGGTCCGAGTCAATCCGCCGCAAGGTCAACAGGTCTTCGACATTTAAAAACCCGGCTTCAGCCCAGGCTGCATACAGGATCGGCGCGGCGTGTCCCTTCGAGAGGATGAAAACGTCGTTGGCTGGGTTGGCGGGGTCAGCCGGGTCGTACCTCATGACCGAGAAAAAGAGCGCGGCGACGATCTCGGCCGCCGACGAGCAACTGGTGGGGTGGCCGCTGCCGGCCTCCGTGGTCGAGCGGATGGAGTGGATCCGCAGTAGGGTTGCCTTGTCCCCCAGGAGCGTTAAGAGATCATCTTGTGTCGCGACAGACATGGCTACACCTTCCTCGATCCAAGGCTCGAAGCTTCCTGCTCGGCGAATCCGCATGATCACCCAAGCTAGTCTTGAATGGGCCGGCGGATGCTGCACTTCCGGGCGGCGCCCGGAGCAAAGCGGAGTCTCCCATCTTAGCTTTTCCAGGCTTAAGACGAAGGAAGACGTCACGCTGCTGACGCTACTGATCACGAAGTTGCCCTCACTGCGTGCAGGAATCGCACCTGTGCTAGATTTGAAGATATGGGGATTCCGAACGCAAAGAAGTATCGCCTGAAGAACCCGAACGGCCCTGGCTACGCGACCGTTGTGGCGGTGCTGCCCAAGAAAACCGACGTGAACGCGTATGTCAAAGACGCGACCGCGCGCTTTGATTGGCAGGCCTGGGAAGAGGCGAGGGCCAACCAGAACAAAGTTCGCGTCGGTCAACAGAAGCAGCGCAAACGGTAACGCACTCTCTGCCCGCCTACAGCCTCGCCTGCAAGTTCTTCAGTGCCCGGATCGCCTCCTGCGCTACCTTCGGATTCGGGTCGTGCGTCAGTTTCTCGAGGTGGGGCATGCTGTCTTTGTTTCCGCTGATCGAGATGACGTAGGCTAAATGTCTCTTCTGGTCGTTGGTACCGCTTGCCAGCGGTTTGTAGAGTTGGTCGAGGACGCTCGGATCGCGTGCCAGTTCGGTCAGAAAAGGTCTCGCCTCCAAGCGATGGAAGCTGGAATTGAGGCCGTCGTAGAGGTACGAGAGAAAGCTCAGATCCCCCAAGCTGCTCGCGGCGAACGCCATCGATAGGCGCGCGGACTCATTTTTCTCTCTCGCAAAGGCATCCAGCACGATCTTCAGGTCGTCCGGATTGCCGAGCCGTCCCAAGCCTTCGGCCGCGGCCGCGCGGATTTGCTTGTCGCGGTCCCGCAAGTACCTTACAAACAGCGGACGCTGCGCCGGGTCGTCCATCTTCGCAACGGCAATCAGAGACTGCCGCCGGATGCGCTTGCGATCGCTGCTCTTCACCAAATTGGTCAGTTCGGGGATCGCCTCGCGGACTCGTAGCTGGCCCATCGTCTGAACGACGGCAAACTGGACCTCGACGTCCAGATCATGCAGCAAGAAGATCAGGTCCGGACCGACGCTGGTATCCCCGATCTTCTTGATCGATCGGACGGACTCCAGCATGACCATGCTGTTCTTGGACCGCAGCGCCTCTGTCAACTGCGGTAGGGTGGGCTTCGCGCGCAAGATGCCTGCCGCCCGCGACGCGTTGGCACGTGATTCCATGCTGCTGCCGCCCACCACCAGCCGGCCGATGGCGCTTACCACGTTCGGATCGACCTGCACATAAGGATCAATGATTTTGGGCTCGGGCTTCGCGAAACGCCCTTTTAAATTCGAGCCGAACTGCTTGATCGCATTGGTCCAGCCCCTCCGTACGTAACCCGGGTAGTAGAAATTGACGAGGCCATCCACCGCCAGAGATTGGATATCAGGATTGGCGTCGCGGGTCGCCTTAGCGAGCGGTTCGAGACTGTGCTGGGTTCCGAGGCGCACGATCGCCGCGACGGCTTCCGCGCGCACATCGACCACCGGATCGCTGATCAGTTCACTCAGGGCCGGGATGTGGTCGGACGTACCGTTTTCGCCAAGATGGGCCGCCGCCTGGGCGCGCCGTTTCGGGTCGGCGCTCTGCAGGTCTGCTTCCTGAGCGTGCAAGACGCCGATGAGAGTGGCCAGAAGAAACGGGGTAGTGAGTCGCAGCATGCGCTCAACTTGTTTCACGAGGCTCATGAGCAAACCCTCCTGGAGACAAGCGTCTAAACCGAACGAAACCATTTCCGGTCCCATTATACGTATTCGATCTTCGTGCGCTGAGAGATCAGGCCGGCCTCGTGGCCCATGTCGAGCAGCTTTTGCGCGGCCTCGACCACTTCAGGCGCCATGTCAGTCGTGTAGTGGTTGACGTACATGCCCACGAACTTGTCGGCGGCCTCGGGGTCTAGCCCGCGAGAGAACTCCAGCGCGTAAGCCAGCGCTTCAGCACGGTGATCGAGCGCGTATTGAATCGTCGCCCGCAATGACTCGCGGCACTCCTGCTGGATGTCCTCCGGCAACGATCTCAACATTGCGTTCGCACCAAGCGGTAGCGGTAGGTTGTACTTCTCTTGCCACCAGGCGCCCAAGTCGAGCACCCGATGGACACCGGATTCGTGGTAGACGAGCTGCCCTTCGTGAATGACCAAGCCCGCGTCGACGCGGCCCTCGACCACTTGGTTGATGATCTGGTCAAAAGGAGCCACCTTGGCCTCGAAGTCCGGCTCGTAGAGTCGCAGCGTCAAGTACGCGGTCGTCTCCAGGCCCGGGACAGCGATCGACCTCCCTTTTAGGTCACTGGACCGGAGAGGGTTTCGGGCAACCACTATCGGTCCATACCCGTCGCCCACGCTCGAGCCGGCGGCGGTGAGCACATATTTGTCAGCGACATAAGGGTAGGCATGGTAAGAGATCGCGGTCATCTCATAACGGCCTTCTCGTGCCGCTTGGTTGAGCGTCTGAATGTCGCTGAGATGATGCTCGAACTGAACAAGGGGCGCGCGGATCTTGCCCGTCGCGAGCCCGTAGAACATGAAGGCGTCGTCGGCGTCCGGGCTATGCGCCACGACAACCTTGTGCCGGGGTAAGTCCATCTTTTCGTGGGGCCTTCGTGTGCTGTGGCAGCGACGTTGATAGACTAAGTTGCTTCCGCTACTCCGTACTAGAAGAACGACGATCGCGGAACCGATCAGGTTCCAGACGTTGCCAAGTAGCTACTGTAGCAGGACGGCGACAGGGCGCGGGAAGGGCGATAAGAGCCCGGCAGGGCTCCTGAACCGGGCTGGCACGGGAAAGAGCGCATACAGGTATCGAGTGGTGGAGTCAGGCAACGTGTGAGCCGTTCCAGGCCGGCCTCGAAGCCTACTGCCGGTCGTTTGGGGGAGTCAAAGCATGGAGAGCAGCAAGGCCACGAGGGTCGTCGCCGGTGTCAGCGACTTGTTCTTCGCTTCGAAGATTACCGAGACGGCCAAGCACCTGGGTGTGCAGGTCACGTTCGCCGGTTCCGAAGAGGCGCTGCTTGCCAGAGCGGTCGAGACACCGGCGCGAATCATCCTCGATCTGAATCAGAAGAGCCTCGGGCCGGTAGCGCTCATCGGCAAGCTGAAGGCCGACCCGGCGCTGGCCGGCGTGCCGGTAACCGCGTTCGTAAGTCATGAGTGCAGCGACCTAATCGAAAAAGCACAGCGTGCCGGATGTGATGAGGTGCTGACTCGCGGAGCCTTCTCGAAGGACTTGCCGGAAATACTGAAACGGGGTTCGTAGCAGGTGCTTCTCGCGGCCCGCGCAACGGGGTCATGGAGAAAATTGCTGAGTGAATCGGACTAAGTCTTGAAGCTTCGCCCTCGCCCGTCCTTCATCGATCGAAGCTGCCGCCAGCGAAGCGCCCTCGCGGAAGTCGCCCGCCCGGCCCGCGGCGACCAGCGCCGCGGATGCGTTTGCCACGACGATGTCGCGCCTGGGCCCGCTCCGACCGTCTAGAATCGAGCGCAGGATCACGGCGTTCTCCTCGCGGTCGCCCCCGGCAAGGTCCTCGAGCTGAGCACGAGGCAGATCGAAATCGTCGGGCACTAGGGTCGTATCGCTGACCTGTCCATCCGCAATCTCCGCAACTCGTGTGGGCCCCGTGGTAGTAATCTCGTCCAAGCCGTCGCTGCCGTGCACCACGAACGCCCGAGTCACTCCCAGATGCGCGAGTGCCCCAGCGAGCATCGGCGCCAAACGGTCCTCAAACACACCCAACACTTGCGTTGAGGCGCCGGCCGGGTTCGTAAGGGGTCCGAGTACATTGAAGACCGTCCGCATCTTCAGTTCCCCCCGCACCGGCCCAGCGTGTTTCATGGCGGTGTGAATCGCCGGCGCGAAGAGGAACCCGATACCGACCTCGTCAATCGAGCGGGCCATCTGTGCCGGCGTGAGCATGACGTTCACCCCGGCGGCTTCTAGGACGTCGGCGCTGCCACAACGGCTGGAAACGGACCGGTTACCGTGCTTCGCGACGTGCACCCCCGCCCCGGCGACGACGAAGGCGCTGACGGTCGAGATGTTGAACGACTGGGAGCCATCGCCTCCGGTGCCGCAGGTGTCGATCAACCCGGAGGCGGGCGTTTGACAGGGAATCTTCGCTGCTTGATTCCGCATGGCCCGAGCGAAACCGACGATCTCCTCGACGGTCTCCCCTTTCATGCTGAGCGCGACCAGCAGCGCGCCGATCAGGGTCGGCGTGGACTCGCCGGAGAGGATTTCGTTCATCACCGCGCGCGCTTCCGCCTCGCCTAGGTCGTCGCGTCGCGAGACCTTGTGCAGTGCCTCCCGTACGGCGCTCATCGGTTTGCGGCCCTCGGCGGCGATCCCTTATGATGAGTCTTCGTCTTCAACGATCCCCAGATCGTAGCACGCACCCCTCCCGCTTCATGAAAATCCACGAGTATCAGGCCAAGGGAATCTTGCGCCGTTACAACGTCTCTGTGCCCCAAGGCGAGGTGGCCTTTTCGGCGGAGGACGCCAGGCAGGTCGCCGAAAAGCTCGGCGGTCGTGTGGTTGTGAAAGCACAAATCCATGCCGGTGGCCGAGGCAAGGGGGGCGGCGTGAAGATCGCCGAGAACGCCGACGAAGCGGAGAAACTCGCGAGCCGGATCATCGGTATGACGCTCGTTACCCACCAGACCGGGCCGCGGGGACGCCTGGTCAAGCGCGTACTGGTCGAAGAGACCCTGCCGATTGACCGTGAACTCTATCTGGGCATTGTGCTCGACCGCAAGCTCGAGCGGCCGGTCCTCATGGCCTCCTCCGCCGGCGGCATGGAGATTGAGGAGGTCGCGGCCAAGACCCCGGAGTTGATCCTCAAAGAGGTCATCGATCCGGGTGTCGGGCTGATGACCTACCAGGCGCGGCGGCTGGCTTTTGGGATGGACGTCACCGGCCCGGCCTTTCACGGCGTCGTCGAGGCGATGACGGCTCTGGCCGAGACGTATCAAGCCACCGATGCCGGCCTGGTCGAGATCAATCCGTTCGTCATCACCAGCGACGGTCGCGCCATCGCCCTCGACGCCAAGATGGACTTTGATGACAACGGTCTGTTCCGTCACGACGATCTGGCGGACTTGCGCGACCTCGACGAGGAAGATCCGCTCGAGACCGACGCCTCCAATCACGGTCTCAACTACATCAAGCTCGATGGCAACGTGGGCTGCATGGTCAACGGCGCCGGGTTAGCCATGGGCACAATGGATATCATCCAGTACGCTGGCGGCAGTCCGGCGAACTTTCTGGACGTAGGCGGCGGCGCGAACGCCGATCAGATCAAGAACGGCCTGCGGATCATCCTCGCTGACTCCAATGTCAGGGCGATCCTGGTCAACGTGTTCGGAGGCATCTTGCGCGTTGACGTGTTGGCCGAAGGAGTCGTCTCCGCCGCGAAAGAGCTGGAGATCAAAGTTCCGATCGTCTTGCGGTTGGAGGGCACGAACGTCGAAGAGGGCCGCCGGATCCTCGAAGAGTCCGGCCTCGACTTCACGGTGGCGGCGGACATGAAAGAAGCCGCGCAGAAGGTCGTCGCCTTGGCCGGCAGTTGAACCCGATCGTTTTGAGCTATGAGCATTCTGCTCGACGAAAACACGCGCATCTTGGTGCAGGGCTTCGGCAAGGCGGGCTCGTTTCACGCCCAGCAATGCGTCGACTACGGAGCCAAGGTGGTCGGCGGGGTGCGTCCGGGCAAGGGCGGGACCGAGCAGCTCGGACTACCGGTTTTCAATACCGTGCGCGAAGCGGTCGACGCCGTTCAGCCCAACGCCTCGATTGTTTTTGTGCCGGCGGCGGGTGCCGCGGACGCCATCTTGGAAGCCGCCGACTCCGGGATTAAACTGGTCGTCTGCATCACCGAAGGGATCCCCGCGCAGGACCTAGTCAGGGTCAGCTACGGGCTCCGTGGCAGCCAAACGAGGCTGATTGGGCCGAACTGCCCGGGGATCATCTCGCCAGGCAAATCCAAGCTGGGCATCATGCCGGGCTACATCCACAGGCAGGGCAACGTGGGGGTGGTGTCGCGTTCCGGAACGCTGACCTATGAAGCGGTCGGGCAACTCACCGCGCTCGGCATCGGGCAATCCACCTGCATCGGCATCGGCGGCGACCCGATCATAGGGACGAGCTTCGTCGACGCCCTCCGTCTTTACAACGAAGATCCCGACACCCACGCCGTCATCATGATCGGCGAGATCGGGGGAACGGCCGAGGAGGAAGCGGCCGCGTTCATCAAAGACAACGTCAAGAAACCTGTTGCCGCCTTCATCGCCGGCCGCACGGCCCCTCCGGGACGCCGGATGGGTCATGCCGGCGCCATCATCTCCGGCGGCAGGGGCACGGCGGCCGAGAAGGTTGCAGCGCTCGAGGCGGCGGGCATCGCCGTGGCGCCGTCTCCGGCCGAGATGGGCGCAACCCTAGCAACAATCTTATAGACGCGCACTCTCTCCAGCCGAGCGCGAGCCCCGCGGGGACAAACTCATGGCAGTCGAGCAGACTCTCACTATCATCAAGCCGGACGCGACCGCGGCCGGTCACATCGGCGAGATCATCACCGAGATCGAAAAGGCCGGCTTTGGGATCCTCGCGATGAGAAAGCTACGCCTGACCCGCGCGCACGCCGAAGCGTTCTACGCGGTACATCGCGAGCGGCCCTTCTTCGATTCACTGGTGACGTTCATGACCGAAGGCGAGGTCGTCGCGATGGCGCTCGAGCGCGACAACGCGATCTCGGCATTGCGGGATCTCATGGGGCCGACCGACTCTACCAAGGCTCCCGCAGGGACCATCCGCGGCAAGTTCGGCGCCAACATCGAGCGCAACGCCGTTCACGGCTCCGACGCCCCCGAGACCGCTGCCATCGAACTAGGCTTCTTCTTCCCTCAACTCGACCGTCTCCGCTGACCGGGAGCAGGTTGCCATCCCGGCAGGGCGATCGCGGGCGTAGCGTGCGACGCCTCAGGCCGCGGCTCTGCCAGCCCGCCGTCCCCCCTTGAAAGAGATCACTCGGCCAAGGCATAATAAAACAATCACGGTCAAGAATGTTTTGGCCGCTCTGCCTCTCATGAATCCCTCCGGTGGAGCAAACGGTGCCGGCCGCGACCCTGGGGCGTTTGCTGATCGACGTGCCGCCATCCGTACGACCGTCTACTACGCGCAGAATCTTAGGCTGGAACCGAACCGTCGCAGCGTACTCCGCTACGGCGTCGGCTACACGGGCACCGGCAACGGCTTCGCCGGGCCCTTGGGTGCGGGCGCCGAGCTAATTGACGTCAGCGACACGGGCTGTGGGCTCAGGGTCTTCACGCCTCTCGTGATCGGCTCCAACGTATCGATCGTTGTCGAGCTTCACAGCAAGCTCTCCTGTGTTGAATTGAGGGTCGGCGTTCGGGTTGTGCACTGCTGCAGCCACGAGGACGAACTGTACCGCGTCGGCTTATCGTTTCAAGATATTCAGCGCTGGCCTTTGCACTGCGGCCACGAGGGCGCCTACGTCCCCACCATGGACTGGTGAAGGGGTCCACAGTGGGCCATCCCGTGGCTGTGTGAGCTACGCAACAGCTGGCTATCGCTTCTGCGCCGGCAAGACGCCCGTAGTGTTTCGGTTGCGAATATTCTTGGGCTTGACTTCGGAGCCGCTATTGGATAGAAGAGTACACATACCGAACATTATTTGAGCGGTTTGTTTTTTCGTTCCCGCACAGGCGGCTCAGTCCAAGTCTCCAACTTGCCCGCGCGCGTTCACCGGGGGAGGGCAGAGGCTGGAAGAGACGGCTTCAGATGCGGGCATTGTCATCGACGGCGGACTGGCAACGGCGCGAGTTTCTACCACGCGATCATAGGCTGCCTGGGCGACCCAAGGCTCGTTTCGATCCTACTGCTTCGCGTATCATAAGCTACTTCCCTTCCATCGCGGTCCTGCTGACCGTATCGTCTGCGGTCGGGCTGCACTGGTGGACGACGCGGCACTTTCCTGACGCGCGTTACGACTCGGGCTGGGCGTTGCTCGTGGGCCTCGCGCTCTCCACCCTCGTCTCTGTTCTGGTCTTTCACTCCGATCGCACCCGCGCCAAGCTGGCTCGACAATCCGCTGCCGCCTCTCGGCGTCTCGAACACGTGGAAGCCAAGTGGCGAGGTGAACGCGATAGCATCGAAGCGGCACTGAGCGAGTCGACTGAAAGCCACAAACTCACTATTCAAGCTTCCCAAGGCGGCTTTTGGGACTGGGATCTTCGCAAGAACGACATCCACTTCTCGGCCCGTCGGGAAGGCCTGCTCGGTTTCTCGGAAGATGAGTTGAGTCATCGCCCACTGGAGTGGTTCCACCGCGTTCATCCGGAAGACTGCCCGTGGCTTCGAGCGGACCTGCTGGACTCTTTGAGGGGCCGCACCTCCGGCTTCGAGCTCGAGCACCGCATGCGCCATCGCGACGGCAGCTACCGCTGGATGCTGAGCCGTGGCATCGCCGTTCGCGATGAAAAGGGTCGGCCGAAACGCCTTGTCGGTTCCCATACCGATGTCACTCGGTACCGGGAGGCGGAAAAACGCTTACTCCACGCGGCCCTCCACGATCCGCTGACGGGCCTGCCCAACCGCAAGTACTTCATGGAGCAGTTGGCCGTGTCCGGCCGGCACGCCCACAAGCATCCTGATTATCTGTTCGCTTTGCTGTTCCTCGACATCGATCGCTTCAAGGTGGTCAACGACAGCCTCGGCCATGGGGTAGGCGATGAACTGCTGGTCTCAATCGGACAGCGACTTACAGCCTGCGTCCGGCCCAACGACACCATCGCCCGTTTGGGAGGGGACGAATTCGCCGTCCTGCTCGATGACGTCCGCGAGGAACTCGAAGTCACCCAGATTGCCGAGGCGATTCAGAAGGAGCTGGACCGACCGTTCCCTGTCGCGGGCCAGGAGGTGTTCACGGCGGTCAGCATCGGTATCACGTTCAACTCGGCCGCTCATCAGCGTACGGAAGACATCTTGCGGGACTCGGATGCCGCTATGTCGCGCGCGAAGCAAAACGGTAAGGCCGGCTACGCGATGTTCGATCACAGCAGGAAGATACGCGCTATCGAGCGGCTCAATTTGGAAGGGGACCTGCGACGCGGTCTTGAGCGTGACGAGTTCCTCGTCTACTACCAGCCGATTCTTGATCTGGAGTCATCGTGCATCACGGGCTGCGAGGCGCTGTTGCGCTGGAGGCACCCCCAGCGCGGACTCGTCCTGCCCAACGACTTCATCCCGGTGGCCGAGGAGACGGGCTTGATCATCCCCGTCAGCGAGTGGCTGCTCAACGCCGCCTGCGCGCAGATGAAGGATTGGGAGAGGGAGGGAATTCCGTCGCTGCAGTTGTCCGTGAACGTTTCCCCGCGACAGTTCGACCGTCACGACGTGTTTGAGGTCGTCAACCGTGCTCTCGAGCAGTCGGGACTCGATCCCGCTCTGTTGCTGCTGGAGCTGACCGAGAGCGCCCTGGTCGAAAACGCCGAGACCACCATCACGCCGATCGTTGAGTTGTACGCCAAGGGGGTTGAAATCGCCTTGGATGATTTCGGCACAGGCTATTCGTCGTTGATCTATCTGCGGCGGTTTCCCATCAGCACCCTCAAGATCAGTGAATCCTTCACGCGGCCGATCACGGCGCATCCCGGTGACGCAGCGATCGCCACCGGCCTCATCGCGCTGGCACACAGCCTCGATTTGAAGGTCGTCGCCGAGGGGGTCGAGACGCGGGAGCAAATGGACTTCCTACGCTTGAAGAAGTGCGACGCCGTCCAGGGCCACATCGTCAGCCCGCCGGTCGCGGCCGAGAATTTCAAAGCCCTGCTCAAGCGCCGACGGATCCCGCTGACTGCGTGAGGGCTGTCTCACAGACACTTGCCGATCATCCTACCCTCGCGCCGGGACACGAACGCTCTTTGGCTATAATCATGTGCAAGCTCTCCATGCGCTTCGCGGTTCTTGTGGTTTCGTGTTTGGTATTCGTTGCGGTGGCTCAAGACACGCCGCGGCCGATCGAGATCGCCCGCGTCCCGAGTTACTGCGAGGGCATCGTTTTCGACCACGGCGGGAACGCCTATATCTCTCACGGACGCCACATCACGCAGGTTGTCTTTGCCGGCAACTCGACGACTTCCACGAGCATCTGGGCCGAGACGGGGGCGCCTAACGGACACAAGATCCTTGGCGACGGCACGCACCTTGTTTGCGACGCCAGCCGTCACGCCGTCCTTCACCTCGACGCGAACGGGAAGCTGATCGGCGAGGCCTCCTCCGAATGCGACGGCAAGCCGTTGCGCGGGCCCAACGACCTGACGCTGGACCCCAAGGGCGGGTTCTATTTCACCGATCCGGGCGGATCGGAGGACAAACCCATCGGCACCGTACACTACGTCGACCCGCAAGGCGTGACACACCTGGTTGCGGACGGTCTCGGCTACCCCAACGGCATCGTGCTCCGGCCCGACGGCAAGACGCTGCTGGTGGGCGAGAGCGTGCGCAACCGGATCCTCGCCTATCCCGTGCTCACGCCAGGCAAGGTAGGCCCGATGGAAGTGTTCGCCGACTTGCCGGGGAAAGAGGGCGAACAGATCGACAATCAGCCCGACGGCATGGCGCTTGACAAGGACGGCAATCTTTACGTCGCCCATTTCGGTATGCGGCAAGTGCAAGTGCTCGATCCGCGAGGCAAGCTCATCCGGCGGCTACCCGGCGGCAACCTGACGACGAGCAACGTCGCGTTCAGCGGTCCAGGGATGGATCAGCTTTTCATCACCGGGGCTCTCGGCAAAGCAGACAGCTCTCAGGGGGCCTTGTTCCGGCTGGATCTGCCAGGCGTGCGGGGGCTCACGATTCTTCCAGCGAAGCAGTAGCGGATCCACGCGGCCCCCAGCCGTGTCGCGCGATTCTCCCGAGCATGATCGACTTGACGACTCTCGTCGCGGCCCTGCTCATCGCACTCGTGTTGGGCTTTCTCGTGTATCTGTCGGGGCAGTTGACAGGCCGGGCTCGCGACACCGAGAACGTCGTCCGCAACCTCGATCAAGAGCTCCGGGACCGGCAGGCCGAGGGTCAGCAACGGCTGCTCGCACAGCTCGCCCAAGCCAAAGAGGAACAACAAGGGGCCCTCCACCAGCTGGATCACAACCTGACCGCGCAGTTTGGTGAGCTTCGTCACGGGCTCGAGCAGCGCCACGCTGAGTCCGTCGAGACGCTCCAAGCAACGTTGCAAGGGCGGGTCGACCGTGTCCAGGAGCAGGTGGCGAACGCTCTGCAGCGCAGCAGTGAAGAGTTGGGCCGGCGCATGGAATCACTGACCGAGTCGACCGACAGCAAGCTGCGCGAGATCAGCGGCCAGGTCGACCGACGTCTCTCGGAAGGCTTTGAGAAGACGACGGCGACGTTCGCCGATGTGGTCAAGCGGCTGGCGCTGATCGACGAGGCACAGAAGAAGATCACCGAGCTATCGACCAACGTCGTCGGCCTGCGGGAGGTGTTGGCGGACCGATCCGCGCGCGGGACGTTTGGCGAGGTGCAGTTGAACGCCCTGGTACGGAACGTGCTCCCGGAGTCGAGCTTCAAGCTGCAAGAGACGTTGTCGAACGGCAATCGCGTGGACTGCCTGCTTCTGCTGCCCGGCCCAACCGGCAACGTGTCCATTGACTCAAAGTTTCCTCTCGAGAACTATCGCCGCAAGACCAGCACCGAGTTCCCTGCCGAGGATCGCAAGGCAGCCGAAGCGGCCTTCTCGAAAGATGTCCGCAAGCACATCGACAACATCGCGGAAAAGTACATCCACCCGCCCGAGACGTCCGACGGCGCGGTCATGTTCATTCCGGCCGAAGCCGTGTTCGCTGAAATCCACGCAGGCCATCCGGATCTCGTCGAAGAGGCGTACAACAAACATGTGTGGATGGCCTCGCCCACCACCTTGATGGCCGTTCTTACCACCGCCCGCGCGGTGATCAAGGACGCCGCTACTCGCGAGCAGGTGCACATCATCCGGGATCACCTCGCCAGGCTTGGCCAGGACTTCGGCCGCTTCCAAAAACGCATGGACAACCTGAAGCGGCACATCGACCAAGCTCAGGAGGACGTAGGAGAGGTACACACCTCCGCACAAAAGATTACCACCCGCTTCGGCAGAATCGAGCGCTTGGATCTCAACGAGGGCGACGTATTGCCTCTGCTCGATGACGGCCCGGAGGGCACCCGGCCCCCTGCTTCGGAACCGCCGCCTGCTCAGGAGCTGTGAAACCGGCGACCGTCAGCGGCAGCGGGCAACTCTCGTATCATCACGGTCGTTTGCGCCGCCGCTGATGGTTCCCAGCATTCTTCGGCGGCCCCTCGTCCCCAACACAAAAGAAATTTCCGAGCCGGGCACGAACAGGAAGGCGTCCCACGCGCGTCGCCTCAAGGACGCCGCCGAGAACCTCCTTCACCCGCGTCGGCAGCGGAAGCAGATGGATCAGATAACTCATGCTGTAGCGGTTCCACGACTGGCCCGAGTCTATGGTGGCCAGCCCGCACTTGTCGAACAAGCGTTCGAGCGTCTGAGGTGTGTAGAGGTAAGTGTGCTCGATGTCGATGATCGGGCTCCGCTCTCTTAGCAGCCGCGCCGACATCGCCGCGGCGTTGTGTTGAATAGCGAGCACCAACCCACCAGGCTTGAGCAGCCTTCTGCATTCGCGCAATACGACCTCCGGCTCGCGCAAATGATCCAGCACTTGGAATAGGCAGATCACGTCGAACTGCCCGGCCCCGTACAGACCCGGTTCGATAAAGCCCGTCGTCAAGCGCGGCCGAATGTGTTCGGTGGCCCTGGCCACGGCCTGGCGGCTCGGTTCGATCCCCGCCACCGAACCGTAGCCCTGGCGAAGCGCTTCTTCGAGAAAGAACCCACTGCCGCAGCCGATCTCGAGCAAGGCGCCCTTGTGAACTCCGTGGCGTTCCAAGGCCCGCAGATAGGCGCCATAGGTGCGCTGGAGGTTCACGGTCTCCGCGCCGTAGGTGAACTGACTTTCTTGGTAAAGCGGCTGGGTGGCGGCCCCGCTCAGCACCGGATCGGAGCGAAGCAGCCCGCAACTCCTGCACCGCACGATGCGATAGTGCAGTCGGTCGGGCGAGCGCCGGGCGGAGAATACTTCCGGGGTGAGGTCTTCGGGCTGGAAGTTAGATTCGTAAACCGTGGTGGCGTTGCCCTCGGTCTCGCAGATCGCGCAGCGCGTCGCCTCAAAATCGGGGGCCTCGAGATCAGGGAGCTCGAGATCAGGGCGAAGCATAGTCGGGTTTCTTCGATTCGGCGGGGGCGTTGAGGATGCTCTCGACAACATACGGTGGGCGGTGCTTGACCTCATCGTAGATGTGCGCCAAATAAGTCCCAATGACGGCTAAGCACAAAAGCTGAATCCCGCCGAGAAACAGGATCAGCAGGATGACAGTCGTAAGCCCGCTCGGGGTAGCCACGGGATAAAGCAACCGGAAAGCCACCTGCCACGCCGCCAGGACCAACGACAGCACTACGGTCAGCAACGCTACCACCGTAATCATCTTCAGCGGCACATACGAGAACGAAAAATCGCCTTCGCCGCCCAGCCAAGATTGCCCAGCAGCGAGTTGGAGCTACGGCCGAACATTCGTTCCGGCCGCACGTAAGGCACGCCGGTCTGCCGGAACCCCACCCAGGCACGCAATCCGCGCACGAAGCGGTTCTTTTCGGGCATCGCGTTGAGCACGTCGACCACGCGTCGGTCGAGCAACGAAAAGTCCCCAGCGTCGACCGGTACGAGGACGTAGGAGGGCGCTCGAAAGATGCGGTAGAAAAGCTTGTAACCGCCACGCATCAGCAGCGGTGCGTCACGGCGGACACGCACGCCGTAGACCACCTGGTAGCCTTTCTGCCACTCGCGGAAGAAGTCTTCAATCAACTCAGGTGGATCTTGCAGGTCGCCGTCAAGCAGAATCACCGCGTCACCGGTGGCCACCTTCATCCCGCTGGTAAAGCCGCTTTGCGAACCGAAGTTGCGCGTGTGGTTGATGACGACGACCTTGGGGTCACTCTCGGCCAGATCCGCGAGCACCTCGCGGGCGTTATCAGGGCTGGCGTCGTTGACATAGATGATCTCGTAGTCGACGCCCAGGCTCTCGAACGCCGTCCTGAGCCGCTCATACATGATGGGAACGGCTGGCGCGTCCCGGTAGCAAACGACAACGGCACTGAGCTTTTTCGATGCGGCAGGGGTCATCAGAGGCAGGTCAAGTCAAGTATAGCCAAGAGTCCCGTTGGGTTGAGAGCGACGGTCGGGTAGCGGCTGGGTTTGCTACGCAAGCGCCGGACAAGCAGGAGGGGGTCGTCCCTACCGGGTGGGGCCGGCTTCCGGCCACGTCCCTACGCCCCGACAGACGAAAAACAAAGGGGCGGACAAGTGGTCCACCTCTACGCCGCTTACGGCCCACGGTTGAGCGGATCAACGATCCAGCCCTGTACGTATCTTTTCGGTGTTGATTAGGGGGGATCACCGATCGCCTGGCTGTTACTAGTGTAGTGCGTCAAGCAGATTGCACCTTATGCAGGGCGGCACGTCCGCGCTTGACTTTCTCGAGGATGTCGGAGGCGGTCGCGGTCCAGATGAAGGGCGTGGGATGCCCGTTGTGCTGGGCGATGTAGTCGTCAATGGCGGCGACGAGCTCGTCCACGCTGCGAAACACGCCGCGGCGCAGGCGCTTGACGGTGAGATCGCGAAAGAATCGCTCGACCATGTTCAGCCACGACGCCGAGGTCGGGGTGAAATGAATGTGGAAGCGCGGGTGACGATCGAGCCAACGCTTCACAGCGGCATGCTTGTGGGTGGCATAGTTGTCCACGATGAGATGAAGCTGTTTGTCCTTGGGAGTGCGGCGGTCAATTAAGCGCAGGAAGCGCAGCCATTCCTGGTGGCTGTGTCGGGGCATGCACTCGGCGATCACGCTGCCGTCAAGGCTGTTGAGCGCCGCAAACAGGGTGGTCGTGCCGTTGCGCTTGTAATCGTGGGTCATCGTTTGGCCGCGTCCCTTTTTGAGCGGCAGGCCGGGCTGGGTGCGATCGAGGGCTTGGATTTGGGACTTCTCATCGAGCGAGAGAACCAGAGCATGCTCAGGCGGATTGAGATAGAGTCCGACGATGTCGTCGAGTTTCTCGGCGAAACGCGGGTCATTGCTGAGCTTGAAGGTCTTGACGCGGTGGGGCTTGAGGCCATGGGCGCGCCAAATCCGTCCCACGGTGGAAGCGCTGACGCCGGCCGCGGCGGCCATGGTGCGGCGGCTCCAGTGGGTGGCGTTGGACGGTTTCTCGCGGGTGGTCTTGTGGATGATCTGCTGTACTTTCTGCTTCGAGACGGCAGGTTTACGACCGGGCCGTGGGGCGTCTTTTGCAATGCCGGCGATGCTGCTTTCGAGAAAGCGCGTGCGCCAGCGGGCCACCAACTGCCGCGAGACACCGAGCTGTGCGGCGATCTGCTTATTCTCGAGACCGTCGGCGGCCAGCAGGACAATCCTGGCTCGCAGGGCGAGACGAACGGCGACTTGGCGGCCGCGCGCGTAGCGGTCCAACTGCTTGCATTGCGCTGTGTTCAAAGTTACTGGTTGTGCTCTTCGCATCCCATGCCTCCTGTTAATAGAGACGATGGGAAGTCAATATAAGTTACATTATTTATGGTGCACTACACTAGGGCGTGTTAACACTAAGTCGCAAAAGCTGCTATACTCGGAGGTATGGAGATCACCGAGCAGCAATACCGCCGCATCGAGCCGGTCCTGCCCCGCCAGCGCGGCAATGTGAGCCTGCCGAACCTCACGGTTTTGAACGCCATGTTGTATGTCGCCGAGCAGGGCTGCAAATGGCGCGGCTTGCCTAAACGCTTCGGTAACTGGCACACCATTTATACCCGCATGAACCGCTGGTCGAAGAACGGCGTGCTCGACGCCGTCTTCGAGAAACTGCAGCGCGAGCAGCTGGTCCGCATCCGAATCGAAGCCGTGTCAATGGACTCGACCATCGTGAAGGTTCATCCCGACGGCACGGGCGCGTTAAAAAAACGGTCCGCAAGCGATCGGCAAATCCCGCGGCGGATGGACCACCAAGATTCATATGGTTGCCGCAAATGCTCGAACGGCGATAACCTTCGCTCTCTCGCCCGGCCAAGCGCACGACGCCCAGCAGGGCCGCGAACTGCTCGGTGGTCTGGGGCCACTGCCCGAGCCGCTGCCGCTGCTGATGGACGGCGCCTATGAGGACGATCAGACACGCCAACTGGCTTTGGATTTCGGATGGATTCCCGTCGTGCCGCCCCGGCGCACCCGCCTGGAGCCGTGGGAATACGACCGAGCGCTCTATCGCCGCCGCAACGAGATCGAGAGACTCTTCCGACGGCTCAAGGGATTCCGCCGCATCTTCTCCCGCTTCGACAAGCTCGACGTCATGTTCCCCGCCTTCCTCCACTTCGCCCTCATCGTCGAGGCTCTACGTTTCGATACCCTACGTTAGTGTTAACACGCCCTAGTGTCCCAGAATGCGACAAGGAGTCTCCCCAGAAAGCTGGATCGTCATCAGCGAGCCCGTCGGGCCCCGGTAACACGATGCGGTGTGCGCTTTGCCAAACGAAGGTCTCGGCGTTCCGGTGATGGTCGCGCGCCTCGGAATTCTGCTGCGACGAGCATGCCGAAACCTTCCGTACTCAGACGTTAAGCCGGCTGATGGGCAGCCTGGAGGACACCGCAGATCCGGAGCGTCCGCCGCTTCCGGGAGAGGAGCCACCGGTGCTCGCCCAGGGGCCCGCCGTTCCGCCCGATGTGGCCTCGGCCGAGAACGTCCCCGCTTCTGAGGCCTCTTCAGCCCCGGCGGTTACGGTGCCGTCGGTAACCGAGCCGCCCCCGGCGCCGGTGGAGGAAGCGTCCTCGACCGTGGCCACTTATCTGGTCGACGCCGGTCCCGAGTTGGACGCACCCTCCGGTTCGACCCTGGATGTCAGTGGACAGAGTGCCGAGGACGCGCTACAGGCCCTGCGTGCCCTGGTCGAGCACAGCCGAGACGGGACGAGCACGGCGGAAACCGACCAGCCCCCACTGACAGACTCATCGAGTGCGGATACGCCAGCGAGCCTTCACGGGGCAACCGGCGAGGGGAATGATACTGACCCAATACTAGGCAATCAGCGGGCTAGTGATTTGCTACTCGTGCCTGGAGTCGATGAAAGGGTTGGCTCCGACGGCGAGGGCTTCGACCTCCTGGATGCCGCGCTGCATTCCGCGTTGCAGCCCGACGCTGAAACCGCGGCAGAAGCGGAAGGACCGTACGATCCGGACGTCTTCGAGCCGTCGCTGGATGGCGGACTCGAAGAAACCCCGGGCCCGTTCGACCAGGCCGCCGCCGAGCAGGCGATCTCCGCAATGTCACGTCTGACCGACGTCGAGGCGCCTGGGCCGTTGCCCGAGGAGCTTGATGCCGATCTGCCGACGCAGGACGCGGTCGAGGAGCTTGGCGGAGAGATCGAAGGTGTGGCACGATCCACAGATAAGGCCGATGTGTCCGCGGATGACGCCGAACCTGACGCGAAAGTGCTTGCCTTTCCGGCGCCGGATGAGAGTCCTGCCGGCGAGCCAACCGACCTTCCCAACGAAATCACTCCCACCGCGGTCGACCGGCCGCCGTTGTTTGACCTCGAGCCTCACCTCAATCTGCTGGCCATCGAGCCGCAAGCGGTGGACGGCCGATCGGAAAAGCCGGCGGAGGTGTCGGAGTTGAGCGAAGTCGCCCCTGCGGGCGGGGTGGCCTCAGCTCTCGTGCCCCCAACCGAGGCTCTGGTGCCGATACCGAAGAGCCTGCCGATCGAGGCTACGCGCCGTCCTTCCGAGAATGATTGGGCGCTCGAGGCGATCCGTGAGCACCTGCCGGTGGATCAGATCCTCGAAGACAGAGCGGCCCGAGGTGTCTCCGCTGCGGGGCCGCCCGATCCGGAGCCGCGGGTTATACATGACCAGCAACGGTTGGCGCCAAGGTCCTCCGAACTTGCCCTACCGCAAGGCTTGTTGACCGGCAACGAAACCGGGGTCCAAGGGCCGGGCGAGCTGACCGTGACCGAGCTGATCGAGGGGGAGCCCGCCGTACGCCGCTCGGAAGCCGTGCTCGAGGAGATGGAAGTCGAGGTGCTGCAGCTGTCGGTGGGTTGAGTGCGCCTTGGGCTCCGCCCATGACATTCGATGAGGGAACAGCCGCTGGAATCGGGAATGAATTGAGGTGAATACCCGACTGCAACCGTCCGGCTGTGGGTGTACATTTTGAATGAAAGCCGGTTACGTCTAGGGATTCCGTGCCCTCTCCGTCGACGGAAGGACTCATATGAAGATCTTTGGTGACCTTCGCGCCGCGCATACTGCGGAGCAGGAGGTCGCGCCGGACCCGCCCGGCACGGAAGCCCGCCGAAACGCGGCGAACGTCAACGAACAGGCGCCGGCGCCGCGCCTGGTCGAAGACTTCGCCGAACCGTCCAACAATCACCAGCCGGCAGCCGACGAAGTGAGCGCCGCAACGCAGCACTATGCCTCAGCTGTGCGGTTCTATCTGCGGGGACAGCTTGATCAGGCGCTCGAAGAACTCCTCAAAGCGAGAGAAGCGGGCGAGGACATGGCCGAGGTCAGCACGGCCATGGCGCAGATCTATCTCGAAGCTGGCGACTTCGAGAAGGCCGCCGAAGCCTACCGCGAGTTGGTCAGCCTTGATAGCGCCAACGGAGCGGCTCAGTTCAACCTCGGCTTAGCGCCCGAAGCGATCGGCCGCTACGAAGAGGCGCGTGACGCCTTTGCTGCCGCAGTTGAACATGAGCGGGAGCTGAGCGACGCCTACCTCGGGCTGGCCGGCGCCAGTCTCAACCTCAAAGACCTCGAAGGCGCTAAGCGGGCCTATCACGCCTATCTAAAGTTCGACCCGGAAGCCTACACCGCCATCTTCGGGCTGGGTGTCGCACATCAGTTGGGCGAGGATCACCAAGGAGCCGTTCAGTATTATCTCAAGGCTCTTGAGCTAAGGCCGGAGTCGGAAGAAGTGCTTTCGAATCTGGCCGGTGCTTACAGCAAGTCGGAGCAGTACACCGAGGCCGCCAACTGTTTCCGGCAGATCCTGCAGTCGAACCCCGACTCGGTGAAGGCGATCGAGGGACTGGCGTTTGCCTGCTACCGCGAGGGTTTTCTCTCGACGGCGCGCACACACTATCAGCAACTGGTGAAGGTCAGCCCGGACTCGTTCGAAGGCTGGTACAACCTCGGGCTTGTCAGCCAAAAACTCGAAGAGCCCGAGGCCGCCATTGAAGCCTACACCCAAGCTCGGCGGCTGAAGCCGGACTCGATGGAATCGGCCCTTAACCTAGGCGTCTGTCTGCAGGAGCTGGGCCTGGACCAGGAAGCCAGGGCGAGCTATGAGGAGGCACTGGAACTCGACCGGCATTCGCTGCCGGCACTCTATGGCTGCGCGAGCATTCTCGAAAAGGTCGGCGACTTGGACGCCGCCGTCTCCTGCTACTCGCAGATCGCCGAGGTCACTGACTCCCCGGATCCGATCTTCCGCCTCGCCATGGCGATGCAGAGGGCCGGGGAATGGCAGAAGGCTGCCTCCGCCTACCAACGCTGCACGGAACTCAAGCCCGACTGGGCCGATGCCTGGGTGAACCAGGGTGTCGTCCACCTCAAGCTGGACCAGACGGAACGGGCCACTTCGGCTTTCGGCAAGGCCCTGGAACTGTGCCCCGACGAAGCGGAAGCCATGTTAGGCCTGGCTTCGATCCGGGTACGCGAACAAGATCTCGAGGGCGCACGCACCCTGTACGGCAAGCTCGTCGTCCTCAAGAAGGACTCGCCGGAGATTCTCTTCAACGCCGGCCTGCTCGAGCAAAAAAGTGGCAACGACCAAAAGGCGCTGGAGCGCTACTCCGAAGCGGTAGGGCTGAAGCCAGAGTTCGCCGAAGCCCATCTCAACCTGGGTGCCGTAGCGCGTTCGTTGGGTCGGGAGCAGGACGCCATCCACCACTTCGAGAAGGCCCTCGAACTCAAGCCTCAACTCGCCAAGGGTTATTTCGCACTGAAGCCCATGAAGATTTCGAATCCAGCCGGGCGCTCGCCCAGCCCCGCAGTCGTCTAGGACTAGCGGCGTCGGGTACGATCTTCCCCAGTCGACGCGCGCCCTTGGTACCGGGAGCTCATTGGCCTGGTGTAAAACGTTCTAGATTCACCAGTTCGCGGCCGACAGGAGCCGCAGATGGGAAATCCGCCATCGCCATCGCTTGAGTCGTACGTCCGCGCTGCTGCTTCTGCGTGTGGGTAATGATCCAGCCCCGCGGGTGTAGCACAGTGACGAGCCGGTCGGACGCACCATCATCACACCGAACGCCTCGGGAGATCCGAGGCGGCCTCAACCAGTTTCAAGCGAGATCTTCCGCCTGATTCAGTTGGGCGAGATCCGGCCGACGGTGGCCTTACGGGGCATCGACCTTCGCGAAGAACACCGCCATGGCCCGGTACAGCGCGTAGAGGTCGGACTTGGAGCTGATCTCGAATGGGGAGTGGAGTGACAACATGGGAATTCCGATGTCGATGACCTCCATGTTGTCGTCGGAGAGGAAGGGCCCGAGGGTCCCGCCGCCGCCGCCGACCTTGTAGGTCATGGTCTGCCAAGGGATGTCATTGTCGTCAAACAGTTTGCGCAGGCGCGCGGTCACTTCCGCATGGGGACTCAATCCGCGGCCATAAAGCTTGATGTTCACGCCCTTGCCCAGTCGCGGCGCATTCGCCTGCTCCAGGCTCGATGACCAGATGGGATGGAGCCCCGGGTTGGCATCCGCTGAGACAGCCAGTGTGTTTCGTAGCGCGCGGCGCACGAAAACGTCGCGGTAGCCGTCTCCTTCCTGGCGAAACATCAACTCCGCGAGCAGATCGTTTAACGCCGAGGATTTCGCGCCGGTGTTGTTGTTGCTGCCGGTTTCCTCGTTGTCGGCGAGAAAGACCAAGCTCGTGAAACGAGGGGTTTCTACCTCAAATACTGCGCGCAATGCGGCGTAGGCGCTCGAGCGATCGTCCTGTCCGTAGCCGCCGACTAGCTCACCGTCGAACCCGACGTCAGCCGGGGCCTGCGCCGGAACGAAGTTCAGTTCGGCACTGACGAAGTCGTCCTCTTCAATCCCGTAGACGCTCTTGAGATAGTCCTTGGCGTTTGTGGAAACGCTCGATTGCTCTTTCGTCGCCCGCGAGTAGACTACCGGATCCATCTCTTCGCCGCTGATCACACTCCGCGCGGTGCGGTTGCGCTGCGACAAGTCGACGTGCGGCGCCAGGTCCGGGATGATGAACACAGGGTCCCCCGGTCGTATCCCCACTTTGATCGAAACCACCTCACCATCTTTCTTGTAGACGCGGCCAATCAGGGCCAGCGGGCGGTTCGCCCACTGATAGGTCTTCAGAAGGCCGTTTGGCAGAGTTTGGAGTTTGACGAAGCCGTTCGAGGCCTGCAGCGGATGCGGCTTGAGATCGAGATGTGGCGAGTCAATGTGCGCGGCGATGATCCGCAATCCTTCCCGCAGCGGTTGCAGTCCGACGACGAACAGCACCAGAGCGCGGTCACGGTTATTGAGGTAGAACTTGGCGCCCGGAGTCAGGTTGCTGTTTTCGCTTAGGGCGCGAAAGCCCTGCTGTTCCGCCAGCCGGATGGATTCTTCGACGACGGTGACTTCGGTGCGCCCCTCGGAGAGGAATTCCTTGTACAGCGCCGCATAGGCGTGGGCCTCGGCGCGAGCTTCGTCGTATGGCTCGGCTTGTACCTCGGCGGATTCGTCCTCGGCTTGCGGCGTGGCGGGCAATGTGGGCGCCCATCCCGAAAATATAACAAGAAATGCGATCAGAGGTACGAGAAAACGACGGGAATGCATGAAGGAACGGCGACCTCCCCATGCAGGATAGCAAAGCACCTGTGGACAAAACCGTAGGTCCGGACCTCACGTGATCAGCGGGGGCGGTCGGCCACCCCAGGTCTGCCGGCGGTGTAGACTCGGCAGGTTTGGGTCCCGCGGCCGTCGGCGCGCGGGTGTGAGGGCGAAGACCCGCTAGGACAAGGATGGTCCGTTTTCCTTCATGCAGAAAATCGCTAAGCTAGGAGCTGTAGGGGATAATCCTTAGGTCCAAGGGTCGTGATGATGGGTGGATTGGGGCGTCTTCTCTTGTGCGTAGTGGCTTTGTGGCCCGTCGCGGTGTCGGCGGATGACTACGTGTTTGTGTTCCATTCGGGCAGCACGGCGACCGTATGCCGAGCCGACGACCTCGACTTTATCGCGGCGCCCGAGGTCGGCCCTGGCGCCGTGGCAGCCATCGGCGTGCCCGACCCGGACCAGATTACGAGTCTTCTGAAGATCTACGTCCTACGCACCGATTCTGTCGTCGTCCTCAATCCAGGTTTTCCGTTTGCCGTGCGCAAGACGTTCTTCTTGCAGACGGCGATCAACCACGGGGAGAGAAGCGCTTTCCTGACGCCTAACGGACGGCAGTTGATCGTCGCCGCCGGGGATTTCCTCCATGTCTTCGACGCGGTCGATCCCGCCGAACCCGGCTTCCGATCGCTTGACATGGGTGGACACATCACCGGTGTTACGGCGACGTCGGATTCCGACCGCGCCTACGTGATCACCGAGGGTTCGATGGAAGTTCGGACCGTGGCCCTCATGACCGATCTTCCGCAGGTCCTTGCCGGTCCGTTGGACCTACCGGAAATTCCCAAAGCCATCGGCTCTGCGCCAAACGCCTCGGGTATCTACGCAGCTTCTGATACCTCGGTTTTCGAGATCGATCCGCTCGCGTTCGAAATCACCGCCACCATACCCACTGAACTCGAAGGCCCGAAGACACTGGACTTCGATCCGGAGCCGCCGGTGGCGTCGGCCTTCGTCGTGGCCGGTACGAGGGTAGGATTCGTGGATCTGCTGAGTGCGGAGCCGGGACGCGTATTTAGCGCGGGCGTTGAGATCACCGAGGTGATCGCTCCGGGTGACGGAAGCGTCTACGGGATGTTCGGAGAGGCCGGCGCTGTGGTGCGCGCCAACATTGCCACGGGCGCCATCGCCACGGTCCAGGATCCTGATACGGCTGCCGCTTTTCCGCTCCCGGCAGTGGACTTGGAGGTCGGTCCTGGCGGAAAGAGTGTCGTGATTGCGTTCGGTGACACGGGTCTCTTGGTACGGATGGACGTGTCCGGCGTCGTCAAGGAGGCCGAAGTAATCCCGCCGTCACCGCCCACCGGAATCGCGGTGATCACGGAATTGGCCCCGTTTGTTGGGCGTATTGAGACGTATGGAGGAGACCGCCAGTTCGCGGCCCCCGGGGCGCGACTTAGAAAACCTCTGGCGGTGCGGCTAACAGGCCTGGATGGCAAGAACGTGGCTGGCCGCGGAATTACCTTCAGTTCCGACGAGTTCGGTGCCGTCCTCTTGCCCACCATGGCCGAGACGAATCTGCTTGGCGTCGCCTACACCTTGGTGACCGTACCCGGCCTGGATCCGTTCGAGGTCGAGGCGCGCTTTTCGCCCGGCGCGGCGCCCGCGGTATTTGACGTCAACGTCGGAGGGGAAGGCCTCTCGGGGCTGAAAAAGCTCGGCGGTGACTATCAGGCCGTCGAAGGGGGAGAGCCGCTCTCGTTGCCGCTGATCGTGGAAGCGACGATCGATCGAGAGCCGGTCGGTGGTCTTGGGCTGATGGTTCTTCCGTCGTTCGGCGTCACCTGCCCGGCCGCGGTCGAAACCGATTTCATGGGCATTGCGGAGATCAACTGCACCGCCCCAGAGGTGGCGATCGACCAGTTTGTCGCGGTGAATGTTGAGGACACTATTGGGCGCTCGCTCGACGACCCGTTCCGGATCAAGGTCGTGCCCGAGGAAGGCGATCTCCCCAACCGCTTTTTCATCACGTCGACCCAGCCGATCGCAGGAGTTGGGGGTGAGACGATCCCGGGCGCCGTCATGGGGCGGGTGCTTACCGCGGAAGGCTTTTTCGGTACCGATACCGGTGTGAGCATCACCTCGCCTGACGACATCTTCATCGATACGCCTCTCGCGATCTCCAATGAAACCGGCGAGGTCTCGACAGGCGTCACACTCGGTTGCAGTCTGGGGCCGGGCGCCATTACCGCGACGCTTCTCGCTCCGTCCGGCGTCACGAGGATGATCCCTTTCATGACGATGACCGGAGCCCCGGCGACTCTCACCAAGACGCGCGGCGACCTGCAGACCGGAATGGCGGGTGCAGTGCTCAACGGCCCGGGACAGGGCTTATTCGCGGAGCTCAAGGATGCCTGCGGCAACCCCATTTCGAGTGAGCCGATCGTCTGGGAAGTGAGCCCCCCGGACGGCGCCACCTTCGCGAACGTGTTCCCGCGGACCAATGACGCGGGCGAGGTCTTCGCCTTCGTGCGTTTGGGAAACCAACCCGGCCCCGTAGCTCTCACGGCTACCACCGGCGGCCTGAGCACCACCTTCAATCTCACCATCGGGGCGCCTGCCACTCTGATGCGGGAGGCCGGCGGAGACGGCCAACTCATCTCGATCGGTGAAGCGGCCACCTTTCCCCTAGTGGTAGAACTTCTCGGCGATTCTGCTGACCCGGTCGAAGGACTCGCCGTCGACTTCACCATTACGGAGGGAAGCGGCAGCCTGACGTCGAACCAAGCGACCAGCAATACTCTCGGCCGGGCGTCGGTCGGAGTCATCGCGGGCGCCCTGTTAGGTCCGTTGACCGTAGAAGCGCGCGCCGGGGACTTAGTGTTTGTGTTTCGCCTGACCGTGGTGGGCCGCACTCCGTTCGTCAGCTCGGTGGGCTTCGTCAACTCGGGGAGTTTCCTGGTCGGCTTCGTGCCGGGAGGTGGGGGCACGATCTTTAGGATCGGCCTGATGGAGGGGGTCGACGGCATCGTCGTGCCTGACACTTTCCCGTTCCCGCTCGAGCTGCGGGGCGTAAAGGTCTTCGTGAATGGCGTTCAGGTCCCGATTATTGCGATTGCCAACGTCAACGGACAGGAGCAGATAAACATTCAAGTACCGTTTGAGACGCCGGCGCCCGCCGACCGCATCGAGGTCATCATCTGCAACAACGGCGCCCAGGACAGTTTTTTTGTACAGACATTCCGTACCCAGCCGGGCCTCTTTGAGATCCCCTTCGCCGAAGGGCTGTTCGTCGCCGCAATCGACCTCGACTTCCGGGTCGTCGGCCCCAATAACCCCGTTGAGCCGGGCAGCATCTTCAGCTTGTTCCTTACCAGCATGGGACCCACAACGCCGGCCGTCGGCACCAATGTGCCGGGTGGCGTGCCCCCAGCCGTCACGGTGGAAACGCCGCAGGTGCTGATCAACGGGCAGCCGGTGCAGGTGCTGGGCAGCTTTTACGCGCCGGGGCTCATTACGGGCTATCAGCTCAACATCGTCGCCTCCGACCTTCCGCTTGGCATCTACCCGATCCAGGTCATCGCCGGTGGGGTGGCCAGCAAAGAGTCTTTGGTGTTCATCGAACCCTGAGTCCGACCGCGGTCAGCCTAACGGCGTCTTCCATCTGGAGCGA
The DNA here is from genome assembly GCA_965248255.1 of Bryobacterales bacterium. GTDB lineage: Bacteria > Acidobacteriota > Terriglobia > Bryobacterales > UBA6623 > JAKZVK01. The sequence continues at coordinate 2,330,989 of CBDFIW010000003.1, forward strand.
TGAAACCCCGGCGAATGCCGACAGCGAGTGTTCGGTGGTTATTGCCCGTTGCCTCGGTTGTGGTGGTCTTGTTTGGGCTGGAAGCGGCAGTCCGGCTGCTGGACTTGCACCGCCCGCTGCGGCGCCCGGTTTACGACGTCGATCCCGCCAAGAGAACCGCGTTCCTGCCTGGGACCGAGCGGACCTACAGAACGGAGGAGTTGCAGTTCTCCGTCGCTACGAACCGCTATGGCCGCCGTGATGTCGAGTGGCCGCTAGCGGACCTTGCAGAGCCTAGCAACGTTCTTCTCATCGGCGACTCAGCTGTGTTCGGATACGGCGTTGACGACGAGGAATCGATTCCCTCACGCCTCGAAGCGCTCTTTGCGGCTAATGGTGCTCCAAGGGAGGTCTTCAACTTTGGTATGCCCGGACGCGTGTCGCTGCCGGAGTACCGCAGCCTGATGGACGACGCCCTCGGCATCGGCATCGCGGCTCGGATGGTCCTGGTGGGGCTGTTCGTCGGAAACGACTTCCGTGATCCGATCGACCGGAGGCTGGCGGTCGTAGACCGCGAGCGTGGCGGGAATCCGGAGCGCGGCCCTTCTGATCGCCGAAATTCACTCTCGGATTCGGCACTTTTTTCGCTCTTGCAGCTGCGCGTTCGCGGGTCCCCCCAATTGATGAGCTGTGCGCTGGAGCTGGGTGGCCTGTTCGGTCTGGAAGTCTATCAGTCCGATAGCAGCTTCATCTTTCTTCGCGAGCAGAGTCCCCATCAGGTCGCTCGGTTTCGCCGGGTCTTGAGCGCCCTGGGAGAAATGAAGAGGGCCTGTGAGAACGAGGGACGCCAGCTTGCGTTGGTCATCGTCCCCAACATGATCCAAGTCCAGCATGGCGACGAGCTGACAGGTAGCGTCTACGACGCCGACAAGCCAAACCGCCTGGTCCTCGAATACTGCGAGCAGGTGGAGCTGATGTGTCTCGATCTGCTGCCCGGCCTTCGGGAGGCGTACTCAGGCGGGACCAGGCCGCTCTATTTCCGCCAAGACCGCCATCTGAACGTTGCCGGAAATCGCCGAGCCGCTAAGATGATCTTTCAGTTCCTGCAACGAGCGTCCAATTGAGCCGCCCGGACCCATGGCGTTGTCGTGTTATCCTTGCGGGCGGCATTTTCAACCAAGGAGAATTCTATGGCAAGAAACAACGTTTCACGACGGGCATTCGTGACGATGGCGGGTGTTGCGCCGGCGGCGGCAGCCGCGACAAGCCGCAAAGCCGTCGTCGCGCCGGCGGCGGTGAACATGGCGGCGCCGCAAGCACTAGGCGACCCAATCCAGGTGGTCACCCTGTACAAGTTCTCGCCTCGGGAGATCCAACAGATCCAGCAGACCGCCGCGCCGACGCGGGTGGAGATCACAATCTGCCGGGACCGGGACGAGTTCAAGCAGCGGCTTCGCGACGCGGAGGTCGTCTACGGTGGGTTGCGCCAGGGAGAAATCGACTTCGCACCCAAGGTGCAATGGATCATGAACGGCGGCGCTGGTGTCGAAGGCACGCCACAGGATGTGCGTGAGCATCCCGTCGTGTTCACAAACTACGCCCGCACGTTCGCCCCGGGCATCTCGGAAACGGCCATCGGACTCTTACTGTGCTTGACGCGCCGCATCGGAACATACATGAAGCAGTTCTACGTGGGTAAGGAGATGGCGCCGTTGGGGACGGTCAAGTCCGACGACCATGTAGAGTTGGTCGATCGCGTCATGGGCATCGTCGGAATGGGCGGCATCGGCAGCGCCATCGCGCGGCGTGCGCATTACGGTCTCGACATGCGGGTCGTTGGCACCGATGCCAAACCCATGCCCAAACCCGAGTATGTCGAGGAGCTGTACGACCCCTCGTGGTTCGGCGAGATGGTGCCGCAAGTCGACGTGCTCGTCTCGGCCGTGCCACATACGCCGATCACCGAGCGCATGTTCAACGAAGATGTGTTTCGGAAGATGAAAAAGTCGGCGTACTTCATCTGCATGTCACGCGGTAAGGTTTTTGATGACATGGCGCTTGTCCGTGCGCTGAAGGAAGGTTGGATTGCCGGCGCTGGGCTCGATGTGTTCGCGCCCGATCCGGCGCCCAGGGGGCATCCGATTTACGAGCTGGATAACGTGGTTATGACGCCCCACACGTCCGGCTGGAGCCCTGATCGGCAAGTGAGGCTCATTTCTCTGTTTGCCGAGAACATGCGCCGATATGCCAAGGGGGCGCCGTTGATCAATGTGGTGGATAAGAAGGCGGGGTATTGAGCAAGCGCAGCGAGCTGTCAGGCTGCCGGCGGTAGCGGGCTTGTTCAGAGGACTTGCCGCGGGTAGGCGTGGAACGACCGTAAGGCTTCGGAGTGGGAGACGCCCGCGGTCTTGCTGCGGTACCGCCCCAGAGTCTCTTTCGTATCTTGGTTTGAGTATCGCCTGGAGGCCGAGAACTCCTCATTCTTAACCAATGCGGCGAAGCGTCCCAGCCACTCGATGGCCCGCGGCCAGTCATCACTCACATCGACGAACGTGTCGGGCTCGAAACCGATCGTGTGGCGCGGCCCGTTGTCGTAGTAGTACATTCGGCGGGGCGGACGGTAGTCGCGCGCCTCAACGAGACGGCCTGCGTGGCGAAGCGCGGCCTTGCTCAGTCCCGCCGCGACCTCGTGGTCGGAATGGGAATCGTGCGGCCAAAGCTGGAACGCTATATCCGGCCTCACGTCGGCCACAACGCGGGCGACCGCCTTCTTTGCTTCCAGATTCACGTCGAACTGCTGCGACTTGAAATCCAGATAGCGCGTGTCCACACCGTAGTCTTTCGAGATTGCCTTGGTGCCGGAGAGTAACTTCTGGTGGCGGTCGCCGATTGGCGGCCAGTTCGTGTAGTCACCGATCAGACTGAGGATGACGACGCGGTAGTGCTTCCGCACCGCCTGCAGCAGGATACCGGGGACGCCGAAGACGCAGTCGTCATAGTGCGCGCCGATGGCAAGGACTGTTTTCTCGGCAGGCATCCGAGGTCACATCCGGGCTCGCGTGCTGATGTACTTCTTGCGGCTATGGGTCAACTGCTCTTGCTTGCCGCTCGCAAGGTGTATGCGCCAGATATCCCATTGGCCGGAACGGTCGGACTCGAGGATGATCCACTGGCCGTCGCGCGAGAACCACGGGTGGCCGTCGTTGCCTTTGGCGTTGGTGATGTTGTGGGCGTTGGAGCCGTCGATGTCGGCGAGGAAGATTTCATCTTCGCCGCCTGCCCGGTTCGTCTGCCAAGCCAGCCGCTTGGCGTCGGGGGAGATCGCCGGGCGCCGGTCCAGATGCTTGGCCGCTGCGACAACGACCGCCTTCGCCCCGGGACCGTGACCGTACGAGCGCACCAGGGAAACCTCGCGAGGTTTGTATCCGCGGTTCTTCTCATGCATGGTGATGATGCTGTCGGGAAGCGCGACGCCGTTGCTGGCCTCCAGCGTGACTTCATAGCTGCCCTCGCCCCAACCGACCCACTGGGAGCGGCGCTTGCCGCAGTTGCGGTGATACGCAAGACGGTCATCGATCGGCGAGAGGGTGGCATGGTGCAGCGCGCAGCCAGCCTCTTCCACGACAACCTCTCGGCTCCCGGTGTAGATGTTGAGCTTGATCAGCCGGGCGCCGGCGGCGTGGTCATAGCCGTTCGACGCGAACTCCGAATAAAGTACGTGCTCCTGGTCGGAGTAGAACGATGAGTGTTCGTCGTAGGTTTCGCCCCTGGTGAGTTGGCGCAGCTCGGAGCCGTCGTCTTCCATGACCCAGAGCTTCCCCGCGAGGATCTTGTCACCGGTTTTTTCGTCGAGATGAGCTCGCTGAAAGACGATGGGGTTCCGATACTTCTTACCTTCGTTCTGGGCGAACATCAATCCAGCTGTGACGACCGAGCAGACAATCAACAAGCGGATCTGGTGGCAGCCGGACCGCCGGCAAAGCACCTTCATTCTCTCTTCTCCCGTCAGCCCACCGGGGTCGCCACTCGCAACCTTTTGATGGACTGGTAAACCGCACGCGTCGCCGTCGATCGGTTCAGCGTGTAAAAATGGATCCCGGCGACCCCCCGGGCCAGCAACTCTTCGCATTGGCGCGTGGCGTGATAGGCGCCGATTTGCCGCACCGCCTCGGGGTCGTCCTCGACCGCCTCGATCTTTGTAAGCAGATCCTTGGGCAGCGAAGCCCCGCACATCTGCGCGAAACGCTTGATCTGCTTCACACTCAGGATGGGCATGATGCCGGCGAGAATCGGAACGCGAATGCCGGCGGCCTCGGCGCGGTCTCGAAAGCGGTAGAAGTCTTCGTTAGAGAAGAAGAGCTGAGTAATCAGAAAATCGACGCCCGCATCCACCTTGCGCTTTAGATAGTCGAGGTCCGCCTCGGGGCTGGACGCCTCGGGGTGCGTCTCGGGATAGCAGGCTCCCGCCAGGCAAAACGAGTAGCGCGAGCGGATGAACTCCACCAACTCGTTGGCGTGCGCAAACCCGCCAGGTGTAGGGACGAACTCCGACTCGCCCTTGGGCGGGTCGCCTCGCAGCGGCAAGACGTTGGCCACGCCTCCCGCCTCCAGATCGTCGAGTACAGTCGTGATCTCTTCGCGGGTGGCGCTGACGCAGGTCAGGTGCGCCATCGACTCGATCCCGATCTCGTGTTTGATGCGCTTGACTAACTCGACCGTTTTGCGGCGAGTGCCTCCTCCGGCGCCGTAGGTCACCGAAACGTAGCTGGGATCGAGCGGCTTAAGGGCCTCGATAGTCTGGAAAAGGTCCGCAAAGCCGGTGTCGTCCTTGGGCGGGAAGAACTCGAATGAGACTGTGCGGACGTTGCCCTGGAGGATGTCGATGATCTTCATACGGGCTTGGTGCCCAGGGAGTCGAACAGGAGCCGGCGGCTTCGGGCGTATTGGATTCAGTCTACCTTAGAGGAAATCGGATACTCGGGGTGACTGGGGTGACTGTGCTCCGCTTGAAACTGTTTCCAACCTGACCGATAATTGACTTCATCGCGGCCACTGAGGCTTCCGTCCTCCCTTGTGCCTCATGCGACGGGACGTCACCAGATGAAGCAGAATCCGCAACCGCGCCGCCCCGCCTCGGAGGCGATACCGTCGCGCTCACAAGCCTGGCAGGACCGTCTGTTTGCGCCGGTGGATAACGCGTCGATCGCCGTTTTCCGCATCTGCTTCGGCGCCATCATGCTGTGGGAAGTCGGCCGCTACTTCGGCTACGGTTGGATCAAGCACCATTGGATCGATCCGCAGTTTCTTTTCAAGTTCTACGGTTTTGAATGGGTCGTGCCGTGGCCGGGCAACTGGATGTACCTGCATTTCATGCTCCTCGGCGCTCTGGCCGTTTGCATCACGCTCGGACTGTGGTATCGCGCCAGCACGATTCTGTTCTTTCCTGCGTTCGCCTACATCTTTCTGCTCGACTCGACCTGGTATCTCAACCATTTCTACTTGATCACTCTGGTCAGCCTGTTGATGATCTTCATCCCGGCGCATCGCACCGCGTCACTCGATGCCCTACGTGACCCCGGCATTCGCTCCGACCGCACGCCGGCGTGGACGCTCTGGCTACTACAGTTTCAAGTCGGCGTGGTGTATTTCTTCGGCGGGGTCGCCAAGCTCAACATGGATTGGCTGCGCGGAGAGCCGATGCGGACGTGGCTGGGCGCCCGCACAGACTTTCCCTTGATTGGATCGCTGTTCACCGAGGAACCGGTGGTCTACCTCTTCTCCTACGGTGGGCTGCTGCTGGATTTGTTCGCCGCTCCCCTCCTGCTGTGGCCCCGCACGCGCAACCTCACTTTCGCCGTCACGCTCGTTTTCCATCTGATGAATGCGCAGCTCTTCAACATCGGAATCTTTCCCTGGTTTATGATCTGCGCTACGCTGCTGTTTTACTCGCCCGACTGGCCGCGCCGAGTCGGTCTCCTCCCTCAGCCGGGCACTGGGAAAAAGCCAAAGAAACTCGCCAGGAAAGACAAAGGCACGGCGAAGCCTGCGGGCGTCGAGCGGCCCCCATCCTCGTCCCCCATCCTTGAGCCATGGATCGGCCGATACGTTGTCATCGCGTTGCTGGGAGTTTACGTGGCCTACCACTTTCTTATGCCCATGCGGCATCTCCTCTACCCCGGAGACGTCAACTGGAGCGGCGAAGGATTGTTGTTCTCGTGGCGCATGAAGCTTTCCGACAAGCGCAACGCCATCAAGATGTTCGCCACCAACCCGGTGCGCGACGAGACGTGGGAAGTCGATCCAGCCGACTATCTCGGGTCGTTCCAGCTTCGGAAGATGACCGCCGAGCCCGATCTGCTTCGGCAGTTCAGCCACTTCCTGGCGGATCGATTGCGTGAGGAGGGCCATGAGCAGATCGAAGTTCGAGCCGAAGTTACGGTCCGGCTCAACCGGCGCGAGCCGCAACTGCTGATCGATCCGACAGAGGACTTGGCGGCGCAGCCCGGGGGCCTGGGCCCGGCGTCGTGGATCTTGCCGTTGGAACAGCCATTCGTCTATCGCAAGGCCGGGAGACAGCCGGCGACGCGCCCGCAAGAGTTGAGCGGGGCTTCGAGAGAGGGTCCCACGGCAGGCGCGCCCGCTCCTCGCCGTTAGACTGGGTGTTTCCTCCCACCGTTTGGTTGCGGACCGCTACAATAGCGCCGGCGGGATTGCGCACGTCCCGCCGCAGGAGGGGCTATGCAACACACGGTTTCTCGACGCAAACTGTTGCGAACGACCACAGCCGCCGGTCTTGCCGGCTTGGTGGCGTCATCGCCCGGCTCACGAAGCGCTCACGGTGCCGTAGCCTCGGCTCCCGGCGTCACAAGCCTGCTCGACACCTCGATCAAGAAAGGCGACCGTACCTGGGTTGAAGTGCCGTTTCGTCCGGTGCCCGACCGCAACATGAAGCGCGAGCTGTACCACTGGCGCTATTTCGAGATATGCAGGGTGACACTGGGCTGCGGGGTCGTCGGCTTCGGCGAGGCGATGGTCTACTACGGCGGCCGCCCCTTGTCGGACGAAATCATCGGGCGGGTCACCGGCAGGAAAGCCGCCGAGGTCATGTGGGACGACTCGCTCGGCAACGGCCTGCAACAGGCGCTGTTCGACGCCGTCGGCAAAGTCAACGACGTGCCCATCTACCGCCTGCTGGGACACAAGTATCGCGATAGGCCGTTCGTGAGTTGGTGGGCCATCGACATGCCCGGCAAGGACTGGGTCTCGGAATGCAAGGACGCCGTCGCCGACGGCTACACCGGCGCCACCAGCTACTACACCCACATGCGCCAGTATTTCGACGCCTTCCGTGCCGGCAAGTTGCCAGTATTCCCCCGCGGCGTCTATCTCGAGAGCATTCCCGACAACGGGAGTCGCGAATGGAAAGAACTGCAAGCCCGAGCCGAGAAGAAAGCGGTCCACTCCGCCGGGAGGCCCATGTGATGATTCGTTCGATAACAGGACACCAGCTGCCAGGCTGTCTTGCGATGGTCTTTCGCTGGGGCGCGGCCCTCCTGCTGCTCGCCGCGTTCGTAGCCCAACCTGCGGCGCGGGCAGAGACCACCTGGCAAGCGGGCGCCGCCAAGGTAAACATCAACCCGACCGAGCCCGTCTGGCTGGCGGGCTACGGCGGCCGCGAGCGTCCGGTCTCGAAAGTGATCCACGACATCCATATGAAGGCGGTTGCTCTCAAGGACCAAACCGGCTCTACCTCAGTCCTGATCACCGCCGACCTGCTCGGCTTCACGGCCGGGATGGCGAAGACCATCTCCGACCGCGCCAAACAGAAGTACGGCCTGGGCCGCGACCGCATCGCCTTCAACGCGTCCCACACGCACAGCGCGCCGGTGACAGGCAACATGCTGCGTCCGGCGTATCTAATGAAGCCGAAAGACGAGCCGCCGGTGCAGCGCTACACGGCGAAGATCATCGACCAGGCCGTTGCGTTGATCGGCCAGGCCATCGACGACCTGGCGCCGGCCGAGCTGAGCTTCGAGCAAAGCTTGGCGGGTTTCGCCGTCAACCGCCGCCGTGCCCGCACAGGCACGCGCCACTACCCCGCGCCGGTTGACCATGACGTGCCCGTTCTCGTGGTGAAGGTCACGGGTAGCAAGATCAAAGCCATCGTGTTCGGCTATGCCTGCCACGCTACCGTGCTTTCGGGATACGAGATCAACGGCGACTGGCCCGGCTACGCACAGGAGGCGGTCGAGAAAGCTTACCCCGGCGCGATCGCGCTGTTCGTGGCAGGCTGTGGGGCGGACGCAAACCCGCTGCCGCGGCGCTCGGTCGAGCTGGCCCAGCGCTATGGCGAAACACTGGCCTTCGCCGTGGGCCAAGTCGTCGACGGTAACCGGAAGCCGGTGCGAGGGCCCCTGAAGACCGCCTTCGAGCATGTTCCCATTGCGTTCCAGTCACCGCCGACCCGGGAGGAGCTCGAAGGCCGGCTCAAGACCGAAACCGGGTCCCGCAAACGGCATGCGCAGTTCCTGCTCGACAAGCTCGACCGCGACGGCAAGCTGCCGACCGAGTACCCCTATCCGCTGCAGGTTTGGCAGTTCGGCAACGACCTGACGTTCATCCATATGGCAGGCGAGGTTGTGGTCGACTACTCACGGCGCTTCAAGGGCGCCTACGGTTGGGAGAACACCTGGGTCGCAGGCTATTCGAACGACGTATTCGCTTACATCCCCTCGGTGCGAATTCTCAAAGAGGGCGGCTACGAAGGCGGCGGCGCGATGATCGGCTACGGCCAGCCACGGCCGTTTGCCGCTGCCGTCGAGCAGGTCATCGCCGACAAGGTAGACGAGCTGGTCAAACGCACCCAGGGCATGCCGTAGGACTTGCCCAGGATGAGTGGCATTTCATGTCGTCTTTGCCGCCGGTTCGGCTCAACCGGGCTTGACGCCGCTAGACCCTATCGTAATCACCCTGCCAGTTTTTCACCATCTGCTTGATCGACTTGCGATCTTCGATGTTTTCATCCAGGACTTTCCGCACCAGCGCGGGCATCTCCTGATCGGAAGCGAACCGCAGGGCGATCAATTGGCTCATCGTAAGCGCCTCACTTCGCTCCTGCAGGTCGGTCGGCAGAATCTTGTGGAGCCGCAGGTACATCTCCGTGCGGATGACGCGGTCCTGCACCGTCGTTGCGTAGCTGCGCGCTAGGCCGAGGCCGAAGATGGTGGCCAGACCGTTCAACACGACACCCGTACCGATGAGGCAGGTGCCCGTGATCGTCCCCACCTTGAACAGCCCCACGACGGCTAGAATGATGCCGGTCAAGATCGATGCGGCCGCGATGAATAGCGTCTTGGGGAAGACTACGTGATTATCGAAATTCTGCCCTGTGCGTTCCGCCATGTGTTTCGTTTCCTCCCTGAGATAGTGTCGGGCGCAGGACGTTGCGCTCCTACACGATTGATCGTGCGGGCTGGCGCGGTGCTCACTCCTTCGATTTCACCGCAATCAGTGACAACTGTTCGAGGCCGGGCCAACGCCCGTTGGGACGCGCTTTCCTTTCCACCGGCGCCAGCTGCTGCACAACGCCGCGCGCCGGCAGCGGCTCGGAGAAGTACGAGCGGTAGACCTCGTTGAGCTTGGCGTAGTCCTTCATGTCGTCGAAATAGAGCGTCGCCGCCACGACGTGGCTGAAGTCCATCCCCGCCTCTTCGAGATTGTCGAGTTGGTTCCGCATCGTCTGGCGAAGCTGGTTTTGGACGCTCGCCGCCCAGATGCCTCCATTCATTCCCGGGATGAAGCCGCTCTTGGCCGAACAGAAGTAGATGTCGCCGGCAAAGACACACGGGCTGGCCGTAGGGCTGGGCTTCATGTTCTTAGGACGCACGGCGAGACGCTTCGAGAGGTCTCTGACAGCCACGCCCGTGTATTCAATCTGAGCGCCGTGTGGCAGGCTGGTGACGAAGATTGTTGCACGCGCCGGGGTGTTCCCAAACTCGAAACGGCCGGCGTAGATCTGGTTCATGTCGCCGTAAGGGATCGTCTGGAGCAGGTAGGGGTTGACGAACACCATATGGCGCATATCGAGTCCGGCGGCCTTGAGCACGCGCTCCATGTTGTCGAGCGCGAATCCTACCTGCTGGGAGGCGTCGCTCGGGAGCGCGCCTGTCGTCGGATCTCGGCCGAGCATCGCCGAAACGTACAGTAAATTGTGTGTAAGGACCCCTGCCGAGACGCCTTCCGCCAAAGGATATCCCGGGACCGCGACCGTCTTCTTTTTGTTGCCGAGGTCGCGGACAGCCACTGCCTTCATCGTGACGTGCATTCCGTTCGAGCGCCGATATACGCCAACGACCGCCCGCGCGGGAGGATCTTTCGCGAAGTGTTTGGCGTAGGCGCGATTCATCGCGTCGTAGAGCGTCATGTCGTCGAGGTAGACCTGAACATAGACAACGTGCTCGAGCGTGAGTCCGGCTGCCTCGACGATCGACCGCACGTTGTCGACACATTGAGCGACCTGCCCCTCGATGGTCGCCGGCATCTCCGCGCCAGGCTTGCGCGCACCTTGACTCGAGACGTAGAGGTAGTCCCCGGCCAGGATGCCCGGCGTATATGGCCCGCTCGGCTTGGGCCCGTGTGCCGGCACAACCGGCCGGACCTGCGCCTGTCCCACGCAGAGCGGAAGAAAGGCCACGATCACCGGAGCGATGTAGTGCATCAGCAATTCAGGGATGTTCCGCATGTTTCTGAATCCCCCTCGGGTGTGGGGCCTTCAAGGATACACCGCTTCGATCGATTGGCCGTCCGCGGAGGATGAAGGACGGTCTGCAAGAACGGGATCGACAGACGAGGACGAGGCGCCGGTGTTCAGTTTCGCGCCCGCGCCCGGATTCTTCGGGCTCGATCAGGTCAACGTCGGACCCATCCCCCACAGCTTCGTCAACGGCGGTGCAGCGACCGCAATTGGGTTCGTTTCGTTCCCCGATCCGTGAGCGTTGGGTCGTGAGTTGAGATCTGGTTGGAAGGGGCATTGGATCCCACGGAGGTTCGGCGGGATTGGGTTCGCTTTGTTTTTCGTGCAGCGAGTGGCGTGGCGAGACCGGCAGGCGGGCACGGCGTGCCGTGCCCCTACATCTTGGGGCCGGGGCTCCGGCGGCATACCGCGCTTCGGCGGAATTGGGCTCGTTTCGTTCGGTACAGGCTCTGGCTCGTTACCTACAGTGATCTGCCAGGTGATCCGTGTCCGAATTTGGCAGGATCTGGCTGGATTTGGCGCCTTTCTGCGGGGAGCTGTCGGTATCCTTCGATACGTGGGTGGCTGCCCTCGGCGGCGACCCGGGTCGATGACCGGAATGGGGCCGCGGTGAGCTGGGTGGCGGTGAGTTGAGTGGCTGTGCGTCAGCGGTCTCCCGAGCAGGGTTGGTTGAGCCGCCCTTGCAGGGCTCAAGAGATGTTGGTGGGGATCGGTGTCCCTGGGCTCACGCCCAGGGCTGTTATCTGGACCACCCCTTCGGGGTTGGCGATCGTGGCTGGGCGCCGTGGTGTGAGTTTATTGCGCTTGCACAGTGCGCCCTTCCGCATGCTGGTGACATCGCCGCCATCGTTTCCTCGCCCCCAGTATACGAACCGTTGGTGGGACCGGCGGGGTGGCGGGAGAGCCAAATGATTGAAAGGAAACGGAATAAAGTTCTCGAAGATTTGTCACTGAAACGGGGTTTGTGGCGAGACGACCCTCTGTACGGGGTGCGTTCGGCGGGTTGGTGCCGGACCGCTCCCTCACGGTCACGGCTCGGTTTCGCGGCTAATAGGCCTCGACGACCTTGCGCAGGCCCTCGCCATGTTCTTTGAGCCAGCGGTAGAGGATCATGATGTCGGTCGAGATGCAGAAATGCTTCACGCCTAGGTCGAGGTAGTACTTGGCTTGGTCGACGGACTCGATCTCGGCGCGGGGGGCGATGCCCGCCTTGAGCGACGCCTCGATCAGGCGGCGCTCGATGGCCTTCTGTTCGGGTGCGTACCACTGGCCCGGACGGCCGATGCTCATGGCGTAGTCGGCCGGTCCCCACTGCACCATGTCGATGCCCTTGACCGCGAGTACCTCGTCCAGGTTCTCAACGGCGCCCTTCTTCTCGATCATGACCGCCACGACGATGTTGCGCAGATTTTCGACGTAGGCGGGGGTGCCGCCGTAGAGCATGTAGGTGGCCCGGCGCGTCCCGACGCCGTGGACACCGCCGTCCTCTGGGGTCTCGGGACGGACTGTGCGTACGCATTCCTCGAAATCCTCGGCCGCGCGGCAGTCGGCGAACAGCACGCTCTGAAAGCCGGCGCCGATGGCGCGCTGTGCCAGAAAGCGGCGCGGCTGTTGGTCGACCTTGATCATCGACGAGAGGTTGTGCAGCTCGGCGGCGCGGCAGACGTTCTCCAAGGCGTAGAGGTCAAATGGGGCGTACTCGGAGACGAACTCGATGTAGTCGAACATGCCCGTATGTCCGACTACTTCGGTGACCGACGGCCAAGTGCTGTGGATGTGGGTGCCGATCGTGGGCTTGCCGGCGTTGAGGAGTTCGCGGAGTTTGTTGGGTCGCATGGCGGGGTCCTTTGGTTTGGAGAGGCGAGAACCAATCATAGCCCACGGGTTTTCGATCGTGTCGGCCACGGCCAGAGAGGACACAAATGTGATGGTGCGAGAACATGGCTGTGTTGATGGGCCTATCGGGACGTATCGAGTACACTTCCGCAGGGCTGACACCCTGCTTCTGAGGGGTTCACAGGGTTCACGCGCCGGGCTGTTCTTGAGCCGCCCTTTCAGGGCTCGTGTCGTGCGGGGGGTCCGATTTCCCAGGGCTGATGCCCTGGGCTATTATCTGGAACGCGCCTGCGGCGCTCGGTAGAGCCGACACAGATACGTCGCACACCCTCTAGAGAGGCGAAGGCACGTCCATTGCGCACGCGGCCGTACGGGAACCGCACTAACTACGCTCGGTTAATTCGGATAGAGGCGGGCGGGGTTTCGGGCCGATGGGGAGGCGGCTGGCCAGCATGCCCGTCACCGCGCCGACGACCAACGACGTCGGCATAATCCAGAGAAACGAGGGCCCCGGCTCGCCGGTGAACAGCTCCCAAAAGGCGATCAGGACCGCATCGATGATGCCGGCCGTTACGCCGACCCACGCGCCAAACGTCGTTGCCCATGGCACGAACATCGCCAGGAAGAACAACACGAATAGCGGCGACACCAGCAGGTTCACGACACGGTTGATGACTTCGAGCAGATTGCCCGGCACGATGCTGACGAAGGCCGTCAAGCCCAGCACGACCAGCCCGATGACTACGGATATGTATTTGGCGAGCCGCACACGCTCGGTATCCTCCATCTTTTGCCTGCGGAAGCGGTCGACGAAGTCCACCGTAATCACTGAACAAGAGGAGTTCACGCCGGATGACAAACTCGACATGGCGGTGGCGAGGAGTCCTGCGACCACAAGGCCGCTGATGCCGATCGGCAAGCCAAACACAATGAAGTGCGGGAAGAGTTGGTCGGCATTGGTGTAGATCGTCTGTCCGTCGGGCACTCGGTGCGGGTTGGCGTGGAAGTAGGCGAACAGTGAAAGGCCGAGCAGAACGATGAATATCATCACTATGGCATCGGCGGCGATCTGAGTGAACACGGCTCGGCGCGCGCCCCGCACGTCGCTTGTCGAGAGATAGCGCTGGATGGCCATCTGGTCAGAGCCCGCCGTACAGATGTGCCAAACGAACGTCGCGAGGAACGCGAAGCCGACGGTCACCCGAGCGTCCGTCTCGAAGCCGAACTTCGGTTCCTGCCAAGATTCCGGCCAGGTGGTAGGCCACCAGCCGCCGACCCCGCCCATGATGACGGTGATTGTCCCCAGCGTGAGCAGTGCGCCGCCCACCAAGATGAATGTTTGCACCACATCCGTGAACACGACGGCTCGAAGGCCTCCCATCGAGGTGTAGGCGAGTGTCACCGAAACAAGGATGATGCAAACCCAGGGGTACCAGCTTTCGTCGATTCCCAGCACGGGCAGCAGGATCTTGCTTGAGGTGGCATAGATGATCGCCGCCATCCAGAACAGGCGGATTGTGAGGAAGATGAGCGAGCCCATCATCCGAATGCTTGCCCCCAGACGGGCCTGCAGAATCTCATACGCGCTGGTCACACGCAGTTTCATGATGTAGGGGATCAAGACCCATCCCACGACCAACACCACGAGCGGGGAGGCGATGACCCCCGAGGCGATCATCGGTCCGTACTTGATGATCTCGCCGGGAACCGCCACGTAGCTGAGCGTACTGAGCAGTGTCGCGAAGAGGGAGAGCCCTACCGCCCAGGGGCGCATGTTGCGTCCGCCGAGCAGGTAGTCTTCGGTGGTCTTGACGCGACGCGAGTAGTACCAGCCCACCAGCAACATGCCGACGCCGTACAGGGCGATGGCCGCCCAGTCGAGCCACGCCATCTGGTGGGGAACGCGACGGCCGATACGGAGGATGGCGTTGGCCGCGGCGGCACGCACACCCGGTTCGGTATCGTCGAGTAACGGTTCAAGGGTCGGCAGATCGCCGTCAACGCCTGCCCGGGCCAACGCTGCGCACAACTGGTAGCGCTGCCTTTGGTTGCCGCGGACGCCATGGTCGACGAGAGCCCCTTTCCAGTGGTCGCGCCGATCTTCGGGGGCATGCACGAACGCCGCACTCATCAGGAAAGCGCCTGCCAACGTTGTGCCGGGCTCGCGGCTCGCCGCTTGGTCGAGGTTTTGCCAGGTCTCGGGAGAGACTTGGGGCAGCTCGAAGAGCACGTAGCCGGCTTGTGCTCTCACGACCGGCTCCGAAGCATTGAGCAAAGCGGCCAAGGAGGATTCCGACTCGGCCACACCGTTCGCGGCGCGGATCCAGTCGGTGTAGACCCCTAGCGGGCCGCTATTGAATGTCTCGTCGGCACTTTCGGTCCGAAGAGATGCTGGATAGACGCCGAGTTTTGCGAGCGTTTCGAGAGCAACAAGACGGTCAGGGGCGCTGGTGTCTTCCAAGACCTGCTCGATTTTTTCGATCCAGGTGCCACGTTCTTGCGGGCGGGCCGCACCGCGCGCGAGAACGCCCCACAGGTCAATTCGTGAGTGTGGTTTGTGGCCGGACGAAGCGAGGTCGTCCGCAAACGCGTCTCGGACGCCGGCGGGGTAGTCGAGGGCTAGCAAATAGTGTGCGGCCTCCACGCGCGCGGAACGGCTTTCGAGCGCCTGCCGAAGCACCTCGACCGCTCGTTGTCGTAACTCGGGGGAGACGCCGCCGGGGGTTTCGGCGGCGGCTGGAGGCGCGGCCACGAGCAACATAGCGGCGACAAAGCACGAGAGCTGGTGCAAGCGGGTCATGCGAGAGAGCGGGTCGAGGATAGCGCCAGGCGGGATTCTGAATGATAGCGCGACGAAATGATCGCGTGCGTGGCCTATGCCGCCGTGATCCATCCGTAGGCCGCAGCAGTTTGGGTCCCAGCGTCCTTGTGACGCGGCGGGTGGGCTCGAAGAAAGCGGCTGTTCCGAAGAGAACGGCTCAAAGGCCCCTGCCGGGACTGTAGATCCATTGGGCCTAGTTTTCCCACGGCTTGCGCCGTGGGCTATTCTCAATCGCCCCTGCCGGGGCTCCCGTACGCCCTCCACTGGAAGATCACACCGAGCATGTTCTTCTCACGACGGTAGGCCATCTCATAGGCCTCAACGAGATCGGTGTAGGGGAAGCGGTGAGTGACCAGCCTTTTCGGCTCCAAGCGGCCCTCCTCCATCAGCGAGAGCACATGAGCGCAGGTCCTCTCGTCGGCAAAGCGCTCTTCGGGGGTGGGGTAGAGGTAACCGCTCTCGTTACAGACCGCCTGCAGCGAGATGCCTTTGATGTAGAACAGCTCCAGGGCCAAGGGGTTGAAGTCGAGGGGCTTCTCGCCCCGCCCGGTGAGAGCGACGATCGAGACGCGGCCGTTGGTACGCACCACTTCGAGGGCCGTGCGGAAGGCCGGCCAGGGGTTCGCTGTGAGGATCACCAGGTCAATGCCGACGCCGCCGGCGAACTCGTCGAGCTTGGCTTCCAGGTCGGGGTCGTTCGATAGGAAAGCCTCGTGCGCTCCCATGCGTTTCGCCATCTCGAGTCGAACTGGGCTGTTGCCTAAACCGACGACACGTCCACCGAAGAGCGGCCCGAGCGCCACTGCGCCGAGCCCCAGAACGCCCAAGCCGACGACGGCCACGTTCTCACCGGGCACGAAGTGCGCCTTGCGGTAGCACTTTGAACTGAGCGCGTAGAGGTGAGCGTAGACGGCGTTCTCGGGATCGACCCCTTCCGGTACTTTGACGATGCACTCGGACTCGGGGGCAACGTATTCGGATTGGTGGTGATAGCGCGACACGACGCGGTCGCCCACTTGAAACCGTGTGACTCCGGAGCCGATGCCGCGCACAACTCCGAGGTTGCTGTCGCCCACCCAGCGAGGGAAGTCCGGCGCACCCGGCACTTGCTCGGCGCCCTCGTAGTTGCCGCGGTCGGTGCCGATCTTGAGCGCAGAGATCTCGGTCTCGACCCAGATCTGGTCCGACGCAAGATTCGCCGTGTCGAGCGGCACGTCTTCGATCCGCAGGTCACGCGGACCATGCAGGATAGCGATCTTCATGGGTAGACCAAGCTCCCGGGTTTCCTGATGCGGATTTGAAAAAGCGTCTTGCCCGCGGTCACGTAGAGGGTGCTCCGGTCGTCTCCGCCGAAGGTGCAGTTCGTCACGGCGTCTTCCGGGATCGGGATCCGTCCGAGCAACATGCCACCAGGACTGATGACGTAAACACCGGCGTGATTCTCCGGCGGATTCGCGTTGTTGCCCGCGGCGCCGTAGATGTTGCCCTCGACGTCGATCGCCATGCCGTCAATGCCGCGGCCTTCGCCAAAGCTGTAGTGCTCGCGGCCGTTTGCGAGTGTTCCGTCTTCTTCAACATCGAACTTCACGACGCGTGCGCGCCGCGGCGGGCCGGGTTGGGTGTCGGCGACGTAAAGCGTCTTGCCGTCGGGTGAGAGGCCGATGCCGTTGGGCTTCGTGATGTCGGGCTGCGTCGCGACGCGCCGCAGGCTGCCATCGGTGTCGATCAGGTAAACGTCTTCGGTTTCGAGCTCACGTCCCCCCTGGCTGCCGTAACGCGGGTCGGTGAAGTAGATGCGGCCGCTTCGATCGACGGTCAGGTCGTTGGGGCTATTGAGCCTCTTGCCTTCATAGCGGTCGGCTAGCACTTCGACTTTGCCGGTCGATAGATCGGTGCGGGTGACCTGGCGCCCTCCGCCGACATCCGCCCCCTCGCAGGCGATCAACCGTCCTTGAGAGTCGAAAGCCAGGCCGTTGGCGCGCCGGCTGGGATTGCGAAACTCGCTCCACGCCCCGTCCGGGCTGTATTTGAGGATGCGGTTGCCGCGAATCTCGCTGAAGTAGACGTTGCCCTCGGCGTCCGCTGCGGGGCCTTCGGTGAAGGCGATCGACGTCGCCGTCGAGAGGCTTGCGTCAGGTTCCAAGAGCGCCGTCGGCTCCGGAACCGTTGCCTCCGACCCGCAATGGAGGAGTGCCACAAGAGAAAAAACGAGCAACAGACAACCGAGCGTTCTTGCCAACAATGAACTCCTACGTCCAAGCCCGGGTTGGCTCAGCTCCGCAAAGTGCACCCGGCCGGCGAGCAATCCATGGATTATACTATCGCCCGCCGAAGCATTGGTCACAGGGTAGAATCGAGGCGCGGGCTTGGCGGTGGCGCCCGGCATCAAAGGCCAAACGCATGACGGACGCAGCGGGCTACATCCTCGTCGGCGGCAAAAGCTCGCGCCTGGGCCGCGACAAGGCGCTGATCGAGGTGGGCGGAACGCCGTTGGTCCTGAGGGTGGCGCACGCGATGCGCGCCGCCGTCGAAGACGTCGCGCTCGTGGGTTCGCCCGAGAAATACAGCCACCTCGGGTTGCGGGTCATCCCGGATCCCATTGCCGGCTTCGGCCCGTTGGCCGGCATCCTAGCCGCACTCGAGGACTCTTCGCGGCAGTGGAATCTGATCACCGCGTGCGACATGCCGAACCTGACGGCGGAGTTTCTGAGGTTCCTACTGCGACGGGCGGCCGAAGAGCAAGCGGAGGTGCTCTTGCCGGCCGACGAGAACGGCCGAGCCGACCCCTTGTGCGCCGTGTATGCTTCCTGCTGCCGGGCGGCGATCCGGCACGCCGTCGAGGCAGGCCGGCACAAGATCACCGGCGCTTTCGAGGGGCTGCGCGTCAGAACACTTACCCCGGTCGACTACAAGCAATACGAACAACAGGGTGAGCTGTTCGCGAATCTCAACACGGAGGACGACCTTGCACGCGCGGGACTGGGCCCCCCCTCGAGCTAGAGGCGCTACCATGAAGTTTCTCCGCCCGCGCCACGATCCTCCTTCGTGCCCGACCGACCTAAGGCCCCGATCATCCCCTCGCACCGCTGGATGACGTGGGGGCTCGGCCTCGCTTTGCTGATTCGCGTCGCCTTCCCGGCCGCCAATTATCTGGACCTGACTGAGATCCACCACACGGACTCGTACTCTTACGCCAAAGACGCTTATCACGTCGTAGACGACGGCATTTGGGACTTCTGGCGGCGGCCGCCCGGCTACCCGCTGTTTCTTATTGTGGCCGGGGCTCTCGTCGCCGGCGGCCAACTCAACCTCAACCTCATCCTGCTCGCGCACTGCCTGTTGGGCATTGCCACCTGCGCCTTGGTGTATTGGGGTGCGCGACGCCTCTTCGGGGACTCCACAGCGCGCTGGGCAGTGCTGTTGGCCGGCTTCGACTTGACAAGCGCCGTGTACGGCAACCTGATGCTCTCGGAGTGCTTGTTCGCGACCCTGCTGACGGCGGCCGCGCTGTGCTTGCTCGTGGGTCAGACGCCGAAAGCTACTGCCGGCTCAGCGGTCCTGTTGGCGGCGGCATGCTATGTGCGCCCCGTTGGTCTGGTGTTGGCCGTTCTGTGGCCGCTCATGCTGTGGCTCGTGCTTCGGAATCGCAAAAAGGCCATCGTATTCTTCTCAGTGGCCTGGCTGCTTCTGATCCCATGGCTTGTGCGGCAAAAGGTGAAGTTCGGGGACTTCATGTTCTTCGGGATCACGCACGAGAATCCGCTGCTCCACAATGCGGCCTACGTGCTGGCGGAGATCGAGGGCAGGCCCGTCAAACTCGTTCAGCAGAGGCTCACCGAGACGGTGCCGTTTAACGAATGGCCCTCGAAGGGATACGAGATTCTTCTCTCCCACCCCTTCGTCTTCTTGTACACCGTAGCGAAGGGTGTGCCCGTGACTGTGCTTTCTCCGGCGCCGGACGCTTTCCGGGCAATGTTTCCGTCGGCAGCGCCGTGGTTTCACGGGGCCGGCGTCGTATTAGCGTGTCTGTTCTGGGTATGGCTGCCGCTCACGCCGTTCGCTCTAAAGGAAAAAGCGGGGCTGTTCTTGCTTGTTACGGCCCTTTACCTGATCGTGATTCCGGGCCCGCAAGGGCGGTCGCGGTTTCGGGTACCCGCCATGCCGGTGTTGGCGATCTGCGCGGCGATTGGGTTGAGCCGCCTCGAGGCCCGCGGACGGAAGCCGTCGCAGCAGATCGGGTATCCTGACCTCTGAGTGCAGACTCCATGACCAAGAGCGCCCAGCCTCGTTCCTTCCTGCGGCATCTGCTCGGGGTCAAGTGGAAGACCGCTGGAGGGCGTCGCATCACGCCCCCGTTTGTAACGCTCTATGTGACGACGCGGTGCGATGAGGAATGTATCCACTGCTATTACTGGGACGAGTTGAATCCGCAGCCGAACCGGGACTTCCGGCTCGACGAGTTCGAGCGGACGCTGTCGTCGATGGGCGAGATTTACAACCTGTTCATCGGGGGTGGCGAGCCCTTCCTGCGAGCGGACTTGGCCGACATCCTGCTGATCGCCGCGCGACAAAACGCGGTTGCGAACCTGTATGTGCCCACCAACGGTCAACACACCTCGCGGGTGGTCGAGACGCTTGAGAAGACCTTGACCACCGCACCGGCCATGCGCTTCCACCTCAACCTGAGCATCGATCACACCGACGAAGAGCGGCATGACTTCATTCGCGGCAAGGAGAGGGCCTGGGCACGAATGCTCGAGACGGCCGAGGCCGTCCGGCCGTTCAGGAAGCGCTTCGGAAACTTGGTCGTCCACACCCTGACCACGGTCATGAAAGAGAACCAGGACGATATCCTCGCGATCTACGAAGAACTGCAGCGTCGCTTCGAGCCCGACGGGGCTTCGTTCAACTACTGCCGGGGACACCCGCTCGACCCAAGCCAGACGGATTTGAAGCCGGAAATCTATCAGGCCTTGTCGCGGCGGATGGAGAAGGACTTCCGCGAGGGCCGATGGCCCGATGGCGGGAGTGCCTACGGCGCCGGCAATCACATCCTCGACCAGCAAGTGCGCCGCAGCGTGGAGCGCACAGTCACCGAAGACCGGGCGCAGTTCTCATGCGTGTCCGGCCGGCTGGCCTGCGTGATCTACAGCAACGGCGACGTGGTCGAGTGCGAGGTCAATAACTCGAAGCTCGGCAACCTGCGGGATGTCGACTATGACTTTCGGCGGCTCTGGTTCACCGATGACGCCAACGAAGTGGCCGACCGCGCCGCCAACGGCTGCTTCTGCACGCACGAGTGCGGCCACTACGCGTCGACCATTTACAGTATTCCGTTGGT
Source organism: Bryobacterales bacterium (assembly GCA_965248255.1). Classification (GTDB taxonomy): domain Bacteria; phylum Acidobacteriota; class Terriglobia; order Bryobacterales; family UBA6623; genus JAKZVK01. The sequence continues at coordinate 2,351,719 of CBDFIW010000003.1, forward strand.
CACGAAGATTAGCGGGCAGGCCGTGATGGCGGGGGCGCGGCGTTGATGCAGCCTCCCGACGCCTTGTGGGTTTTCCAACGCCCTTTCAGGGCTCCCGGTGTAAGAGTTCCGGTACCCGGGGTTCCGCCCGGCGACGTCACCCCGGGCTAACATCCAACGCCGCTTCGCGGCTGAGGCAAGGCCGCGGGTTGGGGTGATGTCCCCTTCCGGTCATTGATCTGCACTCATAGAGCCCGGATGATCCCGATAATAGCCAGCGCCGTACCGATGATCCATTTCCAATGGGCAATCCAGAACCTGCCAAGAATCCCGAGTAGCTTAGCCAGTAGTGGCTGTTCGTAGTGACCCGCCGAAATGACGAAGATAGGACTGTTGGGATCGTTGGGTGGCGGTGGTACGTATTGACCCCGGTACCACTTCTTGATTCCTTCAACCAACCGCTTCATTGATGAGATAGCTTGCTAGCCCTCGAAGCCGCCGCTTTTCTCGAAGGCGTGGGCGAGCTTGAGCATGCAGGGTTCGGCGAAGTGGTCCACCAAGATCTGCATGCCGATCGGAAGGCCTTCGCTGGACGCGCCACAGGGAACGCTGATGCCCGCGATGCCCGCCAAGCTGGCGGTGATGGTGTAGATGTCGGAGAGGTACATCTCAAGCGGATCGGAGGTCTTCTCGCCGATCTTGAACGCTGGGAACGGTGAGACGGGCGTGACGAGCGCGTCCACGTTCTCGAACGCCCTCTTGAAGTCCGAGGCGATTAGCGCGCGCACCTTTTGGGCTTTGAGGTAATAGGCGTCGTAGTAGCCGGCGCTTAGGACATAGGTGCCGAGGATGATGCGCCGCGTCACCTCGCGTCCGAAGCCCGCGGCGCGCGTCTTTCGGTACATCTCAGCGAGCGTCTCGGCCTTCTCGGAGCGCGCTGTGTAGCGCACTCCGTCGTACCTTGCCAGGTTGGCGCTGGCTTCAGCGGTACAGATGAGGTAGTACGAGGCGATGGCGTAGTCGGTATGCGGCAGGCTGACTTCGACTACTTCGCAGCCGAGCCCCTTCAAAACCTCGAGGCCGTGCTCGATGCGGGCCGCCACCTCCGCGTCCAGCCCCGATCCGAAATATTCCTTAGGGACTCCGATGCGCAGGCCTGTGACGTTGCCGTCTAACGAGGCGTGGTAGTCGGGCACATCGACGCCTCCGGAGGTCGAGTCGGCCGGGTCTCGCCCGGCAATGACCTTGAGCAGCGTGGCGCTGTCTTTCACCGTCCGCGAAAAAGGCCCGATGCAGTCGAGCGAGCTGGCGAAGGCGGTAAGGCCGTAGCGCGAGACGCGTCCGTAGGTGGGCTTGATACCGACAACGCCGCAAAACGACGCCGGCTGGCGGATCGAGCCGCCCGTGTCGGTACCGAGTGACACCGCAGCGAAGCCACCCGCCACCGCTGCCGCCGAGCCGCCGCTCGAGCCGCCGGGCACACGGTCAGGCGCGGCCGGATTGTGCACCGGATAGTAGCCTGAGTTTTCGTTCGACGAGCCCATCGCGAACTCATCGCAGTTGGTCTTGCCGAAGATCACGCCGCCGGCCTGCTCCAGGCGAACGACGGCCGTGGCATCGTAGTGCGCGACGTAATTCTCCAAGATGCGTGACCCACAGGTTGTCCGCAGGCCCTTGGTGGTGATGACGTCTTTGACCGCGACGGGGACACCGGCCAGCGGCCCGAGCGGCTTGCCGGCGGCGATGTCAGCGTCGACTTTCTCGGCCGCCGCCATCGCGCGCTCCGGAGCGAAATGGAGAAACGCACCGTAGGTGTCGTTCTCGGCCTGCGAGACGCGCAGCGCTTCCTCAGCCAACTCCTTAGCGCTGAAACGGCGCTCAAGGAGTCCGTCGTGGATCTTGTCGAGCGTGAGCTGCTTGTAGTCCATCGTGGCCGGGGTCTCTAGGGGGATCTAGTACAGCGCTTCGCAAGTTCAGTTACGTATCTGACTGGGGCATTGCCATCCTGGCCGTCTCGGGCACGGCATGCCGTGCCCCTACATAGCAAACCGAAACGTCATCGTATTTGCAAAAGACACAACTAGCGCTCGATGACTTTGGGGACTTTGAAATGCCCGGCGCCGGATTGGGGTGCGGAGGCGAGAGCTTCTTCCTGTTCGAGCGAAGGCCGCGTCTCATCCTTACGGAAGGTGGCCGTCTCGCTGCCTTCGTAGATCACCTGCGCCATCGGCTCGACGTTCGACGTGTCGAGTTCGTTGAGCTTCTCGACGTAGGTGAGGATCTCTTCGAGGTCGGCGCGATATCGTCCGATCTCCTCGTCGCTCAATTCGAGGTTGGCTAGGTCTGCGATGTAGCGGACCTCTTTCTCGCTGATCTTCACGTGTAACCTACCTGGAAGCCGGCGCGCGGCTACGATGCCGCGCTAGGTTCCTGGGCCTCTGCGAGGGCCGCCGGTGGTCCCTTCGCGCGCGCGCTCAGAACGCGGCCGGCCAGTGGCTGTCTCAGCCCTACCGGGCGGTCGTGGCGTTACCTCCGTGTCAAGGGCTGGGGCGGCGCGGAAGCGAATCTTTTGCACGGCCTGTTGATCGATGGCGGCGTTGATGCGGTGGATGATGTGATCGCGCAAGCTCCGGAGTGTCTTCAACCAAACCTCGTCGCTGACTTCCACTTCGAGCGTGCCGCCACGCAACCGTGCCGGCGTGGCGCGCTCAGCGATCTCCGAACCGACGGTCGAAGGCCAATAGGACCGGATCAGGTCCTCGTCCGCCTGCTCGCCCCGAACGTTTTGCCGATAGACGAACGGCAACACTTCCTTGATAGGATTCACGAAATTCTTGGATGAAGAATGGGCTATTCTACCACGGGGATTTGTTGAGGGCCCTGAAGGCATAGCTTGCGCCGGTGGTAAGCGCGGACCTCCGTCCGCGCGCCCGCGGATTCACATCCGGGGCTCTGAAGCGTGGATCGCACGGTTGCATCGGGTCAACGCTGCTACGCTCATTTGAATGGCTCTGGTGCTCGCGTCCGCGTCGCCTCGGCGGAAGGAGATTCTCTCGAACGCCGGGATCGAGTTTACCGCGCGGCCGGCTGACGTCGATGAGACCTTGCAAGCGGACGAGTCGCCCGAGGACTACGTGCGGCGGCTGGCGGAAGCCAAGGCGCGGGCCGTTTGGAGAGAAGGCGAGACGGTGCTCGGCGCCGACACGGTTGTCGTGGTTGATGACCACATTCTCGGCAAGCCCGCCGACGACAAGGACGCCGCGCGGATCCTGGGCCTGCTCTCAGGACGCCGGCATCGCGTAGTAACCGGCGTTTGCTTTTACGACGGCGAGCAGGTCCGCGGCGCGGTCGAGGAGAGTTCGGTCGAGTTCATCGAACTCAGCGGCCAGGAAATCGCCGCCTACATCGCCACGGGCGAGACGACCGACAAAGCGGGCGCCTACGCCATCCAGGGCGGCGCGTCGAAGTTCGTCAGGCGCATCGAAGGCTGCTACTTCAATGTCGTGGGACTGCCCATCGCCCGCGTTTACGGGTTCATCCGCTCCAACTTGCGATAGAGTGTTTTGCGTTCGATGTTGAGGATCTGCGCCGCGCGGGTCTTGTTGCCTCCCGTGGCGGCGAGCACCTTGCGGATCTGCTCTTCCTCGGCGTCGGCGAGAGACTGAACGGCCTTCTTGCGTGGCTCGAGGTGCTCCAACGACTCGCGGACCGCGGTCACGTCGATGGTAGCAGTCGAGCCTAAGATCACCAGCCTTTCGAGCAGATGTTCGAGCTGGCGTACGTTGCCGGGCCACGTGTACTCGCCGAGCGCACGCACCGCGCCTGGGCTCAGGCGCACGTCGCGTCCGTACTGCTTGCGAAAACGTCGCAGAAACCGGTCAGTCAGGGGTTCGATATCGCTGCGGCGCTCCCGCAGGGGCGGTAGGCGGATGTGCACCACGTTTAGCCGGAACCACAGATCCTGCCGGAAGGCGCCCTCCTCGACGCGAGCCTGCAGATCGCGATTGGTCGCCGCCACGACACGCGCGTCCACCTTGAGGGTCTTCGACGAACCCAGCGGCCGCACCTCCTTCTCCTGCAAAAACCGCAGCAGCCGTAACTGGAAGTTGCCCTCCACCTCGGCAACCTCGTCGAGAAAAACCGTGCCCCCTTCGGCGGACCCCAGCAGACCCGTGCGGTCACGCTCGGCGCCGGTGAACGCCCCGCGAACACTGCCGAACAGCTCGCTTTCCATCAGCGTGGGTGCGATCGAGCCGCAATCGACCGCCAGGAAGGGGCCGTGCGCGCGCGGGCTGTTCTTGTGGATCAGCCGGGCAACGAGTTCCTTGCCGGTCCCCGACTCGCCTTCGATCAGCACCGGCGCGTCGGTAGGCGCGGCCCGCGAGACCGTCTTATAGACCTCCACCATCGGCGCGGAGAAGCCTAGCAACTCGGTGTCGGGAACCTGGGACGGCGCCAACGGACTGGCAGTTTTTTGCTCAAGATGACTCTCGGCGCGACGCACCACGTCCAGCAGCCGCGACAGGTCAAAGGGTTTCGCGAGGTAGTCGAAGGCGCCGCGCCGGGTGGCTTCCATGACGGTTTCCATCGTCCCTTGGCCGGTGATGACGATGACCGCGCAGCCGGGGTTGTTGTCCTGGGCCGCGCGGAGCACGTCGAGCCCGCTGCGCTCATCGATATAGATATCGGTGATGACGATCGGGTAGGTGCCGTTGGCGAGCCGGGTCAGCGCCTCGTCGGTGGACGAGACGGCCTCGACCTCGAAGCCCTCGGCCTCGAGACCCGTCGAGAAGGTCGTCATCAAGGCGACATCGTCTTCGACGAAAAGAATGGTGGGGGTCGTGTTCATATCTGCGCTTCCGCTACACGGCCGATAGGGCTTGGTGCGGGAAATCAGCGGGCGGGCACTTCGTCGGGCGCTTCGCGCAAGGACGCCGCGGGCAACGACAGGGTGAAGCAGGAACCCTCGCCGACCCGGCTCTCGACCTCAATCGAGCCGCCATGCCGGACGATAATCTCTTCCACAATCGCCAGACCGATCCCCGAACCGTTCTCTCCCGATTCGTGGGCCTGTCGCGTGCGATAGAACCGACGAAAGATATCCTTCAGGTCGGCTTTGTTGATACCGTAGCCGCGGTCGGCAACGGAGATGCGCACGCTTCCGTTTTCCTTCCAGGCGCGGACTGTAATGGTAGAACGTGCGGGCGAGTACTTAATCGCGTTGGTAAGCAGATTATAGCAGGCGTATTCGAGAAACTCGCGATCACCCCGTATCGTCGCATCGTGCGCGGGCTGGTAGTCGACCTCGATGTGCTTGCGCCTTGCAGGTGGCGTGGCGCGCTCCAGGCAGGCCGCGAGCAGCTCGTCGGTCGAGACGTCGCCGCGATCGAGTTCGACTTCCCCGACCGAGAGACGCTCAACACTCAAGAACATTTCGACCATCCGGCCCAGGCGTACCGACTCGCGATGGATGAGGTCGGCGATTTCCTTGCGCTTTTTCTCAGAGAGCTGGTAGCGGCTGATCAACTCACTCGAGCCCTGAATCGTCGTCAGCGGCGTGCGCATCTCATGGGTCACGTAGTGGACGGCGCGCTGATAGCGGCTACGCTCGGTCTCAGCCCGCTGCAGGCCGCGGCGCACCCCCAGGTAGTGCAAGCCGGCCCCGCCAAGGAAACCGAGCCACGCCGTGGCAGCCACCGGCACTAGAGCCAGGACTTGGCCACCGAGAAAAAACCCCAGCGGGACGACATGAGCGCCTGCCAATAGCGCAACCGCCAGAAGGATCGCCTTACGGTCTCCGAACAAGGAAAAGTTCGCCGCCAGGGCGGTGGCGAACCCGACAGCGATCAACAGGACAAGCGTGTCCGGCGCTGTGACCAGAAACTCTCCCCGTGCCAGCGTTTCGTACGCGTTGGCGTTGATCTCGACGCCCGACATGGCCTGTCCGTAGGAGTAGGGCGTCATCAGAAACTGATCCGGCCCGCCCGGGACGACCACGCCGACGAAGACCACCCGGTTGCGCACTAGCGTCGCAACTTCGGGGTTGTGGATCACCTCTACCAACGACAGCCGCTCGATGGGCGCCTCGGGGTTTACATAGCGAATACGGAGGGCGCGGCCTTCCGCGTGGTAGGCCGGGATCACGAGGCTCCCGAGTTCGAGCGTGGATTCGGTCTCAACCACCGTTTCCGGGCCCTTGGAGAGGCGTAGCGCTTCGAGCGCCATCGCCCAGTGGCGGGTCGAGCCCGCGGCCTTGGCGAGTAGGATCCGCCGACAGACGCCGTCGTCATCGGGGTCGGCGTGCACGTGTCCGAGCGCCGCGGCTTTCCGCCGGAACGGCTCGATCGGCTCCTGCCAGGCCCGGGCAGAAGCAGTTTCGGGGCCGGACTGCAAGTGTGCCGCGAGCACCACGTTCTGCATCGCGGCCAGGGCCTCCTCGAGATCCCGGTTCTCGGCTTCGGTCCCCTGCTCGGCCAACACGATGTCGATCGCGACTGCGGCGGGCTCGTACTGAGAGATTGTTCTTAGCCCTTTTGCCAGGGGCTTGCGGAGCTGCAGCAGCCCTCCGAAAACTTCGAGGCTCGGCTCGTCAATGGCCAAAATCACGGCTTGCGAGGGGCGGGCGGGCGGAGGATCCAGCCGAAGGAAAAGGTCGTAGGCGGAGCGGTCGATCTGTGTCCCGATGGCGCTCCAGCCGACCAGAATCCCTAGGGTGAGACTCCCCAGGAGGACGAGGGCGTGCTTCCCGATCGAGCGCGGCGACGCCACGTTCCAAGTATAGGTACGTCAAGCACTCTTGGCTGTCACCCGACATGAAGCCCGGGCACTGGAGTTCCTGTGGAAACTCCAAAGGGCGCGGCACGCTACGTCCTCACTGGCGAAACGCAAGGGAGAGCCTAAAACTCCGGCAGGTTGCGCAACATCGGCGCTGTCGTCCCACCGCCCGACAACTTGACCGTATCGAGCATCTTTCGGGATGGCACATGTAGCGCTCCGATGTAGCGAGCTTCCTTACGGGCGGCGCCCATCATCACCAGTGCGTAGGAACGATCAGGGTAGGACAGAAGCTGGAAGTGAATCGATGCCCCAGGGGGCGTGATCCACGGTTGGTCTTTCGGAGTGCCGATCTTGGAGACCACCTCGTCGTAGCCGTCGGCGGCGGCCAGCCCCAGGTAGCGCTGGTCCGCCGTGCTCGTGTCAGCCGGGAACAGCAGGTGGAGTGGGTTCTGCAAGCCGTCAAAGGCGTAAACGATCACGAACAGGCAGGCGACCAGTCCAACCACAACGGCCCCTGCAATGAAGCGGCCGACGTGCCTCTCAGTCGGTGAATTCGAGCCTTTCGGAGGTGCGGACCCGGGAGTCTGCGTAGGTGTATACGGCCCCACCGCGGGCTCGGGCATCTCGATCATCCGCTCTTGATACGGCCAGACCGTACCTGCCTTCCACTCCAGCTCGCGTTTCAGGCCCACGATCAAGACCGGCGAGTCCGAACTGCTGATCTGACCGAGATACGTGCGCGGAATCCAAATCTCCTGCTCCGTCTGGACGTTCGTTACGAGCGCTTCCGCCCAGGTCTCTTCCTTCAGTCTCCACTCGTTGTGTTCAATGTTTCGGATTGCCGGATAGAAAGAAAAGCGACGATCCGTGAGAGGATCCAGCGACGACCGTGCGGACGAGGTGGCCATAGCCTGCTTGGAGTATAACGACTGGAGTTTCGTGCGGGATACAGAGACAATCGGCCCGCGCGGCGGCGTGCAAAAGCGGTGGGAGACTTGGCTCCTGAGCAGCAGCAACCGCACCTAGACGACCGTCGATGAACGCCGTGGCGGCCTACGGCTTTCTTTGGGTCAGAACCCGAAACGTCTCGCCCATGCCGAAGAGCAACGACTTGAGTTGCATGCGAAGGCGGAGCGTCTCTCGCTCATTGCCCGCCGCGAGAGCCGTCTCAAACTGATCGGCCGCGCCGATCGCCAGCAAGAAGTGCGCCTGGGAGGTGACTCCCATAGACTGTAGTCCCATTTCCCGGCCTCGCGCCTCAAGAGCGGTGAAATTGGTGTGACAAGTGATATCGCGCTCACCCGGCTCACGCAGGACATCCTCTTGGGTTTGATGCCGCTGATAGCTCATCAGAGACCCGTTCGGAAAACGGTCACGGGCGATCTCTGCGGCCGTGTAGCCGTAGTCGATCGTGAGGACAGATCCGTGTTCGAGCGCGGTCGCCATGCGTTCCAACTCATCAAGTGCGGCAAGGTTGACTTCGATCTGCCGCCCCTCGGCCAAACCGGGTGCGTGGTGGTCCACATACTCAGCCAGCGCTAAAGTCGACGGCTCGCCCTCTACCCACGAAAACCCTTGATCCGTCGCATCGACGAGTATCTCGGCAACTCCTGAACCCCGGCGGCTTACCACATGAACTGGCAAGGCATCGAAGAGTTCATTTGAGTAGATGACACCCGAGAACCGCGCGGGCAACTCGTCGCCGGCGCGATCCACCGCAACACAACGCACGCTCGGCAGCGCCCTCCGCACTTCCTGGAGCGTTTCTCCCCGTCCGGCTCCGACTTCGACGACCGTGAAGTCGCCCGGCCGGCCCATCTCCTCTCGCCATCGCGCGATCTGCTGAGCGACCAGTCTTCCGAACACCGGTTGAAGCTGCGAGTTCGTGTAGAAATCGCCCTCGACGCCGAAGGGATCACGCTTGCGGCAATAGTAGCCGTACTCGGGGTGATAGAGCGCCAGCTCCATGAAACGCTGAAAAGGGACCGGGCCATGGCGCCGGATCTCGTCTCGGATCAGCTTTTCGAGCGGGCTCATGCAGGTGCGTCGGGATTGTCACTGCTCTGCGGCGTGTAGACGAACATCTCAATGAAGTAGTCGTGGAGGCCGTCGAAGATCATCCGCTGCAGCGTCCAGGGGAACTGCTCGCTTTCGAGCTCGCGCGGATGGATTTCGAGGTAGTAGGTATGGATGTCGGGCGGCTTGTCCTTCAGGTCGATCACCAGCTCGAGCCGGTCATTCTGCTCGCGAACCGAGAAGTCCAGCAACGGATGAGCGTACTTCTTCAGCTCCCTCCGCACTCTTTCGATCGGCTCCATCGTCGCCAGCTTAGCAGGAGAGGAAGAGACTTCTGAAGTGCTCGGCCTCTCTTGCCAGTGTAGGGTCGATCAGCAAGCTACGTCGTACGCCTCTTTCGGTAGTCGTAGCCGAGCCACAGAAGTCCAAAAACAACAGCCGCGCCCGACGCGAATCTGGCGAGAGCCATCTCGCGCCCTCCGTCGTAGGTCAGCTCGATCACGCAAGGCCCGTCGCATCTCGGGTCGATCAGCATGAACCCCAACCCGTCTCGTTCGATCGGGCGGGGCTCCCCATTGACAAGGGCTCTCCAGCCGGGGTGATGGCTGATTTGGACGGAGACAAGGTGCTCCGGCTTGAGTTCCGCGTGGATGAGACCTTCGTGAGGTCTTCGCCAATCGATTTCCGCCGCTGGTAAAGCATCGTCGTCAAGAGCTTCCACGTAGGCGATGATCGGCTCAACATCGTCGTTGTTGGTCGGCGGGCGCTCGACGACATGCTTGCGCAAAACCACTCGAGCCAGGGAATCGGAACGGTGAGGTACTTCGTAGATGGCATCGTCACCGCTGCGCCACGCCTCGGGTAAGACTCCCCGAAACTTGCCAGAATCTCGATAGTTTTGATAGGAGTCGCGGGTTTCCGGGCCGCTCACGACGATCGCCTGGACACCGTAGGCTTTCAGCCAAAGCGCCGTGTCGGCGCCATCGGACATCGTGTACGGAACGCCGAAGTGGACGGCCGGGATTTGGCGGTTATGGATGCCTTGATCGAAACCACCTCCGATCTGCGGGTTGTCGGAGAACGCGTTGAGCCAGAACTGAGTCGACCCGGTCGCAAAGACCCGCCGGCCCGGGAGGTTGTCGTCCAGCCATCGGGCCACCTCAAACTCCACCATCTCCCGGCTGTCCACCGGCCGGATCATGTCGCCGGCGTATTGGCGGTAGCCGTAGAGTTGAAGCAGGCTCGCCACAACGAAGATCGCCGCCACCGCCACTTGCTTGCCGCCGGTGAACCTCCGTACCAGCGGAACAAGCGTGAATGCTGCCACCATTACCAAGGGCATCTCCATCTCGACGTGATACCTTTCGGGCTGCGGCATCACGTAAATACCTCCCCATTCCGCGGCCAGCGTCACGATCGCGAGAGGAAGCAAGAAAAGGATAGAGAAACGAAGCGTGAAAGGCGCTCTCCGTGCCCTCAAGAAGAGCAGGAGCGCCAGAGCGACGATGATCACCCCCGCCGCGTAAACCAAGTGCTTCCAGCCGAGCGGATAGGTCCCGACAACGTGTTGAGCGTTGTGTAGGATGGTTGCCAACAGCGGTGGCGGGATCCATGGGCAGGCCATCGCGTACGCTAGCCCCCCGATCACAACCGTCTGAAGCGCTCTTCGGCCCCACCCTTCGTCTAGGCGAGCCGCCAAGTACGCGGCGACAGCCAGAGCCAGGGCAAAGGCGGCGAGCCAGTTGGTTAGAGGAATCGCTGCCAGCGCCAAGGCCGCGACGTAAACCCGGGCAGGCTTCGGATTCTCGAGCGCTCGACCAAGGCCAGGGCCGCCAACGGAAGCAGCGCCAGGGCGACCATGTGAGGCCCCTCGCCATAGACCACAAGGGCTTGAAGGCGCCTAGGGCCCCAAGCCGTACCGAGATCCCCAGCCACCGCGCCGATCAGCAAAGCCGAGGGTGAAACCAGCGAGTAAGCCAGGGCGGCGACAAAGCTGGCGAGCCGATCCCGTGACAGACGGAACGCCAGTGCAAACAGCGTCAGTGGTCCTAGGCAGTATGCTGCAGCGCCGACGATATGATGCGCGAGTGCAGGCGAAGACCCTCCTAGCCAAGCCACGATAGCGACGACGATATGTGTCAGCGGCGGGTAGGTGTTTTCATAAGGCACGCCGCCGTACCAGAGAGGAAACCAAGTAAGGTCCCAAGGATGCTGGATCACATAGCGGCTCAGCCCAATGTACGCAGCCTCGATCGAACCCAAGTAGACAAGATACTCGGTAACGAAGAGTTTCCAACTCACTGCGGCATTGACGGCAACAAGTATGCCTATACAGGCTGCCGTTTCCAGGTACGACCGTGGAGACGTCGCGGGATGACCACTACGTGTCATGCGTAAAGCCAAGAGGGGTATCGTTCCCGTACTGGACCGGCATTCCTGCCCAGCCGGTCGAGATGCTTGCGGGCATACTCCTACGCGGCCGGTGAAAAGGAGCAGAAGCTCATGATGTAGTCTGAAAGGTCGGGCGTCAACCGGTCTGCTCTACTCTCCGGGTGAGAGTCCTCTCAGGCATGGTAACGCAGCGACGTTGACGCTCCGGATTACCGGCAAGCGCGACCGCTACCCAGAAAACTCGATACGGTCTGAAGCCAACGAAATCGAACTAGGGTGAGGAACGTCTTTTGATAGAATGGCGATCCGGGAGGACTTCATGAACAGCAAGCGTTTAGCCCGGTCGACATCGCTTGTCCTCGCCGGACTCCTCACTCTCACACTGGCCCCGACGCTCTCCGCCGCTGATTGGCCCGCGTGGCGCGGTCTGAACGCGGACGGTGTGTCCAAGGAAACCGGCCTCTCGAGCCAATGGTCGGCCGGCGGCGAAAACCTGCTTTGGAAGGCCCCCGTGGGTGGGCGCTCTACACCGATCGTGCTCGACGGGCGGGTCTGTGTGATCACCCTGGCCGAGCCCCAGGATCCGACGAAGTGGCAGGAGCAGATCGTCTGCCTCGACGAAGAGACGGGGAAGATACGGTGGGAGCATCGCTACAGCATTTTCCAGACGGACATTCCTCATCATCGTGTCGGCTGGGCAAGTTTAGTCGGTGACCCTGAAAACGGCTACGTCTACTCACACGGCGTGGAAGGCATGCTCATTTGCTTCGACCGTGACGGGAACATCATTTGGTCTCACTCCTTTGGCGAAGAAGTTGGGCGGATTTCGGGCTTCGGGGGCCGCACGGTCGATCCGATGATCGACGGCGACTTGCTGATCGTCAGCTTCCTGACGGCAGGGTGGGGGGGGCATTTTATTCCTCGCCATCGCTTCCACGCCTTGGACAAAAAGACCGGCGATGTCGTCTGGGTCTCGACGCCGGGCGGGGCCCCGAAGGACACGACCTATTCCGTCCCGGTGGTACGCCTAATCGGCGGTGAGCGGCTGTTGATCGGGGGCAATGGGGACGGCGGCATCTACGCCTTGCAAGTCGCCACCGGCAAAAAAGTTTGGAGCTTCCCGCTGAGCAAGCGGGGCATCAACTCTTCGGTTGTGGTCGACGGGCATCACGTTTTCGCCTCGCACAGCGAAGAGAACGTCGACGCGAGCGTTGCCATGGGCCGCCTCGTTCACCTGGACGCGAGCCAAGTGTCGGAAGGCAAGCCCAAGGAAGTATGGAACGCGGACGGGTTTACAGGCGGTTACGCCTCGCCGTCGATTCACGAGGGCATCCTGTATCACGTTGACAACTCAGCGAACCTGACTGCCTTTGACGCAGCCACCGGCAAAGAACTGTGGAAACACAACATCGGCATCGCCCAGAAGGCCTCGCCCGTTATCGCTGACGGCAAAGTCTACGTCGCCGACGTGGACGGCAAGTTCCATATTCTCAAGCTGAACGGCCGCAAGGAGCCCGAGGTCCTGCATGTCGAAGAGTTCAAGAACGCCGACGGCAGCGCCACGCAGATCAACGGCTCTCCGGCGGTTGCCAATGGACGTGTTTTCTTGATGACCACGAACGACCTCTACGCCATTGGCCCGAAGAGCCCGGCAAGCCGGTCCGAGGCCAGACCCGCAGTGGTTGTGAACGACGCACCCGCCGGGGCTCAGCCCTCGCATGTGCAAGTCGTGCCGACCGAGGTATTGCTGAAACCGGGCGCGAGCAGGACGTTCACGGCCCGAACGTTCGATGCCAAAGGCCGCTTGATCGGCGAGGCGGAAGCGCAGTGGTCGCTCGAAGGACTTAAAGGAACTGTCTCTTCATCCGGCGAGCTGAATCTCAGTGACGAAGCAATCCCGCAGGGCGGGCAGCTTGTTGCAACAGTTGGTGCTCTAAAGGGAACCGCACGGGTCAGTTGCCGGCCCGTCATCCCTTTCGGCGAAGACTTTGAGTCGTACGAGGAGAAGGCGGTCCCCTCGGGCTGGAATGCCACCCGTGGGGCGTTCCAAGTCGTGGACCTGGAGGGCCACAAGGTCCTGAAGAAGATGTCCGCAAACATCCGCGCCGTCCGAAGGACCGTTTACATCGGTGATCCCAACGCGTCCGGATATGTTATCGAGGCGGACCTTCGAGCCGCCCAGCGGGGCCGGCGGAAGCCTGACATGGGTCTCGTGTCGCATCGCTACACGCTGGCCATGATGGGCAACCGCAAGCAGTTGATCATCCGCACTTGGCTGTCCGAGCTCGAGAGGTTCTCGAAGATCATCCCACTGGAATGGGAGACCAACGTCTGGTACCGCATGAAGATGCGCGTCGAAGTTGCGGGTGACGGGAGCAAGGCGACCATCCGAGGCAAGGTGTGGAAGAAGGCCGAGCCGGAGCCGGCGGAGTGGACGATCGAGGCAGAGGATCCGCTGCCTAATACGAGGGGCAGCCCCGGAATCTACGGATACTCGGCCGCCGACGTTTTCTACGACAACATCCGGGTTACGCCCGCAGGGAGCTAGGCCCTGGGCTAGGCCCCAGCTCACGGTAAGCTGAAGAAAACGGATGCCCGGCGGCGAGTGGAGCCGGAAGCACAGGACCACCGATTGAGAATGGACAAGCTATGAGAAACCGCCGAACGTTGACGATTCTGGCAGGGTCGCTGCTCGTACTGGCGCTGGTCTCACCCCGCCTGCCCGCCGGAGACTGGCCGATGTGGGGAGGCCGTCCGGACCGCAACATGGTCTCCGACGAGAAAGGTATTCCGCGCACTTGGGACGTCGACAACAAAACGAATATCAAGTGGGTCGCGGACTTAGGCTCTCAGTCCTACGGCAACCCGGTCGTGGCCGACGGCAAGATCTTCGTCGGCACCAACAACGAGCTGCTGCGCAACCCCACGCTCGGCAACGACCGCGGTGTCGTGATGTGCTTCCGCGAGTCCGACGGGGAGTTCCTCTGGCAGATGACGCACGCGAAGCTCGCTTCAGGGCGGGTGAACGACTGGCCGGAGCAGGGTGTGTGCTCGTCGCCGGCTGTCGTCGACGGCGTTGTTTACTACGTGTCGAGCCGCGCGGAGGTCATAGCCCTGGATGCGGAAGGCTTTCGGGACGGTGAAAACGACGGTCCCTATAAGGACGAGGAAGAAACATCAGAGGTTGACGGCGACGTCATCTGGAAGCTCGACATGTACGAAGAGCTGGCTGTGTTTCCCCACAACATGGCCGCCACGTCCCCGGTCGTAGTGGGTGACATGTTGTATGTCAACACCTCAAACGGCGTCGATGAAAGTCACATCAACATTCCGTATCCCGACGCCCCGAGCTTTCTAGCCCTGAATCGCCACACGGGCGAGATTATCTGGGAGGACGGCTCTCCCGGGGACGGAATTCTGCACGGCCAGTGGGCCTCACCGGCCTATGGCGAGGCCTTGGGAATTCCCCAGGTGGTCTTTGCCGGCGGCGACGGGTGGCTGCGCAGCTTCGAGCCCAAGACCGGCAAGCTGCTGTGGACGTTCGACTGCAACCCCAAAGATTCGGAGTGGAAGCAAGGCCGCGGCGACCGCAACAACATCATCGCCACGCCCGTAATGTACGACGACAAAGTGTTCGTCGCGGTCGGGCAAGACCCCGAGCACGGAGAAGGCGTCGGCCACCTATGGGCCATCGATGCCACCAAGAAAGGAGACGTCACCAAAACAGGCGTGATCTGGCATCACGACTTCCGCCGCACCATCTCAACCGTCGCGATTGACGACGGTATTCTCTACCTACCGAATTTCAGTGGCTTCTTCCAAGCGCTCGACGTCGAGACCGGCAAGCTGCTTTGGGAGTACGACATGCTGGCGGCCGTCTGGGGCTCACCCTACGTTGTCGACGGCAAAGTGATGCTCGGCGACGAAGACGGCGATCTCACGGTGATGAAGACGGGTCGCGTGAAAGAGGTGCTCTCCGAAATCAACTTCGGCAATAGTGTCTACAGCACCCCGGTCGTCGCCAACGGCGTCCTCTACATCATGACCCGCTCGCACCTCTACGCCATCGCCGCCAAATAGGCCCCAGGATCCTATCGATAATGTAGGGGCATGGCATGCCGTGCCCGCAGCCTGACTCCGAAACAGATTGCACATGGCTACTACAGAAACTACCTCCGCCCTCCAAGAGAAAGCTGCCGCCGCACGCGAAGCGCTCGACGCCCACGTTCGCGAGCTCGTCGCCTGGCACTTCGACGCCGAGACCGGCTGCCCGTTTTGGCTCGAACGCGCCAAGAAACTCGACTGGGATCCGAGGACGGAGATCCGGGGCTTCGATGACCTAAAGCGCTTTGGCCTCTTCGGGGACGAGTGGCTGCGCGGAGGACCGGTCCGCCGCTGGGTGCCGAAAGCCTACGCCGACAAATCGGTCTACGTCTTCGAAACCGGTGGCACGACCGGCGTGCCCAAGATGCGCATCAACATCGATGACTTCCGCATCGACTACACGGAATTCAGCCGCACGTTGCCCGACGAGTATTTCCCACCGGGTTCCGACTGGATCCAAGTGGGGCCGAGCGGCCCGCGACGGCTACGGCTGGCGATCGAACACTTGGCGCAGGTGCGCGGAGGCATCTGCTTTCAGATCGATCTCGACCCGCGCTGGGTCGTCAAGCTACTCAAGCGTGGGGACATCAAGGAGGCCGAAGCTTACAAGACGCACTGCATCGACCAGGCCGTCATCATTCTCGAAAACCACCCTAACATCAAGTGCCTGTTCACAACACCGAAGCTGCTCGACGCACTGTCCGAGCGGTTGTCACTGAAGGAGAAAGGCATCACCGGAGTCTTTTGCGGGGGTACCGAGATGACGCCGCAGTTCCATCGGTTTGCGAAAGAGGAGCTGCTAGAAGGAGCCTACTTCGCCGCCACCTACGGCAACACCTTAATGGGGCTGGCCTGCCACAAGCCGTTCGACCCGACCGATGAATACGCCATTATCTACTACCCCCCGCAACCCCGTGCTGTGAGCCAGGTGGTCGATCCGGACGACATGGACCGCGTGGTCGATTACGGTGAAACGGGACGCGTGCTTCTGACCACGCTCACCAAAGAGTTCTTTATGCCGCGCTTCCCCGAGCGCGACGAGTGCGAACGCGAGCCCCCGATCGAACTCTACCCCTGGGACGGTGTCCGCAATGTCCGCCCGTTCTCCCAGACCAAGACCAGCGTGGCAATCGGCGTGTACTGAGTTTCGGGAACAGTGGAAGATTCACGGTAGAATGAGGGCAGGTCGACCATGTCCCGTACTATCGAGTTGGAAATCCCGGACGCGTTGCACCACCGCCTGGAAGAGGCGGCAGCACGCGAAGGTAAGACTACGCAAGGTGTCTGTATGCGACTGCTTGAGTCGTATCTTTCAAGCAAACCGCGTGCTCGTCCTGCTCCCGAGGATGACCCCTTGCTCAAACTCGCGGGGGTCATCGATCCCAATGTGACGGATGTCGGCAGCCGCCACGACGACTACATTGGCCAGGCGCTAATGGACAATCATGACCCCGAATGACCGAGGTCTTTGTCGATACTTCTGGGTGGGCCAACTATTTTCTCCGCAGGCAGCCCTATCATCGCCAGACAGTCGACTTTCTTAACAACTGGCAGCGGTCCTCTGTTGAAACCGTCACAACGAACTACGTTGTGGCCGAATTGGCGTCTCTGCTGACGAGTCCTCTCAAAGTGGAACGCAGTCTGCAAATCCAGATGATCGAAACGCTACGATCATCGGTCTGGGTGACCGTTGTGCACATTGATCCAGCCATGGAGGCGGAGGCGTGGGATGTCTTCAAGCGTCACCGCGACAAGTCCTGGAGTCTGGTAGACTGCACGAGTTTTGCGATCATGCGAAGCCGGGGCATGAGCCAAGCTCTCACCGAGGATCACCACTTTGACCAAGCTGGCTTCCAGCGCCTTTTGTGATGTTCCCGGGAACTTGCCACCGATGATCCTCCGACAATCGGCGGTCTTTGTACGACCTTGAGTAATGCTGCTCTTGCCCTTCGACTTCCAGCCTCGTACCCGAGTCGTTTTCGGAAACGGAAGCCTCGCGCAACTGGGCGAGCTTGCCCGCTCGCTCGGCGGCCGCCGGGCCCTAGTGGTCTCCGACCCGGGCATCGTCAAAGCCGGTTACCCGGACGCTGCTGTCCGCTCTCTTGAAACCGCCGGCCTCACCGCTGTCGTCTTTAGCGGTGTAGAGGAAAACCCGACCACCGTTCACGTCGACGCCGGTCTCGAATTCACGAAGCAACACAACATCGACCTGATGGTGGGGCTTGGCGGCGGCAGCTCGATGGACTGCGCCAAAGGCATCAACTTCTTGCTCACCAACGGCGGCCGCATGCAGGACTACTGGGGAGTTGGAAAAGCCTCGAAGCTCATGCTGCCGCTGATCGCCATCCCCACGACGGGGGGCACAGGCAGCGAGGCGCAGTCGTTCGCCCTGATCGCCGACGACCACACGCACCAAAAGATGGCCTGCGGCGATCCCAAGGCCGCCGCGGCCGTCGCGATCCTCGACCCCGAGCTGACCCTCACGCAGCCGGCGGTGGTTACGGCGGACACAGGGATCGACGCGCTCTCGCATGCCGTCGAGACCTGGGTCACGAAGAAACGCAACCCCATCTCGACCTTGTACTCCCGCGAAGCCTGGCGTCTCTTGAATAGCGGCTTTCCACGGGTCCTCAGCAATCCCGGAGACCTTGACGCACGTGGGGACATGCTTCTGGGGGCCCACCTCTCGGGGGCCGCCATCGAAAACTCCATGCTCGGCGCGGCGCATTCCTGCGCGAATCCGCTAACGGCTCACTACGACGTCGTCCACGGCGCGGCCGTCGGCGTGATGCTGCCGGCGGTGATCCGCTTCAATGCGGAGGAGGCGGGAGTCCTCTACGCCCAGCTCGACACCTCGGCCGAGAACCTCGCCGGACGCGTCGCAACGATGCTTGGTCAATCCGGGCTCCCGGAGCGGTTGTCGGATCACGGCGTGCCGGAAGATGCGCTGCCCGACCTCGCCGAAGAAGCTTCTCAGCAATGGACCGCGCAGTTCAACCCGCGCCCGGTCACAGCAAAGGAACTGCTGGAGATCTACCGATGTGCCTACTAAGCGGTGTCCGAGGACAGGCATCCTCGCCTGTCCAAAGGTGGGGACAGGCACTCCTGCCTGTCCGTCGCCCCGCAGCGGCGACTCAACTAACCATCCTCACACTGTTTCTCACCACCACCCTCCCAGCCGCCGACTGGCCCCTGTTCCTAGGCACTTCGCAGCGCAACGCAATAGCTCCCAACGCACTCCCCCCTCCCCTCGAAGTCGAGTGGACCTACGAGGCCCCCGACGGCATCGACTCGACTGCAATCGTCGTCGACGGCACCGTCTACTTCGGTGAGATGAACGGCAAGTTCCACGCCGTCGACCTCGAAACCGGCAAAGGCAAGTGGACCTACCAGGCCAAACTCGGCGTACCAGCTTCGGGCTGCGTCCAAGACGGCGCCGTGTTCTTTGGCGACGAGGAAGGCTTCTTCCACGCCGTCGACATCGAAACCGGCGAAGCCCGCTGGACTTTTGAAACCCACGCCGAGATCCTCTCCTCGCCCAACTGTCTGGCTGGTTCGGTGCTGTTCGGCTCCTACGACTCGAACCTCTACAACCTCGACCCCAAGAGCGGCGAGCTCAACTGGGCCCTCCAAACCGAAGACCGTGTCCATTGCAGCCCCGCGGTCGAGGGTGGATCCACCTTCGTCACCGGCTGCGACGGCAAATTTCGAGTGATCGACATCTCGAAAGGCGAAGAAACGCGAACAATCGACATCGACGACTACGTTGCGGCCACCCCCGCCATCGTCGGGGACCGCGCCTACGTCGGAACTTTCGGCAACCAAGTGCTCGCGATCGACTGGAAGAAGGGTGAGATCCTGTGGCGGTACTCTCACCCCAAGACCGGCCACCCCTTCTTCTCGTCCCCGGTTGTGGCAAACGGCACGGTCGTCCTCGGCGGACGCGACAAGCGGCTCCACGCCATCGATCAAGAGACCGGCGAGCTGGTCTGGGACTTCACCACCCGCGGCCGCGTCGACTCGTCGCCCGCCCTGGCCGGCGACGTGCTCTACGTCGGCTCCTACGACGGCAACCTCTACGCCCTCAACCTCGCCGACGGCAAGCTCTTGTGGAAGTTCACCCTCGGCGGCAACATCGTCGCCTCTCCCGCCATCGCGGGCAAGCGGCTGCTGATCGGGTCGCGGGACGGCGTGCTCTACTGCCTGCGCGCGGGTTCGTAGGCCCCTTTGGAGAAGCTTGCGAACGCCGGCCAACCGGAACCGGCGACGCCTCGCATGTTGGCGGGCGTTGCTCACCGTGAGTCGTCTCAGTGTCCGGACGGTGTGTGGGCGGCGCGACGGAAGCCCTTGAAAACAAGAGCCTTTGACTCACACTAAGACTAGGGTCTGCGCTCGAAATCGGTGCGATCTCCGAATGGCAGCAGCTTGCGAGCAACATCATCTTGACTTGCGAACTCGGGTGAGAGAGAGTCAGAAGAGGAGTTCATCAGATGTCGGACAAGTAGGGATAATCGTCAACGGATAGGCCTACCAGGTCGTCTCGCGGCCGGCATTCTCCTTCTCGAGGTAGTCCATCAGTGGCGAGAAGTACTCGAGCATGGCGCGGGTGCTGATTTCCTCCCCCGTCTTCTCACGAATCACTTCGCGCCAGTCGCGGGTGGCGCCGAGGCGAAGCAGTTCCCACAAAAACTTGCCGACCTCTTTGTTCCCGAAGTAATTGCAGTCGCGGGGGTCCTGCTTGAGGATGTTCTTCGCGATGTAGGTGTGCAACTGGTACTTGAGGACGAAGGCCATCGCGTAGTCGTAGTATTGCGCCGGGTCGTCGCTGATGTGCGTCTTGGTGCAGGCGTCGCAGAACTCTTCGTCACGCTCGGAGGGCGGCTCGACGCCCTGGAATCGTCCGACATACTCCCACCAGCGCTGGTTAAACTCCTCGGGCGAGAGGTTCTCCTCGTAGAAGTCGTGCTCCCAAAACGACATCGTGCCCGATGAGAACGGGATGAACACAACCGCCTGATTCAGTGCTTCGTCAAGCAGCCACTGCACCTCGTCGATCTCGGCATCCTCTTCCAGTAGACCGATCTCCTTCAGGTAAGCTGGCTGCCGGGCGGCGATGCCGATGAGGTCGCCGATCGCTTCATGGAAGGCCCGGTTCGCTCCTTCGCGCAGCGAAAGAGGCACGTCGGGATTCGAGTAGGCCATGAAGTAGTAGACGTGGCCCAGCTCGTGGTGGGAGGTTTCAAACCAGCGGAAGTTGGGCTCGACGCTCATCAGTGAGCGCACGTCCTTGTCGAGGTCCAGGTGCCAGGCCGATGCGTGCGTGTTCTTTTTGCGCTTCGCGTCGGGCGGTAGTTGGTAGAGGTCGGACTTCTCCCAGAACGAGGCGGGCAGCGGCGGCATGTCGAGCGAAGCGTAGAAGGCCTCACCTTGCTTGACAATCCACTCGGGCGACTTGTCCTTGAACATCTCGTCGAGGTTCACAGCCGAGGTGAGCCCCGGCCAAGCTTGCGCCCAGCGGTTGCCGATCCAGTGTGCCGGAATCTTCTTCGGCGGCGGTTGCTTGTATCGCTTCGCCAGCTCGTACTTGGCCCAGCAGTGCACCTGCTCATAGAGCGGCCGTAAGTCCGTCTGGAACTGCTCCATCAGTTGCATCATTTCGTCGACATTCATCCCGTAGTCGGCGACCTGAAGAGCGAAGAACGAGCTGTGGCCCATCTCTTGCGCCAGCTCGTTACGCAGGCGGCGTAACTCGATCAGGCCCGGCTTCAGTGTGGGGCCGGTTTGCTTGGATACTTCCCAGATGTGGCGCCGCCGGTCCTCATCACGGGAGTCCCGTAGAATGTTGTCGATCTGATTGGGGTTGATGGTCTTGGTACAGGTTTCACCACGCTTCTCGGCGCAAAACTCGAACGCGTCGAGGACTGCGCTCTGTTTGGCCTCCTGGGATATACGCGCCTCGACCAGTTCGGGCACGGTGCCTGGATACTCGGCGGCCGAGAGCAGGATCTTCTCCAGTTGTCGGGCGGTGAGGTCGTCGAGCTGATCCTTCTGATCGAGCAGCCCCCGCACGGTTTCAATGACCCAGCGGCTGCCCGAAAACGCCGCCAGCGCGCTCTCAGCGCCGATGCGCTCGCCCACGTGCTGGTCGGTCACGTCGGTGGCAGACTTCCAATAGGCTTCCGACGTGATCGCGTAGAGCTTCTGCCCAACGCCGTCGTAGATCGCCAGGAATTCTTCAGCGCGTTGCTGCGGGGCGGGGCCGCCGCGCCCGCAAGAAAGGAAGATGGCCAGGCTCGCGGTGAGCCCGCCCGCGACAATCGATGTGCGCGTCATGAGTGAACATTGTAGTGCTTCCGCGGGGATGTTTCCCGTCGGAAGGCGAGGAACGCATCACGAAGGGGCTGTGAAAAAATGGGGACTGTACCGAGCGCCGATCATGTAACTTCTTTGTTTTCAGGTCTGACAAGCGGTGCGAAGCGGACTGTCCCAATTTTTTCACAGCCCCCAACGGCCGGACCCCGCTGCTTGCTCTCGCCGGTACGTATTGAGAAATAGCCGCCTTCCATCGGTTGAAATGGAGATCGCGCCTTCCCGGTCGGTGCGCAGAATCGTGGCGCCGCTCTGCCTCAGACGTTTGATTATCGTCGCGTGGGGATGTCCGAAGGGGCTGCGGAACCCAGCCGAAATGAGGGCGAACAAAGGACGAACTCGTTCGAGGAAGGACTCGTGCGAAGACGTCTTGCTGCCGTGGTGCGCGACCTTGAGCACAACGTCTCCGGGAAGGAGGCCGCGTTCGACCAGGTGCAGCTCCGCCCGCTCTTCGATGTCTCCCGTAAGTAGAAAGCTGTGCCGGCCATAGCGGGCGCGCAGCACCAAAGACTGGTCGTTGCGGGACCACTTGCGTTGGGGCGCCGAGGCGGGTCCGAGTACCTCGAAGTCCACCTGCCCTAGCCGCTTTACCTCGCCCTGGCGCAGCGGGACCAGGCGAGTGCCCCGCCTCCGGAGCAGCAACCGAATCTCCGTATAGTCCTCCACTGAGGGCTCGGCCGCCACCCACATCTCTCCCACTTCGAAGTTGCGCAACAGCGCCGGGACACCTGCAAAGTGATCGGCATCGGGGTGGGAGACCGCCAAGACGTCGAGCCGCCGGATGGAGCGCGACCAGAGATACGGGGAGACGACCGTCTCGCCGATGTCCAGCGTGCGGCGGATCCTCCCGCCGAAGTCGGGCAGGCCGCCGCCATCGACGAGCACGAGGCGTCCGTCCGGCAAGGCAAGGAAGAGCGACTCACCTTGGCCGACGTCGAGGGCGGTGAGTTCGAGCCGGTTCGGGGTGAGCCGCGGTGCAAAAGGGTGCGCGATGATCAGGGCGAGCGCGGCGGCGGTGGTGGCGGCGGCGGTCCCCTGCCACAGCTTCCTCCCTCCAAACGACAAGGCCCAGGCCAACAGGCAAATCCCGAAGAGCGCCCCCAGCCACATCGGCGGAGAAGGTACGCGCACGTCGACCGGCAAGTTTCGGACGTGCCATTCGACCACCCGGCCGATCGCCTCGGCAATGAAGAGAGCTGCCGAAGCGGTGGGCGTCCAACCGGTCACCAGTGCCAGCAAGCCCAGCGGTACTAACACCAGCAGCAAAGGCATCACGAACAGGTTCGCCGACACACCGCCCCAAGAAACTCGATGGAAATGAACGGCCATCGGCAACGCCAGGCCGGCTTGCAAGACAAGCGAGACCACGCACAACGCGACCACCCAGATCAACACTCTCAGAAACCCGGTGACCACGAATGACAATAAGGCACGCGGTAGCCGCGTCACAGGGCTCAGCGGTTCGAGCCACATCCGTAACGAGACGCGCGCTTGCGCCACATAGGCCGGAAGGTGCAGGTCACGGTCGATGTTCCACGGGTCTCGCAGGGCGCGGCGATAGGGGTCCACGGTATCTTCGAGCAGCGGCACGGCGATGCCGGCGATCAGCGCCACAGCCAGGAAGGACATCTGGAATCCGGCATCGAACATCAGATCAGCGTCAAAGACAAGAAAACCAAGGGCGGTTGCGGCGATCACGTTCAAGGCGCGGCGGTCCCGATAGAGGAGGCCCGCTGCCAGGTACGCAGTGAACATCCAGGCGGCGCGCGAGACCGGCAGGCTAGCCCCAACGAGTGCGGCGTAGGCGGCGACGGCGAGCGCCGCAACGACCGCCCGCGGTACTGGCGGGACGAGTGCCAAGCGCAGCAGAAACGAGACCACTAACGCCAACACACCCACATGCAAGCCCGAGATGACGAGCGCATGGTAGGAGCCGGTGCGCTGGAAGTCGGTGGTCGTTTCGCGGTCCAGGGCGCTGCGGTCGCCGAGCAGCATGGCGCGCAGGATCGCGGCGGCGGCTGGTTCGCCAGCTTCCGCTTCCGCCAGCAGAGCGTCAAAGCGCTTGCCGGCCGCGGTACGGACTTCCCAAACCCAAGCCTGCCAAACCGTTCCGCCTGCGCCATCGAGGTTGTGAATCGGCGTGCGGGCCCGGACCGAGGCCGTCATATGAATGCCGTGCTTGTTCAGATACGCGACGCGGTCGAAGCTGCCCGGATTGTTGAAGTTTCGAAGCTCTCGCAGCCGGGCCAGGAATTCAATACGGCGGCCATAGGGGAGTTCGACGGGCGGATCGTCGCTCTGACGATAGATGTTGACGCGCACGCCGCCTCGTGCAGTCGCGTCCGCGAAGACCGACTCGACCTCGAGCACAAAGCGGTCGGCGGTGTCGAGCGCCTCGGTCGGCTCGCGGACGAAGCCACGTAGGCGGATGGGGTCGTTGAGGTCGGCGTCGGTCGTCTCTAATACTGTCGTGATGAGGAGGGGATCAGCAGGCTCCCGGCGTGAGCCGAGCATCGCGCCGCTGATCATGAACGCCGCCAGGCAGGCGACGGCTCCTGGGCGGACGGCGTCCGATACAAGCCGACCCAGGCCAGCAGTCCCAAGAGCAAAGTGGAAAGCAGCGTTTCCCGAAAGGAAAAAGAAGCGAACTGCGCCGCCACGATGCCCAGGGCCAGGGCCGCCAGCGGCGCAACCAGCGGATGCCGTAGCCCCAAGTTTGAACTCCATCTTAGCGAACCGGAATCAACTTGTGCCCCGCTGGCCCACTCCCCTGATCCATCATCTGGTCAGCAACCAACTGAGCGACCACTCTGCTCTGGGAGAGCTTCCGAAGCCGCCCAGTCACCGCGCCGGCGCAGCTTCAGCCACGGCGCAAAGACCTCCGGATTCTCCAGCCAAACGAGGAACCACACGAGCAGCTCTTCCTTCTCAGCCCGCTTGTCGACTGAGAAACTAGGCCGCCGCAGAACGAGCCGCAGCCGGTCCTTGGCTTGCCGCACGGCTCGGCGAACGCCCCAAGCCCTCTCGCGATCCCCGCTGTCCCGGGCCGCTGCATACTCACGCTGCATTTCAAGCAGCGTGGCGGCCGCCCGGTCCGCGTCCCCGAAGTGGACGCGGTGACGCAAGTCCACGGGCAAGCCGCCCAACGATCGTGAGATCTCGACCGTGGTGGTCGCGAGCACCTGCAGCAGATACGACCGTGAAACCGGCGTCCCCCGCCTTAGCGTGCTCCGGATCTCCGCGGCGATCGACGACAGAACTCCCTCGTCAACCGATGTCGGGCGGCGTTCTTCGAGGTATCGGAGAACGAGACTTTTGATGGTGGGTTGGCTGCTTCGGCCCTTCACCGCCGCCTGCTCCGGCGGTACTGGGCCACCGCGCGGTTATGCGCCATCAGCGTTTCGGAGAAGATGTGCCCGCGCGCTCCCCGTGACTCGGCTACGAAGAACAGATAGTTCGTCTCCGCCGGGTCGAAAGCGGCTTCGAGCGCCTCGCGTCCCGGATTGGCGATGGGGCCCGGAGGCAGGCCGGCGTGAACGTAGGTGTTGTAGGGATGAGGATCGCGAAGGTCAGAGCGGTCGATTCTGCCACGGTAGCGCTCCTGGAGAATCAGCCCGTAGACCACCGTGGGGTCGCACTGCATCAGCATCCGGCGATGCAAACGGTTGTGGAACACCGACGACACCAAACGATGCTCGCGTCGACTCGACGTTTCCTTCTCGATCATCGAGGCCAGCGTCACCACCTCGTAGGGCGTGAGGTCGATGGTATCGGGGACTGTCGACTCGCGGTAGATCGACTGAAAACGCGTCGTCATCATTTCGACAGCCTCTTCGACGCTTAGCGACTCGTCGAGGTAGTAGGTGTCAGGGAAGAGAAAACCCTCGAGGTTTTGCGCCTCGGGGAAAAGGCCTTTCACGTAGGCGACCCGTTCGCACTGCGCTAGAAAATCCTCCCGTGAAAACAACTTGGTTTCGGCAAGGATGTCGGCGATGTCGAAGCGATTCACTCCCTCCGGGACCGTGACCGGGTAGTAGCGGACGCTTCCGCGCGTCAGCAGGTCGAAAGCCTCCCAAGCCGTCATCGGCCCTTCGAAGTGGTATTCCCCGGCCATCAGAGTGGCACGGGGCCGCAAAAGCCGCACCAAGCCGAACAGCCACCTTGAGGGAATGACCCGCTGTGCTTCCAGCGTGGCCGCAATCTCGAAGCTCGATGTGCCTCGCTCAATGTTGATCGCCACGCCTTGGGGAAAACCCTCCGCGAGCGGGAACACCAGGATCGTTCCGACACTGAGAGCTGCCAACAGCGCCAGTACTGCCGCGTACTTGATCCACCAAGAGGACATGGGTCTTACGCCGGGGGAAGCCCCCCCTCGTCTTGCGTTCCGAGAAAGTCGAGGTAGCTCTGCAGGATCAAGACGGCCGACAGCCGGTCCACAGCCTGGGCACGCTTCTCCCTGCCCATGCCGCTTTCCCTCAGCACGCGGGATGCCTCGCGCGTGGTCAAGCGCTCGTCCCACAGGGTAACCTCGACGCCGCATCGACGGGCGAGGTGGTCGGCGAAGCCCGAAGCCTCCTGCGACAACCGGCTCTCGTCGCCGCTCATATGCAGAGGGTTGCCGACGACAATCCGCGCTACTTCGCGGTCCTCAACGATCTCCGTCAGTCTCTCGATGTCCGCTTTGCGGTTCTTGCGCACGTAGGTCGGCAGCCCCTGAGCGGTGAGGCCTAACTCATCGCTCAGGGCCAAGCCAATCCGGCGCCTGCCAAAATCGACAGCCAGAATCCGCTCGGTTCTTCGGCCCAACCCATATTTTATTACGCCCCCGTGCACCCTGGCGTCCCTTGCATCCCTCGCATCGCGCCGAACGATAGGCCGGCGCGGAGCGCAACGTCCGCGTTTGACCCGCCTCCGACGATCCGCTATCGTGGCCTTCAGAGCACTTTGGAATGACAATCGGCAAAGGCGCGACGTCCGCTTCCGAGCACAGCGTCTCTCACGACGCGCAGACCGGCGCCACCGTGCACCAGCTCACCAACGACCCCTCCATCAACCACCCCACTTACTTCCTGCAAAGCTCATTCACGCCCGATCAGAAGTCCCTCATCTTCACGTCCTACCGTACTGGCGGCGCGCAGCTCTTCGAGACCGGCTTTCCCGGCGGGGAGATCCGGCAGCTCACCGCGGACGAGCCCATCCACCCCTTCTCACCCGCGATCGCACCAGGTGGCGAGCGCGTGTTCTTCGTGCGCGGCGGCGCGGTATGGGTGATCGACCGAGCCACACTCGACGAGCAGCTCATTGCCGACTCCGGCGGCCAACTGGGCGAGTGTTCTCTCAGCGCCGATGGCGCGTGGTACGTCGCCGCTTGTAAGAAGGGCGGCCATAACGGCATCGTCGTCGGGAAGACCGAGGGTGGCGAGCCCAGCTTCCACCCGTTCGAGCGCACCGTGATCCACCCGCAGTTCTCGCCGGTCGATCCCGAGTGGATCGAGTTCGCCGCCGACCCCGCACCCCGCATGTTCCGCGTGCGACGCGACGGTTCCGGCCTCGAATGCCTCTACGAGAATGACAACGACGAGTTCGTGGTCCACGAGACCTTTTTGGGCGCCACCGGCGACCTGGTCTTCACCGTATGGCCCGAGGCGCTCAAGCGGATGAACTGGCAGACGCGCGAAATCAGCACCGTCGCCGAGTTCAACGCCTGGCACATTACCCCTAACCGTGCCGGCACCAAAGTGCTGTGTGACACCAACCACCCCGACATCGGTCTGCAGTTGATCGACGTCGCCACCGGGAAGCACGAGACGATCTGCTTACCGGCAAGCTCGAACGGTGGCTCGCAATGGTTGAAGTCTCGCTACGCACTCGCCGAGGACTGGGCCGCGGCCCAGGCGACATCCGAAAAGGGCAAATCACTCAGTTGGATGGAGATGGCGACCGACTGCGTCTACGGCCCCCAATGGACCCACCCCCACCCTTCGTTCTCACCCGACGAAACAATGGTCGCCTACGCCAGCGACCGCGGCGGCCACACGCAGGTATACGTCGTAGAGATCCCCGAGTCGCTGCGATAGCATGCGAACCGCTGGAACGGAACCTGCGGCAAATCAAGCCCGGCGCGCTTCCCACTGAGCCGCGCCGTACTCGCCGAGGTCAACCTCGCCGCTCATGTGGTTGGTCTGGATTGTGCCGTGGAAGCGGTACCCGATCGAGGTGCCTTCGTAGCGGCCGGCGGTGCGGAAGTCGATCTCCTTGCCCGAGACCGTGCCTTGCACGTCGCCGTGAGTGAGGCGCCCGATATGGACGCCGGATAGCTCGTTGCCCTCGACGTTGAGCAGCAACTCGTGCTCGGTCGAGCCGACGCTGAAGGTGAGCCGAACGTCCCAGCGCCCCTTGACGTCAATGGCAGGCGATGCGAGCTTGGGCTTCGGCTTGGCTTTGGGGGCATCTTGGAACACCTCATGCAGCCGTTCGGCCACCAGCTTGTATTCACCGGAGTACATCGCCGCTCCGCGAACCACGGCCGAGTGGCCCTCGCCGCCGGGCGGGACCATGATGCGCGGCTCGCCATCCCGCAGGAGCTGATGCAACTGCGCGGAGGTCAAGCCGATCTTCTTCGGGTTCCAGCGAATCACCAGCCGGGGATGGTAGCCGAAGCGGTCCCATTCGAAGCGTTCGATCTCAGTCGAAACGCCCGCAACCCTGGAGACGCGGTCACCGATGTGCTTGTACCAAGACATCCACTCACGCTCCTCGGCCTCGGGGTCGCGTTTCGTAACCAAATACTCAACGGCGGCCAGCATGCCGACGATCTCTTCCTTGCTGACCTTCATAGCGCGGGCAAAGGCATGATGGGGGGCGCTATTGGTGAACGCGGCTAGGATCAGATCCTTGCGGCCCAGCAGCAGCCCGGCGCTCTGCGGTCCGCGAATGACCTTGCCTCCGCTGTGCGCCACCAGATCGACGCCGTGGGCGAGCACGGGATGAGGCGGCACCGGTAGGCCGCCGGCATCATCGACGAGGACCGGCACACCGTGCCGGTGCGCCGCGGCGACCAACTGGTCAAGCGAGAATGGCTGCTCCCCCCATAGAATGCTCGACTGCGCCGCGGCCATGAACGTCTTGGGGCCGAATCCCTTTTCAAGGTCATCGAACGTCTCGACTTCGATCATTTTGGCGCCGGTCGAGCGAACCGCGTGGTCGTAGATACTGCGAGACCACTTCGGGACGACCACCTCGTTCTTGATGCCCGTCGTATCGGGAAGCTGTTGGATCTTCTCGGGGTCGCCTCCGGCCAAGCAGGCGAGCGTGCCGCAGGTGACCGCGCCGGCCGCCCCCGAGCTGACCATCGCGGCCTCGACCTGGAGCAGCTCGGCGATGCGCGGTCCTACCTTCGCGATCAGCTCGTCGAGGTTCACGTGATAGCGCCCGGCCTGATAGATGGCCTCGACGACTTCCGGAAACTGCGAAGAGCCGCCGTTGATCGTCGTCGTGGCGGTGCAGCTAATGAATGGGCGCACGCCCAGGCGGGCGTAGACGTCCGGGCCACGCCCGCGAATGGGCAGCGGCGCTGCGGCGGACGGGGCAACACCCGCAAGGCCGGCCGCGGCCGCGAGAGAGCTGACGCGAAACCAATCACGGCGGCTCAGGTTGGATGGTGTACTGTTGTTCGGTTTCATAGTGGTTCCCTTGCTCGGTTGAGTGATTGGATTGGACGCCATGCTTCACCTCTGGATTGCAGTGGCTGGAGTGTGGTTCATCAACGCTCCCTAACCCGGACGAGCCGGAACCGAAAGGGGACCCGCGGGCAAGAGTGGGTTCCGTGTCTCGGCGCGCTTGACCCCACCCTCCCGGGTGGGGCTCTGATTCCCGTCCAGAGGTTTCGTGGCGGTGACTTGTGGCTCTACGTCTGCTCCACTTGCCGAAGCAGACCCTTCAAATTCGCGTAGTTGATCTCCATCGCTTCGATGCGCGAGCCGCTCGGTGGGCGGAAGTGCGTCGATACTGAGAGCACCACGTCCGATCGGTGGTCCCGCAAGCTCTTGAAGATCGTCGGATAGTCCACGTCGCCATCGCCCAGGGGCCGATATTCGAACTTCAGCCGCTGCCCGTCGATCACATGCACATCCTTGAGATGAAGGCCGTGCAGATAGGGCCGAATGTTCTGGAAACCGGCGGTGGCAACGTCCGCCTCCCCGCAGTTCCAATTGTCGGCCGGGCCCCACATCACCTTCAGGCGTTTCGACCCGACGTGCTCCCACACTCGGCGAAAGTTGCCTGTCGTGTTGGTGTAGTTCCAGGGCATCATCGAGACCGCGACATCGACGTTGTGCCGCTCGGCCTCCTCAGCCACGATCGAGAACGCCTTGACCAGTTTCTCCATGTCGTTGTCGGCGATCACGCCGCCGCGGGTCATCCAGCGCATCGGCCACGTGGGTTTGCCGGCGTTGTATTCGCCGGGCCAGGCAAACGAGAACGCTCCGACGACCCCCACGCCGATGCGCGACGCAATCTGCATCGAACGGACGAGATCACCTAGCTGTTTGCGAAACGCGGGTTGCGCTTGGAGAGTGTCAATCGCCAGGTCTGTCAGATGAATGTGCTTGAAAGGGTTTCTCGCGCCCAGTAGAAAGATCTTGAGCCCATGACGTTCCACGCGCCGCGCCATGCGGTCCACCTCGCTATCGCTCATCTTCGCCAGGTCCGTCTCGCCTTTGAGACGGGTGAACCACACGTACTCCGCGCCGATCTCCTTGGCCTTGGCCAGTTCCTGGTCGAACGGGAGATCCAATTCCGGCAGGTACATGCCGAGCTTGAAGCGATAGGCCGCATCGCTTTTCCTGGCGGCTGCTGCCGTTCCGGCGGCTAGCGCGGCGGCTCCGGCCGTGGACCTAGGCACCCGGGTAAGAAACTCTCGACGTTTCATGTTGGCCATTGTGCCACCGTTTGAACCGACGAACAACCGGGCTCGGACGGCGCGAAGGGCGGCAAGCTCAATCGACGAAGGAGAACTCGGCGGAGTTCAACATCGTGTGGCAGAGGCCTGCGAGTGCCAACCAGCGAGAGGTCCAACCGATGGGCGTCTTCGCGCGGTCTGCTTGAAGCCGCTCGGGCCAGTGCCCGGCCAGTTGTTCGAGCGTTTCCAAGGATCGCTCGATCTCGGCTTCCGCGGGACGGCGGGAAAGCACCTGCGCGAAAAGTTGCTCGACCTGTTCACTTGGGTCCGGGCCGGCCTCGTCGATGATGCGGCCTGCGAGGTAGCGGGCATGGTGCCACATCTGCTCGCTGTTCATCATGTGTAGGGCTTGCGTCGCGACGGTCGATTCGCGCCGCTCGAGGCAGTTGGGCGTCATGTGCGGCAAATCATACGCGTCCATCAAGGTGACGCGGGTGGTTCGGCGCTGGAGCACGTAGATACTGCGGCGGAAGCCGGAGTCGGTTCCTTTGGCGACGACCTCTTTGCTTTCTTTGACCTCGACCGGATCGGGCGGGCCGAAGCGTTTCGAGTTGAGCCGGCCTGTCACTTTGAGGATCGAGTCGTAGAGTTGCTCCGCGTCCATGCGCCGCAGGGGCATGCGCGAGAGCAGGACGTTGCCGGGATCGACGGCAAGAGCACCTTTGTCCTTGCGCGATGCCTGGCGGTAGGCGTTGGAGGTGACCATCAAGCCGTGCATATGCTTGAGGCTCCAACCGTTTTGGACGAACTCGGTGGCCAGCCAGTCGAGCAGTTCAGGATGGCTCGGCGCTAGGCCGGAGCGTCCGAAGTTCGACGGGCTCGCCACCAGTCCGCGCCCGAAGTGGCGCATCCACAACTGGTTCACGATCACGCGCGAGGTGAGCGGGTGATTCGGCTGGGTCAGCCAGCGGGCCAGAGCTAATCGCCGGCCACTGGAGTCCGTTTGGGGTCCGGCCGGCAACACTTCGTACGGCTTCAGACCAACGCGCAAGACCGCAGGCACGCCGGGCTCGACCGGCTCGCCTAGAGAGAGCGCTTCGCCCCTCCGAAGCAAGTAATGCGTTGACGGCTCACCGCCCGTATCGGTGAGAGCCCGGACGTAGGGCTTCGGACGCAGCTTCTGCTTGGCTTCGGCAAGCTCCTTCTGCACAGACGCCGCCGCATCCTTGAACGCAGGGAACTTGGCTGTTAGATCATTGGTGGTGATCTCGACAGTCTCTTCGAAACTCTCGGCCAGGTACTTCTGGATCGAGGTTCGCTTGTCTTCCGGCGTTTCGGCGACGGCGCGCAGATCCCTACGAAGGTCTTGAGGGAGCGGCGTCAGCCTTGCTTCGAGCAGCTTCTCGCGGAAGGGCTTCTCCAGCTTATTCAGGGAGGCCTCGAACCTCTTCACATCGGCTTCGATCGGCGCGTTGAACTCGTCGAGCTCGCGCCGCTCGCTCTCAAGGGCGATGTCGAGCTGACGCTCGACAGGCTTGCGCCAATCGTAAGGGTCGAAGGCGGTTTGGAGGATCGCGCTGAAGCGGTAGTAGTCGCGCTGCGGGATTGGGTCGTACTTGTGGTCGTGGCAGCGGGCACACCCGATGGTGAGGCCCATGACCGACGAACCCAGCACCTGGACGGCGTCGGCGATGACGTTCATGCGCTCGGCGAGGTAGGCGAACTCCGGTTCGTAGGTGGAGTCAGGCGTGGTCCGCAGAAAGCCGGTTGCCGCGAGGCGATCCACTAGCTCTTGGGTGACCCTTTTGTCTTTGTAGCCGGACAACTCGTCGCCCGCGATCTGTTCGGTGAGGAAACGGTCGTAAGGCTTGTCGCTATTGAGAGACCGGATGACATAGTCGCGGAAGCGCCAGGCGTAATGCCGAATCTTGTCCTGAAAGCCTACGCCACGTGAGTCGGAGTAGCCGGCGAGGTCAAGCCAGTGGCGCGCCCAACGCTCGCCGTACTCGGGAGATGCGAGCAGCCGATCGACAAGGCGCTCGTATGCGTCGGGCCGGCTGTCACTGAGAAAGACCTGCATCTCACCGGGCGACGGCGGCATACCGGTTAGGTCGAGGTGGACTCGGCGCAGAAGCTTCACGCGGGAGGCTTCGGGTGAGTACGCCAGGCCCTTCGCCTCCAGCTTTCGCAGCAGGAAGGCGTCAATCGGGTTGCGAACGAGGTCCTGATGCTTGACGTGGGGGACGGCAGGACGCTGGGGCGGCTGAAAGGCCCAAAAGTTGCGGTCGGCGTCGGTGACCAGGGGCCCGTGATCTTGCTTGGGCGGAGCCGGCGGGCAGCCCGAGGCGATCCACTGGCGCAACGTTGCAAGCTGCGCTTCGGTCGGCGACTTGATGGAGTACTCGAGGATCAGCTTGAGCGGTGGCATGTCGCCGGCTTCGATCTTCTGAATCATCAAGCTCTCATCCGGCTTGCCGGGAACGAGCGCCGGACCGGAGGCGCCGCCTTTCAAACGGCTCGCCTGCGTGCGTAGATCGAGGCCGCCCTCTTGCTTGCGATTGCCGTGGCACGCCAGACAACCGGCCTGGATGATCGGCAGGACGTCGAGTTCGGTGACGGCGGGGGCCGCCGGTTCGCTTGCCGACTCAGGGACACCCTCTGCGTCGATCCAACGGCGAATCAGAGCGATCTGGTCGTCGGTGAGCTTCTGATCGCCTGGCGGCATCGTCCGCGCAACGAGCTTTTGCAGCAGGAGACTTTGGTCGGCCGAGCCGACTTGGATCGCCGGACCGGACCGGCCGCCCTTGAGGATGGCGTCGCGCGAGCGCAGGTCGAGTCCCTGCTGGGGCGACTGACCGCCGTGGCAAGCGACGCAATTCGCCTCAAAGATCGGGAGAATGTCGGACTTGAACGCGGGCTTAGGGGTCCCGGTTGCTCCGAGCAGGGCTGCAGCCGAGAGGCTCCACGAGGCGACGGTCCGAAGCAGTTGCATGAGTGTCAGTGTGTTCTGCATCGAGGCTATGACATTGCAGATTCTACAGCAGCGGCGGCCACCGTAGGTGGCTATCGCACCACCGCTTCGCGGATTTGGTTCGATGCCGCCAGAGGCGTTTGGCACAGTTTGGCAAGGTTTCAGGAAAACTTGGCACACCTCGCACATTGAGCGCCGGTGGTCGATTGCCAGCCCGATGCCCGGAAATGCCCGCTGTTCCCGAAGACTCCACCCTCCCCGAAGGAGTAAGGATTCTCGCTGGATCCTGTCCGTGGGCCGTGATAGCGGTCAGCAAGCGTGTCACGAGATACCGGCGGATTCCGAGAGCATTGTGCCAATGATCGATGGACCCGAGAAGACCTCCGGTCAGGCTGCTCAGCACCTCCCTCTTCTGTTTTCAGAGTACCTCACCCCACCAAGGATTTCGGGCCTTTGGTGGCTTAAGTTGTTGATTATGAAGAGCCGAAGTTCTGTGACTGGCCTTGCGAGGCAACAACGGTCGTCAACGTACTGTTGCCGTGCTGTAGAATCTGCCCGAAAAGAAGCATCTACAGCCCGGCAAGGGTTGTGTCGCCCCCTTCAGGGCTTGTGTTTCGTTTCGATGGCGGACCTGGGGCTCACGCCCCAGGCTGTTATTTGCGCCGCGCCTGCGGCGCTTGGACTTTGCCTCGCCGCGGGTACGACCGCTCCATGGGCACGGCATGCCAAGTGTGAAACGCCGGAAGAGAGCGGCACGTGACTCGCCTGATATGCAATGTAGGGGAGTGCTAAGCGTAGGTATGACGCTTGGCTTCCCAAGTGGCGTTCGGATACTCGCCAAGGTCGAGCGAGCCCTTCATGACACCGCCGGATACCCTTCCTTCGAAGCGATATCGCAGGGAAGTTCCCTCGAACGGTAGAGAGCTGCTGAAGCGCACCTTGTTCCCGTCGATCGTGCCCTTCAGCTCGCCCTGGACCACCGTACCGATGTGCGTGCCTTGGACTTGGTTGCCGCTGGCCTGAAGAAAGAGTTGGTGCTCTCCCTGACCCAAACCGAAGTCCACGTGCACGTCCCAGCGGCCCGAGATGTCCCCTGCCGGCTTCTTGAACCTCGGCTTCGAGATCCCTTTGGGCGCGTTGCGGAAGATCGAGTGCAGGCGCTCGGCCACCATCTTGTGCTCATGCGGTTTCATCGCTACGGGCCGCAGCCGGAACGAGTAACCCTCACCGGAAGCATGACTCCCAATGCTGGGATCGCCGTTAAGAAGTGATTCTCCGACGTCTCCTGCTGTCAGGCCGATCTTGTTCGGGTCCCATTCGACCATCAGAACCGGGAAGGGCCCGCCGCGCGACGGCGGAGCGACCCGAGTCGACACGCCGTCGACCTTGGTGATCTCGTTGGTAATGTAGTCGTACCAGCTTTCCCACTCGCGGTACTCGGCCTTGAGATCGCGCTTGTTGATGAAGACATCCACGGCCGTTGTTACGCCGACTATCTCTTCCTTGCTGACTTTCATCGGACGGCCGAAAGCGTGGTGATGAGCGGCGTTGGCAAAAGCGGCGCGCACAAGCTGCTCCTTGCCGACGAGCAGCCCGCCGGTCTGCGGTCCTCGAAGAATCTTGCCGCCGCTGTAGGCGACCAGATCGGCGCCCTCGGCGATGTAGGGGTTGGGAGTGACGAGGTAGTCGGCGGCGGCGTCGACCAGCACGGGAATTCCCGCCTCGTTGGCGACAGGCGCGACGTCCTTTAGAGGTAGTTCCACGTGGTCGCTGAATCGGTCCCCCAGCACCGAGATCATGGCCGTGTGGTGGTTGATCGCGGCCTTCAGCTCGTCTACGGTCCTTACGTTGATGATCTTGACGCCGACCATACGGATCGCGTGGTCGTACCCGTTGCGGGATGACTTCGGCATGATCACCTCGTTCTTGAGGCCGCTCATCTCGGGGAGCTGCTGCATGCGTTCGGGATCAGTCCCGGCGACGCAGCCGGCGGTCGCGTGGGTCAGAGCCGCCGCGGCGCCGGACGACACCATGGCCCACTCGACCTTGAGCAGCTCGGAGATGCGTTTGCCGGCTGCCTCTTGTAGCTGGTCGAGGTTGACGTGATAGTGCGCGGCGTGCTCGATGGCTTCAATGACTTCGTGCAACTGTCGTGAACCGCCGTTGCTGGTGATCGTGGCGGTGCAATTGATAAACGGTTTGGCTCCGAGGCGTGTGTAGACGTCGGGCGGTGGCTCCTCGAGCGCCGCGGCCGTGGCTGGCCGTGCGCCGGCTGCACTCAACAACGCCCCGGCGCTGGCGGCTCCGCTGGACTGAAGCCACCGGCGGCGGCTGGTTTGGTTCGCCATGTTTTCGATCTCCTTGTTTTGTGTTCGGTCTACTGAGCCTTTGGGCTGTCGTGAGCTTGACGCTAGCCGGTCGTCCGTCGGCGGGCAACCCAACGTGCCGGCGGGTATTCATTCAAGTCGATCTCGCCGCTTATCTCGTCACCTTGCAGGACTCCGCTGAATCCGTACTTGAGCCGAGAGCCTTCCATCGGCAGAACGCTATTGAAGCGGACTTTGTCGCCGTCGATCGCACCCTTCAATTCACCCGTGGTGCGAGTTCCGACGTGCGTGCCGACGACCTCGTTTCCGCGCGTCTCGAGGAGCAACTGGTGGTGTCCGCGCCCCCGCAGGAACTCGATCTCGACATCCCAGTGCCCCGCGATGTCGCTCACCGGCTTTGCCGGCGACGGCGTCTGTGTCCCTCGCGGCACCTTGTCGAGAATCGAACGCACCCGCCGGGCGATGACTTTGTATTCGTCGGGCTTGAGAGCGACGGGGCGGATTACGAAGAAGTTTTCGTCCCCGTAGTCCCAGGTCATGATCGGGGGATCACCGTTTAGAAGCTGATGGTGCATCTCCGACGCACTCAGGCCGATCTTGTCGGGGTCCCATGAGATTTGCAGCGCAGGGAACGGTCCGCCTCGGGTGGGCCCTTGCACACGAGTTTCGACGCCGTCCACCTCACGGACCAGGCGGCTGATGTGCTCGTACCAACCTTCCCATTCGCGGTACTCGGTTTCGATGTCGCGGTTCTTGGTCCAGACCTCGACTGCCGTCACCATGCCGACGATCTCTTCTTTGCTGACCTTCATCGGACGACCGAAGCCGCCGTAGGGGACGGCGTTGATCGTCGCGGTGCGGACCAGGTCCTCGCGGCCCACCAAGATCCCGGTCGTTTGAGGGCCGCGGAGGATCTTGCCGCCGCTGTATGCCACCAGGTCCGCGCCCTGTTGGAGGTAGGGATTCGGGACGATCGGGAAATCCGCCGCAGCGTCGACCAGAACCGGGACGTTTCGCCCCTTGGCGATCGGCGCGAGGTCGGCCAGGTTGGGGCGGTCACTGCCGAAGCGGTCGCCTAGCACTGCGACCATGGCCGTTCGCGGACTGAAGACCGCGCGGTATTCGTGGAGCGTCTCAACGGAGATGATGCGCGTCCCGAGCATGCGAATGGAGTGGTCATACTGGTTCCGTGACCACTTGGGCATGATGACTTCGTCCGGTAACTCGGCCAGATTTGGCAGTTGTTGGCGGCGCTCGGGGTTGCCTCCAGCCACACAGGCGGCGGTCGCGTGAGCCAGTGCCGACGCCGCACCGGAGCTGACCATCGCCCACGGAACCTCCAGAAGCTCGGACAATCGCTCTCCGGCGACGGCAATGAGCTTGTTGAGTTTGACGTGATAGTGCGAGGCGTGGTGAATTGCCTCGATTACCTCCGGAAGCTGACGCGATCCCCCATTGCGAGTGATCGTTGCGGTGCAGTTGATGAAGGGCTTGACTCCGAGACGGGTGTAGACATCGGGTGGTGGCTCGCCGATCGATGCGGTCGACGTGGGCCGTGCGCCTGCCGCACTCAGAAGGGCTGCGGCGGTCAGTGATCCACCGCCCTGTAGCCATCGGCGGCGTGTCGTCTCGTTTGCCATGTTCGTTGTCTTTGGTGGTCAGCTTCACTCTAGGGCGATTGCCGGGAACTTGCAAGGGGCCGGTCGATGGGTTCGCCTGTAGTCCGTGAGCCAGCTGAGGGCAGCGCCGTACCACCCCCACGACGCGTCAGGTGGGGCGCTATGAGCCCGGCTGTTTTCGTCTTCCACTCACCCGGTGTCGGGGAGAGCAAGGCTCAAATGCCCCTGCCGGGGCTCCGACCTGTGTGCGGGGGCACCCGGTTTGCGCTGTTGGGAAGCGCGGGCAACAGAACGCGATACTCGCGCCAGAACGTGAAGCGGTCGCCGTGGTTTACGTACGGATTTGGGCAAGGCGCGCTTTGTTCGATAGTGTTACTCTCACGGCGGTGTAACGGGAGACAGTAGGTGAACATCGCGCATCACATGGCGCGGGCGGGCCATGCTCACGGGGAGCTGCCGGCCGTCGCCAGGGGCGAAACCGTCCTCCTTAGCTACGCATCGCTCGCCCAACGTGTAGAGCGGCTCGCCGGCGGCCTTGCCCGCCGGTTGGGTCTCGAGCCAGGCGATCGGGTAGCCCTCACGATGGGGAATTGTCCCGAGTATCTCGAGATCATGTACGCCTGCTGGCAGGCCGGCCTGGTCGTAGTGCCCATCAATGCCAAGCTGCACGCAAGCGAGTTCGCTTATATCCTCGAAAACGCCGGCGCGCGCTTGTGCTTCGCGACGCCGGATCTGGCGGACACGGTCGGGTCGCTCGCTGCGCTTGAGAGATGCATCGCGGTGCCGGACCCCGAATACGAGGCCTTGCTCACGAGCGAGCCGCTGGGCTTGGCACCTCGGGAACCGGGCGATGCGGCCTGGCTTTTCTACACGAGCGGGACGACAGGCCGGCCCAAAGGAGCGACGCTCTCGCACCGCAACCTGCTGGCGATGTGCTTTTGCTATTTCGCTGACATGGATCCGGGAGCGCCGTGGAACGCCATTCTCCACGCCGCGCCCATGAGCCACGGTTCCGGACTCTACGGTCTGCCGCACGTGACCCAAGCCTCTTGCCACGTGATTCCGCAAAGCAGCGGCTTTGAAGCGGACGAGGTCTACGCCCTGATCCGACGATGGCCGGGAATCTCGTTTTTCGCCGCGCCGACCATGGTCAAACGCTTGTTGGATCATCCTCGGGACGAGGATACCGCCAACTTGAAGACTCTTATCTATGGTGGCGGTCCGATGTACGTGGAAGACTGTCGGGCGGGCCTGGAGCGCTTCGGTCCGAAGCTCTCGCAACTCTACGGCCAAGGCGAGAGCCCCATGACGATCACGGCGTTGAACGCTGCGCTCCACGCCGCATCGGATCATCCCCGCTGGCTTGAGCGGCTGGCGTCCGTGGGCGTCCCCCAGAGTGTCGTAGAGGTTCAGGTGGCGGACGCGAATGACCGTCCTCTCCCCCCTGGCGAGCTAGGCGAGATTCTGGCGCGGGGCGACTCAGTGATGTCGGGCTACTGGGGCGACCCAGAGGCGACCGCGGCGACCCTGCGGGGAGGCTGGCTCCATACGGGCGACGTAGGCGTTTTCGACGAGGATGGCTTTCTTACGCTCAAAGACCGGTCCAAGGACGTGATCATCTCAGGGGGCGCGAACATCTATCCGCGAGAGGTGGAGGAAGTGCTGCTGCGGCATCCCCTCGTAGCGGAAGTGTCGGTGATCGGGCGGCCGGACCGCGAATGGGGCGAGGCGGTGGTCGCCTACGTGGTACCGTCGGCAGGGCGCACTGTCAATCCGGCCGAGCTCGACGGATTCTGTCTGGAGCACCTAGCGCGCTTCAAGCGCCCCAGGGATTATCGAGTGATCGATAAGATCCCTAAGAACAACTACGGGAAAGCGCTCAAGACGGCCCTGCGGGAATTGGATCAAAAGGCGGCCCATGTCGCTGGGGATGCGGACGGGAAGATCGGGGGATCGCGCAGTGGGTGAGCGGCTGAAAGATAAAGTCGCCCTGGTGTCGGGCGCGGGCTCGGTGGGGCCGGGCTGGGGCAACGGAAAGGCGGCCGCTGTGCTGTTCGCGCGCGAGGGCGCCGCTGTGTTCTGCGTGGACATTCGAGGCGAAGCGGCCGAGGAGACGCGGGACCTCATCCGCGCCGAAGGCGGCCGGGCCGAGGCATGGGAGTGCGACGTATCTCAACCCGGTCAAGTCGAAGCTATGGTCGATGCTTGCATGGAGCACTATGGCCGCATCGACGTGCTCCAGAACAACGTGGGTATCCTGGCCGTCGGCGGGCCGGTGGAGACGAGCGAAGCCGACTGGGATCGGGTCCACGACGTGAACCTAAAGAGCATGTTCCTCGCCTGCAAGTACGTCCTGCCCGTGATGGAGCGGCAGGGGAGGGGCGCCATCGTCAACATCTCGTCCATCGCGGGCCTGCGCCACTTAGGAGTCCCTTATCTTGCCTACAACACGTCCAAGGCGGCGGTCAGTCATCTCACCCGCATGGTGGCGGTGGAGTACGCTCCCAAGGGGATTCGCTGCAATAGCGTGGCCCCCGGCTTCATGCGCACGCCCATGGTCGAGAAGACGCTGGCCGACCACTACGCCGGCGGTGACATCGAAGAGATGTTCCGCATCCGAGCGGCCCAGGTGCCGATGGGACGAGGCGGCGATGCCTGGGACGTCGCCTACGCTTCGTTGTACCTGGTCTCGGACGAGGCGAAGTATGTAACGGGAGCCGAGCTGGTGGTAGACGGGGGTCTGACCGTCAAATGTGTGTGATACGCAGATACCGTCAGGCCTGAACGGCTTGTGGACTGTCGCGAAGAAGACTTGATGGTAGACGAACAGCAGGGCGGGCACGGGAACCCGTCCCTACAGAGCAGAGCTGCCGGGCGGGCACAGGGGCCCGCCCCTACGCCTAGGGAATCTCCGCGACATTCTGCTAGCTGTTAAGCGATCCGATACTTTTCGATCGTCTCCCCGTTCACGTCCACGCCGAGGCCGGGGCCCTGCGGGACTCGAACGTAACCGTCCTCAATCACGAGTGGCTCTCTCGCCAGCGAGCGGCTCAAGGGGCCTTGTGAGGTATTGAACTCCACGAAGACCGCGCGGCGCTGAAAGGCATTCAGATGCAATGACGCAGCCGTGAGAAGGTCCGAACACCACGAGTGAGGAATGACCAGGACGTTGGCCAGCTCCGCCATGTGTACGATCTTTCGCGCCGTCGTGAATCCTCCGCAGCGCGTGAGGTCGGGCTGCAGGACGTCGATCTTGGCTCTCTCGATCAATTGGCGGAAGCCCCACTCCGTAGCCTCCTGCTCGCCGCACGCGATGGGCGTTTCAACGCTCTGTGCGAGCCGGCCATAGCCGTCATAGTCCTCGGGGTGGAGAATCTCCTCAACAAAGTACGGCCGGTAGGGTTCGAGCGAGCGCACGACGGCGATGGCCTGTTTGGGCGTGCGCTCGATGAACCAGCCGGTGTCGATCAGGAGATCGTTCTTGTCACCAATCTCCTTCCGTGCG
Organism: Bryobacterales bacterium; assembly: GCA_965248255.1. Classification (GTDB taxonomy): domain Bacteria; phylum Acidobacteriota; class Terriglobia; order Bryobacterales; family UBA6623; genus JAKZVK01. Next base: position 2,392,676 of record CBDFIW010000003.1, read on the forward strand.
GCTTCCACCAAGCGGACGTCGTGCTCAGGGTCGCGGCCGAACACGCCCCAGCCGAACTTGACGGCCGTAAAGCCTTCGTCGAGGTAGGTACGCGCCGCCTGCCGCATGGCCTCGGGCGTTGCGCGGAACAACGTACTGGCGTAGGCGCGGACCCGGTCCCGCCAAGCCGCTCCAAGCAGGATGTGGATGGGCTGCTCGTAGAACTTGCCCATGATGTCCCACAGAGCAATGTCGATTGCCGAGATGGCTTGTATCGTGGCCCCGCGGCGACCATAGTAGATGCTGCCACGGTACATCTTGTACCAGAGGCGCTCGACCTCTAACGGGTTTTCTCCAACAATCAATGTGGCCAGGCCGTCGAAGCATTCCATACCCCCTTCGTCCCAGCGGGGAGCATCGATGGCGGCCTTGGCGACGGAGGGCGCCGTCTCGATGTCGGAGTAGCCCGTGATACCGGCATCGGTGGAAACCTTGACCAAGCCCATATACCCGGGCCCGGTCGGTTCTTCGGCGCTGTCGGGAGCGTTGTAGAGCCCGGGCGACTTCAGAATCATGAGCTCAACGTCGGTGATCTTCATTGAAGGTGCCTATAGGTCCGCCTCACGGGCGACCACATACAAAGTGACTCCTTGTGCTACTCGAGCACTGAAATGGAGCATGAGCACCCATCCGCCACGATGTGCGCGAATCTCGAGGGCCGCCGCGGAATGATCGGCAAAGTCGTGCAGGCGGCCCAGCAACTCGCCCTGTTCTACTTGCGCTCCCGGGCGGAGCACCGGTTCCCACACGCCGTCCCGCGGAGCGGGCACATAATCGCCGAGCTGTACCGCCTCGACCACACGGGGGGCCGGGCTGCCCTCCGGACGGATAGGCACTATGCCTCCTTTGGGGCCGCCTTCGAGCAGATGGTAGTGGCGGAGGACGTTCTTGATTCCCTCGTAGGCGTGGCGAGTACCGTCAACGTTCACCGACTCCCCGTAGCCGAACTCCCCTCCGATGGCGATCTTTCCGTCCGCCTCGGCCTCGTCGGTGAGCAGCCCGGAAGCCATGTCGCTCGAGTACACCATGATAAAGGGCGTGTCGAACAGCCGAGCCACCTGGGCGATCTCCTCGCGCTGCGAGAGGTCGGGGATGGGGTGAAAGGACGAGCACACTGGGAAGCAGCCTTCACGACCTCCGGAATGGATATCGAGCACAATCCGGACGCGCGGAAAGATCCGGCGCTTGACGAAGTCCGCAATCCGATACGAGATGGTGCCGCGGGCCTGGCCCGGGAATGCGCGGTTCATGTTGACGCCATCGAGCGGCGACTCCCGCCGGTTGGCCGCACAGGCGCCGGGGCTCAATTGCGGCACGAGGATCACGCGGCCTCGCAACGCGTCGGGTTCGAGGTCACGGCACAGCCGCTTGACGGAGACCTGCCCCTCGAATTCATTACCATGCGTCCCGCCGAATGCCACGACGCCAGGCGGTGGCGGGCCGTCGTCACCTGAGCGTGTTCCGTTGATGACCGTTAGAGGGAGCAACGAATAGCCCCAGGTTCCGTCTAGATGAAACGCAAGCTGGTAGTGATGCTTGCCTGGTTTGTCGAAATCGATCTGCTCCGGGTTGTAGATTACGCTCGGCATGAAAGAGTCAAGTTGGGGGCTGGCCGGATGCATCGCCGCGCCCTATCACTTCCAGTAAAACGACCGACATCCGCAGTACTAACCTAAAGGCTTCCGCCGCGCAGAGTCAATGAAGCCGGAGAGTAAGGCTCGGCGTTCGTTCGACATGCGGGACGCTTGAGCGAACGGTCCCGAGCTTGTTGCAGAATGTTGCAGAATACGGTGGAGGCTTGGCTGCCATGTTGCGTTCGTCCGAGAACCGCACGGAACTAGGTCGGCGATTTGACGAGCAAGGGTACTTGACCCTGCCGGACCTTCTCGCCGCCGCTCAAGTGGCCGAGCTAAACCGAGTCATCGACCAGCTCCTCGGCCGGCATCCGGAGGACTGGTGGGAGTTGAGCGATTCTTTTCGCCAAGCCGCGAACGTGCTGCCGAGAACCGCCGCCTTCGACTTCACGATCGAACACCCGGGTGTGTTGCAATTGATGCGCGAGTTGATCGGCGACCAGGTCACTTTCGAAGAGTTCTCCATCTTGATCCGCGATCCGGTCACGAACCTCGACGAAGCCAAAGGCTGGCACCGCGACATCACCCGCGATTATGGCCGCCGTCGGGAGATCGATGCTATTTCGGTCGTCTACCTGCTGACCGACGTGACCGAACGTGACCACTGCTTCAGCATCATCCCCGAGAGTCACAATCGCCTGGTTGATCTGCGCCCCGGCGAGCACCGTCCCGGCGACGAGGTCGACATCCGCGGTCCCGCCGGAATGGCTGTCGTTTTTCACGCCCGCTGCCTGCACAAGGGCACGCTCAGGCCTCACAGCCGCCAGCGCCGTAGCTTGCACGTCTACTATTCGCGTTCGAGCGGGCCGCGGACTTCGCAGTGGTCGGAGATCCCCCGGCGTTTGTACGAGAGAGCGGACCCCGCCCTGCCGCCGCTGCTTTATTCCAAGTGGAACCGTAAGGACATCTTCGAGGGGACGGGAAAGAAGCCCGATGACCTCGACCCATCCCTCTCGATGGCTGAAATGCTGCGAGTCGTGCAGCACCGTGCCAAAGAGGAGGCGAGCCGCACGTAGGGGCCGACCGCTGTGTCGGCCCAGGTTTCTCGCAAAGGCGCAAAGGCCCACCAAGGGCGCAAAGACAGCCCCTCCGGGTTGACAACGCCTTCAGCCGTCTTCTAGAACAGCGTTCAGCATGCCGAACAAGGGCGGTGAAAGGCCGTACGCGACTATGGTTGCGCGTGCGCTCCAGATTCTCGAAACGCTCGACGACTCCCGCCGCGGGCTGAATATCTCCGAGATCAGCCGCAAACTCGGTCTCCCCAAAAGCAGCACTCACGTCATCATGCTGACTCTCGAGGACCTCAACTACGTTCGCAAGGCTGAAGCCTCACGCCGCTACACGTTGGGATTGAAGGCCTACGGGCTGGGGCAGACGATGATGAAGTCCTTCTCGATGGCCGAGCGTGCCCTGCCACTGATGCAGCATCTTGCCGCGGTACTGGATCTCACCTCCCACTTCGCGGTCCTCGACGAGAACCAAGCGATCTGCATCCAGAAGGCCGAGCCACCCGGGTTGACCCAGTTCGACGCGCGCGTCGGACGCCGCATGGATCTCCACTGCACCGGAATGGGCAAAGTCATTCTGGCCTACGGAGGCCAGGAGATCCTTCAAGACCTTCTCTCTCGGAAGTCCTTCATGCGCCACACCGAGCACACTATCACCAGTCCCGGGGGCCTTCGGCGCGAGATCACGAAGATTCGACAGGAAGGCTACGCCGTCGACGATCAGGAAGAGGAACTGGAGGTTCGTTGCGTCGCGGTGCCTGTTTTCAATCGCGAACACGAGTTTGCGGGGTCTCTGAGTGCAACCGGCACGACGGGTCAGCTTCCGGTCTCCCGGGTTGTGTCGGTCGCCAAGACCCTCAGAGAGACCGCCGGGGCGATCTATGGCATCCGGGCCTGACCGGTTTGTGCAGGAAGGCCCGCCGCTTCTTTTCCCCGGATGTGCCGGGATGTGTCCCTGTTTGGCGGATACGGCGGCGAACGTCCAGCGGGATGGACGAATCGGATCTTGCGGCCATTTGCAAGCGCCTGTTGAAGCCCAATGATAATGTCCCCTTGAGCGCCCAATAGAAATGTCCCCTAATCTGGACCTCTGCGAGGAGGTGAAAGATTGGGAAGGACATGGATGAGTGCCAAGGAGTTGAGGCGCGGCGAAGTGCTGAGCCGAGTGAAACGAGGGGAACTGAAGTTGACCGAAGCCACCGCACTGCTGGAGGTCAGCTACCGCCAAGCGAAGCGGCTCAACAAGCGTTACCGAGCAGGCGGGGTCAAGGCTTTGGTGCACGGTAACGTCGGCCGCGCTTCGAACCGAGCCGATGACAAGCGCCGCGAGCAGGTTCTCGAGTTGGTGCACGCAAACTATGCGGGCGAGGGGCACGAGCGCTGCGGGCCGACGCTGGCGTCGGAACATCTGGCAGCCGATCAGGGCCTGGAAGTGCCGCGCGAAACGCTGCGGCGCTGGATGCTCGCGGCGGGCCTGTGGAGCCGGAGTCGCAAGCGCCCACCGCATCGCAGCCGGCGGCAACGCAAAGCGCACTTCGGCGAGCTGATTCAACTCGACGGTTCGCACCACCACTGGCTGGAAGGACGCGGCCCGAAAGCCTGTTTGATGAACTTTGTCGATGACGCGACCGGTCTTGCACTGTGCCGCTTCTCGGGCCAGGAAACGACCTGGGCCGCGGCCGATCTGCTCCAAGCCTGGGTGCGCCAACACGGCGTTCCCAAGGCGTTGTACTGCGACTGGAAAAACGTCTACCAGCGCCAGCCGACGTCGCGGGAAGCACTGGAAGGCATCAAGCCCGAGACGCAGTTCGGGCGCATGTGCGCGAAGCTTGGCATTGGCATCATTGCCGCATCGTCGCCGCAAGCCAAGGGACGTGTCGAACGCCATCACGGCACGCACCAGGACCGCCTGATCAAGAAGATGCGGCTGCGGGGCATCGTTGATTACGAGGCGGCGAACCGTTACCTCGGCGAGGAGTACTTAGCCGAGCACAACGAGCGCTTCTGCTGCGAGCCGGCGGCGGGAGCGGACTTTCACCAGGCGCTACCCCGCGGCACCGAGCTGCGAGGGGTGTTCTGCTTGGAGTACGAACGGGTGGTGAGCAACGACCAGGTGGTGCGTTTCGAGAATCGTTGTTTGCAGTTGAAGCCGAAACGCAATCAGGGCGTGGGGGCGGGTGCACGGGTGACGGTCCAACAGGGGCGCGATGAGAGCTTGCAGGTGAGGTTTGAGGGGCACGAGATCGAGCACGAAGTGATCGCCACGCCGACGCCACGGCTGCGGACGAAGCCGGCACCGCAGGGGAACGTGGTGGCCGGACGCAAGCCGGCGGCGAACCATCCCTGGCGGCGAGCTGTGTTGCGGAAAACACGAGCTGCGAATTCATAAGAGGGCTGCGGAAATGCCGGGTCGGATGGAAAGCGTGGAAAACCTTGTGGCGGCAGCCGTGCCGGGCTCGGGGAACCGTGGATGGTTTTCCACCCTTCCCACCGCCCCTTGGAAATCGCTGCGCGATTCCCACAGTTCCACAGCCCCGACGATGACGATTCTCTCCTATCACCAAGGGGGCACTTCTACTGGGCTACCGCAGGGGACATTTCTATTGGGCCTTGACAGTGCTCTCAGGTTGCCCTTGACTTCCTGGATGGCGATGACGTCGAAACGCGACAGGATGTCGATGATCGCCCTCAGGCCGCGCAAGTCACGTTTCGGGCTGTCGCTCGAGCCAGCGGTCCACTTTCGCGTCAGCGACGAGAACGCGCGGATGTTCCAGGTGGCGATCAGAAGGTTGTCGTTCGCCTTGGCCGGAATATCGTTGTCGAGCTGCGTACTGAGCGAATCAAGATCAACTTGGACGGCCTGTGAGGGGGTGTCAAAGATGGTAGGCATTGGGGTTCTCCATGAAGGGGGTTGTGGTGGTCAACGGTCGATTTGAGGCACCGGGCGCGGTGGATACACGATTCCCCGCGGGACAAGGCAATGCCTCAATTAGACTGCCACGCGGCCGGCGAGTCAAGGCATAGGACGACACGGGAACCGCACCGTTCTCTTCGACACCGCACCACGGAGCTCCCGTCGCGCAAGACTGAAACAGCCCTATGTTAGGCTGCTTAAAAGGGGTTCGCACACTGTCTGATCACAAGCTGGAAGTCATTCCGCTCGGCGGGCTCGGCGAGTTTGGGATGAACATGCTGGCGCTGCGCTGCCGCGACGATATCATCGTCATCGATGCCGGCATGATGTTTCCCGGCGGGGAACTGCTGGGCGTCGACATCGTCGTACCCGACGTTAGCTACCTGCTCGACAACCGGGACAAGGTGCGGGGCCTGGTCCTCACGCACTGCCACGAGGACCACATCGGCGCGGTCCCCTACGTACTCTCGCAGCTCAACCCGCCGGTCTACGCGCCACGCTTTGCCAAGGCGCTGGTCGAACGCCGTCTCAGCGAGCACGAGTTGGCCGAGGAACCGGCCATCCACGCGGTCGAGGCGGGTTCGACGATAACGCTCGGGTGCTTCGAGGTGGAGTTCATTCACGTCACCCACTCGACAGCCGACACCACGGCGCTGGCGATCCGGACGCCGGTGGGCACCATCATCCACAGCGCCGACTTCAAGATCGATCCGACGCCGATCGACAACCGTCCGTTCGATCTGCACCGGTTCGCCGAGTACGGGCGGGAAGGCGTGCTGCTGCTGCTGTCGGACTCGACCAACTCCGAACGCGAGGGGTTCACTCCGTCCGAACGCACCGTGCGGCCCAGGCTCGAGGAGTGGTTTCAACGGTCGGACGGGACGGTCTTCATTAGCTGCTTCTCGTCATCGACGCACCGCGTGCAACAGATTCTGGACCTCTCGGCCGCGAGCGGACGCAAAGTGGCAATGGTCGGCCGCAGCATGCAGACGTCCTCTGAGCGTGCCCACGAGTTGGGGCTGCTGCGGATCCCCGATGGCCTGCTGGTGCGGCCGCAAGATATCGAGCAGGTACCGCGCTCGCACCGCACGGTGATCATCGCGGGCAGCCAGGGAGAGCCGCTTTCGTCGCTTTCGCGCGCCGCGGTGGGCAAGCACCGCCACGCCGTCGTCGAGCCCGGCGACCAGATCGTGTTGAGCGCGCGGCTGATCCCGGGAAACGAAAAGGCTGTGTTTCGAATGATCGACCATCTGTACCGGCGAGGTGCGGAGGTGGCCTACGGAGATATGAATCCGCCGCTGCACGTTTCGGGACACGCCAGCCGTCAGGAGCAGTTGCTGTTGCTCAACCTCACGCGCCCCAAGTACTTTGTTCCCATCCATGGCGAGTACCGGCAGTTAGCGCGCCACATCCAGTTGGCCGAGCACCTGCGGTCTTCCGGGCTTGAAGAGTCTTTCCTGTTGCAGAGCGGTGACGTATTGGAGATCGACTCCGAAGGCGCCAGGCGGCGCGAGAGCGTGCCGGTGGGGCGGGTCTGCATCGATACGGGCACGGGGGATGAGATCCTCGAGGAGATGGTGATTAGGGACCGGCGGCACCTGTCGGAGTTCGGGGTCGTGGTGCCGATCGTCGCGCTCAACCGCCACAGCGGGCAGCTTGAGAGCGGCCCGGAGATCGTCACGCGGGGATTTGTCGTCCCCGAGAACGGCTCCGAGCTTCTCGACGGAGCTCGGGATGTGGTGATGAAGACGGTGGAGGGTTCGAGTGATGAAGAGAAGACCGACTGGGGCGTGATGGAAGAGAAGATTCGGGCCGACTTGCGCCGCTACCTACGCCGGCAGACGGCCGGCCGGCCGTTGGTGCTGCCGGTGATTCTCGAGACCTAGTGTAGTGCGTCAAGCAGATTGCACCTTATGCAGGGCGGCACGTCCGCGCTTGACTTTCTCGAGGATGTCGGAGGCGGTCGCGGTCCAGATGAAGGGCGTGGGATGCCCGTTGTGCTGGGCGATGTAGTCGTCAATGGCGGCGACGAGCTCGTCCACGCTGCGAAACACGCCGCGGCGCAGGCGCTTGACGGTGAGATCGCGAAAGAATCGCTCGACCATGTTCAGCCACGACGCCGAGGTCGGGGTGAAATGAATGTGGAAGCGCGGGTGACGATCGAGCCAACGCTTCACAGCGGCATGCTTGTGGGTGGCATAGTTGTCCACGATGAGATGAAGCTGTTTGTCCTTGGGAGTGCGGCGGTCAATTAAGCGCAGGAAGCGCAGCCATTCCTGGTGGCTGTGTCGGGGCATGCACTCGGCGATCACGCTGCCGTCAAGGCTGTTGAGCGCCGCAAACAGGGTGGTCGTGCCGTTGCGCTTGTAATCGTGGGTCATCGTTTGGCCGCGTCCCTTTTTGAGCGGCAGGCCGGGCTGGGTGCGATCGAGGGCTTGGATTTGGGACTTCTCATCGAGCGAGAGAACCAGAGCATGCTCAGGCGGATTGAGATAGAGTCCGACGATGTCGTCGAGTTTCTCGGCGAAACGCGGGTCATTGCTGAGCTTGAAGGTCTTGACGCGGTGGGGCTTGAGGCCATGGGCGCGCCAAATCCGTCCCACGGTGGAAGCGCTGACGCCGGCCGCGGCGGCCATGGTGCGGCGGCTCCAGTGGGTGGCGTTGGACGGTTTCTCGCGGGTGGTCTTGTGGATGATCTGCTGTACTTTCTGCTTCGAGACGGCAGGTTTACGACCGGGCCGTGGGGCGTCTTTTGCAATGCCGGCGATGCTGCTTTCGAGAAAGCGCGTGCGCCAGCGGGCCACCAACTGCCGCGAGACACCGAGCTGTGCGGCGATCTGCTTATTCTCGAGACCGTCGGCGGCCAGCAGGACAATCCTGGCTCGCAGGGCGAGACGAACGGCGACTTGGCGGCCGCGCGCGTAGCGGTCCAACTGCTTGCATTGCGCTGTGTTCAAAGTTACTGGTTGTGCTCTTCGCATCCCATGCCTCCTGTTAATAGAGACGATGGGAAGTCAATATAAGTTACATTATTTATGGTGCACTACACTAGTACAGCGTTTCATAAGTTCGGTGGCGTATCTGAGCGAGGCATCCGCCGCCATCCTGGGCGGGCACGGGGGCCCGCCCCTACATGGCAAACCGAAACGTAACCGTATTTGCGAAACACAGTACTTAGCGAGGTCTGCGACCTCGAACCGACAAGTCGGGCCTGATGTGGCGTAAGGCTCCAGGCCTGCCGAGAACCGATTCCTCGGTTCTCAGGTCCGCGGCTAACAGCAGATGCCCGGTCGTTTACCGTCCTGCGTCTCGAAGAATCGAGACTCGGCAACGCTGGAGCCTTACGCCACACCTCGCTATAGCGTTTCGGGGGGGAAGTAGCCGGTGCGGTGGCGAATCTCGATGTCGACGTCGAGCTTGAGATTCAACTCGACGCGGATGTTGCGGTACCGGCCGTCGCTGAACGGCGTGGGCGGGACATAGCCGAGCACGTACTGTTTCTGGATGGTGCCGGAGATGTCTTTGATGGCATCGTAGATGGCTTGCAGCTTGGCCTGCTCGTACTCGCCGGTGCCGACGGTGTAGACGAAGTTGCCGGCATCTTGGGGCTTGGAGAGGTAGCCGGAAACGTCCTTGTGCATATTGTCCATGGGCTGCACGAGGTGACCCCCGGTCGCCTTGACGAGCCGGTCGAGGTTCTTGGCTTCCTCTTCATGGAAGCCCCAGGCGACCGTGCTCATGACGTAGATCGTCACCTGCTGGCGCTGGGCGGCGTCGATCACTTCTTCAATGGAACGCTTGCTGGCGCTGTCGTGCCCGTCGCCGATGATGACAATCGCCTTGCGCGGCTCGCCCGGACCGTTGTACTCCACGCCGGCCAAGTGCTTGGTGCAGGCTTGGTAGACGGCGTCGAGCATGGCACTGCCGCCGCCGTGCTTGAGACTCTCGAGCTTCTCGGCGATGTAATAGGGGTCTTCGGTCATCTTGACCAGTAAGTCGACCTCGGAGTGGTACCCGAGCAGGAAGCCCCGGTCTTTGCCGCCTTCGGGAACCAAGGAGAAGGCCAAATCGCCGATGGACTTCTTGTAAGTCTTGTAGTACCGGCGGGCCGTGCTGCTCTTGTCGACCACGAAGCCGACATACAGCGGCGGCATATTGACTTTGTCCTCGCTGTGCGTGAGGTAGCGGATCGCGACGGGCTGGCCGTTCTCGAAGACGCGGAAGTCCTCTTTGGCGAGGTTGATGACGAAGTTGCCGTCGTCATCGACGACGGTGACAGGCACGTTAACGACGTTGACCTCGACCTGAATGGTGGACCCAGGGCTGGTTTCGACCTCCTGGGCGGGAAGAGCGATCACGCTCAGAAGGGCCGGCAGGAAGGCTAGACGGCGCATGGTGTCGTGTAAAGCGCGCCCTTATTCTAGCGCAGATTCTGAGCGGGAAGTGTTCGAAGAATCACCTGAGATTCAGGAGGTCCCTAATCGATCCAAAAGGTCCAGGCCGTCACCCTGACACTTTGCGATTCCCGCCACCGAGGCGTGGACGGGAGTCCGCGCGCCAAGACCTTCGGATAGCACTGAGCGTGGACGGGAGTCCACGCCTCGATAGCGGGGCTCCCACCTCTGCGCCTCTTCCGAAACGGCTGGAATCACCTTGATCACCTGGGGAAGTGCCGGGCCCGCGCCGCGGCGGACGCCGCGTTGTCGTTGCGGGGCGCAGGCCGCTTCGGTACCCTTCAAAGAGCATGAGCAGCCTCTCGCGCATCGGGGTGTCCATCGACGTCGATCTGCTCGAACAGTTCGACGCGCTGATCGAAGAGCGCGGGTACCAGAACCGCTCGGAAGCGTTTCGGGATCTGATTCGCAACGAGCTGGTCGAGGAGTCGTGGAAGTCGCCCGATAGCGAGGTGGTGGGCTCGGTGACGCTGGTCTACGATCACCATGTCCGCTTGCTCAATGACAAGCTGCTCGACTTGCAGCACGCGTTTCACGACGCGATTCTCTCGACGTTGCACGTTCATCTGGACCACGATAACTGCCTGGAGGTGTTGTTGATCAAGGGACAGGCGTCCAAGGTGCATCAAATCGCCAACGCGTTGATCAGCACCAAGGGAGTGAAGCATGGGCGGCTGGCGCTGTCTTCGGTGGGGCGTGATTTGAAGTGAACTAGAGGCGACAAGGCCTTCCGAAGGCCAACAGAGCTTTGAAACGGAGACACTCCCCGGGCTTGTTGAGCCGCTCGGGGCATTTCGTTTACCATTAAGAGATAGGTTCCTGTCGCGGGCGGGGATCGTTCCCAACGATCCGTGATCCGGTTGGGGCAGGCGATGCTCGCCGCTAGGCGGGAGAAAATCGATTCGAACCAATTAGTTTCGGGAAGAACAAACTATGTCGGTTTCCCATGGCATGGCGATGATCGAGGCTCGCGGACTGAGTAAGTTCTATGACGAGTTTGCCGCCATTCGAGACATTTCGTTCTGCGTACCCCAGGGACAGGTAGCGGCGTTCCTCGGGCCCAACGGCGCGGGCAAGTCGACGACGTTGAAGATCTTGACCGGCTATTTGACGCCGAGCTCGGGGACCGCGCTGCTGGGCGGGCTCGACGTGGCGTCACATCGCATTGAGACGGCGGCGCGTGTGGGCTATCTGCCCGAAAACGGTCCGCTGTATCCGGAAATGACGCCGCTCGAGCTGCTGCAATTCTTTGGAAACGCGCGCGGGCTCGACCCCGAACGGATGAAGGGACGAATCGACGACGTGGTGAGCAAGTGCCATCTCGAGACGGTGATCGAGAAGAGCATCTTCAAACTCTCGAAAGGCTACCGCCAACGGGTCGGCATGGCGCAAGTCCTGCTGCACGAGCCGGACATTCTGATCATGGACGAGCCGACTAGCGGCCTCGACCCGAACCAGATCCGCGAAGTCCGCGCACTGGTCCGCGAGCTGGGAAGGACCAAGACCGTCCTCATCTCGACTCATATTCTGCAAGAGGTGCAGGCCGTTGCAGACCACGTGATCTTGGTCAATGACGGGCTTGTGGTGTTCGATGGCACGGTTGACGAAATGGCGGAGGGCGAGACGCTGGAAGATGCTTTCTACCGGCTGACAGGCAAGGCGGCGGTTGAGGCTCCACAGGGGCCGGACGCTCCGGGAGACGGCGCCCCGTCCGTGTCAAGCGGAGAGGAGCCGGATGAGGCGGAGCCCGCAGAGGCCGCCGAGGGTGATGGCGCGGCCACCGTGGCAGGCGACAGTCCAGTGGAAACACCACCGTCGGAGCCGTCGCCGGCAACCCCAACGCCCGCGAGCACAGGGGGTGTGGAATGAACAATCGTTGGCGTCTACCGAAGGCGATTCTGTTCCGCGAGCTGGCGAGTTACTTCAGCAGCCCGACGGGCTACGTTTTCATCACGCTGTTCGTGTTCCTGAGCGCGGTGGCGGCGTTCTGGCAACAGTCGTTCTTTGCCGGCAACCTGGCGAATCTCGATCCGTTGAACCGGGTCATCCCGTATCTGCTGGTCTTCCTGATTCCGGCGATCACCATGAGCATGTGGGCCGAGGAGAAGCGCAACGGCACCGACGAGTTGCTGCTAACGCTGCCGGCCAAGGACGAAGAGATTGTCGCCGGCAAGTACTTGGCGGCGCTTTCGATCTACAGCGTGGCGCTGGTCTTTTCGCTCAGTCACGTAATCGTGTTGCTGTGGCTCGGCAGTCCGGATCTGGGGCTGATGTTCTCGACGTACGTGGGCTATTGGCTCCTGGGGGCCGCTCTGCTGTCGTTGGGCATGCTGGCCTCGGTGCTGACGTCGAACCTGACGGTGGCGTTCATCCTCGGAGCCGTGTTCTGCGCCATACCGGTGTTCATTAGCCATGCGGGCGTGATCTTCAGCGGCCGCGTGCAGCGCTTGATCGAAGAGCTTTCGTTTGTCGAGCAGTTCCGTGATCTGTCGTCGGGAGTGCTTTCGATATCGGCGGTACTCTACTTTGTGCTGTTTACGCTGGCGATGTTGTATCTCAACGTGGCGTTGCTGGGGCGCCGGCACTGGCCGACGGGCAAAGGAGCCACTGCGCTGGGCCGCCATCATGTGGCGCGCGGCGTCGCCATGGTCGTGATCGTCGCGAGCTTTACGATTCTCACCGCCCGGCTTGGGGGACGCATCGATGCAACGGCCGAGCGGCTGCATTCGCTCTCCGACGAGACTGCCTCGCTCATCGACGGGCTCGATCCCGATCGGCCTGTCTTCATCCAGGCGTACCTGAGCCCGGATGTGCCACGACGCTACCTTCAAACGCGCAACAACATCATTAGTGTGTTGCGGGAGTTCAACGCGCGGGGCGGGGGCCGCATCCACGCGCGGGTCATCGATACGGAGAAGTACACGGCGGAAGCCCGCGAGGCGCAGGACCGCCATAACATCCGTCCGCAACCGCTGCCGCTTTTCGAACAGTCGTCCGGCGGGCCCGACGAGATCTTCCTGGGGTTGGCGTTCAGCAGTGGGGCGGAGGAGTTCGTGATCCCGTTCTTCGATCCGGGCTTGCCCGCCGAGTATGAGCTGATGCGCTCGGTGCGGGTGGTTTCTCACGCGGAGCGCAAGAAGGTCGGAGTGCTGATCAGCAAGGTCAACATGTTTGGAGGGTTTGATTTCCAGACGAAGCAGCGCTCCTCGGATTGGTCGATCGTCGCCGAGCTGCGTAAGCAGTATGAGGCGGTGCGGGTGCCGGCGGACAAGGACTATCCCGGCGATCTCGATGTGCTGCTCGCCGTCCTGCCGCACACGTTGACGGATGAAGAGTTGGCTCGGCTGACCGATTACGTCAAAGATGGCCGCCCGACCCTGTTAGCAGTGGATCCCCTGCCGACGTTCAATATCGAGTTGTCGCCGCAGCCGGCCCAGCGGAGCCCGTTCAATCCCAACACCCCGGTACCAGCACCCCCGACGGATGTGAAGCCGTTGATGGACGCCCTGGGCGTGAGCTGGCCCAAAGACGAGATCGTGTGGGACAAGTACAACCCGCATCCGCAATTGGGTGCGTTGCCTGAGGAGATCGTGTTCATCGGCGCGGGCAACGCGGCCGCCGAGTCGCCGTTCAACGCGGAGGAAGCGATCACTTCAGGTTTGCAGGAGGTCGTTCTGTTGCACGGCGGCTCGTTGAAACCGGCAGGCAATGAGACCGAGTTCATTCCGCTGCTTCAGACGGGGACGGATTCGGCCGGGATGCACTGGATGCGGCTGGTGCAGCGTACACTTTTTGGCATCCAAATGAATCCTAACCTGCCCCACGAGCCGAACGAGCAGACGTACGTTTTGGCGGCGCGGGTCGAGGGCAAGTCGGGCGACAAGCCGGTGCGGGCGATCGTCATTGCCGACATCGACATGATGGGCGAGCAGTTTTTCCAACTGCGGCGTCAGGGTGTGGAGAGCCTCAACTTCGACAATGTCACCTTTCTGCTGAATGCGGTGGACCATCTCGCCGACGACGATTCGTTCATCGCACTGCGCAAGCGGCGGCCCAAGCACCGTACGCTGGAGGCGGTCGAGGCGCGCACCCGGCGCTATGAAAAGGCACGCTTGGCTGACACGCAGGAGGCCGAGAAGAATGCGGAAGAAGGCTTGCAGGAAGCACAAGAGCGGCTGGACCGCGCGGTGGAGACCGTGAACAGCCGCACCGATCTTGACACCCAGACCAAGCGCATCATGATTCAAAACCAGCAGCGGGTCGAGAATCGCCGCTTGACCGTGGCCCGCAAGAATATCGAAGACTCAAAGCAGAGTCAGATCGAGCGTGCCAAAGCTGATATGGAGGGCTCGATCCGCGGTATCCAGAACACGATCAAGATTCTGGCCGTGGCGCTGCCGCCGATTCCGGCGTTTGCGTTGTTTGTCTTTGTGTCGGTGCGCAGGCTGCGGCGCGAGAAGATTGGGGTTTCACCGGATCGATTGGTGGAACGGTAAACACAGACAGGTAGAGACAGACGCTCTCGTCTGGCGGTAGGGTTTGAGGTCAGTTATGAACGAGATGAAGAAGACGATCCTCTTTGTTTTCGCAGCTTCGGTACTCGCCGTGGCCGCCATCGTGGTGGATCCAGGGCGGGCGACGCCGGAGATCTTCAGCGATCAGGGTGAGCTGTTCTACCCTGATTTCACCAATCCGCAGGCGCCCAAGGCGATCGAGGTCGTCGACTACGATGAGGCAACCGCCACGGCGCGTCCGCTCAAGGTAGAGTTCGACGACAACAAGTGGCGCATTCCGTCGCACCATAATCACCCGGCGGATGCCGAGGACCGGCTCGCCAAGACCGCCGCCGCGCTGATGGAGCTGCGTAAGGACGCGATCGTCAGCGAACGCGTTGAAGACCACCCCGAGTACGGCGTGATCGATCCGCTCGATCAGGAAGTCACGTCGCTGGCCGGCCGCGGCAAGCGTGTGACTCTGCGCGATGAGAACGACGAGATCCTGGCGGATTTCATCGTCGGCAAGGAAGTTGAAGGCAAGCAGAATCGAAGGTACATGCGAGTGCCGACACAAAAGCGCGTCTACGATGTGGAGACGACGGCCGAAGTGTCGGCGCAGTTTGAGGATTGGATCGAAACCGACTTGCTGAAGCTCGCCGCCGGTGATATTCGGAAGATCTCGATCAATAGCTACTCGATCAACGAGCGCCTCGGCATCCTCCAAAACCAGGAGCGCGTCGTGTTGACCCACAAAGACGACAAGTGGCGCATGAGCGGCCGCGGCACGCCGAAAGAGAGTACGGTGAACGAACTGACGGCTGCGCTCGACAGTTTGCAGATCGTCGACGTTCAACCCAAGCCGGAGAATCTGACTCGTGATCTAAAGACCAGAGGCAGCGTTCCGTTGACCCAAGAGGCCGCCATCTCGCTTCGGCAGAAGGGATTTTTCTTGACACGTGCCGGGCTCTATTCCAACGAGGGCGAGATTGTCGTCGAGACCAAGAATGGTCTTCAATACGCGTTGCGCTTCGGCGAGATCGCCTCCAGCGGGGCAGCCGGCAGCGGCGCGGCTGAGGCGGACAAAGACAGCAAGAACGAACGCCGCTATCTCTTTATTACCGTGGACTACGGTGCCGCCCGGGCCAAGCAGTATAACGACGGGGAAGAGCCCGACGATAAGGGTAAGGAGCTGGGTGACGAGCTTCGTAGCCGGTTCGCCGATTGGTACTACGTGATCTCGGGTGCGGATTTCAACAAGCTTCGGCCCAGCAGGCGGGCCCTACGCGGGTAACAAAGGCGCAGGCCTCTTCGAGCCTTGCACTACGGGTCTGTGCGGTCGCCGTCGGCGGCCGTTAGCCAGTCGGCGTTGAAGCGGGCGAAGGTGATCTGCTCGTATCTGTCGTTCTCGCCCCTTTCGTAAAGGCAGGCGATTGCGCCGTCCGCAAGCACGGTGAGGCAGGAATATGCCGCGGGTCCCGGGTGGAGAACTTTGGCGGCCGGCCAGGTCGCACCGTCATCGTAGCTGAGGCGGACGGTCATGTTCTCTCGTTGCGGGGACGCCGGATTGGAGAAAAGAACGCGGCTCCCGCCGGATTCGGGTGGGTCAAGCCGTAGCAAGCTTGCTTGGCAGCGCGGTTCGATGAGCGCCTGATCGAATGAAACGTCCGACCAAGTGAGGCCGCCGTCGGTGCTCGTTGCGACCGTGCGGCGCTCTCGGCCATGGTTGCTGCGCATGTTGAGCAGGAGCGAGCCGTCGGTTCGCTCGATAACTTGGCACTCGTTGTTCTTCTCTCCGGTTTCGCCGCCGATTTGCCAAGTCTCGCCGTGATCATCGCTGTAGATGATGTGTGAGTAGGAGCGCCGCGAGTTCTGCTTGCGGTGGTCGCAGGGGATGACCAGCCGGTCGCTTCGGAGCTGGATGCCGACACCGGGGCCGGTGGCGTACCACGTCCAGTCAGGTTTCTTCGTCGAGGCCGTGACCTCGGTGGTGGGCGCCCAGGTCTGGCCTTCGTCCCGGCTGTGGGTGACCCATACAGTGCGGGTGCCCGCCTCATAGCCCGACATGAGTTGCTCCCCCGTAGCGCCTCCCGGGTTCTTGGTGAGGAGGAGCCAAATGATGCCGGTTGCGCGATCGATGACCGGCGTTGGGTTGCCGATGGTGTCCTCACCGTGATCGGCGATCACTTGCGTCTCGCTCCACGTCTCGCCGCCGTCGACGCTACGCCGAAGCAGTAGATCGATGTCGCCGGAGTCGCTGCGGCTGTTGCGGCGGCCTTCGCAGAAAGCGAGTAGGGTCCCTTGCGACGTTGTGATGATTGAGGGGATGCGGTAGGTGTGGTAGCCGCCTTCGCCGGCGCGGAAGAGTTCGAGTTGGAAGAGGGATGGCTGTGTCGCGCATGCGCACAGGAGCCCGAGCGCGGCGGTGAGGGAGATGATCCTGGGGGCCGAGGTCGTGGGTGAGGACGGTTTCACGGTCGTGGCCTTCTAGAGAAGCCGCTGAAAGCGGTCGCGGACGCGGATCTTGTCAGCAGGGGTGCCGAAGCCGAAGCTGAAGGGGCCGGTGTAGCCCTCTTGCTTCAGCCGGGCGAAGAGTGCCTCGAAGTCGATGTTGCCCTCGCCGGGAACGAGGTGAACTTCGTATTCTCCTGTGTTGTCGTTGAGACGCACTTGGCCGATGTTGGCGGCGCCGAAGGCCTCGAGAAAGCCTGCCCAACCCTCGGGGACTAGGTGCGCGTGGGGGGCGTTGAAAGCCCACTTGAAGTGGGAGGATTGGATCAAGTCGAAGAACGAGCGGGTTTCCTCGACGTTATGTGGAAGGTAGTGGATTTCGGAGCGGTCGGGTTCCTTGTTGTGGTTTTCGAGGTAGATCACGACATGCTTCTGCTCGGCTCGCTCGACCAGTCGACGGATGCGGTCGAGGGCGGCCGGGCATCGGCGGTCGAGGTCGCCGAAGTGGTAGCCGCCGTGGCCGACCATCCAGCCGCAGCCCAGCCGGGCGCCAAGCTCGAGGTTCGCGAAGAGATATTCGTCGACAGCTTGGCTGATGGGCGGGACGTCCTCGGCGTTGTTGATGGCCGAGGTGGGGTGCAGGCCGATTTGGATTTCGTGCGTCTCACAGAGCGCGCGGACAGCGTGCACGCGGGCGGTGTCAAATGAAGCGAGCGCGTTGGGAGCACGGTCGGCTTGGAAGTCGATGTAGGCGAAGTCGTTGGCGGCAGCCCAGCGAATGGTGTCTTCGAGCGGTTGATCGGATGGGGCGTTGAGGCCGAAGCGGCTGGGCATCGCGGTTCCCTTTCTTGGCCGGTAGGCTGGAAGCGTAGAGTTGATCTTAGACTAGGGCGTGTTAACGCTAACGTAGGGTATCGAAACGTAGAGCCTCGACGATGAGGGCGAAGTGGGGGAAGGCGAGGAACATGACGTCGAGCTTGTCGAAGCGGGAGAAGATGCGGCGGAATCCCTTGAGCCGTCGGAAGAGTCTCTCGATCTCGTTGCGGCGGCGATAGAGCGCTCGGTCGTATTCCCACGGCTCCAGGCGGGTGCGCCGGGGCGGCACGACGGGAATCCATCCGAAATCCAAAGCCAGTTGGCGTGTCTGATCGTCCTCATAGGCGCCGTCCATCAGCAGCGGCAGCGGCTCGGGCAGTGGCCCCAGACCACCGAGCAAGTTCGCGGCCCTGCTGGGCGTCGTGCGCTTGGCCGGGCGAGAGAGCGAAGGTTATCGCCGTTCGAGCATTTGCGGCAACCATATGAATCTTGGTGGTCCATCCGCCGCGGGATTTGCCGATCGCTTGCGGACCGTTTTTTTAACGCGCCCGTGCCGTCGGGATGAACCTTCACGATGGTCGAGTCCATTGACACGGCTTCGATTCGGATGCGGACCAGCTGCTCGCGCTGCAGTTTCTCGAAGACGGCGTCGAGCACGCCGTTCTTCGACCAGCGGTTCATGCGGGTATAAATGGTGTGCCAGTTACCGAAGCGTTTAGGCAAGCCGCGCCATTTGCAGCCCTGCTCGGCGACATACAACATGGCGTTCAAAACCGTGAGGTTCGGCAGGCTCACATTGCCGCGCTGGCGGGGCAGGACCGGCTCGATGCGGCGGTATTGCTGCTCGGTGATCTCCATACCTCCGAGTATAGCAGCTTTTGCGACTTAGTGTTAACACGCCCTAGCGAGGTCGGCGATCTCAAAGCGGCGAGTCGGCACCTCGGTGGCGTGGACCGAGCGGCCGTTAGGTGAGCAACCGAGCCCGCTGCCTCTTCAGGTGTCGGGTGAATCAGCTGCTCCAGTAGCCGGTCCACCAACCGGCCAGCAAGGCTATCGCTCCCCCAAGCAGAGGGAAAGCGAGCAATGCCAAACCCAGTCGTGAAACCAAGCCGGGGCCAGCGTTCCTAAACGCGATCCAGGCCTGGGCAACGACGATCAAGCCGAAGGTGGCGTAGCCCCACAAACCTCCGTGGATGCACCAGGGACAGTGAGGGTCGCCCGCCTGGTGGATGTTGCAGCTCACCGCGGCGCCGTTCCACCAGGAGCGGCAGCCGCACTGGTAGACCAGGTTGCAGAAGCTGATAAACAGCAGGCCGCCGACAGCCGCCGCCGGCAGAAAAGCCGCGACGCGGCCGGCCCAACCCGGCTTGACTTGAATCGCTACACCTCCTTGGGCACGACATACGGCTTGCGGTAGTCGCGCTTGAGGTGCTGGTTGGCCTCGTCGTTGTTGATGAACCGCTCGGCGGCGGGATCGAAGTCCAGCCGCTGCTTGGTGCGGTACGAAATGTTCGCCATGTGGCAGAGGGCGGCTGAGAAGTGTCCCTCGACGATGTCGCAGTTGAGGTCCGTGTGCTTACGGCTCCTCACAGCCTGGAGGAAGTTGTCGAAGTGCGGCGCGAAGGACCAGCCGCGATCTTCGGCGTAGAACATCGACGGACCCAGCTCGCGCTTTTCGCCGAGGAAGGTCCAGAAGCCACGATGGCTCATCGTCATGTAGCCCTCGCTGCCAAAGAAGATGTTGCCGACGGTGTTCATGCCGCCGGTCTTGTCCCCGAGGTTGGCCTCGCCGCCAGTGAGTAGGCCCCGCACCTCGAACACGAGCTGCGCGTCGGGATAGTCGAAGAGCGCCGTTTGCGTGTTGGGCGTCTGCTGGTCGTCGTTGTAGACGAAGTGTCCGCCGGAGGAGAAGATGGCCGGCGGGAGGGTCTCTTTGCCGAGGCCCCATCGGGCAATATCCATCTCGTGCACGCCTTGGTTGCCGATGTCGCCATTGCCGAAATCCCAATACCAGTGCCACTTGTAGTGGAAACGGTTCTCTTGGAAGTCGATCTCCTGGGCCGGGCCAAGCCAAATGTCATAGTCGACGCCGCTGGGGATCGGGCTGGGCTGCAGGCTGCCGATCGATTTGCGGCGTTTGAAGCACAGGCCCTTGGCCATGTAGAGATCGCCGATCACACCGTCGTGCAGGAGCTGGATGCCGCGCATCTTGTGCTCGGTGCTGCGGCTCTGCATGCCGCATTGGACGATGCGCTTGTACTTGCGCGCTGCCTCGATCATCTTGCGTCCTTCGAAGATGTTGTGGCTGGCTGGCTTCTCGACGTAGACATCTTTGCCGGCCTGGCAGGCCCAGATGGTGGCGAGCGCGTGCCAGTGGTTGGTCGTGGCGATGGAGACGGCGTCGATCGAATCGTCGTTGAGCATGTCGCGGAGGTCGCGGTACTCCTTGGGCTGGCGGCTCTGGTACTGCTTCGTATAGGCGGCCGCGCGCTCGCTGACGGCCTGATCGATGTCGACCACGGCCGCCACTTCCGAACCGGGAAGCTCGGCGAAAGCGCGGATGTGCGACTTGCCCCGGCCGCGCACGCCGATCACGGCGACGGCGATACGCTCGTTGGCGCCCTTGACACGGGAGTAGGAGGCGGCTGACAGGGCCGCGGTGGTGGTGCCTGAAGAGCCTAGAAAACGGCGACGATCGATGGATTTCATGGAGGATCTCCGCTACATCCTGGCGAGAACTGCCCCAAGGTTAGCATGGGGAGACGATGAAGGGCTTGGCCCAGGGGATGACTCACCGGGCAATGTCTTCGGTCGATGTGCTGATGATGCCGTAGGCGTCGGGGCGGCGGTCGCGGAACATGAAGTAACGCTTGCGGGCGCCTTCGACCTCGTTGCGGTCGATGTCGCCGGAGACGATTCCGCTATCGACGCGGCCAGCTTCGGCGACGACCTGACCGAGTGGGTCGACGATGACGCTGCGGCCGCCCATGACAAAGGTGTCGCCGTCGCTCATCGGCACCGCGCCCACGCTATTGCACGCCGCCACGTAGGCGCCGTTCTCAAAAGCGCGGGTGATCATCATCTCGCGCCAAACCGATTTCTCGGTGTCAGACGCGCCGAACGGGACCAGAATGAGTTCCGCGCCGGCAAGGGCGAGACAACGGGCCGACTCGGGAAAGAACGTGTCGTAGCAAAGCATGATGCCGATACGCCAGCCGTTCATCGGGAAGGCTGGGAACTTCGAGCCCGGCCGGAAAAACAGTTTCTCGATTCCCCGAAAGGCCGGGATCTGGACTTTGCGGTACTTGCCGACGACCTCGCCGTCGGGGCCGATGAGCATGCTGGTGTTGTAGTAGAGGTCGGTGCCGTCCTGCTCGTAGTAGGTGGCGACGATATGGACGCTGTGTTCGCGCGCTTTGGCCTTGACCGAGCTGATGGCGCAGCCGCCTTCGTCGGCAGCCAGGTCGTAGTAGTTGTAGTCGCGATAGACGGGGAAGTAGCCGGTACTGAAAAACTCCGGTAAAACGATGCAGTCAGCACCGCCCGCGACCGCCTGGTCGATGTGGTCGCAGGCGGTGGCAACGTTGCGCTCGATCTCCCCGACCGAGCTTTCCATTTGAACCAAAGCAAGTTTCATGACGCGTCTCCCGGCCGACTCATGAGGACCGTGGCGCCGGCGCTAGCGCAGGGAAATCGTTAGTGTAGAAGCATTCGACATCAGGCGTCGGAGCCGCCCGCTGGGGCGCGGGCCCGCAGGCTCTGTGCCGGCTGGCTTCGGTCCGGATGAGAGCGGAGGGCCGTCTTGGTAGAACCAGTCGAGCGGTAGGGCGCGTACACGGCGGCCGGGGACTCCGCCCGCGGCAAGCCGGGGGCTTACGCCACGAGATTCCGGGATGTCTCCAGCACCAACTTCCACAGCCGGTCGACGTGCTGGGAGGTGGTGCGCAAGTTGCCGATCGCAGCTCGCAGCACGAACTGGTCGTGGAGCACTGTATTTGAGAGATAGAACTCCCCGCTTCGATTCACTGCTTCGATCAGTTCTTGGTTGAGGCTGTTGAGTTCACCGGGACTTCTGCCTTTTGGGGCATAGCGGAAACAGACCACGGAGAAGGGGTGCGGAGCCATGACCTCGAAGTCCGGGTGCTCCTCGACGGCCCGCGCGAACTCCCCGGCCAGCCGGATATGCTCACGCAGGTTCGCCGACAGGCCCTCGCGGCCGAAGTAGCGCATGACAAACCATAGTTTCAGCGCCCGGAAGCGGCGTCCGAGCGGCAAGGCGTACTCCATGAAGTTGACAGCACGCGGGTCTTCGCGGCTTCGAAGATACTCGGGCACCAGCGAAAGAGCCTGCCGCAGCGCCTCGGGACGGCGGCAATAGAATACCGTCAGGTCCATCGGTGTGAACAACCATTTGTGAGGGTTGACGAGAAACGTGTCCGCGCGCTCGCAGCCGTCGAGGAAGTGCCGCTTTTCCGGCAGCATCCCGGCCACCCCCGCATAGGCCGCATCGACGTGCAGCCAAAGCGAGTGCCTTGTGGCGATATCGGCAATCGCCGCCACCGGATCGACGCTGGTAGTGGAGGTCGTTCCGACCGTCGCCACGATACAGAACGGCCGCCGCCCGGCTGCCAAGTCCTCCTTAATCCGCGCCTCAAGTGCCGCCGGCAGCATGCGGAACTCGCGGTCGGTCGGAATCTTGCGGCAGTTCTCACGTCCCAGGCCGAGCACCAGCATCGCCTTCTCGATCGACGAGTGCGCCTGCTCGGAGGTGTAAAGCACCAGCTTGGTGAGATCAGTGGCGTGGCCCGTCGCGCGGTCCACCTGCAGCGCCGCCTCTCGCGCTGCGATCACCGCGTGCAGGCTCGCGACCGAGGCGCCTCCCAGAGTCATGCCGAACCAGCTAGTGGGCAGGCCGAACCACTCGGCCAGCCAGCGCAGCGTCACCTGCTCCAACTCGGTCAGCGCGGGCGAGGTCTTCCACAGCAGCCCAATGTTGTTCAGTCCCGCGATCAGTGTCTCGCCGAGGATGCCCGGGCCGCTACCGGTGGTCGCGAAGTAGCCCATGAAGCCCGGATGGTTCCAGTGCGTGACATGCGGCAGGATCTGTTTCTCGAAGTCGGCGAGAATCGCCTCCATCGGCTCGCCGGTCTCGGGCGCGGACGAGGGCAGCTCGTCAACCAAAGCCCCGGGCTTCACGTCTGCCAAGACGCGGTGTTTCTCTGGATGTTCGAAGTAATCGGCCAGCCAATCGATCACTTCATGCCCGAAACGCCGGAACTCCTCTGCAGGCATGTCACCGAGGAGCGATTCAGAGCCGGGTTCCGTCACTCCGCCCACAGCGGTGGATTCGACGCGGTCGCCCTCAACGCTCGGACGTCCGTTCGTTGCGCCGGCCTGCGTGTCCGCCAGCCTGTCGGTCACATCCGCCATTCGTGGATTCCTACCCCTCAGCATACTATCGGCACCGGACGGCCGAACGACAGTCCCCTCGCGGGCAGCGCTCGTAGCGTGGGTCTCGGTGGGGACCGGCGGCTCCCTGTTCGGTTGAGTCCTGCGGTCTCGAGTATCCGAACGCACCCCTCCTTGTAAGCATCGCCGGTGCTAGCATGAGGGCGATGGAAATTGTGCCTCTCCTGGTTGCCGCCGCGCTGGCCGTCGCGATTCTGAAGTTTGGGGGCGGTTGCGGCTGCGACGGTCCGGGTTCCCCCTGAGGTGCGCGCCGCCTTTCGGCCCCCTCGGCGCCGGGTAGGTGTTGCCGTTACAAGCGTAACCGGCTTGGTCCTTGCAGGTGAATTGATACGATGACTATTTCATGGCGTTGGTCACCCGCCGAATCTTTCTAGCCGGACTGTCGCCTCTTACCGCTGCCACAAGGCGCTCCACCGGCAGACGGTCCCGTGTCCCGTCCCGCTCGGCCGTCTTCCCTGATCCCCTGACCGAGCGCCTCAAGTGGCGGCTCACCGATCCTGATGTACTGCACCACCTGCCGCACTACCACCATCGTTTCATCGCCCGGAACAACTCTTTCATGCTCGTCGCCTCCGAGCGAACCGGCTCGCGCCAGATTTACCGATTGCGCTTGCCTAAGGGCGACATGGTCCAACTGACCGATGGGCCGGGCGTTCATTCCTATTCACCAACCTTTCACCCCAAAGAGAAGAACTTCTTTCTCCTCCAGGGCAACGAGCTGAAGAGGCTCTCGACCAAGAACGGTCGCGA
Organism: Bryobacterales bacterium; assembly: GCA_965248255.1. Lineage (GTDB taxonomy): Bacteria > Acidobacteriota > Terriglobia > Bryobacterales > UBA6623 > JAKZVK01. The sequence goes on from CBDFIW010000003.1 coordinate 2,416,703, forward strand.
GCGGCGCATCTACCGCAGCGAGCCGGGTTGGCGCATGACCGGCCACTTGAGCGTTTCGAGCGGCGCACGCTACGCCGCGGTGGTTGAGATGAAGGAAGAGGACTGGGTCGACGACGGTTTCGAGCAACAGTTCAGGGCGCGCCCGCGTTGCCGCATTCAAGTCGTCGATCTTCGCGGCGGCCGTGCCGAATTCCTCATTCAGGAAAACCAGTGGCTGGCGCACCCGCAGTTTCGGCCGCGTTCGAGGGACGTGCTTTACTGCCACGAGGGCCCCTGGGGCCAGGTTGATGCACGACTGTGGCTCATGAGCCCGGCCGCGAAGCTTCCCAAGAACCTCCGTCCGCGCCAGGGTGAGGAGCAGCTTGGCCACGAGTACTGGTCGGGGTTCGGACATGAGGTCTGTTACGTCTTCTATCCCGATGCCTCAGGCCGAGGGGCCAGCGTGCGGTGCGTGAACACAAGCAACGGCCGGGAACGGCTCCTTTCGCGTTGTACGAGATTCGGGTGGCTGACGGGCAACCACGACAACTCGGCAATCACCGGCGCGAGCCGCAGCCTGGCGGGCCCCAACATCTATGTTCTGTTTCCGCGGCTGCGGCGCGAGGTCACGGTCTGCGAACACGATTCAAGTGCCAAGCCGTACCCGATCGCCGGCACCGACGGCACGGACCCTTTCGCGGCGTGTCCCGAGCCGGTCTTCTCGCCCGACAGCCAAATGATTTACTTCGTCAGTGATCGCGAAGGCAAACCCGCCATCTACCGCACCGGCGTGCCGGACCTGGTCGAAAAGACCGAACGCGCGCAGACATAAGCGTGCCTTGGACTCAGGGAGCGAATGCTCGCCGTTCTGAGCAACATACCCCCTGCGCCGAAACTCCAAACACGATCTAGTGTAGTGCGTCAAGCAGATTGCACCTTATGCAGGGCGGCACGTCCGCGCTTGACTTTCTCGAGGATGTCGGAGGCGGTCGCGGTCCAGATGAAGGGCGTGGGATGCCCGTTGTGCTGGGCGATGTAGTCGTCAATGGCGGCGACGAGCTCGTCCACGCTGCGAAACACGCCGCGGCGCAGGCGCTTGACGGTGAGATCGCGAAAGAATCGCTCGACCATGTTCAGCCACGACGCCGAGGTCGGGGTGAAATGAATGTGGAAGCGCGGGTGACGATCGAGCCAACGCTTCACAGCGGCATGCTTGTGGGTGGCATAGTTGTCCACGATGAGATGAAGCTGTTTGTCCTTGGGAGTGCGGCGGTCAATTAAGCGCAGGAAGCGCAGCCATTCCTGGTGGCTGTGTCGGGGCATGCACTCGGCGATCACGCTGCCGTCAAGGCTGTTGAGCGCCGCAAACAGGGTGGTCGTGCCGTTGCGCTTGTAATCGTGGGTCATCGTTTGGCCGCGTCCCTTTTTGAGCGGCAGGCCGGGCTGGGTGCGATCGAGGGCTTGGATTTGGGACTTCTCATCGAGCGAGAGAACCAGAGCATGCTCAGGCGGATTGAGATAGAGTCCGACGATGTCGTCGAGTTTCTCGGCGAAACGCGGGTCATTGCTGAGCTTGAGGGTCTTGACGCGGTGGGGCTTGAGGCCATGGGCGCGCCAAATCCGTCCCACGGTGGAAGCGCTGACGCCGGCCGCGGCGGCCATGGTGCGGCGGCTCCAGTGGGTGGCGTTGGACGGTTTCTCGCGGGTGGTCTTGTGGATGATCTGCTGTACTTTCTGCTTCGAGACGGCAGGTTTACGACCGGGCCGTGGGGCGTCTTTTGCAATGCCGGCGATGCTGCTTTCGAGAAAGCGCGTGCGCCAGCGGGCCACCAACTGCCGCGAGACACCGAGTTGTGCGGCGATCTGCTTATTCTCGAGACCGTCGGCGGCCAGCAGGGCAATCCTGGCTCGCAGGGCGAGACGAACGGCGACTTGGCGGCCGCGCGCGTAGCGGTCCAACTGCTTGCATTGCGCTGTGTTCAAAGTTACTGGTTGTGCTCTTCGCATCCCATGCCTCCTGTTAATAGAGACGATGGGAAGCCAATATAAGTTACATTATTTATGGTGCACTACACTAGCTATCGCGACAACCTAAAGATGATATCTACCCGAGTCTTGACCGTTACGGGCTCGCCGTTGAGCTTCGTAATCTTGTATTCCCATTGCTTGACCGCTTCCAGTGCGGCAGGCACAAGCAACGGATGGCCGGACTCGACATCGAGCTTCTCGACCGTACCGGTTTCGGTGATCGTGGCCCACAGGACGACCGTACCCTGTATCCCGGCCTGCCTTGCCAAGGGAGGATACTTGGGAGGGGGGACTCTGCGAGCAAGCTCGGCGACGGCGCCGACAACACGGATCTGTCTCGGCGTCATGGGCTCACCGTGGGCCATTTGACCGCGCGGCAGGGAGAGATGCATTGACAGCTTCTTCTGCCCGTCGTCTCCGGGCGCAGCCCTGAAGGCTAGACCGAGGTGTTGGTCAAAACGATCCACATAAGCCCTGACAACGCTGAACCGGCTTCGGGAGAGCGTATCACCGACGTTGAGGGGAAGATCGGCCAGTAGGGCCTCACGGCTCGCTTCGGACAATCCGCCGACAGAGATGCTCTCGACCGTTCCAAAGACCTCATCGTCGGTTTTGGAGTGCGGTCGTGGCCCACGTTCAGCAGGAAGGAGGAAGTTCAGTGTCACCAGCCGTTTCGAGGGGCGGGGCACGTCGTCCGAGTAGTGCCATTGCAGAACAGCCTGCAAAGCGACCGCCCTGAGTCCCGCGGGACCGCTGATGACATGCGCATCGTAGACATTGCCGTTCTCGCCGATGGCAACTTCGAGAGCAACCGGCCCTTCTATGCGATTGTCGCGCGCATCTTTGGGGTATCGCGGAGCGCTACGGTGCAGGAGCGGCTCTCCCTCATCAATTCCGACCGTGGGGCGGGTTACTGCCTCCTGGGGCGCTGCCGCGGCGGAGAGTGGGAACGCTGCCGTGGCAACCCAGGTTGCGCCGGTGACAGCAGCGGCGAGAAAAACGAGACAAACGGCGATACCTTGTTTCGACATATTGGTCTCCTGGAGTAGGGATTCGACACGCAGATTGAGATGACGCCTTCGAAGAAATAGCGGCGCCGGGGTCAGGTCGAGATGCACGTCCGCGCCCGAGATCGTCATCAAAGCTTCCATGTAGGGTTCGCTTGATTGCGTCCAGTCGAGCACCTCGCGATCGACAACCTGTTCGCGCGTCAGTTGGACTTGGCTGAGCACCCACCAGATCGCAGGATGGAACCACAGCAACACCCTGACTGTTTCCTCCGCGAGGGTGAACAGCCAGTCGCGCCGCTGCACGTGCAGCAGTTCGTGGCAAATGACGGCTCGTTGGACATCGGTTGCCAGTTCATCGAAACGGAGCGGCAGCAGGACCACCGGGCGTACGACCCCGAAGGTCACAGGGGAATGGATGGCCCCCGTCGAGTAGAAGCTCGCGGATGTGCCGATGTGCTTCTCCAACTCGGAGATTGAGGCAGTGGGATGAACTGGCTCCGCCTGGCGACGATACCTTCGAAGACGATAGAGGCCGACCCCTAGCCACACGAGCCGGCATGCCGCGCCAGGCGCGAGCAGAAAGAGTACCGCTGCCCTCCAGTCGAACGAAAGTCCAGCGGGCTGATCTTCCTGAACGACAGCCACGGGACCGAGCCCGACGGAGATCATTGCCGGTCCGGCAGGGTTCGCCGGCTGCCATGACTGCATCATGGGCAGCAGTAGGCACAGCGCCAGTACCACTTGCCAGACCGCGAGCCTCGCCCGGGGGGTGAGCGATCGAGCGAGCGTCAAGAAGATCGCCGCCGTTGCAACGATCGCCAGGACCTGCAGCGAGTAAGCGCAAAGGTTGTCGATCAGCAAAGTCGTTGTCATTTTGACTTCCTTAGCATCTTGGAGACCTTCTGAAGGTTCTCCTTCGACAGTTCCCCTTCCTCGACCAGATGGACGAGCAGCGGCTCGGCTGAGCCGTTGAAGACTCGGTCAAGGAAATCACGAACCATGGCGCCGACGATCTTCTGCTTGGGCTTCGTGGGCCGGTAGACGTGAGCCCTCTCTCGGCTGGACTTCTTTAGATGCCCCTTCTGTTCGAGGATTCGCATCATGGTCATAACGGTCGTGTAGGCGATCTTCCGCGACTGGCAGAGAGCCTCGTAAACGTCACGGACCGTCGAGGCATCACGGTCCCAGACGATCTTCATGATTTGGAGTTCGAGATCGGTCAGAGTGTTGGGTGGCCTCGTCATACTATCTATTTAGTACTACATCATATTTAGATTGTCAAGGATCTTTTTCGAACCCTGCTCGGACAGCTCAGCGGATACGTTGTTCTCTGCAGGCGCGCGGTCGCCGCTTGGCCGTCGGTTCCGATGACGGGGCTTCTTCGGAAAGTGCGGCATGGTAGTCTCGTTGTTCCGTTAGCCAAGTTGCTTCCGATAATGGGATTCTCGGAAGCGCCCTAGGGAAAGAAGTCCGGATCGCGCGACTCCGGCGCGAGTACAATTGAGTTTCTCCCCAACGAAAGGGCACCCAAGAAAGGGGCAGGGAACCGTGAGCATTCCGCAACTCTCCAAAGCCGACCTGGCTTTGCTTCGCAAGTACGACACGCCGACGATCTGCAACGTCATCGAGGTTTTCAAGGTGCGCTCGCAGACCGAAGGCTACATGGATGGACGGATCCGCGCCTGCTTCCCCGAGATGCCGCCGATGGTGGGCTATGCGTCGACCGCTACCTTCCGGTCCGCCGCGCCGCCCGCGTCAGGGAACGTCTACGCCTCTCTCGACACCCAGGTCGAGGGCTTTGCCAAGCTGCCGCAGCCTGTCGTCGTCGTCGTGCAAGACCTCGACGACCCGCCCGCCGCCGCAACGTTCGGGGAGGTGATGAGCACGATCTACAAGGGCTTCGGATCGGCGGGTCTGATCACGAGCGGCGCCGCACGGGATCTCGACCAGGTCCGCGCGCTAGGTTTTCCGTGCTTCAGCGACCGGGCCATCTGTTCCCACGGCAACCCTCACATCATCGACCTCGAGGTGCCGGTTCACGTGGGCGGACTGACGGTCTATCCCGGCGACCTGATCCATGGCGACGCCAACGGTGTCACCAACATCCCCCACGAGATCGCCTCGGAGGTGGCCCAGGTCTGCGAGGAGTTCGCCGCCGCCGAAGATGTCGTGCTGAACTACATGCGGTCCGGCGACATCACGCCCAGCGGGTTGGGGGAAGCGCGGCTAAAGTGCACTGCCATGATCCAGAAACTCGGGGGGCGCGTCCGCGCGAAGTGACCCCTGCAGAGGGACTGCGCCGCTCGCTCTTCCGTCATGGCTCGGCCCCAGCGCCGGCCCTCAGTTATGGCACAGCTTGCACATGATTTCCCGCGGCAACATCAGGTGCTTGGCAGCCGTCGAGCCATGAGCGTTATGGCACTGGCCACACTCCACGAAGTCATGGATCGGGTGGGCGTGAACGCTAACGAAGGTTTCCTTCTCGTGGCAGTCGAAGCAACCGCCTTTGAAGCGGAACCGTCCCCGGCGGCTTAGGCCGTGGCACTGTGTGCACTCGACAGCGGGGACAGGCGGGTGGTGCTGGAAAGGCTTGAACGCAGCGGGGGCTTTCTCGCCGACAAAAAAGCGGACTTCCTTGCGGCCGCCGTCCCACACGAGCGCCAAGCGATGCTCGCCTTCGGAAGGGGTCAGCGTCGCATGGAAGACGTTCGGGAACGGCTCCTCGGCCTCAATGGCTTGCCCGTCGAGTTCGAGCTTGCCCGCGGGAGCGGTGGCCACGATACTGACCTCCCCCAGCGGTAAGACCGCGCCGTCCGTCGGCCGCATGATCTTGCCGACTTCGTCTTGAAACTGGGCCCACGCGGAGCTGACAACGAGCAGCAGCAGAAGTAGACCAAGCCCGCCGGAAAAGCACAACCAAGGGGCGTAGCGTGCTCCGCCCGCGCCTAGGAGCGTTGAACGGCTCGTGACGGCCCTCATCGGATCCCGGCTCCCTACAAATGGATCCGGCAAATGTATCCCCCGTGCTTGCCGCCGTGCGCGCCGCCCCCCCGCACAAACGCCGAATCACTGTAATAGAGCACGCCCCGATGCATTGTCATCCCGTGCGGATCGGGATCGACACCCTTTCGGAGTTGGATCGCCTCGCGAACTTGGCCGTCCTTGGCGTCAAGGCGTTGGATGAGATAGTCGTTCGAGAACATGCACCAGACCGAATCACCGTCTACAGCCAACCCGTGTGCGCGATCGAGACCAATGGGGATGCTGTGCGGGTTGTTGAAGTTGACGTCGAACCGGGTCAGAGTTTCCTGGTGCAGCGTCGTGACCCATAGTGAGTCGTGGCCCCAGGCCAAGCCATGGACGCCGCCTCCGCCCGGCACCCGATAACGCGCCACCGTCTTGCCGCTCTTGGCTTCGACCTTGTGGACCTCTCCCGTGGTGGTATCGGTTGGACGGGGCTCGCGACGGCTTGCGGCGCCGTTCGCCGCCATCCACAGATAGCCGCCACCATAGGCGATGCCGCTTGTATTCGACGACTCCGTCTGAACCGCGCGCAGCACCTTGCCGGTCCTCCAGTCGAGTAGGTAGGCCAGGTCGCTCACCTGCTCGCCTACCCACAGGCCTTCGTCCGTCGCCTCGAGAGCGTTAGGATGTCCGTCAGGCGACCGCCACAACGGTTCGACTCGTGCCGGCTGAATCGTGCGGACCTTGGCCCCCAGCGCACCGGCCGCTAACGCTCCCAACAAAGCTCTTCGACTCAGCATCTCAATACTCCTTCCGAGTGGTCTATCGTGGTATCCAACGAGGACTGTAGGGGCGGGCCCCTGTGCCCGCCCGGCTGCTCGTCAACCGTTAGGTTTTCTGTTGCACCTTCGCCTAAGGAATCTCCGCGACATTCCACAAGTCCGATGACTCTCGCCGCCGAGTTGAGATAGGAAAGGGGACGAGGCCATCGCCTCCTCAAATAGTAACCCGTGCAATGTAGCCGGCATACTTGCTGTTGTTGCTCTTGCCGCGCCCCGCGACGCCCGAGTCGCAATAGTAGAACGCTCCCCGGTGCAACGTCATGCCGTGCGGATCCGGGTCGACGCCTTTTGTCAGTTGGATCGCTTCCAGAATCCGGCCATCCTTCTTAGACATCCGCAACACTCGGTAGTCGTTCGAAAACATGCACCAGATCGTGTCGCCGTCCCCGGCCAAGCCGTGCGCCCGCGTCAACGTAACGGGAATGCTGTGCTTGACGTTGAAATCCACGTCCGTTCGGGTGAGCGTTTCCTGATGCAGCGTCGTGATCCACAGCGAGTCCTGGTGCCAGCACAGGCCGTGCACCCCGCCACCACCTGGCATGGGGTAGCGGGCAAAGGTCTTCTCCGTTTTGGCGTCGATCTTGACGACTTCGCCGCGAGAGGTGTCCGTGGGCCGGGGATCGCGTCCGATGGCCCCTCCGTTGGCCGCCATCCAAAGATAGCCACCGCCGAAAGCCATGCCGCTTGTGTTGGACGATTCGGTGGGAACTTTGCGCAGAACCTTGCCGCTGTTCCAGTCGAGCAGATAGGCAGTATCGGTTGTCTCCTCGCCGACCCATAGACCCTCTTCGGTCGCTTCCAGGGCGTTCGGATGTCGGTCCGGCGACTTCCACAGTATGTCGACCTTCGGCTTGTGGACCACATACTCCTTCGCGGCCAGCGGAAGCGCTGCCAAGGCCGTCAATAGACCTCGTCGCGTCAGCATCATGGCCTCCTCACTACGCACGAATTCTCACCAGCCGGCGGTCAATCTCCGAAATCCGGCTCGCTCCGGCCATTCCCATATCGAGCGCCAGCTCGGTCTTGAGCAACTCAAGCACCCGCTCCACGCCCTGCCGGCCGAAGGTCGCTAAGCCATACAAGTAAGGCCGCGCGATCCCGACCGCCGAAGCTCCGAGCGCCAGCGCCTTGAGGATATCAGACCCCCGCCGGAAACCGCCGTCGATCAGCACGGGCATCTTCCCTCCGGCGGCTTGAACACATTCCGGCAGCACCTCGATCGTGCCGCCGACATGATCGAGCGCGCGTCCACCGTGATTCGATACGACCACGGCTGACATGCCTGCCCGCACAGCCCGCTCGGTGTCTTCCGCCGTCATGATGCCCTTCAACATGATCCCCATGTCCGTCATGTTGCGCAGACGGCGGACGGTGTCCCAAGTAGGTGTCGGGAACGGGCGTGAGGGATAGCGGTCGTTGCGCCAAACCCGGTCGCCGGGCCCGTAGATCAAGTTGCCCTGCGCGTCGCGCGGAATGCCTTTCTGGGAGCACCAACCCCGCACGAACTTGTTGCGCTGCCGGTGCTCGCGGTTCGAGACGATCATGTTGTCCACCGTGAAGCAGATGCCCTGGCAGCCAAGGTCTTCGAGGCGCTCGACGAAGTTGAGCATCGTGTTCTCGGTGCGAAACTGTCCGCCGGTGGTGTACTGCCACCAGTTCTTCGGTCCCTTGCCCGAGGCGACGAGGTCATCAATGCCACCGCTGGTAACCATCATCGTCCCAGTCGCAGCAGCCGCCTTGGCGACCTCCAGCTCGCCGTCGGGCCAGAAGCAGTTCTTCCCACCGGCAGGATCGATGAACAAGGGGAAATGGAGCGTCTTGCCGAAGAGGGAGCTGCTGACGTCGATCTGATGAACGTCCGTGAGAAACCGCGGTCGCAGGATGATGCGGTTGAACGCCCGGCGGTTGTCGCGCCGCGCCACTTCCCCCGAGCTTCCCTCCGCGAGAAAGTCCCACGCCAGCGGATCGAGCTTCTCTTTGGCAAGCTTGGCGAAATCAAAGACGTTGATGAGGTCTTCGATGGGCGGGTCGTCGAGAATCTGACCCCGCAGAAGCGGCGACACTAGAACAAACTGAGCGAAACCACAAAGCGCCTGGCGTCGGGTCAAAGAATTATGCCCCATCACGATAAATGACCGATGAAGTAGTCACCAGAATGCTTCTACTAGCTTTCCAGTTCTGGCGGTTGTAGTTGATGAAGCACGATGACACGAGCGTGCTTAGTGACTATCTGCTCCTCCCACAGCATAATCTCATCACATGGCTCCGAGACCCGCCTTCGTCGCGCCCGCGTCACCCGTCACAACGAATAGTTCCGAACCCGCACGAGCTTGCGGTCAATGTCGGAGATCTTCGCCACTCCCGACATGCCCATGTCGAGCGCCAGCTCGACGCGCAGTAACTCGATCACACGAGCCACTCCCTGTTGCCCGAACGTGGTCAACCCCCACAGATAAGGCCGCGCGATCCCGACCGCCGTTGCTCCGAGCGCCAACGCTTTCAGAATGTCGCTGCCGCGCCGGAAACCGCCGTCGATCAGCACGGGGATCTTGCCGCCCGCCGCCTGCACGCACTCGGGCAACGCCTCGATGGTTCCGCCCACGTGGTCAAGCTGCCGCGCGCCGTGACTTGAAACCACCACCCCCGACATACCGGTCTTGACCGCCATATCGGTGTCCTCGGCCGTCAGAACGCCCTTGATGACGATCGGCAGCTCGGTCGTGTCGCGAAGTTGGCGAACCGTATCCCAGGTCGGCGTCGGGAACGGGCGCGACGGGTATCCGCCGGTACGCCAAGGCTCGTCCCCTTCTTTATAGATCAGGTTGCCCTGGGCGTCACGGGGGACTCCGGTGCTGCACCAAGTCCGCACGAACTTGTGATGGATGCTCCTTTCCCGATGAGAGACGTGCATAATGTCGACCGTAAAGCAGATGCCGTTGCATCCCTCGTCTTCGAGCCGCTCGACGAAGTTGAGCATCGTGTTCTTGGTGCGGAACTGCCCGCCGGTCGTGACCTGCCACCAGTTTTTCGGTCCTTGACCCGCTCGGATCACGTCCTCGATACCGCCGTTCGTGATCATCAAGGTGTCCGTCTCGCCGGCGGCTTTGGCGACCTCTTTCTCCCCGTCCGGGTAAAAACAGTTCTTCCCGCCCGCCGGGTCAATGAAGATCGGATGCTTGAGCTTGTTGCCGAACAGCTTGGTTTCGAGTTCGATCTTGTGGACATCGGTGAGAAAGCGCGGTCGGATGATGATGCGGTTGAATGCCTTGCGTGCGTCGCGCAAAGCAGCTTCGTCGCTGGCCCCCTCGTCCATGTAGTCCCACGCAACCGGATCAAGCTTTTCCTTCGCCAGCTTGGCGAAGTCGAACACGTTGGCCGGCTCGAGAACCGGGTCGATCTTCGGCGGTCCTTGTCCTCGCAGTAGTTGCCGCTGGAGTAGCGGCGAGCCCGCGAAAAACAGGGCCAAGCTTTCGAGTGCCTTGCGTCGGTTCACTTTCATGAGTTCTCCGCGGCCGGCAGCGGCTACTCCGCCAACTTCCGGAGCCCCCGGGCCAGCCTGAGTGAAACTATCATGGGCCCGTTTTAGCTGTCAACAGATGCTCGCCCCGGTGCCTGGGCAGGATCGGTACCGGCCCGTCGCTCTTGAGGAAAGTGACCCTCTCGGCTCCAGACAGAGCGCGCAGTCCCCTCAGACACCCTGGCTCCGTTTCGATTCTGAACTCCATCCAATATCTGACAAGGGCCCGCGGGCGACCCAACGGCCTGCGCATTCTTCTTGAGTGGGTGCTGGCGATCGTAGAGGGGTAGACTGATCCCGGGTCTGTTCCTAGTGTAGTGCGTCAAGCAGATTGCACCTTATGCAGGGCGGCACGTCCGCGCTTGACTTTCTCGAGGATGTCGGAGGCGGTCGCGGTCCAGATGAAGGGCGTGGGATGCCCGTTGTGCTGGGCGATGTAGTCGTCAATGGCGGCGACGAGCTCGTCCACGCTGCGAAACACGCCGCGGCGCAGGCGCTTGACGGTGAGATCGCGAAAGAATCGCTCGACCATGTTCAGCCACGACGCCGAGGTCGGGGTGAAATGAATGTGGAAGCGCGGGTGACGATCGAGCCAACGCTTCACAGCGGCATGCTTGTGGGTGGCATAGTTGTCCACGATGAGATGAAGCTGTTTGTCCTTGGGAGTGCGGCGGTCAATTAAGCGCAGGAAGCGCAGCCATTCCTGGTGGCTGTGTCGGGGCATGCACTCGGCGATCACGCTGCCGTCAAGGCTGTTGAGCGCCGCAAACAGGGTGGTCGTGCCGTTGCGCTTGTAATCGTGGGTCATCGTTTGGCCGCGTCCCTTTTTGAGCGGCAGGCCGGGCTGGGTGCGATCGAGGGCTTGGATTTGGGACTTCTCATCGAGCGAGAGAACCAGAGCATGCTCAGGCGGATTGAGATAGAGTCCGACGATGTCGTCGAGTTTCTCGGCGAAACGCGGGTCATTGCTGAGCTTGAAGGTCTTGACGCGGTGGGGCTTGAGGCCATGGGCGCGCCAAATCCGTCCCACGGTGGAAGCGCTGACGCCGGCCGCGGCGGCCATGGTGCGGCGGCTCCAGTGGGTGGCGTTGGACGGTTTCTCGCGGGTGGTCTTGTGGATGATCTGCTGTACTTTCTGCTTCGAGACGGCAGGTTTACGACCGGGCCGTGGGGCGTCTTTTGCAATGCCGGCGATGCTGCTTTCGAGAAAGCGCGTGCGCCAGCGGGCCACCAACTGCCGCGAGACACCGAGCTGTGCGGCGATCTGCTTATTCTCGAGACCGTCGGCGGCCAGCAGGACAATCCTGGCTCGCAGGGCGAGACGAACGGCGACTTGGCGGCCGCGCGCGTAGCGGTCCAACTGCTTGCATTGCGCTGTGTTCAAAGTTACTGGTTGTGCTCTTCGCATCCCATGCCTCCTGTTAATAGAGACGATGGGAAGCCAATATAAGTTACATTATTTATGGTGCACTACACTAGCAAGCGAGCCAAAACGGGGGTTGAATCTTGTGGAAGCCTTTCGTTACCATACAGATTCTTCGGGGGTGCTCTGGGTTGAGGGGCGATCGTTTCAGCTATCGAGCTTCAGGGGCGGCTCCGAGGTGCTTCGCTTTGGCTCAGGCGTCCCTCGCGAAACGGGGCCTGTCGGTAGGGCGGAAGCGGGTGTCGGTGGGTTCTCTCGTGGACCCAAGCTTCTTGTGGAGAGAAAGAGAAAAAGGAGAGTGAGATGGCAGCGACAAAAAAAAGATCTCATTAGGGCTGGCGGTGGTGCTGCTGGCGCTGGCGAACACGGGCGTGGCAGACGCCCAGTTTATCAACTTTGCGGTGCAGCCGCTGGGACGCCTGACCTGCATCGCGACCTTCGTGCCCAACATATTGCGGGCCGAGAACCTGTCCGCGCGCGTCGGCGACTCGCGGCTGGATTGTACCAACGACGGGGTGTACAACCCCAACGTTCCGCCGGTGCAGCAGAACCTGGTGCAGTACATTCAGATGAACGTCAATCTGACGCTGAACACGGCGGTAACCAACGGTCTGGTCGATGACGACCCGGTGGATAATCACACCGATGCGATCATGACCGTCAACGACAACAACAGCTTCGAGGCGCTGGACACGTCGGAGTTGGCGGGTCCCGGGGAGCCCTGCGGACCGTTGTTCGGCTCGCCACCGTTTAACCTTCCCGACATCCGCTATCCGTGTCCGCACGAGGGGCTGCTGACGGGGCCGTCGACGCTGACGTGGAACGGGGTTCAGTTCCCGGTGCCGGGGGCGGCGAACTGCTACCCGAACTTCGGCCAATGTACGAGGCCGGTGGCAGCGACCCTGCCATCGACCTTGGCAATCGATGGGACGCCGTTGTGCGACGACTTCTTCAACCAAACCAGCAGCGAGTCCTGCTTTGATCTGACGTCGACGGCGCGGTTCACCAACGTACGCGGGAACGCGGCGGCGCTGGGAGCCGGCGGGACGATCATCGCGACCTTGGGGGTGACGGCGTTTGCGTCGATCTCGGTGCAGACCAACCAAGGGGCGGTAGGCATCATCCTGCAGGGCCTGATCGTGACATACGACGACGGGATCACGGGGCTGCAGTGCGAGGACTTCTGGGGCACATTCAACGTTCACTTACAGGAAGGGTTTGCGGCGGCGTTCAGGACGCTGGGCGCGCCCTCGTTTGTGAATGCCTCCAACGCGACGGAGAACGCTATCCGAAGTTGACGTTTAACAGTCCGTTCGCGCCGCCGCAGTCGGTGGCGGCGACAGGGGGCGGGGCGTCGCAAGCGACACGCTTCATCCTGCGCTTCTTTAACATCCCGATGGGGGTGACGCTGGAGGTGTGGGACGTCGTGGATCAGGACGGCAGTGCGCTGTCGTCGTGTCCGGTCTCGCAGGGTGGCGGTGATCTGTGTCTAGAGATCGTGTCGGGGACGGATGAGAACGGCGCGGGAGGTGCGGTCGCTCCGAGCGGCGGCGGCACCGATGTGGATCTGGACTCGGACGGCAACGGATTCGTGGTGTACGAGTTAAAGGAAGGGGATCCGTTCGTACCGCAGGAGATCTGGGTTCATGTCGACATCCACTGGGAGACGGACACGAGCGAAGACAAGCCGTTCGTGGGGTCGGGCCAGATGGATGCGCGGTTCGCGCCTTTGAGTGACGTGGGGGTGGCGAGCGTCGATGCTCCGAGGCCACGGTTTGTGGACGTCGGCGGAGATCCGGCCACGTTCGTGTCAGTGGTACGGTGCGCGACGACGTTGCTGTCCCGTTTGTGACCAATCGTTTCGGGTTTGACACCGGGATTGCGGTGTCGAACACATCGTACGATTGGAAGGGGACGCCGAAGCAACGAGGACAGTGCATGGTGCACTACATCGGGCAGGTGGGCGACGACGGAGGGATGCCGGACACGGCGACGTCGACGATCGTCGAGGGCGGGGAACAGATGACGTTCACGCTGTCGGCGGGGAATCCGGTGTGGAACATCGACCCGACGCCGGACTTCCAAGGGTTCCTGGTGATCATGTGCGAGTTTCAGTATGCGCACGGGTATGCGTTCATCACGGACGGCGGGGCAGGGATCCCGACGCTGGCGCAGGGCTACTTAGCGCTGGTGCTGCAGTTTGACGCGGACGGCGACCGCCTGATCGACTGCCGCCGGCTGGGCGTGAGCGCTGAGACCAACGGTATAACGACCATATCGTTCAGCCTGCTGGGCTGTCCGTCGGAGGGGTTGAACCACTAACAACCCGAGAGACGGGACAACAACCTTTCAACCAGAGGGGGGCTTCGGCCCCCCCCTTTTTTGTGTTCCAGAGGCGCTGACTGAGAGCGGCGTCGGCAAGGGTGCGGGCCCGCAGGCTCTTGACACGAGAACGGCGATGATTCACCAGGTTTGACCTAGTGGCATCCCATGCAAGCGAAGTTGGTGCCGTGGCAAGGCAGGCAGGACGCTTTGTCCAGCCCGATCTCGCCAGTGGAGTGTCGGTCGGTGAACGCCCGTGTATGATCGGCGGGGCGGAGCGGGGCGCCTTCGAGGTGGCACTTCTCGCAACTGAAGGGATTGTCAATCTCGGAATGGCAGACCAGACAGTCCGACATCTGTGGCAGGTTTGCCTTCCCCGCTAGGTCGGTCTGTTCCAGACCGCGATGGCACGCCTGACAAGCGTTCGCGCTGTCGAGGTGTGGGCGGATGCCGGCCGGCTTACCTAGATAGGTTCCGCCGTCGATCGCCGCGGCCAACAGGGGAGCAATGTTGCCGAGCTTCAGATGGAACTGGTGGTTGAAGCGGTAACTTCTCTCGGCGGTTGGCGTTTCAGAAAGGATCGTGGTGTCCACCACGCGTGTTGCGCTGCCGTTGTGACAGACGCTACATTCCCGCTCGCTGGGAAGGTTGCGGTCCGCAGCGATTGTGCTCGTGGCGGCCGCGGCATGGCAGCTCGCGCAGGTGGCTCCCGCGTTGAAATGAAGCTGATGAGAGAACGTACTCTCGACAGCCGACGAGCCGGCGGCACACGCTAAGTGCGTGACGAGGATCACAGCCAGATGGCACCGCGAGCGATAGGTCAAAACCACAAGACTGAATCGGTCGGCAGCGGAGCTTTCTGCGAGTCCACAAGACTCCCACTAGCCCTGATAGGAAATCCGCCAGAGCTTGCGGCCCCCGTCGTCGGAGACCAGCAGCGAGCCGTCGGGCATCTGCAACAGGCCGACCGGCCGGCCCCACACTTGCCGATTGTCTTCGTCAAGCATCCAACCGGTCAAGAAGTCTTGCGGGCCCGAAGTAGGCTTACCGTCCTCAAAGGGAATGAGAGCGATGCGGTAGCCGACCCTCTTCGAGCGGTTCCAAGAGCCGTGAAAGGCCAGGAACAGGCCGTTCCGGTACTTCTCGGGAAACTGCCCGCCCGTGTAGAAAAGAATATCGAGAACCGCCACGTGCGCCCCGAGGAGCACATCGGGATAGAGCGTCTTCTTGACCATGTCGGGCGCGACGTCCTTATGGCGAGGTTCCTCGTGCGGACCGCTGTAGGCGTAGGGCCAGCCGTAGAAGCCGCCCTCTTTGATCTTGACGAGGTAGTCGGACACCAGATCGTCGCCGAGACCGTCGCGCTCCTGCACCGCCGCCCACAGATCTTCGCTTCCCGGAAACCAACGTAAGCCGATGGTGTTCCGCAGCCCTGAAGCGACGATTTCCTGGCCGGATCCGTCGGGATTGAAGCGGTTGAGCGCCGCCCTCATCGGGGGCTCGTCGAGGTCTATGTTCGAGCCCGAGCCTACGGTGACGTAGAGTTTCTTGTGGTCGCGATCGAAGAGAAGCGTACGCGTCCAGTGGCCTTTTCCGTAGTCGTCCAGCGGGATGATCTCCTCGCCCGGCTGGCTCACCGTCATGGCCTGGGCGTCGTACCTGTACCGCTTGACCGAAGTCGTTTCCCCGACGTATAGCCAATCCTCATGAAACGCGAGTCCGAAAGGCCGGTCAAGCCCCTCGAGGATCTTCTTCTTGCTCCGGTCTTTGAGCACGTAGAGTGCGCCGGTGGGGCTGCGCCGCTCACCGCTGTCGGTGAGCAGAATTTCGTTGCTGGGGCCGAGCACCATGAACCGCGGCCGGTTGTCGAAGCCGGCCATGTACTCCTTCACCTTGAATCCAGGAGGCAAGGTCAATTCCGCACCGGCCGGCCGAGCGACAACCTGGGGTCGGTTGCTCGCCGACGACGTGTGGAACGGCTCGGGCAGGCCCTGCCAGTTCACCGGGTACTTGGCCGTTTGCGAAAGAGCGGCCGCCGCAATCACGATAAGGATCAATGCTGCAAAGAAAGCCTTCGGACGCTTTTTCATAATCTGCAAGTATCCTACACTTGCGGCCCGGGCCGCCATGTCTGAAAGTGCCTTGCTCGCGAACCACACATTCGGTAGCGGCAAGAACCGAAATCCAATCTGAGATACTGCCGAGCTATGGAGCTTCAGGACGAAGCCGCTATTGTAAGTGGGGGGAGGTTGTCTCGGGCGCCGGACGCTTTGGCCCGGTACGAACAAAGAGTGGATTCAATGACGGCTGCACGGACGGCCTTCGCCCTCTGGACCGGGCTCTTGTTGGTCGGCGCCTTCGCCGGTTCGATCGAAGCGCAGCTCCTCGATGATCTGATCTTTGACCCGGTTGCCAACGGACTGGCTCGACCGGTCAACATTACCCACGCCGGCGACGGATCGGGCAGGCTGTTCATCAACGAGCAAGCCGGCCGCATCGTCATCTTCGACGGGGAAGACATTCTTGCGGCGCCGTTTCTCGACATCCGGGGCCGTGTTATCTGTTGCGATGAGCGCGGGCTGCTGGGCTTGGCGTTCCACCCTGACTACCAAGAGAGCGGCCGCCTCTTCGTCAACTACACCAATGGAGGTGGGGATACGGTTGTTTCCGAGTTCGACGTGTCCGCGGACCCGAATGTCGCTCTCCCGGGCTCTGAGAGAAAACTGCTCACGTTCGCCCAGCCGTTCCGCAACCACAACGGCGGCCAGTTGCAGTTCGGTCCCGACGGGCTCCTCTATATCGCCACGGGAGACGGCGGCAGTGCGGGCGACCCCGGTGACCGGGGCCAAAGCTTGCTTACGCTGCTCGGGAAGATCTTGCGAATTGATGTGGACAGCGCGGAGCCTTTCGCGATCCCGCCATCGAACCCGTTCGTGGGCCAACCGGCGCGCGGAGAGATCTGGGCCTATGGCCTACGCAATCCCTGGCGCTTCAGTTTCGACCGTGAGACCGGAGATCTCTTCATCGGCGACGTCGGTCAGAACGCGGTCGAGGAGATTGATTTTCAACCGACCGGCAGCCCGGGCGGAGAGAACTACGGCTGGCGCCGGATGGAAGGTACGCGCTGCTTCAGGCCCGCGGCGGGCTGCAACGATGGTCCCTTGGTGTTGCCGATTATCGACTACATCCAGGATCCCGAGGGAGGGTCGGTCACTGGGGGATACCGCTATCGCGGCGTGAGCTTCCCCGGGCTCGACGGAACTTACTTCTATGCCGACTTTGTGACCGGCGCCTTCTTCGCGGCGACCCGGAGCAACGGCGTGTGGATTCCCATGGGCCCCCGGCCAACTTTCTTTTCGATCAGCACGTTCGGCGAAGATGAAGCCGGTGAAGTGTATTTCGCCGATTATCCTGGCGGTGCTCTCTATCAGATCCAGCGTCCGCGAGCGATACCAACCTTGCTCAGCTTGTCGCCGGCAGGAACGATGGCCGGGTCGCCGGAGATTACCATCACGGTAACGGGCCAGAGCCTGGTGCCGGGTTCAGAGGTGCGCTGGAACGGCGAAGCCAGGCTCACGACCTTTGTCGACAGCACGCGCTTGCAGGCCACCATTCCCGCCTCGGACCTCGCTGCACCCGGCGCGGCCCAGGTCACGGTGTTTACGCCGCTGCCGGGCGGCGGCGTGTCCGCGACGCTCGAGTTCACGGTGGCGGCTCCGCCCGCACCAGCGCCCAGTATCTTCGAGGGTGGCGTCGGCAATTCCGTGGGCGTAACCAGCGTCAGCGGTGTTGCGGGTGGGATGATCGCCGCGGTCTTTGGGATCGATCTCTCGCTGATCACGGAGAACGCGCCCATCTCGCCGCTCCCGACCTCGCTGGGGGGCTCGATGATGCGCTTCACCCCTGGCGGAGCCGCCCTGCGATTCGGCGCGGTGGAGATCGAGGCGCCGCTGTTCTTCGCCTCGCCCGGTCAGGCCAACATCCAGATCCCGTGGGAGCTGATTGGCCTGGAGGAGGCCTTTCTTACGGCAATCGTCGGCGACCAGGAGAGCGCGCCGGTTTCGGTCACGATCGTCCCGTTCAACCCGGGGATCTTCACGACATCGGCGACGGGTGAAGGACAGGGATCGATCTTGGTTGCAGGTACGGCCACGCTGGCCGCCCGCGGGGGGGCCTTCCCTGACTCGCGGCCTGCGCGGAGGGGAGAGTTCATCGCGATTTTCGCAACCGGGCTGGGGCCGGTGACCAACATCCCGGTGACAGGCGCGGCGGCCTCGGACGACCCGCTGTCGCAGACGACCACGCAGCCGCAGGCAACGGTGGGCGGCGTGGCGGCTACGGTGATCTGCTCGGGTCTCGCGCCGGGATTCGTGGGGCTGTATCAAATCAATGTCGAGATCCTAGAGGGAACGCCGAGTGGTGACGCGGTCGAGGTTGTGCTGACGATCGGCGGTGTGTCTTCGAACATCGTCACGATTGCGATCGAGTAAGAAACGTGGCCTGCCGCGTATTGTAGAATGCTCCCCATGAACAAACTCATCGTGTTGCTCGCCTTCCTCTTGCCGGTCTCGGCTGGCGGGGCTGAGATCAAAGTCGGCATCATCGGTACCGACACCTCCCACGTTCCGGCCTTTACCCGTCTCCTCAACGACCCGTCGCGGCCTGACCACGTGCCGGGTGCAAAGGTGGTCGCCGCCTACCCGGGCGGCAGCGATGACCTCGAGTCGAGCTACACGCGCGTCAAGAAGTATGCTGCCGAGCTGCGGGACGATTGGGGTGTCGAGATCGTCGATGACATCCCCACGCTTTGCTCCAAGGTGGACGCGATTCTGCTCGAGAGCGTCGATGGCCGCAAGCACCTCGAGCAAGTCAAGCCTGTCTTCGAAGCCGGGAAGCCGGTCTTCATCGACAAGCCCCTGGCGGCAACGCTGGAGGACGTCCGTGAGATTGCGCGGCTCGGCAAGAAACACGGCGTACCATGGTTCAGTACGTCGAGCCTGCGGTACGCCGACGCGATCGCCGACGTCAAGGTCGAGGGGCTGCGCGGCGCGACTACCTGGGGCCCCGCCTCGATTCATCCGACCCACCACCTCGACCTCTCGTGGTACGCGGTCCACCCCATCGAGTTGCTCTACACGATCATGGGTCCGGGCTGCGTGTCGGTCAATCGCACCCATACCGAAGGCGCCGATGTGATCGTCGGCTTGTGGAAGGACGGCCGTATCGGCACGGTACGGGGCATTCGCGCGGGTAAACGAGGCTACGGCGCTATCACCTACGGAGAGAAAGACATCAAGACGTCCAGCCGCGCCGGCGGCGCGTACGGCCGGCTCGTGACGCGTGTGGTGGAGTTTTTCCGTACAGGGGAACCGCCGGTACCGAACGACGTGACACTCGAGATCTTCGCGTTCATGGATGCGGCGCTGCGGAGCAAGGACAAGGGCGGCGCAACGGTCAAGTTGCGGTAGTTCGCCGTAAGCGGCCGAGCTGAAGTTGGCCGTGCCGTCTGCGTCCGTGGAGGAAGCCTGCCCCACCTCTGACCGCAACCTTTGCGCGCTGTCGGTGTTTATCGAGCTGTAAGGCAGGTTACTGTCATGATGCTCAACCGACGTTTCTTCCTCAAATCGAGCGGCTTGGCCGTGGTAGCCACCGGCGTCCTGCCGGGCTTTTTGCGCCGTGCCGCCGCGGTGACGAGCGCGAAGCGGAAGAAGGTCCTGGTGGTTGTCTTCCAGCGGGGAGCGATGGACGGGCTGAACGCCGTGGCGCCTTACAGCGACGACCGCTACTACCAGTTTCGTCCCACGCTCGCGATCCCAAGGCCCGGCAAGGGCGAAGATGGAGTGTTGGATCTCGACGGGCGGTTCGGCTTTCACCCGGGCCTCGCGCCGCTGAAGCCCTTCTGGGATGACAAGAGTCTGGCCGTGATTCACGCCGCGGGTTCGCCGGATTCTACTCGCTCTCATTTCGACGCGCAAGACTTCATGGAAAGCGCGACGCCCGGCGACAAGGGTACGCGCGACGGCTGGCTGAGCCGCTACATCGAGGCCAATGAGAAGGCCGACGCGACCCCCTTGCGGTCGGTCTCGATCGGGTCCAAGCTGCCGCGCTCGCTGCAGGGCTCGGTCGGGTCGGTCGCCATCAGCCGGCTGAGCGAGTTTTCGATGCCGCGGCAATCGCCGCTGCTCGAAGAGGCGTTCCGCAGCATGTATGAGGACGTCGGAGGCGAGCCCGAAACAGCCGGCCTGCTCTCGCAAGCCAGCGGTGATACCTTCGCCGCGCTCGAGCTGGTGAAGGGGATGGACGCCGGCTCGTACCGTCCGGCGAACCGCGCAAGCTATCCGCGGGGCGACTTGGGCGAAGCGCTGCGGCAGGTCGCCCAGATGATTAAAGCCGACGTGGGCGTCGAGGTAGCGTTCGCCGAGATGGGCGGCTGGGATACGCACGCCGGGCAGGCGCCGCGGCTCAACGCCTTGCTCGGACGCTTCGCCGGCGCGTTGGCGGCCTTTGCGACCGATTTGGGCAGCCGCATGCAGGACGTTCTTGTGCTGACCATGTCCGAGTTCGGACGCACGGCGCGCGAGAACGGCAACCGCGGCACCGACCACGGCCACGCCAACGCGATGTTTGCGCTGGGTGCGAACGTCCAGGGCGGCAAGATCTACGGCCAGTGGCCGGGGCTCGACACGGACCAGTTGTTCGAAGGCCGCGACCTGGCCCTGACGACCGACTTCCGCGACGTGTTCGCCGAGGTTCTTACACGCCACATGGAGGCCGACAACCTCAGGCCGGTCTTTCCCAACTTCACCCCGAGCAGCAAGAACTTCCGTGGGTTTGTGAAAGCCTGAAGTCCCGGGCTGGTCCTTCGTAGCAATGCGCGCACTTGTGGAACCCGACCAAGTGCTGTCGAAAAGACCGACCACGAGGGACAATCCGCGTCGGGTAGTAGCCGGCTACACGGACAGGGCGCAGCTCCCGAGTCGGCCTCGCTGAAGACGCTACGGCGTAGTTCGGCAGTCGAGGCCGGCTGTGAACGGCCCAGTGATAACGCGGCGTACTCTCACACCTTCTAGCTCGGCCGGAATCCGTGCTAGGGATCGGGGATTGCCCGACTTGGTGTAGACCTCAATCACCGGCTCACCGTTCACAGCGCCGACCCCGACCCCGACTACTTCATCTGAGGAGAGGAAAAGACTTTGCTGGTGCTTACGCTTGATCTTGACGGCAGCTTTCACCTTGGCTGCGTCGGGTCGCCTTCCACGGCCCCGAGTCAGCATGCTAGAGGAACCTGCGGTTTCCCCCGCAGACTCCGGGGATGAGGTCATCGGCACAATCCGGGTCCGGAGACGCATCCGAGCCTTTATCGAAACCGTTAACCGGCTCGGTGCCGTCGAAGGCGGGCGCGCCAGGCGCCGCTATGCCTGTTACGTCGGTGGTGTAGCACCCAGGCGCGGAGTTTTTGAAATCGAACGACACGAGACCGGCCGTGTCCGTTGTTCCGGTGGGTGACGACGTTGACGCGTCAGGGAGGGTCACTGTCGCGGATACTTGCGCTCCCGCAACCGCACCTCCGGTTTCGTCCACGGCCTCGACAATGATGCGGAGATGCTTCGCACTGCCTGGCGGCCCTCCAAAACCTTCGTAGGTGATGCACTGCACCTTGACCGTATTGCCGGTGGTTACAGCCTGGAGGTCAAAGTCAACCGTGCTCGTTCCGCCGTTTACCGTGGTGGACTTCGTTTGTGACACGAAGTCCGTGGCCGACGCCGTCACATCGTGAGAGCCGCCGGGAACGTTGGGAATGCTATAGAAACCGCTGACGTTCGTTGTCGTGGAGTCACCCGTGTCATCTACGGTTACAGTTGCCCCGAAAATTTGATTGGTGGTCGATGCGTCCGTTACCGTGCCCTCGATGGTTCCTGGATCCTGGGACTGTACGCCGACCATCGTGAGTGTCAATCCCGGCAGCTCGTCTCCCAGTGCGGTCAAAACCGTGTCGATCGGCGTACCAATCGTGTACGCCGCACTGCCGGCGAAGAGCAACCCTACCGATCGGGGGTTCGAGGTGACATCTTCGACGATTTGAGCGCCCGAGTCTCCTCCGGCGCTGAAACTGCCCGGCGTCACCAGAAACTAGCCTTCAAAACTGGCTACGAGGTTTGTAGCACTGCCACACTGGTCCGAATAACCCACCAGGCTAGCTACGTCCACCGCGGACACCTCGCCGAACGTCTGACCGGTGGTGCGGGCCGATTTGGTCACCAGCTGGCCCATTTTCGGCGCCACCGTCGAGGCGCTCAAAGTGCCAATATCACGAATCTCACCGGAGCTAAGGACAGCTCCGGGACGCACGGCGGCGATCGAAGCGTCCGCTTCACTCGCGGCAGGGGGAGGATTTGAGCCCAGCGGGTACGGGACTGTGATCAGCGGTACGGAAGCAGTGACATCGGCGACAACGTCATCCCTCTGCTGTCCGCAGCGCGTGTCGATCAGACCAGGCTGAACAACGGGATCCGAGAGGCCGCTGGCACCGGCGAACTTGTCGAAGACGTGATAGTTGCTGAGGACGTACTGAGTACCGTTATTATCCTCCACAAGCGAACCCAGTGTTCCGCTGCAACAGGTGCAGAAGAGCCCGGAGCAAACGATATCGGTCTCGTTGCCGCCCGACACGCCCAACCGCGTCGGTGTTCCCTGTCTGCGTTGGTGCTGACGTGCGCTGTCCGCCCGGACAGTGATAGCGATCGTCAAGGCCGCCAGCGCGACGAGCGAAAAGGTCAGCAGCCAACGTGTGAACCGCCTCTTGAGGAGTTGCATGGATCAGGTCCCCCCGCAACGTGCTCTTGTTGCCTATTGAATCCCGCAAATTATTATGACACTTTTTGACAGTGTGGAGCATCTATATATGTATGGGCAACCCCAAAGGTGTGAAGCGGGATTTCAAGGCGCTGGAGAAGCGCCGTTTCGAAGCGATGCGGCTGCTCCACCAAGGCCACAATCAGTCCGAGACGGCGAGACGGCTGAACGTCGCTCGCCAAACCGTCAGTGAGTGGCGGCGGCAATACCGCGAGCAGGGTGCGGCCGGACTCCGCCAGGCCGGGCGCGCCGGACGCAAGCCGCTCCTCGATGCCGCACAACGCGAACGCCTGACGTCGCTGCTGCTGGAAGGCCCGGAAGCCCACGGCTTCCCAACGCCCCTGTGGAGCTGTCCGCGGGTGGCTCGGCTGACCGGAGACGAGTTCGGGGTCGCATACCACGCAGGCCACGCCTGGAAGATCCTGCGAGCGCTCGACTGGAGCCCGCAACGCCCGGCCGGAAAGGCGCGCGAGCGCAACGAAGAGCGGATCCGCACCTGGAAGCGCAAGACCTGGAAGCGCATTAAAAAAAAGCCCAAAACGAAGGCCGTACGCTCGTCTTCATCGACGAAAGCGGATTGAGTCAGAAGCCGCATCGCTGCCGCACCTGGGCGCCACGTGGCCAAACACCGGTGCTGCAGTTTAACTTCAACTGGGAGAAGCTTTCCGTCTCGGCGGGGCTGACGCTGCGTAACTTCTACTTCCGGCTCTATCCCGGTGCGATCGGCAAAGAGCAAGTGATCGACTTTCTCAAGGCGTTGGTACGTCATATCGATCGCCCGCTGCTGATCGTCTGGGATCGGCTGCCGGCGCACCGTAGCCGCCTGGTGCAAGAGTTCATCGAACTCTCCGAAGGCCACATCGCAACCGAGTACTTGCCACCCTATGCGCCGGAGTTGAATCCGGTGGAATACATCTGGGCTTACTGGAAGCAGCACGAGTTGCCGAACGTCTGTCCGAAAGACTACGGCGAGCTGAACGAGCGGGCCCGCAAGGCACTCCGCCGCATGTACCGCAAACCGCGTTTGATCACGGCCTTCTGGAAACAGTCTTCTCTTTGTTTTGACTGACTCTATATTATGCGGGAGTCAATAGTACGTTAGGGATCTTAACATGGTTCGTTTCTAAGGGCTATAGCCCATTGGTTCCATTGTCAAGGCCCAATAGAAATGTCCCCTTGGTGATAGGAGAGAATCGTCATCGTCGGGGCTGTGGAACTGTGGGAATCGCGCAGCGATTTCCAAGGGGCGGTGGGAAGGGTGGAAAACCATCCACGGTTCCGCGAGCCCGGCACGGCTGCCGCCACAAGGTTTTCCACGCTTTCCATCCGACCCGGCATTTCCACAGCCCTCTTATGAATTCGCAGCTCGTGTTTTCCGCAGCACAGGTCGCCGCCAGGGGTGGTTCGCCGCCGGCTTGCGTCTGGCCACCACGTTCCCCTGCGGTGCCGGCTTCGTCCGCAGCCGTGGCGTCGGCGTGGCGATCACTTCGTGCTCGATCTCGTGCCCCTCAAACCTCACCTGCAAGCTCTCATCGCGCCCCTGTTGGACCGTCACCCGTGCACCCGCCCCCACGCCCTGATTGCGTTTCGGCTTCAACTGCAAACAACGATTCTCGAAACGCACCACCTGGTCGTTGCTCACCACCCGTTCGTACTCGAAGCAGAACACCCCTCGCAGCTCGGTGCCGCGGGGTAGCGCCTGGTGAAAGTCCGCTCCCGCCGCCGGCTCGCAGCAGAAGCGCTCGTTGTGCTCGGCTAAGTACTCCTCGCCGGGGTAACGGTTCGCCGCCTCGTAATCAACGATGCCCCGCAGCCGCATCTTCTTGATCAGGCGGTCCTGGTGCGTGCCGTGATGGCGTTCGACACGTCCCTTGGCTTGCGGCGACGATGCGGCAATGATGCCAATGCCAAGCTTCGCGCACATGCGCCCGAACTGCGTCTCGGGCTTGATGCCTTCCAGTGCTTCCCGCGACGTCGGCTGGCGCTGGTAGACGTTTTTCCAGTCGCAGTACAACGCCTTGGGAACGCCGTGTTGGCGCACCCAGGCTTGGAGCAGATCGGCCGCGGCCCAGGTCGTTTCCTGGCCCGAGAAGCGGCACAGTGCAAGACCGGTCGCGTCATCGACAAAGTTCATCAGACAGGCTTTCGGGCCGCGTCCTTCCAGCCAGTGGTGGTCGGCTCAGCACTTCGCCGCGCCTCAACTCCTTGGCACTCATCCATGTCCTTCCCAATCTTTCACCTCCTCGCAGAGGTCCAGATTAGGGGACATTTCTATTGGGCGCTCAAGGGGACATTATCATTGGGCTTCAACACAGCCCATTGGTTCCATGCGGTCGATGTGGAACTTTGGTACTAAGGGATCTTTTTCAGCCGATCTTCAGCATCTCTTCGGCGTAGAGGGCGCCGGCGGGGGTGTCGTCGTGCTTGAAGAAGAGGAAGACGGTCTTGCCTTGCGAGAGTAGGTTGCGGACTTCCTTCGCGATGGCGGCACGATCGTTGGGGGTGTAGTCGGGCTTGCGCAGGCGGAAGTAGACGAAGTCGGCGGTGATGACTTCGGGGGCTTCGAGCTTCTCTGATTCGGCGCGGCAGAAACAGGCGTTGTGCTGCTCGAGCGGGCGGTAGACGGCGTCGTCCTGCCAGGACTTGTGTCGAAACTCGAAGGCGAAACGCATGTCCTCGGGCAGGTGGGCGAGGAAGGTGGCGAGTCGGCCGGTGTCGCAGGGCAAGTTCGGCGGGAGTTGGAAGAGCACCACGCCGAGCCGGCGGGTCGCGCGTAGCGGGTCGATCGAGCGGAGGAAGAAGTCGGTCGCGTCCTTGGCGTCGTTGAGGCGCTGGATGTGGGTGATGCGCTGGTGGGCCTTGATCGAGAACGAGAAGCCGTCGCCGGTCTGCTGGACCCAGTTCTCGAGCGTCGTAGCTGTCGGGTGGCGGCGGAAGGTGTAGTTGATCTCGACGCTGTTGAGGCGCGTGGCGTAGTATTCGAGGAACCTCTTGGCAGGATGCTTCGGCGGGTAGAAATCCGGCTTCCACGAAGGATAGGAGTAGCCGGATGTGCCTGCGTATAGCTCCGCCATGTAAACCTTCCAAAGCAGTATATCCCGCGTGCATCGGTATGGCGAGGGAGTCGCGCCTCCGTTTGGGCCGGTGTAAGGCCTGTGGCTGATCAACTCCAACGGGAATTGGGGTGGCTGAAGCCCGCCGGCGAGAAGGACCCTGAAGCGCCCTGAGGTGTGGCCAGGGGAACGTTGTGAGAGGTGTGCGGGCCCTGTGCGGACTCGCTAAGATGAAGATTCCCCCGCACGATCACCGGACATCCACGCCGATCGGGCTTCTCCAATCATCCGCGGGTGCTTGGGGATCCAAAGGAAGACTATGGCCAACGTGGCAATCCTCGGCACGCAATGGGGCGACGAGGGCAAGGGGAAAATCGTTGACCTGATCGCGGATCGCTTCGATGTCGTGGCGCGCGCGCAGGGCGGGCATAACGCCGGACACACGGTCCACATAGACGGTCGGAAGTTCATTCTGAAACTGGTCCCCAGTGGCATCCTGCGGCCGGGCAAGAAGGTCGTGGTTGGCAACGGCGTGGTCATCGATCCGGCGGCGCTGCTCGCGGAGATCGATACGCTGGAGCAGGCCGGTGTCGAGGTTAGCGGCAACCTCTTTGTCAGCAACCGCGCCCATGTGATCTTCCCCTATCACCGCATGATGGAAAGGGCGAGCGAGGATTCCCCGGGGAAGGTCCGCATCGGCACGACGTCGCGCGGCATCGGACCGAGCTACGAGGACAAGGTGGGGCGGAGGGGCATCCGCCTGGCCGAGCTGATTGACGAGGAGACGTTTCGCGACCGCTTCCGGGCCATCGCCGAGGAGAAGAACATCATCGCGCAGGCGCTCGACATCCATGAGCCGTGGGATATCGACGCGATCGCGAAGGAGTATCAGGGTTATGCTGATCGTCTTCGGCCTTTTGTGTGCGATACGTCAGCGTACCTTCAGCAGGCCATCGGCGAAGGGAAGCGCGTGTTATTTGAAGGCGCGCAAGGGACGATGCTCGACATCGACCACGGCACTTACCCATTCGTCACGTCTTCCAACGCCACGGCCGGGGGCATCGCGACCGGGCTCGGGGTGTCGCCTGTCTATATCGACGCGGTGGTGGGGATCGCCAAGGCGTACTCGACTCGCGTGGGCAGTGGGCCGTTCCAGACGGAAGCCGACGATGATCGGGCTGATCTGCTGCGCGAGGAAGGCGTCGAATTCGGTTCCGTCACCGGTCGGCCGCGGCGCTGCGGCTGGTTCGATGTGCCGTTGCTAAAGTACGCGCACAGGATCAACGGTTTCACGTCGCTCATCATCACCAAGCTCGATGTGCTCGACCGCCTCGACACGATTCCCGTTTGTACGGCCTACCGGTACAGGGGAGAGATCCTTCCGGAGATGCCCGCGCTACCGAGAGTCCTAGGGGCCATTGAGCCCATCTACGACGAACGCCCGGGATGGAGTAGCCCGACGCAAGGGGTCACCGACTACGACTCTCTTCCCCAGGCCGCCAAGGATTATTTGACCTATCTGGCGGACCAGACCGGCGTCGAGGTGGGTGCTATTTCCACAGGTCCGGAACGTGACGAGACGATCCTGGTGCCGGGGTCCAAGTTGGAATCGTTGCTCTCGCCGAATGGCGGGAGGTAGGCGACGCAGGCATTTGGCGAGCCGCGACCGTGAGTACCTACAGAGTAAGATTCTTGCCAAGAATGGCAGGCTTTGGCGCCCAGTCGCGTTTACGCTGCGTTTACGCGGCTTGGCTTTGACTAGGCCAGCCGTTGTACGGCTGGTTCCCCCGATTCCCCCGGCAATCTCTAGGCCGGTTCGGCGGCCTTACCATACTCGGCTTGAGCCGCTTGCGGTTGCGGCCGGCAAGGTGGAGGTTGATCTCCGAATCGACGTTGTGAGACAGGGCCGGTTCATGGCTCAAGCCGGTTTGGGTAAGGCCCCTGGAAGGGGCCTGGTTCATTCATACTGGGCCGTTTTACCAGGTGTAAAACGCCTAGCCTAATCGAAACGAAGGCCCGCAAGCGGGCCTGTTTGCATCCGGACGGTTGGGCGGGATGGGCGGGCTAGGATCGTGGCCCGTCGTAGGGGGCCAGGCGCCTGATGCCGGAATTGCCAGAGAATAGAGGCATGCCGTTGTTGAGCTGTGATCGAGCCAGGGCGCTGATCGCCGAGAAGATGGAAGGTTTGGCCGGCGCTCCTTCCACCGAGGCCATTCCCCTTCAGGAAGCCCCCGGACGGGTTCTGGCCGAGCCCGTCAAGGCGGATCGCGACTATCCCCCTTTCAACCGTTCGACGCGCGACGGCTACGCCGTGCTGGCGAGTGACGTGGCGGACCCGCCAGCGCGGCTACGGTTGCTAGGAGAAACGCGGGCGGGCGAGCCGTCGAGGTTCCGCATTCAATCCGGCGAGGCGGTTCACATCATGACCGGCGCGCCCGGGCCCGAGGGCGCCGACGCGGTGGTGATGCAGGAATATTCCCAGCAAGAGGCCGACCAAGTCATTCTCGAGAGCGGCGTGCCGAGCGGCAAGAACCTGATCTTCAAGGGAGCCGAGGTGCGAGCGGGAAGCGTTGTACTCGAGGCCGGTGCGCCCTTGGGATACCCGGAAATCGCTCTGTTGGGCTCGGTCGGCAAGAGCGAAGTGCGGGTATATCGCAAGCCTCGCGTCGCCATCCTGTCGACCGGTGATGAAGTCCTTGGCATCGAGGCCACACCCGAGCCCTTCCAAATCCGCAACTCGAACGCGTACTCGCTGGCGGCGCAGGTCCAGCGGCAAGGGGGCGAGCCGGAAATCTTGCCGATCGCCCCCGATCAACTGGACCGCACTCGCGAGTTGGTCGAGCAAGGTCTGGCCGCCGATCTCTTGCTGATCTCAGGCGGCGCTTCGGCGGGCAAATACGACTATGTGGAGCGGGTGCTCGGCGAGTTGGGGGCGGAGCTCTTCTTCACCCGGGTGGCGATTCAGCCCGGCAAGCCGCTGGTCTTCGGCTGCGTCGGCCGGAAGCCGGTCTTCGGGCTGCCAGGCAACCCGATCTCGACGATAGTCACCTTTGAAGTGTTCGCCCGCGTCGCCCTGCACCGCTTGGCGGGACGGCGTTCCTCCCCTCTGCCGTTCACTCACGCCAGGCTCGGCGAAGACTTCAAACACAAGCCCGTGCTGACGCGGTTTCTGCCCGCAACGATCCAAGGCGATTACGGCGACATCACGGTCAATCCGCTAAAATGGCAGGGGTCGGGGGATCTGGCCGCGTTCGCCCGCGCTGACTGTTTTCTGGTCGCGACGCCGGATCGATCGTCCTGGAAGGCTGGTGAATGGATCTCGGTGATGCCGCGGTGACGAAGCTTTCTCATTTCGACGAAAGCGGCGCGGTGCGAATGGTCGATGTCAGCGAGAAGAGGCACACGCTGCGGTCCGCCCGCGCCCACGCCTTCGTCAAGATGCCGTCCGAGGTTCTCGGGCAGCTGCCCGACAACCCCAAGGGCAACCCCCTGGAGGTCGCCCGCATAGCCGGCATCGGAGCCGCCAAACGCACACCGGACCTGATCCCGCTGTGTCACCCCCTGTTGCTGACCCGGGTGGACGTCGAGGTCGCGCTGAAGGATGACGGTGTGGAGATCATCTCGCAGGTTACTTCCCAAGGACCGACGGGCGTGGAGATGGAGGCGCTGACGGCTGCAACGGTTGCGGCCTTGACTGTCTACGACATGACCAAAGCGCTGGACAAGTCGATCGAGATCGGCAGTGTCTACCTGCTGGAGAAGTCCGGAGGAAAGAGCGGCTTGTACCGGCGGGGGGGTTGACGGATGCCGGCCCCGTCCGTGGAACCCGCGCGGACACCCCTGGGTGGAAACCTCAGCGAGCCATGGAGCGTAATCCAAACAGCGTTGACAGTCGGACGACTACGACCGAAGCGTGCACGATCGAGGCGGGAGCGGCCATGCGTTCCGTGATGCGACGACTAATGAGGGACTTGGGCAAGAGAGTAGGCCTGCTGGGCCTACTCGGCCTGCTGGCGTTGGCTCCCGGACTCCGGGCGCAGCCCTCCGACGATGTAGCACTCACCGTCGCCGACGAAGTCACCTTCCGTTCGGGCGTCACCGAAGTCACCGTCCCGGTCACGGTCACTGACAAGAAGGGGGTGTATGTTAACGGACTCGAGGGGGTCGATTTTTCGATCTACGACAACGATCAGCTCCAGACAATCGATAGCTTCGAGGTCGCGTTTCTCCCCATCTCGATGGTCATCTGCGTGCAGTCGAGCGCGCGCGTCGAAGGCATCCTGCCGGACGTGCGCAAGACGGCCGTGCTGTTCACTGATCTGGTTCTGGGTGAGTTCGGCCAGGCGGCGATCATCGCCTTCGACAACCGTGTCCGACTGATGCAGGATTTCACGGCGGATCACAAAGAGATCGACCGGGCCCTCAAGAAGATCACGATCGGCAGCGACGCGGTTCGCCTGAGCGACGGAGTCTTTGAGGCGATTCGCATGTTGGTTCGGCGGCCGCGGACGCACCGGAGGGTGATTGTGGTCATCTCCGAATCACAGGAGACGGCCAGCGAAGTGAGCATGGGCGAGACGCTGCGGACGGCCCAGATCCACGAGATCATGGTCTACCCGATCCGGCTGTCGAGCTTGTCGGCCCGCCTCACGCGCCAGCCTAAGCGGATGCGCGACCCGATCCCACCGGGCGTGCAGGCGCGGGCGGGTGTTCCTGGGATAGCGGAGACCCCCACGATGCGGATGCAGCACAACGTGGATGTCACGACCAATGTGATTCCCATCATCATCGACCTGGTGCGCGGCGCGAAGAACTTGGTTTTCAACAACCCCCTTGAGCTACTGGCGAAGGGGACAGGCGGAAAGGACTACAGCTCACGTACTGAGAGCGGCCTGCAGGAGTCGATTCAAGCAGTCGGCGAAGACCTGCGCAGTCAATACTTGCTGAGCTACCGGCCTACGAACCTCAACGACAGCGGCATCTTCCACCGCATCAAGGTCGAGATGGCCTACGAGGCTTTCAACGTGCGCTACCGGCCCGGTTACTGGCAAGGCCCCGAGGCCGTCCCGGGCGGTGAACCGGCCGACGCCCCGCCCAATCCGTAATCACGCTACTGGAGAGTTGATTGTCCCTGGGCGATGGTGAACTGCTCGGCCAAGCCCGCCAGGGTCTTCTCGCTCTCGATCTCTCAGAGGAGTTGACGAACACGGCCCTCGATCACCTCGGTGTTTGGCTGGGCCGCGACAAGTTCGACGGTTTGATTGACAATGGTCCGGGGAGCTACCGTCCGCTGCTCGAATGGATGGTCGCCGGCGGGAAGTTCGCGCTGCTTCTCGACAGCTTCTACCAGGTGATGCCGTTTGGCACGGGCGGACGGCGTGGGCCGGTCGGCATCGGGCCCAATCGCATCAATCCGTACACGATGGCCTCGTCAGTGCAGGGCCATGTCGCCTATCTCAGGCAGCGGTTTGGTGAAAACACCGGCCTGCAGGTGGTCGTGGCGTACGACGTCCGGCAGTACAACGACCTGCGGCAGCTCTATCCCGCGGACGTTCCCAATCCTCTGCTGGGCCTTTCGTCGAAGGACTTCGCCCATCTAGCCACGACCGTCTACTGCGCCGGTGGCGTTGGGGTCTACTTACTCGAAGACGAGTTGGGGGACTACCTCTCCACGCCCGAGCTGTCGTTCCTCATCCGGCACTACGGCGCGCAGGGGGGTTTGAACGTAAGCGCATCCCACAACCACCCCGATGACAATGGAGGAAAGTTTTACAACGACCGCGGCGGCCAGGAGATCCCTCCCTACGACGAGCAGATGGTCAATATCGTGGAGACTATCAGCGACGTCGAGAGCATGCCATACGCGGACGCGTTGGCGTCGGGCTTGGTTCAACCGATCGCTGCCGCCGACCGCAAGGCCTACCTCGACCTGAACCTCGGTCTGTGCCTGCGAAGCACGTCCGGCGAAGCCAAGATCGTCTTCACGCCGTTACACGGGACCGGGCGCAACACGGTCGGAGCTTGCCTGAACTCCATGGGGTTCGAAGAAGGCAAGCAGTTCTTCATCGTGGCATCGCAGCGCGAGTACCGCGGCGATTTCGCCCACGTGAGGTTCCGCACGCCAAATCCGGAGGTACCGGAATCGCTTGAAGCCGGGATCGAGCTGGCGAAGGAGGTCGGGGCGGACTTGGTGCTCGCTACCGACCCGGATGCGGATCGCATCGGAGGCGCTGTACCGTGGCAAGGCGACTACGCGTTTGTGAACGGGAATGAGTTCGCCGTTCTTGTGACCCGTTACCGTTTGGAATCACTGCAGCGGGCGGGCAAGCTGCCGAAGAATCCCGTTGTGGTGAAGACCCAAGTCACGACGGAACTGATGGCCCGGATCGCCGAGTCGTTCGGCGCCCAGGTGGTCGGAGACCTGTTGGTGGGCTTCAAGTACGTCGGTGACATCATTGACCAACTGGAGCGCACGGGATGTTTTGGTGATGTACGGGCCGGCCTCAACGATTTCGTCGTCGCCGCCGAGGAGAGCCACGGCTTGCTCGTCACACCGCACATCCGAGACAAGGACGCGGCGGGGGCAGCCGTGGTCTTGGCCGAGTTGACTTCCGAGCTTCGCGAGAAGGGCAGCAGTCTCTACGAATACCTGACGGATACCTACAAGCGGTACGGCTACTACCGCAACTCCCTGCGCTCGACGATCATGCAGGGGGCAGCGGGCACGGCTTCAATTGCACGCATCCAGCAAGAACTGCGAGAGAACGCACCGTCCGAGATCGCCGGACGTAAGGTCGCGGCGCTCAACGACTACTGGGACACCGGTAAATACGGGGAGTTCAAGTCCGATACCGATCGCAGTGCGCGGAACTTTCTGACGTTCTACTTCGAGGGCGGCCTCAAGGTCAGTATCCGGCCCTCGGGCACCGAACCGAAGAACAAGGTCTATATTGAAAAACCTTCCGAGCCGCTCGGGCCCGACGCCTCGGACGACGACCTCCGGGAACTGCGCAACCGGATCGATGGTGAGGTTGAGCAGTTCTCGAACGCCTTCATGAGGTACATGCTGGCGATCGTCGGCGTCGAGCTTCCCGACTACGCCTACCGAATCTCCGATTTGGTGTCCCTTGAAAGAAAGCGCCACTTCGGTGAGCGTTTCATTCCCGAGTTCGAGTCGAAGACGCGGGCCCTGCTACGGGGGGAGATCGCCGAGGAGGCGGTGGGCGAATGGATCGACAGCGAACTCAGGGGCTACGGGCCCGACGCGCGCCTGCTCGTCGGCAGCGGCTTTCGCTCGTACCTGGAACAGGCGAGGGATCGGACGCCGGACAAGGGTGAAGTCCTGGCGGCACAAGAGCGGATCTTCTTTCCCAGCGCAATATCAATATCACCGTAGGGGAGGGCCCCCGCGCCCTCCCGCCGGCGGCTGGGTCGACGACGCGGAACCTCAGCCCGGCATGAACGTGCGCGGGCAGGTACGGGGCCCGCTAGAATGTTGGGTGCAAGGGCGTCAACGTCCGATACGTATTGGGAAGCAATTTTGCATTGAGGAATCAGCCGTCGGAGCCTCTGGAACCAGTCGCCGACTGAACCCAAATCGAGTCCCACCAGAGGGCTAGCGGGATTTTCGACGGGTAGCGAGTGCGATCGACCGACACTACCAGACTTGCCCCTCAAACGCGAGGATCCAACTACCGCCTCTACCAGCTGGGAGCCGTCAATCCGTATGAGCACGTATACGAGAACAAGCTCACGCGGGAGTTCTACCCGAAGCCGGGTGAGAACACCGTGAAGGTCGCACTCGTGAAACGAGATCGGGGGATCCGCGCAGAGTTCGTCCTCTACGACGTCGACCTCGCGATCAACTATCTCGTCCAGCGCAACTTCAGGAAGGATCCGATCGACTATTGAACGAGCACCCGAACATCCCCACGCTGAATCTGTCGGGCACGCCGGCCCAGATCGGAGAGGCCCACGGCGAAGCGGCTCGAGAGAAGATCAAGGAGCACACGGACCGCTTCCTCGAGTTCGTCTTGAGCCGGGCGGTCGCCGCGCTGGACGGGGAGTCACTCTGGTCGAAGTGGTCGCCGCAGGTGTCCGCGAACGAACGCTCCGCTCCGGATCTGGTCGAGGAGATGCGTGGCATCGCCCGCGGTTCGGGTGTCTCATTCGAGAGGATCTTTCTCCTTAACAGTCTGCTCGATCTGGTGAGCTTCCGCTATGTAGAAATGGCGGCGAACTTCGGCTGCACGACCTTCGCGGTGTCCCGTGCGGCGGACAACGGCGGAACTCTTGTCGGGCAGACCTACGACATGCCCGAGATCCATCAGGACTTCCTGATCCTGCTGCGGCTCGATCCCCGGCATGGTCCGCGCCAGCTCGTGTTCAGCTTCGCCGGCATCGTCGGCGCCGCCGGACTGAACGAGGCAGGCATCGGGCTCTCGATCAACTTCCTCAGCCCTCTCGACGTCGGCATGGGACGACTCCACAGCGTCGTCGTGCGTCAAGTGCTCGCGGCCGGAAACCTGGCCGACGCGCTCGCGCCGCCGGTGCGGCCGCCGCGGGCGGGCGGCGCGCACTTCCTGATCGCCGATCGAGACGGCAACCTTGTCAGCATCGAGACCACGGGTGAGCGGTACGAGGTCTTCTATCCCACGGAAAACGCCGTCGGCCACACGAATCACTACCTCGGTCACAGCCTGAAGGGGATCGAGCACATCCGAGGTGATTCCATAGGCAGCTCGCTCGCGCGCTACACGGCATTGCGGCGCTACCTGCGCGAGTGCGGCCCCGACCTGAACCTGGAGATGCTGAAGGAGCTGACGCGGAACCACACCTCGTTCCCGCAGTCGATTTGCGCACACGGGCGAGACGTCGGTCCGCTGGGTCAGCGTACCAGGACGCTCTCGGCGATGGTTCACGAGCTGGATAAACGGACCATGCACATCACAAACGGATGCGCATGTGAAAGCAGCTACCATGCGGTGAGCCTTTGATCTGTTTCTCAAGAAAAGTGGCCCGCGCCCCCGTTTCGTGGCACTGATGATGTGAGCGGCAGGAGGGCGTGTTGGGTTGCACGACAGCAAAGGGTCCGTGTCATGTAACCCCCGATCACGCGAGTCCTCGTGGTGTCTACGCTCGCCTATCGCTCAAGATCGTGGAAGCCCGGCGTCTTCTGGGATTTGCAGACACTATCCGAGGCTTCCGCCAGCCCGGTTAGATGGATTCGCACTCGTACCTCAGCGATGTGACTCCAGGACTAACCCACTGAAACGTGCGGTTGGCTTACAGTCACGTGGGCGGAGTGGCAGGATCGGCAAACATAAGCCGACAAAACAAGACCGGGAGCAAAGCACAGCGATTCGCGTTTAGAATAGAAGGCTGTGGGTGTCCTGCTTGCGATTGTCTTGTCTCCGATATTGTTGCTCACTTTGCAGCAGGCCCCGCTGTTGCACGTTCACGAGAAAGGTCACGCAATCGAGCATGTGACCTCCCAGCATCGGCACCGGCTCGGCGCGCACACCCATCTGTCTCACCATCGGGAGCGTTCCCACAGGCAGGACGGATCCGAGATCGAAGCGGTAAATGAGAACGAGAGTGCAGTTGCGATCTCCTTCTTCCGCTTCGAGAATCCCAAGGCTCCGATCCAGTACGTGATCTTCCGGGCATGCCCGTTGATCGATAGGCCTACGCCGCTCGTTGAGCGCGCAGCGCGGGAGCGGCCGAGAATCCACGATCCACCGTTTTCTGTTTGCCTCATTCCCCGAGCCCCACCCGCCTGAACCCCGCCTAGTGTTTCGTGTGCCCGTTTCCGGGCTTCTGAATCCGTCTGCGAGGTCGACCATGTTTGCAAGGGCACGTGTATGCGTGCGCCTGAGTCTTTTTCTTAGCTGCTTAGCGGCGGGAGCTACCGCGCAACAGCTCACGGAGAGACGGGCGCTTGAACTTCTTAGAGAGAGTCCGCACTACCGGGAGTTAAAGGCTCGGGTGGAAGTAACGCGCGCTGAAACGCGGCGCGGCACGCTTTATCCGAATCCTTCCGCCAACGCCTCGTTCGAAGGGGCAGGACGGACGGATTTCTACTTGATCGAGCAGCCGCTGGCATTGAACGGGCGGCTCGGCTTGCTGCGGAAAGCCGGAGCGTCGGCGGTCGCAGCGGCCAAGGCCGAAGCCCATTACGAGCTGCACCAGCTCGAAGCGCGGCTGCGTTCCGCTTTCCACCAGCTTGCCTATGCCCAGGAGCGGAGGGCAACCATTCGCGACAGCATAGAGGAGTTCAAACAGCTTGTCCGTATCTTGCGCGAGCGCGAAAAAGAAGGCGAGGGATCGAAGTTCGACCGGCTGCGGGCGGAGCGGGAAGTTGTCGAACGAGAAACCGAAGCCAGCGACACCGAAGCGCTCATTGCGGAGTACCGCGCTGGCTTGGCAAGGTTTCTCGGAGAGCGTTTCAACCCTAAGGGCTTGATTGTACGTGACACACTGGCTCCAGCGTACCCCTTACCAGATCTCGGAGACGCCCTTGCTTCGGCCCTGGAGGCGCGCAGCGACTATCGAGTCGAGAAGGAGAGGCTGGAGCGGCTACGGCTCGAAACGGCGGCGGCGGATCGTCTACGCATCCCGAACCCGGTCGTTTCCGGTGGTTTCAAGCGGGCCGCAATCGGTGATCGTACCGCAAATGGTCCGGTACTCTCTGTCTCCATCGATCTGCCTCTCTTCAACAAAGGGCAAGTTGATAAGTAGTTCGCGGAAGCTGAGGCGGCACTGACTCGGGCTCGCCGTCAGGTTCTCCAAAGCCAAATTCTGGCGGAAGTCCGGGCTGCTTTTGATTCTCTGCGTCTGCGGCGCGAGATTGCCGAGAGCTACCAAGAACAGTCGCAGGGGCGAGCCGAAGAGCTGCGCGAGATCGCAGACGTCGGCTATCAGGAAGGCGAGTTAGGCATCCTCGAACTGCTGGATTCCTATCGAGTGGCGCAACAGGCACTCCTGCGGTCATTGGAATTGCAGGCCGCCGCCAAACTCGCGGAAGTGGAGCTTGACCGGGTGATGGGCAAAGAGGTGCTGCCGTGAAGAAACTGTTCCCAATCGTACTCGTGCTCTTGGGGACCTGTGGCGGAACACCAGAAGCGACTGATAGGCCGGCCGAACCCCAAGGACCAAAACCAATCGCGGTTACGCGGTGGACGGAGAAGTCCGAGCTCTTCATGGAATACCCGCCCCTGCGTGTCGGCAAAACCTCCCGGTTCGCCATCCACCTGACCGACTTGCAGACATTCAAGCCTTTGACAGAGGGTCGTGCTGTCGTGGAACTAGCCTATGGGGGCGGCCAGACCGAGACGTTTTCCCAAGACGGCCCATCGCGGCCGGGCATCTTCGGCGTCAACGTCATACCGACTCGAGCCGGCTCGCCCGCCATGACGATCCGTGTGGAATCGGCGGCCCTTGACGATGAGCACCGCCTCGGGCCGGTCGAAGTCACGGGAACGGAGGTCGAAGACAACGAGCACCCGCACGATGGCAGTGAGGGCGGGGATCACTCTCACGGCGAAGAGATATCCTTCTTGAAGGAACAGCAGTGGACGCTCGATTTCGCCACGCAGGTGGTCGGAATCGCAACGATGCGCGAAAGTCTCACCGTGCCGGCCAAGGTCCAACCGCGCAGCGGCGGCCGGATCACCATAGCAGCACCGGTCGGAGGTCGATTATCGACGGGCATCCAGCTGCCGGTAATCGGCACAAACGTCGAGAGCGGCCAAGTGGTGGCGGCTATTGTTCCTCCGACCAGCACACCCTCCGACCTTCCCTCTCTCGAACTCGACGCCGAGGAAGCGCGGGTGAAGCTCGATTTCGCACGGCAAGAACGCAGGCGGTTAAAGAGGCTGCTCAAAGCGGAGGCGATCCCAGCTCGCCGCGTGAATGAGGCGAAAGCAAACGAATCCGTCGTCGCGGCCCAACTCAAGGCGGCGCAAGCACGACTGGCGCAGTACGAAGAAACCCGCCAGGCAGAGCATCAAGAAGACGGTCGCACAACCTTCCAGGTGCGCTCGCCGCTGAGCGGCGTCGTAGCGAGTGTAAATACGACCGCTGGAGCCCATGTCGAGGATGGCGAGACATTGCTCGAAGTCGTTGCGGTGGACAGGGTTTACGTCGTCGGCGAGGTCTCTGAAGCCGCCACTGCCGCTGTGCAGCGGCCGACTGGAGCTGAGATCGTTGTGCCGGGCCTCGAACAACCCATGCAAGTCGGCCGGTTGGTCTCTGTTGCCAACTTCGTCGATCCGCAATCGCGAACGGTGAAAGTCATCTACGAAATGGATAATCGGAGCCGGCGCTTGGCTGCTGGGCAGGCGATTTCGTTGCGGCTCTTTCACTCCACAACCAACCAAGCACCAACGATTTCTGAATCGGCTCTTGTCGATGATGGCGGGTGGCCCATTGTGTTCGTGCAAACGGGCGGCGAGTCTTTCGAGCGGCGGCCCGTAACGATGGGCGAACGCCAGGGCGGCAGAGTGCAAGTGACGACCGGAGTCGCACCCGGTGAGCGTGTCGTCACCCGCGGCGCTTATCTGGTTCGCCTCGCATCGATGTCTACGCAAGTGCCCGCGCACGGACACGTCCACTAAGGAGGGATTCATGCTGAACGCACTCATTAGATGGTCCCTCAACAACCGGCCCCTCGTGCTCGCTGTTGCTGCCGGATTCCTGGCATGGGGCGGATACGTCATGAAGCGCATTCCTGTTGACGTTCTGCCTGATCTGACGGCACCGACGGTGACGGTCATCATCGAAAACCCTGGCATGGCGCCGACCGAGATGGAATACCTCGTCACGTTTCCCGTCGAGGCGGCGATGAACGGGGCGTCCGGCGTGCGCCGCGTTCGATCGGCGACCGCCGTGGGAGCAGCGATCGTTTGGGTGGAATTCGAATGGGGTGAAGATGTTTACCGGGCACGGCAGACCGTGACGGAGCGGCTCAATGTCGCCTCGGAGTCGCTGCCGCCCGGAACGAGCCGTCCCGTCCTCGCACCGATCTCCTCGATCATGGGCGAGGTCCTTTTTATTGCGCTGACGTCGGACCGCCACACTCCGCTGGAACTCCGCACAATCGCCGATACCGTGATCCGGCGGCGCATTCTGGCCGTGCCGGGAGTCGCCCAGGTTACTCCGATCGGCGGCGGACAAAAACAGTACCAGGTACTGCTGGCCCCGGAGAAGCTTCGGGCGTACCAGATTTCACTCACGGAAATTCAAGACGCCTTGATGGCGGCAAACGCGAATACCTCCGCCGGATTTCGCGTGGATGGCGGCCAGGAATACCTCATTCAAGGGTTTGGCCGCTACACCGACTTGGATGAGATCCGTCGGACCGTCGTCACCGAAAGAGACGCCACACCAGTCTACATCGGAGATCTCGGCAAGGTTCAGATCGGCGAAGCTCTCAAGCGTGGCGAGGGATCGCTGAACGGCGAATCCGCCGTCGTTATTGGCATCCGCAAGCAGCCGGAAACGAACACGCTTGAACTGACGAACGCCAT
This sequence comes from Bryobacterales bacterium, assembly GCA_965248255.1. Classification (GTDB taxonomy): domain Bacteria; phylum Acidobacteriota; class Terriglobia; order Bryobacterales; family UBA6623; genus JAKZVK01. The sequence goes on from CBDFIW010000003.1 coordinate 2,456,223, forward strand.
CGACACCGTATTGACGGATATCGAATCCCGACTGCCTGCGGGGATGACCGTCGATCGTGATGTATTCCGCCAAGCCAACTTTATCGAGGTAGCGATTGCCAACCTCGAAGAAGCCCTCTCTTACGGCGGCATCTTGGTCGTGGCCGTGGTCATCGCCTTTCTGGCAAACGCCCGCGCCAGCGTCATCACGCTCTTCGCCATCCCATTCTCGTTGATAGCAGCTCTCCTCGGGTTGGCCGCGCTCGGGCTGACCGTGAACAGCATGACTCTGGGCGGACTTGCGATCGCCATCGGCGAGCTGGTCGATGATGCCGTCATCGACGTCGAAAACGTCTTCCGCCGATTGCGCCAGAACATGTTGCTTTCGCTGGGGGAGCGTCGCCCGATACTTGAGGTGGTGTATCGGGCCAGCAGCGAGATTCGCGGGTCGGTTGTCTACGCCACGATCATTGTGATGCTTGTCTTCGCGCCGTTGTTCTTCTTGAGCGGCGTGGAGGGCCGTCTGCTCCAGCCGCTCGGCTTCGCCTACATCCTCGCGCTGTTTGCCTCTTTGATTGTCGCGCTGACAGTGACTCCCGTACTTTGTTCTTACCTGCTGCCCCGTGCGAAAGCAGTTCTGAGGGGAGAAGATCCGGCTCTCATCCGTTTTCTGAAGCAGCTCTACACGCCGGTTGTCGAATGGAGTGTTCGTCATAGCGCCCTGGTGATGGTTTCCTCAACCATCTTGCTGGCCGCGGCGGTTGCCAGCTTCGGCTGGATGGGCCGTTCCTTTTTGCCGGAGTTCAATGAGGGACTCTGACCATCAGTGCTGTAACGATCCCCGGAACCAGTCTTGAAGAATCGGATCGTCTTGGGTCGGCGCTGGAGAATATCTTGCTTGAAGTTCCGGAGGTCGTTTCGACCGGCCGGCGAACCGGCCGCGCGGAACTCGATGAGCACCTACAGGGAGTCGAGTCGGCCGAGATCGATGTACGGCTTGAGATGAAGGATCGCCCAAAGGACGAAGTGTTGGAAGAGATTCGCCAGAGGGCCACGCTGATCCCCGGCACAAACGTCAACATCGGCCAGCCGATCTCACACCGTATCGATCACATGCTTGCTGGTACTCGCTCTAATATCGCGGTGAAGATTTTCGGCGATGACCTTCGTGCGCTGCGGGCAATAGCCCAACAGGTCGAGGCGGCTATGCGCGATATCTCTGGGGTTGTGGACCTGGCCACGGAGCAGCAAACCGACGTCCCGACCGTCAGCGTGCGCTTCCAGCGAGAGGCTTTGGCCCGTTACGGCATGCCGGCGGGATCAGCGGCAGAGGCGCTGCGGACCATATTCCTCGGCCAGGAAGTGGGCTCCATCTTTGAAGGGCAGATCGCTTTCCCGCTTGTAGTTCGATACGAAGGCGGCCAGCCCGAACAAATAGAAACTATCCGGCAAGCGATGATCGATACGCCCTCCGGCGCACGGGTTCCGCTCTCGGCGATCGCGGAGATTCGCGAAGGCCGCAGTCCCAACTTTGTCACGCGTGAGAACGTGCAGCGCAAGATCGTCGTCTCCTGCAACGTCGCCGGGCGCGACCTGCGCAGCGTCGTCAACGATATCCAGGAGCACATCGCCGAGGAGGTGACCTTGCCTCAAGGTTATCGCGTTGAGTACGGCGGCCAATTTGAGAGCGAAGCCGAAGCATCGCGGCGCATTCTCCTGCTCGGCGGGCTGGCTGTGCTTGGAATCCTGGTCATCCTAACGACTGCGTTCGGGTCCTGGAAAGATGCTTTGACCATCATGTGCAACCTGCCGCTAGCGCTGATCGGAGGGGTTGTCGGTGTTTTTCTCGCGGGTGGTGTGCTCTCGGTCGCTTCGTTGATCGGGTTCATCACGTTGTTTGGGATCGCCACGCGCAACGGCATCATGCTGATCTCTCATATCAAGCATCTGATGCGAGAGCAGGGTGTAACCGACTTTCGAGAGGCCGTCGTTCGCGGCTCGCCAGAACGCCTCGCGCCGATATTGATGACGGCCATGTCCACCGGCCTCGCGTTGATCCCGATCGGTCTTCGGTTGGGTGAAAGCGGCACCGAGATCCATGCACCGCTAGCCCTCGTGGTGCTCTCAGGGCTGATAACCTCGACATTGCTGAACATGGTTGTCGTGCCGGCGGTCTACTGGCGATGCCACAGAGAACGGACATAAGCTGTGGCGCTTCACTCAGTTGGATAAAGTCTCCACAGAACGGCACGATGTTCTCCGCTTAGGGAGTGGATGCCTCCCCCTCACGGGGTATCGTTTTTACCGATCCCGTCCACCTGGATGCATCGTCGCCTATTCGGATAAGTGCTGCTCTCTCGGAAACGTTAGGACCTTATCTGGAGGAACCCGGCGGGATGAGCCCAGAGGGAGGGTGAGGAGCCCGATCGCCGGGTTGCTTTGGATAAGGGCGTTTGAAGGAAGCCGCTCGCGCTTGCGGCGGACGCGGTCAAGTTGGCACGGCTATGGGGATTGAATCAAGTTTCGTGGCTTGGGACGCTCTGTTTTCGGGTCGGTGAGTGACTCGATGGAAGAGAAACGTTGCTTGCATGCACTGCTGGGAGGTGTCGAGAAGCGACTCTGGAGGACCCTAGAGCAGGTTCGGCGCGCGGATTGGTGTGAGGAACGCACGTCGAGGGAGCGCGTCAGGTGACACGCTGGCGTGGCGGGGAGCAGAGCGTCTTTAAGACGTGTCAAAGTAATTCGCTTCCTCCTGCTGCAGCTGCCAGGTGTCGAGCCTCTCGAACAGCATCATGGGGCCGCCGCAGAGCGGACAGGTCCAAGTGACGGGTTCACGCTTCTCACTCGGCACTGCAGGAACCGAGGAGTTGGTGTCGGTCTCAAGCCGTTGCCGACACAGCGGCAACAACTCTCCCCGCTTGCGAGGAGCGAGGAAGCCAAAGAAGCGGATGCGAACGAAGCGGGGCGGCAGCACGTGCTGTAGGAACCGCCGCAAGAACTCTTCAGCCGTCAGCGTCATCAGCCGTTGTTTGCTGGAGTTCGCGTAATCCTTCCAGCGGAAGGTGACCTTGCCGTCGGCGAAAGCGACCAGGCGGTGGTTCGAGATCGCGACGCGGTGAGTGTAGCGGGCCAGGTAGTTGAGAACGTACTGCGGCCCACCGAATGGAGGTTTAGCATAAACGACCCAGTCTTGTTGGTGTAGCGAGCGTACGAACGCGCGGAAGGCCTTGTCTTGCTCCAAAGTTCGCAGCGCGCCTGGCAGACAAAGCTCGTTGTTACGATAAGCGCGCTCGAGAGCATCAACGAACTTGCCGCGGAAGACGATGCCGAGCGCCTTCACCGGCAGAAAGAAGCGATACCGCGGACGGATCCAAGCTCCGTGATCGGGCGAGAGACCGCCGGCCGGGATCACGCAATGAACGTGTGGATGGTGGACGAGGTTTTGGCCCCAGGTGTGAAGCACGCTGAGGAAACCGATCTCAGCGCCCAGGTGTTTCGGATCGGCGGCGAACTCCAGCAGCGTCGCTGCACTGGTGCGGAACAACAACCCGTAAAGCAGTCGCTTGTTGTGGAACGCTACGTCCGCCAGCCGCCGAGGGATCGTGAAGACCACGTGAACGTAGGCCACGGGTAGCAGCTCACCCTCGCGTGCAGCGAGCCACTTGTCCCTCGCGCCAGCCTGACACTTGCGGCAATGGCGATTGCGGCAGGAGTTGCAGGAGATGGCCGCGTCGTAGCCACAGCGAGTACAGCGGTCGCGGTGTCCGCCCAACGCCGCCGTACGACAGCGTTCGATGGCGCTAAGAATCTTGCGATGGAGCCCGTTGAGTCGAAACCGCTGTTGGAATCGATTGCCTACCGCGCGAATGATGTCGGCCACCTCGAGGGGTGGCCGTTTCACCTCTGCTTCTTATGCAGCCTCTTGGATCTCTTGACCTGGTCCGGGCTGGAAAACTCCGCTTGGTCGATCGGAGTGCCAGCCGCCCTGAGATGACGCTCAGATAGATGCAGATAGATCGACGTTGCCTTCAGATCGGCATGGCCAAGCAACGCCTGCAGCGTTGGCAGATCCGCGCCCTGTTCGAGTAGATGTGTGGCGAAGCTGTGCCGCAGCAAGTGCGGGCGAACCGGTTTGTCGATCCCCGCTCGTTGGGCCGCTTCCCGGCAGGCCAGCCACAGCACCTTCGGAGTGATCGGCTTGTCGACTCGCCAGTTTCTGTTCGTACCGGGAAACAGATAGGTCTTGGGCTTCATCCAGCGGTAATACTCGCGCAGGGTCTCCAGCAGCTTCGGACTCAGCGGCACGGACCGATCGCGGCCTCCCTTGCCGCGACGGATGTGGACGAGCATCCTCTCGCTGTCGATGTTTTCCACCCTGAGGTTGCAGAGCTCAGCACGGCGCATGCCGGTGGAGTAGAGCGTCATCAGCATGGCGCGATGAAACAGGTTGCTGAGGACTCGATCAGCCGCACCGCCTCTTGTTGGGTCAGGATGATCGGCAGCTCTCGCGGTTTCTTCGGGTAGGGAAACTCCTCGACTGGATAGTTCCGCCTCAACGTTTTGCAGAAGAAGAACCGCAGGCCTGCTGTGTGCAGGCCGACGGTGCGGACGCCCATCTTCCTCTCTTTCAACAAGTACACCTGATACGAGCGAATCTCATCCAGGCCCAGCTGATCCGGCGGCCGGCCGAAGTGCTTGGTAAAGTCTTCGACCGTGCCGAGATAGTTCTTGATCGTGGTGGGAGCGTAGTTGCGTCGCCGGAGCTCTTCCAGCATCTTCTTGCGTAATCGGGTCATGGGGACACCTCCTTTGTTGGTGTCCCGACCTTACTCTCCACCAGGCGCCACTGCTGATGGACCGCTCACGCGCAGCGTCCGCCGCGCATAGCGGCTTGGTTGTGTGCCGGGCATGTCTGACAGCTTGGAGGTGAAAGTCCTCTGCACAGCCTGATGGAGGTGAAGTGCTAGGGAAGCGCAAGGGCGTCGTCGCGAGGCGGGGTCCAGAGGAAGCGTGGAACAAAACCGCGACCTGACGAACAGAAACCGGATAAGGGGCATCTTTGGTCGGACGAGCGGACAACTGATCGCGAAGTCCAGTTCCATCAAGGGCCAAGGCTGTAGATTCGGCAGGTGTGCGGCGAAGGCGGTCAGACTTACCCCGGGAGGTCTGCGTTCCGTCCCGCTGTTTGGGACTGGGGGAGCCGCGAGGCGACCTGATCGGGGCGCAGAAGTCAGCAGAGGGCATAGTAGGCCATGCAGTCGGCAAGGCTAGTAAGGCACTCCACAAGTCGAAAAACGGAGCCAACAGATAGGCCGAACCGAGAACGATGGCCGAAGGCCCGAACGGAAGAGAGCGGCAAGTAAGACTCGCAACTCATGGACGGCAAGCGGCAGAAAACCCAGCAACGACTGGCCTTCATGGACGAGCCAAAGGGTGAAGCCCCGAGGCGCGCTCGGCAAGGGACCGAACCGTCCGCGGTGAAGCGGGAATCTGAAAGCCCGGCGCGAGAAGAACGACTGATGGAGGAGGTGTGCGAGCGAAGCAATCTCGTAAAGGCTTGGAAACAAGTTCGGGGTAACAAAGGGAGTCCGGGTGTTGATGGCAAGACCATCGACGAAACGCTGGACGACCTTCGCAAGCACTGGCCAGCCATCCGGGAACAGTTGCTTCAAGGAACGTACAAACCGCAACCGGTGCGCAGGGTGGAAATCCCGAAGCCCGGCGGCGGGGTCAGGAAGTTGGGCATCCCTACGGTGCTCGACCGACTGATCCAGCAAGCGGTCTTGCAGGTTCTGCAGAAGCGCTGGGACCCGACGTTTTCCAACAACAGCTATGGCTTCCGACCGGGACGTTCGGCGCATCAGGCGGTGACTCAGGCGCAAGCCTACGTCGCCGCAGGCTATCAGTGGGTCGTAGACATCGATCTGGAGAAGTTCTTCGATCGAGTCAACCATGACCTGCTGATGGCTCGTGTCGCCAAACGTGTCCCCGACAAGCGATTGCTGAAACTCATCCGGGCGTTTCTAACCGTCGGGGTGATGGACGACGGGCTGGTGAGTCCTGCCGACGAAGGCACGCCACAAGGCGGACCGTTGTCGCCGTTGTTGTCGAACCTCGTGCTCGGCGATTTGGATCGCGAGTTGGAACGGCGCGGCCATCGCTTCTGCCGCTACGCCGGCGACTGTAACATCTACGTTCGCAGTCGCAGGGCGGGGGAACGGGTGATGGCCGGCGTCTGTAAGTTTCTTACAAAGAAACTCCGACTCAAGGTCAACAAATCGAAGAGTGCGGTGGCTCGACCCAACGATCGGAAGTTCTTAGGCTTTCGCTTGACGACCGGAGCGGAGCCTCAGCGATTGATATCGCCCGAGGCGTTGCAAAGGTTCCAAGCGCGAGTGCGAGAGCTGACGAGCAGGACGCGCGGGATCAGCATTGAGCGGATGATCGGCTCATTGAGGCCGTATCTGCTCGGCTGGCGGAGCTACTTTGGCTTCAGCCAAGACCCGCTGGTGTTTCGCAACCTGGATGCGCGGATCCGCCGGAGACTCCGCATGATGACCTGGCGGCAGTGGGGGAATGGGCCGACCCGATTCGCCAACCTACGGCGATTGGGCGTGCCGCATTATCGTGCGGCCATTGCCGCCGGTTCCGCCACTGGTTTGTGGGCCATGTCGCGGCACGCGGCTGTCCAGCAAGCGCTGCCCAATGTCTATTTCGATTCGCTCGGCCTTCCCAGATTGTCGGCATCTTCGAACGCTTAACTCCTCCGAACCGCCGTGGTACGGGACCCGTATGCCCGGTGGTGTGACAGGGAAAGCTTGCGAGGGCCTACCTATGTCGATTGCCAAGTAGGGGCGGGCCCCGGGCGGGCCCCCGGGCCCGCCCGCCCAGCATGGTGGCCGATGCCCCAATCAGATACGTCACCGTATTCATGAAACGGTGTACTTGGCCTGCCGCAGCATGTAGGGGTGGACCGCTGCGTCCACCCCCCGGCCCGCCGGCCGACTCCCATTGAAAAGCTATGCCAATGCCGCTCGTCATCGCCCGTGGCGGCCCTTCGTAGACCATGACCCCCAGTGAACAAAATCCCGCGCTTCCATCACCCGTGCCGGATCCACTAGCAGGCCTATCCGAAGCCGGCAACCCTCCGCCAAAACCCGGTCAATTCCGGCCACCTGCCAACGAACCGACGGTCGAGATGTCTGAGCCCGGCAGGGACATATCCCCAAATCAAGATCGCGCCATTGCCGCCCTCCTCACGTCCCGCACGACCGTCGAGGCCGCCCGCAAGGCCGGCGTCGGCGAACGCACCCTGCGCCGTTGGCTCAAGAAGGACGACTTTCAGTCCCATTTGCGCCGCGCCCGCCGGCAAGCCTTCTCGCGTTCCATTGGACGGCTGCAACAGGTCGCCGCCGACGCCATCTCCACTCTCGGCCGGATCATGAATGACGAAAAAGCGAGCCCGGCCACGCGCGTGAGCGCCGCCCGCACCGCTCTTCAGTTCGGCTACCACGGCGTCGAGGTAGACGATTTCGAACAGCGACTCACCGAGTTGGAGCGGACAAAGCGGCTCATCGAGAAGGCGAAGAAGCAGCGCTTGCCATGACCAAGTCCTTGCTGCAATCCCGCACCGAGTCTCTGGAGGAAAATCAGAGGGCCGCCCGGGAGGGTGGCGTCAAATGCCGCGGACAAACACGAAAACCACTCCTGCCGTGCTCTCACCGCGGGCTCGCCTTTTGAGTTCCAACTCGTCCGGGTTAGAGCGGTCAAGCCAAGGAGGTCAACACCATGACGATTCGAACCAGCGGACGGTCTCTGGTCCAGCGGCTGGAAACCCTCACGGAGTTCTATGAGTACGAAGAGCCGGCCGAGATTTTTGTCGAGTTCTGGAACTGCACGATGCATTTTCTCAAGTGTGGCGACGAGACCCAAACGTTCGAGACCATCTATCACCGCGACGACCAACCGGCGCACGAGCCCCCGCCCGTCGCGAGCGGCGAAGCGTTTCGTAGCGCTCTTGGCGGTCCTTCGTAGGGGCGGGCCGCTGCGCCCGCCCAGGATGCCGGATGCCCCGCTCAGACAAGTAACCGAACTTGTGAACCACTGGGCACGAGCCCGGGCACAGCATGCTGTGCCCTACATCGTTACGCCCCGCTTCGCGGCTGGGTTTGGTGGTTTGGTTGTGATTGCGGAATAATACAGAGCGAATAATGCCGGAGTCTGGAGACACCCACCGCGATCTGCTGCGGCGCATTGCGAGAGGCACAGTGCAGTCCGTGCCCGTCTTGGGCGCCTACGTCGAGCAGGTGATCTTCGGCACGCTCGATGACAAGGCGAACCGTGAGAAAAGGGCCGAGTTGCGGACCCTTTTCGATTCGTTGGCAGAGGGGCAGCAGGAATCACACGATGCCACCATCGGAGAGATCCTCGGCGCGGCCCGCCGGCAGGCGGCGGCTAATGACGACCTCGCTGCCAAGCTCGATAGAGTCCTGGCGGTGATTGACCGACCCGTTCCCTCGGCCCGCGACAGGGAGACCGCGCCCCGCACCGTCGTGCCATCGGTGTTCATTTCGTCGACCATCGACGACTTAGAACCTTATCGAGATGCAGCCCGAAGCGCGGCTAATCGTGCTGAGTTTGTCCCCTTGCTGTCTGACTACTCCGTGGAAAGCCAGCACAAGCCAACGCTCGACCTGTAACTTAAACGCGCCGCGCAACCTGACGTCCTCGTTGTCATCGTCGGTCACAGTTACGGTTCGGTTCCGCCGGACAACAGCAAAGACGAGCGGAGCATCACCTGGCGGGAGTGCGGGGCCGCCGGGCCGGACACAGACATCCTCGCGTTTGTGGTCGATCCCGGTTTCAGTGGGCTCGATGATTGGAAAGAGAAAGAGCGAATCAGCAGGGCTCTCGACGCAGGGAGCGACATAACCGAACTTGCTGTCGAGGTGCCGCGCAACATCCGAAAGCTTGGCGAGTTGCGCGACTGGTTATGTGGCGACGACAAACGGGTTTATTGCAAGACCTTCACCAACCCCGACAACCTGGCCGTACAGGTCTATGATGCGCTCGCCGATTGGCGGAAGCGGCACCCACGGTTCGCGAGGACGCTCGCGCCCGTCGAGCCCCCGGCTGACCCGACCAAGTATCTTCAGTGGCTGCGTGATTACACAGGCTTCATCAACATCCGAGGTCTTCAGGTGGGGAAGGGGAAGGCGCACCGCTTTCCGATCGAAGAGCTGTACATCACGTTGACCGCCGCCGCGGAAAGGCCGGCCGAGAAGAGGGGCGAGCCTCGGCAAACGAAAGAGGAGCTCGCCGAGCTTGCCGCGAAGCAGCAAGCCGCCTCGGTCCCTCTGCAGAACGCGCTCAAATCCGACCGTCTGGTGATCGTCGGTGACCCTGGCTCGGGCAAGACGACCTTTCTGCACCGCATCAGCTATGCGCTCGCGCAGACGTTGCTCGAAGAGGAACCGCAAGCGGCAGAGGAGCGTCTCGGGATCGAGGATAAGCCGTTCCCCGTTTTCGTGCGGATCGGGGAGTTGGCCGAGCACATCCGCCTGTGCCGCGAAGACCCAAGGCGCCCTGGGCCTGTGGGCGCCGACGCTCCCACCTGGCTGCCGAACTTCCTGGCGACGAAAAGCGAGGAGATGAGCTGGGGCCTCGATGAGGACTTCTTCCGGCAGAAGATCGAGAGCGGCCAGGCGATGATCCTGCTCGACGGCTTGGACGAGGCCCCGGGCCGGGTGGAGCGCGAGTCGATCGTAAGGCTGTTCGAGCACGCCACGACGGCGTACGGCCCGTGCCGCTTCGTCGTGACGACACGCCCGCGAGCTTATGAGGGCGAGGCGGTGCTTAGCGGCTTTCGGCGGGCTGAAATTGAGCCGCTGACTCCCGAAGCCATTGACACTTTCTTGCAGCACTGGTGCGAGGGACTCTACCAGGGGGGAGTCGATGCCGAGCGCCATCGCGGGGAGTTGACCGAAGCCTTGCGCAGCCGGCCTGAGATCCGCCGCATGGCGAGCAACCCGGTCATGCTGACGGCCCTGGCGGTCGTTCACTGGAACGAGAACCGGTTGCCGGAACAGCGGGCTGAGCTTTATGAGTCGGTCCTAAAGTGGCTCTTGCGGGCGCGCGACCAGAAACCGGAGAGGGCCTCGTCGGAGGTTTGCGCGCGGCGTTTCCGAAAGCTTGCGCTCAAGATGCAGAACCACCCCGACGGGCGTCAAGCGCAGGTCACGAAGCGTTGGGCGGCCGAGGCGATCGAAGACATCTTCGCCGCGCCCAACCAAGAAGAGCGCATCGAACAGGCCGAACACTTTCTCGACGAAGAGGAGATCGACAGCGGCATCATTACCAGCGTCGGGCGCGAGGTGCGTTTCTGGCATCTGACGTTCCAGGAGTACCTGGCGGCGCGGGCCGTGGCGGGCTTGGGGGAGGAGAGACAGCTCGATCTGCTTTTCGCGGACGACCGGCTCTACCAGCCCGAGTGGCGGGAAGTGCTTCTGCTGTTCGGCGGCGTGCTGCATGAGCAGGGCCCCGACAAGGTCAATGCCTTTGTCACGGCAGTGCTGTTGCGCCTGGAGGATCAACCGACGCTGGCGGACCGGGCGCGCTGCATCGGTTTGTTGGGCGCGATGGTGCGGGATCTGGCGCCGCTCGAATACGAGCCCGGGGACGCGGCGTATCGAGCGACGCTCGAAGCCGTGATGGACATCTTCGAGGCTGAGAAGTCCGAGAGCGTGGCGTTTCAAGACCGGCTTGATGCCGCCGAGGCGCTGGGGCAGGCCGGCGACCCGCGGCTCGATGAGGACAACTGGGTCACGATCCCGGCCGGTTCATTCCAGATGGGCTCGGAAGATAAGAACGCCCCCGATGATGGGAAGCCGGTGCACGAGGTCGAGCTTGACGCTTTCCAGATCGGACGTTACCCGGTCACTGTGCAGGAGTTTGCAAGGTTTGTCGAAGACGGCGGATACCAGGAGCGGCGCTGGTGGAAAGACCCGGTGTCGTTCGGTGAGCACAAAGAGCCCGGAGCCTGGGACGAGCAGGCGAATCGGCGCAACCATCCCGTGACGGGGGTGAACTGGTTCGAGGCGGCGGCCTACTGCGAGTGGCTCAGCGAGCGGCTGGGGGCGCGCGTGCGGCTGCCGACCGAAGCAGAGTGGGAGCGCGCGGCTTGCGGCGGGGAGGCGAGGAAGTATCCCTGGGGTGACGGGATCGACCCGTCGCGTGCCAACTACCGCCACAGTGATTCACCGGGGCGGACCACGCCGGTGGGCTTGTACCCGCGTGGCGCGAGCGCGGAAGGGCTGCACGACATGGCAGGCAATGCGTTGGATTGGTGCGCGGGCTGGTATGACCGGAGCTACTATGCGAAATCACCCCGACGTAACCCACAAGCGCCGAGAAGCGGCAAGTACGTGGTGCTCCGCGGCGGTTGGTGCAATGGCGACAGTGCGTTCGCCGCCTGCGCGTGCCGCGACCACGTCCTCTCGACGGCCCGCAGCAACATCATCGGGTTTCGTTGCGCCAGGACAGAAATCTAACCCTGTTTACCCTGTACGCTCTGGCGTCTGTACCCTTGCGGGGCGAAGCCCTCGCGGAAAATTTATTTGGGGAAGCGCTGGTTGGGCAAGCGGGGAGGAGTTCAAGGTGTAGAGGTGAGGGTGGGACGCGTTGCGGGCCGGGCGTGTGAATCTGGTGACAGCCAGCCATTTTTCGCACGGCAACGGGTCGGTAGGGTTGTTGATGGTTTGAGGCGTCCCGTGGCTGGGAGTGGGTGGAGTCAATACTGGCCTGGGGCGGGCGGCGGGCGGGCGCGGGTCCCCGCCGTTACGGTCCCGATGGCAGCACCTTCACCCGGATCGACGACGGCGCGCTTTGGGACCGATAGACCCGCTGGGTCGCCTTCTGGAAATCCTCTCGCTTGGCGTTGTAAATGTCGACGAACGTCTGCGGATTGCGGTCGACCAAGGGGAACCAGGAGCTTTGGACGTGCACCATGATGCGATGGCCCCGGCGGAAGGTGTGATAGGCGTCGGGCATGACGTACTCGACCTTGGTGACCTTGCCCGGCTTGAAGGGTTCGGGCTTTTCGAAACTGTTGCGGAACTTGCCGCGCATGGCTTCGCCCCGCACGAGCTGTTGGTAGCCGCCCATCTTCACGCCCGTGGGATTCGGGTTGGGATCGGGGAAGTCGCCCGAATAGACGTCGATCAGCTTCACCACCCAATCGGAATCCGTCCCGGTGGTCGAGACGAACAGGCTGGGCGTGATCTCTCCGGCGATCGTGACGTCTTCCTCGAGCACGTCGGTTGCGTAGACCACCACGTCCGTGCGCGAGCCGGCGAAACGCTGGTCGTCGAGCATGTGCTCGCGGGTCATCCCGATCGCGACGTTGGGGATGAAGGGCACGGGCTTGGCCGGGTCGCTGACGTACTCATCGAACGCCGACTTGCCGTCGGCCCCGGGCGCGTCGAAGCTGAGCTTGCCGTCTTCGCGGAAGTAGAGCGTCTTGTCGACGACGTTCTTCGGCGGCCAGGCGTCGTAGCGCCGCCAGTGGTTGGTACCGGTCTCGAAGACGTAGGCTTCGGGGAGATCGAGCTTTTTATCCTCCTCTTGGTCCTTGAGGAAGTGTTGGAAGAACGGCAGCTCGATCTTCTCGCGATAGAAGAGCGAGGTTTTGGCGTTGAACGGCACGTGGCCCATCTTGTCGCCGTCGTGGCCGGCCCACTGCCCGTGATACCAGGGGCCCATCACGAGTGTGTTGTAGGCGCCGGGGCTGTTCTTCTCGATCGATTCATAGACCTTGAGCGGCCCGAACAGGTCCTCGGCATCGAACCAGCCGCCGACCGTCATGACCGCGGGTTTGATGTTGTTGAGACTTCGCCGTATGTCGCGCGCCTTCCAGAAATCGTCGTAGGAGCCGTGCTTGCTCATCTCATTCCAAAACGGGACCTCGTTCTTGAAGTACTTCTCATTGAGGTTGGTCAGCGGTCCCAGGTCGAGATAGAACTCATAGCCGTCGGGGGTTTTGTAGTCGAAGCGCCGCGGCGGATCGCGGGTCGGCTCGTCCACCGGCATGCCGAAGAACCAGAAGAAGCGGAAGGCGTGCGCCAGGTAGAAGGCGCCGTTGTGATGGAAGTCGTCGCCAATGAACCAGTCGCTCACCGGCGCTTGCGGGGAGGAGGCCTTCAGCGCCGGATGCGCGTCGATGGCGCCCATGGCGGTGTAGAAACCCGGATACGAAATGCCCCACTGGCCGGCCTTGCCGTTGTTGTTGGGAATGTTGTCGACCAGCCAGTCGATCGTGTCGTACGTGTCGCTGCTTTCGTCGATGTCTTTCGGCCCGTTCTTGACGGCCTTGTGAGGACGCACGTTGACAAACTCGCCCTCGGACGCCATCCGTCCGCGCACGTCTTGGTAGGCGAAGATAAACAAGTCTTTGGCGAACTCCCGCGACGGTCCGATGCGGGTCTTGTAGGAGTTGACGCCGTAGGGCCGCACACTGTAAGGCGTGCGGTAGAGCATGATCGGGTAGGGCTTGGAGTCATCTTTCGGGGCGTAGACCGCGGTGAAGAGCCGCACGCCGTCCCGCATCGGGATCATGTACTCGTACTTGGTGTAGTTTGCCTTGATCCAGACCGCGTGCTCCTTGGCCGGGTCTTTTTCTTGTGCCGTAGAGGACCCAACGAGGCAGAGACAGCCAAGGACGAAAAGCGAGTAGCAACGTGCACGCATGGGATGATCCTCCGTTCGGGTCAAAGACGGGCGACCGCTGTGTGTCGATATCGTAACCCAGTCAGACTGATGTATAGTCGAACTCACACAGGGGAGTTGTTTGATGACCTTCGATCGTAGAGGATTCCTCGCCGCATCACTCGCCGCCGCGACGGCGGCTTGCCAACGGACGGCCGATCAACGCGCTGCCGAAGACACAGCAGGGAACGCCGGCAACCTCGGGATACCAGGTCCCTACCCAGGCCGCGTCGTGGCGATTCACCATCCGGCCGCCATCATCAACGACGAGTATCAGCCCGAGCCCGTCGGCCGGATGATCGAGCGCGGCCTGACCGAGCTGACGCATGCCGAAAGCCCGGTCGAGTCGCTCCGTGAATTCTTCGAGCCGGGCGACGTGGTAGGCATCAAAGTCAACGGCGTCGGTCGGCCCTACGTCATCTCCGACGCCTCGGTGGTCCGCAAGCTGATCGGCGGTCTCAACAGCGTCGGCATCCCGAATCGCGACATCGTCGTTTATGAGCGGACCAAAGCGTCGTTCACGGGAGCGGGCTTCGAGCACTGGCTGCCCGAGGGCGTTCGTTGGATGAACGCTACTGAGAAGTACCACCGCATCCAGCTCGACATGGACGGTTATGACCGCGACGTCTACATGGAGATGCCGCTGGTGCATCCCGAGTATCGCGAGGAGTACCGCGTCGACGACCCGCACGTGCGGCGCTCGTACGTCTGCAAGTGGCTGACGCAGGCGGTCAACAAAGTCATCAACCTCTGCGTCCTCAAACACCATCAATCGGCCGGGGTGACGCTGGCCTTGAAGAACATGTCGCACGGCTTCGTCAACAACGTGAACCGCAGTCACGCGTCCACCACGGCCAACGCCTGCGGCATCTTCATTCCGGCGGTGGTCGATCTGCCGATCATCCGCGAGAAAGTGGTCCTGCACATCCTCGACGGCGTCAAAGGCGCGTATCACGGCGGGCCCGGCGGCAAGGTCGGCAAGTACACCTGGGCCCACAACACGATGTACTTCGCCACGGATCCGGTCGCACTCGACAAGACCGGCTGGCGCGTGATCGACGAGAAGCGCGCGGCCGTGGGCGTCCCGTTCATCGCCCTGCTCAAGCCCGACGAAGACAGCCTGTGGCTGAACTGTCAGGTCGAGCACATCGAACTGGCCGGAAACATGGGTTTGGGCGTCTTCGACGACGAGCAGATCCGGCTCAAGAAGATCGATTTGGTGTAAACGAGCGGAGGATTGCCGGACGTTCACAGGAGCGCCGGATGAGTGTGCAGCGATGCCCAGATTTCTGCAACGCGAGGCGAGATTTGGCAACATGCCATTGGTTTATAATCAGGGCTGATCAGTCTGAACCAGGGTGCCGGTGCTCGAGTAGCGGGGCCGGCATTGTTGTTGGTGAGCAGCGCGCCGCACCCGGCGGCCGGTGGAAATCGCATGGCCCTTGACTTCGTTCGAAAGGTGGAAGAACAAGTCAAGAAGCTCGAGTACGAGCTGAAGAACGAGCTGCCGAAAGAGATCCAGCGTGCACGCGAGCTGGGCGACCTCAGCGAGAACGCCGAGTATGCCGCGGCCAAGGAGCGCCAAGACCTGGTGGGCGCCCGCTTGGCGCAGCTCAAGACGCGGCTCGCCCAGCTACGGATGGTGGACCTCACCAAGATCCCCCGAGATGTGGTCGGGCTTGGATCGACCGTGGTAGTGTATGACATCGACAAGGACAAAGAAGTCGAGTTCCGGCTGGTGACATCGGAGGATGCCGATGGCAATGGGAAGATTTCCACGACCTCTCCGATTGGAAGGGCTCTGCTGGGGAAGGTGGAGGGCGACGTCGCCGAGATTCGAACTCCCGGGGGCATGCGAGAGATGGAGGTCGTGAAGTTGACGACGATCCACGACCAGGGCTAGGTTGGCTCCAAGGTCGAGGGTGATCGACCGCCCCTCACTTACGGAATGGCTGTTACAGGCAAGATCGGCAGCGCCGCCGGATGGATTCTCGGCGGCATCGTACGACTGCTCAGCGGTACCCGGATCCATCCCAACGCACTCACCTCGATCGGGCTGGGCATCAACGCCGTGGCGGCCTGGCTGCTCGCGCGCGGGGAGTTTTTCTCAGCGGGGCTGGTCGTGCTCTGCGGAGCCGTGTTCGATCTGATCGACGGGCCGGTCGCCCGCCAAAGCAATCGCGTCACTCGGTTCGGCGGGTTTCTGGACTCCGTGCTGGATCGTTATTCCGACCTGATCCTGCTGATGGGACTGCTCGTATACTACGCGAGCATCAACCGGTTCTTCTACATCATCTTGACGGCGGTTGCGATGACGGGTTCGGTGATGATCAGCTACACCCGGGCGCGTTCGGAGACAGTGATCCAGAGCTGCAAGGTGGGTTTCCTGGAACGGCCCGAGCGTATCGTGCTGATCATCATCGGCGCCCTGTGGAATCGCATGGCTCCGGTGCTGTGGGTGCTGGCGGTGCTTTCGAATATCACGGTCGTTCACCGAATCATTCACACTTGGCGCGAGACGCGCGAGCTCGACGCAGTGGAACGGCAGACGCCGCAGGAGCCGGCGCAGGCAGGGGCCGGTACCGCAGGATCCGAGTCCTCGTCGGAGCCGGCGGCCGCGACCGCGCCCAGAGTACCCTCAGCCCTTTAGTTCAACACACGTTCCTTCCCCCTCAGGTGGATCTGCTGCGCGAGCGCTGCCGAGCCCGTGGCGCAGCGGGCTCGGACACAGCAGCGGCGGGCGGGCACAGCGGCCCGCCCCTACACCAACAGGCCTCCGTGGCCCAACGAGGAGACCTCGCCGGCGGAAAGGCGGTAGCTGGCCAGTAGGGGAGGAAGGACCAGGTCAATTACGTTGGGTTTGGGGGAGCGGAAGCATCCGGGAGCCGCTACAACCGGAACATCGCCTGCGTAGCTGAGAAGCAAGAGATTGCCGGGTTCGACCGGAGCCAGGAAGCTCTCGACGCTGCAACCCACTTTGCTCATGGCTCGACCTATCACGTCTTCGGGTCCGGCAGGCGCCGTTGTCGAAGCCATGAGCACGAGCGTCGGCCTTGCCCGCAACAGGTGATCAAGCGCCCTGGCCACGGCTGCCTCCTGCTCGAGCGCGGAAAGAACGAACGAAGCGGAGGTTCCCAGGCGCTCGAGGCGGGTCCTCATGATTCCCTCAAAGAGTTGCCGGGCACGGTCCCCCTGACGGGGATCGCTGTACAGCACGGCGACCGTAGGGTTCCGAATGGGGCGGGCTTGCAGGACGGGGCCCTTGTTCTTCGCCAGCCGCAGTGTTCGCTCGAAACTTTTCTTGGGTACGGCGAAAGGAGTGCTTTTGACGCTTGCCAGGCGCTGCCCGCGCGCGATGAAGGAGAGGTTGGGCATCGTCGCGACGCTGACGCATCCCGACTGATTGATCTCTCTGAGCACGTTTTCGTCCAGCAGGAGACAAGAATTCTCGGTGGCAAAGAGGTTCGCCCGTCCGCCGGCGCTTAGCCGGACCTCCATAGCACCGCAGGCGGCTTCGGAGGCGATGCGAAGGCCGGCTTCGTCTTCGGGCACCTCTCCTTCCTCCAGAACCGCGACGCGCACCTGGTCGTGTCCCTCCAGGTTCAGGATCCGAATGTCTTCCTCGCTGATCTGATGACCTTTGGCCATCAGCTTCTTGCCCGAGGGCTGGAAGATGGGATCGCACAGTAGTCGTCCCACCGCACTCTTGACCTGCACGGCTTGCATCCTCACGATTCTGCCTCCTTGGGTGACCGCAAGACCTCTTCGAGCGCACAATGGCCGTTCGAGGGTAGGTAATTCGTCTTAAGACTATGTTTATACACTAAAGTGTTCATATTATGACAAACAAAGTACTGATTGTGAATAGAACTTTACAATTTATTAACTTCGCCAAGTGCAACTGGCAGGAATGGGCGCTGCTCTCAAGGCCGTGAGACCCTAGGCCAGGCCCCGGCTCGACAGCGGCCCTTCTTGGATAACTAGCTGATTACAATATGGATAAATACCATCACGGAGCCGGATGATCCGGACGGAAACCAGTGGTCCGACGATTGTTGGCCCGGTGGATTCGCAACACCACAAAAGTGCGTTGGTTTGTTGGGGAGGGGGGACATCGAGGTGCCGGGAGGGCTAGTCCGGGACGAGCGTGGAGCCCCGCGCGGGCCCGCCGGACAGGAGGTCTTGAAGAAGATTCGGCTGCGCTCCTGCAACGATCCGGACTTCGGGGATTCCGTTGCGAACACCGTCCGCGGCGGCGCGCAGCTTGGCCTCCATGCCCCCGCTGGCCACGCCGGCTCCGATCAGGTTGAAGGCCTCGGCGGCGGTCAATCGAGAGAGGAGGCGGCCTTGTTCATCAAGCACTCCCTCGACATCGGTGAGGAAGACAAGACGATCGGCCTTGAAGGCCGTGGCACAGGCGACGGCCATTTGGTCGGCGTTGACGTTGTAGACCGCACCGCTCTTGCCACCGGCGATGCAGGCCACGACGGGCAGGTAGCCCTCGCTGGTGAGCAAGTCGAGCAGCGAAGGGTCGACGGTCTCTACTTCACCAACCGCTCCCAATTCGGGTGAGAGCCGGCGCGCCTGTACGAAGCCACCGTCGATGCCGGACAGACCTACGGCCCGCACACCGCTTTCCTGGAGGGCAGCAATCAGATGATGGTTCACCGAGCCAGCGAGAATCCGAAGCACCGCATCGAGGATTTCCGGCGGCGTCACCCGGAAGCCGCCCTGGAACTCGCTTTTTACTCCCTGATCGTTCAAGTAGCGGCTCAATTGCTTGCCGCCACCGTGGACGATGGCGACTCGACGGTCGGCGTTGACGATCGGGCGGATCTTGCCGGCGATCGACCGCCGGGCTTCGGGCGAATCGATCAACGTCCCGCCAATCTTGACCAGCAGCTTCACGCGCGTTCCTGTTGGGTGGGATGCACCTGTGGAGGACCGGCGGGTCCTACAACAACGCCTCGGTTTCGGGGAAACCCAGCATGAGATTCATGTTCTGCACGGCCTGTCCCGCGGCCCCTTTGACGAGGTTGTCGATGGCGGCGACGATCACCACGCGGCGCGTCGCGGGATCGACCCGGATGCCGAGGTCACAGAAGTTGGTATGGTTCACCGATTGTAGGCTGGGCAGCTCGCCGTCCGGGAAGATCCGAACGAAGGGCTCCTGCCCGTACGCCTTGCGGTAAACGGCCTCGATATCGTCCCTCGTGAGCGACTCGGTCGTGCGTACGTAGATGGTTTCGAGGATGCCGCGGTGGACGGGCAGAAGCTGCGCCGTGAAGCTGAACTCATGCTCTTCCAGGTCCGAGGTCAACAGAACTTCGGGGACATGCCGATGAACCAGCACGGCGTAGGCGGAGAAGTTCTCGGTGACCGAACAGAAGTGTGTTTTTCCGCTGGGTTTCTTGCCGGCGCCGCTGACTCCGGATTTGGCGTCGCAGATCACGCCGGCCTCCCGGTCGAGCACTCCCTCGACGACGAGCGGCCGTAGCGCCAAATTGGCGGCCGTCGGGTAGCAACCTGGGTTCGAAACCAAGCGCGCCACTTTGGTGACGTTGCGGAAAAACTCGGGCAGTCCGTACGCGGCTTCCGAGAGCAGGTCGGGCCGCGTGTGCTCGAACTGGTACCAGCGTTCGTAGTTGCTCACGGTACGAAGCCGAAAAGCGCCGCTTAGGTCGACGACCTTCAAGCCGCAGTCGAGCGCCTGCGGCGCCAGATTAAGGGAGACTTCGTTCGGCGTGGCCAAGAAGACCACGTCCAGGTTTCCACCCTTGAAGGTTTCCTGCGAGCACGGCAGCCGCTCAGGCCCGCCATCGAGAAAGGCGTAGTCGTCAGGCGACTGGCTGCGGTGCTCCAGCAAGACCAGCTCGACACTGGAGTGGTTTCGGAGGATCCGCACCAGCTCTGCGCCGCTATAGCCGGTGAACCCCACGACCCCCGCTCGCACCTTTTTCGCCATTGGCTGTTGACCTGGGGTGAATTGCTCATCATACTGCCTTTGGGAGGCACGGAATGAACGGGCCGCCGGGCCCTAATCCGTCCGTAAGCTTGTCGGCGACAGAGACGCCTAGTCGGCGAAGAGGACGTTTGAAGGTAGCCACGGCGCAAGCCGTGGGTAAGTGGCCAAGCGATCTCCAGCCCCGGCAGGGGCGTTTGAGCCATCTTGCTCCCCGTGCCCGCCGGAGAGGAATGAGAAAACGGCCGGCTTCTGAAAGCTCCGCGGGCCTCTGATCCTTATCACCCTTCGGGTGCCCAAACCGGTACCGTGATCCTCGATCTTGCAGAGCATGGGGGGCTGCTTCCATTCTCCTTCGCCCCTGCCGGGGCTCCCTGGTATGCGGGTGCCGCGTTCCCACGGCTTGCGCCGTGGGCTATTTTCCAACGTCCGCTTCGCGGACTAGGTTCCTCGGCTATCCGCAACCTTACGTACGGATTCCGGGCCGGGGCGGACAGAAGTCTGAAACTAAGTACACTGTTTCACTAATACGGTCACGTATCTGAGAGGGCATCCGCCGCCCTCCCTGGGCGGGCAGGCACGGGGGCCTGCCCCTACTGGCTCGATTCCAGACCAACAGCCATGCCAACCCTGAATCGCCGCAGCTTCCTCGCCACCCTGGCTGCCTCCGCGGCCTGCTCCCAGGAGATGACCGAGCCGGAAGTCGAGACGCAGGCTCCCGAGCCGATCCTTGACCTTCACACCCACACGCGGCATCTGGGCCGGACCAACGATCAACTGATTGCTCACGAGAAGGGGTTGGGAGTGACGAAGAGCGTCCTGTTGCCGGGGGCCGGCTGGCTGCTCGAGCGCATCGGCGACAACGAGGAATGCGCGGCTTTGCTTGGTAGCGAGGAGCACGACTTCGTGCTGTTCGTGAACGCCGACCCGGCCGAGCCCCATGCGATCGAGACGCTTTCCACTTACCTCGACCGGGGAGGCATCGGTATCGGAGAGCAGAAGTTCGCCGTTGCAGTCGACTCGAACGAGATGCGAGCAGTCTTCGATTTGGCACGCGACCGCCGGATACCCGTGCTACTCCATTTCGAGCATGAAAAGTACAATCTGGGGATCGAGAATCTGTCCAAGATTCTCGAGGCCTACCCGGATGTGAACTTCATCGGCCACGCGCAGACGTGGTGGGGCAACATCAGCGCGGACCTCGACCCGACGGTCATGTACCCGAAGGGTCCGGTGAAGCCGGGCGGTCTAACGGATCGCCTCTTGGCCGACTATCCCAACATCTACGGCGACTTGGCAGCGGGGTCGGGTCTCAACGCCATGACACGCGACGAGGAGTTCACACGCGGCTTCCTCGATCGACACGCCGACAAGCTCATCTGGGGGAGCGACTGCCCATGCCATGACGGCAAGGGCGCCGGACGCCGAGACGGCCGCTGCATCGGCGCGTCTTGTTTGGATGCCGTGCGGCGCTTGGCTCCCTCGAAGGAAGTGCTGGGTAAGGTTCTTTTCGGCAATGGGGCAAGAGTGCTGGCTCTGGCGTCGGCCTGAGCGGCGGAGTCGCGCTCAGTAAGTATCGGCGTTCGCAAGTTCGTTCACGTATCTGAGGGGGCATCGGCCGGCATCCCGGGCCGGCGGGCACGGGGGCCCGCCCCCACCCTTCTCGAGAAGCGTGTGCCGGCGGAAACTTCGTGCGGAGTCTTGATTCCTGCCGCCCCTTCGGGGCTTCAGGCGTTGTGCTGCCCCCTGACCCAGGGCTGATCGCCCTGGGCTACTATCCTTCCGTCCGCTTCGCGGACTCGCCTCCTGTTTGGTCCGTAGCGGCGTTCACAAGTTCGGTGACGTGCCTGAGTGGGGCATTGGCCGGCATCCCGGGCGGGCGTGCACGGGGACCCGCCCCTACAATCGAGAGGCGTGTGCGGGTGGCCAACAGTTAGGGCAATGCCTTCAACGGCTGGGCGGCGCGCATGTCGGCGTAGCCGCGGCCCTTCGTTCCGGCCGGATCGGGACCAAAGTAGCGCGGGTCGTCGGCTGAGTGGGCCGCGGGCTGGAAGCGCACATCAAACGAAAGACGCACGCGCCCGATCGGGGAGCGATTGTCGAACGAGCCGTGCAGAGTGAAGCCGATGAAGACGACCAGATCGCCCGTTTGAAAGTTCGCGGTCAGAAGCCGGCTTCCGCGCCGCCGGGCGAGGTCGATCGGGTGATAGGCATTGACCCGTTCATAGGCGGCCTTTTGCACGACTTCGTTCGAGCGGTCGGCTTGGTAGTCAACGTTGCGGATCGGGTCGATCAGGTCGGTGAAGCGATGGGCGCCCTCGACAATCATGAGCGGACCGTCGCTGATCGGCACGTCACCGAGTGGGACCCAGGCCGTGTAGATACGATCGGATCCGCCGGCAAAGAAGGGGTAGTCGTAGTGAGGGCGTGTGGCGTTGCCGACGGCGGTCGGGCGCAGGTAGATCAAGTCATGCGGCCGTGCCGGCTCGCCAAAGACTGCGCCCAGGATTTGGCGCAGCCGCGGCCCGTGACTGAGGCGCCGGAGCATCGGACCCTCGCTGACCGACTTCCAAAACGCACCTAAATTCGGCTCGATCCGCTGCCGGTGACTGCCGCCACCGGCGATGCCGTCCACTGCCGGCGAGCGGATTTCGCCGACGGCCGCCAACCGCTGGAACACTTCTTCGCGGGCGGTGATGACTTCGTCCCTATCCAGCACGCCGCGCAAGAAAAGGTAGCCGTCACGCTCGAGAATGTCGCCCGGCGCCCCTGCGTCGGACGCGGATGCGGGTGTTTCGCCCAGGTGGCCCAGGAGGCTTGCCGGTACCGTACGTCCTTGAATTGTCTGTTTTCTCAAAACGAACTTGTTGTCAATCGGCAATCGAAATCACGTTCGCGGCGCCGCCGTCGACCGGAATCGTCGTTCCCGTGATATAGGAGGAGGCATCGCAGGCCAAGAACACCGCGACTCCGGCGACGTCGCCGGCCTCCCCCCAGCGCCCGAGGGGCACTCGCTCGAGCACCTTCGCTGACTTGACAGGGTCGCGCTGAAGCGCGGCGGTCATCGGCGTGCGCATCCAGCCGGGTGCGATGGCGTTGACGCGAACGCCGCACTGGCCCCACTCCGCGGCCAAGTCGCGGGTCAAGGCGACGATGGCGCCTTTGGTCAGGCCGTAGACGGAGCCGCCGCGGCCCAGGCCCACCACACCGCCGCCTAGGGCCGAAAGGTTGATGATGCTCCCGGAACGCTGCTCGACCATAGGCTTGCCGACCGCGCCGGCCATGTAGAACGCGCCGCGCACGTTGACGGCCAGCACGTCGTCGATGTCCCGCTCGGAGAAATCGAGGGGCGAGGCCCGGCGGTGAATGCCCGCGTTGTTGACGAGCACATCGATGCGACCGTGGTCGTTGAGCACGCCGTTGATACGGGCGTCCACCTGCCCGCGGTCCGTGACATCGCAAACAGCCGACTCGACGAGGCCGGAACTACTTTCCGACGAGATGCGTTCCGCTGTCACCGCGAGGCCGTCTGCGTTGGCGTCGACCATGATCGTCGTCGCACCGTGATGAGTCAGCGCCCGCGCGATGGCTTCACCCAGACCCTGGGCCGCTCCGGTTACGACCGCGACCTTACCTGTGAGATCAAACAGGGTGGGCGGGTTCGCGTTCATTCCGGCTCCCGCACTGGCGGCTGGAACAGCTCGATGGTGTAGCCGTCGGGGTCGGAGAGATAGACGACGGTGCCTCCCTTGTTGGGTCCGGCGGTGATGGTCACGGGTTCGGACTTAAACGCCACCCCCTGGGCCTTCAGATCCGAATGGCAGGCGTGGAAGTCGTTCACCAGGAGGCATAGGTGGGAGCTGCCCGGGCGGTTCGTCGCCGGGTCGCCGGGCGCTCCCTCGTGACTGAGGTACTGGACGACTTCGAGGGTCTGTCGGCTCTGCGGTGACACTTGGAACGACGCGACGCTGAGCGCAACGCCCGGGTAGCCGGTCTGCTGACCCACGTAGTCGGCATCGACTCTTGGACGGCGGCGGATCATGGTCATACCGAGTACATCCCGATAGAACAAGATCGAGCGCTCGATGTCACTCACAGTGAGGCCGACGTGATGCATACGGGTGAGACGCCAAGCTGCTACTTGATCATCAGACTGTTTCATCGGGAGGGCTCAGCCTATGTTGGCATGAGGGGCGCGGTGTTTGAAACTGTTTAGTCTGGGCGCTCTAGGTGTTGATTGATAAACGCCAAGGCAGACTCGTAGGCGGCGTCAATGACTTGCGGGTCGCCTCCACCCAGGCCGTGCTCGCCGCCTGGGATGGTGACGAGTTCGTGCTCGACGCCGTGTGCCTTCAACCGCTCGGCCATCATGACGGATTGCTCGTAGGGTACGTCAGTGTCTTCAGTGCCGTGGATGAGCATCGTCGGAGGATAGTCCGCCGTGACGTTCCGCACCGGCATGTAGGGGACGAACTGGTCGACGTCGCCGCGGGGGTCCCAGCCGGAGACCGCCCTGGGCCAAGTCCCGCGTTGGCGGCAATGTTGATAGAAGGCGCTGCCGTTGCCTTGCCGGTCGCGTGAGTCGGAGACGGGCGGGCCGCTGACCTGTTGGTAGGCTTCGTCTTTGCTCATTGTGATGCGGTGGTGGCGTGCGTGGGGGCTCTGTGTGCTGTACCAGTCGCCGACCAGATCGCCGTAGCCCCAGAAGGCCACGAGCACCGTGGGACGGGGTTGCACCCGGAAGCCGGAAGTGAGGGTGAGGTAGCCTCCGGCAGAGCCGCCCATGACGGCGATCTTGGTTGTGTCGGCTTGGAACAGGGCCGGACCCTTCTCGCGCACCCAGGCGAAGGCGTCTTCGAGGTCCTCGATGATGGCCGGCAGTTGAGTTTCGGGGGCCAGGCGGTAGTCGATCGAGACCAGTACGTAGCCGGCGTCCAAGACCATGTCTTTGACGCGCTGGTTGATGCCTTCCCGATGGCCGTTGATGAGGGCGCCGCCATGGATCCAGACGACTACGGGGCGCGTGACGCCGTCGTCGGGGCGATGGACGTCCGCCTTGACATCCAGCGTCCCGGCTTTCTTGTAGATGTAGGTCGTGAGGGTGATTTCGGGGCGTTCCGGGGCCTCCGGGACTTGCAGCGCCTGCGTACAGGCGGTGGCGAAAAGGCCCAGCGAAACGAGCCCGGCGGCGACAAGCCGAAGGAAGGCGCGAAGGTGGATCAGTATAGTTAACAATTCCACTCCCAAGGGTCATGGCGCCGGACCCTATCTTCAAGAACTCGCCGAGTTCATGTCGCGGAACATGACCAGTCCCAAGCGCGGCGAGCCAAGAATAGCATGGCAAGTCTCCGGTGGTCAGCGGTGAGGATACGTCCCAGATCCGTACATAAGCTAGGGAGTGTGTGTCGTCATGCAGTGATGACTCGACGGGGGGAGCGGGAAGAGAGTGGATGGGTTTGGGGTTGGCTCACCCGCCGGGTGTTGAGGGTAGAAAACTTCAAAGGCAGCGGCTGGGGCTGCGGACTCGTTAATGTGTGTCGATCTGCCGACCCAGCAAGGGTCGAACAATCCTAGCCCATGGATTCATCCATGGGTTCCGAACTGTCAAGGCCCAATAGAAGTGTCCCCTTGGTGATAGGAGAGAATCGTCATCGTCGGGGCTGTGGAACTGTGGGAATCGCGTAGCGATTTCCAAGGGGCGGTGGGAAGGGTGGAAAACCATCCACGGTTCCTCGAGCCCGGCACGGCTGCCGCCACAAGGTTTTCCACGCTTTCCATCCGACCCGGCATTTCCACAGCCCTCTTATGAATTCGCAGCTCGTGTTTTCCGCAACACAGCTCGCCGCCAGGGGTGGTTCGCCGCCGGCTTGCGTCTGGCCACCACGTTCCCCTGCGGTGCCGGCTTCGTCCGCAGCCGTGGCGTCGGCGTGGCGATCACTTCGTGCTCGATCTCGTGCCCCTCAAACCTCACCTGCAAGCTCTCATCGCGCCCCTGTTGGACCGTCACCCGTGCACCCGCCCCCACGCCCTGATTGCGTTTCGGCTTCAACTGCAAACAACGATTCTCGAAACGCACCACCTGGTCGTTGCTCACCACCCGTTCGTATTCGAAGCAGAACACGCCTCGCAGCTCGGTGCCGCGGGGTAGCGCCTGGTGAAAGTCCGCTCCCGCCGCCGGCTCGCAGCAGAAGCGCTCGTTGTGCTCGGCTAAGTACTCCTCGCCGGGGTAACGGTTCGCCGCCTCGTAATCAACGATGCCCCGCAGCCGCATCTTCTTGATCAGGCGGTCCTGGTGCGTGCCGTGATGGCGTTCGACACGTCCCTTGGCTTGCGGCGACGATGCGGCAATGATGCCAATGCCAAGCTTCGCGCACATGCGCCCGAACTGCGTCTCGGGCTTGATGCCTTCCAGTGCTTCCCGCGACGTCGGCTGGCGCTGGTAGACGTTTTTCCAGTCGCAGTACAACGCCTTGGGAACGCCGTGTTGGCGCACCCAGGCTTGGAGCAGATCGGCCGCGGCCCAGGTCGTTTCCTGGCCCGAGAAGCGGCACAGTGCAAGACCGGTCGCGTCATCGACAAAGTTCATCAGACAGGCTTTCGGGCCGCGTCCTTCCAGCCAGTGGTGGTGCGAACCGTCGAGTTGAATCAGCTCGCCGAAGTGCGCTTTGCGTTGCCGCCGGCTGCGATGCGGTGGGCGCTTGCGACTCCGGCTCCACAGGCCCGCCGCGAGCATCCAGCGCCGCAGCGTTTCGCGCGGCACTTCCAGGCCCTGATCGGCTGCCAGATGTTCCGACGCCAGCGTCGGCCCGCAGCGCTCGTGTCCCTCGCCCGCATAGTTTGCGTGCACCAACTCGAGAACCTGCTCGCGGCGCTTGTCATCGGCTCGGTTCGAAGCGCGGCCGACGTTACCGTGCACCAAAGCCTTGACCCCGCCTGCTCGGTAACGCTTGTTGAGCCGCTTCGCTTGGCGGTAGCTGACCTCCAGCAGTGCGGTGGCTTCGGTCAACTTCAGTTCCCCTCGTTTCACTCGGCTCAGCACTTCGCCGCGCCTCAACTCCTTGGCACTCATCCATGTCCTTCCCAATCTTTCACCTCCTCGCAGAGGTCCAGATTAGGGGACATTTCTATTGGGCGCTCAAGGGGACATTATCATTGGGCTTCAACAATCCATGGGTTCGGAACGCAGCCACGTCAACTCGTTTCAGCCTGGCACCGGGTGAAGGGTGCTCGGGACCGACACCCATGGATAAATCCATGGGCTAGGATTGTGACGCCCTACCGGGCTCAGACCTGTGGTTGGATTAATCGGGTTGCGGCGTACCGGGCTTCAAGCGTTCGTCAGAACCCCTACGTACGGATCTGGGGCAAGTTGCCGCGTGTGCGCGACACAAGTCTAGAGCAGAAAATTCTAGCCTGGAGAATATATAATTGGCGCAAGCCTCGGAACCCAGTTCCGACGCTCGGCGAGAGAAGGGAAACGTGGCCGACACGATTCGACTCACGGTTAACGGTAAAGAGCGGTCCGTAAAGAGCGATCCCCAACGGCTTCTGCTTGAGGTCCTCCGCGAAGATCTTCAACTTACCGGGACGAAGTACGGTTGCGGCGAGGGCCAATGCCGTGCTTGTACGGTCTTGCTTGATGGCCGCCCGGTAACCTCTTGCCTGACGCCGGTGGCCACTGCGGAAGGCAAGCAGATCGTCACCATTGAGGGACTCGCCGCGAAGGACGGGCTGCACCCGGTCCAACAGGCCTTCCTCGATACCGGCGTGATGCAGTGCGGGTATTGTGTGCCGGGGATGATCCTCACGGCGGCGGCGCTGCTACGACGCCACCCAGACCCAAGTGAGAGAGAAATCACGGAGGCGCTCAACGGTAACCTCTGCCGCTGTTGCGGCCATCGGAACATCGTAGCGGCTGTCCGTCTGGCCGCTGGGAGAGGCCGGCCTGCCAGGGGGACGGAGACAAAGCGGAATGCCGAAGCGATTTGAGCGGGAGGATCTCTTCGAACCCGAGCGTTACGAACTGGCCGAGGGGCTTCCTTACCAGTTTGAGCTTGACCGGCGTGAGTTTCTGGGGGCCGCCGGCGCGGGGCTGCTGATTAGCGTGTCCGGGTCGGTCGGCTGCCAGCAACAGGGTGCGGCGGGCGAAGGTGTCGCTCCGCCAAGCCGACTGCACATCGCGAAAGACGGCCTGATCACCGTCATGACAGGTAAGGTGGAGGTCGGTCAAGGTTCCCGCACGCAACTGACTCAGGCAGCCGCCGAAGAAATGCGTATTCCAGTTGACTCGGTGCGCCTAGTCATGGCCGACACGGACCGCGTGCCGGACGACGGTTCCACTGCAGGAAGCCGCACGACGCCACGGACGGTTCCGGCGGTGCGCAAATCGGCCGCGGCGGCTCGGGAGATGCTCATCCAAACGGCAGCTGAACTATGGAGTGTTTCAGCCGGGGGGTTGCGGGTCCGAGCTGGGACCGTGTCTCATCCCGAAGGCGCACAAAAGCTGACCTACGGCGATCTGGCTGCTTCTGAGCAACTCACGGCGAAACTCGTTGAGTCAGCTCCGGGCGACATTTCTGTCACGCCAGTCGGACGGTGGGAAGTGTTGGGTCAGCCCCTACCGCATATTCACGGCAGAGACATGGTGACCGGCGCGCACCGTTTTCCTTCAGACATCGTGCGTCCCGGCATGCTCTACGGAAAGATCCTTCGCGCGCCCTCCTACGGGGCGACGCTCTCGAAGATTGATCTCGCTCCCGCCGAGAAGCTGAAACACGTCACTGTCGTCCGAGATGGGAGCTTCGTCGGATGCGCGGCGGCGACGTCCCGCCAGGCTCAGCAAGCGCTCGACGCGATGGCGCAGACCGCTGAATGGCAGACCTCGGATCATCCTTCCAGTCGTGAGCTGTTTTCCTACCTGAAGCAGCATGCCGTTAGGGAAGGGGCTGGGAGGCGGGGACCTCGCAGCCGAACCAAGGGCTCGGTGCAAGAAGGTTTTTCGGCGGCGAAGCGGACGCTCACGGCGACGTATCAAGTTCCCTACATTCAGCATGCTCCGATGGAGCCCCGTGCCGCTGTGGCGGAATGGAAAGACGGCAAGCTGACGGTCTGGACCGGGACGCAACGCCCGAACGGGGTCCAGCAACAGTTGACCGAAGCGTTCCGGCTTGCCGACGACAAGGTTCGCGTCATCGTTCCTGACACGGGCGGAGGGTTCGGTGGCAAGCACACGGGCGAGGTGGCGATTGAGGCTGCGCGGATGGCCAAAGGGGCTGGGCGTCCGGTTTCGCTGTGCTGGACCCGCGAAGAAGAGTTCGCTTGGGCCTATTTCAGGCCCGCTGGCCTGTTTGAGGTTCGGGCGGGGATCGATGGTCGCGGTGCGATAGTGGCCTGGGAGTTCACGAATTACAACGCAGGAACCGCGGCGCTGGAGTCACCTTACAATCTCCCCAACACTGCTACGCAGTACTTCCCATCCGAATCGCCTCTCCGCGAAGGCTCCTATCGAGGCATTGCGGCGACGACGAACAACTACGTGCGGGAAGCGTTCATGGACGAGTTGGCAGCCGAGGCAAACGTTGACCCGTTGGAGTTTCGCCTGCTCAATCTCGACGATTCTCGTATGGAGGTGGTGTTGCGCACCGCCGCCGAGCGTTTTGGCTGGGGGAAAAGCCGCAGTCGAAAGCCAGGCGTCGGAGTGGGGATCGCTGGCGGTTCCGAGAAAGGTTCTTATGTCGCGGCGTGTGTCGAGGTCGAAGTAGACCGGGGCCGGGGAAGCGTTCGACTACTGCGGATTGTTGAGGCCTTCGAGTGCGGAGCAATCCAAAATCCGCAGAACTTGAAAGCGCAGGTCGAAGGCTCCATCATCCAGGGGCTTGGCAGCGCCTTGACCGAAGGGATCCGTTTCGAAAACGGGCGACTGCTCAACGGCAGTTTTGCCCGCTACCGCGTGCCTCGCTTCAAAGACATCCCGCCGATGGAAACAATCCTGATCGATCGCAAAGACCTGCCCTCAGTAGGCGGGGGCGAGACACCCATCATCGCCATTGCTCCGGCGATTGCCAACGCTGTTTACCGCGCAACCAGCATGCGCGTACGCTCGCTGCCGATTACGGGCGATGCGCTCAGGCGAGCGTAGCCTCTTCACTGCAACCGGTCGTTTACAGCCGGTTATCCGATCCCTCCCGGCCGCGCCTCAGGGCGCTGCTAGCCTCCTGATCGCGATACTGCAGTTGGTACAGCCTCCAGTAAATGCCTTGTTGCCGAAGAAGCTCATCATGAGCGCCGGCCTCCCGGATCTCCCCCTTGTGCAAAACGACGATGCGGTCGGCGTGCTTGATGGTGGAGAGGCGATGCGCGATCACGATCGACGTATGCCCAGTGAGCAGTCGCGGCACCGCGTCTCGTATCTTGGAATCGGTCCGCGGGTCCACGCTCGACGTCGCCTCGTCGAGAATCAGGATGCGGGGGTCGTGCGCCAGCGCTCTCGCGAAGCTGACCAGTTGTCGCTGACCCCAAGACAGTGAATTGCCATGCTCGCCGAGGGGCGTCTGGTAGCCTTGCGCGAGCGCCTGGATCGCGTCGTCAAGGTTCACCTCACGGGCCACTTCCCGAATGCGTTCCTTGGGTAGCAAACGATCCGCCATACGGATGTTCTGCTCGACAGTCCCGCTGAAGAGATGCGGCTCCTGGAGCACGACTCCGAACTGCCGCCGCAACGAGTTGAGGGGCCAATCATATAGATCCCGGCCACCGACACGAATGCAGCCCTTCTGCGGTTCATAGAAACGAAGCAGGAGGTGAGTCAGCGTCGTCTTGCCGGCGCCCGTGTGACCGACCACCGCCAGCGTCTCACCCGGCTGGATGGTCAAGTTCACATCGCGCAGGACCCAGTTTTCTTCTTCATAGGCGAACCAAACGTTCTCGAACTCGATACGCAGATCGTGCGCCGGCTTGGAACCTCCGCCGCTCTCTCCTTGAGGCGTCTCCCCGGAGACCCCATCCGCGGACGTCGAATCCCCGGTGGCCGCCTCTTCAATGTCCCAGTCCTCATCGGCGGGAGTGTCGAGCAGTTCGAAGATCCTTTCCGAACTCGCCATCGCCGCCTGCAGGACGTCGTATTTTCCTGTGAGACTCTGCACCGGGAAGTAGACGCGCGCCCCGTACTGCAGGAAAGCGATCACGACACCGAGAGTCAAAGTCCCTTCGTGAATTCGATGGCCCCCGTACAGCAACAGGATTGCGACAGTGAGAACGCTGAGCCATTCAATGCCAGGGAAGAACAAGGCGTGGGCCCGAACGGCCTGCGTTACCGCATCGCGGTAGTCGCGGTTGATGGCGTCGAACCCCGCCCGGCTCTCCCGCTCGCGCGCGAACAGCTGGACCGTGGTCATACCCTGAATGTGCTCCTGTAAGTAGGAATTCAGGGCTGCCATGGCGCCCCGTGACCGCCGATAGGAAGTGCGTGCCGACTTCCTGAACCAGACCGTCACCGCCAGGACAAGCGGCGTCACTGTGAACATCACCAATGTCAAGCTGGGACTGAGGACGAACATGGCCCCCACGATGAAGACCAATATCAAGAGGTCACCGAAGACCGCCACGACCCCCGCCGTGAACATGTCATTCAGCGCGGCCACGTCATGGGTGACCCGGGTGACCAACGTCCCGACTTCATGACGGTTGTGAAAGGAAATACTGAACTTCTGTATCCGGCCCAGGATCTCGAGACGCAGATCCCGCATCGCCTGCTGTCCGGCGTAGTGCATCAAGTAGGTTTGAACCGCCTGCGCGATGAAACCGACCAGCAGCAGCGCTAGATACGCCAGCGCGAGTACGTTCAACCCGGGCAGCGCTGCTTCGGGAAGCCATGGGGCAATCAAGGAAGAATTCACGGCCTCGGGTCTTAGATAGCGGTCGACCGCCACCAGGGTCAGATAAGGCCCCACGACCCCGACAGCGGAGTTTAGAATCAGCAGGCTGGCCGAAATCCCGACTATGAAGCGGTAAGGGCGTAGATAGTCGAGCAATCTCCGCGCCAGGACCGAGTCATAGAAGACGGCCCCGCCGTCCGCTCTCTGCTTTGTCGTGCCCGTCGTCATGAGAATGGCTTGGTATCGGCCTGCCGGCGATCAAGCGCGCTCCAACTCCTCCGCAAGCTGCTGTTTTCGATGAATCTCGGCGTAGGCGCCACCCAGAGCCAGGAGTTCGTCGTGAGTGCCTGACTCGACGAGGCAGCCCTTGTCGAGCACGATGATACGGTCGGCAAGCTGTGCGGCCGAAACGCGGTGGGAGATCAGCACCGTTGTACGGTTGCGCATGACCAGGCGCAGGCTTCGTAGGATGCCTTCCTCCGTCTCGGCGTCCACATTGGAGCAGGCATCGTCGAGAATAAGGATTCGTGGGTTCGACAGTACGCCGCGGGCGAGCGCCGTACGCTGCCTCTGCCCGCCCGAGAGCATGACGCCCCCTTCGCCCACGCTCGTATCAAGCTGTGCCGGGAAAGCTTCTAGCTCGCGCCTCAGATGGGCCGTTTCAGCCGCTTCCAGAACCTCCCAATCGCCGGCCTGCGACGCCGCGAAGGCGATGTTGTCCCGCAACGAGCCGCGGAACAAGAATGCGTCCTGGGCCACGAACCCGACACCGGCCCGCAAGACCTCGAGCGGCAGTTGCCGCGCGTCGCGGCCATCGATAACGACCTGCCCTTCCTGTGGGTCAATGAGGCGGGGGATCAGGCTGATGAGAGTAGTCTTGCCGCTTCCCGTCGTCCCCAGAATCGCCAAAGCCTGGCCGGCCGGTACCGACAGCGAGACATCCTTGAGCGCAGGTCGCTTCTGGCCTGGATACGTGTAGCTCACGCCACGTAACTCCAGGTCGCCCCGGATCTCAGCCGGAGCGTCCCAGCTCCGTCCCAGGTCCGGGATATCAGAGCGCTGACCCAGCAGTTCGTTGATCCGCTTCAACGAGGCCGTTCCCTTGCGCCAGAGGTTGACGATGTGGCTGAGTCCGGACAGTGGAAGAGCGATCAAGCTCAGGTACGCGAAGAACATCACGAACGACCCGACGCTCAGTTCGCCCGCCAAGACCCGTTGTCCGCCGTACCAAAGCACGATTACGCCCGTGAGTCCGACGAGCAAATCGAGAAACGGGTGGAAGCGGCTCCACAAACGAGCCAGCTTGAGGTTCTCTCTCACGAAGCCCTCGTTGAGTTCGCCAAAGCGGTCCATCGCCGCCCCCTGCCCGGCAAAGGCGCGGACCAGGCGAACGTTGCGAAGGTTCTCTTCCACCGCCGAGGTAAGGTCCGCGAAACTGGCTTGGACCGCTTGGAAGCGACAATGGATTCGCGAACCAAAGAAGCCCGCCGCCGCCCACAACAGCGGTGCCGGCAGGAACACGAAAGCCGTGAGCCGCCAGTCGGTGGCACTCATAACGATCAGGCCGGCCAGAGACAAGAAAAAAAACTGCACCGAGTGCATCAATCCCCAGCCGAGCATTACACGTACGGCGTCGAGGTCGTTGGTGGCTCGGGCCAGTAAATCCCCGGTCCGGAACAATTGGTAGAAACGTGGGGAGAGTGTCAGCAACTGGGCAAGCAGGTCGTTGCGAAGATCGTACTCCACATCGCGCGAGAGACCGAGGAGCGTCCAATGCATCCCGTAGTAGAAGGCGCTTCGAGCAAAGGCCAGACCCACCAGCACACCGAGAATCTCCACAAGCGTCCGCCAGGTGAAATCGGCCGCGACGAGGTGGTCGACCGCGAATCCAACCACTAGAGGGATCAAGGCCGAAGCCAGGGCACGCAGCAACAGCACAGCAAACCCCGAGGCGTAGCGCCAGCGATAGCGCACCAGATACGGGCGCAACGTGCGAAGCGTTGACACCATCGGCCTTCCAGTGATTGTAGAAGCCCGCAAGATCCTACTCGATCCAGGAGTTCAACGTCTTGAGGTATTCGAGTGCGGCGACCTTCTTGCCCGGCCGTGTGAGCCACCAACGATCTGGTTCGAAGTCATCATAGAGCGCTGCCACGAAAAGATAGCGCACCTCCCCCGACGTATTGCGAGCGAAAATACTCCGGGCCCGCCTCGTGTGGAAATTGGATGTCACCACCAGCGCGGTCCGGACGCCCCGGCGCCGCAATTCGCGGTCGACCGCCCGCGATTCGTCCAGCGTCGACCGGGCGGCGATCGGAAACCGATCGAGAATTTCCAGCGGCACACCCCGGTTGACCGCGAACTCGATCGCCAGATCGCACTCGAAGCGGTCGTATAGGCCGGGTGGACCGTCAACCAGAATGCGCGGCGCTCGGCCTTCGCGCACCAACTCGACAGCCCTCATCAGCCGCCGGCCGGTACCATCGCCCGCCAGCACCACAACGATCTCCGCATCCTCAACCGGGTCCGTAAAGATGAGGAAGTTGCCGATCGCCGTCAGCAGCGGCTGGTGGCCAGCGTAGAACGCGGTCCCCAGAAGCAGCAGGGCGATGAGAACCCGGAGGGCCTTGGACCGTTTCATATAGCCGGGTTCGAGGCGGTCGACGGCGCGTCTTCCGATCTCGCGAGAACTAGGGGGTCCGCGGCGGGTCTGTGCAGCCGGAGGCCCCCGGGGAACAGGTTAGTCGTGACGGTCTTCTCGCGACCCCTGTTTGTCGAGACGCCCCATGGCCTTGAGCCGCTGATACATCTCCTCGACCTCCGCTTCATCCTGGGGCCGAAGGAGCCGATATTTCCGCGAAACCAATCGGCCCGCCTCTTCCTCGACCGAGACGGCGGCTTCTCGGTCGTCACGAGGCGGCAGACCGTCGATCAGCGTCACCCGGAGCCTGCGGCCGATCTGACGCAGCAGTTTCTCGCCGGATCGAACGTCGCCCGGGTGAATCAGCCGCAGGCGGCGTCCGTCTCTCAAACCGATGTTGAGAATCAACGGCGAGGTCCAAGCTGTCGAGTCGATCCACTCCACGTCCATCCATCGGACGCGTTGGCGGCCGATCCGAAGATCCGATTCCGTGACCTCGATCACCGGCCTCGTACCCAAGTAGCACAGCGCGGCCGAACTGAGAACAAACAAGACGGCCGGAATCAGCGCCAGCGGCCACTGCAGGCCGCACCAGACCGAGAAGACCGCCAGTAACGCGGCAACCGCGCTCGCGGGAAGATACTGCGACGCTGGACGATAGCGGCTCACCAGTAACCACCAACAGCGTACCGCCCCACAAAATTTCCCGTTAAGCGCAAACCGTACCGCTCTTAGCCTGCATGTCTCACCACGTGACGAGACGAAGTGCGTGAGAAGGCCGTCCGGACGAGGGCGCGAGCCGCTTGGCACCCCTGCCTTTGGTGTTGTGGCGTACTTGACGGTACCGGGAGCACGGCAAGCAAACGCAACGAAGTCATGGCGGTTCCATCGCGTGCTTCATCCGTCAGGTGGTGAGACATGCAGGCTCGGGCCGCTCAGCGGGGAAAAGGATCCGAGTGATAGCCTTGCAGTCGCCGCGACGTGTCAAGCGCATAGTGGACCGAGCTGACTAGAGTGGTCGCGGCCGTGATCCAGATCAACACCTCAACCAGGGTCGCGGCGTCCGCTCCACCCCACGCGTTGCTGCAGAGCACGGCAAACATCGTGACAATCTGAGCGACGGTGTTGGCCTTGCCGAAGGCACTCGGCGGAAAGGTCTTCACCGAAGTCGCCAAAACGAGCACCAACACCGTGGCGATGATCGTGACGTCGCGCAGCAGCACCAGGATGGTGATCCACCACGGGATCGCGCCGATCAACGCCTGGACGACGAAGCACGAACTCAGCAGCAGTTTGTCGGCGATCGGGTCAAGGAACTCACCCAGCAACGTCTTCTGATTGAAATGTCGGGCCACCAGGCCGTCGATCGCGTCCGTGACCGCGGCCGCCACGAACAGCCACAACGCCAGCTCGTGCTGCTCATAGATCATCGTGATCAGCACGAACGGCAGCACGACCATCCGCAGCATGGTGAGCTGGTTGGGGACCGATAAGACTTGGCGAAACAGCGAGGCTCCCGGCTCCCGCGTCCCGCCCTTGGCTTCGCTGAAGACGTGCTGGGACATGTCAGTTCAAATGACGAATGCTCTGTTTCGTCTCCCGCAACAGAGAGATCGCCAACTTCTCGATCATCGCACGTTGGGCAACCTGCTCGCGCCAACGGGCGGGAACGCCGTCAATGCCGTAGAAAGCACCGGCCAGTTGACCGTAGACAGCCGCCGTCGTGTCGGTATCACTCCCGAGCCGCACCGCCAACAGCGCCCCGTCTTCGAAACTCGTGGTCTGGTGAAAGGTCCACAGGGCGGCTTCGAGGGTATCGACAACGTAGCCTGTGGCCGGCAGGTCTGACGCCTTCTTGTGCTTGTAGACGCCTCGGGCGATGGCGTCGATGCGGGGCGTCAGCCCAACGCCCTGGAAGAACCAGTAGTTGTAGACTGGGCAGTAGAGGTCGCTCAGCAGAGTCTCTTTCGACTCGTTACGAAGCGCGCCTACTATCAGCCCCGTCATGTAGCGGCACGCGTCGACGGCTTCTCTCGCCCCATGG
Organism: Bryobacterales bacterium; assembly: GCA_965248255.1. Classification (GTDB taxonomy): domain Bacteria; phylum Acidobacteriota; class Terriglobia; order Bryobacterales; family UBA6623; genus JAKZVK01. The sequence continues at coordinate 2,492,483 of CBDFIW010000003.1, forward strand.
GTTGTCTTGGACATTCGCGCGGCCAACTCGATCGCGCGCATCCCGTCGTGAAGCAGATACATCGGTACCGGGGCCAGACGCATCAGGGAGCCATTGCCCGCGGTCTGGGGACCGTCGGGACCAGCCATGGGGTCCCCGCTGGCTTCGTAGCGATCGAGCGAGTCCGAAACCGTCCTGCCGATCCCGATCGGCCGTCCGTAGGCGCTAAGGTAGCCCTGCCGCCTCCACTGAAGATAGCGGTCCATCTGGTCTTTGGCGTCGAAGCCTCGGCACTCGAGAAGGCTCGTCGCCAAGCACAGTGCCATGGCCGTATCGTCGGTCCACTCGCCCTCTCGGAGGCCGTGCCCCCCCGTCAAATTCCCTGTCAGATTCCCAGTCAGATCAGGACTCGGCTCGAACGTGCCAGCCGCGTAGCCTTCCCAAGGCGCCCCCAGAGCGTCGCCCACCGCCAAGCCGACCAACGCCCCGCGATACCGGCCGTCCAGGTGCTCGAACGAGTCCGCCATGTAAGCCCGCTCTATTGTACGCGGAGCGTCCCAGAGGAGTCGTTGCTGCAGGCGGATGCAGGAGCTCCCCAGATACGAACACAAGCCCTGAGGACCGCTTGGCGCCCCGGCAGGGGCGGGAGGGAGTCGGAGAGAGTAGCCCCCACCGCGCAAGCGGGCGGTACACGTTCCCCAGCGACCCACAGCCCCGGCAGGGGCGTTTGAGATGTGCTCGTCCCGACACCCGGTGGGTGGAGAAGACGAAAAACGGCCGGGCTTCTAGAGCCCCACCCTTACGCGTGTCGTGGGGTGGTACGACGCTATGCCCCTCCGCGGCCCGGGTAGCCTGAGCTAGTTGGCATGAAGTAGGCCACCTTCGGAACGATGCCCCCGTCCGCGCTGCTTGCATAGCGCCAGTGCAACTGATAGCCAGGATGGATCCGGCTGACGACATCGGGAATCACGCTTGGATCGTCACCCTTGTGGTAGGTACAGATCGCCATGTGCGGCTTGAATCTCTGCAAGGTCCGTTCCGCTCCTCGCAGAGCGTGACGCTCCGCCCCCTCTATGTCCATCTTGATGAAATCAACCTGTTCGGGATCTAACTCCTCGACAATGTCCTGCAACGGCCGGACCGGTAGGTTAATGGTTCGCGGCGTTCGGAGCTGGTCTCGCGCAAAGCTGTGCGCGCCCGAATTCTCTGCGTGAAGGTCGATGGTAAGTTCTGCCGCTTCATGCCAGACACCGGCCCTGACGACGGTCACGCGGCCGGCCCGTATCTCGTCTCGCAGGTTGCGCTCCAGGCAGGCAAGGTTGGAGGGCACTGGCTCGATGGCAATAACGCGCCGGGCCCCTTGCTTGAGCGCATACCTTGTGAAGACACCGACATGAGCGCCGCAATCGATGACCACGTCGCCAGGTCGTATCTCGACGTCCTGGTTCTCATAGTCGTGTCCGGCAAAGATTTCTGTTAGCAGAAACTCCAATAGCTCGCCCTGGCCACCCTCGATCCAGAACCTCCCCTCCGACGTCTCGAACTGGTCGAGCCTCGCGCCGTTAACGACTTGGTCTCCTACTTTCCGCGGCTTGTATTGTGAATAACAGTGTGAATAGGAGACCAAAAAGCGGCCCACATCGGTCCAACTGACCGTCGGGTACCCTGCCGCCAGCTTGTCAACCACCACGCGGCCTCGGAACCAAACCGAACATCCGGTCGTGTCCAGGCTCGAATAGGCTAGCCCGACCGATAACAGCGCGGCGGCCGGAACGATGACCTTGGCTCCGCGGAACGCAAAGATCAAACCCGCTGCTGCAATAGCCGCGGCGAAGAGGACCGTGTCGTGCACGGAGTAGAGCGCTCCTGCCACCGCGGCCGCGGCCGGAAGCGATAAGGCGATGTAGGAAGGTTGAAGGAAGCGAGTGGTCATCCTTGCGTCCGGGCGCCGGGCCAGGGGCCAAGCCCGTGCTGATCCCGATCTAACGACTCAGATTAGCACCCCCTGGGCAGTTGGACCTAATCCGCCCGCAGGCTTGCCAGTAACCGAGCAGCCTAGTCCGCGAAGCGGACGTGTGAATGTAGCGCACGGCGCAAGCCGCGGGTAAAGTCCACAAATAATCCGGAGCCCCGGCCGGGGCGTTTGAGGGTGTGAACACCGTGCGGCGCCAACCCCGCAAGGGGTGTAGGAAAGCAAACGTCTGATGCCAGCCTCGGAGCCGCCCCCGTCAACAAAACCATGTAGGCTCCGTCCAGCGAAACCGCTCGAGAAACTGCCTACGTGAACAGTATTGGGTTTGACCTGCGTTTAGAAATGCTTCCGCAGACTCTCGTACATCACTAGCCTCACCCTTTCAGCACCGTTGGGCGTGTGATGTACTACGTCGTAGAAGTCGTCATCGTCGAACATTGTCTCAGCCGCATCGACACACACCGCTGCGAGGCTTTCACACGTCTCCATCGTGCGAGCCGCCTGCATCCCCGTTAAATGTCCGATGTCCACCCCGTTCGCCGGGTGGCCGAAAAGCGTCCATTCATGATCGATCCCGACGACACGGCCGCCGGCCCGTTTGAAGTGACGGCCCTTCTGGGTGACGAAAACGGCTCTCGATCCGAACCGTCGAATCCGATGGTCTAACAGCCGCAGCCGCTCGCCGAACTCGCCAAGGCTGGCCGCGACCGTGGCATCGGCGCGCCACTCATCCGCTGAGCGAAGCCCTTTGGTTGTCCACGACGCTTGCGAAGGCCGTAGCCCGCCATGCTCGACGTGAAACACGCGCCGCGCGAGATAGGCGCCCTTTAACCTTCGATACAGATCGTAGACCGCACTTTGCTCGAGGACGGCGGCCGACGACCTGCGTTGAAGATCGTCGAACAGGCGGGCGCCGCTCGCATCGAGGAAGAAATCGTTGATCCCGACGTACACCAGCACAAACCGTGCACACAGTCCGGGAATCTCGGGAAACCAGTACTCGAAGTTCGCCAGGTTCCCCAGCGTTGACTGCCCATCGACCCCGGCATTGACGATCGCCACCTCTTGGCCGTCACGGGCAAACAGTCGCTGCAAGACTGATTGCCAGGTCCTTTCGTCGTCCAGATAGCGCTGATCGGTGGTACTCCCGCCGAGCGTCAGTATTTCGATGGACCCCGGATCGACGTACTTACCACGCAGACCGTACTCGTCACGGCGGTATGTGACCGTTGGCCCGTCTGGACTCTCATAGAGGTCCCGAACGTTGAACCGCAGTTCAACGTCCCGAGGAATCGAGAGGGGGTTGAGAGCCCTCCTACCGAACCATAGCTCCAGCAGGCCCAAACCGGCCAGCAGGCCCGCGAGATTCACGACGAACACGCGGACCCAGACCCGCGTTCGCTTCACCTGATGCCATTATAGCGACACAAGAGAGGCGCCGCAAACGGCTGAGCGAGAACATTATAAATCACATTACTTCCTTTATCTTCCCCAATAGTAGCAGCTTTGCAGGGGGGGTCAAGCGTGTTTGCAACCCCATTTCTCGCGTCGATCGGTCGGTGGCCGGCGTGGGGTGCTGACAGCCGCACGAGAGAGCACTCGTCGTGGTAGAATTTCCTGCTTGGCAGGCGTCTTCGTCTGGCAATATACATGCCAAAGGAGATTCAGATGATCAATTATCGAACACCAATCCATATGAGACGCGGGACCATCATTTTGGGCGCCGTGATCTTGACAGCAAGCCTGGGGCTTGCGGCGCCGCCAGGAGGAGACGGTCCGGATTGCACGGGCTTGCCCGACCACGCGACCTTGACAGCCGCTCTGAAAGCGAGCGTCGCCCCCTCCGGGGGGCCTGCAAACGGCGGTTTCGACCTGCACATGTGGGCAACGGTCGTAAACCGTGATGGCCAGGTCTGTGCGGTTACTTTCTCGGGGGACGATCGCGGCGAGCAGTGGCCTGGCAGCCGCGTCATCTCGGCGCAGAAGGCCAACACCGCCAACGCATTTAGCCTGCCGGATACAGCTCCGATCGCGGGGCTCGCACTATCGACGGCCAGCCTTTGGGCTGCGACACAGCCGGGCGGAAGCCTGTTTGGATTGCAGTTCAGTAATCCAGTCGATACTGCAGTTGCCTACGGCGGACCGTCCAGCCAAAGCCAGGGCGAGGCGGAAAAATACGGCACAGAGAACGATCCACTAATCGGTCGTTTTGTCGGCGGAGTGAATGTCTTCGGCGGCGGGTTGGCGCTATACGATAGCGACAATGAACTCCTAGGCGCCATCGGCGTGAGCGGCGACACCTCTTGCGCGGACCACAACATCGCTTGGCGAACCCGTGACGCTCTCGGGCTGGACCACGTGTTGTTCGGCGTCAGTGGAGATGCGACTCGTCCCGACAATATCAATTACATCGGTTTGGTGCCGGATCCGTCTTTGGCGAACGACTTCTCTCACCCTATCTGTGCAATCGCGGGCGTAGACGGCGTTTCGGCGGTGAGCGCCGCCTTGCCCACGGTGGGGCCTTAGGTTCTGACAAGCGAAATACCGGGCCAGTGACCACCCTGCGCCGGATGGCCCTCTGGTCGTCAGGCGCCTGAGAACGCAGACTGACACTTCATGACAGCAGTCACCACTTCTGCTGAAACTCTGCGGCAAACGTGCTCGGGCGAGAGGTTGAGGTAGATCTCGGTCGTCAGGAGCGTGTCATGGCCTAGCAGGCGCTGCAGCGCCGGCAGGGGGATCCCTTCTGGATTGCCGTGACGGCAAAGGTATGCCGGAGGACATGAGGAGAGACCGTGCGGCTGATGCGGGCACGGTTAGCAATGCGCTTCAGCATGCGCTGGATGGTGCGGGTACTGAAGCGGAAGGTTTCGTGTAATGCGAAGTAGCCCTCGATGAGGGGCTGGATGCGGACAGTCAGAGGAATGACCCGGCGCTTGGATTTGGTGCCGAAAGGTCCGCCTTTGCCATAGATCATCAGGCGGTGCGTTTGCCAGGAGTCAAAAGGAGTCAAAAGGTGACGGAGCCCTTTGCAAGCCCAAGTTCTAGCCTAGCCGCGAAGCGGCGACCGGATGTTAGCGTTGGGTGAAGGCGAAGCCGAAATCCAGCGTCCCTCCCGCCTACACCTCGCCAGCCCTGAACGGGGTACTACACCGCTGCTCATCGCCTCAAATACCGTTCAGCGTGGCACGCGCCCGTGGCGTGCCGAGCCGAGCCCCGCTCGGCTCTTGTGCCGCCCTCGCCCCAGTCAGCCCATTTCAGTCACAAAACTTTCAAATCCCGATCTCCCGCATTTCCAACCACTTACCCAACCGCGCTACTTCCACCCGCACCTCCCACCGGTATCCTGAAAGTGAAGACCGCCGGTCCATTGGCCGGCGCAACGGCCGCGCGGACCAACCGCGCGGCTTTTCACTTTCTGGAGGAAAGCATCATGGCAACAGAATCACAACGCAACGCCAACCGACAAAACGCCAAGCAATCCACCGGTCCCCGCACCGCCGAAGGCAAACAACGCTCCTCACAAAACGGCCTCAAGCACGGCCTCCTCGCCCGCGACGCCGTCATGGCCGACGAGGACCCCGCCGAGTACGACCGCCAACTCCAACAACTCGAAGAGAACATCTTCCCCAAGAACGCCCTCGAATTCGAACTCGTCCGACAGATCGCCGACGCTCAATGGCGTCTGCGCCGCATCACGCGCATCGAAGCCGGTTTGGTCAGCCACTAACATGCGTACACCAACCGTGACACGAGGAAATGGGCCCCCGAGACCATCCTCCCCGATCGCGACGGCGAGAACCAGCTTCTGGGCAAGAGCATGCAGGACCGCACCCAAGCGCTGGCCAACCTGGCCCGCTATCACACCCACATGAGCCGCAACCAGCTCCGGGCTTTGAACATGATCGGGAAACTGTGGGCCGACGAAGCCCGCTACCGAGAGAACGTCGACCCCAAGACCGGGGCCATCCACCGTCCGAGCGTAACGGACCCGGACCCCTACAACACCCCCGACGGACCGCAACCGACGCGCTACGAGCCGCCCGCCGCGGTAGCGCAAACCCCCGCACTGCCCGATCGGCTTCCGCCCAAACACTCCATCCGCGGCCCGTAGCGCGGATCTCGGCTCTGAGATCCGCGGCCTTTCCTCACAGTCCACGCGTAGCGCTCTGCCCACCGGTAGCTGGAGTGCGCATGAACCGCTCCGCCCGAGACACGAATCACGATTGACGAATCACGACTGACAGGCCCGTCCACCTCTGGCAGGGTCGCAGGGCCAAGACGAACCCAATCTCGCCGAAGCTACCTGGAATCAATGGGCTGGCATGCTTACGCACCACTCCGGCCGCACCACCATTCACGAAACACGATTCACGAATCACGACTGACCCCCGCGGCCCATGCCCCCAGCCGTGCCGCGGCGGGAGTCATGGGGAGGTAACGGGTCACCGATAGAGCAAAAACACTGTCGAGGAAAAGGTCAACATGAACCAATACACTCCCAGTGCGCCAATCGGGGGGGGCACGCCCACGTCTGCCGCATCGACACTCCCGTCGATGCTCGGTCTTGCCGTTTTGCCGCGGATACCTGTCTCAGGATTGGGGTTCGCTTCGACGGCTCGGTTCCGTTCGGTCCCTCGGGGTCGGCGGAGTAGGCCATGCAGCGAACCTGCGTGCTAACCTTTGGGACATAATCAGCGTCTCTACATCACGAAAGACTGTCTGCCCGAAGAGGAGAGGATCATCGTGAACATTCGAGCAATCGCACCCGTCGTTTTGCTGGCCCTGGCCACGGTGTTGGCTCTGTTCGCCGAGCCGAGTATCAAGAACTCCTGGCACCAGTGGCGCGGCCCCCACAACAACGGCGTCGCCGAGAGCGATGCGCCGCTGAGTTTCTCTGCTACCGACAACGTCAAGTGGAAGATCAAGATCCCCGGTAAGGGCAACTCGACTCCCGTGATCTGGGGCGACACGATCTTTGTCACTTCGGCCGTGCCCACCGAACCGATTCCTGAAACTGCGGCTCAGGGCGGCGGGCGCCAAGGCGGACCATGTGGCCCCCCGCCCGGCGCGCGGGGACCCGGAGGGCGTGGCCCTGGTGGCGGGGGATTCGATCCGGCACGCATGCTCGAGCGCTTGCCCGAGGAGCAGCGCAAACAGGCCCAGGAGCTTCTCAAAGGACGGGGCCCTCGGGACTTGAGCGATGAGGAGCGGCAGAAGTTCCGCGAGATCATGCGCGCGGCTTTTGGCGGTCGAGGGCGCGGCGGCCCAGGCGGCGGTCGCGGTCGTGGCCCCGGTGGGGGTGCGGGCCCGCTGGTCAACCACAAGTTTGTCGTCATGGCGATCGACAAAAACTCAGGCGAGGTCCTCTGGGAACAGACCGCCAGCGAGCAGACGCCGCATGAGGGCCACCACAACCGCTACGGCAGCTTCGCGTCGAACTCGCCGGTGACGGACGGGGAGACGCTTTACGTGAACTTCGGTTCGCGCGGCGTCTACGCCTATGACCTCGCGGGCAACCTCAAGTGGAAAAAGGACCTGGGCAAACTCGAGATGCGGTTGGGCTTCGGCGAGGGCATTGCTCCGCTCCTCCACGGAAACTACCTCGTGATCCAGAACGACCATGAGGGTCAGTCCTACGTCGTGGTTCTCGACAAGCGTAACGGCGAGGAACTGTGGCGCGCCGAGCGCGACGAGCGAAGCAGTTGGCCGCAACCGATCGTCGTGGAGCACGAGGGCCGGGAGCAGCTCATTACGAGTTCGACGCGTGTCCGCGCTTACGATCTCAAGACCGGGGAGTTGATTTGGGAAGCCGGCGGACTCGGCGGCAACGCTATCCCGGCCGTGGTGAACGTCGACAACGAAATGGTGATCGCCATGACCGGCTGGCGTGACGCCAACGCCCTGGCCATCCAGCTCGGCGGTAAGGGCGACCTGACCGATGACGCGAACTACATCAAGTGGACCAACCAGAAAGGCAATGCTTACACCGCCTCACCTGTGCTCCACGGCGGGATTCTCTACTTCGTGAGCGATCGCGGCATGGTAAGCGCCGTGGACGCCAAGACGGGTGAGACGTTTTACCTTCAGCAGCGCCTACCCGCAAGCTATTCGTTCAAGGCCTCGCCGGTGGCAGCGAACGGCAAGCTCTACCTTGCCAGCGAAGAAGGCGACGTCATCGTCCTCAAGCTAGGCAAGACCTACGAAGTCCTGGCCACGAACAAGATGGGTGACGAGATGTTCGTCTCCTCACCGGTGATTGTGGGTGGGAATCTTTTCCTGCGCAGCCAGGACGAGTTGTTCTGCATTGGTACGGACTGACCCGGCTATCGAGACGCGCCGGCCACGTAGGCAGCCAAGGCCTCTACGTTGCGGGCGAAGGTCGCTGAGCTGATGATGCGCTCCAGTGGAGGCTTGGCGCCGGGGAAGACTTCGAGAGTTTCATTGGTGGCCAGCGGCAGGGTGCGGTCGCCGATGGTGACCACCATGTCCTCGGCTGCGAAAAGCTGAACGATCCGCTCGGCTTTGCCGACACGGTCTTCTTCGACCCAAGCGCCCCGCTCGTTCAGCGCGTCGGCTGCCTGCTGTGCTGCTCTGGTGAGCTCTTCCTCGCCGGTGGCGTGCTTCGGCTCAAAGTCGTTGTCCCATGGCGAGAGCCCTTGCAGACGGTCCGGGCGGCGCAGGGTGGCGGGATCGGCGGCCGCGATGCGTTCATACTCGCGCGCGATCGGCTCGAAGGCGTCCCCGCGCGTCAACACGCCATAGTGCCCAATGACCGACTCGTCGCTGTAGCTGACCTCGTAGCCGCTCAGCAGGTCACTTGACCCGTCGCGCACCTTTACGCGCGTGCCTTTGGTGATGTAGAGCGGCCGGTTGGTCTTTAGCTCGTAGAAGCGCGCCATGCAGACCGACGCCGGCGGGCACGCCCTGGCGCGATACGCCGAGGGGTCCTCGACGTTCGGTAGCTCTGACTGGTGGTAGTACTCCAGCGCCCGCGGAATCGGCTCCAAGTACTTCCGGTCGCCTGTCTCGCGATAGAGCAGCAGCAGCGTTTTGAGGATGCCCTGTGATTCGCCGCCGGTGATCGCGGGCGGCTCGAAGATGCGAGCCCAGGCCGGGTGCATGTTGATGTCATACTGCTGCGCCCAGCCCGGCTGGGGGTCGGGCATCTGCGCCGAGAGAATGAACGCCCCGCCCTTTTCGGCCGCCGCCTGGTAGCGCGGCTCGTCGTAAACGCGCGAGGCCTCGAGCATGGCGTCGATCACATCGGAGATCGAGTTGTCGTTGAACGTATAATGACCGCGATAATCGGGACCGGGCCAGACGCGCGACCACGACCCGGGATAGCTTGCCTGCCTGACGGGAAAGCTCTTCGGGTCGGGGAAGTCGCTGAACCGCTGTGGCCAGGCACCGTTTGGATACTGAGCCTTGGTCAGGCTGTCGAGCGCGAACAGGGCTGCCTCGTGGACCGCCTCGTCCTTGAACTCCAGCTCCCGGTCCACCCGCATCAGCAGGCGCAGGGCGCCTTGCGTGACGTTGTCGTCGAGGGTGGTGGCCGCCCGGCGGACACCGCTGCCGGTGGGTTGGTTGGGCCCGCAGTTGCCGTCGGCGCGATAGGGGTAGTTCTTCCTCTTTTCAGCGTCGAATTCGATGATGTAGTCCCAACCGCCCGAGCAAAGTTGGCCCTTGACCAAGGCGCGGGCCGCGTCACGCGCGGCGTCGAGATAGAACGGATCGCGGGTCCCGCCATACGCAGCGAGGTAGGACATCCCGACCAGAGGCGTGCCGGCCCGCTGCACGGTCACCTGCGTGAGTCCCTCGGCGGCCTCCGAGCGGCCGTAGCTGAGGTCTTCGCTGTACCGGAAGTGATAGCCGCCTTCGGTTGAGACCTCACCGCGGTAGAACTCGGCGGCTTTGCGCAGCACAGTGAGAGCGTGCCGCTGCGAGATGGACTCGACCGTCTGGGTGTCCGAGCAGGCGCAGATCAGCGGAAGCAGGGAGGCCAAGGCCGCCGCAGTGCAGCTCGGGAGGCTGTCTGGCCGCGGCAATGTCTGCGACCGAGTCGGTTCACACTCTACGGCGCGGAGGTTGTTCATGCCAGTGCTCATCGTCAGTAGCTCCTTCCGGAGTAGCAGCCCCTTGCTCGTCCGCACAATATGAAGTCCGCCTGGTTGGCCGTCAACTGGCTCGGTAAGAAATGTCTGGCTCCAAAGTTACCTCGACTGGCCGATATGACGTGCTGAGAAGGCTTGAAGGAGAAAGGCTTGCGTGTGGAAGACGAAAAACGGACTGACGGCCGCGAGATGTGCTCGGAACTGGTCGAAATCTCGTTTCAAGACCAGACCGGAAACCTGATCCGCGAGAAGGGTCTTCTGGAGGACCTTAGCAGAGAGGGTCTGTGCTTTAGCCTAGCGATTCCCGTCACCGTCGGCTTGGAGCTGGAGTTTCGGTGCGACGGCTTTGACGGCCGGGCCCGCGTCCGCTACTGCAATCTGGGGGAGTACGGTTACTTGGTGGGGGCGGAGTTCGCCGGCGGCTGTGGGTGGGACAAAGAGCGCTGGCAGCCCAAGCACATGATCTCGGTCTCGGAGACCGCGGATCGCTGATTCGGCGGTTGCCAAGTAGTGCGTTTCGCAAATACGGTTACGTTTCGGTTTGCCATGTAGGGGCGGGCCCCCGTGCCCACCCGCCCAGGATGGCGGATGCCCCGCTCAGATACGTGACCGCGTTTATGAAAGGGTGTACGAAGGGAGGGCGCCTTGCCCGGTGCGGTGGCCGGCTGCTACGATCCGGCCTGCATCGTACGTGGACCCTTGACCGTGCGCGAGCGGCTCAGACGCGCCAGGCGGACCAGCAGATCGGCCAGGCGTCCTGAGTCATGGCGGACCACGGCGCCCGCGGCAAGCAGATCCTCTGAGATCACGTCAACACCAATCTCTTCCAGCTCCGTGCGGTCGTCCTCGACCGGCCATGCGTGCTGCTTGCGGTAGCGCTTCAGTACCGACGCGGGAATCTTGCGCGAGTTCAGCAGGATGCAATCAACAATCGGCGAGCCCGAGTGTTCGAGAACGGCGCGCAGGTGGTCCGAGGCGGTATACCCGTCCGTCTCGCCGGGCTGCCACATCAAGTTCGTAATGTAGACCCTGAGGGCTTGGGACGCCTCGATGGCGTCCGGGATCCCATCGACCAGCAGATTCGGAATCACGCTGGTGTAGAGAGACCCGGGACCGAGGGTGATCAAATCGGCCTCGGCGATTGCGGTCAGCGTCTCCGGCAGCGGCGGGCAGCGCCGCGGTTGGAGCTGCACCCGGCGGATGCGCGCTTGTGCACTCGAGATACGGCTCTCCCCCCGCACCGAACGGCCACTCTCAAGTTGCGCTTCCAGACGCACGTCTTCGAGCGTCGAGGGGAAGATACGGCCTCGGATCGCCAGCACCTCACTCGACAGTTGGATCGCCTGGTGAAAATCCCCGGTGACTTCAGTCAGCGCGGTAAGGAAGAGATTGCCGAAGCTGTGACCCTCGAGTCCCTTGCCGCCTTGGAAGCGGTATCGGAAGAGCTTGGATAGAAGCGCTTCGTCTTCGGCGAGAGCCACCATGCAGTTGCGGATGTCCCCCGGAGCGAGAATATCGAAGGCGCGGCGCAGTTTGCCGGAGCTGCCCCCGTCATCACTGACTGTGACGACCGCCGCCAGATCGACGAGCGGCCCATCTTTACCTGGGTCGGCCCAGCCGGAGGCAAATCGCTTGAGCCCATGGAGGAGAGTCGAGAGGCCTGTTCCACCCCCAAGCGTTACGATCCGCAGGGGGTTTTCAGCGGTTTCGACCCGGCTGTCGGACGGTCGCTGGACGCTGTTGGCACCGGATGCGCCAACACGGCGCTGATTGGAAGGCGACGTCGCGTATCTCCTACGCGGATTCCACTTACGCATTGCTGCCATGAAGAAGTTCGGCGATGGAGGGTTCCCTCAGAACGGGGGAGAGGTCGGCGTCATTCAAGGCCAGGACTCGGCTGCGGGGATCGAGGGCTATGGCCTTCTTCAGGCTCTTGTAGGTCTTCTCGATGTCGCCCGCCAAAGCCCACAAGACCGCGGCTGCAAGGTGAATGTGCGCGCCCTTCGGCTGCATCCTTAAAGCACGCCGAAACTGGGATTCCGCCTCGTCCAAGCGCCTCTCATTCACCAGTTGAATCCCGTAGTTGTAGTATTCATCGGCGGTCTTGAGCTTGACTTTACGTGGACGGATCCGCTGCCGGCAGATCTCGACGTACACGCCGGCGCGATGCCGCAGGCTCGGGTGAGGCCCCGCGGCGACCCGTTCAAGCAACTTGCGGGCCTGTTGATACTTCTTCGAATTGAAGTGCTTTACTGCCTTGCCGAAGAGCTGGGCCTGGCGATGCTCGGACTCCCTTCGGGCTTGCGCTGCCTTGAGGCGCTCTTTCTCCGCAGGAGTGGGTGGCGAGGGTTGGGATGGTCGCGGTGCGACCCGAATTCTCTTCGGCGCCCGCCTGGTAGCCTTCTTGGCTCCGGCGGGCGCGCGCGGAGTCGCCTTCTTCTTGGGAGTCTTCGGCCGAGCGACTCTTGACGGCTTCCGCTTCGCTGGTTTCTTTTGCGGTGCTTTCGGGGCTGTCCGCTTTACACCCTTCTTAGGGGCTGCTTTTCCGGTGGTTTTCTTTCGGGCGGCTTTTGTCGCGGCGACCTTACCCTTGCCGGCCTTGGGCTTGCGCGCGGGCTTGGCGGGCTTCTTTGCCTTGCCGGACGACCTCCGGGAGGAAGAGGCTTTGGCTTTCTGTGACACTTTCTTCTTCGCCGGCTTCCACGCGACCGCCTTCTTCGCGGGTTTCTTAGAAGCTCTTGGCTTCGTTCTGCTTGCTGTCTTCGCCATGGTTCTTGTTTTACAAGAATATTTTCCAGATGGATGGCCCTAGTCAGTCCGTCGAGGACTACATGTGTACTACGGCCACCCACACGGACCCGGCGCGTCGGGTTCCGTCGCTGAGCGTTATAGCAAATTCTGAAACAGCCGGCAACCCCTAGCGGTTTTTCCCGCAGATTTACTCGTAATTTGCCTCTGGACATGATGGTACCCGGACCGCTTCCCCGGATCATCGGGACCACACCTTAACGAATTCAAAACAAACCTGTTACTGAACACAGAGAGGGTAGGTTGACAGGCTTGAGAACTATCAGCGCCTGCGCGAACCTCCCTGCAAGGTTGCCGGCCTGCCATGTTCCGTGCCCTAATGGGGGATTTACCGTGTTTGACTTGCGCGCTGGGACTTCACTTATGCCCTCTAGACGACAACTGAGCATCCTGCAGGAGCGGGTCGTGACCTGTGACCGCTGTCCGCGGCTTCGAGAGCACTGTCGGCGCACCGCTGACGTGAAGCGCCGCGCCTACCTCGGTTGGGACTACTGGGGCCGCCCCGTCCCCTCCTTCGGCGATCCAACGGCCCGCTTGCTGATCATAGGGCTCGCGCCGGCGGCCCACGGCGCCAACCGCACAGGCCGCATGTTTACGGGCGACAGCTCGGGGGACTTGCTTTACCGCACGCTCCACAAGACCGGTTTCGCGTCACAGTCCGACTCGACGGGCCGTGATGACGGGCTTGAGCTCCTGGATTGCTACATCACGGCCGCGGCCCGGTGCGCCCCGCCCGACAACAAGCCATCGTGGGAGGAGTTCGCCGCCTGCCGGCCCTATTTAGCGAAGGAACTGGAACTGCTTGATAACGTGAAGGTTGTTGTAGCCCTTGGCCGGCTCGCCCTGGATGCCTACTTGACTACCCTGCTGGAAAATGGCTCGATCGAACGGCGTGCCGCCTATCGCTTCGGGCACGGAGAGCTACACCGCCTGCCGGCCCACCTGCCCTTGCTTCTATGCTCCTACCACCCCAGTCGTCAAAACACGAATACGGGCCGACTGACCCCGGCGATGTTCCTCGGGATCTTTCGGAAGGCAAGCCTTTTGGTTTCAGCCAGCTAGCGAGATTCCGCGTGACACGAAAAAAATCTCCTCCAACGGGAAAAAGATGCAACCACCGACCGGTGGAGGGCATCTATGATACCCTAGACGGGAGATGGAGCCATGACGAAGCGACAGCGCGACAAGACCCGAAAGCAGCTCGAGGGCAAGTTGGCCGACCTGAACGGATTCTCAGCTCAGCGCAATGAATTGATCGCTGAACGAGTCAACGACCCGATGGATCTGATCCAGTCGCGGCAGGACCTTGACCTGATGGTGCGGACGATCGACACGAGTTGGCGAACTCGAAAGGCTGTCGAGACCGCGTTGAAGCTTTTGGATAGCGGCGAGTACGGCACCTGCCAGGAGTGCGGCCAGCCCATCAATCCGAAGCGGCTGGAGGCGATTGCGTGGACCACTCTCTGCGTGCAGTGCCAAGAAGAGGCGGATCTTCTGCAGGTGGAGCTCGACGGCGGGTCCGATTTCAAGCGAGCCGCCTAACGCGAATCAGGCTACATAGGATAAGAGGTTTTAAGGCCCTGGGAGCGCGAGCCCAGGGCCTTTTCACGTTTGTGGCGCGGTTTCTCAGTTGCGAAGCCCGTTCCGCAGCTAGTGGCCTGTTTCGCAAACAGGGTGACAGCGTTTCACAAATCCGGTCACGTATCTGAGAGAGGTATCTGCCACCCTGGGCACCTCGGGCACGGCATGCCGTGCCCCTACATTCCCGGTTTTCATACCAACTTCGTCATTGAACGCGGCCCGGCCCGTAGAGCACCTGCCCGGGCCTGGCCTCGCTTATCTTGCCGTCGTCGAGCACGATTTCGCCGTTGATGATCACGAACAGCACACCCTGAGCATATTGGTGCGGGTTGCCGAACTCGGCGCGATCAATGATCCTCTGTTCGTCGAAGATGGTGATGTCGGCCTTCATGCCCGGGCGCAGGAGTCCGCGGTCCAGCTGCCCGATTCGCTGTGCCGGCAGCGACGTCATCTTACGGACGGCATCCTCGAGGCGCAGCGCACCCTTCATTCGCACGTAGCGGCCGAGCACTCGCGGGTAGGTCCCGTAGCTGCGCGGGTGGAGGATGCCTTCGCCAAACACGGGGATCTCGCCGTCCGATGAAATCATCGTGCCCGGGTATTGCATGATGCGAGCGACGTCCTCTTCGTTCATGGCGTGATAGACACTCTTGCAGCCCCTGGCGATTTCGATCTCGATGGCGGTGTCGGCGGCGTTCGCCAGCGTGACTTCCCTCCCGCGTTCCCGGGTCACGTCGGCCAGGGTCTTGCCGTTGAAGCTAGTGTCCCACTTGCAGAACGCGAACTGGACGTTGTTGGGATCGCCGCCGCCGCGGTTCGTGCGAATGGAATCGATGGTTTCTTTCTTGATTCTCTCCCTCAGAGACGGGCCTTTGAGCCGCGCGACCATTTTTTCGCGTCCACCCTCTTGCACCCAGGCAGGATAGATCGCCGCGCTTCCCGTGCTTGACGCCGTATATGGGTATTGGTCGATCGAGACATCGACGCCACGCGCACGCGCCTCGTCCACGAGCTTGAGTGTTTCGGCGCTTGCGCCCCAGTTGGGCGGCCCGATCGCTTTGTGATGGGTGAGCTGCGTTGGCAACCCGCCCTTTTCACCGATCTCGATCGTCTCGCGCACGCTGTCGAGCAGCCCTGAGGCTTCATCCCGCATGTGAGAGATGTGCATGCCCCCGTACTCGGCGGCGACCCTACCGAGCTCGGCGACCTCGGCCGTCGGAGCGAACACACCGGGGATGTAGAACAAGCCCGTACTCAGCCCGAGTGCACCCTCCTGCATGGCCTGATGCACCATCCGGCGCATCTGGTCCATCTCCGCCGGCGTCGCTTCGCGGTCGGCGTTCCCGAGGACCTCGCGGCGAATGGAATTGTGACCGGCGAACGAGCCGACGTTGATGGCGATGTCCGCCGCCTCCAGCTTTTCGAACAACTCACGCAGCGGGATGGGCGAGCCGCCGTCGTTGCCTTCGATGATCGTGGTGACGCCCTGGCGCACGTAGTTCTCCGCCGTCGGGACCTTGAAGATTCCACGGCGTCCGTGGTTATACATGTCGATGAAGCCGGGTGAGACGATGTGGTTCCGCGCATCGATCACCTTATGCGCGTGAACCCCACCGAGATGTCCGATTACGGCTATGCGTTCACCGCGGACCGCAATGTCGGCTCGGTGCCACGGGTTGCCGGCACCGTCGATGATACGTCCGTTGCGGATGAGCAGATCGTAGGGCCCCGTTGATTGAGCGTCGATCGGTGCTGGAGGTGAAAGGGAAAGGAAAAGAAGGACGAGTCCGAGCGCGATGTGTCTTCTTGTAGCGACGAAGCTTCGCTCGATCACGATGCCTTGCTCCTCATCTTGCCGGCGCTCGCGCGACCCGGCCTAAGCCTCCGGGCTTGCCGGCTTGCGATCCTTCGCGAGCCAGGATATCAAACCACCGAGCAGTCGCCGTTGCTAGCAGACCTGAGAACCGAGGAATCGGTTCTCGGGTCGCGGTAGGGATACCCCGTTGCCGGGCACGCCCGCACAGATCCGTGTGTGCGGCTTTCCCGCACACGACTCCTATCTCGGATAAATGGCGGCACCCTTGCCGCACGCCGTCGCGCCTCTGGGGCACGGCCTTCCGCCTCTATTTGCGGCCCGTGTGGGACTCGGCGGCGTTCTCCTCGATCAACCCGCTTCCCTCCAACCCCTCCGCCAAGTGTCGGTCCTCTTTGTTCGGGGCCTTCGCCGGTACTACCGAGTTGTCCGACTCCCCGTCGGCGTCCATGGAAGGCTTATCGCTCATCGCTTTCCCTTTCCGGCCGACGGTGTCTCTCCGCCGGTGCCGCCGGGACCTCCTGGTTCCCACGCAAGAAGTTTCCAGACATGCGCTAAGGTTCTTCGACTCCGCCGAGCCGGACGCGCTCTCGCGCTGGCGATCGCGTCCGTGTGGCCTTCCGCATGGCTTGACTGCGTCGGTGCTCGAGAGCAACCGTTTTCGGAGCTCAATCACCCTGCCTGTCTGTGCCCCTGTCCGCGCTTCGCGTCCGGCCTTACGACCGTCCACGCAGGACTCGGGGCCACGGTGGCTCGCTAGGCCTTCCCTGTACGACTCTTTCGTTCGCGACTTCCTGCTGGTTTCACCAGCGCACCAAGCCTGGAGGTTTACGCCACACATCAGGGGGCGTCCCCGTGGATCCAGGCGCACAAGCCGTCTGTTGTACACAGGAAGACTCGGAAATCTTCTCGTTTGTGGGTCTCCGACCACTGCCGGCCGTTCACGAAGAAAGCCTTGGTCCAAGCTTCGCTGTCGAGAGTGCGCCTTGAAAGGACCGAGACGCTCGCCACTCCCTCCGCCGGTCTGCCCGTGCGAGGGTCCATGATGTGGCTGTAGGTCTTGCCGTCCGCCTCGAAGAACTTCTCATAGGAGCCCGAGGTCGACAACGACTCATCCTTCAGGTAAAGCTCCGCCCTTGTGACCTCGGCCGACTCGGGGTCGCGAATCCGCACGTACCACCCGCGAGGCTCGTCAGGGGGCGTGCCGATCGCATACAGGCTGCTCCCGGCGGCGCTGATGAAGGCGCGTGTCACTTCCGCCCCCCGCAGGACGTTGGCCATGCGGTCCACGGCGTATCCCTTGCCGATGCCTCCCGGGTCGAGCTCGACCCCCGCAGTGCGAAACTCGATCGTTCGCTTCTTGGGGTCGAGCTTGAGGAGCCGGTATCCGACGCGCTGCTGCGCCCGTAAAATCGCCAAGTTCGAAGGGAGTTCCCCGGACCCCTTGAAGAACCCCCACACCTTCATCAGTGGGCCAACGCTGATGTCGAACGCTCCCTCGCTGCGGCGAGAGTACTCCAGGCAGCGGGCGAGCAACCGTGCCATCTCGGGGGAGACTTCCACCGGGCCGTCCGCCGCCTCGCGGTTGATGCGGCTCAGTTCGCTGTCAGGCTTATAGTTGCTCAGGAGAGCGTCGATGCGCCGCGCCTCGTCAAACGCCGCACGGATGGCCGAGGCCAGACGGCCCCGATGCGGGCCGTAGGCCGCGATCGTGTAGACCGAACCCATGATCGACGCGCTCGCTTCGTAGCGCTGGAGGGGTGCGCTCGGGGTCTGTTCGGTCGGTGGCTGTCCCAACGCGGTTACGGCAAGCACTGCCAGCAAAAGGACAGAGCGGATGAGGGGGAGGCTAAGGGGAACCGTGTCGCCCCGTGGATCAACGGCCTTCGGCGTTGAGGCGGCCGAGGCAGGTCGTTGGTCACAGCAGCTCGACCTCACTCCTGGCCAAGTCACCGCCGAGAAAACGCGACGCCTCCGCTTCGGCACGTTGTAGCACCTCCTCTACGCGTTTTTCGCTCTCGGAAACCGTCGCCACCGCGACCACAGACCGCTGCCAGGTGTCCTGGAAACCGATCTCCGAGACGGCGACATTGAAGCGGCTACGCAGGCGGTCCTTCAGGCCGCGCAGCACCTGCCGCTTGTCCTTGAGGGAGTGGGAGTGCTCGATATGAAGGTGCAGCGTGAGGAGCCCGACGGCGGCCATCAGACAAAGATTTCGTCGGCCACCTTTTCGGTCACGAAGGCTTCGATGACGTCGCCCTTCTTGACGTCGTTGAAATTCTCGATGCCCATACCGCATTCTTGCCCGGAGCGCACTTCATTGACATCGTCCTTGAAGCGCCGCAGCGAACCGAGCTTGCCGGTGAAGACCACGACGCTGTCGCGCAGCAGGTGGACTTCGGCGTTCTTTGTGACGCGACCTTCCTGGACGAGGCAGCCGGCGACGGTTCCGACCTTCGAGGCTCGGAAGGTCTCGAGAATCTCTGCGCGGCCCAGGAAGTTTTCCTTGAGCACGGGATCGAGCAGACCCTGCATGGCTCGTTTGATCTCATCGATCAGTTCATAGATGACCGTGTAGAGGCGAATGTCCACCTTGTCGCGGTCGGCCATGACGGCGGCGCTGCGCTCGGGGCGGATGCTGAAGCCGATGATGATGGCGTTCGCGGCGGTGGCCAGCAGCACGTCGGACTCCGAGATGGCTCCTACGCCTGTGTGGATCAGCCGCACCTTGACCTTCTCGTTAGAGAGCCGCTCCAGGGCATCGGAGAGAACTTCCATGGAACCCTGCACGTCGCACTTGAGCACGATCGGCAGCTCTTTGACTTCGCCAGCTCTGAGTTGCTCCTGGAACTGCTCGAGCGATAGCCGGGACGACTTCGCGAGCGCCTGCTCCCGTGCTTTGTTCTCTCGATAGTCGACGATCTTCTTGGCTCTGCCCGTATCAGTGACGACTTGGAACGAATCGCCCGGGGCGGGCAACCCTTCCAGGCCCAACACGACGACGGCGGTGGCCGGCGGCGCTTCGGTGACCTTCTGACCGCCGTCGTCGATCATCGCGCGCACTTTGCCAAACACCGATCCCACAACGAAGTAATCGCCGCAGCGAAGGGTGCCGTTCTGAACGAGGACGCTGGCCACCGGGCCCTGACCTCGGTCGAGCTTGGACTCGATGACCGTGCCCACCGCCGGCCGGGCGGGATTGGCCTTGGGCTCGCGCAGATCGGCGACGAGCAAGACCATCTCCAACAAGCCGTCGAGGTTTTGCTTTTCGGTGGCCGAGACGGGCACCATGACAGTGTCGCCTCCCCAGTCTTCGGGAAGAAGCCCTCGATCGGCCAACTGCTGCTTGACGCGCTCCGGTTCGGCGTCGGGTTTGTCGATCTTGTTGATCGCGACCAGAATCGGAACCTCCGCCGACTTGGCGTGGTCGATGGCTTCGAGGGTCTGGGGCATAACGCCGTCATCGGCCGCCACAACGAGAATGACGACATCGGTCACCTCGGCGCCGCGGGCGCGCATGCGTGTGAAGGCCTCGTGGCCGGGAGTGTCGACAAAGACGATCTTCCGCCCTTTGTGCTCCACGTGGTAGGCGCCGATGGCTTGGGTAATACCGCCGGCTTCACGCTCAGCAACGTTCGTTTCACGCATGGCGTCGAGAAGCGAAGTCTTGCCGTGGTCGACGTGCCCCATGACTGTTACGACGGGCGCGCGCGGCTGCAGGTCGCCGGTGGCCTCGGACTCTTCGACCTCTTGCATGGCCTCCTCTTCGAAGCTGACCTCGGTCGTCGTCGCTCCGAACTGCTTGCACAGGTCGTTGAGGGTTTCCAGATCGAGCGTCTGATTGATGGTCGCGAAGAGGCCCCGATCGACGAGGGTCTTGATCACCAAGTTCGCTTTGATGCCCAGCTTCTCGGCCAGCTCCTTGACGGTCATGCCTTCGCTGACCGTGATCTCAGTGTTGACCGCCTTGGGCGGAACCACCGCCATACGGGCGGCGGTACGGCCGAGGACTTTCGCCTCGCGCTCCGCTTCGCGGTCCCGGACGCTTCGCCCCTGCGGACGCCCCGGGCGGCGGCGGCCGTACGGGCGGTATCCCGGCCCTCCGGGGCCCGGCCCCCGCCCGGTGGGGTGCATGGGCCGGCTGAATCCAGGCCCGGCCGGCCGCGACACAGGCATGCCCGGAACTGCCGAAGAAGGCCGCCGAGCCCGCTCGTAGATCGGTTTTCCCGGGATCAATAGGGGCTTCGCAGCCGCGGCTCGTCCCGCAGGGGAGGCAGCAGTTGTGGCTCCGGACCTCAAGCCCGGTCGCGGAGCGGAGGCAGGCAAGCGAGGCACCGGCGGTCGCTGGGGCGCGCGGGGAGCGGTGCGTGATACCGGGGGGCGGATCGGCGCTCCGGGAAACGCGGGAGCTTTCTTAACCGCCAGCGGCGCGCGAGGCCCCTGAGTCGGACCCGCTGCAGCCGGCTGAGTGGGGATTGGCTTCACCGGCCGGGCCGTGCCACTCGTCGCCGGGGAAGAGGCCGGGCCTCCCACCAAGGTCGGCACCCGCCGGCGAATCGGTTCGGTCGGAGAGGGCGTCGTAGCGGGTGCTCTGGCGGCGGGAGTGTGGGGAGCCTTGGCCGCCTCGGCTGAGGGGCCCGGCGCCTGCTGCCTGAGCGGAGGACGCAAGACTTGAACCGGGGGGCGCAACGGCGTGCCGCCCCGCCCGCTGGGAATCGAAGGCCTGGCAATCGATGACACTTTGGCCGACGCGGCCTTGGGCTTGATTTCGGCGACAAGCTCCTTGGCCGTCGTCTTGGGCTTGGCTACCCCCTTGGGAGGTGCTTTCACCTTCTCCGCCAGCTTCGATCTGTTAAGGATCAGTGTTCGGACCTTGTCCGCGGCCTCCCCCTCCACCGAGCTCGAGTGCGTTTTCTTCTCCGTGATCCCTACGTCGGGCAAGAGCTCCAGAATGTGCTGGGCTTTGACCTCTAGTTCACGAGCGAGCTCGTTGATCCGAATCTTCGTTTTCTGTGCCAAAACTACCGCTACTCCTTCGCCGCTACCGTGTCATCTTGTTGGCCTCGACTGAGTGGTCTTCATCCGCCGCGCCCGATTCGGACACCTCGGCCGAAACTTCGGCGTGCTGAGCGTCCGCCTCCAGGGCGGTATCCGCCTCTAGACTGCCTGCTTCTAGACTAACGTCCATGCTATCAAAGTCTTCGTCGACTTCTTCCTCGAGATCCCCGGCTTGGTCCCCCTCCACAGGAAGACCCGGCATGATCGCAGCCGGCCCGACCGGGGCCGGAGCCGCCGATGGCTCTTCGCCCGGCTGTTCCGCTTCCACAGCTTCTTCGACGAAGGGGGCCGGCTCGGGGGGCGGCATGATTGGGGCAGCGGGCTCCGCCTGGTCAAACTGGGAGAAGAAATTGTTCACCGACAGGGTGATCTTCTCGACCATCTTCGGACCGATGCCGGGGATCTCCTGAAGCTGCTCCGGCGTCATGTCGCCCAACCGCTCGACGGTGGAGGCACCGCCATCGAGAAGCTTGTCGACGAGCTTCTCGGTCAACCCATGTTCGATCAGGACGCTCACCGGCGACCCTGCACCGACCATGGCGGCCATGGTCGACTCGACCTCCTGCCTTTTCTCCTCTTCGCTCTTGATGTCGATGTGCCAACCCATCAGCTTGGCGGCGAGGCGCACGTTCTGGCCCTTCTTGCCGATGGCCAAGGAAAGCTGCGTGTCGTCGACGACGACTTCCAGATGCCTTTGCGCCGGGTCGAGGATTGCCACACGGCTGATGTTCGCCGGGCTCAGCGCCCGAGTGGCCATCTCGATGGGGTCTTCGAAGTACTGGATGATGTCGATCTTCTCGCCACGCAACTCGCGGATGATCGACTGCACACGCATGCCCCGCATACCGACACACGCGCCGACCGCGTCGACGTCCCGATCGCTTGACAGCACCGCGATCTTGGTGCGTTCACCGGCCTCGCGGCTGCATCTCTGGATCTTGACCGTACCGTCGTAGATTTCGGGCACCTCCTGTTCAAAAAGCGCCTTGACCAGCTCTTCAGAGGCGCGCGAGACGATCACGGCCGGTCCACGGCCGGCCTTCTCGATCGCCTTGATGACGACGCGGATGCGGTCCCCCGGCGAGAAGCTCTCCAGACGCGACTGCTCGCGCCGCGGCAGCCTGGCCTCGGTCCGTCCGATGTCGGCGATTAGATCGGGACCCTCGACCCTCTTCACGGTGCAGGGCACAATCTCGCCGATACGGCCCGAAAACTCGTTGAAGATCGTCTCGCGCTCGGCTTCTCGGATCTTTTGAAAGATCACCTGCTTGGCGAGCTGAGCAGAGATACGGCCCAGTCCCTGCGTCTCCTTCTTAAATCGAAGCTCGCTGCCCAGCTCCGCTTCGGGGTCGGTTCGACGGGCCTCGGCGAGACTGATCTCGCGTGCCGGATTGGCGACGAAGTCGGTCACGGTCTTGACTGCGTAGACTTCGATCCGGCCGCCGGAGGAGTCGTAGTCAGCCACTAACTCTTCGCCGGTCTTGTAGTACTTGCGGGCGGCGACGACGATTGCATCCTTCAGAGCGTCAATGACGATCTGGGCATCGATTCCCTTCGACTGACTCAGATCCTCGATTTGAGTGAGAAGACTCTCCATCTTTGACCTCTACGAGCGGTCCTAGAATTCCACCACAAGTCGAGCCTGTGCGATGTCGCTCAGGCGAATCTTCAAGACCGACTCGTCTCCGACTTCCATCGCGACCAAGTCCTGCTCGAACCCGCGCAACCTCCCGGTCACCTGCTTGCGACCGGCATAGGGCCGCCGCAACTGAATCCGGGCCTTCTTGCCCGCAAACCGCTGATAATCGGACGGCATTCGCAGCTTCCGCTCCAGTCCCGGCGAAGACACCTCCAGGCGGTAACGGCCCGGGACCAGATCCTCCACATCCAAGAACGCACTCACGTGCCGCGAAACCAGCTCACAGTCCCGGTGAGTGATGCCACTCGGCTGGTCGATAAAGATGCACACCAACCCGTTGCGCACGTCGCCGCGACACTCGACGTCCACGACTTCCAAACCTTCCGACGAGGCCACTCGCTCCACGATCTCGCGGATACGCGCTTCTGCTTCCGCGGTGACGCAAGCCATGGCCGCTGACGCTCCAGCTCACGGAATCGAATGAGCAATAAAAAAGTGGGCTCAAAGCCCACTTCTTTCGCGTCATCAGAAAGTAAGCTGCTCTTATTTTATGTTGCCTGGTCCTGAAAGGCAAGACAGGCGCCGCCGTGGCCGCCGTCGGCGGTTCCGGCTTGTTTCCGAAACACGTAGAATGCCGGGATGGCTATGACATTCTCCGATCGCCTGCGCAGCGGGTCGAAGCTGACCGGCAGCTGGTGTACGTTTTCGAGTTACGCAAGTGCGGAGGTCATGACTGAGTTCGGCCTCGACTTCGTGATTCTCGACCTGCAGCACTGTGAGCTGACACCATCCGACTTCCCCAGCGTATTGGGGGCCTTCCGCGGAACGGACGTCACGCCCGTCGTGCGCGCTCCGGAGAACGACTACCACATCGTCAACTGGTTGTTTGACCAGGGGGTGGGCGCGGTGATGGTACCCATGGTCAACTCCGTAGAGGCCGCGCGGTGCGCTATCGCGGCCGCGAAATTTCCTCCGCTGGGCAAACGTAGTTTCGGGCCCTACCGAGCCGCGCGCTATAGCTTTGGCGCTCAGGAATACATGGCCGAGGCCGACCGGCTTGCCACTCTG
The DNA here is from genome assembly GCA_965248255.1 of Bryobacterales bacterium. GTDB lineage: Bacteria > Acidobacteriota > Terriglobia > Bryobacterales > UBA6623 > JAKZVK01. The sequence continues at coordinate 2,516,515 of CBDFIW010000003.1, forward strand.
ATCATTCAAATCGAAAGCGTCGGCGCTATTCACGACCTGGAGGAGATTCTGGCCCTGCCTGGTGTTGATGCGATCTTCGTCGGGCCGAACGACGTCGCCTTCTCGATGCTCGAGCCCGGACAGTCGTTGGTGAAACCCGCCGGTGAGAGCCCGGGAGCCGACGGCGCAAGCCAGTGGACCGCGTTCGCCCGCAGTCCCGAGTTGCTGACACTGTGTGACGAGGCGCTCCGCAAGACATCGGCGGCAGGTATCCCGTTCGGGATGACGGGCGGCACCCGAAAGGAAGTTGACGAGTGGCACGCTAAGGGCGCGGCATACATGACCCTCGGCAGTGACTTCCTGTTCATGCGGTCGGGTGCGAGTCAGATCCTCTCAGGCGGCAGCTAGGAATCGAAGGTGGGAAACCTTACGCCAAGAAGAAACCGCCTCCCGAGCGCCAGTGATGGGGTCATTGTACACACCTGCGCGGTTCGTAAGTTCGTGGCCCGTCACTGGCGCTCCGGTATGCGGAATGGCTCGCGGTCACGGATCGGCGGCAACAAACAACGACGACACGTCAGCCACGTCGAGGCCACGGTTGGTCTCCGTCAACCCGACTTGATACGCCGCTTGCCCCAACACGTCGGCGGGGCGCCTTCCCGCAGCCCGCAAGTTACGGACCGCCGGCGCATGCTGCTTCTTGCTCAGCTTGTCACCGGCGGAGTCGATGATCAGGCGATGATGCACGAACAGTGGTGGCTCGTCCCGGCCGAGCAGCCTCGCTAAGCGCATCTGGCGGCCCGTCGAGGCCAGCAGGTCTTCTCCACGAATGACTAAGTTGACGCCGTGACGAATATCGTCGACCGTGACCGCGAACTGATAGGTCCACTGGTCGCGGCGGTCGCGCAGCAGCAGGTCGCCGCACTGCTCGGCGGGATACTGCAGTTGCTCGCCCAGTAGACCGTCGCGGAACCGCTCCGCACCCGGTGCCAAGACCACCCGCAGTCCATGCTCGGCGTTCGCCGGGTGGTTCTTCTGGCGGCAGAACCCGTTGTAACGCCTCTCCCCGCCTTTGCCCATCGGGGAATGCTCGGCGATCTCCCTCCGCGTGCAGGTGCAGCGGTACACGGTATGACTCCGGCGTAGTCGTTCGAGCGCTTCGGCGTAGATCTCATCACAATCCGACTGTCGATAGGGGTCGTTCACGCCCAGTGAGTTCGCCGTGTGGAAACCCAGCCAATTCATGTCCTCCAGGATCGCCTCCTCGTACTCGGGCCGGCAGCGGCTGCGATCGTGGTCTTCCATCCGCAGCACCACTTTCGCGCCGAGCCTGTCGGCAATTCCCCACACAAACAACATGTGCGCCACGTGTCCGAGATGAAGATGCCCGGTTGGACTCGGCGCGTACCGCGTGACGAGTTCCCGTCCCACGAACCGCTCCGGCATCTCGATCTTGACCCGTTGCTTCACAAAGGAATGAAGATAGCGTATTCCTGGGTGTTTGAGGCTCGGATGCCGCATGACGCGGGCACGTCTTGAGCCTACGGCTGAATCTCGCCCGTCCTAAGGGGAACCCCCTGCCCGTGCCAACGCCGCAGGACACATCCACAGGCCGCGTGTGCTCACCACCAAACCACCAACCTCTTCAATCATTTACGCTGTGACTTGACAATCGGGCCCCGGGCCCACTATCCTAAACTTGATAAGATTCTAATCAGGTATCCTTAGTGTCAGATAGGCCACTCATCCAGCCAACGATCGATTTCTGAAGTTCGAGCAACTAACACCACTTGGAGGTGGATAAAGGTGAAACTGCGACCATTGCAGGACCGGATCCTCGTTGAACGAAGCGAGGAGACCGAACAAATGAGGGGTGGCATCGTCATCCCCGACTCAGCCAAAGAGAAGCCGCAACGCGGGACCGTCGTCGCCGCCGGCAACGGCAAGCGCCTTGATAACGGCGACGTCGTTCCGCTGACGGTGAAGGAAGGCGATGCCATCCTGTTCGGCAAGTACTCGGGAAGTGAAGTCACCGTCGACGACAACGAGTACTTGATTCTCCGCGAAGACGAAGTGCTGGCCATCATCGAAGATGGCCAAGAGAAAAAGCAAAAGACTGCGGCCTAACGGCCTATGAGGAGAGAACAAGACCTATGGCAGGAAAACAGATTGAATTCGGTGAAGACTGCCGGCAGGCCATCCTTGCCGGCGTGAACGCCTTGGCCGACGCGGTCAAGGTGACGTTGGGCCCCAAGGGCCGCAACGTGGTTCTGGAGAAGAAGTTCGGAGGCCCGACGGTGACCAAGGACGGCGTCACCGTAGCCAAAGAGATCGAGCTCGAAGACAAGCTCCAGAACATGGGCGCGCAGATGGTGCGTGAAGTCGCCTCGAAGACGAGCGACGTTGCCGGCGACGGCACCACCACGGCGACCCTTCTGGCGCAGTCGATCTATCGCGACGGCATGAAGAGCGTCGCGGCCGGCTCGAACCCGATGGCCATCAAGCGCGGCATCGAGAAGGCCACCGCGGCCGTCGTAGAGAAACTGCAGGCATCCGCAAAGCCCGTCGAGGGTGACGCAGTTTCGCAAGTCGCCGCCGTCTCAGCCAACAACGACATGGCGATCGGCGAGATCATCGCTCAAGCCATGGACAAGGTGGGCAAAGACGGCGTGATCACGGTCGAGGAAGGCAAGGGTATCGAGACGGAACTGGACGTGGTTGAAGGCATGCAGTTTGACCGCGGGTACCTCTCGCCTTACTTCGTCACTGACCCTGAACGCATGGAGTGCAACCTCGAGCAGCCTTTGATCCTGATCCACGAGAAGAAGATCTCCAGCATGAAAGACCTGCTGCCCTTGCTCGAGCAAGTCTCGCGCGCCAGCCGTCCGCTGCTGATCGTGGCGGAAGAGGTTGAAGGCGAAGCGCTGGCCACGCTGGTGGTCAACAAGCTGCGCGGCACGCTGAACATCTCCGCCGTCAAGGCGCCGGGGTTTGGTGACCGCCGCAAGGCCATGCTCGAGGACATCGCGATCCTCACCGGCGGCAAGGCCATCATGGAAGAAACCGGCATCAAGCTCGAAGGCGTCCAGATGGACGACCTCGGCAACGCGGCTCGTGTCGTCATCGACAAAGACAACACCACGATCATCGAAGGCACCGGAGAAAAGTCGGCCATCGAGGGTCGCGTAAAGCAGTTGCGCAACCAGGTCGAAGAGACCACCTCCGACTACGATCGCGAGAAGCTGCAAGAGCGGCTGGCGAAGCTGGTCGGCGGTGTGGCCGTGATCAAGGTGGGCGCGGCGACCGAGACCGAGATGAAGGAGAGGAAGGCTCGTGTCGAAGACGCCATGCACGCCACCCGCGCGGCTGTCGAGGAAGGCATTGTTCCCGGCGGCGGCGTGGCTCTGCTACGGGCCTCCGAAGCACTGAATGATCTTAAGGCCGATGATCACGACGAGCAGGTCGGCATCAACGTCATCAAGCGGTCGCTCGAAGAGCCCGTACGCTGGATCGCGCAAAACGCGGGCAAGGAGGGCGCCATCGTCGTCGAGAAGGTGCGCTCCGAGAAGGATGCGGCCTACGGTTACAACGCCCAGGACGACAGCTACGCCGACATGGTCAAGGCCGGCGTCGTCGACCCGGTCAAAGTAACCCGCATCGCATTGCAGAACGCGGCCTCGATCGCCTCGCTGATGCTGACGACGGAAGCCAGCGTGCACGAAATCCCTGAAGACAAGCCGGCACTTGCGCCGCCCCCGCACGATTATTGATCGGCGGAGCGCGCAGCGCTCTTCTTTGAACGGGAATAACCTTTTCGCCGGCCCTTGGGTTTCGAATCGAGGGCCGGCTTTTTTCTTGCCACAACGCACCTCCCAGCGAGCCGCGACAGTCATGGAGCGGCAGCACCGGCAAGGAGCTGATCGCCAAGACCATCCACTACACGAGTCCCCGAGCCCGCAAGCCCTTCGTAGCTCTCAACTGCGCGGCCCTGCCCGACAGTCTGCTTGAAGCCGAGCTGTTCGGGATCGAGAAGGGCGTGGCAACCGGCGTCGACAAGCGTACGGGGCAGTTCGAGGCAGCTCACGGCGGCACTCTGTTCCTGGATGAGATCAGCGATCTAAGCCTGGCCGCCCAGGCCAAGATCCTACGCGTCTTGCAGGAGCGAGTCGTCCAGAGGCTCGGAGCGCGGGACCAGCACCCGATCGATGTGCGTGTTCTGACGGCCACCAACAAGGACCTCGAGGCCGCCATCAAGGAAGAGAAGTTTCGCGAAGACCTCTACTACCGCCTCAACGTGATTCATATCGAGCTGCCGCCGTTACGCGAGATTCGAGAGGACATACCCCAGCTCGCCAACCACTTCCTAACCCGGTTTTGCCAGGAGATGAACAAGCCCTCGATGACTTTCTCGCCGCCAGCGATGGCGGCGCTCACGGCGGCGCCGTGGCCGGGGAACATTCGGCAGTTGCAAAACGAAGTGAAGCGCTTGGCGATTTGTGCCGCCGCGAACGTCATCTCCGCCGCAGATCTCTCCGAGCGGATTCGCGGCGCAGTGTCTCACGGTGACATAGGGGCTTCCAGCAACCCTGGTGACGAGACAACCGTTGCGTCGAAGTCCCCGCTCGACAACGCGATGGACGCTTACGAGAAGCGTCTCCTCTTTGATGCTTTGCAGCGGCACGGCGGCAACCAGGTGCACACCGCAAAGGCGCTCGGGCTGAGCCGCCAGGGGCTCATCAAGAAGATGAAGCGCCACGGCATCAGCCGCAGCGACTTTCGATCGCCCGGCGCCTGAACTCACCGCGGTCATCGGGCCACCCCGCGGCGTAGAGAACACGCTCATATTCTGGCTGTCCACGGCTGTCGACAGTGGCCCGCTCGCGGCCACCGACCGTGTACACCGCCGAAGCCGCAGGAAACCAAGCGGCACCGCTCCTGTACGGGCGGGATCTTCTGTGTAGTCAACGGGTTGTCTCGCGACTTGGCGTCCGGTGGCGTCCACCGTCCGGTTTGGCATCGCGGCTGCATTCAACGAAGTCTCGTAATGAACAGAGAGGACACGACCATGCATCGCAGACAGTTTCTCTATCAGGCCTCGGCGTCCGGGATCTTGGCCTTGGCGTCCATCCCTGGCTGGGCCGGCGAGACGGCCACACCGGCAACGGCATGGAGCGACCAGGAGAAGGAGAGTTTCCTCCTGACCGCCCAGCTGACGAAGCTGAAAGGCATCAAAACAGGGACAACCGGAACGCGGCGGGCGACGCTCTCGAACGGTCAACTGACCCACGACGCCCATGTGCAGACCATCGACGAACAAAAGAATCGGTTCACCACGGCCAGCGGCACAGAGCACAACTTCCGTGACAGCTACAAGTTCAACATCGCCGCCTACCGGCTGGACCGGCTCGTTGGACTGAACATGGCCCCGGTGTCAGTCGAGCGAAAGATCCAAGGCGAGAGGGGTGCTCTGACCTGGTGGGTCGATGACGTTCAGATGATGGAGCTGGAACGGCACAACAAGAAGATCGCGCCGCCCAACCGCGCAAACTGGAATGACCAGATGTGCAACGTGCGGCTGTTCAACGAGCTGGTCTATAACAACGACCCGAACCTGGGAAATTTTCTGATCACCAACGACTGGCGCCTGTGGATGGTGGATTTCAGTCGAGGATTCCGCCGGTCTAAGAAACTGAGGAGCCCGGAGAACCTGACCCGCATCGACGGCCGCGTCTATGACGGGCTACGCGCTCTCGACCGGGGGGCACTCGATCGAGAGCTGAGCTCGTTACTTCTTAAAACGGAGATCGAAGGGATTCTGGCCCGGCGCGACCACATCCTCGCGGTCTTCGACCGCCACATTGCCAAGAGGGGCGAGAGCCTCGTCATCTGCAGGCGACCGGGCCACTAGGGCCCGGTTGACCCGGCGGCTCTGGTTCCTGGTTCGTGAGCCGCCGCTGCGCAGCGGAGAGGCGGGAGCGCCTGTCCCTAGTTCTGGGCCGCTGCCTGGGCCTCAATCACGCCCAAGGCTTCCCACTCCTTGAGTTGCTTCTCGATGTTGACGGCCAGGGATGAGTCTGGTTGGGCCGAAACGTACGCGCGATATGCTCCCGCGGCGGGTTCATACTGGCCGCGCTTGACGTGGATCATTCCCAGCAGATGGTTCGACCGCGGAAACATCGCAGCCTTGTCGCTGGCGTGGAACTCCGTCACCGATTTCTCGGCGGCGTCCATGCGTCCCAGGTTGTACTCGGCGACGGCCTGGAAGTAGTGCGCTTCGGTCATGTATGGATTCAGGCGCAGCAGGTGGTTGGAAAGCTGGACCGCGTCGTCCCAACGAGATCCTTGCAGGGCCATCCGAACCAGGGGGGCATAGGGTTCAAGATACTTGGGGTCGGCTTCAGCGGCCTTTTCGAACGCCTCCCGGGCCCCGTTCTCGTCCTTCTGCCGCAGGCGGATCTGCCCCATCAGGTTCCAAGCGGCCGCGAACGCCGGATGTTCCGCCACAGCCTTCTGCAACTCTTTGTCGGCTTTCCCGAGGTTCGGCTTCTTCTTGCGGACTTCCTTGAAAGCTTTCTCATAGGATTTCTTGGCTTTCTTGGGAGCGTTCAGGCTGGTAAAGCTGATCGCGCTACCCTCGACACCTTCCAGGCGCCGAAGGATAAGGATCCCTACGTCCGGGTTGTCGAAGACGCTGCGCGTCCCGAGCTCGATCGGGTCGGACAAGAAGCCGGCCAGCTCCGCTTTGAGGGCGCAGCCGAACAGGTTGTAACGGCCCATTCCGGACGAACGGCCCGAGAGGGAAGTGGCGCCGAAGCTCGTGGCGCCACCACGCCCGCTGCCGCTGGGTATGCCGGAATAGCTGGCGTCGGCGAAGGCCATCTGGTTGCGGTCGCTCAAGTCGACGTTGAAATGGCCCTTTTGGTTGCTGTAACCCTTCGGGACCCGCTGGCCGTCACAATCGAGATAGATCGTGACCGGTTCGGGTGGCGGGCTGCCGTCTTGCAATCGGACCTCTCCACTGAGCATGATTGGCCGGTCGACCTGTGGCATCTGTTGCTGCTGGCCGAACGGGTCTGACGACTGTCCCGGCTGGCCTGGTTGTCCGCCCGGTCGTCCGCCTGGCTGTCCGCCGGGACTGGTCGGTGTGGTCGGCCGGGTGGTCGTACCTCCTCCGGCACCGCCTCGACCCCCGCCTCCTTGTTGCTGGGCCCAGATCGGTACCGCGGCCAACAGAGCCGCTATGGGAATCGCAGAGCTTTTCATGGACATGATGCCCCTTTCCCCAACGCTGGTTTACGTGACCACCCTTTCGCTGTCAAGAGACTATCACAATCCGGGACACGAACCAAGCGTTGCAGAGACGGTATTCCGCCAGGGGACGATTCTCAACCCTTGAACGTTCGGAATCGTACATCCCGACAGATCGCCTTGGAACGCTAGGGGTCCGGGTATGGAGCCGGGTGCAGGAGCACCTTGCGGCGAAGGAGCGGCGCCACGGGGCGGTTTGAGCGTCGTAGACGGCTACCCGTAGTGCTTCCTCAACCAGCTCGTCAGGCTTTCAAACGCCGTGTCGGGCGTGTCGGCCCTGCGAAACAGGTGGCGGTCCCCAGGGTCGATGGTTCCCAGTTCCTCCATGGCGTCGAAATGGAGTACCTTGTCCCAATACTCAGTGCCGTAGAGAACGACCAGCATTTCCTTTCCGAACTTGTGGGTTTGGGTGAGGGTGAGGATTTCCATCATCTCGTCGAGGGTGCCGAATCCCCCGGGGAAAACGATGAGAGCCTTGGCTGGGTAGGCGAACCACAACTTCCTCATGAAGAAGTAATGGAACTGCAAGCATAGCTCGGGCGTGACGTAGGGATTGGGCTCTTGCTCGCCGGGCAAGCTGATGTTGAGTCCGATCGATCGGCCTCCAGCCTCGTGAGCGCCTCGATTCGCCGCCTCCATGATGCCGGGACCGCCTCCGGAGCAGATCACGTACCGGTCCTGCTGCTCGGAGAGTCCCATGGACCAAGTCGTCAGGCGGGAGGACAGACTGCGGGCCTCCTCGTAGTAGCGGCTTCCGAGACGGCATCTCTCGGCGGCCCGTACGTCCTTAGGCGTCCGGGCCTGGGCCACTCGTTTCTCGGCGGTCTCAGCGTCGCAGAAGCGCGCCGAGCCAAAGAAGACGATCGTGTCGCGCACCCCGAAGCGGTCGAGGCAGCTCTTCGGCCCCAAGTATTCCGAGAGGATACGAAGGGTGCGGGCGCTCGCGCTGTGGAGGAATGCCGGGTTTTCATAACATTTGGGGGGCATTTGCGTCATGGTGGAGGCGTCTCCTTGTGGGGGAAGGGTGCGCGGTGAGTGAACCGCCCGTCGCGTGGGCCGGCAGCAAGGGTGCATGTCGCCGGCGTTCGGGCTTACCAGTCGAGCGTCTCGGCATGCCCTTCGATGTCGCGGGTTGAGATTCGCACGTCCGCCGGGCCGCTGCCCAGGTCGTGGCGCTCGTCGAAGGCCTCGAACAATGACAGCTTCACTAAGGCGTACTTCTCCGTGCTGTTCAGCTCACGGCCATGGGCTTGCTGCCATTCATCGACCGTTTGCCGGCTGAGGAAAACCGTGATCGGGAAGCGAGAGGCGCGGTCCGACGTGACACTGAAGACGTGCTCGTGGCCACTTTGCCCTTCCCGTTGGCCTTCGCGGTAGCCCTCGTAGAAGTATTGGTAGACGTACCCGGTGTCGGCGGAGTAGGTCTTTTCGCGACGGACCTTGGGTGTGCCCAGAAGAGTAGGGGGCGGCGCTTCCTTCTTGAGCAGACGGGCCAGCCAAGCAAGCATGGGTCTCGATAGGAGCGGCCTTACTGGCCGCGGTAGCGCTGCTCCTTGAACGGGTCGCCGTACATGTGGTATCCGGCCTGCTCCCAAAAGCCAGGCCGATCCACCGCGATGAAGTCGAGACCGCGCACCCACTTGGCGCTCTTCCAGGCGTATAGGTGCGGGACGACCAGCCGTAGCGGCGCGCCGTGCTCGGCGCTGAGGGGTTCGGGAGCATGCCGATCGGCCAAGAGCACGGTGTCGCGGAGTAGATCTTCCAGCGGTACGTTCGTCGTGTAGCCGCCGTCCGCCTTCACCACTACGAACTTGGCCTCCGGTTTCGGTCGAGCGCGTTGGGCGAGCACACGGAAGGATACGCCCTCCCATTCGTTGTCGAACTTGCTCCACGTCGTCACGCAGTGGAAATCGGCTTGGATCTTTGTTCGAGGCAGGGCCTGGAACTCGTCCCACGTCAAAGTGAAGGGACTTTCCACGAGGCCGGAAACAGAGAAATCCCAGTTCGTAGGATCGAAAGTGGGCACGTCTCCTTCATGCAGCACCGGCCACTTAAGTGTCAGAGACTGACCCGGTGGCAGGCGTCCTTCCTGTCGCCGTTGCGCTTCGAGCTGCTTGCGCTCCGTGCTGAAACGCATCATTGTGGCGCACGGCCCTACCGTCCAGCGTCGCGCCGTGCGCGACGTTCTCCTCCGCCCGGCAAGCCCGCCGATTAAACTGAGAGTCTATCATGCAGCCGGACCCCCGAAAGCTGTTCCAGCAGGGCATCGATCTGTTCAATCGCGGCGAGTTTTATGACTGTCACGAGGTGCTCGAAGAGGTCTGGACGCCCACCGCGCAGCCCGACCGTTGGTTCCTGCAGAGCCTCATTCACTTCGCGGTTGGGTTCTACCACCACCGCAACGACAACTTCATCGGCGCCGTCCGCCAGTTAGAGAAGGGCCTTAAGAAGATCCAGGGCTACCTGCCCGAATGGGATGGAGTCGACACGGCTGCTATTGAGCGCGACGTGCGGCGCTGCCTCGCAACGATCGAGGCGGGAGGCCGGGTGGAGGGTTTCCCCAAGATCGAGCAAACCAGCCCGTACCCGGGCCCTAGAACCGGTTGGAAAGCTATTATTGAATCCCGCAAATTATTATGACACTTTTTGACAGTGTGGGGCATCTATATATGTATGGGCAACCCCAAAGGTGTGAAGCGGGATTTCAAGGCGCTGGAGAAGCGCCGTTTCGAAGCGATGCGGCTGCTCCACCAAGGCCACAATCAGTCCGAGACGGCGAGACGGCTGAACGTCGCTCGCCAAACCGTCAGTGAGTGGCGGCGGCAATACCGCGAGCAGGGTGCGGCCGGACTCCGCCAGGCCGGGCGCGCCGGACGCAAGCCGCTCCTCGATGCCGCACAACGCGAACGCCTGACGTCGCTGCTGCTGGAAGGCCCGGAAGCCCACGGCTTCCCAACGCCCCTGTGGAGCTGTCCGCGGGTGGCTCGGCTGACCGGAGACGAGTTCGGGGTCGCATACCACGCAGGCCACGCCTGGAAGATCCTGCGAGCGCTCGACTGGAGCCCGCAACGCCCGGCCGGAAAGGCGCGCGAGCGCAACGAAGAGCGGATCCGCACCTGGAAGCGCAAGACCTGGAAGCGCATTAAAAAAGCCCAAAACGAAGGCCGTACGCTCGTCTTCATCGACGAAAGCGGATTGAGTCAGAAGCCGCATCGCTGCCGCACCTGGGCGCCACGTGGCCAAACACCGGTGCTGCAGTTTAACTTCAACTGGGAGAAGCTTTCCGTCTCGGCGGGGCTGACGCTGCGTAACTTCTACTTCCGGCTCTATCCCGGTGCGATCGGCAAAGAGCAAGTGACCGACTTTCTCAAGGCGTTGGTACGTCATATCGATCGCCCGCTGCTGATCGTCTGGGATCGGCTGCCGGCGCACCGTAGCCGCCTGGTGCAAGAGTTCATCGAACTCTCCGAAGGCCACATCGCAACCGAGTACTTGCCACCCTATGCGCCGGAGTTGAATCCGGTGGAATACATCTGGGCTTACTGGAAGCAGCACGAGTTGCCGAACGTCTGTCCGAAAGACTACGGCGAGCTGAACGAGCGGGCCCGCAAGGCACTCCGCCGCATGTACCGCAAACCGCGTTTGATCACGGCCTTCTGGAAACAGTCTTCTCTTTGTTTTGACTGACTCTATATTATGCGGCAGTCAATAGTTCCATGCCGGGCGCGTAAGCAAGCGGTGCCGGCACGGAAGATAGGCGGCATGAAACCAAGCCTGGCTTATACTGGGGAACTGTTTTTCAAGCCTCTAGGCTTTCCGCAGCTTCATGTCCTCGTACCCTCGAGTCGCTACCTTCAAGACGGCTGAGGCCTTCCGGGAACATCTGGCCGAGCTCGGTCTTTCCATCGAATGTGACGACCACATTCAAACCGCGCCCGACTCGCCGATGGCCCAGCCACTCGACATCGACGGCTTTCGCGTTGGCAACCGCTGGGTCATCCATCCGATGGAGGGCTGGGATGCTGAAACCGACGGCCACCCCAGCTACCTCGTCCGCCGCCGCTGGAGGCATTTCGGCATCAGCGGAGCCAAGTGGATCTGGGGCGGTGAAGCGATGGCTGTCCAGCCCGATGCGCGAGCCAACCCTAACCAACTCATCATCAACGAAGATACACGCGACGGCCTCGTGCGCCTCCATCGAGAGCTGCTCGATGCCCACCACGAGGCGTTCGGCACCTCGGACGACCTGCTGGTCGGCTTCCAATTGACCCACTCGGGACGCTTCTGCAAACCCTTCCGCAATGATCGTCCCGAGCCCAAGATCCTCTACCACCATCCGCTGCTCGACCGGAAGTTCAAGATCCCCGAGGACTATCCCGTGCTCAGCGATGACGAGATCCGGCGTATCATCGAGCGCTACATCGCGGCGGGGCGTATCGCCGAGTCGTGTGGCGCCGCCTTCGTTGACGTCAAACACTGCCACGGCTATCTGGGACACGAGTTCCTGAGCGCCAACAAGCGCCCCGGTCCCTATGGCGGCTCGTTTGAAAACCGCACGCGGTTCTTGCGGGAGATCGTCGAAGGCATCCGCGCCGAAACGACCCACCTCAAGATCGGCGTCCGGCTGAGCGCTTTCGATTTCGCGCCCTTCCACCCCGACCCCGACCGCAGCGAGGGCAAGAAGCTCGGCCCCGGCATCCCGGACGACTTCTCTGCCTGCCTGCCTTATGACTATGGGTTCGGGACCGACAAGTCGGAGCCTGTGCGCTACCAGTTGGGCGAGACTGAGCGGTTCGTTAAATTGCTGCGGGAGCTAGACATCCGCATGCTGAATGTAAGCGGTGGCAGCCCCTACTACACCCCGCACATCCAGCGGCCCGCGTTGTTTCCACCCTCGGACGGTTATCAACCGCCCGAAGACCCCCTAGTCGGCTGCGCCCGACAGATCGAGGTCACGGCGGCGCTCAAGAAACGTTTCCCCGACATGGCGATCGTCGGTACGGCCTATTCGTATTTGCAGGAGTACCTGCCCCACGTGGCGCAGTGGGCGGTCCGCACGGGCCGAACCGACACCGTGGGGCTGGGACGGGTTGTCCTCTCCTACCCGACCCTGCCCCGCGACACATTGGAGAAGGGCGAGCTGGACAGCAAGCACATCTGCCGCACGTTCAGCGACTGCACCACCGGTCCTCGCAAGGGACTCATGTCGGGGTGCTTCCCGCTTGACACGTTCTACAGGAACCTGCCCGAGGCGGGGCAACTCAAGAAGTTCAAGGCCGAGTTTCGATAGGGGTGGGCCAACGTTAGCGTCGGGCGAGCCTGGCCGGCCGGGCTTCTGCGTACCGCGCTCAATCGAAGACGGAGGACAGCCTCACTACGAGGGATTCTCGATCACTGTCGAATGATCGAGAGGATGCTTCCACAGCAAGCCGGGAAATCGCGCGAAGTCACGGTCCGCGGTGATCCAAACACACCCCGCCTCGACCGCCAAGGCGGCGTACCAGGCGTCCGTAACGAGATTGGCCTTCGCGCCCCCTTTCTCGCACAGTGTTTCGAACAGCGGCCAGTGGCGATCCGCCGGACGAACCAGGCGGCATAGAGCATGGTCACGAAGCGTTTGAACGAACGCAAAAGCTTCTTTCAACGACGATGGGTGACGGAAAACCCTCGGGTGCGTTGTCACTCTTACAACTGCTGAAAGAACCTGCTCCGATATGCCGAAGGCGGAATCGCCGTTCACAACGTTAAGAAGCCAACGGCGGTATTCGGCATGCCGGACCGAGTCGCTCCGAAACGCGTAAACCAGCACGTTTACGTCAACAAGGATCACTCACGGCCCTCCATGACGTCTTCGAGGGAGGCTGAGTTGTCCAGGTCGACCCCGGGCAGCAACCCTCCCTCGCCCGCGACGGGAAGGTCGCACCGAGATTGTTTGCGAGATGCCGTGCGTCCTGTGTAAGCCGCCAGGATTGCCGCCGAGACGATCTCCCCAAGCGGCTGCCCTGTTTCTGCCGCTTTCCTCCTACACAGCTCGAGTGCCTGGTCTTGAATGTTGATCGTAGTCCTCACCATCATCAGTATCATGTGGGGGCATCATGATGTCAAGTACTGATGTAGTGATGAGTCAAGCCCCGCGACCTGTTGTGCTCCGAGCCGGTCTGTGATTGCCGCACGCGACATTCGTGCTGTTCCTTACTCCGCCAGCTCGATCGAACGGGTGAAGCGGACCGCTTCGAGGCCGCTGAGTTGATCGAGCACCCTCTTCGGCATCGGACCGTCGATGCGGATCACGGCGACGGCTTCCGTCGGGCCGTCGGCCCCCGGTCGGCGGTCGCGGCGGCCGAGGGAAAAGTCCGCAATGTTGATCTGGTTGTCTCCGAGGATGGTGCCCATGCGGCCGATGACGCCCGGTACGTCGACGTTCTTGGTGAAGACCATATGGCCGGTGAGCGAGGCCTCGACATAGATCCCGTCGACGCTGATCAGGCGCGGCGAGCCGTCGGGAAAGACCATGCCGTCCACCGCGCGGCGGCCGTCCTCGGTCTCGAGCGTCAGGGCCAGGGAATCGCTTGCGTGGTTGCGCGCGCGGCGGTCCTCGCTGACCATCAGGCCCCGGCCGGCTGCCACCTGCGCAGCGTTGATCAGGTTGGAGGGCTGGGAGAGGAACCGATTCAGCACGCCCATCAGCGCCGCGTTGCGAACCAGGCTGGAGTTCGCCGCCTCGAGTTTCCCTGAATACGTGATCTTGATCCGGCTCGGAGGCCCGGTGGCGATCTGCGCGACGAACGACCCCAACCGCTCGGCCAAGTCGAGATCCGGCTTCAGGAGCTGGTATTGCTCGGCGCTGATCGAGGGCATGTTGACGGCGTTGGTGACGACGCCGCTGTTGAGGAAGTCGCGCATCTGCTCGGCGATCTGGATGCCGACGGATTCCTGCGCCTCCTCGGTCGAGCCACCAATGTGCGGGGTGGCGATGACGCGGTCGTCGGCCAGCAGTGCTGACTCGGCTGACGGCGGTTCGGTCTCGAACACATCGAGCGCCGCGCCCCCCACCTTGCCGCTCGCGAGCGCCGTTTCAAGCGCTTCGGGATCGATCAACTCGCCGCGCGCGCAGTTGATGATGCGCACGCCGTCTTTCATCTTGGCGAAGGCGTCTTGGTTCAACAGCCGGCGGGTATCGGCGGTCAGCGACAGGTGCAGGGTGATGTAGTCACTGCGGGCGTAGAGTTCGTCCAGTTCGACCATCTCGACGCCGCGGTCCTGGGCGAGGTCGCGCGAGACGAAGGGATCGTTGGCGATGAGCTGCATCCGAAACGGACGCGCCCGGCGCGCCACTTGCAAGCCGATATTCCCCAGCCCGATGATGCCCAGCGTTTTCCCGCTCACCTCGGTGCCGAGGAACTTCTTCTTCTCCCACTTGCCGGCCTTGGTCGATGTGTTGGCCTGAGGGACGGACCGCGACAGCGCCAACAGCAGGGCCAACGTGTGTTCGGCGACCGAGATGGCATTGCCGCCGGGCGTGTTCATCACCAAGACGCCACGATCGGTCGCGGCCTCGGTGTCAACGTTGTCGATGCCGACGCCGGCGCGGCCGATAACTCGCAGCTTCGGCGCTTTGACGAGAATCTCACCCGTCACTTGGGCGCCGCTTCGCACGAGCAGCCCATCCGCTTCGGCGAGATGCTCGACGAACTCGAGCGGTGACGAAGCAATGACGGTCCAACCAGGTTCGGCCCGCAGCAGGCCCAGCGCCACCGGAGAAACGTTATCCGCAACAACGATCTTCAATGAGTATTTACCCTTCGTGGCGGGGGCGATCCGGCTCCGTAGCGCAGTTCTCGAAGAGAGCCGCGGGTTTTCGCTTAACTTGCTCCCACCGACGGGTTCCCGACCGCCGCCGTTTCGGGCTCTGCCAACGCTGCCGCGTCCGCGTAGACCTGCTGCGACCGCCTCACCCCGGCCCCGAGCTCGACAGGGTGACCTAGCCCGCCCAGAATCAATTCCAGTTCCGCAATCACCGCGAAGAGGTCGTGAAAGTCGAAATAGCCGAGGTGTGCCACGCGGATAATCTTTCCCTTCATCGAGCCCTGTCCATTGGCGATGATGGCGCCGAAGCGGTGCTTAAACTGTTTGACGATGTCGCTTGAGTCGATGCCTTCCGGCGCCAGGATCGACGTTAGCGCACCGGCGGGAGTTGCCTTGGCAAACAACTCCAGCCCCAGTCCGATAGCCGCCTCGCGGCACGCGCGAGCCAGTGTTTGGGCATTGTCGATCAGGTCTTGCCGGCCCACTTCGCGGATGTATCGCAACGTCTCAGCCAAACCCAACAGCAGTGACGTTGCGGGTGTCCATGGCGACTCGCCTTTGTCGCCGGCTGCCTTGTGCTTCAGCAGGTCGAAATAGAAACACGGCGATCCGCGTCGCTCCGCGCGCTTCCACGCCTTGGGGCTGATAGAGAGAAAGGCCAGTCCCGGTGGGATCATCGCCGCCTTCTGCGACCCGCCGATCACCACGTCCAAACCCCATCCGTCGATGTCGAGGTTGCTGGTGCCCAATCCTGTGATTGCATCGACGACGAGAATCGCATCCGTCGCGCCTACGGTCTCGGCCATGGCCCGAACGTCGTGCGACACTCCGGTCGAGCTTTCCGTCGCCTGGACAAAGACACCCTGAAGGCCTGGTTCGGCACGGAGAGCGTCAGCGACTCTCTCGGGTGTAACCGCGTCTCCGTAAGGAGCTTCGAGGACGGTTGCCTTGAGTCCGAACGCCCCCGCCAACTCCACCCAGCGCTCGCCGAACTTGCCGGCCGAGACAATGAGCACCCTGTCGCCCGCCGAGAACAGGTTCGAGACGGCGCCCTCCATGGCGCCCGTCCCGGAGGCGGTGAACACCATGACGTCGTTTGCTGTACCCATGAAGTACTGCAGGTCGATCAGCACTTGCTTGTAAAGGTGCCGGAAATCCTCGGTGCGGTGGTGGATGTCCGCGCCGGCCATGGCGCGAACGGCAGGCGGGTAGAGCGGGGTCGGGCCCGGAGTCAGAAGTCGAAGCTTGCGGATGTGCATGGGGACGCCGAATGTTCGCGGCGAACGTCAGAGTCTTAGAATAGCTTGCCGGTCGGGCTCCGGAGCGAAAGGCGAGATCGAAGAGATCGAAGGCCAAGTTGACGCGGCAACAGTGGGGGAACAAGAGCCGAGCACGGCTCGGCTCGGCACGCCGCGGGCGTGCGCCACGGAAGTGGTACCCCGCATGCGGACGCATGCGGTCGGACGCTCCGGACGCTGGATTGACTTTTCCTTACCCGCGACCTAGCATCAAGAAAAGCTCGCGATGTTCTGCCTTTTCCTTTGCTGTTGTAGCGGGCCGGCCTAGCGCCGGCGGTACCCGCGTTCGTTCGATTCCCCATCGAAGGACTGACAACGGCATCAATAAGGAGAGGCTTTCATGTTTTCGCCGATTCGTGAACAGATCGAGACGGTCTTCCGCAACGACCCCGCCGCACGTAGCAAGCTCGAGGTCCTGTTGTGCTATCCCGGGCTGCACGCAATCCTGCTGCATCGGTTGGCACATTGGTTTTTCAGTCGGAACTTCATCGTTCTCGCCCGTCTGATTTCGCATTTCTCACGCTGGATGACGGGCATCGAGATTCATCCCGGCGCCCGCATCGGCCGGCGGTTTTTTATCGATCACGGCATGGGGGTGGTGGTTGGCGAGACGGCCGAGATCGGCGACGACGTCTTGCTGTATCAGGGCGTGACCCTGGGCGGCACAGGTCATGAGAAGGGCAAGCGTCACCCGACGCTGGGCAACCACGTGGTGATCGGCTCGGGCGCGAAGGTATTGGGCAGCATCGAAGTGGGCGATTGGGTGCGCGTAGGTGCGGGGTCGGTCGTCGTCAAACCCGTCGAGGCGCACTCGACCGTGGTGGGCATCCCCGGCCGCATCGTTGCAGTCGGAGGCATCGCGGTGGCGGAGGAAGAACAGGAGTTGCTCGAGCACGGACACCTGCCCGATCCCGTCGGCAACATGATCTCGAACCTCAACGAGCGAATGGCGCGGCTCGAAGCTGAAGTCCACGAAAAACGGGAGCAGCCCAACGGCCCCCTCGCCCGCATTCCGGGTGGGTGAGACTTGCCCGGCGCCGGTGACAGCGATCGCTTCCATCCCCCATCGATGCTGATCGGATACGTTAGCGACGAGAACGACCTCGCGCTCTCGGACGTCTCGGTTGAGTTTGAAGACGGGAGTGCCTCGGTGGAGGCGCGTTCACGTGCGAGCGGCGCGGTGTATGCCGATCTGACGCCGGGAGACTACACCGCCCATCTCTCGCGGTCCGGCTACGGCGGAAAGCGAGTCCCTCTTACCGTCGCCGAGAGCCAACCCTACCGATTTCGCTTGCTGTCCGAACGCCTGCTGGGTTACGCCTGGCCGAAGTGGGTGAAGTCGGGTGGGGCGTCGGAGTTCCGAGTGCACTCACCCGAGGCCTACAAACTGGGGCTGTGGCGGTACGGTTACGAGAAGGAGTTCATTCGCAATCTCGGGTGGTTCGACGACCACGGTCCGCGCGCCACCGAGCAGTTGCTGCCGGACGGAGACTTCGTCGGTACGGGCGTTCAGTGGAACCGAGTCGGGTACGGCAGCCGCTGGCATCAGCAGCGGGTCATCGCACCGGACCGGTCCGGCCTCTACTACTTCCACGCCAAGACCGCTTCGGGCGAGTTCTTTTCCTTTCCTTGGATCGTCGAGCCCGCGCAGCCGAGCGCCAAGGTCGCCGTGCTTACCTCCAACATCACCTGGAACGCCTACAACCGTTTCGGCGGACGCAGCAACTATGTCAATCAAGACGACCTTCCTCCTCGTCCCACGCTGCATGCTCGCCAAGACCTCAAGCGCTTCACAGATCCCGGCACATGGCCTTATGAGGAAACGACGCCGCCGATCTCATTCGACCGGCCGGAGGTCTTCAACTCAGTACCCGAGGACACGCGGATCACAGACCCGATCGAAGGCCGCTCGGCATCCGCGATGGCTCCCGGAGAATGGCGGCTTCTCGGTTGGCTCGAGCGAGAGGGTTTTGACTACGACCTGTACTCTGAAACCGAACTTCACTTCGGCAACCTGCCGCTCGAGAGTTACCGCGTGCTCGTGCTCAACACCCATCCCGAGTACTGGTCACGCGAGATGTACCTCCGAGTCAAGCGCTGGGTGTTCGAGCAAGGCGGCAGGCTGATGTACCTGGGCGGTTGTGGGCTCTACGCTGAGGTCGAGTTTTCTGACGAGTCCACCATGGTTTGCCGCCAAGAGGGGAGATCGGACTTGCGAGGCGAATCGGAAGCGAACCTGTTGGGAGTGGCCTACACACACTCCGGCTTCCAGAGCGGCGCGCCCTACCGTGTCGTGGACGATACACACTGGGTCTTCGATGGTACCGGCCTGAAGAACGGCGATCTCTTCGGCCGGCGTAGCTTGCACGAGCGCTGTCCCGGCGGGGCGTCGGGCCACGAGCTGGACAAAGTACATGCTGACTCACCCCCGAATCTCCACCGCTTAGCCAAGGGCGACAACCCGGACAGCCAAGGCGCGGACATGACGATCTTCGAAACGCCGAGCGGCGGAGCCGTCTTCGCCGCGGGCTCTCTGTGCTGGACGCTGTCGATTATCGTCGACGACGGTGTCTCCGCGGTCACGGCCAACGTCCTCAGACGCTTCCTAGCGTAGGGGCTCGCGTGCGGCGTCGATCGCACGGCACACCGGTCCACGTTACAATCATGCCGGTCGGGTGACGGCGTCCTCGGACCAGGACAGCTTCAAAAAGCGGACGCAATAGGGGGACTTGTGCGGAAGCTCGAACGTTCCTGGCAACACGGCGTAACGAGGCGCGGCGCGGTCGGAAGCCTAGCCGGGTTCCTGGCCGGATCGCCTCTGCTCCTCGCCCAGCAAGATCCCTTTCGAGACCACAGCCGTGTGCCGGGCATCGATGAGCTCGTGACGGCCTTTGATTTCGAGGCTGCCGCCTACCGGAAACTGCCTCGCGCGGCATACGACTACACGGCCTACGGCGGCGCCGGCGAGTTCACCTTGCGTCGTAACCGCGAGGCGTTCAACTGGGTCGAGCTCGTGCCCAAGGGAGTGGTGGACGTTGCCCAAATCGAGACCGCGACTGAGATCCTGGGCACGAAGTTGAACTTCCCGATCATGGTCGCGCCGACAGCAGGCCACGTCGCGCTTCATCCCGATGGGGAGACGGCGACTTACCAGGGGAGCACGGCGGCAGCCGAAACGCCGATGATCGTGAGCGGCGTCGCCAGCATGCCGATCGACAAGATAGCGCAGGCGGCGAGCGGCCCACTGTGGTATCAGCTCTACCCGCGGCAACAAATCGAGGCGAACCGCGAGCCACTCGACGAGGCCCAGACGGGGGGCTGCCAGGTGGTCGTTGTCACAGTGGATCAGGAGGCTGCGTACTACGAGAGGGCACTGCACTACCGTAACCTCTCGATTCGCAGGGGCCGCCGTCCCCGCCGGCGTCGGCGCGAAGATCTCAACCGCTATCGCGTGCCGACCAAGAGGTTCTGGTATGAATGGAAACTGTTCGACCAGCTCCGTCCTCTCGTCACCGTGCCGATGCTGGCGAAAGGAGTCCTGACGGCCGAAGACGCCCGCCGCTGCGTTGAACAGGGCCTCGATGGAATTGTGGTGTCTAACCACGGGGGCCGCGCCTTGGACTATAGCCCCTCTAGTCTGGAGGTCCTGCCCGAAATCGTCGATGCGGTCGGCGGCCGGGTCCCGGTGCTGGTAGACAGTGGCTTCCGCCGCGGGAGCGACATCCTCAAGGCTCTGGCGTTCGGCGCCTCGGCCGTTTGCCTGGGCCGCGTGCCGCGCTGGGGTTTAGGGTCGTTCGGCGCACCGGGCGTGCAACGCGTTCTCGAAATCCTGCAGGCCGAGTTGGTACTAGCCATGGCGCACACCGGCCGGCCCTCCCTTTCTTCGATCGACCGAACGCTGGTAAGGACGGACTGGCCGTGAGCGGGAAACCCTTTGGCAGACGCCAAGCCTTGGCCGGCTTCGGTTCCCTGTTGGCTGCGTCTCCGCTGTTGCAAGCGCAGCAGGCGCCGCAACTGATCGGCGAAGCGCCAGGCCGAATTGCGCCGCTGGAGGAGTTGATCAACACGCTTGAATTCGAAGCCATGGCCGAGCGCAAACTCGACAGCGGCGCCTACGCGGCGATTGCTGGAGGCGACCGCAAGGGCTTCGAACGCATTACTTTCCGGCCGCGCCTGATGGTCAACCTGCTGAACCTGGATCTGAGTACGGAGCTGTTTGGTGAAACGATGTTCGCGCCGATCCTAGTCGGCCCGGCGTCACGCCAGAAGCGGTTCCATCCCGAGGGCGAGCTGGCCATGGCGCGCGGTGCTTCGGCGGCGGAAACCGCGATGGTGGTCGCCGACCGCTCCGATGTCCCCATCGAGGAGATCGCCGCACAGACGGAAACGCTGCTTTGGTACCAGGTTTATCCGGAACCCGCGGCCGGCGATGTTCTGACCCGCATTCGACAAGCCGTCAAAGCAGGCTGCAAGGCTGTCTGCTTTACTGTGGGCACGCCCTATCAGCCGCGTGGGGTGGGCGGGTATCCCCGGCTGTCTGAGCTGGCGGCGATGGGCAATCCCGCACTGAACTGGGCCTATGTCGAGCGGATACGCCAAGAGATTACCGCCCCGTTGTTGCTTAAGGGCATCATGAGTCCCGACGAAGCCCGGACGGCGGTCGAAAAGGGCGTCCACGGGATCGTCGTTTCGAACCACGGCGGCCGCTTTGTGGAGGGACTAGCCGACCCCATCACCGTACTCCCCGCCATCGCGGATGTCGTCGGCGAACAGGTTCCCATCCTCATCGACGGAGGTTTCCGGCGGGGCAGCGATATTGTGAAGGCGCTCGCGCTCGGGGCGAGCGGCGTTCTCATCGGACGGCCCGTGCTGTGGGGTCTAGCGGCCTACGGAGCCGGCGGCGTTCGGACCGTGCTGGAGCTTCTGCAAACCGAGCTTGCGAGAGACATGGCCATGTGCGGTGCGGCGAATGCCCGGGCGCTCAGCCGGGAGTTCGTCAAGATTGACCGGCGGTGACTGCCGGTCGCGTAACGCGGTGGCGACGTTATACTGTCCTAGGAGACCGAGTCGAGAATGCTGTACAAACGGTATTCGGCCGGGAGCTAAGGTGAAGCAATCACGATTGTCGGCCCTCGCGGGCCTCTGTCTCGCCGGCTTGAGTGCCTGCGGCAGCAACAACGACCCGGGCCCGACAGCTTTGTTGACGGCGGAACGCTCGTCACCCTGGGTCTACGTCACCAACGAGGCCTCGGGAGACCTGAGCGTCATTGACTCGGCTTCCCACCGTGTGCTGGCAACGGTTCCCCTGGGAAAGCGCCCCCGTGGCATTCGGTTCAGTCCGGACAAGAAGACGATTTATGTCGCCTTGAGCGGATCTCCCTTCGCCGGTCCGGGTGTGGACAGGGAAACCCTGCCCCCCGCAGACAAGAGGGCGGACGGAATTGGCGTCTTTGACATTCAGCAAAACAAGCTCATCAAGATCTTGGATGGCGGTTCCGATCCCGAGCAGTTAGCGGTAAGCCGTGACGGGACCAAACTGTATGTGGCCAACGAAGACGTGGGCTTGGCCAGCATCGTGGACGTCGCAAGCAACCGCGTCATCAAAACGCTCCCGGTGGGCGAGGAGCCCGAAGGCGTGGCCATCAGCCCGGACGGAAAGACGGTTTACGTGACCTCGGAAAGCGAGAGTAAGGTTTTCGTAATCGACACCGAGACGGACACTGTTGTCAAGAGTTTCCAAGTGGGCCTCAGACCTCGCACGGCCGCTTTTTCCCCTGATGGATCCCGAGCCTGGATCACCTCTGAGAGAGGTGAGTCCGTATCGGTAGTGGATACAGCCGGTCACGAGGTGATCCACACGATCCAGCTCACGGGTGAGGCGGGTGAGACTGTCAGGCCCATGGGGATCGCTGTCGCGCCGGATGGCCAGAAGATCTATGTGACCACGGGCCGCGGCCACAGGGTGGTTGTCATCGACACGTCCACCCATCAAGCAACAGGATCCTTCGAGGTGGGTGAACGGCCGTGGGGCATCGCGATTACACCGGATGGCAAGACCTTGTACACCGCCAACGGTCCGTCGAATGACGTATCGGTGGTGGATGTGGAGACCCAACAGGTCGTCACGAGAATCCAGGTTGGAGACCGCCCTTGGGGTGTGGCGATCTTGCCGTAGATCCTCGTAGTATCCCGAACCTCGATCGGCACGTTCATCGGCAAGTTCATGGTGGCGCGGTGAGGTCCTGGCGCGCGGCCGGGCGACAACCACTCCGCCTTCACACCCTTCTCGTACCCCTTGACATGCCAATGCCACGCTTGCCCGCCCAAGGGACGGGATGGCATGCTGGGAAGCAAGGCCCTACAAGGTTATGGGCGCGTAGCTCAGGCGGATAGAGCATCTGCCTTCTAAGCAGAGGGTCGCAGGTTCGAGTCCTGCCGCGCCTACCATTCTTTTCAATAAGTTACAGACCCACGCCAGCCGCGAGTCCCATTTTTGTGACGCGGATTGTGACGTAACCCCTCCCGACCGGCACACTTCAGTTCACCTCCGCCGCCTTCTCCAAGTCCTCCGACCTGGCGCTCATCAACCCAGAGGACAGCTTTTCGACCGCCTCGCGCTTGGCCTTCATTCGCACGTGGCTGTAATGCTCCAGCATGCGCCGCGACAGGTGCCCGGCAATCGCCATCAGCGTGGCGTCAGGTGCTCCGGCTTCGGCCAGCTCCGTAATCGCCGTGTGACGCAGGTCGTGGAACCGGAACCCTTCAAGCCCGGCGGCCTTCCTCAGATTCCTCCATGCGCTTCGCCAGCTCTTCTGATGACGAGTGGGGTCGATGCGCCCGTGCTGGCAGGCCGGGAAAACATAGTGCTCCGGGTCGGCGCACCCCAGTGCCTCCGCTCGCTTGCGCAGACGGACCAACGCCTCCACGGCGTCGTCGTTCAAGGGAATCGTTCTTCGTCCCGTGTCGTTCTTGCTGCGCTCGACGATCAGAACCTTTTGAACAGATCCACGTTCTTCCACTTCAAGTTCTTCAACTCGACTCCCCGGCAGGTCGTACTCACCGCCAAGGTTGCCGCACAGTGGGCGACCATCCAGCTCGGCCTTTGGCCAGCGGTCATGAACAGAAGCTGCTTCTGCTCCTGCGTCAACGCCCTGCCGATGTGCGTCGCCTCGGGGTACGGCGTCACGTCCTCGGCCAGCATCGTCCAGCGCTTGGCTTTCTTGAGCATGTGCTGCAGAACGCCGACTTCCATGTTGATGGTACGGTCGGACACACCTTTGTCCGTTCTGAACTGTTGGTACGCGGCGATGTCTTCTGCTGTGACTCGCCCCAGAGCCGTGTTGTCGAAGTAGCGCTTCAAAGGGCGCAGTCTCTCCGTCTCGAACTGAATCGTGCGCTCGGCCACCCGTTTCTCGCGCCCTTGAAGGTATTGGGCGGCGGCGTCGCCAAACCGAAGGCGGGAGTAAGTCTTTCCGGTCCGAGCAGCCACTTTGCCTGCCTGGATCTTGGCCACCAGCTCCTTCTCGATATTCCGAGCTTCGCGCCGATCGGTGGTCTTGAGCGACTCTCGATAGCGGACTCCATCGACGGTTACCCGCCCACCAAGTTTTGTCTCGCTTCCACAGAGCCATACGCTTACCTCCTCACGAACTTGCTTCAGCAGGCTTCCTGCGATGTGTGTGCTTCTTACCGCTGCCCTTTGGCCGGCCACCCTTCTTGCCGTTCTCGCGGGCGATCTCCTGGAGCCGTTCCAGCCCCAACCGCTTGAGACGGGCTTTGTAGGAGCGCTTGCCGAGCCAACTGGTGAAGCACCGCACCTCGGTCTGAGTCATATCTATATCCTAAGCTCTTTAGGTTATTCTGTCAACCGCCCTGGTGCCGACTTGCGACAGACGCCCGCCTCGAATCAGGGCGGAGCGCGGCTTCATGACGAGGGCCCAGCGGTCCCGCGCCGGGGTTGCGTACCGTTGCACGCTAGGTAAAGGGAGGAGAATGGTGAGGGCGGGATAGAATGGTCAGACAGCTACCGAGAAACAATTTCCCATTGAGCGATCAGGGGATCAGAGCCTCCGCGACCCGGTCGCCGAGCTGGACCAAATCTAGTCCCATCAGTGGGCTACCGAGACTCTGGGTCGATTCCGAGTGACATCGGTTGTTCGCGACACCTATCCGCTAAGAGGTAGATTTGGCGGCTCGATCCGACGCTTTGGAGTGGCAACCGACATCTGCGGACCGTCGCTCCTTTCCTGACAGCTATTGAGTGGCGGTACAATCTAGCCGTCGATGATCGGCCAGACCATCTTTCCTCGTTGCACTGAAGCTCCTAGCCGCGCACTTGCTCAACGATGGGGAGGCCAGGTCGCGTCGGCGAGCAGGTCGATAACTGACACGCTCGGTTGATATCGTCGATCAGCGGGCGGCGGCAGAATCTGTGCGTCGCAGTGTCTCTGCAATGAGGCGAGTTCAAGGCTACCGGAACCTTGATGGTGTTGCTTATTGAATCCCGCAAATGATTATGACACTTTTTGACAGTGTGGAGCATCTATATATGTATGGGCAACCCCAAAGGTGTGAAGCGGGATTTCAAGGCGCTGGAGAAGCGCCGTTTCGAAGCGATGCGGCTGCTCCACCAAGGCCACAATCAGTCCGAGACGGCGAGACGGCTGAACGTCGCTCGCCAAACCGTCAGTGAGTGGCGGCGGCAATACCGCGAGCAGGGTGCGGCCGGACTCCGCCAGGCCGGGCGCGCCGGACGCAAGCCGCTCCTCGATGCCGCACAACGCGAACGCCTGACGTCGCTGCTGCTGGAAGGCCCGGAAGCCCACGGCTTCCCAACGCCCCTGTGGAGCTGTCCGCGGGTGGCTCGGCTGATCGGAGACGAGTTCGGGGTCGCATACCACGCAGGCCACACCTGGAAGATCCTGCGAGCGCTCGACTGGAGCCCGCAACGCCCGGCCGGAAAGGCGCGCGAGCGCAACGAAGAGCGGATCCGCACCTGGAAGCGCAAGACCTGGAAGCGCATTAAAAAAAAGCCCAAAACGAAGGCCGTACGCTCGTCTTCATCGACGAAAGCGGATTGAGTCAGAAGCCGCATCGCTGCCGCACCTGGGCGCCACGTGGCCAAACACCGGTGCTGCAGTTTAACTTCAACTGGGAGAAGCTTTCCGTCTCGGCGGGGCTGACGCTGCGTAACTTCTACTTCCGGCTCTATCCCGGTGCGATCGGCAAAGAGCAAGTGACCGACTTTCTCAAGGCGTTGGTACGTCATATCGATCGCCCGCTGCTGATCGTCTGGGATCGGCTGCCGGCGCACCGTAGCCGCCTGGTGCAAGAGTTCATCGAACTCTCCGAAGGCCACATCGCAACCGAGTACTTGCCACCCTATGCGCCGGAGTTGAATCCGGTGGAATACATCTGGGCTTACTGGAAGCAGCACGAGTTGCCGAACGTCTGTCCGAAAGACTACGGCGAGCTGAACGAGCGGGCCCGCAAGGCACTCCGCCGCATGTACCGCAAACCGCGTTTGATCACGGCCTTCTGGAAACAGTCTTCTCTTTGTTTTGACTGACTCTATATTATGCGGGAGTCAATAAGTTGATCCCTATTGTTGTTCTGGCAACTGTCTTGGTGGCGGAGCCGAATGGCGCCGATACGCCTGGGACACCGATCCTGAATCGAAACAGTCAGGTCGAGCAGGAGTTAGCAGCCGACAAGACAGATTCCTATCAGGTTGACCTACAAGCCGGCGGTCTGCTTCTTCTCGAAGTCGAACAGCTTGGAATTGACGTGGTCCTGACGGCCCTCGCTCCCGATGAGCAGGTTGCCGCGGAGGCGGACGTGAACGGACACAGTGTCGGAAGTGAGTTTCTAAGAGTGGGGCCCAACGAGACTGGCCGTTATGGAGTCAAAGTCAGGGCGTACCCCGACAACCCACAATCTGGCTGCTATCGTCTGCGCGTCCACAAGCTCTTGAATCAGGAGGAAGGTACTGCCTACCGTGTTGCGGGGGCGGAGCAGCGAGCGGCGGTTGAAGAGTGGGTTTCGAAGACGGCGGTCCCTTTTGCAACGGTATCACCACGCAGTGGTTTTGACGACATGCTGGGGGTCAAGGCCGTGATCGGGGATGCTCGCGTTGTCGCTCTCGGGGAAGCCACACACGGGACCCGGGAGTTCTTTCAGCTTAAGCACCGAATGCTGGAGTTCCTGGTCAACGAGATGGGCTTCACGGCGTTCGCAATGGAAGCAAGCCTGCCCGAAGCCTTCGACATTGATCAACTTGTTTTGACCGGTGAAGGCGATCCGGCCGCCGCACTACGGGGCCTTTACTTCTGGATTTGGAACACAGAGGAGGCCTTGGACCTCGTCCGCTGGATCAAGAACTACAACGCGGATCCGTCACACCTCCGCAAAGTTCGCTTTTACGGGTTTGACATCCAGTACGAATCGATGGCAACCCAGCGTGCTTTGAAGTATTTGGAACGGGTCGATCCCAACTTCTGGGCTCAAGCGGTAGAACGTCTCGGTGAGATCGCGGACCCCTTCCTCGTCCGCAGTTTCCGAGTCCGCCCTGAAGAACAGCGGCGAGCGTCTGCAACCTTCCTGAGCAAGGTGCTAGAGCGATTTGATGAGAACAAAGCTGAATACACCGGCGCAACAGGCCCGACCGAATGGGCACTGGCGCGGCAGCATGCCCGCGTCGCGCAACAGGCGATTCTCAATCGGATTGAGCCCGACCTACGAGATGAGTCCATGGCCGAAAACATCCTCTGGATTCTTGACCAGGAGGGTGAGGACGGCAAGCTGGTCGTCTGGGCGCACAATGGGCATGTTGGAACTGAAGCGGGACGCATGGGCGGATACCTGAGGGACTCACTCGGCACTGACTTGGTCTCGCTGGGTTTCGTTTTCAATCGCGGTTCGTTTCGGGCCATGGATAGCACGCAAGAGGGGCGGCTTAGGGAGATCGAGGTAGGCAACCCTCCAGAGACCGATCTAGGAGCTACGCTGGCTCGTGCCGGCGTCCCGCTGGGACTATTGGATCTTCGGCAGTTGCCTCCGGGAAGTGCAGCGTTCGAGTGGTTTCATGTTCCACAGACCTACCGTCACATTGGAGCGTCCTACTACCCGGATTGGCAGTATTACCTGATGATGGTGTCGGAACAGTTCGACGGATTGCTCTTCGTAGAGCAAACGAGTGCGGCTCGCGGATACACGCAGTTCTCAGGACGACCGGCCTCTCTGTCCCTGGCTGATCCTACCAACCCGAACTTCGAGGAAGGTGGTTCCGGGGAAGTCCCTCCAGGCTGGGTATTCGATGGCAGGAGGAACTTTGGGTTTCGGGTTGTGACAACGGACGACTGTCGGTCCAAAGCCGGAAAGTGCACCGTAGTAACGCGGCAGGGAAACAAGTATGGGGCGGCTTTTGGCGGCATCAAGCAGGTTGTCAAAGCAGACACCTATCACGGTCGCAAGGTTGTTATGCGGTCCAGCGTCAAAGTTGCCGCTGAGGGGACCGCGTCTAAGGTGCATCTGTACGTCCGCACAAGGGGCGGGGGCCCTCCGTTGACCGAAACTCGAACCATCATGGATAGAGACTGGAACGATCATTCAGTCGAAATCGATGTGCCGGATTCCGCCCGCAGCCTTGAGTTCGGTCTTCTGCTGGTCGGCCAAGGTTCTGCCTGGATCGACTCTGTGTCTTTGGTCGATCGCGATTGAATTTTCACCCAACTGCTGGCTCTCGTAGGCGGGACTGGCGATCCAGCGACCGGGATCGCCTGGATCAACACCTTCGCCGTCAGTGCGGGATTTGGCGACCTGTGAGCGATCGGACGCAGGCCCCCGTACGGCCTGCCCACGCTAGACTGTTGGCGCAAGAGCGCAGCCGTCGGAATGATGTCGAGAAATGATTTCGCATCGAGCGATCAGGGCCTCAGAGCGTGCCGCAGCCCGGCGTAGAGCGGACCCAAATCGGGTGCGCTCAGGCGGTTAGCGAGCAGCCGGACCCATAGCGAGTGGGATCGGTTGTTACCAACACCAGTCCGCCAAGAGGTAGAATTGGACCGTCGTGATCGGCTCCACCATCAGCCACTACCGCATCACTGAGAAGCTCGGTGAGGGCGGCATGGGCATCGTCTAGCGCAGCCTGTCAAAGGCAATGATCCAACCGGTGAAAGTCTGGTCGCGGTAGCCTCCCCAAGGCTGCCGTGTAGTTATATTCGACTCAAGGAAAAGGTGACCTACTTGGGAAAGCTCGGAAGTAAAAGTCCTCGGCGGCCTGAGATGTTATCTCGAGGTCGGATCGGTCCAGGGGGCAAGCAACCATGCGGGCCGTAGCATGAAGCGAACTCTGCAGCGTCGTAAACCCATTCCGCCGGAAACCGGTGGCGGAGTAGTGGAGGAGCCGACCTTGTTAGACGAGGGGGAAGGCCTTGGGGATCGGGGAAGAGTTGGGGACGTGCACCTGAACCCTCCTCCCGGCGTAGGGGAGATGGCACGTGTGGAAGGATCGTTGACCCAAAGCAGGGAAGGTCTTGGAGTCAGCCCAGATCAGGTCGTCGGGCAAAGACCCGCTGTATAAGCAGAGAACCTGTGAAATCAGCGCGAGGCTCCAAGATTGGCGGATCGGGACGAAGTAGCGATGAGGCGAGGGACAACACAACCCTGGCGGAGCGAAGGTCCCGTGGGCACGAGGTGGTGGCTCGAAGGGCCGGAGGCCTGGGCGGTTGATAATACCGACCCGCGTAGTAAGGCAGGACGGCAGCAGGGCGACGAAGGCTGTGTCAAACCAGGAGGCTGCGGGGAAGGCGGACCTGGCGCTTAAGCCGACGGTTCTTCTGGGCAGGGCAGGGTTGACCGATGAGGCGCCTCGGCTTGAAGCCGTACTGGGGAAAACCCAATGTACGGAATTTTAGGGGGGGGTGTAGCTTGAGACGGGCGCCTGCGCAAGCGCTTGAACGACATTGCGAGTCCCGTTGGGACGAATCGGCCAATCTCAAGGCTGTGCGCCACCACTCTACCCGACCAGATGTCGAGGACACATCCTTGTGCCTTTCTGTCGCAACTGAAGTTCCTCGCGCCAACCTGGTCGCGGATCAGGGTGTACGTAGAAGCTTTGAAGGTGAGGGAGGAAGACAGATTGGCGCGATATGATTTCAGCATGGTGTTTGGAGGCAGCATGGCTGCCTACATGACGTGTGTTGTCGAGCCCTTGCTTCGAGCGTTGCGTCCAAAGAGTATCGTGGAGATTGGCCCCTTTGATGGCCGCATGACTCGGCTCCTGCTGACGTTCTGCAGCGAACACAACGCAATCCTTCACACGGTCGATCCCGCTCCTCAGTTCGATTTCAAAACGTGGGAGGAGTCCCACCCCTCCCACTTTCGATTCCACGCAGCCAACAGTCTCGTTGCTCTGCCACGGATCGACTGCTACGAGGCTGTTCTGATCGACGGTGACCACAACTGGTACACCGTATCCCGTGAGCTCGATCTCATCGAGGAGGCGTCAGTCCGATCGGAGTTTTTCCCGCTTGTCTTTGTGCATGACGCCGGTTGGCCCTACGGACGTCGGGACGTCTACCACGATCCGGCATTGATCCCCGACGCAAACCTGAATCCCCATGCCCGCAAGGGCATGCGCATGGATAGGGAGGAGCTTCAGGATGATTTTGGGATAAATCCTAACCTCTTCAATGCACTCGAATCCAACACGCCCCGCAACGGGGTACTAACAGCCGTCGAGGATTTTCTTGGGAGGTCTTCTATTAGTCTGGACTGCCTCGTAATCCCTGGATTCCACGGCTTGGCTGTCTTGACTCCCGAGGAGATGCTCAGAGAGCGCCAAGAGATTCGACAACTATTGGAGGGGTGGCGATGGCGACCGGAGGTCACCGATTACGTGGAGAGAATTGAAACCGAGAGAGTGTTCTTTCAAATCGCACACACTGATGAGTACAACTTGCGGCAACGTGAACGGAAGACATTGGACCAATATCAGCAGGAGAAGACCGCGGCTCTGACAAACACCGAGCGAGAACGAACACGAGGTATGGAAGAACTCTCGGAGGGCCCTAGTACTTAATCGCAAAAGTGCGCGTCATAACACATGACCTTCCGGAATTCTGTCTTCCTCTTTGTTTTCAGTGGATTCGCGCACAGATAGACGTTGGTCGAACGAAGTGCGAAGTTCTGCAACCCCTGAGAAATAGATAGGTTTGTCCAAGTGGTCATAATTACGCTTACTTTTGCAACCAAGTACTAGCCGCACGCAACGAAACGAGCCACAGAGCCACAGAAGCAACACATCTAGTGTCGGCGACGAGTATATCGAACTAATCAAGAATTGCCTGACGAACTCGATCTACCGAGACTCTGCCTGGATACCACCCGATACGGTAGCATCCTTCTCTCAAGCACTCCGCGAGGAGGGGAAAGATTGGCCCGTGACGGCGCATACGATGATTGGCCGACTTCGCCTGGACAATCTGCATCACTGTGTGGACGATGTGCTGGCCGACGAGGTTCCGGGGGACCTAATCGAAACAGGCGTCTGGCGGGGCGGGGCAACGATTCTCATGCGCGCGGTCTTGAAAGCGAGAGCCATTTCGGACCGAACCGTGTGGGTAGCGGACTCCTTCGCCGGCGTGCCGCCGCCCGACGCCGAGCGTTACTCTGCCGACGCGGGCCTGGACCTTTATCGAGCAAAACAGTTGTGCATCCCGATCGAGGAAGTCCAATCCAATTTCGAGGCTTACGGCCTGCTGGACGGCCAAGTCCGTTTTCTGGAGGGGTGGTTCAAGAATACTCTTCCCAAGGCGCCGATTAAGACTTTGGCCGTGATGCGCCTGGACGGCGATCTCTACGAGTCAACGATGGACGCTCTGATCGCACTCTATCCGAAGCTTTCAATCGGCGGATACGTGATCATCGACGACTACGGTGCGATCGAGGCTTGTAAGCAGGCAGTTCATGACTACCGGGAGAGTCACGACATCCAGGAAGCGATCGTTCCAATTGACTGGACCGGCGTTTTTTGGAAGAGAAGCTGATGGACTTCGCCGAACCGACAGCCAACGGTCTGTTGCAGTGAAGACGGCCGCAGTTGATCGAAAACTGGTACGAAGAGTTCCGCGACTGCGCTAGGGACTAAGTCCCTGGAAACAAACGACATAGCGCTCGTCCACGGATAGATGTCCTGATATCGGGTACGCACTCGTTTCCGCACTCTGGAGCGCCCCAGACCGTCATCGACACAGTCGAAAGCCGAGCTGAATCAACGGTCCGCCCGTGGTACGATCGGATCGCTCAACGGATCGGTTGTTCCCGCTAGTTATCGCCGAAGAGGTAAAATCGGACCGGCATGACCGGCCGCACCATTAGCCACTACAAGATCACCGAGAAGCTCGGTGAAGGCGGGATGGGTGTCGTCTATGAGGTTGAGGACACCAAACCCGAGCAGGCGCAGGGCATGGAGGTGGACCACCGTTCCAACGTGTGGGCATTAGGCCTGGTGCTGTACGAAATGGTTCGTGGGCAGCGGCCGTTTCAGGGTGAGTACGACCAGGCGCTGCTTTTTGAAATCGTCCACCAGGAACCGGAGCCGCTGACTGGGGTGCGCGCCGGGGTACCGCTGGAGCTCGAATGGATTGTCGGCAAATGCTTGGCTAAAGACCGTGACGATTGCCCCTCATCGGCCGAAGAAATCGCCATGGATGTGCGCCCTCTCAGGGAAAAACTGAAATCCGGCCGATCGACGATCCTCCGGACCGGAGTCGGTACAGGCGCTGTTGCCGGTCCAGGACAAACGCCACCCGAGGGAACGAATCCGGGCATGCTGATGCAGTTGCAGCACGGTACACCTTCCCAAGACACCGCAGCGGGCATGCTGGCAGTCCCGGCGGAGGATGTGTTCGTCCCGAGAAACAGGTTGCGTCTCCAACAGGCCCTATTCGCCCTAAGTGTCCTGGTCGCACTGAGTGTCTTGTTCCTCCGTTGCCGCGGGACGCCACGTGACAGGCCCGTGCGGCGGTCCTCGTTCTCTCCCGAGGGCGTCACCCAAGCCCAAATCTCTCCCGATGGCAGGTACATCGTCTACCGGACCGAAGTGGGAGGGGAAAGTGCTCTGTGGTTGCGGCCACTGGACAGCGAGTCAGCCCGCAAGCTGGAGGGGACCGAGGGGGCTCGCTTTACTAACTCGTGGTCGCCGGACAGCCGGTCCATCGTCTTCAAGACCGATCGCGAACTGAAACGTGTTTCGCTCGACGGCGGTGACCCGATCACACTGTGCGAGTTGCCGGTCAGCGGTCCTTATGCTTACCCACCAATTCAGCACTGCGAGCACAAGCGGTGAAGAAAGGGAAAGGATACAGGGCCCGTTCATCTCGTCCCGCCGCATTACCCGCGGGAATCGCTCCAGGTCCAACGCTGGGCCCTTGGAAGAAAGGGCTGTTCACTGCGATCACGACCCTAGGTTTTTTTCTTCTGCTTGAGCTCTTGCTGGCGATCCTTGGCGTCAAACCTGTCCTATACGAACAAGATCCGTTTGTCGGCTTTGCCACAAACATCCCTTTGTTCCAAGAGGAGATCGAGGCGGCCGGCGACTTCTCTCTCGCCACTAGCCCCAACAAGATAAGGTGGTTCAACCTCCAAAGATTCCCCAAGCAGAAGGCGCCGGGCACTTATCGCATTTTCAGCTTGGGTGGCTCCACCACCTACGGTCGCCCCTATGACGACACCGCCTCGTTCAGCGGTTGGCTGCGCGAGTTGCTGAGGGTAGCCGACCCGAGCCGAACGTGGGAGGTCATCAATGCCGGGGGCATCAGCTATGCCAGCTACCGCGTCGCGGTAGTAATGGAAGAGTTGATCCAATACGAACCAGACCTGTTCATCATTTATGCGGGTCACAATGAGTTCTTAGAGCGACGCACATACCGGACCTTACTCGAGGCGCCGAAACCGCTCACTACCGTCGGCGCGCTGGCATCCCGTACCCGAATTTTTGCGGTCGGGAAGAGGATCTTGACCTCCGTGTCGCGCAACCAAGAGAGCCCGGTGCCGGGAGCGGAACTCAAGAGCGAGGTGGATACGATTCTGGCGAACTCGGTTGGGCCTCAAGACTACACGCGGGATGATGCTTTTCAGGAGAAAGTTCTCGCACACTACCGATTCAACCTTAACCGGATGATTGACATGGCACGGTCTGCCGACGCAAACGTCGTGCTGGTCATTCCGGCGTCCAACCTGAAAGACTGCTCACCTTTCAAGAGCGAGCATTCCACCGGATTGAGTGCCGAAGACATCGAACGCTTTGAGAGCTTGACGGCCCGCGCGGAAAGCTTGAGGAACCAACGTCGGTTGGAACTCTCGCTGAGCGCCCTTGAACAGGCACAAGCGATGGATGATCGATACGCCGGCTTGCAGTATCGAAAGGGGCTCGTCCTTTACGACCTTGGAAGATACACGGAAGCGAAGGAAGCTTTTCATCGAGCCGCGGATGAAGACATTTGCCCGCTGCGTGCCTTGACATCGATCCAGGAGATTATCCGGGAGATCGCGGCGCAGAGGGGAGTGCCCGTCCTCGACTTCGCCGCTGAGATCGAGCATCGATCCGACCACGGCATTCCAGGGTCCGATCACTTTCTCGATCATGTGCATCTCACGATCGAGGGCTACCGATTGCTGGCGCTCCGGCTGATCGACACCCTGGCGGCAGAGGGTGTGGTACGGCCGGCGGAGTCCTGGAGTCCGGAAGCTATCGAAGCGGTGACGCGCACGGTCGAGGGAAAGCTTGATCAGCGGGCCCACGGTGTGGCTCTGCGGAACCTTGCGAAAGTGTTTGACTGGGCCGGAAAACTGGAAGAGGCCGAAAGGCTAGCAGAACGAGCAGAGGAACTGTTGGGGGAGGACGCTGCTACGTATCATCTGCGAGGTCGCAACGCGGAAGGCCGCGGGCAATGGGAGGAAGCCATCCGGCATTATCGTCGGGCGCTGGACCTCGATCCTACTCACGCGGAGGCCCACAGCAGCCTGGGAATGGCCCTGGCAGTGGTGGGGCAAAACGGCCAGGCCATCCTGCACTTCCGGGAAGCGCTTCGCATCCATCCGGATCATCCCCGAACACTCAGCAACCTCGGTGCCGCACTGATGGCGCAAGGCAAGGCAGAAGAAGCGATCCGTCATTATCGGCAGGCTCTGCGGCTCGAGCCCAGGTATGCCGAAGCCCACAACAACCTCGGTCTGGCCCTATCGGCTATCGGCAGGCGGAATGAGGCGATGGGGCACTATCAAAAGGCCATCGAGATCAACCCAGGTTATACCGAAGGACTCAGTAACTTAGGCGCCGCCCTCATCAAGGAAGGTTCGCTCGATAAAGCGATCCGTCATCTGAGAAAGGCTGTGAGCGTCGATCCCGACTATGCGAAGGCACACAGTAATCTTGGGATCGCACACTTTTCCAAGGGCAGAGTGGATGAGGCGATCGACCACTATCGGGAGGCCTTGCGCATCAGCCCCGGCTCAGCGGAAGCACACTATAACCTGGGCATCGCCCTCATGTCCAAGGGCGAACATGACACGGCCATTCGTCATTACCGTGAAGCCGTGCGGCTCCATCCTGACTACGCCGAGGCCCACAGCAATCTGGGCACTGCGCTTCTGTCCACTGGCCAAGATGAGCAAGCGATAAGGCACCTGAGACGCGCCGTTGACATCAAAGCCGATTCATCCCAGACACGCTATAACTTCGGCGTGGCCCTGGCCATGATGGGACGAAGCGATGAGGCCCTCGCGCAGCTTCGAGAAGCGAGCCGTCTGCAGCCCAACTGGCCGGCCCCTCTCCACCGGATGGCATGGATTCTTTCTACTGACCGGAATGCCAACGTGCGAGATGGGAGGATAGCCCTGAGCCTTGCGAAGCGTGCAGTCGAACTGAGCGAGTACCGAGATCCCGAGGCGTTGGAGGCACTGGCAGCCGCGTACGCAGAAGTGGGAGATATTGAGCAGGCAGTGGCGTTTGCCGAACAAGGACTAGGGTTGTATACCGCTGGCCGCGCGACTCGTAAAGCCGACTTGCTCCGACAGCGACTCGAGCGCTACCGCAACGGAAAGCGATAGTGAGCACAACCCTTTTACGAACCGGTGTCAACGCAGTTCTGGATATGTTTCTACTACCGTCTGCAATTCCCGGCGGCCGCGAGTGGCGAGAGCCGAACCCGCTCCTAGCCTCTCATAGACACGCCGAGAAGAACTGTAAGCGCGGCGAACCTCGCTGAGCATTGCCAACTGACCGACCGGCGATTTCAGGTTGACGAGCCAAACCGGCCCCGGAGCGAAAGAAGCCACAAGATCGGGAAGGTCGTACTTGAGGAGCACTCCGGGAAGGACGGCAGCATAGATCTGTCGGTGAATCGGGTGCTCGGCAATTGACTGGTAGGACAACAACCCTCCTTCCAGCACGAGTCCTTTAATTCGAGAGTCGACCACAGCCGTATGCAAGAGGTCCACTCCGAGCCGACCTTTGCCGAACCCCAGTGATTTGCCGTTGTATAGGAGGCCCTTTTCGTGCAGAACGTCCAAGCCACGGGCAATATCATCCATCCGGATACCGACGAGTGGTTTACCCACCATGAGCGCAAGAGAAATGACCTTGTCCTGCCCGAACCAGTCGGCGGCATAACCTCCCCAATTGGACCTAGTCTCTCCACTGCCAGATGGATCGAGCGCCAAAACCGTATATCCAAGTCGGGCCAACTGTTCCAGGTCTCCGCCAAGCGCCCCGGCTTGCGACTTCCCCTCGTCATCCACGTATAGAATGACTTGGCTGCGATCCCGCGACGAATCCGGATGGAAAAGCAGTGCCGGGACATATCGCGCGGGACTGCTGTGGTAAACCAAACGCTCGATCGAGTAACCATCCCGGTGAAGCCAACCACGTGAGCTTATGTTTAGTGGTCCTGTTGACCTCTCATACCGGGTCAGTTCGATCACATGCTTCCGGATTCGTTTCGTCCATTGCTCCAGGGCTTCCCCTGTGCGAAGATCCGGAGATTCTCGTTCAATCGCGCTGAACCTCTTG
The DNA here is from genome assembly GCA_965248255.1 of Bryobacterales bacterium. Taxonomy (GTDB): domain Bacteria; phylum Acidobacteriota; class Terriglobia; order Bryobacterales; family UBA6623; genus JAKZVK01. Next base: position 2,552,977 of record CBDFIW010000003.1, read on the forward strand.
ACGTTCCTGCTACTGGCGGTCTCTCCACCGAACGAAGTCGAGACTTGTCCAGTGGGCGTGCAGTAGAGGTCTTCGTCGAGTTCGACCTGGAACTCTGGTTCAGGTGCTTCCCCATCCTCATCTCGCAGCCAGCGTTTCATCCACGAGTAGATAGCTTCTCGAGTGTCCCTTCTCATCCCGTGACCACCGGGCCCCACATGCCAGGCGAGGCGATCTTCAGCATCGTAGAGCGAGTAGATGTAGCGGCTCTGTTGAAACGCCTTGCGTGCCCCCTCCAACGGGAAGTAATCCTCTTTCGTACTACAAATCAAATAGGGTTTAGGGGCCATCGCAACAACAAGATCCGCGTGGTCAATGCCCACTTTCAACTGGTCAGGGAATTGTTGCTCCGCATCCTGTGGCCCTGTACCGTCCAGCTGGTCTTCCCAAGAGCTGATGTAGCATGATGGCGCTGCGACTCTGACACGATCGTCTAGTGCGGCAATGTAAGCCGTTAGAGTTCCTCCGCCGGAGCAGCCGGTGACTCCAATGCGTGTGCCGTCGACTTCGGGCAGAGATTGGAGGAGGTCGATCCCCCGGATGCCATCCCAGATTCGGTATTTCGCTACACTTTCGCCTGCGAGCAAACTCTGGATGCCGACCATCTGATGCTCCATGGTAGAACTCCGGCCGACTTTAGAATCCCCCAACTCTGGATCGAAAAAGATGCGGCGCTCTCCCTGACCAATGGGGTCGTAGGTCAGCACGACGAAGCCGTGCTTTACCAAACCAATCGAGAGGCTTTGGTAAAATACACGTGCTTTGCCGGTCAGGCTATGCCCAACCGGCTGTAAAATTGCAGGGTAGGGCGTGCTTCCTGTTTGTGGGATATAGAGATTTGCGGTGACATAGAAGTTCGGAAGGCTTTCATACACGATCTTTTCGAGCCGATAGTCACCACGGTCAAGCGTCCCTATCTCGCGTGTTGCAAGGGGAGTTCTCTCCTCGGGTAGGCCGCCAATCATTTCGAGGAGTTGTCTCTTGACAAACGTTCGGCGTTCTTCGAACTGCGTCCTCGTTCCAATCGCGGAGAACACTTTTCTTCGTTTTTCCAGTTGCTGTGAAGCGATGCGCTGCAGGTAAGAGCGCAGCATGAGAGAGGGTTGTGGATCGACAACGGAGTCCAGTACTCGTAGCTCTTGTGCTTGCCCAGAGGTTGCAGCCAAGAGCCCAACCCCGAACAACATCAGGAACCGCCACATAGATTTCACGCCAAGCTCCTTCGTTCGGACTCAGTGCTTTCACGCCTGGAGATAATCCGGCAGTGACGCTCGAGCTACTCGCAGGACGTTGCCGCCGATGATCTTCTGAATGTCACTGTCGGAGTAGCCGCGTTGCACCAGTCCCACGGTGAACAGCGGCCAGTTGGTCCACGCCACGCTGTGGGTTCGCCCTCGCGTCGTCTTGGACGGGTCGGGGGGCCAAAGAGCGGCCCACTGCGCCCTGGACGGACCACTTGGTGGGATCTTTCTGTTCTCTGCCTGCGCTGCCCGGGATTGATATGCTACGTCGGTTCCGATCGCGACGTGGTCCACACCAAAACGCTTGGTCACGTGGTCAATGTGATCGAGCAGGGCATTGATGTCCCCGCTCCCGCCGAGATACCTGGGGATGCAACAGATGCCAATGTACCCTCCCGAGTCGGCGATAGCTTTGATTGCCTCATCGGGCTTTGAGCGAATGTGTTTGTGGATTGCCGCGCAGGTCGAGTGACTCGCCACCGCGGGCTTTTGTGATCTCTGAGCTGTTTCCAGGCTGGTTTGCCACCCGGAATGGGCCACATCGGGGATCACACCGACGCGGTTCAATTCGCTCACAACGGCTCGGCCAAAGTCGCTGAGGCCCGCATTGGCGGGCTCGGCGCATCCATCCCCGATCATGTTGCGGCGATTGTATGTGATGTGCATCATGCGGATTCCTAACTGGAAGAAGATCCGGATGTACCGCAGCTCGTCCGCGACGGAAACCCAATCCTGGGTGATCGGCACACCGTTGCCGGTGAAATACAGGCAGTGTCTTTTCTGTTCCTTCGCAGCCACCACCTCGTCGGGTACAGCTGCTTTTTGCAGGAAGTCTGGGAGCATGTCCGTGAGGTAAGTGAACCGCGCCAAGCGTTTGATCAGCCGCAAAGGGTCTTGACCTTCCTCGCCGCAATTCTGAAAAATACAGGTCACTCCCGCGGCTGCCCAGGCCTGCATGAACTCATCGCGCTCGCTCGACTCGATCACCGGGCGAGTCATCGACATTTCCTCGCGCATGTCCCTGAGCTCGATCTCCGAGGCTCCCGCTTCGATCGCGCGCTTCATGGCGTCTCCGTCCAGCGCAGCGCGTGGCGAAAAGCCATACGCATCGAAAACGATCGAATTGGTGTGAAGCTCCAGGCCGTGTTCGAGATCTTTCTTGCTGGGCTTCAAGACCGCTAGAGCCGCTTCGCGGGCCTCTTGGATCTTTTTGTTCTTGGCCACGGCCTCGGCTGCGGCAACCGGAACCAGGGCAGCGGTTGCCGAAGTGCCCAGGAACTGTCGCCTGTTGATTGATCCTGTTGTCATGAGGAAACTCCTTACCGAAGCCGCAGCCCGTTTGTGCCGGCTGTCTCTTTAGGTCTCTAACAGAAGTGTCGCTTGGACTGTCCGAAGAAACCTGAACCATGGGTGACGTAGGTTCCGTGGATCATGACATCCCTGGGACCTTCCGCTCGAGGGAAATTATTCGACGCCGGCTTCTTCGAGAGACGCTTGGCTTTTGGGAATCAGGGCCGGCGGCGGCGGACAGGAGACGGTTGCGGGCCCTTGACTGTTGTTATCCCTGTGTAAACAAGACCCCGGCGGGACAGCTCAGTCCGCCGCCGGGGCCCGTCAAGACCATACGACTCTCAGAAGAGCACTTTGAGCGCGATCTGGATGATGCGGGGATCGCCCGCGCCTTCGATCTTGCCGAAGCGACTGCTTTGGCGCTGGTTAGTCCGCGGATTGCCAAAGTTCGGCCGGTTGAAGGCATTGAAGAACTCGCCCCGCAACTGGAACCGCACGTTCTCCCGGACCGCAATCATCTTCATCACCGCCATGTCGAGGCTGAAAAGCCCCGGCCCGCGCAACAGATTCCGCGGGGCGTTGCCGAACGTGCCCAGCGCGTTCGTCGCAAATGCGGCGGTGTTGAAGTACTCGGCCAACAACTGGTTCCGCGGCCGTCCCGTGTCGAGCTCCACGGGCTCCCCCGTCAGGTCGGCGTAATCGCGGTTGATGCCGCTGAGGGAGTTATCCCTCCCGGAGGTGATCGAAAACGGCCGCCCACTCTGGAACGTCCAGATCCCCGAGTGCTGCCAGCCGCCCAATATATGCCGCACGAAACCGCTGCTGCCATTCAGCTGCGGCAAATCCCACACGTACGACGTCACGAAGCGGTGAGCCACATCGTGGTCAGACAGCCCCCGGTTCAGACGGCGGTTAAAAGGAACCGCTAGTGAGCCGGATTGCCCCGGTGTTGGGTCAGACGACTGCTCATCGATCGACTTCGACCAAGTATAGTTCGACTGCAACGACAGATTCGTTAACCGGCGCTCCACCTCAAACTGCAGACCGTGGTAGCTCGAGGTCCCCTGCGAGCGCGCCGTCAGATTCTGCCCAAACTGTGTTAAGGGCCTGCGCTGCTGGGTGTTGCCCACCGTCGACTCCCCAGGAGTGTATACGGCAAGGTTGGTGTCGACACTGTAGGGCACCCGCCGTCCCATGTTCCCGATATAACTCATGCGCGTCAACAGGTTCTGCAGCACCTCGCGCTCTACAGTGAGGTTCCAGATCTCCTGGTAGGCGTTGCGAAAGTTGGGATCGAAGGTACCCACCCGGCCCAAGGGAGGGAAGAACTCCGCATCTTGCGGCGGAGTGAATGGCGCAAACGACGCGGGAAACGGGTTGGGCCGGTCGGCGTAAGGATCTTCAAACCGAGCCCCGTTAACTGTCACCTGTGGACTGAACGGCGGACCATTAACAAAACCGTTGTACAGCACCGTTTGCAGCGGGTTAAAGAACACGCCCAGGCCCCCACGGATCACCGTCTGCGAACCACCGGGGCGCCAGGCAAAGCCAAAGCGAGGCGCGAGCGTCTTGTAGTGCGAGTTGAAACCGCCCACGGGGCAACCCGGATCCCCGGCACTCAGGTAGCCCCCCGGGGCGTTCGGAAACTTTGTCGACTGCTCCCCCGGCCGGATGCACTGGATGCGCCCGATACTGTCGGTGAAGGGAAGGATGGGATCCCATCGTATCCCGAAGTTCAGGGTCAGGTTGGATGTCGTGCGCCAGCGGTCCTGCAGGAAGAATCCCACACGATGGCCCGTCAGGTCCTTGTACTCGCCTCCGCCTTGCTCGAAACGAAAGGCGTCGCCCAGCATGAAGTCCGCCATGGCATAGTCCGAAGCACTTCCGTTGAAGGTGAAGATCCCCATCGTCCGAAAGTCGTTCCGGATCGTATTCTTGTGGCGGATGAACTCGCCCCCGAATTTCATCTCGTGGTTGCCATGAATGTAGGTTGCCTTGTCGGAAAAATGCTGATTGTTGTCGTCAATGACGAAGGGCCAGGTCGGCCGCACCCGGAAGAAGCCCGAAATGTCGAAGAACATCCCCGCGGGTTGCAGGATCGCAATGTCCTTCACGCCGGCAATCTGGTAGTTGATGGGATATTCGAAGTCGTCCCAGTCGTCGGCGCGTGCCCGCGAGGTGTAGGTGAACGTGGCTTCGTTCAGCAGTGTCGGCGAGAAAGTGTAGGTGTCACTGACGGTGAAACTGTTGTTGGGCTGCCGGTCCCGCCGCGTCAGAGGCTGTGCAATGTCATTCGCGTCGACATTGAGCGGTACTTCCTTGAGCCACCGAAAATATCTGGCGAAGAAGTGGTGGTTGCCGGCATTGTAGTCGCCGCGTGCGGTGTACTCATCGATGTCGGAATTGCGGGGCTCGCCCGCAAAGCGCAGCCCGTCCGGCGTCCCCGGAGTGGGAATGAACTCGAGGAAGTTCTGTGTCACTGAGCTGAACCGGCTCAAGGGAATCTGGTTGTTCGCGAAGGGCTCTCCGGTCAGAGGATCGTTCACCGCACGGGGCGCCGCGGAGAAATCGCCCTGCCGCTGCGGGCCCGTCGGCAGAAACTGTCGGCCGACGCGCGGGTCGCTGCGCAGCCTGGTGGCCTGGTAGGAGGTGAAAAAGAACAGCTTGTCCTTGAGCACCGGTCCGCCCAGAGTGGCGCCATACTGATTCCGTCTTAGCGAATCTCTCGATTGGGCGAAGAAGTTCCGGGCGTTGAGTACCTCATTGCGGACGAACCAGAAGCCCGCCCCGTGAAACTCGTTCGTACCCCCTTTGGTGACGACATTCACGACCGCCCCGGTGGCGTTGGCGTATTCGGCGCTAAAGTTGCTCCGCTGCACGCTGAACTCCTGCACCGCGTCGGGGTTGGGAAACTTACCGCTCAGGTTTCGGTAGGCGTTCGTGTTGAAGCCACCGTCCATCAGAAAAAAGACACCGTTCGAGCGGCTCCCATTGACTGCGAAAGCAATACCCTCGCTGTTCCCGGACCGATCGGATGTCTGAATCACACCGGGCTGCAGGCGCATGAACTCTGTCATCGTGCGGCCGTTGAGCGGAAGCTGCACCATTCGCTCTTCATCGATCAACCCCTGTAGAGTTCCTGTCTGGGTGTTAACGAGCGGGGCCGCGCCCGTCACCGTGATCGTTTCGGTGACCTGTCCAACCTCCAGCCGAACGTCTACGATCAGCGTCTCACTCACGGTGAGAGTAAGGCCCTCCCGCACAGAGCGTTGAAACCCTGCTTGCTCGACTTCCAAGCGGTACTCTCCGACTGGAAGCAAAGGAATAGAGTAAGTGCCGTCGATGCCGCTCTGCTGTGTCCTTTGGAGTGCTGTTTGGACGCTAACAGCAGTGATCGTTGCGGCGGGCACCGCGGCGCCGCTCGCGTCCGTGATCGTCCCGGCGATGCTCGCCGTGGACTGTGCGGCCACCGGAACTTGCAGCATTCCGAGGGCAGCCGATATCAGGATGGCAGCGCCTATCGCACGGCGTGTGAACCGTTCGTATCTGGTCATAGTCCCCCGTTTCTCAGGCAGACCTGCTGGCCTGACCTGACTCCCGCTTTTGGGCCGCTTTTGGGCCGCTTTTGGGCCAGAGTCTAGCACATGGGCCTGCGCAAAGCAATGGGGTGTCGTGACATGTGTCAAGGCCCAATAGAAATGTCCCCTTCGGTAGCCCAGTAGAAGTGTCCCCTTGGTGATAGGAGAGAATCGTCATCGTCGGGGCTGTGGAACTGTGGGAATCGCGCAGCGATTTCCAAGGGGCGGTGGGAAGGGTGGAAAACCATCCACGGTTCCGCGAGCCCGGCACGGCTGCCGCCACAAGGTTTTCCACGCTTTCCATCCGACCCGGCATTTCCACAGCCCTCTTATGAATTCGCAGCTCGTGTTTTCCGCAGCACAGCTCGCCGCCAGGGGTGGTTCGCCGCCGGCTTGCGTCTGGCCACCACGTTCCCCTGCGGTGCCGGCTTCGTCCGCAGCCGTGGCGTCGGCGTGGCGATCACTTCGTGCTCGATCTCGTGCCCCTCAAACCTCACCTGCAAGCTCTCATCGCGCCCCTGTTGGACCGTCACCCGTGCACCCGCCCCCACGCCCTGATTGCGTTTCGGCTTCAACTGCAAACAACGATTCTCGAAACGCACCACCTGGTCGTTGCTCACCACCCGTTCGTATTCGAAGCAGAACACCCCTCGCAGCTCGGTGCCGCGGGGTAGCGCCTGGTGAAAGTCCGCTCCCGCCGCCGGCTCGCAGCAGAAGCGCTCGTTGTGCTCGGCTAAGTACTCCTCGCCGAGGTAACGGTTCGCCGCCTCGTAATCAACGATGCCCCGCAGCCGCATCTTCTTGATCAGGCGGTCCTGGTGCGTGCCGTGATGGCGTTCGACACGTCCCTTGGTTTGCGGCGACGATGCGGCAATGATGCCAATGCCAAGCTTCGCGCACATGCGCCCGAACTGCGTCTCGGGCTTGATGCCTTCCAGTGCTTCCCGCGACGTCGGCTGGCGCTGGTAGACGTTTTTCCAGTCGCAGTACAACGCCTTGGGAACGCCGTGTTGGCGCACCCAGGCTTGGAGCAGATCGGCCGCGGCCCAGGTCGTTTCCTGGCCCGAGAAGCGGCACAGTGCAAGACCGGTCGCGTCATCGACAAAGTTCATCAGACAGGCTTTCGGGCCGCGTCCTTCCAGCCAGTGGTGGTGCGAACCGTCGAGTTGAATCAGCTCGCCGAAGTGCGCTTTGCGTTGCCGCCGGCTGCGATGCGGTGGGCGCTTGCGACTCCGGCTCCACAGGCCCGCCGCGAGCATCCAGCGCCGCAGCGTTTCGCGCGGCACTTCCAGGCCCTGATCGGCTGCCAGATGTTCCGACGCCAGCGTCGGCCCGCAGCGCTCGTGCCCCTCGCCCGCATAGTTTGCGTGCACCAACTCGAGAACCTGCTCGCGGCGCTTGTCATCGGCTCGGTTCGAAGCGCGGCCGACGTTACCGTGCACCAAAGCCTTGACCCCGCCTGCTCGGTAACGCTTGTTGAGCCGCTTCGCTTGGCGGTAGCTGACCTCCAGCAGTGCGGTGGCTTCGGTCAACTTCAGTTCCCCTCGTTTCACTCGGCTCAGCACTTCGCCGCGCCTCAACTCCTTGGCACTCATCCATGTCCTTCCCAATCTTTCACCTCCTCGCAGAGGTCCAGATTAGGGGACATTTCTATTGGGCGCTCAAGGGGACATTATCATTGGGCTTCAACATGGGGTGTCGTGACATGAAAGCGGTTGCGCCTTGGCACAGGCCGCATACGCCCATAGTGCATGGTATTGTTAACGCATCCGATGTCGTTTCCAAGGGAGAAAGGCGGTGAGGCATTCGTACGCCGCCGCTGTGCTTTCCTCGCCCAAAAGCTCGGGCTCTTTCTGGTAATGCTTTTGAGTACTTGTTGGGCTACATGGGCTAGTGACGCCCCTCTAGCGTCACGCTTGGTTGCCGAGGGATTGGACCTCGCAAGGCAAGGGCGGCTGACTGAGGCAGCGACAAAGTTCCGGGCGGCAGCTCAGGCTGATCCGAACAACGTGAACGCCTACAACAACCTCGGCGTCATCCTGCGAAGGCAGAAGGACTTCGAGGGCGCTGTGGAGGCCTCTCAAGCGGCTCTGCGGATCCGCTCGAGAGACGCTCGAATTCATAGCAATCTGGCCGCAGCCCTGAGGGGTTTAGGTCGGCTTGACGAGGCGGTGGCGTCGATGAAAAACGCCGCTTCGATGGAACCGAACGACCCCACGATTCGCCGCAATCTCGGACTCTTGCTCTGGCAGACCGGAAACGACCAAGAGGCTGAGAAGGAATTGAGGGCTGCGGCGCAGCTGGATCCCAGCAGCGCCGAAGTGCATCGGATCTTAGCCTCGCTGTTGGCTGGGGGTAACCGTAGGCGGGAGGCCATGGAGGAGTACCGTGCGGCTCTGCGTCTTGAGCCTCGGCAGCCTTCTGTGCATTACGAGCTAGGCCGGCTGTATGAGGCCCAGGGCGACCTGCAACACGCCGCACCGGAATACCGATCGGCAGCGGAGCTTGATGCAGACTATTTCGAAGCTTATGAGGCACTCGGGAGCGCCTTGCTTCAGCTCGGCGAGACGGCCGCCGCCGAGACTGCACTTCGCCGTGCCGTCGAACTACAACCTTTGTCGGGCGAGTCTCGCCGTGATTTGGGTATTGCTTTGTACCGCCAAGGGAAACTCGACGAAGCTGTCGCAGAATTACGCCGGGCGACGGAACTACTGCCCGACGATAGCTCCAGTCATCACAACCTGGCCCGAGCACTCCGACAAGCGGGGCGGAAACAAGAGGCGGCAGTAGCACTGAGCGCAACCCGCCACCTAAATCAAAGGGCGACAAATGCGATTCGTGCCAAAGATTACAACAATCAGGGTGTGGAGCTTCTTCAAAGCGGCGAGGTAAAAGAAGCGACGGCGAACCTTCAGAACGCCATACGGCTCAACCCTCAATACGCCAGTGCCCATTACAATTTCGGTCGCGCACTTCTACTTGGCAACAAGCTGGACGAAGCCATCTCGGAGCTACGCCTCGCTCTGCGTTTGGAACCGGACGACGCTGACACGTACTATTATCTTGGTCGGGCACTGCTGGCCCAAGGTCAGACGGCAGCGGCTGTTGACGCTCTCGAAGAAGCAATAGGACTGATGCCAAGTGACGCGGCGGCCCACAACGTGCTGGCCGTAGCACTTGCTAAGACGAAGCAATTACAGCGGGCGATCAACGAATTGGGCATCGCGCTTGGATTGGAACCAAACAATCCGTTATTCCGTGAGAATCTGGTTTGCCTGGAGCAGCGCCGCCCCGGCTGTGTTCTCACTCCTTCGGGGCTGTGAAAAATGAGGACTGTGCCGAACGCCGCCTACGTAACTTCTTTGTTTTCAGATCCGACAAGCGGTGCGAAGCGGGACTGTCCCCGATGTTTTTACAGCCCCTTAGGCGGTTCTTCCACAATAAGAATCTGATTGGCTTCGACATCTTTCAGACGCTGGACGATACCGCTCGGCCAGGTGATCTCGATCACCTTGATGGCGCCATCCTTGCCTAAGCCGAAATGTACCCGCTTGTCGCTAGCTGAAAGGTAACTTGCAGCGGTTGAGACCACCCGGTACTGTGTCAATCCCGACTCCCCGACGACCCGAACCTGGGCGCCAATTCCGTCGCGGTTACTGACTGAGCCTGCGATCGTGATCAAGATCCAGTTCCCCTTGCCGCCGCGATTGTGCAGTAGAAGCGGCTGCCCGTCGTTGATGTTCACGACGACATCGACAAAACCATCGTTGTCGAAATCTCCGAATGCAGCTCCCCGCGCGGCCCGGGAAATCCCAAACGCAGCACCACTACGGTCAGAGACGTCCTCAAATTGCCCCTCTACATTTCTCATCATCAAGAGCGGCTGCAAATAGGGAATCTGAGGCGAATCGATGGACACGGTATCCAACACGTGCCCTTGAGCCACGAAAAGGTCCTTCCACCCGTCGTTGTCGTAGTCGATGAACTTGGTACCCCACCCACTGTAAGGCATGCTGATACCAGAAACTCCAGCCTGGTCGGAAGTCTCCTCCAGTTCGCCCTGTACGTTTTCAAAGAGTACGTAGCCTTCCAAGGAGAGAGCGTTCACAAAGACATCCGGCCAGCCGTCATTCGTGTAATCCTCAAAGTCGACTCCCATGCCCGCAAACGCCTTGCCATCGCCGTTATATGCCAAGCCAACCTCCAGCGCGACCTCGTTGAATGTCCCGTCACCGTTATTGCGGTAGAGCTGTTGGGCAACTGAGTCGTTCGCTACGAGAATGTCCGGCCAGCCGTCTTGGTCGTAATCGTTGAACGTAACTCCTAATCCCTTGCCGGGGTGGGTGGCGATTCCCGCTTGTTTGCTGACTTCTTCAAACGTCCCATCGCCCAGGTTGTGGTAGAGCAGATGCGTCGCAGCCTCAAAAGTATTCGGATGGCAGTATCCCCTCTTCTTGACAACCTGCGGTCCGCACCAAGGGTTATTGTCGAAGTCCCAATCTAGGTAGCGGGCCACGAACAGATCGAGGTGGCCGTCACGGTCGTAATCCAAGAAGGCGGCGCCGACAGACCAGCCGCCGCCCGCCACTCCGGCGTGAGCGGTTGAATCCTTGAAGGTGCCATTGCCTTCGTTACGGTAAAGCGAGTGCCCACCGAAATTAGTGATGAATAAATCTGGTTTTCCGTCATTGTCGTAGTCACCGACCGCGACGCCCATGCCATATCCTTTCCCTTGGAGGTTCGAACGGTCTGTCACGTCGACGAACGTTCCATCTCCTGCGTTCCGATAAAGTCGATTCCAGAAGCGCGGATCGGACTTATCCGGCTCTTCCTCTTCAGGCATCGGATCCTTCAGAGCCGCACCATTCACGAAGAACAGATCCAGAAAACCGTCCCGGTTATAATCCAGCCAGGCAACTCCGGCGCCCATCGTTTCAATTAGGTATTTTTGAGATGTGTGGGAGGATTCGTGGAGGAATCGGATTCCGGCCGTTGCGGTTACGTCTGAGAATGTCGGGTGTAAGAGAGGTTCCTCCGCCTTGGCTGGCTTCGGCTGAATCACTCCTAAAGCTGCTAGAAGGGCTGTCACCAACAAGGCGCTTACGATCAGCTTTCCCATCCACAGACAGCCTAGCGCTGCAGGGTCTGCAGAGTCACGAGTTGCAAGAAGGCCTCGTTTTGCCCAGTTCGGCGTCGGTACGGCAAGCACGTGCCCACGAGTGTACGCCTGTGGCCTGTAGGGGTGCAATGGGAAAATGGCCGCCGGGTGGGAACGGAGGTCGATTCAGTGGCGGTTTTCTGGCTTCGACGGTGTTGGAGACGGCTTGGTCGAATTGGGCTCGCCCCATTCGCAGTCACCCGCAGTCGGGGCAGGAGACCTCGACACGCTTTCGCCCCTTATCGATAAAGCTGATAGGTGGCCTCCTGCCCGCATTGGGGGCTACGTCCAAGGTCAAACCTTGGTGGCCTTCGACGTGAGCGTCGGAGACGAGTTTTCGTACGGCGAAACAAAGCAGCTTTTCTCCAATCCCGCCTTCCTCGATCATCCGCTATTCCGACGTTACGACGTCGCGCCGGACGGCCAGAGCTTCGTGCTAGTATGAGCCTCGGCACAGGCCCTTGCATCGCCGCCCGTCATCTGCGTCGTCGAGAACTGGGACGAAGAGTTCCGCTATCGCGAGCAGGACTAAGCCCCGCGAATTGAACCACATAGCCCTCGTCTGCGGAAAGGTGTTGGTATATCCGGTTCGCACTCGTTTCCGCACCCTGGAGTCCGCCAGAACGTCGCCCGAGGAGCCGCAAACCGTCGTGGGCGGCACCCTGGCCCAGAAAAGAATGTTTGTTCAACGGATCGGTTGTTCACAGGAATGAGTCGCTTGCGTTGCAACGATTTGAAGGAAGCCGTTCTAGGAGCGCCGCGGGTCTATGGATTTTGAATCGGGTGGGTCAAAGGCCTTGAAGGTAGGCGGCAGACCTTTCGAGAGCGACAACGGTACGAGAGGGCCTGGCTCCGGGGCTAGAATAGGAGTTTCGTTTCAGAAATCCGGGCCGCTACAACGATCAACGCGGCCTAGCGGTCGATGCCGAAGCCTCTGCTGACCGAATCACCCAAAGGAGAACTCTCATGAACAAATCCATCAAGATCATCATCGCCGCCGTCCTCGGCTCCGTCCTCTTCGGTGCGGGTCTGCTGATCGGCGCTCACCACGAGTCGAAGATCGAGAAACCCTCGTCGGTCATCCATGTGGTCACACTCGATTGGAAATCCGACGCCAAGCCGGAGCAGATCAAGGCTGCGCTCGATGGCGTCGCCAACATGGACTATCCAGGGATCAAGAGAGTCTGGCTGCGCTCGATCAAGTCGCAGACCAAACAGGCCGCCTTCGTCATGGAATTCGAGAGCGAGAAGGCGCTCGAGGACTACGCCGGCAGCGAGGCCCAGAAGACTTGGTACAAAGTCTATCTGCCGATCCGCGAGCAGTCGGTCACCAGCGACATCACGAACTAGTCGGCATCACTCCGCAGCCGCTTGGCTGTATCCGGGGTTTCGGTACCTTTGGCGATGCGGGTGTCGAAACTCTACGCACCAACAATGTGCCGCCTGAGGCGTCTCTGAACGCCGTCGCCCGAACCGAACCGTCTCAGATCAGGCCCTTGGAAGCGCACCTGGCCGAAAGTTTGTGACATCGGTTGTTATCAATAGCTATTGGGTTTACGCGACCCAGGGGCGGAGGCTTCCAGTCCAGAAGAAGCTTTCGCGCTGCCGGTAGCGGGACATTTCGAGCAGGCCAGCTGCTTCAGGAGAGGGCATAATGGGGCAAGTGCCCCTTGACCGCACGTGCCTCTTGCATCCTAGACCGTCACATCGACATAGGTAGGCCCTCGCAAGCTTTCCCTGTCACACCACCGGGCATACGGGTCCCGTACCACGGCGGTTCGGAGGAGTTAAGCGTTCGAAGATGCCGACAATCTGGGAAGGCCGAGCGAATCGAAATAGACATTGGGCAGCGCTTGCTGGACAGCCGCGTGCCGCGACATGGCCCACAAACCAGTGGCGGAACCGGCGGCAATGGCCGCACGATAATGCGGCACGCCCAATCGCCGTAGGTTGGCGAATCGGGTCGGCCCATTCCCCCACTGCCGCCAGGTCATCATGCGGAGTCTCCGGCGGATCCGCGCATCCAGGTTGCGAAACACCAGCGGGTCTTGGCTGAAGCCAAAGTAGCTCCGCCAGCCGAGCAGATACGGCCTCAATGAGCCGATCATCCGCTCAATGCTGATCCCGCGCGTCCTGCTCGTCAGCTCTCGCACTCGCGCTTGGAACCTTTGCAACGCCTCGGGCGATATCAATCGCTGAGGCTCCGCTCCGGTCGTCAAGCGAAAGCCTAAGAACTTCCGATCGTTGGGTCGAGCCACCGCACTCTTCGATTTGTTGACCTTGAGTCGGAGTTTCTTTGTAAGAAACTTACAGACGCCGGCCATCACCCGTTCCCCCGCCCTGCGACTGCGAACGTAGATGTTACAGTCGCCGGCGTAGCGGCAGAAGCGATGGCCGCGCCGTTCCAACTCGCGATCCAAATCGCCGAGCACGAGGTTCGACAACAACGGCGACAACGGTCCGCCTTGTGGCGTGCCTTCGTCGGCAGGACTCACCAGCCCGTCGTCCATCACCCCGACGGTTAGAAACGCCCGGATGAGTTTCAGCAATCGCTTGTCGGGGACACGTTTGGCGACACGAGCCATCAGCAGGTCATGGTTGACTCGATCGAAGAACTTCTCCAGATCGATGTCTACGACCCACTGATAGCCTGCGGCGACGTAGGCTTGCGCCTGAGTCACCGCCTGATGCGCCGAACGTCCCGGTCGGAAGCCATAGCTGTTGTTGGAAAACGTCGGGTCCCAGCGCTTCTGCAGAACCTGCAAGACCGCTTGCTGGATCAGTCGGTCGAGCACCGTAGGGATGCCCAACTTCCTGACCCCGCCGCCGGGCTTCGGGATTTCCACCCTGCGCACCGGTTGCGGTTTGTACGTTCCTTGAAGCAACTGTTCCCGGATGGCTGGCCAGTGCTTGCGAAGGTCGTCCAGCGTTTCGTCGATGGTCTTGCCATCAACACCCGGACTCCCTTTGTTACCCCGAACTTGTTTCCAAGCCTTTACGAGATTGCTTCGCTCGCACACCTCCTCCATCAGTCGTTCTTCTCGCGCCGGGCTTTCAGATTCCCGCTTCACCGCGGACGGTTCGGTCCCTTGCCGAGCGCGCCTCGGGGCTTCACCCTTTGGCTCGTCCATGAAGGCCAGTCGTTGCTGGGTTTTCTGCCGCTTGCCGTCCATGAGTTGCGAGTCTTACTTGCCGCTCTCTTCCGTTCGGGCCTTCGGCCATCGTTCTCGGTTCGGCCTATCTGTTGGCTCCGTTTTTCGACTTGTGGAGTGCCTTACTAGCCTTGCCGACTGCATGGCCTACTATGCCCTCTGCTGACTTCTGCGCCCCGATCAGGTCGCCTCGCGGCTCCCCCAGTCCCAAACAGCGGGACGGAACGCAGACCTCCCGGGGTAAGTCTGACCGCCTTCGCCGCACACCTGCCGAATCTACAGCCTTGGCCCTTGATGGAACTGGACTTCGCGATCAGTTGTCCGCTCGTCCGACCAAGGATGCCTCTTATCCGGTTTCTGTTCGTCAGGTCGCGGTTTTGTTCCACGCTTCCTCTGGACCCCGCCTCGCGACGACGCCCTTGCGCTTCCCTAGCACTTCACCTCCATCAGGCTGTGCAGAGGACTTTCACCTCCAAGCTGTCAGACATGCCCGGCACACAACCAAGCCGCTATGCGCGGCGGACGCTGCGCGTGAGCGGTCCATCAGCAGTGGCGCCTGGTGGAGAGTAAGGTCGGGACACCAACAAAGGAGGTGTCCCCATGACCCGATTACGCAAGAAGATGCTGGAAGAGCTCCGGCGACGCAACTACGCTCCCACCACGATCAAGAACTATCTCGGCACGGTCGAAGACTTTACCAAGCACTTCGGCCGGCCGCCGGATCAGCTGGGCCTGGATGAGATTCGCTCGTATCAGGTGTACTTGTTGAAAGAGAGGAAGATGGGCGTCCGCACCGTCGGCCTGCACACAGCAGGCCTGCGGTTCTTCTTCTGCAAAACGTTGAGGCGGAACTATCCAGTCGAGGAGTTTCCCTACCCGAAGAAACCGCGAGAGCTGCCGATCATCCTGACCCAACAAGAGGCGGTGCGGCTGATCGAGTCCGCCAGCCGATTGGGCGCTCGCAGCGCTGATTGGCCTTGGCCCAAAACCGATCTGAAGGCTTGACAGCCACCGACAGGAGGACCGAACGTGAGCCCAGTCCGAGAATCGTTGTATCGTAGCCGTGACCGGCTATAATTAGGCACCGGGACGTCCGAAACGGAAATCCCAGTCAAAGGGGGCGTTGTTGCAAACGTGGCGACGGTTGCCAAGGAGGCGCACACTGATCTGGACTGAGATATCATGCAGGTGATGCGGCGGGCGTTTGCGCTTGGTTGCCTCCAATTGGCGGCGGCGACGATTTGCCTAGCGCCGAATCTCGCGGGGGCCGAGGTGTTCTTCGAGGTTTTGCGCGAAAGCTGCGTTCATTGCCACGGCAAGCTCGGCGAGCCCAGCGGGAATGTCAATCTGTTCGAGTTGCGCAGCGCTGCGGATCTCACCCGGAATCCCGAGCTGATCCGCGATTTGGTGCGGGCGCTCGACTTGGGAATCATGCCGCCAGCGGGACAGCCGCCGTTAACGTCCGAGAAGCGGCGGGAACTCGTCTCCGAGCTGCGCGGATTGCTGCATGTCGCCGTCGCGGCCCAGAAGGTTCTGCCGCAGTCGCCGATTCGGCGAATGAATCGGTTTCAGTACAACAACGCGGTCCAGGATTTGTTCGACTTGCAGGTCGACGTGTTCGCGCTGCCGGAACGGATGCTGCGGGAGTACGGTTACTTCCGCCCCGAAAGCGGCAAGGTGCCGGAGAGTCTCAAAGCCGGCAGCCGGCCCTTGGGCAAGTCGCAGTTGATCGACAAACGTCTGGCCGGCGTCGCGCCGTTCCCGCAGGATCTCAGGGCCGAGCACGGCTTCGACAACCGCGGAGATCACCTCACGCTGTCGCCCCTGTTGCTCGAGTCGTTCTTGAAACTCAGCCGGTCGATCGTCGAAAGCGAGGACTTCAACGCAACGACCAGCGGCGCTTGGGAGGAGCTGTTCGCGCCCGGTTCGGGGGAGCGGGAGATCGAGGCCGAGGTTCGCGAAAGGCTGCGCCCATTGCTCACGCGGGCGTTTCGGCGGTCGGTTGACGAAGAGGCGCTAGGTCGCTATGTCGACTACGCGTTGACGCGCATCGCGTCGGGGAACTCGTTCACCGAAGGCATGAAAGCCGCGGCCTCGGCGGCGCTGGCGTCGCCGCGTTTCCTCTATCTCTACGAGCAGGCCGGCGCGGGCGACGCGGCCGAGCGACTGAACGATTACGAGTTGGCGTCGCGTCTGTCGTTTTTCCTGTGGGGGAGCATTCCGGACCGGACGTTGCTCGATCTGGCCGGCGAGGGCAAGCTCGGCGACCCGGCCGTCTTGCGCGCGCAGGCGGATCGGATGTTGAAGGACCGTCGCGTGAAGCGCTTCTGCGACAGCTTCGCGCCGCAATGGCTGCAGCTGGAGCGCATCGTGTCGTCGGTTCCCGACCGCGAACGGTTTCCGGATTTCTACTTGGGGGGCAAATTCCGCGCGAGCATGCACATGATGCTCGAGCCGCTGCTGCTGTTCGAAACGATTCTGATCGAGGACCGCTCGGTTTTGGAGCTGGTGGACTCGGACTTCACGTATCGCAGCGAGCTGCTCGAGTCCTGGTATCGCGACGGCACGCGTCCCCAAAAGGTTCCGCGGGTCGCCATCCAGCCTGACCCGGAGAACATCCGAGCAGTGCCTGTGTTTCGCCGCGTAGCGGTGACGGACCGGCGCCAAGGCGGCGTGATCACCAACGCGGCGGTCATGACGATGACGTCGAACCCTGTGCGGACGCAGCCCATCACGCGCGGCGCTTGGATCGCCGGGGTCGTTTTCAACAATCCTCCCGACCCTCCACCCCCGAGCGTCACGCCGCTGCCCGAGCAGACAAGCGAAGAGGCTGACAGCGACCTCACCCTCAGGGAACGCCTGGAGGCGCATCGCACCCAGGCGGAATGCGCGGGCTGCCACGCCAAGATCGATCCTTTGGGTTTTGCGCTCGAAAACTATGGCCCGACCGGCGTTTGGCGCGATGTGTATGAGAATGGCCGCAAGGTGGATTCGAGCGGCGTACTGTTCGGGAGGCGCGAGTTCGGCAACATCGTGGAGTTGAAGGACGCGATTCTGGCCGAGCCGGATCACTTTGCACGCGCCTTTGCCGGGCACTTGCTGGTGTTCGCGTTGGGACGCCAAGCCGAGGTTTCGGACGAACCCGCGCTCAATCGCATTGTGCGCGAAACCGCGAACGCCGACTACAGCATTCAGGAAACGATCCGCCAGGTCGTGCTGAGCGAACCGTTTCGAACCAAGTACAATCCAGTTGAGCCTGAGAAGCGATGAAGCGGCTGACCTCCAGACGGTCTTTTCTGCAAGGCGCGGGGGGCGCCGCGCTGGCGCTGCCCTGGCTCGAAAGCTTGGGGCTCGCTAAGCCCAAGTCGAAGCCGCCGCTGCGGCTGGGCT
Source organism: Bryobacterales bacterium (assembly GCA_965248255.1). GTDB lineage: Bacteria > Acidobacteriota > Terriglobia > Bryobacterales > UBA6623 > JAKZVK01. The sequence goes on from CBDFIW010000003.1 coordinate 2,570,825, forward strand.
TTTACTACGCGCCGATCGGCGTCGTGCGGCGGAACTTCTTCCCCGGCGAGGGGAATGCGGGGTTGCCGGCCTTCAACGGCGACTTCAGCCAGGTCACCGAGAGCACTATCCCGGTCGGCTCCCACCCGCTGGAGCTGACGCCTGCGCTCGAGCCACTCGGGAGAGTCAAAGACAAGGTCGCTCTGATTACGGGGCTGGACCGGAGTTTCCAAAACGGCACGGACGTTCACGCCCAGTGCGCTTCGTGCTTTCTGTCGAGCGCCGCGCCGTTCACCGTCTCGAGATCCGCCTGGCCGCTCGATCGCACGCTCGATCACGTTATCGCGGACGAAATCGGAGACCGAACGCCGTTTCGCACGCTGGAGCTGAGTTGCAACAGCCACCGCGACAACGTCGAGTCGATCTATTTCGACAACATCTCGTGGTATGGAACCGGGCACGTGGCCCCGTCGATTCGCGATCCGCGTAAGGCTTATCGGCGATTGTTCGGCACGGAAGAAGTTCGGGAGTTCCGCAACATCACCGACCTCGTGCTCGAAGACGCGCGTTCGCTGCGGCGCGAGCTGGGGCGCGCCGATCGCAACAAGTTCGCCGAGTACTTCGACTCCATCCGTACGATCGAAGAGCAGATGGACAAGCTGGAGCGGATGAAAGGCGAGCTAACCAAGGTTTCGATGGTGGAACCTCCCGACGCGTACTTGCCACGGGGAGATTACATTCGGCTAATGGGCGACTTGATGATCGTGGCGCTTCAAACGGGTCTGACGAGGGTCGCCACGCTGATGGTCGGCCCCGAGCGCTGGAACACTCCGTTCATGTTCGAGGGTCTGTTCGATCAGCCGGTGAGCCATCATCTGATGTCTCACAAGCCGGGGGACTACACCGACGAGCTGCTGAAGATCGATCGCTTCCACGTGGGGCAGTTCGCGTATTTGGTCGAAAGAATGGCCGGCGTCGAAGAGGCCGACGGCTCGACGTTGCTCGACAACACGATCTTCACGTACGGCTCCGGGCTGGGCGACGGAGCGACGCATCAGTACAACGATCTGCCGATCATCGTGGCGGGCACGGGCGGCGGGAAGCTCGAACTCGGGCGCCACCTGAAGTGTTCGGACGGGACTCCGCTGGCGAATCTGTGGCTGACCGAAGCTCATGTGATGGGAGTGAAGCTCGAGCGCTTTGCCGATAGCGCGGGGTTGCTTTCGCAGGTGCTGGCCTGATGGGATCGGCGCCTTGAGCCGCGACCGGGAGGGAGCGGTCGTTGGGACTGTTGATCGCCTCCGTAAAGCAACCGCTCCCTCCCGGTCGCGCGCCGAGTAACTCCTCGCCTAGCTGTCTCTGTCACTATTATTCAGTCGGTGTTATATGTTCTGATAATCGGGTGCATCTGGTGGCTGCATTTCCGACCTTGACAACGTCGCTTGCCAGTTTGGCAATCTAGTGACCGTGTCGCCGCCTGTGTCTTTCACGACGGTGGAGCCGGGCGAACCGGCGACAGGCGGCTCGGCAGCATCGAGCTCGGAAAGAAAAGACTGCGCCGCAGCAGCGGTGAAGCCTAGGCCAATGACCTTTTCGGCGAAGGCCCTCCGGGAAAGCTCCTCGCGAAGGAAGCTCTGAACAAGTTCGCGCATCGCACACCTCCCGCCCGAGCCCTTGATGGCCGAGCCCGCCCTGGCCCTGCTGGATTCTAGCGCCTTGATCGACTCAGTTGCACATCCAAGTGCAAGAAACTAACATCCCCCAACCGCTTGCGATTCAGTCAGCTCGCTGCTGCCCGCCTCCAGGCGTCCATAGAGAAGCGAGGGTGTACCATTCCTCGGCTCTCGAGTTCAGGAGATTGTACCGCCCAGCAGGATTCAATCGGCAGCGGACAGGAGTTGGCTCTCGAACCACTTCAGGCCAGCGCACGACGGACACCAAGAAACTCGTTTCTCACCAACAATCACACATCCCAGGCGCTTGGGCCGATGGTCGCGGCAGCCGCAAATCGGGCCGTCTCAGGCACCTGGACGCGAAAAAATGTCCTAGCCAACGAAGTTGCACACGTCTATGCCCTATGAGATAACTATCGTCTTTACAGTAGGTTACGTGTAGCAACCGATCAATATTGTCCAAATCTTTGTCCAAATGTGACCCCTTCCTGGTGCCGCTCATTGAGCCTTCTCGTCTTGCCGTTCCGGACCGCTTTTGAGTGACTCCAGGTACCTCTCCGCCTTCCGGCCGACATGGGAAACATCAAGTTCGTCCACGATCCGATAGCGGTGGAGCATGTTCGAGTTCTTCCACCCGATGACGCGGCAGACGGTCGGCTCATCGATGCCGGCGGACAGCAGGTTCCTCGCGGCCGTGCGGCGCAAGTCGTGGAACAGCAACCCGTCTAGTCCGGCATCCTTGACGGCTTTGTGCCACGCGCTGTGGTACTGGCTGGCCTCAGTGAGCCGCCGCCCGTCCTTGTGGATCAGCCAGGGCACATGCGGCCAGTACTTTTCGCGGTGGAACTCGGCCTCCCGCAAACGCTTTTCGAGATCGCCGTAGACCGGCCAGAAGCCGACCTTCTTGTTCTTCGGCTGATTGCCCGGCGGACGGATGATCTTCTTCTCCCAATCCACCTGCTCCCACTTCGCCGCGAGAATCGACCCCGCCCGCGCCCCGACGTGATAGCCGATGGCGAACAACAGCTTCAGCCATTCAGGCCCGATGCAACCCATCAGCCGCCCGTAATCGGCCGCCAGCAGGAAGCCCTGCCGGGCGTTGTCGGCCTTGAGCGGTGAGACGCGCGGCACGTGCGTGACGAGCGGCGGGTCTTCGGCGGCTGCCGCGCGGAGCGCCGCGGTGACGAGCGCGACGTACCTGTTGACGCTGGCCGCCGCGAGGCCGCTTTCCGCGAGACGATCCTGAAACTTCTCAATGTCCCTCCTGCGCAGCTTGACAACACGGACCGCTGCCAGGCCATCGGCGAGTATTTTGGACATGCTGGTCCAGATCGTGCCGAAACTTGCCGGACGCTCGCGCTCGTAGCGCTCAACCCGCCAGCGGACGATATCGCCCACCGTGCGCCGCATCAATCCTTCAGGCATGATTCCCTCGGCGGCCTCCGCCGTGCGGCGCTTGAGTTTCACCCGGGCGTCTGCCTCCGAGCCGCGCACGGTCTCGCTGCTCGCAACGCCTTCGACCATCCACCGGAGTTGCCATGAATGGCGTCCGCGCTTCCGGTGGCTGCCGTCGCCATGCCGATTCTTCTTCTTTCGTCGAGCCATGGGGTCGATTATAAGCCCTGGGTCATCCCGCATGGCCCGCATCCTTCTCACACTCGATGAAATTGTCCAAATCATGCCGGTCGAACAGTAGGCGCGAGTCACTTGATGACACGCGAATTCGCTTCTCTCTTGCCAGCTTGCGAACCATGCTCTCGGGCCGGGAGAGGTAAGCCCCCGCCTGTTTCGCGTCGAGCAAGCGGGGCTGAATCGGCGGACGGGCGCTCCATTCCTCGCGCAGCACGTCACGCACGCCTCGTTTAATTAGTTCAAGCAATGGCTCGGCGATGCCGTAGGAAGTCATGTGGCGGCCTCGCTCCGCTCCGCTCCGGCGGTAACCGACCGATGTCCCCTCAGACACACCATCCGCGACCAGAGCACATGGCGGCGGGCTCCAATCACGCCCCGGATCGTGGTCACCACCAACGCAACAATTCCGCAGATCGGGCAGGGTACGATTCTTCGGCGGGCGAAGCTCACGGCCGCTCCTCCCCGCAGATCTCGGCCAGCTGCCGGATGCCGGCCTCGGCGTCAACCCCCTGTGGCCATGCCTCCTTGAACCGCTTCAGGTAGTCGAGGGCGCCGTCCAGGGCGAAAATACTTTGCCGGCGCCCGGCGCATTTCCGCCGGCCGAAGCAACAGCGCCTGCAGCCAGGATTGCTTGAGCAGGACGCCGATAGCACGGGCCAAAGCGGGATTGCCCGATGTGGGCATATTGAGACAGATCACCTTGCCGGATTCGATCAAGGGCTTGAGAGAAGGCAGTGGCCGCAGCGTAGCGACGGCGGCCGGGGCCAGGCCATTGTTCGCCGGCTCCGTATCGAGTTGCGTCTGTTCGGGCGGCCGGTCGGGACAAAACATGCGGACCACTTCGGGCATATCGAAGAGCCCCAGGAACACGGAGATTCCCTCGACGACGGACGTTCTGAGCTTCTTGTCGATTTGCTGCCAGTCGTGATCGTACCAGCGCTTGACGGCTTCGATGCGCTCCAGCCGTGGCAAGGCCCGCCGTTGCGGCGGCTCGAGCGGCTTGTGATCGATTCCGAGTTTGGATAGTGCTTGGAGCAGCTCAGGCTCTTCCTGTGCTGACATTTCAAAGTCGGTTTCGAGCCGCCATTGCCAGCGAGCCAGGACCTCTTCGCTCTCCTCTGCCGCCAAGTCCCGGTGCTGAACGACGATACGGGGCTTCACGTCTTCGGGGGGGCAGGCCTGCTGAACTGCGCGGTCGATTTTGCGGCCGAGCCGTTTGGGGTCAATGGCGCAACGGTAGATATCGCGCAAGGTCACCCAGCCGTCGGTGACACGGTACAGCTCGATGATGTTGCGAATCAGGTTGGTCGAGGCCTGCTGCCAGAAGGGTTCCTTGCCACGGCCAAAGAGCTGATTCATGAGCCCCGCGATGGTGTAGGCGAGCGAGTAGGAATCCATCCAGGGAACGTCAAGGGGGTTCCACTGCCAGCGGGCGCCGAGTCCAATTTCGAGGTAGTCGTCACGGCGTCCGTGCTGTTTGAGCAGGTCTTTGATTTGGTAGCAGAAGTCGCCCTTGACTTCGAGCACGAGCCCAGCGGCTTTGCGGTGTACGTCCTGAGCCTGCCAGGAGAAGAGCTGCTCGGCGAAGGGGTGCATGCAAGCGGAAGTCTTGCCGGTTCCCACGGCTCCGACGACGGCAACTCCAGTGAAGAGCCCCTTCTCGGAGAGCACAAGCCAGCCGGGAGTCTGGGATTCAACCGCTTCGGTAGGATGGTGCGTTTCACCCACCACAAGCGAGAGAACATCGGCCTGGCCCGAAACGGGCCAGCGTGGGAGAGAGCCCCGGCTGCCGTTCGCGCCTCCGAGGGCAAACCAGATTTGCCAGACGGAGAGAAGCATCGCGCCGCCGATGCCGGCAGCCGCCCAAGGGGCGAGATAGTACCAGCCCGCGATGAGGTAGTAGAGGATTGGATCGTGAGCAGCAATCAGATCGAGAAAGGGATTCTCGCCGGCGCCGGGGAACGGCTCCCAGCGCAAGCGCGAGACAGTGAGAAGCAGGCCAACCAGCCAGGGGATCACGAACTTCATGTAGTGAGGATGCCAGCATCGAGGGATTTCACAAAGCGGCCGGCACGGTATTTCAGGAGAAGAGAGCGAGTACCATGTTGGAGTCGGAGTTCCAAATTGGAAATTCTGGTTTAGATGACGAGCATCTCAGCGACTCCCGGCAAGACACCAACAAGCAGTTCACGCTCGCTGATCTGTTGCGGCAGTCGATCTACAGCCGCTTGGCAGGCTACGAGGACGTCAACGACGCCGTCCGAGTGTCGGCTGACCCGACGTTTCGGCTGATCGGTTCGCAGAAGATCTGGGATCGCGGTGCGGCCTTGACCTCGACGCTGCACGGCTTCGAGACGGAGATGCTGGCGAGCGAAGAGAACCTGCTGGGGCTGATGGCGCTGAACCGAGAGCTGGTCGGGCAAGCGGAGGCGTTCGACGACTCTGAGCGCGTCGTTCTCGACATGGACTCGACCGAGAGCCCCGTCCACGGCCAACAGGAAGGCAGCGCCTACAACGGTCACTTCGAGTCGGTCTGCTACCACCCGCTGTTGCTGTTCAACCAGCTGGGCGATTGTTTGGCGGCGAGCCTGCGTCCTGGCAATGTGCACAGCGCGGAGGACTGGGACGAGCTGCTGCTGCCGGAGATCGAACGACAACAGGCCGAAGGCAAACTGGTCACCTTTCGCGCCGACGCCGCCTTCGCCAAGCCGGAGGTCTACGAGGCGCTGGAAGAGCGTGGTGTGGATTACGTGATTCGCATTCCGGCCAAGAAGAGCCTGGAGTTGGAGATCGAAGACATCTTGTTTCGGCCGCCGGGAAGGCCCTCCCGGAAGCCCTTGGTGCGCTACAAGAGTTTTCGCTATCAGGCGGAGAGTTGGTGGAAGGCGAGGCGGATCGTGGCCAAGGTCGAGCATCACCAGGGCGAGCTGTTCCCGCGGGTCGGATTCATCGTGACGAGCATGAGCTTGCCAAGCCGCTCGGTGGTGCGCTTCTACAACAAGCGCGGCACGGCGGAGCAGTGGATCAAGGAAGGCAAACAGGCCACGCATTGGACAAGGCTGTCGTGCCATCGCTTCCGGGCCAACGAAGTGCGACTGCAACTGAGCGTGCTGGCCTACAACCTGGGCAACTTGTGGCGGCGGCTCGGACTGCCGCACAGGATCAAGAGTTGGTCGCTGACGAGCTTGCAACACAGGTTGATGAAGACCGGCGGTCGGCTGGTCAAGCACGCGCGGTATTACTGGCTGCTGCTGGCCGAAGGCCATCTGAACCGCAGGCTGTTCGGCGACATGCTGCGTCGGATCTGGGCGCTACCTGTGCCGGGTGGTTAGGGCCCTCCCTTTCGGGTAGGAAATCTGGGCGTTGAGGAAGGAGGGTCGGAGGGGTGTGCGACCAATTGGCTGAGCAGCAGCGAGACGGGCTCACCGGACGACAAGAACAGGCCACGGGACCCCTTCGGATGCCGTCGTGGCCTGCCTTACGGGGCAAAGTCGTTGCATTCAGGAGAAGAGAGCGAGTACCATGTTGGAGTCGGAGTTCCAAATTGGAAATTCTGGTCTACAGCTATGTGCGAAACAACCCGCTACGGTTTTTTGACCCGTCGGGGAACGCGTGTGTGGTCCGCGACGACGGCACCCAATTCGACGACGACCGCGGGGGCCAAACTTGCGCCGAGGTCGAGGCCGATCCGGTGGGTGACGAGGCGACCGTTCACGCCTTTCCACAAATCGACCCGCTCTCAGCAAATGCACTTCGCTCGGCTGGGTTCCGAGCAGAACGCGATATTGGGATTTTTGCAACAGCCTCACTTGCCGCTGGGGCTGCCGTGGGTGGAGGACTGGCGCTTGGAGTTAGCGGCGCGGGTCTTACGACCATTGGAAGAACAGTTGTCGGGACCTGTCGTTCCTCTTCTGCCGCAGTTGCAAACAACGGTTCAGCGAGCCTATCGGGTTTTCGGAAACGGACTGAAGAACTTACACCGCTCTGGCAGCACGGATCTGAGAGGTTTCATGCGTGGTGCCACTGAGTTGCCAGGTGGAGACCAAGCAGCTCGTTCACTCTTTCGACAACTCACGGGCAAACTGCCCACAGGCGATCTCTCCATCGGGTACAGCAAAACCGGGAGGGTCATCTATAGGTCTGCGCAACGCTCGAGATCGGGGCCGAAGATCGAAATTGTGGATCGCGGGCAGCAATTTGTTGAGAAAATAACTTTTAAATAAGAGGTGTTCTCTCTGGCTTCCGACGAAACCATTCGAAAGAAGATAATCGATTTATTGCTGAAGTGGAAGGGCGGCACAATCGATGAACTCGACGTTTACATGGAAGGCGAGAATCTGTATGAGCAACACTTGGATGAAAAGTTCGGTACTGGTTGCGATTCCATTGAGAAGGAGGTCTTGAATCTACTTGACGAATTGATACATGCATCGATTACTGTGGACGACGTTCCTGCAATCATCAAGTTCCTCCAGACTCCGCGCGGGGAGGAGACGCGGGGCTTTGCGGAGTGGAAGGCCTACTGGGATAACATTGATTACGACGAGAGGGCTCCGAACTATGTAAAATACATGAGCGACTGAAATTTGAGCAGCAGCAGATGCACCCCGATGGACATCCACCGGAGGCCGGACCACAGGGTTCCGTCCGATCACCAGACAGCCACAGCGACCACAAAAACTGAAGCCCGTTGTGGGTTTCCCTCGCCGCCCACGAGCCCCCCCCCGCACCACCAAGCTCTACGACCGCACTCAGGATCCCATCACCCTCTATGAGATCGAAAGCATACGGAATCTAAGAAAACCACACTAAATGGATCACGGGCGTAAGGTTGTTTTCGACGCCGGAATCCTGATTCTGTTGCTCCAAGAAGGATCTCCATGAACGGGTTCTGTTGGAGATCCGGTTTGAGATATTCGATGCTCTTGCGCCGCTTCCATGACATCTTCAGTTTAACGCTAGCAGGACACCTCACTCCCGCACGTAGGGCACCCAGATCAGGCCCTCAATCGAGGTCGTCCAGTTGCCGTCGGCGTCGGCGCTGACGGGCGCCAGTTCCTCGGCGGTGTAGTCGCGGTCCTCGACGCCCTCGCAGACCCACAGGGTGTGCTTGGTGTCGTCGGGGTCGGTGAAAGGCCATTAGATGCCCGTCCCATGGCGGTCCTTGTGAGCGATCTCGGCCGCCATCAGCCGTTCCTTGCTTCCGATCGACATCTCCACCTTCTTGAGGTCGGCGGCGATCTTCTCCACCGATACCTCCGACTGTGTCGACAGGCGCAGGATCTCGGTCTGCATTTGCACCTCGGCGACCCGCAGTTGGTTGTCGAGCCTCATTTGCTCCAATTGGAACTTCAGTTCGACCTCGGGGTCGGGCGGATCGCCTTCCTGCTGTGCAAGCTGCTTGATCTCCTGCTCGGTCAGCACCGCTTCGTCCTTGGACAATTGCAGCGCTTGGAACAGCCGGCGGGCGAGCGCGGGCACGCGGATCAGCTTGGTCAGCAGCGGGTTCGTCGCCGCCAGATTGAGCACCATCAGAAGGTTTTGGGCTTGCAACTCGCGCACCAGCAGGACGGAGGAGCCACGCGCCGAAACCTGCATGTCGCCCTTGATCGCCTCCTTGCCGGAGAACTGCATGTTCCAGTTGTAGAGCCGCCGAATGTTGGGGATCGTGAATTCGGCGTCAAAACTTCTGGCGGCGTTGCGGAAGATGATGTTGACCGCGTTGACCAGCAAGCTCATGCCGTGCGCCGTCTGCGTCACGTGCGTGCCCTGGTCGCCTTGGGCGATCAGGGGCAGGTTCGTCTCGTCGTCGGAAAACGACCGCGCCATCTCGATAATTTGCAACAGCGCCTGAGTGTCGCCGTCGATCGAGACGGCCTCGATGGGCGGCCGCTCGGTCGGCGCGTTGCGCAGCCACACCTTGCGCGGGCGGATGCTCCAATCACCGTCCTGCGGCTCGATCGCGTTGCGGTCGACGATGAACATCGGCACGCCCGAGAGGCCGCCGTTCTCGATCGTCATGCGCCAGGCGGCATTGAGCGCCGCCTGCGGGTCGCGCATCATCGCCGGGATGCCGTCTCCCCCCAGGCCCGCCGCCTGCGGGTCGAGCCGGAAGATCGAATACACCGGCTCGGACGAGTCGAGATGGTGAATACCGAAGCGCAGCACACGGTTGTGCGAAAACCAGACCACGCCCTCCACACCCTTGAGCGGATCGGCGCTCCTGTCCAGCGTCTCCAGGATGTCGCCCCGGCCGTACTTCACACACAGCACCTCGAGCGTCTTGGCCGGTATCGGGCCGTGATACTCGAAAACGTTGTAGCGCCCCTCGGTCTCTTCCTCGCCCTCGTCGCTGATCGCGCGCAAGTACCGCGAGTACTCGCTGAACTCGCCCGGTTCGGGGTCTTCCCGCAAAAGCTCGCGGATCGGCTCGGCGAGAAAGCCCTTGCGCCCGGCCATGCTGCGCAGCGCCTTGCGGCTCATGCGGTGCAGCTCGAAGACGAATTCCGAGTCCTCCATCGACGAGGCGTCCATGTCGGGGAAAAAATTCCACAGATCGACCCACTCGAAGGCGGGCCGCGTGTCGCCCTGGCGTGCGATCTTCCACGACGAGGCGGCCCCGTTTCCGTCCGCGCCGAAGCTCCACTGCTGCCGCTGCCGCCAGTCGCCGAACGGACCCTTCGCCACGCCCGTGCCCAGCATGCACGCTTGATCGACCACGCGCCGGCCGATTTCCGCGTAGCCTGATTGCTCCAACTGGTCGGCGATCTCCATCCGCATCGCGTCGGCCCTCTTGCGCGCCTCCGCCCGCACAGCCTTGGCCCGCTCAACGTCTTCCAGCTCGCCAGGATCGGCGCTCTCGGACTCCGGTGTCCGGGCGGCCAGTTCCTCGATCTCGGGCACCGGCGTCGCCTGGATGTCCCAGTTCGGCTCGTCGTTGGGGAACAGAATGTCGTTCAGCCGCGCCCGCATCACGCGCGTCTTGGGACGGGTGAGGTTGACGAACAGCCGCGAGGACCCTTTATCCTGTGCCAGGCGCTTCTCCGTCGCCTCGTCGTACAGGCCGTAGTACTGCCTGGTGTCCTCGTACCAGCGATCCTCGATGCGCTGCCTGCGCCGCGCCTGCGCCGCCACCTGTTGATAGAGTTCGGCGGCAAATGCCGCGCAGTGGTCGGCGGTCCCCACCTCGCCCTGCTCCGGCGCGGCCGCGACAATCCCGTTGGTTTCCATCAGAATCCAGCCCTCACGTCGGCCACCGTGTCTGCCGTCATCATCATCGGTCCGCCCGACGCCATGCGCTCGGTCCGCGCCAGCCGCAATCCACTCATCACCAGATACCTCATTGCGTCCATCAGGTGATCGCTCTTCTTGACCACCCGGCCCTTGTTGTCGCGGCGGTAAATCGAGAACTCGAAGCGGAAACTCTGCAACGTGCGAAACACCTTCAATCGTCCCGTCGTCATGCGGTCATAACACTCCTGAATGCCCGTTTCCACGCTGTTGTCAGCGCCATGGAGACGCAGCCCCGCCCGTTGGTAGCGCTCCATCATCGAGACCCCGTCGGCCGGATTGGCGCCCATCGACGAGGGGTCGGCCACGCCCGGAACCCACTCGCCCCTCGTCTTGATGCCCGCCGCGTGCAACAGCGGCTGCGCATGGGCCCGGTAGTATTCCGAGTAGAGATACACGACGTCGGCGTCACGGTCGTGCGCCGCCCACAGCGCCGCCGTGCGGTTCCAGCCCGGATCAAGACCGTACACCCGGGTCCAGATGCCGGGCAGGCGGAACGGCTCGACCGTCAGCGTCTCGATGTCCATCGGGTAGATGCGCCCGCGCCCCAGCGTCGGCTCGCCGCGGAACCTCGCCGCCCGCAGATACGGCGGCGTCGCCTCCCATAGCTCCTGCCGGGCCTTCTTGGTCAGATGCGGCGCGGCGTCCCATCCTATCTGCGTCGTGTGGCGGGACTCGGAAACCTGCATCAGTGCTCCGTGTATTCGTCGTCCTCGAGCTCCACCGGCGGGCGCAACTCCTCGGGCAAAAAGCGCGTCACTACCTCCGTCAGCCCGTCCAAGGGCGTGAACGTCAAGTACATCATCCCGTCCACCGTCCCGGTGCGCATCAGGCACTCGCCGTAGATGTCCTCGGGCGGCTCCTCGTCCAGCCAGATCACATGCCGTGCCGTTCCCTCGAACGCCCTGCGGCCCTGCTCGTAAGCCTTCACCCCCAGAACGCTGTGCTCCAGCCGCGAGTCGCGGTAGCGGATCTTTACCTCGCTGATCAGACCAGGAAAGCCTGCCCGGAATGTCGCCGACTCGTGCATGATTCTATCGGAGGGAATCATGCCCTCACCGGCCAGACGGTTGCGGTCACGCTCGTCCTTGCGCACGCCGCCAAACAACTTTTCCTGCAAGATGTTCTTCGTCGTGTCGTTCGTCTTGCCCGCCGCCCAGGCGTGGACCGCAGTGTCGAAGCGCCGGCCCTGCCACCACTCCGGGTACAGGCCCGTCAGGTGCGCCGTCATCTCGTAGGCGCCTATCTCTGTCTTGCCCACCCGGTTGCCTCCCAGCACCGCCCGCTCCCGAGCCCACTTGCCCGCCGCGAAATGCTCCATGTGCTTGCGGTAGGCGTGCCGCGACAACGGCCCGTCCTCGGGATAGAGATCGAAATAGCGGTCCCGCTTGGCCTGCTTCCCGTAGGCCTCGAGCACCACCCCCAGCTTGCGCCGCTCATCGGGCGAGAGCCGCGCGACCACCCCGGGTTCCCGCGCCAGCCGGGCCACCTGCTCGGCGGTCTCGCGCATCCCGTTTGCCGTGGTTTGAGCCATGGGGGTTAGAGACCGGGTGCCGAAGGGGAAACGGCGTCACCTGCCGTGTAGGGCCGGTTTTGGCTCCAGCCCGGCCTCCAATACCTAGGAGTATAACTTGCAGGAATACATGAAAGTCAAGCTGTTAGTTTGTTCTTTTTGAAATAGTTATAAATTACTAAAATTCAAGGACCTCCGCCCTCTCCGTTCACGGGACAAGATGTCTCGAAGTACTTCGGCACGGCAAAGCCAATCGTCGTGCCGTCGGCCGTCACGATCCGGTTGTCGTCGGTGATCGTGAGACGGGGCCAGCTTGTGTACTCGGCGAACTCCGCGTGCTCGGCAACGGGCAACGTTACTTCCCCCGAGCAGAGCTGACCATCCATGGAGATCGAAAAGGCGCATTGCCAAGTGGTGGCAAACCGGGAATCAGGGGGTTGAAACGTATTCGACAAGTATGTGATGACATCGGCGAGTCGTGTGCGAAAGACGTGCGCGCTACCGGCAACGTAGCTTGCTCCAGGAGACTTCAGCAGTCGAGCCGGCACGGCTGTGGCAAACCGCTCACAGTAACGGAGCATACTATCGTACGCAGGGTCGTGCAGGTCTACGCTGTTTCGCCTACACGCTACCAACGCCACAGCCGCTAGCAGTACCGGTGCAAATCGTTTGGCGGTCAGAAGTCTCCTCCCTCCTCCACACTCTCCGCGCTCTCCGGCGTCACCTGGATCACCTTCTCCTTCATCGCCTCCATGACCTCCTCCGCCAGCGCCCGCACCTGCTCCGGCCTCAGATCGAGCGGCGCCGTCTCGCCCTTCGCCCCCCGCTCGTCCTCCCGCCAGCCCCGCCGCGCCTTCAGCCAGAAGATCGCCGCCGCCACGCTCGCTCCCTTCCGCTTCCCCGTCACCGGGTCCACCACGCCCACCGCCATGTCAAAGAGCGATTGCGCCACCTCCGCGTCCGCATCAAGTGCCCGCGCCCGCGCCTTCCTCAACTCGGGATACGTCCCGATCCAGCGATCCAAGGTCTTCTGCTCTATGCCCAGAATCTCGGCTACCTGGTCGGCTTTGTAACCGGCCAGGAACGCCCGGTACACGATCCCCGGATGGAGAACCGGGTTGAAGACCTGGATCCTCCGCTCCCCATCGACCCGCTCCCGCGTGGCCCCAGGATCGCGTATCAACTGCGGCTGCTTTTTTTCATTTTTCGCTTTTTTCAGGATAAGGGTTTTTGACATCACAGCGTCCACGCGGATAAGGCATACCAGACAAGACCGAGGGACCCGCAAGCGAATCCGGCCCCCCGCCCCCCGTAGGCTTTGACCCACCCCCCCTGCCCGAAAATGCGCGATAACAGAAATTATCGCGCACTTTTTTAGGCCGCTCCCCTGGCTCGTGGGGAACACACAGCACGTACGTTGCGGGCCATCGGCGGGCGCTGCCATGGTCCCCAAGGAGGAGCGGAGCTGACGCGGCGTAGGCAAGGGCGGGAGACAGGGCGGGCCTCAACGAGACCCCGCACCCAATGGGTGCACGATTGCTACGGTTCAGGCATGGGTCTCAACAAGCAGTTGCGCAGCCCGGCCGAAGGCGAGTTCCTGTTTGCAATCGACCAGACGCCGCTCGAAGAAACGCTCACTTCGTTCGGCGGTCTGCCGCTGTTTGTGCGTGCCGCCCGCAGCCTCGGTGTCGCGGCGAGCGTGCAGCGCAACCTGCCGCTCAAGCAACGTCGCCGCGGGCTCGATGAAGCCTCCTACATCGAAAGTTTCTTGGTGCTCAACGCCCTAGCAGTCCGTGGCAAAACCGAGAGCCGTGTGAATCGCAATGTAGGGGCACGGCATGCCGTGCCCGCCTGCTCGACCTACCGCAACATGTGGGTGTGTCGTACGCTCGTCACGAGAAGCCTAGCTTTCACCACGGGCTGCTAGGCGGCGAGTGCCTCGACGACTTCGACGTGTTACGCGAGGACCTCGGGATGGCCGAGATGCTCGGCTACGAGCCGCCTTCGCCCGAAGCCGCGCGCAAGTTCCTGTATCAATTTCACGACGACGAAAAGATCCTCGCCGCACAACAACAACAGCTGGACTGGGCCCGCGCCAGCATCATCCCCGGCGAAAGCGACGCCCTCGTCGGACTGGCCGCCGTCAACCGCGATGTGGTTGGCGAACTCGGGGTGCGCTGCGCCGATCAGAAAATCGCCACGGTCGATGTCGACGCGACGATCATCGAATCGCACAAGCGCCAAGCGCAGCCGACCTACCAAGGCGCCGCCGGCTACCAGCCGCTGTTGGCGCTGTGGGCCGAACTCGACCTGGTCGTCGCCGATCAGTTCCGCGACGGCAACACGCCGGCGATTCAAGAGCCGTTGGTCGTCGCGCAGCGGGCGTTTGAAGCCTTGCCCGCCACGGTCAATGAGTATTATTTTCGCGGCGACACCGCCTGCTATGAGAAGGGTCTCCTCGATTGGTTGCGGGATCACAACCGATCCGCGGGTCCGCAAGGCACCATCGGGTTCGCCGTGAGTGCGCCCATGACGGCACCGTTGAAAGCGGAGATTTTGGAACTCGACGAAAGCGTTTGGAAGCCCTATCGCGACGATGCGGAGGCGCTGTTGCAATGCGCGGTGGTGCCCTACTATCCCGAAGAAAAGGGGGCCGACCCCTACCGCGAGCCGCTGCGCTACGTGGCGATTCGGGTGTCGAAAAAACAGGGAGAGTTATTCGCCGACGGAGAGAAGGCCCGCTACTTCGCTGTGGCGACGAATCTGTGGGACTGGGAGCCGAAGCGCTTACTCGAATGGCATCGCGAGAAGGCCGGTTCGATCGAAGCGTTGCACGATGTGTTGAAGAACGAGTTGGCGGCGGGCGTGTTGCCCTGCGGACGCTTCGGCGCCAACGCGGCTTGGCTGCGGCTGAGCGCGCTGACGCACAACGTGCTGACGGCGATGAAGCGGCTAGCGCTGCCGCCGGAGTTGCTGCGGGCACGGCCGAAGCGGTTACGTTTTCTGGTGTTCGTGCAGCCGGGGCGGTTCGTGCGGCACGCGCGACAGCTGACGCTGCGGCTGATGCGAGCCTGGCGGCGTTTTCGAACTGGTCTTGGGCGTTCGAGCAACTGCCGTTGGCGGCCCCGAGTTGACGGGGGCAGGGTCCGGAGTGATCACGAAGGCTGCTGGTGGTCGGGCGGAGCTGTGCCTGGCTGGGCCCCGCATTTCCCAGAACCCGCATCCCGTCGCCGCGACTCCGCCTCGACGGCCCTCCCAAAAAACCTCACGCCACTTTCGCGCCTCCCGCCAACGCCCCCGCATTCTTACGGACGGATTACGGGCCGTGCTCGTCGAGCAGTTCGTTGAGCTGGCGGTAGAAGGGGTGCGCTGCGGTCTTGGGCATGTTGACCGAAGCCACCCAAAGATCTTTCTGCCGCTGTCGTCGCCCTCGTCGTCCCATGGCCATAAAACAATTGTCCCATGAAATGTACTTTTGCCACGGACTGATAGACGACGGTGGCTCTCGAAACTTGCATCCGCTCGGCGGCTTGGTCGGGGGTTACGCACTCAGTCTGGATATCGTTTTTTGCCGGGGTCATGACCTTATCATCCTACAACATTTCCGCCCAGTAATGTTTTGGAACCGCACCCTTTTGAGTAGCGATAAAGATGCGATTTGGCTTGATTTCTGTATAGCGATAAGGGTATGTTATCGTGAGTCAGGCGATGCTCAGAAAGGCCCCTCACCGATGCCCCAGACGAAACCGAGCCAAGCTCTTGTCAAGACCGAGCCCAAGGACCTCACGCGCTCGGCGCGCAGCTTCCTCGCCGCCGCGAAATCCCCCAACACCATCCGCGCCTACCAAGCTGACTGGCGCCACTTCGAGGGGTGGGCCAGCGACCATGATCGAGACGCGCTGGCGGCAACGCCTGCCACGGTCGTCGCCTACCTGACGGATCTCTCGGACGTCGCCAAGGTGTCGACGCTGGAACGCCGCATGGCCGCGATCAGCCAAGCCCACCAAATAGCCGGCTCCGAATCCCCCCCCCTCTCCGCCAAATCTTGCCCTTTTATTTTCAATTAGTTATAGACCAGTCGAAGAGTTTTGTATCGCTAATGTATCGAAGTTTCTCGGCTATCCGGTCCTGCCGACGATTGTGAGACGTGGTCGTGCACGCTGTGCATGAGCTGGAAGATACGTTCCTCTCGGGCCAGATTGGGAGCGACCGCGGTCTCTGAGTGGCTCCTCCGCCTAGAAACCTCCCTACACAACCATTGTTGTTCCGAGGGTCGCTCCCGCCCGGCCTGCCAAAGGATCAATGACAACACGGTGGGCGTACCAGCTGCGGTCCAAGGTTCTCGCCGCCGGTGGGACACGCAGGGGATGGTTTGAAATCAAGTGGTGCCATTCCAGGCTCCAATCGTCCGCTCGTTTCACCTTGCGGGGCTAGGTCGAGGCTGACCGACACAAAATACGAAACGCATCACGCAGATCCTCTTCGGAAGCAGCAGCGGTCCAGTGTGCCTCCCTTCTGAAGCGAAAAACGAGGCTCCACAGGACCATAGGTCGCTCAGAAGAGCACGCTATAGACCGAGCTTTGACATCCGCCTGCTGCCGGCCAACCACGCCGTTTTCGCCACAGCGGAAGCGAGTCGCCGCCGCCCCGGCGGGTCCAACCGGTCTCGTCCGACCGCCTCTGGTGAAACCCTAATCGCAACGGGGTTTCACCACTAGTCGTCGACCCTCCTGAATGGAGCAGTCGAGAAAAACCCGACTTGGAACGTATGGTTGTACTCGATTACCCGGCCGTTGCCTTGTTGCACTGTCTGTTGCAGGTAGCCGACCTCGAGATTGCCGAGCCCCGGTAACCGAAATCCCAAGGCGGCGTAGGCCCGGTTCTGATCGAAGATGTTGTTCCGCAAGCCAGCGCCGAAATTCAACATGAACTCGTTGTATAGGCCGACGTAATATCTGTTGCGACCCTGGGCGTCTCGCGCAACCGGGATGACGGCCTTCAAAAAATAGCGGAAGCGATTGCGGAAGTCATAGCGGTCGAGCCTTCCCTCGCCGTTGTCGTCCGCCGTTTTGATTCCCACAAAACGCTGCTCGACGCGGTAGCGGTGGGTCAGGCCAACTTGACGCGCCTTGTGCTTGACGATCAACTGTTGCCACAGGCGATGCTCGGGAGTCGTGAACGGCGCAGGGAAGTCGCCGTAGGGATGCGACTTGATAAAGGCGTACCCGGAGGAGGCCTGTAAGTTCTCGGTGAAGTCGTAGTTAACGCCGGGGCGGATCAGGACCTGTTGCCACTTTTGTCCAATTCCCTGCCTCCTCACTTGGCCGTCGAAGTGCAAGCCCCAGGGACTCTTATCGGTGAAACGATGATCACCGAAGTACATGTACCAACTGTGAGCATTCACGTCGGACAGGCGTTCCGAATCTTGGGGCAGCCCAACCGTGGAGGCAATCAAGAGGATCAAGGGAGCTTTGAGGATGCCGGGGTGAAACTTCATCGTTACCTTGCTGTTGGCGCAGAATCGGTCGGAAAAGCTTCTATGTGCTCGCTGAGAGCGTCGAGCTTGTGTCTGGTGGATGATCCCTCGGATCTTCAGACGGTCCAGTCGTTAAGCTCTACGGAAGCATCGTTTGAAAGAGTGGCTCACTCGAGTACAGCTATGTCAACCGAGACGGCGCCCGTCGTCTGCTCCAATAGATTCGTCACGCTGGCGTCGAGCAATTCCATTAGCGGCCCCGGATACACGCCGACCACGAAAACCATGATGACCAGCGGAACGAGAGTGGCGGTTTCTCGGGGGCTCAGGTCAGGAAGGAGCGCGACCTTGCGGGGTGTCTCTCCAAGAACGACACGCTGCAGCATCCACAGCATATAGGCTGCCGCCAGGACGATCCCGCCCATGGCGAGTAGGACTCGGACAAAGCTGGTGTACGAGGTGCCAACCAGCACTAAGAATTCACCGATGAAGTTCGATGCCCCTGGTAACCCAAAGGAAGCGATTGAGAAGATCGATAGAAATACCACGAAACGGGGCATGGGTTTGTGAAGGCCGCCGTAGTCGGAGATCAAACGGCTGTGGGTCCGGTCGTACAACAGTCCAACCGCCAAGAACAGCGCGCCGGTGGTAATGCCGTGATTGAACATCTGCAAGACGGCCCCCTGAATTCCTTGGCTGTTGAACGCGAAGATGCCCAGCGTGACGAAGCCCATGTGGGAGATGGAAGAGTAGGCGACCAGCTTCTTGAGATCCGACTGGGCGAGAGCAAGGCATCCGCCGTAAAGAATCGCTACGATTGAAAACCAGAGAACGACGGGGCCGAAGCGTGCAGAGGCGTCCGGCAAGATCGGAAGGCAGAAGCGCAGGAACCCGTAGCCTCCCATCTTCAGAAGCACACCCGCCAGAATCACACTGCCGGCCGTCGGCGCTTCTGAATGGGCGTCGGGAAGCCAGGAATGCAACGGGACCATCGGGAGCTTGACGGCAAAGGCCAGCAGAAACGCGAGAAAGATCCACCCCTGCGTCTCGGGTGAATAGCTCTGCTGCGCGAGATGCAGCATGTCAAAGGAATGTCCGCCCTGCAGGTACAGCCCGAGAATTCCGACGAGAAGGAGAAGGCTTCCCGTCAAGCTATAGAGGACAAACTTGATCCCGGCGGCAATGCGGTTCGGCCCGCCCCACAGGATGATCATGAAGTACATGGGAATCATCGTGACTTCCCACAACATGAAGAAGAGGAACATGTCCAAGGCAGTGAAAACGACAATCATGGCGCCTTCGACGAGAAGGACCATTCCCATGAAGGCCTTGACCCTCGTATCAATTACCTTCCACGACGCTAAGACGCAGAGGGGCATAAGCAGCGTGGTAAGCAATACCAGCAGAATACTGATCCCGTCCACCCCGACCGCATATTCGATATTGAACGTCGTCATCCATTCCGACCGTTCGACGAACTGCATGCCTTTCTTCGACAAATCAAATCCTGACCAAAGCACGCACGTCAGTCCCAGATTGGTCAGGGTGCCAGCAAGCGCGACACGCCTGACCCACTGGTCGTTGCGCATGAAGAGCAGCACCGCGATGGTGAGGAACGGGACGGCAATCATCCAGCTAATCAGGTGATCGGTAAGGATAGAGCTCATAAGAAATACCTTCCCGGGCCAAAGCGTGGCGAGCTTGCGTCATACGTTCTCATAGCAGGAACCAATAGGACAGTGCGATAGCCAGGACCAACCAACAAACGGCCAACAAGAGATGATGCTGCAATGTGCGCGGCTCGATCCTTTGCAATGCCTGACCCGTTTCGTCAGCAAGCCGTCCGAGGCCTTCGATAGCTTCATCGGTTCCATGCCGATCAACGACTCTCCACAACCATGCGGAAAAACGTAACGAGGACGTAGCGCTTCCTTGAACGATGCGTTCGACGCCGTGCGCTTCAATCGTCCCGCGCAACCAACGGGAGAGAACGATGACCAGGCTCGCTACACCCGCGATCGCGCGGTCGATGACGCGTGTCTCGACCGTGCTCCGGATCCACCGTGCGAACCACACTGCCAAGGGGCCAACTGCGTGAACGGCGCCATCAATCCCCTTTTCAGTGGTGCCCCGGATCCCCCGCGCGAACGAAAGAGCGAGGAATCCAACTCCTTGGACGACGGCATTGATTCCTTTGAGGTCGACGACTCGCCAGAGCCAATTCACGAGACGGAGTAGGGGTCGGACGATGTAGGCGTCATAAATCTCGTCGAAGTAGAGCCTATGGAGGAGGGCAACATACACCGTCTTCATCCACTCCGACCGGGCAAGTGCAGAAAGCCCGGAGCTCCCGTGGAGAAGATAGCCGACAGCCCACCCGCCGACGGCTGCCGTAAGTGGCACAAGAAGCCACGGTGAGAAAAGGCTTGCTTGCGCAGTGCCGCCGGAGCCGAGCCGCGCGACCCCCAGGGCCGGAGCTAAGAACCCAGCAAGCCAGGACCATAGCAGCATTAGGAGAGCACCTCCACCGACTCCCCCTAGCACCAGCCCGGGCACATGCGCCCCTGACAGCAAGCGCGGATGGATGGTGAGCGGCGTGCGCGTCTGGGCGTCTCGAACTGAGAACCGCTGTTGGAATAGAGAGACCACGCCTCGGAATACGTAGATGGCCGTGAAGAACACTGTTGCCAGGCCTATGAACCAGAAGGCGGCCTTGGCAGACGGCAGGTCGTGGGCGGTCCACAGTCGTTCGTATGGGCCCGCAAAGAGAATCAGTGGCGGGATGCACGCTAGCAACAAGGCACCCAGGGACAGGGGTGACGCCAGGCGTAGGGGATGGGGGCCCGACGCGGCATGGCTTTCGTCGTGTCCGTGCGTGGCAACGTTGTGGAGTGCGCTCCCCGTGGAAAGAAAGAGGAAGCCCTTCAGGAAACCGTGCGCCAACAGGTGGAAGACAGCCGCAGTGAATGCCCCGACGCCGCAGGCGAAGATCATAAAGCCAATCTGGCTGATGGTTGAGTAGGCCAGAAGCTTCTTGATATCCGTCTGGGTGAGCGAGACAAGGGCCCCGTAGAGCGCTGTCGTTCCGCCGACGACCGCAATGACGGTCATCGTCGATGGGGCAAGCACTAACAGGGGGCTGAACCGAACCAGCAGAAAAGGACCGGCGTTCACCATCGTGGCGGCATGGATCAGGGCCGAAACTGGTGTCGGAGCTTCCATTGCGAACGGCAGCCAGATGTGGAGCGGAACTTGCGCAGACTTCCCCACACAGCCAATGAAGAGAAGGGTCGTAATCAGCGTATTGGCTCCGACCTTCCACTCCGAGCCCAGCCAACCCAGGAGGTTGATGCTCTGTCCACTGATACTCGGGGCGGCCGCCAGAATCTGCTGAATATCAAGGGTCCCATACGTGGCAAACGTCACCACCACTCCGAACCCGAAGCCGAGATCCGCCACAGCGTTGGTCAAGAAGGCCTTCGTCGCTGCTCTGCCCGCTGCGTTTCGCTCGGCCCAATGAGAAATCAGCAAATAGGAGCAGATCCCCATGATCTCCCAAAGCATGAACGTCATCAGCAGGCTGTTGCTCATGACGAGCGTCACCATGGCGAAAGTGAACAGTGTCGTAACGGCAAAGAAGCGCCGGTAACGCGGATCCCCGATCATGTACCGCGATGAATAGACGTGTACGACAAAACTCACACCAGTAACCAGGAGGAGCAATAAGACCGTAAGCTGGTCTATGTACAGGCTCAGGTCAACGACGAGGCTTCCTACTTGGATCAGTCGATAGA
This sequence comes from Bryobacterales bacterium, assembly GCA_965248255.1. Taxonomy (GTDB): domain Bacteria; phylum Acidobacteriota; class Terriglobia; order Bryobacterales; family UBA6623; genus JAKZVK01. Next base: position 2,592,182 of record CBDFIW010000003.1, read on the forward strand.
GCGAGACCGAGATCGGCCCGCCGATCGATACGCTGACCAGTGCCGCTACCGAGAGGGCGAACGACAGTCCAACCGCGGGAACCCCAATCCGATGACTTGTCTCAGCGAATACCCGCCCGCTCAGGGCCAGGGTCAGAAACGCCGTCAATGGCAGCAGTGGAATGAGTATGAAGATCGACATCCTGTAAATGTGTCTCGTTATTCCCTGTTCACAAGCCCAGACGACTCGTCGCCTGCAGCAACACCTGCACAATCCGGTCACTCCACAACCCTAGACCTACGATGGCTACCGAAAGCACTCCGGCGCTGAAGCGTAGTTGGAGAGGAGTCTCAACCTCCGGAGAACTCGGACCCGTCTGGCCGTCTCGCAGCATGCGTTCCAGGACCTGTATGAAATAGGCCATGGTCAGCAGCGTCGTGAGCAAGATGGCCGCAACTGCTGCGTAGTTTTCTTTCTCGATCGCACTGAGCACGATGTACCACTTTCCAAAGAAACCACCCGTTGGGGGGAGGCCGATCATCGAGATTGCCGCCACGACGAATCCGGTGATTATCCAAGGAGTCGGTAGCCGCGTGCGGCCGAGATCGTCGAGAGTTCGAGCTCCGTACCGCCAACCGACGGCGCCGGCCATGATGAACAACAGGCACTGCATCACAGCGTCATTGATTAGGTAGAACAAGCCGCCGGCTACACCTGTCTGATTACCCTGACCCACGCCGACAAGTGCGAGTCCGATGTGCGCCAGACCCCCGTAGGCGAACCTTCGTTTCAGGTTCTGCTGTGTCAGTGCGAGAACCGCGCCGCCGACCGATGCAAGGGCGCCTACAACCCACAGCAGCCCGAACATCTTAATAACCCTTTCGTCGTTTCCCGCCGGCAAGACCCAGTACAGAATCCGAATCCAAGCAAGCAGCGCGACCTTCGTCACCAACGCAGCCAAGAGCGGCGAAACCGCGTCAGGAGCTTCTGTATAGGCGTCGGGCAACCATCCGTGCAGCGGCATCAGCGCCATCTTGATGCCAAGCCCGATGAACATGAAACTCAGTCCGCCGATCACCGCTTTAGAGGCGAGGAGGTCCGGCACGCGTTGCGCCAGGTCGGCCATGTTCAGGGTGCCTGTCGCCGCATAGAAGTAGCCCACACCTAGCAAGTAGAACGAAGCGCCCAGCGAGCCCATGATGAGATATCGAAAGGCGGATACCAGGGACCGCCCGCCTGGGACACCCACGAGCGCGTATCCTGACAGCGCCGCTATCTCGAGGAAGACGAATACGTTGAAAAGGTCTCCGGCAAAGACAATGCCGGTCAGGCCGGACACCAGGGTCAGAAGGATCGCGTGGTAGGGCACGGTGCGGCCCCCCAACTCCGTCCCCGCTTCGTGGCGTGTATGAAGCAGCGAGAGGAAAGCGAGCGCACTGAGTGCGAATGCCATGATGCCGGCGATCTCATCGGCTACCCATTCGATTCCGGCGGGCGGCGCCCATCCGCTGAGGGCGTATCGGATCTCGCCGTGGCTCAAGATCCTCCACAAGGTCGCCGCCGAAAGAAGGAACATAGCCCCAAGAGCCGTCAACGCAAGCGGACGGCAGCGTCCCGGATCTTTCAAGCCGACAAGCGGCATACAAATCGCCGCCAGAAACGGAACGAGGAAAACGAGTATGGGAAGGTGATCGCTCATTCCAGTTTCTTGAGGATCTCGTCCTCGTCCAGGCTGCCGTACTTCTTATAGATCCCGGCGACCAAGGCAAGCGAGACACCAAGCGTCGCCACTTGCACGACGATCGCAGTCAGGGTCAGCACGTGTGGCAATGGATTCACGTAGGCCTCCGGCTGAACGGCCGTTTCGCCGGGCATAAGAATCGGAACCGTCGCTCCGTCCTTGGCACTGGTGGTGACAAGGAAGAAAATGACACTCGTCTGAACCAAATAGAGCCCAATCAGTTTCTTCACGAGATTGTGGTGCGTGACCGTGATGTAGACCCCCCACAGGAACAAGATGACGAACGCGATGAAGTTCGGCCTCTGTAACCAGGCCTGCACGAGCTCAACCATGAGAGTCTCCGTTGCCA